>OZ245813.1:4767500-4990996 GCA_965228445.1 Candidatus Endolissoclinum sp. | reverse complement strand
TCTAATAAGTTCCCGGATCGCGGCCGCACGGGTCGGGATGCGATTGTCGAACCGCCAATCGTCAATCCGAGTCAGTTCTTCGTCGTCCAACATGAGCTGCAAACGCTCAGTACGACGACCAGACTTTTGTTCATCACCCATCGGGTTCTCCAAGGTGCAAGGCTAGGCCAACCCACCCATGTCGTCGTATCTCCGGCGCCACACTGGCTACCGCGGATCAAATTCATCCGAATTTGAGCACTAACACCAATTGGTTCGGACAGATAGCGCCTTACAGGGTAACAGCTTACCTATCATATACTCATAGTGAGCTACTTACTCAACAGCCTCATTATGTGTCAAATGACACATTGGCTTCAAATGTTCATTCAACCCATTTCGCCCAAGACACCCCTCCGGCTCATAGTGAGCCGAATAATCAATATGAACACGAGACGCCTTTTCTGCCCGTTCCTCATGTTGATGAAATGGCCTCCATTATACAAACCGCCCAAATGGAGCCTTATGATTTAGAGTGGGCAGCGCTTTTTATTGAAAGCGGCGCTCGTAAGTATTTTATTAACGGTCATCGCAACGAACACAGGTGACCGAGATGAGTCCGAACGTGGCCAAAGAGATCGAACAGCTGCTCCCGACCCTGCGCCGCTTCGCACGGTCGCTGACCCGGGATGCCGCCCGTGCCGACGATCTGGTCCAGGACACTGTCGAGCGGGCGCTGAAGCGCATCGACAGCTTCGAGGAAGGCTCCAACCTCAAGGCCTGGATGTTCACCATCATGCGCAACCACTTCATCTCCGAGTGCCGCCGGCCGCGTCCGGTCGCCGGTTCGGAGGATCTGGACTCCGGGAAGTACGAACAGGCCATCCCCGGCGCCCAGCAGGACACCGTCGAACTCAAGGAGTTCATGGCGGCGTTCTCGAATCTGGATAAGGCCGATCAGGAACTGCTGATCCTCGCCGGCCTCGAAAACGTTCCCTACCCGGATATCGCCGAGATGCTCGACGTCGCCGTCGGCACCGTGAAGTCCCGGGTCGCCCGCGCCCGCATGCGTCTGCGTGAGCTGCATGTTGGTGGATCGCATCTCTCCGCCACGCCTGCCTATGCCTCTTCCATGCGGTCGCGCAACGGCGTCATCGCTCACCACGCGGGCGTTGCCTGAGCAACCCACCGCACCGTGATCGGCCGAGCGACCTAGAACAGGAGACAGAGAAATGAAAACGGCAATGGAGCAAACCCTCACCGCGATGCCCCCGGCGCTGCAGCGTACCGTCCTCACCATCGGATGCGCGGCTGCCACCACCCTGTGGGCCCAGATTCTTCTCGTCGTCGCGGGAGGTTAGATCATGCGGATCCGTTCCATCGCCATCGTCACCGGCGCCGCCCTCGTCACCCTGTTCGCCATGCCGGCCGCCCTGCTCGGAGGCGCGATGCTGGCCCAGTCCTATGCGCCGGACACCCTGAGATTTGCCGTTCACGCCGCGACCGGCGTCACCGAAGTCGGCCTTGAAGCGCCGGAAGTTCAGACCGCCTGGACCAGCGTGCGGAATACAATGGACCTGAACGTGGTCAAGACAGCGATAGCCGACGAAATCAGCCTGCCGTCCAGCGAAACCCAGCCGGCCCGCTGACCGCCAGGCCTGCAGGACAAGCAGTCCGATACGCGCAGTGCACATCATCGACAGGGGTCTCGTTGCGGGAGCCCTGTCGCGCGTTAGGGCACCGCTCAGTGCCTCGAGTAGAATCGCCCGGCACCTCGACATACAGACAAACGGTTCTAGATGACGTTCCCGGCGGTCACCAGGCAGCCCCGTACTCCCCAGGTCAACCACGCCGATACCGTTACAGCGATGGATGCAAAACAGGAGTTTCGGGTGATCCAGGATCAGGTGTCCCGCCTGCGCGACGCCGCCGGCGCCTCCCAGGAGACCGTCACGCCCCTGATCGAAGCGAGCGAGGCCTATCCGGTCCTTGAAGACCGGATCTACGACGCGCGCGACGAGGTGCTTCTGGGCTTTCGTATTCTCGACCCGGCCACCCGCCTGCGGTCCCGGCGTCTTCTCGATGCCGGACTGCAGACCTGGGGCGATCTGATTGCCGCGGTCTCCGCCCGCGGGGTCGATGTCCGCATCCTCCTTACCGATTTCGAACCGACTGTCGCCACCGACCTGCACAAGCTCACCTGGGCCTCGGTGCGGGGCTTCCACCGGGCCCGGGCCTCCGTCGATTCCCAGGCCGATGCCACGCGCACCCTGCAGATCGTCGCCGCCCTGCACGAGGCCAAGGTCGGCAAGATGCTGCGCTGGATCTTCTGGCCACTGGTCTGGTTCCGGGTTCGCAGCATGGCGCGCGCCCAGGGCATGCAGACCGACGCGCTGCTGGCGGACGCGCCCGGGCTGGCACCCCTGCTCGGCACCCGCGACGCTCGCACCATGCTGCCGCGGCTCGGCCCGCCGCCGCGCCTCCGCCCCGCCACCTACCATCAGAAGCTCGCCGTGATCGACGGGTCCTTCGTGGTGATCGGCGGGCTCGACATCAACGAACGGCGCTACGACACGCCGGACCATGACCGGCCATCCGACGATACCTGGCACGATGTGAGCCTGGCGGTCACCGGACCGGTCTGCGCCGATGCCCGCGCCCATTTCATCGACTGCTGGAACCGCGAGGTGAAGCCGTTCAACCAGCGTGTCCGACGGCTGCGCCGCTTCGTACGGAACATGCCCGCGCCGGTCGACCGGATGGATCCGACCAATCCGGCCCCCCGCCCGGCCGGGTCCGAGGTCGGTACGCTCCGCTTCATCAAGACGGTGTCACGCCAGCGCCGGACACTGACGGAATTCGGCCCCCGCCCGGCCTTCACGGAGATTGAGGAGGCGCATCTCGACGCCATCCGCCAGGCCGAGGGGCTGATCTATATCGAGACCCAGTTCCTGCGCTCCCGCAGCATCGTCCAGGCCCTGGTCGACGCCGCCCGCCGGCAGCCGGACCTGCGGCTCATCCTGCTGCTGCCCTCGGCGCCGCAGGAGGTGCTGTACGAGGATGCGACCGAGCCGCCCCATCGCCATGGCGAATGGCTGCAGATCCGATGCCTGGAGGCGGTGCAGGAGGCCTTCGGCGAGCGCGCGGCCTTCTATTCGCTGATCAATCCCTACCAGCAGGTCGATACCGAGGACCGCCGGTCGATCGACGGGCACCCCGTGGTCTACATCCACTCCAAGGTCTTCATCGTCGATCACCGCCTGGCGATCGTCAGCTCGGCCAATCTGAACGGCCGCAGCCTGCGCTGGGACACCGAGGCCGGGGTGGTGTGGGAGGATGTGAAGCAGGTCCGCGCCTTCGAGCGTCGGCTGTGGGACGATCACCTCGGCTCCGTCTTCGCCGGTCGGGAGATCGCCGGGAACAATGCCGAGCTGTTCGACCTGTGGCGCCAGGCGGCCGAGGGCGGGAGCGAAAACGCCGAAAGGCGGCCGTATGTCGCCGCCTTCCCGTTCGATGAGGGCCGGGCCTTCGCCAGGAAATCCTGGTTCGTCCCGGACGATCTGGTGTGAGGATACGGGTCGCAAGACCCTGAGAAATGCCGCCGAGGCGGCATTTGATTCCTTCGCCCCGCCTATCCGGCCGCCAGGCTGTCCCGCCTCGGCGCACCGTTCGGGGGCGTCCCGGATCAGCTGACCCGGTCGGTATGCGGTCGTATGAGATCCAGCAGCCGCTGTGGCATGGGCTCATCCCTCATCGGGTCCAACGCCTTATGCAGCAGCGCGTTCTGGGCCATGAAGGCGCCCAGCGTTTCCGCGCATCGGTCATCCTGCAGATCAAGTTCCTCGATCGCTTCGGCCAGATCGCCATCCGCCTGCCCATCCACGAACGCAGAGAGATCTTCGATCGTGATGACATCCAGCAGGGTTGGCATCTCATGATCTCCGTTTCGCGACAATGACATACTCCGTCTCACTCAGTTGCACGGATACAAAACGTACGACCGGGCGGCTGGTTCCATAAAATACGGGAGATCTCCGAATATTCCAAATTTATCTAAATGGCTAAAAAATTAACCCTATGTATTAGCCTAGCCTTCAATTCCAGCACGTCTGTCACTTCTTGCGCCAGGGCATGTCCGTCACCGGCCGATCGAGTCCCGCCTTCTTCGGGGCTACCGGTGGCGTGCCCGGATAGTCGCCCGCGGCCGCCTTTTTGCAGCTCCGCTGCATCTCAGGTCGCTCGATCTCACAGGTCTTCTGCATTTCAAAGGCCTTGGGGGCCTGACCGAGGGCCCGATACGCATAGACGACGTAAGGCATCAACTGCGGCAAGGTCCCGCCAGCCTCCCGCTCTGCCTGTCCCACAAGTTCAAGGATACTGTTGAAGTGTCCCTGCTCGTTCTGGAGATCGATGTACTCAAAATAGACGATGGTCGGCGTCTTTCCCTCTGCCTGCGCCAATTTGAGGTTCAACTCCGCCTTCGAAGCCTGCTTCTGCGCCCGCCTCACCCGCTGGAAGGCAACACGCGGAAACGCGTGGTGTTCCGTGAGCCCACTCACCCCCTTCCTGGCCAGCCCCTCCGCCTTTTTCAGGTTACCCTCAGCGAGTTCAGACAATGCGCCGTTCGCCGCATTGTAGTTCTCCATCACGAGGTTGAGCGGATGGTCGGCAGAGGCGATCCACGGCGTGGCGACCTCCAACGTCACGGGCACCTCGCTATAGTGCTTCTCATTGTAGTCGAAGATGTCCTCGCTGCGATCCGCAGCCGGATAATGATCGGAGCCGAGTTTCGCGATCATTTCGCCCAGACCGTTGGCAATGCCGTTGAGGAGCGGGTTGCTCCGGATCACGCCCTCATCCAAGCCGAAGGCCTCGGCGCTCCGGGAGTTCAGCAGGGCATTGGCGTTGTCGCGGTTCTTCTCCTGCGCCTCCTCATAGTCCGCCAACACGCCCATGACCCCTTCGGCGTCGTAGGGGTAGTAGCCGGCGCCAACCATCAGATCCAGACCGAGCCGGTCCGCCTCCTGTTCCTGCTCGCGTCCCCAGGCGGAGAACAGCACATTGTCGGAAATGTCGTAGATCAGCGCGCCGATCTGCACCGCCTTCTGCAGCTTTCCGGCCATTGCGGCGTCCGACTTCCCGACCTGCTGGGCGATCCCGTCGCCCACAGCCCGCAAGGTCTCGACGCCTGTCAGCATGCGGGACTGGCTGTCCACGAACCAGTTCGCGTCGTGATGCAGCATCAGGAAGTGAGACACTTCGTGAGCCAGCAGGAACGCCACCTCGTTCTCGCTCTTCAACACCTGGATCAGCCCGGCGTTGATGTAGATCCCGCCGTCGGGTGTGGCATAAGCCTGGGCGCCCGTATCCGAATGCAGATAGACCCGCGGCGCCAGATCGCCGAAGCCGTTGGCTGCGAGAAGCTTCGCCAGGATCTCGTTGAGGTAGTTCTCCGTCTCAGGCTCATCGACCAGCCCCGCCCCCTTGGCGTTCTGCATCCGCAGTGACTCGGGCCGGCGCGCGGTCAACGCTGCATACCCTTCGCTCGGGCGTTCGAAACGGGCGAGCTCGGTTTCGTCGGAGTCAAAGAGCCCGAAGAAGGAGCCGCTCGTGGACGTTTCCGGCTGATTGCTGCTGCCGACGAAGGGATCAGCCCGGTCGTCGCCATCGGCCAGAGCCGAGCCCATCAGCAGCATGGAGGCAAGCCCCGTTGCCGCCACGCACGTCGTGACCTTCTTCAGCATCGTCATCTCCCCCCTGCAGGAGCCCCCGGCGGCTCCACACGACCACACCCCGGTCTAGGGATGTGCGCTCCACCGCCTACTTGCAGCCTTCACCGATGCCGCGCGTCGCGCCGGCAGAGGATCCGCCGAGCTGAGCGCTGCAACTCAGCGTCGGGCGGTTGCCCGACTCGCGGGCCTGCTCGGCTTTGACCCAGTACTGATTGCCGTTGTGTTCGATCATGAGCCAGTCGCCGTCGGCCTGGAGGATGGGCGCGGGCGCGGATTTCAACGCCCGTCCCTCGGCCCGCGAGAGCTGACCGATCGGTGCAGTGTCCCCCTTGTTCGCGAAGAGCTCCATCACAGACCCTCGGACACCCGAGACCACAGCATTCGCCATGGCCTCGCCGGAACCGACAACTGTCAGGAGAACAATTACGGACGAAACCGCAGCCACACGGACGGTGCGCGCGGCACCCAAATGATACAAATCCTGGAAAATCATGACCCCACCTGCCCCCTGGTTACTCACCATTAGGCGAACGCTAACAAAGTACGGCCCGCCCCGGAACTATGATTCATCCCACAGTTTCCCGGCAGGAAACCCCGGCCCATCAGCGTGGTCGGGACGGCTTATCGGTCGTTCAGGCCGGTCTCTTCCCGGTGCGGCGGGGGTGCCCGGTCACCGCGCGTCTGTGTGGTCTCGGGCCGTACCAATGCCCGGGACGGATCACGCGTGAACATGATCCGAAGCAGTCCGTGGTTGAAAACCAGGAGCCCCCAAGGTGCTGTGACCACGGCAAAGGCAAGCAGGGTGCTGAACCAGTTGGCAGGCGGCAGTCTGAGCACCAGCAGCAGGACGCCCATAACGAAGACCGCCACGACACCGATCCCGAGGGAGTATTTCATTCGATGCGCAATCGGCTCGTTGCTGATTTCCCGGAACACGGTCTCCTCGTTCGCCCCGTGATCGTTCTCTACCCAAAGACTGAACAGGAAGGAGGATAGGACGAGGACGGACAGCAGGATGGCGAAGGACATGTCCGCGCCAGCCACCCAGGGCACGGTGGCCACGGCCGGGATCACCTCGCCAACCGACCGCTCCTTCACATAACGGGTTCCGAACTGCAGCAGGTTGTCGACGGCCATCGCGTGAACCAACGCGCCCGGACGGGCCGGCGCATTCGGCGTGTTTCGGACGTCTGCCGCCGACGGCTGTGCCGAACCGATGATGACGATCCGATCCTTCACGAGGTCGGTGATCGTGACCGTCCGTGGGTTGTCGTCGATCTGCCCGACGCCCGCCGCGAACAGATGGTCCGCCGGCACGATCGCAGGTCCCGCAAGATCGCGGCGTAGCAGGTCGAGGTCGAACAACACCCCCCACAGGCTTTCCGACAGCCAAGTGCACAAGGTTTCCGGGGCGGTCCGGATTCCTTCAAACAGCCTCTGCGTCACCACATGCGTGCGCCGGTCCCAGAACAGGGTCATAGGACGGGATTCGGCGGTCACCTTCAGGTCCGGCACGGCACCGGCCGAAGCCACCAGCATCGGCGCGGCGGACGTGGCCCGGGTGATCTTGCCTTCGGCATCCGAGAAACCCGCGTACCCCCCGCAGGCTTCCGGGATCGCCTCAGGTTGGAAGACATCCACCGCAAGATCGTAGGTTCGAACAACCGCTTCCTTCGGCAGGGTCGCGGGAACGAAGGCAGCCACTGGTTCCGTCTTGCCGTTCGCCCTCGCCTCAGCATTGGCCACTTTCATGGCCTCGACCAGACGTTCGAACGCAGGCGGGTCGTATTCATCCGGATCGCAGGCGATAAAAAGTCGGGCGTCAGATTCCGGCAAATCGTACTGGATTACATTTTCGAGATACGACAAGTGCTCGTCGTCACGTTCAGTGGGGAAGACGAAGTCGAGGAAAACCGCCTTCGCACCCAACTTAATTGCCGCATACACGGTTTCGGCATGAGCCCTGTAAGTAATCGGCCAGATGTCTCCCTTCTTTAAATGGTCCACGACGAACTGCATCGCCGGGTCGGTCCACAGGAACAGGGTGACGCCCGGACGGGCGGTCGCCCGCATCTCCTTTGCGACCTCGTGCTGGGTTGCGCCGCTCCCGCGCAGGGGGTCGTGCTCGGGCCAGATGCCGGCGATGTCCCCCGCCTGCATCACCATATCCTGCGCGAGGTTGTCGAAACCCCGCTGCGTGCCGGCGATGTTCAACTGGTTCAGCGCCAGCGAAAGCATGACGATCATCACGACGCGGTAGCCGTGACGGCAGATCGGATGCGTGAAGAACCGCCGCAAGAGATGCGGCAGCCAACCACGTCGAGGCAATGGCCTGTCCGCGGCCGGACCCGCC
Source organism: Candidatus Endolissoclinum sp. (assembly GCA_965228445.1). Taxonomy (GTDB): domain Bacteria; phylum Pseudomonadota; class Alphaproteobacteria; order Thalassobaculales; family Thalassobaculaceae; genus Thalassobaculum. The sequence continues at coordinate 4,982,932 of OZ245813.1, read as the reverse complement.
CCCGGATCCTGTGCGCTGGTTGGCATGGTCCCCCACCCGTCGACCTGAACGCGTCGGCGAGCCACTACCGCGCAGCCGCCTCTCCCCGAGACTTACAATAAACGGTTGTTGCACATTTAACCACACCGTTCATGAGGTTTGCGTCGCCTCATGGATAGACCGCGACCTCGATGAGGTTGCGGTCCGGATCGTAGAAATAGACCGACGTCATCGGGCCGAGGGCGCCGATCTGGGGGACCGGGCCCTTGGCGATCTCCACGCCGCAGGTGGCCAGATGGTCGACAACCGCCTCGATCGGGCTGGTCGAGATCAGGCAGATGTCCAGGGTACCCGGCATGTCGTTGTCCACACTCCACCAGTGATCGGTGCGGGTCGGCCGCACGTTGAACTTCTGCCGACCGTATTTGAGCGCCACATGGGTGTGCTCCCCATAGGCGAACTCCTCGCGCTCCAGCCCCAGCACCCGCTGGTACCAGGCCACCGTGGCCTCCAGGTCGCTGCAGTTGATGACGATGTGGTCGACCCGGTCGATCGTGAAACCCATGGCGTTCTTCCCTTGCCTGCGGTGGCCGGTTGCGGCGCGTCAGGCCGCCAGGGTCGCCTGCCCGTGCTTCTCGCGCAAGACGGCCGCCGCGCGCCGGACGGCCTCCGCCACCTCGGCGAGCTGCGGCGCCAGCGGGCTGGTCTTGCGCCAGATCATCCCGACCGTGCGCGACGGCTGCGGCGCCTCGAACCGGGAGACCGCGACGGCGGCCGAGCGGGTCTCCACATCGGCCGCCATCTCCGGGATCAGCGTCACGCCGATTCCCGCGCCGACCATCTGCACCAGGGTCGACAGCGAGCTGCCGTCCAGGGTCTCGCGCGGCAGGGCCGAGCGGATGTGGCAGAACGACAGGGCCTGATCGCGGAAACAATGCCCCTCCTCCAGCAGCAGCAGCCGCATCTCGCGCAGGCTGGCGGGGCTCGGCACCGGCTCGTCCCGCGCCTCCAGCGGCCGCACCAGCAGGAAGTTCTCGGTGAACAGCGCCACCTCGGTGAAGGCCGGCTCGGACACCGGCAGGGCGACGATCGCGGCGTCGATCCTGCCGTCCGACAGCTCCTGCAGCAGCCGCGGGGTCAGGCTCTCGCGCACATGCAGGTCGAGACCGGCATAGCGCTCGGTCAGATCGCCGATCAGCGTCGGCAGCAGATACGGCGCGATCGTCGGAATGATGCCGAGGCGCAGGCGCCCCATCAGGCCGTCGCGTGCCGCCCGCGCCATGTCGCCCAGTTCCTCCGCCGAGCGCAGAAGCGCCCGGACGCGGACCGAGAACGCCTCGCCGAAGGTCGTCAGCCGGACCTTGCGGGCGCTGCGATCGAACAGGGAAACGCCGAGCGTCTCCTCCAGCTCCTTGATCTGCATGGACATGGCGGGCTGGGAAATGGCGCAGCTTTCCGCGGCCCGGCCGAAATGGCCCGCCCGGGTGACGGCGTCGAAATAGCGGAGCTGCTTGAGGGTGATGTTTATCATCAGATAAACTTATCAAATCGATCAGCAAATGAAAATTCCTCCGATCGATTAGTTTGGATAGATTCTAAATTAGCGATGACGCGGAGCCCGTCGGGTTCTACGATGAGGGCGGGTAGACGGACGAACCGTCGACCTCTCTCGGGTTCCGAGCCGTCGCGATCGCCTATGACGCTTTCTGTCCGGCGCGCGCGAACGGCGGTGCCCCGCGGAGAGACAACCCCAATTGCCATGCTGGGAGGTAGAAATGGACGGCAGTAATAAGTCAGGCGGATGCCCATTCATGCACGGGCACACGCTGGCATCCGCGGTGACCAACCGCGACTGGTGGCCGAACCAGATCAATCTGAAGATCCTGCACCAGAACCCGCCGATGTCCGACCCGCTGGGCGAGGACTTCGACTATGCGGAAGCCTTCAACGCGATCGACTACACCGCGCTGAAGAAGGACCTGACCGCGCTGATGACGGATTCCCAGGACTGGTGGCCGGCCGATTACGGCCATTACGGCGGACTGTTCATCCGCATGGCCTGGCACAGTGCGGGCACCTACCGCACCGGCGACGGCCGCGGCGGCGCCTCCTCCGGCACCCAGCGCTTCGCTCCGCTGAACAGCTGGCCCGATAACGGCAACCTGGACAAGGCGCGCCGCCTGCTGTGGCCGATCAAGCAGAAGTACGGCAATGCGATCTCCTGGGCCGATCTGATGATCCTGGCCGGCAACGTCGCGCTCGAATCCATGGGCTTCAAGACCTTCGGCTTCGGCGGCGGACGCGAGGACATCTTCGAGCCGGAAGAGGACATCTACTGGGGTCGCGAGACCGAGTGGCTGGCCACCTCCGACAAGGAGAACAGCCGCTACTCCGGCGAGCGCATCCTGGAGAACCCGCTGGCCGCGGTACAGATGGGCCTGATCTACGTCAACCCGGAAGGCCCGGACGGCAACCCCGATCCCCTCGCCTCGGCCAAGGACATTCGCGAGACCTTCGCGCGCATGGCCATGAACGACGAGGAGACCGTCGCCCTGGTGGCCGGTGGCCACACCTTCGGCAAGTGCCACGGTGCCGGCGATCCGTCGCTGGTCGGAGCCGAGCCGGAAGGCGGCGACATCATCGATCAGGGCCTCGGCTGGAAGAACGGCTTCGAGACCGGCTTCGGCGCCCACACCACCACCTCCGGTCTGGAAGGCGCCTGGACGCCGAACCCGACCCAGTGGGACATGGGCTATTTCGACATGCTGTTCGGCTACGAGTGGGAGCTGACCAAGAGCCCCGCCGGCGCCAACCAGTGGGCCCCGAAGAACGTCGCCGAGAAGGACAAGGCGCCCGACGCCCATGATCCCTCCAAGAAGGTCCTGACCATGATGTCCACCGCCGACATGGCGATGCGCATGGACCCGGACTACGAGAAGATCTCGCGGCGCTTCCATGCCAATCCGGACGAGTTCGCCGACGCCTTCGCCCGCGCGTGGTTCAAGCTGACCCACCGCGACATGGGCCCGCGCGTCCGCTATCTCGGCCCGGAGGTCCCGAGCGAGGAGCTGATCTGGCAGGATCCGGTGCCGGATGTCGACCACCCGCTGGTGGACGACAAGGACGTGGCCGACCTGAAGGCGAAGGTGCTGTCCTCCGGCATTCCGGCGGCCGATCTGATCGCCACCGCGTGGAACGCGGCGGCCAGCTTCCGCGGCTCCGACAAGCGGGGCGGCGCCAACGGTGCCCGCATCCGTCTGGCTCCGCAGAAGGACTGGGAGGCCAACGAGCCGGTCAAGCTCTCCGCCACCCTGGAGAAGCTGGAAGGCATCCGGAAAGCGTTCAACGACGGCCAGTCCGGCGGCAAGAAGATCTCGCTCGCCGACCTGATCGTGCTGGCCGGGTCGGCCGCGGTCGAGGATGCCGCCAAGAAGGCCGGTCATGACGTGAAGGTCTCCTTTGCGCCGGGCCGCACCGATGCCAGCCAGGAGCAGACCGACGCCGAGGCGTTCGAGCCGCTCGAGCCGGTGGCCGACGGATTCCGCAACTACCACCCGCGCAAGTACAGCGTGGCGGACGAGGAGCTGATGGTCGACCGGGCGCAGCTTCTGGGCCTGAGCGCCCCTGAGATGACCGTTCTGGTCGGCGGTCTGCGGGCGCTGAACGCCAACTACGGCGGCTCGGACCTGGGCGTGCTCACCGACAAGCCGGGCACGCTCACGAACGACTTCTTCGTCAACCTGCTGAACATGCGCACCGTGTGGACGGCGTCCAACGACGACGAGACGGAGTTCGAGGGCCGCGACCGGACCAGCGGTGCCGTGACCTGGAAGGCGTCCCGCGCCGACCTCGTCTTCGGCTCAAACTCGCAGCTTCGGGCCATCGCCGAGGTCTATGCCCAGCAAGACGCCAAGGCGAAGTTCGCCAAGGACTTCGTGAAGGCCTGGACCAAGGTCATGAACGCGGACCGGTTCGACCTCGCCTGATCGCGGTCGATCCAAACTGATCCCACCCAGGGGGGCGGCGTCTCGTCGGAGGCGCCGCCCCTTTGCGTTCGGGAACCGACCGGGGGGAACCGCCGGGCCGACCGACCGTTTCCTCGCTAAGTCTTTGTCTCCACACGACCATGAGGAAACCGATGGCCGACCGGATCGTCTGGAAATTCACCCCCGTCGCCCATGCCGAGGACCCGCGCTGGCAGGGCCGCCAGATCGCGCAGACCCTGTTCGTGGAAGCCCCGACCTCGGCCGAGGCGATCGTCGCCGCCACATCCTGGGACAGCCGCAACGTGAGCGGGCATGTGGGCAACGAAAGCGCCCACGATCACAGCGCGTTCGCGGACGAGAAACTGTACCGGGTCGACCGCGCCAGCGCGGGCGAAGCCGCCGACTTCCACCGCGTCTCCGGAGATCGGATCCAGGAGGGCGGACAGGCTCTCCTGCTCGATACGCCGACCAACTGACCCGGATCCCGCCGCCGACCGGTCCAATCCCGAGCAGGTGACCGCCCCACCCGCGTGGCGCCGCCCGAACAGCCGAATATCGACGCGCATTATCGGCCCCAAATATCCGGGGCGGCGGTACAAATTTGGCCCATCTTCCGAAACTCTTCTGTTAATATACGAATGAAATAACAGTGCATTAGGAAGCGCCGGCTTATCGATGGCGGACTCACTTTCCCTTCGTCCCTCCCAAGCGCGACGTCTCTCCCGCGAGGAGAAGGCGCGCGAGACCTACCGATTGCTTCTGGAGGCGGCGGCGCAGGTGGTCGGCACAGACGGTTATGCCGATGCGTCGATCTCGAAGATTACCCAGCTCGCCGGCGTGGCGCAGGGAACCTTCTACAACTATTTCGAATCGCGACAGGACGTCTTGAACCGGCTGCTGCCCTATATGGGCCGGCAGATGCTCGATCATATCGCCTCGTCGATGCCCCGCGATCTCACCGGTCCGGCGCGCGAGGAGGCTCGGCTGCGGGCGTTCTTCGGCTATCTCGACACCCACCCGACCTTCTATCGCATCCTCTACGAGGCCGAGGTGTTTGCGCCGGAGGCGCATGCCGAGCACTTCCGCATCCTGGTGGAGGGCTACAAGGCGGCGCTGGGGCGGGCGGTTCAGCGCGGCGAGATCCAGGGCTTCGACGAGAACGAGCTCGAAGCGATCATCTACATGCTGCTGGCGTCGCGCGCCTATATCGCCATGCGCTACGCCCGCGACCGCAACGGCCATACCGGGCCGGTGCCCGAGCATGTGATCCAGGCCTATATGAAAATGCTGCGTCGAGGCCTGTTCTCGGAAGCCTGAGCCGGGTTGCCCGGCTTCCGAGACACAGGGGTCAGATCGCCAGGTACCGCTTGGTGACCTCTTCGTTGGCCCGCAGGCCGGCGATGGTGTCGCGGTAGACGATGTGTCCCTTGTCGATCACCGCCGCGTCCTCGGAGATGCCGAGGCAGAAATGCATGTTCTGCTCGGCCAGGACGATGGTGACGCCGGTGTCGCGCAGGGTGCGGATCAGGTCGCCGATCGCCTGCACGATGATCGGGGCGAGACCCTCCGACGGCTCGTCCAGCAGCAGGACGTCCGGGTTGCCCATCAGGGTGCGGGCGATGGTCAGCATCTGCTGCTCGCCGCCGGACATCAGCCCGGCCTTGCGGTCCTTCATGCGGGCCAGGATCGGGAAGGTGTCGTAGACCCGCTCCAGGGTCCAGTCCTCCTGCCCTCGCACACCCTTCTTCATGCCGATGAGGAGGTTGTCCTCGACGCTGTGCATCGAGAACACCTGCCGGTCCTCGGGCACATAGCCGATGCCGGCCCGGGCGATGGTGTCGGGCCGTTCGCCGGCCAGGTTCTGACCTTCCATGGAGATCGAGCCCTTGCGCGGCCGGGCGATGCCCGCGATGGCCTTCATCGTCGTGCTCTTGCCCGCTCCGTTGCGGCCCAACAGCGCCAGCGTGCGGCCGCGGCCGACCTCGAGATCGACTCCGAAGAGGATCTTGGAGGCTCCGTAGAAGACGTCGATATCCTCGACCTTGAGGATCACGTCGCTCGCCGTGCCCCCGTTCGTCGCGCCGCTCATTGCGAGGCCTCCGCCGTCGACTCCGATCCGAGATAGGCCTCGACGACCTCCGGATGATTGCGAATTTCTTCCGCCGTGCCCTGGGCCAGGACCGCGCCGTAGCTCAGCACGGTGATGCCCTGGGCGACCTCGAAGACGATGTCCATGTCGTGCTCGATGAAGATCAGGGTCATGCCCCCCTGCTCCCACAGGCGGCGCACGGTGCCGATCATCTGCCACCGTTCCTCCGGGCCCATGCCGGCGGTCGGCTCGTCGAGCATCAGCACCTTCGGCTCCAGCGCCAGGGCCAGGCCGATATCCAGCAGCTTCTGGTCGCCGTGCGAGATGTTGGCGCTGAGCAGCTTCGCCACCGAGCCCATGCCCAGCAGGTCGATCAGCTCCTCGGTCCGCTGGCGCACGTTGCGCGGCGGAAACACCGACAGCATCGCCTCCGAGGTGTGGAAATGCGAGGCGACGGCGCACATGAGCGACTGCTCGACCGTCATGCTCGGGAAGATGCTGGCGATCTGGAAGGCGCGGCCGATGCCCTTGCGCACGATGTCGACCGGCGGCTTGCCGGCGATGTCCTCTTCCTCCAGCAGGATCCGACCGCTGTCCGGCACCAGATGGCCGGTGACCAGGTTGAACAGCGTCGTCTTGCCCGCACCGTTCGGTCCGATCACCGCGCTCAGGGAGCCGGCCGGGAAGTCCAGCGAGACGTCGTTGGTGGCGACCACGCCCCCGAACGACTTGACCACATTCTCTAGGCGCAGCATCAGCGGTTCCCCTGTCGGCGCACGCCGCCATACGGATGCCAGGAGCCGGCGCTGAAGAAGCCGACATCCACCGGAAGCGCGATACCGGTCACGGCCGACGCTTCGTCGGAGGCGAGGAAGGCGACCGCCTTGGCGATCTCCTCCGGCTCGACCATGCGGCCCAGCGTGGAGTTCTCCTCCAGCAGGGTGACGTCGCGATGGCCGCGGTCGATCTGGTCCTGCAGCGCGGGGGTGCGGGTATAGCCCGGCTCCACCGTGTTGACCCGGATACCCGCCCGGCCCCATTCGGCCGCCAGGTTCATGGTCATGTTGGTCACCGCCGCCTTGCTCGGCGCATAGGCGTGCAGCGGCACCGATCGCTCGGCCGTGACCGAACTGATGGTGACGATGGCGCCGCGGCGCCGGGCCACCATGCGCAGGCCGTAGGCCTTGGCGCAGTAGTAGGTCCCGCGCAGGTTGACCGCGATCACGTTGTCGAACAGCTCCGGCGACAGCTCCTCCGGCGGCAGCGGCGGCTGCACGACGCCGGCGGAGGTCACCAGGATGTCGGTCTCGCCGACCTCGCGCTCGCTGCGCTCGGCCAGGGCCTCGATGGCGTCGATGTCACGCACGTCGACCCCGTAGCCCACGCCGCCGATCTCGCCGGCCACCTTGGCCGCCGCCTCGGCATTCACGTCGGCGACGACCACGCGCGCCCCGCGCGCCGCCATCACCCGGGCGCAGGCGGCACCGATGCCGCTGGCCCCGCCCGTGACGACCGCGATGCGGTCCTTCAGGCTTCCCACGTCACTCATCACTCACGTCCATTCCGGTTTTCCGCCGCCAGGCGCGCCTGCTGCCTCTCGACCCACCAGTCCTTGGCGAAGTCGAGAATGCCGCGGCGCAGACCGAGCACGACGAACATGATCACCAGGCCGATCACGATCTCGGTGTGCGAGGTGTACATCTGAACGACGTCGTTCAGGATACGCAGCGCCACCGCTCCGAGGATCGGGCCGAGGAAGACGTTCAGACCGCCGAGCATGATCATGAAGATCGCCTCGCCGGACTGCGCCCAGAACGCCCATTCCGGATAGGCACCGGAGGTGAACAGGGCCAGGATCACGCCGCCGACCGAAGCGATCGAGGACGAGACCACGAAGCAGATCAGCTTCACCCGGGTCACGTTCACGCCCAGGAAGGCCGCGCGCGTGGCGTTGTCGCGGATCATCCGCAGGGTGTAGCCGAACGGGCTCTCGGTCATGATCCGCATGATCATCACGCAGACCACGAACAGCACCGCGCAGAAGACGAAGCGGTGGTACTGGTCGGCGAGATCGATGCCGAGGAACTCGGGCCGCGGAATGCCGCCCATCAGCCCCTGGTCGCCGCCGGTCAGGTCGACCCAGCTCAGGATCACGCTGTACAGGAACATCTGGAACGCGAGCGTCAGGAAGGCGAAGTAGATTTCCGTCAGCCGCACGCAGATCGCACCGATGATCACCGCATAGAGGCCGGTGCCCACCACGGCGGCGAGCAGGGCCAGCGGAACCGAGGCCGCCCCCACCGCGCCGGTGAAGGCCGGCGACTGCAGCAGCAGGCCGAAGATGTAGCCTCCCAGCGCGAAGAACGCCGCATGGCCGAAGGACACCAGACCGGTGTAGCCGATCAGCATGTTCAGCGACATGGCCAGCAGGCCGGCGGCGAAGATCGCCGTCATGAAGTCGCGCGGCCAGGCATGCTCGATACCGAGGCCGATGGCGACCAGCACGGCAAGGGCGACGGCGGCGATCAGCAGATCGCGCCGGAACTGCACAATGAGGCTCATCGCACCGCTCCCTGGCCCAGCAGGCCGGTCGGCCGGAAGATCAGCACCAGCGCCATGATCATGAACATCGCCCCGTCAACGAAAAGCGGGAAGCCGACGCTGCCGATCGAGCGGGTGAGCCCCAGGATGATGGCCGCGAGGAAGGCGCCGGGGATCGACCCCATGCCGCCGATGACGGTCACGATGAAACTCTCCACCAGGATGCCGAGCCCCATGCCGGGGGTCAGCGAGCGGACCGGAGCGGCCAAGGCGCCGGCGACACCGGCGAGCGCGCAACCGAAGCCGAACAGCAGGGCGAAATAGACGTTCACCCGGATGCCGAGGGCCGAGACCATGGGCGCGTTCAGCGCGGCGGCGCGTACGATCTTGCCGAAGCGGGTCTTGGTGACCAGCAGGACCGAGCCGACGCCGATGAACACCGCGACCGCCACCAGGAACAGGTAGAACGGCGGCACGAACCCGCCGGCGATGCGGAAGGGCGGCAGACGGAACTCGGCCGGGATGCCCATCGCCAGGTATTCGGCACCCCAGATGATCTTCACCAGGTCGTCGACGATCAGAATGAAGGCGTAACAGACCAGGAGCTGCATCAGCAGGTTCTGCCCGTACACCCGGCTGATGATCAGCCGTTCGAACAGAATGCCGGTAATGCCCGCTCCGATGCCGCCCACCAGGGCCGCCAGGAAGTAGTTACCGGTCACCACATAGGTCGTGTACGCGAAATACGCACCGACCATGTAGAAGCTGCCATGGGCGAAATTGATGACGTGGAGCACGCCGAAGATCAGCGTGACGCCGGACGCCACCAGGAACAGAAGCATGCCGATGATCAGTCCGCTCGTCGCCTGGTTCACCAGGCAGGCCGAGGTCGACAGACAGGCGGCAAGCGCGTCTAAATCGAGCATAAGGGTCAATCCGCAGAAACGAACAGAGAGAGGCGCCGGCCTGTGACCGGCGCCCCGGAGAATGCCGGGCGGAGGTCAGCCCCCGCCCGGACGGCGCATCAGGCGTAGCCGTTGCGCTTCTTCCAATCCGCCTCGTGCTTGTAGATCTCCGACCAGGCGGTCTGGTCGAAGTCCACCACATAGGGCTCGTCCACGATGGTCTTGGAGTAGCCGACCATGTAGTTGACCAGGGTGTGGTCTTCCTCGCGGATGGTCAGCGTGCCGTCGACGCCGAACGGCGAGTCGATGGTCAGGCCAGAGGTCGCGTCCGCCATCTTCATGGTGTCGGTGTCGCCGCCCGTCTTCTTCAGCGCCTCGGCGACGAAGTTGACCGCTGCGGCGTTCTGCCAGGCCCAGTTGGTCGGCAGCACGTTGGAGTTGGCCATGTAGCTGTCGTACCAGGCCTCGTTCTCCGGCGTGTCCGGAATGTCCTTGTGGTAACGGCTGCCCGAGTACACACCGGCCGGACGGCTCTTGATCGCCGTCAGCACCGGATAGTCGCCCAGGTTCACCGCGAAGGCCGTGAACTGGTCGAACAGGCCGTAGAGGCTCGCCTGGTCGAAGAACGCGACCAGATCGCCGCCCCACAGGCAGGAGTACAGGGCTTCCGGCTGGGCGTTCAGCAGCGCGGTCACGTTCTCGGTGTAGTCCGGCTGGAACAGCTTCGGCCAGGTCTCGGTGATGACCTCGGTCTCGGGGGCGAAGAGCTTCACGTATTCCATGAACTCTTCGGTGTTGGCGCGGCCGTAGGCGTAGTCCGGAGAGATCGTGGCCCACTTCTTCAGGCCCTTCTCCTTGACCACCTTGGCGGCGACCAGACCGCCGCCGACGGCGTCATGGATGCCCTGGCGGCAGGAGCGGAAGACCCAGTCGACCTGGTTCTTCGGATCGGCCGTCAGCGACGAGGTCTCGGAGTTGGTGTGGATGCAGAACTGCTTCATGTCCCGCACCACCTCGTTGACCGCGAAGGACGCGCCCGAGGCTTCGGCGTCGAGAATGATCTCGCAGCCCTCGTTGTTGACCAGGTCGCGGGTCATCCGCGCCGCTTCGTCCGGCTTGCCGCGCGAATCGCGGAAGATCGGCTCCAGCGTGCGGCCTTCGATGCCGCCGGCCTCGTTGATCTTGCGGACCTCGTTCTTGATCGCCGCAACGGAGGACTCGCCCAGAATGGCGACGCGGCCGGACAGGATGGTCGGCACACCGATCTTGATCGGGGTGTTGGCAGCCTTCAGATAGGCGGGAAAGCCGGTGATGCCGGTACCGACGGCGGCCGCCGCGGCGGCACCTTTCAGGACGGTGCGCCGATCAATGCCCCGGCGCGGGCGGGAGTACGACTTCTTCATTGCGATCCTCGCTTGATGACGACCCTCTTGCATCACGACACGTGGCGAGGGTTCGGATTTTTTGTGGTCTTATTAGCCGGAGCATGGTGATCGAACGCTTCGGCTGTCAAGATCAATGAATAATGACTCATCGGTCATTTCATTACCATTCCTCCTCCCCGGTTTCGCCTGAGCGCCGGCCGTCGCCTACGGCGTATTTTCTTCTTTAGATTGCACGTCAGAGCCATCAGTCCGGCTGCCTCTCATTGACCCCCTGCTGCCGCAGGCGCTCGCAGAGCAGATCGATGCGGTCGCCACCCCAGAACAACTCACCCTCGAAGACGAACATCGGCACGCCGAAGACCCCCATGGCCTCGGCCTCGGTGATCACCGCCTCCATCTCGGCCCGGCCAGGCCCCTCGACATAGGCCTCGTAGGCCGCCGGGTCGCCGCCGAGACCGGCGACCAGCGCCGACATCTCCGACAGCACGTCGAGGTCGAGCTCGCGCTTCCAGAACCGCTCGAACACCGCGTCGTTATACGCCCGAAAGAATCCCTCGCGCTGGGCGAACAGCATCCCGGCATTGGCGTAGTAGCCGTTATACACCCGCTTCGGTCCCTTCAGGGTCAGCCCCTGCTTGTTGGCGTAGCGCCGGGCATCCATGTAGGAATAGCGCACCCGCCGCCAGGAATGCTCGGTGCGGGTTTCAACCGCCCCAAGATATTCCTCGATCCGCAGGGTGTAGGGCCGCCACTCCAGCGTCACGTCGAACCGCGCCTCCAAGGCGTAGGTCGGCGCCACCGCGACGAAGGCGTACGGGCTCTTGTAGTCGGTATAGACCCGGATGACGGGCTTGCTCATGGCGGCGTTCCTTCAACTTTAGACGGATCGGCGGCGCCGCGCCGGGTGCCCCGGTCCCAGCAGTCCGGGGTCAGTCCCGCGGCGCGGAGCACGTGTTTTTCGACCTTGGCGGTCGGGGTTTTCGGCAGGGCGTCGACGATGCGGATGTAGCGCGGGATCATGAAGGCGGGCAGGCGCGGCTCCAGGAAGCCGATCACGGCCGCCGGATCGAGGCGCCGGCCCTCGACCGGGGCCAGCACGGCCAGCACCTCGTCCTCGGTGACCTCGCTCGGCACGGCCACCACGGCGGCCTCGCGCACGTCCGGATGGGCCAGGAGTTCCACCTCGACCTCGTAGGAGGAGATGTTCTCGCCGCGCCGTCGGATCGCGTCCTTCAGCCGATCGACGAAGTGGAAATCGCCGTCGGCGTCGCGCAGGAACATGTCGCCGGTATGGAACCAGCCGTTGCGCCAGGCCGCCGCGGTCGCCTCCGGGCGCCCGTGATAGCCATGGGTCATGGTCCAGGGATCGTCGGTGCGGATGATCAGCTCACCCGGCGTGCCGTCCGGGACGGGGATGTCGTTCCCATCGACCAGCCGCACCTCCACCCCCGCGCGGGGCCGGCCGCAGATGTTGGGCTTGGCCGGATTGACGCCGGAGATCAGCGGGGTGCTGATCTCGGTCATGTTGAACAGGGTATGGACGTCGACATCGAAGCGCTCGCGGAAGGGCGGTCCCGCCTGGCCCAGGGGGACGATCATCACCGCGCGCAGGGGATGGTCGCGGTCGTCCCGGCGCGGCGGCTGCTTCAGCAGGAAGGTCGCCATCGCACCGAGCAGGAAGACGCAGGTCACCTCCAACCGGCGTACCACCGGCCAGAATTCGTCGGTGCGGAACCGCTCCACCACCGCGACGGAGGCACCGACGCAGAGCGCCATGGAGGCGATGAAGGCGCCGCCGATATGGAAGATCGGCATATGCAGCAGATGGCGGTCGTCGGCCCGGGTGCAGGTCCAGGTGTCCGGGTTCATCGCCGTGTAGCAGTGCAGGTAGGAGGACTGCACGCCCTTCGAGCGGCCGGTCGTGCCCGAGGTGAAGATGATCGACTGGGTGTCCCAGGGCGCGATCGCCCGGTCCAGTGGGTCCGGCTCGGCCCCCTCCTCCAACAGGATCGCCTCGCCATGGACGGTCAGCCCCTCCGGCGTCTTTCCCTGCGGCAGGGGCCCGGCGACGACGAGACGCGTCAGCGCCCCGGGGGAAACCTCCAGCACCCGGTCGAGGCAGTCCGGATGAACCACCGCGATAGTGGCGCCGGAATCCGCAACCACATGCTCCAGGACGGCGCCGCGATAGGCCGGGTTCACCGGCACCGAGACCGCGCCGAGATAGTTCGCCGCGAACATCGCGCGCAGGCCGAGCGCCCCGTTCGGCATCATCACCAGCACCGCGTCGCCGCGCCCCACGCCCAGCCGCTGCAGCCCGGCGGCCGTGGCGCGGACATGGGCCAGGGTGTCGCCGAAGGTCCAGCGCTCCCCATCCTCGAACACCGCATAGATCTGGTCGGCCCGCTCGACGGCGTGGCGGTCGAGCGCATGGCGCAGGACACAGGTCTCGGCGGACGGCATGGCGCGCGTCACGGGCATTCCCTCCTGGTTGGCCCCGGGACCTCTTGCAGCGTCCCTTCGGGCCGGATCGCCGGCGCTCAGGCCGGCAGCAGCATTGCCGTCACGTTGGCCCGCAGGGTGGCGCGGAACCGGTCGACGACCTCCTCCGGCGTGCCGGCCGCCAGCATCTGCTGGATGGTGACGGTCGAGGCGCGGAAATGGGTGATCGCGCCGGTGAGATAGAAGGCGAACATCTCCGGATCGCAGGGGCCGAACCGGCCGGCCCTCTGCCCGGCGCGGATCGCGGCCGCATAGGCGTCGATCAGCGGCAGCAGGTACCAGCGCCGGGCCCTGGCGGCCCGCGACGGGTTCTCCATCAGCTCGCGCAGCAGCAGGGCGGCGTAGTCGCCATGGTCCAGCGACCAGTCCAGAAACCGCTCCACCATCGCCACCATCCCGTCGAGATCCGGCTCGAACCCGTCCGGCGCCGGCAGATAGGGCGCGATGCTGTCGGCGACCCGCCCCAGCACCTTGCCGTACAGCTTCTCCTTGGAGCCGAAGTGATAGATCAGCGTGGCGATGCTGACGCCGGCGGCCGCGCCGATCTGGCGCAGTCCGGTCGCGCCGAATCCCTGGGCGGCGAACAGCCGTTCGGCCGCCTGCAGGCAGGCGTCCCGCGTGTCCGGGGCGCCCTGCGGGCGTCCAGCCCTGCGCGTCTGCGCCTCCGCCACCAAACCCGACCTCCATAATTAATCGATCGATAGATTAAATAATGTCCAAAAAAAGGGTCAACGGTGAAACGTCACCGCTGACCCAGGACAGGGACCTGGAATTGGGGGCCAGGCCTCAGGGATCTTGTCGGGTGAGCCCAGGCTCAGGCGTTGACCGCCTCGGCACCGCTGTCGGCGCTGTCGCGGGTCAGCACGAAGCCTTCGTAGCCCTTCGCCGCCACGTCGTCGCAGATACCGCGGAAGCGGGCCATGCCGCCGGCATAGGGCATGAACACCCGCGGCTTGCCCGGGACGTTGGCGCCCAGGTACCAGGAGTGCCCGGCCTGGGGCAGCAGGGTGGCATTGGCGACGTCGTTGACGTGGTCGACCCAGTCGCTGACCGCCTTCTCGGTCGGCTCGATCCGGTCGATGCCGTCCTTCTCCATCGCCTCGATGCAGTCGGCGACCCATTCGACGTGCTGCTCGATCGCCACCGGCATGTTGCACAGCACCGACGGGCTGCCCGGTCCGGTGATGGTGAACAGGTTCGGGAAGCCGGCGGCCTGGATGCCGAGATAGGTCCGCGGACCCGCCTCCCAGGCCTTGTTCAGGGTGACGCCGTCCCGGCCGACGATGCCCAGCTTCAGCAGCGAGCCGGTCATGGCGTCGAAGCCGGTGGCGAAGACGATGATGTCGAGCTCGTATTCGCCGTCGGTGGTCTTCACGCCCTCTTCGGTGATCTCGACGATCGGGGTGTCGCGCAGGTTCACCAGGCTGACATTGTCGCGGTTGTAGGTCTCGAAATAGCCGGTATCGATCGGCGGCCGCTTGGTGGCGAAGGGATGGTCGATCGCCGCCAGGTTCTTCGCGGTCTCCGGATCCTTCACGATCTCGCCGATCTTGCTCTTCAGGAAGTCGGCCGCGGTGTCGTTGGCCGCCTTGTCGAACAGCAGATCCTGGAACGAGGCGCGGAAGCGCAGGCCGCCGAACTCCCAGGCCTTCTCGTAGATCTTGCGGCGTTCCTCGGCGGAGACGTCGAACACCTTGCGCTCGCTGATCAGGAACGGGTGACCGTTGGTCGAGGCCCGCATGGTCTGGCGGATCTCGTCGATGTTCTCCTTCGCCCAGGTCTTGAACTCGGCCGACAGCGGATGGTTCTGCGCCGGGATCGAGTAGTTGGCGGTGCGCTGGAACACCGTCAGATGCTTGGCGGTCTCCGCGATCACCGGGACGGCCTGGATGCCGGTCGACCCGGTGCCGATCTGGCCGACCCGCTTGCCGGTGAAGTCCACGCCCTCATGCGGCCACTGGCCGGTGTGGTACCACTGGCCCTTGAAGCTGTCCCGGCCCGGAATGTTCGGCACGTTGGCCGAGGACAGGCAGCCGACGGCCGTGATCAGATACTTGGCCGAGACGGTGGCGCCGTCGTCCGTGGAGACCCGCCACAGGTTGGCCGCCTCGTCATAGACGGCCCCGGTGACCTCGGTCTCGAACTGGATGTCGCGCTTCAGGTCGAGCTTGTCGGCGACGAAGTTGAGGTAGCGCACGATCTCCGGCTGCTGCGGATAGCGCTCGGACCACTCCCACTCCTTCAGCAGCTCGTCGGAGAAGTAATAGCTGTAGGAGTGGCTTTCGGAATCGCAGCGCGCGCCCGGATAGCGGTTCCAGTACCAGGTGCCGCCGACCCCGTCGCCGCGCTCGATCACCCGGGCGTTCAGCCCGAGGCGGTCGCGGAGCAGATGGAGCTGGTACATCCCGGAAAACCCGGCGCCGATGATCACGGCGTCATACTGGGCGGCGCCGTCCTGCTTGGTGGCAGAAGTCGTTCCGATGGTCATGATTCTTAGCTTCCTCCTGATGCTTGAGGTGAATAATGAACCATCATTCATATTTCTGCAAGCCGGCATCGTGATGGAATGCGGCGAAGGGAAGTGCGTCCTTAGGATCCGGCAGACCAATCACCACTCGGACACCACGGTTATTGACCTCTCCCGCAATTATCGAGAATATTCCCGCATGCACCGTTTGGGTTGAATCGGTGTCTCGACCCTGAGCGTATGGCCGGCATGGAGGGAGTGCCGGTCGAGGGCGGACAAGGACGCCGGACCTCTTGCCGAGCGATGCGCGGCATTCCGAAGCGAATGCCGGGATATGCCGAAGAGTGGGGACTCTAGAGCGGCACCAGAACGACGCGGGCTGCTCCTGACAGGGGGATTACGGTATGGCGCTCGAAGCAGCCCTGCCTTCGGTTTCGCTCATTCCAGGCACCGTCTCCAACGAAGAGCTGTTCTGGCGCTGGCGCACCGGCATCTCGCACTACTTCCGCTCGGTGCCGCTGGTCGACCCGCGCCGCCCCACGAAGGCGCCGGAAGTCCACATCTACAACGCCGGCGATTTCCATTTCTACGACACCAAGCTGTCGCAACAGCAGTATGTCCGCGATTCCGCCTGGCTGCGGCGCAACGACGATTCCGACCCGGTCGCCCTGCAGCTCTTTCTGCGCGGCACCAACCATGTCGAGAATGCCGGGCGGGCCTTCGTGATGCGGTCCGACGCGATCAGTTCGGTCAATCTCGGCTACGAGGTCCATTCCTCCTGCACCGACGCCGAGGTTCTCACCCTGGCGCTGCCCCGGATGACCGTGGCGGCACATCTGCCCGCCCTGCACGAGGCCAACGGGCTGATGTTCAGTCTCGACACCACCGCCGGCATGCTGCTGGCCGACTTCATGCAATCGCTGCGCACCACCCTGCCGAAAGCCCCGGCCGCCGACGCACCCCTGCTGTCGCAGAGCCTGTTCGGCCTGCTCCAGGTGCTGGTCGCCAACGGCGATCCCCATTCGATCGATGCCCGGGACGGCACGCTGACGGCCCTGCGGCGGCATATCGAGATGAACCTGGGCGATCCGGAACTGGGCGTGACCAGCATCTGCGCCAAGTACCGGATGTCGCGGGCCACCCTCTACCGGCTGTTCCAGGACAAGGGCGGCGTGCGCGGTTACATCCTGCGGCGCCGGCTGATGGCGTGCTTCGTCGCGCTCACCTCCGAGGCCCAGATGCGGCGCGGCATCTTCGACATCGCGCTGGATTTCGGCTTCACCAGTCCGAGCCACTTCACCACCCGGTTCCGCGACGAGTTCGGCATGACGCCCAGCGAGGTGCGCGAGTCCGCCCAGGCCCACCAGGCCCGGGGCGAAATCGTGGCGCTGCCCCGCGAGACCGGTCGCATGCCGGAGGAGGAGCTGATGCGGCAATGGTCGGTCGAACTCGGCGCCCGCAACCGCCCGACGCCGGCCAACGACCCGTTCTGAGCCGCCTTACTCCGCGGCGTCGGGACGGCGCAGGGCGAAGACCTCGGTGACCGCGGCATAGTCCATGTAGCCGCATCGGGCCAGCGCCTGGGCCGCCGCCGTGTCGAACAGGCCGTTCTTCAGAAACGCCTCGTCGATATGGACGCCGACCACCTCGCCCAGGACCATGTAGCGGCTCGTCAGCTCGCCCTGCAGGTTCTTGAGCTGGATGAAGTCGGTGACCTTGCATTCCAGGGCGGCAGGCGACGCGGCGACCCGCAGCGGGCGGACCAGCCGACAGGGCGCGGTCTCCAGCCCGGCCAGCTCGAACTCGTCCACCTCGGCCCCCACCGTGCCGGACGAGGCGTTCATCTGATGCGCCAGCGGCAGGGTGGAGAGGTTGCAGACGAACTCGCCGGTGTCGCGGGCGTTGGCCGGGCTGTCCTTCAGCCCCTCGCTGGTGAAGCTGACCATCGGCGGATTGGTGTTAATCGCGCTGAAGAAACTGTAGGGCGCCAGGTTGTTGCGGCCCTGCCCGTCGACAGTGGAGATCCAGCCGATCGGCCGGGGTGCCACGATGGCCTTGAACGGGTCATGCGGCAGGCCGTGCCCGCTCCGGGGTTCGTAGAACATCTGTTTGCCTTGCTCAGTCGTCGAACATGCGCGTCCGGCGCCGGAACTCGTCCAGCAGCCCGGGCGTCCCGGCGATCAGGGTGTCCGCATAGGGGCCCTTGCGTCCAGGCCGGAACGGTACGCCGTCGCCGCCCGCCTCGCGCACGATCAGCATCCCGGCGGCCACGTCCCAGTCCAGCAGATAGGGGTCCCAGGTGGCGTCGAGCCGTCCGTCGGCCACATAGGCGAGCTGAATCGCCGCACAGCAGTAGTTGCGGGTCTGGGCGCCGGCATCGATCAGCGCGGTGACGGTGCGGTTGAAGACCTCCGGCGCGTGGCGCGGCGAATGGCCGACGCCGACCACGGCCTCCTCCAGCCGGGCGGCCTGGGTGACGTGGATGGAGGTGCCGTTGCGGAAGGCGCCGCCCCCGTCGGTCGCCCAGAAGGTCTCCCCGGCATTCGGATCGTGGATCACCCCGACCAGCACCCTGCCGGCCTCGCGATAGGCGATGGAGACGACGAACTGCGGAATGCCGCGCAGGAAGTTCTGGGTCCCGTCGATCGGGTCGACCACCCAGCCGGTGGCCCCGTCCCCGCCCTCGCGGTCGTCGCCGACGCCGCCGGTGCCGAACTCCTCGCCCAGCACCCGGTCGTCTGGGAAGTCGCGGGCGATCTCTTGGCGGATCAGCGCCTCCACCTCGCGGTCGGCGGCACTCACCAGGTCCTGCGGCCCCTTGGCTTCGATCAGCAGGGCCTCGCGGTTCTCGAAGAAGCGGCGCGCCAGGCGTCCGGCCTCCTCGGCGGCCCGACGGGCGGTCTCCAGGCGTCTGGTATCGGCGGTTGCGGCGGCGGACATGGGAACTCCAGGCTGGGCGGACTGCCAGCGGTGTAAGTCCGCGGGCTCGCCGGCGCAACGTCCGAACCGCCCTCTTCTCACGCACCACCCGTTTCCTGTTAAGCTGGCGCGTGCCATCCCCTCTGTCTGTTTGCCGAGACGCCACCGTGACGACCGCAGCCGCCGCCAAGCCCTCCCTGCGCCTTGAAGACGCCCGCTTCCTGACCGGCCGCGGCCGCTATGTCGACGACCGGCCGGACGCCGGCCAGCTCCATGCCCGCTTCGTGCGCGCCGACCTCGCCCATGCGGAGATCGCCGGGATCGACGTCTCGGCCGCGGCCGAGCTGCCGGGCGTGGTCGGCGTGTGGACCGGCGCGGACCTGGTGGCCGACGGCATCGGCCCGATGCCCTGCAGCGTGGTCGCCGCCACCGTCGAGCCGATCATCACCCCGCAGCACCATGCGCTCGCCGTCGACCGGGTGCGCTATGTGGGCGAGCCGGTGGTTCTCGTGGTCGCCGACACTGCGGAGGCCGCCGCCGATGCCGCCGAGGCGGTGATGGTCGACTATGGCGACCTGCCGGCGCTCGTCGATATCGACGCCGCCCAGGCCGAGGACGCGCCGACGATCTGGCCGCAGGCGCCCGGCAACTGCGCCTACCGCTTCGTGAAGGGCGATCCGGATACGGTCGCCTCCGCCATGGCCTCGGCCGCCCATGTGGTCGAGCTCGACCTGGACAACCAGCGGGTCTCCGCCTTCCCGCTGGAGCCGCGTGCCGCGGTCGCCGAGTACGACCCGGCAACCGAAAGCTTCGTCATGGACCTGACCGGCCAGGGACTGCACGGCATCCGCGCCGATCTCGCCGGTCCGGTCTTCGGCCTGCCGGCGGACCGGTTCCATCTCAAGGCCGACGACGTGGGCGGCGGCTTCGGGCTGAAGAACTTCCTGTTCGCCGAATGGGTCTGCCTGCTCTGGGCCGCGCGCCGGACGGGTCGGCCGGTGCGCTGGCTCGCCACCACCGGCGAAGAGCTGGCGGGCTCCATCCACGGCCGGGCGGTGACCTCCAAGGCCCGGCTCGCCCTCGATGCCGACGGCACCTTCCTGGCGCTGGACGTTGAGATGGTCGCCGATATGGGCGCCTATCTCTCCAGCGGCGGGCCGAACGCCTCGACCAACGCCGCCTCGACGGCGATGGGTGGGGTGTACCGGATTCCGGCGATCCACATGCGCAGCCGGGGCATCTTCACCAACACCGCCCCGGTCGACGCCTATCGCGGCGCCGGCAAGCCCGAGGCGAACTTCGTCATCGAGCGGCTGATCGACGCTGCCGCCCGACGCTGCGGCTTCGACCCGGTCGCCCTGCGCCGCCGCAACATCGTCGATACCTTCCCCTATCCCAAGGCGCTCGGCGCGGTGCTGGACTGCGGCCGGTTCCGCGGCAATCTGGACGACGCGGTGGCACTGGCCGACCGCGACGGCTTCGAGGCGCGCCGGAAGGCGGCCGCCGAGACGGGCCGGCTGCTCGGCCTCGGCATCGCCTGCTTCCTGGAAAGCTCCCGCGGCGCGCCGCAGGAGGAGGTCGAGGTCCGCTTCGCCGCCGACGGCAAGGTGGAGCTCGCGACCGGCACGGAGTCCAACGGCCAGGGGCACGAGACGGTGTTCACCCGCCTCGCCTCCGAGCGGCTCGGCCTGCCGATCGACGCCTTCCGCTACGTCCAGGCCGACACCGTCGCCACCCGCACGGGTGCCGGCCATGGCGGGGCGCGGACCATGCATATGGGGGCCGGCACTCTGATGCTGGCGATGGACGCGATGCTGGAGAAGGCCGCGCCCCTCGCCGCCCGGTTGCTGCAGGCCGATCCCGGCAGCGTGATCTTCGCCGACGGCCGGTTCAGAGCCGGCACCGACGACCGCTCCGTGTCGCTGCTCGAGGTCGCCGCCGCGGCGCGCAGCAGCGACGCCTCGCCGGAGACCGGGGAGACGGGCCTGGACACCGCCGTGTTCCGCCAAGACGTGCCCTTCACCTTCCCCGGCGGCTGCCACATCGCCGAGGTGGAGATCGCACCGGACACCGGCCATGTAACCCTGACCCGCTACATCGCCGTGGACGATTACGGCACGATCTACGACGCCCAACTCACCGAGGGTCAGCTCCATGGCGGCGTGGTCCAGGGCATCGGCCAGGCCCTGGGCGAGCGGATCGCCTACGATGCCGACAGCGGCCAGCTGCTCAGCGGCTCGCTGATGGACTATGCGCTGCCGCGGGCGGTGGACCTGCCGATGTTCGACGTGACCTTCGCCGGCGAGGCGACCGGCGCCAACCCGCTGGGCGCCAAGGGCGTCGGCCAGGCCGGCTGCATCGCCGCCCCGCCGGCCGTGATCAACGCGGTGGTGGACGCCCTGTCCCCGCTGGGTGTCGACCACATCCAGATGCCGGCCACCTCCGAACGGGTCTGGCAGGCGATCGCCGGGCGGGGGTGAGAGCCTCCCCCAACTCCGTTTTCCCGGCCTCGCGCCGGGATCGAGAGCGCGGCGTGCTGGAGCGGTGCCAGATCAGCACCGCAGCTCCAAAACATGGACGGCTGGATCCCGGCTCAGGGCCGGGAAAACGGGAAAAAACATATACGAAATCACTCCCCGGACTAGTTCCGGGGCGAGGCCTGGGCACGCAAGGAGCTGGGTTCCGGCACGCGGACGCCTTGCCCCGGAACTAGTCCGGGGAGTGCGGAGAGGCAGAAAGAAAGTTGCCTCTCACCCACCCAACTGCCGGGAGATCGCGTTGCAGCGGTCGAGCAACGGGCGCCAGTACGCCGCCCGGTCGTCCCGCAGGCGGAAGTTCGGCACCGACACGCTGACGCTCGCCACGGGCTCCCCCGAGGCGTCCCGGATCGCCGCGCCGAAGCACACGATCCCGGTCTCGTTCTCCTCCTCGTCCGAGCTGTAGCCCTGCCGTCGGGCCGCGTCCACGCGGGCACGCAGGGCATCGACGTCGGTCACCGATCGGTCGGTGACGGGGGAAAGCGGCAAGCGGGCGATCACCGCCTCGGCCTCCGCCTCCGGCAGGGCCGCCAGGAACGCCTTGCCCACCGAGCTGGTGTGGAACGGAACCCGCGTGCCCACGGTGGAGGCCATGCGGACCAGCTCCGGGCTCTCCATCTTGTCGATATAGACCATCTCGTCGAGCATCCGCACGGCGAGGTGCACGGTCTCGCCCGTCTCGTCCCTCAGTGCCGCCAACGGGTCGCGCGCCAGGGAGCGGATGTCCTGCTGCGCCAGCGCCCGGTGGGCCAGGCCGATCAGCCGGCTGCCCAGCCCGTACCGCCTGTCGCCGCGCTGCCGGATCAGGCCCTCGGCCTCCAGCGAGGCGAGGATGCGGTAGAGGGTCGGCCGGGTCAGGTCGAGCTGACGCGCCAGATCGGCCACGCCGGGTCCCCCCGGATGATCGGCCACCGCCTGCAGCACAGCCATGCTGCGTGAGAAGCTCTGCGCGCCCTGGACCGGTCCCGGCGTCATGCTGTGTTCCTCCGCAATTCCGCTCCGGGGCGACAGGCGGCGATTGACACCGTCCGCCCTCCATGCAAATTCTCATATAGTAGATCATTATCCATAATATGGACAAACTAGGCATGTCAACCGCATCCGACCCCGCCGCCCGCTCCGTCCTCGTCACCGGAGGGACCAGCGGCATCGGCCTCGCCATCGCCAGGGGCTTCGCGGCAGCCGGATACGCGGTCACCGGCGCCGGGCTCGGCGACCTGCCCGCGGCCGAGGGCTCCCTGTCGTTCCAGTCGCTCGACGTGACCGACGCGGCGGCGATCGCCGAGCTCGCAGCGGGGCGCGACCGGCTCGACGTGCTGGTCAACGCAGCCGGGGTGATCCGCCGCGGCGACGAACTGGAGCCCGAGGTCTTCGCCCAGGTGATCGACATCAACCTGAACGGCACCATGCGGATGTGCGCGGGTTTCCGCCCGAAGCTGGCCCAGGCCGGCGGCTGCATCATCAACATCGCCTCGATGCTGAGCTATTTCGGCGGCGGGCTGGTGCCGGGCTATGCGGCCTCCAAGGGCGGGGTGGCGCAGCTCACCAAGTCGCTGGCCATCGCCTATGCGGCCGACGGCATCCGGGTGAACGCGCTCGCGCCGGGCTGGATCGCCACGCCGCTGACCGTCAATCTGCGCAGCGACGAGGGACGGAACGCCGCCATCACCGGCCGCACACCGATGGGGCGCTGGGGCCAGCCGGAGGAACTGGCCGGGCCGGCCCTGTTCCTGGCCAGCGACGCCGCCTCCTTCATCACCGGCACGATCCTGAACGTGGATGGCGGCTACGCGGCCATGTGACCGGCAAGAATCCGACCGATAATCAAGAAAACGGAGAGACAGCCATGCCTTTGGAAGCCCCCGACAAGGACCCGATGGTCCCCTACCAGCTCCCCTTCCCCAAGGAGGCCCAGGCGGAGATCGTGGTGCCGTCCGCCATCCCCCAGGACGACCGGCTCTGGGTCAAGCAGGCGGAGAACGTGTTCTTCCGTCCGCTCTGCCTGAACGTCTCCCAGGGCTACTGGATGAACCTGCTGAAGGTCACCAAGTCCGGCGTCCTGTCCCGCCACCGCCACCCGAACGCGGTGCACGGCTTCGTGCTCAAGGGGCGCTGGTACTACCTGGAGCATGACTGGGTCGCCGAGGAAGGCGGCTACGTCTACGAGCCGCCGGGCGAGACCCACACCCTCGTGGTCCCGGACGATGTCGAGGAGATGATCACCTACTTCCAGGTGAACGGCGTGATGTACTACTGCGATCCCTGGGGCAAGCATCTCGGCTACGAGGATGTGTTCACCAAGATCGACATGTGCCGCAAGCACTTCGAGGAGGTCGGCCTGGGCGCCGACTACGTGGACCAGTTCATCCGCTGAGGCCCTGGGGCTCCACAGAGCGGGCCCCAGCGGATCGGATCCCGACGGTCAGGCCGGCACGATGAACGGCTTGGCCTGGCTGTCGTAGTCGCCGTAACCGAGCGTATCGCGGAACTCCGCCGGGCTGAGCGCGCCGGACGTCTCCGCCTCGCCCGCGGCCAGGGCGGCGAGACCGGCCTTCATCCCGGCGATCGCCGGGGACAGCATGCCGGTCGGATAGGTGCCGATCTTGAAGCCCAGGTCGGCCGCCTCCTTCTGGCTCGGACAGGCGCGCGGCGCGCCCGGGGACAGCACGGAGAAGGACGGCCGGCCGGCGGCGGCCTCCACCGCGCGGCGGATCTCGTCGTTGTCGGCCGGGGAGTCGAGGAACAGGATGTCGGCCCCCTCCTCCACATACATCTCGATCCGGGCGACGGCTTCGTCGATGCCCTGGGTCGGTCGGCAGTCGGTGCGGGCCAGGACCAGGATGCCGGACTCCTTCGCCGCTTCCACGGCCGCGCGGATCTTCATCCGGGCCTCGTCGCGCGACAGGCACGGCTTGCCGGCGGCGGTCAGGGCCCGCGGGGTGATCTTGTCCTCGATCAGCACGGCGGCGGCGCCGGCTCGGCCGTAGGCCCGCACGGTGCGCTGCACGTTCATCGCGTTGCCGTAGCCGTGGTCGCCGTCGGCCAGCACCAGCGTCTGCGGAGCGGCGCCATGCACCATGTTGAAGCTGTCGAACATCTCGCCGAAGGACACCAGGTCGAGGTCCGGGCCGCCGAGACGGCTGGCCGCGACGCAGGAACCGGACAGGAACGCCGTCTTGAACCCGGCCTCGGCCGCGAGCTTGGCGGAGAGACCGTCCCAGGCCGCCGGCATGACGATGAATTCGGGCTCGGCCAGAAGGGCGCGCAGTCTTTCGGGAGCGGTCACGGCGGTTTCCTCACGGTATCGTTTTTGGGTGTCCGGCGACGATAGGAGCCTGTTCCCGCACCCACAAGCCGGGTTCCGCACCCGCCGCCAGTCCTGCCGAATTGGCATCTTTACCCTGCGGGCCGCGCTTGCTTGAGTTTCCCGGTAACCAGCAGGGGAAGACGATGGCGGCGAGTACCGAACTGACGAAGCTGACGGCCCGCGAGGCGGTGAGGCTGCTGGAGGCGGGCGAGGTCTCGCCGCTGGAGCTGATCGACGCCGCCGCCGCCCGCATCGCCGAAGTGGAAAGCGCGGTCAACGCCCTGCCGACCCTGTGCCTGGACCGCGCCCGCGAGGCGGCGAAATCGCTCACCGACCGTGCCGGAAAGGGCCATCCCGGCTGGCTCGCCGGCCTGCCGGTGGCGATCAAGGATCTGATGGACGTCAAGGGCGTGCGCACCACCTACGCTTCGCCGATCTATGCCGACCACGTGCCCGAGGCCTCGCATCCCCTGGTGGAGAAGATCGAGGACCGTGGCGGGCTGGTGATCGCCAAGTCGAACACCCCGGAATTCGGTGCTGGCGGCAACACCTACAACGCGGTCTTCGGCAAGACCCGCAACCCGTGGAACACCTCGCTGACCCCCGGCGGCTCGTCGGGCGGCGCGGCGGTGGCGCTGGCCACGGGCGAGGTCTGGCTGGCCCACGGATCGGACCATGGCGGCTCCCTGCGCGGCCCGGCGGCCCACACCTCCGTCGTCGGCCTGCGCCCCTCGCCCGGCCGGGTGACCCGCGGCACGTCGAACAACCTGTTCAGCCCGAGCTCGGTGGAAGGGCCGATGGCGCGCAACGTGCCGGACATCGCCCTGTTCCTCGACACCATGGCCGGCCAGTGCGCCCGCGACCCGATGAGCCGCCCGGCACCGGAGCGCAGCTTCGCCGGCACGGTGGACGCGGCACTCGCCGACAAGAAGGGCTGGTGGCCGAAGAAGGTCGCCTTCTCCCCCGATCTAGGCGGTGTGGCCCCGATCTCCAAGGCGGTGCGCGGGGTCATCGGCGAGGCCGTGCGCAACTTCGAATCCCTCGGCATCCCGGTGGAGGAAGCCTGTCCCGAGATGGGCCGGATCGGCGAGGCGTTCCAGATCCTGCGCGCCATGATCTTCGTGGTGAACCACGGCGAGCGGCTGAAGACCCACCGCGATCAGATCAAGCCGGACATCATCTGGAACACCGAGAAGGGACTGGCCCTCTCGCCGGAGGAAATCGCCTGGGCCGAGCGGGAGCGCGCTGCCTTCTACCGCCGGGTCGCCGCGTTCTTCGAAACCTACGACCTGCTGCTCCTGCCGGTCACCGTGCTGCCGCCGTACGACGTCGACAAGACCCGGATCGACGGGGTCGACGGGGTCAAGTTCGACAACTACATCGCCGCGTCGATGACCACCTCGTCCATCACCCTGACCGCCTGCCCGTCGCTTTCCCTGCCGGCGGGCTTCACCGAGGATGGGCGCCCGGTCGGCATCCAGGTGGTCGGCAAACCCCATGACGACGCCGGCCTGCTGGCGGCGGCCGCCCTGCTGGAGGACCTGACCGGCCTTGCCGGCAAACTGCCGATCGATCCGCGGGCGGGCGAGCCGATCGACTGACCCCCTTTGCGGCGGCGCCCGAAGCTGCTTGAGTCGCCCCGGATCGGGATCGTCAGGGGGCACGGGCATGAGTGTTGAACAGGTCGAGACGCTGGTCGTCGGCGCGGGCCAGGCGGGCGTGGCGATGAGCGCGCATCTGGGCGCGCTCGGCGTCCCGCACCTAGTGCTGGAGCGCGGCCGGATCGCCGAGCGCTGGCGGACGGGCCGCTGGGACTCCCTGGTCGCCAACGGCCCCGCCTGGCACGACCGCTTTCCCGGCCTGGAGTTCGACGACGTGCATCCCGACGGCTTTCCAGGCAAGGAGCGGGTCGCCGCCTATTTCGCCGACTACGCTGCCAAGGTCTCCGCGCCGATCCGCTGCGGGGTGGAGGTGACGACGGTCGCCCGCCATGCCGACCGGCCGGGCTTCCATGTGGAGACGTCGGACGGAGTGATCGACGCGACATACGTGGTCGCCGCCACCGGCCCGTTCCAGCGCCCGGTGATCCCCAAGATCGTGCCGCAGACCGCCCCGGTGACGCAGATGCACTCCGCCGCCTACCGCAACCCGGATCAACTCGCCGAGGGCGCGGTGCTGGTGGTCGGCTGCGGCTCGTCGGGGGCGCAGATCGCCGACGAGCTGCTGCGGGCGGGCCGCCGGGTCTATCTCTCGGTGGGGCCGCATAACCGCTATCCGCGCCGATATCGGGAGCGCGACTACTGCTGGTGGCTCGGCGTGCTCGGCCGCTGGGATGCGGAGACGCCCGATCCCGATACCCAGCACGTCACCATCGCGGTCAGCGGCGCCTATGGCGGCCATACGGTCGATTTCCGGCGTCTCGCCGAGCGCGGCATGACCCTGGTCGGCATGACCGCGGGTTACGAAAACGGCGTGATCCGCTTCGCCGCGGACCTGGCCGACAACCTGACACGCGGCGACGAAAGTCTGATGTCCGAGCTCGACCAGGCCGACGCCTATATCGCGCGCAACGGTCTGGACCTGCCGGAGGAGCCGGCGCTGCGGGAGATCCCGGCCGACCCGGCCTGCGTCACCGACCCGATCCTGGAGCTGGATCTGGCTGCGGCGGGGGTGAGCACGATCCTGTGGGCCACCGGCTACGAGTACGATTTCGGCTGGCTGCAGGTGGACGCGTTCGACGCCGCCGGCAAACCGCGGCACAAGCGCGGGGTGTCGAGCGAGCCCGGCCTGTATTTCGTCGGCCTGCCCTGGCTGTCGCGGCGCGGCTCGTCCTTCATCTGGGGGGTGTGGCACGACGCGCTCTACGTGTCCGACCACATCGCCACCCACCGCCAGTACTTCGCCTATGACCGCGAGGCCCGGGCGCGCGTCGGGCGCTGACGCCGCACCCGTCATTTCCCGTATGGTCAGGCGGTCCGCCCGCCCCCTACAAGGGAGGCCAACCAAATCGGGAGGATGATTTCTATGAATGTCGGTTTTATCGGGCTCGGTCGCATGGGGCGCCCGATGGCGTCCAACATGGCCCGCAAGGGCTTCCGCCTCGTCGTCAACGACATCAACCCGGCGGCGGTGAAGGAGCTTGAGGAGCTTCAGGCCTCCCGCGCGCCAAGTGCGGCCGAGGTCGCGAAGAAGAGCGACGTGATCATCACCATGCTGCCGGACGGCCCGGTCGTGCGCGAGGTGGTCGGCGGTGCGGACGGCATCATCGCCAATGCGCCGAAGGGCGCGCTCATCATGGACATGAGCACCGTGGAGCCCGGCACCACCGACGATCTCGCCGCCCAGGCGAAGGCCAAGGGCCTGCGCTACGTGGACGCGCCGGTCGGCCGGCTGGCGGCCCATGCGGATCGCGGCGAGTCGCTGTTCATGGTCGGTGCCGAGCCGGAGGATTTCGAGCTGGTGAAGCCGATGCTCGAGGCGATGGGCACGACGATCTTTCACTGCGGCGGGGTCGGCACCGGGACGCGCACCAAGCTGGTGAACAACTTCCTGGCCGTCGCCTCCTGCCAGTTCAACGCCGAGGCGCTGGCCCTGTCCCAGGGCCTAGGGCTGAACCTGGAGAGCACGCTGGACGTGATCTACGGCACCACCGCGATGAACGGCCAGCTCAAGATCAACTGGCCGGACAAGGTGCTGGCGGGCGACACCAGCCCGGGCTTCACCATCGATCTGGCGCACAAGGACCTGTCGCTGATCATGCAGGCGGCCAACACCGCGAAGGTGCCGATGCCGATGGCGGCCGCCGCTCGCGAGATGTTCAGCGCCGCCCGCGCCCGCGGATTCGGCTCCCAGGACTTCTCCGCCATGGTCGACGCCCATTGCGACCTGGCCAATATCGAGAAGCCACGCCTGAAGAAATAAGACCTGCCGGGTCCCGCCGGTCAGCGATCCGGCGGGACCCTCTGACTTTCGGCATAAGGAAGGCGCCGGTCCGGCCGCGACGAACCTCCCAGCCGCTCACGGGAGGAACGACGATGCGTATCGGATTTCTCGGCATCGGCAATATGGGCCGGCCGATGGCCGGCAAGCTGCTGGATGCCGGCCACGAACTCTGGGTCTACGACATCCGCGAGGCGGCGATGCAGCCGCTGCTGGAGCGACAGGCCCGCAAGGCCGCCTCGCCGAAGGATCTGGCCGACCAGTGCGACACGGTGGTGGTCTCACTGCCGACCCTGGCGATCTTCCGCCAGGCGCTGGAGGACCTGCTGGCCGGCGGCACGCTGAAGACACTGGTCAATACCTGCACCGTCGGCGGCCCGTTCGTGGCCGAGATCGAGCGGGCCTGCGCCGCGCGCGGCGTGACCGTGATCGACGCGCCGATCAGCGGCGGCCCGGCCGGGGCCGAGGCCGGGACGCTCGCGGTGATGGTCTCCGGCGATCCGGCGACGGTCGAGACGTTGCAGCCGGTGTTCCGCGCCTGGGGGCCGACGGTGGTGGTCGCCGGCGAGACACCCGGCGCCGCCCAGACCATGAAACTGACCAACAACATCCTGTTCGCGGTCGGGCTGGTCGCCACCTCGGAGGCGATGACCATGGCCGAGAAGGGCGGCATCGCGCCCGAAGCCATGCTTCAGGTGTTGAACAACGGCACCGGAAAGAACTTCGCGACGACCAACGTCTTCCCCAACAACATCGTGCCCGGCGGCTTCGACTTCGGCGCCACGATGGAGATCCTGATGAAGGACGTGAACCTCGCCATCCAGCAGGGCGAGGCGCTCGGCGTGCCCATGTGGGTCTGCCAGGCCGCCCGGCTGGTGATGCAGCACGGGGTGTTCCAGGGCCGCGCCGGCCAGGACCTCTCACGGATCGTGGAGATCGTGCGCGCGGGGACGAAGGCGACGTAACCTTTACCAATACGACACTCCCCGGACGTGTTCCGGGGAGTGATCAAACATGAAGAGATCTGTTTTCCCGGCCCTGCGCCGGGATCTAGGGGAGAGCGTGCGGGAGCGTTGGTGAACTCCCCGCACCGATCCGGCGATACCCATTCCTGGGCCCCGGCGCAAGGCCGGGGAGACGGTGCGATTGAAACCGCCTTACCCAACCACGATCCGCACCGGCGCGCCCTTGTACGCCGGCGTCTGCGAGTGCTTCTCGTGGTAGCCGAGCGGCACCAGCGGGTTGAGTTCCGGGTAGTAGCCGGCCACGCAGCCGGGCGGCAGGTCGTAGGCCGTGACCGTCAGCCCGTCGACCCGGCGCATCACCCCATCGTCGACGGCGCAGACCAGCGCCACCCGCTGCCCCTCTTCCAGACCCAGCCGGTCCATCTCGTCGTGGTTGATCAGCACCACCTCTCGGCTGCCCTCCAGCCCGCGCAGCCGGTCGGAGAAGCCGTAGATCGTCGTGTTGAACTGGTCGTTGGAGCGCAGGGTGATCAGGGTCATCACATCCGCCCCCTCCGGCGGCACGCCGAGGGCCGAAAGGGTGGTCGGCACGGTGAACTTGGCCCTGCCGCTCTCGGTCTCCCACCTGCGCTCGCGCGCCGGGTTGCCCTTGTAGAACCCACCGGGCTCGAACAGCCGGTCGTTGAAGCCGGCGAACAGGTCCGGATAGGTCTCGGCGATCAGGTCGCGGATCAGGTCGTAGTTCCCCGTCCATCGGTCCCACGCCAGCTTTGGGTTGGCCGGCAGGGTCGCCTTGGCAAGGCCCGCCACGATTGCCGTCTCCGACTTCACGTCCGGCCCCGGCGGCTCGGCCCGGCCGATCGAGCCGGAGATATGCGACAGGGAATCCTCCATCGAGACGGCTTGCGGGCCGGTCTCCTGGATGTCCTCGTCGGTCCGCCCCAGGCAGGGCAGCAGGTACGACACCTCCCCCGGCACCAGGTGCGAGCGGTTCAGTTTGGTGGCGATGTGCACCGTCAGCCGCAGCTTCGGCCACGCATGCTCCATGCGCTCGCGGTCCGGCAGGGCGCGCAGCAAGTTGCCGCCGAGCGAGATCATCGCCTTCACCCGCCCCTCGAGGATGCCTTCGCAGGCATGGACGGCGTTCATGCCCTCCTCCTGCGGCGCGTCGATGCCGAACAGGGCGCGCAGCCGGTCGGCCGGCATATGGGCCGACTTCTCGCCGATCCCGACGGTACGCTGGCCCTGGACGTTGGAATGGCCGCGCACGGGCGAGATGCCGGCGCCGAGCCTGCCGATATTGCCGCGCATCAGCAGTAGGTTGCAGAGCATGCCAAGGTTCAGCCAGCCGTTCACATGCTGGGTCAGGCCCATGCCGTAGATGCCGATGGTCCTGTCCGCCGACAGGTAGATGTCCGCCGCCTCCTCGATCATCGCCCGGGTCAGGCCGGCATGGCGCTCAATCTCGTCCCAGGTGGTCGCATCGACCGCCGCCGCGGTCTCCGCGAACCCTTCGGTCTCGGCGGCAATGAAGTCATGGTCGAGCACGGTGCCGGGGGCGGCCTGTTCGGCGGCCAGCACGCATTTCATCAGCCCGGCCAGCACCGCGATGTCGCCGCCGGGACGCACCTGGTAATACGTCTCGGAGATCCGGGTGGGCGCGCCGAAGGTCATCTGCGCGAGGTCCTGGGGATCGGCGAACTCGACGGAGCCGCGCTCGCGCAGCGGATTGAAGGTGACGATCCGGCAGCCGCGCTCCACGGCACTCTTCAGCGTATGCAGAAACCGGGGACTGTTGGTGCCGGTGTTCTGGCCGAAGAAGAAGATCGCGTCGCAGTGATCGAAATCCTCCAGCGTGCAGGTGCCGACCGGCGTGCCGATGAAGGTCTGCAGGTTCACCGAGGTCGTCTCGTGGCACATGTTCGACGACTGCGGCAGGTTCTGGTGGCCCATCGCCCGGGCGAACAGGGCGTAGAGATACGAGGCCTCGAGCCCGGCATGCCCCGAGGCGTAGAACACTGCCTCCTTGGGATCCATCGCGGTCAGCTCGCGGCCGATCTCCTCGAACGCCTGCTCCCAGCTCACCGGCAGATAGCGGTCGGCCACCGGGTCGTAGCGCAGCGGCGTGGTGAGGCGACCGGCGGTTTCCAGATCGTGATCGTGCCAGGCGCGGAGCTGGGTCAGGGTCCGGGCGTCGAAGAAATCGGCATCGGCCCGCCGCTCGTCGAGCTCCCACATGGTGGCCTTCGCGCCGTTCTCGCAGAACTCGAAGGTATGCGGCTTGGCCGGCTTCGCCCAAGCGCAGGACGAGCACATGACCCCTTTCGGCTTGTTGAGCTGCGCGAGAATGCTCAGGGCGCGGGACGAGGTGTTCGACACGTCGAAGATCCGCGCCACGCCCCGCAGCGACCCCCAACCGCCCGCCGCGTCCTTGTCCACGGTGGTGTCGGGATCGTACTCGGTGGCGCTGTGCCGGCCGGAAGAGGAAGGAGTGCTCATGGTCTCCGCCTTTTGTCGGAAAACGACACAGGGGAAACCGCAGCGGGAGGTGCCGGTTCCGGGTCATGTCTGCGGCATCGGCGCGCAGCTCTGACGTTCTACCCACCCTCCCCGGATTTATTCCGGGGCCCACGGGTCAGCGTGGCCCGGCGGAAGGCCGTGCGAGCTCAAGCGTGGTCCCCGGAATAAATCCGGGGAGTGTGGGAGGAACAAGGTTCCGTCAGACCTCGACCTCGATCGTCCCAATCGGCTGGGTGCAGCAGGCCAGTACGTAACCGTCCTCGATCTCGTCCTCGCGGATGCCGCCGTTATGGACCATGTGGGTCTGGCCGGAGGCGACGTGGATCTTGCAGGTGCCGCAGACCCCGAACTGACAGCCGCTGGGGATGTTCAATCCGGCCTCCCGCGCCACGGTGAGGATGGTGTCGGTCTCGTGGCACGACGCCTCCAGGTCGGAGGTCAGGAAGCGGATGCGCGCCTTCTTGCTTTCGTCCGGGATGACGTCGTCCGGCTCGTCCACCGCGGCCGGATCGGTCACCGGAGCGTGGAAGCTTTCCTCGTGATAGCGCTCCATGTCGAAGCCGGCGGCGTTCAGCACGTCGCGTACCGCCTGCATGAAGGCGGCCGGGCCGCAGCAGAAGATCTCGCGCTCGAAATAGTCCGGCGCGATCAACTCCAGCATCAGCCCGTTCAGGCGGCCGCGATAGCCGGTCCACACGCTGTACGGATCCGGCTCGCTGACCACCCAGGCGAGGTTGAAGGTCGGCACGCGGGCGGCCATACGCTCCAGTTCGGCGCGGAAGATGATTTCCGACGGCCGGCGCGCGCAGTTCACGAAGGCGATGTCGCAGTGCCGGCCCTGGTCGAAGAACCAGCGGGTCATCGACATCATCGGCGTGATGCCCGAGCCGGCGGAGATGAACAGGTACTTGTCCGACGGCCAGGTGTGGCAGGAGAAGAACCCCGCCGGCCCGAAGGCCTTCAGCCTTCCGCCGACCTGCAGGTTGTCGAACAGCCAGCGGGTTCCGATGCTGTCCTCCTGCAGCTTCACGGTGATGGCGATCAGCATCGGCCGCGACGGGCTGGAGGACAGGGTGTAGGTGCGGTGCACCGTGCCCGACGGCAGCGGGATCTCCAGGGTGATGAACTGGCCCGGCTGATAGCGGAACCAGCTCTCCTCCGGCGTCTGGAAGCAATAGGTGCGGGCGGTCGCCGTCTCCGGCAGAACCGCCACGCATTCCAGAACCTGGGACTGGGCGTTCCAGGGGGCCAGATCTTCGAGGTTGCGGAAGCGCGGCAGGGCTTCGAGCGACCGCATGCTCACGCCACCTCGCTCTGGCGCTCCGGGGTGCCGCCGAGGCGGCGACGCATGGTGCCGGTGTACCAGTCGACGAACTGGATCACCCCGGCCTCCTGGCTCGGCGAATACGGTCCCGGCTGATAGGCCGGAGAGTTCACGCCGATCTGGTTCTCCTCCACCACCTTGCGGTCCTGGTCGTTGGTGGCGAGCCAGACCTTGGTGAGTTCGTCCAAGTCGTAGTCGACGCCTTCGACCGCGTCGCGGTGCACCATCCATTTGGTGGTGACGGCTGTCTGCATCGGGCCGATCGGCAGCACCCGGAACGAGATGGCGTGGTCGCCCAACACGTGGTTCCAGGTGGTCGGGTAGTGGTACAGCAGCAGCGCGCCGAGACCCGAACTGCGCACCGCGTCGCTCAGCGGCCGCTTCACGGCGGGCTTGCCGGACAGGGTGTAGCTCTCGGCGTTGCGCAGCAGCGGCAGTCGGGTGATGCGGTACTGCGCGTCGTCGGCCACGTCGAAGCCGCTCGGCAGGCCCAGCGCCCGGCACTTGTCCCACAGGGCGATGATCGCCGGGTCGCCGGCGCTGCCGTCGTTGTCGGCATGGGTCGGCGTGTCGGGAAAGGTGCGGCAGAGCTCGGGATGGCTGCCCGCGCAGTGATAGCACTCGCGGTTGTTCTCCCAGACCAGCTTCCAGTTGCCGTTCTCGATGATGGTGGTCTCGTGCACCACCTTGGCGTCGCGCAGCCGGTGCGGCGCGAGGTAGGGCTCGATCATCGCCCGAACCGGGGCGAAGTCGGGCGCCTGGTCGGCGACGCAGATGAACAGGTAGCCGGCCACGCCCTGGCAATGCACCGGCTTCAGGCCGTAGGAGGCGGGGTCGAAACCCGGTCCCATGTCGCGGGCGAAGAGCAGGCGGCCGTCCAGCTCGTAGGTCCACTGGTGATAGGGGCAGACCAGCTTGGCGACGGTCCCCTTCTCCGCCGAGCAGAGGCGCGAACCGCGGTGGCGGCAGGCGTTGTGGAAGGCGCGGATCTCGCCGTCGGCGCTGCGGATCACGATCACCGGGTAGTCGCCGACCTGCACCGTGAGGTAGCTGCCGGGCTTGGTCAGTTCGCAGTCATGGCCGACGAACAGCCAGTCGCGATAGTAGATCAGTTCCAGATCCAGGGCGTAGGTCTCGGGCGAGACGTACAACTCCCGATCCAGGCTGAAACCGGATTTCTGGCGAAGAAGAAGTTCCTGAGTCCGAAGCCGCGCATCCATCACATCACCCCGCGTCGAAGACACGTTTCACTGTTCGGGTCTGGTGGAGGGAGAGCGGCGTCGGCGGCCGTCCGCCCGGAACCCGGACATACCGACGCGCAGCCCGCCGATCGCCCACCGCGATCCCTTGGCCGTCCCGAGGCTGGTTTCCGGACTCTGGAGCGGCCCTTGCGGACCCGCGCGACGCCTTCCCGGGGGACCCAGTGGCTTTTTGCCGCGCGCTGCACTCCATCACCGTTGCGGGGGCAGTACCGGTCTCGCACCGGCTTCCCAATTATCCACCCGCCGGCTCCTCCCGGCCGGACGGACAGCACCTCGATTATCGGTAGGCTACGCCCCCTTTCCGCCTCCCCGTGCGTCCATGGACGACCTCGGTTGGCCCGCCGACGACATGCGATGAGTCAGAGGAAACGATTGACGACGCGGCGCAAATCAGCACTAAATGCAGCGTTCACGGTCCCTGGATAAGCAATATCTAGGGCTAAGAGGGAATTCCGGTGAAACGCCGGAGCTGCCCCCGCAACTGTAAGCGGCTAGCGGCTGTCGAGAGCGGTCACTGATGCCTCCTGGCATTGGGAAGGCCAGACAGTCGTTCGGACCCGCGAGCCAGGAGACCTGCCGTGCGCGCATATCCGTCCCGGGCGGGGTGATCCGGAAGGCGCTTGCTGGGCCGTTGCCCATTCCCGCAGGCCCGTCCGTCGCCCCCTCCACAAAACCGAGGGGTGTCCATGTCTTCGCAGCTGGCCTACGACTTCGACGAAACCGGCAATTTCTCGACAGCTCCGACCCAGCCACAGGCGAGAACACGGATCGTCACGGATGCTCCCGTTCAGATCGAGCGGGCTCGCACGACAACCACTGCTCCCCTGCCGCGCCCCCTGGCCAAGGCGCCGACGCCGGCCGACCTGGTGCTCGACCGGAGCCGGGACGCGCTGCTGACCGAATTCGGCAAGGCGACCCTGCGCGACCGCTACCTGATGCCGGGCGAGGACTTCCAGGCGATGTTCGCCCGGGTGTCCTGCGCCTATGCCGACGACATCGACCACGCGCAGCGGCTGTACGACGCCATGTCGCGGCTGTGGTTCATGCCGGCCACCCCGATCCTGTCGAACGGCGGCACCACCCGCGGCCTGCCGATCTCCTGCTTCCTGAACACCGTGCCGGATTCCCTCGACGGCATCGTGAACACCTGGAACGAGAATGTCTGGCTGGCCGCCAACGGCGGCGGCATCGGCACCTACTGGGGCAAGGTCCGCTCGATCGGCGAGCAGGTGAAAGGCACCGGCGAGACCTCGGGCATCATCCCGTTCATCCACGTCATGGACGGCCTGACCCTGGCGATCAGCCAAGGCTCCCTGCGGCGCGGTTCGGCGGCGGTCTATCTCGACATCCACCATCCGGAGATCGAGGAGTTCCTGGAGATCCGCAAGGCCAGCGGCGACTTCAACCGCAAGGGCCTGAATCTGCACCACGGCATCAACGTCACCGACGACTTCATGGAGGCGGTGCGCGACGGCGCAATGTTCGACCTGAAGAGCCCGAAGAACGGCGAGGTCATGCGCCAGGTCGACGCCCGCCAGCTCTGGCAGCGCATCCTGGAGACCCGGCTGCAGACCGGCGAGCCGTACCTGCTCTACATCGACAGCGTGAACAACAACCTGCCCAAGCATCAGCGTGAGCTGGGGCTGAAGGTCTCCACCTCCAACCTGTGCAGCGAGATCACCCTGCCGACCGGCGCCGATCATCTGGACAACGAGCGCACCGCGGTGTGCTGCCTGTCCTCGCTGAACATCGAGACCTGGGAGCAGTGGAACGAGGAGCCGGGGTTCGTTGAGGACGTGCTGCGGATGCTCGACAACGTGCTGACCAGCTTCATCGAGACCGCCCCGGACGGCATGTCCCGCGCCCGCTACTCCGCCATGCGCGAACGCTCGGTCGGGCTCGGCGTCATGGGCTTCCACTCCTTCCTGCAGGCCCAGGGCATCCCGTTCGAGAGCGCGCTGGCGAAGTCCTGGAACATGCGGATCTTCCGGAAGATCCGGCGCGAGGCCGATGCCGCCTCCGTGGCGCTGGCCGAGGAGCGCGGCCCCTGCCCCGACGCCGCCGAGCGCGGCATGCAGAGCCGGTTCAGCCACAAGCTGGCGATCGCGCCGACGGCGTCGATCAGCATCATCTGCGGCGGCACCAGCGCCTGCATCGAGCCGATCCCCGCCAACATCTACACCCACAAGACCCTGTCCGGCGCCTTCACCGTGCGCAACCCGCACCTCAAGATGCTGCTGGCGGCCAAGGGCGCCGACACGCCGGAGACCTGGGAGAGCATCCTGGAGCAGGAAGGCTCGGTGCAGCATCTCGACTGCCTCACCGAGGACGAGAAGTCGATGTTCCGCACCGCCTTCGAGATCGACCCGCGCTGGCTGATCGACTTCGCCGCCGACCGGGCCCCCTTCATCTGCCAGAGCCAGTCGCTCAACCTGTTCCTGCCGGCCGACATCCACAAATGGGATCTGCACATGCTGCACTGGACGGCGTGGGAGCGCGGGATCAAGAGCCTGTACTACTGCCGCTCCAAGTCGGTCAGCCGCGCCGGGTTCGCCGGCCAGCTCGAGAAGGTCGAACGCCAGGCCTTCA
The DNA here is from genome assembly GCA_965228445.1 of Candidatus Endolissoclinum sp. Classification (GTDB taxonomy): domain Bacteria; phylum Pseudomonadota; class Alphaproteobacteria; order Thalassobaculales; family Thalassobaculaceae; genus Thalassobaculum. The sequence continues at coordinate 4,945,716 of OZ245813.1, read as the reverse complement.
CCGTGGAGCCGACCGACTACGAGGAGTGCCTGTCATGTCAGTAAGCACCGGCTCCCTGGTCCATCTCGATCCGCGCGAGCTGATCGGCACGGGCCGGGTCGGCCTGCTGGACTCCACCGGCACCTACGACGTCAGCCGCTACGGCTGGGCCTACGAGTTCTGGAAGCGCCAGCAGCAGACCCACTGGATGGGCGAAGAGGTGCCGCTCGGCGCCGACATCAAGGACTGGGCTTCCCCTCGCGTGAGCGAGGCCGAGCGCGCCCTGCTGACCCAGATCTTCCGGTTCTTCACCCAGTCGGACGTGGAGGTTGGCGACAACTACCTGAAGCGCTACATCCCGATCTTCCAGCCCCTGGAGATCCAGATGATGATGGCCGCCTTCACCAATATGGAGACGGTCCATATCGACGCCTATGCCCTGCTGCTGACCACGCTGGGCATGCCTAAGGCGGAGTTCGAGGCGTTCCGCGACTACGACGCGATGCGCTCCAAGGCCGACTACATGCACACCTTCGGGGTCGGAACGGTCGGCGACGTGGCCCGCACCCTGGCGATGTTCGGCGCCTTCACCGAAGGCATGGCGCTGTTCGCCAGCTTCGCGATGCTGCTGAACTTCCCGCGCCACAACAAGATGAACGGCATGGGCCAGATCGTGAGCTGGTCGGTGCGCGACGAGAGCCTGCACTGCGAGGGCATCGTGCGGCTGTTCCACGAATGGAACCGCGAGACCGGCGCGCTGACCCCCGCCGTGCGCGACGACATCGTCGACGTGGCCAAGACCATGGTCGGGCTGGAGGAGAGCTTCGTGGATCTCGCCTTCGAACTCGGCGAGATCGAGGGCATGACGGCGGACGACATCAAGGCCTATGTCCGCTACATCGCCGACTGGCGCCTCACGCAGCTCAAGCTGCCCACCGTGTTCGGCAATTTCGAGGTCGACGAGGGCGGCTACCGCCAGCTCAAGCCGCATCCCCTGCCCTGGCTGGTGGAGATCCTGAACGGGGTCGAGCACGCCAACTTCTTCGAGCAGCGCGCGACCGAGTACTCCAAGGCCGCCAGCCGGGGAAGCTGGGACGGCGCCGACGGCGTGTGGTCGATGTTCGAGGACCGCAAACGGGCGTAAACAGGTCATGCCCTTCGACACGCCCCTATGGGGCTGCTCAGGGTGAGGTCAAAAGGTTCAACCATTCTCCGACCTCACCCTGAGCAGGGCCGGCGATCAGCTGGGCCGTGTCGAAGGGCCCGGCCACTCAGATCGACAAAACGAAAGAGGCGGCCCGCAAGGCCGCCTCTTCGCGTTGAGATAGATTTCCTGAGGCTTACCAGGTCGCCTTCAGGGTCAGCATGACCTCGCGGCCGGCGCCGTAGGAGCAGACGTACTCGGTCTGGCACCCGGTGACGTAGCGCTTGTCGGCGACGTTGGTGGCCGACAGGTTCAGGTCGAGGTTCTCGCTCAGCGCGTAACCGGCATAGAGGTCGAACAGGGTCGCGTCCGGCACCGTCAGCGTGTTGGCGTCGTTCGCATAGCTCTCGCCGCGATGGCGCACCCCGGCGCCGAGGGAGAAGCCGTCCAGCGGGCCCGCGAATTCGTACTCCGCCCGCAGGGTCAGCTCATGCTCGGGGATCAAGGTCGGGGTGTTGCCGATCAGCGAGGCGTCGGTGTCCTCGGTGACCTCGGCATCCAGCACCGTGGCGGTCCCCACCAGGGTCAGGCCGAAGCCGAACCGGTAGCCGCCCTCGAACTCGAAGCCGGTGGAGCGGACCTCGCCGAGCTGGTTGTAGTTCGGGAAGGCGCCGGAGACCACGTTCTCCCGGTCGATCTGGAAGGCGGCGGCCATCAGGTAGAAATTCTCACCCTCGGGCGCCCACTTCACCCCGACTTCCACCTGCTCGCCGGTCTCCGGATCGGTGACGCCGTTGGCCGGCGAGGTGATCAGCGGATTGAAGAAGCTCGAGTAGCTCACATAGGGCGTGATGCCGAGCGGGAACTCGTAGCCGACGGCGGCCCGCCAGGAGCTCTCGCTGTCGCTGCGGTCGAAGCCGGCGGCTCCGTCCTGCTCGGTCTCCACGAAGTCGTGGCGCAGGTTGCCGGTCACGATCCAGCCGTCGCCGAAGCGGAGCTGATCCTGGACGTACAGGCCGGTCTGCGACTGGGTGGTGGTGGCGTCCTGATACGGCGCGCCAAGGGTCGGCGTGCCCGGATTGGTCGGATTGACCACCGAGTTGCTGCCGAAACCGGAGGCCTGGGTCTCGTCCAGCCAGTAGTACCGGGCGTCCAGGCCGAACAGCAGGTCGTGACTGACCGGGCCGGTATGGACCGTGCCGTAGTAGCGGATGTCGGTCTGGGCGGTGCGGACCAGGGTGTTGTGCTCGAAGGCGATCAGGCTGAGCGTCCCCTGGGAGTCCGTCGGCGTGGTCGAATAACCGGCATATCCGAACGGGTAGTAGTAGCTCTCTTCGACGCTGGCCACGCCGGCCCGGCCGATGCCGGTCAGGGTGAAGTCGTTGTCGAAGGTGTGCTCGGCGATCGCCGTGGCGGAGAACTGCTCGCGCTTGTAGGAGTCCCAGTCCTCGTCGGAGAAGTTGGCGTCCCGGTCGATCCGGCCGAACTCGTCGGTCGAGGTCACCGTGCCGGCATAGGGCAGGAAGGTGCTGCCGTTGTGCTTCTCGTCGGCGATATGGGCATTGGCCAGGAAGGTCAGCTCCGTGCCGCTGCTGGTCTCGAACTTGAAGGACGGCGCCAGGGTGCCGCGCACGCCCTCGTTCATGTCGTCGTACTTGTCGCCGCCCTTGACCTTGCCGATCAGGCGGTAGGCCTGGCCGTTCTCCAGCGGGTCGCCGTAGTCGAAGGACAGGGACGCGGCCGGCGCGTCCTCGATGCCCAGCACCACCTCGCGCACCCGCTCGCCCGGACGCTTGGAGATGTAGTTGACGATGCCGCCCGGGTTGGAGCCGCCGTACAGCGCCGAGGACGGCCCGCGCAGCACCTCGATCCGCTCCAGCGCATAGGGATCGATGAAGAACGAACCGAAGGCGAAGGACAGGTTCTGGGCATTGTCCAGATAGGTGCCGGTCTGGTCGGCCTGGAAGCCGCGGATGCGCAGCCAGTCGTAGTCGGTGTCGTTGCCGAACACGTCGGCGGTCACGCCCGGCGTGTAGCGCAGCGCCTCGCTGACGCTGTCGGCGTTGAAGCGCTCCAGGTCCTCTCGGCCGAGGATCGACAGGGACTGGGGCACCTCGGTGGCGTAGACCGGCACCTTCGATCCCGTCACGGTCGGCGGGTTGTTGCTGCCGTCCACCGGGCCGGTGGCGTCCTCCTGATTGCCGAGCACCTTCAGCGGCTCCAGGACGATGGTCTGGCTGGCGCTCTGTGCCAGGGCCGGAACCGCGGCCGATACCATCAAGGCGGACAGGACAAGACGCAGGGCCATGCCCCGCCGCGATGCCGTTCTGCTCATCTAACTACCCCCAGTAACGCACGCCATCCGCACCGGGACGTCGGATGGCGGCAAACGATCATCGGCCTTGCTTAGAGCCGCTCCGGAAGGCTGTCTTGAACGAATGCCTAGGCTTTTGAACAAATGTGCCGCTTGGTCCAGCGTCCCGGCGAAATACCGGTCGCGTGCCGGAAACACCGGCTGAAATGCGCCTGGTCGGCGAAGCCGGTGTCGTGCGCGACCTGGGACAGCAGCGCGCCTTCGCTGAGCATGCGCTGGGCCTCGCGGATCCGGGTCCCCATCACCCATTGATGGGGCGACAGGCCGGCGACCTCCTTGAACCGCCGGGTGAAGCGCGACCGCGACATGCCGGCGACCGAGGCGAGCTCCTCCACGCTCGGATGGCGGTCCAGCCGGTCGAGGACATGATCCATCACCTGATCCATCCAGGCCGGTGCCGCCTGCTCCACGCTGTGCCGCGCACCGAGATGGAAGAACTCGTGGAATACCCCGCAGGCCAGCGCCTCGCTGTAGCCGCCCGGCCGCTCCGGCCGTCGGCACTCGTCGGCCAGAAGCGCGCAGAGCCGCCGCAGTTCCATGCTGTCCGGCAGGAACAGGGCGGTGTCGAGATCGACCGACGGGCCCACGACCCGGCGCAGGCGGCTCTCGTCCACATGGATGTCGATATGCTCGAGGTCGCCGACACTCGCCAACCGCCCGCAGAGCGGCACGCCGGCCGGCACGAAGAAGGCGCTGCACAGGGACGGCGCCGCTGCGTCGACCGGACCGAGGGCAATCTGCGCCCCGTCGAAGAACATGACGAAGCGCGGGTCCGGCGATACATACTGCCCGCTTGCCCCCTGCCGCGCCTCGACCCGCCAGAGATCGATCGCCATCCACTCGAACTTGAGGCAGCTGACCGCGTCGATCGGGACGATACGATCGACGTGCGCCGTCATTCTTGGCCTGAACTGCAACGCCCCGCTCCGCCGGTGAGTGCTGAGATCCACACGCACCATACCTGACAAATTTGCGAATGAGAACGATTCGCAGTTTGTACAAATCGCTTCCGTCACAAAAAAGTCAGGAAAAGGTGTCGCGGCGGCCGACGGGTGCCGCTCGCGCATCCGTCCGCCGTCCCGGCGCCGCCCATGGCAATGACGGCCGATTCGGCGTCGTATTCTTTCGTTGTTTGTCGTAGGACCTTATAATCCGTGGACAATTATCGTCGTCCTTCAAGGGACTAGCCTGGGCGACCGGGTCGATCGGGTGGGGAGGTTGGTAACTTGAGGAGCGTATGGCGCAGGCTGTCGATATCGCCCAGAAGCTGAAGCTGACGTCCATTGCGTTGGGATGTCTGACGCGCAAGGAACTGTGCACCGCCTTCACCCGGGTCAATCCGAATACCCTCATGACCCTCCAGAACAGCTACAACTGGCAGAGCGGTCGTTCGATTCCGCGCAGCTTCAGCATCTTCGAGGATTGGGCTGCCGCCCTCGATCTCTCCGACGGCCCGCACTTCGTGATGTCGAGCAGCCTCAGCGAATTCGTGCGGGTCCTGGGCGAGAAGTTCAATCTGCCCGACGAGCTGCTGCAGTCCTTCGGCTATTCGGTAGCGGCGGCCCCGGCGAGAGCCGCCCCAACGCCCGACGCGACCGACGCCATGTGGAGCGGCGGCGGGCTGCTGCGCGGCAGCTTCCTGGCGGTGTCACCGTCCTGGTCCCCCTTGCAGAACGGCCGGCTGCTCTGCGGTCCGATGGCGATCGAAACCTCGGAGAACGGCCTGACCGCGACCTATCAGGAGATCTTCCTGGGCCAGTCCATCGACTTCGCCGGCAGCGGGGTCAGCGACGGGCGGACCTGCCAGCTCGTTCTGCAATGCTCGGCGAGCGGCGGCAGCTATCTCATGGCGTTCCATCTCCCGCCCCTGCCCGGCAACCTGGCGGGCGGCATCTTCGCCGGCGGCGCGATCTACGATCCGAACTCCGAGCCGACCGCCAGCACCATTCTGCTGCTCCGGAACCACTGCCTGTCGCCCGACGAGCTGGCCGGACTGTCGGGATACGTGTCGCCGGAGCCGGAACCCATCGCCGAGCGGCTGGAGCAGCTCGGCTACGGCCGCGATCCGGAACACGCGGCCGAGCGGGAGATCCTGCGGCTCGTGCTCGGGGACGGCGCGACCGCGACCATCACCGTGCGGCGCGACCGGATCAGCCCGGCGGCGGTCCTGCTCGATCAGCGGCGCCTGGACGCCGCGGGTTGAGCCGGATCGGTCCCGGGTCCGCTTTCGGCAAACTGCAACCCTCTGCCAAAGATTACAAATCACTGCGTTAGGCCGCTCCGGCCGCGCGCCGCCATAGTCCGTGGGTGGGGACTACATGCGGACTGGCGTCTAGGCTGGACGACCGCGGAGGAGAATTGCCATGGGATGTCCCATCCCCGCGGTCGTCTGCCTGCTGACGCTCTGCACGGCCCTGCCGGCGGTTGCGGGCGACTTCCTGGCGCGCAACTGCAGCAACACGCCGAACGTCGCGATCGAGATCGAGGCCTACAGCTCGACCGACGCCAGCCAGGCGATCCCCTACGCCTTCACCCGGATCGAGACGGAGCAGAGTGCCACGCTCACCTGTGCCTCGCCCCGGTGCAGCTACGTCTACTGGTACCCCAAGCGGGTCGACACCGAGGACCGTCCGGGCCGTCCGCTGCCCACGCGATACGACGCCGACAGCATGGAGCGCTTCGCCTATCCGCTGCCGGTGCTGTCCAACAGCGTCTGCTTCTTCCCGCGATACACGTCCGGCGGAACCCTGGAAACCCAGTCCCCGCCGATCCTTCACGTCAGCGACTGCAGTTGCTGATCCCTCTCTCACGCATGGGAGTATCGAGCGCATGAGAACCGCAATCCTGGCGGCCCTGGCCGTGCTGGCCGTCGCCAACCCGGCGCTGGCCGGCAATTTCACCTTCAAGAGCTGCTCGCCCGAGACCCGGATGAGCGTCAATTCCTTCAACTCCAACGATCCGGTGAAGATGATCTCGGCGTCGTCGGCCCGCAACGTTCTGGAGAACGATCAGGTGGCGCTGTCCTGCGCGACCGATAAATGCCTGGTCACGGTGACGACGGAATTCCTCGCCGAGGACCGGAACCGGGTCCAGCACACGATCGACGACTTCGTGCCGGATGGCGGGTCGGTCTGTTTCAGGATCCGGGCCAGCTCCTGGAACACCCCGAACATCCGGGTATCCTACGGCCAGTGCAGCTGCTGACGGCCAGGCGGGCCGCGGCGTTTGCGATCCGATGCGAAAGAAAGCGAAACGCTGCGCTGGAAGGGGGAAAACCGAGCCCGCATAGTTCAATCGGTCACCCCCTTCGTCGCAGCGTCCGAGCGAGTGTTCCTGAGAAGGCGTACCGGATTCAGTGCCAGTCTGCATATCGCATAGCTCCCCACGGCACCGGCGATCCCGCGTGCCGGCCGCCTGGACGCCGAGACGCGGGCGGCGGCTGGCCGCCTTCGCCCTCCTCGCCGCCCTCCTCGCCGCGCTGACCGGGTTCGCGGCGGGACCGGCGGCGGCCCAGCCGACGGACGCCGAAGACGCGCGCGCCTCCCTCCCCCTCACCCTGCCGGCCGCGGTGGCCCTGGCGCTGCGCGACAACCTGACCCTGCGCAGCACCTATCTCGATCGGATCGTCCAGCGGCTGGCCCTTGAGGTCGCCGACGAGCGGTTCTCGCCGCTGCTCGACATCGGCGGCAGCGCCAGTTTCCTGCGCAGCCAGGACGGCCAGGATCAGGTGGTGGTCGGCACCGCGCCCGTCGTCTCGCTCGCCCTGCCCACCGGCGGCGACCTGTCCTTCGTCTGGTCCGCGGACGGGGCCGACGGCGACGGCAGCGACCGCTCCTTCAGCTCCGGCACCAGCATCGTACTGACCCAGCCGCTGCTGCGCGGCGCCGGCACCGGCATCGCCCGCGCGCCCGTCCGCCGGGCCCGGATCGGCGAACGCATCAGCATCCTGTCCCTGAAGGACACGGTCTCGACCACCGTCAGCGCGGTGATCGCCGGCTACCGGAGCTATCAGCAGGCGATCCGCCAGGTGGAGATCGCCCTTCGCGGCCTGGCCGAGGCCCGGAACCAGTATGAGATCAACGAACAGCTGATCGAGAGCGGGCGGCTGGCGCCGCTGGAGAACGTTCAGACCGAGCAGCGGATCGCCTCCCAGGAACTGACCGTGATCAGCACGCAAGGCGATGCCGAGGAAGCGCGGATCGCACTCGCCACCCTGCTGAACCTGGACGTGGACACGCCGATCGACCCGGTTGAGCCGTTGGAGCCCCGTCAGGTGTCCGTGAATCTCGAGGCCGCCTACGACACGGCGTTCGACAACCGGGCGGACTGGCAGTCCAACCTGCTGCAGATCGAAATCGCCGATATCGACCTGATGATCGCCCGCAACGACCGGCTGCCACAGCTCGATGTCGAACTCGGCACCGGCCGCAGATCGGGCCGTCAGGACAGTTTCGCCACCGCCGTGCGCGACGGGATCGAAGGGCGGCCGGAATGGAGCGCCAGCGTGGTGTTCGCGGTACCGACGATCGGCACCAAGTCGCTGGTGCTGAACGAGACCACCGCCCGGGTGAACCGCCAGAAGGCCGAACTGACGACCCAGCTTCTGGTCGCCCAGATCCGCAGCGACGTGCGCAATGCCGTCCGCGATGTCGAGCTGAGCTGGCGCCGCCTGCAGCTGGCGATCCGGGCCCGCGAACTCGCCGAGCAGCAGCTCGCCATCGAGAAGGAGAAGCTCCAGGCGGGCCGGACCTCCAACTTCCAGATCCTCAGCTTCGAGCAGACCCTGATCGATTCCGCGAACGCCGAGATCGGCGCCAACATCTCCTACGAGAATGCCCTGACCACCCTGGACCAGATCCTCGGCACCACCCTGGAAACCTGGCAGATCGAGTTGCGGCCGTGAGCGGGCAGACGGGCGGGCACGCGCATCTCTACGAGCGCATCTTCGACGACATGTCCGACGGCGTCATGGCCGTCACCCGGCAGGGGCGGATCGTCGCCTTCAACCCGACGGCCTCGGAGATCCTCGGCGTGGACGCCGACGAGGTACTGGACGGACCGCTCTTCCAGCTCTTCGCCGAGGACGGCCGCAACGACGCGCTGATCGACACCATCACCGAGGCGATCGACGCCGACCGGCCGGTGGTGGACACGGTGCTGACGGTGGGGACCGGCGAGACCGCGCGCAGCCTGCGGGTCCGCACCTCGCGCCTGCGCGCGGGGGGCGAGGATGCGGGCGGCGGCGTGGTCGTGGTGTTCCAGGACATCACCGAGATCGAGGCCCTGCGGCTGCGCGACCGCGAGATGGCGGAGAACCTGAAGGCCCAGAACGCGGAACTTCAGACCGCCTACACGGATCTCGACCGGAAGTCGAAGGAGCTCGAGCAGACCGGCAAGCGGCTGCAGATCGTCCGGCTGGGCGCCACCGGCTTCGTGCTGGTGCTGTTCGTCGGCCTCGGCGTGGCGAACTTCTGGGGCACGCTGCCCTCGGACTTCGCCGCCGGCTCCGCGCCCGTCACCGCCGGGCAGGACGGCAGCCCGGCGCTGTACACCGTCTATCCGACGCCGATCCGCGAGGTGGTGACCGTGACCGGATCGCTGAACCCGGGATCGGTCGTCAACATCACCATGCCCTTCGCCGGACGGATCGACGCCAAGCTGTTCGAATACGGCGTCCCGGTGGCCGAGGGCGCGGTCCTGCTCTCCCTGTCCTCCAACGACATGGAGACCCAGATCACCACCGCCCGCTCGGCCTTCATCAAGGCCCAGCGCACCTATCAAGACCTGGAAGCATGGTCGTCCGGCGACGAGGTGGCCGAGAGCCGCCGGCGCCTGGATCAGGCACAGTACGCCCTGGACGACGCCATCCGCGCCCTGGAGGAATCCAAACGGCTGTTCGAGCGCGGCATCATCGCCCGTCAGGAGATGGACGGGCAGACCCAGCGGGTCCGCTCCCAGCGCGATGCCCTGGCCTCCGCCCGGGCCAACCTGGAGCGGGTGCTGGAGCGCGGGGACGAGCAGAACCGGCAGATCGCCGCGCTGGAATTGGAGAACGCCCGCCGGGCGCTGGAGGCCCTGGAGACCAAGGCCGAGGACGCGATCATCGTGGCACCGGTCTCCGGCCTGCCCTTCGCCCCGGTCGGCGGCAAGGACAAGGCGCCGGTGGACCTGTCGGTCGGGTCGCGGGTCGAGGCGGGCGTGACGGCCCTGTCGGTCGGCGATGTCGGCCAGTTCGCCGTCGCCGGCGAGGTCGACGAGGTGGACATCGCCAACATCCGAAACGGTCAGCCGGCCCGCATCACCGGCCCGGCTTTTCCCGGCATCGTGCTGACCGGCCATGTGGAGGCGGTGGAGGCGCAGGCCCAGGCCGCCGGCGCGGGGCGGGGCGGCCTCGCCCGGTTCGGCGTCCGGGTGCGCATCCCCGCCGTGCCCGACGCGGCGCGGGGCGTGATCCGGGTCGGCATGAGCGCCACCGTCGAGGTGGTGGTCTACGAGGCGCCGGAGGCTCTGGTCGTGCCGATGGAGGCGATCGGCAGCGGCCCGGACGGCCCGCAGGTCCAAATCTGGCGCGGCGACGACAGCGGCACCTCCGGCAGCGCCGAGGCGGCTCCGGTCAGCCTCGGCCGCCCGGTTCCGGCCGGCATCCAGGTCACCGCCGGCCTCGCCGCCGGCGACCGCATCGTCCTGCCCTAGGAGGACGCGGTGAGCCTGATCACCCTGACCGACATCCGCAAGTCGTTCCAGGTCGGCCCGACCGAGATCCCGGTGCTGCACGGCATCGACTTCACCGCCGAGGCCGGGGAGATGATCTCGATCATGGGCCAGTCCGGGTCGGGGAAGTCGACGCTGATGAACATCGTCGGCATGCTCGACCAGCCCAGCTCCGGCGGCTACCTGTTCGAGGGCGGCGACGTGCTGGCGGCCCGCAACGACACCCTGTCCGCCCTGCGCGCCCGCAAGATCGGGTTCGTGTTCCAGAACTACTTCCTGCTGCCGAGGCTGACGGCACTGGAGAACGTGCTGCTGCCGATGATGTATCGCGGCGAGTCGCGCAGCCGATCGGTGCCGCGCGCCCGGGCGATGCTGGACCGGGTCGGCCTGGGCGATCAGGCCGACAAGCGCCCGACCCTGATGTCGGGCGGACAGCGCCAGCGCGTCGCCATCGCCCGTGCGCTGATCGGCGACCCGCCGCTGCTGCTCTGCGACGAGCCGACCGGCGCCCTCGACGCCCAGACCAGCACCGAGATCCTCGACCTGTTCGTCGAACTGAACCGGGAGAACGCGCGGACCATCCTGATCATCACCCACGATGCGTCCGTGGCCGCGCGCTGCCGGCGCCAGGTGGTGATCGCCGACGGCCGGCTGGTCGATGACGGCCGCGCCCGCGACCCGGCGGCGGTGGCCTGATGCTGGCCCAGAACATCGCGGAGGCCGTCGCCAATCTGGTCGGCGCCCGCCAGCGCACCCTGCTCGCGCTGATCGGCATCGTGATCGGCACCGGCTCGGTGATCGCGATGATCAACATCGGCACCATCGTCTCCGAGGAGGCGGTGCGCCGCTTCCGCTCGCTCGGCACGGACATCGCGGTCCTGTCGTCGTATGGCGGCGACGGCAGCGGCCTGAACCGGCAGGCGGTTCAGGCGCTCGCGGACCGGATCGACGCGATCCGCATGGCCGCCCCGATCATCAATGTCAGCGTCGAGGTCACCCAGAACGGCGACTCGCTGCGCGCCCAGGTCGTCGGGACCACGCGGGAGTTCTTCACCATCAACCGCATCATCGCGAGCCAGGGCCGGATCGTCGATCTGCTGGACGGGTTCCACACCTTCGCCACCATCGGCGCCGAGGTCGCCAAGGGGCCGCGCGACGGTCCGCCGGTGCGGCTCGGCGACCGGATCCAGGTCGGCAGCCACACCTTCGAGGTCGTCGGCATCCTCGACCCGGTCGACCAGAACGCGCTGGTTCCGGTGAACGCCGACTGGACGGTCTTCGTGCCGATGGAGACCACCCGCCGCCTCTCCGACCGGACCGGCATCTCCGATATCCTGATCCGCACCGCCGGCGAACTGCCGGCCGGCGTCCTGGAGCAGGCGATCTGGAGCTATGTGTCCGTCCACCATCCCACCCTCGCGCTCGAGGCGCGGACGGCGCGCCAGCTCATCGATCAGATGCAGACCCAGATGCGGCTCTACACCGTGCTGCTCGGGGCCATCGGCTCGATCGCCCTGATCGTCGGCGGGGTCGGCGTGATGAACGTGATGCTGGTCTCCGTCACCGAGCGGCGTCAGGAGATCGGCATCCGCATGGCCCTGGGCGCGCGGCGGCGGGACATCCAGTCGCTGTTCCTGATCGAAAGCGTCCTGCTGTCGGTCACCGGCGGCATCCTCGGCGGCCTGCTGGGCATCGCCGCCGCCTGGGTCTTCGCCGATCAGACCGGCTGGACCTTCGTGGTCGCGCCGCTGGCGATCCCGCTGGGGGCCGGCGTTTCGGTGACGGTCGGCGTGTTCTTCGGCTTCTATCCGGCCGTCATGGCCTCCCGCCTCAACGTGGTCGAGGCGCTTCGCGGCAGCAGTTGACGGCCGGTTTCACTCTACGGTCATGAAGACGTGGCATGGTCGCCCCATCCGAGTCTCACGAAGGGGCCCCGCGCCGTGCCACAGTCTCTCCGCATCGCCGGCATCGGCGCCAATCTCGGCGGCGTCCGGGGCGATCTCGACACCGTCCGCGACCAGATGAACGGGCTCATCGCCCTCGGGGCCGAGGTGGTCGAATGCTACGCCTCCGATCTCGGTGTGGTGGCCGATGCCCGGCTGATCCCCGGCCGGGTCGCCGAGCTGCGCGGGATCTGTGCCGAGCGGCCGCTGGCCGTCACCCTGCACGCCCCGATCCCGATCGATTTCATGGACCGGGCCAATATCGGCCTGCACCGCGCCGCCGCCCGGGTATCGGTCGAGTTGGCCGCCGAGATCGGCGCCGGGATCGTCGTCATCCACGCCGGCCGCGCCGATCCGGAGAGCTGGGCCGCGGATCCCGACGGCCTGCTCGCGTTCGAGCGCGAGGAGCTGGCGACCCTCGGCGACCTGGCGCTGGATGCCGGGGTGCGGATCGCCCTGGAGAATATCAGCCCGAATCCGGCGGTGATCGCCGGACGCCTGACCAGCTACTCCCTGGACCCGGCCGCCCTGGCCCGGCAGCTCGCCCTGCTGGACCACCCGGGCGTGACCGGCTGCCTCGACTACAGCCACGCCAACCAGGGCGCCGGGCTGCTCGACCTCGACCCGATCGCCGGCGCGCGCGCCCTGGCCCCGGTGACCGGCCACATCCATATCAGCGAAGCGAGCGGCCGGCCGTCGATCCCCTCGGTCGCCGCCCAGTCCGATTGGCTGTATTTCGGCATCGGCGACATGCACGCGTCGCTCGGCAGCGGCTGCATGGACCTCGACGCCCTGGCCGATGTCTCCGACGTGCTGCCCGGCACCTACGCTATCCTCGAGCTGCAGGCGCACGCCCGGTCGATGCTGGGCGACAGCCTGGACCGGCTGCGCGCCTTCGCCGGGCGGGTCAACGCCCTGGCGGAAGCCGCATGACCCGGCGCCTCCCCCAGATCATCGCCCATCGCGGCGACAGCGCCCACGCGCCGGAGAACAGTCTGGCGGCGCTCGACAGCGCCGTCGCGGCGGGCGCCGACCGGGTCGAATGCGACGTGCGGATCGCCGGCGACGGCATCCTCGTCGTCTCCCATGACGCCGATCTGTCCCGCATCGCCGGCCGCTCGGTTCTGGTCGACGACACCCCGGCCGAGGAGCTGGCCCGGATCGCCGACACGGCCGGCGCATCGGTGCTGCCGTTGGCGCGGCTGTTCGAGGCGGCGCGCGACCGCATCCCGCTGATGCTCGACGTGAAGTCGCTGATCCCCGCGGTGCTGGAGAAGATCACCGCCGACCTGACGGAGACCGGCTTCGACCCGCGCCAGATCGCGCTGGGCCTGCGCGACCCGGCCCTGGTCGCCTCGGCCCGGATCCGGATGCCGACGGCCCGTATCCTGGCGCTGAACGGCAGCACCACCCCCGTCGACGCCTTCCTGGCCGAGGGTGTGGAGCTGATCCGGCTGTGGGAACGCGATGCCGATGCCGGGGCCATCGCCGCCCTGCGCGGTCAGGGTTGCACCGTGTGGGTGACCACAGGCGGCACCGGGACCGACCGGCAGGTCGGGGATTGCGGCACCGAGGTGCTGGACCGTCTGATCGCCGCCGGGCCCGACGGGATCCTGGTCAACGACCCCGGCCTGGGCCGCCGCGCCGTCCTCAGCGCGGCTTAGGGCTCAGCGCTGGGTCGGGTCCAGCCGCGTCCGCAGCCAGTCGCCGAACAGGCTCATCGACAGGGTTGTGAGAAAGATCACCCCGCCCGGCAGCACCGCCAGCCACCATGCGGTCAGCAGGTAGTCGCGCCCCTCCCCCAGCATCTGTCCCAGCGAGGTCAGCGGCGGCTGGATGCCGAGGCCGAGAAAGCTGAGCGAGGTCTCCAGCAGGATGGTCTGCGGGAAGTTCAGGGTGAGCTGGACGATCAGCGGCCCCATCACATTGGGCAGGATGTGACGGCCGTAGAGCCGCAGCGGCCGCGCGCCCAGCGCCCGCACCGCCACCGCATAGCCCTGCTCGCGCGCCGACAGGACGAGGCTGCGGGTCAGGCGGGCATAGGTCTCCCATCCGGCCAGACCCATCAGGGCGAGGAACAGGTAGAAGTTGTTGCCGAGGAAGGCGAGCACCGCCAGGGCGATGATCAGGAACGGCATGGCCGCCTGCCAGTCGACCAGCATCATCACGATCTCGTCGACGATGCCGCCGCGATGGGCCGCGAGAATGCCGAGGAAGGTGCCGAGCACGGCGCCGATCAGGGTGCCGAGCAGCGCCAGGGCCATGGAGACCTGGGTGGCGATCAGCAGCCGCGACAGCAGATCCCGGCCGAGCTTGTCCGTGCCCAGCAGGTGCCCCTCGATCGAGAGCGACGACCAGAACGGCGGCTTGAGCCGGTACAGCAGATTGGTCTCTTCGTAGCCGTAGGGTGCCAGCAGCGGCGCCAGCAGGGCGGCCAGGGAGACCACGACCAGGATCACGGCGGCGATCCGCACCAGCAGCGGCATGCGCCACGCCCTGGCGACCGGCGCGGGGGCCTGAGGTGCCGGAACAGCGGTGTCGGCGGTCTCGGCGCTCATCGCGACCGCTCCTGGCCGCCGACGCGGACCCGGGGATCGAGCCAGCCATAGGCGAGGTCCACCAGCAGGTTGGCCGAGACCATGGTGATCGCCACCATGACGACGATCCCCTGGACGATGGACAGGTCGCGATCGGCCACCGAACTGGTCAGCAGCCGGCCGACGCCGGGCCAGGCGAAGACGTTCTCGGTCACCACCGCCCCGCCGATCATGCCGCCCAGGCTGAAGCCGACGATGGTCACCACCGGAATCGCGGCATTCGGGAAGGCATGCCACCAGACCTGCCGGAAGCGCGACGCCCCCTCCGCCTCGGCCGTGCGCATGTAGTCGCGCGACAGCACCTCCAGCATGGCCGAGCGGGTGAACCGGGCGATGGCGCCGGCGAAGGCGGTGGCCAGGGTGAAGACCGGCATCACCATGTGCTGCCAGGTGCCGTAGCCGGAGCTCGGCAGCACCCGCAGGTTCAGAGCGAACAGCAGGATCAGCAGAATGCCGAGGAAGAAGTTCGGCATGGAGAAGCCGAAGACGGCGAAGGACATGGTCAGCCGGTCGACCCAGCTGTCCCGCCACACCGCCGCCAGGACGCCCAGGGGAATGCCCAGCGCCAGGGAACAGAAGAACGTCGCCAGCCCCAGTTCCAGGGTCTTGGGCACCCGCTGCCAGATCAGGTCGATGGCCGGCTCGTTGTTGCGGAAGGAAATCCCGAAATCGCCCCGCAGCGCCGCCTCGAAATAGCGCAGATACTGCTCCCACAGCGGCCGGTCGAGGCCCCAGGCCGCGCGATAGTACTCGCGGATCTCCGGGCCGATATCGTCCGGCAGAAGCTGCTGGGTCGGGTCGCCGGTGATCCGCAGGACCACGAAGACGAAGGTGACCACCAGCCACAGGGTGAGCATCGCCCGCAGCAGCTTGATCGCGGCATAGCGCAGGTTCATGGGAAGGCCTTCAGGGGTTGGGGCTCCGCCGTACCGGTCAAGGCGGCCAGACCGTCGGCCTGGCTGGCCTCGGCGTGGTGGCAGGCGACCATGCGGCCGTCGCCCAGGGGCCGCAGCGCGGGAAGCTCGGCCCGGCACAGATCGGTGGCGAAGGGACAGCGCGGATGCACCGGGCAGCCGCTGGGCGGGTTCATCGGGCTCGGCGGTTCGCCGTCCAGCCGCAACGGCCGGACGTGCCGGCCCCGCCGGGAGCGGGCGGCCGGCACCGCCCCGATCAGTGCCCGTGCGTACGGATGGGCCGGCGCGTCGAACAGGGACCGGCAGTCGGCGATCTCCACGAACCGGCCGAGATACATGACCGCCACCCGGTCGGCCACGTGGCACACCAGGCTGAGGTCGTGTGAGATGAACAGATAGGCCAGCCCGAGCGTGCGCTGCAGGTCGCGCAGCAGGTTGACCACCTGGGCCTGGACCGACACGTCGAGGGCGGCCACCGGCTCATCGCAGACCACCAGCTTCGGCTCCAGCACCAGGGCCCTTGCGATCACCGCGCGCTGCTGCTGGCCGCCCGACAGTTCATGCGGATAGCGTCTGGCGAGGTCGCCGCCGAGGCCGACGGCCTCCAGCATGGCCTCCACCAGGATCCTGCGGTCGGCGGCGGTCGCCACCTTGTGGATCTCCAGCCCCTCCGCCACCTGACGCTCGACGGTCAGGCGCGGGTCGAGGGCGCTGCGGCTGTCCTGGAAGATGAGCTGCAGGTCGCGGCGACGGTCGCGCCAGCGGGCATCGTCGGCGGCGGCCAGATCCTCGCCGTCGAAACGGATGGTGCCGGCGCTCGGGCTCAGTAGGTTGAGCACGAGGTTGCCGATGGTGGACTTCCCGCAGCCGCTCTCCCCGACCACGGCCAGGGTCTCGCCGGCCGCCAGGTCGAACGACACGTCGGCCACCGCCGTCAGCTCCGGGCGCGGACCGAACAGGCCGGTGCGCGGCAGGGTGAAGCACCGGGACAGGCCCTCTACCGTCAGCAGGGGGGCGGGCGCTTGGGGGGCGGCCATGCACATGCTCATGCCGCCTGGCTCCGGGCGGCCAGCGGGTGATGGCAGGCCACCGCTCCGGTCAGGTCCGGCGCGGCCGTCCGGCAGATCTCCGACGCCTGGGCGCAGCGCGGCGCGAAGGCGCAGCCCCGGGGCATCGCCCGCAGCGACGGGACCGTCCCCTCGATCGGGGTCAGGCGCTCCACCTCGTCGTCCAGGAACGGCAGGGAGGTCAGCAATCCGCGGGTATAGGGATGCCGGGGCCGGGAGAAGACATCGGCGGCCGGCGCCAGCTCGGCGACGCGGCCGGCATACATCACCGCCACCCGATCGGCGACCTCGGCCACCAGCCCCAGATCGTGGGTGACGAACAGCATGCCCATGCCGAGTTCGCGCTGCAGCCGGGCCAGCAGATCGACGATCTGCGCCTGCACGGTGACGTCCAGAGCGGTGGTCGGCTCGTCCGCCACCAGCAGGGCCGGCTCGCCGGCGATGGCCATGGCGATCATCGCGCGCTGCTGCTGGCCGCCGGAGATCTGGTGCGGGTAGTCGCGCGACCGCCGCGCCGGCTCGGGAATGCCGACCAGATCGAGCAGTTCGACGGCGCGGGCGGTGGCCTCCCGGCGGCCCGAGCCGGTGCGGATGCGATAGGCCTCCGCCACCTGCCAGCCGAGCGTGCGCACCGGGTTCAGGCCGGTCATCGGATTCTGGAAGATCATGCCCATGCCGCGGGCGCGCCGGGCGCGATCGGCCCGGTCGGTCGGATCCAGCGGGACGCCCTGAAAGGCGATCGTGCCGCTCTCCACCGATACCCGGCGGCCGAACAGGCCCATGACGGACAGGCAGGTCAGGGTCTTGCCGCAGCCGCTCTCGCCGACCAGGCCCAGCGTCTCGCCGGGGCCGATCCGCAGGGACACGTCGCGGACGGGAAAGACCGGACCGCCCGGAAGATCGATCCGGACGGTCAGGTTGCGGATTTCGAGAAGGGACGGAACGTCACTCGAGTGCATGCGGATTTCCAAACCGGGGCATCGGTCAGGCAGCCAATGCCGACCGGATCGCGGAGATCCGGTCGGCCTGGCGTGCCGGCGTCAGCCGCCGACCCCGAAGGTCAGGTTGTAGGGGCGGAAGTCCATGTAGTAGAGCGAGTACGGCTCCCAATGGACCGACTTCTTGAGCGCGTAGGTCTCAAGCGGGTTGTAGAGCATCGTGCCCGGAACCTCGTCGGTCCAGATGTCCAGCGCCTTGCGATAGGCGTCCTTGCGGGCGGCCGTCTCGGTCCCGGAGATCAGCAGGCTCTGCTGCGTGTTGAACTCCTCCGGCGCCTTCCAGGCACGGTCGGGGAACGCCTTGTTGTTCTGGACGTCGCTCAGCTTGCCCCACTGGGACACGAAGGAGCCGGTCGGGTCGGGGATGCGGTGGGTATTGGACCAGGGGCGGATGTTGGTGCCCTCGGCCTTGGTCACCTGGGACCAGTTCTCCACCGGCTCGACCTTCACATTCAGACCGACATCCTTCCACATCTGCTGCATCGCCTGAGCCGCCTCGAGGCTGTTCAGGTAGTAGTTCAGCGGCAGGCGGTAGACGATCTCCTCGCCCTTGTAGGACGACGCCTTGACCAGCTCGCGGGCCTTCTCCGGGTTGAATTCGAACTCCGGATAGTCGGCGAGATAGATCTCGTAGTCCGGCAGCTGGTGGCCGTTCGGGGTGAAGTTCTTGTCGTCCCACAGGGCCTTGCGCAGCAGGGCGCGGTCGATCGCCATGGACAGCGCCTGGCGGACGTTCTTGTCCTGCATGAACGGGGCGTCCATGTAGAAGACCAGCATGTGGGTGTTGTCGAGCACGACCTGCTTCACGTCGATGTCGTCATAACCCTGCAGCACCTGGATCTGATCCGGCGGGACGTTGACGATGATGTCGAACTCGCCGCTGACCAGGCCGGCGATGCGGGCCGAGGTCTCCGGAACCACCGTGAAGGTGATGCCGCTGGCGGTCGGCTGACCGTCGAAATAGTCGTCATTGGCGACCAGTTTGACGTACTCGCCATCGACGAACTCGGCGATCTTGTACGGGCCGGTGCCGACCGGCGCGCGGCGCACCTGGTCGTAGCCGCGGGTCAGGTAGTCGCGGGCGTTGACGATCCAGCTCGCATAGCCGGCCAGACGCTGCTCCATCATGACGTCCGGAACGCGGCTGACGAGCCGGACCGTGTACTTGTCAATGCGCTCGGCGTGGCTGATCGTGTTCATCTCCTGGCGGCCGGTCGGAACGATCGGACGATCGCCGAGCATGCGGCCATGGGTGAAGGTGAAGACCACGTCGTCGGCGGTCAGCTCGTCGCCGTTGTGGAACTTCACGCCCTCGCGCAGCTTGAACTCGATGGTCTTGTCGTCGATCCGCGTCCAGCTCTCGGCCAGGCCCGGGACCAGCTTGGAGCCGCTGCCCTTGCCGTTGGCCAGGAAATCGCGGCGGATCAGGCTGTCGAACATCGAGTAAATGATGCGGACATGGACGTTGCCCATGCCGTCGGCCGGCTCGAGGGTATCGGGAAGATCGTTGACGGCGACCACCAGCTCCGGCCGATCGTCGGCGAGAGCGGGTCCGGCCATCAGGCCGAGCGCGACCAGCGCGCCTGCGGCCAGGCGGAAGAAGCCTCTCATGGCTCATACTCCTGTATGTGAACAGACCAGGAGTTTCGCAGGAGGCAATGTTGTTTATGTGTGAGCTTCGCGGACTCTTCGTTGCAGATAGCCGGACGGTTCGATGACCGTTCGGCTGCAGTTTTGTGACGCCGACCCCGGCCTACGCGCGGAACGCGACCCGATGGCCCGGCGCCACGTCCCGCAGGGAATAGGCGGCATCCGAGGTCGCGCTATCCGCGTCGAAATAGGCCGACACCTCGCCCGGGACGGCCCGTTCGCCGGTCTTCAGGGCATACCCGCCGCCTTCCGCCTCCAGCATCGGGGCGGCGTTCATCAGGCGGCAGGTATAGGGGTGGCTCGGCCGGGCGAAGAGGGTCGCGGCGTCCGCCTCTTCCATCACCCTGCCCTGATACATCACCAGCACCCGGTCGCAGATGCTCTCCACCACGCCCAGGTCGTGGCTGATGAACAGGCAGGCGAAGTCGAACCGGTTCTTCAGGTCGCGCAGCAGGTCGAGGATCTGCGCCTGGATCGTGATGTCCAGGGCGGACACCGGCTCGTCCGCCACCACCAGACGCGGGCGCGAGATCAGGGCGCGGGCGATGGCGACGCGCTGGCGCTGACCGCCGGACATCTCGTGCGGGAAGCGCTCGGCATAGCCGCCGCCTAGGCCGACGGCATCGAGCATCTCCAGCACCCGCTGGCGCGCCTCGGTCGGGCTGACGCCGTCGACGTTGCGCAGCCCCTCTCCCACAAGCTGGCCGATCCGCATCCGCGGGTTCAGGGAGGAGTACGGGTCCTGGAAGATGATCTGGAGCTGCCGGCGGATGTCGCGGAGCTGGCCGCCGGAGATGCCCAGGATGTCCTTGCCGTCCAGTTCCACCGTCCCGGCGCTGACATCCTTCAGGCGGATCAGGGCGCGGCCCAGGGTGCTCTTGCCGCTGCCGGACTCGCCGACGACGCCGACCATCTCGTCGGCATGGATGTCGAGCGAGATGCCGGCCACCGCCCGGTGGCGGCGCGGCTTTCCGAAGGGCCAGGGCGACGGCGTCTCGTAATGCACCTCCACGTCGCGGGCGCGCAGCAGCGGCCGGCGTTCGGGTGCAGCTTCCGGCGCCTTCGCCTCCGGCGGATGCGGCAGTGACTCGAGCAGCCGGCGGGTATAGGGATGGCTCGGCGCCGACAGGATGGTCGTCGAGCTGCCATGCTCGACGATCCGGCCCTTCTCCATCACCGTGGCGGTGTCGGCATAGCGGGCGACGACGCCGAGGTCGTGGCTGACCAGCATGATCGCCGTGCCGAAATCGGTCACGATGTCCTTCATGATGTCCAGCACCTCGCGCTGCACGACGGCATCGAGCGCGGTGGTCGGCTCGTCGGCCAGCAGCAGGGCCGGGCGCATCATCATCACCGAGGCGATCATGATCCGCTGGCGCATGCCGCCGGAGAACTCGTGCGGATAGCGCTCCAGGCAGCCTTCCGGGTCGGGCATCTTCACCGCCCGCAGCATCTCAACCGCCTTCTGCCGGATCTCCTCGGCCGACAGGTCGGTGTGCAGCCGCATGGTCTCGGCCATCTGGTAGCCGATCTTCAGCGCCGGGTTGAGCGAGACCAGGGGCTCCTGGAAGATCATGCCGATCCGCGCGCCGCGGATCTTCTGCATCTCCTTCTCCGAGGCCCCGACCAGGTCGCGGCCCTCGAACTGGATCGACCCGCCGGTGATGATCGCCGGCGGCGGCAGCAGGCGCAGGATCGAGCGGGCGGCCATGGTCTTGCCGCTGCCCGACTCGCCGACCACCGCATGGATCTCGCCGGCCCTGATCGACAGATCGACGCCCTGGCAGGCGACCACCTCGCGGCCGGGGATCGGGAAGGTGACCTCCAGGCCGCGGATATCGAGGAGTTTCGGCGCGGCGCTCATGGGGCCTCCCGCTTCACGAAGGTGTCGCGCGGGTCGAGCTCGTCGCGCAGGGCATCGCCGAACAGGTTGACCCCGACCAGGGCCACCGAGACGCAGAGACCGGGCAGGATGCCGAGCCAGGGGTCGCGCATCAGATGGCTGCGCGCCTCGGCCAGCATGTTGCCCCAGGTCGGCGCGGGCGGCGGCACGCCCAGGCCGA
Organism: Candidatus Endolissoclinum sp.; assembly: GCA_965228445.1. GTDB lineage: Bacteria > Pseudomonadota > Alphaproteobacteria > Thalassobaculales > Thalassobaculaceae > Thalassobaculum. Next base: position 4,924,276 of record OZ245813.1, on the reverse strand, counting down.
GGAAGCTGAGCGCGCTCTCGGCCAGCAGCACCCAGCCGAACATGGTGGTGCAGAGCACGATCAGCGGCGCGGTGCAGTTCGGCAGGATATGGCGGATCAGCGTGTAGACCGGACCGTTGCCCAGGGCGACGGAGGCTTCGACGTATTCCTTCTCGCGCACCGACAGCACCGCGCCGCGGATCAGGCGCGTGACCGAGGGCAGATAGGCCAGCGACAGGGCGAGGACCACGCCGTACTTGTTCGGCCCGATCACCACCATCAGCGACAGCGCGAGCAGGATGCCCGGAAAGGCCATCAGCGCCTCGATGAACATCATCACCAGACGGTCGAAGGTCCCCTGGATATAGCCGCAGAGCGCGCCGATGATCACGCCGCCGACCGCCGCCAGGGCCACCGTCAGCACGCTGATCATCACCGACACGCTGGCGCCGGCCAGGATGCGGGAGAGCTGGTCGCGGCCGAACATGTCGGTGCCGAACGGATGCTCCCAGGACGCGTCGGCGAAGCGGGCCAGGAAGTCCGTCGCCTCCGGGTCGTAGGGCGTGTAGACCACGCCGATCAGGGCGGCGAGCAGCACGACGCCGATCATGACCCCGCCGATCAGGCCGTTGGTCCGCGACAGCAGCGATTTCAGGCGTCTCATATCGGCAGGCTCATATCGGCAGGCTCACTGCAGGCGGACTTTGGGGTCGAGCACCGCGTAGAGCAGGTCGACGATGAGATTGACGATCACGTAGATGCCGGCGATCAGCAGCAGGGCGCCCTGCAGCAGCGGGTAGTCGCGGGCGTAGATGCTGTCGACCACCAGCTTGCCGATGCCCGGCAGGCTGAACACGGTCTCGGTCACCGCCGCCCCGCCGAGCAGGGAGGCCAGGATCAGGCCGAGCATGGTCAGGGTCGGGCCGGCCGCGTTCTTCAGCACATGGCGGATCATCACCGCACCCTCCGACAGCCCCTTGGCCCGGGCGTGGGTGACGTATTCCTGGCGCAGAACCTCCAGGGTGCTGGAGCGCATCATGCGGGTCAGCACGGCGACCTCGGTCAGGGCGAGCGAGGTGACCGGCAGGATCAGATAGATCAGGCCGCGGCCGAAATCCTCGTTCAGCTTCACGAAGCCGACGGTCGGCAGCCAGTTCAGATACACGCCGAACAACAGCAGCAGCATCAATCCGACCCAGAAACTGGGCATGGAGAGCTTGATGATGGCGGCGAGGACGATGGCGAAATCGATGCCGGTATTCTGGTAGCGCGCGGCGATCAGCCCGGCGGGGATCGCGATCAGCGCGGCGAACACCACGGCGATGGAGACCACCGTCGCGGTGACCGAGAGCCGGTCGAGGAGAGCCTCGAGCACCGGCTCACGGGTACGGATGGAGATGCCGAAATCCCCGGTGGCCAGGTTCTCCAGCCAGATGAAGAACTGCACCGGGATCGGCTTGTCGAGGCCGAGATCGGCCCGCATCTGGGCGACCAGCACCGGGTCGTCCAGGTCGGAGAGCATGATCTCCGCCGGATCGCCCGGGATCAGCCGGATCAGCGTGAAGACGATCAGGGAGACCAGGAACAGGGTGGGCAGCGCCATGAGGCTGCGTTTCAGAACAAAGGACCACATACGCTACCCACGCCATTCCATTAGACGGTCAGATCACCGAGTGACGGCCGACCGTCAGTTGATGTCCACGCCCCAGAAGATCATCTTGCCCGCACCCCAGCCTTCATAGCCGGTGACCTTGTCGCGGACCGCATAGAACTCCATGCGGTGGCCGAGACCGATGGCCGGCACCTGCTCGATGAACATGGCGTGCAGCTTGTCGATGATCGCCTGGCGCTCGGCCTGCTTGGAGGTGACCATGGCCTTGTCGACCAGGGCGATCGCCTCCGGATCCTGCCAGACCTTACGGGACTCCGGACCGGTGATCATCTCGAAGCTCAGCGCCGGGTCGAGGCGCGGAGAGTACGAGAAGGACTGCATCTGGTACTCGCCCGACTTGTACAGGTCGAGCTGCGTGCCCCATTCCAGCACCTGAAGGTCGGTGTTGATGCCGGCCTGCTTCAGCATGCTCTGGGCGATCAGCGCGCGCTCGTAATAGGCGCCGGCGCGCTTGTTGGCGATGATGGCGATCGGCTCGCCGTTGTAGCCGGCCTCCTCGAGCAGGGCCTTCGCCTTGTCGATGTCGTAGGGCAGCTTCTGCCACTGCGCGTCCGTGAAGTAGGACGACACCGGCGGCAGCGGCGACGGGTTGGCCCGGCCCTGGCCCTCGCTGATCACGGCGATGACCTGGTCGCGGTCGATGGCATGGGCCATCGCCTGACGGATCCGCACGTCCTGCAGCAGCGGGTCGCGGGAGTTGATCAGCAGCGCGTCCCAGACGGCGGTCTCGGCCTTCACCAGATTGGTGTTCGGCGTCGCCTCCAGCTCGGGGATGTCGGCCGCCTCGATCGAGATCAGGTCGAGATCGCCGGCCAGATAGGCGGTCTTGATGACCGAGGCTTCCGGCAGGATGTGCAGGCGGACCTTGTCGAGCTGCACGTCCTTCTTGCCGGCATAGCCGCTACGGTCCTCGGTGCGCGACTGGTAGCCGTCGAACTTCACCAGGTCGATGTAGCGGCCCGGCTCGATGGCGCCGAACTTGAACGGACCGGTGCCGACCGGCTCCTTCCAGGACCCGTCCGCATTGACCGACTCCTTGTGCAGCACGGCGGTGTTGCCGCAGTCGAAGCGCGCCAGGTTGCCCAGGAACGTCGCGTTCGGCTTCGCCAGCTTATAGACGACCGTGTAGTCGTCCGGGGTCTCCATGACCGCCGCCGGCGTGTCGTCGTCGTTCATGAAGTAGCTGCGGCAGCGCCACTTGGTGGACTTCTCCATGAAGCGGTCCCAGGACCACTTCACGTCGGCGGAGGTCATCTCGGCGCCGTTGTGGAACTTCACGCCCTTGCGCAGCGCGAAGGTGTAGGTCAGGCCGTCGTCACTCTCCTCGACGCTCTCGGCCAGCATCGGCTGGATCGAGAAGTCGGCGGCGTAGGCGACCAGGCCCTCGACCACGTGCATGTGCACGGTGTCGGTGTTGCCGTCACGGTCGACGCCCGGATTGGTGCCGCGGATGTCCTGGGTGAAGGCCACGTTGAGGACCTTCTCGGCCTGGGCCTGCCCGGCGGCGGCGAAGGCCAGGGCCGCGACGGCGACGCCGGCGACCAGATGTCTGTGCAATCTCACTGCCCCATCTCCCTGTTTGCAGTTGGGTATGCGGAAGCGCTGAACCCGATGAAGCTCAGAGCTTGTAGGTCACGTATTCCTCACTGCGGTACGGCGACTGCCGCACCCACATGACCCGGTCGGCGGCATCCATGATGATGGTCGCCACGGTGGCCGAGATCTGGTTCGAGCTCTTCGGGTCCGGCGTGCGGAGCACCGCGCGCGGATGGCCGAACTTGTCCTCGAAGGCGGACTTGAAGTCGTCGATGGTGATCTTCGTGCCGCAGCGCTGCAGGTGCGCGCGCACCCGGCGGTCGCGGTACAGCGTGTCCATGCCGTTCAGCATGCCGCGGTCGACCACCTTGGCCTGGGCGGCCGGGCTGACGAAGTGGTTGGCGTGGACCAGCAGACCGTCCTCCGGGGCCACCCAGAAGATCTCGTCCGGCGTCGTCTCCAGGTCGATCGCGTCGCCGGTATCCTGGGCGCAGCTCACGATCATGTTGTTGGAGACCGTGCGCGGGGCGGTCGAGATCGCCTTCATCGCCTCGGCATAGGTCGGCGCCTCGAGGATCAGGCGGCGGATGATCGACAGCGGCACGCCCGGCCGGCTCCAGTCCTCGCCCTCGATGGTCAGGTTGTTGCCGGTGACGGCGATGCCGTACTCGTTGAAGCCGGCGCGGCCGAGACCGCCCGCCTCCACATAGGTCAGCACGTCCGGCCCGTCGTCGCGGCGCACGATCAGAACAACCGCCGTCTCCTCGCATTCCGGGCGCCAGTCCCAGTTCTGCGCGTGGATCAGGCGGCCCTCGGCGGTGCGCTCCGGCAGCGCCACGGCGGCGGTGCAGCCGTCGTCAAGCGCGGTCTTCTCCTCCTCCTCGAGGGCGACCGGCTTGGCGTTCAGGACTTCGGAGCGGCCGTTGATCAGCATGACCTCGGCCAGATCGACGCCGGCGCCCTTGGCGATGGCCTCGAGCTCGGCATGCTGGCTCGGATAGAGTTCCTCCATCCGGCCGGCCAGCAGGCGGGTGGCGTCGACCACCTGGCCCCAGGACACGCCGCGGGCCTCGAGGAAGCCCTTGTAGAGCTCCGCACCCCGCTTCACGCGGGTATCGGCGGCGCGGCCGTACTGGACGCCGCGCTCGGCGACGGGGCCTTCGATTTCGATCAGGGGCGGTGCGAGGGTGCTCATGCCGCTTTCTCCTTGCCCTGGCGCTCGGCGCGCAGCACGTCGCGGAAGAAGCTCTTCACCGCCAGCGACACGCCGGTCATCGAGTGGGCGACGTTGGGGACGATGTCCTGTTTCACGGTGACGCCGTGGGATTCCAGGGACTGCTTGAGCGTGGTGTTGCGCTCCACCCGGGTCTTGCCGGCATCGTTGCAGCCTTCCATCCAGCGCGGGCTTTCCGGCCGGTGGGTGATCTCCCAGGTCTCCAGATCGGCACCGCCGACGGTCATGTGCACCGCGACCTGGCGCAGGGCGTCGAAATCGACCGTCTTGCCGAACATCTCCTGCATGTTCCGGATGCCGACCCACCAGTCGCGGGTGTCGTCCAGCAGGGTCACCGAGCCCGGCGAGCCGATGGAGGCGGCCTTCAGACGCTCCGGATGCAGGTACAGGAAGCGGTGGGTGAAGTGGCCGCCGCCGGAGAACCCGAACATCATGAATTTCGGGAACGCGAAGCCGAGCCGCTGCTCGACCTCGGCGACCATCGCCAGCACGATCTCGTCGTACCGGATATCGCCTTCCAGGATGTACTTGTAGCCGTCGCGCTCGTCGTCGCCGCGCACGCCGCAGGGGAACAGCGGGCAGAGCACCACCGTGTTGTTGTAACGCCCGAACTCGCCGAAGGTCCGGCAGTACTCGCCCTGCGCCCGGCCGGTGCCGTGAACCGCCACCAGCAGATCCGGCGCGTCGCCGGCGCCCAGATCCTCGGGCACGTACAGGACATAGGAGAAGCGCGGGTCGGCCTTGCAGGCGAAGGCGGTGGTGAAGCCGCGGTCGTACAGGGCGCGCCGGCGCTCGGCGGCAATTTCGGAAGGCGCTGTGGTCATCGATCTCTCCGGTCGCGGCACCGTTCGGGCACCGAATTCGGCAAGCCTAGGTGTCGATTTTTTGACAGTCAATATTGGCGCCAATTTTGGAGATAAATTTGTCGCCAGCCTTGAGGCCGGTTCGGGCATTGCTTGCAGAGCCCCCGGGAAATCGGTATCCCAGGTGGATCAGAGACAGAGGAAGCGGTGCGCCGCGTACTGAATGGCGACAAAGTCCAAGAGCAGTTCCGCAACGTCTCCGACCCTTATGGAGCGGATCTTCACCGATATCCGGATCGGCACGTTCGGTCCCGGGGTCTGGCTGAAGCAGATCGATCTGGAGGAGCGCTACGGCGCCAAGCGCATCGCGGTGCGCAAGGCGCTGGACGAACTGGTCGCCAAGCGCCTGGTCGAGCACATCCCGAACCGGGGTTACCGGGTCTACGACCTGGATGCGACCCGGCGGCGGGAGCTGCGGGCGATCCGCACCCTGCTGGAGACCGCCGCCGTCGACGAGATCATCGCCAACGTCCAGGACCAGGACGTCGAGGAGCTGCACGCTCTGGCGGAGGTGTTCGAGCGGGCGAGCTATGACGGCACCGTGCTGGCGCTGAACGACGCCAATGCCGCCTTCCACCAGCGCCTGCTCAAGCTGTGCGACAACAAGACGATGGTCGAGCTGATCATGGAGATGCGCGCGCGCGGACCGGCCGCCCCGGTGACCCGCTGGCGCACCGTGGCACAGCTCGAGAAGGTCTGCCGGGATCACTATATGATCGTGGAGGCCCTGGCCGCCCGCGACGGGCCGCGCCTGAAATCTGTGATCAGCGGGCATATCAACGAGTCGGGCCCGCTGCATGTCGGCCTGGAGGCGGGGGCGGCCGACTGACGGCCGTCCGTCGCGGGAGGACAGGCAGCATGGCCCGACGGTTCCGGCAGATTCTCCTGGCGCTGTTCGCGATATTCGTCGTCCTGCCCGTCGCGCTGATCCTGCTCTACCGGGTGGTGCCGCCGCCGGGCACGCCGCTGATGCTGTGGCGCTCCTCCCCGACCGACTACCGCTGGACCCCGATGGAGGACATGTCCGCCGATGCCGCTCGCGCGGTGGTGGTGTCCGAGGACCAGACGTTCTGCGAGCACAGCGGCATCGACTGGCGGCAGATGAACAAGGTGCTGGAGGAGTTCCGCGAGACCGGCCGGCCGAGTCGCGGCGCGAGCACCATCACCATGCAGCTCGCCCGCAACCTCTACCTGCCGCCGTCGCGCTCCTTCCTGCGCAAGGCGGTGGAGATCCCGCTGGCGCTCGGGCTGGAGCTGATGGTGCCGAAGCGGCGGATTCTGGAGCTCTATCTGAACGTGGTCGAGCTGGGCGACGGCATCTACGGCATGGAGGCCGCGGCCCAGCGGCATTTCGGCAAACCGGCCAGCGCTCTGACCCGGACCGAGGCGGCCCGACTCGCCGCAGTCCTGCCGAACCCACTGGAGCGCGCGCCGTCCGGCGTCGGGCAGCGGGCCGGCGAGATCGCCCGCGACATCCCCCGCCTGACCCAGCTGTTCGGCTGCTTCGAGTCCTGAGCCGGCACCCCCGCCGCTTCCATCCGCATCCGCCGCCGCCTGAACAGCCGACAGTCCAGCAACCACACGACATGATCGTATTGTGTATATGAATTTCGATATTACTTTGCAGTTTTTCGGTTAGATTCGTGCTTATGAACCGGACGGTGTGTAAATCATCCGGTTACCGTATAGAAAGCTGACCCGCAAACGGACCATCGATTTCGGCGGCAATTGATGCAATTTGATGTGAACACCGTCATCGACGGAACGGCCCCGTCGCCGAGCCCTGAGCCCTCGGGATCGGCGCTGGTCGTGGTCGATCACGACGTGCCGGCCCGCGCGCTGCTTGCCGATGCGTTCGTGGCCCCGCACAGGCTGGACGCCCTGCCGCAGACCGACGCCCCGCTGCAGACTCTGGCCGCGCTCATTGACCGGGCCGGCGACGGCGTCGCCTCGGTCCATCTGTTCAGCCACGGCGAGCCGGGCGTCCTGCACGCCGGCGGTGCCCGCGTCACGCTGATGACGCTGCTGCACGACCCGGCCGGGGTTGCCGACCTGCGCCGCGCGCTCGCCGGTCGCGCGCTCGTGCTCTACGGCTGTTCCATCGGCCGCGACGAGATCGGCCGGCGCTTCGTCCAGGTTCTGTCCCGCTCGCTCGCCGCCCCCATCCTCGCGTCGTCGACGCCGACGGGCGGGCATCTGTACGGCGGCGACTGGCAGCTCGACGTGGCCGCGGGCGGCGGCGCGGCGCCGGCGTATCCGGCTCTGATCGACGCCGAGAGGGCGGCCCGCTGGCCCGGACTGCTCGCCGGGAGCACGAACGTCACCTCGACGGCGGGCGATACCGGCGCCGGCACCATCCGCGCCGCCGCCGTCGACGCGACCGACTTCGACACCTTCGTCTTCCAGAATTTCGGGACGGGTCAGAGCATCACCCTGACCGGGCCGCTCGCCTTCACCCACGGATCGGCGATCTCCTGGCAGTTCGGCGGCACCACCACCGACCTGACCTTCAACGCGAACACCATCTCCGCGGACAGCCATGTCTATGTCCAGCTGAACAACGCGGCCTACACCCTCACGGTAAACTCGACCGTGGACCTCGGCGGATCCGGGGCGAACCGCATCTTCCTGATCCAGGGCGGCAACGGCGTCTTCAACAGCAGCATCGCCGATGTCGCCATCCTGCAGATCGCCAGCAGCGCCAAGGTGACCCTCGGCACCACCACCTCCGTCGGCAGGATCGACATCAGCACCGGCGGCAGCCTCTCCTTCACCACGGATGCGACATACACCTCGGCGCTCGAGATCGAGAACACGGCCACGATCGACACCAACGGCCACAACATCACCCTCAGCGGCGCGGTCACCGATGACGGGACCAACGATCTCGTCAAGGCCGGCGCCGGCACGCTGACCCTGTCCGGCACCAACAGCGCCTCCGGCACCATGTCGGTCAACCAGGGAACCCTGTCGGTCGCCGCCGACAGCAGCCTCAGCGTCGGTACCGTCACCCTGAACGGCGGAACCCTGGCGGTGACCGGCGCCACGACCATCAACAACGCCATTGCCCTCGGCGCCTCCAACGGGACGATCGACGCGACCGCGAACGCCTCGATCAGCGGCAACATCACCGGCACCGGCAGCCTGACCAAGACCGGCACCAGTACCCTCACGCTGGCCGGCACCAACACCTATTCCGGCGGCACCACCATTTCCGGCGGCACGCTGCGCGTCTCCGGCGGCAACGCGCTGTCCGACAGCGGCACGGTGACCGTGAACACCGGCGCCACCCTGGATCTGAACAACTCCAGCGAGACGATCGGGGCGCTGTCCGGATCGGGGACGGTGGATGCCGGCAGCGGCACCCTCACGCTCAGCAACAGCGGCGCGAGCACCTTCTCCGGCTCCATGAACGGATCCGGGACCTACAGCATCGCCTCGGGGGTCACGCTCAAGGGCACCGGTACCTACGGGACCGCGGTGACGATTCAGAGCGGCGGCACCATCTCCCCCGGCAACAGCCCGGGCACGATCTCGACCGGCAACCTGACCCTGTCCAGCGGTTCGACCGCCACGATGGAGATCGACGGCACGGTCGCGGGCACGGGCTACGATCAGATCAACGTCACCGGCACCGTGACGATCAGCAGCGCCACCCTGACGGTGGTCACCGGCTATACGCCGGCCATCGGGGATACCTACACCCTGATCAACAACGACGGGGTCGATGCGGTTACCGGCACGTTCAACGGACTGGCCGAAGGCGGCACCCTGACCGTGAGCGGCCAGACTTTCCGGATCAGCTATGTCGGCGGTACCGGCAACGACGTCACCCTGCAGGCCATCGCCCCGCCGAGCGGCGAGTCCGGCGGCGGACAGGCGAGCCCGGCGCAGACCATGTCCGGCTCCGGTGCGGCCGACATTCTGCGCGGGGCGGAGGGCAACGACACCCTGTTCGGCCTCGGCGGCAACGACACCCTGTCGGGCGGGACCGGCGGCGATATCCTGTACGGCAACCTGGAAGACGATCTGCTCTACGGTAACCAGGATGCCGACACGGTCTGCGGCGGTCAGGGCGCCGACACCGCCTTTGGCGGTGCGGGCGATGACCGGCTCTGGGGCAATCGGGGCGGCGACAGCCTTCACGGCAATCTGGGCACGGACCTGATCTACGGCAACGAAGGCGACGACCGGCTCTGGGGCGACGAGGGGAACGACACCCTGTATGGCGGCCAGGGCGCCGACACCCTGTCCGGAGGCGCCGGCGACGACCAGTTCTTCGGCAATGAGGGGGCCGACCTCTTCCGGTTCGGCGACGCCGACGGGGCCGATGCGATCCACGATTTCACGATCGGCGTCGACAGGCTCATGGTTGCGGCCGATGCGAACGGCACCGGCATCGCCAGCGCCGATCACGTGCTGGCCCGGCTGGTCGACGACGGAGCGGGCAACGCGGTGCTCGACCTGGGCAGCGGGCACTCGGTCACGCTGGTCGGTCTCTCCGCCGCGCAATTCGGCACCGACAGTTTCCTCATCGGCTGAGCCGGAGAACTGGAAGAACCGGGCGCCCATCAAACGCCCGGTCCCCCCTTCGTAGCCAGCCGATCTCTCCCCAATCGGCTGACCGCGCGTCCGGCAACCGGCCCCTCTCCGGCCGCCGCACTCTAATCCCTTGAAGTGAGCGCCTTTTCACACGAGCAGATCGTCCATCCGGTGGCGGTCTGCTCTAGTCAGCGGTGCACGTACCCCGCTCGATATCCGGGCAGCGCTCCGGCCGGCCCCAGCCCAACGCGTTGGCGGCGAACTCCTCCGGCCCGACGAACCAGAGCTTGTCGGAGCCCGGAACCAGATAGACCTCGGCGCTGTTGGTGGCTCGGACCAGGCAGGCGCCGCTAGGCAGCGGGTCGCCCTCGTCCACGGTCTCGATGTCGATATCGGTGCGCACCGGCGGCTTGCTCCGGAACAGCAGGGCCAGGATGCGGCTGTCAGGCACCAGATGACGCCGGCCACCCAGCACCAGATAGGTCGTGTCGTCCCCGAGCCGCCGCAGCAGCATTCCATTGAGGTCGTTGCGCCGTGCCATCGCCGGTCTCCCCTCTCGGCATCCGCTGCAGGAACGCCGCCGAGAGCAGATCGGTTTCGTTCCTGACCTGGACACGGTGCCGCACCCACGGCCCGAAATCCTGAGATCGAAACGAAATCCGCACGAAATCGGCGCTGGGGAGCGGTCCGGCGCCGGTCAGTCGGTATCGGGAGCGCCGAGATCCACCGGAACGTCCAGCCGCCCGGCCCCGCCGCGGGCGACCTCGGGCCGCGGCTGGGGAAAGTGCTGCCGGTCGCTCTTTTCTGCATAGCCGTGCAGCCAGGCCCGGTCGCCGACCGTTCCACCGCCCTTCTTCTTGTCCCTGGCGATCGCCTCCACCGCCAGCCGGGCGACCCGGGGGGCGGCGACGCTGGTGCCGGACTGCCGGACCAGATAGCCGCTCTTTGTGCCGGCACTCAGCACGCCGCGCAGTACCGGCGAGTGATCGCCGAGAGCGGCCGCGTCCGGCCCCTTGCGGCTGGGGACCGGACCGGAGGCCGAATAGTCGGAGATCAGGCTGTTGCTCCGGGTGAAGCTGGCGACCACCAGCGGCGCCTCCCCCGTGGCCAGGCCGTTCAGGGTTCCGGATCGTCGGACGGGACAGTGCGTGCCCGGCGGATCGACCGGCAGCGGCGCGCCGTAGGCGTCGTATTTCTGGTAGTCGGGGTTGTTGAAATGCGCCTGCCGGCCGCGTGGCGGAAATCCCGGCAGGGTGTCGTCGCGGCGGATCCAGACCTCCACCGCCGCCCCCTCGTGCCGCTCGGCCCGCTGCGCGTCTTCTCCATCGCGCCGGCGCCAGAGCTCGACCCGCCAGTCGCCGGCGGGGGCCAGGGCCGCCTCTCCGTCGAAGGCGGCGGTCCGGTTGATCGACAGCACGATCGACGCCCGGTTCACGACGCGGCTGGCCGGGGCATAGGACAGCCGGGCGATCTCCCGGCCATCCCGGTCGTGCAGGTGGTGGACCCGGTCGGAACCGGCCACCACGGTGGCGCTAGGCCGGCCGCCGGGCGGGGTGACGGTGACGTGCAGCGGCTCCCACCCCGGGTGCTCGACCGGCGGCATCCACATCTCCACATGGCTGTCCGTGCGGTCGTCGGGCAGGACCTTGAGATCCAGGGTCACCGATCCGCGCTCACCGACCTCGGCCTGGGCGTGGGTGCGGCTGAGATTGGTGTTGCCGGCCGGCAGGACCATACGGCGCACCGGCCCTTCGCCCCGGTCGACGGCGCGCTGGATGAGCTGCGGGATCAGCCCGGAGCCGTCATGCGGTCCGTCCAGCGTGCCGTAGCTGAAGTTGAACACCATCGGCACGGCGGAGCCGTCGGCCCGCCGGAAGCGCCGCCCCTCCCGCTCCAGACGGTGCAGCGCCAGCAGCAGGCTCGGATACAGGTTGAAGCCGGAGGTGTCCTCGGTCACCCGCCAGGGCAGCGAAGCCAGGAGGATCGGGCGGTGCTTCGGCGCCTTGTCCATCCGATGGCCGGCCGCCAGCGCCGCCACATGGGTTCCGTGCGAGGCGCGCAGGGCCAGCGGAGAGAACCCGCCGCCGGCGAAGTCGATCGCCCCGGCCTCGGCATAGAGCGCGTCCTCGTCGGTCAGCCCGGCGGCGGTGTGGCGCTTCAGCAGCTTGTCGATCGCCCGCTTGTCGAGCGAGCGGCCGTGAACTTCCCAGCGCCAGCCACGCCTGCGGCGGACATCGGCAGGCGACGACATGAGATAGGCGAGGTGCACCCGGCTCGATGTCTCGCGGTCCCGGAACAGGGAATTGGCGAAGCCGATCGCGTCGTCGATCACCGCGGTCACCACCGTGTCGTCGTGGCAGGCGATCGGCTCGGCGGCGGGGCGCCGCCTCTCCGCGGGCGACAGATGCAGGGGCAGATGGGCCTCGGGCACCATGCTGCCCAGATAGACGCCGGCGCAGCCCCAGCCGTTTGCCGCGCCGTTGGCGGTCCGGATCACCGGGGATCGCGCGATCAGCGTCACGCTCTGCGACGGCGGCCGGGCGGCGCAGTCCTCCGCGTCGTAGACGTCCGGGATCAGCAGGGCGCCCGGATACGCCGCCTCCACCCGCGCCCGGAACGTATCCAGGCTGGTGTCCTCCAGATGGAGGATTACCGTCCACCAGATCTCGTCGACGGGACCGGGATAGGCGCTCGGGTCCCGGCTGAGCCGGTAGTCGGTGACCGGGTCGAGCACGCCCGTCCCGCCGTCGTCTTGCCAGTCGGCCTGCATGGATGCCTCCTGCGGCTTGGGGAAAAGAAGCGCGGATCGACGTCAGTCCAGCGGCTTGTCCCATTCCGACAGCGCCCGGGCGCGCAGCCAGTGGAACGCCGCCGATCCTGCCGGCCCGTCTTTCAGCTTCTTCGTGCCGCTGGTCATCCAGGGCTTGCCCTTCTTGCCGGCGGAGGCGCGCTGCTTGTCCTCCTTCGGCTCATAGAGGGCGTGCCAGTGGAAGTCGTCCTCGACCGGGAAGTTGCGCCCGTCGAACTCGGCCCGGGCCCGGCGCCCGATCGTCTTCTCCCCGAGGTCCCAGATGAAATCGGCCAGGGTCAGGCCGAGGATGGCGCCGGCGACGCTGTCGACCGGGAAATGCACCCCGGCGACCGTGCGGTTGATGGCGATCCGGGAGGCCTGGCGCATCAGCATCTCGCCCCAGGCCGCCTCCTGACGGCTGTCCGGGTGATGGGTCGAGTGGCGCCGCAGCTTCCAGATCAGCCGGGCGAGCAGGAACGCCTCGGTGGCGTGGCCGCTCGGCAGGGTCGGATGGGTCGGAGTCGGGATGGCCGGCTGGATCTGCGGCGAGAACTGCACCGGCCGCGGCAGGGCCAGCCCGTACTTCACCCGCATGTAGACCGTGTTGGCGCAGGTCAGCGCGGTCTGCAGGAACTCCAGCGTATGCGGCGTGCGGCCCGGATCCATGTACAGGATGGAGGCGTAGAACGGGATCAGGGCCGAGGTCTGGACCAGGATCTCCCGCGCCCGATCCTGGCGCAGGTCGGCATAGGCGGTCAGAAACTTGGTCTGCTCGCGCAGCTGGTCGACGGTCGGGGCGACGACCTTGACCAGCGGTTCCGCGGTCATGCGGTGCTTCGGGCCGGAATGGAGGTCGGTGCTCAGCACCTCCGCCACCGGCGTGTCGCCGTCGCTGTTCACCGTGACCGCGAGCCGCGAGACGAACTCGAACAGGAAGATGCTGGCGCGCACCGCCGGCGAGAAGTGCGGCAGCCCGTCCACCGGATCCTTGGAGCTGCGCGGATCGTAGTCGAGGAACGGGATCGTCGGACCGACGATGCCTTCCCGGTTGGTGATCAGGGCCTCGGCGGCCACGGGCGATTCCGGCAGGCCGAAGCTGCCGAAACTGCCGAAGCTCCCAAAACTTCCGAAACTCCCGAAACTGCCAAAGCTTCCGAAACTACCGAAGCTGCCGAAGCTGCCCTCGGGCGATCCACTCAGTGGGTTGCTCATGATCGTCTCTCCCCCGGTTCATGAGTTAGTCAGGAACTCCCGCGGCGCGCAGCGCGCCGGCAATCTGTCGTCCGATCTCGAATTCGGCGCTGGGCGACGCGCCGAGCCACGAGCTGATGCGCAGGCTCGGCTGCAGCCGCAGCAGCTCGCGCGCGGTCTCGCGCGCCGCCGCCTCCTGGCCGAGCTGGACCTGGGCGACCGTCTTGATCCGCAGCGTCGAGGTATGGGTCCGGTTCAGGCGCAGCGACATGTCGGCGAGTTCCAGCGCCCGGCCGTGGTCGCCGTTTGACAGATGCGCACCGGCCGCCAGCGCGAGGAAGAAGTAGCGGTGCGGGTCCAGCGGGGCGAGCAGCAGCGCCCGCTCGGTATCGCGCACGGCGGCGGCACCCTTGCCCTCGAAGGAATACAGCGTGCCGCGCAGCAGCCGGCCCACCGCGTCGCTTGGATTGATGTCGAGCGCGGTGTTGTAGCGGTCCTCCGCCTCGTCGAGCCGCTTCAGAAGATTGGTCAGCACGAAACCCTCGCTGGTCAGCGCCAGCGAGTTGTCCGGGTCGATCTCCAGCGCCCGGCCGGAGCAGGTCAGCGCCATGTCGGCATCCTGGGTCGGGGCGTCGGACCACCCCTGCTGCACCCGCAGGACGTGCCAGCGCGCCATCCAGGACAGCGGCGCCGGCTGCTGCGGCCAGCGCTCGATCAGCGCGCTCAGCATGGTGCGGGATTCCTCGAAATCCGGCGGCGACAGCCGGTGCATCAGGCCGACCGCGCCGATCATCTGGGAATAGGCGGGCAGCTCGGTGAACGGCATGCTGCGGGCGCGCTGGCTCTCGCGCAGGAAGATCGCCTTGCGGATGCGGCCGACGATCATCTGGATCGTGTCCGGCTCGTTAAGCAGGGCCGGCACCGTGCTCTCGACCCGGTCCGACCAGAGGATGCGCCCGGTCTCCGACTCCGCGAATTCCAGGCCGAGCATCACCCGGTCGGCATTGCCCATCAGCGAGCCGGAGATCACGTAATCCGCGCTGAGCGTGCGGCCGATCTCCTCCAGGGAGGCCTCGCGCGAGCGGAAGTAGGTGGAGGACAGGCGCGAGACGACATAGACCTCCTGGGACCGGGACAGCGCGTAGATGATCTCCTCGGCGACCACCTCGCCGACGACCTCCTCGGCAACGCCGGCCTCGCCGCTGAGCTGGCGCGAGCGCAGCGGGATCACCGCGATGGTCGGCAGCAGATCCTCCCGCCAGTGGCTGGCCGCCACCCGGGGCACCGTCATCGCCGGCCCCGTCGGGTCGCTCGGCGTCGGTTCCACCCGGCCCGCCGGCGCCGCCTTGACCGGCATCGGGCGCCCGGCCTCCGGCGACGGCTGCAGAATGAATCCGCGCTTGGGGATCGTGCGCAGGATCTCCCGGTTGCTGTCGCCGATCGCCCGGCGGATATCGGCGATGCACTGGGTCAGGCTGTCGTCGGTGACGCTGACATCGGGCCAGACCTCCTCGATCAGCCGGTCGCGCGACACGAGCTGCCCCAGATTGTCCGCCAGCAGGTGCAGCACGCGGGCCGACTGGGCCCGAAGGAAGACGTCGTTACCGGTCGGATCCAGGAGACGGCCGGTGTCCGGATGGTATTCCAGGAGGCCGAGACGTAACGGGCATTGACACTGACCGGTACTGGGCACGTCGGCCTTCCCCTCCTGAACGCTTCGGCTCAGGCCCCGCCCGCCTGAGCATCGATCCGCCGCTTCGGCCTGAACCGCGATCCCGACCGGCTCCAAGAGGGCTCGCAACCTCCTTGAATTGTGCGCATTCAATCGTATCAACACAAACCGGATATTCAATCTCATCGTTTCCCGCGTCGCGGGATTTTTCGCGCGATTCGGTGAATGGAACGACCGGCGCCGGGTCCGCGTGACAGCCTCGCCGATCGGTGCGAGGGTTCGCGCCGCAATGAGGAGTGCAGCGGATGAAGCGGTTTGCAGGCGAGCGGTTTACTGGCGAGCGGTATACCGGCGGTTGTCTGTGCGGCGACGTGCGGTTCGTGGCGTCCGGCCGGCCGAAGCGGGTGGGCCTGTGCCACTGCATGGACTGCCGCAAGCACCACGGCGCGCTGTTCCACGCATCGGCGATCTATCCGCAGGAGGCGGTCGCCATCGAGGGCGAGCCGGGCGCGTATCAGGGTCGCGCCTTCTGCCCGCGCTGCGGCAGCTCGGTGTTCTCGCGCAGCGATGACGAGATCGAGATCCATCTGGGCGCCTTGGACGCCCCCGACCAGTTCGCGCCGAGCTACGAGCTGTGGACCATCCGCCGCGAGTCCTGGCTGCCGCCCTTCCCCGTCGAGCACCGGTATGAGCGCGACCGCAGCGGTGAGGACCCCAGCGACAAGCCCCCGACCGACTCCTGACCGTCAGCCGGCGCCGTCCCCCACCCGGACGAACCCGTCGCGGCTCCAGACTTCGCTGCCGACCTGGTGGTGTCCGGTGAACAGGCCGTCCGGGTCGTAGCGCTTCTTGATCGCCAGCAGCCGCCCGTAATTCTCGCCCCAGGCCATGCCCTGCCAGTCCTGCTCGTGGAAGTTCATCTCGGCCGAGTAGGAGCCCGTCTCCGGCTCGATGACGCGGAAGCGGTCGTAGACTCTCTTGATGCGGCCGGCGGCGTCGCGCATCTCCGCCTCGTCCATCTCATGTCCGGCCACGCCGTCGAACACGTTCTGCTTCGCCCCGGCCACCAGCAGCAGGGCGAAGGCGTCGAGCACCGAGGGATGGACCGGCGTGTCCCGCGCCTCGGCCAGGCGTTCGTCGCTGGCACCGGCGAGGCCCTTCTGGAAATGCAGGGCGAAGCGGATCAGCCGGGCGGCGTCGATGATGGTGTCGGCGAGCATCGCCGCCTTCGGCCCTTGGAGCAGCCCCTGGGACAGCCAGGCGGACTCGTAGCCGGCCCAGAACACGTTGGTCTCGCCGTTGTCGCCGTTCCAGAAATAGCGTGCGCCGGCATTGCTGGACGCGTCGTCGATGACGATGACGCCCGGCCTCTCCCGCGACCAGTAGTCCAGGTCCCACCACCGCTGCGCCGGGGCGTCGAACAGCACCAGGTCGTCGGTGACGCTGTAGCCCTCCGTCGCGGCGAGATCGAGCACCGGCGCCCAGATCCGCCTCACGGCGTCCAGCGGCAAGTCGATGAAGGTCATCTTCACGAACATCCGATGGCCCGGCGCGAAATGCACCTGCTCGCCCCAGGCTGGATCCACCAGATGGTCGCGGGCCACGCCGATGAACGCCTCCACCAGCTCGCGGAACGCCTTCTCGTCGCGGGCCTGAACGCCGAAGCCGATGAAGCCGAACCGGTCCGGCAGATCGCGGGTCGCCAGGGTCAGCCGGGTGGTGATGCCCCAGCCCGCACCCCCGCCCTTCAGCGCCCAGTACAGGTCGCTGTTCTGATAGGCGTTGGCGATCAGCACCTCGCCGCTGGCGACCACGATCTCGGCCTCCAGCAGGTTCGCCGCGGTCATCCCGCCGTATTTCGAGAAATGGCCGAAGCCGCCGCTCTGGGCATGGCCGCCGACCCCGACCGAAGTGCAGCCGCCGCCCTGGACATACCGCCCGCCCTTGACCACGACCTCGCCGTAAAGCGAGATGAACTTCTCGCCCGAGGCGACGCTGACCGCCGGCACGCCGGCGCCGCTGCCGCCCTGGGGAACGAAGCTGTCATGCAGCTCGATCCCCCGTAGATCCCGGGTCCAGACCAGCAGGCTGTCCGGCGCGTTGGACTGACCGTAATAGGAATGCCCGCCGCCCTTGATCACCAGACGCAGGTTATGGTCGCGGGCGAAGCTGACCAGCTCGGAGACGTCTTGGGCGTTCTTCGGAATGCCGACCTTGGCGGACTGGGCGCTCTTCCAGCCGTCGAGCCAGCCCTGGGACTGGGTCGAGCCCGAGAAATCCTGAAGGTAGAATGGGTTGACCAGCTTCTTCAGCCCCGCCTCGGTCAACGTCCCGCCGCCCTGTTCGAGCACGGCATCCAGCGCCGACCAAGACTCCTCCAGCGCGCCGTCAAGCCGGTCGGCCAGCGCGTCCCATTCGCGTGCGGTCGGCCAGTTGGCGTCGCTCGGCCGTACCCGCTCGGCCGGCCGGGCTGCGGCGAGGCTCAGGGCGCCGGGCCACAGGGATGTCAGACCGGTCGTCGCGAGAAGTTGAAGGACCGTCCTGCGGAGCATCGCTACCTCCAGATCAAGCATTCGTATCGCCATATCGCCACAAGACCTTGTCCCGAATAGCGGCGGGCGGAAAGCCCGAAAGGGTCGCCCGGCGCAATTCCCGGCCCTGGGTCCGACGCTTACCCCCGCTCGGAGCGGATCGCCGGGTCGAGCATGCGCTCGGCGCCGTCCAGGGCCGCATCCACGCCCCAAGGCGTGTTGACGATCAGGAGCCCGCTGCCGCCCATGCCGGGCGCCCCCGGCGGCAGGCGGAACCGCACCTCGCGCCGGGTCACCTCCGGCAGTCCGGCCTCGAGAATGCGCGCCACCATCGGCTCGTGCAGACCGGCGGCCAGGATCGGATACCAGATCATCACCGTCGCCTGCGGCCATTTGGCGTGCAGGTCGAGCGCGAATGCCGCGACCTGGAGATATTCGCTCTTCACCTCGTAGCTGGGATCGACCAGCACCAGACCGCGGCGCGGCGTCGGCGGCGAGACCGCCAGCACGCCCTCGTAACCGTCGCGCCGGTGGACATGGGCGTCGCGCCCCCTCATCGCCCGTCTGAGCGCCGCGTGTTCCTGCGGGTGCATCTCCATCAGGTGCAGCACGTCGCCGGGACCGAGAAGCTGGGCGGCGATCAGCGGCGAGCCGGGATAGAAGCCCTTGCCGAACGTCTCCTGCGTCGCGCGGATCGCGGTCGCCAGCGGATGATCCTGGGGAACCGTCCCCTCTTCCATCAGCCGCAGGATGCCGGCCCTCGTCTCGCCGGTCTTCTCAGCCTCCGGCGAGAACAGGTCGTACAGCCCGCGACCGGCATGGGTCTCCAGATAGCTCAGCGGCTTCGGCTTTTCCCGCAGGCGGGCGCAGAGCGCCGCCAGGGCGGCGTGCTTGTGCACATCGGCAAGACAACCGGCGTGGTATCCGTGCTGATAGGACAGCATGGCCCTGGCTCTCAGTTCCGTGGAGCCGGGACGAGTAGCACGCCGCCGCGGGCGCCGTCCCGCCAATCGGCTCCGGCGTCAGGATCCGGCGGTCGGAGGCACCGCCCGGAACCGGGTGATCAGATCCTGCAGGCCGCTGGCGAAGTCGGTCTCGCAGCGCCAGCCGAGGACCGCCGCCGCCCGGCTGGGATCGCCGCAGAACCGGGTGACGTCGAAGCTGCGCGGCGGCGCCTGGACGATGGTTGCCTCGCTCGCCGCCAGACGGACGGCCAGGTCGGCGAGTTCCCCGAGCGTGGTGCCCGTCCCGGTCACGAAATGTGTCGGGTCGAGCGTGTCGCCGGTGTCGTCCAGGCGCGCGATGGTCCGCATGATCCCGCGCGCCACATCGTCGACATGGGTGAAATCGAACACGTGGCCGGCGCCGTCCACCCGCAGCGTCCCGCCCGCCGCCGCCGCCCGCGCGAAGGCCGGCACCACCCGGTCGGGATAGTCGGTCACCCGGCCGAAGACGTTGGAGAAGCGCAAGACCGCGGCGGCGATGTCGCCCGGCCCGGCCGCGTCGTAGGTCAGGTCCTCGGCCGTCGCCTTCGACCGGGCATAGACGTTCATCGGCCGCAGAGGGTCGGTCTCGACGACCGGCAGACGCTCCGGCTCGCCATAGACCTCGCGACTGCTCGCGTAGATCACCCAGCGGCAGACCGGGCTCCGCCGCGCCGCCTCCAGGATCGCGGCCGTGCCGTCGACGTTGACCGACCAGCAGCGCTCGGGATCCTGCTCGCCGGCGATGACGCGGGACACGGCGGCCAGGTGGACGATCCCGCGGGCGCCCTCCACCGCCTTGGCGACGGCGTCGCGGTCGCGGATATCGACCTGGTCGCGGGGATGCGGAGAGCGCAGGTCGATGCCGCGCGTCGCATCGCCGGCCTCCCGCAGCCGATCCGTCAGCACGGTGCCGATGAGACCGCTGGCGCCGGTGATCAGGATGGGGGCGGTCATGCGAGGCTCCGCTGGCCGGACAAGGGGGAGACGCCGGTCCGGCCGGCCGCCATGGCACCGTCCTCCCAGAACGCGGCCAGCGTCCGGCACGCCTCGAGCCAGTCGAACTCTCGGCGGGCCAGCTCGGGCGCTTCGGGCGGCTCGTCACGGGCGCGCCGCAACCCGGCCAGCGCCCCTTGGGTGTCGGTGAAGAAATGGGTGTTGGGATAGCGCCTGAACGGCTCATTGGCCGGGCAGTCGTACAGCACGACGTGGCGGCCGGCGACCAGGGCCTCGGCCGTGGTCGAGCACAGCACCTCGCTGGCCGACGGGTTCACGAAAACGCGGTAGTCGTCCAGACAGCGCCAGGCCTCGGCCGTCGGTCCGAGGAAGCGCACCGGCGCCGACACCCGGGCCGCCATCTCCCGGATCGCCGGTTCGTCCGGACCGCTGCCGATGACATCGATCGGATGCGCGGCCCGGCGCGCGATGTCGATGACCGTCTCCAGCCCCTTCTCCCAGACCAGGCGGCCGATGAAATAGGCGCCCCGGGTCTCTGCCGTGACCGGCGGGACCTCGGCATAGCCGCCATAGACGCCGGTGACCCGGGCCTCGCGGCCGGGATGGCCGGCGGTGACGTCGGCGACGGCCGGCGAGATCGGGACCGCCAGATCGGTGTAGCGGCGAATGAGGAAGCGGTGCAGCCGCGTCACCCAGCGGGCGAGCAGCCCGGCGCCAGGATACGGCTGGCGCGCGATGTAGTAGCCGTAGTTCGTCATGACCACGCCGACGATCCGCTCGAAATCGGCGGCCGGCCGGGGGGTGCTCACCGCCTTCCAGGTCAGGTGCTCGGGCTCGATCATCACCAGCGCGCGGGACGGCGGCGCGGCGGCGATCACATCCTCCTGGGGCACGATGCTGCGCAGCAGGCGCCAGACCCTGGACCGGTAGTGGAAGATCGCGAGCTCCGTCTCGCATCCGAGCCGCCGTGCCTCCTCCGCCAGCCAGGCGCGGTGCTCCCGGCGCGAGGCGAAGATCGGCGCTCCCCACAGCCACTCCTGATCGGCGGCGTCGACCCAGGGGACGCCGTAGGCGACCCGGTAGCCGAGCCGGGTCAGTCCGATGGCCTGATGCAGCGACAGATACGACGGCCCGGTGAGCCAGGGCAGGGTCGCCGTGGTGACGACCGTCACATCGAAATCACAGCGATCAGGGGCGGTCATGGGATCTCGCGCGGGGCTGACGTCTGGCGGGGCGCGTATTGTCGTTGCCGAAGCCCCGCGACGCAACGAAGGTCTGTCCGTCGCATCCCGGATGCCGCCCGACGACGGCTCTTGCCGTTTGTCCTCGCTCCTCTCGCCTCCTACACTGCCGGCCTGTGACGGATACGGAGCGATCATGGGGCCGGACGGCGGCGCATCGGCGAGGACCGACGACACGACGCGATGGACCGCGCCGGCGATCGACAGGCGCTATTTCGACGTCCGTCCCGCCCTGTTCTACCGCGACCTGATCGTGCCGGGGGCGGTGTTCGCCGGCGCCTATGCCTTTCTGCTCGGGGCCGAGGGCTGGAGTTTCGCGCTGGCCTTCGTGGTTGCCGTGATCGCGCTGCATCGTGCGGCGATCCTGATGCACGACATCTGCCACCAGTACGACAATCCGCGCCTGAAGCGTTTCATCTGGGTCTGGGACCTGACCGTCGGCGCGGTCGCGGCGATCCCGTCGCCCCGATTCCTGCGGCCGCACCGCATCCACCACGCCACGGGCTCGTTCCGGACCAAGGACGACCCGCAATACCTGCTGGTGCGGACCGACCGGACCCTGGCGGCGTTCGTCCTGCTGCTGATCCCGTTCATCATGCCGGTGCTGAACATCGCCAACGCGCTGGTCGCCAGCGTGGCCGGCACGGCCCTGGACGAAGCGGTGGAGCGGTGGGCGGCCCGGCGCGACATGCCGACCGGCAGCGTCGTGGCGGCACGCCACCGTCCGCGGGTGATCTGGCTCAGCCGCTACTACGTCGCGCTGTACGCGCTCTACGCCTACCTGCTGCCGGAGACCCTGGGGCTCGCCTATGCCGTGCTGGTGGCCGGCTGGTGGCTCACCACCATCCGTATTCCGCTGGAACACCGGATGGAGCACCTGCTGGAGAGTTCGGACAAGCGGGACCACCTCCTCGACAGCTTCACCATCGAGTCGCCCCTCGCCGCCCTCCTGCAGCCGCTGGCCATGCGGTTTCATGCGGCCCATCACCTCTATCCCGGCGTCCCCTACCACAACCTCGAGGCCCTGCACCGCGAGCTGAAGGCGTCGGACCCGGAGTACCGCGCCACGATCGTGCCGTTCTGGAGCGTGGTCCGCGGCAACATTCCGGAGCGTCCCCGGACTACGGCCTGAGACCCGACCGCCGGGCGATCGCCTCGAAGAAGCCGGGGATCTGCGCGGCCGCCCGGTTGCCGCCGGGCCTTCCCGCATCCGGGTTCCGCGGCCCGTTCCCGGCGCGCAGCATCGATCTCAGCGCCGCCGCGAAGTCGCCGGGCCCCGAGAACACCGCCCCCGCGCCAGTGCGGGAGATCCATCTCAGCACCGCATGTTCCTGAGGCAGCACGTTCTGGCGGTCGATCAGGATCGGCAGTCCGAAGGCCAGCGCCTCGCTGACCGAGAGCGGACCGGTCTTGCCGACGAAGATGTCGGCGACCGCCATGTAGCGGTGCACCTCGCGGGTGTAGCCCCTGACCACAGCGGGGAACGGCAGGCCCGCCCGCTCGATCGACCGGGCCAGCGCCTCATTGCGGCCGCACAGGAAGACCATCTGGATGTCGGGCGGATCGTCGCGCAGGGCCTCCGCCAGCTCCAGCATGCGCGCGCTGCCGTAGCCGCCATACATCATGCAGACCACCGGCCTATCCGGCGCCAGCCCGAGCGCGGCACGCGCGCCCGACAGGTCGTCCGGCACCGGCTCCAGGAATACTGGCCGGGTCAGCAGGCCGTCCATGCGGAACAGGCTGTCCTCGGGATGCGGCTTGCGCGCAACCTGGCGCTGGCAGACATCGGTGCCGGCGATGGCGAAATAGTCCTGGCGCCTGGGGAACCAGACCGCCGGCAGCATTTCCATCCAGTCGGTCATCAGCACGGTGAAGGGCGTCGCGCCGTCGCGGTACCGGGTCAGACTGTCGAGCATCAGGTGGTTGATCATCGGCAGGACGGAGACCACGAGATCCGGCCGGGTCCTCTCCCACAGGGCGCGGAACGCCTTGCGCGCCCGCCCGCCGCGGGTCACCACGTTGATCAGCGCGCCGAGATAGAAGGCGAGGCAGAACACCCCCGTGCGTCCCTGCTGCAGGATCAGCTGGTTGTAGGTCTGCTCCACGTCGCGCGACGTGTACCGGGCGAACAGGTCGAGATGCGGCAGCACCTCCCGATAGGCGTTGACCATCGTCACCCGATAGTCGCCGGTCTCCTCCAGG
Organism: Candidatus Endolissoclinum sp.; assembly: GCA_965228445.1. Lineage (GTDB taxonomy): Bacteria > Pseudomonadota > Alphaproteobacteria > Thalassobaculales > Thalassobaculaceae > Thalassobaculum. The sequence continues at coordinate 4,900,882 of OZ245813.1, read as the reverse complement.
ATGTCCTTCAGCGCCTCGCCCGTGGCCCGGTGGCCGCCGCCGGCATCGGTGTAGACGACCACGACATGCAGCGGCCTCGTCGGCAGCGACTTCATCGATAGAGATGGTCCCGCGTCAGCGGCAGCGCGTTGTTGAGCCCCTTGGTGAACACGGTCTGGAACAGGCGGTTGCCGCCGTATTCGAACGAGGTCTTGGAGACGATCCAGTAGAGCCGGTACATCCGGGCGAACCGCTCGCCGTAGCGCTCGACCACCGTGTCGAAGTTCCGCTCGTAGCGCTCCATCCAGTGCTTGATGGTCAGCGGGTAGTGCATGCGCAGGTTCTCGACGTCGAGAATGCTGAGCCGGCGCGCGCTCATCTCCTGGATGATGTGCGACAGCACCGGGACGTGGCTGCCGGGGAACACGTATTTCATGGTCCACGGGTCGTCCGGGAACGACGTGTCGTTGGCGATCGTGTGCACCATGCCGATGCCGCCGGGCTTCAGCAGGTCGCTGGCCTTCTGCATGAAGGTGCCGACGAAGCCTTCGCCCGCATGTTCGAGCATCCCGATGGAGCCGAGTTTGTCGAAACTGCCCTCAAGCTGGCGGTAGTCCTTGAGTTCCAGCCGGATCCGGTCCTGCAGGCCGTGCTGGGCGATCCGCTGGCTCCCCAGTTCGACCTGGCGCTCGGACAGGGTCACCCCGACGCCGGTGATGCCGTAGTTCTGCGCCGCGTAGATCAGGAAGCCGCCCCAGCCGCATCCCAGATCGGCGATGTGGTCGCCCTCCTTCAGCATCAGCTTGCGGCAGACATGCTCGAACTTCTGCCGCTGCGCCTGCTCCAGCGTGTCTTCCGGCGTGCGGAAATAGGCGCAGGTATAGGCGAAGCTCTCGTCCAGGAAGAGCTCGAAGAAGTCGTTGCCGAGGTCGTAATGGAACCGGGCGTTGCGGCCCGAGCGCTCCACGGTGTTCCGATGCAGCAGATAGGTCGCCGCCAGCCGCGCCTTCTCCTTCCAGGACATCGGCAGGGTGCCGAAATCGATGATGTGGCCGAGCTTGAACAGCAGCTCCACATCGCCGTCGATCTCGATATCGCCGTTCATGTAGGATTCGCCGAATCCGAGGAAATTGTCGGCCAGACAGCGGCTGAGCGCCTCGCGGGTTCTGATCCGGAGCGTCACCTGGGGCGCGCCGTCGCCGACCCGGATCTCGTCGTCGTCCCAGAACCGCACCGCGAACCGCGCCGACGGATCGGCGGCACCCATTTTGGCGATAAGCTGCTTGGCGGCTTCTTTCATCCGGAGGTCTTCCTGTCCCTGTTCGGCCGCGATGGTCTCCGATCATACCGGATCGAACAACTGGTTTGATGACACTTGAAGCGCTGTCTTTTCCGTGGCTTGTGGTCGCCGGCACCGTGCATCTGGGGCACGCCCAGCCGACGGGGAGCAGGCGATGTACCGGGAACTTCTGGCGCGATGGGATCGGTTTGCGTCCGCGCGGTCCCGCAACCGCCACCTGCCGCCTCGCCTGCTGGCCCATCTGTCGCCCGGTCAGACCGTGCTCGACATCGGCACCTCGGACGGGCGGCTGGCGCGCGAGCTGCTGCGCGCCGAGCCCAGCCTGACCATCACCGGCATCGACCTGCAGCCTCGACCCCGGAGCTGCATTCCGGTGATCAAGGCCAGCGGCCACGCGGTCCCGTTCGACGACGACGCCTTCGACACGGTCATGCTGATCGACGTCCTGCATCACGACGACGATCCCGAGGGCATCCTGCGGGAGGCGGTGCGGGTCGCGCGCGGCCGGGTGCTGATCAAGGACCACTACTGGGTGACCGCGCTGGACCGCGCGATCCTGCGGCTGTCCGATTATCTCGGCAACCGGGCCTACGATATTCCGCTGCCCTACAATTACCTGAAGCTCGACCAGTGGCACACCCTGTTCGCCGCCCTCGACGTCCGCGTCGTCGCGGCCGAGACCTTCCGCTACAGCGTCTATGACCGCTGCAAGCAGGTGACCTTTCTGCTCGACATCGGCCGCGCGGAATGATCGAACCCAGGACGGGGAGACTGCAGCAATCGGAATGGGTTCGATGACGGATCTCGCGGTATCGGCGCTGACCAACGCAATCCTGGCGGCCGAGATCTTCTTTCTCGCCGGCCTGTCGTTCCGCCTCGGCGTGGAGCGCTGGTCGGCGGCCTGGCTGTTCGCCCTGTACCTGGCGCTGATCGGTCTCGCCAATCTGCTCGGCACCATCGACCACGGCTTCCTGGAGCCGGTCGACCATCCGGCCAACATTCCGGTGCGCACCGCCACGCGGACGGCGATCGCGCTGGGCACCTTCACCCTGCTGATGTGCACCGCGCGCCAGTTCTTCGACCCCCTGGGCACGCGGATCTGCCTGGCGGCCGGCCTCGCCGGTCTGGCCGCGACCGTCTGGGTGACGGCGACCCAGGACAATTTCCTGGTGCTGGTGGCCGGCAACTTCGTGGTCATGCTGCTGACCCTGGGCCTGCATCTGTGGGGGATGCGGCGCGGCACGGGGTCGCCGATGCTCTGCGCCGGCATCGTCGCCTCCATCGCCGCCAGCCTGATCATTCCGTTCGGCGGCGACGGCGTGGACCCCCTGGGTCTCTACGGTACCTTCCACGTCGCCTTGATCGGCGCTTCCTTCCTCCTGTATCTCGGCGGGCGGGACCTGAAGATCCGTGCTGCCTGACGACGGCGGCGTCCGACCTCGCTCCAGCACGTGAGACCGCCAAGGCCATGACCGATACCCCCGCCGACGCCCCCCACTCAGCCGCCCCCCTCGCCGCCGAGCCGCAGCCGGCCTCCGTCGCCAACCTGAAGATGCTGTCGCCGGACACGCGGGAGGCGATGCTTTCCGTCGCCGAGCGCATGCAGATCGCCGCCGGGGACGTGCTGTTCGCCGAGAACGAGAGCGGCAACGAGCTGTTCATCATCGAGACCGGGCGGGTCGTCGGGTTCCGGGCCGGACGCGAGGACGACGAGGACTGGCCGGTCCTGCACCTGGCGGAAGGCGACATCGTCGGCGAGCTGTCCTTCCTGGACGGGGCCGAGCGCCACATCACCGCGCGGGCCGAGACCGACTGCACGCTGCTGCGGATCAGCCCGTTCGACCTGCTGCTGCTGGACGGCGGCGACCACTTCTACGACAACCTGCGGGCCAGCGTCGGCATCACCGTCGTCAGCCGGCTGCGCGTCGGCACCGACATCCACGTCGCGACCCTCGACCATCAGCTCGAGCTGGCGCGGACCCAGCAACAGTTCGGCCAGTTCTTCATCTACATCATCGCGATGTTCAGCATCGGCATGGTGGTGAGCAACATCGTCGCCACCCAGCTGATCGAGATCAACGTCTATACCGAGGTCTTCGCCTGGCAGTACCTGGCGGTGCTGATGATCCCGAGCCTGGTGATCGTGCGGATGATGAAGATCCCCCTGCGGGACCTGGGGCTCACCACGAACGGGATGCGCAAATCGGTCACCGAGGGACTGGCGGTCTCCGCCGTCTTCGTGGCCGCATCGGTCTGCTACTACTTCGCCTCGCATACCTTCGAGGCGATACCGCCGGTCACGCTCAGCTTCGACCCCTGGGGATCGGTGAGCTACTTCGCCCATTCCTTCCTCCAGGAGGTGGTCGCGCGCGGCCTGCTGCAGTCGTCGTTCCAGCGGTTTCTGAAGGACCGGAAGGGCTACCGGGCCGTGTTCCTGAGCGCGATGCTGTTCGGGATGTTCCACATCCATTTCGGCATGGCCGCCGTGGTCATGGTGTTCCTGACCAGCGTGCTGTTCGGGCTGTTCTATCTGCGGCACCAGAACATCGCCGGCGTCACCATCTTCCACTACTTCGCCGGCGCCTGCGCCTTCGCCATGGGGATGCTCTGAGCGGCCGGCGGCCGGGGCGTCCTACCCGGTCGCAATCTATCCGGCGGCGCGGGCCGGCAGCGGTACCGCGGCGTCGGCCGAGGCCGGCACGCGGACCCGCGTCAGCAGGCCGAGCCCCAGCGCCATCAGCACCGCGGCGCCGAGCATGGCCGTCGCCCCGGTCTGCCACAGGATCCGGGTGACCACCTCCAGCGGGATGCCCACCGCCACCCGGTACTGCGGCCGGTAGAGGCGGCGCGGGCGGACCTCGATCACGGCGTCGAGCACCCCGTCGGGCCGGACCCAGCGGTCGGTCTGGTCCCGCAGTCCCGCCGCCGCCTCGATGCGGTTGCCCTCCAGCAGGGCGACGTAGGAGATGATGTCGTTGGATTCCTGGTATTCCCGGACGACGTCGCCCAGACCGACCAGATCGCTCGGATCGATGCCCAGGGCCATGGCGTCGCCAAGGCGGGACCCCAGCGATTCCCCGTAGGCATTGGCGGTCTCGATCGCCTTGGTGGCCCCCAGTCCGCCGATCGTCGCCCCGACGATGGCTACCCCGATCAGGCAGGTCACGCCGTAGAGCGTCGCCAGTTCGCGGTAGGACTGGAACACCTCCGGATTGGCCAGGACGGTGGCGTGGACCGCGACGCCGACGGCCAGCAGCACCATCGCGGCGACCCCAGCGATCGCCGTGCTCCGGCTGAACTCGGCCACGATCTCGTGCTCGTAGTAGACGACCACGCTGCCGGCCGATCCGAAGCGTCCGGCGACCGGCTGCGCGAACCGGGACAGCCAGCCGCTGTGCTCGATCCCCGGCGCCTCGTTGCCCAGTCCCAGGAAGCTGCCCTCGCTCCAGTCACGCGCGCCGGCGTCGAACGACTCGGGGCTACGCAGCACCACCTGACCGGTCAGGTCGACGATCTCGACGGCGCGCACCGCCGTGTCCAGCCGCAGCACGCGGTCGCTGGCGGCCTCGAAGCCGATGAAGTCGGACACCGGCAGGCCCATCGCCAGCATGCCGCCCATCGCCTTGTGGATGGTCTCGGCCTCGGTGCGGATGCGTTCCACGTCGAAGCGGGCCGACGCGAGGGTCCACCACGCCCCGCCCAGAATCGCCAGCCCGGCGAGCACCAGGCACAATGTCGCCACCAGACGGCGGCGCGCGCCGCGGACGGCGTCCGGGTCCGGGGAGGAGTCCGACGGATGGGCAGGTGAGTGCTGGCTCATGCGGGCGTACCTTTCACACGACGGGCAGAATAGGTCAGCCCGAGGTCGATGCAAGCCGGACTCGCATCGCACGGGTGGCTCTAACGAGTTGATGAGACTGGTCCCGTGTGAAACAGTCGGGCAATGTCATAGCCTTATGTCTTGAGGGGAGGACGGTCTCGGTGACGGCTGTCATGTTCGCACGGGCGCTGATCGTATCCCTCTTCTGCCTGATCGGGGCGGCGATGGCCGGCGCCGCCGAGGACCGGCCGGTGCTGAACTGGCTGGAATTCACGCCCGCCACCCAGACGCATTACGAGATCGTCGCCGACCCGCAGGACACCGCCCGCATGCGCGCGGCGCCGGTCTGGACCGACAAGCCGGCCCGTTTCCGGCTGCTCATGCTGATCCCGTTCAAGTCGGTTGCCGCCTACTCGATCGGCGTCGACGTCGTCCTGGAGGCGTTCCGCCAGCAGGACATTCCGGCCGAGTTCGAGATCTGGCTCTACGGGAACGACGATGCCATCGCCCGGGAGGCCGTCGCCTGGGCGGAGGCCAACGCGGTGGACCTGATCATGCCGGTCGGCTCGCGGGCCGCCGCCTTCATGCACGAGACCTATGTCGGAGGACGCCTGCCGGTGGTCACGAACTCGGCCAAGGACCCGGTGCTCCTGGGTCAGATGCCGGACTACCAGAACGGCAGCGGCAGCAATATCGCCTATACCTCGAACACCGTCCCGATCCGGCTGTTCATCAGCTATCTGTTCCAGCTTCTGCCGGAGCTGAAGAATGTGGGCGTGCTGTACGCCGCCTCGAACCTCAGCGCGGTCGAGACCCAGGTCGCTCCGCTGCACGACCTGGCCGACACGTTCGGTCTGACGGTCCACGATGTGGCGGTGCGCGACGGGATCGGGTTGGAGGACGACCTGATCGCCGGCATGGAGCGGGTCCGCCAGACCATGATGGCCTCGGATCCGGGCCTCGCGGCCAGCGCCTGGATCGTCACCGGATCGACCTCGGTGTATCAGCGCATCGGCCTGATCAACGGGCTCGCCGGCCGCGCGCCGGTCGTCTCGACGCTGCCCGACGTGGTCCGCAGCGGCGACGACAGCGCCGCCGTGTCCATCGGCATCAACCAGTCGACGGCGGTCCAGCTCTCGGCCTTCTATGCGATCGGCATCCTGGCGGAGGGCGTGGAGCCCGGCTCGCTGCCGGTGGGGGTCGTGACTCCGCCGGATCTCGCCATCAACTTCCGGATCGCCCGCCAGATCGGCCTCCGGATCCCGTTCCGCTTCATGGAAGCGGCGACCTTCATCTATAACTACGACGGCAGGCAGGTACGGGCCTTCGGTCAGCCCGTCGGTTTCATAAACTAGCGCCCGCCTGCGATCCGCGATGTCCAGCGATACAGAAAAATCCACAGAGACGGCGACCCGCCGGATCCGACCGGCGCGGCGCTACAGCGTCGTCATGGGACTGTCCTACGTGGTCCTGCTGGCGGTGTCGGTCGGCTTCTTCCTGTTCCAGATCGACCGGCGCGAGAAGTCCGAGTGGGAGGTGCTCGCCAGCGGCCTGAAGGAGCACGGCCTGATCCTCGACGCCCTCGCCTCCGCGGTCGTGAAGCGCTCGGAGGAGATCCGCGAGGACGCTCAGTCCACCTACGCGCTCGCCCTGGCCGATGCCCATGCCGGTCAGGTCGAGGCGCTGATCGACCGCGGCGAGCTCGGCCAGATCTCGCTGCGGCTCAATCCCGCGATCGACGTCCCGTCCACCGCGGCGATTTCCGGCACGTTCGGCCGGCAGGCCGACCGGTCGGACAGTGCGGAACTGGTGGCCGCGGTGCGGCTCCTGAACGAGTTCCGCTACCTCGTCTCGCTGCTGCCGACGATCAAGCGGTCGGCCTATGTCTCGCGCCTCGGATTCTCGGTCATGCTGCCGGCGACCCAGGCCGAAGCCGACGGGTTCCAGCACGGCGTGCGCACCAGCGGCCTGCTCGACAGCGGCCTGCCCGACGCCAATCCGGAGCGCCAGGGGCGGTGGCTGTTCGGCACGGATCCGGCGGGGCGGCCCTCGCTTCACCTGGTCGTTCCGGTGGACGTCGCCGGCCGGTTCATCGGGGTCGTCGCGTTCGAGATCTCGCTGGACTACCTGAACCGGGTCAACGGCGACTTCGAATATCCGGTCGGACGAACGCTGCTCGTCTCGGCCGACGGTTTCCTGCTGGCCTATCCCGAACAGGACGACCTGCGCGCACCGGTCGGCTCGAAGGCGGGCGACGCGCTGTCCGCCGAGGCGGCGACGGCGCTCGAACGGGCCGGTGCGGTGCCGCTGCGCCGGGTGGCGGATGTCGACGGGACCCTGCTGTATGTCGAGCCGCTCGAAGCCGCGCCCTGGACCCTGGTCTATCTCGGCGACCGCTGGACCATCCTGGCCAGTCTGATCGCCGATCGCGGGCCGGAGATGCTGGCCCTGGTCGCCGTGCTCACCCTCATGCTGCTGATCGCCGGCGGGCTGACGGGCCGCGAATTCGTGTGGCCGGCGAGCCAGCTCATCGAGCACATCAAGGCGGCGGGCGAGGTCGGTCCGGCCGGGCCGCCGCGGGTGCCGCCGGGGTGGCGGCCCTGGTTCCAGACCGTCACCCGGGTGTTCCGCGAGAACTCGGACCTGGTGCGGCTGCGCCAGGAACTGCGGATCGCCCACGACATGCAGGCCTCGGTGCTGCCCCGCGAGCCGTTCCGGCACGACCGGATGGTCATCGTCGGCCAGATGCACGCCGCCTACGAGGTCGGCGGCGACTTCTACGACTACTTCCAGATCGACGAGAAGCGGGTCGGCGTGGTGATCGCCGATGTCTCCGGCAAGGGCGTGCCGGCCGGCCTGTTCATGATGATCTCGCGCACCCTGCTGCGCGCCGAGGGCCTCGGCGGCGGCAGCCCCGGCGAGTGCCTGACCCGGGTCAACGCCCTGCTGGAGCGCGAGAACGAGGCGGCGATGTTCGTCACCGTGTTCTACGGGGTCATCGACCTGGAGACCCTGACCCTGTCCTATGCCAATGCCGGACACAATCCGCCCTTCGTGCTGCGGGCCGACGGCACGGTGACGCCGATCGAACCGCTCGGCGACCTGGTCATGGGCGTGATGCCCGGGATCGAGTATTCCACCGCCGCCACCCAGCTCTCGCCCGAAGACGCGCTGTTCCTCTACACCGACGGCCTGACCGAGGCGTTCGACGTGAACAACGAGGAGTACAAGGAGGCGCGTCTGATCGAGGCCCTGGCGACGTGCCGGGGCCAGTCGGCGGCCGAGATCGGCGATTCCTGCATCGCCGACGTGGAGACCTTCGCCACCGGCGCCGCCCAGGCCGACGACATGACCTGCCTGGTCATCCGGCTCGAAGCCGAGACCCCGCCGCCGACAGCCTGACGGCGGAGGCATCCGGGACGATCTCCGCCGGCACGGCCCGCGCCGCAGTACGCTTCGGCCGCCGGATCAGGATGATCGCCGGGTTCTCCACCGCCTGCCGGACGATCGTCTCCGCAAGCCCGTCCAGCGTGGTGCTCACCACCCGTTCCTCGGGACTGGCCGCGCGGCTGACGATGCGGACGTCCAGATCGCGCTCGACACCGGCGGCGAGCAGGTTGCGGCGCACCTCGGCCGCCGTCCCGACCGCCATGTAGAGCGCGAGCGTCGTCCCCGGCCGCAGATAGTCTGCCCAAGCCGGAGCGCCGTCGCCAGCCCGGAGCTGCCCGGTCGACAGCACCAGGGTGTCCGTCTCGCCCCGTTCGGTCAGAAACCCGCGCGCCGCGGCGGCCGCCGCCGAGGCCGCGGTCACGCCGGGCACGCTCTCCCAGCCGATACCGGCCCGGTCCAGCGCATCGGCCTCCTCCGCGCCCCGGCCGAAGATGCCCGGGTCGCCGCATTTCAGGCGGACGATGCGCTTGCCCGCCCGGGCGGTGCGCACCATCAGGTCGTTGATCCGCTCCTGCGGCCAGGCCGCCGTGCCCGGCGTCTTGCCCACATAGACCCGCTCGGCATCGCGGCGGGCGAGCTCCAGCAGGTCGGGATCGACCAGCCGGTCGTAGAAGATGACGTCGGCCTCCTGCAGGCGCTGGGCGCCGCGCAGGGTGATCAGGTCGCGCGCGCCGGGACCGGCACCGACCAGGCTGACGAATCCGGCGCCGGCGCTCCCCGTCCCCGCGCTTTCGGCGTGGCTCGCCACGGCGTCCTTGACCAGGGCCGCCGCCTCGCGCTCGCGGCCGGCGGCGTGCAGGGTCCGGGGCTCGCCGTTGAACACCCAGCGCCAGAGATCGCGGCGCCTGCGCGGGTCCAGTCCGGCCGTCTGAGCGCGCAGGCGCCCCGCCAGGGCAGCCAGGTCGCCGAGCCGCGGCTCCAGCATCGTCTCCAGTTTCGCCTTCAGGCCGCGGGCCAGGACCGGCGCGGTCCCCTCCGTCCCGATGGCGACCACCACCGGGTCCCGGTCGACGATCGAGGGCGTGAAGGCCTCGCAGAGATCGGGGGCATCGACCACATTGACCAGAACGCCGCAATGCCGGGCCAGCGCATAGGCATCGGCCGCCGCGGCCTCGTCCTCGGTGGCGACGAATGCCAGGACCGCAGTCTCGAAGGCCGTCTCGTCGAGGCTACCGCGCAGGACGACGCGGCCGCGGCGGGCGAGATCGGCGATCTCGGCGTCGGGCGCGTCGCTGACCACCAGGATCTCGGCCGAGGTCTTGAGCGCCAGCCGCACCTTTTGCGCCGCCTGCTCGCCGCCGCCGACGATCACGATCCGGCGCCCGTCGGTCTTCAGGAACATGGGAAACGTCTTCATCGCACCCTCCCGTCAGGCCGCCGCACGGTCGCGGCGCGCTGTCCAAAGCTCTTCCGCCGCCGACGTCGCCGCCTCCAGCGACGCCGCCGTTCCGGTCGCCAGCAAAGCGGCGGCGGCCGTGCCGACGACCACGCGCTCGGCAAAGGCGTCCTGCACCTCGCCCGCCCAGAAGGCGGTCAGGGCGTCCCGGCCGATGCCGACCTCCGCCAGGCGGCGCTTGTCGTCGACCAGCGGCGGGGCGGCATGCTCCACCGCCTCGCCGTCGCGCAGGCCGTACAGGTCGACGGTCTTGGCCGGATGCCGCTCGAACTCGCCGCCGCCGCCCTTGAGCACCAGCATGTCGCGGTCCCCGAGCAGACGGGCCGCGTCCTGCTGCAGCAGCCGGTAGGAGGGATGGAAGACGCCCTGCACCGCCGCCCGCGCTCCGGTCGGATTGGCGAGACGCAGGGTGGTGTTGATCGACGAGCGCAGTCCCAGGATCTCGCGCAGCCGAAGCACGGCGAGCGCCTGCGGACAGACCGCCTCCAGCGGCAGATAGACGATGCCCCGATCGTCCAGGATCGCGCGCGCCGTCTCCGGCGTCTGCGCGGTCTCGATCCCGAGATCCGGCAGGGCCGAGCGCACATCGGCGATCCCGTCCTGGTGCGAGTTCCAGCCGTGCAGCACCACCGGGACGCCCGAGCGGGCGACGAGATGGGCCGCCATCAGAAACAGCGGCAGGCCGCGCGAGCGTCCCGCGGCGTAGCTCGGCCAGTCGAGCCCGGCCTCCAGACCGCGCCAGGCCTCGGTACGCGCCCGCACGGCGGCGACGAAGCCGGCCACCTCCTCGGCCGTCTCGCCGCGGAAGCGCAGCACCATCAGCAGCGCGCCGATCGCCTCGGGGGCTGCCGTGCCGTCGAGAATCTGGCCCATGGCATCGGCCGCCTCGTCGAGGGTGAGGCTGCGGCCGCGCGACGGGCCCCGGCCCACCGCCTGGATGTAGGGGGCGAGGCTCATTCCGCGGCCATCCTCTGTCCGGCATCGGCCAGCAGCGCTCTGAGTTCGGGGCGGCAGGAGCCGCAGTTCGTGCCCGCGCTCAGCGCCCGGCCGATCTGCTCCACATCGCTGAGACCCTGGGTCCGGATCGCGGCGAGGATCGTGTTCACGCCGATATCGAAGCAGGAGCAGATCGTCGCCCCCGGATCGGGCTGGGCCGCACCGGGCCGGCCGGCCAGCAGCCCGCCATCGACGCCGTCTGCCGCGAGCCCGTTGATCACATGGGTGCGGGCGACCTCCACCGGTCGACGGTCGGCGAACAGCACGGCGCGGACCCGCCCCTCGACGATCAGGGCGACCCGGGCCACACCCCGGGCCCGGTCGATCACCGAGACGGTCTCGGCCTCGGTCAGGCCCGTCAGATCGCGCGCGAACCGCTCCCAGTCGTCCGGGACCGTCCGATCGGCGATCTCGGCCCGCCAGCCGTCGCGGGCGCGCGCCCGCGCCCAGTATCCGGTCTGCGGTCGGATCTCGTCGGTCGAGGCGACGAACCCGTACCAGCCCGCCGCGAAGCGGGAGACGGCCGCGACCGCGCCCTTCAGCTCGGGCTGGCCGGAAACCGGGTCCGTGGCGGCGGCGATCGCGTCGCCGATACGGCCGGTTGGCGCCCATTCGCCGGTCCAGTGCATCGGCACGAACACATCGCCGGGCCGGACCCGGTCGGTGACCAGTGCCCGGACGACGGCGCGGCCCTGGGGCGTGTCGACCTGCACCAGGTCGGCCTCGGCGATGCCGCGGGTATCGGCGTCGCGCGGGTGGATCTCGATATAGGGCTCCGCGATGTGCTGGCTGAGCCGGGGCGAGCGGGCGGTGCGGGTCATGGTGTGCCAGTGGTCGCGCACCCGGCCGGTATTCAGCCGCAGCGGACGGTCCGGGGTGGTATCGGCGGCGGGCGGACGCGGGGTGACCGCGATGGCCCGGGCCCTGCCGTCCCCGGTGTAGAATCCGCCCTCGGCAAAGAACCGGTCCCGGCCGCCGACCGGCCATTGCACCGGCGCCAGGGCCTCGTAGGCCGCGTCGTCCAGGTCGCTCAGGGCGCCGATGTCGAAATCCCGGCCGAGCCCGGCGGCGATCCCCGACAGGGCGGCATGCTCGCGGAAGATGGCGGCGGGGCCGTCATAGTCGAAGGCCGCCCCCCAGCCCATCCGCGCCGCCACGCCGCACAGCGCCCGCCAGTCGGCCCGCGCCTCGCCCGGCGCTTCCAGAAAGGCGCGCTGGCGGCTAATCCGGCGCTCGGAATTGGTCACCGTGCCGGACTTCTCGCCCCAGCCGGCGGCCGGCAGCAGCACGTCGGCGAGCCGGGCTGTATCGGTGTCGGCGGTCATGTCGGATACCACCACGAAGGGACAGGCCGCGATCGCCGCGCGCACCGCCTCGGCATCCGGCAGGCTGACGGCCGGATTGGTCGACAGGATCCACAGCGCCTTGATCCGGCCGTCGGCACAGGCCCGGAACAGGTCCACCGCCTTCAGGCCGGGCGCCGACGCCATCGCCGGCGCGGCCCAGAACGCCTGAACCGCCGTTCGATGCGCCGCATTTTCCAGGTCGAGATGGGCGGCCAGCATGTTCGACAGCCCGCCGACCTCGCGTCCGCCCATGGCGTTCGGCTGACCGGTGACGGAGAACGGCCCCATGCCGGGGCGGCCGATCCGGCCGGTGGCCAGATGGCAGTTCAGGATCGCGTTTACCTTGTCGGTGCCGCTGGAGGACTGGTTGATCCCCTGGCTGTAAACGGTGACCACACGCTCGGTCGCCAGCCACATCTCGTAGAACGCGGCGACGGCGTCCGGCTCCAAACCGGTGGCGGCGGCGACCGACTCCAGCGTCGCCGGCCGGGCCGTGTCCAGCGCGTCCTCCAGCCCGTCGACATGGGCGTCGGTATAGGCCCGGTCCACCGCCCCCTGCTCGTCGACCAGCCGCAGCAGCCCGTTGAACAGCACCGCATCGCTGCCGGAGGCCAGCGGCAGATGCAGATCGGCGATGTCGCAGGTCGCGGTCCGGCGAGGATCGATGTTGACCACCCGCATCCGCGGCCGGGCCGCCTTGGCCGCGGCGAGGCGCTGGTACAGCACCGGATGGCACCAGGCCAGGTTCGAGCCGACCAGGACCACCAGGTCGGCCAGTTCCAGATCCTCATAGGTCCCGGGCACCGTGTCGGCGCCGAAGGCCCGCTTGTGCCCCGCCACCGACGACGCCATGCAGAGCCGCGAGTTGGTGTCGATATTGGCCGAGCCGACGAACCCCTTCATCAGCTTGTTGGCGACGTAGTAGTCCTCGGTGAGGAGCTGGCCGGAGCCGTAGATCGCCACGCTGTCCGGTCCGTGCTCGGCGATGGCGACGGAGAACCGGTCGGCGACCAAGTCCAGCGCCTCGTCCCAGCCCGCGTCCCGACCGTCGATCCGCGGTGCGAGCAGGCGGTCCTCCAGACCGATGGTCTCGGCCAGGGCCGATCCCTTGGAGCAGATCCGGCCGAAATTCGCCGGATGATCCGGGTCGCCGGTCACCGTGACCGCGCCGTCGGCGGCGCGCTCGACCCGCAGCCCGCAGCCGACGCCGCAATAGGGACAGGTGGTGCGCACCGGCCCGGCCATGTCAGGCGGCCCTGTCCCGGCGGGCCAGCGCCCGGTCGATCAGCAGCCGGCCGTCCTCCACCCGGATCCGGAAGGTCCGCACGCTTCCCTCGTCGGCGCCCTGGGCCATGCCGGTCTCCAGCGAGATCACCCAATTGTGCAGCGGGCAGGTCACCGAGCGGCCATGCACGATGCCGTCGGACAGCGGCCCGCCCTTGTGCGGACAGCGGTCGTCCAGGGCGAAGACCTCGTCGTCGGCAGTGCGGAACACCGCCACGCAGCCGACCGCGGACCGGATCACCCGGCTGCCGCGCACCGGGACCTCGTCCAGGGCGCCGATATCGATCCACTCGCTCATTCCGCCGCCTCCATCACCAGATCGGCCAGGGGCCGGAAGGACCGGGCCGGACCGGGCTCGGCCCGCTCCGCCCAGGGGTCGTGCTGGAACACCTGCTGGCTGAAGTCGAAGCGGGCGACCAGCGATGCCCGGCTGTCCAGGTCGTCGACCACCCGGTCGCGCACCCAGTCGAGCCCGACCTTGGCGACCCATCGGTAGGGCCGGTCCAGATACTTGGCGTTCTCCCGGTAGAGCTGGACGAAGGCGCAGATGATCTCGATCGCCTCGTCCTGGCTGGCGACCTTGGTCAGCGCCTCGGTCTCCTTCAGGTCCATGCCGGCGGCGCCGGCGACGCCGATCTCGAACCCGCTGTCGACGCAGATCACGCCGACATCCTTGCAGGTCGCCTCGGCACAGTTCCGCGGGCAGCCGGAGACCGCCATCTTCACCTTGTGCGGCGTCCAGGAGCCCCACATCCGCTTCTCGATGGCGATGCCGAGCCCCGTGGAGTCCTGGGTCCCGAAGCGGCAGTGATCGGTGCCCACACAGGTCTTCACCGTGCGCAGGCCCTTGGCATAGGCATGGCCGGAGACCAGCCCCGCCTGGTTGAGATCGGCCCAGATCGCCGGCAGGTCCTCCTTGCGCACGCCGAGCAGATCGATGCGCTGGCCGCCGGTGACTTTCACTGTCGGGACGTCGTAACGCTCGGCCGCGTCGGCGATGGCCCGCAGCTCCCGCGCGTTGGTGATCCCGCCCCACATGCGCGGGACGACGGAGAAGGTGCCGTCCTTCTGGATGTTGGCGTGGTTGCGCTCGTTGACGAACCGGCTCTGCGGATCGTCGGCATACTCGCCCGGCCAGTCCGACAGCAGATAGTAGTTCAGCGCCGGCCGGCAGACATGGCAGCCGCAGGAGGTCTTCCAGCCGCATTCCTGCATGACCGCGGCCATCGACTTCAGCTCGCGGGCCTTGATCAGGCGGCGGACATCCTCGTGGGTCAGGTCGGTGCAGCCGCACAGGGGCCGGGCCGCCGGCTGCGCGTAGTCGCCGCCCAGCGTGTGGACCAGCAGCTGCTCGACCAGCCCGGTGCAGGTGCCGCAGCTCGACGAGGCCTTGGTCTCGGCCCGCACGGCATCCAGCGACGTGGCGCCGCCGGCGATGGCGGTGACGATCCGGCTCTTGCAGACGCCGTTGCAGCCGCAGATCTCTGCCTCATCCGGCAATGCTGCAACGGCCGCCATAGGGTCCAGCGGACTGCCCCCCGCATAGGCCGGGCCGAAGATCAGGGTATCGCGCATCGCCGAGATGTCGGCGCCGTCGCGAAGCTGGCCGAAGAACCAGGTGCCGTCGGCCGTGTCGCCGTACATGACGACGCCGACGATCCGGTCGTCCTCCAGCACCAGCCGCTTGTAGACGCCGCGGGTGGCGTCGCGGAATACGATCTCCTCGCGCCCCTCGCGCTCGGCGAAGTCACCGGCGGAGAACAGGTCGATGCCGGTGACCTTGAGCTTCGTCGACGTCACCGAGCCCTCATAGGCCGCCGCCTCGCCCAGCAGGGTCAGGCCGGCGACCCTGGCCATGTCGTAGAGCGGGGCCACCAGGCCGTAGCAGGTGCCGCGGTGCTCGACGCACTCCCCGACCGCCAGGATGTCGGCGTCCGAGGTCACCATGGCGTCGTCCACATGCACGCCGCGGCCGGCGGCGATGCCCGCCGTCTCGGCCAGCGCCTTGTCCGGCCGGATGCCGACCGCCATCACCACGATATCGGCCGGGATCTCGGTGCCGTCGTCCAGGCGCACGACCTCGACCCGGTCGGTGCCGACGATCTCGTGGGTGTTGGCCTTGCAGTGGACGGCGATGCCGCGCGCCTCCAGGGCCTTCTGCAGCAGATAGCCCGCCGCCGGATCGAGCTGGCGCTCCATCAGGCTGGGCATCAGGTGGAGCACGGTGACGTCCATGCCGCGCGCCTTCAGGCCCGCCGCCGCCTCCAGCCCCAGCAGCCCGCCGCCGATCACCACAGCCCGCGCGCCCGGACGTTGCGCCGCCGCCAACATGGCGTTGACGTCGTCCAGGTCGCGGTAGCTCAGCACCCCCTCCAGGTCCCTGCCCGGGACCGGAATGATGAAGGGCTGGGAGCCGGTGGCGATCAGCAGCTTGTCGTAAGGCGTTTCCCCGTTCGCGGTCACCACAACCTTGCGGGAGCGGTCGATTGCCTCGACCTTCTCTCCGAACCGGCAGGTCACGCCGTTGCTTGCGTACCAGTCGGCGTCGTGGGTGACGATCTCTTCGTAGGTCTTCTCGCCGGACAGTACCGGCGACAGCATGATGCGGTTGTAGTTGCCCCGCGGCTCGGCGCCGAACAGGGTGATCTCGAAGGCGTCTGGATCGCTCTCGACCAGGGTCTCCAGGACCCGGCCGGAGGCCATGCCGGCGCCGATGACGACGAGCTTGCGCCTCATGCCGCACCTCCCGCCGGGGAGAGGCCCGGAGCGACTGAGCAAAACGCGATGGACCGGACGGTCACGGACGAAAAGCGCATGGTCGGTCTCCTCGAACTGGCCATGTCTCAGGCCGCCTTGGCGGGGGCGCCGCGCTCGTACTCCTGAAGGAAGCTCAGGATCTCCTCGCGGTAGCCGTAGTAGTCGGGATGCTCCAGCAGGGCCTTGCGGGTGCGCGGCCGCGGCAGATCGACGTCCAGGATCTTGCCGATGGTGGCGTGCGGACCGTTGGTCATCATCACCACCCGGTCGGCCAGCAGGATCGCCTCGTCCACGTCATGGGTGACGCAGACCGCGGTGACCTTGGTGCGGGACCAGACCTCCATCAGCACCTCCTGCAGCTCCCAGCGGGTCAGGCTGTCGAGCATGCCGAACGGCTCGTCGAGCAGCAGCAGCTTGGGGCTGAGGGCGAAGGCGCGGGCGATGCCGACCCGCTGGCGCATGCCGTTGGAGAGCTCGGCCGCCGGCTTGTCCATGGCATCGGCCAGGCCGACCCGCTCCAGGTAGTATTCGACCACGTCCTGGCGCTCGGCCTGGGATGCCTTCGGGTAGACCCGGTCCACGCCGATCGCGACATTCTCCTTGGCGCTCAGCCAGGGGAACAGGGACGGCGCCTGGAACACCACCGCGCGCTCCGGATCGGCGTCCACCACGTGGCTGCCGTCGAGCACGATGCCGCCGCCGGAGATCCGGTTCAGCCCGGCCGTCATGGTCAGCACCGTCGACTTGCCGCAGCCGGAATGGCCGATCAGCGACACGAACTCGCCCTTCTTCATGGTCAGCTCGAAATCCTCGACCACGGTGAGCGGGCCGGTGGGCGTCGGGTAGACCTTGGAGAGCTGCGAGAACTGGAGGTAGCGCTCCTCGGTGGGCGTGGCCGCCGCCTCGGCATAGGCCTTGGGTGCGCCGTGGATCGGGGTGACGGCCGGCAGGCGGCGGGTTTCCATCACCTTGGCGGCGATGCCGACATCCATCAGGTACTGGGTGACCTTGGCCCGGAGCTGCTTGAAGGCCGGGTTGTGGTTCATCGCCGTGCGGTCGCGCGGCCGGGCGAGGTTGACCTCGAACCCCTCACCTAGCGTGCCGTTCGGGTTCAGCGGGATGATCCGGTCGGCCAGCAGGATCGCCTCGTCCACGTCGTTGGTGATCAGCACCACCGTCTTGCGGTCGGCTTCCCAGATCCGCTCGATCTCGTCCTGCAGGTTGGCGCGGGTCAGCGCGTCCAGGGCCGAGAGCGGCTCGTCCAGCAGCAGTACCTCCGGGTTCATCGCCAGCGCCCGGGCGACGGAGACCCGCTGGCGCATGCCGCCGGACAGCTCCGCCGGCCGCCGGTCCTTGGCATGGCCGAGGCCGACCATCTCCACATAGCGGTCGACGATGGCCGCCCGCTCCTTGCGCGACTTGCCGGCGGCGACCGTGTCGACCGCCAGGGCGACGTTGCCGCTCACCGTCAACCAGGGCATCAGCGAGTAGGACTGGAACACCAGCCCGCGCTCTGGCCCCGGGCCGTCGATCGGCGCCCCATGGAACAGCGCCTCGCCGCTGTCCGGACGTTCCAGCCCCGCCAGGATGTTCATCAGTGTGGACTTGCCGGTGCCGGAGAAGCCGAGGATGGCGACGAACTCGCCCTTTTCGACCTCGAGATCGACATTGCGCAGGACGTCCTGGCGCGCCTCGCCCTCACCGAAGCCCTTGGACACATTCTTCAGCGACAGGATGCTCATGGCGCTCACCGCTGGCTGGAGAAGCTGACGGCCGACTGGATGGCGTACATCATCCGGTCGAGCAGGAAGCCGATCAGGCCGATGGTGAAGACCGCGACCATGATCTTGGCCAGGCTCTGGGAGGAGCCGTTCTGGAACTCGTCCCAGACGAACTTCCCGAGGCCGGGGTTCTGCGCCAGCATCTCGGCGGCGATCAGCACCATCCAGCCCACGCCCAGGGACAGGCGCAGGCCGGTGAAGATCAGCGGCAGGGCCGAGGGCAGCACCAGCTTGGTGATCTTGGTCCAGGTCGACAGCTTCAGGACACGGCCGACATTCACCAGGTCCTTGTCGATCGACGCCACCCCATGGGCGGTGTTGATCAGGGTCGGCCACAGCGAACAGAGCGTCACCGTGATGGCCGATGTGAGAAACGACTTCGACATCAGCCCGTCATTGGTCGCATAGGCGGCCGAGACGACCATGGTGACGATCGGCAGCCAGGCGAGCGGCGAAACCGGCTTGAAGATCTGGATCAGCGGATTGATCGCCGCGTTGGCGGTGCGCGACAGGCCGCACAGGATGCCGACCGGCACGGCGACGGCGGTCGCCAGCAGGAAGCCGAAGAACACGGTCTGGATCGAGGTCCAGATCTGGTCGTAATAGGTCGGCGCGCCGGTGTAGTCGCGCCACTTCACCCGGTCTTCCTTGCCGGCGGCGATCAGCTTGGCGTTGCGGGTCTCCTGCCGCTCCATGAAGGCGGCTTCCTTGTCCCGCTCGCGCAGGTAGTCGGCGTGCAGGTTCTCGGCCTGCTCCCAGACCTCCGCCGGTCCCGGGATCGCGCCGAGCGAGGTCTCCACGGTCGGGGCGAGCTGGGCCCAGACGGTCAGGAAGATCGCGATCGACAGCAGCGGGATGCCGAGCTGGCGCCAGACCTCGCGGAACTGGGCGGCCGGATTGTCGCCGGCGGCGGCACGCAGCATCGGCGTGATCCAGCCCAGGCCGAAGATCTTGAGGTAGGAATCGGCCCGGCTGATCCGGGCGTGGAGCCGGGCCCGGCGCGCCGCGCGCTGCTCGGAAACCGGGCTGTCGGTATCGGTGATCGCGGCCATGTCGGACCTCACGGAAGATGTCGGGTGTGGGGGGAGCCGTCCGCCGGGCGCGGTGACCGGCGGACGGCAGCCGGAGGGATCAGCCGCTGACGGCGTTGCCGACGACGCGTTCCTCGCCCTTCAGGCCGATCGGGAACTGCTCCAGATAGGCGTTCGGGGTGCGGCCATCGAAGGTCACGCCGTCGATGAACTCGCTCTGCGGGTCGCGGTATCCGTCGGTGTCCCAGGGGAAATCGGCCTTCGCCACGTGGCCTTCCTCGACCAGCATTTCGGCGGCCTTCAGATAGATGTCCGGGCGGTAGACCTTCTTCGCCACCTCGTCGTACCAGGCGTCCGGCCTGGCCTCGGCGATCTGGCCCCAGCGGCGCATCTGCGACAGGTACCAGACGGCGTCGGAGTAGTAGGGATAGGTCGCGAAGTGCCGGAAGAAGACGTTGAAGTCCGGAACGTCCCGCTTGTCGCCCTTCTCGTACTCGAAGGTGCCGGTCATCGAGTTGGCGATCACGTCGTAATCGGCGCCGACATATTCGGAGCGGGCCAGGATCTCGACCGCCTCGGGCCGGTTGGCGTTGTCGTTCTCGTCCAGCCACTGGGCGGCGCGGATCAGCGCCTTGGTCAGGGCCAGGGTGGTGTTCGGATACTGCTCGGCGAAGTCGGCGGTGATGCCGAACACCTTCTCCGGGTTGTTCTTCCAGATCTCGTAGTCGGTGATCACCGGCACGCCGATGCCCTTGAACACCGCCTGCTGGTTCCACGGCTCGCCAACGCAGTAGCCGTAGATCGTGCCGGCCTCCAGGGTCGCCGGCATCTGCGGCGGCGGGGTGACCGAGAGCAGCACGTCGGCGTCGATCTGGCCGGTGACGTTCTCCGGCGAGTAGTAGCCCGGCTTCAGGCCGCCGGCGGCGAGCCAATAGCGCAGCTCGTAGTTATGGGTGGAGACCGGGAAGACCATGCCCATGTTGAACGGCTTGCCCTCGGCCTTGTACTTGTCGACCACCGGCTTCAGGGCGGAGGCCGGGATCGGGTGCACCGGCCTGCCGTCGGCCCCGGTCGGGATGTTCTTCTTCATCTCCTCCCAGACCGCGTTCGACACGGTGATGCCGTTGCCGTTCAGGTCCATGGAGAACGGAGTGATGATATGGGCCTCGGTGCCGAAGCCGATGGTGGCGGCCAGGGGCTGGCCGGCCAGCATATGGGCGCCGTCGAGCTGACCGTCGATCACCCGGTCCAGCAGCACCTTCCAGTTGGCCTGGGGCTCCAGGGTGACGAACAGCCCCTCGTCCTCGAAATAGCCCTTCTCGTAGGCCACGGCGAGCGGCGCCATGTCGGTCAGCTTGATGAAGCCGAACTTCAGCTCGTCCTTCTCGACGTCGAGCATCTCGGCCTGGGCGGTCACCGCGATCGAAGCCGCGAGGAGCGCGGCAGCACAGGAAACAAGTTTCATCGTCCCATCCTTCTTCCGCCGTCGCGCGCCGGAACCCGAAGCGCGAACGAAAAATGGCCGCACGAACAGCGTCGTGAGAAACTCACGACTGTTCGAGCAGCCTTGCTCAGAACCCGCAACTTTGTGGGAAGCGGCGCCGGACGACGTTGCCCTGCGCTTCAATTACGGTGCCACTACTGCAGCGCAGCATCAAGCGAAAAATCGTCGATCTTTTGCCGAGACCGCAGGATCGGCCCGGTCAGCCCGGGTGATCGGGATCGAAGACTTTGTGATCGAAGAAGAAATCCGGACCGAGCACCATCTGCCCGCGCGACGACCCGACGGCGACCCGCTCGCCCAGGCTCCCCTCCAGCTTCTCCGAGGCCGCCGGCAGCTCGGCGCCGAGCGGGCCGAGAACCGAGCGGTACAGGTCGGAGCGGAAGCAGCCGCGCGCGACCGCGACCGACTCCGCCCGGTCCATGCCCATGCGCGCCGCCAGCCGCGCCGCGATCCAGGCCGCCTGGCTGCGCCAGGGGAAGCTGGCCGCGCAGTCGAAGAACTCCAGGAACTGCGGCACCCGGCACTCGGCGCCGTCGCCGCTGACCGCCAGACGCCCGGTCAGCGCCCGGTCCACGATCTCGGTGGAGACGTTCACATAGCCGGGCCGGCTCAGCAGTTCGGAGGCGACCACCATGTTGTCGCTGAGCGACAGCCAGCGCGCCGCGCGCCAGACCGCCCGCATCAGGGCACCGGCCAGGTCGGGCTTCTCCTCGCTCCAGGCGCGGCGGACCGTCAGCACCTTCTCCGGCGCGAACCGCCAGATCGCGCAGCCCGGGATCACCAGATCGGCGACGCCGGCCTCCACGGCGATGCTGCCCCAAGGCTCGCCCACGCAGAAGGCGTCGATCTCGCCGGCGGCCACGGCCTCGGCCATGCGCGGCGGCGGGACCGTCCGCACGTCCAGGTCCCGGGGCGCCTCCAGGCCGAGCGCCTGCAGCCAGTAGTACAGCAGCTCCGCATGCATGGAGAACGGGAACGGCACGCCGATCCGCAGCCGCCGATCGGCGGCGTCCACCAGGGCCCGGCCGGCGGCGGCGGCGTCTAGGAAGTCCGGCTCCCCGCCCTGCTCCCGCATCCGGCCCGACAGCCCGCGCGAGGCCCCGACCGTGTTGCCGTTCACCGACAGGACCAGCAGCACGTCCAGCGGCACCGCCATGCCGCCCAGCCCCATGGACATGGCGACCGGCACCGGCGCCAGCATATGCGCGGCGTCGAGCACCCCGAGCGCCAGCTTGTCGCGCAGGGCCGACCAGGTCGGTTCCTTGTGCAGGACGAGATCGAGCCCCTCCTCCTCGGCGAAGCCCATCTCCCGGGCGACGACCAGGGCGGCGCAGTCGACCAGCGGAATGAAGCCGCATTCAAGCCGGGTGAGGGTCATTTCAGCAGGTCCGACGCGGTGACCAGGGCGGCCGCCACGTCGGCGACCTTGCGGCCCTGGTCCATCGCGGTCTTGCGCAACAGGGCGTAGGCCTGGTCCTCGGACAGGCCCTTGGCCTTCATCAGCAGGCCCTTGGCCCGGTCGATGGTCTTGCGCTCGGCCAGCGCGGCCTTGGTCGCCGCCAGCTCGACCCGCATGCGCGAGATCATGTGGAAGCGGGCGATCGCGGCGTCGAGGATCGGCTTGATGCGTTCCTTGCGCAGTCCATCGACCACATAGGCGCTGACCCCGGCCTCGATCGCCGCCTGGGTCGCCCGGTCGTCGGTACGGTCGACAAACATGGCCACCGGCCGTTCCAGGGGGCTGGAGGCCAGGGTCAGTTCCTCCAGCACGTCGCGGTCCGGATTCTCCAGGTCGATCAGCACCACGTCGGGATTGAGGGTGGCAAGCTTGCGGCCGAGCCCGGACTCGTCGCCGATGACGGTGATGTCGTGATCACCGGCTTCCTTGAGCCCGTCGATGATCTGGATCGCCCGATCCCTGTCGCGCTCGACGACGGCGATTTTCAACCCGCTTGCCAATCGGACCCACCCGTTACTGCCACCACCCGATGGTGCACCGCACAAAAGCCGGGCGCAACCGGGTTTGGGGGAGGTGTGCGGCGTCGGTGGGGGCGACGTGGGGAGTGGGGGTGTGGTGGCCGGAGGTCTGTACAACAAAAAGCCCGCTATCCGGTTGGATTAGCGGGCGTAATTTGGTTGCGGGGGCCTGAAACCACCGAGAGTCATTTGACAGACAGGACGCTGACTAGAGGTATCCGTACGGTCTGTCCCACCCTTCATGGCCGCTGTGGATATCGAGTCTAAGGTCATGATCCGGCGATGGTGATCACCATTGTTCTTAGGGACTGTTCCAAACGTGGGAGTCGGAGGGACTTGTGGGTTCTCGCGATCGGTCAGATGTGAGCGAATGCCATGCGGGCACCCGGCGAGGCATCCGGCCTGATGGCGTTGGAGATCGCCATGGATGAGATGGCGGAGAAACTCGGCATCGATCCGGTGCAGTTCCGCATCCTCAACGATACCAAGGTGAACCCGAGCGACACCGACATGCCGTTTTCCGATCGGCACTTCGTTGAATGCCTGGAACGCGGTGCGGCGGAATTCGGCTGGGGGTCGAGAAACCGCACGCCGGGTTCCAGGCGGGACGGACTCTGGCTGATCGGACACGGCATGGCCGGCGCCTACCGCGGCGCTCCCACTCAGGACTCCGGCGCCCGGGTTCGGTTGGAGAAGGGCAAACTCACGGTCGAGACCGACATGACCGACATCGGAACCGGTTCCTACACGATCCTGGCGCAGACCGCGGCGGAAACGATGGGGCTGGCGATCGAGGATGTGGAGGTTCGGCTCGGTAACAGTGCTTTTCCCGTCTCCTCGGGATCGGGCGGGCAGTTCGGAGCGGTCAGTGCGACGTCAGGTGTTTATGCCGCTTGTCTTGCCCTGCAAGATGTCATTGCCAAGCAATTGTGCGTCAATACTGTGGAGTTCCGCGACGGCAAGGTGATCGCCGGCAACGAGGAGACGGCGTTGTGCGATCTGCCAACTCCCTTCGAAGCCGAAGATGAGATGGCATTCGGAGACTTCAAATCGAACTACAAGGTAGCCACGTTCGGGGCTCATTTCGCCGAGGTGGGCGTGCATGCCGGTACGGGAGAAATCCGTGTCCGTCGCATGCTCGCTGTCTGCGACAGCGGTCGGATCTTGAACCCGCTGACCGCCCGCAGCCAGGTCATCGGTGGGATGACCATGGCCGCCGGGGCGGCTTTGTCCGAAGAGTTGGCGACCGATACCGGGCGCGCATATTTCGTGAACCACGATCTGGCCGGGTATGAGGTTCCGGTCCATGCGGATATCGGGATGCAGGAGGTGATCTTCCTCGATACCCTTGATGCTGTGGCGAATCCGCTGAAGGCCAAGGGCGTGGGAGAGTTGGGGATCTGCGGCGCTGCGGCAGCGATCGCAAATGCCGCCTATAACGCCAGCGGCGTTCGCATAAGAGACTATCCGCTGACGGTCGACAAAATGATTGCCGGCTTGCCTGATCTGTAACAACAGAGCCGATCGCCGGACGGTCAAACCGATCGCCGGCGATCGGATCGCTTCAACTTATTCTCTTTTCCTATGCAGGCGGGAGTTTTTCACTCCTGAAAATTGTCTCCAATGTCGATATTCGATCCGTGGATCAATCCCAGACGAACCGCTTCTCGAATTGCCGCTGAGAACGTTGGGATTCGGTTGTTAAACTGCCAATCTTTTAAGATTTCTACCTCTGTATCCGACAGCATAACCTGTTGTCGGTTTAGTCTCTTTTCATGACGCAAGTTTGTAACACCTCAGATTATTGCTCTGCCGAAATGGCAAATCATGTATTAGTATAATCCAACTTCCTTGACTGGTGGTGTTTTCCACGACATTAAAAGAGAACAATTTTAATTGTTCTGGATGCCTCTCCCCCCCCCGGAGCTCTCATTATTTATGAATAACGGTCACAAGCCTGGGATATAAAGCGCCTCATCAGTGAAGGCTGTGACGATTTCTCCAAGATTCGAGATTCTGCAAAAAGAGCTCTGGATTTGACTCTGCAACGGGCGAGACACCCGGGAGTTCGTTCAGCAGGCGCAGGTATCGTGACGCTCTTTCGGGGTCCTCAGCCACACACCGGGCGAGGTGAACCAACGTACACGTGATGCTATTGGTTGATCGGTCGGCCGAATAATAGATAGCGAGCGGATACGCTTTTAGCTGAAAGCACAAGGAAGCCAGGATAGGCAGCAGCATCGCGTCAGTGCTCGCCTCCGACAGATCGCAGCTTCTTACCAACGCAGAAAACCCACGGCCGCTCACGACGGTCTGAGTCACATTCAGGACGAATGTTACCGAGAGGGTGAGCACCACCATTCCGTTGACTGCTGCAACCATCGCTGCATTGTCCCAGAACGTGTTCGACGCCTCCGCGTTCGACGCTCCGACTGTCGAAAGTGCGCTGCCAACAAACGCCAATATCTGCAACCAATCAGCCGGACGTTCGGTGTCGGAGACTACGACTGCGCCTTCCCAACTGCAGAAGATTAAGAGCCATCCTAGAGCAGTCAGTATGATCCAGCTTAGCGCAGTCCCGGCCATGACCGTCGGACCAACCGCATGCCGCACTGCTGCGGGTCGGATCCATCCGATCGAGGCCCGCATCACGACCCACACCGCGCGACTTATCCGTTTCGTTAATGGACCGGAGCCATTCCCGCTGATCGTTGTGAGCCCAAAGTCCAACAGCGTTAAAGCCAAAATAGCTATACCGGCCGCAGAGAGAAAAACGGTCTCCAGCACCGACGCCATATATCCATCCTCTTAGCGTTGTAGCAGATAGGACCTGGAGCGAGTTGCTCACACCATATCCCACACTACTGAGCGTTAACTGTATTCCCGATCAACGTCGGAATGCATCATGGCCATACCGGTCCGCTGACCGTGACCGCAGGCGCTGTTTTCAGCCCGTGGCCAGCTTGGCGTGCGCAAAGCGGAGAAGATTGGCGCCGGCCGCGCCTCGGGCTATCGGGTGAACAGCTACCGAAGCTGGCAACCATGATCATCACAAGACTGCCGACGCGACCCTAAGCCAACCTCCAGAGCCGGTGTATCCGCCCTGACATGGATACCGCTTGAAAGCGAGATACTCGGATCCTCGGTCGGAAACATGACAATCAGGGAGGGAACGGTGTGACCTCACTTGGACGTCGGATCTTGCTCGGAGCGTCCCTTGAGCTGCGCTTCGGTCATGGTGTCGTACATTTCTCGGGCAGCCCCGCTGAGTTGTTCCTTTGAGATCTCCCCCCGTTTTGCGGCAAGCGCCATCCCCGCAGCGTTCTCCTGCTCTTGCGAACTTCCTGTCATCATCAGTCCTCCGGAAAAGATAGGCGTGGACCCGCTGTCAGAGAAACAGCGATTTCGCTCAGAGGTTCCCGCACAGGACTCGATCTCGGTTTCATCGCACCGCCTGCGACCCATAGCGGACGCAGGTCGCCTAGGGACCGTTTGCCGCGAAGCGGACGTTCAGGGTTCTCTGACGGCGTACCGAAGTAAGGGCCCAACTGCGACGTCGACCTCATGGCCTGGAGCCATCGGGGACGGCCCGAAACGACATCGAGTGGATACCGGGACCTCTATTGATCAGGTGTCGATGAACTCCCGGTCGAGAACGCCCATGATGACATCGTCATGCCATTCCCCATCGACCTGGGCGGCTTCTCGTTCTCGACCCTCGAGCACAAATCCACACTTCTCATATGAGCGGATTGCACGCGTGTTGTAGGCGAGTACGCGGACCGAAACTCTGTGCAGCGATAGATCCCTGAATGCATATCTAAGTAGCAGGCGCGCAGCTTCGGTTCCATAGCCCCGACCAAGGGCGTCTGGGTCTACAATGCCGATCGCGAGAGAAGCCCGTCGATCCGTCCGATCCAAACGATCAAGCCGGATCTCCCCGATCAGCCCGTTACAAACGATCACCCATGCAAACGGGTGATCCATCAGACGACGTACCCAGCGCTCCGCTCGCTCAACCGTCATCGGGTGCAGCTGCGCACGACTGCCGCCAAACATCAGATGGATCTCCGGATCGTTGCCGAGAGCAAACCGCGTCTCAGTGTCCGACTCCATCGGAGGACGTAGTTCGACGTTAGGCCCCGTGATAAGTGGTAAGGACGCCTTCATCTCTCTCACCCTCCCGGCCTTGGTCAGCCGGCCGAGTGTAGCGCACCGAAGGCGATTCGCCGATTCGTCGGACCTGGCGGTCTTCTATACCTCCCGACACATCAGGTGGCTCGCGTCACAGCCCGTACGCTCACGTTCCAATACGGGCGCTAGCGACTGCTGTGCCGACGGTTCACCACCACGGTCATAGATCACGGGTCGGTCCGCTACCCAAACAAGGCCGCTCCAAATCCCCCTTGGATATTGAGCGGTAAAGTCCAGCTCAGTTGCGCGCTTTAGTTCGAGCCTGTCCATCACCCGTCTTGAGCGCATATTGGTCGAAGCAGTGTATGAAAATATCACGCGTATCGTGAGCACCGTCCATGCATGCGCCAACGCCCGACGGGTGCTACAGATTGCATATCCCTTGCCCCAGGCATCGCGACAAAATCGCCAGCCGATATCGTAGTGTGGCCCAAGGGGGTGTTCGGGATCCGGGCGTTTCATCACGCCAACGTATCCGAGGAAGTTTTGATCCGTTCCGATAACTGCCCAGCGCGAGATGCCGTCGCTCATCCACGCATCTCTGTAACGATCAAATTTTTCATGACTGGCCTCTGTGCTAAAGGGCCCACCAAGATCAGCCATCACTTCGGCGTCGCGGTGCATCCTTGCGAAGGCGTCGCGATATTCCTCGGACCATTTTTGAAGCTCAAATTCCACGCCCGCCCACTACCTGAGTTCGCCAGCTCATCATAGGTTCCGTCAAAGGCCGGCCTGTTAGCAACCGACCATGCCGAACGGGATCGTCATGCCGCTCGGCAGCGACCTGTAGCGACAATGATGACGCTCAGGGTCTGCCGCGAAGCGGTCGTTGGAGGCTCCGGTCGCGGTCACACTTCTTTCTGCCAGATTCCGGCAGATATCAGCATTTCGTCGAGATCTTCCGGCCAGACCTACTCACCGGTAGAGATCAGCTCGCTGCGGGTCCACCAGCGGTGTTCAGCCATAACCTCGCGCTCGAGCGAACTCCATCCGTCCGTTGAGACAGTGTGCTCGCCGGCGTTGATCAGGAAGTAGCGTTCGTCGGCCTCGACCGTCTCGCCGGTCGGCAATCGGAAGGTAGTGATCCGCCGCGCCACCCGGGCGCCAGGATCAGAGACCTCGAGACCAACTTCCTCCAGCAACTCGCGCCGGGCCGCAGACTCGTAGCTCTCCGCGCCTTCGAGGCCACCGCCTGGCGTTGCCCAGAAGGCCTGCCCGGCAAGCGGCCCGTTACGGTGCTCGAAACGGAACAATAGGACCCGACCGTCGCGGTCGAGCACCAGCAGACGTGAAGATGGGCGTTGCTGCATCGCCGCAGTTAAGACGCAGTGCCCGGATCCCGCAACCCGTCACCGCGATCCATGGCAGGCACTGAGACCGTCGCGACGTTCGACCCATAGCGGCCGCTGGAGCACTACGAGCCGTTCGACCCGAAGCTGACGTTCGCCCTTGAGCAGCGCCCTTGAAATGGTAGATGCGCTCCCGCAGGCTCGTACGTCAGCTATGAGGTTGCTTTGTCCCGCCCGCGTCATACGGAACTCCTCTTCCTGCACGCGCTGCCACTCGATGGATCGATGTGGGCCGGGCAGATGGACCTGCTTCCCGGCCATACCCACGCGCCGACCCTCTACGCGCTCGGCGACACTGTCGAGGAATGGGCCGTCGGCGCACTAAAACTCGTGAGAGCCGACCGCCTGATCGTCGTCGGTTGCTCGGTCGGAGGGGCTTGCGCCATCGAGGTTGCTGTCGCCGCGCCAGATCAGATTGCGGCATTGGTCCTCATCGGAACGAAGGCAGATCATCGGCCCGATCCCGAACTCCATGCGGCCGCTGTCCAGACGCTTGGTGAACGCAGCATCGAAGAAGCCTGGCAAACGTACTGGGCGCCCCTGTTCTCGGCGTCAGCCGATCCTCGGGTCGTGGCCAAGGCCAAGGAGCTAGCTCTCCGACAATCAGCGAACGCAATAGCCCGCGGGGTGACGGCGTTTCACACGAGGCCGAGCCGTTTCAGCTTTCTGGAAACGATCCGCTGCCCGGTCATCGTGGTCACCGGCGCTGACGACATTGCGCCCGGATCGGCCACCAGTGCTGCCATGGCCGACGCGGCGCCCCTGGGTCGGCTCCACGTGCTTTCGGACTGCGGTCACTACGTCCCGCTCGAGCGGCCGGAGCGTCTGAACACCATCCTGCGCAGGGTGATTGCCGAGCACGCCCCCTAGCGGCGCTCGCCGTCTCATCGACATCGACCCAGAGCGGACGGTGAACCGTGGGAGTACCGCAAGCGGTCAATCAAGGACCAAAACTGGAACAGAACTAACTTCTGAACGAGGACATCACGAGGAGAAGGTCACCACCCTCCTCATGCGCACAATATTCTCGGACAGAGCGGGTCTCTACCTCAATGAAAATTGTCCTTTATTGGGTGGATTGTTCAAAAAGTGCCTGCTCTACGACAAGAGCAGGGTGACCAAGCCAAAGGTCTTTTGGCACAAAATCCTCGTAAAGGCCAAGGGCCCTCTCGATCTCTACCGAGAGGAGACCCAGAGCTCGGTACTCTTCGAACATGTATAACTCCCTGTTCTCAAGCTCCTCTACATTCGGGAGCGGAGTTACTACGCCAAAACTAGAGACAAAAAGATCATCAGGATTGATTTTTTTTCTATATATTTCTTCCTTTTCCTCAGATGTCAGACTGGGATCTGACGTACTTCTTACCTTGAGCATTTTAGCATCAAGAAGCGATGTAAGCTTGCCAGCCGTGAATACACTTTCATGGCCTGCCACTCTTGGCCGTAGCTTCAGGAACTCGTTCCAGTCGCGGGTGGGATCGGCCGCTTCCACGGTGAGGCGACGCCATACAGCGTAGCGAAGGAAGTTTCGCGCAAACGCAGGATTCCCGGTGTCAAGCTGCAGAAACAGCACTTCTGCCTGTTTAACAACCCGTCGTACCATTTCGCGAAATTTGGCTTCGTCGGTAGGCATACACACGTCCTTCAATGCCTTGGTAAGCCTAATGGGACTGAACGGCGCTTGCGCCTTCTCCGCCGCCGGACAAACCTCCGAGCGTAAAATTGTCTCAGGGTCGAGCGAAAACAGTTGTCTCAATGGCTCAATCAGACTTCCGCCAGACAGAACGTTCAACTGCATCAGCGCAAGGCGGTTCATTAGGTCAGCGGAAGCGATTAAGCTTTGACCGACAGATCCACCAACATCAAGAAGCGAATCCGGACGCTTGACTGGATCGATTAATCTGCCCTTTTCATCAATCATGTCCCAAACATAGTGGGCGGCGAGGAGAAATATGGTGACCTCTGACAGAAAATCTGTCCTCAGCGGTTTTTCGAAGTTGGTGCTGACCAACTGCACCCATCGGCTCGAACCGGATCCAGAATCATTGCCCCTCTCGATTGACTTCCGGGCGGCAAGGTATCCCGTCTCGACATCAGAAAAATCATAGAGCGGCCATGAGTTTCCTTGAATTAAGGCAGGATTGAACAAAGCCGCAGATTGACGTAGGGCCGATGTCATCGCATCGACCTGGGCCCAGGATTTGGATTCCGACTCGCCGGCCGCTTTGGGGCGAAGCTGAAACGCCGGGTTGATCTCATCTCTTCCGAAGATGAAATGATCTTCGATCATCTCCATGCATCTGCGTACAAAACGATTTTGCCTCGTCCATACAGAGGCAAGTTCTGCATATGTTTTGAACTGCAAACCGCGCCGAACCAACGCAAGATCAATTGAAAGTCGACCATCTTTTCTTGAAAATTCCAAAGACTCTGGAATCAATCTTTCACAATATTTAAAATCACCTGAAACAAGATGGCTTAGCAATTTTCGATTGTATAACACATTATCGTTTACCTCCGCCAACAGACCGTATAATTTTTCATATCTTTGCTGTGACCGCCGATCCAATTCATTTAATGCGATCAAAACATCTTTTCGTAATTCTTCTATCTGTTGACTGAGTGTTTTATGAATTTCTTGAAGTTGCTTGATAACTAGCTCAGTTTCCGAAGCCCCCTGACGTCCGAAAGCTTGATCGAAGATCGAGATGCCCGAACCCAAGGCAGGCAGAATTCCAATGCCATACGGAGCCATGGCCAACTTGGGGAGGGTCGTCAGCCCCATAAGCAACCTGACTTGGCGAATTGTCTTCGCAACAGTTGGATCAAATTTTGAAGCGATTACCTCCATACCTTTCAGATTTTCTTCTGCAACCTCCTTTATTTTTTCCCATTTCTCCCAAGTTAAACCATTTTGTTCTCTTTCTGGCATAACAACTTCATTATCGATAGATAAAATAAACTGGCCGTTCCATAGGCTCGTTAAATTCATAAATGCTTCTACTTGAGATGCATTCTCTGTTAGGCTCGCTTCTCTTTCGTCGAACGGTGCGCACGTGGCACAAGATTCGTCTTCTTCTGCGCTTTGCTTAATTGCTTCTTTTTTAGCTTCTGGCTCAGATAATCCGCTTTCTTTCAATGCATTAATGCGCGTCGCTAGATCATCCACCATCGCCTTATAACTGAGAAATATACCGTCGCTGAGATGAGGGTCAGCGTATTTGATTAGAAGAAAATCTCTATACTCCAACAACATACGAGCAGCTTGATTGGGGTTCGACGTTACGTTTTCCCAGAAAATTGGATCTGCAAAAGGCCCCTTCTCCTGCCACATCGCCCGGCGGGCTCGATCAAGCGCGTGTTTCTCTATCATGAGCTCTCCGGCGTACCCGATCCCGATCAAAGCAGCCCCCGCACCACCGACGATCAGGCGCGCCGAAGTACGCGCAAGCGCACTCACACCCGGGCCGAACTTCATCGTTTTCGCTGCATTCTTGATGAGCGTGTGGCCCAGTGGATTGAGAGCGATAGGGGTCTGGCTTGGGTACTTGATCTTTAACCCAGGAGCGATTTCATAGGAGCCCGAAAATAATGCGGACGCAATTGCGTCGTCCGTAAATGTCTTATTCTGATATGCGTCACTTTCAATTGTCGCTCTGAATCCTTCAATATAGACGCTATTGTCTTCAACGAATGTTGATAGTTGCTCTCTGTACTTATCTTCTTTTGCCAGATGAGCGACAAATAGGGCTCGACACAAAGCGTTGCAGTTTAGTTTATCCATTAAAGCGTCTGCTGCGGAGGCTTTGTCGTAAAATAAATTTAATGACAATATACCAATTAGCAGTATAATAATATTGTATTTTATGTATATCGCCATTTAGTCCTCCATTGAGACAAAGATGTAGCCCTATATGGTAATTTAGTCTTTTTGATTTTTCGATAACTCAACTATCCGAGTTTCCAAAGCGAGAATTTCGGACTTAAGTCCATTTATCAGCCCATTCATTTTTTCGACATCAATCTCTAGAGGGCTGACCCGTGAGAACGAGCGGCGTGCTATCTGTGTATCTACTTCAGAAAATTTTTCTGCAAGCTTATGTCGAAGCCAGATTTGGGCTGAGGCGAGCGAAACTATTCTTTGCATAAGAAGTTTATCGATAGGATCGACCAGATCTTTTTTAGGGGTAGATAAAAAGCTACGGGGGTCTGCAAAATTGTCGATTTCTACGGTCCCTTGCGTAGGGTGTAGATAGCGAAAGCGATCCGTTACATACGCGTCATCTTCAGCCAATTCAGGGATGTGTATTTCTGAAACGGTTTGAGGACTGAATTTGCTTCTATATCGTTGCCACTCTGAGACCCAATATTCCTTATCTGGTTCGACTGCCGGAGTTTCGGTATCGAGTTTGAATTTCTTTTCTATGTTTTCAATTTTTTTTGTTAATTTTCGGACATCTTTATCGAGATTCGCCAAGTTACGGACATTGTCGTTTGTATTTACGGAAGTATCGGGTGTTGCGTCATAGGCTGTCCTCAGAGATTGGTGCTGTGGAGCGCACGCTACACCTAACACCAAGACAAGCCCGCTCAGAAGGACAACTGCGTACGTCTTCATAGTAACCACCCCATAATCGTTAGACACGGAATTCACGTGCCATAGATCATTTCCCGATTGCATTCGAAGATGGTCGGGACTGTGTGTCAACCTGGTGATTTGGCGTGCTGGGATCATAAGTAAGAGCTATGGATTCTTTGGACCCAAAGCGGACCGTCAGAGCCGCCGGAACGTCCGACCCATAGCGGACAAAGGTTGTTTCTAGGCCGTTCGCCTCGAATCGGTCACACTACCGACCGTCGTTTTAGAATCCCTCGACCCATGATACCAATGCCGTTAAAACGAAAACGAAAATTACTTGAAGCATCAAATAAGGTATGATCAGTAAAAACTTCCATCCTGCATCTTTGAAATCATTGACTGTCTTATTTTCGCAGAGATTATCTGGCATTATTAATAATAAAAACCACATTGCCGCAAACATAAAACCAATAAACATGCAAATTATCGCGTATAATAGGTATCCGCCTAAAAAATACATGCCAACACCATTAAATATTGTTAGTTTATTACAATCTTCATTTTAACACATCAGCACTCTTGCTCAGCGTTTCCCAAGCCTCTCGGCGCGCGAACGCTGATGCTGCCTTGCCGCAGTACGCAGATGGTCTGGGCGAGGAAGTGCCGAGTCTCGTCCGTATTCAGGCCCACCCGGTAGCGGCGCCGAGCATCAGTATCCTTGAGCCAGTCGAGCGTGAACAGGGCGCGCTCGATCCGGCCGATCTCCGCGATCGCGAGGTCGAGCCGGTTCTGCCGCCGGTAGGAAGCGAGCATCTTGAGGAGGACCGACGGTGCAACGGTTCGCGCCTCAAGCGAGGCTGTGGTGCGGATGACGTCATCCCAACACTCGACCATAGCATCCGTTCGGATCGGCCTTCCAACGAAGTCCTCCAGTTGGGACACCAGCTCACGGAACCGACCGAGGCGAACTTGCGATCGACCCATAGCGGACACTGGCGGTCTATAGGCAGATCGCCCCAAAGCGGTCCTTCGTCGTCTCAACCTCGTACGCCCAAATTCGACAGCTACCATCGCTGAGCAGCAGGACGACAAAACAGAGTCGTTAACTCCACCGTAAATACATCAAATACTTTGGATTTTCAGTGCTTGATATTTCGTCATGGCCGTGGATAAGGTCCCCAAAGGACAATCTTGAGGCGATTTTATGACGACCTTTTCCGCGCGCGCCGCTTACTCCCAGGTCTTCATCGCGGGCGATCCGCATGTCTCTTACCAGGCACCGAGTGTTCTTCGCCTGTCCGATGGTGACGTGATCGTCGGGCTTAATGGCAAAGCCATCGGCAACAGCAACAGCCTCAGGGACGGTGACATCTCCGGGCAGCGACTGGATCCCTCGAGCGGTAACACGCCCTCCGGCAGCCGGGTCGGCACAGCATTTGAGCTGAACGATCAGTCCGAAAGCCATCAGCAGACCAGATCCAACCTGGTCGAGTTGGACGACGGCACGTATCTGAGTGCCTATACGACAATGCCCCCGCATCAAGGGGGCTACTCGTATTACAAAGGCTTCGGCGACGCAGAGGCGGTCCGCCTGAATAGCAGCGACGAGATCTTCGGAGACGAGATCGAGCCCGGAGAAACCAGCGGTTTCGAGGGCGAGTCCGAGCTGATGGGCGGTATGTACCGGAGCGCCTATGCCGCCGCGCTGGACGGTCAGTTCGCGATCGCCTACCAGGCCGCGGGCGACATCAAGCTGCGGTTCTACACCTACGACAGCACGAGCATGACCGCCGGCACCACCGTCACGGTGGACAGCGGCGACTTCACCTACGAGAACCCGGCGACCACCTTCAACGTCTGGACCGGCCTGCACGTACCGCAGGTCCATGGGCTCGACGACGGCCATCTGGCCGTGTCCTGGCTCGAGAACAACGGCTGGACGATCACGCCGGCCGGATCGGTGCAGGTCCGCCTGTACAACGACGACGGCACGGTGCTGTCCGACGAGGTCACCGTATCGAACGGATACACTTCGGCCTTCAGCACCGACGTGCTTCTGGACGGACGCAGCGTCTTCACTTGGCACAGGGACATAACCCCGCCATCGACCACCGAAATCTACCAGACGGTGCTGGGCGCCGGCGGCGAGATCGTGACCTTCAGCCAACAGGTCAACACACAGACTAACGGGGATCAGTCGTTCTCCCGGGTAAGCGCGCTGGACAACGGCGGGTGGATCATCACCTGGGAGTCCGACGGCGAAAGCTACGTCCAAAACGGCGTCACCTATAACGACCCAAACCAGATCAAGGCGCAGCTCTACCGCGCCGACGGCTCGGCCGATGGCGGAGAATTCGTGGTCGGCTCCATGAGCCAGGTCACCGATATCGCGGCGACGCCCACTGGCATCGACGGTGGGTTCGCGGTGTTCTGGGTGTCGGGCAACGGTAATCCGAATGTCAATATCGACGGTCCGGTCGTCGGTCAGTATTGGACGGCCAACGCTTCGGCGCAGGCCCTCACCGGTACCGGCGGCGATGACGTCATCTATGCCGAATGGGGGAACGACACCCTGAGCGGACTGGCGGGCAACGACTACCTCTTCGGCGATGGCGGTGACGACCTGATCTTCGGCGGAGACGGGAACGACACCCTGTGGGGTGCCGCCGGAGACGACACGCTCAGCGGCGGTGCGGGGCACGATCTGTTCGTTCTGGTCGACGGCGCCTATTCCATCGACGGCGGCAGCGGTCACGATGTGATCGAGTTCACCGGGGCCGGCGCCGACATGGTGGTCGACCTGGCGACCCAGAGCTTCAGCGGGGGCGATCTCGACGACGACACGATCACCGGTATCGAAGGCATCACGACCGGGGCCGGCGCCGATACGATCACCGGAACCTCCGAGGCGAACCTGCTTGATGGCGGTCTCGGGAATGACAGCATCGATGGCGCCGGCGGCGGCGACACGCTCAGCGGCGGCGGCGGCGCCGATGTGCTGAAGGGAGGCGACGGCGACGACCTGCTGGTCGGCGGCGCCGGAGCCGACACGCTGTCCGGCGGCGCGGGCTTCGACACGGTCGACTATTCGGCGAACGAAGCCGGCGTGACGGTGGATCTGTCCGCGGGCAGTGCGACCGGTGACGCCGTGACCGGCGATCTCCTGTCCGGCATCGAAGCCGTCATCGCCACCGCCTCTGCCGATACCCTGTCCGGCAGTTCTGCCGCGAACGCCCTGTCCGGCGGCTTCGGCGACGACAGTCTCCTGGGAGGAGATGGCGCCGACACGCTGTATGGAGCTGGCGACAACGACACCCTGCTCGGCGGCAACGGGGCGGATCTTCTGTCGGGCGGCGCGGGCCGCGACCTGCTGTTCGGCGGTGCCGGCGATGACACGCTCTATGGTGGCGAGGGCGTCGATACCATCGCTGGAACGGCCGCGGATTTCGACGGCGACCTGCTCGCCGATTTCTCGGCGGCGGAAGACCTGCTGCATCTGACCGACGTCGCGCCTTCGCAGACCGTCACCGTCAGCCAGGACGGCGGCACCACTACTGTCACCGTTTACGAGGCGGACGGTGCGACGGTGGCGTCGACCTTCGACGTCGACGGCCTGTATTACACCGCCAGCCTGTCGGGTGACGGGTCGGGCGGTTCGTGGCTGACCTTCAACACGCCGATCGTCGGCACGTCGGGTGCCGATACGCTGACCGGCACGGCGGTCGTCGACACTATGTCCGGCGGCTCGGGCGACGACCTGCTCCTCGGGCTCGGCCACGGTGACCACCTCTCCGGCGGTCAGGGGTCCGACACCCTGTCCGGCGGCGACGGCGACGACGAGCTGTTCGGCGGCAAGGGGGATGATGTCCTGGTCGGCGGCCAAGGCGCCGATACCCTCAATGGCGGGATCGACAGCTACACCCTGGGAGAACCGTCCACCGCCCTGGCCATGGGTAAGGGCGACCTGAGCACCTGGACCGAAAAGGGCGCCTCGGTCACCTACAACGCCTCTCTCGACGCCTATGAGTGGACGGCGACGACCGCCAACAGCGCCTCGCACTATATCGAAACCACCACGCTCGGCATGACCACCGGCGTTCGGCAGACCGTGTCGGTCGTCATCAAGGCCGGCGCGATGGACGAGTTCCTGTTCCAGGCGATCACCACGACGAACAACGCCGATCACCACCACAACATCATCTTCGACCTGACGGACGGCTCCGCCGCGCCGATGAGCAATGTGCCGGACGACACCGGCGTGCTCTACGACAGCAACGACCTCGGCAACGGCTGGTATCAGATCTGGGTCAGCGCCGGTGCGGGGGTGACCGACGGCGACCTCTGGATCACCCTGCGCGGCTCGGTGAACGGAGCCCCAACCTTCGCCGGCGGCGGCAGCACCGACTACTACATCCGCGACCTGCAGATCGAGCAGGGCGTGAGCGAACCGACCCCGATCTCCGCCACGCCGAATCCGGACGGCGACGTCGTCTCCTATGCGGGGTCATCGGCGGCTGTCGCGATCGACCTGGCCACGGGCATCGTCAGCGGCGGCGATGCCGAAGGCGACGTGCTGATCAACGTCCATGGTGTCATCGGCTCCGACCATGCCGACACCCTGAGTGGCACGACGGCCGGTAACTTGTTCTCGGGCGGCGACGGCGCGGACATTCTGGCCGGCGGTGACGGCAGCGACACCTTCATCGGCACGATCGGAGAATTCTCCGGCGATACGCTGTCCGACTTCTCCTTTAACGAGGACACGATCCATCTGACCGATGTCGGGACCGACCGGATCGTCGACCTGTCCCAGAACGTCGATACCACCACGGTCACGGTCTACGAGGCCGACGGGGTTACGGTCGCCGGAACCTTCACACTCGATGGTCTGCACTTCCGGTCCGGCCTGACCAGCGACGGGTCGGGCGGCTCGTATCTGGCGATCGACATGCCCCTGGTCGGAACCAGCGGCGGCGACACCATCATCGGGACCGCGGCCGACGACATCATGTCCGGCGTCGCGGGGGACGACCTCCTCTCTGGCGGTTCGGGCAGCGACACGCTGTCCGGCGGTGAAGGCACCGACACCCTGGTCGGCGGCGCCGGGGCCGATGTCATCGATGGCGGGGCCGACAGCTATTCGCTGGGAGCCAACTCCACCGCCCTGGCCATGGGCAAGGGTGACCTGACCACCTGGACGGAGGTCGCCGCGTCGGTCAACTACAACGCCACGCTCGACGCATATGAATGGTCAGCATCGACCGCCAACACGCTTCACCGCATCGACACGACCACGGTCGGCATGACCACAGGGGCCCGGCAAACCTTTTCGGTGGTGATGAAGGCCGGGAATTTGGACGAATTCCTGATCCAGGTGATCACCACACCGAGCAACGCCGACCACCATCACAACATCCTCTTCGACCTGACGGACGGTTCCTCAGTCGCCGGGAGCACCGTGCCGACCGATACCGGCGTGCTGCACGGCTCCAACGATCTCGGAGACGGCTGGTACCAGCTCTGGGTCAGCGCCGGACCGGGGGTCACCGACGGCGACCTGTGGGTGACCCTGACCGGCGTGGAGAACGGCAGCGGATACTTTGCCGGCAGCGGAGCCGGCGTCGACGCCTATATCCGCGACATCCAGATCGAGCAGGGTGTGAGCGAGCCGACCCCGATCGTCCTGCTGCCGGACCCCGACGGCGACGTGATCTCCTATGAGGGTTCCACCGCTGCGGTCGATGTCGATCTTGCGGCTGGGACGGCAAGCGGCGGCGATGCCGAGGGCGACGTCTTCACCAATGTCCATGGCATTATCGGTTCGGACCATGCCGACACTCTGAGCGGCAGTTCCTCCAACAACCTCATCTCCGGAGGTGCCGGTGCCGATACGATCGCCGGCGGCGATGGGGCGGACACCCTGGTCGGCGGCACGGGCGCGGATGTCCTGACCGGCGGGTCGGGCGCGGATGTATTCGTGATCGCGGGCGGAGACGGAGACGACGTGATCATCGACTTCGTCTCCGGGGTCGATCAGATCGACATCGCGGGTAGCTTCGTCGACCAGGCCGCCCTGGAGGCCGCGGCCACCGATGTGGGATCCGATGTCGAAGTCACCATCGGAACCGGGCAGATCGTCACCCTGATCGGGCTGCAGACGTCGGAGCTGTCCTACACGTACTTCATCTGACGCACGTATGGGCCTTCCGCGTCGTCAGACGGACTGACGACCATAATGGGAGCATCCGCGACGAACGCCCCACCGTCCTTATAGAGACGCGCAACGACTTCAGATAGCTTAGGCTCCATGCGACCCATAGCGGACGCTGGCGGTCTATGAGCCGATCAGCTCTTAGCGGACGTTCGCACTCAATTGCAGAACGCAGATCTTTCGGCTCTGCCTTGGGACAAACGGAACACCGCGGCATACTCATGGGCGGTCAAAGGAGAAAGAGCGCTGCGTGGATCGCCTACAAGCCCTGCATCTGTTCGCCCGTATCGTCGAGCGCGGGACGATCTCCTCGGCCGCACGGTCACTCGGCCTGTCGAAGACGTCGGCGTCGAAGCGTCTGCAGGATCTGGAAGCAGACCTGGACATCCGGCTGTTAAATCGCACGACCCGGCAGGTGTCGCCCACGGAGGCCGGGCGGGAACTCTACGATCGGATTGTCCCGATGATCCGGGACATGGACGCAATCCTCGAGAGGATTTCGGAACGAACCGAAGCTCCATCGGGTGTCCTGCGGGTCCTGGCACGACGCTCATTCGGGATGCTGCATGTGGTTCCGACCCTGCCCTCCTTTCGGGAAGCCTATCCGGATGTGTCGGTCGACCTGCATCTGACCGAGACCGTCGAGATCGCGCCCTCGCACGAAGCCGATATCGCCATCCGTCTGGGACTGCCGGCGGAGAAGTCACTGGACTGGCAACGTCTGACGACCGACCGCCGCATGCTGTGCGCAAGCCACAGCTACTTCCTGCGCACTGCGCCGCCGGCGACCCTCGACGATCTCTCATTGCACAACTGCCTCACCTACGGGCAGGAGACTGAACCGGCCGTCTGGGTATCAGAACAGCTCGGCAAAAGGCGTGACATCCACATCTCCGGCTCTCTGCGCTCCAACAGCGGAGAAGTGCTGCGCCAGGCCGCTCTGGACGGGCTCGGCCTAGCGCTGCTGCCGGAATGGATGGTCGCCTGGGATGTCGCGGCCGGAGGCCTTCAGACATGCCTTGAGGATATGCGGCTCTATCCGGCCGGCTACGGTGCCGAGATCTATGCCGTGTTTCGTCGGGATAGCCGGCTGCCGGGGAAAGTCCGAGCGTTTCTCGATCACCTGCAACGGCACCTTGCGACCCATCTCGACTGATTGTCCGGAAAATCGGGAAGAAATATCCCATATTATCCTGCTATTGGGCCGACAGGTTATTCGGCAGGGTCCCTTCAACCGGCAACGACAGGAGTTGGAGGATCCAGATGACGGCCATCACCCCCTTGCATCCGCTCTTCGCGGCCGAGGTCACGGGCCTCGATGTCTCCGCCCCGATCTCCGACGCTAAGTTCTCCGAGATCGAGGCTGCGTTCCGTCGTCATTCCGTCCTGGTCTTCCGGGACCAGCGGATCACGGACGCGCAGCAGATCGCGTTCAGCGAACGCTTCGGCGCGCTGGAGACGACGAAGGTCGGCACCGTCGGGGCGGGCAGCAAGCTGATCGTTCTGTCGAATATGGATGCCGGGGGGACCGTGGTGCCGCCGAGTGACCGCCAGGTGCTGAACAACCGTGCCAACCAGCTATGGCATGCGGACAGTTCGTTCAAGGCCGTGCCGGCCAAGGCGTCCATGCTCTCGGCCCGGATCATCCCGTCCAAGGGCGGCGACACCCAGTATATCAGCATGCGGGCCGTGTACGGCGCGCTGCCCGACCGCCTGAAGCGGGCGGCCGACGGCAAGGTGGTGATCCACGACTACGCCTATTCGCGCTCGAAGGTTGACCCGGCCCTGGTCACCGAGGAGGAGCGCGCCGCCGTGCCGCCCGTTCGTCAGGCCATGGTGATCGATCACGGTCCGGAGTTCGGCTGTTCACTGTATCTCGGTTCGCATGCCGCGCGCATTGAGGGACTGTCGGAGGGAGAGGGACGGGCGCTGATCGACGAACTGATGGCCTTCGCCACCGAGGAGCGTTTCGTCTATGCCCACAAGTGGCAGCCCCACGACCTTATCTTGTGGGACAACCGGTCGGTAATCCACCGCGCCACGCCGTTCGAGAGCGCCTCGGAGAAGCGCATGATGGTCCGCACCACGATCGCCGGCGAGGCGCCGACGCTGACGGCGGCGGCATGAATCTGGATGCCGACTACGTCATCGTCGGGGCCGGCACGGCTGGATGCGTGCTGGCCAACCGCCTGAGCGCCGACCCCGGCACCCGCGTGCTCCTGCTGGAAGCCGGCGGGAGCGACCGGCACCCTTATGTCCAGGCGCCGGTCGGCTTCCTGAAGACATTTCAGGATCCGCGGTTCAACTGGTGTTTCTCGACGGCGCCCGGTGACGGCGTGGACGGCCGGTCGATTTTCTTTCCGCGGGGCAGGCTGCTCGGCGGCTCGAGTTCGATCAACGGCCATCTCTATGTGCGCGGTCAGGCGCGC
Organism: Candidatus Endolissoclinum sp.; assembly: GCA_965228445.1. GTDB lineage: Bacteria > Pseudomonadota > Alphaproteobacteria > Thalassobaculales > Thalassobaculaceae > Thalassobaculum. The sequence goes on along the minus strand of OZ245813.1, from coordinate 4,859,499 downwards.
GACTTCGATACCTGGGCTCAGCTCGGTAATCGCGGCTGGAGCTATGAGGACGTGCTGCCCTATTTCCGTCGGGCCGAGGACCGGTCCCGTGGGGCGGATGCCTATCATGGCGCCGGCGGCCCGCAGCATGTCTCCGACATCCACGAGCGCCACCCGATCTGCGAGGCGTTCCTGGACGGAGCCGAAAGCCTGGGGGTGCCCCGGAACCCCGATTACAACGGCGCCCGTCAGGAAGGGGTGGCCTATTACCAGCGCACGATCCGAAACGGAAAACGGCATAGTGCTGCCAGCGGCTTCCTGCACCCGATCCGGCACCGCCCGAACCTCGAGGTGGTTACTGGGGCGACGGTCGACCATATCCTATTCGACGGCAAGCGGGCCGTCGGCCTGCGTCTGCGGCAACACGGCGCTGCTCTGACGGCGACGGCGCACCGGGAGGTGATCCTGGCGGCCGGCGCGGTCGGCACCCCGCACCTGCTTCAGCTGTCCGGGATCGGCGACCCCGATCACTTGCGCGGGATCGGGGTCGAGGTGCGGCACGCGCTGCCCTCGGTCGGTCGCGGCCTGCAGGACCATTACGCCGTGCGGGTGGTTCATCGCGTGACCCGCCCGATCACCCTGAACGAGCGGGCTCGGGGACCGCGGCTCCTCTGGGAGATCGGTAAATGGCTGGCGACCGGGACGGGGCTGCTCGCCTTCAGTCCGGCCCATGTGGGTGCCTTTCTTCGATCCACGGACGATCTGGATGACCCGGACCTGCAGTTCGTCTTCACCCCGGCCAGTTATTCCGATGGCGTCGTCGGTCAGCTCCAGCGCGTCCCGGGCATGACCCTCGGCGTCTGGCAGATGCGGCCGCACAGCACGGGGCATGTGCGGGCTTTGTCCGCCGACGTGACGGATGCCCCCGAGATCCAGCCGAACTACCTGAGCGACCCGGCAGATCAGCATGCGATCGTCCAGGGCCTGAAATGGTGCCGTAGACTGTTCGCCAGCGACGCGCTGGCTGCGTTCCGGGGCCCCGAGACGTTGCCGGGCGCGGACATACGCACCGATGACGAGTTGCTCGCCTTCGCTCGGGCCAAGGGGGCGACCGTCTATCACGCGGTCAGCACTTGCCGGATGGGCACCGATCCCGATGCGGTAGTTGACCCGGATCTGCGGGTCAGGGGCCTCCAGGGGCTGCGGGTGGTCGATGCCTCGGTCATGCCGACCATGGTGTCGGCCAACACCAATGCAGCGACCATGATGATCGCCGAGAAGGCTTCCGACCTGATCCTGAACGACACCCACCACCCGTGAGCCGAAAGGAGACGCCCCGATGATCGAGATCAGGAACCATGCCCTTGAACGCCTGCGGGCGGGCGAGCTGTCGCTCGGCGTCGGCCTGCGCCAGGCGCGTACCGTCGACATCGGCAAGGCGATGAAGACCGCCGGCTTCGACTGGCTGTTCATCGACATGGAGCACAACTCCATGGACGTCGACATGGCGGTGCAGATCAGCATTGCGGCCCAGGATGCCGGGATCACTCCGATCGTGCGGGTTCCCGGCTTCCAGCACTTCCACGCCACCCGGGTGCTCGACGGCGGTGCCCAGGGCATCGTCGTGCCCCATGTGGACGATCCGGAGACCGCGGCGCAGATGGTATCCAACGTGCGCTACCCGCCGCTCGGGCACCGGTCGGTAACCGGCGCCCTGCCGCAGCTCGACTTCGTCTCGCATCCGATGGCCGAGACCGCGGACGCGGTCAACCGGGAGACCCTGCTCGTACTGATGCTGGAGACACCGACAGCGATCGCCAATGCCGACGCCATCGCCGCCGTGCCGGGCGTCGATGCCCTGCTGATCGGCACCAGCGACCTGACGATGGAGATGGGAATCCCCGGGCAGTTCGATCACCCGGACGTCATCGCAGCCTACGAAACGACGATCGCGGCGTGCCGTCGGCATGGAAAGCATCCGGGCATGGGGGGCGTCTACGATCCGGCCGTCATGCAGCGCTATATCTCGATGGGCGCGCGCCTGATCCTGTCCGGCAACGACTTCGGTTTCCTGATGGCAGGTGCCAAGTCTGCGGCTTCGGCGGTACGGTCGATGCTCTAGGACGCCGGTCAAGTTCCCTGCGCTGCTCGACCCATAGCGGTCGCTCGCCCTTATTGACGCCCTGCCTCGAAGCGGACGTTCAAATCGATCACCTTCCGCATCGCTTGCTGCTTGCCATGACAATGGTTACGCATTACATAACTATAGATGATTAGAAGCTTCCGGGACGCGGCCACTCGCACGGTTTTCGAAGGGACGTATGTCCGCGGCTTCGGGCCCGACATCCAGCGTCGGGCACGGCGGAAACTGCTGATGATCGATGCGGCCCGGGATGTCGAAGACCTTCGCGTTCCGCCGGGCAACCGGTTGGAGAAGCTCTCGGGAGATCGCGAAGGTCAGTACAGCGTCCGGGTCAACGACCAATACCGGATTTGCTTCAGCTGGTCCGATGGCGGTGCCGAGAATGTCGAGTTGGTCGACTATCACTGAGGAGGGAAGCATGAGCTTGGAAGAGAGACCAGGTGCGGCAATTCCCCTGGAGCACCCTGGCATCATTTTGCGTGAGGAGTTCCTGGAGCCTCTGGGCGTATCGGCCTACAGGCTGTCGAAGGACGTCCACGTGCCGAAGAACCGGATCACCGCCATTCTCCATGGTGAGCGGGCGATCTCCGCCGACACAGCCTTGCGGTTCGCGCGCTATTTCGGCACCTCGGCCGAGTTCTGGATGAACCTCCAGGCTCGGTACGAGCTCGACAGTGCCGCTCGCGAGAAGAAGAGCGATATCGAAGGCAGCATTAGGCCGCTGGCGGCCGCCCACTGACAGGCGACCGCCAGGAGGAGCCGCGTCAACCCTACAGCTCGATCTGCTCGGAGATCGTCAGGGCATCGTCCACTTCAATGCCGAGATACCGCACGGTGCTCTCAAGCTTTGTATGGCCGAGCAGCAACTGAACAGCGCGCAGATTACCGGTCTTGCGGTAAATCTGGGCTGCTTTCGTGCGTCGCATCGTGTGGGTCCCATAGGCCGAACTGTCGAGCCCGGCACTCTCCACCCAGGCATGAACGATCCGAGCGTACTGCCGCGGCGACAGGTGGGGACTGAGCCTCCATCGGCTCGGGAAGAGGTAATTGCCGGGACGCCTGCCGGCATGGTCGATCCATGCCTCGACCGACTTGCGTGTCGGCTCGGTCAGTTCGAACTGCACCGGGCGTCCGGTCTTCTGCTGGAGGATCGTGGTCCGTTCACGAATGCGGCCGCTGACCTGGACGTCCTCCACTTTCAAGCTGACCAGATCACAGCCGCGCAGCTTACTGTCGATCGCCAGATTGAACAGCGCCAGGTCTCTCTTGCTGCCGCTAATCTCAAGGCGCACGCGGATGCCCCAGACGTCCTTGGGCTTCAGCGGACGTTTCTGGCCGACCAGACGCCCCTTGTTCCAGGGTGCAGGGCGAACAACTGATGTCTCTGAAAGGCTGGTATCAGGAAGCATAGTCGTATCCTCCAATAGGAACGACCTCCCCCACGCCACTATTCAGAACCTATGGAACGACGTTGGCAATCGGCGATCGATCGAAGCTTGCGATCTGCCGTCGACCCATTGCGGACGTTCGGAAGCCTACGCGTCATTCGCCATAAAGCGGCCTTTCACCGGCACCGCTCGAACGAGCCAATGCACACCTTCCCCCCCGCAGCGTCCCCGCTACTTTCTGCGACACCCAGAGGCCGCCCAGTTGCATTGGCGGGCCTTCCGTCGTAATGATTTATTGCGAATAATTCTCATTATGATCGACACGGCTCTCCGGCGCCGGCGCGGTCAGACGTCGATGGATCTGCTCCTTCTTGTCCTCAGATTTCGACAGTTCCGAGCTGTATCTGGCCCATCGCGGTGAGCTGCTGGACTATGCCAGCAAGATCATCGGCGATCGGAGCCAGGCCGAGGATATCGTGCAGGAGGCGTATCTCCGGTTCGGGTCCGCGGCCTCGCAGCAGGTAATGTCGGAGCCGCTGTCGTATCTCTTTCGCATCGTCCGCAACCTCTCGCTCGACATGCGTCGGCGCGCCAGCCGCGATCTCGGGCGCCTGACCACCTTTGGCGAGGACGACCGTCTGCCCGACGAGTTGCCGTCCCCCGAAGTGGCGGTCGCCGACCGCCAGGAACTGAGGCTGCTCCGCACGGCCATGGCCGAATTGCCGGAACAACAGCGGATCGCCCTGGAGATGCACCGGTTCTCCGGTCACACGATCAGAGAGATCGCCGCCCATCTCGACGTCTCCGTAGGCACGGCCTATTCCCTGCTGAAACAGGGCCTCGAACACTGCCGCAGGCGTCTTTTCCGCAAAGACAGTTGAACATCCGGGCTTCCAGCAGCGTCTATTCTGAGAACCAATCCGACGATCGCTCCGAACGGCGAGGCATCCCTTTGAGCATGAAAGACCAGGACCAGGAGTGGCGGGCGAGCGACTGGATGATCCAGTTGACCGAAGCCCCCGAGGATGAGGAGCTTCGCCGTCGGTTCGAGGATTGGCTGTCCGCAGACCCTCAGAATGTCCTCGACTGGGAAGAGATCTCGCAGACCCATGCCCTGCTGGGCGCATTGGCGCCGATGCCGCAGCGGCGAGGCGCCGTGTTCAGGGCGGGACGGCCGCTGGCCTGGGGCATGGCGGTGGCTGCGTGCCTCGCCCTGCTGATCCTGTCCGGCGCGCTGCCCCGGATCGGACCGGACGCGGTTACTGGCACTGCCGAGATCCGTACCCTGACCCTGGCCGATGGCAGCACGGTGACCCTGGCGGCGCACAGTGCGATCGACTTCGACCTGTCGGATCGGGAGCGCCGGGTCCGGCTGATCGAGGGCAGCGCCTTCTTCCAGGTTGCGCCCGACCGCGACCGGCCGTTCCGCGTGGTCGCCCCGGACCTCACCACCACCGTGCTCGGCACCGCCTTCGAGGTCGCCGTTCGGGAGGATGCGAGCCGTGTCGCGGTGCAGAGCGGCACGGTCCGGGTGCAGGCGGCCGACGGCCACCAGGTCTCCGATGGGCTGCGCCGGGGCGAGACGGCCCTGGTGCGCGAGGGGGGCGCCATCACCCTCGGCCGGCAGGCACCGGGTCAGATCGCCGAATGGCGCAGCGGCCGGCTCGCCGTCAACGACCGGCCGGTCGCAGAGGTGGTTGACGCGCTGAGCGACTATTTCCAGGGGTTCGTCCTGCTGCGGGGGAGCCGCCTAGCGGCGGAGCCGATCACCGGCATCTACACCCTTGCCCAGCCCGAGGCCGCCCTGGAAGCGATCGCCGCGGCCCAGGGCGTCTCGTTCTATCGGGTGACGCCCTGGTTGATGATCATCCAGGGAAAATAACGCCGGCCCGCATTTTTCCCTGAACATCCTCCGGAGCAGGACGTCTCTCCGACATAGATGCGAGTGCGCCGCATTCGCAATAGGGTCGAATTGCCGCCAGCGGCGGGGGAAAGAGGAGCACGGGATGAGGGGCAAGGTGTCGGGCGGCCGCGGGCTGCAGGTGGCGGGGGCGCTCGCCGTAACGTTGGCGGCAGCGTATCCGATGGCGACGCCTGCGATGGCGGCGGACGTCACTCTGGCTCTGGCGACCGCCTCGCGCGATTTCGCCATCGCGCCGCAGCCTCTGCCGGCGGCCCTGTCCGATTTCGGCCGGCAATCCGGCCTGCAGGTCACCGCCCATGGCGACCTGGTCCGGGGCCTCAGCTCCGACGGCGTCACCGGGACCATGGACGCCGAGCAGGCACTGCGGCGGCTGCTGGTCGGCACCGGCCTGACCTACTCGCTCTCAGGAAGCGGCGCGGTAGTGATCGAAAAGGCCGCCGTTCTGGACAACGGCCGGATCCAACTGGCGCCCATCACCGTCGCGGGCGAGTTGCAGCAGCGCAGCCTGCAGGACACCCATACCAGCGTGTCGGTGTTCCGGGGCGAGGAACTGGAACGCAGCAGCGACCGGGACCTGCATGACGTCGTCGAGCGCACCGCCAACGTCAGTTCCGCATATGGCGAGGACGGGTTCTCGATCCGCGGCATCGACCAGCGGGGTGCCGCGCCCGGCGGCTCCGGGCTGGTGGTCAACACCATGGTCGACGGCGCTTCGATCGTGACCAACCAGTCGACCTTCTTCGGGCCCTACAGCACCTGGGACCTTGAGCAGATCGAGGTGCTGCGCGGTCCGCAATCGACCCAGCAGGGCCGCAACGCCCTGGCCGGCGCGATCGTCATCCGCTCCAAGGACCCGACCTACGACACCGAGATCAAGGGTCGCGGCGACCTGGCCCAACGCGACACGATGGGCGGGGCAGTCGCGCTCAACGCACCCGTGATCGACGACAAGATGGCCGTGCGGTTCTCGGTCGATCACAAGCAGTCCGACGGCTTCGTGCACAACCCGACCCTCGACGACGACGCCTATGACGCCCAGGAACAGACCACCCTGCGCGGCAAGGTGCGGCTGGATCCGACCGAGGACCTGACCGCGATCCTGTCCTACACCCACGCACGCAACTTCGGCGGCGACAACTTCGTCGATCCGACCCTGTTCCCAGGCGAACGCGTCAACCTGTCCGGCTTCGAGGACCCGAATGAAGGCGCCGAGCACGATCTGTTCGGCCTGCGCCTGACCTACGACCTGCCGCACGGTTTCACGATCGAGAGCGAGACCACCTATCTCGACAGCCAGTACGAACGCTACCAGGCGCTGTCCCGGACCCCGACGGTATCCAGCACCGTCGACTTCCGGGTGATGACCGAAAGCCTCGAGCAAGAGCTGCGCCTTCGCTACGAGCGGGAGCGGCTGAAGGGTGTGGTCGGCGGCTTCTTCGCCGATATCGGCCAGCACAGCGTCGATCCGACCTACGCCATCGACACCCGCACCGACACCCAGAACGCCGCCCTGTTCGGCGAGGTGGAATTCCAGGCCTTCTCGGCCCTGCCGGGGCTCTGGCTGATCGGCGGCGGGCGGTACGACCACGAGACCGCCACGGTGAAGTCCGGCGGCACCGAGCAGGAGGCGACCTTCAACGCCTTCCTGCCCAAGGTCGGCGTGAACTACCACTGGACCGGCGACCTCTCGACCAGCTTCGTCATCCAGCGCGGCTACCGGGCCGGCGGCACCCAGATCAACGGGTATACGGGGGCGGTGAACGAATTTGACCCCTCCTACACCTGGAACTACGAGTTCGGCGTGCGCTCGGAGTGGTTCGACGACCGCCTGGTCGCCAATGCGAACCTGTTCTATACGGACTGGAGCGACCAGCAGGCGCGCATCCTTGGCCCGTCCGGCGCCTCCTCCGACTTCGACGTGCGCAACGCCGGCAATTCCGAGCTCTATGGCGGCGAACTGGACCTGAAATTCGCGGCCACGCGGAACCTCGATCTGTTCGCCTCGGTCGGCTACGTGGCGACCGAGTTCGTCGATTTCGACAACCGCGGCGAGGATCTGAGCGGCAACGAGTTCCCCTTCGCCCCGCAGGTCACCGCCTCGGTCGGCGCGGCCTACTATTTCGGTGACGGCTTCGAGATCCAGGCCGATGCGAACTATTCCGACGGCTTCTACGGCGACGTGTCCAACTCCGAGCAGTTCAAGTCGGACTCCCGTTTCGTGGTCAATGCCAAGGCCGGGTACGAGCAGGACCACTGGGGCGCGTTCCTCTATGTGCGCAACCTGTTCGACGAGGATTACCTGACCCTCGCCTTCCCGACCAATTCCGTCGCCGGGGAGCCGCTGACCGTTGGCGCCTTCTTCACCATCAACTTCTGATGTCCGATCCGACCTGTCGCCGCGGGGGGAAAGCTCCCGGCGGCTTCGGCGCGCGGCAGTCACCTCCCAAGACCCGGCCCCTGGTCGGGCAATCCTGCGGCTGGTGACCGCGGTCCTGGCCGGCTATCTCGTGACCATCGGTCTCTGCGAGTTGCTTGCGCTCGCCCTGAGCTGGCCGATGGCCCGGTCTGAGGCCGCTGTACTGAGCGCCATGCTCGGGTTCCCGATCTACCCCACGGTCCTGCTCTGGACCTTTGCCACCGCTAGGCCTTGGCGATGTTGGGCCCTCCTGGTGGCCGCCGCGGCGGCCGGCCATGGGCTGATCCGGCTGCTGCCGCCCGACACCGCGGGAGGCTGAGTTGGCCGCTACGATCCGATCCTCCCTGACATGGCTGCACACCTGGTGCGGGCTGGCGCTCGGCACCCTGCTGCTGGCGATCTTCTGGACCGGCAGCCTGAGCGTGTTCGACCGGGAGATCGACCGCTGGATGATGCCGGAGACCCGCTTCGTCCTGACCGGGGCGCCGCCGCAGTTCGACACCGTCCGCGAGACGGTGCAGGCGGTTCTGCCCGAGGGCGTGCGGCGCTGGGAGGCCGTGCTGCCGAGCGCGCGTCAGCCCGTGGTCCGGGTCTACTACCAGGGCGCCGACGGGGTCTTCACCATGCGGGATCTCGACCCGACGGGGACCCGGCTTCTGCCCGATGGGGGAAGCTGGGCCGGAACCCGTTTCCTGTTCCCGTTCCACTACCGCCTGCATCTCGACTGGGCCCGGATCGGCACCTGGATGGTCGGGTTCTGTGGCATGGCCATGCTGATCGCCCTGGTGTCCGGGGTGATCATCCACCGCAGGATCTTCACCGATTTCTTCACCTTCCGCCCGGACCGACGGCTGGCCCGGTCGAGCCTGGACCTGCATACGGTCACTGGGGTGATCGCCCTGCCCTTTCACCTGGTGATCACGCTGTCCGGCCTGGTGATCATGTTCGCGGTCTACTTTCCCTCCGTGATCCTGCCGCTGTATCACGGCGACCAGGCCGCCTTCGCGCGAGAGGCCTACGGCATCTACCGGCGCGCACCGGCGGGGGCACCGGGCGGGCAGCCTCTGTCCCTGGAGGCGCTGGCCGATACGGCCGCTGCGGTCTGGGGCGGCGAGCGACCATCCTATGTCCGGGTCTGGTATCCGGGCGACACCGCGAGCTTCGTAGAGTTCCGGCCCTCCTCCCAGCACTCGGTCACCCAGCGCACCGACGTGGTCTATCTCGACGCATCGAAGGGCAGCCTGCTCTCCAGCCATGCCGCGAAACCGGTGATGACCACCCAGAGCTTCATCTCCGGCCTGCACTTCATCCAGTTCGAGCACTGGCTCCTGCGCTGGCTGTACTTCGCCCTCGGCCTGACCGGGTGCGTGACAATCGCCACCGGGTTGATCTACTGGGCGGAAGCCCGCCGCAAAAGCCATGCGGGACGGGCCGGCCTGGCGATCGTGCAGGCGATGACGGTGGGATCCGTGACCGGCCCGGTGTTCGCCACCTGCGCCTTCCTGATCGCGAACCGGCTGCTGCCCGCCGAGACCGCGTTTCTCGGGGTCGAGCGACATGCGATGGAGATCTGGGTGTTCTTCCTGGCCTGGGCGGTCGCCGTGCTCCACGGCGGGGTCCGCCGTCTGGTTGCCTGGCGCCCGCAATGCCGCGTCATCGCCGCCGCCGCCCTGCTTGCCGCCGTGCTGAACGCCGGCACGACCGGCGACCACCTTATCTCCACCCTGTCAGAGGGTCTCTGGGGTGTGGCGGGCGTCGATGCGGCGCTGTTGACGACCTCCGCCCTTGCACTGCTGATCTCGCGCAGGCTGCCGGTGCCATCCGGCTCAACCGGGGACGCGTCGCGTGGCTGATATCGCCCTGATCGTCGGCGCTTTGCTGGCTGCCTGTCTCGGCTTCTTGGCCCTGGCCCTGACCACCGACCGCCCCTGGCAACGGGTAGTGGGATCCCGATCTCGACCCGACCGCACGCGGCGGCGGCTTATGGGTGCGGCGATCGTGTTCTGGGCGGCGTCCCTCGTGCTGGCCCTGCTGCGCGACGGACCCGCGTTCGGAGCGGTGCTCTGGCCGCCATTGCTGAGCGTCGCCGGATTCCTGGTCGTCGCTGCGGTCACTTGGCGGCCGGCCTTCCTGACAACGGCGACATTCTTTCTGGTAGGTCTAGTCCGGCTATATGCGGGCCGAGGTCCAAAAGACCACACCGATCCAACCGCGCTTGATGGCGTCAAGTCTCTGCGTACAGAGTATGATTACACTCAAATCGATCAATGAGATCGCCCCTGACCCATAGCTGAGACCCCAGGGCTCCGCGCCGATCGACCCAATGCGGCCACTGGCGGTCTATCGGTCCTCACTCCGGAGCGGTCGTTTAATCCCCGGGAGACCGCAATTCAGACCGTCCAAGTCACTGTCTTCACATCGATAGGGACCTTGCCCAAACATGGACGCGTTTGCTGGGCTCAGGTAACAAAGTATCGCCGGTCGCATCGTCTCGGCCGACGGTTTGTAGACTCGACAATCTGTCGAGACCGAAATGTCAGAAAACAAACATTTATTTAAGATTCATCGAGCAATATGAGGACCGGATCTGCAACCAAGGCTGTCACTATGTCTGCATTCACTTTGGATATCCGCACTCTTGCGGTTGTGGCGGCGTTGGCGGCCGTATTGCAGGCTGTTGCTCTAGCGGCGTTGTGGCGAGCGGCACCGCACTCAAGGGGGACACGTTACTGGGCGGTTGGAGGGTTCATGCTAGCCGTCGGAATGCTATTGATTTCGTTTAGGCATTTCGTCCCGGACAGCCTCTCGATAGTTGTCGCCAACCTAGCGATCGTTGGCTCCCATATCGCCTTTCTCTTCGGGCTCGAAAGGTATCTGAACCGCTCTCCCAGCCTCCTGTTCAGCGCGTGTATTGGAGCCATAGTTCTGGGTGGCTTCTTGTATTTCACTTACGCGACCGCCAACCTGCCAGCTCGGATTGTCCTGATCTCACTAGCGCTTTCCGTGTTGGCCTGTGCTGCGATTTTGCGATTGTCTATCGGTCGGCCACGCATTAGCGCTCCAGTCGAGTGGATGCTTATTATTATCCTCGCTGCACACGCCGCATTCCATCTTTTCCGCGGCGTTTATACATTTACGGAAGACGCACTGGCCAACGATTTTATGAGTGTCTCTTTAGTTCACGCGGCTGCATTTATTGACATTGTCGTGTTCAGTTTCGCTGCAGGCATCACTTTTTCCATTATGACAGTGCTGCACTTAAACCGATCTCTTGAAGATGAGCTGGAGAAGCGAAGCGGAATCCTTTCGATTATTGCGCACGATGTCCGAACCCCATTCAACGGACTGGTCAACATGGGCGCGTTCATCGAGATGGCGCTGCAAGCGGACCAAATTGATCGGGCGAAGCGCGTCGCGCATGAAGTATCGGTTTCATCAAAGGCCGTTCTCGACCTGCTCGAAGATCTAATTAACTGGGGGCATTCAGAGTTTTTTGGCGACAGCCCCTCTTTCGAGCGCATAAATGTAGGTGCGATGATAGAGGCACAGGTGGTTAATCGGAAACATGACCTCGACTCAAGACGAATACAGGTGGTGAACGGCGCCCGGGGCCTTCAGGCCACAGTAATTCCTGCTCATTTGCAGATGGTGCTCCGGAACCTTCTATCAAACGCAGTGAAGTTCGCGCCGAGTGAAAGCACAATTCAGGTGCTCGGGTCGGAAAATGCAAACGGTGTACACCTGACCATTATCAATCAAATTGCAGACAATGATCAGCATGCTCCTGCGGCAACGGGCATGGGCCTAGGCCTCGAACTGTGTAGCAGGATTTGCCACAAGAACGGTCACCGGCTCGAGACCCGAAGGGCCGATACAAATCGCTTCATCGCGGAATTCCACATTCCGAATCCGACCTAACGATTTCGCCGAGCGGGAAGATCTTCCTTGAATAAGGCCCCAAGCCCCCTCCCATCGACCCATAGCGGTCGTCCAATGCCTCAGTGTCGTCCAACTCAAAGCGGACGTTCAATCAGAGCGAGTTCTTCGGTCATCAGATCAGTTTACGTTGAATGTCGTCGGCCGCGCGGCGAAGAATATCGAGGTAGCGCGGCTGACACTGGTCTACGAGCTGGTTGGTCAGGCTCGTGATGCTGATCGAACCGGCGAGCGCGCCCGACCTGTCAAAAACCGGGACGCCCACGGCAGCCAAACCGGGGACAAAATCGTCGATCGCCAACTCGTAGCCTCTTTGGCAAATCTGCTCAGCCGCACGCCTGAGCGCATCGGGATCGGTTTGGCTCGACGGCGTTCGCGAGGCGAGCGGCCTGCGCAGAGCGACCTCGCGCTCATCGGGTGAGATGAAGGCGAGCAGAACACGCGGACCGGCGCCGCTGTTCAGCGGCGTGCGCGCACCGACCGTGAACCAGGACGCGTCGATGCTGGGGTGGCCGGCCCGGACCCGATCCGTGCAGAGGGCCATTCCTTCATGATGCATCCACAGAAAGGTGGTCATGTGGCAGGCCTCGGCAATCTCGCTGAGATAGGGGGCGGCCACTTCGCGAAGTTCGCGTCCGGTGTCCACCGCCGATGCAATCTCGAGTACGCCGGCACTGAGTGAGTATAGCGCGCTTCGCTCATCGTGATCGACCAGTCCGGCAAGCACGAGGGTCTGGAGCAGGCGACGCGTGGTGCCCTTGTCCAGCTCCACAGCCTTGGTGAGATCGGTCAGCGTCTGACGCGGTTTCGCTGGCGAGAATGCTTTCAACAGCGCGATGCCGCGGTCCAAGGCACGAACGAGCGGGACGCCCGGTTTCGTTCTCACCTCCCGAATGTCTGCAGCCATGAAAGCCCCCCTGCATCAGGACACTGAGCCATATCGCAAGTGTTTTGGTGCGGTAATGTCATCTAATGACACTTAATATCATTTATTGACACTAAAATTCCACAACCATATCGTCCAGCCCAAGTCGGCAACCGGCGCGAGAAAGAGAACGCGATCCCACGATCCGAGTCCGTCTTCGCCGCTCCCCACTACGCATGCACCCGTCGGTTCCTCACCGCCGTGCCCGTCAGAGGGCGTTTCGGCAGCCGACCGACGAGACACAAGCCTGGAGACCATCATCATGTCCCTCGATCCGGCATTGCGAGAGAAGATCCTGGCCTCAGTCGAGGCCGGCTTCGACGAACAGATCGCCTTTACCCAGGAGCTAATCCGCTTCGCCTCGGTACGCGGCGCCGAACATGCATGCCAGGATTTCGTTTTCAGGGCGCTGCGCGCGCGCGGCTTCGCCCTGGATCGTTTTGCGATGGACCGTGAGGCGATCACGGTTCATCCAGGCGGCAGCCCGTGGTCGGAGGAGCACTCCGATGCGCCGATCGTCGTCGGCATCCATCACCCTCGCGAGGAGAAGGGCAAGTCGCTGATCCTTCAGGCTCATGTGGATGTTGTGCCGCCCGGGCCCGCGGACATGTGGACCAACAAGCCCTTCGACCCGGTTGTCGACGGCGACTGGCTTTACGGCCGTGGTGGCGCAGACATGAAGGCAGGACATGCCGCCAATCTCTTCTGCCTCGACGCGTTGCGACGGATCGGCCTTCAGCCGGCGGCGACGGTCTACGTTCAGTCGGTGGTAGAGGAAGAGTCCACCGGCAATGGCGCCCTCATGACGCACCTGCGCGGCTACAAGGCCGATGCCGTGCTCATTCCGGAGCCGGAGGAGGAGATGCTGGTGCGCGCCAATGTCGGCGTCCTCTGGTTCCAGGTTGAAGTCCGCGGCCTGCCCGTGCACGTCCGTGAGATGGGCAACGGCGCCAACGCCATCGATGCGGCCTATCGCGTCATCGGCGAACTCCGGAAGCTCGAGCAGGAGTGGAACGACGCCAAGACCGGTCGCGAGCATTTCGCCGATGTCGACCATCCCATCAACCTCAATATCGGCAAGATCGAGGGCGGCGACTGGGCTTCATCGGTGCCTTGCTGGTGCCGGATCGATTGCCGGATCGGTCTCTACCCTGGCGTGAAGGCCGCCGAGGCGGCCAAGGAGATCAGCGACCGCGTGTCGTCCTTCGCGCGTGCCGACCCGTTCATGGGCAACACCCCGCCGAGCGTCACCTTCAACGGCTTTCATGCCGAGGGCTATGTCCAGGCCCCCGGGACAGAGGCGGAAGCCATTCTGGCGCGCGCTCATGAAAGTTCGACGGGAGGGCCGCTGAAGAGCTTCATGACGCCGGGATATCTCGATACCCGCGTCTACGCGCTCTATGACAAGATTCCGTCTCTGTGCTACGGGCCGATCTCCGAGAACATCCACGGCTTCGATGAGCGTGTCAGCATCGCCTCGCTGAAGCGCATCACCGCTACCATGGCGCTCTTCGTAGCCGAATGGTGCGGCGTGGAGCCGATCAAGCCCTGATGCCGATTCCGTGTCGGTCGAGCGGAAAGCGGAGCAGATGACTGCGCAGAAGATTTCTCAGAGGGAGATCGTCAGTCCATCGCTCGCGACGTCGTAGGCGACCTCGTCGACCCGCTCGAGCATCTCGCTGCTCAGGTGAGTTAGGATGATCCGCCGCGGCCGCATGGCCGGCAGATGGCGCTCAAGGGTCGCGAGGTCGAGATGATAGCGGACCTGGCGATCACGGTAATATGCCTCGGCGATGAGCAGGTCCGCCTCGCGGCCGGCTTCGATCAGTGTATCGGTCCATTCGGTGTCACCGGTATAGGCGATCACCCTGCACCCGACGCCAATTCGATAGGCCAGATACGGACCGCCCTCCGGCCCGTGAACAACCTGCTGCGGGGTCACGTCGAGCCCATCGATCGTGCGGGCCTCCCCCGGAACCAGTTCGATGATCTCCAGAGGGAATTTAAAGGTGGTGCCCGAGGATCCGTGAAAGGCGCTCTCCATGCTCTGCTTCAGGGCGGCCTCGATCCCGTGTGGTCCCAGAATGGTGAGCGGGGACGTGCGCTTGGACACGAAGCGCGCGTCGAGCAGGAAGAACGGCAGCCCGCCGAAGTGGTCCCCATGGAAATGGGTGATCAGAATCGTGCCGATCGCGTTCGGGTCGAGGCAAAGCGCCTTGAGCGCGACCATCGACGTGGCGCCGCAGTCGATCAGAAAGCGCCTCTCGCCATTGGCTACATGGAAGCAGGTGTTGAACCGTCCGCCGCTACCGAATGCATCGCCGCAACCGACAAAGGTGACCTCGATCGCCATATCCGTTCTCCTGGTCATCTCAGAAGCCGCCGCCTGCACGTAGAACGGCGCCCGTCACATAGGATGCGGAGTCCGACAAGAGCCATAGCACCGCCTCGGCGATCTCCTCCGGTTCGGCCAAGCGTCCCATCGGAATGCGGGATCGGACCCGGGCAGGTCGGTCCGGTTCACCTGCGGTGGCGTGGATGTCGGTCAAGGTGGAGCCTGGTGAGACCGCATTGACCCGGATACCGGCCGCCGCCGTCTCGCGCGCAAGGCCGAGGGTGAAGGACTCTATGGCTGCCTTCGATGCGGCGTAGTGCACATATTCCCCAGGTGCGCCGGTGCTGGCGGCGACCGAGGAGATGTTGACGATGACGCTCGGATCTCCGTGCGCACCCGAGCCGGCGCGGCCGGTGAACCGCCGGACGGCCTCCTGGGCACAGAAAAGACTGCCGAGCACGTTGACGTCGAAGACCCGGCGCAGGGTCTCCGGAGAGGCTGTTGCAAAGTTGCCGATCGGTCCGGTGATGCCGGCGTTGTTGACCACAGCGTTGATCGGGCCGAGCTCCGCTTCCGCCATGTCGAACAGACGGCGAACCTGATCGGGGTCGGCCACATCCGCGCGGACCGCGACCGCTCGCCCGCCCTCCCCGCGGATCGCTTCGACCACCCGGGTAGCGGCAACGCAGTCGTTCACATAGTTCACGCAGACCCCATACCCCCGGCGGCCCGCAAGCCGGGCGGTGGCGGCGCCAATGCCTCGGCTCGCACCGGTCACGATCAAACCTGCAGGCATGGCAACAACTCCCTTTGTTAAGACAGGCGAGACGGCACCGGCTGTCGAGATTTCGGCAGGAGAACAGCGAACAGGGCCGCGAACAGGCCCCCGACACCGAGTGCAGCGAAGCCCATGGCCCATCCGAGCTCCGGCGAAACCGCATCGCGGACGGCCCCGAAGGCAAGCGGCGCGAGCCCTCCCGCGCCAAAGCCCAGGATCGATCGTAGCGCCAGAGCGGCACCGAGTGCGGACGGTGCGACCGTTTCCGTCATGGCGGTCGAAAGAACTGGAGAGTCACCGATCACCGCAAAGCCGTAGAGGGCAGCGAAGGCCAACAGCACCGACGACGGAAGATCCTGGAGCAGGCCGACCGAGAACGAACACCCGGCTCCGAGCAAGGCCTGACAAATGAGGACCGCCCGCCGACCGAACCGGTCCGAAGCGCGGCCCATCGTGAAGGCCGCGAGGCAGCCGGACATGTGGATCACAACCCCGATCCAGAGCCCCTGCGCCAGAACCCCGGCACTTGCGGCGCCATCCGACAGAGCGATCGATGTCAGCAGGAACGCCGGCATCCAGGCCCACATGCCGAGCAGTTCCCAGCAATGGGCGGTATAGCCAAGCGTCAGCATAGCCGCGGCGCGCCGATCGCCCCTTGGCGCCGGGATGGGGCGATCGCCGGCTTTCTCGGGCACGATGTTCGGGCGGCCGGCAGAACCCAGCCACGCGGCGATTGCGGAGAAAGTAGGCACGACGCCACAGACCAGAAAGGCCACTTCGTAGCCGGCCAGCTGGCTTAGCGCGGTGGAGAGCGCGATGGACACGGCGTACCCAAACGACGCGCCGGCCAGCAGAAGGCCAATCGCAGCCCCTCGTCGTGCCCGGTCGACGCCCTGGGCCACCATCATGATCGCCGGCGTATAGGTGCCACCCTGGGACAGCCCGAGAAGCGTGAAGAGCACCAGCCCGGCCTCGAACGACCGGGCGAAAACCGCAACCAGGATCCCAACCAGCGCGGTCGCCAGGCTCGACCACAGCAACACCCGCTTTGCGCCCATGCGGTCGGCGAGCCAGCCGGTCAGCACCAGCGATCCCGCATATCCTGCATTGAAGCCGGCCTGGACCAGCCCGGCCTGGGCAGCACTCATCGACCAGGCGTCGATGAGCTGAGGCACCGCCCCGGCATACATCATGAAGGCGATAGAGACCGACGCCCGGCTCGCGCACAACCAGCCCTGCCATGCAGTCGGGCGGCTCGGGCTCTGTCGGATGCAAAGGGGCATGGGTCGGTTCGGCCAAATGGGGAATAGGCGAAGACGATTTAAAATCACTATTCGTTATGTTACATGGGAGTCAATTCGATTTTGAAATATTAAGGAAGCTGCCATGTCCGCCGAGCCAACCGTTGTGGTTACCGCCAATGTCGATACGGATTGCCTCCGTGTGCTCGCAGGGCATGCGCGGATCGTGATCAACAACGGGGAGGACCCGTGGCCCAGGGATCGCCTGATCGAGCACTGCCGCGAGGCGACCGCCGTCATCGCGTTCATGCCGGACACGGTCGACGACGCCTTCCTGCGTGCCTGTCCGTCCCTGCGGATCGTGGCGGGTGCCCTGAAGGGGTACGACAACTTCGACGCCGCCGCATGCAGCCGCCACGGGGTCTGGCTTACAGTGGTTCCGGACCTGCTCAGTGCGCCGACCGCCGACCTGGCGATCGGTCTGATGCTGGGACTGTCGCGCCATATGATCGTTGGCGATCGGCTGATCCGCGGCGGCGGCTATCAATCCTGGCGTCCGATCCTCTATGGCAAGGGGTTACAGGGCTCCCATGTCGGGATCCTTGGGTTCGGCAATGTGGGCAGGGAGATCGCCCGGCGCCTTACCGGTTTCGGGGCAACCGTGACCTATGCCGACGACACTCCGGTACCGAAGGAAACGGAAGAAGCCTTGGGTGTTCAAGCCTCCGGGTTCGACCAGGTGCTCACGCAGAGCGACTTTCTCGTCCTGGCCCTGCCTTTGACCGAGCGGACGGTCCGGGTCATTGACCGGGATGTCCTGGACCGGGTGAAGCCGGGGTGCCTGCTGATCAATCCTGCGCGCGGGTCGTTGGTGGACGAGTCGGCGGTGGCCGATGCCCTTGCCGACGGCCGGCTTGGAGGCTACGCGGCGGATGTGTTCGCTTGTGAAGATCTCGCTCAGGACGATCGGCCGGCGGGGATTGAGCCGCGGCTCTTGGCCGACCGCGAGCGTACCGTCTTCACGCCCCATCTCGGATCGGCGGTCGCGACCGTGCGACGCGAGATCGTCGCCGAGGCCGCGCTGAACGTGCTCGACGTCCTCCAGGGACGCGCGCCCAGAGGTGCCATGAACCGGCACGCTCCGGCTCAGGAGACCGCAGGATGACCCTGAACCTCACACAGGTCCGCGCCTTTGTAACGGTCATTGAGGCCGGTGGGTTTCTGGAGGCAGCCCGCCGACTTGCCATCTCCCAGCCCGCGGTCACGCAGCTCGTGCGCAAACTCGAGACCCAACTTGGCGCACAACTGGTGCTCCGGGACCGGCGCGGGGCCGCCGCGACCCCTGACGGCGCGCTGCTACTGCCCCATTCCCGCACACTGCTGCAGGCCGAGGCCCGTGCCGTGGCGGCAATAGCGGGTCGCTCCCTGACCGTCGGGGCGAGCGGGAATGTGGGGACTTACCTGCTGCCGCCGCTACTTCGATCGTTCCACGACGCCGAGCACATTGAGACCGACCTGGTGATCGCCCAAAACCCGGAGATCCTGGATCACGTCGCAGCCGGAAGCGTCGATGTCGCCGTGGTGGAGTGGTGGGACGGTCGGCCGGGCCTGACCGCCCGGGCCTGGCGGCGGGAGCCGCTGGCGGTGATCGTGCCGCCGGACCACCCCTGGGCCGCATTCGACCGCATCGAGCCCGACCAGCTCTTCGACGTGCCTTTGATCGGCGGCGAACCCGGCAGCGGGACCGGTCGATTGCTTCAGGAGACCTATGGCCCCGACGCCTCCCGGCTAAGGGTTGCAATGAGCCTAGGCAGCACGGCCGCAGTGAAGGAGGCGGTGAAGGCTGGCCTGGGCATCTCGCTGGTGCTGCGCTCTTGCGCACAGGCCGAGATCCAAGCCGGCAGCCTGCGAGCTCTCGACCTCATCGGCGCGCCTCTCGAAAAGGAGTTGATGATGGTCATGCCGGAACACCTCCCATCAACGGCCCCTGCGACACGGTTTGGGATCCACTTGGGCACGCCACACTCGTGAAGAACGAAGGATGCGAGGATGCCCGACCAGACCTTAGTCGTGCCCATCAGGTGCCTACGACCCATAGCGGTCATCGGCCCTCAACGTGCCGGTCGACCTAAACCGGACGTTCGAAGTTTGAGCACCGGCCGAACCATAGCGGTCAGTTGGAATCAATTGATGCTGGATGCGAAGCGGTTGTCTGACGTCTCAGCAATGTTCGACCTGAAGCGGAAACTACGCAGAAAATGGCCTATCCCGTCCACGTGGTCTTGTCAGGCCTCTGACAATTCTCCCGACGCTGAGGTTTGCCCGATATCGTCGAGCCGCTTCTTCAGCGTGAGCTTGTCGAGCGAGCGGATCGGCAGACTGACGAAGATCGAGAGCCGCGTGTGGATCATGCGGAAAGCCTCGGTGAACGCGAACCGCTTCTCCGCCTCGTTGCCCTCTACCGCCGCCGGGTCGATCACCGGCCAGTGTGCCGACATCGGCTGGCCAGGCCAGACCGGGCAGACCTCCTTGGCAGCGTCGTCGCAGACCGTGAAGACGAAGTCCATCACCGGAGCGTCGGCACTCGCGAACTCGTTCCAGTCTTTCGAGCGAAGTTGCTCGGTCGGATAGTTCTGATGCTTCAGCAGGTCGATGGCGTACGGATGGACAACTCCCTTCGGCTGACTGCCTGCACTGAAGGAATCAAATCGCTCGGCATCGAGCCGCTTCAGGATGCACTCGGCCATGATGCTCCTCGCGGAGTTGCCCGTGCAGAGAAACAAGACGTTGTAACGCGACTGGCCCGTCATCATTCCACTCCCTCTTCGGAAACGAGTATTGGCATACCGGTGACAAGGGAACCGCAGACTTCCGGGTGACCGTCGCAACAGTCCTCCGTCAGATAAGCGATCAGTTTCCGCATCCCCTCCAGATCCACTGCATAGAAGACGTTCCGGTGAACCCGCCAGGACATCAGAAGACCGGCACGCTCCATATGGGTCAGATGGAACGACGCACTGGACCTGCTGATTCCGACGCGGTCTCCGATCTCTCCCGCAGGCAACCCAGACGGGCCACGCTTCATAAGCAGCTTGAAGACCCGCATCCGATGCTGATGGGCCATTCCAAGCAGAGCTTCTATCGCTTGTGCTTCTCTCATTACAAAGATATTTGTATCGTTGGATTGAGGATGTGTCTACTCCCAGATCACCCGATTTGATCCGCTCCATCTGATTGCAGGAGGTTCAGCAAATGCCCGCACGCGTTGCCATCAACGGAATGGGCCGCATGGGACTTCTCGGGGTCCGGGCCGGAATCGGAAACCCGGCCTTCGAGATCGTGGCGATGAACGAAACCGCGGGTGGTGCGGAGGTTGTTGCCCACCTGCTGGAATTCGACAGCGTTCATGGCCGCTGGTCCGTTCCGGTGGGCCATGACGGGGGAAAGGTGATCATCGACGGGAAGCCGATCCACTTCACCGACGCGGGCTCGCCTGCCGAGGTGCCGTGGACAGGCGGCGACACCGACATCGTCCTGGAATGCACCGGCAAGTTCAAATCGGTGGAGAGCCTGAAGCCCTATTTCGACCGGGGGATCAGGAAGGTCATCGTCTCGGCCCCGGTAAAGGACGCCAAGGCCCTGAACATCGTGATGGGCGTGAACGACCACCTGTACGATCCGACCCGCCACGACGTCATTACCGCCGCCTCCTGCACCACGAACTGCCTCGCCCCCGTCGTGAAGGTGATCCACGAAGGCCTGGGGATCGAACGCGGGACGATGACGACGATCCACGACGTGACGAATACGCAAGTCCTGGTCGACCGCCCGAAGACGGACCTCCGCCGGGCACGGTCGGCCCTCAACTCACTGATCCCCACATCGACCGGCTCGGCGACCGCCATCACGCTGATCTATCCCGAACTCAAGGGCAAGCTGAACGGCCATGCCGTCCGCGTTCCCCTGCTGAACGCCTCGCTCACCGACTGCGTCTTCGAGGTCTCGCGGGACACGACCGTGGAAGAGGTCAACGGCCTGTTTCAGGCAGCGGCGGCCGGGCCGCTGAAGGGCATCCTCGGCTACGAGGAGCGCCCGCTCGTCTCCAGCGACTACGTCAACGATCCGCGCTCCGGCATCGTCGACGCCCCCTCCACCATGGTGGTCGACCGGCGGATGGTGAAGGTCTACGCCTGGTACGACAACGAGTGGGGATACATGAACCGCATGATGGAGCTGACGGCCAAGGTCGCCCGCTCGCTGTGACGGCCTGGAGCCCGCCATGACCAACCTGAAGGACTACGCCACGGTCACCGCCGCCTATTGGGCGTTCACCCTGACGGACGGTGCGTTGCGGATGCTGGTGCTTCTGCACTTCCACCGGCTCGGCTACTCGCCCCTCGACATCGCGATCCTGTTTCTCCTCTACGAGGCGATGGGCGTGGTCACCAACTTCGTCGGCGGCTGGGTGGGGTCACGCTTCGGGCTTCGGATCACCCTGTTCGTCGGGCTGGCCGTCCAGATCGCCGCGTTGGTCATGCTTTCCCTGCTCGACCCCGGCTGGGTCGCCGCCATGTCGGTCGCCTATGTCATGACGGCCCAGGCCCTGTCCGGCATCGCCAAGGACCTCACCAAGATGAGTTCCAAGTCGGCCGTGAAGCTGGTGGTCGCGTCCGGGGACCAGGGTGGGCTCTTCAAGTGGGTGGCGATGCTGACCGGCTCGAAGAACGCCCTGAAGGGTGTGGGCTTCCTGTTGGGTGGAGTGATGCTCCAGACCCTCGGCTTCGTGTGGTCCCTGTGGGCGATGGCGATCGGGCTCGGCATCGTGCTGGTAGCCGCCCTGATCCTGGTGCGAGCCGATCTCGGTCGTGCCAAGGAGAAGGTGAAGGGCCGGGAGTTGTTCTCCAAGACGCAGGAGATCAACATCCTATCGGCCGCCCGCGTGTTTCTCTTCGCCTCGCGAGATGTCTGGTTCGTCGTCGGTGTTCCGATCTTTCTGTACGACCAGCTTGGATGGACCTTTGATCAGGTCGGGGCCTTCATGGCCCTTTGGGTGATCGGCTACGGCATGGTGCAGGCGGTCGCACCACGGATGCTGGGTCGAGATGCGGCGTCCAGAGCCCCCGGCCTCGCAAAGGCCTGGGGAGCATGTCTGGCGATCATTCCCGCCCTACTCGCCGCAGCGATGATGCCATCCAGCTTTGCGACCATCTCGGACGTCACCGGCTGGGCATTTCCTGCGGGAATCCACTCGTGGGTGCTGATCGGTGGTCTGATGCTGTTCGGCGTTGTCTTCGCCATGAACTCGTCGATCCATTCCTACCTGATCGTGGCCTACTCCGACGCCGACAAAGTCGCCTTGAATGTCGGCTTCTACTATATGGCCAATGCCATCGGCAGGTTCGGTGGCACGCTCTTATCGGGTGCCCTCTATCAGTTTGCCGGATTGCAGGGTGCTCTCTGGATGTCGGCCGGGCTGCTGGCGATGACGGTGGCGATTACGTTGGCTTTGCCACGTCCGACGTCAGAAGATCCAATTCGTTCCGCCTCGATGCTAGCGCGGAGTGCCGATTGACAATTTCCGACCGCCCGGCTAGGCCACAGTTGCTGGTTTGAAAGGTTATATGAACCAACCCGAGCCTGTCCCCGCCTCTATTTGAGCACGTTCGCAAATTCGAGAAAGCGCACCCGGTCACCGTGCCCAACCCGCTCGACCTCCGCGTCAATCCGACCAAGACCATCAGCGGCAACCAACGGTGCCAGACGCGCGCTTCCTCCCTTGCCAAGACGTTGAATGCTTAGGCCGCCGGAAGGTGCAAGAGTCGTCAGTCTGATCGGAAAAAACTCCACCCGTCCCGGCCGCCGTTCGAGGCTGAAGTCTGCAGACGCCTCGAACCATCTCAGCTTGTGTTCTCGGCCCCTCAGGCGATCCAGCACCGGAAGACCAACAACCACGAAGGCGACCAACGCCGCAAAGGGGTTGCCCGGAAGGCCTAGGTGAATGCAGCGCCCTAGTTGGGCAAGACCGACCGGCTTGCCGGGCTTCATCAAAAGGGACTGAAAGGCAAAAAGCCCGCCTGCAGCTGTGCAGGCAGTCCGGACGTAGTCTTCCTGACCAAAGGACATACCGCCGATGGTAACAATTAGATCGGCATCGTCACGTGCCCGGTCAAACAACTCGCGAAGCTCGTCGGGGCGATCAGTACAACGCTTGGATGACAGCTCGATATCCGGCCCCGTGAGCAGTAGATCGCGAAGCATCGGCGTATTGGAGTCGCGGATCTGCGAGATCTCGGGAGCCAGATCGCTCAATTCGTTTCCCGTCGCCACCAGGTGGACCCGCAACGGTCGCACACAGGTGACCTCCGATATACCTGTCGCCGCCAGCACGGCCGAGTGCCGCGCATCGATGCGCGTGCCTGGTGAGGCGATAACATCGTTCGGAGCAATGTCCTCGCCCTCCAGACGGATGTTTTCTCCCATGGCAGTTGGCGGTGGGTATACAGCAGTTCCTTCGTACCGGCAGCGCTCTTGCATAGCGACGCGATCAGCACCAGCTGGGATAGGCGCCCCAGTCATCAAACGAACCGCTTCACCGGCTCGAAGTTTAACTTGGGTATCCCCGGCGCGCGTTGTGGCGACCAAGCGAAGACCGGACGGGGGTACCGATCCGCTCCACGCAAAACCGTCGACGGCGGACTGATCGAAGCGGGGCAGGCGATCGGTCGCGGTCGGCGGCACGGCCAGCGTCCAGCCCGTAGAAGCCGCGGCGGATCGCTGAATTGTGTCCGTCACCGGCTTTACCACCGCATCGACAATGGCAGGGACGTCCTCAACTGCCGCTGGCGCCAAATCAGCGGCCAACTGATTAAAAGCAGACAAACCAAAACCCTCTGAGACGGTGGGCGGAGACATGAAGCAGAGGCGGGTCCGCCATACGGCCGGCCCGCCTCCGATCTCGGCAATGCCACAGACACGCTTGTCTAGAGACGGTACTCCTTCGACTTGAACGACATGTGTGTCACTGATTTCGGCGCGTCTGCCAGTTTGCGGATATCACCCCAGGTCTGTTTGTAGTTCGGAATGATCAGCTCATTAGTGCCGGCATTAGTGACGTTACCTTGGACGCCTGTGGGGTACCCGAACAGCATGAATGTCTGTCCGGGCTTTGCCGTCTCGGTCGGATATACCATTGCCTGGGTCGATCCCGCGTCGTTGTACACTTCGACAAGATCACCTTCCGCAACCCCGATGTCCGACATGTCCTGTGGGTTCATCTCGATGAAGGGGTAAGGCCAACGGTCCATCACGAACTCGTTTTCGACATCGAGATAGGCCGACTGCCAGACCTGATTAGCCCGGCCGTTGTTGATCAGGAACCGGTAGGTAGCCTTCTGCTCATTCTTGCCTGCAGCCTGAAGGCCACGCCACTGGGATGACATGAACCGGGCCTTGCCGTCCGAGGTCCCAAACTTCCCATCTGAGTACAGCCGTTTCGTTCCGACGATGCGCTCGCCCTCCAGACCTGTCGCTGGTTCCTGAAAGCCGTTGGTTCCCATCGCGCGGAGCCGATCGTAGGTCACAAACTCGCCACCATGGGCGGTGGCATGATAACCGTCCATGAAGGCGTCTTCCTCGGTCTGCCAGTCGAAGCCCTTGAACTGGTCCGCATAGTCGGCCTTGCCCGACTCCCGTAGGACTCGCTCCAGGTGGTTGGCGAGCCGAGCAGCGATTAGGCAGTCAGGCATCGCCTGGCCCGGCGGGTCCATGTACCGCTCTGTCAGACGCATGCGGCGTTCGCCGTTCATTGAGGTCAGATTCATCTCTCCCGACGTCGCCGCCGGAAGGACGACATGACAAGCCTCGCCGATCTTGGTGGGGACGATATCCACGTCGACGGCAAACAGGCCGCCCTGGCGGATCGCCCCGACGATCGCATCGACCATAGCCGTGCGGTCACCATAGGGAACCGTGTTCATGGCGTCCTTCACCATGTCGGTTCGGCGCTTGTAGACCTGCTTGAACTGCAGGGCGTTGAGCGTGGTCTTGTAGTGATCACATCCCCATATGTGATGGACGCCGCCCTGTCCGGAGATCAGCAGTTGATCGACATAGGCCGCCGGTCTGCCGACGTGTCCGTCCGCCGGTCGCGCATATCCCTCCTGGTGGCCGCCCATACGAACGCATCCCCCGCCGGGTCGGCCGATATTGCCGGTCGCCAGAGCAACGTTCACCAGTGCGGCATTGGTTCGGTAGTTGTCATTGCCCCAGATCAGTCCCTTCTCGTAGGCGAACATGGCTCGCCGCCGCTTGCCCTCCTTCGGCTGCGCGATCCACTCGGCCGACTTGCGGATGTCGTCGACGGAGAGGCCGGTGATCCGGGCCGCCTCTTCGAGTGACGTCCGATTTGCCTCCAGCGCTTCCTTCAGACCGGAGGTGGAGGACTCAATGAAGGCATTATCGAGCCAGCCCTGGTCGGCGATGTAGGTCAGCCAAGCGTTGAACAGCGCGAGGTCGGTACCGGACTCGATGGCCAGGTGCAGAACATTGTCCTTACCCGCTTCCATCTCGCAGGCGTTCACGGTGACCGTCCGTCGCGGGTCGACAATGACGATCCGTGCGGAAGCGTGAGGCTCGTCACCGAGCTGGGCGCGCTTCTGCGAAATCGACGTGCCGCGCAGGTTGGGAATCCAGTGGTTCAGAAAGTAGTTGGTCTGTGTCTCCAACGCATTGGTACCCACCGCCACAATGGTATCGGCCAGGGCCGCGTCCTCGTAGCAGTTGTTCAGCTCACCCACGCCCATGTCCCGGGTGGCATGCACCTCTGAGTTATAGGCCGGGCGATTGTGGATACGAATGTTCTTCACCTTCATGGCACCGAAATAGAGCTTGCCGGTGCCCCATGTATTCTCGTAGCCGCCGCCCGCACCTCCATGGTCGAAGGCCGACACGAAGAGGCCGTCCTCGCCCTGTTCGTCGATCACCCGCGCCGTCACCCGGGCAACCAAGTCGAGAGCGTCGTCCCAGCTCGTCGGCTGCATCTGGCCATAGCGCCAGACCAGCGGGTCCGTAAGCCGCTGGAGCTGCGTGGAGCGTGCGAGCGAATGGCTCATCTCGGCCATCCGCGCACCGCGGACGGAGCCGAGCCCAGAGTTCACCACACAAGCGCTGTCAGGCTTGATGACCATATGCACGTCACGGCCGTTCTGGCGAACGACGTTGTACATGGAGGGCGCGTACCAGGCGTCGGTATCGGCATACTGCTGCTCGGACAGATCGATGCCGAATTTGTTCAGTTCTGGGGCGGTGCCACCTTGTTTGTTGGCGTCCCATGTGAAGGCTTTGTAGCCGCAACCGACGATACAGTAGTGGCAGGTGACGTTGTGTTCCTTTGCGTCCGCGGGGATGATCGGCAGACGGTCAATCTGTCTCTTGTAGGCCATGGTCGATCCTCCCTCAGAGCACGTTGGACAAGCGGCCGAACAGCAGTTCGTCGATCCCTTCGGCGTAGATGTCACCTTTGTCGTCAACTCGCAGCGTGTACTGCGGAAGGTTCTGTGTTGCCTGCCCCCAGATCTGCTGACCCCCGCGCTCAACATCAAAGCGCGAGTAGTGGCCGGGGCAGTTAAGGGTGCGGTCCTGTGATCGATAGTTCAGCGGGTAGCCCTTATGCGGGCAGGTGGTAGAGAAGCCGACAATGTCGCCTTCCGGCCCAGCCCCACCCTCGACCGGCTGGCCGAGTTTGAGCAGAACGCCCATCGCGTCGTTGTCCGGATAGGCGACGTCCAGAGGCTCGTCGACTACTAACTCGGAGATGTTGGCCAAGCGGTTCGACGGGTACTCAACCCGGGCTAATCCCGGCGCGGCCGTCGCTGGCGCGCTCACGACGGTAGATGCCGCGGCACCGACCGTCGCCAAAGCTCCGCCCCGCAGGAACTGTCGCCGACCTACATCGACCAACCTGTCGCAGTGTTTCATTGGTTTCCTCCCTATTTGCATGGTGCGTGAAGCAACGCAAAGGGTCTGCCAAAGTTGGGAGGGGAAATTAAACTGGCAAAACAGATGCTTGCGGATAGCCCGCTGAGGCATAGGTGTCGGATTTTCGAACTGCCGAAGCACGCATGTTCGGGAATCCGAACACTGTCACTGGTCCTCGGAAAGCCCGTAGCGGTGCATCTTCTCCCACAAGGTCGTGCGCGAAATGCCAAGCAGAGCTGCTGCCTGGCCTAGCTGTCCCCCGGTCTCCTCCAAAGCCCGAAGGATCTGACGACGCTCCGCCGCCTCCCGCACAGCGGCCAAGGACGTGAAGCCGGCGGTCGATGGCGTAGCGCCCAGCTCGCCAGGAAACAGGTCTGCAGGCCCGATACGCTCGCCGAGACACAGGGCTACTGCCCTCTCGACGCGGTTGCGCAACTCGCGAACATTGCCCGGCCAGTCATGCACCAACGCCGCCTCCTCCGCCAGAGCACTAAGGCCCAACGGCTCGCGGCCATGCAATTCAGAGAACTCCGCGATAAACCGTTCCAGCAGCCAGGTCACGTCTTCTGGCCGCTCACGAAGAGGTGGAACGCGGACGGAAACCACATTGATCCGGTAATACAAGTCTTCACGAAACCGGCCGTCTGCGATGGCCCGGCCCAGGTCCTCGTTGGTCGCGCAGATCAGACGCGCCCCGAACCGAACCCGCTTCTCACCTCCAAGACGGAAGAACTCACGGTCCTCGACCAGCCGCAGCAGCTTCGCCTGAAGCGTGACCGGCATGGCGCCGATCTCATCGAGGAACAGCACACCCTCGCCGGCCCGTTCAGCAAATCCGTGATGCCTGGCATTGGCCGAGGTGAAGGCGCCGCGCTCGTGACCGAACAGTTCGCTTTCCATGAGCTCTTGCGGAATTGCAGAGCAATTCACCGCCAGGAACGGGCGATGCGCCTGCGGGGAAACCATATGAAGGAAGCGGGCGCAGACCTCCTTGCCCGATCCGGTTTCACCAGTGAGCAGCACGGAACTGGAGAGTTGCCCGATGCGCCTCAGCAGGGCCTCGAGTTTGCGGATCTTTTCCGACGGTCCGAGCAGATCGGCGCCTTGCTCTTCCAAGCGAGGTTGAACAAGGTTGTTCAGGCGGTCGAGGAACTCCGGTAGCTCGAACGGCTTGGTCACATAGTCCGCGGCCCCCATGCGCATGAGTCGGACCGCCTGATCGATTTCCCCATAGGCGGTGATGAACAAGAACGGCGCCTGGTTCGCGCCACAGGACGTCCGGAAGACCTCCTCGCCGCTCATGTCAGGCAGTCGCAGATCACAGACCACCGCATCGGCCGTAACGCACTCCAGTCGCTCGATTGCCTGTCTGCCAGTGCGAGTCCACGACACGTCGAACCCTTCCAACTTCAGACGTTGGACCAGAGACTCGCCCATCACCGGGTCGTCCTCGACCAGTTCGACCCTCTTCGCCTCACGCGACATGCTCGGTCTCCCCGTATCCGGCGGTTGGGATACACAATCGGATCCGGGTTCCGCTTTCCCCGGACCGGATCTCGGCCAAGCCGTTGAGACCATCGATCAGCCGGCGCACAATCCACAGGCCCAGTCCCGCGCCGTGCGGGGCCACCGGCGGCGCGCTGGCTTCCAGAATCGCCTTGAACTCGGGGCCTATCCCCGAGCCCTGGTCGTCGATCTCAATGATCAGATCCTTACCCTGAAGACTGACATCCAGACACAGCCGCCCCCCCACCGGGCTCGCAGCGCACGCATTGAGCAGGAGGTTCAACAGCGCCTGGCGGACCTGTCCGGCGGATGTACCAATCGGTCCGGCCAGCCGGTTTCGCCAGTCAAGCCGCAGGGAGCGCCGTCGAACCTCGTGACTGATCAGGTGGCGCAGATCATCAATGTCCTGCGGCGCAAGCGGAGATGGGTCGTCCGGCGATTTGTAGGTGACCAAGGTCGAGCGCAGGACGTTCTCCATCCCCTTCAGCCCGCGCTTCAACAGGTCGATGCCGGTTCGGCGGACCTCGAAGTTGTCGCCATGCCGCTCAAGGGTATCGACGGCGTTGAGCAGCCCGCCCAGCGGATTGTTGATCTCGTGCGCCAGTCCGGACGCCAGCCGCCCCAGACTGGCGAGCTTCTCTTCCTCCGCCAGGCGGACCGACAGCGCCTCCCGATCGTTGAGGGCACGGATCATGTCATTGTACTGACGATACAGCCGCCCGATGGCTTCAGGGTTTTGCCCGGCGAGTGCATCGGGAATGGGCACCATATTGCCGGCCGATCCCTGTTCGAAGCGTTCGGCCAGAACCTCGATTGGCCTGATCATGCCCCGAACCGCCAGGTAGCCAAGACCGGCCAGCAAGAAAGTCAGGAGCGCGTTGGTCGAAACCAGGGTTAGCAGAACATTTCGCCGTTCAATCAGAAGATGTGCAATGTCGAGCTCGGCGTAGATTCGCCCGATCGTCCTGCCGTTGTAGTCCAGGCGACGCGCGGCAAAGGCACGTTCCGACACGCGGTCGACGGCGACGCCGTCTTGCTTCGGCATGATCTCCCGAAGTTGAGCCGCAAGGGGCGACTGGGTCGGGAACCGTTTCGGCTCGGATGCCGCGACCACACGGTCGTCCGCGGTGGCAACAATCGTGCTGATCGGGCGCACGCCGCTGTATTTGTCACGCGCTCGGTCGAGTTGGTCGAATACTTCCCAGATATCGTCACGTAGCACCGGGACCGTGACCGCCGCCGAGAGCCCGTCGAGATAGGCGCCGGCAAGGGCGGCCAGATTAGCGCGCTGTGTTTCTGCGAGACGGGACAGGACCTGTTGTGTGACGACTGCGCTTACGACGACCATCAACAGTGCCACCAGAACCGGAACCCGGACAGTCAGCGGCACGCGCCGCGACATCCGCCCGTTCCAGATCATACCAGATCCCTCACTGCTTGATATTTTCTGGCAATGCCCTCGAACAATGCCGGGGTCCCGCGCATGAACCCGTCAAGCCGCAACCCGCTCAGCACCTCTAGCCCGATCGGATCCTCGGACATCGCCAGAAAGGCCCGTTGCAAGGCGACGACATGTGGCTGGTCCGCGCTGGATCGAGAGGTTGCGATTGGCGGAAAACCTAGGAGCTCCGAGCGCCAGAGTATCCGCGTCTGGCCGACCATGGCGGGTTCGACCTCGGAAAGCACATCCCAAACATACCCGTCAACACTCCCGCTCTGTGCCAGCCCGCTTGCGACCGCCCGAACAACGTTCCTATGGCCATAGGTAAAGAAGGTCCGGCCGAAGAATGTCCTGGGATCCCGCTCCAATGAGGCAATCAAGGCTTCGGTGACGAGAAACCCCGAATTGCTGTCCGGATCGGAAAATGCATGTATGTCTCCGGCCAGTTCGGCCGCTTGGTTCGCCTTCCGGTCATGCCCGACGATCAGATACGATCGGTAGAGCGGCTGTCCTTTCCAAACCGGAACAGCCACCAGCGAGAGCCGGTCCGCGTAACGGACAAAGGGGTAGCCGCAGATCCAGGCGGCATCCAATTGGCCCGTCACGAGAAGTGCAGTGATTTCCTGGTAGGTTCGCTTTGTGACCAACCGCACGGCCCGGCCAGTGGCATTTTCCAGGTAGCGGCGCAGCGTTTCCAGCAGATCTAGATCAGATGTCAGCATGACTGGGGTCAGGCCGAACCGGATTTCGTCATCGGCGGCATCTAGTGACAGAGGCGAGGCGGCCAAAGCAATGCTGGCAATTGAACCCGCCACCATGCCGCGACGGCTCGTCGCCAGATGCGCGTGCCGCAAGCCGGTCTCCGACTCCATATTCGGCATGCGAGTCCTCCCAAGCCCGATCTCTCGCCGAGCTATGTAACTATATTAGCGATGCTAGATAGCGGCTGAAACAACCTAATCGATATTGAGAGGGAAATGCCGAACCGACCTGGAACGTTCGACCCAAAGCTGCTACTGAACACCCACGAGCCGTTCTACCCTTAGCGGCCGTTGGAAATTGGCACCCTTGTAATTCTGCGGGATCAAACAACCGACCATTTCAAGAGCCATCGTGCCAGAGCACTGGTGTGCTGGGAGTCGTCGCTGGCACTGCGAAATTCCCGACCCGTCTCATGCGGGACCAGTCCAATCGGCTGAAGATGCGCCAATGCCAACCTGTGGACGCTCAGCACAGAAACCTGGTTAAGACAGCGGCGAGAATCGCGTTGGGATGTTAATAATCGTTTCAACCGAACTACCCCCACGGCTGAGCGCGGGAGCTTTGAAGTTCAGCGGTGATCCAGACTTGACGCTGGCCGCTGCTCCGGTAATTCGACCCGCAACCTACACACAAGAGACCACGGCGTGCCCTTCCACTGTCGCGGAGGTCATCGCCGATCCAGCCATCTGCAATCCGGCTGCTCGGGCACCGACTATGGCACGCTCTGCAATCACGTCGGCCGGTGCCTGTACCTGCACAAAGAGGGCGGTCACCAATATCATCGCCAATCTCCTCACGGATGACATTTCAACGTCCGAGTTTAAGTGTTCGGAGCCTTAGGGCGTTGCCGATCACCGACACTGACGACAGGCTCATGGCTGCCGCAGCGACAATTGGTGACAGGAGGATACCAAACATGGGGTAGAGGACGCCCGCTGCGACCGGAACTCCTGCCGCATTGTAAACGAAAGCGAAGAACAGGTTTTGACGGATGTTGCTCATCGTTGCCTGAGCCAGTCGACGGGCCCGAACGATACCCATGAGGTCGCCCTTCACCAGGGTGACGCCAGCACTTTCGACGGCGACGTCCGCCCCTGTGCCCATGGCGATACCGACATCGGCGGCCGCTAGGGCCGGGGCGTCGTTTACCCCATCGCCAGCCATCGCGACTTTCAGCCCCTGCGCGCGAAGTTCCTCAACCAAAGCGCCCTTGTCCTCCGGGCTCACCTCGGCCCGCACATCGTCGATGCCGAGGTCACGGGCCACCGCATCAGCGGTTCGTCGGCTGTCGCCGGTGGCCATGACGATCCGCAGGCCGGCCTCATGCAGTGCGCGGATCGCCGAGGGCGTAGTCTTCTTAAGCCGGTCCGCGACGGCAATCAGACCCGCGGCCCGGCCGTCGACCGCGACAAACATGGCAGTCTTGCCCTGCTCCTGAAGCGACGTTGCCGCTTCAGCGAATGCCCCCGGATCAGCGCCGATATCGCGCATCATTGCCGCATTGCCGAGGGCGACTGCCTTGCCCGACACGGTGCCGCGCACACCCTTGCCGGTCACGGCCTCGAAGTCTGAGGTTTCTGACAATGCCGCGCCCCGTTTCTCGGCGCCGTCGACAATCGCCTCGGCTAGCGGGTGTTCGGAGCCCCGCTCCAGAGAAGCGACGAGGGACAGAAGATCGCCTTCCGGCAAGCCCTCGGCAGCAATGACGTCGGTCAGCGTCGGTTGGCCTTCGGTTAGCGTCCCGGTCTTGTCGACGATCAGCACGTCGACTTTGGCGAAACGCTCCAGCGCTTCGGCGTCGCGGATCAGCACACCAGCCTGGGCGCCGCGCCCGGTGGCGACCATAATTGACATCGGCGTAGCCAGGCCAAGCGCGCAGGGACAAGCAATGATCAGCACGCTGACGGCGGCCACGACCGCGTAGGACAACGCCGGGGTCGGTCCAAAGATCAGCCAGCATGCCATCGCGGCGAGGGCGATTAGCACAACCGCTGGGACGAAATATCCCGCTACCCTGTCGGCCAGTGCCTGAATCGGCGCTCGGCTGCGCTGCGCCTTTGCCACCATGTCGACGATGCGCGACAGCACAGTGTCGGCGCCAACCTTCTCCGCCGCCATGATGAAGCTGCCGGACTTGTTGAGCGTGCCGCCAGTGACGCTATCGCCTTTCGCCTTTTCGACCGGGACCGGCTCACCGGTGATCATGCTTTCATCCACTGCGGACCTGCCCTCAAGCAGCACACCGTCAACCGGTACACTTTCACCAGGGCGCACGCGAAGACGGTCGCCCTGGCGAACCTCCTCTAGGGGAACATCGGCCTCACCGTCATCAGTGATCCGCCGCGCCGTCTTCGGGGCCAGGTTGAGCAAGGCGCGGATCGCATCGCCGGTCCGCTCGCGGGCCGATAGCTCCATAACCTGTCCCACTAGCACCAGGATCAAGATCACGGCCGCCGCCTCAAAATACACCGGCGCCTGACCGTGCTGGTTCAACAACGATGCTGGGAAAGCGTTGGGCAACAGCAGACCGACAAGACTGAACAGGTATGCAGCTCCGGTGCCGAGGGCGATCAGGGTCCACATGTTCGGGCTTCGGTTCACGATCGATGACCAGCCGCGCTTAAAGAACGGAAACGCGATCCAGATCACGACCGGTGTCGCCAACAGGAACTGCAGCCAGATATGCAGTGTCGGCCCGAGCGTCTCGATGAGGGGCAGTCCTAGATGATTCCCCATCTCCAACACAAACACCCCCACCGCCAGAGGCCCCCCGATCCAGAGACGGCGGCGGAATTCTATCAGTTCGGGGTTGGGGCCGGCATCAGCGGTCGGGGTCATCGGCTCCAGCGCCATGCCGCAGATTGGGCAGTCGCCGGGATGATCCTGGATGATCTCGGGATCCATAGGACAGGTATAGAGCGTCCCCTCCGGCATCGGCTCCGTTGCGGAGCGGCCTCCAAGGAAGGCCTCGGGTTCAGCCTCGAAGCGAGTCTTGCATCGCTCAGAGCAGAAGTAGAACCGCTCTCCGGCGTGCTTGGACATGTGCTCTGCGGAGGCACGGTCGACGCTCATGCCGCAGACCGGATCCTCCGCCGTGATGTAAACGTCCGGGGTCGCCGCGAACTTGTCTCGACAGCGACCGGAGCAGAAGTGGTAGGTGTGGCCAGCATGCTCGTGCCGAGGCTTGCCCGCGTCGGGATCGACCGTCATGCCGCAGATCGGGTCGCGCACGATCACATTGGCATCGGTCTTGGATTGGGAGTTCATGGTTACCTCGCCAAATTGACAAACTCACCATGAGGCTTCCTGTCACTGGAAGGTCAAGCGACATCTCATCACATCGACGCGCTTGACCTTCCAGTTACCGGAGGGTGCATAGCTTGATTTTGACCCGACTTGAAGTGGAGGATCAAACGATGGTCCAGATGGTCGCCACTGTCGTGATCGCGATCGCTTTCCTATCAGGAGGCTCGGTGATCGCCGACCCGACCTACCGCGAGTACGGCCACCACCCGATGATGAGCTGGGAAGGCTGGCTCATGGGACCGGTCATGATGCTCATCTTTATCGCCTTCCTGGTTGGCGCGGTTTTGCTCATCGCGCGAGTTCTCGGCTGGCGTCGCATCCGGTGACGGTCGTTCTGCCGATCGTTCGCTCTCCATCCTGCGGGAGCGCTTCGCCAGGGGTGAGATCGATCAGGCAGAGTTCGAGACGCGACGGAAGGCGCTCGAATAGCGGCTTGGAACTGGACACAGTGTTTATCGAAGGACGACCATGAATATCAGTGAAGTCGCCGCTCTGAGCGGCCTCCCTGCCAAAACCATTCGGTACTATGAGGACATCGGCCTGGTCCGACCCGCCCGCGGCACCAATGGATACCGTGCATTCGACAAAAGCGACGTACACAAACTGACATTCCTGGCGCGCGCCCGTTCGCTCGGCTTCACTATCGAGGATTGTCGTGCCCTGATTGCGCTCTATGAGGACCGTGATCGAGCGAGTGCGGACGTCAAGCAGGTTGCCGAAGATCACCTCGCCAGCATCGACCGGAAGATTGGAGAACTACAAGGGATGCATGCCACGCTGACCGAACTCGTACACCGTTGTCATGGCGACGATCGACCAGACTGCCCGATCCTGGAGGATCTGGCCGGAGCCAAACCGGAGACACTACAATGAAACAGCTAGCAGTTATTGCTGGCGTTCTGGCACTTGCTCTTGTGGGCCTAGGCGGATGGTGGATGTATGGGTCTCACAGTATGGGTGACCAAACGGCAGGGCGAAGCGGACCGATGGTCGAGGTTACAGTTCCGGAGCTTTCGCCCAACGGCCGTGCCGGAGAGTCTTTGTTCAACGCCAATTGCTCTGCCTGCCATGGCGTCAATGCGGCCGGGTCCGAGCAGGGACCGCCGCTGATTCACCCCATCTACGAGCCGAGCCACCACGGTGACCCGGCCTTTTACCGTGCCGCATTAATGGGCGTTCAGGCACATCACTGGCGCTTCGGGAACATGCCAGCGGTTGAGGGTGTCTCTGAGCAGGACGTTGATATGATTGTGCGCTACGTTCGTGAGTTGCAAAGAGCCAACGGGATCTTCTGATGGAAGAGATCTGGGTTGGGAGCAGGAAGGATGCGCGGGACGGGTGGTCCGCGAGATCCTGCCTATTCCTGATCATGCTTCTGGTCCTTGCCCTTATCGAACCCACACAGGGCATGGCGCATCAGGTTCCGGTAGTTGCACTCTCCACGGTGTCCCAGGCAGTTGGCGAGCTGCAATCCGAAAGGACGCTCGAAGCGAAGCAGCCGTCAGATCGCAACCCGTTGTCTCTTGCGGATCGGGGGATCGGCTGTTCGCTTGCCGGCCTCGATGCGCCGGCTCGGGGCGGTACCGACCACGCAATGGAGTCGGTGAAGGTCGGTCGCCCGCCTGTCAGAGGGCCGGTTCTCGACGTCGCTCGGGCGCCGCCCATTCCTCCTCCGATCCCCGATCTTCGTCTTCAGACTGACTGATCCTGAGCGATCCGACGACGAACGGAGTTTGACGATGAAAGCGAAGATGTTTGCTGCGGTCGCGCTGGCGGCCGCGCTCGGCGCTGGCGCCACCACCGCCATCGCCCATGGCGGCGCCACCGGCGTGGTGAGGGAGCGGATGGACTCAATGGAGGTGCTCGGCGACGCCATGAAGGAACTGACCGCGATGATGCGGGGACAGCAGGACTACAGCGCCGACCGGGTACGCACGCTGGCCGGCACCATCGACAGCCATAGCGGCGAGGCGCTGACCAAGCTCTTCCCGAAGGACAGCCTTGACCACCCGTCCGAGGCGCTGCCGGCGATCTGGAGCGACTGGGACCGGTTCAGCGCCCTGGCGGACCAGCTCTCCACCTACGCCCAGGCTCTCGCCGCCGCGGCCGACAATCAACGGCCGGCGGGCGGCGCCCCGGGCGGCATGATGGGCGGAGGGACGATGCAGGGCCAGGGGATGATGCACGGCCAGGGCATGTCCGGAGGAGGCATGATGGGCGGCGGCATGATGGGCGGGGGACAGGGTCCGACCGCCGAGATGCTGGCGCAGATGCCGCCCGACGGCGTGTTCTTCCACCTGGCCGACACCTGCTCCGCCTGTCACCAGAGCTTCCGCAAGAAGCAGAACTGATGGTCCGGACCTTCTGGATGATCGCCGGCACCGCCGTCCTCCTCGGCGGCGGTGCCGTCGCCTGGCTCACCGCCGGTCCAAGCGTGCCCGACCGCGACCTGACGGGCCTATCCGGCGACGTGGACCGCGGGGCCTATGTGGCGCGCCTGTCGGGCTGCATCGCCTGCCACACCGACCCGGCGGGCGGCGGTGCCGTGCTGGCCGGCGGCTCCGCGATCGACACCGAGTTCGGCAGCTTCTTCGCGCCGAACATCACACCCCACCGCGAGGACGGGATCGGGTCGTGGACCCTGGCGGAGTTCTCCCGCTCGCTGACCGCCGGGACGGCGCCGGATGGCGGCCACTTGTTCCCGGCCTTCCCCTACAGCTTCTACACGCGGCTGACCGACCAGGACGTGGTCGACCTGTGGGCGGCGGTGAACTCGGTTCCGGCCGTCGCCGGGGGGCCGCCCGAGCACCGGCTGCGGTTCCCGTTCAACTGGACCCGCGGCGTCGGGCTGTGGAAGCGGCTGTATTTCGAGCCAGGGCCGCAGGCACCGGTACAGGGCCGGTCGGACTCCTGGCTACGCGGGCGCTACCTGGCGGAGGCCGCGGCCCATTGCGGCGCCTGCCATACGCCGCGGACCCTGCTCGGCGGCCTCGATTCCGACCGCAAGTTCGAGGGCGGCACCGGTCCCGGGAACGAGAAGATCCCGGCGATCACGCCCAGGGCCCTGGCGCGCGAGGGATGGACTGCCGACGACCTCCGCTTTGCCTTCAGAACGGGGCTGACCCCCTCCGGCGATAGCCTGGGCGGCTCGATGGCCGAGGTGATCCGAGAGGGCACGCGGTACTGGAGCGACGCGGATATCGCGGCCCTGGTCGAGTATCTGATGGATCCGGAGGAACCTTGATGACACGCCACTCGGTGGTGACCGACCGCTCAACCCTAACCTGCCCGCAGTGCGATCATCGCGAGGAGGAGCGGATGCCGACCAATGCCTGCCAGTGGTTCTACGACTGCAAGGGCTGTGGCGCTGTGCTGAAGCCCAAGCCGGGCGACTGCTGCGTGTTCTGCTCCTACGGAACGGTTCCTTGCCCACCCGTACAGAAAGGCGCAGACTGCCCTTGACCTTCCGGCTGCTGGAATCCCTAAATTAGGTTTATGACTCGTTTGATCGCCATAGCTGCTGTACTTCTGGTCGCCCTCTCCTCGGGTCTGATGGGCATCACGGACATGCACCGAAACGGAGCCGGGACCATGTCAGTGCCGGCGGCGGCAGAGACGGTTATGTCAGGGCACGTGCAGGGTTCCGGTGAGCGCAGGCATGATCGGGCGGGTTACCATATGTCTTGCGCCATCGCGGGGCATAGCTGCACCAGCTATGTCACACCCGAAACGAAGTCGGCGTCAGCTCCTACCTTTGCCCGCCAAGCCTGGTCGGTGCCATCCGACCGATTGGCGACTGGGCTGTATGCGGAGGCGACCACGCCCCCTCCTCGCGGCTGATCGGAACGCGGGTGGCCCGGTCCACGGCCCCCCTGAAAACATCCGATTCAAACACCTATTCGCGAGGATCTACTCGATGACCTACCGCATGATTATGCGCGCCGCTTCTGTTGCGTTCGCCCTTACTGTAGGGACCGCAGGCGTCGCTGCGGCTCAGACCGCCACCCACGGAGGACATGGCAGCGCCGATAGCCATGGATCCGAGGCCGCCATCGGTCAGCCCGGCAAACCGTATAAAGTCAGCCGGACAATCAGAATCAACATGCACGAGAACTATTACGAGCCTGAGTCCATCTCTGTTTCAGCGGGTGAGACAATCCGGTTCCTTATCAAAAACGAAGGCGACTTCGTCCACGAGTTCGCCATCGCCACCGCCGAGATGCACAAGGCCCACGCCCCCGAAATGATGATGATGGTCGAACACGGGGTTCTGCTTCCGGACAGGATCGACCTCGATGCTGCCGAGAAGATGAAGGCCTCCATGGGTCACGGCATGCACGGCGAAGGCAACAGCGTGCTCGTCGAGCCGGGGAAGACGGGCGAGGTAATCTGGCAGTTCTCCGAGGCGCAAAACCTGCAGTTCGCATGCAACGTTCCGGGCCATTACGAGTCCGGGATGATGGGCGACATCAAGATCAGCCACTGATCTTTCTCACTGTGCCGCCGGGCCGCCGGAGGGGCGGCCCGGCCTCCCCATCAACTCTGCTATACGGAGACAAGCTGTGAGACCACATTCCTATGCCCGGGCTTGCGCGCTCGGAGTGGCGATCGCCGCCTCCTTTGCGACCGGCGGCCTTGCCGGCGAATACGATATCACGGTCGACCGAGTCGCCCTGGAGACCGAAGACTTCACCAAGACCGGCATCGGCTACAACGGGTCGACGACACCGACGGTGCTGCGCTTCAAGGAAGGCGAGGAGGTCACGATCAACGTGACCAACAACCTCGACGAGGACACCTCCATTCACTGGCACGGGCTGATCCTGCCCTACCAGCAGGACGGCGTGCCAGGCATTTCCTATGAGGGAATCAAGTCGGGCGAGACCTTCACCTACCGCTTCCCTATCGTGCAGAGCGGCACCTACTGGTTCCACAGCCATTCTGGCTTTCAGGAGCCGGACGGCGCCTATGGTGCGATCATCATCGAGCCGAAGGGCCGCGAGCCGTTCCGCTTCGACCGGGAGTATGTTGTCCAGCTCACCGACGCCCATCCGCATTCCGGCGACCGGATCATGCGGAACCTCAAGCTGATGCCCGACTACTACAACCGGGAGCAGCGCACCCTGCTCGACTTCCTGGACGACAGCCGGGAGAAAGGGCTGGCCTCTGCGCTCGACGACCGCGGCGCCTGGGGCGAGATGCGCATGATGCCGACGGACGTGGAGGACCTTCAAGGCTTCACGCCGCTGATCAACGGCAAGGGCCCGCAGCAGAACTGGACCGGCCTGTTCGAGCCGGGCGAGCGCATCCGGCTGCGCTTCATCAATTCCTCGGCGATGACCTATTTCGACATCCGCATCCCCGGTCTGGAGATGACCGTGGTGCAGGCCGACGGCAACAACGTCCAGCCGGTTCCGGTCGACGAGTTTCGCATCGCCGTGGCCGAGACCTATGACGTGATCGTCCGTCCGACCGGGGACCGTGCCTATACGATCTTCGCGGAATCCATGGGCCGCACCGCCTTCGCGCGCGGCACGCTGGCTCCTCGGCAGGGAATGGAGGCCGAGGTCCCCGACCTGCGCGAACCGCCACTCCTGACCATGGCGGATATGGGCATGGCCCATGGCGAGCACGGATCGATGGATCACGGCACCATGGCGCAGGGCGCGATGGATCATGGCTCAAATCAGCCGACGCACACCATGCCCGACGGCTCGGTTATGCAAGGCATGAACCATGGCACGATGGACCATAGCGCCATGGGACATGGAACCATGACCCAAAGTGCGGGACAGCCGACGCACACAATGTCCGACGGCTCGGTCATGCAGGGAATGAACCACGGAAGCATGGACCACAGTGCTATGGGCCACAGCGCCATGCCGGCCACCGCGGCTGATCCGTTCTATGCCCCTGGCAGTGGCCTGACCCCCCAGGCAGCCGATGGCGGCAAGTTCCTGTCTTATGCCGACCTGAAGGCACAGAAGCCGCTCTACGAGCACCGCGACGCGACCCGGGAGATCGAGCTGCGTCTGACCGGCAACATGGAGCGCTACATCTGGTCGATCAACGGCGTGAAATACGCCGATGCCGATCCGATCCGCCTGCAGTACGGCGAGCGGGTCCGCTTCAAATTCGTCAACGAGACGATGATGACCCACCCGATGCACCTGCATGGGATGTGGTCGATCCTCGATGTCGGGCAGGGCAAGTGGAACCCGATCAAGCATGTGGTCAGCGTCGCACCCGGCACGACGGTCTTCATGGAGACGGAGGTCGACGCGCCCGGTCAGTGGGCGTTCCACTGCCATCTCTCCTACCACGCCGACAGCGGCATGTTCCGCAAGATCGTCGTGGAGGGCGGGCCGGCCGGCAAGAGCGCCGGCATCGACACCATCCCGCGCCAGACCACTGGAGGCTGAGACCATGCGCAGACATATCCTCATCGCCGCAACCCTGGTTCCGGCGTTGCTCTGGGGTGTCCCGGCCACGGCCGAGCCGCTGATCTACGGCCTGCAGGTCGAACAGGCCGAGCGTCGGTTCGACGACGGGTCGGACGTCTACGCCTGGGACTTCGACGCCCTGGCGGGAACCGACGAGCTGAAGTTCGTCTGGCGCAGCGAGGCGGAGTACCTCACCGAAGGCAATCAGTTTGAAACCCTGGAGAACCAGCTTCGTCTTCAGAAGCCGATCTCCACCTTCTTCGATGCGGTCGTCGGCGTCCGGCTGGATACGCCTCGCGGCGAGGATCGCGCCTACGGTGTGGTCGGGGTGAAGGGCCTGGCCCCGCAATGGTTCGAGCTCGATGCCGATCTCTACGTCGGCGAGACCTCCTTCGTGCGGATCGAGGCCGAGTACGAGGGGCTGATCACCAACCGAATAATCCTAACGCCAAGCGTCGAGTTGGATACCCCGCTGGGCGACGACGCGGAACTTGGGGTCGGCGCCTTTGCGCCGAAACTCGAGCTCGGTGCCCGTCTGAGCTACGATCTGCTGGACCGTGCAGTCTCGCCCTATATCGGGGTCCATTACGAGCGCCGGTTCGGTGAGACGGCCGATCTCGCCCGGGCGGAGGGCGAGCAGCGGGACAACCTGTTCTTCGTGGTTGGCACGAAGATGCTGTTCTAACCCGCTGAAGCGCCATCCGACCAGATCCGGTGATCGGGCAACATCGTCGTGGCGCCCGATCACCGCCTCCAGCCGTGCCGAACGGACGCACTAGTCTTCACGGTTCGGCTGGTCCTAGCGCCCGCATGGTACGGGTCCGGCTACTCGTTCTCCGGTGTCAGCGGGTACATGAGCAAGGAGAGGATCCATGCTTGCAAAAGATGTCATGACGGACCGCGTGGTGACGGTCTCCCCCGAAACCACCGTCGAAGAAATCGCCCAGACCCTGCTCCAAAACCGGATCAGTGCAGTTCCGGTTATTGACTCCCACGATCGCTTGGCCGGGTTGGTCAGCGAAGGCGACCTGATGAGGCGGCTGCAGGATGAAGGTGACCGCAGAGGCTCGTGGTGGCTCGAGGCATTCACAGGGTCAAGCAAAGCGGCCGCAGATTTTGTGAAGGCGCACGGCACAAAGGCAGAGGACATCATGACCCGGGATGTCGTCACTGTTGCGCCAACGACGCCGGTGCACGAGATCGCGAAGACTCTCGAGACTCGCCGGATCAAGCGTGTGCCGGTGGTCGAGGACGGCCGGGTATTGGGTATCGTGAGCCGCGCCAATCTCCTGCATGGGCTGGCTTCGGCAGAGAAGATAGTCGCTCCCAGTGGCGACGACCGTGCGCTTCGTGTGGCCGTTGTCAACGCGATCCGTGCGGTCCCGGCTGTCGACCCGTCCCTGATAAACGTCACCGTTAAGGACGCGGTTGTGACGGTCTGGGGTGTGACTGACACAGACGACGAAAGCCGTGCGGTGAAGGTCGCGGTCGAAGAAACCCCTGGCGTATCGGAAGTCCACTTGCAACTGGGGCATGTTCCAGCCTGGGCCTGGGGACTCTGACCGCCCGGCTACCGTATCGGCCGTTCGGGTGGCAACATCCGAACGGCCTCGACCTATACAGAACAGCGGGGACGACATGGCCTCCAGCACTTACCAGAAGAACAGCATCACGCTGATCGGTGGCATCTCGATGGGTACCGGCGTGATGATCGGCGCCGGAATCTTCGCCCTCACCGGGCAGATTGCAGATCTGGCGGGGCCGTGGTTTCCGCTGTCGTTCATCGCCGGTGCGCTGGTGACCGGATTCAGCGCCTACACCTACGTGAAGATGTCGAACGCGTATCCTTCGGCCGGTGGCATCGGGATGATCCTGGAAAAGGCCTATGGGCCAGGCGGAGTGGCCGCCGGTGCGGCCGTTCTCATGGCTCTCTCCATGGTCATCAACGAGAGCCTGGTGGCGCGGACCTTTGGAACCTATCTGCTTCGCCCGTTCGACGTGGGGACCGACAGCTTACTCGTTCCGGCCCTCGGGGTCGGTCTCATCGTCTTCGCCTATCTTGTCAACGTTTCCGGCAACCGGTCTGTCGGACTCGTGTCGCTGATCATGGCGGCCCTGAAAATCGGCGGAATTGCGTTTTTCGGCGCGGCAGCCCTCTGGGCCGGCGGTTTCTCCTTCGAACCGCGCGTTGCTGCCGATGATCTGCCTCTGACCGGCTTCGTCGCCTCCATGGCGCTGTCGATCCTGGCCTTTAAAGGCTTCACGACGATTACCAACAGCGGGGCCGAGATGGTCGACCCGCACCGCAATGTCGGGCGCGCGATCACCGCCTCGATCCTCATCTGCGTGGTGGTCTATCTGCTGGTGGCGTTCGCCGTCGGGTCAAGCCTGTCCCTGGATCAGATCGTCGCCGCCAAGGACTACGCGCTCGCCGAGGCGGCGGAACCCGCCCTGGGATCCTACGGTTTCTATTTCACGGTCGCGCTCGCGGTCCTGGCGACCGCGTCCGGGCTGCTCGCCAGCATCTTCGCGGTCTCTCGCATGCTGGCCATGCTGACCGACATGAAGATGATCCCGCACAGCCATTTCGGCATGCCCGGCACCATCCGCGACCATACGCTCGTCTACACCGTGGTCACGGCTGCCTTGCTCACCATCTTCTTCGATCTGAGCCGCATCGCCTCGCTCGGCGCGTTCTTCTATCTGGTGATGGATATCGCGATCCATGTCGGCGTGTACCGGTGGCTCCGGCACGAGATCGGCGCGCAGGGCTGGGTGATGCTCACGGCGATCCTGCTGGACGCCCTGGTCCTCGGCGCGTTCGCGGTGATGAAATGGCAGTCGGACCCGGTGATCGTCGTCATCGCCGTCTTGGCCATGGCCGGTGTCTTCGCCTTTCAGCGGATCTATCTGCACCGATGGCTGGGCGAGGGCAGCACCGGCCATCATGCGGGGCACCGATGAAGCGGTCCGCGCTCGATCGGCTCCCGGAGCTTCGGGCATCGGAGATGCAGGCCGACCTTCTGTCGGCCTTCGTCCGGGTCGGTATCCTTGCGGTTCTGCTGGCGACGGTCGTGCTGTCCGCCTCCGACGACGGTCTCCATCGGGGGGCGGCGATCGATATCGGTCTGTACGGCCTGGCCACGGTGGCGAGCCTGATTCTGGCCTGGCGTCGGCTGTATCACCCACTCCTGCCCTACGCGTTCGCGACATTCGACGTGGTCCTGATCGTGACCCACATGCAGATCATGGCAAACACGATGGGCCTGAGTGCGGAGATGGTCTCCGTGCCTGCCTCCACGCTGATGTTCGTGGTCCTGATACATGCCTCGATGCGCTACCAGCCGGCGC
Organism: Candidatus Endolissoclinum sp.; assembly: GCA_965228445.1. Taxonomy (GTDB): domain Bacteria; phylum Pseudomonadota; class Alphaproteobacteria; order Thalassobaculales; family Thalassobaculaceae; genus Thalassobaculum. The sequence goes on along the minus strand of OZ245813.1, from coordinate 4,815,650 downwards.
TGATCGCCTACATCGTGGCGATCTTTCTGGGGTCGGTGCTCGTGACGTCGATGATGCCGAGCCCGAGCATGCCCATGGCCATGTCGCAGCGCATGGCCGCGATGGCTGAGACGGGGCATCGGCCCATGGGGGAGGTGTTCGCCTTCGACGTGCTGCCTCCGGCATTGGTCGCGACCGCAGGCACGATCCTGATGCTCGGCGGATACCGAACCCGGCGGTTGCTGCTCCGCTCGATCGATCAGGCGGGGCGCAGCGCCCGTCTCTCCCGCTTCTTCTCTCCGCGGATCGCCGAGAGCCTGAGCCGCGACGATCCCGACGGCCTGGCGTCCGGTCTCCGGCAGCCCGTGGCGGTTCTGTTCGTCGACATCAAGGGGTTCACGTCGATGGCCGAGACGATGACGCCGGAGGAGCTCGGTACGGTGCTGACCGAGTTCCGGGAGCGCGTGACCGAATGCGTGTTCCGTCACGGCGGAACGGTCGACAAGTTCATCGGCGATGCGGTGATGGTCGTGTTCGGTGCGCCGGCGACGGAACCCGACGACGCCAAGCGCGCTGTTGAGTGCGGCGTCGATATCCTGACGAAGGTGGCGGATTGGTCAGAAGACCGCACGCGTCATAGCGGCTCCGGAATAGAGATCGGCATCGGCGGTCACTATGGCGAGGTGTTCGTCGGCGTTCTGGGAAGCGGCCGTCTGCTCGAATACACGGTCATCGGGGACACGGTGAACGTCGCCGAGCGGCTGGAGCGGCTCAGTCGTGAAACGGACTGTCCCTTCGTCACTTCGCGGACGCTACTGGACGAAGCTGGGATACCGAACGACGGGGCTAGATGGTCTGCACTCGGCGAGCACACGCTTCGTGGTCGAACTACTCCCATAGAAGCGATGGGCCTGAAGCACTGAAGACCATTGTGAGGAGTTGACGCTGGATCTGCCGGCCGCTCGATAGGTGCGAACGATCAGATAGCACCCTAGTGGCAGCTCCTGCGCCGTCTTTACGCAGCTTCCACCCACACGAAGCACTGCTGACGTCGCGACCGACCCATAGCTGCCGTTCGAGGCTGCTGCGTCGGCCGCCCCAGAGCGGACGTTGGACGCCCGTGAGCCGTTGCCTTATAGCGGTCATTCCCGGGCCGACCCACGGACCCTGGTCGCCCCAGCGACAACCGTTCCACTAGTCAGCCTAGACACAGGACGGCCGGGCCGTTGGATCGGTCCTAACTCCGCTTCACATGGGCGCGGATACGGGTGAGGTCCTCGCTGCACCAACCGTAGGGACGCACAGCTTCCAGCATGCGCGTGAAGTTCCGTTGCCAGTCTGGATCCGACCGTCGGTTGGCCAGGTCACGGACGCGATCTGCGCTGACCCAGATATGTCCCGCACCGTCTGCCTCGGCACCATGTCCTATCGCCGCCGCGATAGCCGCATCGCCCTGCTGAGTATTTTCGGCGTCTATGTGAAATTTCTTGAAATCATCGGCGTCGACTAGAGCGCAAACGTCATCGCTCGCTACAAGTATTTCCATATTGAAACCTTCCACGTCGAGTTACTTTGGATATTTATGTTGTGATAATTTTGAATACTATTTCATGGAGGATGACCTGACCTTCCTGACATAAAGTGAGCAGCGAGGACGCGATGAACGAAGGCTCCGACGACCATGGCCCCCCGCCGGCGGTCTACGCAGATTGCGGTGGCGAGCGCAGGCAGGTCTCGGCTCCGGCGCCGGGCGGCCGGGTTGATGTGGCGGTCGTCGGCGGCGGCATCACGGGCCTTTCGAGTGCCTATCACCTGCGCCGGACCGGGGCGTCGGTCGCCGTCCTGGAGGCGAAGGAGATCGGCTGGGGAGCGTCCGGGCGGGCTTTCGGCCAGATCGTTCCGACGCTGACCCACGGCACGGGGCGGATCCTCGCGCATTTCGGCCGCGAGCGGGGGGAACGCCTGATCGCCGATATCGCCGCCGGGCCGGAACTCGTGTTCGATCTGATCCGGCGCCATGCGATCGAGTGCGGCGCGATCCGCACCGGGCTTCTGTTCGCCGCCCGCAACGCCGACGGGATGCGCCGGCTGGAGGGCTATTCCGATGACTGGCGCGGGCGCGGTGCCGCGATCGACATTCTGGATCGGACCGCGGCGGCTTCGGCGATCGGCTCCGGGCTTTATGCGGGGGCGGTCATCGATCGTCGCGGCGGCCATCTCAATCCGCTCGCCTATACGCGCGGCCTTGCGCGGGTCGCCACGGAGTCCGGCGTTCAGGTCCATACCGGCACTCCCGTCGCCGGAGTCGAACGACAAGGCACCGCCTGGCGGCTGCGGGTTCCGGGCGGCAGTCTGCTCGCCGACACCGTCATTCTCGGGACCAACGCCTATACCGGCCGCCTCTGGCCCGATATCGCGCGCAGCATCGTGCCGATGCGGGTCCACGCAGCGGCCACGGCACCGATGGCGGAGGAGCTGCTGACCCGCATCCTGCCCGAGGCCCACCCGCTCACCGACACGCGGCGCCTGTATTCCGGGGTGCGTCGGATAGCCGGCAACCGGCTGCACCTGACGGTCGATGGGGCGCCGTTCGGCCGGCATGCCCCGCCGTTCCTGGCGATGGCGAGCCGGCGGCTGGAGGCGCTCTATCCGGCTCTCCCGCGCGTGGATTGGGAGGAGAGCTGGAACGGCTGGATCGCCCTGACGCGGGAGCGCATGCCGAGACTCCATGTGCTTGGTCCGGGCCTCTATGCCGGTTTCGGATACAGCGGCCGCGGCCTGGCGGCCGCAACCCTGATGGGGCGTGACCTCGCGCGGGCGGCGAGCGGTGGCGACGTCCGGGATCTGTCCTTCGCCGTATCCCAGGTGGCGCCGATCCTCGGGGGCCGCCTGGCCCCGCTGGGAATCGCCACCATGATCCGGGGCTGGCGGCTGCTGGATCGCCTCGACGAGGGGCGGTCTCCCCGGAGCGCCTGACGGACCGGAGCGCGACGGCCGAACCGGGGAGAAACTTGCCATCGGCCGCCGCCGTCGCTCAGTCGATCACCACGATGTCCTGGGGCGTGGTCGACAGCAGCTCCACGCCGGTCTCGGTGATGATGCAGTTGTCGATCAGCCTGGCGCCGAGCTGATCCTCGGCGCTGAATAGGCCGGGCTCCACCGTCACGACCATGCCGGCCCGCAGGACGTCCTTGCTGCCGCCGAACATGTTCAACGGCTCGCCCCAGGACGGCGGGAAGCCCGGGGCCATGCCGTAGCCGGAGGTGTGCTGGCGAAAATGGTCGACCCCCGCCTTCACGAAAACCGCCTTCAGCGCCTCGTGCGGCTCGATCGCCGGCACGCCGGCCTTCATCTTGGACAAAGCGGCGGCCGAAGCCTCCTGGACCAGAGAGAACAGCTCGGTCAGCCGCGCGCTCGGCTTGCCGAGGTTCCATTGCCGGCCGAGGGTCGAGGTGTAACGCCGATAGGCGCCGCCGAGCTCGACCAGGCCGGTATCGCCGCGCTTCAGCCGGCGCTCGGTCGGACCGCCCAGAGCGAAACAGCTGCGCTCGCCGGTGACGAGATTCATGGTGCTGGCGGGCAACATGCTGCCGGCGGACAGGATGGCGTTGTACGCGGCACCGGACAGGGCCAGCTCGCTCACCCCTTCACCGACGGCGCCGGTCAGGGCGCTCCAGGCCTGGCCGGCGATGGCCGCGGACTTCCGGTGGTAGTCGAGCTCCTGCGGCGACTTGGTCATCTTGAGCGCCGGGATCAGCCCGTTCGGTTCGGCGACCAGGGCATCGCCCAGGATGGATTTGAGACCGAGGTAATGGGCCGCACTCAGATAGACGCCGGGAACCTCCAGGCCGACCCGCTTCGACTTCAGCCCGAGATCGTCGGCGAATGCCGAAAACGCCGCCATCGCATCCTCCGGCTCGCGGCCGTTATAGGCGCGCACGTCCTCGACCATCGACTCCGCCATGAATTCGTTGACGTCCATGCCGCGCGAGAAGACGACCAGCTTGCTGTCGGTCGCCGAGACCGGCAGGCATTGGAAGGTCGTGTAGCTCTTGTTGTCCTGGCCGATCAGCCAGCGGATCGACACCGGATGGGTGAGGACCAGCCAATCGAGGCCGGCGTCGGCGATCGCCTTGCGGGTGCGGGCCAGCCGGTCGGCGAATTCGGCGGGTGTGAAGTCGTGTTTGGACATGACGCTCTCCTCGTCCGGTGTGCGGTACGAATGTTTGTGATTGTGAGTGAGGCTCAGTGTTCGGTGTCGTCGTGGTGCCGGACTTCGCTCTCGACCAGTTCCCATATGCGCCGCTTCAGGTCGGCATATTCCGGCGAGAGCTGGACGTCGACGTGGCGCGGGCTGGGCAGGTCGTTGTCCAGCACCGCCTTGACCCGGCCGGGCCGCGAGGACAGCACGACGATACGCGACGACAGGATCAGGGCCTCGTCGATCGAGTGGGTGATGAAGACCGTCGTCTTGCCGCTGGCCTCGTGGATCCGCAGCAGTTCCTCCTGCATGACCTGGCGGGTCATGGCGTCCAGGGCCGCGAAGGGTTCGTCCATCAGCAGGACCTCCGGATCGTTCGCCAGCAGGCGGGCCAGGGTCACCCGCTGCTGCATGCCGCCGGAGAGTTCGGTCGGATAGTGATCTTCGAAGCCGGTCAGCTTGACCATGTCGATGAACCGCTGCGCCCGGTCGCGACGCTCGGCCCGCGGCATGCGGCGGACCTTCAGGCCGAACTCGACATTGGCGCGCACCGTCTTCCAGGGAAACAGGGCGTAGGACTGGAACACCATGCCGCAGCGCGGCTCGATCCGGGTGATGGGCGTGCCGCGCAGATGGACCGCACCGCTGGTCGGCTGGGTGAAGCCCGCGAACATGTTCAGCATCGTCGACTTGCCGCAGCCCGAGGCGCCGAGCAGGCAGACGAATTCGCCTTCGTGGATGTCGACCGACAGGTTGTCGACGGCGACGACCTGGTCGCCACGTCCGGTGGAGAAGACCTTGGTCACGTGCTCGGCAGACAGGATCGGTGGCATCGCAGGCTGGCCCTTCAGGTCGCTGGCTTCCGGTCATTGGCGCCGGTTGCGCTCCCAGGGGAGCAGCAGACGTTCGATGAGATCGGCGATCTGGTCGGCGACCAGGACCGTGATGGAGATGCAGAGCATGCCGACGATCACCAGGGCGAGGTTTCCCCAGTCCTTGGCCTGCCAGATCATCGCACCGAGACCGTTCTGTGCGGCGACCATTTCGGCCGAGAGCACGCAGGACCAGGAGATCGCGAGCGTCACCTTCAGGCCGGTGATGATGCCCGGCAGGGCGCCCGGCAGGATCACTTCGACCATCACATCGATGTCGCGCGCGCCGAGATTGCGGGCGGCGCGGATCAGCAGCGGATCGACCCGCTTGGTACTCTCGTAGGTGTAGAGCAGGATGTAGATCCAGGAGCCCATGAAGACGATGGCCACCTTCTGCGCCTCGCCGATTCCGAGCCAGAGCATGGTCAGCGGGATCCAGGTGATCGACGGCAGCGGTCGCAGCAGGGAGACGAAGGGATCCAGGATCGCCTTCGCCGGCGCCCAGATCGCCATGGCGACGCCCAGCGGGATGGCGACGACCCCGGCCAGCGCGAAGCCGAAGAACACCCGCTTCGACGACATCCAGACATCGGTCAGCAGCAGGCCGCCGGCGAAGGCGCCCTGAGCCTCCTTGAGCACCGTGGCCGGCTTGGGCAGGAAGATGGGCAGGACCCAGCCGAATTCCGTCGAGACGTACCAGAGCGTCATCACGGCGACGACCGAGGCGAGGCTGATGAGGAGCATCCAGGGGACGGCGATCCTGCGCCGCAGGATTCCCTGTTCCGTCACCCCCGCGGTCGGCGTCGCTTCAACGGGACCCAAAGTCACCATCTCCTGCCCATCCTTGAGTGTGTGCCGTCCATTCCAGCGTCAGGTCACTTCGGGATGAAGCTGGTTTTCTCCCACTTCTTCGTGTCCGGAGCGGACGGGATCTTGCCGTTGGCGTGCAGCCAGTCGGCCAGGTACTGCATCTGTCCGGAATGCAGTTCCATGTGCTTCTCCCAGCCGTCCGCGCCGAAATACTGGAACGACTTGATCGCGGCGAGGACGTCCTCGGGCGGCTTGCGGAAGTAATGGGCGACCGTCTCCGCCGTGTCTTCGGGATTGGCGTTGGTGTAGGCCGCGCCCTTGAACATGGCCTGGGCCAGCTTGCCCGCGAGTTCGGGGGTCTCGTCGGCCACCTTGCGCGAGATGATCACGATGTCCGGCGACGCCATGGTTCCGAACTTCTTGTAGCCGGCGGTGTCCTTGTCGGTGCCGAGCAGGGTGCCACCCGGCGCGGCCTCGCGCACCGCGGTGAACAGCGGCTCCCACACGCAGGCGGCGTCGACGTCGCCCTTGGCCAGGGCGGCCGCCATTTCGCCGCCCGGCAGGTTGACGAACTCAATGTCGGAGATCGTCATGCCGGCCTCCTCGAGCAGGCCGCTCAAGGTGATCTCGGCAGAGCTGTTGGCGGCGATCTTCTTGCCCTTGAGATCGGCGAGCGAGCCGAAACCGGGGCGCGCCCAGCAGCCCTCGTTACCCGGGCTGTCGTCGACATTGGCGAAGAAGTAGAATGCCTCGTTGCCGCGGGACATCTCGCTGATCGCGGCGATGCGCCCGAGATTGCTCCAGGCCACGTCGCCGGAGGTCACCGCGCGGATACGGTCGGCGGAGCTGCCGATCGGCTGGACCTCGACATCGACGCCGAATTCCTTGAAGTAGCCCTTATCGATGGCGACCATGATCGGGATATGCCCCCACCAGGTCGTCGAGATGCCGATATCGAGCTTCGGCATTTCGGCGCGCGCCTCGAATGCCGTTGCGGTGCAAACGCCGATAGCGGCCATGGCGCCGAACGCCACGCCCGCCACCCGAAGCCGCAGACCAGTCAGCCGTCCCAGTTTACCCATTGGTAACTCCTCTCGTGTAGCTACTCCACCTGTTCTCGCCCGGCTTGTCTCTGCCTCCTGTGCTCGTCTCGGCCGTTGGGAACGGTTCGAGAAAGACGGGTTTATGCGACCGCGACCTCCGTACCGGACTGGAAGCGCGGGATTACCTTCTCCCCGATCAGGTCGATCGACCGCATGACCTCGTCATGGGTCGTGTTGCCCGCCTGGAGAACGAAGATCATCTGATCGAGGCCGGCTTCGGCCCACTTCTCCACCTGGCGGCAGACCGAGTCCGGGTTGCCGCCGATGGCCATGCCATCCTCGATGAGCTGGTCGTTGGAACGCTGCCGGAACTTGGCGACGACGGCGTCCTTGCCGCCGGCCGAGGCGAAACGGACATGGTTGAGTTCCACGTCGTTGTCGCCGTTGTACCAGCGGGCCGCAGCGCAGGCGATGTCCTTCCCGGTGCGGTCATCCACATGGCAGCAGGCGATGCCGAAGGCGGCGACGTTCTCGTTCGGTGCATGACCGACGAAGCCGGCCGGATCGGCGCTCCGGATGGTCTCGCGGTAGGTCCGGATCGCGTCGCGGGTCTCGTCGATGCTGTTGCGGGTCACGCCGATGACGCCGACGCCCTGGCGCGCCGCGAACTCGTAGGTCGACAGGTTCGACGCCGCGACCCAGAGCGGCGGATGCGGCTGCTGGATCGGGCGCGGCAACACGTGCCGGGCAGGCAGATCGAAGAACTCGCCCTTGAAGCCGGGGAACAGATCCTCTTTCCACATCTTCATGAGGGCGGCCAGCGCCTCGTTCGACACCTCCCGGCTGGTGGCCGGATCGACGCTGAAGGCCTCGGTCATGTAGGGCGAGGAGCCGCGGCCGAAGCCGAAATCCACCCGTCCCTGGCTCAGAACGTCGACGGAGGCGACGCGCTCGGCCAGCATGAACGGGTTGTGCATCGGCAGCAGCAGGACGGCGAACCCCAGCCGGATCTTCGACGTTATCTGGCTGATGGCCGCATGCAGCAAATCCGGGGACGGGCTGTGCCCAATCTGCCGGAAGAAGTGCATTTCTGTCAGCCAATAATACTCAAAACCTGCAGCTTCACCTGCGACTGCCTGGCTAAGCATGTTCTTGTATGCGATCGCTTCGGCATTTGGTTCCCAAGGGCGCGGGATCTGAATTTGGGTCATAAGGCCGAATTTCATCTTGCCACCTCTTGGAATTCAGGTCTCATCACGAAGAGACAATTAAGCGTATCGAGGGGCCGGAATAGCGTCCAAGGCATAATTGGCATATGATGCATAACCAGAACGTAGAATCGGGGTTGGCACGATGGACCTGCGGGCCTTGCGGTATTTCCAGGCGGTGGTGGAGTTCGGGAGCTACAGCCGGGCGGCGGAATCGCTGCGGATTTCCCAGCCGGCGGTCAGCCGCCAGGTGGCGCATCTGGAGGGCGAACTCGGCCGCCCCCTGTTCGTGCGCAGCGGCCACGGGGTGACCCCGACCGAGGCCGGGCGGCTGCTGTTCGAACGCAGCCAAGCAATCCTGCGCCAGGTCGAGAACGTGACGGCCGAGATCCAGGGCGCCGGGACGGATCTGGCCGGCACCCTGACCCTGGCGGTGCCGCCCGGCGCGGGGCACTTCCTGATGCCGGAACTGGTCCGGCGCTTTCGGTCCGACTGCCCCGGTGCTTTCCTGAAGGTCGTCGCGGGATACAGCGGCTACATCCACGAGTGGCTGGTGCGGGGTCGGGTGGATGTGGCCTGCCTGCACGGGCCGCTACCGCAGCGCGGGTTCGAGGTCATTCCGCTGGTCGACGAGGAGGTCTTCCTGGTCGGCAAGCCCGATGCCGAGCCGTTCGCGCGCGGCTTCGCCCGGCCGCAGGACTTGAGCACGGTGCCTCTGATCCTGCCCGGCCGCCCCAACAGTTCCCGCCGGCTGCTCGACGAGACCCTGACGACGCTGGGCATCACGCCCTTCGTCTCCATGGAGATCGACGATACGTCCATGGTCCGCAGCCTGCTGATCCAGGGGCTGGGATACAGCCTGCTCAGCCAGGGATCGTTCGTGGAATATGTCGCACGCGGGGAGCTGGCGGCCGTACCGTTCCGGCCGACCGCTTATTGGCCCCTGGCGATGATGCTGTCGACCACCCGGCAGCGCAGCCCGATCGTCGACCTGCTGATCACCACGATCCGCCAGACGGTGACCGACCTTGTTGAGGCGGGCGACTGGCCCGGCGTGGAACCGAACGCCTGACCGCCCCGCCCCCGCCACCACGCCCGGGCTCAGGCCGGTGCCGCTATCCCGGCGTCCAGGCCGAACAGCCGGCCGTCGTGATACACCAGCGGACCGCTGTCCTCGCAGGTGCTGATCGCCTCCACCTCGCCGATCAGGATCGCATGGTCGCCGGCCATCACGCTGTTGACCAGGCGGCATTCGAACCCCGCCAGGCTGCCGGCGAGCAGAGGCAGCCCGCGTTCACTCACCCGCCATGGACAGACATCGTCGCGCGACCCGCCGCGGACCGCGAACCTGGTCGCGGTGTCGCCCTGGCCGTCGCTCAGGAGATTAATGGCGTAGCGACCCCGGCGAGCGCAATGGTGGAAGGTGCGCGACTGCTCTCCAAGACAGACCAGGACCAGCGGGGGCTCCAGGGAGACCGAGGTGAAAGAGCTCGCGGTCATGCCCACCAGGGTCTGGTTTTCGTCGAAGGTGGTAACGACCGTGACTCCGGTGATGAAGCGCCGCATCGCGACCCGCATTTCCGCACTGGAAGCCCGAAGCAGGGCGGCGCCGGGCGGCAAAAGGGGAAACTGCTTCGGTATGGATTGCATGCTGGCACCCCACCTACGCTCTGTCGAAACTGAGCGCAGGGTAAAGAGAGGCCAAATCAACGTCCAAGATATAATTGATATATGAACTATAAGGAAAACGTTGATTCATTCGGCTGCCATACTTTTGCCGTCGCTGGCCAGTACAACTCGACCCGCTCCGTCCTACGAGACTGAACCGCAAAACCCTGGCACAAACCGCCGTATCAACGACGCACCTACCGCCGGCGGCCCTTCGCTGCCAACGGAATTCTGAAGCTCATTCACCGCTAAGCGACCTTTCGAAACCTATGCGCCTACGACCCAAAGCGGACGCCGGTGGGCTATAGGCAGATCGCCCAGAAGCGGTCGCTCGCCACCAAGGGCGTCCTGCCCTCGGCAGCCATTCGCTGGCAGACGAGGCCTCGGTGAGCCTGCAGGCGCTCACTGAGAGTGATGGGCAGATACCTTGAGGCTCTCCCTGCGCGAACCGAAGCCGAAGGCCCACCGGATGAAAGTCCCTGACTTGCCGGAAGACTTTCCAGTGGTCGAACGGAAGGCCATTCGCCTGATCGTCCGCGACATCGAAGGAAGTGTCCTCTTACTCCACGCGCGCGTTGTTACCGATCCGGTGCTTGGTCACTGGTGGGAGTTGCCAGGTGAGGGAATAGACGCCGGCGAAACACCCGCGGATGCCGCGTTGCGCTAATTGCGGGAGGAGACGTGGTCGCCAACCGGGGCTACTACGCCCAGGCCATCATCGACCTAATCGAGACTCGCGGCGCCAAGGCCCACATCCCCAGCCAAATTAACGCCCGGGTCCGCCGATCCGTCGACCATCAGATCTACCGACAACGCAATCTTGTCGAACGCTTCTTCAACCGGCTCAAACACTTCCGAGCCATGGCGACACGATATCACGAGCTCGCAAGGAACTTCCTCGCCACAATCGCCCTCGCGTCCACCAGGCTCTGGATCAAAAATTATGAGTCCACGACCTAGTCGGCCGTCAGTACGGCCGGTCGCCGAGCACCGTGCAGCGCCGCATCACCCGACGCTGGGTGGCTGGGTCGTAGCCGGTCGCCCGGTGCAGCAGGGCACGGTTGTCCCACACCACGCATTCGCGCGGCTGCCAGCGGTGCCGATAGACCAGGTGCTCGGGGGTCGCCAGGGCGTTGACCTCCTCGATCAGCGCTCTTCCCGCCTCGTAGTCCATGCCGTCGATCCACTCCGCGTGGTCGCCGAGGAACAGGGCCTTGCGACCGGTCTCGGGATGGGTGCGCACCATCGGGTGGTCGACCGGCGGCACCTCGGCCTTCTGCTTCTCGGTCATCGGCTCGTGGCCGTGCCGGCGGGTGCGCGAGAAGTCGAGGTTGTGGAACGCCCGCAGGCCGCCCAGCCGCGCCTTCCACTCGGGGCTGAGCCCGTCGTAGGCGGCGGCCATGTCGGCGAAGTGGGTCTCGCCGCCCTCCTCTGGCACGATCTCGGAATACATCATGGTGGCGTGGCCGGTGGTCGGCCGCCAGGACCCGTCGGTGTGCCAGTACATCGTCCCCTTGTCCGGGTGCCGTCCGTTTGGCCGCCCCTCGGCGTCGAGGTTGGTCAGCAGGTAGATCTCCGGGTGGTCGGGATAGCCGTGGTACTGATTCATGACGTGCACCTGGACCTCGCCGAACCGGCGCGCGAACGCGACCTGCACGGACGGCGGCAGGTCGACGTCGCGGAACAGGATCAGCTTGCGGTCCAGGAACACCTTGTAGATCTCGGCGAACATCGCCTTGCCGACGGCGTCCTCGAGCGTGATGCCGACGATCTCGGCCCCAAAATCGGGGTGCAGCGGACGGACCTCGAACTTGCGGGCGGATCCGGATGCGGATCCCGCCTCGACGGCTGCAGCCATGGCTTCCTCCCACTGGTTCTTTCCCGGCTCTTGGCGTCAGCCTACTCCAGTGCGGCCGTGCCGCAAGGCACGGTGAAGCGATGGGGCGAGGTCAGCCTCCTTCGAGCCGCGCCAAGAGCAGCCGGGCATTGTTGCGGGCGTGCTCGATGGCAAGTTGCTCGGCACGGCCGGGCTCGCCGTCGACGATTGCCTGTAGTATCGCCGCGTGGTCGTCCCAGACCGCGTGCATAGGATGCTCGGTGCGCAGCGTCAGGGCGATCAGCCGGCGGATGTGGTGCCAGTACGAGGCCGCGGCCTCGTCCAGCAGGGGGTTGCCGGACAACTCGTAGATGAAGCTATGGAAGCGGACGTCGGCGGCCAGCCGGTCGGTCAGGACGCCTGATCGCAGCGCCGCTCGCCCCTGGTCGATAAGGCGCTGTCCGGTGGCGACGTCACCGGCGCTGCACGGCCTGCCCGCGGCCAACCGGGCGGCGCATGCGTCCAGCGCGCCTCGCACCTCGTAGAGTTGCCGCACGAAGCCGGCCTCCACGGGAGCCACCTGGACGCCGCTGCGGCCGTGCTCATGCACTAGGCGCTGCCGCCGGAGCAGCTGCAGCGCCTGTTGCACTGGCTGTCGCGAGACCCCCAGGTTGCGTGCCAATTCTTCCTGGCGCAGCACGGTCCCCGGCTCCAGGCGGCAGTCGCAGATTGCCTCGAGCAGGTGGTTGTAGACCTGGTCAAGCAACGAGGGGGTGCCGGCGACCGGCGAGATCGGGTTTCGGGTTGTCATGCACGTATTCTGTATTCAGTATTCCGATTGTGCAAGCGGGAAACTGCCAAATCCCGTACCCGATCCTGGAGGAAACCATGCTGAAAACCCTTACCGCCGAAGCGATTGCCGAGTACGAGCGCGACGGCTTCTACTTTCCGATCCCGGCGCTCGGGGCCGAGGAGGTGCAGCGCTATCGGAGCGCCCTCGAAGCCTTCGAGCGGGACAACGGCGGTCCGCTCCGCGGCCCGATGATGTTCAAGACGCACCTGTTGTTCCGCTGGGTGGACGAACTGATCCGGCATCCGAAGGTGCTGGACGCGGTTGAGGACATCCTCGGACCGAATCTTCTGGCCTGGAACACGCACTTTTTCATCAAGGAGCCCGGCGATGAGCGCTATGTGGCCTGGCACCAGGACCTGACCTACTGGAACCTGGACCCGGACGAGGCGCTGACGGCATGGATCGCACTATCCCCCAGCACGCCGGAGAGCGGCGCCATGCGAATGGTCCCTGGGACCCACACCCGCGAAGTCGTGCCGCATCACGATACCTGGAAGAAAGGCGCCATGCTGACCCGCGGCCAGGAGATCGCCGTCGAGGTCGACGAGGACAAGGCCATCGACGTGACCCTTCGGCCCGGGGAAATGTCGTTGCACCATCAGAAAATCTTCCATGCCTCGCCGGCGAACCGCGCCGACGACCGCCGGATCGGCTTGGCGATCCGCTACATCCCGACGCACGTGCGGCAGGTCGTCATCGACGATGACAGCGCCGCCCTGGTGCGCGGCACCGACGAGTACGGGCACTTCCAGCTCGAGCCGCGGCCGGAACGCGACATGGATCCCGCGCTGGTCGCCATGCAGGCGGAAGCGGCCGAGCGCCAGGCGAGGATCCTGTACCACGGCACCGACCGGCCGACCTTCCGGGCGGACATCTGACCGGCCACTCGGTCCCGACCGGCCACTCCGGTCGGGACTACGGCCTGTCGGACCGGGGCTACGTGACCTCGTAGGTCAGGCCGACAACGCCGCTCGGCCAGGCCCGAGTCTCGCGCAGCGCCAGCGGCAGCTCGGCCCCGTCGCCGACGAGCAGCGGCACCCCCTCCCCCAGCAGCACCGGCATCAGGAACAGCTCGATCGTGTCGACCGCGCCCAGGGCAATGCAGGCGGCCGCCGTCGCCGCGCCTCCGACGATCCAGACCCGGGCGCCGGACTGAACCGCGATCGGGAAGACCAGGGCCGAGATGCCGACGATCAGCAGAACGAGACCACCAAGCAACTGCAACCAGATATCCAACAAGATGAGCCAATCCGGTTCAGCACCCCGCCCGGCGAGAACCGAGCCTTGATGCTCTCCCATATGGGAACCGTCCTACCGGCTGAGAATGGCCATTCGGCAGCAGCGACCACGAAGTTCCAAGGCCGTCGCAGCGCAGACTAGGTGTGGTAGACGCGGATCAGGTGAGAGCTAGCGGAGGGTGGGTCCGCCGGCCCGCCTTGACGTCGGCCGACTGGTTCCTCATCCCCAAATGCCCTCATTCAGTACCGGCACTCGGAAATGCTTGGCTTGCTCCGACCCATAGCGGTCCTCCGCAGCCGCGGGAGCGCCTGACGCTAAGCGGTCATTCAGAAAGGCCAGTCACCAGGACTATTGCAAGCGACACAGGATGAAGGCCCCCCGCCCGAACCAGCGAACTGCTGGATCCAACCTCAGCTTCGTTAAGTTCGCTGCGAAGTGCCCGAAAAGACAGGGCTCGGCTTGCCTCATAATCACAAGGCGGTCCTGAGATGGCTATGCGCTGCCCAAGATCCGCAACTTCATCGCGCGGGTCTCCAGCAAGTAAGTCTCGACGCCGGCGAGCAAGTGCAGTCCTTCTTCAGTGATTGCCGCCCGTGACAGGCCCGGCTGAACGATCCGAACGTCATATTCGTACCGATAGTCCTGCCAACTCGCTTTCAGCCGTTTGAGGAACGCGACGTTCCCATGTTCGAAGCGAGAGCTTTGGCCTTTGTCGAGGCGCAGTTTCTCGCGCCTAAGCATATGCGTGAACATGCGGTTGGGACGGTCGCGCCATCGCGCGGATTTCTGGGCCTGCCCACACACTTCGTAGAGATCTTTCACGCGGGCGCCTGGCGTATCGCCGCTCGAATACTTGCAATGATGGAGCGTAACTTGGACAAGCCCCCCTGTGACGCGGATCGTGACAACGTCAGCGATCTCGCCAGCTCCATCGTCGTCGAAAATCAGGTCATAGGCGTTACCGTCGGCGAGCAGCGTTTCGATGACGCGTCGCTGGACGGAGTCGGCTCGTTTTTCGGATCCTTGCGATTCCGTTCGGATGTTAGCCCCCGACCAGTCCCAAACCTCGATCTGGTCTGAAGGATAAGGCTCGACCCGAACACCATCGGGTAAGGCATAGAGATGACTGTAGATCAGCAGAGAGCCGTCTCCGAAATCAATTTGCGGGGAGTCTTCGCCAAAGGATTCCGACAGTGTCTTCACCTTGCCGCCAATCTTGATCGTCGCTTTCGGTCCTGATCGTTGTGGATAGCGTGCGCCGCCTTCCGCGAACATGATTTCGAACTCGGCGATCTGTGTCTCGCTGCGCACGGCGAAGCGAAGCAGCCCGGTGGCCTTGTGGTCCACGAGTTCGATGTCACATTCCGCGAACGGTGAGGCGACGTCGTCGAAGCTGATCTCGATCCGGTCCTCGATTTGTGTCAGGAGAGATTCCGGCCAGTGAATTGCGACCGGCGGAACGCTCGGTCGTTCGTTGATTTGGCGGGGGCGCATTGCGCTCTTGAAGACACCATCGGTGGTGATGCCCGGATCGTTGACAGCTGTGCCGATGTCGCCGCACCACTCGACCCAGTCGGTGAGGTCGCGAACAGGGGAAATCGACCAGAACTTTCCTTTGGCCGAGCAACCGCGTGAGGCGGGCACGCCATCCAAGAAGCCGGTCGCGAAGACGTTGTTTTTGATACGAGACTGCGATTTCGCGGTGTCCAACCCGTCTGCGACGTCCACGCCCATATACATCGAAAAGCGAACGCCGCGGCCCTGATGGTGCGTGAGTCCAAGGTTGCGCAGGATGAGGCGATTGAAGCCATGAAGACTGCGAAAAACTTCCTCACCTTCGACGCGTCGCGTTGTGTCGCCGCAGATGGCTTTGGCTAGACGGTCATAGGGGCCTTTGGCCGAACTGCTGATGTATAGGAGCTTCTTATCCGGGTCCCAGTGCATCATATGCAGGTCCCAGACGACGTTGGTGGCGTGTTGCGCTGTCGTCCAGCCCGCCTGCTCCTCCGAGCGGGTGACAAATATGGCCACCCGCTGATGCGGGTTGACCTTCATGCCGAGATAGACGCCTGGGTTATACAAGTCCTCGGCGCGTAGCGGCTCCCAGGCGTCGCAAACGGTGCGATAGATCACAGCATTCATCTTCGGTTCGAGCGTCTGCAAGGGAATGTCGCTGAGATCGCCGACAAAGCCCTTGAACATCTCGGCGCGCCGAACCTGCCGGTCGATTCTAGCTGTGCTGAGCGCTTCGACCAGGGCGTTCCAGTCGGCGTCCTCGGCATAGAGTTTGGCGAGCGAGCGATCGATGTCGTCTACGCCGGTATTGGCGATGACGGTCGCATCACCCAAGCGCGGGTCCTGCCGGGTGAATCGACCGACGAACTGAATCGTCACGGCGACACTTTTGTGCGGATCATGAAGCCCCGCAATCTTCAGTTCCGGGAGATCGAAGCCCTCGCCGAGCATGTCGACACATACGATGATTCGACTTTCGAACCGCCGCAACGCGGCAAGGTTCGCACGGCGCTCGCGAATCGACTGCTGGCTATGAACCAAAACCGGGCGAAACTCGGGGAATAACGTGCTGTAGAGCTGTTGAAGATCCTTAGCGCGCTCGATCGTCTGGCAACGCGCCATAGCGAGATGATTGAGACCTGCCTCCAGGTCGGCCCTGAGCACTTCGCCGAGTTTTTCGGCGATCGCCACGTCGGCATCGGGCTGATCGAGCCCGAACACCGCCTCGAACCGGATCGGCTTGAAATAGCCCTCGGCCTGAGCCTTCTTGAGCGGGTAGGTGTAGATAAACTCGCCGTCGACGCGCCGGCCGTCTTCACGGAAGGGGGTGGCGGTGAACTGGACGATGGGAAGCGGTGGGTTCCGGTCAATGAAAAGTCCGCGGAACCGTGACCAAGTCGGCGCGCCGATATGGTGAGCCTCGTCAATGAACAACGCCGATGCGCGGGCAGCCATTCTCTCCTGAACCGGGGCGTCCGCCCGGCCGGCGATCTGCATCGTGGTGACGACCACGTTGGCGCTGTCGAAAATGTCATCAACTTCGATCGGGCTGGTCGGGATATGTGAGAGCCGCATGACCAGAGGGAATGCTGCCGTCTCGTCGAGGCATTTCTGCTGTTTCAGGACGCCAAACGTTTCGAACTTGCTCGCGATCTGGTCTCGCAGAGCGTCGGTAGGCACTACCACCAGCAGGCGCTCGAACCGCTGGTTGGCATTGAGCGCCAGCATTGTCTCGGTTTTGCCCGTCCCCGTCGGCATGACGATAGTGGCCGGTTCCGTCGATCGCGTTGCGTGGGCCAGCGCGGCATGAAGCGCGCCGATCTGTGGGCGTCGCAAGCCAGGCTGCGCCGTCCGACCGTCCGTAGCCGCATGTCCCTCGCGAAGATGAAGCGCATCGATCCAGGAATCGGAGACAGCCCTCAGGCGCGTCGCGCGCGCGGCACGGTCCAGCGTGTCGATACTGATCGGTGATGCATTCATCCACCGGCCTGCATCGAGTTCAAGTACTTCGGCGATCCGTTCCGGCGCCGTTGCACCGGGCGCAAAAAGAATGAGATCCGCTTCCAGTGGCGTTGCCGTCTTGGCACTGATGATCTTCAGAGTCTCACCAGATTCCAGGGTGGTCTCGTAGCCGTTTACGCGGCGGATGGCGAAGGGGCAAAGCCGACAGCGCACCCGCCGTGCCGGAACAGCCAGCTGGCGCACCGGGCTTCCCAGCACCTTGCCGTCGATAGCAAACCGAGGCGGCAGCAGGAGTTCGACCTCGGGGTTAAAGAGATCCGCCTGTTTAGAGCTCGTCGGGCGCTTGCGAGAGGCCATTGTATTTCCCTACGTCAGATCGCCAGCGCTGGTGGCGAGGACAAAACAGGAATCGTTGGTTCGCTGCTCTCGAACGCCGGTCATATTGAGATAGTCGAGGACCTGGGCCCGATAGTGGTCGAGGGAATGCCCTAAAAACTGAGCGAACAGCTCTGCACCAAACCTGGGCCAATCCAGAGCTCGGTTTTCGGGCATTTCTGAGCTAACCCATCCGGTGATCTACGGGCGCCCGCCCCCTACGCGGCCGGGCGATTGCTATTTGGGGCTACTTCAGCTCGTATGACACTCACGAGAACACCAGTAGCAGCCATTCGACTGGGGATAGATTTTCTTTGCCGCGCTAACGGCAGGCCGACAGCTGTCGAACTGACCAAGGTAAGTCCGGTTCTCCTGCTTCGGCAGATAGTCACAGGTTTCGCGGTGGACCTCGTGGTCGCCGTTCGATTGGGCGTTGTCATTCACGTAGTAGCGAGCCATGGCTGGCTCCTCTTTAAAGGATATTCTATCGATATAGCGACTTTAAGGCGATTTTTCTTAATCAGTCACAATTGTTAAATTTACACACGTTCTCATAAAGTTAGGCCCATCAGAGTCGAAAGACGAAACTATGCGACTCGGCAGTTTAGTGAGCTCTGTTTTTGCTTATAAGTGCTGTAGCAGAAGCTAGACGCGAGCGATTTGGCTTCGACCTGATCGCCCCTGGTACGCTCGCCCTAGGTGACCGACTCATAAACGTGCATCCAGTTTCTTGAGGCGGCGAGTTTGACGATGGCGAGGTAGTTGGCGTCGAGCTTGTCGTAGCGCGTGGCGACGGCCAGGAAGTGTTTGAGTTTGCTCAAGAAGCGCTCGACGAGGTTGCGATATCGGTAGAGGAAGCGGCTGA
This sequence comes from Candidatus Endolissoclinum sp., assembly GCA_965228445.1. GTDB lineage: Bacteria > Pseudomonadota > Alphaproteobacteria > Thalassobaculales > Thalassobaculaceae > Thalassobaculum. The sequence continues at coordinate 4,797,244 of OZ245813.1, read as the reverse complement.
AGCCCGGGATGTTCCTGCGGTTCGGCATCGGCTTGACGTTGGCCCAGGCACCGCGGGCCGCCTGGTCGGCCCTGAGGTCGTCGCTGTCGTAGGCCCGGTCGGCGAGCAGGATCTGGCCGTCGGCGAGGTTGCCGAGCATATCGGCGGCACTCCGGCCGACATGGGCTTGGCCTTCGCTCAGTTTGAAGGTGATCGGCCGCCCATTGGCATCGACCAGGGGAGGAAACTCGGGGCCCAGGTCAGACGCTACGAATCCTCGGTATTAAATTGTTGTAAGTGCGCAGCTGGATCTTCGAGGCAGACCACCGCTGAGCTGCGAAGGCATGCCATAACCTTAGCGTGGGCCCACCCAGCCCATCAGCACTGGTGGGTCCTGAGCTTCGAGCGCGGCGTACCGGGAATCCAGAGCCTCTATGCGCTTCGCCTGTGCGAACTCGAGCACAGCGGCCGGCGCCTTGAGTTGCTTTAGGACGTAGCTAACGCCGTCCCAAGTCCCGAACAGACGGGGCGGTGACCTCTCCAGCAAGGCGGGCAGATTCTCGATCAATAAGGCGAGGGTCTCCCGAGGCGCCCGAATTTCGGCGGCCTCCTCATTGTCATTCTCTTCGCCAGCCTCGCCTTCGAGGATCTCGACGTCCTTGTCGAACGTGGCGACCAACTCGTCGAACTGCCTGATGAAGTCGAGCAACTTGTAAGCGTTGACATCATCTGCGAGCGCCTCAAAGACTCGCTGTGCGTGTGGGCCTTCGCCCAGCCAATGGCGAACGTCCCGCAGGTGGTCGAGGAACAACGGTGCGGCCGACGTGATCTCCTCAAACCATGTGTCAATAAGATCCGCCTCGACGCCTCGATCAAGGAGCCGCCCCCAAGCCCGGGTGCACCAGTTCCCGTTCTCCTCCGTCTTCCGACGCAGGAAAGTCTCGAAAAAGGCTGGCAGGTCGGCCACAGTGGCCTGGTCCACAAGGTCCGCCAGTTCGTCGTCTTCCCCGAGCGAAATCACGTCCTCTAGCGCCAGTGCGAACAAGGGTCGGTCGCTGGCGCCGGCGGACCAGCGGACCGCCCGGTCCCAGGCCTCAGAGGAGGAATGATGGCTCCCCAACCACCAAAGGGGCTGGGGTTGACCTAGAAATACGTGGAGGCAGGCACAGAAGAGCGGCTCACCGAGGACCGCCAACAGGTCGGGAGGATCGAGGTGCAAAAGGTCCGTGCGGCCCCCAAGCGCGACCAAGATCTCGGACGGGACTTCGCGCCGCGTCAGGGCGGCCGCGCGAAGCCAGTCTGTGTCGGTCCCGTCGGTTCGCAGGCGCTGGATCAGTGCCTGCCGCTCGGGTCCGACGAGCTTCGTCCAGCAGTTGACCAGGAAGGCAACCGTGCGCAGGCGGCCTCCAGTATTAGGACAATCGAGCAGGTTTTCGATGAGCGGCCACCGCCAAGCGTGGGGCCCTACGACTAGCATGACCTCAGATGCGCTGAGCTCGAACTCGTCTGGCAACTTCGTCGCCAGCCGTTCTGTGAGGTTTCTGGCCCAAATCTCGAGCAACGGGATAAGGCGCTCTCCCTCCCCGGCGTCGACCGCAGCGTCGACGGCCGAAAAGAAGCGTCCATCTCGGAACGCGCCGTCCGGGGCGTTGCGGAGCGCCACGGGCCCGAGCCGCGCGAACACATCCCAGGGCGGCGCTTCCCCAAACTCCTCCTTACGATTGAACCTACCAAGGCGCTCAAGGAGGGTCGTAGCGGACCCTAGCGAGGCCGCGTGGGCCTCAAGGATCCCAAGGATGGCGTCCCTCCGCGGTTCCTGAAGCTCGGACCAGTTTCCGACAACGACGTCAAGCACGGCGTTGGACACCGCCGGCGTCGCGTCGTTCGCGATCCGGCGGACGATGGCATCGTCGCCGTCGTGCGCGTGTTTGAGCCATCGCGCAGATGCGGCTCCGCGAAGCACAGCGGCGTCCGCGGACAGGAGCCTTTCGACGAGGCGTGGCGTGAGATCTCGGTCACTCTGCGTGAATGCTAAAATGATAGCGAAGGCGAGGGACGCGTCGAGGTCGAGGGGCTTTCCAGACTCGATTGCGTCGACGTAGGGCTGCACGTCAGAGAGCGGGATCCTCCTCCGTTTGAGGAAAGCGGTCGTGTCGGACGTCACCATCAGGAAGCCCGCTGCCACGTCCACCTCGTCGAAACTCACGTCGACGGCCTGTACCCAACCACGCAAGCGCTCTTGCACATCCGCCGGCAGGTCGGACGCCCGCGACGTCAGGAAGTTGAAGCAAGCGTCACGGGTCGCGGGATAGATGGACCGCAGGCCGGCTTCCGCCAACTCTACCGCGCGCAGCAGCCCCCCCTCGCGTGCCTCCAGCGCCGATGCGATCCAGTGCAGGTTTCGAGCTGCCGCCAGGGAGACCCTCGGATCGACCGCAGCCAAGGCGCGCTCGGCGTATGACACAGCTTTGTCCATGTCTTCTTCAAGGTCGGGACGGAAGATCGCCTGGGCGCCGGCGCGAAGGTATGGGTGGACGAAGTTGTGCAGTCCATACTGGAGGTCCAGCACGCGCCGGCGGCGCAATGAGGTCGCGGCGCCCTTCAATGCGTCCACCAGCAGGGGGCGCACAGCATATGCGGGCGGCGCGGGAGGCCGGTAGTCACCAAACACCAGTAGACCCATGGAATTGTCGAAGCTCGGGCGTTCGTCACCGCCGGCAGTCACGAACGCGAGCTCCATCTCCTCCACACCGAGCCCGGTCTCCGTCGCCACCGCGACGCCACACAGAACGTCTTCTGCGGCTGCAGACTCCTCAGCGAGGGCGCGGGCGAAGTCGGCGGCGTCTCCCCGGGCCTGGGCGACGATTTCGCCGTCGCTGGCGCCGCCGCGAAGGCGGTCGAAATTTGTGGCAAGGTAGGCGATTGCGCCAGCGTCCCGAAGGTCCGTGTTCGCGTGCACGATACCGGAGACCCGCTCGATGTCCGCCGGCGACAACCCTGCGTCGGCGGCATCCCGGCGCCACAGGACCTCCGCTTGGTCGGCTGGTAGCGGCGCCAGGACGCGCCAAGCGAAGGCGCCGAGCCTGCACTTCGCCAAGTCGTTTTCGCGGAAGGTCTGCTGGATGGGCGCGTCACTCTGCGCGACGATCAGCCGGCTGTTCGGCGGGAGTGTGCCGAGCAGCTGCCGGAGCGCGGCGACGCGCGCGGAAGCATCGCTCACGGCTTGGCGGGCGCCAAGCGGATCCTCGAGGATGTATACGCGCTGACGACGCACGGGGTCGTTCAGGAACCGGTCCGCCTGGTCGATGTACCCGCTGCGTGCGACCTCGTAGCCCTGCTTCTGCAGGCCGCCGGCAAGTTCCATTGCCGTCCAGGACTTGCCAACCCTGGGCGCACCGGACAGCAGCAGAGCCCCTTCCCGAGAGAGTACCTGGGCGAGATCGTCCTCAATCCCTCGCGCCAAATACTGCGGGCGCGAAATCTGTTCCGGCGCGAAGTCCGCGAGCACCGTCCGTAGCTTATCGAATACGTCGTTCCGCGCCTCACGGTCCTCGGCGACCACATTTCTCAGGCGCGCTATCCCGTCTGCCAGACGATCGGTGGGCACTCCCTCATCAAAGAGTTTCTGGTGCAGGCGCACGGAGATCGTTGCCGACGTCTCCTGCTCGTGGATGAATACGCGCTCCAGGGCCGCGGCGAACTGGTGCGGGTCGGTGGTCGCCAAGGTGCCAAGGTGAGCGGCCCGCTGCTTCTCGAGTTTAGTCGGTTCCCTACGCATGCGGGCAGGGGCCTGGGACAGATACTCAAGCGCCGCCGCCAACGCTGTCCCCGCGGCTACGTCCGGGCGCGGCTCGCGATATGCGCCGGTCCATTCGGGTGGAGCGCGGTAGCGAGCAAGCTCGTCGCGGCACCGCTCGCTCGCGACGAACAGCACCACCAGCTCGGAGTTCACGATCAGGCGCTCGAGCAGGCACCCCGCGGCACGGCGGTCGGGAAAGTGCGCGAGGTATTCCGCCAGAGTGACCATGTCGAACTCACCCGTCGACCGTCCCTTAACCTGGATCTCGCAAACCCGCCGCTGCCCCACCTCCGTCCAGGACAGCTCGGCATCTTCGCCGTTCTCAGGCTCCGCTCGCAGGCTGGGTCTGCCGTCAGTCGACCAGCGCAGGCCGATCTCGATGCAGGCAAGATCCTGGAAATCGAACTTCGTTGGCGCGATGATCGCAATACTCACGCGACAGGATTCCGGATCGAGGAAGGACGAGCTCAGCCGGCAGCGCCCACGCCAAGCTTCGCAACTCTAGCGATACCTCGCTTCCTCGGATACATGCTTCGGCTCTATCACACGAAATAATGCGTGATGGGAGCGACCGCTTTCCACCCGTCGCTAACATTTTGACGTCGCGTCACAAAGTTCCGCTTCCCACCCCTTCCCGTCACTCCGGCGCCGCGAGTAGCCCCCTGCCCCCTGTCCGCTTCAGCATCACCCTGACCGAAGACGGGTGTCACCGGGATCGGCCACGCGGGCTGTGCTCCCGCATCGCATCGAGTCGGCAGCAAATGTCCTCGAGCGTCAGGTCGGGGTTTCCGTACCAGATTCCCCCAAAGTAGCGGTAAGCCGTTGCAGTGTTTTCAACGGCTTAAGCGGGGCGCCAGAATCGTGTTTTTAGTATTTTCAGGAGCTTAGCGGCTATTTCTGTTCTTCCGCCCTCCACCACGGGCCAACAGACCATATTCCTCGATCGCAAACCTGATCCGGCAGATGTAGCTCTGCCGAGCGTCTGCTGTGTCCCCACTAGTAGAATTCAAAGAAATCGGCGGTAAGCTCTGTGGTGCGGACCCCGATAAGCCGGACGTGCTGGCCACCGAGATCGAATTCCACGTCTCCGTCCGGATTGTCGCTGGCCCGCGCGATGACATCGGCGGCATCCGTCAGGGTCAGACCGTTGACATTGCTGGCGATCGCCAGCCGGTCGCCGGCTGCCACGTCGAAATCCGCGATCACGTCGAAGCCGTTCAGGGTCTCGATCACGATGCGGTCGGCGCCCTCTCCGGTGTAGATCCAGTCGACCCCCTCGCCGCCGTAGAACACATCGTCGCCGGCCCCGCCATACAGGATGTCGTAGGACTCACCGTCGGCCCCATTGTCGCTCGAAAGCCCGCCGTAGAGCGTGTCGTTGCCGGCCCCGCCGGACAGCCTGTCGGCCCCTTCGTCACCGTAGAGAACGTCGTTGCCCGCGTCGCCGAACAGGGTGTCCGCACCGGTGTTGCCGTACAGCAGATCCTGGCTGGCGTTCCCATGGATCAGATCGTCCTGCTGGCCGCCATACAGGGTGTCGTCGTCCTGCCCGCCATACAGGGTATCCGCTCCCCGGTTGCCGTAGACCAGATCGTTGGCCTGGTTGCCGTAGACCACGTCGTCGTCCTGTCCGCCGTAGACCGCGTCCGCCTCGGTGCCGCCAAAGACCCTGTCGCTGCCTTCGTTGCCGTAGAGGAAGTCCCGGCCGCTGCCCGAACCGATCGTGTCCGCACCGGCTCCGCCGAACAGGGTGTCGTCACCGACGCCCAGCGAGATGAACTGGCTGTTGTCGTCGCCGGTGACATAGTTGTCGCCCGCGCCCCCGGTCACCGTCGTCGAGCCCATGACCGAGGCGAACTCGATGTTGTCGAGCTGCAGGGTGGAACCGGAAGGCAGTGAACGCAGGTCGACGACGAAGGCTTCGGACTGGCTGCCACCACTGGTCCCGGTGATCACGATCGGACTGCTCAGGCTCGAACTGGTCGTGGTCGGAATGATGGTCCGCACGTCCAGCGTTGAGGTCGTGGCCAGCTTGTTCAGGAAGGTCCGCGCACCGGAGACAAGCGGCGTCTCAGCCGTGGAGCCGCGGGCCTGGATTGAGGTGACCAGGGTGGTCAGCGCATCGGTCGGAGTCTGCGCGGTGGTCGGGCCCTCGGAGCTGATCGTCGTGCTCGGCGGCAGGGTGGCGGTGACCAGGTTGCCGTTGTTGTTGGTGTTCTGCACGATCGCGGCGGAGCCGGACGACGTCCCGTTATTCGTGATCCTCTGCGACGTTGTCGTCCCCGAGCCTCCGGTGGAGGGGGTCGTGGGATTGGTGGTGGTCACGACAATGGCGGGCTGATCAGAATCGGAGGAACTTTGGTTTACGACCGTGAAGGTAGCGTTATGGGTGCCGGAGGGGGTGGTGGAGAAGAGTGTGTTCCCGGCGATGTCGGCGATGTCCTGGCCCGTGGAAAAGCCGAGTTTGACGGTGCCATTGAGGGAAGCGAGGTCGCCACCTGAAACGGTGACGTCGTAGGTGCTGCCGCTGCCGGTCACGCCGGTCACCGTTCCCGTGGTGCCCGTCACGGTGAAGTCGGCCGTCCCGACATTGGTGACGTTCTCGCTGAACGTCACCCGATAGACCAGGGTGTCTGCGTCGGTTGTCTCCGTATCCGGGGTCTGACGGGTGATGGACGTGACGTAGGGAGATGAGTTGTCGAGCGTGTAGCTCTCGTTCGCACCCGTCGGCGTGGTGTTTGTGAGCGCGTTGCCGACGCCATCGGTGATGTCCTGGCCCCCGACGAAACCGAGCGTCACGACGCCGCTGGTGTACACGATGTCGCCGTCTGAGACGGTGACATCATAGGTCGCCCCGCTGCCGCTGACCCCGGTGACGGTTCCCGTGGTGCCGGTCACGGTGAAGTCTGCCGCTCCGACATTGCTGACGTTCTCGCTGAACGTCACCCGATAGACCAGGGTATCGGCGGTGGTCGCTTCCTCACTCGGCGTCTGACGGGCAATCGACGTGACGGTCGGGCCGGCATTGTCGAGGGTATAACTTTCGTTCGCACCGCTCGGCGTGGTGTTGGTGAGCGCATTGTTGGCAGCATCGGCAATGTCCTGACCGCCGGCGAAGCCGAGCGTGACGGTGCCGTTGGCGGATGCCAGATCGCCGCCGGAGACCGTGACATCGTATGTGGTGCCGCTGCCGGTCACGCCGGTCACCGTGCCGGTCGTGCCGGTGACGTTGAAGTCGGCCGTGCCAACATTGGCGACGCTGTCGCTGAACGTCACCCGATAGATCAGGGAATCCGAGTTGGTCGTCTCGCCACTCGGTGTCTGACGGGCGATTGACGTGACAGTCGGGCCAGTGTTGTCGAGCGTGTAGGTCTCGTTCGTGCCGGTCGGAGTGACGACGGTCAGCGCATTGTTGGCAGCATCGGCAATGTCCTGACCGCCGGCGAAGCCGAGCGTGACGGTGCCGTTGAGGGATGCCAGATCGCCGCCGGAGACCGTGACATCGTATGTGGTGCCGCTGCCGGTCACGCCGGTCACCGTGCCGGTCGTGCCGGTGACGGTGAAGTCGGCAGTGCCAACATTGGCGACGCTCTCGCTGAACGTCACCCGATAGATCAGGGAATCCGAGTTGGTCGTCTCGCCACTCGGTGTCTGACGGGCGATTGACGTGACAGTCGGGCCGGTGTTGTCGAGCGTGTAGGTCTCGTTCGTACCGGTCGGAGTGACGACGGTCAGCGCATTGTTGGCGATGTCGGCGATGTCCTGACCGCCGGCGAAGCCGAGCGTGACGGTGCCGTTGAGGGATGCCAGATCGCCGCCGGAGACCGTGACATCGTATGTGGTGCCGCTGCCGGTCACGCCGGTCACCGTGCCGGTCGTGCCGGTGACGGTGAAGTCGGCAGTGCCAACATTGGCGACGCTCTCGCTGAACGTCACCCGATAGATCAGGGAATCCGAGTTGGTCGTCTCGCCACTCGGTGTCTGACGGGCGATTGACGTGACAGTCGGGCCAGTGTTGTCGAGCGTGTAGGTCTCGTTCGTGCCGGTCGGAGTGACGACGGTCAGCGCATTGTTGGCGATGTCGGCGATGTCCTGACCGCCGGCGAAGCCGAGCGTGACGGTGCCGTTGAGGGATGCCAGATCGCCGCCGGAGACCGTGACATCGTATGTGGTGCCGCTGCCGGTCACGCCGGTCACCGTGCCGGTCGTGCCGGTGACGGTGAAGTCGGCAGTGCCAACATTGGCGACGCTCTCGCTGAACGTCACCCGATAGATCAGGGAATCCGAGTTGGTCGTCTCGCCACTCGGTGTCTGACGGGCGATGGAAGCGACGGTGGGCGCAACGGTATCGACCACATTGTTGAGCGTATAACTCTCGTTCGTGCCGGTCGGCGTGGTGTTGGTCAACGCGTTCCCGGCGCCGTCAGAAATGTCCTGCCCTCCGGCGAAGCCGAGCGTGACGGTGCCGTTGGCAGATGCAAGATCGCCACCGGACACGGTGACATCGTAGGTGGTGCCGCTTCCGGTCACGCCGGTCACCGTGCCGGTGGTGCCGGTAACGGAGAAATCGGCCGTACCGACATTGGCGACGCTCTCGCTGAACGTCACGCGATAGATCAGGGCGTCAGCGTTGGTAGTCTCAACGCTCGGCGTTTGGCGGGAGATGGATGTGACGGTCGGCGCGGTGCTGTCGAGGGTCACGAAGTTCGTGGACTGGGCGCTGACATTGCCAGCGCTGTCGACCGCATATAGGTGATATTGACCGTCGGAGAGACCTGAGGTGGAGACGGACGTATTTGTGTCGGCGGATGAGACTGTTACGCTGTTGGCATCGTTCCCGGCGGCCAGCGTATCCAGCGATGCCTTATCGGTGACTGTGGAGCCGTCCTTCACTAGGTAGAGGGTGCCGGTTTCGGTGCTTTGGGCTGTGGTAATGTCGGTCGTGTTGTTGACGCTGACGGTCGTGACGGACGCCGTCGGAGCTGTGGTATCGGCAGGTTCGGTGGCGGTGGTTGTGATCGTATAAGCGATCGTGTTGTTACCACTGTTGTTACCCGTCAGGGCAGTCCAGGAAATCGTAAGTCCGTCGGGTGAAATCGTTGGCAGGAAACCAGAATAATCTGATTCTTCCATCGTAGAATTCGATGAATCGTAGCTTATGGAATCAATGGATTCAAGAGTACCGCCGGAGAAATATAAATAATATGCATTAAAGGAATTACCGATACCCGTAAATACAATGCCGGTGGCGCTTACATTTACGTTAAATGATCCATAGTCGATTTCGATCCCATCACCAACGGTACCCGTTCGTTCATATTCGTCTGTGACCGTGCTTCCAATAATATTGAGCGTAAATTCATATCCAAGAGCAGACACGTTCTGCGCGGTAACCTCGCCAGCGGTCACCTCAAGATCCCAATCGGCGCCAGCGGCCCAGGCGCCTGTCTGATCATCTGACGCCGCGACATCAGCGCCCGTGGCGTCCGCCAGCTGCGAGACGAAGGCCATGCCTTCACCACTACCGACATTACATCCATAGAGCAGCAGATCGCCGTCCTCGGCCAGGGCCGCCCCCAATCCGGCGAGATCCCCCGCCCGCGCTTCGGCCATGGCAGAGTCGAGCGTCAACGAGCCGAGCTGGAGCGTCCCTTCCGCCCCGTGCCCCAGCACATGGATGGCGTCGAAACCGGCATTCGCCTCGCCCCATGCCGCCATCTGGCTGAGCCCGTCCCGGGTGCCATCGATCAGCACCACCGCCATGCCGGGTTGTACGCCGGTCACAAGCGTCTGGTAGTCCGGCAACGCGCTGTCGATAAAGGCAACCTCGAGCCTTCCACCGTTCAGGGCTGGGTCCGCCTCGCGCAGAACTCGATAGCCTGATGGGTGGGAGCTTAGGGCGCCATTTTCCACCTCGAACCCATTCGCAATGCCATCGACCTGGCCTACGTTCGCCATTTGAGCCTGCTCCATCTGCATACTCTCGGGGGCAGTTACTGCCGCGGCGGGTAAGTGCCGTTGACGGCGATGCAGGCGGTGAGACCGACTGCCGGATCGCGCAATGGGACGGCAACCTGCTCCTCCGGTTCTAGGTTCGCCCCGACGGTGACGTTACCGCCCGTGATGCCATCTGAAGGCACCTCGAAGGAGAATTCCGGGGTGGCCGCGTTACCTGTGACCTCGGTGGTCACAGGTGCCGTCGCCCCCGCGCCCGGATCCGTCTGGGAATAGAGCCCGCTAAAGTTCACCGTGTAATTGGCCGGACCATTCGCGGCGGTGGCGGTCACCGCGCCCAGATAATTGCTGTTGCCCGCAACCGGCGCAGGCGTAGCCGTCGCGCCCCCGGCCGGCGATGCAGTCAGAGGCAGTTTCGCCGTCACAGCGAGATTACCCGGCTGCGCCGACACCGTAACTTTCGTCGACCCGCTGGAGCCTGCGTGGGTCCCCTCGAACAATGCCGTGTGAGTGTGCGGTGCCATCTGCGTTGGAGCCAGCAACACGGCTTCCCGCCCGACATACTGGCCATGGCCGACCGTCGTCAGGCCCGGAGCCACCCCCGAGCCGACCGGGTGGCGGGCGCGCAAGTTGGGGATTCCGAAATCAGTGCGTCCATCGCCGCCAAAGGTGGTTCCGACCAGCGAGTACAGCGCCTGATAGTCATGAATTGGCAGGAGGCCTCCTTTGGCTTCGATATAGAGGTGAGGGCAATAAGTGCTGGCGGTGAAGCAGACGGCGCCGATGTAAGGGGTGTCGCTGCACGCCGCCGCCGGGTTGGAGAAGCTGGAACTGGCGGCAACGCCGCCGGCCACAATGAGAGCGAGACGTGTGGTCTTTTTCATATTGACGGTTCTCCCCATCTGAAGGCGGAAGGGACGAATCGCTCCGGCAAGTCTGGCCCATGATTAGGGAGAGAAACGGTTGCTCCCCGTCTGGGGCTGCTGCTGCCCGCCAACGTCTCCACCAAGTCCCCATCTTGGGTCACCAAAGGTGCTGCAGCCGGGCCGCTTTGCCTAAGGCATCTCGACTTCCCAACCGCAGCCCATAGGCAATGGCAGCAGCATCTGCGTCCCATTCAATCGCCACTAGCCATGGTAGAACCTATACAATACGACCGATCATTCGACATCAGAGAAAAGATTGACAAAGTGTGACAATGATATTCTTTGGGGATACAGGTGTCATATCTTTCTAAAATACTCGAAAGTATTGCGATCATACAAATCCCGCCGCGCCAGTGCTCGTCAAAGTCGACTCATTGTCACGCCAAGAAAAGACCTTCGCAGTCTTCGATACCCTGCTGGATGCTGAATTTACTAACTACGATTCCAATTTACGGTTTTTCTTTTAGAACGGGAGAAAGAAAGTAATAACCCTGCCCTCGGGCCGATCCGATGGGTGCCTCCCAGCCCAGCTCATTTGAGATCTTCCGCCGGAGCCGGCTGACGACCTGATCCACGTAGCGATGTTCACCGAGATCAGGCCGTTTACCCATCCGCAGGGCGATGTCGTCACGTGACACCACCTCGCCCGGCCTTTCGGCGAGACAGCTCAGGGCCTGCGTTTCGGCCCCAGTCAGGCGCAGCGACGCGCCCGACGGTGCCACCAATCGCCAGCCGACGGTATCGAGCCTCCAGGACAGATCAACCGCAGGCCGGCTGGTCGGCGCCTGCGAGGGGGCAGCCTCGCGCAACATGATGCGCCGCACGGTTGCATGGATGGCGGCCAGCAACTCGCCGAAATCGACCGGCTTCACGAGATAGATATCGGCGCCGGTATCGTAGCCGAGGATCCGCTCCTCTACCCGCGTGCGGGCGGTCATCATGATGATGCCCGCCGGCGTACGACCGGCGCGCAACCGCTCGGCGATGGCGATCCCGTCTTCGGTCGGCAGGCCGAGATCGAGAATGATCACATCGGCTGGTTCCTCCCGTAGGAGCTGATCCAGGGCAGCACCGGTCGCGGCGGCGCGCACGGAGAGTCCGTTGTCAGCCAGGTAGTCCACGACCTCTTCGCGCAGCTCCGCCTCGTCTTCAACGACGACAACCGAGATCGCCTTGGCAAAGGACGCGCACATCAGGCCGCCTCAGCCGACGGGAAGCCTAGAGAGAAACAGGCGCCTTGGGGCTCGGCGTCACTATAGGTGATCGTACCGCCATGCGCGTCCATGATCGAGCGTACCAAGTGCAGCCCGAGCCCCGCACCAGCCGTGCCGGCCGTATTGGCAGCTCGGTGATAGCGCTCGAATATCCGGTCCCGCTCCCCCGTCGGTACCCCCGATCCTTCATCGAGAACAGATAGGACGAGACCGGCGGGCGAGGCATCAAGGACCACCCGTACCGTGGTACCGACCGGGGAATACTTCACCGCATTCTCCAGCAGATTGTTGATGGCAATTTCGGTCAGGCGCGGATCGGCCGTGACGAGGGCCGGCTCTTCTCCTAGATCGACGGCTATGGTGTGCTCAGGTGCCGCAGCCGCTATCACATCAACTGCCTCGCGCACGACCCCGCGCAGGTCAAACCGGTCGCGTTCCAGGTTGATCGTTCCGCCATCAACCCGGTCGTCGATAAGACATGCTTCCACCATGCGGATGAGCCGACGCACCGCCGACCGAATCTTCTCAAGTCGCCCCGATCCCTTGGAATCGGCCGCTCGGACGTTTTGGGCGGCGCCGTCGATGATGGCGAGCGGTGTCCGAAATTCATGGCTGATCATGGCAACGAATTGTTGCTGCAGCCGACGGGCGGCCCGCTCCCGCTGAACGGCGGCATCAAGCTCAACCGTTCGGTCGGCCACCCGCTGCTCCAGCTCGGCACGGTGGGTCCGTTCCGCCAATAGGGCCTCGCGCTGCACCTGTTCCTTTTCCCTCTGCAGCCGCCCCAGCCGGCTCACCAGCATGTAGGCGAAGACCACCATCTCGAAAACTGAGCCAAGCTGTGGCCCGGTCAGGGTCAGCGCCGAATTCGGGACCAGCCCCACATCTCGGGCACCGGCGATCGCCGTTGCGGCGAGAAGACCTATCCAGGTCAGCATGAGGAGGCGCGCGGTCCGTTCGCCCCGGAACAAGGCGAAGCCGGTCGTGATCATCAGGACACCAGCGCTCGGCAGGATGATATTGCTGACCAGCGCGTTGTACCAATAGGTACTGGAGGGTGGGAGAAGCGGGCCCATCACCGTCAGCACGAGCCCTATTCCGCCGAGGATCCGCAAGGATGTGCCGACGAAGGCTGGTACCTTGTCACTGGTCAAAAAGTGGCGGGCGAATTCCGCGGTGCCATACAGGGTGAAGGCGAACAGGAAATGCTGATCCACATGGAAACTGCGTGCCAGGTCGGGCCAGATGACCCCGGGGCCCGTCCCGTTCGCGATCAGCCACGCCAGGCAGTAGGCTGACAGGTTCAGAACATAGATCAGATAGATCCGCTGACGCAGGAACAGGAAAAGGCCGAATGCGCTGACGCCAAGGGTAAAGGCGATTCCGATATAGAAACCCTGTAGGACGACGAACCCTTGCTGCTCCGCAAGGAGCTGGTCGAGCTTCCGCAGTTTGAGATCGAGCGTCATCGTACTGCCCGTCTGGCCGCGCACCAGCAGCACGGTTTGTCCCGCGGACAAGTCGATCGGAGCGAGATGGAACCGGGTTCGGAGGTCCGTCGGCTCGCGGACCTGGTCGCCAAGCGCAACGAAGGGAACAGGCTCGCCTCCGCCTTCGGGGATTGTAAACACCTCAAGACGGTCGAAGTTCGGCAGTTCCAGACTGAGATACCACGTGCCCGCCGCAGCCGGGGCGACGTCTACAACGATCCGGGACCAGAGGGTGTCGGGAATGTACCCACGGCTGTATGGCTTGGTATCGATCGCCGCGTCCGACGCGCTCAGGCGCCCCGCAGCCTGCTCAGCGTTCATCGAGCCCGCCCGGTCAAGCAACGTTGTCCGCGGGACGAGTGGGATCGTCGAGCGCGTTCCATCGACCGAGACCAAAGGCTGCGAGATCGCTTCCTTGGAAGACCCAAAACTTATAAGGGCCATTAGAATGGCGAGGCAGATCCAATGGGTGCGCAACATGCGGTAGTCCGGAAGCCGGTTCGACATTACCCGAAGCGACTTCGATTTGAGCACCTACTATGCGACCCGGCTACCCTCTTAAAGAGGGCGCGCAAAACATTGAGACTACTTGAAATTGACGGGGCGAACGGAAAACTGCGGTAACGCCCGTCAGCACAATTTCAATAGCCAGCGGAAAGGATCAACAATTTGTGCTGCGCTCCCTAGCGAGAAGAGAAGCTATATCAAAGGCAGCATCGGGCCACTGTCGGCGGCCCACTAAGAGGCCCTACAGTTCGATCTGCTCGGAGATCGTCAGGGCATCGTCCACTTCGATACCGAGATACCGCGCGGTGCACTCAAGCTTGGTATGGCCGAGTAACAACTGGACGGCGCGCAGATTGCCGGTCTTGCGGTAGATCTGGGCCGCCTGCAGGCATGATCGATCCACGCCTCGACCGATTTGCGTGTGGGCTCGGTCAGTTCGAATTGCACCGGGCGACCGGTCTTCTGCGGGAGGATCGTGGTCCGTTCACGAATGCGGCCGCTGACTTGGACGTCCTCCGCTTTCAAGCTGACCAGGTCACAGCCGCGCAGCTTGCTGTCGATCGCCACATTGAACAGTGCCGGATCCGGCTTGCTGCCGTTGATCTCAAGGCGCACGCAGATGCCCCAGACATCCTTGGGCTTCAGCGGTCGTTTCTGGCCGACCCGACGGCCCTTGTTCCAGGGTGCGCGCCGAGCAACCGGGGCCTCGGACCGGCGATCTGTCAAAAGCCGACGATCTTCCGTCGACTCTAAGCGGTCATTCGGACTGCACTTCACTACCAATAGACGGAAGGCGCTACGGGATCAGGCCACTGTCCCTCCGATCTCCGGCCTACGCTTCGGGATCAACTAGCACGTAATCCTTCTGCTTCAGGTAATGGCAATGCATCACAACTGCAGCCCCTCCGCCGCAGCCAATGACAACAATGAAATAATTTCTGCTCTCTTTTTACGTAATATTTCGTTTGAAATTGGCAAAAGGGATAGCCAACCCCTTAGGCGATCCGAAATCTCCTCGGTTTCCATGGCGTTAATTATATAGTCATCTGCGCCGGACCGGAAATACATCAACATCGACCTTGGATTGCGATCACTTGTTGCCACAATTAATGGAGCCGGCCTGATGAAAGCGGCACGAAGTGATAATATATATTTGACTGACTCGACCTGATCACACTCCGCCTCTTTTTCGAACACATCTACATTAGCAATGTAAACATCAAACGCTAAACGGCGATCCACACTCCGAGTTTTGTTTGAGCTTATGTGAAATACCGCTATTTCATGTCCGTCGTCAAGCGCCTCTCTTATAGAATGGTGCTCAACGAGGTCGATTCCTAATAACCCAATGGCCTTTCTCTTTGACATTTTTCTACTCCGGCGCTCTTTGCGTTGAACCAAGGGCCGCACTGAGCCAACACTGTTATTCATCTACTGGAAATGACCTACACTTTTTCTAGCCGGATACTGAGCGTAGGCTGGTGCGATGAATCGAGGTCCTGGCGATGGGCAGACTTGAGAACGAAGAGCATGCCTGTTTCATAAGGGCTGCAGGGATTTTGTTATCATTCACGCTGCGGGATCGATCCTCTTCCAGTCTCTACGGCAATCCAGCGGCCTATCCGCTGCGCCGGTAAGGCTTAGAACGCACGCGCCAAACCCCTAGACGTCCTGGGCTATCGACAACATTCTTCGTCCGCCTAGGGGAAGGCGAGGAAACCCATATAGCCCCGCAATGTTGAAGTTTTCCAGAACTTGTGCGAATATCCTAACTTACACCCACTAGCTGTTATTCGGCTCACTATCAGGCCAGTCCATGTGCGACAATTGGTAGGATACTATGATTCCGCGTGATGGCAGAATTTCGCAAACGCTATTCGTCATAGAAGACGACACGCATCAAATTGAATGGATTAAGCTCAATGTTGAGAGCAGCAATTTAAAGGTAATTTCGGTAGACATTGATCGGGCTTCGATAGAACATGCAGCCTTAAACGCATCTTCACGCGATACCTTTCTAATCGATATTCTTCTCAACAGCGATATCGATGGCCTTGCAGTGACAGAGATACTTGCCGATTCCGGTTTCGCAGGTGCGATTGTATTCATCAGCAGCACTGGAGCAGATTATTTACCCTTGGCTCAACGCTTGGCTGAGGGCCGTGGCCTTCGGGTAACTGCCGTCATTGAAAAGCCTTTACTTCCTCATCAATTATTTGAGAGCGTTTTCAGCAACGACAGCGTCAATAATCGACCCACTGTAGATCCAACGGAGCCTAATACATAGGAGATTGCGCGCTCCCACCTTTCCTGAAATTTCGGAAATTTTGTCAGTTTACTAACAGATCCCTTGCAGTATGCGTTTATCGGCACCTCCGAAATGGAATGCGCGGCGCCAAGTTCATTAGTCCATTCATGTTTTGCAGAGCACAGTACTCGATAGCGCACGGCCCTACATAATTTTAAACTTACCTTGAGCTTTTGGTTGTCATGTCATCAGCGTTAAAAGTCTCGCCTCCTGCAGAGGTTCGCCTCAATCTACAAGTCATCCATTAGAACTGTTTGGGAGAGGCGACAGGGCCTGCTTTCGCAACTCGGGCACAGTCACCAGTCGTCCGCCGGCACCCTCCTTGATCACGGTCATGGGCACGCCGTAGATCGCGCTCAGCATCTCCGGAGTGAGGACGTCGCCGGGAGCGCCGCGGGCAATCCGGCGGCCCTCGTAGGGCCAGGATCTCATCGCAGAACCAAGCGGCGATGTTGATGTCGTGTAGGACCACGATGGCCCCCGCCCCGCGGTCTCGGCTGAGCCCGGCGATGATGGTCATGCCGGAGCATCTCCTCCAAATGGCTCCGGCATGACCATCATCGCTCGAGCACTATATCCCACCGAAGCGGCCATTCGGAATGGCTCTACCCTGCGCCGGCACAGCCTGGAGTCAGTTCTTGTCAAGCGCCAGGAGACCGGCCCCGATTGCGCCCAGACCACGCAAGCCAAGCACGACCGCGGCGGATGCACTGAGGTCGGTCTTGTCGACGGGATCTGCCTTATCGAGGAGAGCGATCAGGAACATCTGAATCAGCTCACCAACTTCGACGGAGGCTGAGAAGATCTCGGCCTGTTCCGCGTCATCGCAATTCTCGGCTATCACGATCAAGGAGAGGATCCCCAGTATGAACGCGGTCACACCGTCGATCTTGCGCAGACCGTCTCCCCAGTTGTCGCCCGATTCCGCCTTGCTGATGCCAGCCAGGGTGACCAACGCATACGCGCAAGCAAGGTACAGTTCCGCGCCCTTGAGCTTGGCGGATGCCGCCTCGCTGTCCTCGACTTCGCTCACCTCCACGGACAAGAGGAGGATACGGCACAGGAGATCCGCAAAATAAATCCAATTGACCGGCGGCGGACTGGCTTCCTCGGCGTCGGCGGCCGTTGTGCTGGCCGCCGCCTCAGCGATCTCTATCCCGCCAAGAACGAGGATTAGCACCCCATGCAGAACGCCGCCGAAGCAGGTCAGATAGTCGCCGACGTCCAGAGGCTTACCCCCACGTCGTGCGGTGGCAGGAAGCGCACGATCACTCGTCCGGTCGCCATCGAGCTGCGCCGCACCAGCAGGCTGGGCGATGATCCCGGCCACGGTGGAGAGTACCTTCGGGAGGTCTGTCCCCAGGGAACTGCTCTTGAGGGCGGCGACCGGGTCTTGGTTGGTCGCGATCTTGTAGAAGATCGCGAAAATGATGCCAAAGAGCAGCGACAGGAAACTCAAAACCGTCAGGGGCTCGCCTCGAATCTTGTCGTAAAAGGCGCTGATGACCGGAATGTCGATCTGATACTTCAGCAGACCCTCGATGTCGGATTCCAGATCGACGATGGCCTGCGTGGCAGTATCGATCAGTTGCTGCCCGACGGTGAGCCCTTCGCTCTCAACTGCCGCCAGTAGCTTGGTGAAGAAGATGTCGGTATCGATGGTCCCTTTGGCGAAGTCCTCGATGTCGTCTTCTATCGCCTCGATCAGATCGGTCAGGTCACCAAAGATCTTCTCGGCATCGGCCGCGACCGAGTCGAACACGTCGCCTCCGTCGACCAGCTTGCCTATTGCCAAAGCCGCCGGGTGTCCGGCGGGCTTAACCGGCGTGCCGCTTGTCGCGTCTTGAGAGCGTGATTTCATCCATCCGATCTTTGGATCCGACCGCATGTCCTTGCCCCCGGGCGTCTGGTAACTCGCCGGCTGATGAGCCGCCCAGGCGGCAGACCCGCTCGAACTTGGCATGGCCCCCGTGACGCTGGACGCGTCGGCGATCCGGGCCTGCAAACTAGTAGTCCAGACGGCCACGTTGGCGTCGATGGCCTTGGCGGCGGACGGCACGGATTTGAGAATATCCTTGATGTAGCCCTCAAGGATATCGGCGACGTCGCAGAAAGTGTTCCACTGGAACAGGAAGGCCAACCACTCAAACACATCCTCGAAGAAAGCGCCGATCTTCTTGAGCACCGCCGTGATGACCCCATAGACGTCTTCGACGGTTTGAGCCACAGCGGATATCGCACTGTCCACGAAGTTGATCGTGATCTGGATGCCGTCTCTCACGTCCTCAAACAGGATCTTCCCGATATCTTCGATGCTGTTGAGGGTCGCCTCGATCAGGTCGCCGATCTCGTCCAGAACTCCATCACCGAGGGCGACGCCACTGGGGCGCCCCCTGGACCGCAAGCTTGCAGCGTTTCCGGGGCCGGCATACGGCAGGCCAGACACCTTCCCCGTCAGAATGGAAATGGCGCCCGCCGCATCTCCTGCCTGATCCGCCTTGTCCTGCGCGACTAGAGACTTATTTTTCCCTGTTGCATCGGTGTAGCTGACATTGTTCAGGTCGGATCCGCTCTTGATCCCATTTAACGTCGTCTTGGTATCGCTCGACGGATCGATGGTGACTGCGGCCTGCCCTGGAACCGTCACGACGAACCGGGTCCCCACGACGGTCGAAACGACCTGAACGATGTCGGCGGTACCGGTGCCGTCGGTGCAGACACTGAAACTCTGGCCCGCCTTGACCGTGACTGCTTTACCGTTAAGTAGCAGCGGCACGTCAGTGGTCGGCGAAATAGTGAGTTCGACATTCGAGCACGGCACGTTATTTGCGTCGGTCAACAACAGGCGGGTGCCGTATGTCTTCAGGACAATGGCATCGACGGTCCCGGGGACCGCCACGTGGCTCCTGTTCCAATGTCCCGTCACGGAGTCCCGTGTCATCCTGGCCAGTCCGTCGGTCTGAGCCTTCGCCGTCGCCGTATCCGACAGCGCGCCAAAGACGAACAGATCCAGCTCTGAGTAGGGAGTTCCCTGCACGCCTGCTACCGCCATGGCGTCATTGGCAAGGATCAGGAGCGGCGACCAAGCGGAGGCATCCCGATATGACCCGATGTCGGCGTAGCTGTAATAGACGTTACCGGACTTGTTGACGCCCCACATCACTACGGTGTCGCCCGCGTTCACCATATGCAGCTGGGTGGTGTCGGCAAACCGCGCATCGCTGATCAGCCGGATCCCCTCGGCGTTCTGGAGCGATCGGAACGGAAACAGATAAAGGCCGTCCTTTGCCGCGACGAAAAGATCGCTGCCGGTCTGCGACCGAGGACCTTTAACTTGGAACAGCAACTCGGAGATGGCCACGGCGCCCTCCGGGGCCTCGTACATCACCGCGTCGGACTGCCCACCATTGACGGTGAAGGACTTGAAGCTCAGCTGCAGGCTGCCAAGGTTGTCATAGAGTTTATAGACACCCATCGGGGCACCGAACTGCGCTGCACCGGGCGTGATGGCGAGCGTGCCGTCGGTCTTGATTGGCTGCTCCTGGTCAAAATAGCGCCAAACGGGTTTGGCCGTGAGATCGAAGTAGAACCCGCGTAACGTCGCGGGATCGTCGGCGTCCTCGACGAAGGCGATCAGGAGCTGATCGTCCGTGGACTCAAGACCGCCTTCCGCGAAGAGGCCATGGCAGGACAGCGTCTCCGCCGTGACCGTAACCCCGGCGGGGAATGTGCTTGGGTCGGCGTCGAAGGGTAGCGGCGTTACGGCGACCGAAGCGGCGCTCGTAATCCACTGCGCCGGATCCGTGTCGGCGGGGCCCGTCACCGAGAAGACCTTGTCCGGCTGGTCTTTGGCGCTCATCGCGACGAGCACCGTCAGCGTGTTCTCAGACGCGTTGTAGGACTTCGCGAACAGCTTCGCCGTCTCATCGTCGACCTTATCGTACCCGAAGCCGGCCAGGCTCGACAGGTCCAGGGTAGTCCAGCCGTCGATGCTCGCACCGGCGGCAGTCAGCGACCGCATCACCCCGTCATTTCCGATCGCCAGCAGGATATTGGCGGCCGATCGGGTCTGCAGCGCCGCGAAGCCATTCTTGGCGTCCAGAACGGAGGCCGCGACGTGGCTCTGCATCATTTCGTGGTCGTGCTGCAAGGTATAGGCGGTCGCAAGTGCCATGATGTGCTCCAACGAGAGGCGCGCCGGCGCCGGTGGGTCCGTGCCCGAAAAAGCCGAAGATGCTCTGGCGGCCTATTCGGCCTTGTAGGAGAAGATCGCCGTGAGGTTCAGGCTCCCGTTCAGTCCAGCTGAGGTAAAATTGAAGTCCCCGGCGGAGGGATACACGAACAGGTTCATGCTCGTGATGCTGTTCGAGATGGCAGTACTGAGAGGCCCGGAAATGTAGCTGCACAAGGTGTCACCGGCGCTTCTGATCGCATTCTTGACTACGGCACTTGACCCTTCGAAACCTGGATCCTGCGTAGAGGTATCCTCGTAGGTTGCCGCAGTCGGGAAGCTCGACTTGGCGCTGTTGTAGGTGAGTCCGATACCCTGCACGGTCGCCGTGTCAGCAACCGGGTTGAAATCGAAATCGGCGTTCCATCCGTACCAATAGGTCGCGGAAAAATAATTTCCATGACCCGATGAACTGTTGTGAACAACGATCACCTTGAATGTCCCGGAAATACTGATTCTCTCATACCACCCTGCCGTCGAGGACTTGTAGGCAGCGGCACTCGTGCTGGTGGTTCCCGCGTATGTGTAATCGAACGAGGTGCCCTCGTCGTCGTATTTGTCGTACGCATCGCCCTTGTTCATATTCGCGGTGAAAATCGTCGGGTCGCTCACAGTGGGAGCAACCGATACGGTGACCGGCGCCGGTTCGATCAGAGGGCCGACTGAGAACGTCTCGTATATCTGGGCTACTTTCGGCGCGTAGCTCGGAATGACGATCTGCGAAATCGCCGCCGGATAGCCGCTGCCGGCCAGCTGTTTCTGCAGGAAGCCGGTTATCAGACTTTCCTTCGCCAAGGCCACGGCCTCCGAGGAGTCGGGGATCAGATCGTCGTGTCCGGCGAAATCCGACGTCCAGGTAGCAGGCAGCATGCCAGTCGTCACCATGCCGAAGATCAGCAGACCCTTGTCGGGGGTCGAGGAATTGGTCTGAACCATCACGTCAACGTCGGTCGGCGTGAACGGCGGCGTCTCGCCCTGGCTAGTCTGGCTGATCGCGTATCCGACCGTCGGGTTCTTACCGCCGAAGATCGTCGCCGCGTTGTCCTGCAGGCATTTCTGCACGCAGCGGACGAACGCGATCCAGGCCACCACATTGAAGTTCTGCGGCGGCGTCAGGGCGCCGCTATCGACCTCGTCGCCATCCGAGAGATCTACCAGAACCTGCGAGATGCTGAAGACATCGCCATAGGTGTCCTGCAGCCCTTTGAGGGCTCCCTGGACCGCCGCATTCGTACCTTGCGCCGCGACATTCGCCTTGATCTTCAGATTGACACTCAGTTTCACCGGCCAGGAGCTGTAGATGTCCATGGTTTTGCTCTTGAACTGAGCGTCGTATTGATTGTACGTGACCGTCTCGCCGATGTGGTTAAAGTAGAATTTGGCACCGTCGGGCTGGCTGCTCAGGCCGGCGAAACCGAGTGTGAACTTGACGTTGTACTGTCCCCCCGGATCGGACATATCGACGATCGTCATATTCGCGCCGTTATCGAAGTCGATCGGCGCCGCGATCGCACCATCAAAGGTGCAATCGGGTGTCTCATTGTTCTGCACCGGTTGCGGCATGAGATCTTCGTCGATCATGTATTGGAACGACATCTCCGGCAGAATCGCGTTCAACCAATCCGTGATGGCCGTGTTGAGCTGGTCCTGCGTGACTATGTACGCCAGATCGACATTCTGCAGGTCGATGTTCTTATAGGTGATCTCGGTGTCGCTCATCGTGCCCCCTCCCGATCCCGCTCTCACCGGAGCCGACTGCGGCCTCCCCGGACACACCGGCAGGCTCGCTCGACGGCGGTCCTGCCTAGTGGCGTTTCACGTGGGCTCGGCTTGTTGATCGTTGATTGAAATTGCGTCCCCTCAAAAAAATCCTAAGGCGTCACAAAGATTCGTACAGTGACATTTTGTGACAATATTCGCGTGTGGTGCACGTATTTGTGCGTGTCGCATCAGGGCCGGAACCGGCTGAAGATGTCAGTGACCCGTCCGGCTGAATGTCGACCGGCCCCGGAGCCTCCAAAACAGCTCGAAATAATTCACCGTCAGGTCGGCGGTTCAGATGCCGATGAGCCGGACGTGCTAGCCGCCGAGGCCCAATTCCATATCACCGTCCGGATTGTCCCTGGCCAGCGCGATGACATCGGCGGCGCTGGTCAGGCGCAGGCCGTTGACAGCGCTACCGATCACCAAACGGTCGCCAGCCTCCACGTCGAATTCCCCGATCATGTCGAACCCGTTCAGCGTCTCGATTACAGTGCGGTACGCGCCGGTATAGATCCAATCGACGCCCTCCCCGCCATACATGATATCGTCGGACTCCCAGTCGGCCCTGTTATCGCTGGGGAGCACGTCGTCGCCCAGGTTGTCGTGGACCACGTCGTCCTGCGGGCCGCCATATAGGGCGTCGTTGCTGACGACTAGCGAGATGAACTGGCTGTCGTCGCCAGCGGTGACGTTATTGTCGCAACTTTAGTCGAAAGGATCGCCCCGGCGATGGGCCACTTATTGCCCCTCGCGCCGGTGCGATGATCGTTCGGCGGAGTTCCGCTTCGTCTACCTTCCCGTCACTCTGACGCCTCGAGTAGCCCCGCCCCTAACCTCGGATCAGCAGCGCCCGTGCCGTTGATGAGTGCCGCTGCAACCGGTCACGCGGGTTGGGCTCCCGCAACGCCTCTAGTCAGCAGCAAATGTCCTCGAACGTCAGGTCGGGATTGGCGGCACGCACGCCGGACAGTACGACCAGAAGCCGGTCGGCGGCCGGACCACCCTTTACGCTGCTGAGAAGCCCCGGCTCGGCCGGCCCCTCCCCCACGAACCTCTTCACCGCGTTCTTAAGGCGACAGACTGTCCAATCGTCGGCATTCGTGCGTTGAGCGCCCTGACCGTGTCTTTCCAGGGTTAGTGAAGACGCAGGCGCTGGACGACAGGCAGGCAGTGCGCCGCCATCGCATCGATCCCCTCGACATACGCTCGGTCCACCTTGGTGACGATCTCGCGGATCGCGTTGGGGTCACGCGCGCGAAGGCGGGGGAAGCCCCCTCCCCTGCCCTATACCGACACTTCCACTTGAGGCTTTCCGGGCCGATTTCGGCTCGTTTCACCGGCGTGGCCGAGGTTTTCCCAAGTGCGCGATAATGGAGCATTATCGGACACCGTCCGACACCACCTAGACAAACGGCTAGTCAACTATCTTCCGCTTACCGCCTATCACCAGCGCCGAAGCACGCCAGTCGACGCGTCGTGTCTCCTCAACATACCGCAGGGCCGTCACTGCTGTCTTCCACCGCCCGGCGCGCTGCACGGCGGTGACATCTCCATCCGTCGCTTCCGGCGCGGCGGTCGCCATGCCCCGACGCAGACTGTGACCCCCCAGCGGATCGGTGCGGTAACAGTCTTGCCGCCACGATAAGTGCTCCGCACATCGAGGCCCGCCTCCCCTGCCCGTTCCTTCAGAAGCAGCCGCACGCTCTGTGCCATCAGTGCCGTGTGCTTGATGGGTCAGTGTGGATCGAATGCCCAGGAGATCGGGCCTTCGGAAATACCGGCCCGCTCCATCCACTCATTCTGTGCTCGGCCCGGACACAGGCTCGTCCCTGTCTCGGCGACGACACAGATATTGTCGCGATAGCCCTGGTATGTCTTCGTCGTGCCGAGCCAGATCTCGTATCCGTACACTGGCGTCAGCAGCCCAGTTTGGGAAATTAATTAGCTCAGATATAAAATCTAGCGACCTGACAGACATATACCCGCTTTAGATGGACTTTGTCCCAAAATGGCGAACCCGGACAACTGGATTACAGAAGGCCTCCTTGACCGCGTTCTACTTGGTCTCGATCGCGAGGAACCAAGGGCCCGCAGAGTTCTCAGATCTCGTCTCCGACGTCTCTCCATCACGATCGATCTATTCAAAGCCCAAAGACACCGCCCCAGCTCGCGTGTGATGGCAAAAAGAGCGGTTGCCATGCACAACGTCATCGAGAAACTCCTCGGACTGATCGCAACAAAGGACGATGACGGGCGCTGGAGAGCCGATCTTGATCAATCCGATTTTGGACTTTCACTTGCGGCCGGGTTGGGGTTGGTCGACGATCCCGACAACCTGGAACGCGACCTCCAGTCAGGTGCTCTCAAACGGCGCCTACAACGTGACATAGACCGAATTCAGCGCTGGCAATCCGTCGCTGAGGCCACTGCCTCTCATGAGAGCGCACGTGTCAGGAAGGGTAGAGGCGGCAAACGCCATGCTGCTGACCCGGTTAAGAATCATATCATCGCGGATCTGACAGCGACCTACATCGAGATCACTGGAAAGCGACCAAGGGTGTCGAAAGAGGCTGACAAGGCTACTGGCCCCTTCATCAAATTCTGCGAAATCATATTCAGTGCCATGGGCCTCCCCACCGAACCCGATGCGATCGCCCAACAGTACCGGCGGCACCTGGTTCAACAGCGCGGGACAAATCAAAAGTCATCGACCGATTGATTTGTCCCCGTCACGGGACCTGACGTGACAGGCATGTTCCGGGTATCCATTTGGAGGCCCGAATGCCCGGCAACCCGACACAGAATGAACAGCCCGAACGGCCGCCGATCACAAGTTCGACCGGAGCTGTCTTCGCTGGGACGGGTGCTCTAGTCCGGCTGCTTGCCAAACAGGCGGCCCGGGAATGGCTAGGTGAACACCCGGAGCCTCCTTCATCTGAAGAACCGAAGGAGAACCGCCGTGTCTGAGCAACCCTATCTGACTGTCAAACAGGTCGCCGAGCGACTCTCAGTTTCCCAAAAGCACATTCGCAGAGCAATAGCTTCTGGAGCATTGACCGCCCATAGATACGGCCGCGCGATCCGCATTTCGAACGACGATCTCATGGCATTTGAGCGCCTGCGCAGAGGCAAAGAGCTCTTGTCTCGTTAGTCCCCAGCGAGACACCGCAGTCTATACAAATCAAATATTTACGTTCGCTTCGGGAAAACACGCCCTCACTAATGAGGTTCATTTTCTCTGTTACGTTCTCCCGGAAATGGAACCCAGTCCACTCCTGTCCTCCCGAGTATACGAGTGGCTATCGCGGAGCTTCCCGAAGATGGAACATGCACCGAAAACATCACCCGCAGCTTCCGCCTGGTCGGTCCCCGTCACACTTGCAGAGATTACCACTCGAATAGCGGCGGATACCGACCTTCCCCCTCGCAAGCGCCAGGACGTGGCGTCGAGCATCAAGCGATTTGCCGAACTGATGGGCCTCCCCCTCGCAACATCACCGGCGGACCCAAGGGCGTATCGGTCGCGCCTGCGATGCTTCCAACCGCTGGCCCAGAGCATCTCCGTCAAACGCTGGCAGAACATTAGGAGCGACGTCCAGTTCGCCTTGAACCGCTACCGGCCCAAACCGGATTTTCGCGGCGGCCTTCCAATTCCCGTATCAGAGGAATGGACAGACTTACGATCCCGTCTGGTGGAGACCTTCGGGCTGCGCTCCAGCGATTTATCGCGGTTCCTAAGTTACTGCACTTTGAACGGTATCGCTCCGATGGATGTAACAGCACAGACCTTCGTCGGCTTCCGTGCCTGGATGGAGTCGTCGCGGCTCCTAAAGGAACCCCAAATGGTGGTTCGTCGTTCGATCAAGCTGTGGAACAAGGCAGCCGATGCCATACCCGAATGGCCTAGCCTCCTGGTCCCATCGCCCCCCACCCGCGATCTCTACGGCATGAAGTGGGGTGAGCTACCCGAGGCGCTCCGGCAAGATACAGAGAGGTGGCTCGCCCGCATATCGGGCGACGATCTCACCTTCGATGACGACCTTCGTGCGTCCGTATCCGAAGCGACGCTAAAGTCCTATCAATACTTTGTCCGCCAGATCATGGGCGCACTTCAGCGCTCCGACGAGCAGATCGAAGGCATCAAGTCGCTCGGCGACCTGATCAAACCTGAGCGCCTCAGAATCGCGGTCACCTTCCTCAGATCACGGACGGGCAAAGACCGGAGCAGCATGCTCGCCCACATTGCGAGCAAGGCGATCGCGATTGCGCGACACTACGCGCGCTTCGAGGAAGGTGAGATCAATAAGCTTCGTAACCTTCAGCACCGCGTCACGCCTCGAAGCAGTGGCCTTACCTCGAAGAACAAGGAACGCCTTACTCAACTGGACTCCCAAGACAACGAAAAGCGGCTTCTTCAACTCCCGAGCGTGACGTTTGGGAAGCTCGACCGCGTGATTGAGATCGGGCACCGAGAGGCGCTGGCGGCGCAAACGGCCTTGGTCGTCGAGCTTCTGCTGTTCGTCCCGATCCGGCGCCGAAATCTCGTGTCATTGAACCTGAATCGACACGTTCGGTACCAGTTCGACGGGCGCCAGAAAATGATCTTCATCCATATTCCCGCGGACGAGGTAAAAAACCACGTACCCTTGGATTTCGAGTTGCCGATCGAGACTGTTGAGCTCTGGGAGGCGTACTTGGAGCGCTATCGTCCTCGTCTCCTCGTCGGCCCCGATGCAGGGTGGCTCTTCCCCGGCGGCAGACCCGGAGAGCACAAGGCCGCCGAACAGATGGGCCGGAACGTCAGTGCCTTTCTGCGTCGGGAGATCGGATTGGAGTTCAACCTCCATCTATTCCGGCATACCGCGGCCAAACTGTTCCTCGAGGAGCACCCGGGGAACTACGAAGGGCTGCGCCGGACACTCGCCCACAAGAAGATCGACACAACGGCCAATTTCTATGCCGGCTTAGAAACCGGGCAGGCCACACGTCATTTCGACAACACGGTCCTGATGCGTCGCCGCAGGCTTTCTGGATCTTACGACAGGGCGGGCCGTCATGACTGATCGAACCTGTCTTCCTGTCATGGATTGGCCGTCGATCGACCGAGAGCTTTGGCAGCGGGCACGGGCCGATAGTGATCTTCTAGAGGATGGTGGCCTCGCCGAACATTGGCGCCCCGACACCGTTCGGAAGGTCGAGAAGGCATACGGGCGATATCTAACGTTCCTGGTTTCGACCGGGTCACTCAGCGGTGCTACATCGCCCGCCGAAAGGATCAGCCGTCAACTGGTCGCTCAATACATTGGGGTCCTGAGAGAGCAAGTCGCCTCGAAGACACTCACCGGACGGATCATGGATCTCGGCGAGGCGATCCGGGTGATGAGCCCCGGATCCGACATTGAGTGGCTGCGACGCCTAGGGCGCAGGCTGAGCAGTCAAATCACCCCAGTCCGCAACAAGCACAGCCGGATCGTCCCGATAGACCAACTCTTCGGCCTTGGGATCGATCTGATGGAACGCTCGAAACACAATCGTGGGCCGCGCCCGTCGTCCGCCGCGGTGCAATTCCGCGATGGCCTGATGATCGCTCTTTTAGCAGCACGGCCATTTCGGCTTCGGACATTCTGGCGACTCAGCGTTGGTCGACATCTGCGTCCGTCGGGAGATGGATACCTGATTCAGATCTGGGACGAAGATGCCAAGACCGGACGGGGTGACGTCTACCCTCTGCCGCAAGCTCTCACCCCTTATGTCGACGAGTATCTGGCCCAGGTACGCCCGCTGCTTCTCAGAGGCCGCGACAGCGACAAACTCTGGATCTCTTGGGCAGGCGACGACCTGAGCGAGTGCGGCATCCACGACAAGATCGAGGAGCGCACAAAGGCCAGGTTCGGCCACGCCATTAACCCTCATCTGTTCCGGGATTGTGCAGCGACCTCCATTGCGATCGATGACCCAGAACATGTGCGGATCATCAAATCCATTCTCGGCCATAGCTCGCTGGAGACGAGCCAGCGGTTCTACAATCAAGGGCAAAGCATGTCCGCACAACGCGACCTGAACCGAGCCGTCCTCTCCCGGCGCAAGAGACACGCAGCGCGGTCACATCGGAGGGCGGCACGATGAAGCCCCTGCGCAACGAGTATTGGGATCATGATCCTCAGGCGCGTCGTGACGAGTGCGCCAAGATCTGGGAGGAGATGCCGCGTACCGACGCGAAGCGTAGCGATGAGGCGTTTGAAGACTGGATCGCGGCAGGCCATGCCGGCCGCAGGCAACAGGCCCTTCACACACATCGGGCTTTCGCGTCCATCCTTCACGAGTACGAGGAAAAGATTGACCGGGGCGAGCCGCTCGTCAACGCCCTGGCCGAGCGTTTTCGGGTGTCGCTGAACGTGGTCAAGTGGCTGCGCTACCGCCGTGACAGCTACGCCGAGTACATCCACAGCCACTACCGAGGTCACCGCTTCGCGGTCCTCTGCCACTGGCTAAACCAGGTCTACAAACTGGAACGTCCGAACAACCCTGATGATCTCCGCTGGTTCGTTCTCGGCAATCGCTTCAACGAGTGGCAAATTGGCCTCTTCGGTGGAGACACCGCGAGCCTCGCCCAAGGCGTGCGCGGCCGCTGGCGTGAGTACTGCCATGAGATCGGAGCCGTACAGGCGCGAACGCAGCTCCTAGAGCATCGATTTCTTGCCGAGGTTGCCTTCCGATGGCGAGAACTTTTTGCGTTGGAGGTGATCCGCCGGATCAACACCGAGTGGCGTGCAATCACGACGGAGACCCTGACGCTCGCTATCACGCCGTCGCGTCAGGATATACGCGATACAGGCTTCAACTTCGGGCGGCTTCAGGTCTGGAGCTATAACCTCAGTAGCCGAACGCCGGTGGACGACCCGTCCTACTGGCTCAAACGATCGCTCGACCCTGAGGATCGTCCGACCGATCCACGAGCTCATCGGTTCTCTGTGACGGTGGCTGATCGAGCCAAAGCTATTGTCGCTGGTCACCATGACCCAGAGCCCTTGCCGAACCTGGCGCCACGCGATCACTATCCGGTTGAACGCCGTCGACGCCGGAGGTTCGCGTGACACGCGCTGTCATCTACGCCCGCTTTTCGTCCGATAATCAAAGAGTCGCATCGATCGACGACCAGGTCGAACTCTGCCGCCGTCGCGCGAACCAGGAAGGCTGGTCCGTGACGGAGATCTATGCAGATCAAGCCATCAGCGGCGGCTCCGCTCACGGTCGACCTGCATATGGTGCGCTCCTGCGTGATGCCGAACGCAAGGTATTCGACGTCGTCCTCTGCGAGTCCCTGGATCGCCTGAGCCGTCGTCTGGCAGATACCGCGGACCTGCATGATCGTCTGAGCTTCCTTGGCATCCGCCTCTACGCTCTGAACGTCGGCGAGGTAACGCCGATCCACACCGCAGTGATGGGCATGATGGCGCAGCACTACGTCCGTGATCTCGCCGACAAGACCAAGCGCGGCCAACTCGGACGCGCCCTCAAAGGCAAGATCCCCGGCGGCAAGGCCTTTGGCTACCACGTTCTTCCATCTACCG
>OZ245813.1:3032500-4762500 GCA_965228445.1 Candidatus Endolissoclinum sp. | reverse complement strand
CGATCTCGATGGAAGGGATGCGCTGGCGGCGGCCCGTGATTGCTCAGGCTCCAGCCAGATCCTTAGAAAGGAGGTGATCCAGCCGCAGGTTCCCCTACGGCTACCTTGTTACGACTTCACCCCAGTCGCTGACCTTACCGTGGCCGGCTGCCTCCTTGCGGTTAGCGCACCGTCTTCGGGTAAAGCCAACTCCCATGGTGTGACGGGCGGTGTGTACAAGGCCCGGGAACGTATTCACCGTGGCATGCTGATCCACGATTACTAGCGATTCCACCTTCATGCACTCGAGTTGCAGAGTACAATCCGAACTGAGACGGCTTTTGGGGATTCGCTCCAGGTCGCCCCTTCGCTGCCCATTGTCACCGCCATTGTAGCACGTGTGTAGCCCAGCCCATAAGGGCCATGAGGACTTGACGTCATCCCCGCCTTCCTCCTGCTTGTCACAGGCAGTTCCGCCAGAGTGCCCGGCCTAACCGATGGCAACTGACAGTAAGGGTTGCGCTCGTTGCGGGACTTAACCCAACATCTCACGACACGAGCTGACGACAGCCATGCAGCACCTGTGCGGGAGCCAGCCGAACTGAAGGATACCGTCTCCGGTAACCAAACTCCCCATGTCAAGGGCTGGTAAGGTTCTGCGCGTTGCTTCGAATTAAACCACATGCTCCACCGCTTGTGCGGGCCCCCGTCAATTCCTTTGAGTTTTAACCTTGCGGCCGTACTCCCCAGGCGGAGTGCTTAATGCGTTAGCGGCGACACCGAAGGACACGTCCCCCGACGTCTAGCACTCATCGTTTACGGCGTGGACTACCAGGGTATCTAATCCTGTTTGCTCCCCACGCTTTCGCGCCTCAGCGTCAGAAACGGGCCAGGCAGCCGCCTTCGCCACTGGTGTTCTTCCCAATATCTACGAATTTCACCTCTACACTGGGAATTCCACTACCCTCTCCCGTTCTCAAGCCACGCAGTATTGAGAGCAGTTCCCAGGTTGAGCCCGGGGCTTTCACTCCCAACTGACATGGCCGCCTACGCGCCCTTTACGCCCAGTAATTCCGAACAACGCTCGCCCCCTCCGTATTACCGCGGCTGCTGGCACGGAGTTAGCCGGGGCTTCTTATCCGACTACCGTCATCATCGTCATCGGCGAAAGTGCTTTACAACCCTAAGGCCTTCATCACACACGCGGCATTGCTGGATCAGGCTTTCGCCCATTGTCCAATATTCCCCACTGCTGCCTCCCGTAGGAGTCTGGGCCGTGTCTCAGTCCCAGTGTGGCTGATCATCCTCTCAGACCAGCTACCGATCACTGCCTTGGTGAGCCATTACCTCACCAACTAGCTAATCGGACGCGGGCCCCTCTCAAGGCGATAAATCTTTCTCCCTTAGGACACATACGGTATTAGCGGCCGTTTCCAGCCGTTATTCCGTACCTCGAGGTAGGTTCCCACGCGTTACTCACCCGTGCGCCACTGCTCCGAAGAGCCGTTCGACTTGCATGTGTTAGGCATGCCGCCAGCGTTCGTTCTGAGCCAGGATCAAACTCTCAGGTTGATCGCTCAACCCGCCAGGCCGAAACCCGACGAGCCAAACTTCAACAAGAGCCATCCGTCACATTCACGATTGGCGTATTCTTGCGTCCAAGCACCCCTTACGAAGATGCCCGGACACGCGTAGCCGGAATGCGACAGACGACAAAACTCCCAAGACCAACCGACCGAAGCCGATCAAACCCAGGAGCACTGACTATCGAAACAGACGATCGCTCGTCCGCCTCGGTTACGATCCGGCAAAAACCTCAGCCGAACCGCCGCCCGCGCATCCCTTCCATTTTTCCAACTATGTCAAAAAGCGTTGGGCTTACACCCAAACTCCGGCGCGAAGAGGTCCGCTGCGCGTCACTGCGCCTCGAACCGGCTCTTTGCGGAGGCCGCGGCCGGCGTTGCCCGCCGCGATGAGGGGTATATAGCCAAGCCCATTTCGCGGCGCAAGCCTAATCTGCACAAAAAACGTCATACTCCGGATGCTGACTTCGGAATCCCGCTGTGGCACCATATTTAGCCCTGTTTTCCGCACCGACACACAAGGGTGCAGCCAAGGACCCGAGCGCCAATGACGCAATTCCGGACATGTGCGGCGCTGGTCGGCGTCCTCCTCCCCACGTTTCTTCTGGGCGCCTGCGTGAACAACCCGTTCGGACAGGGCTTCGCCTCGACCGACGGGCCGGCCACGGCGATCTCCGGCAACGAGAAGACCCAGGGCGACGGCCCGGCCAACAGGTTCGCCCAGTTCGACGACATTCCGATCCCGGTCGATGCCGAGATGGATCTCGGCCAGACCCTGATCCTGGGCGACGCCGAGGGCTGGATCGGCCGGCTCTCCCTGGATGTCGGCTACGGCATGACCGACATGTACGCTTTCTATGAACAGGAGATGCCGCGCTTCGGCTGGGAACAGGTGACCACCGTACGGGCGCGGATCTCCACCATGACCTACCAGCGCGGCCCGCGGATCGCGACGATCACCCTGCAGCCGACCCTGACCAAGGGGACGCTGGTGGATTTCACCGTGGCGCCGGCGCGCAACCGCAGCGGCCTGCCGAACCCGCCGCCGCGGAGCTGAGCGGGCGGACGGGAGTTCCTCGCACGCTCTCTTCTCCCCCCGTCGCTTCTTCTCGCGCCCCGGCCGTATGCCTGGGTGAGCGGAATGGGTCGGGAGTGTTCCGGAAGATCAGATCAGGCCGAGCGACCGCAGTTCGCGGACCATCTCGTCGGGCATCTCGTCGATCTCGTCATGGGCGCTGCCGGCGAGATCGGCCGGGGCGTCGGCCGCATCCAGGTAGCGCCAGCCCTGGAACGGGCGCTGCGGGCGCGGGTCGACGCGGATCAGGTCCGGCTCCAGCACCAGGGCACAGCAGCGCCGCCCCTCGTGGTCGACCGCCTCCTCGATGGCGTGGAACGGCTGGCGCACCCGCACCTCGCGCTTGATCACCCAGAACAGCGAGCCGGACGGCCCCGCCTCCGGCGCCATGATCTCCTCGGCCCGGCGCGGGAAGTTGCGGGTCAGGTGGCGGTTGAACGGCGGCAGGCCGGCCGCCGCCAGCTCGCCGCGCCGGCGCTTCTGGAAGCTGGCGAGCTGCTCCACCGTCTCGATGCCGACGCAGAGCTTGATCAGGTTCAGCGCCACAGCATGGCCCTCCCGGCCGTCACGGCAGCAGCCCGATGATCCGCCACCAGACATAGTTCAGCGGCAGCAGCAGGATGATGGTGAAGAACGCGGTCACCAGGGCCGTGCGCACCGCGGCGGAGGCCGGAATGTTGCCGAGCTGCAGCAGCACGATCAGCGGCGGCACCTGATAGGGGAACAGCACCGTGGAGAAGCCGTTGACGAAGGTCATCAGCACGGTCTTCAGCGGCAGGCCCGAAGCGGTGGCCAGGTCGCCGGCGATCGGCGTGAGGATTGCCGGAATGCCGGGCATGGTGGACACGGTGCCCAGCAGCGTGGTCATCAGCGACAGGGCGAAGAACGCCTTGGCCGGGTGCTCGCCGTCCATCGACACGTTGTCGAGCACCACATGGGCCAGCGCCTCGCCCAGCCCGCTATGGGCCACCAGAGCGCCGACGCCGAGGATGCCGGCGACATAGATCAGCGGGTTGATCGGCACCTTGTCGCGGAAGGTCTGGGGCGGGACCAGCCCGACCGCAGGCAGCAGGCAGATCAGGCCGGCGGCGAGGCTGATCCAGGCCGGCGACACCCCGTGCACCGCGTCCGTCGCCCAAAGCGCGAGCGCGGCGGCCAGCAGCAGGGCGAGCCGCTTCTCGTCGCCGCTCCAATAGGAGCGCTCCACGACCTCCTCGGCGGCGGCGTCCTCGCTGCGCACCGGCGTGTCGTCGAACAGGCGCCAGACCACCAGGACCAGCAGGATGGATTTCAGCAGGCCGAGCACCGGGAAGTGGATCAGCAGCCAGTCGAAATACTGGATCTGGATGCCGTGGAAGGTCTGGGCCGCCCCCAGCAGCACGTTGTTCGGCACGTTGGCCGGCAGGATCGCGACCGGCCCGAGATAGGAGCCGAAGCCGGTGGCGATCACCAGCCCGGTGCGGCCGCGCGAGCCGGCGAGATATCCCAGCCGGTCGGCCAGGGCGAGCACGATCGGCAGCAGCAGCACCAGCCGGCCCATGGTCGACGGCATCAGGAAGCCCAGCGCCAGGCACACCGTCACCACGCCCGCCACCGTCGCGAGATACCCGCCGGTGAAGCGTCGCACCAGGGTTCGGGCGATCCGCCCGCCGAGGCCGGTCCGGTCGACCGCAGCACCGATGATCAGCCCGCCGAACACCAGCCAGAAGGCCGGGCTGGCGAAGCCGGAGAAGATCACCGGCGGGGTCGAGACATGCAGGATCATGGCGGCGAGGAAGAACGACACCGCCACCAGATGCTCCGGCAGCAGCACCGAGGCCCAGGCGCCGATCGCCAGCACCACCAGGGCGGCGGCGCGCATGATCTCGGGCGAGGCCCCCTCGGGCACCGGCATGAACCACAGGGTGCAGGAGATCGCCGTCAGGATCAGGACGGTGATGATGTGGCGGGGCGACGCGGTCACGCGCCTTTCTCCGCGCTATCATTGGCGGCATCCCCGGCGGCCTCGAACACCACCAGGTCGGCCCCCTCCTCCACCAGGTCGCCGGCGGCCACCGGCAGCCCGGCGACGGTGCCGTCGGCCGGGGCGGAGATCGTGTGTTCCATCTTCATCGCCTCCAGCACGATCAGCGTCGCGCCCTTCTTCACCGCATCGCCCTCCGCCACGGCGACGGAGACGACCTTGGCCGGCATCGGGGCGACCAGCCGGCCGCCACCCTCCGCCGCGTCGTCGATCCCGGCGAGCGGGTCGACCAGATGCAGCGTCCAGGACCGGCCCTCGGCCAGCACCGTGCGGCGGTCGCGGTCGGCGACGACCCGCGCCATGCGCCGCCCGCCGTCGAGGGTGACCAGCAGGGCGCCGTCCGGGCCGTCCTCGGCGGACACCGCCACCGACCGCCCGTCAATGTCGGCCCGCCATCCGGGGCCGTCCGCGTGCATATCGACCGCCACCTCGTCCTCGCCGTGGCGGAAGCGCAGGGTGTGGTGGGCGCTGTCGTTCAGGCGCCAGGCATCGGCCCGGGCCCAGGGGGAATGGGGATCGCCGGTCGCCGCCGCCCGGGCGCCGGCCGCGGCGGCCAGGGCGCGCATCTCGGCCAGCCCGGCCAGGGCCAGCACCCGGTCGGGCGCGGCCGAGGGCGGCGGCGCCAGGGTGTCGATCTCGCGGCCGACGAAGCCGGTGTCGATGGGACCGGCGACCACGTCGGGATGCTCGACCAGGGCCTTCAGGAAATCGCGGTTGGTGGTGACGCCGACCACCTCGGTGCGGCCCAGGGCAGCAGCCAGCCGGGCCAGGGCCTCGCGCCGGTCGGCCCCGTGGGCGATCACCTTGGCGATCATCGGGTCGTAGAACACGCTGACCACCCCACCCTGCTCGACGCCGGAATCGATCCGGATGCCCTCGCCCTCGGGGAAGCGCAGATGCGCCAGCCGGCCGGTCTGGGGCATGAAGTCCCGCGCCGGATCCTCGGCATAGAGCCGGACCTCCGCCGCGTGGCCGGTGATGGTCAGCTCGTCCTGGCCGAAGGGCAGCGGCTCCCCGGCGGCGACCCGCAGCTGCAGCGCCACCAGGTCGAGGCCGGTGATCAGCTCGGTCACCGGGTGCTCGACCTGCAGGCGCGTGTTCATCTCCATGAAATGGAAGGAGCCCGACGCATCCATGATGAACTCGACGGTGCCGGCGCCGACATAGCCGACGGCCTTGGCGGCGGCGACGGCGGCGGCCCCCATCTCCTGGCGCAGGGCCGGGTCGAGATCGGGGGCCGGCGCCTCCTCCAGGATCTTCTGGTGGCGGCGCTGGGCCGAGCAGTCGCGCTCGAACAGGTGGACGGTGTTGCCCTGGCTGTCGGCGAAGACCTGCACCTCCACATGGCGCGGCCGTTCCAGGTACTTCTCCACGATTAGCCGGTCGTCGCCGAACGAGGCCTTGCCCTCGCGCTGCGCCCCCTCGATACCGGCCTTCAGCTCCTCTTCGCCGCGGACGACCCGCATTCCCTTGCCGCCGCCACCGGCCGAGGCCTTCAGCAGCACGGGAAAGCCGATCTCGCGGGCGGCAGCCGACAGGCGTTCGGTCGACTGGTCGTCGCCGTGATAGCCCGGCACCAGCGGCACCCCGGCCTTGTCCATCAGCGCCTTGGCCCCGGCCTTGGAGCCCATGGCCTCGATCGCGCCGGCCGGCGGACCGACGAAGGCGATGCCGGCGGAGCTGCAGGCCTGCGCGAAACCGGCATTCTCCGACAGGAAGCCGTAGCCCGGGTGGATCGCCTGCGCGCCGGAGCGGCGGGCGACCTCCAGGATGCCGTCGGCGACGAGATAGCTTTCGGCGGCGGGCGCCGGGCCGATCGGCCAGGCCTCGTCGCAGGCGCGGACATGGGGCGCATCGCGGTCGGCATCGGAGAAGACGGCGATGGTGCGCAGACCCATGGCGCGGGCGGTGCGGGCGATCCGCACCGCGATCTCGCCGCGGTTGGCGATCAGCAGGCTGGAGAACATCGGCTCAGGTCCCAGGCGTCACGGGACGCTGAGCATAGGA
This sequence comes from Candidatus Endolissoclinum sp., assembly GCA_965228445.1. Classification (GTDB taxonomy): domain Bacteria; phylum Pseudomonadota; class Alphaproteobacteria; order Thalassobaculales; family Thalassobaculaceae; genus Thalassobaculum. The sequence continues at coordinate 4,755,833 of OZ245813.1, read as the reverse complement.
AGGCGGCGCCGGGAATTCAAAGGGCACTGTCAGAGGCCCTGGCCGCCGGACCCTCCGGACGACCGGCCCGCGTCCCTGGGTCATCGGCGCTGGACGGCGGCGCGCCGACTCGGACATATGAAACGCCGACCCTGCGACCGCGAGCCGCCCCATGCCGATGCCCGGACAGTCCTACCGCTTCACCCACGCCATCCTGCGCGCACCGTCGGACAGCATCGTCGATGGTCTGCGGGCGGTGGATACCGGCGCGCCGGATGCCGAGCTGTTCCGCGCCCAGCACGCCGCCTATCGCGACGCACTGGAGGCCGCCGGGCTGACGACCACCGTGCTGCCGCCGCTGGAGGAGTTCCCGGACAGCGTCTTCGTCGAGGATGCCGCCCTGTGCTTCCCCGAGGGCGCGGTGGTGATGCGCCCCGGTGCGCCGACCCGGCTGGGCGAGGCGGTGCTGATCGAGCCCGCCCTGCGCGACGCCTTCGCCGACGTGCGTCACCTGCCGTCGCTCGGCGATCACGGCCACGGACGGATCGAGGGCGGCGACGTGCTGGTGACCGACCGGGAGATCCTGGTCGGGCGTTCCGCCCGCACCAACGGGGCCGGGATCGAGGCGCTGCGGGAGATCGTTCGGGACTGGGGCTATCGCGTGCGCGAGCTCGCCACCCCGCCCGACGTGCTGCATTTCAAGACCGACTGCGGCCTGCTGGACGGGGAAACCATCCTGACCACCCGGCGCCTGTCGGCCGGCGGGCATCTGGACGGCTACCGGCTGATCCATGTGCCCGAGGGCGAGGAGCCGGCCGCCAATGCGGTGCGGGTCAACGACGCGGTGCTGCTGCCCGCCGGGTATCCGCGCACCGCCGAGGCCCTGCGCCGGGCGGATTACCGGGTGGTCGAACTGCCGAATTCCGAGGCCGCGAAAGTGGATGGCGGCATGTCCTGCCTGTCCCTGCGCTTCCGGGCGACCTCATAGAGTCATCCCCGTCTGCTAGTATTGTCGTCGCCGCGGCAACCGACGGCAGTTCCGGGCGTTGTGACTGTGCACCAAAATACTCCGCCGGCCGAAACCGCCGGTAGGGCTGGAGCGCATCCAGATCTGATGGGAAGATCGGATCGCGCTCTCGGGCGTATCGGGATCGGAAGGGGGATCGCATGGACTTTTCGCTCATCGCCTATGGCGTTTCGGTTTATGCGGGCATCCTGGCCCTGACGACCTACGCCTATTTCGGACTCTGGGAGATCGAGGCCGACGCGGTGCCTCCGTATCTCGCCGACCAGGGCTACACGACGAAGATCTTCGTCAACCACGTCATCGACCAGATCGAGGACATCAGGCTGGAGACGGCGTCTGAGTCCCAGACCGCGATCGTGACGTCCGGCAAGGTCACGGCCGCCGAAGAGGTCGCCAGCTATTTCGGCGTGACCGAGTTGATCCGCGCCGGCCAGGAGAGCTTCGGCCTGGCGCCGCCCAGCATCGAGCTTGAGGTCATCCAGCGCGACGCCACCGCCTTCTGGCGGGTGCGCGGCAACCACGCGCTGTACGGCCCGACCGTGCGCTCCGGCGAGATGAGCACCGCCGATCCGGACCAGCTGTTCGAGACCCTGGCCCACAACACGATCTCGTTCCTGTCGCCGTTCGAGGGGGCCGCCCACGATCTGGTCGCGGATTCCCAGGTCGGGGACTATTCGGAGACGATCGCCACCACCTCGGCGCTGCTGCGTGGCTGCGCCACCAAGCCGACCTTCGTGTGCACCCAGGCCAATATTCGCGCCGGCCACACGATCCGCGGCCTCGCCAACCTGAATGCCGGCGACATCCGCGCCGCCTTCGAGGACCTGCAGACCGCCAACGAGATCAGCGGCAAGGATGCCGTCGCCACCGCCTTCATGGGCGACGCGCTGCGCCGCCTGGAGCAGGAGGAGCCGGCCCGCAAGCGGTATGACGAGGCGCTGGCGCTGGACAGCACGGTCGGCGAGAAGTTCGTCAGCTTCGCCCGCGGCTTCGCCAAGGCCGGCAACCTCCAGCTCGCGGTGGAGCGGTTCGAGACCGCGGCCCGCCTGAACGTGGAGGACCCGGAGTTCCTGGCGAGCTGGGGCGAGAGCCTGGCCGCCATGGGCGACTACCAGGATGCGCTCGCCAAGTATCTGCAGGCCGAGAACCTCGATACCGAGACCGACCTCTACGCCGAGAAGATCGAGGAGCTGCAGCAGAAGATCGGCGAGATCGAGAAGTCCAAGGCGTCAGAGACCGCACCGGCGGCGGCGCCGGCAGCCCCCGCGCCCGCCACCGAGTGAGCCGCCTTACCAGGTCGGCTTGCGCTTCTCCAGGAAGGCGCTGAGCCCTTCCTTGGCCTCGTCGGTCGCCCGCTGATGGGCGATGCGCTGGGCGGTGTCGCGCACCAGCAGGTCGTCGATCGGCCTACCGGCAACATGGCCGATCAGGTCCTTCGACGCCCGCACCGCGGTCGGGCCGGAGCCGGTGACGTGCTTCAGCAGGCCGTCGACCGCCGCATCCAGCGCCGCCTCGTCCGCCGCCACCTGATGCACCAGACCGATGCGCAGGGCCTCCTCGGCATCGAACCGCTCGCCGGTGAGGAAATAGCGCCGGGCCGCCCGCTCGCCGATCGCCCGCAGGGAATACGGGCTGATCGCCCCGGGGATGATGCCGAGCTTGACCTCGCTGAAGGCGAAGATCGCGCCGCTGACCGCCACCGCCATGTCGCAGGTGACCGTCAGGCCGACGCCGCCGCCGAGCGCGGCGCCGTTGACCCGGGCGATGGTGGGCATCGGCATGCTGTCGAGCCGCTTCATCAGCCCGGCCAGCTTCATGGCGTCCTGGAAGTTCTCGTGATCGCCCTGGCCGCCGGCCTTCTTCATCCAGCCGATCTCGGCCCCGGCCGAGAAGGCGGCGCCGGCCCCGGTGATCACCAGCGCCCGGACCGAGGCGTCGCCGGCCAGCCGGTCCAGGGTCTCGGTCAGGTCGTGGATCAGCACGTCGTCGAAGGCGTTGCGGATGTCCGGCCGGTTCAGGGTGAGCCGGACCACGCCGCGGTCGTCCTGCTCGAGCAGGATGGTCTCCGGTCGCTGGATGTCGTGGCGTGTCATGGCGGGTTTCCTCTATGGCCTTGTTTTCGCGTCCACATGTGTCACCCCGGCCCACCGCAGGCAAGGCCGGGCGCGGCGATCACATGCGGAAGACGCCGAACTTCGTCTGGCCGATCTCGCGGTTCAGCGCGGCCGACAGGGACAGGGCCAGCACCGTGCGGGTCTCCGCCGGATCGACGATGCCGTCGTCCCACAGCCGGGCCGTGGCGTAGTACGGATGGCCCTGGGTCTCGTACTGCTCGCGGATCGGCGCCTTGAACGCCTCCTCGTCCTCGGCACTCCAGCTTTCGCCGCGCGCCTCCAGCCCGTCGCGCCGGACCTGGCCCAGCACATTGGCCGCCTGCTCGCCGCCCATGACGGAAATCCGCGCGGTCGGCCACGTGTAGAGCATGCGCGGCGAGTAGGCCCGGCCGCACATGCCGTAGTTCCCGGCACCGAAGGAGCCGCCGACGATCACCGTGAACTTGGGCACCGCGGCCGTGGCGACCGCCGTCACCAGCTTGGCCCCGTCCTTGGCGATGCCGCCGGCTTCGTATTTGCGGCCGACCATGAATCCGGTGATGTTCTGCAGGAACAGCAGCGGGATGCCGCGCTGGGCGCAGAGCTCGATGAAATGGGCGCCCTTCTGGGCCGATTCCGAGAACAGGATGCCGTTATTGGCGACGATCCCGATCGGGTAGCCGTGGATCCGGGCGAAGCCGGTGACCAGCGAGGTGCCGTAGAGCGGCTTGAACTCGTCCAGCTCGCTGCCGTCGACGATGCGGGCGATCACCTCGCGGATCTCGATCGGCTTGCGCAGGTCGTCCGGCATGATGCCGTAGAGCTCGGCCGGGTCGTAGGCCGGCGGCTGCGGATCGCGCGTCTCCACATTGGCCGGCTTGCGCCGGTTCAGGTTCTCCACGATCCGCCGCGCCAGGCTCAGCGCGTGGGGGTCGTTCTGCGCCATGTGGTCGGTGACGCCGGAGATCCGGGAATGGACGTCGGCGCCGCCGAGATCCTCGGCCGAGACCACCTCGCCGGTGGCGGCCTTCACCAGGGGCGGGCCGCCGAGGAAGATCGTCCCCTGCCCCTTCACGATGATGCTCTCGTCGGCCATGGCCGGCACATAGGCGCCGCCCGCCGTGCAGCTTCCCATCACCACGGCGATCTGCGGGATGCCCTCCGCCGACATCTGGGCCTGGTTGTAGAAGATGCGGCCGAAATGGTCGCGGTCGGGGAAGACCTCGTCCTGGTTCGGCAGGTTGGCGCCGCCGCTGTCCACCAGATAGACACAGGGCAGGTTGTTCTCCCGCGCGATGTCCTGGGCCCGCAGGTGCTTCTTCACGGTGATCGGGTAGTAGGTGCCGCCCTTCACCGTGGCGTCGTTGCAGACCACGACACATTCGCGCCCGCCGACCCGGCCGATGCCGGTGACAATGCCGGCGCCCGGCACCTCGCCGCCGTACATGCCGTCGGCGGCGAGCTGGCTGAACTCTAGGAAGGGTGCGCCCGGGTCGAGCAGCGCCCGCACCCGGTCGCGGGGCAGCAGCTTGCCGCGGGACAGGTGCCGCTCGCGCGCCCTGTCGCCGCCGCCGAGCTTCACGGCATGGACCTTCCCGCGCAGCTCCTCCACCAGGGCGGCGGTGCGCTCCGCGTTCTGCCTGAAGCCGTCGGAACGGGTATCGACGGAGGACCGGATGACGGACACGGGCCTACCAGCCTCCGGTGGCGAGCCAACGCTCGACATGGTCGAGACGGTCCGCGCCCCAGAACGGCTCGCCGTCGACCACGAAGAAGGGCGAGCCGCAGACCCCGGCCTGCATCGCCGCCTCGATCTCGGTCTTCAGCCGTTCCTTCACCGCCGGCTCACCCAGGGCCGCCGCCAGGGCGTCGGCGTCGAGACCGGCCTCGCCGGCGACGCGCACCACCGACTGGGCGTCGCGGATGTCGCCGCCCCTGGCGAAGGCCTCGTCGTACAGCGCCTTGACCAGGGTTACCGCCTTGGCCGGGTCCTGGTCCTTGACCCAGTACACCGCCCGCGCGGCGGGAATCGACGGGAACGGCATCACCTCCGGCAGGGTGAAGGGCAGGCCCATCATCCGGGCCGTGCGCTCCATGTCGCGCCGGGCGTAGACGCCCTTGATCGGGATATCCAGCAGCGGCTGGGCGCCCGTGGTCTTGAAGATCACACCGAGCAGCACCGGCTTCCAGTCGACCTGGCGGTCGTAGAGCCCGGCCATCTCGTCGATCTTGTGGGCGGCCAGGTAGCCGTAGGGCGAGGAGAAGTCGAAATAGAAATCGATCGGCGCCTTTGGCCCGGTCTCCGACGTATCCGCGTCGGTCATGTCAGATCCTCCCAGATGCGGCCCGCCCTACCAGGGGAAGACGGTGCCGTCGTAGTTGCGGAAGCAGCCATTGTCTTCCGGTGTCAGGTTGGCAATGACATTGCGCATCCCGGCGGCACTGTCCACCGCCGTCACCGGCGCGCTCGGCCCGCCCATGTCGGTGCGCACGTGACCCGGATGCAGCATGGCCACGACGACGCCCTTGTCGGCCAGTTCCAGCGACAGGCAGCTCGCCGCCATGTTCAGCGCGGTCTTGGACGACCGGTAGACAGCGTTGCCGCCGCCATTGCGCTCGATGGACGCCATCAGCGAGCTGGTGAAGGCCATGACCTTCTGCGAGCTGTCGAGCACGTTGTCCTTGAACGCCCAGGCCACCCGGATCGGCGCGAAGACGTTGGTCTCCATGGTCTTGGCCCAGGCGTCGTAGTCGATGTCGCCGATCGACGGCACCTTGTTGATGTTGATGCCGGCATTGTTGAACAGCACGTCGATCGGCTGGCCCTTCAGGCTGGTGACCAGCGCGTCCAGGGTGGCGGTGTCGTCCACGTCGAGCGGATAGACGTCTATGTCGCCGTCGATCTCGTTGAGCTCGTCCGCGGCGCCCGGATTGCGGCAGGTGGCGATGACCCGCCAGCTCTCGGCCGCGTACTGGCGGGCAAGCTCGAGGCCGATGCCGCGGTTGGCGCCGGTGATCAGGACTGTGGGCATGGTGTCTTCCCTCTCGCGTTCAGGCTCAGAATGCGGCGCCGTCGGTGACGACGAAATGCGCATCCTGCGGGGTGCAGTTGATCCCGTTGATCGGGATGATGTCCTGGGGGCAGGAGGAGAAGGCGACGACGCAGTCGATCAGCGCCTTGAGCACGACATAGCCGCCCGGCGCGCTGACCGGCGGCTTCCAGTCGATCCGGCCCTCCAGATCCCAGGGAATGTTCATGAACAGGTTGAGCGGGCTCGGCGTCTCGGCGGAATTGAGGCCGATCTCCTCCAGCGCGTTGTGCAGGTTGTCCTCGCAGCTGTCGTGGAACCCTTCCACGCCCAGCCCCTCGTAGCGCCAGCGGTCGCAGGCGGCGATGAAGGTGTCGTGGACCTCGCCGGACGTGTCCTCCACCAGCATCAGGATCGGCCGGCGGTGGTTGGTGACCAGGGTGTCACCGATCTTCGGCGTCAGCCGGTTCATGTAGGCTCGGCTGTGCTCCATCGACATGAACTCGGTCATGTCGTCCTCGACGAAGGCCCAGGTATCGACGACCTGGGACCCCGGAGTGTTGATGACCTTGATCGTCTGCCCGGCCGACAGCCGGGCGGCCTTGCCCTTGCGGGCGGGAATGGTGGTCTTGCCGTCGCTCATGCCGTCAGCCCCCTGTTTCGACGGCGGAGCCTAACAAGCCGTGGGGGGTGGCGGCTAGACGGGTTGGCTGACGCCACCGGCATCTTCGGCTAGCGCCGGTTGTCCTCCAGCTTCGCCGTCACTTCGACTTCGACCCGCATATACGGCTCGGCCAGTTCGGCCAGGATGGTGGTGTTGGCCGGCCGGGCGGGATCGCAATTGCGCTTGATGATGGGCTTGATGCGCTCGAACTCCTCCCGCGTGGCGACGAAGACCCGCACCCGGATCATGTGGTCCATCCGGGAGCCGGCCTGGGTCAGCGCCCGCTCGATAATGCGGAAGCAGTTCTCGCACTGGCTCTCCACATCCTCGGGGAATTCCAGCGTGTCCGGATCGAATCCGGTGGTGCCGGAGACGAAGACATAGGGCGGGTCGACCACCGCGCGGGCGTACCCGGCCATCTCCTCGAACGGGGCGCCGGAATAGATGCGTCGGCCGATCATGATCTCGTCTCCGGTCTCACAGGGCGGGGCGCACGAACGCCGCCCGATCCGCCTCGCAGGCGGCGCGGAAGGCGCAGGTGTCGAGATGGTCGTTGACGATGCCGACCGACTGCATGAAGGCATACATCGTGGTCGGCCCGACGAAGCTCCAGCCGCGCTTCTTCAGCGCCTTGGACAGCGCCTTGGAGGCGTCCGACATGGTGATGGTGGTCAGCGTCTCGCGGTCGAACCGGTCGGGCCGCGCGTCGGCGCCGGGCTCGAAGCTCCAGATGAAGGCGGCCAGCGATCCCGCCTCCTTCTCCAGCTCTACCGCCCGCTGGGCGTTGTTGATGGTGGAGCGGATCTTGCCCTGGTGGCGCACGATGCCCTTGTCCGCCAGCAGCCGCTCCACATCGGCCTCGCCGAACTTGGCGACCTTGTGGAAGTCGAACCCGGCGAACCCGGCGCGGAACGCCTCGCGCTTGCGCAGGATGGTCAGCCAGGACAGCCCGGACTGGAACCCTTCCAGGCAGATTTTCTCGAACAGCCGGATATCGTCGCCCACCGGCCGGCCCCATTCGTCGTCGTGATAGGCGATGTAGTCGGCATGCTCGCCCGGCCAGGTGCAGCGGGGCGTGGTGTCGTCGAGTGCCATCGGGAAATCTCCGGCGCGGCGATCGTGAACATCTGGCATCCGGTGCTAGCATATCGCCGCGCCCAAGAGGAGAACAAAACATGATCGACTGCCTGTTCTGCGATGTCGTCCGCAACGGCGGGAACGCCGCCAACCGGATCGCGGAGTTCGAGCACTCGGTCGCCGTGGTGCATTTCCAGCAGGCGTTCCCCGGCCGCTGCATCCTGGTGCTGAAGCCGCATTACCTGGACGTGCTGGAGGTCCCGGACGCCGTCCACGCAGCACTGAACGACGACCTGCGGCGGTTGGGCCGGGCGGTCCGGGACGCGTACCGGCCGGACCGGATCAACTATTCGAATTTCGGCAATGTGGAGCCGCATGTGCACTGGCAGCTCATCCCGCGCTACCGCGACGACGGCCACTGGGGCGGCCCGATCCCAATGCCGGAGACGAAGCTGCCCCTGCTGCCCGACGCGGAGTACCGGACCATCGCGGAGCGGATCCGGGCGGAACTGTAAGAACGACCGTCATCCCGGACGGCCCCGTCCCCGATTTAATCCGGGATTGATCCGGGGGCGGGCCGGGACCAAGCTGATGCGAGGGAGGCATGGTCCTGATTTGCATCAGGACGACGGGATTTTCCCATTCCTCCCCACCGTCATCCTGACGCAGGTCAGGATCAAGCTGCGAGCGCCGACCGCACGGTCCCGGCCCGCCCCCGGCGCGAGGCCGGGGCCGTCCGGGATGACGACGGAGTTAACCGTCACGCCGTCTCCTTGAACAGCTCCCGGCCGATCAGCATGCGGCGGACCTCGCTGGTGCCGGCGCCGATCTCGTAGAGCTTGGCGTCGCGCAGGATGCGGCCCGTGGGATACTCGTTGGTGTAGCCGTTGCCGCCCAGGCACTGGATCGCCTCCAGCGCCATCCAGGTCGCCTTCTCCGCCGCGTAGAGGATCGCGCCGGCGGCGTCCTTGCGGGTCACCTCGCCCCGGTCGCAGGCCTTCGCCACCGTGTACACGTAGGACTTGGCCGCGTTCATGATCACGTACATGTCGGCGATCTTGGCCTGCATGATCTGGAAGGTGCCGATCGGCTTGCCGAACTGCTCGCGCTCGTGGACGTAGGGGATGACCACGTCCATGGCCGCCTGCATCAGCCCGGTCGGCCCGGCGGCGAGCACCGCGCGCTCGTAGTCGAGCCCGCTCATCAGCACCCGCACCCCGCCATTGACCTGGCCGAGCACGTTCTCCTGCGGCACCTCCACATTGTCGAACACCAGTTCGCCGGTGTCGGAGCCGCGCATGCCGAGCTTGTCCAGCTTCTGGGCGACCGAGAAGCCCTTGGCCTTGGTGTCGACCAGGAAGGCGGTGATGCCGTGCTGGTGCTTCTCCGGATCGGTCTTGGCGTAGACCACGATCACGTCGGCTGTCGGACCGTTGGTGATCCACATCTTCGAGCCGTTGAGGATGTAGCGGTCGCCCTTCTTCTCCGCCCGCAGCTTCATCGACACCACGTCGGACCCGGCCCCCGGCTCGCTCATCGCCAGCGCGCCGACATACTCGCCGCTGATCAGCTTCGGCAGGTAGCGCCGCTTCTGGTCCTCGGTGCCGTTCAGGTTGATCTGGTTGACGCAGAGATTGGAATGCGCGCCGTAGCTCAGCCCCACCGAGCCCGAGGCGCGGCTGATCTCCTCCATCGCCACGCAATGCTCCAGGTAGCCCATGCCAGCCCCGCCATACTCCTCGCCCACGGTGACGCCGAGCACCCCGACCGCGCCCATCTTGCGCCACAGGTCGTGCGGGAAGGTGTTGTCGCGGTCGATCTCGGCGGCGCGCGGCGCGATCTCGTCGGCCGAGAAGCTGCGCACGCTGTCGCGCATCATGTCGGCGGTCTCGCCGAGATCGAAGTTCAGGCTCGGATAATCGTTCGGGATCATGGGGTTCCGTCCGTTTGGCTGGACTTGTGGGTATGAGGTTCATCGGCCATGCCGGCCATCAGCATCAGGGTGGCGAGTGCGGTCGCCACCTGCTTCTCGCGGCCCTCCCTGACCGCGAAGACATCGGCCTGGGCCACCACGAGGGTCCGGCCCGGCCGCAGCACCCGGCCGCGCGCGATCAGCAGATCGCCGGATGCGGGCGCCATCAGGTTCAGCTTGTACTCCACCGTCAGCACCGAAGCATCGGCCGCGGCCAGCGAGAAGCTGGCATAGCCGCAGGCGTTGTCCGCCACCGTCCCGACAATGCCACCGTGGAAGAACCCGTGCTGCTGCGCAAGCTCCGCGCGATAGGGCAGCCGGATCTCGACGCCGCCCGGCGAGACCTCGGCGATCTCGGCGCCGATGAAATGCATGAAGGCCTGGCGCCCGAACGACGCCCGCACCCGCTCGGCATAGGCCGGGTTGGCGATCCGATGCTTGACGTCCGCGTCAGCCGCGCCGGTCACGCCGCATCCTCCGACAGCCGGTCGAGGCAGGTATTTTCCAGCACTGCCAGCTCGGCCTCGATCGCCTCGATGTCGCGGCGCTGGGCCTCGAGCTGGGCGCGGCGGTCGCGGATCTTGCGCAGCAGGTGGACGAGCTGCGCGCGGTCGCCCTGGGCCGGATCGTAGAGGTCCAGGATCTCGCGGATCTCGGCGATCGAGAAGCCCAGACGGCGGCCCCGCTGGATCAGCACCAGCCGGGTGCGGTCGCTGCCGGAGAACACGCGCGACCGGCCATTGCGCCCCGGGAAGATGAGCCCCTGCTGCTCGTAGAACCGGATCGCCCGGCTGGTCAGCCCCAGGGAGCGCACGAGTTGGGTCATGGTGAAGCGGTCGGCCATGGCGGCAAGCGTCCTCCAACTTGACGCGAACGTCAATCCGGTTCACCGGCGCACTTTCACGGGATGACGCACCGCAGCAGGGGTCCTAAGCTCGGGCCCTTCCCTTCCCCGCTGTCCCAACGGATCGCCCGATGACCGACGCCAAATCCGATATCGATCCCATCACCACCTCCGTCGTCCAGCACCGGCTGGTCGGCATCGTGGAGGAGATGGGCGAAGCGATGCTCCGCACCTCCTATTCCCAGATCCTGAACTCGTCCCGCGACTTCTCCATGGCGATCTGCGCCGCCGACGGCGACCTGGTGGCCCAGGCCGAGCACATCCCGGTCCATGTGGGCGCGATGCCCTGGGCGACCCGCGCCGTGGTCGAGTATTTCGGCGCCGACGTGCATCCGGGCGACGTGTTCCTGCTGAACGACCCGTATTTCGGCGGCAGCCACCTGCCGGACGTCACCGCCTTCGTCCCGGTCTTCGCCGGCAACCGGCTGGTGTTCTGGACCGTCAACCGGGCCCACCATTCCGATATCGGCGGCGCCACCCACGGCGCCTATAACGCGGCAGCGACCGAGATCTGGCAGGAGGGCATCCGCATCCCGCCGATCCGGCTCGCCGACCGGGGCCGGACCCGCGAAGACCTGCTGCACATGCTGTCGATCAACGTGCGCCACCCGCGCGACTTCCTGGGCGACCTCGCGGCGCAGACCGGCTCGGTCCATCTGGGCGAGCGTCGGCTGCAGGCGCTGATCGAGGAGTTCGGCGCCGATACCGTGCTGGCCGCCGTGTCCCAGATCCTCGACGGTTCCGAGCGCCAGGCCCGCGCGGTGATCTCCACCTGGAAGGAGGGCACCTATCGCGGCGAGGCGCCGCTGGACGACGACGGGCGCGGCAATACCGACGTGGTCGTGCGTGCCACCGTCACCATCGAGGATGGCGGCCTCACCGTCGACCTGACCGAGTCGTCACCCCAGGTCACCTCCTTCATCAACTCCTCCTTCGCCAACATGCGCTCCGGCGTGGCCATGGCCATCGCCTTCCTGCTCGACAAGGAGATCCCGAAGAACGAGGGCTCCATGCGCCCGATCAAGGTGATCGCCAAGGAGGGCACGGTGGTCTGGGCCCATCCCGGCGCGCCGGTCACGCTCTGCACCTCGCACTGCAGCCAAGAGATTGTCGAGGCGATCGTCGACGCCATCGCGCCGGCCTGTCCCGACCGCGCCATGGCGGGCTGGGGCAAGCGCTTCCGCCTTGCGATCAAGGGCACCTATCCGGGCGGCGACCGGCCGTTCATCTGGCACATGTTCCACGCCCGACCGGGCGGCGGCGCCTCGCCGGGCGGCGACGGCTGGCACAGCTCCGGCGAGTGGCATTCGGCCGGCGGCCTGAAGTTCGGCTCGGTCGAGGTCGCCGAGGCGCGCTTCCCGCTGTTCTTCGAGACCCATGAGTTCCGGCCGGATTCCGGCGGCGACGGCCAGTATGTCGGCGGGGCCGGCGGCGAACTGCGCCTGCGCCTGGAGACCGAGAAGGACGCCGTGGTGAACACCGCCGGCGAAGGCGCGCGGGTCCCGTCCAAGGGCCGGGCCGGCGGCGAGGACGGCGCCGTCCACCTCTACACCATGCATCCGCCTGCCGGCGATCCGGTCGTGCTGAAGACCAAGCGCGAGGGCCTGCCGGTCCCGGCCGGCTCGGTCTTCCACGTCCAGTCCGCCGGCGGCGGCGGCTGGGGCGATCCCGCCAAGCGCACCGACGAGGACCGCGCCGCCGACCGGCGCGCCGGCCTCCCTCCCCTCGCCCAAGGCTGAGGGACGACCACCGACATGAGCACCCAGGACACCATGACCTATCGCATCGGCATCGATATCGGCGGCACCTTCACCGACCTCGTCGCGGTCGACGACGCCGGCACCGTCACCTTCGCCAAGACTCCGTCCACGCCGGAGGACCAGTCCATCGGCCTGCTGAACGGGCTGGAGAAGCTGGCCGGAATGCTGGATCTGTCGCGCGCCGATCTGCTCGAGAAGACCGAGCGCATCGTCCACGGCATGACCGTCGCCACCAACGCCCTGCTGGAGCGCAAGGGCGCGAAGCTCGCCTTGCTGACCACCGAGGGCCACCGCGACGTGCTGGAGATGCGCGAGGGGCTGAAGCCCGACCGCTACAACCTGCGCCTGCCGCGCCAGGAGGCCCTGGTGCCGCGCCACCTGCGTCTCGGCGTCAAGGAGCGCATGCGCCATGACGGCTCGGTGGAGACCCCGCTGGACGAGGCGTCGCTCGCCGCCGCCATCGAGACGCTGAAGGCGGAGAAGGTCGAGTCGGTCGCCGTCTGCTACCTGCACAGCTACGCCAACGACGCCCATGAGCGGGCCACCGCCGAGGCGATCCGCGCGGCCCTGCCGGGCGCCTATGTCTGCGTGTCGGCCGACGTGCTGCCGCAGATCAAGGAGTACGAGCGCGTCTCCACCACCGTGGTGAACGGCTATGTCGGCCCGGCCCTGCAGCGCTACCTGCGCCGGCTGGAGACCCGGCTGGACGAGGCGGGCTACAGGAACGCCACCCTCATCGTGCTGTCCCATGGCGGCGTGGCGCCGATCGCCGAGGCGATCCGCTCGGCCGTCGCCACCGTGCTGTCCGGCCCGGCCGGCGGCCTCGCCGGGGCGCGCCACGCGGCCGAACTGACCGGGGTGGAGAACCTGATCCCATTCGACATGGGCGGCACCTCATCGGACATCTCCCTGGTCGACGAGGGCGAGATCGCGCTCGCCTCCGACCGCGCCATCGCCGGCGAACGCATCGCCCTGCCGAGCCTGGACATCGTCACGCTCGGCTCCGGCGGCGGCTCGATCGCCCGGGTCGACGGCGCCGGCCTGCTCCAGGTCGGCCCGCACAGCGCCGGTGCCGTCCCCGGTCCGGTCTGCTACGGCCGGGGCGGGACCGAGCCGACGGTGACCGACAGCAACGTGGTGCTGGGCTATCTCGACCCGTCGGGCTTCCTCGGCGGCGCGGACAAGCTCGACCGTTCCGGCGCGGAGGCCGCGCTGACCCGGCTCGGCGAGAAGCTCGGCGTGTCCATGGTGGAGGCGGCCGCCGGCGTGCACCGGGTGGTGAACACCCAGATGGCCGAGGGCATCCGTCTCGCCACCGTGCGCCGGGGCGTGGACCCGCGCCGCTTCGCCCTGTTCGGCTTCGGCGGGGCGGCCGGCCTGCACGTGACCGGCCTCGCCCGGATGCTCGATCTGCAGCGCGTGATCGTGCCGCGGGTCGCCTCGGTTCTGTCGGCCTGGGGCATGCTGACCACCGACCTGCGCTACGAGACCATCCGCACCCATATCGGCGACACCGAGGGCCTGCAGGCCGAGGCCGTGCGCGCCCTGTTCGGCGGCATGGAGGCGGAGGGGCGCACATACCTCTCCTCCTGGTTCGACGGCGCGGTGACGACCTCGCGCTCGGCCGACATGCGCTACGGCGAGCAGGTGTACGAGATCGACGTGCCGCTGGACGAGCTGGACCTGGACGCGCCGGACGTGCTCGACCGGCTGAAGGCGATGTTCGAGGCCCGGCACGAGGCGCTCTACACCTACAGCCTGCCCGACCGCGCGCCGGTCCTGGTCAACGCCAAGGTGGCGGCCATCGGCCAGCTCCCCGCGCCGCCGCAGGAGCCGGAGGCCCAGGCGGGTGCTGCGGCCGAACCGACGGGCACGCGGCCGGTCTATCTCGACGGCTGGATCGACGCGCCGATCTACGGCTTCGACGACCTGGCCCCGGGCCAGGAGGTGGCCGGCCCGGCCATCGTGGAGGCGAGCACGACCACGGTCCTGCTGCGCGCGGGCGACGTGGCGGTCTGCACGCCCCGGCGCTGGCTGGACATCAAGGTGGGGAGCTAGCCGCCGCCCCTCACCCCCTTCCCCGTCATCCCGGGAGCGACCGGACCCGATCCGGGCGCTGCCCGGGACCGTGCTCCCTGCCGGCAAGCTGGATCCCGGCCCGTCCCCGGATCGCGTCCGGGGTCGTCCGGGATGACGGGCACCGGGGATGGGTGCTGCGCGTCTCACAAACCCCGCCCGTCATCCTGATGCAAATCCGCCGGATCTGCGATGCACCGGCGCCGGCGGCCGGGTCCTGACTTGCGTCAGGACGACGGGAGAGGGCGGTGCCGATGCCCCCGACGCCCTTCGACACGCCCCTGCGGGGCTGCTCAGGGTGAGGCGTCAATAAGCATCTGAAATCGATAACATTCCCCCTCAGACCTCACCCTGAGCAGCGTCCCGGGCTTGGCCCGGGGCGCGTGTCGAAGGGCGGGCCGTCTCGGGTCACCCGATCCGCCGCACCGTCCGCACGTCGCCGATCTTGGCCATGTTGCGGGCGCGGAAGTCGGCATGGGGCTCCTCGGCCACGGCCATGTGGTGGCCGTTGGCGTGCAGGATGCGGTCGCCCTCGACCAGGAACGCCACATGCCCCGGCCAGTACAGCAGGTCCCCCGGCCGCGCCGCGTCCAGCGACGGGACGACCGTGCCGACCGACGCTTCCTGCATGTCGCTGTCGCGCGGGCAGTCGATGCCGCAGGCCGCCAGCGCTAGCTGCACCAGGGCCGAGCAGTCGAGCCCCGTGGTCGAGCGGCCGCCCCAGGCATAGGGCGCGCCCATGAACCGGCGGGCGACCGCGACCGGATCGCGCTCCAGCTCGGCCAGCGGCGCCAGATGCATCGCCCAGAGCCAGCCGTCATCGGCCCCCCGGGCCCAGTCGCCATGGCGGTCGGTCACCGTCACCCGGCTGGTCAGGTGCAGCACCGCGCGCGGGATCGTCTTCAGGTCCGGCGCGTCGAACAGATAGCTGCGCAGCGCCGTCACCCGGTGGCTCGGCGCCGACGCCTCGGCCGCGCCCAGCAGCTCCTCGCGCACATAGCCCACATAGCCGTCGGTCTCGTTGCGCACCCAGGCCCAACCCTGCCGGCGTTCGAACACCGCGACCCGCTCGCCATAGAGCAGCTCGGAGCCCTGGCGCGCCTCCTCGAAGGGGGCCTCGCGCATCGACGCCGTGCCGGTGGCCACCCGCGCTGGCTCGCCGGCCACGAACCGGGCGGCGTTGACCCGGCCCTCCAGCCGGGCATCGGCCAGGTCGGTGCGGTAGGCGTTCATCCGCGGATCGAGCCGCTCGCTCTCGGTCACGCTCACGCGTTCAGCTCCTTGATCGCCCGGTCGAGCCCGTCCAGGGACAGCGGATACATCCGGGCCTCCAGCAGCTCCTTCACCATGGCGACGGACTGGGTGTACTGCCAGAACCGTTCCTGCACCGGGTTGAGCCAGACCGAGCGGTGGAAATGCTCGGTCATGCGCCGGATCCAGACCCCGCCCGGCTCCGGGTTCATATGCTCCACGCTGCCGCCGGCCACCGCGATCTCGTAGGGGCTCATGGAGGCGTCGCCGATGAACACGGCCTTGTACTCCGGCCCGTAGGTCCGCAGCACCTCGGCGGTGTCGATCCGCTCCACATGGCGGCGCCGGTTGTCCTTCCACAGCCGCTCATAGGGGCAGTTGTGGAAGTAGAAGAACTCCAGGTGCTTGAACTCGCTGCGGGCGGCGGAGAACAGCTCCTCGCAGACCTTCACATAGGGGTCCATGGAGCCGCCGACATCGAAGAACAGGATAACGTTGACCACGTTCTGCCGTTCGGCCCGCATCTGCAGGTCGAGCCAGCCGCCGTTCTTCGCGGTCTGACGGATCGTGCCGTCGAGGTCGAGCTCGTCCGGCCTTCCCTGCCTGGCAAACCGGCGCAGCTTGCGCAGGGCGACCTTCAGGTTGCGGGTGCCGAGTTCGACGCTGTCGTCGAGATTGCGGAACTCGCGCTTGTCCCAGACCTTCACCGCCCGGAAGTTCCGGTTGCCGTCCTGGCCGATGCGCACGCCTTCGGGATTGTAGCCATAGGCGCCGTAGGGCGAGGTGCCGGCCGTGCCGACCCATTTGCTGCCGCCCTGGTGCCGGCCCTTCTGCTCCTCCAGGCGCTGGCGCAGGGTCTCCATCAGCTTGTCCCAGCCGCCCATCGCCTCGATCTGCCGCTTCTCCTCGTCGGTGAGGTTCAGCTCGGCCAGCTTCTGCAGCCACTCGTCGGGGATCTCGGCGCCGAACAGCCCGTCCAGCGCCTCCATGCCCTGGAAGACATGGCCGAACACCCGGTCGAACCGGTCGAGATGGCGCTCGTCCTTCACCAGGGTGGCGCGCGACAGGTAGTAGAAATCGTCCACCGACCCGCCGGCCACCCCGTCTCGCACCGCCCGCAGCAGCGTCAGGTACTCGGTGATCGAGACCGGCAGCTTGGCGTCGCGCAGTTCGGTGAAGAAGCGGGTGAACATGGCTTCCGTCTCCCGGGATCAGCCGCCCTTCAGCGCCTTCTCGATGAGGTTGCGGTGCAGGTACAGATCGGAGGCCACCGGCACCGCGCCGTCCTCGCCGCAATCGCGCTTGCGCGGGCGGGCGGTCCGGGCCGCCGCTTCCATGTTGTACTCCAGGAAGCCCAGATCCTCGTCGTCGGCGCCGAGCTGCACCAGGTTGTCGCGGGCGATGGAGCGGAAATACGCCTCCTCCTCCGCGTCGCCGCCGCACACCCCGATCGAGCTCAGGATATAGCCCGCCTGCTCGGCATAGTTCCGCATCGCCTCCGGCGCCGCCTCGAGCAGCTTGCCGGCAGAGGCCGGTGTGGCGGCCAGGACCAGAGCGGCCGTCAGGATCAGCGCGCGCATCATGCCTTCCCTTCGCGCCGGGCGAGGAAGGCCAGGCGCTCGAACAGATGGACGTCCTGCTCGTTCTTCAGCAGGGCGCCGTAGAGCGGCGGGATCAGGTCCTTCTTGTCGGTGACCTTCAGCGCCTCGGGCGGGATGTCCTCGATCAGCAGCAGCTTCAGCCAGTCCAACAGCTCCGACGTGGACGGCTTCTTCTTCAGCCCCGGCACCTCGCGGATCTCGAAGAACGCGTTCAGCGCCGCTCGGAGCATCTCCTGCTTCAGCTTGGGGAAATGCACCTCGACGATCGCCGCCATGGTCTCGGGATCGGGGAAGCGGATGTAGTGGAAGAAGCAGCGGCGCAGGAAGGCGTCCGGCAGTTCCTTCTCGTTGTTCGAGGTGATGATCACGATCGGCCGGTGGCGCGCCTTCACGGTCTCGCCGGTCTCGTAGACATGGAACTCCATGCGGTCGAGCTCGAGCAGCAGGTCGTTCGGGAATTCGATATCCGCCTTGTCGATCTCGTCGATCAGCAGCACCGCCTGCTCCGGGGCGGTGAACGCCTCCCACAGCTTGCCGCGGCGGATGTAGTTGGAGATGTCCTGCACCCGCGCGTCGCCGAGCTGGCCGTCGCGCAGACGGGCGACGGCGTCGTACTCGTACAGGCCGTGCTGCGCCTTGGTGGTCGACTTCACGTGCCACTCGATCAGCGGCATGCCCAGCGCCTCGGCCACCTCGCGGGCCAGCACCGTCTTGCCGGTTCCGGGCTCTCCCTTGACCAGGAGCGGGCGGGCAAGCTGCACGGCGGCGTTCACGGCCACGCGCAGATCGGCGGTCGCGACGTAGCTGTCGCTGCCCTCGAAGCGGGTGGCTTGCTGCATGTCGTTCATCTCACCTCGCCAATCGGCTGGACGGGTCCCGGGGGGCCGGGTGGGTTGCGTGTTTCTGGTCCCTACGGCAGGCAGCCTGGGTCGGAACTGCGACGAAACCGGGGCAGTCTCCGGCGCCGTCGCAGCGAGTCCGACCTTACGCGGCGGCGGGGGACGAGGCCAAGGCCGCTTCGATCGCCGCCAGGGCCTTCTCGCCGGCCGTGCCGTCCGGGCCGCCGGCCTGGGCCATGTCGGGCCGGCCGCCCCCGCCCTTGCCGCCCAGGGCCTCGGAGCCGGCGCGCACCAGATCGACGGCGCTGAACCGGCCGACCAGGTCCGCGGTCACGCCGACCACCAGCGAGGCCTTGCCGTCGTCGTTGCTGACCACGGCGACAACGCCGGAGCCGATCTCCTGCTTCAGGCCGTCGGCGACGCCCTTCAGCTCGCGGGCCGGCACGCCGTCGAGCGCGCGGCCGGCGAAGGTGATGCCGGACACGGTCTTGGTGGCGCCGCCACCGCCGCCGCCGGAGGCCAGCTTCTTGCGGGTCTCCACCAGCTCGCGCTCGAGCCGGCGGCGCTCCTCGATCAGCGCATGGACACGGGCCGGAAGGTCTTCCGGCGTGGTCTTCAGTTCGGCCGAGGCCTCGGCCAGGGCGGTCTCGCGGGCGTTCAGCCAGTCGAGCGCGCCGATGCCGGTGACCGCCTCCACCCGGCGCACGCCGGCGGCGACCGCGCCCTCGGAGACGATCTTCACCAGGCCGATATCGCCGGTGCGGCCCACATGGGTGCCGCCGCAGAGCTCGACCGACCAGGCCGACTTGTCGCCGGCCTCGATGTCGCCGCCCATGGAGACGACGCGAACCTCGTCGCCGTACTTCTCGCCGAACAGGGCCATCGCCCCCTCGGCGATGGCGGCGTCCGGGGTCATCAGGCGGGTCGTGACGGCGGAGTTCTGGCGCACCCGGCGGTTCACCTCGCCCTCGACCCAGGCCAGGTCCTCGCGGGCGATGGCGGTCGGCTGGCTGAAGTCGAAGCGCAGCCGCTCCGGTGCGACCAGCGAGCCCTTCTGGGCGACGTGGTCGCCGAGCCGGCGGCGCAGCGCCTCGTGCAGCAGGTGGGTGGCAGAGTGGTTGGCCCGCAGCCGGTCGCGGCGCTCGCCGTCGACCAGCAGTTCCACCGGCTCGCCGACCTTCACGGGGCCGCCTTCCAGGCCGGCGACATGGACGAAGACGTCGCCGAGCTTCTTCTGGGTGTCGGTCACGGTCAGGGTCGCACCCGAGGCGGTGCGGATGGTGCCGGTATCGCCCATCTGGCCGCCGCTCTCGCCGTAGAACGGGGTCTGGTTGACGACCACCAGGACCTCGGTGCCGGGTTGAGCGGAATCGACCTGTTTGCCGTCGACGATCAGCGCGCTGATCACGCCTTCGGCGGTGGTGGTGTCGTAGCCCAGGAACTCGGTCGCGCCGACGGCGTCGCGGACCTCGAACCAGGTGCGGTCGGTCGCCGCCTCGCCGGAGCCGGACCAGGACTTGCGGGCGGCGGCGCGCTGGCGCTCCATGGCGGCGTCGAAGCCGGCCTGATCGAGCGCGCGGCCCTGGCCACGCAGGATGTCGGCGGTCAGGTCGACCGGGAATCCGTAGGTGTCGTAGAGCTTGAAGGCGACCTCGCCGTCCAGCGCCTGACCGTCGCCCAGCTTGCCGGTCTCGTCGGACAGGATGCGCAGCCCGCGGTCCAGGGTCTCCTTGAACCGGGTCTCCTCCAGCTTCAGGGTCTCGGTCGCCAGCGCCTGGGCGCGGACCAGCTCGGGGAAGGCCTCGCCCATCTCGCGCACCAGGGTCGGCACCAGACGGTGCAGCAGCGGGTCGGTGCAGCCCATGATATGGGCATGGCGCATGGCCCGGCGCATGATCCGGCGCAGCACGTAGCCGCGGCCCTCGTTCGACGGCAGCACGCCGTCGGCGATCAGGAAGGTGCTGGCGCGCAGGTGGTCGGCGACGACGCGGTGGGAGACCTTGAAGTCGCCGTCCGCCGCGACCCCGGCGGCCTCGGCCGAGGCCTCGATGATGCGGCGCATCGTGTCGATGTCGTAGTTGTCGTGCTTGCCCTGGAGCACGGCGGCGATGCGCTCCAGACCCATGCCGGTGTCGATCGACGGCCGCGGCAGGCTGACCCGCTCGTCCGGCGTGACCTGCTCGTACTGCATGAACACCAAGTTCCAGATCTCGATGAACCGGTCGCCGTCCTCGTCCGGGCTGCCCGGAGGGCCGCCGGCGATCGACGGGCCGTGGTCGAAGAAGATCTCGGAACAGGGGCCGCAGGGGCCGGTGTCGCCCATCGCCCAGAAATTGTCGGAGGTCGGGATGCGGATGATCCGCTCCTCCGGCAGGCCGGCGATCTTCTTCCACAGGGCCGCCGCCTCGTCGTCCTCGGCATAGACGGTCGCCAGCAGCTTGTCCTTGGGCAGGCCGAACTCGCCGGTGACCAGGGTCCAGGCGAACTCGATCGCCTCGGCCTTGAAATAGTCGCCGAAGGAGAAGTTCCCCAGCATCTCGAAGAAGGTGTGGTGGCGCGCGGTATAGCCGACATTGTCCAGGTCGTTGTGCTTGCCGCCGGCGCGCACGCATTTCTGCGAGGAGGTGGCCCGGTTGTAGTCGCGGGTCTCCTGGCCGGTGAAGACGTTCTTGAACTGCACCATGCCGGCGTTGGTGAACATCAACGTCGGGTCGTTGCGCGGCACCAGCGGGCTGGAGGCGACTTCGGCATGCCCCCGGGCCGAGAAATAGTCGAGAAACGCGCGGCGGATGTCGTTCGTCGTGGCCATGGCCTTGTCTCCGGCGACTTGGGACCGGCTCCGCGCCCCACGCACGACAACGGCCCCGTCAAAAGTCCCCGGTTTTATCGAGGCCACCCGGCGCTGTCCAGCGGATGCCCGCCGGACGGCCCAGGGTCTGTCTCAAGATGTGCTCGCGGGCGGGACCCGGGTGGCGGCCCAAGGCGTGCCTCGAGACATGGCGCCGCCCGCCACCCGGTCGACCGCGCCGGCGGGCCGGCGGGTGACCCGCGGCCCGCCCGAAACAGAGAAGCGGCCGACGGGCGGCCGCTTCCCGGAATTCGATCAGGCGTCGTCGCCCGCCGCGTCGTCGGGACCGCTCTCCGGGTCGCCGACCAGCATGGCCTCGGCCACCAGGCCGGCATTCTCGCGGATCCGCCGCTCGATGCCGCCCGCGATGTCCGGATTGGCCTTCAGGAACTGCTTGGCGTTCTCCCGGCCCTGGCCGATGCGCTGGCCGTCGCAGGAGAACCAGGCGCCCGACTTCTCCACGATGCCGGCATTGACGCCGAGGTCGAGCAGCTCGCCCAGCTTGGACACGCCCTCGCCGTACATGATGTCGAACTCGATGACCCGGAACGGCGGGGCCAGCTTGTTCTTCACCACCTTGACCCGGGTCTGGTTGCCGACCACCTCGTCGCGGTCCTTGATCGCGCCGATGCGGCGGATGTCGAGGCGCACGGAGGCGTAGAACTTCAGCGCGTTGCCGCCGGTGGTGGTTTCCGGGTTGCCGAACATCACGCCGATCTTCTGGCGGATCTGGTTGATGAAGATCACCATGCAGCGCGACTTGGAGATCGAGCCGGTCAGCTTGCGCAGCGCCTGGCTCATCAGCCGGGCCTGCAGGCCGACATGGGTGTCGCCCATCTCGCCTTCCAGCTCGGCCCGGGGCACCAGGGCGGCGACGGAGTCGACCACCAGCACGTCGATGGCGCCCGAGCGCACCAGCGTGTCGGCGATCTCCAGCGCCTGCTCGCCGGCATCCGGCTGCGAGATCAGCAGCTCGTCCACATCGACGCCCAGCTTGCGGGCATAGACCGGGTCCAGCGCGTGCTCGGCATCGACGAAGGCGCAGGTGCCGCCGGCCTTCTGCGCCTCGGCGACCACATGCAGCGCCAGGGTGGTCTTGCCCGAGCTTTCCGGGCCGTAGATCTCGACGATGCGGCCGCGCGGGAGGCCGCCGATGCCGAGCCCGATATCCAGTCCCAGGGAGCCGGTCGACACCGCCTCGATCTCGATCCCGGCCTCGCGCTGGCCGAGCTTCATCACCGAGCCCTTGCCGAACGCCCGCTCGATCTGACCGAGGGCGGCTTCCAACGCTTTCGACTTGTCCATGCCGTCCTTCTCAACAAGCTTGAGTGCAGCGCTCATAATCCGCCTCCTTCTATCGTGCGCGTCGGGTGCGGGGCAACGGGCGTGGCGCCGGTGCGGGTTCCGTCGGGACCGATGCGGGGTGAAAGATCACTGAGGACGGATTGTACTCACTTTGTTCTCATTCTCAAGCGAATTTTCTTCTTTTGTTCTCATCCAGATGTAGCGGTCCGGCCGAAATCGGACCTCAAGATCCGGGCTCGATCGGCTGCGAGGCGTGTTTCACCGCCTGGGCGAGCTGCTTCAGCGAGAAGGGCTTCGGCAGGAACGCCACCGATTCGGCGTCGGCGATGCGCTGGCGCAGGGCATCCTCGGAATATCCGGAAATGCAGACCACCGGCAGGGTCGGCCGGTCCTTGCGCACCTCGCGGATCAGGGTCGGCCCGTCGATGCCCGGCATCATCACATCGGTGACCATCAGGTCGACCTGCGGGTTCTCGCCGTTCAGCAGGTCCAGCGCCGCCTCGCCCGACCGCGCCTCCAGCACGGTGTAGCCCTTGCCGCGCAGTGCCCGGGCGGCGAACAGGCGCACCGGGTCCTCGTCCTCCACCAGCAGCACGGTGCCGGTGCCCGACAAATCGGTGTCGAGCCGGCGCGGACCGTCGGCCGTCCCGGTCTCCACCGTGCCGTTCCAGGCCGGCAGGTAGATCGAGAACGTGGTGCCGACGCCGAGGGTGCTGTCGACGAACATGTAGCCGCCGAACTGCTTGATGATGCCGAAGGCGGTCGACAGGCCGAGCCCGGTGCCCTGGCCCAGGTCCTTGGTGGTGAAGAACGGCTCGAAGATCCGCTTCTGCACCTCTGGCGGCATGCCGGTGCCGGTGTCGATCACCTCGATCAGCACGTATTCCCCGGCCGGCATCACCTCGTCGCCCTGGCGCAGCGGCCGTACGGTCTCGGTCAGCCCGGTGCGCATGGCGATGCGTCCGCCGCCCGGCATGGCGTCGCGGGCGTTGACCACCAGGTTGATGATGACCTGCTCGAGCTGGCCCGGATCGACCCGCACGGGGCGCAGGTCGCGGCCGTGCTCCAGCTCCAGGTTCACGGTCTCGCCGATCAGCCGGCGCAGCAGGTGGGACAGGTCGGACAGGATCTCGGTCAGGTCGACCACCCGCGGGATCAGGGTCTGCTGGCGCGAGAAGGCGAGGAGCTGGCGCACCAGGTTGGCGGCCCGGTT
This sequence comes from Candidatus Endolissoclinum sp., assembly GCA_965228445.1. GTDB lineage: Bacteria > Pseudomonadota > Alphaproteobacteria > Thalassobaculales > Thalassobaculaceae > Thalassobaculum. The sequence goes on along the minus strand of OZ245813.1, from coordinate 4,732,195 downwards.
GGCGTTCTGCTTGATCTGCATGACATCGGCGAAGGACTGGTCGCCGGCGCGGTGACGCTGCAGCAGCAGGTCGCAATACCCGGTCATCGCCGTCAGCAGGTTGTTGAAGTCGTGGGCGACGCCGCCGGCGAGCTGGCCGACCGCCTGCATCTTCTGCGACTGGGCGAACTGCATCTCCAGGGAGCGCTGCTCGCTGACATCGATCAGGTAGATCACCCGCTGGGTCGGGTTGCCGCGCGGCCGTCGCACGAACATGGAGGCGATCCGCTCGTGATCGCCGGAGCCGACATTGACGTCGATCGGCGTGGTCTTCTCGCCGCTCGGGTCGGCGTCGGCGATCACCTGCCGCACCCGGTCGCGGTCGTGTTCGGCGACCAGCGGCAGGAACTCGAAGCCGAGCATGGCGTTGCGGCCGCCCGGCCCGAGCCAGTCGGACAGGAAGCGGTTATGGCCGACGATGCGGCCCGCGTCGTTCATGCGCAGCGCGCCGATCGGGGCGAACTCCAGCGCGTCGATCACCAGCTCCAGCACCGATTCCTCGGCCGGGGCGGCCGGCTTTCGGGGGGCGGTGAGATCGGCCCGCACCACATTCTCCGCCGGCGTCGTCAGGGTCACCGAGACGGTGCGGCCGTCATGCTCGAAACTGTCGGTCGACTCGTCCTCGGACGGGTCGCGCTTGAGCACCATCAGCCGCAGGCGCGCCACCGGCTTGCCCTCGCCGGTCGAGGTCGGCTCGCCCAGCAGGGCGACCGCCCCGGCATCGGCCTCCAGGAACCGGCCGTCCGCGGCCAGGCGCACGCAGCCGCGCTCGACCGTCTCCTCCTCCGCCCCGGCGGCGTCGCCGGCCCGGCCGGCCTCGGCACCGGCCCCGCGGTCGGACATGCCGCCGGTCAGGGCGCGCCAGATCGAAGACCCCTTCAGTCCCTCACCAGAAAACAGCTTTCCCTCCGCCACAGTCTGCGTTCCACGGCCGGCCCGCTCGGCCGCACCTCCTCCGCCCGCACCTCTCGGGCACGCACGGATGCTCCTCTCCGACCACGCCCCGCCCTCAGGCCGACATCTGCTTGCCCTTCAGGCGGTAGACGTAGGAGATGATCTGCGCCACCGCCTGATAGTGCTCTTCCGGGATCTGCTGGTCCAGTTCGACCCCGCCGAACAGGGCCCGGGCCAGGGGCGGGTTCTCGACGATCGGCACATCGTTCGCCTCGGCCACCTCGCGGATCCGGAAGGCCACGTTGTCCACGCCCTTGGCGACGACGGTCGGCGCCGCCATCACCGCGGTATCGTATTTCAGGGCGACCGCGAAATGGGTCGGGTTGGTCACGATCACGTCGGCCTGGGGCACCGCCGCCATCATGCGCTGGCGCGCCCGCTCGTGGCGGATCTGCCGCAGCCGTGCCTTGACGTGCGGGTCGCCCTCCGACTGCTTGTGCTCGTCGCGGATCTCCTGGCGGCTCATCTTGAGCTGCTTGATGTGCTCGTACTTCTGGTAGACGTAGTCGGCCACGGCGATGACCGCCATGATCGCGGCGACCCCGAACAGCAGGCGCATCAGCAGGGTCTGGATCTCCTCCAGCAGCTGGCGCACGTCCATCTGGACGATGGTCTCCAGCCGGTCGAGCTCCGGCATGACCAGGATCAGCGCGACGGTCCCGACCACGCCCATCTTGGCGATGCCCTTCAGGAACTCGACGATAGAGCGCATCGAGAACAGCCGGCTGAACCCTTTGATCGGCGAGATCTTGTCGATCTTCGGCGTGATCGGCTCGGCGGTGAACAGGATGCCGGACTGGCCGAGGCTGGCCGCGAGGGCGAGCACCATGAACACCGCGAAGACCGGCGCCAGGGCGATGATGACCGAGGCGAAGACGTCGAACAGGATCTGGCCGGAGCTGCCGTGGTCGATCGGCATGGTGCCGGCCTTCTCCACGATGCCGGCGAGCGGGCTGTAGACCCGCAGCGCGACGAACGGGCCGAGGATGCCGATCACCAGCGTCGCGCCGAGCAGGACGGCGAAGCTGTTCACCTCCTTGCTGTTGGCGATCTGGCCCTTCTTGCGCGCCTCCGACAGCTTTTTCGGAGTTGGCTCTTCCGTCTTTTCGGATTGGTCCTGGTCCGACATGGATGCGCCGTCGCCTTGCCGCGGTTAGAGCCCGTACGGCCCCGATCGAAGCCATCGGAACCGGAGATCGCCTGCCAAACCGTTAACGACGGCGCGACGCCGCCTTAGCCGGGCACCAGATAGGAGGCGATCCCATCCTCATAGTAGCTGAGAAACACCTCAACCATGGTCCCGAGAATGGCGATGATGATGGTGAAGCCCATCAGCATCTGGATCGGCAGACCGATGAAGAAGATCTGGAGCTGCGGCATCAGCCGGGACACCACGCCCAGGGTGACGAAGAACACCAGCGAAAACACGATGAACGGCGCGGAGAGCTGCACCGCCATCTCGAAGGAATCCGCCACCAGCCGGGTATAGGCCAGCGACATGTCGTCTATCGGCAGCGGCGCGCCGGCCGGGAACAGGGTGTAGCTGTCGATCAGCGCCAGGATCAGCATGTGATGCATGTCCGTCGCCATCACGACCATGATCGCCAGGGTGCTGAGCAGCAGGCTGATCGAGGTGCCCTGGCCCTGGACCGACGGGTTGAACACCTGGGCGTTGGCCAGACCGGTGGAGAACGAGATGATCATGCCGGCCGAGGTCAGGGTCAGCAGCAGGGTGCGGCCGACCAGACCGAAGAAGGTGCCGATCATGAACTCGATGAAGACCAGCAGGAACAGCTCGGGCAGCGAGGGCGGCGCCGGCGGCAGATAGGTGATCACCATCGGCGAGACGACCACCGCCATGGTCAGCAGGAACATCATGCGGATGCGCGAGGAGACGAAGGACTCGCCGATGCCCGGCAGCAGGAACACCAGGGCGCCGAGCCGGGCGATCACCAGCATCAGCGCATAGGCCTGGACCGGAAGGTATTCCTGAAGCGGCACCGGCCGCCCTCCTACGAGAGCCCGATGATCTTGTCGGCCAGCCCGTCGAAGAACGTGGTGATCGTGGCCAGCATGAACGGCAGCAGCAGCAGCAGGGAGGCGAAGACCACCAGGATCTTCGGCACGAAGACCAGGGTCATCTCCTGCAGCTGGGTGAGCGCCTGGAACAGCGCGATGGTCAGGCCGACCCCGAGCGCGATCAGCATGACCGGCAGGGACATGGTGAGCAGCACCAGGACCGCCTCGCGGGAGACGTCGATCGCGTCGGCCTCGGTCATTTCCTTCCCCCCAACGCCGAATGCCCGGCAAAACCTGCCGGGTCGCTTTCTGCCGCCCTGTTGATCGCGATGGTCGCCGAAACGGCGGCGACCACCTCAGATCGGCATGCGGATGATCTCCTGATAGGCTGAGACAAGCTTGTCCCTCAGAGCGGTCACGGTCTGGAGGGTGAGTTCCGCATCGTTCACCGCGGCGACGACCTCGGTCAGGTCGGCCGTGCCGGCGATCCCGGCCTTGGACAGGGTCTCGCCCTTGTACATCGTGTCGACCGAGCTCTCGGCCGCGTCCTTCACGAAGCTGGCGAAATCCTTGCCGGTGAGCGGCTGCTCCGCGGCACCGCCGCCCACTCCGGGGATCGGCGGCGTGATGTCTCCGATACGTGTCACCATGACGGTACCTCCATGGATGCCATTCTACGCGATGGGTCCGGCCGGCGAAACAGCGCCCTGCCGATTTACTCCGGGACGATCAGCGCAGCAGCTCGATGGTGCGCTGGATCATCGCCTTGGAGCTGTCGATCACGCTCAGGTTGGCCTCGTAGCCGCGCTGGGCCTCCTTCATGTCGGTCAGCTCGATCAGCGAGTTGACGTTCGGCTTCTTCACGTAGCCGTTCTCGTCCGCCAGCGGATGGTACGGCTCGTAGGACAGGTCGAAGTCGCTCATGTCGCGGCCGATCCGCTTGACCGACACCAGATCGGCGTTCAGCGAGCGGTCGAGCTGGTCCTGGAAGGTGATGGTCTTGCGGCGATAGGGATCGTCGCCCGGCTTGTTGCCCATCGAGTCGGCGTTGGCCACGTTCTCGGCGACGACCCGCAGGCGCGTGCCCTGGGCCTTCATGCCGGAGGCGGAGATCTTGATGGCGTTGATGAGTTCCATGGGTCCGTCCTCTCCGCTTACTGACCGTTATGACCGATGGCGGTCCGCAGCATCATCATGTTCTTGTGGTAGATGTTCGACGCCAGCTGGTAGTTCATCTGGGTGTCGGACACCTTCATCATCTGCTCTTCCAGCGCGATCCCGTTGTCGTTCGGGTTGGTCTCGTAGACCTCGCGGGCGCGCAGCTCCTCCACGCGGATGTCCGGCTTCTGCACCGTGCCCTGGAGATGGGTGCCGCTGGTGGCCTGCATGCGGACCGGCTTGATGTCGCGCAGTTCGCGCTCGAAGCTCAGCTGGCGCAGATCCTTGGCCCGGTAGTTCGGGGTGTCGGCATTGGCGATGTTCTGGGCGAGAACGGTCTGGCGGTCGCCCAGCCAGTCCATCTTCTGACGAGCCATCCGAAACAGGCTCATATCCGACATCTGCATCTCTGTTCCCCTTCTGAGCGATCTCGATGGATCTGCGTCTCTCGGTTCCGCGAAGAGATAAGCAAGCACCGTGCCAAAACCGGCACGCGGGCCGGATGCGGGCCAGGTCCGGGAGCGCTATACTGGGTGCATGACACGGCGCTCCAACACCCCGGCGAGTTCCCGCGGCACGCCGCCGGAGCGGCAGATCGCGATCGCGCTCAGCCATGACATCGACAGCGGCACCGCGCCGACCGTCGTCGCCAAGGGCTATGGCGAGATGGCGGAGAAGATCCTGGATCTGGCCTTCAACAACAACGTGAAGGTCCGCACCGATCCCGACCTGGCGCAGATCCTCGAGGTGGTCGAGGTCGATTGCGAGATCCCGCTGGAAGCCTTCGCCGCGGTGGCGGAGATCCTGACCTATGTCTACCGGGCGAACGACCAGATGAAGCTGCAGAGCGGGCAGGGAGGAACGGGCGATGACCGCTGATCCGACGGCCTCGCCGGCGCTGCAGGCGGAGATCGCCGCCGTCGCCGCCCAGATCGACGCACTGGCCGCCGGCAGCGCCGACCGGGCGGCGCTGGAGCAGCGGGTGTCCCGGCTGTGCGACGCGGTCCTGGCCCGCCCGCCGGCCGAGGCCAAGGCGCTGCTGCCGGTGCTGGAGCAGCTCATCGCCCGGCTCGACGCGGCGGCGACGGCGATCCAGGAACGCGGCGAGAGCGGCGATTCGTCCTCGCCCGCCCGCTCCGCCCGCTCGGCCGCCGCCGCCTACGGCGCGGGACAGAACCGCCGACGGCGTGGGTTCTGAGTCCGCCCGGCCGCGGCGCCGGCCTGCGGCCTTGGCACGGCCCGACCCGCGACCGACAATGCGCCATGGGTCTGTTCGACTACATCCGCTTCATCCTGGCCTTCGCCTTTGTTCTCGGGCTGATCGGCATATGCTATTGGCTGGTGCGGCGGTATGCGGTCGAGCGGCTCGGCCTGGCGATGAATGTCGGCAAGACGCCGCGCCTGCGGATCGTCGAAAGCCGCGTGCTCGACGGGCGCCGGCGGCTGGTACTGATCCGGCGTGACGAGGTGGAGCATCTGTTGGTGATCGGCGGAGAGAGCGACATGGTCGTGGAGACCGGCATTCCGGCGCCGCCGCTGCCCGCGCCCGTGTCGTCGAGCGCCGAACCCGACCCTCGGCCGGCCGACAGGCGCGACGGAGCCGCCCGATGACGGGGCGGCGCCTGTTCGTCCACCTGGCGGTTCTGGCCGGCCTGGGCTGCGCGCTCTATGCCGCCCCGGTGCTGGCCCAGTCGCTCACCCTCGACGTGGGCGAGCCGGGCGGATCGACCACCGCGCGCATCATCCAGCTCGTCGCCCTGGTCACGGTGCTGTCCCTGGCGCCGGGCATCCTGATGATGGTGACCTCCTTCACCCGCATCATCGTGGTGTTCTCGCTGCTGCGCTCGGCGCTCGGCACCCAGCAGGCACCGCCGAACATCGTCGCCATCAGCCTGGCGATGTTCATGACCGCCTTCATCATGGCCGACACCTTCCAGACCGCCTGGCAGAACGGCGTGCGCCCGCTGATCGAGGAGCAGATCGACGAGGAGGAGGCGTTCCGCGAGACCACCGCCCCGTTCCGCGTCTTCATGCTGGCCCAGGTGCGCGAGAAGGACCTGCAGCTGTTCGAGGACATCGCCGAGGTCGGTCCGGCCGAGACCGGGCTGAACGCGCCGCTTCAGGTGCTGGTGCCGGCCTTCATGATCAGCGAGCTGCGCCGCGCCTTCGAGATCGGCTTCCTGCTCTACCTGCCCTTCGTGATCATCGACATGGTCATCGCCTCGGTGCTGATGTCCATGGGCATGATGATGGTGCCCCCGGTGACGATCTCGCTGCCGTTCAAGCTGATCTTCTTCGTGCTGGTCGACGGCTGGTACATGGTCGCCGGCACCCTGGTCCGCAGCTTCGCGACATAGGGTCGGGTCCCACCTCCACCAACGCCCCCACCCGTCTCCCCGGCCTCGCGCCGGGGCCCAGGGCAGGTGCGGCTGCGGCTCCGAACCAGCTCGGACAGGCTCCGGCAAGCGCCCGCCTCGGTCCCGGCGCAGGGCCGGGAAGACGATTGGGGGTGAAGCGGCGTCGCCTCAGTTCGTGGCGCTGAGCGGGCCCTGTTTCAGCTTGTCGCGGTAGCTCGACAGGAAGGCCTGGAACCGCCCGATCTCCTCGAACCGCTCCGACAGGCGCAGGAACTCGTCCGGCCCGCTGTCGGTGTTGTTGGTGATCAGCCGGAACGCCTCGCGGAACGGCGTGTCGTCCATCTGGGTGCCGTAGATCTGCCGCAGCCGGTTCAGGCCGTTGTCGTTGTCGCTTAGCGCCAGCGAGACCGCCCAGTTGACGATGTAGTTGGCCTGTTCCGGGGTCAGGCGGCGGCCGTCGCGGCCGGCATCTGCCACCAGGCTCCGGAAGGTCTTGGCCGCCTCGACCCATTCCTGGGTGCGCCAGTAGATATCCGCCCGCAGCAGGTCGGCCTCCCGGCTTTTGTCGTCGGCAAGCAGCTTGAGGGCACCCTGGGCGTCGCCGAGATCGAAGATCGCCCGGGCCCGCAACCGCCGGCGCTCCGCCGCCAGATCCGAGCGCAGACCCGGTGCCACGCTCTCGTCCAGGGCGGCGATCGCGCTCTCCGGCTGGCGGTCCAGCAGCAGGATCAGCGCCAGACGCGCGCCGACCCGGGCCTTCTCGGTCCCCTGCAGCCGGAACTTCACCTGACGGTCCAGCAGCCGGGCGGCCCGGTCCAGCAGGTCGACCTTCACCAGCCGGTCGGCCAGGGCTTCGATGATCTTGTCGCCGGCCGCCCCGACCGGGGTGAGCTCGCGAAACTCGTCGTACAGCGCCAGCGCCTGCAGCGGGGTCATGGCCTCGGCGATGCCGGAGGTGAAGATATCGCTGAACGCCTCGGTCAGCTCGAAGGCGAGATCGCGGGAATCCGGATTGTCCGGGAAGAAGGTCACGGCCTGGCGCAGGGCGGCCAGCCCCTCCTCGAATTCGTTCTCCTCCAGGCGCAGGCGCCCGAGATCGCGGAGCAGCTCGAACTCGACCCGGTCGCCGCGCCAGGCATAGCGCAGCTCGTCCAGCCGGTCGGCCGCCTGCTTCGGCGTGATCCGGTCGTCCTCGAGCCGGTGGCGGATCAGCGCCCGCTCGGAGCGGACGCGCGCCCAGCGGTCCTCGCCCTCGGCCAGCCGGTTCCAGATGTCGAGCGCCGCCTCGGTGTCGCCGAAGGCGTAGAGCACCCGGCCGCGCAGGAAGTCGAGCCGCGCGCGCTCGCCCGGTGTCGGGTCGCCCTCGGCGATGACGTCGAGGAAGGCCCCCGCCCCGCGGTAGTCGCCCGCCCGGATCGCCGCCTCGGCGGCCTGCATCGCCAGTTCGGTGGTGTAGTTGCGCGGATAGCCGCCCGGAATCTCGCCGGCCCGGGCGATGTGCTCGACCGCCTCGTCCCATTTGCCCTGCCCGGCCGTCGCCGCCCCGCGCCACAGCTCCGCCTCCGAGAAGCCGTTCAACGCCGGATCGTCCAGATATTCCTCTGCTTCGGCATTGCGGCCGAGCATGAAGCTGGCGGCCCCCCGCAGCGCCTTCACGTCCGGGCGGTTCGCCAGATCCTCGTCGGACTGGGCGATGGTGCGCAGCAGACCGATGGCCTCGGCCGCCAGACCGCGGGCGAAATAGAACTGGGCGAGCTCCAGCCGCGGCCCATTGCGCGAGATGCTGGTCGCCTCGGAAATCCGGAGCTGCAGGGCCTGGCGCCGCTCGAGGAACTCGGGATCCGAGCCCAGCCGCCAGTTCGCCATGTCGAAGATCCGCCCCGGAGGCAGGCCGGCGGTCAGCCCCTCGAACCGGCCGCCGGTATAGACGTCATCAGCCGAGCGAGGCGCCGGGCCGGACAGGACCATGCCCGCTTCGCGGGTGATGGCGATGCCGTCCGGCAGGATCCGGATCGCCAGGTCCGAGCGGTTCGGCCGCACCACCACGCCCTGGAGCGAGGCCAGGATCTCCATGTCCGGATAACGCCGGTTGCCGTCGATGCCGCGGGACAGCGGGGTGATCGGGATCAGGAACAGGCTGTCGCCCACCTCGGGATCGTTGACCACGATCGGCTCGCCCACGCCCTCGACCGGGATGAACAGGCGCGGTCCCTGCGGGCTGACCATCTGCGCGTCGATCCGCAGCGGAACGTCCGGGCGCGAGAGCTGCGGCTGCAGGTCGAGCACCCACGCGGTGCCGTCGCGCCAGACCCGCGGATTGACCCCCTCGACCACCGGGATGCGCACCACGGAGCCGGTGGAGGCGGCGACCTGCTCGGGCTGGCCGACGATCTCGTTCGCCAGACCGGCGAGCTGCGTGGTGTCGAACGCGGCCGCGCGGTCGAACCCGACCCAGACATAGCCGGCGCGGGGGAACACCGCCGCCGCCGTCTCCTCCTGGAAGGCGAAGCGCAGGGAAATGGCATCGGCGTTGTTGAGCCGGGTGATCGCCAGGGGCGGACCGGCAACCGGCACCGCCGCCCCGACCGGCGCGGCGTCCAGCCTTGTGGCGTCGTCCAGGCTCGACTCGGCCCCCGCCTGCGCGGCCGGCACGCTGGAGCGGACGTCGGGCAACTGCGTCACCGCCGTGGTCGGGTCCGAGCGGGTCGCCCCCGCCGGCGGCGGGGCGGTCTGGCTGCGGATGTTGTTCTGTGCCTGCACCTCCGGCGTCGCCGGAACCGGGGCGGCGGCCGGCGCAGGCGCCTGGCCCGCAGCGGGCGCGGGAGCCTCGACCCGGGCGGCCGGGATACCGGGCGCGGCAGGCTGAGGCGCCGGTGATTCCGCGGTCGGGGTCTGCTGTGCCGGGACCGGTTGGGAGGGGGCCGGTTGGGAGGGAGCTGCCTGAGGCGCTGTCGGCTGCGACGGCTGGGTGCCTGCGGTCGGTACGGTCGTACCGCTGGCGTCGCGCAGCACGTCGACCACGACCTTCGGGCCCGAGCGGAAGGCATTGACCGACCGCCCTTCCGGCACCGGGACGGTCACGGCCAGCCCGGACCCGGACGGCGCGCTGGAGAAGCCCCGCAGCGCTTCCGGCAGCCGGCGCCGGACGGCCCCGTCATCGATCCGCGCCGGACTGTCGAACTGGATCCTGGCGGCGCCGGCCGCGGGCGCGACCGTGAAATCCACCGGTGCCGGCCAGTCGAAGACGATCCGGTCGTAATTCGCATGCCGGCCGGTGCGCACGGGCACCGCCGGACCGCTCGACGCCGGTGCGGGGGCCGACGGTGCCTGAGCGGTCTGGCCGGACTGGGCCGGCGGCGGCGTGGGCTGGGCCGCAGGCGGGGCCTGTGCCGGCGGCGGGGCCGGCGCGGGAGCGGGCTGGGTAGCGGCCTGCTGCTGCGGTGCCGGAGCCGGAGCCGGAGCCGGAGCTGCCTGCGTCGGCGCCGGGAGGGGCGCGGGCGCGCTGGTCCGGTCCGACAGGTCGATGACGATCCTGTTGCCCTCCCGCGTCGTGCGCAGGCGGTGGTTGCCGGTCAGCTCGATCACGGCGCTGCGCCCGTCGCTGCCGATCCGGCCGCCGGAGATGAACCGGCCAAGACCGCTCGCGGCGCCCGACACGTCGCCCTCGATCGGCTGGGAGAAGCGGATCACCAGGGAATCGCCGAATCGCTCGGCGGAATAGTCGACCGAGCGGGGCCAGTCGAACACCAGCCGCTCCGACGATTGGGTACTGCCGCCGCTGACCTGCACGGGCACCGCCCGGGCGGCACCCGAGACCGTCACCAGCGCCACGGCGAGGATCAGGGCGAGCCGGGCCAGAGACCGGAGCGAGACGCGGGTCATGGCGCGCGCTCCGGGAAGATCACGACATCGACCCGGCGCGCCAGGGCGTAGCGGCGCTCCATGTCCAGGGTCGGCGCCACGTCGCTGAACCGGCTGTCGCCCCGGCCCTCGACGGTCGGCTGTCGCGGGAAGCCGGTCTGCACGAGCCGGGCGGCGACCGCATCGGCCCGGGCCAGGGAGAGCTGCCAGTTCGTGGCATAGCGTCCGCTGCCCGTCATCGGCTGCGGATCGGCATAGCCGACCACGTCGATCCGGTTCGGCAGGGTGGACAGGGCGGTCGACAGCACGCCGACGGCCACGCGCGCGTCGCGGGTCAGCTCCGCCTCGCCGACCGGGAACAGCAGGTCCGCCGGCAGCGCGATCACCAGCTGCTCGCCGGCCTGGGCGATCTTGGCCTGGCTCAGAACCGGATCGGCGGACATCTTGGCGTCGAGCACCGGCTCCAGATAGCCCAGGGAGAAACCGCGGCGGGTCCGCTCGGCGGAAACGCTCAGATCGACCGGCGGCGACTGCTCGACGACGGAGACCTCCTGGCCGAGGACCAGGGCGATCGCCCCCGCCGCCTTCTCGAAGCTCGGGGTGTCGATATTGGTCATCGCGAAGCGCAGCACGAAAAACGCCAGCATCAGCGACACCAGGTCGACCAGGGTGACCATCCAGCTGGCGCCGCCGCCGTACTTGCGGCCGGCGCGGCGACCGAGCTTGCGCTCGCCCCGGCGCACCGTCGAGCGGACATGGGAGAGCTGGACCGTCACGACGCCCCGTCCTCCAGCGCCGGCCCGTTGGCGCCGGCCGGGCGCGTGCGGAAGATCAGCCGGACGGCCTCGGGATCGGACGGCTCGAGCCCGGCGGACAGGACCGCCGGATCGACCTCCTGCTCGACGAAGGTCCGGACGGTCTCGCTGGCCCGGAAGATGATCTCCTCGCGCACGTCCTGCGGCATTCCATCGGACGATCCGTAGAGGATCTGCAGATCGAGCACGCTGCCTTCCGGCGGACTGTTGAGGATCGGCGCCAGCCGACCGGCCAGGGTCTCCATCACGGGGGTGATGCCGCCGGCCGCCGGCGCATAGACCTGGCGGGCCGGGATGGACACGAAAATGGGATTGCCGGTCGCCTCGACCTGGACGACCACGGCCGGCAGCACCTCGCGGAACACGGTGCCGAGCGCGGCGCGGACCGACTCGCCGATCACCTGCCCCGGATCGGCATCCAGCACATCCTCGGCGATGTCCTTGCGCACGGCGGAGGGAAAGGCGCGCTTCACGCTTTCCATCACACGGTCGCTGCGCCCCTGTTCGACCGTGGACATGGCGTTGAGCATGATGAAGAAGGCCAGCAGCAACAGGAACAGGGAGAGGAACAGCGGCTGACTGCTGCCCTTGTCGGGTTCCCGTCGTTCTGCCCGGCTGAATGTCATTCGCGCCTAATCGAGGTTATCGAACAGCGCGTCGACCTCCGCTTGGCTCGTGGCCGCTCCCGGCAACTGGGGACCGTTGAGCAACCCGCTCTCCGAAGCCGACCCGTCTTCTCGTTTTTCCTCTATTTCCCGCGCTTTGTCACGTTTTGTTTCGAGCGCAGATGCAGTGGAGCTATCGAGAAGGGTCACGGCCTCTCGGATCGCGCTGAGACGTTGTCCCACAATGTCCCGCATGGCGGAGGCTTCGAAGATCGATCCGGTCGCGGCGGCGATGGCGTCGCCGATCGGGCCGCCGGCCGCCTCGCCGGTATCCAGCAGCAGTTCGGCGGCCTCCAGGACGCGATCGAACGCGTCCTGCAGCTCGCCGTCCGCTGCCGCTATCTCGGACAGGGCGCGGGCAGCCGCGCCGCTGCCTTCGACGCCCGACTTCACCCCGTCCCGCCCGCGGCCATGCTCAGAACTCGCCGATGACCGCGGTCATCTTGGTCTTGAGGGTGGCGGCGTTGAACGGCTTGACGATGTAGTTGTTCACGCCGGCCTTCTTGGCGGCGATGACGTTCTCTGTCTTGCTCTCGGCGGTGACCATGATGAACGGGGTCGACTTCAGCTTGGCGTCGGTGCGCACTTCCTTGAGGAGCTGGAGGCCGGTCATCGGCTCCATGTTCCAGTCGGAGATCACGAGGCCGAAATCGCCGCGGCGCAGCTTCTGTAGAGCGGTCGCGCCGTCGGACGCCTCGTCGACATTTGCGAAGCCGAGCTGACGCAGCAAATTCCGGATGATTCTCAGCATCGTCTTGTAGTCGTCGACGATGAGAATCGACATGTTCATATCAACCGCCATATCCCGTCTCCTCAAGTCTCTGATGCCCGCCCCAGCACGCGCGGACCCCGCCGAAGTCGGCACAACGTATGCCAGGGGGGTTAAAACGTTGTAAACGAGATTAGTGTTGATGCTGCCGTAATTTAGAGGCCGTCACCTGTCAAGGTAGCGTTTTCGGGAACCCGCCGACCCCATCAGTTGATATCCGGCATTTTTCTGCGCTCGGCGATGCGCGCGGTCACCTCTTTGGCCCGTTCCGGCGTCATGGCGGCGAGAACCGGGGCGGTCTTCGACGCCTTCATCCGCTCGATGACCTGCAGCAGGATGTCCATGTCCAGGGCATCGAAGATCTTGGCCGCGTCCTTGGCCTTCATGGTCTCGTAGATCTTCACGAGGCTTCCGAGCTGTTCCTCTTCCTGCTCGTCGTACTTGCGGATCAGGTCCTCGATCTCCGCCTTGATGCCGTTCAGCTCGCCGATCTTCTGGTCGATCCGATGTTCGGCGGCGGCGAGAAGCCCTTCGCGCTGCACCAGCGTGCGCTCCCGTTCCTCCAGTTCCTGGCGGCGGTCGGCCAGGCTCTGCAGCAGCTCGATCTGGGACTTTCCGAGGTTGAACGGATCGACTCGGTCGCCGGAGGTCGTGGTGTCCGCCTGGGCCAGCTGCATCAGCGGCAGCGAGGCTTCCGGCGAATCGGCCTTCACGACCGGCGTCTCGGGCTTGTCCTCGGCCTGCGGGCTTTCCGGCCCCGCCGCGACCGCGACGGTCCCGAATGTCACCGCCTGGACGAAGCTGTCGCGCCGCTCCCACAGGTCGGCCACTTTGACCGACAGGACCAGTGCGGCGACGAACGCCGTCAGCGGCAGGATGCGCAGGGCGGCCCCGCCGCGCCTCTTCGTGCGGGCGGGCTTCGCCGGCTTGCCGGCTTTACCGGACGGCGCCGCCTGCTGGTCGTGGTTCTGCTGCTGGGCGGCCCGCATGGCCGCGGCGGCCGCCCGGCCCCGGGCCAGACGTTCCGCGTTCGGGGTCGCCGGATGAGACGCGACGGGCGCGAAGGTGCGGCCGGGGGCGGCTTCATCGTCCTGCGGGGGCGCTGCGGCCCGTCGTCCAAGTCGGTCGTAGCTCATATCAGCGCACGTTCCTCAAAGCGTTCATCAGGTCGCGCTCGGCCTGGGAGCGCGCGCCGTCGTCGCCCCCCGGTTCGGGTTGCGGCGCGGCGGCGGGGGCGGCGCGCCGTGCCGGCTTGCGGACGGGCGCCGGGCCGGCGGCCTGGGCGACCGGCTCCTCGCGGACCTTGCCGCTGGCGGTGCCGGCAAGACGTTCGGCCGATCCGTCGGCCCGCTCGATCAGGAACAGCAGCTCGTCGCGAAGCGCCTGCGCCTTCACCATCGGGTCGTTGAGCAGAGCCTGGGCCTGCTCGGCGGTCTGGCGGATGCCCTTCAGACTGGCATCCGCCTTCACGGTCGCCTGGTTCATCCGCTCCAGGAAGGTCTCCAGACCCTCCTTTTCCGATCTGAGCATGGACAGCCGCCGATGCAAGACCATGGCGTAGACGATCGTCGCCAGGAGCAGAATGATCAGCAGGACGTCGAGGATCAGCGCCAGGTTCATCTACGCTCCCTCACCATGGTGTCCCGTCATCACTTGCCCGTCCTCTCGCCGTCGCGCGCAGATACCGCTCCGCCCGACCGTCACATCTTGCGCAGGCGGTGGCTGATCCGCACGGCGATGTTGCCGCCCTTGCGCCCCATCTTACCATTGAACAGCGACACGTTCCCGCATCGCATATCGATGGTCGAGTTCGGCATCGCGTTCAGCAGGATGCGGCTGCCCGGCTTCAGGTTGAGCACGTCGTTCAACGGCATCACGACCTCGTCCAGCACCGCGTCGAGTTCGACATCGGTGTTCCAGAGCTCGTTCGCCAGGTGGGTTTCCCAGATCGAGTCCCGACCGAACTTCTCGCCCATGAACATCTGCAGCAGCAGCTCGCGCACCGGCTCCAGCGTGGCGTAGGGCAGCATCAGTTCCAGGCGGCCGCCGCGGTCTTCCATGTCGATGCGCAGGCGGGCCAGCACGGCGGCGTTGGCGGGGCGGGCGATGGTGGCGAAGCGCGGGTTGGTCTCCAGCCGGTCGAACCGGAAGGTGACCGGGCTCAGCGGATCGAAGGCGGCGGACAGGTCGCTCAGCACCACGTTGACCATGCGCTCCACCAAGTTGCGCTCGATCGTGGTGTAGGGGCGCCCCTCGATCCGCATGGCCGCCGTGCCGCGCCGGCCGCCGAGCAGCACGTCGACGATCGAGTAGATCAGGGCGCTGTCCACGACCAGCAGGCCGTAGTTGTCCCATTCCTCGGCCTTGAAGACCGACAGCATCGCCGGCAGCGGGATCGAGTTCAGATAGTCGCCGAAGCGGATGGAGGTGATGTTGTCGAGCGAGACTTCGACGTTGTCGGAGGTGAAGTTACGCAAACTGGTCGACATCATGCGCACGAGGCGGTCGAACACGACCTCGAGCATCGGCAGACGTTCGTAGGAAACGAGTGCCGAGTTGACGATGGCATGGATGCCGGACGTGTCGCTCTCGCCGCCCGAGGTCTCGTCGAACCCCAGCAGGCTGTCGATCTCGTCCTGGTTCAGGACGCGCGCAGCGCCGACATCCTCTTCCTCGTCATCTCCCATCGCCTCCCATTCGGCGGCGAGATCGTCATCGGTTGCCATCAGCCCAGCCTCATCTCTTTCCGGCTCGTCTGCCTCTCCGCCGGCCCCTCGGGCCGGATCCGCGCTCCGCCCTACTGGACAAGCATTTCCTTAAACAGCACGTCCCGGACCCGCACGGGCCGGGCGGCGAGGTTCACCCGCCGAAGCAGTTCCTCGCGCAGCCGGTACATGCCAGCCGATCCGTTCAGATCGTCGACCCGCAGCTCGCGCAGATAGACCTGGAAGTTGTCGACGATGCGCGGCAGCACCTCGTTGATCCGGTCGGTGTCCTGCGGGCCTTCCAGTTCGAGGGCAATCTTGATCTTCAGGAAGGTCGACTTCCGGCCGTTGGTGTTCAGGTTCACGATCAGGTCCGGCACCTCGAAGAAGAAGGCGCGGGTCGCCTGCGGCGGCGGCGGAGCGGCCGGTGCCGCCTCGCCTTCCACGGCCGCCTCGGCGGGTGGCGGTTCGCTGCCGCCGAACAGGCCCAGCATGAAAGCCGCGCCGACGCCGCCGCCGACGAGGAACAGCACGATCACCGCGGCGAAGATGATTAGCCGCTTGCCGCTGACGCGTTTCTTCTCCGGCCCCTCGCCGGCATCCATTTCGTCGAGGGCTTCTTCAGCCATCAGACACTCCCTCGGGCCGTTGCGTCGGGCCCTGGTCCTTGCCGGTCCCCGCGACCATCGTCGCGGGGCGACCGGCACATCCTGCCGCGTGCCGCACAGCGACGCGGCCTCGCCCGCCCGACCGGCCTGTGCAAGCACAATGCCGACTCACCCGATTCTACAGAAATGGCGCCGTCGGTAAAAGGCCAGTGCATTCCGGCGCTTTGCCGACCCGATCCGACGGTCGCGGCAGCGTCCCGCCGGTTGGCACGGAGCCTGCATACCTCTCCGGCGAGACCGCGGGCCAGACCCGACGGCCAGCAGACAAGAGCCCGAAACGGGCCTGCGAACGCAAGGAGAGAGTGATGGAGAACTCGATCTATATCGGCCTGTCGCGCCAGACGGCCCTGCGCCGGCAGATGAGCCAGGTCGCGAACAACATCGCGAACATGAACACGACCGGCTTCAAGCGCGAGCTGATGATCTATCAGGCCTACGAGGAGAAGATCCCGTTCGCCCAGTCCAACGACTTCGTCATCGACAAGGGCACGGCGATCGACCATCAGCCGGGCCCGATGCGCAAGACCGGGAACACCTTCGATCTGGCGATCGACGGACCGGGCTACTTCCAGGTCGATGACGGGACCGGAACCTACTACACCCGCAACGGCACCTTCGCCCTGGACGAGTTCAACCAGCTCGTGACCAACCAGGGCCACCTCGTCCTGAACGCCGGCGGCGAGCCGATCTTCGTGCCCCGGTCGGACGAGAAGATCACCATCGAGACCGACGGCAGCGTGAAGCTGGGCGACGAGGTCTACGGCCGCATCGCGGTCGTCGAGTTCGACAACCCGGTCGCCCTGAAGAAGGTTCGCGACACCCTGTTCGAGACCGACGAGCTTCCCCGGCCGGCCGACAACAGCGAGGTGCAGCAGGGCCTGATCGAGTCCTCGAACGTGAACCCGATCGCCGAGCTCACCAACATGATCGAGGTCAGCCGCATGTACGAGGCGGTGAAGAACCTGATCAGCACCGAAAACGAGCGGGAACAGCAGGCGATCCAGCGTTTGGCACGGCCTGTGCAAGGTAGCGCCTGAACGAATTGACGGGTGATCGGCCGCGTTGAGCCCCCGCCCGGTGCAGACCAGACAGGACCCGACGCGGTCATCCAGGGAGTAGAGTTATGCAGTCGCTGAACATCGCCGCCACCGGCATGAACGCCCAGCAGATGAACGTCGAGGTCATCTCGAACAACATCTCCAACATGAACACCACCGGCTTCAAGCGCCAGCGCGTGGAGTTCCAGGACCTGATCTACCAGGATCAGCGCCGGGTGGGTACGGCCTCCTCGGACGCCGGCACGGTGGTCCCCTCCGGTATTCAGCTCGGCCTCGGCGTGAAGACCGCCGCCACCTACCGGGTGAACGAGCAGGGCGCGCTGATCCTCACGGACAACCAGTTCGACCTGTCGATCCGCGGCGAGGGCTACTTCCAGATCACCATGCCGAACGGCAACACCGCCTTCACCCGTTCCGGCTCGTTCCAGCTCGACCAGAACGGCAGCCTGGTGACCCCGGACGGCTATACCGTGCAGCCGGGCATCACCATCCCGGCCGACGCCCTGAACGTGACGATCAACGAATCCGGCCAGGTGTTCGCCCAGATCGACGGCCAGGTCGACGAACAGAATGTCGGCCAGCTCCAGCTTGCGATCTTCCAGAACCCGGCCGGCCTCGAGAACATCGGCAACAACCTCCTGCTCGAGACCGCCGCCTCGGGCGCGCCCAGCGCCGGTGCGCCGGGTGCCGCCGGCTTCGGCCGCCTGCAGCAGGGCTTCCTGGAATCCTCGAACGTCGATCCGGTGCAGGAGATCACCAACCTGATCACCGCCCAGCGCGCCTACGAGCTGAACTCCAAGGTCATCGAGACCTCCGACCAGATGATGTCGACGGTCAACAACGTCCGATAACGCCATCTGACGCCCTTTCTTGAGCATGCGGTCCCCGCGCGGCGGGGACCGGGACGACGGGAGAAGCCCCATGATCCGGATGCGAAACGCCCTCACCCGCCTGACCCTCGCCGCCGCCCTGGCGACCGGCGTCGGAATCGGCATGCCGGTCACCGGCTTCGCGGCGAACGGTCAAGGTGGGCAGACCTTGCAGACTGGGCAGACACTGCAGACTGGGCAGAACCTGCCGCTGATCCTGAAGGACCAGATCACGCTGGATCATCCCGACCTGATGCTCTCCGACGTCTTCGCCAACCTGCCCGAGGGCATCGACCAGCGGATCGCCGAAGCTCCCGCGCCGGGCGAGCGCATGGTGCTGGGTGCCCGGCAGATCTGGCAGTACGCCCAGGCCTTCGGGCTGAACTGGCGGCCGGAACGCTCGAAGATCGCCGTCATCGTGACCCGGGCCAGCCTGGAAGTGCCGATGGAGGCGATCGCCGACACGATCACCCAGCGGCTGGCCGCCGAGTATGTCGAGGACGCGTTCGATCTGGACCTGTTCGGACGCTCGTCCAACATGTTCATCGCCGCCAACGAAGGCATGCAGCTCGACGTTCACTCGATCAGCTACGATCCGCGCAGCAAGCGCTTCGACGCGACGATCAGCGCGAATGGCGGCCGCATGACCCAGGTGAGCGGCAAGGTCGTCGCCATGGTCGAGGTTCCGGTGCTCCGCCGGCACGTCATGCCGGGCCAGGTCATCACCGAGGAGCTGATCACCTGGGAACGGGTCGCCGCCCGCCGGGCCAGCGTGACCACGGTCACCCAGCGCGACGACATCGTCGGCCAGACCGCCCGCCGCCCGCTGACCGCCGGCGTCCCGGTCCGCCTCACCGACCTGAAGCCGAACCTCTTGGTCACCAAGGGCGATCTGATCACCCTGACCGTGCGGACCGGCATGATGACCCTCACCGCCCGCGGCAAGGCGCTGGAATCCGGCACCCGCAACGCGGTGATCCGGGTGACCAACATCCAGAGCCAGAAGGTCGTCGAAGCCCGGGTGATCGGTCCCGACATGGCCATCGTCGAGCCGGCCTCGCTGAACAACCTGGCCGCCCTGAACGGCTGAGCTGGCCGCCGCACCGCGCGACGCCGTGTTTGGCACGGCTCTTGATACACGGGTGCAGAAGCGCCCTTAGGAGGATGAAGAAATGACCCGCCTGTCCTCGCCGATCCGGATCCGCCCGCTGCTCGGCATCGCCGCCGCCGCGGTCCTGCTGTCCGGCTGCAACGCGATCGACCGCCTGTCCAACCTCGGCCAGGCGCCGGAGATGTCGCGGATCCAGGATCCGACCCAGTCGCCGGGCTACCAGCCGATCAGCATGCCGATGCCGGCGCCGGTGGTGGCGACCCGCCAGGCGAACTCCCTGTGGCAGGAAGGCAGCCGGGCGTTCTTCAAGGATCAGCGCGCCAGCGATATCGGCGACATCATCACGGTGGTCGTCGAGATAGACGATGACGCGGCGGTGACCAACTCCACCACGCGAACCCGGGCCAATAGCGAGGGTGCGGGCCTGGGTGGTCTGTTCGGTTACGAAGGATCGCTCGGCCAGGTGTTCCCGGAGGCGGTCACCGGCGACAATCTCGTCGATCTCAGCTCGAACTCCAGCAATGTGGGCGCCGGCGAGGTCGACCGCGAGGAGGACATCAACATCCGCATCGCCGCGGTGATCACGCAGAAACTGCCGAACGGCAATCTTGTCCTCTACGGCCGGCAGGAAGTGCGCGTGAACTTCGAAGTGCGCGAGATCGTGGTGGGCGGCGTCATCCGGGCGGCAGACATCACCTCCAGCAACACCATCAGCTACGACCAGATGGCGGAGGCCCGCATCGCCTATGGCGGCCGCGGCCAGATCACCGACGTCCAGCAGCCGCGCTACGGCAGCCAGGTGCTCGACATCATCATGCCGTTCTGACGGCCGACCCGGATCCGTCGGCGCCCCCGGGGCGCCGGCCCCGGAGCGAAGCCACCCCAGAACGCAGAAGGCCGCCCATCCGGGCGGCCTTTGTCATGCGTGCGCGTGGACCGGTCGATCTCAGTCGTCGCGGTGGGTCCGCTCCATGCGCTCGTGGCGCTCCTGCGCCTCCAGGCTCAGCGTCGCGATCGGCCGCGCCTCCAGCCGTCGCAGGCTGATCGGCTCGTCGGTCTCCTCGCAGTACCCGTAGGTGCCGTCCTCGATCCGCTTCAGCGCGGCCTCTATCTTGCTGATCAGCTTGCGCTCGCGATCGCGGGTGCGCAGTTCGATGGAGTGCTCGGTCTCCAACGACGCCCGGTCCGCCATGTCCGGCTGCTGAAGGTTCTGTTCTGTCAGGTTGCTCAGGGTTTCGCCGGCCTCCTTGACCAGGTCGGCTTTCCAACGCAGCAGCTTTTGGCGGAAGTACTCCAGCTGCTTCGGATTCATGAACTCCTCTTCATCCGACGGCTGATAGTCCGGCGGCAAGGTAACGCTCATCCGAAATCCTCCACGCGTCTGCGATCGCGACCGGCTCCCACGGAGCAGCCGGCAAGCGCAGCGGCTCCAGGGGGAACTGGCAGATATCGCCGATGGCCGGTGGCTTTACGCGGATACCGCCGACGGCGACGCGCGTGGGGTTACACGCTTCGACCCAGTTTCGCAAGCTCGACTCGTGCACGCAGTTCAATGTCGTCGAGGATTTCCGAAAGACGGGGATCGTCGAGTTCCTCGCGCTGCTGACGGGCCGCCGTCGCGAGGTCCTGCAGGCGGTCCGTGGGAACCATGCCCATCAGCAGACCGTCGCGGATGTCTTCCAGCCGGGACAGCATCAGCTCGGCCCGTTCCCTGGCCTTGCGTGCATTGCCCTCGCGGTCGCCGACCGACTGCAGGGCGAAGACCGAGTCGACCGACGAGGTCGGCGCCGGGCCGCTCGCCCGCTCAGTCGCATCGGTCTCCGAGATCATGTCGGCAAAGGCCGAGCCGCCCGTCGACGACGACTTCTTGGTGCGCTTCGCCTGGGAAACGCCGCTGATCTTGGTGGGATCAACCTTCATGAGAAGCCTCAATTGCCGTGGCGGTCGCGACGCGGCGCTGGCTCATATCCTGCAATTCTTTCACCGTCAGAGCAAATGCGGGCGTCACGGCCCCCTACCGGACCGCATCGCCCGCCATAGATTGCCTTATATCACGACCGCCACCGGCAGACGAACCGGCGACATGCAGTGCCAGAACACGCCGCATCCAGGGTTGGCACGAAACTCGCATATCCCCTGGCGAGACCGGAGAACCCGGCAGAAACGGCATTCGAGCCAAGACGCGCGAAACGCGGGGAATGAGACGATGACGCTGACACGCTTCCTGAAGGGCATCGCGACCGGGCTGACCCTCCTGGTGCTGACCGCCACCGCCGCGGGCGCCCAGACGCGAATCAAGGACATCGTCGACTTCGAAGGCGTGCGCGAGAACATGCTGATCGGCTACGGCCTGGTGGTCGGCCTGAACGGCACCGGCGACTCGCTGGGCTCGGCAATCTTTACCCGTGAGAGCCTGGTCGGCATGCTCGAGCGTCTCGGGGTCAACTCCCGCGACAGCAGCCTGAGCACCGACAACGTGGCCGCGGTCATGGTCACCGCGACCCTGCCCGCCTTCACCACCCAGGGTACGCGGATCGATGTCAGCATCTCCGCCATCGGCGATGCCGAGGACCTGCTGGGCGGCACGCTGCTGGTGACGCCGCTGGTCGGCGCCGACGGTGAGGTCTACGCCGTTGCCCAGGGCCCGGTCGCCACCGGCGCGTTCTCCGCCCAGGGCGCCGCCGCCTCGGTGAGCCGCGGCGTGCCGACCGGCGGCCGGATCGCCAACGGCGCCATCGTCGAACGCGAGATCGACTTCAAGCTCAACTCGATGGAGACCGTGCGGATCGCCCTGCGCAATCCGGACTTCACCACCTCGCGCCGCATCGCTCAGGCGATCAACGCCTTTGTCGGCGGCCCGATCGCCCAGTCCGTGGACAGCGGCACCGTGCGCATGCTGGTGCCCGACGCATACCGCAACAACGCGGTCGCGCTGATCACCGATATCGAGCAGCTCCGCGTCACCCCGGACAACATCGCCAAGGTGGTGATCGACGAGCAGACCGGCGTGATCGTCATGGGCGAGAACGTCCGCATCAACACCGTCGCCATCGCCCAGGGCAACCTGACGATCCGCATCACCGAGACCCCGCAGGTCAGCCAGCCGCAGCCGTTCAGCCAGACCGGCGAGACGGTGGAGGTGCCGCGCACCCAGATCGAGATCGACGACGAGAGCGACAACCGCCTGACGGTGCTGCCGACCACGGTCACCCTCCAGGAACTGGTGGACGGTCTGAACGCCCTGGGCGTGGGCCCACGCGACATGATCTCCATCCTGCAGGCCATCAAGGCGTCCGGCGCCCTGCAGGCCGAACTCGAAGTGCTCTGAGGGAGGACGGACCGATGACCGCCAACCTGTCCATGGCCAATCTGGGCACCGCCGATCTGGCGCTGACCCGCAGCCGCAGCGCCACCGCGAACACCGCCGCCGAGATCCAGGCCGCCGCCCGCGCCAAGGACCGCCAGGCCGTGCGCGAGACCGCCGAGAAGTTCGAGGCCCAGTTCCTGTCCCAGATGATGGGTCACATGTTCAAGGGCATCGGCAGCGACGGCGTCTTCGGCGGCGGACACGCCGAAGAGACGTGGCGCGACTTCTATGTCGAAGAGATCACCAAATCCTTTGCCAACCGGGGCGGTATCGGCCTCGCGGACACCATCGAGAAGCAGCTGCTGACGCTGCAGGAGGCCGTGTGATGGACTCTCGTGAACTGATCCAGCATTTCGTCGAGTCGATGACCCAGCTCATGGCGCTGATGCGCAAGGAAACCGAGCTGGTCCGGGACAAGCAGTACGACCAGGTGGAGAAGATCCAGCGCCACAAGGTCAAGCTGAGCCAGGCCTTCGAGATCCACCAGCGGGCGATCAAGGAGAACCTGAGCGCGATCGACACCCTGTCGACCGAGGAACGCTCGGAGCTCCGCTCCCTCTACCAGGTGTTCCGGGAAACCCTGTCGGAGAACATGCTGGCGCTGAAGGCGGCGCAGGACGCCACCGACAAGATGGTCAACCTGATCATCAGCGGCGTGCGCAAGGCCCGGGGCCTGCCCGAGACCGCCTCCGCCCAGACCGGCCGCAAGGCCTCGGTTCAGCGCGGCTACGGCGCCTATGCGGCCGCCGGCAGTGCCGGCCAGCTCATGAGCCGCACACTGTAGCGCACATCGCGATCAGATGGAGACATCTGATCGCGTGACGCTGCTCTGTCTTTGATAGTGCTCCAACGCTGGCCGGCCGTTCCGTCCCACCGCGGCCAACCCGGCAAACCCTGCCGGGGGGAGCGATGCGTCCTTTGGGTCGGGACGGGCTTACAGTTCAGACAGATAGCGCGCGTTGTCCGGCGCCAGTTCGCGCACGCGCGACCGCGACGCCTCGGCAAGATCTGCCTCTCCGGCCAGCGCGTGGATCTTCGCCATGGCGAAATGCCCGTCGATGCTCTGCGGGTCGATCTCGATCGAACGGACCGCCGCCTTGCGCGCCGCCCCCAACTCGCCGGTCTCCGCCTTGAGCCAGGCAAGCCCGCCCAGCAGCGCCGGGTCGTCGGGATTGCCGGCAAGCGCCGCCTCGAACTCGCTCATCGCTTCGGTAACGCGGCCGAGCTGGCCCAGGCAGCTTGCCAGCTTGCCCCGGAAGGCGGTCACCTCCGGCGCCCGCTCGATGGCCGCACGGAAACATTCTTCCGCCTGCTCGTACTCCCCGAGATCCGCGAAGGATTCGCCGAGCTGATAGAACGCGTTGACATTGTCCGGATTGACCTCGACCGCGCGGACGAGGAACTGGACCGCGTCGACGCCCTCGCCCAGCTCCCGGCCGACCACGCCGCGCCACACCAGCACTTCGGACGCCTTGGGATCGATCTGGATCGCCCGGTCGAGGCAGGCCGCCGCACCTGGAAGATTGTCCAGTCCGCGTAGGGTCAGCGCCTTGTTGAAATGCGCCTCGAGATAGTCGGGATCGAGCTCGATCGCCTTGTCGAACCGTCGGTCGGCGGCCAGGAGATCGCCCAGCTTGAGTTCCGCCGTGCCGATATGGTTCGGATAGGCCGCGTTCGACGGATCCAGGTCAGCCGCGGCGCTCAGCAGCCCCTTGGCCCCCTCCATCTCGCCGCATTGCAGACAGAGCAGACCGGCCAGGTGAAGCGCGCGCTCATGCTGGGGATCGACGTTGAGGATCTCGACATAGAGATCGCGAGCCTGCTCGAACTCGCCCGCCTCATGATGGCGGACAGCGGCGACGAGTTTAGGTTGCAGGTCATCGTCAACGGTCATGCAGAATTACTCCGCCACGGATGGATACCGATTGCCGTCAACGTACCACATATTGTTACGACGAAGTACGCGCTCAAAGACAATCTCGATACGGTTCAGGTACCTGCGCCCATCGGTTCAGGCAACAAGGTCAATGCTGGTCCGGCCATTGGGCGCGATGGCAGGGGGGGCGGGTTGCGCCGGCCGGGGGTCCGCGGCGGCGGGCTCGGGAGAGCCGCCGGCATCCGAGGTCGGGGCGCCCGTCGGTGCCGCGTCGGCGCCATCCTGCTCCCGCAAAGCCTCGGTAACCGGGCCGCCGATGGTCGGCGGCGGCGGACCGGCCTGCTCTTCCCCTCTGGGTTCCGGTTCGGGAAGGACGAAGGGACGGGACGACGGATCGCGGCGATATCGCTCGACCACCGACTCGGCCGGAAACTGTCGCGTGACGTCGCCGGACTCGGTGTCCCGCACCTGAAAGATCACGGTCAGCGAGCGCGAATCGAACGTGAGGAAGGGGCTGACATAGAACTGCCCCGACGCCGACGACTGCTGGGCTTCGGCCGGCGTATCCAGGGCGGGATCGGGGGCGGTGCTGGCGCTGGTGGCAGGGCGCGCCGCAGCCGACGTGGAGGACTCGCGGGCAACCGTCCGCGGATCGCTTGCCGCGCCTGCTGAACCGGTTGCACTGCGTATGTCCACGGGCTCCTCCATTCTGGAGCGATGCCATACTTCCTACCAATCTAAATCATATAATATTCCGCTGCGATGCCGCAAGCCTGGGGCACCGCAGGGTCAGGGACGCTCAGACCCGGACGGCGCAGACGCGCCCGGTGAAGACTACGTTAAATGAAGCGCGTAAGGCTCAAGTTGCGCAGCACGGCCGTGGTCTGGAACGACGCCTCGAGCTGGGCCTGCAGCGTCTGGAATTCGGCGACCGCCTCGTAGGGATCGACATCCTCGATGTTGCCGATCTGGGTCTCCAGCAGGAGGATCGTCTCCTTGTGCGACTGCTGACGGCTGAGCATCTCGCTGCCGACCACGCCGTTCTGCCCGACCATGTCGTTCATCAGGTCCAGGGCGGCCTCGATCTTGCCGATCCCCCAGTTCACCAGGTTGCGGTACTCGGCATCGTCGCCGGCGGTAAAGGTCGTGTTGGAGAATGCGTACAGCACATCGAACACCTCCTCGAACGTCGAACTGTCGTTCGCCAGCTCGCCGTAGGTCAGATCGACCCCCTGGTCGACGCGCACCGACAGCGATCCGGGTGCCGGGGTGGTCACGTTGTTCCAGTTCGTGTCGACGTCGAAGAAGGCCTCGGCGGCGGCGATGATGCCGGCCGAGCCGCCGGCGAGCGCCGGCTGGGCATAGGCGCCCTGGGTCGTCGCCGGATCGATGACCGGCTGGGTATTGGTATCGGCGCCGTTGAACAGGTACTTGCCGTCGGTGGTCTGGTTCAGAAGGTTGGCCATCTGATTGATCGCCGCCGTGGCGAAGGTCGACAGTGCCAGGGAGGACTGCTCGAACAGGCCTTCGACCTGCTCGTAGAGCTGGGTGCGCAGTTCCTCGGTGACCGTGGTCATCTGCTGCAGGGTCGCGTCGATCGTCTCGGTCTTCACCTTCGTGTTGTTGATCGAGTTGATGTAGGAATCGGCCGAGGTCCGCTGCTCCTTCAGGGTGATGAGCAGGCGCGTGTCCTGCCCGCTGAAGCCGCTGTAGACCTGACTCCGCTTGCCCGTAGAGATCTGCTGCTGGGCATCCGCGATCCGGCGTTGCACCGACGTGATCGAGTTGTCGATCCGCAGGTTCTGGCTCAGAGTCGAAATACGCATGATCTAGCCCTCTAGGCCGTTATCGAATGACGCCCAGGAGCTCGTCGAGTGCATCCTGCACCGACGACAGCACCCGTGCGGACGCCGCGAACGCGCTTTCCAACTGGATGAGGCTGGCGAGTTCCTCGTCGACATTGACGCCGCTTTCGTCGCGGAGCCGTTCCTCCAGCAGGTTCCGGACCTGGTCCTGGAACCCGAGCTGGCTTTCGAAATCCGCCTTCTGGTTGGCCTGGTAGGACACTAGCTCGGCGGCGAATTCCTCGATCGTGGCGGTGCCGTTGAGGCCGTTCACCGCGACGAAGGCCTGGGCGGTGTCGAACATGTCGATCACCGCGAGCGCCAACGAGTTGTCGCTCACGCCGCTGGAGACGAACGTACCGCCGTTGCCGTCGCGCAGGATGGTCGGGGTCGCGGTGACGGTCGGGTTGACCTTGATCTGCGCCGAGAAGCCCTGATCGCCGCCCGGGAGCGCGTTGCCGGCATCGACGAACAGGTCGATGTTCGCGGTGTTGCCGCCGACGTTGATGGTGTCGAACTGTTGCGACAGCTCGAAGGCCAGCGAGTCGAGCTGATCCTGGGCCAGCGGCAGAATGGTGTCGCGCAGCTCCAGCAGTCCGCCGAGCTTGCCGCTGTTGATGCTGGCGTTGATCGAGAACGGCGCATTGAACCCGTTATCCAGGAACACGGCGTTCAGGCCCACGTCCGGCCCGACGGTGTTGGTCGGGTTGAAGGTCAGGGTCACCGCGGTCTGGTCGAGCAGGAAGTCGCTGCCGCCGGTCATGATCGCGATCGTGCCGTTCGGCCGGTTGAAGGTCTGGATATCCATCTCTTCGGACAGCTTGGCGACCCAGCGGTCGCGCTCGTCCTCCAGATCGGCCGTCGACTCGCCGACCGCGCTGCGCGCGCCGATCTCGCCGTTCAGCTTCTCGATGTTCTCCAGGGCCTCGTTGATGTTGTCGACCGACTCGGCGATCCGGGTATCGGCCTCGGCGCGCAGGTCCTGGACTGCGCCCGACAGGGACTGGAACGATTCCGCCACCGCCGTCGCCGCGCGCAGCACGTCGGCCTGCGCGGTCGAGGAGTCCGGGTTGGTCGCCAGCACCTGGAACGACTTCTTCAGATCGGTAATTTTTGCCGAGATCGACGCGTTGTCCTCGGGGCGGCCGAACTCCAGCTCAAGGCGCCCGAGGAAATCGTCGATGACCTTCAGTTCCTCCACCGTGGAGGTCTGGTTACGCACATCGGTCTGCAGCTGGCTGTTGACCAGGCGGGTGATCTGCTCGATCCGGACCGTGCTGCTCTGGCCGTCGATGATCCGCGTCGTCTGGGTCTGGGTCTTCTTGGTGTAGCCCTCAACGCCCGCATTGGTGATGTTCCGCGAGGCGATGTCGATCCCGGCCTGGGCCGCATTCAGGCCGCTGGCGGCGGTGGTAAGGGCGGAAAGGAGACTCATGACGGTTCCTTACGATTGACACAGAGAATGACAAGCAAGAACCGTGCCGTCTCTGCGCCGGCGGCTGGCCTAGCCGGCCATCGATTGCGGCTCGGGTTTCAGGCCCGCCATGATCTGACGGTTGATTTCGATCAGGTCGTCCAACGGCGCGGTGTCGTCGGACATCACGAACTTGGTTTCCTTGATGACCCAGAGCGCCAGGCTCGCGATGCCGCCTTTCAGCGCGCGCGGCAGAGCGTTGGCCGGGTCGTTCACATCCGCCAGGAACACACCCCAGACCTTCTCGTTCTGAAGGATCCAGTTGTACTTCTCCTGGAGGCTGGCCTTGCCGTCCCGGGCCTTCATCAGGCCGCCCGTGACCTGGGCAAGAAGCCGGTATTCCAGGTCGCGGCCGTTCTGGACGGCGGTCGCTCCCTGCGTGTTCTTGTAGGCACCGTATCCCCGCATTCCTTAGTCCTCCGTCTCGACCATGCCCCACCCGCCCTTAGCCGGCGACGGGTTCCGGTCCAGAGGTGCCGATCGTGCCGGCACCGATTACTGGAACAGGCCGAGCAGGATCTGCGGCGCCTGGTTCGCGATGCCGAGAACCTGCACACCGAGCTGCTGGCGGACCTGCAACGCGGTCAGTCGGGCGCTCTCGCGAGCCATGTCGGCGTCGACGATGTTGCCGAGACCTTCTTCGGTCGCGTCGGTGATCTGGTCGAGGAACGAGGTCTGCAGGTCGAGCGCGCGGGCTTCCGCACCGAGCGAGCCGAGAGCCGCGTTCACCACCGATTCCAGGTTGGAGTAGGCGTTGGCGATGACCGACTGGGCCGCGTTGGCCGAGTTGACCGTGGCCGCCGCGAGCGACAGGACCGTGGTGCGTAGATCCTGGTTGGTCAGGGTCAGCGTTCCGCCGGCCAGGTTCGACAGCGTGTTGATGCTGGGCGCGGCAGCGGCCGTGTCGAGCAGGTTGACGCCGTTGAACACCGCGTTGTCGATGAAGTTGGCCGCCTGAGACAGCAGCTCGGCGAAGTCGTTGGTCAGGATCTGCCGCTGGGTCGTGGTGATGCCTTCGTTCGACAGCTCCGTCAGCTTCTGGCGCACGGTCTGCAGCAGATCCGAGATGCTGGTGGCACCGGCGATCGCGACGTTGGCGATACCCTTGGAGTTGTTCAGACCCTGGCTGATCGCGCCGAGCGCCTTGATGTCGCCGCGGATGCCCTGGGCAATCGCGAAGTTGGAGGCGTCATCGATCGCTCCGGTGACCTTCAGGCCGGTGGAGACACGATTCTGCGTGGTGGCGAGGAGACTGTTGGTCCGCTCGAGGTTGCGAAGAGCGACCAGGGCCTCGGGGTTCGTCAGGATAGAGTTGCTAGCCATCGTTCTGTTCCTTCGTCAACTTTCTGCTGACCCCTGATCTCTGGCTCCCCGCCACGATCTCCGGCGTTTGCCGGGTTGGGTCCGTCCGTTCCCACCTCCGCAAACGGCGGGCCAAAACGGCCAGGAACCGAATTTCTTTTATTTTTTATGACGTTAGATGGATCGGCAGAAATTGCGCGCCGACGGAAAGCCGGATCGGCGGCAGAATCTCCCCGGCAGATCGGGAAAAAACGTCCCGGTAGGGAGGGTCACTCCTGGGCCGGCAGCCGGCTCCGCAGGAGGGCCGCCGCACGCGCGATGGCCACCGACATGTCGATCGGCTCATCGCGCCGCAGGGTCGGCGTCATGTTGGAGAAGAAGAAGTCGCGGTCGTCCAGGATGCTGTAGAAGGACGGCGACAGCCGGATCGTCGGGCAGCCGACCGCCGCCGCCAGCACACAGACGCTGGTCGCCGTCGACACCACCCCGTCCAACGCCGAGATCAGGGCGGCCACGCCGTCGAGATCCTCGATCTGGTCCAGATCCTCCGGGCGCCAGAGCTCGATCCCGTGGTCGCGCCGCAGGGCGTCGAGTTCCTCGCCGTACTCGTCATATTGCAGGCAGACGAAGCGATGGCCCGGGATCCGCAGGATCGGCAGCAGTGCCGGCAGGTCGACATAATAGGCGGAGCGCAGGCCGCTGCGGACCATGCTGCGCCAGCACAGGCCGATCACCGGCCCCTGCCCTGCGAGCCCGGCGATCCTGTCCCGCCAGACCGCCCGCCGGGCCGGATCGACCGTCAGGTAGCCGCCCTGCGGCGACGGCCGCGACCGGTCGCGGCGATAGCGGGCCGGCAGATCGCCCGCGTGGAGATGGGCGGTCAGGCCGAGCGCCGGGACGACGCGGGTATAGTCGTAGACGGCGTCCTTGCCGTCTGCCCGCACCTGCCGGTCGATCAGGCTCAACCCCGGAAACGAGCGGGCCAGCAACGGATGAAGCCGGGGATCGGCCTCGACGACGGGCGCCGGACAGTCCAACAGCAGCTCCCCCAGACACGACATGAACAGCAGTTCGTCGCCGATCCCCTGTTCCGCGGCGACGAGCAGGCCCCGGGACGGCAAGGCCGGGCTGGTGACGCGGGGCGGCAGGCCAAGGGTGCGGTGGAACCGGGGGCCGGCGGTCCGCGCGGCCTCCAGATCCCAGCCACGGCCAAGATCGCCCGTCGCCTTTTCGGCCTGGGCGAGCAGATAGGACAGCTCGCTGTCGCCCGGATGGGCCGCGAGACCGGTGCGGGCGACCCGCCCGGCCACGTCGAACCGCACCAGATTCAGAGCGGCCTGGCTCAGGGCCCAGGCGCAGCCCTGGTCGTCCGGCGTGGCGAGCAATCCATGTCGGGCGGCGGCGAAACTGGCCGCGAAGGCGGCCTCGCCCCGTTCGGCCTGGGCCCGCAACTCCCACGCCCAGGCGGACAGCGGCTGAAGCAGGGTCGCGCGGCGGCACCATCTTATCCGGGACGCCATGCCGGCCGGGCGCTCCCCTGCCACCGCCAGCAGCAGGGCCGCGCCGGGGTTCTCCGGCGAGGCCAGCACGGCCCGGCGGGCCCAGGCCCAGCCCTCGGCCGAACGGTCGACCCGGCGCGCCGCCAGCACCGCCGATATCGCCAGGTCGGGAAGCAGCGGCAGCAGCCGGCACGCCCGCAACGCCGCCGTTGCCGCCAGTTCCCATTTCTCGGCCTGACCGGCCAGCATCGCCAGACGGACCTGGGCCATGGACTCGCCCGGCCCCGAGATCGCAGCCAGAAGCGCGAAGGGCACGGCGGCTGCACTTCGCCCCGCCCGCGCCAGGACATCGGCGATGAGGAACGCGGCCTGACGCGGGCCCTGCGGATCGGAGACCAGCGCCCGGCGCAGCAGGGTGACCGCCCGCACGCCCTCGCCGATCTCGGCGCAGACCTGGCCGGCAAGCTCGAGGATCTGAGGCTGCTTGGGGTCCAGGCAGAGAGCGCGGGTGCACCATTGCGCCTTGGTCCGGACATCGCCGGCGATCGCGAGACTGACGACGCGCAGATCCGCCGGGGCGGCGCACAGGGCCGCCCGGAACCAGCGCTGCTCCGCATGGGGCCGGCCGGCGTTCCGTTCGGCGAGGCCGCGGCGCAGGGCGGTCTGCGCGATCGGGTCGAGGTCTCGCATCAGCGGTCCGCCGCTCCGGTCAGCGTCGCCAGCATCGCCGCCGCCCTGCGCCCGGCCTCGCCGCCGTCGAACCGCTCCTCCCGCTCGAACACGGGGTAGACATTGGGGAAGAAGAACTCGCGTCCGTTCGATACATGCAGGAACCCCTGGGCCAGCCGGATCGTCGGGGTTCCCACCGCCCCGGCAAAGGCGCAGTTCGCCGTCCGAGCCGCCACCACGACATCGAGGGCGCGCATCAGCGCCGTCAGATCCTCCAGATCGTCCCACAGATCGAGACCGGGAGGCACCGCCATCTCGACACCCGTGGCAGCTTTCACCGTGCGCATTTCGCCCAGGGTGTCGCCGGCCATCAGGTTGACGAAGACGCAGCCAGGCACGGCGAAGAGCGGCACCAACTCCTCGATGGTACAATGGACCCGGGCGCGAAACCGGGTCCATTGAACGGTGCGCCAGACCACGCCCACCTTCGGCCCGGGCCCCAAGTTGGACAGCCAGTTCCGCCACCGAGCGACTCGGTCGGGATCGGTCCGCAGGTACCCGACCCGCTGGAGCCCCCGGTCCCGGTCGCGATCCATGACATGCGGCAGACTGCCGGCGAGGATGTGGTGCCGCAGGCCGTACCGCTCGGTCAGCCCCCGGTAATCGAAGAACTGGCTCAGCCCGTCGCCCGGCACCAATTGCCGCGGCACGACCGTCGCCGTGGGGAAGGATCTGGCGGCCAGCGGAACCAGCCGCTCGTCGACCTCGATGATCACCGGCTGCGTGATTTCGTCGATGAGTTCGGCGAGACAGGCCAGGAACGTGACCTCATCCCCCACTCCCTGCTCGGAGGCGACCAGCAGCGGCCCGGTCTCGGTCCCTGGGCCCTGCCACCGGGGCGGCAGGTTCAGCCGGGGGCGGTGGATCTCACGGCGCGCCCGCGCCTCGTGCAGCTTCCAGGCGGTGCGGACATCGCCGATGCGGAACTCGACCTCCGCCAGAAGATGTTCGGCATCTGCGTTTCCCGGCGCCAGCATCAGCACGCGCCGGGCATGGACGCGGGCGAGGTCGTTCTCGTACCGGTTCAGCGCGGCGGCGGCGAGATTGTGCATGCCCATGCGCGAGGCCGGATCCAGCATGAGCGTGCGCCGCGCCGCTCGATAGGCGTCCTCGATCCGACCGTCCCGGTAGGTTTCCGCCCCCAGATTGAGCCAGCTCCGGGCGTCCAGCGGCCGAAGGACCGTGCCCGCCCTGGCCCAGACGATATCCCGGTCGGTGGAAAAGCGGGGATCGTGGGAGATCGCGAGCGAGCCGTAGAGCTCGTGGGTTCCCGGCGCCAGCGCGATACCGGCCATGACCGCCCGCCGGGCCTCGGCAAGCTGGCCGAGCGCGGAATGGGACCGGGCCAGGCTCAGGGCGATCTCGCTGTTGCCGGGTTGAGCCGTCCAGGCGGTCCGCAGGTACGGCAGCGCCTCCTCGGGACGGTGCGCGGCGGAGAGCAGCACCCCCTCTCGCAACGCCGCATCGGGCGATCTGGGAGAGACGGTCCGTGCCCGCCGGTTCAGCCGCAGTCCCTGCTCCGGCGCGTCGCGATCGCCGAAGGTCGCCGCGAGATTGACCAGCGGTTCGGCCTTGGCCGGATCGATCGCGATGGAGCGCCGGAACGCAAGCTGCGCCGCGGTGTCGGCATGCAGGCTGCGGTCGATCGCGCCCAGATGGTTCCAGGCCGGCGCATGACCCGGTCTGCGGCGCAGCGACGCGGCCACGTATGGCCGTCCGGCGGCACCGGCGCCGAGCTGAAACAGGGCGGTGCCGTAGAGGTCCAGCACATCCGCGTGGGTGGGGAGATCCTTGAGGATCAGCTCGTAGATCCGGGCCGCCGCGAGCACGTCGTTGCGCGCGTGAAGCTGAACGGCCTGATCGAACAGTGTGGCGAGGGCGGTCTTGCGTTCTGCCGTCAGCGGCGCACCGGTCATGGACCGGAGCCGTTCAGAACGAGTCGAGGGACGCCGAAATGCCCGAAGCGGGGGCGGATGCCGGGGTCGACGTCTCCGTCTTGTCTTCCTGCTCGGCGCGTGCCGGGTTCAGGCCCCGCATGATCGCCTTGTTCACCGAGATGAGGGCCTCGATATCCCCTTCGCCGGTGCTGACCAGCCCGGTCTCGCGGGACACCCAGATGCCGAGGCTGACGATCGCCGCGCGCAATTCGCGCGGCAGCATGTTGCCCTCGGTACCGACATCCTGGACGAACGTGTCCCAGACCTGGTTGTTCCAGTTGAGGGCGTCCATCACCTCGGCCATGGCCGTCGGCGTGTTCCGGGCGTCCGTCATCCGCTGCTGGGCCTTCATCAGAGCGGAGGTGACCTGCCCGAGCAGCCGATACTCTACGTCGCGCGGCGACGCGGTATTCTTGATGGCTCTGTTGTAGGCATCGTAGCTGGACATTCGGACTTCACCGTCCACTAAGACGTTTCCAGTGCGAAGCTTGGCCGTTCGGTCGTCTCACCACGACCGAAAGCAAGCACCTGATCTTCATAAGCGATCAATGCTTTACAAGTCTTTAACGCGCGATAATAGCGGGCGGCGTTGGCATCCTGAACGATGTGCAGCAGCGTCTTGCGCACCTCGTTGAACGTCGTGGCCTCCATGAAGTCCTCGATGAGCCTCATGAAGGTCGGGTAGTAGTCCTGCCGGCCCGCCTCATCCAGATACATCAGCAGGATCGTGAAGTAGATCCGCTTGGCCGGCGAATCCGCCTCATGCTCCTGCATGATGTCCTTGCCCAGCAGAATCGTCGCCTCGTTCTGCAACACCAGGGACGCACCCTTGTTGCCGGCGACCATGACGGCGCCGTTGACGACAAACTTTTCCCCAGGCTTGATGTTGACCTTTAGCGGCATGCCTTAAATGTCGCATTCATTTTCCGACTGTCAAGTTAAGCTGGGAATCGACCAATGAAACGCGCGCGGCATCACAGCCCTCATGCGGATTTTCGCACGTGGTCGGCGGCTTCGATGCCAGGGCTTCGCGCGGCCGATCGTTGTCCGCTATCGGCTCCGAATCGCTGATTCGGGATGACCGCCGCCGTCACCATGGCCCTGAATGCCGGCCTGCAGGCCCACCGAGCAGGCGATCTCGCCAAGGCGGTTGCGGTCTACGGCGCGGTGATCGAGATCGAGCCGGAGCACCCGAAGGCCCGCCATCTGCGCGGCTTCGCCCTGCTTCAGGCCGACCGCGCCGATGCGGCCCTAGTGGATCTGGAGGTCGCACTCCGCTCCGCACCGGACAACGGCACCGCCTGGATCCATCTCGCGGTCTGCCTCCACCGGCTGGAACGTCCGGCGCGTCCGGCGGCCCGCCGCGCGCTGCTTCTGATACCCGGCGGTAAGGAGGCGCTCGACGTCCTGGCGCAGGATCGCACCGCCTCGCCCCGCGTGCTGGCCTGGCTGACCACGCTGGCGCCGGCGGACCCGTCGGCCTGGACCCGGGCCGGACTGGAAAAGGCTCGGTATGCGCCGACCCCCGCGATCCGCGACTTGCGCCGTGCCCTGTGTCTGGCGCCGGCCGTCCCATCGGTCTGGCTCGACCTGGCCGAAGTCGAGCGCCGCAAACTGCGACCGGAGACGACGCTCGAGCTGGTCGACCGGGCTCTGCTGATCCGCCCGGTCGATCCACGCGCCTTCGCCGACCGGGCGGCCGCGCACACCGAATTGGACGATGTCGTCTCGGCCCATGCCGACACCCGGCGGGCCGCCCTTCTCGACCCTGCCCGCACCGCCGCGTGGGGCAACCGGGCGGAAACGCTCTACCGCCAGTCCCGCTATGAGGCCGCCTTGACCTGCGGCGGCCGGGCCCGGGTCACCGCCCCGACCGATCCGGACGTGCTGGCCAATCTCGCCGTGTACCGTCTTGCCTGCGGCGACCTTCGCGGCGGGTGGCCCCTGTTCCGCCAACGGTCGGCCCACCGGAACACGGCGGGGCCGGCCCTGCCGCGATGGTCCGGCGAGGCCGGGGCCAGACTGCTGGTTCTCGCAGAGCAGGGATTGGGGGACGAGCTTCTGTTCTCCACGCTCTGGCGTGATCTCGACACCCTCGTCGCCGACGGGCGCCTTGAGGCCGCGACCGTCGAGACGGACGCCCGGCTGATCCCGCTGGCCGCCCGTACCCTGCCCCGGCTCGCCTGGCGGCGGCGGCTGGATGCCGCCGCGCCGGACGGATCCTTCACCCACTGGTGTCTGGTCGGCGATCTCGCCGAGAGGTTCCGCCCCGACCTTGCGAGCTTCGCGACCGCCGGCGCCGGTCTGGCACCGGACCCGATCCGGGTCTCGGCCTGGCGGCGCTGGCTGGAGGACGCGGCCGCCGGCCGGCCGGCCATCGGCCTGTGCTGGCGCTCAGGCAGCCAGGCCGGCCACCGCCGCCGACACTATCCGGCCATCGGGGACTGCCTGCCGGTTCTGGCCCTGCCGGACCGGTTCTTCGTGGTTCTTCAATATGATGATTGCCGGGAAGAGCTTGAGAGCATGCCCTTGGGCATAGGGACGGCGATCGCGTTTCCGCCGGATCTCGACCGGCGCGACGATCAGGACGGCGTCGCGGCCCTGATGGCGGCCCTGGATCTGGTGGTCAGCGCCGACACCGCCGTGGCGGCCCTTGCGGGAGCGCTGCAGATACCGGCGGTCGGGTTCTCCCTGCATCGGGGCTGGGTCGGGCTCGGCCGGGACCGACATCCCTGGTTTCCCGAGACCCGGCGGGTTTACCGGGCGCCGGAGATGCCGTGGCGAGACGCCATGGCCGAGGTCGCGCAGGTCGTCGAGCAGGCCACCTCCGATCGGACATAAAAAAAGGGCCGGACTTGCGTCCGGCCCTGACTTTTGTGTCGGCGATCCGATTAACGGAACAGACCCAGCAGGGACTGCGGCCGCTGGTTGGCGATGCCCAGCGTCTGGATCGACAGCTGCTGCTGAACCTGCAGCGCGGTCAGAGCCGCGGACTCGCGCGCCAGATCGGCGTCGACGATGTTGCCGAGACCTTCCTCGGTCGCATCCGAGATCTGCTCCAGGAACGTGGTCTGGAGGTTCAGAGCGCGGACCTCAGCACCGAGCGAGCCCAGTGCGGAGTTCACAACCGACTCGAGGTTGGAGAACTCGTTGGCGATCACGCCCTGGGCGTTCGCCGCCGAGGAGACGTCGCCGCCGGCCAGCGACAGGGTCAGCGTACGCAGATCCTGAGCCGACAGGGTGAGCGTGCCACCTTCGAGGTTCGACAGGGTGTTGATATCGACCGAAACCGCCGCGGTATCCAGCAGGTTGACGCCGTTGAACACCGAGTTGTCGATGAAGTTGGCGGCCTGGGAAAGCAGCTGGTTGAAGTCGCTCGTCAGGATTTCGCGCTGAGCCGTGGTGATGCCTTCGTTCGAAAGCTCGGTCAGCTTCTGCCGGATGTCGGTGAGCAGGTTGGACACACCGGTCGCACCGGCGACGGCCACCTGGCCGATACCCTTCGCGTTGTTCAGACCCTGCGTGACGGCGGCCAGACCCTTCAGCTCGCCGCGGATACCCTGGGCGATGGAGAAGTTGGACGCGTCATCGAGAGCACCGGCGACCTTCAGACCAGTCGACACACGATTCTGCGTGGTGTCGAGGCTCCGGTTGACCGAGTTCAGGGTCCGGAGAGCGGCGAAGATGGACGGATTGGTATTGATGGAGTTCTGAACAGCCATTGTGGCCTCCTCATTCTAAGGACACGGACATTTTGTCCGAAAAGGGGGTCAACGGACCCCAGAGCACCAACACGTTTGCCCCGCGCGCATCGAACAGTCAACCGGATTCTTCGGTCGACAACGACGCCGCAGGGGCCGAGGCCACATCGCGTTGGGCTGAAATACAGCTAACAGAATGGATTCTTTTGAAATTCTCGAATTAACTTCTCGTTAAGGTCTCCACAACTTTTTTTCGGGGTGGGGGTGGAGCCGGCGGCTCCACCCCACATGATGTTGACGCTTTCGCGTTTCGGGTGGCTTACCCGAACAGGCCCAGCAGGGTCTGCGGACGCTGGTTGGCAATGCCGAGCGTCTGGACCGACAGCTGCTGCTGCACCTGCTTGGAGGTCAGTCGGGCGGACTCGCGCGCCAGGTCGGCGTCCACGATGTTGCCCAGGCCTTCCTCCGTCGCGTCCGAGATCTGCTCCAGGAAGGAGGTCTGCAGCTCGAGAGCCCGAACCTCCGCACCCAGCGACCCCAGGGCCGAGTTCACCACCGACTCCAGGTTGGAGTACTCGTTGGCGATGACGCTCTGCGCGTTGGCCGCCGACGTGACGTCGCCTGCCGCCAGGGACAGGGTGCGCGTGCGCAGGTCCTGGCCCGTCAGGGTCAGCGTGCCGCCCGTCAGGTTCGACAGCGTGTTCACATCCGGCGACACCGCAGCAGTGTCCAGCAGGTTGACGCCGTTGAACACCGCGTTGTCGATGAAGTTCGCCGCCTGGGACAGAAGCTCGTTGAAGTCCGTGCTCAGGATATCACGCTGCTGAGTGGTGATACCTTCGTTCGAGAGTTCGGTCAGCTTCTGGCGCACTGTCTGCAGCAGATCTGAAATGCCGGTTGCGCCGGCGATAGCCACCTTTCCGATGCCCTTCGCGTTGTTCAGACCCTGGGTGACCGCTCCGATTGCCTTGAGCTCACCGCGAATACCCTGGGCGATGGCGAAGTTCGACGCATCGTCAAGAGCACCAGTGACCTTCAAGCCGGTCGACACACGGTTCTGGATGGTGTCGAGGGTCCGGTTGACGGAGTTGAGGTTACGCAGGGCCACGAAGGAGGCCGGGTTCGTATTGATAGAGTTCTGCACAGCCATGGTTCTGTCCTCGTTCTAAGGATGGATTGACCGGCTTTTTGCCGGACAGAAAACGGATCACTCCGTCTCGTGCACCGTTAAATCACGTTCCGAACCTTAATGTCAAGCATTTTAGATAAAAAAAAGATGTATTTTATATAATGTCAGTCCGCCGGAATTCGTCGGGCCTCTTGCATGCCTCGTGCCGGGAAGGAGAAATCCCCCAGTTCAGGCATCGGGATCGGGCTCTGGCGGCCGGTCCGGCAGGCGGATGGCCCGACGTGACCGGCAGGGCGGCAAGGGTTGCCGCCCCCTCCCCCGGCGACCCGGCAAGAAGTGCCAGGCACCGGTTCTGCCGACCGACCCCGAGCTGTCCGCGTTTGTGAAAGTCAGGAAATCTGCGGATCTCTCGCCGCCGGCCCCGTCACGGAAAGTTGGCCCACCGCTTGCAAAGCCCTTGGCGACAATGATCAGGCAGGTAGGATCATGGACCTCAACGCGATCGAACCACGGGCATCGTCCCCGGCGGCAGACAGCCGCAAGTCCAAGTCGTCCAACGGCGACGCCTTTCAGGGCGTGATGCAGATGATGGCGACGATCGACGAGAGCCGGACCGAGAACCGGACC
The DNA here is from genome assembly GCA_965228445.1 of Candidatus Endolissoclinum sp. Lineage (GTDB taxonomy): Bacteria > Pseudomonadota > Alphaproteobacteria > Thalassobaculales > Thalassobaculaceae > Thalassobaculum. The sequence continues at coordinate 4,693,662 of OZ245813.1, read as the reverse complement.
CGGGAGCGCAGCGAGTCCACCCGCCCGGCCGAGACCGACCGGTCGGAGCGCGACAGCCGAACCGAGCGCAAGGAGAAGGCGCCGCGCAAGGACGAGACCGCGGAGTCCGAAACCGACGGCGCGAAGGAGACGGCCGCGGCTCCCGACGACCAGGCCGTGGTGCCCGTCGCCGAGCTGCCCCAGAACGTTCCGACACAGACCGGCGGCACAACAGAGACCGTTCCCCCCGCCCCGGAAAGCGACGCCCAGATCGCACAGGCCACCAAGACGGCCGGCCAGGCCGAGCCTGTCCCCGCCGCGACCGCCCAGACCCAGGCGGCAACAGCGACTGTCGCGCAGCCGGCGCCCGAGCGCCCGCAGGCGGCTCCGGTGCAGCCGGTCGCTCAGCCCACCCCCCAGCCGACCCAGGCTGCAGCGGACACCCCGGCGGACGATGTCGCCGCCCTGGCCAGGCAGGCGCTCGGCCAGCGCGACCAGATCGATCCGGCGGCAGCGGCCGCCCGGAAGGCCGATAATGGCCAGAAGACCGACACCGCGTCCGGCCGGGCCGACGCCCTGATGGGCGCCAAGGTATCGGTTGAGCCGCCGGTACCGGTGGCGCGCTCCCAGGGTGTGTCGTCCGCCGTGCTCGTCCAGGCCCAGCAGGCGGCCGCGGCCGGCGGCCAGGTCCAGACGTCGAACGCCAATGGCGGCGCCGGTACCCTGCATGTGGGCGGCAACCAGCCGACCTTCGTCGGTGCCGACGGATCGTCCGCGACCTCGGCCAACGGCCAGAGCGCCAATGGCAACAATACCGGCGGCAACAATGCCGGCGGCCAGAACGCCGGTGCCAACACCCAGTCTCAGAACCAGGGTCAGGGCGGCCAGCCCAACCCGCAGCAGGTCGGGGTCAGCTTCGGCGCGACCATCGGCCAGCGCGGGTTCGGCGGCGAAGCCTCGCGCGCCCAGTTCCAGGAAATCCTCGCCACCCGGACCGCGCGGGCCCAGCCCGCGTCTCTTGCCGGCGGCGAGGCCGGACGCCCGACCGGCGTCTCCTCTTCATCGACACCCTTCACCATGGCCGGGGTTGGCGGACCCCAGAGCACGCATACCTCCGCCTCTCCGGTCGACCGGGCGGCCGCAACCGCTCATGGCCGGCCGGGTGCCAATCTGGGCACCCCGGCCGACCAGGTCGCGATGAAGATGTCGGCCACCGCCAAGGATGGCGGCGGCAAGGTCACGATCCGACTGAGCCCGGAAGAACTGGGCAAGGTCGATATCAGGATGGAGATCTCCAAGGAGGGACTGGTCCGCGCGGTCGTCGCGGTGGACCGGCCGGAAACCCTGGAACTGCTCCAGAGGGACGCCAAGGGTCTCGAACGGGTCCTGCATGACGCAGGATTGCAGACCGACGGTGAGTCGCTCGAATTCGATCTGCGCGGTGACGGCCGCCAGTATGCCGACGACGCCGATGACGGGCCCGGCGGCAAGCCGTCTGCGAACGGGGCTCTCGCGGCCCAGGAAATCGACGGTGACGCCGTCGCCACCGACCAACAGGGCGATGGAGGGTCCGGCGGCATTAAGGCCGACGGCAGCCTCGATCTCGTCGCCTAGGAGGTAAGGACATGGACGTCTCAAGCACGACCAGCACCAGCAGCACCGGATCCGGCACCGCGACCTCGATGGTCGGGCTGGCGGATCAGTACGATCAGTTCCTGACGCTGCTGACGACCCAGCTGCAGAACCAGGACCCGCTGAATCCCATGGACAACAAGGACATGGTCAACCAGCTGGTCAACTTCGCGTCGGTCGAACAGCAGATCAAGCAGAACGAGAACCTGGAATCCCTCATCGGGCTGCTGAACTCGAGCGCCGACGCCGCCGCCACGTCCTACATCGGCAAGGACGTCCAGGTCGAAGGCGACATCACCCACTTCGACGGCGAGAACCCGATCACCTTCGGCTACAAGCCGCCGAAGGACACCCAGGAGCTCATGGTCAAGATCTACAACAGCCAGGGCAAGGTGGTTCGCGAGTTCGAGGGCAGCACCAGCAACCAGCGGCACGAACTGACCTGGGACGGCACCGATCAGAACGGCGACCCGGTCGATGAGGGTCTCTACTACTTCGCCATCGCCGCCGAGGATTCCGACGGCAAGACGGTGCACGGCGCGGTGGACATCACCGGCCGGGTGACCGGGGCGAGCTTCTCCGAAAGCGGGCCGTCGCTGCAGATCGGCGACGCGGAATACTCACTCAGCGAGGTGATGTCGGTCCGAATGACCGGCACCGCCTGACGTGACTTGACGGCCCCAGAAGGCGGCCGGTCTCCCTAGCCAGAAGGCGCCAGATCAAGCTTCCCGATGCGGACGGCGGCCCAGACCGCGCGCATCCCATGGAGGATAAAAAAATGAGCGGTATATACGGCGGCTTGTTCGCTGGCGTGGCGGCCATCAGCGCCCAGTCCACTGCCTTCGCGGCGATTTCCGACAACATCGCGAACGTGAATACGGTCGGCTACAAGGAAACCCGGGTCCGGTTCCAGACCCTGGTCACCGAGTCGGCCAGCGACACCCAGTTCGCGCCGGGCGGCGTCATCGCCCGTCCCTTCACCGACCCCCAGAAGCAGGGCCAGATCCAGGGCACGACGTCGGACACCGACCTCGCGCTGATCGGCGAAGGCTTCTTCGTGGTCAACCAGAACGACGGCTCCGACGGCGAGTTCCTGTTCACCCGCGCCGGCTCCTTCACCCAGGACGAGGACGGCAACCTGAAGAACACGGCCGGCTACTTCCTGCAGGGCTGGCGGACCGACACGTCGGGCAACATCGTCAACGCCACCACCCAGGATCTGCTGACCAGCCTAGAGACGGTGAACCTGACCGGCTTCAGCGCGGTCGCCAACCCGACCACGCGGTTGAACATCGCCGCCAACCTGCCGGCGGCGTCCGCCACCGGCACCACGGCGACCACCAACCTGACGATCTTCGACTCGCTGGGCACCGACCACCTGCTGACCATCAACTGGACCAAGTCGGCGGTCGCGAATACCTGGAGCTACACGGTCGATATCACCAACTCCAACGGCAACACCAACCAGGTCGCCGCCGCGCAAACCGTCGTCTTCAACGGCGACGGCACGCTGGAAAGCGTCGACGGCACCGCGGGTGCCAGCGGGGCGACCGCCTCCACCGCCCTGACGATCCCGGCGAACTTCTTCTCGACCGGTGCCAATGCGTCGGCTCCGAACATCCTGTGGGGCACCTTCGACAGCTCCACCGGTCTCGGCCAGTTCGACGACATCTACGAAGCGACCCTGCTGAACCAGGACGGCTCCGGCCCGTCCGACCTGCTGCAGGTCGACATCAGCGACGACGGCCTGGTCACCGGTCAGTTCCGCAACGGCGAGTCGCGGGCCCTGTACCAGATCGCCCTGGCCTCCGTTCCGGCCGCCACCGAACTGAGGCAGGAGACCGGCAACGCGTACGCCCTGTCGAACGACTCAGGCGAGCTCGTGCTGGCCCGACCCGGAACCCAGGGACTGGGCTTCGTCGAATCGGAGGCACTCGAACGGTCCACGGTCGACATCTCGGCCGAGTTCACCGACCTGATCGTCACCCAGCGCGCCTATTCGGCCGCGACTCGGGTGATCACCACGGGCGACGAACTGCTCGACGAAATCATCCGCGTGAAGCGCTAACGGCTCTTCCCGCTAGCAATACCGCTTTCCTCAGCCCCGGCCTTCCGGCCGGGGCCCTTTTCCCCTCATGCGCCCGGTTCCTCCGGCGTTTTCGTTCGTCCCTTCCCGCCCCGGCAGCGCCGGCGGCGGCGCTTTCGCGTGCCTGCATACAAAATCTGCCGAGGCTTCCTCGGCTTAGCCTTTTGTTAAGCCGGCGATGGCATCTTGAGGTCACCCGATACCAACACACGTACCGGACCATGACCGCACATTCGACGTTTGATTACTCGCCAGCCAACTTGGACATCGCCCAGGGAGACCGGGCCACCGAGGTGGTCGGGCCGGACGGCACGCTCCTCAGCCTGGAGGACCTTCCGCCGCAGGACACCCAGCGATGGGTCATGCGGCGCAAGGCAGAAGTCGTGGCCGCCGTGCGCGGCCGCATGCTGACGGTCGAGGAAGCCTGCGAACGGTGGAACCTGAGCGAGGAGGAGTTTGCCTCCTGGCAGCGGTTGATCGATCGCCACGGTGTCCGCGGCCTGCGCGCCACCCGAATTCAGCAGTACCGCCGCAAGGCGGGCTGACGCCCTCCCCTTCACTCCGCTCGGCGCCGATGAGCCGACGGCGAGCGGAGTGAAGTCGGGGCCGCTACGGCTTCACCGCCTCCACGACCTTCGCGATCTCCCGCATCAGACCGCTCCACGGATCTCCCGGCCGCTTTCCCATGGGCCGGATCGACGGGAACCAGGGATCGCCGCCGCCGATCGGATAGCCTTTCGGGATCGGCCGACCGAAGAACTCGATACCGGGCGTCGCCACGCCTCCCGCGATCGTCGCCACCGAGGTGTTGGCGCTGACGACGAAGTCCAGCGCGCGGGTCAGCGCCGCCGACCCGTCGAGATCGTCGAACAGATCCAGATCCTCGAACGCATGGACGGTGACGCCGAACCGGTCCTTCACCAGCGCCAGTTCCTCGCGCGCGTCGTCGTACTGCAGATTGACGAAGACCACGTTCCTCAGCCGGAACAGCGGCGCCAGATCCTCGATGGCGGCATACATGTCCGAGCGCAGGCGGCCGCGCAGGCCGCTGCGCCAGGACAGCCCGACCTTCGCCCCCGGGCCGAGCGCCGACAGACGGTCGGCGAAGGCCGCGACCCGGTCGGGATCCGGCGTCAGGAGCGGCCGGTCCCGGGGAAACTCGTCGAGGGTTCTCCGGACATACTGACCCAGACTCCCGGTCGGCAGGGTAACGTCGAACGTCTCCTCGCCCCGATCGACCGCGAGATGGCGTGCCTCCACCAGTCTCAGTCCGGGAAAGCTGCGGGCGAACAGCGGCATCAGCTTGGCCGAGCATTCCAGGGTGATCTCCCCGCCGCGGGCGACCACGTCCGGGATCATGGTGGCGAAGCGCAGCTCGTCGCCGATACCCTGTTCGCGAAACAGGAAGACCCGCTTGCCCTCCAGAGAGTCGGGCAGCGGTGCCGTCACCGCGATCTGCCGCAACGACCCGGCATAGGTGCCCGACAGGAAGCGCCATTCGTGCAGCGGCCAGCCTGCCTCCCAGTTGCCCTGCCAGAGCTGGTTCATGCCGTAGTGGAAGTTCGCCACCGGATGGGCCGGCACCTCCTTCAGGGCGCGCTTGAAGTTGCGGTCGGCGGCGCCGTACTCGCCGACCCGGGACAGCACGGTGGCGTAGTTGATCACCGCGTCGATCGGGCCGCCGCTGCTCTTCAGCGCCTCGCGGAAATGCGGCAGCGCCTGGTACGGCCGGTCGATCGAGTTGAGCACGCTGCCCAGGTTCTGGCGAATACCGGGGTGGCCGGGCTCCAGCTTCACCGCCTCCTGGTTGGCGCGCACGGCGTCGTCCCACAGGTCCAGGTCCTGGAGGGCGTTCCCCAGGTTCGACCACGCCTTCGACGATTTCGGGTTCACCGCAACCGACCGGCGCAACAGTTCGGCGGCGGTCTGATGCTGGCGCATCGCCCGGGCGACGATGCCCATGCCCATCAGGGCGTCCGGATGTTCTATGTCCTGATCCAGTACCGCCCGGAACCGGGCGCGGGCGGTGTCGATGTCCCCCGCCTCGTAGGCGGCGATTCCGGCCTGGACCAGCGCGGCGTGCTGGCGCGCCAACGGGTTGCTCGGATCGGCCCAGCGCGGCAGAGCCTGCCGTGATCCCGGCGTCTTTGCACCTCGCGCCATTGGACATTCCCCCGCCGGTTCGGGCCAACTGGTTCAGCTAGAACTCAAACGACCGCCTCTAATTACCTGTTAACTTTTATATATAACAGTGGTAACTTGGGTAGGAAAATTTTGCCCATATAGCCATGGACAATGGTGCAAGGGTTTTGTATAAAATTTTACAGAAATTAACGGCAGCATCACAGCCGCGCACCATCGGGGACGCCGACCAGGCCGACCGGACCACCGCTCGTGCCAGCGCCCGCTTCGAGGTCCGCCTTCGGACCCGCTTTGGGGGAAGTGACCGATCATGAATCCGTTTGCCGATCTCGTACGCAACCTCGGACCGGTTCGTCTGGCGGCCCTCGCCGGCACGGCGCTGGCGGTTGTCGGCTTCTTCATCTTCCTGGTATCGCGCCTGTCGAGCGGCAGCATGTCGCTGCTCTATTCGGACCTGGATCCGGCCGATAGCGGCGCGATCGTGCGCGAGCTGGAGAGCCGCAGCATCCCCTACCAGCTCAAGGCCGGCGGCACCCAGGTCTTCGTCCCCTCCGACCAGATGCTGAACCTGCGCGTCAGCCTTGCCGAGCAGGGCATCCCCGGCGGCGGCGGCATCGGCTACGAGGTGTTCGACGAGAGCCAGGGCCTCGGCACCACCAGCTTCGTGCAGAACGTCAACCTGGTGCGCGCGCTGGAGGGCGAACTCGGCCGGACCATCTCCTCGATCCGCAACGTGCGCGCCGCCCGCGTCCACCTCGTGCTGCCGCGCCGCGAGCTGTTCTCGCGCCAGCAGCAGGAACCGAGCGCGTCCGTGGTGCTGCAGACCAACGGAACCCTGCGGCCGGGCAAGGAAGAGATCCTGGCGATCCAGCACCTGGTAGCCGCCGCCGTTCCGCAGCTGACGCCGGAAGGAGTGTCGATCCTCGACGACCGCGGCCAGCTTCTGGCCCGGGGCTTCGGCGAGGAAGGCTCGGCCGCCCTGGCCCTGCAGAACGCCGAGGAGATGCGCCGGGCGTTCGAGAACCGGCTGCGCCAACAGGTCGAGGAACTGGTCGAGCAGACCGTCGGTCTCGGCCGGGTCCGGGCCGAGGTTACCGCCGACATCAACTACGACCGGCTGACCGAAAGCCGCGAGCGTTACAATCCGGACGAGGTCGTCGCCCGCTCGACCCAGGCGATCGAGGAGAACAGTCAGGAATCCGAGCGTGCCGGCGAAGACACCGTCACGGTGCAGAACAACCTGCCGGAATCCGACGTCAACAACGGCGGCAACACCAACACCTCGAACCGCCAGCAGAACCGCACCGAGGAGACCACCAACTACGAGATCTCCCGCACCGTCACCGAACGGGTGAAGGAAGGCGGCGAGGTCCAGCGGCTGTCGGTCGCGGTGCTGGTGGACGGCAACTACACCCGCAACGAGGACGGCGACCGGGTCTACGAGCCGCGCAGCCAGGCTCAGCTCGACGCGATCGAGACGCTGGTGAAGTCGGCGATCGGCTTCAACCCCGACCGCAACGACGTGGTCGAAGTGGTCAACATGGAGTTTGTGAAGCTGGATCCGGGCGAGCTGGACGACGGCTCGCTGCTGTTCGGCATCTCCAAGGAGGAGCTGCTGCAGCTCGCCGAGGTCCTGGTCCTGGCGGTGGTCGGCCTGCTGGTCATCCTGCTGGTGGTCCGGCCGGTCCTCACCCGCCTGTTCGAGAGCATGCCGACGACCCTGGCCGGCGGGGCCGGCGGGGCCGGCAGCCTGATGGCCGGCGGCGAAATGGCCCAACTCGCCGGGCCCGGCGCCACCGCCGACATGGCCGAACTGCTGGAAGGCGAGGAGGATGCTGAGGAAAGCCTGCTCGACCAGATGATCGACATCAACCAGGTGGAAGGCCGCGTCCGCGCCTCCTCCCTGCGCAAGATCGGCGAGATCGTCGACAAACACCCGGAGGAGGCCGTGGCCATCATCCGGAACTGGATGTACCAGGAAGGGGCCCAGACCTGATCTGTGCCGGGGTGATCCGCACCGGCCCGACGCGGGCCGGGCTGATCGGCGTCGCCGCGCCCGCGCCGTGGTCGTCGCCGCCGCGGGTCGCACAGGGCGCAGCCCGGCTGTTAGGGTGGGCGCGTTGACGGTGGCGCCGGTGCCGCCGGAGTGGGGAGCGACTGTGCATGGCCAAGCCTAAGGCAAAGCCGAAGCCGTTCATGTTCGACTACAGCTTCGACGATGGAGCCGACGAGGCGCGTCAGGCCGCCGAGCAGGCCGCGCGGCGGGCGGCCGAGGAGGCCGAGGCGAACCGGCCGCCGACCTTCACCATGGAGGAGCTGGAGGCCGCCAGGTCCGAGGCCTATGCCAAGGGCCGGCAGGAGGGCATGGACGATGCCATGGCCGGCATCGAGCAGCAGGTGGCCCGTACGCTGGATGCGGTCTTCTCCCGCGTCTCCAAGGTGTTCGAGCAGCACACCCAATGGACCAAGCAGATGGAGGCCGACGCGGCGCGGCTCGGGCTGGCCGTGATCGGCCGGCTGGCGCCGGAGCTGGCCCGCGAGAAGGAACTGCCGGAGGTCGAGGCCGTCATCCGCGAGGCGTTCGGCTTCCTCACCGAGCAGCCCAAGGTGATGATCCGCGTCGCCAAGGAGCTCGAGGAGCCGCTCTCCGGCAAGGTCGAACTGATGGCGTCGCGCGTCGGCTACGAGGGCCAGGTGGTGCTGGTGGGCGACCCGGAACTGCCGATCGACGACTGCCGCGTGTCCTGGCAGGCCGGCGCCGTCGAGCGCTCCCTGGAGGACGTCTGGGGCCAGATCGAACAAATCACCGAGCGGGTGCTGGCCGGAACGACGAAACGCGAGAAGACCGAGGCGGCACCTGCCGTATCCGTGCCGACATCGGCGCCGGAGACCGCCCGGGAGACGCCAGCCGAGGACACGCCCGCCGAGGAGACGCCAGCCGAGCCGACCGAGGCGGACGCCGAGCCCGACGAGACGGGCGCGGCCGACCCGCAATCCATTCCCGCCTGATAGGAGGACGCCATGTCCGACGACGATCTCAATCTCGACGACCTGGACGACGACGACATGGCGGCGGCCATGGCCCAGCAGGACGCCGACGATCCCGAGGAGGTCCTCGGCGACGACGGCAAGGGGCAGATCACCGCGCGCGAACTGGAAGCGGTCTACGACATCCCGGTCCAGGTGTCCGCCGTGCTCGGCAAGACCAGCATGCAGGTCAGCCAGCTTCTGAAACTCGGCCGCGGCGCCGTCGTGGAACTCGACCGCAAGGTCGGCGAGGCGATCGACATCTACGTCAACAACCGCCTCGTCGCCCGCGGCGAAGTGGTGATCGTCGACGAGCGGCTCGGCGTGACCATGACGGAAATCATCAAGTCCGACCGGCCGGCCTGACGGCGGGCGGCGGGCAGTGACGCAACGCGGGGAACGACACCGTGCCGGTTGACGGAGAACGACGCATGGCGGATGCGGACTACGTGCCTTCCCGCGCTGCCCCCCAGACCGGCGGGGGAACGGTGTCCTATGACGTGCCGTCGACCGGAACGTCCGTGGACGGCGCCCTGCTGCTCGGCCTGATTACCGCCTTCGTGCTGGTGGCCGCCGCGATGATGTGGAGCGGCTCGCTGGCGGCGTTCTGGAACCTGCCCAGCATTCTGATCGTGCTGCTCGGCACCATGGCCGTCACCACTGTCTCGTTCTCGATCGGCGAAGCGTTCGGCGTCATCCCTCTGATGTTCCGCACCGTCTTCCCGCCCCAGCGCGACAGCCGCCGGGCCTGCGAGCGGGCGATGAACCTGGCCGAGATCTCGCGCCGCGCCGGCGTGCTGGCGCTCGACGCGATCCTGCCGCAGCTCGACAGCGAACCGTTCCTGCAGCGCGCCGTCGCCATGGCTGTGGACGGCGCCAATCCGGACCAGATCGAGGAAGTGCTGCATACCGAGATCGAGGCGACGACCGAGCGGATGACCCGGTCGGCCAACGTGCTGCGCCGGGCGGCCGAGGTCGCGCCGGCCATGGGGCTGATCGGCACCCTGGTCGGCCTGATCCAGATGCTGTCGACCCTGAACGACCCGAACAGCATCGGCCCGGCCATGGCCGTGGCTCTGCTGACGACCTTCTACGGCGCGGTGATGGCCTACATGGTCTTCGCGCCGGTGGCGGCAAAGGTGGACCGCAATGCGGCCGACGAGCGGATGATCCAGCAGATCTACATGGTCTGCGCGACCTCCATCGCCCGTCAGGAAAACCCGCGCCAGCTCGAAACCATGCTCAACACGGTCCTGCCGCCTTCCCAGCGGCTGACCTTCTACACCTGACCGAATAGCCCGTCGGAGACTGATAGATGCGTCTGTTGATCGTCGGAACCCTGGAAGGCCATATCAGCGCCGCCGGCCAAATCGCGCTTCAGCGCGGTGCGAAGGTCAGCCATGTCGACGGTATCGAGGCCGGATTGAAGATCCTGCGCGAGGGACCGGGCGCCGACCTGACCATGGTCGATATCCGCCAGCCCGTCGCCAAGATGCTCAAGCAGATGAAGCAGGAGCGGATCAACTGCCCGGTCGTCGCCTGCGGCGTGCAGTCCGATCCCGATGCCGCCGTCGCCGCGATCCGCGCCGGGGCCAAGGAATACATGCCGCTGCCGCCGAACGCGGAGCTGATCGCCGCCATCCTCGCCGCCGTGGCGGAGGAGCAGACCTCGGTCATCTTCCGCGACCCGATCATGGCCGGCGTGCTGAAGCTGGCCGACCAGATCGCGCCGTCCGACGCCAGCGTGCTCATCACCGGCGAGTCCGGCACCGGCAAGGAGGTGCTGGCCCGCTACGTCCACACCAAGTCGCGCCGCGCCAACGAGAAGTTCGTCTCCGTCAACTGCGCGGCGATCCCCGACAACCTGCTGGAATCCGAGCTGTTCGGCCACGAGAAGGGCGCCTTCACCGGGGCCGTCGCCAAGCGGATCGGCAAGTTCGAGGAGGCCCATGGCGGCACCCTGCTGCTGGACGAAATCAGCGAGATGGACATCCGCCTGCAGGCCAAGCTGCTGCGCGCGATCCAGGAGCGCGAGATCGACCGGGTCGGCGGCAGCACGCCGGTCAAGGTCGATATCCGCCTGATCGCCACCTCGAACCGCGACCTGGAGCGCCATGTCCAGAACGGGCACTTCCGCGAGGATCTGTATTTCCGGCTGAACGTGTTCAACCTGCAGCTTCCGGCCCTGCGCGACCGTCCGGGCGACATCCGCGCGCTGGCTGGCCACTTCGCCAAGAAATACGCCGAGGCCAACGGCACGCCGGAGCGGCCGCTGACCGAGGGCGCCCTGGCCCGGCTGGAGAGCCATACCTGGCGCGGCAACGTGCGCGAGCTGGAGAACACCCTGCACCGGGCCGTTCTGCTGGCCCATGGCGACTCCATCGACGTGGACGCCATCATCCTCACCGGCGAGGGCATGACGCCCGCTTCGCCGACCCCGGCCTTCTCCAGCGCCCCCCGCGCCGAACCGGCGGCCCCGCCGGCCGCCGCGCCTGCGGCTGCAGCCCCGGCCTCCGCAACACCGGCCGAGCCCTCGGGCCCGGTGGTGACCGAGACCGGCAGCCTCGTCGGCCGGACCGTGGCCGACGTGGAGCGGCACCTGATCATCGACACCCTGTCCCACTGCCTGGGCAACCGGACCCATGCGGCGAACATCCTGGGGATCTCGATCCGCACCCTGCGCAACAAAGTCAAGCAGTACACCGACGAAGGCTTCGACGTGCCCTCGCCCGGCGACGGCGACCGGGTGGCCGGGTAAGGCCAGCAATGATGCGGTTCGCCCTCCCCCTCCTTCACCCTCTGCCACTCCCCGGCCCTGTGCCGGGGCCCGCGGCGAGGCGTGACCGGACCTTGCCGGGGCCGGTCGGTGGGTCGGCCTTGCTGGGCCCGGGGAGCGATCTTCGGGTGATAACGAATTCGACCTCCCCCCGCGGGAAGATCGGCTGAGCCATGGCGGATACGTCCAACCAGGCCGGAGGCGGCGGCAATCAGGGCGGCGGAGGCGGCGGAGGCTTCTCCATGCCGTCCCTGAGCTGGGACAGCCTCTCCAAGCGCGGCGACATCATGCTGGCGGCGGGCGTGATCGCCATCCTGTCCGTGCTGATCCTGCCGATGCCGACCTGGCTGCTGGACTTCAGCCTGGCGATCAGCCTGGTCTTCTCGGTGCTGATCCTGATGACGGTCATGTTCATCGAGAAGCCGCTGCAGTTCAGCTCGTTCCCGACGATCCTGCTGATCGCCACCATGCTGCGGCTGTCGCTGAACCTGGCCTCGACCCGCCTGATCCTCGGCGAGGGCCATACCGGGCCGGATGCCGCCGGGCAGGTGATCGAGGCCTTCGGCAACTTCATGATGTCCGGTAACCCGGTGATCGGCGTGATCGTGTTCGCCATCCTGGTGCTGGTGAACTTCATCGTCATCACCAAGGGCTCCGGTCGTATCGCCGAGGTCTCGGCCCGGTTCAGCCTGGACGCCATGCCGGGCAAGCAGATGGCGATCGACGCCGACCTGTCGAGCGGGCTCATAAACGAGGATCAGGCGCGCTCGCGGCGCGAGGAACTGACCTCGGAGAGCAGCTTCTACGGCTCGATGGACGGTGCCTCGAAATTCGTGCGCGGCGACGCGATCGCCGGCCTGCTGATCACCTTCATCAACGTGATCGGCGGCATGATCATCGGCATGGCCCAGAACGACCTGTCGTTCTCGGAGGCCGCCAACACCTACACGATCCTGACCGTGGGCGACGGGCTGGTCAGCCAGATCCCGGCGCTGATCGTCTCGACCGCCGCCGGTATGCTGGTCACCAAGGCGGGCACCGAGGGCTCGGCCGACAAGGCGGTGTTCGGCCAGCTCGGCGGCTATCCCAAGGCCCTGGCGATGAGCGCCGGGCTGATGGTGATCATGTCGACCCTGCCCGGCATCCCGATGCTGCCGTTCCTGATGATCGCGGCGGCGACGGGCGGCGGCGCCTACTACCTGTGGCGTCAGTCCGAGAACGCCGCCCAGCAGGAGCAGGCCGCCGCCGAGGTCGAGGCCGCCGCCCCGCCGCCGGAGGAGCCGATCGGCTCGGCCCTGCATATCGACCTGATCCGTCTGGAGCTGGGCTACGGCCTGCTGCCGCTGATCAACGAGGCGACCGAGGGCCAGCGCCTCACCGACCAGATCAAGGCGCTGCGCCGCCAGCTCGCCATCGAGAGCGGCTTCATCATGCCGCAGGTCCGCATCCAGGATAACCTGCAGCTCGGCGCCAACGCCTATGTCATCCGGATCAAGGAGATTGAGGTCGGCACCGGCGAGCTGCGGCCGAACCGGCTGCTGGTGATGGATCCGGCGGGCGGCCAGATCGACCTGCCCGGCACCGCCACGCGCGAGCCGACCTTCGGGCTTCCGGCCATGTGGGTGGCGCCGGAGAACCGCGAGGAGGCCCTGTTCAAGGGGTATACGGTCGTCGATCCGGCCACGGTGATCACCACCCATCTGACCGAGACCATCCGCGACCACATGTCGGAGCTGCTGTCCTACGGCGAGACCCAGAAGCTGCTGGACGAGCTGGCGCCGGAGCACCAGAAGCTGGTCGCCGACATCGTCCCGGGACAGATCTCGCTGGGTGGGCTGCAGCGGGTGCTGCAGAGCCTGCTGAACGAGCGGGTCTCGATCCGCGACCTGCCGACGATCCTGGAAGGGGTGGGCGAAGCCGCCGGCTACAGCCGCAACGTCTCCACCATCACCGAGCACGTCCGCTCGCGCCTCGCCCGGCAGATCAGCGAATCCCAGGCCGGCGAGGACGGGGTGATCCCACTGGTGTCGCTGTCGCCGGAATGGGAGCAGGCCTTCGCTGAATCCATGGTCGGACAGGGCGACGACCGCCAGCTTTCCATGGCGCCGAGCCGGTTACAGCAGTTCATCACCACGATCCGCCACCAGTTCGACAAATACACGGCGATGGGGGAACAGCCGGCCTTGCTGACCTCGCCGGCGATCCGGCCCTATGTCCGCTCGATCGTTGAGCGGTTCCGGCCGCAGACCGTGATAATATCGCAGAACGAAATCCATCCGAAGGCGAAGATCCGCACCCTGGGGCAGATCTGAGAACGCCCGGAGCCGTATGAAGACAGAGAGCCGCAGCACAAGCGGACGACACAAGGAATGAGCGGGGCCACGACCTAGGCATGCGTCTAAAGACCTTCACCGCACCCTCGATGAACGAGGCCATGCAACTCGTCAAAACCCATCTGGGACCGGACGCGATCATCGTGTCGACCCAGAAGGGCGAAGGCGGGATCGGCGTGCGCCTGACCGCGGCGATCGAGGCGCCGGAGGAAGAGGACGCGTGGGACTACGACGAGGAGCAGGTCGATCCGATCGACGAGATCGTCGAGGCCCTGACCCATCACAACGTCATCGCCGAACTGTCGGAGAAGATCACCCGCATCGCCAGCTCGCTCGATGCCGACGACGCCAAACTCGCCCTGGCCGGGGCGCTGGACCAGCATTTCAAGTTCCAGCCGCTGCCGGTCACCGGCACGCGTCCGATCGTGCTGGTCGGCCTGCCCGGAGCGGGCAAGACGGTGACCACCGCCAAGCTCGCCACCCGTCAGGTGATGAAGAAGAAGCCGGTCAACGTGATCACCACGGACATGGTTCGGGCCGGCGGCATCGACCAGTTGGAAGCCTTCACCCGGCTGCTCAAGATCGACCAGCTGACCGCCGGCACCTGCGACGAGCTGAGCGACGCGGTCGCCGCCGCCGCGCCCGGAACGCTGACCCTGATCGACTGCGCCGGCGGCAACCCGTTCGATCCGGACGACCTGGAGCACCAGCGCCGTCTGGTGGAAGGGCTGGACGCGGAGATGGTGCTGGTGATGGCCGCCGGGACCGACCCGCTGGACGCGATCGACCAGGCCCGGGCCTATGCCCGGATAGGCGCGCGGCGGCTGATCGCCACCCGGCTCGACATCGCCCGGCGCCTGGGCTCGATCCTGGCGGCGGCCGATGCCGGGCGCCTTGCCTTCGCCGAGGTCGGGATCGGCTCCGGCGTCGCCGACGGTCTCGGACCGCTCAACCCGGTGTCTTTGGCGCGACTCTTGCTTCCCAACGAGCACTCGGCCCGTGAGGAAGCGGCAGAATGACGGTAAGGAAAGGACCGGCAATGGTTCCCAGTGACGCCCCCGCGGCGACGGGTGGCAAGCTTCAGAAGGCGACGAACCTGATCGCGGTGGCGTCCGGCAAGGGCGGCGTCGGCAAGACCTGGTTCTCCGTCACGCTGTGCCACGCCCTGGCGCGGATGGGGCGGAAGGTCCTGCTGTTCGATGCCGATCTTGGCCTTGCCAACGTGGACATCCAGCTCGGCCTGATGCCGCAGCGCGATCTCGGCGGCGTGCTTTCGGGCCGCCTCACCCTGGCGCAGGCGAAGGTGCGTTACGACGACGGCAAGTTCGACATCATCGCCGGGCGCTCCGGCTCGGGGAACCTGGCCCAGCTCCCCTCGGCCAAGCTGGCGAGCCTCGGCACGGAGCTGGTGCAGCTCTGCGCCGGCTACGACACCGTGGTGATGGACCTCGGCGCCGGCCTCGACCGCACGGTGCGGATGCTCGCAGCCCGCGCCGGCACCTGTCTGGTCGTCACCACGCCGGAACCGACGTCGCTGACCGACGCCTATGCCTTCGTCAAGGTCGTCCTCGGCGCCGACAGCGGCGCCGATGTCCGGGTCGTGGTCAACAACGCCGACACCCGCGGCGAGGGCCTGAAGACCTACGAGACCCTGCGCAAGGCCTGCCAGAACTTCCTGCATGTCACGCCGCCGATGGCCGGGGTGATCCGCCGCGACCGCAAGGTGTCGGACGCGATCCGCGCCCAGGTCCCCCTGCTCACCCGCGCGCCGACGTCCGATGCCGGCAGCGACGTGGAACGGATCGCCGACGGCCTGATCCACGGCAGCGACTGACCGCGCAACGATGAGCCCGGCACCATGACCGACGGGGCATCCGCGCCCCCTCCGCTCCCGCCGGGCTCCGGCTCCACACCGGCGGCAACCTCTCCGTCCACCCAAAACCAGGCGGCCCAAAACCAGGCGACACAGGCTCCGGCGACACAGCCGCCAGTTCCCCAGACACCCGCCGGCCAGGGACAGCCCCCCACGACCCAGCAGGGTCAGGCCGCCCCGCCACAGCCCGCCAGCAGCAATGCCCAGGCGCAGCAGCCGCTGCCGCCGGATCTGGCGCGCGCGCAGCCAGGCACGGTGATCGAGGCCGAAGCCGTCAGCCGCAATGCCGACGGCAGCGTCACCCTGCGTACCGCCCAGGGCGACATCCGCGCCGAGCTCGCGCGTGCCCAGGTGGCCGAACTGCTGCGCAACGGCGGCCGGGTCACCGTCGAACTGCGCAACCCCACCGCCACGCCGCCGCAGCTTGTCGTCACCGTCCGGCCCGGCGGGGTCACACAGCCGGCGGTCGCCACCGGCGCCAGCACTCCGACGCCGACGGTGCCGCTCGCCGTGGGCCGCATTCTCCAGGCCGTCACCGTGCCAGGCCCGGCGACCGCGCCGACGGGTCAGCCGCCCCAGGCGACACCACCCGCGACACCGCAGGCTCCCCCCACAGGCGCCCCAACGCCGTCGGCTCCCCCGGTAGCGGGACAGCCGGCGGCACCGGCAACCGGACAGACGCCGTCCACCTCCCCCGCGACCGGCCGGCCGCCCGCGGCTCCGGCCCCCGCCGCTTCCCCTGCCGCCCCCCCTCCCGCCGGCCCGGCCGTCGCCTCGCCTGGCGGAGGACCGAACGCGCTTGCCGTCCAGTCGGCCTACCGCAACGCCCTCGGCCTGACCGGTCGGGCCGGCCAGGCACCGCCCGCCGCGGCGACGGTGACGGTGGCGGGAACCCCGCCCGCGGCCGGCGCCCCGGCCGGCGCGAGCTCCGGGGCCGGACTGGCGGCGGCGACCGTGCCGAGCGCGCCCGGCGGCTCCCAACTGCCCGTCGGGGCGGTGGTGACCGTGCGGGTCCTCGCCACCGGGGAGGAGGCTGCCCGCTTCGTCGGCGCCCGTGGCGACGGCCCGGCCGCCGCCGGAAAGCCGGCCGGATCCTCTACGGTGCTGACCGGCGCGGTCTCGGGTGTGACCCAGTCCGGGCGCCCCGTCGTCGCCACGCCGTTCGGGCATCTGGCGATCAACGCCACCAGCGAGCTGCGGATCGGCGACCGGGTGGCGCTCGACGTGCTGGCCAGCCGGGTCGGTGAGATGCCGACGGCAGAGCGCCCGGCGCCGCTCTCCGTCCTGGCGCGCGAATGGCCGGCGCTGGAAGGCGCGATGCGGGCGCTGCAGGAGGCGCTCGGCCCCCAGGCCGCCGCGCAGATGACCCAGGCCATGGTCCGGCCCTCGCCGCAGATGACGGCGGCCATGCTGTTCTTCATGAACGCACTCAAGGTCGGCGACATGCGTTCCTGGTTCGGCAACGAGGCGTCCCGCGCGCTGGAGAGCGCCGGACGCGGCGGCCTGCTGTCGACCCTGGCGGAGGATTTCCAGACGCTGCAGCGTGCGACCGAGCCCGGCGACAACGGCTGGCGCGCCTTCCTGGTCCCGGTGGTCGGAGACGAGAAGCGGCCAATCCGCGTGCTGACCCGGGGCCGCGGCCGCGGGTCGAAGGGCAAGGATGGCGGCGGCGATGACGGCACGTCCTTCCTGGTCGACCTGGAGCTGTCCCAGCTCGGCCCGTTCCGGCTCGACGGCCTCGTGCGCAACGACCTGGTCGATCTGTGGATCCGCACGACGAAACCGTTGCCCGCCCTGGTACGCCATGACATCAAGGCGCTGTTCGACGGAACCCTGGACCGCACCGGCATCCAGGGCCGCCTCGCCTTCAAGGCGACCCCCGTCCTGCCGCCGCTGCCCGTCGCCGACCTGCAGACCGGTGCCGCGGGCGACACGGAGTCGCTGTTCGCCTGACCGACCTGTGACCAAGGATCCCCCATGGCCCTGCCGACCGCCATTCTGTTCGACCTGGACGACACGCTGATCTCCGCCCACCTGCACCCGCGCGAAGCCTGGACCAAGGCGCTGCAGACGATCGACGGCCTGCCCGGCGATCCCGGGGCCGAGGACGCCGCGGCGGCGATCCACGGGTCGGCGAAGTGGTACTGGTCCGATGCGGAGCGCCACCGGGTCGGCCGGCTGGATATCCTGACCGCGCGCAAGACGATCCTGACCCGGGCATTCGCGGAGATGGGCTGGGCGGAGGACGCGGCACTGATCGACCGGCTCGGCCAGCACTTCACCGATCAGCGCACCAGCGACACCAAACTGTTTCCCGACGCGGTCGAGACCCTGGAGGGCCTGGCGCAGCGCGGGGTGCGGCTGGGACTGATCACCAACGGCAACGCCGTCGACCAGCGCGCCAAGGTCGACCGCTTCGACCTGGCCCGGCACTTCTTCCACGTGCAGATCGAGGGCGAGGTCGGGTTCGGCAAGCCGGAGGAACAGGCCTATGCCCACGCGCTGGAGAAGCTGGGCACCTCCGTGGAGGAGACCTGGATCGTCGGCGACAACCTGGACTGGGAGGTGATCGTGCCCCAGCGCCTCGGCTTCTACTCGATCTGGCGCGATCCGATCGGCAAGGGCCTGCCCGACGGCAGCGCGGCCAAGCCGGACCGGATCGTCACCCGGCTGGCCGACCTGCTCGAGGACTGAGTTTCAACCGGCCCGAACGCAAACGGGGGCGCCGAAGCGCCCCCGCTGACCTTGAACCGTCCTGTACCGCGCCGATCAGGCGGCGGCGGCCTTTTCCTGAACGGCCTTCAGGATGGTCTGCGGCGAGCTCTCGCCATACGGGTCGGTCTCGCACAGATCGGAGTGACCCGGCTCCTCGAACCACATCTCGACCACGCCGTCGTTGACGACCGCGCCGTAGCGCCAGGAGCGCATGCCGAAGCCCAGATTGTCCTTCGCGACCAGCATGCCCATCTTGCGGGTGAACTCGCCGGAGCCGTCGGGGATCAGGCCGACCTTCTCCACACCCTGGGACTTGCCCCAGGCGTTCATGACGAAGGCGTCGTTGACCGACAGGCAGTAGATCGCATCGACGCCGGCGGCCTTGAAGTCGTCATACAGCTTCTCGAAGTCCGGAAGCTGGTAGGTCGAGCAGGTCGGGGTGAAGGCGCCCGGCAGCGAGAACAGGACAACGCGCTTGCCCTTGAAGTAATCGTCGCTCGACACGTCCTGCCAGCGATACGGGTTCGGGCCCTCGATGGACTCGTCACGCACGCGGGTCCTGAACGTAACCGACGGAACCTTACGGCCGATCATATATCCCTCCATTGGATCGTAAGCTGGACAGGTAACGGGGAGCCATTACCAGATTGGAACGTGTCTAACCTGGATGATCCGCCCCGTCGAGCATGGAATTGTCGCACTGCAAAAAATTGAACAAGGCTCTGTAAAATAATGTGAAGCACCTGATTTCACCGGGCGAAAAAGCGTGCGCTGTCTTCCGCCGCCACATCGATGTGGCGTTGCAATACGGCGGTCGCCCGGTCGATGTCTCGGGCCTCCGCCGCGGCGACCATGGCGATGTGATCCGCCTGGGACATGCGCTCCCGTCCCATCATCGCCAGATGGAAGCGCAGATAGCGGTCATGCTCGGTCAGTTGCCGCTCGACCAGCCGCAGCAGCTTCGGACTGCCGGCGCGGGCGTAGAGCGAGAGATGGAACCGCCGGTTCAGCTCTCCCAACCGCCCGTGATCCGGCTCCCGATCCATGTCGGCGATCAGATCCTCCGCCCGGTCGAGATCCTCGCGGGTCAGATGGGGAATCGACTGGGCGAAGGCGACCGGCTCCAACGCCCGGCGGATCAGATAGGTATCGGCCTGATCCTGCGCGGAGATCTCCGCCACGACCGCGCCCTTGTGCGGCGTGAACTCCAGCAGCGCCTGGGCCTCCAACTGTCGCAGCGCTTCGCGCACCGGCATCCGGCTCACGTCGAAGGCGGCGGCCAGCGCTTCCTGACGCAGGGGTGTTCCCGGCGGGATACGACCGTCCAGGATCGCCGCGCGCAGGGCCCGCTGGACGAATTCCGACGCGGTGCGCGGCCGGTCCCCATCCCCGGCGACCAGACTGGCGAAGTCGAACCCGTCCTCCATCGACATGCGCAGTTATCCATCTGTTGATTGGATCCAATATTGAGCCTACGCTCTTCCGCGCCACTGTCAAACCCTGCGAGACCCGTGATGACCGACGTCGGAGCCGCTTCCCCCACACCGCCCACCGCCTCCGCCGCCGTGCCGATCTCGGCCGGCCTTCTCACCGCCATCGTCGGTTTCGCAAGTTCCTTCGCGGTCGTGCTCGCCGGGCTGCAGGCGGTGGGCGCCTCGCCGGAACAGGCGGCTTCGGGTCTGATCGCGCTGTCGGCGGGCCAGGGGCTGCTGATGATCGTGCTGGCCTGGCGCAGCAAGCAGCCGCTCAGCTTTGCCTGGTCGACGCCGGGGGCTGCCCTGCTGGTCTCGACCGGAATGCCCCATGGCGGCTTCGCCGAAGCGGTGGGCGCCTTCCTGGTGGCGGCAGGTCTCATCGTCATCGCCGGTCTGTGGCGCCAGTTCGGCCGGGCGGTAGAGGCGATCCCGACCAGCCTCGCCAGCGCCATGCTGGCCGGCGTGCTGCTGAATCTCTGCCTCGCGCCGATCGAGGCGATCCGCGAGTTCCCCTGGCAGGCCGCGGCGATCATCGTCGTCTGGGCCGTGACCCTGCGCTTCGCCCGGCTCTATGCGGTGCTGGCGGCCGTCGTGATCGCTGCTGTCGTGATCCCGCTCTCCACCCCGCTTCCCCAGGGCGTGTTCGAGACGGCGTGGCCGGTGCCGGTGCTCGTGCTGCCCACCTTCAGCCTGGACTCGATCATCGGCATCTCGCTGCCGCTGTTCCTTGTCACCATGGCGTCGCAGAACATTCCCGGCCTCGCCGTGCTGAACGCCAACGGCTACCGGCCGGCCGCCTCTCCGCTTTTCGTCGCGACCGGCGGCGCCAGCATCGTCACCGCCGTCTTCGGCGGGCACATGCTGAACCTGGCCGCGATCACCGCCGCTCTCTGCGCCGGGCCGGACGCCCATCCGGATCCGAAGAAGCGTTACATCGCCTCGCTGACCGCCGGCTCGTCCTACATCGTCATCGCCCTGCTGGCGGGGATCGCCGCCGCCTTCGCCACCGCCTCGCCGCCGCTGCTGATCCAGACGGTGGCCGGTCTCGCGCTGCTGGCCAGCCTCGCCGGCGCCGCCGCGTCGGCGCTGTCCAAGCCGGATGAGCACGTGCCCGCCATCGTCACCTTCGTGACCACGGCGTCGGGCCTCTCGATCCTCGGCATCGGCGCCGCGTTCTGGGGTCTGCTCGCCGGCGGCGCGATGCTGGCGCTGCTGAAGGTCCGTCGCTAACCCGCCGTCTTGTCCTGGCGATAGTTGAAGGTCGCGTCGAACCGGGACTGCAGGTACGGCCCGGCCAGAACCGGGGCGAATTTCGGCGCCTCCCCCGGGATCTCGCAGCTCGGCAGGCAGGCGATCTCCGCCTCCCAGTTCGGGTCGAAGAAGAACGGCATCGAATACCGCTCCCGGCCGGAGACGTTGATCACCCGGTGCGGCGTGGCCTGGAACCGGCCGTTGGTCCAGCGCGCCATCTGGTCGCCCAAGTTCACCACGAAGGCCCCCGGCACCGGCGGGGCGGAGATCCAGTCGCCGTCGGTGTTGCGCACCTGAAGCCCGCCATTGGCGTCCTGGGCCAGGATGGTCACGCAGCCGTAGTCGGTATGGGCGCCGCAGCCGATGGTCCGCGCCACCACATGCCCGCTCTGCGGCGGATAGTGCAGCAAGCGCAGCTGCGCCAGCGGCCGGTCGATCTTGTCGGCGAAGAAGTCCGGCGCCAGGTCCAGGGCGAAGGCGAAGCCGCGCATCAGCCGTTCGCCGAGCCGGCACAGCGCGTTGAAGTAGGAGTCCGCCGCCGCCCGGAAGGACGGATCCCCCTGCGGCCACTGGTTGGGACCGTGTAACGGCAGCCCGGCCAGCACCTCCGGGTCGTCGGGACCGAGGTCGCGGCCGATATCGAAGCCCTCCTTGAGGTCCGCCGTCATCGCCGGGTCGGTGTTCTCTTCGAACAGCGGGAAATAGCCGCGATGCACCGGCCAGTTGCCGATGTGGACGGACATCTTCTCGTTCTGCGGCCGGTCGAAGAAGCCCCGGGCCTGGGCGAACATGCCGTCGACCATGGACTGGGGAATGCCGTGCCCGGTGACATAGAGAAAGCCGACCCGCTCGGCCGCGTCGCGTAGCCTGGCGGCGACCCCGGCCTCGTCGCTGCCGTCCACCAGGGCGGCGATGTCGATGACGGGGATGCTGTCGAAGCCGACCTCCCGCCCCTTGAGATCCTCGGAAAGCTCAACCTCCGCCAACGCACCCATGGCACACCTCCGGCCGACGACGCTGACGCTCAGTACACACCCGTCATGGGCGAAGGACCATAGGGAAACGGCGGCGGGGCTCAGGACCCGGTGGCGATCCTGTGGGCGACACGGACCACGTCGACCGCGTCCACCAGACGGGCAACGTAATGGTCGCGCGGCGAGAAGGCGGCCGGCCCCTCTCCCCGGAAGTTCTTCTCGATCGTATCCAGCATCCGGTTCAGCCGCCGGCGGTGCATGCCGAAGGAGCGCTGCAGCGGATCGGCCAGCACGCCGGCGAACGCCGCGACGATTGCACCGACCGCCGCCAGCGAGGCGACCGTCGTTCCCACCATCACCGAACTCGCCGCCGCCGGGAACGCGCCGTACCACGCTCCGCCCAACGCCGTGCCCAGCGGGAAGGTGGTGATCGCCATATGCTGCGCCATCATGCCCGCGAGCACCGGACCGAGGGTCCAAACGCTGGGCGTGATCTGATGGGCGGCGGCATAGCCCACACCGGTCGACACCAGCGCGCCGACCAGATCGGAGGCGGCCGCCCGGGTGCCGGTATAGGCCGCCAGGGTCTCCTCCACCCGACGCCGCACGTCGGGATCCTCGGCATGCCGGGCGATCTCCGCCAGCGGCTCGCCCAACGCATGGTGCAGCCGCGGATCGGCAAACATTGCCTCGGCCAGGGCGTCGCGGGTCGAGATCCGATCGCCATCGGTATAGGGAAGCTCCAGAAACTCCGTCCAAAGCCGCCATTCCAGCTCCCGGTCGACCGAGGTGCGCAGCAGCAGACGGCGGCTCTTCATCCAATGACCGGCGCGCCGCGCGCCCACCCGTTCGGCGACCATGCCCGACAGGTTGATCGCCAGCTGCGGCGGCACCAGCGCGACGTTCAGCGGCGCGCGCAGCAGGTCCAGGCCGAACGCATTGCGGTGCAGCTGAGCCGAGCCCTTCCAGCCGTAATGGACGTCGATGAACTCCTTCACCCTGGCACGGCGGCTATCCATGTACCGCGTGATCGCATCGTCGACGACGGATCGGGCCGTGGACGGGTCGAACGGCAGACCGGCGTCGGGGGCGAGAGCCGGCGGGGGGTGCGGCAAGTCCTGCATGATGTGTAGATGGCAATTCCGCGGCCAGGGTCAATGCGCGGCGGCATTTAGCGGGCTATTTCTTAAAATGCGAACAATTCCAGGCAATTGCAATTTTCTGAGCTTGGCGTAGGCTTTGCATGGGAGATCCGCGGGACACGCGGAGTGGGACATGGTCAGCAAAGTAGAAATATTCGAGGTACACCTTCAGCGCGACGGCCAGTGGCGTATCGATTCAAGCGCGCATAGCCAGTCGGAAGCCGAGGACCTCGCCAAGAAGGTTCTGAACCGCGAGGGTGTCACCGGCGTCAAGGTGATCAAGGAGACGACGCGCGGCGACACCGCCCGCGAACAGATCGTCTTCGAGAAGACCAAGAGTGGCGGCGGCAGCGACCGGATCCTCATCGGAGAGGTCGACAGCGCGCCGTTGTGCGAGGAGTCGACCGCGCTGTTCGGCACCGACGGCCGCCAGGTTCTGAACCGCCTGTTCCGCAGCTATCTCGACAAGAACGGCGTCACCGCCAGCGAGGTCATGCACGAGTTCCGTGAGCTGCGCCGACTGATGGACGCGGACACGCTGATCATGTCCGGGGTCGGGAAGATCGCGACCCTGCAGGCCAAGGCATACCCGCAGGCCGGCGACGCGGGCGCCCGGCGCGAGGCCCTGTTCGGCTTTCTCGACGCGCTGTCCGAGCGGGCCCGCACAGCGGCCGCACGCACGCTCCCGGCCATCGCCAGGGACGGTTACGACGCGGTCGTCGAACAGCTCTCCGCACTCGCCGATGACGAGGACTGCTCCTACCTGATCCGGGTGGCCATCGCCCGCGAGCTGGTCCAGCAGCGCTCCTTTTTCGGCAAGCTCAGCCAGGCGGTGGACTGGGCGGCGCCGAGCGAGAGCGAGCTCGGCCGGGAAGCCGCCGACATCTACATCTCGGATACACTCTGCAACGGCGAGACCCTGCAGGATCTGCTCGGTCCGAAGAACAACCTGGCCGACGCGCTCGGCGCTCTGATCGAGCTTGCCTACGGTTCCTTCGACGCGGGAACCGAAGGCAAGCCCGACGATGCGCCGGAAGCCACGGCGGGACGGCTCACGGGTCTGCTCGCCGCCGGCGCGCTGCCCGAGAGCCGGATCGTCCTGGTCGACCGGATCCGACGCCAGATGGAGGGCAAGGCCACGCTGTCCCGCGAGGAAGGCCAGGAGGAAGAAGCCCTGAAAGGGCTGATCGACCGCCTGATGCCCGAGGACTCGCTGCTGGGCGGCGGCGCCATGGCCGAAGCGCTGACCCACCGGCAGTCGCGGATCATCAACCGGGGCGGAGCGAACGGGCTGCGCGAGGCGACCGAGCGGCTGCTGCCGACCTTCGGCGAGCCGGTGCGCAAGGCCGCCTATCTGATCTCCCTGTCCGAGAGCTCGCTCGCCCAGATCATCGGAGACGACATCGCCATGCAGCTCGAAGGGCTGTTCGTGCGGCCGGACTCGGTGAAGCAGATCATCCGGGACAACCGACCGCCCAACAAGAAGATGCAGACGGTGACCGCGGTCTACAACAAGTTCCAGAGCTCCTCGCTCGACGAGGCGCTGAAGACCCGGATCATCAACCGGCTGGACCATCTGCTCGCGCGCTACATCACCGAGGACAAGATCCTCGACAAGCTGGACGACCCGAGCCGGCCGCTGCATGTCCGCGCCTTCATGCTGCTCTCCATGTGCAGCCCGGACATGCTGCCCGAGGGCGAGGCCTCCAAGCTGGCCCGGGCCATCGTTGTGAAGCACCTGCGCCGCAAGAACTTCGAGACCGAACTGGTGGCCCAGGTGCCCGGTCCGGAGAAGGAGCGGGTGCTGCGCGACTTCCACGTCCAGCTCTACCGCTGCGGCTTCATGCAGTAGCGGCACGGCCCGACCGCCGTCGTCACCTGTCCGCGGACCCGGCTCAGGGATCGAACGGGTACCGCCGCAGCCATTCGCGGAGCTGTTTCTCGCCGATCAGGCAGTCGTAGCCCTGCGCACGCCTCAGCGCCGGGCGGCGCGGCGCCAGATCGGCGATCTCCAACACCAGCTTGCGCCGGATCGCCCGGCCGAAATCGCCGAACCCGTCGGCTGCGATCACGAAGGCGGCCTGCCCGGTGATCACGCATTCCTCGAAATAGATGTCGAGGTCCTCCAGAACCGGAAAGCCGAGCGGCCCGGCGTCGTAGTTCAGGATGACCAGTCCGTTGATGCCCACGCCCCGCTCCGCCGCCCGACCGCGGGCGGTCAGGATCGGCATGCCGTTGTTGTTCGGCCCGTCGCCGGAGATGTCGATGATCCGCCGGCCGCCGGAGAAGCCGTTGCCCTCGAACATCGGCAGCGCGTGTTCGATCACCCCGCTGATCGAGGTGCGGCGCCCGGTGCGGGGCCATGTCGCCTCCAGTTCGGCGAGAAACCCGGCGGCCGCCGCCCCGCCGTCGATCAGCCGCCAGTCGACCACCGTCCGCGCGGTACCCAGGCCGGCCCATTCCACATAGGCCAGCGCGATCCGACCCAGCGGCCCGGAGGTGACCGCGGCGATCACCTCGTCGCTGGACAGGGCGGCGACATATCCCTGGCGCTGGAGCATGGCCTCGGAGGTGTCGATCGAGCCGGAGACGTCGACGGCAAGCACCAGTTCCAGATCGACCGCCTGCTCCGCCCGCGCCGGCGCGGCGGCACACAGCATCGCCAGAAGGAGCAGCGCGCGGACCATAGCCCTATTGCAGGGGAAGTCGGCCCCGCTGTCGAGAGGGTGCCGCCCTTCGACACGCTCCCGGTGGTCGCTGCTCAGGGTGAGGCCTTGTATTCAATGACCTCCCCCTGAGCAGCCCCGCAGGGGCGTGCCGAAGGGCCGCACCCTAGTCCGCCAAGGCGGACAACTCGTCGATGGTCACCGGTTTGGCGGGGGGGCGGATGTGGTAGTAGCCTACATCGCCCGGTGCCATGTCCCTGGCCGCGGCCAGAACCTCGGTCACCGTGTGCCCGCACATCCGGCCCTGGCACGGACCCATGCCGGCACGGGTATAGGCTTTGAGCTGGTTCGGTCCCTGGGCATGGGGCGCCACCTTGCGCAGGTCGGAGGCCCGCACCTCCTCGCAGCGGCACACGAAGGTCTCGTCGGCCATCCGCCCGATCCAGTCCGGCGGCGGGAACATCGCGTCGAGAAACCGCCGCAGCCAGCGCTGGCCGGTCAGCCGGTTGAGGTCGGGTGCCGTCCGCAGGTCGCGCTCCGCCTCGGCGATCCGACCGAGCGAGAGCGCCACCTTCGCCGCCGCCACCCGACCGGAAGCTTCGGCCGCCTCCGCGCCGAGAATGCCGCCGCCATCGCCGGCGACATAGACGCCGGACGCCGAACTGAGGCCATAGGCGTCGAGCACCGGCCGGAAACAGTGCTGCCGCGCATCCCAGGCATGATCCGCTTCCACCAGCCGCGGGAGCTGCGGGTTCGGGATCACGCCTTCATGCAGAGCCAGGGTATCGGCGGCAAGTTCCCTGGAGACACCGCTCGCATCGGTGAAATGCACCCGCTGCAGCGCGCCCTCCCCCTCGGCCCGGACTCCGGTGACGCCGGTCCAGAGCGCCCGGGCGGAGCGGCCATAGGCGGCGCGCAGACGGCGGCCCTTCAGCAGGGTGCGTCGCGCGCCGACCATTGCCAGCGGCAGCCACGGCAGCGCCCGGTTCAGCCCGCCCGGCGGCGTGGTGTCGAGGATCGCCTCGATTGCCACGCCGGCGGCCGCGTACTGGCTGGCCAGCAGCATCAGCAGCGGCCCGCTTCCGGCCAGCACCACCCGCCCCTGCGGATAGAGGCCCGACTGCTTCAGCACGGTCTGCAGCGCGCCGACCGTGGTCACCCCGGGCAGGGTCCAGCCGGGGATCGGCACCGGCCGCTCCATGGCTCCGGTCGCCAGCAGGACGGCGCGGGTCGAGACCTTCCGCGCCCTGCCGTCTTCCGACCAGACGACCTGACGCCCGTCCGACCTGGTCATCGGCCCGATATGCCAGACGGTCGCCCCTTGGCGCCGCTCCACCGCCGAGGCGGCCGCGGCCAATGCCCGGCCGCGGGCGTAGTCGCGGCCGAGAAAGGCGAGATCGGCCGGGCGCTGCCCGGTCACCCGTTCCACATTTCGGTAGATCTGCCCGCCGGCACTGGGCTGCTCGTCCAGGATCAGCGCGTCGAGGCCCAGCGCGTTCGCGGTCGCCGCGGCACTCAGCCCGGCCGGGCCGGCGCCGACGATGACGAGGTCGCGCATCAGGCGTCCCCCCGCTCGGTGATGACGACCATGCCGTTGCGCACCGGTACCAGGCAGGCCTGCCGGTCGGCGACGCCGTCGATCTCCACCAGGCATTCGAAGCACACGCCCATCTGGCAGTAGGGCGCCCGCGGCTCGCCGGAGACGGCCGAACGTCGGATCGCCTGGCGACCTGCGGACAACAGGGCCGAGGCGACCGTATCGCCATCGCGGGCGGACACCCGCTCGCCATCGACGGTCAGGATCACGGCCGCGGCCTTGGTCGGGCCGGACAGTCGGGCGAAGGTCATTATTTCGCGCTCTCCGGGGCCTCGCCCGTAGCGACCAGCGCGCCGAGGCCGATCAGGACCAGCCCGGAGACGCGGTCCATCCAGCGGGCGAACCAGGGGTTGGCCGACAGCCGGCGCGCCACGCCACCGGAGGCGAAGGCGATCAGTACATCGGACGGAATGGCGGTGAACACAACGATCAGGCCGAGGATCAGGCTCTGGGCCGTGACCGAGCCGGCGGCCGGATCGACGAACTGGGGCAGCAGGGCGAGGAAGAACAGAGCCGTCTTCGGGTTCAGCACCTCCACCAGGATGCTCTCCCGGTAGATCTTGCCCATGGACTTCGCCGGCATCCCGCCGACCGGCAGAACCAGTCCGCCGGAGGCGCGGAAATGCTGGATGCCGAGCCAGACAAGGTAGGCGGCACCCGCCCATTTCAGCACCATGAACGCCTCGGCCGAGGCCATGACGATGGCGGACACGCCGAGGGTCGCGGCGGCCACATGGGCGAAGGACCCGGTGAACAGCCCGGCCGCCGCCATCACCCCGGCGCGCGGTCCCTGACTGACGCTGCGAGCCATGATGTAGAGGTTGGACGGGCCCGGCGACAGGTTCATCAGCACGGCGGCGATGGTGAAGACGATCAGGGTATCGAGCGACGGCATCTGCAGCTCCTTACGCGGCGAAACGCCGAAAATGGAAGGGCGCGAAGCGTTCCGCCAGCGTTCCCTGCAGGATCGTTGGGGCCAGTTCCAGCGCGTGGGCTGCGGCCAAGGTCACCCCGCTGTGGCAGGTGACCACGAAAGCCCCCGGGCAGGTCTCGCTCTCGGCATAGATCGGAAAGCCGTCCGGCGACATGATCCGCAGGGCCGCCCAGGTCCGCACGATCCGCGCCTTGCCCAGGGCCGGCACCAGCCGCCGCGCCCGGTCGGCGAGCCGTGCCGAGGTGGCGATGTCCAGCTCGGTGCTGTAGCCGACCCGGGCATGGCTGGCGCCGATCATCACCGAGCCCTCCTCGGTCTGCCGCAGCCGGCCGATCGGATGGTTGAACAGCTTGGGCATCCGCTGGGTGACCAGGATCTGCCCGTGATCCGGCGCGGTCGGCACATCGAGACCGACCATCGGTCCCAGCCGCCCGTTGCCGAGCCCGGCGGCCAGCACGACCTTGTCGGCATGGACCGCACCGCGGGCCGTCTCCAGCACGAACCCGTCGCCGGTCTGGCTCAGGCGCTCAACCTTGTGGTCGAGGCGATGGTCGACCTTGTGCCGGGTCAGGCCCGCATGCAGGCCGCGCAGCAGGTAGAGCGGGCTGACATGGCCGTCATGGGGACAGAAGCTTGCCCCGGCGATATCCGGGCTGAGCGCCGGTTCCAGCTCGCGCGCCTCGGCGGCGGAGATCATCCGAACGTCGTTGCCGCCGACGCCCGGCTGGTTGTGCATCCGCTTCACCGACAGTTCGGCTTCGGCGTACTCCTGATCATCCAGACAGGCTTCCACCCCGCCGGGCTGGCGCAGACCGACATCGACGCCGTCCTCCTCGCCGATGGCGGCGGCCAGCTCGGGCCAGATATCGGCGCTCCGCCGGGTCCAGGCGGCGTATTCGTGCATGCCCTCACCCTTGCCCTGCACCCAGACCAGGCCGAAATTGCCGCGGCTGGCGCGGAAGGCGTCGTCGCCCTCGTCCAGCACGGTCACCTTGGCCCCTTCCCGCGCCAGTCCCCAGGCGACCGCGGAGCCGACCAGGCCGCCGCCGATGACGGCGACGTCGCTCACGGCACGGTCCTCATGGCACGGTCCTCACAGGCCCGCCTCCACCGCGTCCTGCTGCTTCTTGGCGAAGCCGACGATCACCGAGCCGTCCGCCATCTCGAAGATCGGCCGCTTGATCAGCGCCGGGTTGGCCTGCATCAGGGAAACCGCGCTGTCGTCCTCCTCGGCCGCCGCCTGCATTTCGGGGGGCAGGCCGCGCCAGGTGGTGCCGCGCCGGTTGATCAGCGTGTCCCTGCCGACGGCGGCGAGCCAGGCGCCGATCCGGTCGGCCTCCAGTCCGTCGGCCCGCACGTCCTTGAACGCGAAGGCCGCGCCCCTGCCCTCAAGCCAGGTCCGCGCCTTCTTGCAGGTGTCGCAGTTCTTCAGTCCCCAGACAGTGATCACAGCCCGCTCCCCCAGTCGTCGATCATCAGCAGCATGGTCTCAAGGCACGCCCCGGCCAGATGCTTGCAGCGGTCCGGCGACCAGCCGACCTCCGGCATCGGGTTGTTGGCGGTGTCCTTGAACGGCATCTCCAGGGTCATCGCCGGGCAACGGAAGGTGTTGGCGATATGCCCGGTGGAGGTGGTCAGGTTGCCCTTGCCCGGTGCTGCCTTGGGATAGCCATGCTCGGTCTGGAAGTCCGGCGTCAGCCGCGCCAGCTCGGCGCGGAACCGGTTCAGCGGGGCCAGATGCGCCTCGGTCGCATCGGGCACGCCCTCGTAGCCGGCGATGAAATTGTAGGGCAGCCCCTCGTCGCCGTGGGCGTCCAGGCACATGGCGACCCCGGTCTCGCCCATCCGCTTGACGACGTGGTAGACCTCCGGGCTCTTCTCCAGGCTCGGCTCGCGCCATTCCCGGTTCAGGTTGGTGCCGGCGGCATTGACGCGCAGGTTGCCGCGATAGACGCCGTCCGGGTTCATGTTCGGCACCAGGTGGATGGTCGCCTTGGACAGCAGCGCCCGGGCGACCGGATCCTGGGCATCGCAGAGCTTCTCCACGATCCCTTCGACGAACCAGCCGGCCATGCTCTCGCCCGGATGCTGGCGGGCAATGATCCAGAGCGGCTTCTCGCCGGTTCCGAAGATCAGCAGGTCGAGGTCGCGGCCGTCCAGGGTCGACCCCAGGCGCTCGGCCCGCGCCGCGCCGCTGGCCTGGGCGAAGGCGACGAGATCGGCATGCTGCTCGAGGGTGTAGGGGGCGAGATAGGCGAACCAGGCGAAATCGGTCTCCGGCGTGTGCGAGATGATCAGGCGGCTGCCGTCGTACCGGGTCTCGGTCCGCCACCAGTTGCTGCGGTCCTCGGAGACCACCGCCCGATACTCCTCCCAGCCCTTGGGATAGCTCGATGCGCCGGCATTCTCGATGGTCATCGTCAGCGGCACGCCCTTGGCGCCGGAGACGCGGAAATAGAACCACTGGAAGAAGTCGGAATTGCCGTCCTTGCGGATGTTCAGGCGGATGTCGCTGGGATCGGATGCGTCGACAACCTCGATGTTGCCGCCGTCGAACTGGCTCGAGATATGGATCACGGTCTCTCCTGGGCGCCGGGTGGCCTGAGAACGTAGTCCGGGGGTAGGGGAATGAAAAGCCCGCCAGCGCGGCCCGGCACGCAGTGGGAACGCCCCGATCGGCGAGCGGTCAGGCCCGCAGCCGCGTCTCCTCGGCCATCCTGCTGCGCCCGCGTGAGCCGAGCCGGGGCGATCGCCTGCCCCGGGTCAGGCCCTCGGCGACCGACCGACCGAAATTCTCCGAGGATACCAGCCCCTGGGCGAAGGGATGGCGCTTCAGCAGCAGGGGCAGCGAGACACAGAAGATTTCCCGGGCCAGGCCGGGTTTGAGGGTCAGGCGGAAATCTGGCGTCGAGCGGCTGCGCGGGCTCTTGCGGTAGGGGTCGGCATCCTCCAGCGCCTCGGCCAGGCTGTCGAAGCCGAGATCGTTCAGCGTCATGGCCTGCTGGCCGCGGGCGTCGATCAGCGTCTCGAAACGCTGCCCGTCTCCCGAGCCGTCCAGGTGAAAGGCCCCGTCCCGGCGCACCGGCCGCCCCCGGTCTCCCAGGGCGATGACGGAGAGCACCCCGGCCCGGTGCAGCGCCAGCAGCTTGGCGATGGAGGCATGGGGCACACAGCCATAGGCGTCGGCGAAGACCGGCTTCAGGGTATCGTGAAACCGGCGCAGGTCTCGGTCGGTGAGGTAGGGCAGCACCAGCGAGAACATCTCGTGGGCGCGCATCAGGGTATAGCGCCACATCACAGTCCTTTCGGCCCGGTGGTTGCGGCGCGCCTCCTCCAGGTTCGCCTCGGCGGCGGTGAACAGGTCGCGGCTGTCGCGGCGCCCGAAATAGGCCCGGTGCAGCCCCTCCGGCGTGAAGCGCGTCAGGCCCAGATCGGCGAAAAAGCCGGGGTCGTCCTGTACGAGCTGCGCCCGGAACAGACGCATGACCCGCGACAGCAGCCCGGTCTTGCCTTTGGCGACCGCCGCCTCCAGTGCCGTCTCGCTGAAGATGTCCAGCGGCTCCTCCGGGATCGGGTAGTAGAAATCCGCTTCGGGCAGCAGCCCCTTGCGCGACAGCAGGGCGATGCGCAGCGGCCTGTCGGACCCGTAGACGATCCGTCGGCCGCGCCACTCGAACCGGCCATAGCGCGCCGCCAGGGTCAGCGCGGCGTCGATCGCGCTCAGCGACGATCCGATGATCGCCGCCGACCGGCCGTCGCCCAGGGCCAGCTTCTTCAGCGGGTACGGCGACCGGTAGAGATAGGGCGCCTCATGGGTCGGCTTCTGCCGGTGGCCGGTCGCAACCACCACCGCGTCCGCGGTCCGTCGTCTCCTGCCGTGCGGCGTCTCAGCGACGATCCGGAAGCCGTTTCTGCGCGGCACGATGTCGGCGACCCGATGCTCGGTGAGGATCGTGATCCGATGGCCGGCCGCCTCGCCCTGGCGGCAGAGGGCGGCGAACTCGTCGGCGAAGTAATCGCCCAGCACCACGCGCGGATAGAACGCCCGCTCTCCGATCTCGCTGCGCGTCAGCCCATACCGGTCGAGCCGGGCGTCGGAGAGGGAGTCCAGCCAGTCGACCAGCATCCGGGTCAGGGGCGGGATCTCGATGGAGGCGATGTTGGCCAGCACCCGCGGCGTGTTGTACGTGCGGCTGTAGGGCATGCCCGGCCCCGCCCGGCGGCCGGCCTCGAAGATCACGATGTCGAGGCCCGGCCCGGAGGCGAGCAGGTGTTTCAGGGTATAAGCCGCCGTGGGCCCTGACCCGATGATGGCGATCTTTGTGGACACGGGCACTCCGCTGCGAGCGCGTCGCAAGCCGGTCGACGCCGCCAGTTAACGTCACGCCCGCGCCGGAGTTCCCGCAGACCGGATACGGCACTGCCGCCGGTGCGGTCACCGTGTCCGATTACCGTGTCCAATCGGGTCGGATCACTCGGCCGCCGCGGTCCCGACCTTTGCCCCGGTCTTCGGGTCGAAGGCGAAGTAGCGGTTCCGCAGCGCCGTCTGGTTCTCGTAGATCGAGCCCTCGCGCTTGGCTTTGGGATAGGGCAGACGCACCGGGCAGTCGACCACCCGCGGGGTCAGGGTCGAGGTGCCGGCGATCATCCGGCTCTCGTTCTCCTCCCAGCCGCCCGGCACGCCGCGCAGGTCCCAGGCATCGGCGGCGGCGATCTGGTACAGCAGGAGCTGCCGGTCGCGACCGGAAGTGTTCTGGGCCGAGCCGTGCACGGTGCGCACGTGGTGGAAGGTGCAGGAGCCGGCCTTGCCGGTCAGGGCGACCGCCTTGGAGAAGTCGAGATCGCAGGCGCCCGGGTCCATGGCCCCGGCGAAATGGCCGTCCACATGGTGGTCGTAGGTCGGACCCTTATGGCTACCCGGCATGACCATCAGCGGGCCGTTCTCCTCGCTGGTGTCGTCCAGCAGCACGCCGACCGCGAGCACGTCGTCGTTGGTGTGGGGATAGAAGGCCCAGTCCTGGTGCCATTCCACCGGCGAGCCGTATTCGGCCGCCTTGATGTTGATCTTGCCGCCATGCAGCCGCAGGTCGGGCGACACGATCTTCGACAGGACGGCGATCAGGTTCGGATGCTCGACCATATCGCGGAACACCGCGTCGGCCTCGAACGGCTTCTTGATGCGGCGGACCCGCGGGTTCTCCGGCGTGTGCCCCGGCTCCAGGTCGTAGATGGCGTCGTGGTCGGTCAGCCCCCGCGCCTTGTCGATCAGCCCGGCCAGCGCGTCGCGCATCGCCTTGACCTCTTCGGGCGCATAGACGTTCTCGACCACCAGGTAGCCGTTCTCGCGATAGAAGGCGGCATCCGCGTCGCTGATCATGTCGTAGTCCTCCGCAGGGTTCGGATCTGGCGTCCGTTGCCTAAATCTCGCCCTGCGGGGCATGGGCCGTCCAGACCCGAAGTTCGCGGCCGAGGAACGGCCGGTCCGAAGCGGAGACTGTCGTATGGCCGATCGACCAGTTCGTGACCGGCGCGACCCGCTCCACTCCCTGGGCAGAGGCCCCGCGCAGGGAAGACCAGGGCGCCCCCTCGCCGGCGCGCCACAGCAGGCCGCCTGGACCCATTCCGCCGTGCAGCGCGACCTGGATGTCGAACGCTTCTCCCCCCGGCAGAGAGGGGCCGTACCAGGTATGCGGCGAGCGTCCCGGCGCCGATCCCAGCACCACGAGCAGCCGCTGATCCGGGCCGGCGAGACCGATCCACACCGGCGGCACGGCATCATCTTCCGACGCCCCCTCCACCAGGGTCTGGGCCTCGGCCGCCCCGCCGGCGGCGCGCCCGGCGATCCGCCAGCAGCGTATGGACGCGTCGAGCGGTCCCGTCGTGACCGGCGTCCTGCCGACCGCGCCGGGCTGCATCTGCGGCCAGCCGGCCGATGGCGGCAGGACGGGAGGCCAGGACAGCGCCTCGCGGACGGCACCGGTGTCGTCGACCACCCGGAAGCGGAACCCGTCGGCGTCCAGGGCGGCCTGCAGGGCATGCAGATATTCGACCCCTTCCGGCATCCGGTGGGCGGTACCGGCTCCGGCCGTGGTCACCTGCAGCACACCCCGATGCACCTGAACGTCGAAGGCCAGGATATGGCTGCACAGATAGGCGAGTACGCCGTGGCGCTCCAGGACGGACCAGAACGCCTCGGCGTGGGGCGGCCCGATCTCGCGCTGGAACGGCCCCTCGAAGCCGTTGACCGGAAATACCGGGTGATGGCCGATCACCAGCTTGTGGCGGGCATCCGCATGGGCCGAGAGCGTGGCATCGAGCCAGTCGGTCTCCACATGCCCCTCGCCGCCGAGACCGGACCACAGGGTGTGCACGAACACCATCAGCAGGTCGCCGCGCCGCACCCAGTAGGACAGCCCCTCCTGCCCCGGCGGGCCGTTGCGCGGCAGATGCGCCATGACCTCGGCGAAGACCCGCTCGCTCATCGGGTCGTAGGTGGTGTGGTTCGCCGTGGTGTGGAACAGCGGGATGCGGTCCCGGTCGAGCCAGGCCATCTCCACGTCGAACCAGTGCCGCCACTGGGCGCGCAGCACCGCCTCGTCGCGGGTCAGGCCGATGATCTCATCGCCGGGAAAGACAATGAACTCGGGCTCGGGCGCGAACCGCCGCACCACGGCATTGACCCGGGCGAAGGTCGCCTCATGCCGGCCGCCGGGTTCGCCGGCGCAGGCATCGCCGTAGATCACGAAACGATGTCCCTCCCCCCGCGGCTCCAGCGCCGGGATCGGCGACGCGGTCGTCATCGGGTCGGGCGGTCGTCGTCGTCCTCGTCGTCCGCCTCGCGGGCGAGCCGGCGCTCGACCTCGGCCCGGGCGGCAGTCTCCGCCTTGACCTTGCGCTGCCGCTTCCACAGCTCGATCACGTACATCAGGAAGCCGAAGATCACCCCGGCGAACAGGTCCTGGGTGATCAGCTCCTCGTTCAGCGGGCGGGGCGGCTGAAACACGCCGTTCACCTGCATCACCATCAGCAGGCCGGCGAAGACGACGCCGTTGATGATGCCCCGGACCAGGGGACGCTGCAGCAGGCTCGGCTGGGGGGACTGGTCGTTCCGATCGTCGCTCATCGGGCTACTCTATGGCTGTGGTGCTCATCTGGCAAAGACCAGGAGCACAACAATGCCCACCGCCACAAGACTCATCCCGATCATCTCGCGCAGACTCGGCCGTTCCTTGAACACCAGGATCGACACCGCGATCGCCAGCACGAACTCCACCTGGCCCACCGCCTTGACGTAGGAGGCCCGCTCGATGGTCATCGCAGTGAACCATCCGGCCGAGCCGAGCGCGCTGGTGAAACCGACGAAGACCGCCGCCTTCCACGCTTTGGCAATGGCCAGGATCTCCCAGGGCCGGGTCATCGCGACATAGGCGCCAAGGCCGAGGGTCTGCAGCACGATCACCGCCACCAGGGTCATCGACGCCGTGGTCATCACGTCGGTGTCCCCGAGGGACAGGCTGGCCTGGCGCAGGAACAGGGAGGCCAGCGCGAAAAACAAGCCGGAGAGCAGCCCGATGCCCGCCGCCCGGTTGAAGGCGGAAGCCAGCAGCGAGGTCATGCCCACGCCCTGACGCGCCAGGCTGATCAGCATCACGCCGGCCCCGCTCACCAGGATGGCGACCCAGCCCGCGGCGTCGATCGCCTCGCCGAACAGGGTGGAGCCCAGAATGGCCGTCGGAATGGTCTCGGTGCGGGCATAGGACGAGCCGACGGCGAAGTTGCGCAGGCTGAACAGCATGACCAGCAGCACCGTCGCCAGGATCTGCGCCACCGCCGTTCCCGCGCACCACACGAAGAACTCCAGATAGACCTCCGGTGCCGGCAAGGTCCGCTGGCCGAGCGCATAGGCCATGTAGCCGATCGCGAAGGGCAGGCCGAACAGGAAGCGCACCCAACTGGCACTCCAGGCCGACATGGAGCCCGCAAGATGCTTCTGTCCTGCATTGCGCGCGGTCTGCGCGAAGGCGGCCAGCGCGGCGATGATTGCCCAGATTGGCATGATTGGTCCTCCCAACCGCGAGCCTAGCGACCCACATCTGTCGGGGAAGCCGCGAAATTCGCCATGCTGGCTTGCGGTTTAGGCGCTATAGGCTGACAGGCATGAAAACGCGCGACGAGGGCATCGGCGGGGAGCGGCTCCGCCAGGCCGCCAATCAGGGACTGCGCCTGGCGATGCTGGGCCGCGGCGTGGCGCTCGCCATCGCGGCCTTCTGGCCGCTGATCTTCTCCGCCCAGGCGATCCTGGTCAGCGCGCTGATGGCGCTCTCCGCCCTCGCCGGCCTCGGATACCGGCGCATCGTCGGCTCGGAATACGACCACCCGATCTACCGCTATCTGATCTTCACCGCCGACATCCTGATGGTCGGCGCGATCTTCGCCGTCCTGCCGCTCAGCATAAGCGAGGACGTGCCCCAGCATTTCGCCTTCCGCTCCTACGGCATCCACTACTTCCTGCCGATCCTCGGCGCCGCCGCGCTGTCGCTGTCGCCGAAGCTCATCCTGTGGTGCGGGGGCGCCATCGTCTCGACCTGGGCGGCCGCGTTCTACTGGACCACCGCCCGCCTGGACCAGTCGCTGCGATGGGGCGATCTCGGCGAGCCCTATGCCTACCAGGACCTGCTGCTGAACCCGAATTTCGTCAACACCGGCGGCCGGGTGGAGGAATCCCTGGCGATCCTCATCCTGACCGCGCTGATGGCCTTCGCCGTGCACCGCGCCCGGCGGGTGGTGATCCTGTGGATCCGCTCGGAGACCGGCCGGCAGCGCATCACCGGCCTGTTCGGCCGCTTCGCCCCACCGGAGGTCGTCGCCCGTCTGGCCGAGAGCGGCGCGACCCTGGAGCCGGCAAAGCGCGAGGCGACGGTCCTGTTCACCGACATCGCCGGCTTCACGACCCTGTCGGAAAGCCGCACGCCGGACGTCGTCCTGGCCCTGCTGAACGCCTATTTCGAGCGGATCGGCGCCATCGCCGCACAGCGCAGCGGGGTGATCGTCAACTTCCACGGCGACGGCCTGCTGATCGCCTTCAACGCCCCGGCCGACGTCCCGGACCATGCCGCCGCAGCGCTCGACACCGCGGCCGCCATCCTGTCGGCGATCGATACCGAGACCTTCAACGGCGAGCGCATCGCCGTGCGGATCGGCATCCATACCGGAGAGGTCGTCGCCGGGCTCGCCGGCAGCCGGGAGCGTCAGACTTATACCGTCTACGGCGATACGGTGAACGTCGCCGCCCGGCTGGAGGAACTGAACAAGCAGCACGGCACCCGGCTGATGGTCAGCGCCGAGACGGCACAGGCCGCCGGAGAGGTCGGCGACCTTCAGGATTTCGGCGAAGTCTCGGTCCGCGGGCACGCCGCCGAGGTGCGGGTGATGGGGCTGCGTTAGTTGAACAGGCCGATCAGCGTGCTTGGCCGCTGGTTCGCGATCCCGAGGGTCTGGATGCTGAGCTGCTCCTGGACCTGGACCGCGGACAGCTCAGCCGAGGCACGGGCGAGATCCGCGTCGACGATGTTGCCGAGCCCCTCTTCCGTGGCGTCCGACACCTGCTCGTTGAACGCGATCTGGGACTGAAGAAACCGGGCCGACGCTCCCAGCCCGCCCAGCGCGGTTCCGACGGTCTGCAAGGCTTCGACCACGTAGCCGTCGGATGCCTCGGAATTGGCGACGGACTGAAGGTTCGCGTCGGCGGACCCGAAATCAAGATTGATGGCGCTGATCTGATAGGAGGCGATCGTGTAGCTGCCGCCTTCGATATTCGACAGCACGGTCATCGCGGTCGAGCCGTTGACGATCAGATTCTTGCCGTTGAACTGGGCGTCATTCACGAGGCCCTCGAACTGATCGCGCAATTCCAGGAAGTCGTCGTTGATGATCGCCCGCTGCTGGTCCGTGAGCCCGGCGTTCCGACCGGCGACGGTCTTCTCGCGCATATCGGTCAGGACCTCCGACACGGCGGTTGCCGCGGCGATCCCGACTTTCACGACACCCAGTGCCGCCCTTAACCCCTGATTGACGGCGCTGATGGCTTTAACTTCGCCGCGGATGCCCTGCGCGATCGCAAAGCTCGACGCGTCTTCGAGAGGGCCCGCCACCTTCAGACCGGTCGAGACCTGGTTCTGAATGGTGTCCGCTCTCCGGTTGATCGAACTCAGGGTCCTGAGCGCGGAGAACGCGCTGGGATTTGTCCTGATCGAGTTGTTGACCGCCATCCCAGTGGCCCATTCTGACCGACACGATGTCTCCTTTCTGGAGACCCGGTTTGCTTACCACACAATCTTTGCGCGCTGAATATCCTTTTTTCAACTATGGAAACACCGCAGATCAGGCGGTCTGGTGTGCGCCCAAACCCAGCAACGCCCGGCGGCGCAGCCACAGCGACGGCCGGTAACGCGGATCCTGGGTGGCGGCGTGGATCGCCGAGAGAATCTCGTAGGTCCGCTTCACGCCCATCTGCTCGGCGATCTCAAGCGGGCCGAGGGGATAGTTCAGGCCGAGCTTCATCGCCGTGTCGATATCCGAAGGCGTGGCCAGCGCGATCTGCGCCATCTCGCAGCCGAGATTGGCGATCATCGCCCGCATGCGCTGCAGGATGAAGCCGGGGCTGTCCTGGATCACCACCGGCGCGATGCCGGCCTTGGCGAAGGCCGCCGCCACCGCGTCGCGATGGGCCGGATCTGCCGCCGGCGCGGTCATCAGGGTGATGCGCTTGGAGGTGTCGCCGGTGGTGTCGATCGCCACCAGCCGCGTGTGGTCCGTTCCGGTGCGCGCGGCGAAGCCCGTCGCGTCCTCGCCGTACAGGGCGGCCATGATCGGCAGGGTGCCGTCGTCCGGACGCACGCTGAGCCCGGCCCGCTCCAGCAGTTCGGCGAGCGCCTCGTCCCCATCGGTAGCAACCGCCACCACCGTGGCCGGGGTCGCGTCGGTCACGTGATCCGGGCTCGGCGGATCGATCACCTGGCCCTTGTCGTCGTAGCGGAAATGGCCCTGGCCCGTCTTGCGGCCGAACCGTCCGGCCTCGGCCAGCGCGCGGTGCAGCGGCGTGGTGCGCAGGCGCGGGTCGTTCAGGAACTGCTCGAACACGATCATCGAGACCGGGTAGTTCACGTCGATCCCGGTCAGGTCCATGAGCTGGAACGGGCCCATGCGGAAATGCCCGCAGTCGCGCATCACCGCATCCACCTGGGCGGGGGTCGCCACCGCCTCGTGCTCCAGATGCAGGCCCTCGGTGGTGAAGGCGCGGCCGCCGAGATTGACCAGGAAGCCGGGGCTGTCCTTGACCACGACCGGCGTGCGGCCGAAGCGCTTGCCGACGGTGACCAGCTTCTCGATCACCGCGTCGTCGGTCGCCGGGCCCTGGATGATCTCCACCAGCCGCATCAGCGGCACCGGGTTGAAGAAGTGCAGCCCGGCGATCCGCCCAGGCTTCTTGCAGACCCTGGCGATCGAGCCGATCGGCAGAGAGGAGGTGTTGGAGGCGATGATCGCATCTTCGGCCACCACACCTTCGATGGCGGTGAACAGCTCGCGCTTGACCTCGATATCCTCGAATACGGCTTCGACGACCACGCCGCAGGGAGCGAGGTCCTCGATGCCGTTGGACACGACCAGCTTGGCCTTCATGGCGGCGGCGGCGTCCGCCTCCAGCGTGCCCTTCTCCACCAGCCGGTCGAGCCGGCCGATCACCTTCTCGGCGCCGGCTTTGGCACCGCCTGCCATGGCGTCATGGGCGACCACCTTCATGCCGCCCTGCAGCGCCACCTGGATGATGCCCTGGCCCATGGCGCCGCAGCCGACGACGCCGATGACGAGGTCGGGGGAAGTCGCGTCCACCATGGATCAGACCCTCTCGATGATGACGGCCATGCCCTGGCCGACGCCGACGCACATGGTGCACAGGGCGTAGCGGCCGCCGGTCTCTACCAGCGTCTCGGTCGCGGTCTGGATCAGGCGGGTG
Organism: Candidatus Endolissoclinum sp.; assembly: GCA_965228445.1. Classification (GTDB taxonomy): domain Bacteria; phylum Pseudomonadota; class Alphaproteobacteria; order Thalassobaculales; family Thalassobaculaceae; genus Thalassobaculum. The sequence goes on along the minus strand of OZ245813.1, from coordinate 4,653,047 downwards.
CCGCTGGCGCCCAGCGGATGGCCCAGCGCGATGGCGCCGCCGTTGACGTTCACCCGCGGATCGTCGTCCTGCATCCCGAGCTCGCGCATGCTGGCGAGCACCTGGCTGGCGAAGGCCTCGTTGAACTCCATCACATCCATGTCGTCGATCGACAGGCCGGCGATACGCAGCGCCTTCTGCGAGGCCGGGGCCGGGCCGATGCCCATGACGCGCGGCTCAACGCCGGCCGCGGCAGCGGCAATGATCCGGGCACGCGGGGTGAGGCCGTGCTTCTTGGCGGCAGCCTCGCTGGCGATCAGCATGGCGGCGGAGCCGTCGTTGACGCCGCTGGCATTGCCGGCGGTGACCGAGCCGCCGTCCTTGCGGAACGGGGTCGGCAGCTTCGCCAGCTTCTCCAGGGTGGTGTCGGGGCGCGGATGCTCGTCGGTGTCGACCACGGTCACGTCGCCCTTGCGGCCCTTGATCTCGACCGGAACGATCTCCTTGGCCATGCGGCCGCGGGCGATGGCTTCGCCGGCCTTGCGCTGGGAGTTGTAGGCGAAGAGGTCCTGATCCTCGCGGCGGACCTGGTACTTCTCGGCCACGTTCTCGCCGGTCTCCGGCATGCTGTCGGTGCCGAAGCGCTTCTCCATCTCCGGATTGACGAAACGCCAGCCGATGGTGGTGTCGTGCATCTCGGCGGTGCGGGCGAAGGCAGTGCCGGCCTTGGCCATGACGAAGGGCGAGCGGGTCATGCTCTCCACCCCGCCGGCGATGGCGAAGTCGCCCTCCCCGGTCTTGATCTGCCGGGCGGCGTCGGCGACGGCCATCATGCCCGAGGCGCAGAGCCGGTTGACCGTGACGCCGGGGACGCTGGCCGGGATGCCGGCGAGCAACAGCGACATACGCGCGACGTTGCGGTTATCCTCGCCGGCCTGGTTGACGCAGCCGTAGAACACCTCGTCCAGCGCTTCCCAGTCGGCCGACGGATTGCGCTCCATCAGCGCCTTCAGCGGCACGGTCGCCAGATCGTCGGTGCGGACCTGGGCGAGTGCCCCGCCATAGCGTCCGATCGGCGTGCGGACGGCGTCGCAGATGAAGGCCTCGGTCATGGTTTCCTCCGGGAACGGGTCTTTTTCCGGCACCTGATGTGCCACGCAGCCATGGGTCGGTCAATTGACCGAGATGTCAGGCGGTGATGACGATCTTGCCGAAGTGACCGGCCGCCTCCATCGACTTGTAGGCCGCTTTCGCGTCGTCGAAGGCGAAGGTCTGGTCGATCACAGGCTCCAGCTTGTGCAGCGCGATCGCCGCGTTCATGTCGGCGAACATCTTCGAGGAGCCGACATAGATCCCCTGAACCTTCAGCGACTTGCGCATGATCAGCGTGGGATTGATCTCGCCGCCGGTCAGCACGCCGATCAGGCCGATCGATCCGCCCACACGGGTCGCGGCGATCGAGCGCGACAGGGTGCCGGCGCCGCCGACCTCCACGGTCGTGTCGGCGCCGACGCCGCCGGTCAGGTCCATCACCGCGTCCTGCCAGTCCGGGGTCTTGCGGTAGTTGACCGTCTCGTCGGCGCCCATTGCGCGGGCCCGCTCCAGCTTCTCGTCGCTGGAGGAGGTCAGGATCACCCGCGCACCCATCATCTTGGCGAACTGCAGGGCGAAGATCGACACGCCGCCGGTGCCGAGCAGGAGCACGGTCTGGCCGGCCTTGACCTGCGCGACCTCGGCCAGGGCATGCCAGGCGGTCAGGGCCGCGCAGGGCAGCGTCGCGGCCTGCTCCAGCGAGAAATTCTCAGGCACCGGCATCACGCCGCCGGCTTTCAGCACCACCTCCTCGGCCAGAACGCCGTCCAACGCCCCGCCGAGGGCGCTGTTCATGACATCGACCGAGCACGGCCCGGCCGGCCAGTCCTGGAAGAAGCAGGACGCCACCCGGTCCCCCACCTTCAGTCCGGACACGCCGGGGCCGACCGCGGTGATCGTGCCGGCGCCGTCGGAATTGGGAATGCGGGGATAGGGCAGGTTGCGGGCCTTGGGATCCTTGATCGTCATCAGATCGCGGAAATTGATCGAGGAAGCGGCGATCTTCACCCGCACCTCGCCCGGGCCGGGCTCCGGCGCGGCGACGTCGGCGAGATTGAGGGCGTCGATGCCGCCGTCGGAAACGATCTGCCAGGCTTTCATGATCACTGTCCCTTGGTCGAGAGGAGGCCGCCGAAGCGAGTCCGGCGGGAGCATTCAGCATTCACCCCGCGGCCGTCAACGCACCCTCCGCCCGCAGGCCGCCGGCGAGCGCGCGGAAGGCGTCCACCGCCCGGGGCAGGACCGTGTCCGGATCGTCGCTGGCCGCCACCCACAGGGCGGCGTTCAGGGCAGCCCCGCTGAGCAGCCGGGCGGCCGCCTCCGCATCCACCGGCTTCATCGTGCCGTCGGCGATGAGCTCTCGGACCGCAGCCAGGGTTACCTGCAGACAGCTGTCCTGGCTGGGCCATTGCGACGGATCGCCCAGGACGGCCGGTCCGTCGAGCAGAACGATGCGGCGGACCTCCGGGTCCAGCGCCATCTCGATATAGGCTTCCGCCTCGACCATCAGGGCGTCCCAGGGGGTCGGTTCGCGGGCGCCGATCTCCTTCGCCCGGGTCGCCATCTCGGTGTCGATCTGCCCGACCACGGCGGCGAGCAGCCCGCGCTTGTCACCGAAATTATGATACAGCGCCCCCCGGGTCAGGCCGGCCGCCGCCGTCAGATCGTCCATCGACGCGCCGGCATACCCCTTTTCTGAGAATGCCTTACGGGCTGCCGCGATCAGCGCCGCCCGGTTCTTTTCCATTGTCTCGATCCGTCGGGTCGCCACGGAGCGTCGCCTCCAAATTCACATACGTTACGTATTTCAAATTGACATACGAACCGTATGTCACCACTTCACATACGAAGCGTATCCCAAACGACAACCGGCTGGGAACGCCATCCTCCGTTACAAAGGACTTTCCCATGCCCCGCAATGCAGTCTTCCCCGCCGGCCGTCACGATCTCTACGAGAAGCACGGCTACTCCGCAGCGATCCGCTCCGGCGACCTGCTCTTCGTCTCCGGCCAGGTCGGCAGCCGCCAGGACGGCTCGCCCGAACCGGATTTCCGAAAGCAGGTCCAGCTTGCCTTCGACAACCTCCGCGCCGTTCTGGCGGCGGCCGGCGCCACGTTCGACGACATCATCGATGTGACCAGCTTCCACACGGATCCGCAGGCGCAGTTCGACGATGTGCTGGAGGCCAAGAGCCGCGCTTTTCCGAGCGCCCCGTTCCCGGCCTGGACGGCGCTCGGCGTCACCTGGCTCGCCGGGTTCGACTTCGAGATCAAGGTCGTCGTCCGCCTGCCCGAGAGCGCCCTGGCTGCGTGATCTACCGACCCCCGATGGAGAAGATCTCCCGCGCCTCGTCCGGCGTGGCGACCTTGGAGCCGAGCGCCTCGACGATGGTCACCGCCCGCTCCACCAGCGCCGCGTTGGACGGGGCGAGCACGCCGCGGTCGAGGTAGAGATTGTCCTCCAGCCCGACCCGCACATGGCCGCCCAGGATCACCGCCTGGGCGGCCATCGGGAACTGCATGCGGCTGATGCCGAAGCCGGACCAGACCGCCCCATCCGGCAGCAGGCTGGCGAGGTAGCTCATGGTCTCCGCCGTCGCCGGCGCGCCCCAGGGAATGCCCAGACAGAGCTGGAACATCGGCGGCGCATCGACCAGCCCCTCCTTCACCAGTTGGGCCGCAAGCCGCGCATGGCCGGCGTCGAACACCTCCAGCTCGGGCTTCACCCCGCTGTCGCGGATCCGGGCCGCCATCTCGCGCAGATGGGCCGGGGTGTTCATGAACACGTGCTCGCCGAAATTCATCGTCGCGATGTCCAGCGTGCACACCTCCGGCCGCAACTCGTCGATATGCTCGACCCGCTCCTGCGGCGTCTTCAGGGTCGTGCCGGGAGCCGGCACCATCGGGTCCTGGGTGCCGGGGATGTAGCGGGCGCCAGGGCCGGTGGTCAGGTTAAGCACGAGCCTGGAGCCGGCATCGCGGATCCGCTCCACCGTCTCGCGGTACAGGGCCGGATCCATGGACGGCTTGCCGGTCGCCGGGTCGCGCACGTGGATATGGGCGATCGCCGCGCCGGCCCGCTCCGCCTCCAGCGCCGACGTGGCGAGCTGTTCGGGGCTGACGGGAACCGCAGGGTTCTTGTCCACCGTGTCGAATCCGCCCGTCAGCGCACAGGTGATGACCGTCCTCTCGTTCATGTGTTCCTCCCGTTCCGCCGCCTCTTATACGCGCGCTTGTATACCAACCCTCAATCGGCATACTCCCCTGACAGGAGTTCGGGACACAACCCGGCCTTGAAGAGAACAGATGGAGGAAACGATGGAAATGACACTGCGCGCCAGCGCGGTGGCCGCGATCGCGTGCGCCGCCGCCCTGACCTTCACCGGCGCCGCGTCGGCCGAAGTACAGCTTCCCAAAACCCTGATCTGGTCGGCCTATGACACCGGCTCCTCGGGCCACGCCCAGTCGGTCGCCATCGGCAAGGCCTTCAAGGAGAAATACGACGTCAACCTGCGCGTCCTGCCGGGCAAGAACGACATCGCCCGCCTGACCCCGCTGAAGGTCGGCAAGGCCGATGCGGTGTCCAACGGCGTCGGCACCTACTTCGCCCAGGAAGGCGTGTTCGAGTTCGCCAAGCCGGACTGGGGCCCGCAGCCGCTGCGGCTGATCATGTCGTCCAAGGGCAAGGCCGGGCTGATGGTCGGCGTCGCCGACGACATCGGCGTCAAGGAATACAAGGACCTGCGCGGCAAACGGGTCGCCTGGGTCAAGAGCGCGCCCGCCCTGAACCACAACGTCACCGCCATCCTGGCCTTCGCCGGGCTGACCTGGGACGATGTCGAGAAGGTCGAGTTCGCCGGCTTCGGCGCCTCCTGGGAGGGCATGACCAACAACCAGGTCGATGCCGCCTTCGCGATCACCGTGTCCGGCTCGACCAACGCGGTCGCCTCCAGCCCGCGCGGCCTGATCTGGCCGGAACTGCCGTTCACCGACAAGGCCGGCTGGGACCGCATGATGGCGGTCGCCCCGTACTACACCAAGAACAAGGTCAGCGCCGGCACCAACGTGCCGAAGGAAGGCATCCAGGGTCAGGCCTATCCCTATCCGATCTTGACCGTGCGCTCCGACATGACGAACGAGCTGGCGCAGTCGATCACCGCCGGCCTGCTCGAGACCTACGACCTGTACAAGGACGGGGCGCCGGGTGCCGCCGGCTGGGCGCTGGAGAACCAGACCTTCGAATGGGCGGTTCCCTATCACGACGGCGCCATCGCCGCGTTCAAGGACGCCGGCGTGTGGACCGACGCGATGCAGGCCCACAACGACAAGCTGATCGCCCGGCAGAAGGTGCTGATGGACGCCTGGGCCGCCTACACCAAGGACGCCCCGTCGGACGAGGACGCCTTCGTGACCGGTTGGGGCGAGGCGCGCATCGCCGCGCTCGAGGCCGCCGGCCTGGACCCGGTCATCCGCTGACCCGGTCCGGTCGTCCCTCGTTGTGTAACTCACAGAGAAAGGCTCGCACATGAGCGAGCCCATCGCCGACGCCAACCAGGCCGGCGACGCGGTGGCGGATCCGGTCCGCCACCGCGTCCTCGCGCCCGGCTGGACCGTGCTGATCATGATCATGACCGGCGCGGCGATCCTGTTCTCGATCTACCAGCTGTTCAACATCGGCTCGATGGTCGGCTGGGTGATCCTGGACCTGTCCTACCTGGACATGATGGCGGCGCTGCTGCTGCCGATCGTCTTCCTGGTCTTCCCCATGCGGGCGGCCGACAAGGACCGGCGGCACCCGCCGATCTACGACCTCATCCTGTTCTTCGGCACCTTCGCGCTCGGCTGTTTCCTGGCCTGGATCGCGGTGCCCGCCGTGGAGGGCGGCTGGGAGTACTTCGCCCCGGACTACGCCCGCATCCTCGGCTTCGTGCTCTGGGCGATCATGATCGAGGCCGTGCGCCGGACCGGCGGCATGGCGCTGACGGTCATCGTGCTGCTGTTCTCGTTCTACCCGCCGATCGCTGAGTCCATGCCCGGCCCGCTCCAGGGCGCACAGCAGTCGCTCTGGGAGGTCAGCCAGTACTACCTGTTCTCCTCGGAAGCGATCTTCGGCATTCCGATGCGCGCCTTCGGCAAGCTGGTGATCGGCTTCGTGATCTTCGGCGTGGCGCTGCAGCACACGGGGGCCGGCCGCTTCTTCATCGACCTCGCCTTCGCCCTGCTGGGCAATGTGCGCGGCGGCGGCGCCAAGGTGGCGATCTTCTCCTCCGGCCTTCTCGGCTCCATGAGCGGCTCGGTCATCACAAACGTGCTGACCACCGGTCGGCTGACCATCCCGGCGATGCGCCGGACCGGCTTCGGGCGGGAGACTTCGGCGGCGGTGGAAGCCTGCGCGTCGACCGGCGGCGTGCTGATGCCGCCGGTGATGGGGGCGACCGCCTTCGTCATGGCCTCGTTCCTGAGCGTTCCCTATATCGAGATCGCCGTCGCCGCGGTGATCCCCTCCCTGCTGTACTATCTCGGCCTGTTCCTGCAGATCGACGCCTATGCCGCGCGCCGCAACCTGAAGGGCCTGCCGCGAGAAGAACTGCCGAAGGTCGGCGACGTGTTCCGCCAGGGCTGGCATTACCTGTTCGCGCTCGGCCTGCTGATCTACCTGCTGCTCTACCTGAAGCAAGAGGCGCTGGCGCCGTACTACGCCACCGCGGTGCTGCTGATCACCAACCAGATCTTCGGCAAGCGGCTGGGCTGGGCCGACCTGAAGCATTTCCTGTTCGAAACCGGGCAGGTGCTGGCCGAGCTGGTCGCGATCCTCGGCGCCATCGGACTGATCATCGGCGCCCTGTCGGTGACCGGCCTGGTCGGCTCGATCGCCACCGACCTGGTCCTGCTGGCCGGCGGCAACATCTACGCCCTGCTGCTCATGGGGGCGGCGACCAGCTTCATCCTGGGCATGGGCATGACCGTGACGGCGGCCTACGTCTTCCTGGCCATCGTGCTGGCCCCGTCGCTGGTCAGCTCCGGCCTGGATCCGATGGCCGTGCACATGTTCATCCTGTACTGGGGCATGCTCTCCTACATCACCCCGCCGGTCGCGCTGGGCGCCTTCGCGGCGGCGACGATCTCCGGGGCGACGCCGATGCAGGCCGGGTTCTCGGCCATGCGGCTGGGGTCGATCATCTACTTCATCCCGTTCTTCTTCGTGCTGGAGCCGGCGCTGATCCTGAACGGCGGGCCGGTCCAGATCGCGGTGGTTCTCGCCAGCGCATTGGCGGGCGTGCTGCTGATCGCGTCGTCGACCCAGGGCTACCTGATCGGCTACGGCAGCTTCGGCGACGGAGCCATGGCCCTGGCGGTGCGCACGATCGTCTTCATCGGCGGCGTGCTGTTCGCGTTCCCGGGCAGCGAGGATCTCGGCATCGGCCATTGGGATGCGGTGCTGGCCGGGGCGGTGATCGCCGCACTCGGCCTCGGCGTTGGGCTGCTGTTCCGAAGACGTCCCGCCACCTGATCGCGCACAAAAAAGGGGAGGCCGAAGCCTCCCCTTTTCCTTCGGTGCAGGACGCGCCGTCAGCCCGTATCGGACTTCGGCTCGCTCATCAGTCCCTTCACGATGGCGTAGCACGCCAGCAGCAGGACGATGGTGAACGGGAAGCCGGTCGACACCGCCATGGCCTGCAGGGCGGTCAGACCGCCGCCGAGCAGCAGCGCGATCGCCACCAGACCCTCGAAGCAGGCCCAGAACACCCGCTGCGACACCGGGGCGTTGGTCTTGCCGCCGGCGGTGATCGTGTCAATCACCAGCGAACCGGAGTCGGACGAGGTCACGAAGAACACGATCACCAGCAGGATGCCGATGAAGGACGTGATCTGCGCCAGCGGCATCTGATCCAGCATGACGAACAGCTTCAGCGGCAGGCCGGCATCGGCGATGGCCGACACGCCGGACTCCACGAAGCTGATCGCGGTGCCGCCGAACGCCGTCATCCACAGGACGGAGACGATCGACGGGATCAGCAGGACGCAGGTGATGAACTCGCGCACCGTCCGGCCGCGCGACACCCGGGCGATGAACATGCCCACGAACGGCGACCAGGAGATCCACCAGGCCCAGTAGAACGAGGTCCAGCCCTGGCTGAAGTTCGCGTCCGTCCGGCCGATCGGGTTCGACAGGGCCGGCAGGTACTCCAGGTAGGACACCAGGTTGGAGAAGAACCCGGTCACGATCGCCATGGTCGGCCCGACGATGATGACGAACATCAGCAGCAGGAAGGCCAGCACCATGTTGATCTCGGACAGGCGCTTCACCCCGGCGTCGAGGCCGGCCAGCACCGAGAGCAGCGCCATGCCGGTGATGCCGCAGATGAGCAGGACCTGGGAGGTCTCGTTCACCGGCGTCCCGAACAGGAATTCCAGGCCGGCATTGGCCTGGGTCGCGCCGAGGCCGAGCGAGGTCGCCAGGCCGAACAGGGTGGCGAACACCGCCAGGATGTCGATCACATGGCCGACCCAGCCCCAGACCGCATCCCCGAAGATCGGGTGGAAGGCGCTGCGGATCGTCAGCGGCAGACCCTTGTTGTAGGAGAACAGGGCGAGCGCCAGGGCGACGATCGCGTAGATCGCCCAGGGGTGCAGACCCCAGTGGAAGATGGTCGCCGCCATGCCGAGCGCCTTAGCACCCTCCACATCGCCAGCAGCCCCGGCCAGCGGCGCCCAGCTCTCCGGAGAGCCGGCCCCTTCGGCGAGCGAGGAGTTGAAGTGCGAGATCGGCTCGGAAACGCCGTAGAACATCAGTCCGATGCCCATGCCGGCCGCGAACAGCATCGCGAACCAGCCGCTGTAGGAATAGTCGGGCCTCGCGTCCCGCCCTCCGAGCCGCACCTTGCCGAGCGGCGTGACGATGAGAACGATGCAAAGAATCACGAAGACGTTCGCGGCGCCGATGAAGAACCAGTCGAACGTGGACGTCAGGGTCTCGCGCAGCGCGCCGAAGGCCGCCGCCGCCTGATCGTGCAGGGCCAGCGTCAGGAAGGTGAAGGCGACGATCACCAGCCCCGAGATGACGAAGACCGGATTGTGAATGTCGAGCCCGAACGGCCCGACCTGTTTCTGGATGTTGTCCTGACCGATTTCGTAATCGGTATCGATGATATCCGCCGGCCCGTCGGGCGGCTTCACGGCGTGGTCGGACATATGGTTCCCTCTCGTTTGGGTTTTGCAGCGCGCCGCGAGCCCCCCTGGCCCCAGTCGCACCGAGCCCGAACCCGAATCGGGACGGACGGTCTTGGTGAGAAGCGGGATTGCACGCCTCACAGGACGGCCCTTATCGGACCGTGCGGACGCAACGCCCGTTCTTCCCTGCTCTACGCCGGTTGGCCCGGCTGTTTGGCGACGCCCGTAGCCGGCGCCGCGTTATCGAAACGCTAACCTAACCCGAAACACCGAATTGCCACAAATCGACACGCGGACGGAAAACTGTTCCGAAATCGACAGTTCCGGTCCGCGGAGGTGGAAATCCCGGCACGGTTGCGACCCGACAGGTGGTGCGGCGTCGGCGATCAGCCGTCCAGGCGGTGTTTGAGAATCTTGCCCGCCGCGGTCGCCGGAAGGCTCTCCCGAAACTCCCAGCGCCCCGGCCGCTTGTAGGCGGACAGCTTGTCGGCGACGAAGCTGGTGAGGTCCTCCGCGCTGGGATGGCGCCCCCGGACCGGCTGGACGAACGCCACCACCTCCTCGTTGCCATCCTTGACCGGCCGGCCGACGACCGCGCACAGGGCGACGTCCGGATGCAAGGCGATCGCCGCCTCGACCTCCGGCGGATAGACGTTGAAGCCGGAGCGGATGATCAGTTCCTTGCGGCGGCCGACCACGTAGAGCAGCCCCTCGGCGTTCAGCCGGCCGAGATCGCCGGTCTTGAACCACAGCCCGTCATGCACCGCCGCGGTCTCCTCCGGAGCCTTGTAGTAGCCTTTCATGACCAGCGGACCGGAGACCTGGATCTCGCCCACCGTGTCGGCCGGCAGGATCTCGCCATCGTCGGCGACGATGCGGACGCGGACGTCGGGGATGATCTCGCCGACCGTATCGTCGGCCCGTGGCCGGTCGATATCGGTCACCGAGATCGTCGGGGCGGTCTCGGTCATTCCGTAGCCGTTATGCAACGGCACCCCGAACGCCGCCTCGACCCGCTTCTTCAACCCAAGGTCCAGCGGCGCGCCGCCGGAGGACAGATATCGGATGCGCCCGGGACGGAGCGCCCGGCCACGGATTGTGGTGAGTTCCAGGATTCGTGCGTACATCTGGGGGACGCCGTTGAACAGGCTGATCTCTCCGGCCTCGATCGAGGCGAGGGCATGCTCCGCCGAGAATCGCGGAATCAGGTCGACCCGGCCGCCCATGTACATGTTGCCCAGATACACCGATGCCAGTCCGAAGACGTGACTGATCGGCAACACGCCGTAGACCCGGTCGCCCGGCGTCACCCGCCGGGACTCGCCCGACCGCGCGCCGATGAACAGCAGGTTGCGGTGGGTCAGCATCACGCCCTTCGGCCTGCCGGTGGTGCCCGAGGTGTAGATCATCACCGCCACCCGGTCGGCCGGCTCCTCCGCGCTCTCGTCGACCGCCGGCTCGGCATCGTCAAACAGCGCCAGGGTCGCGCCCAGATCGTCCAGATCCGCCACCGGCATCGCCCCGTGCCGCGCGGCATGGGCGGCCGCCTCGTCAGAGATCGAGGGGGTGTAGAGCGCCAGGCGCGGCCGGGCGTGATCGCGGATCGCATCGACCTCGCCCGAGGACAGCCGCGCGTTGATCGGAATCGCCCAGGCGCCGAGCTTCGCCGCCGCCAGGATCGACAGCGCCGTGGCGAAGCCGTTCTCGCCGACGATGTAGAAGCGGTCGCCCGCTCCCAGCCCCCGTTCCGCCAGCGTCGCGGCCAGACGCGACGACCGCGCGTCGGCCTCGCCATAGCTCATCACCCGCTCGCCCTCGGCCAGGGCCTCGGTGTCGGCGAACCGCACCGCCCACCAGGCCACCGGATCGGCGATCGAGGCGAAGATGTCCCGTGCCGGCCGGGAGCCGTCCCAAGCAGTCGTCATACCGGCCTCCGGGTCAGCGCGCCGCCGCGTGGGCCCGCAGCATGTTGCGGGCGATGACGATCTGCTGGATCTGCGAGGTGCCCTCATAGATCCGGAACAGCCGAACATCGCGGTAGAAGCGCTCGACCGCGTAATCGTTGATGTAGCCGGCACCGCCATGGATCTGCACCGCCCGGTCCGCCACGCGGCCGACCATCTCCGAGGCGTAGTACTTCGCACAGGCGGCGACCATGGCGGTGTTCTCGCCGGCGTCGAACTTCACCGCCGCGTCCTTCACCATCGCCTCGGCGGCATAAGCCTCGGTCTTGCTGTCGGCCAGCATCGCCTGGATGAGCTGGAAGTCGGACAGGGGCTGGCCGAACTGCTTGCGCGCGGTGGCGTAGTCCAGGCATTCGCCGATCAGCCGGTCGGCCATGCCGATGCAGACCGAGGACAGGTGCAGTCGGCCGCGATCCAGCACCTTCATCGCCGTCTTGAAGCCCTGGCCTTCCACCCCGCCGATGATGGCGTCGGCGGGCACCTTCACATCCTCGAAGATCACGTCGGCCACGTGGGTGCCCTGCTGGCCCATCTTCTTGTACGGCTTGCCGGTGGAGATGCCGGCGGACTTGGCGTCGACCAGGAAGGCCGAGATGCCGCCCGCTCCCTTGTTGTCCGGGTCGGTGCGCGCCATCACCGTGAACACGCCGGCCTTGGTCGAGTTGGTGATGAAGCGCTTGGTGCCGTTGAGAACGTAGCCGTTGCCGTCCTTCTTCGCCGAGGTCCGCACCGAGGCGGCGTCGGAGCCGCTGTCCGGTTCGGTCAGGCAGAACGATCCGACCAGCTCGCCGGAGGCCAGGCGGGGCAGGTAGTCCCGCTTCTGATCCTCGGTGCCGTCCATGACGATGGCCTGGCTGCCGATACCGACATTGGTGCCGATCAGCGAGCGGAAGCAGGGCGCCGTGTGGCCGAGCTCGTAGCCGATCACCACCTCGTCGGACATCGACAGGCCGAGCCCGCCGTATTCCTCGGGAATCGAGAGGCCGTACAGCCCCATCTCCGCCATCTCGCGCGAGACCTCGTCGGGGATCGCATCGTCCCGGCTGACCTGTTCCTCCAGCGGAATCAGGCGCTCGGTCACGTAGCGGCGGACGGTATCGGCGAACTGGTTGAGGGTCTCCTGATCGAGCGCCACAGCTTTCTCCCGTAATCGTCATGCCTGATCGGCACGGTTGCTTTTCGGTCTCTAATTGTGGGCGGGACTATAGGTTCCGCACTCGCAGGCGTCCACGCACCTTGCCCCGCCCTTGGACAGGGGCTACACCGCTTGCAAACTGTCTAAACGAGGAAACACCCGACCATGCGCGATCTGCACCTGCCCGGCCGTTCTCCGGTGTACGCACCCAATGCCGCCATCGCCACGTCCCACCCGCTGGCGAGCCAGGTCGGCCTCGACGTTCTGAAATCGGGCGGCACCGCCGTGGACGCCGCCGTCGCGGCCTGCGCCGTGCTCTGCGTGGTCGAGCCGCACATGACCGGCATCGGCGGCGACTGCTTCGCGCTGATCGCGCCGAAGGGCAGCGGCGACATCGTCGCCATGAACGGCTCCGGGCGCGCCCCGGGCAAGGCCGAGCTGTCCTGGTTCCTGGACAAGGGCATCACCGAACTCGGCGCCTCCAACGACCCGCACACGGTCACCGTGCCGGGCGCTGTCGGCGCCTGGGCCGCCCTGCTGGAGCGGTTCGGCACCAAGACCCTGGGCGAGCTGCTGCAGCCGGCGATCAAGTATGCCGAAGAAGGCTATCCGGTGAGTTCGCGTATCGGCAGCGACTGGCAGGACGCGGTCGAGAAGCTGGCCAAGAACCCGACCTCCAAGGCGGTCATGCTGCCGGGCGGCAAGGCGCCGGCCATCGGCACCCGCCACACCCAGCCGATGCTCGCCGCCACCTTCAAGGCCATCGCCGAGAAGGGGCGCGACGGCTTCTACACCGGTTCCGTGGCCGAGGACATGGTCGCCAGCCTGAACAAGCTGGGCGGCCTGCACAGCCTGGAAGACTTCGCCAACGCCGCCCCGGAATGGGTCGAGCCGATCAAGGGCCGCTTCGCCGGCCATGACGTGTTCGAATGCCCGCCGAACGGCCAGGGCGTGTGCGCGCTGATGATCCTCTCGATCCTCGACCGCCACGACGTCGCCAACCTCAGCGAGGCCGACCGGGTCCACCTGATCGCCGAGGCGACCAAGCTCGCCTATGCCCAGCGCGACCGCTATGTCGGTGATCCGCGCCAGGTCGACGTGCCGGTGGACTGGCTGCTGTCGGACGCCCACATCGCCGCGCTGGACGCGATGATCGACCCGAACAAGGCCGGCGCGTTCGAGCCGAGCGACTTCCCGGTGCACAAGGACACGATCTACCTGTCCTGTGTCGACAAGGACGGCACCGCGATCAGCTTCATCAACTCGATCTTCTCCGATTTCGGAAGCTGCATCATGAGCGAGAAGACCGGCGTCATGCTGCACAACCGCGGCAAGTCGTTCCATCTGGTGGAGGGTCATCCGAACGCGATCGCGCCGAACAAGCGGCCGATGCACACGATCATCCCGGGCATGCTGGTGAAGGACGGCCGCGCCGTCGCCCCGTTCGGCGTCATGGGCGGCCAGTACCAGTCGACCGGCCACGGCACCTTCCTGTCGAACCTGCTGATGCGCGGCATGGACCCGCAGGAGGCCCTGGACGACAGCCGCAGCTTCGCCACCGAGGGCACCCTGCAGGTCGAGAGCACCTTCGCGCCGGAGACCTACGCGGCGCTCGAGAAGAAGGGCCACAAGCTGACCCGCATGCCGAAGCCGATCGGCGGCGGCCAGGCGGTCGTCATCGACGAGAAGAACGGCGTCCTCGTCGCCGGCTCCGATCCCCGCAAGGACGGCTGCGCGCTGGGATATTGAGCCTTCGGCGTCCCCTTCACTCCCGTCTTCCCGGCCTCGCGCCGGGACCGAGAACCAGGGCAGCCGGAACGTCAAAGAATACAAGCCTGAAGATCCAGCCCACCGAGGGCTGGATCCCGGCGCAGGGCCGGGAAGACCAACTCAAAGGGGGAGCCTGCCATGGCCCATAAGATCGCGATCATCGGCCTCGGCATCATGGGCCGGCGGCTGCTCGGCCGTATCCTGGAGCACCCGGCGTTCGAGCCGGTCGCCCTGTGGGACCCGTCCGACGCCGCCTGCGCCAAGGCCGCCGAGGAAGCCCCGGGCGTGCCGATCGTCGACAGCGCGGCGGCCGCCATCGCCGCCGCCGACGTGGTCTACCTCGCCTGCCCGCCCGTCCCGCGCAAGGCCTATGCCCTGGAGGCGGCCGCGCTGGGCAAGGCCGTGTTCCTGGAGAAGCCGCTCGGCGTCGATATCGACGAGAGCCGGGATCTGGTCGAGAAGCTGAAGGCCTCGGGCGTGCCCGCCGCCGTCAACTTCACCCAGGCCGCCGGCAAGGCGCTGGCCACGGTGCAGGAGGCCGTCGCCGCCGGCGAGACCGGGGCGCTCAGCAACATCAACATTATCGTGACCTATCCGGCCTGGCCGCGCGCCTGGCAGGTCGATGCCGACTGGCTGCGCTTCAAGGACGAGGGCGGATACACCCGCGAGGTGATCTCCCACTTCGTCTTCCTGTCCGAGCGCATCCTCGGCCGCACCAGGCTGGTCTGGGCCAAGCCGTCCTACCCGGCCGATCCGGCCCTGTGCGAGACCCAGGTCCTGGCCCGGCTGGAGAACGAGGCCGGCGTGCCGGTGTCGATCCTCGGCTCGGTCGGCGGCGTGCAGCCGGACCGCCAGGAGGTCTACCTCAATTTCGAGAAGACCGGCTTCCTCGTGGCCGAGTTCTACCGGCTGTTCCAGTCGGACGGCGGTGCGTGGAAGGAGATCCTCGACCCGCCCGCCGACCCGCGCAAGATCAGCCTCGGCGCCCAGCTCGGCGCCCTGGACGACCTGCTGAGCGGCCGGCCGTCGAAGCTGGCGACGCTGGACGATGCGTTCAGCGTCCAGCAGAAGATCGAGGGGATGCTGGCGGGGGCGTGAGCGCCGTCGACGTCCTAACTAGGGTTGCCGTCTGAGTAACGGTCCCGGCCCTGCCCCGGAGTAAATCCGGGGACAAGCCGGGATGACGTTGTTTAATAAATAAAGTTTGCCGTCATCCCGGTCTGGCCCGGACTTGATCCGGGACAGGACCGGGACCCAGCCGCGACGACCGCCCCTCAGCCCGCCAGCCGATCCGGCATGACGAAGCCCGCCCGGGCGCGATCGCAGCCGAGGCGCTCGTCGGTGTAGTACCGCCCCAGCGCGCCCTTCACCCCGGCCATCACGTCCGGGTTGCGCGCCTGGAAATCCTCCCAGCCCTTCCCATCCGGCCCGTCGGCGATCCGCTCGTTGATCACCATGAGGAAGGCGTAGGTGATCGTCTCATGGAACAGGCCGGGCTTACCCACATGCCCGGCGAAGGCCCGCAGGCTCGCCGAATACCGGGTCATGGCGTCCGGCAGGGACATCCGCGTCAGGTAGATCCAGGCGAGCCGCACATGTCCGGCATGCCGGAACTCCGACGGCGGCAAGGTCAGCGCCTCGAAGGAGGTGGCGAAATCGTCGTCAGTCATGGCGTCGGTCATCTCACGCCTCCTTGAGTTTGTGGCTGTCGGCCGCGGTCAGGTCGAGGCCGTAGACCTGGCGGAGCTGGGCGGCCCGTTTCAGGGTCTCCTCGCTGAACGGCTGCTTGCCCTCGAAGGCGTGCAGCATCACCCCCTCGATCAGGTCGCCGAGGCTGATGTCGTGCAGTTCGGCGACGCCCTTCATGACCTTCAGCAACCGGCGCTCGATCCGAACGCCGGTCTGGACACGGTCGATGGGTTTGGTGGCTGGCATGGGTGTCTCGTTTGTTATCTTGGTACATTGATAATAAATCAAGCGAGATGAGCAAGCGGCTTGGTCCTGATTTGCATCAGGACGACGGTGGGGGATCCGGCGGAGGAGGTTTGGTCCTGACTTTCGTCAGGATGACGGGGGGGATGGACCGAAAAGCCAACCGTCATCCTGATGCAAATCAGGATCAACGCACTGACCCAAAAGCAAAAATCAGGAACGATCGACCGGCCGCCAACGGTGAAGCACCGCGCGCCGCGGGATGGAAAGTGCGAAGAAGTTGCCGCCCGCCGTCCCCGGCTGGTCCAGCGCCCGGGAGATCGGCTCGCCAAGATAATGCGCCAGGGCCAGCGCCCCGACCGCGCCGTGGCTCACCACGGCCACGCTCCCGGTCGCCTGCGTCATCACCGCCTCCAGGGCCGCAACGATCCGCGCCTGCTCGTCCACCGCCCGGGCCCAGCCGCGGAAACTCGCCTCCGGCTCGGCGAAGAAGGCATCTGCCGCCGCCTGGAATTCCTCCGGCGGCAGATACCCCGTGGACGATCGGTCATTCTCGCCCAGGTCTTCCCGCTCGACCGGTGTCAGCCCACAGAGGCCGGACAGGATCGCCGCCCCGTCCCGCGCCTTGCGCTCGGTGCTGCAATACAGCGCCGACAGCCCCCAGATCCACGGTGCCGACGCCAGCGCCGCCATCCGCGTCCGCCCACGCGGCGACAGCGGCCAGTCGGTGATCGGCACCGCCGGGTCGATCATCACATCCGGATGGGTGATGAAATAGAGAACCGGTCCGTCGCTCACGCGCGTGGGCTCACTCCGCCGCCGCGGCCGTCCCGCCGACGGAGATCGCGCCCATCCGGCCGGCCGCCGCGACCGCGTCGTCGATCAGGCGGTCCATGATCGCCTCCACCGGCTCGATCCGGTCGGCGAAGACGCAGGCCTGCCCCATGGAGAGGATGCCCTTCTCCGGGTCGCCCTCCGTATAGGCCTGCTTCTGGGCCAGCCCCATGACATAGGGTCGGTAGGCCTCGAAATCGGTGACGCCCTGGCGCTCCAGCTCGGCGATGGCGCGCGTGGTGGCGTTGTCGATGCCGCGGAAGGTGTTGCGCATGGACGCCAGCACCAGGGCGGTATCGGTCTCCTGGGCGTCGATCACCCGCTGCTTGATGGCGTCATGGCTCCAGATCTCGCTGGCCACGAGAAAGCGGGTGCCGATCAGGGCGGCGTCCGCCCCCATGGCCAGCACGGCCGCCACCTGGGCGCCGGTGCCGATGCCGCCGCCGATGAGCAGCGGCTTGTCGACCCGCTGCACCGCCAGCGGCGCCTGCACGATGGAGCCGACCAGGTTCAGCCCCGGATGGCCGCCGCATTCCGCTCCGACCACGGCGATGGCGTCGACCGGAAGCTTGGAGGCGGCGGAGACCGCGTGCTTCACGGTGGCCACCTTGTGGAACACCACGCCGCCCGCGTCCTTGATCCGCTCCACGAAATCGAGCGGCGGCAGGCCCGCCGTCTCGAAATGGCGCACACCCTTGTCCAGGGCGACCTCCAGCTGGGCCGGCAGGTCCTTGTTATGGTCGGTATGGACCGAGAGATAGAGGTTCACGCCGAACGGCTTTCCGCCGGTGAGCGTCTTCGCCTTGTCCAGCTCGGCCTCGAACTCGCCGGGGCCGGGAAAGGTCTTGGCGGTGATGAAGCCCATGCCGCCGGCATTGACCACCGCCGCCACATAGGCCGCGTCGGCCAGCCACATCAGGCCGCCGGCGACGATCGGATGATCGATGCCGAACAGCTCGGTGATCCGGGTCTTGAAGCGTTGCGGTCGCATGCCTGCCGCTCCCTTAGAGGCTTATCAGCGGGGGACGATCAGCGCGTCGAGCGCCACGCACCCTTCCCCTTTTGGTAGCACCCGGACCGGGTTCAGGTCGACGCTTTCGATCCGCGCGCCCTCCGACGCCGCGAAGACCGAGACCTTGGCCAGCAGCTCGGCGAGAGCGTCCACATCCGCCGGCGGCGCGCCCCGCACCCCGCCATAGATCTTCGCTCCTTTCAGCTCCGCGATCATGCGCTTCGCCTCATCGAGGCCGAACGGCGCGAGGCGGAAGGACACGTCCTCCAGCACCTCCACCAGGATGCCGCCGAGGCCGACCATGACCACCGGCCCGAAGGTCGGATCGTTCTGCACGCCGATCACCGTTTCCACACCCTCGGGCGCCATGGCGGCGACCAGAACGCCGTCGATCTTCGCCCTTGGAGCGGCTTGGGCGACCCGGGTGACCAGGCCGTCATAGGCGGCGGCCGCGTTGCTCTGGGTGACGCCGACGACCACACCGCCGACCTCGGTCTTGTGCAGGATGTCGGCCGAGGCGATCTTCAGCACCGCCTTGCCGCCGAGCGCCCTCACTGCCGCTTCGGCCTCGTGGGCGCTGGTGACGAGACGCCGCTCCACGAAGGGTACGCCCCAGCTTTCCAGCAGGTCCGAGGCCTCGTGCTCGCCGATCTGCTTCGGCGGCACGGAGATCGCACCGGAGGGCGCCGCCGGCGGGGCCGCCTCGCCCTTGCGGGCGAAGAACCGGCCGAAGCGGCTGATCACCGCCGCGGCGGCCACGGCGCGGGTCGGGTCCTCGAAGACCGGATAGCCGCCCTGCTCGTAATGCCGCACGATCTCCGGCGGCGCGATGAGGGACAGGATGATCGACTTGTCCGGGAACCGCTCGCGGGTGTCCTGCAGGGTCTTGATCAGGTCGTCGGCGATGTAGCGCGAGGCGGCGATCATGGTGAAGAACGCGACCACCACGTCGTAGCCGCCCTCGTCCAGCATCATCCGCATGTTGGTGGTGATCAGTGACAGATCGTTGAACGCCTGGGCGGTGATGTCGACCGGATTGCGCACGGCGGCGAAGGGCAGCAGTTCCTTCAGCGCCTTCTGGGTATCCGCCGGCATCTCCTTCACGTCGAGGCCGTAGTCGATCGCCGCATCGGCCATCTGGACGCCGACGCCGCCGGAGATGGTCATCAGGCCGATGGCGTTGCCGTCGGGATAGGCGCCGCGCGAACAGATATAGGCGGCGTCGATCATCTGGTCGGTGGTCTCGACCCGCATCACCCCGTATTGGGCGAACAGCGCATCGTAGACCCGGTCGGAGCCGGCCAGGGCGGCCGTGTGCGAGGCCGCGGCCGCCGCCCCGATCTCCGAGCGTCCGACCTTCTGGAAGATCACCGGCTTGCCGGCATTCGCCGCCGCCTCGAGCGCGGCGCGGGTGGCGTCGCCGTCGCGGATGCCCTCGGCATAGGCGACGATGACCTTGGTCTCCTCGTCCGCCGCCAGATAGGCGATGGCGTCGGCCACGTCGACATCGGCCTCGTTGCCGGTGGTGATCCAGATCCCGGTCTCCACGCCCTTCTGCCGCATCAGGTGGAAGACGTGACTGCCATAGGCGCCGGACTGGCTGGCGATGGAAACCGGCCCCGGTTTCGGCAACAGGTGATCGACCGAGGAGGAGAAGGTGGCGAGCCAGTTGCTGCGGGCGTTGAAGATGCCGAGGCAGTTCGGCCCCAGCACCCGGATGCCGCCGGCGCGGGCGACCGCGCGCACCCGGTCCTGCAGCCTGGCCCCCTCCTCGCCCATCTCGGCGAAGCCGGAGGAGAACACCACCGCGCCCTTGCAGCCCTTGTCGGCCAGCGCCTCCAACGTGTCGGCCACCAGGGGGGCTGGCACGGCGACGATGGCGGCGTCGGGCGCTCCCGGCAGGGAGGCGACATCGGCATAGGCCTGCAGCCCCTGCACGCTGTCGCGTTTCGGGTTCACCGGCCAGATCGGGCCGGAGAAGCCGCCCCGGATCATGTAACCGAGCGGCCGCCCACCGATCCGCTTAGGATCGTCGGAGGCACCGATGACGGCGATGGATTGCGGCGCGATCAGCGGCGTCAGCGTGCTGACGTCGGGTCTGTCCTGGCTCATCGGGTCGGACCGCTCAGACGGTGGCGATGGCGTTGGCCGGCGAGCCGACCGCGCCCGGCAGGTTCAGCGGCGGGGCCGTCAGCAGGAACCGGTTGCGCCCGTTCTCGTGCAGCCAGTTCGCCAGCTCGGTCAGGTACCAGATCTCGCCCAGATGGACGCCGAGCTTGAACAGGCAGAGCTCGTGCAGCGGCAGCATCACCTTTTTCGGGCCGTTGCGCCGGTCCTTCCCAGGCGCCTGCTCGACCGCGTAGTTGTCGGCGATCAGCACCGACAGGCCGCTGTCGCGCACCCAGTTCTGCAGCTCCGGATCGCCGCCGTCCAGGGCCGGACAGCCGTTATGCATGAAGTCCGGATCGGGGTTGCCCTGCATGTCGATGATCTTCTGCGAGAAGCCGGTGTGCAGGCAGACCATGTCGCCCTCCTCCACCGTCACGCCGTCCTCGTCCATGATCCTGGACAGGGTCTGAAAATCGACCACGGTACGCTCGTCGCCGAGATGACGGTGCAGGTCGATCATCACGCCGCGGCCCTGAACGCAGGCGCCGGCCATGTTCTCGATGCCCAGCGCCTTGGCCCGCACGCCTTCGAAGCGCATCAGCGGGTCGGCCTCGTCGTTCGGATCGCCGGCGAGCTTGTGCTCCTGGCCGCTCCAGCCGTTGTAGTAGACGGTCTCCGGCACGCCGTCGCCGTTGGCGTCGAACATCGAGCCGACATGGGTCAGGCTGTCCCACTGAGACGAGTACTGCAGGCAGATCAGCGCCGCGTCGTCGCAGATGACGTCGGTCAGCTCCGGATTTTCCTGCTCCATGGCGAAGTTGTAGTTGGCGAGGTTGTTGCGCTCGGTCGCGAACAGACGGGGCGGGAACCGGCGCGGGTTCAGCACGCGGCCGCCCGGCAGATCGAGCGGCAGGGAGAGACAGAACCGCTTGCCGGTCTTCACCTCCTTCACCGCTTCGACGACCCGTTCCGGGGTCAGCAGATTCAGCCGTCCAAGCTGATCGTCGGGCCCGAAATCGCCCCAGTTCGAGCCCTCAGGCCGGTTCACCCACCGTCCCGCCATCGCGTCCTCCATCCCGGATATGCCGCCTCTTGGCCGGGCGGCGCTTGTTTGGTTGGACCGGGATTGTCGCGGGTGGGGCGAGCCGGCGCAAGACCACACCCGCCAAGACCCCTACCGCGGCGACCGGCCCCGTGATAGCGAAGCGCCGCAACCCGAGGTCCCGATGTCCGCTCCCCCCATTTCCGCCCCGCAGCCGCTGCATGAGTCGCTGACGCTGGCCATCGGCTGCATGGTCGCCGCCCAGCTCGTCTTCACCGCCATGGATACGATGGTGAAGCTGCTGTCCGACGGGTTCGGCGCGGCGCAGATCGTCTGGGGCTTCTTCGCCGCCTTTACCGTGACCGCGACGGTCGACGCCCTGCGCAACGGCTCCCTGCGCAACGGCTCCCTGCGCAACGGCTCCCTGCGCAACGGCTCCCTGCGCAGCGTTCTGCGCACCGGACGGCCGATGCTGCATATCGCCCGCGCCCTGCTGCTGCCGGTGAACATGGCGGCCATGGTGCTGGCCCTCAACCTGCTGCCGCTCGCCACGGTGACGACGGTGGTGTGCACCTTCCCGCTGATCGTGACGGCCCTGTCGGTACCGATCCTCGGCGAGCATGTGGGTCCGCGCCGCTGGGCGGCGGTCGGCATCGGTTTCGTCGGCGTGCTGATCGTGGTGCGGCCCGGCACCGACGTGTTCGACCCAGCCGCCTTTGTCGCCCTGTTCGCCGGCGCGGTCTATGCCCTCTACCTAGTGCTGACCCGGCTGCTCAGCCGTACCGACCGGAGCGATGCGATCGCCCTGAGCACCGCCTGGATCGGGCTTGGCGTCTTCTCCGTCGCCCTGCCCTTCGACTTCCGCATGCCGACAGGGGAGCAGGCGCTGCTGCTGGCCTGCGTCGCCCTGGCCGGAACCATCGGCCATCGGCTGATCATCGTCGCCTTCTCCCGCGCGCCGGCCAGCACGCTGCAGCCCTTCACCTATCTGCAGGTGGTCTGGGCAACCGCGGCCGGGTTGGTGGTGTTCGGACATCTGCCCGACGGGGTCACCCTGGCGGGGGCTGCGGTCATCGTCGCCAGCGGTCTGTACGCCTGGTGGCGCGAGCGTCAGGTGAAGACGTCATGAGCCGGGTTCCCATGTCCACAGCCGCGCGCGGCATCCTGCTCATCCTGCTGGCCAATTTCGGCTTCGCCGGGATGGACGCGGTGTCGAAGACGCTGACCATGGAGTATTCGGTGGCGCAGATCCTCTGGGTCCGCTTCGCCTTCTTCGCCGCCTTCGCCACCTTCCTGGCCTGCCGCCGGGGCGGCGGCATCCTTCCCCATTTCCGCACCAACAGGCCGGTGTTCCAGACCACCCGGTCCCTGCTGCTGGTGGTCGAGATCGGCTGTTTCATCCTCGGCTTCCGCTACCTGCAGCTTGCGGAGTCCCATTCCATCGGCGCCGTCTTCCCGCTGGTGATCACCGCGCTCTCGGCCCTGTTTCTCGGCGAACAGGTCGGCGTCCGGCGCTGGACCGCGGTCGGCATCGGCTTTCTGGGGATGCTGGTGATCCTGCGGCCGGGCCTGGCGGTGTTCGACGTGGCCGCCCTGCTGCCCCTGACCGGCGCCATCCTGTTCGCGGTCTATCAGGTGATGACCAAGCTGCTGTCGCGGACCGACAGCATGGAAACGATCCTGCTCTATACCGGCTGGGTCGGCTTCCTCGCCATGAGCCTGTTCGGACCGTTCGACTGGACCTGGCCCGATGCCAAGGGATGGGCGCTGCTGGTGCTGGCGGGGCTGCTCGGATCGATCGGCCACGCCACCGTCATCAAGGCGCTCGAGGTGGCGCCGGCGAGCGTGCTCCAGCCGTTCAACTACACGCTGCTCGTCTGGGCGACCGGGATCGGCTTCGTCGTCTTCGGCGATCTGCCCGACCTCTGGACGGTGGCCGGCGCGTCCATCATCGTCGCCAGCGGCCTCTATGTGTGGTGGCGCGAGCGGGTGCGGGCGCGGCGGGGCTGAGCCCGGCTCAGAACACCGCGTTCGCCAGCGCGCCGCCGGCCAGGAACATGACCCAGCCGAGGATCGGCCGGTAGAAGTACCGATAGGAGATCTGCACCACGGCGGGGGTCTTGTGCAGGTCTCCCCGCGCCGGAACCAGACCGTGACCGCTGAAGATGAGGTAGAGGTTCGCGAGCAGCACCATGAACGCGCCCGAGAACACATAAACCCCAAACATTATTTTAAATACATTCGAATTTAAAATAACATACAAGAAATCGATATTCACAAACCCACTCGAAAAGCAGAATGCACCCAACAACAAGCAGACAATTGTAATCAATTTGTTCTGAGACATGCGCCCAAGCTTCTGATACCCCCGCATGACATCCTCGCTTCACAAGTACATCACTCCGCTATCAATCTAAAGTAGATGAGAACTTCTTAGCAAATTCTTAATGCAGCCTCGGAGCGCGGGTGGCACCGGCCGACAATCCAGGGTTTGCGCGCCGGCCCGGCAATGGGCTTAAATCCCGTCGATCAAAGGGACGGATCCGGACAGTCTCCGGTCCGCCGACCGACCGCAAATTACCCAACGAAAAGCCCCAAGGGAGCGAGACGACGATGCGCAGCTACCAACTGGTCCAGCCCGGCAAACCGTTCGAGGAAGTCGAGCGCGCGGATCCGACGCCGACCGGCACCGAGGTCCTGGTCCGCGTGACCCGGGCCGGCGTGTGCCATTCGGACATCCACATCTCCGACGGCTATTTCGACCTGGGCGGCGGCAAGAAGCTCGACATCGTCGCCCGCGGCCAGCGCCTGCCGGTGACCCTGGGCCACGAGGTCCTGGGCGAAGTCATCGCCGCCGGTCCGGATGCCAAGGACGCGCCGATCGGCAAGACCATGCTCGTCCATCCCTGGCTCGGCTGCGGCGAATGCTCCGCCTGCAAGTCGGAGCAGGAGAACCACTGCCCGACCATGCGCTCCATCGGCATCTTCCGGGACGGCGGCTACGCCACCCACTGCCTGGTGCCGCATCCGAAGTATCTGGTCGATATCGGCGATGTCGATCCGACCGTCGCCACCCCGTATTCCTGCTCCGGCGTGACCGTCTACTCCGCGCTGAAGAAGGCGATGCCGGTGCTCGATACCGAGTGGCTGGCGATCTTCGGCGCCGGCGGCCTCGGCCTGTCGGCCGTCGCCATCGCCAAGGGCATGGGCGTGAAGAACGTCATCTCGGTCGATATCGATGACGAGAAGCTGGAAGCCGCCAAGGGCGTCGGCGCCGACGCGGTGCTGAACACCAAGACCGCCGAGAACGCCATCGCCGAACTGCAGAAGATCGCCGGCGGCGAGCTGCGGGCGGTGGTCGACACGGTCGGCGGCGAGGCGACCTCGAGCGTCGGCATCGGTGCCGTGCGCAAGGGCGGGCGCTACGTCATCGTCGGCCTGTATGGCGGCGAGCTGACCGTCTCCCTGCCGACCATCCCGATGCGGGCGCTGTCGATCATGGGCTCCTATGTCGGGTCGCTCGGCGAGCTGAAGGAACTCATGGAGCTGGTGAAGACCGGCAAGGTGAAGCCGATCCCGATGGAGACCCGTCCGCTGGAGACCGCCTACGACACGCTCCAGGACCTCAAGGCCGGCCGCATCACCGGCCGCGTGGTGCTGACGAGCTGACGGATCGGGCGCCGGGGCCTGAGGTCCTGGCGCCCCATCACCTCCCGCCGCCCCTTCCCGTCGTCCTGATGCAAATCAGGACCATCGCGCAGACGGCAGACCTAGGGCGCCGGATCCTGATTTGCATCAGGATGACGGGAGGGAGTGTCAGTGGACGTGGCTTGATCCGGACGACATGCGTCGGGATTGCGGCGGGTGTTCTACCCCGCCGTCACAACAGAAACAGCGTCGCCAGACCGAGGAACGCGAAGAAGCCGACCACATCGGTGACCGTGGTGAGGAACACGCCGCTCGCCACGGCCGGGTCGATGTTGAAGCGCTGCAGACCGAGCGGGATCAGCGTCCCCGCCAGCCCGGCCACCACCAGGTTCAGCACCATGGCCACGGCGATGATCCAGGCGATCTCGAAATCGCCGAACCAGGCGATCGAGGCACCGGCGACCAGGACGGCAAAGGCGATGCCGTTCAGAGACCCGACCACCGTCTCCTTCAGGATGAACTTCATGGCGTTGCGGGTGTCGATGTCGCGCATGGCCAGCGCGCGCACCGCCACCGTCAGGGTCTGGGTGCCGGCGTTGCCGCCCATGGACGCGACGATCGGCATCAGCACCGCCAGCGCCACCACCTTTTCGATCGTCGCCTCGAACATGCCGATCACCAGCGACGCGGCGATGGCGGTCAGCAGGTTCATCACCAGCCAGGGGAAGCGGGTCTTGGTCGTGCCCCACAGGGACCCGTAGAGGTCGCTCTCGCCCAGGCCGGCGAGACGCATCAGATCCTCCTCGGCCTCTTCGTCGATGACGTCGACCACGTCGTCGACGGTGATGACGCCGAGCAGCCGGTCGTCCTCGCTGACCACCGGGGCAGCCACCAGGCCGTACTGGCGGAACAGCAGGGCGACCTCCTCCTGGTCCATCTCCGCGGGCACCTTGCGGAAGTCCTTGCGCATGATGTCGGAGACCCGCACCGGGCGCTTGGAGCGCAGCAGGTGGGACAGCGCCAGCTCGCCGACCGGGTGATGACCGGGATCGACGACGAAGATGTCGTAGAAGTCGTCCGGCAGATTGCGGACGGTGCGCAGGAAGTCGATGGTCTGGCCCACCGTCCAGTGCGACGGCACGACCACCATCTCGCGCTGCATCAGGCGGCCGGCTGAGTCCTCCGGGAAGTTCAGGCCTTCCTCGAGGAAGATCCGGTCCTTGGCCGGCAGGGCCGCGAGGATGCGGGCCTGCTCCTCCTCCTCCAGTTCGCCGAACAGGTCGACGGCGTCGTCGGAATCCAGTGCGGACAGGAAGCGGGCCAGATCGGCCTCGCCGAGGGTGCCGACCAGCTCGTCGCGCACCGTGTCGTCGAGATAGGCCAGGATGTCGGCGTCGAAGGTGGCGCCCATCGCCGCGATCAGGGTGAGCCGCTGCTCCGGCGTCAGGCGCTCGATCAGATCGGCCTGGTCGGCCGGGTGAAGCGGGCGCAGCAGGCGTGGAATGATCGGCAGACGTTCTTGCTCCAGCGCCCGCATGACGGCGGCCTCGAGCCGCGGCGTCAGGCCGTAGAGCGGCTCGTCCGGCACGTTCTCCCGGGTCTCGGCGATCTCCGCCTCCAGGGCGCGGATCTTCGCCTTCAGCTCCCGCTTCTTGACCTTCGGCTTGCGCTTGGCGGCAAGCGGCTCCCCAACCTCGGCTTCGGGCGCGTCAGTCTCGTCCGGTCGATCGTTTGGGGTCATGCATCACCGCTTTTTAACGCGCCGGCTTGCGGCGCGCCACTTCATGGGCCTGGGCGTCGACGACGGCGACGGCGGTCATGTTGATGATGCCACGCACGGTCACCGACTGGGTAAGGATATGCATCGGCTTTGCGGTCCCGACCAGCATCGGGCCCACCGAAAGTCCCCCACCCGTCGATTTCATCAGGTTAAACGCCACGTTCGCTGAGTCTAACGTCGGCATGACCAAAAGGTTCGCCGCCCCCTGCAGCCGCGAGTTCGGGAAGGTGCGGTTGCGCACCACCTCGGAGATCGCGCTGTCGGCGTGCATCTCGCCCTCGACCTCCAGGCCCGGATGCTTCGCCGCCAGCTTGGCGACCGCCTCGCGCATCTTCTGCGCCGAAGGCTCGTCCGACGATCCGAAATGGGAATGAGAGACGAAAGCGACCTTGGGCTCCAGGCCGAAGGCCCGCACCTCGGTCGCCGCCAGTTCAACCATCTCAACCAGCGCGTCGGCGCTCGGGTCCGTGGTCACGTGGGTGTCGACCATGAAGTACGACCCCTGGGGCAGGATCAGCAGGCTGACGGCCGACAGCTCGTTCACCCCGCGCCGGGTGCCGATGACCTGGCGGACATGCTTGAGGTGATCCCAGTAGCGGCCGACGGTTCCGCAGATCGCCGCGTCGGCATCGCCGAGCTGCATCATCAGCGCGGCGATGACCGTGTCGTTGGTGCGCACCACCTCGCGCGCCCGGTCGGGCGACACGCCGCGGCGCTCCATAAGGCCGTGATAGGTGCGCCAGTACAGCTCGTACCGGTCGTCGTTCGTCGGGTCGACGACGTCCACGTCGCGGCCGACCCGCAGGCGCAGGCCGAAGCGCTCCAGGCGGCGCTCGATCACGTCGGGGCGTCCGATCAGGATCGGCCGGGCCAGCTTCTCGTCCAGCACGGACTGGACCGCGCGCAGCACCCGCTCCTCCTCGCCCTCGGCGAAGACCACCCGCTTGGGCTCCTCGCGCGCCTTGGCGAAGATCGGCCGCATCACCTGGCCGGAGCGGTAGACGAACTGCGACAGCTTCTGACGATAGGCGTCGAAATCCTCGATCGGCCGGGCGGCGACGCCGCTGTCCATCGCCGCCTGGGCAACGCGCGGCGCGATCTCCATGATCAGGCGCGGGTCGAACGGCTTCGGGATCAGGTATTCCGACCCGAAGGACAGCTCCTGGCCGCTATAGGCGGTGGCGACGATGTCCGAGGCCTCCTGCATCGCCAGGTCGGCGATGGCCGTCACCGCGGCGATCTTCATCTCCTCGTTGATCGTCGTCGCCCCCACATCGAGCGCGCCGCGGAAGATGAACGGGAAGCACAGGACGTTGTTCACCTGGTTCGGATAGTCCGACCGGCCGGTGGCGATGATGGCGTCGTCGCGCACCGCCTTGGCCTCCTCCGGCATGATCTCCGGGGTCGGGTTGGCCAGCGCCATGATGATCGGCCTGTCGGCCATCGACTTGACCATCTCCGGCTTCAGCACCCCGGGCGCCGACAGACCGAGGAAGATGTCGGCCCCGTCCACCGCCTCGGCCAGCGTGCGCATCGGCGTCTCGGAGGCGTAGCGGGCGATGACCGGGTTCATCTGGGCGCGGCCGGTATACACAACGCCGTCGATGTCGGTCAGGATCACGTTCTCGGTCTTCAGCCCCATCGCGACCAGCAGATCGACGCAGGCCATGGCGGCGGCACCGGCGCCCGAGGTGACGAGCCGCACCGTCTCCAGCGGCTTCTCCACCAGGCGCAGGGCGTTGAAGATCGCAGCACCCACGCAGATCGCCGTGCCGTGCTGGTCGTCGTGGAACACCGGAATGTTCATGCGCTGGCGCAGCTTGCGCTCGATCTCGAAGCACTCCGGCGCCTTGATGTCTTCCAGGTTGATGCCGCCGAAGGTCGGCTCCAGGGCCGCGACCACCTCGACGAACCGGTCGACGTCGAGCTCGGCGACCTCGATGTCGAACACGTCGATATCGGCGAACTTCTTGAACAGGGCGGCCTTGCCCTCCATCACCGGCTTGGAGGCGAGCGGCCCGATATTGCCGAGGCCGAGCACGGCGGTGCCGTTGGTCACCACGCCGACGAGATTCTGGCGCCCGGTGTAGCGGGCGGCGGTGCTGGGATCCTCGACGATGGCGGTGCAGGCATAGGCCACGCCGGGGGAATAGGCGAGCGAGAGGTCGCGCTGCGTCGCCATCGGCTTGGTCGGCACCACGGCCAATTTCCCGGGCACCGGCGTCTCGTGGTAGTACAGTGCAGCGTCTTTCAGATCTTCCGCCATTCCCAGCTCCAGCAGGCCCGCATGTCGGCGCCGACCTTACACGGCTGGCCGGGCGCACCCAAGAGGGTCTGCGGGACGCTGGACGGGACGATTTGGCGCGGCTCCGCACCCGCTCCCCTCAGGGGGAAGGTTCCGTCACGCTCGAACTGTCTGAGAAAGATGTGGTGCGGTCGAGAAGACTCGAACTTCCACCCGTGTTACCGGACAGCGACCTCAACGCTGCGCGTCTACCAATTCCGCCACGACCGCACTATCTTGGCTACGAGCCCCGGCCCGCAGCGAGGGTGAGGGATTAGCAAAAGCCGCCCGCCCAATCAAGCTGAGATCGCGGGTTGTTGCACGGAACCGGAAACGGACACCGAACGATGTCACTGGCCACCCTCTCCGATCAGGCCGAAAGCGTGTTTCAGAGCGCGGCCGAGAGCCCCGTCGACTGGCGCCACGACGACGCGCTGGTGGCGTACGAGGCCGCCGTCGCCGAGATGGAGCGGCTGGCCGGCGCCATCCACCTGGGCACCGCACCCGAGACCGTCTGGCTGCTGGAGCATCCGCCGCTCTATACGGCCGGCACCAGCGCCGACACCACCGACCTGCTGGAGCCGGACCGCTTTCCCGTGCACCGCACCGGGCGCGGCGGTGAGTTCACCTATCACGGGCCGGGCCAGCGGGTGGCCTATGTCATGCTGGACCTGAAGCGCCGCCGCCAGGACGTGCGCGCCTATGTGCATGCCCTGGAGGAATGGCTGATCCGGGCGCTCGATCGGCTGGGCGTGGAGGGCGAGCGCCGCGAGGGCCGCGTCGGCATCTGGGTCCGCCGCACCGATCGGGGCGAGCCCCTGCGCGAGGACAAGGTGGCGGCAATCGGCGTGCGGGTGCGGCGCTGGGTGACGTTCCACGGCATCGCCCTGAACGTCGAGCCCGACCTGTCGCATTTCGACGGCATCGTGCCATGTGGGATCGCCGGACACGGGGTGACCAGCCTGGTCGATCTCGGCGTGCTGGTCGGGATGACCGAGGTCGACGCGGCGCTCAAGGGCGCCTTCGAGGAAGTGTTCGGCGACGGCGGGGAGATGGGGATCCGGGGGTGAGTCCATATAGAACCGCCGGCCCTTCGACACGCTCCCTACGGTCGCTGCTCAGGGTGAGGTCAAACCCTTAATTCTTAATACT
Source organism: Candidatus Endolissoclinum sp. (assembly GCA_965228445.1). Taxonomy (GTDB): domain Bacteria; phylum Pseudomonadota; class Alphaproteobacteria; order Thalassobaculales; family Thalassobaculaceae; genus Thalassobaculum. The sequence goes on along the minus strand of OZ245813.1, from coordinate 4,623,143 downwards.
AAACACTATGACCTCACCCTGAGCAGGCCCGAAGGGGCGTGTCGAAGGGCCGACCTGTCCCGAACAATTTCTCGCTGCTTCCCCCCTCCCTCTCCCGTCATCCTGATGCAAATCAGGATCTGCGCTGCCCCGGCGCCGGGGCTTGGTCCCGGATCAGGTCCGGGACGACGGGGAGGATGGGAGCGCCGGCGGGATCGGCCCGCCCGTCGCCCAGTCGAGGAGCTGCACCGTGTGCACCACCGGGATCGCCGTGCCGCCGCCGATCTGGGTCATGCAGCCGATATTGCCGGTGGCGATCACGTCCGGCCGGGTGCTCTCGATATTCGCCACCTTGCGGTCGCGCAGTTTCCGGGCGATCTGCGGCTGCATCATGTTGTAGGTGCCGGCCGACCCGCAGCACAGATGACCCTCCGGCACCGCCTTCACCGCGAAGCCCGCCCGGGTCAGCAGCTCCGCCGGCAGGGTCTTGATCTTCTGGCCGTGCTGCATCGAGCAGGCCGAGTGATACGCCACCGTCAGGCCGCTCCCCGCGCCTGCGGGAAGCCCCAACTCCGCCAAGTATTCCGTCACATCCCGGGTCATCGCCGCGATCGCCGCCGCCTTATCGGCGTAGACAGAATCCTCGCGCAGCATGAAGCCGTAATCCTTCACCGTGGTGCCGCAGCCGGATGCGTTGATCACCACCGCGTCCAGCCCCTCGCCGCCGCCGTCGGCGGTCTCGGCCCACCAGGCGTCCACATTGGCCTTCACGCTGGCATGGGCCTCGTCCTCGCGGCCCATATGGTGGGTGAGCGAGCCGCAGCAGCCCGCACTCGGCGGCACCACCACTTCCACGCCGTGGCGGGTCAGCAGGCGGATGGTGGCATCGTTGATCTCCGGCTCCAGCACCCGCTGGGCGCAGCCGAGCAGCAGCGCCACCCGGCCCCGCCTCTCGCCCTGCGCCGGAAACACGCCCGGCTTATCGAGCGGCGAGCGCGGCGGGATTGCCTTGGGCGCCAGTTCCAGCATCGCCCGCAGCCGCCCGCCGAAAAGGTTGCCGGCCAGCGGCGCGAAGGGCCGGGCGAACCAGGCGCCGGCCAGCGCCGCGCGGAACCGGTTCGGATAGGGGATCAGATTGGCCAGCAGCGCGCGCATCCAGCGGTCCAGCGGCGCGCGTTTATAGGTGCGCTCGATATGGGTGCGGGCGTGGTCGACCAGGTGCATGTAGTGCACGCCGGAGGGGCAGGTGGTCATGCAGGACAGGCAGGACAGGCACCGGTCAATATGTCTGACCTCCTCCTCCCCGGCCGGCCGGTCGTTCTCCAGCATGTCCTTGATCAGGTAGATCCGGCCGCGCGGGCTGTCGAGCTCGTCGCCCAGCAGGACATAGGTCGGGCAGGTCGCCGTGCAGAACCCGCAATGCACACATTTGCGCAGAATCTCGTTGGCTACCGAGATCTCCGGATCGGCAAGCTGGGCCAGTGTGAAGTTGGTTTGCATCTGTCCCTCACACCCCCGCTGTCATGCGGCCCGGATTGAGCACGCCTTTCGGATCGAAACTCTCCTTCACCCGCCTCGACAGGGCCGCCAGCGGGGCCGGCTGCGGGTGGAAGCTGTCCACCGACGCCCGGACCTCCGGGGCGGCGCGGATCAGGGTGGCGTGGCCGCCCATCGCGTCGACGGCACCGCGCACCACATCCGCCTGGGCGTCGCCCCGCGGCGGCACGGCAAGCCAGACCAGCCCCCCGGCCCAGTCGTAGAAATACGCGCACTCCGCCACCAGCGGCCGGATCGCCGTCACCACCTGGGGACCCGCCATCGGGGCGACGGAGAGCTTCCACACCGCCCGCTCCCGCGGCTCGGCCAGCGGTCGGGCGTCGCGCAGGTCGCGCCACAGGGCGTGAGAGGCTTCGCTCTCAATTGTCGTGATCTCGGCGCCGAAGCGGGCCAGTTCTTCCGTCAGCGCCGCGACCCGGGCAACCACGGACGGCGCAAAGCCCTCAACCCGCAGGGCGGTGACCACGCCGCTCACCCCGCCGGCGGCGATGCCGCCCGGCAGGTGGGCGGCGGAGGACACGTCATGGGCCGAGCCCATGGCCGCACTCATGGCCGTCACCGCCACCATCTCGTCGAGCCCGTGCAGCAACAGGGTGGTCTCCGTTTCCGGTCTCGGCAAAACCTTGAAGGTCAGGTCGGTCAGGGCCGCCAGCGTGCCCCAGGAGCCGCAGACCAGCTTGGACAGGTCGTAGCCGGTGACGTTCTTCACCACCCGGCCGCCGGACTTCACGATCTCGCCCCGGCCGGTGACGGCGGTGAAGCCGAGCAGGTGGTCGCGAGCCGCCCCGTCCTTGATCCGGCGCGGGCCGGCGAGGTTGCAGGCGAAGACCCCGGCGATGGACTGCCGCCCCTCGCCGCCGCCGAGCAGGACGCCCAGGTCCATCGGTTCGAAGGCGAGGCGCTGGTTCTGCGCGGTCAGGGCTTCCTCGATCTCGGCCAGAAGCGTGCCCGGACCGGCCTGGCAGATCAGCTCCTCCGCCTCGTACAACCCGATGCCGGAGAGGCCGGACAGGTCCAGCGTGTTGGCGGTCTGCATGGGGCGGCCGACCGTGCGCTTGGTGGCGCGGCAGACGATCTCCAGCGGGCTCTCCTCGGAGACCGCCCAGGCCACCGCCTCGCGCACCTGCTCCGGCGTGTCGGGCTTGAAGGTATCAGGCACGCGGCCCTCCTGCGTGACCGTGCTGCTGGGTCCCGGCCGAGCCCCGGGTCAAGCCCGGGCATCGCCGGGATGACGGGGGTGGGAAAATCAAAAGAATTACATGGTCATCCCGGACGCCCCCGGACCTGATCCGGGGGCGGGCCGGGACCCGGTCCCGGGCGATGGCGGCACGGTCCCGGTCCCGCCCCTGGATCGGGTGCAGGGGCGTCCCGGGATGACGGGGTTGGCTGAGCATGCGACGCCCCCTCAGAACCGCGGGATGTCCGGGAACGGCATCTGCCCCCGGTGGATATGCATGCGGCCAAGCTCGGCGCAGCGGTGCAGGGTGGGGAACACCTTGCCCGGGTTGAGCAGGCCCTTGGGGTCCCAGGCGCATTTCACGCGCATCTGCTGGTTCAGGTCGGTCTCGCTGAACATCTCCGGCATCAGGTCGCGCTTCTCCACCCCGACCCCGTGCTCGCCGGTCAGCACGCCGCCCAGCTCGACGCAGGATTTCAGGATGTCGGCGCCGAACGCCTCGGCCCGGTCGAGTTCGCCCGGCTGGTTCGCGTCGAACAGGATCAGCGGGTGCAGGTTGCCGTCGCCGGCATGGAACACGTTGGCGACCCGCAGCCCGTATTTCTCGCTCATCCGGGTCATGCGGGTGAGGATCTCGGGGAGCTGGCGGCGCGGGATGGTGCCGTCCATGCACATGTAGTCCGGCGAGATCCGCCCGACCGCCGGGAAGGCCGCCTTGCGCCCGGCCCAGAAGGCGTTGCGCTCGTCCTCGCTCTGCGAGACCCGCAGGGTAGTGGAACCGTTGGCCTCGGCGATCGCGCGCACCCGCTCGATCAGGGTGTCGACCTCCACTTCCGGGCCGTCCAGTTCGACGATCAGCAGGGCGCCGGCCTCGCGCGGATAGCCGGCATGGACGAAATCCTCCGCCGCGTTGATCGCCGGGTTGTCCATCATCTCCATGCCGCCGGGGATGATCCCCGCGCCGATGATGGCGGCCACACAGGCCCCCGCCTCCTCGCTGGTCGGGAATCCGAGCAGCAGGGCGCGCAGGGAGGCCGGCTTCTTCAGGATGCGCACGGTGACCTCGGTCACCACAGCGAGCAGGCCCTCGGAGCCGGTCAGCAGCCCCATCAGGTCGTAGCCCTCGGAATCGAGATGCTTGCCGCCCAGGCGCAGGATCTCGCCCTCGATGGTCACCATCTCGATGCCGAGGATGTTGTTGGTGGTCAGCCCGTATTTCAGGCAGTGCACGCCGCCCGAGTTCTCCGCCACGTTGCCGCCGATCGAACAGGCGATCTGCGAGGACGGGTCAGGGGCATAGTAGAAGCCCTCGTGCTGCACGGCCGTGGTGATGCCGAGATTGGTCACGCCGGGCTGGGCGGTGACGGTGCGGTTGTCGAAATCGATGTCGAGGATCCGGTTGAACTTGCCGAGCCCCAGCAGCACGCCGTCGGCCAGCGGCAGCGCGCCACCGGACAGCGAGGTGCCCGAGCCGCGCGGCACGACCTTCACCCCGTTCTGGTGGCAGTACTTCAGGACCGCCGCGACCTGGTCCACCGTCTCCGGCAGCACGACGATCATCGGCAGGGTGCGATAGGCCAATAGGCCGTCGCTCTCGTACGGCCGCATCTCGCGCTCTTCCGCGATCACCCCCTCGCCCGGCACGATCGCCCGCATCGCGTCGACGATCTCCGAACGGCGGGCCAGGACCTCCTGGTCCGGCTCCGGCATCTGCATGGCAAGGCTCCCCGCCTGTTCAACAGGTCTTGGCGACTCTCTTGGGGTTTAACTTGCCGGAACGGCGGCGAAATTCAAGCGATGGCTCGGCCGGCCTTCAGCACGGCCGGCCGGAACGCGAAAAGGCGGCTCGACGTTGCCGTCGGCCGCCTGAAAGCGGGTATGCAGGGACCGCAGCGGTGACGCGCGGTCCTCGGACCAGAATGATCGTCGCGGTTGGGCTCAGCCCAGCCGGATCAGCCCTGGCGCGCCTTGAAGCGCGGGTTGGACTTGTTGATCACATAGACACGGCCCTTGCGGCGGATAACCCGGCAGGCCTTGTGGCGCTTCTTCAGCGTCTTCAGCGAGTTCGCGACGCGCATTGGTCGTCTCCGGTGGTCGGCAGATTTCAAAGAGCGCGGAACCTACTGAGAAGCCCGAAGGCTGTCAACCGCGATATACGGCGGTTTTCAGGAGTCTCCCCGCTTCATCGCCAGAATCCGCACGAGTTGCAGGTCGCCCTTCTGCAGCAGGTTCGCCAGCCGCGACCAGTCCTCCGCCAGATCCACTAGCGCGGCGCGGGCGACCGGCGTCTCGGTCACCACCTTGTCGGCATTCAGCGTTGCCACGAAGGCCGCGAAGTCATGGCGGATCTTCTGCTCGTAGGCCTGCGACTCCTCCTTCACGAAGCGGACATCGAAGGTCTGGTTGGTCAGCGCGACCTCGTACTGCTCCTTGGTCCACAGGGTCACGGGCTCGCCCCGGTTCTCCAGCCATTTCATCAGCCGGTCGGACGGCGGGGTCTCGTCGGGCAGGACGAAGTCGCTGATCAGGAACTGGCCCCAGTCCTTGAGGCACTCGTAGACCTTGGCGATCAGCGCCACGCGGTCCTGGACGCAGTGCAGGTTCTCGTTCGACAGTACCACGTCGAACTTCCTGGCCGGAAGTTCGACGGTTTCCGGGTCGAAGAAGTTGGTCCGGACCTGGTCGCCCGCCTTGATCGAGGGCAGCACCGAGGCCGCCACCTCGAACAGCGCCGGGTTGCGCTCGTAGCCGGTGACCCAGACGCCGTATTTCTCGGCGATCGCCGCGCCCTCTCCGCCGAGCCGCATGCTCAGGTCGAGCACCGACTGAACCGGGTCGAGGCCGACCGACTTCACCGCGTCGACGATCTGCTCAGGCCCGCCGGGGGTGACGAACCCGCGGCCGAAGACGCGCTGGGAGACCTCGATCTTCGCCCGGGACCACACCGGGTCCGGCGCCATCTCCTCCAGGAATTCAAGGTCGCCGTCGTTGAGATCCGACTCGGTGGCCTGGCTGGCCATCATGTCGTCGAAGCTCATCATCTTCGGCAGGGCGATCGTGCCGTGCGGCGACGCGTCCTCGGCGACGTCCGCCTCATCGTCGGCCCCAGGCTCACGCTCCCGCCATTCGACGTATTCGTCCGGGTCGTAGCCTTCCCACCAGGCCTTCAGTCGTATGTGCCACGGGACGTTTATGATGCTTGCCTCGCTCACATGCGCAGGATACGGCTGGCCTCTGAGTGATCGGCCCGAATGATCAGAACCGCCGCACCGGACAAAATAATCCATGTCGACCGATTCCGCAGCCGATCCGGTGAAGGGCCTCACCCTCGCCGTCCTCGGCATACTGATCCTCACCCCTGACACCGTTCTGATGCGGATGGTCGGCGCGGATGCCTGGACCATTCTATTCTGGCGAGGGGTGCTGACGACAGTCGGATATGTCGGCCTGCTCGCGTTGCGCTACCGTAGCGGGTGCCTGGCCGCGGTCGGCGCCATCGGAAGCCATGGCGCCCTGGTGGCCGCCGTCTTCGCCGTGAACACGATCCTGTTCGTGGTCGCCGTCGCCACGACCACCGTCGCCAATACGCTGGTGATCATGTCGGCGGCGCCGCTCTTCGCCGCGCTGATCGGTCGGGCCTTCCTCGGCGAGCGGCCCCCGACGCGAACCTGGATCGCCATCGCCGCCGCGATTCTCGGCATCGTGGTGATCGTGTGGGACGGGCTGTCGGCCGGCACCTGGATCGGCGATCTGATCGCCCTCGCCGCCGCCGTCGCGCTCGGCGGACACTTCGTGCTGGTCCGCGCCGCCCGCCCGGTCGACATGATGCCGGCCATCGGGCTGTCCGGCCTGGTGGTCGCCGCCGTCGCGCTGATCGCCGCCGACAGCCTCGCCCTCACCCCGGTCCAGTTCGGCTGGATGGCGCTGCTCGGCCTGCTCATCCTGCCGGTCTCCTTCGGGCTTCTCACCCTGGCGCCGATCTACCTGTCGGCGGCCGAGGTCGGACTGGTGGTGCTGCTGGAGACCGTGCTCGGGCCGCTGTGGGTCTGGCTGGTCATGGGCGAGGAGCCGAGCGGCCACGCGCTGATCGGCGGCGCCATCGTCATCGCCGCCCTGGTGATGAATTTCGCGCTGAAGCGTCGTAGTCTGCCCGCCGCCCCGCATCCGGAGACCGCCCCATGACCACGATCCGCCCGCGCCGCAGCTTCATCTTCGCGCCCGGCAACAAGCCCGACATGTTCCCCAAGGCGATGGCGACCGGGGCGGACATCATGTGCATCGACCTGGAGGACGCGATCGCGCCCCAGCACAAGGAGCAGGCCCGCGCCGCCACCCTCGACTGGTTCGCCACCGCCGACCTCGACGACGCGGTGGAGTGCATGGTGCGGATCAACGCCCCGCGCACGCCGGACGGCATGAAGGACGTGCAGGCGGTCCTCGACTCGGCCAAGGCGCCGCCGTCGCTGATGCTGGCCAAGGTGAAGTCGCCGGCCGAGGTGATCGCGCTGGACGAGCTGTTCGACGAGTTCAAGATCGCCTCGCGCCTGCAGGTCATCATCGAGACCAACGAGGCGCAGGAGGCGGCCTGGGAGATCGCCCGCTGCTCGACCCGGATCGACGCGATCTTCTTCGGCGGCGTCGACATGGCGGCCGACCTGCGCTGCGAATACACCTGGGAGGCGCTGCTCTACGCCCGCTCCCGGGTGGTGCATGCGGCGGCGGGGGCCGGGGTCGACGTGATCGACGTGCCGTTCCTCGACCTGAACGACATGGAAGGCATGAAGCGCGAGGCGGAGGCCGCCCGGGCGCTCGGCTTCTGCGGCAAGGGCTCCATCCACCCCAAACAGGTGCCGGTGCTGAACGAGATCTTCAGCCCCAGCGAGGCCGAGATCGCCCATGCCAAACGCATCGTGGAGGCGTTCGAGCAGGGCGACAGCGGCCTGGTGGTGATCGACGGCAAGCTGATCGAGAAGCCGGTGCTGCGCAGCATGTACCGGGTGTTGGCCCGGGCCGGTCTCTAACCCCAGAATCGTCCATCAGGTGACCGAGGCGCGCTCGCGATAGGCCTCGGCCAGGTGCTCCCCGCCGTCGAGCACGGCCCGCAGATGGGCGACGGCGTGCCAGACATCCTCATAGCGCTGATACAGCGGCGCGAAGCCGAAGCGCATGACGTCGGGATCGCGGAAGTCGCCGACCACCCCGCGGGCGATCAGCGCCTGGACAATGCCGTAGCCGTCGGGATGGGCGAAGGAGACCTGGCTGCCGCGGATCCAGGGGGCGGTCAGTCCGGCCGTGCGCGGCGAGATCAGCCGGAAGCCGGCATCGCCGCATTCCTGCTCGACCAGCTCGATGAACAGGTCGCACAGCGCCACCGACTTCTCGCGGACCGCCGTCATGTCGGCCTCGAGCATCAGGTCCAGCGCCGCCTCGAAGGCCACCAGCCCGAGTACGCCCGGCGAGGAGCAGACATGGCGGCGGATACCGGCGGCCGGCCGGTACTCCAGATCGAAGGCGAAGGGACTGTCATGGCCAAGCCAGCCGGTCAGCGGCTGCTCGGCGGCCTCCTGATGGCGCCTGGCGACGAACAGCCAGGCCGGGCCGCCGGGACCAGCATTCAGGTACTTGTAGGAACAGCCCACGGCGAAATCCGCCGCCGTCCCGTTCAGATCCACCGGAAAGGCGCCGGCCGAATGCGCCAGATCCCACAGGGTAAGCGCCCCCGCCGCATGGGCGGCGGCGGTCACCGCGCCCATGTCGAACACCGCGCCGGTCTTGAAGTTGGTCTCGGTCAGCATGACCACGGCCACCGTATCGTCGATGGCGTCCTCGATATCGCCCTCGGGCACCAGCCGAAGCTCATGGTCCCGGCCGAGGTGGCGGATCAGCCCCTGGGCCATGTAGAGGTCGGTGGGAAAGTTCTCGACATTGGACAGGATGACCTTGCGGTCCGGCCGCATCGCCAGAGCCGCCGACAGCAGCTTGAAGACGTTGATCGACGTGGTGTCGACCACCGCCACCTCGCCGAGCGCCGCCCCGACCAGCCTGGCCAGGCGGTCGCCCAGAGCCAGCGGCTTCTCCATCCAGCCGTCCTTCAGCCAGCCGCCGATCAGGTGCTGCCCCCACTCCTCGTGCAGCATCGCCGACACCCGCTCCGGCACCGCCTTGGGCAGGGCGCCGAGAGAGTTGCCGTCGAGATAGATCAGCCCGTCGGGCAGGACGAACCGTTCCCTGAACCCGGCCAGCGGATCCTTGGAGTCGAGGTCTCGGACAGTGTCGAGGGTCACGCGTGCCATATGGTCCGCCAGTTGCTGTTCGGTGATTCCGCGAGGCTGCATCGGGGGTTACATCGACGGCTCCGGTGCTACCGTTGCGCTCGGTTAACAGCATGGTATAACCCGGCCCAAGTAAACGAGAGGCGTTTTCAGTGGCTGAACGGCCCGACATCCTGGTCCTGAACGGACCGAACCTGAACATGCTTGGCGTCCGCGAACCCACGATCTACGGGAGCGACACGCTGGCCGATATCGAAGCGATGTGCCAGGAGCGCGGCGAAGCCCTCGGGCTCGGCGTCGATTTCCGACAGTCGAACTTCGAAGGCGAGCTGGTCACCATCATTCAGCAGGCCCGCGACAGCCACGACGGCATCATTCTGAACGCTGGCGCCTACACCCATACCTCGGTTGCCATCCGCGACGCGCTTTCGGTCGCGGAGCTGCCGGCGATCGAGCTTCACCTGTCGAACACCTACCGGCGCGAGGAGTTCCGCCACCATTCCTATCTGTCGGGCGTGGTGGACGGAATCATCGCCGGCTTCGGCGCCCGGGGCTATGTCCTGGCGCTGGAAGCCATGGCGGGCCTGGTCGGGGCCGACGAATAAGGAAGATACTGCCGTGAGCAAGGATCTGGACGAAGAGCTGGTCCGCAAACTGGCCGGTCTGCTGGAAGAGACCGGACTGGGCGAGATCGAGTACGCGACGGGCGACCTGCGCATCCGCATCGCCAAGCCGACGGTCACTGCGACCTACGCCGCGCCGATGCCGGCGGCCGCGCCCGCCGCCGCACCGGCTGCCGCCCCCGCTGCCGGCGGCGTCGCGGTCGAGGACGGCGAGGTGATCCCCTCGCCCATGGTCGGCACCGCCTATGTCGCCCCGGAGCCCGGCGCCGCGGCCTTCGCGCCGGTCGGCTCCACCGTGCGCAAGGGCCAGACGATCATGATCGTCGAGGCCATGAAGACCATGAACCCGATCCCCGCCCCGCGCGACGGCAAGGTCAAGGCCGTGCATGTCGAGAACGGGCAGCCCGTGGAATTCGGCCAGCCGCTGCTGGTCCTCGAATAATCCGCCCACCGGCGCGAAGAGAGGTCCAGCGTGTTCAATAAGGTCCTGATCGCCAATCGCGGGGACGTCGCACTCCGCATCCACCGTGCCTGTCGCGAGATGGGCATCAAGACGGTGGCCGTGCATTCCACCGCCGATGCCGACGCCATGCATGTGCGCCTCGCCGACGAGAGCGTGTGCATCGGCCCGCCGCCGGCGCGCGACAGCTATCTCAACATCCCGGCGATCCTGTCGGCGGCCGCCGTCACCCATGCGGATGCGATCCATCCTGGGGTCGGTTTCCTGTCGGAGAACGCCGCCTTCGCCGAGATCGTCGAGGCCCACGGCATCACCTTCATCGGTCCGGCGCCGAATCACATCCAGTCGATGGGCGACAAGATCACCGCCAAGCGCACGATGATCGAACTCGGCATCCCCTGCGTGCCCGGCTCCGAAGGGCCGGTGGAAGGGCTCGACGCCGCCCGCGCGGAGGCTGCCCGCATCGGTTATCCGGTGCTGATCAAGGCCGCCGCCGGCGGCGGCGGGCGCGGCATGAAGGTGGCCGAGAGCGCCGACAACCTCGACGAGGCCTATACGATGGCCCGGCGCGAGAGTGCCGCCGCCTTCGGCAACGACGCGGTCTACATGGAGCGCTATCTCGGCCGTCCCCGGCATATCGAGATCCAGATCGCCGCCGACAGCCACGGCAACGTCATCCATCTGGGCGAGCGCGACTGCTCGATCCAGCGGCGCCACCAGAAGGTCGTCGAGGAGGCCCCCTCCCCGGCCCTGACCCCGGCCGAGCGCGCCGCCATCGGCAAGCGCGCGGTCGATGCCATCCAGAAGATGGGCTATCGCAGCCTCGGCACCCTGGAGTTCCTGTACGAGAACGGCGAGTTCTTCTTCATCGAGATGAACACCCGCCTGCAGGTCGAGCATCCGATCACCGAGGCGATCACCGGCATCGACCTGGTGCGCCTGCAGATCGAGATCGCCGCCGGCCGCGCGCTGGGCATCGAGCAGAAGGACGTGACCTTCACCGGCCACGCCATCGAGTGCCGCATCACCGCCGAGGATCCGCGCACCTTCCAGCCGCGCCCGGGGCGGATCGACGACTACCACCAACCCGGCGGGCTCGGCGTGCGCGTCGACAGCGCGCTCTATGCCGGCTACAGCGTGCCGCCGCACTACGACAGCCTGGTGGCCAAGCTGGTGATCCACGGCACCAACCGCGAGGAGTGCCTGATGCGCGCCGAGCGGGCGCTGGGCGAATATGTGATCGGCGGTATTCCGACCACGATTCCCCTGCATGCCGAACTGATGCGCGCGCCGGTCTTCCGCAGCGGCGACTATCATATCCGCTGGCTGGAAACCGATTATCTGAAATCCTGACGCATCCCGTTGCCGCCACCCGAGGGAGTGCTACGCTTCCCGGGTGACTGGCGATCGGGATGGATCGGATGTCCGAGTTGCAACCGGAACTGCTGCTTCAGGCCTATGCCGTCGGCGTGTTTCCGATGGCCGAAGGGCGCCACGACCCGCGCCTGTTCTTCGTCGATCCCGACGACCGCGGGATCCTGCCGCTCGACGGCTTCCACATTTCCCGCAGTCTGCGCAAGACGGTCCGTCGGCGCCGGTTCGAGGTGGTCTGGGACCGGGATTTCGAGGCCACGATCGACGGCTGCGCCGAGGCCACCGGCCGTCGGCCCGACACCTGGATCAACCCGGAGATCCGGCGCCTCTACCTCGCCCTCTACGCCCGCGGCCACGCCCATTCGGTGGAATCCTGGCAGGACGGCCGTCTGGTCGGCGGTCTGTACGGCGTGCGCCTCGGCGGGGCGTTCTTCGGCGAGAGCATGTTCAGCCGGGCGACCGACGCCTCCAAGGTGGCGCTGGTCCATCTCGTTGCCAAGCTGAAGGCCAGCGGCTTCACCCTGCTCGACACCCAGTTTATCACCGAGCATCTGACCCGCTTCGGGGCATTGGAGATCTCGCGGGAGGAGTATCGCGAGCGCCTCGCCACGGCGATCGCCACGCCGGTTCAGTTCGATCCGACGGCGGACGACTGGCCCTCGGTGGAAGCGCTTTTGCAGGAGGCGACCCAGACGTCGTAGACCGGGTGCTCCACGGCGTTCAGCCCCGGGCTGGACGCGAACATCCAGCCGCTGAACAGCGCGCTCGGCTGCTCGTCCGGCGGCTGATCCTCGACATGCAGGAACGCGGCACTTTCCGGCGGCAGCGTCGGCGGCAGATCCTGGCAGGTCTCGACCCGGATGTTGAAGGTACCGAAGCGGTAGGTCTCGCCGACCGGAACCTCGAAGCGCGAGATCCGGGCCGTCACCTTGTCAAGCCCTTGAAGCACCGCGATCTCCTGCTGGCGCCAGTCCTCCGGCGCCGGGGTCTGGGCAAGAGCGGCGGACGCCAGGGCCGCCAGGCCGCAGCCGACGCCGAGGCGCGTCACACAGTTCACAAAGGTCGACCGGTCCATATCCGAGGCCATCGCAGATTTCATCGAACCCCAGGATGTCCGGGGATTATGTCCGATAGACGGCGAAACCGGGTCAATTAGTCCCTGGCGCCGGTGCAGCCGATCCGGAACCCGAGCTGCCCGCCTGGAACATGAAGCGGCTGAGCATCTGGATGAAATCGACCGCGTCCTGGGTCAGCTCGATCCGCTCGCCCGGCTGCAGCATGCGCTCGTCGCCGCCCGGCACCACATCGACGAAATTGCCGCCGAGCAGACCTTCGCTGGAGACCGCCGCGCTTGAATCGACCGGCAGCTGGATCGACTCGTCGATGCTCAGCGTGACCTCCGCCAGATAGGTCTGCGGATCGAGCGACTGCTTGGACACGGTCCCGATCTTGATGCCCGACATGCGCACGTCGCTGCCCGGCTTCAGGCCGCCGACGGTGGCGAAGCGGGCGACCACGTCGTAGCCGCCGCCCGTGCTGAATTCCGACGACGCATAGGCGTAGAACAGGAACATCCCGGCCACGGCCAGGACGAGCGCCCCCATCAACGTCTCGATGATACCTCTAGTCACGGCGACCCCCGTCCTGCCGGATCACGCCGGCGTCCAGGGCTCGTAGTCACCCGTCGCCTTGTCGCGCTTGCCGCCTTCCAGCACATGGCCCGGCGGACGGTAGGCATACGGCGTGCCGGTCAGGTTGGGCTGGTGCTCCTTCTGCCAGGAGAACTGGCGCGGGTCGGAGCCGTCCGGCACCACGTCTGTGCCGTGATGCAGCCAGTGATGCCACTCCGGCGGAACCTTGGAGGCTTCGGCGAGGCCCTTGTACATGCACCACCGCATCTCGTGGCCGTCCCGCAGGACGCCGCGCCGGTGGACATAGTACTTGTTGCCGTAGGCGTCCTCGCCCACGAGCTTGCCGTTCATCCAGGTAAAGAGCTTCGTTCCGACGTCCATTCTCCGACCTCGAAGAGTCTGCTGAATCGCGGGCCGACTATGTCATCGGAGACCCGGATCGTCCAGTCGGGAGCGCATCTTATCGCCCGACGGGCGCAACCGCCGCCGACCGGGGGACGCGCGGTGCCCGCCGGCGTGCGGCACAGTTGCGCGGCGGACGCCGCGGGCGTATCAGCCGCCCATGACACACACCTCCCCGCCGCCCGGCGAGTCCCTGGCCACCGGATACCTGCTGATCGCCCTGGTGGCGGTGTTCTTCGGCATCGCACCGAGCTTCGGCAAGCTCGCCTTCGACGGCGGCGCCGGACCTGTCACCCTGCAGCTCGGCCGCTTCGTCCTGGCGGTCGGCGTGCTCTGGCTGATCATCCGCGTGCGGGGCCTCGCCCGCCCGGTGCCGCGGCGGGTGTGGGGCCTGCTGGCCTGGCTGATCACCACCACCGCGCTCGCCTCGTTCGGCTATATGACCAGCGTCAGCCTGATCCCGGTGCCGCTGGCCAGCCTGACCTTCTTCGTCTTCCCGCTGATGGTCGGGCCGCTGTCGCACCTGGCCGGGCACGAGCGGATGACGCCGCTGCGCCTGGTCGCCCTGGGCCTCGGCTTCGCCGGGCTGGCGCTGCTGCTCGGCGCCGACCTGAAGGACGCCGATCCGCTCGGTGTGGCCATGGCCTTCGGGGCCGGCACCTGCGTGGCTCTCAGCTTCCTGCTGACCCGTCAGCTGTCGGGCAGCCTCGGCCCGCTGCACATCACCGCCATCGTCACCACCGGCTGCCTGGTGATCTTCGCCGTCGCCACCGCCTACGAGGGACTGAAGCTGCCGACCGGCCGGCTGCCCTGGATCGGCTTCCTGGTCAACGTGCTGTGCTACGTGATCGGCCTGTCGTCGCTGTACGGCGCGATCGCGCGCCTGGGATCGGTCCGGGCCGCCGTGGTGTCCAACATGGAGCCGGTGGTCAGCCTGGTCACCGCCGCCCTGCTGCTCGGCCAGGTGCTGGGCCCGTGGCAGAGCCTGGGCGCGCTGGTGGTGCTCGGCGGCATCCTGCTCATGCAGGTCGAGCGGATCCGGCGCCCGACCGGGTGAGCCCGGTCCCGGACGGCCCCGGACCTGATCCGGGGCCGGGCCGGTACCTGGAGCTTCGAATACCCTCACCCCGCCGCGTCGGTCGGCTCCGGCACGGTGACGCCGATCATCTCCGCCGTGGTGATGCCGGAGCGCACCTTGGCGATCATGTCGGCTTCCTTGGCCACATGGGCCTCGCCCTTGACCAGCACCTCGTCGCACAGGGCGCGCGGCACCACGCAGATGCCGTCATCGTCCCCCAGCACCAGATCGCCCGGCGCCACCACCACGCCGCCGCAGGCGATCGGGGTGTCGATTTCGCCGCCGAAGCCCTTGTGCGGGCCGCGCGGGGTCGCCCCGGCCGCGTAGACCGGAATGCCGAGGGTGCGCAGGCTGGCGACGTCGCGCACCGCGCCGTCGAGCACGATGCCGGCACAGCCCTGGGCCTTGGCGCATTCGGCGATGATCTCGCCAATGATCGCCACCTCTCCGGCCCCGCCCGCGGTCACGACCAGGATCTCGCCCGGCCGGATCAGCGGCAGCGCCGCATGCACTGCCCCGTTGTCGCCGGCCATCACCGAGATCGTGCGGGCATGCCCCACCATGTTGTAGCCCTCGCCGATTGGAGACACCGTGGCGTCCATGCAGCGGTCGCGGTTCATGTTGTCTCCGGCGACCGCGGGCGGCACGGCACGCCAGCGCTCCAGCGTGGCGGCATCCAGGGGGGTGTAGTTCAGCGCACGGCGCAGGATCGCCATGGTTTCCTCCGACATTTTGTTACGGGCGGGTGGCTTGTGTGAGCATCCTACCGGGGGGCCGACCGGCTCGGGAAGCCAGGGATTCCGCGGCTTCGGCCGTTCTGTGGATAAGTCCGCGACGCCCACCACATCTAGATTTTGCAATAATGTTTCACACAAAATCTATTGCACCGATGGGCACCCTCCCGCATCCTTTGTGGTGGCGCGAGGGTCTGATGACGGAGACTCGGCCGCTCCCGCCGATCCGAGACGATTTCGGCACGGACGTCGTCTCACAAAGACATCGCAAGATGGCTGCAGCGAAAGTTCACCTTGGACTTTCGAACGAAGTATTTTGACTTCGCGAATACTTGTTGCACCGCAGCAACACCACAAACTAACTCACCAAATCATGAAATTTCCCGTTGCCGATGGATCACTACATCGAGTAGGTTTTGCGTCGTCGGCACACAATATCTGGGTCGGCACGGGCGGGGGACGCTCTACGCGTATATGGGGCCCGGCGAGACAATCCGGCAGGACAACACCCAAGGCAGGAGCTAAGGCATGAGGATCGAACGGCGCTTCACGACGGCGGGCAAGGACGCCTTCGACGGCATCGACTTCCGGATGACGACCAGCGAGATCCGGAATCCGGACGGCTCGATCGTGTTCCGCCGCGACGACATGGAAGTGCCGAGCGACTGGTCCCAGGTGGCCAGCGACATCCTCGCTCAGAAGTATTTCCGCAAGGCCGGCATCCCGGCCGTGCGCAAGAAGGTGAAGGAAAAGGACGTCCCGGCCTGGTTGTGGCGCGAGACGCCGGACGAGGAGAAGCTCGCCGCCCTGCCGGAGGACGAGCGCACCACCGGTGAAAACAGCGCCAAGCAGGTGTTCAACCGTCTCGCCGGAACCTGGACCTACTGGGGCTGGAAGGGCGGCTACTTCGACACCGAAGAGGACGCCCGCGCCTATTACGACGAGATGTGCGCGATGCTGGCCCGCCAGATGGCCGCGCCGAACTCGCC
Source organism: Candidatus Endolissoclinum sp. (assembly GCA_965228445.1). Classification (GTDB taxonomy): domain Bacteria; phylum Pseudomonadota; class Alphaproteobacteria; order Thalassobaculales; family Thalassobaculaceae; genus Thalassobaculum. The sequence goes on along the minus strand of OZ245813.1, from coordinate 4,606,867 downwards.
GCAGTGGTTCAACACCGGTCTGCACTGGGCCTACGGCATCGACGGCCCGGCCCAGGGCCACCACTATGTCGACTTCAAGACCGGCAAGCTGACCCGCTCGAAGTCCGCCTACGAGCACCCGCAGCCCCATGCCTGCTTCATCCAGGGCGTGCAGGACGATCTGGTCAACGACGGCGGCATCATGGACCTGTGGGTCCGCGAGGCGCGGCTGTTCAAGTACGGCTCCGGCACCGGCTCCAACTTCTCCCGCCTGCGCGGCGAGAGCGAGCCGCTGGCCGGCGGCGGCAAATCCTCCGGGCTGATGAGCTTCCTGAAGATCGGCGACCGGGCCGCCGGCGCCATCAAGTCGGGCGGCACCACCCGCCGCGCGGCGAAGATGGTCACGGTCGATATCGATCATCCCGACATCGTCCAGTACATCGAGTGGAAGGCGATCGAGGAGCAGAAGGTCGCGGCCCTCGTTGCCGGCTCGAAGCTGGCCGCCCGGTCGATGAAGGCGATCATGGCCGCCTGCGTGGAGGCCCGCGACACCCTGGGCGACGACGCCTACGAGGCGGCGAGGAACCCGGAGCTGAAGGCTGCGGTCAAGGCTGCCAAGAGCGCCATGATCCCGCTGAGCTACGTGCAGCGCGTCATCCAGTTCGCGCGCCAGGGCTTCACCGAGATCGACTTCCGCACCTACGACACGGACTGGGACAGCGAGGCCTACCTCACCGTCTCCGGCCAGAACTCCAACAACTCGGTGCGGGTCAGCGACGACTTCCTGCAGGCGGTCCAGGCCGATGACGACTGGAACCTGATCCGCCGCACCGACGGCAAGATCAGCGCCACCCTGCGCGCCAAGGACCTGTGGGAGAAGATCGCCGAGGCCGCGTGGCAGAGCGCCGATCCGGGCCTGCAGTACGACACCACCATCAACGACTGGCACACCTGCCCGGCCGGCGGCCGCATCAACGCGTCCAACCCGTGCTCGGAGTACATGTTCCTCGACGACACCGCCTGCAATCTGGCGTCGATGAACCTGATGCAGTTCCAGAACGCGGACGGCAGCTTCAACGTCGCCGACTTCACCCATGCCTCGCGGCTGTGGACCGTCACGCTGGAAATCTCCGTGCTGATGGCGCAGTTCCCGTCGAAGGAGATCGCCCAGCTCTCCTACGACTACCGCACCCTCGGCCTCGGCTACGCCAATATCGGCGGTCTGCTCATGGGCATGGGCCTGCCATATGACAGCGACACCGGCCGCGCCCTGTGCGGTGCGATCACGGCGCTGATGACCGGCGTGTCCTACGCCACCTCTGCCGAGATGGCCGGCGAGCTCGGCGCCTTCCCGGGCTATGCCGCCAACGCCGACAACATGCTGCGGGTGATCCGCAACCACCGCCGCGCCGCCCATGGCGAGGCCGCAGGCTACGAGGATCTGTCGATCTCCCCGGTGGCGCTCGACGTCGCCAACTGCCCGCAGGCCGACCTGGTCGCCGCGGCCCAGGCCGCCTGGACCGAGGCCCTGGCGCTCGGCGAGAAGAACGGCTTCCGCAACGCCCAGGCCACCGTCATCGCGCCGACCGGCACGATCGGCCTGGTCATGGACTGCGACACCACCGGCATCGAGCCCGACTTCGCCATCGTGAAGTTCAAGAAGCTGGCCGGCGGCGGCTACTTCAAGATCATCAACCGCGTCGTGCCGGACGCCCTGCGCACGCTGGATTACGGCGACGGCCAGATCGAGGACATCGTGCGCTACGCCGTCGGCCACGGCACCCTGAAGGGGGCGCCGGCCCTGGGCCACGCGGCGCTGACCGAGAAGGGCTTCGGTGCCGAGCAGATCGGTGCGCTGGAGCAGGCGGTGGTGTCGGCCTTCGACATCAAGTTCGCCTTCAACAAGTGGACCCTGGGCGAGGCGTTCTGCCGGGACGTGCTCGGCTTCACCGACGCGCAGCTCAACGACATCTCGTTCGACATGCTGGCCGAGCTGGGCTTCTCCAAGTCGGAGATCGAGGCCGCCAACACCTACGTCTGCGGGGCGATGACGCTGGAAGGCGCGCCGCACCTCAAGGACGAGCATCTGGCGGTGTTCGACTGCGCCAACCCGTGCGGCCGGATCGGCAAACGCTACCTGTCCGCCGAGAGCCACATCCGCATGATGGCCGCCGCCCAGCCTTTCATCTCCGGCGCCATTTCCAAGACCATCAACATGCCGAACGGCGCGTCGGTCGAGGACTGCAAGGACGCCTACATGCTGTCCTGGCGCCTCGGCCTGAAGGCCAACGCCCTGTACCGCGACGGCTCCAAGCTGAGCCAGCCGCTCTCTGCCTCGGTCTTCGACTTCGAGGACGAGGACGAGGCCGAGGAGTTCGCCGCCCAGCCGACCGCCCAGAAGGTCGAGGTGGTCGCCGAGCGCGTCGTCGAGAAGGTGGTCGAGAAGATCATCGAGAAGCGGGCCGAGCGCGAGCGCCTGCCCCAGCGCCGCAAGGGCTACACCCAGAAGGCGGTCGTCGGCGGCCACAAGGTCTACCTGCGGACCGGCGAGTACGAGGACGGCAAGCTCGGCGAGATCTTCATCGACATGCACAAGGAAGGCGCCGCCTTCCGGTCGCTGATGAACAACTTCGCCATCGCGGTCTCCATCGGCCTGCAGTACGGCGTGCCGCTGGAGGAGTATGTCGACGCCTTCACCTTCACCCGCTTCGAGCCGCAGGGTCTGGTCCAGGGCAACGACGCCATCAAGATGGCGACCTCGATCCTCGACTACATGTTCCGGGAGCTGGCGATCTCCTATCTCGACCGCCACGATCTGGCCCATGTGGAGCAGGAGGACCTGACCCCCGACACCGTCGGCGACGGCCAGGGCGAGGAATACGACGCCGCCAAGGCCAGCGCGATCCTGCAGAAGGTGACCGGTTCCGCCAGCCGCGGCTTCGCCCGGACCGACGTGCGGGCCAACCTGGAGGTGATCACCGGCGGCCTGAACGAGCTGCGGGCGACCGGTACCGACGGCGCCGCTCCGACGGTGGCCCAGGCGACGGTGGCCCAGACCACTGCCACCCAGACCACCGCGACCCAGACGGTGGCCTCGACCCCGGTCTCCGGCGGCGGCGTGGCCGTGGCCGAGCGGATGACCACCCGGTCGACCGCCGTCAGCGGCGCGGTCAAGGACGCGGTCGATGCCAAGCTGTCGGCCATCCGCGAGGCGCGGATCAAGGGCTACGAGGGCGAGAGCTGCGGCGAATGCGGCAACTTCACCCTGGTGCGCAACGGCACCTGCCTGAAGTGCGACACCTGCGGCGGAACCAGCGGCTGCAGCTGAGTTCCAGCGTCCCGCTCAAGAGCTTAAGGGGAAGGCATCTCGCCTTCCCCTTTTTCTTTAGTAAAATTGTTTGGAAATCGATAAATATCGCCGCCAATTTTATTGAATTGACCGCGCGGTTACATACGTATTTTTCTTGGCGCTAACGGAATATTAACAGGTATCCTCCAGTCTACAGATGCAGTCTTGTCACTGCGGGTTCCGAATCCGGCGGCTGAACTGGACGGGACGAAAAGGAGGAAACCTGGCCGTGTTCGGCATGGGTAAAAAGGACGGCGGCGCCGACAAGGAAGAGGCGGAACGCAAGCGTATCGAGGCGACGATGGTCTCGATCGACTCCGGTTTCGACCATCTCCGTCTTCACGCCGAGGCCGGCAACACCGACCGCAGCGAGGCCGCGGCCAAGCGGCTCGTGGAATCCCTTAAGAACCCGAAGCTACCCGCCCCCTACTCCAAGGATCGCCGCAACGCGGTGGATGCGTTCCTGCTCCACGCTTACATGAAGGCGACCGCGCTGGCCTGCAAGGGCGCCATCGACGCCGGCATGGCCGACGACATCGAGAAGCGCAGCGAGATGATCAAGAAGGCGCGCGAGGCCCTGGCCGGCGCGGTGAAGTACAAGGCCCCGGCCGACTTCAAGAAACAGTGCGAGCGCATGCTGGAGGTCGCCACCTTCAGCGGCGGCGTGAAGGCGAAGGGACCAACCAAGGCCAAGCCGCTGGACACCGCCCCGAAGGTCAAGGACCGGGCGAAGACCTTCGACCCCGACGACAAGAAGGACGACAAGCCGGTCATTCCGCAGAAGCTGAAGGTCTGACCGCCCGGCGGACGCGTCGGGGCTTTGACCCGGTCGCGCTCTAACCCGTTAAAAAGAGAACAACTTCGCACGATCTGCTGTTCCCTACCGATCGTGACTTGCTCTAGCGTACGGGCATGAGCCTTTTTCCCCCGCCTGCCGACCTAGACGCCCGCGTCTTCTCCCGTGTCCCCGACCGCCTGCGCAAGGATTCCGGATCCGACTGGGCCCGGGGGAACCGACCGGGCATGACCACCGACTGCTTCCTGGAGGGCCCGAGCTTCGACCGCGACGGCAATCTCTGGCTGGTCGATATCCCCAACGGACGCATCCTGCGCGTCACCGCCGACGGCCGCGACTGGGACGTGGTCACGGAATACGGCGGCTGGCCGAACGGGCTGAAGTTTCATGCCGACGGGCGCGCCTTCATCGCCGACTACCGGCTCGGCGTGCTGCAACTGGACCCGGCGAGCGGCAAGGTCGAGACGGTGGTGGGCGACCGCTATTCCGAAGGCCTGCTCGGGGTGAACGACCTGCACTTCGCCTCGAACGGCGATCTGTACTTCACCGACCAGGGCCAGACCGGCCTGCACGACCCGCGCGGCCGGGTGTTCCGGCTCGGCGCCGACGGCCGGCTCGACAAGCTGCTCGACAACGGCCCGTCGCCGAACGGGCTGGTGCTGACGCCACAGGAGAACTGGCTGTACGTCGCCATGACCCGGGCCAACGCCATCTGGCGCCTGCCGCTGATGCCGGACGGGCATGTGTCGAAGGTCGGACAGTTCATCCAGCTGTCCGGCGGCCACGGCCCCGACGGGCTGGCGATCGACGAGACCGGCGGGCTGGTCATCGCCCATTTCGGGATGGGCTCAGTCTGGCACTTCTCGCCTCTGGGCGAGCCACTGCACCGGATCCGCTCGCCGTTCGGTCTCGGCACCACCAACGTCGCCTTCGGCGGTCCGGACCGCAAGACGCTGTTCATCACGGAGAGCGAAAGCGGGACGATCCTGGCCGCCGACCTGCCGGTGGCGGGTGCGGCGATGTATGGATTGTCCTAGAGCCCATGACGATCAGATGGAAACATCTGATCGTGTGGATTTGCTCTGTCCTTAGTAGGTCAGAGCACGATCGGGCTCAGGCGTTGACCTGGCGCATCACGTAGCGGCCGTCGCCGCTGGTGCTGAACATTTCGCCGATCTGAGGATGGTCGACCGGCCCGTTGGAGGCGTCGTCGACAAGGTTTTGCTCGGAGACATAGGCGATGTAGTAGCTCTGCGGGTTCTCCGCGAACAGATGATAGAACGGCTGATCGCGCTTCGGCCGGCGGTCCTCCGGAATGGAGTTGTACCATTCCTCGGTGTTCGAGAACTCCGGGTCGATGTCGAACACCACGCCGCGGAACTCGAAATGCCGGTGCTTCACAACGGCGCCGATCGGAAACTTGGGCTCAACGATCTTCATAGTTCTGCCCGATGCTGAATAGGTTCATTTCCATACGCACATATTTGGCCAAGCACGGCCCGAGAGCAAGGGCGGGCCGGAACTCCCGGTGCCGCCGGGCTGCCTCGGGTTTCGGCCGAGACCAGCAAGAAACATACGTCGCCCGCCACGCGGTACAAGGGACCACCGGCAGGACATGTCCGGCGCGACACGCGGTTGCGGTGCGGCAGCGCCGATCGACCGCGATATCAGAGGGCAAACCGGAATTCGACTTCTCTTGAATAAACCGGAGTGCGTTTTCGCCTTGAGCATTCGCAGGTCGCGCATCATGGTTTGTCCGCCGAAGCGGAACCCCAGAGCAGTGACATTCTAGACGACCTCTCAGATCTCGATCGTGACTCCCTGCACATCATGCCTCTGCGCATCGTGCCGCTGCGCCTGCCCGGCCTGGCGCGCGCGCGGCTGATCAAATCGGCCCAGCTCAATTCCGAACTTGAGCTGTTCCACGACAACGCCACCGGCGCGGGCCTCATCCAGATCAAGGCCCTGCCCGACTTCATCGGTGCGGCCGAGGAGGACCTCAAGGCCGATATGGCGGTGCTCTACGAGCTCGCCGAGCTGAACAGTTTCGACGTGTTCTCCCTGCGGAACTCCCTGCGCGACCTGAAGATCGATGTCCGGCACGCCGCCGACCTCACCCTCTCGCCCGCCATGGAGTCCCGTCTGACCGACTACATGAAGTCGTTCACCCGGCCGCTCGTGGTGAACGTCTTCGGGGCGAACACCGACAATGTTAGCAACTCCGGCCAGATCATCGAGATGTTCACCAATGTCGACCGCAAGGTCGCGCTGAAGAACATGCAGAAGATCGCCACGATGATGAACATCACCGTCGCCGACATTCCGGACTTCCTGGAGAAATACGGCGACATCTACCTGTCGCTCTCCTACTTCCGGCGCTGCCTCGACGAGATCGTCCCGAAATTCGACCAGCTCACTGACTGGATGGACGAGATGCGGGCCACCATGCTGCGCGAGAACCGGCAGCTCATGGACAAGTGCGAGGTCGTGCGCAGCGGTCTCAACGAGCTGCTAGGTGCGGTGACCGGGCGCTTCGAATCCTTCGACCGGAACTCACAGACGTTCTGGGACAACATCTCCATGGAGAGCTTCCAGAAGCTGCACGCGATGATCATCAGCCACCACGAGACCATCGGCGGGGTGCTCTGCGGGCTGACGGTCAAGCTCGATGCCTGGGAGACCAAGTTCCCGCAGCATACCGGCAGCCCGCACAAGCGGGCCGAGTTCGTTCAGTCGGACCTGGCGCCCGGTCTGGAGAAACTGCTCAAGCTGGAGCACTCCGCGCCCTCGACCATCATGTAGGTGCCGGCCTCCCGCCGCCCGCCAGCAGCGCGCCGACGACGAAGCCGGTGCCGTGGGCGAGGAAGGCGATCGGCTCGCCGTCGGCGAAGGCGAGCCCGGCGACCTGGGCAATCAACCAGACACCGATCACCGGCAGCGCCGGAACGGCGCGCAGGCGGGGCCGGCCGCCGCCCGGCCAGGGAATATGGATGCGGCCGCGCGGATCGAGCCGCAGCACGCCGCCCATCAGCCCGGCTGCCCCGGCGCTGGCGCCGAGGATGGGGGCCGTCGATCCCGGCCCGGCCGCGGCCTCCACGGCTAGCCCGGCCACGCCGGAGAGGAGGAACACGGCAAGCATCCGAGGCCCGCCGGCCCTGCGCTCCACCAGGATACCGGCGAGCAGGACCGCGACCACATTGCCGATCAGGTGGAGCCAGCCGCCGTGCAGGAACTGGGCGGTGAGGAGGGTGGCGACCGGCGGCACCCCGTCGATCTCCGGCGCGCGCGGTCGCAGCCCGAACAGATCCGCGGGGGTCAGGGCGTAGCCGCCGATCAGGAGCATGTCCCCATAGGGGTCCAGGCCGGCCTGCCAGACATAGACCGCCGCCAGAACCAGACACAGCAGAACCGTGGCGACCGGCAGCACCGGTTTGGGATCGGGCGGGACCTGCGGCCGCGGTCGGAAAGGGATCGGATCCGGCATCGGTCCGGCCGCGCCCTACTCCCCGAAGACGGCGTCGAACGGGACCGAATAGAACAGGATCAGCGACTCCACACCCGGATTGCGTTCGCCGATCCCCGCGTTCGAGATGTGGGTGAAGGACAGGCCGAGACGGGAATAGTCGTCGAAGCGGTAGGCGATCTCCAGCCCCGACCGGAACTCGATCGCATGGCCGAGGTCCTTGCCGTCGCCGTTGCCGTAGAGGCCGGCGGCGAAGGTCGGTGTCGCCACCCAGCGGTTGCCGAAGAACACGTCCAGCGCGATTCCGGCATAGCCGTAGGTCGCCGCGTCGGAAGTCGCCGTCAGGCCGACGAACGGGGTGAACCAGAGCAGCTTGTTCTTCTCGGAGAACCGGTACTCGAACCTGGCCTCCGCCGCGGCCTGATCGTCGAACAGGTCGTAATAGCCGGCCCCCACGGTCAGGAAGTCGGGCTCTTCCGCGCGGGCGGTCCCGATAACCCCGATCAGCAGGGCGACGGCGAGGCTCAGGGCAGTGGCGAGAGGCTGGCGCAACGATCGTCTCCCAGGCTGCGAAGGCTCCGCACGGGGCGGAAATTTCCATTGGATATCGGCATCATAGAGCGCCCGCCCGCCGCATCAAGCGGGGATGCGGGGGTCAGCCGACGCGCGCCGGCTGGCGCAGGGTGGACTTGAAGCGCTCGGTGGCCCGGACCAGCGCGCGGCGCACCCCCGGCTCCATCGCCGCATGCCCGGCATCGGGCACGTAGATCAGTTCCGCCCCCGGCCAGGACCGGGCCAACGCGTGAGCGCTTTCCGGCGGGCAGATGACGTCGTAGCGGCCCTGCACGATGGTCGCGGGCAGATGGCGGATATGCTCCATGCCGGCCAGCAGGCCGCCATCGGGCAGGAACATCCGGTTCAGGAAGTAATGCGCCTCGATCCGCGCCAGGTTCAGCGCGTGGTGCGGGTCCTCCGCCGACCAGATCTGCTCCGGCTCGGGCAGCAGGGACGAGCAGGCCTTCTCATACCGGGCCCAGAGCCGGGCGGCGGGCAGGTGCTCCTTGGGATCGGGATCGGTCAGGCGCCGGTGATAGGCACCGAGCAGGTCATCGCGTTCGGATTCCGGAATGAACTCGGCGAAGGCGCGCCAGACCTCGGGAAAGAACCCGCGCATGCCGGTCATGAACCAGTCGATCTCGGCCGGCCGTCCCAGGAACACGCCGCGCAGCACGAAGCCCAGGCAGCGCTCGGGATGGGACTGGCCGTATGCCAGCGCCAGCGTCGATCCCCACGATCCGCCGAAGACCAGCCAGGACTCGATCTCCAGATGCTGGCGCAGCCGCTCCATATCGGCGACCAGATGCGGCGTCGTGTTGGCCTCGAGCCCGGCGCGCGGGGTCGAGCGGCCGGCGCCGCGCTGATCGAACAGGATGATGCGATAGGCCCTCGGATCGAAGAAGCGGCGCTGGGTCGGCGAGGTGCCGGAGCCCGGACCGCCATGTAGGAACACCACGGGGATGCCCTCGCGGGAGCCGCTCTCCTCCCAGTACAGCGTATGGCCGTCGCCGACTTCGAGGTAGCCGTTGCGTCGAGAGGCGATCTCCGGAAACAGTTCGTCGCGGATCACGGTCTTCCTCCCTTCTGGACTGCCCGGTTATCCGCTTCCGACCGGTCATTGTCAAAACCCTCGGCGCGGCCGCCGTCGATCGGGACCGCGCCCGGCGGCGCCGCACGGCGCAGCAGCGCCAGCAGACTGCGGACGTCGTCGTCCTCCGAGCGGCTGCGCCGCCAGGCGAGCGCCACGGTCCGGCCGATCCGGGGATCGCTGAACGGCCGGTAGCGAACCAGGCCGCCGAGGGTGTCGTCCGTCGCGGTCTCGGGGATCAGGCTGAAGCCGGTTCCGGCGGCGACGATCGCCTTGAGGGTCTCCAGACTCATGGCGGTCTGGCGCGGCCGGATGCCGGCGGAGGCGCAGATCGACAGGGTCTGGTCCCGCAGGCAGTGCCCCTCCTCCAGCAGCACCGCGCCCTGCATGTCGAGCTCGGCGAGGTTCGCCGGGGCCAGGTCGGCATCTGCCTTCGGCGCCGGATCCCGCGCCGGATCCCGCGCAGGATCCCGCGCAGTATCCCGTGACGGCTCCGCCAGATGGAACCGCTCGCGATAGCACGGCTCGATCACCAGCCCCTCATCGGCCACCGGGGGCGACAGGATCACCGCGTCCAGCGCCCCTTCGCGCAACCGGTCGATGAGATGACTGGTCAGCCCCTCCTCGATGATCAGGTCCAGTTTCGGATGCTCGCGGCGCAGCGGTCCCAGCACGTGACGGAAGAGATAGGGACCGATTGTCGCAATCGCCCCGATCACGAAACGGCCGGACAGCGGATCGCCGCTCGCCGGCGCGGTGGACAGGAAATGCTCGGCGGCGACGATCGCCTGCCGCGCCCGGTCCACGGCCACGCCGCCCCTGCGGGTCAGCAGCACGGTGCGGCTGGTACGCTCGAAGACCCGGAAGCCAAGCAGATCCTCGACTTTCCGGACGCCGGCGGAGAGCGAGGGCTGGCTGACATGGCAGGCTTCCGCCGCCCGGCCGAAATGACCGTGCTCGGCCACCGCCACCAGATACTCCAGTTCCCGCAAGCTCAGACCATTCAGACTCATAGATACAAACTATCATACCGGTGAAATTTATCGATTAGCGGATTGCAGTTCTCCACCCATATGAATTGCAAGCCCGAACCCGGGCTCCCATGCTTCATTCCGACGAGAGATACAGGAGGGACCCTCTATGTCCGCGAATAGCAAACCCGTCATTGCCGCACTGGAACAGGCTCTGGCCGACACCTATGCGCTGGCGCTGAAGACCCAGAACTACCACTGGAACGTCGAGGGCCCGACCTTCTTCGGCCTGCATAACCTGTTCGAGGAGCAGTACAACGACGCCCATGGCGCCGTCGACGAACTGGCCGAGCGCATCCGCGCCCTCGGTGCCCCCGCGCCGGGCAGCTTCCAGGCGTTCATGGACGCCACGAAGATCGCCGACGCCAAGCAGAACATCGATGCCCAGGCGATGGTGTCGGACCTGGTCTCCAGCCACGAGACGATGGGCGACACCCTGCGCGAGGGGATCTCGGTGGCCGAGGAGGCCGGCGATCCTGCGACCGCGGACATGCTGACGGCACGCCTCACCACCCATGACAAGCACGCCTGGATGCTGCGCAGTATCAAGGCCTGACCCGGGGCTCCATGCCCAGCCGGCCGACCCGACGCTCGCTGCTCCGCACCGCCTTCGCGGCGGGCGGCGCGGCGCTGCTGTCGGGGGCCGACCTCTCGCAAGCCAAGCCGGCACCGCCCGGGCCCGCACTTCTCGGCGGCCTGACGCCGGGGGAGAGCGGCCGGGTGGCCGCCGTTCTTTCCGGCGACACCATCGATCTCGAAGACGGCCTGCGGGTGCGTCTGGCCGGCGTGCAGGCGCCGGCGGCTGCCCGCACCGGCATGTCGGCCTGGCCGCTCGCGGTCGAAGCCACGACCGCGTGCAGCGACCTCTGCCTCGGCCGGACCGTCCGACTGCACTACGCCGACGACCGCCGCGACCGCTGGCACCGGGCCCTGGCCCACGTGACCACCGACGACGGCAGCTGGCTTCAGGGCCACCTGCTGCAGCGCGGGTTCGCGCGGGTCTACACCTGGCCGCGCACCGCGACCGGTGCGCGGACGCTGCTCGATCTCGAACGCACCGCCCGGGCCAACCGTCGCGGCATCTGGGGCGACCGCTTCTACCGCATCCGCAACCCGGGAGAGACCTGGGGCGATCTGGACAGCTGGCAGATCGTCGAGGGGCGCATCGCGGATGCCGCTGTGGTCCGCGGCACCGCCTATCTGAACTTCGGCCTGGACTGGCGCAACGACTGCACCTTCCGCGCCGAGGGGGAGACCCGCCGGGCGTTCGGTAAGGCCGGCATCGAGCTGGCCGACCTGACCGGCCTGCGGGTGCGGGGACGCGGATGGGTGTACCCGATGAACGGGCCGATGATCGACCTCACCCACCCGGCACAGCTTGAAGTCCTGGAAGACTGACCCCACTCCCTATAGCGATACTGGAACCATCGCGGGGATTGAGTCGTTGCCCTTTGAATTGCCGGCACGCGGTTCTTGGGCAAGGTTTCAGCCTGCCATACCGTTCCCACGACCAGCTGTAGGGTAGACTCGAACCATGGCTTCGCTGTTCAAACGCACACTTCCCGTCTTCGCCTGTCTCGCCGCCGTCTCGATCGGGGCGTGTTCGACGAACCCGGCCACCGGCGAACAGAGCTTCACGGCCTTCATGTCGCCGGAGGACGAGAAGCGGATCGGCGCGGAGCAGCATCCGCAGATCCTGGAGGAGTTCGGCGGCGCCTATGAGGATCCGCAGCTCAATGCCTATGTGAACAGCATCGGCGCGCGGATGGCCTCGGTGTCGGACCGTCCCGACCTGAACTACACCTTCACCGTCCTCGACAGCCCGATCGTCAACGCATTCGCCCTTCCCGGCGGTTATGTCTATGTCAGCCGCGGCCTGGTGGCGCTGGCCGACAACGAGGCGGAATTGGCGGGCGTCATCGGCCACGAGATCGGCCACGTCACCGCGCGCCACAGCGCCGAGCGTTACAGCCGCTCGGTCGCGGTCAGCCTCGGCGCCAGCCTTCTCGGTGCGGTCACCGGCCAGCGGGCACTCTCGGACCTCGCCAGCATGGGCGGCAATCTCTACCTGAAGAGCTACAGCCGCGAGAACGAGTTCGAGGCGGACTCCCTCGGTCTGCGCTACATGACCGCGGCTGGCTACGAGCCCAGCGCGGTCGCCGACTTCCTCGCCAGCCTGGGTGCTCAGACCGAGCTCGAGGCGCGGCTGCGCGGCTCGCAGAACGACCCGGACGCCTTCAACCTGCTGGCCACCCACCCGCGCACCGTGGACCGCGTCCGCGAGGCCCAGCGCGCGACCGGAACCCTGGCGCCGGGCCGGCTTGAGCGCGAACAGTATCTGCGGCAGATCGACGGCATGCTGTACGGCGACGATCCGGAGCAGGGCTTCATCCGGGATCGGACCTTCATCCACCCGACCCTGCGTTTCCGCTTCGTCGCACCGCCGGGCTTCACCCTGATCAACTCGTCCGACCGGGTCGAAGGCCGCAAGGGCAACGAGATGGCCATGGTGTTCGACGGGGTGCGCGAGACGTCCGGCATTCCGATGTCCCAGTTCATCCGCAAATGGGCCCAGAACGCCCAGCTCACCGGGTTGCAGGACTTCACCGTGAACGGCATGAACGCTGCCACCGCGGCGGCCACGGTGCAGACCCAGCAGGGCATCGCCAACTACCGCCTTATCGCGATCCGCGCGGACAGCAGCCATATCTACCGCTTCGTGTTCCTCGGCAGCGCCCAGACGCTCGCCGCCAACGAGGAGGAGCTGCGTCGCACCACCTACAGCTTCGAGCTGCTGAGCGAGGCCGAGGCGGCGTCCTACCGGCCGCAGCGCCTCCACGTGGTCCAGGTCCAGCCCGGCGACACCATCGACAGCCTGGCCGCCCGTATGCCCCAGGGCCCCGAGCAGCGCGCCCGCTTCCAGGTGCTCAACGGGCTCGACGGCAATGTCCAGCTGCAGCCGGGCATGATGGTGAAGATCGTCGTCGAGTAACCTGACGGCGCACCTCTCCAACGAAGAAAGGGCGTCCCGATCGGGACGCCCTTTTTCTGTTCGGTCTGTACCCGGCCGGATGGGATCAGGCCTCCAGCAGCAGGTCCCCGGTGCGTTCCACGCGGTGGACCAGCCGGTCGCGCAGCTTCATCAGTGCACGGTGCTCCAGCTGTCTGACCCGCTCCTTGGAGACGCCGAGCTCGCGGCCCAGCTCCTCCAGGGTCGCACCCTCCTCGCTCAGCCGGCGCTGGTCGATGATCGTGCGTTCGCGCGGCGACAGCTCCGCCAGCGCTTCCGCCAGCCATTTGGAGCGGGTCGAGGCGTCGCGCATGCCGGTCACGACGGCCTCCGGGCTCGGACGCTCGTCGGCCAGGAAGTCCTGCCAGTCGTCTTCGCCGGTCTCGGAGATCGGCGCGTTCAGCGACTGGTCATGGCCGGAGAGACGCATCTCCATTGCCTCGACCTCCCGCCGGTCGACCTTGAGCTGGGTCGCGACATACATGCGACCCTCGTCGGTCATGCCGCCATTCACCGAGCTGCTGATCTTGGCCCGCAGGCGCCGCAGGTTGAAGAACAGCGATTTCTGCGCCGCCGTGGTGCCGGTGCGCACGATCGACCAGTTGCGCAGGATGTAGTCCTGTATGGCCGATCGGATCCACCAGCCGGCATAGGTGGAGAAGCGGACCTCGCGCTCCGGCTCGAACCGGGCGGCGGCCTGCATCAGGCCGACATTGCCCTCCTGGACTAGGTCGCCCATGGGCAGGCCGTAGTTGCGGAACTTGCTGGCGGTGGAGACCACCAGTCGGGTGTAGGACCGTACCAGCTCATGCAGGGCCCGCTCGTCGCCCTGTTCGCGCCAGCGGCGGGCGAGGTCGAACTCATGGTCGCGCTCGAGCAGAGGCTCCTTCATCGAGGCCTTGATGAAGGCGATGTTGGCGCGCTGGGTATCCGGGTCGTCGATATAGGCCATTGCCGCCCCCTATGTGGTTGGCACCCGCTGGGGTCTGATACCCGACTGCGGTTCTTTTTTAGCCTTACGTACGCACTTGGGCAGAAATCGGATCATATATGAGACCCGATTGACACGAAAAAATTGCTGCGCTGCACAAGATACAGCACTGTCTCAAGCAATCGTGATCGGGAGCGGACGGTGCCGGGTTGCCCCGGTGCCGGAAAGAACTACCGGGCGGCGCGCAGGGGCAGCACGGTCTCGCTCGGTGCGGCCTCGACCCAGTCGAGAAGGCGGCCATCGGGCGACAGGCAGGCAGCGCTCAGCGCCCCGCCGCGGCCGCAGCCGCTGTCGACGCAGAGGGTACGCTCGGTCTCCTTCGGCCCGCCGCCGCGGGGATCGTAGCCTCGCACCAGCTTGGCGAAGTTCTCGAACCCGGCGGTCTCGGCCTGCTCGAAGCCCTTGCTGCCCCACCAGAACGCGTCGCGCTGATCGGGCAGCGTGCGCGACGGATCGATGCCGGTGTTGACGAACAGCGCGCCGTCCGCGCCCGTGCAGGCAAAACGGCGGATCTGGCCGAACCAGGTCTGGTGGCCCGGCGAGGCGTGTACGCCGGCCTTCAGGCGGCTGGTCCAGCGGGTCAGGGCGACCATGCCCTCTTCGGCCGCCGCGAAGCCCTGGGCGGCCTCACCGCCATAGGCGGCCAGCGTGGCGTCGATGCCGCGATCCAGCATCCAGCGCAGCAGCTCCGCCGGCTTCGGCGCGAAGTGGATCTGCAGCAGCTTGTGCCACATCTCCTCCTGGGCGCCGCGCAGGCAGACGATGTCGTCCGGCAGGTAGAGCGGCGGCTGGGCCATGACCAACGCCCGGAAGCGCATCAGCTCGCGCAGGGTCTCGCGGACGTCGCCGCCGCCGAGGATGTTGCCCAGATAGACGATGCGGTCGCCGGGTTTGAAGCGGGCCCCGATCTGGTCGTGCAGGTCGGACAGAAGGCCGGCTTCGCCGAAGATCGCTCCCACCGCCCAGACGCGCCCGGCGCCGGACAGATCGACATACCGTTCGGAAGCTGTGAGACAGGTGCTTGTCACGGCCGGGGGGGCCTCGCGCTCGGGTGAACGAGTCATCCCACCCCAATAACACTTCCGAGTCGCGCGTCAACGGACCCTGCGGCGGGCGGGGCGCGGACCGGCTGGTTCCGATAGGGATTATTCTAGCTAAGTACCGGATATCGCTGGCATACCGGAGCCTGGCGCCAATCGCATACTATAGGCCTCAGCCCCGAACGCATGCGGGCGGCCCGAAGGCCGCCCGTTGCATAAAAATGGCCGATTCGCGCCGACTCGGGCGCCGTCAGGCGGCGTCCATCAGCTTCTCGAGACGGTCGATCGCGGCTTCCTCGTCGATCTTCTCGATCTTGGCGAACTCGCGGGCGAGGCGGTCGATGGCCGCCTGGTACATCTGACGCTCGCTGTAGGACTGTTCGGCCTGATTGCTGGAGCGGCGCAGGTCGCGGACCACCTCGGCGATGGACACCGGATCGCCGGAGTTGATCTTCGCTTCGTATTCCTGGGCGCGGCGGCTCCACATGGTGCGGCGGACACGGGCCCGGCCCTTCAGCTTGGCGATCGCCGCATCCATCTGCTTGCGGCTGCTGAGGCGCCGCAGGCCGCTGGTCTTGGCCTTGGTCAGCGGAATGCGCAGGGTCATCCGGTCCTGCTCGAAGTCGATCACCAGCAGTTCCAGCTCAGTCCCGGCAATGGTCTGGGTCTCCGTCCCCTTGATCAGGCCCACACCATGCGTCGGGTACACGACAAAGTCGCCAGTGTTGAACTCGTTCTTTTTTGTCATGGGTGATTTTTCCACGTCCTCTGCCATTCCGCCCTCTTTAGCCACCGAAACTGCTCCCACCACATACAGACAAGAAACACTTGCCGATCCAAAGGATCGACTTCCCCATTCAGCCGATTACCACGCGATCAACACGAAAGACGGTCGAAACATATGGTCGTTTCGTCGATGGTCCCACGTTTTGCGGGGGCGCGCTGATCCTCGTCGGCTTTTCGACCAGCGCGATGGTGTGAACCATACCACAAAAACGCGGCGAATGGTAGCTTACAGGCGGACACGCGCATGCATGGCCCGAGCTTAACCGACGGCACCATTAGATCAGATATTTGTGACCGGAGTCTTAAAGTCGCGGACGAAAGTCGTCGGCGAACTTGATGCCGGTCAGCTGCCCTCGCCCGGATTGGCGGAGAAATACTTCTCGTACTTGCCGGCTTCTTCCTGAAGCTTGTCGGCGTCCGGCATCGGGTCGATCTTGCGGGTGATGTTCGGCCAGATATCGGCGTACTCGGCGTTGATCGCCAGCCACTTCTCGGCCGCGGGCTCGGTGTCCGGCAGGATCGCCTCCGGCGGACATTCGGGCTCGCACACCCCGCAGTCGATGCATTCGTCCGGATGGATGACCAGCATGTTCTCGCCCTCGTAGAAACAGTCGACGGGGCAGACCTCGACACAGTCAGTGTACTTACACTTAATGCACTTCTCGTTGACGATGTAGGTCATGCGGGTCTCCGGCGGGCGGTTGACGTGGCTCTTTAGCGTAGCCGGTCAGCCGACTTCAAGACCGAGCTTAGCAAGTGCGCGCTTTCGCGCCTCTCCGCTCTCGCGGTCGGTCACGTACAGCAACCCGGACAGGCGGCGCATGAGCTGGCCCTCGTAGTCGTGCAACTCGCCATCGGCGTAGACCACCTCCCACAGGGCTTCCATCAGTTCGATGCGCCCCTCCTCGTCGAGCCGGTCCTTCACCGTGCGGGTCAGCCCGTAGAGGTCGACCATCTCGTCCGCCGAGGTCACGGCCTCCTCCAGGGTCCGGTCGATCTCGTCGCGGGAGACGTCGAACCGGTTGCACAGGTGGTCGGCGACCACCGCGCGCTCCTTCGCCTCGAAACTGCCGTCCAGGGTCGCGGCCCGGGCCAGCAGGACCGCGACCGCCGTCGCCAGGTCCTTGCGGGGCGCGGCCGCGGGACGGCTTCCGGACTCAAGACCGGACATGAATGCCTTCAGGCGGGCGAGCATGGGCGCGTTCCATTCTGGTTCCAGGTTTCCGACCGGGTCATACTCCCGGCCCCGGCATACCCTTTGCCGGATCGTGAGTACATAGGTCGCAATGATGGATCCGTCAGCCCCTTCCACACCCGGTGCCGCCCACAGCCGCCCGTCCGCAACCGCGATCGGGTTCGACGCGGTGATCGCCGCCGACACGCCCGCCGGCGCCATGGACGCCCCCGCCGCGCGGCGCAATGCCGCGCCGCTGCTGGCGGTGCTGAAGGCCGAACTGCCCCCGGCGGGGACGGTGCTGGAGATCGGCTCCGGCACGGGGCACCATGCCGCCGCCTTCGTCCAGGAACTGCCGCAGCATCGCTGGTTGCCGACCGAGAACACCCAGGAGCGCCGCGACAGCATCGCCGCCTGGGCGGCGTTCCTGCCGACCGAGGCTCCGCGCCCGTTGGCACCCCGCTCCCTCGACGCGGCCGCTGATGCCGAGGACTGGCCCGTTGCAGACTGCGCCCCGTTCTGCGCCATGCTCAGCGTCAACGTGATCCACATCGCCCCCTGGGCGGTCGCGCTCGGGCTGTTCGCGGGCGCCCGCCGCTGGCTGCCTGCCGGCGCGCCGCTGGTGCTGTACGGCCCGTTCCACCGCGAGGGCCGGTCGATGAGCGACGGCAACACCACCTTCGATGCCTCGCTGCAGCGTCAGGATCCGAGCTGGGGCATCCGCGATCTCGATCGCGAGGTCGTCCCGTCGGCGGGTGAGCGCGGTCTGAAGCTCGCCGCGGTTCACGAGATGCCGGCCAACAATCTGTGCGTGGTGCTGCGGACCTGATGCGGCCCGACCGCCGGCGGATCAGCGGTTCCCGGACAGCACCCGGATCAGGTCGTCGATCTCGCGTTCCACGGTGATGTAGTGGACGCTAGCGCGCACCGCCGTGCCGATGCCCCGGCGGTCGTATCCGACCCGCGCTCCGCTGTCGCCGGCCACGCTGACATTGATGCGATGGGCCTTCAGGCGGTGCTTGATGGCCTCGGCGTCCTCATCGGCCTTGCGGAACGTGACGATGCCGCACTTCTCCCGACCCTCGTCCAGCACCTCGACGCCATCCACCGTCGCCAGCCGATCGCGCAGGGTCCGGGCGAGCGGCTGGACCCGGTCGCGGATCGCCTCCAGGCCCCAGCCGAGCGCGTAGTCGATCGCCACGCCGAGTGCCGCCTTGCCGGCGAAATGGCACTCCCAGTTCTCGAACCGTCGGGCATCGCCGCGCATGACGTATTCGCGCTCGTTGACCAGCTCCGCCGCGTGCTGGTCGAGCAGCGGCGGGTCCAGGCGCTCGATCCAGTCGCCGCGCACGTAGAGAAAGCCGGTGCCGCGCGGGCCGCGCAGGTATTTGCGGCCGGTGGCGGACAGGAAATCGCAGCCGATCGCCTGCACGTCGAGGGGCACCTGGCCGGCCGACTGGCAGGCATCCAGCAGGTAGGGCACGCGGTGCTTGCAGGCGACCCTGCCGACCTCGGCAGCCGGATTGACCAGACCGCCGCCGGTCGGCACGTGGCTGATCGAGATCAGCTTCACCCGGTCGTCGACCATCCGGTCGAGCTCGGTCACGTCGATCTGCCCGTGGTTGTCGTTCGGCACGATGGCGACCTCGCAGCCGGTATGTCTGGCCCGGTGCAGGTAGGCGATCATGTTCGATCCGTATTCCGACTCGGTGGTCAGGATCCGGTCGCCGGGGCCGAGGTCGAGGGCGTAGAACGCCATGTCCCAGGCGCGGGTCGCATTCTCGATGAACGCCACCTCGTCGCGGGTGCAGTTCAGCAGCCGGGCGGTCGCGTCGTAGAAGTTCTCCAGCTTGTCCTGGTAGCGGTCCGCGGTCTCGTAGCCGCCCCGGTACTCCTCCTCGCGCTGCCAGCCGATCAGCGCATCGGCGACCGGAACCGGCATCAGCGAGGAGCCCGCATGGTTCAGATGGGCCATGCCCTCGCAGCCTCGGGTCTCGGCCCGGGCCCGCTCGACATCGATGGGCGCTGATTTCGTGGTCATCGCGAGCCTCCGTTGCGCTGTGTCGCGCGGAGGCTAACCGTCCAGGCTGCCGTCGTCCAACAGCCGTTCGATCGCCCGGCGGTCGCGCTTGGTGGGCCGCCCGGCTCCCTTCTCCCGGCTGGGCGCGCTCGGCTCCGCCGGGCCGGCATCGCCCGCCTCCGCCTTGCGTTCGGGGATCGGCGCCAGGTCCTCGTACAGGGTGCGCGCCTCCGGCGCCGGGCCGCGCCGGGTGGCGAGGGACAGGACCTTCACCACCCGCACATGCGGTCCCTGGGGGAAGGTCAGCACGGCGCCGACCTTCACCTTCTGGTGCGCCTTGGCGACCACGCTGCCGTCCATCCGCAACCGGCTGGCCGACAGCAGCGCATTGGCGAGGGAGCGCGACTTGAAGAACCGCGCGCACCAGAGCCATTTGTCGAGGCGCTGGCTGTCGGCGCCGTCGGGAGCCGACCCGTCGCTTGCGCTCATCCGTCCTTCTTGCGCATGGCGTCGCGCAGACCGGCCAGGGCCGCGAAGGGCGAATCCGGATCGATCTCGCCGCGACGCTCCGGCTCGGCGGTGTGGACGCGGGGACGGTCGTCGCGCCCCCGGCGGTCGTCGCGGCGGTTCGGACCCTTGCCGCCCCCCCGGCGACGGTCGCCGCGCTGGCCATCGCCATCGCCCTGACGGCCATGGGCCGGCTTGCCGCCTCCAGGTTTGCCGCCCCCCGGTTTACCGTCGTTCGGCTTGCCCTGGTTCGGCCGGTTGTCCGGGCGCTTCTCGCGCCCCGGCTTGCCGTCGGCCCGCGCCTCGGCCCCGGCCTCGCCACCGGACCGCTCACCGCCCTGGCGCTGCCGGTTCCGGTTGGGACGGGGGCGGCGGTTTTCCTCGCGCCGGCGCCGGGCGAAGAGCGGCACCATGACCACGGCCTCGGCCTCCGGCTCGGCGGGGGTGTCACCGGCCGCGTCCGCTGCGGCTTCGCCATCGGCTCCGGACGGCTCTTCGGAGGCGGTCTCCTGAACTGGCGCGTCCTGCACGGCCGACGCTTCGGGCGCCGGCTCGGAAGCTGTTTCGGCGGCTGCCTCGACCGTTGTTTCGGCCGCTGCTTCGGCCGTGGGCTCCTCCGTCGTCTCCGGCGCCTGATCCGCCGCTGCCTCGGCGGGCGGCGTATCCTGCGGCGACGGTGCGCCGACGCTCTCGGGCGCCTGCGCCTCGGCCGGCTCCGCCGCTGCGTCAGCGACCAACGCTTCGGGACCGGTTTCGGGCTCGACCGCCTCGCCCGGCGTGGGCTCGGCAGCCGCACTCCCGGAACCTGCCGTCTCGGAACCTTCCGTCTCGGAACCTGCCGTCTCCGTGCCCGCGGCCTCCGGTGACGCCTGTGTCGCGGCCGGCTGTTCGGCGGCCGGCTGTTCCGCCGGGCGCTCGCCGACCTTGCGGTAGCCGAGGTCGTTCAGGATCGCGGTGAAGGTCTCATGATCGACGCCGGCCAGCGACAGCATGTCCGGATTGATCGCGAACGGCCCGTTGCGGGCGGCCTGGCGGATCAGGGCGGCGATGCGCTCGACCATGTCGATGCGGATCGCGCGGCCGCCGAGTCGCTGGTAGCCGAGCGCGATGTCGTATTCCTTCGGCGTCTCCGGCCGGCGGACCACCTGCACCCGGCCCTCGGGCGGCAGTCCCTCCTCGGGGAAGCGGCCATGGAACACCGACCAGAGCAGACCGCGCAGGGCGACCGGCTTCGGCTTCAGGAGCTGCGGGATGTAGAGGTTCTCGGTGCCGAGCCGGATGCCGACCCGGGCCAGATCCTTGCGGCCCTGCTCGTCCAGTTCCTTGACCATCGGCCGCAGGGCCTCGGCGGGCGCGTTGCCCAGGCCTTCGAGCACCTGGAACACGATGCCGCGGGCGCCGCCGGACAGGTCCGAGCGGGCAAGCTGCAGAAGCTGCGGGATCGCCGCCTCCAGATGCGCCTCCAGCCAGGTGCGCAGGCGCTTCTGCACGCGGTCGCGCTGCGGCGGCTCGAGCATGTCGCTCTCGCGGACCCGCACGTCCGGCCGCCACGGCACGTCGCCGGCGACCAGATCGGCCACCGGGGTGCCCCGCCAGTAGAACACGCCGTGGGCGTCAAGACGGAAGACCTCGTCCAGATCGCTCTCCAGCCGGGATACCCGGCGCGCGATTTCATCCGGCAGGACGCGCCGCGCCGCCGTCATCACCTGCTTCTCTTCTTCGGTATTCGCGGCGTCGGGCTGGAAGGAGAACCCCTCCAGATGCCCGACACGATGCCCCTCGACCGTTACCGTCCCGTCGCCGGATACGCCCGCCAATATATCCTCCTTACCACCCTTCAGCTTCCGCGACAGGGTCGCCGACCGCCGATCGACGAACCTTAGAGTGAGCTGCTGGTGCAACGCGTCCGATAACCGGTCCTCGATCGCGCGCGCCCTAGACTGCCAGTGACCGGCATCGTCAATCCAGTCCCCTCGGTGTGTAATGTAGGTCCAAGTGCGGATATGTGCGATACGCCCCATCAGGGTATCGATATCCCCCTCGGTCCTGTCGAACCGGCTCATCTGGCCGTCGACCCAGTCGCTCGGCAGCTTCTCCTCTGCGTCGGTCAGGTAAAGATACACCTGCGCGAGGAGCCGTGCATGACTTTCCGTCAGATGCTTCTGAAAGTCCGGGATCTGACAGACGTCCCAGAGCTGCCGGATGCGGGCCGGGCCGTTGGCCCGCCGCGCCACCTCCTCCATCCGGGAGAGCGCATCCAGCGCCTCCTGGTCCTCGCCGTCGCGCTTACGCGACAGGAAGTCGTGCTCCGGCCAGACCTCGAGCGACCGCTTCAGGTCGCGGATCGTCGAGAAGTCCAGGCGGGTGTTGCGCCAGGAGAGCTGCTTCAGCGCATCGAAGGTATGGGTCTCGATCGCCATCACCGCCTCGTCGTCGAGCGGCGGGCAGTTGCCGGTCACCCCGAAGGTGCCGTCGTTCATGTGGCGTCCGGCCCGCCCGGCGATCTGCGCCAGCTCGGCGGCGCGCAGCCGGCGCGGGAAGCGACCGTCGAACTTGCGGTCGGAGGCGAAGAACACGTGGTCGATGTCCATGTTCAGACCCATGCCGATCGCGTCGGTCGCCACCAGGTAATCGACCTCGCCCTCCTGGTACATCTGCACCTGGGCGTTGCGGGTGCGCGGGCTGAGCGCGCCCATGACCACGGCCACGCCGCCGCGCTGACGGCGCACCACCTCGGCGATGGCGTAGACGTCGGCCGCCGAGAACGCCACCACGGCGCTGCGGCGCGGCAGGCGCGTCATCTTGCACAGGCCGGAATAGCTCAGCTCCGACAGGCGCGGCCGGGTCTCGAAGCGCGCCTCCGGCACCAGCCGCCGAAGCAGCGGGCGGATCGTCTCCGAGCCGAGCAGCATGGTCTCGTCCAGCCCGCGGGCGTGCAGCAGCCGGTCGGTGAAGACATGGCCGCGCTCCGGATCGCCGGCGAGCTGAACCTCGTCCACCGCCAGGAACTCGAAGGCCCGGTCCAACGGCATCGATTCCACCGTGCAGACGAAGTAGCGGGCATCCGGCGGAATGATCTTCTCCTCGCCGGTGACCAGCGCCACGGCCCGGTGGCCCTTACGGGCGACGATCTTGTCGTAGTTCTCGCGCGCCAGCAGGCGCAGCGGAAATCCGATCACGCCGTCGCGGTGGGCGAGCATCCGCTCGATCGCAAGGTGGGTCTTGCCGGTATTGGTCGGACCGAGGACGGCCGTGACGGATCCGGCGGGCGAGGCGAGAACCATGGGGGAGATCTACAATACGCTCCATTCAATGCAGGCTTCGGCATAACACATATGGGCGCCGGCGGAGAGAAGGTCTTGCAGATGTCGCAGATCGGCCATATCTCGGTCCCGTCCTGACAGTCGACAATAGCAACAACGGACCCACTGCCATGGCTGCCGAAACCAGAACCTTTCAAGCCGAAGTCTCGAAGCTTCTGCATATCGTCGCCAACGCGCTCTACAGCGAGCGCGAGGTTTTTCTGCGCGAGCTGATCTCGAACGCCGCCGATGCCTGCGACAAGCTGCGGTTCCTGGCGCTGTCCTCCCCGGACCTGACCGCCGACGACAGCAGCTTCAAGATCCGCATCGCCGCCGACGACAAGGCGAAGACGCTCACCATCTCCGATAACGGGGTGGGCATGACCGAGGCCGAGCTGCACGACAACCTCGGCACGATCGCCCGGTCCGGCACGTCGGCCTTCGTCGACGAGATGAGCGGCGACGCCAAAAAAGACACCAGCCTGATCGGCCAGTTCGGCGTCGGCTTCTATTCCGCGTTCATGGTGGCGGACAAGGTCGAGGTGCTGACCCGCAAGGCCGGCGAGAGCACGGGGTACCTGTGGACCTCCGACGGGCTCGGCGAATACACCGTCGCCCCGACGGAGAAGGCGACGCGCGGCACGATCATCACCCTGCATCTCAAGAAGGACGCCAAGGAGTTCCTGGAGAAGCAGCGGATCCAGACCATCGTCCGCACCTATTCCGACCACATCCCCTTCCCCGTCGTCTTCACCGAAGGCGAGGACGAGGAGACCCTGAACCAGGCCTCGGCCCTGTGGACCCGCTCGAAGAGCGAGATCTCCGACGACGACTACAAGGAGTTCTACCACCACGTCGGCCACGCCTTCGACGACCCGTGGATGACGGTGCACTGGAAGGCCGAAGGGCGCATCGAATACCACGGGCTGCTGTTCGTGCCGTCGCAGCGGCCGTTCGACCTGTTCCACCCGGAGCGCCGCCACCACGTGAAGCTCTACGTGAAGCGGGTGTTCATCACCGACGAGATCGAGGGGCTGGTCCCGTCGTGGCTGCGGTTCCTGAAGGGTGTGGTCGATTGCGAGGACCTGCCGCTCAACGTCAGCCGCGAGATGCTGCAGCACAATCCGGTGGTCACCACGATCTCCAAGGCGCTGACCAAGCGGGTGCTGGGCGACCTGGCCAAGAAGGCGAAGAAGGAGCCGGAGGCCTATGCCGAGTTCTGGCGCAACTTCGGCGCCGTGCTGAAGGAAGGACTGTACGCCGACGGCGCCGAGCACAAGGAGGCGCTGCTCGACCTGGTGCGCTTCCGCTCCAGCGCCGGCGACGAGTTGGCCAGCCTGGACGGCTATATCGAGCGCATGAAGGAGGGCCAGGAGGCGATCTACTACATCGCCGCCGAGGACGAGGCCGCCGCCAAGGCCTCGCCGCAGTTGGAAGGCTTCCTGAAGAAGGGCGTGGAGGTCCTGTTCCTCACCGATCCGATCGACGAGTTCTGGGTCCAGACCATGTTCGACGGGGTGAAGGGCAAGCCGCTCAAGTCCATCACCCGCGGCGGAGCCGACCTCGCCGCGATCAAGTCGGGCGAAGCCGACAAGGACGAGACGGCCGAAAAGGCCGACGACGGGTCGAAGGACACCGGCTCGGTCGACAGCCTGATCGCCTCGGTCAAGCTCGCGCTGGGCGGCACCGTGAAGGACGTGCGCACCACCGACCGCCTGTCCGAGAGCCCGGTCTGCCTCGTCGCCGACGAGACCGACATGGACATGAACCTGGAGCGGATGCTGCGCCAGCATAAGCAGCTCGACCAGGCCGCCCCGCGCGTGCTCGAGGTCAACCCGGACCATGCCCTGATCAAGGGTCTGGCCAAGCTGGTGAAGGACGGCAGGACCGACGGCATCGACGATGCAGCCCACCTGCTGTTCGAGCAGGCCCGCATCCTGGAAGGCGAGCCGGTGAGCGACCCGAAGGCCTTCACCCGCCGGTTCTCCGAGGTCATGGTCAAGGCGCTGAGCGCCTGAACACCGCGGTAGTGCCGGTTCCGTAACGACCGGCACTACCGTAACCCCATTGCGGGTTGCAGCGGCCGCCGGCCGGTCCATCTCCCTGGGAGCTGGATCGGATCAAGGGGGTCGCATGCGCCTGTTCCTGTATCTCTGCCTGCTTCTGGTTCCGGGGCTCGCCCGCGCCGACGCCTGCGGCCCCCGCCTCGTCGCGACCTTCAACGAAGGCGCGCCGGCCGACCGCTTCACGCTCACCAACACCAGCGATCCCGGCTGGTCCGTCGCCGAGGTGGAAATCGATCTCGGTCCGTCGCGCGGGCGGGTCATCTTCGACGTGACCGAGTTGGGCGCGGGGTTGAGCGTCTACCAGCCGTTCGAGGAGGCGACCGGAACCGCGGTCATTGCCGACCGCAGCGAGGTCACCGACGGCGACACCCTGCTGACGCTGCGGTTCAGCCGGTTCGCTCCGGGCGATACCTTCGGCTTCACCATCGATCTGGACGACACCGCCGGCTTCGCGCCGACCGTGGTGTCCACCGACGAGATCGCCGAGGGCCTGATCCGCGCCCGCTTCACCTCGGACCGTGGCGAGGCACTGCGAGAAGGCTTCTTCGACGACAACAGCGAGGCCGATACCGGTCGGCTGGAGGGGTGTTTCGTTTCGTAGTTTCCACACGCCGCGTCTCACTACCCGGCACGGGGCCGGGGAGTGCGCCTGTGGAGGAGGTGCGACCGCCCTACCGCCCCAGGCGTAGTGCCGGTAGTGCCAGGCCGGCGCCGAACAGCAGGATCGCGGCGACCACGATCGACGGGCCCGAGGGCGTGTCCCATTGCAGTGAGGCGAACAGGCCGAGCACCACCGCCGTCACCCCGGTGACCGCCGCCAGCACCGCCATCGCCTCCGGCGTCGCCGCCAGCCGCCGCACGGCCGCCGCCGGGATGATCAGCAGCGAGGTGATCAGCAGCACGCCGACCACCTTCATCGCCACCGCGATCACCAGGGCCATCAGCAGCATCAGCACCGCCCGGGCGCGCTCCGGATGCATGCCCTCGGCCGCCGCCAGGTCCGGGTGGACGGTGTCGGCCAGCAGCGGGCGCCAGAACCAGAACAGCCCGGCCAGAACAACCGCCCCGCCTGCCCAGATCAGCACCACATCCGTCAGCCCGACGGCCAGGACGTCGCCGAACAGCAGCGCGGTGAGATCGATCCGCACCCAGGTCATCAAGGCCACCAGCACCAGTCCCACCGCCAGGGTGCCGTGCGACAGCAGCCCGAGCAGCGCGTCGGTCGACAGCGCCCCCCGCCGGTCGAGCAGCAGCAGGGCGCCGGCAATGGCCGCGGCCACCACGAAGACGCCGAGGACCGGCGCCACCTGCAGCACGAGGGACAGGGCCACCCCGAGCAGGCCGGCATGGGCCATGGTGTCGCCGAAATAGGCCATGCGGCGCCACACCACGAAGCAGCCGAGCGGCCCGGCCGTCAGCGCCACCCCGACTCCGGCCAGCAGGGCGCGCACGAAGAAGTCGTCAAGCATGGCCGTGACCCTGATGCGCCTGCCCCTGATCGTGGGTGTGACCGTGCCCGTCCCCATCATGGTGATGGGCGTGGCCCTCGGTGATCGAGCCGTCGGCGTTTCGGATCCGGCCGTCCGGCAGGTGGGTGTGATCGTGCTGGTGGCGATAGACCGCCAGTGCGCCGGCCGCGCGGCCGCCGAACAGGCGCCGGTATTCCGGGTTCTCGGCGACGCTCTGCGGCGTCCCCCGGCAGCAGACATGGCCGTTCAGGCAGACCACAGTGTCGGTCTCCGCCATGACCACATGCAGGTCGTGGGAGATCAGCAGGATGCCGCAGCCGGTATCGTCGCGGATCTGTTTGATCAGGCGGTACAGCGTCACCTCGCCGGTGAAATCCACCCCCTGGACCGGCTCGTCCAGGATCAGCAGATCCGGACGCCGGACCATGGCGCGGGCCAGCAGGGCGCGCTGAAACTCGCCGCCGGACAGGGACTGGATCTCGGCCTCGGCCAGATGCGGAATGCCGACGGCCTGCAGTGCCGCGGCGATCTCGGCGCGGGAATGGCGGGACGTCAGGGTCATCATCCGCCGTACGGTGATCGGCAGGGTCCAGTCGACCTGGATCTTCTGCGGCACATAGCCGATCCGCAGGTCGCGGCGGGTCTCAGCCCGCCCCTCGTCGGCCCGCACCACCCCCGCCGCCACCTTGGCGGTGGTCGTCTTGCCCGACCCGTTGGGGCCGATCAGGGTGACGATCTCCCCGGGCCGGACGTCCAGATCCACGTTGCGGGTCAGCCAGCGGCCGGCCCGGTGCACCCCGACGCCCGACAGGCGGACGAGCGCCTCCCCCGGCATCCGCGACACCTGGGTCAGACTTGCGGCATCGGCCATGGATCACCCTTTCGCTTCCCTCTTGCGCGGAGATATGACAGCGGCTAGGACTCAGCGCAACGTTATAATATAACATTTTGGAGAGTCCGATGCGGACCCCCCTCGCCGCCCTCTCGCTCCTGGCGGCTCTGGTGATCGGCACCGCCGGCCCGGCCCGCGCCGAGCCTTCGGTGGTCGCGACCATCAAGCCGCTGCATTCCCTGGTTGCCGCCGTCATGCAGGGAGTCGGCACGCCGACGCTGCTGATCCCCGGCGCCAGCTCGCCCCACACCTTCAGCCTGAAGCCGTCCGACGCCCGCGCGCTGCAAAACGCGCAGGTCGTGTTCTGGATCGGTCCGGGGCTGGAGACCGCGTTGGAACATCCGCTGGAGACCCTGGCCTCCAAGGCCAGGGTGGCGACGATGATGACGGCTCCCGGCATCACCGAGCGCGCATACGCGGACGGCCATGACCACGACCACGGCCACGACTCCGATCACAAGGAGGCGGATCACAAGGAAGAGGGCCATAAGGAGCATGGCCATCAGGACGCCGACGCGCATGGGCATCATGACCACGGCTCCCATGATCCGCATGTCTGGCTGGATCCGGAGAACGCCCGCGCCATGGTCGCCGCCATCGCCGCCACCCTGAGCGAGGCCATGCCGGAACACGCGGACGCCTTCGCCGCCAATGCCAACGCGCTCTCGGACGAGATCGGCCGCATCGGCACCGAGATCGCCGCCACCCTGGAGCCGGTCTGGTTCCTGCCCTACCTGACCTTCCACGACTCCCTCGGCCATTTCGAGGCGCGTTATGGCCTGGCCAAGGGCGAGGCGATCATGGTGAACCCGGACGTCAAGCCAGGCGCAAAGCGGATCGCCGAACTCCGCGAGGAGCTGGAGGAGGAAGGCTTCGTCTGCGTCTTCATCGAGCCGCAGTTCGACCCGTCCATCGCCGAGGTGATCGTGGAAGGCAGCGAGGCGCGGATCGCCACCCTGGACCCGCTCGGCAGCGCGATCGAGGAGGGCCCGGCAATGTATCCGGAGCTGATCCGCGGCATCGCCCGGACCCTGCACGACTGCCTCGCGGGCTGACCAAGACCACGGCCGGATGCCCCCTTCCGGCCGTGGCCGTCGGCCGGCCGTCGGCGTCCATCGCGGTTTTCGCTCTCCAGCGGAACGATAGAAATTCCGCAAGGCCGTGGAAAACCCCACTTACGGGTGGGGCATCTACGCGCCATCTCAAAAGGAGTCGGCAGTCACGTCCGTGACTGCTCACCTTGCGAGAGTACACCACTGACAGACTGCCCAGCGCCGCTCTGCCCGCCCGGCCGCCGCAAGCGGCAGACACCTCATGGTTAGCGCCTCCGCGCTCGCGGATGCGCTGGGACAGGCGCGTGCCCATCATGCGGCCGGCCGGCTGCGGCCTTCGCTGAGCGCCTACGAGACCGCCCTCCGGCTGCAGCCCACCCATACCGACGCCCTGTTCGGATCGGCCATGGTGCTGGCCGCTCTCGGCGCGACGGACGCGGCGCTCGGCCAGGTCGACAGGGCCCTGGCGTCCAGCCCGACCCGGCCCGACATCGCCTTCGCCCGTGCCTCCCTGCTGCTGGAGGCGGAGCGCCTGATCGCCTGCGAGCAGGCCTATCGCGACGCCTTGAGCTTGGCGGAGAGCCCCCGTGGCCTGCTGGCCTTCGCCCAGGGCATGCGCCAGCTCGGCCGGCTGGACGATGCCGAGACCGCCCTGCGCCGGGCGGTAAATCTGCAGCCCAGCGCCCCGGTCCTGCTGGCCCTGTCGGACGTGCTCATCGACCGCTACCGGATCGACGGCGCCGTCGATGCCTGCCGGCGTGCCGCGATCCTCGCCCCGGGCGCGACGGCGAGCCTGCGCCTCGGCACCCGGCTGCTGGAGGCCGGGCGGGCCGAGGCGGCGCGCCGGGCTTTCCGCCAGGCCATCCTCCAGATGCCGACCAATACTGCGGCCCATTACAGCCTCGCCCGGATCACCCGCCACACCGCGGCGGACGGCAGGATCGACGAACTGACCCGGCTGGCCGCCGCCGGGTCTCTGCCGCCCCGCCAGCGGGCCGATGCCCATTTCGCGCTCTTCAAAGTCCGGGAAGACCTGGAGGAGTGGGAGGCCGCCTTCGCGCATCTCGCCGAGGCGAACGCCCTGGTGCGCAGCCAGGTCGCCTACAGCACCGAGGCCGACCGCCGCTACTTCGAACGGATCGAGCGGGCGTTCGACACGGCTGGCGACAGCGCCGGCGGCGTGCCATCCGGTCCCGGCGCCGGTCAGATCTTCGTGGTCGGGCTGCCGCGCTCGGGAACGACCCTGGTCGAGCAGATCCTCGCCAGCCACCCGCTGGTCCATGGCGCCGGCGAGATCCAGACCCTGCGCCTGGCGATGCTGCGCGGCTTCGAGCAGGGCAACCTGCAGGACGGCTTCCCGGACGGCGCGACGCGGCTCGACACCGCCGGGTGGCACGCGGTCGGCGACAGCTACGTCGCCTCGCTCGAGCCGAACGGACATCCCTTCACGGTGAACAAGACGCCGGGGAACTTCCAGATGGTCCCGGCCATCTGGCGGGCCCTGCCCGGCGCGCGGATCGTGCATTGCCGACGCAACCCGCTCGACACCTGCTTCTCGCTCTTCCGGCATAACTTCGTCGGCTGGGGTCTGCACTACGCCTACGATCAGCAGGAGGTGGCGGCGCTGTACGGGATCTATGACCGGTTCATGGCCCACTGGGCGCAGCGGCGGCCGGACGGAGTGTTCGAGCTGTCCTACGAGAGCCTGGTGGCGGCCCCCGAAACCGTGGCGCGCGATTTCCTAGCGTATTGCGGCCTGCCCTGGGACGACCGCTGCCTCGACTTCGCCAGCACCAGACGGATCGTCCGCACCGCCAGCCTGGAGCAGGTCAGGCAGCCGCTGCACGCCCAGGCGATCGGGTCCTGGCGGCGCTACGCTCCCCAGTTGGAGCCGATGCGCCGGCAACTGCGCGCCGCAGGCATCGACGCGGAGACCTGAGCGGCCCGGGTCAGCCTCACCCTTTCGGGGCGGAGCGGATGCCGTTGGCGAAGATCGCCACGAAGATCTGATCGGTCTCGCCGCCCGGCCGCGACGAGACCGGCAGCAGCACCCGCTCGGTGACGCTGAACTCCTTCTGGAACACCTTGATCAGGTGCGCCGTCGGCTCGCCCCGCCTGCGGGCCTCGCGCAGGTCGGCGAGAAACCGCGAGCCGAACCGGGCATCGACCTCGGAAGCACGCCGGCCGGTCCAGTTCTCCCCGGTCAGATTGCCCACATAGGAGCCCTCGAGGCGGTTGCGGAAGTCGTCGCGCTCCGGCTCATGCTCGTAGATGCTCAGATAGCCGAGCCACCGGGTGAGACGGAGCGGGTCGAAGGCGGCACGATCGGGCACGCTGCCCGCCGACCGGCTGGACCGCCAATACGCGAGAAGACCCGCGGCCAGCGGACTCAGATCGGGATCGGAGGCCTCCAGACGCAGGCTCGGATTGGTGCCGAGACGCTCCACGCGTCGTTCCGCGACGCCCACCGGCAGGGGCATCTCAGGTCGCTGGAAGATCTTCATGCCGGTCCGGTGGCTCCATGGTCGGAAGGACTATGAGGGGTTTTTATTAAAACACGATCTAGAGCAACGATGCAGCACGGCAATCCGCCCGGTAAAACATGTGAGGTTTCTCACATCGCCAGCAGCCGCCTGGACGGTCCGACCTCGAATCACCTAAAATTATCGGGTGCCGATTCTGGCACCGGGCGGGGCCTAGGAATGTCTAGAAAAAATGTGGTTCTGAAGGCGATCGCAGAGGTGCTCGGGCGAAAGAGCTCCGCCTATACCGACCTGGCCAGTGCGATCGACAACAACGACAACCTGAGCCTGATCCTCTGCCAGCAGACGCTGGAAAGCCTGCCGGTCGAGACCAAGACCGCCCTCTGGTCGCGGGTCCGCGACCTGGAGGACGCCATGGCCAAAGGCCTTGTCGAGGAAGACGACGCGGACGAGACCCGCAGCACCGCCTGAGACCGCTCGACCGACCCAGTCCGGTCGTCTTAACGGATTTCTCATACTCGCGGCTGTAGGATGCGGCCCCATCCAGGGCGCAGGGCGGACCCACAGATCGCCCCGCAGCGCCCCACCCGCCGGAGTTATGGAAATGTCCCTGTCGTCCTCTGCCTGTTCGACATAGCCGGATGTCGCGGCCGATCAGACAAGCGGTGGGGCGGTTCCGGCAGGACCGATTGCAGTTCCTCGATCCCGCACGCGCCCGCCCAGACCTGGCGGATCACCCCCGCGCCCTCGCTCTGCTCGATGCCTGGCACCGGTGGCGCGGCGAGCGGACGGTGCCCGAGCGCGAGGACGTCGACCCGGTCGATATCCCGGCGCTGCTGGAGCACATCGTCCTGCTGGACGTGGAGGGCGATGATTTCCGCTTCCGCCTGGTCGGCGAGACGGTCGCCAGCCGATACGCCCACCGCCTCAAGGGCCGCTCGATGCGGGAAGTGATGAGCGGCACCAGTCTCGACGAGACGCTGTACGAGCACCGGCGCTGCGCCACCGACCGCTGCGGGGTGCTGATCACCCATAGCGAGGCGATGACGTCGCTCGGCGATATCCGCACCTATACCCGCCTACTCCTGCCCCTGGGGGGCACGGGCGCCCGCGCGGATCACATCATCGGCGTGATGCAGTTCCACCGCTGACCGCGACCGGGCGCGGCACGCCCCTCCCCTAACCGGAATGCGCCAGAACGACGCCCGCCAGCGGCGGCAGATCGACGACGATCGACTGCTCGAAGCCGTCCCACGCGATGCTCTCGCTCTCCACCTCGGCCCGGACCGCCGCGCCGCTGCCGCCGTAATCGGAGGCGTCGGTGTTGAGCCGCAGGGTCCAGGTCCCGCCGGCCGGCACGCCCAGACGCCAGCCCTCGCGCGGCATCGGCGTGAAGTTGAACGCCACGGCCACCGGAGGGTCGCCTTCCTCGCCATACCGGGCCCAGGCGATGACGGATTCAGCCTCCGCCCCGCCGTTGATCCAGCCGAAGCCGTCCTCGCGCGCGTCGCGCCGATGCAGGGCCGGCAGTTCCCGGTACAACCGGTTCAGGTCGCGCACCAGCGCCTGCACCCCCGCATGGTCGCCCTGATCCAGCAGCGACCAGTCCAGCTCGGAATCGTGGTTCCATTCCTTGGCCTGGCCGAACTCGCCGCCCATGAACAGCAGCTTCTTGCCCGGATGGGTCCACATGAAGGCGTAATAGGTCCGCAGGTTGGCGAAGCGCTGCCAGCGGTCGCCCGGCATGCGGCCGAGGATCGAGCCCTTGCCGTGCACCACCTCGTCATGGCTCAGCGGCAGGATGAAGTTCTCGCTGAACGCATAGTGCAGGCCGAAGGTCATCTTGCTGTGGTGATGACGCCGGTGGACCGGATCCTCCTTCATGTATTCCAGGGTGTCGTTCATCCACCCCATGTTCCACTTGAAGCCGAAGCCGAGCCCACCGTCGCTGGTCGGCCGGGTGACGCCGGGCCAGGCGGTCGATTCCTCGGCCACGGTCATGACCGAACTGTCGGCGCCGTAAACAACTTCGTTCATCCGTTTCAGCAGCGCGATCGCCTCCAGGTTCTCGCGTCCGCCGTGGACGTTCGGCACCCACTCGCCGTCGGCCCGGCTGTAATCGCGATAGAGCATGGAGGCGACGGCGTCGACCCGCAGCCCGTCTGCATGGTGCGCCTCCAGCCAGTACAGCGCGTTGGCGATCAGGAAGTTCGAGACCTCGCGCCGGCCGTAATTGTAGATCAGCGTGTTCCAGTCCTTATGGAACCCCTCGCGCGGATCGGCGTGCTCGTAGAGCGGCGTGCCGTCGAACTGTCCGAGGCCGTGCGGGTCGCTCGGGAAATGGCCGGGCACCCAGTCCAGGATCAGGCCAAGCCCGTGGGCATGGCAGGCGGCGACGAAATCACGGAACTCCTCCAGCCGGCCGAACCGGATCGACGGGGCGAACAGGCCGACCGGCTGATAGCCCCAGGAGCCGTCGAACGGGAACTCCGAGATCGGCATGACCTCGATATGGGTGAAGCCCATATCGGCCACGTAGGGCACCAGTTCCTCGGCCAGTTCCTTGTAGGACAGCATGCGGCCGTCCTCCTCCCAGCGCCGTTTCCACGAGCCGAGATGCACCTCGTAGATGGAGATCGGCGCGTCGACGCGGTTGCGCTCGGCGCGCGCCTTCATCCAGGCCTCGTCCGGCCAGCCGTAGCCGCGCAGGTCGCGCACGACGGATGCCGTTTCCGGCGGATGCTGGGAGCCGAAACCGATCGGGTCGGCCTTCAGCGGCAGCAGCATCCCGCCGGGCCCGCGGATCTCGTACTTGTACTCCACGCCCGCCTCGAGACCGGGCAGGAAGATCTCCCACACGCCGGTGGCTCCCCGCCGGCGCATCACATGGCGGCGGCCGTCCCAGGCGTTGAAGTCGCCGACCACCGACACCCGCATGGCATTGGGCGCCCAGACGGCGAAATGGACGCCGTCGACCCCCTCATGGGTCATCGGATGGGCGCCGAGGATCTGCCACAGGCGCAGATGGCTGCCTTCGGAGAGATAGTATTCGTCCTGCTCGCCGATCACCGGGCCGAAGGCGTAGGGATCGAGCAACTCCCAGGTGTCGTCCCCGCGATGGGCGCGCAGACGATACGGGTCGGGACGGGCGTCCAGCCTGCCGGCGAAGACCCCCTTGGCGCCCACCGGGTCCAGTTCCGCGATCGGTTTTCCGGACCCTCTGGGCAACAGCTCGACGCGCTCGGCGCCGGGCAGGAAGGCCCGCACGACGACGCCGTCGCCCTGCGGATGGAGGCCGAGTACCGAAAACGGATCCGGGTGAATGCCCCGGGCGATATCGGCGGCGGTCGTCGGATCGATGAGTTGCTGCTCGTCGGTCATGGATCTCCGCTTTGCCGGTTGTTGTCAGGTCGACGCCCCGCCGTGCAATCGGCGGACGGGCGGCCGACGCCGCGGGCGTTACACCCGCGCGTCCACCTCCCAGACGTCCTTCGCGTAGCCGCGGATCGTGCGGTCGGAAGAGAACCACCCCATTGGGGCGGTATTGAGGACGGCGCTGCGCGCCCATGCATTGCTGTCGGCCCAGGCGGCATCGACCTCTCGCTGGGCGGCGTAGTAGGCATCGAAATCGGCGCAGACCATGAACCAGTCGTGGCCGCGCAGATTGTCGACCAGCGCGCGGTAACGCTCGGGATCCTCCGGCGAGAACACGCCCGAGGCGATCTGCTCCACCACTTCGGTCAGGCGCGGCGAGGCGGCGATCGCGTCGGACGGGCTGTAGCCCTCCTCGCGGGCGGCCGTCACCTCGTCGGCGGTTTTGCCGAAGATGAAGATGTTGTCATCGCCGACCCGCTCGAGGATCTCCACATTGGCGCCGTCGAGCGTGCCGATGGTCAGCGCGCCGTTCATGGCGAACTTCATGTTGCCGGTGCCCGAGGCTTCCATACCGGCGGTGGAGATCTGCTCGCTGAGATCGGCGGCCGGGATCAGCACCTCGGCCATCGAGACGTTGTAGTTCGGCGGGTAGACGATCGCCAGCCGGTCCCGGGTCGCCTCGTCGCCGTTCACCGTGCGGCCGATATCGTTGATCAGCTTGATGATCAGCTTGGCCATCGCGTAGCCCGGCGCCGCCTTGCCCCCGAAGATGCGGACCCGCGGCGCGAAGGGCGCGGAGGGGTTCCGCTTCATCTCGTTCCACGCGGCCGCCGCCTCCAGGATGTTCATGAGCTGGCGTTTGTACTCGTGGATCCGCTTGATCTGGATGTCGAACATGGCGGTCGGATCGACCGTGATATCCAGCTTCGTCTTCAGGTACTTGGTCAGCAGCTCCTTGTTGGTCTGCTTGGCCTTGGTGAAGCGGGCGCGGAAGCCGGCGTCGTCGGCCAGCGGCGCGATGATCTTGAGCTGGTCGAGATCGGTCTCCCAGCCGTGACCCACCGCCTCGGTCAGCAGGCTGGCCAGGGCCGGGTTGCAGCCCGCCAGCCACCGTCGCGGGGTGACGCCGTTGGTCTGGTTCACGATCCGGTCGGGATGAAGCTGGTGCAGGTCGCGGAACACCGTGCGTTTCATCAGGTCGGTATGCAGCGCCGACACGCCGTTGACCTTGCGGGCGGCGATGAAGGCGAGATCGCCCATGCGGACATTGCCGCCGTCGACGATCTTCACGCTGTCGGGCCGCGGCTTGTTGGCGGCATGGGCCGAGACCGCATGGGCCTCGTCGATCCGCTCGATGAGCTGCATGTGGCGCGGCAGCACCCGCTGCATGAGATCGACCGGCCAGCGCTCCAGCGCCTCCGGCATCAGGGTGTGGTTGGTGTAGTGCAGGCAGCCGCGCGCCGTCAGGAACGCCTCGTCGAACTCCAGCCCGTGCTCGTCCACCAAGATGCGCACAAGCTCCGGCCCGGCGATCGCGGGGTGGGTGTCGTTGAGCTGCACCGCTACCTTCTCCGGCAGCTTGCGGATGTCCTTGTGCTGGGCGGTGAAGCGGCGCACCAGGTCGCGCAGGGAGGCGGCGGTGAAGAAGTACTCCTGCTTGAGGCGCAGCTCCTTGCCCTGGGGCGTGCTGTCGTCCGGGTAGAGCACCCGGCTGATCGTCTCGGCCAGCACCGCCGGTGCGGCCGCCGCCAGATAGTCACCGCGCGAGAACGGCTCAAGGTCGTAGACCTGGGTCGCCTGGGCCGACCACAGGCGCAGGGTGTTCACCCACCGCCCGCGCCAGCCCGGCACCGGCGTGTCGTAGGCGGCCGCCAGCACCGTCTCCGACGGTTCCCAGACCTTGGCGCCGCTCTCCTTCTGGCGGACCTCGCCGCCGAAGCCGATCGGATAGACGCTCTCGGAGCGCTGGAACTCCCAGGGATGGACCTGGGTCAGCCAGTCCTCCGGCTGTTCGATCTGCCAGCCCTCGCGGAAGCGCTGCTTGAACAGGCCGTGCTCGTAGCGGATGCCGTAGCCGTAGGCCGCGACGCCGACCGTCGACATGCTGTCGAGGAAACAGGCCGCCAGCCGACCGAGGCCGCCATTGCCGAGGGCCGCGTCCGGCTCGTCGTCCACAACCTCGTCGTAGTTCACGCCGAAACGGTACATGGCGCGGCGGGCATGGTCCTCAATCCCGAGATTGAGGACCGCGTCCTCGAGCAGCCGGCCGATCAGGAACTCCATGGAGAGGTAGTAGACCCGCTTGCGGTCCTCCGCGTAGATCCGGCGCGTGGTCTCGAACCAGGGGTCGACCACGAGATCCCGCACCGCACGCGACAGGGCCATGCGCCAGTCCGACAGGGACGCGGCCGCCGTGGTCTTGCCGATGGAGTAGAGCAGGTGGTCGTGGATGGCGTTCTCCAGATCCCCGGACGCCGTTCGCGCCCGAGCCAGGGCCTGCAATCCATGCATATGAAGTATCCCTTCGCTGTCACCTGCCATAACCGCGACCGCGCCGTCCGACCGGCGCAATCCAACCCGTCTCGCTTTGCTGCGTTTCCCGCCCGCCAGTCTATCTATCGCGCGCCCGGCGATTTTCCACCGATCGCCTCACGGGTTCCAGGGCGGAGATTTCTTCAAGATCCCCTACCGTCACCGGGCATTTTAGGCGCCAGTTCGGGTATTCGTCGACCGTTCCCGGAAAATTCGGCTGTTCCAGCCGGGCGAAGACATCGTCGAGCTGAACCGCCACCAGGTCCGACGCGCCGTCCCCCAGCGTGGCGTGAAGCCGGGCGATCTGCGCCGCGTCCAGGTCCCCGGGCGGCTCGTCGGAGGCCCCGTCGACCAGCCAGTGCAGCCGGCGGCGGTCCCAGTCCCGGCGCTGGCGGGCCTGGGCGGCGGTCTCCTCGTCCAGCTGCCCGAAGGCCTGCTGGCGCTCGATCTCCCAGCCCTGCCAGAACCCGCGCACCGTGGGGGTGTCATGGGTGGAGAAGCTCGCCAGGGTGGCGGTTCGGTACTCCGACGGTCGGGTCAGGTCGCCGTCGGGATCGCGCTCGAACTGGGCGACCGAGCAGCCGTAGAGCTGCGACTCGGCCAGCCGGTCGCGCAGCCCTTCCGGCAGCACGCCGAGATCCTCGCCGATGATGATGCAGCCGGCGTGAAACGCCTCCACCTTGGTCAGCGCCAGCAGCAGGTCGGTCGGATAGCGCACATAGGCACCGGGCGTGCCGTCCTCGGGCACCCAGAAACAGCGCATGAACCCGAGCACATGGTCGATCCGGGCGAGTCCGGCATGGCCGACGACGGCGCGCAGCGTATCGACGAACGGCCGGAACAGGTCGTTCTGCAGCCCGAGCGGCGACATCGGCGCCAGCCCCCAGACCTGCCCCTTGGCATTGAACTGGTCCGGCGGG
Source organism: Candidatus Endolissoclinum sp. (assembly GCA_965228445.1). Classification (GTDB taxonomy): domain Bacteria; phylum Pseudomonadota; class Alphaproteobacteria; order Thalassobaculales; family Thalassobaculaceae; genus Thalassobaculum. The sequence continues at coordinate 4,568,985 of OZ245813.1, read as the reverse complement.
GTGCCGAGCGAGACGCCCCGGGCGAAGGAGTTCGGCTCGCCCCACACCTCGGCACCGTCCGGCCGGACGCCGATCGCGAGATCGACATACAAGCCGAGCGCCATCCCGGCTGCCTTCGCGCTGCGCTGGGCGGCGGCGAGCTGGCTGTCGGCCAGCCATTGCAGATAGGCGTGGTACTCGACCTCCTGCGGGTTCTCGGCGGCGAAGCGCAGCACGGCCGAGGCGGTCGGGTGTTTCAGCGTCTCCGGCCAGCGGCGCCAGTCGGCGCCATGCACCAGGGACAGCGCCTCGAAGGTGGCGAAGTCCTGCAGGGCCGCCCCGGATCTGGTGCGGAAGGCGCGGAAGTCCTCCGCCTCCACCGCATCCATCCGTCGGTGTGCCTGCCTCAAAAGCCCGTCCAGCGCCCGGCGGCCGGCCGCGTAGTCCACGGTCTCGCCCGCGCGCAGCGCCACCCCCTGCTCCGCACCGGCTTCCGGCGCGATGTGGGTGGTGTTCAGGAAGCCGCGATGGGTCGGCGAATAGGGGCTGATGGTGCCGGACGCAGCGCCGAGCGCGTGCACCGGATTGATGCCGAGAAAGTCGGCTCCCTGGCGCCCCAGAGCCTCCGAGGCGACGGCCAGATCCCGGTACGTGCCAATGCCCAGATTGTCGTCCGAGCGCAGGCCGTAGAGCGCCGTCGTCACCCCCCATCGCGGCGTCGACAGGCCGCGCATCGCCAGATCGGGCGCCGCCTCGGGCGCGGCGACCACCAGGGTCTGACGCTCCTGGGCGATCAGCACATGCAGCCCGACCGCCAGGGGCGGCAGGGCGATCACCCCGTCTTCGGAGCGTCCGCCCAGCAGGCGCTCGGCGGTCCGGGGATCCGGTGCCAGGCGCCACTCCACATCCCAGCCGCGGACCCGAAGCTCCGACGGTTCCCCGGCGCGGACGACCACGGCGGAGGGCAAGGACCGGATCTCGGCCTCGGCCTGCAGCCGCCCCAGGGTCTCGCCCGGGTGGTCGGCGTCGAGGCCCATGGCGGCGAGCAGGGCCCGCTTGGTGTCCGGGGACGCGACATGCTCGACGGCGGCGAGGTCGCGGTAGCGGTCGAAGATACCGGCATGGGCGGCGAGTGCGTCCAGGGCGGTGTCTGTCATTCGGTCGTCCCGTGTCGGTTCAAGGCAAAGATGACAACGCTCTCGGCGCTGACGGATTCCTGTTCGCGCACCGGCCGTTCGGCATCGCCCGGCGCGGCGGTGTCGAGGCAGCGGCGCCAGGACCGCCCCTCGGGAGGCGTCGGCAGGGCGAGCGAGCGGTCGCGGTTCGCGGCGTTGAAGGCCAGGAACACGTCGTCGTCGATCAGCGACGGGTCCGCCGCCTCGGCCGAGCCCCGCACCCGCAGGCAGAAAATCCCGAGCCCCGGGTCGCGCCAGTTGACCGCCCCGCCGTCGAAGGCCCGCCAGATCACGTCGGGCTGGCCGTCCTCGGCCCGCACCCGACCGTGCAGGAACCGGCCCTGGCGCAAAGCGGGGTGCGCCTTGCGCAGCGCGGTCAGGCGCCGCGCGAAGGCCAGCAGGTCATCGTCGGCATTGGGCCAGTCGATCCAGCCGATCTCGTTGTCCTGGCAATAGGCGTTGTTGTTGCCGCCCTGGCTGTTGGCGATCTCGTCGCCGGCCAGAAGCATCGGTGTCCCCTGGGAGACCAGCAAGGTGGTCAGGATATTCCGCCGGCGGCGATCCCGGCGGGCCAGGATCTGCGGATCCTCGGTCGGGCCTTCGGCACCGCAATTGTCGCTGTGGTTGCCTTCGTGGCCGTCTCGGTTGTCCTCGCCGTTGGCCTCGTTGTGCTTCTCGTTGTAGGCGGTGACGTCGGCCAGGGTGAAGCCGTCATGGGCGGTGACCAGATTGAGCGAGCTCCAGGCCGGCCGGCCCGACTCGTCGAACAGTTCCGCCGAGCCCAGCAGTCGGGCGGCGAGCCCGTGCGCGCCATGGTCGTCGCCGCGCCAGAACTTGCGGACCTCGTCGCGGTAGCGGTCGTTCCACTCGGCGAAGGGGAACGGGAAGCCGCCGAGCCGGTAGCCGCCGGGGCCGATATCCCATGGCTCGGCGATCAGCTTCACCTCCGACAGGACCGGATCCTGGGTCATGGCGTCGAGCAGACCGGCGCTGGCCTCGAAACCCTTCTCCTCGCGGCCGAGCACGGTGGCGAGATCGAAGCGGAACCCGTCCACGCCCATCTCCGTCACCCAGTAGCGCAGGCTGTCGAGCACCAGCCGGGTGACGAACGGGTGCGCGGTGTTCAGCGTGTGGCCGCAGCCGGTGTCGTCGGCGTAGTAGCGCGGTCGGCCGCGCTGCAGGCGGTAATAGGCGGCATTGTCGAGCCCGCGAAAGGAGACGGTCGGTCCGCGCTGGTCGGCCTCTCCCGTGTGGTTGTAGACGACGTCCATAAGCACCTCGATGCCGGCGTCGTGCAGGCGCTTCACCGCGTCTCGGAACCCCGCCACGCCGGACGGCCCGGCATAGCGGGCGTCGGGTACGAAATAGGCGATCGGGCTGTAGCCCCAGTAGTTCACCAGTCCCTTCTCGCCGAGGAAGCCCTCGTCGAGAATGCCCTGGATCGGCAGCAGTTCGACCGCCGTCACCCCCAGGGACCGGAGGTGCTCGACGACCTTGGGGTGACCGAGCGCGTCGTAGGTGCCGCGCAGCGGTTCGTCCACCGCCTCGAATTGCTTGGTCAGGCCCTTCACATGGGCTTCGTAGAGGATGCTGTCGGCCCAGGAGGTGCGCAGCCTCGGCCCGGTATCGGCCGGGCCGGCGGCGTCGAGCACCACCGCCTTCGGCACGAAGGGCGCGCTGTCCCGCCCGTCGAAGGACAGGTCCTCGTCGGCGGCGCGCACGTCGAAACCGTACAGCGCATCGCTCTGGATGAATGTGCCGTCCAGTGCCCTGGCATAGGGATCGAGCAGCAGCTTGTTCGGGTTGAAGCGCTGGCCGCGTTCCGGCGCGTAGACGCCATGCGCCCGATAGCCGTAGCGGGCGCCGGCCGTCAGGCCGGGCAGGAAGCCGTGCCAGACCGGCCCGCTGCGGTCGGGGAGGTCCAGCCGGTGGGTCTCGTTCCCGTCGGCGTCGAACAGGCAGAGCTCGATCCGGGCGGCGTTTTCGGAAAAGACGGCGAAGTTCACCCCATCGCGGTCGGCATGCGCACCGAGGCGATGGTAACTACCGGCAAGAATCTCCAATCGGGGCTCCCAAGAATCATCAACCGCCGCCTGCACAGAGCATATCGGCTTCGCGGCAACGCGTCATGGCCAGATGCTGCAGCGCAAGAGACACTAGGAGTCAGGTGAGAATTGCTCGTAGAGATTTGTAGAGATCTTTGCGAAATCGTGCAGTCTTTTGCCGAATGACCAAGACGTTTCAGTCGATGCAACCGACGCCGGGCGTGCCGCGCCTGGCCGCCGGGGCTGTGAAGGCCAGGGCGGCGTCGCTGTCCCAGGCTCCGATCACGATGCGCAAATCCGCCCTGCTGCTGGATCACTGGCTCGACATCGCCGGCGCCGACCTCGTGCCCCACCGCGACTTGCTCGATCCCACACGCATCGCCTACGCGCTGCCGAACGTGGTGATCCATCAGGTGGAGACGGCGGAACGGGTTACCATCCGCCTGGCCGGAACTGCATTCTACGACGTCTACGGCCGCGAACTGACCGGCACCAACTACCTCGACCTGGTCGCCCCGGAACGGCGGGCACAGGCCTATGGCCGCCTCAGGGCTGTCGTCGATCATCCCTGCGCCCTGTTCACGGAGTTGGTCTACGCCTCCAAGGCCGGCGTGTTCGGCCGCGCGGAATCCCTCGGTCTGCCGCTGGTCGGCCGCAACGGCACGGTCGATACGATCATTTACGTGAACGAACGCCTGCCCATCGAGCCGGACCCGTACCGCCCGGCGCCGGAAATCGAGACGGTCGATACGCTTCAGGCGGTGTTCCTCGACGTCGGGGCCGGTGTGCCTGCGAACCCGGACGCGGCGGTCGCCCGGGGCGGCGGCGACGCCACGACGCGGAAGGAATAGGCGGCCCGATGCGAACGGACCACACCCTCGACGCGGAGAGCCGGCGGGCCGCCCTGATGGGGCGCGGCTACGCGCTGCCGACCCTGCCCCTGGTGCTCGACCACTGGCTGGAGATCGCCGGGACCTCGCTGCTGCCGTGTCGCGACGACGTCGACCCGGCCCGGATCGTCAAGGCCCTGCCCTACATCACGATCCACCAGATCGACGGCGACGGCAATTCGGTCTTCCGGCTGGCGGGCACCCGGCATTTCGACATGGTCGGCAAGGAGATCACCGACTCCAACTACCTCGACTACGTCGCACCGGAGCGTCGGGACGAGGCCCGGCAACGGTTCAGGACCGTCGTCGGGTGCCCCTGCGGCCTGTACTGCCGGCTGCAGTACCTGTCGCCGGCCGGGGTGGAGCGGCAGGCCGAATCGCTCGGCCTGCCCTTGGTCGGACGCAGCGGGGAGATCGACACCATCCTGTTCGTGACGGAGGAACTGCCGGGCCCGGCCCGGTGGCGCGATCCGAACGCCCCGATCACCCACCTCGAACCGCTGGACGTCACCTACCTGGACATCGGCGCGGGCATCGCCGCGCCGTGACGCTCCGGGCGGCTACTTCGCGTATTTGCCGGTGAGCTGCGGGGTGTAGGGCCCGGAAAGCCCCTTCTCCTTGTGCTGCGAGCGGCTGTCGCGGCCCCAGGTGCGCTTCAGCGGGTCGCTGACCGCCACCTTCAGCACGCCCATGCCGGCGACCTCCAGCTCGATCCTGTCGCCGTCCATGAAGGGGCTCAGCCCCCGGTGGTTGGTGCCGGTGGCGACGATGTCGCCGGGCTCCAGCGTGTGCATGGCGCTGAGCCATTCGATGCAGCGCGGGATCTTGTGCGCCATGTCGGAGGTATTGAACGCCTGCCGCGTATCGCCGTTGACGGTCAGCCGGACGTCCAGGTTGTTCGGGTCGGCGACCTCGTCCTTGGTGACGAGATACGGGCCGATCGGCGCGAAGGTCTCGCGCGACTTCACCTGGAAAAACTGGTTGCCGGCTGGCGGCAGGTTGCGGGCCGAGCCGTCAATGAAGTTCATGTAGCCGAAGACATAGTCCATCGCCTCGTCGGCCGGGACGTTGGAACAGCGCTTGCCGATGACGAGGGCGAGTTCCGCCTCGCCCTCGAATACGTCGGCCGGTACGTCCGGAAGGACCATGGTGCCGCAGGTCCCGATGATCGCGCTGGGGGACTTGTGGAAGCCGTTGATCAGCGGCTTCTCGGTCAGGGTCCCGTCTTCCATGTAGTTCACGGCCATGCAGTCGATCTGCCGCGGCAGGGGCAGCGGCGGCCGGACCGTCACGCTGTCCAGCGCCACCGGGGGGCCGGCGGAGACGGCGGCCTCGATCTTGGGCCGGGTCTCGTCATACGCCGCGATCACCGCGTTGATCAGGCCCCGGTTATCCAGATGGGGCAGATGCGTGACGGCATCGGTGACGTCGACCACCCCGTCGCCGGACAGAACGCCCAGCCGCCAGTCACCGAGCGTCGGATGATCGAAATACAGAAACTTCATGGCCGCTTTCTCCCTGTGCGCCGTCGCCTTCAAATCGGGCTTGGACGCGATCATAGGCAGGTCGATCGTCCAGGGAAACGCATGCCGGGGTCTCGGTCGCATCAATTTCGGCGGCCATGGCGACGCTGGTGACCGATGGCAGGGCCAGGCGCCGGGGATCGCCGCCGGTCGCCGGATGGATCAGCACGACGGAACAGACGAGCACCGCCGATCCGGATCCGGCGAGGCCCATGAAGACCCGCTCGACGGTTTCGGGGACCGCGCTTTTTCGTTCCATGACGGCGATGGCGACCCCGCATCCGGCGGTGGCCAACAGCAACGCGAGGGTGATCAGGCTCAGGATCAGGGAAATCGACATGAGACGCGCCTTCATGTTGCAACTCATTCTCAATTTCAGTATCTACAAATGAGAACCAGTCGCAACAAGGGATTTCTGCGATGGCCCACCCAACCGAACTCCGACCCGCCCCGCGTCGCGCGTCCGAGACACGCACACCGATCTGCCGGCTGAGCGCCGGCGAGGCGCTGATCGTCTGGGCAATCCGGCACTGGGTTCAGTCGGTGAAGGCACGGCTCGACCCGCGCGATCTGCTGCGCTGCGGCTTCGCGACGATCGAGGCGGAGGACGTGACCGACGCGGTCGACCGGCTGCTGATGATCACCCTGCACGAGGCGACCACCGTGCGGGATGTGGGCTGCGTGCGCTGCCCCACCCTCGGCGAAGGCGAGCGCGACATCCTCCAGGCCGTGGCGCTGTCCCAGCGCGGCCGCCGGGATGATGCGGTGTCGGTTGTCCAGACCTGGCTGCCGCTCTCGGCCGCCCTGCGGGCCTACAACGACATCGCGGCGATCGGACGGGCCCTTTCCGGCGCCGACATGCTGGTGCCGATGCGGGAGGAGGCCCGGCCGGACGCCTGGTGGATCGAAGGCTTCGCGAGCCATCACGAGGGCTCGGCCCTGGTCCACTAGCCCGCCGCGCGCCGAAGCGCCTTGCGCGGCGGCCGGCGAACCCGGAGACTGCGGCCGTCGCGGGGATGCCCGTCCCCGGGGGTCCTGCACAGCTATGCCCCCAGGCCGGGTGACCGACCGCGACCCGTCACCCACCGTCGGACGGACCGCCGTTCATGAGCCTGGCCACCCCCTCCTCCCCGATCGGCCTCGAGGCCCGCGCGATCAGCCAGTCCGCGGGCGGGCGCCTCCTGCTCGACCGGGTCGGTCTGACCGTCCGGCCAGGAGAAGTCGTCGGCCTGCTGGGACCGAACGGGTCGGGCAAGAGCACACTGCTGCGCATCCTGGCCCGGCTCGCGGAGCCGTCGTCCGGCACGGTCCTGCTGAACGGTGCACCGATCGACGGTCTCGACCGGAAGACCACGGCCCGCATGCTCGGCTATCTGCCGCAGAGCGCGCGCAGCGAATGGCCGATCTCGGCCCGCGAGACGGTGATGCTCGGGCGCACGCCGTTCCTGTCGCCCCTTGCGCACATTTCGGAGGCCGATCACGCGGCGGTGGAGGACGCCCTGGCGGTCACCGATACCGCCCATCTGGCCGACCGTGCGGTCACCACCCTGTCCGGCGGCGAGCGCATGCGGGTGATGCTGGCCCGGGTGCTGGCCGGCGCGCCGGAGCTGCTGCTGCTCGACGAGCCGGTGACCGGCCTCGACCCGCGCCACCAGCTTGAGGCGATGCTGCTGCTCGACCGGCTGGCGGAGGACGGACGCGGTACCCTGGTGGTGCTGCACGACCTGACGCTCGCCGCGCGGTTCTGCCATCGGGTCTATGTGCTGCACGGGGGCCGGGTCATGGCCGAGGGCGCGCCGGACGTGGCCCTGGACGGCACCACCATCGCCGGCGCCTTCGAGGTGGAGGCCCGTCGCCTCGGCGACGGCCCCGACTCGGTGATCGTCCCCTGGTCGGTCCGAAGCGCCGGCCGGCCCTGATTGCGACCGTCCCCGGCCGGCGGCTCAGAGCAGATCCAGCCCGCGGCCGATCGCGAGCACACCGAACCCGACGATCAGCGCGCCGGCACCCCGGTTGATCCAGCCGACCGCCGTCTCGCTCAAACGCCGACGCAGCAGGCTGCCGACCGCGCCGGCAAGGATCAGCCACCAGATCCCCGAGCCGAGGAACACCCCCAGAATCAGCAGCAGCGCGGGCGTCCACCCCGCCTCCTCGCCCAGCACCACGCCGAGCCCGGCGAACAGGGCGACGAAGGTGAGGACCGTCTGGGGATTGGCCAACGTCAGCCCTACCGTCTGAACGAAGGCGGTCATCGGGTGCGGCCCGACCGCTGCGGACCGCGCCGGCCCCGACGCCCGGCGGCGCCAGGACTGCGCCCCCAACCAGATCAGCGCCGCTCCGCCGACCAGCGCCAGCGCGGTCTGCCAGGCCAGCAGAAAATCCGACACGGCGGTCAGCCCGAAGGCCGCGACCGCACCGTAGCCCGCGTCGGCCACGGCCGCGCCCATCCCGGTCGCCAAGCCCGTGGCGAAGCCGTGTTCCAGCGAGCGCCGGATGCAGAGCAGACCGATGGCGCCGACCGGCATCGCCAGGGCAAGGCCGAACAGGAAGCCCTGTGCAAACGGCCCCAGCCCCCAGTCAGTCATCGCCCGGCACGCCCACCGGCAGCGCTCCGTTGTCCTTGGCCGAGGACAGAGCGATATGGGTGCGGCTCCGCGCGACGTCGGGCAGCGCCTTGAGCCGGTCGGTGATGAAGCCCTCCAGCGCCTTGGTGTCGCGGGCCCGCACCTTGAGCAGATAGGACCATTCGCCGGTGACGTGGTGCAGTTCGAGCACCTCCAGCATCAGCGTGGCGGCGGCGATGAAGCGCGCGTTGTGCTCGGTGTGGTCGACCTCGACAAAGATGAAGGCGAGCAGGCCGAGATCCACCGCCTCCGGATCGACCCGAGCCGACCATCCGGTGATCACGCCGCGCTCCTGCAGCCGCTTCAGACGGTCGTTCGCCGCCGACACGGAGAGGCCGACCGCACCGGCGATCTCGGCATTGGTCGCCCGTCCAAAGGACTGCACAAGACTGACAATATTCCGGTCAACATCATCCATGGCCGGATTTTTGACGGATATTACCCTATTTTCAAGGAAAATAGAGGAATCTCGATGGTCATCCCCCGCACCGGATGGGATCCCACATCCTCGACCGTCTCGGCGGGGAGATGGGCGGCCACCTCGGCGGACACGAGGATCGGGCAGCGCAGCGGCCGGCAGAGCGCCTCGATCCGGCTGGCCAGGTTGACGGCAGGGCCGATCACGGTGAAGGCTTGGCGCCCGCCCGCCCCGACATTGCCGTAGCGCACCGTTCCCATATGCAGCGCGATATCGACCGGCAACGCCTCCGGCTCCCGGGCCTGAAAGGCCGCCACACCGGCCTGGATCGCCCGTGCGGCCGCGGCACCGCGCGTGCAGGCCTCCGCCGGGTCGCCCGCCACGTCGAAGGCCGCCAGGAAGCCGTCGCCGAGAAAGGCCAGAATCTCGCCGCCTTCCGCCTCGATCGGCGGCACCATGGCGTCGAAATGCCGGTCGAGAAACTCCACCAGCCGGGCGCCCGGCATGGTGTCGCTCGCCGCCGTGAAACCGGTCAGGTCGGCGACCAGGATCACCGCCTCCAGCGATTCGGTATGGCCGGGCTGCACCGACCCGGTCAGCACGGCCGCCCCGGACCGCGGGCCGAGATAGGCCCCGAGCAGGTCACGGGCGATCGCCCGCTCTCGGCCCGGCTCGCAGGCGGCGACCATCCGCGGCACCAGCCGGTCGAGCACGGCGAGGTCGTCGGCGCCGAATCCTTCCGGCCGGCGCGACAGCCAGCGGATGATGAACCCCTCCGGCCGCCCCTGCCGCCGCTCGCCCACCGGCACCAGATGGGCGAGGTAGTCGGTATATCCCTCAGCGCGAAGCTCCGGGAAAACCGGGAAGTCCATCGGGCAGTCGGGCGCGCGGAACGGCCGGTGCATGCGCAGCTCGCCGGTGGTCAGCATGTGGTACAGGGGGCTGCTCAGCCAGATCTCGCGGTTGTCGTCGGAATGCCGCCACACGCCGCTGTCCGGCGCCTGATCGGCGGTCCAGGTCACACCGATCGCATCGATCTCGGGGTGCAGGGTCCGCGCCCCCACCCGGATCTCGTCGACGGGATGGCCGATGGCGGTCAGGACCTCGCCGACCGTGACCGTGATCCGCTCGACATCGGCGCGGGCAAGCGCGAACTGCACCAGCCGGTCCTCCAGCGCGCGCAGGGCCGCCTCGCGGCCTTCCATATCAGCCATCGCCATTCCGCAGTCGGCCTGTGACCGGGCAAATCTACCCGCCGCCGACGCTTGCTTTCAAACATTCCGGCAGCCTGCTAGACGAAGCCCATGCGTTCCCCCGTCGCCCGCGAGATCAGCCAATTGCACGCCCTGCACGCCACCCCGGTGGGGACGGCATGGCGTCTGCCCGACGGGCGCATCGGACACCCGACACCCTCCCAGGCCGCGCTGCGGGCCCATGAGACCCCGCCGGTGGTCTGTCACGCCCGCTCGATCGCCCGGCGGCTGGGGGTCGAGCAGATCGCCGCCCTGGACGTGCTGGAACTGTTCGCCTTCGTGCGCCCAGCGCAGTTCTGTCTGCCCACCCCGCGCGGCCTGGCCGAGGCGGTGGGCCTGCCGATCCCGCAGCTCCTGGACGACGCGCCGGACACCCTGCTCGCGGTCGCCGACGCCCTGCTGGCCGAGATCCCGGAACGCCAGGCGCTGGGCCAGCGCGACCGCTGGGCCCGGCCGATCGCCAAGGCGATGCATGACGGCGGTTGGGGCTGGGGACGGCTGATCCTGCTCGCCCTGGACGAGCCCGACCCCGGTCCCCCGGCCCCGATCCGCCCGGCGACCCTGGAAGTCTGGCGCGAGCTGCAGGAATGGTCGGAGCACGCGCCGCAGCCACCCGCCGGCCACGAGCCGGTCGGCGAGAGCGAGGCCCGGGTGCGGCTGTCCTCGATGCTGGGCGAGGCCGCCGAGCCGCGCCCGTCCCAGGCCGACTACGCCGCCGCCACCTCGGCCGCCTTCCGGCCCCGCGAGCGCGAAGACGAGCCGACCGTCGTGCTGGCCGAGGCCGGAACCGGCGTGGGCAAGACCATGGGCTACCTCGCCCCCGCCTCGGTCTGGGCGGAGAAGAACGAGGGGGCGGTGTGGATCTCCACCTATACCCGCAACCTGCAGCATCAGATCGACGGCGAGCTCGACCGGCTCTACCCCGATCCGGTCGGCAAGGCGCTGAAGGTGGTCGTGCGCAAGGGGCGGGAGAACTATCTCTGCCTGCTGAACCTGGAGGAGGCGATCCGCACCCTCACCCTGCAGCCGCAATACGCCACCGCCCTGGGGCTGATGGCGCGCTGGGCGCGGGCGACGCGGGACGGCGACCTGCAGGGCGGCGATTTTCCGGCCTGGCTCTCCGACATCCTGGGCCGCGGCCGCACCCTAGGCCTCGCCGACCGGCGCGGCGAGTGCGTCTATTCCGCCTGTCCGCATTACAACAAGTGCTTCATCGAGCGGTCGGTCCGCCGGGCCCGGCGCGCCCGGATCGTCGTTGCCAACCACGCCCTGGTGATGATCCAGGCGGCCCTTGGCGGGGTCGACGACGCCCATGTGCCGACCCGCTATGTCTTCGACGAGGGCCATCACGTCTTCGACGCCGCCGACAGCGCCTTCTCCGCCCATCTCTCGGCGCTGGAATCGGTGGAACTGCGCCGCTGGCTGCTGGGGGCGGAGACCCGGCGCGGCGGTCGCGCCCGGGGCCTGCGCCGACGGGTGGAGGAACTGATCGCCGACCGGCCCGCCGCCCTGGAGGCGATGGAGGAGATCGAGGACGCCGCCCGCGCCCTGCCCGGCGACGGCTGGATGAACCGGATATCCGACGCCCAGCCCAAGGGGCCGACCGAGACCTTCCTGGTCATGGTCCGCCAGCAGGTCTACGCCCGCTCGGCCGACCCGCGTTCGCCCTACGGGCTGGAATGCGAGACCCGTCCGCCGGTCGACGGCCTCGCCGCCGCCGCCCGCACCCTGGAGCAGGCGCTGCGCCGGCTGGTCGAGCCGATGCTCGCCTTGCGCAAGGACCTGCTCTCCATGCTGGACGAGCAGGCCGAGGACCTCGAGACCCCGACCCGCCTGCGGATCGAGGCGGCGGCACGGTCGCTGTCCCGGCGCGGCGAGTCCATGGTGGAAGGCTGGCGCTCCATGCTGACCAGCCTCGAGGCGGAGACGCCGGAGGAGTTCGTCGACTGGATGGCGGTGGAGCGGATCGAGGGCCGCGACATCGATATCGGCCTGCACCGCCACTGGATCGACCCGACCCGGCCGTTCACCGAGACCGTCGCCAAGGCGGCCCACGGCCTCGTGGTGACCTCGGCCACCCTGCGTGACGGCACCGGCAACGACGACCTGGACTGGCACGCGGCGGAGGCGAGGACCGGCTCGCTGCATCTGCCGAAGCCGGCGATCCGGACGGCGGTCGCCTCGCCCTTCGACTATCCGAACCGCACCCGTGTCTACATCGTGGGCGACGTGCGCAAGGACGATTTCGACCAAGTCGCCGCCGCCTACCGCACCCTGTTCCAGGCATCCGACGGCGGGGCGCTGGGGCTGTTCACCGCGATCAGCCGGCTGCGCCAGGTGCATCACCGCATCGCCGGCGCAATGGACCAAGCGGGGCTGCCGCTCTACGCCCAGCACGTCGACGGCATGAACCTCGCCACCCTGATCGACATCTTCCGCGCCGAGCCGGAGAGCTGCCTGCTGGGCACCGACGCGGTGCGCGACGGCGTCGACGTGCCGGGCGACAGCCTGAAGCTGATCGTGTTCGACCGGGTGCCCTGGCCGCGCCCGGACATCCTGTACCGGGCCCGCCGCTCGGCCTTCGGCGGCAACGCCTATACCGACATGCTGACCCGGCTGCGCCTGAAGCAGGCCTTCGGCCGGCTGATCCGCCGGGCCGGGGACAAGGGCGTGTTCGTGCTGCTCGACCCGAGCATGCCGAGCCGGCTGCTCGGCGCCTTTCCGCCCGGCGTGCCGGTGAAGCGCTGCGGGCTGGCCGAGGCGACCGCGGAGACGCGGGAGTTCCTGACCCAGCCTTGAGACCATCGGAACCGCCTCGACGCCACGGCGTTCCGCAGAGGTCCACACACCCATGCGCGCCGTTCCGACGATCAGACCCGTGTCAGCCGACCAGACCCTCTACCTGCTCTACCTGCCGCCGGAGGCCGACCTGCCGGCGTCGCTGGACCTGCATGGCGACGGCTATCGGCTGCATGACGGCCTGTACCTGATCCGCAGCGCGTTGACCCAGTCGAAGCTGTATCACCGCATCAAATGGCAGCTCGCCAAGGACACGCCGCTGGCGGTGGCGACGCTGGATCAGGCGCCGAAGTTCAAGGGGATGGAGGCCGGCGCCCTGGCGTGGCTGCGCGGTCAGGCCTGACGCAAGGCGAACCGCACCCACACCGCCAGGCTGAACAGCACGACCGCTCCCGCCTGGTGCAGGGCACCGAGCCACACCGGCACGAAGGCCAGCAGCGCCGAGATGCCGAGGCCGACCTGCAGCAGCACCATGCCGCCCAGCAGGGTCAGGGCGAGCCGGGCGACGCCGTCCGTGCGCATCCGGTTGCGGAAAACGAAGACCAGGGTCAGCAGCGCCGTCAGCACCGCCACCCAGCGGTGGTGGAACTGCACCGCCGGCACATGCTCGACCACGGAGCGCCAGCCGAGATCCGCATCCCAGTATTCCGCCGGCACGAACTGTCCGCCCATCAGCGGGAAGGTGTTGTAGGCGAACCCGGCATCCGTACCCGCGACAAAGGCGCCGAGCACCACGGTGATGGAGACAGCCGCCAGCACATGGCCGGCGCCGATCCGCTGGCTGCGGGTCCCGCCGGCCGGCCTCTGGATCAGTCCCAGCGCGGTCCACAGCAGCAGGCCGAGGATCAGGAAGGCCATGGAGAGATGGACGGACAGCCGGTACGGGCTCACGCGGGCCTCGTCGACCAGGCCGGACGTCACCATCCACCAGCCGATCGCCCCCTGCAGGCCGCCGAGCGCGAACAGCAGCACCAGGCGGGGGACCAGTCCGCGCTCAAGCCGGCCGGTCACCAGGAAGAACAGGAACGGCAGGGCGAAGACGAGGCCGATCAGCCGGCCCCAGACCCGGTGGATGTATTCCCAGAAGAAGATCGTCTTGAAGTCGTCCAGCGACATCCAGAAGTTGGCGGAGCTGTATTCCGGCGTGGCCTTGTACATGTCGAAGACGCGCTGCCACTCGGCATCGCCCATCGGCGGGATCCAGCCCATCAGCGGCCGCCACTCGACCATGGACAGGCCGCTTTCGGTCAGCCGGGTGATGCCGCCGATCACCACCATTGCCGCCACCATGAAGGCGGAGGCGAACAGCCAGGCCGCAACCGCCGGACGGGCGCGCTCGGCCTTGGAGGAGCCCGTCCCGACAGACGGGGAAGTTGTCGCGTCGCTCATGGCTCCGGGATATGGCGCAACGCCCCGGCCCGGTCAAACGGCGGGGTGTCGCATGGGACGGCGGTCATCCGGCGGGCGCTAGGGTGAGCCGGCCGGCCTCGGCGACGACGCGGCCGCGCTTCATCACCAGACGGCGCGGCGGGTGCTCGACCACGGCTTCCGCCAGGGACTCGGCATCGACCAGCACGAGGTCGGCCGTACAGCCGGGTTCCAGGCCGTACCCCGCCACCCCCATCACCTGCGCGCCACCGGTCGTCGCCATCTCCAGGGTGAGGACGATGTCCTCGTCGCGCCGGAAGCCGTTGCGATAGGCGACGATGAAGGCGCGCTGGAGCATATCGCCGGAGTTGAGCGGCCCCCAGGAATCCCGGATGCCGTCGGACCCGGTGAACAGCCGGATGCCGGCGTCGTGCAGCCGGCGCACCGGCGGAAACGGGGTATCGCCGGACGGCCCGTGGGTCATGATCGCGATGTCCTGGTCCAGCAGCCTGTCGATCAGCCCGCCCAGCCGCTCGTCCGGCACGCTGCCCAGACAGAAGGCATGGCTGACCGCGACCCTGCCCTTCAGCCCCAGCGCCTTGGTGCGTTCGTGGATCATGTCGATCGTGACCGCGCCCACCTCGCCCCGGTCGTGCAGGTGGATGTCGACCTCCACCCCGTGCCGGTCGGCGAAGGCGAAGATCCCGTCGAGCTGGCCCTTCGGATCGCGGTCGATGCCGATGGGATCCAGTCCCCCGATCGCATCCGCCCCGTCGGCACAGGCCCGGTCCAGCAGGTCCAGGGTGCCGGGTCTCGTCATCACGCCGGTCTGCGGGAAGGCGACGATCTGCATGTCCATGCGGTCGCGCACGGCCTCCCGCGTCGCGACCACACCCTCGAAATGGGCCAGGCCGATATCCGGGCCGATATCCACATGGGTGCGGCACTGGGTGGTGCCCCGCGCCACCATGCGGTCGACCACGCGCGCCGACTGGCGAGCCGGCGAAAAATCCGCTGTCTCGGAGAGGACCCTGCGCTCGTTGGCGATCATCGCCTGCACGCCCGCCGCCGCGGTGAATGGCCGCCAGCCCATGCCGAGCAGCGTCTTGTCGACATGACCGTGGGCGTCGACCAGGCCCGGTAGGGCGATGGCACCGCCGCCGTCGATCACCTGGGCGTCGGCGGCGGGTTGGGCGACCAGGCGTCCGTCGCTGACCGCCAGGTCGGTGGCACTTCCGCCCCAGGGCCTGACGTTCTTCAGGATGATGCTCATCGCCCGCCCCTTCCGTGATCCGGCACGCGCGATCGTCCGCCGCGCGGGACCACCCGTCAATCCGGCGCACTCGGCCACCCACGCCGTCATCCTGATGCAAATCAGGATCTGCGGTGCACCGGCGCCGGGGGATTGATCCTGATTTGCATCAGGATGACGGCGTGGGGTCGTAGTCGCTGGAACCGCCGGGCCGGCTTGGACCAACGGCATTAAACCAACTGAACGCTTGGCCCCGCCCCTCGGGGTGCCTATGGTCGGCGCGTTGTTCCGACACTTCGAGCCCCGAGCCGCCCCATGTCCCCAGACGCCGCCACCGACGCCGCTCCCGCCATCATCACCGCCGAAGGTGCCGGCCCGCATCAGGCCGACGTCACCATCATCGGCGCCGGACCCTGCGGCCTGTTCGCGGTGTTCGAGCTCGGGCTGCTCGACCTGAAATGCCATCTGGTGGACATCCTCGACCGGCCGGGCGGCCAGTGCGCCGAACTGTATCCGGAGAAGCCGATCTACGACATCCCGGCGGTGCCGGTCTGCACCGGCCAGGAGCTGACCGACCGGCTCATGGAGCAGATCGCCCCGTTCAGCCCGGTCTTCCATCTCAGCCAGATGGCCGAGAAGCTGGAGAAGCTGGAGGACGGCACCTGGCGGCTGACCACCGACACCGGCACCGTCATCGATAGCAAGGTCATCGTCATCGCCGCCGGCGGCGGGTCCTTCGTGCCGAAGAAGCCGCCGATCCCGGGCATCGACGCCTATGAGGACACCAGCGTGTTCTACGCCGTGCGCAAGATGGAGCAGTTCCGCGGCAAGCGGCTGATCATCGCCGGCGGCGGCGACAGCGCGCTGGACTGGGTGCTGAACCTGCAGCCGCTGGCGGAGTCCGTCACCCTGGTCCACCGCCGCGACGAGTTCCGCGCCGCGCCGGACAGCGTCAACAAGATGCGCGCCCTGGTGGCCGAGAAGAAGATGACCCTGGAGATCGCCCAGATCTCCGGCCTGGAGGGCGAGAACGGCCAGCTCACCGGGGTGGTGTTCAAGGACAAGGAGCGCGGCGAGTGGTCGGTCGGCTGCGACATGCTGCTGCCGTTCTACGGACTGACCATGAAGCTCGGTCCGGTCGCCGAGTTCGGCCTGAACCTGGAGCAGAACCTGATCCCGGTGGACACCGAGAAGTTCGAGACCTCGACCCCCGGTATCTTCGCCATCGGCGATATCAACACCTATCCCGGCAAGCTGAAGCTGATCCTATCCGGCTTCCACGAGGCGGCGCTGATGAGCCAGGCGGCGGTGCGGATCGTTCATCCGGACAAGAAGATCCGCTTCCAGTACACGACCTCCTCCACCGACCTGCAGCAGAAGCTGGGCGTCGCGTAGGCGCCTGCTGGATCCGCCGATGAGCGAGACCGCCGCCATCGCCAGACGCTACCGCGACTTCGTCGAGGAGCAGGTGCGCGGCCGTTCGCCGATCTATGTGGAGCTCGGCCTCGCGGTGGCCGAGACGCCGGAGATCCTGTCCTTCCTGGCCGGCCTGCACGCCTCGAAACAGCAGCCGAACCTGCTGCTGGCCGCGGTCCGGCACGTCTGCGGCGTGCCGCGCGACGGGACCGCCCTGGCCGAGGCGATCCGGACCCGCGGCGACGCGATCCGCGCCGTCATGCTGTCTCACTCGACCCAGACCAACGAGCCCGGCCGCTGCGCCCTGCTGATGCCGGTGCTCGCCCGTCTGCCGCAGCCGATCGCCTTGTTCGAGATCGGCACCTCGGCCGGTCTCTGTCTCCATCCGGACCGCTACGGCTACGACTACGGCGGCACCCGGCTGATGCCGGCGGACGCGGGCGGCGACCCGCCGGTCTTCCCCTGCGCGATAGAGCCGGCGGAGCTGATTCCGCAGACCTATCCGACCATCGTCTGGCGCGGCGGTCTCGACCTCAATCCGCTCGACGCCACCGATCCGGAGCAGGTCGCCTGGCTGCAGACCCTGGTCTGGCCGGAGCAGACCGACCGGGCCGAACGCCTGAGCAAGGCGCTGGCGATCGCCCGGGACAACCCGGTGACGCTCCACAAGCGCAGCCTGCTCGACCGGCTCGACGACGTCTTCGCCGACGCCCCCGACGGAGCCACCCGGGTCCTGATGCACAGCTCCGTACTGGCCTATATCGACGACGAGGACGCCCGGCGCGACGTGTGCGCGCGCATCCAGGCGGCCTGCGACGTGTGGATCTGCAACGAAGCCGTCCGGGTCCTGCCGTGGATCGCGGAGCAGGCGGCGGCCCCACCGCCGCGCGGCATGTTCATGCAGGCCGTGAACGGCATGCCCGTCGCCTGGACCGACCCGCACGGCGCCGCGCTGCGACTGATCGGAAGCGTTCAGGACATCCCGGGATGAGTGGTAAACCCCTGGACCGCGTCCGGACCTTCCCCTAAACCTCGGAAAAACTCCCAATGCCATGCAAAGTCGAGGGGACACGATGAAGATCCATGTGACCGACCGGGACGGCGGCGAGCACGAGGTCGAGGCGACCAAGGGTTGGCGGGTGATGGAGATCATCCGCGAGGCCGGCCTGCCGATCACCGCCGAATGCGGCGGCGCCTGCGCCTGCGCCACCTGCCACGTCTATGTCGCCTCCGACTGGTGGGACCGGCTGGAGCCGCGCGGCGAGGAGGAGAACGACATGCTCGATCTCGCCTTCGAGGTTCAGGAGAACTCGCGCCTGTCCTGCCAGATCCTGTTCGACGAGAGCCTGGACGGCCTGAAGGTCACCCTGGCCCCGGAGTAATCCGGGACCGGACAGATCGGGTCCGGGCAGATTGGGTCCGGGCAGATCGGGTCCGGGCATCCCCGAACCACCATAAGACCGAAGGGCCGCTGCCGGCCCCTCGGCCGGGACCGCCGCCTCAGTGGTAGCCGAACTCATGCGCGGCGTAGGCGATCTCCTGGGGTCGGACCAGTTCGGCATTGGCGATCCGTACGGTGTGGAGCCGGCCGTCGATATTGCGCTCCCAATAATCCAGGAACTTGGTCAGCCGGGGAAAGTCCGGCGCGATGTCCATCTCCTGCCAGAGATAGCTTTGGAGCAGTTTGGGATAGTCGGGAAGACGATAGAGGATTTCCGCCGTGGTCAGCCGATATCGATACAGGTCGTTGACGCTGGGACGGGTTCCGGAATGCAGCATCGCGCCTAACCTCCGCATGAACGCAGTTGACGCTGAAAATTCTGCTGGTAGAAAGCCCGCGCGAACAAGAGGAAATCTTCGTACTTTCAGTATTTTAGCAGCCATCGTCGGAGTCTGCTGCCAGATCCTCGCGACCGGCACGTTGGCCGACACCGGGTCCTGTCCGGACCTCCAGGCGGGCGACGGACCCGACCTCGCCGCCTGCATCGTCAACCAGCTCTGCATCGAAGGCATCTATTCGCCGCCGCGCTCGATCGAACTGCCGGCCGAAGCGGTAGAGGCCTATCGGCGGGCGGAGATCGACACCCAGGTCCGGCACTTCCGCCTGGAGGTCCAGTTCCGCAAGCGGGCCGGCGCCGAGATCGGCCAGTGCGGCTATACCGGGCCGACGAAGTTCATGTACTCGCTGGTGGCGCCGACCTCGGCGACCAACATCGCGGTCACCTTCGATCCGGCCTGGACATACTGAGCGCGACGGTATGAACCGCCAGGAGGCGGTTGATCGGGCGGGGCTCACCCTCATATAGACGGGCCAAGAGCGCAGACGCGCCGACCGGAACGCGACCGGCATGAAACGGTAGATTTTCACCGCCGACACCACCAGCCCGCTTGACAGTTTCCCGCCGTTTCCTTACATCGCTGGCACTCACCGGGAGAGACTGCTAACAGACCGAGTTGACCCCGGCGACATTGCTCAAACTGCACGTCTCAACAGAGTGTAAACGGAGGAAGGGTCATGAAATTTCGGCCGCTCCACGACCGCGTGGTGGTTCGTCGTCTCGACGCCGATCAGAAGACCGCTGGCGGCATCATCATCCCCGACACGGCGAAGGAAAAGCCGATGGAGGGTGAAGTCCTGGCCGTGGGTCCGGGCGCGCGCGACGAAGCCGGCAAGATTGTCGCGCTCGACGTGAAGCCGGGCGACCGGGTCCTGTTCGGCAAGTGGTCGGGCACCGAGGTGAAGATCGACGGTGAAGACCTGCTGATCATGAAGGAAAGCGACATCATGGGTGTCCTCGAGGGCACCTCGAAGTCGTCCAAGAAGGCCGCCTAATCAGCTGTCCCATTCAGCGAGGGGCCTTCGCAAGAAGCCGCTTGTAACAAGGGCTAACCCTATCCAAGGAGAGTATCACCATGGCTGCCAAGGACGTTAAGTTCGGCATCGATGCCCGAAACAAGATGTTGAAGGGCGTGGACATTCTGGCCGACGCCGTGAAAGTCACGCTGGGCCCGAAGGGTCGCAACGTCGTGCTGGAGAAGTCGTTCGGCGCTCCGCGCATTTCCAAGGACGGCGTGACCGTCGCCAAGGAAATCGAGCTGACCGACAAGTTCGAGAACATGGGCGCGCAGATGGTGCGCGAGGTCGCTTCGAAGGCCAATGACGTGGCCGGCGACGGCACCACCACCGCGACCGTTCTGGCGCAGGCCATCGTCCGTGAGGGCGCCAAGGCCGTTGCCGCCGGCATGAACCCGATGGACCTGAAGCGCGGCATCGACAGCGCCGTCGAGGCCGTCGTCGCCGACATCGAGAAGCGCTCGAAGAAGATCACCACCTCCGGCGAGGTCGCCCAGGTCGGCACCATCTCCGCCAATGGCGAGCGTGAGATCGGCGAGATGATCGCCAAGGCCATGGAGAAGGTCGGCAACGAGGGTGTCATCACCGTCGAGGAAGCCAAGTCGCTGCACACCGAACTCGACGTCGTCGAGGGCATGCAGTTCGACCGCGGCTACCTGTCGCCGTACTTCGTGACCAACGCCGACAAGATGATCTGCGAGCTCGAGAGCCCGTACATCCTGCTGCACGAGAAGAAGCTGTCCAACCTGCAGGCCATGCTGCCGGTTCTGGAGCAGGTCGTGCAGTCCGGTAAGCCGCTGCTGATCATCGCCGAGGACGTCGAGGGCGAGGCCCTGGCCACCCTCGTGGTCAACAAGCTGCGCGGCGGCCTGAAGGTCGCGGCCGTCAAGGCTCCGGGCTTCGGCGATCGCCGTAAGGCCATGCTTGAGGACATCGCGATCCTGACCGGCGGCACCGTCGTGTCCGAGGATCTCGGCATCAACCTCGACAGCGTCACCCTCGACATGCTCGGCACCGCCAAGCGTGTTGCCATCACCAAGGACGAGACCACCATCGTCGACGGTGCCGGCAAGAAGAAGGACATCGAGGGCCGCTGCTCGCAGATCCGCGCTCAGGTCGAGGACACCACCTCCGACTACGACCGCGAGAAGCTGCAGGAGCGTCTGGCGAAGCTCGCCGGCGGTGTGGCCGTGATCCGCGTCGGCGGTGCGACCGAGATCGAGGTGAAGGAGCGCAAGGATCGCGTCGACGACGCGATGCACGCGACCCGCGCCGCGGTCGAGGAAGGCATCCTGCCGGGCGGCGGTTCCGCCCTGGTCTACGCCGTCAAGGCGCTGGAGAAGCTGAAGCCGGCCAATGACGACCAGCGCATGGGTGTGAACATCATCCGCCGCGCCCTGGAGGCCCCGGCCCGTCAGATCGCGTCCAACGCCGGTCACGACGGCTCGGTCATCGTCGGCAAGCTGCTCGAGTCCAAGGACAGCAGCTGGGGCTTCGACGCCCAGAGCGGTGGCTTCACCGACCTGGTGAAGGCCGGCATCATCGACCCGACCAAGGTGGTCCGCAGCTCGCTGCAGAACGCCGCGTCGGTCGCCGGTCTGCTGATCACCACCGAGGCCATGGTCGCCGACAAGCCGGAGCCGAAGTCGGCTGCGCCGGCGGCCCCGGACATGGGCGGCATGGGCTTCTAAACCAGCCAATCCAAGGATACCGAGCGGGCCGGGGAGCGATCCCCGGCCCGTTTCCGTTCCGGGCGACGACCTCCTCTCCGCCGAGTTCACACTTCGCGCCCACCGGACGAAACAGGATGAATGTGCGGAACCGCACATTTTCTTAAAGCCGATTAACTACTTTACTTTCAGATTGAAATGAACTTTTCCTAATTCCAATTCGATACTTCTGGTCGCCCTTCAGGTCATCCGATATCGTCTCCCCATCGTAGGGAAAAGCGATGTCAGCAGCCGCTCAAAGCAATCCGGACTTCCCAGCCCCGCCCGGCACGCCGGACGGGCCGTTGGGAGACGCCATCCTCGATCCGCTGCTGCGGTACTGGTTGAGCAAGCGGGGCCGGCGCGCGATGCCGAGCCGCGCCGATATCGATCCCGTCGACATCCCCGAACTGCTGCAGCACATCGGCCTGATCGACGTCGAAGGCCCGCCCCGGCGCTACCGGTACCGGCTGGTCGGCTCCTACATGCAGACCATGTTCGGCGAGAACTATCAGGGCAAATACCTGGACAAGGCCAAGCACGGCCGGTACCGCCTGTTCCTGGAGGATCTGTACACCTCCGCCGCGGACCAGCGCCAGCCGATGCTGAGCGAGGCGATCTTCGACTACGGCACGGAGCGGGTCGTCACCATCCGCCGCCTGATCCTGCCGCTGGCGGAGAGCGAGCGGGAGCCGGTGAACATGCTGCTCTTCGCCAACGCCTTCATCGCCCCGAACCTTCCCACCAATGCCACGCCCATGCTGCATCTGCGCATGGACGCCCCGTTCCAGGCGGTCTTCCTGTCCTCCATCGACCAGGCGGTCTGCCGCGCGCTCAAGATCGACTGACCGGGCGGCTTACGCCGCGGGCAGCCCGGCCGCCCGCCACCAGTCGGTGAAGGCCTGCGGGCCGGTGAAGTGGTGGGTCACGAAGCCGAGCTCCGCGGCGCTGCGGATATTGGCCGCGCTGTCGTCGATGAAGGCGGTCCGGCGTGGGTCGAGGCCGGCGCGCTCGGTCAGCAGGTGGAAGATCGCGGGGTCCGGCTTGATCACCCCCTCCTCGCCCGACACCACCACCGTGTCGAAGCTGCGCAGGAAGTCGAAGCGCCGCGCGGTCGGCGGGAACGTCTCCCGGCCGAAATTGGTCAGCCCGTGCACCGGCAGACCGGCCGCCTTGGCGCGCCGGAGGGCCGCGACCGTTTCCGGGATCTCGTGCGGGATCATCTCCTGGAACCGGCCGTAGAAGGCCCGGATCTGCGGGGCGTAGTCCGGGTGCCGTCCGATCGCCTCCGCCTCGGCATCGGCGATGGCGCGCCCCCGGTCCTGCTCCACGTTCCAATCCGTCGTGCAGACAGTGGCGAGGAACCAGTCCACCTGCGGCTCATCGACGGTCATGTCGACCCGGGTGAACAGCTTGCGGTACAGCAGCCGCGGGTCCCAGTGGATCAGCACGTTGCCGATATCGAAGACCACGGCGCTCAGGCTCTCGGGCATGTCGGGCTTCCTCTTCCACAAACGACCGGCATCGCCGGCTTACGGCGCGGCAGCCCTCCGCGCAAGGGCCAAGCCGGCTCCCCTCCGCCCCTCCCGTCTCCCCAGTAGTTCCGACGTCGCTGCGGCGTCGGAGCGATCACCGCGGCGATCCTGGGGACGGTTGACCCAATCCCGATGCCCGCCCGGAGGCCACGAACCGCTGACCGCCGTCAGTCCTCGTCGGGGGGATCGATCGCGAGGATCAGGGCGGCGTGGTCCAGGTCGCCGAGCCCGCCCTCGACCATGTCCTCCCACAGGGCGGCGTTGGTCATCAGGCCGGGCAGCTCGATACCCGCCTGCTCGGCCAGGGCGACCGCGGCGCGCATGTCCTTGCGCTGGATCGTCGCCTTGGCCCGCGCGCGGAAATCGCCGGTCGCCATGCGGTCGCCGTGCAGCTCCAGGATCCGGCTCTGGGCGAAGCCGCCGGTGATCGCCTCGCGCAGAACCGCCGGCTCCACCCCGGCCCGCCGGGCCAGCGCCATCGCCTCGGCGACGGCGCCGATGGTCATGCCGACGATCATCTGGTTGGCGGTCTTCGCCACCTGGCCGGCACCGACCGCGCCGACATGGGTGATCCGCCGGCCGAGCACCTTCAGCATCGGCTCGATCCGGGCGAAGTCCGGATCGGTGGCGCCGACCATGATGGTCAGGCTGCCGTCCTCGGCCGCGGTGGTTCCGCCCGAGACCGGCGCGTCCACCCAGTTGCCGCCGGTCATCCGCAGCCGGCCGGCATAGTCCAGGGTCGCCGGCTGGCCGGTGGTGCCCATATCGACCAGGATGCCGTCCTCGGCCAGGCCGTGGAGCACGCCCCAGCTGTCGTCGACCGGATCGAACACCACGTCGCGCACCGCCTCGGCGTCGGAGACCATGACGATGACGATGTCCGAGACTTCGGCGACGTGCTTGGGCGAGGGTTGGGCCGTGACGCGCTCGAACCCGGCCGCGAGTACCTCGGCCTTCTCGATGGAGCGGTTCCAGAGCGCGACCTCGGCGCCGGCGCCGGCCAGACGGCGGGCCATCGGCTCGCCCATCAGGCCGAGGCCGACGAGGCCGATCCGCCAGCCCTTGAGGGCCGGCGTCTCCGGCGACGGAGAGTGGGGCTCAGTCACGCCGTGCCCCTGTCGGCTCAGACGCGGGCGTAACGGGCGCCGGCACCGCGTTCGATGGCGGCGGCGGTCAGCCGGTCGACGTTCAGGTCGTGGCGCAGCATCTCCAGATACCGCAGCTCCTCCTGGGTGGCCTCGCCGTCGGCAGCGACCACGTCGCAGGCCAGCGCGTAGGCGGTCGGGCAGAGCCGTTCCGGCAGGTTGGCCTTGATCTGGCCGATCGCGGTCTCGATGCCGTCGGATTCCGACAGCATGTCGGTCGCCGCGGCGGCGAGCTGCGGCAGGTTGCCCCGCTCGAAATCATTGAAGATCGGCAGGTGATGCACGATCCCGCGGATCGTCTCCAGCTCGCTGTCGGCGAGCGAGCCGTCGGCGGCGGCGCCGATGATCATGGCGTAAATCAGGGCGGCGTGGTGGCTAATCATCGGTATCCCTTAGAAAGCTGGAAAGTTGGGACGTCTGGACGGCCCTCGGCCTCATGCGCATCCGGTATACCGGTCTCTCCCCTCCGCGACAACAGAGGCCCACTGACGGCACTGCCGCCCCGTCGCCGGCCGATCTTCCAATGACGGGGTTGTTCGCGCAACGCGTTCGTTCCCAAATAGCGCTCCCCGCCGGAGCGGGGGACGCAAAGGCAGCGGCCCGGGACCGGGGTTCGATGCCGCGCATATGACGGTCCAGGGAGGCAGGAAACACCCATGAGCAGCGACAGCACGCGACTCGGCTATATCGGACTCGGCCTGATGGGAGGGCCGATGGCGCACCGTCTGGCGGCGGCGGGTTTCCCGCTCGCCGTCTGGAACCGCTCCGCCGACAAGCTGGCCGCCGCCACCGGGGCCGGCGCGGTCGCCGCCGCCTCGCCCCGCGCCGTGGCCGAGCAGAGCGACATCGTCTTCACCTGTCTGACCGATACCGACGCGGTCGAGGCGGTGGTGTTCGGGCCGGACGGGATCGCCGGGGCCGCCACCCGGGACAAGGTCCTGGTCGACTTCTCCTCCATGAAGCCCGACAAGGCCAAGGAGTTCGCCGCCCGACTGCGCGCAGAGACCGGCATGGGCTGGATCGACGCCCCGGTCTCCGGCGGCGTGCCGGGCGCCACCAACGGCACCCTCACCGTCATGGCCGGCGGATCGGAGGCGGACTTCAAGCGGGTCGAGCCGGTGGTCGCGCATCTCGCCGGGCGCTTCACCCTGATGGGCGAGAACGGGGCCGGGCAGTCGACCAAGCTGATCAACCAGATGATCGTCGGCGCCGGCCTCGCCCTGATGGCCGAATGCTGCCAGTTCGCCGAGGATGCCGGCATCGACCCGGCCAAGCTGCCCGCCGCGCTCGCCGGCGGCCGGGCCGACTCGCCGATCCTGCAGCAGTTCCTGCCCCGCATGGCGGCCCGCGACCGCGACGTGCAGGGCCGCGTGGCGATCATGGTCAAGGACCTCAACACGGTGATGGACAGCGCCCGCCAGCTCGGCACCTCGCTGCCGCTGACCGGGCTTGCCGCCGAGATCCACAAGCTGCTGGTGAAGCAGGGGCTGGGCGAGGCGGACAATGCCGCGACCATCGACCTCTACGCCCCGCCAAGCCGCTGATTTCCGAGCCGGATCGACAGAACCGGGTTTGATTGCGCTTCGGCGCCGTGCCACCGTGATCCGTCACGCGGGAGGAGAGATATGGCCAAGACCCTGAAGGATTATTTCGAGCACGGCATCGCCGCCTATGCCCAGGACCTGCGCGAGGGCAAGGTGACCGCCGTGGCCGCCGTGAAGGCCTGCCTGGCGCGGATCGACGCCTATGACGGCAAGCTGGGCGCGTTCATGGTGGTCGACGGCGACCGCGCGCTGAAGGCGGCCAAGGCGATCGACGCCCTGCTCGCCTCCGGTGTCGATCTGGGGCCGCTGATGGGCGTGCCGATCGGGGTCAAGGACATCATCGCGCTGGACGGTCTGCCGACCACCAACGGCTCGAAGATGAAGAGCGAGCACCTGACCGGACCGGAGGGCACGATCGTGCAGCGGCTCAAGGCGGCCGGCTGCATTCCGATCGGCAAGACCAAGACGGTGGAATTCGCCCTGGGTGCGACCGGCGTGAACGAGGCGCGCGGCACGCCCTGGAACCCGTGGGACGCCAACACCAAGCGCATACCCGGCGGCTCCTCCAGCGGCTCGGCGGTCGCCACCGCGGCCGGCCTGTGCGGCTTCGCGCTGGGCACCGATACCGGCGGCTCGGTGCGCATCCCGGCCTGCTTCACCGGCCTGTTCGGGCACAAGACCACCGTGGGGCTGTGGCCGACCGACGGCGTCTTCCCGCTCAGCCCGACGCTCGACTCCATCGGCCCGCTGACCCGCAATGCCGGCGACGCGGCGCTGATCCACGCGGTGATCACCGGCGAGGACGTGCCGATGCCGGCCCGCCTGGAAGGGCTGCGGCTCGGCCGGCCGACGAACTTCTTCTTCGACGATCTGGACGAGCAGGTCGCCGGCACGTTTGAGGCGGCGCTGGTGGCGCTGAGCGCGGCCGGGGTGGAGATCGTCGACATCGAGATCCCGGAAGCCGCCGAGCGGGCGACGCTGTTCCCCGCCATCGTGCCGCCGGAGCTGATCGCCCGGCTGACGCCGGAGGGCTTCGCCAAGGCGCGGCCGAAGATGGATCCGGTCACCGCCGACCGGGCGGCGCACGGGCTGGAGGTCTCGGCGATCGAGCATCTGGCCGCCCAGTACCGCCGGATCGAGCTGGAGCGGATCGCCGCCGCCCGGTTCGCCGGTCTGGACGGCTGGATCGCGCCGACCTGTCCCTTCGTGCCGATGCCGGTCGACAACCTGAAGCATCCGGAGGAGGCCGCGCGCGCCACGCTGTCCTCGCGCAACACCCAGCCGGGCAACATCTTCCGGCTCTGCGCCAGTTCGCTGCCGATCCAGCAGTTCGGCGCCGCCCTGCCGGTCGGCCTGCAGCTCATGTGCCCGACCGGCGACGACGCCCGGCTGCTGTCGATCTCGATGGCGCTGGAAACGGTCCTGGGCGCCGGCAAGGCGCCGGACATGAACGGGTTCAGGAAATAGCGGGCCACGCGCTTCGGCCGTTCGCCCGTCGGCCTTTCGGGCGCGGCGCCCTTCGACACGCCCCGCCCTTCGGCCGGGGCTGATCAGGGTGAGGTCAGAAGGCCATCACTCGAATAGACCTCACCCTGAGCAGCGCTCCCGGCTTTGATCCGGGAGCGCGTGTCGAAGGGTGGCTGCACCGTACTCTTTGGACGTCGAGCGGTAACCTGCGTCAGGGAAGCGGCCCTACCCCGCCGCAGCGTCGCTGCCGTCGCGGGTCATGCCGACCTTGCCGGCCAGCGAGGCTTCCAGGAAGGCGTCGATGTCGCCGTCCAGAACCGCCGAGGGGTTGCCGCTCTCGTGCCCGGTCCGCAGGTCCTTGACCATCTGGTAGGGCTGCAGGACGTAGGACCGGATCTGGTGGCCCCAGCCGATATCCGACTTGGTGGCCTCGGTCGCGTTCGCCTCTTCCTCGCGGCGCTGCAGTTCGGCCTCGTAGAGCCGGGCGCGCAGCATGTCCATGGCCGTGGCCCGGTTGCGGTGCTGCGAGCGGTCGTTCTGGCACTGCACGACGATACCCGACGGGATGTGGGTGATGCGGATGGCCGAGTCCGTCCGGTTGACGTGCTGACCACCGGCACCCGACGCCCGGTAGGTATCGACCTTTAGGTCCTTGTCCTCGATCACGATGTCGATCGAGTCGTCGACCACCGGATAGATCCAGGCGCTGGAGAAGCTGGTGTGGCGTCGCGCCTGGCTGTCATAGGGCGAGATCCGGACCAGCCGGTGCACGCCGCTCTCGGTCTTCAGCCAGCCATAGGCGTTGTGGCCGGAAATCTTGATCGTCGCCGACTTGAGGCCGGCCTCTTCGCCGGCGCTCTCTTCCAGCCACTCGATCTTGTAGCCCTTGCGCTCCGACCAGCGGGTGTACATGCGCAGCAGCATCTCGGCCCAGTCCTGGGCCTCGGTGCCGCCGGCGCCGGCATGGACTTCCAGGTAGCAGTCGAGCCCGTCGGCCTCGCCGGACAGCATGCTCTCGATCTGCATCTTCTCGGACTTGGCGCGGACCGCCTCGAGCTCCTTCTCGGCCTCGGCGACGGTGTCGTCATCGCCTTCGGATTCGCCGAGCTCAATCAGCATGACCGCGTCCTCGACCGCCTGGTCGAGCGCCTTCACGTCCTCGATCTGCTTCTCCAGCCGGGTGCGCTCCTGCATGAGCTTCTGCGCCCGGTCCGGGTCGTCCCAAAGGCTCTGGTCCTGGGTCAGGGCATCGAGCTCGGACAGTCGTGTCAGGGCGACATCCCAGTCAAAGATGCCTCCTCAGCAGTTCGATCGACTGCTTGATCTCATCGAGGGTCTGGGTGGTCTCGGCGCGCATTGCGCCCTCCATTCAGATGACGTCCGGCAGGACCGGGACGATAGGTAACGGGACGATGTCAGACGCTTAATAGAGCCCCGACCCGCTGGTCGCAACAGGGGCGGCGGAGGCCGGCGCCGAGGCGGGCTCCGTACTGGACGGGGCCGGCCCCATGCCGCCGCCGATCACCAGGCTCTCGCCGGTGGGCTCCGTGCCGGGCTTGAACGCCTCCAGGATCGCGCCGCGGGCGCCGGGGTTGGCCCGCTGGCCGCTGTCGAGATCGACCCAGACCATGCGCACCCCGGGCGGAATGCGGAAGTCGGGCGTCACCACGTCCTTCAGGGCGTCGGCCATGAAGGCCTTGAAGATCGGCGCGGCGACGCTGGAGCCTGTGTCGTGGCGGCCGAGGGTGCGCGGCTGGTCGAAGCCGACATAGACCCCGACCGCGAGGTCCGGCGAGAAGCCGACGAACCAGGTGTCCATGTTGTCGTTGGTCGTGCCGGTCTTGCCGCCCAGGGTCTTGCCGAGTTCGGCGATGCGTCGGCCGGTGCCCCGCAGCACCACGCCTTCCAGCATGGAGACCATCTGATAGGCCGAGGCCGGGTCGGCGATCTGCTCGCGGGTATCCGGGATCTGCGGCGGCGGGCCGCCGTTCCACGTTTCCGCCGAACAGCCCTCGCAGGGCCGGTCGTCATGGCGGTAGACGGTCTTGCCGTGGCGGTCCACCACGCGGTCGAACAGCGACGGGGTGATCCGCTTGCCGCCGTTGACCAGCATCGAATAGGCGGTGGTCATGCGCAGCAGAGTCGTCTCCGCGGCGCCGAGCGAGAAGGACAGGTGCGGCTGCATGCTGTCCACCACGCCGAAGCGCTTGGCATACTGGACCACCTTCTCCATCCCGATGGTCTGGGCGAGCCGCACCGTCATCAGGTTGCGCGACTTCTCGATGCCGAGCCGCATCGGGGTCGGCCCGTAGAACTCGTTGGAATAGTTCGACGGCTTCCACTTCGGCAGACCCGGGCCCTGGTCAAGCACGAAGGGCGCGTCCAGGATCTGCGTGGCCGGCGCGTAGCCGCTGTCCAGCGCCGCCAGATACACGAACGGCTTGAACGACGAGCCGGGCTGGCGCCAGGCCTGGGTCGCCCGGTTGAACTCGCTCATCTCCATGCTGAAGCCGCCGGTCATCGCCAGCACCCGGCCGGTATGCGGGTCCATCGCGACCAGACCGCCGCCGACATCCGGGATCTGGCGCAGCGCCACCGTGGCCTCGCCATAGGACTCGCCCTTGGCGTTCTCGGTGACCGTCTCCACCGGCACCACGTCGCCGACGGACAACACTTCGGTCACCGATTTCGGGGTGCCGCCGAACCGCTGGTCCTCCAGCCATTCGCGCGCCCACTTCATCTCGTCGTACGGCATCGCGGCGAGCGACCCGTCGGGGAAGCCGATCGTCGCGGTCTTGGCGTCCGCCTTGACCACCGCGCCCAGGCGCCAGTCACCCAGCCCGCCCGGTCGCTCGACCTTGGCCAGCGCGTCGCCCCAGCCCGGCACGATCTCGATCCGGGTCACCGGGCCGCGCCAGCCGTGCCGCTGATCGTAGTCGATCAGGCCCTCGCGCAGCGCCTTGTCGGCCATGCGCTGCAGGTCGGGGTCCAGGGTGGTGCGGACCGACAGGCCGCCCTCGTACAGCCCCTCGTCGCCGTAGCGCTGCAGCAGGTCGCGACGCACCTCCTCGGCGAAGTAGTCGGCCGTCGTCTCGTCCCCGGTGGTGGCGGTGGAGACGGTCAGCGGCTCCTGCACGGCGGCCTGGGCCTCGGCCTGGGTAATGAAGCCGTTGTCCGACATCTGGCCGATCACCCAGTTCCGCCGGGCGACGGCGGCATCGTGCTTGCGGGTCGGGTGATAGTTGTTCGGCGCCTTCGGCAGCGCGGCCAGATAGGCCGCCTCGGCGATCGTCAGCTCGGCCAGCGGCTTGTCGAAGTAGTTCAGCGCGGCCGCGGCGACGCCGTAGGAGCCGAAGCCGAGATAGATCTCGTTCAGGTACAGCTCAAGGATGCGGTCCTTGCTCAGCACCCGTTCGATGCGGAAGGACAGGATCGCTTCCTTGGCCTTGCGGTCGATCGACACCTCGTTGGTCAGCAGGAAGTTCTTGGCGACCTGCTGGGTGATCGTCGACGCGCCGACCGGGCGGCGGCCGGTACCGTAGTTCTTCAGGTTCAGCACGACGGCGGAGGCCAGGCTGACGAAGTCGATGCCCGGGTGGTTGTAGAAATTCTTGTCCTCGGCGGCGAGGAAGGCCTTCACCACCCGCTTCGGAATGGCCTCTATCGCCACGAACACGCGTTTGTTCCGGGCGAATTCCTCCAGCAGGCGACCGTCGCCGGCATGCACGCGGGTGACCACCGGCGGCTCGTAGTCGGCGAGGAATTCGTAGTCGGGCAGACCGCGGCCGAAATGGTGGAACGCGTACAGCACGGCCCCCACGCCGCCGATCGCGACGATCAGGAAGACAACAAAGAGTCCGAGCAGCCAACGCAACAAATTCATACCCTCCGAAGCCCGGCCCCACCCTACCAGACGCGCTGGGCATATGCATTCCCAACGCCGTGAGCGCCAAACGGTTGCGGACGTTACGAGGATAATGTGTCGCGAAGGCGGCGGGATGTGGGCTGGCGCACGTTGCCGCATGGCCGGTCCGGCGGAGGGCGGCATCGGAGCGGATTGACGAACGCCCGGCGACTTCGCAGGCTACCGGTCACAGGTGCCCGAACTGCTCCGGAGACGACGCCATGACCCGCAGCCCGCTGCCCGAGACCACGGTCGATCATTTCCGCCGCGACGGCGCGGTGAAGCTGTCCGGCGTCTTCGACAAGGACTGGATCGGCGAGCTGCGCGACGGCATCGACCGCAACATGCGCGAGCCGGGCACCTACGCCAAGGAATACACGCCGGAGGGCAAGCCCGGCTATTTCTTCGGCGATTACTGCAACTGGCAGCGCATTCCGGAATACGACCATTTCCTCAGGCAGTCGCCGGCCGCCGACCTGGCCGGGCAGCTCATGGGCTCAGAAAAAGTCGTGCTGTTCCACGAGCATGTCCTGGTCAAGGAGCCGGGGACCGAGGAGCGCACCCCCTGGCACCACGACCAGCCGTACTACTGCATCGAGGGGACGCAGACCTGCTCGCTGTGGATCCCGCTCGACCCGGTGCCCCGCGATGTCTGCGTGGAGTTCATCGCCGGGTCCCATGGCTGGGGCAAGCGCTTCCTGCCGACCAAGTTCAAGGGCGAGGCCTACGACCGCGGCGACGAGGGGCTGGAACCGCTGCCGGATATCGAACTGCAGCGCGGCGAGCACACGATCCTGGGCTGGGACATGGAACCGGGCGACGCCATCGCCTTCTCCTTCCTGACCGTGCACGGCGCCCCGGGCAACCCCGGTTCCGGCGGCAACCGGCGGCGCGCCTTCGCCGCCCGGTTCTGCGGCGACGACGTGGTCTACGTGAAGCGCAAGGGCGAGGTCTCGCCGCCCTTCCCCGATGTCCGGCTGAACCACGGCGACCCGCTGCGCGGCGAGGAATTCCCGGTCCTACGGGGGTAGTCAGCCGCTTGCCGCCCGGCGTCGGCGCTGCTAGAGACCCCCTCCCATTACCGATTCGCCCGCCTCCCTGACGATCCCTCACGGAGCGGGCCGGGAGAGGCTCCATGGCCAGCGTGAGCAAGACCGAGACCCCGGACGCCGACCGCGTCTACCTGTTCGACACCACCCTGCGCGACGGGCAGCAGACCCGGGGCGTCGACTTCACCGTCGCCGACAAGGCGGCGATCGCCCGCGCGCTGGACCAGCTTGGGATCGACTATATTGAAGGCGGCTGGCCAGGGGCCAACCCGACCGACGACCGGTTCTTCGCCGAGCCGCCGAAGATGGAGAGCGCGCGCATCGTCGCCTTCGGGATGACCCGCCGTCCGGGCCGCAGCGCAGAGAACGACCCCGGCCTCGCCGGCATCCTCGACGCCCGGGTCCCGGCCGTCTGCCTGGTCGGCAAGACCTGGGATTTCCATGTCGACGTGGCGCTGGAGATCGAGCGCGACGAGAACATCGCCATGGTCCGCGACAGCATCGCCCGCTCGGTCGCCGTCGGCCGCGAGGCGATGTTCGACTGCGAGCATTTCTTCGACGGTTTCAAGGCCAATCCGGACTACGCGCTCGACTGCGCCGAGGCTGCCTACACGTCCGGCGCCCGCTGGGTCGTGCTGTGCGACACCAATGGCGGCACCCTGCCCCATGAGATCGAGGAGATCGTGGCCAAGGTGACAGAGCGCGTCCCGGGCACCCATCTCGGCATCCACTGCCACAACGACACCGGCAACGCCGTCGCCAATTCGTTGGCCGCCATCCGCGCCGGCGCGCGGCAGGTGCAGGGCACGATCAACGGTCTGGGCGAGCGCTGCGGCAATGCCGACATGATGGCGATCATCCCCAACCTGGTCGTGAAGATGGGGATGAAGACCAATGTGGGCGCCGACCGGCTGAAGCACCTGACGGCGGTCTCCCGCATGCTGGACGAGCGGCTGAACCGGGCGAGCGACCCGCACCGGGCCTATGTCGGCGCGGCCGCCTTCGCCCATAAGGGCGGGCTGCACGTCTCGGCCGTCCAGAAAGATCCGAAGACCTACGAGCATGTGGAGCCGTCGACGATCGGCAACCAGCGCCACATCCTGGTCTCCGACCAGGCCGGCCGCTCCAACATCCTGGCCCGCTTCGCCGAGATCGGGGTCGAGATCGATCCCAAGCATCCGAAGATCCAGCGCCTCGTCGAAGAGGTTAAGGAGAAGGAATTCCAGGGCTATTCCTACGACAGTGCCGAGGCCAGCTTCGAGCTGCTGGCCCGCCGGCTGATCGAGGGCGTGCCGGAGTTCTTCACCATCGAGCGCTGGCGGGTCATGGACGAGCGCCGCTTCAACGCCCGCGGCGAGCTGGTCATCGAGTCCGAGGCGACCGCAACCCTGACCGTCGGCGGCACCGCCCATCATGAGGTCGCGGTCGGCAACGGCCCCGTCAATGCGCTCGACACCGCGATCCGCAAGGCGCTGACCCCCGCGCTGCCGGCGATCCAGACCATGCGGCTGATCGACTACAAGGTGCGCATCCTGCCGCCCGCCCGCGA
Source organism: Candidatus Endolissoclinum sp. (assembly GCA_965228445.1). GTDB lineage: Bacteria > Pseudomonadota > Alphaproteobacteria > Thalassobaculales > Thalassobaculaceae > Thalassobaculum. The sequence goes on along the minus strand of OZ245813.1, from coordinate 4,535,487 downwards.
AGGCGACGGCACCGACGCCACCACCCGGGTGATGATCGAGAGCGCCGACGACAGCGGCCTGACCTGGCGCACCGTCGGCGTCAGCCCGAACATCATCGACGCCTCGATCGCCGCCCTGTCCGACGCCATCACCTGGAAGCTGCTGCGCGACGGCGCGGCGGCGCCGAAGGCGGGTGCCTGAGCGGATGGCGGGAACCGACCACGCCCGGTCCGTCGCCGGTTCCGGCCCGGCCATCGTGCTGGTTGAACCCCAGCTCGGCGAGAATATCGGCGCCTGCGCGCGGGCCATGCTGAACTGCGGGCTGACCGACATGCGGCTGGTCAACCCGCGCGACGGCTGGCCCAACCCCGCGGCCGACGCGATGGCCGCCGGCGCCATCGAGGTGCTGCAGAAGGCCCGGGTCTACCCGACCACGGCGGAGGCCTGCGCCGACCTGACCTATGTGCTGGCCACCACCGCCCGGCCGCGCGGCGTGACCAAGGAAGCGCTGGTGCCGCGCGCCGCCGTTGCCCAGCTCCGCGCCCGGATCGATGCGGACCAGCCGGCCGGCGTGCTATTCGGTCCGGAACGCGCCGGACTGGTGAACGAGGACGTCACCCTGGCCGACGCGGTGATCACCGTGCCGCTCAACCCCGGCTTCTCCTCGCTGAACCTGGCCCAGGCGGTGCTGCTGGTCGGTTACGAGTGGTACCAGAGCGGCGACGCCACCCCCGACGTCCAGCTGATGTCGGACAGCCCGCCGGCGCCGGTGGAGACCCGGGAGTTCTTCTTCACCCGTCTGGAGGAGGAACTGGAGGAGGTCGGCTTCTTCTACCCCGACCATCTCGGGCCGACCATGAAGCGCAATCTGCGCACCATGTTCGCCCGGGCCGGCCTGACCGATCAGGAAATCCAGAGCCTGCACGGGGTGATCAAGGCGCTGACCGGCAAGCGCCGCCGCCGGCCCTGAGGTTTATGGCCCTGAGGTTTGTCGCCCTGAACGACATGGCCCCGAGCGGCACGGCCCGTTTGACATTTCCGGAACGATCCGTATAACGCGCGCATTCCTGAGAAAGAGGAGCATGCAGTGAGGCATGTTCCCGGCCCGGCACCCGCAGGTTTCTGCGCCGCCGGACGCCCTATCGGGACAACCCGCCCAGCGGCCGAAAACGGCCCGAAAAGGGCAGAAGAAGAAGGAGCAACGCGATGGCCAAGCGCATCGCTGCGAAGCATAAGATTGACCGCCGCCTCGGTGTGAACCTCTGGGGCCGCCCGAAATCCCCGCTCAACAACCGCGAATACGGCCCGGGTCAGCACGGGCAGCGCCGCCGCAAGCCGACCGACTACGGCGTGCAGCTCATGGCGAAGCAGAAGCTGAAGGGCTACTACGGCAACATCGGCGAGAAGCAGTTCCGCAAGTACTACGCCGAGGCCGTCCGTCGTAAGGGCGATACCGGCGAGAACCTGATCGGCATCCTGGAGACCCGCCTGGACGCGGTCGTCTACCGCATGAAGTTCGTGCCGACCGTCTTCGCCGCCCGCCAGCTGGTCAACCACGGCCACGTCAAGGTCAACGGCAAGCGCGTCAACATCCCGTCCTACCTGGTGCGCGAAGGCGACGTGGTCGAGGTCAAGGAGAAGTCCCGCGAGCTGCCGGTCGTCCTGGAAGGCGCGCAGTCGAACGAGCGCGACGTGCCGGACTACCTGGACGTCGATCACGGCAAGATGACCGGCACCTTCACGCGCATCCCGAAGCTCGAGGATGTGCCGTACCCGGTGCAGATGGAACCGAACCTCGTGGTCGAGTTCTACTCTCGCTGATCTGGCGAGACCTCAGAAATTCGGCGACTGGCCGGCCCTTGGGGCCGGCCTTTTGCTTTTCCGGCCCCGGTTTCGCCTTGGCCGCCGTTGCCGCGGACTGCCGGAGTCTTCCTTAACCAATTGTTCAGTGGAATTGAGCGATATACGATCCAATCGGAGAGGGAGAAAAAGCAGCATGGCCACGGCGACGCTCGAAACGCCGGCCCCGGTCCTGGTCGCCCAGGCAATCCGCGCGCATCAGCTGGGCCATATGGACGCGGCGGAGGCTCTCTACGCCCGCGCGCTGGCGGCCGATCCGATCGAGCCCGACGCCCTCAGCCTGATGGGAACCCTGCTGCTCCAGCGCGGCGATCTCGCCAACGCCGTGCCGCACTCCGCCAAGGCGGTCCTGGTCGATCCCCGCTCCCCCGGCTCGCTCAACACCCTCGGCCTGATCCTGAAACAGGCCGGACAGATCGCCGCCGCGGCGAGCTGCTATCAGAAGGCGCTGCTGGTCGATGACGGCTTCGCCGACGCCTACAGCAATCTCGGCGTGATCCTGAAGTCGGAAGGCCACCTGCTGCGGGCGATCGACTATTACCGCCGCGCCCTCGACATCGATCCGACCCTGGGCGAGACCTACAACAATCTGGCCAACGCCTATCAGGAGATCGGCGAACTGTCCGAGGCGGTGGAGGCCTATCTCCAGGCGGCCGAGCGCATGCCGGACAGCGATACCGTGCACTACAATGTCGGCATGCTGCTGAACCGCCAGGGCCAGCGCGACGACGCGCTGATCCATCTGAGGCGGGCGCTGGAGATCAACCCGAGCCGCAGCGACGCCCAGCATCTGGTCGCCGCCCTGGAGGGCCGCACCACGCGGGGCGCCCCGCTCGACTATGTCCGCAAGCTGTTCGACGACTACGCCCCGCGCTTCGAGGCCCATTTGGTCGGCGATCTGCAGTGCCGCATTCATCTCGATATCGTCGGCCTGCTCAACCAGCACCGGCGCGGGCGCCGCTTCGCCCGGGCCCTGGACCTGGGCTGCGGCACGGGTCTGACCGGCGCCGCGGCCCGGACCTTCGTCGATCACCTCGTCGGCATCGACCTGTCGGAGAACATGCTGCGCCAGGCGGAGGTGAAGGGCGTGTACGACGTGCTGCGCGCCGGCGACATCGACAGCTATCTGGAGGAGATGGAGGACAGGGTCGATCTGGTCCTGGCGGGCGACGTGTTCATCTACATGGGCGCCCTCGACACGACGATCCGCCTGATCGCCGAGCGGCTGGAAGAACGCGGTCTCCTCTCCTTCTCCGTCGAGGCGGAAGTGCCCGCCGCCTCCTGGGTTCTTCGGCCCTCCGGTCGATTTGGCCATGGCGACGCCTATATCTCTTCGCTCATGGCCGAGAATGGGATGCGGGTCGTCGACAAACTTCATACCGCGTTGCGAAACGACCGCGGCAAACCCATCACCGGCATCATATACTTGGCGGAGAAGATCGCCGCCTGACCGACCCGCATATCCGCAGCGACGGATATCGGTCGGTCGAACGTTGGCGGTTGAATCGTTTTACCGTCGTAGCGCCCGCCGGACCTTGTCGCGCGGGTCCGCCACCGGAGGGCCGCATGAGTATCCTGCGCCAAATTCTCGTCGTCGGAATGCTGGGGGCCCTGGTCGTCGCCGGCTGGCTGTTCGCCCGCCCGCTCCTGTCCGATGACGGCGCCGGGCCGTCCGCCTCTCCGGGCGGGCAGCGGGCGAGCGCCGCCGTGGTCGCCGAGGCGAGCTTTGCCGCCGAACGCATCCGCCTCGAGGCGGTCGGCACGGCCCGGGCGCAGCGCTCCGCCACGCTCTTCGCGCCCGCCGCGGGCGAGGTCGAAGCCATCAACTTCTCCTCCGATCAGCAGGTCACCCAGGGCGACGTCTTGCTCGAGCTCGACCGCGAGGCGGAGGAGCTGGCGGTCGAACTGGGCCGGGTCAGGCGCGCCGACGCCGACCGGATCGTCACCCGCCTGCGCAGCCTCAGCCGGTCCGGGGCCGTGGCCCAGGCCACCCTCGACGACGCGCTCACCACCCTGGAAGCGGCGCGCATCGAGCTGAAGACCGCCGAAGTGGCACTGTCCGACCGCTTCGTCGTCGCTCCGTTCTCCGGCCGGATCGGCCTGACCGACCTGGATGTGGGCGACCGGATCACCTCCGACACCCGCATCGCCACCCTGGACGACCGCTCCAGCCTGCTCGTCCGCTTCGACGTGCCCGAGGCCCTGCTCGGCCGCGTGGCGGTCGGAGACACCGCATCGGTCGTGCCCTGGACCGGGGCGCAGATGTCCGCCGAGGGGACGGTGTACGACGTCGACAGCCGGGTCGACGAGGAGAACCGCTCCTTCACCGTGCGGGCCCGCATCCCGAACGAGGACGACCGCCTGCGCCCGGGCATGAGTTTCCGGGTCAGTCTCGACATCCAGGGACCGGAGCGGCCGCGCGTGCCCGAGATCGCGATCCAGTGGGGCGGCGATGGCTCCTTCGTGTGGGTGGTGAGCGATCAGACCGCCAAGCGCGTTCCCGTCACCATCCTCCAGCGCCAGGAAGCGATGGTGCTGATCGATGGCGCCATTGAGCGTGGCGATCTGGTCGTCGTCGAGGGCCTGCACCGGATGCGGCCGGGCGCACCGGTGGAGATGGTGCCGGAGGACCGCCTGGCCCCGCAGCCCGTACCGGCACGACTGCAAGGTGCAGGCTCGTGAGCGCGCCGGAGCCGGAGCGACCGTCCAACCTCGGCGATCTGCCGGCGCTCAGCGTTCGCCGGCCGCTGCTGGTTCTGGTTCTCAACCTGCTGATCGCGATTGCCGGCTTCGCTGCGATCCTCGCGGTAGAAGTCCGTGAACTCCCCAATGTGGATGAGCCGATCGTCGGTGTGCGGGGGATCCTGCAGGGCGCGTCGCCCGAGACCATGGATCGGGAGGTTACCAGCCTGGTCGAAGGCGCGGTCGCCCGGGTCAACGGGGTGCGCCAGATCAGTTCCTCGAGCGAGGAGAACAACTTCCGCATGCGGGTCGAGTTCGAACCCGGCGAGGATCTCGATCTGGCCGCCGCCGACGTACGCGAGGCGGTCAGCCGGGTTCAGCGCGAACTTCCCGACAATGTGGAGCAGCTCGCCGTCGTCAAGGCCGACGCGGATGCCGACCCCATCGTGCGGCTCTCGGTCCAGGGCACGGGGTTGAGCGACGAAGATCTGTCCCGGATCGTCGAGAACGACATCATCCCCGAGCTGATCTCGGTCGACGGCGTCGCCGACGTGACCCTGTTCGGCGACCGCGAACGCCAGCTCCGCGTGGTCCTGGATCCACTCCGGCTGAGCTCCTATCAGCTCTCGGCCAGCGACGTGATCGACGTGCTGGAGAACGCGCCGTTCGACATTCCAGCCGGGAGCTTTGGCTCCCAGGATCAGGAGCTGATCGTGCGGGCCGACGCCACGGTGGAGAAAGCCAGCGAGGTCGAGGCGATCGTCATCCGCGACAACATCCGCATCGGCGATGTCGCGCAGGTGTTCTTCGGCCCCGAGGATGCCGAGAGCTACGTGCGGGTGAACGGTACCCAGGTGATCGGCCTCGGCATCGTGCGCCAGGCGCAGTCGAATACCATCGAAATCTCCCAGCGGGTCCGCGAGACGGTCGAGGAGCTGAACGGCCGCTTCGAGCGCGCCAGGGTCAGCGTCATCTCCGACGACGCCGAGTTCATCGAAGGTTCGGTGGAGGAGGTGCTCTACACCCTGTTCCTGGCGGTGCTGATCGTCATCGCCACCCTGTGGATCTTCCTCGGCTCGCCGGCCGCGACGCTGATCCCCTGCGTGTCGATCCCGATCGCGCTGATCGGCTCGGTCGCGGCGATCTGGCTGCTCGGCTTCTCCATCAACATCCTCACCCTGCTCGCCCTGGTGCTGGCGACCGGCCTGATCGTCGACGACAGCATCGTCGTGCTGGAGAACATCCAGCGCCGGCGCGGCCAGTCGCTCGGCGCCCGCGCGGCCGCCGTGCTGGGCTCCCGCCAGGTGTTCTTCGCCGTGCTGGCCACCACCGCCACCCTGGTGTCGGTGTTCGTGCCGATCTCGTTCCTGCCGAGCACGGCCGGACGGCTGTTCCGCGAGTTCGGCTTCGTGCTGGCGATCGCGGTGGTGATCTCGTCCTTCGTCGCCCTGACCCTGGTGCCGGCCCTGGCCGCGCGTCTCGGCACCGACAGCCCGAGCCGGCTCGGCGTGCGCACGGCCCTGGGACGGGTCGGGCGGCGGCTCGCGGACGTCTACGCCGCCACGCTGCGCGCCGCCCTGGCGGTGCCGCTGGTGGTCATCGTCGTGGCCGTGGTGGTGGCCGCCGGGTCCTGGTTGGCCTTCGAGCGGCTCGACCGCGAACTGCTGCCGACCGAGGACCGCGGCAACATCTTCATCTTCGGCTCCGGCCCGGACGGTGTCGGCCTGTCCTACAGCGACCGCCAGTCCGACCGCATGGAGGCGGTGCTACGGCCGTATCTCGACAGCGGCGAGATCGAATCCCTGTTCACCATCGTCGGCCGCTACGACCTGAACCGGGTGTTCATCTCCGCGCCGCTGGCGCCGTGGCATCTGCGCCACCGCTCGCAGCAGGAGATCATGGACGAGCTCCGGCCGAAGATGAACGCGATCCCGGGCATGCGGATCCGCGTCTACGGCTCCAACAGTCTCGACCTCAGCACCAATACCGGCGGCCTGGAGGTCGCGCTGATCGGCAACGACTATCTGGATCTCTACGAAGCCGCCAAGCGGATGACGGCGGAGATCGAACGGCGCCAGCCCTACCTGTCCGACATCCGGATCTCCTATCAGCCGACCCAGCCGCAGCTCTCCGTGCGGATCGACCGGCGCCGGGCCTCGGATCTCGGCATCCCGCTGGACGATCTCGCCGATACCCTGCGGGTGATGATCGACGGGCTGGACGTGGCCGACCTCAACGTCCGCGACGAGTCCATCCCGATCATCCTGGAGGCCCGCGGCGGCGCGATCGACGATCCGAGCGACCTGGTGAACCTGCATGTGCGCACCAGCCGGGGCACGCTGGTGCCGCTGTCCAGTCTGGTCACCCTCACCGAGGAGGGAGTGGCCAACGAGCTGGACCGCCACGTCCAGCGCCGCGCGGTCGAGATCGACGCCGATGTGAGCCCGAGCGTCACCCTGAACCAGGCGGCGCTCGAGGTGCGGGCGATCGCCGACGAGATCCTGCCCGAGGACATCGACATGATCCTGCTGGGCGAGGCGGAGGCGCTCGCCGAGGCGGAGCGCGAGGTGATGATCACCTACGCCATCGCCATCGTCGTCGTGTTCCTGGTCCTGGTCGCCCAGTTCGAGAGCGTGACCAGTGCCGCCATCGTCATGGTGACCGTGCCGTTCGGCATCGCGGCCGCAATCTACGCGCTGCTGCTGACCGGCACCTCGGTCAACGTCTACAGCCAGATCGGGCTGGTGATGATGATCGGGCTTATGGCGAAGAACGGCATCCTGGTGGTGGAGTTCGCTGACCAGCTCCGCGACCGCGGCTTCTCGGTCCGCGAGGCGGTGGAGCGGGCCGCCGTGGTCCGCCTGCGGCCGATCGTGATGACGATGGTCTCAACCGTCCTGGGCGGACTGCCGCTGATCCTGAGCCACGGGCCGGGGGCGGAGGCCCGCATGGCGATCGGCTGGGTGGTGTTCGGCGGGCTCGGCCTGGCGGCGGTGTTCACGTTGTACCTGACGCCGGTGGTCTATCTGGCGCTGGCCCGCCTGTCCCCCGCGCGGGCCAGCGGCGCCGGCAAGCTGGAGACCGAGATGGCTCACGCGCGGACCGTACCCGACGTGGCCGAGGGCGACGACCTGCCCGCCCCGTCGCGGCCCGGACCGAAGCCGCAGGGGGCCGGCGACGACTGACGGCGGCGGCCTGCCGGTGCACGGCCCGGTGGTTTGGTCTATCTTTGACAGGTTAGAGGGCGCCTTACGGGTCAGATCTCTTCGATCTGTCCCGATCGTGCTCTAGACGCAGTTCCTCCGTCCTCCTTGCCGAACCGCCCTGGGGCCCCATGACGCCATTCGATATCGCCGCGATCCTGGTCAGCCTGGCGGCGGCCTGCGGCGTGCTGAACCATTTCGTGATCCGCCTGCCGGCAACGGTCGGCCTCGTGGTCATCGGGCTGGCGGCCTCGCTGATCCTGGTCGGCCTCAACGCGGTAATCCCGGGCTTCGAGGTGGACGACGTGGTCCGCCGCCACGTGCTCGAGATCGACTTCGCCGATGCGCTGCTCAAGGGCATGCTCGGCTTCCTGCTGTTCGCCGGCGCGCTGCACGTGGATTTCGAGTCCCTGCACGAACAGAAATGGGCGGTGGCGCTGATGGCGACCCTGGGGGTGCTGATCTCGACCGGGCTGGTCGCGTTCGGCTTCCACCTGATCGCCGGGGTGCCGCTGCTGATCGCCTTCGTGTTCGGCGCGCTGATCTCGCCGACCGACCCGGTGGCGGTGCTGAGCCTGCTGAAGTCGATCAAGGTCCCCAAAGCGCTGGAGACCAAGATCGCCGGCGAAAGCCTGTTCAACGACGGCGTCGCCTATGTGGTGTTCCTGATCGCCACCGCCGTGGCGTTCCGCGAGGCCTCGGACAGCCCGATCACCGCGCTGGAGATGGCCGAGCTGTTCTTGCTGGAGGCCGGCGGCGGCGCGGTGCTGGGCGGCGCGGCCGGCTGGCTCGTCTACCGGATCATGCGCCGGATGGACGACTACGCCCTGGAGGTGCTGCTCACCCTGGCGCTGGTCATGGGCACCTATTCCCTGGCCCACGCGCTGCACATGAGCGGCCCCATCGCCGTCGTGGTCGCCGGCCTGCTGATCGGACACAGCGGCGTGCGCTACGGCATGAGCGCCGCCACGCGGGAGCATGTGGACGCCTTCTGGCGGCTGATCGACGAAATCCTGAACGCGGTGCTGTTCCTGCTGATCGGATTGGAGGTGCTGACCGTCGCCTTCGACACGACCTACCTGCTCTACGGCCTGGCCTCGATCCCGCTGGTGCTGCTGGCCCGGGCCGTCGCGGTCGGCGTACCGATCTCCGCGCTCCGCCTGCGCCGGGAGTTCACGCCGGGCGTGGTTCCGATCATGACCTGGGGCGGGCTGCGGGGCGCGATCTCGGTCGCCCTGGTCCTGTCCCTGCCCGACCACCCGGAGAAGCCGCTGCTGCTGACCGTCACCTATGTGGTGGTGATCTTCTCCATCGTCGTCCAGGGCCTGACCACCGGCAAGGTGGTGCGGCACTACATGCGCAAGGACCCCGAGGCCCAGGGCGGACCGGGGTCGGATGGAGCAGCCCGGTCGGGTTGAGGCGGCGTCGCTCCGAGCGTCAGAGCACGGCCGAGCTGTCGCTGATCACCGCCCCGACCTCGACCATCCCGGCCATGGCCGCGTCGAGCGAGCCGGCGAGGTCGATGGCCCGGCAGGCATCGGTCAGGAGCACCGCCTCGAACCCCGCCACGCGGGCGTCGAGCACGGACCAGGCCACGCAGAAATCGGTGGCCAGACCGGCGAAGAACAGCCGCTGGAAGCCGCGTTCCTTGAGGTAGCCCGCCAGACCGGTCGAGGTGGTCTGATCGTTCTCCAGGAAGGCGGAGTAGCTGTCGATGTCGCGCCGGTAGCCCTTGCGCAGGATCAGCTCGGCGCGGTCGAGCACCAGGTCCCTATGCAGCTCGGCGCCCGGCGTGCCCTGGACGCAGTGGTCCGGCCACAGCGTCTGCGCCCCATAGGGCATCTCCACCGAGGTGAACGGGTCATGGCCCGGATGCTGCGCGGCGAAGGAGCTGTGGCCGGCGGGATGCCAGTCCTGGGTGGCGACCACATGAGGGAAGCGCTCGGCCAGCCGGTTGGCGATCGGCACGAGAAGGTCGCCCTCGGCCACCGCCAGCGCGCCGCCGGGCATGAAGTCGTACTGCAGGTCGATCAGGACGAGACAGTCGGTCTCGCGCAACGGCATCACGGCCATGGGAATCTCCGGTGAACTGGCCGCAGGGTACGCGCCCCGCGGCCGTCCGTCACCCGCCCCTCACTCCTGCCGGAACGCCCCGCGGGTGCGGTTGGCGAAGGCGACCAGCGACAGCATCACCGGCACCTCCACGAGCACCCCCACCACCGTGGCCAGCGCCGCGCCGGAATCCAGGCCGAACAGGCTGATCGCCACCGCGACCGCCAGCTCGAAGAAGTTCGAGGTGCCGATCAGGGCGCAGGGGGCGGCGATGGAGAACGGCACCCGCCAGGCCCAGGCCGCGGCATAGGCGATGGCGAAGATGCCATAGGACTGCACCAGCAGCGGGACGGCGATCATGGCGATCACCAGCGGCCGCTCCAGGATCACCTGGCCCTGGAAGCCGAACAGCAGCACCACCGTCGCCAGCAAGCCGAGGATGGAGACCGGCTTGATCGCCCCGGTGAACCGGGCGACCGCCGCCTCTCCTCCGCCCCGCGCGGTCAGGCGCCAGCGGGTCAGCGCACCGGCGGCCAGCGGGATCACCACATACAGACCGACCGACAGCAGCAGGGTCTCCCACGGCACCGCGATGTCGGTGACGCCGAGCAGGAGCGCGACGATCGGCGCGAAGGCGAAGACCATGATCACGTCGTTCACCGACACCTGAACCAGGGTGTAGTTCGGGTCGCCCTTGGTGAGCTGCGACCAGACGAACACCATCGCCGTGCAGGGGGCGGCACCGAGCAGGATCAGCCCGGCGATGTACTGCTGGGCATCCTCCGGTGCGATCAGGTCGGCGAACAGGATCTCGAAGAACAGCACGCCGAGTCCGGCCATGGTGAACGGCTTGATCAGCCAGTTCACCAGGATGGTGATCGCCAGCCCCTTCGGCTTGTCGGCCACGTGGCCGAGGCTGGCGAAGTCGATGTTCACCATCATCGGATAGACCATCGCCCAGATCAGCACGGCGACGATCAGGTTCACCCGGGCGACCTCGACGGCGGCCAGGGCCTCGAACAGACCGGGCAGCGTCGACCCGAGGGCGACACCGGCGGCGATGCACAGGGCCACCCAGACGGACAGCCATTTCTCGAAGAACCCGATCCCGGCCGGCGGCGCCGGCTGGGCAATGCCTTGCGTCATAATCAATCCATCGGTGAGGTGCGGTTACGCGGCGCTGGGCGAGCTGCGCCCGAGTTCGGCCAGGCGCTGCTTCAGCGCCAGATTGTCGATCGCGTTCAGCGGCAGGTTGACGAAGATCGAGATCCGGTTGCTCAGCATCCGGTAGGCCTCGGAGAATGCCAGGCGGCGCTCGGCCTCGGTCCCGGTCGCCGCGGCCGGATCCGGCACGCCCCAATGGGCGGTCATCGGCTGACCCGGCCAGAGCGGGCAGGTCTCGGCCGCCGCATCGTCGCAGACGGTGAAGACGAAGTGCATCTCCGGCGCGTCCGGGACCGCGAACTCGTCCCAGCTCTTCGAGCGCAGGCCGTCGGTGGAATGGTTCTGGCGCTTGAGCAGATCCAGGGCGAAGGGATGCACCTCCCCCTTGGGGTGGCTCCCGGCGCTGAAGGCCTTGAACCGGCCGAGGCCTTCGCGTTGCAGAATGGCTTCCGCCAGAATGCTGCGCGCGGAGTTACCCGTGCACAGGAACAGGACGTTGTAGATCTTCTCGTCAGCCATGGTCCCCGCCTTCATCGGTCCGGGGTCACTCGGCAGCGGTGTCCCCGGTCAGTTTACCCTCGGCCGCCGGGGCCATGCCGCGCCCCGCGCCGGACGCCCCGGCGACGTAAAGCCCGCACAGCTCCGGATGACCGGCGCAGCACTCTTCGGTCAGGAACGCGAGCAGCCGCTGCACGCCATCGGTCTCGACGGCATAGAAGATGTTCCGTCGGACCCGCCATGACCGCAGCAACCCGGCCCTCTCCATCTGGGCGACATGGAACGAGACGTTCGACGGGGCGAGGCCGGCGGCGACCGCAATGTCGCCGGCAGACATGCCCGAGGGACCGGCACGCATCAGCGCCCGGAAGATCGTCAGCCTGTTCTCATGCGCCAGTGCGGCGAAGGCACCTATCGCCTGTTCCTCGACCATACTCATCTTTCAAGTATCATTGAATTGTTACCTGCACATGACACAAAATAAATATGGTTATTAAGAATCGGCAACAGATTCCGACCCATCATCCGTCGCCGTCCACCTCGGAGGAGGCCAGAACCAGCAGCGTGAGGTCGTCGCTCTGCCGGATGACGTCCTGCAGATCGTCCCAACTGGTCTCGATCCGGCAGCGGTACTCGTCGCCGATGCGCTCCTGCACCACGATCTCGAACCAGCTGTTCGTCTTGGCGAGCTTCACCCGATAGCGCTGGTCGTTCATCAGCGACGCGGGGGTGGCCAGACGGAGGCCGTTGACCGAGAGGTTGATCACGCGGGCGGAGGAATCGAGATCCTGATTTCCGATGGTGGCGACCGTCGCAAACGTATCCGTCGTCCGACGTCCAAAATTCCGGCGTTCCTTGGTCATTGCAGATCCATTGCACCTACGTGGCGTTTCAAATCGTGAACCGGCGCGGGCAGACCCGCCGCCGGTGGGAGTCGCTGGGTGTGTCCGTCACTCTTCACGTAGTCGTTGCGCCAAAGCCAAGACCTCATGATAAGTATGGATAATCTGATCGACCAGCATTTTCAGTTCGCCCAGGCTCAGAGCGGTGCCGGAGGCGACCTTCTTCTCCGTCTCCTGGGCGGTCTGCGCCAGGGCCTTGGCCCCGAAATTCAGGCTCATCCCCTTTAGGGTGTGGGCCTGGGTCGCCATCGTCGCCAGGTCGCCGCTCTTGTGCAGCGCCGCCAGCTTCGGTCCGAACTCCTCCAGACTGTCGGCGAACTTGGCCAGCATGGTCGACACGGTTTCCGGATCCAGCGCCTGTGTCAGCGAGTCGATCCGTGCCTGTTCGATCAAGGAGGGGGCCGTGGGCTCCGCTTCCGCCGCCGCCGGCGTCGATGCCCCCCCGTCGCCGCCCAGCCGGCCGAGCAGGGCGTCGAGTTCCTCGAAGTCGATCGGCTTGGCGAGATAGCCGTCGAACCCGATCCCGAGAAAATGCTCGCGGTGGGTTTCGCCGGCATGGGCGGTCAGGGCGACCATCGCCGGCTTCGCCCCATGCTCCGCGCGGATCCGGCGGGCGGCCTCCTCGCCGTCCATCTCCGGCATCTCGATATCCATCAGAACGACGTCGAACGTCTCCCGACCAACCGCCTCCACCGCCTCGACCCCGTTCTCGGCGAGCGCCACCGTATGGCCGAGCCGGGTCAGCGCGGTCTGCATCAGGATGCGGTTGATGTTGTTGTCCTCAGCCACCAGCAACCGCAGCGGATGATCCGTCATTCGCGACTCCTCGGCCTGCGCGTCGGCAGGTTGACTCTTTCCATCGCCGGCCAGGGCCGACATCAGATCCAGCGGCTGGATCGGCTTGCGCAAGACGCGGTCGAACAGCTCGAAGCGGTCGCGCCCCTCGCTGAAACCGGTATCGGCCGAAGAGGCCAGGATCAGCCTCATTCCGGCCAGGACCGGATCGTCGCGCACCTGCTGCGCGAGATCCAATCCGGACAGCCCCGGCATCTTGTGGTCCAGAATGGCCACATCGAATGCCCTGCCCTCCCGGTCGGCCTCGCGAAGCAGGGAGATGGCCCGCCGCGGATCGTCCAGTCCCACGCCTTCCACGTCCCACAATGCCACCTGTCGGCGGAAGATGTCGATGTTCACGGCCGTGTCGTCAACGATCAGGCAGCGCTTGCCGCGCAGCAGCGCGGTGCGGTCGCCGCGCGGCGCCTGATCGGCCGCGATCTCCAGGGGCAGGTCCAGGCGGAACCGGCTGCCGGATTCCATAATCGAGTCGGCGGAGATGCCTCCGCCCATGAGCTGGGCCAGACGCTGGCTGATCGCCAACCCCAGACCGGTGCCGCCGTAGCGCCGGGAAATGCTTTCGTCGGCCTGGGAGAATTCCTGAAACAGCACATGCAGCCGGTCGCTCGGGATTCCGACGCCGGTGTCGCGCACCTCCACGCGAACGCCGTCGCCCTCCCCGGCGGTCACGGTCAGCGTCACGCCGCCCTCTTCGGTGAACTTCACCGCGTTGCCGACCAGGTTCATCAGGATCTGCCGCAGCCGGCTGACGTCGCCGAGCCGCCGCATTGGCATGGAGGTGTCGATATAGGACGCCACCTCCAGCCCCTTCGCCGCCGCCTGCGGATAGAACAGGTCGGTCACGCTGGCGACGAGATCGGTCAGCTCGAACGGCGCATGCTCCAGCTCCAGCTTGTCGAACTCGGTCTTCGAGAAGTCGAGGATATCGTTGAGGATCACCAGCAGGTTGTCTGCGGACTGCTTGGCCAGGGAGACCATCGAGCGCTGCTCGTCGTCGAGCTCGGACTTCAGGACGAGGCCGAGCATACCGATCAGCCCGTTCATCGGCGTCCGGATCTCGTGGCTCATCATCGCCAGGAAACGGGACTTGCCCTCGTTCGCCCGCTCCGCCACCTCCTTGGCGCGGGCCACCTCCGTCACGTCGCTGAGCGACATCATCACCCGGTCCGAGGCGCTGGACAGGCCGACCTGGTAGACCGGCCCCTCGTCGTCCGCGACGCCCTGCTCCCGGATCCGCAGCCGCTCCGTCTCCCCCGAGGCCAGCACCTGCAGGCAAGCCTCGAAGACCTGTCCGCTGACGGCGGGCGACGCCTCGCTCAGCCGCCGGCCGTCGAGCGGCTCCGCGGTGCCGAAGATCTCCTGGACCCGCCGGTTGGCCACGGCGATCACGAAATCCGTCACCTGGCCGTTCTCGTCCATGGCCGGGCGGAGCAGGAGCAGCCCTTCCGAGCTGCTCTCCATCAGCGCGTCGAAGGCGTCGGCCTTGTTGTCCGCCGGCGTGTTGTAGCAGACCAGCACGGTAGTACCCCGGTCATCGACCGGCAGGATCAGCCGCTCCCACAGCAGCACCGCCCGGGCATGGCTCGCCCGGTGCAGGGTGTAGAGCGGATGCCGGTCGGCGAGGGTCTGGCGGTACTTCTCCTCGAAGAACCGGCCGACATCGCTGTCAAAATCGGCGGTGGAGCGGCCGGTCATGTCGAAACCGGCGGCCCGGGCGATGCTGACGCCGTAGTGGCGGTACCGGTAGCCGACCTCCTCCGGCTGCAACACCATGAGGTTCGCGGTCAGCAGCGGGCGCCGCTCGGGATCGAAGGCCTCGTAAGACGGCAACCGGTCGGCGGACGCAAGGTCGGACCATTCGCGATAAAGGCCGCGGATGGTCCTGTTCTCGACCAGGCGGTCGATGGCGTCCCTGATCTCGGTATGAAAGACCAACGCGACACTCCTATCGTCCCCAGGGTCACCGTACCCGCAGACGGAGACAGACGGAAGTCGCACGGCTCAGGCACGATCCGGGGCTTCCAGCCGGCCGAGACTCCCCCTAGCGGACGTCGCACAGGGCCATGGTCACCGTGCCGCGTCCGCGCAGCGCGTCGGCTACCGCGGGCAGCGTGTCCGGGGTGAAGGGCTGCGACTCGCCATCCCTCGACGCCACCACACCGGCCTGCTCGACCAGCGCCCGGATCGAGGACGGATGGGCGGTGAAGGACCGCCCCCGGCGCACCGATCCGGCGACGTGCACGCCGATCAGCCGGCCCTGGCTGTCGAACACCGGCCCGCCGCTCAGGCCGGACAGCGGCCGCGAGTCCTCCGGATAGCGCTCGAGCTCGGCCCAGGCGATCACCGGCTCCCGCGTGCTGTAGCGTCCCCGCGCGTTCATGACGCTGAGGCCGAGCATCCGCGAGCGCATCTCGCCCGGCTGTCCCCGCGGGAACCCGACGTGATACGCGATATCCCCGCGCTGCGGCGTTGCGTCGGCGAAGCGCACCACCGGCCGCGAGCGGTCGATCCGCATGACCGCGACGTCGGCGCTGCCGTGGACCGAATAGCTGCGCGCCCGCAGACCCTGGCGCGGCCGCTCCAGGATGCCGACCGCGTCGCAGCCGTCGACCACGTGGCGTGCGGTCATCCAGGTGCCCGGTCCGATCGCGAAGGCGGTCCCGGTGCCGTCGGCCTTCGCCCCGATCTCCACCGAGAACTCCGGCAGGCCGGCCAGATCCTCCGCCGGCAGTGCGGGAACCGGCCGGCGCACGGAGACATCCCCGCCGTCACGCGGCGGCGCCGGCGGGTCCTCCAGGAACGAGGAGATCACCGAGATGAGCATGACCAGCAGGAAGCCGAGGAGGCCGAGGCGGTTGTTGCCCAAGCGCACGGCTCAGCCCGAGACGGCGGCGGCGTTGACGACCGCCACCGACAGCTTCACCGCTGCCACCAGGATCGCCGGTCCGATCTGATCCGCCTCGATCCGGTGCCACAGCCCGCCCAGGATCGCCTCAACCAGCCGGACCACCGCGATCTGCAGAGCCAGCGCCACGACGCCCCAGACGACGATATCGAGCACGCTGACGCTCGCCGCCATGCACACCGCCAGCGGGATCGCCATGCCCAGCAGCGCGCCGGAATAGGACACCGCCGCGGCGACGTTCCCGGCCTTGATCAGTTCGACCTCGCGGATCGGGGTGATCTTCTCGTAAAGCCAGGCGCCCACCGCCAGCATGGCCAGGGTCACGGCCAGGTGCAGGAGAAGGTACGGCAGTCCGGACAGCAGGGAGTCGATCACGGCTTGCATGCGGGGACCTCGGTTCGGAACGGAAGGACTATCGGATCGTCAGGTACAGGGCGGCGATGCCGATGCTGGCACCGAACACCGCGATGGCGACCGCCGCCCGCAGCATCGGCGGGCTGGGTTTCGGTCGGCGCGCCTGCTCGTAGGACGCCTCGATCTCGAGCCGCTCCATCATGTGGATGATGGCCTTGACCGCGTCCATATGGGCGGGCGGCAGAGCGGCGAACTGGACGCCCGCGGTCTGCCCGTCGGGCTCGACCCGCACGACCCGCCCGCGGACGATGACGCGGATGTCCGCGCCGCCCGCCTTGCAGACCAGCAGGCCGAGAATATCGTCCCCGACCTGCCGGGATCCGGGCGGGGTCTGCATGCGCAGGCCGCCGGTGGAGATGTCGAGGACCGGACAGCGCTGCCGGTCCACGTTGATGGCCGTGCGATGGGCGACGTAGCGGTCCTGCCGGCGCAGTTCCCGCCCTACCGCGATATCCTCGAAGAAGCCCTCACCGGAAATGGCGCCAGGGTCGCTCAGGGACATGGGGAGCCGCCGTTCGGTTGTCGTCGGCGGAGCCTATCATTGCGGGAGGGCGACCGGAAACGCCTATGCGTCCAGACGCGCCTCGGCCCGGCCGTCGGCGATCGCCGCCGTCACCGCATCGGTGATCGCCCGCGTGCCCGACGAGCCGCCGTATTCCGTCGGGACCAGGCCGCCGTCCTGGAAGGCGACCTCGACCGCCTTGTCGAGGATCTGTCCGGCCCGGGCGCAGTCGGCGACCCCGTGGGTGTCGGCCAGCCATTCCAGCATCATCACCGCCGAGAGCAGGGTCGCGGTCGGATTGGCGAGGCCCTGACCGGTGATGTCCGGCGCGCTGCCGTGGCAGGGCTGGAACACCGCGTGACGGGCACCGATATCGGCCGAGGGCGCCATGCCCATGCCGCCCATCAGCCCGGCCCCCAGGTCGGACAGGATGTCGCCGAACATGTTCTCGGTGACCAGAACGTCGAACTGCCAGGGTCGGCGGACCATGTTCAGCGCGCAGGCGTCCACATACATATGGTCGGGCTCGCTGACCCCGTGGCGGGCGGCGACCTCGTCGAAGATCTGGCGGAAGAAGTAGAACCCGCCGATCACGTTGGCCTTGTCGATGCAGGTCACCTTGCCGGAATGGCCGCGCTCCTTGCGCTTGGCCCCCAGGTTGAAGGCGAACTCGAACAGCCGCTCCGATCCGGCGCGGGTGATGGTCTGAGTGTCGTGGGCGGCGGTCGGGCGGTCGGCGGGGCCGTCGAAGACGGTCTTTCCGCGCCCGGCGAACAGGCCTTCGGTGCTCTCGCGGATCAGCACGAAATCCAGGTTCTGCGCCCGCGGATCGCCCAGCGGCACCGGCGCGCCGGGCAGGGTGCGCACCGGCCGCACGCCGGCAAACAGCTCCAAGGTCTCGCGCATGTCGAGCTGCGGGGCGATCTCCCGGCCGTCGGGATAGCGGATGTCCGGCATGCCCATCGCGCCGAGCAGAATCGCGTCGGCCTTGTCCGCCCGGGACATCGCCTCTTCCGGCAGGGCGGTGCCGGTCTCCTTGTAGTGCGCGGCCCCCGCCGCTTCGGAGCGGAAGCGGAGGTCGAAACCGCCGACACGGTCGCGCAGGGTCTGCAGGATCGCCACCGTGGGGTCGATCACCTCCGGCCCGATCCCGTCTCCGGGGAACACGGAGATCTCGAAGGCGGTGTTGGCACTCATGCGGTCATCCTCCCTGACGCGTTTTTCGTGGCCTTTGCGGCTTGCGGCGCATGGTTGCGCGCGAGGGGCGCTCCCGACAAGCGCCTTTAGCCGACCAGACCCTCGTAGAGCAGGCGCAGGGCGAGCGCGGTCAGCAGGATCCGGAACGCGGTCCGGAAGCGGGCCTCGGGCATGCGGTTGACAATCTGGCGCCCGACCATGGTGCCGAGAAAGCCGCTGACGATCATCAGGCCGATCAGCGGCAGCCACGGCAGATAGGCGAAGCCGAGGGCCGCGAAGGCGGTGACCTTCAGGGCGTGCTTCAGGGTCATGCAGGCCGCGAAGGTGCCGATCGTGGCATGTCGGTCGCCGAGCCGCTCCGGCGACAGGAAGGGGGCGAGGAAGGGCCCGGTGGCGCCGGCGAACATGGTGATGAAGGCGGTCACGGCGCCGATGGCGACGAAGCCCCGGTCGGGCACCCGATAGCGGCCGAGCGACGGCATCCAGGTGGTCACGAGCACGAAGCCGCCGACCACGATCAGCAGCACCTCGCGCGGCAGCCGGACCGCGACCTGGGCGCCGATCGTCACCCCCACGACGGCGCCGAGCAGAAACCAGAGCACGATGGAGCGGCGGATGAAGCGGTGGAACAGCAGCACCCGTCCGCTGTTCGAGCCGAGCTGCACCAGCCCGTGCACCGGGATCAGCGCCGCCGGCGGCACCACGCTGGCCATGGCCGCCACCATGAGGATGCCGCCGCCGAGACCGAGGGCCGCCGTCATCAGCGACGTCACGAAACTGAGCGCGATCAGCGACAGCGCCGCAAGCTGGCTGAGCGGATCCGGGATGATCAGGGCAAGGAGACTGTCCACGATGTGCGGCCGGCCGTCAGCTCAGACCGGCGACGGTCTTCATCTCGTCCAGATAGGCATCGCATTTCGGCAGGTTGCCGAGCACCTGGGGCCGCGCGGTCTGCGGGTCGTTGTCGATGATGGTGGTCACCTCGATGGTGCGCATTACCACGTCGCGCTGGAACGAGGCTTCGTATTCCTTGCGGGAGCGGCCGCGCTTGGCGAGGGTGTCGAACACCTGAAGAAAGCTCTGCCGCTTCGCCTCGTTGCCCTCGATCGGCAATTCCAGTTCCGCCATGGCCGCCTGGTAGAAGGCGACGCAGGACGCGGCGATCCCCATGAGTTGGCGCTCGCGCTCGTTCAAGGGTCCGGTCGCCTGGGCGTGACCAACCGGCGTCCACAGGCTCGATGCGCAGGTAATGGCAGCGACAACCGTCAACAAGCGGAACAGCCGCACCATGGTGTTGCTCATTTGAGTTCTTTCCCACGACCTTTACGGCGCGCAATAAACACGCATATCCCTGCGTTAACAACCGCCGGTCTCGCCGGCACACACAAAGGAGTAGTCATGACCGACGCCGCAGTCGCCGCCGCCCAGGAGGCCGTTCGGTCGCTCAAGCAGCGTATCCAGACCCTCGACGACAACGGGCTCGACCTGATCTTCCGCGAGGCCCGGACCTTCAACGGCTGGCAGGATCGCGACGTGCCGGACTCGCTCCTGCAGACGCTGTTCGACGTGGCGAAGATGGGTCCGACCGCCGCGAACGGCTCGCCCATGCGGCTGGTCTTCGTGAAGAGCGCGGAAGGCAAGGAGCGGCTCAAGCCGGCGCTGTCCGGCGGCAACGTGGACAAGACCATGGCCGCCCCGGTCTGCGCCATCGTCGCCTACGACCCGGCGTTCTGGGAGAAGTTCCCGTTCCTGTTTCCGCACCGCGACATGTCCGGCGCCTTCAAGGACAAGCCGGACGCGGCGGAGACCGGGGGCTTCCGCAACGGCTCGCTGCAGGGCGCCTATCTGATGATCGCCGCCCGCGCCCTGGGCCTCGATTGCGGGCCGATGTCCGGCTTCGACCAGGCCAAGGTGGATGCCGAGTTCTTCGCCGGCACCACAATCAAGTCCAATTTCCTCTGCAATCTCGGCTACGGCACCCCGGAGAGCGTCTTCCAGCGCCTGCCGCGCTTTGCGTTCGAGGATGTTTGCAGCATCGTATGATTGCATATCGATCCGATACCGGAGCCGGGTCTGCCGACAGGCGTTGATGTCGTGAGAGGAAGCGCCTGTCCGCCCGGCGGATGACGGAGATTAAGGAGTTATCGTGCGTAAGGTCCTGATTGCGATCGTCGGTCTGGTCGTCGTTCTCGTCGCCGCCGTCCTGGTGGTGCCGAGCCTGATCGACTGGAACGGATACAAGCCGGAGATCCAGGCCGCCGCGCGCGATGCCACCGGGCGGGAGCTGAAGATCGGCGGCGACCTGTCGCTGTCGATCCTGCCCTCGCCCACCCTCTCCGTCGCCGATGTCAGTCTCGCTAACGCCGAGGGCGGTTCCACGCCCGACATGGCGAGTCTGGACTCCCTCGACGTGTCGGTCGCCCTGTTTCCGCTGCTGTCCGGCGAGATCCGGGTGACGTCGGTGACGCTGGTCAAGCCGGTCATCGTGCTGGAGACCCTGCCCGACGGCCGGGCGAACTGGGCGTTCGACAGCGGCGACACCGCGGAGGCCGGAGCCGGCGACCCGGCCACCGGCGACAGCGGCGACGCGCCCGCCCTGGCGATCGACGAAGCGGTGATCGAGGACGGGCGTCTGGTCTATCGCGACGCCGCCAGCGGGGCCGAGCACACCCTCTCCGACGTCAATCTGGCGATCTCCGCCGGCGGGCTTCAGGGCCCGTTCGAGGTCGAGGGCGAGGTCGGCTACCAGGGCATTCCCCTGGCCCTGTCCGGATCGGTCGGCGCGCTCGATTCCGGCCGGGCCACCTCGGTGAAGCTGACAGCCACCGGCCAGGAGGGCGCCATCGAACTGGCGCTCAACGGCACGCTGGACATGGATGCCGGCCCCGCCTTCAAGGGCCGGCTGGAGGCAAAGGCCCCCGACCTGGCCGAAGCCGCCCAGATCGCGACCGCGTTCGGCGCCGCCGCCCCCGAGGGCCTGCCCGCGAACGCCGCCTCCCTCACCGCCGACATCGACGGCTCCCCGCAGACCGTGACGGCGAGCAATCTGGTCGTCACCCTGGGCGAGTCCCGGTTCCAGGGCGCGGTGACCGCGGCCCTCGAGCCAAAGCTGTCGATCGACGCCTCCCTGTCCGGCAACCGTCTGGATCTGGACGCCCTGCTGCCGAAGGAGGGCACGACGGAAGAGTCCCGGCCGGCCGAGAGCCAGACCGGCGCGACACAGCCGCCGGCGGCGCCGTCCGGCAGTCAGGCGACCGCCGATGCCGCCGTCCTGCCGAGCGATATCGACGCCCGGATCGACCTCAAGGTCGACGCAGTCCAGTACAAGGGGGCGGCCATCCGCAACGTGCAGGTCGACGCTTCCCTGCGTGACGGGGTCGGCGACCTCCGCCTGGCCACCGCGCAGCTTCCCGGCGGCACCGACGTGACGCTGATCGGCGGGCTGGAGAGCGGCCCGACCTTCGTCGGCCGGCTCGAAGCCGCATCCGACAACCTGCGGGCCACCCTGGACTGGCTGGAGGTCGATCTCGCCTCCGTGCCGGCCGATCGGCTGCGCAAGGCGGTGGTGAGTGCCGCGATCCGCGCCTCGGCCCAGGAGATCCAGGTGTCCGACTGGACCATGGAGCTCGACGCCACCAAGGCCCAGGGCGGCCTGACCCTGGCGCTGCGCGACCGCCCGGCCTTCGGTCTCAGCCTGAACGTCGACCGGATCAACGTCGACGCCTACCTGCCCCAGGGCGCCGGCGCGGCTCCCGCATCCGGCGACGGCTCGGGCACCGCCCAGCCGGCCAACGGAAATGCGTCCGGCAATGCGGACGCCCTGGCGGTGCTGGACAGTTTCGACGCCAATATCGACCTGCGGGTCGGCGAGGCGACCGTGAGCGGCATCACCCTGGCCGACGCCCGGGTCGACGCCCTGCTGCAGAACGGCACCCTGACCTTGCGCCAGGCCGGCGTCGGGGACATGGCCGGCGCGGCGGGCACGATCTCCGGCGTCCTGAAGGATGCCGCGCGCCAGCCCTCGGTCGACATGAGCTTCGACGTGTCGGTGAAGGATGCCGATCGCTTCGCCCGTCTGCTCTCCACCGACAGTCCGGTGCCGGCCAAACAGCTCGGCACCGTCGCGCTGAAGGGCAAGGCTTCCGGCGACATGAGCGACGTCGCCCTCGACGCGCGGCTGACCGTGGCCGGCGGCACCCTGGACCTGAAGGGCACCGCTCAGCCGCTGACCTCGCCGCCGACGGTGAACGTCACCTACAAGCTCCAGCATCCGGACGCCAACCGGCTGGTCTCCACCCTGTCACCGGGCGCGCTATCCGGCTTCGGGTCGCTCGGCAAGCTGGAGGTGGACGGCGAGCTGAAGACCCGCGACGACGGCCGCTACGCCAATCAGATCGCGGCCTATACCGGCGGCGGCCGGCTCGAGCTGATCGGCAATGTCGATCCCTTCGCGGCGACGCCCGACGTCAACATGAAGATCGTCGTCACCCATCCGAACGCCACCCAGGCGATCCGCCTCGCCTCCCCCGACTACCGGGCGCGCGGCGGCAATCTCGGCCCGTTCGAGGCATCCACCCTGTTCAAAGGCCCGGTCGACGGTCTGACCCTGAGCGAGACGGCGATCACCGCCGGCTCGATCCGGATCACCGGCAACGGCGCCGTCGCCAATACCGGTCCGCGGCCGAAGATCACCCTGGCTCTGACCTCCAATCGGATCGCCGTCGACCCGTGGCTGCCGCCGGGCACGCCCACGCCGCAGGGGGCCGCCCCGGCGGCGGCGCCGACCGGTGGTTCGGCCGTGGGCGGCGGCTGGTCGCGGGAGAAGATCGACACCTCGGGCCTGTCCGCCGTGGATGCCGACATGACCATGGGCATCGAGGCGATCGAGTACGGCAGCTATGTGGTCGACCACGCCGAACTCGCCGCGGTGCTCAAGGACGGCGTGCTGAACGTCTCCAAGCTGGCGGGCGGCATGTTCGGCGGCACCTTCGACCTGACCGCACGGTTGGCCGACCGGCCAACGCCGGAGGCCGGGGTGACCGTGAAGGTCCGCAACGCCGATGTCCGCCAGGCGGCGTCGACGGCGGCCGAGACCGACATGGTCAGCGGCATCCTGACCTACGACACCGACCTGACGGCGACCGGCGGCTCGGAATACGAGCTGATCTCTAACCTGAACGGCACCGGCTCGTTCCAGGTGCGCGACGGTACGGTGAAGGGCTTCGACCTGCGCGCCTTCTCCGACCGGCTGAAGGAGCTGAACGGAGCGACCGACTTCGTCGATCTGACCCAGCGCGCCCTGTCCGGCGGCGAGACCGCCTTCACCGCGTTGACCGGCAGCTACACCGTCCAGCAGGGCGTCCTGCGCTCGAACGACATCGCGCTCGACGCGGATGCGGCGAAGGGCTCGGCCACCGCCGTGGTCGATCTGCCGCCGCGGCAGATGGACGTGAACGCCCGGGCCCGGCTGAGCGATCATCCGAACGCGCCGCCGGTCGGCATGCGGCTGGTCGGACCGTTCGACAACCCTCGCCAGATCCTCGATATCGACGAGATGCAGCGCTACGTGGTTCAGACCATCGGGACCCGCACCCTGAAGCAGCTCGACAAGAGCGGGACGGTCGAGAAGCTGGACAACCTGCTGAACCCCGGCGCGGCCCAGAGCGCCCCCGCCGCCCCCGGTGGCGCGGACAGCGGCACCCCCGACAGCGGGGCAGCGCAGCCGCAGCAGCAGGATCCCAAGAAGCAGCTCGAGGACGCTGCCAAGGGCCTGCTGCAGAACCTGCTCAAGAAGTAACCGCTCAAACGAAACGCGGGCCGGAAGACCGGCCCGCGTCGCGGCAGTCGTATAAGCCGAAGCCCGTCAGGTTCCGGCGGTCATCGGCGCGCCGAGGCGGCGCAGGGTCGCGATGATGCTGAGCGCGGTGATCTTGCCGGTCTTCGGATTCTCTTCCGTCGGCACGTTCTCGATGGTCATCGTGAACCGGGCGCTGTCCGCCTCCACCGTGATGGTGTGGGTGTTGCGGGTGACCTGCGGGTCGGCCCAGATCTCCAGCTTTGTCTCGTCCGCACCGATACCCGCCAGCGACAGGGCGGCGGCCACGTTGACGTTGGCCGGGAAGCCGGCGGCGCCGTCGCGGGCCGAGCCGTCGAACACCTTCTTGGCGGCGTTCAGGCCATCGACCGAGATGTTGTTCTGCACCAGATAGGGGGCGCCGGCGAGGCCGCCCGGGGGCTTTCGGGTGACCAGGCGGACCTCGGAGATCTCGCCCTCCGCCGCCGCGCGGACCGCGTCGAGACCGATCAGCGCGCCGGTCGGCACCACGATCCGCGCGCCGGAACGCCGGGCGCGGTCGACCAGATCGTCGTGACGCAGCAGGGCGCCGACGCTGATCGGCAGGAAGATGCGGCCGCGCTCGACCGCCGGACCCGCGACCTCGGCGAAGACCGAGGCCGGTGCGCATTCCACCACCACGTCGGCCAGATCGGCCAGATCGCCCAGCGGCACCACCGGCACCTCGGTCTCGAACCCGGCCATATTGGCCCGGGCCTTGTCCGCGTCGCGGGCGGAGACCGCCACGAGCTTCAGCCCCTCGATGCTGCCGCTGTCGAGCGCCGCGGCCACTTTCTGGCCGATCGCCCCAAATCCTCCGATGCCGACCGTAAGCGGTCCCGTTGCTGGCGATGTTGACACGCCGTCCTCCTGGTCCAAGGTTGGTCGCTGTCGTAGCCCCGGTGTGTCACCCATGTCCAGCCGTCGATCCACGCCCGCCCGTCGCGCCCGTGCGACCGTCGCCGCCCTGGGGCTGGCGCTCGGCCTGTCCGCCGCGCCCGCCGCCCTCGCCCAGACCGCCACGGAGACGGCGCCGCCGGCACCGACCTGCCGCCAGGCGACGCTGGTCGTCGCCGGGGGGGCGGGCAGCGGCACCGACCTGATCGCCCGGGCGCTGGCCGACGCCGCCAACCGGACCGGGATGAAGCCGCCGCTGAAGGTGCGCAACATCGACGGCGACGACGGAATCGACGGCGGAAGGGCGGTGCTCGACGCGCCCGGCGACGGCTGCATGATGCTGGCCGCCCATCAGGGGCTGCTGGCCAACTTCCTCACCTGGCGGGCGCCCTTCGCCTGGCAGGACTTCCGCCATGTCGCCCTGCTGACCCGCACGCCGATGGCGCTCGTCGCCCCGGTCTCCACGTCGTTCTCCGACGCGCGGGAGATGGCGGAGGCGGCCCGCGGCGGCACGGTGACCGCCGGCGTGGGCCCCGGCACCGTCGCCGAATTCGCCCTGCGTGCCATGGCCAAGGCGGCCGGGATCGAGCTCGACTACGACTCGATCGACGGCGCGCGGGAGCGGGTCTCGGCGCTGCTGGCCGCCGATATCGACCTGGCCAGCGTGCCGACCGCCCTGGCCAAGCGGCTGGCCGAGACCCGGATGGTGCGCCCGATCGCGGTGACCGACCGCGATCC
The DNA here is from genome assembly GCA_965228445.1 of Candidatus Endolissoclinum sp. Classification (GTDB taxonomy): domain Bacteria; phylum Pseudomonadota; class Alphaproteobacteria; order Thalassobaculales; family Thalassobaculaceae; genus Thalassobaculum. The sequence continues at coordinate 4,509,805 of OZ245813.1, read as the reverse complement.
CAGCGCGATCCTGCCCGCCGTGGAGACGCTGCGCGACCAGGGCATCGGCTTCGACTACGCCATCGATCTCGGCATTCTGCTGCCGCCCTCGGCCACCGCCGAGCTGGCCGCCCGGCTCTCCGGCGATCTGGAGAAGGCGCTCGGCGACCAGGCGTTTCAGCAGACGCTGTACGGCTACGACGTGCGCATCGATTTCCGTCCGCTGACCCAGTACTCGATCTACTGGGAGAACCTGATGGCCTCGTGGCGCGACATCGCCGAAGAGGCCGGATACGAGCGCTCCAACCGGTAGGCATCGGGCGCCGCCCGGGCGGCGGGGCGTATGGACGGTTGATTGACACACCGCCCGATCCCTTTAAGAAAGGTGGCATGGTCGCGCCGTTAATTTCCGTTCACCGGCCAGGCGTCGGAGGACGGGGACGAACGGCGCGGAGCTCATGTCCAACCAATCAACAGGACGAACAGGGGAATCGACCAATGAAGATTAAATCGACCCTTCTCGCGGCTGCGGCCGCCGTCGTCGTCGCCGGTACGGCGTTCGGCACCAGCCCGGCCGCGGCCGCCGATTTCGGCTGCCGGACCGCCAAGCTGATCGTTCCGTGGGGTGCCGGCGGCGAGACCGACGTCATCTTCCGTCAGTTCGTCGAGACCGTGAACAAGAACGGCGCCGAGCCGGAGCTGCAGGTCGTCAACATCGGCGGCCAGGGCGGCAACAAGGGCGCCAAGGAAGCCGAGAAGGCGAAGCCGGACGGCTGCACGCTGTTCGCCATCCACCAGAGCGCGCTGACCAGCTACTTCACCGGCCGCATCGACTTCACCTGGGACGCGTTCCAGCCGGTCGCCGTGCTGACCCGGACCCCGTCGATCTTCGGCGCCCATGTCGACGTGCCGTACAACGACATCTCCGAGATGGTGGCCTACGCCAAGGAGAACCCGGGCAAGATCAATGCCGGCGGCACGCTGGGCTCGACCAGCCAGTTCGTCTACCTGCTGCTGGAAGACGCGGCCGGCGTGAAGTTCAACCACATCTCCTATGACGGCACCCGTCAGCGGATGACCGCCCTGCTCGCCAAGAACATCGACACCGGCGAGATCAACCTGGCGGCCGCCAAGCAGTACATCACCTCCGGTGAGCTGAAGGCGCTGGGCATCACCACCGAGAAGCGCAACCCGGAGATCCCCGACGTCAAGACCGTCAAGGAGCAGGGCTACGACCTGATCTACGGCGTCGACCGGGGCATCATGCTGCCGAAGGGCGCCTCCCAGGAGGTGATCGACCACTACGCCGGCCTGTTCCAGGCCGCGGCCAACGATCCGGCCCTGAACGAGGCGATGACCGCGATGGGCACCGACGTGTTCTTCCTGAACCCGACGGAGTCCGCGAAGTACTGGGGCGACACCCAGACCAAGTGGGGCAAGATCGCCAAGGACGTCGGCATCTACAAGGCCAAGGACTGATCTTTCGGACGGTCACGACGGGCGTCGGCAGGAATGCCGGCGCCCGTTTCGTTTGATACAGTCACCACACCGAACAAGACTGAACAGGGGAGGCTCCGCAATGTCGGTGAGCCGCGACACGATCGTCGCCATTCTGCTTCTGGCGTTTTGCGGCCTGCTCTGGCAGGCGTCCTACGAGATCGAGATCACCACCTACGGCACGATGCAGAGCTCGGTTTGGCCGCGCATCATCATCGTGGCGCTCGGCATCTTCTCCGCCCTGCTTCTCCTGCAGTCGATCCTGCGCCCGGACCGCAGCACCGCGGCCGAGACGGACGCCCCGTCCGCGCCGGCGCATGTGCGCTACCGGAATGCCGGCATCATCTACGTGCTGTTCCTGCTGTTCCTGCTGACGCTGCCGACCCTCGGCATGCTGCTGGGCGGCACCCTGTTCGTCTTCCTGTCGCTCAGCGCGCTCGGGCGTCCGTCGCCCAGGCTGATCGCGATCCACGCCGCCGTCGCCGTGGTGTCGGTCGGCGCCATGTGGACGATTTTCACGTTCGGCCTGCGGGTGATGCTGCCCCAGGGCGAGATCCTGCCGATCTGAGCGGGGGACAGAGATCATGATCATCGAGAACGTTCTCTTCGCCTTCGCCGAGGTCTTCCACTGGAAGAACCTGGGCCTGATGTTCCTCGGCACGACGGCCGGGCTGATCGCCGGGTCGATCCCCGGCTTCACCATCGCCATGGCCGTGGTGCTCACGCTACCCTTCACCTTCGGCATGTCGCCGGTGGAAGGCCTGTCTACCATGATCGGCGTGTTCGTCGGCGGCCTGTCCGGCGGCCTGATGTCGGGCATGCTGACCGGCATTCCGGGCACGCCCTCCTCCATCGCCACGACCTTCGACGGCTTCCCCATGGCCCGCAAGGGACGGCCCGGCCTGGCGCTCGGGCTGGGGGTCTGGTCCAGCTTCTTCGGCGGCATCTTCAGCGCGGTCCTGCTGGTGACCCTGGCGCCGAGCCTCGCCAAGATCGGCCTGGAATTCGGCCCCTGGGACTATTTCGCCCTGGTGCTGTTCGCCCTGACCATCACCGCCAGCCTGTCGGGCGAGACCCTGATCAAGGGCATCATCGCCGGCCTGCTCGGCCTGTTCGTCGCCTCGATCGGCGAGGACGAAGTCAACGGCGTGGCCCGCTTCACCTTCGGCAGCGACATGCTGGAGAACGGCTTCGACTTCCTGCCGGTGCTGATCGGCCTGTTCGCCTTCAGCCAGCTTCTCTCCGACGTGCAGGATCGCGACAAGGCGCGCGAGCCGCTGATGACCGGCGTGGAGGCGAAGGGCATCCGGGTCGAGCACCTGGCCGCCATCCGCACGATTCTGAAGCACTGGGTCAACCTGATCCGCTCCTCCGCGATCGGCGTGTTCACCGGCGTCCTGCCGGCGGCCGGCGGCTCGATTTCCAACATCCTGGCCTACGACCAGGCCAAGAAGGCGTCGAAGAAGCCGCAGGAGTTCGGCACCGGCATCCCGGCCGGCATCATCGCGCCGGAATCCTCCAACAACGCCACCGCCGGCGGCGCGCTGATCACCATGATGGCGCTCGGCATTCCGGGCGACGTGATCACCGCCGTCATGCTGGGCGCGCTGCTGATCCACAACGTGCAGCCCAGCCCGACCTTCATCAGCCAGAACCCGGACCTGGCCTACGCGATCTTCATCGCGTTCTTCCTGGCCCATTTCATCATGATCGTCATGCAGGCGTTCTGCCTGCGCGCCTTCCTGATGGTAGTGCGGATCCCGATGTACATGCTGGCCGCGGTCATCCTGGCCTATTGCGCGATCGGCGTGTTCGCCCTGAACAACGTCCAGGAGGACATCTGGGCGCTCTTCGTGTTCGGCCTGATCGGCTATGCGATGAAGCTGCTCGGCTTCCCGCTGGCGCCGATGATTCTGGGCGTGGTGCTCGGCAACGTGGCCGAGCTCAACCTCAGCCGGGCGATCTCGCTGTCCGGCACCACCGACCAGTTCCTGCTGGACATGGTGATGCGGCCCTGGGCGCTGTTCTTCCTGGTGGTGGCGGCCTTCTCGATCCTGTTCCCGTGGTACCAGAAGGCTCGGGACAAGGCGGTCTGGACGCTTGGCTACGTCCCGGGCCTGATGCTTTGCCTCGCCCTGCCCATGGCCATGATGGACGGCTGGCCGCGCACACTTATCGCAGTGGCGTTGGTGCTGGGTGCGGTTTATCTTCTGGTGCAAAGCGCGCGTCGTGGCTGGAGTCTGAACTCCGACGACGCCGTCTGATCCTGCCAACGGCCGGCCGGTCTCCATCCCGGCCCCGGCTTCCACCCGCAATCCCCTGGGGAGCGTCATGTCGCGTTTCGAGATTCAGAACCCGTATCTGCTGTTCCTGGGCGACGCCCCGGACCAGCTCGCCGCCAAGACCGCGAACGGCGTGAAGGTGTGGCGTCCCGACTGGTGCCTGGGCCAGTTCCGCTTCCCCGCCTGCAAGGCGGATCTCGGCCTGCCCGACATGACCATCGAGGAAGCGGCCGCCGCCGGCGTGAAGACCGTCATCCTCGGTGTCGCCAACCGCGGCGGCTTCATCCCGGAGACCTGGATCGTCGAGCTGGTCAAGGCGCTGAACCTCGGCATGGACATCGCCTCGGGCCTGCACACCCGGATCACCACGATCCCGGCGCTGAAGGAAGCCGCCGAGAAGAACGGCCGCAAGCTGTTCGACGTGCGCCACCCGACCCGCGACTATCCGGTCGCCAGCGGCGTGCCGCGCACCGGCAAGCGTCTGCTGACCGTCGGCACCGACGTGTCCGTCGGCAAGATGTTCACCACGCTCGCCATCGAGAAGGAGATGCGCGCCCGCGGCATGAACGCCGACTTCCGCGCCACCGGCCAGACCGGCATCTTCATCGCCGGCTCGGGCCTGTCGGTCGACGCGGTGATCGCCGACTTCATCTCCGGCTCCATCGAGTGGCTGGCGCCGGAGAACAGCGAGGATCACTGGGACCTGATCGAGGGCCAGGGCTCGCTGTACAACGTGTCCTATTCCGGCGTGACCCTGGGCCTGATCCACGGTGCGCAGTCCGACGCCCTGGTGATGTGCCACGAGATCGGCCGTCCGCACATGCGCGGCCTGCCGGACTATGAGGTCCCGGCGATCCCGACGGCGATGGAGACCATCCTGCACATGGCCAAGATGGTGAACTCCGACGTGAAGTTCATGGGCGTGTCGCTGAACACCTCCAACGTGTCGGCCGCCGAGGCCGAGGCCTTCAAGAAGAAGACCGCCGAGGAGACCGGCCTGCCGGTCGTCGATCCGCTCAAGGACGGTGTCGCGCCGATCGTCGACAACATCGTCGCGAACTACTGAGCCCATGACGGCGATCGCCGACCTGCTGCGTCCGGTCCTGGAGGATCGGGCGCGAGCGGGGACGACGATCATCTACGCCCATCTCGTCCAGGCCGCCGGGGTGCCGTCCCCGCACTCGGTCCACAAGACCGGGGAGGCGCTGGAGGTGCTGATGGAGCAGGATGCCGCGCACGGCCGCCCCCTGTTGGCGGCCGTCGCCATTTCCAAGGCCCGCGACGGGCTGCCGGCGCCGGGCTTCTTCCAGAAGGCGCTCGAACTCGGCCGGTATTTCGGCCCCGACCGCGGCCCCCAGGCGGCCACCTTCCACGCGCTCGAGCTGGAGAAGGTGTGGGCGGCGTTCAGGGAGTGAGACTTTAGCGTCACCCTGTTCCGTCTTCCCGGACGTGATCCGGGACCGAGGAAGAGGGCGCGCTGGAGCGTTTGAGTGGAGCCACCAACGCATCAGCCGGTGGCTATTCTGGATCCCGAATCACGTCCGGGAAGACGAATGAGGAGGAGAGAGGGAGCCCCCTCACCCCATCCCGTCGGTTCCCGCCCCGCAGACGATCGTGCACACCGTCTCGCCCTTGGCCGCGGTCACTGCGCCCGACTGCAGCGCCGCCAGCCCGGCCGCCCCGGCGAGTTCCGCCCCGATGGCGCATTCCGTCCAGAGCCAGCGCGCCGCGGCCACCATCGCCGCGTCCTCGACCAGGACGATCTCGTCCACATGCGCGGTGATCAGGTCGTAGTTGAGCTGCTCGCTGCGGCGCGGCGCGAGCGTGCCGGCCGCCGTGGCGATCGCGTCCAGGGTGACCAGCCCGCCGGCCTTGCGGCTCTCGAAATGGGTCGGCGCCCCGACCGGCTCGACGCCTATGACCTTCACCTCCGGCCGCACCGCCTTGATCGCCGTCGCCACGCCGGAGATCAGCCCGCCGCCGCCGATGGCGACCACGACCGTATCCACGTCCGGCACCTGCTCCAGGATCTCCAGGCCCAGCGTCCCCTGCCCGTTGATCACGCTCTCCGGCGCGAAGGGATGCACGAAGGTCATCCCCTCCGTCTCCGCCCGCGCCAGGGCCGCCACGGCGGCCTCGTCGAAGACGGCGCCCTCGATCACCACCTCCGCCCCCCAGCGGCGCAGCGCCTCGGCCTTGGACGCCGGTGCCGAGGTCGGCAGGTACACCACCGCCCTGGCCCCGCCCATCCACGCGGCGTAGGCCACCGCCAGGCCGTGATTGCCGCCCGACGCGGTGATCAGCCCGCGCGACACCTCCGCGTCGCTCAGCGACTTCAGCGTGTTCACCGCCCCGCGCACCTTGAAGGAGCCGGTCGGCTGCAGGAAGTCGAGCTTCAGGGCGAGCCGCGCCTCGGTCACCGGGTTGAGCAGGCCGACCGGTTCCAGGACCGGGGTGACCCGCACATGGCCGGCGATCCGGTCCCGGGCGGCGCGGATGGTGTCGAGCGTAACCGTCATCAGATCGTGATTCCTCCGTCTACGATCATGGCCTGACCCGTCGTATAGGCGCTTTCGTCGCCGGCGAGGTACACCGCCATGGCGGCGATCTCCTCGGCCGTGCCCAGCCGGCCGAGCGGCTGCCGGGCGATGAAGTCCTTGCGCGCCTGGACCGGGTCGTCGAAGGCGTTGATCCGGTCGTCCAGGGAGGGCGACTGGACCGTGCCGGGGCAGATCGCGTTGCAGCGGATGCCCTGGCGGATGAAATCGGCGGCGACCGACTTGGTGAGGCCGATCACGGCGGCCTTGGTCGTGCCGTAGATGAAGCGGTTGGGGATGCCCTTCAGGTTGCCGGACACCGAGGCCATGTTGATGACCGAGCCGCCGCCGTTCTCCAGCATCGCCGGCAGGAAGGCGCGGATCATGCGGTACATGGCCCGCACGTTCAGGTTCACCGAAAAGTCGAAGGCGTCCTCGTCGCAGTCTAGGATGGTGCCGTGATGGACGAAGCCGGCGCAGTTGAACAGCACGTCGACGGCGCCGATCTCCGCGGCGGCGGCCGTGACCGCGTCCGGGCTCAGCACGTCGAGCTTGCGCGGCGTGATGCCGGCGATGGAGCCGAGTTCGGCGAGAGTCCTGTCGTTGATGTCGGTGGCGATGACCGACGCCCCCTCGCGCGCGAAGGCCTCGGCGCAGGCGCGCCCGATCCCCTGCCCCGCCGCGGTGATGAGCGCGGTCTTGCCGCTGAGCCGGCCTGCCATGGTGGTGTCCTCCCGGGTGATTTTTTTGCTGCCGGCAGTTAGCCCGCCGGCGCGGGGGAGGGCAAGGGGGGACGGGGCTCGAGCCTCGCATGTTCGGGCGGCAGGCTGGTGGAGGCGTCGGCGGGGAAGGGTTGCGAGCCTGTGGCGACGCTGCTGGCTTGATCCTGACTTGCGTCAGGATGACATGAAAATTTAGTCGTCATCCTGACGCAAGTCAGGATCAAGCGCCTCGCCCATCCACCGACTCGACGCCCGGCGTCGGCCAAAGCTCTGCCCAGTCCGGATTATGCCGCTCGATCAGCGCGATCTTCCAGGCCCGGCGCCAGGCCTTCAGCCGCTTCTCGCACCGGATGGCATCGGCGATCCGGTCGAAATGCACGAGGTAGACCAGTCGATGCAGCCGGTATCGCCGCACGAAGTCCGATCCTTCACCTCGGCGGTGCTGGAGAAGGCGGGAGACGGGGTTGCCAGTCACGCCGATGTACAGCGTGCCGCGTTTGCTGTTGGTGAGGATGTAGACCGTCGGCTGCATGCCGACGGTATGGGAGGGTCGGGCTGGAAATCCGGCAAGTCCGGCGGCTTGATCCTGATTTGCATCAGGATGACGGCAGGAAACAAGCCGTCGTCCTGACGTAAGTCAGGACCGAGCCGCGCTCCTTCCGCCGAAGGGCGCCGATGCTGAGGACGTGTCCCGACTTGATCCTGACGTGCGTCAGGATGACGGGGGGCTTCCGGTCTAACCCTCCACCTTCGGCTTGCGCATCACCGTCACGTCCGGGACCACGCCGTCGAGCTTGGCGACCTGGACCAGGGTGGAATGCGCCGTCGGGCCCTGGCCCAGGCGCGAGGTGCCGCGGTCGCGGGTCAGGACGTTCGGGTTGCCGTGCACCTCCAGCCCGCCCGGGGTCTCCGGGTCGTACCAGGCGCCGGTGGAGAGCTGGATCACGCCCGGCATCACCTGGTCGCTGACGATCGCCCCGGCGAGGCAGGCGCCGCGGTCGTTCCAGACCCGCACGATGTCGCCCGAGGAGATCCCGCGGGCGGCGGCGTCGTCCGGGTGCAGGGTCATCGGCTCGCGCCCCGCCACCTTCGAGCCCTGGCTGACCTGGCCGCAGTCGAGCTGGCTGTGCAGACGGGTGCGCGGCTGGTTCGACATCAGGTGCAGCGGGAACTCCTGCGCCTTCTCCGCCCCCAGCCACTCGTCCGGCGCGCGCCAGACCGGGTGACCCGGGCAGTCGTCATAGCCGTAGCCGTCGATGGTCGCCGAGAAGATCTCGATCTTGCCCGACGGGGTCTGCAGCGGGTTGGCCTCAGGATCCGCGCGGAAGTCCTCCAGCATCACCATCGGCTTCTCGGGGTCGGGGAGCTCGACATGCTCCTGCTCCCAGAAGGTCTCGAAGTCGGGCAGTTCGAACCCGGCCTCCGCGGCGCGCTGGCGCGACTGGTCCCAGAGATGGCGGATCCAGTCCATCTCGTCCCGACCCTCGGTATAGCGCTCGGAGAAACCCAGACGGTCGGCGAGGCCGGTGAAGATCTCGTAGTCCGGCCGGCTCTCCGCCACCCGCGGGATCGCCTGCTTCATCGCCGTCGACAGCGGCTCCCAATGGGTGATGGAGAGGTCGTTACGCTCCAGCGCCGTGGTCGACGGGAAGACGATGTCGGCATGGCGCGCCATCGAGGTCCAGAAGATCTCGTTGACGATGATCGTGTCCGGCTTCTGGAAGGCGCGGACGAGCTGGTTGATATCCTGGTGGTGGTGGAACGGGTTGCCGCCGGCCCAGTAGACCAGCTTGATATCGCCGTAGGTCCGCTGCTCGCCGTTGAACTCGTAGGCGCCGCCCGGGTTCAGCAGCATGTCGGAGATGCGGGCCACCGGAATGAAGTCCGCCACGTTGTTGATGCCCTGGGGCACCGACGGCCAGTGGAACAGCTTCACCGGGTTGCCGATGCCGTTCTCCGAGCTGTAGCCGAGGCCGAAGCCGCCGCCCGGCAGGCCGATCTGGCCGAGCATCGCCGCCAGCACGACCGTCATCCAGATCGGCTGCTCGCCATATTCGGCGCGTTGCATCGACCAGGTCGAGTTGATCATGGTCCGCTTCGACGCCATGCGCCGGGCGAGGTTGCGGATCGTCTCGGCGTCGACGCCGCTGATCCCGGCCGCCCAGTCGGCGGTCTTCGGCTGGCCGTCGGTCTCGCCGCGCAGATACGCCTCGAACGGCGCGAAGCCGGTGGTGTAGCGGTCGAGGAACGCCTTGTCGTGCAGCCCCTCGCTCAGCAGCGTATGGGCCAGCGCCAGCATGATGGTCATGTCGGAGCCCGGACGCGGCGCGATCCACTCGCCGCCCAGATCCGGCGGCAGGTCGGAGCGGATCGGGCTCACGTAGACCAGCTCGCAGCCGTTGTCGGCGCAGTCGCGCAGCCCGTGGTAGCAGGTGTGCCGACCGACGCCGCCGGAGGTGACCTGCGCGTTCTTCACCGGCATGCCGCCGAACATGACCAGCAGCTCGCAATGCTCGGCCAGCACCGGCCAGGTGGTGTGGGTGTTCAGCACGTCGCGGAACGGCCCGACCACATAGGGGATGATCGTCTCGGCCGCGGCGTAGGAATAGGTGCCCCGGTGCGAAACGTAGCCGCCGAGCTGGTTGAAGAACCGGTGGATGTGCGAATTGGCGTGGTGGAACCGGCCGGCACTCGCCCAGCCGTAGGAGCCGGCATACATGGAGCCGTTGCCGTGGGCGTCCTTGACCCGCTTCAGCTCCTCGGCGGCCATGTCCAGCGCCTCGTCCCAGGGGACGGCGACGAACGGCTCGTTGCCGCGGCCGGTGCGGTCGCTGTTGTGGCGCTTCTCCAGCCAGCCCTTGCGGATATGCGGGCGGCCGACGCGGGTCTCGTGGGTGACCGCGTCGACGATGCCCGGGCCGATGATCGCCGGCGCGGGGTCCTTCTCGTAGTCGTGCACCGCGAGCAGTTTGCCGTCCTCGACCTCGGCGAAGTAGGTGCCCCAATGGGTGGTGGTCGGAATCAGATTGCGCTTGATCGCGGTGCTCATGTCTCTCGTCCTCTTGCGTCGGCCGATCAGGCCAGCGCGGCCTCGATGACCGCCGCCTGCTCCGCCCTGTGCCACACGCCCCAGCCGACGGCGGGCGACGGTGCGGCATCGCGTCCCACATAGGTGGCACGAGCCCCGGAGCCGCGCAAGTCGCTCAGAATACGGGCGAGGTACGGATCGAGGTGGCGCCAGGCCCCCATGTTCTCCGGCTCCTCCTGGGCCCAGACCACCTCGGCCTTGGGATGCTTCTTCAGGATCCCGGCGATCGCGGCCTCCGGAACCGGATACAGCTCCTCGATCCGCACCAGGGCGATGTCGTCTATCCCGCGCTCGCGGCGGGCGGCGGCGAGATCGAAATAGGTCTTGCCGGAGGTCAGCACCACCTTGCGGGCCTTGCCCTCCACCGTCGCGTCGTCGATCACCGGGCGGAAGCTTGTGCCGGCTCCCATCTCGCTGAGCCTGGACTGGGCCTCGGCATGGCGCAGGCCGGACTTCGAGGTCAGCAGCACCAGCGGCCGGCGCCACGGGGCCAGGAGCTGGCGGCGCAGGGCGTGGAACAGGTTGGCCGGCGAGCCGCAGGCGACCACCGAGATGTTGTTGCGCGCCGCCATCTGCAGGTAGCGCTCCGGCCGGGCCGAGGAATGCTCCGGCCCGCCGCCCTCCAGCCCGTGCGGCAGCATCAGGACAAGACCGGACTGCCGCAGCCACTTGTCGTCGCCGGCGACCAGGAACTGGTCGATCACCGCCTGGGCGCCGTTAGCGAAGTCGCCGAACTGCGCCTCCCAGCAGACCAGCGCGTCCGGATCGGTGATGGACACGCCGTATTCGAAGGCCATGCAGGCCTCCTCGGTCAGCGGGCTGTCGGCGAAGGTCAGATGATGCGGCGTCGCGGCCAGGGCGGCGAGCGGGGTGTGCTCGGCGCCGGTCTTCTGGTCGAACACCACCGCATGACGCTGGGAGAAGGTGCCGCGCCGGCTGTCCTGGCCGGTCAGGCGCACCGCCTTGCCGTCCTCCAGCAGCGAGGCGAAGGCCAGCGCCTCGGCCGTACCGAAATTGATGGAGTCCTCCAAGCCGTCGATCCGCTCGCCCCACTGCCGGGCGATCTTGGCGTTCAGGGCGAAGCCGTCGGGCACGGCGACGCTGGCCTCGGCCAGGCGGCGCAGGCGGGCGGCGCCGACGCCGGTGACCGGTGCGTCGCCCTCGCCCACCGGCGCCAGCGCCGACCAGCGGCCCTGCAGCCGGTCGGCCGCGTTCGGCTTGTAGCTCTTGGCCCGGTCGAACGCCTCGTCCAGGGTCGACCAATGGGCTTCGGCCATCGCCGTGGCGTCGGCCTCGGAGATCACCCCGGCGGCGGCGCAGGCCTCGGCATAGCGGCCGGGCGTGCCGGCGGTCGCGGCGATGCGGGTATAGCGCACCGGCTCGGTGAACATCGGCTCTTCCAGCTCGTTATGCCCGCGGCGGCGGAAGCCGACGATATCGACCAGGATGTCCTTGCCGAACTTGCGGCGGTATTCGAAGGCGATCCGGCCGGCCCGGGCGCAGGCGTCCACATCCTCCGCCGACACGTGGATCACCGGCGCGCCGATCGCCTTGGCGGCGTCGCTGGGATGGCGCGAGGATCGGCCGTGCTCCGGCTTCACCGTGAAGGCGAGCTGGTTGTTCACCAGTACATGCACCGAGCCGCCGACGCCATAGGCCGGCAGGCCGGCGAGCTGCAGCATCTCCGCGATCACGCCCTGCCCGGAGAACGCGCCGTCGGTGTGGATCAGCAGCGGCAGGACGGTCGCCGTGGGATCCGCCTCGCCGGCCCGGCGGCGCAGATCCAGGGTCGCCCGCGTCTTGCCCAGGGTGACGGCGGAGACGATCTCCACATGGCTCGGGTTGGACGGCATGGTCATGCGGATGCGCCGCTCGACCCCGTCCCGGTCGGTGAAGCTGCGCTCGCCGGTGAAGCCGAGGTGATACGGCACGTCGGACGAGGCCCGGGTGCCGTCCGGCACCTGGGGCGTGCCCAGCAGTTCGGAGAAGGCGGCGGTCAGCGGCTTGCCGACCAGCCGGGTGATCAGGGTCAGGCGGCCGCGGTGCATCGGCGCGATCACCGCCTTGTCCATGCCGGCGCGCGCGGCGTCGCCGACGATCGTCTCCAGCAGGACGATCAGCGCCTCAAGCCCTTCCAGACCGAACCGCTTGTTGGTCGGCAGACGCTTGTTCATGAAGGTTTCCATGGCGTCCGCCGCCAGCAGCGCGTCGAGACGGTCGCGCCGCTCCTCGGCCGACGGTTCGCCGTGCAGCCCGCCTTCCACCGCCTCGATCAGCCAGTCGCGGGCGGTCGGATCCTCGACATGCATCACCTCGGCGGTGAAGCGTCCGCCCCAGGCGGCGCGCAGCCCGGCCTCCAACTCCCGCGGCGTGGTGCCGCCCACCGGCGTGTCCAGGTCGGTCTCGTCCAGGCCATGGGCGGCCGGCGACAGGTCCGGGTGTCCGGGGGCCTGGTTCAAGTCCAGCGGGTCGAGGGCAGAGGCCAGATGGCCGTAGAGCCGCCAGGCGGTCTTCAGCCGCTCGCAGGCCACCGCGATCCGCCCGTCGCCGACGGCTTCCGGCATCGGTCCGTCGGTGCGATCCGCATAGGGCGCGAACACCGCCCAGAGCGACGGGTCGACCGAGAGCGGGTCCTTCAGGAAGCGGGCGTAGAGGTCGTCGAGATAGCCGGCGCCGGCGGTGGGAAGCGGGTGCATGGGGATCCGATAGGGTCGGTCAAAAAGGAAGATTCGATTGTATGCAGGTGCATACCGCTATCTTTACAGACCCGCGTCAAGGCGCCTAGCCTCCGGATTCCCTTGGTAAAACGGATCCGACAGCTCATGGATGAACATTGGAGCGTGGCGGCCCACCGCCACTTGAAGGCAGCCGGCGTGCGCCAGATCGGCTACGTGCCGGACGGCGGCCTGCGGCTGCTGATCGAGCGCTGTCTCGGCGACAACGAGATCGAGACGGTGATGTGCGCCACCGAGGAGGAGGCCGTCGGCCTGTCCGCCGGCGCCTGGCTCGGCGGACAGAAATCGGCTGTGTTCATGCAGTCCAGCGGCGTCGGCAACACCATCAACGCGATCGCCTCGCTGATCTCCTCGGCCAACTTTCCGTTCTTCGCCATCGTGACGATGCGCGGGCAGTGGGGTGAGGGGAATCCGTGGCAGGTCCCGATGGGTCAGGCGGTGGTCCCGACCCTGGAGGCCGTCGGCGTGAAGACCTTCCTGGCGGAGACGCCCGAGGCGGTCGACATGATGATCGAATCCGGCCTGCGCATGGCCTATTCCACCGACACCCCGGTCGCCGTCCTGGTCGGCCAGAAGGTGATCGGCTCCAAGGTCTGGACGGCCGGAAAGGCGGTGAACCAATGAGCGCCATCACCCTGCACCGGCGCGACGTACTCGGCGCCGCCATGGCCGAGCGGGGCGACGCCCTGTTCGTCTCCGGCCTCGGTTCGACCACCTGGGACCTCGCCTCGTTCGGCGACCGGCCGGAGAACTTCTATCTCTGGGGCGCCATGGGCAACGCCACGATGATCGGCCTCGGCCTCGCCCTGGCCCAGCCGGAGCGCCGCGTCGTCGTCATCACCGGCGACGGCGAGATGCTGATGGGCATGACCAGCTTCTCCACCATCGGCGCCAAGCGGCCGTCGAACCTGGCGGTCTGCGTCATCGACAACGAAACCTATACCGAGACCGGCCGCCAGCCGACCGCCACCGGGCGCGGCACCGACCTGTCGGCGGTCGCCACCGCCTGCGGCTTCGCCAAGACCGCGATGATCCGCACCGAGGCCGAGGCCAAGGGCCTGGCCCAGCTCCTGTTCCGCGAGGCGGGACCGGTCTGCGCGGTGGTGAAGGTCGTCGACGAGGACCTGCCGATGAGCGTGCCGCCGCGCGACGGCGGATACCTGAAGACCCGGTTCCGCATCGGCCTGCTGGGCGAGGAGGCCGCCACACGCCCGTGATCCGGCTGTGGGGCGGATGGGTGCCGGCCGTCCGGCGCCGTCCGCCCCGGCCGGCACGCCCGAGCCGACGGTTTCGGGTTCCGCCGCACGGCACGCGGCGCCAAGCTGTGTGCGGTTCGCACGGAACGGGACGGGATCTCCGACATGGCCTTCACCTGGAACACGCCCGAGGAGGATCGCGCGGCGATCGAGCGGTGGTTCGCCACCTGGAGCGCTCAGGTCGCCGATGTCGACTTCGCCCCTGCCCTCGATCTGTTCGCCGACAACATTGCGAGTTTCGGGACCCATATGGACGTCGTGGAGGGCCTGCAGGCCCTGGCCGACAACCAGTGGCGCAACGTCTGGCCGACGATCGAGGATTTCCGCTGGAACCTGGACAGCCTGAAGGTCGGCGTTTCGCCCGACCGGCTGTTCGCCATCGGCATCATCACCTTCTCGTCCACCGGCATCGCCGAGGACGGCGGCCGGTTCGACCGGCCGGGACGCGGCACAGTCGCCTTCGCCCGGCCGAGTGTCGACGCCCCGTGGAACGGCGTGCACACCCATATCTCGCTCAACCCCGGCACCCCGCAGAAAAGCCACGGCGCGCGGACGGCGAAGAGCTGACAGCGCCGGCGCCTCAGCCCCGCTTATCCGAGATCATCACCATGAACGGGATCGCGCCGTCATGCTTGCCGTGATGGACGATCATCTGACCCATCGCCGTCACCACCCGGTGCTCGAGGTTCTTGAAGGCGCCGTTGACCTCGAAATCCACCACGTCGTCCGGAAAGATCTCCGCATCCACGTACTTGGCGAAGAGCTTGACGATCTGCACCGGGGTGCGGGTCTCGAACACGTCGGACGGCGCCGGGAAGTCGTAGCTGCCCTCGGCGTTCTCGCGCGCGTTCATGATGGTCGCCGTCAGGGTGATCGTGCCGGACACGCCTGCCTCCCAATCCAATGGATCGGGAGGTCTCTACCATAGGGTCATGACGGTTTGGCGACAGCGCCGGCGGACGCGTTCAACGGTGCCAGGGCAGCGCCGCCTCGCTCTCGGTCACCAGCCAGCAGCCGCCCAGCGTGCCGGGCAGGACCAGCGACAGAACGCCCGGCCAGTCGGTGTCCTTCGGCGCGAAGCCGCGACCTTCCAGGAAGCTGCGGGTCGCCGCCAGGTCGTCGGACAGCAGGGCATAGCCGGCCACGCCCGGCGCCGGCGGCACCTCGGCCCCCGGCAGCAGGGCGGCCGCCCGCTCGGGGCTCGCCAGCAGGATGCCGCCGCGCGCCAGCGGGTAGCGGATCAGGTCGTCGCCGAGGCGCACCGGCGCAACCTCGGTGAAGCGGGCATAGCGCTCCTTCGCCTCGCCCAGGTCCTTCGGCACGATCACCACGTCGCGCAGGGCGACGATCCCGTTCTCGTGCCGCATCCAGTGCTCCTGCCACACCAGTTCCTCGGTGTGGTGGCTCAGCACCTGGACCCGGCCCTCCGGCATGTCCTCCTCGGGGTTCTTGATCACCGTGAACGCGGCCTCGTCCGACCCGGTCTCCTCGCCGGTCTCGGTGAGCAGCGGCACCGGCCGCTTCAGCGGGGTCGGGTCCTGCGGATGGAAGCCGGCGGCGACCTGCCGCTCGCGCCGCGCCATGGCGTCCGGATCGGTCATCGCGACAATGTGAACGCCGGTATAGCGGTCGAGCTGGCGCTGGGTCCGGGCGCCGGTCGGGGTGCTCCCGTCGGTCACGGTCAGAACCTCCAGATAGCCCTCGCGCAGCATGACGCAGCGGTTCGCGGTGCCCATCGGCTGGCGCTTTCCGGCCGCATCGGGGAAGGCGTGCAGCACATAGGGCGTCTGCACGAAGCCGAGCCGGGTGAGCTCCTGATGAGCCGCCTCCATGTCCGGAACGAAGTGGCCGAGGTGATCGAGAAACGTCTCGCCGGCCGTCGGAAGCTGTCGCCATGCCGCCATGTTTGTGCCCTTTTTCGGGAGTGAGCTTTATCTGATCTGCAGAGTAGGACATGATAGGGAAGATGAGCGGGGAGACCAGACGGCGTCTTCGAGCCGATGCCCCGCCAGACTGGAGGATGCCATGAAAGACCGTATCCGCCGCTGCCAATGCCGCGCTGCGCTTACCGCCAGAGCCGCACACGCCCACTTCACCGATACCGTTGTGGTCGGCACGATGATGGCCGCCGCGATCGCCGCGACTGCCTGGCTGATGACAAGACTCGCCGTCTGACGGCGCACCCGATCCGACCGGCGCCGTCCGGGGCATGCCGCCTCGGGGCTGCTGTGCCGGATCGTCGATTTGTTTCTCCCGACCGAGTTCTTCCCCGCGTCGGCCGAACCGGCTGCACCGATCTCTGAAACCCGAAATCCGCCCCTTCCCAGGTGACCGATGCCGGGCCGCCCGCCCGGCGCCGGACGCCTCCACTGTCCGCGCAAGCCGCGGATAGCTGGCCTCCCCCGCGACGACTACTGATCGCCGAAACAACCTCGGAGATCGGAGCATGTCCGTCGTCACCCGCCTGCAGATCGCCGGAAGCGGCATGCATCTGGCCGACCAGATCGCGCTGGTCGGCGTCCCCCTCGTCGCCGCCCTCGCCTTCGATGCCTCGCCGGCGGTCATCGGCATGCTCGTCGCCTGCCAGTCCCTGGCGCATCTGATCGGCTCCGTGCCGGCCGGACTGATCGTCGACCGCGGCGCCCCGCACCGGGTGGGCATGGCGGCGGTCCTGATCTCCCTGCTCGGCTTTGCCGGAACGGCGGCAAGCGTGTGGTCCGGCAGCCTCGTCGGCTTCGGCGCCTGCGTGACGGTCGCCGGGTTCGGAATCGTGCTGTTCGTGCTGACCGGGCTGTCGATCCTGCCGCGCAGCGTGCCGGCGCCCGGCCTGGCCCAGGCCAATGCCCGGATCGAGATGCCGCGGGCCGCGGCCTCCTTCGCCGTCCCCCTCGCACTCGGCGCCGCAATCTCGACGGACACGGTCGAGTGGGTGTTTCCCGCCGCCGTGGTCGGCGGGGGCCTCGCCCTTGTCGCCATGGCCGGCCTGCCGCGATACGTGCCAGGGCGGCGCAGCGCCGGCAGCCCGCTGCGCAGGGTGATCGAGGGCGGCGCCTTCGTGCTGTCCAACGACCTGCTGCTGGCGATCGCCGGCTGCGCGCTGTTCTGGAATTTCGCCTTCTCCGCCCTGCTGGTCACCATGGTGCCGCTGCTCACCGACGTCCTGCATCTGGAGGCCGGCATCTTCGGCATCGCCATGGCGGCGTTCGGCCTCGCCGCCTTCGCCGGCTCGAGCCTCGCCGCGCGTTATGCCGGACGGATCCGGCCGAGCCTGATCCTGCTGTTCGGACCCGGCAGCTCTGTGCCGGCGGTCCTGCTGCTGCTGACCGTCCACCCCGGCGGATCGCCGCTGACGGTCTATGCCGGGTTCTTCCTGCTGGGGTTCGGGCCGTCCATGTGGCTGATCGCGCAGAACTCGGTGCGCCAGCTCGTCAGCCCGCGCGACATGCTGGGGCGGGTGAACGCGGTCATCCAGACCACGATCTACGGCGCGCGGCCGCTCGGCGCCCTGTGCGGCGGGTTCCTGATCACCGCGACCTCGCCGCGGACTGCGGTGGCCTTCGTGGCCTGCGCCTATGGCCTGTCGTTCCTGGCCGCCGCCCTCAGCCGCCTGCGCTCGATCCGCAGCTATGCCGAGCTCGGCGCGGCGGAGGCGGGGTGATCACCTGGCCTGCTTGAGCTCCTGCCGGTCGGTGCGGCGGTTCCAGGGCAGCCAGACCGAGAAGGCCATGGAGGCCAGGCCGGGGAAGGCGACCGGATCCGGCCGGGTGATCGGGACCGGCAGCCCCTCGTTCGATCCGCCGGCGAGCCACAGGGCGATCCGGCGGCCCAGCGCGGTGGTCATCGCCATGCCCCGGCCGTTGCAGGCGATCGCCGACCAGGCCTGATCGCCTTCGCGCTCGCCCAGGGTCATGAGCCGCGGCATGAAGTCCCGCGCCGCCGCCAGACGGCCCTGCCACGCATAGGCGCACTCCATCGTAGGCAGCTGCGGCAGCATCTCGCTCAGCCGTCGCAGGTGATAGGTCTTCGCCCGCTCGGCCGAGCCGAAGGGCGAGGCGAGCAGCCCGCCGGTGACGATGCGGTTGTCCCAGGTCCAGCGATAGGCGATCAGCTCCTTGCGGGTATCGGCGGAGGCCCGGTCCTTCGGCAGCACGCTGTCGCGCAGCGCCGGATCCAGCGGCTGGGTCGCCATCTGGAACAGGGTGATCGGGAACTGGGTGCCTTCGGCCTTGGGCGCCAGACCGTCGCCGGTGGAATTCGTGGTCAGCAGCAGACGCCGCGCGATCAGCGCCCCGCCATCCGTCGTCACCCGCCAGCGGTCGCCCTGGCGCTCGATCCGCCGGGCCCGGGAGCCGGTGAACAGGGTCGCCCCGGCCTTGACCGCCGCCCCGGCCAGCCCGCGGCAGTAGGCCAGGGGGTTGAGGTGGCCGCCCGAGGTGTCGAGGAAGGCGCCGTGATAGACCGTGCTCCCGGTCTCGTAGACCGCCTCGTCCCGCGACAACGCCTCGACCGGCCGGCCGAGCGCGCGCCACTGGGCGACCCGGTCCTCAAGCCATGCCCGCTTCTCCGGCGTGTGGATCGGCTGAATCCAGCCGCTCTGCCGGGCCTCGCAGTCGATACCGTGGCGCCGGATCAGGTCGAAGACCAGCTCGCCGCCCTGGCCGATCATCTGGCAGATCTGCGGGCCGTATTCCGGCCCCATGGCCTTGGTCATGACCTTGGGGTCGAGGCCGGTCAGCAGGTTCGGCACGACGAAGCCGGTATTGCGGCCCGAGGCCCCGAAGCCCGGCTCGTCCGCCTCCAGCACCGTCACCTCGACGCCGGCCTCGGCCAGATGCAGGGCGGTGGAGAACCCGAGATACCCGCCGCCGACCACGGCGACATCGGTCTCGACCTCGCCGTCGAGCGGGCCGGTCTGCGGCCCGGCCGGCGCGGTGGCGTGCCAGAACGAGGACTGGAACGACACCGACGGGTGCGGAGCGGCGGCGAGCCGTTCGAACAGGGTGGGGCGATAGCCCTCATGCGCGATCTTCGTCATGGCCTGGATGCTAGATCGGGATGCGGCGGCGCGGAATGCCCTATCCGCCGCGACAGCCGCGACGGGCGGACGATTCCTGCCCGTGTGGCATTTTCGCTTTTGCAGGAATGGCACTACCCCCGCGCGGCATGTCCCTGTCTAGTGCCGGGCATGGTCCAGACCACCGAGCCCTCGCCCGAGAAGAAGCCGAGCCTGCGCGATCTGCTGCTGGTGGTTTTCTTCACCACCGCCGCCCTCACCCTGTCGAGCATGGCGGTGCTGTGGATTCCCGCGATCGCGCCGGCCGTGGCCCACGACCTGGAGATCTCGCCCTCGCTCATCGGCTACCAGTTCACCCTGGCCTATATCGGCGCGATGACCTCCAGCCTGCTGGTCGGCGGGTTCATCCAGCGCTACGGCTCCTGGCGCATCAGCCAGAGCGCGCTCGGGATGCTGGCGGTCGGGCACCTGATCCTTATGACCGGGCATCTGGAACTGATGGTGATCGGCTCGATCGCCACCGGCTTCGGCTACGGCATGATGAACCCGCCGGCGATGGAGCTGCTGAACCGGGTGGCGACACCGTCGAACCGCAACCTGGTGTTCTCCGTGCGCTTCACCGGCGTACCGATCGGCGGCGTGCTGGCGAGCCTCATCGCGCCCTCCCTTGCCCTCTCGCTCGGCTGGCAGACGACCATGCTGGTGGTCGGGGCGCTGGGTCTGGTGCTGTTCGTCGCAATGCAGCCGCTGCGCGCCCGCTTCGACACCGACAGGCGCACGGACGCCACGCTGATCCGGGACCCGTTCTCCGGTCTCCGGCTGGTGCTGCAGTCCCGCGCCCTGCTCCTCATCGCCGTCACCGGGCTCTGCTTCGGCGCGGTGCAGCTCTCCCTGATGTCCTTCACGGTCACCCTGCTGGTCGACGAGGTCGGCTGGAACCTGGTGACCGCCGGGGTGGCGCTCTCCTGCGTCCAGGTGGCCGGCGTGATCGGCCGTCTGAGCTGGGGCGCCATCGCCGACCGGCTGCGCTCCAGCACCGCCGTGCTGATCATCATCGGCGCCACGACCACCCTCGCCAGCCTGACCGCCTCGCAGATCGGCGCCGACTGGTCGAACAGCGCGGTGTTCGCGTTCTTCTTCGTCTTCGGCCTGACGGCGATCGGCTGGAACGGCGTCTTCGCCAGCGAGGCCGCCCGCATCAGCCCGCCCGGCGCCATCGGCCACGCGACCGGCGGCGTCATGTTCATCACCTTCTCCGGCGTGCTGCTCGGCCCGGTGGTGTTCTCGCTGCTGTACCAGGTCACCGGCAGCTATTCGGCCACCTTCCTCGCCTCGGCCTCGCTCGCGGCCCTGGGGGTCGTGTTCCTGCTGATCTCCCGCCGGGCCGCCCGCGACGCGGCCCGTCAGTAGACGATCTTGCCGTCCGGCCGGAAGGCGTGGAACACGAAGGCGAAGGTGATCTCGTGGGCGACGTCGGTGCCGTCGCGGGTGACGACGACATTGCCGATATCGCGGCCCTCGGCGATCTTGCGGGTGTCCAGGGCGGAGTTCTGGCCCGGCTCCCAGGTGATCATCAGGTCGCCGTCGCTCCACCAGCCCTTCTCGCGCAGCATCGCCAGGCTCCAGGCCATGTCGCCGATCACCACCACCCGGGCCATGGGCGGCAGCCCGTCCGGCATGGTCCCGTCATAGAGGAACGGCACCGGCATGCTGTCGTAGCCCTTGTAGGGGTTGATGCCGTAGGGGCGGGCCTTCGGGTCGTTCGGGACCAGGACCCTGCCCTCGGCGTGGCGCTCGGCGAACCGCTCGGCGCTCTCCATCCGCGCCGGCACGGAGCGCAGCCGGTGGCCGGTCATCGCCCCGACGATGCCCTCGCCGGTATACTGCTGCCACCAGCTCTCGGTCTCGCGGTCGTACATGACGAGCCCGGAATTGCGGATGTTGCCGGTGGTGCCGAATTCCAGCGGCCGGCCCTCGACCCGCCGGTCGAACACGATGGCCGCATTGCACAGCGGGCAGTAGGTGACCGCCACCGGGACGCCGCCGACCGTGTCGTTGACGATCTCGTGCCAGATCAGGATCCGCAGAGGATATGCGCGGGCGTCGCCGGCGATGGCGACGGAGACCACCGGTTCGGTCGGCGCCAGCCCGGCGAAGCCGTCGCCGACATCGGCGAAGGTCGGCGCGTCGATGGACGGGATGCCGTCGCGTCCCGGTCCGCCGGAGCTGATCTCGTCGAGCGGCACCGAATGCTTTGAGAAATCGGTGGCCGGCCACGCCTCCTTCCATCCCTTGCCCGCCTCGGCGGGCGCGGAGATCAGCAGGAAGGCGGCAATCAGCGCAGGCAGCAAACGAAGATCAGGCATGGCTGAACAATGCGGCAACCGGGTCCTTCAACGGAAATCACGAACCGGAGAATAGGTCCCGACGGCCATGGCCGGCCGGTTCAGCCGGTGCCCAGCTTGGCGGAGCGGGAGCGGATGTCGGACAGGCGGGGATCGGGCGGCAGATCGCCGATCGGATCGTCGATATCGCCGAACTGACGGAACAGCTCGGCCGATTCAATCGCGGTGGAGCGGACTTTTCGGGTTTCGCGCGGATTCAGCATGCCGAACGCCTTGCCGGCATGCCGGCGATCGATCTCGGCCAGGGTGTGCGCAGCCTTCACGACGGCCGCATGCACGAACCCGGTGCCGACGGTGCGGTCCACCGCATCCGCCAGAATTTCCAAAGCTTTGCGCTCGGACTCGGGTGTTGCCATGAGCCACTCACACGCGTCCAGGATGAACGCAACCATCACCAACCGTTAATCAGATTTAATGATTCGACCGAGTCGCGCAAGTGAATTTGATTTTATTGATATCCTATTTAGCGTTAATCCCGCTGCATTCTTACCGATCGAAAAGCGAGCCGACGCGCGGCGGACGACCGCGCGGGACGGGAAAGGGCGTGACGGCCGTGGCGAGGGGCCGCTAGCCTTGGACGGTCGCGACCCGTGCCGGAGCCAGGCGATGAAGATTCTGATCCCCCTTGCCGTCTTCGCCGGCCTGATCGCGCTCGCCATCCGCATGACCCTGCGGCAGTTCCGACTGGACCGGCTGGCCGACGCCGCCGCCGGGTCGGCCGCCCCGGGCATCGTCGCCGCGGCGGACGCGGCCGGGAAGTTCCACCGGGTGTCCGACGGGCTCGACGAGATGCGCAGGGCCTGGCACCCGGTCCGTTTTCCCGCCGGCTGGGAATCCCGCAGCGGCGGCTTTCCCGAGGAGAAGGTCTACAGCGACGCCAACATGGTCCTGCGCCGCGACTGGTGCATGGCCCACTGCACGGCGCCGTGGCGGGTGGAGGTGGTGCGCGGAGTGCCGCCGGTGTTCTGGTTCGAGGCCACGTCGGACGCGGCGGCCTTCACCTATGCCTGGTTTCCGTTCAAATGCTCGTAGGACGACGGCGCGCCGTCCCTACTGGTTCTGCTGGCGCCAGTCCGCCGGGTGCTCGAACTTGAGGCCCCAGATCCCAAGCTTCTCGCGCTTCGCCATGTTCTCCAGCGGCGCGTAGTCCGGACGCTCGTCCGGCAGGGCGACGGCCCAGCCGGTGCGCACCATGCGGGTGTTCAGGTTCATGTCGCCGGCATAGCAGGTGCCGACCATCCGGTCCTCGCCGTCGGCGCCCTCGCGAACGCAGACCACGTCGTTGCGGCCGATCAGCTCGCGCAGCGCGTCCATGGCCTGCACCCCGCATTGATAGGGACGGCCGAACTCGTTCTCGCAGTACTGGTCCATCTCCGGCGCATCGATGCCGGACAGCCGCACGTCGTCGCGGCCGATCGACAGGCTGTCGCCCGAGGTCACCATCGGCCGGCCCTTGATCTGCTGCGCCTGAACGGCGGTGCTCGCCCCCACCAGTCCCATGGCCAGCATCAGGCCGGCCATCACCCCGATTCGCGTCATCGTCCCCACTTTCGAATTCTTCGAGCGGTCGTAAAAGCGGGCGCAGTCTACATGAGATCGCGGTTCTGTCCGATACCCGGATTGATCGTCGGGGCTTACAGGATCTCCAGATGCTTCTTCGCCTTCGGCGGCGGAAAGGCGGCGTCGAGGGCGGCGAGGTCGTCGCCGTCGAGCTGGACGTCCAGGGCGGCATGGTTCGCCCGGACGTGCTCCTGCCGGGCGGCCTTCGGAATGGCGATCACGCCGTCGCGCCGCAGCACCCAGGCGAGCGCGACCGTGACGTCGGAAACCCCGTGCTTCTCGGCGATCGGCCGCAGCGCCCGGTGACCGCCGAGCCGCCCCTGCTCCAGCGGCGAATAGGCCATCACCGGCATGCCCTTGCGCTCGCACCAGGGCAGCAGGTCGAATTCCGGGCCCCGGCGGGTGAGGTTGTAGAGGATCTGATTGGTGGCGCAGGCGCCCCGACCGGCGTCGTCGACATCCTCCATCTCGCCGGTGTCGAAATTGCTGACGCCCCAGTGCCGGATCTTGCCCTCCCGCTGGAGCTGCTCGAATGCGCCGAAGGTCTCCTCCAACGGCGAGGAGCCGGGCCAGTGCAGCAGGTAGAGGTCGATGGTCTCGATCCCCATGCGGGTCAGGCTGGCCTCGCAGGCCGCCACCGTGCCGGCATGGTCGGCGTTGAAGGGCAGCACCTTGGAGACGATGAACAGCCCGTCCCGACGGCCGGCGATGGCGTCGCCCACGACTTCCTCGGACCCGCCGGTCGCATACATCTCGGCGGTGTCGATCAGGGTCATGCCGAGATCGATGCCGAGACGCAGGGCATCCGCCTCGGCCTTCCGGTCGGAGCCGCGCTCGCCCATGTGCCAGGTGCCGAGCCCCAGCGCCGGCACGGTCTCGCCGCCCGGCAATGTCACCGTCTTCATGTTCACCTCCCTCGTGCGTCGCGGGCGCGCCGTACCTCCTCCTGGTAGCGCAGCACCCGATCCTTCAGGCCCGGCCGCGACGCGGACGCCACCAGCGCCGCCATGTCGCGCGCCCGGCCGTCCTCCAGAGTCAGCTCGCCGACTGTCGCCAGGATCCCGCTCTCCAGCCGCGTCGCCATGGCCGCGGCCCGCTCGATCTCGCCGGCGACCGCCTCCTCATCGACCACCGCGTCGATCAGACCGAGCGCCAGGGCCTCGTCCTGATCGAGCCGGCGACCGCTGGCAACGATCTGAAGGGCGTTGTCCGGCCCGACCCGGCCGGCCAGCCGGCGGGTGCCCAGCGCGATGCCGAACCCCGCCCCCGGAAAGGCGAAGCGCCCGCTGCCGACCACGATCCGCCGGCGGCAGGCCGCGACCAGATCGGCACCGGCCCCCATCGCGGCGCCGCGCACCAGCGCCAGGGTCGGCACCGGGGCGTGGAAGACCGCCTGCAGCAGGGTTTCGATCCGCACCAGCCGCAGCAGCAGATCGCCGTCGCTGAGCGCATTCAGGTCGCTGAGATCGAAGCCGGCGCAGAAGTGCTTGCCGTCGCCTTCCAGAACGATCAGCCGGGCCCCCTCGCCGGGCGCCGCCTCGACCGCGGCCAGCAGGGCCTCGACGATATCCGGACCCAACGCGTTGCTGCGCTCCGCCCGGTTCAGGGACAGGCGCAGGACCGCGCCCTCCCGCGTCGCCAGTACCGGTTCGCTCACCCCGCCATTCACCCCGCCGTTCACCCTGCCGCTCCCAGCGCGTCGGCGATCGCCTTGCCCGCGTCCCTGGTCGAGGCGGTACCGCCGAGATCGACGGTCCGG
The DNA here is from genome assembly GCA_965228445.1 of Candidatus Endolissoclinum sp. GTDB lineage: Bacteria > Pseudomonadota > Alphaproteobacteria > Thalassobaculales > Thalassobaculaceae > Thalassobaculum. Next base: position 4,484,971 of record OZ245813.1, on the reverse strand, counting down.
CCGGCCGTTGTGGCCACGGCGGTGTCCACCGCCGCCTCCAGCGCCATGGCCGCGCGCAGGGCGGTGTCGTCGCCGGTGTTGCGGGCGATCCAGCCGATCAGCATCGCGGTCGACAGTACCAGGGAGGTCGGGTTGGCGATGCCCTTGCCGGCGATGTCCGGCGCGGTGCCGTGGGCCGCCTGGGCGATGGCGTATTTGTCGCCCGCGTTCAGGGAGCCGGCGACGCCGAGCCCGCCCGCCAGTTCGGAGGCCTGGTTCGACAGGATGTCGCCAAACATGTTGGTGGTGCAGATCACGTCGAAGCGCTCCGGCTCGCGCACCAGCAGCGAGGCCATGGCGTCGACCAGCACCTCTTCCACTTCCAGCCCGCCCTCGTCATGGGCGGCCGCCTTCACCGCGTTGCGGAACAGGCCGTCGGACAGCTTCAGCACGTTCGACTTGGTGACGATGGTGAGCTTCTTGCGCCGCCCCGCCGCCAGCGCCGCCGCCGTGCGGCCGATCCGCTCGGAACCCTGGCGGGTGATCTTGCGCACCGCCAGCGCCAGGTCCGGCGTCGGCATGAACTCGCCGGAGCCGACATGCATGGTGCGGTCGGCGTAGAACCCCTCGGTGTTCTCCCGCGCGATCACCAGATCCATGGAGCTGGCCAGGGACGGCACGCCGGCGCGGGTGCGCGACGGGCGGATATTGGCATAGAGGTCGAGCCGCTTGCGGAACTCCGCCGACGGGTTCAGCCCGCCTTCGGCCGGCGGCGGATAGGTCGCGGTGTCGACCGGCCCGAGGATGACGCCGTCGACCGCGGTGGAGCGGGCGAAGGTGTCGTCGCTGACCGTGATCCCGTCCTGCTTCAACCCCGCCAGCCCGACCCGTCCGGTCTCGATCTCGAGGCCCAGCCGGAACACCGATTCCAGCCGGTCGAGCACGGTCGCCACAACGTCCGAGATCTCCGGACCGATCCCGTCACCGGGCAACATCAGCAGTTTCATCGTGTCTCCCCAGGGTCGGCGGATCGCGTCGGCCGAATTCCTTTTCTTGTACGACCCGCGCAACGAAAGCGTCACGGGCCGCCGGTATCCAGAGCGGCGAAAAGGCGCGCGAAGACGCGTCTCGCTTCGGCACCGACCCGGACCATCCCGGTCCCACAGGTAGGCCACACCGTTCCTGGCCTTAGGGAGACATACCCATGGACCACACGCAAGATACCGATCGCTCCGCCGCCTCTCGCGGCCTGAGCTTCGACGCCTGGGACGAACTCCGCTCGCCGCCGCCCGCGGTCACCGATTTCGACGCCGTCGTCGAGCGCGCCCTGTCGCGACGCGGCTTCCTCGGCGGCCTCGCCATGCTGGGCGGTGCCGCCTTCCTGATGGGCACCTCCGCCCTCACCCCGGCCCGCGCGGCCTCGCGTCTCGGCTTCGACGCGGTCGCCGCCAACAGCCTCGACACCATCACGGTGCCCTCCGGCTACACCTGGCAGGTGCTGACCGCCTGGGGCGACCCGCTGTGGTCCGACGCCGCCGAGTTCGACCCGCAGACCCGCGGCACCGGCGCCAGCCAGGAGCGCGCCTTCGGCGACAACAACGACGGCATGGCGCTGTTCACCGACGGCGCGCGCAGCATTCTCGCGGTGAACAACGAGTACACCAACCTGGAGCACACCTACGGCAACCGTCCGGACGGCAAGCCGGTCGATGCCGACGACGTGCGCAAGGGCAAGGCCGCCCACGGCGTCTCCGTCATGGAGGTCGCCGAGGCCGACGGCACCTGGAGCGTGGTGAAGGACAGCCCGTTCAACCGGCGCATCACCGCCGACACGCCGATGGAGATCACCGGCCCGGCCCGCGGTCACGCCCTGCTGAGGACGGCGGCCGACCCGGAGGGCACCACCACGCTCGGCACCTGGAACAACTGCGGCAACGGCCGCACGCCCTGGGGCACCTATCTGACCTGCGAGGAGAACTTCAACGGCTACTTCTCCTCCTCCGACGCCGAACACAAGCCGAGCGCCGAGCTCGACCGCTACGGCGTGTCCAACAAGGACTGGGGCTATGCCTGGGCGATGGCGGACGAGCGGTTCGACATCTCCAAGCATCCGAACGAGCCGAACCGGGCCGGCTATATCGTCGAGATCGATCCGTTCGATCCGAATTCGACCCCGAAAAAGCGCACCGCGCTCGGCCGCTTCAAGCACGAGAATGCCGAGCTGGTGATCGACCGCTCGGGCCATGCCGTCGTCTATATGGGCGACGATGAGCGCGGCGAGTTCCTCTACAAGTTCGTCTCCGACGGCACCTATGCGCTGGGCGGCGACAATTCCGGCCTGCTGGAGAGCGGCTCCCTGTTCGTCGCCAGGTTCAACGACGACGGCACCGGCGAGTGGCTGGCCCTGACGCCGCAGACCACCGGCATGGCGTCTCAGGCGGAGATCTGCATCCACACCCGCCAAGCCGCCTCGGCGGTCGGGGCGACCACGATGGACCGGCCGGAATGGGTCTCGGCGAACCCGATGAAGGCCGAGGTCTACTGCTGCCTGACCAACAACAAGAACCGCGGCGTGAAGCCGAATGCCGGCGGCGACGAGACCCCGGCGAACGGGCCGAACCCGCGCGAGAAGAACAACTACGGCCAGATCGTGCGCTGGATGCCGGAGGGCGGCGATCACACCGCCATGGGCTTCACCTGGAACCTGTTCGTGCTGGCCGGCAATCCGACGGTCCATAAGGACGCCTATGCCGGGTCGCAGAACGTCACCGCCGACAACATGTTCAACTCGCCCGACGGCCTGGCCTTCGACAGCACCGGCCTGCTGTGGATCCAGACCGACGGCAGCTACGACAACGAAGGCGACTTCGCCGGCATGGGCAACAACCAGATGCTGATCGGCGATCCGGAGACGGGCGAGATCAGGCGCTTCCTGGTCGGCCCGAAGGAATGCGAGATCACCGGCATCACCTGGAGTGCCGACCGCCGCACGGTCTTCGTCGGCGTCCAGCATCCGGGCGAAGAGGGCGGCAGTACCTTCCCGGGCGGCGAGGGCTCGGTGCCGCGCTCCTGCGTGGTCGCCATCAAGCGCGACGATGGCGGCCTGATCGGCTGATCCGCAAAGTGCCTACGAAAGACAGGGGCGGCGCTCGGGCCGCCCCTTTGTTGTTCGTTCAGGACGGTCAGCTACGGCGCAGCATGTCCAGCGCCACCGGATTGAACCAGTCGGCATCCTCGTACTGCACCCAGTGGCCGACCCCGTCGCGCATTTCGATCCCGGCGTCCGGCTGGATCGCCTTCAGGGCGGCGTGGCGCGGCTCGAAGAAGCCGACCGCGGTCACGTCCTCGCTGCCCCAGATCAGGTTGATCCGCCCCTGGATCAGCGGGAAGGTCCGGGCCAGCCGGTCGCTCAGGGAGATCGGGCGCGAGCGGATGCGGTTGCGCGCCATGTTGATCTCCTGGATGTGGTCGGCCAGGGGATCGATGTTGGTCTCGTCGGCGAACATCAGGATGCCGAGATTGTGCCGGCGCAGGCGGGCCTGCTCCTCCTCGGCCATGTCCGGCGTGATCCGGATCATCTGCTGGGTGACCCGGCTGCGTTCGCCGAGCCCGGCGGCGCCGACCCCGGTATAGCTCAGCACCCGCGCGCCCAGACCGGCGGCGACCAGTCCGCCGATGATCGAGCCGAAGGAGAAGCACATCATGCGCAGCGGCGCGTCGCCCGGCACCACCTGCCGCACGCCCTCGGCGACGATCGCGGCGAGGCTGTCGGCGTCGTAGGGCTGGGCCGGATCGTCGCTGTCGCCCTGCCCCGGCATGTCGGCGGCGATCACCCGATAATGCCGGGCCAGGAACTCGATGTTGCGGACCCAGTGGTTCCACGACCCGAAGCCGCCATGCAGCAGGATCAGCGGATCGCCCTGCCCCCAGGCGCGCCACACCATGGTGCCGTCACCGCACGGGGTGCGGATCTTCTGGGAAAGGGCTTCGATACGGGCGAGTTCGGCGGCGGGATCGGCCGCGGGAGAGCTGGTCATGGACTGATCGAAGCGGGGGTGGGAATGGAAGTCAACGTCTCAACTCGGGTACCAGGAAGACCAGCAGCGCCATCGCCGCCAGTCCTTCCAGCGAGATCACCGTCAGCGCCATCGACCCGCCGAGCCAGTCGGCCAGCCAGCCGACATGCAGCACGCCGAGCGGGCCGGAGCCGATGCAGACCGACAGGATGCCCATCAGCCGCGAGCGGATCTCCGGCGGCGCTTCGGAGAACATGATGGCGCTCTGCATGGAGGCGAATCCGGCAATCCCCAGACCGCCGACCACGAGCACCGGCAGGGCCATGGCATAGTCGGTCTGCAGGGAGAACAGGAACACGCAGAAGATGAACAGGCAGGAGCCGAGCAGGTAGATCCGCCGGAACCGCTCCGGAGCGGCGAGGAAGGCGACGGTCATGGCCCCGGCGAAGGCGCCCGCGCCCTCCACCGACAGCAGCAGGCCGGTCCAGACCGCGTCGGCGCCGAAGGTCTCCTTGCCGACCACCGGGATCATCGCGGCATAGGGGAAGGCGAACAGGTTGACGATCACCGTGACGCCCAGATGCCCGACCAGCGCCCGCGACTGCCGCAGATAGGCGAAGCCGTCGCGGATCTCGGCGAACAACGCGAAGGGCCGCGGCTCGCGCGGCGCCGGGCGATAGACCACCAGCACCGCCAGCAGCACCGAGATCAGGAAGAAGGTGCCGGAAACGACGAAGATTCCCTGCATGCCGATGGTGGCGTAGAGGCCGCCGCCGGCGATCGGGCCGATCATGCGGGTGGCGTTGTTCGACGCGCTGTCCATCGCCATGGCCGGTCCCAGGCGGGCCGGCCCGACCGCCTCGCCCAGGATCGTGCGGCGCACCGGGAAGTCGGTCGACCAGCCGAGCCCCGACAGAAAGGCGCCCAGCCCGACCTGCCACAAGGTAAGCGTTCCGGCCCAGGCCGACAGGGCCAGCAGACCCGCCGTCCCCGCCATCAGCGACAGCGAGGCCACCAGCAGCAGCTTGCGGTCGACCCGGTCAGCGATCACCCCGGTCACCGAGCCGAACAGCGCCATCGGCGCCATGCGCAGCATGGTCATGGCCGCGGTGATCACCGCCGACCCGGTCTCGGCATAGGCCCACACGCCGACCGCCAGCATTTCCAGCCAGCGCATCGCGCCCATCAGCACGCCGATGGTCCAGAGCTTGCGGAAGGTGGGGTCGGCGACGAGAGAAAGCGGTCCGGCGGCCCGGTTTTCCGCGTCGCCGCTCCCGGCGGAGACGGTCATCTAGGGTCCATCAGATCTGGCCGGCGCGGCGCAGCATGTCGATGGAGGCGGCGAGCGCCGTGGCCGCACGCTCGACTTCGGCCGAGCCGTGGGTGGCCGAGACCAGGCCGCCGCAGGCCGGGTTCAGATCGACACCGTTGACCAGCATGGCGAGACGCAGCAGCCGGATCAGCTCCTTCGGCCGGTCCTTCATCGCCACCGACGGCATCGACAGCGGATCGAAGGCGAAGGGATCGGGGACCGCGACGCCGTCCTGCAGGAACAGGTGGAAAATGGAAAACTCGCCATAGACCGCCCAGGGAACGCCCTTGTCGGCGATGACCGTATTCAGCGCCGCGCGCAGGGCCTCCCCCGTCGCGTTCGCCCGGGCGCAGGCGTCGGTCTCGGCGATGATGGTCAGCGCGGCGGTGCCGGCGGCGGCGGAGACCGGGTTGGCGTTGAAGGTCCCGGGATGGCCGATCTTGTCCCGGCCCTTCGCCGCGGCCGCGTCAAAGTCGAGCGCATCCAGAATGTCCCGCCGGCCGCCGATGGCGCCACCCGGCATGCCGCCGGCCAGGATCTTGGCCCAGGAGGTCAGGTCCGGGGTGATGCCGAAGGCCTCGGTCGCCCCGCCCGGCGCCAGGCGGAAGCCGGTGACCACCTCGTCCATGATCATCAGCACGCCGTGCTTCGCCGTCTCCTCGCGCACCGTCGCCAGGAAGCCGGGCGCCAGCGGCGTGTAGCCGGTGCTGCCGCCGATCGGCTCGATGATCGCGGCGGCGATGTCCTTGTCCTCGGCCAGCACCCGCCGGAGCTCGTCCGGCGCGTTCGGGTCGACCAACACCACCGCGTCGGTCACCCCGCCCAGCACGCCCGGCGTCGACCGGCCATCGAAATGCGAGGCGACCCCGTGGGTCATGTGGTCGTGCCAGCCATGGAAATGGGTGCGGAAGCGGATCACCTTGTTCTTGCCGGTGAAGTCGCGGGCGAGCCGCAGGCCCATCAGCGTCGCCTCGGTCCCGGACGAGGTGAAGCGCACCCGTTCCACCGACGGGTACAGGCGCTTCACCGCCTTGGCCCAGGCGATCTCCCGGCGCTGGCCGGCGGCGAACTGGGTGCTTTCCGCCACCGCCTCCTGGGTCGCCGCCATCACCTTCGGATCGGCATGGCCGAGCAGCAGCGCGCCGTGACCGCCGAAGAAGTCCACGTAGTCGTTGCCGTCGACGTCCCATTTGATCGGGCCGGCCGCCTTGTCGACATAGAGCCCATACGGCTTCAGGTAGCGGGCGTCGTGGGTGATGCCGCTGGGAAACAGCTCCCGCGCCTCGGCCGCCAGTTCCGCCGATCCCGGCGTCTTCTCGCGATAGGCGGCCTCGATCGGCGAATTGGTGAGGCGGTCTTCGGCGGCGCTGTCGGGCATGGGAGGTCCTGTTCGTTGAGTTAGTCGGCGGCGGCCGACATGCGTTTGTCGGCCATGTAGGCGGAAAGCTTCGGCCAGACGGTCTCGGCCAGGGTTGTGAAGGACCGGCGCCACAACGGCAGCGCGCCCTCCATGTCGTGGCCGGTCAGCATGAGGGTGCCGAAATCGCCGACCTCGTCGCGGAAGGCGATCAGCCGGTCGAGCACGGTGTCGGCGGTGCCGGCGATGACCAACTCCTTTGCCTTGACCATGGCCTCGGCCTTCGCCGCGTCCCAGTCGATATCGGTGTTGAAGTCGCCGCCGGCGAGTTTCCCCTGGGCATTGAGATAGGTGTAGTACCAGGTGAAGGTGCCCTCGGGATCGTCCAGGATCTCCTGCGCCTGGGCGTCGGTCTCGGTGATCAGCACGCTGCGGCCGACCCGCCAGACCGACGGATCCGGCCGCCGCCCGGCCTGCTCGGCCCCGGCGGCATAGGACGGCCAGTGGGTGGCGATGTCGGCGGCCGGCACGAAATTGCCCGACAGCAGGCACCAGCCGCGCTGGCCGGCGAAATTGGCGGTCATCGAATTGGCGCCGCGCACCGACACCGCGATCGGCGGGTGCGGCTGCTGATAGGGCCGAATGAACCGGCCGATCCCCATCTCCGGCAGGATCCGGTCGGTCAGCGAGGACTGGACGTGCTCGCCCTCATGGGTGAAGGGCGGGTCCTCGCTCCAGATCTTCATGATCAGGTCGATCGACTCGATCATCGCCATGGCGCGCTTGCGGCCGTCGAGATTACCGAACACCTCCCAGTCGCTGGACAGCCCGCCGGAACCGATGCCGAACAGGAAGCGGCCCTTCGACAGATGGTCGAACAGGGCGGCATGGCCGGCGACGACCACCGGATGCTGCTGCGGCAGGGAGACGACGCCGGTGCCGAACTTGATCTGTTTGGTCTCGGCGATGAGCGAGGCGTTGAAGATCAACGGCGAGGGAATGGGCTCGCCGGTGGAGGTGTAGTGCTCGCCCATCCAGGCCTCGGAGAAGCCGAGCCGATCGCCGAGCAGCACGAGCTCCCGGTTCTCCTCGATCACGGTGGTCAGGTCGCGCGCCGGCGGATGCAGCGGCATCATGAACAGGCCGAGATTGACCATCGGTAGTTACCCCCTGAGCGGTGTGACCTCTTGCGCGGGCCGGTTGGACGGAAAACCCGACGGTACCACCCGCCCTGGGGAAGGCGGAAGCTGGGGAATGCGCTCTGTGTTTCCCTTCTCTCGCGCACTCCCCGGATTTATTCCGGGGCGAGGCTTGGGCTTGGCGTGCTGTCCGGTAGTTCCGGAACGGCACCTGGCCTTGCCCCGGCACAAGGCCGGGGAGTGAGTGGAGGGGATATTGGAGAGAGGTCCCGGCCTGCGCCGGGATGCGACGACGGCTGCGCCGCCGTCACACCTTATGCCGGTCGAAGGTCGGGCTCATCAGGATCTCGTTGAGGCACGCACCCGGGCTCAGCGCCGCCAGGAAGGCCACCACGTCGGCCACGTCCTCCGGCTGGATCACCTGCTTGAGTTCCTGCTCGGTCAGCTTCTTCGGCCGGCGGTCGAGGATCGGGGTGCGCACCTCGCCCGGACAGATCGCCGTCGCCCGGATGCCCTCGTTGCCATGCTCGCGCTGAATGAGAAAGCTCATCGACATGACCGCGTGCTTGGAGGCGCCATAGGCCACCCCGGCCACCTCTGAATAGAACCGGCCGGCCCAGGAGGAGGTCGTCGCGATCACCCCGTCCTGCTGCCGCAGCATGATCGGCAGGGCGGCGGCCACGCCGTTGTAGACGCCCTTGATGTTGGCATCGATCACGTCGTCCCAGCCGTCCAGCAGCGACGGATCGGCCTGGGCCTCGCGCCAGGTGCGCGGGGTGACGTTGGTGCCCGCGTTGTTGAACTGCAGGTCGAGGCGTCCGTGATCGGCATCGATCCGTTTGCCGGCGTCCAGCACGGCCGCCCGGTCGGTGATGTCCAGGGCGATCACCTGGGCCTTGCCGCCGTCGGAGCGGATCGCCTCGGCCAGCACCTGCAGCGGCTCCTCGCGCCGGCCGCTGAGCACCACCGTCATCCCCTCGCCGGCCAGCCGCCGCGCCGTCGCCTCGCCGATCCCGGTTCCCGCCCCGGTGATCCATGCCACCATTCCGTCAACACTGCGCATTGGCTCCCTCTCCCGTTTCGTTGATACTGTTTTTCCGATCCCCAAAGCTTAGCGATATGCCGCCTCCCTCCGACAGTCCTCAAAGTGCCGCCAGCGGTACATCGCCGGCGCTACCCGCCCCGCTTGTCCGTTTTCGTTCCTGGTGGGACGGCCTGTCCGGCAATGTCCGCGGCTCGATCTGGCTGTTCGCCGCCGGGCTGGTCTTCGCCGTCATGGGGGCGCTGATCAAGTTCGTCGGCCAGCGCCTGCCGGTGGTGGAGATCCTGTTCCTGCGCCAGGCCTTCGTGATCGTCGTGGTCTCCCCGGCGATCATCAAGGGCTTCCCGGCGGTCTTCAGGACCGACCGGCTGGGCCTGCACATGCTGCGGGTCGGGCTGTCCTCGATCGCGATGACCACCGGCTTCACCGCCCTGGTGCATCTGCCCCTGGCCGAGGCCACGGCGATCAGCTTCTCGCGCACCCTGTTCACCACCCTGCTCGCGGTCGTCGTGCTGCACGAGCTGGTCGGCTGGCGGCGCTGGACGGCGACGGCGGTCGGGTTCATCGGCGTCGTCATCGTCGCCCGACCCTCGCCGGAGGGGCTGAACGAATACGCGCTGCTGGCCCTACTCTCGGCCTTCTTCGTGGCGATGATCATGATCTGCCTGCGGATGCTGGCCCGCACCGAGCGGCCGGCGACGATCATCGCCTATCAGTCGGTCTGCCTGACCGTCATCCTGGCCGGGCCCGCCTGGTACTTCTGGGTCTGGCCGACCTGGGAGGATCTGGCGCTGACGGCGGTGATCGGCGGGGTGATGTCGCTGGCCCAGTTCGTCAACATCAAGGCCTATTCCAACGGCGAGGCGGCGGCGATCGCGCCGGTGGAGTATATCCGCCTGCTGGCCTCGGCCGGGCTCGGCTTCATGATGTTCAGCGAGGTGCCGACGATCTACACGGTGATCGGCGCGGTCTTCATCATCGCCTCGACGCTCTACACGGTGCGCCGCAACGCCATGAAGAACACCCCGGTGCCGCCGCGTCCGCCGGAAGTGGCTCCCTGACCGGTCTCACACCCGCGCGATGAACAGCCGGCCGACCGCCCCGCGGTCGCCCTTGCCCGTGGCGCCGGTCGGCAGCGCCTCGACCACCTTCAGGCGCGACGGCAGCTTGTAGCGCTCCAGCCGTTCCCCCGCCCAGGCGAGCACCTGGTCGGGCACCGGTGTGCGGCCCGGCGCGGCGGTGATGACGGCGATCACCGCCTCGCCCGAGCTCGGGTCCGGCACGCCGGCGACCAGGGCACCCGCCACGTCGGGGTGGGAGGCCAGCACCGCCTCCACCTCCAGCGGCGCCACCTTCATGCCGCCGCGGTTGATCAAGTCCTTGGCCCGGCCGACCAGGGTGACCCGGCCGTCCTCGCGGACCTGTGCCAGGTCGCCGGTCCGGAAATAGCCGTCTTCGTCGAAGGCATCGGCGGTGCGCTGCGGGTCGTGCAGGTAGCCGACCATGCCGTAGGGCGAGCGGATGCGCAGTTCCCCGTCCTCGGCGATCCGGATCGCGATATCGCCGCCCGGCCGGCCGAGCGTTCCGGCCGCCGCATCGTAGTCCGGCGGATCGACGAAGAAGTCGCAGGTTCCGGTCTCGGTCAGACCATAGATGTCGCCGATCGCCGCACCGGGCCAGGCCCCACGGATCTTCGCGCCCAGACCCGCCGGCAGGACCTCGCCGCCGGCCATCACCGCGCCGGTCCAGCCGGGCAGCGACGCCGTCTCCGGCCGGTCCAGCAGCCCGCGCAACAGCGTCGGCACAGCCGGCAGCCGGTCAACATCCGCCTTCGCCAGAACCGCCGCGACGGCATCGACCGCCAGCTTCTCCGGAAACACCAGCGTGCCGCCGGACAGGATCGTCAGCCAGGTCACCCACTGCCCGAAGCTGAAGGTGAGTTGCAGCGCCAGCAGGGTGCGCCGCCCGTCCTGCCAGCCGGTCTCGCGGCGGATCATCTCCAGCTTCGCCGCCTGTCGCTGGGCCGACAGCACCGCCGCCTTGGGCGCGCCGGTGGTGCCGGAGGTGAAGACGATGGTCGACGCCCCGTGCAGCATCGGGTCGGGCGACAGCCGGGCGACCAGTTCCTCCACACGGGCCCGCGGCGTCGCCCGATGGATCGGCACCGCCACCCCGTCGGCCCGGTACACCGCCAGCAGTTCCACCAGGTCGACCGGGCTGTTGTCCACCATGACCGGCTGCGGCCGGAAGGCGCCCACCCCCTCGCCCTTCAGCTCCAGCGCCCGGGTCTCGGCCCGTCGCAGCAGTTCGGCATGGCTCAGCACCGCGCCGGCCCGTTCGACCGCCGGGGCGTCGCCATGGGCCGCCATCGCGGCGAACAGGGTATCGGCAAAAACGGTCATGGGCGGGGCAGACAGAATGGGTGCATGGTCATACCCTCATCCTCACCCGCCCAATGCAAACGGACAAGCCACCGCCATGACCGACACCGTTCTCTACGAACGCCGGGGCAAGGTCGCCCTCATCACCCTGAACCGGCCCGAGCGCCTGAACGCCATGGATCAGGACATGCTGAAGGCGCTGGAGGCGGCCTGCGACCGGGCCGAGGCGGACGAGGAGGTCGGTGCGGTCGTGGTCACCGGCGCGGGCAAGGCCTTCTCCTCCGGCTTCGACCTGCAGGCCCAGGCGCGCAACACGCCCAAGGGCATCGCCGAGTGGCGGCCGGTGCTGCGCCGGGACTTCGACTGCACCATGCGGTTCTGGCACATGAGCAAGCCGACCGTCGCCGCCGTCCACGGCCCGGCGCTGGCCGGCGCCTGCGAGCTGACCATGGCCTGCGACATCACCGTGGCGGCCGAGGACGCGATCTTCGGCGAGCCGGAGGTGAAGTTCGGCGCCGGCATCGTCACCATGATCCTGCCCTGGGTCGTCGGCCCGAAACGGGCGAAGGAGATCATCCTGCTCGGCATCGACGACATCCCCGCCGCCGAAGCCAAGGAGATGGGACTGGTCAACCGCATCGTGCCGGTCGGCCAGGACGTGGAGGTGGCGCTGACCCTGGCCCGGCGCATGGCCGCCATGGACCGCACCCTGATCCGCGAGACCAAGCGGGCGGTGAACCGGACCTACGAGCTGATGGGCATGGGCACCGCCCTGGAATCCGCGCTGGAGGTCGACATGCTGATCGAGGGCGAGGGCATGGCGACCAAGCATCACTTTCTCGAGATCGCCCGCACCGACGGCCTGCGCGCAGCCTTGAAGTGGCGCGAGGAGCGGGCGGCCGAGGCGGAGCGGGAGTAGCCCCGGCACTGGACGCCCGGACCGGCGATACACATCTTGGGACAGCGCGCCCGACCCAACCGCGCGCAAGGAGGACAGCATGGCGAAGGCGATCTTTGGTGCGGGATGCTTCTGGAGCCCGGAGGAGCATTTCCGCAAGGTTCCCGGCGTGACCGACGTGGCCGTGGGCTATGCCGGCGGAACCAAGGACAACCCGACCTACGAGGAGGTCTGCACCGGCAATACCGGACACGCCGAGGTCGTCGAGGTCGAGTACGACCCGGACAAGGTGGAGTACGAGGACCTGCTGGCCGTGTTCTTCGACATCCACGATCCGACCCAGGTCAACCGCCAGGGCCCCGATGTCGGCACCCAGTACCGCTCGGCGGTGTTCTTCGAGGATGCCGAGCAGGAGGCCGCGGCCCGCGCCGCCAAGGAGAAGCTCGCCGCCGACGGCGTGCCGGTGGCGACCGAGATCACCAAGGCCGACACCTTCTGGCGGGCCGAGGACTACCACCAGCAGTTCCTCGCCAAGCGCCGCAAGGGCGTGTTCGGCAACCTGTTCCGGTAGCCGCCCTTCGACAGGTCCCGGGCCTGGCCCGGGGCTGCTCTGGGTGAGGTCTCGTTCATTCCACCTTCGTCATCCCGGCGAGCTCCGGGCTCGACCCGGAGATCGGCCGGGACCCGGATAAGCCGCAGCGCTAGGTCCCGGCCCGCCCCCGGATCAATCCCGGATTAAATCCGGGACGGGGTCGTCCGGGATGACGGAGTAAAAAAAGAAAAGGAAGTACCTCACCCTGAGCAGCCCCCGCGTCAGCGGGGGTGGGTCGAAGGGCCTCTCCCGCGCTATCCTCCCGGCACAATCAAAGGGAGGAAACACCATGGCGAAAATCGCCCTCGTCACCGGCGGCTCGCGCGGCATCGGCGCCGCCACCTGCCGCCTGCTCGCCCGCGACGGCTGGGACGTCGCCGTCAACTATGCCGGCAATGCCGAGGCCGCCGAGAAGGTCGCCGCAGAGGTCCGCGCCGCCGGCCGCAGGGCGATGACCGTCCAGGCCGATGTGGGCGACGAGGCCCAGGTGGTGGCCATGTTCCAGGCGGTGGAGAAGGACCTCGGCCCGATCGACGGGCTGGTGAACTCCGCCGGCATCATCGGGCCGGTCGGCCGGGTCGACGCCCTGACGCCCGCCGATATCGACCGGGTGCTGAAGACCAACGTGGTGGGCTGCATCCTGACCTGCCGCGAGGCGGTGAAGCGGATGTCGACCCGACACGGCGGCAAGGGCGGCGCCATCGTCAACGTGTCCTCCGGTTCAGCCTATCTCGGCAATCCGGGCACCCAGGTGATGTATGCGATCTCCAAGGGGGCGGTGAACTCGCTGCATATCGGCCTGAGCCAGGAGGTCGCCGGCGAGGGCATCCGGGTCAACGCGGTGTCCCCCGGGATGACCGCCACCGAGATGGTCACCGAGGCGGCCGCCGCCGCCAATATCGGCAGCATTCCCATGGGCCGCCTGGGGGAGCCGGAGGAGATCGCCGAGGCCATCGTCTGGCTGATGAGCGACCGCGCGGCCTATACCGCCGGGGCCAATGTCCGGGTGGCGGGCGGACGGCCGTAGCGCGCCACCCTTCGACACGCTCCCTTCGGTCGCTGCTCAGGGTGAGGTCAGAACTTTCCATCTATGACGACCTCACCCTGAGCAGCCCCAGCTGAAGGGCGGGGCGTGTCGAAGGGCGGGCCGCTCGAAGGCCCCAAGAACAGAACAAAAAAAGAACTTTCCACCCCCGGCGAGCCCTGGCACTCTGCCGGTCCAAAAGAGGGGGAGGACTCTGATGGCTGACCATCCGGTGCGTACCGGCGGCTGCATGTGCGGCGGTGTCCGCTACAGGATCACCGGCCCGATCAAGCAGATCGTCGCCTGCCACTGCCGCGAATGCCGGCGGATGACGGGGCATTTCCTGCCCTCGTTCGACGTCTGGAACGAGCATTTCGAGATGACCGAGAGCCGCGATCTCGGCTGGTACCGCTCCGGTCCGAAGAGCCGACGCGGCTTCTGCAAGACCTGCGGCTGCTCGATCTTCTTCCGCATGGACGGCGGCGAGAAGATGTCGGTCGCGGCGGGTTCGCTGGACGACGGCTGCGACGGCGGTCTGGAGATCGCCGCCCATATCTTCACCGCCGAGAAGGGCGGCTACTACGACCTGGACGGCCCCCCCGCCTATGCCGATGGCGGCGACAGCGTCCCCATGCCGCCACGGGGGTAGGTTCCTCCGCCCCATCACTCCACCGTCATCCCGGCGAGGTCCGGACTTGATCCGGATCTCGGCCGGGACCCAGCGGCACTCGACAGCAGCGAGGTCCCGGTCGCCCCCCAAATCGAGTCCGGGGGCCGCCGGGATGACGGAAACAGGAAGGGTGATGAGGGCTACGCCGCTCCGGCGAGCGCGTCGGCCATCAGATCCACCGCCTTGCGCGCCTCCTGCTCCAGGCGCGAGGCCTCCAGCGACAGTTCGCGGGAGGTGATCGCCGGCAGCCGGTCGTCGTTATGGACGTAGCCGTTGCGCTTGTCGCGCAGCCAGACGTAGTCGCGGCCGAAGCGGACGCTGTTCAGGTGCAGCCCGCCGCTTGCGGCCCCCATGCCGACCGCCATATCCGCCTCCTCCATCTCCCAATCGTCATGCCCGACCTGGTCGGCCACGTCGCTGTCGATGGCGGTCTGGGCCAGGATGACGGCAGTGACCCAGGCACCCGCGGCGAAGACCCGGCGCAGTTCGGTGAGGATGGCTTCGGTCTGGGCATCGACCTGGAGGGGGCCGTCGCCGCCGGCGCGGCGGAGGCGGTCGTCGAACCAGCGCAGGCGCTCGGTCCACTGCCGATGGGACGGGGGATCGATGGGCGTCATCGCGGCCTCCTCGCGTCGTCTCTGCGGAAACGATACGGGCAGACGCGGGTTCCGTCAGCCTGGCGACGGGAGCCTAGGTCTTTCAAACGGCAAGAGCGTGGCAGCCCTGGACCGGGTCGGCCGAATCGACCTCAGGCGGTCGCGACCTGCACGAAGGATGGGCCGAGATCCGGGTCGTCCTCCACCACCGTCGCCGCGACGGTCTCGACCAGGGCCATGGGCGGTCCGCGCCGGCAGCGCGCGGCCAGGGCGTCCAGTTCCTCCGGCTCGCCGCGCACGGCGATCTCCACCGAGCCGTCGCGCCGGTTGCGGACCCAGCCGACCAGGCCGAGTTCCTTGGCGGTGCCGATGGTCCAGGCGCGGTAGGCCACGCCCTGCACCCGGCCGGTGACGGTCAGGTGTCGGGTTTCGGCCATGACAGCCTCCTCGTGCATTCCAGCTTAAAGGACACGTCCCGGTCCGGATCGCGTCGATCCGAACCGGTCGTGACTTACTCGAATTCGACGATGGTCTGGTCGACCGCGAGGCTGGCGCCGGCGCTGGCGTGGATCTTGGACACCGTGCCGTCCTTCTCGGCGCGCAGCACGTTCTCCATCTTCATGGCTTCCACCACGCAGATCTCCTGCCCCGCCTTCACCACGTCGCCTTCCGACACGGCGATGGAGACCAGCAGGCCCGGCATCGGCGAGACCAGCAGCTTGGAGGTGTCGGCCGCTTCCTTGGCCGGCATCTTGTCCAGCGCGTCGGCCACCCGCGGCGGCACGACCAGCACCCGCATGGAGCACCCGCCGAAGGACAGCTCGCGGTAGATCCCGTCGCGGTCGATCTGCACCGGAAACGCCTCGCCGTTCACGTTACCGTCGAACACCGCGATGGTGGCGTCGAGCGCGCCGCGGATGGCGTAGCGCTGGCCACCGACCACCGCGTCGTAGCCGTCCTCCACCGGGCGGATTTCCACCTTGGTGTTCTCCCGGACCTCGCGCACGGTCCAGACCGTGGCGATCTCCGATTTGCCGCGATTGGCGACCTGGCCGCTGGTCCGCAGGCTGCGCTCGGCATCGTCGCGGGCGAAGGCGACCGCCAGGGCCTGCATTGCGCCGCGCTCGTAGTCGCCGATCGCCGCCCCTTCGAAGCCGTCGGGGAACTCCTCGGCGATGAAGTTGGTGGTCAGGTTGCCCTTGCGGAACCGGTCCATGGCGATGGTCGCCGACAGGAACGGGATGTTGTGACCGACGCCGCGGATCCGGTAGCGGTTCAGCGCCTCGCCCATGCGGTTCGCCGCCTCGTCGCGGGTCTCGCCATAGGCAACCAGCTTGGCGATCATCGGGTCGTAGAACATGGAGATCTCCGAGCCCTCGTCGATGCCGTCATCGACCCGGATGCCCTCCACGTCGAGCGGCGGGTCGTAGCGGGTCAGCCGGCCGATGGACGGCAGGAAACCGCGATACGGGTCCTCGGCATAGACCCGGGCCTCGATCGCCCAACCGTCCATGGTGACCTCGTCCTGGGTGATCGGCAGCTTCTCGCCGTTCGCCACCCGGATCATCTGCTCCACCAGGTCGAGGCCGGTGACCATCTCGGTGACCGGGTGCTCCACCTGCAGGCGGGTGTTCATTTCCAGGAAATAGAAGTTCTTGTCGGCATCGGCGATGAACTCCACCGTGCCGGCGGAGACGTAGCCGACCTGCTTGGCCAGGGCGACGGCCTGCGCCCCCATCTCGGCCCGGGTCTCGGCGTCGATGAACGGGCTCGGCGCCTCCTCGATGACCTTCTGGTGGCGGCGCTGGATCGAGCATTCGCGCTCGCCCAGATGGATCACGTTGCCATGGCTGTCGGCCAGCACCTGGATCTCGATATGGCGCGGCTCGGTGACGAACTTCTCGATGAAGACCCGGTCGTCGCCGAAGGAGGAGCGCGCCTCGTTCATGGCCGAGCGCACGCCGTCCTTCAGCTCGTCCTTGGAATGGGCGATGCGCATGCCCTTGCCGCCGCCGCCGGCGGTGGCCTTGATCATCACCGGATAGCCGATCTCGTCGGCGATCTCGGCGGCATGGTCCGGCCCCTCGATCAGCCCGACATAGCCGGGCACCGTGCTGACACCGGCGTCCTTGGCGATCTTCTTCGACGTGATCTTGTCGCCCATCGCCTCGATGGCCTTCACGCCCGGGCCGATGAAGGTGATGCCGGCCTTCTCCAGCGCCTCGCAGAACGCGGCGCGCTCGGACAGGAAGCCGAAGCCGGGATGCACCGCCTGCGCCCCGGTCTGCTTGCAGGCCTCGACGATCTTGTCGATCAGCAGGTAGCTCTCGGCCGAGGGCGGCGGACCGAGCCGCACCGCCTCGTCGGCCATGCGCACATGCTTTCCGTCGGCATCGGCGTCGGAATAGACGGCGACCGTCTTGATGCCCATCCGCTTGGCGGTGCGGATGATCCGGCACGCAATCTCGCCGCGGTTGGCGATGAGGATTTTATTGAACATCGGACCCAGTTCCCTGTTCTTTTCTCGTCGCCCTGAACGCGATTCAGGGCCAATTCACCAAGCTGGCAGCCATCCCGTCCCTGGATCCCGGATCAAGTCCGGGAAGACGGTCGAGGGGTGCCCGGAAGCCGTCACAACGGAATATTATCGTGCTTCTTCCACGGGTTGCTGAGCTGCTTGTCGCGCAGCATGGCCAGCGCCCGGCAGATCCGGCGGCGCGTGTTGTGCGGGCGGATGATGTCGTCGAGATAGCCCCGGCTGGCCGCCACGAACGGGTTGGCGAAGCGCTCGCGGTATTCCTCGGTGCGGGCCTCGATCTTGGCCTCGTCGCCGAGATCGCCGCGGAAGATGATCTCCACCGCCCCCTTCGGTCCCATCACCGCGATCTCCGCGGTCGGCCAGGCGTAGTTCACGTCGCCGCGCAGGTGCTTGGAGCTCATGACGTCGTAGGCGCCGCCATAGGCCTTGCGGGTGATGACCGTCACCTTCGGCACCGTCGCCTCGGCATAGGCGAACAGCAGCTTCGCGCCGTGCTTGATGATGCCGCCGTATTCCTGGGCGGTGCCCGGCAGGAAGCCCGGCACGTCGACGAAGGTCACGATCGGGATGTTGAAGCAGTCGCAGAACCGCACGAAGCGGCCGGCCTTCTTCGCACTCTCGATGTCGAGGCAGCCGGCCAGCACCATCGGCTGGTTGGCGACGATGCCCACGGTTGAGCCCTGCATGCGGGCGAAGCCGACCAGGATGTTGCCGGCATAGCCCGGCTGAATTTCGAAAAAGTCGCCCTCGTCCACGACCTTATGGATCAGCTCCTTCATGTCGTAGGGCTTGTTCGGGTTCGCCGGGACCAGACTGTCCAGCGAGTATTCCGGGCGGTCCGCTTCGTCCGCGGTCGGCCGCACCGGCGGCTGCTCGCGGTTCGACGACGGCAGGAAGTCGATGAAGCGGCGCAGGTTCAGCAGCGCCTCGACGTCGTTCTCGAAGGCGAGATCGGCGACGCCGGATTTGGTGGTGTGGGTGACCGCCCCGCCCAGTTCCTCATGGGTCACCGTCTCGTGGGTGACGGTCTTCACCACGTCCGGGCCGGTGACGAACATGTAGGAGCTGTCCTTCACCATGAAGATGAAGTCGGTCATCGCCGGGGAGTACACCGCACCGCCGGCGCAGGGGCCCATGATCATCGAGATCTGCGGCACCACGCCCGAGGCCATCACGTTGCGCTGGAACACCTCGGCATAACCGCCCAGGGAAGCGACGCCTTCCTGGATGCGGGCGCCGCCGCTGTCGTTCAGGCCGATGACCGGAGCGCCGACCTTCATCGCCTGGTCCATGACCTTGCAGATCTTCTCGGCATGGGCTTCCGACAGAGAGCCGCCGAACACCGTGAAGTCCTGGCTGAACACGAAGATCAGCCGGCCGTTCACCGTGCCCCAGCCGGTGACGACGCCGTCGCCGCGCACCTTGTTGTCGGCCATGCCGAAATCGGTCGAGCGGTGCTCGACGAACATGTCCCACTCCTCGAAGGAGCCGGGATCCAGCAGCAGGTCGATCCGCTCCCGCGCGCTCAGCTTGCCCTTGGCATGCTGCGCTGCGACCCGCTTCTCGCCGCCACCGGCCTTGGCTTGCTCCCGCATCTCTTCGAGACGGTGGATGATGTCCTGCATCGTCGATGCCCCTTATGCGTTTCCAAATGCCGTTTGGCCGGCGATCCTAGAGCAATTCTCCGGCATATGTGACCGGGAATTCATTTTCCGGAGGCGGTCAGGTTTCGAGCAGCCTCTTGAACCGCTCGGCCGCCTTCATCTCGTCGAGCAGGCCGCGGCGGCGCTGTTCCGCCTCGCGGTCCTGGCCCCATTTCTCCACCTGGTAGGCCTCGTCGATCTGCGACAGGTCGAACGCCTCCCGCGCGCTCAACTCGCCGTCCAGGAAGGCCAGCGCCAGGATCAGCGAGCCGGTGATCGAGGTGGCGGTGTGCAGCGGCGCGAGATGCCAGTCGTCCACCGCGTCCACCGCCGCGCGAAAGGCGGCGAGGCTCTCCTCCGACTGCCGCACCGGCATCACGCCCGAGGTCACGGCCAGGCGCAGGGCCAACCGCTTCTCCGCCCGCTCGCGCCAGGGGGTCCACTGGCTGACCTGCCGGCCGACCAGCTCGTCGGGACCGTCGGCCAGGAAGCACAGAAGGTCGGAGCCGCCGAAGCCGGCGATCTCGCCGACCACATGGTCGCGCTGCGGCGTCACCCGGTCGGTGACGGTGGCGGCGAAGCTCATCATCGCCATGGAGGACGGGTCGACCTTCTCGCCCTGGGCATCCCATTCCTCGGCGATCGCGTCGGCCACGCCGCGGGTCGGCAGCCGCAGCGGCCGCTTGGCCGGGGAACTCAGGTTCCGGCCGTCCAGGGTGACGAGGAAGGCGCCGTCATCCGCCTCGGTGACGGCGACGGCTTTGTAGAAGCGTTTCATGCGGGTCGCGTCTTTCCTGTGTCGGTCCAGCTCAGGCTTTATTCCACCGCCTTGCGGAGGCTGTCGAACAGGCCCTTGATGCCGCCGGGCTTGTTCTGCTGCTCGCTCGATCCGGCACCGCCGCTCGGCATGGGCCTGGTCCCCTGGGCCACGGCGATCGCCTCGGCGCAGGCCGGCTCGGTCGAGCCGGAGGACACGAAGGGCAGCATCAGCGCCAGCGGTCCGGCGAGGGCCGCCCCGCCCACCAGCGAGCCCACCCCCTTGGCCACCGCCACCGGGTCCGGCGCGATGGTCGGGTCGGCGATCGGTCCGGTGATCAGGACCGGCGTGGCGAGGCTGACCAGGCTGGCGTCCTTGGGGTTCGGGGTCAGGCGCATGTCGAGGGTCTCGCGGGCGAGATCGATCCTGCCCTCGCCGCCGACGGTTACCCGGTCGCTGTCGATCATCAGCACGGCGGTCTCCGCCACCCCGCGTTTCACCGTCCAGCGGCCGACGGCGCAGTTCAGGGTGCCGCGCCCGGTGCCTTCCAGGAAGGGCAGGAACTTGGTGGCGAGATCCTCGGCGATCAGCTCCCAGTCCTCGTTGGCGATCTTCCCGTCCTTGGAGGTGATCCAGGCGGTGCCGCCGAGGCTGGCGAGCATGTCGCGCGGGCTGGCTCCGCTGGCGGTCAGATCGACCGCCGCGTCGCCCTTGGCCTCCAGCGTGTCGGATCCGTGCAGGGTCCGGGCGAGCTTGCCGAAGTCGGCGCCGCGCCAGGTCGCCTTAAGCGCCTGGGTCGGGACCGCGTCGGAGGCGACCACCAGCAGCTTGGCGCTGAGCGCACCGTCGGCCAGCACCGCGTCCAGGGGATCGAGGCGCAGGGTGCCGTTGGCGAGCTGCGCGGTGGCGGACAGGTCGGACAGGGTCAGCTCGCCCGTGCGGAGAGAGCCGATTTTGAGCGTCAGCTCGGCATCCGCCAGGGCCAGCAGCGCCAGGGGCAGCGGCGCCTCCAGCCCGTCGCCGTCTGCCTCGTCACCCTCCGGCAGGGTGATCGCCTCGCTCTGCAGATCCGCCACCAGCTTCGGCCTCTCGCCGTTCAGGGCGAGCGAGGCCGTGCCGGTGACGGTGATCCCGTCGGCGGTCAGGGACAGCCGGCCGGTGTCCACCGACATCAGGCTGCCGTCCCCGGACACCGCATAGCTCAGGTTGGTGGCCAGCGCGAAATCGCGCCCGCCCAGCGTCCCGGTCACGTCCACCGGCAGACTCGCGCCCGGACGCAGGGCTTCGGCCAGAGCCGGCAGCGTGCCGGTCAGGGTGAGGGGATCGCCGTCGAGATCGGCTTCGAGGGTGACGTCCAGCGGCGCGTTCGGGCCGTCGCCGTCCAGGTCCAGCCGGGCGATCCGCACGGTCTGGGCCTCGGCATCGGGCGACGGCTTCCAGCGGACCACCACGTCGACCAGTTCCACGCTGCGCAGCACCGGCGCCGAGCGGGCCTGACCGCCGCCTCTACCCGCGCCCGGGCCGGTCGCCCCGCCTGCGAGCTGCCAGTTGGCGGCTCCGTCCGCGCCGCGTTCCAGCAGCACGTCGACATCGGACAGGGCGATGCGCTGCACGTCCAGGGTGCCGGAGAGCAGCGGCACCACCTCCACGGCGACCTCCAGGGTGCCGACCGTCGCCATGTCGGGCCGGCTGCCCCAATCGGCATTGGCGAAATGCACGGTCTCGGTGGTCAGGGTCGGGCGCGGCGTCCAGGCGAGGTCGAGGTCGCCTTCGATCACCAGCTTGCGGCCGGTCGCCTCCTGCACCGCCGCCTCGATTTCGGATTTGTAGCTGTTCAGGTCCAGGGTCGCGACGAAGACCACCAGGCCGATCACGGCGATCGTCAGCACGCCGACCAGGGCCGCAAGGATACGGATCCAGCGCATGGTTCAGTCCTCCTGTTGCGGCGTCACCAGCGTCTCCGCCACGGCGGGAAGCTGGTCGAAGCGGTCGAGGATGATACCCGATCCGGCGGCCTTGAGCCGAACCGCGTCGTGATAGCCCCAGGAGACGCCGATCGCGCCGGCGATCTTCGCGTTCACCGCGGTCTCCATGTCGAAGGAGGTATCGCCGACCATCACCGTGCGGTCGCGCTCGCAGCCGGCCTCGGCCATCGCCTCCACCAGCACGGTGGGGTTCGGCTTGCCCGGCCCGTCATCGGCCGATTTCAGCGCCACGAAACGCTGACGGATGCCGTGCGCCTCCAGCACATGCAGCAGGCCGCGCCGGCTCTTGCCGGTCACGATCGCCAGCAGCCAGCCCTGGGCCTCCAGCGTGTCGATCACCTCGCGGGTGCCGGGGAACAGCGGCTCAAGCCCGTCGCGGTCGTTGCTCGGATCGAAATAGGCGTCGCGATAGGCCTCCACCAGCCGCTCCACCTGCAGCCCGCCGATCCCGGGGGCCAGCCGCTTGATCGCAACGTCCAGCGGCAGCCCCACCACCTGGCGCACCGCGTCGGGCATCGGCGCCACCTGGCCCTCCGACGCGAACCCGGCGGTCATCGCGGCGACGATCCGGTGCTGGCTGTCGACGAGCGTGCCGTCGAGGTCGAAGACGCAGAGCTTCAGGCCAGACATTTTCGGGGCGGGCACGGCTACTCCTCGAACGGCTCGAACGGCGACCCGTCGAGCTCCGGCTCCAGGCCGAAGAAGTCGAAGGACCGGATCATGTGATCCTGCAGCGGGGCGATCACCTCCACCGGCACGCCGTCCTCGTCCGGGATGCGGATGGCGCGGGCGTGCAGGTGCAGCTTGCGGCTCACCCCCTCGCCCTGCAGGAAGGCCTCGGCGCCGCCGTATTTGCCGTCGCCCAGGATCGGGGTGCCGATGGCTTCCATATGGACGCGGAGCTGGTGGGTGCGGCCGGTGACCGGGAACAGGGCGACCAGGGCGGCGCGGCGGCCGAGCTTCTCCAGGGTGACGTAGCGGGTAACGGCGGATTTGCCGTTCTCGTGGTCGACCGCCATCTTCTCCCCGGCCTTGCCCGGCAGCTTGCCGATCGGCAGCTCGATCTGGCCGGCCGCCGGCTTCGGCTCGCCGACCACCAGGGCCCAATAGATCTTCATCGCCGACTTGGCGCGGAAGGCGTTGGTCAGGCGGCGGGCGGCGCGCTGGTCGCGGGCCAGGACGAGAACGCCGGAGGTGTCCTTGTCCAGCCGGTGCACCAGCCGGGGCCGTTCCTTGGCGCCGTAGCGCAGGCTGTCCAGGGCCCCGTCCACATGCTTGGTCGTGCCCGAGCCGCCCTGCACGGCGAGGCCGGCCGGCTTGTTGATCGCGATCATCTCGTCGTCGCGATACAGCACCGCCTCCTGCAGCTCGGCACCGGTCTCGCTGTCGCGACGGGCCGGCTTGGCGAACTGGGTGTGGTCGGTCGGCGTGTCGCCCAGGGGCGGGATGCGGATGGTCTGGCCGGCCTCCAGGCGCTGGTTCGCCTTGGCCCGCTTGCCGTCGATCCGAACCTGGCCGGTGCGCAGCAGCTTGGAGAGCTGCCCATGGGTGATGGCGGGAAAATGCCGCTTGAACCAGCGGTCCAGCCGCTGCTCGGCCTCGTCCAGGGCGACGACGCGGGTTTCCACATGCGCACTCATGCGAGCACCGTTCTGACAAGGGCAAGGCCGGCAAACAGGGCCAGGATCGACAGGGCGACCGAGGCGGCGACATAGGCGCCGGTCGACATGACCGCGCCGCGCTCCCACAGGGTCGCCACGTCGAGCGAAAAGCTGGAGAAGGTGGTGAAGGCGCCGAGCAGGCCGACGGCGAGGAACGCCCGCATCTCGCCCGAGAGGTTCAGCTTGAGAGCGCCGAGCTCGACCAGCAGGCCCATGGCGAAGGAGCCGACCACGTTGACCGCCAGCGTGCCCCAGGGAAAGCCATGGCCCATCCAATGGGCGACCCAGCCGACCGTCTTGTATCGGAGCACGGCGCCGACCGCGCCACCGAGGGCCACTGCGAGAAGCATCTTCATGGGCGCGGGCTTATCTCAGGTGACACCGAATATCCAGCCTTCCAACCGCGACGCCGGCTCGTGGGCCGGCGCCGACCAGACCTGCGGATCGGCCGACAGCGCCCGAAGCGCCGCCGCCGCGACCACCGCATCGGCCTTGTCCTCGCTGTCGAGCGCCGGTCCGGCATAGGCCGCACTGCCGTATCCGGCGAGGGTCGCGTCGATCACTGCCGCGTCGCGCCAGGCGCGCGGATCCTGGCCGACCCCCATGAAATAGCGCCGCGGGAACACCTCGACCAGGGTCACCGGTCCCGGCGCGTCGAACGGCCAGACGGCGGCCGTGTCCGCGATCCGGTGCAGCATCCGCATGCCCGCCAGCGAGCCGGTCCCCACATTGGCGGCGCCGATGCATTTGAACACCGGATGCGGCGTGGTGATCCCGGCGCAGGCCTGCTCGGTCCGGCGCTGGCGGTAGCTGTAGAGCGGGCCGCGTCCGAGCGGCGAGAGATAGTGGTCGGCGACCGGCGATCCGGGGGCGTAGACCGCACCGGCGTAGAGATCGTCGGTATCCCCCGCCAGATCCTCCACGAAGGCCCAGAGTGCGCGGATGTCCGCCAGGTCCGGCCCGGTGTCGGGAAAGTAGCCGCCCCGATCCGCATGGGCATAGGCGAAGGCGAAATCGAACCCGGCCAGCACCCGGCTTCCCGCCGCGATCTCCCGCTCCAGCAGGGCAAGCACGTCGAGCCGGCGCCACAACCCGGCCGGCTGCGGGCCGTCCAGCAATACCGGCGCACCTGTGCCCGGCGCGGATGCCGCCACCCGCAGTCCCGGCAGCCGCCGCGCCTTGGAGCCCGACCAGTCGATCCCGTAGAAGCGGTCGAAGGCCGGGAGGGCGGTCATGCGTCCTCGTCCGACGGATCCTGACCCTTGCCGGTCGCCTGCTGCCGCTTGCCGCGCAGCTTGTCGAAATAGTCGACCCGCTTGCGGATCTCGCGCTCGAAGCCGCGTTCGACCGGGTTGTAGAACCGCTGCCGCGCCATGCCGTCGGGGAAGTAGTTCTGGCCGGAGAACCCGTCCTCGGCATCGTGGTCGTAGGCGTAGCCCGAGCCGTAGCCCAGCTCCTTCATCAGCTTGGTCGGCGCGTTGAGGATATGGGCCGGCGGCATCAGCGAGCCGGTCTGCTTCGCCGCCCGCTTGGCGGCACCGTGCGCCTTGTAGCCGGCATTGGATTTCGGCGCGGTGGCGAGGTGGATCACGAGCTGGCTGATCGCCAGATCCCCCTCCGGCGAGCCGAGCCGGTCATAGGTCTCCCAGCAGGCGATCGCGGTGGTCACGGCGGTCGGATCGGCCATGCCCACATCCTCCACCGCGAAGCGGGTCAGGCGGCGCAGGATATAGGCCGGATCCTCGCCGCCGCCGAGCATGCGGGCGAGCCAGTACAGGGCCGCGTCGGGATCGGAGCCGCGCATCGACTTATGCAGCGCGCTGATCAGGTTGTAATGCTCTTCCCGGTTCTTGTCGTAGACCGGGGCGCGCCGGTTCACCCCGGCCGCCACGCCGGCGGAATCCAGCGGCTCGTGCGGCGAGAGCTCGAACACCTCCTCGGCCATGTTCAGCAGGAACCGGCCGTCGCCGTCGGCCATGGCGCGCAGGGTGGCGCGGCCGTCCTCGGTCACCGGAAGGGGACGGCCCTCCTCCTCCGCCGCCCGGTCGAGCAGCCGGTCGAGCGCGGCGTCGTCCAGCCGGCGCAGCACGAAGACCTGGGCACGGGACAGAAGCGCGGCGTTCAGCTCGAAGCTGGGGTTCTCGGTGGTGGCGCCGACCAGGGTGACGGTGCCGTCCTCGACCACGGGGAGAAACCCGTCCTGCTGCGCCCGGTTGAAGCGGTGGATCTCGTCCACGAACAGCAGGGTGCCCTTGCCCGACGCGCGCAGCCCGCGCGCCTGCTCGAACGCCTTCTTCAGGTCGGCGACGCCGGAGAACACGGCCGAGAGCGGCATGAACTCCAGCCCCGCCTTCTCCGACAGAAGCCGGGCGATGGTGGTCTTCCCGCAGCCCGGCGGCCCCCACAGGATCATCGAGGCCAGCCGCCCCTTGGCCAGCATCCGCCCGATCGGTCCCTCGGGGCCGAGCAGGTGATCCTGGCCGACCACGTCCTCCAGCCGTTCCGGACGCAGCCGGTCGGCGAGCGGGCGCGGGGCCTGGGTCTCGAACAGGCTCATGGCCGTCCTATCCCTGCACCCGGGTGGTCAGCACCTTGCCGTCGCGCTTGATCGCGAGTTCCCAGCCGCCGCGCGGGCTCGCCACCGCCTCGTTGAAGCGGTCGACGCTGTCGATCTCCATTCCGTTGACCCGCACGATGATGTCGCCCCGGCGCACGCCGATCTGATCGGCCGCGGAGCCGCGCTTCAGGCCGAGCACGATCACGCCCCGGGCCATCTCGTCGAACCCCTCCTCCACCGCCAGGGCGGGCGACAGGTTGGCGACCCGGCTGCCGGCGAAGGGATTGCGGCCGGTGACGTCGGTGACCTGGGCCGGCGGGTCCTCGGCCGGCGGCACCATCTCCATGGACAGCTCGCGCTCGCGGCCGGCGCGGATCACCCGGATGGTCACGTCCTCTCCCGGGGCACGGGTCGCCACCCGGTAGCGCAGCGCACCGCTGTCGATCACCTCGCGTCCGTCGACGGCGACGACGACATCGCCCGCCTGCAGTCCGGCGCGATCGGCCGGGCCGCCCGGATAGAGGTCGTTCACCAAAGCGCCCACCGGCCGCTTCATGCCGAGGCTGTCGGCCAGCTCGGAGGTGACCGTCTGGGTACGCGCGCCGAGCCAGGGCCGCACGACACCGCCGTCGCGGGCCGCCCGCAGCACCGTCGCCACCATGTTCGACGGCACCGCGAAGCCGATGCCGACCGACCCGCCGGGGCTGCCGCCGCGCTGGCTGGAATAGATCGCGGTGTTGATGCCGACCAGCCGGCCGTCGGTGCCGATCAGGGCGCCTCCGGAATTGCCCGGGTTGATGGAGGCGTCGGTCTGGATGAAGAAGCTGTAGTCGGTGATGCCCACATTGGTGCGGGCCAGCGCCGACACGATGCCCATGGTCACGGTCTGGCCGACCCCGAACGGGTTGCCGATCGCCAGCACCAGATCGCCAACCTCCAGTTCGTCGCTGTCGTGGAACCGCACATAGGGCAGCGGCTCGGCCACCCCGTCGATGGCGAGAACCGCCAGGTCGGTGTCGGGGTCGGCCAGGATCAGCCGCGCCTTGAACTCGCGCCGGTCGTTGAGCACGACGGTAATCTCGTCGGCCCCCTCGATCACGTGGTTGTTGGTCACCACCGTACCGTCGGCATCGACGATCACGCCGGAGCCAAGCGAGGTCGCCTCGCGCCGGCGCTGCGGCAGCGAGGGCACCAGATCGCCGAAGAAGCGCTTGAAGAACGGATCGTCGAACAGCGGCGACACGCCCCGGCGCTCGGAGACCACCGTGCGGGTATAGACGTTCACCACCGCCGGCCCCACCTCGCGCACCAGCGGCGCGAAGGTGAGACTGATCTCGCCCCGGCCCTGGGGTACCGCCTCGCTCTGGGCAAAGGCGGGGACGGGAGTGTGGGCGACACAAAGGGCCAGCAACAGCCAGACGGTGCGCCAAGCGGCGGTCGGACGCTTCATTCTCGGATCTCCAGCCCGTGCAGGTCGGTTGTGACGACGGACAGCTGTGTTAGGCTTCCCAATCTAGGGAGTCCAGCCGACCATGCCAGTGGGCATGTTGACCCTGCCTCCCACGACAAGAAGAGGGGGCGCGCAATGACGGACGCGCCGGAACCGCCGACGCCGGGACCTCAAACTCCGGGATCCCGAACGCCGGGATCTGAGGTGCGACCGCTGGATGTCGCGCGCACCGCCGCTCAAGTCATTGCCGATCAGGCGGTCGCCGAGCCGGACCCGAGCCATCTTCTCACCGCCCACCACGCATTCGGCCGGCTGCGCGAGATCGCCGACCTGCATCCCCATGCCGACGGGCTGATGCGGATCGCGGTCTGCGGCGCCACGCGGTTCCTGGCGATCGGCCGGCGGATCGGCGATATCGGCATGGTGCGCGACGCCCATCTGTTCCTCGCCACCCTGTCCCTGCGCGACGAGGACGACCCCCTGCCCCACCGCGCCCTGGCCGAGGCCTCGGTCGACCTGATGCTGGCCGAAGCCCGGCAGTCCGGCTTCCCGCGCGCGCTCGACACCTACCGCACCGTCGTCGCCATCAGCCTGGCCCGCGGCGGCGATCCGAACGTGGCCTGCGCCCATGCCAAGGGAGCCGCCAACCTCGTCGCCCTGGCGCTGGAGGCGGACGCCCCGCTGGAGGCCGACCGGGCGCTGGCCGATCTGGCCCGCCTGGAGGCCGACCAGCCGGAGATCCTGCCGGTACGCCAGCAGCGCGGCCGCGGCCTGTTCAACCGGGTCGCCCACGCCGCCCGCTGGGCCGAGACCGGCAGCGGCTCCGGCCCCGCTTCCGGCGATCAGCCCGCCCCGGTCGGCGGCCTGACCGAACTGGCCGCGCTGATCGAGGTCGCCCGCCGCGCCCCGGTGGACCCCGACCTGGTCGATCTCGCGGCGGAGGGGCTGTTCGCCTTCGTCACCGGCCTCGGCACCCGCGGCGAGGTGGCGCTGGCGCGGCGGCACTACGACGACCTGTCCTCCCTTGCCCAGCTTCCGGAGGCCGGCCCGCCGGTGCGCCGCCGTTTGGCCGACGCCGCCTTCAACCTGATCACGGACCTGTGCGAGAGCGGCGAGACCGAGCTGGCCACCCTGCTCTATGGCGACCTGTCCGGCCTGTCGGTGGTGCATGACGACGACCCGTCGATCTGCCTCGCCCATGCCAAGGCCTCGGCCAACCTGGTGCTCACCCACCGCGACCGCGGCGATCACGCGGCGGCCAACATCATCGCCGACGACCTGCGCGGCCTGGTCTTCGCCCATCCGGAGAACATGGAGCTGATGGAGGTGGCGACCTTCCTGGACCTGGCCGACGTCTGACCGGCGGCCGACCCGCCCGGAACTTCGCGGTTTCGCCGGCCCGCGCCATTGCCTACCATCGCGCGCCGAAGGTATTGAAATATCGACATTGGTCTGACCAACGGATTGAAGCGATGGCCCTGGTTGAGTTCGTCACCCCGCTGCATACCCGCACCGCCCGCGACTATCTCGGGCGGGTCAATGCGTACGACAAGGCGGAATCCGCCATGGTCGCCAAGCAATGGGGCCGCGACTACTGGGACGGCGAGCGCCGCTACGGCTATGGCGGCTACCGCTACGACGGGCGCTGGCTGCCGGTGGCCAAGGCGATGGCCGAGCATTACGGCCTGAAGGCCGGCGACCGGGTGCTCGATGTCGGCTGCGGCAAGGGCTTCCTGCTCTACGAATTCACCCGGGCGGTTCCAGGCATCGAGATCGCCGGCCTCGACATCTCCACCTACGCACTCGAGAACGCCAAGGAAGAGGTGCGCCCGAACCTGACGCACGGGCACGCCCGCGAGCTGCCGTTCGAGAGCGGCAGCTTCGACCTCGTGATCTCGCTGGCCACCCTGCACAACCTGCGCCTGCCCGACCTCGATGCCGCGGTGCGCGAGATCCAGCGCGTCGGCCGGCGCGACCGCTACATCATGGTCGAGAGCTACCGGAACGAGCCCGAGAAGGTCAATCTGCTGTACTGGCAGCTGACCTGCGAGTCCTTCCTGGCGCCGGAGGAATGGGGCTGGATGTACGACAACGCCGGGTACCGGGGCGACGTCGAATACATCTATTTCGAATAGGCCGCGACGCGACCGATGAAGGCGGTGACCCGATGAGCGGCCCCCAGCTGCCCCATACCCCCAGGCCCGATGCGGAGGCCTTCGAGCGCGACATGCGCGCCCGCTTCGTCACCCGCGAGAACCTGGCGAAGCTGTTCTCGATGGTGATGCCGCATCTGCAGGAGGGACAGCGCACGCTGGTCTACATCCTGACCCAGTCCGACCGCATCGGCCACTTCACCCTGGAACCGCAGATCCTCGACAGCCTCTACGGCGACAGCTACGAGCGGATCATCGTCGTCACCGCCCCCTGGGACCGTCCCGGCACGAACGCGCTGGTGCCGTCCTGCTTCGGCGACAAGTTCGTGTGGGTGCAGACCGACGACCAGGTGATCCAGTCGATGGGCTTCATCGACGGCGGCATCGCCGACCTGAAGCTGTTCCACCTGCTGCTGCGCTCGCCGCGGCTGACCATCGTCGATTTCTACAAGAACATGGTTCAGGGCGTGCAGCCCCGGCTGATCGCCCTGCCCGACGCGGTGCGCCGGCGCGGCCACGAGCAGCTCCGGAGCATCGGGCTCGATCCCGACGCGCCCTTCGCCTATTTCCACATGCGCACGCCGAAATACCGCGAGACGATGACCCATCACGGTCACCGCACCGCCAGCATCGAGACCTACCGGCCTTCGATCGAGCGGATCCTCGCGGCCGGCTATCAGGTGGTGCGGATCGGCGAAGCCGGGCTGGAACCGCCGGACTGGCCGCGCGACGGTTATGTGAGCCTGCCCGACGCCCTGCCCGGCCTCGCCCCGCAGGACCGCGCCGCCGACCTGGCGGTGCTGGCCGACGCCGCGTTCGGAACCGCCCAGAATTCCGGGCCGATCTGGGTCGCCGCCGCGTTCGGCACCCCGACCCTGCGCACCAACACGCCGTACGAGCACCTGAACCTGCCCTATACCCGCGACCTGTCGCTGTTCAAGCACTACCGGGACGACAAGGCGGGGCGGATGCTGACCTATCGCGAGATCCTGGACCGCCGGCTGCCGGCGGTGATCCGCTCCGACGACTACGCGAAGATCGACATCACCGTGGTCGAGAACTCGGCGGAGGAGATCGACGCCGCCACCGAGGAGTTCTTCGGCATGCTCGCCGGCGGCCCGGGCCGTCTGCCGCCGGACGACTACCGCCGATTCCTGGCCCTCGGCCGGGCCTATGAGCGCGAGATCGCCGAGGATCCGTGGTTCCTGAAGGAGACCCTGGATTTCTACAGCCACGCCCATGCCTTCGGCGACTTCTCGGCCGGAATGCTGGGGTCTGCTCCGGGCTTCCTGGACTGACCGGCCGGAACCCGACCGGCAGGAGATCGGGCGTCCCCGGCCTCGATTCGGTCGGTGCGCGCTCCGTTGGCGATCGAAGGCCGCGCCGGGCTTCCGCCCCCGCGGCGCCCCGCCCGGCGCCCGCCGGCAGGATCGGCGAACGTCCGAACCGGCGAGCATTCGCGCAGGGAACGGCGGCATCGGCGCGTCGCTGTCGCGGATCCCGACCCCGGCTCGCGGTGGAAGGCGGGGGGTGGACCGGAATGATGTAGGAGCGCCTCATCGCTGCGTTTACATTTAAGGGGGCACGGGCCCTGGCGGATGCGGTCCGGACGACTGGTGGAGACGTGCAGGTCCGTACCGGCCAAGCGACGGTGAGAGTTTCATGATCAGGTTCAAGACCGACCGATGAGCGCCCCTTCGCCCACGCAGCCCCCGAGCGGTGCCGCCTCCAAAATCAGGACCCTGGACGACATCGGCGCGGCGATCGACGCAGCGCGCAAGGCCGGCCGGCGCATCGTCCTGGCCCACGGCGTCTTCGACATCCTTCATATCGGCCATATCCGGCATCTGGAGGAGGCCCGCAGCCACGGCGACCTGCTCGTCGTCTCGGTGACCCCCGACCGGTTCGTCAACAAGGGGCCGGGACGGCCGGTGTTCGGCGAGCTGGTGCGCGCGGAGATGCTGGCCGCCCTGTCCTTCGTCGACCATGTCGGACTGAATGTCGGGCCGACGGCGGAGCCGGCCATCCAGGCCATCAGACCGGACGTCTACGTCAAGGGCTCCGACTACGCCGACACCGCCGCCGACGTCACCGGCAAGATCGTCGACGAGCGACGGGCGGTCGAACGGTTCGGCGGCAAGGTCGTCTTCACCGACGACGTCACCCACAGCTCCTCGTTCCTGATCAACCGGTTCTTCAATCCGTTCGAGCCGCATGTCCGGCAGTTCGTGGAAGGCCTGCGCGCCCGCGACGAACAGCAGGAGATCCTCGACCTGATCGACCGGGTCGAGAACATGCGGATCCTGGTGGTCGGCGACGCCATCATCGACGAATACCGCTACGTCACCCCGATGGGCCGCGCCCCGAAGGAAAACCTGGTCACCGTGCTGAACCAGTCGAGCGAGGTCTTCGCCGGCGGGGTGTTCGCCACCGCCAACCACGTGGCGTCGTTCTGCCAGCATGTCGACGTGATGACGGTCTTCGGCGCCCAGGACTCCTACCGCAAGTTCGCCGAGAGCAAACTGAACTCGAATGTCGGGCTGATCGGGCTGGAGCGGCCGGATGCGCCGACCACCCGCAAGAGCCGCTACATCGACGGGGCGTCGGTCCGCAAGCTGTTCGAGACCTATCATATGGTCGACACGCCGGTGGCCGCCGACATCGAGGAGCAGATCAACCGGCGGCTTACCGAGATCGCCGGCGGCTACGACGTGGTCATCGTCAACGATTTCGGCCACGGCATGATCCGGCCGTCGACGATCGACGTTCTGACCCGGCATGCCCGGTTCCTGGCGGTGAACACCCAGACCAACAGCGCGAATTACGGCTTCAACCTGATCACCAAATACCCGCGGGCCGACTATATCTGCATCGACGCCCTGGAGGCCCGGCTGGCGATCGGCGACCAGCACGGCTCGGTCGAGGATCTGATCACCCGGGGCCTGGCCCTGCGCCAGCCGCACAGCAAGATCGCGGTGACCCACGGGCGGATCGGCTGCCAGGTCTATGCCCCCCAGGAGGCCACCACGCAGATCCCGGCCTTCGCCGACCGGGTGGCGGACACGATGGGGGCCGGCGACGCCTTCCTGGCGATCACCGCGCCGCTGGTCGCCGCCGGCGGCCGCATGCGCACGGTCGGATTCCTTGGCAACATCGCCGGTGCGATCCAGGTCGGGGTCGTCGGTCACCGCACCTCGGTCGACAAGGTGATGATGATCAAGGCGGTCATCTCCATGCTGAAGTGAGCGGACATGACGGCACTCGGCTATTTCGATCGCCTACGCCGGACGGTGGGAGACGTGCAGGTCACCGACGCCGCCGGCATCCCGGTTGAGCTCGACGCCGCCGTCGACCGCCTCGTCGGGCTGTTCGCCGCGCTGCCGTCGGCCGAGGGCAAGGCCGTCATCGCCGGAAACGGCGGCAGTGCGGCCATCGCCAGCCATTTCGCGACGGATTTCTCCAAGAACGGCAGGGTCCCGACCCTGGCGTTCAGCGATGCCGCGCTGATCACCTGCATCAGCAACGATTTCGGCTACGAGAACGTCTATGCCAAGCCGATCGAGCTGTTCGGACGGCCGGGCGACCTGCTGCTGGCGATCTCCAGCTCCGGGGCGTCGGCCAACATCCTCGCCGCCGCCCGCACCGCCCTCGACAGGGGAATGCGGGTGGTGTCCATGAGCGGCTTCCGACCGGACAACCCGCTGCGGTCGGTGGGCGAGCTGAACTTCTACATCGACAGCGACAGCTACGGGGTCGTGGAGTGCAGCCATTTCATGCTGTGCCACCTGGCGGTCGATCTCCTGACCGGCGACTGGCCGGAACACGACCGCCAAGGATCCGGACCGGCATGAGCAAGCATATCCCCGAGGGCCTGACCCCCTTCTTCCGGCCCGAGGAAATCGCACTGAGCGATGCCTTCCTCGACGCCGCCCACGTCATCCGGCCGGCCGAGGACCGGGACGCGCTCGACCGCATTCAGAACCATATGGCACAGACCGCGGCAGCGCTGCTCGATTGCGCAGCACCCGACGACCCGAAGGCGTTTCTTGACGGCATCCACGAGCGCGTGACCGTGGCGAAACTGAACGACTTCCGGCTCGCGGTCTTCCGGGCGATGAACGACGAGGACTGGCTGCGCCCGGCCTATTTCTCGGTCGCGCGGCAGGCCCTGCAGACCCTGGTCGGCAACGAGCTCTCCATGCAGCGCCGGGTCAACCTGTCGATCCAGCTTCCGAACGACGACAGCTCACTGCTGCCGGTGCATGCCGACGTCTGGTCCGGCGACTCGCCCTATGAGGTCGTGCTCTGGATCCCGATGGTCGACTGCTTCGCGACCAAGAGCATGTACATCGCGCCGCCAGCGCTCGACCAGGAGGTTCAGGAGCGCTTCACCGACTTCGAAGGCCGATCGGCCGAGGATATCTGGCGCCGGATCGAGCCGCATGTGCAGTTCCTCCACGTGCCGTACGGAAGCTATCTCCTGTTCAGTCAGAACGTCATGCACGGCAACCGCGTCAACGTCGAGCCGACCACCCGCTGGTCGATGAACTGCCGGTTCAAGAGCGTGATGTCGCCCTATGCCGACAAGCGCCTGGGCGAGTTCTTCGAGCCGATCACGCTGCGGCCGGCGACCCGCCTGGGCCTCGAGTATAAGCTTCCGGGTGGATTTCAGGAGTAGCGCCGGTGCCGGTCCTCACAGGCTATATCGCCAGCCGACCGATCGCCGGCTCCCGCGTCCCGCAGCACATCCAGAACCTGGTGATCCGCGAGTACTGCCGGCAGCGCAGCCTCGGCTTCAACCTGAGCGCCACCGAATACGCCATCCCGCACTGCTACGTGATGCTGGAGAAGCTGATCTCGGACCTGCCGGCCGCCGACGGGATCGTCGCCTACAGCATGTTCATGCTGCCGAGCCGGGCCGAGCGGCGGCGGCACATCTACGACCGGATCCTGGACGCGGGGTGCAGCCTGCACGCCGCCTGCGAGGATCTGGTCCTGGCCTCGCCGGAGGATGCCCGACGCTGGGAGAATATCCTTATGGTACAGGATGCGCTCCAGGCGACCGACGACAAAAGCGGCTGACATACGCCCCTGGAACCTGCCGATAAAAGAAAAAGGGCGGCCCGAAGGCCGCCCTCTTGTCGTCCGGCATTCGGCTGCGATCAGATCGCGGCCGGCATCGCCGTGTTGTACTCGTCCTGATCGGCGGTGATGACCGGGCCGGAATCCTGGCCGCGGGCGTCCTCGTCCCGGTCCACCAGCTCGATCACCGCCATCGGTGCGGCGTCGCCGTAGCGGTAGCCGGCCTTCAGCACGCGGGTGTAGCCGCCCTGGCGCTCCTTGTAGCGGTCGGCCAGCACGTCGAACAGCTTGCGGGTCATCGCATCGTCGTTCAGACGGCTCAGCACCAGCCGGCGGGCGTGCAGGTCGCCGCGCTTGGCCAGGGTGATCATCTTCTCCACGACCGGGCGCAGTTCCTTCGCCTTCGGCAGGGTGGTGACGATCTGCTCATGCTTGATCAGCGCCGCCGCCATGTTCTTGAACAGGGCCTTGCGGTGGGCCGCCGTGCGGTGGAGCTTGCGGCCGCTATTGCCGTGACGCATCTCTCGATCTCCTCGTTCTCGCCTGGGTTCTAAGGACGCGCCTTAGAACGGCTCTTCCAGACGCTTGGCCAGTTCCTCGATATTCTCCGGCGGCCAATTGGTGATTTCCATACCGAGCGACAGCCCCATCGAGGCCAGCACTTCCTTAATCTCGTTCAGCGACTTGCGGCCGAAGTTCGGGGTCCGGAGCATCTCCGGCTCGGTCTTCTGCACCAGGTCGCCGATATAGACGATGTTGTCGTTCTTCAGGCAGTTCGCCGAGCGGACCGAGAGCTCCAGCTCGTCGACCTTGCGCAGCAGGTTCTTGTTGAACGGCAGATCGTGGGTCTCTTCCTCGGCGCCGCGCTGGGTCGGCTCCTCGAAATTGATGAACAGCTGCAGCTGGTCCTGCAGGATGCGGGCGGCATAGGCCACCGAGTCATCCGGGGTCAGCGAGCCGTCGGTCTCGACGGTGATCGACAGCTTGTCGTAGTCCGTCACCTGGCCGACGCGGGTGTTCTCCACCTTGTAGGCGACCTGGCGGACCGGGCTGAAGATCGCATCCACCGGGATCAGGCCGATCGGCGCGTCTTCCGGCCGGTTGGCCGACGCCGGGACGTAGCCCTTGCCGGTCTCCACCGTCAGTTCCATCGACAGGGTGGCGTCGCGGTCCAGGGTGCAGATCACGTGATCCGGGTTCATGATCTCGATGTCCGACACGGTCTCGATCTGACCGGCGGTCACCTCGCCCGGGCCCTCGGCCTTCAGGCGCATCTTCTTCGGGCCTTCGCCATGCATGCGGATGGCGACCGCCTTGATGTTCAGCACGATGTCGGTCACGTCCTCGCGGACGCCCGGCACGCTGGAGAACTCGTGCAGCACGCCGTCGATCTGGATCGCGGTCACCGCGGCGCCCTGGAGGGACGACAGCAGGACGCGGCGCAGCGCGTTGCCGAGCGTCAGGCCGAACCCGCGCTCCAGCGGCTCGGCAACGATGGTCGCCTTGCGCTTCGGGTCGTAGCCCGCCTGGACATCGAGCTTGTTCGGCTTAATCAACGTCTGCCAGTTCTTTTGGATCACGGCTCAACCCTTCTTTTAGAACGGCGATCCCGTCGGGCTTCCGGACCGGGTCCGGCTGCGGCCGACGGGGCTCGTATTCTTCGGGTCCCGGAAAGTCGGAACCCCGGCACCTCGCAGGAGGTGCGATCAGACCCGGCGACGCTTGCGCGGACGGCACCCGTTGTGCGGGATCGGCGTCACGTCGCGGATCGACATCACCTGGAAGCCGACCGACTGCAGCGCGCGCAGGGCCGACTCGCGGCCGGAACCCGGGCCGCACACCTCGACGTCCAGGGTCTTCATGCCGTGCTCGGCGGCCTTGCGGCCCGCATCCTCGGCCGCGACCTGGGCGGCATACGGGGTCGACTTGCGCGAGCCCTTGAAGCCCATGTGACCGGCCGACGACCAGGAAATGGCATTGCCCTGGGCATCGGTGATGGTGATCATGGTGTTGTTGAACGACGCGTTCACATGCGCGACGCCCGAGGTGATGTTCTTCTTTTCGCGGCGGCGAACACGCGCTTGCGTCGGTTGCTTTGCCATCGTCTTCCGTCTCCTGATACGGCCCGGCGACGACCCGCCTGAGTTGGCGAGCCGGCGGGTGTCGCTGCTAGGTCGTTACTTCTTCTTACCGGCGATCGCCTTGGCAGGGCCCTTGCGGGTCCGGGCGTTCGTGTGGGTGCGCTGGCCGCGGACCGGAAGGCCCTTACGGTGACGCAGCCCGCGATAGCAGCCGAGATCCATCAGCCGCTTGATGCTCATCGAGGTCTGCCGGCGCAGGTCACCCTCGACCACCAGATCGGTGTCGATGGTCTCGCGCAGCCGGGACAGCTCGTCCTCGGTCATCTCATGAACCCGCCGCTCGGCGGGGATGCCGACCTGCGCGCACAGCTTCTGGGCGGTCGTGTGCCCGATGCCGTGAATGTAGGTCAACGCGACAACGACGCGTTTTTGCGTCGGAATGTTCACACCAGCGATGCGCGCCACGCCTGTTCTCCTCACTCAAGTTCGGGGCGTTTCAAACACCAAACGCGCCCCGCACAAGGAGCCCCTGGCTCCTCGTCGGCCCGCGCTAGAAAATCCGCTAATCAGGGGCGCGGATTATAGTCACACACGGTCCGAAGTCAATGTCCCAAACCCGGAATTCCGCCCCTACGCGGCCCGCCGGATCTGCCTCATGCGCCGCCCCTGGGAGCGGCTCCATTCCGTGCCGCGAGAAGCGGCCTTACCCAATGCCGCTCAGGCGGCGAGGATCTGCTCGAGATCCTTGGTCACGTCGTCCATCGGCTTCATGCCGTCGACGGTCTTCAGCGCGCCCTTCCCCTGATAGTAGGGAATGATCGGCGCGGTCTGTTGGCGGTAGACGTCCATGCGCTTGCGCAGGGTGTCCTCGTTGTCGTCGCTGCGGCCTTCCTCGGCCGCGCGCTTGAGGATGCGGTCGATCATCCGCTCCTCGTCGACGCGGAATTCGATCACGTGGTCGATCTTCAGGCCCTTCTGCGCCAGCATCTGGTCGAGCGCGTCGGCCTGGGCCACGTTGCGCGGGAACCCGTCCAGGATGAAGCCCTTCGCGCAGTCCGGCTCCTCGACCCGCTCGGAGATCATCCGAACGATGATGTCGTCGGACACCAACTGGCCGGCATCCATGACGGCCTTGGCTTCCTTGCCGATGTCGGACCCCGAGGCAACCGCCGCCCGGAGCATGTCGCCCGTGGAGAGCTGCTTGACGCCGAACTTCTCTTCGAGCCGTTTCGCCTGGGTGCCCTTGCCCGCGCCCGGCGGGCCCAAAAGGATCAGGTTCATCCGCGTCTCCCCCGGATCTTCGATTTTTTGATCAGCCCCTCGTACTGGTGCGCCAGCAGATGCGACTGAATTTGGGTAACCGTGTCCATCGTGACCGTGCAGACGATCAGCAGGCTGGTGCCGCCGAAATAGAAGGGCACCGAGAGCTGGCTGATCAGGACTTCCGGCAGCACGCAGACGAAGGCCAGGTAGGCAGCGCCGATCACCGTGAGACGGGTAAGCACGAAGTCCAGGTAGTCGGCGGTGTTCTTGCCGGGCCGGATGCCGGGCACGAAGCCGCCATACTTGCGCAGGTTCTCGGCCGTCTCCTGCGGATTGAACACGATCGCAGTGTAGAAGAAGGCGAAGAACACGATCAGCGCCACATACATCGCGATGTAGAGCGGCTGGCCGTGGCCGAGCAGCACCGTGATCTGGGTCAGCCACTCCGGGCCGCCGCCGCCGGCGGAGAAGCTGGCGACCGTGATCGGCATCAGCAGCAGCGAGCTGGCGAAGATCGGCGGGATCACGCCCGACACGTTGATCTTCAGCGGCAGGTGCGAGCTCTCGCCGCCGGTCATGCGGTTGCCGACCTGGCGCTTGGGATACTGCACCAGGATCCGACGCTGGGACCGCTCGATGAAGCAGATGAAGGCGATGACCGCGATGGCCATGATCAGCAGCAGCGGGATCACGATCGCCGGCAGGGCACCGGTCCGGCCGAGCTCGAACAGGCTGGCCAGGGCCGCCGGCAGGTTGGCGACGATGCCCGAGAAGATGATCAGCGAGATGCCGTTGCCGATGCCGCGGGCGGTGATCTGCTCGCCCAGCCACATCAGGAAGATGGTGCCGCCGACCAGGGTGATCACGGTGGTCGCGCGGAAGAACGCGCCCGGATCGAGCACCGCGGTCGTCCCGCCCGGCCCCGGCAGCGACTCGAGGCCGACGGCGATGCCATAGGCCTGGAACGACGCCAGAACGACGGTCAGGTAGCGGGTGTACTGGTTGATCTTCTTGCGGCCGACCTCGCCCTCCTTCTTGAGGGCCTCCAGGTTCGGGCTCACCGCCGTCATCAGCTGCATGATGATCGCAGCCGAGATGTACGGCATGATGTTCAGCGCGAAGATCGTCATGCGCCCGAGCGCGCCGCCGGAGAACATGTTGAAGATGTCCAGCACGCCGCCCTGAGTCTGCTGGAAGATCTCGTTCAGGACTCCGGGGTCGATCCCGGGCACCGGGATATAGGTGCCGAGCCGATAGACGATGAGCGCACCCAGCGTGAACCAGATGCGCTTCTTGAGCTCGGTCGCCTTGGAGAAGGCGCCGAGGTTCATCTGCGAGGCGAGTTGGTCGGCACCAGTGGCCATGACTTCGTCCTAGCGTCTGAGGCTTAGCCCGGCCACCGGCATCGGGCCGGGACCGGGCACACAGACCGGCAGCTTAGGCCGCCGTCTCTTCCGCCTTTTGGGCGATGCGCGTGGTGATCTTGCCGCCGGCCTTCTCAACCGCCGCAACCGCCGCCTTGGAGGCTGCCGCCACGTTGAACTCGACCTTGGAGGTCAGCTCGCCCTTGGCCAGCAGCCGCACGCCGTCCTTGGCGTCGTCGGCGAGACCGGCCGCCTTCAGCGCCGCCTCGTCGATCGCCTTGGAGGCGTCGATCTTGCCGGCGTCGATGGCAGCCTGCACGCGGCCCACGTTCACCGCGTCGAAACGCTTGGTGAAGTTGTGGTTGTTGAAGCCGCGCTTCGGCAGACGCCGGTAGATCGGCATCTGGCCGCCTTCGAAGCCGTTGACGGCGACACCGCTGCGCGCCTTCTGACCCTTGTGGCCCATGCCGCTGGTCTTGCCGGTGCCCGACCCGGTACCGCGGCCGATGCGCTTGCGCGCCTTGGTCGCGCCGGCGTTGTCTTTCAGCTCGTTCAGTCGCATCGTTCAGTCCTCGTCTGCGCATCCGGGGCGGCCGCGATCAGGAGAGTGATCTCCCCGGGCCGCTCGACCGGTTGATTACGCCTGGTCGACAACCTCAACCAGGTGCTTCACCTTGTGGATCATGCCACGCACGGCCGGCGTATCCTCGAGCGTGCGCTCGCGGTTCAGCTTGCCGAGACCGAGACCGGTCAGCGTCGCGATCTGATCCTTCTTCCGGCCCAGGCCACTGCGGACCTGGCGCACGGTGACGGTCGCATTCTTCGCCATCATCAGTCTCCCGATTACTCAGCGCTGGCGGCTTCCGCCGCGTCGCCCTGGCTGTCGCGACCGAAGATCTCCGCCACCTTCTTGCCGCGCTTGGCAGCGATGGACCGCGGCGCGTGAACGTTGCGCAGGGCCTCGAAGGTCGCCTTGATCATGTTGTGCGGGTTCGAGGTGCCGATCGACTTCGCCACCACGTCCTGCACGCCGAGCGCCTCGAAGATGGCGCGCATCGGACCGCCGGCGATGATGCCGGTACCGGCCGGAGCCGCCCGCAGGGTCACGCGACCCGCGCCGAAGCGACCGCTGATGTCGTGGTGCAGGGTCCGGCCCTCGCGCAGCGGCACCCGGATCATCGAGCGCTTGGCCTGTTCGGTGGCCTTGCGGATCGCTTCCGGAACCTCGCGCGCCTTGCCGGCGCCATGACCCACGCGACCGCGCTGGTCACCGACGATCACGATCGCCGCGAAGCCGAACCGACGGCCGCCCTTGACCACCTTGGCCACGCGGTTGATGCCGACCAGCTTCTCGATCAGATCGCTGTCTTCGCGATCACGACCCTGGTTGCGGTCCTGCCTGTCCTGACGTGCCATGTCTTGGCCCCTCTTAGAACTTCAGGCCGGCTTCGCGCGCCGCATCAGCAAGCGCCTTCACCCGACCGTGATAGATGTAGCCGCCGCGGTCGAACACCACGTCGCTCAGCCCCTTCTCGATGGCGCGCGACGCCACGAGCTTGCCGACCGCCTCGGCCGCCGCCTTGTCGGCGCCGGTCTTCAGCGCGCTCTTCAGCTCCTTGTCGAGCGACGAAGCGGACGCGACCGTGACACCATCGACGTCGTCGATGATCTGGGCGTAGATATGCTTGGACGACCGGAACACCGACAACCGCGGGCGACCGGCCGCCTTGCGCCGCAGCTGCGCACGGCTGCGCATCTGGCGGCGCTTGAACAGATCCTTGGACGAAAGCATCGCCGAACTCCTACTTCTTCTTACCTTCCTTACGAAGGATAATCTCGTTCGCGTACTTGACGCCCTTGCCCTTGAACGGCTCCGGCGGGCGGAACGCGCGGATCTCGGCCGCAAGCTGGCCGACGCGCTGCTTGTCCGACCCACTGATGGAGATCGCCGTCGGGCGCTCGCACTTCATGGTGATCCCGTCCGGAATCGGGAAGCGCACCGGGTGGCTGAAGCCGAGGGCCAGCACCAGGTCCTTGCCCTCGATCGCGGCGCGGTAACCGACACCGTTGATCTCCAGGTCGACCGTGAAGCCCGTCGAGACACCGGTGACGATGTTGTTCACCAGCGCCCGGGTCGTGCCCCACATGGCGCGCGCCTTCTTCGACTCGCGCTTCGGGGTGACCTTGACGACGTTGTCTTCAACGACCACGTCGACCTCCGACGAGATCGGGGCGGACAGCTCGCCGAGCTTGCCCTTCGCCTTGATCTCGTCATTGGCGATCTCGACCGTCACACCGCTCGGAACGGCGACCGGATATTTACCGACACGTGACATCATCGCCTCCGATCAGAATACCTGACACAGGACTTCGCCGCCGACATTGGCCGCACGGGCCTCGTTGTCGGACATGACACCGCGCGGGGTCGACAGGATCGCAATCCCGAGACCGTTATAGACGCGCGGCAGGTCCTTGATCTTGGAGTAGACCCGACGACCCGGCGTGGAGACCCGCTTGATCTCCTTGATGACCGGCTCGCCTTCGGAATACTTCAACTCGATCTTGATTTCCGCCACACCGGCGCGGACGTCATCCTGCGAAAAACCGCGGATGTAGCCCTCGCGCTGCAGAACCTCGAGCACATTCGCCCGAAGACGCGACGCCGGGCTGACGACGACCGACTTACGCGCGCTCTGACCGTTGCGAATGCGGGTCAGCATATCCCCGAGAGGATCGCTCATCGACATTTGCCGACCTCCCTCTTACCAGCTCGACTTGACCAGGCCCGGAATCTGGCCCGTAGAGCCGAGATCCCGCAGCGCGATCCGCGAAAGCTTGAACTTGCGATAGACGCCGCGCGGGCGCCCGGTGAGTTCGCAACGGTTGCGAATACGTTCCTTCGCACCGTTCTTCGGAAGCTGCTGCATCTTCAGCTGCGCAGCAAAACGTTCCTCGATCGGCAGCGACCGGTCCATCGCAGTAGCCTTCAGGCGGGCACGCTTGCCGGCCTGCTGGTTCTGCAGCTTGCGACGGGCGTTGTTCTTTTCAACAGCGCTCTTCTTAGCCATGTCGTCCTCCGACCTCGATCAATTGACGAACGGAAACTGGAAGCGCTTGAGCAGTTCGCGCGCTTCGTCGTCCGTCTTCGCCGTGGTCACCACGATGATGTCCATGCCCCGGATGTTATCGACCTTGTCGTAGTCGATTTCCGGAAACACGATCTGCTCCTTGATGCCCATGGAATAGTTGCCACGGCCGTCAAAGCTCTTCGGGTTCAGCCCACGGAAGTCACGCACCCGCGGGAGCGCGATGTTCACCAGGCGATCCAGGAACTCGTACATCTTGTCCCGGCGCAGGGTCACCTTCACACCGATCGGCATGCCCTCGCGCAGCTTGAAGCCGGCGATCGACTTCTTGGCGCGGGTCACGACCGGCTTCTGACC
The DNA here is from genome assembly GCA_965228445.1 of Candidatus Endolissoclinum sp. Lineage (GTDB taxonomy): Bacteria > Pseudomonadota > Alphaproteobacteria > Thalassobaculales > Thalassobaculaceae > Thalassobaculum. Next base: position 4,441,987 of record OZ245813.1, on the reverse strand, counting down.
GGCGATCCGGGTCATCTCATCGAGAGCCGACTGGATCTTCTTGCTGTCGCCGACCGCCTCACCGACGCCCATGTTCAGGACGATCTTGGTGATGGACGGAACCTCGTGCACGTTCGTGTAACCGAACGAGGACTGCAGATCCGGACGGATCGACTTGGTGTATTCTTCGTACAAACGAGCCATCTTGCCTTACCTCGCCGCCGAGTCAGCGTCGATCACTTCGCCGGAGCGCGTGGCGACACGGACCTTCTTGCCGTCGCGCTCTTCGAAACGAACGCGGGTCGCTTCGCCGGACTTCGGATCCACGTGCATCACGTTGGACAGATCCAGAGCCGCCTCACGCTCGACGATGCCGCCCTGGGAGGTCTGGCTCGGACGCGTGTGACGCTTGATCATGTTCACGCCCTGGACAACCACGCGGTTCTCCGTGGGGAGCACGCGCAGGACTTCGCCCTGCTTGCCCTTGTCGCGACCGGTGGTGACGATCACCCGGTCGCCCTTCTTAACGCGCGCGGCCATCACAACACCTCCGGGGCGAGCGAAATGATCTTCATGAACTTCTTCGCACGCAGTTCGCGGGTCACCGGGCCGAAGATACGGGTACCGATCGGCTCACCCTGCTTGTTGATCAGCACGGCGGCGTTGGTGTCGAACCGGATCGCGGTCCCGTCCTGGCGGCGGATCTCCTTGGCCGTGCGAACGATGACGGCGCGGTGCACGTCACCCTTCTTCACGCGGCCCCGGGGAATGGCCTCCTTCACGGACACCACGATGACATCGCCGACGGAAGCGACCTTGCGCTTCGAGCCACCGAGCACCTTGATGCACTGCACCCGTCGAGCGCCGGAATTGTCCGCGACGTCGAGGTTCGTCTGCATCTGAATCATGACCTGTCCTCCTAGGTCCGGGTCACGCGCCGGCCGCGGCGTCGTCATAGACGACCGCGAACCGCTTGTTTTTCGAAATCGGCGCACACTCGATGATGCGCACCATGTCGCCCTGCTTGAACCGGTTCTCAGGATCGTGTGCCGAGAACCGCTTCGAGCGGGTGATGAACTTCTTGTAGAGCGGATGCATGACCCGCCGCTGGACGTTCACGACCACCGTCTTGTCGCCCTTGTCGCTGACGACGGTGCCCTGAAGAACACGCCTCGGCATTGCTTTCTCCTAACCCTTGACCGGTGCTTACGCCGAAGCGCCGGCACGGGCTTTCTCGCCCATGATCGTCTTAACCGTCGCGATCTCGCGCCGAACCTGGCGCATGCGATCGGAGTTCTCGAGCTGCCCGTTCGCCCGCTGGAAGCGCAGATTGAACGCCTCCTTGCGCAGCTGCAGCAGCTGGTCCTTCAACTGGTCCGGCGACTTCGTCCGGAGATCCTCGGCAACCTTGTTTGCCATCTCTAACTCCTCCGACTCACTCGCCCAGACGGGTCACGAACCGGGTGTCGACCGGAAGCTTCATGGCGGCGAGGCGGAACGCCTCCTCAGCCAGATCCTTCGGCACACCATCCAGCTCGAACATGATACGGCCCGGCTTCACGCGGCAGACCCAGAACTCCGGAGAGCCCTTACCCTTACCCATGCGGACCTCGGCCGGCTTGCTCGACACCGGCACGTCCGGGAAAATCCGGATCCACACGCGACCGGCGCGGCGGATGTGACGGGTGATCGCACGACGGGCAGCCTCGATCTGGCGGGCGGTCACACGCGCGGGCGTGGTCGCCTTCAGACCGTAGGCGCCGAAGTTCAGCGCCGTCCCACCCTTGGCCAGGCCATGGATGCGGCCCTTATGGGCCTTACGGAACTTTGTGCGCTTCGGGGACAGCATTGTCTTCTCCTCTCAGCGGACGGTTAGCGACGATCGCCGCCGCCGGAACCCGGCTGCTGCTCGGCCAGGCGCTTGTCCTGCGCCATCGGATCGTGGGCGAGCACCTCGCCCTTGAACACCCACACCTTGACACCGCAGGTGCCGTAGGTGGTGTAGCCGGTCGCCTCGCCGTAATCGATCTCGGCGCGCAGCGTGTGCAGCGGCACCCGGCCCTCGCGGTACCACTCGGTCCGGGCGATCTCGGCGCCGCCGAGACGGCCGCCGCAGTTGATCCGGATGCCGAGGGCGCCGAGACGCATGGCCGACTGCACGGCCCGCTTCATGGCCCGGCGGAACGCCACGCGGCGCTCGAGCTGCTGGGCGATGTTCTCGGCGACGAGCTGGGCGTCGATCTCCGGCTTGCGGATCTCGACGATGTTCAGCGCGACGTCGGTGCCGGTCATCTTCGAGAGGTCCTGGCGGAGCTTCTCGATGTCCGTGCCCTTCTTGCCGATCACCACGCCCGGACGCGCCGAGTAGATGGTGATGCGCGCACGCTTGGCCGGACGCTCGATGACGATGCGGCTCACACCGGCCTGACGCAGACGCTTGGTCAGGTACTGGCGCAGCTTGATGTCCTGGTGCAGCAGATCGGCATAGCCCTTGCCCGCGAACCAGCGCGAGTCCCAGGTGCGGTTGATGCCGAGCCGCAGCCCGATCGGATTGACCTTATTACCCATCAGTCCTGCTCCTCGCGCTCGCGCACGATCACCGTGATGTGGCTGAACGGCTTCTCGATCCGACCGACCCGGCCCCGGGCCCGCGGACGGAAGCGCTTCATCGTGATGCTCTTGCCGACGAAGGCCTCCTTGACGAAGAGCCGGTCGACATCGAGCTGGTGGTTGTTCTCGGCGTTCGCGATCGCCGACTCCAGCAGCTTCTTCACGTCGCGCGCGATCCGGCGCTTCGAGAAGGCCAGAGTGGCCAGCGCCTTGTCGGCCCGCTGACCGCGGATCATCTGGGCGACCAGATTCAGCTTCTGCGGGCTGACGCGCAGATTGCGCAGCACAGCCTTCGCTTCGGAATCGTCAAGTCGCCGTTCGGCAGCCTGCTTGCCCATTGCCTGCTCCTCTCAGCCTCAGCGGCGCGACTTCTTGTCGGCCATGTGGCCGTAATAGGTACGAGTCGGCGAGAACTCGCCGAACTTGTGCCCGACCATGTTCTCGCTCACGAGAACCGGAACGAATTTATGGCCGTTGTACACGTTGAAGGTCAGGCCGACGAACTGCGGCATGATCGTCGAACGGCGCGACCAGGTCTTGATGATCTCATTGCGACCAGACGCGCGCGACTTCTCGGCCTTCTTCAACAGGTAGCCGTCGACGAACGGTCCCTTCCAAACGGATCGAGCCACCGAACTTCTCCTTACTTCCGGCGCCGGCGAACGATGAGCTTATCGGTCGCCTTGTTGTTGCGCGTCTTCTTGCCCTTGGTCGGCTTGCCCCACGGGGTCACCGGATGACGACCGCCCGAGGTCCGGCCTTCACCACCACCATGGGGGTGATCGACCGGGTTCATGGCGACGCCACGAACCGCCGGACGCTTGCCGAGCCAACGATTGCGGCCGGCCTTGCCGATATTGATGTTCTGCTGGTCCGGGTTGGACACGGCACCGACGGTGGCCATGCACTCGGAGCGGACCATGCGGACCTCGCCGGAGGCCAGACGCAGCAGCGCATACCCGCTGTCACGGCCGACGATCTGGACGTAGGTGCCGGCGGAGCGGGCCATCTGGCCACCCTTCTCCGGCTTCATCTCGACGTTGTGCACGATCGTGCCGACCGGGATGCTGCGCAGCGGCATGGCGTTGCCCGGCTTCACGTCGACGCGCTCGCCGGAGACGACCTTGTCGCCAACGCCGAGGCGCTGCGGCGCCAGGATGTAGGCTTGCTCGCCGTCCTCGTAGGTGATGAGGGCGATGAACGCGGTCCGGTTCGGATCGTACTCAAGCCGCTCCACCGTGCCGACCACGTCGAACTTGCGACGCTTGAAGTCGACGATGCGGTAGGTCCGCTTGTGACCGCCGCCACGACGGCGCGTGGTCACGCGGCCGGTGTTGTTGCGGCCGGCCTTCTTGGTCAGACCCTCGGTGAGCTTCTTGACCGGCTTGCCCGACCACAGCTCGGAGCGGTCGACGATGACCAGCTGGCGCTGCGACGGGGTCGTCGGATTAAAGGACTTCAAAGCCATGGGTTCACACCCCCGCCATCAGGTCGATCGTCTGGCCCTCGGCGAGCGTGACGACGGCCTTCTTGTAGTCGGAACGACGGCCCGGACGACCCCGGAACCGCTTGGTCTTGCCTTTGACCAGCAGCGTGTTGATCGCGGTGACCTTCACGTCGAACAGGCGCTCGACGGCCTGCTTGATCTCCGGCTTCGCCGCGTTGACCGGGACCTCGAAGGTCACCTGGCCGAACTCGGACCCGCGGGTCGACTTCTCGGTCACGATCGGACGGCGGATCAGCTCGTAGGCCCGCTCGTCGCTCACCTTGCCGGCTTTCGGCTTGTAGGGACGAATGCTCATTTCAGGCGCGCCTCCAGCTGCTCGACCGCGCCCTTGGTCAGGACCAGAGTGTCGCGGCGGAGAATGTCGTAGACGTTGGCGCCCTGCTGCGGCAGCAGATCCACCAGAGGAATGTTGCGGGCCGCGCGGGCGAAGTTCTCGTTCACCGCGTCGCCGTCGATCACCAGGACCGAGGACCAGCCGAGCTTCTTGAACTTCTCCGCCAGCGCCTTGGTCTTCGGCTCGGCGGCGGCCGCCTCGTCGATGACGATCAGCTGACCGGCCTTCGCCTTCGCCGACAGCGCGGTCTTCAGGCCCAGCTTGCGGAACTTCTTGGTCAGGTCGTGGGCGTGGTCGCGCACAACCGGGCCATGCACCGTCTGACCGCCGCGATACTGGGTGGCCCGCAGCGAACCCGCGCGGGAACGGCCGGTACCCTTCTGGCGGAACGGCTTCTTGGTGGTGCCGGAGATCTCGGAGATCCCCTTGGTCTTGTGGTTGCCGCTGCGGCGCTTGGCGAGCTGCCAGTTCACCATGCGGGCCAGGATGTCCTGGCGCGGGTCGAGACCGAAGATCGCGTCGTCGAGATCGATCTCGCCGGTCTTCTCCGCGTCGAGGTTGGTGACGTCAATCTTCATGACCTCAGTCCTTCTTCTCGGCGTCGTCTTCCGCCGGCGCGTCCGGCACCGCGGCACCCTCGGCCACGGTCGGATCAGCGGCATCGCCCATGGCCTCGGAGGCCTGCTCGAGCAGGGCGGCGCCCGCCTCTTCCTCGCTCACGGCTTCCTCGGCGGCGGCTTCCTTCAGCGCGGCCGGATACGGCGCACCTTCCGGCATGCCCGCCTTCACGGCGTCGCGGACCAGCACCCAGCCGCCCTCGGAGCCCGGCACGGAGCCGCGCACGAGGATCAGGCCGCGGGCCGGATCGGTGGCAACGACGGTCAGGTTCTGGGTGGTGACGCGCTCGTCGCCCATGTGACCCGCCATCTTCTTGCCTTTGAAGACGCGGCCCGGATCCTGGTTGTTACCGGTGGAACCGTGCGAGCGGTGCGACAGAGACACACCGTGCGAGGCCCGCAGACCACCGAAATTATGGCGCTTCATGACACCGGCGAAGCCTTTACCGATGGACGTGCCCGTCACATCGACCTTCTGGCCGGCGATGAAATGGTCGGCCGACAGCTCGGCTCCGACCTCGATCAGCGCGTCGTCGGCAACCCGGAACTCGGCGACCTTGCGCTTCGGCTCGACCTTCGCCTTGGCGAAGTGGCCGCGCATCGGCTGCGTGGTGCGCTTCACCTTGCGCAGACCGGAGCCGAGCTGCACCGCGGTGTAGCCGTCCTTGTCCTGGGTCCGCTGAGCGACAACCTGGCAGCTGTCGACCTTCAGCACGGTGACCGGAACGTGCGCACCTTCTTCGGTGAACACGCGGGTCATCCCGACCTTCTGAGCGATCAATCCTGAACGCATCGTTCCCGTCCCCTCAGAGCTTGATCTCGACGTCGACACCGGAGGCCAGGTCGAGCTTCATGAGCGCGTCCACGGTCTGCGGAGTCGGGTCAACGATGTCGAGAACCCGCTTGTGGGTGCGGATCTCGAACTGTTCCCGGCTCTTCTTGTCAACGTGCGGACCACGCAGAACGGTGAACCGTTCGATGCGGGTCGGCAGCGGAATGGGACCCCGCACGCGCGCACCGGTGCGCTTGGCGGTGTTCACGATTTCACCGGTCGACTGGTCGAGGACCCGGTGATCGAACGCCTTCAGGCGGATGCGGATGTTTTGACTGTCCATCTTTCCGCTACTCTCAACCTCGTTGGCCAACCGGCCGTTATTACCGCGCGCTCACCGGCAAGCCGGGCATCGCGCAGAAAAAAATGCGGATGCGCACTGAAACTGCGCTTCCGCCTTCGGCCTTTTGGGGATTGGTGTCTTAAAAACTTGAGACTGCGTCTGACCCGTTCCGTGCGGTCCGGGTCACAGCCAGTCCCCAAAGGTGGGCGGAACCTATTGATGAGGGGCCGTGCCGTCAAGTGCGAATTTCAGATTTGTGGCGGTTGGTTCGTTTCGCCCGAAACCCGCAAGAACCTTACCCTGTCGGGCCGCCCGACGAACGGCTCCGACCCCGCCTCGGGCCCTGGATGAAACCGATCATCATCTGGTGCCGCGGTCCTCCCGGCACCCCGCCATATGGCGGGTCGGGCGGGCCGTGGGCGGCGGAACGGATTCCCTGCCGACGGCCGCCGCGCGCCTATCTGACGGCCGGCGAGTCTCGGTCCCGCCTGCAGCGGCAACCATGCCGAGTCGGGCACCTGGCGGCTCTCAAACGCAAACGGGGGCGCCGAAGCGCCCCCGTTCTTACCCCCACCTGACGGTGTTGGGTTACTCGATGATCTTGGACACCACACCGGCGCCGACGGTGCGGCCGCCCTCGCGGATGGCGAAGCGCAGGCCTTCGTCCATGGCGATCGGCGCGATCAGCTCCACGTCCATCGCGATGTTGTCGCCCGGCATCACCATCTCGGTGCCTTCCGGCAGCGCAACCGTCCCGGTCACGTCCGTCGTGCGGAAGTAGAACTGCGGACGGTAGTTGGTGAAGAACGGCGTGTGACGGCCACCCTCTTCCTTCGTCAGGATGTACGCCTCGGCCTTGAACTTCGTGTGCGGCGTGATCGTGCCCGGCTTCGCCAGAACCTGACCGCGCTCCACGTCCTCACGCTTGGTGCCGCGCAGCAGAACGCCCACGTTGTCGCCCGCCTCGCCTTGATCCAGGAGCTTGCGGAACATCTCGACGCCCGTGCAGGTCGTCTTCGTGGTCGCCCGGATACCGACGATCTCGATTTCCTCGCCGACCTTCACAACGCCGCGCTCCACGCGACCGGTCACAACCGTGCCGCGGCCGGAAATCGAGAACACGTCCTCGATCGGCATCAGGAACGGCTGGTCCTTCGGACGCTCCGGCGTCGGAATGTACTCGTCCACCGTCTGCATCAGCGCGAGGATCGCCTTCTTGCCGATCTCCTCGTTGCTGTCCTCGAGCGCGGCCAGAGCCGAGCCCTTGGTGATCGGAATGTCGTCGCCCGGGAACTCGTAGGACGACAGCAGCTCGCGGATCTCGAGCTCGACCAGCTCCAGAAGCTCCTCGTCGTCGACCTGGTCGACCTTGTTCATGAACACCACCAGCGCCGGCACGCCGACCTGACGGGCCAGAAGGATGTGCTCGCGGGTCTGCGGCATCGGGCCGTCGGCCGCCGACACCACCAGGATCGCGCCGTCCATCTGCGCCGCACCCGTGATCATGTTCTTCACGTAGTCGGCGTGACCCGGGCAGTCCACATGCGCGTAGTGACGGTTCGCCGTCTCGTACTCAACGTGCGCCGTCGAGATCGTGATGCCGCGCGCCTTCTCTTCCGGCGCCTTGTCGATGGCGTCGTACGCCATGAACGTCGCACCACCGGACTCCGCAAGCGTCTTCGTGATCGCCGCCGTCAGCGTCGTCTTACCGTGGTCGACGTGACCGATCGTGCCGATGTTGCAGTGCGGCTTTGTCCGCGCGAATTTCTCCTTGGCCATCCCAATATGCTCCGTACGAAAAAGGGGGTGACGTTATCTGCTCGTGACAGGAAGCGGGCGTGGCCGATCAGGCCATCTTCGCCCGCACCTCGTCGGCGACCGCCTGCGGAACAGGCTCATAGTGATCGAACTGCATGGTGTACTGCGCCCGGCCCTGGCTCATCGAGCGCAGGGTGTTCACGTAGCCGAACATGTTCGCCAGCGGGACCATGGCATCGACGACGCGGGCGTTGCCGCGCTGATCCATGCCACTGACCTGGCCGCGACGGCTGTTCAGGTCGCCGATGATGTCGCCCATGTAGTCTTCCGGGGTCACCACTTCGACCTTCATGATCGGCTCCAGCAGAACCGGACCGGCCTTCGCGATGCCTTCCTTGAAGGCGGCGCGGGACGCGATCTCGAACGCCAGAACGCTGGAGTCGACGTCGTGGTAGGCACCGTCCGTCAGGGTGACCTTCACGTCCACCACCGGGAAGCCAGCGAGCACGCCGGTATCCATGGCGGAGTTCAGGCCCTTCTCGACGCCCGGGATGTACTCACGCGGCACCGAGCCACCGACGATGGTGTTCTCGAACAGGAAGCCCTCGCCGCGCTCCTGCGGGGAGAAGGTCAGCTTCACGCGGGCGAACTGGCCCGAGCCACCGGTCTGCTTCTTGTGGGTGTAGTCGATCTCGGCGGTCTTGGTGATCGACTCGCGATAGGCCACCTGCGGGGCGCCCACATTGGCGTCGACCTTGAACTCGCGGCGCATGCGGTCGACCAGGATCTCCAGGTGGAGTTCGCCCATGCCCTTGATGACCGTCTGGCCGCTCTCCGGATCGGAGGTGACGCGGAACGACGGGTCCTCGGCGGCGAGGCGGTTCAGGGCGACGCCCATCTTCTCCTGGTCGCTCTTGGTCTTCGGCTCGACCGCGACCTCGATGACCGGATCCGGGAATTCCATGCGCTCCAGGATGACCGGCTTCAGCGGGTCGCACAGGGTGTCACCGGTGGTCGTGTCCTTCAGACCCGCGATGGCGACGATGTCGCCGGCGCGCGCTTCCTTCACGTCCTCACGGTTGTTGGAGTGCATGAGCAGCATGCGGCCGATGCGCTCGCGCTTGTCCTTCACCGTGTTCATCACCGACGATCCGGTCTCCAGGATGCCGGAATAGACGCGCACGAAGGTCAGCGAGCCGACGAACGGGTCGTTCATGATCTTGAACGCCAGGGCCGAGAACGGCTCGTCGTCGGACGACTTGCGCTTCATCTCGGTCTCACCGTCGAGCGAGACGCCCTTGATCGACGCGACGTCGGTCGGGGACGGCAGGTAGTCGACGACGGCGTCGAGCAGCGGCTGCACGCCCTTGTTCTTGAAGGCGGAGCCCAGGAACACCGGAACGAAGCTGCTGCTCAGCACGCCCTTGCGGATGCAGGCGCGCAGGACTTCCTCGGACGGCTCCTCGCCTTCCAGGTAGGCTTCCATCGCGGCGTCGTCCATCTCGACGGCGAGCTCGACCAGCTTCTGACGGTATTCCGCGGCCTGGTCGGCCATGTCGGCCGGGATGTCCTCGATCTCGAACTTCGCGCCCAGCGACTCGTCCAGCCAGCGCACCGCCTTCATGGTGACCAGGTCGACCAGACCGACGAAGTCGGACTCGACGCCGATCGGCAGCTGCATGACCAGCGGGGTGGTGCCCAGACGGTCGACCATCATCTTCACGCAGCGGAAGAAGTCGGCGCCGATGCGGTCCATCTTGTTGACGAAGCAGATACGCGGCACGCCGTACTTGTCGGCCTGGCGCCACACCGTCTCGGACTGCGGCTCAACGCCGGCGACGCTGTCGAACACCGTGACGGCGCCGTCCAGCACGCGCAGGGAGCGCTCGACCTCAATGGTGAAGTCGACGTGACCCGGGGTGTCGATGATGTTGATGCGGTAGTCGCGCCAGAAGCACGTGGTCGCGGCGGACGTGATCGTGATGCCGCGCTCCTGCTCCTGCTCCATCCAGTCCATGGTGGCGTTGCCATCATGCACTTCGCCGATCTTGTAGGACCGGCCGGTGTAGTACAGGATACGCTCGGTGGTGGTCGTCTTGCCGGCATCGATGTGCGCCATGATGCCGATATTGCGATACATTTCGAGCGGATGAGTGCGGGGCATGACTCGCGTCCTCGTCGATTTGAGGTTTCGGCCGCAAGGGTCACGGCCGCCAAATAAGCGGAACGGGCCGGTCTATACGCCAGCCCGTCCCCAGATGCCAGTGGCAGTTACCAGCGGTAGTGAGAAAACGCCTTGTTGGCGTCGGCCATGCGGTGGGTGTCTTCCCGCTTCTTGACCGCGGTGCCGCGGTTCTGGGCCGCGTCCTGCAGCTCGCCGGAGAGCCGCTGGACCATCGTCTTCTCGGAGCGCTTGCGCGCGGCGTCGATCAGCCAGCGAATGGCCAGCGCCTGGGCGCGCTCGGGGCGAACCTCGACCGGCACCTGGTAGGTGGCACCACCGACGCGGCGGGAGCGGACCTCGACATGCGGCTTCACATTGTCCAGGGCCTCATGGAAGGTCCGGACCGGCTCGCCGCCGGCTCGCTTCTGCAGGACGTCGAACGCACCGTAAACGATGCCCTCGGCGACCGAGCGCTTGCCGTCGTACATCAGGCAGCTCATGAACTTGGAGACGACCTGGTCCCCAAACTTGGCATCCGGCAGGACCGGACGCTTTTCCGCGCGGTGGCGACGCGACATTCCTAATACTCCTTACTTCGGCCGCTTGGCGCCGTACTTGGAACGACGCTGGCGGCGGTCCTTCACGCCCTGGGTATCGAGCGTGCCGCGGATGATGTGATAGCGCACACCCGGAAGGTCCTTCACGCGACCGCCTCGGATCATGACGACCGAGTGCTCCTGAAGGTTATGGCCTTCACCCGGGATGTAGCTGATGACCTCGTACCCGTTGGTCAGGCGCACGCGGGCGACCTTACGCAGAGCGGAGTTCGGCTTCTTCGGGGTGGTCGTGTACACGCGGGTGCACACGCCGCGCTTCTGCGGGCATGCCTGCAGGGCGGGAACCTTGTTCCGTGCAACCGGAACCTTACGACCCTGGCGGATCAGCTGATTGATCGTCGGCATGCGTCGACCCTCTTAACCACAAACACGAACCCCTCCACGGGGAGTCCCATGGGGGCGGTTCGTCTGAACCATGCGCCGCATGACGGGATCCGCCGCGACGCCTCTCATATGCGACTCTTCGTGCGGTGACCGCGTTCAAGTCACCCGGGAAACAGCCGCCACCGGCGACGGACCCGAGGGAACAGCTGGGCCCCCGTTTCAAAGTGCGCGGATACTATTGATGCACCCCGCGGGGGTCAAGCGGATAATCGGCCGTACAAAACGTGCCGAGTTCCCCGTCACATTCGGGTATTCCGGGAACCTGAATCCCCGGAATACCCAAGTTTGTTTCCGAGATCTCGCGACCGCGCCTACTCGGCGGCCGTGACCTCGCCCTCGGTCGGAAGCTGTGCAGCCTCCTCCTCGGCGGGAGTCGGCGCCGGCGCCAGCGAGCGGTCGCGATCGGCGGCCACCCGGCGCAGGCGATTCATCACGCTGCCCGTGCCGGCCGGGATCAGGCGACCGACAATGACGTTCTCCTTGAGCCCGTCCAGGCTGTCGTGCTTGCCGGAAACCGCCGCCTCGGTGAGGACGCGGGTGGTCTCCTGGAACGACGCGGCGGAGATGAACGACTTGGTCTGCAGCGACGCCTTGGTGATGCCCTGGAGCACCGGCTTGGCCACGGCCGGACGGAGGTTCTCCGCCAGGGCCTTCTCGTTGGCCTCCTCGTACTCGTCGCGGTCGATGGTCTCGCCGAGCAGCAGCGTGGTGTCGCCGGCCTCCATCACTTCGACCTTCTGCAGCATCTGGCGAACGATCACCTCGATGTGCTTGTCGTTAATCTTCACGCCCTGCAGGCGGTAGACCTCCTGGATCTCGTTGATGAGATAGTCGGCCAGCGCCTCGACACCCATGATGTTCAGGATGTCGTGCGGGACGCGCGCCCCGTCGAGCAGCATGTCACCCTTCTGCACGAAGTCGCCCTCGTGCACCGCCAGGTGCTTGCCCTTCGGGATCATGTATTCGATCGGATCGGCGCCCTCCTCGACCGGACGGACGATGACCCGGCGCTTGGTCTTGTAGTCCTTGCCGAACTCGACCCGGCCGTCGGCCTCCGCGATGACCGCGAAGTCCTTCGGACGCCGTGCCTCGAACAGCTCGGCAACGCGCGGCAGACCACCGGTGATGTCACGGGTCTTCGACGACTCGCGCGGGATACGCGCCAGCACGTCGCCCGCCTTCACCTGGGCGCCGTTCTCGACCGACAGGATGGCGTCGACCGACATGAAGTAGCGGGCCTCCAGGCCGTTGGCGAGCTGAACCACCTCGCCGGCCTCGTCACGCAGGGTGACACGCGGCTTCAGATCGTTGCCGCGCGGCTGCTGCTTCCAGTCGACCACGACGCGGGACGAGATACCCGTCGCCTCGTCGGTGACCTCGCGCATGGACAGGCCGTCCACGAGATCGACGTAGTGGGCGACACCTTCCCGCTCGGTGATGATCGGAATGGTGTACGGGTCCCACTCGGCCATCTTCTGGCCGGGCTCGACCATCACGCCGTCATCGACCAGGAGCTTGGCCCCGTACGGCACGCGGTGGCGTGCGCGCTCGCGGCCCTGCTCGTCGGCCAGGATGATCTCGGTGTTGCGGCTCATCACCACCAGCACGCCGTCGGAGTTGGTGACGACGTTGCGGTTGTGCAGCTTCACCGCGGCGCCGATCGACGCCTCGACCGTGGACTGCTCGGCACCGCGCTGGGCCGCGCCACCGATGTGGAACGTCCGCATGGTGAGCTGGGTGCCCGGCTCGCCGATCGACTGGGCGGCGATGACGCCGACGGCCTCGCCGATATTCACCGGCGTACCGCGGGCCAGATCGCGACCGTAGCAGGCGCCGCAGACGCCCGGATGGGTCTTACAGGTCAGCACCGACCGGATCAGCACCGAGTCGATGCCGGCCCGCTCGATCGCCTCGACCAGCGCCTCATCGATGATCTCGCCCTTCTTGACGACCACGTCGCCGCTGAGCGGGTCGAGGACGTCCTCAAGGGTGGTCCGGCCGAGGATACGGTCGCCCAGGTTCTCGATCACCTCGCCGCCGTCGATCACCGCGCGCACGGTCAGGCCGCGGTCGGTGCCGCAATCGACTTCGGTGATGATGCAGTCCTGCGCCACGTCGACCAGACGACGGGTCAGATAGCCCGAGTTCGCCGTCTTGAGCGCCGTGTCGGCCAGACCCTTACGGGCACCGTGGGTCGAGTTGAAGTACTCGAGCACGGTCAGGCCTTCCTTGAAGTTCGAGATGATCGGCGTCTCGATGATCTCGCCCGACGGCTTGGCCATGAGGCCGCGCATACCGGCGAGCTGCTTGATCTGGGCGGCGGAGCCACGGGCACCGGAATGCGCCATCATCCACACGGCGTTCACCGGGTTGATGCCGTCGTCTTCCTTGATGACCGCCATCATCTCTTCGGCCACCTGATCGGTGCAGCGCGACCAGACGTCGACGACCTTGTTGTACTTCTCGCCCTGGGTGATCAGGCCGTCGAGATACTGCTGCTCGAACTGCTTGACCTCTTCGTTGGCCTCGTCGACCAGGCCCTGCTTGGCGCCCGGGATGACCAGGTCGTCCTTGCCGAACGAGATGCCCGCGCGGCAGGCGTGACCGAAGCCGAGGCCCATCAGGCGGTCGGCGAAGATCACCGTCTCCTTCTGGCCGCAGTGGCGGTACACCATGTCGATGACGTTGGAGACTTCCTTCTTCGTCATCAGGCGGTTGATCATCTCGAAGCGCAGCTTCGGATTGTCCGGCAGCAGCAGCGCCAGCTTCAGGCGGCCCGGCGTGGTCTCCACGCGCTTGGTCACCTTCTCGCCGTTCTCGTCATAGGTGGTGACGCGCGCCTTCACCTTGGTGTGCAGGTTGACCGCACCGGTGTCGATCGCGTGATCCACCTCGGCCGGATCGGCGAAGGCCATGCCCTCGCCCGGCTGGTTGTCGCGCTCCATCGTCAGGTAGTACAGGCCCAGAACGATGTCCTGGGACGGCACGATGATCGGCTTGCCGTTGGCCGGGCTCAAGATGTTGTTGGTCGACATCATGAGCACGCGGGCTTCGAGCTGGGCTTCCAGCGACAGCGGCACGTGGACCGCCATCTGGTCGCCATCGAAGTCGGCGTTGAAGGCCGTGCAGACCAGCGGATGCAGCTGGATCGCCTTGCCCTCGACCAGCTTCGGCTCGAAGGCCTGGATGCCGAGACGGTGCAGGGTCGGCGCCCGGTTCAGCATGACCGGGTGCTCGCGGATCACCTCTTCCAGGATGTCCCAGACCTCGGGACGCTCCTTCTCGACCATGCGCTTGGCGGCCTTGATCGTGCTCGCCATGCCGTAGAGTTCGAGCTTGGAGTAGATGAACGGCTTGAACAGCTCCAGCGCCATCTTCTTCGGCAGGCCGCACTGGTGCAGCATCAGGTCCGGGCCGACCACGATGACCGAACGGCCGGAGTAGTCGACGCGCTTGCCGAGCAGGTTCTGACGGAAGCGGCCCTGCTTGCCCTTCAGCATGTCGCTGAGGGACTTCAGCGGCCGCTTGTTGGCGCCGGTGATGACGCGGCCGCGGCGGCCGTTGTCGAACAGCGCGTCGACGGCCTCCTGCAGCATGCGCTTCTCGTTGCGCACGATGATGTCCGGCGCGCGAAGCTCCATCAGGCGCTTCAGGCGGTTGTTCCGGTTGATCACCCGGCGATACAGGTCGTTCAGGTCGGAGGTCGCGAAGCGGCCGCCGTCCAGCGGAACCAGCGGACGCAGCTCCGGCGGAATGACCGGGACGACGTCCAGGATCATCCACTCCGGACGGGAGCCGGACTCCTGGAACGCCTCGATGATCTTCAGCCGCTTGACCAGCTTCTTGCGCTTCGCCTCGGAGCCGGTCTCGCGCAGCTCGACTCGCACGGTCTCCTGCTCGACTTCCATGTCGAGGCGGGACAGCATGGTCTTCAGCGCCTCCGCGCCGATCTGGGCGACGAAGGCGTCCTCGCCGTAATCGTCCTGCGCCTGATAGTACTCCTCCTCGCTGAGGAGCTGCTTCTCCTTCAGCGGCGAGAGCAGCGGGTCGGTGACCACGAAGTTCTCGAAGTACAGGACCCGCTCCAGGTCCTTCAGGGTCATGTCGAGCAGCAGGCCGATGCGGCTCGGCAGCGACTTCAGGAACCAGATATGGGCGACCGGCGAGGCCAGGTCGATATGGCCCATACGCTCGCGGCGCACCTTGGACAGGGTGACCTCGACGCCGCACTTCTCGCAGATGATGCCGCGATACTTCATGCGCTTGTACTTGCCGCACAAGCACTCGTAATCCTTGATCGGGCCGAAGATCCGAGCGCAGAACAGACCGTCGCGCTCCGGCTTGAAGGTCCGGTAGTTGATGGTCTCCGGCTTCTTGATCTCACCGAACGACCACGACTTCACGCGATCCGGGCTCGCGATCGAGATCTGGATATTGTCGAAGCTCTGCGGGCCGCTCGGCTGACCGAAGATGTTCACCAACTCGTTCATCGAAGCACTCCTCGCGCCACTGGCGCTGTTTGCGGATCCGGGCGTCCCCGGACCTCAAAACCGACCCGGTCCCCGCGGAAACTGTCCGCAGGGACCCACGGGCCGGAAACTACACCGATGCGGCCGCCTTCGCGGCCGCCGCCGGCGTCAGTACTCCTCCTGGTTCAGCTCGACGTTCAGTCCAAGCGAACGCAGTTCCTTCACCAGAACGTTGAAGGATTCCGGGATACCGGCCTCGAAGTTGTCGTCGCCGCGGACGATGGCTTCGTAGACCTTGGTACGGCCGGACACGTCGTCGGACTTCACCGTGAGCATCTCCTGCAAGGTGTAGGCTGCGCCGTAGGCTTCAAGGGCCCAGACCTCCATCTCACCGAACCGCTGACCACCGAACTGCGCCTTACCGCCCAGCGGCTGCTGGGTGACGAGGCTGTACGGACCGATGGAACGCGCGTGAATCTTGTCGTCCACCAGGTGGTGCAGCTTGAGCATGTAAATATAGCCCACTGTCACCCGTCGGTCGAACTGCTCGCCCGTCCGGCCGTCCCACAGGTCGACCTGACCGCTCGACTCGAGGCCCGCACGCTGCAGCATGCCGACGATGTCCTCCTCGCGGGCACCGTCGAAGACCGGCGTCGCCATCGGCACGCCGCGCCGCAGATTGCGGGACATCTCGACGATCTCGTTGTCCTGCAACGGATCGATCTTCTGGCTGTACTCGTCGCCGGAATAGATGTCCTTGAGCTTGTCGCGCAGGTCGGCCGCGCGGGCGTCCTTGCCCATGTTCTCGAGCATCTCGCGGATCTGGCGCCCGAGACCGGCCGCCGCCCACCCGAGGTGGGTTTCCAGGATCTGCCCGACATTCATGCGCGACGGCACGCCCAGCGGGTTCAGCACGATGTCGACGGCGGTGCCGTCGTCCAGGTAGGGCATGTCCTCGATCGGGTTGATCTTGGAGATGACACCCTTGTTGCCGTGACGGCCGGCCATCTTGTCGCCCGGCTGCAGCTTGCGCTTCACCGCGACGAAGACCTTGACCATCTTCATGACGCCCGGCGGCAGCTCGTCGCCGCGCTGCAGCTTGTCGACCTTGTTGTCGAACCGGTCCTTGAGCTGCTCGATCGACTTGTCGAAGTGCTCCTTCAGGCCCTCCAGGTAGTCCATCAGCTTGTCGTCATCGACGACGAACTGGCGCCACTGACCCGGGGTGTACTGAGCGAAGACCTCTTCGGTCAGCGGACCGGCCTTGAAGCCCTTCGGGCCGCCGGTGGCCGACTTGCCCATCAGCAGTTCCTTCAGGCGGTCGAAGAAACCACGCTCCAGGATGGCGCGCTCGTCGTCGCGGTCCTTGGCGAGACGCTCGATCTCCGACCGCTCGATGGCCTGGCTACGCTCGTCCTTGTCGACGCCGCGGCGCGAGAACACCCGCACCTCGACGACCGTGCCGGTCACTCCCGGCGGCACCTTCAGGGAGGTGTCGCGCACGTCGGAGGCCTTCTCGCCGAAGATCGCGCGGAGGAGCTTCTCTTCCGGCGTCATCGGCGACTCGCCCTTCGGCGTGACCTTACCGACCAGGATGTCGCTCGGGTTCACCTCGGCACCGATATAGACGATGCCCGCCTCGTCGAGGTTCTTCAGAGCCTCTTCGCCGACGTTCGGGATGTCCCGGGTGATCTCTTCCTGACCCAGCTTGGTGTCGCGGGCCATGATCTCGAATTCCTCGATATGGATCGAGGTGAACACGTCGTCACGGACGATGCGCTCGGATATCAGGATCGAGTCCTCGAAGTTGTAGCCGTTCCACGGCATGAACGCGACGAGCACGTTCTTGCCGAGCGCCAGCTCACCGAGCTCGGTGGACGGGCCGTCGGCGATGATGTCGCCGCGGATCACCGTGTCACCGACCGACACCAGCGGACGCTGGGTGATACAGGTGTTCTGGTTCGAACGCTGGAACTTCAGCAGCCGGTAGATGTCGACGTTCGACGCCGTGCCTTCCAGGTCCTCGTTGGCCCGGATGACGATGCGCTGGGCGTCGACCTGGTCGACCACGCCGGACCGCTTGGCGGCGATGGCGACGCCGCTGTCGCGGGCCACCGTGCCTTCCATGCCGGTGCCGACATACGGCGCCTCGGCCTGGATCAGCGGAACCGCCTGACGCTGCATGTTCGAGCCCATCAGGGCGCGGTTGGCGTCATCGTTCTCCAGGAACGGGATGAGCGCCGCAGCGACCGACACGAGCTGCTTCGGCGAGACGTCGAGCATGTCGATGTCTTCCGGACGCGCCAGACCGAAGTCACCGCGACGACGGACCGGAACCAGCTCCTCCTCGAACTTGCCCTCGGCATCGATGGGGGCGTTCGCCTGGGCGATCGTGTAGCGGCCCTCCTCCATGGCGGAGATGTAGCGCACCTCGTCGGTCACCCGGCCGTCGGTCACCTTGCGGTACGGCGTCTCGATGAAGCCGTACTGGTTGACCCGGGCATAGGTGGCCAGCGAGTTGATCAGACCGATGTTCGGGCCTTCCGGCGTCTCGATCGGGCAGATCCGGCCGTAGTGGGTCGGGTGCACGTCGCGGACTTCGAAGCCGGCACGCTCGCGGGTCAGACCGCCCGGGCCAAGCGCCGAGAGACGGCGCTTGTGGGTGATCTCCGACAGCGGGTTGGTCTGGTCCATGAACTGCGAGAGCTGCGAGGAACCGAAGAACTCGCGCACCGCGGCCGCCGCCGGCTTGGCGTTGATCAGGTCGTGCGGCATGACGGTGTCGATATCCACCGAGCTCATGCGCTCGCGGATCGCCCGCTCCATGCGCAGCAGGCCGACGCGGTACTGGTTCTCCATCAACTCGCCGACCGACCGGACGCGGCGGTTGCCGAGGTGGTCAATGTCGTCGATCTCGCCCTTGCCGTCCTTCAGGTCGACCAGGACCTTGAGGATGGCCAGGATGTCCTCCTTGCGGAGCACGCGGAGCTGGTCGTCGGTCTCCAGGCCGAGACGGGCGTTCATCTTCACCCGGCCGACGGCCGACAGGTCGTAGCGCTCGCTGTCGAAGAACAGGCCGGCAAACAGTGCCTCGGCGGTCTCCAGGGTCGGCGGCTCGCCCGGGCGCATGACCCGGTAGATGTCGACCAGCGCCTCTTCCCGGGTGGCGTTCTTGTCGAGCGCCAGGGTGTTGCGCATGTAGGCGCCGATGTTCATGTGGTCGATCGCCAGGATCGGCAGCTCGGTCACGCCGATAGAGGCCAGGGTCTCCAGCAGGTCGGCGGTGATCTCCTCGCCGGCGTCGCAATGGACCAGCCCGGTGCTCTCGTCGATCAGGTCGGAGCCGACATACTGGCCGATGAGCTGCTCGCTGGTGACGAACATGTCCTTCAGGCCAGCCTCGGTCAGCTTGCGCGAGGTGCGCGGCGTGATCTTGTCGCCGGCCTTCGCCACCACTTCGCCGGTATCGGCGTCGACCAGGTCGTCGGTCAGCTTCGCGCCCTTCATGCGCTCGGCATCGAACGGCAGGCGCCAGCCGTCGCCCTCGCGGGTGTAGGTGACCTTGTCGTAGAACGTGCCGAGGATGTCCTCCGCACTCATGCCCACGACCTTGTCGCGCTGCACGTCGTCGCCGTTGGCGTGGCACTCCTTGATGTACGCCTCGCTCTGGTCGGAGAGCAGGGCGAGCAGGAGAGTCGTCGCCGGCAGCTTGCGGCGGCGGTCGATACGCACGTAGGCGATGTCCTTGGCGTCGAACTCGAAGTCGAGCCAGGAGCCGCGGTACGGGATCACGCGGGCGGCGAACAGGTACTTGCCCGAGCTGTGGGTCTTGCCCTTGTCATGGTCGAAGAAGACGCCCGGCGAGCGGTGCATCTGGCTGACGATGACACGCTCGGTGCCGTTGACCACGAAGGTGCCGTTGGCCGTCATCAGGGGCATGTCGCCCATGTAGACGTCCTGCTCCTTGATGTCCTTGATCGACTTGGAGCCGGTCTCCTCGTCGACGTCCCAGACCACCAGACGCAGGGTGACCTTCAGCGGGGCTGCGAAGGTCAGGCCGCGCTGCTGGCACTCCTCGACGTCGTATTTCGGCTCCTCGAGCTCGTAGCGAACGAACTCCAGCATGGAGCGCTCGGAGAAGTCGCGGATCGGGAACACCGACTTGAAGACTTCCTGCAGGCCGACATCGCCCCGGGCTTCCCCGGAGATGCCCATCTGCAGAAAGGCGTCGTACGAGCTCTTCTGAACCTCGATGAGGTTCGGCATCGGTGCCACTTCGGGGATGCGACCAAAGCTCCGACGAACGCGCTTACGACCGGTGAAGGATCCGACTGCGGAAACTGCCATCTTGCGACCTCGACCTCGCGTGTGACCCGCGGACCTTGGATTGTCCGTTGGGCGAAACGGTGACCTTAACCTCGGCGCGCCCGGCAGGGGACCCAGCGGGCTCTGCGGCGCATCTTCGGCGGGCGGTCCTCGCCTCGGCCCGGGGTCGGCGCTCCGTCTAAACGGCGCCCGGCCCCGGGCCGAGAGGAGGAAACGGGTCGGGAGCGGACACGCAGGCGCGCCGCTCCCTTCCCGAACCTTAGCTGGAAATCGAGCTCAATTACTTCAGCTCGACGGTGGCGCCAGCCTCCTCCAGCTTCTTCTTCAGCTCCTCGGCCTCTTCCTTGGAAGCGCCTTCCTTGACCGGCTTCGGAGCGCCCTCGACCAGGTCCTTGGCCTCCTTCAGGCCCAGGCCGGTGATGGCACGGACTTCCTTAATCACGTTGATCTTCTTGTCCCCGGCGGAGGCAAGGATCACGTCGAATTCGGTCTTCTCCTCGGCGGCCGGGGCGGCGTCGCCACCACCAGCAGCAGCGGCAACCGCGACCGGAGCAGCGGCGGACACGCCCCACTTCTCCTCGAGCATCTTCGACAGCTCGGCGGCCTCGAGAACGGTCAGCTCGGACAGCGCGTCCACAAGCTTTTCAAGATCAGCCATTTCAATTCACTCCACGTTGGTACTTCTGTTGACAGAGCGGTTCGTCCGCCCTCACTCCGACTGCTCGCTGCGGGCGCTGAGAACCCGGGCGATCTGGCCGGCCGGTGCAGCAAGCACACCAACCACCCGAGACGCCGGGGTCTGCAGAAGACCCACAAGCTTGGCACGCGACTCGTCGATCGACGGGGTCTTGGCCAGGGCCTTGATCTCGTCGATGTTGAGTTTCCGTTCGCCCAGGCCGCCACCGACGATGGTGACCTTGTCGTTCTTATTGGCGAACTCAACGATCACCTTCGCCGCCGCGACCGGGTCGGTCGACGTCGTCACCGACGTCGGACCCGTGAAGAGGTCGCTCAGGTTCTCGTAGCGCGTGCCCTGCAGAGCAAGACGGGCGAGCCGATTCTTGGTGACCTTATAGCCGGCCCCAGCCGCACGAACGTTCGAACGCAGGCCTTCGACCTCGGTCACCGTCAGACCCGTCTGATGGGTGATGACGACGACTTCGGAGCCCTCGAACGTCGAGCGAAGAGAGTCGACCAAATCGGCCTTTTCGGTTCGGTTCACCTCTTATCTCCGCAATTGGAACCGATGCGCCGTTGTTCCGTTTCGAACATGGCCCCTCGGTCCGGTTGCACGAAGACGACACTTGCGCGCCGCCCCTGTTCGCCTGTCCCAGAAGTCCAACATCGCCGGCAGGGCCGGTATCCGTTGGCGCTCCCGTCTGTACGGGCGAAGTTTAAGGCCCCTCCGGATCGCTCCGTCGACGCCGCCCGTAGTCTCGGACAGGTCGGAGCGGGATCGCTCCCGCCCCTCACGCCGGCCCGCGGCTGACCGCGGACCGTCGATCTCTTGGTGCGCGGCCGCGTCAGGCGGCCGGCGCGGTACCCAGGTCCGCGGTGTCGACCTTGATGCCCGGACCCATGGTCGAGCTCACCGACACGCGCTTGATGTAGTTGCCCTTCGCACCCGACGGCTTCGCCTTCTGGATCGCGTCGACGAAGGCCGCCGCGTTCTCCACCAGCTGATCCTCGGAGAAGCTCGCCTTGCCGATGCCGGCATGGACGATGCCCGCCTTCTCGACGCGGAACTCCACCTGACCGGCCTTGGCGGCTTCCACCGCGTCGGCGACGTTCGGGGTCACGGTGCCCAGCTTCGGGTTCGGCATCAGGCCGCGCGGGCCCAGCACCTTACCGAGACGGCCAACGACGGCCATCATGTCCGGGGTGGCGATCACCCGGTCGAAGTCCATGCGACCGTTCTGGATCTCCTCCATCAGGTCCTCGGCACCGACCACCTCGGCGCCGGCCGCGCGGGCCTCGTCCGCCTTGGCGTCCTTGGCGAAGACGGCCACGCGTACCGACTTGCCGGTGCCGTGCGGCAGGGAGACCACGCCGCGGACCATCTGGTCGGAGTGACGCGGGTCGACGCCCAGGTTCATCGAGATCTCGACGGTCTCGTCGAACTTGGCGCTGGCCTTGGACTTGATCAGCTTGATCGCCTCGGCCATGCCGAACAGCGCAGTGCGGTCGAGGTCGCCGTATGCGGCGCGAAGACGCTTACCTGTGTTTGCCATGATCGCCTCACTCCACCACTTCAATGCCCATGGAACGGGCGGAACCCTTGATCATCTGAACGGCACCGTCCATGTCGACGGCGTTCAGATCCGGCATCTTCGCTTCCGCGATCTCCTTGACCTGCGCCAGGGTGACCTTGCCGACCGTGCCCTTGTTCGGGGTCGCGGAGCCCTTGGCCACCTTCGACGCCTTCTTCAGGAAATAGGACACCGGCGGGGTCTTGGTGATGAATGTGAAGGTGCGGTCGCCGTAGGCGGTGATCACCACCGGCACCGGCATGCCCTTCTCCATCTTCTCGGTCGCGGCGTTGAACGCCTTGCAGAACTCCATGATGTTGAGTCCGCGCTGACCGAGAGCCGGGCCCACCGGGGGAGACGGGTTCGCCGCCCCGGCCGGGATCTCCAGCTTGATATAGCCGACGATCTTCTTAGCCATCTGTTGCCTTCCTCTTTTCGATCCGTGGTGCGATGCCGCAGGTCTTCGCGGTCATCTCCCACAGGCCGTCCACAAACAAACCCCTCCGGCCCCGCGCGTGCGCACGGGGTCGAACCCGGATGGGATCAGGTTTTCTCGACCTGGGTGAAATCCAGATCGACCGGCGTCGAGCGTCCGAAGATCGACACCGCCACTTTAAGACGCGACCGCTCCTCGTCCACATCCTCGACGAGACCGTTGAAGGTCGCGAACGGACCGTCGGCGACGCGCACCTGCTCGCCGATCTCGAAGGTGACCGACGGCTTCGGCCGGTCCACGCCCTCGGAGACCTGCTTCAGCAGACGGTCGGCCTCGGCGTCGGTGATCGGGATCGGCTTGCTCTTGCCGCCCACGAACCCGGCCACCTTCGGCTGCGACTTCACCAGGTGCCAGCTCTCGTCCGTCAGCTCCATCCGGACCAGGATGTAGCCCGGGAAGAACTTGCGTTCCGTGGTCGCCTTCACGCCGCGGCGCATCTCGATCACTTCCTCGGTCGGCACCAGAACCTCGGTGATCAGGTCCTCGAACTCGTGCTGCGCGACCTGCTCGTTGATCGACTGGGCGACCTTCTTCTCGAACCCGGAATAGGTCTGCACCACGTACCAGCGTTGTGCCATGTCAGCCTCCGAGTCCCAGAACCAGTTGCACGCCCCAGGCCAGAACCTGGTCGACCACGAAGAAGAACACCGAGGCCAGGAGCACCATGATGAACACCATCAGGGTGGCCACGGCCGTTTCCTTGCGGCTCGCCCACGTGACCCGCGACACTTCCTGCCGCACCTGGCGCACGAACTGGGCGGGACTCACCTTCGCCATCGCTTCCGCTCTCCGCCGCGCGGCCCCGGGAAGCCCCGGGCGGCGCACTGGCACCAATTCCGAACACGTGTAAGCGGATGGCGCCCATCGGGTCTTCCGACGGCGCCGCCCGCGAAACATCTCTTATATAGTGGCAGGAGTGGAGGGGCTCGAACCCCCAGCCCCCGGTTTTGGAGACCGGTGCTCTACCAGTTGAGCTACACTCCTAGCCCGGCGGAAGCGATCGCTCGCTTCCGCTTATTCGATGATCGTTCGATTACTCGATGATCTTGGACACCACGCCGGCACCGACGGTGCGGCCGCCCTCGCGGATGGCGAAGCGCAGGCCCTCGTCCATCGCGATCGGCGCGATCAGCTCCACATCCATCGCGATGTTGTCGCCCGGCATCACCATCTCGGTGCCTTCCGGCAGCGCAACCGTCCCGGTCACGTCCGTCGTGCGGAAATAGAACTGCGGACGATAGTTGGTGAAGAACGGCGTGTGACGGCCACCCTCTTCCTTCGTCAGGATGTAAGCCTCGGCCTTGAATTTCGTGTGCGGCGTGATCGTGCCCGGCTTCGCCAGAACCTGACCGCGCTCCACGTCCTCGCGCTTCGTGCCGCGCAGCAGAACGCCCACGTTGTCGCCCGCCTCGCCCTGATCCAGCAGCTTGCGGAACATCTCGACGCCCGTGCAGGTCGTCTTCGTGGTCGCCCGGATACCGACGATCTCGATTTCCTCGCCGACCTTCACGACGCCGCGCTCCACGCGACCGGTCACAACCGTGCCGCGGCCCGAGATCGAGAACACGTCCTCGATCGGCATCAGGAACGGCTGGTCCTTCGGACGCTCCGGCGTCGGAATGTACTCGTCGACCGTCTGCATCAGCGCGAGGATCGCCTTCTTGCCGATCTCCTCGTTGCTGTCCTCTAGCGCGGCAAGAGCCGAGCCCTTGGTGATCGGAATGTCGTCGCCCGGGAACTCGTAGGACGACAGCAGCTCGCGGATCTCGAGCTCGACCAGCTCCAGAAGCTCCTCGTCGTCGACCTGGTCGACCTTGTTCATGAACACCACCAGCGCCGGCACGCCGACCTGGCGGGCCAGAAGGATGTGCTCGCGGGTCTGCGGCATCGGGCCGTCGGCCGCCGACACCACCAGGATCGCGCCGTCCATCTGCGCCGCACCCGTGATCATGTTCTTCACGTAGTCGGCGTGACCCGGGCAGTCCACATGCGCGTAGTGACGGTTCGCCGTCTCGTACTCAACGTGCGCCGTCGAGATCGTGATGCCGCGCGCCTTCTCTTCCGGCGCCTTGTCGATGGCGTCGTACGCCATGAACGTCGCACCACCGGACTCCGCAAGCGTCTTCGTGATCGCCGCCGTCAGCGTCGTCTTACCGTGGTCGACGTGACCGATCGTGCCGATGTTGCAGTGCGGCTTTGTCCGCGCGAATTTCTCCTTGGCCATCTCGTCGTTCCCGTCGGCTGCATCGTGGAGGCATCCAGGAGATGCCGGAAAAAACTAACCTCTGTTCAAGGCCTTGTCGGTCGGTCGCGATCCGGTCAGCGAGTGGTGGTGGGGGTAGGATTCGAACCTACGTACGCGTACGCGGGCAGATTTACAGTCTGCTGCCTTTAACCACTCGGCCACCCCACCATCGGATCGGATCGCAATCTCGCTTCGGCAAGCCCCGTTCCTGAGGGAGTGCGAACTATGTTAATTCGCGACCGTTTGTCAACGACGAACACGACAAAAAATGACCGCGCCGGTAAACCAGCCGGATCGTCGTCTCCCAACCGAGGAAAACCCTAGCATAGTCATGGCGAAACGAAAATATGGCGGCCGCCCCGCGCGGACCGCGAAAACCCAGGCCCCCGGCCGCGACCGCTCCGCCGGCGCGCCCTCGGCCCCGTCCCGCGACATCGAGCGGACGTCCTACGACCCGACTCTGCTGTTCGGGCGCCACGCGGTGACCGCCGCCCTGGCGAATCCCCGTCGCTCGGTCCGCGCGCTGCTGTGCAGTGCCGAGACCGCACCGGATCTGACCGACACGCTGGCGGGGCTGCCCGAAGCGCGCCGACGCGCCCTGCCCGAGATCCGCACGGCGACGGCGGAGGAGATCGCCGCGCTGGTCGGCGAGGCCGCCGTGCATCAGGGGCTGGTCGCCCGGGTCGATCCGCTGCCGGACACCGCCCTGGAGGACGTGCTCGACGCCGCCGGTCCCCAGGCGCTGCTGATGGTGCTGGACCAGGTGACGGATCCGCACAATCTCGGCGCGGTACTGCGCTCCTCGGCCGCCTTCGGCGCCGACGCGGTGATCGTCCAGGACCGCCATACGCCGCAGGTGACCGCGGTGGTGGCCAAGACCGCCTCCGGCGCCCTGGACGTCACCCCGCTGGTGCGGGTCACCAACCTGGCCCGCGCCCTGCGCAGCATCCAGGAGGCCGGCTTCTGGTGCGTCGGCCTGGCCGAGGAAGGCGAGGTCGCCCTCGATACCCTGGACCTGTCCGGCAAGGCGGCCCTGGTTATGGGAGCGGAGGGCGACGGCCTGCGCCGCCTGACCCGCGAGACCTGCGACCAGCTCGTCCACCTGCCGACCAAGGCGCCGATCCGCTCGCTGAACGTCTCCGCCGCCGCGGCGATCGCCCTGCATCACGCCGCGGTCGCGCCGGGCAGAAAGGTCGGTTAACCTTCTATCAAAGGTTTTCCGGCGATAAACCGACTGTCGATCCGCGCGGCGGGCCCCGGCCCGCGCAGTGTCTTTGCAGGAGTAGCAGTAGTCATGGTGTTCACGCCGCGCGAGGACATCGAGGTCGCCAAGGCAGCGGTCTGCGAGGAAGCCGCGGATCTGTTCTCGGCGGATGCTCGCGAGGTGATCACCCGGGCCGCGGCCGCCTATCTCGGCCCGCGCAAGCTGACGGCGATCGAGCTGCTGTACAGCCCGCGCCACCAGTCCGACCTGATGAACAGCGGCACCAGCGCCATGCAGGCGGTCCAGAAGGCCGCCAGCTGGCAGGTCCGCGGGATGAGCGTGCCGGTCAGCGAGCGGATCCGCCGGCTGTGGGACATCGTCGACCAGGCCAAGGCCGCCATAGCGGAGGAGGTCGAGCTGGTCGCCCCGGCGCCGATGACGCCGGAGACCGCCGGCGCGCTGCTCGCCCGCCGGGAGGGGGAAGCCGACTCGGCCTATATCTTCCGCACCCTGTGCTCGATCGCCGCCGGCCTGGCCGAGAAGAAGACCTGGGCCGACAAGATCGACACCCTGCTGAAGAGCGCCGCCAGCGCCACCACGCCGGAGGCGCTGGGCTGCATGGACCGGTTCCTGGGCGAACTGCTGCGCCCGGTGGACGTGCTGGCCGAGGTGATCGGCGAACAGCCCAATGCCGGCGACCAGATCGCCAGCCTGCTGGCCCTGATCAAGCACGCCGCCAAACCGACCGACGCGCCGCCCAAGGCGGTTCTGGCCGTGCCGTTCTACAAGCTGATGGCCCGGGCGCCGATGCCCGATTCCCGCGCCGCCCTGGCCGCCCACATCGTCCGGCTGGTCGCCGGCTCGGACAAGATGACCAGCAAGGCGCTGTCCGACGAGATCCTGTTCGTGATCGAGCTGCGCGACAGCCTCACCCTCGGCGGCGCCCTGATCGGCGGCGAGGTGACCCAGGAGGCGCTGGAGCGCCGGCTGGCCCGCTCCCTGTCCGACCAGACCATCGACCTGCTGATGCAGGGCACGCGCAGCGTCGGCGAGCGGGTGATGCGGGCGATCTCGCTGCACGGCAAGGTGTTCGGGGAGACCGCGCTCGACTATCTGGAACAGTATGTCGCCGAGCTGATGGGACAGCCGCAGATCGAATCGAAGCTGGTGCCCGAGGGCCTGTCGGTGCGCCAGCAGATCAAGGCGATGGGCAGCCTGCACCGGGCGCTGAAGGGCTCCAAGATCGGCGACCGGGCCAAGGGCCGCATGACCCGCCAGGTCGAGCAGGCCCAGACCGCCCTGCTCGACAGCTCCCGCCTGCTGGAGAAGCTGAACGACGGCACCGGATCGGCGGCCGAGCGGCTGCTGCGGGTCGTCGACCTGTGTCGCGAGGGCGCCTTCACAGAGGGCGCGAACGCCGACCGCGCCCGGGTCGCCGCCCAGCAGCTCATGAAGCGGCCCGATTTCCTCGACAGTTACCTGGACGGCGCCGAGCAAAAGGGCGAACGTGCTTCCCGTCTGCGCGACCTGCAGCGCAAACTGGCCGAAGCGAGGATCGTTTGACCGCTCCTGACCGGGACGCTCCCAACCGGGACGACCCCAATTTCCAACCGCATCTCGACCGCGACATGGTGGGATACGGCCGCACCCCGCCCCATGCCAACTGGCCCGGCGGCGCCCGGCTGGCGATCAATTTCGTGATGAACTACGAGGAGGGATCGGAATATTCGATCCCCGAGGGCGACGGCTTCTCCGAGGGCAGCCTGACCGACTCGCCGGACAGCCCGAACGGCCCCGGCTCCCGCGACCTGGCGGCGGAGTCGATGTTCGAATACGGCACCCGCGTCGGCTTCTGGCGGCTGCACCGGCTGTTCACCGAGCGCAACCTGCCGCTGACCGTCAACGCCTGCGCGCTTGCGCTGGAGCGCAACGACGAGGCCGCGGCCGCGATCCGCGAGAGCGGCTGGGACATCTGCTGCCACGGCTGGCGCTGGGTGAACCATTTCCAGCTCAGCGAGGAAGAGGAGCGCGTGCACATCGCCCGCGCCGTGGAAAGCCTGGAGCGCACGACGGGGGCGAAGCCTGCGGGCTGGTACTGCCGCCACGGCCCGAGCGTCCACACCCGCCGCCTGGTGGTCGAGCATGGCGGCTTCCTCTACGACAGCGACAGCTATGCCGACGAGCTGCCGTACTGGACCGAGGTGTCCGGCCAGCCGCACCTGGTGGTGCCCTATTCGCTGACCACCAACGACAGCAAGTTCGCCCGCAACCATTTTCCCACCGGCGACGACTACTTCGCCTTCGTGAAGGACGCGATCGACATGCTGTGGGAGGAAGGGGCGACCAGCCCGCGGATGATGTCCTGCGGCCTGCACCTGCGCCTGATCGGCCACCCCTCGCGGGCGGCGGGCCTGGCGAAGCTGCTCGACTACGTGCAGGAGAAGGGCGGCATCTGGGTCACCGGCCGTCAGCAGATCGCCGAACATTGGGTCCGCGAGCACCCGCACGCGTGAGGCGGGGGTTCGGTCGGGAATGCGTGAGGTTGAAGCGGTTCACGCGACGCTTGACGGCGGCCCCTGAACTGCGCAGAAACGCAGGCGTGCCGGCATAGCTCAGCTGGTAGAGCATCTGATTTGTAATCAGAGGGTCGCGGGTTCAAGTCCTGCTGCCGGCACCACTCCAGCGCCCCCTCTCAATGAAAATCTCGCGACTTCGGTAGG
This sequence comes from Candidatus Endolissoclinum sp., assembly GCA_965228445.1. Taxonomy (GTDB): domain Bacteria; phylum Pseudomonadota; class Alphaproteobacteria; order Thalassobaculales; family Thalassobaculaceae; genus Thalassobaculum. The sequence continues at coordinate 4,413,193 of OZ245813.1, read as the reverse complement.
ATCCGCACGGTGCGCGGATGCCGGGCCGGGGCCGACGGGAGCGGTCGGACGACCTCGTCGGCGCGGGCGAGCGGCGGGGTGAGCGCCATGTCCGGACGGCCGTCGGACAGGGTGTCGAGCAGGGCCGTGTGGTCCTCCAGATGTTCCGCCACCACGTGGATCACCGTCTCCGACACCTGTACCCGGCCGGTCACCGCCATCAGCCGCGACCCCATCACGATCGGGCGGAAGGTCTCCAGCGCATCCGGCCAGACCACTAGGTTGGCGATGCCGCTCTCGTCCTCAAGCGTCACGAAGACCACGCCCTTGGCACTGCCCGGGCGTTGGCGGATCAGCACCACCCCGGCGACCTTCACCCGCTGGCCGAACCGGGCCTTCTCCAGGTCGGCCGTGCGACGGAAGCCGAGCCCGGCATAGCGGTCGCGCAGGAAGCTCATGGGATGGGCCTTCAGGGACAGGCGGGTGGTCTGGTAGTCGACCACCACATGCTCACTCAGCGGCATGGCCGGCAGGGTGACGGCGACGTCCGGCCCCTCCTGCGCCACCCCGCCCTGGGTGAACAGCGGCAGGTCGGGGGCGTCGCGGATCGCCCGCGCGTCCCACAGGGCGGCCCGCCGGTCGCGGCCCATCGAGCGGAAGGCGTCGGCCGAGGCCAGCAGCCGGATCCCCCGTCCCGACACCCCGGCCCGGTCGTGCAGGTCGTCGAGGCTGTCATAGGGCGTGCTGCGCCGGGCCATCAGCCGGGCCGCATCCTCCTGGGACAGCCCCTCCACCTGGCGCAGGCCGAGCCGCAGGGCATAATCCGGCGGACCGAGCCGGCGCCCCTTCGCGTGGTCCCGCCCCCGCATCTGACGTGCCATCGGCTCCAGCGTGTTGTCCCAGTCGCTGAAATTGACGTCGACCGGCAGCACGGTCACCCCGTGCTCGCGGGCGTCGCGCACGATCTGGGCCGGGGCGTAGAAGCCCATCGGCTGGGAATTCAGCAGGGCGGCGGCGAAGGCCGCCGGGTAATGGCACTTCATCCAGCTCGAGATGTAGACCAGCAGAGCGAAGCTGGCGGCGTGGCTCTCCGGGAAGCCGTATTCGCCGAAGCCCTCGATCTGGCTGAAGCAGCGTTCGGCGAAGTCCGGATCGTAGCCGCGCTCGATCATGCGGCCGACCATCTTCTCCTTGTGCGCGCTGACCAGGCCGCGCGAGCGGAAGGTGGCCATCGCCTTGCGTAGCTGGTTGGCCTCCACCGGCGAGAACCGGGCGGCGACCATGGCGATCTTCATCGCCTGCTCCTGGAAGATCGGCACGCCCAGGGTGCGCTTGAGGATGTTGCGCAGCTCGTCCGGGTCGTGCTCGGGGCCGGGCGAGGGATAGGTTTCCTGCTCGCGGCCCTGCCGGCGGCGCAGATAGGGATGCACCATGTCGCCCTGGATCGGGCCGGGGCGCACGATCGCCACCTCCACCACCAGGTCGTAGAAGCAGCGCGGCTTCAGCCGCGGCAGCATGTTCATCTGCGCCCGGCTCTCGACCTGGAAGACGCCGAGGGAGTCGCCCCGGCACAGCATGTCGTAGACCGGGCGATCCTCCTGCGGGACGGTCGCCAGGGTATAGGCCATGCCGTAATGGGCCTCGATCAGGGCGAGGCCCTTGCGGATGCAGGTCAGCATGCCGAGCGCCAGCACATCGATCTTCATCATGCGCAGGGCGTCGATATCGTCCTTGTCCCATTCGATGAAGCTGCGGTCGGCCATCGCCCCGTTGCCTACCGGCACGGTTTCCACCAGCGGGCTGTCGGTCAGGATGAAGCCGCCCACATGCTGGGACAGGTGGCGCGGCATGCCCATCAGCTCGCCGGCCAGCATCAGGGTGCGGCGCAGATGCGGGTCGGCCGGGTCCAGCCCCGCCTCGCGCACCCGCACCTCGTCCACGTCGCGGCCCCAGGAACCCCAGACGGTGCGGGCCAGCGCCGCCGTCACGTCCTCCGACAGCCCCATGGCCTTGCCGACCTCGCGCACCGCCAGGCGGGGGCGGTAGTGGATCACGGTGGCGCAGAGCCCGGCCCGGTCGCGGCCGTAGCGCTCATAGATGTGCTGGATCACCTCCTCGCGCCGCTCATGCTCGAAATCCACGTCGATATCGGGCGGCTCCTTGCGCTCCTCGGAGATGAAGCGCTCGAACAGCAGCTCGTGCTGGGCCGGGTCGACGGCGGTGATGCCGAGGCAGTAGCACACCGCACTGTTCGCCGCCGAGCCGCGCCCCTGGCACAGGATGTTCTCGCCCTTGGCGTAGGAGACGATCTCGTCGATGGTCAGGAAGTAGCGGGCGATGTCGAGCTTGGCGATCATCGCCAGCTCCTTGTCCAGCGTCTCGCGGACCCGCTTCGGAATGCCCCTTGGATAGCGTCTGTTCGCCCCGGCCCAGGTGAGCAGGGCCAGGTGCGCGTCGGGGCTGCGGCCCTCGGGCACGGTCTCCTGTGGATATTCGTAGCGCAGCTCCGACAGGGAGAAGCGACCGGCATCGGCGATCCGCCGGCTCTGGTCGATGGCGTCGGGCCAGTCGGCGAACAGCCGGCGCATCTCCTGCGGACTCTTCAGGTGGCGCTCGCCGTTGGGGTGCAGCCGGTCGCCGGCGGTGAAGATCGTCACCTTCTCGCGGATGCAGGTCATGACGTCCTGCAGCGGCCGGCGGGCCGGGGCGTGGTAGCGCACGTCGTTGGTCGCCACGATCCGCAGCCCCCGCTCCCGCGCCAGGCCGTCCAGCCGGTTGATCCGCGCCCGGTCGTCGCCCCGGTAGAGATGGCTGGCGGCGACATGACCGAGGCCGGGCAGCGCCCCGGTCAGCCGGGGAAGGTCGGCGGCGAAAGCGCCCAGATCCTCGCCTGGCACCGCGATCAGCAGCGGATCTTTCTCCGGCCCCAGAGTCTCGGCGACCAGGGCCAGGGTCAGGTCGCACGCCCCCTTGCGCTGCCAGTTGCCCTCCGCGTCCCGCATCTTGCCGGCGGAGAGCAGGCGGCAGAGCCGGCCGTAGCCGGCCCGGCCCTTCGGATAGGCGTAGAGCGACGGGGCATCCAGCAGATCCAGGCGGCAGCCGATCAGCGGGCGGATGCCGCTCTCCTCGGCGGCGACGTGGAAGCGCACCACGCCGGCCAGCGTGTTCGCATCGACCAGGCCGAGCGTGTCGTAGCCCAGCGTGGCCGCCCCCTCCACCAGCTCATGGGCGTGGGACGCCCCCTGCAGGAACGAGAAGTTCGACACCGTCCCCAGTTCGACGAAGGGTGCGCGCATGGCCCGGCCCCTCACGCATCCAGGCCGTGCACGAACCAGCGCGGCGCCCCGCCCCGCCCGTCCCCGGGCAGGCCCTCGCGGTAGATCCAGTAGCGCCGGCCCTCGGTATCCTCCACCCGGTAATAGTCGCGCAGCCGGGTGGTGGAGCGCTCGCGCCACCATTCCGGGGCGATCCGTTCCGGTCCCTCGCTGCGCACCACCCGGTGGCTCTGCCGACGCCAGACCAGCCGGGCCGGCGGGCCGTCCGGCACCGCGTAGAGCACGTCCGCCGCCTCCGGCGGGCGCAGCAGCCGCACCGGACGGGGTTTTGCAGCGCTTTCCGGCCGCCGCTCCTCCGTCGCGTCCAGATCGGCCGGGCGGAGCTGGGAGGCCCGTTCGGGGATGTGGCCGGCGACCTCCACCGGCCGCAGCACGGCGTCGCGGCCGAGCCGGGCAACCAACCGGTCGACCAGCCGGGTGAGGTCGAGATCGGCACTGTCGCCGCCCGACAGGTCCCATTGCAGGTCCTCCATCTCCTCCACGACCAGGGCGTCGAGGCTCATCACCTCGAAGCCGAACCCGGCCTCCATCTCCTCCAGCCGGTCGCGGAACAGCCGGGCGAGATGATCCGGATCGCGGGCCGCCCGGGCGGCGGCGGCCTCCACCGCGGCGGTGCCGCCATCGACCCGGTAGCCGGTCAGCCGCAGCCGCCGCGCCCCCTGCCCGCGCCGTTCCAGCTCCGCCGTCAGGTCCGTCAGCAGGGCGGCGAGCACCTGGGCAACGCTGTCGACATCGAGGATCGGCTCGACGAGCTGGCGCAGGGCGCGCGGGGCCGGCGGCGGCATCTCCGGCATCAGCGGCTCGGCCAGGCGGCCGAACGCCTCGTCCAGCCGGCGGGCCGGATTGGCCTCAACCGGGGCGCGCTCGCGGAAACGGCGGACCAGGGCGGTGCGCGACACCGCCTGCAGCGCGCCGATACTCTTCAGCCCCAGCCGGTGCAGCAGGGTCACCGTCTCCTCGTCGAGCCGCAGGGCGGCCACCGGCAGGGGCTCCAGGGTCTGCGGCAGCGCCTCCGAGGTACAGACCAGCGGCGAGGCCGCGCCGTGCCGCGCCAGGGCCCAGGCGGCCCCCAGGGTCGGCGCGGCCGCGGCCCGGATCTCGAACCCGATCCCTTGGAAGGCCGCGACCATCGCCGCCAGCATCGCCGCCTCCCCACCCCACAGATGGTCGGAGCCGGTGGTGTCCAGCAGCACCCCGTCGACCCCGTCGGCCCGGGTCCAGGGACACCAGCGCAGCGCCCAGCGGGCCAGCCGCACCAGCTCCGCCTGATCCGCCTCCAGGGCGGCGGGCTCGACCTGGACCCCCGGCAACAGGGTGCGGGCGTCGCTGATCCCCATGCCGGCGGCGAGGCCGTGACGCGCCGCCGCGCCGGTCAGGTCGTGAATGACCGGCCCGTGCCGGCCGTCGCGCAGCAGGACGAGCGCCGGTTCCGTTTCAGCTCCCGAAACGTCTCTCCGGTTCCTGCACCAGTTCCGGCGCCAGCGCTGGATCGGAAACTGCGGCAGAAAAATCGAGACGATGCGCCTGTCGGTCATAGCCCGCCTCCCAGTCACCAGGTTTCGTGTCCCGCGCCCGGAACAGGGCGGTGTGCCAGCGCGGCGCGCCGGGGGCGCGGGGATCGAACGGATGCGGCGCCGAGGCGAGACTGCTCACCCGCCAGCGCCGGCGCGCCGCCGACAGGGTCTCCTCGGCGGCGTAGCGGATCAGAAAGCACGGCACCCCCGCGCGCTCGGCCCGGATCGCCAGCCGCTTGGTCACGGTGAAGTCCAGCGCCTTGGGCATGCCCCAGATCTCGCCGATCACCGCCCCCAGGGACCGGCAGGCCAGCGCCTCCTCCATCGACCACAGCACGTCGGCCGCCCGCCGGGCGCAGACCAGCACCAGCCGGTCCGGGTCGACGCCGAAGCCGCGCAGCCCCGGACCGTAGGGCCAGCCCGCCTGCCGGGCGGCCATCCGGTCCAGCACCCAGACGATCGGGCGTTCGCGGGGCACCTGGGCCAGCACGAAGCCGGTGGCCCCCATGTCCCGGGACTGGGCGAACACCTCGGCGAGCTGGGCCGCCCGGGCGAGCGGCGGCGGGACGAGGCGGGGGGCTTCGGCCTCCGTCGACAGAGGTGCCGCCGGCCCCTCACGCGGCGGCGCCGATATCCGTCTGATGGGCAGGAGCGTCACGGACATCTCTCCACTCCGTTCCGGCGTCGAGTATAAATGTTCCTGTTTTGTTCTATAAAATCCAACCCACAGGCAGAGTCAATTCACGTTTGGAGCCCGGCGGAGTCCCTGGCTTTGCGCGCCGCTTCCCCCTGGTATTGCGACTCGTTTTCATTTAGAGACGTTTGAAATCTCAGCTTCACCGGTCCCGTCGCCCCGCGCGCGCCCATCCGACCCCGAGTTCAATGACGGCACATCGCGACACCACATATCGCGACCCCGCATATCGCGACTCCACGCAGGTCTTCGTCGAGCACCGGGCGGATCTGGTGCAGTACGCCGCGCGGATCCTCGGCTCGCGCAGCACCGCCGAGGACGTGGTGCAGGAGGCCTATCTGCGGTTCGCCCGTCAGGCCGATGGCGACGAGGCCTCCGGCGACGGCCTGCGGGGAGACCGGATCCTGGAGCCGGTGCGCTACCTGTACCGGATCGTCCGCAACCTCGCCTACGACTGGGGCCGGCGGCCCAGCATGCCGCTGGTCGGCGACCTGGATGACGGGCTGCTGGCCCGCACCGCCTGCCCGGCCCCCAGCCCCGAGGAGGACCTGCGCTGGCGCCAGGACCTCGTACGGGTCGAGCGGGCGCTGGACGGCCTGCCGGAGCGCACGCGGCTCGCCTTCGAGATGCACCGGCTGGGCGGCCTGCCGCTGAAGGAGATCGCCGCCCGGCTCGACATCTCGGTCACGCGCACCCACCAACTCATCAAGACCGCCCTGACCGCCTGCGCCGAGCAGCTCGAGGGCGCGCCCGGCGAGGATGGGGTGTGATGGAGCAATCATCGACGGAGGGTGAAAAACCGGGCGCCCCGCTCGTCATTAGGATAAGGCGCGCCGGACCCGGCGTGCCGCCGCGCCGGATCGGAGCGGCTTCATGACACGCAAAGAGTCCTCGATGGCGAACGGACGGCTGCAGCAGGATTCCGCCTGGGACGAGGCGCTGGACTGGCTTCTCGCACTGCAGGAGCGGTCCCAGGACGCCCGGCTGCGCACCGAGCTGGAGGCCTGGCTGGCGGCCGACCCCCGGCACCGCGCGGCCTATGACCGGGCCCAGCGGGTCTGGGCCCTGACCGGCGAGGCGGTCCCGGCATCGGCGGTTGCCGCACCGGCCGCCGAGGTCGACGTCCTCCCGTTCAGGCGGCGCCGTCCCGACACCCGCCGCCGCTGGCTGGCCGCCGGCGCGCTGGCCGCCTGCCTCGCCTTCCTGCTTCTGCTCGGACCGGTGCAGCGGCTGCTCGACCGGGCCGACCTGTCGTCGCCGACCGGCGAACTAGTGGCCAGCACCCAGCCCGACGGCAGCGTCATCACCCTGAATGCCGACAGCGCCATCCGCACCGATTTCACCGGCACCCGCCGCCAGGTGGTGCTGGTCGAGGGCGAGGCGTTCTTCCAGGTCACGCCGGACAAGGCCCGGCCGTTCACGGTTCAGGCGGCCGACACGGTGGTCACGGTCACCGGCACCGCCTTCGGGACCCGGCTCGACGCCGAGGACGTGATGGTCGAGGTCGAGGAGGGATCGGTCGCGGTCGCCACGCCCGGGCGCGCCGACCCTGTCCGGCTGACGCCCGGCGACCGGCTCTCCGTCGACCGGACCAGCGGCGCCGTCCGGGTGACCGCCGTGCCGGCCAGCCATATCGCCGCGTGGCGCCGTCATCTGCTGATCGCCGAAGGCGAGCGCCTGGGCGACGTGCTCGACCGCATCCGCCCGCATTACCGGGGCGTCGTTCTGACGACAGACGCCGCCCTTCTCGACCGCCCGGTCAGCGGCGTCTTCGACCTGCGCCAGCCGCTGGAGGCCCTGCGCGCGGCGGCGACGGCCCGTGCCGCGTCGGTCTACGAGATCACCCCGCTCCTGGCCCTGGTCGTCGCCGACTGAGCCCCGGCGGAAACCGACTATGAAAAAAATTCCACCCACCCCCTGAAAAACCGGCATCGGGTCTCGTCGTCATTAATGCGAATGGATCGCATTTGCATTCTTGTCCGCCTGCGGGGCGGCGCTGATCTGACGACAAGGGGACTGAAGGCGATGAGACTGCGGGATGGGAGTCCGGCTCGGACCGGAACGGCATACGGGACACATAGGCGGGGCTCCCGCGCGGCACTGCACGGGGCGATCGCCGCCGGCGTCGCCTCGCTAATCGCCACCTCGGCCCTGGCCGAAGGAACGGTCGGCCAGGGCACCGCCGGCACCGCCCTGCCGGCGGCGCAGCAGCTCGCCCAGGCCGCGGCCAAGAGCTTCGACATTCCCGCCAAGCCGCTCGCGCAGGCCCTGATCGATTTCGGTCAGCAGGCGGACTTCCAGGTTTCCTTCGATCCGGCGCTGACCGAGGGGCTGAGCTCCTCCGCCGTCAGCGGCCGCCTCACGCCGGACGTCGCCCTGCGCCAGCTCCTGTCGGGCCTGCCGGTCACCGCCACCTTCAGCGGCACCAACACGGTGACCCTGAACCGCGTCGATGCCGATTCCAGCGCGATGCTGCTCGGGCCCGTGGTGGTCGAGGGCGAAGGCCAGACGGCGACCGGCCCGGTCGAGGGCTATGTCGCCACCCGCAGCGGCAGCGCGATGAAGACGGACACGCCGATCATCGAGACGCCGCGTTCGGTCTCCGTGGTGACCGCCGACGCGATCAGCGACCGCAAGACCCAGACGGTTGAGGACAGCCTGCGCTACGTGCCGGGCGTCCAGGTCAACGGCTACGGCAACGACCCGCGCTTCGACCAGATCAAGGTCCGCGGCTTCGCCGTGACCAGCACGGCCGATTTCCGCGACGGCCTGCGGCAGACCAACACCGGCTGGCTCTCCTACTTCCACACCGAGCCCTATGCCCTGGAGCGCATCGACGTGGTCAAGGGGCCGAACTCGGTGCTGTTCGGCCAGTCCAGCCCGGGCGGCATGGTCAACCGCGTCACCAAGCGGCCGACCGAAGAGACCCGCGGCGAAGTCGAGGTGCAGCTCGGCACCGATGAGCATCGCCAGGGCCAGTTCGACCTCTCCGGTCCGGTGACCGAGGACGAGACCCTGCTGTACCGCTTCGTCGGGGTGCTGCGCGAGAGCGAGTCCGAGCTGATGGGCGTGAACAACGACGTCCAGTTCCTCGCCCCCTCGCTGACCTGGAAGCCGACCGAGAAGCTCACCCTCACCTTCCTCGGCGAGGCCCAGCATTACGAGACCGCCGGGTCGGCGCGCCCCTATCAGTTCGCCTCGGGCGAGCTCAGCCGATTCTGGGCCGGCGACGAGGATTTCGACGGCCTGAAGCAGACCCAGTACACCGCCGGCTATGAGGGCCGCTACGAGTTCAACGAGGTCTTCGCCCTGCGCCAGAACTTCCGCTACGGCACGGCGGAGACGGAGAACCAGTATCTCTCCAGCTCGCTGAACAGCGACGGTCACACGTTCTCGCGCACGACCTACGGCGTGTACGAGGACATGGACAACATCTCGGTCGACACCGCCGGCGAGGCCCGCTTCACCACCGGCGAGGTCAAGCACACCGTGATGATCGGCATGGACTACTCGAAGATCGACGCCAACGTGGAATACGCCTACGGCACCGGGCCGAGCATCGACATGCTGAACCCGGACTACCATCAGGACGTCTCGCGTCCCGGCACCATCCTGGTCGACCAGAGCATCGACGGTCACCAGCTCGGCTTCTACGCCAACGAGCAGATGGAATGGGGCGGCTGGCGGTTCAGCGGCGGTCTGCGGCACGACAAGGCCGAGAAGGAGACCACCAACAACCTGACCGGCGGCGTCACCGACGGCGAGAACAGCGCGACCACCGGCAGCGCCGGGCTGCTCTACCTGTTCGACAGCGGCTTCGCGCCCTATGCCAGCTACGCCACCTCCTTCACGCCCGACTTCGGCACCGACGCCAATGGCGACGCGTTCGAGCCGACCGAAGGCGAGCAGTACGAGATCGGCCTGAAGTACCAGCCCCCGGGCCGCGACAGCATCTACACCGTGAGCCTGTACAACCTGGTGCAGACCAACGTGAAGACCCGCGACCCGAACAACGCGACCAACCAGGTTCAGACCGGCGAGCAGCGCTCGCGTGGCCTGGAACTGGAGGCGGCGATGAAGCTGAACGACAACATCGACCTGGTCGCCGGCTATTCCTACATCGATGCCGAGATCACCAAGAACAACGACGGCAACGAGGGCAATGTGCCGATCGGCGTGGCCGAGCACATGGCCTCGGTCTGGGGCAACTACAGCTTCACCTCCGGCACGCTCGCCGGCCTGGAGCTGGGGGCCGGTGCCCGCTATCTCGGCGAGACCTACGACGACAGCGCCAACACCAACAAGAACGACGCGGTGACGATGTTCGATGCCCGGATCAGCTACGATCTGGACATGCTCGCCCCGGGCGCGTCGATCGGCGTGAGTGCGACCAACCTCACCGACGAGGAGCACATCACCTGCGAGAGCGGCTACTGCTATCGCGGCCGCGGCCGGGTGGTGATCGGCAGCCTGACCTACCGGTGGTAAGCGGCTGATGGCCGACCTCACCATCCTGGAGACGCGGTGCCCGGCTTCCATGCCGGGCACCACCGTTTTCGACATCGCCCAGCCCGGTCCCGACGCACCGGCGCCGCACCGGGTCTTCGTCTACACCCCGCCGGGCGAGGCGCCCGAGGCCGGCTGGCCGGTGCTGTACATGGTCGACGGCAACGCCGTCTTCGCCACCGCCGTCGATGCGGTGCGGGCCCAGGCGTCCTATCCCAAGGGCACCAACGTCACCCACGGCATGGTCGTCGCCATCGGCTACCCGACCGACGACGCCTACGATCCGCTGCGCCGCTCCTGGGACCTGAGCCCGCCGCCGGGCCAGGCCTATCCGCCGTTCCATGATGGCGGGCCGGAGGTGCGCACCGGCGGCGGCGAGGAGTTTCTGAGCTTCATCGAAGACGCACTGAAGCCGATGCTGCAAGCCCGCTTCCCCATCGACCGCAGCCGCCAGACCCTGTTCGGCCATTCCTTCGGCGGGCTGTTCGCGCTCTACGTCCTGTTCCGCCGTCCGACGGCGTTCCGGACCTGGGTCGCGGCGAGCCCGGCGATCTACTGGGAGGACACGGTCATCGCCCGTAGCCGGGACGCCATGAGTGCGGCCGACTGGCGCGGCTTCGCCGGGCGTGTGCTGCTGTCGGCCGGCGAGTACGAGAGTGCCGAGCTCGCCCCGTTCCAGCGCGGACGCGAGGACGCCGAGGCCCGGCGCGAGCATCTGAGCAAGATCCGCACCCTGGGGATGGCCCGGGAGTGGGCCGGCGAGATCAACGCCCTGGCCGGCCGCGAAGACGCCGCCAGCTTCGAGAGCTATGCCGGCGAGAACCACATGTCGGTGCTGCCGGTTGCCGTGAACCGCGCCGTGCAGGCCGCCTTCGCCGTCCAGGCGAGCGGATCGTGACCGAGCCGGCCTTCTCGCTGCGCGAGGTCGGGCTGCGGATCGGCGACCGTCAGGTCCTGCACCCGCTGACCCTGGACCTGCCCGCGGGCGCGGTGACCGGGCTGCTCGGCCATAACGGTTCGGGCAAGTCGACGCTGATGAAGATCCTGGCGCGCCAGATGGTGCCCGACAGCGGCGAGATCGCGCTGTTCGGCACCCCGCTCGCCGCCCATGTGCCGCGCCGCCTCGCCCGGTCGCTCGCCTATCTGCCGCAGCACACGCCCGACACCGACGGGCTGACGGTGCGCGAGTTGGCCGCCCTCGGCCGTTATCCCTGGCACGGCCCGTTCGGACGCTCCGGCGAGCGCGACCGGCAGAAGACCGAAGCCGCTCTGGCGACCGCCAATCTCCTCCCCTTCGCCGACCGCCTGGTCGACACCCTGTCCGGCGGCGAGCGGCAGCGCGCCTTCCTGGCGATGCTGGTGGCGCAGGACGCCGCCTGCCTGCTGCTGGACGAACCGATTTCGGCGCTCGATGTCGCCCAGCAGATCGACGTGATGCGCTTCGTGCGCCGCCAGGCCACCGAGCATGGCCGCTCGGTCGTGGTGATCCTGCACGACCTGAACATCGCCGCCCGGTTCTGCGACCGGCTGGTCGTGCTGTCCCAGGGCCACCTCGCCGCCGAGGGCGCGCCGGACGAGCTGATGCATCCCGAGCGGCTGGAGGCCCTCTACGGCGTTCCCATGGGCGTCTTCCCCCACCCGACCAGCGGGCGACCGGTCACCTATGTTCTGTAAGCCGGTGTTCTGTAAGCCCTTGGTCGGCGGCACGGGGCATCGTCTGACGCGGCGCCATCTGCTGGCGACCCTCGCCGCCGCGGCCTGCACGCCCGCCTGGACCAGACCGGCCCGGGCCGCTTCCGGGCCCCGCTTCGTCTCGCTGGACCACGGGCTCGCCCAGACCCTGATTGCACTCGGCGCCGACCTCGCCGCCATCGCCCAGGTGCCGTACTGGGAGACCTGGACGGTCGAGCCGCCGCTGCCGCCGGGCGTCGCCAATCTCGGGCTGGCGCGCGAGCCGAACATGGAGTCCCTGTCGCGGCTCGCGCCCGATCTGATCCTCTCCACGCCGTACCTGGAGGGCGTGCGTCATCAGCTCGAACTGATTGCCCCGGTGGAGTCCTTCCCCATTCACGCGGTGGGCGCCTCCCCCTGGCCCAACATCCTGGAGGCGACGCGGCACCTGGGCGCGCTGTCCGATCGCCGGGCGGCGGCGGAACGGCTCATCGCGGAGACCGAGTCCGAGTTGGCGGCCACCCGGGACCGGCTCACCCGCCTGCGCGACCTGCCCGTCGTGCCGATGCACTTCATCGACGCCCGGCATGTCCGCATCTATGGCGACAACGGCATCATCCAGGACACGCTCGACCGGCTCGGCCTGCGCAACGGCTGGCCCGGGCCGACCAACGGCTGGGGCTTCGCCACCGTGGGGATCGAGCGGCTGGTGGAGATCGAGGACGCCCGGGTCCTGGTGTTCGACCCGGTGCCGCCGGACGTCGAGGCGACCCTGGCGGGCAGTCCGCTGTGGCGGGGCCTGCCCTTCGTGCGCGCCGACCGGGTCCGCCGGTTCCCCAACGTCCTGGCCTTCGGCACGCTGCCCGCCGCCACCCGCCTCGCCCGTCTGCTGGAGGCGTTCGAGCGCGACCATGCCTGACGCAAGACCCGGCCTCCCCTTCTGGCTGGTGGCGATGGCGCTGCTGGCCGCCGGCCTGACCGCCGCCAATCTCGGTCCCGACCTGACCGCGCTGGGCCTCGGGCGACTGCTCGCGCCGGAGCCGCGCGACGTCGAGGCCATGGTGATGGCCTACAGCCGCCTGCCGCGCCTGTGCATCGGTCTGCTCTGCGGGGCCGCCCTGGGACTGTCGGGCACCCTGTTCCAGCAGGTGATGCGCAATCCGCTGGCCTCGCCCTCGACCATCGGCGTAGAGGCCGGGGCCGGATTCGCCATCGCCGCCGCCACCCTCTACCTGCCGGCGCTGCTCGGCTGGAGTCGCGACATCGTGGCCCTGTCCGGCGGGTTCCTGGCGGTGGGGCTGGTCTTCCTGATCGCCGGACGGTTCCGCTTCGCCCCCCTCGCCGTGGTGCTGGGCGGCCTGGTCGTCGGCTTCTACCTGGGGGCCGCGACCACCACCCTGGCCCTGCTGAACGAGTACCGGCTCTCGGGGCTGTTCGTCTGGGGCAGCGGGTCGCTCAGCCAGCAGGACTGGCGGCCCGCCCTCGACCTGTTGCCGCGTCTCGCCGTCGCCGGCCTGGCCGCCGGTCTGCTGGCGCGGCCGCTGGTCCTGCTGCAGCTCGACGAGGCGGCGCGCGGACTGGGCGTGCGGATCGCGCTGGTGCGGGCCGCCGCCCTGGCGGTCGCCGTCGCCCTGGCAGGCTTCACGGTCAGCGCCGTGGGGGTGATCGGCTTCCTGGGCCTGGCCGCTCCGAGCATCGCCCGCGCCCTCGGTGCGCGCCGGCTCGTCTCCCGCATGATCGCGGCACCGCTGGTGGGCGCGCTGCTGCTCACCGCCACCGACCAGGTCCTGCAGATGCTGACCGGCGCCACCGGCCTGTTCCTGCCGACCGGCGCCGTCACCGCGATGCTGGGCGCCCCGGCCCTGTTCATCCTGGCACGCCGCCTGCGCGCGACCCAGCCGCAACCCGGGGCCCGCGCGACCACGCTGCGCCGGATCCCGTCTGTCTGGCTGATCGTCCCCGCCGTCGTCGTCTGCGCGCTGGCTCTGGCCGCCCTGGTCATCGGCCGCGACCTCGACGGTGCCTGGGTCGTCGAGGTCGGCCGCGGGCTGGACCCCTTCCTCCCCTGGCGCCTGCCGCGGATCGCCGGCGCTCTGGCCGCCGGTGCCATGCTGGCGGTCGCCGGCGTGATGCTGCAGCGCCTGACCCGCAACCCGATGGCGAGCCCGGAAGTGCTCGGGGTCAGTGCGGGCAGCGCGGTCGGTCTGCTCGCCGCCCTGTTCGTGCTGACCGCCCCGGGACAGATCGCCCTGACCGGCTTCGCCGCCCTGGGGGCGATGGCCACGCTGGGCATCCTGCTGCTGGGCGTCCGCCGGCGCGGGCTGGGCGGAAACCAGGCGCTGCTGACCGGCGTGGCCCTCGCGGCCTTTCTGATGGCCCTGCTCTCGGCGGTGACCGCGACCGGCGATCCGCGCGCCCTGCTGCTGATGGGCTGGATGGCCGGCTCGACCTACCGGGTCGATGCCGTCGGCGCGAGCGTCGCCGTCGCGATCGCCCTCGCCATGCTGCCGGTTCTGCCGGTACTGGCCCGCCAGCTCGACCATCTCAGCCTCGGCGCCGCCCATGCCCGCGCCCTGGGTATCCCGGTGGAACGCAGCGCTTTGCTGGTCCTGTGCGGCGCCGGGCTGCTGACGGCGACGGCGACGCTGATCGTCGGCCCTCTCAGCTTCGTCGGGCTGATGGCGCCGCATATGGCCCGCCGGCTCGGGTTCGCGCGCTGCCTGCCGCAGCTCGCTGCGGCCGCCCTCTTGGGGGCGGCGGTGATGGTGACGGCCGACCTGCTCGGCCGCACGGTGCATTTTCCCTGGCAGATCCCGGCCGGGCTGCTCAGCGCGCTGATCGGCGCCCCGGTGCTGTTCATCCTTCTGCTGCTGCCGCATCGCCGGCCGCGGCCGGCGCCGACGGCGGAACCGAGCCGGGCGTGAGGCGTTGTGTCGGCGAGCCCGTCACAACTCCGAGTTAGACGCCGATGCCGCCACGCACCGCCACGCTGATCGTGAACCCGAAGGCCGGCAGCCTGCTGGACGCATCGATCACGCCGCAGGACATCGCCGAGAAGATCCGCGCCACCGGCATCGAGGTCGAGCTGCTGACCGGCGATCCCTCCGAGCTCGCCGAGCTGGTCGACCAGGCGATCGGCAAGCCGGCCGAGCTCGTCGTCGTCGCCGGCGGCGACGGGACGGTCAACGCCGCCGCCCGCCGGGTCGCGGGATCGGACAAGACCCTGGGCATCCTGCCGGCCGGTACCCTGAACCACCTGTCCCAGGATCTCGGCATTCCGCAGACCATCGACGGCGCGATCGCGGTGCTGTCCAAGGGCGAAGCGGTCGAGATCGATATCGGCGAGGTGAACGGCCACTCCTTCATGTGCAGCTCGGTGATCGGCTTCGCGTCGCGTCTCGCCCGGCAGCGCGAGCACTGGCGCGGCCGGCTCAACCCGGTGCGCTGGGCCCGGGTGATCGCCCATCTGTTCCAGACCATGGACCGCGACCCGGCGGTCGAGGTGTCGATCTCCGACCCGAAGCAGGTCTCGCTGCACACCCGGCACCTGACAGTGGCGGTCGGCGACTACGTCGACCAGCCCGGCCGTCTGTTCGTCCGCACCGAGCTCGACAGCGGCTTTCTCGGCCTCTACGCCCTGCGGAGCCCATCGCCGGGCAAGCTGCTGTCGCTGGCGGCCAAGGCGCTGATGGGACGCTGGCGGGCAGATCCTGAACTCACGGCCGAGCGGATCCGGGCGGCGACCGTCACCAGCGACCGCAAGCAGGTCCGGGTGCTGAACGACGGCGAGATCCTGCTGCTCGACCTGCCGGTGGAGTACCGGATCCGCCACCGGGCGCTGCGGGTCATCCGCGCGCCGCAGGCAACCGAGGCGGCCACCGCCCGTCCGAAGGAGAAACACGCGGAGATGGCATGACCCGACTTGTCCACCTGTCCGACCTGCATTTCGGAAAGACCGACCTGCGGCTGATCGATCCCCTGCGGCAGGAGATCGAGAACGCCAAGCCCGATCTGGTGATCATCAGCGGCGACCTGACCCTGCGTGCCCGCAACAGCGAGTTCTCCGAGGCGGCCCAGTTCATCTCAGAGCTGTCGGCGCCCTGCTTCGTGGTGCCCGGCAATCACGACATCCCCTATTACCACTCCCTGCTGGAGCGCTTCGCCGATCCCTACCGCCGCTGGCGCCGCCATATCGGCGACGCGCTGGAGCCGACCTGGGTGGGCGAGCGGGTCGCCGTGGTCGGGATCAATACCGTGCGCCGGGCGCAATGGCGGCTGAACTGGGCGGACGGCAAGATCAGCCGCAGTCAGCTCGGACGGATCGACCGCCGCCTGGCCGCCGTGCCGAAGGGCCGGGTCCGCATCGTCGTCGGCCACCACCCGTTCCTGGCGCCGGAGCCGAAGCTGCAGAACCGCGTGGTGCGCCGGGCGAAGGCGGCCCTCGCCCTGTTCCGTCGCCACCGGGTCAAGCTGGTGCTGGCGGGCCACCTGCACCTGCCGTTCATCCGCACCCTGCCGGGGGCCGACCCCAACCACCAGATGCTGGTCGTACATGGCGGCACGACGATCTCCACCCGCCTGCGCGGCGAGCCGAACGCCTTCAACGTCATCGATGTGGATGCCGAGGGGCAGATCGGCATCGAGACCCGGATCTGGACCGAAAGCGGCTGGCAGCGCGACGAGCGGCCGCGCCAGGCGGCATGAGCCCGAACGCGTCAGAGGACCGCTGCGGCCATCGCGTCGCAGCGCCTGCAGTAGCCCCTTGAAGAAGCGGGATTTTCATGTCTATCTGACGCCGAAATATGGCGGTCCCGCGATGGGGGAAGCGGGAGGTCCGGAACGATCCGGCAGCCACCATTTTTCTCCCGACACTTTGTCATCCGCCAAAGACATTCGGCAACGAGCGTGGAACCGGTGAAAGCAGCAAGCGGGCGATCCCGCCGTTCAGTTTTGCGTGGCCTGCTGTGGAGCGCCGCCGCCGTGACGGGCGTCCACGGATCCGGGCTGCGGCCGGTCTGGGCCGACGACGAACCGCCGACAAGCTTCGACGACATCGTCGGCCAGGCCCGAGCCCTGGCGGAGCGCGACTTCACCAACCCGCCACCGGCCGGGCCGGACGATCTGTCGGGACTGTCCTACGAGCAGTATCACGACATCCGCTTCCGCCGGGAGCATGCGCTGTGGGTCGAGCAGGGGCTCGGCTTCGAGGTCGATCTGTTCCATCCGGGCTTCCGCTTCATGCGCCCGGTCGACATGTTCGACGTCGACGAGAGCGGCGTTCACCCGCTCAGCCTCGCGCCCGACATGTTCGACTACGGACCGCGGGTCACCCCGCCCGCGTCCGACGCCGACCTCGCCTTCACCGGCTTCCGGGTCCGCGCCCCGCTCAACGCGCCGGACCGCCTGGACGAGTTCGCGGTGTTCCAGGGCGGCACCCGGTTCCGGGCGGTCGGCTCGGGCCAGACCTACGGCGTGTCCGCCCGCGGCCTGGCGATCAACACCGCCGATGCCGAGGGCGAGGAGTTTCCGGACTTCACCGCCTTCTGGCTGATGAAGCCGGTCCGGGGCGACAGCACCATGACCGTGCTGGCGCTGATGGACAGCCCGTCGATCACCGGCGCCTACCGGTTTCAGATCCGCCCGGGCGAGGCGACCGTGATCGACGTGGACACGGTCCTGTTTCCGCGCCGGCAGGTGGCCAAGATCGGGCTCGGTCCGCTGACGTCGATGTTCCTGTACGACGCCTCGGCCCGGGCCGGGTACGACGACTTCCGGACCGCCGTGCACAATTCCGACGGGCTGCAGATGCTCACCGGCAACGGCGAACGGATCTTCCGTCCGCTGGCCAACCCGTCCCTGCTGCAGATCTCCGCGTTCCAGGACAACAACCCGCGCGGCTTCGGGCTGGTCCAGCGCAACCGGCGTTTCGCCGATTTCCAGGACCTGGACGCCCGGTTCGATCTGCGACCCTCCACCTGGGTGGAGCCGATCGGCGACTGGGGTTCCGGCGCGGTGATCCTGGTCGAGATCCCGACCGAGGCCGAAACCAACGACAACATCGTCGCCTACTGGCGGCCGAGCACCCCGCTCGAGCCCGGCAGCCGGACCGATCTGTCCTACCGTCTGCACTACTGCACCACGCCGCCGGACAATGTCCCGCTGGCCCGCGTCGCCGCCACGCGAGGCGGACGGGGCGGCGACGGCCGCCGCCGGCTGTTCGTCATCGACTTCGTGGGCCTGCCCGCCGCCGAGCGGATGCCGCGGGCGGAGGTCAGCCAGTCGAACGGCGTGATCCTCAACGTCACGGCCGAACCCAACCCGGTGGACGGCTCCTACCGTGTCAGCTTCGAGGTGGACCCGGGCGACGAGTCCCTGGTTGAATTGCGGGTTGTCCTGGTCGGCGATGCCGGCCCCGTGAGCGAGACCTGGCTGTATCGATGGACCAGCGCCTAGACACCGACCTGCCAGCCTCCGCCGGCGGCGCCGCGAAATCGCCGGCAGGCTATCCGCCGACGCCGCCCGGCGTGCCGCTGGACATGCCGACCCAGAACTTCCGCCGAACCGTGCGGGCCCAGGTGCGCACCCGCGGCCGGCCCTGGGTCTCGACCTTCGTCGCCCGCCTGATCGTCTTCGGCGGCGCGCTGCTGCTGACCGCCCTGGCGGCCCGCCAGATGGCGCTGGCCGTCGCGGTCGGCGAGGTGACGGCGCTGCAGGCGCTGCTGGTCGCGATCTTCACCGTGACGTTCTGGTGGATCTCGATGTCCACCACCTCGGCCCTGGCCGGCCTGCTGACGCCGCTGCAGCCCGGCGGCAAGGTCGCAACCGCGCTGCCGCAGGAGGACCCCGGTCTCTGCGCCCTGGTGATGCCGGTGTATAACGAGGATCCGGCCGCCACCACCGGTGCGCTGGCCGCGATCGCCGAAGACCTGGACCGCGCCGGCGCGGCCGACGGGTTCGAGATCTTCATCCTGTCCGACACCACCGACCCGGCCGTCTGGGTGGTGGAGACCGCCGCGATCGCGCGGCTGCGCGACCGGCTCGGCGCCCGGATGAAAGTCTGGTACCGCCACCGCGCGCGCAACATCGACCGCAAGTCCGGCAATATCCACGACTTCGTCACCCGCTGGGGCGGTCGCTACGAGACCATGCTGGTGCTCGACGCCGACAGCCTGATGACGGCGGAGTCGATCCTGGCGCTGCGCGACCGCATGGCCGCCGACCCGGCGCTCGGGCTGGTGCAGACCGTGCCGGTGCTGATCGGCCGCGACAGTCTGTTCGCCCGCATGCAGCAGTTCGCCGGGCGGATCTACGGCCCGATCGTCGCCCGCGGGGTCGCCGCCTGGCAGGGCGATGACGGCAACTTCTGGGGGCATAACGCGATCATCCGCACCCAGGCCTTCGCCCAGGCCTGCGGCCTGCCGCGCCTGCCTGGCCGCAAGCCGTTCGGCGGCACGATCATGAGCCACGACTTCGTGGAGGCCGCGCTGCTGCGTCGCGCCGGATGGGCCGTGCAGATGGCTCCGGACATCGGCGGCTCGTGGGAATCCTCGCCGCCCTCGCTGCTCGACTTCGCCATGCGCGACCGGCGCTGGGCCCAGGGCAACATCCAGCACCTGGCGGTGATCGGCGCGCGCGGCCTGCGCTGGCCGAGCCGGATGCATCTGCTGAACGGGGTGATGAGCTACCTGTCCTCGCCGCTCTGGTTCGCGCTGATCCTGGTCGGTGTCGGGCTGACCGTGCAGTCCTATCTGCTGCGGCCGCGGTATTTCACCGAGGCGTTCCAGCTGTTCCCAACCTGGCCGCGCTTCGACAGCGAGCGGATGATCCTGCTCTTCACGGTCACCATCGGCGCCCTGCTGGTGCCGAAGATCATCGGCCTTGCCCGGGCGATGATCGACCGCTCGGTGGTGCGGAGCGTCGGCGACGCGCGCCGGCTCGTGGTCGGCTGGATCGTCGAGGTGCTGCTCTCCGCCCTGTTCGCGCCGATCATGATGCTGATCCAGTCGCGTCACGTCTGGTCGATCCTGCGGGGCACGGATTCCGGCTGGGGGCCGCAGCGCCGCGACGACGGCGGCATGGGCCTGCGGGAAGCGACGCGTTTCCATATCGGCCACACCGCTCTCGGCCTGGTGGTGGTCGCCGCCATCGCGCCGCTGTCGATGCCGGTCCTGGCCTGGCTGTCGCCGGTGCTGGCCGGCTGGATCCTGTCGATCCCGCTGTCCTGGGGCAGCGGCAGCGCCTGGCTCGGCCGTAGGCTGGCGGCCCTGGGCGTCCTGGTGATTCCGGAGGAGCGCGAGATCCCGGCCCTGGTCACCGCCGCGCGGACGGAACGCGACGCGGCGGAAGCGGATCTGACGGCGGTGTCCCTGGACGGGCTGCTCCGCGATCTCGAGCTGGCGGAACGGCATTTCTCGCTGGCGGGGGATCACTGGCCCGACGAGCGCGGCCACCCGGATGTCGAAATGCTGACCGCCGCGGCCAAGGTCGGCCACGCCCATACCCGGTCCGAGGCGATCGGCTGGCTGCGGCCGGTGGAGCGGATGCGCCTGCTCGGCGACCGGCGGACCTTCGACGCGCTGCTGTCCCTGCCGGCGGGGTAATCGGGGGACTTCTCTTTCTTAGTCTTCCCGGACTTGATCCGGGACCGAGAAAAGGGGCGGCTGGAGCGCCGAGATACGATCTCAGGAACTCCAGCAGGCGTCTCTCTCGGCCCCGGCGCAATCCCGGATCAAGTCCGGGACGGGGAGACGGAAAGCAGTGTTTCTCTTGCTCTAAAGGAGTGCGCCTCCCCCAGCCCCCCCTACCGCGGCAGCGGGTCGTAGCGGTACAGCCAGGTTTCCGTCAGGGCGCCGGCCTCGGTCCGCAGGAAGGCGCGGAGCTCGGAGGGTTCCGGGGCGCTCGGGTAGAGGTCGAACACGATCCGCCACCGCTTGGTGCCCGGCACCTTCTCGGCATAGACGTCGTCCACCCGGCCCGAGGAGGCTTCGACCACCGCTTCCGGCTCGTCGCCCTCCTTCAGTCCGGCCAGGGACGGACCGTCGAAATCCACCACGAACTTGCGGGCATCGTGCTGGCGGTTCTGACCCGGCCGCCCACCATGGCCGAGACGGGTAGACACGCAGATCGCCGCCGGACGCGGCGGGGTCGGCATGTCGGTCTGCCAGTACTGGCGGTACTTGAAGGTGTAGCTGTTGCCGGCCCGGGCCGGTCCCTCGGGCACCCAGAAGGCGCCGATATTGTCGTGGATCTCGTCGTCGGTGCGCAGCTCCATGAGCTGCACCGAGCCGCGGCCCCAGTCGCCCACCGGCTCGATCCACAGGCTCGGCCGGCGGTCGTAGTACACGCCGTCGAGATAATGCTCGAAGTTGCGGTCGCGCTGCATCAGCCCGAAGCCCTTCGGGTTCTCGTCCAGGAAGGAGGAGACGTTCGGGAAGCGCGGGTTGATCAGCGGGCGCCAGATCCGCTCGCCGCTGCCGGTCCAGATCGCCAGCCCGTCGGAATCGTGGATCTCCGGACGCCAGTCGCTGCTGATCTCCGGCGCGGTCTCGCCGTACCAGTACATGGAGGTCAGCGGGGCGATGCCCAGCCGTTCGATGTCCCGACGCAGGAACAGCCGCGCCTCGACCTCCATGACCACGCCCTTGGTGCGCCGCGCGGTGATCTTGTAGGCGCCGGTGATACCCGGCCCGTCCAGCAGCGCCAGGATGACGTTGGGATCGTCCTTGCGCTCGGCCGGGGTCAGGTAGAACTCGCGGAACTCCGGAAACTCCTCCGGGCCGGGCGTGGCGCTGTCGATGGCGACGCCGCGGGCCGACAGGCCGTACTGGCCGAGATCGCCGATCGCCCGCCAGTAGCTGGCGCCGAGAAAGGCCAGCCAGTCCTGGGTCTTCCAGTCGTCGCGCGACCGGCTCTCCTGGAAGCGGAAGCCGGCGAAACCGACATCGCTGGGAAGCTGCTTGGCGACGCTGTCCTCGGGCATCTCGAACAGCTCGGGGCTGTAGCGCACCAGCCGGGCGTGGCCGTCCACGAGCGTATGCATCTTCACGCCGCGCGCGAAGTAGCGGCCGACATGGAAGAAGGTGACCGGGTAGTTGCCGGATCCGTCGCCGAACACCGCCTCGTCCGGCCGGTAGCGCAGCTTGCCGTGGGCGTCGTAGTCGATCGCCTCGATGACATCGGGCGCCAGGATCGGCGCCGCCGCATAGGGGGCGGCGGCCATCTCGCGGGCGCGGTCGACCAGCGCCTCGTAGCCGAATTCGAACGGCTGTCCGAACGACAGGGTGGGGGCGGCTGCCTGGGCGAGATGCGGATTTGCGAGCAGGGTCAGCAGCGCGGCACCCGCGCCCTGGACCATGTCACGCCTGTTGGGATGGGGCATGGAAGGACCTGCGAAGACAACAAACGGCACCTTGCCGGGCGGGCCGCGACCGTAACCGGGGGTGTCCGATCGGCCCCCGCCAGCGCCGCGTTACATGCCATCGAACCGGGTATAGCTCAAGCGGTTGATAACGGAGGGCGCATCACGGTTATGCACAGGCCGGGCCGCCCCCGCCTCGCCCGACAATCGCTTACGTCACTACCCATGGGGGAATGAATTGCCGATTGAATAATCTTTCCCTGTCGGTCACGGTCTCGCCCTCGCCGGCCGCGATAACGAGGCGGCCGTTACAACCGGCACAGGGTGGGTTCATTGGCCTCGGTATCCGATTTCCGCGCTCCGGCGGTTTCTCCGGCCGGCTGGTACCTGCTCACGGCCCTGATCTTCGCCATCATGCTGGCGCTGTTCAAATGGCTCGGACAGAGCCTTCCGACCACTCAGCTTCTGCTGCTCCGGCAGCTCGGCGTGATGGCGATCCTGGTGCCGACCATCGTCCAGTCCGGTGGCGAGGTGCTGCGGGCCGAGCGGCCGGGTCTGAACCTGTTCCGCGGCCTGCTGTCGGCCGGCTCGATGCTGCTCGGCTTCACCGCCGTGGTGCACCTGTCGCTGGCGGAATCCACAACCCTGCATTTCACCAAGGTGTTCTTCGTCGTTCTGCTGGGCGGCCTGCTGCTGCGCGAGCGGGTGACGGCGACCCGCTGGGGCGCGATGGCGCTGGGCTTCGCCGGCGTCGCCGTCGTGCTGGCGCCGAGCACCAGCTCGATGGTCGACCCGATGGCCGTGCTCGCGGTGCTGGCCGCGGCGATGACGGCGGGCACGATGCTGGTGGTGCGCACGCTGGCCCAGGTGGAGCGCACCTCGACCATGATGATCTGGCAGTCGGCGGTGGTACTCGCCGTGGTGGCGATCCCCGGCACTTCCGGCTGGATCACCCCGACGCTGGAGCAGTGGGGGCTGATCGCCGTGCTCTGCCTGCTGATGGGGGCGGCGCAGTGGACCATGATCCGCGCCCACCGCAGCGCCGAGGCCTCGGCCCTGTCGCCGCTGGAATACACCCGCCTGCTCTATGCCGTCGCCTTTGGCTATCTGATCTTCGAGCATGTGCCGGCGGGCAACACCCTGCTGGGCGCCGTCCTGATCGTCGCGGCCGCCATCTGGGTGCGCCGGGACGCCCGGGCCTCGCCGGTGGAGGACGAGGACGACGTCTCCGATCCCGCCGAGCGGAGATAGACGGACCGGGACATTGACGAACGGCTCGGGCGACCGATCTTCTCAGAGGCATGGTTAACGCCCGTCCCCGGAGAGACCTGTGAAACAACTCGCGCTCGCCGCCCTTCTGCTGACCGTCTCCGCTTCAGCCTCGGCCGCGACGGGACCGATGCGCGCGACCTACGAGGTCTATTTCGGCGGACTGCATATCCTCAGTGCGGAATCGGAGTTCGCGCCGGAGAGCAGCCGCTACGCGGTGACGGCGAAGGCCGAGACCCGCGGCATCCTCGACGTGTTCTTCGGCTGGCGCGGAGAGACCCGCTCGGCCGGTCGCTTTGACGGGAGCCGTGCGGTGCCGGGACGCCACACCAATTTCGGCTGGCGCGGCGACGAGCAGCGGTCGGTGATCCTGACCTACGGGCCCGACGGCGAGGTGACGGAGACCCGCATCGATCCGGCACCCGACCCCGAAGAGGTGACCGCGCTGCCGGAGGATGCCGAACTCGGCACCATCGACCCGCTGACCGTGATCGCTCAACTGTCCCACACCATGAGCCGGGCCGGGACCTGCGACGGCGAGTTCGCGGTGTTCGACGGCCGCCGCCGCTACGACCTGCGGGTCACCGACCGCGGGATGGAGACCCTGCCGGCCACCAGCTACTCGATCTTCAGCGGCGAGGCCCGCCATTGCCGGATCGACTACGCCATGCTCGGCGGCGCCCGCAAGGATCCGAGCAAGTACAGCGAGACCGCCCGGGACCGGGTGGTCTATGTGGCGCGTCCGGTCGCCGACGGACCGGCAATTCCGGTGGCGCTGAAGATCGAGACGGATTTCGGGACCCTGATGGCGCACCTCACCGGGGTCGAGGCGCCCAAGGATGTCGCCGCACGCGGCTCACGCTGACGCCAGGATCTCCATCCGCAGGTCGCAGGCCACCCGGCCCTCGGCGTTCAGCGCGCAGAGATGCGCCTGACGGTCATCCGCCGGTCCGGCCGAGACCAAGGTCAGCGCATCGTCCCAGAACACCGGCCGCTTGAACTGCGCGACCAGGATCGCCATCGGCGCCGCGCGCAGCCGCTCGGCCAGATGGGCGGCCATCCAGGTCATGGTCATCAGCCCCTGGGCCAGCGGCGCGCGGTAGCCGTAGCGGGCGGCGAACTCCGGGTCGAAATGGATCTCGTTGCCGACCGACTTGGAGTAGGTCACCACATCCTGGGGCTGCATCACCTTCTCGGCCACCACCGTTCCCGGCACCGGCTCCGGCGGGGCGCCGCCCCCTGACCTGCGGCCCATCTTCTCCAGGTCGGGCAGCAGCCGGATATGCTCCGACACCAGCGCCAGGCTGCCGTCGGCCCGGCGGACCTCGAAGCGCTGAACGATGCGCCGGCCGCGCGGCACCTCCTCGTTGGACACCGTCTCGCCGGAGAACCGCACCGCCTCGCCCAGGGGCAGAACACCAGACAGGGTCAGCCGCTGCTCCACGTGGATGTAGCCGTCGATCTCCTGCCCGGCCGCCGACATGGCCCGGAACCCGTCATTGCCCCACAGGGTGGGTTCCGTCTGACCGGCCCAGACCGCCGGGTCGACGGCGCAGGCCTTCAGCGCCTCCTCCTGGGCGACGGGATCGCGGGACAGGGTCGTTTCCGGAAACCGGAAGCCGGGCACCAGGGTCTTTCCGACCATGCTCAGTCCTCGATCTCGGCGGCGTCGACCATGCCGCCATACACGGTGTAGCCGCCGTCCACCGGCAGGTTGACGCCGGTGACCGTGCGGGCCAGCGGCGAGGCCAGGAAGACCATCGCATCGGCGATCGCGCCGGGTTCCAGCATCTCGCCGAGCGGCGTGCGGCGACGGATCTTCTTCTCGTCGATCTTGCCCTGATCGATCAGGTTCTGGACCAGCGGCGTCCGGATATAGCCGGGGGCGATGGCATTGACCCGGATGCCCTTCTGCGCCCATTCGCAGGCCAGGTTGCGGGTCAGTCCGACGATGCCGTGCTTGGCCGCCGTGTAGGCGTTGCGTCGCGGCAGGGCGAGGATGCCGGCGATGGAGGAGATGTTGATCACCACGCCATAGCCGGCGGCGATCATCTCCCGCGCGGCCCGTTTCGACATGACGAAGGTGCCGGTCAGGTGCACGTCGATCAGCCGCTGCCAGTGCTCGGCCGTCTGGTCGATGGTGTCGAGAAACGTGTCGGACATCCCGGCGCAGTTGATCAGCACGTCGATCCGGCCGAACGCCTGCATGGTGTCGGAGACGAGGCGGTCGGCCGTCGCCTCGGTCGACACGTCGCCGCCGAGCCCGATATGCCCGTCGCCCAGCGCCGCCGCCTGGGCCCGCGCCGTCTCCTGGTTCAGGTCGGCGATGGCGATCCGCGCGCCGCGTTTGGAGAAGGCCTGCGCGGCGGCAAAGCCGATCCCGCTCGCCCCGCCGGTGATCAGCACAGCCTGACCGGTGAAATCCGTATCGGACATCCGTTTCCTCCTGAAAGACCCGCGCTTTCCCGGTCGGGCGCGCGGTTATTGCGGCAGTCTAGGACGCGCCGATCCGTCGCGTCATCCCGTCCAGATCGACGATCTCACCGTGCCGACAGGGCCAGTCGCATGCCGAGAACCACCAGCCCCAGGCCGACGAACAGTCCGATCCCGAGCGGTTCCGCCAGCAGCAGCGCGCCCAGCGCCGCCGCGGTGATCGGCGCCAGCGCCAGGAACAGGGTCACCTCGGTCGCCGGCAGTTCGCGCAGCGAATACAGCCACGTGATGTAGCCGATGCCGCTGGACGCACCGATGAAGGCCACGATCGCCCAGGGACCGGCCGCCAGCGCATCCCAGCCGATCGGCGGGCCGTCGAAGGGCGACAGCGCCGCCAGGAACAGCACCGACGCCCCCATGGCGAGGCCGCTGACCTGCACCGTGGGATACCGGGCCAGGTAGGGCCGGTAGAGTACCGAGCACAGCGCTCCGGTGAACGCACTGGCCAGTGCCGCTGCGATGCCGATCCAGAGATCCGCCCCTCCCGCCTCGCCGATCAGCCGGTCGCTCAACGCCGCCGCCACGCCCAGGGTGGCGAGCGCCGCGCCGAGCAGACGGCGCAGGGTCAGTGCCTGGCGACCCAGCAGGGCGGAGATCAGCACCGTCTGCACCGGCATGGTGGCGAAGATCAGGCTGCCGAGACCGGCGGAGATATGCATCACCGCCAGGTTCAGCAGGGCGACCAGGATGCCGAACTGCCCGATCCCCAGCGCCGCGATCACCCAGAGATCGCGCAGCGGAATGCGCCGCCAGCCCAGATGAACCGCCAGCGGCAGGATCATCGCCGCGCCGATCGCATAGCGGAACAGCGCCAGCACGGTGGGGCCGAGCTCGTCCACGGCGGCCCGGCTGGCGACGATGGCGGCCCCGACCTGCAGCCCGGTGAAAGCCGCGGTCATGACCGCGAGCGGCGGGCGGGAGGCGCTCATGGAATCGAACTCACGGGCTGGGCTTCATGGCGCCGGAGGCTCGGCGGCCGTGCTCACAGATCGCGCTCCCAGGTCTCCGCCATCATCGACACGCCGAAATCGTTCAGCGGCTCGCTGGCGACGCAGTCGAACCCGGCCTTGCGGTAGATCTCGCGAGCGGCGGTCAGAATGTCGTTGGTCCACAGGGTCATGCGGCGATAGCCGGCGGACCGGGCGAAGCGCATCGCCTCCTCCGTGAGGCGCCGGCCGATGCCGAGCCCACGGGCGCGCTCGTCCACGAACAGCATGCGCAGCTTGGCCGTGGTCTCATCGGCATCGACGACGAAGACCGAGCCGACCATCGCGCCGTCGCGCTCGGCGATCCAGCAGCAGTGGCGGGCGGGATCGAACTTGTCGATGAAGTCGGCGGCGATCCGGGCGACCAGCGCCTCGAAACTGATGTCGAATCCGTACTCCGCGGCGTACAGCCGGCCATGGGCGGCGACCACCTCCCCCATGTCGCCGGGACGGTGCGGTCGCAGCAGATAGGGTTCGACCGGTGCGGCGCTCGGTGTGGCGCCGGGGTCGAGCACCGCGCGGATCGTGGCCATGGCGGAGAGCAACCGCGCACGGTCCACCGGCGCCAGCACGGCCAGCGCGTTGGCGGCCACCTCGTTGGCGCGGTCGTACATCGGCGTGAAGGCGGCGCGCCCGGCCTTGGTCAGCGACAGCCGACGCACCCGCCCGTCGGAGGCGTCGGGGACGGCGGCGACCCAGCCCTTCGTGCGGAAGCCCTTGAGCAGCCGGCTGACATATCCCGGATCGACGCCCATGTCGGCGCTGATCTCCCGCGCCGTGGGGCCGTCACGATGGGCGATCTCGTACAGTACCCGCATCTCGGTGAGCGAGACCGTGCTGCCCTGATGGTCCGGCCCAAGCGCACCGATATAGGACGTGTAGAACCGGCTGAACTGCCGGAACGCGGCGACTTCGGGGGCGAGGGCGGTAGCTGGGTCGGTCATATATTTGATGATAGCATCTAATTAGATGCAATAGGCACTTATATTTATTTCCCCCCTCCGTCTTCCCGGGAGACCCCGGACCTGATCCGGGGTCTCCCGGGACCCTGCACCGACCGCTGGGACTGGGTCCCGGTGAGCCCCGGGTCAAGCCCGGGGCTCACCGGGATGACGATGAAGAGGAAGAGCGAAGCCGGACAAGTCCCCCGTTTCCGCACACCCCGCCCTCGCGCTATGCTCGCCGCGTCCGTGTCGGACCAACGAGAAACGACCATAGTTTTCGCCAGGGAGTTACCGCCATGTCCGCCTCTTCGGACGCCAAACGCCTGACCGTGCGCCTGAGCAAGGCCGACAACGTCATCACCGCCCGCTTCGACCTGACGCCCGGCGTGGCGCTCGACGGCGAGGGGGTTTCGACCGCCGCCGCGATCCCGGCCGGCCACAAGATCGCCACCCAGCCGATCGCGGCGGGCGAGCCGATCCGCAAATACGACCAGATCATCGGCTTCGCCACCGAGGCGATCGCGCCCGGCGCCCATGTCCACGTGCACAACGTCGAGATGCAGGACTTCGAGCGCGACTATGCCTTCGGCGCCGACGTGAAGCCGACCGCCTATTTCAACAACAGCGACCAGGCGACCTTCCAGGGCTTCAAGCGCGACAGCGGCCGGATCGGCACCCGCAACTATATCGGCGTGCTGACCAGCGTGAACTGCTCGGCCACCGCGGCGAAGTACATCGCCGAGGCGATCACCCCGCAGGTCCTGGAGCAGTATCCGAACGTGGACGGCGTCGTGGCACTGACCCATTCCACCGGCTGCGGCATGGCCGGCGACGGCGAGGGCTACGCCAACCTGCAGCGCGTGCTCTGGGGCATGGCGCGGCACCCGAACTTCGCCGGCGTGCTGATGGTCGGGCTCGGCTGCGAGGTCAACCAGATCGACTTCCTGCTGGAAGCCTACGGCATCAAGCGGGGCGATGCGTTCCAGACCATGAACATCCAGGACGCCGGCGGCTTGCGGAAAACCGTCGACTGGGGGGCGGGCATGATCAGGGAGATGCTGCCCAAGGCGAACGAGGCCGGCCGCAGCACGTGTCCGGCGAGCGAGCTGACCCTGGCCCTGCAATGCGGCGGCTCCGACGCCTATTCCGGCATGACCGCCAACCCGGCATTGGGCGAGGCGGCGAACCTTCTGGTGCGCCACGGCGGCACCGCCGTGCTGGCCGAGACGCCGGAGATCTACGGGGCGGAGCACCTGCTCACCCGCCGCGCGGTCAGCCAGGAGGTCGGCGAGAAGCTGGTCGAGCGCATCAAGTGGTGGGAGGACTACACCGCGCGCAATGGCGGCGAAATGAACAACAACCCCTCGCCCGGCAACAAGCGCGGCGGCCTGACCACCATCCTGGAGAAGTCGCTGGGGGCGGCGGCCAAGGGCGGCACCACCAACCTGACCGGCGTGTACAAATACGGCGAGACGATCGACGCCAAGGGCTTCGTCTTCATGGACAGCCCGGGCTACGATCCGTGCTCGATCACCGGCGAGGTGGCGAGCGGCTCCAACGTCGTCGCCTTCACCACCGGCCGCGGCTCGGTCTATGGCTGCAAGCCGGCCCCGTCGCTGAAGCTCGCCACCAACACGCCGATGTATTCCCGCATGTCCGACGACATGGACATCAACTGCGGCGAGGTGCTGGACGAGGGCATCTCGATCGAGGAGATGGGCCAGCGGATCTTCGACCGGCTGCTGGAAGTCGCGTCGGGCTCGCCGACCAAGTCGGAGGCCCAGGGCATGGGCGACAACGAGTTCATCCCGTGGCAGATCGGCGCGGTGATGTGACCGGGCGCACCGGACCCTCATGAGCGGATCCTTCGCCGACAGCTATCTCGGCCGCCTCCGCCAGATCATCGGCCCGCGCCCGGTCCTGATGCCGGGCGCCCGGGTCATCGTCGAGAACCCGGACGGCGTGGTGCTGCTGATCCGGCGCGGCGACTTCAAGCTGTGGAGCTGGCCCGCCGGCTCCGCCGAGATCGGTCAGAGCATCGAGGACACCGCCCGCACGGAGCTGCTGGAGGAGACCGGCCTGACCGCCGGTCCCCTCACCCCGATCGGCTTCGCCAGCCATCCGGAGCACGACCGGGTGGAGTATCCCCATGGCGACGTGATCTTCGCCTACGCCATGATCTTCCACGCCACCGAGTGGGAAGGAGAGCTGCGCGCGGACGGGCATGAGAGCCTGGACGTGCGGTTCTTCCCCCAGGACGCCCTGCCGGACGACCGGACCGCACCGGTCATGCGGTCGCTGGAGGCCCTGCAGCGCTACAAGGCGAGCGGCGGGGTGTTCCAGCTGATCTGAGCGGGCATGCCTGGGTGCCGCCCTTCGACACGCCCCGGACCAAGTCCGGGGCTGCTCAGGGTGAGGTCCATTTTATTGAACGAAAAACTTTGACCTCACCCTGAGCAGGAGCGAAGCGACGTGTCGAAGGGCGACGCATACGCGAAGGGTCAGCCGGCCAACCCCGCCACCACCCGCCGGGTGTCGCTGACCCAGCCGAACAGGTTGTTCTCGCCATAGATCAGCGAAATCGCCGCCTCGTGCAGGTCCGGCGTGGTCGCCGCGCAGGCGTCTTCCACCGTGAGGCAGCGGAAGCCGCGGTCGACCGCCTCGCGCATGGTGGAGGCCACGCAGCACTGGGTGGTCACGCCCATCAGGATCAGAGCCTCCACGCCCCGGGCGCGCAGGCGATCCTCCAGGTCGGTGCGGTAGAAGGCGCCGAAGCCCGGCTTGTCCAACACCAGTTCGTCCTCGGCCGCGCGGCACTCGGCGATGTGGTCCTGCCCCGGCTCGCCACGGATCAGGAAGCGACCGAGCGGGCCGTCGCGGCCGGCCACCTTGCGGTCACGCTTCAGCGCATGCATGTCGGACAGATCCGGCGCGTAGCCCTCGCGGGTATGCACCAGCATCAGCCCGGCGGCCCGTGCCGCGGCGATCAGGGCGACCGCGTTGGGGATGATCGCGCGCATCGGCGCGATGTCGTCACCCAGGGCGGCGACCATGCCGTCGGGATCGAGGAAATCGCGCTGGAAGTCGATGGCGACCAGCGCGGTCTTGGCGGGATCGGCGGTGAAGCTCAGCCCGGCATTGCAGGAGATCGTACCCATGGCTCCGGTTTAGCCGGAACCATGGGCGCAGGCCATCCGCTGATTTGCCCGGCGTGTGTTACTCGGCCGCCGCCTTGTCCTGGGCGATGGTCGCCTGGGCCGCCGCGAGGCGCGCGATCGGCACGCGGAACGGCGAGCAGCTCACGTAGTCCAGCCCGACCTCCTCGCAGAAGCCGATGGAGGACGGGTCGCCGCCATGCTCGCCGCAGATGCCGAGCTTGATGCCCGGACGGGCGGAGCGGCCGCGCTCGCTGGCGATCTTCACCAGCTCGCCGACACCCTGCTGGTCCAGGCTGACGAACGGATCGACCTCGATGATGCCCTTCTCCTCGTAGAAGTGGATGAAGGCGCCGGCATCGTCGCGGGACAGGCCATAGGTGGTCTGGGTCAGGTCGTTGGTGCCGAAGCTGAAGAACTCCGCCTCGACCGCGATCTTGTCGGCCTGCAGGGCGGCGCGCGGCAGCTCGATCATCGTGCCGACCAGGTAGTCGACCGTGATGCCGCTCTCCTTGGCGACCTCACCGGCGACCCGGTCGATGATCGCCTTGATGATGCGGACCTCGGCATCGGTTGCGGCCAGCGGAATCATCACCTCCGGCAGCGGGGCTTCGCCGCGCTTGGCGATCTCGGTCGCCGCCTCGAAGATGGCCCGCGCCTGCATCTCGGAGATCTCCGGATAGGAGATCGCCAGACGGCAGCCGCGATGGCCGAGCATCGGGTTGCTCTCGGTCAGCTCCAGCGCCCGGCGCTTCACCGTCTCGACGGAGACGCCGGCGGCCTTGGCGACCTCGGCCATCTCCTCCTCGGTATGCGGCAGGAACTCGTGCAGCGGCGGGTCGAGCAGGCGGATGGTGACCGGCAGGCCCTCCATGATCCGGAACAGCTCGATGAAGTCGTCGCGCTGCATCGGCAGCAGCTTGGCCAGTGCCGCGCGGCGCCCGGCCTCGGTGGTGGAGACGATCATCTCGCGCATGGCGACGATGCGCTCGCCCTCGAAGAACATGTGCTCGGTGCGGCACAGGCCGATGCCCTCGGCGCCGAAATCGCGGGCGACCTGGGCGTCGGCCGGGGTCTCGGCATTGGTGCGGATGCGCATGCGGCGCGCCGCGTCGGCCCATTCCATGACCTTGGCGAAATTGCCCGACAGCTCCGGCTGGATGGTCGGGACTTCGCCCAGCATGACCTCGCCGGTGCCGCCGTCGATGGTGATGCGGTCGCCCGCCTTCACCTCGGTGCCGCCGACGAAGAAGGTCTTGTTGGCGTAGTCGACGCGGATGCTGCCCGCACCCGACACGCAGGGACGACCCATGCCTCGGGCGACCACCGCCGCGTGGCTGGTCATGCCGCCGCGGGTGGTCAGGATGCCTTCCGCGGCGTGCATGCCGTGGATGTCCTCGGGGCTGGTCTCGATGCGGACCAGGATCACCCGCTCGCCCTCGCGCGCGGCGGCTTCGGCGCCGTCGGCGGAGAACACCACCTTGCCCGACGCCGCGCCGGGAGAGGCCGGCAGGCCCTTGGCGATGACGTTGCGCTCGGCCTCGGGGTCGAGGGTCGGGTGCAGCAGCTGGTCGAGGCCCTGGGGCTCGATGCGGGACACCGCCTCGCGCTCGGAGATCAGGCCCTCCTCGCACATGTCGACCGCGATCTGCAGGGCGGCGTGGACGGTGCGCTTCCCGCTGCGGGTCTGCAGCATGTACAGCTTCTTCTGCTGCACGGTGAACTCGATGTCCTGCATGTCGCGGTAATGCGTCTCGAGTTTGAGGCGCACGTCGTCGAGCTGCTGGAACACCTCCGGCATGACCTCTTCCATCGCCGGCAGGTCGGAGCCCTGCTTGCGCTTGGCGGCCACGGTGAGGCTCTGCGGGGTGCGGATGCCGGCGACCACGTCCTCGCCCTGGGCGTTGACCAGGAACTCGCCGTAGAAGGTGTTCTCGCCGGTCGACGGGTCGCGGGTGAAGGCCACGCCGGTGGCGCAGTCGTCGCCCATGTTGCCGAACACCATGGCCTGGACGTTGACGGCCGTGCCCCAGCTCTCCGGGATGTTGTGCAGACGGCGATAGACATTGGCCCGCTGGTTGCGCCAGGAACCGAAGACGGCGGTGATCGCACCCCAGAGCTGGTCGCGCGGATCCTCGGGGAACGGCTCGTCGAGCTCTTCCTTCACCTTCGCCTTGAACTGGTCGACCAGGGCCTTCATGTCGTCGGCACTGAGCTCGGTGTCGAGGGAGACGCCCTTCTCCTCCTTCGCCAGCTCCAGCAGGTCCTCGAAATGGCCGTGATCGACGCCCATGACGACGTCGGCATACATCTGGATGAAGCGGCGATAGCTGTCATAAGCGAAGCGCGCGTCGTTGCTGCGCTTGATCAGCCCCTCAACGGTGGTGTCGTTGAGGCCCAGGTTGAGGACCGTATCCATCATGCCCGGCATGGAGACGCGGGCGCCGGAGCGCACCGAGACCAGCAGCGGGTTGTCGGCATCGCCGAACTTCATGCCGACCTCGTCCTCGATCTTGCCGATCGCCGCGTCGACGGCGGCGGAGAGATCGTCGGGATACTGCTCGCCGTGGTCGTAGTAGTAGGTGCAGACCTCGGTGGAGATCGTGAAGCCCGGCGGCACCGGCAGCCCGATGGAGCTCATCTCGGCCAGGTTCGCACCCTTGCCGCCGAGGAGGTTCCGCATATCCGCACGGCCCTCGGCAGAGCCGCCACCGAACCCGTAGACCCACTGTGTCATGCTTTCTGTCCCTCGATCCTCTCGAGGACGAGAGGTTCAGATCGAAGCGATCTGAACCGCTAACCGTCCTCTAACCTCTTACAGTTAGAGCAAATTCACATGATCAGATGATCATGACTTGCTCTAGCCTTCGACCCGCGAGAAATCGGCAATATTCCCCATTGCCGTTCTGACGGCGTCGAGCAGGCGCAGGCGATTGGTTCTCAGTGCCGCGTCATCGGCGTTGACCGTGACGGCATCGAAGAATGCGTCGATCGGCCCCCGTAGGTGAGATAGGGACGCCATGGCGCTGGTAAAGTCCTCACCCGCCAGATGGGTCTTGATCGCCGCCTCGGCCTCGCGCACGGCCGCGTAGAGGCCGGTCTCCTCCGCCTGGGCCAGGATCGACGGGTCGATCCGGTCGGCGAAGGCGGCGTCGGACGCGGTGAACGGCCCGTCCTTCTTCTCCTCGGCGCGCAGAATATTCGAGGCGCGGCGGTAGCCGGCGAGCAGGTTGGCGCCGTCGTCGGTCGCCAGGAAGTCGCTCAGCGCATGCACCCGGGCCAGCAGGCGGACCAGGTCGTCCTCCCCACCCAGCTCGAACACCGCGGCGATCAGGTCGTGGCGCACCCCCTGCTCGCGCAGGTGGACCTTCAGGCGGTCGGCGAAGAAGTCGAGCAACTTGGCGTCGGCCTCCACTGAACCTTCGGCCCCGGCGATCCGGGCGCGAGCCTGGGCGAAGAGCGGCAGCAGGTTGATCCGCAGCCCGTTCTCGATGATCAGCCGGATCACGCCCAGGGCGGCGCGGCGCAGGGCGAAGGGGTCCTTGGAGCCGGTCGGGGTCTCGCCGATGGCGAAGAACCCGACCAGGGTGTCGATCTTGTCGGCCATGGCCACCGCGACGGACACCGGCGCGGTCGGGCAGGTGTCGGTCGGGCCGACGGGCGAGTAGTGCTGGGCCACCGCATCGGCGACCTGCACGTCCTCGCCGGCATCGAGCGCGTAGTAGCGGCCCATCAGGCCCTGCAGTTCCGGGAACTCGCCGACCATGCCGGTGGTCAGGTCGGCCTTGGCCAGGGTCGCCGCGTGGCGGGCGCTGTCGGCATCGGCGCCGACCATCGGCGCGATTTCGGCGGCGAGGGCCGCCACCCGTTCGACCTTGTCGGCCATGGTGCCGAGCTTGTCGTAGAACTTGACGTCCTTCAGGGCGTCGCGCCGATCGGCCAGCTTCACCGCCCGGTCCTGGTCCCAGAAGAACTTGGCGTCGCTCAGGCGCGCGCGCAGGACCTTCTCGTTGCCGGCGACGATGTTGGCGTTGCGGGTTTCCTCGCTCGCCATGTTGGAGACCAGGATGAACCGGTCGGCCAGTCTGCCGTCCTTGGTTTCGACGGCGAAATACTTCTGGTGGCTGCGCATGGAGGTGACCAGCACCTCCGGTGGCACCGACATGAACTCAGCATCAATCCGGCCCATCAGCGGCACCGGCCACTCGACCAGGCCGCAGACCTCTTCCAGCAGGCCCGGATCGTCGCGCAGGACCAGCCCCTCGGCCTCGCACAGGGCGCGAGCCTCCGTCAGGATCGTCTCCTTGCGGTCCTCGCGGTCGAGCATGACGAAGGCGCCGCCGATCTCGGTGCGGTACTCGTGGAACGAGCTCACGGTCACCGCGTCGGGGGCCAGGAAGCGGTGGCCGCGGGTGTCGCCGGTAAAGGTGAGCTGGGTCTCGCCCAGGTCCAGGCCGCCATCAAGCACCGCGCCGTCGAACACGGCGAGGATATGGTGCAGGGGCCGCACCCAGCGGAAGGTGTTGCGGCCCCAGCGCATGGATTTCGGCCAGGGCAGCTCGCGGATGGAGGTCAGGATAATTTCGGGCAGGACGTCGGCGGTCGCCTCGCCCTTCTTCTCGATCACCACGAACCAGAACTCGCCCTTGCCGGTATCGCGCTTCTCGCACTGGTCCAGCGTCAGCCCGGTGGAGGCCAGGAAGCCCTGAATCGCCTTCTCGGGCGCGTCCACGCGGGGGCCGCGGCGTTCCTCGCTGACGTCCGGCTGCTTCTCCGGCAGGCCATCGAGCACCAGGGTCAGCCGGCGCGGCGTGACGTAGGCGTCGGCGCTGGAAAACTCCAGGCCCGCGGCCTTGAGCTTACCGGTGACGAGCCCTTTCAGGTCCTCGGCGGCGCGCGCCTGCATGCGCGCCGGGATCTCCTCGGAGAACAGCTCCAGAAGCAGTTCAGCCATGGTTCTTCTCGGAGCGCTTGGCCTCCGCCTTCTTCTTTTCCCAATCGGCCTTCCAGGCGGTGCTCACCTCGACCCACTTCTCGCAGCAGCCCTTCGCCAGCGTGCGCACCCGGCCGATATAGGCCTGGCGTTCGGTCACGCTGATCACGCCGCGCGCGTCCAGCAGATTGAAGGAGTGACCGGCCTTCAGGCACTGGTCATAGGCCGGCAGCGGCAGGTTCGCCTCCAGCAGCTTGGCGCATTCCGCCTCGCAGTCCTTGAAGCGCCGGAACAACTGGTCGGTGTCGGCGTATTCGAAATTGTAGGTCGAGAATTCCAGCTCCGCCTGCTTGTAGACGTCGCCATAGACCTTGCCGCCCTCCTCTTCCGGGATGCCGTCCCAGTCGAGGTGGTACACGTCGTCCACGCCCTGGATGTACATGGCCAGGCGTTCCAGCCCGTAGGTCAGCTCCAGGCTGACCGGCGAGCAGTCGATGCCGCCGACCTGCTGGAAGTAGGTGTACTGGGACACTTCCATCCCGTCGCACCAGACCTCCCAGCCGAGGCCCCAGGCGCC
Organism: Candidatus Endolissoclinum sp.; assembly: GCA_965228445.1. GTDB lineage: Bacteria > Pseudomonadota > Alphaproteobacteria > Thalassobaculales > Thalassobaculaceae > Thalassobaculum. Next base: position 4,376,780 of record OZ245813.1, on the reverse strand, counting down.
GAGCGTCGGGTTCTCCCAGTCGTCCTCCACGAAGCGGATGTCGTGGGCCATGGGGTCGAGGCCGATGGCGCGCAGGGAGCCGAGATAGAGCTCCTGGCTGTCGACCGGCGACGGCTTCACGATGACCTGGAACTGGTAGTAGTGCTGCAGCCGGTTCGGGTTCTCGCCGTAGCGACCGTCCGTCGGCCGGCGCGAGGGCTGCACATAGGCGGTGCGCCACACATCATCCGGACCGAGCGACCGCAGGGTCGTCGCCGGATGGGACGTGCCCGCCCCGACTTCCATGTCATATGGCTGAAGGATCACACAGCCCTTGCTCGCCCAATAGGACTGGAGCGTCAGAATCAGGGACTGAAAATCGGTGCGTGGCTGATGCGCAGTGCCGGGCCTGTCGCCGTCGGGCATGTCTCGTCTCTCGCGGGATTTCGCGGGTGCGGGAAACTAGACGGGCACAGGGTCCAAATCAAGGAGCGATGGCGTCGCGCCGCCCAGCGGGCTCCGGCCGGTAAGCGCCCGGAAAGACTCAGGGAAAGACTCGCCCCATCCCGCAACCGCCCCCGCGGTCATCGCGCCGTGATCATCCCCGGGAATGGAACCGCACCCCTGCCGGTCTCGTTATCAGACCGAAAGGTGGTTATCGATATGGAAAAGGTTCTCATCATTCTCAGCATGTTCGGCTGCTCCGATGCGGGCAATCAGTGCGAACTGCTGGACACCGGCGCCGAGCTGTATCAGTCCCGCGCCGCCTGCGAGCGTCAGATCGACGCCTCCATGGAGTCCGAGATGGAGGCTCCCTATCCGACGATCGTGGCCCATTGCGGTACGCCGGAAGAGACGGCCCTGATCGTCGAGGATCTCACTCCCGGCGCCAGCGGATCGGCCGTGGCCTCTACCCGCACCCAAACCCACCCGAACTCCTGAGGCCGCGGACGCGGATTAGCGGCGCAGCCCGGCATAGCGCACCAGATCGACCAGCGAGCCGATCGTGGCGGCGTTGAAGCCGGAGGCGATTTCGATCCCGGTCGCGGTGACCGCCCGGTTGCCCGGATGGTTCAGGTAGCTTGCCGGATCCGCTCGAATCAGGCCGATGACGGTTTCGGCCATCAGCCGGCTACCCACCGCCCCCAGGCCCCGACCGCACCTCTGCGCCTCGGCTTCGCGCAGAATGTAGAACCAGAGCGGGGTGCGCTCGGCGAAATCTCCGGCGCACACCGCCCTGGCGAGCACCGGATCCTCTCCCTCCACCTCTGCCGATGACAGGGGGGCAATGCCCATGCGCGCGGCGACCGCCTGACCGGTCGGCAGGCTGGCGAGATATCCCCGCACCAGCCGGTGCTGGGCCTGGCCGGTCATCGCCCGGACCGCCTGCGTGCGGCCGCCGAAGCCCCGCGTCAGCCGGGGGCCGATCGGCCGGGCCCGCTGCGGGCCGCCCTGCCCGTCATCCGACAGATCGACATAGTGCCGCCAGGAAATCACCGGCCCCGTCTTGAGCCGGCGATCCGGCCCAATGCGGTTTGCCGCGGGCATGCGGATCTCGTCCAGCGACAGGGTGAGGTCGTCGTTCACCCGGTAGGCCGGCCGCACCATCGCATCGGCGAACGGCATCGCCGCCAGGGCGAATTCCAGCGGCAGGACCGGCGCTCGATCCTCAGAGCAGGCCCGGAAGAACCTTGGGCCGTTGGTTAGGACGTCGTCGAGCACCGCGGGATCGCAGATCGCCGCCAGGAACTCGGTCACCACAAGATACTGATAGGTCCAGCGGACCAGCCGCCGGGTCTGGCTCCAGCGACTCTGGTCCGAACAGCCATGGGTGCTTTCGAACACCACGTTATGGAACCGCAGCCACGCGGCATGGAACTGGCTCAGGTTCAGGCAGCGATCGTTGCGCCCATCGCCGACGATGGCCTGACCGGCGCGCGGCCCTTCGGCGTGCCTCGGCAGATCCAGCAGCCCATCCCGGTCGAACCGCACCTTCAGGCGCAGTCCGTCGTACAGCTGCTCCGACGACACACCGGTCCGGTCCGGGCAGCCGGGCTCGGCCGCCAGGCTCGGTCCATCGCCATACACGCCGGCGAGGTCGAAGGCCGGGCGACTGGCATTGGCGACCCGCTGAACAAAGGCGGCCGGCGCCGTCGGCGTCAGCGGCTGGCCGGGCGCAAGATCACGGGCGCAATCACGGGCGCAGTCCGGCACCGGCGCCAGCCCGCCGCGCCTTGCGTCCCAGGCCGTCAGGTCATGGGCGATGAATTGAGCGAAATAGGTGATCGCGGATGGCAGGCAGCCGTCGACCGCCGTCTCCGCGTCGGCCCTGGTCCCTGGATCGCCCATGGCAGCGCCCAGATCGAGCAAGCCGTTCACCGTGTCGTAGGAGGCCGGCAGCACCGCATCGGGCGTCCGGGCCGCCTCCTCGAACAGATAGCCGAAGCCGCCGCGCCCGGCCGCCCGCTCTTCGGTCTCCACCGCGCTCCGGTGGCTGAAATGCATGTCCATGTCCTCTTCCCTATCGAAGAGGCGGCTCCCCGCCCGCCACGGACCCGGAGGATCCGGCGCCCTCATGCGCCTTCCCGCAACTGGCGGCAGTGGGCTTTGCCACGTGGTTAACAAGAAATGAACGCCCGGCGGCTTTCGCTGCCTCCCCGGCGGTCGCGGGCAGGTTGTGGGGTGGCGTGCGCATCGCGGGAGGGCTATGAGTCGGCCACGCATTTCGACTGAGGAGATCCCGCCCATGGCCAACCGTTTCGACCTTTCCGGCAAGACCGCGCTCGTCACCGGGGCGAGCCAGGGGCTGGGCGCCGGCTTCGCCAAGACCCTGGCCGAGGCAGGCGCAAAGGTCGCGCTCGCCGCCCGTCAGACCGGCAAGCTCGAGGCGCTGAAGGGCGAGATCGAGGCCGCCGGCGGCACCGCCGCCGCGGTCGCCATGGACGTGACGGACCCGGCCTCCGTCGCCGCCGCCTTCGATGCGACGGAAGCCGAGCTCGGGGTGGTCGACATCCTGGTCAACAACGCCGGCATCGCCGTCACCAAGCCGTTCCTGGAGATGAGCGTCGACGACTGGGACTCGGTCCTCGACACCAACCTGAAGGGCTGCTTCCTGGCCGGCCAGGAGGCCGCGCGCCGGATGGCCGCCCGTAATGCCGAGGGCGGCGAAGGCGGATCCATCATCAACATCGCCAGCGTGCTGGGTCAGAGCGTGATCGGCCACCTTTCGGGCTACTGCACCTCCAAGGCGGCGCTGATCCAGCTCACCAAGTCGATGGCGCTGGAACTGGCGCGGGTCGGCGTGCGGGTGAACGCTCTCGCACCCGGCTACATCGAGACGCCGATCAACACCGAGTTCTTCCACACCGCGGCCGGCGAGAAACTGGTGAAGGGCATCCCGCAGCGCACGCTCGGCCAGTCGGAGGATCTGGACGGCGGTCTGCTGCTGCTGGCGTCCGAAGCGTCCAAGTACATGACCGGGACGGTGGTCACGGTCGACGGCGGCTTCCTGGTGGCCTGACGCCATGGCCGCGCCCCTGATCGACCCGCGCGACCTCGACTTCGCCCTGTGGCGGGTCCTGGACGCCGAGCAGCTCACCCGTTACGAGCGCTTCGCCGATCACGGGCGCGAGACCTTCGAAGCGGTCATCGAGACCGCCCGGCGCATCGCGGAGGAGAAGTTCCGCCCGCACGCCGCCAAGGCCGATGCCAACGAGCCCACTCTGGAGAACGGGAAGGTCGTCCTGATCCCGGAGATCGGCGAGGCGGTGCGCGCCTTCTCCGAAGCCGGCTTCATGGCCGCCCATCACGATGCCGACCGCGGCGGGATGCAGCTTCCCTGGACCATCCAGCAGGCAGCCTTCGCCCATTTCAAGGCGGCCAACGTGCCGACCGCCGCCTATCCGTTCCTGACCATCGCCGCCGCAAACCTGATCCACGCCCACGGCTCCGAGGAGCAGCAGCGGATCTGGATGCAGCCAATGCTGGAGGGCCGGTTCCTCGGCACCATGGCCCTGTCGGAGCCCCATGCCGGCTCGTCCCTGTCGGATGTGCGCACGACGGCCCGTCTGCGCCAGGACGGCACCTACGCCATCAAGGGCTCCAAGATGTGGACCTCGGGCGGCGAGCACGAGATTTCCGAGAACATCGTCCACATGACGCTGGCCCGCATCGAGGGTGCCCCGGAAGGGGTGAAGGGGCTCAGCCTCTTCATCGTGCCGCGCTACCGCCTGGACGACGCGGGCAAGGCCGGCATGCCGAACGGCGTGCGGCTGATCGGGCTGAACCACAAGATGGGCTATCGCGGCACGGTCAACACCGCGCTCAGCTTCGGTGAGGAGGACGACTGCATCGGCTGGATCGTCGGCGAGCCGAACAAGGGCCTGCTGCAGATGTTCCACATGATGAACGAGGCCCGGGTAGGCGTGGCCTTCGGCGCCATCATGCTGGCCTATCAGGGCTATCTGGAAAGCCTCGCCTATGCCCGCGAGCGGCCCCAGGGCCGCCATCCCGGCGACAAGGACCCGACCACCCCGCAGCTCGCGCTGATCGAGCATGCGGACGTCAAACGGATGCTGCTGCAGCAGAAGGCGGTGGCCGAGGGCGGGCTGATGCTGGCGTTGGACCTGGCGCTGCGCATCGACCGCATGAACCACGACCCGGCCCCCGACATCCGGCGGCGCGAGGGTCTGCTGCTCGACTTCCTGACGCCGATCATCAAGGCCTGGTTCTCCGACCAGGCGCTGGTGGCCAACCACAACGCCATCCAGATCTTCGGCGGCTACGGCTATACCCGCGACTTCCCGGTCGAGCGGTTCTACCGCGACAACCGGCTGAACCCGATCCACGAGGGCACCAACGCGATCCAGGCGATCGACCTGCTCGGCCGCAAGGCGTCGCAGAACCACGGTGCGGCCTTCTCCGCGGTGATCCAGGAGATCGACGACGCGATCATCCAGGCGGCCGAGGTGCCGGAGGCCGCCGAGATCCGCGACGCCACCCGCATCGCCCGCAACTGGCTGGTGGACACCACGCGCGAGCTGACCCATGCCGCGCCCGAGATCGGGCCGATCCACCTGCTGGCCAATGCCGAGGCCTATATGGACCTGGCCGGGCTGACCGTGTTCGGCTGGATCTGGACCCGGCAGGCGGTCGCCGCGGCGCGCGAGGGCGGAGACTTCGCCCAGGGCAAGCTCGCCGCCGCCCGCTATGTCGCCCGCTGGGAGCTGCCAAGGGCCGAACAGCGCGCCCGGCTGCTGCAATCTCTCGACGCCACGCTTGTCGATGTGCAAGAGAGCTGGTTCTAAGAGAACCAACCAATCGATAGCTCACCCGTTCTGGAGGACGATCCCATGACCATCCAACGTCTCGGCGTATGCGGCGCCGGCATGATGGGTTCCGAAATCGCGCTGGTTTTCGCGCTCGCCGACGTCAAGGTCCGGATGATGGACGCCAGCCAGGAATACGTCGACAAGGCGATGGCCAAGCTGGAGAAGACGCTGGATTCCGGCATCGGCCGCGGCTTCTTCGCCGAGGAGGACAAGCCCCGCGCGCTGGCCAATATCGAGACCTTCACCGACGTGTCGACCTACGGCGACTGCGACCTGGTGATCGAGGCGATCACCGAGGACCAGGAGGCCAAGGGTAAGCTCTACAAGGAGCTCGACAAGGTCTGTAAGCCGGACGCGATCATCGCCTCCAACACCTCGTCGATCTCGATCTCCGTGCTTGCCTCCTACTTTTCCGAGGAGCGCCAGGGCAACTTCCTCGGCCTGCACTTCTTCTCGCCGGTCAGCCGCATGAAGCTGGTGGAAGTGATCAGCGGCATGGACAGCGACCCGGAGGTGGTGAAGCGCGCCACCGCCATGGTCGAGCTGCCGGGCAAGACCCCGATCCAGGTCAAGGACGTGGTCGGCTTCGCGGTCAACCGTATTCTGTTCGCCATGTGGGACGAGGCGATCCGCCTGGTCGAGGAAGGGGCCGCGACCCCGGCCGACATCGACACCGGCTGCCGCCTCGGCCTCGGCCATCCGGTCGGCCCGTTCGAGCTGATGGACAACATTACCATCGACCTGACCCTGAAGGTCAGCCAGATCCTGGAAGACGCCTATGGCGACCGGATGCACACACGGCCGACCATCAAGCAGCTCCACGCCGCCGGCCGCCTCGGCCGCCGCTACGGCCGCGGCTGGTACCGCTACCAGGACGGCAAGCGGGTCGACTGACCGCCCTCCCCTCACCGTCTCCCCTCCCGGACTTGCTCCGGGACCCAGGGTGAGAATTGCCGGAGCGCCGGAGCGTGTTCTTCGACGCTCCGGCACGCCGCATCCCTCGGTCCCGGCGCAAGGCCGGGCAGACGAAGCGGAGAACGGAAGCCCGCATAAAACATGCGACGAGGAAATCCGCCTCCCCCGTTGCCCTGGGGGGCCGTTTCCTTTAACAGAGGGCGCCACCTGACGGTGGAACTGCGACGACCCGAAGGTATCTGCGTCCCGTGACCGACGATCCCGTCCTGGATCCTGCCCAGACCGCCCTGCTGCCGGCGGGCTTTCGTGACATCCTCGCCCCGAACGCGGCCAACGAGGCCCGGCTGATCGACCGTATGATGTCGACCGCCATCGGCCACGGCTACCTGCGGGTCAAGCCGCCGCTCATCGAATTCGAGACCAGCCTACTGCAGGGTCCCGGTGCCGCCACCGCCGAGCGCGTGTTCCGGCTGATGGACCCGATCTCCCAGCGCATGATGGGCCTGCGCGCCGACATGACGGCGCAGGCGGCCCGCATCGCCACCACGCGGCTGAAGAACGCCCCCCGCCCGGTGCGGCTCTGCTATGCCGGCGAGGTGCTGCGCACCACCGCCAACCAGCTCAACCCGGAGCGCGAGGTCGTGCAGGTCGGCGCCGAGCTGATCGGCAGCCCGACCGCGGAGGCCGATGCCGAGATCATTCTCGTCGCGATCGAGGCCCTGCGTGCCGTCGGCGTCGAGCGGATCTCCCTCGACCTGATGGTCCCGACCCTGGTCCCGTCCGTCCTGGCCAAGCTCGGCCTGCCGGCCAAGCCGCTCTCGGCCCTGCGCCAGGCGGTCGACCGCAAGGACGTCGCCGCCGTGGAGGAACTGTCCGGCGACGGGGCGTCCCTGCTGGTCGGATTGCTGGAGGCCGCCGGTCCGCGGAGCGAAGCGATGCGGGCCCTGGCCAAGCTCGACCTGCCCGACGACGCCCGCGAGGCACTGGACCGGCTGACCGAGGTGGTCGAACTGGTGACCGCCGTGGAGCCTGACCTGTCGATCACCCTGGACCCGGCGGAGAACCGCGGGTTCGAGTATCACACCGGCATCGCCTTCAGCCTGTTCGCCCGCGGCGTGCGCGCCGAGATGGGGCGCGGCGGACGCTACCAGCCGAACCACGACCCCAAGGGTACCGCCACCGGCTTCACCCTGTATCTGGAGCGGGTGCTCCAGGCCCTGCCCGATCCGAAGCGGCCGCAGACCGTGTTCGTGCCCCACGGCACGCCGCGCGAGCAGGCGGCGGCTCTGCGCCGGGACGGCCGGATCACGGTGGCCGGACTGACGCCGGCCGAGGATGCCGAGGCGGAAGCCCGGCGCATGGGCTGCACTTTCATTCTGCGCGACGGCCAGGTGGCCGCGCTGAACTGAGCTCGGGCCACAGCGGCCCGCAAGACTGAGGACAACGGTATGAGCAATGTCGCGGTGATCGGCGCCCAGTGGGGCGACGAGGGCAAGGGCAAGATCGTCGACTGGCTGTCGGAGCGTGCCGACGTGGTCGTGCGGTTCCAGGGCGGCCACAATGCCGGCCATACCCTGGTCATCGGCAACCAGACCTTCAAGCTGAGCCTCCTGCCCTCCGGCGTGGTCCGCAAGGGCAAGCTGTCGGTGATCGGCAACGGCGTGGTGGTCGATCCCTGGGCCTTCGTCGCCGAGAAGCAGCGCATCGAGGAGCAGGGCATCGTCCTGACCCCCGAGGACCTGCAGCTCTCCGAGGTCGCCGTGCTGATCCTGCCGGTGCACCGGATGCTCGACCAGGCTCGCGAGAGCGCGCGCGGCGACAAGAAGATCGGCACCACCGGCCGCGGCATCGGTCCGGCCTACGAGGACAAGGTTGGCCGCCGGGCGATCCGCGTCGGCGATCTGGCCGAGCCGGAGACGGTGAAGGCCAAGGCCGCCTATCTGGCCGAGCACCACAACGCCTATCTGCGCGGCCTCGGCCAGCCGGAAATCGATGCCGACGCCCTGGTCGCCGAGCTGATGGAGATCGCGCCGAAGATCCTGCCCTATGCCTGCCGGGTCTCCGAGCGGCTGGACGCCGCCCGCCGGGCCGGCAAGCGCATCCTGTTCGAGGGCGCCCAGGCGGTGATGCTGGATGTCGATCACGGCACCTATCCGTTCGTGACCTCATCCAACACCGTCGCCGGCCAGGCTGCCACCGGATCGGGCATCGGCCCGACCTCGATCGGTACGGTCCTCGGCATCGCCAAGGCCTACACCACCCGCGTCGGCGAAGGCCCGTTCCCGACCGAACTGACCGACGAGATCGGCAAGCTGCTGGGCGAGCGCGGGCGCGAGTTCGGCGTGGTCACCGGCCGTCCGCGGCGCTGCGGCTGGTTCGACGCCGTCATGGTCCGCCAGGCGGTCCGCACCGGCGGCATCACCGGCATCGCCCTGACCAAGCTGGACGTTCTGGACGGCCTCACCGAGCTGAAGGTCTGCACCGGCTACAAGCTGGACGGCGAGACCATCGACTACTTCCCGGCGGGCATGGGCGCCCAGCGGCGCGTCGAGCCGGTCTATGAGACCATCGAGGGTTGGAGCGAGAGCACCAAGGGCGCGCGCTCCTGGGGCCAGCTTCCGGCCGCCGCGATCAAGTATGTCCGGCGGATCGAAGAACTGATCGGCGCGCCGGTCACGCTGCTGTCGACCTCGCCCGAGCGCGAGGACACGATCCTGATGGAAGACCCCTTCGCCGACTGACCTTGCCCCCGCAACCCCGGGCGGGCGCAGGCCTTCGACCTCGGCAACCGCCATGCTAGACTTCGGCCGCGCGTCCTGATTCGCGCGGCTGGAGGAGCCTGACGTGGCGGAGCCTATCGTCCTCAAGGAGCGGGTCGAGATCGACTCCGATCGCCCGCTTCCTGAGTTCAACATTCAGAACGCGGCGGCCTATGCCGCGAAAGCCCGGCGGGAGAGCCAGGGCGAGCTGATCGCCTATGCCTGCGATCCGCGCATCCCGCATCGCCACGACGACCTGGAATCCATGCGGGGGTTCGTCACCAACGGCCTGATCCGCTTCGTCGAATGGGGCGTGGTCACATGGCGTCCGCTGAACCGGCGCCTGCCGGTGGTGGTCTACGAGAAGCCGCTGGGCGGGCGCATCGCCACGACCGCCTCCGACACCATCGAGCCGATGAGCGACGAGGCCATCACCCGCAACTTTCTCACCCCGGCCATGGGCGTCCTGCGGGACATGTCGGCGCGCGGCGTCCCGCACCGGGCGATCCGGCCCGACAACCTGTTCTATTCCGACACCGGCAAGCGTCACATCATCCTGGGCGACGCGCTCACCGCCCCGCCCGGCCTGAACAATCCGATCTTCTGCGAGACCCTGGAACAGGGCATGGCAGATCCCGAGGCGCGCGGCCGGGGCGGCGTCAGCGACGATCTCTACGCGGTCGGCGTCTGCGTCATCTTCCTGCTGCTGGGCCGCAACCCGCTGCACGCGATGTCTCCGACCGAGGTGATCGAGCGCAAGATCGCGATGAGTTCCTATTCGGCGCTCACCGGCGGGGCGCGCATCCAGATGAACATGGTCGAACTGCTGCGTGGCCTGCTCGCCGACGATCCGAAGGACCGCTGGTCGGTCCGCGAGGTCGAGCTGTGGATCGGCGGTCGGCGGCTGACCCCCAAACAGGCCAAACTGCCGCCGAAGGCCGCGCGCCCGATCAACATCGCCGGGCGCGACCACGACAACGTCCGCTCCGTCGCCGAGGGCCTGGGCCGCAACTGGCTGGTGGCCGGCGACGTGGTGCGTGGCCAGGACTTCGACAACTGGATCCGGCGGAGCTTGACCGACGAGCGCGTCACCGACGCCATGAACAAGACCCTGGGCAGCCAGGCGATCCTGGCCAAGACCCCGGACAGCGAGAACCCGCGGCTGGTCACCCGCGCCTGCATGGCGCTCGATTCAACCGCCCCGCTGCGGCACAAGGGCTTCAGCGCCCATGTCGACGGTGTCGGCTCGGCGCTGGCCATCGGCTTCGACCGCGAGGACATCCGCCAGAAGGTCGCGGACTTCATCAACGGCAAGTTCATCGGCGCCTGGATGTCGCTGCAGACCCGCAACCGGGCGGATCTCAACGAGATGTACGGGCTGTTCGACAAGCTGCCGGTGCCGCTGAACATGACCGGCATCGGCTACGGCATCGAACGGGTGCTGTACGAGCTGAACAAGCACCTGCACTGCCAGTCGCCGCTGATCGAGCCGTTCTACGTCACTACCATCGACCGGCTGATCCCGGCGCTGGAAGGGGCCTCCAAGGGGCGCGACCGGCCGCGGATGCCGGTCGACCGCCATGTCGCCGCCTTCGCCGCCGCCCGCACCTCCGACGTGGACGAGCGGCACCTGCGCGCCCTGTCCAACAACAGCCAGGGCGGCACCGACCATATCCTGGCCGCGCTCTCCCTGCTCGCCCGGATCCAGACCATGAGCAAGAACGGGCCGGCGCCGACCCTCGCCGCCTGGTTCGCGGAGCTGATGGAGCCGGCGGTCAACAGCTTCCACAATCTCAAGCAGCGCAAGGCCATCGAGGCGAATGTCGCCCGTGCCGCGGAGACCGGCATGCTGATGGAGCTCCAGGCGATCTACGCCGACCAGAAGGCGATCCAGCGCGACCAGCACGGCTACGCCCAGGCGCAGCAAGAGCATCGCTACTGCGGCGCGCAGATCGAGCAGCTGACCCTGGAACTGAACAACAGAGAGCACATGGCGACCGAACTGGGGGAACAGGTCGCCGCCGTGACCTCGGGCATCGTGGGGAGCCTGGGTTCGACCGCCATCATCGTCATGTTCATGCTGTAGTGCCCGCCGCCCCAATGCTGACCCAGGACGCCTGACTCCCGATGAGTGCCAACGCCGCCAGTTCCGCCGCCACCAGGACCATCATGTTCGTGCTCGTCGCCGGCGGTGCGGTGATGTTCCTGCCGTCCATGATGCTGCTGGTGATCGGCATGACGCCGACCATGGCGGCCTGGCTGACCGACCGGCGCCGGGAGAAATACGCCACGCTCTGCGTCGGCTGCATGAATTTCACCGGCGTGCTGCCGTTCCTGATCGAGCTGTGGACCCTCGACCATACCTACGAGCATGCGTTCCGGGTGATCAGTTCGCCCTTCACCTGGCTGGTGATGTTCGGCGCGGCGGCGATCGGCTGGGCGATCTATTTCGTGGCACCGGGGATCGTCGGCATGTTCATCGCCATGCGCGCCGACCAGCGGGTCGAGCGGCTGCGGCGTCGGCAGCGCGATCTGGTGGAGGAATGGGGACCGGGCGTGGCCGGCAGCACCGACCGGGACGAGGATGACGGCAAGAAGGGGACCCGCCGGGCCGGCGCCGACTGATCGCTCCCACCCGCGTTTAGCGTACGATCGGAGGTCTCCCTCCGATCGTCATTGCTCATGTGCACGGCGTCAGGCGCGATCCTGCAGAAGCTTCTGTTCCATCGCGGCGTTCTTGATCGACTTCTGCAGCTTCTCGAAGGCCCGCACCTCGATCTGGCGCACCCGCTCGCGGCTGATGCCGTATTCCTGGCTCAGATCCTCCAGGGTGGTCGGGTCGTCGCGCAGCCGACGCTCGGTCAGGATGTGACGCTCGCGATCGTTCAGGGTCTCCATCGCCTTGTTGAGAAGCAGCCGGCGCTTCTGCAGCTCCTCGTCCTCGGCCAGACGCGTCTCCTGGCTGACCTGATCGTCATCGACCAGCCAGTCCTGCCACTCCCCCTCGCCGTCGACGCGCAGCGGCGCGTTCAGCGAATGGTCCGGGCTCGCCAGGCGGCGGTTCATGGAGATGACGTCGGCCTCGGTCACATCGAGCCGTTCGGCGATGGCCGTGACCTTATCCGGCGACAGATCGCCGTCCTCGATCGCCTGCATCTGGCCCTTGAGCTTGCGCAGGTTGAAGAACAGCTTCTTCTGGGCCGCCGTGGTGCCCATCTTCACCAGCGACCAGGAGTGCAGGATGTATTCCTGGATCGAGGCCCGGATCCACCACATGGCATAGGTCGCCAGGCGGAAACCGCGCTCCGGATCGAAGCGCTTGACCGCCTGCATCATGCCGACATTGCCCTCGGAGATCAGCTCGGCGACCGGAAGACCATAGCCGCGATAACCCATGGCGATCTTCGCCACGAGACGCAGGTGGCTGGTTACCAGTTTATGGGCAGCCTCGGTATCGCCCTGCTCGCGCCAGTTCTTGGCGAGGATGTACTCCTCCTCCGGCTCGAGCATCGGAAATTTGCGGATCTCCTGCAGGTACCGTGACAGATTGCCTTCGACGCTGATCGTGGGCAGTGTATTGCCGCTCGACGCCATGCGGTTTCCTTCCGGTTCGGACTTCCAGGTCTACGTCGCTTTCAGAAAGCTAGGGGCACGAGGGCGCGACCCCGCAGACCCTATATTTAGGGTCGCTGATGGCAATTTGAAGGCAAACCGTCAGACGCTGCGCAGGGCTCGCAGAAGCGTGATCAGATCCTCCGGCAGCGGGCTCTCGAAGCTCAACGGCTCCCCCGTCACCGGGTGGTCGAAGCCCAGAACAGCGGCATGCAGGGCCTGGCGCGGGAAATGCCGCACCGCCTCCCGCGCGCCCGCCGGAATGCGCGACACACGGGCCCCGTGTCCGCGTCCATAGACCGGGTCGCCGATCAGCGGATGACCGATATGGCTGAGATGCACCCGGATCTGGTGGGTGCGGCCGGTCTCCAGGCGGCATTCCAGCAGGGCGGCGCCGTCGGGCCGTTCCAGCGACCGGTAGTGCGTCACCGCGTAGCGCCCCTTGAACTCGCTGACCACCGCCATGCGCTTGCGGTCCTTCGAATGGCGACCGATCGGCGCGTCGATGGTTCCCGCCGGCGGCACCGGATGGCCGAAGCAGACCGCCCGATAGGCCCGGTCGATGTCGTGGGCGGCGAACCGGGCGGCCAGGGCGGCATGGGCCCGGTCGGTCTTGGCCACGACCAGCAGCCCAGAGGTGTCCTTGTCGATCCGGTGCACGATCCCGGGACGGCGCACTCCGCCGATCCCCGACAGGCTGTCGCCGCAATGGGCGATCAGGGCATTGACCAGGGTGTCGCGGGGCGATCCGGGGGCCGGATGGACCGTCATGCCCGCCGGTTTGTCGATCACGATCAGGTCAGAATCCTCGAACACGACGGTCAGGGGGATATCCTGTCCTTCGGGCTCGGCGGCCTCCGGCGGCGGCAGGGCGATACGGTACAGCGCACCCGGTTTGACCGCCGCCGAGGGGTCGGTTATCGTCGTGATGCCGTCGCTGACATTTCCTTGTTGGATCAAAGACTTCAACCGGGAGCGAGACAGCATAGGCGAGTCTTCCAGGCGCTCAACGGCCCCGGCGAGCCAGCGGTCCAGACGATCCGCCGGCACCGCGGCCAGCGCGTCGCCTGAGGCTTCGACAACTAGGAACTCGGGCTCCGACGTCAGATCGTCGGCCTCGGTCAGGATGGGATCATCGCTCATGAGCGGCACCATAGGCGAAGGCCCTTCCGGCGAGAAGCGGCGTGAGGTCCCCTATCTCGGGGCGGTGAAGATCGCCAGTGTCGTGATGGGCGTCATGATCCTGGTCGGGCTGGCGGTGATCGGCGTCACGATCGCCAAACGCCTGTCCGGCGCGGGCGAGGCGCAGATTGCTTCCGCACCCGCCGGTGCCGCCCAAGGTCCGGCCGTCGCCGCAGCACCGGGCGCGCCGGGCATGCTGGATGTGGCCATTCCCGCACGGTCGCGGGTGGTCGACGTCCAGGCCGACGGGCGCCGGCTCGTGGTTCGGCTGGTCCTCTCCGGCGGCGGCACGGCCATCCTGCTGCTGGACGCCGATACCGGCCGGCGGCTGGGGCTGCTGACCCTGGTTCAGGACGGTCGCTGACGCCGATCGCCCCCGCCTTCCGATCGCCCCGCCTCAGAAGAACTGGAACATGTCGGAGGTGAGTTGGGCCGTGGTCATGCCGATGATCCGGACATAGTTGTTGCCCCCCAGATCGATCTCCACGTCGCCCTCAGCATTATCGCCGGCGGCCGCGCGGATGCCGGCGAAACTGACCAGCCCCGACCCGTTGACGTTTATGGCGATGTGGACGAGATCGCCGGCGGCGACATCCAGGTCCACGATCACGTCGAAGCCGTTCGAGGCCTCGATATAGACCGCGTCCCGGCCGGACCCGGTATAGATCCAGTCCACCCCGGCGCCGCCGACCAGGACGTCGTTGCCCGCTCCACCGTCGAGCACGTCGATCCCCTGTGCGCCGCCCGCGGCTCCGCCATAGAGCGTGTCGTCGCCCTCGCCGCCGTGCAGCCGGTCGTCTCCGACTCCGCCGCACAGCACGTCCGCGTCCGCTCCGCCGGACAGGGAATCGTCGCCGCCGCCGCCGGAGAGCGTATCGTTCTGCCGATTGCCGAGCAGCCGATCGTTGCCCTCTCCACCCCGGACCAGATCGTCGCCCTGGCCGCCGAACAGCGTGTCGTCCCCGAGCTGTCCCGACAGGCTGTCGGCCGCGAAGTTCCCGTACAGGACATCGTCATCCCTGCCGCCGAACAACCGGTCCTCATCCTGACCGCCGAACAGCGTGTCGCTGCCCTGGTTTCCGTACAGCATATCCGTCTGCTGATTGCCGTAGACGACGTCGCCGCCCGCGCCGCCGATCACGGTGTCGTTGCCCTCCCCTCCGAACACCCGGTCGTCGCCCCCCTCGCCGTCGAGACTGTCATGGCCGGAGCCCGAACCGATCGTATCGTCGCCGTCGCCGCCCAGCAGCGTGTCGTCGCCCTCGCCGAGCGAGATGAACTGGGAGGCGCTGTCCCCCGTGGCGAAGTTGTTGCCGCTGCCGCCATTCACCGTCGCCGAGCCGATGATGCTGGCGAAGGCGATATTGTCGAGCTGTAACGTCGATCCCGTCGGCAGTGACCGGACATCGATGACGAACGCCTGCGATGCGGCCGTGCCGCCCGATGGTTCTCCGGCAATAACGATCGGGGCCGACAGGCTTGTGGCCGTCGTACTCGGGACAAGAGTGCGGACGTCCAGCGTGGCGGTGTCCCCAAGCCGACTCATGAAGGTGCGCAGGCCGGAGACCAGCTGCGTGCCACCGCCGGCCTGCCGTGCGTCCGCCGCCGCCAACAGGGTGGACAGGGCATCGTCCAGGGTCTGAGGGGACATCGGCCCCTCCGCGACGATCGACGTCTGAGCCGGAAGGATGGCGGAGACCGCATTCGCTCCGGCCCCATTGGCCGGCACGATCGATGCCGATGCGGTGCCCGTGGTGGAGGTGTTCTGGATCGTTTGTGTCTGCGTGGTGACGATAGCCCCGGAGGTCGATCTCGTGGTGGTGGTCGTCGTGGTGGTTGTGGCTGGTACCGACGGCGGCGCCGGCGTGGTGGGGGGCGGTGTGGGGGGCGGGACCACGACGCCGCCACCTCCGCCGCCCCCGCCTCCTCCTGACCCGCCCCCTCCCCCGCCACTGGGCGGCGCGACGATGGTCACGTTCAGCGCCAGGGAGTCGGCCGAAGCGTTCCCGGCCGCGTCGAGCTCACGGATGGTGATGCCGTAGTCGCCGGGAGCGAGAGAGCCTGCGGTAACCTCGTAGTTGCCATCCGCGTCGCTGACGAAGCTTCCCACCGTGACGCCGTTCGCCAGCAGGACATGCGCGGTCGAGGCCGTCACCATCGACCCTGAGAAGCTGGGCGTGGCGACCGACGTGACATTGTCTGAGGCGCTGGCTCCGTCGTCACTGGCAGCGATCAGATCCGGCACGGCCGACGGGACGGGCGCGTCGGGGGCGGTCAGGTCGATCTCGACGGTCAGGCTCGGCCCCGCAGGTGCGTCGTTGCCGGCGCCATCCTCGGCGACCACGGCGATCTCGTGGCTCCCGGCGGCCAGCGGGTCGACGAAGGTGAAGCTCCACGCTCCCGACGCGCCGGCAACCGTCGATCCGACCGTCACCCCGTCGACCAGAATATGGACGAGCGCATCTGCGACTGCGCCGCCACCCGACAGGCTCGGCGTGGCAAGATTCGTCAGGTTGTCGGTGTCGCTCCTCCCCCGGTCGCTGCTCGCGGCCAGATCGGGCTGACCGGCGGCCAGCGGCGGCGTGGTATCGACCACCAGGACCAGACTGTCGGAGACGGGTCCGACATTGCCGACCGCATCGGTCACGCCGACCGAGACGGCATAGCTCCCCTCCCCCAGGGTGTGGGCATAGGTCCACGACCCGCCCGTCGCGACAACCGTTCCGCTGGTCGCGCCGTCGACGATGACATGCACCCGGTCGCCGCCGCTGGCCGAGCCTGTGAGGATCTGGGTTAGGGAAGCCGTGATGTTGTCCGTCGCCGATATCCCGGTGTCGCTCTCCGCCAGCAGATCGGGCCTGGACAGGGCCGCAGGTGCGGTCCTGTCCAGCGTGACGGTTAGCGCCGGGGATGCCGTGCTGACATTGCCGGCCCGATCGGTCTGCACGGCGGTGATGACGTTCGCCCCTTCCGACAGGCTGGACGTCACGGCGTAACTCCAGTCGCCGGTGTCGGTGGCGATGGCCGTCCCGATGGTGACCCCGTCGTCCAGGATGTGGACCTGTGAACCCGCCTCCACCCCCGCTCCCCGCAAGGTCGGGTTCGCAAGTGCGGTGATGTCGTCGTCGCTGCTCAGGCCACTGTCGCTTGCGGTCTCCAGATCCGGTAGACCTGGAGCAGAGGCCGATGTGTCGATCTCCAGCACAAGGGCGGCGCTGGCCGACCCGACATTTCCCGTGGCATCCTCGCAGGCCACCGTGATGGCCCGGCTGCCTTCCGCAAGCGCGTCGGTGAAGGTGAAGCTCCATCCACCGCTTCCATCGGCGGTCACCGTCCCGGCCTCCACCCCGTCCACCAGCACCCGGACCCGCCCGCCTGCGATGGCCCCCGTGCCGACGAGAGTGGGCCGCGTTACGTTGGTCAGGTCGTCGGTCGCGCTGACCCCGCTGTCACTGTCCGGCAGCAGGTCCGGTTGACCGGGTATCGTAATCGGCGCCGTGGTATCGACCGTCAGCGACAGGGTCGGAGATTGCGGGCCCGCATTCCCGGCCGGATCCGTCGCCTGAACGGAAATCTCGTACACGCCTTCGCCCAGGGTATGGGCGTAGGACCACGATCCGCCGGCTGCCGTCACGGTGCCGGAGGTGACGCCGTCGACCAGAATGCTGACGATGTCGCCGCTGGTCGCAGATCCCGTGAGATGCTGAAGGGCGGCATTCGTCAGATTGTCGACCGAGGAGACGCCGGTATCGCTGAGCGGCAGCAAGTCGGGCGCCTCCAGGACTCCTGGTGCGGTGGTATCCACGGTGACGCTGAGGACGGAGGACGGGCTACCGACATTTCCCGCCTGATCCCATCCCCTCACCGCAATGTCATAGGTACCCGGCCCCAGCGTCTGTGTGTGGGACCAGGACCCGCCGGCAGCGACGACGGTATTGACCGTCTGCCCGTTGACGAACACGCGGATGAGGTCGCCGTCCGTCGCCGACCCGGAGAACTGCTGGACCGGCGCGTTAGTGATGTTGTCGGAATCCGATACCCCGGTGTCCGAACTTGCCAGCAGGTCGGGCATGGCAAGGGCCGGAGCCGTCGTGTCGATCACGACCGTCAGACCGGCACTCGGAGCGGCATCGTTTCCGGCCGTATCGCTGGCCACGGCCGTCATCACATACGATCCGTCGGCCAGTGGGTTGGCGAAGGTATAAGTCCAGTCGCCCACCCAATTCGCGTGCACGCTCCCAATGGTCGATCCATCAAGCAATATGTACATCAGACCGTCCGGGGCAGCTCCCAGCCCTTGAACAGTCGGCCGTCCAATGTTGGTAATGTTGTCAGTGCTACTCGGCCCACTATCGCTTGCTGCCAGTAAGTCTGGCCTCAAAGCAACTGCCGGCGCTGTCGTATCGACGATCAGCCCAAGGGCAGAGGACCGGGCGCCCACATTGCCGGCGGTGTCGGTTGCCTGAACGGTGATCGCGTAGGATCCGGCGGTCAGGGTATGGGTATAGGTCCACGACCCGCCGGCGGCGGTGACCGTGTTGACCGTCACCCCGCCGACCAGAATGCTCACGATGTCGCCGGCTTCGGCCGATCCTGTGAACTCCTGGGTCGGTGCGCTTGTGATGTTGTCGGTCGATGAAATGCCGAGATCGCTCGTCGCGACCAGATCGGGCGGCGCCAGAGTTCGCGGCGGGATCGTGTCGATGTTGAAGACAGCCACCGCCGGAACTGGCCCGGGATCGGCAGACGGGACTACCGGCCCGAACGGGTTCGATGGGTCCAGCCGGACCGATACCGTAGTGTCTTCGTAGGGCGTGAGCGTCGGGTAGGTCCGATACGACGACGTGTCCGGGGAAACCTCCTTCGCCAGGAGACCCGGAAACGCCGACCGAGCTTCCAGCGAAAAGGCCAACGGGATCGCGAGTGGCTTCGGCCAGAGACCGCCTCGCGCTGTCCCTCCGACGGGCCGGTCGCAGGCCCGAACCGGACGACCGAGCCGGTCCTCCAGTTCCCTGACGAAAGCCGCCCCTATGTCCCCTTCCGCCACGGAGCAAGCATAGATCAGCACCTCAGCCTCGTCCGCCAAGCGTGACCGGAGGCCCTCGATCTGTTCGGCGTCAGCCTCGAGGGCGCGCCGATCGACGAGCCCTCCACACAACCTAAACGCGCCCGCCCGCCCATGGGCCAGAATATGGAGTGCCGTCAGCGATCGATATCCGAGGAGGGCTTGCGCCACAGCCGCCAGCCCGCCAGGGCCGTCGGGGAGGCAGACCACGTCGATCCCCTGCCGAAGTCCGTGGAGCAAGGTCGATAGCTCTCGCACCTCTCGATCAACGACAAGAACCTCTTTGGATCTAATTTGTTGTTTTGTTTTACTTTTATCTAGAGCCTCAGCGGCTGAACGAAGATGTCCGCCGAGCGGTGCATACCTGTCTGCAATCCCCCGGCGTCGAGCATGCATGTGTCGCCTGCCGCTTTTCAGACCGCGCTCCTGACATTGCATCAGGAGGGAATCTCACTGAATCGTATTAGTAGAATATATTATCACTCTATAAACTCAACAGGCGTCTTGATCCGAATTCACTCCGAAAATAAAATAACACAATACTCATGTGACATTTGATTGATGAGTATTTATTTATTCAACGTCGATTTCATCACACCCACCCTCTCGCGGCCTCGACCACGGTGTCGTCAACGCCGGATAGAACTGGTGGCACGGCCGATGGGGGCGCAGGCATCCGGCCCTGTCGGCGCACGCCGAAACAGATCACGCAGGCTGTCAGCCGTGCATCAGGAGAGAAAGCGCCAGGCGGAAAGGTCAGGCTCCCACCGGAAGCACGGCCAGCGCTTCCGGTGGGTTGCTTCTATCGATCAGAACGACAGGGCGTCGACCCGAACGACCTGCGGCAGCGCCTTCACCGACGCAAGCACCGCATCGTCGACCCGCTGGTCCACTTCGACCAGCGCGATCGCCTCACCGCCGGATTCCCGACGGCCCAGATGGAAGGTGGCGATGTTCACCCCGGCCTCGCCGAGCATCGAGCCCAGGGCGCCGATGAAGCCCGGCTTGTCGTAGTTGCGGACATACAGCATGCGCGGCGAGAAATCGGCCTCCACGCCGATGCCCTGCACGCCGACAAGCCGCGGCTTGTCGCCGCCGATCAGGGTGCCGACCACCTCGCGGGTCCGGGTCTCGGTGGTCACCGTGACACGCAGCAGGGTCTGGTAGTCCGGCTCCCGGTCGTGCCGGGTCACGCTGATATCGATACCCCGCTGACCGGCCATGGTCGGCGCGTTGACCATGTTCACGCTGTCGACCTGGGACCGCAGCACGCCGGTGATCGCCGCCGCCTTGATCGGATCAGCGTTCAGCTCCGCCGCATGGCCCTCCAGCTCGATCTGGATCGAGCGGATCGCCGATCGGGTGAGCTGACCGCAGAACGACCCCATCAGTTCCGCCAGCCGCATATATGGCCGCAGAATCGGCGCCTCCTCGGCTGTCACCGACGGCACGTTGATGGCGTTGCTGACGGCGCCGGTAAGCAGATAGTCGCTCATCTGCTCGGCGATCTGCAGGGCCACCTTCTCCTGGGCTTCCGACGTGGCGGCCCCGAGATGCGGGGTGCAGACGACGTTCGGATGACCGAACAGCACGTTCTGCGTCGCCGGCTCGGTCACGAACACGTCAAAGGCGGCCCCGCCGACATGGCCGGCGTCCAGAGCGGCCCGCAGGTCGTCCTCGACCACCAGCCCGCCACGGGCACAGTTCACGATCCGCACGCCCTTCTTCATAATCGACAGGGCCTCGGCATCGATGATGCCGCGAGTGCTGTCGGTCAGCGGAGTGTGCAGGGAAATGATGTCGGCCTCGGTGAACAGCTCCTCCAGATCGACCTTGCGCACGCCAAGCTCGATCGCCCGCTGCTCGGAGAGATAGGGGTCATAGGCAAGGACACGCATGCGCAGTCCCCGTGCGCGGTCGGCGACGATGGAGCCGATATTGCCACAGCCGACCAGGCCCAGCGTCTTGCCGGTCAGCTCCACGCCCATGAACTTCGACTTCTCCCATTTTCCGGCCTGGGTGGACGCGTCGGCCTGCGGGATCTGGCGGGCGAGCGCGAACATCATCGCGATGGCGTGCTCGGCGGTGGTCACCGCATTGCCGAAGGGGGTGTTCATGACGACCACGCCATGTTCGGTCGCCGCCTTGGTGTCGACATTGTCGACCCCGATGCCGGCACGGCCGACCACCTTCAGACTGGTCGCCTTAGCCAGAACCTCGGCTGTGACCTTGGTGGCGGAGCGGACGGCGAGACCGTCATACGCGCCGATGATGGAGAGCAGCTCGTCGGCGGGAAGGCCGGGGCGGAAATCGGTCTCGATGCCGCGGGCGCGGAAGATCTCAACCGCCTGCTCGCTGAGCTTGTCGGAAATCAGAACCTTGGGCATGGGGGTCTCCCATTGGAAGGCCGCGGCGTCCGGCCGGACCTTGGATTTGGAGAATGCCGCTGGTCCCGGACAGCCCCGGAGCAAGTCCGGGGTCGTCCGGGATGACGTGGTCAGAGTGGAACTGCCGAAACGCCGTCATCCCAGCCCGGCCCGGACATCGTGCGGGGCCGGCCCGGGAGCCAGTGGCTGGCGCAGAGGGAAAGGTGTCCTAGGCCGCCTTGGCGATCTCGGACTTCACCTCGCCCCAGGCCCAGTCGAGCCAGGGAAGCAGCGCCTCGATATCGGCGGTCTGCACCGTCGCCCCACCCCAGATCCGCAGACCCGGAGGCGCGTCGCGATAACCGGCGATGTCGTAGCCGGCCCCTTCCGCCTCGACCAGTGTGGCGATCTTCTTGGCGGCCGCCGCCTGTTCCTCGTCGGACAGGGACTGGAACGCCGGATCGACGATGGACAGGCAGATGGACGTGCAGGACCGGATCGACTTGTCGGTGGCCAGGAACCCGGCCCAGCCGGAACCCGCCGCCCAGGTCTCGATCGCGGCGAGATTGGCCTCGCAGCGCTGCATCAGCCCGGGCAGTCCACCAATCTCCTCGGCCCAGGCCAGGGTATCGATGGCGTCTTCCACCGCCAGCATGGACGGCGTGTTGATGGTCTCGCCCTTGAAGATGCCCTCGTTGAGCTTGCCACCCTTGGTCATGCGGAACAGCTTCGGCATCGGCCACGGCGGCGTGTAACTCTCCAGCCGCTCGACCGCCCGCGGGCTCAGCACCAGCATGCCGTGGGCCGCCTCGCCACCCAGGACCTTCTGCCAGGACCAGGTGACCACATCCAGCTTGTCCCAGGCGAGATCCATGGCAAAGGCCGCCGACGTGGCGTCGCAGATGGTCAGCCCCTCCCGATCCGCCGGGATCCAGTCGCCGTTCGGGACGCGCACGCCGGAGGTCGTGCCGTTCCAGGTGAAGACCACGTCGCGGGAGAAATCGACGGTCGAGAGGTCGACGATCTCGCCATAGGACGCTTCCAGCACGCGGACGTCGTCGAGCTTGAGCTGCTTGGTCACGTCGGTGACCCAACCCGCCCCGAAGCTCTCCCAGGCCAGCATATCGACGCCCCGGGCGCCGAGCATGGACCACAGCACCATCTCCACGGCCCCGGTATCGGAGGCCGGCACGATGCCGATGCGGTAATCGTCGGGAATGCCCAGGATCTTGCGCGACCGGTCGATCACGTCGCCGAGTTTGGCTTTACCGATCTTGGAACGGTGAGACCGCCCTAGGGCGGCGTCGGAAAGTACAGCGGGGCCCCATCCGGGTCGCTTTGCACACGGTCCGGACGAGAACAATGGCACCCGCGGCAGCTGCTGCGGCTTCATAGCTTCATCCTTCAATGTTACCGCTCGTTGGGGAGCGGCGGCCCGCAGCGGACATTAGAGAGCTTTGCCCCCATGTCAACGGGCGGCACCGGCACCCGCGGTTGGTCCAAAGCGACGCCGAAAGGCCCACTCTTCCGAACAGTCAAATCTTGACCATTCCTTCATTCATTTTGGGTCTAATCCCTGGTTGGGACGGCTCGAGACAACGCCTGACGGAGACTTGCGGGCGGCAAACGCTCGATGGAGGTTTACATGGAAGACACACAACAGACGACGGCTGCGCCTCGCAGGATTCGCGCGCACCGATCCGTTCTTGCCCGCATCCTGTTCGGGTTCGCGGCGGTGATCGCGGTGTTCGTTGCGGGCGCGGTGATGACTTATGCGAACCTCATCTCCGTATCCTCCGAAGTGCACCATTTCGCCGAGGTCGCCCGCGAGGCCGAGCTTGCGGCCAAGATCGAATCACGCTTCGCCCGGCTGAACACCCATGCGCGGGAATTCGCCAACAAGGGCAAGGAGGAGGATGCCGCCAAGGTCCGCGCGATCGCCTCTCTCATCCGCCAGGATATCGGAAACCTGCGCGCGATGAATATCGAGGCCGAGCTCGCCCAGCGGGTCGAGGGGATTGAGGCGACCTTGGCTGCCTACATCCAGGAATTCGATCACGCCGCCTCCCTGGAGCGCGAGTTCAAGATGCTGGTCACCCAGAAGATGACCCCAGTCGGCGCCAGGCTCGTCGAGGATCTGGATGCCATCCAGGCCGACTTCCTGGCCGACGGCGACCTCGCCTCCGCGGTTCTTACCGGTACGGCGCGCGAGCATCTGCTTCTGCTCCAGCTGCATTCCAGCGCGCTGGTCGGCCGCAAGGACACCGATATCGGACCGAAGGTGGACGACGAGCTGACCAAGTCCGCAGACGCGATCGGCAGGCTGGAGGCCGCCGTCGTCACCGATCATGAGAAGGAACTGCTGGCGGAGGTGAAGATCCTTTTCGAGGAGTATCGGACCGCCCTGCGCAAGGCGCATACGGACGAGGTGGCGATCCGCACGCTGGTCGAGGGTCAGATGACCGAGCGCGCCGCGGAGATCACCCAGAACACCGGGTCCTTCCTGGAAATCGCCGGCGCGATCGAGGCGCAGATCGAAAAGGATGTGCTGGGCCGCATCCGCCTGACCGAGATCGAGGTCGCGATTGTCAGCCTGGCGAGTTTCCTGCTGGGCGTCGGCATCGCGATCGTGATCGGGCGCGGCATCTCTCGGCCGGTCACCCAACTGACCGGCGTCATGGGCCGTCTGGCCGAGCACGACCTACAGGTCCAGGTGCCCGGCACCGCCCGCAAGGACGAACTGGGCCGGATGGCCGAGGCGGTTCTCTACTTCAAGGAGAAGATGATCCAGAACGACCAGATGGCGGAGGAGCAGCGCGCGGCTCAGGTGCGCCGCGAGGCGCGCACCAAGCGCCTGGACGAGCTGACTGCCGCCTTCGAGGGGGCGGTCAACGGTGCCCTGGCGACCGTGTCGAGCGCCACCACCCAGCTCGACACCGCGGCCCATTCCATGTCGGGGATCGCCGAGGAGACCATGAGCCGCTCGATCACCGTGTCCGAAGCCTCCGAAGAGGCCAGCGCCAACGTCCAGACGGTGGCCTCGGCGACGGAGGAACTCGCAGCCTCCATCGTCGAGATCAACGGACAGGTCAGCCGCGCGACCCAGATCGCCAAGGAGGCGGCCGGCCGGGCCCAGGAAACCGACCGCACGGTCAAGAGCCTGGAGACGGCGACGCTCGAGGTCGGCGACATCCTCAACCTGATCCGCGAGATCGCGGACCAGACCAACCTTCTGGCGCTGAACGCCACCATCGAGGCGGCGCGCGCCGGCGACGCGGGCAAAGGCTTCGCGGTGGTCGCGAGCGAGGTGAAGACGCTCGCCCAGCAGACCGGAAAAGCCACGGTCGACATCGCCGACAAGATCGCGCTGATCCAGAAGGAGTCGACCCGGACGGCCGAGGCGATCCGGCACATCTCTCAGACGGTCGTGCATCTCGACGAGATCTCCGCCGCCGTCGCCGCGGCGATGGAGGAACAGTCCTCGGCCACCCAGGAGATCGGCCGCAGCGTCCATGACGCCGCCCAGGGCACCCAGGGCGTGGCCGAGAACGTCGTCGCCCTGCGCACCGGGGCGGAGGAGACAAACTCCGCCGCGTCGCAGGTCCGCGCCGCCAGCGGCGACGTCACCCAGCAGAGCGAGAGCCTGCGCAGCCAGATCGCCCGATTCCTGTCGGACGTGAAGGCGGCCTGACGACGGGCTGATGCCGGCATCCCCCGGTATGCAGCCTGATAAAGCCTAGGTTTCCCGCGCTCCAGAGCCCCGGAGCGCGGGACCCGATGCAACTATTTCATCCCGCACCTGCGAAAAAGCTCTCTGGACTCGGTACCGGAATGCCCTCAGGCTTCGCATTCCAAGAAACTCCACCTAAGGAGGGGCTCAATGAACTGGGGACGCACATTCACGAAAACTGCGGCTAAGGCCGCGCTTGCCGCAGCCATCGCGCTGCCCATGTCGATCGGCCTGAATGCCGGCGCATCGGCGGAGACGACCCTGCGCGTGGTCATGCACTCGGACCTGAAGATCGTCGATCCGATCTGGACGACCGCCTACATGTCCCGCAACTACGGGTATATGGTCTACGACACGCTGTTCGCGATGGACAGCAAGACCGTCGTTCATCCGCAGATGGTCGACACCTACACCGTCAGCGACGACAAGCTCACCTACACCCTGACCCTGCGCGACGGCCTGAAATGGCATGACGGCGCGCCGGTTCTGCCCGAGGACTGCATCGCTTCGATCAAACGCTGGGGCGCCAAGGACTCGATGGGCCAGAAGCTCATGGAGTTCGTCGCCGATTTCAACGTGGTCGACGAGAAGACCTTCGAGATCAAGCTGAAGGAGCCCTACGGCCTGGTGATCACCTCGCTCGCCAAGCCGAGCTCGAACGTTCCGTTCATGATGCCCAAGCGCGTCGCCGACACCCCGGCGAGCGATCAGATCACCGACTACACCGGCTCCGGCCCGTTCGTCTTCGCCGTGGACGAGTGGAAGCCGGGCGACGTGACCGTCTTCAAAAAGTTCGAGGACTACGTTCCGCGCTCCGAACCGGCCGACTGGGGGTCGGGCGGCAAGGTGGTCAATGTCGACCGGGTCGAGTGGCTGTCGATCAAGGACCACCAGACCGCGGTGAACGCCCTGATCGAAGGCGAGATCGACTTCATCGAGTCGCCGCCGGCCGACCTGGAGCCCCTGCTCGAGGCGGAAGAGAACATCACCACCAAGATCCTCAACAACCTCGGCAACCAGTTCATGTTCCGGCTGAACTGGCTGCACCCGCCGTTCGACAACGTGAAGGCGCGCCGCGCGGCGCTGGCCGCGATCGACCAGCTCGGCTTCCTGCAGGCTGTCATCGGCGATCCGAAATACTACGAGGAGTGCCCGGCGATGTTCGCCTGCGGCACCGAGCTCGCGACGACCAAGGGGACCGACATCCTCATGAAGTCGGATATCGAGCTGGCGAAGAAGCTGCTGGCGGAATCCGGCTATGACGGATCGCCGATCGTGGTCATGCAGTCCACCGACGTCGACACCCTGAACAACCTGGGTCCGGTCGCCGCCGACAAGCTGCGCAAGGCCGGCTTCAACGTCGACCTGCAGGCCATGGACTGGCAGACCCTGGTGGCGCGCCGCGCCAAGAAGGAAACGCCGGCCGAAGGCGGCTGGAACGTCTTCATGACGTCCTGGACCACCGCGGACATCCTGAACCCGATCATGGCCGCCGGCTTCAACACCAACTGCGAGAAGTCGTGGTTCGGCTGGCCCTGCGACGAGGAGATGGAAGCGCTGCGCGACCGGTTCGCCCGCGAGACCGACCCGGCGGAGCAGAAGATCATCGCCGAGGAGATCCAGGTCCGCGCCATGGAGATCGTCACCCACGCCCATGCCGGCCAGTACTATCGGCCGTCCTCGTGGCGGAACGACAAGCTGTCCGACGTGATCGGCGGCCCGTTCCCGATCTTCTGGAACATGACCAAGGCCGACTAGGCCCTCACATCTGACCGAGTGGGGACCGGATGTTCGGCTTCATCGTCAACCGGCTGCTCGCCACCATCCCCGTGCTGGGGATGGTGGCAGTCTTCGTGTTCCTGATGCTGCGCCTCGCGCCGGGCGATCCGGCGGCGGTGCTGGCAGGGGACAACGGCTCACCGCAACAGATCGCCGAGATCCGCGAGGGGCTGGGGCTGAACAGACCCATCCTGGTCCAACTCGGCAGCTGGATGCTCGACATCGCGAAGGGCGATTTCGGCCAGTCCTACTTCTTCAAGAAGGAGGTCTCCGAACTCATCCTGCTGCGGGTCGAGCCGACGCTGGCCCTGGCGACGACGACCCTGATCATAACCATCATGGTCGCCGTCCCCATCGGGGTCATCGCCGCCTACCGGCACGGCACCTGGATCGACCGGGCGGTCATGGCCTTCTCGGTCGCCGGCTTCTCGATCCCGGTCTTCGTGCTCGGCTATATCCTGATCTATCTCTTCGCCATGGAGATCGACCTGTTCCCGGTCCAGGGATACAAGCCGATCGCCGACGGCTTCTGGCCGTTCCTGCACCGCCTGATCCTGCCCAGCATCACGCTCAGCGTGATCTACATCGCGCTGATCGCCCGCATCACCCGGGCGAGCGTGCTCGAGGTCCTGGGCGAGGACTACATCCGCACCGCCTATGCCAAGGGACTGACACCGAACGCCGTGCTGCTGAAGCACGCGCTGCGCAACGCAGCCGTGCCGATCGTGACGGTGATCGGAATCGGCATCGCCCTGCTGATCGGCGGCGTGGTGGTGACGGAGAGCGTCTACAACATCCCCGGTCTCGGCCGGCTGACCGTGGATGCCGTGCTCGGCCGCGACTATCCGACGATCCAGGCGATCATCATCGTGTTCTCCTTCGTCTACGTGATGATCAACCTGCTGGTCGACCTGACCTACAGCCTGCTTGACCCGAGGATCCGATATTGACCGAGGGCACCGAAAACCTCGTCGATTCCGCCGCGTCGGCCGAAGCCGCGTCGCGGAAGGCGACCGTCTGGGAGCAGCTGGTCCGCAATCCCAGCGTCATGTTCGGCGCCGTCGTCCTCGGGCTGATGGTGCTGATGGCGGTCTGCGCCCCGCTGCTGGACACCATGGACCCGAGCGCGATCGATCCGGCCTGGCGCAACAAAAAGCCCGGGGTCGAACACCTGAAGACCTTCTCCGACGGCACCGAGCGGGAATGGACCTATCGCATGGGGACCGACACGCTCGGCCGCGACACCTACAGCCGGGTGATCTACGGCGCCCGGGTGTCGCTCGCGGTCGGCATCCTGGTGGCGGTGCTGTCGCTCGCCATCGGTCTGGTGATCGGCCTGGTCTCCGGCTACATCCGCTGGCTCGACACCGTGGTCATGCGGGTGATGGACGGATTGATGGCGATCCCGGGGATCCTGCTCGCCATCGCCCTGGTCTCGCTGGCCGATGCCGGGCTGGTGACGGTGATCCTGGCGATCACCATCCCCGAGATCCCGCGCGTGGTGCGGCTGGTGCGCTCCATCGTGCTGTCGATCCGCGAGGAGCCCTATGTGGAGGCGGCCATCTCGGTCGGCACCCGGGTGCCGCTGATCCTGATCCGGCACGTGCTGCCGAATACCATCGCGCCGCTGATCGTCCAGGGCACCTATATCTGCGCCTCGGCGATCCTGGTGGAGGCGATCCTGAGCTTCCTGGGTGTGGGCATTCCGCCGGAAACGCCGACCTGGGGCAACATCATGGCCGAGGGACGGCTGCTGTTCCGCGTCTATCCGCACAACATCCTGTTCCCGGGCATCTTCCTGGCGGTCACGGTGCTGGCGGTGAACATGCTCGGCGACGGGCTGCGCGACACGCTCGATCCCCGTATGCGCAAGCGGCTGTAGACCATGACCGATCAAAGCATGACCCAGCGAACCGGGACCCAGCCGATCCTCGAGATCGACAACCTCACCGTCGACCTGCCGGAGGGCAACGACCGCCGCCACGCGGTCGACGGCGTCTCCATCTCCGTCGGCCCGCGCGAGATCGTCTGTCTGGTCGGCGAGTCCGGCTCCGGCAAGTCGGTCACCGCGTTCAGCGTCATGGGGCTGCTGCCCAAGGGCCAGCTCACCCCCAGCGGCGGCGCCATCCGGCTAATGGGCGAGAACGTGCTGGAAGCCAGCGAAGAGCGGCTGCGCGAGCTGCGCGGCGCGCGCATGTCGATGATCTTCCAGGAGCCGATGACGGCCCTGAACCCAACCATGACCTGCGGCGCCCAGATCGAGGAGGTGCTGACCACCCACACCTCCCTGGATCAGGCGGCGCGCCAGGCCAAGATCCTCGACATTCTGGAGCAGGTGCAGCTTCCCGACCCGCCGCGCATGGCGGCGTCCTACCCGCACCAGCTTTCCGGCGGACAGCGCCAGCGCATCATGATCGCCATGGCCCTGGTGCTGGAGCCGGTGCTGCTGATCGCCGACGAGCCGACCACCGCGCTCGACGTGACGACCCAGGAGCAGATCCTGAAGCTGATCAAGGAGATCCAGCAGACCCACGAGACCGCGGTGCTGTTCATCACCCACGATTTCGGCGTGGTGGCCGAGATCGCCGACCGGGTCGCGGTCATGCAGTGGGGCAAGGTGGTCGAGGAGGGTCCGTCGGACGCGGTACTGAAACGACCGCACGAGCCCTATACCAAGATGCTGATCGGCGCGGTCCCGAGCTTCACGCCGCACGGGCGGCCGCGCGTCGAGAAGGCGCCGGTGGTGCTGGCCACCGACGACCTGTGCAAGACCTATGGCGGTGGCGGCTTCTTCCAGAAAGCCCGCGAGGTG
Source organism: Candidatus Endolissoclinum sp. (assembly GCA_965228445.1). Classification (GTDB taxonomy): domain Bacteria; phylum Pseudomonadota; class Alphaproteobacteria; order Thalassobaculales; family Thalassobaculaceae; genus Thalassobaculum. The sequence continues at coordinate 4,347,251 of OZ245813.1, read as the reverse complement.
CATGCCGCCCGCGACGTCAACCTGGAGATCCGGCGCGGCGAAACCCTGGGGATCGTCGGCGAGTCCGGTTCCGGCAAGTCGACGGTGGCGCGCTGCATCGCCCGGCTGATCGATCCGACCTCCGGCCACATCTACCTGGATAACGACGACATCGCCCAGGCGTCCCAGACCCGTCTGCGCGCCCTGCGCCGCCGGGTGCAGATCATTTTCCAGGACCCCTACCGCTCCCTGAATCCGCGCCGCACCGTCGGCGCGTCGATCGTCGAGGGGCCGATGAACTACGGCATGGGCGAGAAGGAGGCCTATGAGCGGGCCCGCTCGCTGATGTCGCTGGTCCGGCTCGATCCGACGGCGCTCGACCGCTTCCCGCACCAGTTCTCCGGCGGTCAGCGCCAGCGCATCTGCATCGCCCGCGCGCTCGCCATGGAACCGGACCTGCTGATCGCCGACGAGGCGGTCTCCGCCCTCGACGTGTCGGTGCAGGCCCAGGTGCTGGAACTGCTGGACGACATCCGCCGCCGGCTCGACCTGGCCATGCTGTTCATCACCCACGACCTGCGCGTCGCCGCCCAGGTCTGTGACACGGTGGCGGTGATGCACCAGGGCCAGGTGGTCGAATACGGCGAGGCGGCGGAGATCTTCGGCAACCCGCAGCACGACTACACCCGCGCCCTGTTCGCCGCAGCCCCAGGCCGCGGCTTCGACTTCGGCGGCGGCCTTGCCGTCGCCGCCGGATAGACCGCCGGCCCGCCGCGGGGGAACCGCAGCGGGCCAGGGGCGTTGCCTTCCCGATTGTCCATCGATTACCGGGCGGGTAACTCATGACCATTCTACGACTGCTTCTGACGATCCTTCTGCCGCCGCTGGGGGTGTTCCTGACCGTCGGCATCGGCGCACAGTTCTGGATCAACATCCTGCTGACCATCCTGGGCTACATCCCGGGCATCGTTCACGGCGTCTGGGTGATCGCAAAGCGCACCGAGTGAGCGGCGTCCGGCGCGCGCTCCGCGGCGCGGCCCTCCTCACCCTCATCCTCGTGCTGCTGGGAGCGGGCGGTGCCGCCCGCGCCCAGGACAGCACCGGCGGCGGGGCGTCCGACATGCCGCGTGCCGTCGCCGTCGAGCCGGTGGCCCGTGACGACGCCATCGCCCGGCGCATCGACAGCATCCTCAAGGCTACGGGCTGGTACAGCGACGTCCGGGTGGAAGCGACCGACGGCGTCGTCTTCCTCGACGGCAGCACCCAGAGCGACGAACATCGGGCCTGGGCGCGCAACCTGGCCGCCAACACCCAGGACGTGGCCGCCGTCGTCAACCGCATCACGGTGACGCCGCAGACCGACTGGTCCTTCACCCCGGCCCTGACCGAAGTCCGTGCGCTGCTCTACACCGGGCTGGCGAGCCTGCCGTTGATCGCCCTGGCGCTCGTGATCCTGCCGCTGGCCTTCTATGCCGCGGTGCTGGTCGGCCGGCTGGTCGACTGGGCGCTGACACGACAGGTCGGCTCGCCCTTCCTGCGCAGCGTCATCGCCCGCACGGTGTCCATCCCGGTCTTCCTGATCGGCCTGTATATCGTGCTGCAGGTCGCCGGCCTGACCCAGCTCGCCCTGTCCCTGCTCGGCGGCGCCGGCGTGGTCGGCATCATCGTCGGCTTCGCCTTCCGCGACATCGCCGAGAACTTCCTGGCCAGCCTGCTGCTGAGCATCCGCCAGCCGTTCCGCCGCGGCGACTTCATCGTCGTCGCCGGCCAGGAGGGCACGGTGCAGAGCATGAACACCCGCAGCACCCTGCTGCTGTCGCGCGAGGGCAATCACATCCAGATCCCCAATGCGGCGGTGTTCAAGAGCACCATCGTCAATTTCAGCGCCGCCGCCGCGCGCCAGGAATACCTGGAGATCGGTATCGGCTACGAGGTGTCCATCGCCACAGCCCAGGAGATCATCCGCACCGTACTGGCCGGCCACGCGACCGTCCTGTCAGAACCGGAGGAGCCGCTGGTGCTGGTCGACTCCCTGGGCAGCGCCACCGTGAACCTGCGGGCGTATTTCTGGTTCGACGGCCATGCCTATTCGGCGCTGAAGGTCCGCTCGGCCCTGCTCAGGCTGATCAAGAAGGCGCTGATGGATGCCGGTATCTCGATGCCGGACGAGGCCCGCGAGGTCATCTTCCCCCAGGGCGTGCCGGTCATGATAATGGATGGACCCGGCGCGTCCGGAACACCGCCGTCGTCCCCCCGAGCGGCGGAGCCGCAGCCGACACCCCCGGTTCACGAGTCCGACGCCGCCGCCACGATGTCGGAGGGCGATCTGGAGAACGATACGGAATCGGTGGAACGGCACGCCGCCGGCGCGGACATTCCCGAAGCGTCCCAGGACCTGCTCGCCGGGACCGACAGACGGCTCTGAGCGCTCGATCAGCCGCCGGCCAGACCGAGGGTTTCGAGCCCGATTGCCAGCAGGATTCCGAACACCGGCAGGACCGCGAGCCCCGCCAGCGCGAACAGGCCGTCGCGGGTCAGCAGTCCGGCTGCGATCAGCAGGACCGCCCCGCCGGCGACCGAGGACGAGAAGGGAATGAACTCCAGGAACGGCATCGCCAGACCGCAGAGCAGGCAGACGACCTCGAGCACCGTCCGTCCCGGCGGGTCGATCAGCCAGTTCAGACGGTCCCGGGCGTGGTCGTCCATCCAATGGGCGATCTTGCCGAGCCTGCCGATCGCCTCGCGCGCCCGCTTTCCGCTGACCTTGCGCCGGGCGATGAACCCGGGGATCCACAGGCGGCCCAGGCCGGGAAACACCATCTGAGCGGCGATGATCGCGATGGTGATGCCGCAGAAGGACGACAGCAGCGGCACGCCGGAGAGCGGCGACATCACGGCCAGCGCCGGAACGATTAGCAACGGCAGGTAGGACCGCCGCCCGAAGGCTTCAAGCACCTCGCCGACCGTGACCCGCCTGCCCTGGGCGGTGTCCGCCATGCGGTCGACGATATCGCTCAGCGGGTGGTCGGACGAGGGCTCGCCGTTCCGGTCGGACTGCTCCGGGTCGGATGTGGATGCGGTCATCGCGGCCTCTGGACTGCTTCGATGAAGGCGGCAACTGGTCTGTGGCAGACGGGCCGCGGGCCGGACGGGAGAGTGCCGGCCGGACATTCCGTCTCGGGGAGCGAACGCCCCGGCCACGGCCGGGTTCCCGACCCGGGGCGCGACCGGTCCGTCAGTCGAGGCGGATCCGCGGCCGGATACCGGCGGCCACAAGGTCGCTGAGCCAAAGCAGTCCGGCGCGCCACAGGCCATGGATTCGGGCCTGATGCCGTCGGTACAGCAGCAGATGGCCGATCTGCGCAACCCGACCGCGGATGAAGCCGCCCTTGTAGAAGCCGAACTTGCCGAGCGATCCGTAGGCATCGTACCCGCCGAGCGAGACCAGCGCCCCGAAATCGCGATAGGCGAAGTCGGGCACCGTCCTTCCCTCCAGGATCTCCGGCAGGTACCGTCCGAGATACTTGGCTTCCTGGAATGCTGCCTGGGCAGTGGGAGGCAGCGGCCGGTCCTCGCCGGGCAGGGTCAGGCTGGCGCAGTCGCCAAGCGCGAAGATTGCGGGGTCGGACACCGAGCGCAGCGTGGGCGTCACCACGATCTGACCGGAGCGGCTGCGGTCCAGACCGTCGATCCGCTGGGCAAGTCCCGGCGCCCTCACCCCGGCCGCCCAGACCTTCAATCCGGCCTCCAGGCGCCCGCCGCTCTTCAGGACGAAGCCACCGGCATCGGCCTCGGTGACGAGGTCGCCGGTCCGCACGTCGACCCCGAGCTCTTCCAGCCGCTCCTGCGCCAGGGCGGAAATCCGCGGCGGGAAGGCGGCAAGAATGCGCTCGCCGCTCTCGATCAGCGTCACCTGCAGCCGCGACCGCGCATCCGGAATACCGTAGGCCTCGGCGATCTCGCCGAACTGGACGATCTCCGCGGCCATCTCGACCCCCGTGGCGCCGCCGCCGACGATGGCCACGCGCAAGGGGGTCTCGCCCACCAGCGCCTCGATCAGCGCATGCCGCATCACCTCGTGGAACGCGACCGCGTCGCTGCGGCTTTCGATGCGGTAGCAGTGACGGTCCACGCCGGGCGTGCCGAAATCGTTGGCGACGCTGCCCACACTCAGGATCAGCGTATCGTACCGCCGCTCCCGCGCCGGGATCAGTTTCCGCCCCTCCATGACGATCGGCGCGATCCGGACCGTGCTGCCCGGCCGTTCGACCTCCTCCGCCGCACCCGGCTCGTAGCGGAACCCGTGCTGTGCGGCATGGGCGACATAGGGCGTCTGCTGCAGATGCACGTTGCGCGTTCCCGCTGCGATCGTGTGCAGCATCGGCTTCCAGACATGGGCGCTTTCCCGGTCGATCAGGGTGACGGCCAGCCTGGTTCCGCCGGATCTCCGGCCGGCCAGATGGGTGGCGAGGTCGATGCCGGCGACACCTCCGCCGACGATGACGACTTGATGCATGAAGGCCACTTCCGTTTCCGGTTCCCGCGGGCGGGGACGCCGCCCGCTCTGGAGACAACCATTCGCAGGCCGCTCGGTTGCACCGCCCTGTTGCGCGCCTCGCTGCCGGACAGAACCGCGCGATTGACCGGTCACCGATTTTCGTGTTCAGTATTCTGAATTCAGAATACTGAACCGGACCGCCCGATGCAGTCGCTTGCCGCCAAGCCCGATCTTACCGCCCAGGCCCATCAGGCCATCCGGGACGCCATCATGGCGATGGATCTGGCGCCCGGAACGCCGCTGGCGCAGGAAGATCTGGCCGAGCGCCTCGGCGTGAGCCGGCAGCCGGTCAGCCACGCGCTGGTGCTGCTGCGCCGCGAGGGGCTCGTCGTCGATCGCGGCCGCAAGGGCCAGATGGTGGCGCCGATCGATCCGGACCGGCTGCTCGCCCTCTACCAGGTGCGCGGCGCCATCGACCGGCTCGCCGCCCGGCTGGCGGCGAAACGGCTCGACCCGTCGGACAGCGCCGCCAGACGGTTCCGGCGCCTGATCGAAGACGGCCGCGATGCCTGCGCCGACGGCACGATGGAAGCGCTGGTCAAGGCCGACCTGGCGTTCCACCAGGCGATCCACGACCTGTCGGGCAATGAGGAGATCGAGCGCACCGCCGCCGGTTTCTGGCCGCACATGGTGCGATCGATGCGGGTCGTCCTCGCGGATCAGGAAGGCCGCACGGCGATCTGGGACGAGCATGCGGCGATCGCCGACGCCATTCTGGCCGGAGATCCGGTCCTGGCCGGCACCCTTGCCGCCGAACACGCCGAACGGACGGGAGATCTGACCTACGAGCGACTGAGCCGGGCCTGACGCCGGCCGCCATCAAAACAAAAACCGCCAACAAGGAAGGAAACGCCATGAAACTCAGTGCCGACGACCTCAAGAAATTCGACGACGAGGGTTACCTGTTCTTCCCCGGCAAGTTCACGCCGCAGGAAGCCGCGCTGATGAAGCAGGAGGCCGACAAGATCTACGCGATGGACCGCAAGGAGGTCTGGCGCGAGAAGTCCGGCGTCGCGCGCACCGCGTTCGCCGCCCATACCTACAACGAGACCTTCCGCCGCCTCGGCTCCCATCCCCGCCTGATCGAGCCGGTGCAGCAGCTGCTCGACGGCGACCTCTACATGCATCAGTTCAAGATCAACGCGAAGGCCGCCTTCGACGGCGAGGTCTGGCAGTGGCACCAGGATTACGGCACCTGGGCGCGCGACGACGAGATGCCGGAGCCGCGCGCGATGAACATCGCGGTGTTCCTGGACGATGTCACCGCCGCCAACGGCCCGCTGCTGTTCATCCCGGGCAGCCACAAGCAGGGCGTGGTCGATGCCGGCCACGACCTGGAGACCACCTCCTACCCGCTGTGGACCCTGGATCGCGAGACGGTCTCCGCCCTGGCCGACAAGGGCGGCTGCGTCGCCCCGACCGGCCCGGCCGGGAGCGTGCTGATGTTCTCCTCGCTGCTGGTGCATGCCAGCCCGCCGAACATCTCGCCGATCGGCCGGACCATCGTCTATCTGTCGCTGTGCCACGTCGACAACCACATCCGCGCCTTCAAGCGGGACGAGTGGATCGCCCATCGCGACTTCACGCCGATCACGGCACTGGAGGACGACTGCTTCGACGAGCTGGTCGCCGGTCAGCTGCAGGCGGCGGAATAAGCGACGATGTACATCTATCAGGACCTCCTGGCCCGCGCCCGGGCCGGCACGCCCGTGCGTGTCGGCCTCATCGGCGCCGGCAAGTTCGGCTCCATGTTCCTCTCCCAGGTCCCGACCACGCCGGGGCTTGAGGTCGCCTGGATCGCCGACCTGTCGCCGGACCGCGCCCGGGCCGCCTGCCGCGCGGTCGGCTGGCCCGACGACCTCATCGACAAGACGACCTTTGAGGACGATGCCCGCAAGCTGATCGCCTCCGGCACCGCCGAGGTGGTGGTGGAAGCCACAGGCGTCCCCTCTGTCGGCCTGGTCCACGCCCGCGAGGCGATCCGCAACGGCGTCCACATCGTCATGGTCAACGTGGAAGCCGACGTGCTGGCCGGGCCGCTGCTGGCCGAGGAGGCGCGCCAGGCCGGCGTGGTCTACTCCATGGCCTATGGCGACCAGCCGGCCCTGACCTGCGAGATGGTCGAGTGGGCGCGCTCCACCGGCTTCGAGGTTATCGCCGCCGGCAAGGGCACCAAGTTCCTGCCGGCCTATCACGCGTCGACGCCGGATACGGTCTGGGACCATTACGGGCTGACCAGCGAGCAGGCCGCGGCGGCCGGCATGAACAGCCAGATGTTCAACAGCTTCCTCGACGGCACCAAGTCGGCGCTGGAGATGGCGGCGATCGCCAATGCGACCGGCCTCACCCCGCCACCGGACGGGCTGATGTTCCCGCCGGCGGGCATGGACGACCTCGCCCATGTGCTGCGTCCGACATCCGAGGGCGGCCAACTCGCCGCCAAGGGTCAGGTCGAGGTGGTCTCCTCGCTGGAGCGGGACGGACGGCCGGTGTTCAAGGATCTGCGCTGGGGCGTCTACGTGGTCATCGAGGCGCCGAACGACTATGCGGCGGCCTGCTTCCGTCAGTACGGCATGAACACCGACGCCACCGGCCGCTATTCGGCGATGTACAAGCCGTTCCACCTGATCGGGCTCGAGCTCAACGTGTCGATCCTGTCGGCGGCGATCCTGAAGCGGCCGACCGGGGCCACCCAGGGCTTCCGCGGCGACGTGGTGGCGACGGCGAAGCGCGACCTGAAGGCCGGCGAGATGCTGGACGGCGAAGGCGGCTTCACCGTGTGGGGCAAGCTCTACCCGGCGGAGACCTCGCTCCGGATCGGCGGCCTGCCGATCGGCCTGGCGCATCACGTGCCGCTGACCTCCGACATCAAGGCCGGCCAGCCGATCCGCTGGAGCGACGTCGCCGCCGACGAGACCAGCGACGCGATCCGGATCCGGCGCGAGATGGAGAAGCGCTGCGGCGTCAAGGGACTGGCGGCCTGAGCACAGCCCCCGACCGATCCGGCCCCGGCCCGCAAGGCGCCGCACGGGCCGGGTCGGCTCCCGCCACACAGACCTTCCCCAGAACAGCGCCAGTCAAAGCAGCGCAGGAACAGTGCCGCCCGCTCACGGACAGACGCGGCTCATGGTCAATGACTGTGTCGTCGAGAGGAATGGTGCTGCCGGAGAGATTTGAACTCTCGGCCTCTCCCTTACCAAGGGAGTGCTCTACCCCTGAGCTACGGCAGCGTCCTGCGGCGGGTGAAGGGCGATGGCGATGACCGCCGACCCGCGAGGCGCGCATACATGCCAGAGACATCTGCAGGGTGCAAGTGCGTTATCGCCCCTTTGTCCTCCGTCGTGATAAGAGGAGCCGACACGGCAGGCGAAACGCCGGCCGACATGCCGGTCCACACAGCGCTCCATATGGCGGTCGTCTCGGCGGCACCATCGCGTCGGACCGGTCCGGCGCGGACGGACGGAGGGATATGGATGGCTGAGAACAGACACGGCACCGGCACACCTCCCTCCTCCGGCAAAGCCGCGTCCGGAGCGCGCCCGGGAGCGGCCGCGACGCCGGACAAGGACGAGCGGACCGCCAGGCTGGAACAGGCCCTGCGCGCGAATCTGCGCCGGCGGAAGGCGCAATCCCGCGCCCGGTCCGACACGGAGCCCCCGGCAAAAGACACGGGCCGGTCGGAATAAACCGCGGAATGCCACGGTTTCGCCCGAATGGGGGTGCATCCAGACGGCGTCGCGCTTGAGCCCTCCCGCCCCCGTCGGTTAGAACCGACCAAACAACATGTTGTGTGATCCATGGACCAGATTCGCGTGCGGGGCGGCCGGCCGCTCCATGGGACGATCCCCATCAGCGGTGCAAAGAACGCGGCCCTGCCGCTGATGGCGGCAAGCCTGCTGTCCGGCGAGCCGGTCAGGCTGACCAACGTCCCGGATCTGGCCGACATCGCGTCGATGGCCAGCCTGCTGCGCCAGCACGGCGTGCGCATCGAGCGCGACGGCGGCGACATGAACATGGACGCCGCCCGGATCGACAGCACCGTCGCCCCCTACGACCTGGTGCGCAAGATGCGCGCCTCGGTCCTGGTGCTCGGCCCGCTGGTCGCCCGCTTCGGCCAGGCCCAGGTCTCCCTGCCCGGCGGCTGCGCCATCGGCAACCGTCCGGTCGACCTGCACCTGAAGGGTCTCGCCGATCTCGGCGCCGAGGTGAACATCGAGGCCGGCTATATCGAGGCCAAGGCACCCGGCGGCCGGCTGCGCGGCGGACGGGTCACCTTCCCCTTCGTCTCCGTGGGCGCCACCGAGAACCTGATGATGGCCGCCGCGCTGGCCGACGGCGAGACCGTCCTGGTCAACGCCGCGCGCGAGCCGGAGATCAGCGACCTCGCCAAGCTGCTCACCGCCATGGGGGCGCAGATCGAGGGTGCGGGCACGGACACGATCCATATCCAGGGCAAGCCCGAGCTGGGCGGCGCCGATCACAAGGTGGTCGCCGACCGGATCGAGACGGGCACCTATGCCATGGCCGTGGCCATCGCCGGCGGCGACGTCACCCTGACCGACACCGACCTGGTGCTGATCGACGCGGCAGCGGAGACCCTGCGCCGGGCCGGCGTCACCCTGGAGACGGTCGAGGGCGGCGTGCGCGTCGCCCGCGGCGCGGACCGCGTCCTGGGCGTCGACATGATGACCGAGCCCTATCCCGGCTTCCCGACCGACCTGCAGGCGCAGTTCATGTCGCTGATGACCGTGTCGCGCGGCGCCTCGATGATCACCGAGACGATCTTCGAGAACCGCTTCATGCACGTGCCGGAACTGTCGCGCATGGGCGCCAACATCACCGTGCACCACGCCTCGGCCATGGTGCGCGGCGTGGAGACGCTGAAGGGCGCCCAGGTCATGGCGACCGACCTGCGGGCCTCGGTCTCGCTGGTCCTGGCCGGACTGGCCGCCGAGGGCGAGACGGTGATCAACCGGATCTATCACCTGGACCGCGGCTACCAGGATCTGGTCGGCAAGCTCTCGGCCTGCGGCGCCGATGTCGGCCGGGTGGCGTCCGAGCGGGCGGCGGCGGAGGAATAACATGGCCCGTACCCCCGCACTCACCCCCTTCGGGGACAAGGGGCGGGATCGGCCGCTGCGCGTGCGGGCGGAGGATCTCGAGGATCTGACGGTGGTCGCCGCCTACCTGCAGGACGCCATCGTCCCGGTCTCCGAAATGTCCTACGAAGCGGCGGAGAACCGGTTCGCGCTGGTGGCCGGCCGGTTCCGCTGGGAGATCGCGCCCGACGGCACGCCGACCGAAAGCCGGGACACACCCTTCGAACGGGTCCATACCGGCATCCGCTTCGAGGGGGTGCGCAAGGTCCGCACCCGGGGCATCGACCGGCGCGATCCGGGACGGATGCTGAACCTGCTGTCGCTGGCCTATGCGGACGGAACCGTGGATCTGGTCTTCGCCGGCGAAGCGACCATCCGGCTTGACGTGGACAGCCTGTCCTGTCACGTGGAGGACCTCGGCACACCCTGGCCCACGGTTTTCCGTCCGTTCCATGACGAAGATGGCGACGCGAACGGGGCGACCTGAGCCGCTCAAGTGCCTGTGGCGTTAAGGTTTTCGCTAAAGGTCTAAAACGGGACGACACCTCGTGAACGCGAACGACAAGCTTGTATTGGCCCTGCCCAAGGGCCGGATCCTGAAGGCGATCGCACCACTGATGGCGCGGGCCGGGGTCGAGCCGGAGGACGCCTTCTTCGACGAGGATGCGCGTCAGCTCCAGTTCGCCACCTCCGACCCGAATCTCGACATCATCCGGGTCCGCAGTTTCGACACCGCCACCTTCCTGGCCTTCGGCGCGGCCCATCTCGCGGTGTCCGGCTCCGACGTGCTGATGGAGTTCGACCATCCGGAGATCTACGCCCCGGTGAACCTGGATGTCGGTCACTGCCACCTGGCCGTCGCCGCCCCGGCCGATCTCGCCGCCAACGAGGATCCGCAGCGCTGGTCGCACCTGCGCGTGGCCACCAAGTACCCGAACGTCACCCGCCGCTATTTTGCCCGGCGCGGGGTTCAGGCGGAGTGCATCAAGCTGAACGGCGCGCTGGAGCTGGCCCCGAACCTCGGCCTGTGCCGCCGCATCGTCGACCTGGTGCAGACCGGCTCGACCCTGAAGGCGAACGGCCTGGTGGAGATCGACAGGATCGCCGATGTCAGCGCCCGTCTGGCGGTGAACCGCACCGCGCTGAAGACCCGGCCCGGCCCGGTGAACGACCTGATCGCCCGCTTTCGGGAGGCGGCCCGTGCCGCGTAGGCTGGCGACCGGTCAGGCGGGCTTCGCCGAGGCGTTCGAGGATCTGGTCAACTCCAAGCGCGAGACCGAGGCCGAGGTCGGCGACGTCGTCGCCGCGATCATCGCCGCCGTCATCGAGGGCGGTGATTCCGCGCTGATCGGCTACACCCGCCGCTTCGACCGGTTCGACCCGGCGGAGACGGGCCTCGCGATCGGCCCGGCCGAGATCGAGGCCGCCGTCGCCCGCATCGACCCGGAGACCCGCGCCGCCCTGGAACTGGCCGCCGAGCGGATCGAGAGCTTCCACGCCCGCCAGCTTCCCACCGACTTCGAGGTCAACGACCCGGCCGGACTGCGGCTCGGCATGCGCTGGACCTCGATCGACGCGGTCGGGCTCTATGTGCCCGGCGGGACCGCCGCCTACCCCTCCTCGGTGCTGATGAACGCCCTGCCGGCCAAGGTCGCCGGGGTGTCGCGCCGGGTGATGGTGGTGCCGACGCCGGACGGGGTGGTCAACGATCTGGTGCTGGCCGCCGCCCGGGTCGCCGGGATCACTGAGATCTGGCGGATCGGCGGGGCCCAGGCCGTCGCCGCGCTGGCCTACGGCACCCAGAGCATCGCCAAGGTCGACAAGATCGTCGGCCCCGGCAACGCCTATGTGGCCGCCGCCAAGCGCCATGTCTTCGGCAAGGTCGGCATCGACAGCATCGCCGGCCCGTCTGAGATCCTGGTGGTCGCCGATGCGCAGAACGACCCGTCCTGGATCGCCATCGATCTGCTGAGCCAGGCCGAGCACGATACCGCGGCCCAGGCGATCCTGATCACCGACGATGCCGGCTTCGCCGATGCGGTGACCGCCGCCGTGGACGACCACCTCGCCACCCTGCCGCGCACAGAGATCGCCGCGGAGAGCTGGAAGTCGCATGGGGCGGTGATCGTCACCAATTCCATGGACGAGGTCCCGCCGCTGGTCGACCGGCTGGCGCCGGAGCATCTGGAACTTGCGGTGGAGGACCCGGAGGCGCTGTCCAACCGGATCCGCCATGCCGGCGCGATCTTTCTCGGCCGCTTCACCCCGGAGGCGGTGGGCGATTATGTCGCCGGACCGAACCACGTGCTGCCGACGGCGCGCACGGCACGGTTCTCCTCCGGCCTCGGCGTCCTCGACTTCATGAAGCGCACCACCACCGTGGCGGCCGATGCCGAGGGGCTTGGCGCGGTGGGGCCGGCAGCGATTAGACTGGCGGAGATGGAAGGTCTGGACGCACATGCGCGTTCGATCGCGGTTCGACTGAACCGGCGCTGAACTGAACTGCTGAGGAGGGCGCATGTCGGGAGACGGCTCCGACAGCGCGCCGCTGGATCCCACCGGCGATGACGCGCGGATCGTGCACATCTCCCTCGACGAGCGCACGGTGATCCGCCGCAGCGCCGAGGTCGAGCAGGAGCGCGCGATCGCCGTCTACGACCTGCTGGAGGACAACCGCTTCCGTCCGCAGGAGGCCGGTGCCGGCCCCTACCATCTGCGGCTGTCGGTGGAGGAGAACCGGCTGGTCTTCGACATCCGCGACACGGCCGACGCCCCCCTCACCCAGGTCCAGCTTCACCTCGCCCCGTTCCGCCGGGTGGTGAAGGACTACTTCCAGATCTGCGAGAGCTACTACGACGCGATCAAACGGCTGTCGCCGTCGCAGATCGAGGCGATCGACATGGGCCGACGCGGGCTGCACAACGAGGGCTCGCAGATGCTGCGCGATCGGCTCGACGGCCGCATCGCGCTCGACCACCCCACCGCCCGGCGGCTGTTCACGCTGCTCTGCGTCCTGCATATCCGGGGATGAGCCGGTGGCCCTGACGGATCCCTTCGCCTCCATCCAGCAGCCCAGCGCGGTGCTCTTCGCCTGCAGCATGAATGCAGTGCGCTCGCCGATGGCGGAGGGCATCCTGAAGGCGATGGCCGGAACGCGGGTCTATGTCGATTCCTGCGGGGTCGGCCGGGGTGACCTGGACCCGTTCGTGATCGAGGTGATGAACGAGATCGGCATCGACATGGGCCGGCACCGGCCGAAGAGCTTCGACATGCTGGAGGACGGGTTCTTCGACGTCATCATCTCGCTGTCGCCGGAAGCCCAGCACCGGGCCATCGAACTGACCCGCACCATGGCCTGCGACATCGAATACTGGCCGACCCTGGACGCCACGGTGATCGAGGGCAACCGCGAGACGCGGCTCGACGCCTACCGCGCGGTGCGCGACAGCCTGATGCAGCGCATCCAGGCCCGGTTCGCGTATCTGGACTGACCCCCGTCAGGCGTGGCCGATCCATCCGCGCCAGGTGAACGCCATGTAGAACTGCTGCATGTCGGCAAACCCGCCAGCCTTCAGCACGGCCTCGTCGGCTTCAGGGGTCAGCATGATCCCGCTGGCCTCGATCGCATCGCGCGCCCCCCGTGCCTGCTCCGGATCGGCCCCCGAAGCGATCGCATAATCGGCATAGCGGTCGAGCCAGTGCGGCCGGGCTCCGGCTTCCTGGGAGAAACTCCCATGGGCCGCTACAAACGGTGCCCCGGGTCGCAGACGACGGTGGATCGCTCGAACAGTCTGCTGACGTGCCGGCGGCGGCAGGAAATGGAGAGTGAGAAGGCAGGCGGCCGCATCAAAGGGACCGTCGGGGGCGTCGTCGATATACCCTTCAACCAGGGTGACACGGCTGGCGACGTCGCCGAGGACGCGCTCCGCCTGCCTCAGCATCTCCGGTGCCGGATCGACGCCGGTAAACCTCCAGCCTGCCTGTGCTTCCGCCAGAGCCTTGAGCTCCAGCCCGCCCCCGGCGCCGAGAACCAGGACATGAGCCTCCGGCGGCGCGCTCTCGGCAAGCAGGACCGCGGTCATGCGGTGCAAAGCGTCGACACCAGGCACGAAACGCCGAACGCCCTCGGCATAGAGTTTCGTCGCTTCCGGATCGGCGAAATGCTTCAGGAACTCGTTGGTGCTGTCCGAGTGCTGCGAATTCTGCGCTTTCTGGGGGTTCATCGGTCGCTCATGGGTTGGGGGCGTTCGTGCGGCAGGCGAGCCGATCCAGGAAATCGGCCCGGATGGCGGCAAGGGTCACGCTGCCGAAGGCGGCCAGAAGCCGCTCTTCCGCCTGCCGAAGCGGGTCGTCCAACGCGGCATTCACCGCCTGTTCGACGAGGCAGGCAGGGGATTGGCTCCGGTTGCCGATGGCGAACAGGGCCGGCTCGCCAAGCGCGGCGTAGACATCGCGCAGGCTGACGCGGTCGAGATCCGCGACCAGTGTCCACCCGCCGCCATGCCCTTTCTCCGAGCGCACCAGATTATGGCGCCGCAGGCCCGCGAGCGTGCGACGCACCACGACAGGATTGGTACGCATGATCGCGGCCAGCGCCTCCGATGTCAGCGGTGTCTCGCTGTCGGCCATATGGAGAAGCAGATGGAGAATGCCGGACAAACGGCTGTCGAGTTTCATGTAACTTACATAGTTATATGATCGTATTCTATCAAGGCGCGCTGCGCGTATCTGGGCTGCACAAGCCCGTCCGTCATCCTGAACTCGTTTCAGGATCAATGCTCCGACGCCGGCGGCTTGGTCCTGACGTGCGTCAGGACGACGGGCGGCTATGGGATCGACGGGAGGTTATGGGGCCGGTTGGCAACTTCGATCAGCACATCCGCGTGGCACGGACCGTCCAGCGGGCACCAGCACGCCAGGTGCAGGCCGCGCAGTTCGTGCAGACGCGCGAGGATCTCCGCCCGGCGATCCTGGGCAAAATCCCGGTGGTCGGTTCCGGCGAGCCAGTCCCGGAACGCGGCGACCACCGGCGGGCGCCAGTCCCCGGTTCCGCCCTGGTCGCGGAACCACTGGGGCGTGAAGGGGTTTCCGAAGACATGCGGGCGCGCAACGCTCCGGGACCGCGCCGGCAGGCGCCATCCCGAACGGCGGCTCAGGCGAAGTCGTTCAGGCATCCGCCCCCCGCTTCGGTGTAGACTGTCCGATGCGCCAGGGTGGCGGGTGCCGTTCGGGAAAACAACTTGACCTTTGACCCCGGCACCCGCACTTAAGGCACGCTCAAAACCGCGACAAGGAGCGATAATGGCAAAAGAAGACATGATCGAGTTTTCCGGCACTGTTGCCGAACTGCTGCCGAACGCGATGTTCCGCGTGAAGCTGGATAACGACCACGAAGTTCTCGCCCATACCAGCGGCAAGATGCGCAAGAACCGTATTCGCGTGCTGGCCGGCGACCGGGTCAATGTCGAGATGACCCCGTACGACCTGAGCAAGGGTCGGATCACTTTCCGGTTCAAGTAACCGGCCAGGGCTGGTCCGACCGATGACCGCCCCGATCGTACTGCGCCCGCCACAGGGCGCCCCGTTCATCCTCGCATCCGCCTCCCCCCGCCGCAGCGCGCTGCTGGCGCAAATCGGACTTGTGCCCGATCGGGTGGATCCGGCCGAGGCGGACGAGACCCCCCTTCCCGCCGAGAAGCCCCGCCCCTATGCCGCCCGCATGGCCCGGGCCAAGGCCGAGGCCGTCGCCCCGCGTCATCCGGGCTGTTTCGTGCTGGCCGCCGATACGGTGGTCGCCTGCGGCCGCCGCATCCTGCCCAAGGCGGAGAGCGCGGCAGAGGCCCGGCGCTGCCTGTCCCTGCTGTCCGGCCGGCGCCACCGGGTGCTCGGCGGCATCTGCGTGATCGATCCGGACGGCCAAACGCACGCGCGTGTGGTGGAAACCCGCGTCGGCTTCAAGCGGCTGTCCGACGCCGAGGTCGCGGCGTATCTGGCCTCCGGCGACTGGTCGGGCAAGGCCGGCGGCTACGCGGTCCAGGGACTGGCCGCCGCCTATGTGGACTTCCTCAACGGCTCCTATTCCAACGTGGTCGGCCTCGCCCTGTCGGAGACCTATGCCCTGCTGAGTGGCCTCGGCTTCACCCATGCCGACGCTTCGCGCCTCCGCGCCGCGGACGGGACGGCGGAGTGAGCGCCGGCAACCGGCTCATCCTCCATGCCGCACCCGGCGTCGCCCGGGTGCTCTTCCTGCGGGACGGCGAGCCCGTCGAGCTCTGGGTCGAGGGCGACGACAGCCCCAGTCTGGTCGGCGGCATTGCCCTGGTCACCGCCCGCTCGGCCGGCGGTGCCTCGGTCGCCGACCTGCCGACCGGTTCCGGCTACCTGCGCGACGGTAGGGCGAATGACGGCGAGAAACTGATCGTCCAGGTGACCGCCGACGGGTCGGCCGGCAAACGGGCGGTGCTGCGGCGGCGGATCGAACTGGCCGGAGACGGTGTGATCCTCACGCCGTTCCAGCCGGAACTCGGCATCGCCTCGAGCATCAAGGGCAAAAGTCGGCGTGCGGCCCTGCGCGCGGCCCTCCAGCCGATGCTCCCGGACGGCATCGGCGCGATGGTCCGCAGCACCGGCGAGGAGCCCGACGGCGACGACCTGGCCGGCGAGGCGTCCCGTCTGGTCGCGCTCTGGCACGCGATCAACGACCGGAAAGACCGGGAAAGCCCACCCTGCTGGCTGCTGCCCCCGCCAAGCCTGGCCGACCGGGCCGTCGCCCATATGCCGGGCGCGGAGCTCATCGTCGACCGCGACGGGAGCGCCTTCCGCGACGCCGGCGGCGAGGAGGCGATGGACCGGGCGGTCGCCCGCGAGGTCAGCCTGGCAGACGGACTCTCCCTGATCGTCGAGGAGGGCGAGACGGCGAGCCTGATCGACGTGAACCTCGCCCGCTCGCCGCGCGGCGACGCGCTGGTGCAGGCCAATTGTCAGGCGGTGTGCGGTGCGGCGGCGATCGCCCGGCTGAGGGGACTGCGCGGCACCCTGTTGATCGATCCGCCGCGCATGCGGGGACGCGCCGACCGCGAGCGGGTGGCGGCGGCCCTGGCTGAGGCCGTCGCCCCGGACCCGGCGGTCTGGCAGATCCTCGGCTGGACGCCCGGCGGCATGCTGGAATGCCTGCGCGAGTCGCCGCGTCGCCCCCTGTCGCAGGAACTGCTGGCGCCGCTCGGCGAGCGACGGCTTTCGGCGCGGACCCGCGCCTGGCGGGCGCTGGACCGGCTGCGTCGGGAGGTCGGCGGCATCGCGCGGCCGCGTCTGCGCGTGCCTTCCGATGTGGTCGGTTGGCTCGCGGGTCCCGGTGCGCTTATCGTGGCGGCCGAACGTCAGCGCCTCGGGGCGCTGACCGTGACGCCGGATCCGGGGCTCGGACCGGAGGACTGTGTGATCGACGGCGACGGATAGCAGCGAGGGCTGATGGGCGAGATCCACCCGATTGGCAAGGCACGGAAATCGAAATGCCCGATCTGCGGCAAGCCGAGCGAGGCGACGGTACGGCCGTTCTGCTCGCCGCGCTGCAAGCAGGTCGATCTCGGCCGCTGGCTCGGCGAGACCTATCGCATCCCGAGCGAGGAGACGCCCGACGAGGCGGAACTCGACGCCCTGGTCGCCCGCCTCGAACGAGGCGAGGAATAGGGGGCGGCTACAGCTCCCCCTTCCCCGTCTTCCCGGCCTCGCGCCGGGATCCAGAGCCGAGCGCGACGGGGACCTCAGGATCACCTCCAACCGTCCCAGCAGACCGTTAGCCTGGACCCCGGCTCAAGGCCAGGGAGACGGCGGTGTGGTGCGACGGGTAGCGAGCTGTTGCCTTCGTCTTCCCGGCCTCGCGCCGGGATCCAGGGTCGTGCGCGACGGGGACTTCAGGATCACCCCCAACCGTCCTAGCAGACGGTTACCCTAGACCCCGGCTCAAGGCCGGGGAGACGGCGGTGTGGTGCGACGGGTAGCGAGCTGTTGCCTTCGTCTTCCCGGTGCTACGCCGGGATCCAGGGCCGAGCGCGACGGGGACCTCAGGATCACCTCCAACCGTCCCAGCAAGCGCTCACCCCGGACCCCGGCCCAACGCCGAGGAGACGAACAAGGACCGAAGCCCGGCGACCTAACCGTCCGCCTGGGTCCAGAACTGATACATCCCCAGAAAGACGTCCGGATGGTCGGCTTCCAGCGCGTCCCAGACCTCCAGGTCCAGCCCGCTCGGGTCGCCGGGATTGCGGCGGCGGTACTCCGCCAGGATCGCCGGATCGGGCAGTTCGAATCCCAGGAAGTACAGTCCCAGCTCCCCCAGGGCGTCGCGGATCCAGAGCGGGCTGACCGTGTGCTCGCAGGTATGCAGCAGGGCATCCCGCACGCCCGACGCCGCATAGAAATCGGCCGACCGCAACAGGGCCCGACCGGCATGCCCCTCCGCCAGCCCGTAGGTTCGCCGCCGGGCGGCGCGCACCCGCTTCATCATCTCGCCGCGTTCCGGCAGGCCGGCCCGGATTTCCTCCAGCGGCAGCCGGGCCCGATGGCTGTAGAACGCGACCCGCATCAGCCCACGCGGCGTCAGCAGCCGGCGCAGCACCCGCCAGCCCCGCATCGGCTCGTCCAGGTGATGCAGCACGCCGGAACTCTCGATCAGATCGAAGCGGTCGGGAATGGAATCCAGCTCCAGGATGTCGGCCTGGGCGAACTGGATGTTCCGCACCCCCAGCTCGCGGGCCATCCGCCGCGCATAGGCGAGCGAGGCCCGCGACAGGTCGATGGCCAGCACCTCGGCATTCTCGTAGCGCAGCGCGGTCTGCAGGGCGTGGCGGCCGGTTCCGCAGCCGGCGATCAGGATCCGCGGCAACGCCTCCTCGGCCCTCACCGGCTGCGCCAGGGCGAGCACCTGGCCCAGATGCCGGCCGATCGTGGTGCGCGGCCGGCGCGACAGGCTGAGCCAGCGCGGATAGGGGTTGTCCTCGTATTGGCTCTGCACCGCCCGGGAGACGTCGTCGGTAACCTCGGCGGCCGCGAGTTCCTCCCCCAGCCGCCATTCCTCGCGCGGGTGGATCAGCGAGCGGCGCAGCAGCAGGGCGCGCGGCGAGGTGTCGTCGGCCTGCAGCGCCCCGGCCTCACGAGAGAGGGCATCGACCTCCGGATCGGTCTCCAGCGGCATGTACATGGCCCGGATCAGGGCACGGTGGGGCGTCTCCTCTCCGCGGGCCTGCAGGTCGGCCAGGCGGATCAGAAGATCGCGCTCCTCCTCGGTCTCGAACCAAACCCACTCCGCCGCCCGGGCCTGCAGCGCGATCGCGGCAAGCCAGTCGCGATCAACCCGGCCGAGATTGCCGGACACCGCGTGGTCGAGCAGCCAGCTCCGGCTGCGGGTCAGCCAGGCCTCCATGCCGGGATGGGCGACGATCGACCAGGACAGCGCGGCGACGATCAGTTCGTCCGCCAGGAAGGTCGTGATCGGCTTGAACCCCGCCCCGGCCGGCCTTTCCGGAAACCCGGACACCGCGGTCTCCAGCTCGCGCCGGATCGCCGCGTGGCTGGACCAGAGACGGACCGCCGGATCCGACAGCGCCTGCTGATCGATGTCGGGATCGGCCTGGAGCGCCGCCAGGGCCGCACGTGCGCCGGGATGCGCCTTGTCATAGGGGCAGCGGCGCAGCGCACGGACCAGCGCCTCGCGCGGCTCGACCGCGTCAGGTTCCAGCCGCCAGGCATCGATCCGGTGGTCGAGCGCGCCCCGCAGGTCGCCGGTCGCCTCCAAGGCCGCGGCGAGATTGGCATGGGCCGCCAGGTAATCCGGCTTGAGCCGGACGGCGCGGCGGAAACACGGAATGGCCTCCGCCACCTTGCCGGCCGACTTCAGCGCCACACCCAGGTTGTTGTGCACGTCCGGCAGCTTCGGATAGAGGCGGATCACCGCGCGAAAGGCGTCGGCCGCCTCCAGGTAGCGCCGGGCGCGGAACAGCATGCCCGCGTGCTGGAGCGCCCCCGCCGCCGCAGCGTCGCCCGCCGCCGGGGCGGGACGCCGGAGCGGAGCCGCCGCGGCGGGCTTCCCCGACCGTGTCCCCCGTGACGTCGCGGATGACTTTCCTGGCGGCTTGCCCATCGGTCTCAGCGCGGATGCAGGTCGAAGGCGACGGAGATCCGTTCACCGGCCCCCTCGAACGGCACGGTCCGGTGCCAGACATAGGACGGGAACAGCACGATCATGCCGGGCCGCGGGCAGACCTGGTGGGACGTCGCCATCCCCCGGTCGGGAATGCCGTAGCCCGGATGGTTGAACTCGATCCAGCCCTCGCGGTTCGGGTCGTCCTCGTGCAGCACCTCCGGCATCTCCACGTAATAGACCCCGGACAGCCAGCCGAGATTGTGAATATGGCCGTCCTGATGGCCCTGGGCGCGCAGGATGTTGCCCCAGACGTCCAGGGCATAGCCGCACGGCCGGCCGTCGATATGCGGATGTCCGGGCAGGTCCGGCAGGCCGGCCCCATAGGCCGCGATGGCCGCGTCCAGCGCGGTGTGGAAACCGCGGATGGCCGGATGGTCGTGGTTCAAAAGGTCGGTGACGATCGACCCGCCGCGGATCGCCCGCTTGTTCGGGTCGTAATCGTCGCGCCGGCGCGGATGACTGCGGATGGCGGCGGCAAAATCGGCGTTGAACGCGTCCAGGCTGTCGTAGCCCTGGGGAACCGGCAGCATCATCGGCCGGGTCAGCGTCCCGAAGCCGGTCAGGGCGTTGGCGGGCTCGGGCCGCCCGAGATCGAACAGGGCGGTAGTCTTCAGGGCGAGCGCCCGGATATGGGTCGGCTGACCGGCCAGGGTTTCCTCGCACAGGGCGAGCGCGGCCTCCGCCTCGTCCAGCTTGAGGCGGGCAGTGGCCAGGTTCATCGCCACAGGCACCTCCCCCGGCTTCGCGGCCAGCGACCGGGCATAGGGGGCGAGAGAGCCCTCGGATTCGCCGAAGGCGCCCTGCCGCAGGTTGCCATAGGCGAACCACAGCGCTGCGGCGGCCGGATTGACCGCCAGCGCCCGCCGGTAGGCGCGGGCGACCGTCGGACCGTCCGCGCCCTCGGCCTCGTCGAGCAGGCGGGCGTCCAGCTCCAGGGCGGCCGGATAGTCCGGGGCGGCCCGTTTCGCGCGGTCGACCAGCGTCCGGGCATCCTGCGGCGCGCCGGCGCGCAGGCGGGCGCGGGCCAACAGGCAGTTGGCGACGGGGTTGTCGGGCTGGGCGTTCAGGATGGCTTCGCATAGGGCCGTGCCTTCGGACGCCTGACCGGCGTTGAAGTGACGGATGGCGAGGCGGAGGGCATCGGCGATCTGCATGGTCCCGGCAATGTACGGGCCGGACCCCGTCACTTCAACGCCTGCGCATGGGGCTGGCGGGTATGGTGAAATTTCCGGACGAGACGTGCTGGACAGGGCGGATCACGGCCGCTATATACCCGTCTCGCTTCGGCGACGCCCAGGTAGCTCAGTTGGTAGAGCAGCGGATTGAAAATCCGCGTGTCGGTGGTTCAAATCCGCCCCTGGGCACCACTTTCCCCCATTCTTCCGTTTCTTGACCTGCGCCCAACGGTGCGGCGTTCGTCTGTCCGCAGAAACGCAGACGGAGGACATTGTCCCCCGCCTTCGCCTCCCCCCAATGCACCCCGATGGTCGTCAGATAAACCCGAACCACCCCGCCTGAAGGTCGGCGCTCTGCACGCCGATCAGGGTCAGGGTGTTGCCGTTGCCGAGATCGAAGATCACGTTGCCGTCGAAGTCGGTCGCCACCGCCTGCAGATCGGCGAGACTGTCGATCGACGTTCCGTTCACGCCGGCAGCGATCTCGATCCGGTCGCCATCCGCCGCGCTGAAGTCGCTGATGATGTCGGCCCCGTCGCCCGTCCCGACCGCGAAGATATCCTGTCCCGCCCCCCCGAACAGGGTGTCGTCGCCGGCCCCGCCGGACAGACGGTCGCCACCCGCGTTGCCGTAGAGCAGGTCCGCCCCCTCGCTGCCGTTCACGGTGTCGGCGCCGTCGCCGCCATACAGCGTGTCGGCGCCCAGGTTGCCGTACAGGAGGTCGGCGCCGAGATTGCCGTAGACGATATCGTCGTCCTGGCCGCCATAGACCGTGTCGGCGTCCTGACCGCCGTAGAGCGTGTCGTTGTACTGGTTGCCGTAGACCACGTCCTCGCCGGTGTTGCCGTAGACCACGTCGTTGTCGAGGCCGCCCCAGGTGGTGTCGTTGCCGCTGCCGCCATTGACCGTGTCGTAGCCCTCGTCGCCGAACAGCAGGTCGTTGCCGTCGGCCGAGCCGATGGTGTCGTCGCCGGCCCCGCCATAGAGCGTGTCGTCGCCCTCGCCCAGCGAGATGAATTGGTTGCCGTCGTCGCCCACGGCGAAGTTGTTGCCCGACCCGCCGGTGACCGTGGCATTGCCGATGATCGAGACGAATTCTATGTTGTCGAGCTGCAGCGCCTTGCCCTGCAGGCTGCGCATGTCGATGACGAAGGCTTCGGACTGTCCCGATTGCGCACTGCCGGTGATGACGATCGGATCGCTGCTGGTATTCGCCGCGTTGAAGCTTGGGATGATGGTGCGGATGTCCAGCGTGGTGGTCGCACCCAGGTTGGTCAGGAAGGTCTGCGCCCCGCCCTGCAGGGCCGCGTTGCCGCTGGAGTTCCGCGCGCTGATCGCGCCGCTGAGCGTCGTCAGGGCCTGGGTCCCGCTCTGCGCCGTGCCGGGTCCTTCGGAGGTGAGAGAGACCGAGGTCGGCAAGGTCGCCGTCACCAGGTTGCCGTTGTTCGACGTGTTCTGAACGATCGCCGCCGACCCGGATCCGCCGCTGCGGTTGGTCAGGGTCGTGGTCGCGACCGTGGTCCCCCCGCTGGACGAACTCGTGGTCTGGGAACTTGTGAAGGACTCGGTGCTCCCGCCGCCACCGCCGCCGCCTCCCGAGGCCGGGGCGGCCATATGGGTGATGGTCACGTCATTGCCGCTGCCGCCGACATAGCTGATCTTGAAGGTCGTCGATCCAGAGGTGAACGTGGCCCCCTCCGCCAGGCCGGAGAAAGTGCCGGAGATCGTATTGATGCCGGTATCGTCGATCAGGGTCAGGACGTCGCCGACCGACGTGCTGCCATCCGTAACGACGGTCAGGGTCGCGTCGGCCAGGGTGAAGGTGGCGTCCCCCTTCATGCTGTCATAGGTGTAGCCGCCGTTGCCGTCGGTCGTGACGTCGACATGGAAGGTGGTGGTGGCCCCGCCGGCCTCGCCGATGGTGGTGTCGCCGCCCACAGTGAAGGTTCCGTCGACGGTGCCCGACCGCCCGAAGGTCGCGCCGTTCCTCAGGTCCGCGCCGCCGCCGACACTGCCGCTGCCCGTCAGGGTGCCGCCGGAGGTCACTCTGAGGAGGTTCGTGTTGGCGAGCGACCCCGTAATGTTCAGCGTGCCGCCGGAAACCAAGGTACCGGTCGAACTGGGGTTATAGATACCTGAGTACGAGTTGGCGCCCGACAGGGTCAGGGTGCCGGCGCCCGTCTTGGCGACACCGTTGGTGCCGGTGATGCTGCCCTCATAGGTCGTATCGGCGCTCTGGTCGATCGTCAGGTCGCCGTCGGTGATCGAGACGTTGCTGGTGCCTTTCAGACCGCCGATCGTCTCCGCCGACTGGATGGAGACGCTGCTTGAGGTCGTCACGTTCAGGGTGGCTTTGGCCAGCGCGCTATCGGCGCCGGCGGCGTTCAGTTTGAAAGCGCCCGCGGTCACATTGAACGTGCCGGTGAAGTTCGCGCTGACCCCCGTCAGGGTCAGATCGCCGGTACCGTTCTTCGTCAGGCTGTATCCGTTGCTGTCGTCGGAAATGGTGCCGGTCAGCGTCGTGAACGCGCTGTTGTCGATCGTGCCGCCATTGGCGCCGATGCTCATGGCGTTGGCCGTGTTCGTGGCCCCCGTGATCGCCAGGGTCCCGTTGTTCAGAGTGATCGTTCCGGATCCAAATGCGCCGGTTCCGGTAAGGCTGAGCGTGCCACCGCTGGTCACGCTCATTCCACCTGAGAAGCTGTTGGTGCCCGACAGGACGACCGGGCCGCTGCCGATCACGGCAAAACCGCCAGACCCCGAGACATTGGCCGAGATCGTCACCGGGAGGAACTCGACGTCTGCCCGGCCCCATGTGAAAAACCTGCCGGAGTTAACGCTGATGCCGCCGCCAGCGGCGTCATCGATCGTGATCGCATTGTCCGCTGCTAAGTAATGGGCGGCAGAACTGCGGATCGTCACCACGTCGGAGAGGTCGATCGTTCCGGTGACAGCGCTGTTGAAATAGATGGTGTCACTGTCGGTGGGATTTTCGGATTCCCATACGTCAGAGAAGCTCCCAGTGCCGGCGATCTCCGTGACGTTGTAGTTCGTCATCAGATGCGCCGGATAAGCACCGAGTTCGCGTTTCGCGATGAGCAGATCCTGGCGGAGCGAGACGCCCTGAGGGACGGCCGCGACATCAGCGCCGCCGTCCCAGCCCCGACCGATCAGGCCCTCCGACGCCACGACCGCAGCCCGGAACGCCAGGGACAACGCGGCAACGAAGGCGCGACCGGCCTCGCCGGCGCCGGCCGCACAGGCGATCAGTCGCAGTTCTCCACCGCGCAGGCCCATGCGGATCGTCGCCACCGCCTCCGGGTCGCGTTCAAGTGCCGCCAGATCGAGGCCGTCACGCCCGAGCGCGAGCCGGCCCGGTGCGCCATGGGCGAGGATGTGCAGGGCGTCGACCTTGCCCCCGCCAGCCACAATGGCGGCGATCTGCGGCAAGGCATCCCGATCGGCAGCGACCACGTGGGTTTCGACCGGTCGGGATGTCCCGATCGAGCGCAGCAGAGTGCGATACCCCTCGACCCTCGGATCGATCAGAAGAACCGTGCGACCCGTGCCGTTGATGAACTGCGCCTTGCTGGACTGCATCTGCCAATCCCCTCGATGTTCTGACGACACCCCGCAGGTGCCGGCTCGGTGCGCCGCCTTTCCGCACAGGATGGCGGGCCGACTGACGGATCGGCGCGCGCACACGGCCCCCGCCCCGACACAACGGCCGGGCGGCCGAATACTCGCACTGAACAGTCAGGATTTTTTTTGACTATTTGGTAAAATCGTAAGAATTCGCTCGGCGCACTGTCAATTGTATACCAAAGAAAACTTGCGTTCATTTGTGACAAGTTGTGACGCCGGTCGCATCTTATGAAATTTCATTCATGAAATGAGAAACGGGTGGAAGCTACCGACCTCGCCTATTCCGGTTTCAGGGCTGCAGCGGGACTGTCATCCGAGAGTCAGATTTCGGTCCGACCGGTTTAATCGGGATGCAACAGACGCGGGATATGGTTCGCGCCATTCTTCTGCGCGGTCCCCACCCGTCGGTTTCCCGGCGCGGCTGAGGTGTCGCCGTCCCAGCATCCGCACCCGCCCCTACAGGAGTGACCCACCGTGTCCGATCTTCCGATCCTCGGCGCCGCCATGCCGCTGAGCGTGGTCGAAACCAACCGCGACTGGCTGCTCGAGAAGCCGCGCGACCTGGAACTCCAGGACTTCTTCGACGCCACGGTGCTCAACGGCGACTGGCGGCCGCTGGTCGACCGGGCCAAGGCGCTGCTCGACGGCCATACCGGTCGGCTCGGCATCCATGGACCGTTCTGGGGCTTCAGCATCGGCTCGCAGGACACCGACATCCAGGCGGTGGTGCGCAAGCGGCTGCTCCAGGGCTTGGAGGTCTGCGAGGCCCTCGGCGCCACCCAGATGGTCGCCCACAGCCCGTTCACGACCTGGGGCCACAACAACTACGACAACCAGCCCGGCTCCCGGGAGAAGCTGATCGGCTACTGCCACGACACGATGCGCGAGGTGGTGGCCCGGGCCGAGGAGATCGGCGTCACCATCGTCATCGAGAACATCGAGGATGTGGATCCGGCCGACCGGGTGAAGCTCGCCGACAGCTTCCAGTCCAGATCGGTGGCGGTGTCGATCGACACCGGCCATGCCCACTACGCCCATGGCTCCACCGGCGCGCCGCCGGTCGACTACTACGTGACCATCGCGGGCAACCGGCTGGAGCATATCCACCTGCAGGACGCCGACGGCTATGCCGACCGGCACTGGAGTCTCGGCGAGGGAACGATCCGGTGGCATTCGGTGTTCGCCGCCCTGGCAAAATTAACCAGCAATCCGCGGCTGATCATCGAGATCAAGGACAAGACCAAGATCCAGCGTTCAGCCGCCTATCTGGAAGAGCTCGGCCTCGCCCAATAAGGGGCCACAACAAAAAGTCCATGCAGCCGTAGCATTTGAGTCGCTTCCGTAACGCACTCTTCTCATACCCGTCACGCGATCGTTTCGGATGGTACTGCACAGATAGGCCCTCTGATCGGCGCGGGCGATGTCTTCCTGGCCGATGTCTTCCTGACGATGTGCAAAAGGAGACGGCGCATGAGACTTCCCACGATTGCCGCGGCCGCCGGCGTTGTCGCCCTGGCGGCCGGCCCGGCTTCGGCCGACCCCATCAAGTTCGAGTACTGGTACGGCCTGAGCGGCCATCTGGGCGAGGTCGTCCAGCAGACCTGCTCTCGCTTCAACGAGTCCCAGAGCGAGTTCGAGATCGTCTGCGTCGGCCAGGATGGTTATGCCCAGGCGGTGCAGAACTCCATCGCCGCGTTCCGCGCCGGCAAGCACCCGACCATCGTCCAGGCCTATGACGCCGGCACCGCCGACCTGATGATGTCGGGCGAGTTCTATCCGGTGCAGCAGATGATGGCGGATTTCGACATCGCCATCGACTGGGACAACTATTTCCCCGGCATCTCGAACTACTACGCCTCCTCTAAGGGCGAGCTGTTCTCCATGCCGTTCAATTCCTCCACCGCCGTGATGTACTACAACATCGCCGACCTGAAGAAGGCGGGCGTGGACACGCCGCCGGCGACCTGGGAGGAGTTCGGCGCCGACCTCGAGAAGCTGAAGGCCAGCGGCAAGGAATGCCCCTTCGCCTATGCCCCGTCGAGCTGGGTCGACCTCGAACAGTTCTCGATGGCCCACAACGTGCCGATCGCGACCAACAACAACGGCTATGACGGCCTCGACAGCGAGCTGGTGTTCAACACCACCGTCCATGTCCAGCACATGGAGAACCTGAAGCGCTGGATGGATGACGGTCTGCTGCAGATCCGCACCTCCCAGGGCGGCCTGAACGCCCGCGACAGCTTCGCCCAGGGCGAGTGCTCCTTCTACTTCGGTTCCATCGCCAGCCACGCGACCGTGCATTCGGTCGCCACGCCGGACCTGGATTGGTCGGTCGCCATGCTGCCGGTCTACGAGGGCTACGCGCGCCACAACACCGTGGTGGGCGGCGCCTCGCTGTGGGTCCTGTCGAAGAAGAGCGAAGCCGAGTACCGCGGTGCGGCCGCCTATCTCTCGTTCCTGGCCACTCCGGAGAGCGAGCGCTTCTGGTCGTCCAACACCGGTTACATCCCGGTGACCAAGACCGGCTTCAAAGACCTGAAGGACAGCGGCTTCTACGACAACGCGCCCTACAAGGGCCGCGAGGTCGCCATCGAGTCCCTGACCTATACCGAGCCCGGCCCGCTCACCCGCGGCATCCGTCTCGGCGGCTTCATCCAGATCCGCAAGGAATGGACCGGCGAGATCGAAGCGGCCTTCGCCGGCAAGAAGACCATCAAGGAGGCCCTGGACGCGGCGGCCGAGCGCGGCAACGCGGCGATCACCAAGTTCGCCCGGCTCTACAAGGGCAAGTCGCTGCCCTGACCGGCGCCTCGACACTGACGGCGGCCGCAGCCTGTGGCCGCCGTTCCCTTTTCCCCGACATTCCGTGAGCAGCCGTCATGCGCCGGGCCTTTTTCAAGAACAACTGGATCGCCGCGGCCCTGATCGCGCCCCAGCTCCTGATCATCTTCGTGTTCTTCTATTGGCCGACGGCGCAGGCGCTGTACTGGGCCTTCACCCTGGAGCAGCCGTGGGGCGGGGGGAACCAGTGGGTCGGCCTGGAGAACTTCCAGACCATCATCGAGGACGAGTACTACTGGAACTCGGTCCTGGTCTCCGTGCTCTTCGCCTTTTTCTCCACCCTGCTGTCCATGGGCATGGCCCTGGTCCTGGCGCTCGCCGCCGACCGCCAGCTCGACGGCTACCGGTTCTACCGGGTCGGCCTGATCTGGCCCTACGCGGTGGCGGCGCCGGCGGTCGGCTTGGCCTTCCGCTTCATCTTCAATCCCTCGGCCGGTCTGCTGTCCCATCTCAACGCGATCTGGCCGGGCATCTGGGACCCGATCATGAACGGCGACCACGCGCTGGCCATGGTGATCTTCGCCGGTGCCTGGAAGCAGGTGGCCTATAACTTCATCTTCTTCCTCGCCGGCCTGCAGGCGATCCCGCGCTCGCTGACCGAGGCCAGCGCGATGGACGGGGCCGGCGTGCTGCGCCGGGTGCGCGACATCCAGCTCCCGCTGCTCGCTCCCACCGCCTTCTTCCTGCTGGTGATCAACATCACCGACAGCTTCACCGACAGCTTCGGCATCGTCGACACCATGACCGCCGGCGGCCCCGCCCGGGCGACCGACCTGATGGTCTTCAAGATCTACGAGGACGGGTTCCGGGGCCTCGACTATTCCGGCGCCGCGGCCCAGTCGATCATCCTGATGCTGCTGGTCATGGTGCTCACCTTCTTCCAGTTCCGCTACATCGAGCGGCGCGTTCACTACACCTGAGGGCGGATCCATGATCGAACGCGCGCGCGGCCTGAACATCGCCACCCAGATTATCCTGGGGGCCGGGCTGCTGACCCTGCTGGTGCCGCTCTACCTGACCTTCGTGGCGGCGACCCAGACCCTGCCCGAGGTGAACCGGGTGCCGCC
This sequence comes from Candidatus Endolissoclinum sp., assembly GCA_965228445.1. Classification (GTDB taxonomy): domain Bacteria; phylum Pseudomonadota; class Alphaproteobacteria; order Thalassobaculales; family Thalassobaculaceae; genus Thalassobaculum. The sequence continues at coordinate 4,318,689 of OZ245813.1, read as the reverse complement.
GACCTTCCTGCCGGGCACCCACCTGTTCGACAACCTGGCCGAAGCCTGGGTGAAGTCGGATTTCGGGCAGAAATTCATCAACACCATGATCCTGGCGGCCGGGGTCGTGATCGGAAAGATCTCGATCGCGGCGATCACCGCCTTCGGCCTGGTGTTCTTCAACCACCGTTTCAGGATGCTCGCGTTCTGGCTGATCTTCATCACCCTGATGCTGCCGCTGGAGGTTCGGATCGTCCCGACCTACGCGGTGGCGGCCAACGCCCTGTCGCCGTTCCAGCAGATCCTGGACGTGGTCGGCCTCACCTGGCTGATCGACACGGTGACGGGGGTAGAGGTCGCACTCGAGTGGAACCTTCTCAATTCCTACACCGGCCTGATCCTGCCCTTGATCGCCACCGCCACGGGCACCTTCCTGTACCGCCAGTTCTTCATGACCATACCCGACGAGCTGGTCGAGGCGGCGCAGATGGACGGGGCCGGGCCGCTCCGCTTCCTGTGGGAGGTGCTGATCCCGCTGTCGCGCACCAACATCGCCGCACTGGCGACCATCATGTTCGTCTACTCCTGGAACCAGTACCTGTGGCCGCTGCTGATCATCACCGACCCGAACTACGGCGTGGTGGCGGTGGAGCTCGGCCAGCTCGTGCCGGATTCAAACACCACCGGCGGCGGCATTCCGCACTGGAACCTGGCGATGGCCGGCACGCTGATCGTCATGGTCCCGCCGGTGCTGGTCGTCATCTTCATGCAGCGCTGGTTCGTGCGCGGCCTCATCAACACCGACAAATAGTCAGTTCAAGGAGAGCGGCATGGCCGAGATCAACATCCGCCGGGTCGAGAAATCCTATGGCGACACCCGCGTCGTCCACGGCGTCGACCTGACCATCCGCGACGGCGAGTTCGTGGTGATCCTGGGCCCCTCGGGCTGCGGCAAGTCCACCCTGCTGCGGATGATCGCCGGGCTTGAAGCGATTTCCGGCGGCGAGATCGCCATCGGCGGCCGGGTCGTGAACAAGCTGGAGCCGCGCCAGCGCGGCTGCGCCATGGTGTTTCAGAACTACGCCCTCTACCCGCACATGACCGTGGCGGAGAATATCGGCTATGCGCTGAAAATCGCCGGTCTCGGCAAGGCGGAACGGCGGGCCAAGGTGCAGGCGGTGGCATCCTCCATCGGCCTGGAGGATTTCCTCGACCGCAAGCCGGGACAGCTGTCCGGCGGCCAGCGCCAGCGCGTGGCCATGGGCCGGGCGATGATCCGCGAGCCCAAGGTCTTCCTATTCGACGAGCCGCTGTCCAACCTCGACGCCAAGCTGCGGGTCCAGATGCGCCTGGAGATCCGCCACCTGCACCAGCGCCTGTCGGCCACCTCGGTCTTCGTCACCCACGACCAGATCGAAGCGATGACCCTGGCCGACCGCATGGTGGTGATGAACCAGGGCAATATCGAACAGGTCGGCGCCCCCAGCGACGTGTATGACCGCCCTGCCAGCACCTTCGTCGCCAGCTTCATCGGCTCGCCGCCGATGAACCTGCTGCCGGGGCGGGTGACCGAGAGCGGCCAGCATGTGGTGCTGTCCGACGGCCAGCACGTCCCCGTCCCCGCCGCCCTGGCGCAGGCGCGTGCCGGCCGACCGGTGACCCTGGGCGTCCGGCCCGAGGACATCCGCCACGGCCCCGCCGCCGGCGGTTCGGGTCTGACCGCGAAGTTCGACTTCCTGGAGGAGCTCGGCATGGGCCGCCTGTTCCACGGCAGCCTGGGCGGCCAGGACATCATCATGCACGCCACCGACAAGACGCCGCCGGTCTTCGGCACCGCCGTCGATATCGCCTTCGATCCGGCCCGCGTTCACCTGTTCGATGTCGAGAGCGGCAAGCGTCTGGCAACCGAAACCGGCCGCGCCGACAAGGTCCAGTGGTCGGGCTACAAGGCGACGGCCTGAACCGTACCCTCGCCCGCTCCGGCACCATCCGACAGAGCCGCTCCAGACCTGCTGGGGCGGCTCTTTTCGGCTCCGCGACCGTCCATTTGAATAAACTTTTCTATAATTGTTTGATCTTTTTCATTTTTCCCGGATTCGGACTTCCCCCATGATAATGCGCCGTATGGCCCCCCTGATTTCGCGCGCTGGCGGAGCCGGTTCTCCCTGACGCAACGGACTGAGAGTGATCGGAACCATCCTGAAAAGTCTCGTGCCCGGCGTCGCATCGGCGCTGGTGGCCCGCGCCCGGCCGCTGGCTTCAGGTCTGTTCCTGATGCTGGCGCTATTGGCGGCGGCCGCTGCCGCACGGGCCGAGCCGACCATCCGCGTGGATGGGACCCAAACCTCTCTCTCGCTGCTGCCCCGCGCCGAACTGATCGATCCGCACGGCTCGCTGAGCCCGGCCGAAGCTGCCGGCCGACTTCGCGCGCCGGATGCCGAGATCACCACCAAGGAAGTCAGCCGGGACTTCAGCGACGACGTTCTGTGGGCGCGGGCCGTGCTCGACGTGGCGCCCGCCGCGGCCGGGCGATGGTACCTCAGCCTGGAGCTGCCCAATTTCGATCGCGTGCAGGTCTTCGCGCTGCCGGCGGATCGCAGCGCTCCGGTGCCGCTGTTCGAGCTCGGCGACACGGTCCCACCCGTCACCGATATCCGCAGCCGGTTCCACCTCGCGCCGATCGCCCTGCCGGCCGGCACCACCGCCCTGCTGCTGCGCGGCGAGACCACCAGCACCCTGACGCTGGACGTGAAGCTGCGGAAGCTCGGCGCGCTGCAGGAAGAGGAGCGCGACTTCTACGGCCTGCAGCTCTTCTATCTCGGCATCGCCACCGTGCTGGGACTGGGCGCGCTTGGCCTGTTCGCCCATACGCGGCAGTGGATCTTCCTGATCTACGTGGTGAATCTGGCGGCTCACTGCATGGTCTGGCTGATCATCAATGGGACCGGTCCCGGGCATCTCTGGCCGGAGCTTGCGCCCTATCTCCATCTGACCCCGCCGATTTTCGTCGCCATGACGATCTTCGGCACCGCGCTCATCGCCTATCACTTCCTTGCCACCGCCGCGCTGCCCGCGCTGGCACGCCAGTTCCTGTTTGCCTTCACCTGCCTCGCGCTGTTCCTCACCGCGCTGGGGATAGTCCTGCCGCAGCCGACCCCGATCTGGTTCGCCGCTTTGATCAGCAATCTGGTGCTGCCGGCCGGCGCCATCCTGCTGATCATCACCGCGATCGCGCTGATCCGCGGCGATCGTACTGCCTGGGGTCTGATGCTGACCTGGCTCGCCCTGATCGCGGCGGCGAGCCTCGCCGTTCTGCGAAACATCGGCGTGGTGCCGAACAACACGCTTACGCTGACCGGGCCGCAACTCGGCTCGGTCGTCGAGATGGTCGTCTTCGCCTACATGCTGGTCAGCCGGTTCGGGCGTCTTCAGGCGGAAAAGGAGCAGGTCCAGCGCGAGGCCCTGGAAGCGGCTCGGATCCATCGGGCCGAGCTGGAGCAGCGGGTCGCCGACCGGACCGCCGAACTGGACGAGGCCATCCACCGCGAGCGCGACGCCCGGCGGCTGCAGCAACAGTTCGTGGCCATGGTCAGCCACGATTTCCGCACGCCCCTGGCCATCGTCGACGCCACCGCCCAGAACTTCGCCACGCGCGCGCCGGAAGACCTGGAGCGGCTCGAGAAGATCCGCACCGCAACCGACCGGCTGCGACGGATGGTCGATGCCTGTCTGATGGACGAGCGGGTGGCCGAGGGTCAGATCCAGCTCCAGACCCGGCCGGTGAACCTGTGCGGTCTGGTCGACGGCCTGGTGGAGATGCTGCGCCCGGCCGCCGCCGACCATCGCCTGGCAGTATCGCTGCCCGACGATCCCGTCATGGCCACCATCGATCCCGGCCTGATGGAGATGGCGGTCAGCAATGTCCTGGAAAACGCCTTCAAATACGCCCCCAAAGGCTCGACGGTGGCGGTGAGCGTGCACCGGGGCGCGGACGGCATCGGGATCGATATCGCCGACGAGGGGCCGGGCGTCCCCGAGGCGGAACGCGAGGAGATCTTCGAGCGTCACTACAGATCGTCGAATGTCTCCGGAATTGGCGGTTTGGGTATCGGTTTGCATCTGGTCCGCACGATCGTGGAGGCCCATGCTGGGAGCGTTGCCTGTACGCCGACACCCGCCGGCGGCAGCCGTTTCGCGATCCACCTGCCCGACGCCTAAGAGTTCCGACATGACCCTCCCCCCTGAGGACCGGCCGATCTCGGTCATCCTGGTCGAAGACGAAGCCCCTCTCCGCGAGGAGGTCACAACCTTCCTGACCGAGGCCGGCCTGACCGTGCGGGCGGCGGCACATGCCGGGGAGTTCTGGGAACAGTTCGAAGCGGACACACCCGACGCCGTGGTGCTCGATCTCGGACTGCCCGAGCAGGACGGCGTGGCGATCGCCACCGAACTGCGGCGACGGGCGCCGACGATCGGCCTGATCATGGCGACCGGTCGCGGCGCCACCCAGGACCGCATCCTGGGATACGAGACGGGGGCGAACGTCTATCTGGTCAAGCCGGTCGACCCGGGCGAACTGCTGGCGACGATCCGGGCGACCGTGCGCCGGCCGGGGCCGGCCTCCGGATCCACGACCTGGCAGATCGACCTGACCGGCTGGAAGCTCGCCGATCCGACCGGCCGCTCGATCCAGCTCACCCATGCCGAAACCATCCTGATGGACTGTCTGTCGGAAAAGCCCGGCGAGCCGGTCTCGCGCTACGAGATCGCCGAGCGGCTGGGCAAGACCGTGGACCTGCCCGATCACCGCTATGTCGACCAGACGGTCCGCCGGCTGCGCCGGAAGATCGAGGCGACGATGGAGGTGGAGGCCCCGATCCGCTCCGCCCACGCGGTCGGCTATTCCTTCATCGGGCCGATCGGGCGCCTCTGAGTGGTCCCGAGCCGATCCGCATGACGGATCGGCGTGCAGCCGCCGGTTGCCGCGGTGCGCCGGAGCGGGCCTAATCCGGGACGCGCTTGTTCGTCCGTGGAGCCCGCTTGACCGATCTGATCATCGATCTGCTGCCGCTCTTCATGTTCGTGACATTGATGGGCCTCGTCTTCACCAGCTACCCGATCGGCTTCGCGCTGGGCGGGACGGCGATCCTGTTCGGCTTCATCGGCATGGCGCTGAACGTGTTCTCCTATCCGGAGTTCTTCGTCTTCGTGCCCCGGGTCTGGAGCATCGCGGAGAACCTGCAGATCATCGCCGTGCCGCTCTTCGTGTTCATGGGCGTGATGCTGGAACGCTCGCGCATCGCCCAGGACCTGCTTGAGGCGCTGCAACTCCTTCTGCGGCCCGTCCCCGGCGGCATGGCCCTGGCGGTGACCCTGATGGGGGTGATCTTCGCCGCCATCACCGGCGTGGTCGGCGCCTCAGTCATCATGCTGACCCTGATCGCCCTGCCGACCATGCTGAAGGCGGGCTACCGGCCGTCCCTGGCGCTGGGCACCATCGCCGCGTCGTCCACCCTGGGCATCCTCATCCCGCCCAGCATCCTGATCGTGTTCCTCAGCGAAATGATGCAGATCTCCTTCGGCTATCTGTTCGCCGCGGTGATCTGGCCGGGCCTGCTGCTGTCGGGGCTCTACCTGCTCTACATCGCCGGCTACGCCTTCCTGGTGAAGGGGGCCGCCCCACGCCTGCCGCCCCCGCCCGAGGACCGCGACCCGCGAGCGTTCTGGGGCGTCCTGGCGCGCGGGATCATCCCACCGGCGATCCTGATCTTCCTGGTCATGGGCTCGGTGCTGTCGGGTCTGGCGACGATCACCGAGTCGGCCGCCGTCGGCGCGGGCGGCGCGCTGCTGCTGGCCTGGCTGAGGGGCAACCTGCGCGATGGACGCCTGCGCGAGAGCCTGCGCCGTTCGGCCATGACGGTGGGCATGATCTTCGTGCTGTTCATCGGCGCCACCAGCTTTGCCTTCGTGTTCCGCATCTTGGGCGGCGACGAGATCGTCCTGCTGCTGATCGACGCTGCCGAGCTGGACGCCTGGGGCATCCTGATCACGGTGATCGGGCTGATCTTCCTGATGGGGTTCTTCTTCGACGTGCTGGAGATCATGCTGATCGCCATCCCGATCTTCGGCCCGATCGTCGCCCCGCTGGATTTCGGTCCCCATATCGCCCAGGGCGACGTGCTCTACTGGTTCGCCGTGCTGGTGGCGATCACCCTGCAGACCTCGTTCCTGACCCCGCCGATGGGCCTGTCGCTGTTCTACATCAAGGGGGTGGCGCCCGCCTCGATCACCATGCGGCAGATCTATGTGGGCATCGTGCCCTTTGTGCTCCTGCAGATGCTCTGCGTCGCCATCGTCATGGCCGAGCCGGAGCTGGTGACCGCCCTGCCCCACTGGCTGTTCGTGGATTGAGGAGGGGAGCACCATGACCGCACGATCAACGCCCTGGCGCCGTCTTCTGCGCGCCGCCGATGCACTGGAGCGGCCGGTGGTGTGGGTCGGCGAGGCGGTGTCCTGGCTGTTCCTGCCGCTGATCGCCATCATCCTGTTCGACGCGCTGACCCGCCGCTACCTGCGCAAGCTCGACTTCGTGATGGAGAGCGACCTGCATTTCTACCTGAACTCGCCGGCCATGCAGGATGCCGAGTGGCACCTGCACGCGATCATCATGCTCTGCGCCCTGGGCTATGCCTGCGCCTGCAACGCCCATGTGCGCCTCGACATGCTGCGCGGAAAACTGGGGGAGCGGGGAAGGCTGTGGGTGGAGCTGCTGGGCGGGCTGTTCCTCTTGCTGCCCTTCGTGGCGATCTTCACCGCCGACTGCTTCGACTTTTTCTGGATCGCCTGGGTGCATGACGAGACGGCCGGCGAGACCAACGGCATCGGCGAGCGCTGGTTCATCAAGTTCTTCATGGTGCTCGGGCCGGGCCTGCTGCTGCTGGCCGGGCTGTCGGTGGTGATGCGCGTCTTCGTCCGCCTCTTCGGCCCGCCGGAGCTGGCCTCGGAGACGCGGACAGAGGCGATCTCAGAACGGGATTTCTCGGCGTTCAACTAATCGGTCAGCGGGATGCGCGCTGGACAAATGTTGCAATCTGCAACATCATTCCCACATGGGTCCTACCCGATATTATTTCCCACTTGGGAGTTTCTAGATGCCATACGATATTGCACAGCAGGCAGGCAGTTCTGGGGAACTCGCGGTCAACAAGGCCATGGCGAATACTGCCAAGTTCCTCAAACTAAGCCAGACTGAGCTCGGCGAGATCATCGGCCTAAGCTCGTCCTCGGCCTCGCGCTTCGTCAACGGTCAGCAATCAGTGCAGAAGGGATCGAAGCCGTATCAGCTGGGGCTCCTTCTGGTGCGGGTGTTTCGGTCCCTGGATGCGATCAGCGGCGGCGACGAGCGCTATAACCGGGAATGGCTGCGGGCGGAGAACCTGGCATTGGGCGGCATCCCGCTCGACATGATGAAGCGCCCCGAAGGTCTGACCGATGTCCTTGCCTACCTCGATAGCCGACGCGCCATCATCTGAAGCCCGGCCCTGGCGCGGCGAGGTTTGGCGCCTTGCTGAGGCCCAGCACATCAATGCCACCCGCAAGCTGGTCGATACCTTTGAGGAACAGGCGGCCCTTGAGGCGGAACTGGAGGCCAGCAAGCCTGCTTATCCCGGGGACTGCGCCGGCTTGCATTTCCTTTTATTCACGCCCTTTCGGTACCGCACCACGCCGACGCGCGGATCGCGCTTTCGAGCACCTGGATTCACGCCGGGGGTCTATTACGGCTCACAGGAGGTGGAAACGGCAGTGGCGGAAATCTGCCATCACCGCATGCGGACCTTTCAGGAATCACCGTCCGTGCGGCCCCCAACCAACCCCTCGCCCTTCACGGCGTTTCGTGTCACCGCCTCCGCGGAGCGCTGCATCGACCTGACCGCACTCCCGTTCGCCGATCATGCCGCGATCTGGACGGAGCCTGAGGATTACAGCGGATGCCAAGCGCTTGCCGAGAAGGCGAGAGCGGCCGGGGTGACGATAATTCTGTCGCAGTCGGTCCGCGATCCCTACCGCCGACGCAACGTCAATCTCCTGACATGCGCCGCTTTCGTCAGTCGGGAACCGGAAGCCCAGCAGATCTGGGAGGTCTTCGCGTCCATGGACAATGCCTGGGCGATCCGCGAGTTCCCCCGTCTCAACCTGGAATTCGACTGGGCCTCGACCTCCGGGCAGACGCGGCCGGCCTGACGGGCAAGCCGGCCGCCGCCCTCACTTCATCGGCGAATGAGCCGAGGGGAACCACAGGACCGAGTGCATCTCCTCCAGCATCGGCCCGGCCTCTTTGAGAAAGGCCTGCCATTCCGGATCCTTCGCACAGGCGTTGCGGGCCTCCATGCGCTGCTCGAAGCTGTCGTAGACCCAGATGTGCGAGACCTCGTTCGGCTGGCCCGCCTCGGTGAGGAAGATGCCGACATTCTTGGAGTACTTCTCGCGCGCCGGCTGGACGTTGAGGAAGTTCTGCAGCCACGGCTTCGCCTTGCCGACCTTGGTCCGGTAGTAGCGGTACTCGTAGATGTGGCCTTCGCCGGACGGCGGCGCCAGCGGCTTCATCGGGTTCAGCAGGCGGATGTCCTGGCGCAGGATCAATGGGCCGGCCTGGGTCAGGTACTTGTTCTTCCAGTCGGCGTTCTCGCCTAGGGCGGCGCGACGCTCGGCCCGGTGGTTCAGGTCGTCATAGGACCACAGATGGTGCACCTGATTCAGGGCGCCGACCTCGGTCAGCCAGTATCCCTCCAGCTTGCCGTATTCGTTGCCGCGGATCGGACGGCCGACCTCGCCGGACAGGCGGGCCAGTTCCGGCGCCTTGCCGGCCGGCGTGGTGTAGGTGCGCAGCTCATAGATCATTCGGGTCTTCCTCCTCGTGCCGTCGGGCAGTGGCGCCGACGGTTGTTCAGCGGGTCATCATCGGGGCGGTCACCGACGGCGAGTACCGTCCGTTTCGGCACGGGTGCTTATTCCGCGGCGAGCGGCGGCACCGCCTCTTCCATCGTGTTGCAGAGCCCGTGCACCCGAGACTGCCGCATGCGGCGGCGATAGGCGTCGGCGTCGTAGCCGGCGCCGCGGTGCAGCAGGCAGCGGTTGTCCCAGATCACCAGATCGCCCGGCTGCCAGCGGTGGCGATAGATCGACTGAGGCCGAGTCGCCTCCGCCAGCAGGGCGTCGAGCAGCACCCGGCTCTCGTCGTGGCTCCAGCCCTCGATCTCCTTGGCGTGGGAGCCGATATAGATGTTGCGCGCGCCGGTCCGCGGATTGGCGCGGACCAGTCGCTGGCGTACCGGCGGCAGCGAGGCGGCGTGGGATTCGGAGACCGGTGCCACCTTGGAACGCGAATAGACATAGTCGTGGATGCAGACCAGCGGGTCGAGCCGGGCCTGTTCGGCCACCGGCAGCCGGCCATAGGCGGCGCGGCCGCTTACGAACTCGGTCTCGCCGCCCTGATCCGGGACCTCGTGGGCGGACATGATCGACACGAAGGTCGGCACGGAGCGGAACGACGAGTCCGAATGCCAGAGGTTGTTGCCGGTCTGGAACACGGTGCGCTGGTGGGCGTTGCCGTATTTGGTGCCGTCCTCCATCACGTTGCCGATGGTGTGGAAATGCTCCACCTGGCCGGTCGTGCCCAGGGTGACGTGGTTCGCCTCCGGCTCGCCCAGCGCCCGGGTCAGGGCAAGCTGTCGGTCGTCCTGCAGGTGCTGACCGGGGAACACCAGGAACGAGTAGCTGTCGATCGCATCGCGGATCTCCTCGACCAGGGCGTCGGTCAGAGGCTGCGTCAGGTCCGCGCCGGTCAGGCGCGCACCGAATTCGTCATGCACGGGGGCAATGGTAAAGGCCGTCATGGTTGCTCCTCACTCGCGAGGTCCTCGTCGGGACACCCGTCATTGGTTGAACCAAGCCTGGGCCAACACCGCAGCCGCCGCAAGACACGGAGTGCGCGACCGGATCGGCTACTGCAGGTAGGGATGTACGGGGTCTACAGGCCGCGCGGCGGCTCGGGCGGCGCGGTTACCGGGGCGCGGCTGAAATAGAGCACGCCGATGGTCATCGCGACATCGGCGGCCCCGGCCGTGAGCGGGCAGTGCACGCTCTGATAGGTCCGCCAGGACTTGTCCACGGCCCAGATCACGTGGCCGCGCCGGAACACCGGTCGGCGTTCGAGCACCGGCCGACGGAACGTGTCGAGCACCTTGGCCCGCGCGCCGCTGTAGTTGCTCTCCATCACCGTCCGCCCCGTATAGTCGCGGTTCAGGAACTGGGTGATCGCCGTTCCCACCATCCGGTACCGGAAGTCGTCCCCGTCCTCCAGCCGATCCATGATGATCACATGGCCGAACCAGGGAGCGAGTTCCTCAAGGGCGAAGTCGGCCCGGTCGGGTATCGACTCCGAGTCGCGCTTGGCCTGCCAGAGATCCGCGAAGCCGGCAACCTTGGGATGGTCGCACCGATCGACCACGTCATGCACCCGAGACTCGTCGAAGGAACCGGTTCTCAGCGGATGCTCAGGCGTTGTCATGCGGCCTCCCAGCCCCGGGCTTCCGCCGCCCAGCGATGCCAACCCGAAACTCACACAAACACTAAGGTCTGTTCCTTAACGCGAGGTTACCTCCGGATGGCGCCGCCGCCCCCGCTGCCGCCCGCTCTCCAGTTTTCGAGCCTCCGACGCCGAAAAGCCCCAGTGTTCCGGGAAATTACCGGATCACAAAAACCCGCACAAACGGATCAATCATATGGCAAGTCATATAAGTGTGACCCTTCTCACAACGCATTACTTCGACTCATCCAACAACCTTCCCTATAGTTTTTGACGGGAAACAAGCATCGAAGGGCAAACGGGCGTCAGACCCGCCACCCGCAGGCACCGGGCTGCCAGCACCTGATCGGTGCCGGCAACTCCCTGGCTGCAGGTCCGTTCTCGGCTCCGGTGTGTTGTGCAGCGGCAGGTCCAGGGGGATGGGGCCATGGGGAACTGGTCGGTGGCGATCGTCGATAGCGGCGTGACCCTCGAGACGGAGGCCGTCTACGGCCCCAGCCTGTTCGACTACGACTATTACGGCCAGGACGGCGACACCGACGGCGGCAGGATCAGCTCCCACGGCTCCCAGGTCGCCGCCTCCATCGAGGCCACGAACGCCCATCTGGAACGCCTCGACCTTCAGATCACCAACAACAGCGGCTCGCTGATCTCCAGCCTCGCCATCCGCAACGCGCTCCACGACGTCAACAACCTGGCGAGCGAGGGGTGGCATGTCGGCGCGGTGAACATGAGCTTCGGCGGCTACTACGCGTCCTGGACCAGCTACTTCCGCTCCCAGATCGCCCTGCTGCACGACCAGGGCGTCTACAGCGTCGCGGCCGCCGGCAACTACGGCAGCCGAAACTATTTCGAATATCCCTACTACCCCGCCCGCTTCGGCAACGTCATCTCGGTCGGCAGCCATGACGGCGCGGGCAACCCGTCCTGGTTCTCCCAGAACCACAGCGGCGGCGTCCATATCCTGGCGGATGGCGAGGATTTCCCCAACCAGGGCAGCCTCGGCACCAGCTTCGCCGCCCCGCAGGTCGCCGCCACCGTGGCGACCATGCAGGCGCTGGTCGAAGCGTCGACGGGCAGCCGGCTGAGCTTCGACCAGGTCATCGACGGGCTGCAGCAGGGCGGGCACGGACCGCGATCGGCCGTCGATCCGGCGGACGGGCAGACCACCTACTTCCTGCTCGACCACCCGGGTTCGGTCACCTACACGCTCGCCACGCACGTGGATCCCCACGTCTCCTGGCTGGAATACATCGCCTCCTATGCGGATCTCGAGGCGGCGTTCGGGCGCGACGCCGGGGCGGCGCGGGACCATTTCATCCACAGCGGCGTCTGGGAGGGCCGAAGCGTCGGCTTCGACGGCCTGGAATATCTCGCCTCCTACGCCGACCTGCGCGCCGCCTTCGGCACCGACCGGGGCGCCGCCACCAGCCACTACCTGGACAGCGGCCGCTTCGAAGGGCGGACGGTCACCTTCAGCGCCGACGACTACCTGGCCGCCAACCCCGACCTCGCCAGCGTCTTCAACGGCAACCGCGATCAGGCGACGGAGCACTACATCACCGCCGGCGCGGCGGAAGGGCGGTCGCCCGGGGGGCACGGGCTGGCGGGCGTCGATCCTGCCGCGGTCTCCGAGGACGGCACCGAGTTCGACCGCGCCACCTCCACCGGCGGCATCCTTTCCGTCGGACAGTCGGCGACCGCTTCGATCGGCGACGACGGCGACCGGGACTGGTACGCCGCCGACCTGGCCGCCGGGCAGACGGTGATGATCCAGGTGCGGGGCGCCGCCGGCGAGGGCGGGACGCTGTTCGACCCGGATCTCTTCGTCTACGATTCCGACGGTCTCTACCTCGCCTACGATTTCGACGGCGGCACCGGCCACGACGCCCAGCTCGCCTTCACCGCGCCGACCGCCGGGACGTACTACCTCGAGGTCGACGGCTATCTCGGCCATACCGGCGGCTACACGCTGGAATTGACCCAGGCGTCCGGCACCTCCATGGACGATCTGGCGGCCGGACTGGACCCGGAGGACCGGCAGCCCGGCAGCTTCGCCGATGTGCAGATCGCGCTTCTGTCGGACGGTCCGCTCTCGCTCGATCCGTTCGGACTGCTCTGACCTCAGGCCGCCATGTCGCGGACTCGCTCGGCACCGAACACGACGCTGACCTCGGTTCCCCTGCCCGGCTCGCTTTCCAGCCGGACCTCGGCGCCGTGAAGCTCGGCCAGCATCTTGACCAGATAGAGCCCGAGGCCGGTACCCTCGGCCTGGGACAGCGCCGGGTTCCGGGCCCGGGTGAACGGCTCCCAGATCGTCTTCTGATCCTGCGGGTCGATCCCGGCTCCGGTATCGGCGACGGCCAGGGCCAGGGCGCCGTCCGCCGCCGTCTCCAGCCGGACCACCGTCTGACCGCCCTGCGGCGTGAATTTCAGCGCGTTCGAGACCAGATTGGTGAGGATCTGGCGGATCGCCTTGGCATCGGCATAGAGCGCCGGCACCTCCTCGGGCACCTCGATCTGCAGGCTGACGCCCTTGCGGTCGGCCTCGACCCCCAGCACGGTCTTGATCGAGGCGATCTCGCGGGCGAGGTCGACCCAGCTCTCGTTGATCTCGAAACCGCCGCTCTCGATCTTCGACAGGTCGAGCAGATCGTTCACCAGGGCCAGCAGGTGCTGGCTGCTCTCGTGAATGATCTCCGCATACTCCTGCTCCCGGGTCTTCTCCTTGTTGGGACGGTGCTGCAGTTTCAGGATCTGCGAGAAGCCGATGATCGCGGTGAGCGGGGTGCGGATCTCATGGCTGATGCGGGCCAGGAACGCGCTCTTTGCCCGCGTCGCGTGTTCGGCGCGCTGCAGGGCGGAGCGGACCTGCTGGTCCCGGTTCACCAGATCGGAGTTGGCATCCGCCAGGTCCTGGGCGCGGGCCACCAGAACCTGCTGGGCCTGCATGGCCCTGCTGATCACGACCGCGCCGGCCGCCATTGCCAGGATAAGCAGGATGACCGCGGGCACCGCGAGCTGCCGCAGAGCCTCGAACCCGGCATTCGGCGCCTCCCAGTCCAGGATCGCGATCTGCGACCCGTCGGAGCGGTACAGATGCACCGCGTGTTCCGACCCGCTCTCCAGGTCGAAGGTGATCCGCAGATCGCGCAGCGCGAACCGCTCCGCCGTCAGGGCCAGCCAGTCCTCGTCGATCGGACGCAGCACGATCAGGGCCGGGCGCGGATGCGGCTCCAGCTCCTCCGGCGTGGGGTTCTCCGGCGTGATGGCCACCACCCCCGCCACGGCGAGACCGTGCTCGGTGCGCACCAGACAGGGCATGCCCTCCGGATTGTCCATCGCGGAAGCGCGGGTCCTGCCGATCACGAAGGACAGATCCTCGACCACCTGCTGGACGTTCTGGTCGGTGAGGATCGGACGGTCCGGGTGGGTCCAGGAGAAGACGACGTTGTCGCTCCCGTCGATGACCACCGTCCCGGTCACCCCGTAGGTCGCCGACATGTAGGCGCCGAGATCGTTCTCGGCCCAGGGCCGGTTCAGATCGACCAGCACGTTCTGAATGGTGACGTCCCAGAATCCGTAGTCCCGGGCGAGCAGCGCCATGTCGCGGGTGACGTCCTCGATCGCGGTCCTGGCCAGACGGCTGGACGACCGGGCGGAGGTGCGATCGATCTCGACCACGGCGAGCCACAGCGCCCCACCGGCCAGCGCGACCGCGAACAGCACCAGGGCCGCGACGGGCGCGTACAGCATCCACGCCGGCGAGCCGGTGGCCTTTCGTCGTCGCGCCTGGTCCCCGTTACCGTTTGTCACCGTTGAGTCTTCCATCCCCGCCCGATCCCCCGACGCTACCATCGCGAAGAGAACCGGCAAAGCGCCGCAGCGTTTGTGAGTTTCCCCACATTTTATCCGATGCGCTCACCCGCGACGGCGTCGAGGTCTTCAGGTGACGAGCCCCGTCGGCGCGGGACGCCGGACGGTTTCCGGGGTGCCGGATGCCTTATCTCAGACGGTGCTCGGTGAGGAATTCCGGCTTGAAGCGCAGCCCGTGTCCGGGCCGCTCCGGCGGCGTGTAGATGCCCGCCTGCGGCAGAATCGGCTCGACCCAGGCGTCCTCCATCCAGTCGACATACTCGATCCAGTGCGGGTTCGGGATCGCCGCCATCAGATGGACCATCAGTTCCGGAAACAGGTGGGGGGCGATCCGCATGCCCGACGTGTGGGCCATGGCGGCGATCCGCCGCAGCTCGGTGAAGCCGCCGCGCATCACGTCCGGCTGCAGGATCGGGATCTTCGGATGGGCGAAGAACGGCCGCAGGTCATAGCGGCTGAAATGGGTCTCGCCACCGACCACCCGCAGGTCCAGGGCGTCGGCGATGCGGAAATAGCCGTCGATATCCTCGCAATCGACCGGCTCCTCCAGCCAGTAGACGCCGTGGTCCTGGAACTTCCGGCCGACGGCGATCGCCTGGTCCGCCGTCCAGCCCATGTTCACGTCGATGCAGATCTCCACGCCCTCGCCGAGGGCGGTGCGCATGGCGGCGACATGGGCGATGTCGGTGCGGTCATCATAGAGGTGCCCGGCCTGCATCTTGATCGCCTTGAAGCCGCGCCCGGCATAGCGCTTGGCCTTGTCGACCATGCCGTCGCCGCCGAGCCCGCGCCAGCAGCCGCTGCCATAGGCCTCCACGGATCTCGCCGCGCCACCCCAGAGCCGGAACAACGGCAGGCCCGCCAGCTTCGCCGCGGCGTCCCACAGCGCGATGTCCAGCGCCGACTGGGCCATGACCGTGATGCCCATGCGGCCGATCCAGTAGTTCGCCCGCCACAGCTCCTCCCACAGCGCCTCCACCTCAGTCACGTCGCGGCCGAGCGCATGCGGCTTGACCAGTTCCTCGATGGCCGCGGCGATGGTCTCCAGCCCACCGTTCAGGATCTGCAGATAGCCCATGCCGACCACCCCGCCGGCGGTCTCCACCTCCACGACGATCAGCTCGCGCGGCCGGTCGTAGCTCGGTGACCAGCGCGGCGGATCGACCCACGGCGCGCGCAGCTTATGCACCCGGATATCGGCGATCCGGCGATCCTTGGCGGACATCGTCCTTCCTCCCTGACGGTGTTCTTTTACCGGCAGGATAGGGCCGGGCGAGGACGGGCTCTACCCCCGCTCGCAGCCCGCTGGTACCGTCGCCCGCCGACCCGCGATCAACGGCGGGCGGCGAGACGCGGGGCAGAAATCGAGGAGGAACAGGGATGAACCAGGCAACCGTGCTGGCCCAGGTGGCGCGGAGCTTCGCCGGCCGGCCGGCGCTCTCGTTGGGCACCGAGACGCTGTGCGACTACGCGGGCTTCGCCGAGCGCGTGGCACGCCGCGCCGGCGGGCTGCGGGACCTCGGGCTGGAGCGCGGCGACCGGGTGGCACTCGTCATGAAGAACAGCCTGGAATGCTGGGAGTCCCTCTACGCCATCTGGCATGCCGGGCTGGCGGCGGTGCCGGTCAACGCCAAGCTGCATCCTAAGGAACACGCCTTCATCCTGGAGAATTCCGGCAGTCGTGCCTGCCTCGCCACCCCCGATCTGGCGGCCGACCTCGCCGGCATCCGCGGCGAGACCCCGGCTCTGGAGCACCTGATCTCCACCGACAGCGCCGACTACGCCTCTCTGGCGGCGGGCAAGCCGGCCGCCCTCGCCGACACCGAACCGACCGATCTCGCCTGGCTGTTCTATACGTCCGGCACCACCGGCCGGCCCAAGGGCGCGATGCTGACCCACCGCAACCTGATGTCGGCGGTGATGAACTATTACGGCGATGTGGACACCATCCTGCCGACCGACAGCATCATCCACTCCGCGCCGATGAGCCACGGCTCAGGCCTCTATGGCCTGCCGCATGTGGCCCATGGCGCCAACACGGTGGTGCCGAAATCCGGCGGCTTCGACGTGGCCGAGACCCTGGCCCTGATCGAGCGCTGGCAGGGCGTCTCGTTCTTCTTCGCGCCGACCATGGTCACCCGGCTGATCAACACGCCGAATATCGAGCAGGCCGACCTCGCCAATCTGAAGACAATCATCTACGGCGGCGCGCCGATGTATCTGGAGGATGTGAAGCGCGCACTGGCTCTGCTCGGCCCGAAGCTGGTGCAGATCTACGGCCAGGGCGAGGCGCCGATGACCATCACCGGCCTGCCCAAGCACATCTTCACCGATACCGACCACCCGCGCTACGAGGCCCGGATCGGCTCCACCGGCTTCCCGCGCACCGACGTCGAGGTCCGGGTCGTCGACGAGGCCGGCCTGGACGTGCCGACCGGCGAGCCGGGCGAGGTGATCTGCCGCGGCGACGTGGTCATGGTCGGCTATTGGAACAATCCCGACGCCACTGCCTCGTCCCTGCGCGACGGCTGGCTGTGGACCGGCGATGTCGGCAGCTTCGACGAGGAGGGCTTCCTCACCCTGAAGGACCGCTCCAAGGACGTCATCATCTCCGGCGGCACCAACATCTATCCGCGCGAGGTCGAGGAAGTGCTGCTGCGCCATGCCGCCGTGCTGGAATGCGCGGTGATCGGCCGCCAGCATCCGGACTGGGGCGAGGAGGTAATCGCCTTCGTGCGCCCGCATCCGGGCCAGACCGTCACCCCGGCGGAACTGGACGGCCTGTGCCTGGAGAACATCGCCCGCTTCAAGCGGCCGAAGGAATATCTCCTGGTGGACGACCTGCCGAAAAACAACTACGGCAAAATCCTGAAAACCGAACTCCGCAAACTGGCCGCTCCCGCGGCCGACTAACCGAACGGACACCCGATATGGACAATTCGCCCTGGGGCTGCGACAGCGACTACGGTGTGCTGCGCGACGTGGCCCTCCGCTCGCCGGAGCATTTCGGCTGGTTCGGCGCCAATGCCGTCGCCAAGGAGACCCTGCGCAAGGGCACCGTCTTCGACGCGAAGCTGGCGGCCGACCAGCACGCCGCGTTCGTCGCCGCGTTCGAGGATGCCGGCGTTCGGGTGCACATGGTCGAGCCGGACCCGGCCCTGCGCTACCACGTCTATACCCGCGACCCGGCGATCGTGACCCCCTGGGGCGTGCTGATCGCCCAGATGCAGCGCGAACAGCGCCGCGGCGAGGTCGCTCCGACCGTGCGGTTCCATCTCAACACCGGTATTCCGATCTGGAATTGGGTGACCGCCGGGTCGCTGGAAGGCGGCGACGTCCATCTGCTGCGTCCCGGCGTGGCGGCGATCGGCGTGTCGGGCAACCGCACCACGCCGGAGGGCGCCGAGCAGGCCAAGGCCTGGTTCGAGGCCGAGGGTTGGGAGTGCCGGATCATCCCGATCGCCGAACACTTCCTGCACCTGGATCTGCTGATCTCCATGGTTAACGAGTCCCTCGCCCTGGTCTGCACGGAAGTGGTGGAGCCGGAAATCGTGAACTGGCTGGCGGAACTCGGGATCAAGGCCGTGCCGACCACTTACGCGGAGGCCATGCGGCTCGCCGGCAACTGTCTATCGCTTGGAGATGACCGCGTGATCTCTTCGAAGGAAGCCGAAACGGCGAACGCCCAATTGCGCAGTCTCGGCATCAAAGTATACGATCCTGCTCTGACGATGTTCACCCTCGCCGGTGGCGGGCCGCGCTGTCTCTCGCAGCCGCTCCGCAGGGAGTCCGTCAGGACTGGCTGACCCGGACGACGGCTCGCGCTCCCGGAAGGGAGCGCGGCGGCGTTCGGCACGCAGAACGGCAACCGTCTGGATAGAGCAGTCACCCGGCGATGGCATCGAAGAACCAAAGGATAGACCGCGCGACCTTCTCGGAACTCCTGAAGAAGCACGAGCGCTATCTGCAGAACCCGAAGACGGGGGAGCGGATCAACCTGGTCGATGCCACGCTGACCGGCATTCAGGCGACCGATATCGACGTCCACAATTCGGCGTTCACCGGGGCGATCTTCATCAACTGCTCCTTCTGGCGGGTCAACTTCCAGGAGTCGAACTTCGAGCTGTGCGACATGAGCGTGTGCACCTTCGAGGGCTCGAACCTGCGCAATGCGGGCCTGCGCGGCGTGCGCATGAAGGGCTCGAACATGAAGAAGGTGGACCTCTCCGGGGCCGATCTCGGTCCCGCCACCTCGTCCCTGCCCGGGGTGAAGGAGAACGCCGATCTCAGCGACGCCGACTTTGAGCGGGCGGAGCTCCGCAAGGCGTTTCTCGCCGGCGCCAACATGCGTCGGGCCAACCTGTTCGAGTGCAACCTCGAAGGCGCGATCCTGAAGGATGCAAGCCTGGAGGACGCCAACCTGTCCGGTGCTAACCTGAACGGCGCCGACTTGAGCGGTGCCAAGCTCAAGGGCGCGCATCTGCGCAACGCCAAGCTGGTCGGTGCCAACCTCGAGGGCGCCGATCTGGAAGGCGCGCGCGGCTTCTTCGGGCTGAGCGAGTTCGACAAGCCGACCCAGAAGAAGCTCGTGGCCCATGTCGACTGGGTCATGAGCGAGGGGCGCAAGGGGCAGCGGGCGGTGCTGAAGGGCGCCAAGTTCGGCAAGAAGGACCTGTCCTTCATCGAGCTGACCTGCGCCGATCTGTCCGGGGCCGACCTGCGCGGCTGCAACCTGAAGGGCGCCTATCTGGCGGGCGCCGACCTGCACGGCGCCGATCTGACCGGCGCCATGATGGCGGAAGCCGACCTGCGGGGCGCGGACCTGACCGGTGCCGTCCTGGAGGGGGTCGATCTCAGCGAAGCCCAGACCAAGGAACTGGTGGTCCGGTCGCGCAACGGCACCACCAAGCTGAAGACCCGGATCGATGCGGCCTGACCATGGTCTTGGCGCCGACCGTCCCACCTGTCCCGGATCGGCATGTGTATGCAAAAAGTGCGTGACCGCAGTCCGAAACGTATATCTTGTTTAAAATGTCGATTATAGATCGACTGCGCGGAGCAGATTGAGGCTACCGAATGAGTGAGCTTGGAATTTTCGAAAAGCGCCAGATCAAGCAGCGCCAGGTGATCACCCGCCGGGGCGACCCCGGCAAGCGCATCTACCTGCTCCTGGAAGGCTCGGTTCAGTCCTCGTCCACGGCGAGCGGCAGCGAGGTCCTGGAGGCGGGATCGATGTTCGGTCGGCTCGACCTCCTGGCCGGTGAGGACAGCGGCGCCTATACCGCGACCACGACGGCGCTGACCGAGGCAACCCTGATGTATGCCGACGCGACCCAGTTGACCGAGGAACTCGCCAAGGCCAGCCCGACGATCCAGACCCTGCTGCGCACCACGGTGAAGGCCTTGCCGTGAGCGACACGCCCCCGACCCCGACCGAGAACGGCGACGGGCCGCCCCAGGGCGAGCGGCGTCTCGCCAGTCGCGTTCGGATCGAGGGCTTCGCGTTCAAGACCGACGCCGGAACCTACACGGTGGTGGACCTGTCGATCGGCGGCATCCGACTGGCCCGCTTGGCGGACCGCCCGGTCCCCGAGGCCGGGGCCACCTTGGCCGGCACATTGACCGGCGCGGGCGCTGGTCCGATCCCACTGACCGCACAAGTGCTCTGGATCGATCCCGACACCGGGCAGATCGGCTGCACCTTTCCGGTCCTCGGCCGCCATATCGCCGGCGATCTGCTCGAAATCCTGCTCTGACGCCCGGCCCGTCTACTCGATCATCCGCTCCAGCGTCTCCAGCCGATCGGCTTCGGCCGGAGGCTTGTCCCAGCGGATGCGGGAGATCCGGGGAAACCGCATCGCCACACCCGACTTGTGCCGGGTGGAGCGGTGGACGCTGTCGAACGCCACTTCCAGCACCAGCCCGTGGGAAACCTCGCGCACCGGGCCGAAGCGCTTGGTCGTGTGGTCCCGCACCCACTTGTCGAGCTGCTTCAATTCCTCGTCGGTGAAGCCGAAATACGCCTTGCCCACGGGCACCAGCTCACCGGCGCCGCTCTCCGGGTTCGTCCGCCAGGTCCCGAAGGTGTAGTCGGAATAGTAGGACGACCGCTTGCCGTGACCGCGCTGGGCGTACATCAGCACCGTGTCGACCGTCAGCGGGCCGCGTTTCCACTTGTACCAGAGCCCCTTGGGCCGACCGGCGACATAGGGGGCATCGCCCCGTTTCAGCATCAGCCCCTCGGTGGAGGTGCCCCGCGCGCCGACCCGGAGCGCTTCCAGTGCCTCCAGCCCGTCGAACGGAACCAGGTCGGAGACGTCCATGCGTTGCGGCGCCTCGCGGGCGAAGAACGCCTCCAACCGCGTGCGCCGGGCATCGAAGGGCAGCTCGCGAAGATCCTCGTCGCCGTCGAACAGGATGTCGTAGAGCCGGACGAAGGCCGGGTACTTCTTCAGCATCGGCGCGGTGACCGTCTTGCGGTTCAGCCGCTGCTGCAGTTCGTTGAACGGCCGCACCTCGCCTTCCGCCACCACCAGCAGTTCGCCGTCCACCACCCCGCGGAAGGTCACGTGGTCGAGAATGTCCGGAAAGGTCGCGCCGATATCGTCGCCGGTGCGGGAATACAGCCGCACCTCCCCGCCGCGCGCGGCGATCTGCACCCGGATGCCGTCCCATTTCCACTCCGCCCGGAACGCGGACAGATCCAGTCCCTCCGCCTCGCCCTCCTCCAGTGGATGGGCCAGCATCGGCGGGCGGAAGATCGGGCGGTCCTCCAGGTCCGGTCGGTCCGCGCTGCCATCCAGCCAGGCGAACAGTTCCTCGTAGGGCGGCTCCAGGCCGTGCCACAGTTCTTCGATCTCGGCCGGATCGACGCCGCCGTACTCCGCCACCGCCACCTTGGCGAGGCGTGCAGAGACGCCGACCCGCAACCCGCCGGTGATCAGCTTCAGCAGCGCCCAGCGGCCGGTCGCATCCAGCGGATCGAGCCATTCCTCCACCACATCCGCCGCCTCGGCCCGCTTGGCGGCGTGCAGCCGCTCCACCACCTCGGTGAGCGACGGCCAGTCGCGGTTGGTCGGGCGTTGCGGCCAGATCAGCGCCGTGGTCTCGGCCAGGTCGCCGACATAGTCGTAGGACCAGCCGAACAGCACCGGATCGACCCGGCGCATGGCGAGCTCGCGCACCGCCCCGGTCTTCACCCCCTTGAAGCCGAGCCCACCGGTCAGCGCCGCCAGCGCCCAGCCCCGGTCCGGATCGGGCGCGGCCCGGAAATAGGCGACCAGCAGCGCCAGCTTGGCGTTGCGCGAGGGGGTGTAGATCAGCCGGTCGAGCAGTTCGGAGAACGGCTTCACTGCCCCTCCTCCTCGTAGCCCACCAGGGCCAGCGCCCGCGCCTTGTAGCCGCGTGCGGAGGCGGCATGCATCAGGGCCTCCTCGCTGCCATGGGTGATCCAGATCTCCGGCGCCCCCACGTCGTCGAACGTGGCCAGCAGTTCGTCCCAGTCGGCGTGATCGGAGATGATCAGCGGCAGTTCGACTCCGCGCTGGCGGGCGCGTTGACGCACCCGCATCCAGCCCGAGGCCATGCACACCACCGGGTCCGGCAGACGTCGGCCCCAGCGGTCGGCGATGGCCGAGGGCGGAGCCAGCACGATCTCGCCCTTGAACTCGTCGCGCGCCACACCCTTCTGCCCGGCCGTCGCCGGACGCAAATCGCCCAGGTCGATGCCGTGCTCGCGGTACAGGTCGCAAAGGGTCTGCAGCGCCCCGTGAATGTAGATCGGCCGCTCCCAGCCCGCCGCGCGCAGCAGGGCGATCAGTCGCTGCGCCTTTCCCAAGGCATAGGCGCCGATCACATGGCAGCGCTCGGGGAACAGCGCGACGCTGTCCAGCAGCTTGGCGATCTCGCCGCGGTCGTCGGGATGACGGAACACCGGCAGGCCGAAGGTCGCCTCCGTGACGAACACGTCGCAGGGTACAGGCTCGAAGGCGGCGCAGGTCGGGTCGGCCCGCCGCTTGTAGTCGCCGGACACGACGATCCGGGCGCCCCGGTATTCCAGGCAGGCCTGGGCGCTGCCCAGCACATGTCCGGCCGGGTGCAGGCTGACGGTGACCTCGCCGATCTTCAGGCTCTCGCCGTAGCACACCGGCTGGCGGTCCTGCTCCGGCTCGGCACCGTACCTGGCCGTCATGATCGCCAGGGTCTCCGGCGTGGCCGCGACGGCGCCGTGACCAGCGCGGGCATGATCGGAATGGCCGTGGGTGATCACCGCCCGGTCGACCGGGCGGATCGGATCGACATAGAAACCGCCGGGCACGCAGTACAGGCCCTGCGGGCGGATCTCGATCCAGGTCTGGGGATGGGGCGCGGCGGGACGGGCGGGCATGGGCGCAAGGGTAGGTCGCCCGTGCCCCCGGTCAACGGCCGCCGTTCACCGCACCACCGCCAGTCTCACATGTGGCCGCGCCGCGCGATCAGGCGACGCGAACCCGGTTCACGAACTCGGCCACCTGGATCGTGAGCTGATCCGCCTGGGACGACAACTCCCCGGCCGCCTCCAGCACCTCGCCGGCGCTCGACCCGACCAGCCCGGAGGCTTCGGTCACGTTGTTGATGGAGCGCGACACCGTCTGGGTACCCTGAGCGGCCTCCTGGGTGCTGCGGCCGATTTCGGTGGCCGCCGCATTCTGCTCTTCGATCGCTGAGGCGACCGACGCGGAGATCTCGCGGATCTTCTCGATCCGGGTATTGATGTCGCTGATCGCCGACACCGCGCTGCCCGTCTGTTCCTGTACGCCGCGGATCTGGCCGGCGATCTCCTCCGTCGCCTTGGCGGTCTGGGTCGCCAGGCTCTTCACCTCGGAGGCCACCACGGCAAAACCCTTGCCGGCATCGCCGGCCCGGGCCGCCTCGATGGTCGCGTTCAAGGCCAGCAGGTTGGTCTGCTCGGCGATGCTGGTGATCAGGTTCACCACCTCGCCGATCGCATCGACCTTGGCGGCCAGTCCCTTGATCTCCCGATCGCTGATCTCGGCCGCGCCGACCGCCTGCTCGGCGGCCTCGGTCTGATAGCTCATCTGCTGGCTGATCTCGGTGATCGAGCTGCGCAGCTCCTCGGCGGCGGCCGCCACCGTCTGCACGTCGGACGAGGCCTGCTCGGCGGTGTTGACCACCATGGCCGCCTCGGAGATTGCCTGCTGGCTCGACGTGGTCATGGATTCCGCCGTTCCGCGCATGGCGACCGCCTTGGCGCTCACCGCCCGGACCAGCTCGCCGACGCCGGTCTCGAAATCGTCGACGATCCGGCCCATGGCCTGGCGCTTCTCGGTTTCGGATCGGCGCTCGCTCTCGGCCTCGCGGGCTTCCAGATCGATCTTCTGCTTGGCGTTCACCCGGAACACCTCCACCGCCGCGGCCATCTCTCCGATCTCGTCGCCGCGCTCGCGATAGGGCACCTCCAGATCGGCTTCGTTATTGGCGAGGCGGTGCATCACCGCGGACAGCGCCGGGATGGGCCGCAACATCGTCCGATAGACCAGCAGCGCCAGAAGGATGCCGATCGCGGTGGCCACCACCGTGGCGATCACCAGCGACCAGGAGATGTCGTACAGCACCGCCTCGATCCGCTCCTTCTGCACGCCGGCATAGAGGATGCCGAGGATCTCGCCGCTCGGGGAGACGATGGGCTGATAGACCGTGTAGTACGGAATGCCGAGGATGACCGCCTGGCCGAGGAAGGTCTTGCCGGTGGTGACGACCGGGTACACCGCGCCGTTCTGGCCGAGCGGCGTTCCCACGGCACGGTTGCCGTCCGGCTTGATGATGTTCGTGGTCTTGCGCCAGAAATCCTTGGACTCGGCTTCCCAGGCGAAGACGGTGGCGGTCTCACCGGTCATGTCTCCGATCCGGTCGATCAGGTCATGGCTTTCGAAGGCCGGGAGGGCCGGCACGGTGATCTTCTGCACAGCGCCGGTCTGGTCGAAGGTCACCTGGACCTCCGGATGACGGGCCGACAGCTCCATCGCCGCAATCCGAAGACTCGCATTCTGACGGCTGATCGCCTGCTGGCTGATCGATCCATCGACGGCGCTGATCGCCGCATAAGACAATGCCACAGCAAGCAGCACCAGCAATCCAGCCGTGACCAGGCAAGCCTTAGTCGTCAGCCGCATGCGAGCGATAACACCACGCGCCATCACAGACTCCATCGCCAATCATTTTGACGATGTCTAACATCCGCGCAGTTAAAACTTGCTTAAATAAAATGAGACTCAAATATCCACTCAATTTATATGCACTATTATCAGTGAATGATTAATTTCAGCAGAATCTCTCGCAATAGGCGCCGACCTGTGCCGCACGGCATGCCGCTCAGGTGAAGTGCACTCGCGCCTCGCCCAGATGCTCGAAGCGGATCAGCACCTCGGCCGGCTCGGTGAAATGAACCGTCTTCACCACGCTGCCGAGCATGACGAACTCGCCGGCCCGCAGCGGCCTGCCCAGCGACACCCGGTGGTTGGCCAGCCAGGCCAGGGCGTTCAGCGGGTGGCCGAGGATATCGCGCCCGTGACCGGAGCCGGCCCGGACCTTGTCGATGAACATCTCGCCCTGGAGTCCGTCCAGATCGAGCCCCCGCCAATCCTCCAGCGCCGGTCCCAGCACCACGCCGGCATTGAAGAAGTCGTCGGCGATCAGCATCGGCGCGGAGAAGGACGGGAAATCGCTGTAGCGGTCGTCGACGATCTCGATCCCCGGCATCAGCGCGGCCACGGCGGATCCGACGCTGTCCCGGTCATAGGGTCTGTCGAGACCGGGCAGGTCGGCGCCGAGCCTGGCGGCGATCTCGCACTCAACCCCGACCCGATGAAACCTCGACAGCGGCAGGCTCGCCATGTGCTCGTGGACGGTCGAGCCGAAGACCTCGCCGGCACAGGGATGGTCGATCTTCAGATAAGCCTGCATGACCGGCGTGGTGCAGCCGATCTTGTGGCCGGTCAGCGGGCCGAAGCCCGCCTTCTCCAGCCGGTCATGGACCAGGACCTGGACGGCATAGCCTTCCTCCACGCCGTCCGGTTCCAGCTCGGCCGGCGGCAGCGGCGTGGCCGCGCCGCCGGTACGCGCCTTGACCAGATGGTCGGCGAGGTCAGCCTGCCGGTCCGGGCTCATGCGTTGCGCCGCTCCTGCAGGATGTTCGAGGCCGCATCGGCCAGCACCTGGCAGCCGATGGCGATGTCCTTGCGGTCCGTGTCCTCCGCGAAATCGTGGCTGATGCCGCCGATCGACGGGACGAACAGCATGGCGCAGGGCAGCTTGGCGGTGATCACCATCGGGTCGTGACCGGCGGCCGAGGGCATGGACTGCCACTTGCCCGGCACGGTCGCCTCGGCGGCGGCGGCGATGTGCTTCTGGAAGCCGTCATCCATGAAGGACGGGCGTACCGGCTGGCGCGAGCGGGTGTACTCGACCGTGGCCTTGCCCTTGCCGTCGATGTCGTCGGCGATGGCGGCGGCGATCTCCTCGAACCTGTCCAGGATGCTCTCGTCCTGGTCGCGGAACTGCAGGTCCAGCTCGGCATAGCCCGGCACGATGGAAGCGGCCCCGGGCTGCACCACCGCGCGGCCCATGGTCCAGACCGTGCGCTCGCCGGCGACCTTGGGGAACTCCTGGTTGACCCGATAGGCCAGCTCGTACAGCGCGGTTGCGGCGTCCTTGCGGCGGGCCATGGTGGTGGTGCCGGCGTGGTTCTGCTCGCCGTGGAACTTGAAGCGCATGGCGCGGATGCCGACGATGGCGGTGACCACGCCGACATGCTGCTCGGCCTGCTCCAGATAGGCGCCCTGCTCGATATGGGCTTCCAGATAGCCGAGGTAGCGGTTCTCCTCCATGGTCAGGCGCGGCACGTCGGTCAGGCCGGCGGCGGCGATCGCGTCGGTCAGCTTGGTGCCGTCGCGGCCGGTGGCCGCCTTCTCGGCTTCCGGATCGAGCACGCCGCACCAGGACCGGCTGCCGAGACAGCCCAGGAACGAGCCCTCCTCGTCCTGCCAGGACACCACGTCGACGGCGAGGCTGGCGGTCTCCGGGTCCTCGGCGAGGGCGCGGGCGATCTCCAGGCCGTAGACCACGCCGAGCGCGCCGTCGAGCCACCCGCCGCGCGGCTGGGTGTCGGAATGGCTGCCGATGAGCAGGGCCGGCCCCGGCTTGGAGGAGCGGCCGAGCACGTTGCCGACGCCGTCGATCGTGGTCTCGAGCCCGGCCTCCTCGAAGCGCTTCTTCAGCCAGCGCCGCGCCTCCATGTCCGTCTCGCTGAGCGCGGTACGGATCACCCCGGTCTCCACACCGCCGATGGTGCGCAGGTGGTCCAGGTCGGCGAGCAGACGCTCGGCATTGATCTTCGGCATCGGGTCCTCCAGGTGGGTAAAGCGCACCCTAACGCGCCGCGCGGGGACCCGTCACGCCCGGGAATGGGCGGCGGGAAAGCACCACCCCGCACGCCCCACCGTCTCCCCGGCCTCGCGCCGGGGCCCAGAGGGACGCTTGCTGGAACGCCAACACGCTGATCTCTCGGTCCCGGGTCAGGCCCGGGAAGACGTGTGAGAGAAAAGCTAAGCCGCATCCCCCGGATACCAGCTCGGCGGGCGCTTCTCGAGGAAGCTGGCGAGCCCCTCCTTCGCCTCGTCGCTCTGGCGTTTCAGGGCATGCTCCTCCACCAGCTCGGTGAAGTGCGCCCCCGACAGGTCCAGACCTGCCTCGACCAGCGCGCGGTGCTTGGTCTGGGCCAGGGCTTCCGGTGCTGCCATCAGCAGGTTGTCGATCACCGGAGCCGCCGCCTCGTCCAGCCCGCCTTCGGGGCAGACCTGATGCACCAGGCCCATCTCCTTGGCCGCCTGGGCGCCGAAGCGCTCGCAGGTCAGCGCGTAGCGCCGAACGTTGCGCACGCCGATGGCGGCGTTCAGATGCGGCACGATGATCCCGGCCATCACGCCCCAGCGCGCCTCGGTGATGGCGAAGATCGCGTCCTCGCTGGCGATCACGATATCGGCCGCCGCCGCGATCCCCGTACCGCCGCCGAAGCAGCCGCCATGGATCAGGGCGATGGTCGGTTTCGGGAACTCCGTCAGCCCCTGGATCGCGCTGGCGGTGCGGCGGGAGACCTCGATGTTCTCCAACGGGCTGAGCTGGCCCATCTCCTTCAGCCAGGAGAGGTCCGCCCCGGCCTGGAAATGCCTGCCGTTGCCGCGGATCACCACCACCCGGACCGCCGGGTCGGCGGCCAGGGCCTCCACGCCGGCGATCAGCGCGGCGATGACCTCGCCGTTATAGGCATTGTTCCGCTCCGGCCGGTTCAGGGTGACGGTCGCCACCCCGCGCGCGTCGACCGAACAGAGAACCACATCACTCATGATCACTTTCCTCCCAGGGCGCCGGCCAGTTGCTTGCCCAGCCCGGCAATCAGTTGTCGTGCCTTGCAGACCATCCGGCTCTGTCCCATCGAGCCGTGCAGGATGCCGGCATGTTCGGTGTGTTCGGCCGGCACCTGCGCCGCCCTCAGCTTCTCGTAGAACAGCCGCGAGTCGTCGCGCAGCACGTCCACGCCGGCGGAATGCAGGAAGCAGGGCGGAAAGCCGGTCACGTCGGCCTTCATCGGCACCGCCCGCGGGTCGGCATGATCCGCCTCGCCGCTGAGATAATGGGCGAAATAGGCCTTCATGTCGGCGGTGGTCAGCCCCCAGGCGCCGGCGCCGAAGGTGCGGTAGCTGGCGGTCTCGAAATCGTCGCCGAACACGCCGTAGACCAGGCCGAGAGCCTTCACCGGCGAGGATCCGCGCCGGCGCAGCGCCAGCTCCGTTCCGACGGCCAGGTTGCCCCCGGCACTGTCGCCGCCGAGCGCGACACGGTCCGGGTCGACCGACCACTGCGCACCGGAGGCGGCGATGAAGTCGATGACGGCGACCGTCTCCTCGATGGCGGTCGGGAACTTGGCTTCCGGGGCGAGC
Organism: Candidatus Endolissoclinum sp.; assembly: GCA_965228445.1. Lineage (GTDB taxonomy): Bacteria > Pseudomonadota > Alphaproteobacteria > Thalassobaculales > Thalassobaculaceae > Thalassobaculum. The sequence continues at coordinate 4,290,255 of OZ245813.1, read as the reverse complement.
GCGTAGTCGACGGCGGCCACGACGCAGCCGGACTCCAAGGCCAGGAGGTGCATCGATCGGGCATGGGTCTCCAGCGAGCCGACGACCCAGCCGCCGCCGTGCAGGTAGACGATCACCGGCAGGTTCTCGCCCCCGCTCGGATAGAGCAGGCGGACCGGCACGTCGCGGCCGGGCCCCGGCACCTTGGTATCGACGATCCGCGCCAGCGCCGGCCGCTCCTCGTTCCACCATTTGCGGTCCAGCTCCATCCGCTCGCGCGCCTGCGCCGGCGTCAGCTTGGAGCGGTCGGCGGCGAGCCCGTACTCCTTGGCGATCTCCGCCGAGCGCGCCATCGCCTGCCGCATATCCGGATCGACCCAGATCTGGTCTTCGGCCACGTCTGCCTCCTGTCAGTCTCGATTTACCACGGCCCCCGGTCGGGGGAGCGGTGCAGCGGCCCGCCGGGGGCCGTCAGGTCCCAGCCGGTCAGGGTGCGGTCCTGATGGACCGCCCGCCAGGACAGCATACGCTCGGCATACAGCGCACGGATATCCCTGTAGTCCTCGTCGTCGGCCCGGTTGTCGAGTTCGTGCGGGTCCCGGCCCAGATCGAACAGCAGCGGCGGCAGGCCGGTGAAGTGGACGTACTTGTAGCGATCGTCGCGGATCGTGGTGAGCTGGCAGGTGTCGAGCGGCAGGCCGAAGGCCCGCTCCGCCTCGCCGGTGGCGGGCTCGCGGAAGTCGTATTCCCAATGGGCGGCGTTGCGCCAGGTGACCGGCACTTCGCCGTGCAGGAACGGGAGCAGGGAGCGGCCGTTCATCGCCGGCGGCCGGGCCACGCCGATCGCCTGCAGGATCGTCGGGGCGACGTCCACCGCCTCGGTGATGACGTCGACCCGGCCGAACACCGGCGAGCCGGCCGGCTTGATGATCAGCGGGACGCGGTAGGCGCCGTCGAACCAGCCGAGCTTGCCGAAAAGGTAATGGTCGCCGAGCAGCTCGCCATGGTCGCTGGTGACGACGATCAGGGTGTCGTCATAGGCGCCGCGCTCCTTCAGGAAGGCCATCAGCCGGCCGACCTGGGCGTCGACCTCGGCGATCATGCCGTAATAGACCGCGCGGATCGTGCGCACCGCCTCGTCGTCCAGGTCGGCGACCATGCCCGGGGCCTCGTAGACGAAGCTGGAGAGCGCGGTGCGGTCCAGGGCGTAACGCAGGAAGGGGTGCATCGCCGCCTGCGCGTCGCGGCTGGCCGCCCGGACCGGCAAGCCGACGTCGGCGGGCGACACCAGCGCGTTGTAGGGCGCCGGCACCACGAAGGGCGGATGCGGGCGCAGGTGGCTGACATGCAGGAACCAGGGCTCGGCCTCGGCTTCCGCCCCGCCGCCGCGTCCGCGCAGATGCTCGATCACCCGCCCGGTCAGGAAGGCGGTCTCGGTCTCCTCCGCGCCGAAGGCGGGCGGCTCGGCATGGGTACCGGCGGGAGGCAGGTCGCCGCCGTTCGGCCGCCAGATCCGCATCGGCTCGTCGCCGGGATCGATGCCGCGGCCCGCCATCCATTGCCGCCACAGCGCCCCGTCCTCGCCCAGCGGCGTGTGCACGGCAAAGTCGGGCGCGACGCCCTCGTAGGTGCGCATGCGAGGGTTGCCGGGCGAGATGCTTCGCGGATCCGCCGTCTGATCGGTATAGCCGAACAGCATCGGATCGTAGCCGATCTTGCGCGCCTCGGTCGCCAGCGTCGGGTGGCGGCGGTCCAGCGGCGTGCCGTTGCGCAGCACCCGGTGGTTCATCTGATACAACCCCGTCAGCAGCGAGGCCCGTCCCGGCGAGCAGGGCGCGCACTGGGCCCAGTGATCGGTGAACAGCACCCCGTCGCCGGCCAGCGCGTCCAGGTGCGGCGTGCGGACATTGGGGTGGCCCACGGCGGAGAGGCAGTCGCCGCGGAACTGGTCCAGCGTGATCAGCAGAACGTTGGGACGAAGGCTCATCGACCGGGCCGCGGCAGGGAGACGGGGCGAAACCATGCCGGGGGGTGACGCGGTGCGCAACCGGGGTGGCAGACCGACGCGGAATTGTCATGCGCGGTTCGGCACCCGCCTCTCCGTCTTCCCGGCCTTGCGCCGGGATCCAGAGCCACGCACGCTGGAACGCCGGGCGATTTCCGGCAGCGCTCCAAGGGGCGGACGGCTAGGTCCCGGTGCGAGGCCGGGAAGACGTGAAGCAGTCTCCCCACTCCCAGGATTGCCGCCGGCGCGCCGCGGTGCTAACCGCTTGGGCCATGGATCTGCTCACCTCCGTCGCCGGCAGCTTCGCCGAGACCTATGGCGAGGCCCGCGAGAAGTTTCTCGCCGCCCTCGCCGCCACCGGGACCGCCCCGCGCGTCTACGCCAACCCGAACAAGGGCCCCACCGGCGAGGATCTCGCCTGCGAGACCGCCTGGATCGGCCCCGAGGACGCGGCCAAGGTCTTCGTCGTGGTCAGCGCGACCCACGGGGTGGAAGGCTTCTGCGGCAGCGGCATCCAGGTGGACTGGCTGACCGACAACGGCCCGGGCCGCCTGCCCGACGGGGTCGCCGTCCTGCTGGTGCACGCGCTGAACTGCCACGGCTTCGCCTGGTGGCGCCGGGTGACCGAGGAGGGCTGCGACCTCAACCGCAACTTCATCGATTTCAGCCAGCCGCTCCCGGAGAACCCGGGCCATGACGCTCTGGTCGATGCCTTCGTGCCGGCCTCCCTCGACGCCGAGACCATCGCCGCCGGCGAGGAGAAAATCGCCGCCTTCCGCGAGGAGCACGGCGAGCTCGCCTTCCAGTCGGCCCGCAAGGCCGGCCAGTACAAACACGCCCATTCGGTGTTCTTCGGCGGCTTCGAGGAGACCTGGTCGCGCCGCACCCTGGGCCGGATCTTCGACGATTACCGGCTCGGCGACCGCGCGGCGGTCAGCGTGGTCGACGTTCATACCGGGCTCGGGCCGTTCGGCTATGGCGAGCCGATCTGCGGTCACAAGCGGGGCACGGTCGGGCTGGAGCGGGTGCTGTCCATGTACGGCGACTCCACCGGCCTGCCCGCTGAGGGCCAGTCCTTCTCGATCCCGCTGCACGGCAGCCAGCGCGGCTTCTGGGCGCCCCGGCTCGGCGACCGCTACACCTATGTCGCCCTGGAATACGGCACCTACAGCACCGAGCGCGGCCGCAAGGCGCTGCGGGCCGACCACTGGCTGCACAATCAGGGCGAGGTCGACTGGACCGATCCGAAGACCCGCGAGATCAAGATGGAACTGCGCACCCAGTACTATCCGGCGACGGACGACTGGAAGGAGATGGTGCTGTGGCGCGGCCGGCAGATCATCCGCCAGACCCTGGACGGGCTGAGCCGCTTCTCCTGACACGGTATGGGTGAAGCCGCAGCCCTGCGGCAGGTTGTCGGGCTTCGGCGCGGCGGGCTACAAATGGGTCCCAGAGTGATCCGGTGGAGAGCGGATATGGCGAACAGCGAAATCCCCGGCGTGGTCCGGCGCACCGACCCGTCCGGCGAGCCGGCCCCCCTTGTGTTCGACAGCCCCCATACCGGCCTGCTGTTCCCGGCCGACTTCCGACCGACAATCTCCCTGGAAACCTGCGAACGGGTGGCCGACTGGTTCGTGGAGGAGCTGTTCGGTGCCTGCACCAAGCACGGGGCGATCCTGATCGAGGCGCTGTTCCGCCGCGCCTATATCGACCCGAACCGGGATACCGCCGATCTCGACCTGTCCATGGTCGAGGGCGACTGGCCGCATCCGGTCGACGTGACCGAGAAGACCAAGCGGGGGGCCTCGCTGATCTGGAAGGTGATCGACGGCGAGACGGCGATCTATGGCGGCAAGCTGCCGGCGGATCTGGTGCGCACCCGGATCGACACCTACTGGCGACCCTACCACGCCGCCCTGGAGCAGGCGCTGGACGAGACCCACGCGGCCTTCGGCCGGGTCTATCATGTGGACTGCCATTCCATGCCGGAATGGGGCGACGCGCGCTGGGGCGACGACGGCCAGCGCCGGGCCGACTTCATCGTCGGCACCCGCGACGGCACCACGGCGGGCACGGCCTTCACCGAGCTGGTGGTGGAGAGCCTGCGGGCCTCGGGCTACACGGTCGGGGTGAACGACAAGTTCAAGGGCGTGGAGCTGATCCGGCGCTATTCCGATCCGTCCAAGGGCCGGGAATCGCTGCAGATCGAGGTCAACCGCGGCATCTACATGGACGAGGCCGCGATCACCCGCAGCGAACGCTTCGCCGGCACGAAGGCGGCGATCACCCGGATGATCGAAGAACTGGAGACCTTCGCCCGGCTGGGGTGACCCCCCTCCGCCGTCCCTCACCCGTCTTCCCGGCCTTGCGCCGGGATCGAGAATGGGAGCGGCTGGAACGCCGGGCGAAATCGCCCAACGCTCCATCAACCAGCGCCCTGGATCCCGGCGCAAGGCCGGGAAGACGGGAATTTGCAGGAACGGGATCCCTACCTGCCCGGCGTCCCCTGGTGGAAAACCAGGCGCCAGCCAGCCTCCCCCAAGCGCCAGAGCGAACTGCGGCGGGTGCCGGTCTCGGCGATCCGGTAGGTCAGCAGCGCCACGCCAGGAGCCACCTCGAGCAGCGTGACGTCGGTCACCGTGCGCGCACCGTCGAACCCTGGGGCCGTTGGCAGGTCAGCCAGGATGTCGTCCCGGGTCCACAGCCGACCGGACTGCCCGATTTCGGTGAATTCGGGATCGAGCAGGGCTTCCAGCGCTGCCCGATCGGCCCGTGTCAACGGATCGAGCAGACGTCGTTCCAACGCCACGATGTCGTCGGACGCGTCCATTCCCCTCAAAACCGCTCGATCCGGTACGGCGCCATGTCGATGCCGGGATCGCGGCCGGCGATCTGGTCGGCGATCAGCTCGCCGGTGCGGGCCGCCAGGGTCAGGCCGATATGGCTGTGGCCGAAGCCGTAATACACGTTGGCCTGGTCCGGCGAGCGGCCGATCACCGGCACGCTGTCCGGCGTCGAGGGGCGGAAGCCGAGCCACTCTCGCGTCACCTCGTATTTCAGGCCCGGCAACGCCTCCTCGGCATAGGGCAGCATGCGGTAGACCCGGCGGAAGTCCGGCGGCGCGTCCACACCGGCGAACTCCGCCCCCGTGGTGAGCCGCAAGCCGTCCTGCATCGGTGCGAGAACAAACCCATAATCGCCGATCACGGTCGGGCGACGCAGTTCCGGCCCCTCGGTCACGGTCAGGTTCAGGTGATAGCCGCGCTCGGTATCCAGCGGCACCTTGCGGCCGAGCATGGCGCAGAGTTCGTGGCTGCGCGCCCCGGCGGCGATCACCACCGCGTCGCAGGGATACATCGCCCGGTCGGTGACCACCTTCTCCACCCCGCCCGGCCCGGTCTCGAAGCGGCGCACCTTCTCCGACACCCAGGTGCCGCCGAGCTCCCTGAACTTGGCGAAATAGGCTTCCGTCAGCTTGATAGACTGGCTGACGAAGGCGTTTTCCGGCTGGTTGTAGCCATGGGTGAACTTGCGGTTCAGGCCCGGCTCGAGCTGGCGGATCTCGTCGGCGTTCAGCTCGTCGAACTTCACCCCGCGCCGCGCCATGGTCTCGCGCTCGTCCTTCGTCCTGTCGTAGCTCTGCTGGCTGGAATAGACCTTCATCCAGCCGACCGGCCGCACGATGTCATGGGCGCCGGCCAGCGCGATCAGCTTCTTGTGGGCGGTCAGCCCGTCCTTGGACAGGGCGCGCAGGTGGAACGAGATCTCCTCCACCCGCTTCGGCGTGCTGGCGGCCAGGAACTGCAGCAGCCACGGCAGCATCTTCGGCAGGTAGGAGGGCCGGATGCTGAGCGGCGAGGCCGGGTTCAGCAGCATCTTCGGCACCTGCTTCCAGTTGCCGGGGCTGCCCGTGGGATAGACGCTGCCGATGGCGATGGAGCCGGCATTGCCGAAGGAGGTGCCGGTGCCCGGGGCGGCCGGGTCGACCAGGGTCACCGAATGCCCCTCGCGCTGCAGGATCAGCCCGGTGGCGACACCGACGATGCCGGCGCCGACGACGATGATGCGTTTGGGAGGCGTGGACGGGGAGGCGGTCTGGGCGGAAGCGGGCGTGGTCACGCGGCGGTCTCCTTCAACATCTTCAGCAGCGCGATCAGCCGTCTGTCGCGCTGGGCCTCCAGGTCATCGATCGTGCGCTCGCCCATCTCGTCCCTGATGCCGTCGATCAGCTTGGCCTTGAGCTCGGGCGTGAGGGTGGGCGTCTTCTGCATGTCCTGCCACCAGCCCTCGATGGGCGGGCCGAACTGCTCCAGCATGGCCGCGTAGCCGCCCTTGCCGCCGGTCAGGTTGAAGACCATGTGCGGGCCCATCAGGGCGAGGCGCAGGCCGGGCCCCTGGTCGATGGCGGCGTTCACGTCCTCCACGCTGGCGAGGCCGTCGGCGACGGCGTTGACCGCCTCGCGCCACAGCGCCGCCTGCAGCCGGTTCGCCAGATGGCCGGGCACTTCCTTGTTCACGTAGATCGCGTGCTTGCCGATATGGCCGTAGAAGCCATGCGCCCATTCCGCCGCCGCCCGCTCTGTCGCCTTGCCCAGCACGACTTCCACCAGCGGGATCAGATGCGGCGGGTTGAACGGATGGCCGACCACCAGCCGCTCGGCGAAGCCGATACCGTCCTGCAGATCGGAGAGAATCAGCCCGGAAGTCGAGGTCGCAACCACCGCATGGGCCGGCACGGCGTTGTCGATCCGGCGGTACAGATCCAGCTTGATGGGCGCGCGCTCCGGCGCGTTCTCCTGTACGAAATCGGCCTCCGCCACCGCAGTCGCCGGGTCGTCGACCATGGTCAGCGTGCCTTCCGGGTCGACCGTCGTGCCGATGGCCTCGAGCTGCGGGCGGGCGTTGTCGACGAAGGCCTGCAGCCGCTGCTTCCAGCCGTCGGCGGGGTCCCAGGCGGTCACGTCATAGCCGCGCGCCAGGAAATAGGCGGTCCAGCTCGCCCCGATGGTGCCCGTGCCCAATACGGCGATCCGCCTGACCTCCTCGAACGGCTTATATGCGGCCATCGTTGTTCTCCCCCGGATTTTTTGGCTCAATGCCGGCACCGACCGCGGACAACAGACCGGCACGTTATTGGCGTTGCGCCAATATCAGCACCGGCACACGGCAAAGGGAATGGGCGATGAACCGGAGGAAGATTTTGACGCTGGCCGGCGCCGGCCTGATGGCCCTGGCGGCCGGTCCGGCCCAGGCGGCCCCGCTCGACAAGTACCGCTGGAAGCGCCGCCTGCTGCTGGTCTTCGCGCCGGTGAAGCCGCATCCGAACCTGGTCGTCCAGCGCCGGCGCCTGAAGGAGGCCGCGGCCGGGCTGAAGGATCGGGAGGTCACGGTCGTCGAGGTGGTGCAGGACTCGGTGTTCGTCGACGGCAATCTCGCCATCGAGCTGAACGCCAAGAACCTGCGCAAGCAGTTCGACACCACGATCATCGAGTTCACGGTGCTGCTGATCGGCAAGGACGGCGAGGAGAAACTGCGGCGGGACGAGCCGGTCCAGGCCGCCGACCTGTTCAAGACGATCGACGCCATGCCCATGCGCCAGCAGGAGATGCGCCAGCGCGGCCAGAAGACCTGATCAGCTCTCCGATGCCGGGTCGGTCCGTCGGAACGGCTGGGCGAGCTGACCAAGGAAGGTCGCCGGCATCGGCCCGTCGATCCCGATATTCACCGGCGGCCGGCGTGCCGGCCGCAGATAGGTGCCGAACAGCAGGTCGAACAGCATCAGGTTCTCGCCGTAGTTGCTGTTGCCCTCCCGCGGGTCGCGGCTGTGATGCCAGCGGTGCAGCCGCGGCGTGTTGAACACGTAGTCCAGCCAACCGGTCCGCATGTCGATGTTGCAATGGGTCAGGATGCCGATGAAGGCGGTGATCGATCCGGTCCAGATCACCACGTCGCTCGGCGCGCCGGCGAGCAGCAGCAGCGCCTGTCCGAAGGCCAGGCTGACCACCGTGTCGACCAGGTGGAACCGGCCGGTATTGAAGAACCAGAGCCGCTCCACCGAGTGATGCACGGCGTGGAAACGCCACAGGAACGGCCATTCGTGGGACAGCCGGTGTGCCCAGTAGAGGCCGAACTCGACAATGACCAGTCCCGTCACCACCTGCACGGCCATGGGCCAGGAGCGCGGCCACCACGCGCCGCCATCTGCCGCCACCAGATCGGCGATCCCGATCACCGCCGTCATGAGGACCACGACCTGGACGAAGCCCTTGGTCAGCACCGTGTGCAGCAGATCCGGCAGGACCTGGTCGTCGGCTTCGAGCCATTGCCGCTCATAGGGCAGCAGGCGCTCGAGCAACGCCAGGACGGCCGCCAGGACGAGATAGGTGGCGTTGAAGGCGATCGCCGGCGAGCCGGCAGTAAGGCCGAGCCCGACCGGGATCAGACAGGCGGCGAACAGTCCGGGCCACAGCAGAACCCGGGCAACACCAAGCACGTGATTCATAAAGATCGGCCCCGCCAACCTCAGACATGCGCGCCGGCATTTTACGGAGATTGTCCGAAAACACAAATATCATCGTTGTATTTCAAGGAGTTGTACCGAATTCGAAACAAAGCGCACCCCGTGCGCAATTCTGGCTTGAAATGCGCACTTTGTGCGCTTAAACCGGCAGCCGGAGGAGAACATGACCGCTTGCCGCACCGACACGCCCCAGCCCCCGCCACTTCGGCTGGTGACCGCCAATCCGCACGCCGCGCGCCGTCTCATGCCGCTGCGCGAGCTGGAGCGGCGTCTGTCGGCGATCGACCGCGGTCTCGCCGGCCGTTGCGGTCCGCCGGAGCGCCGGGCCGACCTCCGGCGGCAGCGGGAACTCGTCGCGGCCATTCTCGCCGTCCGGCTGTCGATGCCTGAGCGCGCCCGGCGGTTGGAGCAGCGGCTGCGCTGGCTGGCGCCGGGGCCCGACGCGCCGGCACCGACCCGCGCTACCGGTATGGGGGCGAGGATGCGGGCCAGGATGCGGGGCGGGATGCAGGCCGCGCTGCGCGCCCTGACGCCGGTCACAGGCCCAGCCCGGATGGCCGGCGCCTGATGGCATCCCTTCCACCCAGCTACATGCCGCCCGACGACTGGCCGTCGACGACGGACGGCCTGCTGGCGGCCGTGGACATCGTCCGCGGCCCGCTGGTCGCGGATCCGCCGAAGACGGCGACACACACGGTCGTTCTGCGCGACAGTGCGGACCGGCGCCTGATGGGCAAGGGGTACCGGCTGACCACGGTGGCGGAGTCGGACGGCCGGGAAGCCTGGACGCTGGCCACCGCCGACGGATCCGTCGCGGCGGCGGCGCAGGTCACGCCCCCGGCGCAGACCTTCGACAGCGACCTGCCGAAGGGCGCCCTGCGCGACCTGCTTGAGGATCTCGCCCGCGGCCGGGCGCTGCTGCCCGTCGCCGACTGCCGGCTGACGGAAGCCGTCGTCGCCCTGCGCGACGCCGAGGGCAAGATCCGATGCCGCGTGCGGTTGACCCGCGCGACCGACGACGGCGATGCCGAAATGCGGGACGTCTCTGTCCTCGCCCTGAAAGGCTATGAGGACGATGCGGCGCGGGTGCGGGACCGGATCGACCGGGCGCTGGGCTGGCCGGAGGCCCCGGTTCCGGCCCTGGCCCGGCTGCTTTCCGGCGCCTTTCCCGCACCGGCCCAGGCCGGCACCCCTCTGCTGCCGGACGACCCGGCCGGTCCGGTCATGCGCGAGATCCTGTCGGCGCAGCTCGACGTCCTGGAGGACCGGCTCCCGGGCGTGCTCGCGGACCGCCATCCCGACTACCTGCACCAGTTCCGCGTCGCCGTGCGCCGGACCCGCTCCGCCCTGTCCCAGCTCGCCCCCGCCATCGCGCTGGAAGGCCGGGCGGAGGCCGTGCACGGCTTCCGCTGGCTCGGCCAGGTCACCAGCCCGCAGCGCGATCTCGACGTCCAGCTCATGGATCTCGCCGACCGCCGCGCCCAGAGCGCCGATGCCGAGGCCCTGGCGCCGCTGGAGCGTCACCTGCAGGCGCTGAAGACGGCCTCCCATCGCGACCTCGCCCTGGCGCTGTCGGGCACCCGCTTCCACAGCCTGGCCGCCCGCTGGCGCGACAGCCTCAGCCCATCGAGCGCCAACTGGACAGCGACGGAGCCGCTGCGCGCGCCCTTCGCCGAGGTCGTCGCCGCCCGGGGGCGGACCATCCTGCGCAAGGCCCTGCGCGACGGTGGCCGCATCGGCCCGCACAGCGAGGCGGAGCGGCTGCACGATCTGCGCAAGCGCATGAAGAAGCTGCGCTATGTGACCGAATTCCTCGCCGAGGTGCTGCCGCGCGAGAAGACCAAACCCGCGATCAAGGCGTTGAAGGGGTTGCAGGAGGTGCTCGGCCGCGTGCAGGACCGCGAGGTGCAGGTCGACGCCCTGCACCGCTACGGCCGCGACCTTGCCGGCCGCAAGGGCGTGTCCGCCGAGACCCTGATGGCGATCGGCGCCTGGAGCGAGGAGTTGGACCGCGACCGGCGCGCGGCCCGAACCGAGTTCGCCGCCGCCTACAAGACCTTTGCCGCCGGGGAGACGCAGGCCCTGTTCCGTGCGATCTTCGGCGAGCATGCCGGGCGGGCCGTCGGCGGCCGGCACAGGCGACGCGGCACGGACGAGGACTGACGGGGGAGATCTGATGCGGATCCTGGCGAGCTACAACATCAAGGGTGGGGTGGGAAAGACTGCGGCGGCCGTCAACCTGGCCCATGTGGCGGCCACCCGCGGCCACCGGGTGCTGGTCATCGACCTCGACCCTCAGGGCGCGGCCAGCTTCTACTTCCGGGTCAAGACCAAGGTGAAGGGCGGGGGCAAGGGCCTGGTCAGCGGCAAGCGGGACCTGGACGACATGATCAAGGCCACCGACCACGAGAACCTCGACCTGATCCCGGCCGATTTCCGCTTCCGCAACCTCGACCTGCTGCTGGAGGCGGAGAAGAAGTCCACCCGCCGCCTGCGCAAGCTGCTGAAGCCCCTGGCCGACGACTACGACATCGTCGTGCTCGACTGTCCGCCCAGCGTGTCGCTGGTATCGGAGGCGGTGTTCGAGGCGGCCGACGCGCTGGTGATCCCGCTGATCCCGACGACCCTGTCGCTGCGGACCTACGACCAGCTGGAGGCGTTCAAGGCGGAGCAGAAGATCAAGGGGCTGAAGCTGCTGCCGTTCTTCTCCATGGTCGACCGGCGCAAGGCGCTGCACCGCGAGATCATCGAGAGCTTCCCGAAGGCGCATAAGAACGTTCTGGGCGTGGCGATCCCCTATGCCAGTGCGGTTGAGCGCATGGGCGTGGAGCGCGAACCGCTCACCGCCTTCGCCCCGCGCACGGCCGTGGCCGGCGCCTACCGCGCGCTCTGGGACGCGGTGGACACGGCCACGGGGTAGCGGAGTCACGCCTCAACGTCTCCCCGGCCTTGCACCGGGGGCTGGGGGTGAGGGTGTTGGAGCGCCGGAAATTCATCTTTATCGCTCCATCACGTGAGGGGCTGGATCCCGGATCAAGTCCGGGAAGACGAGGAAGGGAGCATCACTACTCCTCCCCCTCCTCCCGCAGCAGGTCCACGGTGAACGCCGCCACCGCCGCCATCGCCAGGTAGGTCGTCTGCCAGATCCCGAAGGACACCAGCCCCGGCAGCACCCCCACCGCGAGCAGCGCCGTCGCCCAGGGTCGCAGCTCCCGCGGCATCCGACCGATCCGCCCGGCCGCCGCCGCCAGGAAGGCGATCCCCAGCAGCACGCCGACACCGCCGGTCTCGACCCAGAGCTGCAGCCCGGCGTTATGGGGATGCGGCTCCGGCTTGGTCATGCGTTCGGCCCTGGCCAGCCGCTCCGGGTCGATCGGCCGATGGTCGAACGCGTCCAGTCCCCAGCCGGTCCAGGGCCGCTCCCGAGCCAGGGCGCCGCCGTGATCCCACAGTTCCAGCCGGTGGCGGATCGCCAGGTCGGGGATCTCGACCTGGTCCTCGACCACCCAGTCATAGACCGCGTTCGCCGCCCAGGGGGCGGTCAGCATCTGCAGCGCCACGACGACGACCATGGCGACCCGCACCAGCCGTTCGGCCACCGCGCTTGCGATCAGCGTGACGAGCCCCAGCAGCAGGCAGAGATGGGCGATCAGCGAAATGCCGAGCATCGAGGCCGCGCCGATCAGCGCCAGCAGCCCGACAGCCGCCGGCCGCCGGCCCGCGCGCCACAGCACGCCGCCGGCCACGATGCCCAGCAGCACCAGCGCGACGATGCCGCGGTTGTAGCGCGAGAGCGAGACCGCCTCGCCCGGATCGCGGCCGTTGAGCAGACGGTAGACCGGCGCGTCGAGGCCGAGCTCGACGATCGCGACCAGGGCGCCGAGCAGCACCCCCGCCACCAGCGCCCGGCGCACCAGCGGGCGGTCCAGCCTGGTGGCGGCGACCATCCCGCCGGCGGCGAGCGGCAGCAGCAGCACGACGGCACCCGCCGCCTGGGGCCAGCGCTCGGCGCAGGGCGGACAGGCGGGAGCGACCAGCAGGTCGAGGGCCTGGACCGCCAGCAGGACGAGCACCGGCGCCGCCAGGGCCCAGCCAGGCCAGGGCACGCGACGCTCCAGCAGCATCAGCCCGGCCAGCAGCACCGCGAGCGCGATGCCCAGGCTGCTCATGCCGTGCTTGGCCAGCATCCCCACGGTGGGGAAGGCGAGCAGGACGAGCGCGGCGATCCAGGTCGCCGCCCGACCGTCGGTCACCGCCGCCGGCAGATGCCCCCGCATGCCGCCTCAGCGCCCCTTGTAGACCGGCTTGCGCTTTTCGTTGAAGGCGCGCACGCCCTCCAGCCGGTCCTCGGTCGGCACGGTGCGGTTATAGGCCTCGATCTCGAAATCGTAGCCGTTCTTCAGGTCCATCATCTCCGAGGCGTTGATCGACTTCTTCGCCTGGCGCACGGAGATCGGCGCGTTGGCGGCGATCGCCCGGGCGGTGTCCATCGCCGCGTCGAGCAGGCTCCCGTCGGCGCAGATCCGGTTCACCGCGCCCCAGCTCAGCGCGTCCTCGGCGGAGAACGGCCGGCCCGTGAGAATGATCTCCTTGGCCCGGCGCAGCCCGACGGCCCGCGGCAGGTTCTGGGTGCCGGCGGCCCCCGGGATGATGCCGAGGGTCACCTCGGTCAGGGCGAAGCGGGCGGTCGGCGCGGCATAGGCGAAGTCGCAGCCGAGTACGATCTCGAGCCCACCGGCGAAAGCCGCCCCGTTGACCGCGGCGATGATCGGCACCGGGCAGTCGAGCTGGGCCTTGACCATCTGCTCGAACAGGGCGTGCTGGCGACGCCACTCGGCATCGGTCATGCCGTTGCGCTCCTTCAGGTCGCCGCCGGCGCAGAACGCCTTGTCGCCGCGCCCCGTCAGCACCACGCAGCGCACCTCGCCGGCGTCGCGGTACAGTTCGACCCACAGGTCGCGCAGGTCGAAGCCCATCTGGGTGTTGAGCGCGTTGCGCACGTCCGGCCGGTCGAGGGTGACCAGCAGCACATGCTCGTCGACCATCTCCAGGGTCAGGGTCTCGGGCGCCAGATCGGCCACACTCATCGCGCATTCCTCCGGTGTTTGGTTGCGGCCCCGTCTTAGCACGACGGGCGGCGGCGGCGAGAGGGGCTCGCTGCGCCCCGCTCCCGTCATCCGAGCCCCTCCCACCCTGAGAGGCGGCGCCGTGAAATGCGGCCCGCAGTGAGATACCGGCAAAAATACCCTGCCGACGCTCTCGACAAACCGAAATCCACCCGGTATAAGGCCGCCTCTTTCGCGGAACCGCAGCCTCTTCGGCGGCCCGCACGGATGGGCGCATAGCTCAGTTGGTAGAGCAGCTGACTCTTAATCAGCGGGTCCAAGGTTCGAGTCCTTGTGCGCCCACCATCCACCCCCGACTCAATGCGACGAACGAAAAGGCCCGCCCCGGGTCAGGGCGGGCTCTTGGCGTCGGTCCGAGACGCTCTGTGGTCAGTAGACCATCCCCGTCTCGTCGTCGATCAGATGCATGTGGTTGAGATCGGCCAGCAGTTTCATCGGCTTGCCGGCTTCCGCATTGGCCGCCGGGTTGGTGCGACCGCAGACCTCCACCCCGTCGGACTGGAAATACACCAGCGTCTCCATGCCCATCGGCTCGATCACCTCCAGGGTCACCTCGAACGGCACCTGGCCCGGATCGGTGTTTCGGTGCTCCTCGGTGATGTGCTCCGGCCGCAGACCGAGCCGCAGGTTGCCGCGCCCGGCATACTGCTTGTAGCGCTCGGTCCGCTCCGCCGGCACCGGGAAGCGGATGCCGCCGGCGATGGTCACCACCAGCCCGTCCGCCGCCTTGTCCAGGCTGCACGGGATGAAGTTCATCGCCGGCGACCCGATGAAGCCGGCGACGAAGCGGGTCTTGGGATGGTGGTACAGCTCGTTCGGCGTGCCGACCTGCTCGATCAGCCCGCCGTTCATCACCACCACCCGGTCGGCTAGGGTCATCGCCTCCACCTGGTCGTGGGTGACGTAGACCGTGGTGGTGCGCACCTTCTGGTGCACCTTCTTGATCTCGGTGCGCATCTGCACCCGGAGCTTGGCGTCCAGGTTGGACAGCGGCTCGTCGAACAGGAACACCTTGGGGTCGCGCACGATGGCCCGGCCCATGGCGACACGCTGACGCTGGCCGCCGGAGAGCTGCTTGGGCTTGCGCTGCAGCAGTTCGGTGATGTCCAGGATCCGGGCGGCGTTCTCCACCCGGCTGTCGATCTCCGCCTTCGGGATCCGCTTCAGCCGCAGCCCGAAGGACATGTTCTCTTCCACGGTCATGTGCGGATAGAGCGCGTAGTTCTGGAACACCATGGCGATGTCCCGGTCCTTCGGCGGCACGTCGTTCACCACCAGACCGCCGATGGCGATGGCGCCGTCGGAGATCTCCTCCAGCCCGGCGATCATCCGCAGGGTGGTGGACTTGCCGCAGCCGGACGGGCCGACCAGCACCACGAACTCCTTGTCGGCGATCGACAGGTCGATGCCCCGCACCGCCAGGGTGTCGTCGTATTTCTTGACCACCTGACGCAGATTCACTTCGGCCATTCGAGCCTCCCTTCAGATTTCCATGGGCATGGAGCGCCCGTTCAGCCTTTGGTCGCGCCGGCGGTCAGACCGGCGATGTAGTAGTCCATCAGGAAGGCGTAGATGATCAGCGGCGGGGCCGCGGCGATCAGGGCTCCGGCCATGATCTGACCCCAGTTGAAGACATCGCCCTTGATGAGGGTGGTCACGATGCCGACCGGCAGCACGAGCTGGTCGGTGGAGGTGGTGAAGGCCAGGGGATAGAGGAACTGCGCCCAGGCGACGGTGAAGGCGAAGATCGTCGCCGCGATGATCCCGGGCAGCGCCACCGGGATGAAGATCCGGGTCAGCATCTGCAGGTAGTTCGCCCCGTCGATCAGCGCCGCCTCGTCCAGTTCCTTGGGGATGCTGGCGAAGTAGCCGATCATGATCCAGGTGCAGAACGGCACCGTCAGGGTCGGGTAGATCACCACCAGCGCCACCCAGGAGTTCAGGAGCTGGATGCCCGTGATCTCGTGGAACATCGCGAACATCTTGAACAGCGGGATGAACAGCAGGGTGTCGGGGATCAGGTAGCAGAGGAACACCCCGGTCGCCAGCGTGGTCGACCCCCAGAACTTCATCCGGGACAGGGCGAAGGCGGCCAGGACGGAGACCACCATGGTGATCGCCACCACCAGCACCGCCACCACCGTGGAGTTCCAGAAGAAGGTCAGGAACTGTTCGGAGGTGAGCAGGGCCTTGAAGTTGTCCAGGGTCGGGCTGAACACCCACCAGGGGTTCGCGGCCTCGGCGATCTCCGTACTCGACTTCAAGCCGGTCAGCAGCATGTAGACCGGCGGCATCAGGAAGAAGATCACGAACAGGATGAGGAAGACGTAGGACAGCACCATCGCCTGTCGGCGGTTCTTCTGGATGCTGCCGTAGCGCACCGGGCGGCTCGGGCCGCCCGTATCTGTCATCGTGGCCATCAGGATTCGTTCCCCCGCTTGTTCACGTCACGCAGGATGAAGATCGCGGCGATCCCGAGGATCGGCAGCATGAAGAGCGACACGGCCGCACCCAGCGGAATGTCGCCGCCCTGGATGCCGAGCAGGAACGACCAGGTCGCGAAGACGTGCGTCTTGTCGATCGGTCCGCCGGCGGTCAGCACCCGGACGATGTCGAAATTGGCGAAGGTGACGATCAGCGAGAACATGACCGTGATGGCGATGATGTTCCGCATCATCGGCAGGGTCACGTACCACAGCCGCTGCCACCAGTTGGCGCCGTCGATCTCGGCCGCCTCGTAGAGCTGCTCGGGCACCGACTTCAGTGCCGCCAGATACATGATCATGAAGAACGGCGCGCCGTACCAGATATTGACCAGGATCACGCAGAACCGAGCCCAGCTGTAATCGCCGAGCCAGGCGATCGCCTCGAATCCCATACGCTCCAGCAGCCAGTTCAGAGCGCTGTAGGACGGGTCGAACAGCCAGAACCAGGCCAGCGTCGACATCGCCGGCGGGATGACCCAGGGCACCAGCAGCATGCCGCGCCACTTGCGCTGTCCCTTGGCCGGGATGGCATGGACGAAGTGGGCGACGAAGAAGCCGATCAGGGCTTTGAAGATGACCGCGCTGATGGCGAAGATGCAGGACTGCTCGACCACCATCCAGAAGGTCTCGCGCTTGAACAGGAACAGGAAGTTCCCGAAGCCGACGAACTTCGTCATCGCCTTGTTCAGGGTGGCGAGGTGCATGGCGTAGAAGGCCGGATAGACCACCAGGACGCCGATGATCAGGATCAGCGGCAGGGTCATCAGGAAGGCGATTGTCGATTTGCGCTGCATGAGCTTGCGCATGCTGGAGATTTTCGGAGCCACGGCGACATCCGCCGGGCTAGCCGCTCGATCGACCATTGATCACTCCCTTCGTCAGACCCCGTGGGGCCTGTCGTCTTTAGGATTATCGGCCGGCATTCTTGGCGTGCCGGTTAGGACGGACCCGCCGTGTGCTCTGGACGCAGGGGGGAGACGACGGAGGGCGGGCGGCCCCGAAGGTACCGCCCGGCCCCGTCGAAGCACGGTTTATCCGCGCATGTAGCCCTCGAGCTCGGACTCCGCCCAGGACAGGACGCTGTCCATGCTTTCGCCCTGCACGTAGCGGACCGCCATCTTCGTCTGCAGACCCTGGTTGTAGATCTGATACGCGATGTTGGCCGGGGCCGGCGCGCCGGCGATCGACAGGGTCTGACGGTGATGCGGATCCGGGTAGTGGTAGAGCGTGCCCTTCGGCGGGCCCTCCTCGGACCAGACCGGGAAGTCGGTCAGGCCTGCGAAGCTCGGCAGGTCGTAGCCGGCCGAGGCCTGCACGAGCTGCTCCACCGCCGAGCGCTGGGAGATGTAGCGGATCAGGCTCTTCGCCGCCGACTTGTTCGGCGAGAACGACCACAACCCGAGGAAGTACGGCAGGTACGGCGCGTACCGGCCGTTCGGCCCCTTCGGCATGCCGTGGGTCCAGCACTGCTCGGCGACCTGGGGCGCGTCGCGCTTGGCCACCGACCAGGCGCTCGGCGGGTTCATGATCATCGCGGCCTGACCGGACACCAGGAACTTGTTGTTCGAGGCGTCGTCCCAGGCGGCGACGTCGGCCGGCAGCACGGCGGCGAGACGCTTCATGTAGTCCAGCGCCTGCTTGACGTTGTCGGTCCCGACGGTCGGATCGCCGTTGGCATCCGCCAGATCCGCGCCGAAGGCGTGGAAGAAGGCGCCGACCGCGTCGACGCTGTCGGTGGTCACGCCCATGCCGACGCCGAACGGGTTGCCGCCCGCGTGGCACTTCTCGGCGGCCTCGATGAACGTATCCAGGTTCCAGTCGTCGTCGTTCGGCGCCGCGCCGGCCGGATACATGGCCTGGATGTCGATGCCGGCATGCTGCTTCAGCAGGTCGATGCGGCTGCACGGACCCTTGATCTGGCTGCCGGTGGTCGCCGGAACCGCGACCCAGTGTCCGTCGGCCTGGCCGAGATACTTGACGGTGTCGTTGACGTCGCCGTTGGCCGAGATCAGTTCGGCCATCAGGTCGTCCATCGGCTCCAGGGCCGGAGCCTTGTCGATCGGCTGCCAGGTCGGCAGCTGCAGGATGTCGTGACCGGCCTTGGCCTGCATCTCGGCGGCGGCGGTCAGGATGTTCTTGTTACCCTGAGAGGTGATGTAGTCGATCTGGATCTCGACCTTCTCCTTCTCCGCCCACTCGTTGCAGAGCTTGGTGAGCGTGTCGTTCGCACCGGGGACCCAGTGGTCCCAGAAGCCGATCGACAGCTTTCCCGCCGCATGGGCGGAACGGATGAACGGAGCAGCCAAAGTCGAGCCGGCGACCAGGGCGGTCCCGGCGAGAAACGCACGGCGAGTCGTGTTCTTGCTTGTCATGGTTTGCGTCTCCTCCTTGCGGCCTCTTGCGGGCCTACTTCGCATCGTGAGAACCGAGGGGATCGGTTCTCCACCGGACCCATTGCGGGCTTCTGCGGCGAAAACGAAATCAATGCGAGAATGGTATGCTAGGCTACAATCTCTAATGAGCGTCAATACGGTTAATTCACCGCAAATCAATCGATTGGATATTGACCTTTTCACGTTTGGCGAGTTGTCGAAGGGATAGCCGCTCCCGCCGAGGCCGTCGGCGACCGGTCCTGCTCCGACTTAGCCGCCGGCGCTTCGCCGCCCGTGCTTGCCCGCGTCACCGGGTCATGGCCTAGTCTGACCGTATGACGGCCATCCCCCCTCCCCTCTCCCGCCCGATCTCCGCGCATGCCTGGACCGCCGCGGCGACCCTACGGCCCTGGGCGCCGCCGGTCTGGCTGGAGGCGCCCGACGGCTCCGAGCCCGGAGAGCTGCCCCGCCAGCCGATGCAGCCCGACGCCCGCCAGCGCCGGCTCGCCCGCATGTATCTGCGGGATCTCGCGGGGCTCCACACCCTGCTGTACGGGCTGCGGGAGCAGGCCGATGCGGAGCTGTCGGTCCGATACCCGAGCTTTGCCGGCAAGCCCTATCCGCTCGGCCGCTGCCTGGAGATCCGGGACACGGTCTTCGCGGCCTTGGTGGCGCGGATCCAGCACCCGGACTGCCCGGTCACCCAGGCCCTGCACGGCTTCATCGCCGAGGGCGGGATCGGCCGGAAAATCTGGGGGGTGCTTCGGGAGTCCTACTTCCAGAACGCCATCCAGCTCGGGCCGCTCTATGTCGACGTGGCCAACGACACCGTGACCGTCACCAAGCCGAAGGTCGAGATCCTGCCGATCAGCGCTGCCGGCATGGTGCCGGTGGCGAGCCTGGCGCATTTCGCCGCCATCGCCCGGCGCTATTGGGGGGTCGCGATCTACCGCAACACCGTGTTCCCCGCCCTCGCCGCCTATTACCCGATGATCTGCGTTTCCGAGAGCGGTGCGGCCTGGATCGAGCCGGGATCCGGACAGGTCGCCACGCTGATCCGCCGCCAGCACATGGTGCCCTCGCTGCGGTTTCTCGCCTCGCTCGCCCCGCCACCCGAGGACCGGGTCCGGGCGCTGTATCGGATCAAGACCGCCAGCGACGACCCGCTGATCCGGGCCGAGGGTGATCCGTTCACACTGGTCGCACAGGCCCGCGCCGAGGCCCGCTACCGCGATCCCGGCTACCTCGCCGCCTGCCGCGCCAGCCGCGACGCCATTGTCGGGCATTTCGACGGCAGAGGCCCGGCGGAGACCTGGCCTTCCCAGGACGCCTAAGGCCGGGAAAAACACCGCGTCACGGGGTATCGGCAGCGGCAGTGGCGTGCGGGAAGCCCGCGACATCCGCGTTCGGGTCGCGTACGCTGACGATCGCTCCTTCTTCCCGGCCCCAGAGGGTTCCGTGCCTCTCGAGAACGTCACCATCATCGACACCACGCTGCGCGAGGGTGAGCAATTCGCGCGGGCGGATTTCTCCTCCGACGCGAAACTGGAACTGGCCCACGCGCTGAGCGAGTTCGGCGTCCCCTTCCTGGAGGTAACCTCCCCGGCCGCCAGCCCGCGGTCGCGCGACGACGCGGCGCGGATCGCGTCGGCCAACCTGCCGGTGACCGTGGCCGCCCATATCCGCTGCCACCGCGACGATGTGGACATCGCCCTGGACAGCGGCGTCGGCGCGCTCAACATGGTGATGGCGATCTCCCCGATCCTGCGCCGCGCCAGCCACGGCCAGGCGATCCCCGAGGTGGTCCGCACCGCCGCCGAGATCGGCGAGTACGTGCGCAAGCGCGCGCCGGACATCACCCTGCGGTTCTCGAGCGAAGATGCCTTCCGCTGCCCGCTCAACGACCTTCTCAACGTCTATCTGCCGCTGTCGGAGTTGAAGCTGTTCGACCGGCTGGGCATCGCCGACACCACCGGCGCGGCCACCCCGGACCGGGTGTCGGAGGTGGTGGGCCTGGTGGCCCGGCTGACCGGAACGCCGGTGGAGTTCCACGGTCATAACGATATCGGCTGCGCCATCGCCAATGCCCATGCCGCCGCCCAGGCCGGGGCCGGCTACATCAACACCACCGTCCTCGGCATCGGCGAGCGCAACGGCATCACCTCGCTGGAGGGGTTGATCGCGGTGCTCTATGCCGCCGATCCGGAAGCGACCCGATCCCGGTTCGATCTGCCTTCCCTGCCCGCCCTGTGCCACCGGGTGGCGGCCCTGGCCGGGGTGGAGGTGCCGTTCAACGACGTGCTGGTCGGCGACACCGCGTTCAGCCACAAGGCCGGCCTGCACACCAAGGCGGTCTACAACGATCCGCGCGCCTACGAGGCCCTCGACCCCGCCGATTTCGGCCTCGACAGGCAGATCAGCATCGGCCACCGGCTGACCGGATGGAACGCGATCCGCGTGCGCTCCGAAGCGCTCGGCTACAGCCTGCCGCTGGCGGTGCTCAAGGCCGTAACCCGACAGGTGAAGGAAGCCGGGGACGGGGGCGACCTGTCGATCGAGACCGTGGACGCACTGATCGCCGCCGCCGCCCGCGAGGGCGGTCTCGCCGCGGGAAGCTGACCGGAGTTTACGCGGGCGAGCGCTGCCGCATGGCGAAGCTGGCGAGGCCGTAGAGCACCGCCAGGACCGCGTAGCCGATCCCCAGAGCCGCCAGGGCGGCGGGATTGTCGGAGGCGGCGACCAGCAGCAGGCCGACCAGCGCCGGTCCCGAGATGTGGCCGATCCGCTCCAGGATCCGATAGACGGCGATGGTCCGGTCGCGCCCGACGGCCCCGGCGGCCCCACCGGCCGCGACCCGGGCGATGATCGGGGCGGCGATCAGCCCCTGCCCCACCCCCAGCAGGGCCACGGACAGTGCGATGGCGGCGCCGCTGGCCACCGCCAGCGGGATCGCGTCCAGGGCCTCCTGGACGTCGATCGACGCCGCGATCAGCCAGTTC
The DNA here is from genome assembly GCA_965228445.1 of Candidatus Endolissoclinum sp. Taxonomy (GTDB): domain Bacteria; phylum Pseudomonadota; class Alphaproteobacteria; order Thalassobaculales; family Thalassobaculaceae; genus Thalassobaculum. Next base: position 4,268,768 of record OZ245813.1, on the reverse strand, counting down.
GGCATGGCTCCGCCGCCGACCCCCGTCACCAGCCCCAGCCCGGCCATGCCCAGGGCCAGGGCGATCATCCCGACGACCAGCGCCCGGTCGGTGGAGCCCAGCGCCCTGACCAGCCGGGGGGCGATCGCGGTCACCAGATAGGTGACGATGGCAAAGACCATCAGCGCCTGGCCGACCTCGTCGTCGCCGTAGCCGGAGCGGTGCAGCACCAGCGGCATGGCGAAGATCGCCACACCGGCCAGCGCGAACTTGGAGGTCACGCCGATCATCGTCAGCAGCGCGAGGAAGTCCGGGAAGACGAGCACCCGCTTCAGGTCGCCGAACAGCCGGACCGGCTGCGGCTCCTGGTCCTTGCGCAGGGCGGGCAGGACGAAGCGGATGTAGAACAGCGACACCACCGCCACCAGGCCGGCGAGCAGGACGAAATCGGCATCGTCCATGAAGACGGCCATAAGTCCGCCGATCCCTGTACCGACGATCAGACCGCCGTTGTAGCCGAGCACCTGGGCCGCCGCCGCCCGCACCCGTTCCTCGGACGAGACGATCTCGAAGGCGTAGGCCTGCACGGCGACCAGCAGGATCCCCTGGCCGATGCCGCCCAGCGTCCGGCCCACGCACAGCGCCCAGAACGTCTCCACGCCGCCCACCAGGAACAGACCGCCGGCCACCGCCGCCGCCCCGCCCATGAACAGGACGCGCAGGTCGATCCGCTCGGTCAGCAGCGATGCCGGGATCAGCGCTGCGGTCAGTCCGACGAAGAACAGACTGAACGGCAGGGAGACCATGCCGCCGGACAGCCCCTCCGAGACGACCCGCTCGTGGCTGATTTCCGGCAGCACGGTCAGGACAAGCGAGTCCGCCAGGATGCCGAGGAAATACGCCGGCTGCAGGACCGCCAGCCCGGCCGAGCCCGCGATGCGTTCGGGGCCGGTGCCGTAGCCGCCGGCCCGCACCGCCCGGAAGAAGATGGTCGCGAACAGCATGCAGCCGAAGAACAGGGCGGCGAAGTTGCGGCCGCCGACGCCCATCGCTTCGATCACGACGGAGACCGGCAGCTCGGCGGTCAGCACCAGCGCCTGGCTGGAATCGATCGGCTGCGAGAACGAGACGGTACCGTCGCCGGCATCGGCGTCGGCATGTTCCTCGTCGGTGATGCGGTTCAGGATCTGGTCGCCGTGGGTCAGCGTGATGGCGGCGATCTGCGGGTTGATCCGGCGGTAATCGATCAGCGCCTCGCGGATGCCGCTCAGGGACTCGATGGGAATGCCGATCTCGGTGACCGCCGCCAGGCGGGCGGCCATCGAGCGCGCCAGACCCTCGGCCTGGCCTTCGACGCCCTTGCGGTAGAGCTGGAACATCACGACCACCAGCACCGCCACCATCACCACCATTACCGCGGTGAAGGTGGGCCGCAGCCAGCGCCGGGCGGTCTCCGCGCCTCGCAGTCCGACCACGATCTGCAGAGCGGAGAACGCCAGGAACAGCCCGGCCGCGGTCAGGAAGACCGGGAGGAAGGCCGCATCGACCGTCCCGCGGATCGTCGGTCCGTCCACATGCAGCATGAGAAAACCGACGGGACCGAACTTGTCGACCACAGGCAGGCGCACAATCGTGGCCCCATGGACCGTCGCCACCTCGCCGCCTTCGGCATCGTTGTGGCGCTGGAAGGCCGATACGTGGAAGCCCAGCTCACGGGCACAATCTGCGGTGTCCGGATGCTCGCTAACCATGGCGCAGGCGACCGGCTCGCCCCGCACGCCGGTCAGCGCCACGGTGTGGATCGAGGCGTCCACGTCGCCGAGCTGCTCGGCCCGCCGCTCGAAGCCGGTGAACTGGTTCAGCGGCAATCCGCTCTGGGCGAACTGGTTAAGGGTGTGCTGGAGGGTGGCGCCGAGCTGGATCACCCGATCGATGCGCATGCCGGTATAGACCCGGGTCGCCTCGCCGAAGCCCACATACGCAAACATGAGCAGGCTGAGCCCCATCAGCGCAAGGCCGGGGAGGATCGCGGTAAATCGGTTCATTCCAGTCTCCGGCCTTGGGCACGATCGGAGGGGTCTATCCGATCGTGCCGTGCTCTGAGGCTTTGCGGTGGGGCGTCGCCCACGCGACACCCCGGGCCGGGCGTCATGCGGAAGGCATCAGGGGATCAGCGGGCGGACCCCAATCACCCCTTCTGGGTGGTCGCGCCGGCGGCGGCCGCGGGCGCTCCCTTGTCGCTGTCGATGTCCTTCAGTCGGGGCTCAATCATGAGCTGGACCTTGCGCAGGTCGCGCACGAACTTCTCGTTGTGACCGTCGTCCAGCTCGACCGCCCGGCGCAGGATGTCGGCGGCCCGGACCTTGTTGCCGTGCTCGGCGTGGTACATGCCGTAGGCATGGACGATCCGCGGGAAGTCCGGCGCCATGTCGTAGGCCTCGCGGAACTTCAGGCCGGCCTCCTTGACCTCGCCCTGGGCCAGCAGCGAGTTCGCCCAGTAGACCAGGGCCTCCGGATAGTGGGGATCGATCTCCAGCGTCTTCTTGAACCGGCCGATCGCCTCGTCATGCAGTCCCATGGTCTGCAGGGCCTCGCCCCAGCGCATCATCGGGCGCGGGAAGGTCGGGTCGAGCGCCAGCGCCTGACGGTTCTTCATGATCGACCCTTCCAGATCGCCCTCGAAGAACAGGACATGCGCCCACAGGGCATAGACCCAGGGCAGGTTCTTGCGCGGCGCGTGCACCAGCGCATGGGTGACCGCCTCCTTCGTCCGCACGAAGTCCTTGGACGGGATCTCGTTCCGGAAGTGGTAGACCGCGATCAGATACGGATCGAGTTCCTTCAGAAGGTCGATGGCGGCGGCGTTCATCAGGCCGGGGATGTCGTCCTTGGTGCCCCGCTTCTCCAGCAGGAAGTGCCAGTACTCGGACGACTGGCCGCGGACGCGAAGCACCAGTTCCTCGCCGTCCTCGACAAACTCGCCGGAGAAGGAATAGGGCAGGAAGCCGAGCGCCACCTGGGTTGCACGGATCGGCTGCGCCAGCCCGAACCAGTCGCTCAGGGCCTCGACCGATTTCGCCTGGGCGGTCTCCTCGGCCACATAGGCGCCGCGATTGGTGCCGGCCTGGTCGCTGATCCGCGCGACGCTGTCGGACAGCATCGTGGTGGCGACGGCCTCCGAGTATCCCTGGTCCTCCAGGCTCGGCGGCACCGAGATCTGCTGGATGACGATTGTGTCCGGACTGATGAAGTACGAAACCGCAAAGAACGCACCGACCGCCAGGGCCGGGATCGTCAGGATATTATCCAACACCGCGCGTAACCTCCTGCTCGCCTCGGCCGCCGGTCCCGGTTCTCGGGCTGGCCGGTCGGCCGACCTCTCCACGCGCTCCGCCACTGCGGCGGAACCCGCCCCCTAACCCGCGGCCACCCGGCCCCGGTTCTTCCGTTCAGAACACCCGCTGCCCGAAGGCCACCACCTGGCGTCCGTCCAGATCGTATACGAAGGTCGAAGACTCCAGGAAAGAGAATGGAATCTTCACCCCGATGCGGTCGGCGATCAGGAAGTTGATCGCAAGATCCGGCGGCGCCACCGTGCCAACCGGCAGATCGCCGGGCCTGGACGCTCCGGTGACCACATCCACGGCATAGACCGCCGCCAGGGTCAGCGCGCTCGTCATGTTGACGCCGATCGACAGCAGCGCCGACTCCTCGCCGGCGCGCACGATGTCCGGCAGCATGGAGACGACCGGCAGCCGACCCGCATGGCGGTTGATCTGGGAGATCCGCTCGTAGACCGAGGTCGAGCCGGTGATCAGCAGGATGCTCTTCTCATGCCCCGGATCCAGTTGCTCGATCCGCGCCAGCGCCGCCGGCAGGGCCGCCTCGAGCTCCTCCTCGGCCGAGCCGTGCCCGCTCACGGTGACGTCCACGATGGCGAGCCCGAGCTTGTCGGCGGCCGCCTTGAGCGGGTTCACCTGGGTCAGGATCGCGCTGTCGTTGTTCTCCGAATAGACCAGACCGATCGTCGTCAGATCCGGGATCAGCCGGCGCAGATAGGCGACCAGGGTCCCGGTTTCGACGTTGATCGAGGTATAGGCGATGTTGGTGCCGCTGCCGGCCGGATCGCTCAGATGCCCCGAGGCGATCGGGTCCTTCGACGCGCTGGTCACCGCCGGGATGCTGTGGCCGTTGTGATGCGCCCGCAGGAACGACGTGGCAGAGGATCCGGCGGTCATGATCAGGTCGACCGGCTGATCGTAGGACCAGCGCAGGGCCTCCATCGCCACCGTCTCGTCGCCGTCGTAGTACCAGATGTCGAACCGGGCCGGCACCTGGCGGCGGGCGAAGACCTGCAGGATCGTGTTGACCGCCAGGGTATAGGCCTCGACCGACCGGCTGGGGATCAGAAGCATCACCCGCTTGGCGCCGTCGGCGCCGTCCCGGGGAACGGCCACATGGCGCGCGGTGTCGCCGGCATCGGTGTCGACGCTGTAGGTGCTCAGCGTCGCGTCGTCGTAGACGACCCAGTCCAGCACCGGACGCTCCCCCGCCACGGCGGTGCCGGCGGCGAGCGCGAGCATCAGAAGAATGAGCGTCCGAACGATCATGAAAGGCCTCGTCACATCCCGGCGCCGGCGTCAGACCGGCACGCCGCCCTCGACCGTCAGGCGGTGCATGATCCGGGCCTGGTCCGGTGGGGTGAAGGTGGCGGAGTGGATGATCGACGCATTGTCCCACGCCACCAGATCGCCCTGGCGCCACTTGAACCGCAGCACGTGCTCAGGGGTCGTCGCCTCCTCGCAGAGGCGGCGCAGCAGCGGCACGGCGACCGCATCCTCCAGCCCTTCGATGCCGACCATCATCTCGTCGTTCAGGTACAGCGCCTTGCGGCCGGTCACCGGATGGGTGCGGGCGACGGGATGGCGCTGCTCGGGCACCTTGTTGCTCTTCTGCGCGGTCGGCGACGGGGCGGTCGCCGCCTCCTCGGCCAGACGCTTGCGCTTCAGCTCCTCGATCTCGGCCTTCTCCGCGGCGCTGAGCTCGCGGTCGCCGGAGAACACGAACTCCTTGCGCTGGTAACGGTGGATCGCCCGGCGGCCGTCGATCAGCGCCCGGGTCTCCGCGTCCAGCCGGTCATAGGCGTCGTACATGTTGGCGAACAGCGTATCGCCGCCGCGCGCCGGAACCTCCACGCCGTGCAGCAGGGTGACGCTGCTCGGCTTCTCCACGAAGGTGCTGTCGCTGTGCCAGTGGGTGCCCGCGCCGTCGCGGCCGATGGGCTTGCCGTCCTTGCGCACGTTCGAGAGCACGTAGATCTGCGGATGCTCGGGATGGTTATAGGAGCTGATGAAGAACGGCTCGATCGGGCCGAAGATCTCGGCGAAACGGATGAACCCTTCCGGCGGGATGTCCTGGCCGCGGACCGTGATCACCTGGTGGCGGTAGAACAGCTCGCGCACCCGCGCGGCCGCCTCCGGCGCGATGTCGCGCGACAGATCCAGTCCGGTGATCTCCGCGCCCAGGAACGGGGTCAGGGGAACCGCCTCGATCCCGAGGCCGTCGGCCGCCTCGGCCCGGATAGCTTCTGCCTGCATCGTTGACCTCCAGCCGGGTGCCGCCCGGCATCCGCGATCGCGCGACCGGGCATGGATGCGCGCAATTGCACCGGCCGATCAAGAGTGATTCACTGCGCCGGTTTCCTGGAAGGGTTCTACCATGATCGCGGCGCGACGGTCGCGGGGGTAAGTGACCGCCGATCGCCGAAAAACCGTCGGAACGCGCCACGATCAATCAAGGAGCGGTCATGCCGCCTGGAATTTCCACCGATCCGGTCACCCGGATCAGCGCCGCGGACATCGCCGTCGATTTCTCGCTGCCGCCCGGCGCCGCGCCCGACGGGCGGCACTGCCTGGCAACCGCACGGATGGTGGTCTTCGTCGGCCTCACCGGCTCGGGGAAGTCCGCGACGGTGGCCGGCCTTGCCGGAACCGGCGCGGTACGGGCCGTGCTTCCGGACCGCCGCGCCGTCACCGACCGCATCATCCTGCCGGCCATGACCGGCGATCCCGGCCGCCAGGTGACCGACCGGATCGAGCGGTTCCGGCTGACGGCGGCGTTCCGCGACGCGCATCCGGGCGGCATGGGCGACGTGCTGGAACGTCTGACCGTCGATGGGTCGATGGCGGGCGACCTGCTCGCCGAGGGCTGGCTGGTGTTCGACGGGGTTCGCGGGCCGGCCGAGACGGCCGCGGCGGCGCGCCTGCCGAACGCCGTCTTCGCTGTACTGGTGGCCGCCCCCGAGGTCCGGGTTGCCCGGCTCAGCCTGCGCGGCGACCCGTTCGACCGCGCCGCGCTGGATACCGGCGCTCTGACCGACGATGCGGCCGGGGCGGCGGACTATCTGCGCGTTCTGCGGGAGCATGAGGTCGAAACGCTGATGCCGGACGGCACCATGCGGCGGCTGGCACACCTGCTGTCGGAGGCCGGTGCCGATCTGCCGGCGGTCGCCTCGGCCGCCGCCATCGTGGTGGAGGAGTCCAGGTACTACGACACGGGAGAGGCGATCGCGGTGCTCCAGGACCGGGCACCCGGCCGGGCCGTGATCGTCGACACCGCCGCGAACCCGGTTGGCGCCGTCGTCTCGGCGATCAGCGCGCGCCTCACGGACGCGGACTGATCGCCGCTGGAATGGTCGCCGGCTGTCGTTGGCCGTCCGGACTTACTCGCCGGTGTACCAGGCGTCGGCGTAGAGGCCGCCGCTGACCGCGCCGAGCAGCCGCATGCTACCGCGGAACAGGGCATAGCCCTGGGTGTGGACCAGCGCCAGCGCATTGCCCTGGCCCAGGGCGCCGATGCTCGAGCCGGTCAGCGTGCCGTAGACCGGCAGGATCAGCCCGTCGGTGACGATCGTGGCGACGACCGCGCCGCCGACCACGCCGGCGGTGATGGCGACCGCGCGGTAGGCGTCGAAGCTCGAGGTCTGCGCGGCTTCCGGAACGATCGGCTGAATGGCCTGCGCCTTGGCGCCGGTGGCGACGACGAAGACGAGCCCGAGGGCTATGACGAGCCCCTTGGCGAGCTTGAACAGATTGGTCATGGCACTTCTCCCTGTCGGTCTCTGCTGTCCGATATGCGTGTGGGTCTTGAGGAGGCGGCGGCCGGGCCGGCCCCCGTCGATGTCATTCGCTGACGAAGTACATGCCGGCCAGTGCGCCGCCCATGGCGACGGTGGCCGCCGTGACCGTGTGCACCGCCATCTCGCCGGCCAGCGGCAGGGAACCCGCCGCCGCCAGCCAGGTCCCGCCGATCAGGTCGGAGGCCGGCAGTCCGATGATCGGGGACAGCGCCGCGCCGCCCGTGATCACGTTGAGCGCGAGCGCACCGGCCGCCGCGCCGAGCAGGGCCGCGGAGACCGAACTGATCGTGTGGCTCTCGTCCCGCGCATCGTCCAGCGACTGAACGATGGCCGGAGACGGCACGCGCTGCTCCGACGCGGCCGATCCGGCCTGCTGCGCCAGAACCGGCGTCGCCATCAGGCCGAGCGCCGCGAACGCCATCACGATCGTCTTGAAGAAACCCAGTCGCACCATACCCCCCATGGACATCCCGGTTGTGAGCCGTCCCCGGATCTGTCCGGCGGCGGCGCCGGCCCTACCCTCCGAGCTCCGCCCGAAGCGCCGATACATGCTCGGTCTGCGCGGCCGAGCAGTAATTCGTGATCAGTTCCTTGTCGCCCAGCGTGAACTGGCCGGGCGTCACCGTTTCCGGCGCCGCGACCTCGGCATAGAAGCCGCGCTCGTAGCCGTACATCCACCACTCGGCGAACTGCTCCGAATAGAGGGCGGCGACGAACTGTGCCGCCAGAAATCCTGATACCGTCGCGACGAATGTCATGATCCCGTTCTCCCGGCCGCGCCGTCAGTTCCGATCGACGATGCGGCAGAGTTCCATGTCCGTGCGCGCCAGCGGCGTGCCTGCCATCTCGAACGCGAGGCGCTCGGCCTCGCTGCCTTCAGGGTTCTGCTCAATGTTCCAGAAGTATCCGGAGACGTGCTCGCTGTTCCAGATCGCCAGATTCTCAGCCGTCACCTCGATGAATCCGAGGGCCAGCAGGGTCCCCGCGAACGTGGTCGTCGCCGTGAGCAGAAATTCCATTATACGCCCGCGAGTCTAGAAAAGGCCTGGAGCAGATCCTACCGATCATGGGCATTTGAGGCAACATACGGCGACGATTGCAAAGCGCCTCGCCGGTCCTATACGGTTCCCCGACGGTCGCCCCCAGATACAAGTTCGGACCCCCCGCCATGGAGCACAGCGCCGTCGTCGAGAAGGCCATCGCGCAGTGTTCCGGTGCGTTCAGCACCCTGACCCTGTACGAGACCTATCTGTCGATCGACCGCAGCCAGTTCATCTGCGACGTGCACGAACTGATGTTCCGCTCGCACCCGATCCGCAAGAGCCGGATCGAACTGGCGGAGATCACGGAACTGGGTCTCAGCGCCTCCATGCTGATGCCGCCGCTGTTCGTCGTGCGCTTCGCCGGCTGCGCCCAGCTCACCGGGTCGATCCTGCACGACGCCATCCTGGGCAACGTCCACATGCTCAGCTTTATTGACAACCGTCCGTTCTACGCGCTGTACCATCAGCTCGAGACCATGATCCTGGCGCGCCGGCCGCCGGCCGAAAGCGCCGACGTGCTGGCCGACCGGCGGCCGTTCCGTTCGTTCCCATAGAGCAGCGTTCCTCGCCCATGTCCCTGTACCGTGCCGCTGCCTATCTGTTCTCGCTGCTGATCGTCGTCGCCTTCGCCGCCAGCGGGGTGCTCGCCTTTCACGGCTCGCCCTTCGGCAAGACGGAGAACGCGGCCGACTTCGAGCGGCCGGACTGGTCCCGAGAGATCAACAACCATGTTGGCTTCCCCGCCTACCGGCTGCGCGACGACGGCTCCTCGGTCGCCATCGGCCGGGTGGTGATGCTGGGGCCGGACCGGCTGCGGGTCGCCGTGTTCCCGGACGTGGAGATCGAGCCGGTCGGCGACTCCCGGGTCCTGCTGCTGGAGACCAACGCGCGCGCTCTGCTCGCCCTGGTGCCCGACCAGTCCCGGACGGCGATCGCCAAGGACATGGAACGGGTCGCCCGCTCGATGCGCGACCGGTTCGTCACCATCGTCCGCGATCCGGCCTTCGACGAGGCCTATCGGGCGCGGCTCCAGGAGATCGTGATCGACGCCTACCGCAAGATCCGCGCCGATCCGGCCCTCGACAAGGCCACCGACCGGGCGATCGAGATCTACCGCCGGGAATACGCGCCGGAACTGAGCAACAGCCTGCTGATCGCCGCCATCCCGCGCCTGCGGGCCGCCGCGCTGGAGATGATGACCCCGTCCTGGCAGGGCATGCTGGACCTGCTGGTCGAGGGCAAGGTCGACTACTCCCCGCTGGGCGACGCCGCCGCCGACCTGCTGCGCAACGACGCCTTCTTCGATGCGATGGTCATCCACGCCCTCAATCTCGGCCGCGACCGCCGGTTCTGGCAGGTCGGCGTGGTGCTGGCCGACGCCTTCATCGACGCCGTGTCCGACGACCCGCGGACCGAGACGCTGCTCGACGACATCTCCCGCGATCCGGCCTTCCATGCCGAACTGCAGGTGCTGGAGCGCGAGGCGGCGACCGCCACCACCGCGATCTTCTCCAGTGTCGTCGGCCGTGGCCCGGAGATGCAGCCCGACGCCCTGGCGGTGCGGATCATCCGCTACATCCTGCTGCGCCGCCCCCGGGTGGTCGCCGTCGTCGTGCCGAAGGGCGAGACCCCGCCCTCCGGCATGCTGAACCGCTTTACCCCGCTGACGAGAGCCGGATCGTGACCCCAGCCTCCGCCGCCGAACGCCGCGCCCCGATCCTGTCGGTCGCGTCGCTCTCCATCGCCCAGCCCGCCGGACGCGTGCTGCTGCGCGACGTCGACCTGGCGCTGAACGCCGGCGAGATCGTGCTGCTCGCCGGACCGAGCGGAACCGGCAAGTCGACCCTGATCAACATGCTGTCCGGCGCCATCGACCCGCGCGAGGAAGGCTGGCAGGCATCGGGCGAGATCAGCTACGGCGACCGGGTCTACGACATCGCCGAGGACCGGGTGGCGATCGGTGGCGTGGTGTTCCAGAACTTCGCCCTGTTCGACGACCTCACCGTCGCCGACAACCTGGCCATCGCCCGCGACCACAGCGACGCCATCAGCCCGTCCCTCAGCGAGGCCATCGACCGGCTGATCGAGGATATCGACCGGCGGCAGCCGGTGGCCTCGGCCAGCGGCGGCCAGCGTCAGCGCGTCGCCATCGCCCGCACCCTGCTGGGCAATCACCCGGTGCTGTTCCTGGACGAGCCGAACTCGGGCCTGGACGTCTCGTCCTCGCGCCAGCTCGCCCATATGCTGCGCGCCCTGGTCGACGAGGTCGGCATCCCGGTGGTCATCATCGCCCACCACTTCCGGCATCTGGTGGACGTGGCCGACCGCGCGCTGGTCCTGGACTCCAATGCCCACGCCCTGGTGGAGGTGGCGGTCGGCAGCGACACCATCGAGGCCGCCCTGTCGGCGATCGAGAACGAGCAGCCGCCGACCGTCCACACGGTCGCCGCGCCGCAGATGCCGGCCGGGCCGGAGGAGCTGGCCGACGGCGGACCGCTGCCGGATGCCGCCGCCCGCTGGCGGGTCGACTGGGGGCTGCGCTTCTTCCTGCGCTACATCTGGGAACTGTGCTTCGCGCCCTCGGCCCTGCTGTTCGTCGGCCTCGGATGCACCATCGTCGGCTTCGTGACGACCTGGTTCATCTTCATGTACCTGCCGTTCCGCGACTACCTGCTGCCGGTGATCCATTCCGACGCGCTGGCCGGCCTGGCCTTCGCCGAGCTGCGGGTTCTCGCGCCGCTGATGGCGGCGGTGCTTATCAGCGTGCGCAACTCGTCGCTGATCACCGCGAGCATCGGCCACAAGGTCTATTCCGATCAGATCAAGGCGATGCGGAACCTGAACGTGCCGCACCGGCTCTATATCAACACCATGGTGATGGCGGCGTCGGGCGTGGCGGCGGTGTTCCTGGCGGCGGCCGCGGTCTGCCTGACCGCCTGGGTGGCGATGATGACCTGGGCCGAGATCTTCCCGGACGGCTCGACCTATATGTGGCGCGACCAGTTCTTCCAGCGGCTGTGGCCGCCGGGCGTGTCCTTCCTGGTCGGCTGGGACTGGATCCTGGCCAAGACCGTCCCGTCGATCGTCGGCGCCTCGGCCATCGCGCTGTATTTCGGTTACCGGCCGAAGCACGACGTGCTCGACATCAACAAGGCGATCGCACAGTCGCTGATCTGGGGACTGTCCTTCGTGCTGACCTGGCAGTCGGTGCTGACTCTGATCGAGTTCAAGCAGGTCTCGGCCCGCCTGGAAGCCACCTTCTGACGCGATGCGGCGGGAAACGATGACCAAGCTCTACTGGATTTTCGCGTCCGCCCACGCCCTAATGCGCCTCGACGCGGCACGGGATCCGGGGTGATGCAGCAGTTCCTCGACTATATCGGCAGCTTCCGCAGCGGCCGGCGCTTCATTGCGCTGGACGAGGAGCGCGCCCTCCTGCACGCCGGCACCACCCGGTTCGGCCTGAGCCTGGACGACGCCATGTCGGCGCTGATGGTCGGCGCGCGGCAGTCCGATCTGATCCTGGAGAGCGAGGTGGCCGACGAGACCGCCGCGTTTCTCGCCGGCCGGGTCAAGCAGGCCGGCCGGGTCGCCCGCGCGGACTTCCGGGCGGCGACCGATTTCTTCACCGCCCGGGCCGGCAACGTGGTGACGCCGAACGAGGCCGCGCGCCGGGTACGCCAGTTGGTCAACCGGTCGGGCTGGACGCCGGCGGTCTCCGGCTGGATCTGGCGCGACACGAGCTGGTTCGACGACCTTCCCGATCCGACGCCGAGCACCCGCTCCTGGCTGCCGATGCCCGCGATGCCGGACGCGGCCGCCGCCGCGGGGGCGGCTGGAACCGGCGACGCCGGTCAGGTCCTGCAGGACTGGGCCGCCGCGCTGCAGTCGCGCAATGTGGACCGGATCATCGCCCTGTACACCGCGGACGCTCTGCTGCTGGCCACCGCCGAGGAACGGCCGCGGATCGGCCCGGCGCAGATCCGCACGTATTTCGACCGGCTGGCCTCCTATGAGGGGCTGAGCGTCCGGTTCCAGCAGGAGCTCCAGCGCCTGTCGTCGGACCGGGCGACATTGGTGAGCGGGCTGTACACCTTCACCTGGCTGGATCCGCAGACCAGCGCCCCCGTGGTCACTCCGGCGCGCTACAGCTTCGCCGTGCGCGCCAACGGATCTCCGGCGCGGATCAGCATGCATCACTCGTCGCGCATGCCCGGCAATTACCCCGGCGGCGATCAGATCTGACGGCTCCGGACGGCGCGCCCGCGTTGATGCATCAGGACGGCGCGCTCGCGCCGGGCCTATCAGGTGTTGCGGCCTTCCTCGACGATCTTCACGCCGCCGATCCGCGAGTGGATATGCGCGTAGCACAGGCCCGCGCCCATGATCAGCACCAGGGTGAACTGCATGGCGTTGATCAGGTCCGTGCGGCTGTCGATCGTGACCCAGTCCTTGTCGATGGCGAACCAGGCCCCGCCGGAGGCGGCGATGGTGACCAGCAGCAGGCCGGTGCGCTGCAGGGCGACGGCGCCGGTCTCGGTGATGTTGTAATAGGCGAACCCGAGCACGCCGAAGCAGCAGATCTTCAGGATGATGTCCTGGTCGGGGTAGTCGACCACCCAGTGGTAATAGGAATAGCCGCTGGTGTTGTAGCTGGCGAACACGATGAAGGCCGGATACAGCAGCCGTGCCAGAATGCCGCCCGGGCCGAGAATGAAATGTCCGTCCATGCGATCCGTTCCGCCGCTGGCTCCCGATCAGGACCCCATCCTACGAACGCCCTTCTTCGCAGGCAAGCCGGTCAGCAGGACGGCGCGACCGTCTCGACCCGACACAGGGCGGCCTCCATGCGCGCCTGCCCCTCGGCGACGGTGCGCGCGCTCTCCTCGGCGATGACCTGACGCAGTTCCGCCTCGAACACCGGCCGGTGCCAGGCGCTGTCCACCCAGTTGATCAGATAGTCCGCGCCCCAAAGGCCCGCGGCGATCGTGCCGGAGACCAGGGAGGCGCCCAGAAAGCCGCCGACATCCGCCGCCGTGACGGCGGCCGCGCCGCCGACCATGGGGATGACCACGGGGACGATCACGACGCGGGTGGCCGCGCTGAGCAGCCGGATCGACAGCGGGCGGACCGCCCGGCCGAGCACCATGTCGGCATGGGCCGGATCCTCGGAGCCCTCCAGCATCGCCGTCTCGCCGCTCCGGGTCAGCCGGTCCGGCACCCCCGGATACCAGTCGACCAGCAGGGGTCGGGCATAGGGTCCCGGCGCGCCGCGCGCCGCCCGATCCGCCGCGAGGTTCCGGTCGATCCGGGCAAGCTGATCCACCGCGTCCTGCCAGGCTTCGAAAAGCTCATGCTCGGTGGCCTCCGGGCGGATCACCTGATCCTCGAATGCCGCCGCCACAAAGGCCTCCATGTCCTGGAGGATCTCGGTCCCGTCGATCGGCTCGCCGCGCCAGATCTGGCCGCCAGCGGCCTGCGCCCCGACCCCGGCCAGCCGGGCGCTGACCTCGAGGCTGGAGAGCCACCCGTACACCCATTCACTGTATTGCGGCACCCGGTCCGCCACATCGCGATAAGGCTCCGACAGGCGGGCATCGACCAGGGCCCGGGCCGCGTGCCGCAGGGTGACGGCATCCCGCAGAACCCAACGCTGCGCCCGTTCCTCGGAAATGTCCGGCACCGCGGCCGCCCCGGCCGGCGTGCCGGCAAGCAGTGTCCACAGCAGTCCGCAGAGCACTGCCGAGAAGATCGGCACAGCAAAACCGACGGACGGCACAGAACGAGGCACGTACTGCAATATTAAGGACGCATAAATGCGATACATAAGATCCAACTTAATAGCCCGATTTCTGCTAGGGTGTAACGAAACAACAAAGATCGGCAGCCATAAACGGGATGACGGTAGGGAGCCCTTCGGTCATTATGTGCACCGCGATGGCTCGACGTCACGTAACGGCTACAAAAACTGGGGGTGCTTGAAATGAAAGCGTTTGCTTTCCTATTGGTTTCGGCCGGGATCCTGATCGGATCGGTCTCCGTGGCGTCGGCGCAGCAGGCGACGACCACACCGTCCACCGAAGCGGTCGGCGGCTCGGTTCTCACGCCGGAGCAGGTCGAGAATCTGAATGCCATGGTCGACAAGATGCAGTCCAGCATGAACGACATGGTTGAGGCTGCCCGCGAGACCGCGCTGCAGATCGGCACCGGCTCGAAGACCGTGGTGCTGACCACCAACGATCTGGCCGCCATCGCGATCGGCTCGGTCGGTGTGGCGCTGGTGGTCGACATGCTGGGCGGCGGCGGCATGGCCACCCTGGCCGGCGCGGTCGCCGGCGGTGTCGGCGCGCACTGGCTGGTCAGCCGTCAGGGTCCGTGGTTCGAAAGCCCGCTGTAATCGGGATCCGGCGGGCGTTCCGGCCCATGACGGCTCCGGGACGCCGGGGCATGGAGGGGCTGCGGAAGTAAGCCTTCGCCCGGGATTTCCCGCGGTGTCGGCATTTCCGGAGAATCGGTGGCGGAGTCGTATTGTGATTGCGCCACCGGCCATTCCCGTTGATAAAATGCGCCGGATTTCAAGGAATTGCTGAACAGGCAGCGTAGGTCGATGGTGTCAGATCCAGAGTCACGACGGCGATTTGCCGACATGGTCCGCATCGAGGGGATGAACGGCGGGTTCATCCGGGCAGAGGACGAGCGCCGATTGCTGCAGGATGGCATGACGCGCTTCAACCTGTCGCTCGACGAGGCGAACGGCGCCATGCTGGCGACCGTCAACGATCAGAAGCTGGTGCTCCAGCGGGTGGCCGACGAAGGCACCCGCGAGTTCCTCAACGTCCAGGCGAGCCGCAGCCGGCAGCGCACGCTGTCACGCCACGACTTCCGCCAGGCGGTGGAGATGTACCGTGCTAAAGCACGCCAGCGGGTCTCGGAGGAAGAGGCGAAGCGCCGGGTGAAGTCGCTGATGCTGGAGGAAGGGATCACCGCCAAACGGCATGGATGGATCATCCGCTCGCGGCGCTGGTTCAACTCCATACCGGAACAGATCGCGTAGGCACGCAGGGTCTGAGGACAGCCCGAGCGCCGAGGATACAAGCCCGAGGATACGAGAATGGCGAACCGACCACGGCTGCCCAACGTGGACCCAGAAGACCTCGCGAAGCTCGCGAACCAGTATCCGGGCAGTCGGACGGCCGACGCCTCCGGAGCCGGCGACAAGCCGGCCGCCTCATCCTCCGCCAAGACCGAGTCCGGGTCGTCCGCTGCGGGATCTTCGACCGCCGGTTCCGCCACGTCCGGGTCGGCTAAGAGCGAGTCCGGCCCGTCGCTCTCCGCCTCGGCCTCCTCCCGCGGCAGCACCAGCGGCGCCGCCGCCAGTCCGAGCGCGACGGCCGCATCGGCACCGAAGAAGGGCGGAAGCTGGTCGGCCGCGTTCCTGACCTTCCTGTTCGCGCTGATCGCGCTGGTCGCCGCCGTCGCCGCCATCGGCGCGCCGAGCTACCGGGCCGAGATCCACGCGCTGCTGACCGAATATGGCAAGCCGTATCTCAACGACGACACCATCGACATCCTGTCCGGCTACGACACTCAGCGGCTGGAGGTCACCTATGCCGGCCTCGACCAGCGCATCGAGCGGCTGAACGACGCGCTGACGCGGATCGGCGGGACCGAGGGCGTGTCCGGCGACGACGCCCGGGCGCTGATGTTCCGCGACGACCTCGCCGAGCGGCTGGACGCGCTGAGCGGTCAGGTCGACACCCTGGCCCAGTCGACGGAGGCCCAGGCCGGTCGGATCGCCGATCTCGGCACCGACATGACCGACGTGACCGACACCCTGCGCGCCGAACTTCGGGAGTCGGCCGCCGAGGTCCGCGGCGCCATCGACGCCGTTCAGGAAGAGGTCGCCGCGACCCGCGCCGATCTCGGCGTCCTGACCGAGCGCATGGCCGCCGCCGAGGGCCTCACCGAGGAGCAGGCCGCCGCGGGTGCCGAGATGGCCGGCCGCCTGGAAGCGCTCGAGGGGCGCCTCGGAACGCTGACCACCAATTTCAACGGGCTGCTCGACCTGAACGACCAGATCGCCCAGACCGTGGCGACCTTCAAGAACGAGAACATGCCGATCCTGGCCGTCATCCAGCTGCGCGACGCGGTGATCCGCGCCGAGGGCTACACGCCGGAACTCGCCTTCGCCAAGCGGGTGCTGAACGGCGCCCCCGGCATCCAGGACGCCCTGACCACGCTGGAGGCGCAGGCCCAGGACGGCATCGCCTCGATCCCCGAACTGCGGCGCGACCTGCGGCTGATCGTGAACAACATGGGCACCTTCGTCGCCAAGGTGGAATCCTGGTCCGAGCGGGTCGGCAGCTGGTTCAACATGCTGGTCGGCGCCTCGACCGTGCCGGAAGCCCGCCGCGGCGGCGGTTTGGTCTCCGCGATCGCCACCATGGACGAGGCGCTGGACCGCGACGACCTGGAACTGGTCATCCGCGAAGGCGCCGCCCTGCAGACCGAGCTGCGCTCGGTCGCCATGGCCGACTGGCTGAACGCCGTTGTCGAGCGGCTCGAGGCGACCAGCGCGGTGCGCCAGCTCGAGACCGTCGTCTATGCCCGGTCGATGGCGCCGCAGGCCAACACGGGAGCGAGCAAGGTCCAGTAGGGCCGGCGCCGAGCCCAGTGGAACCAGCAGAAGTCTTCCTGATCCTCGGTACCCGGCTCGTCGGAGGGGTCGTTCTGCTGTCCCTGCCGCTGATCGGCTATGTGGTCGCCAACCTGATCTGGCACGTGCGGCCGCTGGTGTTCTTCCATCGCATCCCGCTGCTGTCCAAGCTCGCCATGGTGACCGGCCTGCTGCTCGGATTGGGGGTGATCGCCGCCAGCGACCAGCGCCCCTCCTTCGACATCAATGCGATCGTGGCCAATGGCGGCGCCTGGGACGTGACCTGGCGGCGGTTCCTCACCGACATCGCCGATCCGGGTCTGTACGGCTACGACTCCCTGTGGCGCATGCTGTCCAACCGGGATCTCTCGGGGCTGTGGATGATCTACGGCGTGGCCGTGAGCGGGGCCCTGCTTGCGTCGGTGATTGCCACCATCGTAATGCTCCGCGGCGAGGAGTTTCTGATCGGCATCTTCGCCATGCTGTACGAGATACTGGTGATGCAGGCACTGGCCATGTACCTGATCATGCTGCTCGCCTACACGCTGTGCACCTTCAACTTCTGGACCGCCCTGCTCGCCCTGATGGTGCTGCAATATTACCGTTATGTGCAACGTCCCGCGGGGCACTAATGTTGGGTATATTTCGCGCTGTGCAGGCCTCTGCGGCCGATACATTTCAGAACCACTGTAGTATACTTTGGGCCAAGGTTGGATCACGCAATACGGGGACAGGACCGTGACGGACGAGGACAGCGGCAGCACTGCCAAGACGACCAAACGCAAGACCGCGTCGACCGGGACGCGGACGCCCTCGAAGCCGCGCGGCAAGTCGACCGCCGGCACGTCATCGGCCCCGAAGGCGACGACGGCACCGGGCGCCAAGGCCGCTGCATCGGCGGCCAGCGCGGCGTCGACCAAGGCTGAACCTACCCCGGCTCCCGCGGCGGCCACACCGGCCAGCGCCGCGACACCGGCCGCCCCCGTAGCGGCAGCCCCGGCAGCGGCATCCGCTGCTTCCGCGACCGCCGGCAGCACCGCCGGCGGAACGGGATCGGGCGGCTCTGGTTCGGGCGGCTCTGGGTCGGGCGGCTCCGGTTCCGGTGGATCGGGCGGCGGCTACACCCGCGTGCCGGCGCCGCAGCCGAGCGAGTCCGGCGGATCCGGGCTGGTCAGCCTGCCGACCATTCTCAGCATCGCCGCCATCGTCATCGCCATCCTGATCCCAGTGCTCAAGGACCGCGCGGTCGAGCCGGCGGTGAAGCCTGAGGACGTCACCGCCCTGAAGGTGCAGCAGACCGAGCTGCTGACCGCCATCGCCGGTCTGGAGGCGAGCATCGAGGCCCTGGGCGTCGAACAGGACGCCATGCAGGCCTCCATCGCCGCGGTTAAGGTGCCGTCGATCATGATCGCCGCCACCGACCTCAACGACGCGATCGTCGCCGGCGATCCGTTCCAGGAGGAGCTCACCCTGTTCCGCGCGATCGTCGGCGAGAACGACGCGGTCGCGTCGGTCTACGCCCTGGAGCCGCTGGCCCTGGTCGGCGTGCCGACAACCCGCGAGCTGCAGGCCGGCTTCGGCGATGTCTCCCACGCCGTGATCGCATCCTACCAGACGGTCGATTCCGAAGGGGATCTGGCTAAGCGGGTGTCGGAGACCATGGCCAACCTGACCGCGGCCACCACCCGCCTGCGCTGGCGCCTGGACGGCGCCACCCCGCCGGAGGGCACCTCGCCGCTCGCCATCATGGCCCGCGCCGAGGACGCCGCCGAGGAGGCGGATTTCGACACGGTCATCCAGGAGATGGAGGCCCTGCCGGAGAACCTGAAGGCGATGACCTCCGCCTGGGTCGAGCAGGTGGAAATGCAGCAGAAGGCCAAGGCGGCGACGGAAGATCTGGAGCTGTTCATGATCGAGACGGTGGCCAGCACCCGGAAGTGATCCGGTCGCGGCTCGATCGGCCGCCACGGTATCGAACGACGACAAGGAGGGGATCGGCGCTGCCGGTCCCCTTCGCCTTTGCGGATGTGTGGATGCCCGACCGTGTCCGCCTCACCGCGTCCGCAGGGCCGCGTCCGCCGAGCCTCGTCCGGGCCGGGCGCGGTCGCTCTACTCGGCGAACAGGACCGGCTCGATCTCGCGGGCGAGGTTGCGGATCTCGAGCGTGGCCCGGTTCTTCGGCGCCAGGCTCAGCGGCGACGCCCCGTGATAGGACGCCTCCTGGAAGATCACCCGGTCGCCGATCCGCGCCTTCAGCGGGTTGAGACCGAGCTGCTCCAGGTTACGCTCGGTGTGGCGCACCACGGTGGTCATCCGCTTGACCCGGTTCAGCACCGAGTGGAACGGGATCTCGCGGCGGGTCAGCTTGCTGGCCGAGCTGATCACCTGCTTCATCTTCGCCGCCTCGAACAGGCTGGCTTCGTCCGGCATCACCGGGATCAGCACCATGTCGGCGACGCCGACCGCATAGACCATCGCCTGGTTGCCGAAGCCGGCGGTGTCGACCACCACCACATCGGCCTCCTCGCCCAGCGCATAGACGGACTCGATGATCTCGTGCTCGTTGGCGTTGGCCTCCACCGAGATGCCCTTGAAGCCCGACGCGCTCTTGCGCGCCCAGCGGGCCATCGCCTCGTTCGGATCGGTGTCGAGAATGGCCACCGACTTGCCCTGATCGCGCCAGTAGGAGGCGAGCGCGGCGCCGATAGTCGTCTTTCCGGTTCCACCCTTGCTGGTGGCGACAACGAGAATACTGGCCATGGCGGACAACATCTTGTGCAGTGATGGCGTAATGATGAACCAGGGCACGGACAAGCGATACCATGATGTTGCCCGGCGTCCGGTTTTCCGCTTTAGTTCGCGGGTTTCCTGAGGGGCGGTTTCTCCGATGATCCTTTTCAAGACCACTTCCAACCGCGGAATCCTGCGGAGCGGCGCATCCGTCCTTGTCCTGGCGGCAGCGCTGGCGGTCGCACAGCCGGCACCGGCACGCGCCGGCGTCGTCAGCAGTGCGCTGGAAACCGTTGCCGGCTGGGTCTCGGGAATCGAAACCGCCATCTCGGAGTGGTTCGACAGCACGATCGGCGCCATCGAGATTCCCGACCGTGACGAGAGTGCGGCCCGTGCCGTGGCCGGCATGGCCTATGACGATCCCGCCGGCCTCGCCGCCATCGCCGAGCGGGCCGGCTTCCGCCTCACCTCGATCAGCTTCACCCGCGACGGCAAGCATGTCGACGGCATCGCCTTCGCCTATGAGCGGACGATCGAGAAGGAGGGCCGTCTAGCCCTGTGGCGCGACGTGCTCGAAGTCGAGGACACGCCGTTCCGGCCGGAGATGGAGCTGGTGCGCCTGCTGCTGAATGCGTCGGACATGCAGGAGAACCGGCCGCCGGTCGGGCTCAGCCTGACCGAGGTGACCATCACCGTCGACGACGACGAGCTCGACGCGTCCTGGACCTTCGCCCCGGCCGCGCCGCAGTAGCCGCAGTCGCCCCTATCGTATGACGTTCAGGAAGGCCGTCGGGCTGATCGACGCGTCGCCGATGAACGGATAGCTGAGCTGCAGCACCATCAGCAGGTGCAGCATCAGGAAGGACGTCAGCAGGGCCGACATCACCGTCTGCGACACCACGTTCACCGTGCCGAAGAACCACGGAAAGACGATCGCCATCAGCGTTCCGCTGATCAGCACCGCCCAGACCAGGGCGATCAGCGAGCGCGACACCGTGGTCAGCCGGAGCGCCCGGTACTCGTTGATCTGGTTCACCCATTCGATGGTGTTCTGCTGCAGCGCCGACTGCGCCTCGGTCATCGGCTCGACCCTCATGAAGACGCTGTTCATGTCCGCAAGACGGTTGGAGACGTCCGGATCGGCGATGCCGTAGCTCATCACCCGCCACTCCTTCTCCACCACCGCACGGGCATATTCCTGGACCGCGCGGCGCATGGCCGACCGGTCCGCGTCCTGTCCCGGCTGGTTGTAGGTGTCCGCCGCCCAGGACAGGGAGGACAGGGTCGCCGCCTCGCGCTGGGCGTTGGTCTGGGCCGTGGTGAAGTGATCGAAGGCACCGATCATCGCCAGCGCCAGGGTCACCGCATAGACCTCGCCCAGGAAGCCGAACTTGGCGCCGCCGATGAAGTTGTTCGGCTCGAGCTCGAACGGGGTGAACACCGAGTTGACCAGCCAGGAGCCGATGATCGACAGCAGGATGCCGAGGGCGACCGCGAACGGGATCGCCGTGCTCAGCGGAACGCCGGCCAGTTGCAGACCGATATCGTATGTCATCGCCGCCGTTCCCCCTGGCCAGCCAGCCCTACCGTCGGGGGCGGCCCATCACCGCCCCGCGACCGTCGGGTCGATCAATGGTGCTCGTGTTCGAGTTCGCCCTTGCCGGCATGGACCTTGCCGTCCTTGGTCTTGATCCGGATCACAGCATCTACCTCATCCGGCAGATGGTCGTCGAGCTTGCCGACCAGCGCCCCGTTCTCCGCCACCAGGGCCACCTTGGTCGGCTTGCCGCCGATCAGCAGCACCAGGTCGCCGCCGGTGGCTTCGTCGGTCAGATCCTTGCCGCCATGCTCGAACAGCCGGACGATCAGGGTCTCCTCCTCGACGACGATCTCGGCATCTTAGGGGCCGACGCCGAAGATCTGTCCGCCGTTCGGCCCCTTCTCGTGCGCGCCATGGGAATGCTGGGCCATGGCCGGCGCCGACAGGGGAGCGGCCGCGAAGGTGAGACCGCCGGCCACCAGGGCCACGGTGAGGAGGTCGCGAACGATACGCATCTGTCGATCCTTTCCAATACGTTTGACAGGTCGTCTCTTCGTCAGGAGCTTCAGTACGCTTCCTTCAGCGCACCGTCCTCCAGTCGCTGGGTCTGCAGGTAGTCGAGCGACTTTTCGCCGAACAGCTTGAACAGAACCGGAGTGAGAAGGGTGTCCAGCAGCAGGGCGCTGATCAGGCCGCTGAAGATCACCACCGCGATCGGATGAAGGATCTCGCGCCCCGGGATCTCCGAGCCGAACAGCAGCGGGATCAGGCCGAGCCCGGCCGACAGGCTGGTCATCAGCACCGGCGCCAGCCGCTCCTCGCTGCCGCGCACAATCATGTCGTCGCCGAAGCGCTCGCCCTCGCTCAGCACCAGATTGATGTAGTGGCTGATCTTCAGGATGCTGTTGCGCGCTGTGATCCCCGCTAGGGTGACGAAGCCGAACATGGCCGCGATCGACAGCGGCAGGTTGAACACCCAGAGCCCGACGATGCCGCCGATCGCCGCCATCGGGATGATGGTCATGATAATCAGGCACAGGCTCGCTCGGCGGTAGCGGGTGTAGAGCACGACGAAGATCATCGCCAGCGAGGCCAGGGACAGCAGCAGGATCGACTTCGACGCGTGCTCCTCGGCCCGGAAGGTCCCGTCCAGGTTCACGAAATAGCCCATCGGCATCTCGGCGGCGCGCACCTGCTCGTTGATGGCGTCGACCACATGGCTCATGTCGCCGGCATCGGCATTGGCCCGCACCACGATGCGGCGGCGCATGTTCTCGCGCTCGATGTTGTCCGGCCCGTCGGTCTCGATGATGTCGGCGAAGGTGGACAGCGGCACGTGCCCCCGCGGCGTGTCAATCAGCAGTGACGACAGGCCCTCGCTGTCGCGGTCCCCGTCCTTCATGCGGATGACCAGATCGAAGCGGCGTTCGCCCTCGAACACCTCGGAGGGGCTGAAGCCGAGCGCCATGTGCTCCAGGGTCTCCAGCACCTGGGAGGGCGCGATGCCGTAGGCGGCCGCGCGCTCGTGATCGACCGACACCGAGATCTCCGGCAGACGCGACTGGGTGGAGACGGCCACGTCGCCGATGCCGGGGATGGTGCGCATGTCCTTGGCGAAGCCTTCCGCCAGATTGCGCAGCACGTCGAGATCGTCGCCGAAGATCTTCAGCGCGATCTTGGCGCGGACACCGGAGATCATGTTGTCGATCCGGTGCGAGATCGGCTGGTCCATGAAGACCCGGACGGGGAACGGCGCCAGCTTGCGGCGGATGTCGGCGGCGACCACCTCGCCGGGGCGGCTCTCGGCGGCCAGCCGGACGTTGAACTCGCTCACGTTGACGTTCTCGGCATGCTCGTCCAGCTCGCCGCGCCCGGTGCGCCGGCCGACCGCCAGCACGTCCGGCACCTGCAGCAGCAGATGCTCGACCACCCCGCCGATCCGGTTGGAGGCCTCCAGCGAGGTCCCGGACGGCGCCTGCACCAGTACGACCAGGGAACCTTCGTTCGCGGTCGGCATGAAGATGCGCGGCAGGGCGAGGGCCGAGACGCCGACCAGCAGGGCCAGACCGGCGACACCGGCCACCAGGGTCCAGCAGCGGGCCAGCGCCCAGCGCACGATCGACCGGTTCCAGCGCTTCAGCCTGGCCAGCACCGCGCCGTCGCCCTCGTGCATCAGCTTGGAGTTCGGCAGCAGGAAGTAGCAGAGCACCGGGGTGAGCGTGGTCGCGGTCAGCAGGCTCGCCAGGATGGCGACGATGTAGGCCGTGGCGAAGGGCGTGAACATGCGCCCCTCGATCCCGGACAGGGCGTAGAGCGGCACCAGCACGACGATGATGATGATGGTCGCGATCAGAATGCCGGACCGCACTTCGATCGACGCATCGGCGATAACCTCGAGCGGCGGTCTCGGCGTGGGCAGGGCCGCGTTCTGGCGTAACCGCCGGAACACGTTCTCCACGCCGACCACCGCGTCGTCGACCAGTTCGCCGATGGCGATGGCCAGGCCGCCGAGGGTCATCGTGTTGATCGACAGGCCGAAGGCGTGCAGCACCAGAATGGCCGACAGGGCGGAGATCGGAATGGCGGTCAGCGAGATGATCGTGGTGCGGGCGTTGACCAGGAAGACGGCCAGCACGATCGCCACGACGATCGAGGCCTCGACCAGCACCCGCTTCACGTTGTCGATCGAGATATCGATGAAGTCGGCCTGATTGTAGAGCGGCTCGTAGACCTCGACGTCCGCCGGAAGGCCGGCGCTCAACCCGTCGAGGGCGGCCTTCACCCGTTCCACCAGGTCGAGCGTGTCGACGCCGGGCTGCTTCATGACCGAAGTGATGACGGCCGCGGATCCGCCATAGCCGGCATCGCCGCGCTTGGGACGGGCGACGAAGTCCACATCGGCGATCTGCTCCAGCGGAATGGAGATGCCGTCGCGCTCGGCGACCCGGACCCGCCGGAGATCCTCCAACTTGCTGCCGGAGCCGAGGTTGCGGATCACGTATTCCCGGTCGGACTGCTCGACGAAGCCGCCGCCGGTATTGGTGCCGAAGCGATGCATCGCCGCCGAGAGTTCGTCGATGGTGACGTTCACCGCCATCATGCGGGCCGGATCCGGCGTGACCCGGAACTGGCGGATCTCGCCGCCGATCGGGATCACCTGGGCCACCCCGGGCTCGGCCATCAGGCGGGGGCGGACCACCCAGTCGACCAGCTCGCGCAGTTCCATCGCCGAGGTCTCGCCCTCGGTGGTGAAGGCCAGCAGCATGATTTCGCCCATGACCGAGGACATCGGCGTCATGAAGGGCACGACCCCGTTCGGCAGGGTCTCGGCAATCTGTTCGAGGCGCTCGACCACGAACTGGCGGTCGACCAGCACGTCGGTCTCCCAGCCGAACTCCAGATAGACCATGGAGATGCTGCGCCCCGAGACGCTGCGCACCCGGGCCAGCCCCGGGAGGCCCGCCATCCCGCTCTCGATCGGATAGGTGACCAGCGCCTCCACCTCCTCGGCCGACAGGCCGGGCACCTCGGAGATGATCGTCACCATCGGGCGGGTCAGGTCGGGATAGACGTCCACCGGCATGCGGCTCAGCGACAGCAGGCCGTAGCCGACCATCGCGAGCGCGATGACCAGGACGAAGAGCCGGTTCCGGAGGCTTTGCTGGACGAGTTGAGCGAACATGGAGCCGGCTCTCTACAGTCTGACAGGCGGGGTGGAGAAGCCGGCCCTCAGACCAGGCCGGTGGTCGATATGCCCATGGCGAGGCCGACGACGACCGCGCTCATGCCCACCCATCGGGCGATGCCCCGGTAGCGGATGCCCGCCGACAGGCCCGCCAGCGAGAGCAGGCCGCCCATCACGATCAGCCAGGTGCCGCCGCTCTCCGCAGCCGCGAGTTCGCTCACCCCTTCCGTCAAGCCCGCCTGGCCGCCGCCGGGCGTCGTCTCGCCGCTCTCCAGCGAGGCGTCGACCAGCGCGTCCGACAGGCCGACGACCATCAGGTCCTCTCCGGCGTCCGCCATGACCGTCACGACCACGTCGGAACCGCGCAGCGTGTCCGGATCGATCCCGGCGGGCGGCCAGGGCGAAGCCAGATACACGCCGGGCACGACCTCCTCGGCGATCAGCGGCTCGTCGGCCACCGTCAGCAGTTCCACATAGGCGTCGAGCACCGGAGCGTTGGTGTCGGCATTGTCGAGGAAGATGGCCAGCGCGCCGGAGACCGGCATGGCCACGAACTCGAACCAGGTCCCCGCCGCGATGGCGCGCGGCCGCAGGTCCTCCAGGGACACCGTCGGCAGCGCCTCCTCGGTCCCATGGTTATGGCCGGGTCCGGCTTTCGGCGCGGCCGCCGGCACGGTCAGAAGGACCGCCGCCAGCGACGCGATCGCGGTGAGCGTCGCCATCCGGGCGGTCCGTGCTTTGCTCCGGTTCATCAGCGGATCTCCGACAACAGGGTGGCACCGGCGACGACCACGCGCACGCCTTCCTCGAGGCCGGCCTCGATCATCGCGACCTGGGCGCCGGCCGAACTCCACTTGACCTTGCGCGGCTCGTACTGCTCCGGTCCCTTGGCGACCCAGACCGTCATCTCGCCGTTGCCCCGGCGCACCAGGGCACTGCGCGGGACAAGCACGCCGCTCACCTCACCCACTTCCCGGATGTTGACCACGACCTGCTGGCCGATCCGCACACCGTCCGGCACACCCTCGACCCGGAACTGAACCGGCGAGGACTGCGCCCCATCGGTGGACAGACCCAGACCCTGCAGCACCAGATCCATGACCTGTCCGTCCTGGGTCTCGGCCGTCGAGCCGGTCTCGGCGAAATTCGTCTGGGTGCCGAAGGAGTCCGCCTCGACCCACAGATCCTCGGTATCGGCGATCTCCCACAGCAGCTGGCGCTCCTCGACCACCTGACCGACCCGCACCTCGGCCCGGGCGATCACGCCGGAGGAGGACGCGGTCAGCGGCTGGCGCGCGTTCAGCCCTTCGATCAGCGCATCGCGCTGGGCCCGCAGCCGGTTCAGTTCGATCCGCAGCGACAGGATCCGGCCTTCGCGGAACGGCAGGAGCGGCAGTTCCCGGGTCCGGGCGATCGCGAGCTCCTGTTCGGCGATCTGGCCGCGCACCAGGGCGATCTCGCCCTGCAGTTCGGCCCGGCTCCGGCTCGACAGGATCGGAACCAGATAGCCAAGCAACTGTCCCTGCTCGACCCGCTGGCCGATCACCGGGAAGCCGAATTCACCCGCCTCGATCCGCCCGTTCTGTTCGGCCTGGACGAGACCGCTGCTGGTCGGGTTGGCGATCACATGACCGACCAGCCGCCGCGTGGTCGACACCGTGCCCTTGCAGGTGAAGGCTGTGCGCACCTCGAGCAGGCGTTGGGTGACCTTGGGCAGGAAGATGGTGCCGTCGGGGAGGCGCTGGGCGCTCTCGTCCATCAGGCCGAGGCGGCTGAGCACCGTGACGTCCTCGCCGCTGAGCGCCGGGGCCTTCGAGCCGGCCTTCGGCGCCCCGGAGCAGGTCTCCGCGGCGACGGCGCCCTGGTCGGTGACCGTCCCGTCGTCGGCGGTCCGCGAGGCACTTCCGGCCTCGTCGTCGGTGCTGTTCAGCGCCACCGGGCGGAACGCGCCGCGGGAGCCGGTCTGAGCGCCGGCAAGCAGCGACCGGTCGCCGCCCGACGAACGTCGCCCCGAGGGCCCGGCCGCCGGTATCGCCGGCTCGGCGGAGACCGCGGGGGGCGCGACCGACGCCGTGGCCGGCTCCTCGCCCGCACTGCTCCCCCACCAGGCGCTGGCCACTCCGCCTTCTCCGAGACGCTGGCGATCCTGCGCCCCTTCGGTGGAGAGCAGGCCGACCATCTGCAGAGTGCTGATGCCGATAATGCGCGAGGACTCGACGAGTTCGCCGCCGAGGTAATAGGCGCCTTCCGCGAGTTGCCAGCCGGTCTCGGCGACCGCAGTCGCGCCGGAGCTGAGCTCGTCGACGCCGCGGGTCACCAGGCCCGACGGTCCCCAATCGGCATCGGCGCGGGCCGGCGCCGGACCGGGCGCCACCGCCCCGTCACGGCTGGCTTCGGCGCCGACGGGCGTCCCGCCCAGACCCGTTGCGAGGACCAGTCCTCCGAGCGCCATCGCTGCGATCGCTGTGGCTCGAAAAATCATCGAAAGGTCACCTCTCAACGTTCTGTCCCGAGCGCGACCCGGCGGTTGCCGTCGTCGCTCTCCAACCGCGAGCTTCTGCCATGCGGCGCCCCCGCACCCCTTGCCAGCCATCCATTCGTTGCACGAACTCAAGCGCCGCGTACAAATCGATTCGACGGCATGTCTGCGAATACATGCCATGTCCGGCCTGACGCGAATAGGCCAACGGAGAGGTTATAACATGTCTGAATTTCGTCTCTGATGAAACAAGGATCTTTGAATAAATCCGATGCAACCCCCGGAGTAAGTTGGTGTTTCCGCCGCCCGCCGCCGGCACGAGCCCTTCGGTAAAAGTTGGATCGGCGGGCCTCTGCGGGTAGCCTGTCCTCCCTTCACCTCACCGGCGAGGCATCGGTCCGAGCATGACGGCGCAGCCACGATTGAGCGCGAACGTGTTCGAGGCGTCCCTGCGCGCCGCCGAGCGCGGCCTCGACGATCCGCTGGCCGGCACCGTCGCGATCCACAACGCCATCGGATGCCTGTCCCGCTTCGCCACGGACTACCGCCGGGCGATGGCCGACGGGGGCGAGCTTCGGCGCCTGGCCCGAAGCGGATCGGAACGGCTGCAGCGGCGCCTCGTCGCCGACGTGCTCCCGCCGATAGCGGATGCCCTCGATGCCGCCGCCCGCGAGAACTGGCAGCGCTGCTCGGCGGAGCCGGAGGCGATCGACGCGGTCGTCCCGCTCGAGGTTGCGGCCCTGCTCGGCGCTCTTTCGGTCTGGCAGCGCGCCAGCGGCACCGGTTCCGAGGCCGCCGCCCTGAGCCGGCGCACCGGCACGCGCATGACGGCGGACGCGACCGCCCGGGTCGAACGCTTCAAGGCCCAGCAGTCGCCGGAGGACTCCCCCAACTACCGGGCGGTGGCGTCCGACGTGGCCGCCATCGAAACGATGATCCGGCTGGCCGGCCGGCTCGACGAGCGGCAGATCGCGACGGACCTGGCGCGGGTGCGCGACCACTACGCCAAGACCGCCCTGCTCGCGGCGCTGACCGTGATGGACCGCGGCGGCGATGCGGCCGACATGTTCGTTCATTTCGACATCGCCGCCATGCTGGTCTCGGTCGAGCACGTGGTCGTGGTCATCTCGCGGACCCTGGACCTGGTCGAGAACGAACGCGAGCATGCCCATCCTCATGTGGAGACCATCAGCGAGCATGTGGTCCGCGACTTCGCGTCGGGGCTGATGCGGCTGGCGCCGAACTATGTGAGGATGCTGAAGAACACAACCTCCGGCTCCGGCGCGGCTGTCCCGGAGTTCGGCTTCTCCATTCTGCGGGTGCTGCTTCAGATCACCCGCCTGATCCGAATTCTCCACCACCATCTGCATGATGGCGGCCTGGCGGACGCGGCGAACAGGATCGCCGCCGACGTCGCAGACATGCGAGGAAAGCTCTTGCAAACAGCCCGCAACGATCATGCCCTCCGGGACCGCATCAGCGAGACGCTCGACGCCGTGGTGCCGGTTACGGAGACCTGAGCGATGCCGGACACCACCCTGACCATCACCGCCGCCAACCGGGGCGAGGAACTCGACCGGATCGCCGCCGAGCTGGGCCGCTTCGCCGAGGACAACGAACTGCCGATGCGCAGCGCCATGCACCTGGACATGTCGGTGGAGGAGATCGTCTCCAACGTCATCAAATACGGCTTCACGGCCGACGACGTGCACGAGGATGCGATCCAGATCGCCCTCAGCCTCGACGGCGACCGGCTCGCGATCCGCATTGCCGATTGCGGTCGGCCGTTCGACCCGCTGACCGATGCGCCCGAACCGGATATCGATGCCGGGATCGAGGATCGCGCCATCGGCGGGCTCGGCGTGCACATCGTGAAGACCGTGATGGCCGAGACGCGCTATACCCGCGACGGCGGCCGCAACGTGCTCGACATGGTGCTGGCGCTGAACGCGCCGGCATGACGCCGCCACCCTGACACGATACTCTCGCCCAAAGACCGAGCTGGAAGGATCCGGAGACATGCAGATCGACACCGCAACCCATGGCGACCTGCTGGAAGTGTCCCCCAAGGGGCGCCTGGACAGCAACACCTCGCCGGTGCTGGAGAAAGCCCTGCTGGAGCGGATCGACAGCGGCCAGACTAAGGTCACGATCGACTTCGGCGCGGTGGACTACATCTCGAGCGCCGGGCTACGGGTGCTGCTGATGGCGGCGAAGCGCACCGCCGCGGCCAAAGGACAGTTCTCCATGCACTCGCTCTCGCCGGAGATCCGCGAGGTGTTCGAGATCAGCGGGTTCCTGACGATCCTGAAGGTCTATCCCGACGCGAACGCGGCGATCGCCGCGGGCTGAGGGCAACCTCTCCGACGGCTGGAGCAGGATCGGGGCAGATGGAGTCGATCTGCCCCGTGAATCGTCCTCTGACCTATTACAGATAGAGCCGATCAGTCTTCCTCGACGCCGGCCCGGGCGATGCGCACGTCGCGGTGCACCGACACCCCGATCAGCAGCCCGAGGCCGATCATCATCGTCAGCATCGCCGTGCCCCCGTAGCTGATCATCGGCAGCGGCACGCCGACCACGGGGATCAGCCCCATGACCATGGCGACGTTGATGAACAGGTAGAGGAACAGCGTCGTGGTCACGCCGAGCGCCACCAGCCGTCCGAACTGGCTGCGCGAGCGGATCGCGATGGCGAAGCCGTAGGCCAGCACCAGCACGTAGAGGCCGATCAGGCACGACGCCCCGACCATGCCGAACTCCTCGGCCAGCATGGTGAAGATGAAGTCGGTCTGCTTTTCCGGCAGGAAGTTCAGGTGGCTCTGGCTGCCCTTCAGGAAGCCCTTGCCGAAGATACCGCCGGACCCCAACGCGATCTTGGACTGCAGGATGTGGTAGCCGGAGCCGAGCGGGTCGCTCTCCGGGTTGAGGAAGGTCAGGATGCGCTTCTGCTGATACTCGCGCAGGAACTGCCAGACGATCGGCACCGCCGCGACCCCGGCCGCGATCAGCGCCAGGAATTTCCAGATCCGCACCCCCGCCAGGAAGAAGATCGCGCCGGAGCCGGCGATCATCATCAGCGCGGTCCCCAGATCCGGCTGCTTCAGCACCAGCAGGGCGGGCAGCCCGACCATCAGCAGCGGGACGATCAGGTTCAGCGGGTTGCCGACCTCCTCGTAGGTCAGGCCGTTGAAATACCGTGCCAGGGCCAGCACCAGGCAGATCTTCATGACCTCCGAGGGCTGGAGCTGGAACAGACCGAGATCGATCCAGCGCTGCGCGCCCATGCCGATCTCGCCCATGATCTCCACCGCCCCCAGCAGCAGCAGCGCCACCAGGTAGCCGAGATAGGCCATGCGCATCCAGAACCGGATGTCGATCAGCGCGATGGCCAGCATGATGGTCAGCCCGATGCCGAAGCGCAGGGCATGACGGTAGGCCCAGGGCGTCCAGTCGCCGTTGGCGGCGGAATACAGCATCAGGCAGCCGACACCGGCGATCGTGATCACCAGCAGCACCAGCAGCCAGTTCACGGCCACCAGCTTCTGACCGATCGTGAGTTCGGGCGGGTTCAGCCCGTCGGAACGGAAGGAGATCGCCATCAGCCGTCCTGCTTCCCGGAATCCGTCTTGCCGCCGCGATCCAGGGCCGTCGGCCCCGGCGGATCGATGCGCAGCGCCTCGCGCAGCACGTCGGCGCCGATCGGTGCCGCCATGGACGAGCCGCCGCCGCCATGCTCGACCACCACCGCCACCGCGTAACGGGGCGCCTCGACCGGCCCAAAGCCGACGAACAGCGCATGGTCGCGGAAGCGCCAGGGCTTCTCTTCCTTGTAGGCGCCGGAAGCGCGGTCGGCCATGGTGATGCGGCGGACCTGGGCGGTACCGGTCTTGCCGCCTATCTTCACGTCCTCGGGCCCGCCCTGGATCTTGCGCGCGGTTCCGCGGGCGCCGTTGACGACCTCCGACATCGCCACCCGCACCGCCTCCAGGTGGCGGGTGTCGATGGCCATGTCCTCTACCGGCTCCGGCGGGCCGCTCGGTGTCTCCAGACGCGGCACGACGGCCTTGCCGCCATTCACCAGCCGCGCGGTCATCAGCGCGAGCTGGATCGGCGTCGCCAGGTTGAAACCCTGCCCGATCGCCGCCACCAGGGTCTCGCCCATCTGCCAGGGCACCCCGGTGGTCGCCAGCTTCCATTCACGGGTCGGCACCAGGCCGCGCCGCTCGCCAGGAATGTCGACCCCGGTCAGATCCCCCAGGCCGAACCGCTTGGCGATGGCGGAGATCCGGTCGATGCCGATCCGCTTGGCCAGTTCGTAGAAATAGACGTCGCAGGACTGGGCGATCGACTGCTTCATGTCGAGCCAGCCATGGCCGTGGCGCGACCAGCAGTGAAAGCGGGTGTCGCCCAGCTCCAGGTGGCCCGGGCAGTAGAACTTGGTATCCGGGCCGGCCAGCCCGGATTCCAGCGCCGCCAGCATCACCAGCATCTTGAAGGTCGAGCCCGGCGGATACTGACCCGCCACCGCCTTGTTGTTCAGCGGTCCGCGCGGATTGGCCAGCAGCTCTTCCCAGTCCTTGGCCGACAGGCCGCGGTTGAACGGGTTGGGATCGTAGCCCGGCGCCGACGCGAGCGCGCGGAGCTCGCCGGTATGGACGTCCATCACCACGGCGGACCCGCTCTCCGCCTCGATCACCTTGCCCTCGGCATCGACCAGCACGGTCTGCCGGTCGGCGTAGAGATCGCGCATCGCCGGCTCGGCCTGCGCCAGGGCGAGCTGGGCGCGCGGATCCTCCATCGGCAGCCGTTCGGCATTGCCGCGGGCCAGGCGTTCGGTGGCGAAGCGCTGCAGGTTGATGTCCAGGGTCAGCTTGACGTCGCGCCCCGGCTCGCCGTCCTCGCCCGGCAGCTTGCGGATGATCCGGCCGAGCGCGTTGACCTCGACCTGGCGCCGGCCGGCGGTGCCGCGCATGCCCAGGTCGTGCAGCTTCTCGATCCCGCTCTTGCCGATGCGGAAGTCGGGCAGTTCCAGCACCGGATCGCCGGTCAGCTCGCTCTCCGAGACGGCGGCGACATAGCCGGTGATATGGACCGCGGTGTCGGCGAAGGGATACCGCCGGGAGCGGCCGACCTCGATCCGGATGCCCGGCAGATACGGCGCGTTGACCGCCACCCGGGCGATCTCCTCGCGGGTCAGGTTCTCCACCACGGTGACCGGCACGAAGGCCCGCTTGCGCTTCACGTCCTTCAGCACCCGGCGCACGTCCCAGTCCGGCACCTCTATGATCGAGCGCAGGGCCGACAGGGTCGCCGCCACGTCGTCGGTCTGCTCGCGCACGATCTCGACGCGGAAATTGTCCTGGTTGTCGGCCAGGGCCACGCCGTTGCGGTCGAGGATGCGGCCGCGGACCGGCGGCAGCAGTTCCAGGTTGAACTGGTTGCCGCGCGACAGCAGCTCGTACCGGTCGGCCTCGACCACCTGCAGATAGTACAGCCGCGCCCCAAGCGCGCCGATCAGCGCCAGCTTGCCGCCGGCCAGCACGAGGGCGCGGCGGGTGAAGACCTTTTGGACATCCTGCTCGCTGGCCTTCAGCATGGGGTCACCGGACCACGTAGCGGTGCAGACGCACGAACAGCCAGGCCACGACCGGGAAGCCGAGCACGGTGACCAGATACTGGAACAGCGCCGGCTCCGGTCCGACCAGACGGAACTGCAGCACCGACATCATCAGCCAGGCGAGGATCGAGATCGGCAGCTGGATCAGCATGAACCCGACCCAGGTCAGCAGGAACGGCTTGCTGATCAGGGCGCGGCGCTGGGACAGGGCGAAGGCATGCAGCAGCAGCAGGCTGACCGCGGTGAGGCCGAGCGGCGTTCCGGTCAGGATGTCCTGCAGCACGCCGATCAGGAACAGGGCCGAGGCCGGCTGGAGGTCGGGACGGAACACCGCCCAGTAGAACGTCGCCATCGCCGTATAGCCCGGCACCACCGAGGCGTAGCCGGGAATGCCGATGGTGATGACCGACAGCACCGCCAGCAGCGCCGTGAGGATCATCGGCGTCGATTGGCGGATCCAGATATCGAGACGTTGAGCCGCGCTCGGGCGCATCATCGCTTCATCCCGCCGGAGCGCGGCGCGGTCTCCGGCCCCATGACGGAGAAGGGCGGGAGATGCGCGCTCTCGGGCTGAACCACCCCGTCGGAGCCGGTCTTCAGGATGCGGACGTATTCCAGCCGCTCCCAGTCGACGAACGGCGTCACCCGGATCGACCCTTCGGTGATCGTCGTCACCATTCCGACTGCCAGCCCCGGCGGGAACACGCCGCCATGGCCCGAGGTGACGATCCGGTCGCCGGGAACCACCTGGGCGTTCTGCGGCAGATACACGAGCCGCGGCGAGCGGGTGTTGTCCCCGGCCAGCACGCCCGGATCGCGGGTCCGCTCGATCACGATCGGGATCTGCGAGTTCAGGTCGGTGATCAGCAGCACCCGGCTGTAGGCCTCGCCGACTTCGACGATGCCGCCGACCAGCCCTTCGCCGCTGACCGCGGCGTTGCCGAGGGCGAGACCGTCCTTCTGGCCGGCGGTGATCATGACGCTGCGCACGAAGGCGCCGCCGCCATCGGCGATCACCCGGGCGCTGACGAAGTCGATCTCCTTCGGCGGCACGAAATTGGTCAGCGCCCGCAGCGCCCGGTTCTCGGCCTCAAGCCGCCGGGCGACATGCTGCCAGCGGTCCAACCGGTCGTTCTCCACCGCCAGACGGGCGTTCTCGGCCCGCAGGTAGCGCAGGTCGCGGACGTTGTTCATCAGATCGGTCACGGCCTCGGCCGGACGGGCCGCCACCTCGATCACCGGCGCCAGCGCGTCGAGCACCACCATCCGCGCCCGGTCCACCAGCAGCACGTCGGCTTTGCCCAGCAGCATCAGCGCGAAGGCGGCGGCGATCAGCGTGGCGAAGGCGAACCGGCTCCACAGTGAGCGCACGGGTTGTGCCACGCTGCTGAACGATCCGGGTCGCTTGGCCATAGTCGCCGGTCACCTCAAGGGTAGGCAGAAATCACGAACGCGCCTGAACGCCGTGGCGTCAGTACGCGCCGATCAGCACGTTGCGGAGCACCTTCATCTCTTCCAGGCACCGCCCGGTGCCGAGCGCCACGCAGGACAGCGGGTCGTCGGCGATCATCACCGGCAGGCCGGTGGCGTGGCGCAGCACGAAGTCGAGATTGCCCAGCAGGGCGCCGCCGCCCGTCAGCACGATGCCCTTGTCGACGATGTCGGCCGCCAGTTCCGGCGGGGTCTGCTCCAGGGCGACCTTGACCGCCTCGACTATCTGGCTGACCGGCTCCGCCAGGCTGTCGGCGATCTGCGACTGGTCGATGATGATTTCCTTGGGCACGCCGTTCATCAGGTCGCGGCCCTTGATCTGCAGGCCCTTGCCGGTGCCGTCCTCGGGCGGATAGGCGGACCCGATCTCCTTCTTGATCCGCTCGGCACTGCCCTCGCCGACCAGAAGGTTATGGTTGCGGCGGATATAGGCGATGATCGCCTCGTCCATCTTGTCGCCGCCGACGCGCACCGAGCGGGAATACACGATGCCGCCGAGCGACAGCACGGCCACCTCGGTGGTGCCGCCGCCGATATCGACGACCATGGAGCCGGTCGGCTCGGTGACCGGCAGATTGGCGCCTATCGCCGCGGCCATCGGCTCCTCGATGAGGAAGACCCGGCGGGCGCCGGCGCTCTCCGCACTCTCCTGAATGGCGCGGCGCTCCACCGCGGTCGACCCCGACGGCACGCAGACGATGACCTGCGGGCTGGCGAAGGAGCGGCGGTTGTGCACCTTGCGGATGAAGTGCTTGATCATCTCCTCGGCGACTTCGAAGTCGGCGATGACGCCGTCGCGCAGCGGGCGGATCGCCTGGATGTTGCCGGGGGTACGGCCGAGCATCTGCTTGGCCTCGTCGCCGACGGCCAGCACCTGCTTCTTGCCGCGGACGGTGGCGATGGCGACCACCGACGGCTCGTTCAGGACGATGCCGCGGCCCTTGACGTAGACCAGGGTATTGGCCGTGCCGAGGTCAATGGCCATATCGGCGGACAGCATTCCGAGGAGATTGGCGAAGAACATCGTTTCTCAGTCCCGTCGATGTTACGGCCCGGTCCATGTCTCCCATGGGACTGGCCGATCGAATCCCGTCAGGGCCGCCGATCCAGACCGCAGGATCTGGACGGACACGTGGCCCGGCTCGTGTTCAGCGTGCCGGCGCTTTGGCTCTCACCAGCAGCCGTGCTGCGCCGCCCCTACCACCTTGCGCTGCTCCGATACGCTATGGCTGCGACAATATCAGGATTCGCAGACAGTTACAAAGCGCTCTTCACCGCGATTCGTTAAAGAGTCCCGGGCGAATCGGACCGGCCGACGGCGGCCTTCGATCCGAACGCGAAACGGGCGGGTCAGCACCGGCCGACCCGCCCGTCCGTTAATCATATAGCGGTCGATCAGTTCTTGGTCTGGTCGACCAGCTTGTTCTCCGCGATCCACGGCATCATGGCGCGCAGCTTCTCGCCGACCTGCTCGATCGAGTGCTCGGCCGCACGACGGCGCATGGCCTTGAACGAGGACTGGTTGACCTTGTTCTCCAGCATCCAGTTGCGGGCGAAGGTGCCGGACTGGATGTCGGCCAGGACGCGCTTCATCTCGGCCTTGGTCTCCTCGGTCACGATGCGCGGACCGGAGACGTACTCACCGTACTCGGCGGTGTTCGAGATCGAGTAGTTCATGTTGGCGATGCCGCCCTCATAGATGAGGTCGACGATCAGCTTCACCTCGTGCAGGCACTCGAAATAGGCCATCTCCGGGGCGTAGCCGGCCTCGCAGAGGGTCTCGTAGCCGGCCTTGATCAGCTCGCACAGACCGCCGCACAGGACGACCTGCTCGCCGAACAGGTCGGTCTCGCACTCTTCCTTGAAGGTGGTCTCGATGGTGCCGGCGCGGCCGCCGCCGATGGCCGACGAGTAGGACAGCGCGACTTCCAGGGCATTGCCCGAGGAGTCCTGGTCGATGGCGACCAGGCACGGCACGCCGCCGCCCCGCAGGTACTCGGAGCGCACCGTGTGGCCCGGGCCCTTCGGCGCGATCATGAAGACGTCGATGTCGTCGCGCGGCTCGATGAAGTTGAAGTGGACGTTGAAGCCGTGGGCGAAGGCGATCGCCGCGCCGGCCCGCATGTTCGGCTTCAGGTCCTCGTTGTAGATGTCGCCCTGCAGCTCGTCCGGGGTCAGCATCATGAGGATGTCGCCCCACTTGGCGGCCTCGGCCGGCGTCATGCACTTGAAGCCGGCGGCCTCGGCCTTCGCGCGGGAGCGCGAGCCTTCCTTCAGCGCGACGACCACGTCCTTGACGCCGCTGTCCTTCAGGTTGTTGGCATGGGCATGGCCCTGGCTGCCATAGCCGACGATCACGACCTTCTTGGTCTTGATCAGGTTCACGTCGGCGTCGCGGTCATAGTACACGCGCATGGGGTCTCCCTCCTTCGGGTCTTGCGGTTCTCAGATCAGGTTTTCGATGGTTTCCATGGTCTCGGCGACGGTTTAGCCATGCGGCCGTCGCCGAGTCCAGATGGCTGGTCGTTTTGGGCGTCAGTCCTCGGCGGCTTTCTTCGCCTTCCGCTTAGCCGGCTTGGCCTTGCGCACGAGCGGCATGTGGACGTGCTCGCCCCGGGCGATGGCAACGACGCCGGTGCGCGACACCTCGACCTCGCCCAGCGAGATCATCAGG
This sequence comes from Candidatus Endolissoclinum sp., assembly GCA_965228445.1. Lineage (GTDB taxonomy): Bacteria > Pseudomonadota > Alphaproteobacteria > Thalassobaculales > Thalassobaculaceae > Thalassobaculum. The sequence continues at coordinate 4,231,733 of OZ245813.1, read as the reverse complement.
TCGATGAAGGCATCGATCTTGCCGGTATCGCCGGTCAGCTCGAAGACGAAGCTGCCGAGCGTGCTGTCGATCGCCCGGGCGCGGAAGGTGTCGGCGATGCGCAGGGCCTCGATCCGGGCCTCGCCCGAGTTGCGGATCTTCACCAGCGCCATCTCGCGGCCCACATGCGGGCCTTCCATGGTCAGGTCGTGCACGTCGTAGACCGGGACCAGGCGGGCGAGCTGCGCCTTGATCTGCTCGATCACCATCGGCGTGCCGGAGGTGACGATGGTGATGCGCGACCGGGCGTTGACCTCGTCCACCTCGGATACGGTCAGGCTCTCGATGTTGTAGCCGCGGCCGGAGAACAGGCCGATGACGCGGGCGAGCACGCCCGGTTCATTGGCCACCAGCACGGCGATGGTATGCCGTTCGGTCGTTTGATCGGTGGGTGTCACGTGGGGTCTCCGAAAGGCGGGCGGGGGCTCCTGGGATCGTGCCGGAGCCGGCGCCCGGAAAGGGAATGGCGAAGGCGGCAGGCGACGCGGCCGCCGGGAACGGACCCGGCGGCCGCGGATGCCGTCATACGAGGGCCATGCCCTTGTCGGTCACGGTCTGCTGCTCCTGATCGCTCGGGCTGAGGATCATCTCGTTATGCGCCCGGCCCGACGGGATCATCGGGAAGCAGTTCTCTTCCTTGGTCACGCAGATGTCGGCGAGCACCGGATGCGGCGAGGCGATCATCTCATCGATGACGTCGTCGAGCTGGCTCGCCTCGGTCGCCCGCAGACCGACGCCGCCGAAGGCCTCCGCCAGCTTGACGAAGTCGGGCAGCGCCTCCGAATAGCTCTCCGAGTAGCGCTTGCCGTGGATCAACTCCTGCCACTGGCGGACCATGCCCATCCACTGGTTGTTGATGATGAACGCCTTCACCGGCAGGCCGTACTGCCGCATCGTCGACAGCTCCTGCATGTTCATCAGGAAGCTCGCCTCGCCGGAGATGTCGATCACCAGCGAGTCCGGATGGGCGACCTGCACGCCCATGGCCGACGGGAAGCCGTAGCCCATGGTGCCGAGCCCGCCCGAGGTCATCCAGCGGTTCGGCTCGTCGAAGCCGTAATACTGGGCGGCCCACATCTGGTGCTGCCCAACCTCGGTGGTGATGTAGCAGTCCATGCCGCGGGTCTTCTCGAACAGCCGCTGGATCGCCTGCTGCGGCTTGATGTCCTTGGTGCCCGGGGTGAAGGCCAGGCACTTGCGGGCCCGCCAGCCGTCGATCTGCCGCCACCAGGAGGCCAGGGCCTTGGCGTCCGGCTTGCAGGCCTTGGCCTTCCAGACCGCGAGCATCTGCTCCAGCACCGCCGCGGCGTCGCCGACGATGGGGATGTCGACCGCCACGTTCTTGTTGATCGAGGACGGGTCGATATCGACGTGGATCTTCTTGGAGTTCGGCGAGAAGCCGGTCAGCGTCCCGGTCACCCGGTCGTCGAAGCGCGCGCCGATGCAGATCATGACGTCGCAGTCATGCATCGCCAGGTTGGCCTCGTAGGTGCCGTGCATGCCCAGCATGCCCAGGAACTGCTTGTCCGAGGACGGATAGGCACCGAGGCCCATCAGCGTCAGCGTGGCCGGATAGCCGGTCTTGCGCACCAGTTCGCCGAACAGCTTGGACGCCTTCGGGCCCGCATTGATCAGGCCGCCGCCGCCGTAGAACACCGGCCGCTTCGCCTTGGCGATCAGCTCGACCGCCTTCTCGATGGCGCTGTCGTCGCCCTTCACCTGCGGACGGTAGCTTTTCGGCTCCTTGTCCTTGGCGTTGGTATAGGGGCAGTCGGCGAACTGGATGTCCTTCGGCAGGTCCACCACGACCGGGCCGGGACGGCCGCTGCGCGCGACGTAGAACGCCTCGTGCATGACCTCGGCCAGCTTCTCCGGGTCCTTCACCAGATAGTTATGCTTGGTGCAGGGCCGGGTGATGCCGGTGGTGTCGGCTTCCTGGAACGCGTCGTTGCCGATCAGGTGGGTCGGCACCTGGCCGGTCAGGCACACGATCGGAATGGAATCCATCAACGCGTCGGTCAGGCCGGTCACCGCGTTGGTGGCCCCCGGGCCGGAGGTCACCAGAACGCAGCCGACCTTGCCGGTCGAGCGGGCATAGCCCTCGGCCGCGTGCACGGCCGCCTGCTCGTGGCGCACCAGGATGTGCCGGATGGCGTTCTGCTTGAAGATCTCGTCGTAGATCGGAAGTACCGCCCCGCCGGGGTACCCGAATACGACCTCTACACCCTGATCCTTGAGCGCGCGGAGTACAACAGCGGCGCCCGACATGATCTCGGGTTTTGCCGCCTGGGGAGACGACGGGGTACGGGAGGACGTCTTGCGGGATTCAGCCACCGTTCCGCTCCTTCACTGTTGCGATCTCGCCGTCGGGGCCCGTTTTCCTGGGGCTCCCGGGAGGATCAAGGTTGATAAAGACACGACCGGCGCGGAAACCTCCCGCGCCGGCCGGCCGGAACCTAGTCTCTCAGGTTTTGGGCGTCAACACGTAGCTGCGAATTTCCGAAAAGATTTCCTCAAAGCCGCTTTTCGAAAATTGCGCATCCACCCGAATATCAGACAGGAATTGATGGCGAAACCAGGTGCGCTGACGTTTGGCATATTGCCGGGTGGCGATGACCGACGCGGTCACCGCCGCATCGAGATCGATTTTTCCATCAATGTAATCAATCAGTTGCGGAACGCCGATCGCCCGCATCGCCGGCAGGGAGCGGTCGAGGCCTAGTGTGGCGAGCCGCCGCACCTCCTCCACCGCGCCCTCGGCGATCATTTTGCGAAATCTGACCTCCACCGCCTCGGCCGAAACCGGGCGCGGCGGGAACAGCAGCACACGGCAGTATGCCAGATCGGCGCGCCCACCGGTCGGCTGGGCTTGCCAGTCGGACAGCGGACGCCCGGTTGCGGTGGCCACCGCCCAGGTCCGCTGCAGGCGCTGGGAATCCCCGGCCTCCAGCCGCGCTCCCAGTATCGGGTCGAGACCCTGGACTTCGTGCTTGAACGCCTCGCCGCCGAGTTGCCGGTAGCGGGCGATGGCCGCCTCGACCACCTCGGGGGCAACCGGCGGCACCTCGGCGATGCCGCGCATCAGCGCGTTGAGATACAGGCCGGTTCCGCCGCACAGGATCGGCACCTGCCCCGCCGCCAGGACGGCATCGATCTCGGCCGAGGCCGCGTCGCGCCACCAGGCGGCCGAGCCGCGCCGCGACGCCGGCAGCACGCCGAACAGCCGGTGCGGCACCCGCGCCTCGTCCGCCGGCGGCGGCCGGTCGGTCAGGATCCGAAGTTCGCGATAGACCTGCATGCTGTCGGCATTGATGACCACGCCGTCGAGCCGCGCGGCCAGTTCCAGCGCGAGCGCGGTCTTGCCGCTGGCCGTCGGGCCGGCGATGACGAGCACGGTTTTCTGCGGCGGAGGCGTGGTGGCGCTGGACATGGCTCGCCGCTACGCGATAAGTGCGGCCCATGCAACAGGTTCTCACACTTTGCGCCGCGCCGGGCGCGCTCGCCGCCGACGCCCTCGCCACCGCCGCCGGGCTTCTGGTCGAGGCCGGCGCCCGGGTCGGCGACCCGACCTGGCTCGCCCGCGACGAGGCCGCCGACATCCCGTTCGATACGGACCGACCGGCCGAGGTGCTGGCCCGGGTCCGCGCCGGCTTCGGGAGCCTGCCGGTCGACGTCAACGGCGGCCCGGCGGAAGGGCGGCGCAAGCGGCTGCTGATCGCCGACATGGACAGCACCATCATCGTCGGCGAGTCCCTGGACGAACTGGCCGAGTTCGCCGGCATCCGCGAGCAGATCGCGGCGATCACCGCCCGCGCGATGCGCGGCGAGCTGGATTTCGAAGGCGCGCTGAAGGAACGGGTCGGCATGCTGAAAGGCCTGCCGGCCTCGACCATCGACACGGTGATCGACGGCCTCACGCTCATGCCGGGTGCCGACGTGCTGGTGGCGACCATGAAGGCGTCGGGCGCCTACTGCGCGCTGGTGTCGGGCGGGTTCAAGCCGATGACCGGGGCGATCCGGCAACGGGTCGGCTTCGACGAGGACCGTTCCAACACCCTGCATGTGGCCGACGGCATGCTCGCGGGCACGGTGGGCGACCCCATCCTCGGCCGCGAGGCGAAGCTGGCGACCCTGAAGGAGTTGTGCGCCGCCCGGGGCCTGACGCTGGAGGCGGCGCTGGCGGTCGGCGACGGGGCCAACGACCTGGCGATGCTCGGGGCGGCCGGGATGGGGGTCGCGTTCCAGGCGAAGCCGGCGGTACGCGACGCGGCCGGCTTCCGGATCGAGCACGCAGACCTGCGCGGCCTGCTCTATCTGCAGGGCTTCCGGGCCGACGAGTTCGCCGCACCGCGGGCGGCGGGATAACCCGCCTCAGTTCGGGTAGCTGACCACCGGCAGACCGCGCTCCAGCCAGCCGGGCGCCACGCCCGTCTCGTCATACCGGCCGAACATGCCTTCCTTGATGTTGTAGACCCGGGTGAAGCCGGCATCGACCAGCCATGCCTGGGCCCGGGTCGACCGCACGCCGGTCTCGGCGATGGTGGCGATCGGGCGGTCGAGATCGCCCTCCACCGCCACCAGCGCGGCGGCGATGAAGCCGTCCCGGCCGCGCGGATTGTGGATGCTGGCGCCGACCGCCCCCTGGGCGAGACCGGTCTCGCGCCACTCGCGCTCCGCCCGCACATCGATGATGCTGATCTCGCCGCGGGTGGCCATGGCATGGGCCTGGGAGGCGTCCAGGCGCCCGCCGTCGAAGCCGAGGCGCGGCAGTCCGAAAACGGTTCCGACGCCCAACAAGGCGGCAACTCCGGTGACCAGGAGGGGGAGGCGATAGCGCATGCGATCAGCCTACCCGATTCCCGAAATTTAGTGAGAGAGATTCTTCAATTGTTGAACAGTTCTAAAGAACACCACCCCGGAATCAGGAACGGCGCCGGTCCCTGGGGGACCGGCGCCGCCTCCTCACTCCGCGAAAAGGGCCTGGGGGGCGGGGGGATCAGCCCTTGTCGATCCGGAGCGGGATAAATCTCTGCTCCCCCTGTCTATTGACCAGCAGAAGGATGGTTTTCTTCCCATTGGTGCGATGATCTTCTACGAGACGCCGCACATCCTCGAGCGAACGGACCTCGTCCTGGGCGACTTCGACGATGACGTCGCCCTCACGCAGGCCCTTGTCGGCAGCGTCGACCGTATCGTCCACCTCGGTGACGACGACGCCTTCGACCTCTTCCGCAATCGCATACTGCTCACGCAATTGGGGCGTCAGCGTGGCGAGACCGAGGCCGAGGGAGTCCACGCGGCCCTCGTCGCTCGGGCCGGGCGTGGCCGAGGTGGTCAGCATGCGGGCCTCTTCCGCCTGCTCCAGCTCGCCCAGGGTGGCGGTCACGGTGATCGACGCGCCGTCGCGCCAGACCTGCACCGGCACCTCGCGGCCCACCCTGGTTTCGGCGACGATGCGCGGCAGGGTGCGCATCTCGTCGACCTCCTGGCCGTTGAAGCCGGTGATCACGTCGCCCGGCTGGATGCCGGCCGCTTCGGCCGGCCCGTCCGGGGTCACGTCGGCGACCAGCGCGCCGCGGGCGGTGTCGAGGCCGAGACTCTCGGCGATATCCGGGCTGACCTGCTGGATCCGCACGCCGAGCCAGCCGCGCCGGGTCCGGCCGAACTCGCGAAGCTGATCGACCACGCCGCTCGCCAGGTCCGAGGCGATGGCGAAGCCGATGCCGACGGAGCCGCCGGTCTGCGAGAAGATCGCGGTGTTGATGCCGACGACCTGACCTTCGAGGTTGAACAGCGGACCGCCCGAATTGCCGCGGTTGATCGACGCATCGGTCTGCAGGAAGTCGTCATACGGGCCCTGGCCGATATCGCGGCCGCGGGCGGAGACGATGCCGGCGGTGACCGTGCCACCCAGGCCGAACGGGTTGCCGATCGCGACCACCCAGTCGCCGACGCGCAGGGAGCCGGAATTGCCGAACTCCACGAACGGCAGCTCGCGGGCACCCGGATCGATCGACAGCACGGCGACGTCGGTCTTCGGATCCTTGCCGATCAGGGTCGCCTCGTACTCGGTGTCGTCCTGCAGGCGGACCTTGATCTCGTCGGCGTCGGCGATGACGTGGTTGTTGGTCACCACGATGCCGCTGGCATCGATGATGAAGCCGGAGCCGAGCGACTGCGCCGAGCGCGGCCGTTGCGGCCGCTGACCCTGATTACGCTCGAAGAAGTCCTTGAAGAACTCCTCGAAGGGCGAGCCCGGCGGGAACTGCGGCATGTCCGGCATCCGCGACGAATCGACCGTCTGGGTCGTGGCGATGTTCACCACGGCCGGCAGCAGCCGCTCGGCGAGGTCGGCGAAACTCTCAGGCGGCGCCTTCGCGTGCGCCGGGTTGTACAGCGCCATGCCGAACGCCAGCATGGCCGCCAAGGCACCCGCAATCGTCATCCGATACAGGGTGGCGGCAGTGTCCGCCCGCCCATCGACCGCGATGATGCGCACTGCGGTGGCAGAGGTCTTCAGGCCCATATCTCGTCTTGTCCCTCTCTTCTCGAACCGGCTTCGGAAGACAGCATCGCGACTATCGCCCCACCGCACAACAGGTGGGCCATCACGGACGACAGTCAACGGCCGGCCGGTCTCGCTCGCAGACTTTCATATACCTATGGTGTGGCTCGAATGGGGCGACAGTCACATTCCGGCGATCAGCCGCGCACGCCCCACAGAATGAGGATGCCGACGACCGCCGCGATCAGACCGGCAACGCGCAAGGCGCCCGCCGGTTGCGTCAGAATAGCCGTCATGGCCCGGCGCATGGCGTCCGGTGCCGCGGCATAGAGCAGCCCCTCGATGACCAGAACCAGGGCCAGGGCGGCGAGGAAATCGTCCACGCGTCCGCTCGCCGCCCTGCCCGATACCGGTCCGTGCTACCGCGCCGGCCTTACTGAGCGGGGGCCGGGAGGCCGCCGCTCATGGAGTTGAAGTACTTGAAGAAGTCGCTGTCCGGGGAGAGCACCATCGTGGTGTCGCCGCTGCCGTCGTTGACCATCGTGCGATAGGCCTGCATCGAGCGGTAGAAGGCGAAGAACTCCGGATCGCGGCCGAACGCGTCGGCATAGATCTTGATCGCCTGGCCGTCGCCTTCACCGCGCAGGGTCTCGGCTTCCTTCTGGGCCTCGGCGACGATGACCGTGCGCTGCTTGTCGGCATCGGCCCGGATCTTCTGCGCCTGCTCGTTACCCTGGGCGCGGAACTCGCGGGCTTCGCGCTCACGCTCGGAGGTCATACGGTCGAAGATGTTCTGCTTGGTGGCGTCCGGATAGTCGGCCCGGCGGATACGCACCTCGATCAGCTCCATCCCGAAGCGTTTGGCGCTGTCGTTCACCTCGGCCCGGATGTCGGTCATGATCTGCCCGCGCTGCTCCGACAGGACGTCGATCAGGGTCTTGTTGCCGAGCACCTGACGCAGCGACGAGTTGATGACCACCGACAGGCGCGAAGACGCTTCCCGCTCCGTCCGCACCGCCCGGAAGAACTGCAGGGGGTCGACGATCTTGTAACGGGCGTAGCTGTCCACATCGAGACGCTTCTGGTCCGACAGGATCACCTGCTGGCGCGGCGGATCCACGTCGAGCGCCCGGCGCTCGTAGTAGATCGTGTTTTCCGCGACCGGGATCTTGAAGTTCAGCCCCGGCTCGCGGATCTCGCGGACCGGCTGACCGAAGCGGACGACCAGCGCCTGCTCCGTCTCGTCGACGATGAAGAACGACTGCGACAGAACGATGCCGATGATGACGACGATGACGCCGAAGATAGCCAGTGTCCGGTTCATCAGTTGCCTCCCTGCTGGGTGCTGGACGCGCCCGTCGAGCGGTTCCTGTTCAGACGGTTCTGGACTTCCGGAAGCGGCAGGTACGGCACCACGCCGCTGCCGCCGGAGTCTTCGTCGATGATGACCTTGTTCACGTTGGACAGGATGTCCTCCAGCGTCTCCAGATAGATTCGCTTGGTGGTGACGTCCTTGGCCTGCACATAGGCCTCGTAGACCGAGTTGAAGCGGTTGGCGTCACCCTGCGCCCGGTTGACCACCTCCTGGCGATAGGCGTCGGCCCCTTCGATGAGCTGGGCCGCCTCGCCTCGGGCCCGCGGCACCACGTCGTTGCGGTAGGCCTCGGCTTCGTTCTTCAGCCGCTCGAGGTCCTGACGGGCACGCTGGACCTCGTTGAAGGCGTCGATGACCTGCGTCGGCGGGTCGACCTGGTCGAGCTGGACCGAGCGGATCTCGATGCCGGCGCCGTACTCGTCCACCAGCGCCTGAAGCTGCTGCTGGGCGGCGGCCTGGATCTGGCCGCGGCGTTCGGTCAGCGCGTCCTGGATCCGGGTGTTGCCGATGATGTCGCGCATCACCGCCTCGGCGGACACCTTCACGGTCTGCTCGGGATTCTGCAGGTTGAACAGGAAGTTGCCGGCGTTGCGGATACGCCAGAACACCACGAAATCGATATCGATGATGTTCTCGTCGCCGGTGATCATCTGGCTTTCTTCCGGCACGTCGCGGCCGCTGCCCGACCGGGAGTCGGCGCCGGAGCGGAAGCCCACCTCGATGCGGTTTTCGCGGGTGACGTCGGGACGGAAGACCTCGCCGATCGGCGCCGGCCAGTTCCACTGCAGGCCCGGCTCCTTGGGAATGCCGTCATACTTGCCGAGCACCAGTTCGATGCCCTGCTGGTTCGGCTGCACCCGGTAGAACCCGTTCACCGCCCAGAAGCCCAGGAGGATGAGAACGCCGAGAATGATCAGCTTCGGTCCGCCGAAGCCACTGGGCAGCATGCCTTTGAAGCGCTGCTGCTGGCGGCGCAGCATGTCCTCGATATCCTTCGGGCTCGGCCCCTGGCCGCCGCCACCGCCGCCGCCATTTCCCCGAGGCCGGCCCCAGGGCGAATTGCCACGGCCGCCGCCGTTGCCTCCGCCATTGCCGCCGCCGCCCCATGGGCCCTGCCCGCGTCCCCCTTGATCGCTCCAAGGCATGGCTCGTCCTCTCTGTTCAATCCCGCGGGGGACGTAGCATGCCACCGACGCGTTGCAAAGCGCAGCCCAGCACTCTATGTCCCGCTTGCGTGCGGGTAGTCTTTTAAGGTTCCCGGTATGTTGGCGAAATCGCGGGGATTTCAAGCGATGACAACGGTATCCGAGCAAACTGTCCAAAAAGCCCTGGCCGAGGTGGCCGATCCGGGCTCCGGCGCCGCGCTGTCGGCGCTGGCGACGGTGTCCGGACTGGTGATCAAGGACGGCAATGTTGGCTTCTCGCTGGAGGTCGATCCGGCCAAGGGTCCAGCGCTCGAAGACCTGCGCAAAGCCGCGGAGGCAGCCGTCCTGGCGCTGCCGGGCGTGACCTCCGCGACCGCCGTGCTGACCGCCCATCGCGCCGGCGCGCCCGCCCAGGCTCAACGTCCAGCCCAAGCCCAGGCCCAGCAGGGCCGCATGCCCTCGCGACCCGAGCTGCCGGGGATCAAGTCGATCGTCGCGGTGGCATCGGGCAAGGGCGGGGTCGGCAAGTCCACTGTCGCCACCAACCTGGCGCTGGCCCTGGCCGGCCAGGGGCTGGAGGTCGGCCTGCTGGACGCCGATGTCTACGGCCCGTCCCTGCCGCGCATGATGGGGATCAACCGCAAGCCGGAGAGCCGCGACGGCAAGACGCTGATCCCGCTGGAGAACCACAGCATAAAATGCATGTCGATCGGCTTCCTGGTGGCCGAGGACACGCCGACCATCTGGCGCGGACCGATGGTCATGAGCGCGCTGGAGCAGATGCTGCGCGACGTGGCATGGGGCGAGCTCGACGTGCTGGTGGTCGACATGCCGCCGGGCACCGGCGACGCCCAGCTCACCATGGCCCAGCGGGTGCCGCTGGCCGGCGCGGTGATCGTCTCCACGCCCCAGGACATCGCCCTGCTCGATGCCCGCAAGGGGCTCAACATGTTCCGCCGGGTGGACGTGCCGGTTCTCGGCATCGTGGAGAACATGAGCTACTTCCTGTGCCCCAGCTGCGGCGAGCGCAGCGACATCTTCGGCCATGGCGGCGCCCGCCAGGAGGCGGAGACGCTGGGCGTGCCGTTCCTGGGCGAGGTGCCGCTGCATCTCGACATCCGGGTGGCGGGCGACGGCGGCACCCCGATCGTCGCCGCCGACCCGACCGGCCCCCATGCCGCCGCCTTCGCCGCCATCGCCGAGAAGGTCACGGCCGCGATCGCCGGTCCGTCCCAGCGCAAGGCAGCCCCGAGCATCGTGTTCGAATAGGTCGGCGGAGTGCGCCAACCTCGATGCACTCCCCGGATTTATTCCGGGAAGTGTATGAGGGGTTTACCGAAGCGGGAGCCCCCTCACACCCGCTCGTAATCGGCGAAGGTGAAGGCCGGACGGCCGACTTCCGCCGCGTGTTCCTCGCGCCAGGTTTCGCGCCACTGCGACCAGTCGACCTGCGGGAACAGCACGTCGCCCTCGGCCTGCATGTGCACGAAGGTGAGCGCCATGCGTCCCGACCGGGGCAGCGCGTCCGCGAAGATCTCGCCGCCGCCGATGATGAAGATCTCAGCCTCCCCGGCACAGGCGGCGATGGCGGCGTCCAGGTCGGCGGCCCGCTCCGCGCCCTCCGCCGACCAGTCGTGTCTGCGGGTGACCACGATGGAGCGCCGGCCCGGCAGCGGACGGCCGATGGAGTCCCAGGTGCGGCGGCCCATCACCATGCTGTGTCCCAGGGTGCGGCGCTTGAAATGGGCGAGGTCGGCCGGCAGCGACCAGGGCAGGCCGCGGGCGCTGTGGCCGATCACCCGGTTGTCCGCGACGGCGGCGATGAGCGTGAGGACGGCCATGACGGACCCCTGGGACAGTTCACCTGACCCCACCGTGGCACCGCCGGGCGGGATCGGGCAAGATCGCGGGATGGACTCGGGAAAACAGCGCACGGAGACCGCCTCCGACACCATCGCCCGGGCGCGCAGCCTCGCGCGCGGCGGCGACCTGCAGACGGCGATCGCCGAGCTGGAGGCCCTGGCCCAGCGCAGCGCCGACCCCGCGCCGGCGGTCTTCGAGATCGGCAACCTCGCCAAGGCGGCCGGCCTGTACGACCAGGCGGAGGCCGCCTTCCGCAAGGTGATGGAGCATTATCCGGGGTCGGTCGAAGCGGCGACCAACCTCGCCAACGTGCTGAGCGCCAAGGGTCAGGCCGGCACCGCCATCGCCATCCTGCGCAACGTCCAGTCCGTGGTGCGGGGCAATCCCATCGTCGACATCTCGCTGGCCGACGCGCTGTTCGCCGACGACCGGATCGAGGAGGCGCTGGCCGCCTATAATGGCCTCGTCCGACGTTATCCCGACTTCGCCGCGGTCCACGCCAATCGCGGCGAGGCCCTGGCCCGGCTGGGCCGGCACCGCGAGGCGATCGCGGCCCTGGACAAGGCGGCCGCCCGCGATCCCTCGAACCCGAGCATCGTCCGCAACCGCGCCTTCAGCCGTCTCGCGCTGAACGACCTGCGCGCCGGTTTCGCCGATTACGAGGCCCGGCTGAACCCGGCCCTGCATTCCGCGCCGGTCCGCCTGAACCTGACGGCGCCGCGCTGGGACGGCAGGCTGCCGCTGGACGGCCCGCTTCTGGTCGTCGCCGAGCAGGGCCTGGGGGACGAGATCCGTTTCGCCGCCGCCCTGCCCCGTCTGATGGAACGGACCGACGCGCTGGTCGTGGAATGCGATCCGCGGCTGGTGGAACTCTTCGCCGCCAGCCTGCCGGGGGTGCGGGTGCTCGCCTTCGACCGCCGGCGCGACGGCCAGCGGCCGGTCTTCGACTACGCCCACCTGCCGGAAGCTCCCGCCGCCTGGATCGAGGCGGGGAGCCTGCCCCATGTGATGGCGCTGCCGGACGGAGAGCCGATGGCGCCCGACGGCTACATGGCCGCCAACCAGCCGCGAGCCGACCTGCTGCGGGCCCGGCTGTCGTCCGAGGCGGGGAACCGTCCGTTGGTCGGCTTCTGCTGGGGCAGCGGGGCGGCGGAGCGGCCGCGGCAGCGCTACTACCCAACCCTGCAGTCCTGGGTCCCGCTTCTGACCGGCATCGACGGGGCCTTCGTCGACCTGCAGTACATCTCCTCCGAGGCGGACCGGGCGGCCTTCCGGTCACTGTGCGGTGTGGAGATCATCGGCACCGACGATCTGGACAAGCGCAACGACCTGTCCACGGCCGCCTGCCTGGCCAAGGCGGTGGACGCGGTGGTCGGGGTGTCGAGTTCCGTCGCCGCCATGGCCGCCGCGGTCGGCACGCCGACGGTGGAGGTCGTGCCGGAACGGTTGTGGCTGCCTCTGATCAACGGCCGTGACGTCTGGCTCGGCCCGAGCGTCTCCGCCTATCCGGAGCGGGCCGGAAACTGGAAGCAGTCGATGGCGCGTGCGCTGACCGCGCTGCGCAACGCCCTCCAATCCGCCGGGTAGACCGGATCGCGATCAGCCGCCGTCGAGCGCCGACTTCATCCGCTCCACGGTCCGTCTCCAGGTCCCGTCATGCTCCTGCCAGTACAGCCGGGCCGTCGGGTACCAGGGCGTGCGCGCCTTGCCGACGCCCCAGCGCGCATCGGCGCCGTTGTCCAGCAGGATCCGGGTGTCGATCCCGAGTGCGGAGGCGAGATGGGCGACCAGGGCGTCGATGGTGACCACGACGTCGCAGGCGGCGACCCGGGCGGCCATGGCGTCCACGTCGGCCGGATCTGGATCGGGTTCCAGCAGCAGCTTGTCCGCCGCCAGATCCCGTTCCGCCGGCGTCATGCCCCGCTGCAGCGAGACTACCACCCGCCCCGGGATCGCCACAGCGTCGAGCACCTCCTCCAGCGGGATGGAGCGTCGCGCCGACCCCGGATCCGGGTGGCGCCAGGACAGGCCGATGATCCGGTCGCCGTTGGGCGACCAGCGGTCGCGCCACGAGACCACCTTCGCCTGATCGGCCTCCAGATAGGCCCGGGCGAGGGAGTCGTAGCCGTTCTCGTAGATCTTCGTCCGCAGCGCCAGACTGCCGATCGGCGCCTGCAGATGGATGTCCGCCTTGGCGATGGAATCGTCCGGCGGCGAGGTGCGGCCGACCACCATGACCCCGTTGAAGGACCGCTCGAACAGCGGCTGCATCCGGGCGTCGCATTCCAGGATCAGCGGATCGGGCGCCCGGCGGATGATCTCCGGCAGGGCGGCGGCGAAGCGGATCTCGTCGGCGGGCGAGCCCTCGCCCCAGACCAGCAGCGCCTTGTCCTTCAGCGCGCCCCCGTCCCAGTCCGGCTGCTCGAACTCCCGGCGCTTGGCGCCGATCCGCGGATCGATGTTGTTGGCGTCGAAGCGCGCCTCGTAGGCCGCCCAGCCCTCGTCGTCGCGGCCGATGGCGAGCAGGGCATGGGCGAGAATGGTGCGGGCGACCGGGTCGTTGCCGGAGATCTCCAGCGCCTTCTCGCCGGCCTCGACCGCCTCGTCCGGCCGGCCGAGCTTCAGGCAGACATCGGCGATGCCGGCCAGTGCGCGGACGGATTCCGGGTCGAGGTCGGTGGTGTTGCGATAGGCGTCCTCGGCCTCGTCCAGCCGATCGAGCGCCATCAGCACATGGCCGAGGGTGAGCCACAGGGCCGGCTCGCGCGGGTCGGTGCGCAGGGCGAAGCGCAGGTCGTTATAGGCGTCGACCGGCTTGTTGCCGGCCATCAGCGCCTCGGCCCGTTCGGCCTGGGCGAGCGGCCAGAGCGGATCGCCGCGCCGGATCCGGTCGAGACAGGTCAAGGAATCGTCCACCGCGCCGACCCGCCAGGCGATCCGGCCCATCAGCAGCAGCGCTTCGGGCGCGTTCGGGGCGATGCGCCAGGCCTCCTCGGCCAGCACGAAGGCCTGGTCCGCGTCGCCGAGTTCCAGCGCCATATCCGCGGCGCGCGCCCGCGCAGTGATCGGCGCACCGTCGATCGCCGCCTTGAACTGCGCCAACGCGGCCTTCGCGTTGCCGGACGCCGCGAGACGCTCGGCTTCTTGGAGGGGATCAACCGTCTTGGACACCGCCACCGCCCTGATTGTCCGGCATCCGATCGGGATCAGAGTGTACCGGCGCCTGCATTCTGTTTCGCACAAGACCCTTTAACAGCCATTAAGAAGGGCTTATATCCTGCGATGTCGGCTTCGGTCGACTATGGCGATAAACGGTGCTCGGAATAAGCGTTGCGGACCCGGGGGCAGTACCCGGCGCCTCCACCAAAATCTCCGCCTGTATCTGTAAAGATCAGTCGGAGCCTTTCATGGGGGCGAAACAGGATCGACGCGCGTAGTAAAGGACCACTTTTTGCCCGGGATGGTACCGCCGTTATCGGACCGTATGATAGTTGCGAACGACAACTATGCTGAGGCGCGCCTGGCTGCGTAATGCAGCTCGGTAGTCTCGACTAATCCGTTGCGGTTTGCATCGTAACGTGGGGCTCGCGGGCCGCCTAGCAACAGAAGGCTCGCACCCTTCCCCGCATCCTCCGCCTTCTGGGCACGGCATTTTTCCCTTGAAGCGCCACACGGCGCTGGTGTTCATTGGCCGGACGTCCAACGTTCGGGAAGCCGATGGCTGACGATCTTTTCCGATACGACCTGATGGTCGAAACGGCCCTGCGTGGTGTGGTGCGCGATGCTCTTCGACGGGCCGCAGAGCGCGGTCTTCCGGGCAACCATCACTTTTACATCACGTTCAAGACGCGCGCGCCGGGTGTGCACATTCCGGAGTATCTGGTCGAGCGTTATCCCGACGAGATGACCATCGTTCTGCAGTTCCAGTTCTGGGACCTCGAGATCCTCGAGGAGCAGTTCTCGGTGACGCTGAGCTTCAACGACGTGCGCGAGCCGCTGACCATCCCGTTCGAGGCGCTGACCGGCTTCGCCGATCCGTCCGTCCAGTTCGGGCTGCAGTTCCAGCAGACGGCGAACGGCGACACCCCGACGGGGGACGACGACGACCCCGAAGGCGGCGATACGCCCGACGGTGAGGAAGAGACGACCGACGATGCCGCAGGCACCGGCGAAGTCGTCTCCCTCGATCAGTTCCGCAAGAAGAAATAAAATTAGCCATGCCGGGGCCGACCGGTTCGGCACCCGACGCGATGCCGCAGACCGGAGAGGATGCCCCTATGGCGGAGTTCGACTTCACCGAGATGTTCCCGCTCGGCCCGGATACGACCGAGTACCGCAAGCTCACCAGCGACTACGTGTCCGTCGACAAGATCGGCGGCCGCGAGGTCATCAGCGTGCAGCCCGAAGCCCTGACCATGCTCGCCGAAGAGGCGTTCATGGACATCTCGCACCTGCTGCGCCCGGCGCACCTGCAGCAGCTCCGCAACATCCTCGACGACAGCGAGGCCTCGGAGAACGATCGCTTCGTCGCCTATGACCTGCTGAAGAACGCGTCCATTTCGGCCGGCCGTGTGCTGCCGATGTGCCAGGATACCGGCACCGCCATCGTCATGGGCAAGAAGGGCCAGAACATCTTCACCGGCTTCGACGACGAGATGGAGCTGGCCCGCGGCATTCAGAACACCTACGTGAACCACAACCTGCGCTACAGCCAGCTCGCGCCGCTGACGATGTTCGAGGAGAAGAACACCGGTACTAACCTGCCGGCGCAGATCGAGCTCTACGCGGATAAGGGCGACGCCTACAAGTTCATGTTCGTGCAGAAGGGCGGCGGCTCGGCCAACAAGTCGTTCCTGTTCCAGCAGACCAAGGCGCTGCTGAACCCGGAGAGCCTGGAGAAGTTCCTGGACGAGAAGATCCGGACCCTCGGCACGGCGGCCTGCCCGCCCTATCACCTGTCCATCGTGATCGGCGGCACCTCGGCCGAGTTCGCCATGAAGACGGTGAAGCTCGCCTCCTGCAAGTATCTGGACAACCTGCCGACCCAGGGGTCGGACAGCGGCCACGCCTTCCGCGACCTGGAGTGGGAAGCGAAGATCCTGAAGATGACCCAGGACATGGGCATCGGCGCCCAGTTCGGCGGCAAGTACTACTGCCACGACGTGCGGGTCATCCGCCTGCCGCGCCACGGCGCCAGCGTGCCGGTCGGCATCGGGGTGTCCTGCTCCGCCGACCGCCAGGCCTTCGCCAAGATCACCCGCGACGGGGTGTTCCTGGAGCGGCTGGAGGCGGATCCGGCGAAGTACCTGCCGGACATCGACGAGTCGACCCTGACCGCCGACGCGGTGGAGATCGACCTGACCCGGCCGATGAGCGAGATCCGCGAGACCCTGTCGCAGTATCCGATCAAGACCCGGGTCTCGCTGACCGGGCCGATGATCGTCGCCCGCGACATCGCCCATGCGAAGCTCAAGGAGCTGATCGACGCCGGCAAGCCGCTGCCGGACTACATCAAGAACCACCCGATCTACTACGCCGGCCCGGCGAAGACGCCCGAAGGCTATGCCTCCGGCTCGTTCGGCCCGACCACCGCCGGCCGGATGGACAGCTATGTCGAGCCGCTGATGGCCCATGGCGGCAGCTTCGTCACCCTTGCCAAGGGCAACCGGTCGCCCGTGGTGCGCGAGGCCTGCAAGCAGCACGGCGGGTTCTATCTCGGCTCCGTCGGCGGTGCCGCGGCCAAGCTCGCGCTGAACTCGATCAAGAAGGTCGAGGTTCAGGAGTATCCCGAGCTCGGCATGGAGGCGATCTGGCGCATCGAGGTGGAGAAGTTCCCGGCCTTCATCGTCGTCGACGACAAGGGCAACGACTTCTTCAAGAACATCTGACCCGGCCCGCCCTGCGATGACCGAGCCCGTCTTCGCCGCCGTCCCGATCCTGCGGATCTTCGACGCGGCGAAGGCGCTCGGCTTCTACCGCGAGTGGCTCGGCTTTGCCGTCGATTGGGAGCACCGCTTCGAGCCGACGGCCCCGCTCTACATGCAGGTCTCGCGCGGCGGGATGCGACTGCATCTGAGCGAGCATCACGGCGACTGCACGCCCGGCGCCACGGTCTTCGTGCAGGCGTCCGGCCTGTCCGCCTTCCACGCCGAGATCATGGCCCGGGACTATCCGTTCAACCGACCGGGCCTCGAGCCTGCGCCGTGGGGCGGCCTGGTGATGGAGGTCACCGACCCGTTCGCCAACCGGCTGCGGTTCTGGGAAGAAACCGCCTCCTGACCGCTCAGACCCGGCTGCGGCTGTCCAGGTTCAGGGCCTCGGCCAGATCCAGAACGCTCGACAGCTCCGAGAACACCCGCTCGACCGACGCCGGTTCGCACAGGGTCGTGCCGTCGCCGATCTCGAACGGATTGGCCCGGGTGTCGAACAGCAGGGTCAGGTGGCTGTCGACGCAGACGAAATGGGCCGCGTCGCAGCCGATGACATCGGTCATCCCGACCAGCCGCTCCATGAAGGCTGGGGTGAGCAGGTAGCGGGCGCCGACCTGATCGGTGGCGAAGACCGTGAAGCGGTCCGCGAAGGCGGGCGATTCAAGCGTCACCGGCGCGAAGTCCGGGCGCTCCCCGGTTCCGATCCAGATCGGACCGGTGGCCTTGCGGAAGAAGCTCTGCCGGCCGATACCGACCACGTCGCCGGCGATCTCCTTGCGGGTCAGGGCGACCCGCACGACCATTCCCTCGAACGGCGTGTTCTGGTCGCGCACCTCTGCACCGTGCTCGCTGACCACCAGGTCCCAGACATCGGCGGTGTAGCCGTCGCCCGAGATGCGAAACCCCTCGGACCAGTGGCAGTGCTCCGGCGCGTAGGGCAGCACGCCGGCGTTCCGCAGGTCGGTCCGGGCCGCATCCGCCGCCGGGCCCGTCGCCGCCGGCAGATAGGCGAAGCCGAGAAAGCCGGCGATGTCGGCGACGACCTGCTTCTCCATCGCCAGCGCCCTGGCCGTCTGCGCGGCCGGCTCGCGCGAGCCGGTCAGCGCGCCGATGACGAACAGCGCGATCATGCCGCCGAGGAACACCGGAAAGGCCAGGAAGGGATGGATGGCGGCGGATCCGAACACCGCCACGACGAAACAGCCGAAGAAGGTGGCGGCGTGGATGTAGCGCCTGCGGTAATTCGGCTTGACCCGTCCCGGATACTCCGCGTCCAGCGCCTGCATCTTCGGCCACAGGGTCCGCTGCACGAAGCTCCGGGCGCCGCTCAGCCAGGGCCGGTCCTCGGCGACATGGGGCAGCCGGCCGGTCGGAAGCCGCGCCACGCGGCGCTATCCGAAATGCCGGGCGACGTCGACGACGCCCCGGGTACCGTCCTCGGTTTCGAAATACGGCAGCGCCACCGCGTCCATCTGCGGCGCGATGATGTTGCCCGGGAAGGTCTGGATCACGTTTCGGTGCTGCATCACGGAGGCATTGTAGTAGCGACGGGCGGCCGCGATGTTGCCCTCCACCTCCTCCAGCGTGTCCTGCACCCGGGACATGCTCTCGTCCGACTTCAGCTCGGGATAGCCTTCGGCCAGACTGAAGAGCTGGCGGAACTCCGACTGGAGCGCCCGTTCCGCCTCCAGATGCGCCGCCACCTCGCCCGCCCTGGTCTTGTCGTAAGGGGCCGAGGCCCGGGTGCGCAGCTCGGTCAGGCGCTCCAGCAGCGCCGCCTCGTGGCTCATGTACCGGCGGGCGGTGGCGACGACCTGGGGCACCAGGTCGTGCCGCTTGCGCAGCTGCACATCGACCGAGGCCAGCGCCTGTTCCGCCGCGTTGCCCGTCACCACGATCCGGCTGTGGGTGCGGTAGAGGATATAGGCGCCGAGAATGACGAACACGCCCAGGGCGACCAGAGTGGGCATGTCCATACCGTTTCTCCCCGTCTCAATCCGATCAACACTATACTCGGCGCGGCGACCAACGATCCAGAGACCCGGCATGTGCGATTTCCCGCTTCTGACCGACGGCCCGCAGGAGGCCGCGACCACGCTGGTGCTCGCCCATGGCGCCGGGGCGCCGATGGACAGTCCGTTCATGGAGGCGCTGGCTGGCCGCATCGCGGCCCGCGGACACCGGGTGGTGCGCTTCGAGTTCGCCTATATGGCCGAGCGGCGCACCACCGGCCGCAAGCGGCCGCCGGAGAGGGCGCCGGCCCTGCTGGCGCAGTGGCGGGCGGTGATCGAGCGGCTCGGCGGGCCCGGAGCGGTGGTGGTCGGCGGCAAGTCCATGGGCGGGCGGATGGCCTCGCTGATCGCGGCGGAGACGGCCGTGCGGGGATGCCTGTGCCTCGGCTATCCGTTCCATCCGCCGGGCAAGCCGGAGCGGCTGCGCACCGATCACTTCCCGGCTCTGCGCTGTCCGACCCTGATCGTCCAGGGCACGCGCGATCCGTTCGGCACGCGGGACGAGGTCTCCGTCCTGGACCTGCCGGACACCCTGCGGGTGGAGTGGGTCGAGGACGGCAGCCACGACCTGACGCCGCGCAAGGCGAGCGGCTGGACCACAGAGCAGGCCTGGGATCATGCGGCGGATGTCGCCGATCGTTTTCTGAAAACGCTGTGAGCGCGGAACCGGCCCGGCCGAGCCGCTACTCCGTCAGGATCGCCCTGATCTCGCGCGGGTCGAGGCCCACAGCCTCCACCTCCTCGCGGGTGATGGAGACCGCCACCTGATCGGCGGGGAGCTGGCCGAGCAGCCCGCTCAACGGGCCTCTGCCCGCATCCCGTGTCGCCATCCAGCCCAGGACGCCGCCGACAACAGGGGGACCGGCAACGAGCGACATCCAGAACAGGGCGATCACGACCGAACGCGCCGCCGAAGCCGCGCGCTCATGGAAGCTCAGTCCCTGATCGTTCCAGGTATCGACCGCCATCTGGCTCGTCCCCACAAAAGAGCCGGTCGTCTCACTGGAATAAGAGCATACGCAACGCTCGTAAAAATTCAATTAACGCGCTGCACCTTAAATTTCATCGATTGCTTCACCGCGTTCAACCAACTCTAGCGAAGCTGGGCGGCGGCACTGTCCTTATGCTTTCCAGTGTATTTAGACAGTTTTTTTATTAAATATTCCGCGTCTTCTTCGGAGAACCCGACCTCGTCCGCGTCGAAGGTGGTCAGCACCCGCTCCAGCACGGTCTCCGCGAAGCGCTCCCGGGCATCGGGCGCATCGACCATCTCGGTGGTTCGCGCCACGTCGACCGCCGCCCGCAGGATGATCCGGTCGTGCTCGCTCATGCCCGCTTTCAACGCGAGGGATTTCAACCCATTAGCGCCGTCGTCATGGACCAGGAGATCGGCGTTCCGGAAGGCGATCTTCGCCCGAACGGCGAGTCCGGCGGCGACGAAGGCGAGGTCTCCCGTACAGGCGGCGCGCAGCAGAATGGAGTCGGTGAGGCGCCCGTTGCGGGCCATCTCGCGCACCAGACCCTCGACCTTCTGCGCATCGGCATCGTCGGAGATCAGGGCCAGGGTGGCTCGCTCGCGTCCCTCCAGAACCAGGTCGGTCGCCATGTCCGGCGAGATCTCGTGACGCCGGACCAGCTCGTCCTTCAGCTTGTCGGAGACCAGCGAGACCAGCCGCTCGGCCACCGCGACCGGGAGGGTGGCGCGGCCCACCATCGGCCCCTGCAGGCGCGGACTGTCGCCGAATCGGTCCAGCGCCTTGCCCAGCGAGGGTTCGTCGATCTCCGCCCCCGGGTTGGAAACGACGGCGACCACGACGTCCTCGTTGCCGCGCTCGACCAGCGCACCAGCGACGACCTCGGACACCTCGTCCCGGTTGGCGATCGCCATCTGCTTGTCGGTATCGCCCTCCTCGACGATCGAGACCAGATCCCCGTCGGTCAGCACCACGCTGTCGCTGATGACCGGCAGGGCGACCTCGGACACGTCCTTGGCGAGCTTCAGGGCGACGTCATGGGGCAGGCCGACCGACTGGCGCACGGCTTCGGCGAGGTTCTGGCGGACCTGCTGTTCGAGATCCCCGGCGAGCTTGCGCACGATGTCCAGGGCGATGTCGCGTTCGACGGCGCCGAGTTCGGGACTGTCGATCGATCGTCCGATCGCGCCTGCAACCTCCCCGCGCGCCTCTGCCGTTGCCGACCGCGAGAGTTTGGTCATGAGTTGCGCCAGGGTCGGTGCTGCGTCGTCACCGGTCATGGATCGGGCCTCCTCGGCATGTCAGTCCCGAGGCGATCATAGCAGCGTTTTCGGGCGAGCGCTTTGATTCCGCACGCCCCTGCGCCGGGCGGGCGCCGGCTCAGTCGCGGATGATCATCACCGAACACGCGGCGTGACGGACCACCCGGGCGGCGTTCGGGCCGAGCAGGAAGTCGGACAGTTCCGGGCGGTGGGAGGCCATGATGATCAGGTTGCAGTCGGTCTGACGGGCGGCCTTGACGATCTCCTGATAGATCGTGCCGTGGGCGACCACATGCTGAACCTTGACCTCGGAGGGGATCATCTTCTCGCAGTAGGCGTGGAGCTGACGACGGGCCTCCTCCAGCGCCTTGCCCTCGAAATCCTTGGGAAAGAAGCCGGCGACGATGCCGGAATGAACCTCCGGCACCACCGTCACGACATGCAGCCGACTGCCGAAGGCCTTGGCCTGCTCGACCGCCGCCGCGACCGCCTTTTCCTGGGTCTCCGGCGAGGTGAGATCGACCGCCAGGAGAATGTCCGAGAACATCGCGCCCTCCCTCAGAACGCCGGCACGTCGGTGCGCCGACGCTGCAGGACGATGACCAGGCCGAGCAGCAGCAGGGCCGGGATGTAGAACACCTCCTTGGGCAGCCGCTCGGCCGCCACATGGATCTCCGAGATGTGGACCGGCTTGTCCCCGTAGAAGTCGAAGCCGCTCAGCTTCTGACCCGGGATGCTGCCGGCCGGGCCCGGCTGGAACGGCTCCTCCAGCTTGGCCATGCCGTCCTCGATCATCACCAGGAGATCGGCGTCCTGCAGCCGCTGCTCGCCCGGGCCGGCGGCCCCCAGCGGCAGGATCAGGGTGGTCTCGTGGCTGGCGTCCGGGTCGTTGAAGTCCGGCCCGGTCACCACCAGACGCAGTTCGCCGTCATCGGGCATCTCGCTCGCCAGCGCGATCACCTGGGTCGGCTCCACCGTCTCGAACGGTTCCTGCACCATGTCCAGCCAGAAGCCCGGACGGAACAGGGTGAAGGCGACCAGCAGCAGCGCCACCGCCTCCCAGGCCCGGTTCTTGGCGAAGAAGTATCCCTGGGTGCCCGCAGCGAAGAGCAGCATCGCCACTGTCGCGACAATGAAGACGAACACCGCCTCCAGCGGCGTGACGTCGATCAGCAGCAGGTCCGTGTTGAAGATGAACAAGAACGGCAGCGCCACCGTGCGCAGGGAGTAGTAGAACGCAGTGAAGCCGGTCTTGATCGGATCGGCGCCGGAGATCGCCGCCGCGGCGAAGGAGGCCAGTCCCACCGGCGGCGTCACGTCGGCCATGATGCCGAAGTAGAAGACGAACAGATGCACCGCGATCAGCGGCACGATCAGTCCGTTCTGGGCGCCGACCTCAACCACCACGCCGGCCATCAGCGACGACACGACGATGTAGTTGGCCGTCGTCGGCAGGCCCATGCCCAGGATCAGCGAGAAGATCGCCACCAGGACCAGCATCGCCATCAGGTTGCCGCCGGACAGGAACTCGATGAACTCGCCCACCACCTGGTGCGCGCCGGTCAGGGAGATCGTGCCGACGATGATGCCGGCCGCACCGGTGGCCACCGCGATGCCGATCATGTTGCGGGCGCCGGCGATCAGGCCTTCCAGGATCTCGGCGAAGCCGCGCGCGAAGCCGGCGGCAAGGTCGCCGGTCTTGCGGAACATCGCTTTCAGCGGATGCTGGGTGATCAGGATGAACAGCATGCCGACGGTCGCCCAGTAGGCGCTGAGCCCGGGCGAGAGCCGCTCGACCATCAGGCACCAGACCAGCACGACGATGGGCAGCAGGAAGTACAGGCCCGACAGCACCGTCGGCCGCACTTCCGGCAGGCTGGCGACCGGGGCGTTCGGGTCGTCCAGCTCCAGCTCCGGGAACCGGGCCGCCACCGCCACCAGGGCGACATAGGCGACAAGGAACAGGATGCAGACCGCGTAGAAGGTCGCGTCGCCGAAGGCGTCCTTGGTCCACCCCAGCGTGTAGTAGATCACCGCCGCCGGGATCGCGACCGCCAGGAAGCCGGTCAGCACGCCGAGCAGAGACTGCAGCGCGGTGCGGGGGCCGCCCGGCTTGGGCAGGCCGCGCATGCCGGCCTTCAGCGCCTCCAGATGGACGATGTAGAGCAGCGCGATATAGGAGATCGAGGCCGGCAGGATGGCGTGGCGGACAACATCCAGATAGGAGACGCCGACATACTCGACCATCAGGAAGGCGGCGGCGCCCATCACCGGCGGCATGATCTGGCCGTTGACCGAGGACGCGACTTCGACCGCTCCGGCCTTGTCGCCGGAGAAGCCCACCCGCTTCATGAGCGGAATGGTGAACGTGCCGGTGGTGACCACGTTGGCGATGGAGGAGCCGGAGATCAGGCCGGTCATCGCCGAGGAGACCACAGCCGCCTTGGCCGGACCGCCGCGCAGATGGCCGAGCAGGGCGAAGGCGACCTTGATGAAGTAGTTGCCGGCGCCGGCCTTATCGAGCAGCGAGCCGAACAGCACGAACAGGAAGACCATGGAGGCCGACACGCCGAGCGCGATGCCGAACACGCCCTCGGTCTGCATCCAGAAGTGCCACATGGCCTTGCCATAGGAGGCGCCCTTCCACTGGATGACCTCCGGAATGAACGGCTGGTCGCCGAAGAACACGTAGATCAGGAACACCGAGGCGACGATCACCAGCGGCAGGCCCAGCGCGCGGTAGGTGCAGATGAGCACCAGCGCGATGCCGATGGTGGAGATCACCAGGTCCGCCGTGGTCGGCAGGCCGGCGCGCAGGGCGATCTGATCCTTGAAGGCGATGAGATAAAGGCAGGAAACCACGCCGAGCACCGCCAGGATCCAGTCGTACCAGGGCACGTGATCGCGCGGCGACGACTTGAACAGCGGATAGGACAGTGCCGCCAGCACGAAGGCGAAGGCCAGATGGATCGCCCGCCCCTCGTCGGAGTTGAACACCACCGGCAGGCCGGTGAGGTCCTGCAGCAGGAACGGCAGATCGGAGGCGTAGTAGAGCTGGAACAGCGACCAGGCCAGGGCCAGTCCGGCGAGCAGCTTCCCCACGAACCCGGTCGGCGCGCGGTTGCCGGTATCGGTGGAGGCGACGAGATCGTCGAGATCGACGGTTTTGGCGGTGCCGTTCTGGTCGCTCATGATCCCCCCGATCCTTGGAGCGGGCCCGTATCGGGCCGGGTCGTCCTGGACGTCGGCGCCACCGGCGCCGGTTCGACTGTAGTAGACGGAGCCGGGGCGGGCAGAACCCGCCCCGGCCGCCGGATCACATCAGGCCGAGTTCCTTGTAGGCCTTGACCGCACCCGGGTGCAGCGGCGCCGACAGCGCCTCCTTCACCATCTCCTCGGCCTTCAGGCTCGAGAACGCCGGATGCAGCTTCGTGAAGTCGTCCAGGTTGCTGAACACCGCCTTGGCGACGACATAGACGACGTCGTCGGCGACCTTGGAAGAGGACACGAAGGTCGCGCCCACGCCGAAGGTGTTGGTGTCGTCCGGGTTGCCCGGATACATGCCGCCCGGGATCACCGCCTTGCGGTAGTACGGGTTGTCGGCGACCAGCTTGTCGAAGGCCGGGCCGGTCACGTTGACCAGGTTGGCCTCACAGGTCGACACAGTCTCGGAGACCAGCGCGGCCGGGTGGCCGACCAGCCAAAAATAGGCGTCGATCTTATTGTCGCACAGCGCCTGACCGGTCTCGGCCGACTTCAGCTCGGCGGCGAGCTTCAGGTCTTCGCGCTTCCAGCCGGTGGCGCCCTCGATGACTTCCCAGGTGCTGCGGGTGCCGGAACCGGCGTTGCCGATGTTCACCCGGGTGCCCTTGAGGTCCTCGAAATTGGTGATGTTCGCGTCCTTGCGGGCGACGATGGTCACCGGCTCGGCATGGACGGAGAACACGCTGCGCAGTTCCTCGAACGCACCGGCGCTCGCGAAGTCGCCCGTGCCGTTATAGGCATGGTACTGCACGTCGGACTGGGCGACGCCGAACTCGAGCTCGCCGGCGCGGATGGTGTTCACGTTGTAGGTGGAACCACCGGTCGACTCCACGGAGCAGCGGATGCCGTGCTCCTTGCGGTCGCGGTTGACCAGACGGCAGATCGCGCCGCCGGTCGGGTAGTACACGCCGGTCACGCCGCCGGTACCGATCGAGATGAACTGCTGGTTCTGAGCCGATGCCGGCGCGGTGCCGCCGGCGACGAATGCGCCCGCGCCCAACGCCACAGCAAACGTGGTGGCAAGAAGCCGCTTCATGTGAAGTCCTCCTAAAGACTCTCCCGTTTGACCTTTTTCGGATCGGGCGATCTCCCTTGGGAGCTGCCGTCCGGGGTCCCGCCGGGTTGCGTTCCCCGCATCCCCACGGGACATCGCCGTGATCCAAGAGCCGCAGCCCTTGGGCCTACTATGGCGGGCTCCGTCACGGAAGGTCAACGAAGTCGTGCCCGATGCCCGACGGCGGAACTCGAGCGCGATTCAACGGGATCGATGGTTAGTTCGCGTTAACCAAATTCGACGATGACGGGTGGGCGCGACCGCGTGCCGCGTTGCCGGCACCGGCGGGCGCCCCACCTCTGCGACATGGACCAGCCTCCGACGCAGACACCCGTCTCCGCACCGGCACCGCCCGGCGAAACGTCCGAGAGCCCGGCGGAGATTCATGTCTATTACAACGGCGCCTGTCCGGTCTGCCGCAGCGAGATCCATCATTACCGCAAGGTCGCCGCGACCCATGGCGTGGAGACCATCGCCTGGACCGACATCACCAGCCGCGCCGGCCTGCTGACGCCCTGGGGCGTGGACGACGACGCGATCGTGCGCCGGCTGCACGTGGTGGATGGCGACGGCCGGCTGTTGGCGGGAGTGGATGCCTTCATCGAGATCTGGCAGCGGCTGCCGCGCTACGGCTGGCTGGCGCGGCTGTCGTCGATCGGCTGGGTCAAACCGCTGGCCGACCCGCTCTACGACAAGGTTCTGGCCGCGGCCCTCTACCGCTGGAACAAGGCCAAGGGCCGGGTGCCGCCGCCGCCAGCCCCTGTATAGAGCCTCCAGTCATTCACCGGGTTTATTCCGGGGAGGGACAGGAGGATGGTGGGCAGAGCGAGCCCCGGTTGCCAGTCCCGGCAAATCCGGCTCAGATGCCGCGCCTTCCACCCCAGATGGAGCCTCCCATGACCGACCTCTCCGGACAGGCCGCCCTCGTCACCGGCGCGTCCGCGCCGCGCGGCATCGGGCAGGCCATCGCCCGCCGCCTGGCCGCCGACGGCGCCGCGGTCGTCGTAACCGACATGGCGGGGACCTTCTCCGTCGAGGACCGCACCTACGACCGGATCGAACTGCTCCAGGATCTCGCCGACGAGATCGCCGAGGCCGGCGGCACCGCCCTGGCCCTGCCCCTCGACGTCACCCGGGCGGCCGACATCGCCCGCTGCCTCGATACCTCCCGGGAACGGTTCGGCCGGATCGATATCCTGGTGAACAATGCCGGCTCGCTCGCCGGCACGGCCGATTTCATGGAGACGACGCCGGCTCAGTGGGAGAGCAGCTTCCAGGTCAATCTGCTCGGTCCGGTGATGCTGTGCCAGGCGGTGATCCCGGACATGCGGGCCGCGGGAGGCGGACGGATCATCAATATCGGCTCCACCGGCAGTCTCGGCGCGGAGCCGGGCTTCGGCGCCTATACCGCGATGAAGCACGCGATCGCCGCCCTCTCGAAGACGATCGCCGCCGAGGAGGGCCGGCACGGCATTCTCTGCAACACCGTCTGCCCGGGCTTCATCATGACCGACATGCACATGGCGGCGAACCGGCGCCTGGCGGCGGAAGCCGGCATCGGCGTCGAGGAGATGCAGGCGCGCCGCTATGCCACCGTCGCCACCCGCAGCGCCGGGCAACCTGAAGACGTCGCCGCTGCCGTCGCCTATCTCGCCGGCCCGCAGGGACGCTACGTGACCGGCATCAACCTGCCGGTCAGCGGCGGGGTGCCGTACGGTATTTGAGCGTCGACGTCACCTCACTCAACCACTCCCCGGAATATCCGGGGAGTGCGGGGGGAGAATAGTTGAACGTCGCTCCCTACGCCGCCAGCGCCGCGTCGACCGCGTCGCCGAGCTTTTCCACCAGTTCGGTGATGTGGCTCTGGTCGACGATGAACGGCGGAGCGACGAGGACGTGGTCGCCGTGCTTGCCGTCGATGGTGCCGCCCATCGGATAGACGATCAGCCCGCGCTCCATCGCCTCGCGCTTGATCACCGCATGGAGCTGGCGCGCCGGGTCGAAGGTCTCCTTGGTCGAGCGGTCGGCCACCAGCTCGATCGCCATGAACAGGCCGCGGCCGCGGATGTCGCCGACATTGGCGTTGTTGCCGAACCGCGCCTCCAGCGCCCGGCGCAGGGCAGCACCCTGGACGTTCACGTTGTCCAGCAGCTTGTCGTCGCGGATCGCCTCCTGCACGGCGAGGCCGGCGGCGCAGGCCGCCGGGTGGCCCATATAGGTGTGGCCGTGCTGGAAGAAGCCGCTGCCGTCGCGGATCGCCTCGAAGATCTTGGTGTCCACCAGCACCGCGCCGATCGGCTGGTAGCCCGCCCCCAGGCCCTTGGCGATGGTCATCAGGTCCGGCGCCACCCCGTCCTCGTCGCAGGCGAAGAGATGGCCGGTGCGCCCCATGCCGCACATCACCTCGTCGAAGATCAGCAACACGCCGTGCCTGTCGCAGATCTCGCGGATGCGCTTGAGATACCCCGGCGCGGCCGGCACGGCACCCGCCGTCGCGCCCACCACCGGCTCGCAGATGAAGGCGGCGACCGTCTCGGGGCCCGCCTGCTGGATCGCCGTTTCCAGCTCGTTGGCGGCGCGCAGCCCGTATTCCTCCTCGGTCTCGTCCGCCCGCTTCTCACGGTAGGAGAAGCACGGGGCGATGTGGGCCGCCTCCATCAGCATCGGCTGGAACTGCGCGCGGCGCGCGGCATTGCCGCCGACGGCGAGCGCGCCGAGCGTGTTGCCGTGATAGCTCTGGCGCCGGGCGATGATCTTGTGCCGGGACGGCTGGCCGATCTCGATGTGGTACTGCCGCGCCATCTTGAGCGCCGCCTCCACCGCCTCGGACCCGCCGGACACGAAATAGACCTTGTCCAGCCCGCCCGGTGCCGCGGTGGCCAGGTGGGTCGCCAACTTCTCCATCGGCTCGTTGGAGAAGGCGCCGGTATGGCCGTAGGGGATGGCGTCGAGCTGCTGCTTGATCGCCTCGATCACCTTGGGGTGGCTGTGTCCCAGGCACGACACCGCCGCCCCGCCCGAGCCGTCGAGATAGCGTTTGCCGTCGGCATCGATGATGTAACAGCCGTCGCCCTTGACGGCGATCGGCGGGATGCTGCGGGCATTGCGATGGAAGACGTGGCTCGTGCGTGCGGACATGACGGGGCTCCGGGGACGGGGATGAGCTATCGAACGCCTCGCATGCGGGGGCGTCAAGCGCGGGAGTGCAGGTGCGAAGGGATTGTTCGCAGCTTGCTTCCCTTACCCATTCCCACTCCCCGGATTTATTCCGGGGTAGCGCCTGGCCTCGCGTGTCCATTGATCCTTTCACGCGAGCGGTTGGCCTCGCCCCGGAATAAATCCGGGGAGTGAGTGAAAGGAACCGGGAGAGGAAACTCTTGGGCCTCCACAGGATTGTTGGCGCATCCCTTCTCGCCGTGGATACTTCGGCGATGATTCTGTTTTCGCAGCGCCACTCGCCCTTCGCCCGCAAAGTGGAGGTCGCCCTTCTCGAGACCGGCGTCTCGAAGATCGAGGTCCGCCACCTCGCCGATCATGTGCGCGAGGGCGACGAGGCCGCCTATCCGGAGAACCCGCTGAACACCGCCCCGCTGCTGATCCTCGAAGACGGCCGCGGCGTGTTCGACAGTGAGGAGATCTGCTTCTACATCGACGAGTTCTCCCGCGGCGCCCTGATCCCCAAGGACAGCGGCGAGCGCGAGGCGGTCCTAACCCTGCAGCATCTCGCCACCGGCCTGTGCGAGCTCGGCGCCGACCTGCGCTGGGAACTCCGGCAGAACGCCGACGGCATCAGCGTGCCCGGCCTGCGCGACGACCTGGTCGCCCAGCTCGGCGCGGCCTACGACATTCTGGAGAACGGCCCGCCGATGGCGCGCACGCCCGGCGACGAGATCGCCGATATCGGCACCATCGCCCTCGCGACCGCCCTCGACTGGCTGAACTTCCGCGGTCTCGACCGCTATCTGCCGCCGCACCCGAACCTGGACTGGTGGGTCGACAGTTTCCGGGAGCGGCCGTCCATGGCCGCCACCGAATACGAGGACCTGTCGGAGCTTTAGATCGTGCTCTGAGCCGACCTCACCCGTTCAAGGCGCGCCAGACCCTCTCCGGGGTCGCCGGCATGTCGATATGCTTGCCGCCGAGCGCGTCGACCACCGCGTTCATCACCGAGGCCAGCGCCCCGGCGCAGCCCGCCTCGCCGCAGCCCTTCGCGCCGACCAGGTTGGTGGTGCAGGGCACCGGGTGGCTGTCGTAGCGGAACATCGGCGCCTCTTCGGCGCGCGGCATGGCGTAGTCCATGAACGAGCCGGTGATGAGCTGGCCGGTCTCGTCGTAGCGGACCTGTTCCATCAGCGCCTGGCCGATGCCCTGGACGATGCCGCCATGGGCCTGACCCTCGACCAGCATCGGGTTCACCACCACGCCGAAATCGTTGACCATGGAATAGCGCACGACCGCCACATGGCCGGTATCCGGGTCGATCTCCACCTCCGCCACGTGGCAGCCGTTGGGGAAGGCCGAGGGACCGGTCTCGTGCGCCAGGCTGACGTCCAGGCTCTGGGGCACGTCGTCCGGCAGCGTCAGACCGCCGCGGATCTGCTCGGCCAGATCCATCACGCCGACGCTGCGATCGGTGCCGGCCACGGTGAAGGTGCCATCGGCGAACTCGATATCGGCGACCGCCGTCTCCAGCACATGGGCCGCGATCTTCCTGCCGTTCTCGATCATCACGTCGCCGGCTTCGATGATCGCCCCGCCGGAGGACATCATCGACTTCGAGCCGCCGGTGCCGCCGCCGACCAGCAGCTCGTCGCTGTCGCCCTGCAGCAGGCGGATCTTGTCGAACGGGATGCCGGTGCGCTGGTGCAGCACCTGGGCGAAGGGCGTCCAGTGGCCCTGCCCGTAATCGAGCGTGCCGGTGATGATCGTCACCGTGCCGTCCGCCTCGAAGCGGATGCCGCCCATCTCCTTGCCCGGAGGGCCGGTGACCTCGAGATAGTCGCTCATCCCGATGCCGCGCAGCTTGCCGCGGGCCTCGCTCTCCGCCCGCCTGTCGGCGAAGCCGTCCCAGTCGGAGAACGCCACCGCCTTGTCGAACACCGCCGGGAAATCGCCGCTGTCGTAGGTCATGCCGGACGGCGCGGTATAGGGGATCTGATCGGCGCGGATCTGGTTGCGCCGGCGGATCTCCAGCCGGTCGATGCCCATCTCGGCCGCCGCCGTGTCGAGCAGCCGCTCCACGTAGTAGTTGGCTTCCGGACGGCCAGCACCGCGATACGGGCCGATCGTGGTGGTGTTGGTCATCACGCACTTGGCGTTCACGTCGATCACCGGCGTCTGGTAGACCGAGATCAGGTTCTTCACCGCGTTCAGGGTCGCCGGCTGCGGGCCGACCGGGCTCAGATAGGCCCCCATATCGGCGTGGATGTCGGCGCGCAGGGCGAGGATCCTGCCGTCCTTGTCGAAGGCCAGGGCGGCATCGACCACGTGGCCGCGGCCCTGGTGGTCGGAGACGAAGGCGCCGCTGCGGTCGTCGACCCATTTCACCGGCCGGCCGAGCTGCCTGGCGGCGTGCAGCAACGGGAAGTATTCGGGATACGGGCCGCCCTTCATGCCGAAGGAGCCGCCGACATTCTTGGTGATGACCCGGACCTTCTCCGCCGGGACCTTCAGCACCGCGTTGGCGAGGGCATTACGCAGGCCGAAGGCGCCCTGGCTGCCGGCGATGAAGGTGTATTTCTCCTCCGCCGGGTCGTAGCTGGCGATGGCCGAGCGCGGCTCCATGGAGGCGACCACGACGCGGTTGTTCACCAGGGTCAGCTTCGTGACGTGGGCCGCGCCGGCGAACGCCGTCTCCGCCGCCTCGGCATCGCCGTAGTGATAGTCAAGGCAGACATTGTTCGGCACGTCGGCATAGAGCTGGGGCGCGCCGTCCCGTGCGGCTTCCACCGGATCGGTCACCGCCGGCAGTTCGTCGATGTCGAGCATCACCATTTCGGCCGCGTCGCGGGCCTGAGCCTGGGTCTCGGCCACCACCATGGCCACCGGGTCGCCGACGAAGCGCACCACATCCTCGGCCAGGCCGGGACGCCGCGGCTTGTGCATGTCGGACCCGTCGCGATTCTTGAACGGCACCACGCAGGGGATACCGCCGAAGCCGTCCAGATCCTTCGCCGTGTAGATCGCCAGGACGCCGGGCATGGCCAGCGCCTCCTCCATGTCGATACCTAGGAGGCGGCCATGCGGCACCTGGCTGCGCACCACGTAGCCATAGGCCTGGCCGTCCAGGTTGACGTCGTCGGTATACTCGCCGCGCCCGGTCAGCAGGGTCGGATCCTCGCCGCGCGGGACCGGCTGTCCGACGCCGAATTTCAGGGTCGCAAGGTCGCTCTCGTGCAGGACGTTCATGTCCGCTTACCTCATTGCTCGGGATCTGTCGGGACGGGCCGATGTCTCAGCAGGGATGCTAGCGCAGGATGGCGCGGTGAAAACCCCGCGAAGTCGGAAACACACCTTTGGCCCAAACGGGGCGCGCCACCTCGGGCGTCAGCTCTGGCGCAGGGTCCAGACCACCACGTCGCGCAGCACGATGCCCAGGGCGGCGTCGAAGGTCTGCACGATATCCGCCATCTTGTTGGACGGCGCCCGACGTTTGGTCTCGAAGCCCTGGGACGCGATGATGATGCGCTGGGGCATCTGCACCATCTTCACGTTGATCCGGGTATTGATGGTCGGAATCTCGGCGCCGTCGAAATACTCCGCCTGGAACTCCCGCAGCTCCACCTTGAGGGTGTAGTCGGAGCGGAAGCTGACCCCGTCGCGGCCGACGCCGACGATCCGGCCGGAATTCTCGAAGGACTCGATCAACAGGCGCTGCACCATGTTGGGCGCATCGTCGACCCAGGCCACGCCGGCGTAGTAGTCCAGGGTCAGCGGCTCGCGCGCGACGGCGATCCGGGCGGAGGACAGGCCGGCCGGCGCCCCCGGGCGCTCGATGGCGAGCTGCCAGGGCGCCTGCGGCAGGTCTTCCGGATAGGTGCTCTTCGGCGTCAGCGTGTACATCTGCGGCGGCGGCTTGCCGATCGGCAGCCGACTGCAGGCCGCGGTCATCCCGGCGAGACCGGCGACGGCCAGCCCCCTGGTCAGCACTGTACGCCGGGCAAGCAGCGTGCGTCTGCGGAGTTCGGTCATTGGTCGGCCTCCACCTGTCCGTCGCGATCCCCGAACAGGAACTGCGAGGGGTCGCGGTCGATCTGGCGCATCACGCGGTCGATGTTCGACACCAGGAACCGCGCCTCCACCAGGAACTGGGTCAGCTCGTACAGACCCGTGTTGGAGAAATCCTTCATGCCCGGCCGGGCGTCCGCCAGCATGCCCTCAAGCTCGCCGGCGGTGGCCGCGATCCGGTCCCCCGCCTTGGCCAGGGAGCCGGACAGCCGCGCCACCTCGTTGTCGAGCCCGACGGCCGTGCCCCGCACCGTGGCCAGCGTGGCCGAGGCCTCCTGCAGCAGCGGCCCGACCTCGGCGGCGGCCTGCTGCAGCTCGGCGACGCTGGCGGCGGCCCCGGAGATCGTCGCGTCGATCGCGTCGCTCCGGTCGGCGATCGCCGTGCTGACCTGGGCCAGGTTGGCCAGCAGCATGCGGAAGTTCTGCTCGTTCTCCTCGTTGAGGAACTCCTCGACCCGGGCGATCACCACCACCAGCCGGTCGGCGATCTGCGGCGCGGTCTCGAACACCTTGCTGAGCGCCGACGAGCGGGCCGGGATGCGCGGCACCGGGCGGTCCTCGGTCGGCTTCAGCTCCTCGGCGGCGTCGGTTCCGCCCTCGATCTGGATGAAGCCGATGCCGGTCAGGCCCTGGGCCTGAAGCACCGCGTACATGTCCTTCTTGATCGGCACCTCGGCATCGACCTCGATGTCCACGCGGATCAACTCGACATTCTCGGGATCGATCCGGATGTTGCTGACGGTGCCCACCGGCACGCCGCGATAGCGCACCGGGCTGCCGGTGCTCAGCCCGTCGACCGCGCCCTGGAACTCGATGATGTAGGGACGGGTCTCCTGGTCGATGCGCACGCCGCCGAACCAGATCGCCAGGAACAGTCCGCCGACGAAGAGCAGGATGGCGAAGGCGCCGACGGTCACATAGGAGGCACGGGTTTCCATCGCCTAGGCCTCCGCCCCGGCCGGCGCCGGACGCTCGAAGGCGGCGCGGGCGCGCGGCCCGTGGAAATAGCTGCGGATCCAGGGATGCTCGCTGCGCGTCAGCTCCTCCATGGTGCCGACGACGATCTTCTTGTCGACCAGCACGGCGATGCGGTCGCAGATCCGGGCCAGGCTGTCGAGATCATGGGTAACCATGACCACAGTGAGCCCGAGCGCGCGGCGAAGGTCCAGAATCAACTCATCGAAATCCGAGGCGCCGATCGGGTCGAGCCCGGCCGTCGGCTCGTCGAGGAACACCACGTCCGGGTCCAGGGCGAGCGCCCGGGCGAGGCCCGCCCGCTTCTTCATGCCGCCCGACAACTCGGAAGGAAACTTGCCGCAGGCATCCGGCGGCAGACCCACCAGCGCCACCTTGAGCCGGGACAGCTCGTCCATCAGATCGGACGGAATCCCGCCGCGTTCGCGCATCGGCACCTGGATGTTCTGCCCCACGGTGAGGGCGCTGAACAGGGCGCCGTCCTGGAACAGCATGCCGAAGCGCCCGGCCAGCGCCTCGGTCGAGGAGCCGTCCCAGGCGACGGTCTCTCCGAGCAGGGTGACCGCGCCCTCGGCCGGCTTCTGCAACCCGATGATGGTGCGCAGCAGCACGGTCTTGCCGGTGCCGGAGCCGCCGACCACGCCGATGATCTCGCCGCGTTTCACCGTCAGATCCAGGCCGTCATGGATCGTCGTCGTGCCGAATCGGGTGACGACTCCGCGCACCTCGATCGCCGGGCCATCCGTCTGCGCGCTCATATGCCGATCTCCGCGAAGGCCACGGCGAACAGCGCGTCGAGCACGATCACCAGGAAGATCGACTCCACCACCGCCCGGGTGGTGTAGCGCCCCACGCTCTCGGCACTGCCGGACACCCGCAGCCCGTCGTAGCAGCCGACCAGCGCGATCACGAGGGCGAAGACCGGCGCCTTGATCATGCCGGTGCCGAAATCCCAGAACCGGACCGCCGCCTGGAGTTGGGTGAGGAACTGCGAGAAGGAGAGGTCGAGCAGGAACAGGGCGACCACCGATCCGCCGAGCAGACCGGCCGCATCGGCCCAGACCGTCAGCAGCGGCATGACGATGACCAGCGCGATCAGCCGCGGCAGGACCAGCACTTCGACCGCCGACAGCCCCATGGTCTCCAGCGCGTCGACCTCCTGGTTGACCTTCATCGTGCCGATCTGCGCGGCGAAGGCGCTGCCGGACCGGCCCGCCACGATGATCGCCGCCAGCAGGATGCCGATCTCCCGCAGCACCGCCACGCCGACCAGGTTGACGGTCAGGATGTCGGCGCCGAACTGCTTGAGCTGCAGCGCGCCCATATAGGCGAGCACGACACCGACCAGAAAGCAGAGCAGCCCGACGATCGGCAGGGCGTTCAGGCCAGTGGCTTCCATCTGCGCCACCGTCGCGGTGATCCGCAGACGCCAGGGCCGGATCAGCACGCCGCCGAGGGTCACCAGCGTGTAGCCGAAGAAGCCGGCGAGGTTGCGCGCGACCGTCGCGGCGTTCAGCACGGCCCGCCCGGCCCCCTCCAACGGCGCAAACAGGCCGCCTTCGGACGGCGGGGCGACCGGCGCGCGGGGATCGGGAACGACCGCCTTGTCGAGGATGGGGCGGTACGCATCCGACAGGCCCCGCAGTTCCGTCGCGGTGCCCCGTGCCTCGGCCTGATCGAGGGTCCGCCGGATCGCCCAGGCCCCGGCGCTGTCGAGCCCGGTCAGCCCCTCGGCCTCGACCACCAGATGGCCGGCCTGGCGCCGCGCCACCGCCCGGAGATCCCGATCCAGACGCCGTACCGTATCCAGCGTCCAGCGGCCCGACAGCCGCAGGATCAGGGTGCCGCCCTCCTCCCGCAGGTCGAGCGGATCAGGAACTCCGATGTCGGTCACGCACCCTCCTGCAGAAATTCGCGCGTCATTCTAGTTGCTTGGCGTCACAACGCATAGCGGACCGGCGAGGTTCATACCTTCTTAACTTATTTCAGGAATCGCGGGACTATCATGCCAAGGGAACAGCAACCCGTCGGGGGAGGACAGGATGACGAACATCAGCAGACGCACAGCGATCAACACCGGACTTGCGGGGCTGCTCGGCTGCGCCTGCTGCGGCGGACTGAGCCGCAGCGCCCTGGCGTCCGGCGGCGCCGCCTGGAGTTTCGAGGGCCAGACGGGTCCGGCGCATTGGGGCTCCCTCGGCGCGGACTACGCCGCCTGCGGGACGGGGGTCGAGCAGTCCCCGATCGATCTGACCGCGCCGATCTCCGCCGAGTTCGATCCGGCGACCATCCGCTGGGAGGCGGAGACCGACGGTCAGGTGATCAACAACGGCCATACCATCCAGGTCAACGTGCCCAACGGCAGCGCGGTGAAGCTCGACGGCACGACCTTCGAGTTGCTGCAGTTCCATTTCCACCATCCCAGCGAGCATCTGGTCGACGGCAAGGCGCTGGCGATGGAGGTGCATTTCGTGCATCGCTCGGCCGACGGGAACCTGGCGGTGCTCGGTGTGCTCTTCGACGAAGGGGCGGATAACGCGGCGCTGGCGCCGATCTGGTCGGCCATGCCTCAGCAGAAGGGCGACGGACCGGTCGTCTCCGTGACACTGAAGGACTTCCTGCCGGCCGACCGCACGCAGTTCCGCTATGCCGGGTCGCTGACCACGCCGCCCTGCTCGGAGGTCGTCAACTGGGTCGCCTATAAGACCCCGATCACGGCGTCGCGGGCGCAGATCGAGGCCTTCGCCACGCTGTTCCCGATGAACGCGCGGCCGGTACAGCCGCTGAACCGCCGTTTCCTGCTGCTCGGCGGCGGGTGAGCCGGGCGGGGCGAGAACCGGCCTAGTCGGCGGCGGCACCCGTTGGTAGCGTCCTCCCAACAAAAAATCCTGGGAGGAGACACATCATGGCCACCAACGGACATACCCTGCTGCCGACCTCGCTGGTCGGCTCCTATGCCCAGCCGAACTGGCTACTCGACCGGGCCAAGCTGGCCGGACGCTTTCCGCCGCGCACCCGGGCGCTGGAACTCTGGCGCGTCGATCCCGAGTATCTGGAGGAGGCGCATAACGACGCCACGATCCTGGCGATCCGCGACCAGGAGCGCGCCGGCCTCGACATCATCACCGACGGCGAGGCCCGGCGGGAGAGCTACTCCAACCGGTTCGCCACCGCACTGGACGGCGTCGATATCGACAATCCGGGCACGGCACTCGACCGCTCCGGCCACCCGAACCCTGTCCCCCGCGTGGTCGGCCCGATCAGCCGAAAGCACGCGGTGCAGGTCGAGGACGTGAAGTTCCTGCGGGCCAATACCGACCGGCGGATCAAGATCACCGTGCCCGGCCCGTTCACCATGTCGCAGCAGGCGCAGAACGACCACTACAAGGACGAGGCGGAACTGGCGATGGCCTATGCCGTTGCGGTGAATGCCGAGATCAAGGACTTGTTCGCCGCCGGCGCCGATATCGTGCAGGTCGACGAGCCCTATATGCAGGCCAGGCCGCAGAAGGCCGAGGAATACGGCATCGAGTGCCTGAACGCCGCGTTGGACGGGGTCGAGGGCGAGACGGCGGTGCATATCTGCTTCGGCTATGCCGCGATCATCCACGAACGCCCGGCCGGCTATTCCTTCCTGCCGCAGCTCTCGCGCTCGACGGTGGATTCGATCTCCATCGAGACCGCCCAGTCCAAGCTCGACTGCGCCGTGCTGGAGGACCTGCCGCAGAAGAAGATCATCCTCGGCGTCCTCGACCTCTCCGACCCGAAGGTGGAGAGCCCGGAGACCGTGGCCGGGCGGATCCGCCGGGCTCTGGAGCATCATCCGGCCGACAAGATCATCGTCGCCCCGGATTGCGGCCTGAAATACCTGCCGCGCGACGTCGCGTTCGGCAAGATGAAGACGATGGCGGACGGGGCGGCCCTGGTTCGGGCGACCCTGTAGAACCGCGCGGAGTATGGAGCCGGCCCTTCTCAGAGGGGCCGGTTTCCTCTAAGGACATGCGCCTGTGACACACCCAGCGGAGGATGGCCCCGTGGATCTCAAGGCGCATATTCGCCAGGTACCGGATTTCCCGAAGCCGGGCATCCTGTTCTACGACATCTCCACCCTGCTGGCGCACCCCGCCGCCTGGAAGGAGACCGTCGACCGGCTCGCCGAGGTGATCAAGCCGTTCAAGCCGGACCTGCTGGCCGGCATCGAGAGCCGCGGCTTCCTCACCGCCGCCCCGCTGGCCCTGGAGCTGGGCCTCGGCTTCCTGATGGTGCGCAAGAAGGGCAAGCTGCCCGGCCCGACCGTGCCCTACACCTACGACCTGGAATACGGCACCGACACGGTCGAGATCCAGGAGGGTGCCGTGCAGCCGGGCCAGCGCGTGGTGATCCTCGACGACCTGCTGGCCACCGGCGGCACGCTGAGCGCCTCGGTCGAGCTGCTGCGCAAGGTCGGCGGCGAGGTCGCGGGCGGCGCCTGCATCATGGAGCTGTCTTTCCTGAAGGGCCGCGACAAGCTGGACATCCCGTTCGAGAGCCTGCTGCAGTACGACGACTGAGGAGGCCCGGCCCTAATCGTCGTCCCGGACCTGATCCGGGACCATGAACCGCTGTCGCCACTCATCCCCTTTATGCACTCCCGGAACAGGTCCGGGGCGTGGCTAAAAAGAATGGATGGGGAAGGCGCCCCCAAATCTTGACCCTGCGTGATCTTGCGCGGGTGTCGTGCGCGCCCTATCCATGAAGTGCTGCGGCGTTTCTGCTACGGAGGCGCCCACCGGATACACCCAAGGACACACGCCTTCGGTCAACCGCCCGCGCTCCCCCTCGTGACGGCGCGGCGTATGGATGAGGAGAGAGCCCATGACCGCTTGCATCGTCGGATGGTCCCACCTGCCCTTCGGGAAGCGCACCGAGGACGACGCCGAAAGCATGATCGTCCAGGTCGCCACCGCCGCCCTGGAAGACGCCGGCCTCACGCCGGACGACATCGACGCGGTCTATCTCGGCCATTTCAATGGCGGGTTCGAACGCCAGGATTTCACCGCCTCCCTCGTGTTCCAGGCCGATGACCGGTTCCGCTTCAAGCCGGCCACCCGCGTGGAAAACGCCTGCGCCACCGGCTCCGCCGCCGTGCACCAGGGCATCCACCTGATCGAGGCCAAGAAGGCCAAGCGCGTGCTGGTCGTCGGCGTTGAGAAGATGACGGCCCTGGGCGGCAAGGAGATCGGCGACACCCTGCTCAAGGCCAGCTACCTGAAAGAAGAGGCCGGCATCGACGGCGGCTTCGCCGGTGTGTTCGCCCAGATCGCCCAGGCCTATTTCCAGCGCCACGGCGACAACATGGACGCGCTGGCGAAGATCGCCGCCAAGAACCACAAGAACGGCGTCGCCAACCCCTACGCCCAGATGCGCAAGGATCTCGGCTACGAGTTCTGCCGCGCCGAGAGCGAGAAGAACCCCTATGTCGCCGGCCCGCTGAAGCGGACCGACTGCTCGCTGGTCTCCGACGGGGCGGCCGCCATCGTGCTGACCGACGTGGACACGGCCCTGGCCATGGACAAGGCGGTGATCTTCCGCGCCGCCGCCCATGTGAACGACTTCCTGCCGATGTCGAAGCGCGACATCCTGAAGTTCGAGGGCTGCTCGGTGGCCTGGAAGCAGGCGCTGGCCCAGGCGGGCGTGAGCCTCGACGACCTCTCCCTGGTGGAGACCCATGACTGCTTCACCATCGCCGAGCTGATCGAGTACGAGGCGATGGGCCTGACGCCGGAAGGCCAGGGCAAGCGGGCCATCCTGGAGGGCTGGACCGAGAAGGACGGCAAGCTGCCGATCAACCCGTCGGGCGGCCTCAAGTCCAAGGGCCACCCGATCGGCGCCACCGGCGTCTCCATGCACATCATGGCCTCGATGCAGGTGCGCGGCGAGGCGGCCGACATGCAGGTCAAGGACGCCAAGCTGGCCGGCATCTTCAACATGGGCGGCGCCGCCGTGGCCAACTTCGTCTCCATCCTGGAGCCGCTGCGCTGAGATGACGGATTGCGGTGAGACTGGCGGCCGAGCCCCGACCTACCGCATCCGTCAGGCCCGGCCGGACGAGCTGCACCTGCTGGCGGCGATCGACATCGCCGCCGACCGGCGCTTCGAAACCACGCCCTATGCCGCCGCGGTAGCCACCTACGCACCGGTGCAGGTTGACGACCTTGCGGCGATGCAGGATGCCTGGCGGCTCTGGGTGGCGACCGATGCGGACGGCACCCCGGTCGCCTTCGCCCATACCCACACGGACAGCGACACGGTGCTGCACCTGGCGCAGGTGTCCGTCCACCCGGACCATGCGGGGCACCGGCTGACCGACGGGATCGTGAAGGCGCTGATCCGCTATCACCAGGGCCGCGGGATATCCCAGATCACGCTGACCACCTTCCGCGACGTGCCCTGGAACGCGCCGTATTACGCACGTCTGGGGTTCGTGGAGATCCCGGACGCCGAGGCCGATGCCGACCCGCATCTCGGGCCGCGCCTGCTGGACCAGATCGCCCACGGCCTGCCGCGCGAGAGTCGGGTGGCGATGCGGATGCGGTTGGGCGGGTGACTATCGGCCCCTCCCGTCATCCTGACCTTGATTCAGGATCAGGCACCGGGCTTGCCCAGCACGAACCCTCTCCAACGCCGGAGCACCGATCCTGAAGCGAGTTCAAGATGACGGAAGAGGCGGGTGCGTTCGGATCTTCGTCCTCTATCCATTTCCTTCGCCCCTTCTCCCACTCCCCGGACTTGTTCCGGGGCAAGCCCGCAAGATCGCGTGAACGTTCAGGGATTGGTCGGGCCCCAACGCTTGCCCCGGAACAAGTCCGGGGAGTGGGAGAAGATGAATGTTATGAGAGCAGAACCTCCGCCGCCGTCCGATCCTCTCCACCGTCCTCGCCCAGCGGGTCGCGCGGGGTGAG
Source organism: Candidatus Endolissoclinum sp. (assembly GCA_965228445.1). Taxonomy (GTDB): domain Bacteria; phylum Pseudomonadota; class Alphaproteobacteria; order Thalassobaculales; family Thalassobaculaceae; genus Thalassobaculum. The sequence continues at coordinate 4,191,167 of OZ245813.1, read as the reverse complement.
TTTGTGGCGGATCACCAGCTCCGCCAGGGCCGTCCGCCCGGCATCCTTGAGCATCGCGCCCTCTGCCGCCAGCAGACAGGCCGAAGTCGCGTGGTACAGTCCGGACGCCACGCTCCGGGCGCGGTCGTCCGCCCCCGCCTCGGCTGCCGCACCCACGGCGGCTACCGCGCGCCCCAGCAGTCCGTCGAGGCGGCCGCGCAACCCGTCCTCCACCCCCGCCTCGGCCATGCGCCGCGACAGCGCCTCGCCCAGCGCGGTATGCGCCGCCTCCTTGCGCGCCGCCCGCAGCACATCGAGGGCGACGATGTTGCTCGTTCCTTCCCAGATCGAGCCGAGATGGGCGTCGCGCAGCAGCCGGGGCTCCGGCCATTCCTCGATGTAGCCGACGCCGCCCCGCGCCTCCATGCCGTCGCCGGCGACCTTGCGGGCATCGCGGCAGACCCGGAATTTGACCAATGGTGTCAGGATGCGACGTAGCCGGAGCCCGTCCGCCTCGCCCGCATCGGCCCGGGCCAGCGCGTCGGCGGTGAACAGCGTCACCGACAGCGCCTGCTCCGCCGGGACCATCAGCTTGAGCAACTGCCGGCGCTGCAGGGCCAGATCGATCAGCCGCGAGCCGAAGGCCGAGCGGCCCCGCGCCACGGTCAGCGCCTCGCGCACAGCGCGGCGCATGATCCCGGCGGAGCGCACCGCGTTGGACAGGCGCGACTGGTTGATCATCTCAGCCATCTGTACGAAACCCTGCCCCGGCGCGCCGATCATCCAGGCGGCCGCACCCTCCAGGGTGATCTCGCCCGAAGCCATGGAGCGGGTGCCGAGCTTGTCCTTCAGCCGCACGATCCGGTAGCGGTTGCGCCCTCCCTGCGGAAGATCGCGCGGCAGCAGGAACAGCGACACCCCCTTGATCCCCGGCGGCGCGCCCTCCGGCCGGGCCAGAACCAGGGCGAGGCCGGCATCGGTGTTGGAGCAGAACCACTTGTCGCCCCACAGCCGCCATCCCTCCCCGTCGCGCCGGGCGACCGTCTCGGTCGCGCCCACGTCCGAGCCGGCCGCCTTCTCGGTCATGAACATCGCCCCCTGGATCTGATCCTCCAGACGCTCCGCCGTCAGGCCGGGCAGGTAGCGGTTCACCAGATCCGGATCGGCATAGCGGCGCAGGGTGCGGGTCAGGGCGTCGGTCATGCTGATGGGGCAGAGCAGCCCGAACTCGGCCTCGGCGAACAGGTACTGGATCGCGTACTTGGCGACATGCGGCACCGGCCCGGCGAGACCGAGGGCCGGCCGATGGGACATGGCGGCCATGGCGAAGTCCTGGAAGCCGATCCGCTCCATCTCGACATAGGCGGGGTGCTTGGCGATCGACTGTACGTCCCGGCCCTGCCGGTCGCGGTGGCGGAGCACCGGCGGGTTCCGGTCGGCCTCATGGGCCAGCGCGTCCAGGCGCCCGTGCACCAGAGCTCCGAGCCGGCGCAGCGCCGGGGTCAGTACCTCGAGATCGGACGGCGCCAGGTACAGTCCGAGCAGTGCCTTCACGGAGACGTCGTCGTCGAAGGCATTGAGGCCGTTCGTGTCCGGCTGAATCCCGTGCGGTGTTGCGGTGACCGACAGATCCATGGCTTCCTCCCGTTTGGACCCTCTTCATGGGGCTGTGAGAAGCCTACACCCGGGAGCGAGCGATGACCGATACCTTCAAGGCCTTCCTGCTGCGCGAGGGCGACGACCGCAAGGTCTCCGGTGCCTTCGAGGACGTGGCGCTTGCCGATCTGCCCGACGGCGACGTGACCGTCCGGGTCGCGTACTCCACCGTCAACTACAAGGACGGCATGGTGATGAACGGGATCGGCCGGCTGGTGCGCAGCTACCCGCATGTGCCGGGGGTCGATTTCTCCGGCACCGTGGAGTCCTCCGACAACCCGGGCTTCGCGCCGGGGGACAAGGTCGTGCTGACCGGTTGGCGGGTCGGCGAGATGCATTGGGGCGGCTATGGCGCGCTTGCCCGGGTGAAGGGCGACTGCCTGGTCAAGCTGCCGGACGGGCTGTCGCTGTCGCGCGCCATGGCACTGGGCACGGCCGGCTTCACCGCCGGCCTCGCCGTCGATACGCTGGAGACGGCCGGGATGGATCCGTCGAAGGGCGAGGTGCTGGTGACCGGAGCGGCCGGCGGGGTCGGCAGCGTGGCGGTCGCCCTGCTTGCCGCCAAAGGCTACAGCGTCGTCGCCGCGACCGGCCGGGCGGAGACCCACGACTACCTGACCGAGCTGGGGGCATCCTCCTTCGTCGACCGGGCCGACCTGGCCGAGCAGCCGAGCCGGCCGCTGGCCAAGGAACGGTTTCAGGCGGCGATCGACAATGTGGCCGGCCCGACCCTCGCCAATCTGCTGACCCAGATGGCGTATGGCGGATCGGTCGCGGCGGTGGGCCTGGCCGGCGGCAACGACGTGTCGACCACGGTGCTGCCATTCCTGCTGCGCGGCGTGAACCTGCTCGGCATCGACAGCGTGATGTGCCCGAGCGAGCGGCGGCAGAAGGTCTGGTCGATGATCGCCGCCACCCTGCCCATGGCCAAGCTCGATGCGATCAGCCACAGCCACGACTTCGACGAACTGCCGGCCCTAGGCAAGGCGATCCTCAAGGGCGAGGTCCGCGGCCGCGCCGTGGTGACGGTCGGCGGGGAGTAGACGCGGCCGACCTTCGACACGGCACCGGGCGGCGTCCGGGCCCGCGTGTCGAGGGGCCGAAGAATCCGCCGGCCACCGGAATCAGCTATACTCCGCCGTCATCCATCCGATTTCAGGAGCCCCGCATGCCCCGCCTCGCCACCGCCCTGGTCCTCGCCAGCACCCTGATGCTTTCGGCCTGCCTCAAGGACAGCAAGGCGGAGATCGCCAAGAAGGCGGAGAGTGCCTCCACCGTCGAGGAACTGCGCGCCGCCCTCGGCGAGCCGGACGAACTCAACAAGGCCGGGCCGATCGAGGAATGGATCTACGATGCCTCCGACGGCACCGTCCGCTTCCCGATTCTGGCGGGCAAGGTCGGCCCGATGGTCACCGGCGGCAAGCGGAACTAGGCGCGGCACCGGCCGCAATCGCGCATGCAGGATCTTCGCTCGACGGCCCTGTTCAAGATCGCCCTGCAGGCGCACCAACAGGGTGATCTGGAGACAGCGGGCGGACGCTATGCTGACGTGCTCGAGCGGACACCGCACCACGCGCCGGCGCGGTTCCTGCTCGGCATGGTGCTGCTGACCGGCCGACGGCTCGATGAGGCCAGAACCCATGTCGGCGAGGCGGTCCGGCTCGCGCCGGCCGATGCCCGCTACCGCCAGGGCCTGGCAGAGATCCATCTGGCGAGCGGCGAGGTCGAGCGGGCCGACGCCGCCTTCCGCATGACCGTTCTGTGCGACCCTGCCGTGGCGACGCCGTGGGCCTGGCTGGGAGAGCGCCGGGAGGTGCTCGGCGATCTGCCAGCGGCCGAACGCCTTGCCCGCCGCGCCCGATACCTGTCCGACGATGCCAAGACGACGATCACCCATGCCGCGATCCTCAGCCGGCTGGGGGAGGTTGAAACGGCTTGGCCGCTGGCCGACCGAGCCGTGCGGATGAGCGGCAGGTACGACCCGCTCAGCGACCTGAAATCGGCCCTCATGCTGCCGCCCATACCGCGGGACCGCGCGCAGATCGACGAGGCGCGCCGGCGCTTCTCGGACATGCTCGACCGGGTCGCCGATAGCGGTCTGCGCCTGACCGATCCGGCCAGCCAGATCGGCCGCACACCGTTCTACCTCGCCTATCACGGCGAGGACGACCGGGACCTGATCCGACGGTACAGCGATGTCCTCGACGCCGCCACGCCGGCCTTCCAGGAAACCCGGCCCGACCGTCCGATCGCCGGCGGCCGCCGCCGCGTCGGCTTCTTCTCCACCTTCTTCAACGCCCATACCATCCTGCGCTATACGCGCGGCCTGATGCAGGCGATGGCGGCGTGGGACGATCTCGAGGTCGTCGTCCTGCCGACGCGGTCGATGCCCGACCCGGCGCAGGAGCGTCTGCGCAGCCTCGGCGTCGCCGTGCGCCCGGTCTCCCACGACTATCTTCAGGCGGTCGGCGAGATCCGCGGCCTGGACCTGGACGTGCTGGTCTTCGCAGATATCGGCATGGAGCCGCTCTCCGGCGCGCTTGCCCAGACCGACCTCGCCCGACGTCAGGTTGCCCTGTCCGGGCATCCGGTGACCACGGGGATCCGCCGGCTGGACGGCTATGTCGTCTGCCCACGGTTCGAGCCGACCGAGTTCGCGAGTCACTATACCGAGCCGCTGATCGAGGCGCCGTTCTGGCCGCTGAACTACGTGAGCGCCCTGTCCAACCAGGAGACGCTGGCCAAGCCGGAGCGCGACTGGTCCCGCCCCGCGCTGATCTGCGCCCAGTCGCTGTTCAAGATCCATCCGGACATGGACGGGTGTTTCCGCGAGATCCTGGAACGGGTGCCCGCGGCGGAGCTGTACTTCATCGGCCTGCCCGAGCGCATGAGGTCGGTGACCGACCGGTTCGGGCACCGACTGCGGACCGCCGGGATCGACCTGGACCGCCATATCCGTTTCCTGCCGCACATGGCAGCACAGACCTATCTCGGCTGGATCCGGCATGCGGATGTCGTGCTCGACAGTTGGCATTTCTCCGGCGGCGACAGCACCTTCGCCGCCCTGGCCGCCGGCGCCCGGCTGGTGACCCGCGAAGGCGCCTTCTACCGGGGGCGGCAGTCCGCCGGGCTGCTGCGCGAGATCGGGCTGCCGGAGACCGTGGCCACCTCCCCCGAGGCCTATGCGGCGACCGTCGAGACGGTGGCGACCGACCCGTCCTACCGCACCCATCTGCGCGGCCGGATGGAAGCCCGGGGCCCGCGGGTGTTTCGCCGTCTGGACGGCGCCGACGCCCTCGTGGACTCCATCGTCGGCGCTGCCTAGCAAAGCGATCGGCCGCACGCCGCCGATCGCACCGCCCCCAAAAGGAAGGGGCCAGTCCAAGGACCGGCCCCCGCCGTCAGATCATGACCGAAACGGTCACTTCATCTCGAGGCTCAGGCCCTTGTACAGGCCGGCGCCATAGATGCCGTGCGCTTCGACCGGCTTCAGCTTCGGGCCGGCCGCGACGAACATCGGCTCGTGCACGATCGGGAGCCAGACCACGGCGTCGTGGACCTTCTTCTCGATCTTGGCATAGGCCGCCGCACGGTCGGCGTCGTTCAGGGCGCCGCGCGCCTCGAACAGCCACTGGTCGGTTTCTTTGTCGTCCCAGTTCATGCGGTTCGGGCTCGGCATGTTGGCCGACGGGAAGTACAGGTTCAGCGCATCGCCAGCCGAGACGTACGGATAGCTCATCGTGAACATGTCGAAGTCCTGGGTCTTCAGCTTGCCCCAGACGACCGTGGCGTCGAACAGCTCGACCTTCAGGTCGACACCGACCTTGCGCAGGTCGCCCTGCACGGCCTCGGTGATCTGACGCCAGATGTTGGTGAAGCTGTACGCCACCAGCTCGAGCTTCTTGCCGTCCTTGTAGCGGAAGCCGTCGTCGCCCATGGTCCAGCCGGCCTCGTCGAGCATGGCCGCGGCCTTCTCGGGATCGTAGCCGAACAGGCTCTCGTCGATCGCCTCGTCGGAGTAGTCGAGGGTGCCCGGATGAACATAGGCATAGGCCGGCTCGGCCTTGCCGAAGAACGGCCCCTCGGCCAGCGCCTTCTGGTCCACGGCCAGGTTGATCGCCTTACGCACCGCCAGGTCGCTGACGTTGTCGCGGGTGATCTTGAAGCCCATGTAGAACGTCCAGAAGTAGAACGGCGGCTGGGTGACCGAGATCTGCGGGTTGGCCTGGAGCTGATCGATCGACCAGTACGGCAGGTACTGGGTCACGTCGCCCTGGCCGGTCTGGATGCCGGCGACCACGTTGTTCTCTTCCGGCACGATGCGCCAGGTGACCTTGTCGATCTTGGCCGGACCCTGGTTGGCGTAGAACTCCGGACCCCAGGTGTAGGCCTCGTGCTTGGTCATGGTGAGCTCGTTGCGCGGCTCCCAGCTGTCGAAGCAGTACGGGCCGGTACCGTCGAAGCCCTTCACACCGAAATCCTCGCCCAGCTCGTTGACCTGGTCGACGTTGATGATCGTGTGGAAGTGCTGGGTCATCTGGTACAGCAGCTCGGAATACGGCTGAACCAGCTCGTACTCGACCGTGTAGTCGTCGACCGCGCGGACTTCCTTCACGTCGCCGGCGCGGTTCTTCACCACGCCCTTGTCGAGGTTCAGCCAGCGGTCGATCGTCGCCTTCACGTCGGCGGCGGTGAACTTCTTGCCGGAGCAGAAGGTGACGTCGTCACGCAGATGGAAGGTGTAGAGCTTGCCGTCCTCCGACACCTCCCACGACTTCGCCAGCAGCGGATGGATGGTCTTCATGTCCGGGCCCAGAGCGACCAGCGTGTCGCCGACCATGAACATGATCTCCGCCGTGGAGCGGGCGGTGGACGTGTGCGGATCGTAGCGGTCCGTATCGATCGACCGCATGACGGTCACAGACGACTGAGCCGACGCGCCGGTCGACAGCGGCACGGCGGCGGCGAGCGCGATGGCTCCCGCCGAGAGCCACTTTGTTGCGTGTCCCATTAGTTAGCCTCCTGGGGTGTTCCGGGGCGCCGCAATGCGCCCCGCTCAAGTTCCCACGTCATCCCAACCCCCTTTGGGATTACTGACGCAGGCGTGGATCGAGGACGTCCCGCAGCGCGTCGCCCAGCACGTTGAAGGCGAGCACGATCAGAAAGATCACGAAGCTGGGGATCGTCGAGACATGCGGAGCGAAGAACAGGAAGTTGCGTCCCTCCGCCGCCATGGTGCCCAGTTCCGCGGTCGGCGGCTGAGCGCCGAGACCGATGAAGCTGAGCGCCGCACCGAGCAGGATCGTCTGGCCGAGTTGCAGGGTCAGGTAGACGAAGATCGTCGACAGGCAGTTCGGCAGCAGATGGCGCCAGATGATGCGCAGGTCGCTCATGCCGATGGCGCGGCAGGCGGTGATGTACTCCATCTGCATCTGCACCAGGGCGGCGCCGCGGGTGATGCGGGCGATGGTCGGAATCGCGGCGACGGTCAGCGCGATGGTGATGGCGAAGATGCCGGCCCCGAGCACCGCGGCGATGGCGAGACCGAACAGGATCGACGGGAACGACAGAAGAATGTCGACCAGCCGCATGATCGGGCCTTCCAGCCGCCGGAAATAGGCGGCAACGAGGCCCAGGGCAGCGCCGATCACGCCGCCGCAGATCACCGCCAGCACGCCCATGATGAGCGTCGTCCGGGTGCCGTAGAGCAGCCGGGTCAGGATGTCCCGCCCCTGGCCGTCGGTCCCCAGCAGATGCTCCGGCAGCGCGCCCTCGGACCAGGCCGGCGGCTTCAGCATGTTGCGCAGGTTGTTGTCGTAGGGATCGTGCGGCGCCAGCAGCGGCGCGAAGACCGCGCAGAACACGATCACCGCCAGCACGATCGCCGAGAGCATCGCCCCCTTGTCCCGCACCAGCTTGCGCAGGATGGAGGAGCGCGCCATCACGGTCGCCGCATCGGGCTCCGCGGCGGCCGGATTGGCCGCCGGACCGGTCTCGAGCTGCACCTCGGTCATCCTGCCCTCACCCGCGGATCCAGGACGGCGTACAACACATCGACAATCATGTTCACCAGAATGAAGGAAAGGGCCAGGACCAGGATGGCGCCCTGGCTGAGGGCGTAGTCGGCCGACACGATCGCGCCGACCGCGAGCCGGCCGACGCCGGGCCACGCGAACATGGATTCCGTCACCACCGCGCCGCCGAGCAGGAAGCCGATCTGCAGGCCGATCAGGGTGATCACCGGGATCAGAGAGTTGCGCAGGGCATGGGTCATCACGACCGTGCGCTCGCTTACGCCCTTGGCGCGGGCGGTACGCACGAAGTCGCTGCCCAGCACCTCCAGCAGCGAGGTGCGGGTCATGCGCGCCACCGGACCGATGAACACGCCGCCCAGGGTGATCGCCGGCAGGGCGATGTGGCGGATGCCTTCCAGGGTCCAAAGCGGGCCGGCCCGGCCCTGGAATGGCAGAAGCTGCCACTTGAAGCCGACATACTGGATCAGCATCAGGCCGAACCAGAAGATCGGCATCGAGACGCCGGCGACGGACGCGGCCATGATGATGCGGTCGGAAACCTTGCCGCGCCGGACGGCGGCGAGCGTGCCGAACGCGATGCCGAGCGGCACGGCCCAGATCAGGCTGGCGACCATCAGTTCGATGGTCGGGCCGATGGTGTTGCCGAGTTCGACGATCACTTCGGAATTGGAGATCAGCGACCGGCCGAGATCGCCCTGAAGCACGCGGCCGAGATACATCGCGAACTGCACGAGGACGGGCTCGTTCAGGCCCATGGCCTGCCGAATCGCTTCGACATCCGCGGCACTGGCGGTCGGCCCGGCGAGCACGGTCGCAGGATCGGTCGGGACCACCTGCATGAGCAGGAATCCGATGAACAGAACGCCGATCAGGACGGGAATCGAGATCAGCAGACGGTGGGCAATATGATGCAGCACCGTGAGGGCGCTCCTCACGAAGGGGAAATGGGAGAGGTCGCCTTACAACGACCGTGCCAAAGGTGGCACGCGCCGGCGGATCCGCGCTAGTCCTTGATTTCTATTTGGGCATTTTCGCGCAGCGACGGGGCAAGCCCGCGCAGAACGCACAGCATTCAGGCAACCGCAGAGGCTTTTGCCGCTTTTTCAGCCAGAAATTGGTGCCGACGGAGGCGAAGCCGCGGGTTCCGCCGCGGCTGCACGGACACGTCGTACCTGCAAGGTTGTACCGACCACGGCCACGACCTCCGCGGAGGCCCCCACCTCGAGATCCTCGTCGCAGGCGATGCGCCACCGCGAGTCGCCGACACGGGCCGCCCCGAATCCGTTGACCACCGCCTCGGTCACCCCGACCCGCTGCCCGACCAGCGACTGGCCGCGCTGGTTCAACCCCCGGGCGGCCAGCATGTCGCCCTGCTGCCAGCGCCGGACATAGATCCGCACCGGCACATAGGACAGCAGCGCGAACAGGCCGAACAGGCCGATCTGGTAGGCGGTCGGCATGTCGACGGCGAACAGCACCGCGCCGGTCGCCACGCCGGCCAGCCCGAACCACAGGAAGACCGTCTCCGGCAACACGATCTCCAGCGCCATGAGGACGAAGCCGAGGGTGGCCCAGTGCCAGGCCTCCGGGCGGATCACCAGCAGATGGTCCATGGCGCCCTCCTCAACCGCGGCGTGGCGGCGGGGGCGGCGGCAGATCGCTGCCCGGCACCGCGTTCAGCAGTTCCTTGATGCCGCCGATCGAGCCGATCAGCGACGACGCCTCCAGCGGCATGAACACGGTCTTCTGGTTCGGCGACTTGGCGAAATCGGAGAGCGCCTCGACGTATTTCTGGGCGACGAAGTAGTTCACCGCGTTGGTGCCGGTCGAGCCGATCGCCTCGGCGACGAGGCGGGTCGCCTCGGCCTCCGCCTGGGCCAGCCGCTCGCGCGCCTCGGCCTGGCGCTGGGCGGCCACCAGTTCGCCCTCGGCCTTCAGGATGTCCGACTGCTTGTCGCCCTCGGCCCGCTGAATGGCGGCGGCGCGGTAGCCTTCGGCCTCCAGGATCTCCGCCCGCTTCTCGCGCTCCGCCTTCATCTGGCTCGCCATGGCTTCGAGCAGGTCCTTGGGCGGGCTGATGTCCTTGATCTCGACACGGGTGATCTTGGTGCCCCAGGGATCGGTCGCCTCGTCCATCACCTTCAGGATGCGGCTGTTCATCTCGTCGCGCGACGATAGCGCCGCGTCCAGATCGGTGCTCCCCAGCACCGAGCGGATGTTGGTCAGCGCCAGGTTGACCACCGCCCCTTCAAGGTCGCGCACCTCATAGGCGGCCCGACGGGCGTCGATCACCTGGTAGAACACGATGGCGTCGACCCGGCAGGAGGCGTTGTCCTGGGTGATGACGTCCTGCTCGGGAATGTCGAGGACGTTCTCCATCATGTTGACCTTCTTGCCGATTCGGCTGAACAGCGGGTTGATCACCCCGAGCCCCGGATCCAGCGTGTTCACGTATCGGCCGAACCGCTCCACGGTCCACTGCTCGCCCTGGGGGACGATCCGCACGCCCTTGACGACAAGGAAGATCAGCACGATCGCCAGGACGATCAGCGCAATCTGTCCGCCGGAGATGAAATCCATCACAGGGTCCATGGAAACCTCGCTCCCTCAGGCCGTTACACGAATGCCGGGAACAGTATCCGCGGCGCCGGTGATGGCCGCCAACAAAAACGAGGCCCACCTTCTACAGATGGGCCTCGCCTGAGGTCGCTACAATCAAAATCGGCCCGGTTCCGGAACGCATAACCGGACCGGATGATAGACGCTTAGTGGGTCACCCGCCGAACTTGGCCTTCGCCTCGATGCGCCGGCGGTGCAGCACGGGCTCGGTATAGCCGCTGGGCTGCTCACGTCCCTTGAACACCAGGTCGCAGGCCGCCTGGAACGCCACGCTGCCGTCGAAATCGGCTGCCATCGGGCGGTAGGCCGGGTCGCCGGCGTTCTGGCCATCGACCACCTTGGCCATGCGCTTCATGGTCTCCATCACCTGGTCCTCGCCGCACACGCCGTGGTGCAGCCAGTTGGCGATGTGCTGGCTGGAGATCCGCAGGGTGGCCCGATCCTCCATCAGGCCGACATTGTTGATGTCCGGGACCTTGGAGCAGCCGACACCCTGGTCGACCCAGCGGACCACGTAGCCGAGAATGCCCTGGGCGTTGTTGTCGAGCTCGGCCTGGATGTCCTGGGGCGACCAGTTCGGGCGGGCCGCCACCGGCACCGTCAGGATGTCGTCCAGCTTGGCCCGGCCGCGCGACCGCAGCTCGTCCTGGCGCGCCTTCACGTCGACCGTGTGGTAGTGAGTCGCGTGCAGGGTCGCGGCCGTCGGCGACGGCACCCAGGCGGTGTTGGCGCCGGCCTTGGGATGGCCGATCTTCTGCTCCAGCATGGCGGCCATCAGGTCCGGCATGGCCCACATGCCCTTGCCGATCTGCGCCTTGCCGGTCAGGCCGCATTCCAGCCCGATATCGACGTTCCAGTTCTCATAGGCGGCGATCCAGGGGGCGGCCTTCATGTCGCCCTTGCGGATCATCGGACCCGCTTCCATGGAGGTGTGCATCTCGTCGCCGGTGCGATCGAGGAAGCCGGTATTGATGAAGGCGACCCGGCTCTTGGCGGCGCGGATGCACTCCTTGAGGTTGACGGTGGTCCGCCGCTCCTCGTCCATGATGCCCATCTTCAGGGTGTTCGGCGTCATGCCCAGCACCTGCTCGACCCGGCCGAACAGCTCGTTGGAGAAGGCGACCTCCTCGGGGCCGTGCATCTTCGGCTTCACGATGTAGACCGAGCCGGCCCGGGTGTTGTGCAGGCTCTGACCGCCCTTCAGGTCGTGCAGGGCGATGGCGCTGGTGAACATGGCGTCGAGGATGCCCTCGGGCACTTCGTTGCCGTCACGGTCGAACACCGCCGGGTTGGTCATCAGGTGACCGACATTGCGCACCAGCATCAGCGAGCGGCCGTGCAGGGACAGGGTCGAGCCGTCCGGCGCGGTGTAGACGCGGTCCGGGTTCAGCTTGCGCTCGACGGTCTTGCCGCCCTTCTGGAAGCTCTCGACCAGATCGCCCTTCATCAGGCCGAGCCAGTTGCGGTAGGCGAGCACCTTGTCCGGGCCGTCCACGGCGGCGACGGAATCCTCGCAGTCCATGATCGTGCTGACGGCGGATTCCAGGATCACGTCGGCGACATGGGCCTTGTCGGTCTTGCCGATCGGGTGGGCGGCGTCGATGACGATCTCGGCATGCATGCCGTTGCGCACCAGCAGAATGCCGGTCGGCGCCGCCGCGTCGCCCTTGTAGCCGACGAACTGGGCCGGGTCCTTCAGGCCGGTCGATCCGGTGCCGGTGGCGACCACCAGCTTGCCGCCCTCGACCGCATAGCCGGTGGCATCCGCGTGGCTGCCGGAGGCGAGCGGCGCGGACTCGTCGAGGAACCTGCGGGCCCAGGCGATCACCTTGTCGCCGCGGGCCGGGTTATAGCCGCCGGACTTCTCGGCGCCGCCCTCCTCGGAGATCGCATCGGTGCCATAGAGCGCGTCGTACAGGCTGCCCCAGCGCGCGTTGGCGGCGTTCAGGGCGTAGCGCGCGTTCATCACCGGCACCACGAGCTGCGGTCCGGCGATGGAGGAGATCTCCGGGTCGACATTCGCGGTGTCGACCTTGAAGTCCGGCCCTTCCTCGACGAGGTAGCCGATCTCCTTCAGGAATGTCTTGTAGGCGTCCAGGTCGCCGATCGGGCCGGGATTGGCCTTGTGCCAGGCGTCGATCTCTTCCTGGATCTTCTCGCGTTTGGCCAGCAGGGCGGCGTTGCGTGGGGCGAGATCGTGAACGATGGCGCCGAGCCCGTCCCAGAATGCGGCGGCATCCACACCGGTCCCCGGCAGAGCCTCTTTGACGGCGAAGTCGTAGAGCTCCTTCGCCACCTGCAATCCGCCGACCTCAACCCGTTCCGTCATTCGCCTACTCCCTGAGTTTTTGAATTGGTCTAATTACCCGACGCTATAAACAAGACGGATTCCCGCGGATCAAGGCAAACCTATTTTCGCCGGGCGACGGCGGAATCCGCCCTGCGGACCGCACATACCCGGAAGTTGCCTGCCGAAAGCCACCCGCAGGGTCGTGTGGGCACAAAAAACATCAAATACCGCACTTAACCCACGGTTAAAAAATTGCGCCTAATTTCGCCGGAAGCTCAAGGGGCGGGCCCATACTTCAGGCACAGGTATCGCATTCCATGATAAACCTGCAGACGTTGACGATCTTCGACGACATGACGCCGCACGGCTACTGCCTGCTCTGGGATCCGGTCCTGATCTGGAGCCATGTGATCGCCGACATCGCCATCGCCGCCGCCTATCTGTCGATCCCGGCAGCGCTCGCGATCATCGCCCGACGGCGGCCGGACCTGAACCCGAACGGCATTCTCTACTTCTTCGCCGCCTTCATCATTCTGTGCGCGGTGACCCACCTGTTCGGCCTGGCCACCCTGTGGGTCGCGGCCTACAGCGCTGAGGCCGTGGCCAAGGCCATGACCGCCGTCGTCTCGGTCGCCACCGCAGTGCTGGTCTGGCAGATGCTCGGCACCATCCTCAAGGTGCCGACCCAGGAGGTGCTGCGCGAGGCGAACGACAAGCTGGCCCATGCGAATACCGAGCTGGAGGCGCGGGTGGAGGCCCGCACCCGCCAGCTGCGCAGCGCCAACGAGCGTCTGGAGATCGTGGCCTCCGACGCGCGCGAGGCCGAGCGGGTGAAGACCCAATTCCTCGCCCGGGTCAGCCATGAGCTGCGCACCCCGCTGAATGCGGTGATCGGCTTCACCGACCTGCTCGCCATGCAGATCGCCGGCCCGGTCAACGACACTCAGCAGGACTACCTGGACAGCGTCCGCACCGCGTCCAATCAGCTGCTCCAGCAGATCAACGATATTCTCGACCTGGAGCGTCTCATCGAGCACGGGCCGAGCTTCACGCCGGAGCCCATCGCCGTCGACAGCACCATCGCCGATATCTGCCAGATGATGTCCTCCACCGCGCAGACGCTCGGCGTCAGCCTGCAGCCGGAACTGCAGTCGCCCGGCCTGCTGTGCACCGACGAGCGGGCGCTGCGGATGGTGCTGACCAACCTGCTGTCCAACGCGATCAAATACTCGCGCCGCGGCGGCACCGTCACGGTGGTCGCCCGCCAGGTCGATGACGGCCTCTCCATCGCGGTCCGCGACCAGGGCATCGGTATTCCGGAAGACAAACTCGCCGAGGTGTTCGAGCCGTTCTTCCGCTGCCACGAACACGACCTGCCGAGCGTCGGCGGTACCGGGCTCGGGCTGACCCTGGTCAAGCAGTTGGTCGACGCCCTGGGCGGCAACATCACCCTGCGCAGCACCCTGGGCAAGGGAACGACCGTTGAACTCACCCTGCCCGAGATGGCGCCCTACGCCCAACCGGCGGCGTGAACAACGGCCGCGACCTGTGCTAAATTGCATTTTATGAAAATACCATTCCTCTCCCGTCCGAAGACCCCCGCCGTGGAACGCCGACGCCAGCTCCGCCTGCGGGCGCGCGGCGATAGCTATGTCCGGCTCGAGGGCCGCGACGTGCCCCTGCTCAACTGGTCGGAGGAAGGCTTTCTCGCCGGTCCCTATGGCGGCGGCCTGATCCCGGGACAGAAGGCCCTGGCGAGAGTCGTCGTCCGCGACTATCACGACCGCAGCGGAAAGCTGGACCTTGAGCTGACGGTCGTGATCAAACGGGTCGGCCGGCCCGGCATCGCCGCCCGCTTCTATTCGCCGGAACGCTACAAGCGCCAGGCCCTGCAGTCCTATTACGCCGCCAAACGCGCCGAGGTGAAAAAGCCGTGACCGATGCCAGGATCTTTGTGGACGCCGACGCCTGCCCGGTGCGCGACGAGGTGCTCACCGTGTCCGACCGGCTCGGCTGCGAGGTGTTTCTCGTGAGCAACCGGGGCTTCCGGGTCACCGACCGGCCCAAGGTCCACAACGTCGTGGTCAGCCAAGATCTGGATGCCGCCGACGACTGGATCGTCGAGCGGGTCGCCGCCCAGGACGTGGTCGTGACGGGCGACATTCCACTCGCCTCGCGTTGCCTGGAATCCGGCGCCCGCGTGATCGACCACAAGGGCAAGCCGTTCACCACCGCCAATATCGGCATGGCGCTGAGCATGCGCGAGCTGATGAGCGACCTGCGGGCGATGGGCGAGTCGAAGGGCGGCGGCCCGGCCTTCACCAAACAGGACCGCTCGCGGTTTCTGGAAGCGCTCGACCGCGCCCTGCGGACCTGAGCCGGAACACATCGCGAGCGGATGGAGTCATCCGGCCGAGCCCTAGCTCTCCGCTTCGTAGAGCAGGATATCCGCGGGCTGGCAGTCGAGCGCGGCGCAGATCTTCGCCAAGGTCTCGAACCGCACTCCCTTCACCTTGCCCGAGCGCAGCAGTGACAGGTTCTGCTCGGTCATGCCGATGCGCTCGGCCAGTTCCTTGCCCCGCATCTTCCGGCGGGCAAGCATGACATCCAGGGTGACGGTAATGGGCACGGCGGTCGCATGGCTCCCGGCCAGGGCACGATCAGGACCGATCACATCGATCCGGCCCATGAATCGTCCGCTAACCTATTAAAGACAGGACATATTCACACGAACAGATGTTTCGATCTGATCGTGACTTGCTCTAGACGAACTGTCGGTTCTCGTCGGCGATCTCCGCTGCCTCGCGCAGCACCGTCGCCAGGGCCACCATCAGCAGGCCGATGGCGCAGAGCACGATATCGTCGCTGGAGAATGCGATCTGCAGCTGGCGGCTGCCGGGCGGCATGGCCCGGGTGAGCCAGACCGACAGCAGCGCGGTGGCGACGACCTTGGCCGGCACCAGGGCGAGCAGCGAGACGGCGAACCGCCGCAGCCGGGCGGCATTCTCGGCGTCGAACAGATCCCCGGCCGCGAACCGGCCGAACAGCCGCGCCAGATGCACGAAGCCCCAGATCCCGATCGCGGTGGGCAGCATTGAGATCGCGTAGCCGCCGATCCGGTCGATGGCGGAGAACGTCCCCACCCCCAGGCCGGGCATGACGGAGGGCGCGAAGAACTCGAACCGGGCCCAGACCGCGACCAGAGCCACCGGCCCCAGGGCGGCCAGTGCCAGACTGACCCATCGCATGATCCCCGCCAGACGGCGCAACCGCGCCCTGCGGCGCTCGATCGATCCGATCTCGTCCATAGACCGAACTCCAAAAATCCTCGATAAAATCACCCTAGTGTGATAATAAATTATTGTCTAACGATGATTTTAGAGGTCTCTCATGCGGATCGCGGGCATCCTGGCGCTTGCCGTGACGCTGCTTGCCGGGTGCGGCTGGCGAGACGCCGGCATCGACCCCCTGCTCTGGGCGAGCAAAATCGCCCAGGCCGGCTGCGAAGCGGCGCGGAACTGCGGGACCGTCGATGAAACCAGACGTCGGCGCCAGTGAGGGCAGCGCCAGTTGGGGCGGCGCTAGTAGAGCGGCTCGGGCTTGAGCGAGACCCGCGGCATGCGACCCCGTCCCAGGGTCATCGTCACGTCATGCGGCAGATCCACGAACTCCTCGTCCTTCTCGCCGCCATCCAGGAACATCACCGTGGCGAAGATCGCCGGCCGATCGAGCACCGTCATCGGGTGGTGCCAGACATTCGCATTGTAGCTGATGCCCTGGTCGCCCTTCGCCAGGAACAGGGTGAGCTGTTCCGGATCCGGCAAACCGTCCTCGCCGTGCGGGGCGACCAGCACCAGGTAGCGGGCCACGTCGACCGGCAGGAAGGCCTGGCTGGAGAACTCGTGGCGCTCCATCGTGCGGGTGACCAGAGGCAGCGGGCTCGGCATGGTCATGCTGGTGCGGAAACACACCTCGGCCGCGGCACCGCGCAGGTTCTGGCTGAAGCCGGAATAGTCGACCCGTCCCGGCCCGGTCGGCAGGGCGAGAACCCGGCCATACGGCGCGAAGGCATCTGCGGTCAGAGGAACAGGAGTGAGAACGGTCATCGGAGGCCTCGACGGATACGGACGGCGCGAGCCTATCCGGCGGCGCCGTTGCGGTCATCGGGATTTCGCTCCGGCGGAGGCTGGATCAGGCCCTGCGCCACCAGTTCGCGACGCCCCTGCTCCCAGATCGGCTCGGCCTCTTCGGTCGTCATGCGGCCGAAGCAGTTCATGTAGATCTCGGACAGCTTCAGGAAGCCCGGTTTGTGCACATGCGCCCAGCCGTCCAGCGTCCAGACCTCGTCCGACGGCTCCACGCTGGTGTCGATCCCGCAGAACATGGCGTCCACCACGCCCTCGCCGGTCCGCGGACGGCACGGCAGCAGGCCGTAGTCGAAATCCTCGAAGAACAGGATGCGCGCATCCTCGTCGGCCGTGCGGGTCTGATAGACGATGCCCTCGACCGCACCCTGCGGATCGGCGACCAGCATCGGGAAGCTGTCCTTCCAGACCCGCACCCGGCGATAGCCGTCCAGTACCGCCGGCTCGAACCGGTCGTCGGCCACCGGCCGGGCCAGCACCAGCTCCAGGACGTCGCGGTCCATCAGGGTTCCGAAGAAGAAATACCGTGTCGACATCGCCCGTCCCGTTCCGTCGGCACCCGTTCGGGCGCGCTGCCCCAGCATTCGGCGCACCGATAGACGATCGCGCTGTAGACGGCAATGACAAGAGACGGCAGGTTGGTCCCATGACGACGACCGAGCCGACCACTGCCGCACCGGCCCCAAGAAAGAGCAGGCTTGATCCGCCGCTGTTCTGGGGCCAGCGCCTGCCGAATTTCATCGACCGCACCCGGGACGGTGGCCGCTTCGAGCTGTATCGCGACATCACCCGCGGACCGGTGGTGATCATCGCCAACCCGACGCCGGCGGTGGTGCAGTCCGTGATCGAGACAGCGCATGCCGTGGTGCCCGAGACCAACGTCCTGGTTCTGGGTGATGTGGAGATCCCGGCCGACGCCGCGCAGCCGAAGGCCGTGCTGCCCGATCAGGGCGGCGCTCGGCGGCGGGGCCTGTTCTCCAATCGGGACGATCTGACGGCCGTGCTCGTCGCCGACCAGGACCAGCGCGGCGTCGCCGCCTTCTTCGTCGACGATCATCTGGCGGTCCGTCTGCAGGTGGCTCTGGCCCCGCTGAAGCGACCCGCTCCGGTGATGCGGCGGGAGACCGCGCCGGTGCTGGTGCTGCCGAACCTGATCGACACCGCGCTGCGCGACGATCTGCTGGAGGCCTTCCACCTCCATAACCAGGAAGGCACGATCAGCGTGACGGTGGACGGCAAGGACGCCTCCCGCGTCGCGCCCGACTACAAGCGGCGCCGCGACCTGACGCTCGACCGCAAGCAACCGCTCTACGCCGCCGTCACCCAGGCGATCGGCAAACGGCTGATGCCGGAGCTCTACAAGGCCTGGTGGGTCACCCATCTGCGCACGGAAGCCTTCTACGTCGCCAGCTATACGGCCGAGCGCGGCGACTTCTTCGTCGCCCACCGGGACAATACCCTGCCCCAGACCGCCGACCGCCGGATCGCGGTCAGCATCGAGCTGAACGACGACTACACCGGCGGCGGGCTGATCTTTCCGGAGTACAGCGACGACCGCTGGCGCGCCCCGATGGGCGGCGGACTGGCCTTCTCCTGCTCACTCATGCACGAGGCCGTCGCGGTCGAGAGCGGGACACGCTACGTCCTGCTGGTTTTCCTGGCGGCGCCACCGATCGGCAAACCCGATGGCTCCGATAGCCGGTAGAGACTTGCCCGGCGCCCGATCCACGCCATTTCGCATGCACGCTCGCCCGCCGGGCCTCCACCGCTGTCGGATCTGCGAACCAGAACAATGAGCCCACGCATTACCTCCCCCATCGCCGGTGTTCCCGATCATCCCGCCGTAAAGCTCGGCCGCGTCGGCGTCCTGCTGGTCAACCTCGGCACGCCGGATTCCACCGACATCCCGGACATCCGGCGCTATCTCGCCCAGTTCCTGTCCGACCGCCGGGTGATCGAGCTCAACCCGATCCTGTGGAAGGCGATCCTGCACGGCATCATCCTGCGCACCCGGCCGCCGAAGACCGCCGAGGCGTACCGCGCGATCTGGATGACCGAGAGCGACGAATCCCCGCTGCGCCACTACACCCGCGCGGAGGCGGCGCGGCTGGCCGAACGCCTGGATCCGACGGCTGAGACGCTGGTGGTCGACTGGGCCATGCGCTACGGCAGCCCGGCGGTGGGCGAGCGGATGCGCACGCTGCAGGACCAGGGCTGCGACCGCATCCTGATCGTGCCGCTCTATCCGCAATATGCCGCCTCGACGACCGGCACGGTGGTAGACGAGGTGGCGCGGGAGCTGCTGAAGCTGCGCTGGCAGCCGGCGATCCGCACCCAGCCGGCGTTCCACGACGACCCGGCCTATATCGAGGCGATCGCCACCGGGATCGAACAGCACCTGGCGACCCTCGACTGGGAGCCGGAGGTGATCCTCGCCTCGTTCCACGGGCTGCCGAAACGCTACCTGCTGGCCGGCGATCCGTATCACTGCCACTGCGCCAAGACCGCCCGGCTGGTGCGCGAACGCCTGGGACTGAGCGAGAGCGCCTTCCGGCTGACCTTTCAGTCCCGGTTCGGCCGCGAGGAATGGCTGCAGCCCTATACCGACGAGACCATCGTCGCCCTGGCGGAGAAGGAAGGCGTGAAGCGCCTCGCCGTGGTCATGCCCGGGTTCGTTGCCGATTGCGTGGAGACCCTGGAGGAGATCGCCATGCAGGGCCGCGAGACCTTCGAGGAGGCGGGCGGCACCCATTTCTCCGCCATCCCCTGCCTGAACGACAGCGACGGGGCCATCGACATGCTGGAGACCCTGGTGTCCCGCGAGTTGGGCGGCTGGTGGAGCCGGGCTCAGAAATAGGCGACGGCGATCAGGTCGGGATCGTCCACGCCGATCAGCTCGATCCGCGTGCCGCTGGACAGCCGGAGCACCGCATAGTCGCCGAAGTCGAGCCGGGTGCTGACCTCCACCCCGTTCCGGATCAGCAACTGGTCCTCGCCCACGGTGAAGTCGGAAATGGTGTCGCGATCCTCGTCCGCGGCTCCGTAGACGAAGACGTCCGATCCGGCACCGCCGACCAGTGTGTCGGCCCCTTCGCCGCCCGACAGGCTGTCCGCGTCCTGGCCACCATAGAGGATGTCGTCGCCACTGCCGCCGCGCAGAATATCGGTGCCCTGATTGCCGTAGACGATGTCGTCGCCGGCCCCGCCGTCCAGCGTGTCGCGGCCGGTGAGGTACACAAGCTCGCCCTCCACCAGCGCCGCGCCGGCCTCGCCGTTGCGGCCGCCATGGATGACGTCGTCATCGTCGTCGCCCCAGATCGCGTCGTCGTCCCGACCGCCATAGAGCGTATCCGCGCCGGCGCCGCCGCTCAGACTGTCCCGACCCGCATTGCCGTAGACCACGTCGTCGCCGCCCAGTCCCACCAGGACGTCGCGCCCGTCGAAGCCGTAGAGGATCTCGTCTTGCGAGGTGCCGTAGAGCGTGTCCGCGCCGAGCGCGCCGGTCAGCGCGCCGGTCAGCGCGTCGGTGGTGACGGTAACGGTGATGATTGGATCGGCCATGCAACCTCCCGAGGAACCGTGTCCCTGGGTCTAACGCGAGAGGCTGGTCATTCCGTCGTCGGGCGGCCGCGCCGCGCGACGGGATCGGTCAGGGTGCAACCACCCGGTTGCAGCCGGCGGCCCGGGCGGCCTCCACCCGGGCGGCGGCACGGGAGAGCGCGTTCTGAAGGTCCGGCGCCTGCGGCTTGGTGCTGCGCATGATGCCGTCTATGCCGATGCTCACCGTCACCGGAACGGCGAAGCCGGCCTCGGTGAAGATCCGCATGGACTGGACCGCCAGACGCAGACGCTGGCCGACCGCGCGGACGGCGCCGAGATCGATCTCGGTGTGCAGGACGGCAAAGGAATTGACGTCGATCCGGCCGACCACGTCGTGGCCGCGCACCTCTTTCAGCAGCAGCTGGGCCACACCGCGCACCACCATGTCCGTGCATTCGGCGCCATAGCGGCCGCGGATGGCCTCGATATGGTCGATCTCGACCAGGGTCAGGGCCGAGGCGGCGTGCAGATGCATGCCGAGGCGCCGACGGGCGCGCTGCTCGAACCCCTGCCGGCCGATCAGTCCCGATACCGGGTCCTCGGCAGTATCCTCCAGGTCGGCATAGCTCTCCTGCACCAGAGCCAGCATCACCCGACTGTTCATCTCAGCTACCATGATTGGACGACGAAAAGCTGTGTCGTTGAGCAGTATCGGGCTCAGGCGTAAACATTTCGTTTACAACCTTAGCGATACCAATACTCGATCGATCACAATGTATTGATCGGCACCTTCAGCACCGGGCGGCCGTCCTCGCCCGTCGGCATATGGCCGCCGCGCATGTTCACCTGGATCGACGGGATGATCAGCCGGGGCATGGACAGGGTGCGGTCCCGCTCGGTGCGCAGTTTCACGAAGCCGGCCTTGTCGTGGCCCTGCGCCTCGGTGCCGACATGGATGTTGCGCGTCTTCTCCTCAGCGACAGTGGTCTCCCAGCGGATGTCGCGTCCGTTCGGACCGTAGTCGTGGCACATGAACAGCCGCATCTTCTCCGGCAGGGCCAACACCTTCTGGATCGAATCGTACAGTTCGCCCGCATCGCCGCCGGGGAAGTCGGCCCGCGCGGTCCCGCCATCCGGCATGAACAGGGTGTCGCCGACAAAGGCCGCATCGCCCAGCACATGGGTCATGCAGGCCGGGGTGTGGCCGGGCGTGTGGATCGCGAGGCCGGTCATCGATCCGACCGTGTAGGTGTCGCCATCCTCGAACAGCCGGTCGAACTGGCTGCCGTCCCGCTGAAAGGCCGTGCCCTCGTTGAAGACCTTGCCGAAGGTCTCCTGCACCTCGACGATCTTCGCGCCGATGCCGATCCGGCCGCCCAGCTTCTCCTGGATATAGGGAGCGGCCGACAGGTGGTCGGCGTGGACATGGGTCTCGATCAGCCACTCCACGGTCAGGCGCTGCTCGCGGATATAGGCGATCAGCGTATCCGCATGGGCATGGGACAGCCGGCCGGCGGCATAATCGATGTCGAGCACCGAGTCGTAGACCGCACAGGCCCGGGTCGACGGGTCGACGGCCACATGGCTTATGGTGTTGGTATCGGGATCGAAGAAGCTGGTGACGTCGGGATGAACCGACATATCGACCGGATAGCTGGGCATCGCACTCCTCCCGACGGTGTCGTCTGACGCGTTGGTCCGCGCTTGATTTTAATATGGGAAGACCCTCGACGGGAATCGACCGTTGATCCGCTACCGTATGGATACGGCCCCGGCGACGCATACGGCTTTTCCCCGCCCCACACCCCGTCTACCGTCCCGCCATGAGATCCCTGCCGACCATCCCGCCCTGGCTGCGCGTCGCCATCGGCGCCCAGTGCGGGCTGCTGATCGGCATGGGCCTGGGCCGGTTCTCCTACACGCCGATGGTGCCCGCCCTGATCGCCTCGGGCAGCCTCAGCGAGGCCGAGGCCGGCTATGTCGGCGCCATCAATCTCGGCGGCTATCTGCTCGGCGGGCTGGCCGTGCCCTGGCTGCTACGCCGGGCCGACCGGGTGGTCTGGCTGCGCACGGCAATCTGCCTGTCCGTCCTCTGCCTGCTCGCCAGCATCGTGCCGGGCGGGTTCCTGTGGCTGGCGTTCTGGCGCGGCCTGGTGGGCATCGCCGTTGCGGTGATCATGATCCTCGGCATCTCCAGCGTCACGGCGACCGCGCCGGCCGGACGTACCGGGCTGGCCAATGCGGTGGCCTATACCGGCGTGGGCGCCGGCATCCTGCTGGCGGCGGCCGGCCTGCCCTGGCTGTTGGCGATCGGCGAGGTCTGGGCCTGGAGCGGGGCGGCCGTCATCGGCGTGGCGGCGCTGGCCGTCGCCCTCTGGGCCTGGGCCGGGCCGGCGGCCGAGGCGGCCCGCGCCATCCCCCCGCCGCCCTCCTCGCTCGGCGCGGCCCGGGGCGACGGGCTGCGGCTGGTCCTGGCCCAGGGACTGTTCGCCGTCGGGCTGGTGCCGCATTCGATCTACTGGGTGGACTATCTGGTCCGCGCGCTCGGCTGGAGCACCGGGGCCGCCGGGGCGCAGTGGGTGCTGTTCGGCGCCGCGGCGATCGCCGGGACCCTGGTCTGGGGACGGATCGGCGACCGCATCGGCTTCCGACCGGCCCTCGTCGCGGTCTATCTGAGTCTTGCCCTGGGCGCGGTCCTGCCGGTGCTGGTGACCGCCCCGCCGGCGATCGTGCTCTCCAGCCTGCTGGTCGGCGCCCAGCCCGGCCTGACCGCGATCATCGCCGGCCAGGCCCAGCGGGTGATGGGGCCGGGCTCCATGCTCGGGCTGTGGCGCTGGATGGTGCTGTCGGTCGGCGCCGCCCAGCTCGTCGGCGGCTACGCCCTGGTGGCGCTGTTCAACGCGACCGGATCCTACCTCGCCGTGTTCGCGGTGGGAGGCATCGCCTTCGCCGCCGGGGCGGTGTTGGTTGCGGGGCTGAAAAGCGGCCCTTCGACACGCCCCTAACGGGGCTGCTCGGGGCGAGGTCGTTAAATTTTCAACTTTTGACCTCGCCCTGAACAGCGCCCCCGGACGTGAACCGGGAGCGCATGTCGAAGGGTCACGCGGCGAAGGCGCTGCGGGCGCCGCCGCTCTTCTGCGTCTTGAAGATCGACCCGGACTGCGGAGCCGGCGGCAGCGGCAGACGGATCGGCAGGGCTTCCATGCGCGGGGTCATGGTCAGCTTGCCGGTGACCAGCCGGTCCTGCAGATCCGCATAGAACCCGCGCTGGCCGAGGCTGTGGATGTAGGAGCCGGCCCCGAGGATCGGCCAGGCATCGGCCGCGTGGCATTCGTAGAACAGGATCAGCCTGTTGCGGTCGCTGGTGTTCGGCGCCGAGCCGTGCAGCGTGCGGGCGTGGTGCACGGTCATCGACCCGGCCTTGCCCGTCAGGGTGACCGCCTTGTCGAGGTGGAAGTCCGGATCGGAGGGATCGACGGCGCCGCAGAACACCCCGTCGACATTGGTATGGGCCAGGACCGGTCCCCGATGGCTGCCCGGGATCACCTTCAGCGGCCCGTTGCTCTCGTCCACGTCCTCCAGCATCAGGCCGAAGGCCAGCATGCTGTCGTTGGTGTGGGGGTAGAAGGCCCAGTCCTGGTGCCATTCCACCGCCTGGCCGCCGCCGGGCGCCTTGGTGTTCAGCTTGCTGGTCTGGATCAGCGTGTCCGGGCCCAGCAGCTCGGTCATCACCTCGGTGATCGCCGAGTTCTTCAGCACGTCCCAGTACAGCGGGTCCTGCTTGTGCGGCAGCTTGATGCGGGTCAGCCGGGGATTGGCCGGCGAATGGCCCTCGTCGAGATCGTAGACCTCGTTGGTCTCCGTGACCGGACGCGAGGCGTCAATCAGCCGATAGGTGGTCTCCTGGAGCGCCTCGAGCTGCTCCGGGGTGACCGCGTTCTCGACCATCAGGTAGCCGTTCTCGTTATAGAAGTCGATCTGGTCGCGCGACAGCATGGCGTTCCTCCCTGGCTATTATGTTATCGGTAACATGACCTCGGAAAACTCGTCAATGGTATCGATATCATCTATGGTCGATTCGGATTTTGGAGGGATGCGGATGGCGATCGAGAGCGGCGGCTGGGTAACGATGGGCGAGGTGGCCGAGAAGGCCGGCGTCTCCAAGATCACCGTCTCCCGGGTCCTGCGCGCTCCGGACAAGGTGAAGCAGGAGACCCGCGATCGGGTGCGCGCCGCCATCGCCGAGCTCGGCTATGTCCCGGACGAGGCGGCCGGCGGGCTGTCCTCGCGCCGCAGCCGGATCGTCGGCGCGGTCATCTCCACCCTGGCCGGCTCGACCTTCGCCTCCACGGTGGACGGGCTGGGCGACCGCCTGCGGCAGAACGATCACCAGCTTCTTCTGGCCGGCACCGACTATTCCTCCGACCGGGAGGCAGACGCCGTCGCCACGATGCTCGGCCGCCGTCCGGACGGGCTGGTGCTGACCAGCACGACCCACCGGGACGAAACGCGACGGGTGCTCGCCGCGAGCCGGATCCCGGTGGTGGAGATCTGGGAGCTGCCGGACGATCCGATCGGCTATGCGGTCGGGTTCTCCAACCGCGATGCCGGTTCGGCGGTGGCGCGGCACCTGCTGGACCGCGGTCGGCGGCGCATGGCCTTCATCGGCACGGCGGGCGAGGACGACCGGCGCGGGCGGCTGCGCTACGAGGGCTTCGCCGAGGTTCTGGAACGCAGCGGGGTGGCCGAGGCTCGGGCCACGGCCGCCGCCTCCGGCACTCAGACCGCGCGGGGCGCGCGCGGTCTCGCCGCCGTGCTGGAGCGCTGGCCGGACACCGATGCCGTCTTCTGTTCCAGCGACAGCCTGGCCCTGGGCGCGCTGAGCGAGGCCGGGCGGCGCGGACTCCGGGTGCCGGACGACCTCGCCATCGCCGGGTTCGGCGATTTCGAGTTCGCCGGCGAGTTCGGCCTCGGCCTGACCACCGTGCGCGTGCCGGGGCCGGGCATCGGCGAGACGGCCGCCCAGCTCATCCTCGACGTCAATGCCGGGCGCGAGCCGCCGAGCCGCACCGTCGATCTCGGCTTCGAGGTGATCGAGCGCGCGACCACCTGAGCCCGGCGGGCGAAATCCTTTGACGGCGCCGGATCGCTCCCCAGGTATCAGGGGAAAGGAGGATATCGCCATGACCAGCAAGATCCTCGTCCCCGTCGACCTGGAGCACGCCGAGAAACTCACCAAGGGCCTGAAGGTCGCCGCCTCGATCGCCAAGAGCGAGGGGGCCAGGGTATGTTTCCTTGGGGTGACCGGTACCCAGCCCACCTCGGTGGCGGCCACGCCCGAGGCCTATGCCGGCAAGCTCACCGCCTTCGCGGAGGATCAGGCCAAGACCCGCGGCATCGACGCCACGTCCAGGGCGGTCACCGTGCACGACACCGCGGTCGAACTGGCCGACACAATCCTCACCGCCGCCAAGGAGATCGACGCCGACCTGATCGTGATGGCGTCGCACATGCCCGGCCTGCGGGAGCACCTCTTCGCCACCAATGCCGGCTATATCGCCAACCACGCCCCGATCTCGGTCTACGTGGTGCGCTGAGCGGCGCGCCCGGCCCTTCGACACGTCGCTGCGCTCCTGCTCAGGGTGAGGTCGGGGCGAGGGAGGGCATGTTCCATGTCGGTAGCAACGACGCAACACCCAGCCGCGTCCCGACTCGGCTCTACGTGGTGCGCCGAGCCGCGCGCCCCGCCGCCCTCCAACGACCTCACCCTGAGCAGCGCCCCCGGACCTGGTCCGGGGGTGCGTGTCGAAGGGCGGCACCCGACAGTGCGACAACCGAAACCCGAGGCGACACGGGCGACGGAGCAGAGTAGGGTGGCGAAAAACAACACTGGAAACGTCCCCAGATGCCGTCCCCCTTCTTCCCGCGCCGCCGCCGCTGCGCCGAGCCGGTCCGGTGCGCCCTGCGATGAGCGAGTGGCATCCCGACGACCGCCGCGCCCTGCGGAACATCCTGATCCTGCTCGGATCGTTCTTCGTCATCGTCCAGATCAACCGGTCCGCCGGCGGCGTGCTGGCGAACTATCTAGGCAGCCATCGCGGCCTGTCGCCGACCGATATCGGCACGGTGATGGGGGCGATGTTCTTCGCCTCGGCCCTGGTGCAGCTCCCCACCGGCCTCCTGTTCGACCGGATCGGCGCCAAGCGGACCATGGTGGCCATGGGGCTGGTGGCGGTCTGCGGCATCGTCCTGTTCGCCATCGCGGAGGACACCTGGGCGCTGGTAACCGGCCGGTTCCTGATCGGCCTGGGCCATGGCGGGGTGATCACCGCCGTCTACCTGATCGCCATGGGCTGGGCCCCGCCCGACCGGGTGGCCCAGGCGACCGCGAGCCTCGTCGGCATCGGCGGCGGCATCGGCGGGGTGATGGCCACCGCACCGCTGGAACTGCTGCTGTCCGAGGTCGGGCTGACGACGACCTTCCTGGTGGTCGCCGCCCTCACCCTGGCCTTCACGATCGTCATCCAGTTCACCGTGCGCGACGGTCCGGCCTCCGGCGGGGTGCGGCGCGATCCGGAAACCTTCGCCCAGTCCCTCGCCGGTCTGTGGGAGGTGATCCGGATGCGCGAGCTGCGGCGGATCTACGTCATGGGCTTCTGCTTCACCGCCCCGTTCATGACCATCGGCGGGCTCTGGGCCGGCCCCTACTTCACCGATGTCCAGGGTCTGAGCCACGAGCAGGCGTCCCTTGCCCTGCTGATCATGGTGGTCGCCCTGCATGTGGGCACGTTCCTCTACGGCCCGCTGGAGCGGTTCGCCGCTTCGCGCAAGCGGCTGATCCTTTGGGCCGTTGCCCTGGAGGTCGCCTGCCTCGGCGTGCTGGCCGTTTGGCCGGCGGCGCCGATCGTCATCGCCGGACCGATCCTGTTCGTGTTCGGCTGCGTCGCGCCGTTCTTCGTGGTGCTGGCCAGTCACGCCCGCAGCTTCGTGCCGCCGCATCGGGCCGGCCGGGCGATCACCACGATCAACCTGGCCGGACTGACCGGCGTGTTCGTGCTGCAGACCGCCACCGGCGGCGCGATCGACTGGGTGCAGGCGACCGGCGGTGCCGCGGAGACCGGCTACCGTATCGTCTTCGGGCTGGTGATCGCCGCGCTGACCCTGTCCGCCCTGGCCTATGCCGGCCAGCCGGACCGGCCGACGGAGAGCTGACGGTCAGTCCTTCGCCCGGACCTCGGCGACCAGCTCGGCGAGCTGTTCCTTGGAGACCGCTCCGGGCACCACATGGGAGCCGATGGTGAAGGCCGGCGTTCCCTGGATCGACAGCGCCTGGGCCAGCTCGAACGACTTGCGGACCTGGGCCTGCAGCGCCGGGTCCTGCATGTCGGCCTTCAGCTTTTCGGCGTCGAGACCTGTCTCCAGCGCCACCTGGAAGATCGCCTCGGGCGTCAGGCGGCCGCGCAGGCCGAGCAGGGCGGTATGGAAGTCCTCGTACTTGTCCTGCCGGTCGGCCGCGAGCGAGGCCAGGGCGGCGGTCTCCGAGGTCGGGCTCAGGATCGGGAACTCCTTGAGCACCAGACGGATGTTGCCGTCCTCCTCGATCAGCTCCATCAGCGGCTTCAGCATCGTCTTGCAGTAGCCGCACTGGTAGTCGAAGAACTCGACGATGGTGACGTCGCCGTCCGGATTGCCCAGCACCGGATCGGCCGGATCGCGTTCCAGGGCGTCCCGGTTGTCGACCAGCGCCTGCTTGGCGGCGGCGTTCTTCGCCGCGTCCTCGCGGGCCTGCATGATCGCCACGCTCTCCAGGATGATCTCGGGGTGCTGCAGGATGTAGTCGCGCACCAGCGCCTCGATCTCGGCCTTGCGCTCCGGCGACAGCGGCCCGTCATGGGCGAGGGCCGGCGCCGAGAGCAGAGCGACGGAAATCAGGGCGGCGGCGAGGCCAGATCGAAACATCGGGAACTCCGGAGAATGACAGCGGCGCCATCCTGTCCCAGCCGCTCCGGCACGTCCACAGCCCCGGCCGCTCGCGCCGGATCACGGTGACGTCATTTCTTGCGCTGTGCCGCCCGCTCGCGCTTGGCGAGCTCCTCGATGTCGAGCGCGCGCAGCATGGCCGGGTTGCCGGCCTGCAGCATGCTCTGGGCGCGCTTGGCCTGGGTCTCGGCGTTCTCCCACTTGCTCTGGCGCACCGCCTCCTCGGCCAGCGACAGGGCCGCCTGGCCGATATCGCCGAGGCGGCCCTGGGCGGTGGCGAGCTGGCGCCACAGGAACGGCCAGTCGCCTTCGGTGCGCTTGGCGGTCTGCAGGTGGTTCAGCGCCTTCTGATCGGAGGCCGGGTCGTTGCGGGCCAGCAGGACCTGGGCCAGCGACGCCTCGATCAGGCCGGCCTGGGGAGCCAGCTGGTGCGCCTTCTCCATCGGCGCCACCGCGGCGTCGATCTGCCCGCTCTCGAACAGAAGCTGGCCCTCGAGCTCATGCAGATACGGGTCGTTGGGATCGTCGACGATCATCTCCCGGGTCAGGGCGATGGCCTTGGGATAGTCCGGCACCTCGCGATACGCGATCGCCCGCGCCAGCCGCGCCGGCAGGCTGGTATCGGTCTCCGGGTACTTGCGGAAGGTCTGCGAGGGCGAGCGGATGAAGCCGTGCAGCTTGGCCACGACCCGGTTGAACCGGGCGACCTGATCGGGCGACGCCTGCTGGTCGGAGAATTTCGACTTCGCCACATGCGCCTCGACCGTGTTCAGCCGGTCGCGGGTGAAGGGGTGGGTGGACATGTAGGGCGACTGGCGGGACGCCGACAGCAGTTCCTGCGCCGCCAGTTCCTCGAAGAACCGGGCGAGGCCGCGGGCCGACTGCTGGGTGGCGTCGAGATAGCTGAGCGCCGCCTGGTCGGCCGCGGATTCCTGGGCCCGGCTGTACTGCAGGAAGGTGCCGACCGCCGCCGACTGACCGCCGATGGCGATGGCCGCCCCGGCGTCGCCGCGGCCCGTGGCCACGGCGGTCGCGATGCCGACGATCGCCGACAGCAGCGCGGCGTTCGACGCCGACGCGATCGCATCGGACGTCCTGGCCAGGTGGCCGCCGGCGATATGCCCGGTCTCGTGCGCGACGACGCCGATCAGTTCCAGCGGCGAGCGCATGGCCATCAGCAGGCCGGTATTGAGGAACATGTTCTGCCCGCCGGCGACGAAGGCGTTCAGCTGGTCGTCGTTGATCAGATAGATCGAGACCGCTTCCGGATTCACGCCGGCGGCTTGGAAAAGTGGCGTGGCCAGATCACGGATGGTAGCTTCGATTTCAGCGTCCCGGATGAGGCTGCGCTTCTGCGCATGCGCGCCCGAGGCCAGAGACAGAACCATGAGCGCGGCGGTCGCTGCCGCCAGTATCCACCGCCCCGGTCCAAAGATGATTCGCTTCACGCCAGCGCCCAATCCCGTTGAATCCCGCCCCAACACACACTACCGATCAGATGGGGATCGGGAAAGGCGAACGCAAAACCGATCGCGTTCCGTCCGCCGGATGGGCCTCGGCCTGCTGGTGGCCGGCGGGCTGCTGAGCGGATGCGGTTCCGACACGGTGGACCTGACCGAAGGCTTCTACGGCACCGTCGTCGCCGAGGAACCGCGTGCCGCCCTGCTGGCCCGCGACGTCCTGGTGGACGGCGGCTCGGCGGGGGACGCCGCCGTCACCATGTTCTTCGCCCTGACTGCGACCCTGCCCAGCTCCGTCGGCGTGACGGCAGGCGGGACCTGCGTGGTGCACGATCCGGAGAGTAAGACCGTCCAGCGGCTGGACTTCCTGCCGCGCCCGGCCAGCGACGCGCTGAACGCCACCACCCTGCCGCTGGCGCCGCGCGCCATGTTCGCCCTGCATGCCCGCCACGGCTCCAAGCCGTTGGGCGAGCTGATCATCCAGGCCGAGCGCATCGCCCGGTTCGGCGCCCCGGTCAGCCGCGCCTTCGCCCAGGAGCTGGCGTCGGACGGTGCCGCTGTTTCCGGCGATCCCGGTGCCGCTGCGCTTTACCTTCCGGGCGGCCGGCCGCTTCCCCAAGGCTCCGAGCTGTCCCAGGTCGCTTTGTCGGCGACCCTGTCCCGTCTGCGGTCCGAGGGGGTCGGCACCCTGTATTCCGGGACGCTCAGCCGGGCGTTCATCGACGGGGCCGCGGCGGCCGGCTACGCCGTCGATCCGGACCGTCTGCGCGACGCCCTGCCGACCTGGAGCCCGGTCACCGAAATCGAATACGACAACCATGTCTGGGGGGTCGCGGCGCCGACCCAGGCGGATCTCCGTCTGGCCCAGGGCGCCCTCGGTATGCTTCTGAAGAGCGGCAAATGGGACACCGGCGACGACGGCGACCGGGCCGATCTGATGGCCGTCGCCCTCAGTGAGGCCACCCTTCTGGCGGCAAGCGATGCGCCGGTCGGGCCGGAATCCCTGGACCTGGCGGTATCCCGGATCTCCGATGGTCGCCTGGCCGACACCGCGCAGCAGCCGCAACTCGCGGCGACACTCGGTACCAGTTCCGGCCATCGCGCCGGTGCCACCTCGTTCTTCGCCGTCGACAGCCGGGGCCTGGGCGTCGGCTGTGCGGTCGGCCTCGGCGCGCCTTTCGGTATCGGCAAAATGATCCCGAACCTCGGCGTCTTCCTGGCTCCGGTGCGGGCCGAAACGGTGAACGGACCCGGCGCCTATGCGCTGATCGTCGGTAACGAGAATACCGGCCAATTCCACATGGCGGCCTCCGGCGCCGGCGGACGGCGGGCCATCTCCTCGATGCTGGAGACCGTGCTGGACCACTGGGTGCGAGAGATCCCGATCCAGGAGGTCCCCGCCCTGCCCCGCAGCCACTACGCGGGTGGCATCAACACGGTCTTCGTCGAGCCGAACACGCCGGCGCCGGTGGTTGGCGCCCTGCGCCAGCGCAACTACCAGGTAGCTCCGGCCGACACGATCGCGACCGGCAGCGCCTTCCGCTGCGTGGAGGGTCTGCCCCGGCGCGAGATCCGCTGCGGCGTGGCCAAGGATCCACGCAGTTCCGGCCTGATGTTCTTCGAATTCGGAGGCTAGCGATGCCCCGTCCAGCCCGTCGTGGAGACGTCGATCCTTTCATCGTGATGCAGGTCATGTCGGCCGCCGCCGAGCGCGAGGCCGCCGGCGGCGACGTTCTGCATCTGGAGGTCGGACAGCCGTCCACCCCGGCGCCGAAGGGCGTGCTGGCGGCGGCGCGTGCCGCCCTGGACACCGACAAGATCGGCTACACCCTTGCGCTCGGCATGCCGGCCCTGCGGGAGCGGATCTCGGCCCATTACCGCGACTGGTACGGCGTCGATGTTCCGATCGAACGGATCGCGGTGACCACGGGATCGTCCAGCGGCTTCACCCTGGCCTTCCTGTCGGCCTTCGAGCACGGCGCCCGGGTCGCCCTCGCCTCCCCCGGCTATCCGGCCTACCGCAACATCCTGAAGGCGCTGGGCGTCGAGGTGGTGGACCTGCTGACCGAGGCGGCCGACCGGTTCCAGCCCACCGTCGCGCGGCTCGACAAGGCCGGCCCGCTGGACGGTGTGATCGTCGCCAGCCCGTCGAACCCGACCGGCACCATGCTCGGCGAGAACGGCATGCGGTCGATCACCGACTGGTGCCGTCGCAACGACGTGCGGCTGATCTCCGACGAGATCTATCACGGGATCAATTTCGGCCAGCGCTCGGTCTCCGCCCTGGAGAGCGATCCGGACGCGCTGGTGATCAACAGCTTCTCGAAATACTTCTCCATGACCGGCTGGCGGATCGGCTGGATGGTGGTGCCGCCGGACCTGATCGGGCCGGTGGAGCGGCTGGCCTCCAACTTCTTCATCTCCGCCCCGACCTTGTCGCAGTTCGGCGCGATCGCCGCCTTCGACTGCATCGAGGAGGCGCAGGAGAACGTGGCCCGCTACGCCCGCAACCGGGAGATCCTGCTGAACGACCTGCCGGCGGCCGGTCTGGACGATCTCGCCCCGGCGGACGGCGCGTTCTACATCTACGCCAATGTCGCCAAGTACACGAACGACAGCGTGGAGTTCTGTCGACGGATCCTGGCCGAGACCGGGATCGCCTGCACCCCCGGGATCGATTTCGACCCGTCGCGCGGCCATGCCAGCATCCGCTTCTCCTTCGCCGGGTCCAGCGAGGACATGGCGGAAGCGTGCAAGCGGCTGAAGGCCTGGCTGTAGGGGAACACGGCCGGTTTCGGGCCTAGATCCGCGCAGGGGGACGGGGGAGCGGCTTGGTCCTGACTTTCGTCAGGACGACGGATGATCTTGTTTGATCGTTCCAGCTCCCATTCTCCAAGCCCCTCTTCATCCAATCCCCGTCCGTCATCCTGATGCAATTCAGGAACAGGCCCCCGCCCCCTTCCGCCCAGCTCCGGGTAGCCTTCGGATCAGCCCCGGGACCGTCCAAGATAGCGGCGTTCGGAGCCCGGAAACAAAACAGGCGGCGCTGGGGGGCGCCGCCTGCTTGTGTGTCTGTATGACCGTGAGCCTCAGCGGCGCCACCACCCCTTGCGCGGCTTCTCGACCGGCTTATCCAGGGTCTGGACCTCGATCGGTACCGAGCTGAGGTTCTGCGGGACCGGGACGGCCTCCTCGACCGGATCGGCCGCGGTAGTCAGGTCCTCGCCCAGCTCGCCGCTGATCGCACCCTCATGCGCCGTTTCCGGCTCCTCGACGGGGGCCGGGGCCTCCACGTCGGCGGCGGCCGCAGCCGGGGCGACCTCCTCGGTCACCGGTGCCGCGGCTTCCGCAGTGGGCTCGGCGGCGGACGCATCGGCTGCCGGCGCCTCGACGGCATCGGCCTCCTCGTCCTTCTTGCGGCGACGGCGCGGGCGCTTGGCCGCCGGCTTCTTCGCCGGCTTCTCCTCTTCGGCCTTCTCCTCGGGGGCCTTCTCCTCGGGGGCCGCCGCCTGCTCGGAGACGGTCTCCTCGGCCGGCGCCTCTGCCTGGGGAGCGGCGTCGTTGGCGGCAGCCGGCTCCTCGACCGTCACCGCCTCAGCCACGACCTCTTCGGCAGCCACCTCCTCGGTCACGACGGCCTCAGCCTGGGCGGCATCGGCGGCAACCGCCGGAACGGTCTCCCCGCGATCGTCCCGACCGGACTCGTCCGCCGACTCCTCGCCGGAGGAATCCTCGCCCGACTCGTCGTCACCGGTCTCGGCACCCTCGCCGGCGTCCTCCGAGCCCTCCTCGCCGTCGCGACGGCGGCGGGACCGGCGGCGACCGCCGCGGCGGCCCCGGCGGCGGCGCTTGCGGCCATCCTCGTCGTCATCGTCGCTCCGCTCATCGTCCTCGGCGGCGGTGTCCTCGCCATCGGCATCCGCCTCGGCGTCGTCACCGTCCTTGTCCTTGGTCTCCTGATCGTCCTCGGCGCGATCCTCCGACCGGCGGCGTCCGCCCCGGCGGCGGCGGCGGGAGCGGCCGCGCCCCCGGCGCTCATCCTGCTCCTCGCGGGCCTCGGCCTCCTCGATCTCGTCCTCATCGTCCTCGATGAGGTCGCTGTCGTCCTCGTCCGGCTCGGCGGCCCCGGCGGAGCTCGCCGCGATCGCGGTCTGGAAGGCGGCCCGCTCCTCGGCGGTCTTCGGCCGCAGACGCTCCAGCCGGTGATCCGGCGGCACCAGGCTGTCGTCCTGCTCCAGGATCACGCGGGTGCCGTAGCGCAGCTCGATCTCGGCGAGACGGTCGCGCTTCTGGTTGAGGATGTAGAGGGCGACCTGGGCCGGCACGTGGACGGCGATCTCGGCCGCACGGTTGCGCAGCCCCTCCTCCTCGATGACCCGCAGGATGTGCAGCGCGGTGCTGTCGATCGAGCGGATATACCCGGAGCCCTTACAGTGCGGGCAGACCTGGGTGCTGGCTTCCACCAGGGACGGCCGCAGCCGCTGGCGGGACAGCTCCATCAGCCCGAAATGGCTGATCCGGCCGATCTGTATGCGCGCCCGGTCGGATTTCATCGCCTCCTTCATGCGGCGCTCGACCGCATGCTGGTTGCGCGATTCCTCCATGTCGATGAAGTCGATCACCACCAGGCCGGCGAGGTCGCGCAGGCGGAGCTGGCGGGCCACCTCGTCGGCGGCCTCCAGGTTGGTCTTGAGCGCCGTCTCCTCGATGTTCCGCTCCGAGGTGGAGCGGCCCGAGTTCACGTCGATCGCGACCAGCGCCTCGGTCTGGTTCATCACGATGTAGCCGCCGGACTTCAGCTCCACCACCGGGCTGTGGATTGCGTCGAGCTGGCTTTCCACCTGGAAGCGGTGGAGCAGCGGCACGTGGGTGTCCTTGTAGCGCTTCACCCGCTTCGCATGGCTCGGGATCAGGGTCTTCATGAAGTCCTTGGCGATCCGGTAGCCGTCATCGCCGTCGACCAGGACCTCGTCCAGATCGCGCGTGTACAGGTCGCGGATCGAACGCTTGATGAGGTTGGCTTCCTCGTAGATCAGGCAGGGCGCGGTGCTGTCCAGCGTGGTCTGACGAATCTCGTCCCACAGGCGCAGCAGGTATTCGTAGTCGCGCTTGATCTCGGCCTTGGTGCGCTGCGAGCCGGCGGTGCGGACGATGACCGCCATGCCTTCCGGCACGTCCAGGCCCTCGACGATCTGCTTCAGCCGCTTGCGGTCGCCCACATGGGTGATCTTGCGGCTGACGCCACCGCCGCGGGCGGTATTCGGCATCAGCACGCAGTAGCGGCCGGCCAGGGACAGGTAGGTGGTGAGGGCGGCACCCTTGTTGCCGCGCTCCTCCTTGACGACCTGCACCAGCATGATCTGGCGCCGGGCGACGACCTCCTGGATCTTGTAGCGGCGGTTGGAGGGCTTGCGCCGGCGGCGTACCTCTTCCATCGCGTCGCCGCCGACGGTCTCGGGCTTCGCGCTCTTCTTGGTCTGGACGCTGACATCGGCGGCCCGGGCCGGCGCCTCGTCGCCGTCCTCGTCACCGGACTCGTCGTCCCCGGCCTCGGAGGCCTCCTCTTCGGCGGCGGATGCCTCCTCCTCGCCGACGACCTCTTCGGCCTCGTCATCCTCCTCGTCGGCCATCGCCTCGGCCTGCTCCTCGCGGAGCAGCGCCTCGCGATCCTCGATCGGGATCCGGTAGTAGTCGGGATGAACTTCGGAGAAGGCCAGGAAGCCGTGGCGGTTTCCGCCGTATTCGACGAAGGCGGCCTGCAGGGACGGCTCAACCCGGGTGACCCGGGCGAGGTAGATGTTCCCCTTAAGCTGCTTTTTGGCTGCGGTCTCGAAGTCGAAGTCGTCGAGCTTGTTCCCGTCGACCACCACGACCCGGGTCTCTTCCGGGTGGGTGGCATCGATGAGCATACGCTTGGTCATGTGCTGGTAACTCCGTGTCGCGCCGCGACGACCGCAGGCATGGCTGCGGCCCCGCGCTGTCGGCGACGCGGAAAAGCGTCGGCCCAGGCGCGGATTGTGGCGGCGCGGATTGTGGCGTCGGCGTACCCTCGGCACGCCGGATGCAGTCGCTGGAACGGAGTGCGGCGGAATCGGTCACGACTCCAGGCATCCCCCGCGCCCCGTGGGCAGGAAGGACTCCGGTTGCCGCGGGCGACTCGGAGGTCGCCGTCGCCGAACTGTTCCAGTTTGCAGGTCTCACGTCGGTCGGTCCTGCGCGGAGCCGGAAACTACGATTCGTCCCGGCTCGAAATCGGTAAAAGTCTCGCGTATCCCCGTAACCCTTTGGCCGATAACGGCGCGCACGTACCCGCACACGGTCTTCGAGGACGAATGCACCATACTGTTCCATGCGCCTACTAACAATCCAAAACTTCAGCAGGATTCGCGTCGGTGTCATCGAAGGGCAACAGAGCGGGAACAATTCAGGCTGAACTGCAATTCCACCGCATAGCATTATGATATCAATCGTAAATATTGCCTTTAGCGTCCGCCCACGTTAAAGTCCGGCATCGTGCAACCGGTTCGGGGACAGGGAATGACGCGCCGCGCGGTCCGTTCAGCCATGCCGCTCGACTCTTGGGTTTCCCGGATCCCGGCCCTCAGCCGCCGGATCAAGGCCGTCCTGTGTCTTGCCCTGCTGATGCTGGCCACGCTCGTCGCCGTGCCTCCGGTCGAGGCGGCCGGCGTTCCGGTGATCTCCAACCTGCGCATCGGCAATCACCCCGACAAGGTCCGCATCGTGTTCGATCTGGACCAGAAGGTCGATTTTTCGATCTTCCTGCTGCCGGATCCCTACCGGGTCGTGCTCGACGTGCCGGAGGTGTCGTTCCGCCTGCCGGAAAGCGCCGCGTCCCGCGCCGTCGGCCCGATCGCCGGCTGGCGCTACGGCCAGTTCCGGCCGGGCACCTCCCGCGTGGTGATCGACGCCGGCAGCCCGGTGCAGGTGAAATCGGCCTTCGTCCTGCCACCCTCCGGCGACCAGCAGTACCGCCTGGTGATCGACCTGGCCGTGGCCAGCCGGGACGTGTTCCTGGAGGAGTCCGACGCCTCGATCCAGCGCCATGTGGCGCTCAGCGCGCCGCGGGTCTCGCCGCCACCGGCCGCCCCGGCCCCGCTGCCGAAATCCGACGACCGCATGACCATCGTGATCGATGCCGGCCATGGCGGCGTCGATCCGGGGGCGATCGGCGAGAACGGCGTCTACGAGAAGAACATCGTGCTGGCCGCCGCCCAGGCGCTCAAGGCCGCGCTGGAGGAGACCGGCCGGTACAAGGCGGTCCTGACGCGCGACGGCGACAGCTTCATCCGTCTGCGCGAGCGGATCGCCATCGCCCGGCGGGTCGATGCCGACCTGTTCGTCTCGCTGCACGCGGATTCGATCAAGGACGGCTCCCTGCGCGGCCTGTCGGTCTACACCCTGTCGGAGAACGCCTCGGACAAGGAAGCCGAATCCCTGGCCGCCAGCGAGAACAAGGCGGATATCGTCGCCGGCATCGACCTGACCCAGCAGGAGCCGGAGGTCACCAACATCCTCATCGACCTGGCCCAGCGGCGCACCATGAACTACTCGGCCCGGCTCGCCGGCTATGTGGTCAAGGAGATGGAGCGCGAGACCAAGCTGCTCGGCCGCCCGCACCGCTTCGCCGGCTTCGCCGTGCTGAAGGCGCCGGACGTGCCGTCGGTGCTGGTGGAACTGGGCTTCTTGTCGAACCGGGAAGACAACCGGCGGCTCAACGACCCGGCCTTCCGCCGCAAGGTCGCCACCGGCCTCACCCGCGCCATCGACCGCTACTTCCAGGGCGTGCAGTCGGCGTTCCGGTAGTTCTGGGACATCATCACCACCCAACCACTCCCCAGATTTATTCCGGGGCCTACGGTTCGGCGTGGCAGGTCTCTGGTAATACTGTCCCAGGCCTCGTCGACGGAGGGGTGAGCCCCGGAATAAATCCGGGGAGTAAGGGAGGGAGAGGGTTCCGCCCCTCTCCCACAGATAGGGTCACCCCTTCAGGACACCTCGGTTGATCTGATCCTGCTCGATGCTCTCGAACAGCGCCTTGAAGTTGCCCTCGCCGAATCCTTCGTCGCCCTTGCGCTGGATCAGCTCGAAGAAGATCGGCCCGATCACCGTGTTGGTGAAGATCTGCAGCAGCAGGCCGCCATCCTCTGTCGGGGCACCGTCGATCAGGATGCCGCGGGACTTCAGCGCCTCCACGTCCTCGCCGTGGTTCGGCAGGCGGTCGGCCAGCATCTCGTAATAGGTCTCCGGGGGCGGCGCCATGAACTTCATGTGCAGACCGCGCAGCCCATCGACGGCGGCGTGGATGTCGTCGGTGCCCATGGCGATGTGCTGGATGCCCTCGCCCTTGTACTGGTCGAGATACTCGGCGATCTGGCTCTTGTCGTCGGAGCTCTCGTTGATCGGGATGCGGATCTTGCCGCAGGGGCTGGTCATCGCCCGGGACTTCAGGCCGGTCAGCTTGCCCTCGATATCGAAGTAGCGGATTTCCCGGAAGTTGAAGAGCTTCTCGTAGAAGCTGCCCCAGACGTCCATGCGGCCCTGGTGCACGTTGTGGGTCAGGTGGTCGATATAGGTCAGGCCGACACCCGCCGGATCCTGGTTCTCGCCCTCGATCGGCACGAAGTCCACGTCGTAGATCGTGCGCGCGCCGTAGCGGTCGACCAGATAGATCAGGCTGTCGCCGATGCCGTGGATCGCCGGAATGTTCAGCTCCATCGGGCCGACCTTGCCCTCGAACGGCTTCGCGCCGAGCTTCACCGCGCGCTCGAAGGCGGCCGCGGCGTTCTTCACGCGGAAGGCAATGGCGCAGCAGGAGGGGCCGTGCACCTTGGCAAAGGCCTGGGCGAAGCTGTCCGGCTCGCCGTTGACGATGAAGTTCACCCCGCCCTGGCGGTACAGGGTCACGTTCTTGGAGCGGTGCCGGGCCACCGCGCGGAAGCCCATGGCGGTGAACAGCTTCTCCAGATCGGCGGTATCCGGGGCGGTGTACTCGACGAACTCGAAGCCGTCGGTGGCCATCGGGTTCTCGGGCGTGCCCTCGGGGACCGGGGGAAGGGTGACGGAAGCCATGGGATCCTCCTGTGTCGGGATTGCGGACCGATCGCGGGGCTGCCGCCTCGCCGCGCCGGTCGAAACCGTGTTAGTTTCATCTGTAACCGATATCGCATTTGGTTTCAATTGAAACCATTACAAGCCCCGCTTACCGGATGCCCGATATGCCCGACACCCCTTCGACCGCCCCAAGCCACACCGCCACCGCCGAAACCGCCACCGCCGACACCCTCACGCTCGACCGGTTCCTGCCCTACCGCCTCGCGGTGCTGGCGAACACGGTGTCGAAGGGCATCGCCCGGCTCTACGCGGACCGGTTCGGCATCACGATTCCGGAATGGCGGATCCTGGCGATCCTCGGCGCCTTCGGGCCGGCGACCTCGTCCGAGATCCAGGGCCGCTCGGCCATGGACAAGGTGCAGGTCAGCCGGGCGATTGCGCGGCTGACCGAGGCGGAGATGATCCGGCGCACGGTCGACCCGGA
Source organism: Candidatus Endolissoclinum sp. (assembly GCA_965228445.1). GTDB lineage: Bacteria > Pseudomonadota > Alphaproteobacteria > Thalassobaculales > Thalassobaculaceae > Thalassobaculum. The sequence goes on along the minus strand of OZ245813.1, from coordinate 4,151,907 downwards.
CGACCGACGCCGCCAGACCATCGCCATGACGGCGCAGGGCGAGCGGGTCTACCGCGAGATCGTCCCGCTGGCCCGAGCACGGGAGGCGGCCTTGCTGGAGGGGTTCAGCACGGAGGAACGGGCGCTCCTGGACCGCATGCTGGATCGGCTGCAGGAACGGGCGACGGCGGCGGACTCGACCTGACTGAGACCTGGGGGTATCGGTCCGAAACGCGCCGACCGCGGACTCGCCTCGCCCCTGTTTGTATGAAATAGTCCGCGCGCTTGTGGGGGCAGGGTTTCTCGGGACACCATCGACTATGAGAATAACACTCATAGAGAGCGGGACGCTGGAAAGCTACGAGTACGCCGCCTACAGATATGACGACCGTCACCTGTACCGAATCCGAGTGACCGGCCCGATCTCGCTGAAGCAACGACTTCCGCTGTACCGAAAGATACTGTCCATCAACACCAACGACACGATCTTCTGCGTTGTCGACAACAGCGCCGGGCACGAGAACCAGTTCACGTTCGACGACATACGATATCTGGACGACCTGCTGCTGGAGGCCGGCATCCGGTACTTCTTCGGAGCGACCGTCACCCAGGACGCCGGCTACAGTTCGCTGGTCGAACTGGCCAACACCAACGCGAAACACATCCAACTCGGCGGCGCCCTGATCGCGGCGGTCTCCGCGGAGGAGGCAGAGGATTTCATTCTCTCCCGCATGCGGGAATTCGGCCCGACCGCGCTGGGATCAGCCGCCGAGGGGTGATCGGCCGACCCTCCAGCTTTTCTTTCCGGTCCCGTGCCGGGAGAACCGTCCAGCCTTAAGCGATCATCTCCGCCACGTGATCGGCGATGGCCAGGCTGGACGTCACGCCCGGACTTTCGATGCCGAACAGATTTACCAGTCCAGGCACGCCGTGCTCGGCCGGGCCCTGGACCATGAAGTCGACCGCCGGCGTGCCGGGTGCCTGGATCTTCGGGCGGATGCCGGCATAGCCCGGCTGCAACGCCCCATCGGGGAGTCCCGGCCAGTACTTGCGGATCGCCGCGTAGAAGCTGTCGGAGCGCCGCGGGTCGACGTCGTAGTTGATCTCGTCGATCCACTCCACGTCGGGACCGAACCGGGCCTGACCGCCCAGGTCCAGGGTCAGGTGGATGCCGAGCCCGGCCTGCTCCGGTGCGGGATAGATCAGATGGGTGAACGGCGCCCGCACGCCGGACAGGGAGTAGTAGTTGCCCTTGCAGTAGAAATGCGGCGGCACCTTGTCGGCCGGGAAGCCCATCAGGCTGGCGGCCAGCGGCTGGGCGTGCAGCCCGGCCGAATTCACCACCGTCTTCGCCTTCAGCAGCATCGGCTCGGCCCCGCCGACGGCGATCTCGATTCCGTCCTCGCCGACCTTGCCGCCGGCGACCGGGGCATGGAAGGCGATCATCCCGCCGCGCTCCTCGGCGTCGCCCTGCAGGGCCAGCATGTAGGAATGGCTGTCCAGGACGCCGGTGGACGGCGACCACAGGGCCGTCACGCAGCGCAGCTCCGGTTCCATCGCCACGACCTCGTTGTGGCTCTTGAACACCAGGTCGGTGACGTTCGCCTTGGTCGCCCGGTCCTGGATCTGCTGCAGCGCCGGGATCTGATCCTCCGACGTCGCCACGATCAGCTTGCCCAGCGGCTTGTACGGCACGCCGTGGTCGTCGAGATAGCGGTAGAGCTTGTTCTTGCCCTCCACGCAGAACTTCGCCTTCAGCGAGCCCGGCGGGTAGTAGATGCCGGCATGGATCACCTCGGAATGCCGCGAGCTGGTCTCGGTGCCGATGGCTTCCGCCGCCTCCAGCACCAGCACCTCGCGCCCGGCCAGGGCCAGTGCCCGGGCCACGGCCAGTCCGACCACGCCTGCGCCGATGACGATCGCATCGACCTGTTCCGCACTCATTTATCCGCTCCGTTCAGACCACCGAGTTCCGCCATCACGTCGACCAGCAGCGGCACGTGCTTCTCGCCGTGACCGGTCGCGCAGGCCAGCGTGTATAGCTGCAGCGCCGCCGACCCGAACGGGGCGGGGAGCCCCGCCTCGGCGGCGATGTCGTTATAGTAGCCCACATCCTTGCGGGCATTGGCCATGGCGAATTGCAGGCCCGACGCATCGCCGTCCACCGCATAGGCCATGATCTTCTGGAACATGCCGGAATTGACCGCGCCGGCGGAGACCACCTCGCGCAACCGGCCGAGATCGACCCCGGCCGCCCGCGCCGTCGTCGCCGCCTCGGCCACCAGGGCGGACATGGACATGCTCATGAAGTTGTTGATCAGCTTGAGCGAATGGGCCGCCCCCAGCGGGCCGATATGGAAGATGTTGCGGGCATAGCAGCCGAGCACCGGCCGGGCCTTCTCGACCAGGGCGTCCGGACCGCCGACCAGCACGTTGAGCGTGCCCTCCATCGCCTCCTTCGGCGTCATGGTCATCGGCGCGTCGATGAAATCGATGCCCCTCTCCGCCAGGGCCGCCGCCACCCGCTTGGTGGAGGCCGGCTCGGCCGTGGAACTGTCGAGCACCAGCGTCCCCGGCCTCGCGCCCTCGACGATGCCGTCGGCGCCGAGGCAGACCTGCTCCACCACCCGGCTGTTCGGCATGCACAGGATGACGACGTCCGACGCGGCGGCGAGCTCCTTCGGCGTCGCCGCCTCGGCGGCACCGAGCGCCTTCAGTTCCTCCACCGGCTTGCGGTTGCGGTGGCCGAGCACGGTCAGCGGAAAACCCTTGGCCAGGATGTTGCAGGCCATGCCGCGCCCCATCAGGCCCACACCGGCAAAGCCGACCTTCACAGGATCGGTCATCGCGGTTCCTCCCTTTATGGTTCTTGCTTCCGGCATAGCCGATTGTCGGCCTGCCCTCCAAGCCCTCCATTTGCGCAGAACGCGGATTGACCCCACCGAGCGCGGCAGGCTGCAATCGCGGCAAAACCGACAATCAGTATCTGGGAGGATGCGATGGGGGATCCGGTTCCGGCGATCGCCGAGCATGAGGCGACGGGCGCGGTCGCAGAGACCTTCGACGACATCAAGGCGACCTTGGGCGTGCCGGTGGTCAACCTGATCTGGCGGCATCTTGCGACCATCGACGGCGGGCTAGACTGGGCCTGGGGGGCCGCCAAGCCGATCTATGCCAGCGGCCAGGCCGCCCGCTCGGCCCAGGCGCTGTTCGACCGGCTGCCGGTGGCGATGCCGGAACCGCTGGCGCCGGGCGCGCTGCAGGCGCTCGGCGTGTCAGGCGAGGATCTGGCGACCGTGCGGGCCATCGCCGCCGGCTACAACCGGGGCAACGGGCTGAACCTGCTGGCGCTGGGCGCGCTCATCGTTCCGCCGGCCGGACCGGTTCCGAGCGGCGGTTCGCCCGCGGCCGAACCCTCGGCGCCGATCCCCCGGGTACTGTCCGAGCGGGATGTGGAGCCGCATGTCTGGGAGCTTGTCCTTGCGCTGAACCGGTTCGGATCGCGGCCGGACGAGCCGATCCTGGCGACCATGTATCGGCATCTGGCCTACTGGCCCGGGCTGCTGGCCCTGATGCATGCCGGTTTCGCGCCGCTGGCGGCGGACGGGCGTCTGGCCGGTGCCATCGCCACCACCCGCAGCATGGCCCTGGCCGAGAGCGCGCGGCTCGCCCATCTGCGCGCCGACGCGGGCCCGGCCCCGGCCGAGGCCGTTGCGGCGGTGGAGGAGTTCACCCGCCACGTCATCGCCCGGATGGTGCCGGTCTGCCTAGCGTTCTCGCGGTGGGTCGGGTGACGCGCCACCCTTCGACACGCCCCGGCCTGCGGCCGGGGCCGCTCAGGGTGAGGTCGTAAGAATAGTTATCCCTGACTTACCCTGAGCAGGAGCGAAGCGACGTGTCGAAGGTCGGCTCCCCAATATCTCCCCGACGACCTCACTCTTTCCCGACGACCTCACCCTGAACAGCGATCCCGGACCTGGTCCGGGAGCGCGCGTCGAAGGGCCGGATTCTGTCACCCCCGCCCGGTCGACCCGAAGCCGCCGGCGCCGCGCGCGGTCTCGTCCAGGCTGTCGGCCTCCTCCCAGGCGACCCGGCTCACCGGGGCCACCACGAGCTGGGCGATGCGGTCGCCGCGCTCGAAGGTCACCGGCTCCTGGCCCAGGTTGACCAGGATCACCTTGATCTCGCCCCGATAGTCGCTGTCCACCGTGCCCGGCGCGTTGACGCAGGCGATGCCCGAGCGGAAGGCCAGGCCGGAGCGGGCCCGGACCTGTGCCTCATATCCCTGGGGCAGGGCGATCGACAGGCCCGTGGGCACGGCGGTGCGCTCCATCGGCGCCAGGGTCACCGGCGCGTCGATGGCGGCGCGCAGGTCCATGCCGGCCGACCCCTCGGTCTCATAGGCGGGCAGCGGCAGATCGGCGCCATGCGCCAGCCGGGTGATGCGGACAGGGATGCTCATACGGAAGGTCCAGTCTGGAAATGCTCTGCGATGCGGGCGGCGAGGCGCTTGCCGACCTCGGTCTTGGTCATGGCCGGCCAGTCCTCGGACCCGTCGGCGGTGACCAGATGGATGGTGTTGCTATCGCCGCCGAAGGTGCCGGTGGCGGGCGACACGTCATTGGCCAGGATCCAGTCGCAGCCCTTGCGCGCCCGCTTCGCCGTCGCGTATTCGACCACCTTCTCGGTCTCCGCCGCGAAGCCGACCACCAGGGCCGGACGGCCGTCGGCCTTCTGCGACAGGGTCTTCAGGATGTCCGGGTTCTCGGCGAGCTGAAGGGTCGGGAGGCCGCCCGCCTCCTTCTTCATCTTCTGGTCGGCGGCGGTCGCCACCCGCCAGTCGGCGACGGCGGCGGCGCAGACCACGATATCGGCCGGAAGCGCCGCCTCGCAGGCGGCCAGCATGTCGCGGGCGCTCTCGATCGGCACGGTCTTCACCCCGGCCGGGTCGGGCTCGCGGGTCGGACCGCTGACCAGGGTCACCTCCGCCCCCAGCGCCGCCAGCGCGCGGGCGATGGCGTGGCCCTGCTTGCCCGACGAGCGGTTGGCGATGTAGCGCACCGGGTCGATCGGCTCGTGGGTCGGCCCGCTGGTGACGATCGCCTGCCGGCCGGCGAGCGGACCCGAGCGTTCGTTGAAATAGGCCTCCGCCGCCGCGACGATCTCCAGCGGCTCGGCCATGCGGCCATAGCCGTATTCGCCGCAGGCCATGGCGCCCTCGTTCGGGCCGACGACGCGGACGCCGCGCGAGGTCAGCGTCGCCAGGTTCGCCTTGGTCGCCGGGTGCTCCCACATGCGCACGTTCATCGCCGGCGCGATCAGCACGTCGGTGTCGGTCGCCAGCAGCAGGGTGGAGGCGAGGTCGCCGCAGAGCCCGTTGGCCATTTTCGCCATCAGGTCGGCAGTGGCCGGGGCGACCACGATGAGGTCGGCCGAGCGGGAGAGCTGGATATGCCCCATCTCCGCCTCGTCGGTCAGGTCGAACAGCTCGGTATAGACCTTGTCCTCGGTCAGGGCCGAGAGCGACAGCGGGGTGACGAACTGCTCCCCCGCCTTGGTCAGCACCGCACGGACGACCGCCCCGCGCTCGCGCAGGCGGCGGGTCAGGTCGAGCGCCTTATAGGCGGCGATCCCGCCCCCGACGATTAGGAGAATGCGTCTGTTGCTCAGCATCATGGCCGGGAAGGTAGCGCAAGGGGCCGCGCCCGGCGAGAGGGTTCGGTGGGCCCGCTCATCCTGTCCCTGCCGTCATCCCGGACGTCCCCGGACCCGATCCGGGGACGGGCCGGGACCGTAGCGTCGACGCCCGTCCTGGGTCCCGGCCGAGCCCCGGGTCAATCCCGGATTAAATCCGGGACGGGCCCCGCCGGGATGACGGGCAAGGGTCTGTGAGGGAGTGGCTTGATCCCGGATTAAGTCCGGGATGACCGGCGCCCCGCGCCCGTCAATTCGCCACCGCCTGGCCGCCGTCGATATAGAAGGTTTCGCCGTTCAGGAACGGGATGTCGTCGGCCACGATCGAGCCGACGAACCGCGCCACCTCCCAGGCCTCGCCGGGGGTACCCCGGGGGATCGCCTTCTCGATGAACGACCGGAACCGCTCGTTGTCCATGTGGCCGCGGTTCAGGTTGGTCAGCGTGAAGCCGGGTGCGACGTCGACCACGCGGATGCCCTTGCGGGCCCATTCCACGCCAAGACACCGGGTGATCGCGCCGACCGCCGCCTTCGAGGCGCAATAGGCGGCCGTGTACTTCACCCCGATCTTGTCGTAGTGCGAGCCGATATTCACGATCACCCCGCCGCCGCTTTCCAGCATGTGCGGATAGGCCGACTGGCACATGGCGAACAGGCCGACCGCGTTGGTGTTCAGCACCTCGGCGAACTCGGCCGGCGAGAAGCTCTCGCTGCGGCCCTCCTTGTGGATGCCGGCATTGTTGACCAAGGCGTGCAGGCCGCCGGTCTTCTCCGCCAGGGCCGTCAGCGCGGCCGCCCCGGACTCAGGATCGTTCACGTCGCAGGCCAGGTTGATCATCCGCCCGGCGAGGTCGGCCGGAACCGGCTCCTCCTCCGGGCCGATGCCCTTGCGCGACAGGCAGCCGACGGTCAGGCCGCGGCGGGCGAGTTCCAGGGCGATTTCCGCGCCGAGGCCGCGCGAGGCCCCGGTTACGGCAACGGTTCGGGCGGCGGCAGGTCTCGTCTCGGTCATAGGTGTCCCAGTTGTGCACGGCGGAAGGCGATACGGCGGTCGGCGGCGTCGAAGTTCCGCGAACTCAGTTTCGGTGGCTTGGCGTCGCTGATCTTCAGATAGACGAAGGTCGGCCCGTCCTTGCGGCGCAGTTCCTTGCGGCCCGCTTCGATCTCGTCCGGGGCGGTGACCGTCATCACATTCCTGATCCCCAGGCCCTTGGCGGTCAGCGCCAGGTCGGTGCCCATGGAGGTATGGGTGATCTGGTTGCCGGTCTCGCCATAACGCTCGTTATCGACGCAAAGGATCGACAGGTTGGTCACGCCGGCGGCCATGACGGTGGCCAGCGCGCCGACATTCATCAGCAGTTCGCCGTCGCCGCACATGACGAGCACGTGCTTGTCCGGCTGCGCCAGGGCGAGGCCGAGGCCCATGGAGACCGACGCGCCCATCGCACCGCCGAGCAGGAAGCAGTTATCCGCATCCGGTTCGATCGCGTACATGTCCTGCGCCGTGCCGGCGAGGCCGGTGACGACCAGGAAGTCGCGGTGGTTGCCGACGATGGCCGGCACCGCCTGGGCGCGGTCCATGCGCTGGTTGGAGCCGGTGATCTTGATCTCGTCGCTCATCTCGACCCCCTCCCTCAGAACGCCTTGGCGCCGATGAACTTCTGGCTCAGCAGAAGCGCCACCGCGCATTGGGAGCGGAAGGCGAGGTTCATCGCCGCGGTGGTGGTCTCCTTCAACTCCTCGGGGCGCTCGACCTCCAGCACATGAACGCCGATCGCCTCCAGGCAAGGGCGCACCGCCTTGCCCATGGGGACCTGCCAGGGGTTCTGCTCGCCGAAGGTGCCGCGCATGGTGATGATGCCGAGAAACGGGAAGCGGCCGTTGGCTTGCAGCGACAGCATGTTGATGCAGTTGCCGGTGCCGCTCGACTGCATCAGCAGCACCGCCTTCTTGCCGCCGAGATCGGCCCCGGCGGTCAGTGCCACGCCCTCTTCCTCTGTGGTCAGCGGGATCGAGTGGACGCGCTCGTCCTCCAGCGATTTCTGGATCATCACCTTGTGCCCGCCATCGGGGACATAGGCGAAAATCGACACGCCGCCGTCCACCAGCGTGTCGTAGAGCTCAGCGCCCCAAACCGATTGGTCCGACATTTCCGTGCGTTTCCCGTGCGATCGTTTTTTTGTGCCGGCACGCTAGCACGGTGAATTTCAGGATTGTATGCAATATTTCGATGCGCCGGGCGCTCCCCCCCCTTCCCCAATTCATCTTCCCGGCCTCGCGCCGGGACCCAGGCTTGCATCTGTTGGAACGCGTGGCGCTATGGCGATGACGAAGCCAGATTCGCAAGCGCTCCATCGCGCTGAGGGCTGGATCCCGGCGGGAAGACGGGAGAGGGTGAATGGGTCAGGCGCCCCCGAGCAACGCCCGCAGCGCGGGCTTCTGCAGTTTGCCGTTGGCATTGCGCGGCAGCGGGTCGGCGGTCAGGGTCACGCTCTCCGGCACCTTGTAGTCGGACAGCCGCTCGGCGCAGAACGCCCGCACCGCTTCCTCGTCGAGCGCCGAACCCTCGACCGGACGGACGAAGGCATGCACCCGCTCGCCCAGCACCGGGTCCGGCCGGCCGACCACCGCCGCCTCGACGATCTCGGGGTGATGGTTCAGCACGTTCTCGACCTCGGCGCTAAACACTTTGTAGCCGGCGCGGTTGATCATGTCCTTCAGCCGGTCGAACACCTTCACGAAGCCGTCCGCATCCACCGTGCCGATATCGCCCGACCGCCAGGCGCCGTCGACGAAGCCCTCCCGGTTCGCCTCCGGTCGGTTCCAATAGCCGGGCACCACCATCGGCCCGGAGATCCAGAGCTCTCCGGTCTCGCCGGGCGGCAGAACCGCGCCGTCCTCGCTGCGGATCTCCACCCGGCCGCAGGGCACGACCTGACCGACGCTGTCCGGATGATCCGGGTTCAGGCCGGGCGGCATGATCGTCGTCGGCGAGGTGGTCTCGGTCGCGCCATAGGCGTTGACCAGCACCAGGTTCGGCAGCTGACGCGCCAGCCTGGCGATGGTCGCCTCGGGCATCGGAGCGCCGCCGAAACAGCCGATCCGCCAGGCCGTCAGGTCGTATCCACCGAGATCCGGCTGCATCACCGCCAGCGTGTACAGGGCCGGCACCATGATCGTGTAGGTCACCCGCTCGTGCGCCGCGAGCGTCAGCAGGTCCGGGACCTTGTAGCCGGCGCGCATGGCGACCAGGGCACCGCCGGCGATCAGGGTCGAATAGAAGATGCCGACCAGCCCGCTGACATGGCTGAGCGGGATCGCCGCCAGGGCCCGCTCGTCTTGCGTGAAGGATAGGCAGCGCGAGAAGGCGAGCGCCGACTGGACGATGCCGAAATGGGTCAGCATCGCCCCCTTGGGTCGCCCCGTCGTGCCGGAGGTATAGAGGATGACGGCGACCGCCTCGGGGTCGCGCGATGCCGACGCGTCGATCGGGTCGGCGGCCAGCAGGGCCTCGAACGGTTGAGCCCCGTCGCTCGTGCCGCCGACAGAGAACCGGTGCGTCAGGTCCGGCACGCTCTCCGCGGCGGGAACGTTCTCCGCCAGGGCCGCCTCATGGATGACGACCTTGGCCCCGCAATCGGTCAGCAGGAATTCGAGCTCGGCCCGGCGCTGGCGGATACCGATGGGCACGCAGATCGCGCCGATCCGGTTGCAGGCCAGCAGGGCGGCCACGAACTCCCAGCCGTTGTCCAGCAGCAGCGCCACCCGGTCTCCGGACCCGACACCCAGCCCCGCGAGCCCGCCGGCGATCCGAACGACGCGAGCATCGAGATCGGCGAAGGACAGGCGGGTGTCCCCCGCCACCACCGCCTCGCGCGCCGGAGACCGCACCGCCAGGTCCGCGAACATCGCCGCCAGATCGGCCGGCCGCTCGGCGTAGCAGCGCACGACGCGCCCGTCGTAATGGATCTCCTGCGCCGTCTCGCCGGTGCGTCCGCTCCAGAACCGGTCCTGGGGAGCGGCGGTCCCGCCGGGCGTCAGGGTGCCGGCCATGGCCCCTCTCCCACCTGAGCCAGGCGCGGACCGACATCGCGGGCGCCGGTGTCGATGTTCCCGGACTCCCGGTACCTGCGCAGCTCCAGCCGGCCGATCTGGTTGCGGTGAACCTCGTCCGGGCCGTCTGCCAGCCTCAGCAACCGCGCCGTCGCATAGGCCGAGGCGAGGCCGTAATCGTTGCTGGTCCCGGCTCCGCCGAAGGCCTGGATCGCCCAGTCGATGACCTGGCAGGCCATGTTTGGGACGGCGACCTTGATCATGGCGATCTCGGCCCGCGCCTCCTTGTTGCCGACCGTGTCCATCATCCAGGCGGCCTTCAGGGTCAGCAGCCGGGACTGCTCGATCAGGATGCGCGCCTCGGCGATCCGCTCGAGCGTCACCGTCTGCTGCGCGATCGGCGTGCCGAAGGTCACCCGCTGCTCGGCCCGGCGGCACATCTTCTCCAGTGTCCGCTCCGCCAGCCCGATCAACCGCATGCAGTGGTGGATGCGGCCCGGGCCGAGCCGCCCCTGGGCGATCTCGAAACCGCGCCCCTCGCCCAGCAGCATGTTGGACGCCGGCACCCGCACGTCCTTGAAGTCCACCTCCGACGCCCGGTCCGGCACGGCGTAGAAGCCGAAGACCGGGATCGGCCGGATCACGGTGACGCCCGACGTGTCCTTGGGCACCAGGATCATCGACTGCTGTTTGTGCCGGTCCGGATTGTCGGGGTCCGACTTGCCCATGAAGATCATGATCTTGCAGCGCGGATCGGTGGCGCCGGTGGTGTACCACTTGCGACCGTTGATGACGTATGTGTCGCCGTCGCGCCGGATGGAGCTCTCGATATTGGTCGCGTCGGAGGAGGCGACGGCCGGCTCGGTCATCGCGAAGGAGGAGCGGATCTCGCCGGCCAGCAGCGGCTCGAGCCACCGCTTTTTCTGCTCGTCGGTGCCGTAGCGGACCAGCACTTCCATGTTGCCGGTATCGGGGGCTGCGCAGTTGAACACCTCGGGCGCCAGGGGCGAGCGGCCCATGACCTCGCAGAGCGGGGCGTAGTCCAGGTTGGACAGTCCGGCGCCGAGATCGCTGTCCGGCAGGAACAGGTTCCACAGCCCGGCCGCCTTCGCCTTCGGCTTCAGCTCTTCCACGACCGGCTGGACCTTCCAGGGGCCCAGCGCCGCCGTCTCGTCGTAATAGCGCTGCTCGTTCGGATAGACGTGCTCGGCCATGAAGGCCTCGATCCGCGCGCGCAGATCGTGCACGGCGGGTGCGTGCTGGAAGTCCATCTTCCTCCCCTCGGTCTTGGTCGGCGGGCCTTATGCCGGCCCGTCCTTTGGGTGCAAGCGTGCCATGGCGCCGCCGGACGGTGAAGCAGCGGAAATGACAACGGCTGATGCATCCGCCTTCCCGCTTGCCCGAGACCCGGGAACGAGATAGTTTGGATCCATGGATCCAAACATGCCGATCGAGATCGCCGACCGCCTGCGCGCCGATATCCGGAGCGGTCGCATCGGCGCCGGCGCCACCCTGCAGCAGGAGGCCCTGGCCGACCGGTTCGCGGTCAGCCGGCAGCCGGTGCGGCTGGCCCTGGAGAGCCTGCGGGCGGCCGGCTGGCTGGAGCCCGGACGGGGCCGCAGCCTCAAGGTGGTAGAGATGTCGCCGGAGGTGCTGCGCGACCTGGTCGCCGTGCGGCGTCTGGTCGAGGGCCAGGCGCTGGCCCTGGCGATGCCCCGTCGCGGCGACCGCGACGTGCTGGAGGCGAGCCACCTGCAGGAACGGATCGAACTGGAGACCGACCCGCAGGCGCTGGAGGAACTGGATGCCGCCTTTCACACGGTCCTGTACCGGGCGGGCGGCAATCGCCGGCTTCTGACCCTGGTGGACGAGCTGCGGCGCGAGGACCGACGACCTTATCGCGAGCAGCAGCCGGACACCGCGATCCGGGCGGTCTGGCGCCGGCAGCACCGGGCCCTGCTCGACGCCTTCCGCGCCGGGGACGCCGCGGGAGCGGCGGCGGCCCTGGACACCCACCTCGCCCATCTGATCGAAAGATAGCGCCGCCATGCCCGCAGGCTTCGCCGAGACGCCGGAACCGCCGTACTACGCGGTGATCTTTACCTCGACCCAGACCACCGACCAGCGCGGCTATAATGCGATGGCCGAGGCGATGATGACGCTGGCCCAGGAACAGCCGGGCTGCCTCGGCGCCGAGAGCGCGCGGGGTGCCGACGGGCTCGGCATCACGGTGTCGTACTTCCGCGACGAGGAAGCGGTGCACGCCTGGAAACAACACACCCGCCACCTGGTGGCCCAGCGGATGGGCAAGGAGCGCTGGTACTCGCACTATGCGCTGCGCGTGGCGAAGGTCGAGCGCGCGTATTCCGGGCCGGAGGGGCGGTAAGGAGCACTCGCGACTCTCCCCCACTCGTCTTCCCGGCCTCGCGCCGGGATCAAGAGAAGGGGCGGCTGGAACGGTTCAGGAAGACCTCTGTCGCTCCAGCAAGCGGCACCCTGGGCCCCGGCGCAAGGCCGGGGAGACGCTGAAAAAGAAGACAGTCGCTCCCCGGACTTATTCCGGGGTGAGGTCCAGGCACGCTTCAGCGACAGGAACAGTTCGAGGACGTGACGCCTCGCCCCGCTCTTGCCCCGGAATAAATCCGGGGTGTGCGTTGGAGCAGGCGCCCCTCAAACCCGGTTCAGCAGCCGGGCCCGGATGGTCCCCGGCAGCTCGCGGATCTGCTCCAGGATCTCCACCCCGTTCGGCACCTCGCCGCCGACATCCAGCACCACGTAGCCGATCTGGCCGTCGGTCTGGTAGTGCTGGGCGACGATGTTGAGGCCGTGGCGGGCGAACAGGTCGTTCAGGCGGCCGAGCTCGCCCGGCTCGTTGCGCTGGACCTGGATGAAGCGGGTGCACAGCGTGCCCTTGGGCAGCTGCACCTCGGGGAAGTTCACCGTCCCCATGGTCGAGCCGACGTCGGAATACTCGACGAACTTGCGGGCCACCTCGTCGCCGATGCGCTCCTGCGCCTCCTCGGTCGATCCGCCCACATGCGGGGTGAGGATGACGTTGTCGAGGCCGCGCAATGCGCTCTCGAAGGTGTCCTTGTTGGATTTCGGCTCGGTCGGGAACACGTCCACCGCCGCACCGGCCAGATGGCCGTCCTTCAGGGCTGCGGCCAGCGCGTCGATCTCCACCAGGGTGCCGCGGGCGTTGTTGATGAGGAAGGCGCCCTTCTTCATCGTGCGGATCTGCGCCTCGCCCATCAGGCCCTTGGTCTCCGGCGTCTCCGGCAGGTGCAGGGAGACCACGTCCGACTTGGCCAGCAGCTCGTCCAGGGACTGGGTGGGCTCCACATTGCCGTGGCTCAGCTTGTCGGTGCGGTCGAAATAGATCACCCGCATGCCCATCGCCTCGCCGAGGGCGGCGAGTTGGATGCCGATATTGCCGTAACCGACGATGCCCAGCGTCTTGCCGCGCACCTCGCGCGAACCGATCGCCGTCTTCGCCCAGCGGCCGTCATGGGCGGCGGCCGACTTCTGGAACGCACCGCGCATCAGCATGACGATCTCGGCGATGGTCAGCTCGGCGACGGATCGGGTGTTGGAGAACGGCGCGTTGAACACCGGGATGCCGAGCGCGGTCGCGGCCGGCAGGTCGACCTGGTTGGTGCCGACGGAGAAGCAGCCCACCGCGACCAGCGTGCCGGCGGCCTTCAGCACCTCCTCGTTGAGCTGGGTGCGCGAGCGGATGCCGAGCATGTGCACGCCCTGCAAGGCCTCGATCAGGGCGGCCTGATCCAGCGCGCCGGAGACCTCCTGCAGGTTGGTGTAGCCGGCGTTCAGCAGCACGTCGCGGGCGGTCGGCGAGATCCCCTCCAGCAGGAGGATGCGGATCTGATTCTTCGGGCGGGACAGTCCCTTTGCCATCTGGCTGGGTCCGTTGTGGTTTCAGGTGCGAGGGCGCGTCATAACGCAAATGCTGCGCTGCACCAACCCGTCACGCCGTGCGGAATTGCATGGCAGGTCCGCGCGGCCCCGGCTCCTGCGACGCCCTGTCGCCCCCCTGACGCCCCAGCGCGAACAGCAGGAAGGCGGCGATGGCGATGTGCAGGATGTTCCAGCCGATGCCATTCAGGAATGCCGCCGTATAGCTGAGCGTGAGGTCGTAGATCGCCCCCGACATCCAGCCGCCGATCCCCATGCCGACCAGGGTGGCCGACAGCACCACGCCGACCCGCACGCCCGCCTGGGCCGCCGGGAAGAACTGGCGCACGATCAGCGCATAGGTCGGCACGATCCCGCCCTGGGACAGACCGAACAGGGCGGAGACCACATAGAGCGGCACCAGCCCGTCGAACGGCAGGAACAGCAGCAGAGCCAGGGTCTGCAGCGTCGAACTGAGCAGGAGCGTCCACAGCGCGCCGATCCGGTCGGCGAGCGCGCCGCAGACCAGCCGGCTGACGATGCCGGTCCCCAGCATGAGCGACAGCATCTCGGCCCCACGCTGGCTGTCGTAACCCAGCTCCAGGCAGTAGGCGACGATATGCACCTGGGGCATCGCCATGGCGATGCAGCAGGCGAGCCCGGCGACGATCAGCAGACCCTGAAGCACCGGGCTCGGCAGCGGCGCCTTGCCGTTGCGGCCCTTGGCGATCACCGGCGCCGGCGCATGGCCGATCGGCGAGCGGCGCCGCAGGGTGAGCGCCATCGGCACCACGGTGACAACGCAGAAAATGGCGATGATCTGGTGGGTCTCGCGCCAGCCCACGTCATGGACCAGGTAGTCGATGATCGGCGGCCAGACCGTGCCGGCCAGGTAGTTGCCGCTGGCGGCGATCGCCACGGCGATGCCGCGCCGGCGCACGAACCAGTGGGAGATGTCGGCGAGCAGCGGCCCGAAGGTCACCGCCCCGCCCAGCATGCCGATCAGCAGCGCGTGTTCGGCCGAGAACACCCAGATGGTCGGCGCGAAGCTGGTCGCCCCGTAGCCGGCGCCCAGGGCCACACCGCCGAGGATCAGCGCCGGCACGATGCCGACCTTGTCCGCCAGCTTGCCCATCAGCACCGTTCCGATGGCGACGCCGATCAGGGTGAAGGTGTAGGGCAGCGAGGCGTCGGCCCGGCTAATGCCGAAATCCGCTTCCACCGCCGGCAGCACGACCACGACCGACCACAGGCCGGCGCCGCCGATCATGCTGATCAGCAGGCACATGGCCAGACGCGCCCAGGCGTAGGGACCGTCGATATCCCCGGGGGCGTCGGAATCGTAGCCCGACGATGTGGTGTGGTTCATTCTGCCGCCTTTATCCCGCAGCCCGGGCGAGTGCCCGTTCGACGTAGTCGAGCCGGTCCTGACCGTAGAAGTTCTCGTCATCGACGAAATAGGTCGGCGCGCCGATCACCCCGCGGATGACGGCCTCCCCGCAATTCCGCTCCAGCTCCGCCTGGACTGAGGCGGTCATCGCCTCCTCGATCAGCGCGCGCGGATCGGCATAGCCGGCCTGGGCAACCAGATCGGCGACGACGTCCTCGTCGGCGATGTCGCGGTCGTAGCGCCACAGCCCTTCCAGCACCAGCAGGCTGAGCCGGTTCACGTCGCCAGCCTCGCCGCGCCGCACGGCGCGCTGGCCGGCGATGACGATGCCGCTGGGCAACTCGACCGGACCCATGTGGTGGATCGGCTCGCGCAGGATCTCGACTCCGTGGAAGTCGGCGCAGCGCAGGGCGTCCACCATGGCGTAGTGGCGCAGCATGGTCGGCCGCTCGCCGAACTGCATGCCGCCGATCGGGGGCATGGTCTTCGACAGCAGGATCGGCCGGTGCACGATGGTGCGCCCGTAGGTCTCCGCCAGGGCGTTCAGCCGGGCGGCGCCGATATAGGTGAAGTTCGAGCGGGTCGAATAGTAGTAGTCGATGGTTTTCATGCGGCGGAACTCCCGGCCTCGTCCGGCAGGCGAACGGCGTCGAGCGCCGCCTTGCCCCGGATCATGTCGGAGGCCTTCTCGGCGATCATCATGGTGGACGCGTTCAGGTTGGCCGACGGCATGGTCGGCATGATCGAGGCGTCGACCACCCGCAGGCCCTCCAGCCCGTGCACCCGCAGGCTGTCGTCCACCACCGTCAGCTTGTCGCTGCTCGGACCCATGCGGCAGGTTCCCATGGGGTGGAAGGTGGTGGTGCCGCGATGGCGGGCGGATTCCATCAGCTCGTCGTCGCTCGCCACGGACGGACCCGGATAGGTCTCGCCGGCATTGTAGGGCGCCATGGCCTGGGCCGTCATGATCTGGCGGGCCAGCTTCATCGCCGCCAGCAAGACCCGGCGGTCCTCCTCATGGGCGAGGTAGTTCGGCTGGATCACCGGCGCCTCGAACGGGTCGGCGTTGCGCAGGCGGACATAGCCCTGACTTTCCGGGCGCTGCTGCCAGGACGCGATGGTCATGCCCGGCTCGCGCTCCAGCGCCGACTGCACCCCTTCCGCATAGGAGGCCGGGGTGAAGGTGAACTGGATGTCGCCGAACTGCAGCGCCGGATCCGACCGCCAGAAGCCGTAGACCAGGGTCGGGCTGATCGCCAGGATGCCCTTGCGGGTGGTCAGGTACTTCATCACCTCGCCGGCCAGCTTCAGCCCGCGGGCGCGCTCGTTGATGCTGTCGGTGTTCTTTACCCGATAGGCGAAGCGCGGGGCGTAGTGGTCGCGCAGGTTCTCACCCACACCCGGCAGGGCGTGCTTCACCGCGATGCCGTGCTGGCTGAGCTGGTCTGGCGCGCCGATGCCCGACAGCTGCAGGAGCTGCGGCGAGTTGTAGGTGCCGCCGGACAGGATGACCTCCCGGTTCGCCCTGACCTCGCTCGGGATGCCGTGGCGTCCGCCCTTGTTGTACCGCACCCCGGTGACCCGCTTGCCCTCCAGCGCCAGCTCGGTGGCGTGGGCATGGGTGATGACGGTCAGGTTCGGCCGCTTCATGGCCGGGCGCAGGTAGCCGCGCGCCGCACTCAGCCGGCGGCCGCCGCGGATCGTGCGCTGAGCGTAGTTCACGCCCTCCTGCTTCTCGCCGTTGTAGTCCGGATTGCGCGGGATGCCGGTCTCCACACAGCTCTGGATGAAAGCTTCCGTCAGCGGGTGCGACCAGTCGATATCGGTGACGGTCATGTTGCCGTCGCGGCCGCGGAATGTCTCGTCCGCCTGGCCCTGCCGGCTCTCGCAGCGCTTGAAGTAGGGCAGCACGTCGGCATAGCCCCAGCCCCGGTTGCCCATCTGGGACCAGGTGTTGAAATCGAGCCGCTGGCCACGGTTGTAGATATGGCCGTTGATCGAACTCGACCCGCCCAGGGTCTTGCCGCGCGGCGCCTTGATGCGGCGGCCGGCAGTCCAGTGGCTCGGCTCCTGCTCGTACAGCCAGTTCACCGCCGGATCGAGGATCGTCTTCATGAAGCCGGCGGGGATGTGGATGAACGGATGCCAGTCACTCGGCCCGGCCTCGAGCACGCAGACCGAGATGTTCGGATCCTCGCTCAGACGGTTGGCGAGCACCGAACCGGCAGAGCCGGCACCGACGATGACGTAGTCGAAGCTGTCCATTGGATCTCGATCCGAGTCTTGAAGCGGTCCCACGGGCGCGGGCTTGAACCAGTCCTAACACAGACGATGGGGACGACGGGAGAGAGAAGCGGGCGATTTTCACTATGCCGCTGCGGCACGAATGCTTGTGCAGGTGCGAAGAGATTTTTGCGGGTGCGAAGAAGATGTGGAATTACCGCACTCCCCGGACCTGTTCCGGGGCGACGGTCCGAGCCTCTCCGAACGCCGGCGGCTTGGTCCTGACTTGCGTCAGGATGACGGCCAGTTTTTAAGGTTCCCCCGTCGTCCTGATGCAAATCAGGACCAAGCCCCCGACGCCATAGCCGCCCCTACCCCAGCGCCAACGCACCCCCTCGCCTCCGCCGGGGCGCAGTGCCACAGTGGCGCCCCGCCCGCCCCTCACCCGAACGAGACCAACCCATGCCCCAGCCCGCCGCCCTGATCTTTGACTGCGACGGGGTGCTCGTCGATTCCGAGGCCATCGTCATGCGCATCGAGCAGGCCGCCATCGCCGAGGCCGGCCTGCACTACGCGCCGCAGGACTACGCGACAAAATTCACCGGCCTGTCCTACGACGATTTCTTCGCCACCCTGGATGCCGAACACCGCACCCACTTCGGAAAGCCCCTGGACCCCGGCCTGTACGAACGGATCAAGGACGACAGCGTCGCCGCCATGGAGCGCGAACTGGAAGCCGTGCCGGGCATCGCGGCCCTGGTGCAGGTCGTGACCGTACCGACCGCCGTCGCCTCCTCGTCCTTTCCGGACTCGCTGGTCATGAAGCTGACCAAGACCGGGCTGCACGACCGTTTCGCACCGCATATCTATTCCACCAAGCTGGTGCCGAACGGCAAGCCGGCGCCGGACATCTTCCTCTATGCCGCCGACAAGCTGGGCGTCCCGCCGGCGGACTGCGTCGTGCTGGAGGACAGCGTGAACGGCATCCGCGCCGCCGTGGATGCGGGCATGACAGCCTGGGGCTTCACCGGGGCGGCCCATGCCGATCCGGGCCTGGCCGGGCGGCTGACCGCGGCCGGCGCCAAAACCGTGTTTGACAGCCACGACGCGATTGCGCTCCGCTTGCGGGAATAAAAAACAACGATTTCGGGAGGAGCGCATGGCCGCCGAACAGGTCGATACCGCCAGGGTCGATGTCGCGATCGTGGGGGCCGGGTTCGCTGGCATGTACATGCTGCACCGGGCGCGCGGCATGGGGCTCAGGGCGGTGGTGTTCGAGACCGGCGACGGGGTCGGTGGCACCTGGTACTGGAACCGCTATCCCGGCGCGCGCTGCGATGTCGAGAGCATGGAGTATTCCTACCAGTTCGACGACGCCCTGCAGCAGGACTGGTCCTGGTCCGAGCGCTTCGCCGCCCAGCCGGAGATCCTGCGCTACGCCAACCACGTGGCCGACCGCTTCGACCTGAAGCGAGACATCCGTTTCGAGACCAAGGTCACCGCCGCCCGGTACGACGACGCGGCCGGGCTGTGGCGCGTGCAGACGGACAAGGGCGACACGGTCGCCGCCCCCCATCTCGTCATGGCGACGGGATGCCTGTCCTCCGCCAACGTGCCGCATTTCGAGGGGGTGGAGAACTTCAGAGGCGACTGGTACCACACCGGGCGCTGGCCGAAGGAGGGCGTGGACTTCACCGGCAAGCGGGTCGCGGTGATCGGCACCGGCTCCTCCGCCATCCAGTCGATCCCGGTGATCGCCCGCCAGTCCGAGCACCTCACCGTGTTCCAGCGCACCCCGAACTACGCGGTGCCGGCCCGCAACCATCCGGTCGATCCCGAGCACGAGGCCTGGTTCAAGGCCAACTACAAGGCGCTGCGCGAGAAGGCGAAAGAGGGCCGCTCGGGCCAGCTCTATTCGGTGCGCGACCTGAAATGGGGCAGCGAACCGCTGGAGACGGCCAGGGCGGAGTTCGCCCGGCGCTGGGAGCTCGGCGGGTTCTCCTATCTCGGCGCCTATATCGACCTGCTGGTGAACAAGGAGGGCAACGACGTCGCCGCCGGCTTCGTGCGTGACAGGATCCGCGAGACGGTGACCGACCCGAAGACCGCCGAATTGCTCTGCCCGACCAGCGTGATCGGCTGCAAGCGGCTCTGCGTCGATATCGGCTATTTCGAGACCTACAACCGGGACAATGTCGCGCTCGTCGACATCTCCAGGGATCCGATCGACCGGTTGACCGAGACCGGCCTGATCACAGGCGGCAGGGAATACGCCTTCGACGCCATCGTCTTCGCTACCGGCTTCGACGCCATGACCGGGTCGCTGAACCGGATCGACATCCGCGGCCGCGACGGCCTGGCGCTGACCGAGAAATGGGAGGCCGGGCCCCGCACCTATCTCGGCCTGACGACGGTGGGCTTCCCCAACCTGTTCCTCATCACCGGCCCGGGAAGTCCGTCGGTGCTGACCAACATGCTGCCGACCATCGAGCAGCATGTGGACTATGTCAGCGACATCATCGAGCACCTGCGCGAACACGGGCAGTCGACCATCGAGCCGGAGCAGGACGCCGAGGACGCCTGGGTCGACCACGTCAACGCGATCGCCGACGGCACCCTCTATCCGAGCTGCAATTCCTGGTATCTGGGCGCGAACGTTCCCGGCAAGCCGCGGGTGTTCATGCCCTATCCCGGCTTCCCGGCCTACGTGAAAAAGTGCCGGGAGGTGGCGGCGGCTGGCTATCAGGGGTTCCGCCTGGGCTAGGATAGGGTCATCGACACCACGACCCGATCCGGTGGGAACGATGACGACAGGCCACGGGCAGAAGCCATCACCCGGTCGCAGCCGCGACGCGACGGTCGCGATCCCGGGCGGCTATGCGCGCGAAATCGCCGCGATCGTCGACTACTGGACCAGCATCGCGCCGCCGGACGGACTTCCAGGCCGCCAGCATTTCGATCCAGCGGACATTCCCGAGCTGCTGCCGCATGTCTGGCTGACGGATGTCTTCCGGGCCCCCTGGCGGTTCCGGATCCGGCTGGTCGGCACGGCGGTCGTCGACTATGCCGGCCGGGACTCCACCGGAAAATGGTGTACCGAGCAGTTTCCGAACTTCGAGGAAAGCGCCGGCTACCGCGACATGGTGCGCTGCGCCGGACAGGGCGTGCCGGTGTTCCGCACGGCCAGGCAGCTCGCCGTCGACGGCCCCCGGCAGTCGCAGCGCGTCCACCTCCCGCTGGCGGAAAACGGCCGCGACGTGGATATCATCCTGTCGCTCACCCGGTACGTCTTCGTCCGAGAGTAGGTCAGAACGACCAAGCGCCCCACTCATTGCGCCCTCCCCGGCCTTGTGCCGGGGCAAGGTTTCAACTTTGACAGGCTTCCGACGCTTCGCGTCAGCGGATGCGCTGCCCCGGCACAAGGCCGGGGAGGGCATGAAAGTAATGAAAGCCTGAGAACGGAGGGCGACCGGCGCCCCGCCGCCCCGTTTCTCAGATCGTCGTTACCCGCTCCGGTGCCGGCGGCAGTTCGCCGCGTTCGACCGCGTGCACGGCCTTCACCAGGCCGCGGTTCGCCGGGGCGTCGATGCCGATCTCGGCCCCCTTCTCAGCGATGAAGCCGTTGATGTAGTCGATCTCCGTGCGCCGGCTCTTGGCGATGTCCTGAGCCATGGAGGGGCGGCTCTCCTCGCTGCGCCCCTCGCAGGCCGCCAGCATCTCATCCTCGATCACCTGACGCTGTTTGGCGTCGCCCTTCCAGGCGGCGATCCATTCCTCGCCGGTGAACTTGCCGATCTTCTCCAGGTCGTAGCCCAGCGCCTGGCCGATGGCCGCCGCCTCGCCGCAGATCCGGATCTGCAGCCAGCGCACATCGGCGTCCCGCGCACAGCCGTTATTGCCGAGGCCACTGGCCGCGCTCACCCCGTTCTGGTGGGCGTTGGCGCAGAGCTTCGACCAGCGCTCGCCCCACAGGTTGGTCGTGGTCTTGGCACTGTCGATGCCGGCCAGCATGCCGCAGACCCGCTCGACCCGCGGCGTGATCCGGCCATGGATCTCGCCGACACGGAACACCGTGTGGCTGTTGCCGCCCAGCGGCACGCCGCGCTTCACCTCGCCCGGCCCGGTCATCTCGACCGCGATCTTGGCGGCGATCGTGCCGATCACCCGGCCCCAGCCGACCACCTTGGCGATGGTCTCCTCGTTGATGCAGTTCTGCAGCGAAACCACGTAGCCGTTCGGCGACAGATAGTCCTGGATCATCATCGTGGCCCAGGCGGTGTCGAACGACTTGGTGCACACGAAGGCGATGTCGATCGGTCCGGTTTTCTTCAGCGCCTGCACGTCGGTCAGATGGATCGCCTTGGCCGGGGCGTTGAAGCACTCGGCCTCGGTCAGGCCGTAGAGGTTCAGACCGCCCGCGTTGATCGCGTTGACGTTCTCCGGCCACGGGTCGATCAGGGTGACGTCCTCGCCGGCGCGGGAAAAGTAGCCGCCGACATAGGCACCCACGGCGCCGGCCCCGACGATCGCGATACGCTCGCTCATCTCTTGTTCTTCCTTGGGTTGGTTGGTCAGTGAGGGCGGTCGCCGCCGCCGATTGTCAGGCGGTGCATCACCCGGCGCTCGCCCGGATAGTCGTTCAGCGCCATGTGCTGGGTGCAGCGGTTGTCCCAGATCACCAGCGTGCCCTTGCGGTAGGAGGCGCGCGCGGTGAAGTCGAGGGTCCCGGCATGGGCCTTCAGGAAGGCGACCAGGGCGTCGCTCTCCTTATCGGCCAGTTCCTTGATCCGGTAGAGATGGCTGCCGGAGATGTAGAGCGCCTTGCGACCGGTCTCCGCATGGGTGCGGACCAGCGGATGCTCGCTTTCCATCTTCGGCGCGTTCTCCACGTTGTGGGTGTCGAACCGGGTGCTGTTCATCAGCGCCGCCCGGCCGCCGCGCTTGCCCTTCAGGTCGCCGCTATAGACGCCGGTCAGGCCGTCGACGAAGGCGCGCATGGTCGGGCTCAGGGTCTCGTAGGCGCGGTACAGGTTGGCCAGCACCGTGTCTCCGCCACGCGACGGCACCTCATGGGCATACAGCATTGTGGCGATCGGCGGACGCTCGTCGAAGGACATGTCGGTGTGCCAGGCACCGCCGAAATTCTTCTCCTCGTCCGGCTCCTTGCGGATCTCGAAGACCTCCGGGTGCTCCTCCAGACCCTTCACGAAGGGATAAGGCACCAGCGGGCCGAAGCGTTGGGCGAAGGCCTTGTTCTGCTCGATGGTCAGATCCTGGTCGTGGAACACCAGCAGTTGATTCTCCAGGAAAGCCCGGTGGATCTCGGAGAAGATCTCGTTGCCGAGTTCCCCGGACAGGTCGACACCGGAAATCTCAGCACCCATGGTGCCGCCGATGGGCTTTACGGTTATGGTCTCGTACTGCTGCATCGCCTTACCTCCCATGTCGACCGTCTCGTTCCGGCGGCCTTTGTACACAATCTCACCACGGGCCGGCGCCCGGCGTCACCCCACCAAATTCGCGGAGCCCTTGTGTCCGACACCCTCTCCAAACCGGCCGCCAACGCCTATCTGCTGCTGGTGCTGACCACCCTGTCCTGGGGGGCCAATGCGGTCGCCGCCAAGATGTCGGTGGGCGAGCTGTCCCCGATGCTGCTGACCCTGCTGCGCTGGCTCGGCGTCTTCCTGCTTCTGGCGATCTTCGCCCGGAAGAAGGTGGCCGCCGAGTGGCCGGTCCTGCGCCGGCACTGGGGCAAGATCTTCCTGATGGGCGCGCTGGGGTTCTGCGTCTTCAACACCCTGATGTACGTCGCCGCCAAGCAAACCCAGGCGGTCAATATCGGCATCCTGCAGGGCGCCATCCCGATCTTCGTGCTGCTCGGCGCCTTCGCGGCCTACCGGACGCCGGTGCGCGGGGTGCAGATCCTCGGCGTGGCGATCACCATGATCGGCGTCGCGCTGGTCGCCTCGAAGGGCGATTTCGCCCGGCTGGCCGCCCTGGAACTGAACCACGGCGACGTGCTGATCGTCGTCGCCTGCGTGCTCTATGCCGGCTACACCGTGTCACTGCGCAAGCGGCCGCCGCTGTCCGGCATGACCATGTTCGCCGGACTGGCGACCGCCGCCTTCCTGACCTCGATCCCGGTCGCCGGCTACGAGTACCTGAGCGGCGATCTGCAGACGCCGACGGTGAAGGGCTGGTGGATCGTCGCCTTCGTGGTGATCTTCCCGTCCTTCCTGGCGCAGATCTCCTTCCTGCTCGCCGTCGATCAGGTCGGGCCCGGCCGGGCCGGCGTGTTCGTGAACCTGGTGCCGATCTTCGCCGCCGTGCTCAGCGTCGCCATCCTGGGCGAAGCGTTCCACCTGTACCACGCGCTGGCTCTGGTCCTCGTGCTCGGCGGCATCGCCATCGCCGAGCGGTTCAAGCGCTGACGGAGGTTGCCGTGACCATCACCCCGACGCCGTTCACCCTCGCCATCCCCCAGGCCGATCTCGACGACCTCAAGGCGCGGCTGGCCCGCACCCGCTTCCCCGACCGCACGCCGGGGGAGGCCTGGGCCTACGGCACCGACCCGGAGTACCTGCGCGAGCTGGTGAGCTATTGGCGCGACGGCTTCGACTGGCGCCGCGAGGAGGCGGCGCTCAACGCCCTGCCGCAGTTCCGGGTCGAGCTGGACGGCATCCCGCTGCACTATCTGCACGTGGAGGGCAAGGGGCCGGACCCGATCCCGCTGCTGCTGCTGCACGGCTGGCCGGGCTCCGTCCTGGAGTTCCTGGAGTTGATCCCGCTGCTGACCGATCCGGCCGCCCATGGCGCGCCGGACGCGCCCAGCTTCACCGTGATCGCCCCGTCCCTGCCCGGCTTCACCCTGTCCTTCCGGCCGGACCAGAAGCGCTTCTCCTGCGAGGAGATGGCCGACACGCTGGCCAGGTTGATGGACGAGGTGCTCGGCATCGACGGTTATATGGTCCAGGGCGGCGACTGGGGGGCCTTCGTCGGCTCGCGCATCGCCTTCGTCCATCCCGAGCGGGTGCGCGCGCTGCATCTCAACTTCCTGCCCCTGCGCCGCGACGCCGCCGTGGCCGAGAACCCCAGCCCGGAGGAGGAGCGGTATCTGGAGGAACTGACCGAGTTCCTGCGCGAGGAGACCGGCTACCAGGCGATCCAGGGCACCCGCCCCCAGACCCTGGCCTCGGCGCTGGTGGACAGTCCGGCCGGGCTCGCCGCCTGGATCGCCGAGAAGTTCCATGTCTGGACCGACAATGACGGGCGTATCGAGACCGTCGTCAGCCGCGACCGGATGCTGGCCGATATCTCGCTCTACTGGTTCACCGGCGCGGTCGGCTCCTCGTTCTGGCCGTATTACGCCCGCGCCCACGGTCCCTGGCCCATCCCGCTCGGCGGAAAGGTCACCGTACCGACAGGCTATCTGCAATCACCGCGGGAGATACTGCGCCCGCCACGCTCCGCCGCGGCGCGGGTCTATGCCGATATCCGCCGCTGGGAATCCGTAGAAAAAGGAGGGCATTTCGCCGCCCTCGAGAATCCGGACGCGCTTGCCGGCGAGGTCCGCGCCCTGGCCGCCACGCTGGCGGACGCTCCCGTCACAAATTAACAAAAAACAATTTTTGAGTGTGTCTTCGTAACCTGTTACTCTGCTCCAACAACGCGGGAGGAGCGGACATGGGCGACGGGCAGACACCAAAGACCGGCATGAAGCGGCGCGACTTCCTGGCGGGAGCCGGGGCCATGGCACTGTCCGGGCCGCTGCTGGCCCGCGCGGCGGTCGCCCAGGGCACCGGTCCCGGCATCGCGCCGGCGGGGGCGAAGGTCGCCCGGCTCGGCATCTATCCGGCCATCGGCATCTGCCGGGTCGGCGGCAGCAAGCTGTGGTTCCACGCCCCGGAGGTGCCCGGCCTGCCGCCGCAGCCGGCCGACGGACAGTTCAAGGACGGCACCGAAAAGATCAAGAAGCAGGTCCAGCGCTTCCGCATCTACGCCTTCGATCGGGACGACCGGGTGATCAAGGAGATCACTGCCGCCGACGGCACCATTCAGTGGTCCGTGCATGTCGCCAATACCAAGGCCGCCTGGTACGGCTTCAACAACCCGATGGACAACGGCGAGCTTGCCCCCGGCATCCCGGGCCAGCGCCGCAACCAATATTTCACCCGCCCGGAGCAGCGGCTCGACAATCTGGTGATCGACGGGGGGGCCACCACGATCTCCGGCACCGACACCAACCCCGACGGGTCCGACGAGGCGTTCGCCATGGGCGGCACGTTCTGGGGCAGCGAGGCGGTCGGCCTCGGCCATCTGCAGACCGACGCGGCCGGCCACCTGCTGGTCGTCCCGCCCGACGGCGTGTCGAAGAGCCCGACCGGCGCCGGCATCACCAGCTTCGCCGACAACAACGGCTGGCACGACGACTGGTGCGACGGCCCGGTCACCGCGACCGTGACCCTGTCCGACGCCCTGCCGGTCGAGCCGGACCTCGACACCACGGCCGATGCGGCCTGGGTCGCCTGCGTCGGCCCGAACTTCGCGCCGGAGATCGCGCCGGTCTCCACCATGTATGACGTGATCTACGACATGAACGTCCGGCTGGACTGGCAGCAGCGGCCGGCCAAACCGTCCTTCACCAAGGACATCTACCCGACCCTTCAGCGCCTGGGGCAGATGCAGTGGCTGACCGATGCGGCGAACCTGCGCGAGGCGTGGATGGGCGAGTATTTCGACTTCGCCGATCCGGCGCTGATCGACCGGCTGTCCGACCCCGCGAACGCCCAGCTGCGCGCCCAGGCCTTCGCCCAGATCCGGCCGCCCTTCCAGTTCTCCGGCAATACCGTCGCCGACTATTTCACCGAGCAGCAGCTCAAGGTGCCGTACATGCTGGGCGACGGCATCAACTACGACGGCAGCCCCTATCAGTGGTTCCAGATGGTCCACCTCCAGTATCAGTTCCTGATCGACTGGAAGGACGGCAACTACGTCGACGACTGGAAACCGGACGAGACGGGGATCACCGATTTCGACGAAATCCCGCTGGACCAGCAGCCCTTCGCCCTGACCCAGGCCGCCCTGATGCCGCTGAGCGGCGGCGCGTTCCACCCCGGGGTGGAGCTGACCTACTACCTGCGGCACAAGAACATGTATGCCCGGGCCCACCCGCCGACTGACGGGCCCCTGCCCGAACCGTTCCGTCTGGCGCGGGGCGACCGGCCGACCCTGCTGCAGGATCTCGGTCTCCTGCTGACCCCGGAGCTCACCCTGACCGGCGATCCGGACAACGGCATCGCCCCGGCCGTCGGCCCCTGCATGCCGGGCGACCTGACTCGCTGGATGGGCCTGCCCTGGCAGTGCGACGCCTTCAGCTGCCAGCAGGTGCTGATGCAGAGCGATTTTCCCACCGCCGTGTGGTGGCCCGCCCTGCTGCCGATCGACGTGCTGCCGGTGGCCTTCCTCGACGACCAGGTGATCCGGGGCGAGACCCAGGACGGCCAGAAGCTCGATCGAGACCAGCGCATCAAGTTCTTCAACCAGCGGGCCGACTGGAAGCGCGGCGTGGCCGGCATCGGCTATCACGCCAATGCCAGCTACTGGGACGGCATCACCGACATGATCACCCTGTGGGAGCGCATGGGCTTCGTGGTGAAACGCCAGGTGCCCGACGAGGTCGCCCGCGAGCTCGGCATCCCGCGCGAGGTCTATGCCGAGGTCCAGCGCGGCGACACGATGGAGTTCCGCTTCAAGTGGAAGCCGGCGGACGGCCAGCTCCCGAACTGAGGCCGCCATGGACAGGACCGTCGCCGTTGTCGGGGCCGGCATCGCCGGACCCGCCGCCGTGCTGGCGCTCGCCCAGGCCGGGCTGGAGCCGTTGTGGATCGCGCCCGCGCCGGACCCGGGGCACGATCCCGTCGGCGAGACCCTGGCGCCGGCGGCCAATCCGATCCTCGAGCGGCTCGGACTGTCGGAGGCGATGGCAGCGGGCAGGCACCGTCCGTCCCACACCACCCTGTCCGCCTGGGGCAGCGATAAGCTCGTCGACCGCAATGCCATCCTGCATCTGGAGGGGCCGGGACTCGTCCTCGACCGGGCGGGCCTCGAGGCGGATCTGCGCCGGCACGCCCGCACGGCGGCGGCGCGGGTGGTCGAGGGCCGGCTGGCCGGAGCCGAGGCGGTGGACGGCAGCTGGCAGCTGACCCTGGAGGGCGGCGTGAGTGCCACCGCCGACGCGGTGGTGGACGCCTCCGGCCGCAGCGCCCTAGTCGCCCGCCGGTTCGCCGACCGCCACCGGGCTGATCGGCTCATCGCCGCCCATGCCTTCCTGCCGCATCGCGACGACAGTGTGGAGCCGACCCGGGCGGTGCTGATCGAGGCGGTGGAGACCGGCTGGTGGTATGCCGCCCTGCGGCCGGACGCCACGCTGTCCGTCGCCTATTTCACCGATCCCGACCTGCTGGGCGAGACGCCGAGCCGCGATCCGGCCGCCTGGGCCGCGCTGGTCGGCGGTACCCGCTTTGTCGGGCGCTGGATCGAGGATGCCGGCTTCGCGGTGGACGGGCTGCCGCGCCTGTCGAGTGCGGGCACCACCTGGCTCGCGCCGCCCGCCGGCCGCTCCCAGGGCGCGCCGTGGATGGCGGTCGGCGACAGCGCGGCGGCCTTCGACCCGCTCTCGTCGCACGGCATGACCACCGCCCTGTGGGCCGGGGCGCGGGCCGGCCCGGTGATGTCCGCCGCCCTCGCCTCCGACGACACCGCGCTGGACGCCTATGCCCGCTCGGTCTTGGACGGGGTGGCCGGGTTCCTCGCCCAGCGCCGGAGCATGTACGCCCAGGAACGCCGCTTCGCCGACGCCCCGTTTTGGCAGCGCCGACAGGGGGTGGGGTGACGTGAGGCGTCAGGGCCTCACCTCATTTCTGTTTTCCCGGCCCTGCGCCCAGGTCTAGAGACAATGCGCGTTGGAGCGTCTGACCAGATCGTTGAGGGCTCCAGCAGCTTCTTTCCCGGGTCCCGGCGTGCGGCCGGGAAGACGGGCTGGAGGAGGAGGATATCGCCACATCCCTATCGGAACAGGAACCGCTTATGGGCATCGGCCATGTTGCGGGCGCGCAGGAGGAACTCGTGGGCCGAATTCGGGTCCACCGTGTCCGCGAGCGTCTCCGCGAACAGCGCCATCCAGCGGTCGAAATGCGCCGGCGTCAGTTCGCCGATGCCGGCATGCACCCGCATCGGCATGCCGTCGTAGCGCCCGGTCAGGTTCAGCACCGACGACCAGAACGCCTTCAGCCGCTCGAAATGGGCCGGCCAGTCCTCCACGTTGCGCGTGAAGACGGGGCCGAGCACCGCATCTTCCCGCGCCCGGCTGTAGAAAGTCTCGACCACCAGCGAGATGTCGTCCTCGCTGACCCGCGCGAAGGGCGGCGGCAGGTCGGATCGGTCGGGTGCTGATCGCGGCGCGTCGGTCATCCCACACGCTACCACGCCCCACCCTCAGGCGGCGAGCGACGGGGTGTAGAGCAGCTTCACGTAGGACCGCAGCAGCCGGATCTGCTCGGCCAGAACGCCGGGCTCCTTCAGCGCCTTGGCCATCACGATGCCGCCCTCGGTCACCGAGGAGACCATGTCGGCGAGCGCGTCGATATCGACCGCGTCGTTGGCCGGATAGCGCGCGTCGATCGCATCGAAGATCCGCCGGAACCGGTCGCGCCAGGACAGCACGCCCAGGCGGTTCAGCTCGCGCACCTCGCGGTCGAACAGCACCTCGTTGTAGCAGTACGTCGCCACCAGACAGCCGGGATGCCCCTGCTGCATCTCCCCCATGATCGCGGCAAACCGGTCGAGCCCGGACAGGAAGGCGGCCAGCGGGTCCTCGCCCTCATCGGCGGCGAACAGGTCGTCCAGCACCGCGTCGTCGCGCTTCAGGAAGCGGATCAGCATGGCGCGGGCCAGCTCGTTCTTGTCCCTGAAGTGATAGAAGAAGCCGCTCTTGGTGATTCCCACCGCCGCGATCACCTCCTCGATCGAGGTCGCGCCGAAGCCCTTCGCCAGCACCGCGTCCTCGGCGATGTCCAGGATCTTCTCCCGGGTCTGTTCTCCTCTGCGCATTCCGAATGCCTCCTCGTCGGCCGATTTGCCCGACGGGTTAGAGGGCGTTTGTTTCAGTTCGATTTCCGTACCGCAGGTTTACTAGCATTAACCATCACACCCCGCGATTTTCCGGCCACCGCGACGAACGAGGAGGCCACAGATGGCACGCTACCGCATCCGCCTGCCGCAGCTCTCCGACGGGCCGTTCCTGGCCGACTGCAGTCCCGAAACCGCATCGGCGTCCGATGCGGGCGCGATGCGGGGGCTGGACTATCACGATCTGGTCCTGCGTCCGGCCGGTCCGAACGACGCCCTGTCCCTGGTCGAGATCGCCGAGATGGCGAGCGAGGGCATGGTCACCCATGTCTGGCAGGACATGGCCGGCCCGGGCGAGACACCGCGCGATGTCGGCCTGCGCCGCGCCATGCGGGGAGAGGGCGCCTTCTCCCATGTGAACGCGACGCTGGCCAACCTGGGTGGGACCGTTCAAGGCGGGCTGATCGGCTATCCGCTCGGCCGGCCCCAGGAGATCGGCAAGGACATGCCCGCCATGTTCGTCCCGCTGCAGGAACTGGAGAACCTGGCGGCCCGGAGCTGGTACGTGAACGTGCTGGCGGTCATGCCCTATTGGCGCAGCCACGGAATCGGCACGCGGCTGCTGTTCGAAGCGGAGCGTCAGGCGCGGGACCAGGGCTGCGCCCGGCTGTCGATCATCGTCTCCAGCGCCAATGCCGGCGCGCGGCGGATGTACGAGCGTTTCGGCTTCCAGATCCAGGCGGACCGCCCCATGGGACCGGGCGCGTGGAAAACCGCCGCGACCCACTGGCAACTGCTGCTCAAGATCCTGGACTGACCGATCCGGACGCTATCCCGGGCGGGCGCCGGCGCGTCATCCGCGCGTCAGCGCCTCGTGCGCCCGCGACCGGAACTCCCGGCGGTACAGGATCGCCACCACCCAGAGCGAGGCCGCGATCAGCGCCACCGGGTGCAGGAACCAGGCGCAGGCCGCCAGCCCGAAATAATAGGCATGCATGCCGCCGTTGTAGTGCCGGGCGGCCAGGGTCGCGATCCGCGCCACCACCTTGGCCCGCGCCTGGGCGACGGTCGGGTCGTCCGCGGCGCCGGGTTGCGGGATCGATCCCAGCACCACGGCCGCGTTGTTGTGCAGCCGCAGGGACCAGGCGAGCCGGAAGAAGGCGTTGATGAACACCACGATCAGCGTGCCGACCATCAGGCCGAACCGGTCCCGCGTGGTCTCCAGCAGGT
This sequence comes from Candidatus Endolissoclinum sp., assembly GCA_965228445.1. Classification (GTDB taxonomy): domain Bacteria; phylum Pseudomonadota; class Alphaproteobacteria; order Thalassobaculales; family Thalassobaculaceae; genus Thalassobaculum. Next base: position 4,121,300 of record OZ245813.1, on the reverse strand, counting down.
AGTCGAAGCCGTTCAGCACCGACACCGCGTGCTCGCTGCCGCCGATCATCGCCGCCAGACCGCCGATGACGAAGATCGAGGTGGAGGCGAGGAAGGCCGAGTTGCCGGCCAGCGAGCGCAGGATCTGGATATCGATGATCCGGTTGTCGCGGTGCAGGGCGGACGCCGTCCAGTCCGCGCGCCAGCCCTGCATCAGCCCGGACAGGTTGGCGCCGCGCTCCGCCGCGCGCTCGCCGAAAAGCTCGTAGCCGAGCCAGGCCGTGACGAAGATCACCAGGGCCAGCACGTCGAGGGGCGAGAAGATCTGCATCAGCGTCGTCATGGTCGTCTGCGATAGCAGATTTTCGCCCGCCATGCCGCCGGGGAATGCGGGCCGGCGGCCCGGACCCTGTCGCTTTCACCCTGTGCGCCGGACGGCAAGGCGCTTACCCTTTGATCGCAAAGGGTCCTGAAACGGATCGGCACGGGAGGAGAGCATGGGACCGCTGGACGGAAAGATCGCCGTCGTCACCGGGGCCGGCAAGAATATCGGCCGCGAGATCGCCCTCACGCTGGCGCGCGACGGGGCCTCGGTCGTGGTCAACGGGCGCGGCGATCAGGCGGCCGTCGACGGCGTGGCCGAAGAGATCCGGGCGCTCGGCGGGCGCGCCTTCGGGCATCTGGCCGACGTCTCCGACGAGGCCTCGGTTGCCGCCATGGTCGAGCGCGCGGTCGCGGAGTTCGGCGGCATCGACATCGTCGTCAGCAATGCCGGCCTGCGCCGCCAGACGCCGTTCCTGGAGATGGGACTGGCCGAGTGGCGCGAGATCCTGTCGGTCGCCCTCGACGGCGCCTTCATCCTGACCCGCGCCTGCGTGCCGCATATGCTCGGGCGCGAGGGCGGTGCCATCGTCGGCCTGTCCGGCGTGTCGACCCATGTGGGCACGCCGGAACGCTGTCACGTCTCCGCCTCCAAGTCGGGGCTGGAGGGGCTGATGCGGGCGCTGGCGGTCGAACTCGGCCCAGACGGCATCACCGCCAACTGCGTCGCCCCCGGCGCCATCGACACGGTGCGGGGAGCCGCCGCCGGGCAGATGCCCAGCACCATGCGCGCCGCCGGCGTCCCGGCCGGCCGCAAGGGCACGATGGAAGAGATCGCCACCATGGTCCGGCATCTGGTCGGACCGCAGGGCCGGTTCATCACCGGCCAGACCATTCACGTGAACGGAGGAGCGTTCCTGACATGAGCAACCTGCCTTTCGAGAACGAGCCGATCTCGCCGCATATCGGGCTCGAGATCACCGGCCTCGACCTGAACGCGCTGGACGCCGACACCACCGCCGCGCTGCGCCAGGCGTTCAACGACCGCCACGTGCTGGTGATCCGCGACCAGGACATGACGCCGGAGCAGCAGGTGCGCTTCGCCGAACGGATCGGCGAGCCGGACATCTATCCGCTGCTGAACGGGATCGAGGGCTTCCCGATGATCACCCCGATCGTCAAGGAGCCGGACGAGCGCAACAATTTCGGCGGGCTCTGGCACAGCGACACGACCTATATGGAGACGCCGCCGATGGCGACCATGCTGCTGGCCCGCGAGATCCCGCCGGTCGGCGGCGACACGCTGTTCGCCTCCCAGGTTGCGGCCTACGAGGCGCTGTCGGATGGGATGAAGGCGATGCTGGCGCCGCTGCGGGCGATCAACAGCTCGGCCAAGGCGAACGCGACCAAGACCCGCGAGGACCGGGTGAAGGGCGACGACGCCAAGAAGGAGTTCACCTCCTGCCACCCGGTCGTGCGCACCCATCCGGAGACCGGCAAGAAGGCGCTGTACCTGAATGTCGGCCACACGGTGCGGTTCGACGGCTTCACCGAGGAGGAGAGCGCGCCGCTGCTCGGCTATCTGCACAAGCATCAGGCCCGCGAGGAGTTCCAGTGCCGGGTGCGCTGGCGCAAGGGCACCCTGGTGATGTGGGACAACCGGGCGGCCATGCACTACCCGGTGAACGACTACCACGGCCACCGCCGCGAAATGCACCGGATCACGCTGAAGGGCGACAAGGTGGCGTAACGCCGATCGGGGGGCTGCGGGACGGTTTCGTTCCGCGGATTGCCCTTCGACACACGCCCCGGTTGGGGCGCTGCTCAGGGTGAGGTCTAAGGGAAGCTAACCCCGGACCTCACCCTGAGCAGGAGCGAAGCGACGTGTCGAAGGGCCGCCGCCCCCGTGACTACAACCGCTCCACCTCGCAGCGCGAGCAGCGCAGGGGGATGGAGCCGCTGACCGGGTCGGAGACGGCCGTGTCGATCGCCCCGTTGATGTTCGCCGCCAGCGGATGATCGACGTCGTAGGGGCTGCCGTCGGGCCCTTCGACCCACCAGCCGTGCTGGCCGAACACCCCGCCCGGCTCCAGATCGCGGACGATCGAGACCCGCGCCACCGCCCGGCCCCGGGCCGTGCGCACCACCGCCCAGTCGCCCTGGGACAGTCCGCGGGCATCGGCGTCCTCCCGCGCCATCTCCACGATCGGGTCCGGCATCAGCCGGCGCAGCGAGGCGATGTTGCGGTGCTGGCTGTGGCAGTAGGCGACCGTCTTGGCCGAACCAAGCCGCAGCGGCCAGGCCTCCTCCCGGCCGGGCAGGACCACCGGATCGAATTGCGGCACGCCCGCCTGGCCGTGGTCGTGCAGCCGCTCGCTGTAGATCTCCAGCCGCCGGGTCGGCGTCGGGAAGCCGCGCGACACCCCGTCGGCACCGGCCGCCGCATGGGCCTCCAGCGCCACGCTGCCCGGCACCGTCACCCCCTCCGGCGCGGCCCGGAGCTGATCGACCGACAGGCCGGCTCCCGCCAGCACATGGTCGTGCCCGGCATCGGCGCTGCCGCCGAAGAACGCGTCCGACAGGCCGAGCCGCTCGGCCAGGGCCAGGACGATGTCGGTATCGGAGCGCGCCTCTCCCACCGGATCGATCACCGCCGGGCGGAGCTGCACCTGCCGCATCCCTTCAAGACTGGCGTCGAATCCGGTTCGCAGCCCTTCACGCTCCCAGGAGGTGGCGGCGGGCAGCAGGATGTCGGCATGGCGGGCGGTCGCGTTCTCGAAGAAGTCCACATGGACGTGGAAGTCCAGGGCGGCGAGCGCCCGCGCCGCCACGTCGGCGTCGGGCTGGGAGACCAGCAGGTTGGTGCCGAAGGAGACCAGCATGCGCACCGGATAGGGTTCGCGCGTCAGCACCGCCCGCCACACGTCGCGCGCGGTCACCCAGCCGTTCAGCCCCGGCCCGATCGGACGCTCCGCCAGCCCCAGGGCCTTGGCCTTCTGTTCCGCCGCGATCAGGTCGCCGCCGGAGATATCCGCGAAGGATGCGGCCCCGCCCGGCACGTTGCCGCCGGCTTTGCCGTAGCTGCCGGTCAGCGCATAGAGCAGCGAGATCGCGCGGTCGGTCTGGGTCGCGGTCGGGCTCTGGCCGACCCCGTTCCAGGCGTAGTAGGCGACCGACGAAGCGTCCGCCAGCAGATCGGCCGCCTTGCGCTGGGCCTCCTCCGGAATACCGGTGACCTCGGCGACCCGCTCGGTCGGCCAATCCGCCGCGGCGCCGGCATAGATCCCGAACGCGCTGCGGCAGGCGACCGGCCCCTCCAGCGCCGCGACCTCCCGCTCGGCGCGCAACGCGGGCTCGCCCGCGTCCAGCCAGACGCCCCGGCCGGCATCGTAGCGCAGCAGGCCGTCCCCGCCGGCGGCGTACAGGACGTCCGGACGGCCGTCGGCGACCAGGTCGGCCTCGCGCAGGAAGCGGCCGGTATCGCCGCGCACCAGCAGCGGCCCGTTGCTCCAGCGCGTCAGAAACTCCCGGTCGATCCGGCCGCTCTCGATCAGGATATTGGCGAGACCGAGCGCCAGGGCCTGGTCGGTGCCGGGGCGCACCGCGAGCCACTGGTCGGCGCGGCGGGCGAAGCCGATTGGCCGGGGATCGACCACGATGACCTTGGCGCCGCGGCGCATCGCCTTCTGGATCTCTACCGAGCGGGCCAGCCAGGTGGCGGCCGGGTTGTTGCCCCAGAGCACCACGCAGTCGGTATTGGCGAAATCCGGCGTGCCGATATCGGTGCCGTAGGTGAAGCGGCTGGCGAAGTCCTTGTGCCAGTTGCAGATCTCGGTGCCGTAGATGGTGTTCGGGCTGCCATAGGCGCGGATCAGCCGCTCGATCCAGGAGATCGAGTCGGAGATGTGGGTGCCGCTTGGCGTGGTGACGGAGAAGGCGGTCTGCTCCGGCCCGCCTTCGCGCGCCACCGAGGCCATGCGCTCGGCGATCTCGTCCAGGGCCTCGTCCCAGGAGATCGGCTCCCAGCCCGGATCGGCCGCCCCCTTCGGCGCGGTGCGCCGCAGCGGCCGGGTGAGCCGGTCCGGGTGATAGACCAGCTCCGGCGCCGCCCGGCCCTTGGGGCAGAGCTTCTCGCCGCTGGGATGCCCCGGCAGCGGGTCGATGCCGGTCAGCTTGCCGTCCTCCACCACGGCGACACAGCCGCAGCGGGAACGGCACTGGGTACAGAAGGCGGGGGTGCGGGTGATCGCGCTCACGGGGCCTCGCGACGACAGGGGGACAGCCGCGTGGGCGGCCGGGTCCGTCAGCCTAGAGGAGCCCACCGGGCCGTGGAAGCCGCCGAAACGGCTCGGCGGTCAGGCGTAGACCGCCAGCATCACCGGCTGGCTGAAGCCCTTCAGCTCGACCGCGCCGCGATCCTCGAACAGCTCGTAGGTCGGCAGGTCGCGGTCGAACAGCATGGTGGAGAAACAGGCCTCGTTGTCGCCCGCCTTGGCCGAGATCCGGGCGGCGAGCTGCACCGTCGATCCGAAGAAGTCCTCCTCCTTCTTGATCGCCTCACCGAAATGGCCGCCGCAGCGGATCCGGTATTCCGGCGCATCGGGCCGGTTGGCCATGCCCTTCATGCTGTCGACCAGAGCGACGGCGCAGGCGACCATGCGCTCCTTGTTGGCGAAGCTCAGCATGAGCCCGTCGCCCAGATGCTTGACCTTGCGCCCGCCGAAGCGCCGGCACATGTCGAGCGCCACCTTCTCGTGGTGGTCGATCAGCGACTGGGCGGCGGCGTCGCCGATCTCGCTGGTCAGACGGGTGCTGTCCACGATGTCGGTGAACAGGATGCCCACCTTGACCTTGCCGCCCAAGCCTTCCTCCAGTGTCTCGATCAGGCCGAACGCCTCTCCGAAGGTCTGCTTCAGCCCGTCGATATCGGCGTTCTGGTACAGCCGGAAGCAGCGCGAGCCGACTCGGATTGAGGCCGGCGCGTTCTTCTCGGTCAGATAGCGCTCCATGGTCTCCACGAAGTGGCCGATGGCGTCGGTGCTCTCGATGAAGAACCTCAGCACCTGGGCGACGATCGAGCGGCCGCGGTCGGAGAAGATGTTGATGTCCTGCTCGATGGAGAACAGGACGCCGATGGCGAACAGGCTGATCTTGCGCGCGAACTCCAGGTCGCGCCGCGCCGCATCCAGCGCGCCGCCCTCCCGCAGGATCTCGAAGAAGCTGCGGAACTGCCGGTAGGTCGCGTCGGCGACGATCAGGTCCTCCAGCGCGACGTCCTGCTCGTCCTCGAAGATCGGAACCTGGCCGCGCTTGCGGGTCGGGCCGGTGATCTCCGGCGGCGCGATCTTGGCGATCTCGTCCTTCGCGAGCGCGCCCTCGCCGGGCTGCCGTCGGGTCCGCAGCGGGACGAAGAGAAAGGACAGCAGATCGGCCAGCGATCCGCCGAAGCCCATCCGCTGCGCCCGGACACCCGGCTTGACGGCCTTCGCCGAGGGCCGGGCGGCGGTCGAGCTGCGTTCCCGGGCGGTGGCGCCGCCGACGGCGGCACGTGCGGTGGCCGGCGCCCGCAGGGACGGCGGCGGCGGCGTGCCCTCGTCGAACCGCTTGAACATCAGCGTGCGCCGCTTGAACATCCCGTCCTCCCCAAGCGTTTCCTCGATCAGCTTGAGACCGCTGCCCGGAGGATCGCGCTCAAGACGCTTGATCTCCGAACGGGCCTCGCCGAGTTCGCTTGGGTCGTAGGTCTGCAGCGTGCGCCACTTCCCGTCGGACTGGATTTCGATCTCGTATGCGACGACCTGAGCCACGTCGGCTCTCCCCCACGCGGATCGAATCCCGCCAAACCTCCTCGGAGCGGCGGGACCCTATTCCGTCACCGTTTCACGTGCGCACCGGTGAACGTTTCAATTGTTTCAGTAGCCTGATTCCGACCGGCGTGCCAGCGGGCTCGCGGCGGATCGGTCTTACGTCTTCTCGAAAGAGACCGAGGACCAGTCCTCCCACAGGGTCGCGAGGGCCGCGTAGTCCAGGTCGCCCATGCCCTTGGCCTCGGCGATCTCATACGGGGTGTGGGAGGCCAGGGTGGCGAACAGGGGCACGCCCAGGTTCTGCGCCGTCTCCAGCGCCAGGACGGAGTCCTTGCGCGCGTTGGAGACCGACATGCCGCCCTTGTAGTTGCCCTCGGCCATGCGCTCCTGCACCCGGTGCACAAGCGGGCGCATCAGCCCCTCCTCCCGGTTCAGGATGTCGACCATGGTCTGCACCGGCACGCCGAGCTTGGTCGACATGGCGAAGGCCTCGATCAGCACCACCATGACCGCGTGCATGACGCCGTTGTTCACCACCTTGGTGCCCATGCCGGCGCCGATCGGCCCCAGCTCGAAGATCCGCTCGGCCAGCAGGTCGAGCACCGGACGGGCCAGGGCGATCTCCTCGGCCGAGCCGCCAAGGAAGAAGGTGATCTTGGCCGACGCCATGCTGGCGACGCCGCCGGCGATGGCGGCGTCCACGAAACCGACGCCCTCGGCCTGGCAGCGCTTGTGGCAGGCGATGGCGGTCGCCGGGGTGACGGTGCTGGTCTCGATCACGATGGAGGGCCGGTGGCCGGCGCCGAGGATCTCCTCGACCACGGCGATCGACGCTTCCGGCTTGGGCAGGGAGAGGATGATCCGGCCGGCCTTGGAGGCCACGTCGGCGGCACTCTCGGCCAGGGTCACGCCGATCTCGGCGGCCGCCTTGCGGCGCTCCGGGCTCAGGTCGAAACCGATCACGGTCTGGCCCTTGTCCAGCAGCGCCTTGCAGACCGACGCCCCGGCATTGCCGAGACCGATGAAGCCGATCGGGTTGGTCATTCTCTAAATCCCTTCAGGTGTCCGTCAGTTGGAGAGGGTCAGGCGCGGAAATCGCTGCCCATGCGGTCCAGCTTGCGCTTCCAGGCCGCCAGTTCGAGCTTGCCGATGCCGGCGAGGCGCGCGCCTTCCGGCTTCTGGGCCCGGGTATGGGCCACGATCTCCGGCGGGATCGGCAGCATCTCCGCCTGGCCGCCGGCCTGGGCCAGCACCTGCACCCGGCAGGCGCGCTCCAGGTTGTACATGTGGAAGAACGCCTCGGCGACGGTCTCGCCGATGGTGAGGGTGCCGTGGTTGCGCAGGATCATCGCCTTGCAGGCGCCGAGGTCGTCGACCAGCCGGGGCTTCTCGGCGTCGTCGAAGGCCAGGCCCTCGTAGTCGTGATAGGCGATGCCGCCGGGCAGGAACATGCCGAACTGGGAGGCGTCGATCAGGCCCTCACGCTGGCAGGAGACGGCGACGCCGCTGTCGGTGTGCAGGTGGATGACGCAATGCGCACCCGGCACCGCCTCGTGGACCGCGCCGTGGATGATGAAGCCGGCGTAGTTGATCGGGTATGGGCTGTCCTCGACGATGTTGCCCTGCAGGTCGATCTTCACCAGGTTCGAGGCGGTGACCTCCTCGTACATCAGCCCGAACGGGTTGATCAGGAAGTGGTCCTCGTCGCCCGGCACCCGCGCGGAGATGTGGGTGTAGATCAGGTCGTCCATCTGCTTGGCGGCGAACACCCGGTAGACCGCGGCGAGATCCTCGCGGGTCTGGCGTTCCTCGTCCGACCAGCGGTTGGGGCGGGGCATCGAGGTAATGGACACGGCTGGCCTCCTTCAGGTCCCGGTGAATTCGGTGATGTCGGCGCTTTCGTCGGGCGGGAAGTCGATATGGATGTGATTCCCGTCGGCGTCGAAGATGTTCACCTGAGTGTGGCCGAAGCCGTCGCCGGGCAGAACCCCACACTTGTATGCAATGTTCAGGGACCGCAGATGGGCGAGGAATTCCTCCAGCCCGCTCGCCCGCATGGCGAAGTGCTCGAGCTGCTGGTCGCCGCGGTACTCGGCGGTTCCGCCGGTCTCCACGATGTGCACGACGGCATCCTCGCCGGAATACATCCAGGCGCCGCCGAACCCGAAATCGGGCCGCTTTCCCTTCTTCAGGCCCAGCACGCGCTCGTAGAATTCCACCAGGCGGGGAACGTCGGTGGTGCGGAGATTGACATGATCGAGTCTTCCGATTGGCATGGTGACCTCCCTATCGGCTTTTTCCCCAGCATAGACCCAGGGCCCCGGACGACGCCATGACCGACCGTCTCTCCAACACCGAGCTGCGCCGGCTGTTCCTGCACCAGCACGCCCTGTCCGAGTCGCCCTCGGGACCGCTGACCCGCGACGGTCTGGACGCGCTGATCGACCGGCTCGGCTTCGTACAGGTCGACACCATCTCCACCCTGGAACAGGCGCATCACCACATCCTGTTCACCCGGGCTAACGGGTACCGGAAGTCGCTGCTGAAGCATCTGCTGGAGAAGCGGCGCTCGCTGTTCGAGCACTGGACCCACGACGCCTCCATCATCCCGACCCGGTTCTACCCCTACTGGAAGCCGCGCTTCGAGCGCTACCGGGCGCGCATGGACCGGGCGTCGCACTGGACCGAGCGTTTCGCCGGGCGCCAGGACGAGGTGCTGGCCGAGATGCGCCGGCGGGTGGAGGAGACCGGCTGCGTGACCTCGCGCGAGGTCACCCCCGACGACACCGAGGAGCGCGGGGCGTGGTGGGGCTGGACCCCGTCGAAGACCGCGCTGGAGTATCTCTGGCGCACCGGCGAGTTCGCGGTGTCGGGCCGAAAGGGGTTCGCCAAGGTCTACGACCTGTCGCATCGGGTGATCCCGCCCGAGCATCACGACCCGGAGCCGGACCACGCCGCCTTCGTCGACTGGGCCGGGCGCGAGGCGATCGCCCGGCTGGCGGTCGCCACCCATGGCGAGGTCGCCCGGTTCTTCGACTCGATCTCCCCGGCCGAGGCCCAGGCGTGGTGCGAGGCCGCCGGCGACGACATCCTGCGCCGGATCGAGATCGAGCAGGCCGACGGCTCCACCCGCCTGGTCTGGGCCCGGCCGGACGTGCTGGAGCTGGCCCGCGCCGCGCCCGAACCGCCGGCCCGGGTACGGTTCCTGTCGCCCTTCGACCCGATGATCCGCGAGCGCGAGCGCACCCAGCGGATCTTCGGCTTCGACTACCGCTTCGAGGCCTTCGTGCCGGCGGCCAAGCGGGTCTACGGCTACTATGTGCTGCCCATGCTGGAGCGTGACCGGCTGATCGGCCGCATCGAGCTGAAGGCCCATCGGGACCGCGGCGAACTCGAAGTACGCGGCTTGTGGATGGAGCCCGGCGTGCGGGCGTCGAAGGCCCGCGACGCGAAGATCGACGCCGAGATCGACCGCTGGCGGGTCTTCACCGGGCTGGAGCGGGTGGTTCGGTAACGTCTTCAGGCCGGCGATTTAGTTGTTGCAGCTTGCATGTGACATACTAATTCTAGACTTTAGAACATAACGCGATCAAAGATTGCACTATGAACCGTGAAAATCCCATAATTCACGCATTCTCGGAAGAGCATGTTGTCCGCATTACAGGCCTGACGCGTGGGCAGCTTAGGGCATGGGACAAGCGGGGCTTTTTTAAGCCTGAGTATGCTTATGAGAATAGGAAAGCCCCGTACAGTCGTGTCTATTCGTTTGAAGATATTGTCGGGCTCAGAACAATTGCCGTTCTAATTAAAAATTTCCGTATCTCGCACTCTGAACTCCGTCGAGTTGCCACAGAACTTGAAGAGCGTGGGTACAAAAAATGGTCAGCGATAAAACTTTATGTCGTAAAGAAGCAGGTACATTTTCGACTACCTAATTCCTCTAATGTAGAAGGAATTTGGGATGGCCAATATGCCATGCTTCCCGTTGTTGATGTGATCGAGGATGTAGAGCAGCGCATCCACCAGCTAAGACAGCGAGATAGAGATAAAGTGGGGCAGATTGATCGGCGAAAATTCGTAGTCAGAAATGCAAGCGTAATTTCTGGCACCAGAATTCCCACAGCTGCAATCAAGCGCTTCAAAGAAGCTGGATACAGTGTGGATGCGATCATAGATGAGTACCCATCTCTAACCCCAGAAGACGTTTATGCCGCCCTTTCTCACGAAGAGATGCTAGCCAAAAGCGCGTAGTGAGATATAAATTCTCTCTATGCGATTTATGCTGGATGAGAACGTTCCTGCGGCCGTTGCCCGAATGCTGGCCGCAAAAGGCCATCAAGCAGAATTCATCAAAGATTATGTCCCACCAGGGAGCGTCGACCCGGTCGTTGCTACGGTGTCAGAAGAACTTGAAGCAGTTCTCCTGAGCTTCGATGGCGATTTTGAGAGAATCGCCCCACGCGTCCCAGATGGCCAGAAGAGGCGGTTTCGAAAACTCAGCCGAGTCTGGCTTCGATGCAACGAACCCCAAGCGGCAACAAGGCTCGAAGCAGTATTGGATTTTATAGAAGCCGAGTTCAATGTTGCGCGGGCATCTGCTGACAGCCGTATGGTTTTATGGATTGGGTCGAACTATCTCCGGACCAATCGTTAGTGGTCCCCCCTACCCCACCAGGTCCCGCCGGACCACGCCGGTCAGGCAGCCGATCGCGCCGGCCGCCTTGACCAGCTCGGAGCCGTCCACGGTCACGCACTCGATGCCGGCCTTCTCGTAGACCTTCTGCACCGCGTCGTAACCGGCCAGCATCAGGATCTTGCGCGGGCCGAGGGTCACGATGTTCAGGGCGCGGTTCAGAACGCTGTCCGGCTCCGAGGTCGGCAGCCAGAGGATTTCGTAGCCCCGTTCCTCCAGCGCCCGCACCGTGGAGAACGGCGTGCGGCGCGGCCAGCAGATGGCGAGGTTCCTGTCGACGATCCGCAGCATCCCCATGAAATGCATGGTGCCGAAGGGCATGTCGACGGCCAGGGTCTCCACCCCGATCTCCTCCATGGAGGACGCGATCTGGGCGGCGGCGTCCTCGTTGGTGCGCAGGCCGAGGCCGACCATCACCGTCTCCGGATCCAGCCACATCAGGTCGGCGCCCTCGAACACCGCGTTGCCGGTCAGAGTGCGCAGGATCGGCACCCCGGCATCGGCCAGGCGGCGGGCGACCCAGCGCTCCTCGCCGGCCCGCACCGTGGAGGCCGGACGGGCCAGGATCGCGCCGTCCGGCGACATCACGAACAGGTCGGCGCAGAACATCTGGTTCGGGGTCGGCTGGCCGGTCGGGTCGACATACTGCACGTCGACGCCGTTGGCCCGGTAGGCCTCGGCCATGGCGTCGTGCTGCTCGCCGGCGCGGCCCAGGTCGAGCGCCTCCAGCATCTGCACCGAATTCGGATCCTCCAGCGCCGCCGCCAGCTCGCTGCCCGGACGATGCAGCAGCACCGAGCGCAGGGGCGCGTATTCGCTGTCGATGCCGCTGGCCGCCCAGAGGTCGCCGATCTCCTCACGGTGGGTGCGCGTGCGCCCCTGCCAGCCGGGTCCGCCATAGGCCGCTGAGTTGAAGGTGTTGCCGGTGTTGTCCACGGGTGCCTCTCCGATCGCGTTGGTGCCGGAGAATTGTCGGGCGGCGGCGGAATGTCAAAGGACAGAAATGCGCGAGGCGGTCCTTCGACAAACCCCGCCCCGGGCCGTGTCGAAGGCCGCGTCACGCCGCAGCCAGACGCCGGACCTCCGAGACGTCCACCCCGGCAGCGGTCAGCTTGGCCGCGCCGTCCGCCTCCACCAACTCGGCCAGCGCGGCGAGGAACGGGTCGTGGCGACACGGCCCCTCCAGCCGGTTGAAGACCATCGGGTACTCCACCGGCTCCCAGGTCTCGTCCGGGGCCAGGTTGTGCTGGATCTGCACCTCCAGCCGGTCGAGCGCATGAACCAGCTTGGCCTCCGAGGTGCCGCCGGTCGCCAGTTCCAGGAACAGGGCATGGACATGCCGGCCGGTATCGGCGTCCAGGCTGTCGCGGATGCGCTTCGCCGCTGCGGCCTCGCGCTCCCGCTTGGCATCCTGGCGGGCGCTGACCTCGAAGGCCGGGATGTCGCCGGTCACCGCCTCGGTCAGGTCATGGACGACGATCATCTCCAGCACCCGCAGCAGGTCCACGGAGTGCCGCAGATGCGGGGCCACCAGGATCGCCGCCAGGGCCATCTGCCAGGTGTGCTCGGCGACGCTTTCGCGGCGGCCGTCAGACAGCCAGGAATGGCGCAGTTCCCGCTTCAGCCGCTCGCTGAAGGCCAGGAAGTCGAGGATCGTGCGGGCCTGACGCTGCATGGGAGACCTCCGCTCTTGCTTCGGGTCTGCAGCAGGCTATGGCCAGGTCGGACCGCTCTCCACGCATAAGTTATGCGGCCGGTCGGGCCAGGCCGTCCGTCAGGCGACGGCGACCGGACCGCGCAAGTCGATGAAGCTCTCCAGCACGCTCGCCGGCACCGCTTCCGGCGCCAGGGTGGTCGCCATGCGCACGGGGCTGCCGTCGTTCAGGGTCAGCCGCTCCCAGATGCAGTAGCCCTGCTGGATGCGGATCGGGGTCCGCGGGTCGCCGGCCTCGGTCCAGAAATAGGCGCCGGGGACCCGTCCCTCGAACCAGCCGCAGGCGTCGAGCTTGGCCTCGGCCTGGCGGATCTCGTCGGTGGCGAAGCGGTAGAGCGAGCGGCCCTCCCAGGTGCGGGCGTCGGACAGCCACTCGGCCTCGCGGGTCGGCGAGGCGGCGAGCAGGCGGTGGGTGATGTCGCAGACCAGGTGGACCCGCAGGGGCGAGGTCTCCACCAGCCGGCGCAGGCCGTGGTCGGCATTCAGGGTGGCGGTGCTGCGCAGCAGGCGGATGAGCCGGCGTCGCTGGTCGAGGCTGGGCGCAAGGTCGCCACTCTCCCAGCGCGAGACGGTCGCCTGGGTCACGCCGACCAGCTCGGCCAGGGCCTGTTGCTTGAGCCGGCGCACGACCCGGATGCGGCGCAGAACGGGACCGAAATTCATGGAACCCTCCACCGGTCCGGAAACCGGGCCCATGGTCGGAGATCAGCCGACGAACCGCAAGGGCGGGCGAAGACGTTCAGTCGACGCCGGCGGCGTGCATGCCCACGAGGACGCCGCCGACCCGGCCGGATTCCAGCATCAGCGGCAGGTCGAGCCGCTCGAAGTCGAAGCTCTGTCCCTTCAGCATGCGGCGGTAGCGCGAGGCCAGCGGCATCGCCGCCCGCGTAACGGCGTCGCAGTTGGCCTGGAACATCCGGCGGTAGTCCGGGTCCGGCAGCGCCATCAGCGGCTGACCGGTGATGTCCAGGTGGGACAGCTCGACGATCTTCCGGCCGACCGTGCGGAACAGGCAGTCGCCGCCCGGCACCGGACGCTCCAGCAGGATCATCCAGTTGGCCAGCTCCGGCACAGAGCCGAACTCCACATCCTCCAGGTCCGGACACCGCCGGAACTGGCGGATGTCGTTCCAGAAATCGAGGACGTCGCGCATCTTGGTGGTGCGCAGCCACGAACGGACCCCGGCCGTGCTGAAATCCGGCGCGTACTCGACCGAGCTGGTGTCGAGGTCCGGATAGACGAAAACGGGGTCGGTGAGGGCCATCGGCGGTCCCGGAAAGACGAACGAGCGGAAATCGTGAGCACAGATTTCCCTAGCGTCAATGCGACTTTGTGGCCTTTCTCACAAAGTTTAGAATCTGCTCGGTATGTTCCCCCAATTCGGGCGGCGGCTGGCGCAGCGCCGCCGGTGTCCCCGACAGCTTCACCGGGAAGCCGGTCATCCTGATCGGCGCGCGGCCCGGTCGCTCGGACTGGATCACCATCTCCTGGGCCAGCACCTGCGGGTCGGTGAAGACCTCGTCCAGCCCCATCACCCGGCCTGCGGGACATCCCGCCTTGTTGATGGCGTCGATCCAGTGGTCGACCGGCTGTTCGCGGGTGACCGCGTTGATCCGGGCGTTCAGCGCCGCGCGGTTGGCCATGCGCGCCGCGTTGCTGGCGAAGTCCGCCTCCTGCAGCAGACCCTCCAGGCCGAGCACGCGCAGGAAGCGCTCCACGAAAGTGTCGTTGGACGGCGCCACCGCGATCTCGCCGTCCGCCGCCTCGAACAGGCCGTAGGGGGCGACGATCGGGTGGTTGTTGCCGGTGCGGGTCGGGTTCTGCCCGGTGGCGAAATACTCCGCCGACAGATAGGCCATCATCGACATCAGCCCGCCGGTCAGGCTGCTCTCCACCTGCTGGCCGCGGCCGGTGCGGTGCCGGGCCTCCAGCGCCGAGACCACGCCGAACGCGCAGTACAGGCCGGCGATGAGGTCGGAGACCGGCGGGGCGGCGCGCCGCGGCGGACCGTCGGGATCGCCGTTCACCGCCATGAAGCCGCTCATCGCCTGGGCGATGAAGTCGAAGGCGGGCCGGTCGACATAGGGACCGGTGGAGCCGTAGCCGTTGACGCTGGCGCAGATCAGCCGCGGATTGATCTCGGCCAGCCGCTCGGGCGAGAAGCCCATCTTGGCAAAGACGCCGGGCCGGTAGTTCTCCACCACCACGTCGGCCGTCTCCAGCAGCGCCGTCAGGTCGGCCTTGCCCTGCTCGGTGTAGAGGTCGAGGACGAGGGACTTCTTGTTGCGGTTGAACTGGGCGAAGTACCAGCTGTAGCCCTCGACCATCGCCCCCTGGCCCCGGACCGGGTCGCCGGCGGGCGGCTCCACCTTGATCACGTCGGCGCCCATATCGGCGAGCAGCAGGGTGCAGAACGGTCCCGCCAGGATGCGGGTCAGGTCGATCACGCGGAGTCCGTGGAGCGCCCCTTCCGGGGCGCCCGCAATGTCAGTGTCCGTCACCTAGGCTCACCCTTCCGCGGTGCGGACGGCGTCCATGTCGTGCAGGTCGAGCCGCTGGCCCGCCTTCATCACCTGTCCGGGCAGCGGGTGGCCGACCACCGTCTCCACATCGCAGCCGATCGCCATCAGCTTGCGCAGGTCGATGCCGGTCTCGATGCCCATCTCGTGCAGCAGATAGATCAGGTCCTCGGTGCAGATATTCCCCGTGGCGCCCGGCGCGAAGGGACAGCCGCCGGTCCCGCCGAACGAGCTCTCGTACTTGTCGATGCCCTCATCCAGTCCGACCATGACATTGGCCAGGCCGATGCCGCGGGTGTTGTGGAAGTGCAGGCCCATCGTGAGCTTCGGGGCGGCGTCGCGCACGGCGGCGATGCCGGCGCGCACGGTCGGCGGGGTCGCCATGCCGGTGGTGTCGCCGAAGGTCATGCCCTCGAAGCCCATCTCCTGGAACCGCTTGGCGATCATGCCCAGGCGCTCCGGCGCGACATTGCCCTCGAACGGGCAGCCGAAGGACGTTGCGATGGCGCCGTGCACCGGGATCTTGGCGTCGCCGGCGATCTTGGCGACCTCCTCGAAGCCCTTGAGGGACTCCTCGACCGAGCGGTTCACGTTCTTCTTGTTGTGGCTCTCCGACGCCGAGACGAAGACCACCATCTCGTCCACCTCGCACTCGGCGGCGCGGATGGCGCCGCGGGCGTTCGGCACCAGGGTGGCGATGATCGTGCCCTTGGTCCGGTCGATCCCGGCCATCACCTCGGCCGCGTCGGCGAGCTGCGGCACCGCCTTCGGCGACACGAAGGAGGTCGCCTCGATCCGCGGGACGCCGGCATCGATCAGCCGGTTGATCAGCGCGATCTTCTCGGCCGCCGGGATCATCCGTTTCTCGGCCTGCAGGCCGTCGCGCGGGCCGACTTCCGTCACCTCAACCTTGCGCACCTGGGTCATCTTGTTTCCTCCGGTTACTCAGAATGTCCAATGGGGCGGCACCGCGCCGGCGACCGGGGAGCGGAAGGTCACCAGCCCGTCCCCCGCCAGCGAGCCGCAATACACCGTCTTCAGGTCCGGGCCGGCGAAGGTGATGCTGGCGATGTTCCGCAGCGCGCGTCTGGCGCCGATCATCATGTCGTCGCGGTTGTAGCCGCCCTCGCGCCAGCGGGCCATGGCCGGCGCGATCTCCGCCGGGTCGAGGTCTTCCAGGATCACGTGCTGGCTGCCGTCCGAATCGACCCGCACCAGCCGGTTGCTCATGACGCTGGCGCACCACACCCCGCCGTCGACGTCGAACTCGAACCCGTCGGGGATGACGCCGTCAATATAATCGACCACGGTCTCGCGGCTGCCCAGACCGTCGCCCGTCAGCGTGTAGCGGGACAGGCGCCGGGCCATGGTCTCGTTGGCGTAGAGCCAGCGACCGGTGGGATCGACCTTCACCTCGTTGGTATAGCCGAGCCCGTCGGCGACGATGCGCGCGGTGTCCGGCCGGTCGACCGCGTCCATCAGGACGACGAAGCCGTCGGCCACCTCGCGATGGAACGCCCGGTCGCGCGGGATGCGCCAGGTGCTGACCGAGATCCAGACCCGACCCTCCTCGTCCAGGTGGACGAAGTTGACCGGCGGCATGGGATAGCCGTCGATTTCCAGCAGCACCGGGGTGCAGGAGCCGTCCGGGTACAGCCGCCAGGCGCCGCCGCTGTCGCCGAGATTGGCGATCAGGAACGAGCCGTCCGGCGCCATCGACCAGCCGTTCGGCATGAAGTCGGCCGGTGCGCCGGAGGTGGCGACGATCGGATGCGGCGTGCCGTCGGCATCGAGCCGGGCCACGCCGCCGCCGCCTTCGGGCAGGGCATGGCTGACCCAGATCGCTCCGGCTTTGGTACAGGCTACACATTCCGGCCGGCGGAGACCGCGGCCGAAGAACGAGACGGCGTCGGGGGCGATGATGAAATCCATGACGGCTGGACTGTAGCGCCGTCCCGGGGGGCCGAAAAGACGGCCATGTGCATGCTGTGATGCCGGTGCGGCATCTTGCGGCGCCCGCCTTCCCTGGCATCATGCGCGCCTCACCGGACCGAAGGATACGCAGATGGACCTCCAGCTCTCCGACAAGACCGTCCTCATTTCCGGCGCTTCGGCCGGTATCGGCCGGTCCGCCGCCCTGCTGCTGGCCCGCGAGGGGGCGAAGGTGATCATCCACGGCCGGCGCGAAGCGGCCCTGCAGGCGGTGATCGACGAGGCCGTGGCGGCCGGCTGCCCGGCCCCGGTGGCGATCACAGGCGACCTGGACAGCGAGGAAGGATGTGCCGCGATCGGCCAGGCCGCCCTGGAGGCGGCCGGCGGCGCCATCGACGTCCTGATCAACAATGCCGGCGGCTCGCGCCCCATGGAGGATCCGTGGGACGAAGCGTTCTGGGAGGCGTCGTTCAAGCTGAACTTCGAAGCGGCCCGCCGGCTCTCGGCCGCGATCGTCCCGGGGATGAAGGAGCGCAGGTGGGGTCGGATCATCAACG
Source organism: Candidatus Endolissoclinum sp. (assembly GCA_965228445.1). Taxonomy (GTDB): domain Bacteria; phylum Pseudomonadota; class Alphaproteobacteria; order Thalassobaculales; family Thalassobaculaceae; genus Thalassobaculum. Next base: position 4,103,778 of record OZ245813.1, on the reverse strand, counting down.
TGACCGGGGCGATGGTCGGCCATTCGATGAACGCCGCGATGCCGGCGAAGGCGGCCCTGCAGTCGTGGTCGCGCACGATGTCCCTGGAGCTGGCGTCCTTCGGGATCACCGTGAACACGATCGCGCCGGGCCGCATCCATTCCGACCAGATCGACAACCGCCTGCACCCGACCGAGGAAAGCCGCCAGGCCTTCATCGACCGGTTCATTCCGGCCGGCTATTTCGGCGAACCGGAGGATCTGGCGGTGCTGATGGTGTTCCTCGCCTCGCCGCTCGCCCGCTACATCAACGGGGCGGCGATCCCGGTCGACGGGGCGATGGTGCGGGTCGGCTGAACGTCACTTCTCCGGCAGGGGGATGAACTCCTCCTCGTCGCCGGGAACGATGTCAAACTTGCCGGCCTTCCAGTCGGCCTTCGCCGCCTCGATCCGGTCGTTCGACGAGTGCACGAAGTTCCACCAGATGAAGCGCGGGCCGTCCATCGGCTCGCCGCCCAACACCTGAATGCGCGCCCGGCTCCCCGCCTCGACGGTGACCGGATCGCCCGGGTGCAGGACCAGAAGCTGGCCGCACTCGAACCGGTCGCCGGAAACCATGACGGTCCCTTCCGAGACGTAGATCGCCCGTTCCTCGTGCTCCGCCGGGATCGGCAGGCGGGCGCCGGTCTCCAGCGCCACATCGGCGTAGATCATCTCAGAGAAGGTGGTGACCGGCGAGGTCGCGCCCCAGAGCGAGCCGGCGATGATGCGCACCGCCTTGCCCTCCGCCTCCAGGGTCGGCAGGGCCGTCTGGTCGCGGTGCTCGAAGGCCGGCTCGATCCCTTCCCTGGATTTCGGCAGGGCGATCCAGGACTGGATGCCGAACAGGTTCGGACCCAGCGCCTTCACCGCATCGTCCATGCGCTCGGAATGGACGATCCCCTTGCCGGCGGTCATCAGGTTGACCTCGCCCGGCCGGATCGGCTGGGCCGTGCCGAGGCTGTCGCGGTGATAGATCTCGCCGTCGAACAGATAGGTCAGGGTGGCCAGCCCGATATGCGGGTGCGGGCGGACATTGATCCCCTCGCCCATCGGAAAGGCGGCCGGCCCCATCTGGTCCCAGAAGATGAACGGCCCGATCATCTGCCGCTTGGCCGAGGGCAGCGCTCGCCGCACCTCGAAGCCACCGATATCCCGGGCGCGCGGCACGATGGTCAGATCGACCGCATCCAGCCGGCCCTCGGCGTAGCAGTCGGGATCGAGTTCCTGAAGTGTGCTCATGGCAGCCCTCGCTTCGCGTCCGGAGAGTATGCCAGATCTAGCCCGATTGGGAGGGCCGGCTAGCCCACCCGGCGGCGCACCACCGTGACGCCGACGCTCTCGGCGTCGTGGAACACGTCGAGCTTGGAGATCGTCACCTCGGCCCGCTTCGCCCGCTCGTCGGCCAGGCAGATCTCGGCCACCCGGTCGGCCAGGGTCTCGACCAGCTTCACATGGCCGCCGCCAGCGAGCGCGCGGACCGCCTTGACGATGCGCTCGTAGCAGTAGACCCGGGCATAGTCCTCGCGGAAGCCGCCGTCGGGCCGCGTAACGTCGACCGAAATGTCCACGCGCACGCGCTGGCGCACGCCCTGCTCGTGGGCGTGGATGCCGATCTGGAAATCCACCACCAGGGCGTTGATCCGCACCGTATAGAGGGCGTCCACCACTTCCGTGGCGTCGGCCGCGCGCGGTTCTTCGATCGTGAAGGTCATCGGTCCCTCGGGCGCCATCGTCGTCTTCTCAGCCAGTTGCCGCACCCGTCATTTACGGGCTTGCGCGTCGTCGAGCGGTGCGCACCCTAGACGCAAGGATGGGGCTTTGTCGTCCCAAACCCGCCATCGGAGGGGCGAAACCCGTCTCTTCACCTTCCTATCTTGGCGCGGCGGTCCGTCAGGGCTAGGGTCTGCGCCAATCTTGTATACAAATCGGAGGAAATACCATGAGCGACAAGGCCATGTTCGAGGCCGGTCTGAAGAACCGGCGTGAGGTTCTCGGTGCGGAATATGTCGACAAGTCGATCGCGTCCGCCGACGACTTCAACATGCCGATGCAGGAGCTGGTCACCGAATACTGCTGGGGCGAGGTCTGGGGCCGTCCGGGCCTGACGCGCCAGCAGCGCTCGATGCTCAACCTCGGCATGCTGGTGGCGCTCGGCCGCAGCCACGAGCTGCGTCTGCACATCCGCGGCGCCATCAACAACGGCCTGACCAAGGACGACATCAAGGAAGTCTTCCTGCAGACCGCCATCTACTGCGGCGTGCCGGCGGCGATCGACGCCTTCCGCAACGCCCGCGAGGTGTTCAAGGAGATGGGGGTCGACTGACCCCCTCCACCCCGCCCCGCACCCGGAACACTGACAACACTACGGAGAGACATATGTCCGACATCACCGTCGGGTGGATCGGCATCGGCAACATGGGTTGGCCGATGGCCCGCAACGCAAAGAAGGCCGGCGTCGACGTCGCGGTCTTCGACCTCGACCAGGACAAGCTCGGCCGCTTCGCCGACGAGTTCGACGCCAAGCGGGCGTCCAGCCTCGCCGCCCTGTCGGAGATGTCCGACGTCATCGTCACCATCGTTCCCGACGGCAAGGTCGTCCGCCGCATCTGCTTCGGCGACGGCGACAACCTCGCCGCCGGTTTCGCCGACGGCAAGATCCTGGTCGACATGAGCTCGTCTGCCCCGGTCGGCACCCGCGAACTGGGCGACGAGCTGAAGGCCAAGGGCATCACCCTGATCGACGCGCCGGTCTCCGGCGGCGTGACCGGCGCCGACAAGGCCACCCTGTCCATCATGGTCGGCTGCTCCGACGAGGAGGCGCTGGCCAAGGTCATGCCGACCTTCGAGGCGACGGGTAAGAACATCTTCCGCTGCGGCCCGCTCGGCGCCGGCCACGCGATGAAGTGCCTGAACAACTACCTCTCCGCCGTCGGCCTCACCGCCGCGAATGAGGCGCTGCTGATCGGCCAGAAGTTCGGCCTCGACCCGTCCGCCATGGTCGACATCCTGAACGTCTCCACCGGCCGCAACTCGTCGACCGAGCGCAAGTACCACCAGTCGGTGCTGCCGCGGACCTACAACTCCGGCTTCGCCACCGCGCTGATGGCCAAGGACGTGGGCATCGCCGCCGGTCTCGCCGGCGACCAGGACATGTTCGCGCCGCTGCTCGCCTCGCTGAACGAGATCTGGGCCGGCTACAACGAGGTCATGCCGACCGCGAACCACGAAGCGACGATCGAGGTGCTGGAAAAGGCCAACGCGATCAAGCTGAAGGGCCCGAAGGCCTGAGTCACGGTGCCGGAAACGTCCCGGCAAGAAGGGACGGCCGGCGGAGGAAATGAACGAGAGGAGGAGGCCATGGCAGGCCAGCCGCTGGAGGGTGTGCGCATCCTTGCGGTCGAGCAGTATGGTGCCGGACCGTTCGGCACCATGTACCTCGCCAACCAGGGGGCCGAGGTCATCAAGATCGAGAACCCGACCGACGGCGGCGACATGTCGCGCGCCGTCGGCCCGTACTTCTTCGACGACGATGGCCACCAGAGCCAGTTCTTCCACTCGTTCAACCTGAACAAGCGCAGCGTCGCCCTCGACCTGCGCAGCGAGGAGGGGCGGCGGATCTTCCGGGAGCTCGCCGCCACCGCCGACGCCGTCACCAACAACCTGCGCGGCGACGTGCCGGAGAAGCTCGGCATCGACTACGCCAGCCTGAAGGACGTGAACCCGAAGATCGTCTGCGCGCACCTGTCGGCCTATGGCCGCGACGGGTCGCGCAGGACATGGCCGGGCTACGACTACCTGATGCAGGCCGAGGCCGGCTGGTTCTCGGTCACCGGCGAGCCGGGCTCGCCGCCGAGCCGGTTCGGTCTGTCCGTGGTCGACCTGATGACCGGGGTCACCATGGCGCTGGGCGTCACCTCGGCGATCCTGCAGGCCCGCCAGACCGGAGAGGGCCGCGACGTCGATGTCAGCCTGTTCGACCTGGCGCTGCACACGGTCACGTATCTCTCGACCTGGTACCTGAACGCTGGCCATGTGCAGGACCGCCTGCCGCGCTCGGCCCATCCGTCCCTGACCCCGTGTCAGACCTACAAGACCAGGGACGGCTGGATCTACCTGATGTGCAACAAGGAGAAGTTCTGGCCGGCCCTGTGCCAGAAGATCGGCCGTCCGGAGCTGGCGACCGATCCGCGCTTCGCCACCTTCAAGGCACGGCTGGCGGAGCGCCCGGCGATCCAGGAGATCCTGGACGAGGCCCTGTCCGCCCGGACCACGGCGGAATGGATGGCCGAATTCGGCGGCACGGTACCCGCCTCGCCGATCCTCGACATCGCCGACGCCATGGACAATCCCTTCGTCGCCGAGCGCGACGGCATCCATTCCTTCCCGCCGCCGCTCGACCGGGCGGCGCCGGGACTTGAGGAGGCTTTCCGCATGGTCGCCCATCCGATCCGCAATTCCGGCTCGGCCCCGCCGAAGAATCCCGGCCCCGAGCTCGGCGGCGACACCGACGGGCTGCTTGCCGAACTCGGCTATAGCGCCGACCAGGTCGCGGCGTTGCGCAAGGCGGGAGCGGTCGGATGAGCGTGAAACTGGCCTTCATCGGCTTCGGCGAAGCCGGTCCCGAACTCGCCCGCGGCCTGCTCGGCGCCGGCGCCAAATCGGTCGCCACCTACGACATCCTGGCGGCCGACCCGGCAACCCGCGACGCCTGGCGGAGCAAGGCCGAGAGCTTCGGCGCGAGCGCCTTCGACACCCCGGCGGAAGCCGTGGCCGAGGCCGACCTGATCCTGTCGACGGTGACATCCGAACGGGCGCTGGAGGCTGCGGAGAGTGCGGCCCCGCACCTGCGCCAGGGTCAGCTCTATCTCGACCTCAACTCCTGCTCGCCGGGCAAGAAGGTCAAGGCGGCCAAGGCGGTGGAGGGCAACTCGGCCGCCCGCTACGTCGATGTGGCGGTGATGGACACCGTGCTCGGCCGCGGTCATGGGGTGCCGATGCTGCTGGCCGGCGAGGCGGCGGAGGCGGTGGCGGAGACCATGACCGGCCTCGGCATGAAGGTGGAGGTGGTCGGCACCGAGATCGGCCAGGCCTCCACCATCAAGATGGCCCGCTCGGTCTTCATGAAGGGCATCGAGGCGATCCTGTGCGAGAGCCTGGTGGCGGCGGACCGGGCCGGCGTGGCCGACCGGGTGCTGGCCTCCATCCAGTCCACCTTCCCCGGCCTCGACTGGCGTCAGGTGGCGACCTTCCATATGGGCCGCATGGCGCTGCATGGACGGCGCCGGGCGATCGAGATGGAGAGCGTGGCCGATACCCTGCGCGACCTGGGCCTGGAGCCGTCGACGGCGGTCGGCACCCGCGACCGCCAGATGTGGGTCGCCGATCTCGGCCTGCGCGAGCATTTCGCAGGCCGCGACCCGGAGACCCTGGAGGAATTCCTGTCGGCGGTGGCCGAGAAGACGGCGAAACCCGCTTCCCACTAGACAAGAAATCTCTTGCTATTACATGGTGACGTGCGGCCGGGAACGACGCGAAGCCGCACGCTGAATACCCGCGTACCGACACACTGCGCACCGGCCACCCGTGGGGGTTCCTCCACGGCCAAGAGTTTCACGAGAGGAGAGCCGCAATGGCCTTTGAACTTCCCGATCTTCCGTATGCCCATGACGCCCTGGCGCCGGTCATGTCCAAGGAAACCTTGGAGTACCACCACGACAAGCACCACAACGCCTATGTCGTGAACGGCAACAAGCTGCTCGAGGGCAGCGGCCTGGAAGGCAAGTCGCTGGAGGAGATCGTCAAGGCCTCCTACGACGGCGGCAAGGGCGGCGGTCTGTTCAACAACGCCTCCCAGCACTGGAACCACATCGAGTTCTGGAAGTGGATGAAGCCGAATGGCGGCGGTTCCATTCCGGGCGAACTGGAGAAGAAGATCGTCTCCGACTTCGGCAGCGTCGACAAGATGAAGGAGGACTTCATCGCGGCCGGCGTGGGTCAGTTCGGCTCCGGCTGGTGCTGGCTGATCCTCGGCAACGACGGCAAGCTCGCCATCACCAAGACCGCCAACGGCGTGAACCCGCTGGCCACCGGCGAGGGCACCGCCCTGCTCGGCTGCGACGTGTGGGAGCACTCCTACTACATCGACTACCGCAACGCCCGCCCGGACTACGTGAAGGCGTTCGTGAACGATCTGGTCAACTGGGAGCGCGTCGCCGAGATCTTCGGTCAGGCTTCCTGATCCATCGGATCAGTTCTGCTTTGCTCGGCCTTTTGCTGCACGCGTAAAGGCTGAGTGAAAGAGCGGAAAACTGTCGACAATTGACACAAGGTCGGCGCCGAAAGTAACCCTTCGGCGCCGACCTTTCTCTTTTCGGACACCGGCGCCGTCCTTTATTACAACGGCCCCTCTAGTATGCCGGTCCACTTTTCAACCATTGACAAAACGACATTCCGCCAAGCGAATCGGGCTTGTTTGCGTTGACGTCGGCATGCGACAGTTTTTGATGCTGCTAATTGTCCAGGGGCAAATGGACATGGGGGATGACGACGGAAACGGCGTCGGCAGGGGGTTCTGGCTGACCCAGGCAGGTCGCGAGGACCGTCATTCCGACGGCGCAGGTGGCGAGGCGGCGATGCTGTTCACCATGCTGCACCATTTCGGCTGGGTGGATGTTGGCATCCAGCCGGATCGCGCGGTCGTGCGCCTGAATCCGAGTACCGCCTGCGCCGAGGCGCTGGAGGCGCTGCCGCAGTATCTGGCGGAGGAAGCGCCGAGCACCATGATCGAGCTGGTGCTGATCGACCGCGACGCGGAGCCGGTGGACATCGCCTTCCTGGAGCCGGAGAGCGCCTGCCGCTACCTGGACACGGTCACCAGCCGGCGCCGGGACGATATCGACGAGGACCAGTCGGTCTGGGGGGCGGAGGCCTTCCCGATGCCGCTGCCCTACGAGCTGTCGGAGACGCTGCGCTATCCGCTGGCCTCGCCGCTGCTGCGCGAGTTCGACACCCACGGCCATGTGGACGAGGAGCGGTTCGCCCGCAGCCTGTCCATGGCCGAATGGCTGGCTCCGGTGAACACGGCCGACTCCCTGCAGGACCGCCGCCTGGTCGATCCCACCCCGGAGATGGTGAGCTTCGCCCTGCGGTCGCTCGGCTGGGTCGGCATCAAGCGCAAGTGGAGCCTGCACGGCACGTCGTTCCGGTCCTCCGTCCCCGAGGTCGTCGCCCTCGATCCTCTGGCGATCCGCCGCGAAGCGCTGAACCAGCTCGTCGCCCTGTGCGAGGTCTGGGCGCCGATGGGCGGCGAGGTCACCTTCGCCTGGTGGAACGGCATGGCCTGGGTGCGCGAGAAGGGCCGCCCGGTCCAGCTCGTCGACCGGCTGCGCGCGATCTGCCGCATCGCCGCCAATGACGAGCCGCTCACCCTGGTCGACAGCACCGAGGTGCCGATCCATCAGATCCTCGCCTCCGGACAGGCCTGGGAGGCCACCCATCCGTTCTCCATGACCCTGTCGCGCTGGCAGGAGGACCGGGCCGGCGCCGGTACCGGCGAGGCCATGCTGCGCGACCTGGAGCAGCTCGGCCTGTTCCAGACCCGCACCAAGCTGCTGGTGGTCGACGACAACGAGGATCTGCGGATCGCGCGCTACGCCCCGGGCCGGGTCCAGGTCTGGGACGACCGGGTGCACCGGGCCATGGAGGGGTCGCGCCTGATCGACGTGCCCGACCGCGGCCTCGGCCTCTGCGTCCAGCGCGACCTGCGGTCCGTCCAGCGTCGCCGCGAACCGGTCCTGCACCGCTGCAACGGCGTCGTGGCCGCCAGCGACGGCCTCCAGGTCGTTCAGTGGTCGCGCCTCACGGTGCCTCTGTTCGCCAGCGGCAGCGACGGCGACCGGGTCAGCGCGCTCCTGTCGACCTGCGAACTGGAACACGCCGCCCCAATCTGATCCGCCCGGCGCTCAGCCGCCGGCCTGGGCCGTCCGCACCGGAGTGCCGGCCGGTGCCGCAACCAGCGGATGCTCGTCCGGCACGTCGACGAACCGCGTCACATCGGCGACCACCGCGTCCCGGGTCCGCCCGAGCAGCCACATGCGGGTGCGCTCCGGCTTGTGCGGCCGCAGCCAGCGCACGCCGGAATGGGCCTCGTTGAAGCGGTACTTCGAGGCGTTCTTCGCATAGACCTCGTCCTCGGCGATCGAGACCATCGGCGCCGCGTCCCATTTGGCCAGCGCCAGGGCGCAGCCCGCCGTCGTCATCACCTCGGCCAGCACCGTGCGACCGCGCCAGGCCGGCGCTAGCCACAGCCCGCCGATATAGGTGCAGTTGCGGCGCACCGCGTTGGCATAGGCGTCGGCCTCCTCGCTCAGCACGAAGCGCTCGCCGCTCGCCATGTCGCGGGACGGCGTGTTGTAGAAGAAGGACAGCGTCGACAGCCAGTCGCCGAGGGTCCGCTGACCGAGATCGAACAGGCGGATGGCGAAGGTGGCAATGCGCTCCGAGGTGGCGTCGTGCACGCTCATCCACAGCGCCGCGCCGCGCGGAAACGGCACGGCGGCCGGGTTGAAGGCGTTGGGCAGGAACTTGCCGGTCTCCCGGCACACCTGATCGAACCCGCTCATGTCGTCATCGACCGACATCTGCAGTCCGTAACGGTTGAGCTGGGCGTTCAGCCGCAGAAAATAGGCCGCGAACAGGTCGCGTTCCGGCACGACCAGAGACCCTACATTGGTCAGCAGCCGGTTTTTATATGGTATTGTCATCATGGCTCGACTCTCATCCCCGATAGCCCGAGTTAAGAGAATATGCATACGCGAATAACGTGTGTTTCCTCAGAGGCCATCCGACGACTCGGTGGGGGATCGCGAGTCGCCTCGCGGGGCGAGACGGCCTATAGACACCCCGTCGAAACGAATCGGATGCCGTGAATGCCCCGCCCCTCCCCGTCCGTGCCGCGCCCGGCGGTATTCCTCGACCGGGACGGTGTCCTGAACGTCGATACCGGCTATGCCCACCGTCCGGATCAGATCGCCTGGGTTGCGGGTGCCGCGGCGGCGGTGGCGCGGCTGAACGCGGCCGGCTACCTGGTTTTTGTGGTGACCAACCAGTCGGGGATCGCCCGCGGTCTCTACGATTCCGAGCAGGTCGAGGCGCTCCACCGCTGGATGGCGGGGGCGCTGCGGGATCAGGGCGCACGGATCGACGACTGGCGCTACAGCCCGTTCCACCCGGACCATCAGGCCACGCGTTTCGCCGACAAGGCGTCCTGGCGCAAGCCGGCCCCCGGCATGCTGCTCGACCTGATGGCGGCCTGGCCGGTGAACCGCGCCGGTTCCTTCATGATCGGGGACCGGCAGAGCGACCTTGACGCGGCGGCCGCCGCCGGGATCGACGGCTATCTGTTCACGGCGGGCGATCTGGATGCCTTCGTGGCCGCCCTCCTGCGCGACCGACCGCAGGGGTAAGGCCGTGACGCGGATCCACCCCGTCCTGCTGTGCGGCGGCGCCGGCACCCGGCTCTGGCCGCTGTCCCGTGCCGCCTATCCCAAGCAGTTCCTGACCCTTCAGGGCGCGCAATCGCTGCTGCAGACCACCGCGCTGCGGGTGTCCGACCCGGCAACCTTCGCGCGTCCGCTGGCGGTCGCCAACGCCGAACACCGGTTCATCGTCGCCGAACAGCTGCAGGCGGTCGGAATCAACCCGGCGGCGATCCTGCTGGAGCCGACCGCGCGCAGTTCCGCACCGGCCGCGCTGACCGCTGCGTTGCATCTGCTGAACAGCGACCCGGCGGCGGTGCTGCTGCTGCTCGCCGCGGACCATGCCATGACCCGGCCCGGCGCCTTCCTCGATGCGGTGTCGGCCGCCCTGCCCGCGGCTCGTGAGGGCCGGATCGTCACCTTCGGCATCGCCCCGAGCCGGCCCGAAACCGCCTACGGCTACATCCTGTCAGGCGGCACGGACGCGGACGGATCGGAAGCGCGCAAGGTCAGGCCGGTGGCCCGGTTCGTGGAGAAGCCCGACACCGCCACCGCCGAAGGCTACCTGGCAGACGGGCGCTACCTCTGGAATTCCGGCAACTTTCTCGCCTCGGCCACGACGCTGGTCCGCGAAGCCGAGCGCTTCGCGCCCGACCTGCTCGATGGCTGCCGCGCAGCCCGGGCAGGCGCACGCAGCGACCTCGACTTCCTGCGCCTGAACGCCGCCGCCTATGAGGGCATGCGTGCCGTCTCGATCGACGTGGCGATCATGGAGCGCACGTCGACCGCGTCGGTCGTGGCCTGCGATCCGGGCTGGAGCGATATCGGCTCGTTCGACGCCCTGGCGGATGCGCTCGGCCGGGATGAGGACGGCAACAGCGCGTCCGGCCCGGTCCACCATCTGCACAGCCGCGGCACCGTGGCCCTCTCCACCGGGCCGCGGATCGCCACCCTGGGCCTTAGCAACACCATCGTCGTCGCGACCGAGGATGCTGTGCTCGTCGCCGACGGCGACCGGGTGCAGGAGGTCGGCACGGTGGTCGAACGGCTGCGCGCGGAGGGCCATGGTCAGGTCGACGGCCATGCCTCCGTGCACCGGCCCTGGGGCTCCTACCGGAACCTGGACATGGGCGACGGCTTCCTGGTGAAGCTGATCCGCATCAAGCCGGGCGGCCGGCTGTCGCTGCAGACCCATGCTCACCGGGCCGAGCACTGGGTGGTGATCGAAGGTCGGGCGCGGGTAACGCTCGGCCGGAGCGAAGAGGCGCTGGAGACGGTGGATCTGTCGGCCCACCAGTCCATCGACATTCCCCTGGGCTGGGTGCATCGGTTGGAAAACACGACCGGCGCCCCGGTGGCGGTGGTCGAGGTACAGTCGGGGGCGCTGCTGTCGGAGGACGACATCGTGCGCCTGGAGGACGTCTACGGACGCAGCGAAGGTGATTGACGGACAGGCCCGGCGCCTCAAAAGCCCCTCAAAGATCAGAAAAATTTTATTAAAAAATTAATCCGACTATGGAAGACTCGCAGGGTGGTTCGCGCTTCCCCTGGTTTCCGTTCCGAACGCCATGCTTCGCTTCGCCTGTCCCGCCCTCTGCCTGAGTCTGCTTCTCCTGAGCCCCACCGCCGGCGCCGCCGATCGCGGTCCCGGCTATTATGAGGCGGTGATCCACTATTGCTATGGCGGCGACCTGGCGGACCGGATTGGCCGCGATCCGTCGAGCCGCTCGATGTTCGGCGCCGCCAACCAGCGGGCTGCCCTGGCCGACCTGCGGCAGGCGCTGAAGCGCAGCGAGAAGGCGGTCACCGCGCTCTGCGCCGCCACCTACTACCGGGCGATCCAGGCCGGTTACGTGACCGAAATCCGTCAGGCCAAGAGCGACTAAACCAGATCACGATCGGACGGAAACATCTGCCTGCGCCGTTACCGATCCGCTCACACCTCGAGCCATTCCCGGCGCACATGGTCGTCGGCGGCGAACTCGGCCGGGGTGCCGTCGAATACCAGATGGCCGTGCCCCATCACCAGCAGGCGGTGGGAGATCTTCAGGGCGATCGTCAGTTTCTGCTCGACCAGCAGGATAGAGACCCCGCGCCGGGCGATCTCCTCAAGCAGCACCGCCACCTTCTCCACCATCTGCGGACTGAGCCCCTCGGTCGGCTCGTCGACCATCACCAGATCCGGGTCGCCCATCAGGGTCCGGCACATGGTGAGCATCTGCTGTTCGCCGCCGGACAGAGCGCCGGCCACCACGTCGGCCCGTTCCTTCAGATTGGAGTACAGGTCGAACATGTCGTCCATCGACCAGCGGTCGTCCGGCCGCGGCCTGGACGACTTCATCCCGAGCGTCAGGTTCTGACGGACCGTGAGGGTGGGGAAGATGTCCCGATTCTCCGGCACATAGCCGATGCCGAGATGCGCGACCTGATGCGGCTTCAGCCCGGCGATCTCCTGGCCGCGCAGGCGGATCGAGCCGACCGGCGGCACCTCGCCCATGATCGCCTTGCAGGTCGTGGTCCGGCCCACCCCGTTGCGGCCGAGCAGGCTGACGATCTCGCCCTCGCCCACCTCGAAGCTGACGCCCTGCAGGATGTGGCTCTTGCCGTAATAGGCGTGGAGGTCGGTGACCTGAAGCATCAGCGCGCCCCCTCGCCGGCGGTCTCGACGGTGCCGAGATAGGCCTCCTGCACCGCCCTGCTGGCGCGCACCTCCTCCGGCGTACCGGTGGCGATGATCTCGCCATAGACCAGCACAGAGATCCGATCTGCCAGGTTGAAGACCACACCCATGTCATGCTCGACCATCACCAGGGTGCGACCCTGGGTGACCCGGCGGATCAGCTCGACCACCCCTTCGGTCTCGCTGTGGCTCATCCCGGCCGTCGGCTCGTCCAGCATGATCACCCCGGCGCCGCCGGCGATGGTGATGCCGATCTCCAGCGCCCGCTGCTCCGCATAGGCGAGCACGCCGGCCGGCAGGTCGCAGCGCTCCAGCAGGCCGATCTCGTCCAGGATCTGGGCGGTGCGCTCGTTCAGCTCCCGATCGGTATCGACCAGCCGCCAGAAGCTGTTGCGGTAGTCCATCGACCAGAGCAGGCCGCAGCGCACGTTCTCGAACACGCTGAGCCGGGGGAAGATATTGGTGATCTGGAACGACCGGCTTAGCCCCATACGGTTGATCTGATAGGGCTGAAGCTCCGTCACCTCGGTGCCGTTCAGCAGGATCCGGCCGGCGGTCTTGGTGTATTTGCCGCTGATCAGGTGGAACAGGGTCGACTTGCCGGCCCCGTTCGGGCCGATGATGGCGTGGCGCTCGCCGGCCGGGATCTCCAGGTCGATGCCGCGGATGATCTCGGTCGGCCCGAAGCTCTTGCGCACCCCCTGCATCTGCAGCGCGGCACTCATGGCGCGCCTCCGGCAGAACCGGCGGCCCGGGCGAAGGCGTCGCGCAGGCGGGGGGCGAGCCGGACCAGGGCGTAGCCGCCTCCCCCTGCCAGGACCAGGGCCGCGAGCCACGGCGGCAGCGTTGCCACGTCCAGGGTCAGCCCGAAGACATGGGCCTCGCTCTCGCCGACGACGCTCTGGTTGGCGACATTGCCCATCTCCAGCAGCAGCACCATGCCGGCCAGGAAGGCGAGCAGCGGCACCAGCGCCGCACCATAGGCCGACGCCAGCATGCCGAGCCGGCCGCTGCGCAGCGCCGGTCCATGCATCGCCACCAGCCCGGTCAGGCCGCGCGGCGCGTACATCACGGTCAGCACGAACAGGATGCCCACATAGAGCTGCCAGAGCTCGGTGTGGTTGGAGAGCACGGTCTGCAGCAGGGTCAGCACGATGGCGCCGACGATCGGGCCGACGAAGAAGCCAACCCCACCGATGAAGGCCATCAGAAGCACCCAGCCGGAGGTCACCAGATTCAGGTTCTCCTCGGTCAGGATCTCGTAGTTGATGGCGAACAGCCCGCCCGCCATGCCGGCGAAGAAGCCCGACGCGCAGAACGAGATGAAGCGGACGTAGCGCTGGCTGTAGCCGACGAACTCGGCCCGCTCCTCGTTGTCGCGCACGGCATTGGCCATGCGGCCAGCCGGGGTGCGCGAGAACAGGTACATGAACAGCGCCGCGACCATCACGATGCCGGCGATGAGGTAGTAGACCTCGACCTCGCTGAGGAACTCGGAGCCGAAGACCGGCGGCCCCATGGTGCGGTCGCCGCTCACCCCCTCCTCGCCGCCGAAGAAGGCGACGAAGATGATCGAGCAGGCAGCCACCAGCTCGCCGACGCCGAGCGAGATCATCGCGAAGACCGTGCCGGCCCGTCGGGTGGAGAAACTGCCGATCGGGATGGCGAAGGCGAGGCCGAACAGCCCGCCGACGAAGGGCAGCAGCGGCAGCGGCAGCCACCAGCCGTCGTACTCCACGTAGTTCATCACATGGACCGACAGGAAGCCGCCGAGGCCGAAATACACGGCGTGGCCGAAGGACAGCATCCCGCCCTGGCCCAGCAGCATGTTGTAGCTGAGCGCGAAGACGATGGAGATGCCCATCTGGTTCATGATCGTCACGCCGACCGCCGACGGGAACAGCAGCGGCATGACCATGAGCGCCACGAAGGCCGCCCCCCAGACCGGCAGCGTCCGCATGAAGGCGCCGCGCCGCATCTGGTCCTCGGCCACCCGCTTCCAGGCCGGCTCCGCTTCGGCGACGGGGGGGCGCGTCGCTCTCGAGGTCGTGTCGGTCGCGCTCATGTCTCGCGTTTCCCCATGAGTCCGCGCGGGCGGAAGATCAGGATCAGCACCAGCAGGATGTAGGGCAGGATCGGCGCCACCTGCGGCAGGGACAGGGTCCACAGGTCGCGCAGCGCATGGTCTGAATCGAAGCTGATGCCCAGCAGGTCGAGCAGGTCGTCGACCGACCAGTCGAGCGCGATGGCGAAGGTCTGCAGCCAGCCGATCAGCAGCGAGGCGACGAAGGCGCCGGGCAGCGAGCCGAGCCCGCCGACCACGATGACCACGAAGACGATCGAGCCGAGCACGAAGGCCATGCCCGGGAAGGTGCCGAGCGCCGGTCCGGCGATCACCCCGGCCAGCCCGGCCAGCGCCGAGCCGACGCCGAACACGCCCATGAACACCAGCGGCACGTTGTGGCCGAGATTGGAGACGGTGTGCGGATGGGTGATCGCCGCCTGGATGATCAGGCCGACCCGCGACCTGCTCAGCACCGTGAACAGGCCGATGAAGATGCCGACCGAGATCAGGATCATGAAGGCCTTGTAGGCCGGGAAATTCTGGCCGTAGAGCGTGAACAGCGGGAACTGCAGGATCTCCGGGGCCGAGTAGTCCTTGGTCGCCTTGCCCCAGAAGAACTGGACGATCTCCTCAATGAGAAAGGCGAGGCCGAAGGTGAAGATCAGCTCGGCCACATGCCCGTGCCTGTGGACGTGGCGCAGGCCGTAGCGCTCCACCAGCGCGCCGGCGATGCCGACCAGAAGCGGGGCGACGATCAGCCCGGGCCAGAAGCCCACATAGGTGGAGATCGTGTAGGCGAAATAGGCCCCCAGCATGTAGAAGCTGGCATGGGCGAAGTTGAGCACGCCCATCATGCTGAAGATCAGCGTCAGCCCGCTCGACAGCATGAACAGCAGCAGGCCGGTGACCAGCCCGTTCAGCAGCGAAAAGATCACAAGTTCGACCATGCCCGCGTCCCGTCATCTGCCCTGGCGGAACGCGGCGCCGCGCCCGGCGTCCTCGGCCGGAAGCGGCGCCGCGCGGTGGCTCCGGATCAGGCCTCCGGCCGCTCCATCTCGCAGCTTGTCGGGCTGTCCTTGCCCGCCATGGCGACGGTCTTCTCGTCCTTCAGGCCGAAGCCGGAATTGTCGGCATCGACCACGATGTCCTTGTTCGTGTGCACCGAGATGTGGACGTCCTGGATGATCTGGTGGTCGGAGGGCCGCATCCAGGCCTTGCCGCCCATGATCGTGTCGTACTCCATGCCCTCCAGGGCGTAGGCGACCTTGACCGGGTCCGTGGTTCCGGCCGCCTCGATCGCCTTGGCCAGCATGGCGATGGTGTTGAAGATGCGCGGCTGGTTGATGTCGTTGTCGGGGTACTTAGCCTTGAACGCGTCGTTCAGCGCCTTGAACTCCGGCGTCGGCGGGTTGAGCGTGCCTTCCCGTACCGAGCGGATAATGCCCTCGCCCAGCGCGCCGAAGGTCGCGGTGATGCCGTCATGGGCGCCGTAATAGGTGTAGATCGGCGCATCGACGCCGGCCTCGATGATCGCCTTGCCGAGGCCGACCATGTCCGCGCCCCAGTTGCCGGTGATCACCGCCTGGGCGCCCGATGCCTTGATCTTGGTGGCATAGGGGGTGAAGTCCTTCACCTTGCCGATCGGATGCAGTTCGTTGCCGACGATCTCGATGTCCGAGCGCTTCTCGCCCAGCATCTTCACCGCCGCGTCGGCCACCGCCTTACCGAAGCTGTAGTCCTGGCCGATGATATAGACCTTCTTGATGTCCTGGTTCTCGGCGATGGAGTCGGTCAGGGCCTCCATCTTGATGTCGGCATTGGCGTCGAAGCGGAAGTGCCAGAAGTTGCACTTCTCGTTGGTCAGCGCCGGATCGACCGCCGAGTAGTTCAGGAACAGCACCCGCTGGTCGGGATTGCGCTTGTTGTGCTTCTCGATCGCGTCGGTCAGCGCATTGGCCACGCCCGAGGAGTTGCCCTGCACGACGTAATGGATGCCGTCGCTGATCGCCCGCTTGAGCTGGATCAGGCTTTCCTTCGGGCTGATCTGATTGTCGAGCGGCACGATCTCGAACGTGCGGCCGCCGAGCACGCCGCCCTTCTCGTTCACCAGAGTTTCCGCGGCGAATTCGAAGGAGCGCAGGCCGGACTCGCCGGTGGTGGCGAACGGGCCGGAGAGCGGGTCAATGAAGGCGATCTTGATGGGATCCGCGGCCTGTGCGCCGGCGGACACCGCCAGGGCAAAGCCGAGCGTGGCGGCAAGCGCCGCCCTACGGGTAACCGTCATGTAGTCCTCCCTCTGGAACGGGTCGGTCACCACTTATTGGTCGCGGTGATCCGCCGCTTCAGAAAGCATGGCGGGTGCCCGCAGGCCGGTCAAGCGCAGCGGTCGAACACGGCGGGCTCTCCGATTCGCGCCACGCGCGACCGAAAACCGACGTCAACGCACGACGGCGCGCTGAAAGCGAAGAACCATGTCTGGAAGGGAAAGTGGCGCGCCCGGGAAGATTCGAACTCCCAACCTCCTGATCCGTAGTCAGGTGCTCTATCCAGTTGAGCTACGGGCGCTGTTTCGTGGGGTTCCCCCCGCGAAGGAGGCGCAACCTACTCAAACGCCTCCCGCTTGGCAAGAGCCCTGATACGAAAAAGCTGCGGGCAAAAGAACTTGTTCGGATTCCGTGGTTTAAGTAGTATCCCAGCAGTGATTTGTGAGCGGGGTCGCTGGACAAACGCTGACGGATTTCTCGGAAGAGACATCCCTTGGCTCCGAACGCCGCGTATCGCATCATGAGCGCGCCCAGTCGCGAGGGGGAGCGGCACGCGTTCTTCGGGGGTCCGGGTTGGGAATTAAAAGGGATGACGCGGTGATCGAATCGTTCGACTCCATGCGCCGCCTGGCCGTAGTCGGCGCCGGCGTACTCGCCCTTGCGGGGTGTTCGTTCAGCAGCGATTCGCTGTGGCCGTCTCTGACCGGCGAGGCGCCCAGCGCCGATGCGCCGGCCGCCCAGAGCGTGGCCATTCAGCCGTCGGCCGGTGAACGGGCAGGCTCTCCGCTGATCGGCGGTCCGCCGCCGCTGGGCAGCACGAACTTCGAGGTCCGCCCCCCGGCCCCGACCCAGCCGACCGGCACCTTCGTCGGCGAGAAGGTCATCCAGCTCCGTGGCGACCTGGTCCGCCTGCAGGACAGCATCCGCGGCCATAACGGCACGCTGCAGTCCCTGCGCGCCACCACCGCCCAGAACGCGCTGAACTATCACCAGACCGTGGCCGGCATCGAATCCCGCCTGCAGGTCGGCACCACGCCGGGCAACCCGCAGCTCGTCGACCAGTGGAACAGCGCCCAGCGGCAGCTCGAGCAGGTCAACACCGACATCTCGAACATGAACGCGCTGGCCAACCGGGTCTCCTCCGACGCCGCGCTGTCGACCTATCTGCTCGAGTCGGTCCGTGCCGCCTACGGCCTGTCCGGCGCGGTCGAGGCCGACCACGAGCAGCTGGCCGTGCTCGAGGACGACACCAACCAGACCGTCGTGCTCATCGACCGGCTGCTGACCGAGCTGAGCGACGACATCCGCCGCCAGAGTTCCTACGCCGCGAACGAGCGCAACGACCTGAACACCATGGCCGTGGCGATCAAGAACGGCGAGCTGTTCGGCACCAGCCTGGCCAACCGCTCCTTCGGCGGCGGCGCCATGGCGTCGGCTCCGGGGGCGTCCAGCTTCCCCGCCCCGGCCAGCACCGGCGTCGCCGGCCGCCGCCCGCTGGTGGTGATCCGCTTCGACCGTCCGGGCGTGGAATACGAACAGCCGCTGTACAGCGCGGTGCGCCGTGCGCTCGAGACCCGGCCGGAGGCGATCTTCGACGTCATCGCCGTCAGCCCGCAATCGGCGAACCAGGGCCGCAACGCGCTCGACGCCAACCAGGCCAAGCGCAACGCCCAGACCGTGTTCCGCAGCCTGCAGGAGATGGGCCTGCCGCCGGGACGTGTCGCCCTGTCGGCGCAGTCCGCCCCGGATGCGCGCACCAACGAGGTCCGCATCTACGTGCGCTGAGCGCCGGATGCAGGAACGAGCCAGGGGCGGCCGGATATCGATCCGAGCCGCCCTTTCTCTTTGCCGCGGGGTGATCCGGCACGCCGCCGGACGGCGTAGAGAGCGGCGGAGGTGCCCCATGACCCGCTCCGTATGCCGCCTGCCCCATGCGCTCGCCGCGCTCTGCCTCGCGATCGTCGTGATGTCCGCACCGGTACGCGCCCAGACCGCCGAGGAGGCGGCCGCCTTCCGCCGGGTGATCTCGGCCCAGGTGGACGCCTTCCGCGCCGATGCCTGGGACACGGCCTTCTCCCATGCCTCGCCCGGCATCCGCACGATGTTCGGCGACGCCGAGCGGTTCCGATCCATGGTGATGGGCGCCTACGAAGCGGTCGCCCGCCCCCGTGTCTTCGAGTTCGAGGAAGCGACCATCCTCGACGGACGGCCGACCCAGCCGGTCTTCGTGATCGGCCCCGACGGCGTAGCCCGCCGCGCGCTCTACTTCATGGAGCGGCAGCCGGACGGAAGCTGGAAGATCGACGGCGTGGTGCTCGAAACCCTGCCCGACCGCACCACCTGACCCTACGCATTGCCACCGCCTCCCCAGGCCGCTATAGCCGGGACAGTGAAGCGGCGGGCGGAGGCGATCCCCGATGAATGCGAGCAAGGGCGACGAGCAGCGTCGCACATTTCCGGTCTCCTGGGAGGAACTGCACCGTACCGGCCGGGCGCTGGCGTGGCGGCTGCTGGATGCCGGTCCGTTCGAGGGCATCATCGGTATCACCCGCGGCGGCCTCGTGCCGGCCGCGATCGTCGCCCGCGAGCTGGAGATGCGGCTGATCGATACGATCGGCGTGTCGAGCTATGCCGGCTATGACGGCCCGCGCGGCGAGCTGAAGGTGGTGAAGCCGCCCTCCCTCACCCAGGACGGCGCAGGCTGGCTGATCGTCGACGACCTGGTCGATACCGGCGAGACCGCCAAGGTGGTCCGCGCGATGCTGCCGAAGGCGCATTTCGCCACGATCTACGCCAAGCCGGCCGGCCGCCCCCTGGTCGACACCTTCGTCACCGAGGTCAGTCAGGACACCTGGATCTATTTCCCCTGGGATACCGAGCCGCGGCCGGTCGATCCGATCATCGGTCTGCGTCCGGCGACCTGACCGGCACGCTGTCGACGAAGCGCAGGTCGCCGATCCGCACGGCGACGAAGACACGGGCCGGCGCCCCGGCCCGCTCCACCGGCTCCAGGGTGCGCGGATTGCGCACCTCCAGGTAGTCGACTCCGTCGAACTCGGCGGCACTCAGCGCGTCCAGGCCCCAGGCCACCTCGCCGGCCGGCGTGCTGACCCCGTCGGCCAGGCGCCCCGCCATACGGCCGAGGATCCGGCTGAGATTGGCCACCCGCTCGCGCCCGGCCTCGTCCAGCCGGTCGATCTCCGCCACCGGCGTGATGCCGCCCGGACCGCGTGCCGCATCGACCACGCGGATCAGCGGCGCGCCCTCGCGGCCCGACAGCCGCGCGGCCAGCACGCAGGCCCGCTGGAACACCGCCCCGCTCTGATACAGCCGATCCGGCGCCACCAGGCCGATCAGACGCTCGATCTTGCCCACCGCCTCGGTCAGCGGGCCGCGCCCGAACTCGCCCTCCATCGCCGCGGCGAACTCGGGAAGATCGTCGACCGGCAGCGGCTCGACCTCGCTCGGCGAGGCGTATAGGAGATCGGCGCCGTTGCGCGACAGCAGCCCGCGCCCGACCGGATCGGTCAGCACATCGGCGCGCGGACCGGCCGCGACCACGACCCGGTCGCATTCCCGCGCCGCCAGGGCCAGCAGGACCAGATGCCCGACATGAGCCTCCCCCAGGACGGGAACCAGCCCGACAGAGCAGTCGTCCTCCCGCCAATCACCGAGATGGCCGAGCAGGGTCTCGGCCTCGCAGACCACCTCGACATCCGCCCCCTCGTCGCCGTCCAGGTTGAAGGATACCGCCGGGTCGTAGGCACCGCCCCCGTCGCTCTCCGATTTTCCAACCCGTTTCGACATAGGCATTCACCAATGGTCCCGTCATTCCGGCCGCGGGCGTCGAGACCGCCGGCGACCGGAGACCGCAGGGCGTCGACATCCGCGCCGTTCCGGCTCGGAAACGGCCGTCCACCCTCCGGCAGGAGATTGAAGGTCGACTCACGTCACGGCCGTTCGCCACCCGGCTCCGGTCCGCCATTGTCGGCGCGAAGCCACGCCAAACCCGCCCGATTCGGCCAAAGGCTACACCGCACCAACGAAGTCCGGCAAAATAAAATCCGCACCGCCGGTCCGAACCGGCGCACGCCGGCAGACGATCCGGCTACGGCATGCCCCGCGCCGGCAGGTTCATCCGGAAGGTCGAGCCGTCGGAGCCGGTGCGCTCCAGCGTCAGCGTCCCGCCATGGGCCTGCACCAGGTCGCGGGCGATGGTGAGACCGAGGCCGGTGCCGTCGCGCCGGCTGGAGAACTGGAACGGCTGGAACAGCCGGCCGCGTCCCTCCTCGGGAATGCCCGGACCGTCATCGACGATGTCGACCAGCAGACGGCCGTCCGCCTCCCACGCCGTTACCCGCAGCGTGTCGGCGCCGGCATTGACGGCGTTGGAGGCGATATTCGCGAGCACCCGGAACATCTGGTCGCGGTCGGCGAGAACGACGATGTCCCCGGCCTGCTCCAGCATGACCCGCACCTCCCGGTCGCGCCGCTCGGCCAGTTCCGCCCGCAGGTCGGCCGCCAGGTCCGCCAGCCGCACCGGCGCCAGGGTGAGCGGCGGCGTCTCGCGGGTGAAGTTGAGGGTGGTGGAGCACAGGGCCACCGCCCGGTCGATCGCCTTGACCAGGGTCGGCGTGACCTTCTGCACGTCCGGGTCCTGGCTCATCGCCAGCCGGTCGGAGATCAGGGTCGCCGTGGCCAGCATGTTGCGCAGGTCGTGGCTGATCTTGCTGACCGCCGTGCCCAGCGCCGCCAGCCGGGTGCGCTGGCGCAGGGCGGCGCGCATCTCCTCCTTCATCAACCCGAGCTCGCGCAGAGCGACGCCGATCTCATCCCGTCGCCCCCGGTCGTCCAGATCGGTGCCGCGATCCTCCGGCCGCTTGCGGAAGGCGACGAGGCTCTCGGTGATCCGCTCCAGCGGTCGCACCAGCAGCCAGCGCAAGCTGACGAACACCAGGGCGGCGGTGAACACCGAGATCAATACGGACAGCGTCAGGATGCGCCAGGAGAAGTCGTACATCACCCGGCGCAGCGGATACTCGTCGATGGTGATGCTGACGGCGCTCGTTGGGTCCATGGGGGCGGGGCCGGTGACGCGCAGAATCCGGTTGCCGGTCTGGAACAGAGCCTCGAAGGCGTCGACGACCAGCTCCATCGCCATCGGTTCGTGCAGCGAGACCTCGACCTCGCCCGGCGGGAACATCGGCCGGCTGAGCGACCGAGTGTCGCCATCCGGGCCCTCGACCACGATCTCGTAGGCGCCGACATGGTCGAGCAGTTCGAAGGTCAGCTCCTGACTGATCACCCGATCGGGCGAGCCGTCGATGGTCAGGGCAGCCAGATGCGCCTTGTCCAGCTTCTCGGTCAGGTAGGTCAGCCGGAAGCGGGCAATCGACGGGGTGTAGATCAGCACTTCGGAGACCATCACGAAGAAGATGGTCAGGCAGAGAAGCCGGAAGGAGAGCGACCGCATCGTCCGATCCGTCGGAAGCTCAGGCGAAGCGCATCAGGAAACGCACGATACGCCGGGTGCGCGCGGAGAACAGCTTGGGGACGTACCAGCTTCCGGCCGCCCGCTTCACCACCTCGGCGCGCGTCGGATACGGCACGACGAGGCCGGCGATGTCGGACACCTTCAGCTTCTTGGCAATCGCCAGGGTGTATAGCGAGACGATCTCTCCGGCCCCCGTGCCGACCACGACGGCCCCCAGAATACGACCCTTTGGCGAGACGTAAAGTTTGGTGAAGCCCTCGACGTCGCGCTCGGCGATCGCCCGGTCGTTCTCCGAGAACGGCCAGCGCAGCACCTCGAACGCCTCGCCCTTGTCGCGGAGCATCGCCTCGTCGGCCCCGACGCTCGCCAGTTCGGGGGCGGTGTAGGTCACCCGCGGCAGAACCGGATCGGACCTGGCCGGCAGGCGGAACAGGGCGTTGCGGATGACGATGCCGGCATGGAACCCGGCCAGATGGGTGAACTGCGCCCCGCCGGCCGCGTCGCCGACCGCGAAGACCCGCCGGTTCGTGGTGCGCAGACGACGATCCAGCTTCAGGCGGCCGCGCTCGTCGGTCTCGATCCCGGCCCGGCCCAAGTCCAGCCCCTCGAAGCCGACCCGGCGGCCGACCGCCACCAGCAGGTGGCTGCCCTGCAGCACGCTCTCGCCGGCCTCGCCGTTCACCACCAGGTCAACCCCGTCGCCGGCGGGACCGGCATGCACGGCCGCCGCCCCCTCGTGGAGTTCGACGCCGTCGCGCCGCAGAGCCAGCCGCACGACATCGGCCGCCTCGGCATCTTCGTTGCCGAGCAGCGACTTGGCCTCCACCAGCACGACCTCACAGCCGAGCCGGGCGTGGGCCTGGGCCAGCTCGCAGCCGATCGGCCCGCCCCCCAACACGAGCAGCCGGCGCGGCCGCTCCACCAGGTCGAACACCGTCTCGTTGGTCAGGTAGGGAACGCCGTCCAGCCCCGGGATCGGCGGCACGGCCGGGGTCGAGCCGGTGGCGATCACCACGAACTTCGACTCCACCCGGACGCCGCCGCCTTCCACGGTGCGCGGGCCGGTGAACCGCGCCTCGGCCTGGATCACGCGGACGCCGAAGCCGGTATAGCGTTCGACGGAATCCATCGGCGCGATCTCTTCGATCACGCCGTGGACATGGTCGCGCACCCGCGCCCAGTCGACGCCGCGAAGCGCGGCATCGACGCCGTAGCGCGCGGCATCGGGTCCCGCATGGGCGGCGTGGCCGGCGGCGAGCAGCGCCTTGGATGGCACACAGCCGACATTCAGGCAGTCGCCGCCCATGGCGCCCTTCTCGAACAGGACGACGCTGGCCCCCATCTGCGAGGCCCCGGCCGCCACCGAGAGCCCGCCAGAGCCGGCACCGATCACGCAGATATCGACCTGGATGGTCTCGCTCATGTAAGGGCTCCGGCTCTCGTTCGCACTGTTCTCACCTCACGCCCCGGATTCATTCCGGGGCAAGGCCAGCGGTCGCTTCAACGACAGTGAGATCGGGAACGCCCGCCCCAGCTCAACTGTCGCCCCGGAATAAATCCGGGGAGTGTGAGAGGTGGAGGGTATCATGCACTCACCCCGACGACGCGGCCCCGCCGCGCAGGCGCTTGTAGATCACCGGCACCAGGGACAGCACGGTCAGTCCCGCAATCGGGATCAGGATGCCGGGCTCCAGGAAGATGCCGAGCCCCGGCACCTCGCCACGCGCAAGCACCGTGTCCAGGCCGTTTCCCACCGAGACGAAGACGAAGGTGCCTGGAATGATGCCGATCAGCGTGCCGATCAGGAACACCCGGGTCGACACCCCGAGCAATGCCGGGACGATGTTGACCAGCCAGAACGGAAACAGCGGCACCAGCCGCAGCACCAGCAGGTAGCTGAGCGCGTTCTCCTGAAACCCGTCCTCCAGCCGCGCCACGAACGGTCCTGCCTTGGCCCGCAGGCTGTCGCCGATCGCGGTCCTGGCCGCCAGGAACACGGCCAGCGCGCCGAGGGTCGCCGCCAGCACCGTGATGACGGTGCCCTCCACCAGCCCGAAGACCAACCCGCCGGTGACCGTCAGCACCAGACCGACCGGCAGGGAGAACGCGATCGACAGCGCATAGGCTGCCGCGTAGCCGAGCCGGGCCAGCACCGGGTTCGCCGCCACCCAATCCCGCAGCAGGTCGCGATTGTCCGACAGCGCCTGGAACGACACGAAGCGGTCGAGGTCGAAGGCGAAGAAGGCGATCAGGCCGCAGATCAGGACACCGAGCGGCAGCAGCCGGCGCGCCCAGCCCGTCCGACCGCGCTCGACCTCTTCCGTTTCCATTTCGGCAACCCTGTCGCGCACGTGACCTCCGCTCGAAACCGCCACCATGATGGCGGCGCCCATCCGGACGGCCAACCATCGCTGTGGCCAAGATGCGCCCTGCCCGCGCCGGCGCCAGTCAACAGGGCGTGAGCCTTGCGTGTGCTTGGCTCCCTCGGTCGCCTCATGGCACCACGATTACGGGCCGAATGGCGCTACCCGTCGGGCCAAACCAGGCGCAGACTCGCCATCAACAAGACAATGGAGGCATTCCATGCCCGACGGCCAAGCTTCGATCACAAAACCGAGTGTGTGCCCGCTCGACTGTCCGGACACCTGCAGCCTCGACGTCACGGTCGAAGCCGGCAAGGTCACCGGCGTGCGCGGCTCCACCGCCAACCCGCTCACCGAGGGCGTGGTCTGCAACAAGGTGTCCCGCTACTACCCGCACTTCGTCCATGGCGAGGGCCGGCTGACCTATCCGATGAAGCGGGTCGGCAAGCGCGGCGAGAACGCCTTTGCGCGCATCACCTGGGACGAGGCGCTGGACCTGGTCCATGACGGTCTGACCAGGGCGATCGAGACCCACGGCCCGCAGTCGGTGGTGCCGCTGGCCTATGCCGGGCCGCACGGGATGCTGGCCGGTGGATCGATGGACTTCCGCTTCTTCCACAAGATGGGGGCGACCCTGCTCGACCGCGGGCCGATGTGCGGCGGCGTGAAGGGCGAGGCCTTCGTGTCGATCTACGGCGCCATGCCCGGCACCCCGCCGGAACAGGGCATCGGTGCCGAGCTGATCATCGTCTGGTCGAACAACGTCACCGTCTCCAACCTGCACTTCATCCGCACCATCAACCGGGCAAAGGCGGCGGGGGCGAAGATCGTCGTGGTCGATCCCAAGCGGATCAAGGCGGCCGAGCAGGCGGACATGCATGTGGCGATCCGGCCCGGCACCGACGTGGTGCTGGCCTTCGCGCTCGCCGCCGAGCTGGAGCGGATCGGCGCCTTCGACCAGGCCTTCATCGCGCGCTGGGCGTCCGGCGCCGACGAGTACATGACCGCCGCCCGGGAATGGACCGTCGAGCGCGCCTCGGAAGTCTGCGGCATCCCGGAAGAGCAGATCCGCACGCTGGCCGCCTGGTACGCCGAGTCCAGTCCTGCCCTGATCGGCATGGGCAACGGCATGGAGCGCAACCAGAACGGCGGCAATTCCGTACGCGCCGTCGCCGCCCTGCCGGTGCTCTGCGGCAAGTGGGGCGTGCGCGGCGGCGGCGTCATCGCCAAGGTCGGGGCCGTCGTGCCGAAGACCGTGGCGAAGCTGCAGCGCACCGACCTGATCCCGGAAGGCACGCGGCGCATGAACATCATGGACGTGCCGGCCAACATGCTGCGCGACGACCTGGACCCGAAGGTCGCGGCGGTCTTCGTCTACAACCACAACCCCATCGCCGTCTTTCCGGACCAGGCCGAGGTGATGAAGGCCTTCAGCCGCGAGGACGTGTTCGTCGTCGGCTGCGAGGTGCAGATGACCGACAGCATGCGCTACTGCGACGTGATCCTGCCGGCCTGCAGCCATTTCGAGCATGCGGATATCTTCCCGGCCTATGGCCAGACCTATCTGCAGCGGGCCGAGCCGGTGATCGACCCGGTGGGCGAGGCGCTGCCGAACACCGAGATCTTCCGCCGACTTGCGGCCCGGTTCGGCTACACCGACCCGTGCTTTGCCGCCACCGATGCCGAGCTGATGGACGAGGCGGTGGACGGCACCGACCCGCGGCTCGGCGGAAAGCGGCCGAGCGAGCTGCCGCTCGACCGGGCGCTGAACATGACCGCCGACGGGGCGCAGGAGATCGTGCCCTTCGCCACGGTGTTCCCGAAGACCCCGTCGGGCAAGGCGGAGCTCGCCTCGGACTGGATGGCGCAGGCGCGCGGCTTCCGGGTGCCGGCCTATCGTCCAGTCGAGAGTGCCTATCCGCTCGCCCTGATCACGCCGTCCTCGTCGCACCGCACCAACGCCACCTTCGGCGGCCACACGGCGAGCGACGGCGTGCAGCCGCTGGAGATCAACCCGGCGGACGCGGCCGCCCGCGGCATCGAGGAGGGCGACCTGGTCCGGGTGCATAACGGGTTGGGCGAAACGGTGCTGCAGGCGGTGCTGACCGACACGGTGCGGCCGGGAACGGTGTTCTCGGCCAAGGGCACCTGGATGCGCACGAGCGACACCGGCCTCACCGTCAACGCCCTGCTCCCGACCCACAAGGCCGACCTGTGCGAGGGCGCGTGCTTCAACGACGCCCGGGTCGAGGTGGCACGGATGTAGGGGGCACGCCTTTTCCTCCCCTCCCATTCCGTCATCCCGGGCGATCCCGGACTCGATCCGGGAACGGCCCGGGACCCAGCACGCAGCCCTAGGGTCCCGGCCGTCCTCCGGGTCAGGCCCGGAGAACGCCGGGATGACGATGAAGAAAGAGGAAAGAGGCGTCTTCACTTCCTCCCCCGCCTCTTCCCACGCCGCCTCCCCGGAAACGGCAGCACCGTCGCACTGTGCCCCTCCCCGAGCGGCGCCGGCCGCTGGGCCAGGGCGGTGAGGATCAGCCCGACCTTGCCGCCGGCGTTGCGGTACGGCAGGTGGGTCGCCATCAGATCGCCGTGGCGGATCTGCACGATGCCCGGCGGGACCAGCCGGCCGGCCCCCGCGTAGCCCGCCCCGATCCAGGACAGCATGCTTCCCGGCTCCGCTCCTTCCGGGTACAGGCCGAGCAATTCGCCGCCCAGCAGGGTGCGGGTGATCGATCCCGCATACTCGATCCGGAACGACCCGCGCCGGGGGTCGAAATAGGCCAGCAGCAGGCTCGGCATGATCTCGCACAGATCGGCCAGGAACAGCTCGTCCGCATCCGGCAGATCGGCCCCAGCCCGCTGGTCGTCCCAGTAGCGGCGCAGATCGTCGAACCATTCCGGGCCGGCCAACGCCCATCGCTCCTCGCCCGAACCGCCGCATCCCAGCGTCATGCCGCTCTCCTCTCGCAGGCGGACCGGCGGCAGAACTGCCGGCCCAGGTGGACGGCGGGGCTATGGAAGGTCGGGAGCGGTTTCCGGAACGGCGTCAGCCCATGGCGGAAAACGAGGGATGTTTGACGTTGCGGACAGATCTGGGGCGCCGCACCCTGGCTACATGACACGTCCCCCCGCCCCCTGCGTCGCCCTGCTCGCCGTTCCCGGCTGCCAGCTGCTGGACGTGACCGGACCGTTCGAGCTGTTCGCCTCGGCCGTGGCGACCGGCACGCCCGCCCGCGCCTATCGGGTCGTGCTCGTCGCACCCGACGACCGGCGCGTGACGACCGAGGCCGGGTTGGTCCTGGAGGCGCACGAGACCCTGGCGAGCCTCGACCCGAGGTCGGTCGACACGCTGATCGTCGCCGGCGGCCCGGGCGCGCGCCTGACATCGCTCACCGGCGCCCTGTGCGACTGGGTGGCCGCCGCGGCCGGCGCCGCCCGCCGGGTCGCCACCGTCTGCACGGGCGCCTTCCTGTTGGCCCGCACCGGGCTGCTGGACGGCCGCACCGTCACCACCCACTGGCAGCATGCCGACACCCTGGCGGCGCGCCACCCGGCGCTGCGGGTCGAGCCGGACCGGATCTTTGTGGAGGACGGGCGGTTCTGGAGTTCCGCCGGGGTGACCGCCGGCATGGATCTGGCGCTGGCCATGATCGCCCGCGACCTCGGCCGCGAGGAGGCCCTGCGCATTGCCCGATCCAAGGTCATGGCCATGCAGCGCAGCGGCGGCCAGCGCCAGTACAGCAGCGAGCTTGCCCTGCAGTCGGCGGCCGACGACCGGCTGGCCGCGCTCCAGGCCTGGATGTTCGACCATCTGGACGACCGGCTGTCGGTGGAGGATCTGGCGGCCCGCGCCGGGATGTCGCCGCGCACCTTCGCCCGCCGGTTCCGCGAGGCGGTGGGCGAGACGCCGGCCGCCTTCGTCGAGCGCGCCCGCCTGGACGCCGCCCGCCGCCGGCTGGAGCGGCCCGGCATGGCGGTGGAGCAGGTGGCGGTGCAGACCGGCTTCATGAACGCAGAGCGCATGCGCCGCAGCTTCCAGCGCGCCTTCGGCGTGTCGCCGGCCGAGTACCGCCGCCGGTTCGGCACCGCGGCGCCGGAAAGTCCGCCCGCAGAGAGGAGAGTGTGATGCGCATCGGTTTCCTGATGTTCGACGACCTGGAGGAACTGGACATGGTCGGCCCGTGGGAGGTCTGGACCATGGCCGGGCACCTGAAGCCCGAGATCGACTGCGTCACCATCGGCCCGAGCGACGCGCCGGTACGCTGCGCGAAGGGGCTTCGGGTCGTGCCGGATCACACGATGGCGGACTGCCCGACGCTGGACGTGCTGGTGGTGCCGGGCGGCCAGGGCACCCGGCGCGAGGTCGACAATCCGGCGCTGCTCGCCTGGATCGACCGGGTGGCGGCCGACTGCACCTGGGTGACGTCGGTGTGCACCGGCTCGATGCTGCTGGCGGCGGCAGGGCCGGCCAAAGGCAAGCGGATCACCACCCACTGGCGGGCGGTGGACCTGGTGCGCGGCCGCGGCGAGGCGGGCGCGGTTCTGGACGACGTGCGCTATGTGCGCGACGGCAACGTGGTGAGCTCGGCCGGAGTATCGGCGGGGATCGACATGGCGCTGTGGCTGATCGGCGAGATCTGGGAGCCGGCCTTCGCCCGCCAGGTCCAGCGCAACATGGAATACGACCCTGCCCCGCCGCATCAGGGAGCGGTGTAGGCGCGGTCCCGTCCCTCGCCTGTCGTCCCGGACGACGCCTGAGACGGCCCCGGGTGACGGGCTGGTATCGGCTGCGGGGGCTTGATCCTGATTTGCATCAGGATGACGGGGGTGGGGAGGTCGCGAGAACCAGGCCGTCGTCCTGACGCAAGTCAGGACCAAGCCGCCGGCACGTCCCCAAGCAGTTCATCTCCACTGTCTCCCCGGCCTCGCGCCGGGGTCCAGAGAAGCGGCGAGTTAGGGACGTTCCGATCGGCGTTCCTTCGCGCGTAACCCTCGGTCCCGGCGCAGGGCCGGGAAGACGGGGAGGGTGAGTAACCGCCTTCGCCTACTCCGCCGCGCCGATCGCCAGGAACTTGTCGCGGCGTTCGGCGCGGAGTTCGCCGCCGTCGCGGCCGACCAGCTCGCTCAGGTTCCGGTCGATCGCGGCACCCAGCGCGTCCAGGGCCGGCGCCGGTTCGCGGTGGGCACCGCCCAGCGGCTCCTTCACGATGCCGTCGATCACGCCAAGCTTCTCCAGATCCTGCGCCGTCATCTTCAGTGCCTCGGCGGCGTCCTTGGCATGCTCGGCCGAGCGCCACAGGATCGACGCGCAGCCTTCCGGCGAGATCACCGAATAGATCGCGTGCTCCAGCATCAGCACCCGGTTGCCCGCCGCCAGGGCCACGGCCCCGCCGGAGCCGCCCTCGCCCAGGATGGTGGCGACCAGCGGCACCCGCACGGCGAGGCAGGTTTCGATCGCCCGGGCGATGGCCTCGGCCTGGCCGCGCGCCTCGGCATCGACGCCCGGATAGGCGCCGGCGGTGTCGACGAAGGTCAGGATCGGCATCTTGAAGCGGTCGGCGAATTCCATCAGCCGTCGCGCCTTGCGATAGCCCTCGGGCCGCGCCATGCCGAAATTGCGGCGGACCCGCTCCTCGGTGGTCGCCCCCTTCTCGGTGCCGATGACCACGACCGAGCGGCCCTTGAACCGGCCCACGCCGCCGACGATGGCCGGATCGTCGGAGAACGACCGGTCGCCGGCCAGCGGCACGTATTCGTCGATCAGATGGTCGATCGCCGCCTGGGCGTGCGGGCGGCCGGGATGGCGCGCGACCTGCACCTTCTGCCAGGGCGACAGCTTCTGATAGGTGGCGCGCAGCTGACGCTCGACCTTGGCCTCCAGTTTGGAAACCTCTTCGGCGATGTTCAGGTCGCCGTCGCTCGACAGATGGCGAAGCTCTTCGATCTTGCCTTCCAGATCGGCGATCGGCTTTTCGAAATCGAGGAACTGATGCATGCGGGAAATCTACTCCGTTTGCGGCAGCGCACCATAACGACGCCGCCCCTCCCCCTCAAGCTTGGCCCGATCCGGCCTCAGCGCTGCGGCTGGGGATGGGCCAGGGGGTGATGGGTCTCGACCAGGGCCCGAAGGCGCTCGGTCAATACATGGGTATAGATCTGCGTGGTGGAAATATCGGCATGTCCGAGCATCTGCTGCACGCTGCGCAGATCCGCCCCGTGATCGAGCAGATGGGTGGCGAAGGCATGGCGCAGGACATGGGGAGAGACCCGCTTGCGGTCGATCCCGGCCTCCAGCGCCACCTCGTCAAGCAACTGGCCGAAGCGGCGGCGGGTCAGGTGGCCCTCGGCGGAGCGTGACGGGAACAGGAAGGGCGAGGACTTGGCCGTCATGAAGACGCCGCGCACCGGCTTGTAGTCGGCGATCGCCGCCATGGCCGCATCGGTCAGCGGCACCATGCGCTCCTTGTCGCCCTTGCCGCGCACCAGCAGGACGCGGGGGTCGCGGGCGACCGCGGCGAAGGGCAGGCCGACCAGCTCCGACACCCGCAGGCCGGTGGCGTAGAGGATCTCCAGAAGGCAGACCAGCCGCAGCCCCTCCGGCCCGTCCAGGCCGCGGGCGGCGTCCAGCAGGGCGTCGACCTCGGTCTCCGACAGGATCTTCGGCAGCGGCCGGCCCTGGCGCGGCGCGTCCAGCACGGTGGTCGGGTCGTCGGTGCGGTGACCGTCGCTGTACAGGAAGCGGTAATACTGGCGCAGGGCGGACAGACGGCGGGCGGCGGTGCGCGGCGCCATGCCGGCGCGCTCCAGTCCGTCGAGATAGCCGCGCAGGTCATCGCTGTCCGCGGTCGCCAGCGCCCGCCTGCGGCCGGTCAGCCAGCCGCCCGCATCGGCGAGGTCGCGGCGATAGGCGTCGAGCGTGTTCCGGGACACGCCACGCTCGGCGACCAGCATCTCCAGAAACGCCTCGACGGTATAGTCGGATGCCGGTGCCGGGTCGGGCATCTCAGAGGCCGTGGGCCAGGGCGGCTTCGGTGGCCAGGCGCCGGGCCTCCGGCTCCAGCCCGACGGCGACCAGGGCGCGCACCATGTCGGCCAGGGCCGGAATGGCGATCTCGCCCAGCGGCGTCTCGCCCGGCGCCGCCACGCAGAGCATCACCGTCTCCCCCAGACGCCTGCTGTCCGCGGCCGAGCGGATGGCGAAGGCGAAGGCGGTCTCCGGCACGCCGCGGATATCGACCGTCGGCGTCGAGACCAGTCCGCGCCAGGCATCGCGGCCGACCGGATCGCCCAGGGCGGCCATCAGGGCCAGGGCGGCCGAGCCGCGCAGGGTCGCCTGCTGCGGGTCGATGGAACGCAGATGCGCCCACCAGCGCGCCACGGAAGCATCGTCGAAGGACACCGCCGGATCGCCGCCGGCCAGACGCACCGGCGCCCAGAGCCGCAGCCAGGCGGTCGAGGCCTGGCCGGTACCGCCGGCCTCCAACCGGCGCAGCCGCTCCAGCCAGGGGCGGGCAGCCCGGAACGCGTCCGCCGCCATCAGGCCGCGCACCGCGTCCTCGGCGAACCAGTCGACGTCCTGCCCCGGGTCCAGGGCGATCAGGAACGGCGCGAACAGCCGCACGGTCTGGCGCCAGGTCTCGTCGTCCTCGGCCAGGGCCATGGCCTTGGCGATCGCCTGGGCCCGGTCGGCCGGCGCGGTCTGCGCCTCGGTCACGCGCCACAGGATCGCCCGGCTCAGCGGGCCGGGATCGGCCTCGGCGGCGGCGATCGCCGCATCCACCGAGCCGGTGGAAACGGACACGTCGTCATACAGGTCGGTGACCTCCCGCGCCGCAAGCGCACCGGCACGCTCCGCCTTCTCCGCCGCTTCCAGCCGTTGCGCGAAGGGTACGTTGCCGGCATCGCGGGCCAGGGCCACCAGCACCGCCAGGGAGTCGATCTCAGCGACGTCGGGCTCGATCTTCAGGCCGGCGGCACGCGCCAGGGCGAGATGCACCGGCCCGGCCCCGCCCATGCGGAAGGGCGAGCCGGTCTGCCCGGTCGTGGCGGCCTGGGCCAGGGCGGCGAACAGCTCGTCCTCATCGCCCAGTTCGGACAGCAGACGGGCGCCGAAATCCACCTTGGCGTCGCGGCCGGCCAGGGCGTCACAGACCGCGGCGACCTTGATCCAGAACGTGTCGGTGGCGGTCGCGGTCAGCTGGTTGTAGAGCCCGCAGGCCCGCTCGTCCTCGCCGCGGGCGAACGCGGCCTCGGTGAGCGGACGGCTCATCTCGGACGACACCCGGTCACCGGGCAGCCGGTCGGCCAGCGCGGCGAGGTCGTCGATCGCCCCCATCGCCAGCAGCCGCTCGGCCCGCAGCAGCAGCAGCACACCTTCCGGCGCCAGGTCGCGGGGTGCGGGGCCGGCGCTCAGGAGCGCGCGCCGGGCCAGGTCGCGCAGCGCCCGGCTGTCCGGCGCCGCCGGCAGCAGGGCGACGAGCCGCAGGGCGATCTCGCCCGGCGTGCCGTCCCAGTAATCCGAGGACAGGCCGCCGGTGGCGGGGCTGAGCGTGCCGGTCGCGTCGACCGTCAGCCGGACCAGCGGGTCGATGGTGATCGAGCCGTCGATGGTCGTGCGGGTCCGCGGGGCCGCCGGAGCAAGCTGGAAGGTCGGCACCACCGACTGGGCGCCGGCGGGCGGTTGCGCAGACGGCGGGGTCGCGTCGGGCGGCTGGCCGAAGATCGGCGGCTCAGGCTGGGCGCCTGCCGACGGTGGCGGACCGATCTGGATCGGGGCACCGATCTGCGCGGCGGCCGGAAGCGAGGTCGCCGCCATCAGGGAGGTCATGACCAAGCACGCCCCGGCCAGACCGAAGCCGGCCAGACCGGTGCCGAGCCGGGCCAGCACCGCGCTCGGGTGGCTAACGCGGAAACCGATCATTCGGGATCACCTTCTCGACCGACGCGGTCGGTGCCGGTATGTCCCAGGTCAGCAGGAACACCGCGCCGCCGGCGAGGATCAGGACAACGAGGAAGAGCAGAAACAGTGTAAAACGCATGGCCAAGGCCCGGTCGCCGGAATCGATACAGAACGACCCCGCCTCGCCCGACGCGCCAAGACGCGCCCTCACTCGGCTGGCGGGTGTCGCGACGCATATGCTACGGTCCTAACTAAGGCGCGACGGTGGCACTTTAACCGGTGGCGCATGGCACGCGCAAACGAACCCACGGGATCCGGCCATGTCCGGGACATTGATCATGGCGGCTCGTCCGACCACGCAGGCGGCATTGACCGAATCGCAGTCCGAAAGCATCGCCGAAACCGCCCCTGCGGCCCTGCTGGCGCGTCCCCTCGTGCTGGTCGGGCTGATGGGAGCGGGCAAGAGCAGCATCGGCCGCCGCCTGGCCCAGCGTTTCGGCGTCGCCTTCGCCGATGCCGATACCGAGATCGAGAAGGCGGCCGGGCGGACCATCCCTGAGATCTTCGAGGCCTTCGGCGAGGAGGAGTTCCGCAACGGCGAGCGCCGGGTGATCCGCCGGCTTATCGAGAGCGGCGGGCCGCGGGTGCTGGCGACCGGCGGCGGCGCCTTCATGGCCGACGACACCCGCGCCCTGATCAAGGCGGAGGCGACCTCGCTCTGGCTGAAGGCGGATTTCGAGACCCTGTTCGAGCGGGTCTCGAAACGGTCGAACCGACCGCTGCTGAAGACCGCCGACCCGAAGACCACCCTGCGCGACCTCATGCAGAAGCGCTATCCGGTCTATGCCGAGGCCGATCTGGTCGTTGAAACCCAGCGCGTGCCGATTGAGGAGACGGTCGATAAGGTCTATCACGCCGTCCTCGACCATCTGGCGCGTCTGACCGCGCCCCAGCAATGACGCCCATCAGCGACGGACGACACATGAACGACACCGCACCGAGCGACAGCGAGACCGTCACGGTCAATCTCGCGGACCGGCGGTACGAGATCCGGGTCGGCGCCGGCCTGATCGCCGCGGCCGACCGGGAACTGGCGGATCTGATCGACGGCCGCCAGCTCGTCATCATCGCCGACGAGGGGCTGGCCGGACCGCATCTGGGCGCGCTCGAGGCCGCGCTGCGGACCTCCACCGCGCGCCGGGTCGACACGCTCACCACGCCGGCCGGGGAGTCCGGCAAGACCTTCGTGCAGTATCAGGACCTGTGCGAGCGGGCCCTGGCGCTCGGCATCGACCGGCGCACGCTGATCGTCGCCTTCGGCGGCGGCGTGGTCGGCGATCTCGCCGGCTTCGTGGCGGCCAGCCTGCTGCGCGGCCTCGACTTCATCCAGATCCCGACCACCCTGCTGGCCCAGGTGGACAGCTCGGTCGGCGGCAAGACCGGCATCAATACCCGCCACGGCAAGAACCTGGTCGGCGCCTTCCACCAGCCGCGCCGGGTGCTGATCGACACCGCCGTGCTCGACACCCTGCCCCGGCGCGAACTGCTGGCCGGCTATGCCGAGGTGGCGAAATACGGCGCGCTCGGCGACCGCGGCTTCTTCGAATGGCTGGAGCAGCACGGCAGGGCGGTGATCGACGGCGATCCGGATGCCCGGCGCCAGGCCATCGTCGCCTCCTGCCGGGCCAAGGCCGAGGTGGTGGCCGGCGACGAGCGCGAACAGGCGGGCGGCCGACGCGCCCTGCTCAATCTCGGGCATACCTTCGGACACGCGCTGGAGGCCATGGCCGGCTATGACGGCTCGCTGCTGCACGGCGAGGCGGTGGCCGTCGGCATGGTCCTGGCGGCCCGCCTGTCGGTGCAGATCGGCGCCTGCACCGGCCAGGACGCCGAGCGGCTGACCCGGCACCTGTCCGCGGTCGGCCTGCGCACCGAACTGGACGAGCTCGATCCGACCCGCGGCTGGACCGCCGACGATCTGCTGGCCCACATGACCAAGGACAAGAAGGCGCGCGACGGCCGCATCGTGTTCGTGCTGCTGGACGCGCTCGGCGACGCCCGGGTGCGCGACGACATCGACCCGGCGCAGGCCCGCGCCCTCCTGACCCGGCCGAAGGCGGCCTGAGCCAGCCCCATGGACCTGCCGTCGACCCTCGATATCGACATGGAGACCGCCATCACCCTCGGGGTGATCGCGCTGCTCATCCTGCTGTCCGGCTTCTTCTCCGGTTCCGAGACCGCCCTCACCGCGTCCAGCAAGGCGCGGCTGAGTCAGCTCGCCCGCAAGGGCAGCACGCGGGCGGCCACGGTTGTCGACCTGAAGGACAAGAGCGACAGCCTGATCGGCGCCATCCTGATCGGCAACAACATCGCCAACATCCTGGCCTCGGCGCTGGCGACCAGCGCCATGATCGCCCTGGTCGGCGAGAGCGGCGTCGCCATCGCCACCGTGGTGATGACCGTGCTGGTGGTGATCTTCGCCGAGGTACTGCCGAAGACCTACGCCATCAACAATCCGGACAAGATGGCGCTGGTCGTCGGTCCGCTGATCCGTGCGCTGGTCTTCATCCTCACCCCCTTCACCTGGGCGACCCGGGTGATCGTCGGGGGCACGCTCAAGCTGTTCGGCGTCTCCGTCGCCGCCGGCCTCGGCCATGACGAGCGCGAGGAGGAACTCCGCGGCCTGATCGAGATGCACGACGACGGCGGCCAGGAGGTCGAGCACGAGCGCGCCATGCTGCGCAGCATCCTCGACCTGGCCGATGTGGAGGTCGAGGAGATCATGACCCACCGCGGCTCGGTGCGGATGATCGATGCCGACGCGCCGATCGACGAGCTGCTGGCCCAGGTGCTGGAGAGCCCGTTCACCCGGCTGCCGCTGTACCGCGAGGACCAGGACAACATCGTCGGCGTGCTCCACGTCAAGGCGCTGCTGCGGGCGATCCGCGCCGCCAAGGGCATGACGCCGGAAGACTTCGACGTGATGACGATCGCCGCCGAGCCCTGGTTCATCCCGGACACCACCACCCTGCTCGACCAGCTCCAGGCGTTCCGCGAGCGGCGCGAGCACTTCGCCGTGGTGGTCGACGAGTACGGCAGCTTCATGGGCGTGGTGACCCTGGAGGACATTCTGGAGGAGATCGTCGGCGACATCCTGGACGAGCACGACGTGGCCGTGTCCGGCGTCCGTCCGCAACCCGACGGCTCCTATGTGGTGGAGGGGTCGGTGACGATCCGCGACCTGAACCGGGAGTTCGAATGGGACCTGCCGGACGAAGAGGCCTCCACCATCGCCGGGCTCGTGCTATATGAAGCCCGTAAGATTCCGGAGGTCGGGCAGGAATTCTCCTTCCACGGCTTCCGCTTCCGGATCCTGCGGCGCCATCGCAACCAGATGACCCTGCTGCGCATGACCCCGATCACCGAGCCGGCCGCGAGCTGACCTCGGCGGGCATCTATCGCTGCCGCCTTCCGCTGCCCCTTGCCGCTTCCCCCTGCCGCTTCCCCCTGCCGCTTCCCCCTGCCGCTGCCACGAGAGACCCCCATGCCGCTGAGCCCTCCCGTCGAGCGTGAACCCGTCCATGACCGCACCATCGTCTGCAAGGGCTGGCGGCGCAGCGACGGGATGTGGGACATCGAAGGCCATCTGGTCGACACCAAGAGCTATGCCTTCCCCAACGAGTTCCGCGGCACCGTGGAACCGGGTCAGGCGATCCACGACATGTGGCTGCGCCTGACCATCGACGCGGACATGAAGGTGCACGGCGCGGAAGCCTCCACGGAGTCCAGCCCGTTCCCGATCTGCCCGTCGATCACCCCGAACTTCAAGCGGCTGGAGGGGCTGTCGATCGGCGCCGGCTGGCGCAAGCAGGTGCGCGAGCGCCTGGGCGGGGTGGAGGGCTGCACCCATCTGGTCGAGCTGCTCGGCCCGCTGGCGACGGTGGCCTACCAGACGATCTTCGGCGAGAAATCCCGCATGAAGCGCGAGGCCGAGGCCCGCGGCGAGGTTCAGCCGGAACCCACCGGCAACGGCAAGCCGCCGCGCCTGCTGAACACCTGCCATGCGTTTTCCGACACCGGCCCGGTGGTCGAGAAGATGTGGCCCGACTGGCACCGGCCGAAGGCGGAGGCGGGGGAGTAAGCGGAAGCTGCTCCCATCTCCACCGTCACCCTGACGCAAGTCAGGACGACCGCTAGGCCGACCTACCGCCCGACGAAGCTCGGCTTCTCCTTCGCCAGGAACGCCTTGTAGCCGCGCTGGAAATCCTCGGTGTCGAAGGCGTCGTAGCCCTCGTCGATCTCGGCGTCGGTGAGCGGGGCCGGCTCGGTGAGGCGGTAGACGAACTTCTTGTGCCAACGCGCGGTCAGCGGTGCGCCCTCGGCGATCTTCGCCGCCCACTCATAGGCCGCCGCCTCCACCTCCGCATCCGGCACCACCTTGTTGACGATGCCGTAGTGGAACGCCTTCTGGGCGTTCAGCAGGTCGCCGACCAGCAGGATCTCCAGCATCGCGCTGGCGCCGTACTTCTTCACCTGGAACTCCAGCTCCTCGGCCGACTCCACCAGGCCGAGCCGCTTCACCGGCACGCCGAAGCGGCTGCTCTCGCCGCAGATCCGCAGGTCGCACAGCGCCGCCAGGCCGAAGCCGCCGCCGACGCACAGTCCCTCGATCAGGGCGATGGTCGGATGCCGGCAGGACACCACCGCATGGCCAGACGGGTTGGAGGTCTTGGCGTACTGGATCGCCGCCTTCTTGTCCTTGCGCACGCTCTCGAACTCGGAGATGTCGGCGCCGGCGGAGAACGCCTTGCCGCCCGCGCCGCGGATCACCACGCAACGCAGCTCCTCGTCGGCGTCCAGCGCGGTGAACACCTTGCCCAGCGCCCCGAACACCTCGAGGTTCATGGCGTTGTGCTTGGCCGCCCGGTTGATCGTCACCGTGGCGATCCGGTCCTCCACATGGACGAGCACGTCCGGCGTTCCGCTCAGATCGCTGGTTCCCTTAACCTCACTCATTCGGCAGCCTCCTTGTTGGGCAATGTGCCGAGCAGGACCGCGCCCGTCTCGGCCAGGGCGGCGATCTCCTCGTCGCCGTATCCAAGTTCCTCAAGCACGCCGGCCGTGTGCTGGCCGAACAGCGGCGACGGTGTCGCGACCCTGCCGGGCGTGCTCTCGAATTTGATCGGCAGGCCGATGGTCTGGACCGTGCCGGCGACCGGGTGGTCGGTGGTCGGGACCATCTCGCGGGCGATCGTCTGCGGATCCCTGTGCATCTCCAGCACGTCGAAGATCGGGCCGGCCGGGATGCCGCGGGCCTCGAACTCGGCGAGCCAGGCCTCGCTGGTCCGGGTCTCGAAGCGGGCGTTGAGCTCCGCCTCGAGCTCCTTGAGGTTGGCCATGCGGTCGCCGTTGCTGCGGAACCGCGGGTCCTCGGCGAGCTGAGGCGCGCCGATCATGTCCAGCATGCCGGCCCAGAACGGCCCGGTATTGGCGGCGATGTTGATATAGCCGTCGGCGGTCTTCACCGCCTGGTACGGCGCGTTTAGCGGATGGGCCGAGCCCATGGCCCGCGGCGCCACGCCGGTGGCGAAGGCGATGGCCGACTGCCAGTAGGTATGGGTGATCCCCGCCTCCATCAGCGAGGTGTCGAGGCGCTGACCCTCCCCGGTCTTCAGCCGGTGGGAATAGGCCGCACAGACGCCCAGCGCCAGGAGCAGGCCGGCGGTGATGTCGCAGACCGGGGCGCCGACCTTCACCGGCGGGCCGTCCGGCCGCTCGCCGGTGATGCTCATCAGCCCGCTCATGCCTTGGGCGACCAGGTCGAAGCCGCCGCGCTTGGCATAGGGGCCGGTGCGTCCGAAGCCGGAGATGGAGGCGTAGATCAGGCCGGGATTGATCGCCTTCAGGTCCTCGTAGCCGAGGCCGAGCCGTTCCAGCACTCCGGGACGGAAATTCTCGGTCAGCACATCGGCCTTGGCGACCAGCCTGCGCAGGATCTCGGCGCCCTCCTCGGTCTTAAGGTCGATGACCACGCCGCGCTTGTTGCGGTTCATCATCATGAAGGCGGCGGCCTCGCCGTTGATCTCCGGCGGCAGGTTGCGGCGGGTGTCGTCGCCGCCCTTGATCTTCTCCACCTTGATCACGTCGGCGCCCATATCGGCGAGCATCAGCCCGCAGGTAGGGCCGGCCATGTGATGGCACAGTTCGATGACCGTCATGCCCTGGAGCGGGCCGAACCCCCGGTTCGCCATTCGATCCTCCCGGTTCTTAGATGTTGTTCTTGGTTAAGGGCATTTCCCCATGTGGGGACGCGGGGGTCAAGGTGGGGAGCGTCATGCGCGAGCTCGGGCCTCGCCCCGGAATAAATCCGGGGAGTGGGAGGAGGAGCGAGATGATCAGCCCTCTTTTCCGCCTTGCAGTGCCTTCAGGATCTCCGCGGTCGAGCCATCGATGTGCCGCACCATCACGGCCCGCACGGCCGCCGCCTCCCCTGCCAGCACCAGATCCAGGATCTCGCCGTGCTCGTCGTTCGACAGCGCCGCGTGCCCGGTCATCCGCCACATCAGCCGCAGATAGCGCTCGTAACGGGCGCGCAGCCCCGTCACCAGGTCCAGGGTGATCGGCCGGCCGGCGGCGGCATAGAGCGCATCGTGGAACGCCGCATTCGCGGTCATCAGCGCGGCCGGGGTCGACGACCGGCCCATCGCCGCGATCGCCGTCCGGGCCGCCGCCGCATCGACCTGGGACGGCCGCGCCGCCGCCCGGGCCGCCAACTCCGGCTCCAGGGACAGGCGCAGCTCTCCGATCTCCTCGGCCTCCGCCGCCGACAGGCCGGCCACCCGCAC
This sequence comes from Candidatus Endolissoclinum sp., assembly GCA_965228445.1. Lineage (GTDB taxonomy): Bacteria > Pseudomonadota > Alphaproteobacteria > Thalassobaculales > Thalassobaculaceae > Thalassobaculum. The sequence goes on along the minus strand of OZ245813.1, from coordinate 4,063,666 downwards.
GCCCCGGTTGGGCGCGGCGACGGCCAGCCCCTCGGTCTCCAGCCGCCGGAACGCCTCTCGAATCGGCGCCTGGCTGGTGCCGAAGCGCTGGGCCAGATGCTCCTGGCGCAGCCGGGCGTCCGGCGCGAGCACCCCGTCGAGGATCTCCTCGCGAAGCACGGCGGCGATCTCCTCCGGCATCGAGCGCCGGGCAGACAGGGGCGTCGGGTCTGACCTCATGCACCCATCCTGGTCGTTGACGAGGGCCTGTCCATGGATCATTTTAGCGATTATCGATAATTTAGAGAAGCGACATGCGACCGGACGATTTCGACGCAATCACCTTCGACGTCTACGGCACCCTGATCGACTGGGAGCCCAGCATCCTGGCGCGCCTGCGCATCTGGGCGGACGGGGCGGGCGCGACGCCCAGCGATGCCGAGCTGATCGACGCCTTCGACCGGGCCCGGGCGCATTACCAGATGCTGTCGCCGGCCCGGCCCTATCCGCGAATCCTGGAGCTGGCCATCGCCTATGTGGCCGGCGAATGGAGCGGGCGCGTAGACCCGCGGGCACAGGCAGATTTCGGCGCCTCGGTCGGCGAGTGGGTCGCCTATGACGACAGCGTCGCCGCCTTGGCCCGGCTGAAGGAGCGGTTCGTTCTGGGCGCGCTGACCAATATGGACGACGCCTCCTTCGCCCTGTCCCGCGCCCGGCTGGGGGAGCCGTTCGAGATCCTCGTCACCGCCGAGCGGGCCGGGGCGTACAAGCCGTCGCTGCGGCATTTCGTGCTGTCGCTGACGGACTTCGCCGCGAGAGGCATCCCGCCGCACCGAGTGCTGCATGTGGCCCAGAGCCGACGGGCCGATGTGCGTCCCTGCAATCTGCTGGGCCAGCCGGTGGTGCATATCGACCGCAGCGGCAAGGCGCTCGGCCATACCGGCTTCGGCGCCGAGCTTGCGGTGGCGGATGCGGTGTTCCCGACCATGGCGGCGTTCGTAGAGGCGTTTCTGGGGTGACGCTTCTGGGGTGACGCTGCTCCCCATACATCGGACCTCACCCTGAGCAGACCCGGCTCTTGGCCGGGGCGTGTCGAAGGGCGGTGCCGGGGGCGCCCTTCGACACGTCGCCCTGCGGGCTCCTGCTCAGGGTGAGGTCAGAGCGGGAGGAGATCAGAGAGAGGTGAGGTCGGTGGGTGTGGGTGGGAGTGCGGCCGGGCAGCCCCTTCCCGTCTCGACAACACCCCGCCTTCCGCGCATGGTCGCGCCAACCACAAACGGAGGGACGACATGGGCAAGCCCAGGATCGCGGTGTTCGCGCTTGGCGGGACGATTTCGATGGTGAAGGGCGAGGCCGGCGTGCGGCCCGGCCTGACGGCGGAGCAGCTCGTCGCCGCCGCCCCCGGCATCGACGCGCTGGCCGAGATCGAGGCCCGCACCGTCAGCACCATCGGCAGCTCGGACCTGTCGGTCGACAACGTGCTGGAGGTCGCCCGCGCCATCGAGGCGGCGGTGGCCGACGGGGCGCAGGGCGCCATCGTCACCCAGGGCACCGACACCATGGAGGAATCGGCCTTTCTGCTCGACCTCGCCCTGCGAGTGGAGGTGCCGGTCGTCGTCACCGGGGCGATGCGCAACCCGCTGTCGATCTCCCATGACGGACCCGGCAACGTCTATGCCGCCATGCAGGTGGTCACCGACCCGGTCGTGCGGCGCGACGCCGCCGCGCTGGGCGTGATGGTGGTCATGCTCGACAGCATCCACGCCGCGGTGGACGTGGCCAAGAGCAACACCAGCCGGATCGACGCCTTCGCCAGCCCCGAGGCCGGGCCGCTGGGGGTGGTGGTCGAGGATCGGGTGCGGCTGACGGGCCGCCCGGTGCGGGAGCACAAGGCGGCGCTGGATGCGGCCCTCGGCGCCCTGCACCTGACCGCGGTGGAGCCGCCGCTGCCCTCGGTCGCCATGCTGACCATGGCGATGGGCGAGAGCGGGGCCCTGCTGGCGGCGATGGCTGCCGACCCGGACTGCTTCGGCTATGCCGGCATCGTGCTGGGGGCGATGGGCGGCGGGCACACGCCGTCCTGGGTCACGTCGCATCTGGACGCGCTGATTCCGCACCTGCCGGTGGTGATGGCCGGCCGCATGCAGGCCGGCTACCTGCTGGCCAAGACCTACGAGCGCGAGGGCTCGGAAATGGATCTGCTGCGCCGGGGCGTGCGGTCGGCCGGCCGGTTGCCGCCGCTGAAGGCCCGGCTGCTGCTGACCGCCATGCTGATGGGCGGGCTCGACCAGGCCGCCATGGATCGGGTCTGGGCCGCCTCGAACTGAGGCCGCACACTTAGGCCGAAACGGCAAGCGGCGCCCCGGTTACCCGGAGCGCCGCCCGTCCCCCACCACAACCGGTTCGGTCAGGCGGACTGAACCCGTCCGACGAAGCGGTCGACCACGTCGCGCAGCTCGCCGGAGACCACGGAGGTGCGGCCGGCCGCCTCGGTGACATTGCCGACGGTCTCGACGGTCCGATCCGTGGCCTCGTTCACCCCGCCGATATTGACCGACAGCTGCTCGGTGCCGCGGGCGGCCTCCTGCATGTTGCGGGTGATCTCGGCGGTCGCCGCCTTCTGCTCCTCGACCGCGGCCGAGATCGCCGCGGAGATCTCGTCCACCTTCTCGATGCTGGTCACGATCTCGCGGACCGCCTCCACCGAGATGCCGCAGGCCTGCTGCACCCGCTGGATCTTCTCCGCGATCTCCTCGGTCGCCTTGCCGGTCTGTGTCGCCAGGCTCTTCACCTCCGAGGCCACCACGGCGAAGCCCTTGCCGGCCTCGCCCGCCCGTGCCGCCTCGATCGTGGCGTTCAGGGCCAGCAGGTTGGTCTGCTCGGAGATGCTGGTGATCAGCTCGACCACCTGGGCGATCGCCTCGGACTGGGCGGCCAGGTCCTCCATGGAGGTCAGGGTCACCCGCGCCTTGTCGGAGGTGTTGCGCACCGTGTCGCTGGACCGGGTGACCTGACCGACGATCTCGCCGAAGGAGGAATCCATCTCCTCGGCCGCCGCCGACACGCTCTGCACGTTGGTCGAGGTCTGTTCCGAAATCGAGGCGACCTCGGAGCTGCGGTTCTTGGTCTCCCCGGCGACCGTGCGCAGGGTCTCGGCCGACCCGCCCAGTTCGTCGGACACGCCACGCAGCTTGTCCAGCCGCTCGCCGATGCTGGTCTGGAACTCGGAGATCGCGGCCTCAAGCGCCGAGGCCCGCTCCTGGCGACGCTCGTCGAGCTTGGCCTGCTCGGCCTCCAGTTCCTTGGTGCGGATCATGTTGTCCTTGAACACCTGGACCGCCCGGGCCATCCGGCCGATCTCGTCCTGCGCCTCGGTCGACGGGATCTCGGTCTCCAGTTCGCCCTCGGCCAGATGCCCCATGCTCTCGGTCAGCGAGCCGACCGGACCGGTGATGCTGCGGGCCATCAGGGTGGCGGACAGGATGCCGATCAGCAGCGCCGCAAGGGCGACCGCCCCGGCGATGACCAGGGAGATCTCCACGGTCGACTGCATCTCCGAACCCAACTCGTTCTGCAGATCCAGATACTTGAGCTCCATCTCCTCGACCAGGGCGGCCGACTGGTCGCCGAGCACGTTCAACTGGTCGGAGATCATCTGGTTGCGCCTGACGGTCATCTGGACGATGGCGTCGAAGGTCTCGCCGAAGGCGGTCAGGTCCTCCTGCACGGTGATCGCCCGGAAGTCGCCGGCATCCACCAGCTCGGTGACGATCTCCAGCGCGTTGCCGAGAAACTTGCGGACATAGCCGATCGCGTCGGGGTCGTTGGTCACCAGAAAGCGCTGCGAGGCGAACCGCACTTCGAGCGCGCCTTCCAGCGCATAGGCCAGGTCGCCCATGGCCGCGACATCGCCCCAGCCCTTGGCGTCCTCGACCATTTCCTTGATCAGGGTGGTGAACCGCTGGCCGGTCTCGTTCAGGGTCTCCACGACCTTCTTGCGCTCGTCCTGCAGAACGGAAACCTGCTCGAAGATCTGCCCGTAGGTGGTGACGTTCTCCTGCAGCTGGCTCAGGAGGGCGGCCTGCTCCGGATCGACGATCGACGTCTCGGCCTCGTCGAGCAGGGCCTGCACGTCGGAAAGGCGCATCTCGACCAGGGCGGCCGCGCTGGCGGAGCCGCTGCTCTCGAACGCCTTGGCGCTGATCTGGCTGGTCAGAATGGTCGCCTGAATGCGCGCGACGAGATTGGTGTTGGTGGCAATGGCGCGATAGCCGGAGACGCCCTCGCGGGACTGCCACAGGCTGTACCCGGCCTGGGCGGCGAGCACGAGCAGCAGCACGATGATGATGCCGAAGCCCGCTGCGAGCCTGGTGCCGATCCGGAAGTTCGACAGGTACGAATGGGCTGACATTTTAGAGCACCCTTATGGTTTTTCGTTTCCTCCACTGCCCTACGTTGTAATAGAAAAATTAAATTTTCCTGAAGGAATTAATGGTCATATTTTCAAGGCATTCGATCCAAAGTTGGGGCACTACTTTTTCGCAACGCACAAAAACGAACCCCGGCGCGCACAGTGCACGCGCCGGGGGAACTAGCGGCGAAATGTAGCGGGACAGATGGTCAGGCTGCCTTGACCCTTTCAATGAAACCATCGATGGCATTCTTCATTGCAACGGCTTCCGCTTCAGTACGCCGTGCCGCGGTGGTCACACCTTGAACCGTCGAAGAGGTTCGGTCGGAGGCGTCATTTACCCGGGCGATATTGGAGGAGAGCTGCTCTGTTCCCTTTGCAGCCTCCTGCATGTTCCGGGTGATTTCCGAGGTGGCCGCCTTCTGCTGCTCAACAGCCGCGGAGATCGCCGCAGAAATTTCGTTGACGTCCTGAATGCTGGCAACGATCTCGCGCACCGCCGAAACCGATGTGCCGCACGCCTGCTGCACCCGCTGGATCTTTTCTGCGATTTCTTCTGTCGCCTTGCCGGTTTGGTTCGCCAGCGATTTCACTTCCGAAGCCACCACCGCGAAGCCCTTCCCCGCGTCGCCCGCTCGAGCCGCCTCGATAGTGGCATTCAGAGCAAGCAGATTAGTCTGCTCGGCAATGCCGGTGATCAGTTCGAGTACCTGGGCGATCCCTTCCGATTGCTCCTGCAGGTCTTCGATCGAAACCAGCGTCTGCTGAGCGCGACCGGACGTGTTCTCCACTGACGAGCTGGCCCGGCTTACCTGGGCGACGATCTCGCCGAAGGAGGAATCCATCTCCTCGGCGGCCGCAGACACGCTCTGGACATTCGCCGCAGTCTGGTCGGAGGCAACAGCCGCACCGCTGCTCTGTTCCTTAGTCTCGTGCGCCACGTCGGTCAGCGTGTCGGCCGAGCGCCCCAGCTCGTCGGCAACGCCCTGCAAGGCATCCAAGCGCTCCTTGATCTGCGACTGGAAGCTATTGACCGTCGCTTCCATCGCCTCGGCTCTGCGGTTGCGCTCGGCCTGCTGATGCTTCTCCTGCGCCTCCAGTTCCCGCGCCCGGATCATGTTGTCCTTGAAGACCTGCACCGCCCGGGCCATCAGACCGATCTCATCCTTCTGTCCGACCGACGGAATGACGGTACCAACGTCCCCATCCGACAGGCGGCCCATTGCCGTGGTCAGCCCGGCGACCGGTCCGGTGATGCTCCGGGTGATCAGTAGTGCGGCAATGATCCCGACGACCACCGCAACAACCGCCACGGAGATGGAAACCACAACCGAGTTCTCCGTGTCGTCCTGCATCTGCGGACCTAAGGTGTCCTGAACCAATTTATAGTCGAGCTTCATCCCTTCGATCGCATCAGCAACCTGCGGCCCGATACGATCCAGTGTGTCGGTGATCAGGGCGTTACGGCGCCCGATCACGTCCCCCACCGCGCGCAGAGCGGTCTCATAGGCGGTCAGCTGACGGACCAGGGTGTCGACCACCGCGTCGTCGACGACCCCGCGCAGAGTGTCGGCATTTTTCTTACCGTCCACTTCGTAGGCGATTGCCGACTCGAGGTCTTCGACACGGTTCTGCAGCAGGAACTTGTTGGCATCCAACCGCATTGCCAGAAGATCCTTCATGGCGACCGCGAGGGCCGCGACCTGAGCCGAATTTCCGGTTCCGGACACGGTGTTGATCGTTGCCTCCAGGGACGCCGTAGCAGCCGGTCCGACGGTGTTCAGGACCGTAACGAGTTCGTTGCGCTCCGCCTGCAGCGCGACCACTTGCTCGAAGGTCTTCCCGTACAGGTCCATTTTGGCCCGCATATCGGCCAGCACGGCCCGACGTTCAGGGTTCTGGATCGTCTCAGCGGCCTCGTCGAACAGCGCCATGGAGGCGAGGTGACGCTCACGCACGACGGCAATTGCACTGTCTGATGCGGTCTTCACGAAGTCCTTCACACCCAGGCGCGTCATAAGGACATTCGCCTGAATGCGGCCGATCTGGTTGGTGTTCACCGCGGTGCGGCGGTAGTCGACCACGTCTTCGCTTGTTCCCATCAGATTGACACTGACGGTGGTGGCGAGCAGGACCATGAGGCCGAGCACAATACCAAACCCGCCAAACAGGCGGGCACTGATTTTCAGATTTGAAAGGCGGTTCACGTCAGCATCCTCAGTTGGACGGGATTAGACGCGGACTTAGACGATATTACTGTTAATAAAGATTGAATCCGTGATGAATTAGAAAAATAAACGCCATTTGCAGCACAACGACACCCCTATGATCGGCCACGTGCATGCCCCTGGCCGTGCCTTCTGGATCTGAAGACGCTGTCGACCGCCCTTCCAGGGACAGCGCGGTCAGGCCAGGCCGCCGTGGCGCCGGATGAAGGCGACGATCTCCGGCACGCCGGTCCCGTCCTTCAGGTTGGTGAACAGGAAGGGCCGGTCGCCGCGCATGGTCTTGGCGTCCTTCTCCATCACCGACAGGTCGGCGCCGACCAGTGGCGCGAGGTCGATCTTGTTGATGATCAGCAGGTCGGAGCGGGTGATGCCCGGCCCGCCCTTGCGCGGGATCTTCTCACCGGCGGCCACGTCGATCACATAGATCGTGATGTCGGCCAACTCGGGGCTGAAGGTGGCGGCCAGGTTGTCGCCGCCGCTCTCGATGAAGCAGATCTGGGCCGAGGGGAACAGGCCGGCCATACGCTCGACCGCGGCGAGGTTGATGGAGGCATCCTCGCGGATGGCGGTATGCGGGCAGCCTCCCGTCTCCACCCCCATGATCCGCTCCTCCTCCAGCGCCTGGGCGCGGACCAGAATGCGGCGGTCCTCGTCGGTGTAGATGTCGTTGGTGACGACCACCAGGTCGTTCTCGTCGCGCATCGCCTTGCACAGCACTTCCACCAGCGCGGTCTTGCCGGAGCCGACGGGTCCGCCGATGCCGACGCGGAAGGGACCGTGGGGGGACATATCGAACGCCGTGCTCATGACCGGAACAACCTCGTGTGCTGGGTTTCGTGTCGCATGGAACACCAGTCGACCATCGGGACGGCCGACCAGAGCGCGTCGGGATCGGCGGCCTCAGCCTGCGACGCGGTGGAGAGAATAACCGGTTCGAGCGCCGCCGTGACCCGCTGACCGTCGGTCTGGCCGATCATCGACAGGCGGATCGCGGCGGAGACGGTGTTGGCGGCGACGCCGTGCAGAAAGAAGCGCAGGGTATCGGCCAGGCCGATGCGATGGGCGGCCGCACAGATCCCGACGGCGACCGGCAGGGCGAGCTCCAGCTTCTCCCGGGCGAACAGCGTAGCCAGCGCGTCGAGCCGGGGGTCGGGCCAGGCGGCACGGACCGTGCGCAGGAAGGCGCCGCCCTGGACCACCGTCTCCTGCGCCAGCTCGGCCGTGCCCTTCAGCGCGGCGGCCAGCTCCGCCGTCTCCAGCAAAGCGGCCCCGTCTTCCAATTGGCGAAAGGCACGGGCGAGCAGAATCGCGTCCTGACGTGGGGCGCCGTGCGCCAGCAGGTGGGCCGCCCAGGCGTTCAGGCTCGCCGCGTCGGTGACCAGCCCGGCCTCCACCGACCATTCCAGCCCGTGGCTATAGGCGAAGGCGCCGACCGGGAAGGACGGGGAGGTCCAGGCCGCGAGCTTCAGCAGCCCCTCAGTGTCCATGGCCGTGGTGGTGATGGTGGTGGTGGTGGCCGTGATCATGGCTGTGCCCATGATCGTGCCCGTGGTCATGATCATGACCATGGTGATGGTGACCGCCCGGGGAAGCCGGGTCGCCATAGGCCCCGCCCTCCGGCTGGAACGGCTGGGTCACCCGGGCGATCTCGGCGCCCAGGCCCTTCAGCATGTCCTCGATCACATGGTCCGGGCGGATCAGGATGGTGTCGGCGCGGATCTCCGCCGGCAGATGACGGTTGCCCAGATGCCAGGCCAGGCGCAGCAGGGCGTGGGGCGAGCTGGCGCGCACTTCCACCAACTCTTCGGGAGCCGCCTCCACCCTGAGCCAGCCGCCATTGTCGAGCTTCAGCCCGTCGCCGCCGGCCATGGCCACAGGTTTGGCGAGGTCGAGCAGGATCTCCTCGCCCGTGTCGGTGGTCAGCATCATCCGGCGCCGGAAGCGGGCGTCGAAGTCGAGGGTGACAGCGGCCTTCGCCTCGGCTTCCGGCCAGTGCCCGGCCCGGGCATGCTCAACGGCGCGGGTCATTTTTTGTTCTTCCTTCCCTTACTTTTTCAAGCACTCCCCGGCCTTGTGCCGGGGCAAGGCCTCCGCTCGCCCGAACCGCGGAAGTCCAGCTCCCATCGCCCGACCTAGCTCCAGCCTTGCCCCGGAATAAATCCGGGGAGCGGGTGTATTAAATCGACGTCCCGTTCTGACCTCAGAACAGGAAATACCGCTGCGCCATCGGCACCACCTGGGCCGGTTCGCAGGTGAGCAGGCGGCCGTCGGCGGTCACTTCATACGTCTCCGGATCGACCGTGACCTTCGGCAGGTAGTCGTTCATCCGCATCGACTGCTTGGAGATGCCGCCGCGGGTGTTCGCCACCGCCACCGTCTGCTTGGCCAGGCCGTACTGGTGCCGGATGTCGCGCTCCGCCCCGGCCTGGCTGATGAAGGTCACCGAGCCGGCCGTCCGCGCCCCGCCCAGGGCGCCGAACATCGGCCGGGAATGGACAGGCTGCGGCGTCGGGATGGAGGCATTGGGGTCGCCCATCTGGGCGCTGGCGATCAGGCCGCCGACCAGCACCATGTCCGGCTTCACCCCGAAGAAGGCCGGGCTCCACAGCACCAGATCGGCCCGCTTGCCTATCTCGATGGAGCCGACCTCGTGGGACACGCCCTGGGCGATCGCCGGGTTGATCGTGTACTTGGCGACATAGCGTCGGGCGCGCAGGTTGTCGTTGTCCCCGCTCTCCCCGTCGAGCCGGCCGAACTGCTTCTTCATCTTGTCGGCGGTCTGCCAGGTGCGGATCACCACCTCGCCGACCCGGCCCATGGCCTGGCTGTCCGAGGCCATGATCGAGAAGGCGCCGAGGTCATGCAGGATGTCCTCGGCCGCGATGGTCTCCTTGCGGATGCGGCTCTCGGCGAAGGCCACGTCCTCGGGGATGCGTGGGTCGAGGTGGTGGCAGACCATGAGCATGTCGAGATGCTCGTCCACCGTATTGACCGTGAACGGCCGGGTCGGGTTGGTCGAGGACGGCAGCACGTTGGCCTCGCCGCAGACCTTGATGATGTCCGGCGCATGGCCGCCGCCTGCACCCTCGGTGTGGAAGGCGTGGATCGTGCGGCCCTTGAACGCCGCCACCGAATGCTCGACGAAGCCGGACTCGTTCAGCGTGTCGGTATGGATCATCACCTGGATGTCCATGGCGTCGGCCACCGACAGGCAGCAGTCGATCGCCGCCGGGGTGGTGCCCCAGTCCTCGTGCAGCTTCAGCCCGCAGGCGCCGGCGCGGATCTGCTCCTCCAGCGCCTGGGGCAGGGCGGCGTTGCCCTTGCCGAAGAAGCCGAAATTGATCGGCAGCGCGTCGGCCGCCTGCATCATCCGCATGAGGTTCCACGGACCCGGCGTGCAGGTCGTGGCGTTGGTACCGGTGGCGGGGCCGGTGCCGCCGCCCATCATGGTGGTCACGCCGGAGGCCAGCGCGTCGTCCACCTGCTGCGGGCAGATGAAGTGGATATGCACGTCGAGTCCGCCGGCGGTGAGGATCTTGCCCTCGCCCGCGATGGCCTCGGTGCCCGGGCCGATGACGATGTCGACGCCGCTCTGGACGTCCGGGTTGCCGGCCTTGCCGATGGCGACGATGCGGCCGTCGCGCACGCCGATATCCGCCTTGAACACACCGGTGACGTCGAGGACCGTGGCGTTGGTGATGACCAGATCGACGGCCCCCTGCGCCCGCGTCGCCTGGGACTGGCCCATGCCGTCGCGGATCACCTTGCCGCCGCCGAATTTCACCTCGTCGCCATAGGTGGTGTAGTCCTTCTCCACCTCGATGATGATGTCGGTATCGGCGAGGCGGAACCTGTCGCCCTTGGTCGGACCGAACATGCCGGCATAGGCCGCGCGCGGCATCTTGCGGGGCGGCACGTTGCCCTGGCCCTTCGGCGTCTCCGGCAGGGCGCCCATCACCTGACCGTTGAAGCCGAAGACGCTGCGCGCCCCGCCGAACGGCACCAGGGTGATCTCGCGGCTCTGGCCCGGCTCGAAGCGGACCGCCGTCCCGGCCGGAATGTCGAGCCGCCGGCCCATGGCGGCCGCGCGGTCGAACTCCAGGCCCGGATTGGTCTCGGCGAAATGATAGTGGGACCCGACCTGCACCGGCCGGTCGCCGGTATTGGCGACGGTGAGGGTCAGGCGGTCGGCGCCGGCATTGAGTTCGATCTCGCCCTCGGCGGGGATGAGTTCACCCGGAATCATGGCCTCTCTCCTCGCTCAGCGGATCGGGTCGTGGACGGTGACGAGCTTGGTGCCGTCGGGGAAGGTGGCCTCCACCTGCACCTCGTGCAGCATGTCGGCGATGCCCTCCATCACCTGGTCCTTGGCGATGACTTCGGCACCCGCCGCCATCAGATCGGCGACCGAGCGGCCGTCGCGGGCGCCTTCGACCACGAAATCGGTGATCAGGGCGATCGCCTCGGGATAGTTGAGCTTCACCCCGCGCTCCAGGCGCCGGCGCGCGACCATCGCCGCCATGGCGATCAGCAGCTTGTCCTTCTCACGTGGACTGAGTTGCATGAGACCCTCCCGCTCGTCTGCGCCCCATAGGTTGCCGCCGGTTCGCCCCGGCGTCGATCCTTTTTCGCACCTGCGAAAGCCCGGTCAGACCGACCAGATCACCGGCATCCGTGCCGGCCGGCCGAGCCAGGCGGACCGGTTGGCACTCCAGATCCCGGCGAGCGCGGTGCGCGCCTCGGCCGGATCGCGGGCCAGGATCCGGATCACCACACAGTCGGCAGACAGCGCGCTGGCGCCGATCCGCAATCCGTCCGCCAGGGGCTGCGCGCGGGCGATCTCCACCGCCTGCCCCGCCCCCTCGCCGACCAGCAGCAGGGTGCCGAGCGCCTTCGCCCCGTCGAGGCCGGCGGCCGCCGCCATCGACGCGGCAATGTCCCCGTCGAGCCCGAAATCGTCGGCCCAGACCAGCCGCCCGTCGCGGCGCAGGCGGATGCGGTCCTTCAGGCTGCCCTGGGCAAAAACCTCGCCGCGGGCGATCCGGCCGAGCACAACGGTCTCGGCATAGGCGAAGCACCCGCCGGCGGCGACGTCGATCTCCGTCGCCCGGAACAGCCGGCTGCCGTCGAACAGGATCGTGCCGGAGGACAGCATCTCCAGCACCGCGCCCGGCCCGACCCGGTAGGTATTGGACAGCACCGCCTCGGCGCCGTCGCTGCGGTAGACCTTCTCGGCGGCCTGAGTGGTAGCGAGCAGTGCCTCGTCGGCGCCGACATCAAGGGAGACGCTCAGCCGGTCGCCGCCGACCACGCCGCCGGCGACATTGGCGACGACCAGCGTGCGCGGCTCGCCGCCCTCCACATAGGGGCGGAACAGGCGCATCGGCGGGGTGAAGTGGCTGCGCAGCAGCTTGCCGCCGCCGACGGCGACGTCGAGGGCGCCGTCATAACGCTGCAGCGTTCCGGCGGAGGCGGTCACAGGCACGGATCAGGCCGGTGGAGTCTTGGGCTTGCGGCTGAAGCGCATGCCGGGAGCCGACAGGACCTCGGACTCGCCGCACCAGGCATAGGCCAGTAGCACCGGCTCGCGGTCCGCCGTGGTGATGGTGTGCGTGTGCTGAGGTAGGTTGAGGACGATCGAACCCGGGGCATAGACGCCGTTGTCATTCTCGCTCCAGTGACCCGAGAGCGACAGGTAGCTCTCCGTGATGCCGTGGTGGCTGTGGGCAGGATAGGTCGTGCGCGGCGCGAAGAGAACCAGGCCGAGGGTCAGGGTCGGCGAGATGATCGGCCCCTTCGGCCCCATGATGTCGGCATAGGCGTAGCGCTCCATCAGGTAGCGCGGCATCCGCTCATAGCCGTATTCCCACGCGAGCTGGGCCTCCACGTTACCGATCGCCCGGACCATCGAGCGCATCGAGCCGTCCAGGCCGTTGTCCAGGGCGCGGCGCAGATGGGCGGTGACCGGCCTGGCAGCGGGTTCGGGGAAGCGGACGGAGGTCTTACCGGCCAGGATCTTCGCCAGCCGGTCGCGCACCTGCTTCATATGGGTGCGGACCTTGCCGCTGCCCCCGGCCGACCCGCGGCGATAGGCGTAGTCGAACTCGCGGGCGAGATAGACCCAGTCGTGCAGGGAGGAGAGCGGGCTGTGCCGCTCCTCCGTCCAGGCTTCGCCGTCCGACACCGGCTCGGTCATGGGGGCGGGTCCGGACTGTCTGCCGGGCGGGACGGCTCAGGCCGCCAGCGGCTTGCCGTCCTCGACGCTCGGACCGAGGCCGGCCACGGTCGTGCGATGCATCACGCGGGGATACTTGCTCTCGTCCCACGGGCGGCCGCGGTGCAGCACCGCCCGGTTGTCCCACATGACCAGGTCGCCGTCGCGCCACTTGTGAGTGTAGCAATGCTCCGGCCGGGTCACGAGATCGGTCAGGTGGCGCAGCAGGGCGCGGCCCTTCTCCTCCGGCCAGCCCTCGATATGGCTGGCATGGGCGCCGGCATAGACCGCCTTGCGGCCGTTCACCGGGTTGGTGCGGACCAGCTTCTGGCGCACCGCCGGCAGTTCCTTGCGGTCCTTCTCGGTCAGCAGGCTCTTGTCGATCAGGCCACGGCTGTACAGGAAGTCGTGGACGGCGATCAGCGGCTCATACTCGTTCTGCTCGGCCGCGGTCAGGGCGTCCCAGGCGGCCCGGCCCGAGGCGAACTCGGTCTCCCCGCCCTCCGGCGGCACCACCCGCCCGGACAGCATGGAGGCCTTGGCCGGCACCGGCTTGTAGGAGCTGTCGGTGTGCCACATCTGGTTGCCGGAATTGAACACCATCCGCTTGTCCTTCGGCGGGATCAGATTTCCGTCGGCGTCCAGGTTGGAGAAGACCGCGATGTTGGTGCCTTCGCCGCCGGGATTGGAGGAGATCGTCGTCTCCAGAGCACCGAAACGGCGTGAGAAGGCGGACTGCTTGGTGTCGTCGATGCCGTGCTGGCCGCGGATGACCAGCACCGAATTGTCCTCGAACGCGGTTTCGATTGCGGCGAACTCGGCCTCGGTCAGGGTGCCGATGTCGATGCCGGTGACCTCAGCGCCGAGGACCGGCGTCAGCAGGGTGATCGACAAAGCCATGGGTGCCTCCTGTAACGGCCTTCTTTGTAAAGCGCTGGAATGGTCACTCCGCCGCCGATAGCCGGTCAAGACCCGCAGTTTTCCCAGAACCGAGCCGAAACGAAAAGCGCCGCCCCGGGAAGCGGGGCGGCGCCTGGTCCTGTTGCGAGATCGGGACGCTTACTTGTAGCCGACCTCGTCGTAGAGCTTCTGGGCGAGCGGCTGGTTCTCGCCGAGCTTGGCCAGGTTCATGGTGTCCTGGCGGAACAGGCCGAGACGGGCCACCGAGGAGCTGAGCTCGACGCCCGGCACCGCCGGATACTCGTCGTTGCCGGCCGAGAAGTAGGCCTGGGCGCTGTCGGACGCCAGATACTCCAGGAACTTGATGGCGTTCTCCTTGTTCGGCGCGGTGGCGACGACGCCGGCGCCGGAGATGTTCACATGGGCGCCGGTGGTGTTCTGGTTCGGGAACACCCAGCCGATCTTGGCCATCTCGTTCTCGCCGAGCCCCTTCACCTCGCTGCGCAGGGCGCGGGCGAAGTAATAGGTGTTGGAGACGACCACGCCGCACTCGCCCGAGGCGACGGCCCGGAGCTGGTCGGTATCGCCGCCCTGCGGATCGCGGGCGCGGTTCTCGTACACACCGGCGGCCCAGTCCTTGGCGGCCTGCTCGCCCTTGTGCTCGATCTGCGCCGCCATCAGCGACAGCATGTAGATGTTCGAGCTGGAGCGGGTGCAGACCATGCCCTTGAGCGACGGGTCGGCCAGATCGTCATAGCTCTGGATCTGCGTCGGCGTCACGCGGGCCTTGTCATAGAAGATGATCCGCGCACGCTGGGAGAAGCCGTACCAGAGGCCGTCCGGATGCCGCAGATAGGACGGGATCCGGGCCTCCAGGAATTCGGTGCTGACCGGCTGGAAGATGCCCATCTGCTCGGCCCGCCAGATGCGGCCGGCATCGACGGTCAGAAGGATGTCGGCCGGGCTGTTGCGGCCCTCGCTCTTGATACGCTGAATCAGCTCGTCGGCGTCGCCCTCGATCCGGTTCAGGGTGATGCCGGTCTTCTCCTCGAAGTCGGAGTAGAGGCGCTCGTCGGTGTCGTAGTGCCGCGAGGAATAGAGATTGAGCTCGCCAGAGGCCGCCGCGTCCTTGGCGGCGACGCCACCCATGACAGACACGACCGCCGCGGTCATGGCGATCCGCGCCAAAAGTCCCGACATGCCGAGCCGCCGGACTCCTCCCAGTTTCGTCATTTTCGCTCTCCCTCAGGTCGCCAAGCCCGTGTCCGGGCGGCGTTACGATGAGCCGTTGTCAGTGCCGACCTCCGACACTCCCGGCAGCACTAATGAGAACGACTCGCACTGTCAACGAAGCCGGCGGACCAAGCCCGTCACTTCACGGAACCGTGAGAAACCCGGAAAACCGGAAGGGTTAAACGCGGCGGGCTCAGCCGATGCCGATGGCGGCGCAGAACGTGATCCAAAGCCCGGACAGCCGATAGGTGTCGGCGACAAGCGGCAGCACCGCGAGGGCCGCGGTCAGCATCACGGCGAAGGCGAGATAGAACACCGTCGTCAGCCGCCAGCCGCCCGCATCAGACTGCTCATCGTGTCGTTCCGACATTGCCGACCTCCTGGCGACACTATATGGCGTCGTCGAGCGGCCCCGCCAGTCCGGCGTTGCCGCTCGAAGCGAGCGCCCCATGACCCTCAATCCGATCTCGGTCCGCCTGTCGCTGTTCTACGCCGCCTATTTCGCGGTGGTCGGCATCATGCTGCCCTACTGGCCGGCCTGGCTGGAAAGCCGGGGCCTGTCGCCGGTGGCGATCGGGGCGGTCTTGTCGGTCGGCTTCTGGGTCAAGCTGGTGGCCCACCCGGTGCTGGCGACGGTCGCCGACGCGACCGGCACGCTCAAACGCACGACCGTGCTGCTCGCCCTCGGCGGACTGGCGGTCTATGGCGGCTTCTGGTTCGCCGGACCGTTCTGGGCCTATCTCGTGCTTGCCTTCCTGCTCGGGTTCACCGTCCAGAGCATCATGCCCCTGGGCGAGGCCCTGGCCCTGAGCGAGATCAAGCTGCGCGGACTGAGCTACGGGCCGATCCGGATCTGGGGCTCGGTCTCCTTCATCGTCGCCGCCTTCGCCGTGGGCAGCGCCACCGAACGGCTCGGCGATCCGGTGATCCTGCCGCTGCTCCTGGGCGCCATGGCCGTGCTGATCGTCTGCTGCCTCTGGCTGCCGGCACGAGGCGGGCAGGCGCGCAAGCCCTGGTCCTGGGCCGCCGCCGCCCAGCTCGTCGCCAGGCCGCAATACCTGGTCTTCATCGGCGCGGCCGGCTGTGCCCAGGCGAGCCACGCGGTGTTCTACGGATTCGGCACGATCTCCTGGCGGGCCGTCGGCTTCGGCGAGACCGAGATCGGCATACTGTGGTCGCTCGGCGTGGTGGCGGAGATCGTGATCTTCGCCCTGGCCGCCCGCCTCGGGCGGTTCGCCTCGGCCCCGGCACTGCTGGCGATGGCCGGCATCGGCGCGATGATCCGCTGGCCGCTGACCGCCATCACCCAGGATCTGATCGCCGTCGGCGCCCTGCAGGCCCTGCACGGCCTGACCTTCGGCGCCGCCCATCTGGGCGCCATGCGCTACCTGCAGGACAACGCGCCGGAGGGCCTGGAAGCGACCGCCCAGGCGTTCTACTACGCCCTGGTCTCCGGCGTGGTCATGGGCCTGGCGATGCCGGCCGCCGGTTTCTTCTACGAGGCCTATGGCCAGGCCGCGTACCTGACCATGGGACTGCTCGGGGTGGTCGGCCTCGGCCTGTCGCTACTGCTGGGCACGATGATGAGAAAAGCACACCGTATGTAGAGAATTATTGAGCCTTACCCCCCACCATTCATAATAGTCCGGGCCGCATCGCTACTCGCATCACGCTTGGGGGATTCGACCTGATGCCTTTGCCTTACAGACACCTTGCCGGACTCGCGCTGGCAACCTTCGCCCTGTCCGCCTGCGCCACGCTGACGACCGGGTCGGACCAGACCGTCACGGTGGTCACCGACCCCTCCGGCGCGGAATGCCGGATGGAGCGCGAGGGCATGACCGTCGCGATCGTCAACCCGACGCCGGGCACGGTTCAGGTCGACAAGTCCAAGAACGCCATCGTCGTCAAATGTGCGGCCGAGGGCTTCCAGGACACCTTCGCCACGCTGTCCTCCGAGTTCCAGGGCATGACCGTGGGGAACGTTCTGTTCGGCGGGATCATCGGCGTGGCGATCGATGCCGGATCGGGCGCGATGAACGAATATCCGTCGCAGGTCACGCTCCTGCTCGTTCCGGACTCCTTCCCGACCGAAGAGAAGCGCGACACCTTCTTCGAAGGCGCCATCGACCGTGCCGAAGCGCGGACCGCGGAAGCGGTGGCGAAGATCAGATCGAAATGCGTCGACGACGACGGCTGCAAGCGCGAGGTCACCCTGGCCGAGACCGCCGGTCAGTCCGAGGTGAGCCAGCTCAAGAGCCAGTGGGCCACGGCGAAGGTCGAAAGCTGACGTAAAATCGGGTGCGCGGCCGGTCAGGACTCCTCGCCGCGCACCGTCTTCATCAGCGGCGCGGCGCCAACCGCGGCCAGCACCGACAGACCGGTCAGACCGAAGGCCTTGAACGTCACCCAGCCATCGGTCGACAGGGTCCGCCAGGCCACCTCGTTGGCCGCGGCCATCACGCAGAACGCGCAGATCCAGTAGATGGTCAGGTTGCGCCAGGCGGTGTCGTCCAGCTCCAGCACGCCGTTCAGGATCGTGCGCAGGAAATACTTGCGGAACAGCAACCCGATGCCGAGCCCGGCGGCGATCAGCAGGGTCGCCACCGTCGGCTTGATCTTCAGGAAGAACGCGTCGTCGAACACCAGCGCCAAGCCGCCGAAAATGGAAACCAGCACCGCCCCGATCACCGGCATCCAGGGGATGCGCCGCTCGGTATAGACCGTATAGGCGGTGGCGATCACCGTGGCGGCGACCAGAACCGCCGTCGCCGGCATGATGCCCCAGACGTAGTTGCAGACGAAGAACAGGATGAGGGGGCCGTACTCGGTCAGGGCCCGGGTCCGGGTCATCGCAGTCTCCTTCAAATCAGATCAGGTCAGGCGGCGCGACGGGCGGCCTCGGTCGGAACCAGCGCCGCGGCCTCGCGCAGAACGTCGCCGGCGGCATTGTCGGCATACATGGTCTCGGCCAGCCGCCGGCGCCACCCCCGCGCGCCCGGAAGCCCCTGGAACAGCCCGAGCATGTGTCGGCCAATCGACTTCAGCGGCGTGCCGCGGTCCAGTGCCATGCGGTCGGCATACTCGGCCATGGCGTCCACCACGGCGTGCCGGTCGAGCGTGCTGGGTGCCTCGCCGTAGACCCTGGCATCGACCTCGGACAGCAGCCACGGGGTCTGATAGGCGGCGCGGCCGACCATCATGCCGTCCAGCCCGGCACTCTCGGCGATGGCGACATCCAGATCGCCGAGCCCTCCATTGAGCAGGATTTCCAGCGCCGGCCGGGCCGCCTTCAACCGGCGCACCCGGTCGTAGTCGAGCGGCGGCACGTCCCGGTTCTCCTTGGGCGACAGGCCCTGGAGCCAGGCCTTGCGGGCATGGACGATGATCGTGGTGCACCCCGTCTCCACGACACGGTCGACCAGTGCGTCGAGGGCGGTCTCCGGATCCTGGTCGTCGACGCCGATGCGGCATTTCACGGTGACCGGGATCGACACCGCCTTGCCCATCGCCTCCACCACCCGGCCGACGGTCTCCGGCTCGCGCATCAGGCAGGCGCCGAACCGGCCGGACTGCACCCGGTCGGACGGACAGCCGACATTCACATTCACCTCGGCATAGCCCCAGTCCTCGGCGATCTTCGCCGCCTCGGCCATGGCGTCCGGCTCCGAACCGCCGAGCTGCAACGCCAGCGGATGCTCCTGCGCCGAATAGCCGAGCAGCCGCGCCCGGTCGCCCAGGCGCACCGCGTCGGCGGTCACCATCTCGGTATACAGGACCGCGCGGCGCGTCAGCAGACGGTGGAAGACGCGGCAATGCCGGTCGGTCCAGTCCATCATCGGCGCCACGGTGAAACGGCGGTCCAGGGGTGCGGTCGGGTGCGTCATGGCGCGGGGTTTTACACGAAATTGCCCGGGGAAGTCAGCCCTGCCGGGTCAGGCGCCGGGCCGGGAGCGACGGAAGCTCCCCGGCCCCTCGCCGAACCGCGCCTTGAAGCGCCGGGTAAAGGACGGCACCGAGCGGTAGCCGCAGCTCTCGGCGATGTCGTCCATGGAGAGCGGCGTGTCGGCCAGCAGGGCCCGTGCCTTGGCCAGCCGCCAGTCGGTCAGGTAGTCGATCGGCGTGGCGCCCACGGTCTCGGCGAAGCGCCGGGCGAAGCCGGCGCGCGACAAGGCCGACAACCGGGCAAGGTCGACCACCCGCCAGTCCCGCTCCGGTGCCGTATGAATGGCGACCAGCGCCTTCGACAGGGCCGGGTCGGTCAGCGCGGCGAGGAAGCCGGTGGAGCGGCTGCCCAGGTCGCCGACCGCGCGCCGTGCCGCCTGGATCACGACGATCTCGATCAGCCGCGACAGGATGGCGGTGCCGCCCGGCCCGGCGAAATCGGCTTCCAACTGCAGCAGCCGCAGGCCCGCCGCCGCCCAGGGCTCCGCCCCCAACTCCGCCGGCCGCAGCACGATCAGCGGCGGGAGGTCGCGCAGGACAGGATGGTCCAGGCTCTCGTCGAAGGCGCAGAAGCCGCAGAGCAGGCTGGCGGATGCGCCCCCGTCGCCGGCCCGCAGCACGCCGCTGGACACCGCACCGCCCGCCATCACATCGGCCAGCGGCACCGGAGCCAGGTCCGGGGCCGAAGACAGAGTCTGCTCCGCGCCGTCGGGAATCAGCGCCACATCGCCCGGGGCGAGGACAACCGGCTCCTGTCCGGGTACCGAGACCCAACAGGTGCCGTGGCGCACCAGATGGAACCGGATCCTGCGCGCCTCCTGCGGCACCGCCACGGCGAAGGCGCCGGCCAACTCGGCGCGGAAATACAGCGCGCTGGTCAGGCGCAGGGTTACGAAGACGTCAGAGAGCACATCCGTCTGATCCATGCGCTCAGTCTATTTGGACGATTGGATAAGAACAATCGACCGAGCGGCATTCAGTTGAGCGACGGCATCGCTAGGCTCGCGGCGTCACCCAAGGAGGATCCCGATGACGCCCGATACCGCCCTCGCCCTGATCGGCTTCGCCTTCGTCATGTCCATCTCGCCCGGCCCCGGCAATTTCCTGCTGCTGGCCTCCGGCGCCAATCTCGGCTTCCGCCGGACCTTTCCAACGATTCTGGGAATCAGCCTCGGGTTTCTCGCGATGGTGTTTCTCATCGGCATCGGGTTGGGCGAGGTGCTGGAGCGGTTTCCGGTCATCACCACCGCGCTGAAAGTCGCCTGCGCCGCTTATGTCCTCTGGCTGGCGCTGAAGATCGGCCGCAGCCGAGCACTCGGCCCGTCGGCGCCGGATCGGATCGAGCGGCCGGTCTCCTTCGTCCAGGCCGCCCTGCTGCAGCTCCTCAACCCCAAGGCCTGGGCGGTGGCGCTGATCCTGACCGTGTCCTACACCTCGGAGGCGGACTATCTAGCCAGTTTGGGGGCGATGATCGCGGTCTTCGCGGTGGTGAACATCCCGTCGATCAGCGTGTGGGCGATCTCCGGCACCGCCTTGCGCGGCATACTGGCCAAGGGCAACCGGATCGCGGTGTTCAATGTGGCCATGGCAGTGCTGCTGGTCGGCTCGATGCTGCCGATGCTGCTGCGGGGGTGATCGCAAATTCACCTCCCCCTCTCACTCCCCGGAATTATTCCGGGGGAGCGCCGGGAGCGGTCCGGTCGGAGATCGCCGTCAAAGGAGGAAGCCACCGATGGGCTGGCCCCGGAATAAATCCGGGGAGTGAGTAGAAGGGGAGTGAATGAAAAGTGGGGATCACCCCTCCCGCAGCGTCTTGATCGCCTCGCGGGCCAGTTCGTCGCAGCGTTCGTTCTCCGGGTGACCGGCATGGCCCTTCACCCAGTGCCAGTCGACGTCGTGGCGCTGGGTCGCGGCATCGAGCCGTTCCCAGAGGTCGCGGTTCTTCACCGGCTTCTTGTCGGCGGTCTTCCAGCCCCGGGCCTTCCACGACTTCATCCACTTGGTAATGCCGTCGCGCACATAGGTGCTGTCGGTGGTCAGGTCGACCGCCATGCGCCGGGTCAGGGCCTCCAGGGCGGATATCGCCGCCATCAGCTCCATGCGGTTGTTGGTGGTTTCCGCCTCGCCGCCCGAGAGTTCCTTCTGGTTACCGCGCCAGCGCAGGATCGCGCCCCAGCCGCCCGGTCCCGGATTGCCGCTGCAGGCGCCGTCGGTGAAGACCTCGACCTTCTCGCCGCTACCCTGACCGCTCATGACAGCCCGTAGGCGGCGGGACCGGAGACGCTCTGATGGAAGCGGAGCTTCTGGTTGTACTCCATCGGATCCTTCGGCTTCACCAGCGCGCCCTCGGGGTGGTTGAGCCAGTCGTACAGGCGGGTGAGCAGGAAGCGGATCGCCGCCCCCCGCGCCAGGACGGGCAGGGCGTCGCGCTCGGCGGCGCTCAACGGCCGCACGCTCTCGTAGCCCATCACCAGGTTGCGCGCCTTGGTGACGTTGAAGCTGCCGTCGGTCTCGAAGCACCAGGCGTTCAGGCAGATCGCCAGGTCGTAGGCCAGGATGTCGGTGCAGGCGAAGTAGAAGTCGATGAAGCCGGACAGGCTGTCGCCCAGGAAGAACACGTTGTCCGGAAACAGGTCGGCGTGGATCGTGCCGACCGGCAGCCCCTTCGGCCAGTGCGCCTCCAGGTGATGCAGCTCCATGTTCAGCTGGTTATGCAGCGGGTGATAGATCTCGCGCCGGGGCAGTTCGCAGCTGTCGAACAGCGGGCGCCAGCCGGCGACCGACAGGTTGTTCTCGCGCGTGCGCTCGTAATCCAGCCCGGCGACGTGCATCTCGGCCATGCCGATGCCCAGCTCGCGGCAGCACGAGGGCCGGATGCGTCGCCGCCACACGCCGTTGACGAAGGTGACGATCGCCGCCGGGCGCCCGTTCAGCTCGCGCAGGGTGGCGCCGTCGCGACCCGGCACCGGGCTCGGCACGTTCAGTCCCTTCTTCGCCAGATGGCGCATCAGCTCGATGAAGAACGGCAGGTCGTCCTTGTTCACCCGCTTCTCGTAAAGGGTGAGGATGAAGGTGTCCTTGGTCGTGCGGACCAGGAAGTTGGAGTTCTCCACCCCCTCGGCGATGCCGGAGAAGGAGACCAGTTCGCCCAGGTCGTATTCGCCCAGAAAGGCTTCCAACTCCCCGTCGGAGATCTGCGTGTAGACCGCCATGTCCCTTGGATCCTTACGTCAGGCGGGCGCGACGGCGCGGGGCAGCTTGAAGCGGACGTCCTCGCGGGCGACCTCCACTTCCTCCACGGTCACGGTGAAATGCGCGCGGCAGGCCTCGATCACCTGCTCCACCAGAAGCTCCGGCGCCGACGCGCCGGCGGTGATGCCGAGCCGGCGCACGCCGGCCAGCCAGGCCATGTCGAGATCCGCCGCCTTCTGGATCAGACGGGAGTCCGGACAGCCCGAGACCTTGCCGACCTCGACCAGGCGCTTGGAATTGGACGAGTTCGGCGCACCGATCACCACCATCGCCTCGACCTTGGGCGCGATCGCCTTGACCGCCTCCTGGCGGTTGGTGGTGGCGTAGCAGATGTCTTCCTTCTTCGGCGCGGCGATTTCCGGGAAGCGCCGGCGCAGCACCTCGACGATGCGCGCGGTGTCGTCCACCGACAGGGTCGTCTGGGTCACGAAGGCGAGCCCGCCGGCCCCGTCAGGCGGGCTGAAGGTCTCGGCCTGGGCCTCGTCCTCCACCAGGCTGATGGCGCCGTCCGGCAGTTGCCCCATGGTGCCGATCACCTCGGGATGACCGGCATGGCCGATCAGGATGATGTGGCTTCCCAGGCGGTGCTGACGCTCGGCCTCCAGATGGACCTTGCTGACCAGCGGGCAGGTCGCGTCGACATAGACCATCTCGCGCCGGGTTGCCTCGGCCGGCACCGATTTCGGCACGCCGTGGGCGCTGAACACCACCGGCCGGTCGGGCGGACACTCGTCCAGTTCCTCGACGAAGACCGCCCCCTGGGCCTCGAGGCTCTCGACCACATGGCGGTTGTGCACAATCTCGTGGCGCACATAGACCGGCGCGCCCCATTTGTGCAGAGCCTGCTCGACGATCTGGATCGCACGGTCGACGCCGGCGCAGAACCCGCGCGGGGCCGCGAGCACGACGGTCAGGGGCTGTTTCTGAAGCGCTGTCATAACGCCCCGTTTTCCGATGAATGCGGGGGTGCCGTCAATCGCCACCGCATGCGTCCCTTCCGCGCCCGGTTCAATTGCGTACGGCCTGGGGGCGGGCTATCGTCCGCACGGACCTTTTCATCGGCCGATCGCGGGCCGGCGACCGACCCTTTTTGCGACGGAACCCATAACGGACCCTGATGCGTTCAAACATTCTTCTGGCGGCAACCGCCGCGCTCGCCCTTTCCGCCTGCGCCAGCGACAAACCGGTGGAGCGGCTCTGCCCGCCGGCCGCCGCCGTGGCCGGGGTCGAACGGATGACCAGCTTCCGTCCCGGCGGCGGTCAGGACCTCACCGAGGTGGCGTTCACCGCCAGAGTCGATTCCGTCGAGTCGGTGTGCCAGTACGACGATGACGGGGTCGAGGTGGCGATGAACGTGCTGCTGAGCGCCGAGCGCGGTCCGGCCGACACCGCCCGGGAGGCGGCGCTGCAGTATTTCGTGGCGATCGAGGACGGCCCCGGCAACTTCACCGCCAAGGAGATCTACGACGTCACCCTGCCCTTCGAGGGCAACCGGCGGCGCGTCGGCATCGTGGAGGAGGTCGACATCATGATTCCGACGCCGGCCGACAAGGATTTCTCCCAGATCCGCATTCTGATCGGCCTGCAGATCACGCCGGAGCAGATCCAGTACAACCAGCGCAACAAGGCCCGCTGAACCGGCGCCGGCGGCGCCGTCAGCCCGTTGTTATGATGGGCGAAACGGGCCGCGACCGCGGCCTGCGGCGGCGCCCGTCCGCAGAGGCCCTCCGACCGCCCCACCCGGCCGGCCCCGCCAAGAACCGGTTGCAGATTCCGTTTCTTCGTCTACTCTCTGCGCCGTCATAACCCACGACCCTCGGGGGAGAGAGCGGCGGATCCGGCCGTATCTTCTTTTCCCGGATCGCGGCCGCCGCCGAAGGAGCAACCGCCCCCGGAAACTCTCAGGCGCCCGTACCCCGAGGTGAGGTGACTCTGGAGAGCGGGCGCGCAATCGCCCCACCGACGAGGAAAGCCGCAGCCGATCGCGGTCAATCTTTCAGGTCTCGGGACAGAGAGGGGGTGTGCACCGGAACCCCGGTCGCATGCACCCTTTGTCGCGGAGTCTCGATGACCGATACCACGCTGAAAACCACCCCGCTCAACGCGCTCCACCGCGAGCTCGGCGCCAAGATGGTGCCCTTCGCCGGCTACGACATGCCGGTGCAGTTCCCCCTGGGCGTGCTCGGCGAGCACAAGCACACCCGGGCCAAAGCGGGGCTGTTCGACGTCTCCCACATGGGCCAGGTGCGGATCGACGGAGAGAATGCCGCCGAGGTCATGGAGACCCTGGTGCCGGGCGACATCACCGGGCTGACCGCCGGACGGATGCGCTACACCCAGTTCACCAATGCCGAGGGCGGCATTCTGGACGACCTGATGGTCACCCATGCGGGCGACCACCTGTTCGTCGTCGTCAACGCCGCCTGCAAGGACCAGGACATCGCCCTGATGAAGACCGCGTTCGGCGCCGCGCTGAGCGTGCTGGACGACCGCGCACTGCTGGCGCTGCAGGGTCCGGCGGCGGTCGACGTGCTGGCCGAACTGGCGCCGCAGGCGGCCGAGCTGACCTTCATGAGCGGTGCCGCGACGGACGTGGACGGGATTCCCTGCTTCGTCACCCGCTCGGGCTATACCGGCGAGGACGGCTACGAGATCTCCGTCCCGGCCGCCAACGCCGAAGCCCTGGCGCGCAGGCTGCTGGCCCATGGCGACGTCGAGTCGATCGGCCTGGGCGCACGCGATTCCCTGCGCCTGGAGGCGGGCCTGTGCCTCTACGGCCACGACATCGACACCACCACCTCGCCGGTGGAGGCGGCCCTGCTCTGGTCGATCGGCAAGCGCCGGCGCGAAGAGGGCGGCTTCCCGGGCGCCGACCGGATCCGGAAAGAGATCGCCGAGGGCACGTCGCGCAAGCGCGTCGGCCTCAAGCCGGAAGGCAGGGCCCCGGCCCGCGAGGGCACCGAGATCGTCGATGCCGACGGCGCGCCGATCGGCACGGTCACCAGCGGCGGCTTCGGCCCCAGCGTCGAGGGACCGGTCGCCATGGGCTATGTCGCCAGCGATCATTCGGCGGTCGGCACCGCCGTGTCGCTGATGGTGCGCGGCAAGCCCCTGCCGGCGACCGTCGTCAAACTGCCTTTCGTTACTCCTGGATATAAACGCTGAAACAATCGCTTAGGAGCGGGACAATGGTTGTGAAGTACACCGAAGACCACGAGTGGATCTCCGTCGACGGCGATGTCGGCACCGTCGGCATCACCGCCCACGCCCAGGAGCAGCTCGGCGACATCGTGTTCGTCGAACTGCCCGATGTGGGCAAGACCGTCGCCAAGGGCGACGAGGCCGGCGTCGTGGAGTCGGTGAAGGCCGCCAGCGAGATCTACGCCCCGGTTGCGGGTGAGATCGTCGAGGTCAACGAAGCCCTGGCCGACGCGCCAGGCACCGCCAACACCGACCCGACCGGTGCGGGCTGGTTCTTCAAGATCAAGCTGTCCGACACGGGCGAGCTCGACGGGCTGATGGACGAGGCCGCCTATAGCGACCTGATCGGCTGAGCCCTCCCTACTAAGCGCGTTCCCGCGGAGAAAGACCCATGACCGAGTCCCGAGCGACCGTCGACCAGTTGCACGACCACGCCGCCTTCATCGGCCGGCATATCGGGCCGAGCCCGGACGAGAGTGCTGCCATGCTGGCGGCCCTCGGCTACGACAGCCTCGACGCCCTGAGCGACGCGGCCCTGCCGAAGGTGATCCACCTGGACCAGCCGCTCGCCCTCGACGCCCCCAAGGGCGAGGCCGACACCCTGGCCGAACTGGCCGAGATCGCGTCCCAGAACAAGGTCGCTACCTCGCTGATCGGCATGGGCTACTACGACACGATCACGCCGGCGGTGATCAAGCGGAACGTGCTGGAGAACCCGTCCTGGTACACTGCCTACACCCCGTATCAGGCGGAGATCAGTCAGGGCCGGCTTGAGGCCCTGCTGAACTTCCAGACCATGGTCGCCGACCTGACCGGCATGGATATCGCCAACGCCTCCCTGCTCGACGAGGGTACGGCGGCGGCCGAAGCCATGGCGCTCGGCCGCAAGCTGGCCAAGAACAAGGGGACGGTGTTCTTCGTCTCCGAACGGGTGCACCCGCAGACCATCGACGTGCTGCGCACCCGGGCCGAGCCGATCGGCATCGAGGTCGAGGTGGGCGACGAGTTCGCCGGTCTGCCGGCCGACGCCTTCGGCTATCTGCTGCAGTATCCCGCCAGCCGAGGCTCGGTGAACGACTACCGCGACATCGTCGAGCGCGCCCACGGCAACGGCGCCATCGTCGTGGTCGCCGCCGACCTGCTGGCCCTGACCCTGCTCACCCCGCCGGGCGAGTGGGGGGCGGATATCGTCGTCGGCACCACCCAGCGCTTCGGCGTGCCGATGGGCTTCGGCGGTCCGCACGCCGCCTATTTCGCCACCCGCGACACCCACAAGCGCAACATGCCGGGGCGCATCGTCGGCGTCTCGGTGGACGCCGCCGGCCGCCCGGCCTACCGCCTCGCCCTGCAGACCCGCGAGCAGCATATCCGCCGCGAGAAGGCGACCTCCAACATCTGCACCGCCCAGGTGCTGCTGGCGGTCATCGCCTCCATGTATGCGGTGTATCACGGCCCGGACGGACTGACCCGAATCGCCATGCGGGTGAACCGCCTCGCCGCGATCCTGGCGGAGGGCCTGCGCCGGCTCGGCTACACGCTGGACAGCGACGCCTTCTTCGACACCGTCACGGTGAAGGCGCCGAACGTCGCCGCCACCGTGTGGGAGGCCGCCCGGGTTGAGGGGCTGAACCTGCGCTTCCTGGAAGGCGCCCTCGGCATCAGCCTGGACGAGACCTCGGACCGGCGGACGGTGGAGCGGATCTGGTCCTGCTTCTGGCAGGGGTCAAAGGCCGAGTTCACCTTCGACGAGATCGAGGCGGCGATCGGCGATCCGCTGCCGGAGGGCCTGCGGCGGACCTCGGACTTCCTGACCCATCCGGTGTTCCACCAGCACCGCTCCGAGACCGAGATGCTGCGCTACCTGCGCCGGCTGTCGGACAAGGACATCGCGCTCGACCGTTCGATGATCCCGCTCGGCTCCTGCACCATGAAGCTGAACGCCACCACCGAGATGGCGGCGGTCACCTGGCCGGAATTCGCCGGCATCCATCCGTTCGCACCGTCCGACCAGACCCAGGGCTACCTGCGGCTGATCGGCGAGCTGGAGCGGATGCTGGCCTCGGCGACCGGCTATGCCGCGGTCTCCCTGCAGCCGAATTCCGGCGCCCAGGGCGAGTATGCTGGCCTGCTGGTGATCCGCGCCTATCACCGCGCCCGCGGCGAGGCCCATCGCGACATCTGCCTGATCCCGTCCTCGGCCCACGGCACCAACCCGGCCTCCGCCGCGATGGCGGGCATGAAGGTGGTCGTGGTGGCCTGCGACGACAAAGGCAATGTCGATGTGGACGACCTGAAGGCCAAGGCGGAGGCCCATGCCGACAATCTGGCGGCCCTGATGATCACCTACCCGTCGACCCACGGCGTGTTCGAGGTGAAGGTCCGCGAAATCTGTCAGATCGTCCACGACAACGGCGGTCAGGTGTATACCGACGGCGCCAACCTGAACGCCCTGGTCGGCCTGTGCAGCCCGTGCGAGTTCGGCTCCGACGTGAGCCACATGAACCTGCACAAGACCTTCTGCATCCCCCATGGGGGCGGCGGTCCCGGCGTCGGCCCGATCGGCGTGGCCCAGCACCTTGTGCCCTTCCTGCCGGGCCATGGCGAGCTGGACAGCGGCGAGAACGCCATCGGCGCGGTCTCGGCCGCGCCCTACGGCAGCGCGGGCATCCTGGCGATCAGCTGGGCCTATATCCGCATGATGGGGGCCGAGGGTCTGAAGAAGGCGACCCAGTCGGCGATCCTGAACGCCAACTACCTGGCCAAGCGGCTGTCGGAGCATTACCCGGTGCTCTATGCCGGGCCGGACGGGCTGGTGGCACACGAGTGCATCATCGACCTGCGGCCGATCAAGGATGCCTGCGGCGTCAGCGTCGACGATGTCGCCAAGCGGCTGATGGATTACGGCTTCCATGCCCCGACCATGAGCTTCCCGGTCGCCGGCACCCTGATGATCGAGCCGACCGAGAGCGAGAGCCAGGCCGAGATCGACCGGTTCTGCGACGCGATGATCGCGATCCGCGGCGAGATCCGGGCGATCGAGACCGGCCATGTGGAGGTCGAGGCCTCGGCCCTGCGCCACGCGCCGCATACCAGCGACGACCTGCTGGCGGACGTCTGGGACCGGCCCTACAGCCGGCGCCAGGCGGCCTTCCCGCTGCCGGGCATGGAGGCGTCCAAGTACTGGCCGCCGGTCTCGCGGATCGACAACGTCCACGGCGACCGACACGTCATCTGCACCTGCCCGCCGATCGAGGCCTATCAGGACGCGGCGGAGTAATCCGCCGGGTCTCCATTCTCCAAACCCGTCATCCCGGTGGCCTCCGGATTAAATCCGGAGGTCGATCGGGGGCCGAGCCCCTCATTTTCCCTCACCTGTGGAGGCTTGGTCCTGAACATGTTTCAGGACCAGACCTTTCCCCTGACCTCACCCTGAGCAGCGTCCGTAGGACGCGTGTCGAAGGGCCGCTCCTGGTCCAGGCCCTTCGACACGCCCCTCCGGGGTTGCTCAGGGTGAGGTCGAGGGGTTGATGTGTGGGAGGCTTGGTCCTGAAACAAGTTCAGGACGACAGCGTATTTATTTAATTTTCAATGCCTTACCGTCATCCCGAACTTGATCCGGGATCAAGCCTCATACACGGATCCGGCTCAATCGCTCAGGCCGCCGCCCGCGCCCCAGCGGCAGCCCGGCCCAGGATCATGTCCGCGGCCTTCTCCGCGATCATCATCGTCGGCGCGTTCGTGTTCCCGCCGATCAGCCGCGGCATGATCGACGCGTCGACCACCCGCAATCCATCCACCCCGTGCACCTTGAGCTCGGCATCGACCACCGCGTCCGGATCGTCGCCCATGCGGCAGGTGCCCACCGGGTGGTAGATGGTCTCCGAGATCCGCCGCACATAGGCGTCGATCTGCTCGTCCGTGGTGACCGACGGGCCGGGGTTCAGTTCCTCGCCGCGCCAGCGGTCGAAGGCCGACTGCGCCACCCACGCGCGCGCCATGCGCAGCCCGTCACGGAACACCCGGCGGTCGTTCTCGGTGGCGTAGTAGTTGGCGAAGATCCGGATCTTCGCCGCCGGGTCGGCCGAGGCCAGTTCCAGGTGCCCCCGGCTTTCCGGGCGGAGCTGGCACATGCGGATGGTGAAGCCGTCCTGGTCCATCCGGTCCTTCCACAGGTGCCAGAGCCAGGGCAGCCGCACCCGCTTGGCTCCCAGGCCGATCAGCATGTGCCACTGCATGTCCGGCATCTCCAGCTCGGACCGGGTCTTCACGAAAGCGCCGCCCTCCGCCGGGAAGGTGGCCGCCGGTCCAGTGCGGAACAGCGCCGCCTGGGCCATGGCGAGGGCGGCCCGGTCGAGCCGGATCAGGCTGTGCAGGGTGACCGGCTCCGGGCAGGAATACTGCAGCGGAATGTCCAGGTGATCCTGCAGGTTGCGCCCGACCCCGGGCAGATCGTGCAGCGGCGCCACGCCGTGCTTCTTCAGATGGTCCGCCGGGCCGATGCCGGACAGCATCAGCACCTGTGGCGAGTTCAGCGCCCCGCCGGACAGGATCACCTCGCGCCTTGCCTGCACCCGCTCCAGCGAGCCGCCCCTCGTATACTGCACACCGGTCGCGCGTCCGCCCTCCAGCACCACCCGATGGGTCAGGGCCGAGGTCTCCACCGTCAGGTTGGAGCGGCCCAGGACCGGGCGCAGGTAACACACCGCGGCACTCGCCCGTCGGCCGTTGTGGATGGTGAAGTCGTAGCGGTAGACCCCTTCCTGCTCCGGTCCGTTGCAGTCGTCGATCCGGCTCATCCCGGCCTGCACGCCGGCGGCGAGGAAGGCGTCGTAGAGCGGGTTGTCGCCCCGCCCGCGCTGCACCTTGAGCGGCCCGGCGGTGCCATGCAGATCGTCGGCCCGGCGGTCCACATGGCCTTCGGAGCGTTTGAAGTACGGCAGCACGTCGTCCCAGGCCCAGCCGCGGTTGCCGAGCTGCGCCCAGGTGTCGTAGTCGCGCGGATGGCCGCGGACATAGATCATCGAGTTGATCGAGGACGATCCGCCCAGCACCTTGCCGCGCGGCCAGTAGAGCCGGCGGTTGTCCAGATGCGGCTCCGGCTCGGTCCAGTAGCCCCAGGAATGCATGGACGAGCGCACCAGCTTGCCGGTGCCCAGCGGGATATGGATCAGCGGGTTCCAGTCCTTGCCGCCGGCTTCCAGCAGAAGCACCGAGACGTCCGGATCCGCACTCAGCCGGTTGGCGAGCACGCAGCCCGCCGAGCCGGCCCCAACGATGATGTAATCGACCTCGCGCATGCCGGGAGTGTGGCGCGCGGCCGGAAGGCGCGCCAGAGGGAAAGACCCAGAATTGTGTCATCGATCCGTTAATAGATTCGACTTAGCTATAGCTAAGTCGAACGCACCAGATCTACCGTCGTGCGCCCTCCTGTATCGCACGGTTGATAGTCTGACGGATCTTTAGTGCGCTCATGCGATTATGACGGCCGTCATAAGTCGAATTATCGCGATTCCACAGGCTCGCTTTGGCTACAATTAGAAACTTTCCTCTCAAATATCTTTTTATAAGTTTCGCCTCGTCCGGTAGATTTACATATTCACCTTTTTTTGAATTAAAGTAAAATCTTGACTCCCAGACAGAACGATTTACGTAATACCCCTCTTCTACCTCAACCAATTCTTCAGAACATCCGTTCACTTCATCATAAACATCTGTTTTCTCAACAAATCCTGCCTCTACTAAAAAAAATGAATCAACTGGACTTTCCTCAATATACTCAAAATGCGCATTATCAAATTTATATATATAGTTCACGTCTTTATCAGGTATAAAACTCAAAAAATTATCCTCATGATATTTCTCTATATACTTCATATCAAGGCCACCTCTATCAGGAAGCATGGTGTGATTTAGATTTTTTCCTATGAACGGTATTATTTTATCAAAAAATCCGAACATTTTACTCCAAAATACCGATGTTGGTGGATTTTCACCAAAACTCTGATGAATGGCATTAGTCCAAATTCTTGAATTCTCTTCTAAAAAATCTAAATCGGCTTGAATTAATTCTTTTTGATGTCGAACAAATTCATCTGCATCATTCGGCATTTTCTCCTCCACCTCAAATCCGCGAATAACATATATCATGTTTAATTTAAATCTATTCGCGCAATATAAAATTTCATACAAACGATGCTCGATCATGTTACGTGGAGCAGCCGATCTGGGTCGGGAATGGTTCTAAGACCGCCTCAGAAGGGAGGAATCCGCCAAGTCATCCCGGTCTAGTCTCGCAGGTGCGGCATCGTTAGGATCGCGCCCCTCAGCCTCTTCTCGACCAGATACGGATCGCCTCATGAGTAACGCAGACACGCCCGAGTCCCTCGAGGAACTGGTCGGCTTCAACGCCACGCTCGGCTTCCGGCTGGTCGAATGGACGCCCGAGCACGCGGTCATGGAACTCGACGTCCAGGAGCATCACCTGAACCGCTCCGGCGTGCTGCACGGCGGGGTGATGGCGACGCTGATCGACGCGGTGTGCGGATATTGCGGCGTATGGCGCCCGGCGGGAGAGCCGCCGGTCAAGGCGCTGACCCTGACGCTGACCACCAACTTCATGGGACAGAGCCGCGAGGGTACGGTGCGGGCCCGGGCGGTGCGCAAGGGTGGCGGGCGCAAGATCTTCTTCGCCTGGGGCGAGGTCACCGACGCCGACGGCAACGTCCTGGCCATGGGCGAAGGCTCGTACCGGATCCGCAACAGCGATCCCTACAGCCAGCCGACCGGCTGATCCGACTTACGGGATCCGCTCGTCGATCTCGTCGGTGACGCCGACCTCGTCGTCATAGCCGTGGCGGTTGGAATAGAACACCAGCGCCATCAGCCCCGCCGTCAGCGCGAAGGTGAAGAACGCCCCCAGCGCCATCGCGATATAGCCGTGGATGCTGATCTCCAGACGGCCTGCCGCCTCCAGGAGCCAGGCGACGAGGACCGACAGACCGGCCACCAGGCCGGAGGTGGCGGGGATCAGGAACAGGGCGCTGCGCATGGGATACCTCCAGTCCCAAAGATAAGCGCCCTCGGGCGATCCGCCAGCTTTGCATGCGGTCCCGCGTCGTGCACAAATACGTGACGCCGATGCAGAGCTGCCGCGGACAGGAGGACGCCATGGCCACCGCGCTCACCGCCGACCAGATCGATGCCTTCAACCGGGACGGCTTCCTTGTCGTCGAGGATGCGGTCACGCCGACGCAGCTCGCCGCCCTGAAGGCCGACCTCGCCGGCTGGGTCGAGGAGAGCCGCGCCCACGACGCGCCGTTCGGCCCGGAAACCGTCGATGGCCGCGCCCGCTTCGACATGGGGGCGGAACACACCGCCGAGCATCCCGCCCTGCGCCGGGTCAACAACCCGTCGGACATCTCTCCGGCCTATCTCGACGTCATGACCGATGCCCGCACGGTCGACATGATCGCCGACCTGATCGGTCCGGACGTGAAGTTCCATCACTGCAAGATCAACGTGAAGCTCCCCGGCTCGAAGACCGAGGTCGCCTATCACCAGGATTTCGCCTTTACGCCGCACACCAATGACGACGTGATCACCGCCCTGCTGATGCTGGACGACGTGACCGAGGAGAATGGCTGCCTGATGGTAGTGCCGGGGACCCATCGCGGTCCGATGCACACCCTGTTCGAGGACGGCGTCTTCATCGGCAAGATGCGGCCGGAGACCGAGGCCGAGATGAAGCGTAATCAGGTCGCGGTGACCGGGCCGGCCGGCTCGGTCTGCCTGATGCATACCCGCCTCGCCCACGGCTCGGCCGCCAACGCCTCGCAGCGCCCGCGCGGGCTGTATATCTGCGTCTATACCGCCGCCGATGCGGTGCCGATCGCCCGCAACCCGATGGCCAACCCGAACGAGGGCAAGATCGTGCGCGGCAAGGAGAGCCCGGTCGCCCGCATGATCCCGATCGAGGTGGAATTGCCGAAGCAGCCGAAATCGGCGTCGTTCTTCACCGTGCAGGGGCAGGAATCGCGCCGGGCCGAGGCCTGAACCCGCCACCCGGAAAGCCGCCCCGATGAGCGTCGCCACCCGACGGCTGGGCCGTACCGGCTGGACCGTGTCCGAGCTCGGCCTCGCCTGCACCGAACCCTGGTCCGGCCGCTGGATGGACGATGCCTCCGCGGTCGCGCTGATCCGGCAGGCGGTGAAGCTCGGCATCACCGGCTTCCACACCGGCCCGGCCTATGCCGCGGTCAGGGCACAGGAGCGGCTGGGGAAGGCGCTGCGCACGCTGGGGCCGGAGCGCGACACCCTTCTCATCTCCACCAATGTCGGCACGGTCCGGCTCGGCCGCAATCATGTCGCCCGCGACTTCTCCCCGGATATTGTGGAGCAGCAGGTCGCCGACAGCCTCGACCGGCTCGGGCTGGACCGGCTGCCGCTGGTCTGCCTCGACCGGCCGGAGAGTGCGTATCTGAGCGACGACCTGCTGGACACACTCGCGGCCCTGAAGGGCGAAGGGGCCGCCGACCTGATCGGCGTCGCCGGCACACCGCAGCAGATCGCGGCCGGGCTGGTCGCCGCGCGGGGGACCGGGCTGATCGACGTGATCATGCCGACCTACAGCCCGGCCGATCAGGCCAGCGAGGCGGTGATCGAACGGGCCGCCCAGGACGGACTCGGGGTGGTCGCCACCGGGACGCTGGCCCGCATGAGCTTCGCGCCGCTCGACGCCGACTGGTCGCTGCCGCGCACCTGGTGGCAGGCGAAACGGCGGCTGACCGACCGGCTGGTGGCCGGCCATCATGTCGCGCGGGCGCAGCGCTGCCGTTTCCTGACGGCGGTGAAGGACTGGAGTGCCGCCCAGGCCTGCCTCGGCTTCGCCCTGTCCCATCCCGACGTGCACAGCGCCGTCTTCGCCACCACCGACCTTCGGCACCTGCACGAGAATGTGGCGGCGAGCGGCCGTGTCTTGCCGACCGAGGTCATCCGCCGCATCGTTTCCGCTCATCGCTGATCCGCCCGCCCCGCCCGCCGAGGAGCTTCCATGACCTGGTCCATCGTCGCCCGCGACCCCGCCAGCGGGCAGATCGGCATCGCCATCTCGTCGCGCGTGATCGCCGTCGGCGCGCTCTGCCCGATGTTCCGCGACGGGGTGGGGGCGCTGTCCTCCCAGTCCTATACCAGCCCGATCGCCGGTGAGCGGCTGCTCGACGCCCTGGGCTCCGGTACCGGCGTCGACGCGGCGATCCGGCACGCGCTGACCGGTGACGACGGCCATATGTGGCGGCAGATCCACGGGGTAGACGCGACCGGCCGGCCCTTCGTCCATACCGGGGCGAGCTGCATCGACTGGTGCGGGCACTGGACGGGAGACGCGGTGACCGTCGCCGGCAACATGCTGGCCGGACCGCAGGTGCTGGACGCGACGGTGGCGGCCTGGTCCGACGGAGAGGACCGGCCCTTTGCCGACCGGCTGCTAGGTGCGCTGGAGGCCGGTCAGGCGGCAGGCGGCGACAAGCGGGGCCGGCAGTCGGCCGCGCTGATCGTCCATGGCGGGGAGGTGCATGCGGCGGTCGACCTGCGGGTCGACGAGCACCCCGACCCGGTGGCCGAGCTGCGCCGGATCTTCGACCTGTTCTGGGCCGAGCGGCGGCCCTACATGGCCACGCTGCCGACCCGCGCCGACCGCAGCGGCATCTACGATCCCGGCGAACGCGAGGCGTTCATCGCGGAATGGAAGGCGCGGGCGGGCGGCGACTGACCCGACCCCGCCGACATCCTGACGCAAGTCGGGATCAGGCCCGAGAGGACGGGGGAGGCCTACGTCAGCGGCAGGTCGATCCACTTCTTGAAGCCCTTGGTCGCCCGGCAGTTCTCCATCCAAGCTTTCAGGTTCGGCATGGACGGCCGATCCTTGACCAGGGTGAGGAAGCGGTAGGCCTGGATAGCGACGGGGATGTCGGCCATGGTCAGGCGGTCGCCCATGATGAACTTCCGACCCGCCAGCCGCCGGTCGAGAATGGCGTAGACCGTGTTGCCCTTCTCGATCGACGCCTTGATCAGGGCCATGTCGCGATCGACCTCGGCGGTGCGCACCAGCCCCCAGAAGATCGGCGTCATGAACGGCAGGACCGTGGTCTGCTGCCAGTCCATCCAGCGGTCTGCATCGGCATATTCCTGCGGATCCGTCGGGCAGAGCGTCCCCTTGCCGTGCTTGGCCGCGAGATAGCGCGTGCAGGCGTTCGACTCCCAGAGCACGAAGTCGCCGTCGATCAGGGTCGGCACCACGCTGTTCGGGTTGAGGTCGGTATAGGCCTTGTCCTTGGTCTTGCCGAAGGCGCCGCCGAAATCCTCCTGCTCGAACGGAACGTCCAGTTCCTCACAGACCCACAACACCTTCTGGACGTTGGCCGAATTTGCCCGGCCCAGGATCTTCAACATGCCTCACTCCCTTGCGCGATTAGGCGATGACGCTGCGGTGACGCGCGTCCCATTCCTCCGGATTGGCGAGGAAGGAGCGGACCTCGGCAAGCTGCTCCGGGGTGTAGCCGCGACGCTCGGCGACCGCGAGCACGTCCCACCAGGTGCACAGGCCGTGCAGGTCCACGCCCTTCTCCTTGAGAGTGGTCACACTCTGCGGAAACACACCGTAATGGAAGACCACAAAACAGTGAGCGACCTGCATCCCCGCCTCGCGGATCGCGTCGATGAAGGAGATCTTGCTGCCCCCGTCGGTCGCCAGATCCTCGACCAGCAGCACGCGGGCGCCGTCGCGCACCTCGCCCTCGATCCGGGCGTTGCGGCCGAAGCCCTTCGGCTTCTTGCGGATGTAGAGCATCGGCAGGTCGAGGGCGTCGGCCATCCAGGCGGCGAAGGGGATGCCTGCGGTCTCGCCGCCGGCCACCATGTCGAAGGCCTCGGCACCGGCGAGCGCGGTGAGCTGCTCGACCCCCATGGCCATCAGCTGGCGCCGGGCCCGCGGGAAGGAGATGATCTTGCGGCAGTCCACATAGACCGGCGAGAGCCGGCCGGAGGTGAACGTGAAGGGCTCCTCCGGGCGGATATGGATCGCCTGGATCTCCAGCAGGATGTCGGCGGCGGTCTCGGCGGGCGTACGGCGCCAGTCAGGCGAAAGGGTGCCAGTCATGAAGGAGCTCCTGCAGGGATGGGGAGACCTTCTCTTACGCGCCGTCCGACCCAGCGTCCAGCATGGCCGACGCGACGATGCCCGCATCGATCCGATCGGCCGGCACATCCAGCACGATCACGCCGCGCCGCAGGACGATCGCCCGGTCGGCCACCGCCAGCGCCCGGGGCACCACCTGCTCGGCCAGCACCACGGCGGCGCCCGACTCGGCGAGCTGGCGGATGGCGGCGAAGACGTCGTCCAACACCACCGGCGCCAGGCCGATCGACGGCTCGTCCAGCAGCACCACCCTGGGCTCGGCAATGACCGCGCGGGCGATGGCGAGCATCTGCTGCTGGCCGCCGGACAGGGTCCAGGCGATCGCGTCCCGGCGCTCCTCGAGGATCGGAAACAGCCCGAAGATCCGCTCGAACGCGGCGTCCCGCTCCTCCGGAGCGCCGACTGCCGCGATATCGAGCGTCTCTTCGACCGTGAGGCCGGCGAACAGCCGCCGGCCCTCCGGGCACCAGCCGATGCCGGCGCGCGCCCGCTGCTCCAGCCGCAGGGCGGTGACATCGCGGCCGTCGATGCGGATCGCGCCGGCGGAGACCGGATCGGCGCCGGCGACGGCGCGGATCAGGCTCGACTTGCCCGACCCGTTCGCGCCCATCACCGCCACCACCTCCCCGGCGGCGCAGGAGAACGAGGCGCGGTCGACCGCCACCCCTTCGGCATGGGTCACGGTGAGGTCGTCCAGTTCCAGGCGCTGGGTCATCAGGCCGCCTCTTCGCCGAGATAGGCGGCGACCACCGCCGGATCGGCCCGCACCGCCTCGGTCAGGCCGGCGGCCAGCACCCGTCCCGCATCCAGGCAGACCAGCCGGTCGGCGATCGGCAGCAGGAAGTCCATGCCATGTTCGACCACCACCACGGCCATGCCCTCGCCGGCGAGAGCGCGCAGCAGAACCGCGAGGTCGGCGCGTTCCGACGCACTGAGACCGGAGGCCGGCTCGTCCAGCAGCAGCACCGTCGGGCCGGCGGCCAGCGCCCGGGCGATATCCAGGCGCCGGCGGTCGGCCGGACCCAGCGCCGTCGTCGGCCGCCGCGCCAATCGGGTCAGCCCGACCCGCTCCAGGGCGGCCATGCCGGCGGCCTCGCTGCCGGCGGCGGAGACCGCCTCCAGCACGTCGAGCCCGGCCGGGATCTCCGGATGCTGGAAGCCGCGGGCAAGGCCGAGCGCAGCGCGGGCGCGCGGCGGCTGGGCCAGCAGCGGGATCGCGTCCAGTCGGACGATCCCGCCATCGGCCGTCTCCAGACCGGTGACGATATTGAGCAGGGTGGTCTTGCCGGAACCGTTGGCGCCGATGATGCCGGTCACCTCGCCGGCCCTCGCGTCGAAGCCGGCCCCGTCCAGCGCCTGCACGCCGCCGAACCGCTTGGTCAACTTCTCCGCCCGCAGCACCGAGATCTTGCGCGCCTTGGCGCGCTGCGGCTGCGGCACCGGGGCCGGCAGATCGGGCAGCACCCTGGCGACCAGCCCGTCGATCCCGCGCGGCAGCAGAATCACCGCCGCGAGCAGCATGACGCCATAGGCCAGCAGATAGGCCTGTTCCAACCCGCGGAACACCTCGGGCAGGGGGATGAGGATAACCGAGGCGATCACCGCCCCCCCGGCGCTGCCCCGGCCGCCGACCACGGCGATCGCCAACAGGGTGACCATGACGTCGAACCGCGCCACGGCGGGAGAGACCACGCCGAGACCGAGGGCCTGGAAGACGCCGGCGAAACCGGCCAGCGCCCCGGCGACGGTGAAGACCAGCAGCCGCGCACCGACCGGGTCCAGCCCCAGGGCGACGGCGGCCAGCGGCGCATCCCGCAGGGTCGCCAGCCGCGCCGCCCGCCCGGATGCGGTCACCCAGCCGAACACGCCAAGCGCCAGCGCCACGCCGACCCAGACCACCGCGAACAGCCGCCAGCCGTCGCTCAGGTCGAGACCGAGTACCGTCAGCGGCGGGAGTCCGTACATCCCGTTCGCGCCGCCGGTGATCTCCAGATTGGTCACGGCCAGCAGGACGAGTTGGGCCAGGCCGAGGGTCGCCAGCGCCACGTAATGCGACTGCAGCCGGGCGATCGGGATCGCGACCAGCGCGCCGGCGACCGCCGGCACGACGACCGACAGGCCGAGCCCGGCGAGCGGCGGCCAGCCCCAGGTCACGGTCGCCAGCGCCAGGGCATAGGCCCCGACAGCGAACAGCGCCCCCTGGCTCAACGCCAGCAGGCCGAGCCGTCCGAACACGAGCTGGAAGCCGATGGCGGCGATCGCATAGGTGCCGACCAGCGTGGCGACCCGCAGGGCATAGTCGTCGCCGGCACCGATCAGGCCGCCGCCCGCCGCCAGCAGCAGCACCGCATAGAGGAGACCGCGCCTGCTCACACCGGCCTCACCGCATGGCGCTCACCCCCGGTGCTCATGCCCGGCGCCCCTCGGCCTCGCCGAACAGGCCCTGGGGCCGCAGCATGAGCAGGGCGAGCACGCCCAGATAGAGCAGCGCCTCGGCCACCAGATAGGAGACCGCGGCGGCGACCAGCACCTCGAACACCGCGATGAGAAGGGCGGCCAGCGCGGCCCCCCAGATCCGTCCCCAGCCGCCGACGACCACCGCGATATAGGCCTTCAGCATGAAGCCGGCCCCGTCGGTGGGGGTCACGAAATACTGGTTCGACAACAGCAGCCCGGCCCCGCCGGCCAGCGCCCCGGCCAGGGCGAAGGTGGCACCGACGGTGATCCGCAGATCGACGCCGCAGGCCCGCGCCATCTCCGGATCCTGGGCCGCCGCCCGCAGCCGGCGCCCGAACCGTGTCCGGTGCAGCAGCACATGGACCGCGGCGCAGAGCACCCCCGCCACCGCGATGGTGGCGAGCTGCTGGTAGGACAGCGCCGCGCCGAACAGGCCGACCATCCCGTCGCCGGCAAGCCCCGGGCCGACCCGCGGCTGCGGCCCCGCCCCCAGCGTAATCGCGTGCTGCAGGATCAGACCGACGGCGATGGTCGAGATGAAGACCGAGACCGGCGGCGCGCGGCGCAGCGGCACATAGGCCAGCCCTGCCAGCACGAGGCCGGCCAGCGCCATGACGACCAGCACGCCGGGCAGGACGACCAGCCCCGGCAGCGGCAATCCCTCGGGCAGGAGACTCGCCAGGGCGACTGCCGCGAATCCGCCGGCCATCACCAGGTCGCCATGGGCGAAGTTGACCGCGCCCACGGCATTGATGATCAGCACAAAACCCAGCGCCGTCAGCGCGTAAGCCGATCCGAGGGCCAGGGCCGTTGCCAGGAGCTGCAGCGACGTTTCCACCATCGTCGCATTATATCAGCGCGCGCGGGCTCAACGGATACCATCAACGTTGTCGTACCGCTTCTTTACCGACGGCACCCGCGTCTGTCCGTCGTAGCACAGGATGATGGCGTCGTGGGCCATGTTGCCCGTGCCGTCCGAGACGTATTCCATGGCCAGTCCCTGGAACCGGTTGCCGGCGAGCCAGTCCCTGACCGCGCCGGGCGTCCGCGCGCCGTCGGCCAGGGCCGCCAGCACCATGTTCATGCCGTCATACTGGGCCAGCGCGAAGGCGTCAGGCTCGGCGTCGAACCGGTCCCGATAGGCCTTGGCGAAGGCGGCGATCCCGGCCCCGCTGTCTGAGACCGGCGAGGACGCGCTCTCGGCACAGACCCCCGCCAGGGCGGCCGGCTCCACCAGGGCGGCGGTGGTCGGCTGATGCAGCGCGGAGCCGGCGACGATCTTTCCTGCGAAGCCGCGCTCATGGGCCTGGCGCACGGCGAGCGCCGTCGGACCCGAATGGAGCTGCAGCAGCAGGCCGTCGGCCCCGGCGGCCGCGACCCGCTCCAGCGCCGGCACGAAGTCCTTCACGCTCGGATCGACCGCTTCCTCCAGGACCGGCTCGACCCCGAGCTCGCCCAGCACGCGGACCATTTCCTCCCGGCCGCTCTGTCCGTAGGCGGTGGTCTGATACAGGATCGCCGGCTTCTCCATGCCGAGCTCCTCGACCGCGTAGCGCGCCTGGGCGACCTTCACCACGGCGTCGGTGGGAAAGAACCGAAACACCACGTCATGGCCGAGCTCGGTCAGCTTGGCGGTGCCGGAGACGGTGATCAGCGGCACGTCGGCCCGGTTGGCGATCGGCGCCATGGCCAGCATCTGGGTCCCGAAGATCGGGGCGGCGATGGCCACCGGCTCCTGCCGGTCCAGCGCCCGGCGCAGGGCGGTCACGGCGACTTCCGGCGAGGTCGCGGTATCGGCGACGTCATAGGTGACGGCGACGCCGTCCGGCGGATTGTCCAGCGCCAGCACCGCGCCGTTGCGCTGGGCCGTCCCTTCGAGCGCCAGAAAGCCGGTGATCGGCACCAGCACCGAGACCGCCAGCGGATCGGCGGCCCGGGCAGTCTGGGCGCCGGCGGCAAGGATCGCGGCGGCCGCCCCGAGGCTCAGAAGGGATCGGGCGAAGGACATAGGCATGGCGTCTCACTCCTCCGGGAAACGGGACCGGGAAGGGTCAGAGCGCTCGGCGTTCTCGAAGGAAGGGGATCGACAACCGCCGTGACGACTCCCTCCGCCGGCGCGACCCGGTTCAGGTTCGATGGGTTTGATCTCAGCCCCCACAAGGAGGCACCCCAGCATCACCCCGTCACCATGGAGGCCGAGGCCCCGGGCTGTCAATCGGTCCCGCATGCGCCCGGCGTCCTCCCGGAAAGCCGGTTCCCCTCGCCGTGCTTTCTGCCATCCTCGCCCAATGCTGCGCGAGGCGATCGACTGGATGTTCACCCCTTCCCTGCCCCTGGCCCGACGGTCGGGGCATCTGGGAGAGTTCGTCGCCATCGCCGCCCGGCGGCGGCGCAACGCGGCGGCCTGGGCCGCGCACGAGGCGCGGTCCCGCGCCGCGGTGGAACGGGCGGCACAGGCGGCAGATCCGGCCGGCGTCGCGCTGGTCCTCGGCGCCGGCCATGTGAACGACGTCCCGCTCCAGGCCCTCTCGGCCCGGTTCCGCGCCGTGATCCTGGTCGACCTCGCCTTCTCCCGGCTCACGCGCCGGCTGGCCCGGCGGCTCGGCAACGTCACCTGCCGACCCCACGACGTTACCGAGAGCCTGGAGGCGATGACCGAGATCCGCCGGCCGAGCGCCTGGCTCGACGATCGGTCCGTGAGCTTCGTCGCCTCGGTCAACCTGATCTCCCAGCTCGCCACCGTCGCCACCCGGCACCGCGACGATGCCGAGGCCGAACGGATCGCACGCGCCCTGGCCGAGGCGCACCTGTCCTGGATGTCCCGGTTCGCCTGCCCCGCCTGTCTCGTCGCCGATGCACAGATCGAGATCGTCGACCGCGACGGCAGCGTCACCGCCATCCTCGATCCGAACAAGGGCGCGCGGCTGCCCGAGGCGGACGAGACGTGGATCTGGGACATCGCCCCCCGAGGCGAGATCGACCGGCGCTATGCGGTCCGCCACCGGGTGATCGCGATCGATCGCGTAAACCGCTGACCAGCCATGCGAAAATCTCGATTGCCGAGGAGCTCGGATTGACGGAACACTGATGCGTCGCGACCGGCCCCGCCAAGATTGATGCGCCGGCGCCTCTGGGGGCTTATCCTACTTCGATGAACCATCTGCGCGCGGAGACCGCCTCCGCCCCGGACCTGCGTCCGGCCACCATCGCCGACATTCCGGCGCTGCTCGAGATCGAGGCCGCCTGCTTCGACGGCGACCGTCTGACCCGCCGCAGCTTCAACCACATGCTGACCCGCGCCAAGGCGAGCCTGTTCGTCGCCGAGACGGTGCCCGGCACCCTGCTCGGCTACGGCCTCGTGCTGTTCCACGCCGGGACCGCGCTGGCCCGGCTGTATTCGATCGCGGTGCGCCCGGAGGCCGCCGGGGCGGGCATCGGCACCGCCCTGATCGAGCACGCCGAGACGGTCACCCGCGAGCACGAATGCGTGGCCCTGCGCCTGGAGGTCCGCGCCGACAATGCCGCCGCCATCGCGCTGTACGAGCGGCTGGGCTACCGCCGGCTGCGGAAGCTGCCGCATTATTACGACGACGACGGCGACGGCTGGCGCTACGAGAAGCAGCTGCACTGGGTGCCGGGCTCGAACGGCCCGCATGTGCCGTATATCCATCAGACCACCGAATTCACCTGCGGCCCGGCCAGCCTGATGATGGCGATGGCGGCGCTGAAACCCGATTCGGTGCCCGATCCGGACGAGGAGCTGCGGATCTGGCGCGAGGCGACGACGATCTTCATGACCTCCGGCCATGGCGGTTGCGGGCCGCGCGGCCTGGCGCTGGCCGCCCATCACCGGGGCTTCCGCGCCTGGGTCTGCATCAGCCAGGAGGGCACCCTGTTCATCGACACCGTGCGCTCGCCGAAGAAGAAACAGGTGCTGCAGCGGGTTCAGGCGATGCTGACCAAGGACCTGAACGACGCCGGCGTACAGGTCGACGTGACCCGGACCACGCCGGACGACCTGGAGAAGGCGATCGCCGAGGGTTGGATTCCGCTTCTGCTGGTCAGTTCCTACCGGTTCAACGCCGAGAAGGCGCCGCACTGGGTCGTGGTCACCGGGGTCGACGACCAGTTTATTCTGGTGCATGACCCCGATATGGACGAAGACCTGTTGAAATCGGACATGGACTGCACCCATGTGCCGATACCCAGGTCGGCCTTCACCTCCATGACGCGGTTCGGGCGGTCGCGTCTGCAGGCGGTGGTCTACATCGCGAACGGAGAAGCGTGAGTGACACAGCCCGTAGTTCTGATTGACCGGCCGAGCGACCTGCCGACCGCGCCCGAGGGGCTGCGGGTGGTCGCCACCTCCGACTACCTCACGGATCCGAAGTCCGCCGGCAAGGGGCCGGTGCGGATCATCAACCTGTCCCGCGACCTGGTCTATCTGGGGCGGGGCTACTACGCCTCGCTGCTGGCTGACGCGCGCGGGCACAAGGTGCTGCCGACGGCGGCGACGATCCTGGCATTGAAGGACCGCGGCCGGGTCTGGAC
Organism: Candidatus Endolissoclinum sp.; assembly: GCA_965228445.1. GTDB lineage: Bacteria > Pseudomonadota > Alphaproteobacteria > Thalassobaculales > Thalassobaculaceae > Thalassobaculum. Next base: position 4,020,104 of record OZ245813.1, on the reverse strand, counting down.
CGGCGTGCGGGCGGTCGAACGCGTGCTGCTGCGCGCCCTGGCCCGGATCAAGGAGGCCCCGGAGGCCTCCTTTTCCATCGACGTCTATTTCGGCCGGACCCAGGACGCCCGCTACGCCCGGGTCGCCCGCGAGGCCTTCGACCGGTTTCGCGCACCGATCTTGCGGGTCAAGGTGACCCTGGATGCGACCTGGGGCTTCTACGTGCGCTCGGTCAGCCAGCGCACGATCGACGAGCTGCGGGCGGACGAGCACGAGCCGTTCGCCGCCGCCCTGGACGCGCACACGCGGCGCGAATGGCGCGATCCCTCGGCCAAGCGGCCGGTGCGCCATACCCTGGCGGTGCTGATCGATCCCAAGGAGGCGATGCCGCCGTCGGATCCCAAGGCGCTCGACGCCCTGGAGCGGGTCGGCGCCAAGATGGGCGTGTCGGTGGAGCGCATCCGCACCCGCGACTACGCCCGGCTGTCCGAGTTCGACGCCCTGTTCATCCGCATGACCACCGCGCTCGACAACCCGACCTGGCGCTTCGCCCGCAAGGCCGAGGACGAGGGCATGCCGGTGATCGACGACCCGACCTCGATGCTCCGCTGCACCAACAAGGTCTATCTGGCGGAAACCCTGCTGGCCAAGGGCGTGCCGGCGCCGAAGACCCTGATCCTGGACCAGCGCGGCCTCGCCAAGGCGCCGGACGAGCTCGGCTTCCCGATCGTGCTGAAGATCCCCGACGGCTCGTTCTCCCGCGGTGTGTTCAAGGCGGAGAACCCGGCCGAGCTGAAGAAGATCGCCAAGGATCTGTTTGCCGACAGCGACCTGATCCTGGCCCAGGAGTTCATGCCGACCGAGTTCGACTGGCGGGTCGGCGTGCTGGACGGCCAGCCGCTCTTCGTCTCCCAGTACAAGATGGCGCCGAAGCACTGGCAGATCTACAACCACGGCGCCACCGGCCGGGGCAAATCCGGCGGCTTCGCCACCTTCGCGGTGGAGGACTCGCCCAAGGATGTGCTCGACGTGGCGATGAAGGCCGCCAACCTGATGGGCAATGGTCTGTACGGCGTCGACCTGAAGCAGAACGACCGCGGGGTGTTCGTCGTCGAGGTGAACGACAACCCGAACATCGACCAGGGCGTGGAGGACAAGGTGCTCAAGGACAAGCTCTACGAGCGCCTGATCGACAGCTTCATCACCCGGATCCGAGCGCGGTAGCGCTCACCTCACTTTCTCTCCCCGACCTCGTGCCGGGGCCTACGGATCGACAGGCCCGTACTTCAGTGATCTCTCGCAGGTGGTCGCGTCTTGCCCCTGCGTGGGCCCCGGCACAAGGCCGGGGAGTGACTGTTTGTGAAAGCGCCGAGCGGCCCTTCGACACGCCCCTGCGGGGCTGCTCAGGGTGGTGAGGTCGTCGGAAAAAGCCGGACCTCAATCTAAATTCTGACCTCACCCTGAACAGCGCCCCTATGGGCGCATGTCGAAGGGCCTCTTGCCCTCTCCCCCCGCCGCGGCCACCATCGCGCCCAACCAAAGCAAGAAACCACAACCGGAGACGCCCCGTGGCCCGCTATACCGTACTGACCCCCGATGCCCAGCATGACGACGACCACCGGGTCGAGCGCGAAGTCGCGGGCGGCGATGTCGAGTTCATCCACTACAACACCGCCGACGCCTCCGACGTGCCGGACGAGACCTGGCAGAAGGTCGACGCGCTGCTGGTCTGGCACGTGCTGCCGATCGACCAGCGGGTGCTGTCGCGGCTGAAGAACTGCAAGATCATCGTGCGCTGCGGCGTCGGCTTCGACCATATCGACCTGGCCTCGGCCGGGGCGGCCGGCATCCCGGTGTCGAACTGCCCGGACTACGGCACCAACGAGGTGGCGGACCACGCCATTGCGATGATGCTGACCTTCAGCCGCGGGCTGACCGCCTATCACCGCACCATGACCGCCGATCCGGCCGGCAACTTCCACTGGAACCGGGGCGAGCCGCGCCGCATCCGCCACAAGACCTTCGGCGTGGTCGGCTTCGGGCGGATCGGCACCGCCGCTCTGCTGCGCGCCAAGGCCTTCGGCATGCACATCGTCGGCTATGACAAATACGCCCCGCGCGGCCAGGAGATCGCGCTCGAGATCGAGCGGGTCGAGAGCCTGGAGGAGGTGCTGGAGCGGGCCGACGTGCTCAGCCTCCACACCCCGCTGACCGACGAGACCCGCGGCATGATCAATGCCGCCGCCCTGAAGCGGATGAAGTCGGACGCGGTCCTGATCAACACCGCCCGCGGGCCGATCGTCGATACCGCCGCCCTGATCGAGGCGCTGAAGAACAACGAGATCGCCGCCGCCGGGCTCGACGTGCTGCCGGTCGAGCCGGCCAGCCTGGACGACCCGCTGGTGAAGGCCTTCGCCGAACAGCCGGACTGGCTGAAGGACCGTCTCATCCTCACCCCGCACGCCGCCTTCAACAGCGAAGCCGGGCGGTACGACGCGCGGGCGAACTCGACCAAGACGATGATGCGCTACCTGGAAACCGGCGAGCTCTGGAACTGCGTCAACGGGGCTTTCCTGCGGTCCTGAGCGGCTCGTCCGGCGCCGGCCGGCGTTCCGAATAGACCAGGATCTGCGTGACCGTCGCCCCGTCTTCTGAGAACGGCAGGAGCACCGAGTCCTCCAGGGTCCGGCGCCCCTTGTCGTCCAGGAACGCCACCGGCGCGTAGAGCGGCTGTCCCGAGCGGCGCACCGCGTCGTAGTCGGACAGCGCGCTCTCCAGCGATTCGGCGTAGAACCCCTCCTCGATCAGCCGGCCGGTCGGGTTGTGCCCCCGGTTGCGCACTTCCTCCTCGCCGACCACGCGGTAGCGGTACACGCCGGTGCCGTCCGGCCTCGTGCCCTCCACGCCGACCAGGATCATGCCCGGCAGGTGGCGCGGCAGGTCCATCGGGTTGAAGTCGCCGCGGGTCGGAATAGCGCTGTCGCCGCGCCGCGCGAACCAGTAGCCGACGATCGCGCGGACCTTCTCGGCGGTGCCCGCCGGAAGCCCGTCCGGCGAGGTCAGGACCACCTTTTCGATACCGTATGCCGTCATGCCGCCCGTCACCTCGTCCTCGGTCGATCTTGGGGACCCCGGCCCCGGGGGTCAACGGCACCACGGTCGCATGCGGGACGGGATGACGGCGGCCGCGCGCCGCGCGTAGTATGGGCGCCTTAAGAACGTCCATCCGGAGCCGCCCCATGCCCCTCTCCGCCGCCGAACGCGCCCTGCGCCAGGAGGTGATCGACACCTGCATCAAGATGAACGCGCTCGGCATCAACCAGGGGACCTCGGGCAATGCCAGCGTGCGGGTGTCGGACAACCCGGAGGACGGTTTCTTCATCACCCCGTCGTCGATCCCCTACGAGGAGATCGCGCCGGAGGACATCGTCACCATGAAGCTGGACGGGACGCACAGCTCGAACCGCCGGCCGTCGAGCGAGTGGCGCTTCCACCTGGACATCATGCGCGAGCGCCCGGACTGCGGCGCCATCGTCCATACCCACGGCATGTTCGCCACCACGCTCGCCTGCCTGCGCATGGAGATCCCGGCGTTCCACTACATGATCGCCCAGGCCGGCGGGTCGACCATCCGCTGCTCGGATTACGCCACCTTCGGAACCCAGGAACTGTCCGACACCGCGCTGGAGGCGCTGAAGGACCGCAAGGCCTGCCTGCTGGCCAATCACGGCATGATCGCCATCGGCCCGAACCTGAAGAAAGCCCTGGCCCTGGCGGTCGAAGTCGAAACCCTGGCCGCCATGTACTGGCGCACCCTGCAGGTCGGCAAACCGGTGATCCTGCCCGACGACGAGATTGCGCGGGTCGGCGAGAAGTTCGGAACCATGGGCTACGGCGCGGTCGACGCCCAGAAGGATGCCAACAAGAAGGCAGGTACGGCATGAGCACCGCAGGCAGCAACGCCACCCTCGAGGCGGCCTATTCCGAGGCGGCAGAGCGGTTCACCGCGGCCAATCCCAAGAGTGCGGCGATCCAGGAGCAGGCGCTTGCCGCCATGCCGGGCGGCAACACACGCACCGTGCTGCACTACCACCCCTACCCGCTGCGCTTCGCCCGGGGCGAGGGCTGCCGGCTGTGGGACGTCGACGGGCACGAGTATGTCGATTTCCTCGGGGAGTACACCGCCGGGCTTTACGGCCACAGCGAGCCGGTGATCCGCGACGCCATCAAGCAGGCGGCCGATGACGGCTGGGTGCTGGGCGGACCGACCCTGCAGGAGGCGCGGCTGGCCGAGGCGATCGTCAACCGCTTCCCGGCGCTGGAGCGGGTGCGCTTCACCAACTCCGGCACCGAGGCCAACCTGATGGCGCTGGCCACCGCCCGCGCCCATACCGGCCGCGACCGGGTGATGGTGTTCAAGGGCGGCTATCACGGCGGCGTGCTGTACTTCTCCGGCTCGCCGCTGAACGCCCCCTTCGACTACGTGATGGGCGACTACAACGACCCCGAGGGCAGTGCGGCCCTGATCCGCGAGCAGGGCGACCGGCTGGCCGCCGTCCTGGTCGAACCGATGTCCGGTTCCGGCGGCTGCCTGCCCGGCTCCGACGCCTTCCTGACGGCCCTGCGGGAGGCGACGCGGGAGACCGGCGCGCTGCTGATCTTCGACGAGGTCATGACCTCGCGCCTGTCCCCGACCGGGCTGCACGGCCTGCTGGGGATCACGCCGGACCTGATCACGCTCGGCAAGTATCTGGGCGGCGGCCTGAGCTTCGGCGCGTTCGGCGGCCGGGCCGACATCCTGGCGAAGTTCGACCCCACCCAGCCGGGCGCCTGGCCCCATGCCGGAACCTTCAACAACAACGTCTTCACCATGTCCGCCGGCCTCGCCGGTCTGACCCATGTCTACACCCCGGACCGGGCAGTCGCGCTCAACGCCGCCGGCGACGGCCTGCGCGCGCGGCTGCAGAAGGCGATCGACGACCGTGGCCTGCCGCTGGCGATGACCGGGCGCGGATCGATGATGGCGATGCATTCCGGGCGCACCGCCCCCACATCTCCTCCGGAGGCGGGACGGCGCAACCGGCGCTTGGTCGATCTGATGCACCTGGACCTGATCCATGGCGGCATCTACACCGCGCGCCGGGGCATGATGGTGCTGTCGCTGCCGATGGACGCCACGGCGTTCGACACGCTTGCCGCCGCCTTCGAGGAGTTCCTCGACAGCCGCCGGGGCGTGATCGAGGCGGCGCTGGCGGAGGAGACGGTGTGATGAGGGAGACCGACACGTGAGTCTTTTCGCACGACTGGCCCGCGAAGCGGTGCGGCGGGCGGCCTCGGACCCCAGGCTGCGGGCAAAGGCCGCCGAGATCGCCGGCGAGGCGGCCCGGCGCGCCCGGCCGACGGTGGAGAATGCCGGCCGGCATATCGTCGAGACCGCCCGGGAAACCTCCAGCGGCGGCAGCTTCGCCGACGACCCGCTCGGCTATGCCCGGCGGTTCCGCGCCAAACTCCTGCCGCCCGACGACGGCCGCTCGCGCTGACGGTCAGATCGGAACGACTGATAGAATTTAACGCCGACCGTTGGCCGCACCTTCCGAACGTGAATCAAAACCCTAAAATTGGGATCCGATTTGCGACTCCCGACCTGGTGTGAGATACTGCGACCGGCTTAACAGCGACGTCACGGCACCATGATCAGCGGTTTGCTCGCGCCGATCTGGGATTCCCATATCGCCAGCCCGGACAAGGTCCGGATCGCGGGTGACGGGGGAAGCGTGTCCAACGAACCGTCGCAGCGGCCGCTGGTGACGGGACGTCCGGTCGGCGAGCTCGCCAAGCTCGACGCGGTTCAGCGCCTGGAATACATCCGCGAGACCGGCCGCGCCGCCTTGAACCGCCAGCGCGGCAAGGTCATCGACATCCTGTCCTGAGCTGCCCCTTCCCTCTCCTGCCAAGATCCGAAGGCGGCTTAAGCCCCTTGCAACTGCTTATCTGAAAATTATATAAAATTATCTGTAAATACGAGCTGATCCATGGAAGCCGGCCTTTCCGGCTTCCGCCGCACACCACAAGACAGTCCAGAGAGACAGCACGGGAGTAACGGTCATGGCGATCGGCCCGACAGGATTTCCGGCATTCCCTCCGGTCGACGGCCAACGGGGAACGGTCACCGACGCGACGGAGCGCCGGGCCGATGCGCGCGCCTCCCGTGCCGGCACGGACCGGCCGCAGGAGACGGTCTTCGCCGAGCCGCTGGACGAGGCGGACCGCCGCCAGTTCGACCTGGAGCGCACCGCCGATCAGGTCCGTCTGCTCAACCCCAACGCGCCGCGCGGCTCGATCCTGAACATCGTCGTGTAAGGCGGTCTATCCGCGCCGCTCCGCCAACAGCCAGGCCAGGGCCTCGCGCTCGCTGAGGAAGACGGCGGCCGAGTCCGGGACCGACCGGTTCCGGTAGAACGCCCACAGCTTGGCGATGTCCTGATCGATCTCGCTGCCGACCACCGCGGCCGCCCGCTCGGCGATGCCGCCGAACCGCGTCTCCCGCTCCGCCTCCATCGTCTTGAAATCTTCGCCGGTCAGCTCGCTCACATCGGCGTCCCGGGTGTCGATCAGAACGCGCACCGCGCCATAGTCGACGCCGATCGACCGACGGGCGATCCGGGCCCGAAGGAACACGTCGAGAGTCACCCGCCCAAGGTACCGCACGGCGAAAAGCTGCCGTTCGGGATCGTACGTCCATTCCAGATCGGCCATTCCGGCTCCAGCGGGGCGCTCTCCCCAGAACGCCCCGTCCTCCGGTTATGGGCGACGGGACCCGCGCCGACAAGACCTGTCGGTCCGTCGACGGGGCCTCGCGGTCCTCAGTCGTCGCCGGCCACGAGCTGCGGCTCTGTCCAGCCATAGGCCTCGCGGGCCGCGGCCCCGCTGACGAAGCCGTCGCGCACGTCGATGGCGAGGCTGGCCGGATCGCGGTCGGCCGGGTTGCCCAGCCCGCCGCCGCCCGGCATCTCCAGCACCAGGGTGTCGCCGGCCGGGATCGTCTGCCGCCCCTTGCCCTGCAGTTTCGGGCCGGACTTCAGGTACAGCTTGCCGGTCGCCCCGTTCGCCCCGCCGTTGCGTCCGCGCGGCGGATGGATGACCCGGTCGAACATGGAGGAGATGGCGAAGGGCCTGCCATCGGCATGGGCGATCTCCATCACCTGCCCGGTGCCGCCGCGATAGGTGCCCGGCCCGCCGGAATCCGCCCGATACTCCTTCTTCCAGAAGATCAGCGGGGCAATCGTCTCGTTGACCTCGACCGGGGTGTTGCGCACGCCCGAGGGGAAGGAGGTGGCATCCATGCCGTCCTTGCCCGGACGGGCACCGGTTCCGCCGGTGTGGAAGGTGTTCATGGCGAAGGGCCGGCTGTCGCCGTAATCGCCGTCGACGATCCCGCGGCCGCCGAGCAGCACCGGGTTCCACAGGCAGCTCGTGCCCTCGGCCGGGACCCGGTCGGGGATGATCTGGTTCAGGCAGCCGAGCATGACGTCCGGCAGCATCTGGCCGATCACGTGCCGGGCAGCCACCGCGCAGGGCGGCGGCGCGTTCAGGATCGAGCCCTCCGGCGCGGTGATCCGGATCACGCCGAGCGAGCCGGCATTGTTCGGGATCGAGCCGCCGATCACGCAGCGCACGCCGAAGCTGGCATAGGCCTGGGTATAGGTCAGCGGCACGTTGATGCCGTAACGCGAGGTGCCGGAGGTGCCGTCGAAGGCGATGTCGATGCCGTCGTCGGACACGGTCAGCGAGCCGACCAGGTCGACCTCGTTCTCGAACCCGTCGATCCGCATGGAGTTATGATAGGTGCCCTTGGGCAGCTTGCCGATCTCCTCCAGCATGCCGGCGCGGGAGCTCTCGATGATGTGGCGGCCGAGCTCGCCGAGATCGGTCATGCCGAACTCGCGCATCATCTCCACCAGACGGCGCCCGCCGACCTCGTTGCAGGCCATCAGCGAGTAGATGTCGCCTTCGACCTCAATCGGGTTGCGGACGTTCACCTTGACCAGGTTGAGCAGGCCGCGATCGACCACGCCCTCGCGGGCGAGCGGCATGATCGGGATGTTCAGCCCCTCCTCGTAGACCTGCCGGCCGTCCGGACCGAAGCCGCGACCGCCGATATCGACCACGTGGGAGGTGCAGGCGAACAGGCCGACCGGCTTGCCGTCCAGGAAGGTCGGGGTGACGACGGTGATGTCGTTCAGGTGGCCCGTGCCCTTCCAGGGATCGTTGGTGATGTAGACGTCGCCGTCCTTCATCGTCTCGATCGGGTAGACCTCCAGGAAGAAGCCGACCGAGGCGGCCATGGCGTTCACGTGGCCGGGGGTGCCGGTCACCGCCTGGGCCAGCATCTGGCTATCGGTGTCGAACACGCCGGCGGAGATGTCGCCGGCCTCCCGGGCCGAGGTGGAGAAGGCCGTGCGCACGAGGGTCTGGGCCTGCTCCTCTACGACGGAGAGCAGACGGTTCCACTGGATCTGGATGTGGATCTGGTCGAGGGCCGAACGGTTGGTGCTCATGGTCATTCTCCTCACGCCGCCGTCTTGTGCTTGGCGGTCAGGATCAGGTAGCCGAGGCCGTCCACCTTGGCGTCGAAGGTGGAGGTCACCACGGTCGTGGTCTGGTCCTCGACGATCAATGCGGGACCGGCCACGGTCATGCCCGGTGCCAGGTCGGTACGGGCATGGATGGCGTAGTCGGCGTCGCGCTGCAGGTCCGGATCGAACACCACGCGGCTGTCGATCGGCTCGGCGTTACCGGCACCGGAAGCGGTCTCCGCCGGCTCCGGCGACGGCGCGATCGGGGCGGCGACGGTCAGGGTCCAGGACAGGATCTCCGGCTCCACGTCGGGGATCGTGCGGCCGTAGAGCTTGGCGTATTCGACCTCGAAGGACTTGCGGATCGCGTCCCCATCGGCGGCGGTCAGCGCGCCCTCCGGCAGCGGCACGGTGATCTCGTGACCCTGGCCCGAGTAGCGCATATAGGCGACCCGGGTCTCGGTCAGCTCGACCCCGCCGGCGGCGGCGGAGACGATGCCGCGCGCCTCGGCCGACATGCCGGACAGCAGCTCGTTGACCGAGCCCGCGTCGTAATCGGACAGCAGCAGGTATCGGCTGCGCACCACCTCGTAGGAGACCGGGGCGCGCAGGAAGCCGATGGCCGATCCGACGCCGGCGCCGGTCGGCACCACGATGGTGTCGATCGCCAGCTTCTCGGCGAGACGGGCGGCATGCAGCGGGGCCGCCCCGCCGAAGGCGATCATCGCGCGGGCGGAGATGTCCTTGCCCCACTCGATGGCGTGGACGCGAGCGGCGTTGGCCATGTTCTCGTCGACGATCTCGGCCAGCGCGAAGGCGGCGAGACGGCCCTCCAGCGCCATCGGCGTGCCGACATCGGTCGCGACCGCCTTCTCCGAGGCGGCCACGTCCAACGCCACGGAGCCGCCGGCGAAGCGGGCCGGGTCGACCTTGCCCATGACCACGTCGCCGTCGGTGACGGTCGGGTGCTCGCCGCCGCGGCCGTAGCAGGCCGGGCCCGGTTCGGAGCCGGCACTCTCGGGGCCGACCTGCAGCCGGCCCATGCTGTCCACATGGGCGATGGAGCCGCCGCCGGCACCGATCTCGACCATCTCGATGGCGGGGATGCGCACCGGCAGGCCGCTGCCCTTCATGTTACGGTAGACGCGCGCCACCTCGAAGGTGCGGGTCATCTGCGGCGCGTAATTGTCGATCAGGCAGATCTTCGCCGTCGTACCGCCCATGTCGTAGGACACCACGTTGGCGAGACCGCATTCCTTGGCGATCTCGGTCGCCAGGATGGCGCCGCCGGCCGGGCCGGACTCGACCAGACGGATCGGGAAACGCACGGCGGTGTCCAGGTCGGTCAGACCGCCGCCGGAGGTCATCAGCAGGAACGGGCAGCCGAAGCCGCGCGACCGCATCTCGTCCTCCAGCTTGCGCAGGTAGCCGGCCATCTTCGGCTGCACATAGGCGTTGGCCGAAGCGGTCGACTGGCGCTCGTACTCCCGGATCTCCGGGCAGACCTCGCTGGACAGCGTGATCGCCATGTCCGGCAGCGCCTCGGCGATGATCTCGGCCACCCGCTTCTCGTGGGCGCCGTTGGCGTAGGAGTGCAGCAGGCCGATCGCGACCGCCTCCACACCGTTCTCCTGGAGCAGCGGGATCAGCGCGCGGACGCTGTCCTCGTCCAGCGCCACCAGCGGCTCGCCGCGGTAGTTCATGCGCTCGCGCACGGACCAGCGCAGGTAGCGCGGGACGATCGGGTCCGGGCGGTCGATGTTGATGTCGTACTGCTCGAACCGGTTCTCCTGCGCCATCTCCACGGAGTCCCGATGACCCTCGGTGGTGATCAGCGCCGTCTTCGCCCCCTTGCGCTCGATCAGCGCGTTGGTGGCGAGCGTGGTGCCGTGGATGATCAGGGTGACGTCGCCCGGCGCGATTCCGGCCTCGGCGACCGCCTTCTCCACCCCGTCGATCACCCCCTGTTCCGGCGCGCGCGGCGTCGTCAGGACCTTGGAGGTGACGCGTCGGCCTTCGGCGGCCGGGTCCCCGATCTCCAGGGCCACATCGGTGAAGGTGCCGCCGACATCGACGGCAAGACGTACGGACTGGGGTGAAGCGCCCATGGCAGACAATCGATCCTGAGTTTGCGGTGCAACATTTGGGAGGATCTGGATCGTTCCCACGATTGCGCGCCGCGTCAACGCCTGTATGCGTGTGGATTGTCCGTCCGGGCACGAATGGGACAATTTGTGGGTCTTTCGGCGCCGCCGCATGTGTGGCTAGACTCCCGCAGATCCCACCCGTTTCCCGGCGCGGCATACCGGCCGTCGCGCCCCAGCCATATGAGGTTCTCCCATGAGCGGTCCGTCCGCCCCCGGTACCACCGTCATCCGCAACGCCGCCTGGATCGTCGCCTGGGACGCCAAGGAGAGCCGTCACGTCTACCTGAAGGGCGGCGACGTCGTCTTCTCCGGCGGCGTGGTCACTCAGGTCGGCGGCCGCTACACCGGCGAGGTCGACGTGGAGATGGACGGCTCCGAGCGCATGGTGATGCCGGGCCTGGTCAACATCCACTCGCACCCGACCAGCGAGCCGCTGCGCAAGGGCGTGACCGACGAGATCCGCAGCCCCGGCTTCTTCCACTCCTCGCTCTACGAGTTCCTCACCATCTTCGAGAACGACCCGGAGGGCCTGGCCGCCAGCCTGAAGGTCGCGATGGCCGAACTGCTGACCAGCGGCGTGACCACCGTGGTCGACTATTCCTTCCCGTTCGACGCCTGGCTCGACGTGCTGGCCGAGTCCGGCATCCGCGCCTGCGTGGCGCCGATGTTCAAGGACGCCAAGTGGTACACCAATGACGGCCACCAGCTTCAGTACGACTGGGACGAGAGCGGCGGCGGCCGCGCCGGCTTCGAGAAGGCGATGCGCACCATCGACCTCGCCAACCAGCACCCGTCGGGCCGCCTGATGGGCATGCTGGCGCCGGCGCAGATCGACACCTGCTCGGCCGATCTGCTGCGCGACAGCTACGACTACGCACAGGAGAAGAACCTGCCCTGGCAGACCCACGCCGCCCAGTCGGTGAACGAGTTCCAGGAGATGATCCGCCGCCACGGCCGCACCCCGGTGCAATGGATGAGCGATATCGGCGTGCTGGGCGAGCACGCGATCATCGGCCACGGCATCTTCCTCGACCATCACCCCTGGGTGCACTGGTCGACCCGCGAGGACCTGCGCCTGCTGGCCGACAGCAGCACCACCGTCGCCCACTGCCCGACCGTGTTCATGCGCCGCGGCATCACCCTGCGCACCTTCGGCGGCTATGTCCGCGAGGGCATCAACATGGGCATCGGCACCGACACCTATCCGCATAACTTCCTGGAGGAGATGCGCAACGTCGCCACGGTGGCCCGCACCATCGCCGAGACGGTGGACGACCTGAACACCTCAGACATCTTCAACGCCGCCACGGTGGGCGGGGCCCGGGCGCTGCGCCGCGACGACATCGGCAAGCTGGCCGTCGGCTGCCGCGCCGACCTGGTCTGCGTCGACCTGACCGCGCCCTCGATGATGCCGGTGCGCGAGCCGATCCGCTCGCTGATCTACGCCTCGACCGACCGCGGCATCCGCGACGTGTTCGTCGACGGCAACCAGGTGGTCAAGGACGGTGAGGTGACGACCATCGACCTTCGCGCCGCCCTGAACGAACTCCAGGCCGCCCAGGAGCGCTCCTTCTCCAGCATCCCGACCCGCGACTGGGCCGGCCGCGATGTGGACCAGATGGCGCCGATGGTGTTCGAGACGCGGGAGAGCTTGTAGGCACTCCGCCCCACCCGACGTGCACTCCCCGGCCCTTCGACACGGCCCCCGGCGAAAAGCCGGGGTCCTGCTCAGGGTGAGGTCACAGGACAATTATTGAACCTCACCCTGAGCAGCCCCGGCTCTAGGCCGGGGCGTGTCGAAGGGCGGGGTGCGCAGAACCATTGAAATTGAGAAGGCACCCGCAAGAGGTGCGGCACTCAAAGCCCTGGGAGGAACCACCGCATGGCCCGCGTTCCCTATCTCACGCCGGACGACCTCGCGCCCGAGGATCGGGATCTGCTGAAACGGCCGATCACCCTGCACCGGGCGCTGGCGAACAGCCCCGGCATGGCCCGGGCGTTCGGCACCATCGGCGGCCATATCCGATACGGCAGCACGCTCGACCCGCGGCTGCGCGAGCTGGCGATCATCCAGGTCGGCTACCTCACCCGCAGCCCGTACGAGTATTCCCACCACTGCCGCCTCGGCGTCGAGCAGTTCGGGGTCAGCGCCGAGGACATCCACGCCATCAGCCGCGAGACCGAGGCCGAGGGCAGCGGCGGCTTCCCGGAGCTTGAGACCGCCGTGCTGCGCGCCGCGCGGGAGATGGTCACCGAGATGGGCGTCAGCGATGCCACCTACGCCACCCTGGAGGCCGGGATCGACCGGGCCGAGCTGGTCGACCTGATCGTCACCATCGGCTTCTACTGCGGCGTGGTGCGCATCCTCGCCAGCCTGCAGATCGATGTGGAGGACGACTACGCCAAATGGCTGGAGCAGTTTCCTCTGCCCGCCTGACGCCAACGAAAAACAAGACAATCGGGAGGAACGGGCATGCGCCTGAAGGACAAGGTCGCCATCGTCGTCGGCGGCGGACAGCAGCCGGGCGAAACCATGGGCAACGGCCGCGCCGTCGCCCTGCGCTTCGGCCAGGAAGGGGCCAAGGTTCTCGTCATCGACAAGGATCAGGCCTCCGCCGAGGACACCGTCGCGATGATCGCCGAGGCAGGCGGGACCGCGTCGGCCTGCCAGGCCGACATCACCGACGAGGAGAGCTGCCGGGCCCTGGCGGCCACCTGCGTCGAGCGCTACGGCCGGATCGACATCCTGCACAACAATGTCGGCATGTCCCAGGGCGACCGCCCGACGCCGGAGATGGACATGGAGGTCTGGGACCGGCTGTTCGACATGAACCTCAAGGGCATGGTCATGACCTGCAAGCACGTGCTGCCGGTCATGCGCGAGCAGCGCGGGGGCGTGATCCTGAACGTGTCCTCCACCTCCTCCATCAGCGCCCGCTGGGAGCCAACCGCCCGCAGCGGCGTCGCCTACAAGACCAGCAAGGGCGCGGTGAACACCCTCACCCATCATCTCGCCATCGAGAATGCCGAGTTCGGCATCCGTGCCAACGCCATCCTGCCCGGTCTGATGGACACGCCGATGGCGATCGAGCGCCGGGCGCGGGAACGCAACATTGACCGCGAGGAGGTCCGCCGCGAGCGCAACGCCCGCGTCCCGCTGCTCGGCCGCATGGGCACCGCCTGGGACGTGGCCAACGCCGCCCTGTTCCTGGCCTCCGACGAGGCGGGCTACGTCACCGGCCTGATCATGCCGGTGGATGGCGGCCTGACCTCGGTGCGGGGATAGGGGCCGCAGAGGACGGCGCGGCGGCGACCACAACCGAATTTCGCATTGCCCCCTACCGCTGGTAACCTTTGCCTGAGAAGGGGTGACAAGACTGGAGCGGTGTGGTCGCGTATGACCGAATATGGCGCGCTGTGCCTCCCAGTGACGGGCCTACCGGTGTCGGGCCTGCCGGTGTCGAACCTGCCGGTGTCGAACCTGCCGGGATCGGAGATGGCGGCCTTCCAGACCCTGGGCGGGCAGGAGAGAGAGCTTGGCTGACCACACCGCCGATCCCGCCTGGGTGGCACCGACCGACGCCGACCTGGACGCCGCCGCCGACGCGATCATCGCCGGCTGTCCGCCCAGCCGGCTGAGCCCCGACTGCCTCGTCTACTTCTTCGCCACGTCCCCGGACGGGCTGGAGGACGAGAAGCTGAGCTTTCTGTTCTCGTACTGGCAGCAGCATACCGATCCGCGGACCGGCCTGCATATCCGCGCCGATTTCGACATGCTGACGCTGCTGCCGGCGGTCGGAAACATCATGATCCTGGACGTGCTGCGCGACGGGTTCGACGCGCGGTTCCGGCTCTACGGCACCGGCGTTGCCGCCCATGCCGGCCGCGACTGGACCGGCGAGACCGTGTCGGAGATGAACCGGGTCACCCGCAGCACCCTGGCGCTGATGTATCGCGGCATCTACCTGGCCGCGTACCGGACCCGGCGGCCGATCTACAGCTTCCACCGCTCGCCGCCCTGGCTGAGTGCCAAATGCTGGCGCCGGGTCGTCTTGCCGATGACCTACGAGGACGGGATCTGCTCGCAGTTCATCGTCGGCAACATCCCGGTGGACACCTTCTACCTGACGCCCGAGGAGGTGGAGCGCCAGCAGGAGCGGCTGCGCAATCCGCCACCCGGCTGAGCCGCCCGCTCCGCCGCCGATAGGCGGGCAAGACCCGGGCAGGATCCGGGCGGGCCACTCTGCTGTACCGGGTTCTCCGGGGGCGGTGTACCGTCGGGCGATCAACCGAGAAGGTGCGCCCATGACCTGGATAAAGACCGTCCCCTACGACGACGCCACCGGCCGGCTGAAGACCCTGTACGACCGGGTGAAGGGTCCGGGCAACAACGTCGACAACATCATGATGGCGCATTCCCTGCGGCCGCACTCGATGGAGGGGCACATGCACCTCTACAAGTACGTGCTGCACCATGCCGCCAACACAGTGCCCAAGCATTTCCTGGAGACCATCGGCGTGCAGGTGAGCCTGCTGAACGGCTGCTCCTACTGCGTGGAACACCATTTCCAGGGGCTGCGCAGGCTGCTCGGCGACGACGGCCGGGCGAACGCGATCCGGGCCGCGCTGGAGGCCGGGGATGTCTCGACCGCCTTCGACCGGAAGCACCAGGCCGCCCTGGCCTATGCGGAGCACCTGACCCGCGATCCGGCGAGCCTGACCGCCGACGCGGTGGCGGCGATGCGAGACGCCGGCTGGGACGACGGGGAGATCCTGGAGATCAACCAGGTCACCGCCTATTTCAGCTACGCCAACCGCACGGTGCTCGGCCTGGGGGTGAACACCGAGGGCGACATCCTCGGCCTGTCACCGGGCGACAACGGCGATCCGGACAACTGGAGCCACGGGTAGCGGCACGCCGCCACCCGGGCGCCGGCCGGCCGTCAGGCCAGCACCTCTTCCAGGGCCGCCAGCAGGGCGTCGGTATCCTCCGCCCGGCCGGTGGTGATGCGGATGTAGTCCTCGAAGCCCGGCACCATCAGCCGGCCGATCATGATGCCGCGCTTCTCCACCTCGGCGACCACCTCGGCCGCCGGCTTCGGGGTCTTCGACGACAGGTAGTTGCCCACGCTCGGGAACGACTCGCAGCCGAGCCTGGCCAACCCGGCCTCGAGCCGCTGACGTTCGACGAAGGTCCGCTCGACGATCGACTTCATGTGCGCCTGGTCGCCCAGTGCGGCCAGCGCGCCGGCCTGGGCCACCGCGTTCACGTTGAACGTGCTGCGGACCTTCTGGAACCAGCCCGCCACCTCGTCGGAGCCGCAGAGCCCGTAGCCGACCCGCATGCCGGCCAAGCCGTAGGCCTTGGAGAAGGTGCGGAAGGCGACCCAGGGCACGTTGGTGACCTCGGCCATCGCCGCCAGATGGTCGGAGCCGCCGCCGTGGATCCCGTACTCGTAATAGGCCTCGTCCAGAACCAGCAGCGTGGTCGGCGGCAGCTTCTTGGCGAAGGACACCACCTCCTCGGTGGTCAGGATCCCGCCGGTCGGGTTGTTCGGGGTGGCGAGGAAGACGATCCGCGTCTTGTCGGTGACCGCGGCCAGCATGCCGTCGGTATCGGCGGAGCCGTCCTGGCGCACCTTCACCGCGACCAGGGAGGCGCCGTTCACCGCAGCGGCCTTGTTGTAGCTCGGGAAGGACGGCACCGGCACCAGCACCTCGTCGCCCGGCGACAGCACGATGCGGCCGGCGGCGACGATCAGCTCGTCGGAGCCGTTGGCCAGCACGATCCGGTTCTGCGCATGGCCGGTATGGGCCGCCAGAGCCGAGGTCAGGTCGCGCCAGATCGGATCGGGATAGTAGTTCACCCGGGTCGCCGCCTCCTGCATCGCCGCGATCGCCTTGGGCGACGGCGGGAACGGCGATTCGTTCAGGTTCATGCGCCGGATCTGGGACGGATCGATGCCCGACTTGGAATCCCGCTGGATCGGCGGCTGGCCGGCGGGCGGCATGGCACGAATGAAGGGCTTCGCAACGCTCTGCGCGGGGTCGGCATCGGCCATGTACGGGTCTCCTGGTCTGGCGGGCGGCAGAGAGTAGCGTGATTTGATCGCGCTGTGCATCACCTCGCGGCACCCCCGGGCGCGGCAAGTCTCGTTATTGCCGCCGGCAGCCGATAAGGTGGCTCCATGACCGCCGAGCCGATCGATCAACCCGCCGAGGACGCGCGTCCGGACGCGCTGACCCGGGCGCTGATCCTGACGACGCTGACCATGGTCACCGCGCTCTACGCGATGACGGTGACCATCGCCAACGTGTCGCTGCCGCAGATGCAGGGCGCGCTGTCGGCGACCACCGACCAGATCGCCCTGGTGGTGACCTTCAACATCATCGCCACCGCCGTCGCCACGCCGATGACCGGCTGGCTCGCCGCCCGGTTCTCCCGGCGCACGATCCTGCTCTGGGGGGTGAGCGGCTTCACCGTCGCCTCGCTGGCCTGCGGGCTGGCGCCGTCCCTGGAACTGCTGGTGGTGGCGCGGATCTTCCAGGGCGCGTTCGGTGCGCCCCTGGTGCCGCTCAGCCAGGCCATCGTCATGGACAGCTACCCCAAGCACCAGCAGGGCTCGGCCATGGCGGTGTTCGGCATGGGCGTGGTGCTCGGCCCGGTGCTGGCGCCCACCGTCGGCGGCTACCTGTCGGAGGTGTACAACTGGCGCTGGGTGTTCTTCATGATCGTGCCCTGCGGCCTCGCCGCCCTGGCCGGGGTGGCGATCTATATCCAGGACCGCTCCAAGGCGGCCTCCAGCTATCTCGACTGGACCGGCTTCCTCACGCTGGCGGTGTTCATCGCCACCTTCCAGTTCATGCTGGACCAGGGCGAGCGGCTGGACTGGTTCGACAGCACGACCATCCTGCTCTGCGGCGCGGTGGCGGCCCTGGCGCTGTACCTGTTCGTCGCCCATTCGCTGACCGCCGAGCGGCCGTTCCTCGACCCTAAGCTCTTGCTCGACCGAAACTATACGATCGGCCTGCTGCTGGTCTTCGTCTTCGGCATGCTGAACTTCACGCCGATGACCCTTCTGCCGGCCCTGCTGCAGGGCGTGCGGGGCTATCCGGACTCGATCATCGGGGTAATCCTGGGCGCGCGCGGGGTAGGCACCCTGGTCGGGTTCTTCTTCATGTTCTGGGGCAGCAAGCTCGACCCGCGCCCGACGCTCGCCGCCGGCTTCGCGCTGCAGGGCATCGCCGGCTGGTACATGTCCCAGTTCAGCATCAACCTGACCACCTTCGACGTGCTGTGGACCAGCGCGCTCCAGGGTCTGGGGGTCGGACTGGTCTGGGTGCCGCTGACCATCATCAGCTTCAACACCCTGCCGCGCGAGAAGACCTCGGAGGCGACGGCGATCTTCCACCTGGTGCGGAACTTCGGCAGCTCGATCTACATCTCACTGGCGATCTCCATCGCCCTGAACAGCGCCCGGGTGAACTACGCCGAGATGACCGCCCATGCCCGGCCGACCAACGAGGCGCTGAGCTTCCAGGACTCCCTGTTCCGGGTCTGGGAGCTCGACAGCACCGGCGCCCTGGCCGGCCTGTCCGGCGAGATGGCGCGCCAGGCGGCGATGATCGGCTACCTGAACGCGTTCTACGCCTTCACGCTGACGTCCTTCGCGGTGCTGCCGCTGATGCTGCTGATCAAACTGCGGCGCTGATGATTTTATTTTCTCGTCATCCCGGATTAAATCCGGGACGGGTCTTCCCGGGATGACGGTGGGAATTCATGAACGCCAAGGCCCCAGCTTCAGCGCCGCCACGATGAACAGCCCGTAGAACGCCATCGCCCCCGCCACCACGGCGAAGACCGCCTGCGGGGTGGCGGCGTCGGTGGCGACGAGGGCCGTCCCGCCGATCACCACGATCAGCAGCCGCAGGAAGGTGCCGACCACCGGCCAGACCATCGATCCCAGCCCCTGGCTGGCGAAATACAGGCACAGGCCGAGCCCGAAAAAGGCGTAGAACGGCCCGACGATCGCCAGATAGGTGCCCACGGCCGCCAGGGTCTCGGGATCGGCGGTGAACAGACGGCCCCAGAGGTCCGGCTGCACCGCGCCGACCAGCCCGATCGTCCCGACGATGCACGCCGCCATCGCCCCGCCGGTCCAGGCGATGCGGATCGCCCGCTGCCGCCGGCCGGCGCCGACATTGACCCCGACCATGGCGATCAGCGCCCCGCCGACCCCGAAGATCACCGGGATCATCAGCAGCTCCAGCCGCGCGCCGATGCCGTAGCCGGCGAGCCAGTGGGTGCCGAGCCGGCCGATGATGGCGGTGACGATCAGCGCCATGGCGATGGTCAGGGAGGACTGGGTCGCCGCCAGGGTGCCCTGGCGCAGCAGCGGGACGACCACCTGCGCCGTCACCGGCCCCGGCTTCACCAGCACCGCCGCCCGGCCGCTCAGCAGCCAGGCCGACAGCCCCACGGTTCCGAACAGATAGGCGAGCGGCATGGCCAGACCCGCGCCGGCGATGCCGAACCCGAGCGGGAAGATCAGCACCCAGGCGATCCCGGCATGCAGCACCAGCACGCAGCCGAGCGCGATCGCCGGGCGGATCGTGTCGCCGGAGCCGCGCAGCAGGCTCGCCAGCACGTTGAACAGCCACAGGGTGAAGATCCCGGCGGCCAGCCGGTCGCCGTAGAGGTCTGCCGCCTCCATCACCGCGCCCTCGCCGCCGAGCAGGCTGTAGAGGGATCGCCCGAAGCCGAGGATCGCCAGGGCCATGACCGTGGCCAGGGCGAGCGCGATCAGCACGGCGGTGCGCAGGATCTCCTCGGCCCTGGGGTCGTCGCCCGCCCCCAGCGCCCGCGCCGTGGCGCCGGCCACCACCCCGCCGATGGCGCCGCCGGACAGCATGTTGGTGAGCATCAGCAGCGGGAACACCAGCGCCACGCCGGCCAGTTCGACCGTCCCGAGCCGGCCGAGATAGGCGCCCTCGACCACGCTCATCCCCGATTGCAGGAAGGAGGCGGCGATGTTCGGCACCGCCAGGGCGGCCAGGGTCTTCAGGATCGGCCCGTCCAGCAGCCGGGTCCGCCGTTCGTTGCTCAAGGCGTGTTCCTTATGCGCGAGAGCCACCCGTCGACACGCCCCGGACGGGATCCGGGGCTGCTCAGGGCGAGGTCGGGGGACGTATCCTGCGCGAAACACGCCCCGATCAACACTCCCTATCGAGTGCCAGTCCTTCGACACGCCCCCTCCGGGGGCTGCTCACGGCGAGGTAGTTCCTAACTCCCCTTCCCCATCGTCGTCATCCCGGCGAGCCCCGGGCTCGAACCGGGGGTCGGCCGGGACCGATTGCGGGCGGTCGGGCATGGTCCCGGCCCGCCCCCGGATCAGCTCCGGGGCCGTCCGGGATGACACCGTTTGGAAATTGAAAGGGTCGAAGGGCCAGAGGCGCCCTACCGTCCCGTGGCCCTGAACGCCTTCTCCAGCGCCCGGAAGGTCAGCAGAATGGACGCATGTCGGTTGGCGAAGGCCCGCGCCGGCAGCAGCGCCGACAGCGCTTCGAACCGGCCGCCCGGCGCCGGGCCGTCCCGCTTCAGCATGGCCTCCAGCTCACCGGCCGCCGCGCGGATCTCGGCGACCGACGCACCGACTACCGCGCCGCCGACGGCCGATGCCGCCGCCGATCCCAGCGCGCAGGCCTCCACCCGCTGGCCGTAATCCGCCACCGTATCGCCGTCGAAGCGCACCTGGATCGTCACCCGGCTGCCGCAGG
The DNA here is from genome assembly GCA_965228445.1 of Candidatus Endolissoclinum sp. Lineage (GTDB taxonomy): Bacteria > Pseudomonadota > Alphaproteobacteria > Thalassobaculales > Thalassobaculaceae > Thalassobaculum. The sequence goes on along the minus strand of OZ245813.1, from coordinate 3,999,624 downwards.
CGCGGCTGACCGCGGTCGTTTCCGCATCGGGTGCGGCGACCACATGGCCGTCCCGGGCGATGGTATCGGCGAGGTCGAGCAGCCGGGCCTGATACACGCTGTCCCGCGACGGTGAGGCCGGGCCGGTCATCTCCGGACTACGCCGCGTCGAGTTCGGCCCGCGCCCGCTCCTTGATCGCCTTCAGCATGGCGCCGAGCCCGTTCTTGCGGGTCGCCGACAGATGGGCGTCGAGGCCGATGGCGGGGATGAAGTCGGGCTCGGTGGCCACGATCTCCTGGGGCGTGCGGTTGGAATAGACCCGCAGCAGCAGAGCGATGATGCCGGAGACGATGGCCGCGTCGCTGATCGCATGGAACACCAGCCGGTCGCCGCGCTTCTCACCGACAAGCCAGACCTGGCTCTGGCAGCCCTTCAGCTTGAACTCGTCGCGCTTGTAGGCCTCGTCCAGCGGCGGCAGCTTGCGGCCGAGATCGATCAGGTACTCGTAGCGCTGCATCCAGTCGTCGAAGAAGGCGAACTCGTCTATGAGCTCTTCCTGCTCCTCGTCGATCGGGCGCTCGGGCGCGTCTGTTGTCATCTGGTTCATGCCCTGGATTTGGCGCGTTGCCGTCCGGCTGTCAACGAACACCGCCGACGACGGGGGCCGTCAGCTCAGCGCGCCTCGGGCCGCCACCGGCCACAGGCACTCCACATGGCCGCTCTCCAGCCCGCCGCGCACCCCGACATACCAGTCGTACAGGTTGACGGTCGGATCCACATGGCCCGGCACCAGCCAGACCCGGTCGCCCAGCCCGGCCGACGGCGCCCCGGCGCCGAGCGACAGCTTGCCGTGCTCGTCGGAAGCGGAGACATAGGTGGTGTCCGCACGCTGCCAGACCACCGGCAGACCGCTGTCCACCGCGGAGGCCTTGAGCCCGGCATCGACCACGGCCCGGCCCGGGACGACGGCGCTCATCACGGTGGAGGCGATGAACAGCGCATGCTCGAATTCCAGCCCCTCCGAGCCGTCATCCTTCAGGTTACGGCCGTAATCGGCGTCCATCAGGCAGTAGGATCCGGGCTGCAGCTCGTTCCACAGGCCGGTGCCGGTCTCGAACCGGAACGTGCCGGAGCCGGCCCCGCCGATGGTGCGGCATTCCAGGCCCGCCGCCGCCAGCGCATCGACCGTGGCCTCGACAAGATCGGAGGCCTTGGCGATGGCGGCGTGGCGCTCGCGGTAGCCCCGGATGTGCTGGGCCGAACCGTGATAGGCCTGGATCCCGTCGAACACGAGACCGTCGGCCGCCGCGATCCGCTGGGCCAGTGCGACCGCCGCGTCCCCCGGTGCGACGCCGCAGCGGGCCGCGCCGACATCGACCTCCACCAGCACGTGGAGCGTGGTGCCGAACTTCTCGGCCGCATGCGAATAGGCGTCGACCTGCAGCGGATCGTCGGCGCAGACGCCGATCCGCGCGCGGCCGGCGAGCGCGGCGAGGCGGGCGACCTTGGCCGCCCCGACCACCTGATTGGAGACGAGCACGTCGTTGATGCCGCCATCGACCAGCACTTCGGCCTCGCCGACCTTCTGACAGCATTGGCCGACCGCCCCGCGCTCCATCTGCAGCCGGGCGATGGCCGGCGACTTGTGGGTCTTGGCGTGGGGGCGGATGCGCACGCCGGTCTCCCTGGCGAAGGCGGCCATGCGGTCGAGGTTGCGCTCGAAGGCGTCCAGGTCGATCACCAGGGCGGGCGTGTCGATCGCGCCGGCCGGATCTCCGACTCGGGCGGGCGGCGGGGTGGTCATGCGGCGGGCTCCCGGTGGCGACTGAGGTTTCCCACTGTCCTACCCCGCAGCGCCCAGGGCAAGAAGGGGAGCGCCCATACGCCTCATTCCTTTCCCCGCCATCCCGGTGGCCTCCGGACCTGATCCGGAGGCCACCGGGATGACGAAGGAGCAACGGATGAAAACCACCCGCCCATTTAAAAAGCCCGCCTTTCGGTGGAAAGGCGGGCCCGAGGACCGGTCCTGGCGCTCCGTGATCGGCGCCCGAACCGGTCCTGTGAGAAAGAACGTGCGCAGTGGTCAGGGGCGCTGCAACCGCGCTATCTCGTCCTTGATAGCTAGCTTCTGACGTTTCAGGTCATGTATCGCGACTTCGTCCGGTAACGGTCGTCCGGACTCATTATCCAGCTTCTCCTCGAGCGAGGCATGGCGCGCTTGCAGGGAGTGGATCCGATCAGTCGCTGTCATACGATCCTCCTTTCGACGTCTCCGGAAGCGTGTCTGCTTCCCGGAACCAAAAGCGTACCCCTCCCAGTTAGGCGCGCAACAATGATCTCTCAACCCCTTGAACTTCGGACCGAAAATTACCAGTAGCCCCCTACGCGAACAGGGTCTCCAATCCCAGCGAGATGGCCAGAACCCGCTCATCCGCTAGGGTTTCCCCCATAATCATCAGACCGACGGGGGCGCTGCCCTCCTCGTGGATCGGAATGCTCGCGGCACAGCGGTCGAGGAAGTTTCCGACCGAGCAGTTCCGCAGCATGGCCAGGTTCGCCGAGCCGTAGAGCCCGTCATCGGCCGCCAGCTCCGCGATCGGCGGGGCGATGCGCGGTGTGGTCGGCATCAGCACCGCGTCGAAGGCCGAGGTCTTGGCCGCGACCCGTGCCTGAATATCGGCCCGGGCGTTGACCAGCGCGTAGTAGTCGGCCGCCGACTGCTCGCTCGCCCGGCGCATGCGGGAGATGACGCGGGGGTCGAAAGCGTCCGGATCGCGCAGGATGTGCCGCTCGTGCAGCGCATAGCTCTCCGGCGCGGTGAAGCCGCCCTTGGCGTTGACCACCGGCAGTTCGAGCAGCTCCGGCAGGGAGAGGTCGACGATCGTCGCCCCGGCCTCGGAGATCCGCGTCAGGGCCGCCTTGAATGCCGCCGCCGTCGCCTCGTCCAGGTCGTCGAGCACGAACTCCTGCGGCACCGCCAGGCGCAGGCCCTTGACCGGCAGGGGCGCGATCGCCCGCTGGGGCTCGCCGGCCAGCACCTGATGCACCCGCACGCAGCAGTCCATGGTCGGCGCCAGCGGGCCGATGCTGTCCAGGCTGGTGGACAGGGGCACCGCGCCGGCGATCGGCACCCGGCTCTGGGTCGGCTTGAAACCGGCCAGGCCGCACAGGCTGGACGGGATGCGCACGGAGCCGCCGGTGTCGGTCCCCAGCCCCACGGTGGCCATGCCGTCGGTCACGCTGACCGCCGCCCCGGAGGACGAGCCGCCGGGGATGCGCTTGGAGGCCCGGTCCCACGGATTCGCTGGGGTGCCGTAATGCGGATTGATGCCGAGGCCGGAATAGGCGAACTCGGTCATGTTGGTGCGGCCGACGATCACCGCGCCGGCAGCCCGCAGCCTGGCGACGACCGGGGCGTCGGCTTCGGCCGGCGGCTCGGAGGCGAGCACCCTGGAGCCGGCGGTGGTGACCGCCCCCTTCACGTCGAACAGATCCTTCACCGAGATCGGCAAGCCCTCCAGCGGGCGGGCCGGCACGCCGGCCTGGCGCAGACCGTCGCTGGCGGCGGCCTCGGCGCGCGCGCTGTCCTCCATCAGGGCGGTGAACACCCGGCTTCCCTCGCCCGACGCGTCCTTCGCCCGTTCCAGGGCGGTGTCCAGCAGGGCGGCGGCGGTGGTCTGTCCGGTGTCGAGCGCGGTCAGGATCTCGGCGATCGGGGTTTTCGGCGCGAAGGTCATGGGTCAGCTCACCACGGGCAGGGTTTCGATGTCATAGGAATGGGCGAGGCTGCGGCCCTTCGCCGGATCGGTGATCGAGATCGACAGACGGTCGGCCGGGCGGATGCCGCCGGTGACCGGCACGGTGCCGCACAGCATGACCGTGCCCGGCTTCAGTCCGCCAAATCCATCGACCAGGTCCTTCAGCGGTCGGATCAGGGCGAAGGTGCCGGACTGATAGGCCTCTTCCTTGCCCTTGATCGTCGCCTTGGCTTCCAGCACCAGGGCGTCCAGGTCGTCATCCAGCGACACCGGCCAGGCCGTGGTGCCGAGCACCTTGGGGCACATCTGCTTGGAGACGGCGATGGAGTAGGTCTCCACCTTGCGGTCGGTATGGTCGGAGCCGACGGTCAGGTACAGGCCGGCCTCGGTCGCCACCAGCACCGGCTCGGCCTCGCCGGAGCTGTCGCCGCCGATCACCTGCACATGGTCGCCCTGGGTGAGCTGCTCGACCGCGACGCGGTAATACAGCGGCACCGTGCTCGGCCCCGGCACGCCGATCTCGGCCAGTTCCTCGATATGGTGGTCGATCGCCGCCTTGTCGCGCCCGGTCCAGCCGGCGACGACGCAATCCGTCGCCGTCACCTCGACCGGTCCGTCCGGCGTCTCGAACCGCAGAGCCTTCGCTCCCATTGCATGCCTCCCGTGTGAAATGCGCGGCGACGATAGCTTCCGTCTGGGCATCGCGGAAGATCCGGATAAGGGGATGTGTCGTCGCGGACGGGTGCTCTACCCTGCCGCCATGTCAAGTGTGCCCCCCACCACCGCCGCCGCGCCCGCCAGAAACCCGTCCCAGGACACCCTGCGGGCGGTGCTGTTCATGCTGCTGGCGATCAACCTGCTGCCGTTCATGAACGTCGCGGCCAAGTTCCTGTCCGGCGACTATCACACCGTGCAGGTGGTCTGGGCGCGCTATACCGGCCATCTGGTCTTCGTGATCCTGATGTTCATGCCGCGGCGGGGATTCTCGCTGTTCCGGGCCAGCAAGCCCGGCATCCACATCATCCGCTCGGTGCTGATGTTCGTGGCGACGGTGTGCTTCTTCACCGCGCTACGCTTCATCGAGGTACCGGTGGCGAGCGCCATCAACTTCACCTCGCCGCTGATCGTCACCGCGCTTGCGGCCCCGTTCCTCGGCGAGGCGGTGGGAATCCGACGCTGGACGGCGGTGGCGGTCGGTTTCGCCGGCGCCCTGATCATCATCCGGCCGGGCGGCGGCGAGACCCACTGGGCCATGTTCCTGGTCTTGGGCACGGCGCTCTGCTACGCGACGTATCAGATCTACACGCGCAAGTTCTCCGCCGCCGATTCGCCGGAGACCTCCATCACCTACATCGCCGTGGTCGGCGCGGTGATCTCGTCCTTCGCCCTGCCGTTCTACTGGGTGACGCCGGTCTCGCTGGTCGATGCCGGTCTGTTCGCCCTGCTCGGCTTCATCGGCGGGCTCGGGCACTATTTCGTGATCCGCGCCTTCCAGTACGGCGAGGCCTCCGTCCTGGCGCCGTTCAACTACGGACAGCTCGTGATGGCGATCATCCTGAGCTACTTCGTGTTCGGCACCTTCCCCGACATCTGGACCTTCGTCGGTGGCGGGATCATCATCACCAGCGGGCTGTACATCACCTACCGGGAGACCCTGCGCGGCAGGAAGCCGACCGCACCCGCCTCGCCCAATCAGGCCTGATCGAGATACGCGGCCAGGGCCCGGCCCACCTCCGACATCAGGGGCCGCCAGGGTTCGACCTGGGTCTTGCGGAAACAGCGTTGGGTCGGAAAGCCGGGCCACCGATCGGTGCCGTACTCCAGGAACACCGGCGTGTTGTAGAGCAGCCAGACCGGCTTGCCCAAGGAGGCGGCGATCCACCCGACCGTGCTGGACGGGCAGATCACCAGGTCCAGCGCCTCCACCAGGGCGAAGACGCCGTCGATGTCGTCGGTGGTATCCAGGCCCTCGATCACGCCGATATCGGCCCCGGCCTTCGCCACCTCCTCGCGCCAGCCGGTTCCGTATTGCAGCGAGACGAAGCGGGCGCCCGGGACCTTCAGGACCTCCTCGAACGGTCCCAGCCCCGGGTAGTGCGGCAGGCGGAACGTGGTCAGCCGCCGGCTGCGCCAGGCGATGCCGATCTTCGGCCCGTCGCCCAGGGCGGCAAGCTTCGCGCGCATCTCCGCCACCCGGGACGGATCCGCCTTTAGCCAGCGCCCGGCCGCCGCATCCGCCTGCGCGACGGTTCCCCGGTAGCGCTCCAGCAGCAGCGCCCCGTCGGCGAACGCGTCCGGGTGCCACTCCCGCGGCACCCAGTCGTAGAGATGTTCCGGTGCGTTGCGGTCACCGACCCGGTGATAGGCATGGACATAGGCATTCGGAAAGCTGCGGCGCATCAGGGCGACGATGCGCTGGTCGCACTCGATCACCACCCGGCCGACATCCCGGGCGGCGTCGGCGATGGCGCAGGCATGCAAGAGCTCGTCCCCAACCCCCTGATCGGCGGCGATCAGCAGGGTCGTGCTCTTGTTCGGAATGCCGTCCCACAGGGGGATCGAGGCATCGCGGCGCACCGCGCTGGGCTTGCGCCGTATGGAACGGTAGCCGTCCCAGCCCTCCGCCATCTCGCCGATCGCGAGGAGTTGGACACCGAGACGGAAGCGATAGTGCGGTTCCCCCGGCGACACCCTCAGGGCCTCGCGCATCCAGCGGATCGCCTCGTCCGGGTCGCCCGCCGTGAAGGCCGCCTCCGACTGGCCGGCATAGGCTGAGGCCAGGTCCGGCCGCAGGCTTCGGGCTTTGGCGAACCCGGCGCGCGCCTCCTCGATCATGAGCCGGCCCACCTGCAGCCAGGCCAGGTGGTTGTAGCACTCGTGATGACCCGGGAGGATCACCGCGGCGGTGCGGAAGGCGCGGATCGCGGCCTCGCCCTGCTCCACGTCCATCAGGCTCAGCGCGTGCGACACCCAGCGCTCCGCCTTGGCGGGGGACACGATCAGGGCCCGGCGTCGGGCGACCTCGCAGGCCTTCAGGTTGGACACCGCCTGCAGGTGGTTGCCGTACCGGGTCCAGGCCTCGTCGCTGGCCGGGGCCAGGACGGCCGCGCGACGCAGCATCGCCACGCCCTCGGCCCGTCGGGGACCGGTGGCCAGGATGCCCCCCAGACTGGCCAGGGTATCCGAGAGCAGCGGGTTGCGCGCCAGGGCCGCTTCGTAGGCCGCGACCGCCTCCTCGTGGCGCCCCAGCCCGTGCAGCACCACCCCCAACGCGTGCCGGTAGGACGCCTCCCCGGGACGCCGATCCACTGCCCGTGTCAGGGCCTGCGCCGCCGCCTCGGCCCGTCCGCTCTGGTGCAGGGCCATGCCGAACCGGTACAGCAGGTCCGGATGCTCCGGATTGGCCTTGAGCAGGTGGGCGTAGAGCGGGATCGCCTGCTCCGCATATCCGGCCAGATGGAGGTCGGTGGCGCGCTCCAGGATCTGTTGCGGTGTCTGCATGTCAGGCGTCGATGCCACCGGCGATCATGTCGGCGGCGAGCGGCTCGCCCCGTTTCAGATCCCGCACCGCCCTGCGGCCGAGCACGGTCTCGTAGTGCTTCGGCGCGAGGCCGAGACTGGGACGGATCGAACGGATGTTCGCGGCCGTCAGCTCTTCGCCGGCCGTCACGTCGGCGACGACGTAGAGCGAGCGGCGGAACTTCAGCCCGGCCTCCTCCGATCTGGTCGGCCGGTAGGCGGGCGCACCCAGCGCGGCGTGGGCCATGCGGGTGTCGCGCACCAGCCGGGCCAGTTCGTCCGGCTCCAGGGAGAAGGCGCTGTCCACCCCGCCATCGGCCCGTGCCAGGGTCACGTGCTTCTCGATCAGGCAGGCACCCATGGCGACCGAGAGGGTGGCGACGGTGGTGTCCATGGTGTGGTCGGACAGACCGGTGACCACGCCGAGCTTGTCGGCCAGGTCGGCGATGGTGCGCAGATTGGTCTCCTCAGCCGGGGCCGGATAGGCGCTGACGCAGTGCAGGACGACGATCTGCTCCGCCCCGGCGCCGCGCGCGGCATCCACCGCCTCGCGGATCTCCTCCAGGCTGCCCATGCCGGTGGACATGATCATCGGCTTGCCGGTCGCCCCCACCCGCCGGATCAGCGGCAGGTCCACCAGTTCCTGGGACGCGACCTTGTAGGCCGGCGCGCCCAGGCTCTCCAGCAGGTCGATGGCAGTCGGGTCGAACGGGGTGGAGAACACGGTGATCCCGAGTTCCCGCGCCTTGTCGAAGATCGGGGCGTGCCACTCCCAGGGGGTATGCGCCTCCCGGTACAGCTCGTGCAGCCGCCGGCCGTCCCAGAGCCCGCCATGGATCTGAAACTCGGGCCCGTCATGGTCGATGGTGATGGTGTCGGCGGTGTAGGTCTGCAGCTTCACCGCATCGGCACCGGCCGCCTTGGCCGCCTCCAGAATGCGGAAGGCGCGGTTGATGTCGCCGTTGTGGTTCCCCGACATCTCCGCAACGATATAGGGCGGGTGGTCGGGACCGACGGGCCGTCCGGCTATGCTAAACTCGCCTTGCACCCAACACGTCCTCCGACCGGGCAGTTCCAGTGATTCGGCCGCCAGACGATACTCTTCCCGCCGCCGCAAATGAAGCAGCACCGACCTCCGCCTCCCTGAAGGGCGAGCGACTGGTGATCCGCGCCGATGCCGACAGCCGGATCGGCATGGGGCATGTGATGCGCTGTCTGGCCCTGGCCCAGAGCTGGATCGGCTTCGGCGGCACCGTACGGCTGGCCTGCACCGCCATCCCACCGGCGATTTCCGAACGCTATCACGACGAGGGCGCGGAGGTGGCGCTGCATGACCGCTGGCCGCCGGAGGACCTGGTGGATGACGCGGCCGCCGTGGTGGTGGATGGGCTGGACATCCCGGACAGCGACCTCGCCGCCCTCGCCGCGACCGGACTGCCGCTGGCGATGATCGACGATATGGGCCACCGGGCGGCCTATCCCGGCGCGCTGGTGGTGAACCAGAACCTGCACGCCGCGCCCGCCCTCTACGCCGGCAAGACCGGTGCCCGGCTCTGCCTGGGGCCGAGCTGGGGGCTGCTGCGGCGGGAGTTCCGCACCGACGGTGCCGAGGCCCGCCCGGTGCCGGAGATCGCACACCGTCTGCTGATCCTGATGGGCGGCGCCGATCCGAAGGGCTACAGCGCGCTGGTCCTCGACGCGGTGGCGCAGGCGGCGGAAACCCTGGCGGGCGAGCCCGAGGTGATCCTGGTGGTCGGTGCCGCCAACCCAGCCCTGCCCGAGCTGGAGCGCCGCGCCGCGCTGCTGCCGGTCCGGATCGAGGTGCGGCACGACGTGCGCGACATGGCCGGGCTGCTGGGCTCCGTCGACCTCGCGGTGTCGGCCGCCGGCTCGACCGTGCTGGAGATGGCCGCGCTCGGCGTGCCGATGGTCATCGGCGCCCAGAACGAGAGCGAGGTCGGTCCCGCCGCCGCCCTGGCCCGCAAGGGGGCCGCCTTCGACATGGGACCGCTGGATCGGCTGGATCCGGACACCCTGACCAGGACCGTCATCGCCCTCGCCCAGGACGGCGACCAGCGCCAGGCGATCGCCCAACGGGCGCGACGGCTGGTGGACGGGCTGGGCGCGGACCGGGTCGCGGCGACCCTCGCCGGCCTGCTGGGGCGTCAGCCCGGCAGCTCGTAGTCGAGCAGATCCTCGCGGTCGGCTACCTGCTCGAAGCCGCAGGCCTCGAATGCCTTCCGGCTGGCCGCATTGTCCGGTTTGATCTCGGCGCGCAGACGCGCGCCCGGCCACAGCGACTTCGCCTCCTCCACCGCGCCCGTCACCAGCACGGCGGCCAGGTGCCTGCCGCGGGCGTCCGGGGCCACGGTGACCGACATCTCCACCGACCCATCCTCGTGCCGCACGGCGGAGGCGGTGCCGACCGTGGTCTCGCCCTCCAGGCCGATCCAGACACGCCGATTCGGATCGGCCAGCACCCGCGACAGCCAGGCCGCATGCTCCTCCTGAGTGACGGGGTCGGTGCTGCGGGAATTGGTCCGCGTCAGCGGATCGTTGCGCCAGGCCAGCAGATCCTCTGAGTCGTCGGACACGATGGGGCGCAGGGTAACGGGGGTTCGGTCATTCATGACACCAGCCTAACCGCTATGCCGCGCCGGGGCGACGCCCGCATGCTACCGTTGCCGACCACAAGGAGAGACCCGTGACCGTAGCCGCCGTGATCCAGGCCCGCATGACCTCGACCCGCCTGCCGGGCAAGGTGCTGATGCCCGCGGCCGTCCGGCCGATGCTCGCCCATCAGATCGACCGGGTGCGCCGCGCCACACGCGTGGACACGGTCTGCATCGCCACCACCACCAATGCCGACGACGACCCGGTCGCCGCCCTGGCCGAGGCCGAGGGGGTGGCGGTGTTCCGCGGCTCCGAGCCGGATGTGCTCGACCGGTTCGTGCAGGCCGCGGAAAGCGTGGGGGCGGAGATCGCCGTGCGCCTGACCGGCGACTGCCCGCTCACCGATCCCGCGCTGATCGACGCCGTGGTGGGCCTGTTCCGCGACAGCGACCCGGCGGTGGACTACGCCACCAACAGCTTCCCGCGCACCTGGCCGATCGGCCTCGACGTGGAGGTCGCCGCCATGGCCGCCCTGCGCACCGCCAATGCGGAGGCGACCGACACCTACGACCGCGAGCACGTGATGCCCTTCCTCTACCGCCAGCCGGAGCGGTTCCGCATCGCCAGCCATGTGTCGCCGGTGAATCTGGGCGCCAACCGCTGGACCCTGGACGAACGCTCCGACTACGAACTGCTGGTGCGGATCATCGAGGCGCTGGTGCCGGACAATCCCGGCTTCGGCTGGCGCGACGTCATTGCCCTGCTGGACGCGCACCCGGAATGGCGCACACTGAACGCTGGCGTCGGCCAGAAACAGCGACGCTACGAAGACAGGATCGCGGGAGGAACGGCATGACGACGAGCTGGCGCACGGAACAGGAGGCGTTCTGGAGCGGCGCGTTCGGCGACGATTATGTCGACCGCAACCAGGGGGCCGCCCTGCTGGCCTCGCGCACCCACTTGTTCTCCAACGCCCTGAAGCGGGCCGGCGGCGTCGCCTCGGCGGTGGAGTTCGGGCCGAATGTCGGCATCAACCTGGTCGCCCTGCGCCACCTGCTGCCGCAGATCGCCCTGTCGGCCATCGAGATCAACGCCAAGGCGGTTGAGGTCCTGCGCACCCTGTCGGACGTGTCGGTGCATCACGGCTCGATCCTGGAGAAGCACCCGGTCGCGGTGCGCGAACTCGCCTTCTGCTCCGGCGTGCTGATCCACATCAACCCCGACGCCCTGCCGACGGTCTACGACAACCTGTACGCCGCCTCCTCGCGGCTGATCCTGCTGTCGGAGTATTACAACCCCAGCCCGACGGCGATCCCGTACCGGGGCCATCAGGACCGGCTGTTCAAGCGCGATTTCGCCGGCGAGATGATGGACCGCTTCCCCGACCTGCGGCTGGTGGACTACGGTTTCCAGTACCATCGCGACCCGGCCTTCCCGGCCGACGACGTCACCTGGTTCCTGATGGAAAAAACCAGCAAAAAGGCCGGCGCCTGAGCCCCACCACGCCTGTTCTCCCTGCGCCGGACACATCATGCCCGATCTCCCGCTTCCCGAGCTGTCGCTCGCGCTGCTCGTCGCCTTCGCCTTTGCCGTGGGAGGCGGGGTAAAGGGCATCGTCGGCCTCGGCCTGCCGACCATCGCGATGGCGATCCTGGCCAATGTGGTCAGCCTGCGCACCGCCATCGGCATCCTGATCATCCCGCTGCTGATCTCCAACCTGTGGCAGATCATCCAGGTCGGCGCGGTCGGCACCCTGGCGAAGCGGTTCGGCCTCCTGAACGCGGCAGCGGCGGCCGGCCTATGGATCGGCACCGAGATCCTGTTCTCGGTCGATCCCAAGTGGATGCAGATCGCGCTCGGCTGTCTGCTGATCGCCAATGCCGGGATGCAGGTGCTGGGCGGCATGCCGGTGATCCCGCAGCGTCGGGAGCTTGCCCTGTCGATTCCGGTCGGGCTGATCTCGGGAATCGTCGGCGGCATGACCGGCAGCCAGGGCATCGTGATCGCGGTCTATCTCGCCAGCCTGAACCTGACCCGCGACGAGTATGTGCAGGGGATCGGCCTGTCCTTCTTCCTGACCGGCCTGGTCTGGGTGGCGGCGATCTGGGCGAATGGCGGCATCACCATGGAAACCCTGCCGCTCTCGGCGGTGGCCCTGGTGGCGGCTCTGGCGGCGATGGCCATCGGCACCCGCATCCGCGGCCATCTCCCCCAGGCCCGGTTCCGCCAGGCGGTGTTCATCGCCATGGCCCTGATGGGCGCCAACCTGATCCGCAAGGCGGTGTGGGGGTAGCGCTGGCGGCAGCGTCCGTGCGTCGATCCTGACTGACGTCAGGACGACCGGACACATATCGGCGTCACCAACCCGACCGTCATCCTGATGCACATCAGGATCAAGCCACGAAAACCTGCAACCGTGCCCAACGGCCCTTACCCCTCCCCCTCGAAGCAGATGTTCTCCAACGGCTCGCCCTTCACGAAACGGTCGAGCTGCTTGGCCACGAACAGCCAGCGCCGGGTGGTCATCGGCTCGGTCCAGGCCGAGTTGTGCGGCGACAGGATCACGTTGTCCAGCTTCTGGAACGGAAACTTCGAGGGCCATGGATTCGGATCCTCCTTGGACGGGTAGACGTACCAGACGTCGATGATCCCGCCGCGGATACGCTTGGAGGACAGCGCCTCGTATAGGGCCGCCTCGTCGATCACCTCGCCGCGGGCGACGTTGCAGATCACCGCGTCCGGCTTCATCGCCTTGAACTGCGGCGCCCCGATCATGCCGCGGGTGGTGTCATCGAGCGGCGCGCAGACGATGATGAAATCGCTCTGCGCGCAGAGCCGCTCCAGCCCGTCCGAAACCGTCCAGTAGTCATCGACCAGGTCGCCCTCGTCGCGCACGGTGCGGCTGACCGCCAGCACCGTCATGTCGAAGGCCTTGCAGCGCCGGGCGACCTCCCGGCCGATATGGCCGTAGCCGACGATGCCGACGGTGCAGCCCCGCATCTCCCGGTGCATCGGGCCGGCGGAGATCGAGCGCCCGTTATAGGACTTCGCCACCATCATCGGATGGGTGTCCCGCATCAGCCCGGTCTGGAACTCCAGCATGCCGGCCAGGATGTGCTCGGCGATGGTGGTCTCGTGCTCGTGGGTGTTGCAGAACACCACGCCCTTGGGCAGCTCGGGCGGGGTGATCCAGTCGTATCCGGTGAACGGGATCTGATAGAGCTTCAGCCGCGTCTTCGACGGGAACTTCAGGCCGCCGCCACCGCCGACGATGATGTCCGCATCCGGCAGCAGATCCTGCAGCCGCTCCGGCTCCTCCGACATGTCGCAGCACACGAAGCGCAGGTCGGTTTCGGTATGCTCCGCCAGGAAATCGGCGCGACGGATCGAGTTCTTGCCGGTCAGCAGAACGGTGGGCGTTTCGCTCACGATGGACCTCGAGTGGAGATTGCAGAACGGAACGGGACGATCGGACGCCCCGGCAGGCACGGCGGACCGGAGCTTGTGTTTCCGGGGCGGCTTTGTCCAGAGCGCGATCGGTTCGGACCGACCCGATCCGAGCCGTGAGCCGCCCTCTGAACACCTAAAGCCAAGCCACATTCACACGTTCGGATATTTCCTTCCGACCGTGACTTGCACTAGCCTTTGACCGCTCCGCGCACCTCTCCCGAGTGCCGGACGCGGCCATTTCTGGAGGATTTCCGCATGCCTGACGGTTTTGACCCGAACGCCGATTGGGTCGGCTTCGAGCGCGCGCCGATGAAGCTCGGCGCCGTGGCCTGCGGCAATCCGGACGCGGCCGAGGCGGGCGTGGAAATCCTGGAGCGCGGCGGCAACGCGATCGACGCGGTGATCGCCACCGCCTTCGCCATGGGCGTGGTCGAGCCGCTGGACAGCGGCCTGGGCGCCGGCGGCTTCATGACCGTGCACCACGCGCGGACCAAGACCACGACCACCTTCGACTTCATGGGCACCGCCCCGGTCACCGCCAAGTACGAGCTGTTCCAGTCGGTCAATCCGCTGGGCGACTACACGATCCTGGTCAAGGACAGGGCCAACGAGATCGGCCACCGCTCCGTCGCGGTGCCGGGGGCGGCGGCCGGCCTGTGCCGGGCGCTGGATACCTTCGGGCGCATGCCGCTGAAATCGGTGATGGCGCCGGCCATCCGCATCGCCCATGAGGGCTTCACCGTGGCGCCCAAGGCCGCCCTGCGCATGTCGCGCAGCAGGGACATGCTGTCCTACATGCCGGCGACCGCGGCGATGCTGCTGAAGCAGGACGGCAGCCTGTTCGAATCCGGCGACGCCATGAGCATGGCGGACTACGGCGCCAGCCTGGAGCTGATCGCCGAGGAAGGTCCCCGCGCCTTCTACGAGGGCGAGTTGGGCGCCAAGATCATTGCCGAGATGGAGGCCCATGGCGGCTTCATGACCGCCGACGACCTCGCCAGCTACCACGTGGTGCGCCGCCCGGCCGCCGGCGGCCAGTATCGCGGCCGCCGGATCGCCACCATGGGGCCGCCCTCCACCGGCTTCATGGTCGCCCGGGGCCTCGCCGCGCTCGACGCCGCCGGGGTTCCCGAGGACGCGCACGGCCGCACCAAGGCCCTGGCCGAGGCCATGCTGGCGACCTTCAACGCCCGGCGGCGTGGCCTGGGCGACCCGGCCTTCGTGCCGTCGCCGATTGCGCCGGGTGGCGAAAGCACGGAGACCACCAGCCTCTGCGCCATGGACGCCATCGGCAACGCCGCCTGCATCACCTTCTCCAACAACAACCATTCCGCCGTGGTCGTGCCGGGGACGGGGATCCTGCTTAACAACCAGATGCGGCTGTTCCATGCCTGGGAGGGCAGCGCCAATTCCGTGGTCGGCGGCAAGCGGCCGGCGTCGTCGATGATGCCGACCCTGCTGTTCGAGGGCGGCCGCGCGGCCATGGCGATCGGCGCCTCGGGCGCGACCCGCATCGTCACCGCGCTGATGCAGATCATGTTCCACCATCTCGGTCGCGACATCCCGCTGGAGAAGGCGGTGCGCGAGGCCCGGGTGCATGCCGAGGAGGACTCGATGATGTGCGATCCGGACATCGCCGACACCGCCCGCGCCGTGGCCCAGGAACTCGGCCTGTCGCTGTCGGTGCAGCCGGTCCGCGACCCGATGATGGCGGTGTGCCAGACGATCTCGGTCGACGCCGACGGCATGGCGGTCGCGGTCGGCGACCCCCGGGCCCGGGCGCAGGGGCGGGTTGTTTAGTACCTGATCGTTTTCCCGGCCTTGCGCCGGGACCGAGACGGACGCTTGCTGGAACGATAGGGCCTCATGGCCCACTGCCCCAGTGGCACCTTCCCTGGGCCCCGGCGCGAGGCCGGGGAGACGAACAACAAGAACGAACCCACAGGAGGAAACTGCATGCCCGACGCCAAGCCCGCCCCCGGCGGACCCGACGCCGCCTATTTCGCCTATCTGGAGGCCGGGGACTGGCGCATCCAGCGCTGCGGTTCCTGCGGCACCCACATTTTCCAGCCGCGCGTCATGTGCCCGTCCTGCGGCGGCGAGGACCTGACCTGGGTGGCGCCGAGCGGCAAGGGTGTCGTCCATTCCACCACCGTGATCCGGCGCCGACCGGAGAGCGGCGGCGACTACAATGTCTGCCTGGTGGACCTGGATGAGGGCGTGCGGATGATGAGCCGGGTGGAAGGCGTGGCCCCGACCGAGGTCGCCATCGGCATGCCGGTCGCCGCCCGCCTCGCCGACCAGGACGGCCAGACAATCGTGGTGTTCGACCTCGCGAAGGGAGCGGCGCAATGACCTGGTCCCTGCGCGGCAAGACCGCCATCGTCGGCGCCGCCACCGCCCATCTGGGCGAGGCCCCCGGCTACAGCCACATGGAGATCGCCGCCGACGCCGCACGCGCCGCCCTGGCCGATGCCGGGCTGAGCCTGAAGGACGTGGACGGGCTGTTCGCCGTGTCCATGCATTCGGTGTTCCCGGCCCTGACCTATGCCGAGTATCTCGGCATCGAGCCGCGCTTCTCGGAGGCCACCATCGTCGGTGGCTCCTCGGCGGTTATCCAGATGCTGCACGCCGCCCTGGCCCTGGAGAACGGGCTCTGCGACGTGGCGCTGATCGTCTACGGCTCGAACCAGCGCACCGCGTCGGGCAAGCTGCACTCGCCGTCGGGCGCCGAGAACCTGCCCTACGAAAAGCCCTACGGCCTGCGCGCGCCGATCGCCGGCTATGCCATGTCGGCCGCCCGGCACATGTACGACTACGGCACCACCCGCGAGCAGCTCGCCGAGGTCGCCGTCGCCGCGCGGATGTGGGCCGCGATGAACGACGAGGCCTTCATGCGCGATCCGCTCACCGCCGAGGACGTGCTGGGCTCCCGCAGGATTTGTGACCCGCTGACGGTGCGCGACTGCTGCCTGGTGACCGACGGCGGCGGTGCGGTGGTCATGACCCGGGCCGACCGGGCAAAGGATCTGAAGAAGACGCCGGTCCATCTGCTCGGCTGTGCCGGCGGGCATACCCACCGCCAGTATTCGATGATGCCGTCGCTGACCACCACGGCGGCGGTCCAGAGCGGGCGCGAGGCGTTCGCGATGGCCGGCCTCACCCCCGCCGATGTGGACGTGGTGCAGGTCTACGACGCCTTCACCATCAACGCCGTCATGCTCCTGGAGGATCTCGGCTTCTGCCCCAAGGGCGAGGGCGGGGCCTTCGTCGGCGACGGGCGGCTGCGGCCGGGCGGCGCGCTGCCGTTCAACACCTATGGCGGCGGGCTGTCCTGCACCCATCCGGGCATGCTCGGCATCTTCACCACCATCGAGGCTGTGCGGCAGCTCCGCGGGGAATGCGGCGACCGGCAGGTCGACGGCGCCACCATCGGCCTCGCCCATGGCAATGGCGGCATGTTCGCCCATGAATCCACCGCCCTGCTCGGCACGGCGGCGGCGCTTTGACCTCACTGACCCTCATCCTGGGCGGCGCCCGGTCCGGCAAGTCGCGCCGGGCCGAAGCGCTCGCCCGGGAGACCGGGCTGGAGGTCGTCTATCTCGCCACCGCCGAGGCGATGGATTCGGAGATGGAAGAGCGCATCGCCCGGCACCGCGCCGACCGGGCGGCGGACGGCTGGGTGACTGTGGAGGAGCCGTTGGCCCTCGGGGCCGCCCTGGCGCGGGAGGCCCGGCCCGACCGGGTGGTGCTGGTGGAATGCCTGACCACCTGGCTGACCAACCTGATGGTGCACGGACGGGACTTGGACGCGGCGACCGAGGAATTGCTGGCGTGGTGCGCGGCGCCGACGGGCCCGGCAATCCTGGTCTCCAACGAGATCGGTTTCGGCATCGTCCCGCAGAACCGTATGGCCCGGGATTTCCGCGACCACGCCGGCCGCCTGCACCAGCGGGTGGCGGAACTGGCAGGCCGGGTGGAACTGGTGGTGGCGGGGATCCCGATGGCGGTGAAGGGCTGACTATCACCCCCAACCGTCATCCTGACGCCTGTCAGGATCTGCGGTTCACCGGCGCGGGGCGTTGATCCTGACAGGCGTCAGGATGACGGGAGGGGATCATCGCCCCTTCCATTTCACCCCCTTGCCCTCCCCCGGCTTGCCGCTAATCTCCTGGGCATGACCGAGCAGCTCACCCTCTTCGAGAAGATCTGGCGCGCCCATACCGTCACCGCCCGCGAGGACGGGCAGACGCTGCTGTGGATCGACCGCCACCTGTGCCACGAAGGGTCGTTCCACGCCTTCGAGAAGCTGGCGATGAGCGGCCGCAAGGTGCGCCGCCCGGACCTCACCTTCTCCATCGCCGACCATTACGTGCCGACGCGCAACCGCGCGGCCGGGCCGGACGAGCCGGAGATCGCCACCATGATCCGGCTGCTCGACGAGCACAGCCGGACCAACGGCATCCGCCAGTTCGGCATCGGCGATCCGGAGCAGGGCATCGTCCATGTGGTCGGCCCCGAGCTCGGCCTCACCCAGCCCGGCATCGTGCTGGTCTGCGGCGACAGCCACACCTCCACCCACGGCGCGTTCGGGGCGCTGGCCTTCGGCATCGGCGCGTCGGAGGTCACCCATGTGCTCGCGACCCAGACGCTCTGGCAGAAGCGGCCGCGCACCATGCGGATCACCGTGGACGGGCAGCTCGGCCCGCACGTGACGTCGAAGGACCTGATCCTCTCCGTCATCGCCAGGATCGGCGCCGATGGCGCCGCCGGGTATGTCATCGAATACGCCGGCGAGGCGATCCGCGGCCTGTCCATGGAAGCGCGGATGACCGTCTGCAACATGTCGATCGAGGCCGGCGGCCGAGCCGGCATGATCGCGCCGGACGAGACCACGATCTCCTGGCTGAAGGGCCGGCGCTACATACCCAGGGGCGCGGACTGGGACGCGGCCGCCGCCTACTGGCAGACCCTGAAGAGCGATCCGGGTGCGATTTTTGACCAGGAGGTCAAAATTCATGCCGACGAGATTGCCCCGACCGTGACCTGGGGAACCTCGCCGGAACACGCCCTGCCGGTCACCGCCGCCGTTCCGGATCCGTCGGGCGAGGCCAACGAGGGCCGCCGGGCGACCTTCGAAAAGGCGGTCGACTATATGGGCCTGACCCCCGGAGCCCCCTTGGACGGCCTGCGGGTCGACCGGGTGTTCATCGGCTCCTGCACCAACGCCCGCATTGAAGACCTGCGCGCGGCGGCGGCCATCCTGAAGGACCGGCGTGCGAAGGTGCCGACCATGATCGTGCCCGGCTCGACCATGGTGAAGCATCAGGCCGAGCAGGAAGGGCTGGACCGGATCTTCACGGGTGCGGGGGCGGAGTGGCTGGAGTCCGGCTGCTCCATGTGCGCGGCGACCAACGGCGACATGGTGCCGCCGGGCGAGCGCTGTGCCTCGACCACCAACCGCAACTTCCGCGGCCGCCAGGGTCCCGGATCGCGCACCCATCTGATGAGCCCGGCCATGGCCGCCGCCGCGGCCGTCACCGGCACCATCACCGATGTGCGCAAGCTGGCGGAGGGCTGAGTCATGGAACCGTTCGGCAAACTCGCCGCCACCGTCGTGCCCCTGCGGCTCGCCAATGTGGACACCGACCAGCTCCAGCCCGGCCGCTTCCTGCGCAAGCCGCGCTCGGACGGCTACGACAACTACCTGTTCCACGACCTGCGCCGGAACGAGGATGGCTCGATGCGGGAGGACTTCCCGCTGAACCAGTCGCAGTACCGGGGCGCCGAGATCCTGGTCGCCGACCGCAACTTCGGCGGCGGGTCGAGCCGCGAGGGCGCGGTCTACGCGCTCGCCGATGCCGGTTTTCGCTGCATCATCGCTGCCAGCTTCGGCGACATCTTCCGCTCGAACTGCGCGAAGAACGGCCTGCTGCCGGTCGAGCTGCCGATCGAGGCGATCGAGAAGATCTGGGAGATGGCGGAAGCCGATCCCTCGGCCCCGCTGACCGTCGACCTCGCCAGCCAGACTGTCCGCCTGGCCAACGATCCGGAGACCGTCGGCTTCGAGATCGACCCGTTCGTGAAGGAATGTCTGATGGAAGGGAAGGACGATATCGATCTGACCCTTGCCCATGGCGAAACACTCGCCACATTTGAGAGCGATTACGCCGACGCCTTCCCCTGGCGCACCCCCACCACCTGAGTCAGTCCATGGACCTCCTTGCCGATCCCACCGTCTGGGCCAGCTTCCTCACCCTGACCCTGATGGAGATCGTGCTCGGCATCGACAACGTCGTCTTCATCTCCATCATCGCCAACCGGCTGCCGGAGAAGCAGCGGCCGCTCGGCCGGACCATCGGCCTCGCCGGCGCCCTGGTGATGCGGATCGGCCTGCTGTTCGCCATCACCTGGGTGATCGGGCTGACGGCGGTGGCCTTGACGGTCCAGGGGATGGAGCTGTCCTGGCGCGACCTGATCCTGATGGCCGGCGGCGCCTTCCTGCTGGCGAAGGCCACGCTGGAGATCCACAAGACCGTCGAAGGCGACGAGGAGGATCAGGGGCCCAAGGCGGCTGTCTCGGCCGGCTTCACCAGCGTGGTCATCCAGATCATGGCGCTGGACATGGTCTTCAGCGTCGACTCGATCCTGACCGCCATCGGCATGGTCGAGCATATCGAGGTGATGATCGCCGCGGTGATCGTGTCCATCATCGTCATGATGGCGGCGGCGGGCGTGATTTCGGAGTTCATCCACAAGCACCCGACCGCGAAAATGCTGGCGCTGTCGTTCCTCATGCTGATCGGCGTGGCCCTGGTGGCCGACGGCCTGCACTTCCACATCCCGCGCGGCTATCTCTATGCGGCGATCGGCTTCGCCGTCGCGGTCGAGGCGCTCAACCAATTGGCGCGCCGAAACCGCCACAAGGCGCCGACTTTAAAAACGTAAAGCGGGCAGGATCCACGTTCTAGAAGAACGTCCACTCCCCCGTGAGGTCGTGGATCCGCAGCAGGGCGATCGCGTAGGCGATCGCCACCGCGACCGTCGCAGCGGTCCCGATGGCAGGCATTCCGCCACCCTCCAGGATTTCCCAGCTCAACGCCACCAAGGCAAGTGGCGCCCCCAACCATGTCGCGATCCGCAGCCGCCTGCGGGCTACGATCTCGGCGTGTCGGCGGCGCGCAAACACTCTCCGTTTCACCGCTTCAGCCTTTCGATCTGAAACAAAAATTTCTATTGCACATTACAGAAACAACGCCTAAGTTAGAAGTGCTTTCGGATCGGGGCACGTCCCCCTCTCCCCACCTGATGCCCGGTTCGGATAGCGAGTAACAGAGGGCCTGGAGATCCGTCTCCAGGCCTTCACTCGTTTTACGATTATTTTCAGACAGTTGAAGAAGCCTATCCAGGCGCCCGGACGGCCCGGAAGGACGGTCCGTCGCGCCCCGATGCGGTCCGCCCGTCGCCGCTTCGCGGACCTCGTGCGCGCCGACGCGTCGACGATTTTTTTCGTGGAGTCGCCGAAACGGTGCCCGTGCGCTTTCCGGTCCCGTGCCGGTGCGATGCCTGACCCGACCGGGCGAATGTGTTAAGGCCTGGGGCGTCCGCTACACCTCAAGGAGGCAACCGTGAGCCTGTCCGTCTATCTGTCCGGCGAGATCCACACCGACTGGCGCGACGTCATCGAGAACGGCGCGCGCGCCGCCGGCCTGGATGTCGCGTTCTCCGCCCCGGTCACCGACCACGACGCCAGCGACGACTGCGGCGTGGCGATCCTGGGGGCCGAGGAGACCGGCTTCTGGAAGGACCACAAGGGGGCGAAGCTGAACGCCATCCGCACCCGCACGCTGATCGAGCAGGCCGACGTGGTCGTCGTGCGCTTCGGCGAGAAGTACAAGCAGTGGAATGCGGCCTTCGACGCCGGCTATGCCGCGGCCCTGGGCACGCCCCTGGTGGTGCTGCACGCCCCCGAGCACACCCACGCCCTGAAGGAGGTCGACGGCGCCGCCCTTGCCGTGGCCGAGAAACCGGAACAGGTGGTCGACATCCTGCGCTACGTGCTTACCGGCACGCTGCCAGGGTAAAGCCCGGACCGTTCCTCCTCTTTCGCACTCCCCGGACTTGTTCCGGGGCCTACGCGAGGGCTTCCCCTTTCGAGAGGGAGAATGCGTAGGCCCCGGAACCAGTCCGGGGAATGCGGGAGGGTATGTGTTTCAGCCCGGGATCAGGATCGCCGCCAGCACCGCGTTGAACACCAGGCTGCCGACCACCAGGCCGACGGACACGCCGTAGCTGACATCCAGCGACAGCCGGATGATCTGCGCCCGCAGCCAGAGCGCGCCGCCGAACGAGGCGATGGTCAGCACCTTGCCCAAGGATCCGGGCAGCACACCGCCGGCCTCCAGGGCGATGGCGACGAACTGGACCACCACCGTCGGCAGCGACGACCAGAATTCCGGGATCATGTAGTCGTAATACCGCT
This sequence comes from Candidatus Endolissoclinum sp., assembly GCA_965228445.1. Taxonomy (GTDB): domain Bacteria; phylum Pseudomonadota; class Alphaproteobacteria; order Thalassobaculales; family Thalassobaculaceae; genus Thalassobaculum. The sequence goes on along the minus strand of OZ245813.1, from coordinate 3,977,822 downwards.
CCGCCCGGTCGATCGACGGCAGCACGTAGTGCGCGGCCAGCGCATAGCCGTACCAGGCGATCACCACGGTGAAACCGACCAGCGCCAGCAGGCCGAGAGAGAGCGGCGCGTCGGTCACCGACGACTGGATCATGAAGATCAGCAGGTTCAGCGGCAGCACCGCCGCCAGCACCCAGCAGGAACGCCAGAACCCGGTCTGCCCCGTTGCGAAATAGCCCAGTCCGCCCCGGTCGCCGAGCAGCAGCCGCCACGTCCCGTAGACCGAGGCCGCAACCTCCGACTGGCTGGGGATCGGCGGCAGCGCCACGGCCCTAGCGCCCCAGTGCCCGATCCAGGACGGCCGCATAGATGTCGGTCAGCGTCCGGATATCGGCGACGGCGACATGCTCGTCCACCTTGTGCATGGTCTGGCCGACCAGCCCGAACTCCACCACCGGACAGAGCCGCTTGATGAAGCGGGCGTCCGAGGTGCCGCCGGTCGTGCTCAGCTCGGGGCGCCGGCCGGTGACGGCGAAACTGGCGTCGGAGATCAGGTCGGACAGGGCGCCCGGCTCGGTCACGAAACTCTCGCCCGAGCACTCGGTCTCCATCTCGTAGCGCACGCCCTTCTGGTCGAAGCTGCCGCGGAACATCTTCTCCAGCGACTCCGAGGAATGGGCGTCGTTGAAGCGCACGTTGAAGGTGGCGCGCGCCTCGGCCGGGATGACGTTGTTGGCCGGGTTGCCGACATCGATCGTGGTCACCGACATGGTCGTGGGCGGGAAATGCGCCGTGCCCTCGTCCAGGGTGCCGTGGGCGAAGGGCTCCAGCAGGCGGATCAGCCCGTGTACCGGGTTCTCCGCCAGATGCGGGTAGGCGACGTGGCCCTGGGTCCCGTGCACCGTGATACGACCGGTGAAGGAGCCGCGGCGGCCGATCTTCATCATGTCGCCCATGGCGCTCGGATTGGTCGGCTCGCCCACGATGCACATGTCGGGGATCTCGCCGTTGGTCTCCATCCAGTCCAGCACCTTGGTGGTGCCGTTGATCGCGGGACCTTCCTCGTCGCCGGTGATCAGCAGGCTTATGGAACCGTTGGCCTCGCCGGAGGACAGGTAGCGGCCCACTGCGGCGACGAAGGCGGCGATGCCGCCCTTCATGTCGGCGGCCCCGCGGCCCCAGAGCCGGTCGTCGGCGACGGTGCCGTCGAACGGCCCCCTGGTCCAGGCGCCCGCGTCGCCGACCGGCACCACGTCGGTATGGCCGGCGAAGCAGATATGGGGGGCGGAGGTACCGCGACGGGCATAGAGGTTGTCGATCGCCGGGGTCCCCTCCGCCTCGAACCGCAGCCGATGGCAGGTGAAGCCCATCGGCTCCAGCAGCGACTGCAGCAGGTCGAGGGCGCCGCCCTCTTCCGGGGTGACGCTGGGGCAGCGGATCAGGTCCGCAGCGACCTCGACCGGGTCGAGGTGCGCGGGCGTTCCCGAGCCGGCCTGGGGGGACGCCGACATCTCGATTTCCTCAGCGATCAGTCGCGCAGCAGCTCGTTGATGGAGGTCTTCGACCGGGTCTGGGCGTCGACCGTCTTCACGATCACCGCGCAGGACAGTGACGGGCCCGGCGTGCCGTCCGGCAGCGGCTTGCCCGGCATGGATCCCGGCACGACGACGGAGAACGCCGGCACCCGGCCGACATGGACCTCGCCGGTATCGCGGTTGATGATCCGGGTCGACTTGGAGATGAACACGCCCATGGAGAGCACGGCACCCTCCTCGACGATCACGCCCTCGACGACCTCGCTGCGGGCGCCGATGAAGCAGTTGTCCTCGATGATCACCGGATCGGCCTGCAGCGGCTCCAGGACGCCGCCGATGCCGACGCCGCCGGACAGGTGGACGTTCTTGCCGATCTGGGCGCACGAGCCGACGGTGGCCCAGGTGTCGACCATGGTGCCCTTGTCCACATAGGCGCCCAGGTTCACGAAGCTCGGCATCAGCACCACGCCCGGCGCGATATAGGCCGAGCGGCGTACGACGCAGTTCGGCACGGCGCGGAAGCCGGCCTCACGGAACCGGTTCTCGCCCCAGCCGGCGAACTTGGACGGGACCTTGTCCCACCACACCGACGGGCCGCGCTCCGGATCCTCGGGGCCGCCCGGCACCACTTCCATGTCGTTCAGCCGGAACGACAGCAGTACCGCCTTCTTGGCCCACTGGTTGACCTTCCACTGGTGATTGCCCTCGGGTTGGGCGGTGCGGATCGAGCCGTTGTCCAGCCCTTCCAGCGCCGCTTCGACGGCGTCGCGCACCTCGCCCTTGGTGGAGACGGTGATGCTGTCCCGGTTTTCCCAGGCGGCGTCGATGACGGTTTGCAGATCAGAGGTCATGGGGTCTCGGCTCTTGTCGAAAGGTCGGAATTCCGCAGGTCCGCGGCACAATGGCGGGGGGCCGGAAAGCTGTCAACGCGATGCGCGTCACGACTCCCGTGCGCCGTCCACCCCACTGCCCACCACGCTGCGCAGGAAGCTGATCACGTCCTCGGCGACATGGTGCACATGGGGTTGGTCGGCGCCGTCGGTGGCCCAGTCGAAATCGCTCTTCAGCCAGACCGTGGTCATGCCGAGATCGGCCGCCGGCTTCAGGTTCTTGGCCATGTCCTCGACCATCGCGGTGCGCGTGGGATCGATATCCAGCAGCTTGATCAGCTTGTCGTAGGGCACCGGATCCGGCTTCGGCGAGTAGTCGGAGGCGACGATGTCGTAGACATGGTCGAAATGATGGTCGACGCCCAGGCGCCTAGCCACCCGCTCGAAATGACCGACCGAGCCGTTGGTGTAGATCACCTTGCGGCCCGGCAGGCGGGTCAGCAGGTCGTCCAGCTCGGGCGCCGGATCGATGATGCTGACATCGATGTCGTGCACGAACTCCAGGAACGGCGCCGGATCGACCCCATGCTCGGTCATCAGCCCGCGCAGGGTCGTGCCGTGGCGGCGGAACAGGTCGCGCTGCAGCTCACGGGCCGGCTCGTGCTCCAGCTCGAACCGGTCCTTGATGAACTCGGTCATCCGGGCGGAGACCTGAACGAACAGGTTGGAGCGCGCCGGGTACAGGGTGTTGTCGAGATCGAAGATCCAGCAGTCGATGGTCTTGGCGAGCATACGGCGTCCTGGGCGTCGGGTCGGGGTCAGGGAGCGCGCCGCCGCAGGGCACCGAGCGCCCCGCCGGAGACGGCCACCCCCAGGCTGACCAGGACAATACCCACCATGCCGGTGCCCGTCACCGTCCGCGAGATTTTCAAGCTCCGGGACCGCGGCCAGGCGACCACCAACCGGACGGCCCGTAAGGGGGGGACCGTGTCGACGGGTCGGCCGCTATTTGCCACAAATGCACTAGACCTGAGCCGCCCCCGCTGCCATGACGATATGTAAGTCGAATGCGGATCAGGCGGCGATCAGTTAGGGTGAACGCATGAGCGGATCGGGCAAGATGGTCAGCGAGACGCAGGACGAGACCCTGGTCGCCCAGATGGTTTCGACCGGCCCGTTCGCCCTGGCCGACGGACCCGCGATCCTGGTCCGCGGCGACAACAGCGTGCAGGCCCGCAACATGGCCGGTGCCGACCTCGCCCGTCGGCTGGCCGATCTGCAGGACATCGGGTCGCTGATCGCCGAGGCGCGGCACGCCGGGCGCGGAATCTCCGCCGTGATCGAGATGCGCGACGCCGACAGCACCTCGCCGAGCGCCACCAGCTTCTCCGCCATGCCGGTCGGCGCGGACGGGGCGGTGCTGCTGATCGGGCGCGACGTGTCGGTCGACCGCAACCTGCGCTCCGCCCTGGTCGATTCGCGTCAGCGCTACCGCGATCTGGTGGAGATCTCCGCCGACCTCGCCTGGGAAACCGATGCCCAGGGACGCTTCGCCTTCGTGTCGCCCCATGGCGGCATCGGCTGGGCGGCCGCCGACCTGATCGGCCGGCGCGCCGACGGCTTCCTGGTCACCCCGCCGGGGGTCGATGTCGACAGCCCGTTCCAGACCCGCGAGGCCCGCCAGGAGATGGAGATCACCTTCCGCCGGGCGGATGGGGGCGAGGCGCGCCTGGAGACCGCCGCCGCCCCGCTGTTCGCGCCGGACGGCACCTGGGCCGGCGCCCGCGGGGTCTGCCGCGACGTGACCGACGACCGGCAGCGCGACATGGAGCTGGCGCGGGTCGGCGCCCGCCAGCGTCTGACCGCCCATATCATGCAGGCGATCCGCGACGAGAGCGACCCGGACCAGATGCTGTCCCTCGCCGCCGAGGCGGTGTTCCGGGGCGGCAACGCCGACGGCTGCTCGGTATACCGGATTCTGCCCGGCACCGGCATGCGGCTGGCGGCGGCGGTCGGAGTCCCGGTCCCCGACGCCATCGTGGAGGAGATGCGCGAGCGCATCACCGCCAGCCGGGAGCCGGTGGTCGAGGCCTACGACATCGGCGCGGTCCTGGCGCACCAGCTGTCGCACCACCACGAGATCAACGGCACGGTGATGCTCTGGCGGGTCGGCGACACCGCCGACTGGAGCGACGACGACGCGCGGCTGATCGCCGACCTGTCGGACCAGCTCGGCATCGCCCTGCATCAGGCCGCGGCCCACCAGCACCTGGAGCGGCTGTCGACCACCGACGCCATGACCGGCCTGCTGAACCGCCGGGCCTTCGACGACGCCATCACCGGGCGGCTGGCCGCCGGCAGCGCGGCGCCCGGCACGCTCACCTATGTCGACCTCGACAACTTCAAGAAGGTGAACGACACCAAGGGGCACCAGGTCGGCGATCAGGCGCTGATCCACCTGTCCGACATCCTCAACCGCCAGGCCCAGGCCGGCGACCTGATCGCCCGTCTCGGCGGCGACGAGTTCGCGCTGTGGATGGAGGGGGTCGATGCGAAGGAAGCGTCGGTCCGTGCAGAGTGGATCTTGGAGACCGGCAAGGAACTGCTGCAGTATTCGGGTTCACCCGACTATCCGGTCGGCCTGTCCATCGGCATGGCGGTCTATCTGCCCGGATCCGGCGAGAGCCGGGTTCAGCTGATCGAACGGGCCGATGCGGTGATGTACGAAATAAAACATGGTGGGAAAGGCTGGTATCGGATCGCGCCCGCATCCAGCGCCCTGGAAACCGCCGAAAAGCCTGGTGAGACACAGTGACCAAGCCGACACCGCGTCGCCGCTCCGACGACCAGACGCCGAACAAGCAGACCCTTGCCCAGGCGATGGAGATCGCCCGCACCGGCTCCATTCCGGACCGCTGCACGCTGGCGGCCCGCACCGACGTGCCACCGGAGCTGCTGTTCTTCCTGGCCGAGGATACCGACGCGGCGGTGCGCCGCGCGGTCGCCGCCAACCTCAACACGCCGCGCCAGGCCGACGATTTCCTGGCGCAGGACGAGGACGAGGCGGTGCGCTGCGCCGTCGCCGAGAAGATCGGCGTCCTCGCCCCCGACGTCGTCGATGAGCGGCGCGGCGCGCAGCGTCAGCTGACCATCAACATGCTGGAGGCACTGGCCCTCGACGCGGCGGTCAAGGTGCGGGCCCGGCTCGCGGACTCGATCAAGGACGTGGACAGCGCCCCGCCGGAAGTGGTTTCCGGCGTGATCGAGGTGCTGGCCCGCGACGCCGCCATCGAGGTCGCCGGCCCGGTGCTGGAGCATTCCAGTCTGCTGAGCGACGACTTCCTGGTCGAGGTCATCGGCTCGCCGTCCCACAGCGGCTCGGTCAGCGCGATCTCGCGGCGCCAGGGCGTGTCCACCAAGGTCACCGACGCGATCGCCACCAGCGGCGACGACGCCGCCATCGCCGTGCTGCTCGGCAACGAGTCGGCCCAGATCCGCGAGGAGACCCTGGACCGGCTGATCGAGAGCGCGCCGCCGAAGCCGAGCTGGCACGCGCCCCTCGTCTCGCGCCCGAAGCTGGCGGGCCGGCAGATCGGCAAGCTGTCGGAATTCGTCGCCCATGCCCTGGTCGAACAGCTGTCCAAGCGCTCCGACCTGGACCCGGAGACCTCCAAGCATCTGCAGGCGGTCATGGCCCAGCGGCTCGAGGAGAACGGCGGGCAGGCCCAAGGCGGCGGGATCACGGAAGACGACATCGCCCAGGCCGTGGCCTCCGGCCGACGCGCCAAGGTGATCTCGTCCCTGGCGGTGCGCACCGGCTACAAGGAGCCGATCGTGCATTCGATCCTGAATTCGGGCAGCGCCAAGGCGGTGACGGCCCTGTCTTGGAAGGCCGGCCTCAGCATGGGGTTCGCCGAGCAGCTCCAGCAGCGGCTCGCCTATATCGCCGATCGGGACATGCTGCGCGGCCAGCGCGGCGGCTACCCGCTCAGCGAAGAGGACATGCAGTGGCAGCTCGGCATGTTCGACGGCGGCCAGGCATCCTGACCGCCGTCTGACCGGGTCTCAGCCCCGGATCCAGGTGCCCATGCCGTGGCTGGTGAACAGCTCCAGCAGGACGCCGTGCTGGACTCTTCCGTCGATGATCACCGCGCCCTCGGCGCCGCCCTCGACCGCTTCGATGCAGGTCTCGATCTTCGGGATCATGCCGCCCGAGATCGTGCCGTCGGCGATCAGCTCGCGGGCCTGAGGAACGGTCAGTTCCGGGATCAGGCGACGATCCTTGTCGAGCACGCCCTCCACGTCGGTCAGCAGCATGAAGCGGCTGGCATCCACCGCGGCGGCGACCGCGCCGGCGGCGGTGTCGGCGTTGATGTTGTAGGTCTCGCCCTCGGCGCCCAGGCCGATCGGCGCCACCACCGGGATCAGATCCTGCGACACCAGGGACTTGAGCAGGGTGCCGTCGACCGTGGTCGGCTCGCCGACGAAGCCGAGATCCAGCACCTTCTCGATGTTGCTGTCGGGATCGACCTTGGTGCGGCGCAGCTTCTCCGCGCGGATCAGGCCGCCATCCTTGCCCGATAGGCCGATGGCCCGGCCGCCGGCCTGGTTGATGGCGGCGACGATGCCTTTGTTGATGGCGCCGGACAGCACCATCTCGACGATCTCGACGGTCGCCTGATCGGTGACCCGCAACCCGTCGATGAACTCGCTCTTGATGGCCAGCCGTTCGAGCATCTTGCCGATCTGCGGGCCGCCGCCATGGACCACGACCGGGTTCATGCCGACCTGCTGGAGCAGCACCATGTCGGCGGCGAACTTCAGCGCCAGGTCGTTGTCGCCCATGGCATGGCCGCCGTACTTGATCACGACGGTCTTGCCCGAATATCGGCGCATGAAGGGAAGCGCCTCGGTCAGAATGCCCGCCTTCGACAGCCATTCGGCCCGCCGCTTGAGGTCGATCGGCTTGCTGGTCATGGCGCTCCTTCCCTCCACTACAAAACCGGCCTGCGGTTATAGAGCGCTGCGCCCGCAACGCAAAGCGCCCCTGTTAACCAGACGAGGATCGGGTGGAACGCCGGACGGCGACAACCGGGAAAATCCGGCGGCCGGCCTCAGGCGGAATGGGCGAAGCGGGCCAGCTCGACCCGCAGCTCGGGAATGCCGGCCCCGGTCTCGCTGCTGGTCGCCGCGACCACGGGATGGGCCGCCGGACGGCGCGACAGGGCCTTGGCGGTCTTCTCGAGCATCGCCTGCAGCTCCGCCGGCTTGACCTTGTCCGCCTTGGTCAGCACCACCTGATAGGACAGAGCGGCCCGGTCCAGCAGGTCCATAGCCTCGATGTCCAGTTCCTTCAGGCCGTGACGCCCGTCGATCAGCATGCTGACCCGCTGCAGGGTCGGCCGGCCGCGCAGATAGGCGAACAGCGTATCGGTCCAGATCGCCTGCTTGGCCTTGGACACCTTGGCGTAGCCGTAGCCCGGCAGGTCGACCAGCATCAGCCGGCCGCCCAGGTCGAAGAAGATGACCTCCTGGGTCCGGCCCGGCGTGTTGGAGGTCCGGGCCAGGGTCTTGCGGCCGGTCAGCGCGTTGACCAAGCTCGACTTGCCGACATTGGAGCGGCCGACGAAGGCGACTTCCGGCAGGGTCTCCGGCGGCAGCTGCGGGATCGTCGCCGAGGCGGCGACGAACCGGCATTCCTGCGCGAACAGCACCCGCGCGGCCTCCAGCTCCGCCTGGGACGGAGCGTCGGGATCGTCCTGGGCGGGTCCGCCGGTCACGACAGGGCGTTCTTCACGCCCATGCGCCGCATGATCACCCACTGCTGCAGGATCGACAGCAGGTTGTTCCAGGTCCAGTAGATCACCAGGCCGGCGGCGAAGTTGGACAGCAGGAAGGTGAACAGCAGCGGCAGGAACATGAAGACCTTGGCCTGCACCGGGTCGGCCGGCTGCGGGTTGAGGCGCTGCTGCAGGTACATGGTCAGGCCCATCAGCACCGGCCAGGCGCCGATCATCAGCATCGCCGGCGGCGACCAGGGGATCAGCCCGAACAGGTTGAAGATCGTGGTCGGATCCGGCGCCGACAGGTCGCGGATCCAGCCGTAGAACGGCGCGTGGCGCATCTCGATGCTGACGAACAGCACCTTGTACAGCGAGAAGAACACCGGGATCTGCACCACGATCGGCAGACAGCCGGCGGCGGGATTGACCTTCTCCCGCTTGTACATCGCCATCATCTCCTCGTTGAGACGCTGGCGGTCGTCGCCGTACTTCTCGCGCATCTCCTGCAGCTTCGGCGTCAGCTCCTTCATCTTGGCCATGGACTTGTAGGACTTGTTGGCCAGCGGGAAGAAGATCAGCTTGATGACCACGGTCAGCGCCAGGATCGCCAGGCCGAAATTGCCCAGGATGCCGTGCAGCCAGGTCAGCACCAGGAAGAACGGCTTGGTCAGGAAGTAGAACCAGCCGAAGTCGATGGCGAGGTCGAAGCTCGGGACACCGATCTGCTCCTCGTACTTGTCGAGCAGGTCGAGGCGCTTGGCGCCGGCGAAGAAATGCGAGGTGTTTGTGATCTCGCCGCCCGCGGCCACCGAGGTGGCGCCGCCCAGATAGTCGACCTGGAAGCGGTCGTTCTGGTTGCGCATGGAGTGGCGGAACTTGTAGCTCCACTGACTGTTCTGATCCGGGACCAGGGCCGCGAGCCAGTACTTGTCGGTGATGCCGATCCAGCCGCCCTCCGACGCCGCCTCCTGGTCGCCGTCCTCCTGCAGGTCGCTGTAATCGACCTCCTTGAGGGTCTCGTCGAACACGCCCAGCGGGCCCTCGTGCAGGATGTAGAAGCCGGTGGTCTGCGGCAGGCCGCCCCGGCTGATCAGGCCGTAGGGAAACAGCTCCTGGGCCGCGTCGCTGCCGTTCGTCACCCGGTCGGTGATGGTGAACATGTAGCCGTCGTCGACGGCGATGCTGCGCGTGAAGGTCAGGCCCTGGGGACTGGTCCAGGTCAGGGTCACCGGCGCACCCGGCGTCAGCTCGGTGGCGTCGGTCTCCCACTCGGTCTTCGGACCGGGCAGCACGACGTTGGAGCCCGGCGCCGCCACCCAGCCGAATTCGGCGTAGTACGGCCGCACGTAGTTGGTCGGCTCCAGCAGGTGGATGTAGTCGCTGTTCGGATCGAGGGTCACCCGGTAGTCGTCCAGCACCACGTCGTCGATCCGCGCGCCCACCAGCGAGATCGAGCCGTCGATGGTCGGGGTCTTGATCTCGATCCGCGGGGTCGCCGCCAGCGCGGCCGCGCGGTCGGTCTCGCCGCCGGGGACGATCGCCGGGGCCGGCGAGGACGAGGAGGAGGAGTCGGCCGGCGGGACCGGCGCGTCCGAGGCCACGCCCGGGGTCGGATCGGCGCCCTGCTCGATCGCCTGCTGCGACGGGGCGGTCGGGGTCCACCCGAACTCCGCGGCTAGGAACTGAAACCCGATCAGGATCACCACGGACAGGGCGATCGCTAGGATCATGTTCTTCTGGTCGCTCATAGAACGCTTCCGTCGGTACTGGCGCGGGCGGTGCGGGCGCGGGTCGTGGCCGCCGGATAGGCGGTCATGGTCCGGGGGTCGCTCGTCGCGAGCGGCGGCACCGGATCGTAGCCGGCGCCTCCCCAGGGATGGCATCTTGCGAAGCGTCTAAGGGCTAGCCGGCCGCCGCGCAAGACCCCGTGTGTCTGAACCGCCTCCACCGCGTATGCCGAGCAGCTCGGCGCATAGCGGCACGAGCCGGCGAAAAAGTGGGAGAGGGCATAACGGTAGAAATACACCGGGGCCAGTGCGGCATATCGCGCCAGTCTGCTGAACCGCCGGGCCGCCATCACCGGCCCTTCTTCTCGATGCGGTCGAGCGCGCCGGCCAGATCCGCCAGCAGGTCGTCATAGGGACGTCCGGCGGTCGCGGCGCGGGCGATCAGCACGTAGTCGTGGCCGGGCTTTGCACGGCCGGCGAGCACGTCATTCACCGCGGCCCGCAGGCGGCGGCGCGAGCGGTTGCGCTTCACGGCGTTGCCGACCTTGCGGCTGGCGGTATAGCCGACGCGGGCCGGCGCATCGCCGTCCTCGCGCACCCGCATCTGCAGGACGAGACCGGGTGCGACCACCTTGCGCGCACGCGCAACGGCCAGGAAATCCTTCCTGGCCGGCAGTATCTCTAGCTTGGCGGAGCCCGACGCGCGCATGCCGTCACTCTCCGGCCCTGATGGCGCAGATCGCGAGGATCTACGCGGACAGGCGCTTGCGGCCCTTCGCCCGGCGGGCGCGGATCACGTTGCGACCGCCGACCGTGGCCATGCGGGAGCGAAAGCCGTGGCGGCGCTTGCGGACGAGAACGCTCGGTTGATAAGTGCGCTTCACGGGAAGCCTCCGTCACGTCGACTGATTGATGCTCGATATAGCGAGCGCGGGTGTATATAGGCTGCCACCCGACCTGTCAACGACCCCGCCCGCGCTTCCTGCACCATGGCCGATTTCCAGTTCGAGCTGACGACCACCCCGCTGGCGGCCGACATCGCCACGGTCAGGACCGGGATGCGGCGCTACGAGCTGTCGCGGCTCCCCGATCTGCCGGACGAGTCCGAGGACGTGCCCGCGGTGGTCTTCGCCCGCGCCTCCGACGGAACCCTGATCGGCGGCGCCCAGGGCAACGTGTACTGGAACGGCCTGGAAGTCGAACTGCTCTGGGTCGCCGAGGCCCATCGCCGTCTCGGCATCGCCCGCGAACTGCTGACCCGGCTGGAAGATTTCGCCCGCCGGCACGACGCCGTGGTCGCCTATCTGCGCACGGTCGACGCCCGACGGTTCTACGAGGGGATCGGATACGAGGTCTACGGCACGCTGGAGGATCGTCCGATCGGCACGGTGCTGTACCACATGAAGAAGCGGCTGGATCGCTGAGCGCGCCTCTCAGCGGCCTTCGCTCCTTTGTCGTTCGCCCTTCGCCCTTCGACACGCTCCCTACGGTCGCTGCTCAGGATTAGGTCAGCTCCTCCGCTCGCTGCGCACGATGAGGCCGGAGTGATCTCTCTCGACCTAACTCTGAGCAGGAGCGAAGCGACGTGTCGAAGGGCCTCACCCCACCTCCATCGGCAGGCTCTCGTCGGCCACCCATTCCGACAGGGAGGCGTCGTACAGCGCCACGTTCTCCTTCCCCAGCCGGGTGAGCCAGTAGGTCGTGACCGAGGCGGCGATGCCGCCACCGCAATAGGGCACCACCCGGGCCGCATCCATGGCGCCGGCCGCGCGCAGGGAAGCCTCGATCTCCGCCGCCGGCAGGAAGGCGTTGGTCGCAGGGTCGAGCAGCGTGGCGGACGGCACGTTGGTCGAGCCGGCGATCCGACCCGCCCGGCCGTAATTCACCCCCTCGCCCTTGTGCTGGGCCTCCGACAGGGCGTTGACGATGCACACCTCCGGATCGCCGACCGCGGACAGCACCGCGTCGCGGCCCACGACCAGGTCCGGGCGCGGATGCGGCGTGAGCGTCGCCGGCGACAGGGTTACCGCCCCACTCTCCACCGGCCGCCCCTCTTCGCGCCATTTCTTCAGCCCGCCGTCCAGCACGGCCGCGTTGTCGAAGCCGGCGACCCGCAGCATCCACCAGAACCGGGTAGCCCATTGCGGCGTGTCGGCGGCGTAGAGCACGACCGCCGTGCCGTCGCCGATGCCATGCGCACCGAACACCTCGGCCAGGTGCTGCGGGCTCGGCATGGTGAAGCGGAACCGGCCCGCCGGGTCGGAGAAATCGCCCGTGAGGTCGAGGAACCCCGCTCCCGGAATGTGCGCCGCCTCATAGGCGTCGCGGCCGCTTTCGGCCCGCAGGGTGGTCTTGGGATCCGGTACCAGAAAGCAGGTGCAGTCGAACACCCGGACCCGTCCGTCCGCCAGTGCATCGGCCAGCCAGTCGGTGGACACCAGACTGTCCGGCAGGTCGTAAGCGCTTGATCCGGCCATGCTTCGCGTGCTCCCCTTGAAAGTCTCCGGCAGCGTCTGTCGCGCCGCCTCCCACCGGACTGTACCGGATGCCTTCCGTCGCACAACTCCGTGCCGCCTTCGATGCCGTGCCCCGCAATGTCCAGGGGATGTTCTGGATCGTCCTCTCCGGACTGATCTTCTCCAGCTTCATGGCGCTGGTGCGTCTGGTCGGCACCACCATGGACCCGATCCAGGCGTCGTTCCTGCGTTACGGGTTCGGCCTGCTGTTCCTCATCCCCTTCTTCATCCGGGTCACCGGCGCCGACCTGCGGGCCATGCAGTGGAAGCTGCATCTCGGCCGCGGGCTGATGCACGGCACCGGGGTCATGCTCTGGTTCTACGCCATGTCGCGGATCCCGCTGGCGGAGGTGACGGCGATCGGCTTCACCGCCCCGGTGTTCGCCACGGTCGGCGCCGCCCTGTTCCTCGGCGAACGGATCCGGCTGCCGCGCATCACCGCCGTCGTGGTCGGGCTGATGGGCGCGCTGATCATCGTGCGCCCCGGTTTCGCCGACGTGGATCCGGGGGTGATCGCCATGCTGATCGCCGCCCCGCTCTTCGCCTTCTCCGACCTGGTCGCCAAGGCGCTGACCCGTAAGGAATCCGGCCCCGCCGTGGTCGCCTATCTCTCGGTGATCGTCACCCTGGTCACCCTGGGGCCGGCGATCTCGGTGTGGAAATGGCCGTCGACCGAGGAATGGGCACTGATCGTCGTCATCGCCGGCCTCGCCACCGTCGGCCACCTGGCCATGGTCCAGGGCTTCAAGGTCGGCGAGATCTCGGCCATCGCTCCGGCGCGCTACGTGCAGCTCCTGTGGTCGGCGCTGATCGGTTTCGCCCTGTTCTCCGAGGTGCCCGAGGTCTGGACCTGGGTCGGGGCGGCGATCATCGTGTCCGCCGCCCTCTATATCGCCCGCCGCGAGGCCGTGGCCCGCGAACGCGGCCGTCAGACCGTCACGCCGGCCCAGTCGAGCTCGACGAACACCGGGTAGTGGTCCGACGCCTTGGTGTCGCCGATCCAGCTCCGCACCACCGAACCGGCGAGGTCCGGCGTCGCCACAAGGTGGTCGATCTTGTACGCGGTCTCGCGGGTGTAGAAGGTGGAGGCCACGAACGGATCGTGACCGGCGGCGACGAAGGTATCGACCAGGTGGCCCGCCCGACGCAGGCGGCCGCGATGCGGGTCGAGCTCGCCGCAGACCATGGCGTATTCCGCCGAGTCCGCCGTGCAGTTGAAGTCGCCGCCCAGCACCGCCGTCGCCGGCAGCGGCACCTCCACCGCGTCCCCAGCCCAGGCCGCCGGATACGTCCCGTCCGCCGGCCGCGCGTCGGTCTGCGCCTCGCGGATGAAGCGCATCAGCACCTCCACCTGCGGCAGACGCTGGCCGGCGGAGATATGCGAGAGATGCACCGAGTAGGCGCGGATCGGGCCGGCCGGCGTCTGGCAGATCCCCTCCACCACGCAGCGCTGCACGTCCATGGTCTCCGGCAGGGCGTGCTTGGGCAGGAGCTGGGTGCGCGAGGACAGGATCGGCCAGCGGCTGGCGATCATGTTGCCGAAGGTACGGCGCCGGTTGACCACCCTGCCGTCTTCCACCGTGCTGGCATCGCTGTCGAAGGTTGAGCCGAACACCACGTAGCGGTTCAGGCGCTCCGCCAGTTCCGCGACCTGGTCTTCGCCGTCGTTGCGCGTCCAGTTCTGGGTCACCTCCTGGAACAGGATGATGTCGGCCTCGGCGACCGCGTCGGCGATGCGGGCGATGTCGTAGCGGCCGTCCTGACCGAGGGCGTACTGGATGTTGTAGGTGGCGATCACGAGGCGCATCGGAGGGTCCTTGGCGGTGGATGGGAAAAGGGCGGATCCGCGGAGACGGAAGGAGCGGAGAACAGGAAGGGGCGGCAGTATGGCGCCGGGCTATGACGGCAGTGTGAAACGCGCCGCCTCTTGCCGGAACCGGTTTTTCGGAACAGTTCCTTCTCCATGATCCGTTTCGCACTCGCCCTGCTCGGCCTGTTCCTGCTGGCCGGCTGCTATCTCTCGCGCTCGGCCGACCGGCCCGACGAGCTGCTCCGCACCTGGGAGGGCGCGACCGTGGTGGTGCCGTTCTCCTCAGCCGATCCGGCGATGGCCGACATCACCGGCGACATGGCCGAGGTCGAGCCGCTGCTGCGGTCGGCCCGGCTGGCGCCGTCGCTGCCGGTGGTGATCTTTCTGCACGGCTGCAACGGCCTGCATCGCGGCTATCAGGTCGACCTGGAGTTCCTGCGCGGCCTCGGCTACGCGGTGATCGCGCCGGACAGCTTCTCGCGCGACTACAAGCCGACCAGCTGCGACTGGCGCTCGAAATCGGCCGGGTCGCATCCCGGGGTGATCGGTTTCCGCCTGGCGGAGGCCGAATTCGCGGTCCGGCAGGCCCGGCGCTTCCCCTGGGTCGACCCGTCGCAGATCGTGCTGATGGGGCAGAGCGAGGGCGGCATGACGACCGCCAACTACCCGGGCGACGACGTCGCCGCCCGGGTGATCCTGGGATGGACCTGTCAGATCCCCTGGCCGCCGCTCTGGGGCATCAAGGGCGAGGACGGCATCCCGGTGCTGTCGGTCGTGAGCGCCGGCGACCGCTGGTTCGACCGCTGGTTCCTGCGCGGCGACTGCGGCGAGGACATGGACGGTTTCGCCGATGCCCGCTCGGTGGTGATCGACGGCGGCACCCATCACGTCCTGCGCCGCACCGAAGCGCAGGACGCGGTCGCACAGTTCCTCACCCGCGTGGTGCCGTCGCCGAAGCTGAAGCGGCTGGCGGGGAAGTAGGGCTCTTCCCCATACATGACCTGTCCCACTCCCCGGAATAAATCCGGGGAGTGTTCATCTGTTCGGAGCGGGACGAGCTCCCCTCACACAGGCTCTGGCGCCGTCACGCCGAGCTTGTTCGCCCAGTCGGCCAGACCGTCCATGATCCCCGGATACAGGGCCACCCCCTCGGCCAGCGCCGTCCGCTTGCGGGCGAGCGCGCCGTCGCCGGGCAGACGCACCGCGTCGACGCCCGGGCGCGGCGGGTTGGTGCGGCACAGCTCGGCCAGCCGGTCGGTCTGGCGGCTGAAGGCGTCGGTCCCGGCGAAGGCGGTCGGGTCCTGCACCTGCACCCAGATGCTGGCCCCCCATCCCTCCGGCGGATCGGCCCGGCCGTGGCCCGACAGGCCCTGGGTCAGCGCCTCGACGATCAGCGCCAGGCCATAGCCCTTGTGGCCGTGGTCCAACCCGCCGACCGGCAGGATCGTGCCCGGCGGATCGGTGAACAGAACCGCCGGGTCCGTGGACGGATTGCCGTCGGCGTCGATCAGCCAGGTGTGCTCGAGCGTCCGCCCCTCCTTGTGCAGCCGGTTGGTGAGGCCGTTGGTGGTGATCGAGGCGGAGATGTCGATCAGGATCGGGTCGCCGGAGGTCGGGATGCCGACCGCCAGGGGATCGGGCGTGTAGATCGCCCGAGTGCCGCCAAACGGCGCGACGCTGGCCACCGCCGGGTCGGAGCAGGTCAGGGTCACCATCATGCCCCGGGAGGTCGCCCGCTCCAGGAACGCGGCGAGGCAGGCGATATGATGGGAGCGGCGGATCGACACGGTGCAGGTGCCGTACTGCCGGGCCCGCTCGACCGCCAGATCCACCGCGCTCGCGGTCAGCCATACGCCGGACAGCCGCCGACCGTCCCAGACCACCACCGGGCCTCGGTCGGACAGAACCTCCGGCGCGCCCGCGGCGGTCATCGACCCGTCCTCCAGGGCGGCGAGATAGGCGCCGACGAGCTGCAGCCCGTGGGTCGTGTGGCCCATCAGGTCGGCCTCGACCATCAGCGGCGCCACCAGGGCGGCCTTGTCGGCCTCCATCCCGGCCTTGGCGAACAGGGCTTCGGCGAAATTGGTGAGCGCCTCGGCGGCGTAGCGTTGCGTCATTGTGTTTCCTTCCCCTTGGCTGCCGCTATCAGTGCGACATTCCCGTGCAGATGTAGAATCTGATGCTCCAGACCGAGTTCCGTAAACCACCGGATGTAGTCGTCGAGCCGGGCGGGCCGGTTGCTCTCCGACAGGTCGGCCTCGTAGTCGGCGAAACTGGCGGCGCTGCGCATGGGCCGGCCGTGGATCGTCTCGATCCGCGTCCAGATCGCCTGCTGCAGGGCAAAGGTCGACGGCGCGGTCAGGCGCAGCCGGTCGTACAGCAGAAAGACCCCGCCGGACGCCAGCCGCTCGGCCGCCCAGGCGATCACCGACCGCTTCGCCGCATCGTCCAGGTCATGGAAGGTCAGGGCGGTGGCGATGACCCTGAACGGCCCGCCGGCGACCTCGATCGCTCCGACATCGCTCAGATCGCCCTCGACGAACCGGGCCCGGTCGCCGAAGCGGTCACGTGCCGCCTGCAAGGCCTCGCCCTTGCGGTCCACGCCGACGAACCGCATGTCCTCGCGCCGCTGGAACAACAGGTGCGCGAGATAGCCCGTCCCGCAGCCCAGATCGAGCAGGCTGTCGCCGGGCCGTAGCACCGCCTCGGCGGCGCTCACCAGGATGTCGAGCTGTTCCGCGCGGGTCGGATGGCCGCCGATCGGATCTTCCATACGCTAAGCCCCCAGGACTCAAGAGGTTACAGGTCAGGGCCAGGAGATGGCCGAGTTCCGCAGCTTTTGCCTTGATTTTAGATAAAACTTTACATAAATTCCGAACACCTACAGTCCTTCAGAAAGAGGGAAGAACGATGACCAGAATGGTGACTGATAAGGCTTTTGCCCTTCTATCTCAATCTGTTGCCGACATCGTCGGCAACGAGACCAAGATTGCGACGGCGCTGATGCGCGCCATTAACAGCGGGAGTTCGGTGGATCTGATGATGGCCCAGGCCTCGTTCGAGGATCTCGACGTTGCCACCCGGCGCCAGATTCACGGCCACGCCATGCGCTTGGCCGACACGGTGCACTGATCCGGGGGACGGATTACCTATTCCTCTGTTTTGTCGCTTTTGAAGGTGTCGTGGGATCCCCCACCCCCACGGCGCTGTTTCCCCGGCCAGCCCCCAAAGGCGGCCGGGGAAACCCCTTCGTCCGGAAGTCCGTCCCGCACCGCCGACCGCCGTCGGAACCGCCCTACTTCTGTCCGGCCTTCTCCAGGTCGGCGTAACAGCGCTCCGCGCCGGCGTGCAGCGGCACGTTGACGCCGTCGAGCGCCGAGGTCAGGCGGATCTGCTTGCCGCCGGGGTGGCCCCCGTCCAGCAGGGTACGGGTGGCGTCGTTCCACAGCGCCTTGCAGACGGCATAGATCAGGTCGTCCGACGCCTTCGCCGTCGTCACCCACTGGGCGGTGACGCCGAAGGTCTCGATCTCGGCCTGGTCGCTGCCGTAGATGCCGGCCGGGATCGGCGCCTGGGACAGGAACTCGTGGCGGTCCAGCAGGCTGTCGACGGCGGGTCCGGACAGCGGCACCAGACGGGCCTTTCCGGCGCGCATCAGGTCGGCTACCGCGTTGGTCGGCACGCCGGCGACGATGAAGAAGGCGTCCAACTCGCCCCGCGACATCAGGCTCGCCGCCGGACCGGGCTTCATGTACTCCGCACTCACCCCGCCGGTGCCGATCCCGGCCGCGTCCAGCAGGCTGGTCGACAGCAGCAGCGTGCCGGACCCGGGCTCGTCGATGGAGACCCGGTGTCCCGGCAGATCCTCCAGCGCGGCGATCTCGGTCTGGGCGCCGACCACGAGCTGCATGTGCTCGGCATAGAGCGAGGCGATCACCCGCAGGTCGGTCATCGGCGCCCGGTCGGCGAAGGCGCCGGTGCCGGTATAGGCGGCGTGGATCACATCCGACTGGGCAAAGCCGGAATCGATCTCGCCGCGCTCCATCGCGCCAATATTCGCCACCGAGCCGTTGGACGACACCACGATGCCGATCAGGCCGGGCACGCCGCAGCTCCCGCCGGCCTCGCAGGCGCGGGAGCCGGGCGGATTGGAGATCGCGTTGCCGATGATCGAGCCGATCGGATAGTAGGTGCCGTTCACGCCGCCGGTGCCGATGCGGAAGAATTTGGGTTCCTGGGCGAGCGCCCCGGACGGTCTGGCCGCCACGGCGGCGGCGAGCAGAAGCACGGCGACGGACAGTCGGGCCAGGATCGACATCTTCTGCTTCGGCTCCTTCGTCGGATCATCGGGCCGGTGGCGGCCGCCGCGTCCCATCGTCCGGGCGCGCCGCGAGCACCGCTATTGGAGATAGTAACGCACCAGATCCTTGGCACCGTCGGAATTCCACTCCGCATCTCCGAGAATCCGCCCCATCACCTTGCCGTCCGGCGCGATCAGCACGGTGGTCGGCAGGCCGGTCGCCTTCATCTCGCGGGCCAGCACGCCCTTGGGATCGGCGGCGGTCCTCAGATGGTCGAGATCCAGGTTGTCGAGAAACGGCTGCGCCACCTCCAGCCCCTTGCGGTCGATCGAGATGATCAGCACCCGGAACGCGTCGCCGCCCAGATCGGCCTGGAGCGCGTCCAGGGCAGGCAGCTCGCGGATGCAGGGGGCGCACCAGGTGGCCCAGAAATTCACCAGCAGCGTCTGGCCCCTGTATGCGTCGAGGTTGATGCGCTCGCCGTCCGGGTCTAGGAAGTCGATGGCCGGTGCCGGCTGCGGATCGGCGTAGGCCTCCCAGTCCCCGTAGCCGCCGGAAAAGGCCGGCGGCCCGGAGGCGGAGGCCCGCGTCAGGAAGATGCCGCCCGCAGCGAGCGCCGCAACGAGACCGACCACCCCGCCAACAAGCGCCAGCCGCACCGGCGACCAGGACGAGAGCGAACCGAGAAACGTCATGACCGAACCTTCTTCTGCGAACACGATGTGGGGCGGCCGCTTTGCCGCCGGGCCGGCGGAAGCCATGGAGCGGATCAACCCGTCCATCGATTTCGACCGCCGTCTGTGGCGCGAGGACATCCTGGGCTCCAAGGCGCATGCCGAGATGCTGACTGCCCAGGGCATCATCACCGCCGAAGATGGGGCGGCGATCGCCCAGGGTCTAGACGACATCTGGGGCGAGATCGAGTCCGGCTCGTTCAATTTTTCGCGCGCATTGGAGGATATCCACCTGAACGTCGAGAACCGGCTGCGCGAGAAGATCGGCGACGCGGCCGGCCGGCTGCATACCGGGCGCTCGCGCAACGACCAGATCGCGCTCGACATGAAGCTGTGGACCCGGGGCGCCATCGACGCCCTGGAGGCCGAGCTGAAGGACCTGCAGGCAGCATTGATCGAGCAGGCCGACCGGCACGCCGAGACCATCATGCCCGGCTTCACCCACCTGCAGCCGGCCCAGCCGGTCACCTTCGGCCATCACCTGCTGGCCTATGTGGAGATGATCGGCCGCGACCGCTCGCGCCTGGCCGACGCCCGCAAGCGGCTCAACGAGAGCCCGCTCGGCGCCGCCGCCCTGGCCGGCACGCCGTTCCCGATCGACCGGCACATGACGGCGGCCAAGCTCGGTTTCGACCGGCCGGCGGCGAACTCCCTGGACGCCGTCTCCGATCGCGACTTCGTGATGGAGGTGCTGGCGGCGGCCGGGATCTGCGCCGTGCATCTGTCGCGTCTGGCCGAAGAGCTGATCATCTGGACCACGCCGCAGTTCCGCTTCGTGAAGCTGTCCGACGCCTTCACCACCGGCAGCTCGATCATGCCGCAGAAGAAGAACCCGGACGGTGCGGAGCTGGTGAAGGGCAAGGCGGGCCGCATCCTCGCCGCCTTCACCGGCACCGCCATCGTGCTCAAGGGCCTGCCGCTGGCCTATGGCAAGGACATGCAGGAGGACAAGGAGCCGTGCTTCGACGCGGTCGACAACCTCGGCCTCTGCATCGCCTGCACCACCGGCATGATCCGCGACCTGCAGGCCAACCCGGACTCCATGCGCAAGGCGGTCGTCGCCGGCTTCCCGACCGCGACCGACCTGGCCGACTGGCTGGTGCGCGAGACCGGCATGCCGTTCCGCGACGCCCACCACGTGACCGGCCGGGCGGTGAAGGCCGCCGAGGAGCGCGGCTGCGGACTTGAGGACCTGCCGATCGACGTGCTGCGCGAGATCAACCCGGCGATCGACGATCGGATCTACGAGGTGCTGTCGGTCGAAGCGTCGCTGAACGCCCGCACCAGCTACGGCGGCACGGCACCGGTGCGGGTCCGCGAGCAGGTCGAAGAGGCCCGCAAGCGCTTCCTGGACACCGGTTCCTGAGACGGAGGGATGAGGATGGACGAGACACGCCGGACCCTGCTCCTGACGGTCGCCGCCCTGGCGGTCAGCGGCCTCGCCGCCTGCGGCAAGCGCGGCGACCCCAACCCGCCGAAGGACCGCCCCTCCACCCACCCGCGCAACTACCCGGTGCAGACGAAGACCAAGGTGCTGGTGGAGTAGCGACGCACCCACGTCTGTCTGTTCTCACACTCCCCGGGCTTGTTCCGGGGCAAGGTGACAACCGGGATGGGCGCCTGACGATATCCGGTGAGGCTCGTCGGCGCGTCAGCCCTGCCCCGGAACAAGCCCGGGGAGTGTTAGAGGAGGATGAGAAGAGCTTTCCTCCCTGCCCCAACCGAACACATCCGCTTGAATCGCCCCGCCGGGACTTGACCACCCCCGGCTGCCGACCAACACTTGATGGATCGGCGCCCGGTATGGCGGTCGTTTCGGAGCGGGTTCCGGCCAGAGCACCATCGTGCCGGCCGGGAGAAGCCGCCGGCGCACCGGACGCCCCGACGATGGTGGAGACCCGTGGTGCGTAACCCGCAGACGCCGGACCGGTCGACGTCCAGGGAGCATGGCGACGCCAGCCGCCCCCTCGCCGTCAAGCTCGCCCTGACGAAGGCCGTCCTGGGATGGGAACGGGTATGGCCGTCCCTGTGGCCGCCGATCGTCATCGCCGCCCTGTTCATCGCCCTCGCCCTGATCGGTGTGCCGCACTGGATCGGCGACCTGACCTATGGCTGGGGCCATCTGGCACTGCTGCTCGTCCTCGGCGCCGCCTTCCTGTGGAGCCTGCGGCGCGGCGCGCTGCGCTGGCGGCCGGCGACCCACCAGGATGCCGTGCGCCGGCTCGAACGGGACAGCGGCCTGTCCCACCGCCCGCTCAGCAGCCTCGCGGACCGGCCGGCCGACGAAGCCAACTATATGGGTCTGGCGATCTGGCGCGCCCATCTGAAGCGCGAGGCCGCCCGGCTCAAGGGCCTCAAGGTCGCGCCGCCGGAGCCGACCATGGCGCGGCTCGACCGGTTCGGCCTGCGCGCCGGGCTCGCCCTCGCCCTCGTCCTGGGTCTGGCGATCGCCGCCGGCAACCCGGGCCAGCGGATCGCGCTCGCCTTCCAGCCCGACCTGCGTTCGCCCTATGCCTCGGCCCCGCCGACCTTGGACGTGTGGATCAATCCGCCGGCCTATACCGGCCGCGTGCCGATGCTGTTGGCCCGCGCCGCCGGGCAGCAGGGCGGCCAGTCCGGCGCCGCCTCTCCGGCAGAACCGGCCGCCCCCGAGCGGCTGGCGGTCCCGGTCGGGTCGGTGCTGCTGGCCAAGGTGAACGGCGGCGAGGAGACACCGGAACTGGCGGTGACCGACGGCGACGGCGAGCAGGCCACGGAAACGCTGCTGGCGTTCGAGACGGTCGGCACCCGCGCCCACCAGATCGAGAAGCCGATCGAGACCGGTACCGCGCTGGCCATCCGCCAGGACGGCGAGGAGCTCGCCGGCTGGACCATCACGGTCGTGCCCGACCTGAAGCCGACCGTCGCCATGGCCGAGCCGCCGGCGGCGACCGAACGGGCGGCGCTGATGATCCATTTCGCGGCGTCGGACGATTACGGCCTGACCGCCGTCGAGGCCCGGATCGACCGGCTGAACAGCAGCGCGGAGGTCGCGAGCGACGAACCGATCGTTCTGCCCCTGTCGCTGCCCGGCGCCGCGCCCGAGGCGGTCGACGCCAAGGATTATCACGACCTCACCCCGCATCCCTGGGCCGGCCAGCCGGTGCGGATCACCCTGATCGCCCGCGACGCCATCGGTCAGGAGGGTGTCAGCGAGCCGGTGACCTTCATCCTGCCGGAGCGCCAGTTCACCCATCCGGTCGCCCAGGCGATCATCGAGCAGCGCAAGCGGCTGACCACCGAGCCGGCCGAGAAGGACGACATCGCCCAGGTGCTGATGTCGATCGCCGTGCGGCCGCACCACTACTACGAGGACATCGTCACCTTCCTCGCCCTGCGCACCGCCGCCGGACGCCTCGTCCTGAACGACGAAGGTCCGGAGATGATCGACGCGGTGCAGAAGCTGCTCTGGGACACCGCCCTGCGGGTCGAGGACGGCGAGCTGTCCCTGGCCGAGCGGGAGCTGCGGGAGATCGAGCGCAAGCTGATGGACCTGCTGGCCCAGGACAGCGTCGACGATGCCGAGCTGAACAAGCTGCTCGACGAGATGCGCCAGGCCATCGACAAGATGCTGCAGGCCATGGCCGAGCAGATGCAGGAGATGATGCGCAACGGCGAGCAGAACGCCGAGCAGATGGAGCCGGTCGACCCCAACCGGGTCATCGAGCGCCAGGACCTGATGGACATGCTGGAGCGGGCCCGCCAGATGGCCCAGGCCGGGGCCAAGGACGCGGCGCGCGAGATGCTGTCGCAGCTCCGCGAACTGATGGAGAACCTGCGCGCCGGCCGGCCGCAGATGATGTCGCCGGAACAGCTCGCCGCCCGCGAGATGATGCGCCAGCTTCAGGACCTCGCCGAGCAGCAGCAGCGGCTGATGGACGAGACCTTCAAGAACCACCAGCAGGGCGAGGAGCAGTTCGGCAACCGCGGCCAGAACAACCTCGGCCAACAGCCCTTCGGCAGCCAGCCGGGGCAGCAGCCCGGCCAGATGCAGCCGGGTCAGCAAGGCCAGAACCGTCCCGGCCAGGGTCAACCTGGGCAGGGACAGCCGGGCCAGGGTCAGCAGGGCCGCGACGGTCCCCCGCAGGGCATGACCTCCGAACAGCTGGCCCAGATGCAGGAACAGCTCCGCCGCCAGCTCGGCGAGTTCATGCGCAAGCTCGGCGAGGGCATGGGGCAGATCCCGCAGCCCTTCGGCCAGGCCGAACGGGCGATGAAGGGCGCCGGCGACGCGCTCGGCCAGAACCAGCCGGGCGACGCGGTCGGCCCCCAGGGCGACGCCATCGAAGCCCTGCAGGACGGTGCCCAGGCGCTTTCGGAAGCCATGCAGCAACAGCAGCAGGCCGGCGGCGGGGCGGCTCCCACCCCCGGCGCCCAGGGCCGGGCCCAGGACGGTCAGATCCGCGACCCGCTCAACAACGACCGCGAGGACAGCCAGGGCTACGCCACCGACAGCACCACCCGTCACGGCCTGCCGGCGGAGAGCGACCTGCTGCGCTCGCGGCGGATCTTCGACGAGCTGCGCCGGCGATCGGGCGAGCGCGACCGCCCGGCCCAGGAGCTGGACTATATCGATCGGCTGCTGAAGCGGTTCTGAGCCGCCGGTCGTTCCGCCGCCGAGATGGGGCGCGAGCGAGATGGGGCGCCGGCGCGTTGGAGGGCCGGCGTGTCGATGGGCCGCGCCCGCGACGGGCCGCGCGAGGATGACAGAACCGGTCGCGCTTCCTATGTGTTTAACCGTTACATGGGACAGAGCTGCGAAGGGGCAGGGAAATGGCGCGACCGGAAGTCGACTGGGACGATGAGTACTCGGCCCCGAAACGCCGCTTCCTGCCGAGCCGCGGCCTGGCCCGGATCAGCGGCTATTCGCTGGTCGTCCTGGTGGTGCTGGTCCTGCTGTACTACGTGGTCGGCGCCTTCGTGATGCACAGCATCGACGACGACCCGAACTTCCAGGCGATCAACGAGCCGGAGGGCGGCAGTCATGCGGTCGCGGCGACGGCGGCGCTGATCGATCGCGAGGTGGACACCCACTTCTGGACGGCCAACGATCCGTTCTTCTACCCCTCGGCCCTGCTCGACAACACGCCGAACTTCCAGCAGGGCATCATCTACGCCCTGTCGCGCTTCACCATCGAGATGGCCGACCAGATCGGCCGCACCCGCGGCTCGTCGGAGGTGGATGCCGATCTCGACAAGGCGGCGGGCCTGCTGAAGTACCCGGGCAATGTGTGGATCTTCGATCTGTCCACATCGTTCCTGCCGACCCCCGCCTCGGAGACCCAGTACCGGGCGGCCTCCCGCGCTCTGAAGGCCTACAACGACCGGCTGGCCTCCGGACAGGCGATCTTCGAGCGCCGCTCCGACAACCTGATCGCCACCCTCGACCGGATCGCCTCCGACCTGGGCTCGGCCTCCGCCACCCTGGACCAGCACTTGGCCAAGCCGCGTCCGCTGCTGGTCGACACCAAGGTCGACGACATCTTCTACGGGGTGAAGGGCCGGCTCTACGGCTACGCCGTTCTGCTGCGGGAACTGGGGCGCGATTTCGACGGGGTGATCAAGGACCGCCAGCTCCGCCCGGCCTGGGACCAGATGATGCAGTCGCTGAACCAGGCGGCCATTCTCGATCCGGTGGTGGTGATGAACGGCGCCCCGGACGGCGCCTACTTCCCGAGCCATCTGGCGGTGCAGGGCTTCTACCTCCTGCGCGCCCGCACCCAGCTGCGCGAGATCACCAACATTCTGCTGAAATAAGGGGCTCGTCGCGCCCGTCACCTTGGCCTTGCGCCGGGACCCAGGGGAGGAGCCGCCGTGACGTCCGAGAACGATCTCCAGCGTTCCGTCAGCATGACCCCTGGATCCCGGCACAGGGCCGGGAAGACGGAGGAAGGGTCGCGCCGCCGCAGCCTCCTTCCTAGTCTCCCCGGCCTCGCGCCGGGGCCCAGGTGAGGAGCGGCCGTGACGTCCGAGAACAATCTCCGGCGTTCCATCAGCATGACGCCTGGGTCCCGGCACAGGGCCGGGAAGACGCAGGAGGGTCGCGCCGCCGCAGCCTCCTTCCCCGTCTCCCCGGCCTCGCGCCGGGGCCCAGGCGTAGAGCCGCCGTGACGTCCGAGAACGATCTCCGGCGTTCCGTCAGCATGACGCCTGGATCCCGGCACAGGGCCGGGAAGAAGCGAGAGGGCGGGAAGGAAACAAGGCCCGTGAAACGCATGAGGCCGAGCCGCCGGAAGAAGGCTCGGCCTATGTCACCACGGCCAAACGCGACCGGGTCGGTCGGGTGAGGGGTCGGTCAACGGCCTTAACAGCCGTTAACCACCTTTAGGACTCGTTGCTGTCCCGCTTGCTCAGCCCGCTGGTCCCGAGCTCCATCAGCTGCCGCTGCAGCGTCTCGAGCTGGGTCTGGAGCTGGCGCACCGCGGCCGCCGTATCCTCGCCGGAGGGGGCCGAGGCGGCCTCGTCGCCGGACGGCGCCGGCTTCGGACCAGCCCCCTTGCCCGCCGGCGGCGTGAACATGGACATCGCCTGTTCCAGCATCGTCAGGTTGCGCTTGGTCATGTCCTCGATCGAGCCGAACGGGTACATGCCGCCGAACGCCTCCTGCATGTAGCTGCGCATCCGCTCCTGGTTCTGGGCGAAGGCGGCCATGGAGGATTCCAGATAGCCCGGCACCACCATCTGCAGGTTGTCGCCGTAGAAGCTGATGAGCTGGCGCAGGAAGCCGATCGGCAGCAGGTTCTGCCCCTTGGCCTCCTCCTCGACGATGATCTGGGTCAGCACCGCACGGGTGATGTCCTCGCCGGTCTTGGCGTCGTAGACCACGAACTCCACGCCATCCTTCACCATCTGACACAGGTGGTCGAGGGTGACGTAGCTGCTCGTCGCCGTGTTGTAGAGCCGCCGGTTGGCGTATTTCTTGATCGTGATCGCTTCGGCCCCGGCGGTGCCGGCACCATCCTCCCCGTCCGACCGCCGGCCGACCGTCGACGCCTTTGCCGCGGCGGCCTTGCGGCCCGGGGCTCGGGTCGTTTTCTTGGTGGCGTCAGTCTTGGAGCTATCCGTCATGGCGTACCGTCCCACCCTCGGTTCAGTTTTTACCGTTTCTTTTAACAGTGCGCCGCTCGTTTGTGCTTTGCAACGATGATGTCCGGAATCCGTGCAATTTCCCGGCGTTGCCACGTGCGGCGGCGCGATAGCCATACTTTGCGGCGGTACATGGTCGCGCACCCGGCCCCGCGCTTGGCCCTCGGGAAGCGGCATGAGATACTCCGGCGCCATGACCGGACCGCGTGATATGAACGATTCCTCCGACAGCTCCGCACCGCCGCCCGACGCGGGCGATCTCGCACGCCGGTTCCTCGATCTGTGGCAGTCCCAGGTGCAGGCCATGGCCACCGATCCGGAGGTCGCGGATGCGGTGCGCCGCTGGACCGCGCTGTGGACCGGCCAGGGCTGCGCCCAGCCGGCGGCGCGACCGATGGCGGACGGGCTGCAGCCGGGCTACGCCCCCTCTTCATCCAGGCCCGCATCGGCCTATAGTGCCGGCCATGACGGCGGCGGCGGACAGCAACGGCAGCAATCCTTCGAGCGCGGGCGCCCCACGGCCGGGGCCGCGCCCGCTGCCCCTGTATCTGAGCGCGGCGGCGACGACCTGGCTCTCATCCTACGCGAGCTCCGTCGCCTGGAAGAACGGATCGCTCGACTGGAAGCCCGGCTTGAGCGAGACGGCGGCGAGCCTGAAGAGCCAGCTCGACGCCCTGGAGGCGGCAAGGGCCGCAGCGGCCGCCGGTCGTAGTCCCGCCCCGGCGCCGGAGAGCTTCGAGACCGCGATGGAGGCGGAGGTGCGCCGGCGCCTCGACCGCTTCCTGTCGGGCATCGAGCGCTATCGCCACCATCCCTACCGGCGCTCCGTCGCCGAACCGGCGGTGTGCTGGAAGGACGGATGCACCCTGCTGCTGGACTACGGCACGGTGCCGGGCGCGACACCGGGCGGCATTCCGATCCTGGTCGTGCCCTCCCTGGTGAACCGCGGCTACGTGCTCGACCTCACGGAAGAGCGCTCGCTCCTGCGCGACCTGGCACGGCGGGGGTACCGGCCGTTTCTCGTCGACTGGGGCTTTCCCGGCGAGGCGGAGCGACGGTTCGCGCTGACCGACTATGTCGCCGGTCGGCTGGAGGCTGCCCTGGAGGCGGTGCTCACCGTCACCGGCACCCGGCCCGCCCTGCTCGGCTACTGCATGGGCGGCCTGCTGACCCTGGCGTTGGCCCAGCGCCGGCCGCGCGACATCGCCGGCCTGCTGCTGCTCGCCACCCCCTTTGACTTCGCCGCCGACGCGCCGCCGATCGCCGCCTCCCTGCCGATGGCCGAACCCTGGATGGCCGGCACCATCGAGACCCTGGGCTGGCTGCCGACCGACTGGATCCAGGCGCTGTTCTTCGCCCTCGACCCGCTGCTGGTGATCAACAAGTTCCTGCGGTTCGGCGAGACCGATGCCAGCGCCCCGGAGGCGGCCGAGTTCGTCGCCCTGGAGGACTGGCTGAACGACGGCGTGCCACTGGCCGCCCCGGTGGCCCGGGAGGCGCTGTTCGACTGGTACGGCCGCAACACCCCTGCAATCGGGGACTGGCGGATTGCCGGGCGGACGGTTATTCCGGAACAGGTGACGGTGCCGGCCCTCGCCATGATCCCGGCGCGCGACCGCATCGTCCCGCCCGCCTCGGCCCGCTCCCTGGCCGACCGCCTGCCGAACGCCACCCGCGCCGATGTCGCGCTCGGCCATATCGGCATGGTGGTCAGCGCCGGCGCGCCGAGCCGGGCCTGGACGACCCTGCATACCTGGCTCGCGGAAACGATGCCGGGCTGACGAAGCAACGAGAACCGATCAACGATCGCCCGCCACGGGCATCCGGGAGGAAGACAGACCATGAATGACGCTGCCGCTACACCCGAGCTGGGCCCCGTCTCGGATGCCGATCTGGCCAAGGTGCGTGACGAGTTCCACGTGCTGCACGAGATCGTCAAGCGCGCCCGGGTGAATCTCGACCGCAATACCTGGGATTACATGCGCGGCGGCACCGAGAGCGAGACCACGGTGAAGCGCAACCGCCTGGCCTTCGACAAGATCGCCTTCCGTCCGCGGGTGCTGCGCGACATGCGCGAGGTCGAGACCACCGGCGACTTCCTCGGCGCCAAGGTCTCCCTGCCCGTCGTGCTCTGCCCGGTCGGCAGCCTGGAAAGCTTCGCCGCCCACGGACCGGTCCAGGCGATGCGCGCCGCCGCCCAATACGGCGTGCCGCTGTTCCTCTCCTCGGTCGGCACCGTGCCGCTGGAGGACGTGGCGAAGATCGACGGCGGCACCAAGGTGTTCTGCCTGTACAAGCGCGGCGACGACGCCTGGCTGGACGACATCGTCGCCCGCGCCGTCGACCATGGCTACCAGTCCTTCGCCCTGACCGTCGACAGCGCCTGGTACAGCCGGCGCGAGCGCGACATGGCGAACCGCTTCGTGAAGCCGTGGCGCCAGGTGCCGGGCATGGAGTTCCAGAAGGCGCTGAACTGGAAGGACGTGGAGCGGTTCAAGAAGACCCACGACATCCCGCTGATCCTGAAGGGCATCGCCACCGCCGAGGATGCCCGCATGGCGGTCGAGCACGGAGCCGAGATGGTCTTCGTCTCCAACCATGGCGGCCGCCAGCTCGATCACGGGCTGGGCGCGCTCGACGTGCTGCCGGAGGTGGTCGACGCGGTCGCCGGCCGGGCCAAGATCGCCGTCGACGGCGGCGTGACCCGCGGATCCGACATCGTGAAAGCGCGCGCGCTCGGCGCCGATGTGGTCGGCATCGGCCGGATGCTGTGCTGCGGCCTCGCCGCGGGCGGAGCGGCCGGCGTGATCCGGGTGCTGGAACTGCTGGAGGAGGAGGTCCGCATCGATCTCGGCCTGCTCGGCCTGAACTCGTTCGACGACATCGACGGCCGTTATATCTCCTACACCACCGCGGTCGAGCCGGCCCATGTCTGGAGCCAGTATCCGCTGTTGGCCGAAGACGATTACACCTACTGACGACGGCACCTACTGAGGGGAGCGGCGATGGGCCTGACGAACACCGAACACGGCTACGGCGCGTTCACCAAGCTGTTCCACTGGCTCATCGTCCTCCTGTTCGCGATGCAATACGTCGCCGGCCACATCATGACCCGCATTGCGTGGGAGGATGTGGTCCTCGGCCTGTCGCAGAGCCAGTACTACGACTGGCACAAGTCGCTCGGGCTGGTGGCGCTGGCGATCGCCGTCCTGCGACTGGTCAACCGGAGGGCCGGGCAGCTCCCGGCCTGGGCCCCGGACCTGTCGGAAGCGGAGCGCCGGTTCACCCACCGCAACGAGCAGCTGCTCTATGCCGCGATGTTCCTGATGCCGGTGACCGGCTACGTCTACGTCATGGCCGGCGGCTACGGCGTGATGCTGTTCGGCCAGTGGCCGCTGCCCAACCCCATCGGCAAGGTGGAAGCGCTCGCGGTCGCCACCAAATGGATCCACGTCCTGTCGAGCTACCTCCTCGCCGCGTCCATCGCCGGCCACCTCGGCGTCGTGCTGCGCCATCAGGTGGTGAAGCGCGACGGCCTGCTCTGGCGCATGTGGCCGGGACGCGGGCAATAGTCGGATGCCCAGAAACATGGCGTCCGCAAATATCTCGACTCTTAATACTGTGGCGCGCTAGTCTTTTCCGTCGTTCTTAAAGACGTGATCGGCGGGGGAAAGGCAATGCTCAGGCTATTCGTGCCTCTGCTCTTGATTCTGGCTGCGGCAGGCGATTGGGCGGCGGCGCGGGCGGAGACGACCGTGGTGCGCTGGAACAAGGCGGCGATCGAGGCCGTCAAGGCGAGCGCGAGCAGCGATCTGGTCACCTCCCGCGCCCTGGCGGTGCTGCATCGGGCGATGTACGACGCCTGGACCCCGTATGACGAAGCGGCCGCCGGCGTCCGGCTCGACGCCGCGGGACTGCGCCGTCCGGCGGAAGAGCGCACCGAGGCGAACAAGTCGGTCGCCGTCAGCTACGCGGCCTATCACGCCCTGATCGATCTGTTCCCGGGCGAGACGGCGCGGTTCGGCACGGTGATGGACGCGCTCGGCCTCGACCCGGCGCTGTCCTCGACCGACACCGCGACCGCCCCCGGGCTCGGTCTGCTCGCGGCCCGGCTGGAGCTGCGCCACGCCCATGCCGACGGCGCCAACCAGCTCGGCGACCGCAGCCCCGGCGCCTATGCGGACTACACCCGCTATACCCCGCCCAATCCCGCCGACCGGGTGATCGACCTGCGCCGCCATCAGCCGATCCTCAGGGCCGACGGCCGGCCGGCGATCTTCGACGGCGCCCACTGGCCGCTGATCCAGCCCTTCGCCCTGTACCGGGCGGACGAGTTCCGGCCGGCCACGGCACCGGCGCTGACCTATTCCGAGCCGGAGCTGCGCGCCCTGGCCCAGCACATCATCGACGTCAACGCCGAGCTGACCGACCGCGACAAGGCGATCGCCGAGTTCTGGACCCTGGGCAACGGCACGCCCACGCCCCCCGGCCAGTTCCACATCCTGGCCCAGCACGTCTCCGAGGCCCGCGGGCACGGCCTGGACCGGGACGTCACCCTGTTCTTCATCCTGGGCAACGCGCTGCACGACACGGCGATCGCCAAGATCGAAGCCAAGATGCACTTCCTGACCGCCCGTCCGGAGACCCTGGTCCGCGCCCTGTTCGCCGGCGAGCGGATCCTGGCCTGGGGCGGGCGCGGCAAGGGCGCCGAGATGATCGACGGCGGCGACTTCACCCCCTACCGCCCGACCGCCGCGGCCCCCGAGCACGTCTCCGGCCACAGCGCCTTCGGCTATGCCGGGGCCGAGGCGATCCGGCTGGCGACCGGCAGCGACGCGCTGGACTACACCGTGGTGGTCCCGGCCGGCAGCTTCGCCTTCGACGACGGGCCGGCCGCCGACGTGGTCCTCGCGATGGAGACCCTGAGCGAGGCGGCGCGCGACATCTCGCTGTCGGGCATCTACGGCCAGGCGCATTTCACCACCGGCGACCAGGCCGGCCGCATCCTCGGCCTGGCGGTCGCCCAGAAGGTCTACGCCCACGCCCGGCGGTATATCGACGGCACCCTGCAATGACGACGCCCGTCCCCGCCGTCCCGGCGGCTGTCGCCGCTGCCGCCCGACAGCCGCTGACCGCCAGCCTCAGGATCGCCGGCCTGCTGGCGCTGCTCGCCCTCGCCGCGGCCGGGCCGGCCCTGGCCCACGACACCTGGGTGATCACCCACGACCAGGAGGAGACCGCCCACGCCAAGCCGCTGCCGGAGATCTTCACCTCGCTCGGCTTTGCCAACGTGTCGATCTCGCTGCTGGCGCTGGCCGGCGTGATCGCCTGGATCGTGATCGGCCGCACCGACATCCCGGACCGGGTCGTCGCCCGGCTCGGCCTGCCCCGGGTCGACACCGCGCGCCTGGAGCCCTGGGTCCCGACCGCCCTGCGCCTCGGCCTCGCCGCCATGTTCATCACCGCCGCCTTCGCTTTGCATCCGAGGCTCGGCTATGCGATCGGCGAGAGCCCGGTGCTGTTCGCCTCGGACCTGGAGTTCCGGCACCTGGCCGGCGACTGGGACTGGCTGATCTGGGTCCAAGTCGCCCTGGGCGCCGCCTTCCTGCTCGGGATCTGGACGCGGGTGGCCTCCCTCCTGCTTGTGCTGCTGGTGCTGGTCGGCTTCTGGCTGTTCGGGGTCGACATGCTGGCCTATGCCGGCGTGCTGGTCGGCACCGCCTATTACCTGTTCGCCAGGGGCGGCGGCCGGCTCGCCCTGCTGGGCGATCCCGCGGCGGTGACGCGCCTGACCGAGGCCACGCCGCCGGGCCGCCCCCAGGCGGTGCTGCGTGTCCTGACGGGACTCAGCTTCCTGTACCTGGGCATCCTGTACAAGTTCCTGCACCCGACCTACCTGCTGGCCGGGGTGGAGTTCTACGACCTGCCGCTGTTCGGCTTCCCGCCCGAAATCTTCGTGTTCATCGTCGCCACGGTGGAGGTGGTGGTCGGCATCCTGATCACCGCCGGGGTCATGGTGCGGCCGCTGAGCGTCGTGCTGGTCTTCGCCTTCGCCTTCTTCTCGGTCTCGATGAACGAGGGCGTGCTGGGCCACAGCTTCCTCTACGGCATCGTCTTCGCCCTGTTCGTCAGCGGGGCGGGGCGGTGGTCGGGGAAGGACGCCTAGCCGCGCGCCTCACCGCCTTCCCAGCGCGCCATGGCCGCCTCCGGCGCCACCGGATCGGCGGTCGCCGAGTCCTTATGAAAATAAACAGACTGCGTCAGACCAACGGAGGAGCTTCTGACTCAGGATCGGCCTAGCCCCATTTTTCCACCTCTCTATCCGATCAAAAATTATTGGCATTGATTGTACACTCATAGTTCGATGTATAATTGCAGAGGTAGATATCAGATAAGCAAGATCAGAAGCATAACGATATGTATCATGAGGGTAAGCGCCATCCGCCAATGGCTAAGAAAAAATACAGGAAGCCAACTTAAGATATATTCCACAATAAAGGTAAAAAAAATGCCTTTCACTCGCCCCCATTTGAAACCGTCGACTTATGGAAATATCACTCAGGGAACAGTATTTTCTTGCGGATATGCTGCGAGATACGAGGACCGCACCGTATATGGCTTAACCATTACTGCTCGATGTGATGTTGCCCAGCAAAAATACCCTGTTCTAAATTATGTTCCTATCGTAACCCTCAGCGACTGGCTCAGGCGTGATGGGCTTGATATTATAATAGAGCAGGAAGAAAACGATCTGAGCGGACGAATAAAGGCGATTTTACGTCAGTCCAACATTTCCTCGGAAATACTTTTGTCAATTCCATTAGAGGAAATAGCGAAGACACATTTTCCGACAGACACAAAAGACAAAAGACACAGCAAAATTAACTCCAACTTCTCTGAAATTTCAAAAAAATTAATCACCGTACGCGAATTAAAAAACAAAGAAAATCCAAATATCATTTATCAATGGTTCGTCAATAACTCTGAATCCCGGATTAGAGATATTATAACGAGATTAAGCCAACACTCTGTACTTGGGCATTACCTTCTAGAAACTCTGTCTCACCGTGGCGACGAGAAATACGGATATGTATGTTTATTAAGGGAAGTAACCACCTTACCGCGAGTAATTTCAGAAAAAATAGGCAAAGGATTAGACAAAAAAACACACGATGATTTATGTAAAAAATACATGTACAGCAATAGACTTATCATAAATCAAGATGAATTGTCAATGCCAGTGGTAGAAATTGGATCACCCACCATCGAGCACATACTTCAGTGCTTTTCTAATCTGTTTGGGCGAATTGGCATTTCAGATCCAATTGATGAAACTATTTTAAATTTGGTGTCGTATTGCATGTCGGAAAAAGAGGCAAGATCATGAAATACATTTGCATAGACGACGGTGCGCTTTCCGAATTTATATCTGGAAGAGCCTACCAGTCTATTGACTTTGAAGAAGGGGATAAACTTATTAGAGCCCTTTCTGGTGACCTTCAATTTGTTTTCCGAATCAAAAACGTATTTATATTACAGGACCGCGAGGGCGTATTTATAACAACAAAAGGCTCCTGGAAAAAGAAAAAATATTTAGTTATTGATTGCGATCAATCTTCATTATTTACTGAACTACGATCTTCTGAGTCACTTCAGTCCTTTCAGAAGCTGCTAAGATTTTGCTCTAAATATTGGGCAGGTGGATTATTAAATAAGTCTGAAAAGATAATATCCGGATCTTCTAAAGCTGTTATATTTCCTCTCCCATATTCCACGTCCCCCTACCGTATAGCAATAGAACGAGAACCAATGAATGAAAGACTAGTTAAGCGTGATATGGCCGGACGGTTCCTTCTCGTATACAAATCGGGATGGGAAGGGGCAAATTCTGCCACAGAAACGGCCAATGAGACAAACTTTCGAAGGGTTTTTGATCGACTGCCAGCGATATATAGCCAAACCGCAAAAGCCGAGGCAAATCTCAGCGAACCCATTGGTAGCGGACAAGTTGAACTTACCAAACTGGACCATCAGATTAATGCAAACAGGCCAATTCACAGCCCATTTGATGATTGGCTTCCCAAAACAACGAACAATCAAAAGAAATTTATCCGGGCACCAATGGACAAGCCGCATAGGCTGGAGGGACCCGCCGGGACTGGAAAGACGCTTTCTCTAATATTGAGAACAGTACAGGTACTTCGAACATCACGAAGAGAGAATAAGCCTTGCAATGCCTTGATCGTGACGCACAGCGAAGAGACCCGTCAGTCTATTAGCGACGCGTTGCAGGTTATTGATTCGGAAAACTTCCAAGATAAAAACCGAGACACTGACCAAATTTCCCTGGAAGTTGAAACCCTAGCTTCGTTGTGCGCAAAAACTTTAAGTCAATCGATTTCCGAAACTGAATTTGTGGATCGGGACGCACAAGATTCAAAATTTCTACAGAGGATGTATATAGAGGAAGCCATTAAGATTGCATTGGAAAAAGATTACCCGTCTTTTAAACCCCATCTTAGCAGTGATTTTCAGGATCTACTTGACAACTCCCCACCGTCCGATCTGTCCGCTCTATTTCAGCATGAGATTGGCGTTCTCATAAAAGGTAGATCGGGCGACTCTTTCGATATTTACAAAAAATGCCCTTCTCTTAATTATGGGCTACCTATAAAAAATACAGCAGATAAAGGGTTTAGCTTCAGTGTTTTCAAAAAATACCAAGAACAACTCGAGTTATCTAGTCAATTCGATACCGATGATGTTGTGATTTCGGCAATTGGACAGCTTGATACTCCAATATGGCGGAGGCGTCGCGCAAAAGAGGGATATGACTTTATAGCAATCGATGAAACCCACTTGTTTAATATTAACGAATTACATGTTTTTCATTATTTTACAAGGCAAATAGATGTGTTGCCGATATCTTTTACAGTAGACCACGCACAAGCCATTGGCGATCGTGGATGGAATGATATTAACCCTGTCTCTGAACTTTTTGGTGGAGACAAAGAAACCAAGGAGGATAGAACTTCGGTAAACGCAGTTTTTCGAAGCTCAGCCCAAATCAGAGATTTTTGCCATTCTGTATTAGCATCTGGAGCGACATTATTTACCAATTTTGATGATACTTTAGAAGGAACATCGAGCGCATTTACCTCTGAAGATGAAAGAAAATCTCAACCCGTGCGTTACATTGATTACTCTGATGAAAATGAATTGATTGAAGGCGCCTTCCGGCGCGCGGACTATTTACAAAACACAACCGAGTGCGTCCGATCACAGATTTTAATTACCACTTTGAATGATGATATTTTAGATCAACTTAAAACTTATTCACAACTTTCAAATAAACCCACAACCTACTTGGAGCGCAGAGGTGACTTTACTACTGTCAAGAGAGCCGAAAAGTCTGGGCATATGGTATTAGGCCACGCGGACTTTGTAGGCGGATTGGAATTTGACGTAGTAATTGTCGTCGGAGTCGACAAGGGGCGCGTCCCACAAGAGGGCGAGACGGAAAACTATAATTCACGAAGCTTTGCTTCTTATGCTGCCCACAACCGACTATACGTAGCCGCATCTAGGGCGCGATATGCTCTTGAACTTTTAGGCCTGCGCTCAAGAGGCCCAAGCGATTTGCTTAAAGTGGCGACGGTCAACGGATTAATTGAGGGCGTCGAAAAGTAAAGTTCGTCGCCCCCCTTGATCCACATCAACCCCACCCCCTCCCGGTTGTGGCACCTTCCCCCCGCACCTATGTTTAACGCACGGGCTCGAACGCCCGGTCTGTGATATTCCCCGCGCCGCGGCCTCTTTGCTCGCGGGCGCGCCGCAGTCCCGGACAGCACAGTTCCAGACGTCACGGTCGGAGACTATGATGTCCGACAGAGCAGAACTCGTAAGAGACGATTCAGGAGGAGAGACCCGATGACCGAGGTCGTGATCGCCGGAGCCGCCCGTACCCCGGTCGGCGCATTCAACGGAAGCCTGAGCAGCGTCGCCGCCAGCTATCTGGGCGAGGTCGCCATCCGCGCCGCCCTGGAGCGGGCCAAGACCGAGGCCGGCGAGGTCGACGAGGTGGTGATGGGCCAGATCCTCACCGCCGCCACCGGCCAGAACCCGGCGCGCCAGGCCGCCATCGGCGCCGGCATCCCGGTGGAACGCACCGCCTACGGCATCAACCAGCTCTGCGGCTCGGGTCTGCGCACCGTGGCACTCGGCTACCAGGCGATCGCGCTCGGCGACGCCGAGGTCATGGTCTGCGGCGGCCAGGAGAGCATGAGCCAGGCGCCGCACGCCCAGTACCTGCGCGCCGGCCAGCGCATGGGCGACCTGTCCCTGGTCGACACCATGATCAAGGACGGCCTGTGGGACGCCTTCAACGGCTACCACATGGGC
This sequence comes from Candidatus Endolissoclinum sp., assembly GCA_965228445.1. Taxonomy (GTDB): domain Bacteria; phylum Pseudomonadota; class Alphaproteobacteria; order Thalassobaculales; family Thalassobaculaceae; genus Thalassobaculum. Next base: position 3,941,081 of record OZ245813.1, on the reverse strand, counting down.
AACACCGCCGAGAACGTCGCCGAGAAATTCCAGATCACCCGCGACGAGCAGGACGCCTTCGCGCTGGCCAGCCAGCAGAAGGCGGGCGCCGCCATGGCCGCCGGCCGGTTCAAGGACGAGATCGTCCCGGTGACCATCAAGTCGCGCAAGGGCGAGACGGTGGTCGATACCGACGAGCATCCGAAGCCGGACACCACCGCCGAGACGCTCGCCAAGCTGCGCCCGGCCTTCATCCGCGACGGCGGCACGGTGACCGCCGGAAACGCCTCGGGCATCAATGACGGCGCCGCCGCCCTGGTGCTGATGTCGGCGGCCAACGCGTCGAAGCGCGGCGTGACCCCGCTCGCCCGCATCGTGTCCTGGGCCACCGCCGGCGTCGATCCGGCGATCATGGGCACCGGCCCGATCCCGGCGAGCCAGCGCGCCCTGGAGAAGGCCGGCTGGGCCAAGGAGGACCTGGACCTGATCGAGGCGAACGAGGCCTTCGCCGCCCAGGCCTGCGCGGTGAACAAGGGCCTCGCCTGGGACACCGCCAAGGTCAACGTGAACGGCGGCGCCATTGCGCTGGGCCACCCGATCGGCGCGTCCGGCGCCCGGGTGCTGGTCACCCTGCTGCACGAGATGCAGAAGCGCGACGCCAAGAAGGGCCTCGCCACCCTGTGCATCGGCGGCGGCATGGGCGTCGCGATGTGCGTGGAGCGCGACTGACCGAACTGAAGGATCTGCACGGCGGGCGGGACGGAACCGCCCCGCCGTGCAACCATGATCGGACACCGGCGTTGACGGACGGGGTGCGGCCGTCAGCGCACGACACACGGCGCACAACAAACCCTAAGCGGCTGTGAAGGCCGCACGGATCGGAACAGGACAGGACAGGGAGGGACGAGAATGGCACGCGTAGCACTGGTCACCGGCGGAACCCGCGGCATCGGCGAGGCGATCTGCGTCGCGCTGAAGGATGCCGGCTGCAAGGTCGCCGCCAATTACGGCGGCAACGACGAGCGGGCGAAGGCCTTCACGGCGCGCACCGGCATCCCGGCCTTCAAGTGGGACGTCTCCGACTTCGACGCCTGCAAGGACGGCATCGCCAAGGTCGAGGCGGAGGTCGGCCCGGTCGACATCCTGGTCAACAACGCCGGCATCACCCGCGACGGCACCATCCACAAGATGAGCCACGACGCCTGGCAGGCGGTGATCGACACCAACCTCGGCTCCTGCTTCAACATGTGCCGCAACGTGATCGAGGGCATGCGGTCGCGGAACTTCGGACGGATCGTCAACATCGGCTCGATCAACGGCCAGGCCGGCCAGTACGGCCAGGTCAACTACGCCGCCGCCAAGTCCGGTATCCACGGCTTCACCAAGGCGCTGGCCCAGGAGGGCGCGCGCGCCGGCATCACCGTCAACGCCATCGCGCCGGGCTATATCGACACCGACATGGTCGCGGCCGTGCCGGGCGACGTGCTCGACAAGATCAAGGCGCGCATCCCCGTCGGCCGGCTCGGCGACGCCTCGGAGATCGCCCGCGGCGTGGTGTTCCTCACCGCCGACGAGGGCGGCTTCATCACCGGCTCGACCCTGTCGATCAACGGCGGCCAGCACATGTACTGAGCGCCCGTCGGCGCGACTGTTCGGACGGCCCGTCTCCCCCGTGAGGCGGGCCGTTTGCGTTCGGTGTTGTCGCTTCTGCGGATCACAAATGCGTTTGCGCCCGGTGCCGCCTTCCCTGCGACGGCGTATATTCTCCGCTATGACCAACGACGCCCGCATCGCCGCCAAACGCGCCCGACTGGTCTCCGAGAAGGAGCGCTGGGCGCGGGAGAACAGGCAGTTCGGCAAGCCCGACGCGCCGTCGGGCCGGCTGCCGCGCGGCCAGCACCTGGTGCGCGACTGGCCGGTGCTGGATCTCGGCACCCACCCGAACATCCCGGCCAAGGACTGGACGCTGCGGGTGGAGGGGCTGGTGGACGTGCCGACCACCTTCGACTATCGCGAGCTGTCGCTGATCCCGCGCAGCGAGCGCACGGCCGACATCCATTGCGTCACCTCCTGGTCCCGGCTCGGCGACACCTTCGCCGGGGTGGCGACAAGCGATCTGATCGCCGAGGTTCGGCCGCGCGACGAGGCGAAATTCGTGCTGATCAAGTCCTATGACGGCTACACCACCAACCTGCCGGTCGACTACCTGCACGAGCCGGACAGTCTGATCGCCACCCACTGGAACGGCGCGCCGCTGACCCGCGAGCATGGCGGACCGGTCCGCCTGGTCGTGCCGGCGCTGTATTTCTGGAAGAGTGCGAAGTGGATCCGCTCGATCCGCTTCGTCGAGCACGACGTAAAGGGGTTCTGGGAGTCCCGCGGCTATCACATGCTGGGCGACCCATGGAAGGAGCAGCGCTATGCTTAGACCTCTGACGCGCGCCCTCGCGGCGCTGGCCATGCTGACGGGAGCCGCTTTGATGGGAGACGACACCACTGCCCGGGCCGCCACGCCCCAACCCGCCGGCACCGGGCCGGCCCACCAGTTCAGCTTCACCTCGATCGACGGCGAGCCGATGTCCCTGGGCGACTTCGCCGGCAAGGCCGTGCTGGTGGTGAACACCGCCTCGCGCTGCGGCTTCACCAAGCAGTACGATGCCCTGCAGAGCGTGTGGGAGACCTATCGCGACCGGGGTCTGGTGGTGCTCGGCGTGCCGTCCAACGATTTCGGCGGCCAGGAACCCGGCACCGAGGCGGAGATCAAGGCGTTCTGCGAGACCAATTTCGCGGTCGATTTCCCGATGACCGAGAAGCAGGTGGTGGTCGGCGCGCAGGCCCATCCGTTCTACCGCTGGGCAGCGGAGGCCGGCGGCGCCGACAAGGTGCCGGGCTGGAACTTCCACAAATACCTGATCGGTCCGGACGGCCGGTTCGTGACGGCGATCCCGACCCGGGTGTCGCCGACCGACCCGAGCGCCATCGCGACGATCGAACAGGCGCTGCCGCACTAACCCGGCCGCTCCCCCAGCGCTCACAGCAACAGGTCCGACGATGCGTTCACCTCTCCTGCCGGCCGCGATGGTCGCCCTGCTCGCCCTGACGCTCCCGGCCCCGATCTCCGCCATGGCGCCGCAGCCGACCGACCAGCCGACCGCCATGGAGGATCCGGAGCTGGAGCGGGCCATCGCCCTGGTCTGGGCGGAGGAGTTCGCCGAGGCCGAGCCGCTGCTCCACGCGGCGCTGAAGCGCAACCCGAAGAACCCGGACGCCTGGAACTATCTCGGCTTCGCCACCCGCAAGCTCGGCAAGTTCGAGGAGGCACAGACGTATTACTTCAACGCCCTGCGGCTGGATCCCGAGCATCTGAAGGCGATGGAGTATCTGGGCGAGCTGTATCTGCAGACGGGCGAACCGCAGCTTGCGCGCGATCTGCTGGAGCGGATCACCGAACTCTGCCCCGCCGCCGAGTGCGAGGAGCGCGACCAGCTCGCCGCGGCGATCGAGCGGCATGCGGCGACGAACTGACATCCGGACGATCTGATCGCGGGCGCCCGGACGACGTCAGCCGCGCTGCCGCCGCTCCCTGCCGAGCTCGTTGGCCGGGACCACGGTTTCCAGCACCCAACGGGCGAGCGAGGCGCCCTTCAGCCCGGTGATCCGCGGCACGAGGCCTGGGCCGTTCAGTCCGCGCTCGATCTCGTGCTGGCGCACCAGATGGCGGTAATAGCTGATGATGAACACCCGGGTCGCCGAGGTCAGACCGACAGCGCCGCGCCGCAGATCGATCTGCGTGCACAGGCTGTTGATCGTAACCCCTTCGGTCCGGGCGATCTTCTCGAGCGATTCCCACATCTGCGGCTCGAGGCGCATGCTGGTCCGCTTGTTGCCGACCGTCACGTTCCGGCTTTCCAGGATCGAGGTCTTGTCGCTCTCGGATGACAAATCGAACTCTACGCTCGTGGAACGCATAAATTGCATGCAATTTCTAAGTGCAATATAGCAATGGCATGGCTCCATGTGTTGCGCAACCATTAAACGTTCTTTTTCTTTCTAAGCTATTTTCGGTTGTTCTTCATACCTCATCGGGCGCGCGCAGCGTCAGGGCGAGGGCGTGCACCCGGTCGCGCAGTTCCGCCGCCACGATCTCGTGAACCATCCGGTGCCGCTGCACCCGGCCGGCGCCGGCGAAGGCGGCGGACACGATCGTGACCCGGAAATGGGTTTCCCCTTCCGGTCGGGCACCCATATGACCGGCGTGGAGATGGGATTCGTCGACAATCTCCAGGGCGGTCGGCGCAAAGGCGTTTTGCAGTTTGTCACGCATGGTTTCGGCGATGGTCATGTATGGACTTTCCTTTCGGGCGCGCTAGGGTCGGAGATCCGGTCTTGTTACACGCCTATGGAGCAGATGGGCATACCGATGGCGAAGGCAAATCCAGACTCTTTCCTGGAGGATTTCGCACCGCGCAAACCGGCGGTGCGGGCCTGCGACTATCCTGGCTGCGGCGAGGAGGGAACCCATCGTGCGCCCAAGGCCCGCAACCGGCTGAACGACTACTACTGGTTCTGCCTCGACCATGTCCGCGAGTACAACAAGGCCTGGAACTACTACGACGGCATGAGCGACAACGAGGTCGAGGAGGACATCCGCCGCTCCACGACCTGGAACCGCCCGTCCTGGCCGTTCGGCACCATGAAGCCGGGCCAGGGGCCGCGCCGCCGGGTCAACGACCCCTTCGGCTTCATGGACGACGACGAGGAGGCCGGGGAGACCCGCCGACGGCAGCCGGCCGACACCGCCGAAGGCAAGGCAGCCGCCGTTCTCGGACTGGAGCCGCCCTTCACCCTGGAGCGGCTCAAGGCCCGGTACAAGGAACTGGTCAAAAAACACCATCCCGACGCCAATGGCGGCGACAAGGCGGCCGAGGAACGGTTGAAAAGTATCAACGAGGCCTATACGACTTTGCGTCGGTTTCTAAGTTAAGGCTCATAGAGCTACGGTATCCCTTCTGTGGAGCATCGGCTCCCCACTCCCGAGAGACAGGATCTCGTCCATGACGAACGACAGCGTCATCGAGCGTAAGCCCGCCCACCCGCTCCTCCAGCCGGACATCACGGTGTCGGCGCGTGAGGTGTTCGGCCTCGATATCGACCTCGACCTTCCGGCCTTCAGCGAGCCGAGCGAGTACGTCCCGGCGAAGGACGACTCCTACCTGTTCGACCATGACACCACGCTGGCCATTCTCGCCGGCTTCGCGCGCAACCGCCGCGTCATGATCCAGGGCTACCACGGCACCGGCAAGTCGACCCATATCGAGCAGGTGGCGGCGCGCCTCAACTGGCCCTGCATCCGCGTCAACCTGGACAGCCATGTCAGCCGTATCGACCTGATCGGCAAGGACGCCATCGTCCTGCGCGACGGCAAGCAGGTGACCGAATTCCGCGAGGGCATCCTGCCCTGGGCGCTGCAGAACCCGGTCGCCCTGGTGTTCGACGAGTACGACGCCGGCCGCGCCGACGTGATGTTCGTCATCCAGCGCATCCTGGAGGTCGACGGCCGTCTGACCCTGCTGGACACCAACAAGGTGATCACGCCGAACCCGTATTTCCGTCTGTTCTCGACCGCCAACACGGTCGGCCTGGGCGACACCACGGGCCTCTATCACGGCACCCAGCAGATCAACCAGGGCCAGATGGACCGCTGGAACATCGTCACCACCCTGAACTACCTGCCGCACGACGCCGAGGTGAACATCGTGCTCGCCAAGAGCCCGACCTACGCCAACGACGAGGGCAAGCAGACGATCTCCAAGATGGTGGCCTGCGCCGACCTGACCCGCGCCGGCTTCATCGCCGGCGACATCTCCACGGTCATGTCGCCGCGGACGGTGATCACCTGGGCCGAGAACGCCGACATCTTCGGCGGCGACGTCAACCTCGCCTTCCGCCTGACCTTCCTCAACAAGTGCGACGAGGTCGAGCGGACGATCGTGGCGGAATACTACCAGCGCTGCTTCGGTGACGAGATCACCGAGCTCGGCATCAAGGCCGCCGAGTAAGGCAGCCAGCGAGGAAATCCATGAGGAGCAACCGCGCGCCCGACGATCCGGCGTTCGAGGACTTCAAGCGGTCCACCGCGGCCTGCCTGCGGGCGATGTCCGGCGAGATCGAGCTCGAAGTCACCTACGGCGCCGAACACGCGACGGCGGCGGGCAGCCGTGCCCGCCTGCCCTCGCCGCCCAAGGACATGGATCCGGCCGCGCTGGCCCGTCTGCGCGGCGAGGCCGATTCCATGGCCCTGCGCCTGAAGCATCACAACGACGATGTCCACGCCCGCTACGCCCCCCAGGGCCAGGCCGCGCGCGAGATCTTCGAGGCGATGGAGCAGGCGCGGGTGGAGGCGATCGGCGCACGGCGGATGGACGGGGTGGCGCACAACCTGTCCGCCATGCTCGACGACAACTTCCAGCGCAAGGGCCTGGACCGGGCCGAGAAGGACGACGTCTCCCTGGTCGATGTCATGCGCCTGATGGCGCGGGAGTCGATGACGGGCGAGGCGCCGCCGGAATGCGCACAGCGGGTGATCGACCTGTGGCGGCCCTGGGTGCAGTCCAAGGCAGGCGCCGACCTCACCGAACTGGTCAAGCATGTCGAGGACCAGGGCGCCTTCGCCAAACTGGCCCGCCAGCTCATCACCGATCTCGACCTGGATGTCGGCGACGAGGGCGTGGCCGATGATGATCCGAGCGAGGCCGAGGGCGAGGACGAGGGCGGCGACGTCGACGAGACCAGCGACGGCGGTACCCGCGGCACCACCGAGGACGGCACCGAGAGCGAAACCATCCCCTCGGACATGCAGGCCGGCGACGAGAGCGCGGAAGGCGAGGATGCCGAGGAGATGGACCTCGAGCCGGGCTCCGGCGACGAGGAACCGGCCAATCCGGGCTCGCCCATGCATCCGAACATGGACGGCCGCAACTGGCAGGATCAGGCCTATCGCGCCTACACCACCGAGTATGACGAGGTGGTGCAGGCCGACACCCTGTGCGACGCCGACGAGCTGACCCGCCTGCGCGCGCTGCTGGACCAGCAGCTCAGCCACCTGCAGGGCGTGATCGGCAAGCTGGCGAACCGCCTGCAGCGCCGCCTGATGGCCCAGCAGAACCGGTCCTGGGACTTCGACTTGGACGAGGGCGTGCTGGATGCCGGCCGCCTGTCCCGCGTGGTCACCGCCCCGCTCTATCCGCTGTCCTACAAGATGGAGAAGGACACGGACTTCCGGGATACGGTCGTCACCCTTCTGATCGACAATTCCGGCTCCATGCGCGGCCGGCCGATCACCATCGCGGCGATCGCCGCCGACATCCTGGCCCGCACGCTGGAGCGCTGCGGCGTGAAGGTCGAGATCCTCGGCTTCACCACCCGCGCCTGGAAGGGCGGATCGGCGCGCGAGCGCTGGATCTCGTCGGGCAAGCCCCAGGGACCGGGCCGTCTGAACGACCTGCGGCACATCATCTACAAGTCGGCCGACGCCCCGTGGCGCCGGGCCCGCAAGTCACTCGGCCTGATGCTGCGCGAGGGCATCCTGAAGGAGAACATCGACGGCGAGGCCCTGATGTGGGCGCATAACCGCATCATCGCCCGGCCGGAGGAGCGCCGCATCCTCATGGTGATCTCCGACGGCGCGCCGGTGGATGACAGCACCCTGTCGGTGAACCCGGGCAACTACCTGGAGAAGCACCTGCGCGATGTCATCAAATACATCGAGTCGCGCTCTCCGGTGGAACTCGTGGCCATCGGAATCGGCCATGACGTGACCCGCTATTACCGCCGCGCGGTAACCATCGTCGACGCCGAGCAGCTCGGCGGCACGATGATGGAACAGCTCGCCTCGCTGTTCGACGAGGACAGCAAGGGCGGCGCTTCCGGCGGCAAGCTGCGGGCCGGCGGCAAGCTCTGACCGGCAGGACCGGGCACAAGTCAGGCGTTGCCGGGGTCGGATAAGACCTTGGCAACGCCTTTCTTTCGCCACGGCCTTGGGTCACACTCCCCGCTCTTTCAGACTGTCGGGTGACAGAGGGACGCGGTGGTTCGCTTCGAGAACGTCTTCATGCGCTATGACGGGGGTCCCGTCATCCTGCGCGACGTGTCCTTCGACCTGGAGCCGGGGTCCTTCCACTTCCTGACCGGCGCCAGCGGGGCCGGCAAGTCGACCCTGCTGCGGCTGATGTACCTGGCGACCCGGCCGATCTCCGGCCAGGTCAGCATGTTTGGCCGCGACATCGCCAAGGTGACCCGCAAGGAACGCCCGGCCTTCCGCCGCCGCATCGGCGTGGTGTTCCAGGATTTCCGGCTGCTGCCGCACCTCTCCGCCCTCGACAACGTCGCCCTGCCCCTGCGCATCGCCGGGACGCGGGAGGCGCTGATCCGCGAGCATGTGCCGGAGCTGCTGGCCTGGGTCGGGCTGTCGGGCCATCTGGACGCCCTGCCCGCCACCCTGTCCGGCGGCCAGCAGCAGCGCATCGCCATCGCCCGCGCGGTGATCGGCCGGCCGTCCCTGCTGCTCGCCGACGAGCCGACCGGGAACGTGGACGACCGGATCGCCGTGCGCCTGCTCTACCTGTTCGAAGAGCTGCACAAGATGGGCACGACGGTGATCATCGCCACCCATAACGAGAGCCTGGTCGACCGGTTCGACCATCCCCGCCTGCACCTGGAGGACGCGCGGATCACCCGGCGCGCCCCGTCCAGCCTGCTGCGCCGTCCGCCGCCCCGTGCGGCGGCCGGACCGGCGGGTGCGTCTTCCCCCCGACCGCCATCGGCCGATCCGCTATGATCGGGCATTCCGACCTCGCGCTCGGCCGGGATTCCTCCACCCGGTTCCTGCCCGGCCTGCTGGCCGTGATGGTCTATCTGGCGGCGCTGGCGACCGTCGGCGCGCTCGCCGCGCGCGGCTTCGTCGCCGACTGGGACGAGCGGCTGTCCGGTGCGGCCACCGTGCAGATCCCGCCGGTCGAGGGGCTCAGCCAGCAGGAGCGGCTGGATTCCGTCCTGCGCCTGCTCGGGGTGACCCCCGGCATCGCCTCGGTCGAGCCGATGCCGCCGACGCAGTCGGCCGCCCTTCTGGCCCCCTGGCTCGGCGCCGAGCTGGCGGAGACCCTGCCGCTGCCGCTGCTGGTGGACCTGCGGCTGGACCGCGGCCAGGAGGTCGATCTGGCGAGCCTCGCCACCCGGCTGGACAACGCCGCCCCCGGCACCACCCTGGACGACCACGGCCGCTGGCTGGCGGAAGCCCGGGCGCTGGGCAATTCGGTGGCGATCGCCGGGAGCTGCATTCTCGTGGTCGTGCTGCTCGCCGCCGTCCTGGCGGTGATCTTCGCCGTGCGCACCGGCCTGTCGGTGCATCGCGAGGAGATCGAGATCCTGAACCTGATCGGCGCGCCCGACCGCTACATCGCCCGCCAGTTCCAGTGGCATGCCGGACGCCTGGCGCTGTATGGCGGCATCGTCGGCGCGATCCTGGCCGTGGCGAGCATCATCGGACTGCAGATCGGCGTCGGCCAGTGGTCGGCGGACCCGGCCGAAATCGGCGTCTCCAGCATCACCGCGCTGGTCCGGATCGGCTGGGCGGAATGGCTCGCTCTCATCCTTCTTCCCCCCGTCACCGCAGCGATCGCCATGGCGACGGCGCGGGTGTCGGTTCAGACAGCCCTCGCCAGGATGGCCTGAAATGGCACGACGCAATCGTTTTCGCAGCGCCCGTGCGCAGGAAAGACGCATGGGAGGGCTGGGCTGGCTGGCCCTGCTGGCGGTCCTCGCCCTGGCCGGTGTCTGGACCTTCGGCCTGGTCGGCTTCGTCGACACCCTGCCCCGCGCCGCCGCGACCGATCCGCAGAAGGCTGATGCCATCGTCGTGCTGACCGGCGGCAGCCGGCGGGTCGATGAAGGCGTGGTGCTGCTCGAGGCCGGGGCCGCCCCGGTCCTGTTCGTCAGCGGCGTCGACGAACGGGTGGACGGCAAGGGCATCCGCTCCCTGCTCGACGACGGCGACACCCGCCTGCCCGACAAGCTGATCGACTGCTGCCTGGTGCTCGGACACGGCGCCAGCGACACCATCGGCAATGCCCGCGAGACCGAGATCTGGATGTCGGTCGGCGACCGGGAGTCGATGCTGCTGGTGACGTCGAACTACCACATGCCGCGGGCCATGCTCGAATTCGCCCATGCCATGCCGTCGGTCCGCATCACCCCCCATCCGGTGATCCCGCCGGATGTCCGCCTGGACCGCTGGTACCGCTATCCGGGCACCCTGGCGCTGCTGGCCAACGAGTACTCCAAGTACCTGTTCGCCTCGGCCCGGGTCACGGTCGCGGGATGGTTCATGGCCGTGGCGATCTGAGACCGCCCGCCCGTCAGGTCACGCTGCGGTGGGCCGGCAGATCGACCGTCACCGTCGTGCCCTGCCCCGGTCTGGTCTCGATCTCCAGGCTGCCGTCATGCAGATGAACCAGATGTCGGCAGAGCGGCAGACCGATGCCGAGCCCCTCCTGGCTTCGGCTCATCGGGTTCTCGACCTGCTCGAACAGCCGCAGCGAGGCCCGGACCTGCCTGTCGGTCATGCCCGAGCCGGAATCCGAGACCCGGATCCGGACACCACCGTGTTCCGGATCACGCTCGGCGGCGACCGAGACGATGCCGCTCTCGCCCGCGGCGCGGATCGCGTTGAGCACGAGATTGACGACCACCAGCATCAGCCGCTCGCGATCGCCGCGCACCGGCGGCAGGCCCTCCGCCAGCTCGAAGCTGATCCCGATGCCGGGCACCATCACCGCCGCATGGGCCGATCGTACGGCCTCCTCCAGCATCTCCTTCACGTCGATCTCGGATTCCTCGAGCGTCAACTCGCCGGTCTCGGCTTGGGCGACCTCCAGCAGGGCGTTGACCAGCCGCAGCAGATGCCGGCCGCCGCCCTGGACGAAGCGGACATAGCTGCGGGCGGTATCCGTCGGCTGCTGGCTCTCCAGCAGGTCGGAGAAGCCGATCACCGCGTTGAGCGGCGTGCGCAGCTCATGGCCGATCACCGCCAGGAAGTTGGTCTTCGCGCGGTTGCCGGCCTCGGCTCGGTCCAGCGCGTCGCTCAGCTCCGCGGTGCGCTCCTCCACCCGGCGCCGGATCAGGGCGTTCTGGTAGATCAGCAGGCAGAGCGCGAAGCCGACGAGCAGGCTCAGCATCGAGCCGCCGACGCCCAGCATCAGCGCCGGGATGGTATCCACCCCGCCCTGGAAGCTCGGCAGGAGGCTCCACTGCATGTTCCAGCGGGCTTCGCCGTGGGTGAAGCGGTGATCGAAGGTGAGGACCGCCTCGTTCGGCGGTTCGGCCACGCCGCGGACGGTCTGCGGCAGGTCGTCGAGCTCCCAGCTCCCCGGGTATTCGAGCAGCCGCATCGAGAGACCCGGCAGCTCCCAGCGGACCATCCGTTCGAACAGGTCGTCGAGATGGAGGAAGCCCAGCAGAATGCCCGGTGTCCCGCCGTTCGGCGCGGAGACGGCGAAGGCAAGCAGCCGATCGCCGTCGATCTCGAAGGTCGGGCTCATCACCACGGTCCGGTCCAGCCGGGCTGCCGATAGCGCCATGCTGCGCAGCGAGGCGATCGCCGCCAGGTCCGCGCCGCGGTGGAATTGCGGATGGCCGACGCTGGGCAGGATCACCGGAAAGTGACTGGCCGAGGGCGGCGACAGGGTGTCCGGATCCCCCGGCACGCTGAACGAGGCGCCGAGCAGATCCTCGTAGGAGTCCCGCTCGCTGTCGTCGAGGATGGTGGCGAAGGCCAGGCCGGACAGGGTGACGCTCAGGCCCTCGGAGGGCAGGTTCGCTTCCGCATTGGCCAGCTCGCGGAACTCGACATAGTCGGAACTGTAGAACAGGGTGGCCAGCGCCCGGAGCTGGGCCTCGAGCTGCAGCAGGGCGCCGTCGACGGTGGTCGACAGTTCCAGCGCCTCGATCCGTCCGCTTTCCAGCCAGTTGCGGTGGCTGTACTCGGCCAGGCGCAGCGCACCGAGCACCGACGAGGCGACACCGGAGACCGTGAGCAGGAGGACGAGCACGAACGCGCCCCGGGAGACGCTCTCGCTCCACCGGCGGTCGCTGCCGTCGCCCTTCTCCCGGCGGGCCGTGTCTGCCTTGCCTGGTTCCCGTGCCACGTGAGTTTCCCGGCCGCGTAGCGGCCTCTCCCTTGCTTTCTTCTTTAAGAAACTGTGCTACGCGCCCAATTCTTAAAATCGGCATAACACGGCGCCGGGCCGACCGGTACGGATGCCGCATTTCTTGTCTGCCGGACGGTGTCGATATAGAATGAGAAGTAAACTCCTGAACCACTATATGTTGGATTCTATGAACGATCTCGCGCCCATCAGTACGCAGATCTGGGACATGAAGTACCGCCTGAAACAAGGCGGATCCGCCGTCGATGCGACGATGGAGGACACCTGGACGCGGGTGGCGACCGCCCTGGCGCAGGCGGAGAAGCCGCGCGAGCGCGCCCAGTGGGCAGCGCGCTTCCGCCAGGTTCTGGAGGGGTTCCGGTTTCTGCCGGCGGGCCGCATCGTCGCCGGTGCGGGGACCGGGCGACAGGTGACCCTGTTCAACTGCTTCGTCATGGGCACCGTGCCCGATAGCATGGGCGGCATCTTCGACGCGCTGAAGGAAGCGGCGCTGACCATGCAGCAGGGCGGCGGCATCGGCTACGACTTCTCCACCATCCGACCGAAGGGCGCGCCGGTGAAGGGCGTGGGCGCCGACGCGTCGGGTCCGCTGTCCTTCATGGACGTCTGGGACGCCATGTGCCGGACCATCATGAGTGCCGGCTCGCGCCGCGGCGCGATGATGGCGACCCTGCGCTGCGACCACCCCGACATCGAGTCCTTCGTGGAGGTGAAGCGCGACCCGGTCCGGCTGCGCATGTTCAACCTGTCGGTTCTGGTCACCGATGCCTTCATGGAGGCGGTGGAGGTTGACGGCGACTGGGATCTGAAATTCGACGGCACCGTCTACCGCACGATCCGCGCCCGCGACCTGTGGGACCGGATCATGACCGCCACCTACGACGTGGCGGAGCCGGGGGTGATCTTCATCGACCGGATCAACCGGCGGAACAACCTGCACTACTGCGAGACCATCGCCGCGACCAATCCCTGCGGCGAGCAGCCGCTGCCGCCCTATGGCGCCTGCCTGCTCGGTTCGATGAACCTCGCCACCTTCGTGCGCCACCCGTTCGAGCCGGATGCCAGCCTGGACGAGGACGCGCTGGCCGAGGCGGTGCCGCTGGCCGTGCGGATGATGGACAACGTCGTGGACGTCTCGCTGTTCCCGCTGGAGCAGCAGCGCAGCGAGGCACTGGCCAAGCGGCGGATCGGGCTCGGCGTCACCGGGCTGGCCGATGCGCTGATCATGTGCGGCCTGCGCTATGGCTCGCCGGAAGCGGTGGCCATGGTCGAGAAGTGGATGGACGCGGTGCGCCGCCACGCCTACCAGGCCTCGATCGATCTCGCCGCCGAGAAGGGCGCGTTCCCGCTATTCGACCGCGACGCCTATCTGGCGGGCGAGAGCATCGCCGAGCTGGACGACGACCTGAAGGCAGGGATCGCCGAGCACGGCATCCGCAACGCCCTGGTCACCTCCATCGCGCCGACCGGCACGATCTCCCTGCTGGCAGACAACGTGTCGAGCGGGCTGGAGCCGGTGTTCAGCTTCACCTACGACCGCACCGTGCTCATGCCGGACGGCTCCAAGAAGGTCGAGGAGGTCAGCGACTTCGCCTACCGCCTGTACCGCCGCCTGAAGGGTGAGACGGCCGAGTTGACCGACGCCTTCGTCGATGCCCAGAGCCTAACCCCGCACGACCACGTGGTCATGCAGGCGGCCGTGCAGAAATACGTCGACAGCTCGATCTCCAAGACGATCAACGTGCCGGAGGACATCGCCTTCGAGACGTTCAAGGACGTCTATCGCGAGGCCTACCGCACCGGCTGTAAGGGCTGCACGACCTACCGGCCGAACCAGGTGACCGGGTCGGTGCTCGCCACCAAGCGCGAGGAACCGGAGCAGCCGGCCCCGGCCGCCGCCACCGGCGAGGCGCACGAGATCGTGCATCTGATGCAGCCGCTGGACCGGCCGACGACGCTGCCGGGAGCGACCTACAAGATCAAATGGGCCGACAGCGACCACGCGATCTACATCACCGTGAACGACATCGAGCAGGACGGCCGCCGCCGCCCGTTCGAGGTCTTCATCAACTCCAAGAACATGGAGCATTTCGCCTGGACCGTCGCCCTGACCCGCATGATCAGCGCGGTTTTCCGGCGCGGCGGCGACGTCAGCTTCGTGGTCGACGAGTTGAAGGCGGTGTTCGATCCGCGCGGCGGGCAGTGGGTGAAGGGTCGCTACGTGCCCTCGCTGCTGGCGGCGATCGGCGACGTGATCGAGGAGCACATGCTGGCGATCCGCTTCCTGAAGGCGCCGGACAGCGAGGACGCGGCCCCGCAGGTGGTCAAGCAGGTGATCAATATCGGCGGCGCCCCGGCACAGTGCCCGAGCTGCGGCTCGGTCGCTCTGGTAAAGCAGGAAGGCTGCGACCTCTGCACCGCCTGCGGCTACTCCAAGTGCGGCTGACCCGCCGCGCCTAAAAGCCCCCTCCGGCAGCCGCCCGCGAGCGCGTCTCGCGGGCGCGGAGGCGCAGCGGCGGCAGCACATATACGATCAATCTCCGCAAGGTGTGATCTTACGGATCACATCCCGATTCATCATACCCACGGCCCGGGCGGGTCTGCGCGTCGGTGGCCTCGGTCGCCCGACACCGCCGCCCAAAACAGGGCTTTCAGGTCGGCACACTCCTCCAATTAGTCATACAACCACCCAATCACTTGACCTTCCCGAACGGTCCCGACAAAGTCGCATCCAGGTCGGGCGAGACGTTATTCTGCACCGTTTGAAAACCAATGCAGGTAAGCTCGCCGATGAAACAAATCCTGCCTGACAAGGCGGGATCAAGAAGCCGGACATCCGGCAGCCCATAGGGAGGACGTGATGAGAATGATTGGAAAGCTTGCACCCGCCGTGTCCGCGGCCCTGCTGGCCGCGGGCCTGAGCACCGCCGCCATGGCCCAGACCACGAGCCTGCGGATCCAGACCCACTACGCGCCGGAGACCGTGTCCGGCAAGCTCGCCGCCGAATACGTCGACAACGTTCAGACCATGTCGAACGGCGAGATCCAGATCGAGATGTTCTACTCGTCCTCGGTCGTGAAGTCGGTCGAGACCTTCGACGCGGCGGCCACGGGAATTCTCGACTGCGACATGACCGGCGGCGCCTACCAGACCGGCAAGAACCCGGCCTTCCAGTTCGTCGGCGACATCATGGGCGGCTACTCCACCCCGTATCAGCAGCTCTCCTGGCTGTATTACGGCGGCGGTCTGGACGCGGCCCAGAAGCTCTACAACAAGTTCGACATGCAGCTCGTCGGCTGGTGGGTCTACGGTCAGGAATCCCTGGCCTCGTCCAAGCCGATCCGCAACGCCGCCGACCTGAAGGACTTCAAGTTCCGCTCGCCCCCGGGCATGGAGACGAAGATCTTCGAGAATCTCGGCGCCAAGCCGATCGTGATGGACTTCACCGAGATCTTCACCGCGCTTGAGTCCGGCATCATCGACGGCGCCGACGCCTCCGGTCTGGCCAACAACCAGTCGCTCGGCCTGTACGATCTGGTGAAGCACGCCAACTATCCGGGCTTCCACTCCATGCCGTCCGACCACCTGGCCTGCAACAAGGCGAAGTGGGACGCCATGCCGGAAGGTCACCGCCGCATCATGTCGGTGGCGATGGAGGCCCTGGCCCTTCGCACCGCACTGACCTTCGAGAAGAAGAACGCGGAGGCTGCCGCCGACCTGACCTCCAAGGGCGTCACCCTGCACGCCTGGTCGGAAGAGGAGCTGCAGAAGTTCCGCAACGCCGCCCAGGCCGCGTGGGTCGACTTCGCGACCACCGACGAGGCGAAGGCCCTGGTCGAGAGCCACATGACCTACCTGCGGCAGCTCGGCCTCGTGCAGAACTGATCCCGGCGATCAGCGGGAGCTGACCGGCCCCTCCGACACACTGTACCGGCCGCCCTCGTCGCGGCCGGTTCTCCTTCCGGCCTCCGCCCGCGGGCCCGCTTCCCGTCGGCCCGGCCCGGCCTCGACGCCTTCCCGACAAGTGCAGACACCGCCAAACGGCGCGGCGCGAGCATAAAAAACCCT
This sequence comes from Candidatus Endolissoclinum sp., assembly GCA_965228445.1. Lineage (GTDB taxonomy): Bacteria > Pseudomonadota > Alphaproteobacteria > Thalassobaculales > Thalassobaculaceae > Thalassobaculum. The sequence continues at coordinate 3,924,812 of OZ245813.1, read as the reverse complement.
ATGCCTTGACCTTGTTCCACCTGCCCGACACAGTCGGAGAAATGTCGGTTGAAGGGTTATTCTGCGCGGCTGGAAAACCAATGCAGGTACCCTCGCCGATACAATATCTCCGGCCTCACAGGGTCGGATCAAAAGCCGGAATACCGGCACCCATTGGGAGGAACTGATGAGAATGATCGCGAAACTTGCGCCTGCGGTGTCGGCTGCGTTGCTCGCAGCCGGGCTCAGCACTGCGGCCATGGCCCAGACCACCAGCCTGCGCATTCAGACGCATTACGCGCCGGAGACCGTGTCCGGCAAGCTCGCCGCCCAGTACATCGACAACGTTCAGACCATGTCGAACGGCGAGATCCAGATCGAGATGTTCTACTCGTCCTCGGTCGTGAAGTCGGTGGAGGCCTTCGACGCCTCGGCCACGGGCATTCTCGACTGCGAGATGACCAGCGGCGCCTACCAGACCGGCAAGAACCCGGCCTTCCAGTTCGTCGGCGACATCATGGGCGGCTACTCCACCCCGTATCAGCAGCTCTCCTGGCTGTATTACGGCGGCGGCATGGACGCGGCCCAGGAGCTGTACAACAAGTTCGACATGCAGCTCGTCGGCTGGTGGGTCTACGGTCAGGAATCCCTGTCCTCCTCCAAGCCGATCCGCAACGCGGATGACTTCAAGGACTGGAAGTTCCGCTCACCGCCGGGCATGGAAACCAAGATCTTCGAGAATCTCGGCGCCAAGCCGATCGTGATGGACTTCACCGAGGTCTTCACCGCGCTCGAGTCCGGCATCATCGACGGCGCCGACGCCTCCGGTCTGGCCAACAACCAGTCCCTAGGCCTGTACGATCTGGTGAAGCACGCCAACTATCCGGGCTTCCACTCCATGCCGTCCGATCACCTGGCCTGCAACAAGGCGAAGTGGGACGCCATGCCGGAGAGCCATCGCCGGATCATGTCCGTCGCGATGGAGTCCCTGGCCCTGCGCACCGCACTGACCTTCGAGAAGAAGAACGCGGAGGCCGCCGCCGACCTGAAGTCCAAGGGCGTGACCCTGTACGCCTGGTCGGATGAGGACCTGCAGAAGTTCCGCAACGCCGCCCAGGCCGCGTGGGTCGACTTCGCGACCACGCCGGAAGCCAAGGCGCTGGTCGAGAGCCACATGACCTACCTGCGTCAGCTCGGCCTCGTGCAGAACTGATCCTTGGGATCTGAACCAACCGGCCGGCGGGCGGCGCCTCAATTGCGTTGCCCGCCGGCACTCTTCCGGCACAATGACCGGAAGATGCCGCGACGAACGCGGCCGATTGTATAAGGGAGTCGGAAATGGTCGAGCATGAGCGGACCGGTCCGCTGGACTGGGTGACGTGGGGCTTCAGCCGGATCGCGATGTGGGCGCCGGCCTTCGTGGTCGCCATCATCTTCTACGAAGTGGTGATGCGGTACGTCTTCCTGGCCCCCACGCTCTGGGTCAACGAGATGTCCCTGTGGGTCGGCGGCGGCATCTACCTGACCGCCGGACTCTACGCGCTGCAGCAGCGCAGCCATATCCGGATCTTCATCCTGTACGACCTGGCGCCGAAATGGATGCGCCAGCTGTTCGACGTCCTGTCGGTGCTCTGCGTGGTGATCTTCGCCTTCGCCGTCGTCTGGGGCGGCTATGGCGAGGCCAAAGCCAAGTTCCTGCGCTGGGAGACCTTCGGCACGGCGTTCGACCCGCCGATCCCGGCCACCATCAAGCCGCTCATCCTGATCACCCTGGTCTTCCTCGCATTGCAGTCGATCTCCAACCTGATCTTCGACTGGAACAAGGAGCCCGAGTCCCACGACCCGGCGGACGACATCGACATGCCGAATATCGGCACCGATCCGTCCAACACCCGGACCGACTGAGGAAGCGCCGTCATGGATATCGGGACAATCTCACTGATCCTGCTGTTCGGCATGCTCGCCCTGCTGGCGATCGGCATGCCGCTCGGCTTCGCCTCGGGCTTCCTCGCCGTCCTGGTGATGGTGCTCAAGTTCGGCCCCGACCTGCTGTTCGGCACCTTCGGCACCGGCCCGCTGAACATCCTGGCCCAGCGTCTGTACGGCATCACCACCGATTACGTGCTGGTCTCCGTGCCGCTGTTCATCTTCATGGCGACCCTGCTGGAACGCTCCGGCATCGCCCGCGACATGTACGGCACGCTGAACATGTGGCTGTCCCGGACCCGCGGCGGCATCGCGGTGGTCACCGCCGTGATGGCCATCGTCATGGCGGCCATGTCCGGCATCATCGGCGGCGAGGTCGTGCTGCTCGGCCTGATCGCCCTGCCGCAGATGCTGCGGCTGGGCTACAACCAGAACCTGGCCGTGGGCACGATCTGCGCGTCCGGATCGCTCGGCACCATGATCCCGCCCTCCATCGTCCTGATTTTCTACGGGCTGATCACGGAGACCTCGATCCACGCCCTGTTCCAGGCCGCTTTCCTGCCGGGCTTCATCCTGGCCGGCTGCTACATCATCTACATCCTGGTCCGCACCCGCATGTATCCGGAGCAGGCCCCGCTGCCCGAGCCGTCGCCGGACGACATGACCGGCGCCGAGAAGGGCATGATGGGATTGAGCCTGCTGGCCATGATGATCGGCGGGGCCGCCGCCCTGGTGGTGGTCCGCGGCGCGGTCCTGCACGCCCTCGGCTCGATCGACGACGAGACCACCCTGATCGACGCCCAGTCGCTTGGCATCGCCGCCGCGATCGCGGCCGTGTGCCTCGGCTATCTGCTGCTGATCGTCGGCCGGGACAAGGCCGTCGACGCCTGGGAGAAGGGCAAGGGTCTGGTCGCCCCGCTCCTGATCGTCATCGTGGTGCTCGGCTCGATCTATGGCGGCATCACCGGGATCACCGAGGCGGCCGGCATGGGCTCCATCGCCGTCCTGCTGCTGATCTTCCTGCGCGGCGAGTTCTCCTTTCAGCTCTTGAAGGAGGCGTCCATGCGCACCTTCAAGTCGACCGGCACGATCATCTGGGTGACCTTCGGCGCGACCGCCCTGGCCGGCGCCTACACCATCGCCGGCGGGCCGACCTACGTCGCCAACCTGATCCTCGGCTACGAGCTGCCGACCATGGGCGTGCTGCTGGTGATGATGGTGATCTTCCTGTTCCTGGGCGCCTTCATGGACTGGACCGGCATCGTGCTGCTGGTGATGCCGGTGTTCCTGCCGATCGTCCTGAAGCTGCCGATGGACCAGCTCGGCCTGACCGGCGGGCTCGACACCCAGTCCATGGTGAAGGTGTGGTTCGGCATCCTGTTCTGCGTGAACATGCAGGTCAGTTTCCTGTCGCCCCCCTTCGGACCCGCGGCGTTCTATCTGAAATCCGTCGCGCCACCGCACATCTCGCTGACCGACATCTTCCGGGGATTCCTGCCGTTCATCTGCATCCAGCTTCTGGTGCTGGCGCTGATTCTCCTGGTGCCCGAGATCACCACGGTCTTCCTGTAGTCCGCGACCCGGAGGCCGGCCGCCATCCCGGCGGCCGGCTTGCCTCCGAAAAGGCAAGCCTCTCCAATCATTCGGGTATTTGGAATTTTAGGAACATGCGATCTTCCGGGGGCGAGGTCGGTCCCGGCGCGCGAGACAATTGACCATTCAAGTTCTGCCGATCAAACTCACTGCCTCGGAACGGGGCGGGGCTCCGAGCCGGAACTTGCTGGGGTGTTGGCGTCGCCCGGAATTGTGCGCGGTGACGCTTAGAGGTCAGACGGACTCGTGAGCCAGAATCATAGAGAAAAGCGTCTCGTCCGACAGCAGGTGATGCTGACGGATTCGGAAATCGACCAGTTGAAGGACTGGCAGTTCGAGAATCGGATTCCTTCCATGGCGGCGGCGATCCGCGAGCTGCTGCGCATCGGGCTGACCCACGCAAGCGACCTGGATCTCGGCGACAACTTCACCAACTGACGCGCGATCGACGGTGTCCGTCCGATCGCCATCGGTCCGCGCCGGCCGTCAGTCCATCTCCTTCTCGACCAGCCAGTGGCCGATGATCGCGGTCACCGCCTCCGGCCGGAACGGCTTCTGGATGAGGAAGTCGGGCGGGATCACCGAGTGCTTGAGCACCGAGTGCGGATAGGCGGTCACGAAGCCCACCGGCGCGCCGGAGAACTCGCGCAGCGGCTCGATGGCGTCCACGCCGGTCTCGCCGTCCTTCAGGCGGAAATCGGCGAAGATGATGTCGGGGAGATGGTCCTGGGCGAGCTGGATCGCCTGCTCCACCGTCCGGGCGAGATACACCTCGGCGATGCCGGCGCGTTTCGCCAGGGCGCTCAGTTCCTCGGCGATCAGAAACTCGTCCTCGATGATCAGCGCCTTGCACCCCATGGCGGGATCGACCCGGTTCAGGCTCCTGCCCCTGGCCAGCGCCGTCTCCGCCGTGACGCGTTCGATCCCCATGATCTCGGCGGCCTGATCCAGCTGAAACCCGGCGAAATCGACGAGCATGAGAACCTGACGCGGCAGGTTGTCGGGTCCCGGCAGGGCGCTGAACAGGGCCGCATCGGTGAACAGCGGCGCGCCCACCGTCGACACGCCGTCGCGCCAGGCCTGGTAGAAGCGCTTGAAGGCCTCCACGCGCTGATTGTCGGCCAAGGCGTCGCCCTGGGCGGCCCGATCGGTGGCGAGCCTGAAAAGCTCGTCCCCGACGTCCCGATCCCACAGCATGACCCTGGCGTGATGTCTCAGTTCAGCCTGCTCGTTAGACATCTGTGGGATTCCTGAAGAGGGTTCTCCGTCGATACGCAACGCACGAGAAGAACGGCGGTTCCTATACTGATTTGCAGCACTGTGCGGTTCAAGCGCGGCTTGCTACAAACCGGAGACATCGTCACAGTCCGCGCACCCTGTTCTTGCGTCGCAGTCGAGCCTGAAGGTCCCGCAGCGAGGTCGATCACATGCCCGACGATCCGGACGATATCGCGAACCGGCCGAACGACGACGGCGGAGCCGCCGGGCGGCTGCCGTTTCCGATCGTGGCCATCGGTGCGTCGGCGGGCGGGCTGGATGCGTTCCGGCAGTTCCTGGAAGCGATGCCGCCGGAAACCGGCATGGCGTTTCTGCTGATCCAGCATCTGGATCCGAACCATGAAAGCCTGATGGCGGAACTGCTGGAACGGCACAGCGCGATGCCGGTCCGCACGGCGTCGAACAAGACGCCGATCGAACCGAACACCGTCTATGTGATCCCGTCGAACTACTACCTGCGCGTCGTCGACCTCACGATCGTGCTCGAACGCCCGGTGACCCAGCGCGGGGTGCGCATGCCGATCGACTACTGCTTCCGCTCGCTCGCCGAGACGGTGCACGAGCGGTCGGTCGGCATCGTGCTGAGCGGCACCGCGTCCGACGGCACCGCCGGTCTGCGCGAGATCAAGGCGATCGGCGGCCTCTCCCTGGTCCAGGAGCCGACCACCGCCGAATATGACGGGATGCCCCGCAGCGCCATCCGGGCCGGCGTGGCGGATTTCGTCGTCCCGATCGCCGACATGCCCGACCTGCTGATGCGCTACGCCGGTCACCCCTTCATCGCCGCACCGGAAACCACCGGCCCGGTGAGCGAGGAGGAGCCGGCCGCCTTCCAGGCCCTGCTGCGCCTGCTCCACAGCCAGACCGACCATGATTTCAGCAACTACCGTCCGGCGACACTGAACCGGCGCATCCGGCGGCGCATGGGACTGGCGCAGGTCCAGACCATGCAGGAATACCTGGAACGGCTGCGCCGCGACCGCGACGAGGTCGGCAACCTAGCCGGCGACCTGCTGATCGGCGTCACCCGGTTCTTCCGCGACCCCGAGGCCTGGGAGCTGCTGGCCGATACGGTGATCGATCCGCTGGTCCGGGACCGCGACGACGATCTGCCGGTCCGGGTCTGGGTCGCCGGCTGCTCCACCGGCGAGGAGGCGGTGTCGGCCGCCATCCTCCTGGCCGAGGCCTTCGAGCGCCAGGGCCGGGAGCCGCGCTTCCAGATCTTCGCCACCGATATCGACCAGCGCGCGGTCGACGCGGCCCGGGAGGCGGCCTTCCCGCCGAGCATCGCCAACGACGTCCTGCCCGACCGGCTGCGGCGACACTTCGTCGAGGAGAACGGCCGCTTCGTGCTGGGCAAGGGGCTGCGGGATTGCATCCTGTTCGCCCGCCAGGACCTGCTGAGCGATCCGCCCTTCTCGAAGCTCGACCTGATCCTCTGCCGCAACGTGATGATCTACCTCGACCCTCAGGTTCAGGGCCGGATCCTGCGGATGTTCCATTTCGCGCTGAAGCAGGACGGGTACCTGTTCCTCGGCAGTTCGGAGACCGCCGGCAAACAGAACCGGCTCTTCACGACGGTGTCGAAGGAGTGGCGGATCTACCGATGCGTCGGCGAAAAACATAGTGACCGACTCACTCTTCCCCACACGTCGTCGGACGCCCATGGTGGTGTCCGAAGTTCCGACAGCCGGGCGTCCGCGCGCATGCATACCTACCGACACTCCTCCATCGAGGTGGCCAAGAACGCGATGATCTCGCGCTTCGTGCCGGCCAGCATCCTGGTGAACCAGCGCAACGACGCGATCTACTTCCACGGGCCAGTGCGCGACTATCTCGACTTCCCGCCGGGCGAGCCGACCCGCGACGTCACCCTGATGGCGCTGGACGGGCTGAGGACGCGCATGCGGGCAGCCCTGAAGGACGCGTTCGAGACCGGCGAGCTGCAGACCGCCACGGCCCACCGGGTGCGGCGCAACGGCAAGGAGGTCGCGGTGCGGATCACCGCCGACCCGGTCCGGCTGCAGAGCGACCAGTGGGCGGTGCTGCTCTATCTGGAGGATGTCGGCGAGCCGCGTCCGATCGAACCGCCGAGCGATGTGCCCCCGGATGACCAGACCGCGATCCAGCGGCTTGAATTCGATCTGCAGATCACCCGGGACGAGCTGACCTCCGCTGTCGAACAGCTCGAAGCCTCGAACGAGGAGCTGCGCGCCTCCAACGAGGAGGTGATGTCGATGAACGAGGAGCTCCAGTCCTCCAACGAGGAGCTGGAGACCTCGCGCGAAGAGCTGCAGTCGCTCAACGAGGAGCTGTCCACGGTCAACAACCAGCTCGAGAACAAGATCGTCGAGCTGGAGCGGGTCAACAACGACATCTCGAACCTGATCAACAGCACGCAGCTCGCCGTGCTGTTCCTGGACAAGGCGCTGGTGATCCGCCGGTTCACGCCCTCCGCCGCGGATCTGCTGCGCATCCTCGACACCGATATCGGCCGGCCGATCTCCGACCTGTCGGTCCGGGTCAACGACCCCCGGCTCTACGAGGACGTGGAGACCTGCATCACCACGCTGGCCACCCTGTCGGCCCATGTCAGCAGCCTCGACAGCCGCTGGTTCCACCGCCAGGTCCTGCCCTACCGCACCTCGGACAACCGGATCGAGGGCGTGCTCATCACCTATAGCGACGTCAGCGAGCTGTACCGGGAGACCGAACTGCGGGGCAAGCGGGAGCGCCAGCAGCGCGCGGTCGCCAATATCGGCCGCATCGGCCTGTCCGACGCGCCGCTCTCCTTCCTGTTCGACGCCGCCGCCCGCTGCTTGGTGGAGGGCCTCAACTGCGGCATGGCCAAGGTGCTGCGGCATCGCCCGGAGACCAACGATTTCCTGCTGGTGGCGCAACGCGGCCTCCGCGACGCCCAGGTGAACGCGACCATCGTGCCCGGCGGCGGTCGGAGCCAGGGCGGCTTCGCCCTCTCCAGCCGCCAGCCGATCGTCGTGGCCGACCTGCCGAACGAGACCCGCTTCCAGGGACCGGAGCTGCTGATGCGCAGCGGCGTGAAGTCCGGCATCAGCGTGCTGATCGGCACGGAGGCGGACCCCTGGGGCGTGCTCGGCGTGCATTCGACCGAGCTCAAGCAGTTCTCCGACGACGACATCGCCTTCGTGCAGGCCGTGGCCAACGTCCTGCACGGCGTGATCTTGAGCGCCAACTACAAACAGCAACTGCTGGAGAACTCCGAGCGCCTGCGCCTGGCGCTGGAAGCCGGCCGCATCGCCACCTGGAACTGGGATCCGAGCAGCGACCTGGCCCAGTGGGACGACCGGATCTACACCATGCTCGGCCTGCTACCCGGCGCCATCCCGCCCAGCGTGGAGAAGTTCTTCTCGTTCGTGCATCCCGAGGATCGCGAGTTCTTCACCAACCAGCTCAGCTCGGCGGTGGAACAGGGCGGTCAGTTCGACGTCGAGTTCCGGATCATCGATGCGAGCGGCGCGGAACGCTGGCTGGTCAGCAAGGGCAAGATGTTCACCGAGCGCGCGGAAGGGCCGCGGCTGATCGGGCTGAGCTACGACATCACCGAGCTGAAGCAAAGCTCGACCCGTCTCGCCACCCTGCTCGCCGAACTGGATCACCGGGTGCAGAACATGCTCACCGTGATGGGCTCGATCGTGAACCTTGCCGACAAGGAAGAGCATGTCGGCAGCTTCAAGAAGAGCCTGCGCGAACGCCTGCTGTCCCTGGCGCGGACCCACTCGATGCTCAGCCACGCCCAGTTCGACGGCGCCAGCCTGCGGACCCGGATCATCGAGGAGTGCGCTCCCTATTCCAGCCACATGGTCGATCGCATCCGTTTCAGGGGGCGGGACATCCGGCTCAACCCCCAGGCCGCCCAGACCCTCGGCATGGCGATCCACGAACTGGTGACCAACTGCCTGAAATACGGTGCGCTCTCCACCGAGACCGGCGTGATCACCGCCAGCACCGAAACCCGGGGTGACCGGATCCTGTTCGAATGGGTGGAGACCGGCGGCCCGCCGGTCGCGGAACCGAGCGAGTTCGGATTCGGCACGCGGGTGATCCGCGACCTGGTGGAGTACGAGCTCGGCGCCAAGGTGGAGCTGGAGTTCCGGGAGAGCGGCATCGTCTGCCGCTTCGACCTGCCCCTGGGCGCGGTCGAACACACCCTGGAGCCGCTTTGATCGACGCGCCGGACCGCCGGACCTGACCGCCGCACCGGATTGCCCCTGCGCTAAACAATCTTAAGGCACCTCGACTGGGCCGGAGAGGAAGGGGTGACGCTGATGCGCCGGGTCGTGGCGCTCTGCGACCGGAACACGCTGAGCTATGTCGACGGCGCGCTGAGCCGGGCCGCGCACGACTGGGACCTGACCGCCTGGGCCAACCTGAACCGCGCCGGCCACGCCAACGCCGCCCATGTGCATCCCGGCGCGTACTGGTCGGGCTGCTTCTACGCCGATGACGGGGGCATTGCCGGGCGGCCGGATCTGGGCGGTGCGATCGAGTTCTGCGACCCGCGCGGCCCGCTGCCGATGATGTATGCACCGGCGATGAAGCTCGGGATCGAAGGCTGTGTGACCGCCGGTCTGGCCGAGCGGTTCTTTCCCACCACCGGCGACCTGCTGCTCTTCCCGTCCTGGCTGCGTCATGCGGTCCTGCCGTATCAGGGCGACGGCGAGAGGATCTCGGTGGCGTTCAATCTCGGCTTCTGAAACGCGGCCCGCCCCCGGCGCCGCGGCCTTTCGGTCGCCGGCGATCGGGCGCACACTGCTTGCGCGAACGTCCTGGGATGGCAGCCATGGCCGACGACGACACCTTCCCACCCGGTGGCGAGGCCGCCTGCTTCGCCGAGCGGCTGGTCGACGGTCATCTGGTGGACCGCGAGACCGCCCGCGACGTCGCCCGCTTCCGCAAGGCGGAACGCCAGCGGCTCTACGCCCTGCGCCGGGCCATGGAGGTCGGCGACCGCGACGCCCGTGGCCGGGCCATCGCCGATGGGCTGCGCCGCACGCTCGGTCCGCTCGCCGGCCGCACCGTGGCGGCCTACTGGCCGATCCGGGGAGAGCCCGATCTGCGGCCCTGGATGCGCGAGATCCACGAGGCCGGGGCGGCCGTCCTGCTGCCGGTGGTGGAGAGGGTGGACCAGCCGCTGGTCTTCCGCCGCTGGACGCCCGGATGCCCGATGGCCCGCGGGGTCTGGAACATCCCGGTGCCCGACGGAACCGAGGCCGGCACGCCGGACATCGTGATCGCGCCGCTGGTCGGCGTCGACGCGGACGGATACCGGCTGGGAAACGGCGGCGGATATTACGACCGAACCCTGGTGCGGATCGAACCGAGACCGTGGATCGTCGGTGTCGGCTACGCGGCGTGCCGCCTGCCCACGATCTTCCCGATGCCCTGGGACGTGCCGATGGACGCCGTAGTTTTAGACGACGGGGTTCTGGACGACGGAAGCCTGCGCCGCCGTCAGGCGGAGTGACGGCCGCGACGCTGGGCGTTCGGCTTCCGCCTGCCGCTCGGACGCCCGCCCGGCTTTCCGCCGGCCTCCCGGTCCATCTGGGCCGGGCGATGCGGCATCTTCCAGCCGGCAGGCGCTCCCTTGGCGGCAGCGCCCTTGCCCCCGGCGCGCCGACGGCCCTCGCCGCCCGCCCTGCCGGTGCCGGCGGGCTGCCAGCGCGGAACCAGGTGGTGCTTGCCGTTGCCGATCAGATCCTCGCGGCCCATCGCCGTCAGCGCCTCGCGCAGCAGCGGCCAGTTCTCGGCGTCGTGGTAGCGCAGGAACGCCTTGTGCAGTCGGCGCTGGCGCAGGCCCTTGGCCGTCTCCACCCGGTCGGTCCCGGTACGGCGCACCGGCTTCAGCGGGTTGCGGCCCGAGTAGTACATGGCCGTCGCCATCGCCATGGGCGTCGGCGTGAAGGTCTGGACCTGATCCGCGCGGTAGCCGTTCTTCTTCAGCCACAGGGCGAGGTTCATCATGTCCTCGTCGGTGCAGCCGGGATGGGCGGCGATGAAGTACGGAATGAGGAAGTACTTCTTGCCCGCCTTGGCCGCCGCCGCGTCGAACATCTCCTTGAACCGGTCATAGGAGCCGATGCCCGGCTTCATCATCTTGGTGAGCGGGCCGTCCTCGGTATGCTCCGGCGCGATCTTCAGGTAGCCGCCCACATGATGGGTGACCAGCTCCTCGACATATTCCGGGCTCTCCACCGCCAGGTCGTAGCGCAGGCCGGAGCTGATCGAGACCTTCTTCACTCCGTCGGTGCCGCGCGCCGCGCGGTACAGGTCGATCAGCGGCTTGTGGTCGGTGTTCAGGTTCTTGCAGATCGTCGGATAGACGCAGGACAGCCGGCGGCAGGACTTCTCGATCTCCGGATCCTTGCAGGCCATGCGGTACATGTTCGCGGTCGGCCCGCCGAGGTCGGAGACCTGGCCGGTGAAGCCCGGCACCTTGTCGCGCATGTCCTCGATCTCGCGGACGATCGACTCCTGGCTGCGCGACTGGATGATCCGACCCTCGTGCTCGGTGATCGAGCAGAAGGTGCAGCCGCCGAAGCAGCCGCGCATGATGTTCACCGAGAAGCGGATCATCTCCCAGGCCGGGATGCGCGCATCGCCGTAGAACGGGTGCGGCGCCCGGGCGTAGGGATGGTCGAAGACCCAGTCCATCTCCTTGGTGGTCAGCGGGATCGGCGGCGGCGTCACCCAGACGTCGCGGTCGCCGTGGCGCTGCACCAGCGGGCGCGCATTCCCCGGATTGCTCTCCAGATGCAGGATGCGCGAGGCCTGGGCGTAGACCTCCTTGTCGTCGCGCACGGTCTCGTAGGACGGCAGGCGGATCACCTGCTCCTCGTCGCCGCGGGCCGGGCGTTCCGGCGCGTCGTCGATCGAGGTCATGTCGATCTCGCGATAGTCCGGAGCCGCGGCGTTTCGGACCAACGCCAGTCCGCGGATGTCGAACAGGTCGCGCGGGTTGTCGCCCCGGGCGATGCGGTGGGTGACGTCGATGATCGCCCGCTCGGCGTTGCCGTAGAGCAGGACGTCGGCCTTGCTGTCGATCAGGACCGAGCGGCGGACCTTCTCGCTCCAATGGTCGAAATGGGCGATCCGGCGCAGCGACGCCTCGATGCCGCCGAGCACGATCGGCGCGTCGGGAAAGGCCTCGCGGCAGCGCTGGGAGTAGACCAGCACCGCACGGTCCGGCCGCTTTCCGGGTGCCGCGTCCGGCGTGTAGTTGTCGTCGGTGCGGATCCGCTTGTCGGCGGTGTAGTTGTTGACGAGGCTGTCCATGTTGCCCGCCGTCACCCCGAAATAGAGGTTCGGCCGGCCGAGTTCCTTGAACGCCTCGGCACTGGTCCAGTCCGGCTGGGCGATGATGCCGACGCGGAAGCCGTGCGCCTCCAGGGTGCGGCCGATCACCGACATGCCGAAGCTCGGATGGTCGACATAGGCGTCGCCGGTGACCAGGATCACGTCGCAGCTGTCCCAGCCGAGCAGGTCCATCTCCGCCCGGCTCATGGGCAGAAAGGGCGCCACGCCGAACCGGTGGGCCCAGTACTTCTTGTACTTGAAGATCTCCCGCGCGCCCTGGCGGGGCCGCGCAGGCGGGTCAAAGGCGTTCACGGCACAAGCCTCGTGTGATGGAATTGGCGCGGGTTCTAGCCGCAAGTGCTCAGTTTAGCAAATTTCCAGACCGAGCGCGAATGCCGACACGCCCAGGGACCGCCCCGCCGCAACAGGAGATGCCGCGTGTCGACCCAGAGAGTTCTGCTGTGCACCTACGGCTCGCACGGCGATGTGGAGCCGTACCTGGCCCTGGCCATGGGCCTGCAGGCGGCCGGGGCGGAGGTGCTGCTGGCGACGTCGGAGCGGTTTCGCGGCTTCGTCGAGGCTCACGGCGTGGCGTTCTTCGGACTGTCGGATGCCTCCCTGGCGCTGATCGAGTCCCCCGACGGCCGGGCGATGCTGGAGGGTGGAGCGGGCTGGATGCGCCGGGTCGGCGCCGGCATCCGGTTGTCGCGCCGGGCCCGGCCGCTCAACGAGACGCTGATGCGCCAGACCTGGGCGGCGGCGCAGGCGGTCGCCCCGACCGCCATCGTGTTCCACCCCAAGCTCTTCGCCGCTCCGCACGTGGCCGAGAAACTCGGGATACCGGCCTATCTGGGCGCCCTGCAGCCGATGTACGCGGCCACCGATGCCTTCCCGGCCATGGGCTTCCCGGAGCTTCCGATCCCCGGCTACAACCGTCTGACCTATGCGCTCGTGCGCCGCTCGATCGGACTGTTCCGCCAGACCATCAACCGGTTCCGCCGCGACCACCTCGACCTGCCGCCGGTCCGCTCCGGTGACGACGTGCTGTTTCCGCCCGACGCCGGCAGGATCCCCGTCCTGCACGCCTATGGCCGGGCGGTCCTGCCACCGCCGCCGGACTGGCCGGCCCAGGCCCAGGTGACCGGCTACTGGCGTCTGCCGCCGGTCCCGGATTACGCCCCGCCGGCGGAGCTCGCCGCCTTTCTCGAGGACGGCCCGCCCCCGGTCTTCATCGGCTTCGGCAGCATGACGAGCCTGGAGGGCCGCGAACTCGGCGCCCTGGTCACCGCGGCCCTGCGCGCGGCCGGACGGCGCGGCGTGGTGGCCAAGGGCTGGGCCGACCTTGAGGTCGGCGCGGGCGACGACATCCTGGCCATCGACCCGACCCCCTATGGCTGGCTCTTCCCCCGGATGGCGGCCGTGGTCCATCACGGCGGCGCGGGGACGACGGCGGAGGGCTTCCATGCCGGAGTGCCCTGCGCGATCTGCCCGTTCTTCGGCGACCAGCCCGGCTGGGCCCGGCTGAGCGTCAGGCTGGGCGTCGGCGCCGCCCCGGTTCCGCGACGCCGCCTGACCGTCGACCGGCTGGCCGGGGCGATCGCGGCCGCAACCTCGGACCGGACCCTGCGGGAGAACGCGGCACACCTTGCCGAGGCGCTGCGCCGGGAGGACGGCGTGGCAAGCGCGGTCCGGCTTGTGCTCCGGCCGGGTCAGGCCTCCAGCACCTCCACGGTCGGCGCCGACCCGTCGGCCGGCGTGTAGGTCCGGGTCTGGGTTGCCGGCACGCTGCCCGTAGGAAAGCCGCGTTCGAGCCAGGAATGGAAGGTCGCGCCCAGCAGCTGGCCGACCCGGCCCTTCTCGGGATCGAAGAACGGCAGGATGATGCGCTCACCCCGGGCCGGGTGTTCCGCTTCGGCATAGAGCCGCCCCCCGACATGCACGACCGCCGGCCAGTCGGTGGCAATCGAGAAGTACCGGATCACCCGCTGCAGCGCGGTCGGATCGGTGACGCTCTCCACCGTTTCGCCGACGATGTGGCGCGCATAGGCGCGGCGGACCTCGTCGCCGACGATCCGGTAGCGCCACCGGCCGCGCGGATCCGCGTCGATCACGTCGCAGAGCCAGACGTTGGACAGCACGAAATGGAACTTGATCGGGTCGATGGTCTCGACCGTCGGCAGCGGCCCGCCGTCGCGCGCCGAGAGCCAGTAATCCACCATCCGGCGGAGGCGCTCGTCGCCCACATGCTCGAAATCGAGCATCGATAGAGGTGCGACGCTCATCTGTCAGCCGACGCCAATCGTGTCAGTTGCGCTGCGCGGCCCCCTGGACCGATGTCACCGTCGTAACGACGTCACCGGCGGCGCCGCCTCCCCCGGACCGGCCCGACCCGTCGGACCGCCCGCCAAGAGGTTTGTCCCCGCAAACCAGCGTGGCATCAAGGAAAATTGATCGTGAGCAGGCCGGTTGCGGCCCGTTCGCCCGGCCGAAGCCACGAGAGACGTCGGAGCGGAAACACGACGGCAGCCCCCGGCGACGGAGGCTGCCATCGTCTTGGGTCGGCGTCAGACGGCTACAGCACCAGGGCCAGCAGGATGACCACCGAGAGCGGCATGCCGAGCAGCCACAGGATCAGGTAGGGCATGATGTATCCTCCGAGGCGGCAGAGAGGTTAGCGGCGCGGGTGGGAGAACCAGCGGATCACGGTCTCCTCGTCGCGATGTGCACCGCCGACGCCGGCGGCCCACCACGAGCCCGCGGCTGCGATCAGCAGGGCGGCGGCGAGGACGAAGGCGCTCAGCACGGTGGCGATCCGGGCGGTCTCGGCCGCCTGCTGCGCCTCCTCCACCGAGGCCTGCACCGTCGCGGCGATCTGGTTCACCCGCAGGGTGGCCTCCTGCTCGCTGAGACTGGTCTCGGCCGCCACGGTACCCGCCAGATAGGCGCGGTCCGGCTGGGAGATCTCGCCGCGCTCGACCGAGCGCTCGATGATCGGCAGCAGGTCGGCGACGATCGCCGCACGGCTTTCGGGCTGGGACGCCATGCCGCCGGGCTCGGCCGGGCGCAGAAGCTGGTTGAGCTCGTACTCGTAGCCGGAGCCGGCGATCTCTTCCACCGCACCGCCGGCCGCGGACGCCACCTGGGCGCCGGTCCGCGCCGCGGTGTCCACCGTCGCCGCCACCAGGAAGGCGCCGAACAGGACGCCGAGCGCCCAGACGGCGAGGCCGTGCACGCCGTCGCGCACATCGGACTCATGCTCCGTGGCGTCGAACAGGCGGCGCCGCATCCGGCCGGTCACATAGGCGCCGGCCATATGGCTGGAGACCAGCACCCAGATCGTCCAGAGCGCCACGGCGATCAGCAGGGTCGTCCCGCCGACCCCCTCGCCGCCGAACGGCGAGACCACCGAGAGCCCGATCGCGGCTCCGAAAGTGTTCAGGACGAAGGACACCGCCGTCGCCAGCAGCGCCCCGACGAAGATCGCCGGCCAGTCGACATGACCGGCGGCCGATCCCCTCTCCGTACGCACGACCGCCGCCGGTTCCGCGGCACCCGTAAATTCTGCCATCACCTTCTCCATGTAACGGCCCGCCGGGCGGCGGCGCTGTCGCCTCACCCGGAGCCCAGGCCGGGGTGAAACGTCAGCCGATACCGAGCAGCGACAGGATCGCGAGAACGATCACGACGAGGCCGACGAGATAGATGATTCCATGCATGGGACTGTCCTTCCGACACGATCTCAGTGCCGGAGGAACGTGCGGCCGAATTGAACGGTTCCCGCAGGCGTCAGTGAAACTGCGGGTCGGTCCGTCCCCGTGTCGGGGTATGTGGCTGTTTACGGCCCGGCGCAGCTACCCGGCCGCGGCGATCGCGTCGGCCATGAGGCTGAGGCCCTGGTCGATCTCCGCGTCGCTCGCGGTCAGCGGCGGGGCGATGCGGAACACCGCGCCCATCGCCGGGATCTTGACGATGTTCATGCTCAGCCCGCGCGCCATCGCCTCGGCGGCAATCCGGTCGCCGCGGGCCAGGTCAGGGGTCTTGCTGGCCCGATCGGTCACGATCTCCAGGCCCAGCAGCAGGCCGCGCCCCCGGACGTCTCCGACGCAGTCGAAGCGCTGCTTCAGCGCCTCCAGCCCGTCGCGGAGCCGCGCACCGGCCTCCGCCGCGCGCCCGATCAGCCCATCGCGCTCGATGACGTCGAGCACCGTCAGGCCGACCGCGGCCGGCAGTGGATCGGAGACATGGGTGGTCAGGAAGACGAAACCCTTGTCATACGCCGCCTCCTCGATCGCCCGGCTGGTCAGCACCGCCGCCAGCGGCAGGCCGGCGCCCAGGGTCTTAGACAGGGTCAGGATGTCCGGCACGACACCGTCGCGCTGGAAGGCGAACATGTGGCCGGTGCGCCCGACGCCGGTCTGCGCCTCGTCGAGGATCAGCAGCATCCCGCGCTCCTCGCATTTGCGCTTCAGCGCGGCGAGATAGCCCTCGGGCAGCTCGATGACGCCGCCGGAGGACAGGATCGGTTCGGCGATGAAGGCCGCCAGGCTGCCGGTGGACTGGGCGTCGACCTGGGCGAAGGCGTCATCCAGCTCGGTCTGCCAGTCGAGGCTGCCGTCGGCATGGGCGAACCGCGGCCGATAGGCGTGCGGGGCGGGGATGGCGAAGTTGCCGACGCCCGCCGGACCGTAGCCCTTGCGCGCCGAACTGTAGGTCGCGCCCGCCGCGGCGCCGGTCATGCCGTGCCAGCTCTTGGTGAAGGCGACGATCTCGTGGCGGCCGGTGACGCATTTCGCCAGGCGGATCGCCGCCTCGTTCGACTCGCCGCCGGTCGACAGCAGCATCGCCTTCTCCAGCCCCGGAACGAGACTGCCCAGCCGGGTGCAGAGATCGACCACCGGACGGGACAGCATGCCGCTGAACAGGTGATCGAGCCGGCCGGCCTGGTCGCGCAGGGTGCGCACGATATCCGGATGGGAATGGCCGAGCACCGAACTCATCTGGCCCGAGGTGAAGTCGAGAATGCGCGCGCCGTCCTCGTCGATGACGAAGCTGCCCTCCGCGCGATCGATCACCCGCCGCTCGAAGGCCGGGCCGTAGCGCATGACATGGGCCTCCACATCCGCCCAGAAGCCGTCCTGGGTCGTCGTGCCGCTGTGCTGGTTCATCGGTGCGCTCCGTATCGGGGGCCGTTCCACATGGCACGAGACTGCCGACACCGGATGCGTTAGAAAATTTCATAGTGTCAATGTCGGACTTAAGAAATCCTCATACCCATGGCCACCCTGGACATCCTGCTGCTGCGCAGCTTCGTCGCCGTCGCCCGGGCGGGCTCGTTCAGGGCGGCGGCCGACCGCGTGGGCCGCACCCAGTCGGCGGTCAGCCTGCAGATGAAGCGGCTGGAGGAGGTCACCGGCGAGCGGCTGTTCCACCGCACCGGCTCCGGCGTCACCCTGACGGTGGCGGGCGAGCGGCTGATGGTCGGCGCCGAGCGGATCCTGTCGGCCCATGACGAGACCCTGGCGTCCATTCGCGCCCAGGGCCTGCAGGGCGCCATCGCCTTCGGCTGTCCCGAGGACTACCTGACCGCCTTCTTCCCCGACCTGCTGCGCCGCTACGGCCGCGAAAACCCGGAAGTGGAGGTGGAGATCGTCTGCGCGCCGACGGTGGCCCTGCGGCCGCTGCTGCAGCGCCGCCACATCGATCTCGCCATCGTGTCGGTGCCCGCCTCGGGTCCGGGATCGGCCCCGGCGGAGGAGATCTTCCGCCGGGAGTCCTTCGTGTGGATCGCCAACGTGCCGGAGCCGGACCTGCTGACCGCCCCGTTCCTGCCGCTCGCCCTGTCCAGCCCGGAAACCCTGGACCACAGGACGGCGAAGGGCGCGCTGGAGGAGGCCGGGCGGCCCTACCGCGTCACCCATGCCAGCGACGGCTTCGCCGGCCTGCTCGCCATCGCCCGCTCCGGCCTGGCGATCAGCGTGGTGACCCGCTCGGCGGTGCCGTCGGATCTGTATGTGGTGGAGACAGGCCTGCCGCCGCTGCCGGAGATCGGCCTGTCGATCGCCTACGCGTCCAGCCGACCGGCACCGGTGGTGCGGGCGTTCGGGGAATTCGTGGCGGGGACTTTGGGGGAGGAAGCCGCCTGATCAGGCCGTTGCTCGGACGCGGCGGGAATTGGCGGAGAGAGAGGGATTCGAACCCTCGGTGAGCTTACACCCACAACGGTTTTCGAGACCGTCCCGTTCAACCACTCCGGCACCTCTCCATAAGGCTCGTTCAGGAGCAGGCCGGGAACCTAGTCAAAGCCGCCCGGCGATGCAAGCACGCGATGCGGGCTTTCGCATCTAATCCGCTCCGCATAGACTTCCTCGGGCCTCAGGGGCCGTCTCGGCGACCGTGCGGCTCGGCCGGAAACGGCGCATCCGGTCCGGGCCCGGGCACCTCTGCGGGTACATCCGATGATTCATCGTCACTTCGTGTTGACACGCAAAGCGCCATACGTATAGTGCGCGCTCCGTTGCGTGCCGGTAGGCGGCGCGCCCACTAGTTTTGCCAGGATCGAGCCGATGTTCGCAGTCGTTAAAACCGGCGGCAAGCAGTACAAGGTCGCCTCCGGGGACGTGATCAAGGTCGAAAAGCTCGACGCCGAGGCGGGTGCCACGGTCGAGATCGACCAGGTTCTGATGGTCGGCGACGACGCCAATCTGACCGTCGGCGCCCCCCTGGTGGCCGGTGCTTCCGTTGCCTTCGAGGTGCTGGACCAGCGTAAGGGTCCGAAGATCACGATCTTCAAGAAGAAGCGCCGCAAGAACCATCGCCGCACGCGCGGTCATCGCCAGGACCTCACCGTTCTGCGCGTGACCGGCATCAGTGCCGGCGCCTAACCGAGCGAGAGGAGACCAGACCTATGGCCCATAAAAAGGCAGGTGGTAGCTCCCGTAACGGCCGCGACTCAGAGGGTCGCCGCCTGGGCGTGAAGAAGTTCGGCGGCGAGTCCGTCATTCCGGGCAACATCCTGGTCCGCCAGCGCGGCACCAAGTTCCACCCGGGCGACAATGTCGGCATGGGCAAGGATCACACGATCTTCGCCAAGGTCGAGGGCAAGGTCGAGTTCCGCCACACCCGCGGCCGCACCTATATCGGTGTCGCTGCCGCCGAGGCGCCGGCCGAGTAAAGCCGCCCCGACAACCGGGAGCGGCAACGAAGGGAACGGTTCGCCGTTCCCTTTTTTCGTACCCGCGCGCAGGATGTCTGCTCCGCGGGGGATCGCGGAGGACGTGACGTGAAGTTCCTCGATCAGGCCAAGGTCTTCATCCGCAGCGGGAACGGCGGCAACGGCTGTCTCAGCTTCCGCCGCGAGGCCTTCATCGAGTTCGGCGGGCCGAACGGCGGCGATGGCGGGCGCGGCGGCGACGTGATCGTCGAGTGCGTGGCGGCGCTGAACACCCTTATCGATTTTCGCTACCAGCAGCATTTCAAGGCCGAGAACGGCCGTCCCGGCATGGGACGGGACATGACCGGCGCGTCCGGCAAGGATATCGTCCTGCGCGTGCCGCTCGGCACCCAGGTCTGGGACGAGGACTACGAGACCCTGCTCGCCGACATGACCGAGGTCGGCCAGCAGGTGAAGCTGGCGACCGGCGGCGACGGCGGCTTCGGCAACGCCCGCTTCAAGTCCTCCACCAACCGGGCGCCGCGCAAGACCACCCCCGGCTGGCCGGGCCAGGAGATGTGGATCTGGCTGCGGCTCAAGCTGATCGCCGATGCCGGGCTGGTCGGCCTGCCCAACGCTGGCAAGTCCACCTTCCTGTCGGCCGTCACCGCCGCCAAGCCGAAGGTCGCCGACTATCCCTTCACGACGCTGCATCCGGGCCTGGGCGTGGTCAGCATCGGCGACGAGGAATTCGTGCTGGCCGACATTCCCGGCCTGATCGAAGGCGCCCATGAGGGTGCCGGTCTCGGCGACCGGTTCCTCGGCCATATCGAGCGCTGCGGCGCCCTGCTCCATCTGGTCGACGCCACCGGCGAGGATCCGATGGCGGCCTGGGAGACCGTGCGCGAGGAGTTGGCGGCCTATGGCGGCGAGCTGGAGACCAAGCCCGAGGTCCTGGCCCTGAGCAAGACCGACGCCCTCACCGAGGAGGACGTCGAGGCGCTGCAGGATCTGTTCGAGGAGGAGACCGGCCAGCGGCCCATGGCCCTGTCCAGCGCCTCCGGCCAGGGCGTGCGCCAGGCGCTCGGCCGGCTGATGGACCACATCCACGCCGACCGCGACGACCGCCAGGCCGAGGAGGAGGACGCCGAGCGCGAGGAAGGAGACCCGGTGTGGGTCCCCTGAGCGCCACCGCCGACAGCGCCACCGCCGACGCGCCCGGCGCCGCCTCCGGCCACCGGATCGACGAATCCCGCCGGCTGGTGATCAAGATCGGCTCGGCCCTGCTGGTCGACGAGGAGACCGGTTCCGTCCGCCGGACCTGGCTCGACGCCCTGGCCGACGACATCGCCGACCTGCGCCGCGCCGGGGTGGAGGTGCTGGTGGTCTCGTCCGGCGCCATCGCGCTCGGCCGCCGGCACCTGGGCATCGACCAGGTCCGCCCGAAGCTGGAGGAGAAGCAGGCCGCCGCCGCCACCGGCCAGATCCTGCTGGCCCACGCCTATCAGGAAGCCCTGGCCCGCCACCACCTGACCGTGGCCCAGATCCTGCTGTCGCCCGACGACACCGAACAGCGCCGCCGGCACCTGAACGCGCGGGCCACCATCAACACCCTGCTGGCCCTGGGTGCGGTGCCGGTGATCAACGAGAACGACACCGTCGCGACGGCGGAGATCCGGTTCGGCGACAACGACCGGCTCGGCGCCCGCGTCGCGCAGATGGCCAGCGCCGACACCCTCATCCTGCTGTCCGACATCGACGGGCTCTACACCGCCGACCCGCGCCGCGACCCCGAAGCCCGGCATATCGCCGACGTGGAGGGCGTGACCTCGGAGATCGAGGCGATGGCCGGGGCGGCCGGCAGCGGCTATGCCTCGGGCGGCATGGTGACCAAGCTCGCCGCCGCGAAGATCGCCGGGGCCGCCGGCTGCCGGATGGTGATCGCCAACGGCCGCGAGACCCACCCGATCCGCCGCATCGACAGCGGCGGCCGCTGCACCTGGTTCCATGCCGGCGCCTCGCCGCTCACCGCCCGCAAGCGCTGGATCGCCAGTTCCCTCGCCCCGCGCGGCCAGCTGATCGTCGATGCCGGCGCGCTGCGGGCGCTGAACGCCGGCAAGAGCCTGCTTCCCGCCGGGGTGACCGAGGTGGTCGGAACGTTCGAGCGCGGCGACCTGGTCACCCTGCACGGGCCCGACCGGGTGATCCGCGGCCGCGGTCTGGTGGCCTATGCCTCCGACGACGCGCGGCAGATCGCCGGGCTCAAATCCCGTGAAATCGAGACGGCCCTCGGCTACCGTGGCCGCGACGAAATCGTTCACAGAGACGATCTGGTGCTGGCCGACGGCCGTGCCGCCGAGGAGGATGCGACGCGATGAGCCTTGTCGACGAGAAGCCCGGTCTCGACCGTGCATCGGCGCCGGATGCCGACATCGACGCCATGATGCTGGAGATCGGCCGCCGTGCCCGTGCCGCCGCCGCGGTGCTGGCCCAGGCCTCCGCCGAGCAGAAGAACGCAGCCCTGCTGGCCGCCGCCGCCGCCCTGCGCGCCGAGACGCCGGCCATCCTTGCCGCCAATGCCAGGGACATCGCCGCCGCCCGCGAGAAGGGCCTGCGCGACAGCATGGTCGACCGGCTGCTGCTGGATGCGGGGCGGGTGGAAGGCATCGCTGCCGGGCTGGAGGTGGTCGCCGGGCTGCCCGATCCGGTCGGCGCCACCATGGCCGAATGGGAACGGCCCAACGGCCTGCGGTTCGAGCGCCGCCGCGTGCCCCTGGGCGTGATCGGCATCATCTACGAGTCCCGTCCCAACGTGACCGCCGATGCCGGCAGTCTCTGCCTGAAGGCGGGCAATGCCGCGATCCTGCGCGGCGGCTCGGAGAGCTACCACTCCTCCACCGCCATCGTCGCCGCGATGCATCAGGGCCTGCGCCAGGCCGGCCTGCCCGTGGACGCGATCCAGTCGGTGCCGACCACCGACCGGGCCGCCGTCGGCAAGCTGCTGACCATGCCGCAATATGTCGACGTGATCGTGCCGCGCGGCGGACGCTCGCTGATCGAACGGGTGCAGAACGAGAGCCGGGTCCCGGTCTTCGCCCATCTGGACGGGCTCTGCCACGTCTATCTCGATGCCGGCGCCGACCCGGACAAGGCGGTCGCCATCGCGGTGAACGCCAAGATGCGGCGCACCTCGGTCTGCGGCGCGGCGGAGACCCTGCTGGTCGACCGCAGGGTCGCTTCCGGCCTGCTTCCGTCGGTGGCCGAAGCCCTGCGGGCGGCCGGGTGCACCCTGCGCGGCGACGCGGCGGCGCGGGCGATCGTCGGCGGCATGGAGCCCGCCAGCGACGCCGACTGGGACACCGAATATCTCGACGCCATCCTTTCGGTCGCCGTGGTCGACGGGGTCGACGGCGCCATCGACCACATCAACCGCCATGGTTCGCACCACACCGACAGCATCGTCACCGAGGACGACGCCGCGGCGGAGAAGTTCCTGGCCGAGGTCGACAGCGCCATCGTGCTGCACAACGCCTCCACCCAGTTCGCCGACGGCGGCGAGTTCGGCTTCGGCGCGGAGATCGGCATCTCCACCGGCCGGATGCACGCCCGCGGGCCTGTGGGGGCGGAGCAGCTGACCAGCTTCAAGTATCTGGTGCGCGGGACCGGCCAGACCCGGCCATGAATCCTCGGCGCTGACATTTAACCGGCCATGACGCTCTTCACCCCGATTCGCGGCCCGCACAGGGACGGCCTGCCCGCGGATGCCGGGACCGCGCTGTTCGCCCGGGTGCGTCCCCATGCCCTGCGCATGCCGGCGAGCGAGGCTCCCGCCCTGCCGCGCGCCGGGGCCGACCGGCGGCGGCTCAAGGTCGGGCTGATGGGCGGCTCCTTCAATCCGGCCCATGACGGCCACCGGCACGTGGCCGAGACGGCGATCAAGCGGCTCGGCCTGGACGAGGTGTGGTGGCTGGTCAGCCCGCAGAATCCGCTGAAGCCGCGCGACGACATGGCGCCCTTCGCCGAGCGTCTGGCCTCGGCCAAGGCGGTGGCCCGGCACCCTCGCATCAGGGTCAAGGACATCGAGCTGCATCTCGGCACCCACTACACCGCCGACACGCTGGTCGCCCTGCGCCGCCGCTGCCCCTACATGTCCTTCGTGTGGATCATGGGGGCCGACAATCTGGCCAGCTTCCACCGCTGGGAGCGGTGGCTGCTGATCTGTCACACGGCCGCCGTTGCGGTTTTCGACCGGCCTACCTATTCTTTAAGGGCTTTGGCGAGCCGAGCCGCCAAACGTTTCGCAAGGGCCAGGGTGCCCGAAAGGGACTCCCGAAGCCTGGCGGGGCGGCGGCCTCCGGCCTGGGTGTTCCTGCACACCCGTCACCATGCCGCGTCGGCGACCCGGATACGGGCGCTGCGCAAGGGTGGGGGGACCGGCTAGGAACGGACCAGTCCGACAATCGGAACTACCAAGGCAACCATGGGCCCCGGGGCACGCCGGGACCCGCTATCGCTCACGAAAGGAGTGCGACCCATACTCGACACATTCGCTCCCGATACGGGGGACGGCCTGAAGAAGCTGGTGATGACCTCACTGGACGACGACAAGGCCGAGGACATTGTGGCCATCGATCTGGCCGGAAAGTCCGCCATTGGCGATTACATGATCATCGCCACGGGCCGCTCATCGCGGCAGGTCTCGGCCATGGCCGACCACATCTGCAGAAAACTCAAGGATCAGGGCGTCGACGGCGTCACCGTGGAAGGACAGTCCCGCGGCGACTGGGTGCTGATCGACGCGGGCGACATCATCGTCCACCTGTTCCGCCCCGAGGTCCGTGAGTTCTACGGGCTGGAGAAGATGTGGGGCGCCACTCCGCCTCCGAGCCGCACCGTCCGCATCGGCGGCGAGGCCGGAGCCGATATGGGCGCCGAGCCGACCTTCGCGCATGCCTGAGTGATTGCCGGACCTCCGGGACGTCAGGACCGGAGACCGGACAGGAGGCAGCGTGAAGATCACGATCGTGGCGGTGGGCCGCATGAAGCGCGGCCCCATGGAGGCATTATGCCGGGACTACGGCGACCGCCTGCCCTGGACGCTCGCGGTCCACGAGGTCGAAGCCAAGAAGCGCCTTGAGGGGGACGCCCTCAAGGCCGAGGAAGCCGCCCTGATCGCCGCCCGTATTCCCGACGGCGCGGTTCTGGTCGCGATGGACGAACGCGGCAGGGGCCTCTCCAGCGAAGCCCTGGCGACCCGGATCGGCAACTGGCGCGACCAGGGCCGCGGCGAGATCTGTTTCGTGATCGGCGGGGCGGACGGGCTCGACCCGAGCCTGCGCGACCGCGCCGACCTCACCCTCGCCTTCGGCCCCCAGACCTGGCCGCACATGCTCGCCCGGGTGATGCTGTTCGAGCAGATCTACCGCGCCGAGCGCATCCTGGCCGGGCACCCGTATCATAGGGCCTGAACCTAGTCCCCGACCTCACCCTGAGCAGCCCCAGCTGAAGGCCGGGGTGTGTCGAAGGGCCTACCGCAGCGGGCCGCGTCCTTCGACACGCCCCTGTGGGGCTGCTCAGGGTGAGGTCAGAGGAAGATCTTCCTCCTTCCCCGTCGTCCCGGATCGTCCCCGGGCCCGACCCGGGGCGAGGCCGGGACCTAGAATCGGCGCCAGGAGCAGGGTCCCGGGCAGCCCCCGGGTCAGGCCCGGGGTCTCCCGGGATGACGGAATAAGGTGGAAGGGCGCACAAACGTCCAAGACCCTCTCCCGCGGCTGCGCGAAACTCGCGACATGATCGACGCCCTGCTTCCGCTCTGGCTCGCCGCGCTGCCGCTGATGGGCAGCCCCGGGCCCGCCACGCTCAGTTCCGCCGCCATGGGCACCGCCTTCGGCATGCGGGCGGGCCTGCCCTATGTCGCCGGCATCTGCCTCGGCACCACGACCGTCCTGCTGCTGATCGCCACCGGCATTTCCGGGCTGATCCTCGTCGTGCCGGGCGCCGTGCCCGTCGTCACCGCCCTGGCCGCCGCCTACATCCTCTATCTCGCCTGGAAGATCGCCACCGCCCCGGTCGGCGGGCTGAACCGGGATCCAGGCGCAAGACCGGCCGGCCTGGTCGGCGGCTACCTGCTGGCCGTGGCCAATCCCAAGGCCTTCGCCGCCATCGGCGCGGTCTACTCGACCCACCCGGTGATGCCCGGCGACCCGATGCTCGACGCCGCGGTCAAGATCGCCGCCCTGTCGCCGGTGATCGTGCTGGTGAACGTGACCTGGCTGGCCTTCGGCTCGCTGTTCTCGCGCTGGCTCGGGCATCCGGTGCTCGGCCGGGCGGTGAACATCGTCTTCGCCGTGCTGCTGGTGGCGTCGGTGGCCGCCGCCTTCGTATAGCCCCTAAAAAGAGACGCACGCGGCCCCGCGCGGCCCGTGACCTTGCCCCCGGGAAGGATATATAACCGTCCCATGAGCAAGACATCCAATGCCCCCCGCCCGGTCGTCCTGTGCATCATGGACGGCTGGGGTCACCGCACCGACAGCAACGACAACGCCGTCGCCCTGGCGAACACGCCGAACGTGGACGCGCTCGCCGCCCGCTGGCCGGGCGGACTGATGAACGCGTCGGGCGAATTCGTCGGCCTGCCGGACGGCCAGATGGGCAATTCCGAGGTCGGGCACATGAATCTCGGCGCCGGCCGGGTGGTCATGCAGGACCTGCCGAAGATCAACGCCGCCATCGCCGACGGCAGTCTCGCCAAGCAGCCGGCCGTCGCCCAGGTGCTGGACGCCCTCAAGAAATCCGGCGGAACCTGCCACCTGATGGGCCTGGTCTCCACCGGCGGCGTGCACAGCCACCAGCGCCATGTCGCCGCCCTGGCCAAGGTGCTGGCCGCCGGCGGCGCCAAGGTCGTGGTCCATGTCTTCACCGACGGCCGCGACTGCGCGCCGAAGAGTGCCGCCGACCAGCTCCGCGCCTTCATCGAGGATCTCGACGGCGCGGCGACCATCGCCTCGGTCAGCGGCCGGTTCTTCGCCATGGATCGCGACAAGCGCTGGGAGCGGGTGGAGCAGGCCTGGAAGGCGGTGTGCCTGGCCGAGGCCGAGCAGCGTGCCGACGATGCCGTCGCGGCGGTCGAAGCGGCCTATGCCCGCGACGAGACCGACGAGTTCATCACCCCGACCGTGATCGCCGGCGGTGCGACGGTGCAGGACGGCGACGCGCTGGTCATGGCGAATTTCCGCGCCGACCGTGCGCGCGAGATCCTGGCGCCCTTCGTCGATGACGCGTTCGACGGGTTCGAGCGCGCCCGCACCCCGAAGCTGTGCATCGTCGGCGGCATGGTCGAGTATTCCTCGGCCCTGGCGCCGAAGATGGTCACCATCTTCCCGCCGGAGGACCTGACCGATCCGATCGGCGAGGTCGTCGCCAAGGCCGGCCGGACCCAGCTCCGGATCGCCGAGACCGAGAAGTATCCGCACGTCACCTTCTTCCTGAACGGCGGCCGCGAGGAGGTGTTCGAAGGCGAGGACCGGATCATGGTCCCCTCGCCCAAGGTGAAGACCTACGACCTGCAGCCGGAGATGTCGGCGCCGGAGCTGTGCGACAAGCTGGTCGCGGCGATCGACGGCGGCACCTACGACCTGATCGTCGCCAATTTCGCCAACCCGGACATGGTCGGCCATACCGGTAGCCTGGAGGCCGCGATCAAGGCGGTGGAGACGGTGGATACCTGCGTCGGCCGGGTCGCCGAGGCGGTGCTGAAGGCGGGCGGGGTGATGTTCCTGACCGCCGATCACGGCAATTGCGAGGTCATGCTCGACCCGGAGACAGGCGGCCCGCACACCGCGCACACGACCAACCTGGTCCCGACCACCCTGATCGGCGCGCCGTCGGACGTCACCTCCCTGAAGACCGGCAAGCTGGCCGACGTGGCACCCACCCTGCTGTCGCTCATGGGCATAGAGCCGCCGGCGGCGATGACCGGCGACTGCATGCTGGTGCGCGACCGCCAGGCGGCGGAGTAATCGCCAAGGTGCGTCCCGTCGCCTCCCTCCTCGCTCTGGCGGTGCTGGCCGCGGCCGCGGGAGGGACGGCGTGGGCGCAGACCGCGACCGATTCATCGGCGAAGGATCCGACCGCCGAACTGCGCCGCATCGAGCAGGCGCTGGAGGGCGAGCGCAAGGCGGGCTCGAAGCTCGACCGGCTGGCCGGTGCTCTCGCCGGAGAGATCGACCGGCTGCGCGAGCGCATGGCCGTGGCCGCCACCCGGGCGCAGCGGACCGAGACCGACATGCTCGACGCCGAGCAGACCCTCGATGCCCTGCGCCAGGAGGTGAAGGACAAGCGGGCCCGGCTGCTGGAGCGGCGACAGGAACTCTCCCATCTCACCGGCGCGCTGCAGCGCCTCGCCCGCCACCCGCCGGAGACGCTTCTGCTGGTGGGCCGGGCCCCGCTCGACACGGTGCATACCGGCATCCTTCTGGAATCGGCGATCCCCCGGCTGAACGGGGATGCCCGGACGCTGCGCCGCGACCTCGACAGTCTGGCGACCCTGGAGGCGGATATCCGGGCACAGCGCGACCGGCTGGAACTGGCCGCCCAGGAGCTCGATGCGGAGCGCGCGCAGCTCGCCGCCCTGGCGGCGGAGAAGGCCGAACTGCTGGCCGGCACGCGAACCCGGGCCAGCAGTTCGGCCGACGAGATCCGGGCGCTGAGCGAGTCGGCCCGGTCCCTGCGCGAGCTGATCGACAGCCTGGAGAAGCGCGAAGCCGCCGAAGCGGAGGAGCAGCGCAAGCTGGCCGCCCTGGTCACCCCGAAGCTGCGGCCGAAACGGCCGTCGGCTTCCGATGTGGATGGTGGCGAGCCGCCGGCGCCCGCCGCATCCGAGGGCTCCACCGTCGAACCGCTGCAATCCGCCGCCCTGCCGCCCGGGCCGCCGCTGTCCAGCGCCCGCGGCCACCTGTTCGCCCCGGTCGCCGGTACGGTGGTTCAGCGCTTCGGCAAGGGCAAGTCGGGCGATCTGACCCGGCAGGGTCTGCTGCTGCGCACCCGTCCCGGCGCGCTGGTAATCGCCCCGCATGACGGAGTCGTGTTGTATGCTGGGCCGTTCGAGGGATTCGGTCGGATTTTGATCATTGAACACGGCGACGGATATCATACCCTTCTGGCAGGGCTCGCGCGGGTGGATTTGAGCGTCGGGAGCCATGTGCTCGCCGGCGAACCGGTGGGCGCGATGGCGGCGGCCGGAACCGCCGCGCCCGAGCTGTACCTGGAACTTCGCCATAATGGTGACCCGATCGACCCGTTACCGTGGTTTGCGGGACTTACCGAAAAGGCCAAAGGATGAGTCGGATGAACGAACCCCGTCTTGATGACACCGCCGCCGTCGGCGGCGCCCCGACCCGCCCTGAAGCGGCACGCCCCGAAAAGGGACGCCCCGAGAAGGCACGGCGCCGGGCGGTCCGCCGCGTGGCGGTGTCCGCCGCACTGGCGTTCGCGGTCGGCGGTGGCGTCCTGCTCGGCGCCACCGGCGGAGGCCAGAGCCAGACCAACTCGACCGACACATACCGCCAGCTCAGCCTGCTCGGCGACGTGTTCGAGAAGGTCCGCGCCCAGTACGTGGAGGAGGTCAGCGACGAGAAGCTCGTCGAGGCGGCCATCAACGGCATGCTCACCTCCCTCGACCCGCATTCCAGCTACCTGAGCGCCAAGAGCTTCCAGGACATGCGGGTGCAGACCAAGGGCGAGTTCGGCGGCCTCGGTATCGAGGTCACCATGGAGAACGGCTTCGTGAAGGTCGTCTCGCCGATCGACGACACCCCGGCCTCGGAGGCCGGGCTGCAGCCGGGCGACTACATCACCCATCTGGACGGCGAGGCCGTGCTCGGCCTGACCCTGTCCGACGCGGTGGAGAAGATGCGCGGCAAGGTCGGCACGCCGATCACGCTCACCATCCGCCGCGCCGAGGAGGAGCCGTTCGAGGTCGAGATCACCCGGGCGATCATCACCATCAAGTCGGTGCGCAGCCGGGTGATCCAGGACATCGGCTACATCCGCATCACCACCTTCAACGAGCAGACCACCGTCGGCCTTCAGGAATCCGTCTCCGAGATCAAGGAGGAGCTGGGCGACCGGCTGCACGGCTTCGTCATCGACCTGCGCAACAATCCGGGCGGCCTGCTCGACCAGGCGATCTCGGTCACCGACGCCTTCCTGGAGCGCGGCGAGATCGTGTCGACCCGCGGCCGGGACGAGGCCAATGCCAGCCGGGTGAACGCCACCGCCGGCGACATCACCGACGGCAAGCCGGTCGTCGTGCTGATCAACGGCGGGTCCGCCTCCGCCTCGGAGATCGTGGCCGGCGCGCTGCAGGATCACCGCCGGGCGATCATCCTGGGCACCCAGTCCTTCGGCAAGGGATCGGTGCAGACCATCTTGCCGCTGCAGGGCAACGCCGCCATGCGGCTGACCACGGCGCGCTACTACACCCCGTCGGGCCGCTCGATCCAGGCCAAGGGCATCGAGCCGGACATCAAGGTCGAGCTCGCCAAGATCGAGAAGATCGAGGAAGGCCGCCGTCGGCGCGAGGCCGATCTGCGCGGCGCCCTGGTGAATCCGGACGACGGCGATGCGCCGGCGGCGCAGCCCCCGGCCGCCCAGCCCCCGGCGGATGTGCCCTCTCCGGAGGACGCCGCTTCGGCTGAGAACGAGGATCCGCTTGAGGATTACCAGCTCGCCCGCGCGGTCGACCTGCTGCGCGGCTTCCATCTGTTCCAGAACCGCGTGGTGAATTGAGGCTACCTAAGCCGAATATCCGTCTGCCCCGCCTCCCCCTGCCGTTCCTGAAACGGCGGGGGGGCGGAGATCCGGACGATCCGCTGGACGAGGCGGATGCGGGTGCCTCGCCACCCGACGCCCCGGAGCGCGGTCTGGACGACGAGCCCGCCCCTCGCAAGACGGGGCGCTGGAAACGTGTTGCCTCGGCCATCCTGACCACCCTGCTCGCCATCGCCGTGATCGGCGGCGCCGGCGGTCTGGTCGGCTGGCTGATGGTGAACGCCGAGCACACCGAATCTCTGCGGGAGATTCAGCGCCCGCAGCTCACCGTCAGCATCCTGAACGAGGGCGAGGAGCCGGAACCGAACAGCTCGGCCGCGGCGACGAAGGCCATGGCGGCGGAGCATGGCCCGGCTTCGGGCGGAGACGACGGCCAGGCGCCCGCCGACAAGGCGGAAGCGCAGGGCGACGGCACCTCCGAACGGGACGCCGCCCAGGAAGGTCCGACCGCCGTCACCTCGGCCGCGCCGGCCGACGGGGTCACCCTGACCCCGGTCGATCCGGCGCTGATGGAGGTGCGCGACGACGCCCGTCTGCCGATCATCGCGATCGACGGCCGGCAACCCTGGTCGACCTATGCCCGCCCGTTCAACGTCGACGATACCCGGCCGTGGGTCGCCGTGCTGGTCACCAATCTCGGCCTGAACCGGCGCGAGACCGATGCGGCGATCCAGCTGCTGCCCGGCGCCGTCACCCTCAGCTTCTCGCCCTATGCAGAGAACCTGGACGCCTGGATCGAGGCCGCCCGCTCGGCCGGGCACGAGGTCTTCATGGATCTGCCGCTGGAGCCGCTCGACTTCCCGCGCGACGATCCGGGGCCCTCGACCCTGCTGACCAGCCTGTCGACGGCGGACAACCTGAACCGCCTGGAATGGGTACTCGGGCGCGCCCCCGGCTTCGTCGGCGTGGCGACCTGGATGGGCTCCCAGTTCACCACCGTCGAGGACGCCATGATGCCGGTCCTGGAGGGGCTGAAGGAACGCGGTCTCATGATCGTCGACAGCCGCGGCTCGTCGCGCAGCATCGCCACGGAACTCGCCTCCTCGATCCAGCTGCCGCGCGCCTTCAACAACCGGTTCCTGGACGCCACGCCGTCGATCTCCGCCATCGACCGGGCGCTGGCCGACCTGGAATCCGTCGCCCAGGAGCAGCGCGTCGCCATCGGCATCGCCCGCTCCCTGCCGGTCTCCATCGACCGCATCCAGCGCTGGGCCGGCAACCTGGAACGCAAGGGCATCGTCCTGGCGCCGGTCTCCGCCATCGCCGACCGCCAACGTTTACGCTGACCGGATATCCCATGACCGACCGAAGCGCGCTTCCCCTCCGGCCCTGTGTCGGCATCGTCCTGTTCAACGACGCCGGCGAGGTCTTCGTCGGCAAGCGCATCGGCATGGCCGACGCCTGGCAGATGCCCCAGGGCGGGATCGACGAGGGCGAGACTCCGCGTCAGGCCGGTCTGCGCGAGCTCGAGGAGGAGATCGGCACCCGGGCGGTCGAGCTCGTGGCCGAGACCGCCGACTGGATCGCCTACGAGTTTCCCGCCGACCTGTCGGGCAAGATCCGCGAGAAATGGCGGGGCCAGACCCAGAAATGGCTGGCCTGCCGGTTCACCGGCACCCCCGACGACATCGACCTTCAGACCGAGCACCCGGAGTTCGACGACTGGAAATGGGTCGACATCGCCACGGTGGTGGATCTCATCGTTCCGTTCAAGCGGGCGACCTACGAGGCGGTGATGTCCGAACTGGGACCGGTCATTGCCGAGGCGACCGCACCGTCCACCCG
The DNA here is from genome assembly GCA_965228445.1 of Candidatus Endolissoclinum sp. Taxonomy (GTDB): domain Bacteria; phylum Pseudomonadota; class Alphaproteobacteria; order Thalassobaculales; family Thalassobaculaceae; genus Thalassobaculum. The sequence continues at coordinate 3,892,939 of OZ245813.1, read as the reverse complement.
CTGAAATCTTTTGCTGCCAAACGCATGGTTTGTGAATTTTTCGAGAGCGCGTAAGATCTTCCTTAAGATCCTCATGCTTTCGTGACGGCACGGAGTTGAGGTGCCGGTGCCGCTGCGCCGGAGGAGAGGGGATGCGCGCGGAGAACAAACCTCAGACTTTCGAGCGTCGGGGCACGACCGTCACGTTTCATAATCGAGACCTCGCCCATACCCGCGTTCGCGAGTATTTCCACGGCCCTGTGCGCCAGCTGGAAGCGGTGATTCCCAACTATTCGGGTACGCGGCGCGGCGAGTTGATCGTCCTGCCATGGGATCAGATCGGCACGTTGGGTGCGCTGAATCCGCGCGATCTGGCGATCATCGAGACCGTGGCCCATACCAAGGACATCCGGGATCTCGACCCGATCCGCATGCGCGAGGCCTGCCTGCGCTGCGACGCCGATCACGGCATCGACGACGAGGTGGTGGCGGAGGCGCGCCGGCTGGTCGCCAAGGACGACGAGGACAAGGCCATGGTGCGGCTGTCCTTCATCGCCGAACTGACCCGCGAATGCGGGATCGAGCGCGGCGACCCGCTGATGATGCGCACCAACACCAAGACCCTGATGGACCTGATGGGCGGGCAGTCCGGCCGCTCGAAGATCGACCTCGACCTGCTGATCGAGCGGGTCATGATCTTCGCCGCCGAACGCACCAAGTCCACCGTGCAGGACGTGAAGGCCTATCTCGACCCGCTGGTCGGCATGCTGACCCCCTTCGGCAACGTCACCGCACCGGGCGAGCCCAAGGAGAACGGCTTCCTCTATCTCCAGCACACCGATCTGATCCAGTTCCGCCAGGAGATCGACGAGTACCAGTCCCAGGTCCGCGAGGAGCTGCTGCCGCAGGTCGCGCTCATCCTGACTGCGGCGGACGAATGCATCGGCTACATCAACGAGCGGCTGGGCACTCTGAACAGCATGCTCGGATCGCTGGCCGACATGTTCGACCAGAACAAGGGCGCCATCGAGCGTCTGGAGGTCCTGCGCCGCGACATCGGCTACGGCCTCGACGGGTGGGCCGACATGATCCAGCTCTGGCGCGAGGCCTATCGCGGGCGCGAGGCGATCGGCGGCGACCGGGCGATGGAGCGGGCGATCACCCGCATCGCCGGCTACGCGCCGCGCATCCCGATCCGCGAGCTCGACCCCGAGCACAGCATCCTGACCAAGACCACGAAGTTCGAGACCGCCGGGCTCAAGATGGTGCAGCAGATGCACAACTGGGAGAACGACCGGCCGGACTACGAACTCAAGGCGCGGGTCGAGCGGGCGAACAAACGCCTCGCCGGCGAGGCCGAGGAAGAGGAATAGCCCCGGTCCCGGGCCGGCTCGACGCCATCAGGCCCGTCGCCACCAGCCGGTAGCTCTCAGGCCGGAAGCTCTCAGGCCGGAGGCTACTTGCGGATCCAGCGGCCTGCGGCGTCCATGATGTAGGTGCCCGGCGCCGCCCGGTCGATCAGCTTCTGACCGGCCAGGGCCTCCACCTGATTCAGCGGCACGCTGTTGGAGGCGGCCACCCCGTTATAGGCCTGGCGGCGCTCTGCATTGATGCCGTCGACCAGACCCCGGGCCTCGGCCGGGGCGCCGTCGACCACGCCCAGATAGCCGTCGCGCCGTTCGCCGACCCAGCCGTTGGCCTTGGCCGTGGCGAGATCGAGCGCGAAGCCGACGCGCGGCAGGGCGACCGTGACGAACGCCCCGACGAGCGCGCCCAGCACCAGCCGCCGGCTCATCATGCGCTGCAGACCGGTCATTGCTTCTTCCCCCCGAACAGGTCGCTCTCCGATTTGAACAGGTCTTCCAGGTCCTTCTCCACGCGGATCCGGACCTCCTGCTCGATCTTGATGTTCAGATTGATGGTGATCGGCTCCGTCGGCGGCTCGACCTTCACCGTCGGCGTGCAGGCGGCGGCAAGCCCCCCGAGCAGCGTCGCGGCGAGCAGCACCTTAACCGCCGGTGCGCGCCTCGAGCTTGCGGCGGAGGACGTCCGAGAGACCGAGAGTACGTCTTGCATTGAGGAACATCTCATCAAGGCGGCCCGTAAGATTGACGTTGAGGGCGACGGGGTAGCCGTCGAACAGATCCGGATTGGCACCGCGCACCCTCAGCTTGATATCAAACGGCTCACCGGGCCGTCCGTTCACCTCGAGATCGAACTTTTCGTACACGAGGTTGCGAACGGCCTGCATCAGGAGGCTAACCTCCTCTCCTGCATCCTGCAACGCGGCTGGCGGCGAATCCGGTCGGTACTGCACGGTCCCGCCGGGATTGATGGCGGACAGCTGGGCGTTGCGCACCGACAGGCCCTGGTCGAAATCCCAGACCAGCGGTAGGCGTCCGGTCAGCGAGCCGGACGCGGTGAGGCCGTCCAGCTCGGTCACCTCGGCCAACCGGGCGGCGTCCACCCCGTCGACATCCAGCACCATCGACACCGGCCGGCTGGAGGTCAGCGGAATGGTCACGTCCTCGGTATGCACCGTACCGTTGGCGAAGCGCGCCCGCACCTGCTCGAGCACCAGGTTCAGCTCGGGATCGATGTGGAAGGTCACCGCCGGATCGGCGATCGGCACGCCCACGTCGATGCCGGTGGCGCTCAACACCTGACCGTCCAGGGTGGTGATCGGATCGATCGACGACAGGCCGACCGCGCCGGACAGCCCACTGACCGTGCCGAGCGACCCGGTGAAGGCGAGATCCTCGACCGTCAGGGTGAGCGGGTCGTTCGGCGGCACGTCGCGACCCGGCCATTCGATCGTACCGTCCAGCGAGACCTTGCCCGACGCGTTGCGCAGGATCGCGGCGGCCGCCGGCGACAGGTCGACCGGCTGCAGCCCGCCGGGCACGAAGACCAGGGGGTAGAGCGTGATGTCGGCCCGGCCGGTCCCTTTGGCGAGGTCGTGTACGCCCTTGGCATCCAGCACGAAGGCGCCGTTCGCCCCGCCGAAGCTCGCGGTGAAGGCCAGCGCGCCGCTCGGCGTGCGGGTGGCGAGCCCCTCGGCCCGCAGCGGCGAGAAGCGGACCGCCTTGGCCCGGTCGGTCATGCGGTCGGCCGAGACCACGATGCGGTCCAGCAGCACCCCGTCGCCATGGGTCGAGGCCTGCACCTCCAGGGCGACGCCGGCCAGGGCGATGCCGTCCGGCATGTCCTCGACCTCGTCGGCCGGGGCCACGTCGATCGCCTCGGTGGTGACCCGCACGACAGCCCCGCCGCGTCCGTCGATGATCCGCGCCTTCACCATGCCGATCGTGGCGCCAAGGCCGATGCGCAGCGGCATGCCGCCCTCGACCGTGGCGGTCATCGCCGGCGCCACCAGCGGCAGGTCCAGACGCAGCGCCCCCGGATCCTCGAACCCGTAGCGCAGCACCGGTCTGTCGCCGGCCCGGACCCGCACGGTGAGCGGTCCCTGGAGCGCGACGCCGCCGGCCTGGGGCACCCGCGGCAGGGTCACCGAACCCTGGCGGTCCAGGAAGCCGGCCGTGCCGTTCTCGTCATGCACCACCCGCAGCGGCAGGGAGACCCGCATGTTGCGCATATCGCCGGCGTCGATCTGGGCGATCAGCAGCCCCTTCCCGGTCGCCGCCGTCGCGTCGCCGCTGAGGCTGTCGAGCACCAGACTGGCGGACCGCAGCCGCAGGTCGCCGCTGGCGAGATCGGCCAGCTGCAGGGAGCCGGTGGCTGCCGTCAGACGCGGCCCGGCCTCGGTCAGCCGGAGCCCCGCGTCGCCGTCGAAGGAGGCCGACGCACCGTCCTCGACCTCGGCGGCGATCGGGCCGCCCAGGGCCAACTCCGGCTCGCCGAACGGCGCGCGCACCGTCAGGCGGAACGCCTTGTCGTCGCTCCCGAGGCTCGCCGTCACGTCGCCCGGCCCCAGGAGCTCGACCAGGCTCTCCGGAACCAGTCCGGCGGCCAGGGACAAACGGGCCCGGTCCAGCGTCTCGAGCGCCAGGGTACCCGCCGCGATGGCCACGCCGAACCGGCCCTCAGCGGCGCCGTCGGGCGCCTGCGCGGTCACATCGATCCCGCCGGATGCGACCGTCCCTTCCCAGACCTGTTCGGGATCCGTCAGCTCGGCCGGAACCGCGCCGCGCAGGGTACCGCTCAGCCGGCCCTCGGCCCCGCGCGGCGCCTGGCGCAGGGCAGCGGCGGCCAGCCGGTCGACAGTCGCCAGCTCCGCGTCAAGATCGACCGCCACATGACGCCGTTCCCCCTCGACCGGATCGGCGGAGATCGCCAGGCGCAGGTCGGGCGTCTCCTGGTCCCCCAGGCGGAACACGGCGGACAGGCCGAGCGGATCCACCCGCAGATGCGCCGATGGCACGGCCACCGCGACGCCGGACGCCTCGGCGCTGTCGGCCCGCAGATCGGCGATGGCCTCCATCGCGCCATCTGCGGCGATGTCGACCGAGGCTGTGCCGCGCAGGCCCGAGGCCGACAGGTCCCCGTGCCGAACCCTGGCATCGGTCAGCGTGGCGTTCAGGCGGGTCCGATCATCGCCGATCGAGACCTGGAACCGGCCGGCGCCGTCGGCCCGCCAGGCAGCGCCCTCCAGCGCGCCGGCACCGTCGGCCGCAAGCCCCAGGCGGCCGTCGCTCTCGCCCAGGGTGCCGCTGGCCGACAGTCGGCCCTCGGCAAGGCCGCGGACATCGATGATCGCGTCGGAGAACTGGACCACGGGCAGTGCCGTCGCGCCCTCCCCCTCACCGCCGGCGGAGAGCGCCCGCAGAGGTTCCAGCGGTCCGAGGGAGACCGTGCCATCCTCTTCGAGGGTCAGGGTGAGATGCGGTCGGTCCAGCGCGATCGTCCGCAGGTCGCCGCGCAGCAGATCCCGCCAGTCGTAGCTGACCAGGACATTGTCGGCGTCGAATCCACCGGGGCCGTTCAATTGGACGGAGGAGAGGGCTAGGCGCTCCGGGGAAAGGGTGTCGAGGCGAAAGCCCAGCTCGGAAATCACCGGCCCGTCCGCGCCGCGGCCCGAGGCCCAGGAGTTCACCGCCCATTTGACGGCGCCGGGCGCCCAGCTATCCCGCGTCAGCCACGCGACGGGCAGCCCGATCGCAAGGATCAGGAGCACGACCAGCACTGTTCTGGCGAGCCACCGCAACCGTCATACCTCCCGGGGCCTGGAACGCGATCGGGCCCGACCGTTCTCCACCCCACACTGGGACCGGGCGGGTCCCCGCGGCCGGACATTGCTCCGGTCGAGACCTGCGCGAACCCGCGAATCACCCGTTAAGTATGACAACACGACAAAGGGCCGTCCAACGGACGACCCTTCATCGAAGAATTAAGCTGTGAAGACCGCTCAGGCCGCGCGTTTCGCCCGGGCCATGGCCTCCAGGGTCTCGACCCGCGCCTCGAGCCGCTCGCGCTCGCCGGCATCGGACGCGTCCTTCAGGATATCGCGGGTATCGGCGATCTCCTTGTCGACTTTGGCCGGATCGATCTCGTTGAACGGCACGGCGTTCTCCGCCAGCACGGTGCAACGGTCCTCGGTCACCTCGGCAAAGCCGCCGGCGACGAAGATCCGCTCGACCACCGAGCCGCCTTCGTAGATGTCGATCACGCCCGCATCCAGGGTCGAGATCATCGGCGCGTGACGCGGCAGGACACCGAAATAACCCTCGGTGCCCGGCACGACGACCATCTCGACGGGGCGGCTGAGAACCAGCCGCTCCGGGGAGACGAGTTCGAACTGCGTGGTCTCCGCCATGGGATCCCTCTTTGTTGCCGGCCGTCAGGCCGCCTTAACCCAACTCAGGCCGTGATCAGGCCGCCTCGGCCGCCATCTTCTTGGCCTTCTCGATGGCCTCGTCCATGCCGCCGACCATGTAGAACGCCGCTTCCGGCAGATCGTCATGCTCGCCGTCGACGATGGCCTTGAAGCCCTTGATGGTGTCTTCGAGGCTGACCAGCTTGCCCGGCGACCCGGTGAACACCTCGGCCACGTGGAACGGCTGGCTGAGGAAGCGCTGGATCTTACGGGCCCGGGCCACGGTGAGCTTGTCCTCTTCCGAAAGCTCGTCCATGCCCAGAATGGCGATGATGTCCTGCAGCGACTTGTACTGCTGCAGCACTTCCTGCACCCGGCGGGCGACGTTGTAGTGGTCGTCGCCGATGATCCGCGGGTCGAGCATGCGCGACGTGGAGTCGAGCGGGTCGACGGCCGGGTAGATGCCCAGCTCGGCGATCGAGCGGTTCAACACGGTCGTGGCGTCGAGGTGCGAGAAGGACGTGGCCGGCGCCGGGTCGGTCAGGTCGTCGGCCGGCACGTAAATGGCCTGCACCGAGGTGATCGAGCCCTTCTTCGTGGTCGTGATGCGCTCCTGCAGCTGGCCCATGTCCGTGGACAGGGTCGGCTGATAACCCACCGCGGACGGGATACGGCCGAGCAGCGCCGACACCTCGGAACCCGCCTGGGTGAAGCGGAAGATGTTGTCCACGAAGAACAGCACGTCCTGGCCTTCCTCGTCGCGGAAGTACTCGGCCAGGGTCAGACCGGTCAGACCGACACGGGCACGGGCGCCCGGCGGCTCGTTCATCTGGCCGTAGACCAGCGCGGCCTTGGAGCCCGGGCCGTCCTCGACGATAACGCCGGACTCGACCATCTCGTGGTACAGGTCGTTACCCTCACGGGTGCGCTCGCCGACGCCGGCGAACACGGAGTAACCGCCGTGCGCCTTCGCGACGTTGTTGATCAGCTCCATGATGAGCACGGTCTTGCCCACGCCGGCGCCGCCGAACAGACCGATCTTACCGCCCTTGGCGTACGGGGCGAGCAGGTCGATGACCTTGATGCCCGTGACCAGGATCTCGGCCTCGGTCGACTGATCGATGTATTCCGGGGCCGGACGGTGGATCGGGTAGCGCATCTTGGCCTCGACGGCCGGGCGCTCGTCCACCGGATCGCCGATGACGTTCAGGATGCGGCCCAGGGTCTCCGGGCCGACCGGCACGGTGATCGGGGCGCCGGTGTCCTCGACCGGAGCGCCGCGGACCAGACCTTCGGTCGCGTCCATGGCGATGGTCCGAACGGTGTTCTCGCCCAGGTGCTGGGCGACCTCGAGAACCAGCGTGTTATCGCCGTTCTTCGTGTGCAGGGCGTTCAGGATCGCGGGCAGGTCGCCTTCGAACTGCACGTCGACGACGGCGCCGATGACCTGCTGAATTTTGCCGGTTGCGTTGTTCGCCATGCTCTCAGCTCCTCGGTTGGGCGGCGGGCGCGGGCTCTCAGGGCCCTTAGAGCGCCTCGGCGCCCGAAATGATCTCGATCAGTTCTTTGGTGATGTAGGCCTGACGCGTCCGGTTGTAGGTCAGCGTCAGCTTGTTGATCATGTCGCCGGCGTTGCGGGTGGCGTTGTCCATCGCCGTCATCCGCGCGCCGTGCTCGCTGGCGGCATTCTCCAGCAGACCGGCGAAGATCTGGGTCGCCACGTTGCGCGGCAGGAGAGCAGCCAGGATCGACTCCTCGTCCGGCTCGAACTCGTACAGCGCCTTCAGCTCGCCGGTGTTCTCTTCCTTCGCGCCCTCCGGCAGGCTCGCCGGGATGAGCTGCTGTTCGGTGACGATCTGGGTCATCGCCGACTGGAAACGGTTGAAGAACAGCGTCGCCACGTCGAACTCGCCGTCCTCGTAGCGCCGGATCAGCTCGCGGCCGATCTCGTCGGCCACGTTGAAGCCGACCACGGTGCGGGCAAGGTTCTCCTTGGAGGAGATGATCTTGTCGCCGTGGATGCGGCGCAGCTGGTCGCGGCCCTTGCGGCCGACGGTCATGACCTTGACGGTCTTGCCCTGGGCCACCAGCGCATCGATCTTGCGGCGCGCGGCGCGCACGATCGACGAGTTGAAACCGCCGCAGAGGCCGCGATCGGCGGTGGCGACGACGATCAGGTGAACGTCGTCCCGACCGGTGCCGGTCAGCAGCTTCGGGCCGTCGCCGCCGGAGACCTTGTCCCCGAGCGCGGCAATCATCCGGTCCATCCGCTCGGCATAGGGACGAGCGGCCTCGGCGGCGTCCTGGGCGCGCTTCAGCTTCGCCGCCGCGACCATCTTCATCGCCGAGGTGATCTTTTGCGTCGACTTGACGCTATTGATCCGGACTTTGAGGTCCTTGAGATTGGGCATCGTCCCGTCCGCTTATCGTTGGGTCGCGTGGCCGATCGGACCCTCGCTTACGCGAAGGTCTTGGCGAAGTTCTCCATGAACGAGGAGAGCTTGGCCGAGGTGTCGTCGGACAGCGCCTTCTCGGTGCGGATGGTCTCCAGAATTCCCGGCTCCTTGCTCTTGATCTCCGACAGGAGCGACTGCTCGAAGCGGCCGATCTCGGAGATCTGGATCTTGTCCAGGAAGCCCTTCACGCCGGCGAAGATCGACACGACCTGCTCCTCGACCGGCATCGGGCTGAACTGAGCCTGCTTCAGCAGCTCGGTCAGACGCGACCCACGGGCCAGGAGACGCTGGGTGGAGGCATCCAGGTCGGAGGCGAACTGCGCGAAGGCAGCCATCTCGCGATACTGGGCCAGCTCCAGCTTGATCGAGCCGGCGACCTGCTTCATCGCCTTGATCTGGGCGGCGGAGCCGACGCGCGACACCGACAGACCGACGTTCACGGCCGGGCGGATGCCCTTATAGAACAGGTCGGTCTCCAGGAAGATCTGACCGTCGGTGATCGAGATCACGTTGGTCGGGATATAGGCGGACACGTCACCGGCCTGGGTCTCGATGACCGGCAGGGCGGTCAGGGAGCCGGCGCCGTTGTCGTCGTTCAGCTTCGCGGCGCGCTCCAGCAGGCGGGAGTGCAGGTAGAACACGTCGCCCGGATAGGCCTCGCGCCCCGGCGGGCGGCGCAGCAGCAGCGACATCTGGCGGTAGGCGACGGCCTGCTTGGACAGATCGTCATACACGATCACGGCGTGCATGCCGTTGTCGCGGAAGTACTCGCCCATCGCGCAGCCGGCATACGGCGCCAGGAACTGCAGCGGGGCCGGCTCGGAGGCCGTGGCGGCCACGACGATGGAGTATTCCATCGCACCGTAGTCCTCCAGGGTCTTCACGATCTGGGCGACCGTCGAGCGCTTCTGACCGACCGCGACGTAGACGCAGAAGAGCTTCTTGCTCTCGTCGTCGCCGGCGGCGTCGTTGACGCTCTTCTGGTTGATGAAGGTGTCGACGGCGATGGCGGTCTTGCCGGTCTGGCGGTCGCCGATGATCAGCTCGCGCTGGCCGCGGCCGACCGGGATCAGGCTGTCGATCGCCTTCAGGCCGGTCTGCATCGGCTCGTGCACCGACTTACGCGGCATGATGCCCGGCGCCTTCACCTCGACTCGCTTGCGCTCGACATCGACCAGCGGGCCCTTGCCGTCGATCGGGTTGCCGAGGCCGTCGACCACGCGGCCGAGCAGGCCCTTGCCGACCGGCACGTCCACGATGGCGCCGGTACGCTTGACCGTGTCGCCTTCCTTGATGTCCCGGTCGTCGCCGAAAATCACGATACCGACGTTGTCGGACTCGAGGTTCAGCGCCATGCCCCGGATACCGTTCGGGAACTCGACCATCTCACCGGCCTGGACCTGGTCGAGGCCGTAGACACGGGCGATGCCGTCACCGACGGACAGGACCTGACCGACTTCCGCGACCTCGGCCTCAGCACCGAAGTTTGCGATCTGATCTTTCAGGATAGAGGAGATCTCGGCGGCGCGGATTTCCATCAGCCAACCCCTTTCATGGCGAACTGCAGGCGCTGCAGCTTGGTGCGAAGCGAACTATCGATCATGCGCGAGCCCACGCGCACGATCAGACCACCGATCAGCGAGGGATCGACGGTCAGATTAACGGAGACCTTCTGGCCGACGACCTTGCGCAGGGCGTCGGTGACCGCCTGGACCTCGTCCTCGGACAGGGACACGGCGGAAGTGACTTCGGCAGCGACCTCGCCGCGGCGGCGGGCCAGCTCCTCGAGATAGGCGGTGATGACGCCCGGCAGGGCGAACAGCCGGCGGTTCGACGCCAGCACGCCCAGGAACTTGGCCGTCAGCGGATTGGCTCCGAACTTGTCGCACAGCGCCGCGACACCCTTGGTCTGGTCGGCGCGCGACAGAACCGGCGAGCGGATCAGCCGAACGAATTCCTCGCTCTCGGCGAGCAGCTGACGCAGGGCGGTCAGATCCCCCGCGACGTCGTCCAACGCCTTCTGGTCGTCAGCCAACTCGTACAACGCCAAAGCGTAGCGAGCGGCGAGGCCTTTTGATTGCGAAGCCACCTGGAAGCGCCCCTTCGTCCCGTTTGACGGTTCGCCCGAACTCGTTGAAATTCCTGAGTTCTAGACGTTCCGATCGAACACAATATTTGGCCGGCCAAGATGACTCTCGCCAGCGCGAAGGCTCTCTAGCACAGGGGTATGGGGGGTGCAAGACGGTGAGGCACCGGAAAACGGCCTCAATGCGGCACCGCGTCCGCTTCCCTCTGCGCAATCGTCAGCCACGGCCATCGGCGACGGTAGCTTTCCATCTTTTCCCGCGCCAGCCCCGGTGTCGGCGTCGCTGGATTGGCCTCCAGCCGACCGGCATAGAGGTCCCCCAACCCATACGGCGCGTACAGCTCGCGCGCGGGTGTCAGACCGACACAAGTGCACCGGACCTGGAACCGGTCGATGCCATCGCGCGCCCGATATACTGGCGGATAGTCGGCGCCGAAACGCGCCGGGTACCAGATCGGCACACGCTTCTGATTCTTGAACTCCACCTCGACGCCGAGATCGGCCAGCAGGTCGGCGCCGCGCCGGATCACCGCATCCTCGGCCTCCCAGCTCGTGTCCTCGTCCCAGTAGAAGACGTCGTAATCCTTGACGTTCTCCGCCGGCGGCCGGCCGGCCAGGCGGTTCCACACCGCCTGATAGAGGCAGCCGGCGACCAGCCAGGGTTGATCGATCCCCAACTCGGGCAGCCGGTCGAGGATCGTCCCGTTGAGCGGATTGGACAGGGCGTCGGCGATGAACCTGTCGGGCGAGGTCACCGATGCGGTTACTCCGCGGCCTGGGCGCGCACCCGCACGCCGCCGCGCGGGCCGGTGTTCATCCGGTCGGCGAAGTTGCGGTCGAGCGGCCGGCCGTCGCGCAGGTTCAGCCACAGCCGCCACAGGTCGCGCCGGCGCTCCTCCTCCGGCCAGTCCTCGAACGCGTTGCGGGCGTGCAGGACCGTGTGGTTCGACAGGAGCTGAATGTCGCCCTGCTGGAACACCATGTCGTAGCGGAACGGCTTGCTCATCGAGAGCTCGCCGACCGCCTTCACCGCCTCCAGCGCCTTGCCCTCCAGCGGCTGGCCGGCCTTGCGCATGCCGTCGATGATGGTCTTCTCGTTGAAGCGGCAGGACATCCGCCCTTCGAACCAGGAGAAGACCGGGACCTTGTGGAACGTGGTCTCGTCCGGATTATCCGTCGCGCCCTCGCCGCGCAGGTCGAAATGGAAGCCCTCCATCAGGTAGGGCAGATACTCCGGATGCTCCCTGGCGATATGATTGTACACCGCGAGCGACGAGGCGATCAGGCTCTCGCCGCCGGACTTCGCCGGATGGCGGCACAGCAGGCCGACCACGTCGGCGGCGTCGCAATGGGCTTTGAGCTGGGCTGCGGTGGTATAGCCGCGCACATTCTTGGCCTGGTAATCCCGGCCCTGATCGCGGACATGACCGAGCAGGTGGCCGTCGGCATTCTGCGGCACCGGCAGGCCGAGATGCACGCCGATGCCCCAGTACAGGGCCAGCAGCGCGTCCTCGTCGTAGCGCTGCGCATCAAGCCCGCGCACCAGCAGGAAGCCGCGGCCGTTGTCGATCTCATGGGCCCAGCCGGCGATCGTGTCGGCGAGGCTGGTCAGGGCGAAGTCATCGCGCGCGAACTGCTGCGCGGTCAGTCCCTTGGAAAGCACCGCCTCGACCGCCCGGTCCAGTTCGGCGATCTCGCCCTCCGTCAGCCGGTGGATCCAGCGCTCGTCCCTCTCCAGATCCTCGGCCAGCCACACGGCGGGATCATCGACGGGTCCGTCGGGCATGGCGACAGCAGGCGCGGTGGTGGCCATGGTTTCCTCTCCTTACAGCGCGCTCCCCTGACGGAAGCGGGTCACCCATCACGGGTAGCAATGCGGCTCTAACGGCGCTTATTGTTGCGATTAGATCACCACAGGGGAGGAATGTCATGACGCTGAATGGCAAGTCAGCCATCGTCACGGGCGCCAGTCAGGGCATCGGCGCGGCCATTGCCGAGGCCTATGCGAAGGCCGGCGCGGAGGTGCTGATCACCGCCCGCAGCCAGGAGAAGCTGGACAAGGTCGCCGCCACGATCCGGGCGGCCGGCGGACGGGCCGAGACCTTCGCCGGTGACCTCAAGCAGCCCGGTACCGCGGCCGAGGTGGTGGAAGCCGCAGTCAAAGCCTTCGGCAAGCTCGACATCCTCGCCCACAGCGCCGGGGCCACCAAGTACGGCGACTTCTTCGACCTGACCGATGCGGATTTCGAGGACGGGTTCGCGCTCAAGTATTACGGCGCGGTCCGCATGACCCGGGCCGCCTGGCCGCACCTGATGAAGACGCAGGGCAGCATCCTGAACGTCATCGGCGTCGGCGCGCGGGTCTCGGAACGGAACTTCGCCATCGGCGGGTCGGTGAATTCGGCGCTGACCAACTTCACCAAGGCGATGGCCGATCGTGGCGTGCTCGACGGGGTGCGGGTCAACGCCATCCATCCGGGTCCGGTGCTGACCCCGCGGATCCGCCAGCGGGTCGAGTTCATCATGCGTGAGGAGGGCATCGACGAGGCGGCTGCCCTGGCGAAGATGGAGGCCAACTGGCGGGTCATGCGGCTCGGCAAGCCCGAGGATATCGCCAACCTCGCCGTTTTCGCGGTGTCCGAAGCCGGCAACCTTCTTCAAGGTAGCGTGATCGACATGGACGGCGGCGCCACCCGCGCCCTCTGATCTCCGCACAACACCGCCCCGGCTCCCGCCCGAAGGTTCCCGAATGAGACAAGCTGGCCTCTGGTTCCTCACCCTCGCCCTGGGCGGTGCCGGCGGGTACGCGTTCTCACTGCTCGGCGTGCCGCTGGCCTGGCTGCTCGGCAGTCTGGCCGTGGTGGCGGCGGTCGGCCTGTGCGGCTTCAAGCTGGCGATGCCGCCGGGCGGGCGGCAGGTCGGCCAGGTCCTGCTCGGCTGCGCGATCGGCCTGACCTTCACCCCGCAGGTCGCCGCCTATGTCGCCGGCTTCCTGCCGGTGATGATCGGGGCGGCCTTCCTGTCCATCGGCTACGGCGTGCTTGCCGGGCTGGCGCTGCGGCGGACCTCCGGCACCGACCCGGCGACCGCCTTCTTCTCCAGCGTGCCCGGCGGGGTGGTCGAGATGTCGGTCCTGGCCGAGCGGCATCAGGGCGACACCGCCTCGGTCTCGCTGGCCCAGTCCCTGCGCATCCTGCTGGTGGTGACGACGATCCCGCCGGTGGTCACCCTGCTCGGCCTCACCGGGTCCGACCCGTTCGAACTGGTGGTGCTGCCGTTCCAGCCGCTCGGCCTGATCGCGCTGCTGGCCGGATGCGCCGTCCTCGGCTGGCTCGGCGCCCGGCGCAAGATCGCCAATGCCTGGTTCCTCGGCCCCATGCTGGTGGCCCTGGCGGTCTCGATCTCCGGTACCGTGCTGTCTGGCGTGCCGACGGAACTGGTCAACTTTGCCCAGGTGGTGATGGGGGCCACCCTCGGCCTGCGCTACCAGCGCGACCGGGTGCTGGCGCTGCGCCGGTTCCTCGCCCCGGCCTTCCTGTCGACCGTGATCCTGGTCGGGCTCAACGTGGCGACCGGCGTGGTGATCGGGCTGCTGGTCGGCCTGCCGCCGGTGACCATGGCGCTGGCGATCTCGCCCGGCGGCATGGCCGAGATGAGCATCACCGCCAAGATCCTGCATCTGGGCGTGCCGATCGTCGTCGCCTTCCACGTGGTCCGGATCTTTCTGGTGATCGGCTTCACCGGACAGGTCTACAAGCGGATCTTCCTGCCGCGGGCGTAACGGAAGTTAGCGGTTTGACGGGTCCGTTGGCGGCTCCTACGCTTCCTCCCAACAAACAAATACCGCTCCATGGGAGGAGACGATGGCCGTTCAGGACACCCTCGACGTCACCCGTGCGCTCGGCGATTTCGCCGCCGGGCTGACGCTTTCCGACATCCCGCAGGACGTCGCCGACCGGGCGAAGACGCTGATCCTCGACACCATGGGCATCGCCGTGCGCGCCCGGCACGAGGCGGAGTCCACGCCCGGCCTGATCGCCGCCGCCAAGGCGCTGGGATACGCCGACGGCTCGTCCGGGGTGATCGGCAGCCACGAGGGCTGGACCCCGCCGGGAGCCGCCTGGCTCAACGGCGCCCTGGCCCACAGCCTGGACTTCGACGACACCCATGCCGGCGGCTCGATCCACCCCTCGGCCCCCATCGTGCCGGCCGCCTTCGCCGCCGCCGAGATGTCCGGCTGCGACGGCGCCACGGTCCTGGCTGCGATCATCGCCGGCTACGAGGTGCAGATCCGCCTGTCGCTGGCCCTCAACCCGACCGACCACTACAACCGCGGCTACCACCCGACCGCCACCTGCGGCGTGTTCGGCGCGGCGGCCGCCGCTGGGCGCTGCCTCGGGCTGTCGGGCGAGCGGATCGCCGCCAGCTTCGGACTCGCCCTGAGCCAGGCCGGCGGCAGCCTGGAGTTCCTTGCCGAAGGCTCCTGGAGCAAGCTGTTCCAGGTCGGCTGGGCGGCACAGAGCGGCCTGGTCGCCGCGCGCCTCGCCGCCGAAGGGTTCAAGGCGCCTGAACGCGGGATCGACGGCAAGCGCGGCTTCCTCGCCCTCTACGCCCCGAACGCCACCCCGGCCAAGGCCGCCGCCGGCCTCGGCAGCGTGTGGGAGACCCTGAACATCGCGGTGAAGCCCTACCCGTCCTGCCGCTACAGCCACGCGCCGATGGACGCGGTTATGGCCCTGCGCGCCGCAAACGACATCAAGGCCGAGGAGGTCACCGCCATCCGCATCGGCCTGCCGGCCAACGGCATGACCATCATCGGCGGCCCGATCGAAA
The DNA here is from genome assembly GCA_965228445.1 of Candidatus Endolissoclinum sp. GTDB lineage: Bacteria > Pseudomonadota > Alphaproteobacteria > Thalassobaculales > Thalassobaculaceae > Thalassobaculum. The sequence continues at coordinate 3,877,812 of OZ245813.1, read as the reverse complement.
TGAAGCGCAAGCCGGTCACCGTGGTGGACGGTCAGTTCTCCATGCCGTTCCTGGCCGCCGCCTCCCTGCGCCTGGGCGGGTTCGGCTGGGACGACTACAAGACCCACCTCACCGACAAGGCCACCCTGGACCTGACGAACAAGGTCTCCTGCGAGCTGGACACCCGCTGCGACGCCGCCTTCCCCGCCAACATGGCCGGCTCGGCGACCATCGAGACCACCCGCGGCAGGTTCGAGACCTTCGTGGAGGTGCCCAAGGGCGAGCCGGACAACTGGCCGAGCGAGGCCGAGCACCGGGCCAAGTTCGACGCCCTGGTCGGCCCGTATCTGGCGGCCGACCGGGCCGCCGCCCTGGCCGATGCCGTGCTGACCCTAGACCATCAGCGCTCGATCGCCGCGGTGCTCGACCTGTCCCGTCCGGCCCCGCAGGCCCTCCGCGCGGCGGGCGAGGGATGAGCGGAGCGTCTAACGGCGACGGCCGGTACTACGAGGATTTCACCGTCGGCGAGATCTACGAGCACTGGCCCGGCCGGACCATCAACGAGACCGACAACACCTGGTTCACCCTGCTGACCATGAACACCCACCCGGCCCATTTCGACGCGGAATACGCGGCGGAGACGGAGTTCGGGAAACTGCTGGTGAACTCCTGCCTGACCCTGTCGATCGTCACCGGCATGACCGTGCGCGACACCTCCCAGCGGGCGATCGCCAATCTGGGCTGGACCGACATCACGATGCCGGCCCCGGTCTTCGTCGGCGACACCCTGTATGCGAGTTCCGAGATCCTGGAGAAGCGGGAGTCCAGGTCGCGCCCGCATCAGGGCATCGTCCGCTTCTCCACCGCGGGCCGCAAGCAGGACGGCACGGTGGTGATGACCTACGAACGCACCATCCTGGTGCCGAAACGCCCGCAGGAGAACTGAGATGGCCGCCTCGGAAGACCAGAGCGCGTTGGCCGAACAGGAAGCCCTGATCCTCGACGCGGTCGACCGCTTCCTGGAGCGCGACGTGCGCCCGGTCGCCCACGACCTGGAGGCCCGCGACGAATGGCCGGCCGAGATCGTCGAGAAGATGAAGGAGCTCGGCCTGTTCGGCGCCACCATCGGCGAGGAATACGGCGGGCTCGGCCTGTCGGCTGCCACCTACTCCAAGATCGTCGAGCGGGTCTCGGCGGTGTGGATGTCGGTCTCCGGCATCTTCAACAGCCACCTGATCATGGCCCAGGCGGTCGAGCGCGCCGGCACCGAGGAGCAGAAGCGCAAGTGGCTGCCGAAATTCGCCAGCGGCGAGCTGCGCGGCGGCATCGCCCTGACCGAGCCGGATGCCGGCACCGATCTGCAGGGCATTCGCACCCAGGCGCGCAAGGACGGCAACGGCTATCGGGTGAACGGCACCAAGACCTGGATCTCCAACTCAGTGCAGGGCCATGTGCTCGCCGTGCTGGTGAAGACCGATCCCCAGGCCGAGCCGCGGCACAAGGGCATGTCCCTGATGCTGATCGAGAAGGGCGAGGGCGTGGCGGTCTCCAAGCTGGAGAAGCTCGGCTACAAGGGCATCGATTCCGGCGAGCTTGTCTATGACGACTGCTTCGTGCCGGCCGACAACCTGATCGGCGGCGAGGAAGGCCGCGGGTTGCAGCAGATCCTGGGCGGGCTGGAACTGGGCCGCATCAACGTCGCGGCCCGCGGCGTCGGCATCGCCCGGGCCTGCCTGGAGGAGAGCGTGCGCTACGCCCAGCAGCGCAAGACCTTCGGCAAGCCGATCGCCGAACATCAGGCGATCCAGTTCAAGCTGGCCGACATGGCGACCCAGGCCGAGGCCGCCCGTCTCCTCGTCGAGCAGGCCGCCAAGGCCTATGACCGGGGCGAGCGCTGCGACCTGGAGGCCGGCATGGCCAAGCTGTTCGCCACCGAGGCTGCCGTGCACAACTCGCTTGAGGCCATGCGGCTGCACGGTGCCTATGGCTATTCCAAGGAGTTCAACATCGAGCGCTACTACCGCGACGCCCCGCTCCTGGCGATCGGGGAGGGAACCAACGAGCTGCAGCGGATCATCATCGCCCGTCAGTTGGTCGCGCGGTCGCCGGCCTGAGGGCACGCAGAGTATGCCGGCCCGGCTCTCATCGGCCAGGGCCGCCCCGATCGGTTCGAATTTCGCCGACAATCTCATGAGGGCGATCAGCCGCGCTTCGGGAATGCGCGCACCGTGCCTAAAGCAGAATGAGGACGCGGCGCCCGATCTCCACCGCCAGGACGGCAAGGCTGACCGCCGCGCCGATCAGCGGCAGCCAGATCGGCAGGGTCGGCACTTCCTGCGGAACCGGGCCGCCGCGCCGCTTCAGCCGCCAGAGCGCCAGGTTGCAAACCGCGAAGACCGCCAGGGTCACCAGCGACGTCGTGCCGGCCAGCGTGGCGATGGGGAAGGACAGGGCCAGCACCAGGATCACGCTCACCACCAGCACCGTTGCGACCACCGGGGTCCGGGTGATCGGATGCACCCGGCCCAAGACCGCCGGCAGGGAGCCCTGACGCGACAGGCCGAACAGCACGCGCGAGGCCATGACCATCTGCACCAGCACCCCGTTGACCGTCGCCAGTACGGCGATCGCGCCGAGAATGCGGGCGTCCCCGCCGCCCGCGGCATAGACCAGGGCGAGCGGCGCCTCGGCGCCGGCCAGTTCGACCAGCGGCAGCACGGCGAGGGCCGTGATCGAGACGGCCAGATACAGGCCGCCGGCGATCACCAGGGTGGCGACGATGGCGATCGGCATGGTGCGGGCCGGGTCCTTCACCTCCTCGGCCACGTTGACGATGTCCTCGAAGCCGATGAACGCGTAGAAGGCCAGCACCGCGCCGGCGAAGACACCCACCAGCGGGAACGGCGCGCTCGGCGCCAGGATCTCCTCCAGGGGCAGACCGGCCTCGCCGCCGACGGAGATGCCGGTGACGATCACCAGGACCAGGCCGCCGATCTCGACCAGGGTCAGGGTCGCCGCCGCCAGGGTCGATTCCGCGATGCCCCAGACCGCGAGCCCGCCCAGGGTCGCGCACAGCACGACGATCGCCGCGGCCTCCGGGATCACGATCAGGGTGCGCAGATAGCCGACGCCCCCGACAACCACGCTGGCCGCCGAGATCAGCCCGGCAGCGGCCACCATCAGGCCGACCAGCAGGGACAGGCGGTCGGAGCCGAAGGCCTCGCGCACATACAGCGCCTCGCCGGCGCTCTTCGGCATGCGCGCGGACAGCTCGGTGAAGGACAGGGCCGTGGCGCCGGCCAGCAGAGCGGCGAGCAGAAAGGCGACGGGGGTCCAGGCGCCGGCCCGGGCCGCGACCTCGCCGATCAGCACGTAGATGCCCGCGCCGATGGTCGTGCCGACGCCGTACAGCGTCAGCAGTCCGGGTCCCAGGCGGCGGGCGAGTTCCGGTTGCGGCGTCATGGGCAGCAGTCTAGGCGGCTCCACCGGCCGCGCTTTGCTCCAGATCAAACCCGCGCCGGTTGCCGACGGTCGATGCGATCGCGAACGACACCCATCCGATCAGGACGCCTGTCGCCGTCCGCCCCCGGCTCGATATATTGCACCTGCGAACACCCGCCCCCGGGCCGCCGGCCGCCCCGGGCACGCCCCCTCAGCAGAGCTTCCCCCGATGCCCTCTCCCCTCGCCGATCCGCCGTCCCCGTCGAAGCCGGGCGCCCCGCTGCTGGCGGGCTCGCTGTTCGGGCTGATCGCTGTGCTGATCTGGGGCAGCTATCTGGCCTATGCCCGGTTCGGCGTGTCGCTCGGGCTCGGCCCGGCCGACTTCGCGGTGCTGCGCTACGTCACGGCCGGGCTGATCATGCTGCCGTTCCTGCTGCGCAGCGGCCTGCGGGATCTGGGCGGGGTCGGCTGGGGCCGCGGCGCGGTGCTGGCCCTGGTTGCCGGGCCGCTGTTCGTGACGGTCAGCGTCACCGGCTTCAAGTTCGCGCCGCTGGCCGCCGGGGCGGTGGTGCAGCCGGCCACCATCACCCTGTTCAGCCTGCCGCTCGCCTGGCTGCTGCTGCGCGCCTATCCGACCCGGGCCCATTTCGTGGCGATGCTGGTGGTCGTCGCCGGGCTCGCGCTGATGCTGACGGCGACCGAGGCGGCACCGCGTTCCGTGCTGCTCGGCACCGGCTTCTTCGCGGCGGCGGGCGGCCTGTGGGCGCTGTTCACCATCCTGCTGAAGCGCTGGCGGGTGTCCGGCATGCAGGCGACCGCGGCGGTGTCGGTGCTGTCCGGCGCCGTCGCCGGACCGGCCTATCTGATCTGGGCGGATCCGACGCCGCTGCTCGCCCTCAGCGTCCACGACCTCGCCATCCAGCTCGTGGTCCAGGGGCTGCTCTCCGGCGTGATCGCGGTCGTGGCCTATGGCCGGGCGGTGGTCCTGCTCGGCCCCGAGCGGGCGGTGCTGTTCACCGCCCTGGTGCCGGGTGCGGCCCTGCTGATCGGCGTGCCGGTCACCGGCGAGATCCCCGGCCCGCTGCAGATCGCCGGCGTGGCCATCGTCATGACCGGCCTGGTCATCTCGATCCGGCCGCCGTCGCTCGCCCGGTTCAGGCGCTCTCTGCCGGATCGGACGGGGGCAGCGCCAGGCGGATGACGCCCTTGGCGGTGCGGATATCGACGGGCTTGCCCTTTCGCAGCACCTGGATCGCGCCGCGGTCCTGCAACGTCGCCGCCGCCGCCCGTACCGAGCGCAGAAGCGGGCGCCAGGTCGGCGTCTCGTTCGGGTTGCCGCCGGCGGCGCGGGCCACCTCGTCCGGGCTGATCGACCGGCCCGGCCCGCTCGCGGCGCAGCGCTCCAGGATCAGGGCCTCGAGGCGCTCGACAGTTGCTTCGTTCGGTTCGCTTGCCATATAGCCAGCATAGTCCGACAGGCGGGAAGGACCAGAAGAATGCTGGGCACCATCGACGCGGTCATCATCGGTGCGCTGGCGTTCACCGGCGGCCACTTCCTGCTCTCCTCCGCGCCGATCCGGGACCGGGCCGTGGACGCGATCGGCGAGGAGAAGTTCCGCGGCCTGTATTCCCTGGTGATGCTCGGCGCCCTGGTCTGGCTGATCCTGGCCTTCCGCCAGGCGCCGTATCTCGAGGTCTGGCTGCCGGCCGCCTCGACCCGGTGGGTGCCCAACATTCTGATGCCGATCGCCTGCATCCTGCTGGTCTCCGGCATCACCACCCGCAGCCCGACCTCGGTCGGCGGCGAGGCGATGCTGGCCGAGCCGACCCTCTTCAAAGGCATTCTCACCATCACCCGGCACCCGTTCCTGTGGGGGACGGGGCTCTGGTCGCTCGGCCATCTGGCGACCAATGGCGACCTCGCCTCCATTCTGCTGTTCGGCGCCATGGCGGTGCTGTCCTTCGCCGGCATGCCGGCGCTCGACGCCAAGCTGCGGCGCAAGGTGGACAGCGCCTGGGGACCGGTGGCGATGACCACCTCTATCGTCCCGTTCCTCGCCGTCCTGCAGGGTCGCTCCCGCCTCGATCTCGCCGGCATCGGCTGGTGGCGTCCGGCCCTCGGGCTGCTGGTCTGGGCCGTGCTGTACGGCGCGCATCCCTATTACGCCGGGGTCTGGCCGCACCCGGCGTAAGGCGGCGGCGCACGATCGGATGTCTTTATCCGACCGTGCCGTGCTCGACCCGCCTCGTCAGAGGCGTCGTCCTGCTGCTAGTCTCGGGACCTTTCCCACCGGCACAGGCGGCACGTCATGCCCTCCACCACCCCTCCGATCTTCGACGGCCATAACGACGTCCTGCTGCGCCTGCATCGCAAGGAGGCGGCCGACGCGGCGGCCCAGTTCGTGAACGGCGACGGCCGCGGCCATCTCGACCTGCCGCGCATGCGCAAGGGCGGCTTCGGCGGCGGCTTCTTCGCCGTCTTCGTGCCCTCGCCGCGGGATCCCGACGCCGCCGACAACTTCACCGACTCCATGCAGGGCGACAGCTACGACCTGCCGCTGCCGGCCGAGCTGGACATCGGCTACGCCCAGCCCATCGCCCTGGAGATGATGGGTCTGCTGTTCCAGATCGAGAAGGAGAGCGACGGCGGCTTCACCGTCTGCCGTACCGCCGCCGAGATCCGCGACGCGCTGGAGCGCGGGTCGGTCGCCGCGATCCTGCATATCGAGGGGGCGGAGACCATCGATCCCGAGTTCCGCTCGCTGGAGGTGCTGTACCAGGCCGGGCTGCGTTCGATCGGTCCGGTGTGGAGCCGGCCGACCGCCTTCGCCCATGGGGTGCCGTTCCGCTTCCCCGGCGCGCCCGACACCGGCCCGGGCCTGACCGATCTGGGCAAAGAGCTGATCCGGCGCTGCAACGAGATGCGGGTGATGATCGACCTGTCGCACCTGAACGAGGCCGGGTTCTGGGACGTCGCCAAGCTGAGCGACGCGCCGCTGGTCGCCACCCATTCCAACGCCCACGCGCTGAGTGCGAGCACCCGCAACCTGACCGACAGGCAACTCGCCGCGATCCGCGAGAGCGACGGCATGGTCGGCGTCAACTTCGCCACCTGCTTCCTGCGCGAAGACGGTCAGATGAACGCCCAGACCGGGCTCGACGTGATGATGCGCCACTTCGACCACCTGATCGAGCATGTGGGCGAGGACCGGGTCGGCTTCGGCTCCGACTTCGACGGCGCGACCATCCCTGGCGATATCGGCGACGTGGCGGGCCTGCCCACCATGCGTCAGGCGATGCGCGACCACGGCGTCGACGACGCGCTGATGGAGAAGCTGTGCTGGGGCAACTGGGTCCGGGTGCTGGAGAAGACCTGGGGGGCGTGATTGCCCTCCCCGTCTCTGCTCCCCGTCATCCCGGGGGGGGGGGCTCCGGATGTGATCCGGAAACCGGCCGGGACCCTGAGTACATGCTGGGGTCCCGGCCCGCTCCCGGGTCAAGCCCGGGATCGTCCGGGATGACGGTATCGGGAGCCCGGCCCTTCGACACGCCCCTTCGGGGCTGCTCAGGGCGAGGTCAGAGGAAGTATCTAGAAAATTTGACTTCATCCTAAGCAGCCCCTAAGGGGCGTGTCGAAGGACACCCTACTCCACGTAGATCATTTTCTTCGTCATGCCGCCGTCGATCACCAGGTTCTGGCCGGTGATGAAGCCCGCCTTGCCGTCCAGCAGGTAGAGCACCGCCTCGGCGATGTCCTCGGGCTTGCCGACACGTCCCGCCGGATGCTGCTCCCGGTCGGCATCGCTGTGCGCCGTGTCACGACGCTGGGACGCCTTCTGCCACGGTCCGGTCTCGATCCAGCCGGGGGAGATCGCGTTGACCCGGATCGCCGGACGGTCGTGATCCGCGCGAGTGCCGAGCGACATGGCCAGCGCATGGGTGACCGCCACCACACCGCCCTTGGCGGCGGAATAGGCTTCCGTATCCGGCTCGCTCATCAGCGCACGGGAGGAGGCGATGTTCACGATCGCGCCCCCCAATTTCCCAGGGCCGCCCGATGCACGCAGGTGCTTCGCCCCGTGCTTGGCGGTGGCGAGAATGCTGACCAGGCTGACGTCCAGCACATGGCGCACCGCGTCCAGGTCGAGACTTTCCAACGGCCCGTTGGCGTTGATGCCGGCGTTGTTGACGATGGCATCCAGACGGCCGAAGCGGTCGACCGTCCGGGCGATGGCGTCAGCCACCGCCGCCTCGTCGCCGACATCGCCGGCGACGGTCAGAATGTCATCCGGCAGCTCGGCCAGAGCCTCGGCGTCGACATCGATCGCCGCGACGGACCAGCCGGTGGCGGACAGGGCCAGAACGATCGCCCGGCCAATGCCCTGGGCACCGGCGGTGACGAGTGCGACCCTGTCGGCCATCGCCGGATCAGCCCTGCAGCATCTTCTTCAGACGCAGGCGCAGGGCGTTCAGCTTGATGAAGCCGGCCGCGTCCTTGTGGTCGTAATCGGCCACCGCGCTCTCCTCGAAGGTCACCCAGTCGGCGGAGAACAGGCTGCGCTCGGCATTGCGGCCGACGACCATGGCGTTGCCCTTGTACAGCTTCAGGGTCACCGTGCCGGTCACCGCCTGCTGGCTGAAGTCGATGGCGGCCTGCAGCATCTCGCGCTCCGGGGCGAACCAGAAGCCGTTGTAGATGAGCTTGGCGTAGCGCGGCATCAGCTCGTCCTTGAGATGACCCATCTCGCGGTCCAGCGTCAGGCTCTCCATCGCCCGGTGGGCGACGTGCAGGATGGTACCGCCCGGGGTCTCGTAGAGGCCGCGGTTCTTCATGCCGACGAAGCGGTTCTCCACCAGGTCGAGACGGCCGATGCCGTTGACGCGGCCCAGTTCGTTCAGCTTGGTCAGGATGGTCGCCGGGCTCAGCGTCTCGCCGTCGATCGACACCGGGTCACCCTTCTCGAAGCCGATCTCCACGAAGGTCGGCCTATCCGGCGCCTCTTCCGGGGCGATGGTGTTGGACCAGATGTAGTCCGCCGCCTGCACCGCCGGATCCTCCAGCACCTTGCCCTCCGAGGAGACGTGCAGCAGGTTGGCGTCGACCGAGAACGGCGCCTCGCCGCGCTTGTCCTTCGGCACCGGGATCTGGTGCTTCTCGGCGTAGTCGATCAGCGCCGTGCGCGAGCCGAGGTTCCACTCGCGCCACGGGGCGATGATCTTGATGTCCGGCTTCAGCGCGTAATAGCTGAGCTCGAAGCGGACCTGATCGTTGCCCTTGCCGGTGGCGCCGTGGGCGACCGCGTCGGCGCCGGTCTCCCTGGCGATCTCGATCTGGCGCTTGGCGATCAGCGGCCGGGCGATGGAGGTGCCCAGCAGGTAGGTGCCCTCGTAGACCGTGTTGGCGCGGAACATCGGGAAGACGAAGTCGCGCACGAACTCCTCGCGCACGTCCTCGATGTAGATCTCCTTGATGCCCATGAGCTTGGCCTTCTCACGGGCCGGCTCGATGTCCTCGCCCTGGCCGAGATCGGCGGTGAAGGTCACGACCTCGCATCGGTAGGTGTCCTGGAGCCAGCGCAGGATGATGGAGGTGTCCAGGCCACCGGAATAGGCGAGGACGACTTTCTTCACGGACTGGGTATCGGACATCGCTTGCTCAAGGCTCCCTTTCGGCACGCGCCACCCCCAAGGCGGCGCGCGACATTGCTGCGCGGCGTTGTAAGGGGGCGGCCGGGACTCGGCAAGGGGGCCGTGGGGAGCGCGGCGCCGTGCGATCAGGTACGCGGCAGGCGGATCGTCACGCAGGTACCGGCGCCGGGACGGCTGTCGACCGTCATGCGCCCGCCATGCAGCCCGACCAAAGCGCTGCTCAGGGGCAACCCCAGACCGGTGCCCTGACCGCCGGAGGAGCGGTCCTGCTCGAACGGCCGCATCAGCCGGGGGATCTCCTTGGGGTCGATGCCGATGCCGGTGTCGCGCACGACGACCACGACCGCGTCTGGTTCCTCCACCGCGCTGAGGTCGATATGTCCGCCGGCGGGCGTGAACTTGATGGCGTTGGCCAGCAGGTTGATCAGCACCTGCTTGATCGCCCGGGGGTCGATCCGCAGCACCAGCTCCGGATCGACCGGAGCGACGTTCAGCTGCAGCGCGCCTTCGGTGGCCCGGCCGCGCATCATCCGCACCGCCCGGTCGACCACCTCGCCGAAGGCCACGTCCTCGATGACGAGGCTGTACTTACCGGCCTCGACCTTCGACATGTCGAGGATGTCGTTGATCAGGCTGAGCAGGTGGCCGCCGCTGGCATGGATGTCCTCGGCGTATTCGCGGTAGCGGTCCGCCCCCAGAGGGCCGAAGGCCTGCAGCTTGAGGATCTCGGAGAAGCCGAGGATCGCATTCAGCGGGGTCCGCAGCTCGTGGCTCATATTGGCGAGGAACCGGGACTTGGTGCGGCTCGCGGTCTCCGCGCGCTCCTTCTCCAGGGTGAGCTGCTCGGTGACGACGGCCAGATCGGCGGCATGCCGCTCGGCGTCGGCCCGGGCGCTGTCCAGCTCAGCCACGCGCGCCCGCAGGACCGCCTCCTTCGCCTTCAGCTCGGTGATCGTGGTCCCGGTGATGATGTTCCAGCCGTCGGGCGTCCGCGTCTCGCTCATCAGGCTGACGCTGCCGTCCTCGTACCACCGCTCGAACAGCAGTTCCGCGTGGCCCTCGCGGTGCAGGACCATCCGCTCCTCGATGTCGATCTCACGCCCGTCGAAGGTGGTGACCACGTCGTCGCGGTGAAGGTTGCTGCGGGCGCAGGCCTCGAAGGTGATGCCCGGTTGCAGCAGGTTGTCGCCGACGACCTGCTCAAAGGCATGGTTCCAGACGACCAGCCGGTCCTCGGGATCGAAGATCGCGATCCGGACGTTGATGGATTCCAGGGCGCGGTGCAGGACCTCGCGCTGGCGGATGATCTCGGTGACCTCGGAGCCGATGCAGACCTGGCCGCCCTCGCGGGTCCGGCGCTCGCGCAGGCTGAAGCTGCGGCCGTCGGCGAGGTCGATCTCGAAAGTCTCGTCCTGTTCGGAGATCCGGATCTCCCGGCGCCAGCGGGCATATCCGCGGTTGACCCCGCTCGGATCGGACCGTCCGGCGGCGTCCATCAGCTCGTCGAAGCCGCGGCCGATCACGGCGTCGAGTTCCACCAGCCCGAAGATCTCGATCCAGGTCTCGTTGCACAGGACGAGCTTGTCGTCCGCGTCGAACAGCGCGAACGGGTCCGGGCTGGAGATGAAGCTGTCGACGAGCCGAGCCTCCGCCGCCTCGGCCCGACGCTCCGCCTCCTTCAGGCGGGCGGTGGTCTCGGTCTGAGGCACCGCATCACTCCAAGTAACGAGGATGCCCAGACGATGGCGGGTGAAGCGAGCGCGGACCGGCAGCCGGCTGCGGGCGGCGGTGGCGTCGAAGGCACGCTCCACCGGCTGGCCCTCGCGTAGCACCGCTTCGGCCAGGCGCAGCGGGTCGCGGCCGACCCAGCCGGCCAGCCGCCGCACCATGCTGGCGCCGAGCAGGACGTCCCGGTCCTGGCCCAGCAGCGCCAGAGCGCCCGGCGTCACGTCGGCACAGAGCAGATCGCAGACGGCACGGTCTCCGCCGCGCTGGGGCGACAGGAGCATGGCACCGAGGAAGGCGGAATCGAGCGTATCCGACGCGGCCGCAAGCGCGTTGAACAAACCGTCCGTCGGATTTTCGAGAACCGCCACCTGTACCGACACCACAAAGCCAAGCTTCGACGCACGAGCGCCAGACTCGTATTCTTGTCAGATGCGGTTAAAATTCTCTGAAGTGATCTGAAGTTCCCCGGATCGCGGGGGCGGCGGCAGCCAGAGGGTGACGATCGTCCCCCGGCCGACGGCACTTTCGATGGTCAGCGTGCCGCCATGGGCCTCGACCAGGGCCTTCGACAGGGAGAGGCCGAGACCCGTGCCCTCCTGTCCGCGGCGGGTCATGTCGGACATCTGTTCGAAAGGCTGCAGCAAGCGGTCCACATGCTCCGGTGGGATGCCCGAGCCGGTGTCCTCGACCTGCATGGTGAAGCCGCCGTCGTCACTGCGGACCCGGATCGTGATCTCGCCGCCGGCGTCGGTGAACCGGATGGCATTGGCCAGCAGGTTGATCAGTACCTGCTTGATCGCCCTCCGGTCGAAATCGCAGTAGACGCCGATCGGCGGCATGTCGATCACCAGCACCAGACCGGCTTCGGCGACCCTGCCCTTGATCATGCGGCGGACCTCGTGGATCAGGTCGTCGACCGCGTTGGTGGTCAGCACCGGCTCGAACTTGCCGGCCTCGATCTTGGCCATGTCCAGCACGTCGTTGATCAGGCTGAGCAGGTGGTGGCCGCTGGCGTGGATGTCGTCGGCATATCCGCGATAGCGCTCGTGCCCGACCGGCCCGAAGGTCTCGTTCTTCAGGATCTCCGAGAAGCCGATGATCGCATTGAGCGGCGTGCGCAGCTCGTGGCTCATATTCGCCAGAAACTGGGATTTGCTGCGGTTGGCCGCCTCCGCCCGCTCCTTCTCGGTATGCAGCAGGTCGGCCATCGCGGTCGCGCGCGCGGCGTGGTGCTCGGCCTCCTTGCGGGCCCGGCCCAGGTCCTCGACCCGGTATTCCAGGGCGAGCTGGTGCCCCTTGAGGGCGGTGATGTCGTGGCCGATCAGCACCCGTCCCTGTTCATGCGTCAGGTCCTCGTGCACCCGCAGGGTCCGGCCGGTCTCCGCCACCAGTTCGAACTCGAAGCGCTGTCCCGCCACCGGTTTGCGCGAGACCAGATCCTCGGCCTTCATCAGCGCGCCGCTGCGCGACTTCATGGTGACGCTCGACTGGGCGATCGCCCGCATGACCGCGGCGTAGGGCATGCCGGCGGTCAGCACCAGGCCGGACGCCAGGTCGGCCAGGCGGCTGTTCCAGACGGTCAGCCGCTGGTTGGCGTCGAACAGGGCGAAGGCCTGGCCGATCGCCTCGAACGCCTCGCCGATCCGCCGCCGGCTGCGTTCGGCCTCGGTGATGTCGCGCGCCGAGAAGATCCGCTCGCCGGCATCGGTGCCGTGGAACCGCGTCAGGAGCACCCGACCGTTGTTCAGATGGACGACGACACCGTCCGGCGTCGCGGTCTGGCGATGGGCGATCCAGTACTCGCTCCAGGCCTCGCGGCTCGGAAACCCCGCGGCGGAGAAATCCACATGCTCCGAGCGGCTGCGGACGATGTCCCAGGCGCTCTGGCCCACCACCTCGTTCAGCGCGTCGACGCCCATGGCATGCAGCCACTTGTCGTTGGCCACGACCAGCCGGTCCTGGGCGTCGTACACCGCCACCAGATCCTCGCCGTGATCGAGCCAGGCGCGGAAGCGGCCCCGGTCGAGGGCGGCCTGCCGCTGGTCGGGGTCATGGTCGGCGGCCGGGCTGGTCAGGTACCAGGCGACATAGCCGCCGATGGGAACGATCTTCACGGTGACGATCGAGACCTGCCCGTCGGAGCCCTGGACCGCGACCCCGGCCGAGCGGGCGATCCCATCGCCCAGGGCATCGAGGGTATGGGTCAGGGCGGGTTGGCTGTCGCCGGACAGGAGGGCCTCGACCGGTCGCCCGACGAGATCGGGGCCGCCGGGCGCCAGCAGACATCGTGCGGCGTCGTTGGCCGCCGAGCAGACCAGGCGCCGCTGGGGCGCGGACAGAATCAGGACGGCCTGATCCAGCGGGTCGATCACCGCCTGAATCGTCGAAACATCCCGGTCGTCACCTCGTCGAGACGGCGATCTCACACTACAGCCTACCGTTACGGCTATGCCCATCCTCGGTTCGCGCGAACAGTGCCGCCGGGAAAGCTAAGATCCCGTTAAGGACTTGGCGTCGAATCAGGATTGTATCCGGACCGCCCGACGAAGGGCACATCTATTCGTTGCGCAGCATCGGCGCCGGCCGCTGTCCCAGCGCGCGCCAGGTCCCCACGAATCCGAAGCTGATCGTGATCCCCATCGCCAGCAGCGCGGTCAGCGCGAGCACGCCGGGCGGCAGGACGAAGTCGCCCCGCATCACCTCGATCACCACCGCGGCGGCGGCGACCGATCCGACCAGCGAGGCGATCGCGGCGGTCGCCAGGCCGAGCAGCCCGTACTCAAGCAGATAGGTCTTCACGATGCGGCCGCGGGTGGCCCCCAGCACCTTGAGGATCACCGCGTCGCGCACCCGCCTGGCATGCCCGGCGGCGATGGCGCCGGCGAGCACAAGGGTGCCGGCGACCAGGGTGACGGCCGCCGTCGCCCGAACCGCGATGGACACCGCGCTGAGGATGCGGTTGGCGCCCTCCAGCGCGTCCTTCACCCGGATCGCGGTTACGTTCGGCAGCACCCCGGTCACCGCCCGCTGGACCTCCGCCTCCAGGGCGGGATCGTCCACATGGACGGTGGCGATGATCGAATGGGGGGCGGCCTCCAGCGTGCCCGGCGCGAACACGAAGGTGAAATTCATGCCCAGCGAGCCCCAGTCGATCTTGCGCAGGTTGCCCACCTCCACGGTGATCGGGCGGCCGAGGATGTTGAGGGTGATCGTGTCGCCGATGCCGATGCCGAGGCCCTTGGCGATGTTCACGTCGAAGGACACGAGCGGCGGGCCGGCGTAGTCGGTGGGCCACCAGGTTCCCTCCACCACCTCGGAGTTCTCCGGCGGCGTCGCCGAGTAGGTCAAGCCGCGGTCGCCGCGCAGCACCCAGGACACGTCAGGATCGATCGCCACCTCGTCGGCCGGCACGCCGTTGATCTCGGTGATCCGGCCACGGACCATCGGCGTCGTCTGGATCTCGCCGACCCCGTCGATGCCGCCCAGGATCCGCCGGAACTCGGCCTCCTGGTGCGGCTGGATGTCGATGAAGAAATAGGCCGGAGCGACGTCCGGAATGCGCTCGTCGACCTGGCGCGACAGGTTCGCCTGAATCAGCGCGATGGTAACCAGCACGGTCAACCCGAGGCCGAGCGCCAGGACCACGCCCGGGGTCGGCGCGCCCGGCCGGTACAGGTTGGCCAGCGCCATCCGCAGTTCCGGATCGCGCGGCCTTCCGGCCTTGCGGGCGACCGTCATGATCACCCAGGAGGCGGCCAGGAACAGGGCGATCGCTCCGACCGAACCGATGATGAACCAGGTGGCCAGCTTGGGGTCGGTCGCGGTCGCGATCGCCAGGGCCACCAGGACGCCGACGGCCACCGCCAGCGCGATCAGGTAGGGCAGCCGCGGGCGGCCGCCGAGCGGCGAGATCGCCGACCGGAACAGCTGGGCCGCCTTCACGTCGCAGGCGCGGCCGAGCGACCACAGGGAGAAGGCGACCGCCGTCAGCATGCCGAACAGCGCCGCCAGCGCCAGCGGCATCGGATAGACCGCGACCGGCACGTGGAACGGCAGCAGCGGTGCCGCCAGCTTGGCCACGGCGAGCGGTCCGAAGGCGCCGACCACCAGGCCGATGGCGGTGCCGACCGCGGCCAGCATGCTGACCACCAGAAGATAGGTCCGGAACACCAGCGCGCTCGGCGCGCCCAGGCATTTCAGGGTGGCCACCGTCTCGGTCTTGCCGTCGAGATAGCTGCGCACCGCCATGGCGACACCGACGCCGCCGACCAGCAGGGCGGTCATGCCCACCAGGGTGAGGAACAGGGTCACCCGGCTGACGAAATTGTCGTAGCCCGGCGTGGCGTTCTCCAGCGAGCTGATGCGCCAGCCGGCATCGGGGAAGCGTTCTTCCAGATCCTCCAGCCAGGCCTTGCGGTCGGTACTCGCCGGCAGGACGATGCGGTAGTAGTGCCGCACCATGGATCCGACCTGGACCAGTCCGGTCTCGGCCACCGCGGCCTCGGAGATCATCAGCCGGGGGCCGAAGCTGGCGAAGTTCACCAGCCGGTCCGGCTCGGCGGTGATCAGGGCGCGCAGTTCCAGGGTCGCCTCGCCCAGCCGCAGACGGTCGCCGACCGCGATGTTCAGCCGCTCTGCCAGGCTCGCCTCCGCAACCGCGCCGTAGATACCGTCACGTTCGGCCAGGGCCTGGTCCAGGGGGACGTCCCGGTCCAGTTCCAGCGCGCCGACCAGCGGATAGACGCTGTCGACCGCCTTCAGTTCGACCAGCGAGTTGTCGCCGCCGGCATCGGAGCGGGCCATGGCGCGCATCGACACCACGGTGGAGACCTCGCCGGACTCCCGCAGATAGCTCAGCGCCTCCGGCTCGGCCGGCCGGTGCACGATGCGCAGGGCCACGTCGCCGCCGAGAATGCGCCGCGCGTCGCCCTCCAGACCGGACATCATGGCAGAGGAGACCGACCCGACGGCGGCGATCGCCGCGACGCCCAGGGCGAGGCAGGCCAGGAAGATGCGGAAGCCTTTCAGGCCGGTGCGCAGCTCGCGGCGGGCGAGGCGCAGGGCGAGCGGACCGGTGCGCATGGGCTACTCCGCCGCCTGATCGGTTCGACCGTCGATCGTGTCCTCGACGACCCGGCCGTCGGCCACCTTCACCGTGCGGCCGCAGCGGTCGGCCAGTTCCATGTCGTGGGTGATCAGCATCAGGGTGGTGCCGTCGTCGCGGGCCAGGCCGAACAGCAGTTCGATGATCTGCTCGCCGGTGGTGCCGTCCAGGTTGCCGGTCGGCTCGTCCGCCAGCAACAGGCGCGGCTTGGCGACCATAGCGCGGGCGATGGCGACCCGCTGCTGCTCGCCGCCGGAAAGCTGCTCGGGATAGTGCTCCACCCGGTGGGACAGGCCGACCCGGTACAGCGCCTCGGCGGCCGCCTCGAACGCGTCGCTCCGCCCAGCCAGCTCCAGCGGCACCGCCACGTTCTCCAGCGCCGTCATGGTCGGCACCAGGCGGAAAGCCTGGAACACGATGCCGACATTGTCGCGGCGGAACCGCGCCAGCGTGTCCTCGTCCAGGCCGACGAGTTCGGTTCCGGCGACCTTCACGCTGCCCGTACTCGGGTTCTCAAGCCCCGCCGTGACCATCATCAGGGTGGACTTTCCCGCACCGGAGGGGCCGACGATGCCGACGGTTTCGCCGGCTGCCACATTCAGGTCGATTCCGCGCAGGACATTGACCTCGCCCGCTCCGCTTCTCAGGTTCAGGGTGACGCCCGTGAGGCGGACTATCGGGTCACCGGAGGATGAGGTCATCGTGTCGCTATCCCAGACTGGTCGCAGGCCAGGCGCATCGTCGCCTTCCCCAAGGGTCCGATATGGTCCTATCTCAGGGCGGATCAATGCGGCCGCGCGCCTGATCGTCGCTTTGATCGGGCTCACGGCCGCGTTCGCCCTGCCGGTGCAGGCCGACACCATCCGGATCCTCGGCTTCGGCGACTCGCTGATGGCCGGCTACGGCCTGCCCGACGAGGACGCCTTTCCCACCCGGCTGGAGGCGGCCCTGCGCGGGGCGGGTCACGACGTGGAGGTGATCAACGCGGGCGTGTCCGGCGACACCACGGCCGGCGGCGCCTCCCGGCTCGCCTGGTCCCTGTCGGAAGCGCCGGACGCCGCCATCGTCGAGCTCGGCGCGAATGACGGGCTGCGCGGCATACCGACGCAGGACACCCGCCGGAACCTGAACGCGATCCTGATGGCGCTGGCGGAAAAGGACATCCCGGTGCTGTTCGCCGGCATGCTGGCGCCGCCGAACATGGGCCGGGAATACGGCGCCGGCTTCTCCGAGGTCTTCGAGGATCTCTCGGCCGAGTACGACGTGATCTACTACCCGTTCTTCCTGGACGGGGTGGCCGGGGATCTCACCCTGAACCAAGCCGACGGCATCCACCCGAACCGGGCGGGCGTCGACATCCTCGTCGAGCGGATTCTGCCCTACGCGGAAAGGCTGGTCGCCCGGGCGAAGGGGGAGTGAGGGTTCTTAGCCAACGTCTTCAATAAGCCACTCCCCGGCCTTGTGCCGGGGTAAGGCTTCCGTTCGCTTCGTCGTCTCCGCTTCTCTCGGATGCTTGGAAGCGACGGCACCCTCACCCCGGCACAAGGCCGGGGCGTGATTGATGTGGTGGAGGGAAAGGGAGAAAACACCCCCTCACCCCCGCCGCCGGGCTTCCACCGCCGCCGCCAGGCGGTCAAGCACCGTCATGCTGGTCTGCCAGTCGATGCAGCCGTCGGTGATGCTGCGGCCGTAGACCAGCGGCTCGCCCGGGATCTGGTCCTGACGGCCGGCCTCCAGGAAGCTCTCCACCATCACGCCGGTGATCCGGTGCTCGCCGGCCGCGATCTGGGCGGCCACCGCGTCGATCACTTTGGGCTGGTTCTCGGGCTTCTTCGCGCTGTTGGCATGGCTGGCGTCGATCATCACCTGGGGACGCACACCCGCCTTCTCGGCCTGGGCACAGACCGCCTCCACGCTGGCCGCGTCGAAATTCGTGCCGTTGCGCCCGCCGCGCAGGATGACGTGGCAGTCCGGATTGCCCGCCGTCTCGGCGATGGCCGCCCGGCCTTCCTTGGTCACCGCCAGGAAGTGGTGCGGCTGGGAGGCCGCCTGCACCGCGTCCAGGGCCACGGTCACGCTGCCGTCGGTGCCGTTCTTGAAGCCGACCGGGCAGGACAGGCCGGAGGCCAGTTCGCGGTGGATCTGGCTCTCGGTCGTCCGCGCACCGATCGCCCCCCAGGAGACGAGATCCGCGAAGTACTGCGGCGTGGTGGTGTCCAGGAACTCGCAGCCGGCCGGCAGGCCCATCTCGTTGATCCGCTGCAGCAGGTCGCGGGCCTGGCGCAGGCCGGTCTCGATGGCGAAGCTGCCGTCCAGATGCGGGTCGTTGATCATCCCCTTCCAGCCGACGGTGGTCCGCGGCTTCTCGAAATAGACCCGCATCACGATCTCCAGCGTGTCGCGGTGACGCCGGCGCTGCACCGCGAGCCGCGCGGCGTAGTCCAGCGCCGCCTTCGGGTCGTGCACGGAGCAGGGCCCGATCACCACCACCAGCCGGTCGTCGCGGCCATGCAGGATATCGGCGATCGAGGCGCGGGCGGTCTGCACCCGGCGGATGATCTCGGGCTCGCGCGGATGCTCGGCCATCACCGCTTCCGGCGTGCTGAGCGGGGTGATGGACGCGATGCGCAGATCGTCGGACTCGCCCAATGGGTCGAGGCGAAGCGGATCGGCGTCCGGCACATCGGAGACGCGGGGATCGGATGTGGTCTGGGTCTTTATGGGTGCGATGTTCACGGTGAAGTCCTCCTGGTGGAGGCCCGACCGGCGCCATCAAAAAAGCCGCCGGAGAGGGCCGGCGGCTTGCGGGATGATTGCTGCGCTTGGTGTGTTCTAGGTCGCGCGCACCCCTGCCTCCGCCGGCTGCGGATAGCCATAAAAGTAAAACCAGAAGCCGGCGAACGCGTGGGTCATGGCGCGGAGCGTAGTCCCGCCCGGCACCCCTGTCACCCGTTTTATCGTCAGGTCAGGATCGGCACCGGCCGGCGCATGTAGACGACGGTCGTGCCCGGTGCCAGCTCGCGGCGCTCGTATTCGGAGAACCCGCGCTTGGCGTAGAAGGCGAGGTTCGCCTCGAACCGGGCGTTGGTGTAGAGCCTGATCTCCCCGAACCGCCCCTCCCCCGCCAGCGTCTCCACATGGCGCAGCAGGCGGTCGCCCAGCCCCCGGCCCTGGCAGTCCGGCCGGATCGCCAGGTTCTCGATCAGTACATGGTCGGCACCGGGAACGGTCTCCACCAGCCCCACCACGCCGTCCTCGCCCTCCAGCAGGTCGATCCGATGCCGCTCCACGGCCACGGCATAGTCGGCCGTCATCGGCAGCGGCTCCCGCCCGATCAGCGGCACCCATTTGGCATAGGCGGCCCGGGTCAGGTCCCGCACGGTGGCGACATCGGCCATGGTCGCGCGGCGGATGGAGAATGGGATCGTCACGGTCTCGGGCTCCAAAGGGGTGGTGAATATTGTCGGACCGGCCCCGGGCGGCTATCAACCCTGCCAACTCCTTCCCGATGCCCTTCCCGAGAGGAATTCGCATGCAATACCGCCCGCTCGGCCGGACCGGCCTGGACGTCAGCCTGATCTGTCTCGGCACCATGACCTACGGCCAACAGAACACCGAGGCCGAGGGCCATGCGCAGATGGAC
This sequence comes from Candidatus Endolissoclinum sp., assembly GCA_965228445.1. Classification (GTDB taxonomy): domain Bacteria; phylum Pseudomonadota; class Alphaproteobacteria; order Thalassobaculales; family Thalassobaculaceae; genus Thalassobaculum. The sequence goes on along the minus strand of OZ245813.1, from coordinate 3,858,268 downwards.
CTGGCGCTGGACCGCGGGATCAACTTCTTCGACACCGCCGAGATGTACTCCGTGCCGCCGAAGCCAGAGACCTACGGCCGCACCGAGGAGGTGATCGGCACCTGGTTCGCCGCCCGCAAGAACCGCGACAAGGTCATCCTGGCGACCAAGGCGGTCGGCCCGGGCGAGCGCTTCAAGCATGTGCGCGACGGTTCGCCGAAATTCGACGCCAAGAACCTGGCCCAGGCGGTCGACGACAGCCTGAAGCGACTGCAGACGGACTATATCGACCTGTACCAGCTCCACTGGCCGGAGCGGTCGGTGAACTCCTTCGGCAAGCTCGGCTACGTGCATAACGACGACGAGGTCACCACGCCGATCGCCGAACAGCTCTTCACCCTCGACACCCTGGTGAAGGCCGGCAAGATCCGCCACATCGGCCTGTCCAACGAGACCCCCTGGGGCATGATGACCTTCGCGCGGATCGCCGAGCAGCACGGGTTGCCCCGGGTCGCCTCCGTGCAGAACCCCTACAGCCTGCTCAACCGCTCCTTCGAGGTCGGCTGCGCCGAGGTGGCGATCCGCGAGGATATCGGCCTGCTCGCCTACTCGCCGCTCGCCGCCGGTTGGCTGACCGGCAAATACCAGGGCGGCGCGCGTCCGGAAGGCGCGCGCATGACCCTGTTCCCGGACAATTTCAGCCGCTACTCCAACGACGCCGCCCAGGCCGCCAACGCCGAATACGTCCAGATCGCCCGGGACAACGGCCTGGATCCGGCGCAGATGGCGCTTGCCTTCGTGAACACCCGCCGCTTCACCACCTCCAACATCATCGGCGCCACGAAGATCGACCAGCTCGAGGCGAACATCGCCAGCCTGGACGTCACCCTGTCGGACTCGGTGCTGGAGGCGATCGACGACGTGCAGCGCCGCATCTCCAACCCGGGCCCGTAAGGCCCCATATCCTCGCCATGACCCGCCTGTTCGTCGCCCTGGACCTACCCGAGCCCGTCAAGGACGCGCTCGGCGACCTGCAGGTGGGCCTGGCCGAGGCCCGCTGGCACGATATCGACGATTTCCACCTCACCCTGCGCTTCATCGGCGAGGTGGATCCGGCGACCGAGAGCGAGCTAGTCGATGCCCTCGACCTGCTCGACGGTCCCGCCGTCACGGTGATCCCGCGCGGCTACGGCCATTTCGAGCGCAAGGGCAAGCCGGCCGTGCTCTACGTCGCCGCCGAGCCGACGCCGGAACTCGCCGCCCTACAGCGTCGGGTGGAGCGTCTGGTGCGGGGCTGCGGCGTGGCCCCGGACCCGCGCCGCTTCACCCCGCACATCACGCTGGCCCGCTTCCCCAAGAGCATCGAGACGGAGCGGGTCGGCCGCTGGCTGGAGACGGCACCGACGCCGCAGATCGCCCCGTTCACCGTCGATGCGGTGACCCTGTACCGCAGCCGGCGCCAGCCGGAGGGCGCGCGCTACGAACCGCTGCACCGCTTCCCGCTCGACATCCTGCCGGACGAGGACAGCACCGGCTGGACCGGATATCCGCAGGAGGAAGACGGGGACTCGGAGGACGACCGGGAAGCCTGCTAGGGTGCGGCAGCCCGACCGCCGCCGGAGACCCCCGTGCCCCTGCCCGACGCCCTCACGCCCGACGCCTCCATCGTCATCCTGACCGGCGCCGGCATCTCGAAGGAATCCGGGCTCGACACCTTCCGCGACGCCGACGGCATCTGGTCGAAGGTGCGGATCGAGGACGTGGCCACGCCGGAGGCCTTTGCCCGCGACCCGGTCAAGGTCCAGGGCTTCTACAACGCCCGGCGCGCGAGCCTGCTGAACCCCAATGTCCAGCCCAACGCCGCCCATGCCGCGCTGGCCCGGCTGGAGCGCGACTGGCCCGGCTCCGTGCTGCTGGTCACCCAGAACATCGACGACCTGCACGAGCGGGCCGGGTCGACCAATCTGATCCACATGCATGGCGAGATGCTGAAGGCGCTGTGCGAGATCTGCGACGCCAGCAGCGCCTGGCGCGAGGACCTCTCGGACGAGGCGATCTGCCCGCGCTGCGGCAGCGCCGGCGGGCTGCGCCCCGACGTGGTCTGGTTCGGCGAGATGCCGCACGAGATGGACCGCATCTTCGCCGCCCTGGCGCGCTGCGACCTGTTCGTCTCGATCGGCACGTCGGGCAATGTCTATCCGGCCGCCGGTTTCGTGCAGGAGGCCCGCCAGGTGGCCGGCGCCCATACGGTGGAACTGAACCTGGAGCCCTCCTCCGGCGTCACCGCCTTCGCCGAGGCGCGGCACGGTCCGGCGACCGGGATCGTCCCGACCTATGTGGCGGAGTTGCTGGCCCTGGCGGGGTGAGTCGCCCTCACCCGATCACCCCTTCGAGCCGCGCGAGAAGCGCCGGCGGGTCGGAATCGGAGATCTCGAGAACCTTGCGCCGGTCGGTGGCGCCGCGCACCACCTCCAGCGACGATTTCGCCAGCTTCCACCGCTTCGCCAGCAGGGCGATCACCGCCTTGTTGGCCTTGCCGTTTTCCGGCACCGCGGTCACCGCGACCTGCAGCCAGCCTTCGCCGGTCTCGTCCGCCACCACGGATCCGAGCCGGTCGGCCGACGCCTTGGGCGTCACCCGCACGCGCAGATGCAGACGGTCGGACGGTATGGAGAACGGCGACGGGCGGGCGGGGGCCATCGGTCCCCTCCTCAGAGGCCCCGGGCGACCTCGTTCAGCAGGCGGACGGCGAACTGCAGCAGCAGCACCAGGATCACCGGCGAGATGTCGATGCCGCCGAGGTCGGGCAGGATGCTGCGGATCGGCCGCAACATGGGCTCGAACACCCGGGACAGGAAGTTCATCACCACTTGGACGACCTGATTGTAGGCGTTGAGAACGCCGAACTTCACCAGGAGGTCGATCACGATGTAGACGAACAGGGCGATCGTCAGATAGTGGACGACCGCACTGATCAGCCAGAGTACCGAGTTCATTGCCGCAAACCGCTGTTGTTCCCGACCGAAGGTAGCGACGCGACCGCCGCGGAACAAGGCTGCTGGCGGAACCGTGTGAGAGAACGCCGCCCAGGCCCGGAAAACCGGGCTCCCGCGCCGCGGCGACGCACTTCCCGGCGGGATGCAATCTCGTCCTTGAACTGTGCGAGGGAAGTTTATATGTTCCGCGCACTCTGAAGCGGGGGCCTGTCCCCTGTCCCAGTCCGGTGGGGCCGTAGCTCAGCTGGGAGAGCGTCGCGTTCGCAATGCGAAGGTCGGGAGTTCGATCCTCCTCGGCTCCACCAAAATCCCCGATCCGAAACGACAGACCGAAATCCGATCCCCACGCCGCCGATACGGTCGTCCGCTATCGGCCGGGCATCTCTGTCCGGCGCATCGCCAGCAGTCCGCCGATCCCGGCGGCTAGGGCCGCCAGGTCGACCGAAGCGACCGGCAGCAGCGATGCCGGGTCCGGCAGGGCCAGGCCGGTCAGGACGACGGTCTGCAGCGGAAAGCCGATCAGCCCGAGGCAGGTCACCCGACCGAGATCGCCGTCGGCCCGCGATCCGCGCAGGTGCGCATGGCCGAGCGTCACGGCCCAGCTCAACAGCAGCACCGCCATCGGAACCGGAAACCCGCCCGGCGCGGCCGCCGGGAGCGCCCGGGCGGTCCAGAACGCCGCCACCGTCGCCGCCGGCAGGCCCAGCACGACGCCGGTCGTCAGCGTCGCGAACAGCCTCGCCCCGCCCTCGCCGGCAAGCCGGCTGCGCCAGATCCGCAGGCCGGAGACCGACAGCACGCAGGTCGCCAGCCCCAGGGCGACGTAGAGCAGCTTCACCGCCAGCCCTCCGAAGCTGGCGTAATGCAGCGGCGTGACCATGGCGTAGAGCGCGCGGCCCAGGCCTTCGCGGCTCCAGTCCACCACCTCCAGCACCGATCCGGTGGCGCCGCCGACCGAGACGGTCGGGTAATAGACCAGCCGGCCGGAGACGTTGCCCATCACCACCATCCGGGCCGAGGCCCGGCCCCAGTCGCCGATCTCCACCACCTCCGGCACCATCCCCGGCATCCGGCCCCGGGCGGCATCGAGCAGCTGCGAGGCCGGCAGCATGTCGGCGGCGGCATCGCTGCCCGGATGCAGCATGCCCATGGCCGCCATCGCCGCGGCCCCGTCGCCGCGATAGGCGGTCAGGGCCGCCAGCAGGACGACGACGCCGGCGAAACCGAGCACCGCCCCGGTGAGCGCCATCACGATATGGAACGGTGCCGCCCACAGACCGAGCAGCTTGTGCAGGTCGGTCCAGAACAGCCGGGAGCTGCGGCCCGGCCGGTAGGCGAACATCTCCTGCAGCATCTTGCGGTGAAGCAGCAGGCCGGAGAGGGCCGATGCCAGCAGAACGATCCCGAGCAGGCCGACCAGATAGCGTCCCACCGGCTCCGGCAGCAGCAGGTCCGTGTGCAGGCGGGTCATCAGGTCGGCCGCAGTCTCGGCCCGCGCCGGCAGCGGCGCCAGGGTCGCCGGCTCCAGGCGCTGCGGCGGCGCGCTCTCCCGGCCGTGCGGAATCACCGTGACCCAGGGTCGGTAGGCGGTCGGCAGAAGCAGCAGGAAGTCGCCGACCCCGCCGGCCTCGGTGCGCTCGACCAGTGCGTCGAGCTGCCGGTCGGGCAAGACCGTCGGCGCGGCGAGATCGGCCCGCAGCCAGGGGTCCAGTTCCTCGGTGAACAGGGCGAGAATGCCGGAGAAGCTGACCACGTAGATCAGCAGGCCCAGCGCCAGCCCGATCCAGGAATGCAGATCGTAGAGCCGACGCAGGACGTCACGATGCATTCGGCACTCCCGCCTGGGCGCCGGACTGGACCGCCAGCCAGACGGCGAGCCCGGCCGCCACGGCGACACCCCCGGCGCCGAGCGCCGCGCGGAGCGGATGCCCGGTGGCGTAGAGCCAGAGCAGCACCGCCGACCACAGCACCGGCCACAGCACGATCGCCAGGAAGGCCCGTTCCAGCGGCGCCACGGGCAGCCAGGCCGCCGCCGCGAGAGCGACGGCCGCCGCCGCACCACCACCGAGGAGCACCCCGCTCAGCGCGGCCAGGGGCGAGAAAGCGCGCAGGCTCGCGCGCGCGCCCGGGCGGTCGCGCCGCCGCGCTTTCTTCGGATCCGGGCAGCTCGGGTGGCGGAACGCCGTCAGCACTCCCGCCAGCCCCGCCAGGCCAAGCCATACGGCGAGGCCGCCCGGCCATTCCCAGGTCAGCCCGCACAGGAAGGCCGAGGCCGCCAGGCAGAAGGCCACCGTCGGGCGCGTATAGCCGATGGCCGGCGCCGCCCGCCGACTGTGCAGCATATGCATGCCGGCAGCGATCAGCAGGGTGCTGGCGGCGATGCCGATCGCCGGAGGGACGCCGCCAGCCATGTCAGGACGCCGGGCCTAGAACTTCAGGGAGGCCGTCACGCCGACCACCCGGCCCGCGCCGAGGCTCGCGGCGACGCTCTGGCCGGTGGCGTCCTTCGACTCGTAGACGAAGTACTCCTCGTCGAACAGGTTCTCCGCGAACAGCGTCAGCCGCAGGCCGCCGGTCTGGTAGCCGAGCTGGGCATTGGCCACCCAGTAACCGTCGACATATTCATGCGGCGCGAAGTCGAGCCGGCTGAGGTATTCCGAGACGTACTTGGCGTCGGCGCCGGCGAAGAACCCGCTCTTGTGCTCGTAGAAGCCGCCGATCGCCAGGTTCCATTCCGGCGCCTCGGGGAACGGCATGCCGGACAGGTCGCCCAGGCTGACGTCGTCGAAATCCTCGAACTCGGTATCCACGTAGCCGACCGACGCGAAGGTCGAGAAGCCGGGCGTGAACAGGTAGGTGCCCTCCAGCTCGAAGCCCTTGGTCGTCGAACTCGCCGCGTTCGTGATCCGCGAGGAGTTGAAGTCCGCCGGGTCCTCCTGAAGCTCGACCTGCTGATCGCTCCAGTCCATGAAGAACACGTTGGCGCTGGTGCGCAGCCGCCCGTCGAGGAAGGTGCCCTTGTAGGACGCTTCGTAGGTCCACGCCTTCTCGGCGTCGAAGGTATAGGCCTGTCCGGTCGAGCTCTGCACGCCGGCCCCGCCGCTGCGGAAGCCCTGCTGGACCGTGAAGCCCAGGGTGTGGCCCGGCGCCAGATCCTTGATCAGCCCCAGCTTCGGCAGGAAGACGGTCTCGTCGAACGAGGTCGACTGATCGGTGATCGCCACCCCGTTGCGCGAGAAGAAGCTGTCGTTGGTCTCGTCGGTATAGTCCATCCGACCGCCGGCGAGGACCTTCCAGGTCGGCACGAACTCGTAGGTCGCCTCGCCGAACAGCGCGGCGTTGAAGGCCTCCGAGGTGTTCTCGCTGATGTCGCTGCGGCCGAAATAGTCGGGCCGCCGGTAGCCGACATCCGACTCCTCCTTCGCCAGATAGGCGCCGAGCACGCCCGCCCAGCGTCCCGCCTCGTAATTCGCGCGGACCTCCTGGGTGGCGATGTACTGCTCCTGCGTGCCGCTGGTGAAGTTGGTCTCCCCGGCGGTGCCCTCGTTGACCGAGGCCCGGTTCAGGTCGGTGCCGGAATAGGTGGTCAGCGAGGTGAAGCTCAGGGCCGCGTTCACGTCGTGGGTAAGCTCGAACGAGAGATTGTGGGTCTCGGCCGTACGCGCTTCGGAGAAGACCGGCAGGTTGAAGTCGCCCCGCCTGTCGCTGTAGTCGAAGCCGAGGCCGGGTCCGGCGACGTCCCGGACTCGGGGCGAGTCGTGGGAGAACGAGTACGTCAGCAGCCCCGAGGTATCCGGCAGGGAGTTCGGTTGCAGCAGCAGCTTGCCGCGGAGCTGATAATACTCGTCCTCGGAAAACTCGTCGTAGCGGTCGAAGCTCTCATAGTCCGGGTAGTTGATGTCGTTGCCGCTGGTCTCGTACTCCCCGGAGATCCGCAGCGCGACCTGGTCGTCGAGCACCGGCGTGTTGCCCATGAAGGCGCCGCCGACCGTGCCCATGGTGCCGACCGTGCTCTGCACCTTGGCCTCGCGCTCGAAGACCGGGTCCTTGGTCTTCACGTACACCGCACCGGCGAGCGCGGCCCGACCGCTGAGGGTCGATTGCGGCCCGCGATAGACCTCGACCTGCTCCACATCCCACAGCCCGCGGGCACCCCGGCGCGCGCCCTGAACCGTCTGCGGCGCACCGTCGACATAGACGCTGGCGAGCGGTGCGCCTCCGGGGGTCAGGCCCTCGGAATTGACGCCGCGGATGACGAAGCCGGCATCGGTCCAGTCGCCGTCCATGACGTTGCCCATGGTGCGGAAGGCGTCACGGAAGCTGCCGATCTGTCGCTTCTCGATCTCCTCCTCGGTCACCACGCCGACACTCGCCAGCGTGTCGTCCAGCGAGGCCGTGGTCTTCGCGCCGTAGACCTGGACCGGCGCGAGGCGGAGGGTGCGGCTGTCCTCCGGCGCCTTGGCGATCGTCAGCGCCCCGGACGCCGTGTAGGTCGAGCGCAGGCCGCTGCCCGCGAGCAGCCGGTCGAGCGCCTCCTCCGCGGTGAAGCGGCCGCTGAGCGCCGGCGCCTGCCGGGTGGCGACGGAGGGCTCGGTATAGACCACCGGCGTGCCGGTCTGCGCCGACAGGGCGGCGATCGCATCGGCCAGCGGCTGCGCCGGCAGTGCGATATCGTACCGCCTGGCGTCCTGGGCGACCTGATCGGCCAGCGCCTGTCCGCCCCCGCCGGCCGGCAGCCCCAGCACCAATGCCGCCGTCGCCGCTCCCGCCAGCAGCACCGCTCTCATCCCGTCGATCCCCATAGTCCCCGCCTCGCAGCCATAAAAATAAGAATGCGACGCAGTCGCATCTGTATGGGAGACGCGTCCGGTCCGGTCTTTCCCCCCGTGCCGTGCAAAATTTTTCCCGCCGCCGCTCGGAACGGCACCGTGCCGCCGGCCAGTCAGTGCAGAACGATCAGCAGATCGGACAGAACGGAGACCCTGGCCGGCACGATGTCGCCGATCGCCTCCAGCGCCCGCACGGGCGTGCGGGTGGAGAAGGCGCCGCTCAACGTCTTTGCGGCGAGACTGCTGTCGGCGATGACGATCCGTCCGGGATAGTAGCGGTCGAGTTCCGCCACCACGCTGGACAGCGGAGCACCGCTGAAGACGATCTGGTCCTTCAGCCAGGCATCCTGGACCGTCCGGTCGAACCGGCGGGGGCGGGAAACACCGTCGGGATCGAGCCGCGCCTCCTGGCCCGGGGCGAGCACCGTGGGCGTCCCGGCCGGATCGGCCTCGGCGCGGATCTCCACCCGCCCCTCCTCCAGGCTGACGAGGGCGGACGTCTCGGCGAGGCGGACGTCGAAGACGGTGCCGGTCACGGTGACAGTGCCGGTGGGTGTTTCCACACGGAACGGCCGGGCCGTATCCCTGCGCACCTCGAAGCGGGCCCGACCGCGCAGCAGGGTGACCTGGCGCTCGGTGGCGGAGAAATCGACGGCGATGGCGGAATCGCTGTCCAGCACCACATGCGAGCCGTCCGCCAGCGCGATCGCCGTGCGCGCGCCCACCGCGGTCGCGTGATCGGCCTGCAGACGGGCCACCGCCATCCCGGTCCATCCCAGGCTCCAGGCCCCGACCACGGCGAGGACCGCGACGGCCGCCGCGAGACCGGCAGCCCACCGCCCCACACGCCGACGGGCGGGGCGGGCAGCCTCGATCTGGCTGTCCTGGCGGCGGCAGATCGCGACAGCCGGCATCTCCAGGTGACGCCACAGACGCTCCGTCCGGGCATAGGCCTCGGCATGACGGGGATCGGCCGCACGCCAGCGCTCGAAGGCCTGGCTCTGCTCCGCCGGCGCATCCGGTTCGCGCAGACGCAGGAACCAGAGCGCCGCCGCCTCGTCGGGGTCGTCGGGCGTCTCCTGGTCAAGCGGTTCAGCGTCGCGCATCGGGCTCATCGCGTTCGGTCTCGGGCACCGGCTCGCCCGCAGAACTGAGGCGGGCCGAAGGATGGGATCGCACCCTGTCACCCCTGAGACGGATCGGCGACGAATTTTCCCCCGTTGGTAACGTCGACCTCAAAGATCGATCCCCGCCTCGGTGAGCCGGCGGGCGCAATGGAGCATCGCCCGGGCGATATGTTTCTCCACGGTCTTCTGTGACACCCCGAGCCGGGCGGAAATCTGCCGCATTGTCAGCCCCCGGCCCCGATACAGCAGGAACACCTCCCGGCATTTCGGCGGCAGATCGTCGACCGCCTCGATCAGAAGCCGCATCACCTGGCGGCTCTCGGCCGCGCTGTCGGGCAGGGCCGCCGGGGTTGCCATCTGCTCCTCGACCACCCCGGCCAGGGCCCGACCATGGGCGGCGTCGCGCCGGGACAGATCGGTCGCGACGTTCGCGACCATCCGGTACAGGTAGGCGCGGGGATTGTCCGGCATGACCGCGCCGGTGGTCCGGGCCCGCAGCCAGGTCTCCTGGATCACGTCATCGGCGATCGCCGGCGAGCCGGTGCGCTGCAGCAGATAGCGTCTCAGTTCCCCGTAATAGGCTTCCAGCGCCTGGGTCAGCGACCGGAAGCTATCGCCGTTCATCGGATCGTCGTCGCTCGTTACGGAACACCTGGGATCCTCCGGCAGGCCGGCGGCGGTGCGGCGGGTGAGATTTCCCCGCAGTAAACTCACGCCCCGCCCCGGCGTCAATGCACTTGATAATCATTCTCATTTTGTCGTGCCGAGCCCCGAGCGGAGGCCCACTGTCACCAAACCGTCTCCGAGATGAAACGGTTCGGTTGCGGATTGGCGCTAGGAATCCGATCGGTCGGGCCAGCCGGTTCGGCCAGGGGGAGACTTTTCGAGGAAGCCAACCGTCATGACCATTTCCCGCCGTTCGCTGCTGAAGAGCACCGCGATCGCCGGTGTCGCGCTCGCCGCGCCCGCGATCCTCAAGGCCCAGGACGCCCTGGCGTCCTCCGGAACCGTCAACGTCTTCGCCTGGGGCGACTACATCCAGGACAACATGATCGAGAAGTTCCAGAAGGACACGGGCATCACGATCAACCTGTCGACCTTCGGCTCGAACGACGAGGCCGAGCAGAAGCTGAAGGCGGCCGGCGGCAAAGGCTTCGACGTGATCTTCCCGTCCGTCACCAACGGCCCGAACTACTATCCCGACGGCCTGCTGCAGCCGCTCGACGAGTCCAAGGTCGAGATGGACAAGCTGATCCCCTCCATGGTCCGCGACAGCGTTTCCCTGGGCGCCACCTATCGCGGCGACCGCATGCTGCTGCCGTTCGACTGGGGCACCGAGGCGGTGACCTTCGACAGCAAGGCCATGCCGCTGGACGAGGTCTCCTACGGTTCGCTGTTCCAGGACGGCGCGAAGTCCGCCTTCCGCCAGAAGTCCGTGATCATGGGCGTCGGCCTGTATCTGGACGCCAAGGGCGAGATCAAGTCGAACCGCATGCTCGACGTCTACAAGTCCGAGGACGACGCCCGTCGGGTGTGGGACGCCTGCGCCGCCTACATCATCGCCAACAAGGACAAGGTGGCCGCGTTCTGGAACAACGCGACCGAGGCGACCAACGCCTTCAAGCAGGCCGGCGCCAATATCGGCCAGACCTGGGACACCACCGGCCTCCTGCTGAACCGTGAGGACGCCAAGTGGAAGTACCGGATGCCGACCGAAGGCGGCATCACCTGGATGGACTCCATGGGCATGCCGTCGGGTGCGGCGAATGTCGAGCAGGGCTACGCCTTCATCAACGCCATGCTCGACCCGCAGATGGCCGGCCTGTTCTCCAGGAACACCGGCTACAACTCCGCCGTCGCCGGAGCCGCCGACCATGCGGGCGACGAGTACAAGGCCCAGTTCAACGAGGTCTACAACGCCCAGAACCTCGCGAACCTGTGGTGGTGGCAGGCCGACACGCCGTGGTTCGCGCCGCTGCGCCAGGAATACGTCGACAAGATCACCAACGCCTGATCGCGTCTGACCATCCGCCCGGGGCCGTCCGTCGGCCCCGGGCCTCCTCTTTGCGCGGGGCCGGAGCGATGCACGGGCAGGACGTCGCCCTCAAGGGCGTGAGCATGACCTATCCGAACGGTTTCACCGCCGTTCACGAGACCGATCTGGACATCCATGCCGGCGAGTTCTTCTCGATCCTGGGGCCGTCGGGCTGCGGCAAGACGACGATCCTGCGGATGATCTCCGGCTTCATCGACCCGACCCGGGGCCGGGTCGCGATCGGCGGCCAGGAGACGAACGGCATCGGCCCGAACCGGCGTCCGACCGCCCTGATCTTCCAGAACCTCGCCCTATTCCCGTTGATGACGGTCTGGGAGAACGTGGCCTTCGGGCTGGAGGCGCGCGGCGTCGACAAGGCCGCCCGGCGCAGGCGGGCCGACGAACTGCTCGACCTCGTCGCCCTCACCGGCCAGGCCGACAAGAAGCCGACCGAACTCTCCGGCGGCCAGCGACAGCGCGTCGCCGTCGCCCGCGCGCTCGCCGTCGAGCCCGCGGTCTTGCTATTGGACGAGCCGCTGTCGGCGCTCGACCTGAAACTGCGCCAGCACATGCGTGCCGAACTCAAGGCGATCCAGCGCAAGACCGGCGTCACCTTCATCTACATCACCCACGACCAGGGCGAGGCGCTGACCATGTCCGACCGGGTCGCGGTGATGAATCTCGGCCGGATCGAGCAGGTCGGCCCCGCCGCCGAAATCTACAACGCCCCGGCCACACCCTTCGTCGCCACCTTCGTCGGCGAACAGAACGTGCTGCGCGGCCGGGTGGTCGGGCGGGAGAACGGCTATGCCTGCCTGGACACGCCGCTCGGCCGGCTGTTCGGCGTCGACAGCCGAGGGCTGAGCGACGGCACAGAGGCCATGATCTTCGTGCGGCCGGAGCGGATGCGGATCGCCAACGGCGCCGGCGGTCCGGCCAACCGGATCCAGGCCGAGGTCGAGCGCCGCGACCTGGAGGGGCCGTTCGTGAACCTGTTCGTGCGCGCCGGCGGCCACAGCCTCGCCCTGCACCTGACCAATTCCGGGACGGCCGGCCAGGAATTCACCGGCACCCAGACGGTCGGCTTCGACCATAGCGACGCGGTGGTGATGCCGGCGGGGGACCTGGCGCGTGAATGAGCTTGCCCGCAGCTACGGAAAGGGCCTGACGGCGCTGTTCGTCGGGCTGGTGGTCGCCTGGATCGTCGGGCTGATCCTGGTGCCGCAGATCCGCATGATCGAGCGCGCCTTCATCTACGAGGACCGCGGCGGCGAGACCGCCATGCTGGCCCTGGAGATCGACCGGCTCTACACGGAGAAGTTCAAGCTGGAGCAGCGCCTGAAGGCGGGCGAGGCGAGCGGCGGTGGCAGCTTCCCATCCCCCTCGCTGACCCCGAGCCCCACGCCCTCGCCGTCCCTGACCCCGTCGCCCAGCCTGACGCCCTCGCCGGGCGGTGCCTCCGCCGGCGCGATGTCCGCCACCGAGCGGGCCGAGGCCGAAGCCAAGATCACCGAACTCACTACAAAGATCGCCGCGCTGGAGGCGCAGGAGGACACCTCCTCCGGCGAGGCCGGGATGAAGGAGCGCTACTCGCTCGACAACTTCACCACCATGAGCGCGGTACATGTCCAGATCTTCGCGATGACGCTGCTCTATGCGCTCTGCGTCACCGTGCTGTGCTTCCTGATCTGCTATCCGGTGGCCTATGCGGCGGCGACCCTGCAGTCGGAGGAGAAGCTGACCCTGCTGATGGTCGGCCTGGTCATCCCCTATGCCATCAACGAGCTGCTGCGGATCTTCTCCTGGGTGATGATCCTGGAGAAGCAGGGCATTCTCAATTGGCTGTTCGACGCGCTGGGGATCATCAGCATGGACGCGGGCGAGGGCTTCCGCTTCGTCGCCTCCAACGGCGCGGTCTTCACCGTGATGATTTACGCCTATGTGCTGTTCATGGTGTTCCCGATCTACAACACGATCGACACCCTGGACAGGAACCAGATCGAGGCGGCCCGAGACCTCGGCGCGTCGGTCTGGAAGATCCACACCCGCGTGGTGATCCCGCATGCCAAGCCCGGCATCGCCGTCGGCTCGATCATGACCTTCATGCTGTCGGCCGGCTCGATCGCGGCCCCGGAGATCGTCGGCCGCGGGTTGCATCCGGACTGGTTCAGCCAGCTCATCTACCGCCGCTTCTTCGAGGCCGACAGCTGGAACCAGGGCTCGGCCTATTCGGTGGCGCTGCTGGTCGCCTCCGTGGCCTTCATCCTCGTCAACATGGCGATCTTCAAGGTCGGCATCCGGGACATCGCGAAATGACGGCGGCGGCGGAGAGTACGACCATCGTGGCCCCGCGGCTCGCGCCGAAGCGCGAGACCGACTGGGCCGGGGCGGTGATGAGCGGCTATCTGGTGCTGTTCTTCGCCTACATGTTCCTGCCGCTGATCTTCATGGTGGTCGCGGCCTTCAACGCCGCGCCGACGCCGTCGGTGACGGACTGGCAGGGCTTCACCCTGCGCTGGTTCGTCGAGCTGCCGGGCGACGCCCGCTTCGTGCAGGGGCTGCTGAACTCTGTGGCCATCGCCCTCGGGGTGATCGTCTTCGCCATCCCGCTCGGCCTGTCCGGTGCCTTCATCCTGACCCGGCTGCAGTCGCGCGGCACGACCCTGCTTTACACCGTTCTGGTGTCGCCGATCCTGATGCCGGGGATCGTGCTCGGCGTGACGACGATGATCTTCTGGCGCGACTATTTCGGCGTGCAGGCCGGGCTGTTCACCGCCATGGTGGCGCAAACCACCTTCATCGCCTCATACTGCATGCTACTGTTCATGGCCCGCCTGCAGCGCCAGGACCGGGTGCTGGAGGAGGCCGCCCTGGACCTCGGAGCCTCGCCGGCGATGGTGTTCCGCCGCATCACCCTGCCCTTCCTGATGCCGACCATCGCCACCGCCTGCGTGATCGCCTTCCTGCAGTCGATCGAGAACTACAACACCACCTTCTTCGCGATCGGCGGCGACTGGACGCTGGTGACCGAGATCGGCGCCCGCATGCGCTTCGGCCTGTCGCCGATGATCAACGCCATCGGCGTGATCTTCGTCGTCCTCACCATCGCGGCTGCGGTGACGCATGTGCTGCTGAAGCGGCGGAAGCGCTGAATGCGGATCGCCCTGCGCTGCCTGCCCGGCTATGCCGACCACCTGCCGCAGCCGGTCCTGGCCCGGACCTCCCTGCCCGACTGGCTGCGCGCGATGCCGACCGAAGCCGCCGCCCCGCTGCTGGCCGACAGTCCGGTGCGCACGGTGAAGCAGTGCCCGCCCTTCGTCGACGCCATGCAGGGCGGCATCCTGTTCCCGCTCGCCGCCGACCTGACGGTGGCCGACGGGGCGCTGTCCTGGAACTGGGAGCTGCCACCCCATGCCGAGGCCCGGCCGAGCCGGGCGCCGGTCGGCGTGCATCTGCCGGAACAGGCCACGGGCTTACCCGGCCTGGCCGAACCCGGCCGGTTCATCGTGAAGTTCACCAACTTTTGGACGGTCGACCTGCCGGCCGGCTGGTCGATGCTGTTCGTCCACCCGGTCAACCGCCTCGACCTGCCGTTCCGCACGATCTCCGGCCTGGTGGACTGCGATGCCTGGCGCGACGGGGCGGTGCATTTCCCGGTGGTCTGGAGCGATCCGGACTTCACCGGCACGCTGCCGGCCGGCACGCCGGTGGCGCAGGGCTTCCCCGTGCCGCGCGAGGCGCTGGAGCTTGAGATCGGCGAGATGGCAGACGACCGGCTGGCCGGCTATCTCGATGTCCAGGACGCCCTTCAGACCGAGCCCGGCCTGTACCGCAAGCGCTACCGCGGCGGCGCGAAGAGCTGAGCCGGATCGAGGCTGATCCGCCCGGCGGCCCCCTGGGTCATCAGTTTCAGCCGGGCGGCGTCGACCTCCGCTCCCTCGCCGTCCAGCCCGGCCAGCAGCCGTCGGCAGCCCTCGACATCGCCGCAGTCCCGCAACGCCTCCGCCCGGGCAAGCACGACGGCCGGGTCCGCGCCGTCGATCCGCGCCAGGGTGCCCCGCGCCGCCTCGGCCCGGCCGAGTCTGAGCTGCAGACGGCCCAGGTTGAGCAGGCCGTCCGCATCGTCCGGAACCTGGGCGAGATAGGCGGCGAACCCGTCCGCCGCCGCCGCGAGCTCGCCCAGGTCCAGCAACGAGGCGGCATGCTCGAACCGGGCGTTGGCGTGGGCCGGTTCGATCTCCAGGGCTGCCTCCAGGTCGGCCAGGGCTTGCGCCTGTTGCCCGAGTCGCTTGCGCACAAGTCCGCGGTTATAGAGCAGGATTGCCGAGCCCGGGGCGGCGTCCAGCAAGGCGGTCAGGGCCGCCTCGGCCGCCGGCCAGTCGCCCCGGGCGAGGGCGGCCTGGGCGCGGGCCTGGAGAGTGGGGATCGTCTGCGTCTTCATCGGTTATCCGGCCTGCCTGTCCCGGGCGACGTCGGCGGCACTCTGCCCTGCGGACGCCGGTCCGATCAAGCGCACCCGCCGGGCCGCGGCCGCCATCCGGCGTAGCGCACTTCCGCTCAAAGGTCGAAGGAACTCGCCGCCCCATCCCGCGTTGATAGGTCATGGGGAGAGTCCGACCGGCTTCCGTTGCTCCCCTCGACGGGACATCTCCTCGCCTCATCGGAAGCATCGCCATTCGACAGTTTGGAGTTGCTCATGTCAGACGTTACGGAGCAGGACCCCGCCTCGGCACCCGACGGCGGGAAGACCAAGCTGAAGCGCGCCATCGGCCCCGGGCTGCTTCTCCTCTTCATCGTCGGCGACGTGCTGGGTACCGGCATCTACGCCCTCACCGGCAAGGTCGCCGAAGAGGTCGGCGGCATCGTCTGGCTGCCCTTCCTGGTGGCCTTCGTCGTCGCCGCGCTGACGGCCTGCAGCTATCTGGAGCTGGTCACCAAATATCCCCGGGCGGCGGGCGCGGCGCTGTACACCGAGAAGGCGTTCGGCATCCATTTCGTGACCTTCCTGGTCGCCTTCGCGGTGATGTCCTCGGGCCTGACCTCCTCCTCCACCGCCGCGCGGGCCTTCGCCGAGAATTTCTCGACCGGCTTCGGCCTCGAGCTGGGCGGATGGATGATCACCTTGATCGGCCTCGGCTTCGTCGCCGCCATCGCGCTGATCAACCTGCGCGGGGTGGGCGAGAGCGTCATGGTCAATGCCGTCTTCACCTGCATCGAGCTGACCGGTCTGATCATCATCCTGGTGATCGGCATGCTGGTGTTCGGCGCCGGCGAGGCTGACATCGGCAAGGCCTTCGACTTCGATACCGGCGAGGAGGGAGTCTTCTGGCCGGTGATCGCCGGCACCACCCTCGCCTTCTTCGCCATGGTCGGGTTCGAGGACTCGGTCAACATGGCCGAGGAGACCAAGGACCCCAACCGGAACTTTCCGAAGATGCTGTTCGGCGGGCTGATCATCGCGGCCGTCCTCTACGTCCTGGTCTCCGTCGTCGCGGTCGCCATCGTGCCGCTGGACCAGCTCTCCGAGGGCGACACCCCGCTGCTCAAGGTGGTGGAGGCGGGCGCCCCCGGCTTTCCGTCCTGGGTGTTCGGCCTGATCACCATGATCGCGGTCGGCAACTCCGCCCTGATCAACCTGCTGATGGCGAGCCGGCTGGTTTACGGCATGAGCGAGGAGGGCGTGCTGCCCGCGGTGCTGGGCAAGGTCAACCGGCATCGACGGACCCCGGTGACGGCGATCGTCTTCACCACGCTCCTGGCGGCCGGGCTGATCACCTTCGTCGGCGCCGTACCCCAGCTCGGCGGCACCACCGCCCTTCTGCTGCTCGGGGTATTCACCGTGGTCAACATCGCCGTGCTGGTGCTGCGCAAGGACACGGTGGAGCACGACCATTTCCGCACCCCGACCTGGGTCGCGATCGCCGGGGCGGCGACCTGCGCGTTCCTCGTCGGCCCCTGGACCGGCCGCGACCCCGCGCAATACGCCATCGCCGCGGTGCTCATCGGCATCGGCATCGTCCTGTGGGGCGTCACCCGGATCTGGATGCGCCGGGAGTAAGGGCGACCCCCGACCGTTACGGGTATTTTCGGCCGAGGCTATGCCCTTTTTCGAAAATGGTATTTGCGGTCCCTCGACGGGGTGTTCATTCTCTGCCCGCATAACGAGGCGGGCCGGCGACCGAACGGCGGCTCGTCGATGCCGGCTCACGGCATGAGAAGAAGAACGCGCGGCACCGCCGCCGAGGGAGAGAGACATGATGAAGAGTCTGCTTGGGGCGGGCGCCGCCCTGCTTATGTTCAGTGCCGCCGCGTCGGCCCAGTCCTTCCCGGAGCGTGAGCTCCTGGGCGTGGTCATGTGGGGCGCCGGCGGGGCGACCGACACCGTCGCCCGGGCCGTCAACCCGGCCGCCGAGGAAGCGCTGGGCAAGCCGATCGTGGTGCTGAATAAGTCCGGCGGCGCCGGCGCGATCTCCACCGCCTATGTCAACGCCGCCCCGGCCGACGGCTACACCTTCCTGTACGGTGCCGAGAACCCGCAGCTCCATCCGGTGATGGACGTCTCGCCGCTGGATTACTCGCATTTCTACCCGATCAACGTGCTCGGGCGCGGCGTGGCCGTCATCGTGGTGCCGGCCGAGTCCAAGTACCAGACGATGCAGGACCTGCTGGCCGACATCAAAGCCAATCCGGGTGCGGTGAAGATGGGCTCGACCGGGCCGGGCGGCCTGCCGAGCACGGTCGGCGCGATCGTCAAGAACGCCACCGATTTCGACGTCACCGCGATTCCGTTCGACGGCGAGGGACCGGGCCTGACCGCCATGCTGGGCGGCGAGGTCGACTTCATGCCGTCGGGCATCTCGGCCGCCGCCGAGCAGGTGAAGGCCGGCAAGATGCGCGCCCTGGCCGTGGTCGACACCGCCTCGGTCGACACCCTGCCGACCGTGCCGCCGATCACCGATGCGCTGCCGGACATGGCCAAGTTCCTGCCCTGGGGGCCGTTCTACGGCGTCTTCGTCAAGAAGGACACGCCGGACGAGGTGAAGGCCAAGCTGGAGGCCGCCTTCCACACCGCCGCCAAGAGCGAGAACTTCAAGACCCTGATGGCCAACAAGGGCAACGTCATCATGGACATCTCCGGTGACGAGGCGATCGCCTTCCTGAAGAAGTGGCAGCAGGTCACCGCCTGGGTGCTGCAGGACACCGGCGCGGCCAAGGTCAGCCCCGAGACGCTCGGCATCGAGCGTCCGTAACACGCGCCGCCGCCGGCCCGTTCCAGAAAGCGGGTCGGCGGCTGCCTGCCGACGGGGGACAGGTCCATGGAGTCGATGCCAGCCCGCAGGCCCGGCGAGCTCGTGTTCGCCGTGGCCATCCTGCTGTTCAGTCTGGCCGCCTTCTGGCAGGCCTATGAGATTTCCGGCTTCACCGGCCTGACCACGCCGGGAGTGTTCCCGATGCTGGCGTCGGGCACGATGGTGGTCGCCGCGCTGTTCATCCTGTCCGGCACGGCCCGCCGCCCGGCGCAGGATGGGAACGACCCCGTCCGGCGGTTCTTCGCCGAGATCCTGCCGGTCCGCCACATGGTGCTGATCGGCCTGGTGCTGGCCTACCTGCTGCTGCTGCCGTCGCTCGGCTTCGTCGTCAGCTCGGCGCTGTTCCTGCTGGCGGCGTTCCAATACCTGTGGCGGCGCCACGTGCTGATCACCGTGCTGCTGTCGGCCGGCGCGCTGGCGACGGTCTATGTCATCTTCCGGATCGTGTTCCAGGTGGTCCTGCCGGAAGGCACCTTGCTGCGGGGGCTGGTCTGAGATGGTCGACGCGCTCGCCAACTTCTCGATCGTCTGGCTCGATCCCTGGCTGCTGTTCCTGACCGCGGCCGGAACCCTCGCCGGGATCTATATCGGCGCCATTCCCGGCCTGTCGGTCACCATGGCGACCTCGATCCTGATCTCCTTCACCTTCAAATGGCCGGTGAACGACGCGCTCGCCCTGATCGCCGGGATCTTCATCGGCGGCGTCTATGGCGGCTCGCGCACCGCCATCCTGCTCAACATTCCCGGCGCGCCGAGCGCCATCGCCACCGCGCTCGACGGCTATCCGCTGGCCAAGCGCGGCGAGGCGGGCGAGGCGATCGGCCTGACCACCGTCATGTCGGTCTTCGGCGGCTTCGTCGGCATCCTGGCGCTGGCGGTCTTCGCCCCGGTGATCTCCGACTTTGCGCTGATGTTCCAGTCGCGCGACTACCTGCTGCTCGGCATGATCGGCATCCTGCTGGTCGGCACCCTGTCGGGCGAGAGCTTCGCCAAGGGGGCCTTCGCCGGAGCGCTCGGCGTGCTGATCGGCATGGTCGGGCTCGACCCGATGACGGCGGAAGGACGGTTCACCTTTGGCACGATCACCCTTATGGGCGGTATCCCCTATGTCGCCGCCATGATCGGCTTCTTCGGTGTGGCCGAGGCGCTGGTGCAGCTTCATACCCTGGGCATGCCGGCGGTCCGCCAGAAGATCGACCGGATCATCCCGCGCCTGTCCGACATCCGACGCTATTTCGGGCTGGCGATGCGGGCCTCGGGCATCGGCACGATCATCGGCGCCCTGCCCGGCACCGGCGGCGACATCGCGGCCCTGCTGGCCTACGACCACGCCAAGCGCTCGACCCCGAAGCCGGAGCGTCCGTTCGGCGAGGGCGCCCGCGAGGGGCTGGTCGCCCCGGAGGCGGCGAACAATGCGGCGGTCGGCGGCGCCTTCATCCCGATGCTGACCCTCGGCATTCCCGGCGACGCGGTGACCGCGGTGATCATCGGCGCGCTGTTCATCCACGGCCTGAAGCCCGGGCCGCTGCTGCTGGTGGAAACGCCACACCTGTTCTGGTTCACCGTCGGCAGCCTGACCCTGGCGAACATCTTCCTGCTGATCTTCGGTCTGACCGGGATCAAGGTCTTCACCCGGATCGTCGAATGCCCCAAGGCGGTGCTGATCCCGCTGATCATCGTGCTCTCCGCCGTCGGCACCTACGCGATCCAGAACAACCCGGTCGACATCTACTGGATGCTGCTGTTCGGCGTGGTCGGGTATTTCATGAAGACCTACGGCTTCCAGGTCGGCCCGGTGATCCTCGGGGTGATCCTGGGGCCGATGATGGACGCCAACTACCGCCGGGCGATGATCGGCGCGCGCCAGGACGTGGGCACGTTCCTGTGGGATTTCGTCTCGCATCCGATCTCGCTGGTGCTCACCGTCGGTTTCCTGACCATGCTGCTGTCGCAGACGCCGATATGGACGCTGCTGAAGTCACGGATCCGATCGCGACGCTGAGACGGCGGCCGGAAGCTGTCTTGCGAATGAGTCGCAATTGGGTATGATGCGGGCGGCTTTTCCGCGCCGGACGGATTCGGGCGCGCCCATCTCCTGGAACCCTCGTGTCCAACGAGTCCCTGCTCTCGGTCTATGTCGCCCACCGCGAGGCGCTCGTGCTCTACGCTAGCCGGATCCTCGGCGATGCCGGGCGGGCCGAGGAGGTCGTGCAGGAGGCGTATTTCCGGTTTCGAACCGCGGCGTCGGAGCGACTGGTGGAGGAGCCGGTGCGCTATCTCTACCGGATCGTCCGCAACCTCGCGCTCGACGGTCAGCGCCGCCGCCGGCTCGAGGGACAGTATTTCCCGACCCAGCCTGAGACCGCGCCGGACCCGGCGGACGACCGCCCCAGCCCCGAGGACGAGGCGATCGCCCGACAGCAGCTCCGGCAGGTGATCGCGGCCCTGGATACCCTGCCCGAGCGCACCCGGATCGCCCTGGAGATGCACCGGTTCGGCGGCTGCACCCTGAAGGAGATCGCCCGCCATCTCGGCATCTCCGTCTCCATGGCCCAGGTGCTGGTGATCGACGGCGTGAAGCGCTGCCAACGCGCGCTGTCCGGTCCGGAGGATCGGGAAAACCGTGACTGACGGCGAGCGCGTTGGAAATCCGCCGGCGTCATCCGTCGATGATACGAGGCACCAGAACTTCCAGGCCGGTCCGTCGCGACAGGCCGGCAGCGGCCAGAGGACGGGCATGAGCACCAGCGCGGAGCAGGACACCTCCCGGATCGAGGACGAGGCCGCGCTGTGGCTGGTGACCCTGGCCGAGGCCGAGGAGGACGCGACCCTGCGCGCCGAGTTCGAGCGCTGGCGCGACCTGTCGCCCCGGCATGCGACGATCTGGGAGAGGACCGAGCGCGCTTACGACCTGATCGGCCGAAGCGAGCCGGTGCATCGCCCGACCTGGGAAGCCGACGACGGCACAGTCTTCGACGCCGACGCCCGCCCGACACAGGGGAGCGGGGATCGACGGGGTGCCCGCCTCGGGCGCGCCGGCGCCTGGGCCGCCGGGCTGGGCGCGCTGGCGGCGGTGCTGTTGCTCGCGGTGTTCCTGAGCGGTGCGCCGTTCCGCCGGGCCGCCGACTATGCGACGGCGACCGGCGAGACCCGCGCGATCCCCCTGGAGGACGGCAGCACCATTCACCTTGCGCCCCGCAGCGCGGTCGATATCGCAATGGCCGGGGGCGACGGCGGGACGGAGCGCGGGGTGACCCTGGTGCGGGGACAGGCCTATTTCGAGGTCGCTCCCGATGCCACGCGGCCCTTCGTGGTCCGGTCCGGCGACACGACCGTCACCGTTCTGGGCACCGCCTTCGACGTCGAACGGACCGATGCGGCAACCGTCGTGGCCGTGCGCCACGGCCGGGTCCGGGTCGCCGACGACTCCTCGGCCGCCCTGCAGGAACTCACCGCCGGCGACTGGATCGTCGCCGGTGAAACGACCAGCGCCGTAGGCAGCGGCAGAGCCGCCGATGCCGGAAGCTGGATGCGCGGCCAACTGGTGGCCCACAGCCGACCGGCCGGCGACGTCATCGGCAGCCTGGAGCGGTATTACGACGGGCTGATCGTCGTCGCTGATCCCTCGATCGCCAGCCGGCAGGTCACCGGCCTCTATGACCTGGAGCAGCCGGCCCGCACTCTGCGGGAACTCGCCGCCTCCCACGATGCCGAGGTCTGGCAGATCTCGCCCTGGATGCTGCTGGTCACCCCGCGCTAGGCAGGCGCCGGCCACGGCGGCGTAAAAAAATTCCGCCCGTCGTTGGAAACCTCCCCGCGTCGCACGTCGGTTGATCAGAAGCGCTAATGCGTCGTAGTCGCAATAACGCTTCGCCAGTCAATTCTGCGAGGGGAACGAAGTCCGATGGCGACAGGCAAGATGGGGGCGGCCGGGGGCCGGAACGGGGGGCGGGCGATCGGCGCCCTGCTTCTGGCGACGACGGCGCTGGCGACCGGGCTTCAGCCCGTGATCGCGCGGGCGGATACCGGCGGTCAGATCCACGGGCCACTGCTCGCCCAGAGTGCGGAGCGGTCCTTCGACATCGCGGCCCAGCCGCTGAGCGACGCGCTCATCGAGTTCGGCAGGCAGGCCGGATATCAGGTTTCGATGGATGCCGAACTGGTGGAGGGCCGCCGGGCGGCGGCCGTCCGCGGCACCATGGACTGGCAGGCCGCCCTGGACGCGCTGCTCGCCGGCACCGGCCTGACCTATCGGCTGAACGGCTCGATGGTATCCCTGGTCGCCCGCGACGGATCGAGCGGCGCGGCCATCCAGCTCGCCCCGATCCGGGTCGATGCGGACGCCACCGGCGGCTCGCCCTACGAGCCCGTCGACGGCTTCGTCGCCACCCGCTCGGCGGTGGCCACCAAGACCGGCACGCCGGTGCTGGAAACGCCGCAGGCGATCTCCACCGTGACCCGCGATCAGGTCGAGATCCGCAACGCCCAGACCGACGCCCAGGCGCTGCTCTACACGCCGGGAGTGTGGGCCCAGCCCTTCGGCGGACAGACCAGCCCGGCCAATCCGTTCTTCTATTTCCGTGGCTTCCCGAGTTCGTTCGGCGGCTCCTATGTCGACGGGCTGACCAGCCCGGTCAACTACCGCTACGAGCCGTTCGGGTCGGAGCGTCTCGACGTGTTCCGCGGCCCGACCTCGGCCCTGTACGGACGGTCCGATCCGGGCGGCATGGTGAACCGGACGACCAAGCGGCCGACCGACGCGTTCCAGGGCGAACTTCAGCTCCAGGGCGGCACGTTCGAACGCCGGCAGGCGGCGGTCGACATCTCCGGGCCGATCGATGCGGAGAAGCGCTTCCTGTATCGGTTCACCGGTCTGGTGCGCGAGGCGGATGCGCCGACCGGCTACGATTTCGGCCGCGACGAGCCGGACGACCGGACCTACATCGCGCCGGCCTTCACCGTGCGGCCGACGCAGGACACCACCTTCACCCTGCTCACCTCCCATCTGGAGGAGACGCTGGATTCGGTGTCCGTGGTTCGTGACGAGAACGGCGCGATGACCAAGATCAACGTGGATCAGCCGGGCGTCGGCACCTACGAGGCCGAGCAGAGCCAGATCGGCTACGCCTTGGAGCATCGGTTCACCGACGGGCTGGAACTCCGCCAGAATGCCCGCTGGTCGACCCTGGAGGTCGACAATCTCGGCTTCTACCAGGACTCGATCGACCCGGCGACCACCACCGTGGAGAGGAGTGTGGCCGGCTTCAGCGAGGAGCGGGAGGACATCGCCATCGATACCCATGTCGAGGGCAAGGTCCGGACCGGGATGGTCGGGCACACGATCCTCGTCGGGGTCGACTACCAGAAGCTCCGGGACAACTACAGCTTCTCCTGGGGGCCGGCGCCGTCGCTGAACTACGCCGCCCCGGACTACGATCAGAAATTCACCGTGCCGGACGACTACCTGCACGACGATTCCGAGACCGACAATGTCGGCCTCTACCTGCAGGAGCAGGCGAAGATCGGCGACAACTGGGTCGTCACGCTGGGCCTGCGTCACGATTGGGCCAGCACCACCCTGAAGGACGAACAGTATGGCGGCGAGACCGACAGCGACGATCAGGAATTCACCTATCGCGCCGGGGTGAACTACGTCACCGAGAGCGGCATCTCGCCCTATATCAGCTACGCCACGTCGTTCTTTCCGGCCGGCGGCGCCGACATCAACGGCACGCCGTTCGAGCCGACCACCGGGGAGCAGTACGAGGTCGGGGTGAAATACCAGCCGCCCGGCTTCAACGGCTTCTTCTCCGCCTCGGTCTACCAGCTCACCAGGCAGAACGTGACCACCCCCGATCCGAACTTCCCGAACTTCTCGGTGCAGACCGGCGAGGTCCGGTCGCGCGGCATCGAACTGGAGGGCACGGTCGACCTGTCGAGCGGGCTGCGGGCCACCGTCGCCTACAGCTACAACGACGCCGAGATCACCAAGGACAACCCGAACGCCTCGGGGATCAGCGCGGAGGGCAACCGGCCGAACCTGACGCCGGAGCACCTGGCCTCGGCCTGGGTCGACTACACGATCCAGAGCGGCGCCCTGCAGGGCCTCCTGTTCGGCGGCGGCGTGCGCTACGTGTCCTCGAGCTACGGCGACAAGCAGAACACCATCGAGAACGACGCCTACACGCTGTTCGACGCGGTGATCCGCTACGACCTCGGCCAGCTCAGCACCGATCTGGCGGGAGCGAGCCTGGCGATCAACGCCGACAACCTGCTCGACAAGGAATACACCACCTGCTTCAGCGCCTTCGACTGCAACTGGGGCACCGAGCGGACCGTCATGGCGACGCTGCGGTACAAGTGGTGACACGGCGGGCGGTGCGGTGGCCGCTCTGCGGGCCGGTCTCCTTCCGGACCGCCGCGGCGCTGATGGCTGTCCTGCCGGGGGTGCCGCCCGACGGAGAGGCCGGGATCGACCCTCTGGTGTTTCCGATCCTGCCGCGGTCGGAAGGCTGCGCTAGCTGATGATCGGCCTCGCCACCGACCAGACCAAGCGGCTGCTGGCCATCCACGGATGGTCGGGCGCCGTGCTCGGCCTGCTGCTCTACGTCGTGGTGCTGACCGGCGCCGTCGCCGTGTTCGCCGGCGATATCGGCGCCTGGGCGGTGAGCGGCGCCGACCACCGCGACCCGCTGGCGCGCTGGGTCGGCGTCGCGGTCTCCAACCTGGCGGCGGAGATCCCGGACGAGTACGAGGAAGACATCTCGATCTTCTACGACAACCGGGGCGACCTGCGGTTCTTCTTCCACACCCATGCGATCAACCCGGACGGTGATCTGGACGGCAAGGGGGTGATGGTCACCCTCGACACCGAGACTCATGCGGTCCTGTCGCGGCAGGAGGGGTTCGGCTCGGACCTCTTCGTGGCCGACCCGGCGGAGGCGCTGACCCGCTTCCTGGTCGACCTGCACGTCACCCTGCACGTGCCCGATCCCTGGGGGCTCTACCTGACTGGCCTGCTCGGCTTCCTGATGCTGTCGGCGGCGGTGTCGGGCGTCCTGCTGCACCGGCACTTCATCCGCGACCTGTTCGTCGCGCCGCGCCTGTCGAGCCGTCTGCTCCAAGCCCGCGACCGGCATATTCTCGCCGGGACCTGGGGCATCGCCTTCGCGGTGATCCTGGCCTTTACCGGCGCCTTCTTCAGCTTCGCCGCCCCGCTCGGCCTGCCGGTGGTGAGCGTCATCGCGTTCGGCGGCGACCAGGAGGCGATGATCGAGACCCTCAGCGGCGCGCCGGAGATCGAGAACCCGCGCCCGGCGGTCTTCGTCAACCTCGACGGAGTGCTGCGCCAGTCGGCGCTGCGGGCCGGCACCCAGGCAACCTTCGTCTCGGTGGAGCATCGCGGACGCGCCGACGCCCGGATCTTCGTCTTCCACCGGCCGCCGGAAGGCGGCTTCCGGAACATCCAGCACGTCTATGACGGCACGACCGGCGCCTTCCTCGGCATCAAGCCCGATCTGGGCGCCACGGCCTCGGCGGGCGATGCCGTGTTCGGCGTCATGGCGGCGCTGCATTTCGGCACCTTCGCCGGCTTCCTGTCCCGACTGATCTGGTTCGGCCTCGGCCTCGCGATGGCCTATGTCACCCTCACCGGCCTGCATCTCTGGCTACGCCGGCGCGAAGATTCCCCCGGCTGGCGCCGGATCGGCCGGCTGGTCCCGGCGGTCGGATACGGCCTGCCGATCGCCCTGTGCGGGGCGGCCGCCGGATTCTTCCTTTCGCTCGACGCCGGCACCACGGGCTTCTGGACGCCCGCCGGCTTCCTGGCGGCCGCCGTTGCGCCGCTTGCCCTGGCCTGGAGGCAGCACGACCCGGCGCGCCTGCGTCGGCATCTCCGGCTGGGTCTGGGCACCGCACTGGCGGCCCTGCCGACGCTGCGCCTGCTTGCCGGCGGGGCCGGGTGGATCGACCTGCTGTCGACTGACAACGGCGACGTGCTGCTGATGGATCTGGCGCTGCTGATCGCCGCAGTCGGTCTGCTCTATGCCAACGGCCGCGCGGCCGACCCGGCGAGCGCCCTGCCCGAGGCGGCGGAATGACCACCGCGTCTCTCACCCGGGCGGCGATCCTCTGCAGCGCGGCGGCGGTCGGCCATCTCGCGTTCCGCGACCCCAAGCGCCGGCGCGCCTTCGGCGAACCGGCCCGCGAACGGCCCGCCCGCCGGGCGCTGGCTTGGACCGCGGCCTACTTGCCGGGCGCCCTGCTGGCCGCCCTGGAGGCCCGGGTCGCCGAGCTGGAGCGTCTGCTGAACGCCGCCGCCGGACCGCAAGACGCGCCCGGCGCTAGAGCAAATAGGTTAGAGGACGCTTCACGGGTCAAACCGGATCAATCCGACCCGATCGTGCTCTAGGAGGCCGTCGGCGTCCATGAAACGGTGAGTTCCTCCTTCCAGGCGAACCTCACGAGATGGCTGGCGACCACGTCCTGCACCACCGCCAGGGCGTCCGGGGTCGCGCTCTCGCAAGACAGGGTGAGCGCCTCACCGGTCGCGGCCATCCGGCAGGTGCCCGGCTCGAACCGGACGACGCCGTCGGTCTCGCTCCACTCGGCGGGGACCTTGTGGCCGAAATGCTTGCAGAGCTGCACCAGATAGCGGCTCGCCTTCTGCGTGGTAACCAGGGCGGTCGATGTCTCCACAATCCTCACCTTTCTGACAAACGGTCGACGCGCGGCGACGCGTCTTGTTTCAAGAACCGTTCTAATGCTTATTGCGAACCGCTTTCAATTGAAACACCGTCGCCCCGCGCGTGATCCGGCCTCCCGACAGAACGCTATTGCGAATAGCTCGCAATAACTCTTAGGTTAGGTCCGGCCCCGCGGCGCGCGCCGGGTGCGGCGAGACACCAGGGATTGGCCGAGGGAATGCAGAGGCGGTCTGCGTGATCAGGACCACAGGCTTTGCGGCGCTGTACGCCGATCATCGCGGCGAGCTGGTCGGCTATGCCGGGCGGATCCTCGGCGATGTGGGCCGGGCCGAGGAGGTCGTTCAGGAGGCTT
This sequence comes from Candidatus Endolissoclinum sp., assembly GCA_965228445.1. Classification (GTDB taxonomy): domain Bacteria; phylum Pseudomonadota; class Alphaproteobacteria; order Thalassobaculales; family Thalassobaculaceae; genus Thalassobaculum. Next base: position 3,830,935 of record OZ245813.1, on the reverse strand, counting down.
TCATCCGGTTCGCCGCCTCCGCCGAGTCCACGGTCATCGAAGAGCCGCTCGCCTATCTCTATCGCACCGTCCGCAACCTCTGCCTCGACACCAAGCGCGGGGTCGAGCGGGATCGCCGCCGCGATCTGCTGCTCGCCGACGCCCTGGGCGACCTGGACGGCCTGCGGGAGACCGGAACGACCCCTGAGGCCGCCGCCGTCTCCCGCCAGGAGCTGCGCCGCCTGCAGGAGGCGATGGCCGAGCTGCCCGAACGAATGCGCCGGGCGCTGGAGCTGCACCGCTTCGCCGAACTCCCGGTGAAGCAGGTCGCCGCCGAGCTCGGCGTCTCCGTCGGGACCGCCCACGGCCTGATCGTGCAGGCGCTGGAGCATTGCCGCGAGAGGTTGGACCGGCGATGACCGAGGGAAGTTTGAACGCGGACGGCCGGCGAGCGTCTAAGAAACATGGCGCTGCGGCCGGGCCTCCTGCCCAGTCGCCCGGCGCGACGGTCGAGGAACCCGTGACGGCTGACGGACACGACGATTGGAGGGCCGCCGACTGGCTGGTCGCATTGACGGACGCGCCGAACGATGCCGGCCTGCGCGCGCGTTTCGCCGACTGGCTCGACAGGGATCCGGACCATCCGGTGCAGTGGAAGGCGGCCGTACGGGCCTATCGCGCGCTTGGCGCCCTTGAGAGGGTCGATGCACCGTCGCCGGCGACGGTGACCGCGCTGCCGACCCGCCCGGGGCGGCGGCGCTGGATCGCCGCCTGCGCCGGAGCGGCGATGGCGGCCTGCCTGGCGGTCGTGGCCCTGCCCACCCTGCTGCAGTCGCTGCAGGCCGACTTCACCTCCGGCACCGCGGAGATCCGTCGCGTCGAACTGGCCGACGGCAGCGTGGTGCGGCTGGCGCCGCGATCGGCGATCGCCGTGGATTTCGGCCCCGAGGGCCGGCGGGTCGAACTGCTGGACGGGATCGCCGACTTCGCCGTCACCCCGGATCCGGCCCGACCGTTCTCCGTCTCGGCCGCGCGCGCCACGGCGACGGCGGTCGGCACCGCCTTCGAGGTCCGCCGCATCGAGACCGGCGACGCCGTCGCGGTGCGCGAAGGCGTGGTGGAGGTGGCCGGCGGGTCCAGCACGGGACCCGTGCGCCTGGCGGTCGGCGACGCCGTCCGGGTGGCAGCGGACGGCACGATCCGACGGGAAACGGTGATCCCAGCCCAGGTCGGGCTTTGGGCCGACCGCCTGGTGACCGCGCGCGACCGGCCGGTGGCCGACCTGGTGTCCGAGATCGAACGGTACTACGACGGCGTCATCCTGCTGCGCGGCGATGCCCTGGCCGCCCAGACGGTCAGCGGCATCTACGACGTTTCGGACCCGGCGGCAGCCCTCGCGCTGATCGCCGCCTCCCAGGGGGCGGAGCTCTACCGGATCTCCCCCTGGCTGCTGGTGCTCGACGGCGGCTGACGCCTATTCCAAAAAAATTTGAACGCCGCGACATGCCAATCGTCATCAGTGCAGTCGTGCGACTAAGTCGCAATTGCATTTGATTTCGTTTCCGCGCGAGGCGGAAGACGGGGGGAGACATGACGAAGTTTGTACCGGCCGCACGGGGGCACTTGATCCGCGGCGGAGCGCTGGTCCTGGCGGCCTGCGCAACGATGGCGGACACGCCGGCACGGGCCGACGGCAAGGCCCCGATCGAGGCGGTCGCCCAGGCCGCGGCGGAGCGCCCGTTCGACATCCCGGCGCAGAGCCTGTCCGACGCGCTCGCCCTGTTCGGTCAGCAGGCCGGTATGCAGGTCTCCGCCCAGGGCGACCTGGTGCGGGGCAAGACCTCCAACGCCCTGTCGGGCTCCATGGCGCCGCGCGAGGCGTTGACCACCCTGCTCGCCGGGACAGGTCTCGCCTACGAGATCGGCGACGGCGGTGCGGTGATCCTCGATCCGGCCGCGGGCAATTCCTCGGCGGTGACGCTGGATCCGATCCTGGTGGCGGGCGCCAGCGAGGCCGGTCAGTACGACACGCCCGCAACCATCTCGATCGGCTCGGAGACGCTGGAGCGGCTCGACCCGCAGGATCTGCAGGACGTGTTCAAGAGCACGCCGGGCGTTCAGGTGGGCTCCTCCCTGCCGATCTCCCAGAAGGTCTACGTGAACGGCGTCGAGGAGACCAACCTCGCCGTCACGATCGACGGATCGCGGCAGAAGAACAAGCTGTTCCACCACAACACCACGACCCTGATCGATCCCGACCTGCTGAAGGCCGTGCGGGTCAATCCGGGTGTCGCTCCGGCCGATGCGGGTCCGGGCGCGCTGGGCGGCTCCATCGCCTACGAGACCAAGGACGTGGCCGACCTGCTGGCCCCGGGCGACAATTTCGGCGGCATGGCGAGCACCGAGTACAATACCAACGGCGGCACCCTGTCGAATGACCTGACCCTGTTCGGCCGCAATTCCGGCTTCGAGGCGCTCGGCTATTTCAAGCTGGCCCGCGGCGAGGAGTTCGAGGACGGCGACGGCACCGAGATCGTCGGGTCGGAGACCGATTTCGTCAGCGGTCTCGGCAAGCTCGCCTACCAGCACGACACCGGCTATCGGGTCGAGTTCTCCTATGAGAACGTCGAGGATGACGGCGACCGCCCGTACCGCGCCAACTTCGTCTCCACCGACAGCGGCCGGCCGACGGCGGCGACCCGGAACTATCGGATCAAGCGCGAGAACCTCGTCGCCTCGTTCGAGAACGCCACGCCGGAAGGGCTGTTCAACCCGTATGCCCGGATCGCCTTCAGCACCACGCATCTCGACACGCTGGAGACCGGCAACGACAATTTCGGCACCTATGAGAGCCTGAACGGCATGATCGCCAACAAGTCGGAGCTGGCGCTGGGCTCGGTCGATATCGGCGCCGACTTCTATTCCGACACCAGCGAGGGCAGCTTCCCCGACTACGGCGCGGACTGGATGGGCCTGGAGGAGAAGTCGCAGAACTTCGGCGTGTTCGCCCAGGCACGGCTCGAGCCGACCAGCCGGTTCCGCCTGTCCTTCGGCGGCCGCGGCGACCACCATCGCTTCGAGGGGCTGGACGGGTCCGAATCCGAGAACAGCGGCCTGTCGGGCAACATCTCGGGCGAGTACGACCTGCTCCCGTTCCTGACCGCAAGCGCCGGCGCCTCCCACGTCTTCGGCGGCGTGGAACTGGCCGAGCCGTTCATCGTCAACCCGGCCTGGGCCTACCCGGGCGGCGGGCTGGAGCCGTCGACCGCGAACAACGTCTTCGCCGGCCTCGAACTCCGCGGCGACGGACTGAGCCCGATGCTGGCCGGCTTCAGCATCTACGGTAAGGTCTTCAACACGACGATCGACGACATCCGTGACGAGTCCTACGGCGGCGGACCGGACCTCTACAGCGACCTGGAATCGGTCGGCTTCGAGATCGGCGCCGGCTACACCTGGATGGACGGGTTCGTGCGGGTCAGCTACGCCGACATCGACACCGAGATCAACGGCAACTCCGGCAGCTCCGAGTACCAGTATATCGGCACCACCATCGGCCAGGTCCTGTCCGCCGAGGCGGCCTACACCCTGCCGAACACCGGCGTGACCGTCGGCGCCGACGCCCAGGTGTTCTTCGAGGAGGACAGCACCAACATCTACTCCTCCTCGCCCGGCGCGCCGTATCCGGCCTACGAGGTGGCGAACGCCTTCGTCTCCTACACCCCGGAGAGCCACCAGTTCATTACGGTGCGGGCGACGGTGAAGAACATCTTCGACGAGACCTATGCCGACCGCGCCACCTACGGCCAGGAATACCCGGGCGTGGACGTTCTGAACGAGCCGGGCCGGTCGTTCCTGCTGAGTGCAAAGGTCCGGTTCTGACCCCACAGGGAACGGCGTCATGCCAATGAAAGCGTTGCGGCCGCTGCTGGCGGCCCTCTGCCTGCTGACCGCCCCGGCGATGGCGGAGACCGTGGAGGTCACCGACATCGTCGGCCGGACGGTCACCATAGAACGGCCGGTGGACCGGTTCGTGATCAGCGAGGGGCGGTACATTCCGCTCCTCGCGCTTTTGCGCCCCGAAGCACCGGTCGAGGGCGTGGTCGGCATGATGACCACCCTGGGCTGGACCCAGCCCGGCCTGGAGGCGCAGCTCTATGAGCGCTTCCCCGAGGCCCGCGAGATCCCGCTGTTCGGCCACAAGAGCGCCGACAGCGTCTCGGTCGAACGGATCATCGACCTGAAGCCGGAGGTGGCGATCTTCGGCATCGGCGACCACGGGCCGGGAGCCGAGAACGCCGAGCTCATCGCCCAACTGGAAGCCGCCGGCATCGCCGTGCTGTTCATCGACTTCCGCATGGACCCGCTCAACAACACCGTTCCCTCGGTCGAGCTGATCGGCCGGGTGCTGGGGGCCAAGGAGCGGGCGGCTGCGTATACCGCCTTCTACCGGGAGCGGCGCCAGCGGGTGCTCGACCGGGTCGCGACCGCCTCAGCCCGCCCGACGGTGTTCATGCAGGTGCATCCCGGACGCCGGGAATGCTGCTGGGGCATGGCCGACGGGATGCTCGGTCCGTTCGTCGGCAAGGCCGGCGGCATCAACATCGCCGACGCCGCCGCGCCCGGCCCGACGACCCAGCACACCGCCGAATTCCTGATCGTGGAGGATCCCGACGTCTGGATCGGCACCGCTTCCGGCACGGCCGAGGAGTACCGCCGCGGCGACCCGCCGGTCGCGCTGGGCCCTGGCATGACGCCGGACGACGCGCGCGCCAGCCTGCGCAGCTATCTGGACGCCCCGGAATACGCGCCGCTGACCGCCGTGCGCACCGGCCGAGCCCATGTGTTCTGGCACAATTTCTACAACTCGCCGTTCAACGTCGTCGTGCTCGAGGCCCTGGCCGGGTGGCTCCATCCGGAGCTGATGGCGGACAGCGACCCGCAGGCGACGCTGCAGAAGATCTTCGACGACTTCCTGCCCTTCGAGCTGGACGGTACCTATTTCGCCACGGCGACCCGGGACTGACCGCATGGCTTCGACACTGGACGCCTATGCCGGGCTGACCCGCCGGCGCTACGCCGCGTTGGGCCTGATGTCGGCCGGGCTGTTGGTCAGCCTGCTGCTCGACCTGTCGGCCGGACCGGCGGGGCTCGGCCTCGGCGATATCCTGCGCGGCATCGTCGATCCGGACAGCCTGGACATGCGCCACCGGGTGATCCTGTGGCAGGTGCGCCTGCCGGATGCGCTGATCGCGGTCGTGGTCGGTGCCGCCCTCGGCCTCGCCGGGGTGGAGACCCAGACGATCCTCGACAACCCGCTGGCCAGCCCCTTCACCCTCGGCGTGTCCTCGGCCGGGGTGCTGGGGGCCAGCGTCGCCATCGTGCTCAGCCCGGCGATCCCGCTGATCCCGCAGACCGCCGCCCTGCCCGCCCTCGCGCTGGTCTTCGCGCTGGGCGCCGGGGCGGTGATCCTGGCGGTCGTGCGCTTCGGCGGCGGCGCGCGCGAGACCGTGGTGCTGTTCGGCATCGCCATGGTGTTCCTGTGCAACGCGCTGACCTCCGCCCTGCACTACGTCGCCGATGCCGACGCCCTGCAGCAGATCGTGTTCTGGACGATCGGCAATCTGACCCGGGCCGGCTGGTGGGAGGTGGCGATCGTCACCGCCTGCGTCGTCGTCATCGCCCCGTTCAGCCTGCGCCATGTGTGGTGGATGACCATGCTGCGGGGCGGCGAGGCCTATGCCCGCAGCGCCGGGCTCGACGTCGCGCGGCTGCGGGTCCAGGTGGTGCTCCGCACCTCGGTCCTGGCCGCCTTCGCCGTCTGCTTCGTCGGCGCGATCGGCTTCGTCGGCCTGGTCGGCCCGCATATCGCCCGGCTGCTGCTCGGCGAGGATCACCGGGCCCTGGTGCCGGGGGCGGCGATCTGCGGCGCCTTGATGCTGTCGGCGGCGTCCTTCCTGTCGAAGTCGGTGCTGCCCGGCGCCATCGTGCCGGTGGGCATCCTGACGGCCGTGATCGGCGTGCCGGTGTTCCTGGGCCTGCTCGCCGTGCCGCGGAGGATGCGATGACCCGGCTGCGCCTGGAGGACGTGTCGGTCGCCTACGGTGCCAAGCGGGTGATCGAGGGGGTGTCGATCCCGGCGGTCGAGGATGGCCAGCTGCTCGGCCTGCTCGGCCCCAACGCCAGCGGCAAGTCGACCCTGCTGCGCGCCCTGTCGCGCGAGCACCCCTCGACCGGCCGCATCACCCTCGACGACCGGCCGATCCAGCAGATCGGCCATGCCGAGTGGTACCGCGCCGTCGCCGCGATGCCCCAGGCGCCGCCGTCGCTCAGCGCGCTGCGGCCGGTGGAACTGGTGTGGAGCACGGCGCGGACCCTCGGGCTCGGCCTGTCCGACAAGGAACTGGGCGCGCGGATCGACGGCCTGTTCGCCGCGCTCGGCCTGGAGAGCCTGGCCATGGCGCCGCTGGCGACCCTGTCCGGTGGCAAGCGCCAGTTGGTCGGCTTCGCCCTGGCGATGGTCCGCGACCCGGATGTGCTGCTGCTGGACGAGCCGACTTCAGCGCTGGACCTGTACTGGCGCCTGTCGCTGATGGACATCGTGCGCGACCGGCTGGCAACCCGCGGCGGGGTCGGGGTGATCGCCGTGCACGACCTGGACATCGCCGCGCGCTACTGCGACCGCCTGGCGCTGATCCACCACGGCCGTCTGGTCGCGGCCGGCACCGCCGCGGAGGTCCTGACCCGGGAGAACCTCGCCGCGGTCTATTCGGTCGACAGCGAGATCACCACCGACGCCGCCGGCCGTCCCGACGTCCGGGTGCTCCGGGTCGCGCAGAGGCCCGGCTGACGCGGCTCAGCGGATGCCGGCCCGCATGAAGCTCTGGACGAACTGGCGCTGGAACAGCATGAAGGCGATCAGCAGCGGCCCGGAGGTCATCAGGGTCGCGGCGTTGATGATCGACCAGTCGATGCCCTGATCGACCGAGGCGAAGACCGACAGGCCGACCGTGACCGGCCGGGTCTCCACCGAGTTGGTGACGATCAGCGGCCACAGGAAGTTGTTCCAGTGGTGGCTGACCGAGACCAGGCCGTAGGCGAGATAGGTCGGCTTCGCCAGCGGAATGTAGACGCGCCACAGCACCGTCAGCACGCCGGCCCCCTCCACGCGGGCGGCCTCGTCCAGCTCCTTGGGCACCGTCTTGAAGGTCTGGCGCAGCAGGAAGATGCCGAAACCCGACGCGATGTAGGGCAAGCCGATGGCGGCGATGGTGTCGATCAGGCCGAGCATCCGCATGGTGGCGTAGTTCTCGACGATCAGGATGTCCGGCATCACCAGGAGCTGCAGCAGCACCAGCGCGAACAGCGCGCCGCTGCCGGGAAAGCTGAACCGCGCGAAGGCGTAGGCCGCCAGGGTGCAGAGCACGAACTGGCCGATCAGGATGAAGGTGACCAGCAGGAAGCTGTTCAGGAAGTAGCGGGCGAACGGGGCGGCGTTCCAGGCATCGGCGAAGTTCTCCAGGGTCAGCGGGGCGAACAGCTCGAACCGGGTGGCGAAGGCGCCGGGATGCACCGCCGTCCACACCGCATAGACCAGCGGCAGAAACCAGAGCAGCGCCAGCGCCCAGGCGCCGGCGGTGTTGAGCCAGCGGTCGAAGACGGTCTGGCTCATCGGTAGTGCACCCGCTTGTCGAGAAGGAAGAACTGGCCGAGCGCCAGGGCCGAGAGCAGCACCAGCAGCACCACCGTCAGGGTGGAGGCGTAGGCGGTGTCCCAGAACTTGAAGGCGGTCTCGTAGATGTAGAACAGCAGCAGCGAGCTGGCGTTATCCGGCCCGCCCTCGGTCATGACGAAGACATGGTCGACCAGCCGGAACGAGTTGATCACCGCGTTGACCGACACGAAGAGCGTGGTGGGCATCAGCAGCGGGAAAGTGATCCGGCGGAAGAAGGTCCATCGGCTCGCCCCCTCGATGGCGGCGGCCTCGCGGAGCTGCGGCGGGATCGACTGCAGGGCGGCGAGGTAGAAGATCATGAAGAAGCCCGCCTCCTTCCAGATCGCCACCACCATGACCGATCCCAGCGCCAGGGCGGGATCGCCGAGCCAGTTGACCTCCGGAAGGCCGAACAGGCCGCGGATCTGGTCGATCAGCCCGAAGCCCGGCGTGTAGAAGAACATCCAGATATTGGCCACCGCGATCAGCGGCAGCACCGTCGGGGCGAAATAGGCCAGCCGCACGAAGCTTCGGCCGGACAGCCTGCCGTCGACCCAGAGCGCCATCAGCAGCGCCAGGCCGACCGAGACCGGGATGGTCACCGCCGCGTACCACAGGCTGTTCGACAGCACCTGCCAGAAGGTGTCGTCGGCCAGCAGGGTCTCGTAGTTGCGCAGGCCGACGAATTTCGCCTCGCGCCGCCCGCGCGGGGTGGAGAAGAAGCTGTCCCAGATGGTGGTGACCGCCGGGATATGGGTGAAGGCGAACAGCAGCACCAGCGCCGGCGTCAGCAGCAGCCAGCCATGCACCCACTCGCGCCGCAGGGTGAGGGAGCGGGGGGTCATCGGAAACCCTCTCTCCAACCCTCCCCGTCATCCTGACGCAAGTCAGGATCCGGCGCACGACCCCGGGAAGCGGTGCGTTGATCCTGACTGGCGTCAGGATGACGGGGAAATGGATGGAAGTTCATCGCGTCGTGTCCTCAAGGCCGGAACGGCCCCCGGAGCAGGTCCGGGGGCCGTCGGTCGGGGTGGCTCAGCGGTAGTCGGCCAGGATGCGGTCGGCCTCGGCCTGAGCCTGCTCGAGCGCGGCGGCAGGGTCCTTCTGGCCGGTGATCGCCGCCTCCAGCGCGTCGTTCAGGATCGTGGTGATGCGCTGGTTCTGGTAGGTCGCCAGCTCGGCCACGGCGTATTCGAGCTGGTCGCGGGCGACCAGGGCCTGCGGGAAATCGGCCACGTACTGCTTCATCGCCGGGGTCTCCCAGGCGTCCGGGCGCGGGGCCACATAGCCGGTCGCGATCGACCACTTGGCGGCCTGCTCGGGGGCCGAGATCCACTTGATGAAGTCGAAGGACGCCGCCTTCTGCTCGTCGGTTGAGTCCTTGAAGATGTAGAAGTTGCCGCCGCCGGTCGGGGCACCCGGACGCTTGTTCGCCGGCAGCATGCCGACGCCGAACTCGAACGGCGCGTTATCGCGGACGTTGGTCAAGTTGCCGGTGGTGGTCCACATCATCGCGGTCTGGCCCTCGAAGAAGGCCTTCGGCGTGGCGCCCCACTCGATGATGCCCGGCTGCATGACGCCGTGCTTGGCCGACAGGTCGACGAGGTACTGCAAGGCTTCCACGACCTTCGGGTCGTCGAAGTTGGTCTTGTTGCCGTCGTCATTGGCGAGGATCACGTCGTTCTGGGTGGTCAGCCCCTGGAACAGCCAGTACGGGAAGCCGGAGCTCGGGATCCGCACGCCCCACTGGGTGACGTTGCCGTTGGCGTCCTTCTTTGTCAGCTTCTTGCCGAACGCGATCTGCTCTTCCCAGGTCTTCGGCGGCGTGTTCGGGTCGAGGCCGGCCGCCTTGAAGGCCTCCTTGTTCCAGTACAGCACCGGGGTGGAGCGCTGGAACGGGATGCCGTAGGTCTTGCCGCCGGTCATCGAGTTGTCCATGAACGCCGGGTAGAACGAGGTCAGCCACGCCTTGTCGGCGTCGCTTTTCACCAGACCGTCGAACGGAATGATGGCGTCTTCCTCGATCAGGGTGAACATGTCGACCGACAGGATCACCGAGAGCTGCGGCGGGGTGCCGCCGCGCACCGCGGTCAGGGTCTTGGTGATGGTGTCCTGGTAGCTGCCGGCATAGACCGCCTCGATGGTCACGTCCGGATGGGCCGCGACATACTCGTCGGTCAGGGCCTGGATCGTGTCGGCCGCCTTGCCGCCGACGGCGACCGGGAAGAAGAACTGCAGGTCGACCGCGAGCGCGGCGGTGGCCGTCGACGCCAGGAGTGCGGCCGCACCCAGGGTCGTCGTCATCGTCTTCATCAGGTTCATGTCTCTCCACTCCTCGCAAAAAGGTGTTCGGGATACGGATGTCCGGTGGTGTTAGGAGCCTTGGCCGGTCCGGCGCGGCCCTCTTCGGGTCACGGCCCGGCGGAGCGGGATGTGACGGTTGGATCGGGCGGCGCCGGCGCGGGCTCGATCCGCGCGCCGGTGCCGGCGTCGAACAGGTGCTGGTGGGCCTGCGGCCACACGAGGCGGACCGCCTGACCCGCCGTCACCGGGTGGCGGGTCGCGACGCGGGCGACGAGCGCCTGGCCGGCGATGCGGCAATCGACCAGCAGGTCGGCGCCGAGATACTCGACCTGCTCGACCAGGGCCGGCACGCCGCCGCTGTCGGCGATGCCGATATCCTCCGGCCGGACGCCGATCTGCATCCGTGGCGGCAGCCCCTGGTGCGGAGGCACGAGCACCGTGCCGTCGCCGGCGATGGTCCAGCCGTCCCCGACACGGGCGAGGTCCAGGATGTTCATCGGCGGCGTGCCGATGAAGCGGGCGACGAAGGTGCTGGCCGGCCGGTCGTAGAGCGTGCGGGGGGCGGCGTTCTGCTCGATCCGGCCGCCGTTCATCACGATGATCCGGTCGGCCATGGCGATCGCCTCCACCTGATCGTGGGTGACGTAGACCATGGTGATGCCGAGCTTGCGCTGCAGGGCCTTCAGCTCGACCCGCATCTCGTGGCGCAGCTTGGCGTCCAGGTTGGAGAGCGGCTCGTCCATCAGGCAGATCGGCTTCTCGGCGATGATCGCCCGGCCCAGCGCCACCCGCTGCTGCTGGCCGCCGGAGATCTGGCTCGGCCGCCGGTCGAGCAGGGGCGTCAGGCCAAGCAGAGCGGCGACCCGGCCCAGGCGCTCGGCCCGCTCGGCGGCGGGAACCCGACGGACCTTCAGGCCGAACAGGATGTTCTCGGCAACGCTCAGATGCGGGAACAGGGCGTAGGACTGGAACACCATGGAGATCTGACGGTCGTTCGGCGGCCGTCGCGTGACGTCGGCGCCGCCGATCAGCACCGCGCCGTCCGTCGCCTCCTCCAGGCCGGCGATCAGCCGCAGGGTCGTGGACTTGCCGCAGCCCGACGGGCCGAGCAGGACGGTGAACTCGCCGGCGGGCGCGGTGAAGCCGATGCCGTCGACGGCGGTCGTGTCGCCCCAGGCCTTGCGCAGGGCGCGCGCTTCGATCGCCACGCTCATGCCTGGCCTCCCTCGGCGCAGAGCACGAAGTCGTGGCCGGCCTCGGCGATCAGCGCGCGGATGGCGGCGGGCGGCTCGCGGTCGCAGAACACCACGTCGGCCTCGCTGATCCAGCCGCCGCGCACATGGGCGGCGCGTCCGAACTTGCTGGCATCGAGCACCAGGTAGGAGCGCCGGGCGTTGCGCCGGATCGTCTCGCGCACCTGGACCTCGTGCCGGTCGAAATCCAGCAGCTCGCCGTTGGCGTCCACGCCGCCGACGCCGTACAGGCCGATATCCACCTTGAACCCCTCGAAGAAACTCTCTGCGTCGGCGCCGAGAATGTCGCGCGAGCCCGGACGGACGGCCCCGCCCGGCACATGCACCTCGACCGCCGGCAGGGCGCAGGCGTTGACCGCAGCGACCAGATTGTTGGTGACGATCGTCAGGCCGCGGCGGCTGGCCAGGTGGCGGACGGTCAGCGCCGGCGTGGTGCCGATGCTGATGGCGACGCTGGCGCCGTGCGGGATGTGGGACTCGACGACCCGGGCGATTTGTTCCTTGGCGGCGAAGTTGAGGGTCTGACGCTCCTCGAAGCCGATATTCTCGCTCGGCACCGGCAGCTCGACACCGCCATGGCGCCGCCGCAGCACCCCCACATCGCTCAGTTCGTTGATGTCGCGGCGGATGGTCTGGGTGGTGACGCCGAAATGCAGGGCGAGGTCGGCGACGGACTGGAACCCGTTCTGCCGGACCAGCTCGGAAATCTCCGCCTGGCGCTCGGATGTCACGTGCGTCGACACGCCTTGCCCCCCTCAATCGATCAGGACCCTGACCTAGCGGGGCGGTGTGACAGTCACGTCATCTTTGTATGACGTTCAAATGAACATTCACTCGAACATGGATCGCGACCGCGACGGCAAGCACCAGCGGCACCGGCGCGAAGATCCAGGCCTGGCCGGCGCCGAGGGTGGCCAGGGTCGCCCAGCTCGCCAGGCACCACAGGGTCGGGATCAGCGCCAGGACGGGCGCCGTCCGCCCCCGCCCCACGGCGACCAGCGCGCCCAGGGTGACGATGGCGGTGGCATCGGGCGTGAGGGCGAAGACCTCCAGGCCGGCCATCCCCCGCCCCGCGGCAAGCGCGGCCACCGGTGCCGCGGCCAGGCCGTAGACGCTGAGGGCGACGCCGAGCCACCGCCGGGTCCGCCCGGGCCGGCCCTCCAGTCCCCGCATCGCCACGCCGAACGACGCCAGCAGGAGCGTCTGCGCCAGGAAGACCGGGATCAGATCGCCGGCGAGCCAGTTGACCGCGGCATAGCGCGGCAGAAAGGTGAGGCCCGCCACCGCCCAGGCCAGGGCCAGGATCGCCGCCACGGCCAGTCCCGACCAGGGGCGCGCACGCAGCAGCAGGAGCGGGATCGCCAGCCCGGCCAGAACCGCCGGAATCTGCGCCGGCCAGAGATCCGCGTTGTGCAGCTCAAACAGCCGCCAATAGACCCGCTCGGAGAACAGCAGGAAGTCTTGCGGGCTGTAAGTCAGCCAGGTTTCCATCGCGGACCGGCCGTCACAGGTCCCGGATGTGCCGGGCCAGCCGCCCGCGCAGATCGGCGTCGGGAAGCGGTCCGGTCGCCGCCCGGACGTTCTCGGCGGCGTGTTCCGGGCGGGTGGTCGCCGGGATCGGGAGCGTCGCCGCCGGGTGGGACAGGATGAACTTCAGCACGAGCTGCGCCCAGGTCTCGGCCTCCAGCTCCGCCGCCCAGTCCGGCAGCGGCTCGCCCTCGAGCCGCCGGGTCAGCGCGCCGCGTCGGAACGGTCGGTTGACCAGCACCGTCATCCCGCGCTCGCGGGCCAGCGGCAGCAGGCGTTCCTCGGCCTCCCGGTCGACCGGATTGTAGGTGAGCTGCACGAAATCGAGGTCGTGCGACCGCATGATCGCCTCGACTTCGCCGTGGCGCCGGCCGTGCGAGGTGGAGATGCCGACATGGCGCACCGCACCGGCCGCCTTCATCGCGGCCAGGGTCTCCAGGTGCGCCTCCCAACCGACGAGATTATGCACCTGCACCAGATCGAACCGGGAGACGCGCCAGTTTGCGCGCGACTGCTCGATCTGCGCCCGCCCCGCCTCGGTATCGCCGGTCCAGACCTTGTCGGCGGAGAAGACTTCGTCGCCGCGCCCGAGCCGCTCCAGCCCGGCGCCGATCACCGCCTGGGACGACCCGTACATGGGCGAGGAATCGATGACCGCCCCGCCGGCGTCGAGGAAGGCGGCCATGACCGCAGCACAGTCGGCCCGCAGCACCGGATCGTCGCCCACATTGAAGGTGATCCAGCTGCCGAGCCCGACCGCCGGCAGGCTGTCGCCGGTCGTGGCAACGGTCCGGCGCAGGATGGGTCCGGCGGTGTCCGTGCCGGTTTGCGCGGCGGCGGGGCCTGGGCCTAGCCTGGACAGACCCAGCGCCGCCGCTCCGGCGGCCAGGAACCGGCGGCGGCTCGAGACGGGCGGTCGGACGGACGGTGGGGAGATTTGCTTGAACGAGGACATGCCCCATTACTTGGCCCGCCGCCTCCCCGCGACAAGCCGCCACCCGGCGGACGACATCAACCGCGGGGACGCACGATCCCACGGGACGCGTCAACGGAAGATCGGATGAAAAATTTCGGGGATGATGGCGGAGGGAGCGGGATTCGAAGGCCACGAAATAATATATAGTAGTTTCAATATCTTATAAAATACCTGCGATTCGAACGTTACCATCAATGTGACCAAATTTGGCCCCGTAGAGATCTCTTCGATGAAGCAGCACATGGCCTATGCAGGGTGTCGTCGTAGTTGCTCGCTGAATGATCGAGAAATAGGCTAGGCCCACAGTCACGAGGTTATGCATCATTTAAGCCTCACATTCCCCGAGAAATAGGGCCTCAACCGATGAGCACAGACGGCACTTACAGCTCTGAATTTGAAGCCGAGATGTTTGGATGGTGCGAGATATACGACGCAGAGCTAGCAGCCAAGGGAGCTCCAATACACGAACGGAAGTTGAGTGTGGCTCAGATGATCGTCCACCACGCCATTATTGAGGTATCGAACGATACAAAGGACAACTACTTTAGCAAGCCGTGGTTTACAGAAATATACAAGTCCGTGGAAAAATGGTACCTAAATCAGTACGGCAAAGCTGTGAACCGCAGTCATAAAGAAACCCTTACTGGGTGCATTTTTTATCGTGGTCATTTCTTTGAAATTTCTGTTCGGAGGACGTTGAATAAGGTGGAAGTAGAGAACGAAACCGCATGGCTTATATTTCCGATCGACGTTCACGAAAGCGAAAACATCATTGAATGGGTACCGACTCCCCCAAACCTGGATGCCATGAGGAACTCTGAGAGGGATCAGTTCTTAGAGGACGTGGAGGAAATTGGCTGCAGCTTGCGTCGAGTCAGCAACAACCTAATGACTATTGAACGACCTGACGACATTGCATCGAGCCAGGCAGACACAATACCGATTTTCTTAGCTCAGTCGGCATCGCTTCTAATCGAGGGCGCCAACCAACGAAGCCTAGGACTAGCATGCTGGGCGGCCCACCAAGCGGTTGAACATGCCCTTAAACTGATGATACGCCAGAAAACAAAGGACAACCCCAAAACACACGCATTAAAAGAACTGAGGAAGTCGGCCACGAATCTTGGTTTGGATGTCGGGGACGGTGGCTTCGTGGAGAAATTCCCCGGAAAGGCTATTACTGCAATACGCGCCGGTGAAATCTCTGATATCGGCCTAGAGAGTGCATATCAAATGTACCGAGACAGCCTGCACTATACGACATTACTTACTGCTGCTCTTGAACGCAAATTGACTCTCACCAATGCCGCCCTCTTGCTCAAGAAGCCCGCCTTTATCGGCTAACTCTCCCTCCAGCGTTCTGGCGATAGATCAGCGCGCGCTTAACCGTCTCGGGATGCAGTGTCTGGCCAGGCTCCCGTTCGACCGCAGCGGCGATCTTCCGGTACGACATCCCCTGATCACGAAGGACGCTCATCTTGGCCACCAGGACTTGCTCTGACGGCTCTTCCACCAGCACGCCGTCATCCCCCACACGGTAGCCGAACGGCGCCCGCTGCCCTCCCAAGAACCGTCCTTCGGCCTTCTGGGATGCCTTCACGTCTGAGATTCGCTCGGCGGTCCGTTCACGCTCGAACTGGGCGACTGCGCTCATGATCGTAAACACGAGGCCGCTGATCCCGTTGCTAGCGCAGTCATCGCTTTCCAGATCCAGCAGATAGAGCCTCACCCCCTTCACCTTGAACGCCTGAAGCGTCGAGAGCGCGTCACCAGCCGAGCGGAACATGCGGTCCAGCTTGATGGCAATCATGGTATCGCCTGCTTCATTGTTTCTCGGAGCACTTGCACGGCAGGCCGCTCCTCCAGCAGTCTATTGCTCGCAGACGGTCTTATCCGAGAACACCAAACCTCCAACATCTGGGCCCGGAGGGCCGTGGCAACCTCTTCCGCTGGCCCGCAGACCTAGCCCGGCACCAGGGCGCTCACTTCGGCTCTCGGTGGAAGAGCAGGCCCGCCTCGAAGCGGCCTGCGCGAAATGTAGGAATGAGTTTGTCCCGCTGGTGGTGAGGTTCGCCTTGGAGACGGAGATGCGCCAGGGTGAGATCCTGGCGTTGCAGAAGCGAGACATCGACATGGGGCGCCGGCTGGCGCTGGTGCGCTACTCGAAGAACGGGCGAAGCCGCTTGGTGCCGTTGAGTGAGACGGCTCTATTGGCCTCCAGGGACGCCACCAGCCGCTCCGGGAAAGAGCGGGTGTTCCCGCCGCTGACGGCAATGTCGGTCAAGCTCGCTTGGCGGCGCGCCCTGAAGCGCGCAGGCCTTGAAGACCTGCATTTCCACGACCTTCGGCATGAGGCGATCAGCAGGATGTTCGAGATGCGCCTCAGCATGCCGGAGGTTGCTCTGGTGTCGGGGCACCGAACACCAGCCATGCTGATGCGGTATGCACACGCAGATGTGGAGCGGATCGCAGCGAAGCTCTAGTCAATGGTCCCTATGTCGGAATCGATGCCCGTCGCGTACGGGCATCGAACTAGCTCAGCTTAGTCACCGTGAATCCTGCCGCCTTCAAAATTTGAGGGACGTCCACTCTGAGCGTCCAGTCGAAGGAACGATTCACTCCGTCCCAGAAATCCTGATGCGCGAGGCTCAGCAGGTCCGGCAACTCGTCGACGCGACCGAGCGAGTATCGTGGAAACACGGGAAACTCGTCGAAAAAGGCCCACTTTGAATAGCCATCAAAGGTGAACCTATCCCACGCTGCGACGACCTTCTTGATGGGGATGTTCGGTTGTCCGGGCATCATATGCAAATCTATTACAAGCTCGGCCTCTGGTGTGCCGGCAAGGCACCTAAGCCAGTGTGCGGCCAGAATAGCTTTGGTGAAGTGTCCGAAGACCCAGCCCGGTCGCAGAACTAGTGCCTTATCTGGCTCCTCGTATTGATAGGTAAGTGGACCGGCGTCCTCCCGGTATCGAAATTCCACCGTTCCATTTTGCAGCGCGTCCAGTTGGTACCAACAGTCGCCGTCTTGGCCGCTATATCGCTGCCCACGTACTATCGGTCGTCTTTGGCCGTAGGCGACTCCGACACGCAACATAACTTCGCGATCGGGTTCGCCCACCAAGGTCGCCGAAAATTGGCTGGGCTGCGATGCCACCGGGATGGATTCGTTGAGCCGGCCAAGAGGTAGGTCAGCGACTGGTGTTATCGTGACGGACATCGCATAAGCGGGTTGGTCGGAATGCGGAAATCTCGTGCCCCATTCGGCTTCAAATCTTTGCCGGCGCTCTGTGAAGGTCTGTTCGATGCGTTCGTTGCCGCTTCTGACCTGCAAGACGAGGTCGTGGATCTCTCGCATGTTGATCGGAACGGATTGGTCGTGAAGGCGCTTAAAAACTCGCTTCGTCAGGTCGCACCGGTGGGGCGCCCGGCGGGATGGTGGGACACGGACCAGGACCACTCCGGCATCACCCTGTACTGCGATAGGGTGGAGGTGGAGGGCTGGAAGTTGAGGGTCCACCGCATCTCGAAGCACATCGGTCAGGTGCGCAGCGAGATCGCCACATCGGGCGATTGGGTTAATGCCTGCTGGCCTTGGTGGGTCCTCGTCCGTCTCCAAGATGCCTAGCAGCAGAGTGCCGCCACCTGAGTTCGCGAAGGCGATCACCTCTTTTACAATGCGTTCCTTTGCACGACGGCTGATGCTGCGGCCTGGCTTCTGGTCTGCGTTCCAGGGGTCCGGATCGTCACCAGTTTCCGACAGGCCGCCTTTGTACTCAACGGTCGGCCCTTCCGGAGGGCCATGCTCTAGAAGCCAGTCCAGATCGGTTCTATCAATGGTCTCCAGCGGTTTACTGAACAGGTCGGTCATCTAGACCTCGCGTCGTCTACAGAAGAGTTGGGGCCTTGGTGGGGCTGCTGCCCAATACCCGATAGACGCTAGCGCGACCGATCCCAAGATGGGTAGCGATCTCCGTCGCGCCAAGGCCTGAGGCTTTCAGGCGGCGCACTTCGTCTGCCTTCGCCATGGCGGTGGGTTTGCGTCCCTTGTACTTCCCCTCAGCTTTCGCCTTCGCGATCCCCTCGCGCTGGCGCTCAAGCATCATCTCGCGCTCGAACTGAGCGATGCTCCCCAGCACGTTCAGCACTAGCGTGCCTGTCGCCGTGGAGGTGTCGATGCCGAGCCCCTCAATCCGCAGGTGGGACTGCTTGCGCCTTATGGTGTCGATGATTTCGCCGAGATGGACGGTCGAGCGCGCCAGCCGGTCGAGCTTGGTGACCACCAGCGTGTCGCCTTCCCGCATGAAGTCCAGGGCGGCCGCCAGAGCCGCTCTGGGCGCCACTGAAGAGACCTTTTCGGAGAAGACCTTCTCACACCCCAGGGCGCGCAGATCGCGCTCCTGGGCGTCCAGGCCCGCCTCCTGCTCGATGGTGGATGTCCGTGCGTATCCGATCAGCATGTCTCACTCTCGTCGTCTCATTGGATTCAAAGACATGGTGAGATTGACTGTCTCAAAAATCAAGATGGCTTTTGTGAGACGCGCTGAACCCGCCATGCCGGCGACTCACATGGGCAGGATCTAACGAGACAGGGCGCAGCCCAGAGCCTGCAACGACCTTCGGCGCCATGTCATAGGTTGATCTTCGAAGAGAAATCCAGGTATTCAGATTCAGATTCTCTAATACCCCAGCGAACGAAAGTAAGACTTCCAGGAGTCTGTTCGAGACATTGATTTTCTTGCGTAAGGATCTTCTGCAATCCAATCGGCTCGAAACTTCTCGTGCACAGCCTCATGCTCTAATCGCACATATGGATCCAATGGGTTACCGTTCAAAAAGTCTGTTATCCTCTGCTTTTTCTCGAACACCTGTTGTTGGACCTTGAGGCGTTCTTGATGCGCCATCTCTCGGGCCGCTTTTTCCAGGCCTGCGTGTATGGCTAAGTCCTTCATGCGCCGGATGCGGTTCAAAATGTACCTGGCCCGTGCCTTGTCTTCATCTCCGTCCGCTTCAGCTATGGATCGAGTCCAAACGCCACCATCCAACTGACCTGTCTCCATCTCTTGATGCACATGCGCATAGAGGTCATCGTCATTCAACCGAGCGATAACCCCTTCAATCAGGTCCTGAACACCAGTACCCGTCGTCTTCTTTCCAAACACCAGTGATCACCCTGAGCTTTCGGCCTGCCCCTAGCGGCAGTTGCGTGATGGGAAGCGTGGATCTAGCTGGCAAGACTCTCACAACCCAGGCAGGAGCGACAAGTTCCAGCGGTACAGGAGGAAGGGGGGGGTATACCCCCACCTTCGCCGACAGGAGTCCCGGCATTCGTCACTACCGGTGCGCGCAGGATTTTCTCGAAAATTTCGAAATATCCGCCAAGGAAGGCACGGAATTCGATGGGTCAAACCCAACTTAATGATGGAACAATACCTCTTTCTAATCACTTTTATTAGTACGCACCCGCCCAATAGACAACGAAAGACGCACATAATCACCCATCTTTCTCTTTTGTTTTATCGACGCGATTATTGTGTATCGTCTCCGGATCGTTCTTGAACAACTCCGGGAGCCATCGAGATGATCCATGCTGCTATCCAAGCTCTCCACAACACCGCAGAACACTGCGAGGTGATGTCCGGCGCCACCACTGGTGGCGGAGCGTCTGTGTACGACCGGCTGGCGTCTGCCCTTCGGACTGATGCAGGTGCACTCGCCGAGATCAATGCGGCGGGTGAAGACGACGACATCCGTTCCCGCATCGAGTTAGCCGACAGCTTTCTATTCACCTGAGCTCGAACGGCGTCCCCGGCCGGTGCCGCATCGGTCGGGGGCGTGGTGAAAGAGGTAGAGGTTCCCCCCAACCGGCGAGGGGTAGCCAGGGATAAATCTCACCAGCAATAGACCCAATCACAAGTTAACACGCGCGTCATTTTGAAACTTTAATCGGGGTTATGCCTCGACGCTGGGGCATAGCTATCTGTTCACGTCATCTTCTTCGCGTGACACAGCATTTTTTTTCGAACAGGGACGAAACCCGCCACGCCTGACCCGATCATTGCACCTCCTGTCCACTAGAAACGATGGAGACACCATGATCGTGCATTTCCGCTCTGGCGTTACCCCGCCTGTACTTGAGTTTTTAAAGTCCGCCGCTGACCAACAGCGCCGGTCGCTAGCCAACCTCACCGGCAAGATCCTGAGCGACTACGTCGCCACACAGCAGTCGGTTGTGTGCCAGTTCCCCGACACCCAGGAGGTGGAGTGATGGTTGGCAAGATCGCAAATGAAGAAGGGGCGCTGCCTGCGCCCCTTCCCGTTCCCTGCCTGAATGACTGCAGCGACATCACCGACCCCGACACTATCGCTCTGATCCAGGAACAAAATCGTCCGTATACGCCCCCGATCGACCCACACAGGGTGATGAGGGAGATCAGAAGCGGAGAATCAGATCCCGACTGGCCTGCGAACAAGCTGGCCAACTGCGACGTACCGGACGGAGGCTGGCCGGCGGAGATGAAGGCCACACCGTCGGCGGTGCTCCGGACACTGACCCGATGGCGTAGGTGGGAGCGGATCAGGGCCAACACCGAGGAGTGGCGACCGGCGAAAATCTGGCGCAAAGGCTCGATGCACGAGTTGTGCAACGAAGCCCGATCAGGCCTCTGGGTGTCATCGCAAGGCCGACTGGTTGTCTGCGACCGAACCGGTGGCCGTGAGTTTGGCAGGAGGATCGGGGTGCTGAACGCCAACCTTAACCGCATGATGGTTATCCGCAGGATTAACGGCAAACGTGTGTGGCTATACCGATACCGAATCGTGCTCTCGACCTTCGTCGGCGCCCCGCCTGACGAAAAGCCCAGCGCCTGCCACGCAGACGGGGAGTCCACAAACGATGCTTTGACCAACCTGCGGTGGGACAGCCAGAAGGCGAACAGTGAAGACATGGTGCGTCATGGGCGGTCAACACGGGGCACTCGTCAACCGGGCTCAAAGCTCACCGAAGACCAAGTCGCTGAGATCCGCCAGGCGGTTGTCGAGCGGGGTCGACCGGACATGCGGGCAAGGCAGAAGATCGCGCAGGCCTTCGGGGTATCTTTGGGCGCGATCAACGGTGTCATCTACGACCAAAGGTGGAAGCACATTGAGCCTGACGTTGGCCATCGAAGGCTTGATAACCTGATGCCAGCATGATGGATGCCATCAACATCAACCCTCCCGGCTGCGATGACCGGGAGGGTGCGGATGCGCCGCCCACTGCATTCCCCGATCAGGCTGGGACGGAAAACGCTGCGGCACCAGCCTCAGGCCTGTCCACGGGGCCTGCCTGCCACTGTACGCCACACGCCATCTGCTACGCCTGTCTCGGTGAGCAGAAAAGCCGCCTTGTCGAACGATGGGGTAAGGCGCCGCTGGCGAAGGGCTGGACGGCGATCCCAAACAAGCTTCTGCTGAAGCAGCGCGAGCTCCAGGTCGATGCGAACGGGCTGATGTTGTTGGCGCACCTGATCTCATTCCAACAGTCCCCGGACACCAAGATTTTCCCGAGCCACCAGACGCTGGCCGACCGGATGGGTGTCAGCAAGGACACGGTGATGCGCGCACAAAAGAAGCTGGAGGCCAACGGGTTGATCGAAGTGGAGCGGCGTCAGGACCGTGAGCAGGGACACACTCCAAACGTATACACCTGGATCGGCCTAATTCGACGGCTGGGCGAACTACCCTCGTGCGCTGATGCGGCTAGCCCCTAGTGCGCTGATGCGACCCTAATAAGACTTAAATCTACTTAAAAGAAGGGCGTCGGACTTCATAGGAGCCCGAGGGATCTTCGGCACCAAGGCCATCGCTCACAGAGCCAGTCGTACGTCCCCGCAGCGCCGCCCGCCAAAGGCGGCGCAGCGACTGAACACCTTGGTGTCGGATGTCATGGAATCAGAGCGGCTCAATTGCATCTCGACTGCCTCACGCGTATCTCGAAGAACCTCTTCGCCGTCCACGAGGCACCAGAGGTTTCCTGGTACGATCCAGACAGGTTTTGTTCACGAGGGCGCGTTTCCAACGGGAGGCCGTGCTGCATGCCGCTGCTCTTCCCGTCAAGGGCGGCGCTGCGACATCTCCGGTTGGCGTCGGGGACTGTGGAAACGAAACGCCCTGTAGCCGCCCCACGGAGTCCACTGGCCGGCATCCTGGTGTCGAGAGCCCTCTCCTACCAGGAGAAGCCCCGTGCCCGTCAGTGACTCTCCTACGGCCTTGTGTGAGCTTGTTCGCCGACAGCGGAGGAAGAAGATCAGCCGGTTAAGCTCTCGGCTGGCAGACCAAGCTTCACCTGAAGCGCATGCTCCAAAGCAAGGTCATATCCCGGCATGAGTGGACCGTCGTAGTTCCGGCGCGCGAGAGGAACGTCGGCGTCGGCCGATTGCCAACTGGAGACTTCGCCCATTTCCAGCGTGAACATGGTCAAAGCCCCCTCGACGCCATACGCCGAGACGGCAACGGCGTAGGCCTCCTGGATCGTTATAGAACCTCGTTCGTACCGGCGGACCGCCTCCTGAAGGCGTTCCGCTGCGTCCGGCACCAGGGGGATGATCTCGATACTGGTCATGACAGCAGGTTCACCAGAGCAGCCAGCACACTCGCGAGCAGGTCAAGCATCTCGGTTCCCCTCCGCCTTCGCAGGCTTGTAGGTTTTGGTAGGTAGATGG
Organism: Candidatus Endolissoclinum sp.; assembly: GCA_965228445.1. Classification (GTDB taxonomy): domain Bacteria; phylum Pseudomonadota; class Alphaproteobacteria; order Thalassobaculales; family Thalassobaculaceae; genus Thalassobaculum. Next base: position 3,808,478 of record OZ245813.1, on the reverse strand, counting down.
ATGCCGGTCTTGATCCGCTGAAGGTAGCGGTCAACCGTCGCGAGGCTGTGCCCGAGCCCGTAGCCCGTGCTTGCCGATCGGTCCCGGTGGCCCGTGATCTGGTCGTGGACATCCCTGGGAATATCCACGTTGCGGCAGAGATCCTTCAGTGCATGGCGGAAGGAATGGAACACCCGGCTCTTGTCTGTGACACCGATGGTGCCCCTAAGGTCACGACTGAACCGTTTTGAATAGGATGAGGTCAGGTTTCCGTACTTGTCCGGCTTCAGGTTGGGGAACAACCGGCCAGCCCCTTGGCTACTCACGTACTGTAAGAAACCGGCATCAAGCACATCCTTATGCAGAGGGACCTCCCTGATCGACCCCACGTTCTTCGTGTGCTTCCCGTCGTCCGCCGTGATGGCGATATAGGTCACACCATCCGCCTGTCGGACGTCGGCCGTACCGAGCTGCCCAAGCTCGTTCAGACGTGCGCCGGTGTAAAGGGCAAGCACAGGGAGCCAAAACCGCTCGTCGTCAAACTGGCTGGCGTAGGTGATCACCTTCTCGAACTGCTTGGTGTCGAACGGTCGGCGTCCAGGGCGATCGGTAGGCAAGGCGACCTTTAGGCCTTCCAGGGGGTTGGCGTCGATCCAACCCTTGTCCCGTGCAAAGCGGATCAGAGTGCGGACACAGTCAACGTGCTTCTTGATGGTCTTCTGCGAGACCCGTCCGATAGGCTGGTCCTGATATTTCTCCACCAGCTCAGGGAGCGGCTTGGTCCGCTCCTCGTTGTTCAAATGCAGGGGCATTTGGCGGAGCTGGTCGGTGAACTCGCCGACATCACCCTTGGTGATGGCGTCGATGGTGAGATCTGGGTGCACTTCCTCGAAACGGCGGATCTTCGCCCGGTACTCGTCCACGGTCTTCTCGGTGGGGTCGCGTTCGGCTTGCCAAGCCTTCAGCACGTCCGACAGTGTCCGCATGCCCTTCTTTCGTGGTGACGGAGCTTTGCCCTTCACCACGAGGGCGTCGAAGCGGGACGGCGACATCGGCAAGGGCGTACCGGTCAATCCATCGAGTCTAAGCTGCTCCTGCCGCTTCTGAAGCCACTTCAGGTACTCCGTCCCATCGTTGCGCACCATGTTCCGGAGCGCGAGACGGGCATGCTCCCTCACCTCCCAGCCTGGGAACTCGTCCCGAAGCGCTGCGCCCTGGCTTGGTTCCTCCGGCAGGAACGAGTCCCGATTGGCCACCAGCTTGATTAGCCAAACCGGCATGTCGTCGATGGTGCAGCCAGGAATGGCTCGATCCGGCATTTCGGACTGGAGCGTGAGTGATTGCCCCCATCCCCATAGCTGCCCCTCCCTGATGATATCTCTGGCTACGGTGAGCTTCTCTGGGGTCCAGGTCTGAAGCTCCGCCCACTCGCTCTCCAGTTCGGCCATGCGGCGGTGATATCGCCGCACGGCCTCATTGTAGTCACGGGTCTTGAGCGACTCGCTGATGTGGGTCGAGGAGAAGTGGTGCGCCACCGCCTTCGGCCAACGCCGATGAAGGAACCACGTGCGGCCCTTTTGAACGAGTCCTGGGAGCTTAGCCATGGAAGAGAAGGTCGGATGTTACCGGGTTTGTGACCAGGAACGTGACCGACAACCCCTTGGTGACGCAAGGAGTTTTTGGATATCAACATCTTATGGGGAAGATGGCGGAGGGAGCGGGATTCGAACCCGCGAGAGACTTTCGCCCCTACACACTTTCCAGGCGTGCGCCTTCAACCACTCGGCCACCCCTCCTGAGGAGGCGGGAACGTAATCGAGGTCGCGCCGCATTGCAACGCCCTCATGCAGGTGTTCTTTCACCTGATGCCGTAAGGGGTTAAGATCCGGGTTCCCGGCGCAGGCGCGGCCCCCGGGACTGCGGATGGCTACTGCGGGCGGCCGCGGCACCAAACCACAGGTGACTCCATGCGTACCCTCCTGCGCTGTCTCGGCTGGTTGTTCGCCGCCCTTGCCGCCTCCTTCCTGACCCGGGACCTGTATCAGCTGGTCGACCAGGGCGTCTTCAACCCGCTCTCCACCGGGTTCGTGTGGTTCACCCTGCACCCCACCTCGCTGCAGCTCGCCGAGGCCGGCATCTCCCGCCATGTCAGCCAGTTCCTGTGGCATCCGGTGATCTCGACGATCCTGACCTGGCCGGCCTTCGCGGTGACCGGGGCGCTGGCGGCGCTGTTCTTCCTCGGCGGCCGAAGACCGGCACGCCCGACCCACCGGTCGCGCTCGGGAGAATATTTTAAACAAGATTAGACTTGCTTTAATAAGTCGTCGGGGCGATCATCCTGCAACGACCCGGCCGACAGGGTCGACGCAAGGAGGAGACCGCCATGTCCGCCGCGTTCGACGCCCACCCGCCCACCGACCGATCCGCCACGGACCAGAACCCACCCGCCGTCTGGGTCGAGGCCGTGCCGCTCGCGGAGCTGAAGCGCAAGGGCCGGGCCCTGGTGAAGCGCGCGGGCCGGCAGGTCGCCCTGTTCGATACCGTCCGCGGCGTGCACGCCATCGCCAACCGCTGCCCGCACCAGGGCTATCCTCTGTCCGAGGGAACCCTGGCCGAGGGAACCCTGGCAGAGGGAACCTTGGCAGAGGGCGACGCCTGCACCCTGACCTGCAACTGGCATAACTGGAAATTCGACCTGGAGACCGGCGCGGTGATCGGCGGCGGCGACGCGGTCCGCGTCTTCCCCAGCGAGGTCCGAGACGGCACCGTCTGGATCGACATCGCCGACCCGCCGGCCGCCGACCGGGTGGCCCGCGCCCTGACCGGCCTGCGCGACGGGTGCCGCGACCCGAGCGACGACCGCATCGCCCGCGACCTCGCCCGGCTGGAGCTCGCCGGGGCCGATCCGCGCCTGGGGGTGCGGGCGGCGATCCGCTGGACCCATGACCGCTTCCGGTGGGGCATGACCCATGCCCATGCGGTGCTGGCCGACTGGCTGGCCCTGGCCGAGGAACAGGGCGACCCGGTGACCCGGCTGGCCTGCCTGACCGAGATCGTCGCTCATCTGGCGGACGACAGCCTGCGCGAGGACGTCTACCCCTATCCGGAAGGCGCCGAGCCCTGGGACGAGGCGGCCTTCGTCGCCGCCGTGGAGGCGGAGGACGAGGAGCGGGCGGTCCGGCTGGCGCGTGGCGGGCTGGCGGCCGGCGGCTGGGCGCGGATCGACCGCGGCCTGTGTCGGGCCGCACTCGCGCACTACCAGGATTTCGGCCATTCGGCGATCTATGTGGAGAAGACCCGCGAGGCCGTACAACGGCTCGACGGCGCGAACGACACGGCCGGGGAAGACGCCGGCGGGCCGGTGGCGGAGCCGCTGATGCTGCTGCTGGTGCGGGCGCTGATCTACGCCCGGCGGGAGGATCTCATTCCCGAGTTCAGGGCCTACCGCCCGGCGCGCGAGGCCTGGACCGGTCGCGGCCGCGCGCCGGTGAAGCCGGCCGATCTGTGCCGGGTCTCGGTGGCCAAGGCGCTGGACCGGATCTCGGGCGGCAGCGCCGATCCGCAGCGCTGCTACGACGCGCTGATGGCGGCGACGGCGTGGCAGCTGCTGCACGCGGATCCGGTCTACGCCACCCGCGACGCCCAGCCGGTCAGCCAGAATGTCGGCCGGCTCGATTTCAGCCATGCGATCACCTTCGCCAATGCCGGCCGGCGGATGATGGGCCGGCATCCGGAACTGGCCCCCGACGTGCTGCTGCAGACGGCCTGCTTCCTCGGCCGCAATGCCGGCTATGTGGACCCGGGCTATCCGGCGGACCGCTGGCGGGTGACCCCGCCCCGCGGCTTCGTGGACAGCTGTGTCGAGGCGGTGATCGACCACGGCAATCCGGAATTCATCGTCTCCGCCCATCTGGTGAAGATGACCTGCGCGGTGCGCGAGGAGATCGCCGCCGCCCCCAACGCCTCCTGGGTCCCGGACCTGGCGGCCGCGCTGAACCGGTTCCTCAACGAGCCGTTCAAGCGCAAGCTGACCCGGCGGGTGGCCTTTCAGGCGCGCGAGACGGTAAAGGGCGAGTGACGGCAGATAGGGAGTGGCCGGGGGCCGCATCCCTCGGCCATGATGCGCCCTTCACCAGCACGCCGAGGGCCGCATGACCGAGACGAAGACTGCAGGGAAAACGATCAGCGACATGATCGAAGACCGGTTCGGCCTGCCGAGCGAGGACGGGCGCGACATGCCGGCCGAAGGCGAGATCGCCGCGCTGCTCACCCATCGCAGCCATCGCCGCTTCGCCGACCGGCCGGTGCCGGACGAGCTGCTGCGCATCGCGCTCGCCGGCGCGTTCTCCGCGCCCGCCAAGTCGGACCTGCAACAGTGCTCCGTCATCGTGGTCAAGGACCCGGAGATCCGCCGGGCGCTGAACGAACAGATCAACGATCCCTGGGTGACCGCGGCCCCGTCCCTGCTGGTCTTCTGCGGCGACAACCGGCGCATCCACAAGATCGCCGAGGCCAAGGGCACGCCCTATCCGAACGACCATCTCGACGCGGTCATGAACGCCACCGGCGACGCCGCCATCGTCATGGCGACCTTCATCCGCGCCGCCGAGGCGCTCGGTCTCGGCTGTTGCCCGATCAGCGTGATCCGCAACAAGATCGAAGCGGCCTCCGAAGTCCTCGGCCTGCCGGACTACGTCTTTCCTTTCGTCGGCATGGGCCTCGGCTTCCCGGAGCGCGAGGGCTGGATCAGCCTGCGCCTGCCGCAGAGCGTCACGGTGCATACCGACCGCTACGACGACAGCACCGTGCTGGAGGAGATCGACGCCTACGACCGGCGCCGCGACGCGAAGTTCTCCACGCCGAAGGAGAAGTACCGGATGGTCGAAGAGTTTGGCGCCCCGGACTTCTACGGCTGGTCCGACGACAAGGCCCGGCAATACGCCGTGCCCCAGCGCAAGAACCTGGCGGCCTTCCTGAAGTCGAAGAAGTTCAATCTGGATTGAGGCGGGCTTTCTACTCTGCCCAATCCGGTTTCCCGGCCCTGCGCCGGGACCGAGGGTGACGCTTGCCGGAGCGTTGCGGAATACCCGTCCGAAGCTCCAGCCGCTCCCTTTCTCGATCCCGGATTAAATCCGGGACGGGATGACGGTGAGGTTAGGAGCGCTTCCCCTCACCCCTTGTCCGACCAGGGGCGCAGGAAAACCTCATCCACCGGGATCTTGTAGGCCTCGGCCAGAGCGTTTGTCTGGTTGAACATGCCCACCACCGCCAGCAGCTCGCCGTATTCCGCGTCGGTCATCCCCAGCTTGCGGGCGGCGGCGGTGTGGCTGCGGGTGCAGTAGTCGCAGCCGTTGGTGACGGACACGGCGACGGCGATCATCTCCTTGAACTTCGGGTCGAGGGCGCCCGGCGCCATGACCTCCTTCAGCCCGTACCACAGCCGCTTCAGGGTCGCCGGATGGGAGGCGAAGACCTTCCAGGCGTTCGGCACGAAGCCGATCCCCTTGGTCGCCATGATGTCGTCGAACACTTCGCGGACCTCGTCCGAGGCGGTGTCGTACTCGACCATGACGACGGTGGCGGGCTCGGTGGACATGGGCGGTTCCTTCCCTGAGGGTGGTTTTTGCGTTTCCCCTGACGGTCTTCCCGGCCTTGCGCCGGGATCCAGAAAAGGGGCTGCTGGAGCTTTGGGCGATTATTCCGCAAAGCTCCAGTGAGCGTCACCCTCGGTCCCGGCGCAAGGCCGGGAAAATTGAAGGGGGAAGAAGCCGTCCCCCTACTTCTCTCCCACCCGTCCCCCTACTTCGCCGCCGATCGCTCCGCCTCACGCTCCTCGGTGTCGAGCAGCCGGCGCTTGCGGTCCAGACCCCAGCGGTAGCCGCGCAGGGTGCCGTCGGTGCCGATCGCCCGGTGGCAGGGCACGATCAGCGAGACCGGGTTGTTGGCGCAGGCGCTGCCCACCGCCCGGATCGCCTTGGGCTTGCCGATCGCCGCCGCCAGATCCGCATATGTCCGGGTCTCGCCCATCGGGATGTCGGTCAGCGCCTGCCAGACCTGGCGCTGGAACGCGGTGCCGCGGATATCGAGCGGCAGATCCGCATGGGGCTCCCGCCCCTCCAGCATCCCGGCCACCTCGCCCAGGGTCTCGCCCAAGCCGGCCGGATCGGCGGCGAGCGTCGCATTGGGGAAGTCGCCCCGCAGCTCCTCCACCAGATCGGCGTCCGTGTCGCCGATGCCGACGAAGCAGATGCCCGCCTTCGTCGCGCCGACGATCACCCGTCCCAGCGACGTGTCGGTGAAGGCATAGGCGATCACCGCCCCCGCGCCGCCCTTACCGTAGCTTGCCGGTGTCATGCCCAACTGCGCCCCCGCTTTCTCGTAGAGCCGGCTGGAGGAGCCGTAGCCCGCCCCGTACAGGGCCATGGCCACGCCCTCGCCCGACTTCAGGTTCCGTTTCAGCTTGCCCAGCCGGCGGGCGTCCCAGTACTGGCGCGGGCTGATGCCCATCACCGCCTTGAAGCTGCGCTGCAGGTGGAACGGGCTGAGCCCGGCCGCGATGCCCAGCGTCTCCAGGCTGGGACACTCGTCCTCTGCGCTCTCGATTGCCCGGCAGGCGGCCCGCACCGCGTCCAGCCGCGGATCGGGGGCGGCCGAGCCGTCCGGCTTGCAGCGGCGGCAGGCCCGGTAGCCGGCCGAGCGGGCCTGCTCCGGCGTCCGGTAGAAGGTGACGTTCTCGCGCTTCGGCGTGCGCGAGGGGCAGTAGGGCCGGCAGTACACGCCGGTCGTCCGCACCGCCACGATGAAGGCGCCGTCGAAGGACTTGTCGCGGGCGACGACGACCCGGTAGCGGTCGTCGTCGTCCATCGGTGTCTGCCTCTGCGCCGTCATGGTGGCCATCTCGGATCTCCATCGTCTGTGATGATCCTACCCTGAACCGACGGCGCAAGCCTCTCCATCCGCTTCTTGCGGAGAAGATCGGCAGAGAGGATGGGGCCTCAGTTCACGGCGAAATCGGCCTTGTCCATGCCGGCATCGACGCCCGCCTGGGTCATCTCGGCCCAGGTGTTGTCGTCGATCGGAATGCCGTTGGCGGTGCGCTCGGCCGAGGTCTCGCGCTCCGGATCGCCGGGGAAGCGGATCTTGTCGTGGCCCACGGCGATCTTGGCCGAGGAGACGTGGCCGACCAGCTGGTCGATCTCCGACTTGAACGGAATGTCGGCGCCGAAGCCGGCCGGGTCCATGACGATCGACAGCATGTTGTTGCAGATCGTCTCCTGGCTCATCAGCTCCTCGCGCGCGGTGCCGCCGCCGGTCAGGCCGGCCGCCAGGATCTCGCAGATCATGGCGAGGCCGTAGCCCTTGTGCTGGCCGAAGGAGAGCATCGCACCGTACGGCTCCTCGAAGATCACCTTGGGATCGTCGGTCGGCCGACCGTCCGGCCCGACCAGCGCGTCCGCCGGGGTCTTCTTGCCGGCGTAGTAGGCGACGCGCACCTTGCCCTGGGCGACCCGGGAGGTGGCCATGTCGAGCACGATCATCGGATGGTCGTTGGTCGCCGGGATCGCGGTACAGTACGGGTTGGTCGAGTACTTCGCCTCGTAGCCGCCCCAGGGCGACACGTAGGGCCGGTGGCCGGTGGTGTTGACGTAGTGGATCGAGATCAGGCCGGCCTTGGCCGCCATCTCGCCCCAGGCGCCGATCCGGCCCATGTGGTGGGTCTTGCGCAGGCCCATGATGCACACGCCGGTCTTCTTCGCCCGGTCGATCGCCATCTCCATCGCCTCGCGGCAGACGGTCTGGCCGTAGCCCATATTGCCGTCGAGCAGCAGATAGGCGCCGTTGTCGGTCACCACCGAGGGACGCGCGCCGGGCTTCATGGTGCCGGCCAGCGCGTGCTTCATGTAGCGCGGGGCGAGGCCGACGCCGTGGCTGTCATGGCCCATGAGATTGGCCGTCACCAGGTTCTCGGCGATGGCGCGGGCTTCCTCGGGCGCGCTCTTCGCTCCCTGCATCATGGCCGTGACGATATCGGTCAGGCGCTCGGGTCCGATGGTGATCGGCATGTCACTCCCTCGTGTTGGTTATTTGGTGGGCTGGACGTTCTTTGGATGGGTGGTCAAGGCACGCTTGCAGGCGAGCCTACACCGTCTCTATATGAGGCGTCATGAGCACGAATTTGCCTTTCCTGAAGATGCACGGCCTCGGCAACGACTTCGTCGTGGTCGACGGACGCACCGCCGACGCCACGCTGAGCGAGGCGCAGTACCGCGCCGTGGGCGACCGCCGACGCGGGGTGGGCTACGATCAGTTCCTCACCATCCTGCCGGCGAAGAACGGCGGGCTGGCCTATATGGCGATCCACAATCCGGACGGCTCCCAGGCCCAGGCCTGCGGCAACGGAACCCGCTGCGTGGCCTCCCTGCTGATGGACGAGGCCGGTGCCGACGAGATCGTGCTGGAGACCGTGGTCGGCGGCCTGGTCTGCCGGCGCGGCGCCGATGGCCGGGTGACCGTCGATATGGGCAAGGCCAATCTCGACTGGACCGAGATTCCGATCGCCGTGGAGACCAATACGCTGGAGGTGACGGTGCCGGGGGCCGAGGCCTTTGGGCCGGCGACCATGGTCAACATGGGCAACCCGCACGCGGTGTTCTTCGTGGACGATGCCGAGGCCCTGGACCTCGCCCGCATCGGCCCGCCGATCGAGACCAATCCGATCTTCCCGGAACGCGCCAATATAGAGTTCGTCAGTCTGCTCGCACCCGACCGCCTGCGCATGCGGGTGTGGGAGCGGGGGGCCGGCATCACCCAGGCCTGCGGCTCGGGCGCCTGCGCCACGGTGGTCGCCGCCGCCCGGCGCGGTGTGATCCCCGGCCGTTCGGCCAGCGTGGTGCTGGACGGCGGCGTGCTGGACATCGCCTGGCGCGCGGACGGCCATGTGGAAATGACGGGCCCGGTGGCGACCAGCTTCTCCGGCACCCTCGACCTTTCCACCCTGGGAGCCTGAGGAGGGTGCCGTGAGCCTCGTGGTGCTCGGCCGCCCGTCCATGGCGGCAGCCGACCGGGCCTGGATCGACGCCCTGCGGGCGCGGCACCGCGGCGCGGTCTTTCAGGAAGGCCTGGGCGCCCATGTCACCCTGGTGTTTCCGACCGACGCCACCGACCCGACCAGCGCCACCAGCCACCTGGCGACCGTGGCCGCGGAGACCGCGCCGATCGAGCTCACCTTCCGGGCGACGATGCCCTGGCTCGACCGGTTCTCCGACGAGACCTACGTTTATCTCGTCCCCGATGCCGGCAACGGCGCGCTGATCCGGCTGCACGACTATCTCTACAGCGGCCCCTTCGCCGAGGTGCTGCGCCTCGACCTGCCCTATGTGCCGCATGTCACGCTCGGCCGGTTCGGCGAAGCCAAGATCGCCAAGGCCCTGGTCGACGACCTGAACGCCCAGGACATCGAGATCCGCGCCCGGCTCGACACCGTGGAACTGTTCCGCCTGACCGAGGGCGAGGGCCCCCGCCGCCTGGCCGAGGTGGCGCTGCGGGGATAGCGGCCACCGAGCTACCCCCCCACCGTCATCCTGAACTTGATTCAGGATCAAGCCGCCGGCCTGTCAGCACTCCCCGCAGCTCGGCTCGGCGCCGTCGGCACGTTGATCCTGATTTGCATCAGGATGACGGATAGGTTTGGAATAGGTCGGGGTGGCAAGCGCGCCCTATATATTCGACGCCCGGATCGCCTCGCAGACCGCGTCCGTCACCTGCTGGGTGGTCGCGGTGCCGCCGATATCCGGCGTGACGACGCCGTCCGCCGTCACCTTCTCCACCGCCTCCATGAGCCGGGCCGCCGCCTTGGCCTCGCCCAGGTGCTCCAGCATCTGCGCCGCGGTCCAGAAGGTGGCGACCGGGTTGGCGATGCCCTTGCCGGTGATGTCGAAGGCGGAGCCGTGGATCGGCTCGAACATGGAGGGATACCGCCGCTCCGGATCGATATTCGCCGTCGGCGCCACGCCCAGACTGCCGGCGAGCGCCCCCGCCAGATCCGACAGGATGTCGGCATGCAGGTTTGTGGCGACGATGGTGTCCAGGCTCTTCGGCTTCAGGGTCATGCGCACGGTCATGGCATCGACCAGCATCTTGTCCCAGGTGACGTCCGGGAATTCCTGCGCCACCTCGGCGGCGATCTCGTCCCACATCACCATGCCGAAGCGCTGGGCGTTCGACTTGGTCACCACGGTCAGCAGCTTGCGCGGCCGCGACTGGGCCAGCTTGAAGGCGTAGCGCATGATCCGGGTCACGCCGGTGCGGGTGAAGATCGACACCTCGGTGCCGACCTCCTCGGGCATGCCGCGATGGGTGCGCCCGCCATTGCCCGCATATTCGCCTTCGGAGTTCTCGCGCACGATCACCCAGTCCAGGTCGCCCGGTCCCACGCCGGCCAGCGGCGAGGTGATGCCCGGCAGGATCTTGGTCGGCCGCACATTGGCGTACTGGTCGAAGCCCTGGCAGATCGGCAGGCGCAGGCCCCAGAGCGTGATGTGGTCCGGCACGTCCGGAGCGCCGACCGCGCCGAAGAAGATCGCGTCGAACGGCTTGAGCTGGTCGCGCCCGTCCTCCGGCATCATCACGCCGTGCTTCTTGTAGTAGTCGGAGCCCCAGTCGAACTGCTCGACCTCCAGCTTGAACGACCCGTCGCGCCGCTCCAGCGCTTCCAGCGCCTGCAGGCCGGCGGCGATCACTTCCGGGCCGATGCCGTCGGCCGGGATGGCCGCGATCTTGTAGGTCTTCATGGGGTTTCCTCACGCCAGGTCATTCTGTTTATCGGCGCAATGTAGGGGAGGTCGACACCGATCCACAATCGCCCCGTATCGCGGCTGAGTCTTGCATTCCGCCCCCCGTGCAGGCATCTACCGCCCTATGGCGCATCAGGCGGACACCGCGACAGCTCCCTCTCACCGGGTCGAGACCTTCGGCTGCCGGCTGAATGCGCACGAGTCCGACCTGATCCACGGCCACCTCACGGCCTCCGGCGCCGGCGACACCATCGTGGTGAATACCTGCGCCGTCACCTCCGAGGCCGAGCGCCAGTCGCGCCAGGCGATCCGCCGGCTGATCCGCGAGAACCCCGACTCCCAGGTCGTCGTCACCGGCTGCGCCGCCCAGATCGACCCGGACCGCTACGCCGCCATCCCCGGGGTCGCCCGGGTGGTCGGCAACGAGGAGAAGCTGCGGCCGGAGACCTGGAACGCGCCGGCCACCGACGACGCGCCGAAGATCCTGGTCAACGACATCATGAGCGTGCGCGAGACCGCCGCCCATCTGGTCACCGAGGCGCAGGGGCGCGAGCGCGCCATCGTCCAGGTCCAGCAGGGATGCGACCACCGCTGCACCTTCTGCGTCATCCCCTTCGGCCGCGGCAACAGCCGCTCGGTGCCCATGGGCGTGATCGTCGAGCAGGTCCGCACCCTGGTTGCGTCGGGCTACCGCGAGATGGTGCTGAGCGGCGTGGACATCACCTCCTATGGCGGCGACCTGCCCGGCAGGCCGTCGCTCGGCCAGATGGTGCGCCGGCTGCTCGCCCTGGTGCCGGAACTGCCGCGCCTGCGCCTGTCCTCGGTCGATCCGGTGGAGCTGGACGACGACATCTGGCGGCTGCTGGAGAGCGAGCCCCGGTTCATGCCTCACCTGCATCTCAGCCTGCAGGCGGGCGACGACATGGTGCTGAAGCGGATGAAGCGCCGCCACCTGCGCGACGACGCGATCCGCGTGGTCGAGCGCGCCCGCGCCCTGCGCCCGGACGTGGCCTTCGGCGCCGACGTGATCGCCGGCTTCCCGACGGAGAGCGACGCGATGCACGCCAATACGGCGGCGCTGCTGCGCGATCTCGGGCTGCAGTACCTGCACATCTTCCCCTACTCGCCGCGTCCCGGCACGCCGGCCGCCCGCATGCCCCAGGTCCATGGCGATGCCCGCAAGGCACGCGCCGCCGAGCTGCGGTCGATCGGGGCCGACAATCTGGCGCGCTGGCTCGACACCCGCATCGGCACCACCGACCGGGTGCTGGTCGAGCGCGACGGCCTGGGCCATGGCGAGAGCTTCGCCGAGATCCGGGTCGCCGGCGGTGCCGTGGAAGGCGAGATCGTCGAGGTCACCGTCACCGGCCGCGACGGCACCGTTCTCATCGGCGAGCGGACCGTCCGGGCCGCCGCATGACCGCCACCAGCACGCCCACCGGCCAATGAGCTCCAGCGCATGACCGAGCCCCAGACCGAAGACGCGCCGAAAAAAGGCTGGTTCGCCCGGCTGCGCGACGGGCTGTCCAAGTCCTCCAAGCGTCTCGTGGACGGCATCGGCGGGCTGTTCACCAAGCGCAAGCTGGACGACGCGACCCTGGAGGAGCTGGAGGAACTGCTGATCACCGCCGATCTCGGGGTCGAGACGGCGATGAAGCTGACCGGCAACCTAGCCCGCGAGAAGTTCGACAAGGAGGTGACCGGCGACGAGGTCCGCGCCGCCTTCGCCGAGGACATCGCCGAGATCCTGGCCCCGGTCGCCAAACCGCTGGAGCCGGTCGGCCACAAGCCCTTCGTGATGATGATGGTCGGGGTGAACGGCTCCGGCAAGACCACCACCATCGGCAAGCTGGCGCATCAGTGGACCCGCGAGGGCAAGTCGGTGATGCTGGCCGCCGGCGACACCTTCCGCGCCGCCGCCATCGAGCAGCTCAAGGTCTGGGGCGAGCGCGCCCGCGTGCCGGTGATCGAGAAGCCGCACGGCTCCGACGCCGCCGCCCTGGCCTTCGACGCCCTGGCTGCCGCGAAATCGGCCGGCACCGACGTGCTGATGATCGACACCGCCGGCCGCCTGCAGAACAAGACCCAGCTCATGGACGAGCTCGCCAAGGTGGTCCGGGTCATCAAGAAGCAGGACGAGACCGCCCCGCACGCCACCGTTCTGGTGCTGGACGGCACGGTCGGCCAGAACGCCCATGCCCAGGTGAAGGCGTTCAAGGAGATGGTCGACATCACCGGCCTGGTGGTCACCAAGCTCGACGGCTCGGCCCGCGGCGGCGTGGTCGTGGCGCTGGCCCAGAGTGTCGGCCTGCCGGTCCATGCGGTCGGCGTCGGCGAAGGGGCCGACGACCTGCGCCCGTTCGAAGCCCGGGCTTTTGCCAATTCGCTGATGGGGATCGAGGGGTAGCTCGCTACCGTCCCGCCGTGTCCTCGTCCGTCATCCGTCCGACCGGTCGCCTTGTCTTGTCCGCCGGGGTGCGGAGCGCGCGGAAGATGAAGGTCGCCAGCTCCGAGTGCTGGAAGATCTCATCCACCAGGTTGAGCGGCCGCCAGCTCAGGGTGTCGTTGCGCACGATGCCCGGCCAGTTCAGCCGCTTGCGGAACAGCACGCCGTTGCTGCGCATCACCGAGGCGAACTCGTCTGCGAGAATGCCCTGGCCGATGGCGCTGGGATGCACGCCGTCGAGGCTGAACAGCCCGCCCTCGTAGACCCGGTCGCCCTGCGCCCGATAGTACCGGGTGGTCGGGATCAGCGCCGGTCCGTCGGGAAGGTCGACCGTGGCCCGGTCCGCATCGTAGCGGCGCAGCACCTCGTCGCTGCGGAACGCCTGCAGCAACCCCTGAGGGAAGGCGTAGGTCGGCCGCCCGTCGTTGCGCTTGATCGCGGCCCGCAGCAGGGCGGCGGCGATGTCCACCACATGCAGGCGCGGCCGGTCGAGGCGCCCGTTCGCCTCCGCCACCAGCCGCCGGATGATCGCGTTGAAGCCGGCGATGCGGGTGTCGATGGCGATCGCCTGGTCGCGGGTCAGGGCGGGGGTGACGCCGCGCATCACTTCGTCCTCCTCCAGGGCGACGTACGAGTAGCGCTCGAAATAGCTGGCGCCGCCCTCGACCACGCCGAGCGGATCGGTCACCCGTTCGGTGGCGCCGAACCCCTTGGCGATCGGCGCGATGGTGACGGCGGGGACGGTGCCGACGAAGACCTGCCAGTTCGGTGCCCGGTCGTGGTGGCCGTCGCTGTCCAGGATGTCCAGCAGCCGATCGAGCAGCTCGGTATAGTCCTGCTCGAACTGCGCCAGGGTGGAGAGGTTGATGGCCATCCGCCCGCGGTGATCGGCCGCCAGATAGGCCCCGATATCCTCCAGATCCTCGCGGATCTCCAGGTGCAGCACCGTGCCCAGCGCGTTGTTGGCGCCGAGGAACAGGACGACGTTCTCCACCCCGTCGGGCTCACGCTCCGCATAGTGCCGCAGCCAGGCGAGCTGGCTCATGCCGTTCAGCGCCGGATCGGCGGCGGGGTTCAGAACGCGGTAGGCGCTGCGGTAGAACGCGTCGCTCGGCGTGGCGAAGGCCTGGTCCTCGAACGGCTTCTGCTCGCCGGCGAGAAGCTGGTCCAGCGCCACCTCGGGGGTGAGCTGCCAAGCGTCGGCGACCGTGAAGCCGAAGGAGGCCAGGTTGTGGAAGCTGCGGACCCCGTCGGGGTAGGGCGTCAGGAAATCGCCCGGCCCGCGCTCGTAATAGGTCTCCAGCCGGTCGAGGAAATCGTCGATCCGCCGCACCGCCTGCCGCCACTCGAAGGGCCCGCGGATGTCGTCGCCGAAATACTTCGACAGGTGGCGCAACAGCGCCTCGGCGTTCAGCGGGATGCCGCCGAGCGGCCAGTCCGGAAAGCGGTAGTCCGGCAGTTCCATCATCCGCGCCAGCAGGGTGCTGTAGCTTTGCTGGGTCTGGGCCGCGCCGACCGACATGAACCCCTGGGAGACCGAGTCCCCGATCGTGACCAGCCGTGCCATCCTCACCTCCCCGCCTGCCGAGCGGCAGTCTATGCGGAAGACGGGGGCGGGCGATGTGGGGCCAGCCAGCGCGCTCCGGTGACTTATCTCACCGCTGCCTCCCGCGCGAATGCTGTCATCGCACCCGGCGACCCGTTAGACTGTCGGCCATGAACAAGGCATTCGTAAAAGAAGACGAGGGCGGGCTCGACGACTGGGACGAGACCGATGAGGTGCATGACGACGCCGAGGAGGCGCTCGACGCCCAGATGGGCCGCAACCTCATCACCCCGAAGGGCCTGGAGGCGCTGCGGGCGGAGCTGAAGCAGCTCCGCAGCGTCGAGCGGCCGAAGGTCGTCGAGGTGGTGTCCTGGGCCGCCGGCAACGGCGACCGCTCGGAGAACGGCGACTACATCTACGGCAAGAAGCGGCTGCGCGAGATAGACCGGCGCATGCGCTATCTCTCCAAGCGGATCGACACCGCCGAGCCGGTGGATCCGGCGCTGCAGACCCACCTGGACAAGGTGTTCTTCGGCGCCACCGTCACCTATGCCGAGCTGCATGACGACGGCAGCGAGAGCGAACACACGATCCGCATCGTCGGCGTCGACGAGGCCGATACCGAGGCCGGATCGGTGAGCTGGATCTCGCCGATCGCCAAGGCGCTGATGAAGGCCGAGGAGGGCGACGCCGTCACCGTGCACACGCCCCAGGGCCCGAAGGAGATCGAGGTCGTCGAGATCCGCTACGTCACGGACTGACGGCGGGGCCGGCCACCCGCCTCAATTGCCGGGCTGCATGATGAGCAGGGTGACCACGTCGTTCTTGTTCATGGAGATCGTCCACAGGAACCGGACGCCCTCGTGCTCGGCCAGGAACTGATTGATCGGCTGGCCCGCCTCCGACCGCGTCGCATTGAGGAATTTCAGCGTCACCAGTGGACCGGCGGCCACCAGGCTCGGCAGGATGACGTCGCGCTGCTTCTCGATCTCCTGGACCAGCGCCTTGGAGTAGCGCTCCTCGGCGATCTTGCCGTCGCGCAGTTCGCCGATGATCTCGGTCAGCGTCGCCCCGGCCAGGGCGGTCTGCCGTTCCTCGGTGGTCGCCGCGACGCGCGGCGGCGCCAGGACCAGGAGCGTGACCACGCCCCTCTCGTTCTGGGAGATCGTCCACTCGAAGCTGGTGTTCTCGTGCTCGGCCAGAAACCGGTCGACCTGGCGGTCCGGCGCGGGATGGGTGGTATCGAGCAGCGTCAGGGTCTTCAGCGACCCGGCCGCGGTCAGGGTCGGGACGATGAAGTCGCGCTGGCGCTTGATCTCCGCCTGAAGCAACTCGGTATAGCGGGCGTCCGTCACCTGGTTCGCCGCCAGCTCCGCGATGATCTGCTTCAGCGTGTCCTGCACCGTCTCCGGCTCCGGCTGTCCCCCTATCGCCGCCTGGGCCGGGGAGTGGGCGAGCAGAATGAGGAGAATCGGCAGGACGAATTTCAGCATCGTCAGGGCGTCACGCAGCCTTCGGGACGGGCGAAGGCGCGGATACTCTCACGATTCAGAAGCCCGCTCCACGGATTCCTGTGCCGCCTTACGCCAGCCATTGACCCTTCTCGTCCCGCCCGGTCACCATGCCGGCCAATCAGAAAAACATGGTCAGGGAGTGGATGATGGCGGATCGGAAGAAGGCAGTGGTGGTCGGCGCGCTCGGCGTGATCGGCCGCAAGCTGATCGAGGATCTGGGACGGCGCGGCGGCTGGGAGATCATCGGCCTGTCGCGACGCTCGCCCGATTTCGACAGCCCCGCCTCCTACATCTCCGTCGATCTGCTCGACCGGGCCGACGCGGAGACCAAGCTCGGCGGCCTCACCGACGTCACCCATATCTTCTACTGCGCCTTCCAGTCCCGCCCGACCTGGGCAGAGCATTCCGCGCCCAACCTCGCCATGCTGGTCAACGCGGTCGAGCCGATTGAGACGGCCTCGGCCGGCCTCGAGCATGTCCACCTGATCGAGGGCAACAAGTGGTACGGCTCCCATCTCGGGCCGTTCAAGACGCCGGCGCGGGAAAACGACCCGCCGCATATGCTGCCGAACTTCTACTACGATCAGGAGATGTGGCTGCGGGCGGCGCAGAAGGGCAAAAACTGGACCTGGTCGGCCCTGCGGCCGCAGACCGTCTGCGGCTTCGCGCTCGGCAACCCGATGAACATCACCACCTGCATCGCGGTCTATGCCACGATCTCCAAGGAGCTGGGCCTGCCCCTGCGCTTCCCCGGCAAGCCCGGGGCCTACGAGGCGGTCTATCAGGTCTGCGACAACCAGCATCTGGCCAATGCCATGGTGTGGTGCGGCACCGATGCGAACGCGGCGAACAACGTGTTCAACATCACCAACGGCGACTTCTTCCGCTGGAAGAACGTGTGGGGTCAGTTCGCGCGGTTCTTTGACATGGAGGTCGGAGATCTGCAAACCATCTCCCTGACGGATTTCATGGCCGACAAGGGACCGCTGTGGGACAGCATCGTCGAGAAATACGGGCTGCAGAAGATCCCCTACAAGGACGTGGCCGCCTGGCCGTTCGCCGACTATGTGTTCGGCACCGACTGGGACGTGATGACGGACACCCTCAAGCTGCGTCTGCACGGCTTCCACGACTGCCTGCGCACCGACGAGATGTTCCTGCGCATCTTCCAGGAGTTCCGCGACATGAAGGTGGTTCCCTGACCGGGCTGCGATCCCTCTGGGCCGCCGCCCTCGTCCTGCTGGCGACGATAGCGGCGGGCCCGGCCCTGGCCGATGCCCGGGCCGAGCTGATCCGTGCGCTGAACCAGGACCGGCTGAGCCGCGGCCTGTCCGCCCTGGTGGAGGCGCCCGCCCTGATGCAGGCGGCCGAAGCCCATGTGGGCGACATGGTGGAGCGCGGCTACGTCAACGTGCGCGCGCCCGACGGCACCGATGCCGGGATCTGGCTGCAGCGCGCCGGGGTGGAGACGCCGGTGTTCAGCGCCGTCGCCGTCAGCAACCTGCCGGAGCACTGGAACCTGGCCACGGCGGTGCTGCGCACCCAGTCGATGGTCGATGTGCTGCAGTCGCCCGGCCCGGTGAAGATCGGCGTCGGCTTCCACGAGAAGATGTTCCGGCTGGCCAATGGCGGCCTGACCGCGGAGGCCTGGTCGATCATCGTCGCCCAGGACACCCCGGCGCCGGTGACCGATGCGGTGGCCGAGCTGCTGCTCCAGATCAACGCCGCCCGCGCCCGCAGGGGCATCGATCCGGTGCGCATCAACGACAAGCTCATGCGCGCCGCCGAGTTGCAGGCCGAGGACATGGCCACCCACAACTATATCGGCCATGGCAGCCCCGGCGGCCCCGGTCTGATCGACCGTGTCCAGTCGGTCGGCTACGACTTCACCTGGGCGGCGGAGAACACGGCGGCCGGACAGGGGTCGGCCCAGCTCGCGGTGGAAGCCTGGGACTCCAGCCCCGGCCACGCCAAGACCCTCTACGGCATCGAGTTCGACGAGATCGGGATCGCCTACCGCTACGGCCCGATACGGAAGGGCCCGCTGGTGCAGCCCCACCTCTGGGTCGCGGTGTTCGGCAAGCGGTGACGGCGTGACAGGCCGGCGCCGCGGTCGTAGCCTCGTCGTCCAGATCCGGAGGTTGCCATGACCGATACCCCCCTCGCCCTCGCCGGCCTCGATCACGTGGTGCTGCGCGCCCGCGACATCGACGCGATGCTCTCCTTCTACCGCGACGTGCTCGGCCTGAAGGTCGCCAAGCACAACGCGCCGCTCGGCCTGTGGCACCTGGACGCCGGCGGCTCGATGATCGACCTGGTCGACATGAACGGCACCCTGGGACAGGCCGGCGGCCCGGCCCCGGACGGCGCGCCGAATGTCGACCACGTGGCGATCAAGCTGGCCAGGTTCGACGCGGCCGAGATCCGCGCCTATCTCGCCTCCAAGGGCGTCGACGCCGAGGAGGCCAAGACGCGGTTCGGCGCGCGCGGCGACGGCCCGTCGATCTACATGAAAGACCCCGACGGTAACGGGGTGGAGCTGACCGGAGAGTCGGCATGAGGGAGAGAAACCGTGAAGGTCACCGGCATCGAGACCATCCGCCTGGATGAATTCCCGAACCTGCTCTGGGTTCATGTCGAAACCGATGAAGGGCTGAAGGGCCTGGGCGAGACCTTCTACGGCGCCCAGTCGGCCGAGGCGCATGTCCACGCCATCATCGCCCCCTACCTGCTGGGCCAGGATCCGCTGCAGATCGAGCGGCATCACGCCAACCTGATCGGCTATGTCGGCTTCAGCGGGGCGGGTGCCGAGCAGCGCGGCCGCTCGGCGGTCGACATCGCGCTCTGGGACCTCTGGGGCAAGGCCTCCGGTCAGCCGATCCACCAGCTTCTCGGCGGCGCCAGCCGCGACGACATCCGGGTCTACAACACCTGTGCGGGCTATCAGTACGTCCGCCAGAAGCCGGTCCAGGGCACGCAGAATTTCGGCATCGGCGGTGCAGAGGGACCGTACGAGGACCTGAACGCCTTCCTCAACAATGCCGACGAGCTCGCCCACTCCCTGCTGGAGATGGGCATCGATGCGATGAAGATCTGGCCGTTCGACTACGCCGCCGAGGCGAGCCAGGGCCACTACATCTCCGCCGCCGACCTGAAGAAGGGACTGGCGCCGTTCGAGAAGATCCGGGCCGCCGTCGGCGACCGCATGGACATCATGTGCGAGCTGCACTCCATGTGGAACCGGCCGAGTGCGGTGAAGATCGCCCGCGCGCTGGAGGAGATCGATCCGCTCTGGGTCGAGGATCCGGTCTTCATGGACCATCTGGCCAGCCTGGGCGAGGTCGCCCGTTCCACCGCCTCGCCGATCGCGGTCGGCGAGACCCGCGGCGGCAAGGCGGACTTCCGCTATCTGGTCGAACTGGACGCGCTCAGCGTCATCATCGCCGACCTGACCTGGTGCGGCGGACTGACCGAGGGGCGCAAGATCTCCACGCTGTGCGACGCCTGGCACGTGCCGGTGGCGTTCCACGACTGCACCGGCCCGGTGGCGCTGACCGCCTCCACCCATATCGCCCTGCACGCCCGGAACTGCTTCATCCAGGAGATGGTGCGGGCGTTCTATTACGGCTGGTACGGCGAGCTGGTGACCCAGCTTCCCCCGGTCGAGAAGGGCCGGATCCGGGCACCGGAGGGACCGGGCCTCGGCCTGGAGCTGATCCCGGACATCACCAGGCGCCCGGACGCCCAGGTCCGCCGCAGCACCCTCTAGGGAAAATCACGATCGGGTCAGCTGGTCTCCGGCCCGCGCGCCAGCGCCAGCGGCGGCTCCTTCGGCAGCTCGATCGAGCGCTCCGCCGGGAAGGTGACGGTCACCGTGGTCCCTTCGCCGACCACGCTGTCCAGATGGATCGCCCCCTTATGGGCCTCGGCCAGGTTGCGGGTGATGTAGAGGCCGAGGCCGGTGCCGTCGTGGCGCCGGGCATGGGCATTCTCGAGCTGCTCGAACGGACGGAACACGACCTCGTGCCGGTCGGCCGGAATGCCGATGCCGGTGTCGGACACGATGATCTGGATCCGCGACCGGTCGTCCATCAGCGCCCGCATCCGCACCTTGCCCCCGGCCGGGGTGAACTTGATGGCGTTGGAGACCAGGTTGACGATGATCTGCTTCACCGCGCGCCGGTCTGCGTGCAGCGCGTCGTTCGGGTCGCCGCCCTCCACCGCGAGATCGACATCCTTGTCGTCGGCCCGGACCCGCAGCATCCGGGCGCATTCGCCCATCAGCTCGCCGATGCTGAACCCGCTCTCCTCGAGCTCCAGCCGGCCGGCCTCGATGCGCGAGACGTCCAGCAGGTCGTTGATCAGCGCCAGCAGGTGGGTGCCGGACTCGTTGATGTGCTCGGCATAGCGCATGTAGGTGTCCATCGCGTCGCCCAGCACCCGGTTCCGGATGACGTCGGAGAAGCCGATGATCGCGTTCAGCGGCGTGCGCAGTTCGTGGCTCATCACCGCCAGGAACTCCATCTTGGCGCGGTTGGCGATCTCCGCCTCGGCCACCGCCCGACGCATCGCCGCCTCGCGTTCCTTCCCCTCGCTGATGTCCAGCGTGGTCTGCAGCAGCCAGCCATCGGCGGTGCGCAGCTCGCTGACCTTCAGCCAGCGGTCGCCGCGGACCATCTCGTGGCTCGACGGCGCACGCTTGCGCATCTCGATCCGGTTGAGGATCCACTGCTCCTCGCGGCCGATGGCGTCCGGGATCGCGCCGCTGTTCACCGACGCGCGGATATAGTCCTCGAACCGTACGCCTTCGCGCAGGGTGGTCTCCGCCCCGGGGGCGAGGGTCAGGTAGGCGCTGTTGTAGAGCCGCAGCCGGTCGTCCCGGTCCCAGAAGGAGATGCCCTCCGACCGGGCCTCGATCGCGCTGAGGAACCGGCGCTGGGTCTCCGAGGCTTCCCGCTCGGCCTCCACCAGGATGGTGACGTCCCGGCCGACGCCGCGATAGCCGAGGAACCGGCCGTCCTCGTCGAACACCGGGTCGCCGTCGATCTCCACATAGCGGATCTCGTCGTTGTGCAGCTTGTAGCGCATGCGCAGATTGCGGATCGGCGCCCGCAGGTTCTGCTGCTGCTCGTGGGCGGTGAAGGCCAGATGGTCCAGGGAGTCGGGCGCGATCTCCTTGCGGGTCTTGCCGAGGCAGTAGGCCGGGCTGAGACCGAGCACCTTGGTCACCGAGTCGGAGATGTAGGTGAAGCGGAGCTGGTCGTCCTGCTCCCATGTCCAGTCGGCGGAGACCGCGATGAACGACCGCATCCGGTCGAGTTCCTCGGCGGACTTCCGGTGCGCGGTCGTCAGCACTCGCAGTCTGCACCACAGCCAGGCCGATACGGCAATTGCCCCAATCGCCACAATAGCGGCGATCCAGAAATCAACTCCCATGATCAACCAGCATCCTCCCCCGCACGCCCATGGCGGCCTTTGGACGGGGGGATGGTAACCGCCAAGTCCGCGTGGGCCAATTGCGTCTTTCGGCCTTTGGCTGTTTCAAACGTTCACACCGACGCGGTCGCGAAGATCTCCGTCGCCCAGTCCAGAAAGGCGCGAACACGCGGAGAAAGCTGACGATTCTGCGGATAGAGCGCGACCAGCGGCGTCGGAGGCGGGGCGAAATCCGGAAGGACCTCGACCAGTCGCCCCTGGGCGAGGTCGTCGCGGAACCGGTAGCGCGGCGCCTGGATGAGGCCGAAGCCGAGCAGCGCCAGGTCCCGCATGCTCTCGGCCTCGTTGACGGTCACCCGGCTGGGCAGCGCCACCTCCCGCGCCAGACCTCGGACCTGAAACTCCAGCGGCAGCACCGTGCCGGTGCGCGACGACACGAAGCCGATGCACAGATGTCCGTTCAGCTCGTCCGGCGTTGTCGGAACCCCGTGTCGATCAAGATAGGCCGGGCTGGCGCAGGTGATCTCCGGCAGCGCGGCCAGACGGCGCATGATCAGGCCGCTGTCCTCCGGCGGGCCGGCGCGGATGGCGCAGTCCACCCCCTCGCGCACGAGATCGACCAGGCGGTCGTTCTGGCCCAGATGCAGGGTCAGACCCGGATGGCGCGCCAGGAACTCCGGCAACCGCGGCAGCAGGAAGGTCCGCGTGATCCGGCCATGGGCATCGATCCGCAGCAGTCCGGCCGGCTCCTCTCCGCGCAGTGCGCTCTCCGCCTCCTCCACATCGGCCAGGATCGACAGGCAGCGCCGGTAGTAGGCCTCGCCGTCCGGCGTGGGCTCGACATGACGGGTGGTGCGGTCGAGCAGACGGCTGCCCAGGGCGGTCTCGAGCCGCTTGATGCCCTCGGTCGCGGTCGAGCGGGGAATCCCGAGAT
Organism: Candidatus Endolissoclinum sp.; assembly: GCA_965228445.1. Lineage (GTDB taxonomy): Bacteria > Pseudomonadota > Alphaproteobacteria > Thalassobaculales > Thalassobaculaceae > Thalassobaculum. The sequence continues at coordinate 3,785,830 of OZ245813.1, read as the reverse complement.
CGGTGGCCGCGGCGGTGAAACTGCGGCGGTCGACCACCCGGACGAAGAGGCGCATCGCATCGAGACGATCCAGCATCTGTTCGTGATAACCGAATTATCATGCCGGATGAAGGCGGATTATCCGGATCGAACCTGGATGCCATCTCCTCCGCACACCGCAGAGCAGCGCTGAGTAACGCTGAGAGGAGATCGAGCATGCAGACCCAGAAACCAGCCGCCATCGTGACCGGCGCCGGCCGAGGCATCGGCGCGGCCATCGCCAGGCGCCTCGCCGACGACGGGTTCGGCGTCGTCGTCAACTACCTGCGCGGCGCGGCGACCGCCTCGGCCGTCGTCGCCGAAATCGAAGCCGCCGGCGGGCGGGCCGTCGCGGTTCAGTCGGATGTGGGCACGCCGGACGGCATCCGGCACCTGTTCGACGCGGCCGAGGCGGTCTTCGGCCCGATCGGCGTGCTGGTCAACAACGCCGGCACCATGAGCCTGTCGCCCCTGGCCGAGGCGAGCGATGCCGAGTTCGACGCGCAGATCGCCACCAACCTGGCCAGCGCCTTCCGTGGCATGCGCGAAGCGGCCGTCCGGCTGAGCGACGGCGGCCGGATCATCAACCTTTCGACCAGCGTGGTCGGGCTGGCCCTGCCGGGCTACGGCATCTACGCGGCGGCCAAGGCGGCGGTGGAGACCATGACCCGGATCCTCGCCAAGGAACTCGGTCCGCGCGGCATCACGGTCAACGCCGTGGCCCCCGGCCCGGTCGCAACCGACCTGTTCTTCGACGGCAAGAGCGACGCGCAGGTCCAGGCCATCACCCGCATGATCCCGCGCGGCCGTCTCGGAACGCCCGAAGAGATCGCCGATGCCGTCTGCCTTCTGGCCGGCCCGCAGAGCAGCTGGATCAGCGGCCAGACGATCCGTGCCAATGGCGGCATGGTCTGACCACACCAAGGAGACCCCCGATGCCCTTCGCGAACTTCAAACTCCCCCAGGCCGCCCTCACCCGCGCCCAGAAGGAAGACCTGATCCACCGCACCACCGACCTGTTCGTCGACTATTTCGGCGAAGCGGTGCGCCCGACCACCATGGTGCTGATCGAGGAGGTGCCGGACGGCGGCTACGGCCGGGCCGACGAGGTCTTCGTCATGCCCGAGGCGTATCGGGCGACAGACTGACCGGAACGCGAAACGGGAGGCCGCAGGGCCTCCCGTCCAATGGTGTTAGACAGCGCCGGGGCCGGCCGTGCGGCCCCCGCCGGCGAGGGCGTCAGGCCGCCTGCAGCCCCGACAGGAACTTCTCCACCTCGTTCCGCAGGGACTGGGACTGGCCGGACAGCTCGTCCGCCCGGGCCAGCACCTGGGTCGCGGCCGCCCCGGTCGACTGGGCGCCCATGCGCACCTCCTCGATGGTCGAGGTGACCTGCGAGGTGCCGGTCGCGGCCTCCTGCACGTTGCGGGCGATCTCCTGGGTCGAGGCGTTCTGCTGTTCCACCGCCGAGGCGATGCCGCTGGCGTTCTCGCTGATCTGCTTGATCACCTCGGAGATCGCCTCGATCGCCCGGACGGTCGAGCCGGTTGCGCCCTGCATGGCGTTGACCTGGGCGGAGATCTCCTCGGTCGCCTTGGCGGTCTGGGTCGCCAGGCTCTTCACCTCCGACGCCACCACGGCGAAGCCCTTGCCGGCCTCGCCGGCCCGGGCCGCCTCGATCGTGGCGTTCAGGGCCAGCAGGTTGGTCTGCTCGGCGATGTCCTGGATCAGGCTGACGATCTGACCGATGCGGTCGGCGCCCTCGGCCAGATGCTTGACGGTGGCGTTGGTCGTATCGGCCTCGCCCACGGCCTTGCGGGCGATCTCGTTCGAGTCGCTGATCTGGCGGGTGATCTCCGAGATCGAGCTCGACAGTTCCTCGGCGGCGGCGGCCACGGTGTTCACATTGGTCGACGCCTCCTCCGAGGCGCTGGCCACCGTGATGGTCAGGCCGTTGGTGGCCTCGGCGGTCGACGACATCGACCGCGCGGTGCTCTGCAGCTCCGACGCCGAGGTCGAGACCGTCTCGATGACCGCTCCGACGGAGGATCGGAAGTTCTCCGCCAGCGCCCGCATCTGCTGGCGCTTCTCCTCGGCCGCCTCCTGCTCGCGGCGGCGGCGCTCCTCGCGGGCCTGCTGGGCCTCGATGGCATTGGTCTTGAAGATCTCGGTCGCCCGGGCCATCTCGCCGACCTCGTCGCCGCGGCCGGTTCCCTCGATGCCCACGGTCAGGTCGCCGTCGGCCAGCTTGCGCATGGCGGCGGTCATTGCGCCGATCGGGCCGGCGATGGAGCCGCCGATGAGCCAGGCGAGCACCAGGCCGGCGACCACCGCGACCAGGGTCGTGGCGGAGATCAGGACGAAGCTCGACGAGACCGTCTCGTCGTTCTCGGCGTTGCGCTGCTCCATCAGCGCCGTCTCTTCGGCGGCGAAGTCGGCCATGATCGAGCGGAATCTGTCGAAATACGCCTTGCCGCGCGCCTCGCCGACGGCCGCGGCGACATCGTCCATGGTCACCGAGCTGCCGACCTGCCGCCTCATCTCCAGCATCGGCTCGACCACGTCGGCCTGCCAGCCCCGGAGCACCGTCTCCGCCTCGGCCAGACGCGCCACCTGCGGAGGATTGTCGCTGACGGTCTTCTGCAGGTTGGCGATGTGCAGATAGACCTCCTTCTCGCCCTCGGTATAGGGCTCGAGGAACGCCTCCTTGCCGGACAGGAGATACCCGCGCAGGCCGGTCTCCATGTTCACCGCGGAGCCGACGACGCCGGCAGCCTCGCTCAGCACGATCCGGGTATGCTCCACCCACTTGTTGGTAGTGGTGATCTTGTCGATGTTGAACAGCGAGAGACCGCCGATCACCATCGTGAGGATCAGGGGCAGGGAGACGCCGAGCAGGACCTTCGTCTTGGTCCGCAGATCGGCGAAACGGAGAGAGGATTTCCCGGCGGCGGATCCGTCCGGCTTGGAGCGCTTGTCAGTCATGTCATGAACACCGTGTGCAGCGAGTGGGCGCCGTGACGTGCGAAGCTGCAGACCGGGTCCGCCCTTGCCGTGACTGTTCCCCACGAACAGTTCAATATTCGCTAAAATTCAAGGTTAACAAAAATTAACTCTATTTTTTCGTCATTTAGCTACAGGCCAGCCCGACATTCCGGGATGATGGAATAACCGGCTATTTGGATCATATTTGAATAATCACCATGTCTTTCCGGGCCTGTCGGACAAAGCGAGAACCGTGGTCTAATCCCGGCTTTCGCCGGAACCCGGAGCGCCCCATGCCGGACTATGCCTATTACGATCTCGGCCCGACGACCCTGCAGCACGGGGCGACGGTCCCGAACCTGCGCCTCGCCTACAAGACCTACGGCACGCTGGCGCCGGACCGCTCGAACCTGGTGCTCTATCCGACCTCCTACGGCGCCCAGCACTACGACACCCAGTGGCTGATCGGGCCGGGCCGGGTGCTGGACCCGAGCGACTGGTTCGTCGTCATCCCGAACATGTTCACCAACGGATTGTCGACCAGCCCGAGCACCTTGGCCGAGCCTTTCGGCCATGGCCGCTTCCCGGTCTTCACCCATTGGGACAACGTGCACGCCCAGAAGCGGCTGGTGCAGGAGGTGTTCGGGGTCGACAGGGTGGCGCTGATCTACGGCTGGTCGATGGGCGGCCAGCAGGCGCTGCACTGGGGCAGCCTGTTCCCGGACATGGTCGAGCGGATCTGCGCGGTCTGCACGAGTGCGAAGACCTCACCGCACAACAAGGTGTTCCTGGAGGGGGTGCGGGCCACGCTGACCGCCGACGTGGCCTGGGCCGGGACCTATTTCCGCGACCGTCCGGTGACCGGCCTGCGCGCCATGGGCCGGGTCTATGCCGGCTGGGCGATGAGCCAGACCTTCTACCGCGAGGAGCTGTGGCGCGGAGCCGGGTTCAGCTCGCTGGAGGACTGGCTGGTGCGGAGCTGGGAAGGCAACTTCCTGCGGCGCAGCGGCGACGACCTGCTGGCCAGCCTCGACACCTGGTCCCGCTCCGACATCTCCGACAACGAGGTCCACCAGGGCGATCTGGCCAAGGCGCTCGGCGCGATCACGGCGAAGAGCATCATCATGCCGTCGACCACGGACCTGTACTTCACAGCCCTGGACAGCGAGCGCGAGACGGCGCAGATGCCGAATGCCGAGTTCCGCCCCATCGTCTCCGACTGGGGCCACCGCGCCGGCAACCCGAACCTGAACCCGGCCGACGAAGCGGTGCTGCGACAGGCGGTGGCGGACCTGCTGGGCTGAGGCACCTTCGGGGCGTCATTGCGGATGCCGAAGCGTCAGGGGCTTGATCCTGATTTGCATCAGGATGACGGTAGAGGTGTTTTGAAATTGTCCCGTCGTCCTGACGCAAGTCAGGACCATGCCGCCACCCCTCGGCCCGGCGGATCAGACGTCCTCCGGATACCCCACGCCCGTCAGGTACAGCCCGTCCGCCGGCGCGGTCGGGCCGGCGGCGGCGCGGTGGCGGGCAGCGAGCGCCTCGGAGACCTTGTCGGCCGTCCACTTCCCCTCGCCCACCAGCTTCAGGGTGCCGACCATGTTGCGCACCTGGTGGTGCAGGAAGGAGCGGGAGCGGGCGATGGCGACGACCCGGTCCTCGCCCTGCCGGTAGATGTCGAGCTGGTCCAGCGTCTTCTCCGCCGAGGCCGACTGGCACTGGGTGGCCCGGAAGCTGGTGAAGTCGTGATGGCCGACCAGCCGCTGGGCGGCCGCGTGCATGGCGTCCACATCCAGCGGCGTCGCCACGTGCCAGACACGGCCCTGGTCGATCGCCGGCGGCGCGCGCCGGTTCAGGATCTCATACCGATAGCGCCGTTCGTTGGCGGAGAAGCGCGCGTGGAAATCGTCCGCCGTCGCCTCGGCCGCCACCACCGCGATCGGCTCCGGCCGGATCAGGGCGTTGATCGCCTTCATCACCGTGCGGGCGTCGAACTTGTGGCTGGCCAGCTCGATATGGGCGACCTGGCCGGTGGCGTGCACGCCCTTGTCGGTGCGCCCGGCCCCGGCGACCTCCACCCGCTCCTGGGAGAAGGCGAAGACCGCGTCCTCGAGGCATTCCTGCACGGTGGGTCCGTCGGCCTGGCGCTGCCAGCCGATATAGGGCCGGCCGTCATACTCGATCGTCAGCTTGAAGCGCGGCACGGCGTCACCCGGTCAGGACGGTCCCCGGAGGGATCTGGAAACCGCGCAGGAAGGCCTGCACATCCATCGGCCCCTTGCCCGGCCGCTGCACCCGTGTCGGCCGGAACGCTCCATCGGCGCAGGAGATCGTCAGCTCCGGATCCAGCACGGTGCCGGGCAGGTTCGAGATCGGTCCGATCTCGAAGGCGTCGGCCGCCAGCACCTTGATGCGGGTGCCCTCGTGCTCGAAGAAGGCGCCGGGCCAGGGGTCGAAGGCGCGGACCAGGCGTTCCAGCTCCACCGCCGGGCGGTGGAAGTCGAGCCGGCCCTCGTCGCGCTCCAGCTTCTTGGCGTAGGTCACGCCCTCTTCCGGCTGCGGCGTGCCGGACAAGGCCCCCTGGGCCAGGGCGGCGACCGCCGGGACGATGAGGTCCGCGCCCAGATCGCTGAGCTGATCGTGCAGGCTCTGCCCGGTGCTCTGCGCGGTGATCGGCACCGCCCGGCTGAGCAGCATGTCGCCGGTATCGAGCCCCACATCCATCTGCATGATCGTCACCCCGGTCTCGGCATCGCCGGCCAGGATCGCGCGCTGGATCGGGGCGGCCCCGCGCCAGCGCGGCAGCAGAGAGGCATGAACGTTGATGCAGCCCAGGCGCGGCGCGTCCAGGATCTCCCTGGGCAGGATTAGCCCATAGGCGGCTACCACGGCGAGGTCGAGGTCCAGGGCGGCGAACTCGGCCTGCTCCTGCGGGCCGCGCAGGCTGCGCGGTGTGCGCACGGGGATGCCGAGCTCGATGGCGGCCTCGTCCACCGGGGTCAGCCGCTCCTTCTGCCCGCGGCCGGCCGGACGCGGCGGCTGGGCATAGACGCAGACCACCTCGTGACCGGCCTCGACCAGGGCGCGCAGGCTGGGGACCGCGAAGTCGGGGCTGCCCATGAAGGCGATGCGCAGGGGTGTTGTGTCCGTCGCTGTCATGACCGTTGCGCCATGGCCGGCTCAGGCCGCCTCTTCACGCGCCCGGACCTTCTTCGCCTTGACCATCTTCTTCAGGAACATGTTGCGCTTGAGCGCGGAGAGATGATCGATGAAGAGCACGCCGTCGATATGGTCGATCTCGTGCTGCAGGCAGATCGCCAGCAGGCCGTCGGCATCGAGCTCCTGCTTGGCGCCGTCGCGGTCGAGATAGCGGACCTTCACCGCCACCGGACGCTCCACATCGGCGTAGAGATCGGGCAGCGACAGGCAGCCCTCCTCGTGCGGCGCGGTCTCGTCCGATTTCCACACGATCTCCGGATTGACGAGGCAGATCGGGTGCTTCGGCTCGTCCTTCTCCGCCACGTCGACGACGATCACCCGCTTGGTCACCCCGACCTGCGGGGCGGCGAGGCCGATGCCCGGCGCGGCATACATGGTGTCGAGCATATCGTCCATGAGCGTGCGGATCTCGTCGTCCACGGCAGCGACCGGGGTGCACTTGGTCTTCAGAACGGGATCGGGTGCCCAGATGATCGGCCGCTTCGCCATGTCGGTATGTCCGGTCGATTCGCCAGTGTCGGAATGCGGTGGAGTTAGGGGAACTGGGCGAAATCGTCAAGAATCCGATGGTTTGCGAAGGCGGCACACACGGGCGGGCGCGGCGTGCTAGCGTGAGAACATGACAGGAACCGATATTCTTCTCCTCGCCCTGATCGCCGCCGTTCTCGGGCTCGCGGTCGTCCTCGTCCTGCGACAGCGCGGCGGCTCCGGCCTCGACGAGGTGCTGGCCGAACGCGACCGGCGGCAGGCGGAGCTGACCGAACGGCTATCCATGAGCCAGGAGCAGCTCTCCGGCCGCCTCGCCCAGATCGCCGAGAGCCAGGCCGCCTCCCAGGCGCGCATGGCCGAAGCCCTGCAAGTCCAGGAGCGCGAGATCGCCAAGAAGCTGGAGGAGCGTCTGGCCGACGTGACCAAGCGGATCGGCGAGGGGCTGGAGAAATCCTCGAAATCGACCGAAGCGACGATGGGCGACCTGAAGGAGCGGCTCGCCGTCATCGACCGGGCGCAGAAGAACATCACCGAGCTGTCGACCCAGGTGGACGGGCTGCAGTCGATCCTGTCGAACAAGCAGGCGCGCGGCGCCTTCGGCGAGATCCAGCTCAACGATCTGGTCACCCAGGCCCTGCCGCCCAGCGCCTACAGCTTCCAGGCGACGGTCGGCGGCAATCGCCGGGTCGACTGCCTGCTGACCCTGCCGAACCCGCCGGGCGCCATCGCCATCGACGCCAAGTTCCCGCTGGAGGCCTATCACGTGCTGCAGGCGGCGGCGACGGACGAGGAGCGCACGGCCGCCCGCCGGCGTCTGGCCCAGGAGGTCGGCGTCCATGTCCGCGCCATCGCCGAGAAATACATCGTGCCGGGGGAGACGGCGGAATCCGCGCTGATGTTCCTGCCCTCGGAAGCGGTCTATGCCGAGCTGCACGCCAACCTGCCGGCGGTGGTGCAGGACGCCTTCCGTCGCCGGATCTGGATCGTCTCGCCGACCACGCTGATGGCGACGCTGAACACGGTGCGCGCGGTGCTGAAGGACGCCTCCATGCGCGAGCAGGCCCATGTGATCCAGGCGGAGGTCGGCAAGCTGCTGGACGACGTGACCCGCCTGGACGACCGGGTCAGCAAGCTCGACCGGCATTTCACCCAGGCGAGCGACGACATCCGCCAGATCCGCATCTCCACCGACAAGGTGACGAAGCGCAGCGAGCGGATTCAGGAGATCGAACTGGAACAGCCGGGAGCGATCGCCGATGCCGCCCCCACGCCGCCGAGGCTGGCGGCGGTGGAGGATTGAGGCGCCGCGGCTGGCCCCGCCCTTCGACACGCCCCTGCGGGGCTGCTCGGGGTGAGGTCAAAACTTAGAACTGGGCTTTTGAAACAATACGTTGACCTCACCCTGAGCAGCCCGAAGGGCGTGTCGAAGGGTCAATCCCCCTCGGGCCGGACCGCGCTGGCCCGGAACGGGCTCATCGGGTAGGTGCCCAGGATCCGCACCGCGTCCGGCGGGCAGAAGAACTTCAGTTCCTCCAGCGCCAGGGCCATGTGCCGCTCCTCGGGGTGCCCCTCGGCGTCGACATAGAACTGCGCCGCTTCGAACGACCCGCCGACCAGGTAGCTTTCCAGCTTGGTCAGGTTGATGCCGTTGGTGGCGAAACCGCCCAGCGCCTTGTACAGGGCGGCCGGCACGCTGCGCACGCGGAAGACGATGGTGGTCACCACCTTGTCGGTGGTCACCGGCGGCAGCTTCGGCGCGCGCGACATCACCAGGAAGCGGGTGGTGTTGTGGGCGAAATCCTCCACCGAGTCGGCCAGGATCTCCAGCCCGTAGACCTCGGCCGCCAGGGACGAGGCGATGGCGGCGATGGACGGATCGTTCCATTCCGCCACGTCCTTGGCCGCCCCGGCATTGTCGGCGTGCTGCATCCGCTTCAGGCCGTATTGCTGGATCAGCTTGCGGCACTGGGCGAGGCCCTGGGGGTGGGCGTGGACCTCCTTCAGCCCCCCCAGGGTCGCGCCCTTGAGACCCAGCAGCATGTGGTTCACGCGCTGGAAATGCTCGCCGATGATGAACAGGCCGGATTCCGGCAGCAGGTGATGGATGTCGGCGACGCGGCCGGCCACCGAGTTCTCCACCGGCACCATGGCCAGGTCCGCCGTGCCATCCTGCACCGCCGACAGCATGTCCTCGAAGCTGTAGCAGGGCATCGGATCGTGATCCGGGGCCGCCGCCACGCAGGCGAGGTGGGAGTAGGCGCCGGGCTGCCCCTGATAGGCGACTTTCGGCTGGTCGGTCATGCGGTCTCTCCGGAAGGGGCAAGCAGGGCGCGGGCCTGGTCGAGCTGGCGCTGGGTATCGACGCCGAGCGGGATGGTCTCGACCCGGGCGACCTCGATGCGCATGCCGGCCTCCAGGGCGCGGAGCTGCTCCAGGCGCTCGCGGATCTCCAGCGGCGACGGCGGCAGGGTCACGAACCTGTCGAGGGCGGCCCGGCGATAGCTGTAGAGGCCGATATGGTGGAATACCTCGCCCTCGCCCCAGGGCACCGGGTGCTTGGAGAAGTAAAGCGCACGGCCGAACAGCCCGTCCGGCTCCCACGCCGTGGCGACCTTGTTCACGCCGCTGGCCGGGTCGAGGTCGTCGGACTCGGTGATGGCGCAGGCGGCGGTGCCCCAGTCGGCGTCCGGGGTGCGGGTCAGCGCCTCGAGGGTGGCGCGCACCGTCTTGGTCTCCAGCACCGGCAGGTCGCCCTGGATGTTGACGATCACGTCGTGCTTGCCGTCCGGATCGATCCGGCCGAGCGCCTGATGGATCCGGTCGGTCCCCGAGGGCAGGGCCGGATCGGTCATCACCGCCCGTCCGCCGGCCTCGGTGACCGCATCGGCGATCGCCTGGTCGCCGGCGGCGACGACCACGGGGCCGGCATCGGCCTCCAGGGCGCGGCGCAGCACCTGCACGATCATCGGCACGCCGTGGATGTCGGCCAGCGGCTTGTTCGGCAGGCGGGACGAGGCCAGCCGGGCGGGGATCATCAGGATCGGGTTCATGCGGGCCGAAGGCTCCTGTCTTGCGGGTTCCGAGGCGGCCCGGACCCGCGTTTGCGGCGATATGCCACGCGAGGCTGCGGTGATACGCCGATCGCGCGGAGTTGCGCAAGCGCGCGGGGATAAGGTAAGTCGTGTTCCGCGTGAACCGGCAGGCACCGGTGGATCGGCCGTGCGGTCGACAGGCTTCGGCCCTGCAAGTAAGGTGAACGCGCAGATTTTCGCGGGGTCCGGCACGGCAGTGCGCGGGTCCGGGTGGGATACGAAGAGGGCTGAACACCATGGCGACGTCGCTTGAAGGCAACAAGATCATCGCAGGCATCCTGTGCGCGGGACTGCTGGCGATGGTGACCGGAAAGATCGCGGACGCGCTGGTCCATCCGAACCACCTGGAAGAGAACGCCTTCAAGATCGAGGTCGCCGAGGGCGCCTCGTCGCAGTCGGCCGCTCCGGCGGGCCCGGAACCGGTCGAGCCGATCCTGGCCATGCTGGCCACCGCCGACGTGGCCGCCGGCGAGAGCCTGACCAAGAAGTGCGCCGCCTGCCACACCTTCGAGAACGGCGGCGCCAACAAGGTCGGTCCGAACCTGTACGGCGTGGTGATGGCCGACAAGGGCCACCGGGACGACTTCAGCTACTCCTCCGATCTGGCCGATTTCGACAACCCGCCGATCTGGACCTACGCGTCGCTGAACAAGTTCCTGCACAAGCCGAAGGACTACATCCCCGGCACCAAGATGAACTTCGCCGGCTTCAAGAAGGCCTCCGAGCGCGCCGACCTGATCGCCTATCTGCGCACCCTCGCCGACTCTCCGGCCGCGCTGCCCTCCGACGAGGAGATCCAGAAGGCCGAGGAAGAGTTCAAGGCGGCCTCCGGCGGCTGACCCGCGCTCAAGGCGTCCCGGCATGACCGAGTTCACCCTCGACGCGGCGGCGGCCTTCGCCGCCGAGCTCGCCGACGCCGCCCGCCCGATCATCCGTGAGTATTTCCGAACCGGCGTCGTCGTCGACATCAAGGCCGACGACAGCCCGGTGACCGTCGCCGACCGCAGCGTCGAGAAGGCCCTGCGCGCGCTGATCGAAGCGCGCTTTCCCGATCACGGCATCGCCGGCGAGGAGTTCGGCCCGAAGAACCTGGACGCCGAGTACGTCTGGTCGCTCGACCCGATCGACGGCACCAAGGCCTTCATCACCGGCCGGCCGACCTTCGGCACCCTGATCGGCCTGCTGCGCCGGGGCGAACCGGTGCTGGGGCTGATCGACTGTCCGATCCTGGACGAGCGCTGGATCGGCGGCCCCGAGGTCGCCACCAGCCTGAACGGCGGCGCGCTGATGACCGCCGTCCGCAAGCCACTGGACAAGGCGATCCTGACCGCCACCTCGCCGGACATGTTCAGTGCGGTGGAGGCGCCGCGCTTCGCCGCCCTGAAGGAGGCCTGCGGGCTGACCCTGTTCAGCGGCGACTGCCACAATTTCGGCCTGCTGGCGCTCGGCACCATCGACCTCGTGGTGGAAGCCAGCCTCAGCGACTACGACTACCTCGCCCCCGCCGCCGTGGTGACCGGCGCCGGCGGGCTGCTGACCGACTGGACCGGTGCGCCGGTCACGCTCGGCTCCACGTCGCGCATCGTCGCGGCCCGCGATCCGGCCCTTCACGCCGCCGCCGTCGCCATCCTCTCCGCCTGACCGGCCGGGCGGTCGCACGGGCAGCGCTCGACTTTATCCGTCGAACTGCCATGTTTCCGCCAAGAGCTTGATGTTAATGATGGGCCACGCAGTGCCCGTCGGGAGAGCCCGTTGATGACGATAGCCCGTTTCGCCGCCATCCCCTTGGCCATCCTCGCCGCCCTTGCCGGCGCCCCGGCCGCTCCGGCCTCGGCCCAGGACTACACCGCGCCGCCGCGGCACGGCCTCGCGATCCACGGCGATCTGAAATACGGGCCCGACTTCAAGCATCTGGACTACGTCAATCCCGACGCGCCGCGCGGCGGCCTGCTGACGATGGAAGCCAGCGGCACCTTCGACAGCTTCAATCCCTTCATCATCCGCGGCACCCCCGCCGCCGGCATCGGCCTGATCTACGACACCCTGCTGGAATCGACCTTCGACGAGGCGTCGAGCGAATACGCCCGGCTGGCCGAGAGCGTGGAGATGCCGGAGGACCGGAGCTGGGTCGCCTTCAACCTGAACCCGGCCGCCAAATGGCATGACGGCGAGCCGGTGACCGCCGAGGACGTGGTCTGGACCTTCAACATGCTGGTGGAGAAGGGCGCACCCTTCTATGCCGCCTATTACGGCGACGTCGCCAGCATCGAGGCGGTGACCGAGCGCCGGGTCCTGTTCAAGTTCAAGGAGGGCGTGGTCAACCGTGAGCTGCCGGTGATCCTCGGCCAGCTCTATGTCCTGCCGAAGCACTGGTGGGCCGACCGCGACTTCTCCGCCCCGCTGAGCGAACCGCCGCTCGGCTCCGGCCCGTACAAGGTGGCGGGCTTCGAGTTCGGCCGGTCGGAGACGTATGAACGGGTGGAGGACTATTGGGGCGACGACGTGCCGATGATGGTCGGCCGCTACAACTGGGGCACCGTGCGCTACGAGTATTTCCGCGACCGCGACGTCGCCACCGAGGCGTTCAAGGCCGGTGCCTTCGACCTCCGCCAGGAGAACTCCTCCAAGCGCTGGGCCACCGCCTACGACTTCCCGGCCCGCGACGCCGGCATGGTGCTCAAGGAGGAGCTGCCGCACGAGCGCGGCTCCGGCATGCAGGGCTTCGCCATGAACATCCGCCGGCCGGTCTTCGCCGACCGGGCGGTGCGCCACGCGGTCAACCTGGCCTTCGACTTCGAGTGGACCAACAAGGCGCTGCTGTACGACGCCTATACCCGCACTGGGAGCTATTTCGCCAATACCGACCTGGCCTCCTCCGGCCTGCCGAGCGAGGCGGAACTGGCGCTGCTGGAACCGCTGCGCGACCAGATCCCGGCCGAGGTCTTCACCGAGGAGTTCACGATCCCTGCCACCGACGGGTCGGGCAACAACCGGGCCAATCTGCGCGAAGGTCTGCGGGTCCTGCGCGACGCCGGCTGGAGCCTGCAGGACGGGGTGATGACCAATGCCGAGGGGCAGAAGCTCGAGTTCGAGATCCTGCTCGGCAGCGCCTCCTCCGAGCGTTTCACCCTGCCCTTCGCCAAGAACCTGGAGCGTCTCGGCATCAAGGCGACCGTGCGGACCGTCGATCCGGTGCAGTACCAGAACCGGCTGCGCGATTTCGATTTCGACATGACGATCGGGTTGTTCCCGCAGTCGCTGTCGCCGGGCAACGAGCAGGTCGATTTCTGGGGCTCGTCCCGCGCCACCCAGCCTGGCTCCCGCAACATCATCGGCATCGCCGACCCGGCGGTGGACGAGTTGGTGCGCCAGGTGGTGACGGCGGAGAACCGGGACGCCCTGGTGGTGGCGTCCCGGGCGCTCGACCGGGTGCTGCTCTGGAACTACTACGTGGTCCCGCATTTCCACAGCCGCACCGACAAGATCGTCTACTGGAACCGCTTCGGCCGCCCGGACACCAAACCGACCCTGACCACCGGCTTCTCCGACACCTGGTGGATCGACCCCGAGAAGGACGAGGCCGTGCGCAAGTGGAAGCGCCGTGCAAACTGATCCCGGTCCCTGACGGAGCCCCGCCGTGACCGCGTATATCCTCCGCCGCCTGCTGCTGATGATCCCGACGCTGTTCGCGATCATGGTGCTGAACTTCGTGATCGTGCAGTTCGCTCCCGGCGGGCCGATCGACCAGGTCATCGCCCAGATGCAGGGCGTGAACACCGACGCGACCGCCCGGGTCTCCGGCACCGGCAGCGGCGACACCGTCCAGTCCTCCGGCGACAGCACCAGCCGCGGCGCGCGCGGCGTCGACCCCGAACTGATCGAGCGCCTGGAACGGCAGTTCGGCTTCGACAAGCCGCTGCACGAACGCTTCGTCCAGATGCTGGTGAGCTACGCGACCTTCGATTTCGGCGAGAGCTTCTTCAAGAGCGGGTCGGTGATCGAGCTGATCCTGGACAAGATGCCGGTGTCGATCTCGCTCGGCCTGTGGACCACCCTGCTGGTCTACCTGATCTCGATCCCGCTGGGGGTGCGCAAGGCGGTGCGCGACGGCACCCCGTTCGACGTCTGGACCAGCGGCGTGGTGATCGTCGGCTACGCCATCCCCGGCTTCCTGTTCGCGGTGCTGCTGGTCGTGCTGTTCGCCGGCGGCAGCTATTTCCAGTGGTTCCCGCTGCGCGGCCTGGTCTCCGACAACTGGTCGCAGCTCAGCCTGTGGGGCAAGGTCGTCGACTACGCCTGGCACATGGTGCTGCCGGTCACCGCCATGGTGGTCGGCGGCTTCGCCAGCCTGACCATGCTGACCAAGAACTCCTTCCTGGAAGAGATCAACAAGCAGTACGTCATGACCGCCAAGGCCAAGGGCCTGTCCGAACGCGCCGTGCTGTACGGCCACGTGTTCCGCAACGCCATGCTGATCGTGATCGCCGGCTTCCCCTCCGCCTTCGTCAGCATCCTGTTCACCGGTGCGCTGTTCATCGAGATCATCTTCTCGCTTGACGGGCTCGGCCTGCTCGGCTTCGAGGCGGCGCTGAGCCGCGACTATCCGCTGATGTTCGCCACGGTCTACATCTTCACCCTGCTCGGCCTGCTGCTGAACCTGCTGGGCGATCTGATGTACGTGATCATCGACCCGCGCATCGACTTCGAGGCGAGGGCGACATGAGCGTGGCGGAGACGACGGCGCGCCCCGTGCCCCGGGTGCTCGGCTTCCGGGTCTCGCCCCTGAACCGACGGCGCTGGGAGAATTTCCGGCGCAACGGGCGCGGGTTCTGGAGCCTCTGGATCTTCCTCGTCCTGTTCGGGCTCAGCCTGTTCGCCGAGGTGATCGCCAACGACAAGCCGGTGCTGGTCGCTTATGACGGCGGTCTCTACGTCCCGATCTTCGCCGAGTATCCGGAGACAACCTTCGGCGGCGACTTCCCGACCGAGGCGGAGTACCGCGACCCCTTCGTCGCGGAGCTGATCAACGAGAAGGGCTTCATGGTCTGGCCGCTGATCCCGTTCGCCTACGACACGGTGGACCTGGACCTCGGCAGCTCGGCGCCGACGCCGCCGGATGCCCGGCACTGGCTCGGCACCGACGACCAGGCCCGCGACGTCGTCGCCCGGGTGATCTACGGCTTCCGCATCTCGGTGCTGTTCGGCGTCGCGCTGACGATCTGCGCCTCGGTCATCGGCATCGCCGCCGGCGCGGTCCAGGGCTTCTACGGCGGCTGGATCGACCTGCTGTTCCAGCGCTTCATCGAGATCTGGGGCGGCATGCCCTTCATCTACATCCTGATCATCCTGTCGGCGCTGATCGTGCCGGGGTTCTGGACCCTGCTGTTCCTGCTGCTGCTGTTCCAGTGGACCAGCCTGGTCGGCGTGGTGCGCGCGGAGTTCCTGCGCGCCCGCAACTTCGACTTCGTGCGCGCCGCCAAGGCGCTGGGAGTGAGCGACCGGGTGATCATGGTGCGCCACGTGCTGCCCAACGCCATGGTCGCCACCCTGACCTTCCTGCCCTTCATCCTGAACGGCTCGATCACCGCCCTGACCGGGCTCGACTTCCTGGGCTTCGGCCTGCCGCCCGGCTCGCCGTCCCTGGGCGAGCTGCTGAGCCAGGGCAAGAACAACTTCCAGGCCCCCTGGCTCGGCCTGACCGCCTTCTTCACGCTCGCCGTGATGCTCAGCCTGCTGATCTTCGTCGGCGAGGCGGTGCGCGACGCGTTCGACCCGCGAAAGACCTTCACCTCATGAGCGACGCCACGGACACCCCCCTGCTGCGGGTCCGCGACCTGTCGGTGAGCTTCGGGCGCAACGATCCGGCCGTGCGCGGCGTGTCGTTCGAGATCGCCCGCGGCGAGACCCTGGCCCTGGTCGGCGAGTCCGGCTCCGGCAAGTCGGTGACGGCGCTGTCGACCGTCCGCCTGCTGCCCTATCCGCTGGCCCATCACGGCGAGGCGTCCAGCGTGACCTGGAAGGGCGAGGAGCTGATGGGGGCGGACGAGGCCACCCTGATGCGGATCCGCGGCAACGAGATCGCCATGATCTTCCAGGAGCCGATGACCTCGCTGAACCCGCTGCATACGGTGGAGCGGCAGATCGGCGAGATCCTGGAACTTCACAAGGGCCTGAAGGGCGATGCCGCCCGGGCGCGCATCCTGGAACTGCTGGACCTGGTCGGCATCAAGGATCCGGAAAGCCGGCTCGCCTCCTACCCGCACCAGCTCTCCGGCGGCCAGAGGCAGCGCGTCATGATCGCCATGGCGCTCGCCAACGAGCCGGACCTGCTGATCGCCGACGAGCCCACCACCGCCCTCGACGTCACCATCCAGGCGCAGATCCTCGCCCTGCTCGACCGGCTGCGCCGCGAGCTCGGCATGGCCGTGCTGCTGATCACCCATGACCTGGGCATCGTGCGCAAGGTCGCCGACCGGGTCTGCGTGATGACCGACGGCGAAATCGTCGAGCATGGCGAGACCGAACGGGTCTTCACCGACCCGCAGCACCCCTATACCCAGAAGCTCCTGGCGGCCGAGCCCAAGGGCGCGCCGCAGCCGGTTGCCGAGCGGGCGAAGACCGTGCTGCAGGCCTCCGACGTCCGGGTCTGGTTTCCGATCCAGCGGGGCTTTCTCAAACGCACGGTCGGCCATGTGAAGGCGGTCGACGGCGTCACGGTCGGGGTGAAGGAGGGCGAGACCGTCGGCATCGTCGGCGAGTCCGGCTCGGGCAAGACCACCCTGGCCATGGCGATCCTGCGCCTGACCGCCTGCACTGGCCGGGTCACCTTCCTCGGCCGCGAGGTCCAGGGCATGGGCAAGCGCGAGCTGCGCTCCCTGCGCCGGGACATGCAGATCGTCTTCCAGGACCCCTATGGCAGCCTGTCGCCCCGGCTCTCGGTCGCCGAGATCGTCGGCGAGGGCATGGGGGTGCACGACCTTTCCGAGCTCGGGCTGAAGAGCGAGGAGGACAAGGAGAAGCGGATCGACGAGGTGCTGCGCGAGGTCGGGCTCGACCCGGTCCTGCGCGACCGCTATCCGCACGAGTTCTCCGGCGGCCAGCGCCAGCGCATCTCCATCGCCCGCGCCATGGTGCTGCGCCCGAAGCTGGTGATCCTGGACGAGCCGACCTCGGCCCTGGACATGAGCGTGCAGGCGCAGATCGTCGAGCTGCTGCGCGACCTGCAGCAGAGGCACGGGCTGGCCTATCTGTTCATCAGCCACGACCTGAAGGTGGTGCGGGCCATGTCGCATCGGGTCTATGTGATCCGCGACGGGATGGTGGTGGAGCACGGCCCGACCGCCCAGGTGATGGACGCCCCGAAGCGCGACTACACCAAGGCCCTGATGGCCGCCGCCTTCGACCTGGAAGCGCGCGAGGACGGGGCGGTCCGGACCTAAGCGATATGCCCCATGGCATGGCGGACGACCTTGGCCATGACCGTGGGCAGGGCCGCCTCGCCCAGCCGGTCGACCGGCCACCAGCGGGCATCGGCGACCTTGGGTCCGGTCTCGACCCGGCCGGCCAGCACCGTCAGTTCCAGATGGAAATGAGTGAAGGTGTGCCGCACCATCCCCGGCAGCGCCCGCCAGGACACGCCGGCTACCGGCGCGTGTTCCTGAACCAAGGCCGTCTCCGCCTCTTCCAGCCAGGGCGAGGACGGCACTTCCTGCATGCCGCCGAGCAGACCGCTTTCCGGGCGACGGCGCAGCAGGATCGCGCCGTCGGCATCGACCACGAAGAAACAGGTGCCGCGCCGGGTCGGCTTGGCCTTCTTCGGCGTCTTGGCCGGCAGGTCCTCCGCCACCCCTTCCACCCGCGCGACGCAGGCATCGGTCCAGGGACAGGTCAGGCATTTCGGCTTGCGCGGGGTGCAGACGGTCGCCCCCAGATCCATGATCGCCTGGGCGTAGTCGCCGGCGCGCTGCTGCGGGGTAATCTGGGCCGCCAGCGCCTTCAGCTTGGGCTTGGACGCCGGCAGCGGGTCGGTGACCA
This sequence comes from Candidatus Endolissoclinum sp., assembly GCA_965228445.1. Lineage (GTDB taxonomy): Bacteria > Pseudomonadota > Alphaproteobacteria > Thalassobaculales > Thalassobaculaceae > Thalassobaculum. The sequence continues at coordinate 3,767,993 of OZ245813.1, read as the reverse complement.
GGCGCAGCCGGGCGATCACCCGCTCCACATTGCCGTCCAGGATCGTCGCCGGCCGGTCGAAGGCGATTGAGGCGATTGCGGCCGCGGTGTAGTCGCCGACCCCCGGCAGGGTCTTAAGCCCCGCCTCGGTGTCGGGAAACCGGCCCCCGTGTTCCATGGCCACCACGCCGGCGCAGCGGTGCAGGTTGCGCGCCCTTGCGTAGTAGCCGAGCCCGGCCCATTCGGTCAGCACGTCGTCCAGTTCGGCGGCGGCGAGACTTTCCACCGACGGCCATCGCGCGGTGAAGCGTTGAAAGTAGGGACCGACCGTCGCCACCGTGGTCTGCTGCAGCATGATCTCGCTCAGCCAGACCCGGTACGGATCGGCCGGCTCGCCCGGTTCGGCCCGCCAGGGCAGCCGGCGGCGATGCCGGTCATACCAGGCGAGCAGGCGGCGGGCGAGGTCGGGCGAAGAGATCTTGGCGGCGGCGCTGGTCATCGCCGGTGAAGATAGCGTGTGACGGCGGCGGCGCCATATGTATGGATGAGGTCTCGACGAGGAGGACCGCGATGGCGGCGGACAAGACGGCGCAGGATAAGGCACAGGACAAATCCGGCGGCGCGGCGAAGGTGCGCCGGGGCGGCCTGCGCGCGCTGTCCTACCTGGCGCCGGGCCTGACCGACCCGCTGTTCCGCAAGCGCGGCTTCGTGGAGGGGCGTATTCCTCGGGACTGGGCGCAGATCGTCGGTGCCGACTTGGCGAAGTGCTGTGCTCCCGAGTCGCTCAACTTTCCGCGCGGCAAGCGCGACGGCGCCACCCTGAAAATCGTCGCCCTGCCCGGCAGCGCGCTGGAAATCCAGCACCTCGCACCACAGATCATCGAGCGGGTGAACGGGCATTTCGGCTGGGCCGCGGTGGCGCGGATGACGATCCGCCAGGGCGTGCTGCCGACGCCGCCGAAATCGCGTCGGCCGGTCTTGCGTCCCCTGGCGGAACGGGAGAAAACCGCCATCCGGGATCGGGTGGTCGGCGTGCACGACACGGAGTTGCGGGATCGGCTGCGCGCCCTGGGCGAGGCGGTGACCGCGCGGAGCCGGGCCGGTTCGGCCGACGGGACTTGAGAGAGGGCCGGAAAATGGCCGCAATCCACCCCTAATCGGGAACCTTGCCGGGGCGAAGAGACTCGGCGTATTGTGATCAACATCTGGTGTGCGGGAGCGAAACATGCATCGCAGAACACTAAATCTTGGGATCCTTGGCTTGGCTGGGGGTCTGGTCGGGACGGCGATGGTCCCCTCGATCGCCCGCGCGGCCGTCGAGGTCGACGTCGCGGCGGCGGAGACCCCGCGCGTGCTCGGCGATCCGGACGCGCCGCTGACCATGATCGAGTATTCCTCGCTCACCTGTCCGCACTGCGCGTCGTTCCACGCCAAGGCCTATAAGCCGATTGTCGAGAACTACGTCGATACCGGCCGCATGAAGTTCGAGATGCGCGACTTCCCGCTCGACCAGTACGCCCTGCGCGCCTCGGCCATGGCCCGGGCGATCGACGGCAAGCCGTATTTCGCGCTGATCGACATGCTGTTCAAGCAGCAGTCGTCCTGGACCCGGGCGGAGAACCCGATCGACGCGCTGAAGAAGATCGGCCGACTGGCCGGCATCAGTGCGGAGACGGCCGACGCCTACATGACCAACGACGCCCTGCTCGACTCGATCCTGAACGGCCGGATCGCCGCGCAGAAGACCTACGACGTCAACTCGACCCCGACCTTCGTGATCGGCGACGAGGTGATCCGCGGCGCCGAGCCCTACGAGACCTTCCAGAAGGTGATCGAGGGCAAGCTTGCCTAACCCCCGTGCCGGAGACCCACCACGGTGCATTTCAGCAAACTGCGTCTGACCGGGTTCAAGTCCTTCGTCGAGCCGACCGAGCTGCTCATCGAGGAAGGGCTGACCGGCGTGGTGGGTCCGAACGGCTGCGGCAAGTCGAACCTTGTCGAGGCGTTGCGCTGGGTCATGGGCGAGACCTCCGCCAAGCAGATGCGCGGCGGCGGGATGGAGGACGTGATCTTCGGCGGCACCGAACAGCGCCCGGCCCGCAACATGGCCGAGGTCGGACTGTACGTCGCCAATGACGACCGCCGCGCCCCGGCCCAGTTCAACGCCGCCGACGAGCTGGAGGTGGTGCGCCGGATCGAGCGCGAGAAAGGCTCCCACTACAGGGTGAACGGCAAGGACGTGCGCGCCCGCGACGTCCAGCTCCTGTTCGCCGACGCCGCCACCGGCGCGCGCTCCGCCGGCCTGGTCAGCCAGGGCAAGATCGGCAGCATCGTCCAGGCCAAGGCGTCGGACCGCCGCGCCCTACTGGAGGAGGCCGCCAACATCCGCGGCCTGCACACGCGGCGGCACGAGGCCGAGCTGCGTCTGCGGGCGGCCGAGCAGAACCTGGAACGCCTGGACGACGTGCTCAAGGCGCTGGAAGGTCAGCGCGCCGCCCTGCGGCGGCAGGCACGGCAGGCCCAGCGCTACCGCGAGCTGAGCGAGAAGATCCGCCAGGCCGAGTCCATCGTGCTGCACGCCCGCTGGACCCATACCATGGAGGAGCGGCGCAAGGCCGGCACCGCCCTCGCCGCCGCCCGCGACCGGGTCACGACGCTGACCCAGGAGGCCGCCGCCGCCAGCACCGCCCAGACCGACTCCGCCGCCAGCCTGCCCGGCCTGCGCCAGAGCGAGGCGGAGGCCTCGGCCGAACTGCAGCACCTGACCGTCACCCGCAGCGAGTTGGACGCCGAGGAACGGCGGATCGCCACCGCCCGCAGCGAGGCGGAGACCCGGCTGCGCCAGATCGCCGACGACGTGATCCGGGAGAAGACCCTGGTGGAGGAGGCGGCATCGTCGCTGGCCCGTCTGACCGGCGAGCGGGACGCGCTCGTGGCCGCCGGCGAGGGCGAGGCCGAGGCCCAGGAGGCCAGCGGTGCGGCCCTGACCAAGGCCAACCGCGACGCCGAGGAGGCCGAGGAGGCGGTCCATAAGACCACCGAGGCGATCGCCGTGGCCGATGCCCGCCGCGCCGCCCTGGAGCGTCAGCTGCGTCAGGCCGAGGAACGGATCGCCCGGCTCGACCGCCAGCGGGCCGAACTGGCCGAGCGTCGGGCCGAGCTGGTCCGCCAGGCCGTGCCGGAGGAGCAGCGCACCGCCGCCGAGCAGGCCGTCGCCGAGGCCGCCGCCGCGGCGGAAGCGGCCGAGGCCGGCATTCCGGCCGCGCAGGAAGCCCGCGACGCCGCCCTGGAGGCGGAGAAGAGCGCCCGCGCCGGAACCCGCGAGCTGGAGGCCGCCGTCTCCGAACTGGACACCGAGGCGACCGGCCTGCGCCGCCTGCTGATGCAGGCCAAGAGCGAAGCCGCGCCGATCGTCGACGACGTCACCGTCGCGCCCGGATACGAAACCGCCCTCGGTGCCGCCCTCGGCGACGACCTGGAGGCCCCGGCGCTGGAGGCCGGCGCCGCGCCGACCGCCGGCGGCTGGCGCGACGGCGCCGCGTCCGCCGATGCCGACTGGCCGGCGGGCATCGATCCGCTGGCGCCGAAGGTGACCGCCCCCGCCGCCCTGGCCGCCCGGCTCGCCCGCACCGGCCTCGCCGCCGATCCGGCCGCCGCCGCCGCGGCCCAGCCCGCGCTCGCACCCGGCATGCGGATCGTCACCAAGGATGGCGGCATGTGGCGCTGGGACGGGTTCGTGCAGACGCCCGGCGCGCCCAGCGCCGCCGCCATTCGCCTGGAGCGCCGCAACCGGCTGGCCGAGCTCGACCGTCAGCTCGCCGAGCGGCGCGGCGCGCTGGACGTCGCCCGCTCCCGGGCCGAGCATGCCGCGGAGAAACTGGCCGAGGCCGAGGAGGCGGTGGAGACCGCCCGCCGCGCCCGGAACGCCGCCTCCGATGCCCTGTCCAAGGCGAAGTCTGCCGCCGCCGAAATCGAGGCCCGGGTCGCCGCGGTCGACACCAAGCTGGCCGCCCTGGACGACGGTGCCGCCCGTCTCGCCGGCGAGCGCGACGAGGCGGTCACCGCCCAGACCCAGGCGGGCGACGAGTTGAAGACCCTGCCCGACGTGGAGGCCCTGCGCGCCGAGTCGGCCCGGCTGCGCGCCGCCCTGTCCGAACGGCGTGCCGAACTGGTGGAGGCCCGCACCGAGCATGACCGGCTGGTGCGCGAGGCCGAGGCCCGGCGTACCCGGCTGTCCGGCACCGAGGGCGAGATCCGCTCCTGGGAGCAGCGGCGCGAGCGGGCCGATACCCGCCTGACCGACCTGGACAGCCGCCGTCAGGGCGAGGAGGCCGAGATCGCCCGCCTCGCCTCGCGCCCGGAGGAGATCGCCGCGGAGCGCGAGAAGGTCGTCGCCCTGATCGAGAGCGCCGAGGCCAAGCGCCGGCAGGCCGCCGACGCCCTGGTCTCCGCGGAGAGCCGGCAGACCGAGCTGGACCGGGTCGCCCGGGAGGGCGAGCGGGCCGCCGGCGAGGCGCGCGAGGCGCTGATCCGCGCCGAGGCCCAGCTCGAGCAGATCAACCAGACCCTGCGGGTCGAGCGCGAGCGCATCCAGGAACGCCTGGACTGCGCCCCGGACGAGATCCTGGCCAAGGCCGGCATCGACCCGGAGGCGCCGATGCCCGACGCCGAGCAGACCCAGCGCAGCCTGGACCGGCTGACCGGCGAGCGCGAGGCGATGGGCCCGGTCAACCTCCGGGCCGAGACCGAGCTGGAGGAACTGACCGAGCAGATCGAGGGCATGGAGCGCGAGCGCGACGACCTGATCGGCGCAATCCAGCGGCTGCGCAGCGCCATCGCCGCCCTGAACAAGGAGGGTCGCGAGCGTCTGCTGGCCGCCTTCAACCTGGTGAACGGCCATTTCCAGACCCTGTTCCGGCGCCTGTTCGGCGGCGGCGAGGCGCATCTGAAGCTGACCGAGGCGGACGATCCGCTGGAGGCCGGCCTGGAGATCCTGGCCAGCCCGCCCGGCAAGAAGATGCAGCACCTGTCGCTGCTGTCCGGTGGCGAGCAGGCGCTGACCGCCGCCGCCCTGGTCTTCGCGGTGTTCCTCACCAACCCGTCGCCGATCTGCGTGCTCGACGAGGTCGACGCGCCACTCGACGACACCAACGTCGACCGGTTCTGCTCGCTGCTGCAGGACATCGTGAAGGAGACCGGCACCCGGTTCCTGGTCATCACCCACCACCGGATGACCATGGCGCGCATGGACCGGCTGTTCGGCGTGACCATGGCGGAACGGGGCGTCAGCCAGCTCGTCTCCGTCGATCTGGCCCGCGCCGAGAGGCTGCGTGACGCGGGCTGAAAATCGCCGTCAAAATTTTTATTTATAATCAAATGCTTGCCGCATGTTTCGCAGTGCGGTCGCGGCCTTGACACCCTACAGGCCCCTGCGTATGGTGGCGCCGCTTCGCTGGGGGTCCGGCAAGCACGGGATTCGTCGCGTCCATGGGTGCGCCGGGATCCGGATCAACCGTTAGCGGAGCCCGCTTTTTCGGGTCTGGGGAATGGACGACAAGAACTCCCCTCCTTCGCTCGACAGCCTTGCCGACCGTGTGAAGCGGGCGCGAGGTGGCGGGAAAGGGTCGCTGGACAAGGATCTGGAGCCGGGTCTGCCCAAGAGCGCGATCGGGATCGCCTTCCGCGTCGGTGTCGAGCTGGTAGCCGGTGTCGTGGTCGGGGCGGCGATTGGATACGGGCTCGATCAATGGCTGGGGACTACTCCCTGGATGTTGATCGTGTTCTTCTTTCTTGGGGCCGCGGGCGGGATGATGAACGTCTACCGCGCGGCAACCGGTCAGGGTCTGTCGGTGGGCTACACCAAGGACCAGGGCGGGGAAGACCCGAAAGGGTCGCAGCAAGCGGACGGCGGATCGCCGGACGGCGGAAACAAAGAGGGGTAGAAGGTGGCGTCTCCGGTCGAACAGTTCCAGATCAAGACCATTGGCCCGGAGCTCCATGTCGCGGGCATGGATATCTCCTTCACCAACTCGGCTCTGTTCATGATCCTGGCGACCTTCGTGGTCGGCGTGTTCCTGACCCAGTCGATGAGCGGTCGCCACCTGGTCCCGACGCGGATCCAGTCGCTGGCGGAGCTGTCCTACGAGTTCATCGCCAACATGGTGCGCGAGAATGTCGGTCCGGAAGGCCGGCCGTACTTCCCGTTCATCTTCTCGCTGTTCATGTTCATCCTGGTCGGCAACCTGCTGGGGATGATCCCGTACAGCTACACCTTCACCAGCCAGATCATCGTGACCTTCGCCATGGCGATCACGATCTTCGTGGCGATCACGATCGTCGCGCTGGTCAAGCACGGCTTCCACTTCTTCACGTTCTTCTTCCCGTCGGGCGCGCCGGTCTACATGGCCCCGCTGCTGATCCCGATCGAGATCCTGTCCTACCTGTCGCGCCCGGTGAGCCTGTCGGTGCGACTGTTCGCGAACATGATGGCCGGCCACACCATGATGAAGGTGTTCGGCGGCTTCGTCGTCGCCCTCGGGGTGTTCGGCGTGGCGCCGCTGCTGGTCCTGGTCGCCCTGACCGGCTTCGAGATCCTCGTCGCCGTGCTGCAGGCCTACGTGTTCACGATCCTCACCTGCATCTATCTCTACGACGCGATCCATCTGCACTGATCGGTCCCGTCGCGAGACATCAACCCTGCCTCTAACCTCCCAACGAACGGAAGGATAAGACCCATGGAACTCGAAGCCGCCAAGATGATCGGAGCCGGTCTTGCCGTCATCGCCCTGATGGGCGTCGGTGTCGGTATCGGCAACATCTTCTCGACCCTGATCGCTTCGATCGCCCGTAACCCGGCGGCCCGCGGCGAAGTCTTCGGCATCGGCATTCTGGGCTTCGCCCTGACGGAAGCCGTCGCGCTGTTCGCGCTGCTGATCGCGTTCCTCATCCTGTTCACCTGATCCGGTTCGGGTGCCCGCTGTCCGGCTGGCACCCTCGACCCCCGTCAGGAGGATGACGACATGATCGCCAACAGCGTGACCCGCTGGTCTCGGCGCATCGGCCTCGCAGCCGCCATGGCGGTTGCGGCCGTGCCGTCCTGGGCGGCGACGGACGCCCAGGGTGGCGGAGGCGGCGGCCTGCCGCAGCTCGACGCCACGACCTACCCGACCCAGATCTTCTGGCTGTTCGTCAGCTTTATCCTGCTCTACTTCGTCATGTCGAAGGTCGCGATTCCGCGCATCGCCGACGTGCTCGAGGAGCGGCAGGAGCGGATCGAGGACGACATCGAGACCGCCGACCGCCTGCGCGGCGAGGCGGAAGCGGTGAAGGCCGAGTACGAGAAGGCGGTCGCCGACGCCCGGTCCCAGGCCCATGACCTTGTCCGCAAGGCCATGGACGAGATCGCCGCGTCCCATGCCACGGCCGAGGCCGAGGCGGCGAAGAAGACCGCCGAGACCACCAAGGCCGCCGAGGCCCGTATCGCCGAGCAGCGGACCGAGGCTCTGGAGAGCCTGAAATCCGTGGCCAGCGAAGCCGCCGCCGAGGCGACGGTGAAACTGACCGGCCTGAAGGTGAGCGACGCCAAGGTCGGCAAGGCGGTCGAGGCCGCGATGCAGGGAGGCGCCTGATGTTCAGCGATCCGACATTCTGGGTTGCCGTCTCCTTCGTCCTGTTCCTGGCCCTTGCCTACTGGAAGGGCTGGCGTCCGATCGTCGCCGGCCTCGACAAGCGGGCCGAGGAGATCAAGCGCAAGCTCGACGAGGCCCAGGCGCTCCGCGAGGAGGCCCAGGCCGCCAAGGCGGACTACCAGCGCCGCCAGCGCGATGCCCTGCAGGAGGCCGAGGCCATCCTGGAGCACGCCAAGTCCGAAGCCGTGCGGATGCGCGAGGAGGCCGAGGCCAAGCTCGAGCAGTCCCTGGCGCGCCGCGAGCAGGTCGCCATGGAGAAGATCCAAGCCGCCGAGGCCAAGGCGCTTCAGGAAGTCCGGGCGCAGATGGTCGACCTGGCCGTCGCCGCGACCCGGCGCCTGATCGAGGACAACATGGACGCCGCGACCCAGAAGAAGCTGGTCGCCGACGCCATCGAGGAGATCCCGACCCGTCTCCAGTAACGGAGCGGCCCGTCAGGGTCCTCGGACAAGATGCGGATAACGGCCCGGCGGATCTTCCCCGGGCCGTTCTCTTTTGCGAGGGCTATTCGGCCTCGACCTTGGCCTTCTGGCCGTCGAACATCAGCCGCAGGCGGGCCCGCTGCGCCTCGCGGATGTGATAGCGCGCGGCCGCCTCGGCCCGGGCCTGGTCCCGCGCCTCGATCGCCTCCAGCACGTCCTGGTGCTCCTGGCGCGCGGTGCCCGACCGCCCGGTCAGCGACAGGGTGGTCATGCCGAGCAGCGCCATGGCGTCGCTCAGCACGTTCAGGGTCTTCAGCAGATAGCGGTTATGGGCGGCCCGGTAGAGCGTGCCGTGGAACTGCCGATTATGGGTTGCCAGCGCGCGGGGATCGCCGTCGCCCGGATCCGCGGCGATCAGGTCGCGCAGCAGGGTGATCTCGGCCTCCGAGGCGTGCCGGGCGGCGAGACCGGCGGCCGTCCCCTCCAGCACCTCGCGCATCTGGTACAGCTCCATCACCGCCTGATGGTCCAATTCGGCGATGACCATGCCGCGATAGGGCACGAAGGTGAGCAGCCCGTCCGCCTCCAGACGGCGCAGCGCCTCGCGCACCGGCGTGCGGCTGACCTCCAGCCGCTTCGCCATCTCGATTTCACGGATACGTTCGCCCGGCTTCAACTCGCCGGCCTGAATCGCCTGTCGCAGACGGTGGTAGGCCCACTCCCCCCGCGACTCGGCTATCGATTGCCCGGCAGCGACCTCGCCGCCGGGCTCCCTGCCTGCTTGATCAGGCTTTTTCGGACCCCGCGCCATGGCGGGAGTATGCCCTACTCCGCGGCGTTGGCACGACCGGAAGTTGCCTCCTCGCCGGCGCCGGCGCCGGCCAGCTTGCCGAACACCGCGCCGGACATCAGACCGGTGCCGCCCGGGTAGTTGAAGTAGAACAGCCCGCCGACCAGCTCGCCGGCGGCGTAGAGGCCGGGAATCGGGTTCATGTCCACATCGACCACCTGGCCGCGCTCGTCGATCCGCAGACCGCCGAAGGTGAAGGTGATGCCGCAGGTGACCTGATAGGCCTCGAACGGCCCCTGCTCGATCCGCACCGCCCAGTTCGACTTCGGCACCGAGAGACCCTTGGTGCCGCGGCCGTCCTTGACGTTCGGGTTGAACTCGACGTCGGTCTGCACCGCGTCGTTATAGGCCTTCACCTCGGCCAGGAAGGCGTCCTTGTTCACGCCCTCCAGCTTGCCGGCCAGCTCCTCCAGCGTCTCGCCGGTGACCTTGGTCACCTGTCGGATGCGGTACTCGTCGCGTTGCAGGTGGACGGTCTGCTGGTCGAAGATCTGCCACGCCATCTGGCCCGGCTGGTTGAGGATGACCCGGCCGTACTTGGCGTAGGTGTAGTTGCGGAAGTCGGCCCCCTCGTCGACGAAGCGCTTGCCCTCGGCATTGACCATGATCGAGAACGGGTAGGAGTGCTTCTGGAAGTTGTCGCCGACCGCCAGATCGCCGAATTCCGGGGCGTTGAAATCCCAGCCGACCGCGTGGCCGCCCGACCAGTTGCCGTACGGGCAGGCGCCGATGTCGAGCGCCATGCGGATGCCGTCGCCGGTGTTGAAGCGGGTGCCGCGCACCTTCGCCAGCTCCCAGCCCGGACCCATGTAGCGGGTCCGCCATTCCGGGTTGGCCTCGAAGCCGCCGCTGGCCAGGACCACCGCCTTGGCGGAGATGGTCTCCACGCCGTTCGGGCCCTTCACCTTCACGCCGGTGACCTTGACGTCGTCGTATTCGAGCGACAGGGCGCGGGTGGAATAGCGGATGTCGATGCCGTTCTTCTTGGCCGCCCCCCACAGCGCCTCGACCAGGCCGGGGCCGCCGCCCCAGGCTTCCACCGTCAGGCCGCCCCAGAACTTGAACTTGCCGTCGACCTTGAACGCCTGGCGGCCCCAGATCGGCTGGAAGCGCACGCCCTTGCCCTTCATCCACATCAGGGTGTCGTAGGACGAGGTGATCAGCGTCTCGGCCAGGTCCGGGTTGCAGCGGTACTGGGTGACCCGGAACATGTCGTCGAAGAACTGGTCGGCGGTGTAGGTGCCGAAATCGGTGATCGCCACTTCTTCGTCGGTGATGTCCGGCATCAGGGCGCGCAGGTCGTCCACGCCGTTATAGACCGTCCGGATGGCGCCGGCAGTGAAGCGGGTGTTGCCGCCGCCCTCGTCTTCGTGAGCGCGCTCCAGCACCAGGACCGAGGCCCCGGACTCGCGCGCCGACAGGGCAGCGCAGAGCGCGGCGTTACCGGCACCGACGACGACGACATCCCAATCAGCCATAACTTCCTCTCCTTCTGCGGCGCCCAGGCGCCTCGGTCCGACACCGGCCGGACCTTAGATAAAACTGCTTGTATAACTTTGTATACAATCCTGATCGACAGGATGTCCAGCGTCGCGAACATCCTCAGTCGCGGTTTGATGCGGCGGGTTCGGCCGATGGATTTCGGCCGCGGGTTCGGGTGAGGGATCAGCCGCCCAGGAACAGGCGGCCGACTTCCGGATTCTCCAGCAACTGCTTGCCCGGCCCCGCCAACGCGGTCTCGCCGGAGACCAGCACATAGCCGAGATCGGCGAACTCCAGACCCTTCTTGGCGTTCTGCTCGACCATGACGATGGTCTTGCCGTCGACCCGTTGCAGGTCGCCCAGGATCTCGAACACCATGTCGATGAAGCGCGGCTCCAGGCCGATGGAGGGCTCGTCGACCAGCAGCACGTCCGGTTCCATCACCAGCGCCCGGCTGATCTCCAGCAGCCGCCGCTCGCCGCCGGACAGCACGCCGGCCGGCTTGTTGCGCCGGGCGGCGAGGCGGTCGTACTTGTCGAACACCCGTTCCGCCGCCGCCTTGGCCTCGGCCGGCTTGTCCTTCAGGAATCCGCCCATGAGGAGGTTCTCCTCCACGGTCATGCCAGGGAAGACCGACTTGTCCTGCAGGATATAGGCGATGCCGGCCGAGCGGAGCTTCTGCTGCGGGCTCATCCGGGTGACGTCCTTGCCGCCGACCACGATGGAGCCGGAGAAGATGTTGGTGAAGCCGAAGATCGAGTGCAGCACCGTCGACTTGCCCGCGCCGTTCGGCCCGATCAGGCACAGGGACTGACCCTTGCCGACCCGCAGGTTGAAGTCGTGCAGGATCTGCATCTTGCCGTAACCGGCGCGCAGGTCGCTGATCTCCACGAAAGGTTCGCCGGCGCACATCGCGTCCAGGGCATCGACGCTCGGCCCCTCCTCGGCGATCGCCCTGGCCTGGCGGACCACGTCCTCCACCGAGATGACGGTGGAGACGTCGCCGCTGCCGTAACCGCTGGTGCGGCGGCCGCTCTCGGTTCCGGTCTGCTCGCTCATCAGTGCGCTCCCAGATAGGCGTCGACCACGCGCGGATCGTTCTGCAGCTCGTCCGGCGTGCCGGTGGCCAGCAGCTCACCATGGGCGAGGCAGGAGATCTGGCCGGCCAGGTTCATGATCACCCGCATGTTGTGCTCGATGACGAACAGGGTGACGCCGAGCTCCTCGTTGGCCCGTTTCAGCCGGTCGATCAGGCCGTTGATCAGGGTCGGGTTGATGCCGGCGGTCGGCTCGTCCAGCAGCAGCACCTTGGGCCGGTTCATCAGCGCCATGGCGAATTCCAGCAGCTTCTGCTGGCCGAAGCTCAGGTCGCCGGAAATCAGGAACCGCTTCTCGTAGAGGCCGACGAATTCCAGCAGCCGTTCGGCCTCCTCGACGATCTCGCCCCGGTCGCGCAGGGCGAAGATCGAGAACGGCGAGGCGTCCCGATGGCTGACCGAGATCTGCATGTTGTCCATGCAGTTCATCTTCGAATAGATCCGGGTCTGCTGGAACGTGCGCAGCATGCCGAGCCGGGCGATGTCCGGCACCCGCAGCTTGGAGATCTCCCGCCCCTGGAATTTGATCGAGCCGCTGTCGATCGGGTGATAGCCGACGATCGAGTTGAACAGGGTGGTCTTGCCCGACCCGTTCGGACCGATCAGGCCGGTGATCCGGCCGTCCGGCACGTCGATGGAGATGTCGGTGTTGGCCTGCACGCCGCCATAGGACTTGGAGACGCCGCGGACCTCGACGACGTTGGGGGTCGCTTCCTGGAACGCTGCGCTCATTGGGCCGCCTCCCCGGCGGCCGGCCGCGCCGCCCCGCCCCTGTCCACCGTGAGTCCGAAGGCTTCCGGCCACTTGTCCTGAGCCCAGCCGAGGATGCCCTGCTGGAAGTAGACGATGTTGATGATGATGATCGCGCCCAGCGCCACCCACTGCCAGCCGAGCAGATAGGTCCAGGTCACCTGCTTGACGATGTGGAACAGCACCGCGCCCAGCACCGGCCCCCACAGGGTTCCCTTGCCGCCGAGCAGCGCCATGGCGACCATGAAGATGCCGAAGGTGGTGGTCGGGAAGGCCACCTCCAGCGGCTCGATGAAGCCGGACATGTTGCCGAAGATCGCCCCGCCGACGCCCATGAAGAAGGCGGCGATGGCCCAGGCGATGGTCTTGTAGCGGTTGGTGTGGATGCCCATCGCGTCCGCCTTGTCCTCGTCGTCGCGGATCGCGTTGATGGCGAGGCCGAACTGGGTCGAGTAGAGCCAGCGCACGAAGAGGTGGGCGGCGAGCGCCAGCAGGCCGAGCAGGACGTAGAAGGTGAAGGGCCCGGCCGTCGGCGGTCCGGGATAGACCGGCATCGAGATGCCGCCACCGCCGCCGACATACTCCCAGCCCGAGACCAGCTCGGCGACCGCGATGGCGAGGCCGAGGGTGCCGATGGCGAAATACGGGCCGCGCAGGCCGAGCATGGCCGGGCCGATCAGCAGGGCGAAGATCGAGGCGGCGATGCCGCCGGCCACCAGCCCGAGGCCGAGCCCGGTGAAGTACTGGCCCGGGGTGAAGTCGACCACGATGGCGCCGAACGACGCGGTGTAGTCTGCCACGTCGCTGAACTGGGCGATCTGCACGATCGCCGAGGCGTACATGCCGATGCCGAAGAACACCACGTTGCCGAGCGAGTTGTAGCCCATCTGGCCGCCGGTGACGTCCCAGGTGACGGCCATCAGGATCATCAGCCACATCACGGCGACGGTCTGGATGTAATCCTGGGCGAACAGCGGCACCAGCACGCCGACGGCGATCAGGGCCGCATAGAGCTTGAGATCGAGGGAACGCGACGAGTTCATCGGACCACCTGACGCACGCGGTAGAGCTGGACAAGGCGGTACATCAGCACCGCGACCAGCATGATGACGACGGCGGCGACCGCGAACTCGGCGCCGAACACGAAGCCGGCCACGTTCTCCCAGACCCCGAGGCCGAAGCCGGTGAGGATGACGCCCGGCAGATTGCCGAGACCGGCGGCCGTCACGATGATGAAGGCTCGGATCGAATAGACGATCCCGTAGTAGGGCTGGATCACCCAGATCATCGCCACCAGCACTCCGGCCGCGCCGCAGATGGACGCGTTCAGGGCGTAGGTGAAGGCATAGACCTGGTCGGTGTCGATGCCGAGCACCCGGGCGGCGCGGGCATCCTGGGCGGTGGCGCGGATCGCCTGGCCCATCCGCGACTTCTTCATGAAGATCACGATGACCAGGGCCAGGGCCGCCGCCATCAGCAGGCTGTAGAGCCGGACGTTCTGGATGACGATGAACGAGCCGAGCTCGAAATCGCCGAAGCCGGCATCGGCGACCTTCACCTCGGGCCCGTAGATCAGGTTCAGGATCTGCTGGATCAGCAGGCTGAGCCCGAAGGTGGCGAGCAGCGAGGTGAACATGTCGCGGTTGACCACCCGCCGGATGATCAGCGCGTAGATCCCCCAGCCGAGCATGAACATCACGATGATCGCCGCCGGCAGGGCGACGATCGGATGATAGCCCCACAGGGTGGCCTGATAGGCGAGATACCCGCCGAGGATGACCATGTCGCCCTGGGCCAGGTTCTTCACGTTCATCACGCCCCAGACCAGGGCGAGCCCGTAGGCGACCAGCGCGAAGATGGCGCCGATGAACAGCCCCTGGATCACCAGATCGACGCCGAGGATCGGCACCTGGGTCAGGAGATGGAGATTGTCGATCATTAGGCTCGCTCCTGTTCCGGAGGCGGCGGCTCGGACCCGGCGCGGACTCTGGGCCTCACGCGGACCGGCGGCCTCCGGTGCACGGCAACGCGAACGGCGGGAGAACGGGTGTTCCCCCGCCGCCGTCGGTCAGGGTGCGATCAGTACTCGGGCTGCCGCGGGTAGCGCAGCTCGGCCGCCGCCCATTTGGTCGGCGCCACCACCAGGTATTCGCCGTCCTGGATCTGCCGCAGCACCATCGGCTTGGCGATGTTGTTGCCCGCCTCCGAGAACTTCACGCCGCCGGCGAAGGTCTGCATGTCGGTGGCGGCGAGCGTGTCGCGCAGCTTCTCGGTATCGAAGGAGTTCGCCCGCTCGAAGGCGTCGGCCCAGACCTGCACGGCCATGCTGGCCATGGCGGTCTGATACGGCACCGTCGAGTATTCCGGGTAGGCCTTCTGGAAGTCCGAGTTGTACTGCGCGGCCGATCCCATGAGGTCGTCCTTGTAGGCCAGGGTCTCGGACCACTGGGTCGGGCACAGGATGCCTTCGGTCGGACCGGCACCGAACTTGGCGGTGATGTCGGCGGCCTCGCAGTGGGTCATCGCCACCATCGGCACGTCGATCTTCAGCTCCTGGATCTGCCGGGCGGCCGTGGCGGCTCCCTTGGAGTGACCGGAGATGACCAGCAAGTCCGGCTTCAGCGCCTTGACCTTGGTCAGGGTCGAGGTCATGTCCGACAGGTCGCGCGGCAGCTTGTCGTCGATGACGATGTTCATGTTGTACTTCTTGGCGTCGTCGACCACGCCGGCACGCACGTCGAGCGAGAACGGATCGTTCTCGAACGCCATGGCGATCTTGATGTCCGACGACTTCTTGCCCTGCTTCTCGGCCACCTCGGCGGCGAGCTCGATGGCGCTGGCCAGGTACTGCTCGGAGGTGGAGAGCACCGCGAACATGTACTTGTAGCCCTGGGTGAACAGCGAGCGCGACGCACCCTCGGCCTCGACCATCGGGATCTTGTACTTCTCGGTCACCGGCGCGATGGCCTTGGTCAGGCCGGAGCTGTACGGGCCCAGCATGAACTTGACGCCGTCCTGGTTGATCAGCCGCTCCGCCAGCTCGGCGCCGCGGGCCGGGGTGGACTCGTCGTCGTAGTAGACGACCTTCAGCTTGTAGGTCTTGCCGTCGACCGAGACGCCGCCGGCGTCGTTGATCTTGTCGACCGCGAAGTCATAGCCCTTCTGGGCATGGACGCCGTTGGTGGCGTATTTCCCAGTCAGCGAGATCGCCGCCCCGAGGATGATGGTGTCGCCCTCGACCTTGGCCTGGGCGGTGGCCGCCAGACCCAGCGCTGCGACACCGGCGACCGCAGCGGTCATGGTGCGCAGATGCTTGCGCGTGATGATCATGGAACTGCCTCCCTTAGCTTCGTTCCTTATGTCGGTCCGCGGCCGTTTTCCGGTCCTGCGAACCCGCCCGCCTGTTCTGATGCCGACGGTGCGATACGCGAAACACTAGGCACTCCGCGCGGTGCTGAAAAGGACTTTTGAAATATTTGCTCCATATCTATGTATTCAAAGGATTTAATCTTTTACTGCGGGACTCTGGATCGACGGTTTCATGCGGCGCTGCCCCTGACGCGGGAGACCGGGTAAGCTGCCGCCATGCGTCCCTGGAATCAGACCCTTGGCCCGCGTCTGCGGGTCGTCATCGCCCCGAACGTCGCCGTCGGCCCCGGCAAGGCCGACCTGCTGCAGGGCGTGGTGGAAACCGGCTCGATCGCCGCCGCCGGCCGCCGCCTCGGCATGAGCTACAAGCGGGCCTGGGGGCTGGTGGAAGCCATGAAGGAGGATTTCGGCGCGCCGCTGGTCACCACCTCGCGCGGCGGATCGGCCCGGGGCGGCGCGGAGCTGACCGACCTCGGCCTCCGGGTCCTCGACCTCTACCGCCGCATGGAGGACCAGGCCGCCGCCGCCACCAGGACGGAGCTGGAGGCGCTACAGACGCTGCTCGCCGACCAGAAGGGCTGAGCGGCCGCGACGTGCGCCCCGTTGACCGGGCCCGCGCGACGTGACACCATCCCGATATGTTCGCACCGACATATCGGAAAACCATGGCACATCCGATCCGGCCCTTCCATGCGGCGATGCTCGCGCTGCTGCTCGTGATTGCCGCCGGCGCGGCCCGGGCCGGAGAGGTCAGGGTCGCGGTCGCCGCGAACTTCACCGACGCGGCCAAGGAGATCGGCACCGCCTTCGACACCGCGACCGGCCATCGGGCGATGTTCAGCTTCGCCTCCACCGGGCAGCTCTTCACCCATATCGCCGGCGGCGCGCCGTTCGACGTCTTCCTGGCCGCCGATCAGGCCCGGCCGGAGAAGGCCGTCGCCGACGGGCTGGGCGAACCGGACCACCGCTTCACCTACGCCCAGGGGCGGCTCGCCCTGTACAGCCGCGAGCCGGATCTGGTCACCGGGCCGGAGACCCTGGACGCCGACGGTCTCGGCAAGCTCGCCATCGCCAATCCGCTGACGGCCCCCTACGGCGCGGCGGCCCTGCAGGTGCTGACCCATCTCGGCAAGCGCGCCCGGTTCGAGGGCGAAATGGTCCAGGGTACGAACATCGCCCAGACCTACCAGTTCGTCGCCACCGGCAATGCCCGGCTCGGCTTCGTCGCCGCCTCGCAGGTCGCCGGCCACGCCGACGGATCGCGCTGGATGGTGCCGGAGCATCTGCACGATCCGATCGCCCAGGACGCCGTGCTGCTGAAAGCCGCCGTCGACCGGGACGCCGCACTTGCATTCATGACCTTCCTGAAAGGTCCCCAGACGCTGGAAATCCTCCAGAAATACGGCTACGCCCCGGGATGACCGACAACGGGTGAACGACGGGAGCGCCCATGCCCGACCTGGCCGAGCTCTGGTCCCCGGTCCGCCTGACCCTGATCCTGGCGACGGTGACGACCCTGGTGCTGCTGGTGATCGCCACGCCGATCGCCTGGTGGCTCGCCCGCTCGGCGGCGCGCTGGAAGGAGGCGGTCGCCGCCATCGTGGCGCTGCCGCTGGTGCTGCCGCCGACGGTGCTCGGGTTCTACCTCCTCATCCTGCTCGGCCCGGACGGGCCGGGCGGCTGGATCGCGTCGCTCGGTGGCGCGCGGTCGCTCGCCTTCAGCTTCACCGGGCTGGTGATCGGCTCGGTGGTCTATTCCCTGCCCTTCGTCGTCCAGCCGGTCCGCAACGCCTTCGAAGCGATGGGCGACCGGCCGCTGGAGGTCGCCGCCACCCTGCGCGCGGGGCCCTGGGACCGGTTCTGGAGCGTGGCGGTGCCGCTCGCCCGGCGCGGCTTCCTGACCGGCGCGGTGCTCGGCTTCGCCCATACCATGGGCGAGTTCGGGGTCATCCTGATGATCGGCGGCAACATTCCCGGCGAGACCCGTGTCCTGTCGATCGCCATCTACGACTACGTGGAGACCCTGCGCTGGGCGGAGGCGCATCTGCTGGCCGGCGGCATGGTGGCCTTCGCCTTCGCCGTGATCCTGGCGATGCTGCTGCTGGAGAAGCGGATCGGGAGGGCGCGGCCGTGAGCCCCGTCCCCGACCGCATCGATGCCCGCTTCGCCGGCAGCCTGGGCGGCTTCGACCTGGATGTCGCCTTCACCGCGCCGATGACGGGCATCACCGCCCTGTTCGGCCCGTCGGGATCGGGCAAGACCACCGTGCTCCGGGCGATGGCCGGCCTGACCCGCCTGTCCGGCCGGCTCGCGATCGGCGGCGACACCTGGCAGGACGACGGCGCCGGCCTCCACCTGCCCGCTCACCGCCGCCCCATCGGCTACGTCTTTCAGGAGGCGAGCCTGTTCCCGCATCTCTCGGTGCGGCGCAACCTGCTCTACGGCGCGCGGCGGGCCGAGGGTCAGCCGCCGGTGATCGGCTTCGACGAGGCTGTATCCCTGCTCGGCCTTGAACGGCTGCTGGAGCGCGGTCCGGAGCGGCTGTCCGGCGGCGAGCGCCAGCGGGTCGCCATCGGCCGCGCCCTGCTGTCGGCACCGCGCCTGCTGCTGCTGGACGAGCCGCTCTCCGCCCTGGACGAGGCCTCGCGCGCCGACATCCTGGCGACCTTCGAGCGGCTGCACGACGCGCTCCCGATCCCGGCGATCTATGTCAGCCACGATCTGGCCGAGGTCGCCCGCCTGGCCGACCGGATGGTGGTGCTCGCCGCCGGAAAGGTGATCGCCGAGGGCGCTGTCGGACCGATCCTGGAACGGCTGGATCTGGAGCCCGCGACCGGGCGGTTCGAGGCCGGCGCGCTGCTGACCGCGACCGTGACCGGGCACGATGCCGGCTACCAGCTCACCCGTCTCGACCTGGCCGGCCAGCCGGTCTCCATTCCCCGGATCGAGGTCGCGACCGGCGAACGGGTGCGCCTGCGGATCCGCGCCCGCGACGTGGCGCTGGCGACCCGGCCGCCGGAGGGGATCAGCATCCGCAACCGGCTCTCCGGCCGGATCGTCGAGCTCGCCGCGTCCGAGGGCGCCCCCTATGCCGAGACCCTGATCGAGATCGCCGAGGGGACCCGGCTGCGCGCCCGGGTGACGCGCGAGTCGGTCGACGAGCTGGGCCTGCGGGTCGGCGAGCCGGTGATCGCGCTGGTGAAGACGATCTCCTTCGACGGGCGATAGCTCACGCCTTGCCGATTTCGACCCAATAGATCGCAAATTCGTGCCAATTCACGAATAGTGCATCCGCGGCCCGCCGGTACCTCTTCGCGCCGCACAGTGGTTGACTCCGCGCTCCTGAACACGACCTTGCATCCACCACAGCACCGACGGGGAGAGCGCAGGCATGGCCGGACCGCTTGAGGGTTTTCGCATCATCGATCTGACCAGCGTGGTCTCCGGTCCGCTCGGCACCATGCTGCTGGCCGATCAGGGCGCCGAGGTCATCAAGATCGAACACCCGGCGGGCGGCGACTTCACCCGGGCCATGGCCAACCGCCAGGGAGGGTTCTCGGCCTCCTTCCTGAACAACAACCGCTCCAAGAAGTCGGTCGCCCTGAACCTGAAGGACCCGCGCGGGGTGGAAGCGGTCCTGAAGCTGGCGGCGACGGCCGACGCCTTCGTGCAGAACTTCCGTCCCGGCGTCACCGACCGCATGGGCCTGGGCGAGGCGGCGGTGCGGGCGGTGAACCCGTCGATCGTCTACTGCTCGATCAGCGGCTTCGGCGATACCGGCCCCTATGCCGACAAGCCGGTCTACGACCCTCTGGTGCAGGCGCTGTCCGGCCTCACCTCGATCCAGGGCGGCGCCGACGACGCCCGCCCTCGGCTGGTGCGCACCATCATCCCCGACAAGCTGACCGGCTACACCTCGGCCCAGGCGATCACCGCCGCCCTGCTGAAGCGCGAGCGCTCCGGCGAGGGCCAGCACGTGAAGGTCTCCATGCTGGACAGCGTGATCGACTTCCTGTGGCACTCCGACATGGGCAGCCAGACCTTCGTCGGCGGGGAGTTCCCGCAGGAGAAGGCGGCCAGCTTCATCGACCTGATCTACGAGACCACCGACGGCTACATCACCGTGGCGGTGAACACCGACAAGCAGTGGAAGTCGCTGACCGCCGCCCTGGAGATGCCGGAATGGCTGGAGGACCCGCGCTTCCTGACTCCGGCGCTGCGGCACGAGAATATCGACGACCGGCTCGCCCTGACCCAGAGCGTGATCGCCACCAACGGCTCGGCCTATTGGCTGGAGCGGCTGGAGGCCCATGACGTGCCCTGCGCCCCGGTACTGACCCGCTCCGCGATGATCGACCACCCCCAGATCCAGGCGAGCGGCATCGTCGTCGAGCTCGACCACCCCCAGGCGGGCAAGGTTCGCCAGGCCCGCCCGGCGGCGACCTTCTCGGTGACCGAGCCGGACCTGTCCCACGGCGCGCCGCTGCTGGGCGCGGATACCGACGCCCTGCTGGCTTCGGCCGGGTTCACCCAGGACGAGATCGCCGCGCTGCGCGCCGACGGCGTGGCCGGCACCAAGGAGGAACAGGCGGCATGATCGACTTCTACTACTGGCCCACCCCGAACGGCTGGAAGGTCGCGATCCTGCTGGAGGAACTGGGGATCGACTACAACCTGATCCCGCTCAACATCTCCAAGGGCGACCAGTTCAAGCCGGAGTTCCTGGCGATCAGCCCGAACAACCGGATGCCGGCGATCGTCGATCACGGCGTGGAGGGCGACCCGATCTCCGTCTTCGAGTCCGGCGCCATCATGCACTACCTGGCGCGCAAGACCGGTCGGTTCATCCCGTCCGATCCGCGCGGCGAGAAGGAAGTGCTGGAATGGCTGTTCTGGCAGACCGGCAACCAGGGGCCGATGGCCGGCCAGCTCAGCCATTTCGTGAACTACGCGCCGGAGGACGTGCCCTACGCCAAGACCCGGTATCTTAACGAGTACGACCGCTGCGCGGCGGTGCTGGAGCGTCGGCTGGAAGGGCGGAAATGGATCGTCGGCGACGACTTCACCATCGCCGACATGATCTGCTGGCCCTGGGTGCTGATCGCCAGACCGCTGGGCGCCTCGCTGGAGGCCTATCCGAACGTGACCCGCTGGCGCGCGGCGATCAAGGAACGGCCGGCGGTGCAGCGGGCCGTCGATCTCGGCAAGGAATTCCGCCGCTCCGCCCCGCCGGACGAGGCGGAACGCAAGATTCTCTTCACCCAGAGCGGCGCCAGCGTGACGCGGTAGGGGCACACCCCCTCGACCACCTCCCGTCATCCTGATGCAAATCAGGATCAGGCATCCTGCACGTCCCCAGACCCCGGCCCTGCATCGGCATCTTGGCTTGGTCCTGACTTTCGTCAGGACGACGTCGGGGTGGCGACCTCTGCACCCCAACGGTCACAACCATCGGCTATCATCGACCCCAAGCATTGTTGGTCGAGCCGGCGTGTTACAGTACTGTGACCGTCAGGTTTTTCCGCCTTCCGCTGATCGATGGAGTCGACGATGTTCTCCTTGCTGCGCACTTTTGCGTTCGCGCTCGTGGCCGTGGCCACGCTGGCCGGACCTGCGGCCGCCGAGCCGCTCAAGCTCGTGATTCTGCACCTCAACGACTGGGACAAGATGGAGAACGCCGGCAAGGTCGCCGCCGTGATCGCCCAGGAGAAGGCCGCGGCCAAGGCCGAAGGCGCGTTCCCGCTCGTCACCTTCGGCGGCGACATGATCTCGCCGTCGCTGATGAGCGGCATCGACAAGGGCGCACACATGATCGAGCTGGCCGAGATGGTCGGCATCCAGTACGCGACGCTCGGCAACCATGAATTCGATCTCGGCGACGACGTCCTGAAGGCGCGGGTCGCGGAATCAGACTTCGCCTGGATCTCCAGCAACGTCGCCCTCGACGGCAACCCGTTCCCGGGTGTCGACGGTCCGCAGATCATCGACATGAACGGCTTCAAGATCGGCCTGCTGGGACTGACCACGCCCGACACCACCTTCCTGGCCAGCCCGGGCGCCGGCGTGACCTTCGCCGACTACGCCGAGGCGGCGACGTCGGCGGCCGGCGCGCTGAAGGAACTGGGCGCCGATTTCATCATCGTGCTCAGCCATGGCGGCGAAGGCCTGGACCGCGAGCTGACCCGTGTGGTCAAGGATGTCGACCTGGTGCTCGGCGGCCATGACGAGGTGGCGCGCATCTACTACGACGGCCGGGACATGCTGGTCGGCGCCGGTGCGGAGGGCGAGTTCATCGCCAAGACCACCATCACCCTCGACAAGGTGGAGAAGCGCGGCAAGCTCGCCGTGGTCTGGAAGCCCACCTTCGACCTCATCGCCACCGACGACGCCACGCCCGACGCGACGGTGCAGGCGCAGGTCGACGCCTATGCCGCCGCGCTGGACCAGGGCCTGGGCCAGGTGATCGGCAAGACCGACGTGGAGCTCGATACCCGCCGGGCCTCGATCCGCTCGATGGAGACCGCCTTCGGCAATCTGGTCGCCGATGCCAGCCGGACGGCGACCGGCGCCGATATCGGCCTGGCGAACGGTGGCGGCATCCGGGGAGACACGGTCTATCCGGCCGGTACCGAGCTGACCCGCAAGACCATCCTTACCGAACTGCCGTTCGGCAATTCGACCGTCAAGCTGGAGCTGTCCGGCGCGGTGCTCCGCGAAGCCCTGGAGCATGGGGTGAGCGGGGTCGAGGAGGTCCAGGGCCGCTTCCCGCAGGTCTCCGGACTCACCTTCTCCTACGACGCCTCCAAGCCGGTCGGCGCGCGGGTCACCGAGGTGATCGTCGGCGGCCAGCCGCTGGACGACACCGCGACCTACACGCTGGCGACCAACGACTATGTCGGCAGCGGCGGCGACGGCTACGGCATGCTGCGCCAGGCCAAGGTGCTGATCGACGGCATCTCCGGCGGCCTCCTGGCCGGGCAGGTGATCGACTACGTCGAGACCCGCGGTACGGTCAGCACTGGCGTCGAAGGCCGGATCACGCGGATCGACTGACGGTAGGGCAATCGAATGCCAGCGGCCCGCCCCCTCGGAGGCGGGCCGTTTTCGTTCAGGCGGCGGGGGTCAGGACGAAATCGGTCTCCACTGTCCAGAACGGGTTGGCGACCCCGAACTCGGCGGCCTGGGTGGGATCGTCGTGCCGTACGAACTCCCGGATCAGGCTCCGCTTCACCCCGAAGACCGCATCGCTGTCCAGATACGGGTCGTCATGGACGAAGATGTGGGTGGTCACCGTCTCGAAGCCGGGGGCGCTGACGATGTAATGCAGATGGGCCGGCCGGATATTCCCCCGCCCCAGCCCGTGCAGCAGCCGGCCCACCGGCCCGTCATCGGGGATCGGATAGAAGCTCGGCTTGACCGAGCGGTAGGAGAAGCGGCCGGCCGCCCCGGTTCGAAAGACGCCGCGCAGGTTGTTCTCCGGCTGCACATCCGGCTGCTGCAGGTCGTAGAAGCCGTCATGGCTGGTCTGCCAGGTGTCGATCACCGCCCCTTCCACCGGCCGGCCGGCGCCGTCCACCACCCGGCCGCGCACCAACAGCGGCTCGCCCTGGCCGTCCTGGGAGATCGTCTCGCCCATCGCCAGCTCCGGCGCGCCGTCCACATGGAACGGCCCCAGCACCGTGTTCTCGGTCGCGCCGCCCGGCCGCCGCGTGTTGATCGCATCGACCAGCATCGACACGCCGAGCACGTCGGAGAGCAGGATGTATTCCTGGCGGCGGTCGTCGCACATCTGTCCGGTCTCGGTCAGGAACCGGATCGCCGCCATCCATTCGCCATAGGTCGGCTCGACCTCCTTCACCACCGCGTGCAGGTGGTCGATCACCGCGCGCATCACCTCGGCGAGGCGTGGGTCCTCCGGTTCGCCCATGCGGGCCAGAACGGTCTCCACGGACGCGGTCTCGGTGAAATAGCTGGTCGTGCGGTCGCCGTCCGACATCGTCCCCTCCCCGACTTTTCGCCAGGATAGGGACGAAAGCCGGGGCGGGACAATCGTCCTAGCGCAACTGGAACTGCACCGGGACGACCAGTTCGAGGCGGGCCTGGGCCATCTCGGCCGGCAAGGGCGGCAGCGGCTGGGCGCGCCGGATCATCTGCTCCACCTCGCGGTCGAGCAGGTCGTAGCCGGAACTGCGGTCGATCCGGTACTCGAGCACATTGCCGTTCCGGTCCATGACGAAATACAGCATCACGACCCCCTCCTGACGCCGGCTGCGGGCGCGGCGGGGATATTCCTTATGGTCCTCCAGCCAGGCCTGCAGGATCGAGGCGTAGTCGACCGACACACCGGGGCGTCCGCCGCCGCTGCTGGACTCCGCGCTGCCGGACAAGGGCGACTGGCCGACGCCGCTGCGGCCGGCCGCACCCTGGCTCTGGGACGGGGCCGGCTGCGCCTGCGCCTTGGTCGGGGCCTCCACCGCCACGGCGGCGGTCTGCTGCGGCACCGGGGTCGGCTCGACCTTCGTCCGCTCCAGCTTCTGGGGCTTCGGCGGCTCCGGCCGGGTCACCGGCATCGGCGGCGTGTCGACCGGCGGGGTCTCCGGCTCGACCCGGGCGACCGTGACCGGCTCCGGCTTCACTTCCACCGGCTTCTCGGGCGGTTCCGGCCGTTCGATCTTCACCGGCTCCGGCGGTTCGACGGTCTCGACCTTCTCCACCTTGTCGATGGCGATGACCTCATCGACCTTCTGGACCAGTTCGGCCGTCTCGACAGGCACATCGACCGGCGCGGGCGGCGGCGGCTCGATCGGCTTTGCCGTCTCCGGTGGCGGTTCCTGGGTCTCGGTCTTCTCCGGCTGGGTGGTGTCGGGCTGGGCCACCGGAGCGGCGGCGGGGTCGACCGGATCGGCCTTGTCGATCTCGCTCACCACCGAGGCCGTGCTGCCCGGCACGCCGCCGGCCGGGCCGAGCGACACCTGGATGCCGCCCATGCCGGTGGCCGCGGCCCCCTTCTTCTCCGGCTCGAGCACCATGGCGATGGCGGCGGCGACATGAATCGCCAGGGCCACGCCGAACGCCACCCCCATATGACGTGAGCGGATCCGCATCATCCGTCTCCGGCCGGAAGGGTCAGGAGCTGGACCGATTTGACGCCGGCGGTGCGCAGCAGTTCCATGATCGCCACCACCCGGGTCGCCTCCACGGTGCCGTCCGCCTTCAGCCGCACCGGGGCGGCAGCCGCGCCGCCTTCGGCGAGCCGCTCGGCGACCGCGGCGCCAAGCGCCTCCTCGGCCATCTCCTCGCCGTTCAGGGCCAACCGGCCGTCGACGCCGACCTGCACCAGCAGATCCTCCACCGTCACCAGCCCCTCGCTGGTCGAGACCGGCGGATCGATCTGGAACGGGTCGGTCGCCGCCAGCCGTCCGGCCAGCATGAAGAAGATCAGCAGCAGGAAGACGACGTTGATCAGCGGCAGGATCCGGTCGTCCTCGTTCTTCGGGCGCTGTCTGACGAGTGGCATGGATCGCTCCTACCGGCCGCCGCCGCGCACGAAGGACATGTTGGTGACGCCGGCCGCCGAGAGACGGTCGAGCACCCGCACGGTGTCCTGCAGGGCGACGCCCTCGGCCGGCTTGATCAGCACGCGCTGATCGGCCTTCTCGCGCACCTTCATCATGATCTTCCGCTCGGCCTCGTCCAGGGTGACCATATGGCCGCTCAGGCGCAGCCCGTCGGGCCGGACCTCCAGCAGCATGGCGCCCGTCATCTCGCTGCCCGCCCCCGCCGAGGCCGGCGCGGCCAGATCGATGGTCCGCCAGTCCAGGAAGCTGGAGGCCAGCATGAAGAACACCAGCAGAATGAACACCACGTCGATCAGTGGCGTGAGGCTGATGACCGCCCGGCGGCGGCGCCCGCTATTCGCCAGCCGCCGCCGTGCGTAGGCGGGCGGGACCGTGTCCGCGCTGGTAGTCGCGCTCGTAGCCATGACCGTCGCTTTCCCCCACATTCGTGGAGAGATCCTGTGTGAAGACGCCCGTGATGGCGCTGTCCATGTCGTGGGCGGTGCGCTCGACGATGCGCTCCAGCCAGTTCAGGGCCGCAACCGCCGGGATGGCGACCGCCAGGCCCACCGCGGTGGTCAGCAGCGCCTCCCAGATGCCGCCGGAGAGCACCGCCGGGTTCACCTGGTTGCCGGCCGCCTCCAGCTGCTGGAACGCGCCGATCATGCCCAGCACGGTACCGAACAGGCCGAGCAGCGGCGCCAGGGAGGCGATCACCTCCAGCGGCCGCAGATAGCCGCGCAGCTCCTCCAGCAGGTCGCCGCCGAACCGCAGGGCCTCCTCGCGGACCGTGTGCTCCGGCAGCCCCCGCAGCTGGCCCACCAGGGCGCGGGCGACGGCCTGGGCCACCGGATTGCGCTTGCTGCGAACAACCGCCAGGGCGTCATGCGGCCGGCCGGCACGGACCAGCGCCAGCGCCTTGCGGGTCGAGGCACGCTCGCCCAGCCGGGCGACGCCGAACTGCCAGAGCTTCACCAGCACGATCGCCAGCGCGATCACCGACATGACCAGCAGGATCGCCACCACCGGCCCACCGGCGGCCAGCATATCGGTCAGGGTGGTCAGCCAGTCCTGCTCGGCCGCGCCGATCGCCAGCGCAGCATCGCTCGCGCCCGTGACGGCATCACCCGTCGCGGGGGCGTCGGCAGGTACGGCGGCAGGCACGGCGGCCGACACGGCGGCGGGATCGGTTGTCCCGGCAGTCGCCGCCGTTCCGACGGTATCGTTCATTCCAGCACCTCGCGGTCGCCCGACCCTAGGCCATTGCAGCAGGTCGCGCAGTGAGCCTTGCGCATTTTTCGGCTCCTTAATTCGGAAATCGGTCGCTGCGGACTTTATTGCGAGCGACTCTCAATCGCAAGCGTCTAGATGCTGCGCTGCGGCGTATCGTCAACCCCCGGAACGACACGGGGCGCACGCTGTGCACGCGCCCGGAGCGGACCCTGTCCAGATACAGCTAAACATCGGCAACATATAAGATTTTTTCGGCCGGGCTTTATCCAGCACGATCAACGCCCTATGGGATGTCAACCCGGTTTCGTGTCGTATTCCGGCTTGTTATGTCGAAAACAGGACATTAAACATGCTGCAACCGACGCGCTTCTCGTGTCGGTTTCCCCGACCGACACCGGCGGGCGAAGCCAACGAACCGGGCGGCGAAAAGGATTTCCGTCGCCCCAAGATCAAGAACGCGGGCCGGCAGCGCCCGCCACCACCAACGCCCTCGCGGCCCGGCCGTGCGGCCGACAAGGCCGCCGGGAGGGTCGGCCGCGACCGGATCAAACCGTGTATCGCCGCCCCGCGCCGAACGGCTGCGGGAACGGCCCGAACCCGTGACCGGGCCGGGAGGCCGGATCAGACGCCGAACGCGGCGCCTTTTCACGCACCCGGACGCCCGGTCCCCCACAACGACCGGAGGCCACCATGGAGCAGACCGCCCGACAGACGAGCAACGCCGAGCTGCAGCTCGACGAACAGGCATACGGCGAGAACCCGCTGGAAAACCGCGACACCGACCTCTATCGCGGCGAGTACATCATGTCCTTCGTCGAGAAGTGGGACGAGCTGATCGACTGGCGCGCCCGGGCCGAGGGTGAGGGGCAGTTCTTCATCGACGTGCTGCGCGCCCGCGGCAAGGAGACCGTGCTCGACGTCGCTTGTGGGACAGGCTTCCACTCGGTGCGGCTCCAGGAGGCCGGCTTCAACGTGACCTCCTCCGACGGCTCGGCGGCGATGGTGGCGAAGGCGTTCCAGAACGCCCAGTCCCGCGGCCTGATCCTGAAGACGGTCCAGGCCGACTGGCGCTGGCTGAACCGGGACATCCAGGGCAAGTACGACGCGATCATCTGCCTCGGCAACTCGTTCACCCACCTGCATACCGAGTCCGACCGCCGCCGCGCGCTCGCCGAGTTCTACGCCGCGCTGAAGCATGACGGCATCCTGATCCTCGACCAGCGCAACTACGACGCCATGCTCGACCACGGGTTCAGCACCAAGCACAAGTACTACTACGCCGGCGACAAGGTGACGGCCGAGCCCGAGCATATCGACGAGGGCCTGGCCCGCTTCAAATACAGCTTCCCGGACGGCTCCGAATACACGCTCAACATGTGCCCGATCCGCAAGAATTACGTCCGGCGCCTGCTGTCGGAGGCCGGGTTCCAGCGGGTGCGCACCTATGGCGACTTCCAGGAGACCTACGCCGACGCCGACCCGGATTTCTTCATCCACGTCGCCGAGAAATCGACCCTGCATGTGGTGCGCTGGGGCGGCGGCACCCGCGACGAAGGCGAGACCGATGTCCGCGACGTCGCCGAGGACTATTACGACAGCGAGGACGCCGACACCTTCTACAGCATGGTCTGGGGCGGCGAGGACCTGCATGTCGGCATCTATGACGACACCAAGGTGATCCGCGAGGCCAGCGACACCACCATCGACCAGATGGCGGAAGCCCTGCCGGGCCTGGATCAGAACTCCCGCGTGCTGGATATCGGTGCCGGCTATGGCGGCGCGATGCGCCGGCTGGTGAAGCGCTACGGCAACAGCGCCACCTGCCTGAACATCTCTGAGATCCAGAACGACACCAACCGCAGCAAGATCCGGCGCGATCGACTGGCCGACAAGATCAAGGTCATCCACGGCGTGTTCGAGGACATTCCGGAGCCCGAGGGCAGCTACGACGTGGTGTGGAGCCAGGATGCGATCCTGCACTCCGACCAGCGGGCCAAGGTTCTGGCCGAGGTGCACCGGGTGCTGAAGCCGGGCGGCCACTTCATCTTCACCGACCCGATGCAGGCCGACGACGTGCCCGAGGGTGTGCTGCAGCCGGTCTATGACCGCCTCCAGCTCACCTCGCTCGGCTCCATGCGGTTCTACCGCGAGGCGGCCGCCTCGGCCGGTCTGGAGACCGTCGAGCAGCGCGAGATGACCAACCAGCTCCGCACCCACTACGACCGGGTGCGCGAGGATCTGGTCGCGAACTACGACAAGCTGCGCGAGAGCGGCGCATCGGCCGAGTATCTCGACAAGATGATCGTCGGGCTGGAGAACTGGGTGACGGCCGCCGATGCCGGCTATCTCGCCTGGGGCATCCAGATCTTCCGCAAGCCGGACTGACCGGCCGAGACAATCCCGACTTCACGGCGCCGGGGCGGCGCGCGCTTTCCCGCAGCCCCGCCCCGGCGCCCGTTCCCGACAACAGAAGAGGACCGTCAGACATGACTGACAGAACATGGCTGTTCACCAGTGAATCCGTCTCCGAAGGCCATCCGGACAAGGTCTGCGACCGGGTGTCCGACAGCGTGCTCGACGCCTTCCTGGCCACCGGCGAGGACGTGCGCGTGGCGTGCGAGACCCTGGCGACCACGAACCACGTCACCATCGCCGGCGAGGTCCGCGGCCCCGAGGCGGTGCTGAAGGAGGTGGAGGGCATCGCCCGCGAGGCGATCAAGGACATCGGCTACGAGCAGGACGGCTTCCACTGGAAGACCTGCGAGATCGTCAACCGGCTGCACGCCCAGTCCTCCGACATCGCACTCGGCGTCGATGCCGGCAACAAGGCCGAGGAGGGTGCCGGCGACCAGGGCATCATGTTCGGCTATGCCTGCAACGAGACCGAAGAGCTGATGCCGGCGCCGATCCAGTTCTCCCACCGCATCCTGCGGCTGATGGCGGAGGCCCGGAAGTCCGGCAAGGAGCCGCGCTTCGGCCCGGACAGCAAGAGCCAGGTCACCCTGCGCTACGAGAACGGCAAGCCGGTCGGCATCGACACGGTCGTGGTCTCGACCCAGCACGACGAGTCGGTCGACCAGGACGCCGTGCGCGACATGGTGAAGCCGTTCGTCACCGAGGCCCTGCCGGAAGGCTGGACCCTGGCCGACGACCGTCTTCTGGTGAACCCGACCGGGCGCTTCGTGATCGGCGGACCGGACGGCGACGCCGGACTGACCGGCCGCAAGATCATCGTCGACACCTATGGCGGGGCGGCCCCGCATGGCGGCGGCGCCTTCTCCGGCAAGGATCCGACCAAGGTCGACCGCTCGGCCGCCTATGCCGCGCGCTACCTGGCGAAGAACGTGGTCGCCGCCGGCCTGGCCGACAAATGCGTGATCCAGCTGGCCTATGCCATCGGCGTGCCGGAGCCGGTCGCGGTCTATGTCGACACCCAGGGCACCGGCCGGGTGGACGAGGACCGTCTCGGCCGCGTCCTGCGCGAGCGGGTGCGCCTGACGCCGCGGGGCATCCGCGAGCATCTCGGCCTGCTGAAGCCGATCTACGCCCGCACCGCCGCCTACGGCCATTTCGGCCGTCCGGCGGAGAAGGACGGCGGCTTCGGCTGGGAGCGCACCGACATCGCCAACGACCTCGCCCGCGAATTCGGCGCCGAGGCGGCGGACTGAGGCAGCCACCCCAAGCCGTCTCCCCGGCCTTCGCGCCGGGGCCCAGGGTGCGGCGCGCTGGAGCGTCGGCGATCGATCGACAACGCTCCGGAACACGGGTGCCTGGATCCCGGGTCAAGCTCGGGAAGACGGCAAAAGAACTGAATGAAAGGGCCCGCGCCAGACCGGTGCGGGCCCTTTGCAATCCCGCTCACCTCTGCCCCCTTCTCACACTCCCCGGATTTAGTCCGGGGCCCACGCGTCACCCACGTCAGGTGTGAGAAGAGCTCTCCCCGGCGCCTGCGCAGCCCCAGGGCCGGCCCCCGAATACATCCGGGGAGGGAGAGAGGACTGACGTATCAGCCCACCCTCAATACGGCGCCTCAGGGGCGTTCACGGCGACGTAGACCGAGCGCACCTCGGAGTAGTGGTGGATCGCCTCCTTGGAGTTCTCGCGCCCCACCCCTGACGCCTTCACCCCACCGAACGGCGCTTCCACCGGGGTCAGGTTATAGGCGTTGATGTACAGGCTCCCCGCCTCAAGCTGCCCGACCACCCGGTGGGCGCGGGCGAGGTCTTGCGTGAACACCCCGGCGGCCAGGCCGAATTCGGTGGCGTTGGCGCGGGCGATGCCGTCGGCCTCGTCGGCGAAGTCGAGCACCGACATGACCGGGCCGAAGATCTCCTCGCGCGCGATGGTCATGCCGTCGGTCACGTCGGCGAAGACCGTCGGCGCCAGGAACCAGCCGTCGCGGTCGATCCGCGCACCGCCGGTGACCAGCCGCGCGCCCTCCTCGATCCCCTTGGCGATATAGCCTTCGACGATCTTGAGCTGCCGTTCGGACACCATCGGGCCGTAGGTGGTCGCCTCGTCCATCGGGTCGCCGATCACCGCATCGCCCAGCCGCTCGGTCAGGCGTTCGAGAAACGCCTCCTTGATTCCCGTCTGCACGAAGACCCGGGTGCCGTTGGAGCAGATCTGGCCGGAGCTGTAGAAGTTGCCGACGATGGCGCCGCTGACGGCCGCCTCGACATCGGCATCGTCGAACACCAGGATCGGCGACTTGCCGCCCAGCTCCATGGTCACGTGCTTGATGCCGTCCGCCGCCGCCGCATAGACCTTGCGCCCGGTCGGCACCGAGCCGGTGAGCGACACCTTCGCCACCCGCGCATCGGTGGTCAGCGCCGCACCCACCGGCCCCATGCCCTGGACCACGTTGAACACCCCCGCCGGCGCCCCCGCCTCCATCAGGATCTCCGCCACCTTCAGGGTGCAGAGCGGCGTGGTCTCCGATGGCTTAAACACCATGGCATTGCCGCAGGCCAGCGCCGGGGCGGCCTTCCAGCAGGCGATCTGGGTCGGGTAGTTCCAGGCGCCGATGCCGACGCAGACGCCGAGCGGCCTGCGCATGGTGTAGACGAAGTCGCCGCCGGGAAGCTGCACATGCTCGCCGGTCAGGCTGCCGGCCAGCCCGCCGAAATACTCCAGCGCGTCGGCCCCGGAGCTGGCATCGGCCACCAGGGTTTCCGACAGCGGCTTGCCGGTATCGAGCGTCTCCAGCACCGACAGCTCGCGGTTGCGTTCCCGCAGGATGTCGGCCGCCCGGCGCAGCACCCGGCCGCGCTCGGTCCCGCTCATCGCGGCCCATCCGGCCTGCGCCGCCTTGGCCGAGGCCAGGGCCTTCTCCACGATCGCCGGGGTGGCGGCGTGCAGCCGGGCGATGGTCTCGCCGGTGGCGGCATAGACCACCTCGATCACCTCGCCGGCTTCGTCCTCCACGTATTCGCCGTCGATGAAGTGGCTGGCCTTGGGCTGTGCGTCGTAGGTCATTTGCCGTTCCTCGTTCACCGCCCGATCACTCGCCTCGGGGAAAGCGCTGGTTCTCTTCGACCACGTTGAGATCCATGTGGTTGCGCATGAAGCGCTCGGACGCCCTGAGCAGCGGCTGGTGGTCCCAGGGATAATAGGCGCCGTTGCGCAACGCCTCGTAGACCACCCAGCGCCGGGCCTGGCTGGCGCGCACCTCGGCATCGAAGCGTGCGAGGTCCCAGCGCGCATCCGCCTCGGCCTGGAACTCGGCCAGGGTATCGGCATGGGCCGGGTCGCCGGCCAGGTTGGACAGTTCGTGCGGATCGGCCTCCAGGTCGAAGAGCTGATCCGGGTCGAGGCTGCAGCGGGTGTATTTCCACCGGCCCCGGCGCAGGCCGACCAGCGGGGCGTAGGAGGCTTCGGCGGCGTATTCCATGGCGACGGAACCGGGGCGCGGGGTGCCCCCCGGCACGCCGACCAGGCTCCTGCCCTCGGTCCAAGGCAGCACCTCGTCCATCGAGATGCCGGCCAGCTCCGCCAGGGTCGGCGTGACATCCAGGGTGGAGGCCGGGTCGGTGATCAGGCCCGGCGCCATGCCGGGGGCCGAGATCATCAGCGGCACCCGCGACGAGCCGTCGAAGAAGCTCATCTTGAACCACAGACCGCGCTCTCCCAGCATGTCGCCGTGGTCGGAGACGAACAGGATGATCGCCTCCTGCCGCGTGCCCTCCAGCGTGTCGAGGATCTCGCCGATCTTGTCGTCCAGATAGCTGATATTGGCGAAATAGGCCCGGCGGGAGCGGCGGATGTTCTCTTCCGTGATGTCGAAGCTGCGCCAGTCGTTGGCGTCGAAGATCCGCTTCGAATGCGGATCGTGGTCCGCATAGTCCATCGCCGGGACCGTCGGCAGCAGGTGCGCGCAGTCCTCGTACAGGTCCCAATACCTCCGCCGGGCGACATAGGGGTCGTGCGGATGGGTGAAGCTGACGGTCAGGCACCAGGGGCGGCCGTCATGGCCGCGCGACAGGTCGTAGAGCTTGCGCACCGCGTTGTAGGCGACCTCGTCGTCGTACTCCATCTGGTTGGAGATCTCGGCGACGCCCGCCCCGGTGACCGAGCCGAGATTGTGATACCACCAGTCGATCCGCTCCCCCGGCTTGCGGTAGTCCGGGGTCCAGCCGAAATCGGCCGGGTAGATGTCGGTGGTCAGCCGCTCCTCGAAGCCGTGGAGCTGGTCCGGCCCGACGAAATGCATCTTGCCGCTGAGGCAGGTCTGATAGCCGGCCCGGCGCAGGTGGTGGGCGTAGGTCGGGATGGCGCTGGAGAACTCGGCGGCGTTGTCGTAGACGCCGGTGAGCGAGGGAAGCTGGCCCGACATGAAGGACGCCCGGCCCGGCGCGCAGAGCGGCGAGGCGGTATAGGCATTGGCGAACCGGGTCGACCGCTCGGCCAGCCGGCGCAGGTTCGGAGTGTGCAGCCACGGTGCGGGCCCGTCGGGGAACAGGGTGCCGTTGAGCTGGTCGACCATCAGGATCAGGATGTTCGGGCGCGCCATGCAGTGCTTCCGGGTCCGGGTTTCGCGGTCGGTCGCAGGCGATCCCGCGACACCGACGGCCCCGTCCCTAACCGATCCGCCGCGACGGCGCAAAGGCGTCGGCGGCAGACGGCGCGGATCAGGGTTAACGTTCATTCACCATGTTCGGCCGGCGCGGTCTTGTACCGGGGCGACCGGCGATGGCGGATCGGGACCCGGCGACGGCACGCTCAGTGCGCGCCCACCACGGTGAACCGTTTCTCCGATAGGCCCTTCACGCCGAAGGCCGCCCCCACCTCGGCGACGAAGATGCCGCCCGCGCTGGGTTCGGCCGCCGCCTGGTCCTCGGTGAAGTTTTCCCGCGCCGTGGTGATGTAGAGCCGGTCCAGATCCGGGCCGCCGAAGCAGGCGCAGGTGACCTGGCTCACCGGGAGGTCGACCCGGATGTCGCGCGTGCCGTCCGGCAGGAAACGCTGAACCCGGGCGCCGCTGTACTGGGCGTTCCACAGCGCCCCCTCGGCATCGACGCAGGACCCGTCCGGACTGCCCTCCTCGGCGGTCAGCGTCGCGAAGGTCCGCCGCGCGCCCAGCACCCCGTCGGTCTCGTAGGAGATGCGCTCGATCGTCTTGCCGGCGCTGTCGGCGAAGTACATCCGCGCGCCGTCCGGCGAGAAGGCGATGCCGTTGGCGCAGCCGACCCCGTCGAACAGCTGCGACACCCGGACGCCGTTATACTGGTAGACGGCGGAGAACGGCTTCATCCCATGCTCGTCGACGCCGCCGAACACGAACCGGCCCTGGCGGTCGACCCGACCGTCATTCAGGCGCGTGCGCCACTCGTCGGCCTCCACCGGCGCCAGGGTGGTCAGCGCACCGCGCTCCGGATCGAACAGTGCCAGCTCGTCCTCCAGCGCCGTCAGGATCCGTCCGTCGGTGCAGAAAGCGAAGCTGCCGACAC
The DNA here is from genome assembly GCA_965228445.1 of Candidatus Endolissoclinum sp. Lineage (GTDB taxonomy): Bacteria > Pseudomonadota > Alphaproteobacteria > Thalassobaculales > Thalassobaculaceae > Thalassobaculum. The sequence continues at coordinate 3,733,617 of OZ245813.1, read as the reverse complement.
GCTTGTCGAAGCCGGTCTTCTCCACCGCACCGCCATCGGCGTCGCAGCTCCAAAGGGTCCGCCCCAGGATATCCGTCCAGTACAGCCGCTCGTGGCCGCCATGCCACTGAATCCCCTCGGCAAGGGTGTTGCGGCAATCGACCAGAAGCGTCGCCTCGATCCGCCGGTCCATCGGTCCGCCCGTCCACATGACTCTATTTATTTCAATATTTTAATTTATCTTGTCCGAGGCGAAACCGGCGATCAATACTCAAACTCCAGGCCATCCGACAAAGCAGGATTCGATGCGCCGCTCCTACGCCGCCTCCCCCGCCGTGTATCGCGATCTGCAGGACCGCGCCGTCTTCATCTCCGGCGGCGCGACCGGTATCGGCGCGGCGATCGTCACCCTGTTCGCCCGCCAGGGCGCCCGGGTCAGCTTCATCGATATCGATCCGGAAGCCGGCACCGCCCTGGCCGACGCGGTCGCGGCCGAATGCGGCAACCGGCCGAACTTCGCGACCTGCGACGTCACCGACACCGCGTCCTTCACCCTGGCGATCGAGGCGGCGGCGATTCCAGCCGGCGGTCTGTCGGTGCTGGTCAACAACGCCGCCCGCGACCAGCGGGTGATGGCCAACGCGGTCACGCCGGAGATCTGGGACGATCTGGTGGCGGTCAACCTGAAGCACCAGTTCTTCGCCGCCCAGGCCGCCCGCCCCCTCATGGTGCGGGCCGGCGGCGGGTCGATCATCAATTTCGGCTCCATCGCGCCCTGGATCGGCGTGCCGGACCTGGCGGTCTACAACGCCTGCAAGGCGGCCGCCTTCGGGCTGACCCGGTCGCTGGCGCGGGATTTCGGCGGCGACGGCATCCGGGTGAACTCGGTCCTGCCCGGCGCGATCCTGACCGAGCGGCAACTGCGCGACTGGATCAGCGAGGCGGACCGCCAGGCGATCCACGCCCGCCAGTGCCTGAAGCGGGACATGGTGGAGGAGGACGTGGCCGAGATGGTGCTGTTCCTTGCCTCGGACGCCGCGCGCGGCTGCACCGGCCAGGAGTTCCGGGTCGACGGCGGCAATCTCTAGCGGCCGCGCCTAACTGCAGTCGTACTGGGTCTCCAGGTCCTTCTGCAGCATCTCGGCGAACTTGGCGGCGGCCACCGGCAGGATGCGGCCCCGGAGTTGGCCCATGTAGATCAGGCCGCTCGGCACGTCGCGCGGGTCGAGCTGACGCGAGACCATGTCCGGCAGCATGCCGCCCGGCGGCAGGCCGATGGGGATCTGGAACGAGACAATCCCCTCGGCGATCGCCTGGTGACCCAGGAACTCGAAGCTGTCTGATTCCACCACGGGGTCGAGCGATATCGGCGAGTCCGCCAGGGCCAGTTCCATCAGATGGCGCACCCCATAGGCCCGGGTCGGCAGGGCGATCGGGTAGTCGAGGCATTCCCGCAGCCGCACCGTCTGCCGCGCCGCCAGCGGATGGTGGCGCGAGAACATCGCATGGACGTGCTGGCGCACGGTGAGCAGGGTCTGGAATTCGGCCAGCCGTATGGGCTCGAACACAAGGGCGAGGTCGGCGGTGTGATCCACCAGCGCCTGCTCCGCCGCCTCGCGGTCGCGGCGGAACACGGCGAAGGTGACCCCCGGATGCTCCTGGCGATAGGCGGCGATCTGCCGGGGCAGGTAGGGCAGCAGCGCCTGACTGCAGGCGATGGTGACATGACCGCGCCGCTCGCCCGCCAGGTCGGCGATCTGCGAGCGCACCCGGTCCATGTCGGAGATCTGGTTGCGGATATGGTGGATCAGCAGTTCGCCGGCGCTGTTCAGCCGCACGCCCCGGGGCAGCCGCTCGAAGATCGGCACGCCCAGATCCTCCTCGATCGCCAGCAACCGGCGGTTCAGCGCCGTGGAGGTGATCGACAAGGTCTCCGCCGCCTTGCGGATCGACCCCGCCCGCGCCACCGCGTCGATATAGAGCAGCGTCGTCATGTGGCGCATCGCCATCTCCCCTAACCGCTGCAAATTGTGCAGCGGCTTGCTGCAATCATAGCAGAAGACAACAGCACTCATAGCCCGCACGCTTTCCCTATCGCAGATGCGAGATCACCGAGAACGCGCCGGCATCCGCGGCAGACGTTGGGAAACAGCAATCCAAATCGGCAGCTTGAGCGAATGCGTCTTCGCATTTGCGAAATGCCGGGCAAGCATCGGGAACAGACAGACGGAGACCCGCGTGGGATCGAACGCCGCCATCCAGGATCTGCCCTTCGACATCGCCGCGCTGCACGCGGCCTATGGCGCCGGCACGAAGCCGGGCGAGGTGGTGGCCGAATGCTACCGGCGGATCGCGGCGGCCGGCGATCCCGGCATTTTCATCTCCCTGATCGACGAGGCCAAGGCCCAGACCGAGGCCGCCCGGCTCGGCCCGTTCGACCGGGTGGCAAAGCCGCTCTGGGGCGTGCCCTTCGCCATCAAGGACAATATCGACGCCGCCGACGAGACCACCACGGCCGGCTGCCCGGCCTATGCCTATGAGGCCGAGGCGGACGCCTTCACCGTCGCCAAGCTGCGGGCGGCCGGCGCGGTCCTGATCGGCAAGACCAATCTGGACCAGTTCGCTACCGGCCTCGTCGGCGTGCGCTCGCCCTATCCGGTGCCGAAGAACGCGCTCGATCCGGAGATCGTGCCGGGTGGGTCCAGCTCCGGCTCGGCCGTCGCCGTGGCCCGCGGACTGGTGAGCTTTGCGCTCGGCACCGACACGGCCGGCTCAGGACGGGTACCGGCGGCGCTGAACAACATCGTCGGACTGAAGCCGACCGTCGGCTCGCTCTCGGCCAGCGGCCTGGTTCCGGCCTGTCGGACGGTGGACACCATCTCGGTCTTCGCGCTGACGGTGGAGGACGCCTACCGCGCCTTCCAGTCCGCCGCCGGTCACGACCCGGCCGACGCCTTCTCGAATGCCGTCGCCATGCCGGAGCTGGGCACGCTGCCTCCGGTGCTGAAGGTCGGCATTCCGGACGCCGGCTCGCTCAAATTCTTCGGCGACGCGGTCCAGGCCGCCTCCTATGCCGAGGGGCTGGACGCCGTCCGGGCCCTGGGCGGCGAGACCGTCGAGCTCGACTTCACCCCGTTTTACCAGGTCGCCGAGATGCTGTACGGCGGCGTGTGGGTCGCCGAACGCCATGCGGTGGTCGGCCCGGTGATGGACAAGGATCCCGAGGCCGTGCACCCGGTGATCCGCCAGATCGTCGGGGCCGCGACCCAGTTCTCCGCCACCGACACCTTCAACAGCCTCTACCGGATGGAGGCCCTGCGCCGGACCTGCGAGGCGGCGATGGCGGGGATCGACCTGCTCTGCGTGCCGACGATCCCGACCTTCTTCACCGTCGCCGACCTGGAGGCCGACCCGATCGGCCCGAACTCCAAGCTGGGCACCTATACCAACTTCGTGAACCTGCTCGGCCTGTGCGGCATCGCCGTGCCGACCGGCACCCGCAGCGACGGACGACCGGCCAGCGTCACCCTGCTGGCCCGCGCGGGACAGGACAGCCTGACCGCCGCCCTCGCCTCCAAGCTGCATCAGGGTGCCGGGGTGACGATGGGCGCCACCGGCTGGGGGCTGCCCAAGGTCTCGGAGCCGACCCCGAGCCTCGGACCGGGCGAGATCGCCGTCGCCGCCGTGGGTGCCCACATGTCCGGCCTGCCGCTGAACGGCGAACTGACCCGGCTGGGCGGGCGTTTCCTTGCCGCGGCGAAGACCGCACCCGGCTACAGACTCTACCGGCTCGCCGGCGGCCCGCCGTACCGGCCTGGGCTGGTGCGCGACGCCACCGGCGGATCCATCGCCCTCGAACTCTGGGCCCTGCCGCTCGCCAGTTTCGGCAGCTTCATGGCCGGCATCCCGGCCCCGCTCGGCATCGGCACCGTGACCCTGGCCGACGGCGGCACGGTGAACGGCTTCATCTGCGAGGCCGCCGGGCTGGAGGGTGCGACCGACATCACCGACTTCGGCGGCTGGCGGGCCTATCTCGCCGCCCAAACGGACCTTCAGGGAGCCGTTCCCTGACCGGCGACACGCTCTGGACGACTGAACAGGAGGAGAGACACATGCGCAGGCGCGATTTTCTGAAAGGGACGGCCGTTCTCGGCGCCGGCTCCCTTCCCTTCATCCGCTCGCTGCCCGCCGCGGCGGCGTCGAACGGCGTGGTGGTCGTGGCCATGGGCCAGACCATCAACAGCCTGGACATCCACCGCTCCGGCACCAACCGGCCGAGCTATCAGGTGGCGGTGAACGCCTATGACCGGCTGGTCAGCTTCGGCACCAAGACCCTGCCCGACGGCAGCCTGTCCTACGATTACTCCGTCATCGAGCCGGAGATCGCCGAGAGCTGGGAGACCACCGAGGACGGCAGCGCGATCATCTTCAAGCTGCGCAAGGACGGAAAGTTCTGGGACGGCTCGCCGATCACGGCGGAGGACGTGAAGTGGTCGTTCGACCGTGCCGTTACCCTGGGCGGCTTCCCGACCGTGCAGATGAAGGCCGGCTCGCTTGAGAAGCCGGAGCAGTTCGAAGCGGTGGACGAGTTCACCTTCAAGATCCACACGATCCGCCCGTCCAAGCTGACCATCCCCGACCTGGCGGTGCCGGTGGCGATCGTCATCAACTCCAAGGTCGCCAAGGCGAACGCCACCACCGACGACCCGTGGGCGACCGAGTACCTGCACAAGACCCCGGCCGGCTCGGGCGCCTTCAAGGTGGCGCGCTGGGAGCCGGGCCAGCAGCTGGTCTACGAGCGCAACGAGGGCTGGACCTCGGGCCCGGTGCCGGAGGTGAAGCGGGTGATCGTGCGCGAGGTGCCGAGCCAGGCGACCCGCCGGGCGCTGTTCGAGCGCGGCGACATCCAGGTCTCCTTCGACATCCCGAACAAGGACGCCAAGGAGCTGTCCGGCACCGACGGGATGACGATCCATTCGACCCCGATCGAGAACGCGATCTACTGCCTGTGCCCGAACCTCGCCTTCGAGCCGTTCAAGAAGAAGCAGGTCCGCCAGGCCATCGCCTGGTCGGTACCCTATGCCGACATCTTCCAGACCGCCGCCTACGAGCGCGGCGTCCCGATGTGGGGCGGCGCGTCGGCGACGCCGGCGGATACCGCGTGGCCGCAGCCGTTCCCGTACACAACCGACCTGGACAAGGCAAAGGCCCTGCTGGAGGAGGCCGGCTACAAGGACGGCTTCGAGGTGCCGCTGTCGATCGCGCTGGACCAGTCCGACTGGATGGAGCCGACCGCCCTGCTGGTGCAGGAGAACCTGGCCAAGATCGGCATCAAGGCCACCATCGAGAAGATCCCGGGTGCCAACTGGCGCACCGCCTCGCTGGTCGAGAAGCGGCTGCCGCTGCATCTGGAGACCTTCGGCGGCTGGCTGAATTACCCCTGCTACTACTTCTTCTGGGCTTATCTGGAAGGGCATCTCTTCAACTCCTCGAACTACCGCAACGAGGAGATCGAGACCCTCACCAACGAGACCCTGCACATCCCGGTCGATCACCCGGACTACGCGCCGAAGATCAAGCGGATGATCGAGATCGTCTGGGACGAGGTGCCGCGTATCGCCCTGTTCCAGCCGGCCCTGAACGTCGGCACCCGCGACATGGCGGGCTACGAGTACTGGTTCCACCGCCAGCTCGACGCCCGCAGCTTCAAGGCGTGACCCCAACAGGGAGGTGACAATGGGCCCGCGAACGAAACTGGTGCTGTTCCGCAGCCTGCAGGCCCTTCCGGCCCTGGTCGGCGTGGTCATCGTCAGCTTCATCCTGACGCGGATGCTGCCGGGCGATCCGGCAGCCTATTTCGCGGGCCCCGCCGCCACCGAGGCCTCGATCGCCGAGATCCGGGCCGCGATGGGCCTGGACGCCCCGCTGCCGGTGCAGTTCCTGCACTACGTGGCGGACCTGCTGCGCGGCGATTTGGGCAACAGCCTTTCCACGGGCCAGCCGGTGGTGGAGGAACTCACGCGCCGGCTGCCCGCCTCCCTCGAGCTGACCTTGACGGCCCTGCTGCTGTCCTGCGCCATCGCCCTGCCGCTCGGCATCGCCGCCGCCGTGCACCAGGGACGCTGGATCGACCATGCCTGCCGCGGCCTGGTGACCGCCGGGGTGTCGCTGCCGACCTTCTTCACCGGAATCGTGCTGGTCTATGTCTTCTACTACCTGCTGGGCTGGGCGCCGTCGCCGCTCGGCCGGCTGGATTTCGTCTACCTGTCGCCGCCGGATGTGACCGGCTTCTACGTGATCGACGCGCTGCTCGACGGCGATCTGGAGACCGCTCTCGGCGCGCTCAGCCAGCTCATCCTGCCGGCGACCACCCTCGCCCTGTTCACCCTCGCCCCGCTCGCCCGCATGGCCCGGGCGGCCATGCTCCAGGCCCTGTCCTCGGACTATGTCCGCACGGCGCGCGCCGCCGGGCTCGGCGAGGGGCAGGTGGTGCTCGGCTACGCCTTCCAGAACGCGATGCTGCCGGTGGTGACGACCCTGGGCATGGTCTTCTCCTTCATGCTCGGCGCCAACGTACTGGTGGAGAAGGTGTTCTCCTGGCCCGGCATCGGCTCCTACGCCGTGGAAGCCCTGGTGGTCTCCGACTATGCCGCCGTGCAGGGCTTCGTGCTCGCCATGGCGATCCTGTTCGTCCTGCTCAACCTCGCGATCGACATCGTCTACACGCTGGTCGATCCGCGCACCCGGGAGGGCTAGGCCATGAGCGCCACCACACCCGACGCCCCCGCCGTCAAAGAGCGCGGCTTTCTCGACCACGTGGTCTACGTGCTGAGCGAGAACCCGATCACCGCCTTCGCCTTCGCGCTGTTCGCGCTGATCCTACTGGTGGCGATCCTCGGCCCGGTCCTGGCCCCCTACGACCCGCTGGAATCCAACGCCGCCCGCGCCCTGCAGCCGCCCTCGGCCGATCACTGGTTCGGCACCGACAATCTGGGGCGCGACGTGTTTTCCCGCGTGCTGGTGGCCACCCGCCTCGACCTGATGATCTCGGTCGCCGCCGTCGCGCTCTCCTTCGTCGTCGGCGCCGCCATCGGCTCGGCCGCCGGCTACTGGGGCGGCTGGATCGACGGCGTGACCGGCCGTCTGGTCGACACGATCATGGCCTTCCCGCTCTTCGTGCTGGCCATGGGCATCGTCGCGGCAATGGGCAACACGGTGGAGAACATCATCTACGCCACCGCCATCATCAACGTGCCGTTCTATGCCCGCGTCGCCCGGGCCGAGGTGCGGATCCGGCGCAACGCCGGCTTCGCCCAGGCCGCCCGGCTGTCCGGCAACACCGACCTCCAGGTGCTGGCCTTCCACATCTTCCCCAACGCCCTGCCGCCGATGATGGTGCAGATCTCCCTGAACCTGGGCTGGGCGATCCTGAACGCCGCCGGCCTGTCCTTCATCGGCCTGGGCGTACGCCCGCCGACCGCCGAGTGGGGGATCATGGTGGCCGAGGGGGCGAACTTCGTCGTCTCCGGCGAATGGTGGCTCGCGGTCTTCCCCGGCCTCGCCCTGATGACCGCCGTCTTCGCCTTCAACCTGCTGGGCGACGGGCTGCGCGACATCTTCGACCCCCGGCAAAGGACCTAGACGATGTTCCTCGACGTCCAGGATCTCAGCGTCACCTTCTCCACCCGACGCGGCACCGTGAACGCGGTGCGCGGGGTCAGCTTCTCCCTGGCCAAGGGCGAGACGCTCGGCATCGTCGGCGAGAGCGGGTCGGGCAAGTCGGTCAGCTCCTACGCGGTCATGCGCATCCTGGAGCACAGCGGCCGGATCGCCGGCGGGCAGATCGCGTTCGACGGGATCGACCTGACCGGCCTGTCGGACCGCGAGATGCGGGAGATGCGCGGACGCGAGATCTCCATGGTGTTCCAGAACCCGCGCGCCGCCCTGAACCCGATCCGCAAGGTCGGCCACCAGATCGAGGACGTGCTGCGCCGCCACGGCCAGGCCACCCGCTCCACCGCCAGGGCCAAGGCGATCGAGGCGCTGCGGGCGGTGCGGATCGCCGATCCGGAGGCGCGCTACGACGCCTATCCGTTCGAGCTGTCGGGCGGCATGTGCCAGCGGGTGGTGATCGCCATCGCCCTGGCCTGCGACCCGCGCCTGCTGATCGCCGACGAGCCGACCACCGGCCTGGACGTGACCACCCAGAAGGTGGTGATGGACCTGCTGGCCGAGCTCACCAAGAGCCGGGGCATGAGTTCCATCCTGATCACCCACGACCTCGGACTGGCGGCCGAATACTGCGACAGGATCGTCGTCATGAAGGACGGCGCGGTGGTCGAGGCGGGCGAGCCCAAGACCCTCTTCGCCGATCCGAAGGACGCCTATACCCGCAAGCTGATCCGCGCCACGCCGCGGCCCGGTGCGGAGGTCGGCGACCTGGTGGAGCCGCCGGTGCCCTCGCCCGCCCGGCCGGTGCTGGGCGCCCCGCTGCTGCAGGTCCGCGAGCTGCGCAAGGTGTTCGGCAAGGGGGCGTCGGAATCCATCGCGGTCGACGGTATCTCCTTCGAGATCCGCGAGGGCGAGACCCTGGGCCTGGTCGGCGAGAGCGGCTGCGGAAAGTCGACCACCTCCTCCATGGTCATGCGGCTGCTCGACCCGACCAGCGGCGAGATCCTGCTCGACGGCAAGCCGCTGACCGACACTCCGGCGGCCAGGTTCGCCCGCGATCCCCGGCGCGGCAGCCTGCAGATGGTGTTCCAGGACGCCACCGACAGCATCAACCCGCGCTTCACCGCCCGCCAGGCGATCGCCGATCCGATCCGCCGCCTGACCGACGAGAAGCCGGCCGGGCGGGTGGAGGAACTGGCGACCCAGGTCGGCCTGCCGCTGACCCTGCTCGACCGCTTCCCGCATCAGCTCTCCGGCGGCCAGAAGGCGCGTGTCGGCATCGCCCGGGCGCTCGCCTCTCGCCCCCGGCTGCTGATCCTGGACGAACCGACCGCCGCCCTGGACGTGTCGATCCAGGCGATCGTGCTGAACCTGCTGGCCGAACTGCGCTCGAAGCTCGGCGTCAGCTACCTGTTCGTCAGCCACGACCTGCACGTCGTCCGTCTGCTCTGCGACCGTGTGATCGTGATGCGCCAGGGCAGGGTGGTGGAGGAAGGCACGGCCGATGCCGTCATGCGCGCGCCGAGCGATCCCTATACCCGCAGCCTGCTGGACGCGACGCCGATGCCGCCCGCCGCCATCGCGACGATGCCCGGCTTCGCCAAGGCCGCCGAGTAGGAGGGTACCCCGTGGAGATCGACATCCCCGAAGTCCTGGCCGAGGTCACCGCCGCGTTCGAGCGATACGAGGCGGCGCTGATGGCCAACGACATCGCCGTGCTGAACGAGCTGTTCTGGGAGGCGGACAAGACAATCCGCTACGGCCCGCAGGAGGCGCTGTACGGCTATGGCGAGATCGCCGGCTACCGCAGCGCCCGCGACGTCAGCGACATCGCCCGGGAACTGACCCGCACGGTGATCACCACCTACGGCCGCGACCACGCCACCGCCTTCACCGAATACCGGCGGCTCTCCAACGGCCGCATGGGCCGCCAGAGCCAGACCTGGGTACGCATGCCCGACGGCTGGCGGGTGGTGGCCGCCCATGTGAGCCTGCTGCCGCCGCCTTCCTGATCCCCCGCACCGCGAGGACCGCATGGCTGCCTCCGATTTCGATCCCGAAGCCTATATCCGCGCCGCCGCTCCGGCCCTCGGTCTGGAGCTGGACGAGGACCGGATCGCCGCCGTCGTCCCGTTCCTCACCATCGCCCGGGAGATGGCGGCGCTGCTGGAGGCGGCCCCAGTGCCCGAGGGAACCCTGGCCCTGGCACCGGTCTACGACGCGGAGGAGCCGAAGTGACCGGTCTCGATCCGTTCGCCCCGGCGTGGAAAGTCGCCGAGGCGGTCGCTTCCGGCTCCGTCTCCGCCGAGAGTGCCGTGCGCTCGGCCCTGGATCGGCTGGCCGCGGTGAACCCGTCGATCAATGCCTTCACCGACGTCACCGCCGACCGGGCTCTGACCCAGGCGCGCGCCATCGACGCGGACCGCACCGCCGGCAGACCGCTGCCGGTGCTGGCGGGCGTGCCCTTTGCGGTGAAGAATCTGTTCGATATCCAGGGCCTGCCGACCCGGGCCGGCTCGAAGATCAACCGCGACCTGCCGCCGGCCGGTCGGGACGGCGTGCTGATCGAGCGGCTGACCGCGGCCGGCGCGGTGCTGCTTGGCGGGCTGAACATGGGCGAGTACGCCTACGACTTCACCGGCGAGAACGCCCATGACGGCGCCTGCCGAAATCCGCACGACACTGGCCGCATGGCCGGCGGGTCGTCGTCGGGCAGCGGCGCGGCGACGGGGGCCGGGCTGGCGGCGCTGACCCTGGGCTCCGACACCAACGGGTCGATCCGGGTACCGTCGTCATTCTGCGGCGTGTTCGGGCTGAAGCCGACCTACGGCCGGCTGACCCGCGGCGGCAGCTTCCCGTTCTGCGACAGCCTGGATCATCTGGGGCCCTTCGCCCGATCGGTGCGCGACCTCGCCCTCGCCTATGACGCGATGCAGGGGGCGGCCGACCGCGATCCCGCCTGCGCCGGACGGCCGGTCGAGCCGGTGCTCGGATCGCTCGACGTCGGGATCGGGGGGCTGCGCATCGCCACGCTCGGGGGCTATTTCGATACGGCCGGCATGCCGGAAGCCGACGCGGCGGTTCGGTCTGTCGCCGCGGCGCTGGGCGCTGCCGGACCGGTGGAGGTGGCGGGCGTGGCGGAGGGCCGGGCCGCCGCCTTCGTGATCACCAATGTGGAGAGTGCGGCCCTGCACCTGAGGCACCTGCGCAGCCGGCTGGACGATTTCGATCCCGACACCCGCGACCGTTTCCTCGCCGGCGCCATGCTGCCCGGCCCCTGGTACGCCCGCGCCCAGCAGGTACGTGCCTGGTACCGTGCGGAGTTTGCAAAGGTCTTCGACGACCTGGACGTGTTGCTTGCCCCGGCAACGCCGTTTCCCGCGCCGGAAATCGGCTGCCGCACGGTGACGATCCGCGGCCGCGAGGTGCTTACACGTCCGAATATCGGCCTGTTCACCCAGCCGATCTCCGCCATCGGCCTGCCGGTCTGCGCGGTGCCGGTGCGCCGCGACGGCCTGCCGATCGGCGTCCAGGTGATCGCCGCTCCCTGGCGCGAGGATCTGTGCCTGCGGGTCGCCGCCTGGCTGGAGCAGCAGGGCGTGGCGGGCTTCGCCGCGCCGGCGCTTTAGGCGCGATACGCCTTCAGGAACAGGGTGACCGCGTGGTCGACGACCGCGTCTATCCGCGCCGCGTCCGGCTGATGCTCCACGTCGAGCAGGACCCGGAGCTGGAGGTCGCCGCGCAGCAGGCCGATGAAGTCGGCGGCGGCCTGCATCGGGTCGTCGATCGCCAGTCCGGCCTCCGCACCGTGCGCGGTCAGCTGGCCGGCCAGCCGCTCGCGGGTCGCCATCGGCGCCGACCGGTAGAACGCCCGGCCCAGTTCGGGAAAGCGCGGGCTCTCTGCGACCACCATGCGATAGACCTTGGCGGTGATCGGGTCGGTGAAGACCTGCACCATCCCCGCCGCCCAGGCCCGCAGCCGGGTCTCGAAATCCGGGTGGCTGTCGGTCAGCACGTCGTCCAGATGCCGGCGCTGGCGCTCGCGCTCGACCACCGCCTCGAACATCGCCTCCTTCGACGAGAACCGGGTGTAGACGGTGGCCTTCGACACGCCGGCATTGCGGGCGATCAGGTCGACGGATGCTGGACCGAAGCCGTGCTCCATGAAGGCCGCGGCGGCGGCGTTGAGGATCTGGCGGGTCTTCGGATCCTGCCCGTCATCCTCGACCGCGCAGGGCGTCTGCGCGGGGGATCGAGGCGAGCTGCGTGGACCGTCGGCGCGTCTGGTCATGGCCGTCCCTGCGATGGAGCTTGACGTGGCCTACGTGATCTTCCATGAGTGCGCAATACAAAACTGAACGGTTCAGTTCAGTTCGATCTATCTCGAATGCGTTCTAAAAAGAGGGAGTCGCCCGGTGGACGCCCAGTCACCGAAAGAGGCCCGCGAGGGTGCGGCCGACCAGCCCGTCACCAACAGCTCCAAGAAGCGCCGCCGGGTGATGCTCCTGGCCGCGTTCCTGATCGTCGCCGGGGCGGCCGGCGCGTTCTGGTGGTGGCACGGGCTGGGCAAGGAGGAGACCGACAACGCCTTCGTAGAGGGCGACACCCAGCTCGTCGCCAGCGAGGTCACCGGCCGGGTGATCGCCGTGCATTTCGCCGAAGGCTCGGCGGTGGCGCAGGGCCAGGTGCTGGTGGAGATCGAGTCCGCCGATGCCGAGGCGCGCGTCGCCGAGGCCGACGCCGCCCTGGTCCGCGCCCATGCCGATGCCGCCCGGGCCGAGGCCGACCTGTCCTACAGCGAGGCCGATACCGACGCCCGGCTGGCCGAGGCGCAGGCGGCCAAGGATCTGGCGGAAAGCACCCTGGCGCAACGCCAGGCCGACGTGACCGCCGCCGAGGCGGAGTCGGGCCAGGCCGGGGCCGACGCCAACCGCTACCGCCAGCTCAGCCGCGCCGACTTCGCCTCCAAGCAGCGGCTGGAGACGGCCGAGGCGCGGGCCCGCACCACCGGCGCCCAGGTCAAGGCCGCCCGCAGCGCCGTCGCCGCCGCCGTCGCCGAGGTGCGGCGGACCGAGGCCGCCATCGAGACCGTGCAGGCCGCCCGCCGGGAGATCGCCGCCCGCGAGGCTGAGCGCGACGCCGCCCGGGCCGCCGTGCGCGAGGCCGAAGCCTCGCTGCGCGCCGCCAAGGTGGCGCTGGGGCACACCAAGATCGTCGCCGCCCATGACGGCACCGTCACCAAGAAGTCGGTGGTGGTCGGCCAGCTCGTGCAGACCGGCCAGGCCCTGGCTTCCCTGGTGTTCGGCCAGCCCTGGGTGGTCGCGAACTTCAAGGAGACCCAGCTCACCGACATGCGGGTCGGCCAGTCGGTCGATATCGCGGTCGACGCCTATCCCGACCTCGCGCTGCACGGCCGGGTGGAGACGATCGGCCGCGGCACCGGCTCGTATTTCAGCCTGCTGCCGACCGAGAACGCGACCGGCAACTACGTGAAGGTGGTGCAGCGCGTGCCGGTGAAGATCGTCATCACCGACGGGCTCGACCCGCAGCGTCCCCTGTCGCTCGGCATGTCGGTGATCCCGACCGTCCATGTGGACGGCGAGGGAGCCGCCGACTGATGAGCGACGCCGCCTCTCCGCCCGGCGGGCGGCGCAAGGTCAACCCGTGGATCATCGCCCCGGTGGTGGCGATGGCCGCGTTCATGGAGGTGCTCGACCTCTCCATCGCCAATGTCGCCCTGCCGCATATCGCCGGCAGCCTATCGGCGTCGCGCGACCAGTCCACCTGGATCCTGACCTCCTACCTGGTGACGAACGCCATCATCCTGCCGCTGAGCGGCTGGCTCTCCACGGTGATCGGCCGCAAGAAGTTCTACATGATGTGCATCGCCGGATTCGGCGTCGCCTCGCTGCTCTGCGGCCTGGCGCCGACCCTGGAGCTGCTGATCCTCGCCCGCACCCTGCAGGGCCTGACCGGCGGCGGGCTGCAGCCGGTGAGCCAGGCGATCCTGGCCGACACCTTCCCGCCGCATCAGCGGGCCATGGCCTTCGCCATGTACGGCATCTCCGTGGTCTTCGCCCCCGCCATCGGCCCGACCCTGGGCGGCTGGATCACCGACAATTTCTCCTGGCACTGGATCTTCCTGGTCAACGTGCCGGTCTCCATCGTGCTCTGGCTGCTGGTCGAGGCGCTGATCGAGGATCCGGAAGCCGCCAAGGAGGAGGTCAAGCGCCGCCGGGCCGCCGGCATCCGCATCGACTATATCGGCTTCGGCCTGCTGGCCCTGGGCCTCGGCTGTCTGCAGATCCTGCTGGACAAGGGCCAGGAGGAGGACTGGTTCACCTCCCACTTCATGGTGATCATGGCGGTGATCGCGGTCGTCGGCCTGGTCGCCTTCGTGTGGTGGGAGCTCGCCAGCGACGACCCGATCGTCGACCTGTCGCTGCTGCGCGACCGCAACTTCGCGCTCGCCAACGCCATGATGTTCATGCTCGGCTTCGTGCTGCTCGGCTCGACCGCCCTGCTGCCGCTCTTCGTGCAGTCGCTCTACGGCTACACGGCGATGCAGGCCGGGATGGTGCTGTCGCCCGGCGGCTTCATGATCATGGCGGCGATGCCGATCGTCGGCCGGCTGGTCGGCGTGGTGGATGCGCGGTACCTGATCGTCTTCGGCCTGATCTGCTCGGCCTCGGGACTGATCCTGATGAGCGGCTTCACCCTGGATGTCGACTTCTGGACCATCGCCCATGCCCGCATGATCCAGGCGGCCGGGCTCGGCTTCCTGTTCATCCCGATCTCGTCGATGGCCTATATCGGCCTGCCGCCGGGCAAGAACAACCAGGCCGCCGCCCTGATCAACCTGTCACGCAACCTGGGCGGCAGCGTCGGCATCGCCCTGCTCTCCACCTGGCTGGCCCGCGGCTCGCAGACCAACCGGGTCGACCTGATCGGCCATGTCTCGGCCCTCGATCCCGACTACCTTGCCCGGGTCGCCGAGATCGAGCGGGGGCTGATCGCCAACGGCGCCCCGGCCTCCGACGCCCACCAGATGGCGCTGGCCGTGATCGCCCGCACCGTCAGCCGGCAGGCCGAGCTGCAGTCCTTCCTGCAGGACTTCACCACGCTGGCGATCGTGTTCTTCGCGCTGATCCCGGCCGTGCTGTTCCTGCGCCGACCGAAGCGGCCGCCCGGTCACTGATCCGGCGCTGGAGGGATGACGCGGGACGGCGGGGGATGTAGTGATGTCGGCAACCGCGCCCGCAGGCCAACCGGCAGCGCGGACCAACCGGGAGGACGACCATGAAACACGATCTCGACCGCGCCCTGTCGGGCATTTCCGGCATTCTGGTCACCCCCTATGACGGCGACGGCGAGGTCGCCCCGGCGAAACTCGCGCCGATCGTGGACCGGGTGCTGGACGCCGGCGTGCACATGCCCGTCGTGAACGGCAATACGGGAGAATTCTACGCGCTGACGACCGACGAGGCCTGCACCATGGTGCGCGAGGTGGCCGGGCTGGTCGGCGACCGCGCCCCGCTGCTGGCCGGCGTCGGGCGCGGCATCCGCGACGCCTGCCGACTGGCGAAGGTCTCCGCCGAAGCCGGGGCCTCCGCCCTGATGATCCATCAGCCGCCGGATCCCTTCGTCGCGCCGCGCGGGGTGGTCGACTATGTCCGCGCGGTCTCCGACGCCGCCGACGGCCTGCCGATCATGCTGTACCTGCGCAACGACGCGATCGGCACCAAGGCGATCGCCGAGCTCTGCGGCCTGCCCGGGGTGAAGGGCGTCAAATGGGCGACGCCGAACCCGATGAAGCTGGCCGAGGCGATGGCCGCCTGCGATCCCTCCATCACCTGGGTCGGCGGTCTGGCCGAGGTCTGGGCCCCGCCGTTCTACGCGGTCGGCGCCCGCGGCTTCACCTCCGGGCTGATCAATGTCTGGCCGGAGCGCTCGGTTGCGATCCACAAGGCGCTGGACGGCGGCGACTACGACACCGCCGGCAGGCTGATCCGAGAGATGCGCGCCTTCGAGGACATCCGGGCGGAGGAACTGAACGGCACCAACGTCACCGGGGTGAAGGCGGCGCTGCAGGCGCTCGGCATGGATTGCGGCCCGACCCGCCCGCCGTCGGCATGGCCGCTCACCACGGCCCAGCAGGAGCGGTTGCAGGCCTTCCTGAAGTCGAACGGGCTGATCTGACCGGCTGTCCCGGTACGGTCAGTTGGCGCCCCAGCTGAACCGTTCCCACACCCGCTCGTGGCCGTAATACAGGGCCATCTTCGTCAGCACCTCGAGGCTGGCGATGGAGCTCGCCCAGGCGAAGCTGCCGGTGATGAACAGGCTGATCAGGAAGGTGTCGAACGTCGCCGTGACCCGCCAGGTGAGGGTCTTGGCCAGCGAGCGTTTGCGCGTGGTACGCGAACCGTCGGTCATGATCCTTCTCCTTCGCCTCCGGAGAGCGTCGCGGCTGTCCGCCCCGGCAGGTGAATGCCGCATTCGGTCTTGCCGCGGCCCCGCCAGCGTCCGGCGCGCGGATCCTCGCCGGCGCAGGCCCGGTCGGTGCAGGGTGCGCAGCCGATCGACAGAAAACCGTCCGCCAGCAGAGGATGGGCCGGCAGGCCGTGGCGGGCCATGTAGGCGTCGATATCCGCCGGCCGCCAGCCGAGCAGCGGGTTGATCTTGATCCGTCCCTCGGCCGCCTCGATCGGCTTCAGCCCGGACCGGCCAGCGCTCTGATAGGCCTTGCGGCCGGTGATCCAGGCGTCGAACCCGGCGATGCCGCGGTCGAGCGGCGCCACCTTGCGTACGAAGCAGCACTGGTCGGTGGCCGTCGCGTGCAGGTCGCCCTCCGGGTCGAGGGCATTGAGCTCGTAGGCGGCGGGGGTGAGCGTGCGCACGTCGCTCAGCCCGAGCCGGTCGATCAGGGCATCGCGATAGGCGAGCGTCTCGTCGAACAGCTTGCCGGTATCGAGGAACAGGACCGGTGTCGCCGGCGCGATCTCCGCCACCATGTGCAGCAGCACCGCGGCCTCCGCCCCGAAGGACGAGGTCATCGCCGCCCGGCCGGGAAACTCGTCGCGCAGCAACGGCCGCAGCAGATCGGCGCCCTGCAGCCTGCCGTACCGGGAGAGCAGCCGGGCGGCCCGGCGGTCGAGGGGCAGCTCCGGGGCCGGAGCGAGGTCGTACGGGGAGTCCTGGCGCGCGCGCATGGGGCACCTCCAATAGGTGTCGGGCCCACGGAGACGCACCCCGTGGCGCTTTAGCGGTTGGTGACGCGGCCGCAAGCTGCCCTTCAAATCGCCGCGCCGGCCCGGAAATCAGGGCCGGATAGTCACAGGATCAGCGTTCGACGAACGCCTTCTCGATCACATAGCTGCCGGGGGCCGAGTTGTTGCCCATGGTGAAACCCAGGCCCTCGACCCAGTCGGTCATCTCGTCCAGCATTGCCGGGCTGCCGCACAGCATCAGCCGGTCATTGTCCGGATGCAGCGGCTCCAGCCGAAGATCCTTGAACAACTTGCCCTGACGCATCAGGTCGCTGATCCGGCCGCGCGGGTCGTAGTCCTCGCGGGTGACCGTCGGGTAGTAGGAGAACTGCGTCTGCACCTGCTCGCCGACCAGCGGGTGGTCCTGCAGGTCCTTGCGCAGCAGGTCGCCATAGGCGAGCTCCGAGGCGTAGCGGCAGCCATGGGCCAGCACCACCCGGTCGAACTTCTCGTAAACCGTGGGGTCCTTGATCAGCGACAGGAACGGCGCGAGGCCGGTGCCGGTCGACAGCATGTACAGCACCTTGCCCGGGAGCAGGTTCTCGGTCAGCAGCGTGCCAGTCGGCTTGTTGCCGACGAGCACCTTGTCGCCGACGGCGAGATGCTGGAGGCGCGAGGTCAGCGGCCCGTCCGGCACCTTGATCGAGAAGAACTCCAGGTCCTCCTCGTAATTGGCGCTGGCCAGGGAATAGGCGCGCACAAGCGGCTTGCCGTCGACCTCCAGCCCGATCATCGCGAACTGGCCGTTCTCGAAACGGAAGGAGGGATCGCGGGTGGTCCGGAAGCTGAACAGGGTGTCGGTCCAGTGATGGACGTCGAGCACGGTCTCGGTGCGGAAAGCAGCCACAGGCAGCCTCGTCAGATACGGTTCATCTGCCCCTATAGATACCGGCCGCGCCGCACGAATCCATTGATTTCAGTCAACCGCGGGCAGAAAGAACGGGACGGTCCCGCAGCTGCGAACCGCGCGACTGATCCTTTCCGCTGCGCGGGAGCGCGCGACAGGGGCGTTCCGGCCTCAGCCGAGCCGCAGCTCCCGATAACCGGCCTGTGCGACCGCGTCGCAACGCTCCCGGTAGGCGACCGCGCTGCCGCTGTAGCGGGCCAGGATGCGTTCGGTCTTGCCCGCATTACGGTTCACGCCGGTCATCCAGCTGTCGACCTCGTTGGACAGCAGGCCCTCGCCGGCCTTGCGCACGGTCTCGGTCCAGTCCGTCACCGCCTGCGCCGTGGTCGCGGCGTAGGTCAGCTCCCGGCTGCGCATATGCGCCATCAGACCGGTGACCCATTCGACGTTGTACTCGATGCTGCGCGGGATGTTGCCGAGCGCGGTGTGCGGGCCGACCAGCATGAACATGTTGGGGAAGCCTTCGACCATCACCCCGAGGAAGGTCTTCGGCCCGCCCTTCCAACGGTCCTTCAGGGTCTGGCCGCCCTCGCCGCGGAAGTCGATGCGGTCGAAGCTGCCGGTGATCGCGTCGAAGCCGGTGGCGTAGATGATCATGTCGAACTCGAACGCCTCCTCCCCGGTCTCCAGTCCGCTCGGCGTGATCCGTTCGATCGGGGTGGAGAGCGCATCGACCAGGCGCACGTTCGGCTGGTTGAAGACCTCGTAGTACTTCGTCTCCAGCGGCACGCGGCGGGTGCCGAAGCCGTGATCCTTGGGGATCAGCAGCTCGGCCACCGCCGGGTCGTTCACCCGCTCGCGGATCTTCTTCGCCACGAAATCGGACAGCATCTTGTTGGCCGTGCGGTCGATCAGCACGTCGCGGAAGTTGCCCTGCCAGATGCCGAAGCCCGGCTCGCCGTAGCGCTGCTCCCAGAACGCCTCGCGCTCGGCGTCGGGCACCTCCAGGGCGCTGCGCGGATCGGGGGTGTGCAGGAAGCAGGAGAAGGTCTCGCGGCAGCGCTGGAAGATCTCCGGGTAGCGCGCCTTCAGCGCCGGCTGCTCCTCCGCCGTGATCTTGGCGTTGTGCAGCGGCGCGCACCAGTTCGGCCGGCGCTGGAAGATGGTGAGGGTCTTCGCCGTCTTCGCCACCTCCTGGATGGTCTGCACGCCGGTGGCGCCGGTGCCTATGACGGCGACCCGCTTGCCCTCGAAGCTGACCGGCTCCTTCGGCCACAGGCCGGTATGGAAGCTCTCGCCGGTGAAATCATCGATCCCCGGGATCAGCGGCATGGTCGGCGAGGACAGCGGTCCGATGGCGGTGACCATGAAGCGGGAGCGGTAAGCCTCGCCGTTCTCCAGCGTGACGGTCCAGGACTGGCCCGCCTCGTCGAAATGGGCCGAGGCGACCCGTGCGTTGAAGCGGATGTCGCGGCGCAGGTCGAGCTTGTCGGCCACGTGGTTCAGGTAACGCAGGGTCTCCGGCTGGGCGGCGAAATGCTCCGACCAGTCCCACTCGTCCAGCAGCTCCTGGTCGAAGGAATAGGCGTAGGAGTAGCTCTCGCTGTCGAAGCGGGCGCCGGGGTAGCGGTTCCAGTACCAGGTGCCGCCGACACCGGTCCCCGCCTCCAGCACGATGACCTTGAGGCCGAGGCCGCGCAGCTTGTGCAGCTGATACATGCCGGAAATACCGGCACCGATGATGACCACGTCCCAGTCGAGGGGCGCGGGGTCAGGACGAGCGGAGTCGTTGGATGAATGAGCGTTCATGGCGGTGAAACCAAAGCAGCACCGCAGGGCTTCGACAAGATGTCGAATGTGCTGCACTGCGGCACAACCGTGCCGACACCACCGGCTTTATTTGACGAAGCGGTGGTCCATCGACAGGGCCGGCTGCTCGCAGTTGCTGCCGCGCACGACCTTGGCCGGCACGCCCGCCACCGTGCAGTGGGCCGGCACGTCGCTCAGCACCACGCTGCCCGCCCCCACGCGGGAGCATTCGCCGACCTCGATATTGCCCAGCACCGTCGCCGAGGCACCGAGCAGGGCGCCGCGGCGGATCTTCGGATGCCGGTCGCCGGTCTCCTTGCCGGTGCCGCCGAGGGTCACGTTGTGCAGCATCGACACCTCGTCCTCGATCACCGCGGTCTCGCCGACCACCACGGAGGTGGCGTGATCGATCATGATGCCGCGGCCGATCCGGGCGGCCGGGTGGATGTCGACGCCATAGACCTCGGAGATCCGGGACTGCAGGTAGAAGGCCAGCGCCTGGCGGCCGTGACCCCACAGCCAGTGGGCGACCCGGTAGGCCTGGATCGCCTGGAAGCCCTTGAAGTAGAGGAACGGCTCCAGATAGGAGGTGCAGGCGGGGTCGCGCTCGAACACCGCCGACAGGTCGGCCCGCACGGCCGCGCCCACGGTCTCGTCGCCATGCACCGCCCCGTCGATGGTCTGACGCAGGGACAGCGCCGAGATCGCCTCCGACCCGAGCTTCTGGGACAGATGGAAGGCGAGCGCATGCTCGAGCGTGTCGTGGGCCAGGACCGTGGCGTGCAGGAAGCTGGCGAGCGCCGGCTCGTCGCGCGCGGTCTTCTCCGCATCGGCCCGCAGGGAGGACCAGATCGGATCGAGGTCCGGCTGGGCCGGCCGCGGCGAGAAGGACGTATCCGGCATCCTCAGCTCCTCCCGTGGCGGCGGACGCTGTCGCTGCGCGATCCGACCGCTCATCCTTGACGTTGTGCCGCACTATACCTGTTTCAAGCGCGGGAATTAACCGCGCTTCGGCACGAGTGCTTTGCGGCGCTCCCGCGACTTCTGGCACAGGGGCGGGCGAATACCAAGCGGGCTGTCGCCGTGATCTACGATCTGCTTGGCAACGGTTGTCATGACAACTATATTTGCCCGCCATGGAACGGACTGACTTGCACCGGAACTTCGGGTTCCTCGTCCACGATGTCGCCCGGCTGATGCGGGTCGCCTTCGACCGCCGCGGCAAGGAGCTGGGACTGACCCGCTCCCAATGGTGGGTGCTGACCGCGCTCTATGCCAAGGAAGGCATGGCCCAGTCGGAACTGGCCGCCTTCATGGAACTGGAGAAGGCCACGCTGGGCCGCCTGCTCGACCGGCTGGAGGACAAGGGCTGGGTCGAACGCCGCCCCGATCCGGTCGACCGCCGCATCAAGCGGGTGGTGCTCACCGACACCGTGCAGGGCCTGATGCGCGAGCTGCGCGGCATCGCCGCCGACATCCGCAGCGACGCCATGAAGGGTCTGAGCCGCGAGGAGCACGAGGCCTTCATCGACACGCTGCTGAAGATCAAGACGAACCTCTACGCCTTCGACGAGCTGGCAGGCCCGGCCGCCCAGGCGGAGGCCGCGGATGACTGACATCGAGAAGAAGGACGGCGCCGGCCCCGGCGGCAGCCAGGGCGTGGTTCCGGCGGAGGACGCGCGCATCACCCCGCACAGCGAACGACCGAAACGCCGCCGCGGCCGCTGGGTCAAGCGGCTGGTCCTGCTGGTGGTCATCCCGGTGCTGGCGCTGCTCGGCGCCTCCTATCTCTACGCGGTCACCGGCCGCTTCGTGACCACCGAGAACGCCTATGTGAAGGCGCACATCATCGCCATCTCCACCGATATCGACGGCCGGGTCATCGAGGTGTTCGTCCGGAACGACCAGCGGGTGAAGGCCGGCGACCTGCTGTTCCGTCTCGACCCGGACCCGCACTGGCTGGAGCTGAAGTCCTCCGAGGCGCGGATGGTCACCGTGCGCCACGAGGTCGAGGCGATGCGCGCCGAGTTCCATCAGGTCCAGGCCGAGATCGCGGAAGCGCGGGAGACCGTCGCCTATTTCGCCCGCGAGGCCGACCGCCAGCGCCAGCTCAACAAGCGCGGCGTCACCACCGAGGCGAAGCTCGACGAGGCGGAGTTCCAGGTCGCCTCCGCCCGCCAGCGGGTGCGCGCCCTGCAGGAGAAGGTGCGCACGGTGCTGGCCGGGCTGGGCGGCGATCCGGAGCGATCGGTCGAACTGCATCCGAAATACATCGAAGCGCAGACCGCCCGCGAGGTCGCCGAGCTGCATCTGGGCTACACCGAGGTCCGCGCCCCGGCCGACGGCATCGTCACCCAGGTGCATCTGGAGCCGGGCGAATGGCTGGAGGAGGGCGACCCCGCCTTCGGGCTGATCGAGGCCGACGACACCTGGGTGGTGGCGAACCTGAAGGAGACCCAGCTTACCCATGTGCGCGAGGGTCAGGTGGTGGAGGTCGGGATCGACGCCTATCCCGACGTCACCTGGAAGGCGCGGATCACCTCGATCGCGCCGGCCACCGGGGCGGAGTTCGCCGTGCTGCCGCCGCAGAACGCCTCGGGCAACTGGGTGAAGGTGGTGCAGCGCATCCCGGTGCGCATCGACCTGGAGCCGGTCGAGGGCCGCCCGACCCTGCGCGCCGGCATGACCGCGTCGATTTCCATCGACACCGAACGCGAGCGCGAGCTGCTGACCACCGTGCGCGAGTCGCTGGCCGCCCTGCGGGCACCGGAGGGCGAGACGCCCCAGTAAGCCTGGTGCCGGCGGCTGTCATCGGATGGTCATCGGCGCGGTGTAGTAGGATACTCCCCGCATCCTTCCGATCCCCGGAGTGTCCCCATGCCTGCGCAGAAAGTCCTGGTCGCCGTGTTCGACGGCCTGCGTCCCGATCACGTCACCCCGAACCAGGCACCGAACATCCACGGCTTCGCCACCGGCGGGGTGTGGATGCGCAACACCGCCTCGGCCTTCCCGAGCGAGACCCGGGTGCAGGTGACGACCTCGATGACCGGGCATCCGCCGGCCGGGCACGGAATCATGGCCAACGCGTTCTACGACCCGGCGCTCGGCTTCTCCTCGGCGATGGACACCTCCGACGACGCGCGCATGCGGGCCGCCGACAAGGTCTACGGCCGGCTGATCGCCGCCCATCACCTGAGCGAGATCCTGTGGGGAGCGGGCCGCAAATTCGCCGCCGTCACCACCGGCAAGGTCGGCAACGCCCGGCTGCTCGCCGGCCGGGCGGCCGAGCTGAACCAGCCGGTGCTGTCGATCTGGGGCGACGCGATCTCCACCCCGGCCGCCAATTTCGCCAAGGTGGTCGAGCGGTTCGGGCCGGTGCCGGAGCAGGTCTTCCCCAATACCGGCGTCGCCGACTGGGCGGTGAAGGTGCTGCTGGAGCACACCATCCCCGACCATAAGCCGGATGCCTGCGTGCTCTGGCTTAACGAGCCGGACCTGTCCTACCACTACCGCGGTCTCGCCAGCGGCGACGGCCAGAGCGCCATCGGCGCGGTCGATGCCGGGTTCGGCCGCATCCTCGACTGGTGGCGCGCCGAGGGCCGCGACGACGGCTGGAACATCATCGCCATGTCCGACCACGGCCATGTCACGGTGGAGGGCCAGCTCAGCGTCGCCGAGGCGCTGACCAAGGAAGGCCTGAAGATGGGCAAGGCGCTCGGCCCGGATGTCGACTACGCGCTCAAGCCCGGCTATTCCGCCCATATCGCCGTGCGCGACCGCGACCCGGCGCTGATCCGGCGGCTGGTGGAGACCCTGCAGGCCCAGGACTGGTGCGGGCCGATCATGACCCGCGCCGATCTGGGCGACGATGGCACCCTGCCGATCTCGGTGGTGAACTGGGACAGCCCGCGCGCCGCCGACGTCGCCTTCACCATGCGCTCCTGGGACCGGGACAGCGAGGGCGGGCTGCCCGGCGTGATCCTGGCCGACAATCCGGACATTCCGCTCGGCGGCGGCATGCATGGCGGCCTGAACCGGCGCGAGCTGAACCACTGCCTGTTCCTCGGCGGCGACAGCTTCCGCAAGGGTGTGGAGATCGCCACCCCGAGCGGCACCATCGACGTCTCGCCGACCATCCTGAAGACGCTGGGCCTGCCCCAGCACCCGCTGATGGCCGGCCGGCCGATCGAGGAGGCCTTCGCCGTCGGCGACCCGGCCCCCGAGGTGGTCGAGCAGGTGCACGAGGCCGGCCGCGGCGATTACGCGCAGAAGATCGTCACCGCCACTGTCGGCGGGGTGAAGCGGCCGTATCTGCGCTGGGGCATGCGGACGGCGTAGGTCTGCGGAAAATCCGCGGACTCCGCTTGCCCTCTCCGGCCGTTTCCCGTATATCCCCGCCTTCCCGCTCCGGACCTGTGCCGGAGATGGGCCGTCGCGTCTGGGCGAAAAGGGCTGCCCGGCCGGCGCGAAGTCGACAACGTCGAGAGTAAAGGAGCGACAAAATGCCCAAGATGAAGACGAAAAGCAGCGTCAAAGGCCGCTTTCGCACGACGGGGTCCGGAAAGATCAAGGGCAACGTCGCGTACAAGCGCCACATGCTGCGCCGCCGTTCCCAGAAGATGAAGCGTCAGGCCCGCGGGACCTTCGTATTGGCCGAGGCCGATCAGAAGATCGTCAAGCGGTTCATGCCCTACGGTTGAGGAGCGGATAGATGGCACGAGTTAAGCGGGGCACCACTGCGCACGCCCGCCACAAGAAGGTCACGGACGCCGCCAAGGGCTACTATGGCCGTCGCAAGAACGTCTTCCGGGTCGCCGTCCAGGCGGTCGAGAAGGGCCAGCAGTATGCCTACCGGGATCGCCGGGCCCGCAAGCGCGATTTCCGCGCCCTGTGGATCCAGCGCATCAACGCCGGTGTGCGCCAGTATGGCATGACCTACTCGCGGTTCATGAACGGCCTCAAGCTCGCCGGCATCGAGCTGGACCGCAAGGTCCTGTCCGACCTGGCGATCCACGAGCCCGCCGCGTTCAAGAACATCGTCGATCAGGCCGAGGCCGCGCTGCAGGCGTAAGCCCGCAGCCGCCCGACAGGGCGATCGAGACGGATTGGAAGGGCCGGTCGCAGGATCGGCCCTTTTCGTTTGTCCATAAGGGCGCGCAGGGCTCGCAAAACGCTGAGCGACCCGCTAAAACGGCGCCCACCGGACGGGAAACGGGCACAGAACCATGGCAAATGTCGACGCATTAGAGGCCGAACTGCTGGCCGAGGTGGAGCGCGCGGGGGATCTCGACGCGCTGGAACAGGTGCGGATCACCGCCCTGGGCAAGAAGGGGCGCATCACCGCCGAGATGAAGACCCTCGGCGGCATGGACCCGGAGACCCGCAAGGAGACCGGCCAGGCGCTGAACCGGGTGAAGGACGCGGTGGCGAGCGCGCTGGACGCCCGCAAGGCGAGCCTGTCCTCGGCCGCCCTGGACGCCCGCCTTGCCGCCGAGCGGATCGACGTGTCCCTGCCGGCGCGCCCGGAGATGAAGGGCCGCATCCACCCGATCACCCAGACCATCGACGAGCTGACCGCGATCTTCGCCGAGATGGGCTTCGTCGTCGCCGAAGGGCCGGACATCGAGAGCGACTATTATAACTTCGAGGCGCTCAACTTCCCGCCGGACCACCCGGCCCGCCAGGACCACGACACCTTCTACTTGACGCCGGACGAGGCCGGGGAGCGCAAGGTCCTGCGCACCCACACCAGCCCGGTGCAGATCCGCACCATGGAGAAGCAGACCCCGCCGATCCGCATCATCGTGCCGGGCCGCACCTTCCGTTCCGACCACGACGCCACCCACTCCCCGATGTTCCATCAGGTCGAGGGGCTGGTGATCGACAAGATCAGCCATATGGGTCACCTGAAGGGCTGCCTGACCGATTTCTGCCGGGCCTTCTTCGGCATCGACGACCTGCCGCTGCGGTTCCGCCCGTCGTACTTTCCGTTCACCGAGCCCTCGGCCGAGGTCGATATCGGCTGCTCGCGGGCCGGCGGCGAGCTGAAGATCGGCAACCACGGCGACTGGCTGGAGATTCTCGGCTCCGGCATGGTGCACCCGAACGTGCTGCGCTATGCCGGGATCGACCCGACCGAATACCAGGGCTTCGCCTTCGGCATGGGGATCGAGCGGATCGCCATGCTGAAATACGGCATCCCCGACCTGCGCCCGTTCTATGACAGCGACCTGCGCTGGATGCGCCATTACGGCTTCGTGCCGCTGGCCCAGCCGACCATCGCCGGAGGCCTCTGAGCCATGAAGTTCACCCTGTCCTGGCTGAAGGATCATCTGGACACCGACGCGTCGCTCCAGGAGATCACCGACCGGCTCACCATGCTCGGCCTCGAGCTTGAGGAAGTGGAAGACCGCGCGGCCGCCTTCGCCGCCTTCCGCATCGCCCATGTGGTGGAGGCGGTGCAGCACCCGAACGCCGACCGTTTGCGGGTCTGCAAGGTCGATGCCGGCGACGGCATCGTGCAGGTGGTCTGCGGCGCGCCGAACGCCCGCACCGGCATGAAGGGCGTCTTCGCCCCGCCGGGCAGCTACGTGCCGGGCACCGACCTGCTGCTGAAGCCGGGCAAGATCCGCGGCGAGGACAGCAACGGCATGCTGCTGTCCGAGCGCGAGCTGGGCTTGAGCGACAATCACGACGGCATCATCGACCTGCCGGAGGACGCGCCGGTCGGCCAGGCCTATGCCGCCTATGCCGGGCTGGACGATCCGATCATCGACATCGCCATCACCCCGGACCGGGCCGACTGCCTCGGCGTGCGCGGCATCGCCCGCGATCTCGCCGCCTCCGGCCTCGGCAGCCTGAAGCCGCTCGACACCGCGCCGGTGAAGGGGACGTTCGAAAGCCCGCTGCGCTTCGATGTCGATCTGCCGGTCGACCAGGCGCATCTGTGCCCGGCGGTCAGCGGCCGCTATTTCCGCGGCGTGAAGAACGGCCCGGCCCCGGCCTGGATGCAGGACCGCCTGCGCGCCGTCGGCCTGCGCCCGATCTCCGCCCTGGTCGACATCACCAACTACATGATGCTCGACCTCGGCCGGCCGCTGCACGCCTATGACGCCAAGAAGCTGCACGGCAACCCGACGATCCGTCTGGCGAAGGACGGCGAGACGTATCTCGCCCTGAACGGCAAGGAATACACCTTCGAGGCCGGCATGCTGGTGATCGGCGATGCCAACGGCGTCGACGACCTGGCCGGGATCATGGGCGGCGAGCGCACCGGCGTGGACGACGACACCACGGACATGTTCCTGGAGGTCGCGATCTTCGACGAGACCTCGGTGGCCGCCACCGGGCGCAAGCTCGGCGTGCTGTCCGACGCCCGCTACCGGTTCGAGCGCGGCCTCGACCAGACCGGCCCCTGGTGGGGTGCGGAGGTCGCCGCCCGGATGGTGCTGGAGATCTGCGGCGGCGAGGTCAGCGAGACGGTGCTGAACGGCGAGGGCCGCGACTGGCGCCGCAAGCTGCCGCTGCGCCACTCCCGCATCGCCGCCCTCTGCGGCGTCGAGGTGCCGGAGGACGAGGCAAAGCGCATCCTGACCACCCTCGGCTTCGAGGTGGAAGGATCGGGCGAGACCATGTCCGTCACCCCACCGCCGTGGCGCGGCGACGTGGAGGGCGAGGCCGACCTGGTGGAAGAGGTCGTCCGCGTCCACGGCTACGACAAGATCGCGCCGGTCTCCATGGAGCGCATCAGCGTCGTGGGCCTGCCGGCTCTGACCGCCGAGCAGAACCGCCGCCGCCTCGCCAAGCGGGCCCTGGCCGGCCGCGGGATGATGGAGGCGGTGACCTTCTCCTTCCTGCCGGCCAAGCATGCCGAACTGTTCGGCGGCGGGGCCGACGCCCTGCGGCTGGTCAATCCGATCAGTGCCGATCTGGACGTGATGCGGCCGTCGATCCTGCCGAACCTGCTGGCCGCCGCCGCGCGCAACGCCAATGCCGGCTATCCGGACATCGCGATGTTCGAGGTCGGCCCGGAATATGCCGGCGACCGGCCGGAGGACCAGTCCCAGGCCGCCGTCGGCCTGCGGGTCGGCCGCACCGGTCCGCGCGACTGGCGCAAGGCCGACCGGGCGGTGGACGCGTTCGACGCCAAGGCCGACGTGCTCGACCTGCTGGAGATGCTGGAGGCGCCGGTGGCGAACCTGCAGGTCTCGACCGACGCGCCCGACTGGTACCACCCGGGCCGCTCCGGCTGCCTGCGCCTCGGCCCCAAGGTCATGGCCCGCTTCGGCGAACTGCACCCGCGCATCCTGGCGGCCTTCGACCTGAAGGGTCCGGCGGTGGCCTTCGAGGTGCTGCTGGACGCGGTGCCGATGCCCAAGCGCAAGGGCCCGCAGCGCCCGCTGCTGGAGCGCATCCCGTTCCAGCCGGTGGCCCGCGACTTCGCCTTCGTGGTGGCGACGGACGTGGCGGCGGACAAGATCGCCCGGGCGGCGGCCGGGGCCGACAAGGCGCTGATCGGCGGCGTCCATGTGTTCGACGAGTACACCGGACCGGGCCTGGCCGAAGGCACCAAGTCGATCGCGGTGGAGGTCACCCTGCAGCCGCGCGACGCCACCCTGACCGACGAGCAGATCGAGGCGGTCTCCGCCAAGATCGTCGCCAATGTGGAGAAGCAGACCGGCGGCACCCTGCGGGGCTGACCGGCCCTGCCGTCCTCACGCCTCCGCCCGCCGGTAGCGGACCATGAAGACGAAGGGAATGATGGCGAAGCAGGTGGCGGCGTAGAGGTAGAAGGCGTTGATGTAGCCGAGCATCGTCGCTTGGCGCCGCATCTCCGCCCCCAGCCCGGCCAGGGCCCGCTCGCTGTCGGTCGGCCAGTCGCCGCGCAGGGCGAACAAACTGTTGGCTTCGGCGAAGATCGACACGAAGGGCACCAGTTCGGTATAGCCCGCCGCCGTGGTGCGGATCACCAGGGCGATGGTCACCGAGATGAAGATCGACGAGCCGACATTGCGGATCAGGTGATACATCGCCGTCGCCTCGTTCATGAAGGCCCGGTCCAGCGTGCGGAAGGTGATCAGGGTGATCGGAACCCAGATGAAGCCGACCCCGAACCCGGCCAGCAGACTGGTCCAGGCCAGCGCGAAGGGCGACAGGTTGATGTCGAAGGCGCCCATATAGGCGGCCGCCACCCCCTGCAGCACGAAGCCGACCGTCAGCAGCAGGCGCGGATCGAACAGCCGGTTGATGAAGGCCATGACCACCGAGGCGACCAGGGTGCCGAGCCCCCGCAGCGCCATGAACACGCCGATCTCCGCTTCGGGATAGCCCTGGATGTTCGCCATCATCGGCGGAAACAGCACCATCGGCGTCCACAGCACCATGCCGAACAGGAACATGATGGTGCAGCCGAGCGCGTAGTTGCGGTCGCGGAACATCGCGAGGTTGAGGAACGGTCTCTCCGCCGTCGCCACATGGGCCAGGAACAGATAGAAGGCCAATGCCGCCACGATCGCCTCGATCACGATCTCCGGCGAGTCGAACCAGTCGAGCCGCTGGCCCCGGTCGAGCATGAACTGGAACGAGGCGATGGCGACGGCCAGGGTGAGGAAGCCGAACCAGTCGAGCCGCATCGTCCCGGAACGCCGCCGGTCCTGGATCACCAGCAGGATCGCGGTAATGGCGATCAGCCCGAACGGCACCAGCAGGAAGAACACCCAGCGCCAGCCCAGCTCCTCGGCCAGGAAACCGCCGACGGTCGGACCGATGATCGGGCCGAACACCACGCCCATGGAGAACACCGCCGTGGCCGTGCCGTGCTGGCGTCGCGGGAAGGTGTCGAGGATCGTCGCCTGGGCCAGCGGCACCAGCGGGGCGCCGAAGCCGCCCTGCAGGATGCGGTAGAGCACCAGCTCCTCAAGGCTCTGGGCGACGCCGCACAGGAAGGACGCGGCGGTGAAGCCGACCGCGCACCAGAACATCAGCGTGCGCCGGCTGAACCGCGAGGCGAGCCAGCCCGAGGCCGGGGTCATCACCGCGGTGGCGACGATGTTGAAGGTCACGACCAGGGCGATCTGGTCGGTGGTGGCGGCGAAGGTGCCCTGCATCTTCGGCAGGGCCACGTTCGCGATCATCACCGTCATCGTGTAGAGCATCGTCACGAAGGTGAGCGATATCAAGATGACGGCGCGCTGCGCGAAACTGGTGCCCGAGGCGTCCGGTATGTCGGATGGGATCGCGGTCGCCATGCGCCCGTGCACCCTCCTCCCTGGTTCGGTCTTCTTTTGATCTTTTCACCATCATGGCACGTTCCTCGACACCCCGTTACCCGTTGAAAAGCCTCCGAGCCGGCCGCAGCCCTTGCCTGAGCGGCACGCTCCGGTAAGGTGCGGACACGTGGGGGGATGACCCGATCACCCTGAAGCCGAAGGAGACGTCGATGCGCCGCCTGGCGTTCGCCGCAAGCATTATCGGAGCGATCATGACGACCGACACCAACGGGGCGGCCGCCGCCGATCCCGAAAACACGCTGATCATGGAGTTAAAGGACGGCCCCGTGGTCATCGAGCTGCGCCCCGACCTGGCGCCGAACCACGTGGAACGGATCAAGGAGCTCACGCGCGAGGGCTTCTATGACGGGGTGGTGTTCCACCGCGTGATCGAAGGTTTCATGGCGCAGACCGGCGATCCGACCGGCACCGGCCGGGGCGGCTCCGACAAGGACGACCTGCGCGCCGAGTTCACCGACACCAATTTCGGCCGCGGCACCATCGGCATGGCCCGCACCCAGGCGCCGCACAGCGCCAACAGCCAGTTCTTCATCTGCTTCAACGACTGCTCGTTCCTGAACGGCCAGTACACCGTCTGGGGCCAGGTGACCGACGGCATGGAGCATGTCGACGCCATCGCCCGCGGCGAGCCGCCGCGCAATCCGGACAGCATCGTCTCGCTGAAGGTCCAGGCGGACCAGTAACGGCCTCAGACCTCACCCTGACCCGTCGACACGCCCCGGCCCCGGCCGGGGCTGGTCAGGGTGAGGTTCTATCCCGTCTTACCCACTTCTCTACCCCCCTCCCCGCCATCCCGATGCTAATCGGGATCTGCGCTGCACCGGCGCAGGAAGCTTGCTCCTGACTTTCGTCAGGGCGACAGGGTAGGCTCGTCGGAGGGGACTTCATCAGCGGAGACGGACCATGACCACCCTGATCGCAGGCGGCTGCGGATTCATCGGCCTCGCGGTGGCCGAGCGCTACCTGGAAGACGGGCAGGAGGTCGTCCTGTTCGACCGCAACGCCCTGCACCCGGTCGCCAAGGCCCGGCTCGACGCCCTGCCCGGCCGCTACACCCTGGTCCAGGGCGACATCCGTCAGGCCGAGCCCATCGCCCAGGCGATCGGCGACCACAAGGTCGGCCAGGTGTTCTACGGTGCCGCCGTCACCTCCGGCCCGGACCGCGAGCGCGAGGCGCCGGAGAGCGTCATCGAGGTCAACCTGGTGGGCCTCGCCCATACCCTGAAAGCCGCCTGGAAGGCCGGGGCGAAACGGCTGATCAACATCTCCTCCGGGGCGGCCTACGGCACCGGCGCGTTCGGCGAGACCGGCTGGGACGGCCCGCTGGACGAGTACGGCACCCGCGAGGAGCCGTTCAAGATCTACGGCATGACCAAATATGGCTCCGAACGCCTCGTGCGCCGCTACGCCGAACTGACCGATCTGGACACCCGCTCCGTCCGCCTGTCGACGATCTACGGCGCCTGGGAGATCGACAGCGGCGCCCGCGACACCCTGTCCGGACCGATGCAGGCCGCCCTGCTGGCGCGCGCCGGCGGCACCGCCGTCATCGCCCGGCGCGACAGCCTCGACTGGACCTATTCCCGCCACGTCGCCGGCGCGCTGCAGGCGCTGATGGCGGCATCGGCTGCGAACCTCAAGAGCGACCTGTTCAACGTCACCTCGGCCAAGCCGGTCAGCGTGCTGGACATGTGCGCGCCCCTGGCCGAGGCGTTCCCCGATTTCTCCTACCGCCTGGCCGAGCCGGGGGAGGAGGCGACGATCGATCTCTGGTCCGATCAAGACCGTGCGCCGATGAAACCGAACCGGCTGGCGGACGAGGCCGGGCACCGGCTGCCCGACGACCTGGCCGCCACCATGGCCGACTTCATCGGCTGGATCCGGGACCATGGCGCTTTCTGGGACAGAAGCTGACGCCGCGCGCCGGCGCGACCGCCTCACCGGCTTCGCGCTTGCCCTGGCCGCGACGGTCGGTCTCGGGCTCGCCATCGCCGTCGCCCGCATCGCCTTCGAGGGCGGGACCAACGGCCAGTCGGTGGCCCTGGTGCGAGCCTGGTTCGTGGTCGCCCTGGTCGGCGCCTGGTGTCTGACGTCCGGCCGCTCGCTGCGGGTCGACCGGCGGGCCTGGCTGAACTGCCTCGGACTCGGCCTGCTGCTGGCCCATATGTTCTTCGGCAATATCGGCGCGGTGCAGTTCATCCCGGTCGGGGTGGCCGCCCTGCTGTTCTTCGTCTATCCGCCGCTGGTCAGCGTCTTCACCGCCCTGCTCGACCGGCGCTGGCCCGGAACGCTGCGGCTCGCCGCCTTCCTGACCGCCTTCGCTGGTCTGGCGATCATGCTGGGGGACGGCTTCCACCACCTCGATCCGCGCGGCCTGCTGCTCGGCCTCTCGGCCGGGGTGGCCTGCGCGGTGAACGTCACCTGGATCGGCCGGACAATGGGCGGGCGGGACTCCCTGGTGGTGATGTTCCACATGGCCCTGGTGGCGGCGGTCGCGCTGAGCGTCGTGGTGCCGGCCACCACCGGCCTGACCGCACCGCTGACCACGGCGGGATGGCTCGGCGCCCTGGGGGTGATCCTGCTCCAGGGCTGCTCGATCCCGCTGTACTTCGCATCGATCCCGAAGATCGGCGCGGAGACCAGCTCCATCGTCAACAACCTGCAACCGGTGACGTCCATCCTCGCCGCCTATCTGCTGTTCGGCGAGGCGATGACCGCGACCCAGGGCCTGGGCGCGGTGCTGGTGCTCGGCGGCATCGTCGCCCTGCAGCTCGCCAACCGGCTGAGGCGGTAGCGGCTCGCCGCCCTACGCGCTCCGGGGGGCGAAGGTGATGGTGGCGACCACCCCCTCGCGGCCGTTGCGCAGGTCGAGCTCGGTCTCCAGCTCCATGCAGATCACCTCGGCGATCTTGATGCCCAGTCCGGCCGGCGGATGGGCCGGCTCGGCGGGCAGCCCCACCCCGTTGTCGGAGCAGCACAGCTGGACATCCCCGGCCTGGGTCCGCCGCATCTCGATCGAGACCGCCCCCGCCCGACCGTCCGGGAAGCCGTGCTTGAACGAGTTGGTGATGAACTCGTTCAGATAGGTACCCACGGCGGCGGCCTGCTGCGCCGGTACGAGCACCCGTTCCGCGTCCACGCGCAGGGCGACGCCCGGCGGCGCCACGCCCCGCAGGTGCCCGCAGATCCGGTCGATGAACTCGCCGAGATCGACTGCCACATGCACGTCGGTCTGATAGAGCTGCTCGTGCAGTTGGCTCAGGGAGTCGATGCGCGTCAGGATCAGCGACAGGGCCAGCTTGGCCTCGTCCGAGGCGAACGCCCGCTGCTGCAGCCGGGCGAAGGCGGAGAGCGCCTGCAACGAGTTCTTCACCCGGTGATCCACCTCGCGCCGCAGGATCTCGGCGGTGCGCAGGGCCTTGCGCGCGTCCAGCAGGGCGATCACCTGGCGGGCCAGGACGCGCAGCGTGTCGCGCTGCAGCGCCGTCAGCTCGGTCGGCTGGTAGTCGAGCACGCAGAGGGTGCCCAGCGGCAGCCCGTCCGCGGTCTTCAGCAACGCGCCGGCATAGAAGCGCAGGCCCGGATCGCCGCAGCACAGCGGATTGTCGCGCATCCGGGGATCGTCGAGCGTGTCGTGGATCTCGACGAAGTCCTCCTCCAGGATCACATGGGCGCAGATCGAGGTCGCCAGGGGGGTCTCGCGCACGCCGAGGCCGGTCTCCGCCTTGAACCACTGGCGCTCGGCGTCGATGAAGTTGACCACAGAGATCGACGTGCCGCAGGTCGCCGCCGCCAGCTTGACGATATCGTCGAAATCGCGCTCCGGATCGGTGTCCAGGATCTCATAGGACCGCAATGCAGCAAGCCGGGCCTGCTGAAGCGGGTGGGGGGCGGCCTCCATTGCGGCGCTCCTGACTGAGGCGGGTGGCGGGGCGGATAACGAGTCGGACACTGTCGCACAAGCCGCCGACCCCGGCCAGTATCCTGTTGGGGCCGGGGAAAGCCTTCCGCCGGCTGACGCGACCTGTCTCTGCCCTGCTCATTCCCCGGTCCCATGCCGGGGTCCAGGGGGCCGCCGCCCGGTCCTACCCTTCGTCGAAGGGGTGCCAGCCGTCGCGGGCTTCGATCTCCAGCACCCAGAGGTCGGGGTCGATGCGACGTTCCTTCTCGATATGGGCGTCGACATCGGGTTCCGGCAGCGGGTCGTCGCCCAACGGCCGGCGCCAGACGGTCTTGCCGCTGTCGTAGTCCCGGCTCGGCGCCAGCAGGACGCAGCCGATGTCGCGGCCGCGGTTGACCACCACGAAGACCTGCCCGGCATCGTCGTCGCCATGGCGCACCACCGTCGCCGGGATGCCGCGCATGCCCGCCTGGCGGATTGCCGACTGCACGATGATCCCCGCCTTCAGCCGCGGTTCCGTCATATCGCCCTCATGCTCTGATTCCCGTCCCCGGACACACGGACCGAGACGCTGGGAACGCCTTATGATTTCGCATAGATTACACTTCAACCGTCGATTTGGCGGACCCAAACAGGGGAGCTCTCCGATGCATACACGTCTTCTGGGCGCGGCACTCGCGCTGTCCTTGATGGCCAGCCCGGTTCTGGCGGCCGATATCGCGCCCGCCGTCGTCTTCGACATGGGCGGCAAGTTCGACAAGAGCTTCAACGAAGGCGTCTATAACGGCGTCGAGAAGTTCAAGTCGGAGACCGGCATCGAGTATCGCGAGTTCGAGGTCACCAACGAGACCCAGCGCGAGCAGGCCATCGCCCGCATGGCCCAGCGCGGCGCCAACCCGGTGCTCGGCGTCGGCTTCGCCCAGGCCCCGGCCATGGAGAAGGTGGCGAAGGCCAATCCGGACACCAAGTTCGCCATCATCGACAGCGTCGTCGACCTGCCCAACGTCCGTTCCATCGTGTTCAAGGAGCAGGAGGGCTCGTTCCTGGTCGGCATGCTGGCGGCCATGGCCTCGGAGACCGGCAAGGTCGGATTCATCGGCGGCATGGATATCCCGCTGATCCGCCGCTTCGCCTGCGGCTACGTCCAGGGCGCGAAGCACGCCAATGCGGACGTGGAAGTGTTCCAGAACATGACCGGCACCACGCCGTCGGCCTGGAACGACCCGACCAAGGGCGGCGAGCTCGCCAAGTCGCAGTTCGACCGGGGCGCCGACGTGGTCTTCGCCGCGGCCGGCGGCACCGGCATCGGCGTCTATCAGGCCGCCGCCGACAGCGGCAAGCTGGCGATCGGCGTCGACAGCAACCAGAACCACCTGCATCCGGGCACCATGCTGACCTCCATGCTGAAGCGCGTGGACGTCGCCGCCTACATGGCCTTCACCGACGCGTCGAAGGACCAGTTCACCACCGGCGTGCAGAATCTCGGCCTGGCCGAGGGCGGCGTCGACTGGGCGCTGGACGAGAACAACAAGGACCTGATCACCGAGGAGATGAAGGCCGCGGTGGAGCAGGCGAAGGCCGATATCGTGGCGGGCAAGGTCACCGTTCACGACTACATGGCCGACAATTCCTGCCCGCTCTGAGCCGGCACAGCATAGCGAAAGCGGAGGGGACGGAGTGAGCATCGCCGACGACACGGTCGACACCCGCTCCGTCCCGTCCACCCCGCCTGCCCCCCCGCCGGCGATCGAGCTGATCGGCATCGAGAAGCGGTTCGGGCCGGTGCACGCCAACCGCGACGTCTCGCTCTCGGTCGCCCCGGGCACGATTCACGGCATCGTCGGCGAGAACGGTGCGGGCAAATCCACCCTGATGAGCATCCTCTACGGCTTCTACGAGGCCGATGCGGGCCAGATTCGGATCGACGGGAAGCGGGTCTCGATCCGCAACGCCAAGGACGCGATCCGCGCCGGCATCGGCATGGTCCACCAGCACTTCATGCTGGTGCCGCCCTTCACCGTCCTTGAGAACGTCATGCTGGGCGCGGAGGGCGCGCCTCTGCTCGCCGCCGGCATCGGCGCCGCCCGGGCGGAGCTGCTGCGCCTGGGGACCGAGTACGGGCTGGAAATCGATCCGGACGCCGTGGTCGGCGAGCTGCCGGTCGGCCTGCAGCAGCGCGTGGAGATCCTGAAGGCATTGTATCGTGGCGCCCGCATCCTGATCCTGGACGAGCCGACCGGCGTGCTGACGCCGCAGGAGACCGACCAGCTCTTCGAGATCCTGCGCGAGCTGAAGCGCGAGGGCGTTACCGTCATCCTGATCACCCACAAGCTGCGCGAGATCCTGGCGGTGACCGACACCGTGTCGGTGATGCGCCGCGGCGAGATGGTCGCCCACCGCCCCACATCGGAGACCTCGCGCGAGGAACTGGCCGAGCTGATGGTCGGCCGCAAGGTGCTGTTCCGGGTCGAGAAGGGGCCGGCCAGCCCCAGCGCGCCGCTGCTCACCGTCTCCGGGCTGAGCGTCGTCGACAAGGCTGGAGTGACGCGGCTGCACGACGTCTCCTTCGCCGTCCGCGCCGGCGAGATCGTCGGCCTGGCCGGGGTGTCGGGCAACGGCCAGAGCGAGCTGCTGGAGGTCCTGGCGGGACTGCGCGCGCCGACCGCCGGCTCCGTGCGGCTCGGCGATCTGGAGATCGCGCCGGACCGGCCGTGCGACGGCGCGCGGGTCCGGGAGGCCGGGGTCGGGCACGTACCGGAGGACCGGCACGCCATGGGCATGGTGATGGACTTCGACGCCAAGGAGAGCGCGATCCTCGGCCACCACATGTCCGACCGCTACAACGCCGGCCTGCTGACCGATCCAGGCGCGATCGAGGACGGCTGCCGGGCGAAGATGGAGGGCTTCGACGTCCGTCCCCCGGACCCGTCGCTGAAATCCTCCCTGTTCTCCGGCGGCAACCAGCAGAAGCTGGTCCTGGCCCGGGAGCTGGACGGCGACCCGAAGGTCCTCCTGGTCGGCCAGCCGACCCGCGGCGTCGATATCGGCGCCATCGAGTTCATCCACCGCCAACTCGTCGCCATGCGCGACGCCGGGGCCGCCATCCTACTGGTGTCGGTCGAGCTGGACGAGATCATGGGCCTGAGCGACCGCATCCTGGTGATGTGCGGCGGCGCGCTGGTCGGCGAGCTGCCGGCCGCCGACGCGGACGAGCGCACCCTCGGCCTGATGATGGCTAACGTGCCCCTGTCGGAGATCCGAGCCCAGGGAGAGCCGGTATGACCGCTGATCTGGCTGCCTTCACCGAGCGCCGCCATCCGGAGCCGCCGCGCTCCGCCGATGTGCGCGACGCCTACGATCACGACAAGGGCCGGGTGATCCACTCCGCCGCCTTCCGCCGCCTCCAGGGCAAGACCCAGGTCATGGCCACCGGCGAGGGCGATTTCCACCGCACCCGGCTGACCCACAGCATCGAATGCGGCCAGATCGGCGAGGGGCTGCTGCTGAAGATCCGGGCCGACGCCTCGGTTTCGGAGATTGTGAAGACCTGGCTGCCCTCGGCCTCGCTGATGACCGCCTCCTGCCATGCCCACGATCTCGGGCACCCGCCCTACGGCCATAGCGGCGAGGAGACCCTGAACGCCTGCATGGCCGGCAGCGGCGGCTTCGAGGGCAACGGCCAGACCCTGCGGGTGCTGAACCGGCTGGAGAAGTACCGGCGGCCAGGCATCGGCCTGAACCCGACAAGGCGGCTGAATCTGGCGGTGCTGAAGTATCCGGCCTCCTATTCCGCCTGCTCCGCCGCCTTCGTCGCCCTGGGCAAGGATGCCGACGACCGGCCGCCGAAATGCTATCTGGACAGCGAGCAGGACATCGTCGACTGGGCGCTGGCGCCGTTCTCCAACGCCGACCGCGACACCCTGCCGGCGCTCGACACCACCGGGCGGCCGATCTACCGCACCATCGACTGCGCGCTGATGGAATGCGCCGACGACATCGCCTATGGCGTCCACGACCTGGAGGACGCCATCGCCCGCGGGCTGATCCGCCGCGACACCTTCGAGGCCTATGTCGCCGGCGCCACCGACCTGCCGGATTTCGAGGGGCTGAAGACCGAGGGCCTCGGCCTCGACCGCGACGCCCTGGCCGAGGCGCTGTTCTCGCGCTCAAGCTACGACCGCAAGCAGGCGATTTCCGCCCTGGTCAATGTGCTGGTCACCCACGTCACCGTGTTCGAGCGGCCAGAATTCGAGCATCCGCTGCTGCGCCACACGGTGGATTTCGCCGGGCCGGTGAAGGACCTGGTGCGGTTCCTGAAGACCTTCGTCTACCAGACCGTGATCAACAGCGCCTCGGTCCGCCAGCTCCGCCGCAAGGGGCATCTGGTGGTGAACAGCCTGTTCGACGAGCTGGTGCTGGACCCGACGATGATCCCGGAAGGGGCGCGCGACGACCTGCTGGACAGCGACCCGATCAAGCGGCAGGTCTGCGACTACATCGCCGGGATGACCGATACCTATGCCGAACGGCTGTACCGGCGCATGTTCGAGCCGGGCTTCGGGACGACCACGGATGAACTCTGAGGATCTGGCATGAGCCGGGAGCTGCCCGCCTGGATCGATATCGGTGTCCTGCCGGCGCTGAACATCCTGATGGCCTTCCTGGTCGCCGGGCTGATCGTGCTGCTGGTGGGAGAGAATCCGCTGGAGGCGCTCGACGTGCTGGTGGCCGGCGCCTTCGGCTATCCGGGCTCGCTCGGCTACACGCTGTACTACACCACCAATCTGATCTTCACCGGCCTCGCGGTCGCCGTGGCCCACCATGCCGGTCTGTTCAACATCGGCGGCGAGGGACAGGCCTATATCGGCGGCCTCGGCGTCGGGGTGGTGGCCCTGTCCCTGGACACCGCCCTGCCGGGCTGGCTGCTGATCCCGCTCGCCGGGCTGGCCGGCGGGCTGTTCGGGGCCGCCTGGGCCTTCATCCCGGCCTGGCTGCAGGCCCATCGCGGCAGCCACATCGTGATCACCACCATCATGTTCAACTTCCTGGCCGCCGCCCTGATGGTGCACCTGATGGTTAACGTGGTGATCGAGCCGGGCCAGATGTCGCCGCAGAGCCGGGAGCTGGTCGAGAGCGCCTGGCTGCCCTTCGTGCACGACATCCTGGGCGGCTTCGGCGTCGAGGTGACGCCCTCGCCGCTGAACCTCTCCATCGTCTGGGCCGGGCTCGCCTGTCTGTTCGTCTGGCTGCTGATCTGGCGCACCCGCTGGGGCTACGCGATCCGCACGGTCGGCAAGAACGAGAAGGCCGCCGTCTATGCCGGCATCGACCCGAAGCGGGTGATCGTCGTCTCCATGGTGATCTCCGGCGCGCTCGCCGGCTTCGTCGGCCTGAACGAGATCCTCGGCGTTCATCACCGGCTGCTGCTGAACTTCACCGCCGGCTACGGCTTCACCGGGATCGCGGTCGCCCTGATGGGCCGCAGCCACCCGGTCGGCATCGTGCTGGCAAGCCTGCTGTTCGGCGCGCTGTACCAGGGCGGCACCGAGCTCGACTTCGAGTTCCAGACCATCACCCGTGACCTGGTCGTGGTGATCCAGGGCCTGGTGATCCTGTTCTCCGGCGCGCTGGCCTATATGCTGCACCCGACGGCCCTGCGCCTGTGGCGGAACCGCACCGCGCGGCGGGAGGCGGCCCGATGACCGATCTCGCCGATCTCTGGCTGCTGTCGATCCTCACCCTGGACGCCACGATCCGGGTCGCCGCCCCGCTGATCCTCTGCGCCATGGCCGGGCTGTTCAGCGAGCGCTCCGGCGTGGTGGATATCGGGCTGGAGGGCAAAATGCTGGCCGGCGCCTTCGCCGCCGCCGCCACCGCCTATGTCACCGGCAACTGCTGGCTCGGGCTGCTGGCCGCCATGGCGGTCTCCACCGCGCTCGCGATGCTGCACGGCTTCGCCTGCATCACCCATCGCGGCGACCAGGTGGTCAGCGGTGTGGCGATCAACGTGCTGGTGGCCGGGCTGTCCATCGTGCTCGGCATCGCCTGGTTCTCCCAGGGCGGCCAGACCCCGCCGCTGAGCCATGACGGCCGGTTCCATTCGATCGTCTGGCCGTTCGCCGACACGCTCCACGGCGTCCCGTTGATCGGCCATCTCTATGCCGAGGTGATCAGCGGTCACAACATCCTGGTCTATGTCGCCCTGGCCTCGGTGCCGTTCACCTGGTGGGTGGTCTACCGCACCCGGTTCGGCCTGCGCCTACGCGCCGTCGGCGAGAGCCCGAGCGCCGTGGACACCGCCGGCATCTCGGTGACCTTCTTGCGCTACCGCGCCCTGCTGTTCACCGGGGCGCTGTGCGGCATCGCCGGCGCCTATCTCTCCACCGCCCAGTCCGCCGCCTTCGTGCGCGACATGACCGCAGGCAAGGGCTACATCGCGCTCGCCGCCCTGATCTTCGGCAAGTGGCGCCCGGTGCCGGCGCTGATGGCCTGTCTGCTGTTCGGCTTCCTCGACGCGGTCGCCACCCGGCTGCAGGGCGTGGAGATCCCCGGCATCGGCCAGGCCCCGGTGGCGCTGATCCAGGCCCTGCCCTATGCCTTGACGGTGATCCTGCTGGCGGGCTTCATCGGCAAGGCCATCGCCCCCAAGGCGATCGGCGTGCCCTATGTGAAGGAACGGTGAGACGGGCCATGAACCTGTCATCCCTGGACATCGAGACCGATCGGCTGCGCCTGCGCGCCTATCGACCGGCGGACGCACCCGACATCTTCGCCGCCGTCACGCCGGAGATCTGCGAATACATGACCTTTAATCCGGC
The DNA here is from genome assembly GCA_965228445.1 of Candidatus Endolissoclinum sp. Lineage (GTDB taxonomy): Bacteria > Pseudomonadota > Alphaproteobacteria > Thalassobaculales > Thalassobaculaceae > Thalassobaculum. Next base: position 3,693,037 of record OZ245813.1, on the reverse strand, counting down.
CAAGTCCCCCGATGAGATCCGAACGATCGGGGAGAAGTGGCTGGCGCAGGCGTCGGTGGGGAGCGAGGTCGCGGTGGCAATCCGGGAAAAGGCGTCGGCGCGCTTGCTCGGCATGGGCGGCATACACTATCGCAAGCACCCTCGGCCGGGGCTCGGCATCTGGATCCGCGCCGATGCCCATGGGCGAGGCTACGGCCGCGAGGCGATCATCGGCTTGATCGGCTTTGTCCGCGATGTCCTGAAGGAGCCCGAAGTGCACTATGTCGCCGCCGAGGAGAACACCCGCAGCCGCCGCATCCCCGAAAGTCTGGGCGGCGTGGTGTTCGGCAGCGAGACGGTGCAGCGGCCCTCGGGGCCTCTCTATCCCGCCGTGATCTACCGGATCGCCCTGACATGACCGAAATCGAGCGCATCGACGCCGCCGTCGCGGCGATCCAGTCCGCCGCCCCCGGCTTCCGGCCGCGGCTGGGCATCGTGCTCGGCTCCGGCCTGGATGCCTGTGCCGAGGCGATCACCGGGCGGGTCGACATCTCCTATGCCGACATCCCCGGCTTTCCCAGGCCCGCGGTGGACAGCCATGCCGGACGGCTTCGGCTCGGCTCGCTCGGCGGTGTCGCGGTCGCCATGCTGCGCGGCCGGGCCCACGCCTATGAGGGGCATCCGATGGCCGATGTGGTGCGGCCCGTGCGCACGCTCGCCCGGCTCGGCTGCAAGGCGGTGGTGCTGACCAACGCCGCCGGCTCCCTGCGCGAGAGCGTGGGCTCCGGCCGGCTGATGGCGATCACCGACCACATCAACTGGTCCGGCGTGAACCCGCTGACCGGGCCGAACCTGGACGCGCTCGGCGCCCGGTTCATCGACATGACCACGGCCTACGATCCGGGCCTGCGCGGCCACCTCGCCGCCGCCGCCGGGGAGATCGGCCTCGACCTCGCCGAGGGGGTATACTTCTGGTACCCCGGCCCGAGCTACGAGACCCCGGCGGAGATCCGGGCGTTCAGGACCCTCGGCGCCGACGCTGTCGGCATGTCCACCGTGCCGGAATGCATCGCGCTGCGGCATATGGGGGTGAAAGTGGCCGGCATCTCCACCATCACCAACCTCGCCGCCGGCATGGGCGGGGGCGAAAGCCTCGACCATGCCGACGTCATGTCCACGGGGGCGACGATGGCCCAGGATCTCGCCCGCCTGCTCACCGCCTTTGCCGGGATCGCCGCCGATGACCTCTGATTCCCTCGCCGACACCGCCCGCCGGGCGATCGCCTGCCTGGACCTGACCTCGCTGAACGACGGCGACGACGACGCGGCCATCGAGACGCTCTGCCGCCGCGCTGTCACCCCGGTCGGACCGGTCGCCGCGGTCTGTGTGTGGCCGCGCTTCGTGCCGCTGTGCCGCGACCGGCTCGAGGGCACAGGCGTGAAGGTCTGCACGGTGGTGAACTTCCCGCACGGCCGCGACAACGTGGAGGAGGTGCGCGACGAGATCCTGCCGGCGATCGCCGACGGCGCCGACGAGATCGACGTGGTGCTGCCCTATACCGCCCTGCTGACCGGCCGGGTCGAGGAAGCGCGGGCGGTGCTCGACATGGCCCGGCTGATGACCGGCGAGGCCACCCTGAAGGTGATCCTGGAGACCGGCCGCCTGCTGACCCAGAGCGCGATCCGCGAGGCGTCGGAGCTGGCCGTGGAGGCCGGGGCGGATTTCCTGAAGACGTCCACCGGCAAGGTGGCGATCTCCGCCACCCTGGAGGCCGCCCATGTGCTGCTGGAGGTGGCCGCAGCCGCCCCCCGTCCGGTCGGCGTAAAGGTCGCCGGCGGCGTGCGCACCACCGACCAGGCCGCCGCCTATCTGCGGCTGGCGGACGCCCTCAACGGCCGGGCCGAGCCGGCGACCTTCCGCTTCGGCGCCAGCGGACTGCTGGACGCCCTGCTGGCGACCCTGGACGGTGGTCCGGCGACGGCGTCCAGCGGGTATTGAGCGGATCGCGCTCGTTCCTCACGGCCAGACAGGGGCACCGTCGAGCCCTGCGGCTTCCGGCAGGCCGCACATCAGGTTCGCGTTCTGCACCGCCTGGCCGGCCGCTCCCTTGCCGAGATTGTCGACCACGCCCATCGCGATCACCAGATCGCGCTCCGGATCCGCCGCATAGCTCACGAATGCGAGGTTCGAGCCGGTCGCCCACTTGGTCTGGGGCGGCCGGTCGGTGACGCGGACGAAGGCCCGCCCGGCATAGAAGCGTCGGGCCGCGTCCAGGCACGCGTCCGTCGTGGCGCGACCGCGGCAGTAGATGGTGACCAGCACGCCCCGGGTCATCGGCACCAGATGGGGCGTGAAGACGAGCCCGGCAGCGCTGCCGCCGCTCAACCGCTCGATCGTCTCGGCCATCTCGGGCATGTGGACATGCTGGAGCAGGCCGTACGGCACCAGGTTCTCGTTGCTCTCGGCATATCCGAACCGATGGTCGGCGCCGCCCCGGCCTGCGCCTGAGATGCCCGTCTTGGCGTCGATCACGATGTTTCCCGGCGCGATCAGCCTGTCCGCCAGCAGCGGCGCCAGAGTGGTCAGGACGGCGGCGGGGAAGCAGCCTGGGTTGGCCACCCGGCTCCGCCCTTCAATCTCGGACGGCCAGATGTCGGCAAGGCCGTAGGTCCAGCCCTCGACGTAGCGGTGGTCGCCGCCGATATCTACGATCTTCACGTCCCCGGGCACCCGCGCCAGCGCCGCCGCCGACGTTCCAGTGGGCAGAGAGGCGAACAGAACATCGAGCTGCGGCAGGGTCGCCGGATCCCACTTCTCGATCACCAGATCGGCCAATCCGGCCGGCACGCCGGGAAAGCGGTCCACCAGACGGCTTCCGGCGCTGCCGTCGCCCGCGGCATAGGCGAGTTCGAACGCGGGATGACCCGCGATCAGGCGCAGCGCTTCGCCGCCGCCAAAGCCGCTGATTCCAACAATACCGACACGAATGCTCATGGGGCTGTCCTTCCGGATTTCGGGCAAAAGAAAACCCCCGGAGCCGAGGGCTGCGGAGGTTCGGGAGAGCGGGCCGGGGTCGCTTCGGCGGGTGGGGCCTACAGGGAGGCGGTCACCACGCGGAAGGACGTCGATCGGCGCGCAGCCCAAGGAGCCACCGCTTGGTGAAAGCGGCGTCGGCGTCGGTCAGAGATGGTCCGGCTCCTGAGCATGGAAACGACACTGTCGCTCCCGTCGGCCCCGGTCAAGCGGATTGTCCAGTGCGAGCTCCGGCGACCCGGCGGCGGCACGAGCGGCAATCGACCGGTCAGGCCATGCCCAGCATGGCGCGCGCTTCGGCGGGCGTGGCGGGTTCGCGGCCGAAGCCCTCGGCCATCTGGACAAGGCGCGTCACCACCTCCGCATTGGTCGGCGTCCCCAGTTCGGGATAGGGATAATCGCCGAGACCAATGGCCACGTGCCCGCCCAGTTCCAGCGCCAGCGCGGCCGGGCCGAACAGGTTGCCGACCTTGTTGTTGACGGACCACTCGTACCGGAACCCCTTGGGCAGGAACTCCAGATGGGCCATCAGCCCGCGGATGCTTCCGGGATGACCGCCGAGATAGCCGGAGTCCGAGAGCGCGAAGAGCAGATAGGCCGGCTGGTCGACCAGGCCCATGTCGAGAAAGGCCTCGGCCATCCGGGTGAACGGAATCGTCCAGGACACGAGCACCGGCTTGACGCCGATCTCGCGCATCCGTCCGGCAAAATACGCGCAGGTCTTCGGCGTGTTCACATAGGCCAGTTCGTCCGTCTTCATTCGGCGCGCCGCAGGGTCGTAGACATCGACATTCGTCGAGCCGATGTCGATCGGCGCGAAGTCCGGCCTCAGCGCCGGATCCTCGGAAGCCCTCACGATATGCTGCAGCCGCGCCTCGTCGGACGATTTCAGCGTTACCTGACCGAGGGTCGGGTGGATCAGAATATCGGTCGCCTCGCGGATCTTGCGGATCGTCTCGAAATAGGTGTCCGGATCGTGGTTGGGCGATCCGTCGGCATTGCGTGCGTGATAGTGGCAGATGGCGGCGCCGGCCGCGCGACAGGCGACGGCGGCCTCGGCGATCTCGTCGGGGGTGAAGGGCACGTTCGGATTGACGTCCCGCGCCATGTATTCGTTCACCCGCGCTTCGATGATCACCTTCTTTCCGAAGCCAGGTACCGTCGATCGAAAGCCCATTTTCTTACCTTTCTTGTTCTTGAGCGTTCAAGAATGCCGCACCGCAGATCAGTCCGACACGCCGTCGATATAGACCCACCCCGCACCTTCGCGGCGGAACCGGCTGGTCTCGGTCTGCTGGCCGGTGCGCGTTCCCTTGCGCCAGGTCGCGGTGAAGCGTACCCGCGCGGTATCGGGCCCGGTTGCCTCGTGATGGTCGATCGTCAGCCCGGTCCAGACCTGCGCGGGGTCCAGGGTCAGGAGCAGGGGCCGCGTCTCCGACGCCCAGCTCTTCTGAAGGTAGGGCACGTTGCCCCGGCTGAACGCGCAGTAGCGTGAGCGCATCAGTTCCTCGGCATTCTGCGCCGGCGCGCCCGAATGCAGCCGGCCGCAGCAGGCGGCGTAGCTCTTCCCGCTCCCACACTCACATTTCTCGAACACGCGACACTCCCAAGCTCCGGGGGACGAGGCTAGATGTCCTTGAACCTCTTCAGGAAGGCCTCGACCGCCGCGGTGACCTTCTTCTCGGCCTCGTCCACGCTCCGCATCTGCTGCATCACGTCCCTGGCCGCCACCGCCGCCTCCGCCGAGGCGGACTCGACGCCGCCGATATTCTGGTCGACGGCGGAGACGCGCTGGGCCGTGTCCGCCATGTTGCCGGTGATGTCGGTGGTGACGGCGCCCTGCTCCTCGGCGGCGGTCGACATGGCCGTCGCCTGCTCGCGGACCAGCTCGATGGCCTCGGTGATGGACCGGATCGCGGCGACGTTGTCCCGCACGGCCCGGGTCACGCTGTCGACTTCGGCGCCGATCTCCTCGGTCGAACTGGTGGTCTGGGAGGCCAGCTTGCGGACCTCGTCGGCGACGACGGCGAAGCCGCGGCCGGCATCGCCCGCCCGCGCCGCCTCGATCGACGCGTTCAGGGCGAGCAGATTGGTCTTGTTGGCGATCTCCTTGATCAGGCTGACGACGCCAGTGATCCGCTTCGTCGCCGTCTCCAGGTTCTGCAGCGACGTGGTGGCGACGTCCGCCCGGTCGGACGCGTCGTCCGTCAGGCTGGAGGTCTTGGTCACCCCCTTGACGATCTCCTGGATCGACGAGGCCATCTGATCCATCGCGGCCGCGACGGTGGCGACGTTCTCCGACGCGGCGACCGAGTTCTCCTTGACGACGGATCCCTGCCGGCTGGTCGATTCCGCGGTCTTCACCATGGAGTCGGCGGCGATCTTCGACTGCCGCGACGCCCGGTGCAGGGCGCTCATCGACCCGAGGACGCTGTCGTGGAACTCCCGGCCGAGCTTCTGGATCGGGCGCAGGAGCACCACTCCCAGCCCATAGCCGCAGGCCAGGATGACCAGGCTGAACACCCCCAGGCTGATCAGCGCGGCGCGGATCGAGGCATTGGCATCCGCCATCGCCTCGTCCTGGGAGACCGAGAGGATGATCTTCCAGTTCAGCCCGGGCAGGCTCACGCGCTCGAACCCGGCGATGACCGGTACGTTCCTGTGGTCGGTCGCGACGAGCTGTCCGCGGGGATCGGCGAGCGCGGCGGTGATGACGTCGCTGGACAGGGAGGAGCCGATGGCCAGGTTGCCCGCCCCCTCGGGGACCGACCTCAACTGTCCGGTCGACCCGATGAGAAAGGTCTCCGCCGTGTCGAAGCCGGCGATCTCCTTGTTGACGATCGCATTGATCCGGTCGACCGGCATCTGGAAGGCCAGGATGCCGATCAGCTCGTCCCCGTCCTTCAGCGGTGCCAGCAGGAACGAGGCATCCTGGTTGTAGGAGGGCTCGTAAGGCTCGAAATCGACGAAGACCAGATCGTCCGACCGGTCGCGGATGATCTGCTGCACCGCCCGCCCGAAGGCCGAGCCGCTGTACGGGCCGTCGACGAAGGACGTGCCGTAGTCCAGCTCCTTGAAGACGGAGTAGACGATGCGGCCCTGCCCCGGCTCGAACAGGAAGATGTCGTAGAACGCGAACTCTTTCAGATAGGCCTTGAAATAGGGGTGGTAGATCTCGTGCAGGCTGGAGTACCGGCTGCCGTCATCGGCCGCCATCAGCAGGTGCTTCTCGCCGATCTTCTGCGGGTTTTCCGAGATGTAGAGCTGCTGCATCGTCTCGGCGACCGGATCGATGGTCAGCCAGCGCTCCAGATCGGCGGGCGTCGCCCCCGCGGTGTTCTCCTGCTGATACAGATAGCGGTCCTGAAGCCCCTCGGTGCCGGCGGCGGTGTCCGAGGTGTCGAGCGCGTCGACCGCGGCGGTGAACTCCCGCGTCGCATCCTTGACCACCGGGTTGATCGCAAGCGTCCGCGCGGTGCTCAGAAGCGTCCCGAAATAGGTCTCGACCATCTCCTTCTTGAGGTCGATGACCGAGGCGATCTCCGCACGGGCCGCGCCTTCGGCCATCGTGTACATGCGGGAGATATCCAACACCGAGCTGACGATCATGGGCAGGATGCCCGCCGCCAGCAACGCACCCATGATCTTGTGCTTGAACTTCATCGCCGTTGGATCACGCCATGATTTTCCCGCCAGTTGCCAAGACTTAGCAGAGTTTCGGGCGGCGTTCACACACTATGTCAGGGGGCTTGTCCCTGGCGTTCGCTCGCCTGTGCAGGCGACAGCCGGGCGCGGCAGCCGTGCCGGAAAAGCCGCGCCCGAAGGGGCCTCGTTCAGTTCACCGGCGTGATCAGCGGCTTGCCGGCGAGGCCGGCCAGCGCGTTCTCCATCACCAGCCGGCCCATGGCCAGACGGGTGTCGTGGGTGGCGCTGGCCTGATGCGGCTGCACGACGACGTTCTCGGTCATGTCCTTCAGCGCCTGGGGCACCTTGGGCTCCTGCTCGAACACGTCGAGGCCGGCGGCGCCCAGCCGGCCGTCCTTCAGCGCCTCGATCAGCGCCGCCTCGTCCACCACGGAGCCGCGGGCGACGTTCACCAGCACGCCGGTCGGGCCGATCGCCTCCAGGACCTCGCGGTTGATCATGTGTTTGGTGGAGGCCCCGCCCGGCACGATGGCGATGAGAAAATCCACGTCCTTGGCCATGGACAGCAGGTCGCCGTAATACCTGTACGGTACGTCCGTCTTCTGCGTGCGGGTGTGATAGGCGATGTCCATCTTGAAGCCCTCGCAGCGCCGGGCGATCTCGATGCCGATACGGCCGAGGCCCAGGATGCCGACCTTGCGGCCGTGCACCCGCTGGGTGAAGGCCATGTTGCCCTCGCTTTCCCATTTGCCGGCGCGCACATAGCGGTCGGCATGGGCGATCTTGCGGCAGGTCGCCAGCAGCAGGCCCAGGGCGAAGTCGGCCACCTCGTCGCTCAGCACGTCCGGCGTGTTGGAGACCTTGATGCCGCGCGCCGTCGCCGCCGCCACGTCCACCCCGTCATAGCCTACGCCGTGATGGGCGATCACCTTGGCCTTGGGCAGGGCGTCCATGATGTCGGCGCCGCAGGCCGTGGCACCGGCGATCGCCTCGCAGCGGTCGGCGAGGGAGGCGAGCAGTGCCGCCTTGTCCTTGCTCTCCCAGAGCTTGTGGACGGTGAAATGCGCGTCCAGCTCCTCCATGGCAACGTCGTACCAGGGGGAGATGACGAGGAGATCGGGCTTGCTGCTCACGGTTGGCGTCCTTCTGTCGGGGTCGTGATGGTGGGCATGGGATCGAATGGGGCGTGGCGGATCAGAACGAGGAATTGGGCTCCTTCAGGAAGGCGATCTCCTCGTCCGTGCTCTGCCGGCCCAGGGTCTCGTTGCGGTGGGGGAAGCGGCCGAACCGGTCGACGATGACCTTATGGCGCTCGGCATAGTCGGTGAGCCGCTCGTCGCCCAGCGCGACGAAGAGCGCCATGCACATGGCCTGGTCGGCTGGGTTCTCACTGTGCTCGAAGGGCAGGTACAGAAACAGCCGGCGCTCGCGGCTGGCGCCCACATGGTCGCCTTCCGCGATGGCGCGGCGGGCGAGCGCCAGGGCGGCCGGATCCTGGGCGAAGGCCTTTGCCGACCCGCGGTACAGGTTGCGCGACATCTGGTCGAGCAGAAGGATCAGGGCGAGCCTCCCGTCCGCCGTCTCGGCCCAGCCGTCGAGCGGGCCCTGCGCCGCCGCCTCCTGCGTCGGCCCGAACCGGTCGCGCAGGGTCGCGTCGAAGGCGTCGCTCTTCTTGAACCAGTCTTCCTCCGAGCATTCGGTGAACCAGAAGGTCAGCACGGCGTCGGCGGAGACGGTCTGTGGTGTGTCGGTCATCGGTATCCTCCCGGCGCGACCTTAGCCGAGCCATCGCAAAGGTTGAAGCGTGTGGCGCGGGCGGCCGGACGGGGCGACGGAACCCGGCCTTGCCGTTGTTACTTGCAATGCGCACATAGGGGATCTGACGAGGAGGAACCGGAACATGCGGATATTCGGTCGACGGATCGGCCTGCTGGGCATCGCCGCCCTGGCGCTCGCCGGCTGCGTGACGGCCCAGAACACCATCCAGCCGACGGATTCTGAAGGGCGCAGAGCGTTCCTGCGCTATGCCGGCGGCGACAGCCCGGTCTATCTGCGCGCCGCCAATCCGCCGAGCGAACTGGGCGGCCACGAGGCGGTCGCCTCGGTCATGGCGGATGCGGCCAGCGGCGCGGTCTTCGCCATGCCCACGACCTTCACCTCGGATGTGGGAGCGGCCAACCACCCGAATTTCCGCATCGTCGCCCTGTTCGACCCGGAGGACTCGCTCTCGACCGCCGAGGTCTGCGAGTCCGAGGCCCGGTCGTCCGACGTGCCGGCGGCGCGCTATACCGACCGGACCAACCTGTTCCTGGCCTTCTGCACCCGCGGCGAGGCGATCGGCGGCACCAAGGTGAGCGGGCCGAAGCTGTCCTCGCTGAGCGACCCGAAGCTCCGCGACATGACCCGCGCCGGCATTCGCGAGATGTTCGCCATCGACGACCGCAACCGCGGCCGCGGCGACCCGCCGATCCTCGGCTCCTTCTCCGGCAACCCGAGCAATTTCGGCTTCCGCCTGAACCCGCTGGAAGGCGTGGTGAACTAAGCGGGTCGAGGCTGCTCCTTCCCCCTCTTTCTTCCTCGCTCCCCGGATTGAGTGTGCGGTGAGAGGAGAGGAGCCCCTTAGAACTGATCCTCCGCGAGCGCCATCACGGTCTCGCCACCGGCGGTGATCGTGTCGAGCAGCGATGGGGCCTGGGCCAGCACGTGGTCGGCGTAGTGCCGCACCGTCACAAGCTTGGCCTCCAGATACCGCGTATCCACGTCCCCGCCTTCCGACAGCAGCCGCCGGGCCGCCAGGCCTGACCGCGCCATCAGCCAGCCGCCGGCCACCAGACCGAACAGCTTCAGGAACACCGCCGAGGGCGAGGCTGCCGCGGCCGGATCGGTCGGCATGGTCGCCACCACCCAGTCGGTTGCCGAAGCCAGTGCGGTCCGGCCGGCGACGAGTTGCTTGTGCATGGCGTGCAGGGTCGTGTCGGCTGCCGCGTGCTCCGCCAGATCGGCGATGGTCGCGTCGATATCGGCCAGCAACTCGCCCATGGCCGCCCCGCCGTCGCGGGCGATCTTGCGGCCGACCAGATCCAGCGCCTGGACGCCGTTCGCGCCCTCGTAGATCGGCAGGATGCGGGCGTCGCGGTGATGCTGGGCGGCCCCCGTCTCCTCGATGAAGCCCATGCCGCCATGGACCTGGATGTTGGTGGAGCAGATCTCCACCGCCACGTCGGTGCACCAGGCCTTGGCCACCGGGATCAGCAGGTCGACCCGGCGCTGGGCGGCGGCGGCGATATCCTTGTCGGTGTGCCGGTCGGCGGTGTCGATGGCGGCGGCGGTGTCGTAGACCAGCCCGCGCATCGCCTCGATCTGCGCCTTCATGGTCATCAGCATCCGGCGCACATCCGGGTGGTTGATGATCGTCGCGCCGCCGCTCGAGCCGCCCAGGGCCCGGCCCTGGACCCGGTTGCGGGCATAGTCCACCGCCTGCTGATAAGCCCGCTCGGCGATCGCCACGCCCTGCAGGCCGACGGCCAGACGGGCGTTGTTCATCATGATGAACATGTACTCGATGCCGCGGTTCTCCTCGCCGACCAGCCAGCCGACCGCGCCCTCGTCCTCGCCATAGGCCATGACGCAGGTCGGGCTGCCGTGAATGCCGAGCTTGTGCTCCAGGCCCACCGGCCGAACGTCGTTGCGCACGCCCGGATTGCCGTCGGCGTCGGGGAGGAACTTGGGCACGATGTAGAGCGACAGGCCCTTGGTGCCGGCGATGCCGTCGGGCGAGCGGGCCAGCACCAGATGGATGATGTTGTCGGTGCAGTCGTGGTCGCCCCAGGTGATGTAGATCTTCTGACCCTTGAGCCGGTAGCTGCCGTCGGCCTGCTTCTCCGCCTTGGTGCGGATGGCGCCGAGATCGGTGCCTGCCTGGGGCTCGGTCAGGTTCATGGTGCCGGTCCACTCGCCGGAGACCAGCTTCGGCAGGTACAGCGCCTTCTGGTCGTCGGAGCCGACCTCGCGCAGGGCGTCGATCGCCGCCTGGGTCAGCAGCGGGCACAGGCCGAAGGCCAGGTTGGCGCCCTGCCACATCTCCTGCAGCGCGGTGGAGACCAGCCAGGGCAGGCCCATGCCGCCGTACTCCTCCTCGAACGGCGCGCCGTTCCAGCCGCCCTCGACGAACTGGCGGTAGGCGTCGGCGATGCCGTCGGGGGTGCGCACGACGCCGTTCTCCAGGCGCGGCGGCGTCTTGTCGCCGACCGTGTTGAGCGGCGCCAGCACGTCGCCGGCGAGCTTGCCGCCCTCTTCCAGGATCTGGGAGACCAGCTCGGGATCGGTGCCGTCGAGCCCGGGCAGGGCGGTGATCCGCTCCAGTCCGACCACGTCGTTCAGCACGAAGCGCATGTCGCGCAGGGGGGCAGCGTAGGGGCTCATGGCTCGCGTCCTCTTCCTCCCGCGCCGGCGGTCCTGGCTACTGCCGCCGGTCGCGATCCTCGGGAAATCGGGCGCTCTTATATAGGCGGTCTCGCCCCGCGCCAAACCCGAGCGCGACAAATCTGTCGCTTAGGGAAAATCATACCCCGAAAAGCGGCGCCGCACCCGTCTCAGAGCACCTTGCCCGGGTTGAAGATGCCGGTCGGGTCCAGGGTCGCCTTGATCGCCCGCATCAGGTCCATGGAGACCGCGTCCTTGTAATGGGCGAGCTCGCCGCGCTTGAGGCGGCCGATGCCGTGTTCGGCGCTGATCGAGCCGCCCATCTCCACCACCGTGTCGTGGACCGCCCGGTTGAACTCGTCCCAGCGGGCCAGGAAGGCCTTGCCGTCGCCGCCCTCGGGGACCTGCAGGTTGTAGTGCAGGTTGCCGTCGCCGACATGGCCGAAGCCGACCAGACGCACGGTCGGGTCGATTTCCTCCACCTTCTTCCAGGCGGCGTCGTAGAACTCGGCGATGCGGGAGACCGGGACGGAGACGTCGTGCTTGATCGACGCGCCCTCGATCTTCTGGCTCTCGGAAGCGTTCTCGCGCAGCTTCCAGAACTCCTGGCGCTGGGCCTCGTTCTGGGCGATGGCGGCGTCGATCACCAGCCCGGCCTCGAACGCGCCCTCCAGGATCGCCTCCAGCTTCTCCGACAGCCCGCTCTCGCCCGAGGCGGTGGAGACCAGCTCGAGCAGGACGTAGAACTGGTAGCGCTCGGCCAGCGGATCCTCGCAGTCCGGCATGTGCTTGAGCACCAGGTCGATGACCAGGCGCGGCATCAGCTCGAAGGTCTCGACCGCGTCGCCGCTCTCCGCCCGGGCACGGCCCAGCAGCGTGACGGCCGACGCCACGTCCGGCACCGCGCAGAAGGCGCTGCGCACATCGGTCGGCTTCGGGAAGATCTTCAGCACCGCGGCGGTGATGATGCCGAGCGTGCCTTCGGCGCCGAGGAAGAGCTGCTTCAGGTCGTAGCCGGTATTGTCCTTGCGCAGGCCGCGCAGACCGTTCCAGATCCGCCCGTCCGGCAGCACGACCTCCAGGCCGAGCACCAGCTCGCGGGCATTGCCGTATTTCAGCACGTTGGTGCCGCCGGCATTGGTCGACAGGTTGCCGCCGATCATCGCGCTGCCCTCGGCCGCGAGCGACAGCGGGAAGTAGCGGTCGGCGTCGGAGGCGACCTGCTGCAGGCTCTCCAGAATGCAGCCGGCCTCCACGGTCATGGTGTAGTTGTCCGGATCGACCGCGCGGACCTTATTCATGCGCGCCAGCGACAGGATGACCTCCTCGCCGCCCTCGTCCGGGGTCGAGCCGCCGCACAGGGACGTGTTCCCGCCCTGGGGCACGATAGGGATGCCGGCCTCGGTACAGACCGCGACCACGCCGGCCACCTCCTCGGTATTCGCCGGCTTCACCACCATACGCGCCGAGCCGCCATAGAGCCCGCGCCAGTCGGCCAGATGCGGCGCCATCGCGTCGGCATCGTCGGTCCAGCCTTTCGGTCCGACGATTTTCTTGATGCGCTCCAGGGCATTGGTGACATCTGGGCGGGTGGCGGCGGCGGGCGCGGCCATGGGCAGTCTCCTCAGGGTGAGGGAAATGGCATGTGGATAACCCGATCATAAGGCTCCATCCCCACACGACAAGATGCGACGGCGATTGGTCCATCCAATCGGGCGGAAATTTGGCCTCAGGACCCTGGAACGCTCCCCGGATTTATTCCGGGGAGTGTGTTGTAGGAAAAGCAGGAGGGCGTCAGCCCCTCGGAGCCGCCGCGCGGCGCAGGCGGTCGTTGATCGCGGCACCCAGACCCGCCGCCGGAACCGGCGCAACGGCGATGGCGCTCACGCCCGGCCGGTCCAGCGCCCGCAGCAGGGCGAACAGGCGGGCCGCTGCCTCGACCGGGTCGCCGGCCGGGCTGAGATCGCTCTCGGCCCCCAACTGCCCGGCGAAATCCAACCCCACCTCCCCGTCCCGCAGATCGGTGGCGTTCAGCCGCACCGGTGCGGCGGGGGCGTAGTGGCTGGCCAGCATCCCGGGTGCGGTGATCGCGTCGCCATGGCCGGCCAGTTCGATCGGCCCGACCAGCGCTTCCAGTTGCTCGCGGGTGACCGAGCCCGGTCGCAGTAGCCGCGGCATCTCGCCGGAGACGTCCAGCACCGTGCTCTCCAGCCCGACCGTGCAGGCCCCGCCGTCGAGGATCAGGTCGAGCCCGTCGAAACCCTCCGCCGCCACATGGGCCGCCGTGGTCGGGCTGACCCGGCCGGAGCGGTTGGCGCTGGGGGCGGCGATCGGACGGCCGATCTCGGCCAGCAGGGCACGGGCATCCGGCTTGCCCGGCACGCGGATGGCGACGGTCTCCAGTCCGGCCGATGTCAGCCAGGCGATCGGACAGCCTTCCGTCCGTTTCAGCACCAGGGTCAGCGGCCCTGGCCAGAACGCCTCGGCGATCATCCGGGCCGCCGGCGTTGCCTGACCAAGAGCGAAGGCGGTTTCGACATCCGGCACATGGCTGATCAGCGGATTGAAGCGCGGCCGGCCCTTGGCGGCGAAGATCTTGGCCACCGCCGTCTCGTCGGTCGCATCGGCGCCGAGCCCGTAGACGGTCTCGGTGGCGAAGGCGACGAGCCCGCCCGCACGCAGAAGCCGCGCGGCCTCGGCACGGGCGTTCGGGTCGGTGATCGGGCGGATCGGTGCGGACATGCCGGCGCAGGTGCCCCAGGATGGTCGCAACGTCAAGTCGCAGCACTATTTTGCAATGCAGCATAATCGTCGAGCCGCTACACTGGCCCGACACTCTTGAGAGGAGGGAGGGCCGGAATGGCACGCATCCTCACCGTCGCCCAGCAGAAGGGTGGTGCGGGAAAGACCACGCTCGCCGCCCATCTCGCCGTCGCCATCGCCGAAACCGGCAAGACCGTCGCCGTCGTCGATATCGACCCCCAGGCATCCCTGTCCTCCTGGTGGGAGATGCGCGCGGAGCTGGGCCTGCCCGCCCCGTCCAACGGCCGCGGCAAGGGCGGACTGTCCGTGCATCGGGTGACCGGCTGGCGCACCGCCAACGAGGTGGAGAAGCTGGCCCGCGACCATGACGTGGTGGTGGTCGACAGCCCGCCCCATGCGGAGACCGAGGCGAAGATCGCCGTCCGCGTCGCCGACCTGGTGCTGGTGCCGCTGCAGCCGAGCCCGATGGATTTCTGGGCGACCCAGGCGACGCTCGACCTGGCGAAATCGGAGAAGACGGACGCGCTGCTGGTGCTGAACCGGGTGCCGCCGCGCGCCTCGCTGACCGAGGCGATGACGGCGAAGATCAGGGAGATGGGGGCCAAGGTCGCCAAGGCTCAGATCGGCAACCGCGTGGCGCTCGCCGCCTCCCTGCTGGAGGGCAAGGGCGTCAGCGAATACCAGAAGCGCGGCACCGCTGCGGCGGAGATCAAGGCCCTGGCGGCCGAGGTGATGAGGAAGTAGGGCGCAGTTCAGAGCCCGCCCTTCGACACGCCCCGGCTCGAGCCGGGGCTGCTCAGGGTGAGGTCGTCCTTTAACTTATTGAGAATAGAGCAGATTCGCACGATCGAATGTTTCCATCTGATCGTGATTTTCTCTAGCTCCCATACGACCTCACCCTGAGCAGGAGCCCGGACGAATGTCCGGGGGACGTGTCGAAGGGCGGCCTCAGCTTCTCCGCCCCGTCATCAACTCTGCTTTTCGAGCAGAACGTCTCGTTGTTTTGCGTTGAGGATGACGATGAAGGGCGATGAAAGGCACGCCCCTACAGGTTCCGCGCCTTCTCCCGCAGCACGAACTTCTGCACCTTGCCGGTGGAGGTCTTCGGCAGGTCGCCGAACACCACCGTCTTCGGCGCCTTGAAATGGGCCATGTTCTCGCGGGCGAAGGCGATGATCTCCGCCTCGCTCGCCTCGGTGCCCGGGCGCAGGGTGACGAAGGCGCAGGGCGTCTCGCCCCATTTCTCGTCAGGCCGGGCGACCACTGCCACGTCCATCACCGCCGGGTGCTTGTACAGCACGCCCTCGACCTCGATCGTGGAGATGTTCTCGCCGCCGGAGATGATGATGTCCTTGGAGCGGTCCTTCAGCTCGATATAGCCGTCCTCGTGCATGACGCCGAGGTCGCCGGTATGGAACCAGCCGTCCTTGAACGCCTTGTCGGTGGCGGACGGGTTCTTCAGGTAGCCCTTCATCACCACGTTGCCGCGCATCATGACCTCGCCCATGGTCTCGCCGTCCGCGGGGACGGGCGACATGGTCTCGGCATCGGCGATGTAGAGGCCCTCCAGCGAGGGATACCGCACGCCCTGGCGCGATTTCAGCGCCGCCTGCTCGTCGATCGGCTTGATCGACCACTCGTCATGCCAGGCACAGACCACCGCCGGGCCGTAGACCTCGGTCAGGCCATAGACATGGGTCACGTCGATGCCGAGCTTCTGCATCCCGGCCAGCACGGGGGCCGGCGGCGGCGAGGCGGCGGTCATCATCTGGACCGATTGCGGGAAGGAGGTCTTGGTCTTCTCGTCGGCATTCAGCAGCATCGACATGACGATCGGCGCGCCGCAGAGATGGGTCACCCCCTCCTCGGCGAAGGCCTTGTAGATCGCATTCGCCTCCACTTTGCGCAGACAGACATGGGTGCCGGCCTGCACCGTCACCGTCCACGGGAAGCACCAGCCGTTGCAGTGGAACATCGGCAGGGTCCACAGGTAGACCGGGTGCATCTTCATGCCCCAGACCATGATGTTGCCCAGCGCGTTCAGATAGGCGCCGCGGTGGTGGTAGACCACGCCCTTGGGGTCGCCGGTGGTGCCCGAGGTGTAGTTCAGGGCGATGGCGTCCCATTCGTCGTCCGGCCGCACGCCCTCGTAGGACGGATCGCCGGAGGCCAGGAAGGACTCGTAATCCGTCTCGCCCAGCGCTTCCCCACCCGGTCCCTCGCTGTCGTCCACGTCGATGACCAACAGGTCGCGCTTGGTCAAGGCCAGCGCCTCCTTGATCACCGGCGCGAACTCGGTGTCGGTCAGCAGGACCTTGGCCTCGCCGTGGTCGAGGATGAAGGCGATGGTCGCCGCGTCCAGCCGCGTGTTCAGCATGTTGAGCACCGCGCCGGTCATCGGCACGCCATGGGCCGCCTCCACCCCTTCCGGCGTGTTGGTCAGCATGGCCGAAACAGTATCGTTCTTACCCACGCCACGCGCCGCGAGTGCGGAGCCGAGGCGGCGGCAGCGTTCGGCCGTCTGCGCCCAGGTGTAGCGTCGCTTGCCATGGGCCACCGCCAGCCGGTCCGGGAAGGTGGCGGCGGTGCGCACCAGGAAGCTCAACGGCGACAGCGGCACGTAATTCGCGGCGTTGCGGTCGAGATCGGTCTCGTACGGGTTGGCAGTGGTATCAGCAGGGGCCGGTGCAGTCATTTTCGTCGCTCTCCGATGGTCGCGCAGACCCTATCCGAGAACGCAACCTATGCCCACACCCCCAGATGCCGGACCAGGATGACGCTGCCGATGGCGATCAGAATCAGTCCGCCGACGGCGCCGGCCGGCCGGCCGAGGGCGCTGCCCGCCGCCCGGCCGAGCAGCATGCCGAGACAGGCCATGGCGAAGGTGACACCGGCGATCGCCAGGGCGGTCGGAACCAGCGCATCCTCCATCAGGGCCAGCACCGCGCCGACCGCGAAGGTGTCGACGCTGGTGCCGATCGCGGTCAGGGCCAGGGTCGGCCAGATCACCGCCGGCCCCCTTTCGGCGCCGGCCGTGCCCAGGCTCTCCCAGATCATCTTGGCGCCCACGCCGCCGAGGATGCCGAAGGCGAGCCAGTGATCGACCGCCGCCACATAGGCGTTGGCGGCGTGCCCCAGCGACCAGCCGAGCAGCAGCGCCACCGTCTCCGCCGCCGCGAACACGGTCGCGATCAGCAGCATGTCGACCGCCCGGCACCGGTCCTGCCGCGCGCCGTTGCCGATCGAGACGGTGAACGCGTCGGCCGAAACGCCGACGGCAAGGGCGAGGGTCGAAATCATTCCGGGTTCCGCCGGTCAGTGGGTCGGGCGCCATGGCGCCCTCTCAGGGAGGCCTGTCTATACCCGCGGCGACGCCGGAAGTCAAAACTTAGGCAAAGCTAACTTGATGTAATTAAACAGATTTTCTTACACCAGAGATCAAATCTCCACCCCCTTGAAGCTTGTTAGGCGACCCGACCCCGGGCGGCTGGCGGGCCGGTACGGGCGCGGCCGGTTTTCCGCCCGCGCGGCGACGCGGGCGCTTAACAAGACCGCCCGCCCCCGCATAGAGTTCGCAGAACAACAAGAAGACGGACCGAAAGCGGTTCTGGCGATAAGGGAGGTCGCGGCGATGGGCCGATTCGACGACGTGTACACGTCCTGGCATTCCGACCCGCAGGCGTTCTGGGCGAACGCCGCCGAGGACGTGGTCTGGACGAAACGATGGGAGAGGGTGCTCGACGACAGCAACCCGCCGTTCTACCGGTGGTTCGTCGGGGGCGAGACCAACACCTGCTACAACGCGGTCGACCGCCACGTGGACGAGGGGCGCGGCAGCCAGCCGGCGATCCTCTACGACAGCCCCGTCACAGGCACCGTGGAGACCATCACCTACGACCAGCTCAAGGCGCGCACGGCGGCCTTCGCCGGCGCCCTGGCCGGGCTCGGGGTCGGCTATGGCGACCGGGTGATCCTGTACATGCCGATGATCCCCGAGGCGGTCGTCGCCATGCTGGCCTGCAGCCGGATCGGGGCGATCCACTCCGTCGTGTTCGGTGGCTTCGCCTCGAAGGAGTTGGCGACCCGGATCGACGACGCGACGCCGAAGGTCATCGTCGCCGCGTCCTGCGGGCTGGAGGGCCAGCGGGTGGTGCACTACAAGCCGCTGCTCGACAAGGCGATCGAGCTGGCCGAGCACAAGCCCGACCATTGCATCATCAAGCAGCGCCCGCAGGAGGAGGCCAGCCTGGTCGCCGGCCGCGACCTGCTGTGGGAGGACGCGGTCGCTAGGTCGGCGCCGGCCGACTGCGTGCCGGTGAAGGCCGAGGATCCGGTCTATATCCTCTACACCTCCGGCACGACCGGAAAGCCGAAGGGGGTGGTGCGCGCCACCGGCGGCCATCTGGTCACCCTGAAATGGTCGATGCCGAACATCTACGGCATGCGCCCCGGCGACGTGTACTGGGCCGCCTCGGATGTCGGCTGGGTGGTCGGCCATTCCTACATCGTCTACGCACCGCTGTTCCACGGCTGCACCACGATCCTCTACGAAGGCAAGCCGATCGGCACGCCTGACGCCGGCGCGTTCTGGCGGGTGATCGCCGACCACAAGGTCAAGGCGATGTTTACCGCGCCGACCGCCCTGCGCGCGATCAAGAAGGAGGACCCCCAGGGCAAGCTGCTGGCGCAGTACGACCTGTCGCACTACCGCGCCCAGTTCCTGGCCGGCGAGCGCTGCGATCCGGACACCCTGAAATGGGCGCAGGACCACCTGAAGGTGCCGGTGATCGACAACTGGTGGCAGACCGAGACCGGCTCGCCGATCGCGTCCAACTGCCTCGGCATCGAACTGCTGCCGTTCAAGCCCGGCTCGCCCACCCGCGCGGTGCCGGGCTACGAGGTCCATGCGCTCTCGCCGGAGGGCGAGGAGATGCCGCCGGGCGAGATCGGCTCGCTGGCGATCAAGCTGCCAATGGCGCCCGCCGCCCTGCCGACCCTGTGGAACAACGACCAGCGCTTCGTCGAGAGCTACATGGCGGAGTTCCCCGGCTACTACCAGACCGGCGATGCCGGCATCGTTGACGAGGACGGCTACCTGCACGTCATGTCGCGCACCGACGACATCATCAACGTCGCCGGCCATCGCCTGTCGACCGGCGGCATGGAGGAGGTGCTGGCGAGCCACCAGGACGTGGCCGAATGCGCCGTCATCGGCGTCGCCGACGAGGTGAAGGGCCAGGTGCCGCTCGGCTTCCTGGTGCTGAAGGACGGGGTGAACCGCGCCCATCCGGAGATCGTGCGGGAGGTCGTCGCCATGGTGCGGGACCGCATCGGCCCGGTCGCCGCCTTCAAGCAGGCCACCGTCGTCCAGCGCCTGCCGAAAACCCGCTCGGGCAAGATCCTGCGGGCCACCATGCAGAAGATCGCCGACGGCGAGAGTTTCGCAACCCCCGCCACCATCGACGACCCGGCGATCCTGGATGAGATCGGCGCGTCGCTGCAGACCATCGGATACGCCCGAAAAGGGGCATAAGCACCCACAGAGGGGCATCAGAAAGGAAGAGGAAATGCGTCTGGAAGGAAAAGTTGCCGTCGTCACCGGCGCGGCACGCGGCATCGGTGCGGCCATCGCCAAGCGGTTCGCCCTGGAGGGCGCCAAGGTCGTGGTGTCGGATGCCGACCCGATGGCCGGCGACGCCTCGGTCGGAGCGATCAAGGAGGCCGGCGGCGAGGCCCGCTTCATCAATTGCGACGTGTCGGACCGGGCCCAGGTCGCGGCGCTGATGGACCGGACGCTGGAGGCCTATGGCGGGCTCGACATCGCCGTCGCCAATGCCGGCGTGATCCACAACCACCCGTTCCTGGAGCTGGACGACGAGACCTTCGACCGGGTGATCGCGGTCAACCTGAAGGGCGTGTTCCTCACCGGCCAGGAGGCGGCGCGCCGGATGGTCGAGCGCGGCGTGCAGGGCCGGATCGTCAACACCGCCTCGGTCAACTCGGTGATCGCGCCGACCGGGCTCGCCGCCTACAACGCCTCCAAGGGCGGGGTGGCGCAGCTGACCAAGACCATGGCAATGGATCTGGCCGATTACGGCATCCGGGTGAACGCGATCGGGCCGGGCAGCGTGGCCACCGACCTGTTCCGGGCCGGTATCCTGACCGACAACGAGGCCATGCGCCGGGTCGAGATGCGCACGCCGATGCGCCGCGCCTCGGAGCCGGACGAGATGGCCGGGGTGGCGCTGTTCCTGGCCAGCGACGACAGTTCCTACGTCACCGGCCAGGTGATCTACGCCGATGGCGGCCGCCTCGCCCAGGGGCACGTGATCACCCCGAAGGACTGAGCCGCCGCACGCCCCGACCGAGACCGGTCGCCGGCGGCCGCCCGCCCTATTCGAAGTTCGGGCGGGGGTCGCCGGTCACGCCCTTGGGGGCGCGCTGGATCTCGATGCGGCGCTTGGCCTGCGGATCCTCCGCCTTCTTCGGCAGGGTGATGCGCAGGATGCCGTCCTCGCAATGGGCTTCGATGCCGGTCTCGTCCACATCGGGCGGGAACCGGAAGCTCCGCCGGAACGCGCCGTAGGTGCGCTCCGAGAAGATGTAGCTGTCCGTTTTCTCGTCGCGCGAGGACCGCTTCTCGCCGCTGACCGTCATCTGATCGCCGTGGACCTCCACCTGGACGTCCTCCTCCCGCACGCCGGGCAGCTCGACCTCGATGATGTAGGCCGCGCTCGACGCCGTGGCGTCGGACGGCGGGCTGAAGAACTCGGCGACGCGGGTGCCGAACCGCCGCAACGGGTCCATGACCTGCGGCCACCAGTCGGCATGGGACGGAACACCTTCGACCATATTCTCCTCCCTGGCGATGTGCTGTGTCCTTCTTCGGACCCAGATAGCGTGCCAGAGGGACGGTCAACCGGCTTTGACCTGTATCAAACCCGGCCGGTCAGTTCCGGAACGCCAGCCGCAGGTTGCCCCAGATCCGGTCGGCGACCCGGATCGGGCAGTCGACCTCCTTGAGAACCTGCTTGTTGCCGCCGCCCATGTCGCGCACGTAGCTCTGGATCTTGTGCTCGTCGGTGTTGCGTGCCGCGAGCAGGCCGGCGCGGTCGTCGAAGATCCGCCGGTTGCGGCTGTTCGCCGTGTTCCACACCGTCTCCCCCGGCTTCTGCGGCTTGGAGAAGGCGGCGTTGTGGGTCGGCAGATAGGCGTTCCGGTCGACGGCGGCGCAGAACACGATGGCCGGGTTGCGGGCCACCACCGACTCCTGAACCGCCGGGAACTCCTCGTCGGTCAGGCTGAGGAAGCGGGTGGAGAACTGCACCGGGTCGGTCCCCTCGATCGGCACGTAGTCGTCGTCGAACAGGTCCTCCGTGCTGTATCGGCCGGAGGAGAGGGCCGACGCCAGGATCCCGGACAGCTTGTCGGCCGCATCCCGGCACAGCGTCACCAGGGGCGCGTCGTGGGTCTTGGTGGTCTCGATGACCGTCGCGATCCGGGAGAGCAGGGCCTCGCCGGGGGCGAGGAACTGCAGGTGGGTGCCCAGCGGGCTGCTGCCCACCACCCGAACGCGCGCCTGTCCGATGCCGTCGATCTCGACCGTGCCCTCCTGCCCCGTCGAGGCCTCGTCGAGCCCCGGGAAGAACAGTCCGCCCGAAATCGACAGGTCCACCGTATGCCCCTTGAGCAGGGCCGTCCCGACCGACAGGGTGCCGGGCAGACCGACCGCGACCCGGTCGGCCTGGCGCCGGTCGCCGGCGCCGGACGAGCGCAGCATGGTGGTGATGCGGCGCTGCAGGTCGCCCACGTCCCGGCCGAGACGTCCGGAAATCTCCGACAGCCGGTCGGCCGCGCGCAGGGAGACCTTGGCCGTGTCCTCGACCGCCCCGATCTGATCGGCCACCTGACCGGTCTCCAGGGAGGCGCGCTCGGCGCTGCGGGCGATCTCGGCGATCGCCGCCCGCTGTTCGTCGGCGGAACTGGAGACCGAGCCGGCGCGCTGGGACAGCTCCTCGACGCCGGTCACGATGCTGCCCAGCGCCAGGTTCACCGAATCCGTCGACGCGGAGATCTGCTGGGTCCGCTCGGTCACCGACGCGATGGCGTTCTCGGTCTCGGCCGCCAGCGACTTCACCTCGCCGGCCACCACCGCGAAGCCCTTGCCCGCATCCCCCGCGCGCGCCGCCTCGATGGTCGCGTTCAGGGCGAGCAGCCGGGTCTGCTTGGCGATGCTGCGGACCAGTTCCGTCACGTCGCCGATCGCCGCCGCACTCTCGGTCAGCACCGCCATCGCCCGCTTGGCCTCCTCGATATCGGAGAGGGTCGCCTCGGCCTTTTGGGCGGCGCCGGTGGTCTGCTCCGAAATCTGCTGGCTGGACGCCTCCAGCTCCTGGGCGGCACTGGCGACGATATTGACCCCGTCGCGGGTGTTCTCAGCGCTGGCGCCGACCGTGCCCGCCGCCGAGGTCACGTCCCCGGCGATGTTCTCGAGCTGCCCGGCGACCTGGCTGAGCGTCTGCACCTGATGGCGGACTTCCGACAGGGTGGTCGACATCTCGCGCTCGAGGCTGTCGGACATGGCCATCAGCCGGCCGGTGGCGTCGATCTCGTTGGCGGTCGCGCCGAACGAGGCGATGCTGGCGGCCATGTCGGCGAAGCAGCGGCGCAGGATCGCGCGGATCTCGCGCTCCTGCCGCTCGCCCTTGTCGCCGCCCTTCACCACGCCGACGATCAGGTCCTCGGTGAGCTTCCCGTAGCCGGCCAGATAGGTCGAGGTGTCGATCTGCCGGTCCACATGGACCCGGCCGATCCGCTCCGAGGTGGCGAGCACCTGGTCGAGGTCGTCGTCGGTCCTGGCGGCGAACAGGGCGGTCCAGTGGCGGAGCTGGGCCTGCTTCAGCCGGTCGAGATCGGCGCCCTCGAACAGCGGCGCGATGTGCTCGTGACCGGTCGCCATGCGATAGAAGCCGTCGATCGCGGCCCGCGCCAGTTTCTCTCCCCCGGGGGCGGGTCCGCTCTCCTCCAGCCGGAACAGCGTGCGGATCTGCTCGGCGGTCGACGGCTCGCGTCCATGGTCCATTCAATCCCCCCGGTCGTCGCGTCCTTTTCTCTGCGGCGACGTCTTCGGCCGGGATCGTCCTAGGTACCGTCGGACCAGCTGATGCGGCCCGCCGGCACGGTGTCTCCGGCCAAGCGCCACCGTCCTGCCAGAAACAGTATCACGCCGTTTATGGGTATGCTTTTCGTAATCGTCTCGTATGCGATGAGTCCGGCCAGCAGGGCGCGATCGACCTCTTCGGGGGACAGCGGACCGACCTCGAGCACCACCGGCCGGTCGCCGAGATCGCTGTCCGGGTCCTCCGCCGAGGCGGGGCCGCGCCGGACCGCCGGGTGGCCGGGCAGGTCGACCGCGTTGCCGATCAGGGTCGCCGCCACGTCCGCGCTGGCGGCGTCGCGGGCGAGCACCGTGACCGCATCGGCGATGCCGAAGGAGAAGGAGCGCCCGCCGCGCCCGCTGGTAGCCACCCCGCGCACCGGATCGGCATGGTGCAGGGTGGCGCTGCCGGCCAGCCGGGGCGCGTGCAGCGCCGGCACCAGTCCGACCTCGAAGCTCTGCCCTGGTGCCAGGTGAAACGAGATGTCGCCGCCGTCGTTCACCCAGGCGCGCGACAGGTCGGGCGCCGCCGCCAGCATCTCGGCCAGGATGTGATCGGCGACCGATCCGGCCACCGCCGCCATCGGAGTGACGAAGCGCCCGGCATAGGGGGAGACCGCGGCGACCATGCGTCGGGCGACCGGACCGGCCACCCGTGGCGGGGGCTCGCCGAGCGGCCGGCGCAGGGTCGCCAGCTCGGTCACCAGGGTCGCCAGCAGCCCGTCGAAGGCGCCGACCGCCGCCCGTTCCGCCGCCGCGTGGCCGGGGCCTTCCGCCTTCAGGATCAGGTCGATCGGGCCGTCCTGCAGGTGCACGCGGCCGTCGGGGAGGCGGGCGGCCTGCATGGCTTGCGTCAGCCGCGGCCGGCGACGGTGCCTTGGGGCAGATACGGCCAGGGATTGTCCGGCGCCTGCCGTTCCCGGCGCAGGTCGGGACGGCCGTCCAGCACCTCGGCCAGGGGACGGATGGCGTCCATGTAACCGCCCAGCTCCTCATAGGCCCAGCGCGGCAGGGTGAACTCGATGGGCGCCACCAGGGCGGGCGTCGGCACATAGCCGAAGGCGCCCTTGGGCAGACGGGTGACGTCGACCATCAGGGTGATGCCGCCGCCCGGCCACACATAGACCGGCGCGCCGCCGCAGGTGACCCGGGTGATCGTGGACTGCACCGAGCGGGTCAGCCGCACCGGATTCTCGGTCACCCCGGCCCGCAGGCTGCCGCCGGCCCCGCCCATGAACAGCACCGTGCACAGCGCCGGCTCGCAGTTCTCGCCGATCCGGTCGACCACGACCTCCAGCGGCTTCGGCATTGGTCTGGCGACGAAATTCAGGTCGTCATCCAACTCGAAATAGGCGCTGTCCTCGCCGGTTGTGGAGACCATCAGCACCCGTTCGCCGGGCCAGGCGGTCTTCGGATCGACCCGATCGATGATGTCCAGCGGGTCGGTCACGTCGGTGCCGCCCCAGCCGGAGCCGGGCTCGGCCACCTGGAAATAGCGGCCGGGGGTAGACTTGCGGCCGCGGACCCGGATGCCGCCCGGCTTCATGTCGAGGAACTTGCCGGCCTGGTGCTCGCTCAGCACGCCGGTGATGTGGTCGTCGACGACGATGACCTCGTCGGCATGGCCGAGCCACTGGCGGGCGAAGATCCCGATGGTGGCCGAGCCGCAGCCGACCCGCATCCGCTCCTCCTGCTCGCCATCGACGATCGGCGGCTTGCCGGCCTGGACGGTGACCTTGCTGCCGCCCTCGATCTGCAGGTCCACCGCCTCGCCGTTGCACAGGGCAAGCATGGCGGCACAGGTGACCGTGCCCTCCTTCTTGCTGCCGCCGGTGAGGTGACGCACCCCGCCGAGCGACAGCATCTGGCTGCCGTATTCCGCGGTGGTGACATGGCCGACCGGCTCGCCGTCGGCCAGCACCTGGGCCTGCTCGGGGCCGAGATGGCGGTCGGTGTCGATCTTCACCTTCACGCCGCAATAGCTGAAGATTCCCTCGGTCACGACGGTGACCGTGTCCACGCCCTCCCACTCGGCGCCGACGATGAACGGCGCGGGCTTGTAGTCGGGATAGGTGGTGCCGGAGCCGATGCCGGTGACGAAGACCGGCGGCTCGGCGACGATCCTGCCGTCCCAGTCGGACGCGTTCTCCAGGAACGGCACCACCGTCCCGTCGCGCTCCACCGCCCGCTCGGTGACCACCAGCGGGTCGAGCCGCACCAGCTCGCCAGCCACATTGGCATAGCGGTCGCAGGCGCCGGACTTCCCCTCGCGGATCCGGCACAGCACCGGGCAGGCGTCGCAGCGCACGATGCCGTCCGGCAGGGTTTCCATGCCGGCACTCATTCCGCCGCCTCCTTCGCCCGAGCAGCGCGGATCGCCGCGCGCAGCCGATGCGGCAGGACCGGCACCTTGTCCGGACAGACGCCGACCGCCTGGCGGATGCCGGCGAGGATGGCGGGGGCCGTCGGCACCAGGGCCGGCTCGCCGATGCCCTTGGCCCCGAACGGGCCGAGCGGCTCCGGATCCTCGATCAGGATGCAGTCGATCTGCGGCATGTCGCCGACCGTCGGGATCAGGTAGTCATGCAGGTTCTCGGTGCGGCCGGGGACGTATTCCTCCATCAGCGCCAGGCCGAGCCCCTGGGCGATGCCGCCATGGATCTGCCCTTCCACCAGGGTCGGGTTGACCGCCCGGCCGACATCGTGGGCGGCGGTCATGTGCAGCACCTTGGTGGTCCCGAGCTCCGGATCGACCTCGACCAGCGCGATCTGTGCCGCGAAGGCGTAGGTGGCGTAGGGCATGCCCTGGCCGTCGGCGTCGAGCGGGGCGGTCGGCGGATCGAAGGTCCCCTCTCCCACCAGCAGGTGGCCGTCCGCATCCACCGCAAGGGCGGACAGGTCCAGCTCCCGCGCCCCGGCGGCGTCGCGCACGGTGATGCGGCCGCCGTCGAAGCAGAGCGCCGCATCCTCGCCCGCATTGGCCAGCCGCAGGATCTGCGCCCGCAGGTCGCGGCCCGCGAGCTCCGAGGCCCGACCGGAGACGAAGGTCTGCCGCGAGGCCGAGGTCTTGCCGGCATCCGGCGTCAGGTCGGTATCGCCCCAGACCTGATCGACCAGGGCCAGCGGCGCGCCCAGCGCGTCGGCGGCGATCTGCGCCATGATCGTGTAGCTGCCCTGGCCGATATCGACCGCCCCGTTGAACAGGGTCAGCCGCCCGTCCGGCTTCAGCGCCAGACGCATGGTCGACGGGTTCGACATGGAGGTGTTGCCGCAGCCGTACCACATGCAGCCGATCCCGGCGCCGAGGCGGGTGCGGCCGGACCTGGCGTTATGGGCGGCGACCCGGTCGCCGTAGCGCGCCCAGGCCGGCTTCAGGGCTTCGATGCAGGCGGCCAGCCCCACCGAGGCCTCGATGACCTGTCCGGTCGCGGTCGGATCGCCGGCGCGCAGGGCGTTCAGCAGCCGGAACTCCAGCGGGTCCATGCCGATGCTGGCGGCCGCCTCGTCCATCAGCCGCTCGCCGATGATCGCCGCCTGGGGCACGCCGAAGCCACGGAAGGCGCCCGCCGGCGGCCCGTCGGTATAGACCGCCGCACTGGTCGCCAGCACCGCGCCGACCTTGTACGGCCCGGGCGCATGCACCGGCACGCGGCCGGCCACGGTCGGCCCCCAGGAGGCATAGGCGCCGGTGTCGAAATCGCCGTGGAAGCGGAAGCCGGTGATGGTGCCGTCGCGCTTCACCCCGAGGCTCGCGGTCATCTTGGCCGGGTGGCGCTTGGTGGTCGCAGCGAAGCTCTCCGGGCGGTGATAGAGCGTCGCCACCGGCCGGCCAAGCTTCCAGGCCGCCACCGAGAGCGGGAGCTGTATCGACTGGTCGAGCTTACCGCCGAAGCCGCCGCCGACGGCGGATGGCGTGACCCGCACCGCCTCCTGCGGGATGCCGAGCACATGGGCGACCTCGTCGCGGTCCATGTACGGGGTCTGGGTGGTGACCCGCAGCTCGACCCGGTCGCCGACCCGCCGGGCCCAGCCCGCCTCGGGCTCGATATAGGAATGTTCGACGAAGCTGGTCTGCATGGCGGCGCCCACCACGGCGTCGGACCCGGCCAGAGCGGACTCCACGTCGCCGGACGCCACCCGCCCCCGGATCAGCACGTTGCCCGGCGAGGCCTCGTGAAGCCGGGTCGCCCCGTCCTTCAGCGCCGCCTCGATCCCGATCACCGCGTCGCGCGGCGACCACTCGACCGGGAAGCCGGCCAGGTCCAGCGCCTCGAAGGCGGCGCGGTCGGACATCACGACCGCGGCCACCGCCTCGCCGCGGTAGCGCACGAAGCGCTCGGCGAAGACCGGCTGGTCCTTCAGGGTGGGATAGATGCCGAAGCTGTTATGACCGGGCACGTCGCGGGCGGTCAGCACGGTAACCACGCCCGGCGTCGCGGCCGCCCAGGCGTCCAGGTCGCCGAGCGAGAAGTCCGCCAGGGCATGGGGCGAGCGTACCACCCGCAGCCACAGGGCATCGGCCGGACAGGTATCGTCGCCATAGAGTTCGCGCCCATCCAGCTTGCCGCTGCCATCCAGCCGCGCCACCCGGGAGCCGACGGCACCGCCGGGCGCCGGCATCTCGGTGTCGGGCGCGTTGGAGGCGACGTCCAGCACCGCCTCGACGATCTTCAGGTAGCCGGTGCAGCGGCACAGCACCCCGCCCAGCGCATCCTCGACGGCGGGGCGGCTCGGCTGCGGGTCGCGGCGCAGGAGATCCTGGGCCGCCATCAGCATGCCGGGGGTGCAGATCCCGCACTGGGCCGCCCCGTGCCGGGCGAAGGCCCGCTGCAGGGCGGAATGGGCCCCGCCCCGCTCCGCCAGCCCTTCCACGGTGACGACCGCCCGCCCCTCGACCTGGCCTGCCGGGACGAGACAGGCGCAGACCTGCTCCTCGTCCAGCAGAACCGTGCAGGCGCCGCAGTCGCCGGCGTCGCAGCCGACCTTGGTGCCGGTCAACCCGAGGTCCTCGCGCAGCACCCGGGACAGGCGGCGCTGGGGGGCGACCCGGACCGAGCGCTCGGCGCCGTTGACGGTGAAGGTGAGTGCCTCGGTCATGCCGCCTCCGCCAGCTCGGTCAGGCAGCGCCGCACCAGCGTGCGGGCCGTATCCATCCGGTAGGGCGCGTCACCGCGCACATCGGCGATGGGCGCGAGGCCGGTCAGATGCGCGTCCTCCAGCCGGTCGGCCGCCTTCGCCGGCGGCAGCCCGACAAGCGCGGCCTCCAGGGCTGCGAGCCGCAGGGCGGCGGCCGAGCAGGCGCCGACCGCCAGTCGGGCGCCGGCGATGGTTCCGTCGGCGGCCAGCCGCATGGTGCCCGCCACCATCACGATGGAGATCACCAGATAGCGCCGGGCGCCGAGCTTCAGGAACCGTCCGGCGCCCTCGAGCGCCGCCTCGGGCAGATGGATCGCCGCCAGCAGCTCTCCCGGCGCGAGCGCTGTCTTGCGGTTGCCGAGCACGAAACCGTCGAGCGGGAGGCGCCGGGACCCGGCGGCCGAGACCAGCTCGACCTCGGCGTCCAGGGACATCAGCGCCGGCACGCCGTCGGCCGCGGGCGAGGCGTTGCAGAGGTTGCCGCCCACCGTGCCCCGGTTCTGGACCTGCGCGCCGCCGATCTCCCGCGCGGCCGCCTTGAGCCCGGCGCAGGCGGCCGGCAGATCGGCGTCGATCACCGCTCGCCAGGTCGTCGCCGCCCCGATCCGCAGACCATCGGCGGTCCGCGCGATCCCGCTCAGGGCGTCGAGCGCGGTGACGTCCAGAATATCCTCCGCGGCGTCGTGGGTGACGCGGGCGGGGTAGTGGTCGGTCCCGCCGGCAAGCACCGTCCAGCCGCCCTCCGCGAGCGAGCGCAGGGCCTCGTCCAGATTGCGCGGACGCAGATATCGGCTCACGGCACCCCCGATCCGCTGCTGCGGAATTTCATTCGTATACCAATGAAGTGTGCCACGAGTTTGTGAGCGGTCAAGAGGGCCTGCCGGCCTCGCGGCACTGGATTTGGCCACAATCGGATGCAACTCTTGCTTCCATGAGAGCGTCGTTTCACCTGCCGCGACTCGCACGCGCCCTCCGCTCGACCACCGCCGCGCTGCTGTGGGGGGCGGGCCTGTTGCTCACCGCGTCCGAAGTCCGGGCGCAGACGCCGGTCGATCTCGCCCTGGTCCTGGCGGTCGACAGCTCGGCCAGCGTCGACGAGTCCGAGTTCGCGCTTCAGCGCGGCGGCCTGGCCCAGGCATTCCGCGACCCCGAGGTGATCAAGGCGATCGAGAGCGGGCCGTTCCGGCGGATCGCCGTCACCGTCGTCGAATGGGCCGGCCACGCGGAACAGACCGTCGACATCCCCTGGACGGTGGTCGACGGCGGCGCCGGTGCCCGGGCGCTGGCCGATCGGATCGACGGGTTGCAGCGCCAGATCCTCACCGGCGCCACATCCATCGCGGGGGCGATCACCTTCGCCAATTCCCTGCTGCACTCCCACCCGTTCGAGGCCGACCGCCTGGTGATCGACCTGTCGGGAGACGGGCGCAACAACCAGGGGCCGGCCGTGGAGACCGTGCGCCAGGGCGTGGTGGCCCAGGGGGTGACCATCAACGGCCTCGCCATCGTCAACGAGCACCCGACCCTCAACTACTATTTCGAGGACCGGGTGATCGGCGGCACCGCCGCCTTCGTCGAGGTGGCGAACGACTACAAGGACTATCCGCGCGCCATCCGCCGCAAGCTCATCCGCGAGATCCGCACCATGAACATCAGCGCGCCCCGGCAAACCCCGCCCGACCGCCCGGTCCGGACGTGGCGCACCCACGTGACCGAACTGGCCACCCTGTCCGCCGGCTCCGGCGGATGGTGACGTCCATGCGCGCGCCCGTTCTCGCGACCCTCGCGGCCGCCCTCCTCCTCGCTGTTCCGCTCGCCGCGGGTCCCGCGCCGGCCCGGGCGGCGGAGCCGGTGGATCTGGAGCTGGTGCTCGCCGTCGACAGCTCGGCCAGCGTCGACTACACCGAGTTCAACCTGCAGCTCCAGGGCCTCACCCTCGCCTTCGAGGACCCGGAGCTGGCCGAGGCCATCGCCGCCGGCCCGATGGGCGCGATCGCCGTCACCCTGATCGAATGGTCGAGTGCCGAGCGCCAGGAGATCTCGCTTCCCTGGACCGTGCTCCGCAGCGCCGACGATGCCCGCGCCTTCGCCAAGGAGATCAGCCGCGCCCCGCGCCGGGTGGTGACGGGCGCCACCTCGATCTCGTCGTCGATCCTGTTCGCCGCCGGCCTGTTCGAGACCAACGGCTTCGAGGGCAGCCGCCGGGTGATCGACCTGTCCGGCGACGGCTACAACAACCAGGGGGCGGCCCTCTCCGTCGCCCGTCAGCTGGTGCTGGACCGGGCGATCACGATCAACGCCGTGGCGATCGAGAACCAGGTGAACGGGCTCGGCGATTATTTCGAGGACAGCCTGATCGGCGGCTTCGGCGCCTTCGTGATCCGGGCGACCGACTACGAGGACTACATCGGCCAGATCCGCCGCAAGCTGCTCCGCGAGATCATGCCGGCGCCGATCTCGTAGGGGGCTGCGACGGCCGATTCAAAGGTTGCTAACCCGTCGCGACTGATCCGTAGGGGCTCCAGCGCGCCGACCTCTGGATACCGGCGCAAGGCCGGGAAGAGGCCCGTATGGGCGACGGCTTTTCCAGAAGGCAGAAACAGCGACTCCCCCCGTCTCCCCGGCCTTGAGCCGGGGTCCGGAGAAGCGGCACGCTGGAGCGCAGGAGATCTTCCTGTAACGCTCCGGCATGCCGATGTCTCGGTCCCGGCGCGGGGCCGGGAAGCGGGAGTGGATGGGGAAAGGGAAAGGCCGCTATCCCCGAGCACCGTCGAAGCCGGACAGCACGGCGGCCAGGTTGTCGCCGAGGATGTCGGAGATGTATCCGCCCTCCTGGACGATCACCGTCGGGCGCGACCCGCCGCCCAGCGCCGCGCCGATCCGGCGGAATCCGTCGGTGGTCACGCCGAGGAAGGCCAGCGGGTCCTTCTCCGACGCATCGAGCCCGAGCGCGATCACCAGGGCGTCGGCGCCGAACGCGTCGATCGCCGCGAGCGCGGTGTCCAGAGTCTCCAGATACGCGTCGTCCCCGGTGCCCTGGGGCAGCGGCAGGTTCAGGTTCGCCCCGCGCCCCGGCCCGGCGCCGATCTCGTCGGCATAGCCCGTGAAGAACGGATAATAGCCGTGCGGATCGCCGTGGATCGACACGGTCAGCACGTCGGCCCGGCGGTAGAAGATGCCCTGGGTCCCGTTGCCGTGATGCACGTCGACATCGAGGATCGCCACCTTCGCCGCCCCCTGGTCGCGCAGGTACTGGGCGGCGATGCCGGAGTTGTTCAGGAAGCAGAAGCCGCCGGCCTGGTCGCCATAGGCGTGGTGTCCCGGCGGCCGGCACAGGGCGTAGGTCGGCGTGCCGTCGCGCCACATCGCGTCGGCGGCGGTCAGCGCCACCTGGGCCGAGGACAGCGCGCCCGTCCAGGTACCCGGCCCGATCGGGCAGGCGGTGTCGGCCTGGTAATGGCCCGCCAGTCCGACGATATGGGTCGGGTGGATGTGCATGTTCCGGCCGGGATGCACGTTCGGCAGGATCTCCGGCGCGTGGTTCGGCAGAGCGGACCACTTGTCCCAGGCGGTCTGCAGAAACTCCAGATAGTCGGCGGCATGCACCGCCTCGACCGGGGCGAGGCCGAAATCCTTCGGCGCGATCACCTCGTGCGACCCGGCCTCCACCGCCCGGCGCAGGATCGCCGCGCGCTCCGGCACCTCCGGGTTGGGCGCCCGGTTGCCGCGGCTGATGAAGCCGCTGGGGGCGTGCACGCTGTAGTCATCGGCCAGAACGACCCGCATCTCATCTCTCCTGCTGCCAGGGGTGCAGATGTAGCGGGCGGGGCGGCGGGGAGGCAAGGGGCCGGGACGGCGGATGCGGTGGAGGCTTGGTCCTGACGTGCGTCAGGACGACGGCCGTTTTCTTTTCAGGCCCCCCAATCGTCGTCCTGATGCAAATCAGGACCACGCTACAGACGCCAGAACGGCCCTAATGTCAGGACGACCCCAACGCCAGGACAGCTCGCTCCCGGCCGGCCCCCGGATCAGGTCCGGGGAGCCGCCGGGATGACGGATGTTGGGGGAATGAGGGATGTCGCGGTTACGCCCGGCGTTCCCGTGTGCTGTTGCTGATCGGCTGGGAGAGACGGCTGACCATCTCCTTGGGCACCACCTGCCAGAAATTGTCGCGCTCGTGGCGCCAGTCGATCAGCAGCCGTTCGGCAAAGCGGGACTGGGTCTCGCGGACATGCTCCGACACCATGCGGCGCAGCAGCATCTCCCAGTAGTCCGTCTCGATCCGCTGATAGACCACCGTCTCCGGGTTCACCACCTGCTCGAAATTGCCGGCCGCGTCATAGACGAAGGCCATGCCGCCGGTCATGCCGGCGCCGAAGTTGTGGCCGACCTCGCCGAGGATCACCACCGTGCCGCCGGTCATGTACTCGCAGCCGTTCGACCCGCAGCCCTCGACCACCGCATCGGCGCCCGAGTTGCGCACGCAGAACCGCTCGCCCGCCTGGCCGGCGGCGAACAGCTTGCCCGCGGTCGCCCCGTACAGGACGGTGTTGCCGATGATCGTGTTCTCGTTCGGCGTGAAGGCGGCCGCCGTCATCGGACGCACCGAGATGATGCCGCCGGACAGCCCCTTGCCCACATAGTCGTTGGCGTCGCCGAACACCTCGAGCTTCAGTCCCTGCACCGCGAAGGCGCCGAGCGACTGACCGGCGGTGCCGCGCAGACGCACGGTGATGTGGCCCGGCTGCAGGCCCGACATGCCGTATTTGCGGACCAGGACCGAGCTGAGCTTGGTGCCGATGGCGCGCTGAGTATTGGCGATGTTGTAGGTGAGCTGAAGCTTTTCCCCACCCTCGATCGCCGGCTTCACGTCCTTGATCATGATGGCGTCGAGGGTCTCGGGCACCTCGTTGCGGTGCTCGACGGTATTGTAGGGCGGCAGGCCGCCGGTATCGGCCCGCACCAGGATCGGGTTCAGGTCGAGATCGTCGAGCGACGGGTCGCCGCGGCTGACCTGGGCCAGCAGGTCGGAGCGGCCGACCACCTCGCGCAGGTGACGCATGCCCAAGCTCGCCAGGATCTCGCGCACCTCCTCGGCGACGAAGGAGAACAGGTTCACCACCTTCTCCGGCGTGCCCTCGAACTTGGCGCGCAGCCCCTCGTCCTGGGTGCACACGCCCACCGGGCAGGTGTTGGAGTGGCACTGGCGGACCATGATGCAGCCCATGGCGACCAGCGAGGCCGTGCCGATGCCGAACTCCTCGGCGCCGAGCATGGCGGCGATCACCACGTCGCGGCCGGTCTTCATGCCGCCGTCGGTGCGCAGGGTCACCTTGTGCCGCAGGCGGTTCAGGGTGAGCACCTGATGCACCTCCGACAGCCCCATCTCCCACGGGATGCCGGCATACTTGATCGAGGTCTGCGGGCTGGCGCCGGTTCCGCCGCCATGGCCGGAGATCAGGATCGTGTCGGCATGGGCCTTGGCCACACCGGCGGCGATGGTGCCGATGCCGGTGGAGGCGACCAGCTTCACGCAGACCCGGGCGTCCGGGTTGATCTGCTTCAGGTCGTAGATGAGCTGGGCCAGATCCTCGATCGAGTAGATGTCGTGGTGCGGCGGCGGCGAGATCAGGGTCACGCCGGGGGTGGAGTGCCGCAGACGGGCGATCAGGCTGTTCACCTTGATGCCGGGAAGCTGGCCGCCCTCGCCGGGCTTCGCGCCCTGGGCCACCTTGATCTCGATCTCGCGGCAGTTGTTCAGGTATTCCGCCGTCACGCCGAAGCGGCCGGACGCGACCTGCTTGATCGCCGAGCTCGGGTTGTCGCCGTTCGGCCGCGGCCGGAAGCGGGCCGGATCCTCGCCGCCCTCGCCGCTGTCGGACTTCGCGCCGATGCGGTTCATGGCGATGGAGAGGGTCTCGTGCGCCTCCGGACTCAGCGCACCGAGCGAGATGCCTGGGGCGATCAGCCGCTTGCGGATATCGGTGATCGACTCGACCTCGTCGAGCGGCACCGTCTCCTTGACCTGCTTGAAGCCGAGCAGGTCGCGCAGGTTGATCGGCGCCTCGTCGTAGACCGACTGCGCATAGCGCTTGTAGAGGTGGTAGCTGTCGGTCTCCACCGCGCGCTGCAGGGCGTGCATCATGTCGCCGTTGAAGGCATGACGCTCGCCGGTGCGCCGGTAGCGGTACAGCCCGCCCACCGGCAACGGCACGACGCTCTCGTCGAACGCCTTCTTGTGCATCGCCAGAACCTTGGCCTGGATGCCGTTCAGGCCGAGGCCGGAGATGCGCGAGGACATGCCCGGGAAGTACTGCTCCACCAGGGAGCGGGACAGGCCGACCGCCTCGAAATTGTAGCCGCCGCGATAGGACGACAGCACGGAGATGCCCATCTTGGACATCACCTTCAGCAGCCCGTCCTGGATCGCCTTCTTATAGTTGGCGAGGCAGCCCTCGAGGGTCCGGTCGCCGAACAGGCCGCGCGACAGCCGGTCGGCGATCGCCTCCTGCACCAGATACGGATTGATGGTGGTGCCGCCGACGCCGATCAGCACGGCGAAGTAATGCACGTCCAGCACCTCGCCGCAGCGCACGTTGAGCGAGGTGAAGGTGCGGAGTTGCTGGCGGACCAGGTGACTGTGCACCGCGCCGGTCGCCAGGATCATCGGCATGCCGCAGCGCTCGGGCGAGGTCTCCATGTCCGACAGGATCACGTGGGTGCAGCCGCCGCGCACGGCGTCCTCGGCCTCCTGGCGGATCCGGTTCAGCGCCGTCTCCAGGGCATGCGGGCCGCCCTCGGCGTCGAAGGTGCAGTCGATCTCCGCCGCGGTCTCCGCCATGTAGTCGCGCATGGCGTGGAACTCGGCATTGGTCAGCACCGGGCTCTCCAGCAGCAGGTGGTCGCACTGCTCGCTGTCCTCGTCGAGGATGTTGCCCAGGTTGCCGAGACGGGTGCGCAGGGTCATGACCCGGCGCTCGCGCAGGCTGTCGATCGGCGGGTTGGTGACCTGGCTGAAGTTCTGCCGGAAGAAGTGGTGCAGACCGCGGTACTTGTCGGACAGCACCGCCAGCGGCGTGTCGTCGCCCATGGAGCCGACGGCTTCCTTGCCGCCCTCGGCCATCGGCTGCAGCAGCAGCTCCATGTCCTCCAGGGTCCAGCCGGCGACCACCTGGCGGCGGCGCAGGGCGTCGCGCTGGAAAGCCGGCTTCTCCTCGTGCTCGGCGCGGATCAGCTTGTCGATCTTGGTGCTCTCGGTGATCCACTCGCCGAACGGCCGGCTGGAGGCCAGCAGGTCCTTCAGCTCGGAATCGTGGTAGAGCTTCCCTTCCTGCAGATCGACGGCGATCATCTGGCCCGGGTCGAGCCGGCCCTTCTCGATCAGCTTGGCCTCGTCGATCCGAACCATGCCGGCCTCCGACCCGCCGATCAGCAGGCCGTTGTCGGTCACCGAATAGCGCAGCGGGCGCAGGCCGTTGCGGTCCATGCCGCCGAGCACCCAGCGTCCGCCATAGGCGGCAATCGCCGCCGGGCCGTCCCACGGCTCCATCACCGCGTTGGCATAGGCGTAGAGGTCGCGCCAGGACTGCGGCAGGTCGTCTTCCTCGGTCCAGGCCTCCGGGATGCACATGGTCTTCACCATGGGCAGTTCGCGGCCGGAGCGGACCATCAGCTCGAAGGTCGCGTCCAGCGCCGCGCTGTCGGAGGAGCCGGCCTGCACGACCGGCTTGATGTCCTCGATCAGCTCGCCGAAGGTCGGATGCGCCATCCGGGTCTCGTGGCTCGCCATCCAGTTGACGTTGCCCTTGACCGTGTTGATCTCGCCGTTATGGGCCAGCACGCGGAACGGCTGGGCCAGCTTCCAGGTCGGGAAGGTGTTGGTCGAGTAGCGCTGGTGATAGACGGCGAAGTTCGAGACGAAGCGCTCGTCGGTCAGGTCGGGATAGAACTGGTCGACCTGCTCGGCCAGGAACATGCCCTTGTAGATGATCGACCGGCAGGACATCGAGCAGATGTAGAAATCGGTGATGTGCTCGGCCAGCGCCGCCTTCTCGATCCGCCGGCGGATGATGTAGAGGTCGCGCTCGATCTGCTCGGGATCGTGCTCCGCCGGGGCGGAGAACATGATCTGCTCGATCTCGGGGCGGGTGGCGTTCGCCTTCTCGCCGATCACCGAGATGTCGACCGGCACCTGACGCCAGCCGTAGATGAAGCAGCCGGTCTTCAGGATCTCGGACTCGACGATGATCCGGCAGCGCTCCTGGGCGGCCAGGTCGGTGCGCGGCAGGAACACCATGCCGACGCCGATCCGCTCGTCGAGCAGCTTGTGGCCGGTATTGGCGACCTCCTCGCGGAAGAAGTCGGACGGGATCTCGATATGGATGCCGGCGCCGTCTCCGGTCTTGCCGTCGGCATCGACCGCACCGCGGTGCCAGATCGCCTTCAGCGCCTGGATGGCCGAGGTGACCACCTCGCGCCGGGGCTTGCCGTCGATCGCGGCGATGAAGCCGACGCCGCAGGATTCGTGCTCATGCGCCGGGTCGTAGGCATGGGCGTCCTGCAGCCTGGCCGCGTTGTCCCGCCATTCGCGCACAAAAGTCTCGCCGTTCAGGAAGGGCGTGTCCGACATGTCTGGCCTCCTCGGGTCAGCGTACGGGATCAGCGGGATCAGGCGGCCGTCAGGGCCGTCTCGGCCTTGGCGGTTAGGTAGTCGTGGATGCGGTCGGCGGCGTCGCGGCCGTCGCGCACCGCCCAGACCACGAGCGAGGCGCCGCGCACGATGTCGCCGGCGGCGAACACCCCGTCGAGGCTCGTCATCATGGTCTTGAAGTCGATGCCGATGGTGCCCCAGCGCGAGACCTTGAGGTCGTCGGCGCCGAACAGGCCCGGCAGATCCTCCGGGTCGAAGCCCAGGGCCTTGATCGCCATGTCGCACTCGATGGTGAAGCTGGAGCCCTCGATCGGCTGCGGCGTCTGGCGGCCGGTGGCGTCGGGCACGCCCAGATGGATGCGCTGGCAGCGCACGCCGTCCACGGCGGAGCCGCCGACGAAGGCTTCCGGGGCGGCCAGCCACTCGAAGGTCACGCCCTCCTCCTCGGCATTGGCGACCTCGCGCTGGGAGCCCGGCATGTTGGCCTTGTCGCGGCGATAGACGCAGGTCACCTCGGCCGCGCCCTGGCGGATGGCGGTGCGCACGCAATCCATGGCGGTGTCGCCGCCGCCGATGACCACCACCTTCTTGCCCTTGGCGTCGAGGGTGCCGTCATCGAAGGCCGGCACGTCGTCGCCCAGGCCCTTTCGGTTGGAGGCGGTCAGGTAGTCGAGGGCGGGGTAGATGCCGTCCAGGCCGACGCCCGGGCACTGCATGTCGCGCGCCTTGTAGACGCCGGTGGCGATCAGCACGGCGCTGTGACGCTCGCGCAGTTCCTCCAGGGTGACGTCGCGGCCGATCTCGCAGTTGGCGTGGTAGTGCACCCCACCCTCGGCCAGCAGGGCCGAGCGCCGCTCCACGACCTCCTTCTCCAGCTTGAAGTTGGGGATGCCGTAGATCAGCAGACCGCCCATGCGGTCGTAGCGGTCGTAGACATGGACCTGGTAGCCGCGCTTTCGGAGCTGCTCGGCCGCGGCCAGACCGCCCGGCCCGCCGCCGATGATGCCGATGGACTCCTCGCGCTCGCGCACCGGCTTCACCGGCTTGACCCAGCCGTTCTCGAAGGCGGTCTCGGTGATGTACTTCTCCACCGAACCGATGGTCACCGACTGGAAGCCCTTCTCGATGACGCAGTTGCCCTCGCACAGACGGTCCTGCGGACAGATGCGGCCGCAGATCTCCGGGAAGTTGTTG
The DNA here is from genome assembly GCA_965228445.1 of Candidatus Endolissoclinum sp. Lineage (GTDB taxonomy): Bacteria > Pseudomonadota > Alphaproteobacteria > Thalassobaculales > Thalassobaculaceae > Thalassobaculum. Next base: position 3,655,057 of record OZ245813.1, on the reverse strand, counting down.
GTCGCCGAGGAGATCTCGAAGGCCTCCTCCAGGCGCCCCTCCGCCGTCAGCATCAGCCAGTCGGGGATGTTGTTCTGCAACGGGCAGTGGACCTGGCAGTAGGGCACGCCGCACTGGGAGCAGCGACCGGCCTGCTCCTGCGCCCGGGCCGGGTCGAACTCGTTGTAGATCTCGCCGAAATCGGTACGTCGGTCCTCGGCGGCGCGCTTCGGCGGCATCCGCTTCTCGGTTCCGACGAACTTCAGCATCCGGTCGGTGGTCATGGCGTCGTCTCCTTTTCTGAAACCGGGCGCGGAGACGCAGTCCCGGATCCTTATAACCCCGCCTTATCGAGTGGCGGGCGGCCTCTATACACGTTCAGGGGGAGTCGAAAAAGACCAAATGTCCAATTTAGGTCCGTTTTGGACCTAAATTGGATCGTATACCGCCCCGCGACAGAGAACAATCCCGGATCACTGTCGCGGGTGGAGGGCTAGAAATCGGAATATAGATCCGTATCGGGACTATCTTCTCGCCTGCGCGGCGACGTCGAATCTTATATGGTCCGAGCCGCGCAAACGGGCAGCGGGGGAAGCGCGCGTGTCCATCGAACATCTGATCCTCATCGCCATCGTGCAGGGGATCACGGAATTCCTGCCGATCAGCTCGTCGGGCCATCTGATACTGGTGCCGACCTTGACCGGCGAGGCGGACCAGGGGCTGGTCATCGACGTCGCCGTCCATGTCGGCACCCTGCTGGCGGTCTGCCTGTACCTGTGGCGCGACATCGGGCGCATGACCCTGGGCACGTTGCGGGGACTGCGCGGCCGGCGCGACCCCGGCTTCCGTCTCGCCCTGCAGATCGTCCTGGCCACCCTCCCCGTGGTCGGCGCCGGCTACGCCCTGCAGCGCTACCTGGGGGGCATGCCGCGCTCGCCGGAGATCGTCGCCTGGGCCACCCTGGGCTTCGGCATCCTGCTCGGCATCGCCGACCGGATCGGCATGACGATCCGCCGGATCGAGCACATGCGCTACGGCGAGGCCCTGGCCATCGGCCTGGCCCAGGTGCTGGCGCTGATCCCCGGCACCAGCCGCTCCGGCATCACCATGACGGCGGCCCGCGCGCTCGGCTACGAGCGCCAGGAGGCGGCCCGGTTCTCGATGCTGATGGGCATCCCGACGATCCTCGCCGCCGGCACGCTGATCGGTCTGGATCTCTACGAGTCCGGCGACGCCAGGCTCACCGCCGACGCGCTGATCGCCGGCGGCCTCGCCTTCATCGCCGCCCTGATCTCCATTGTCCTGATGATGGGCTGGCTGAAGCGGGCCAGCTTCCTGCCCTTCGTGGTCTATCGGATCCTACTCGGCGGCGGATTGCTGATCTGGCTCTATACGGCCTAGGGCTCACTGCCTACTCTCGGCCCCCAAAGAATGGAGGGAGCCGACATGACCGAACTCGCCGAGCACCAGAGCCTCACGGCCTTCGCCAACCAGACCGACAATCCCAGGGCGCTGGGCTTCGATGCCGGCCGGCTGGCGCGGATCGGCGACTGGATGGAGCGCTATGTGGCGGCGGGCAAGCTGCCCTACGCCATGACCGCCATCCTGCGCGGCGGCGAGATCGCCTATCTGGACGCCCGCGGCCATACCGATCCGGAGGCCAAGCAGGCACCGGCGGTCGACCACCTCGCCCGCATCTACTCCATGACCAAGCCGATCGTCACGGCAGCGGCCATGACCTATTACGAGGAGGCGCGGTTCCAGCTCGAGGATCCGATCTCCCGCTTCCTGCCCGAATTCGCCGAGCCGCAGGTCTATGTCTCCGGCGAGGGCGACGCCATGGTCACCCGGCCCGCCGAGGGACCGATCACCATCCGCCAGCTGATGACCCACACCGCCGGGCTGACCTACGGGTTCTTCGATCCCGGCCCGATCGGGGCGGCCTACCGCAAGAACAACGTCAACTACTTCCCGGGCAAGGAGAGCGTCGCCGAGGTCACGAAGCGCGCCGCCGCCGTGCCCCTGCTGTTCGAGCCGGGCAGCCAGTGGACCTATTCGGTCGCTATCGACGTGCTCGGCCGGCTGGTCGAAGTGGTCGCCGGCAAGCCGCTCGGCGAGGTGCTGCAGGAGCGGATCTTCGGCCCGCTGGGCATGGTGGATACCGGCTTCGGCGCGCCGGAGGACAAGCTCGGCCGGTTCGTGCCGTGCTACGAGAAGTCGGGTCAGGGCATGAAGCGCGGCGAGGAGGCGGCGACCTCGAAGTTCCTCGGCAAACAGGCCATGGAATCCGGCGGCGGCGGGCTGGTCGGCACCCTGCCCGACTATCTGCGCTTCATGGAGATGATGCGCCGCGGCGGCACGTTCGGCGCGACCCGCGTCCTGGGCCGCAAGACCGTCGACCTGATGATGTCGAACCACCTGCCGGGCGACATCGCCTCCATGGGCCAGTCCAGCTTCTCGGAGATGCCCATGGTCGGCATCGGCTTCGGCCTCGGCGGCTCGATCCTGCTCGACACCGCCGCCGCCCAGATCCCCGGCAGCCCGGGCGAATACGCCTGGGGCGGGGTGGCGAGCACCGGATTCTGGATCGACCGGGCCGAGGAAATCTCGGCGGTGTTCTTCACCCAGCTCACCCCGTCCTCGGCCTGGCCGCTGCGCCGGGAGCTGCGGGTCCTGGCCTATCAGTCGCTGGTCGACTGAGGGTCCGCGGGGGCGGTCTCCGGGGACGCCTGGGCGGCCGCATCCTTCTCGCGCGGCGGACCGTCGTAATCCGCCACGCCGGCGGCGACCGCCGAGCAGGCGAGACGGATGTATTTCGGGATCTGCACCTTCTCGCCGTCGCGCTCGCCCTTCTCGTAGTACTGGACCACGCGGCGCTTCAGACCGAGCGCCTCGGCGGCCTCCTTCTGGGAGAGCTTCAGCGTCTTGCGCCACCGCTTGAAGTCCGACGGCTTCATCGTATTGGAATCGTTGGACGGTTTAGCCACGCGCAGCCTCGTACTCGGTTGTGCGGCGATTTAACAGCTTCGTAAGCAGGCAGCCAATATAAAATGCGCACGACGTGCGGTTTTAACCCTTGAATAGACGCACCTCGTGCGCATATAGATATTTCAAGAATGATGGAGGGCAAAATGGCGCGTCATCTGTTTCTGCATAACGGCATCGCCTATGAGGGCGAGTTGGCGCTGTTCAAGAGCGCCCATGTGGGTGCGTCCAGCGCACAGGCCAGGGCCGACCTGCCGGGGCTGCGTCCCGGCTTCATGTACAGCGTGAGCGACGGGACCGAGACCCGGATCATGGACGACGAGGTGGCGGTCCACCGCTACATGTTCAGCCATCCGGGCGCGACGGTCTCGACCGTGCCGCTGCGCCACTGATCCGACGCGACCGTTCCTATCCCGGGAACGGTCCGTCGCCGGGCAGATCGCAGGCGGCGACGAGCTGGCCACGCAGCGCCTCGGAGATCGGCACTGATTTCCGGGCGCGCGGATCGAAGCAGACGGCGGTCGCCACCGCCGTCACCCGGCAGGTGCCGTCAACGAAGATCCCCTGTTCGACCCGGCAGGACGTGTTGCCGAACCGGGTGACCCGGGTGCCGGTCCAGGCGATGCCGGGGAACCGGATCTCGCGCACGAAGTCGATCTCCAGGCGCCGCACCACCCAGGTGGTCTCGGGCGAGCCGCCCTCGGCCGCCGCGCTGTAGAGATTCTCCCCCGCCGCCATGAACATCCGCACCCGGCCGTTCTCCAGGAACACGCCGATCGCGTTGTTGTTCACGTGGCCGACGATGTCCAGATCGCCGGCGCGCAGACGTTCCTGCGTCCAGAAGGCGTAGCTGGCAGGCGTGCTCGGATCGAAGGCGGCGTCGGTCATCGGAGGTCCTCGGTCGGGTGAGGACCCCTCAATAGTCGAGCTCGTAGGTGACGCCAACCCGGCTTTGGGAATCGGCACCCACATCGGTCTCCACCGAGATGCTGTCGGTCACCTCGACCTCCACGACGGCCCGGCTGGAGGCGCCCGACAATCCCTGCTGCAGTTTCAGGAAGACGCCCGGCGCGATGTACTTGCCGACGGAGAGCGAGGCGCCGACCGAGCCGTCATCGGCGGTGCTGGTGTCCACGTCGATCGTGTCGACGCCGATCGCGTCGCGCACCTGTTCGGTGATGCCCGGCCCGGAGCCGAAACTGCCGGACAGGATCGCCGCCGAGCGCGCCAGCTTCAGCGCCTGAACCGGCGTCAGCTCCGCCTTGGAGGAGCCGAACAGGATGTGCGAGAGGATGTCCTCCTCGGGCAGGGCGGGGTCGCTCTCCAGGCTGATATCCGGATCGCTCGCCCGGCCTCCGACCACGATCGAGGCGCGGATCTCCGTCAGGGCGGCGGTCAGGCGCATGTCCAGCGCCGGATCCTCCGCCGCGCCGCCATCGAAGATCACCCGGCCCCGCTCGAAATCGAAATTCTCGCCGACCGCGCTGAGCACGCCGCGGCGGACCGCGATCTCGCCGTCGACCACCGGCGCGTCCGCCAGCCCGGTCACGGTCAGACGGCCGCCCCACTCGCTGTCCAGGCCGCGGCCGCGCACGAAGACCTGGCCCGGAATGTCGATCTCCAGGTCGAGCCGCAGCGGCGCGCTCGGCGCCTCCGCGGCGTCCTCCCGTTTCTTCTTCTCCTCCGGATCCTCCATCACCCGCCCGTCCTTGACCTCGATCACCTCGATCTCGACGACGCTGGGCGGCAGGTTCTCCGGGATGCGGATCTCGGTCGGCAGGACGGTCACCGTGCCCGTCAGAAGATATTCCGGCGAGGCGCCGCTGGCCTTCAGGTCCATGTCGATGGAGACCGAGGCCATGTCCATGTCCGAGGCGTTGAACCGGTCGGCGGTGATGGTGATGTCGGCCGGAAAACCGGTCTCCGGATCGGCCGACAGGCTGCCCGAGGCGGAGACCGTGCCGCCGCCCGCCGCCTGGGCGTCGAACCGGCGGATCACCAGTTCCTGCCCCTCCCCTTCGGCCCGCAGGGTGAGCGCGCGCAGATACAGGCCGGCGGAGGGCACGTCCACCCGGCCCTCGTCCACGGTCACCGCGCCGGACAGGGCCGGATCGCCGACCGTGCCGCCGGCCCGGATGCGGGCCTGGGCCTTGCCGGCCAGCGCGACCAGATCGAGCGGCAGGAAGGCGGAGACCCGGCCGAGATCCAGGTCGGCGTCCACGCTGGCCTCGAGCCCGGCGCCCGACTCGAAGATCGGCGGCGAACCGGCCGGACCGGCCGATCCGTCCACCGCCGCCGCGACCCGGGCGGTCGCCCCGTCGCCGATGGAGGCGTCGAGCCGCGCCGTCGCCTGCCGGTCGGTCATTTTCAGCGCCGCATCGGCGACCAGCGGCGGCACGTCCGCCAGGTCGGGATCCAGCGTCCGGACCCCCGGCGTGGAGAGGGCGATATCGACCCTGGGGTTCTCGATCGGCCCGGAGACCGCGATGTCGCCGCCGATCCGTCCCTCCAGCTCCAGCGTCGGATCGGCGAGGCGGGCCAGGGCCGCCGGCAGCTCGCGGATCGCGATGGCGATATCGAGCTCGGCGGTGTCGAGCCCGGCATGGCCGCGCACCCGGCCGTCGTCGATCGCCAGATCGATGCCGTCGATCCGGGGAGCGGGGTCCAGTGCCACCTGCATCGTTCCCTGCTGGCGGATCGCCACGTCGCCCAGATCGGCGTCGAGGCGGCGGACGGTGATCGGCGCGGCGGCCGGATCGAGCGGGACCGAGGCGGCGGCGGCCAGCACGATCGGCATGCCCGCCTCGGCCTCGGCACTCAGGGTGACCTCGGCCACGCCGGCGGTGACGTCGGCGCCGAGCACGGCGGTGGTCAGCGTGGCGCCGTCCGCCGTCACGCCGGTCACCGTCAGGTCGACCCGGCCGCTGGCCTTGCCGGTGGCGTCGGCCAGGGAGGCTTCCAGCAGCACGCGCTCGACGGTCGGTCCGTCGGCGAGGGCGAGGGAGGCGGCGTCCAGGGTCAAGCCGATGCCCTGGCCCCGACGGTCGGTCAGGGTCACAGCACCGGTCACCCGGCCGCCGGCGACCGGGACATCCAGGGCGCTACCGACCACGCCCAGATCGGCGATGGCGATCTCCAGGTCGCCGCGCGCCAGGCTGCTCTCCAGGTTCAGGGCGGCCCCGCCGGAGATCGAGGCGCCGAGCCCGTCGAGCGACAGGGCGCTGAGCCGCAGCACGCCGTCGGCCAGGGCATAGCCGAAGGACAGGTCGACCGGTTCGCCGCGGAAGCCGAGCGCCGCCCGCACCTCGCCGGCCGGGCTGTCGGGCAGGCCGGCGACCGTGGCCGAGCCGGTGATCTCGTCCACCGGCGTCCCGGCGGCAACCAGCCGGGTCACCCGCCACGAGGCCGAGGCGGCGGGCGCCTCCAGGGTGCCGCCCAGGGCCAGGGCGACCGCGGCGGCCCCGGACAGGTCCGTGCCGGCAAGGCCGCTCAGGGCGGATAGGTCGGGGGCGGACAGGTCGATCCGGCCGCCGATCTCGCCGTTTGCCAGATCGATCGAGATATCGCCCGTCGCCTGTGCCGCATCGGCGGTCAGTTCCAGCCCCACCACCTCCAGCCGCTGATCGGCGCCCAGGCTGATCCCGGCGATCAGGCTCGGCCCGCTGCCGACCAGCCCGCCCAGGGCCGGGTCGCCCAGGCCAAGCTCCGAGCCGAAGACCGACAGGGTCGCGGACACGGTCAGCGGGTCGAGATCCACCGTGCCGTCCAGCTCCACCTCGGCGCCGCCGGACAGGTCCATGCCGGCGAGACCGCTGAACCGTCCGAGATCGGCGGAGGTGAGCCGCAGGACCGGGGTCAAGCGGGTGCCGCCGGCGAAGGTGGCCCGGCCGTCCAGGCTGGCGGCGTCGGTGTTCAGGACGAGACTGTCCAGGGTGGTGTCGCCGGTTTCCGGTGCCACCCGGCCGGCGGCGGCGAGCGCCAGGCGCGGGCCGAGCAGGTCGACCGTATCGATGCCTTCGACCTGCGGCGTGGCGACACCGAGATCGAGCGCCACCCGGATCTCCGCCGGCAGGTCGGCGAGCGCCTGTTCCGCCTCGGCGGTCAGGGTCAGGGCAAGGTCGTCGAGGGAAACGCCCTGGGCCACCGGCGCACCGCCGATGGTGGCGACCAGCCGGCGCCCCTCCCGGTCCAGACGGGCGGAAAGGGTGACTTCACCGGCCAGGGGCGTGCCCGCAAGGTCGGCGAAGGGGGTCAGGTCGGGTACCGCCAGATCCGCCTGGGCGGCCACCGGCGTGCCGGCCGCGTCCACCGCCGCCGAGGCCGTCAGCCGCGCCGTCGGCAGGGCGATGCCCAGGCTGTCCAGGCTGACGCTGCCGTCGGGCCGGGCGCCGGCGTCCAGGGCCAGCCGGACGGGCTCGGCCAGGAGCGGGCGCAGGTCGGGCGGCGCCAAACGCGAGGCGGCGACGGAGCCGTCGACGCCCAGGCCGTAGCCTGCTTCGGAGGACCGGAGGACGAGATCCAGATCGAGCCGCGCCTGCGGGCCGAAACCGCCCTCCAGCGCGCCCTGCCAGTGTTCCAGCCCGCCCTGGCCGGTGAGCGACAGAGCCAGCGGCGGGCGTCCCTCCACCTCCAGCAGCCCGGCAAGCAGCCCGCCTTCGGGCTCGCGCAGGCTCAGATCGGCGCGCAGCACGCCGCTGGACGGCACCAGGGCGAGATCGATCTGGGCGCGGGCCGGCGGGCCCTGCGGCCGCACCGCCTCGATCCAGCCGCCGGCCCGCACCTCGTCTGCGGTCAGAGCGGCCGAGAGGTCGGCGCTGACGGCGACCTGTTCGCCGGCGACAGAAGGGCCGAGGGTCAGGGCATCGACGGTCAGCCGGTCCAGGGCGACCTCGATCCCGGGCACCTCGAACTTCAGAGAGAGCGGTTCCGGATCTTCCGGCTCGGGCTCCTCCGGGGTTTCCGGCAGCACCGGCAGTCGCTCGAGGGTCGCGTCCGCCAGGGCCAGGGCGTTCACCGACACCCGGCCGCGGAGCAGGTCCAACAGGGTCCAGTCCAGCAGCAGCGACCCGGCCCGGGCGAACTGGCCGTCGGCATCGAACGCCTGGACGTCGCGCAGTGCAATCCGGCCGGGCAGCGTGCCGTCGATGGCCCCGATGCTGAGTCGCACGGGCCCGGCGGCGGTCGCATCCTCGACCAGGGCGATGATCCGCGCCCGTCCCCAATCGGTATTGGCCACGGCAACGAGCCCGATGACCGCGGCCGCAAGGACTCCGACCACGCCGGCGAGAATGAGGAGCGCGCGCCGCAGCATGGCTCAGAACGCCTGGCCGAGACTGAAATAGACCTGGAAGATGTCGTCGCTGTCGCGCGGGTTCAGGGGAAAGGCCAGGTCGGCGCGGATCGGGCCGATCGCGGTGAAGTAGCGGAAGCCCAGGCCGGCGGCCCATTGCAGCTCCTCGTCGAAGCTCGGCAGCTCCTGGTCGTAGACCTGGCCGGCATCGACGAAGGGCACGATGCCGAAATCCCCGTACGCCCGCCAGCGCAGTTCGACGCCGAAATCCAGTAGCGCGCTGCCGCCGGTCGGCTCGTTGGCGGCGTCGAGCGGGCCCACGCTCTGCAGCGCGTAGCCGCGCACCGAGCCGGAACCGCCGGCATAGAACCGCTTGTCGGCGGGAAGGTTGTCGGTCGAGGCGCCGACGATCGACCCGATCCCGGCCCGGCCGGCCAGCACCAGGTCGCCCTTGTCGTCCAGGGCGAGATACTGGGAATGGCGCAGCGAGGTCGCATAGAACGACAGGGTCGACCCGAGGCTCTCCAGATACGGGGTGAACTTCAGACGCGTGCGGCCGCCGCGGGTCGGGTTCAGCAGGTCGTTGGAGGTGTCGATCGACGCGCCCAGCGGAATGCCGACCAGGGTGAACCGCTCCTCCTCGCCGCCGTCGTCGATATGAGAGCGCTCCAGGCTGAGGCCGTAATCCACCGACAGCGCCTGGGACAGCCGCCGGTCGAACCGGCCGGCGAGCTTGTAGCTCTCGCTGTCGTAGCTGTCGGTGTACTGCTCGACATAGCCGGTCTCGATGGTGAAGTTCTGGTCGGTGACCAGCACGTCGGGGATCGTGAAGGCGCCGGTCAGGCTGGTCTCGACCTCGGCGACGGTCACCTCCGTGCGCAGTTTCTCCGCACCGCCGAACAGGTTACGGTGCTCCCAGTGGGCCCGGGTCCCGAGACCCTCGGCGGTCGAGTAGCTGATGCCGGCACCGATGCTGCGCGGCGGATGCTCGCGGACGGTGACGGTGACCGGCAGCAGACCGTCGGGCCCGACCTCCTCGCCCAGCACGATGCCGGCGCTGTCGAACAGGCCGGTGCTCACCAGCGCGCGGCGCCCCCTCTCGATCTGCCGGATATCGACCGTCTCGCCATGGGACCAGGGCAGGCGCCGCACGATGTAGTCGCGCTCGATGCTCCCGTTGCCCTCGACGGTGACGTCGCCGTAGCGCGCCTTGCCCTTGGGATCGACCGTGAACAGCAGGTCCATGGTCTTGGCGTCGCGGTCGATCACCGCCTTGCGGTCGATCAGCTCGGCCAGGGGATAGGCCTGCTCCTGCATCAGCCGGACCAGCTTGGTCTCGGCGGTCACCACCGAGGTCGACCGGGCCTGCTTGCCCTGCTCCACGCCCAGATCCTCGCGCGGCAGGTCGAGGTCGGCCGGAAGCTCTCCCCCGCTCCCGCCCTCGGCCTCACCGACGGCACGGACGGTCACCGCGTCGAAGGTGTAGACGTCGCCCGGATCGCCGTAGACCAGAACCCGCACCGGGCCGCCCGACTCGACCGGATCGTCGACCCGCGGCACGAAGACCGCGTCGTAGTAGCCGAGCGAGCGGGCCACGCTGTTGAAGATCTCCTCGTCCTCGCGGGCGCGCCGTTCCAGGGCGGCGCGGGAGATCGGCAGGTCGTCGATGCGCGACCGCAGCACCGAGCTTTCCTCCACCAGGGATTTCAGCTCGCCGGCGCCGTCCAGGCCCTCGATCGTCACCTCATAGACAAGGCCCGGCTGTTCCTCCTCCGCGGTATCCTGTGCGAAGGCCGGCCAGACTCCACCCGCGAGAAGCAGGAGTGCCAGAAGGGAAATCAATGCAAGGCGCATGAGCGCGGCCGGACCGTCAGTGGTCAGAACCATCGGGTATAAGGGCCGAGCGGCCGGGTGTCACGCCCTGCCGCTGCCATCACCGGGCGGCCGGCCTCACTCCTCCGGCATCTCAAGCGGCTCGCGGGTGATCCGATCGCCGGGCTTGTAGGTCAGCACCACCGCAAGCACCACCACCAGCCCGATCGCCAGGCAGATCGCGCTGAACAGGTTGAAGGCGAAGGTGTGGAGGTAGAACACCCCGACCACCCCGAGCAGCACGAAGGCGACGACCAGCAGCCCCCAGTGCCAGGCCTTGCCGATGAAGATGTCAGCCATGGGCCCCTCCCTTGCTGCCGGCGAACTGGGGTGCCGGATCGCGCCGGCGGGTCAGCGCCACCGCCGCCCCCAGCGCGAGACCGGCCAGGGATAGGACCACCCCCGGAATGCCGAGAATGTCGATGGTCGGCGGCATCAGGGACAGCACCGCGGCGGCGAACACCGCCAGCCGCAGCAGCCCCTTGAGCGGGCCGTAGAGCCAGGATTCTAGCGCCGCCGAGAGCAGCCACAGGCCGGCCACGGCCGCCAGAGCGGAATAGACCGTCCAGGCGATCGAGCCCTCGAACAGCAGCGACGGGTTATAGACGAAGGCGAAGGGCACCAGATATTTGGCGATTCCGACCCGGGCGGATTCCACCGCCGTCGCCATGGGCGGCGTCTTGGCGATCGCCGCCCCGGCGAACGCCGCGAGCGCGACCGGCGGGGTGATGGTCGAGACCACGCCGAAATAGAAGGCGAAGAGGTGGGCCGCCATCGGCAGCACGTCCAGCTTCTCCAGGGACGGCACGATCAGCGCCGACACCGTGATGTACACCGCCGTGGTCGTCATCCCCATGCCGAGCACGATCGCCGCCACCGCGGTCAGCGACAGCAGGATCAGCAGGTTGCCGCCGGACATGTCGATGACCGACTGGGTGAACTTCAGGCCCAGGCCGGAGACGAAGACCGAACCGATGATGATGCCGGCGCAGGCGCAGGCCACGGTGACCGGGACGGTGGAGCGGATGCCGCTCTCGAACGCCGCCAGGATGTCGGCCGGACTCATCCGGGTTGCCGGCCGGATGAAGCTGAGGCCGATCAGCGCCAGGATGCCCCAGAACGCCGACTTCATCGGCGTATAACCGGTCACCAGGAAGAAGATCAGCACGCCGAGGGCGAACAGCAGGTGCCAGCCGTCCTTCAGCACCGCCAGCGCGCGGGGCAGCCGGTCGCGGGAGATCCGCTCGATCCCGCTCTTCTCCGCCTCGAAATGCACCATGAAGTAGATCGTGGCGAAGTACAGGAAGGCGGGGATGACCGCGGCCAGGATCACGTAGACGTAGGGCAGCGCCAGGTTCTCGGCGATGATGAAGGCGGCCGCGCCCATGATCGGCGGGGTGATCTGTCCGCCCGAGGAGGCGCAGGCCTCCACCGCGGCGGCGAATTTCGGTCGGTAGCCGAGCTTCTTCATCAGCGGGATGGTGAAGGAACCGGTGGTGACCACGTTGGCCACCGCCGAGCCCGAGACAGTGCCCATGAAGCCAGAGGCCACGGTTGCCGCCTTGGCCGGGCCGCCGACCCGGTGGCCGGTCAGCGAGACCGCGAGGTCGATGAAGAACTTGCCGGCGCCGGAGCGGATCAGCAGGCCGCCGAAGATGATGAACAGCACGATGTAGGTCGCGGCGACGTGCAGCGGGATGCCGAAGATACCGTCGGTGCTCATGAACATCGTGTCGATGTACTTCGCCGGCCGGGTCGGCGGACCGTAGAAGAAGCCGAAGAACTTGTGGGCGTAGAGCGCGTGCACGATGAAGAAGCCGGTCACGCAGACCATGGCAAGACCGACGGTGCGCCGGGTCGCCTCCAGCACCAGGGCGATGCACAGGGAGCCGACGATCAGGTCGCCCTGCTCCTTGGAGCCGAGTCGGAGCTGGAACGCGTCGATGTCCCACATGGTCCAGACATGGACGAAGATCACCGAGAGCACGAGCAGCAGGTCGATGCCGAAGCCGAGCGCCTTGATCGGCGAGTCTATCGGCTCGAAATGGGACTTGCGGAACAGCGGGTTGATCAGCAGCGCCAGCACCATCATCACCGTGAGGTGGGTGGTGCGGAACGAGCGCCCCTCCGGCGTGCCGAACTCGGCGACATAGAGGTGGAAGAACGAGAGCGCGACCGCGATCACCACGCAGAACAGGGTGATGGTCCAGGACAACGTCCAGCGCTTCTGCAGGAGCAGGCGCTCAAGGAACGTGACCTCCTTGACCTCGCCGTAGTCGAGGGCGTTTTCCGTCTGGCTCATGGCGGCCGTCCCGGCTGTCGGATTTCTGGAATGGAATCGCTAAGCGGACGCCGGCTGGCCCGGCGTCCGCGAAGATCGGCGATGCCGGGCGATCAGCTCGCCGGGCGCACGCCCTTCTCTTCGTAATAGCGCGCGGCACCCGGATGCACCGGCACCGAGGCGCCGTTCAGTGCGTTCTCCAGGGTGACGTCGTTCCACGTCTTCTTCACCTCGGCGAAGGCGGCGTGGTTGTCCCAGAACACGGTCATCATCTTGTACACGAGGTCGTCCGGCAGATCCTTGTTGACGATCATGCTGGTGACGATGCCCAGGGTCGGGATGTCCTTCTCGACGCCCTCATAGGCCGCCGGGGTGATGGCGCCGCGGATGTAGCCGGGATTGGCCTTGATGATCTCGGTCAGCTTCGGCTCGGGGATGCCGATGAAGCGCAGGCCCGGGCTGTGGTTCAGCTCGATATAGGACGCCTGCGGCATCGAGGTGGCGGCCATGAACACGTCGATATGGCCGTCCTTCATCAGTGCGACGGACTCGGTGTAGTCCACGTAATGGACCGTGCCGCCGTTGTTCTTGATGTCCTCGAAGTTGAAGCCGTACGCCTGCAGGATCGACTCGGCGAAGGCCGTACCGGTCCAGCCGGTCTTGCCCGGCGAGATGTTGGCGTTCTTCATGTCCTCGAAGGCCATGATCTTGCTGTCGCGCGGCACCGCGACCTGGAAGGTCGAGGGGTAGAGCGTGGCGAAATAGGCGATGTCCTTGACCGCCCGGTCGAACTTGCCCTTGCCCTCGAAGCCGTTCGCGGCGGTGTGGGCGTAGGTCCAGCCGATCTCCGCGTCGCCGTCGCCGACCGCCTTGACGTTGGCGATGCCGCCGCCCGACGTGTTGGACGCGGCGATGCCGTCGATGTTGTCCTGCATTACCTGCATGATCTTGGCGCCGAGCGGATACCAGGATCCGCCCGAGGGGCCGGAGACCATGCGCATGAACTGGTCGGCGCTGGCGCCGGAGGCGCCCAGGGCCAGAATCGGTGCGGCGATCGCCGCCGCACGTGCGAGACGTCTCATCGTGTTTCCTCCATCACATTCGATTCTCACCGGCCGTCTTACGCGACCGTCGTCCTGCAAAATTGCATCAGAGTGCCAGCGAGGCAAGACACCATGCACGGGGCGGAGGGAAATGAGGGGCTTTGCATCGGGCCGTGCGGCCGTAAGGCTCAGCCGCGCAGGCGGTCCTCGGGGAGATACAGATGCGCGGTCGTGCCTTCGCCGACGGTGCTGGTCAGCACCAGGGAGCCGCCATGCAGCTCGGCCAGGGTGCGCGACAGGGCGAGGCCGAGCCCCAGCCCCTCCGACGCCCGCACCTGGGCATGGTCGCCGCGCACGAACGGCTCCATGACGCGCTTCAGCTCCTCCGGCGAAATGCCGAAGCCGGTATCGCTCACCGCGATGTCGAGACCGCCGTCGACGGCGGGGCGGATGGCCAGGGAGATCCGGCCGCCGCTCTGGGTGAACTTCACCGCGTTGGACAGCAGGTTGATGATGATCTGGCGGATCTTCGACGGGTCGCAGCGCAGCGGCGGCAGGTCGGGATCGACCGTCACGGTCAGGGTCAGGCCCTGCGAAGCCGCGCGCTCGGCGATCAGCGCCTCGCAGGTCGCCGCCATTTCGGCCAGCGGCACCACTTCCTCCTCCAGGGCGATGCGCCCGGTCTCCAGCCGCGACAGGTCCATGGCCTGGCCGATCAGGATGTCGAGATGTTCGCCCGCATGGACGATGTTGCTGGCGTATTCGATGTAGCGCTTGTTGCCGATCGGCCCCCAGAGCTCGGCCTCGATCGCCTGGCCGAAGCCGATGATCGCGTTCAGCGGGGTCCGCAGCTCGTGGCTGAGGCTGGCGAAGCCGTCGTGCCGGGTGCGGTCGACCTCGCGCGCATGCTCCCGCGCCATCGCCAGGTCGCCGGCCAGGGCATAGTTCTCCAGCCGCAGGCTGATGCTGTCGGCCAGGGTCCGCGACACCTCCCGCCCCCAGATCACCACCGCGACGAAATAGGGAATGCCGGCCACGCCGATGGTCTGGAACATCGGCTGGTCGGAGGTCAGGAACCCGGCGACCGGCGGCACGACCACGACGACCAGATAGCCGATGAAGCAGCGCCACCAGATGGCGAAGGAGAATACCGCCCCCGCGCCCAGGGCGGCGATGCTGGCGGCATAGAGGGTGACGGCATCGGGCGGCATCCGCCCGACATAGATCAGGATCGAGGGCAGGGCCCAGGCGCAGGCGGAGGCCAGCACCCCGAGGTCGTGGGCGCGGGCCCAGTTGCGGTGGTTCGCGCCGGTGATGCGTCGGCGGCGGGCCAGGGCCCAGACATAGATCCGGCAGGCCGCCACCGCGACATGGGCCGCCATCCACGCCACCGCCAGTTCGACCCCGACCACGCCGATGCCGATATAGGCCAGGATGACAGCCGCAAAGGTGCTCGCCAGCACCGAGGCCGGCGACCTGTACAGATAGCGAACCCGCTCCGTATCCAACGCATCGCTCGACACGCCGAATCCCGGACCGGTCCCCCCTCTCCCCTCAAAGGCGGGAGCGGCCATAACTGACCTCCCAATAGGCTTCGGCGGCGCGCGAGGCCGCCGTCTGCTGCGACGCTACAAAGCCGAACGTTAAAGATTGGTTGATTTGGTAACGGGTCTCCTCTGCCGCCCGCGTTTACGAAACAAGACCGCGGGCGGCATGCCAGTCGGCGATCGATTCAATCGGATAGTCGTCGAAACACCGGTCGCCGGGTCCGACCGCCGGCGTCACCCAGGGTGCCTTCGACCCCAGCATCAGATGGACCCGTTCCGGCGGCACCGGCAGGGCAGTGTCGATCGCCGAGGCGAACGGATGGATCAGCTCGGGCCAGCGGCTGTCCCAGGCCCAGAGCATGCTGCCGCAATGCGAGCAGAAGCGTCGCCCGAGCGGGCTCGGCCCGTCCGGGCCCTCCGCATGATAGACCGTGACATGCGCCTCGCCCTCGACCGACAGGCTGGCCGCCTCGCCGCCGAGATTGATGGCGAAGCCGCCGCCGCCGGCGGTCTTGCGGCAGATCGAGCAGTAGCAGAGGTTGAAGGGGTAGGGATGGGCGCTTTCCAGGCTGAACCGCACCTTCCCGCAGTGACACGAACCCTCGAGTTTCATCCCCCCTCCCCTCCGTCGATCCGGCGTCAGTGCGGCCGGTCGCCCTGCAGCGTGACCCGGCGCATGTGCCGGCGGTGCCCCTCGTAGTCGTTGACCGCCCGGTGCATCAGGCAGCGGTTGTCCCAGACCGCGACCGAGCCGCGTTCCCAGCGGAACCGGCAGATGAACTCGTCGCGGATCGCATGGGCGTAGAGAAAATCGAGCAGCGGCTTCGACTCCGCCTCGCTCCAGCCCTTGAAGCGGATGGTGTAGTTCGGATTGACGAACAGGCCCTTGCGGCCGGTCTCCGGATGGGTGCGCACCACCGGATGCTCGATCAGCCGGTCGCCCTCCTCGTTGGCGTCGATCGCCATGGAGACGGAGGCATTCTTCCCGCCCTGGAACTTCGACTGGCTGCCGTAGGAGCGGATGCCGCTGTGCAGGGCCGTCAGGCCGCCAAGCGTCTCCTTCAGCCCGTCCGACAGGGTGTCGTAGGCGGCGTACAGGTCGGCGAACAGGGTGTCGCCGCCGCGCGGCGGGACGTCCAGCGCATAGAGCAGCGAGCCCATGGCCGGGGTCTCCAGGAAGCTGGTGTCGGTGTGCCAGTTGCCGCCGAAATTGTACTTCCCGACATCCTCGGCCTCCTTGACGATGTCGATGATCTCCGGATGCCCCTCCAGGGACTTCACGAAGGGAATGGCGACCGGCTCGCCGAACAGCCGGGCGGCATGCTTCTGACGCTCGGGGTCGTCCAGGTCCTGATCGCGGAAGAACACCACCGAATTGGCGAGAAACGCCGCATGCACCTCGGCCGCCTGGGCGTTGGTCAGCGGCGCGCCGAGATCGACCCCGCGGATGACGGCGCCGATCGAGCCGCCCAGCGGCTCCACGGAAATGGTATCGAAGCTTGGCATGCCGGCATCCTCCGCAGGTTCTCGTTTTGCGTCAGTCTATCCCCTGACAACGAGAGCGCGAACCGCCGAATGTAGCCATCGATTGAGGTTCTTCTCACACACTTCGTGTGATGCCGCCGTCTACCCTCAGGTTCTGCCCTGTGATGTAGGACGCCGCATCGGAGACCAGGAAGGCCGCCACATCGGCGATCTCCTCGGCCTTTCCGTAGCGCCCCATGGGGATGCGGGCGCGGAACGCCTCCTTCTCCGGCCGGCTGTCGATGAAGCCCGGCAGGATGTTGTTCATGCGGATGCCCGACGCGGCGTACTTGTCGGTCACCAGCTTGGTGAAGGCGGCGAGCCCGGCGCGGAACACGCCGGAGGTCGGAAACGCCTCCTCCGGCTCGAAGGCGGCATAGGTGGAGATGTTGACGATCGTCCCGCCACCCTGCTTCTCCATGATCGGCACGACCAGGCGGGTCATGCGGATCACGTTCATCAGGTAGACGTCGAGGCCCAGGTGCCAGTCATCGTCGGTGAGGTCGAGCACCGGGCCTTTCGGCCCATGGCCGGCGGAGTTCACCACCGCGTCGATCCGCCCCCATTTGTCGAGGGCGGCATCGACCAGCCCCTTCAGCACCTCCGGCTCCAGGTTGGAGCCGGTGACCGAGATGCCCCCGAGTTCCTGCGCCAATTCCTCGCCCTTGCCGGAGGAGGAATTGATGGCGACGGCATAGCCTTCCGCCGCCAGCTTGCGCGCGATCGCCGCCCCCATGCCGGAGCCGGCGGCGGTGATCAGAGCCGTCTTAAGCATGGTCAATTAGCCTTTTGGTTATGCTTCGACTGCACATCAAAACAGTATGGACTGCTGGAATGTGATTCTCTTAGTGTGATATTTAGAAGTTCTTCACACACTAAATCATGAGTATTTTCAATTCTAATCTCAAAATTCTCACCATCACTTTCGGCTCCATAAATTCTAACCCCACCCTGCCTGAGGTACTGAACCACTAAAGTGTTTAGATTCACAAATCCCAGTTGCCGATTTCTACTCCTAGACACGCATCGCATTACGCCTTTTCCAGTATCGGAAACATAGCGGTCAGCGCAGACAACACCGTTAGGATCACCAATTATCGCCGTATCTCCTGCCGCCGAATTGCAGCCCATAATCAGGAGAATGGCAGCGGAGAGCCACTTTCTCATCGATGGCTCTCCATTGTTCTTCCCCAGCTCAGTGAATCTCGGGCTCCGGCGTCTTCACCGTGCCCATGAGCACGTCGAAGTCGCAGCCCTTGTCGGCCTGGGTGATGTGATCGGCGTAGATCGCACCGAAGCCGCGCTCGAACTTGCGCTTCGGCGGGGTCCAGGCGGCCTTGCGGGCGGCCAGTTCCTCGTCCGACACGTCCAGGTGCAGGCGCCGGCCGTCGACGTCGAGCTCGATCATGTCGCCGTCCTGCACGAAGGCCAGCGGCCCGCCGACCCAGCTTTCCGGCGCCACATGCAGCACGCAGGTGCCGTAGCTGGTGCCGGACATCCGGGCGTCGGAGATCCGCACCATGTCGCGGATGCCCATCTGCAGGATCTTCTTCGGGATCGGCAGCATGCCCCATTCCGGCATGCCCGGCCCGCCCTGGGGCCCGGCATGCTTGAGCACGATGACGCTGTCCGGCGTGACGTCCAGGTCCGGATCGTCGAGCCGGGCGGCCATGTCGTTGTAGTCGGCGAAGACCACCGCCGGGCCACGGTGCTTCATGAACTTCGGGTCCATGGCGGTCTGCTTGATGACCGCCCCGTTCGGCGCCAGGTTGCCGCGCAGCACCACCAGGCCGCCCTGCTTGTTCAGCGGGTTGGCGCGGCGGCGGATGACCTCCTCGTTATAGACGTCGGCCGACGCGATATCCTCGCCCAGGGTCTTGCCCGAGACGGTGACCGCGTCGGTGTGCAGCAGATCCTCGAGCTCCTTCAGCAGCGCGGGCAGACCGCCGGCGTAAAAGAAGTCCTCCATCAGCCACTTGCCGGACGGCCGGATATCGGCAAGCCAGGGCACCCGGCGCGAGATCGTGTCGAACCGCTGCAGGTCGATCGGCAGGCCGAGGCGGCCGGCCATGGCGATCAAGTGCACGACCGAGTTGGTGGAGCCGCCCATGGCCATGACGGTGGAGATCGCGTTCTCGAACGCGCCTTCGGTCATGATGTCGGACGGCTTCAGGTCCTCCCACACCATGTCGACGATGCGGCGGCCGGACAGGGCCGCCATGCGCGAGTGGTTGGAATCCGGTGCGGGGATGGCGCTGGAGCCGGGCAGCGACATGCCGAGGGCTTCCACGGCACTCATCATCGTCGCGGCGGTGCCCATGGTCATGCAGGTGCCGGGGGAGCGGGCGATGCCCTCCTCGATCTCCTCCCAGTCGCGCTCGGTGATGTTGCCGACCTTCAGCTCGGCCCAGTATTTCCAGGTGTCGGAGCCGGAGCCGAGCGTCTTGCCGTGCCAGTTGCCGCGCAGCATCGGGCCGGCGGGCACGAAGATCGACGGGATGTTCATGCTGGCCGCCCCCATCAGGAGCGCCGGGGTGGTCTTGTCGCAGCCGCCCATCAACACCGCCCCGTCGGCCGGGTAGGAGCGCAGCAGCTCCTCGGTCTCCATGGCCAGCAGGTTGCGGTAGAGCATGGTGGTCGGCTTCTGGAACGGCTCCGACAGCGAGATCGCCGGCAGCTCGACCGGGAAGCCGCCCGCCTGCCACACGCCGCGCTTCACCTCTTCGGCGCGCTGGCGGAAATGGGTGTGGCAGGGGTTGATCTCGGACCAGGTATTGACGATGGCGATGACCGGCTTGCCCTGCCAGTCCTCGCGGCTGTAGCCCATCTGCAGGGTCCGCGAGCGGTGCCCGAAGGCCCGCAGATCGGCCGCCCCGTACCAGCGCGCACTGCGCAGATCCTCATACTTCTTGCGCGCCATCTCATTTCCCTCCGGTCGCATGTTTATCAGTGTTTTGCCGCAGTCGAGCACCGAGCCCCGCAAGGGTCAAGGTGCGGCGTCGGACTGGCCGGACCGGCCGCATGCGGCCATACTCGCCGCCTCGAAGACAGACGCGCCGGGGGGCCCATGGAATTCGACGCACACCACCTGCTCATGATGTTGGGCTTCCTGTTGGCCGCCTATTCGGTCGTGGCCAACGACGCGATCCAGACCCTGGGAACGTTCCTGAGCTCGAACAGCCACCGGCCGTGGTGGGTGCTTTGGCTGTTCGCCGGCGGCATTCTGACCTTCGTCTTCTTCTACGGCTGGCACGCCTATGAGGGCGACATCTCCTACGGGCGGCTGGAAAAGTTCCCGATCCCGGACCTGTTCACCTGGGCCCTGGTGCTGCCGCCGCTGATCGTGCTGGTCCTGACCCGCTACGGCATTCCGGTGAGCACCACCTTCCTGATCCTGACCTCCTTCACCGCCGCCGCCCTGCCGGCGATGCTGGTGAAATCGGTGATCGGCTACCTGCTGGCCTTCGGCGTCGGGCTGATCATCTACCTGGTGATCAGCCGGCTGTTCTACAGCCGCATCCTGGCCGACCGGGACCGCGAGCCCGCCGGCTACTGGGTGGCGCTGCAGTGGATCTCCACCGGCTTCCTGTGGAGCCAGTGGCTGGTCCAGGACCTGGCCAACATCTTCGCCTATCTGCCGCGCAAGCTGGATCTGTCGACGCTGATCTTCGCGCTGGTGGTGATGCTGGCGCTGCACGCCTACCTGTTCTACCGGCGCGGCGGCGCGATCCAGGGGATCGTGACCTCCAAGACCAATACCCAGGACATCCGCTCGGCGACGCTGATCGACTTCGCCTACGCGCTGATCCTGATCTTCTTCAAGGAGCTGTCCAACGTGCCGATGAGCACCACCTGGGTGTTCCTCGGCCTGCTGGCGGGGCGCGAGTTCGGGCTGGTGCTGATGCTGAAGGTGACCTCGCTGAACAAGGCCGGGCGCACCGCCGGCTCGGACATGGCCAAGGCGCTGGCCGGCCTGGTGGTCAGCATCGCGGTGGCCTTCGCCATGCCGTATCTGGCCGCCTATACCGGCGGCTTCACCCATGACCACGCCCATCCGGTGACCGTGGCACCGGACTGAGCAAGGGAGCCGACATGACCGCCGCCGCCCCGACCGTCTCCACCCTGAGCTTCGGATCCGACCGGGCCGCTCCGAACAATCCGGCGCTGCCGGTGGTCATCGTCGCCGGCGCGGTGCCGACGGGAACCGACGCGAAGGAGGTGCGGGCGCTGGTGCGCCGCAACGGCTGGGGCGGAGCCTGGCTGTACGGCGTGTTCGACTATCACCACTATCACTCGAACGCCCATGAGGCGCTGGTCTGCGTTGCCGGAAGCGCCAACCTGCAGCTCGGCGGCGAGGGCGGGGAGCGGGTGACCGTGCGGCACGGGGACGCCCTGGTCCTGCCGGCGGGCACCGGCCACAAGTGCCTGAGCGCCAGTACCGACTTCCTGGTCTGCGGCTGTTATCCGCCGGGCCAGGAGAACCCCGACCTCAGACGGGAACACGATGCGCGCGACGGGGTCGATGCCCGGATCGCCGCGGTGCCGCTGCCCGCCACCGACCCGGTGTTCGGAGCGGTCGGCCCGCTGCTCGACGCCTGGAGGCCGCAAGGGGGATAGTGGTGTGCCCTACCCTATTGAAGATCGGGCGAATTCACACGATCCGCTCTAGGTGCGGGCGCCGGCGCGGCGGCGGCGCTTGGCCTGGTTGGGGTCGACCTTCGGCTTGGCCTGTTCCTCCTTGGCCGCCGCGACCCGCTGCTCCAGCTCCCGGTCGACCGTGTTGTCGGTCCAGTTGACCATGGTGCGGACCATCTGCACCCGGGCCATCTCGAAGCCGCGGCGCACCTTGGAGCGCTCGTCTTCCTGGTTCACCTCCTCGTCCGGCATGACCGGCAGGTTGGCCAGGATGTAGCCGATGGCGTCGTCGATCGCCTCGCCCTCGTTGCTGTCCAGGGCGGTGAACCAGATGCCGCACAGATGGCTCCAGCCGTCGAGCGCGTAGGACACGTCGCGGCGGATCTGCTGGGCGAAGGCCTTGGTCTTGTCGTACTCCCGGAACACGTTCATGAAGAACGAGAAGAACTGCTCGATCTGGTTGAACCGGTCGTCCACGTAGTCGAGGAAGTCCTTGATGGCGAAGCGGACCAGGACGATCCGGTCGGAGGTCTCGGACCGCGCGGTCTTGGAGTACTGCGTCATGGTCCGGTCCATGCGCTTGATCTCGTTGCGCGTCCGGGTCAGGAAGCCGTCGGTCTTGTTCTCCGCCTCGATGTTCACCGCGCCGAACGGCGCCATGTAGCTGGTCAGTTCCTCCAGCCGGTGGTTCACCACCTTCACCGGCGCGTCCAGCTCCTCCGAGGCGAAGGACAGCACGCGCTCGGTCAGGGCCGAGGCGTCAAGGCCGGCCTCCCTGCTGGCCTCCTTGTCCTTGGTCAGCCGCATCAGCAGGGCGGTGTCGGCGCTGGCCATGAAGGCGTCGCCCTTGCGGATGCCGCAGTCCCGGGTGAGCTGGGCCAGGAAGCTGAGATAGGTCATCAGCCGGTCCTGCTTCTCCCGGTCGACCTCCTGGGCCGCCTGGTGGCGGATCTCGTCGGACTCGCCCATGGTCTGGTCGACGCGGATGCGGATCTCGCGGATCTTGAACGGATCGGGCGACTCCGAATCGTCGATGTCGTCGATGCGGTGATACAGCTCCTTGTCCCTCATGGTCATGCCGGCGAAGGCCGGCACGTCGCGCCAGGGCAGGATCATGACGCTGCGGGAATCGGTCCCGCCCATGCCGCTCGGCACGGTGATCTCCCAGTCGAGCTCGCGCCCCAGATCGACCACGCGCAGCCGGCATTCGCGCAGGCTGCTGCTCTCGAACGGCACGCTGGCCCCACGGGCCTCGAAGCTCATCGGCAGGGGGCGGCCCTTGCGGCTCATCACGGCACCTCCTGCGTCGAGGCGGAGAAATTGCTCCAGGTCGACTGGTCGACCGCCGCGGCCGCCCGGTCGAGAATCACGTCGGGATCGGTCTCGCTGCCGCCGAAGGTGGTCATGCCGATGTTGCACTGAACGGCGATCCGCCTGCCGTCGTCGTCGATCGGCGCAGCGCAGGCTTCCCGCAGCCGGCCGGCGAGGACCTGGGCCCCCTCTAGGGTCAGGCCCGTCGCCACCAGCCCGGCGAACCAGTTGCGGCCGAGCCAGGTCACGATGTCGGCGGCGCGCATGGTGGTGCACAGGCGGCGGCAGATCAGCGCCGCCAGCCTCTCCGGCGGCACCGGATCGTCGGGCGTCGCCCGCAGCAGGATCATGTAGCCGATCTGGCCATGGCGATGGACCACCGCGCCGGTATAGGCGATCAGCCAGCGGAAGGCCTGGGCATCGACGCAGTTCACCTCGTCGATCGCGCCGTCGCCGAAGCCGGAGGCACGGACGCCGTCGGCCCGGCGGATCTGCAGCGCGACGGCCTCGGCCACCGGGCCGTCGGCATCCGCGGCGACGATGTAGTGGTCGGCCCCGAGCCGCATCGCCTCGAGCCCCGCCGCATGGCTCGGCACGAGCGCCACCGAGGTGACCCCGTCCTGCAGGACCGGCCCGGCGCCGTCCGCCGCCAGCGACGCCACGACCACCGCGCCGGGCGGGACATCGTCCCAGCTCCCGCAGCTCACCGGTCCCCGGAAGCCCTGGCCGCCCGCGCCGATCATGCGCTGCGCGGCGGCCTGAGCCGCCCCGTCGGATTCCGAGATATAGACCGAACGCTCCATGCCAACTCTCTCCCGACCCTCGGGCACCGCCATCCGGTCCCCGGGCCAGCAAATTGTCCCGTCCCTAGATCGCCCCCGATCGCCCGCGACGCGCGCGCCGGGAACCGCCGTCTCCCCGCGCGGCCATGCGGGCCGGCGCTCCGGACGGCCGGTGAACGACGGGAAACGGACCCATGAATTGAGATCTTCCCGCTCCGGCAACGACGGCCGGACGACGGCTGTGCGGCGCGTGGCGCCGGAACCCCCTTCAACTCACAGAATACTTTGAATTTTCCACCGAATTGCCCTTAGCCCCAGTATTCCTTGAATGTAGCACATTCAGAATTTCCGCCTCAACCGGAAAACCCCATCAAAATAAAGACAATTAAGTGATTTTTCTTTTATTATTTGATGGGGTCTTGGCATTTCTGTTTTTATCGAAATGTAACATCTTAGACAAATGTACATGACGACTGGCGACAGGTCTTTCGCGAAAGACCGACGCAGCGAGTCATAAAGACCACATTTTAAGATCGGGTTAACCGAACCGGCGCGGGCAGAGGCGGCCGGCAGCGC
The DNA here is from genome assembly GCA_965228445.1 of Candidatus Endolissoclinum sp. GTDB lineage: Bacteria > Pseudomonadota > Alphaproteobacteria > Thalassobaculales > Thalassobaculaceae > Thalassobaculum. Next base: position 3,631,232 of record OZ245813.1, on the reverse strand, counting down.
TCCGAGGTCGGTTCGGCGGCCGCCCTCGGAGGTCACCCTCGGAGGTCACCCTGCCCCCGGCGGTGCCGGAGGCAGGGCCGCGATCAGTAGCGCAGTTCCTCGAAGACCGGCTCGACGCTGCCGTTCCAGCGGCCGTTATAGGCCTCGATCAGGTCGGCGGCCTGGCTGCGGCCGGTGGCGACGATCTCCTCCAGCGGCTTCAGATAGCCGGTCTCGTCGCTGCCCTGGAAGTCCAGGCGGGCCCGGCGCTTCAGCCCCTCGCGCGCCAGGTCGACCACATCGGCCGACCAGTCCTTCAGACTGCGGCCGCGGAACTCGGTGGCGAGCCCGTGGCGCGGCACGGCGTTACGCAGCTCCTCGTGCTCCGCCACGCTCCAGTCCCGGCAGAGCTGCCAGGCCTGGTCCTGCACGCCCTTGTCGTAGAGCAGGCCGACCCAGAGGGCCGGCAGGGCGCAGATCCGGCCCCAGGGGCCGCCGTCGGCGCCGCGCATCTCGATGTACTTCTTCAGGCGGACTTCCTGGAACACCGTGGTGGTGTGGTCCGACCAGTCGCCCATGGACGCGGTGTGACCCGCCACCTCCGGCAGCTTGCCGTCGATGAAGTCGCGGAAGCTCTTGCCGGCCACGTCGATGTACTGGCCGTCGCGGTAGACGAAGTACATCGGCACGTCGAGCAGGTAGTCGACATAGCGCTCGAAGCCGAAACCCTCCTCGAACACGAAGGGCAGCATGCCGCAGCGGTCCGGATCGGTGTCGGTCCAGACATGGCTGCGGAAGGTCCGGAAGCCGTTCAGCTTGCCCTCGGTGAAGGGCGAGTTGGCGAACAGGGCGGTGGCGATCGGCTGCAGCGCCAGGGAGATCCGGTACTTCTCCACCATGTCGGGCTCGTCCTCGAAGTCGAGGTTGGCCTGGATGGTGCAGGTCCGCTTCATCATGTCGAGGCCCAGGCTGCCCTTCTTGGGCATATAGGCGCTCATGATCCCGTAGCGGCCCTTCGGCATCCACGTGATGTCCTCGCGGGTCGAGGTCGGGTCGAAGCCGAGGCCGAGCATGCCGACGCCGAGTTCGTCGCACACCTCGCGCACCTGGGCCAGGTGGGTGTGCACCTCGTCGCAGGTCTGGTGCAGGTTGTCGAGTGGCGCGCCGGACAGCTCGAACTGGCCGCCGGGTTCCAGGGTGATGGCGCAGCGCCCCTGGGTCAGGGCGATGACCTTGCCCTTCTCCTCGATGCCTTCCCAGCCGAAGCGCTTCAGGCCGTTGAGGATCGCGCCGATCCCGTCGGCTCCCTCGTAGGGCAGCCGCTTGTGGTCGGACAGGCGGAAGGCGAACTTCTCGTGCTCGGTCCCGACCTTCCAGTCACTGCGCGGCGTGACGGCGGAGGAGAACCACTCGATCAGCTGCGCCTTGTCGGTGATGGGCGCACCCTGATCTTCAGGCGGACGGGACATTAGGCCTCCGGTCTCAGTCGTGGCGAACGGTCCAATCGCCCACGAGCGCCTGCCAGATGGCGAGCACCGCGAGCGCGGCCGTGTCGGCGCGCAGGAGACGCTCTCCCAGGCTGACACGCGTAACAAACGGCAGCTTCCGAAGCCGGTCAAGTTCCGCTTCGGCAAAGCCCCCTTCCGGTCCGATCAGGAATCCGGCTCTTGTCATCGGACGATCTTGATGCATGGCGAGCGCCTCGGCGATCGGCGGACCGCCGGTCTCGTCGGCCAGGATCAGGGCGCGGTCGGCGGGCCAGGCCTCGATCAGCGCCTCCAGCTTGGCCGGATCGCGCACCTCCGGGACGGTCAGCCGGTCGCTCTGCTCCGCCGCCTCGACGGCATTGGCGCGCAGGCGCTCGGTGTTCACCCGGTCGACCATGGTGTGCCGCGTCATGACCGGCCAGAGCAGCGAGGCGCCGAGCTCCGTCGCCTTCTGTGCGGTGAAATCGATCCGCGCCCGCTTGATCGGCGCGAAGGCGAGCCAGACATCGGGCTCGGCCCGCTGCGGCCGGGTCTGGTCGAGGACGGCGAGCTCGGCGGACTTCTTGGCGACGGCGGCGATCTCGCTGCGCCATTCGCCGTCGCGGCCGTTGAACAGCGCCACCCCCTCGCCGGGACCGAGGCGCAGCACGTTCTTCAGGTAGTGCGCCTGGTCCTGGCCGAGCGTCACCGTCCCGCCCGCCGCGAGCGGGGCGTCCACATACAGCCGCGTTTCGATCCCGTCCTTCATGGGCGCGGTGTAGCCGGGTGACGGGGGAGGAGCAAGCGGGGTGTCGGTGCGGGCAGCATGCACGTCTTTCCCCTTGTCTCATTCATCGTCATCCCGGCGATCTCGGGGCTCGACCCGGAGGTCGGCCGGGACCCAGCACCAGCGCCCGGATCTGGGTCCCGGCCGATCCCCGGATCAATCCCGGATTAAATCCGGGACGGGGTTCGCCGGGATGACGGCTGAGGAAATGGGAGGTGGCCGTTCAGATCCGCTCCACCCAGTCCGACCGGTCGTAGGGCGGGGTGCCGGTATCGGCGAAGTACTCCTCGGCACTCAGGATCTTGCCGCCCATGACCCGGTAGAAGCCGACGGCGTAGACATCCTCGGCCCCGTTGGAGATGTGGATGCGGGCGACCGCCCCCTCGGCGGTGGCGTCCACGGTCTTCACGGTGATCTTCCAGTCGCCGGGATAGGTCCGGTTCAGCCCGACATAGTTGGCCGGCGAAGCGATGCGCTCGCCGGTCTGCGGCCAGACCGCCTGGAATCCGCCGTCGAGCAGGCGGGCGACCGAGTCCCAGTCGCGGTGGTTCATGCGCTCCCACAACGCGCGGACCGGGTCGGTCGGATCGGAGATCATGGTTGCCAGCATGACGGCCTCCTCTTGCCGGGCTCCCCTCGCCGGGGACTGCGAATGTTCTATTTTTGTTCCATCACTGTCAAGCTTGATTGCGCCGCGCCCTGCGCGTAGGGTCCGCCACCGTTTTCCGTGTCGGCGGACGCGCCCGAACCCGCGCGCCCGGCCGCTCGAAACCGACCGCCCGAAGGAGAGCCTGTGATGTCGGACGATTACGATACCGATACCGAGACCGCCCCGACGCCCGCCGGCACCCCGGGGATCGCGTCGAGCAGCGAGAAGGACTCGCCCTATATCGGCGGCATCAACGCCGGCCAGCTCGAATCCTTCATCCAGCGCATCGAGAACCTGGAGGAGGAGAAGGCGAACCTGGCGGCCGACATCCGCGAGATCTTCGCCGAGGCCAAGGCCCAGGGCTACGACGTGAAGATCATGCGCCAGATCCTCAAGCTCCGGAAAATGGAGGAGGACGACCGCGACGAGCAGGAGACCCTGCTTGAGGTCTACAAGCGCGCGCTCGGGATGGCGTGAGGGGGCGCGCCCCAACACCCGGTATCCAGCCTATCCGTCATCCTGAACTTTAGCCAGGATCAGCGCTCGGACGCCCGAGATTGCGGGTGGATCCGCTGGCTGCTTGATCCTGACTTGCGTCAGGATGACGGCATGGGGGCGTTTGGGAGGCCCCCTACTCCGCCGCCTTTCGCGCCGCATCCGGATTGCGGAGCTGCTCCTCCAGGGCCTTCACCTTGGCCTCGGCCCGCTCCACATGGGCTTCCTTCACATGGCCGTAGCCGCGGATCTGTTCCGGCACCAGGGCCAGGTCGACCGCCACCGCGTGGGTCTGCGGTGACAGCCCCGCGGCCAGGCGCTCCATGCGGGCGATGTACTCGTCGCGCAGGCGGCGCTCCATCCTGCGTTCCTCGGTCTTGCCGAAGATGTCGAAGGTGCCGCCCCGCAGGCCCCTGAACTTCGCCAGCAGACCGAAGGCGCTCAGCATCCATGGGCCGTAGACGGCCTTCTGCAGTTTGCCCGTCTCCGGGTCGCGCTTGGCGAAGAGCGGCGGGGCGAGGTTGAACTCCAGCTTGAAGTCGCCCTCGAAGGTGTCGTGGAGCTGCTTGCGGAAGGTACCGTCGGTGTAGAGCCGGGCGACCTCGTACTCGTCCTTGATCGCCATCAGCTTGAAGGCGTAGCGGGCGACGGCCTTGGCGAAGGCGTCGCTGCCCGGCACCGCCTGCGTCTCGGCAGCCTCGACCTTCTCCACCAGCGCCTTGTAGCGCCCGGCATAGGCCGCATCCTGGTAGTCGGTCAGGATGTTGAAGCGGCGCTCCACCATCTCGGCCAGGGTCTCCGGTGCCGCCCGTGCAGGCGCCTCGGTCTTCGGCGTGACGATCCGCTCCACCGCCTCGCGGTCATGGGCGGTGCGGCGGCCCCACAGGAAGGCCTGCTTGTTGAAGTCGACGGCGACGGCGTTCAGCTCGATCGCCCGCTCGATGGCAGCGGCGGAGATCGGCACCAGACCCTGCTGATAGGCATAGCCCAGCATGAAGAGATTGGAGGCGATGCTGTCGCCCAGCAGCTTGGTGGCGATCCGGTTGGCGTCCACGAATTCCGCCGAATTGTCGCCGGCGACCTCGCGGATCTGGTTCTTCATCGCCTCGGCCGGGAAGTGCAGGTCCGGGTTCTGGGTGAAGGCGCCGGTCATGGTCTCCTGGGTGTTGACCACGGCGCGGGTGCGCTCCCGGCTCATCGCCTTCAGCCCGTCCTTGGACACCGCCGTGGCGATGTCGCAGGCCAGCATGAGGTCGGCCGAGCCGGTGGCGACGCGCGGGGCGTGCACCGCCTCGGGCGAGGACGCGACCTTCACATGGCTGATCACCGCCCCGCCCTTCTGGGCCAGGCCGGTCATGTCCAGGATGCTGGTGCCCTTGCCCTCCAGATGGGCGGCCATGCCGATCAGCGCGCCGATGGTCACTACGCCGGTGCCGCCGATGCCGGTCACCAGGATGCCGTAGGGCTCGTCCAGCCCCGGCAGGGCCGGCTCGGGCAGTGCCTCGAAGACGGGGGGCGGCGTATCGGACTTGCCGGCTTGGCCGGTGCTCTTGCGGACCTTGCCGCCGATCACGTTGACGAAGCTCGGGCAGAAGCCCTTCACGCAGGAATAGTCCTTGTTGCAGGTCGACTGGTCGATCTTGCGCTTGCGGCCGAACTCGGTCTCCACCGGCTGGATCGACACGCAGTTCGACTGCACGCCGCAATCGCCGCAGCCCTCGCAGACCTGCTCGTTGATGAAGATCCGCTTGTTCGGATCCTCCATCAGGCCGCGCTTGCGCCGCCGCCGCTTCTCCGCGGCACAGGTCTGGTCGTAGATGATGACGGTGACGCCCGGGGTCTCGCGCAGCTCGCGCTGGACGCTGTCCAGCTCGTCGCGGTGATGCACCTTGGTCCCCTCGGGCCAGATGCTGTCGGACGGGTACTTGTCCGGATCGTCGGTGACCACGTCGACCCGCGCCACACCCTCGGCCGCCACCATGCGGGCGACCATCCAGGGCGTGAGCTGGCTGTCCGACGGCTGGCCGCCGGTCATGGCGACGGCGTCGTTGAACAGGATCTTGTAGGTCATGGTCGCCTTGGCGGCGACCGCCTGGCGGATCGCCAGAGAGCCGGAGTGGTTGAAGGTGCCGTCGCCCAGATTGGCGAAGATATGCGGCGTCTCGGTGAACGGCGCCATGCCGACCCAGGGCACGCCCTCGCCCCCCATCTGGGTGAAGGTCTCGGTGCTGCGCGGCATCCAGGAGGCCAGGAAGTGGCAGCCGATGCCGGCCATGGCGCGGGAGCCGTCCGGCACCTTGGTGGAGGTGTTGTGCGGGCAGCCGGAGCAGAAATACGGGGTGCGGGCGAAGTCGGACGGCTTGGCCTGCTCCGACTTCATCCGCTGCTCGACCAGGGCGCGGCGCGCCTTGATGCGGTCGAGATCGGCGATCTCCAGCACCCGGTCGGCGATGGCGAGCGCGATCTCGTTGGCGAACAGCTCGCCGTTCACCCGGAACAGCGGCTTGCCCTCGACCGTCTTCTTGCCTTCGATCTTCGGCTGACGGCCGTGGGGCTGGTCGTAGAGCGCTTCTTTGAGCTGCCACTCGATCAGCGAGCGCTTCTCTTCCACCACCAGCACCTTCTCGGCCCCGGCCGTCGCCGCAATGGCGCCGCTCGGCTCCAGCGGCCAGGACATGCCGACCTTGTAGAGCCGCAGGCCGATGTCGCGGGCCATCTCGGCGTCGATGCCGAGATCGTCCAGCGCCTGGCGCACGTCGAGATAGGACTTGCCGGTGGTGACGATCACCAGCCGCGGCTTGTCGGTATCCCAGATCACCGTGTCGAAGGCGTTGGCCTGGGCGAAGGCGCGGACCGCCGGCAGCTTGAAGTCCTGCAGCCGCTGCTCCTGGCTGGTCCAGTCGTCCGGCCAGCGGATGTTGAGGCCGCCCGGCGGCATGTCGAACTCGGGAATGACGATGTTGACCGAATCCGGATCGGCGTCGACCGACGCCGTGCTGTCCATGATCTCGGCGGTGGTCTTGAAGCCGATCCAGCAGCCGCTGAACCGGCTCAGCGCGATGCCGAGCAGGCCGAAATCGAGGGTGTCCTGTACGCCGGCCGGGTTCAGAACCGGCACATTGGCGTCGACGAAGGCGTATTCGCTCTGGTGCGGGACCGTGGAGGACTTGGCGGTGTGGTCGTCGCCGGCGAACAGCAGCACGCCGCCGAGCTTGGCGGCGCCGGCGAAGTTGCCGTGCTTGAACACGTCGCCGGAGCGGTCGACGCCCGGGCCCTTGCCATACCACAGACCGACCACGCCGTCGGCGGTCGCCCCCTGGAACAGGCCGGGCTGCTGCGAGCCCCACACGGAGGTCGCCGCCAGCTCCTCGTTCACGCCCGGCTGGAAGTGGATCCGGTGGTCCTTGAGCAGCTTGCCGGCGCGCCAGAGCTGCTGGTCATAGGCGCCGAGCGGCGAGCCGCGATAGCCGGAGATATAGGTCGCGGTGTCGTGCCCGGCCGCCTTGTCGATGCGCCGCTGGATCATCGGCAGCCGCACCAGCGCCTGCACGCCGGTCAGGAAGATGCGTCCCCGGTCGAGCGTGTACTTGTCGTCGAGCGTGACAGCGGCGAGCTGCTGCGCGGTACTTGACCGTTCCATGCCATGGCCTCCCGGCTCGTCTGGTTATGTCCCCCTGATTTGGGATGCGAGCCTCTGCCTCAAAGGTAAAGGGTACTGACCTAACCGACAACCGACCGTCGGTCGCACCCCGCTTCGAGACCTCGATTACGACAGACGCACCCGGTCCTGGCAATGCATCCAGATGGGGCCGCAGCGCCCGGCCCGACCTCAAGTGTCGGGTCGGGGCTTAGACCGACTCCGCCCCGACGAAGGCGACGAAGTCGTTACCGAAGCGGGGATTGCCGGCGCGGGCGGTGTCGCGGCGGATCTCCGACTGGTCCACCGTGCCGATCAGAAAGCGCGCCGCGCCGGCCTCGTCGCGCAGCGGCAGCAGGATCCGCCGGGCGTAATAGATCGCCTCGCCGTCGCGATAAACCGTGCCGCTGGTGAACAGGATCTGGCCGTCCGACAGCACCCGGTCGCAGCGGCGGCTGACCAGCGCGGTCATGTCCGCGTCGAAGATCTCGTGCAGATGCCGGCCGCGCATCGCCGTGTTGAAGTTGCGCCGCACACCCTCGCCGATCAGACGGTAGAAATACGAGCCGTCCGCATCGCGTTCGAGGATCCAGACGTAGGGCAGCAGACCGGCCTTGGCGAGCACGATGGGGTCGAGCGCGACCCGCTCGGCGATCGCGTGGCCGCTGCCCCGCGCGACCTTCCAGATGTCGAGAAGCGCGGTGCAACGGGGAGACTCGTCAATCCTCTCCAGAACCACCCGCAGCGGTCCGGCCCACTCGTCCGTTACTTCAGCATCCGGCAAATCGTCCCCCATCCCCGATGACCATACCGGTACCAAATCGTTTCCCGGTATTCGAGACAATATTGTTTTAGTTACTAACTGACACGCGTCGTCCGCAGGGAGGGCGGCCGCCGGGCGCGACTCGGCCTCGACGCGGCGAGTCCGAAAGGTTAAGCAGGCGTCGCAGTCAGAACGGGGCCGAGTGAGCGGGGCCCCGGGGAGAGCCTAAGCAGATGACCGTGCTCGTTACCGGTGCCGCCGGCTTCATCGGCATGCATACCGTGCGCGCCCTGCTCGACCGGGGCGAGCAGGTGATCGGTATCGACAACCTCAACGCCTATTACGACCCGGCGCTCAAGCAGGCGCGGCTGGCGGAGCTGGAAGGCCGCAACGGCTTCCGATTCGAGCGGATCGACTTCTCCGACCGGGCGGCCATGGCCGCGTTCGACGACAGGTATCCGGAGATCGACCGCATCGTCCATCTCGGCGCCCAGGCCGGCGTGCGCTATTCCCTGCAGGAGCCGTTCGACTATGCCAGCGCCAACCTGATCGGCCAGCTGGTCATGCTGGAGATCGCACGCGGGCGGATGGCCCCGACCGCCGGTCGGCCGGCCCTGAAGCACCTGGTCTACGCCTCGTCCTCCAGCGTCTACGGCGCCAACCGGGACATCCCGTTCTCGGTGGAGGACCGGGTCGACCGGCCGGTGTCGTTCTACGGCGCCACCAAGAAGGCCAACGAGGTGATGACCTACAGCTACGCCAGCCTGTACGGCATCCCGTCGACCGGCCTGCGGTTCTTCACGGTCTACGGCCCCTGGGGCCGACCCGACATGTCGCCCTGGCTGTTCACCGAGCGGATCCTGCGGGGCGACCCGATCCAGGTGTTCAACCACGGCAAGATGCGCCGCGACTTCACCTATATTGACGACATCGTGGCCGGCGTGCTGGCCGCGCTCGACCATCCGCCGGCCGGGTCGGACGGCGCACCGCCAAGCGCGGTCTACAACCTCGGCAACCACGAACCGGTCGGCCTGCTCGACTATATCGCGGTGATCGAAGCGGCCTGCGGGCGCAGCGCCCAGCTCGACCTGAAGCCGATGCAGCCGGGCGACGTGGTCGAAACCTATGCCGATATCGAGGCCAGCACCCGCGACCTCGGCTACCGCCCGACCACCTCCATCGAGGACGGCATCCCGCGCTTCGTGGAGTGGTTCAAGCGCTACCACCGCCCTTCGACACGCCCCTGACGGGGCTGCTCAGGGTAAGGGCGAGGGTATCGATCAACCACCGCGCTCAACCTCATCCTGAGCAGCCCCGGCTCATGGCCGGGGCGTGTCGAAGGGCGGGGCGTGTCGATGAACGAAGAACGGCGGACAAGCGGACAGGCAGCCGGCAGGCGCTATTCCTCGATCGACTCGTCGGCCCGCACGCCCCAGACGTCGCCGCGGCGCAGCCAGCCGTCGATGCCGGCGACCTCCACCTCGCACCAGTCCCCCTGACAGGCCTCCAGCCAGGCGATCACCCCCGGCTCCAGCCGGGCCATCGGCGGGGCGCTCTCCGCCGGCTCGCGGCGCAGCAGCCGGACGGCGGTGACCACGATCACCGTACGCCGGCCGGACAGCATGGACTGGTGCACCCAGCCCTCGGTGTCCTCGAAGTCGCGGATCTTGCGCCAGGTGTCGAACTCGGCGACCACTTCCACCGGCAGGTTCGGGCGCTGGAACACCCAGTCGATCGGATAGCGCACGCCGGGGCCGGTGCGGACGTTCACCTCGCGCGCCCGCAGGGTGACGAAGCGCGGGATCGGCAGCCCGGTCTCGGTGCCGACGGAGGTCATGGCCGCCCGGCTCGCATTGGACTGCGCTCCCGCCGCGGCCGGAGCCGCCAGGAGGGCGACGAGGAGCAGGACGAAGGCGCGCATTGGGGCTCCGGAGGTCGCGTTGGAATGTCGGTCTTGAGGTCTTATACCGCTATCCATGGCGCTCGTTAAGGCCGCGCACTACAATATACGTCATCGCCGGGTTCCGGAGGCCCGGCAGGTGTGTGCCGGGTCCGCGCTCGCGCATCGCCGCAGGTGACAGGGCGCCGCGACCCTGCTACCCCACGGCCGCAAGCGTGGAGGGGCGGACGCGGGCAGGGCCGAGGCCCATCGCGGCCGGATCGATCGCCGGGAGGAGAGCATGCCGCAGTCGAAGAAGCGTGTTGTCGTCACGCGAAAGCTTCCCGATCCGGTGGAAACCCGGATGATGGAACTGTTCTCGACCGTCCTGAACCTGTCGGACGAGCCGATGAGCCGCGAGCGGCTGGCCGCCGCCATGCGGGACTGCGACGTGCTGGTGCCGACCGTGACCGACCGGATCGACGGCGGTCTGATCGAGCAGGCCGGCGAGCGGCTGAAGCTGATCGCCTCGTTCGGCACCGGGGTCGACCATATCGACCTGCGCGCCGCCAAGGCCCGCGGCATCACCGTCACCAACACCCCTGGCGTCCTGACCGAGGACACCGCCGACATGGTCATGGCGCTGATCCTGGCCGTGCCGCGCCGGGTGGTGGAAGGCAATGCCCTGATCACCTCGGGCAAGTGGACCGGCTGGGCGCCGACCCGGATGCTCGGCCACCGGATCCACGGCAAGCGGCTCGGCATCGTCGGCATGGGCCGGATCGGCCAGGCGGTCGCCCGGCGGGCACGCGGCTTCGGCCTGTCGGTGCATTACCACAACCGCAAACCGGTGCACGCCGATATCGAGAACGAGCTGGAGGCGACCTACTGGGACAATCTCGACCAGATGGTCGGGCGCATGGACATCCTGTCGCTGAACTGCCCGCACACGCCGGCGACCTACCACCTGATGAACCGCCGCCGGCTCGCGCTGATGCAGCCCCATGCCTATGTGGTCAACACCGCCCGCGGCGAGGTGGTGGACCAGGAGGCGCTGGTCGATGCCCTGAAGGAGCGCCGGATCGCCGGCGCCGGGCTCGACGTCTACGAGCATGAGCCGGAAGTCGCCAGCGGGCTGCTGAACCTCGACAACGTGGTGCTGCTGCCGCACATGGGCAGCGCCACCATCGAGGGGCGCCAGGACATGGGCGACAAGGTGATCATCAACGTGAAGACCTTCGTCGACGGCCATACCCCGCCCGACCGCGTCATCGAAACGATGTTCTGAGCCGGGAGGCGGTGTGACAGGCTTCCAGCCCCATATGCCCCAGTCCCATATGCCCCTGCCCCGAATGCCCCTCACCCGACCGCCGGTCGCCCGCCATGCCGACTGACCGGACCCCGCCCCTCGGGCTCACGGTTCCCCTTGAGTCCCTGATCGAGCCGGGCGCCCCGGCCTCGATGCACGATTTCGTGCGCTACTGGGCCGACAAGCGCGGCGACGCCTGGCTGCCGGCCTATCGGGACATCGACCCGGTGGACATTCCCTGGGCGCTATCGCGGATCTATGTGGTCGAGGTACGGGACGACGGAGATTTCGTCTACCGGCTCGCCGGCGAGGCCATCGCCGAACGCTACGACCGCTCGCTGAAGGGAACCCGGATCAGCGACCTGTTCTCGGGCCGCAGCGCCGAGGAGATCCTCGGCCGCTGGCAGCGCGTGGCGGCCGGACCGAGCGCCTACTACTCCTACACCCAGCACACCTCGATCCGCGGACCGGTGCTGACCGCCCGGCGGGTGCTTCTGCCGCTCGGCGCCGACGGGCGGACCGCCGACATGCTGATCGGGTTCACGGTGTTCGAGGAGAGCGGCGACGCCCAGGATCAGTTCACCAATGGGCTGATCACCAAGGAGGTGCGCTGGTCCGACCTGCGGCGGTGAGCCGAGGCCGGGGAAGCGCGGAGGCCTGAGTAGCTGAAGGGAGAGTTGCGACGGAGCGTTACTTCGGCTGCGGCGCGTCGGCGTCGATGATCTCGCGGATCACCTCGACGAGCCGGGCGAAGAAGGGTTCGCGGATCGTGCCGACGGGTGTCAGCTCGGCCGCTTCTCCCGGAAGCAGGTAGCCGCTTTCGCCCGCATCGGAGTGAGGACGCGCATCCAGTGGCATGATCGATACTCCCCAACTTTCCCCGAATAAGCTAAACACAGCCATGTAAAGAAAGGATTAATGCCTCCTGGGAATGTCCGATGAGGCATTGAGCCCCCGCAACTCGGCCCTACCGCCGGAATCTCCGATGACCGTCGAACAGATCTCCACCCTTTCGCTTCTTGCCGTCGTGGTCGCCCTGTTCATCTGGGGACGCTGGCGGGTCGATGCCGTGGCCATGCTGGCGCTGATCGCCGCGGTGTTCATCGGCATCGTCGCGCCGGAGGATGCCTTCAAGGGCTTCGGCCACCCGGCCGTTATCACCGTCGCCGCGGTGCTGGCACTGTCCTCCGCCCTGGCCCGGTCCGGCGTGGTCGACCTGATCGCCGCCGCGGTCGAGCGCTTCGCTTCGACCCGCCTGACCCAGCTGGCCGCGCTGTCGACCCTGGGCGGTGCGATGTCCGGCTTCATGAACAATGTCGGCGCGCTGGCCCTGCTGATGCCGGTGGCCCTGTCGATGGCGAAGCGGACCGGCTATTCGGCCTCGATGATCCTGATGCCGCTGTCCTTCGCCACCATCCTGGGCGGCCTGGTCACCCTGATCGGCACCCCGCCGAACGTGCTGATCGCCCAGTACCACCAGCGCATCACCGGTCACGGGTTCGAGCTGTTCGACTTCGCCTGGACCGGCCTGCCCATGGCGGTGGTCGGCATCCTGTTCCTCACCCTGGTCGGCTGGCGCCTGCTCCCCTCCTCGAGCCAGAGCCGCTCCGAGGGCGACGCGCCGTTCGACATCGACAGCTACCTGACCGAGCTGGTGGTGCCGAAGGAGGCCAAGGTCGTCGGCAAGACCATCGACGAGATCGCCGAGGACATGGAGACCCCGCCGCAGTTCGACGGCATCGTGCGCGGCCGCAACCGGGTTATCCGGCGGCTGCACATCGCCAAGCTGGAGGTCGGCGACGTGGTGCTGGTCCATGGCGACACCGAGGCGATCGAGGAGCTGGTCTCCAAGGGCTTCAAGATGGTCGCCGCCAAGGACCTGAAGGCCGAGGACGGCGAGAGCCCGATCGACCGGGACGCCCTGGCCGTGGTCGAGGCGGTGGTCACGCCGCGCTCCTGGCTGGAGGGCCGGACCCCGGCGCTGGTCACCCTGCGGGCGCGCTACGGTATCAACCTGCTGGCCATCGCCCGGTCCGGCGCACCGATCCGCACCCGGCTGCGCGACGCCCAGTTCCAGGCCGGCGACGTGCTGCTGCTGCAGGGCGCCCGCGACCAGATCAACGAGACGGTGCGGGCCCTGGGCTGTCTGCCGCTGGCCTACCGCAACCTGTCGCTGGAACCGCGCCGGGCGCTGGTGCCGATCCTGCTGTTCGCCGCCGCCATCTTCGCCACCGTCACCAACGTCATTCCGGCCGCCGTCGCCCTGACCGCCGCCGTGGTCGCCCTGGTCTTCCTGAAGGGCCTGACCATGCGCGAGGTGTACGAGGCGATCGACTGGCAGGTCATCGTGCTGCTGGCCGCCATGATCCCGGTCGGCGGCGCGTTGGAGACCACCGGTGCCGCCAACGTGCTGGCCGGCGCCATCGCCGCGGTCGCCTGGAGTGCCGATCCGCACCTGATCCTCGCGGTGGTGCTGATCCTGACCATGACCCTGAGCGACATCATGAACAACGCGGCGACCGCGGTGGTCATGGCGCCGGTCTCGGTCGGGTTGGCCGAGGCGATCGGCGTCAATCCGGATCCGATGCTGATGGCGGTCGCGGTCGGCGCCTCCAGCGCCTTCCTGACCCCGATCGGCCACCAGAACAACCTGCTGGTGATGGGGCCGGGCGGCTACAAGTTCGGCGACTACTGGCGCATGGGCCTGCCGCTGGAGATCATCCTGGTGGTGATGGGCGTGTGGCTGATCCCCTGGGTCTGGCCGTTCACATGATCCTGCCGGCCCGGGCGGCACGGGTGGGGACATGATCGCCTCGCGGCATCTGCCGCTGATCCTCATGCTGATCCTGGGCAACCTCTGGGGGCTGTCCTTCTCCCTGTCGAAGACGGCGGTGCTCGGCGGCATCCACCCCTTGGCCTATGTCTGGATGCAGACCACCGGCGCGACGCTGTTCCTGTTCGTGATCTGCCGCCGCGCCGGCGTCTCGGTACCGACCGGCCGCCGCCATCTGCTGCTATACGGGGCGACCGGCCTGGTCGGCACGGTGCTGCCCAGCCTCACCATCGTGACCACGGCGCTCCATGTGCCGGCGGGCATCATCTCCACCCTGGTGACCACGGTGCCGATGATGACCTTCACCCTGGCGGTGTCGACCGGGCTGCAGCGGTTCGAGCCGATGGCGCTGGCCGGGCTGACCCTGGGGCTGATCGGCGTGCTGTTTCTGGTGCTGCCGGATGCCGGCCTGCCCGACGCCGACATGACGGGCTGGGTGCTGTTCGGCATGCTGACGCCGGTGCTCTACGCCACCAACGGCATCCTGGCGGCCCGCCTGCGCCCGCCCGGGACCTCGTCGCTGGCGGCGGCGCTGGGGATGATGGCGACGGCCTCGATCGCCAGCCTGCCGGTGATGCTCGCGACGGATACGTTCCACCCGCTGTTCGCCGGGGGACTGACCGCCCACGACCTGTCGATGGCCGGGCAGATCGTCATCACCTGCGTCGCCTACATCATGTATTTCGAGATCAACGAGCGCTCCGGCCCGGTCTATCTCAGCCAGGTCAGCTACGTGGTGAACGTGGCGGGACTGTTCTGGGGATTCGTGATCTTCGGCGAGGTGCCGTCGCCGTGGCTCTGGGCGACGGTGGCGCTCGTGTTCGCCGGGGTCTACCTGGTCAACCGCACCACGCGGGCGAAGGTACCAACGTAGAACCGCTCGTCTTCAGTGAGTTAGATACACACCTCTCCTCGTCTTCCCGGCCTCGCGCCGGGACCGAGAGAGCGCGTGTGCTGGAGCGTCCGAGAAACATCGCCGAACGCTCCAGCAGGTGTCTTACCTGGGCCCCGGCTCAAGGCCGGGGAGACAGGAGAGGTAGCGTCCACCTTCACCGCGTGTTCCCGGCCTTGTGCCGGGATCGAGGAACGGAGCGTGCTGGAGCGTCCGGGCATGATCGCCGAACGCTCCAGCAGATGTCTTACCTGGGCCCCGGCGCGAGGCCGGGGAGACAGGAAGGGCGTTGGCTTACGCCGCCATCGCCGGGAGCTGCCAGTTCACCTTGGCCATGTCGGCGGCGAGCGCGTCGGCCTTCTCCTTCGGCAGCGGCAGGAACGGCGCGCGGACGTTGCGCCAGGAGGCCTTGCCGCTCTCGCGGGCCAGCAGCTCCTTCAGGCCGGCCGCGGCCGGGTAGTTCTGCAGCGCCAGGCGCTGGGCGGTGAGCTGCTCCTGCAGGCCCTCGGCATCCGGGGCGCCGGCCTTCCAGGCGGCATAGACCGCGCCGCACATCGACGAGGTGCAGTTGCCGGTCGCGGTGATGGTGCCCACGCCGCCGGCCTTCAGGGTGTCGAGCAGGTAGCGCTCGGTCCCGGCGAACACGTCGAAGCCGTCGAAGGTCTCGGCCATCGCCTTCATGTTGGCGAAGTCGCCGGAGCTGTCCTTGATGCCGCAGAACACGCCCGGGAATTCCTTCAGGAAGCGGCCGATCAGGTCATGGCTGAACGGCACCGCGGACATCTGCGGGAAGTGGTAGAGATAGACCTTCATCCGGTCGTCGCCGACCGCCTCGATCACCCGGGCGAAATGGGCGAACAGGCCGTCGTCGCTCGGGTTCTTGTAGTAGAACGGCGGCAGCATCAGCGCCGACTCGATGCCGATCTCCAGGGTCTTCTTGGTCAGCTCGACCGTGTCCGGCAGGGCGCAGCAGCCGGTGCCGATCATCATCTTGTCCATCGGCAGGCCGGAACCGCCCAGCACGTCGAGGAAGTCCAGACGCTCCTTCAGCGACAGCGAGTTGGCCTCGCCCGTCGTGCCGAACAGCAGCACCCCGTCGCAGCCGTTGGCGAGCAGCCATTTGCTGTGATCCAGGGTGCCCTGGACGTCGATCGACAGGTCGTCGTTGAACGCGGTCAGGCCTGCAGCCATCACGCCTTTGATGCGCTCGCTCATCGGTTTCCTCCGGGCGGTATGTTGAGCCGCGACCATATTGCGCCACCCTGCCGCAATCAAGCGCCCGCGCGCCGCCACACTGGTTCAGCGCTGGACATATTCCGGTTCAGCCCTGGATATACTGGCGCAGGGTCTCCGCCATCTTCTGCGGATGGATGCCGTGGCTGAAATGGGTGACGTAGTCGCCGTCCGGCCCGAGCAGATAGGTGATGGAGGAATGGTCCATCAGATAGTCGGACGCGCTGTCGTCCTGGGCCTTGGCGTAATAGACGCGGAACTCGCGGGCGACCTTGGCGATCTGCTCCTCGGTGCCGGTCAGCATGGCGAAGCTCGGGTGGAAGTACTCGTGATAGCCGGCAAGCTGCTCGGGCGTGTCGCGCTGCGGGTCGATGGTGATGAAGATCGGCGTCACCTGCTCCGCCAGGGGACCGAGCTCGTCCAGCGCCGTGGTGACCGTCGCCATGGTCGTGGGGCAGACATCCGGGCAATAGGTGTAGCCGAAGAACACCACCTGCCAGGTGCCCTCGTAGGTCTTCTCGGTGACCTGCCGGCCGGTGTGGTCGGTCAGGGTGTACGGACCGCCCACATCGACCTCGCCATCCTGGCCCTGCCAGATGAAATAGCCGGCGGTGACCGTCCCCACGAGGGTCGCGGTGAGCAGGGTGACGACAAAGAGAAAGACGCGGGAGGACATGGGATCACCCTTCGGCGGGTCGCGGATGAGGTACGCGCTCTGGTCATATGGGACCGGGGACCCCGCGTCAAAGACGGCGCGGGCGATACCGGCGGAATTGCCGCAGGCGCCGCCCGGCCGTAGGCTTCCGGCATGAGCGGTCCGGACACACTGCGGATCTTCGTCGGCACCGCCGAGGGCACACGCCTGGCCGAGCGGCTGGCCGAGCGTTTCCGTTCCTCGGCGCGGCTGCTCGTCACCCTGCATGCCGGCGCCCGGCCGCCGCGCGGCTGCAGCGTCGACCGCCTCGGCGATACCGAGATCGGCGACGCCTCGGCGGTAATCGACGCGCTCGATCCGTTCGACCGGTCGGCCGTGCGCGCGGTGCGCGACGCGGCCCGGCGGCGGTCGGTCCCGCGGCTGACCTACCGACCGCGCGGCTGGGAACGGCATCCGCTGGACCGCTGGGTCGAGGTGCGCGACCTGGACGGGGCCGTCCGGGCGGTCGCCTCGGTCGCCCGGACGGCCCTGCTATGGCTGCCGCCGCGCGATGTCGAGGCCTTCGCCCCGGTGGGGGGCCTGCGCTTCCCGACCCGCCTCGCCCGACCGCCGGTGCGCTGGACCCTGCCGCCCCGCTTCGAGCCGATCCTCGCCCCGCCGCCCTACAGTCTGGCCGGCGACACCCTGCTGCTGCGCCGCACCGAAGCCCAGGCCGTCGTCATGCGCGCCACCGGCGCCGCCTCCGACGCGCCGCTGGTACGGGCCGCCCGCGGGCTCGACCTGCCGATCGTCATGATCCGCCCGCCGATCGAGCGCAGCGAAGTGCCGGCCCGCTCAATCGATGTGGCCGAGGATTGGGTGGATTCGATCCTGAACCCGCCGGACTACCTCAGAACCGCCAGGGAGTGGCGTTGACGAAGACCACCGCCGACTGTCCGTCGGGATAGAGGTCGACCCGGGTCACCGACACCGTCTCCGCATGGAAGGACAGCGCCCGCTCCGGCGCCAGTCCCAGCGCGTGGGACAGCGCCGCGCGGATCGGCCCGCCATGCACCACGGCGACCACGTCGCGGCCGGGCAGCTTCGCACTCCACTCGTCCAGCGCCGCGCTGACCCGGCCGACCACGTCGACGAAGCTCTCGCCGTTCGGCGCCCGCTCGTCCGCCGGGGCGAGCCAGAACCGGCGATAGGCTTCCGGATGGCGCTCGCGGATCTGCTTGCGGTCGCCGCCCTGCCAGTCGCCGAAATGCTGCTCCATCAGCCGCGGCTCGTCGACCGGGTCCGGGCCCTGCGCCCCGGCCGCCCGCAGCGCCGCCGCCGTCTTGCGGGTGCGGGCCAGCGGGCTCTGCAGCCAGAAGGCCTCCGCCGGCAGCAGGCGGGCGACCGAGGTGAAGACCGTCTCGTCGGTCACGTCGCAGTCGAGATCGGCCTGGCCGTAGATCGCGTTGGTCGGGTTGATGACGGGGGCGTGGCGGACCAGCCACCAGCGGGTGGGTGCGGACATATGATCTCCTCAGGCGGCAAGATAGGCGGCGATGGCGGCCAGGGCCGCGACCTCGGCCACCTGCTCGGCGGCCCCCAGCACGTCGCCGGTCAGCCCGCCGATCTGCCGCCGGGCGAGCGCACCGACCAGAACAGCGGCGACCAGCGCGGCGATGGCGGCGGCGAGGCCGATCCCGGCGGGCAGCACGAACAGGGCGACGGCCACGGCGATGCCGCCGGCCCACAGCGCGCCGCTGCGGCCCGGCTTGCCGGCGGTGCGGCCGAGCCCATCCTCGGCGGCGAAGGGCAGCGCCCGGGCCAGTCCCGGCACCACGCCGCGGCCGACCGCATGGGTGGCGATCATCGCCAGCACCGCGGTGTCGGCGTCCAGGGCGGCGAGGCATGCGGCCTTCAGCCCGACCGCCAGGATCAGGGCGAGCACGCCATAACTGCCGATCCGGCTGTCGCGCATGATCCGGCGCTTGGCCTCGGCATCGCGGCCGCCGCCGAACCCGTCGGCCAGATCGGCCAGCCCGTCCTCGTGCAGCGCCCCGCTGGCCAGCGCCGAGGCGGCCAGGGCGATCAGGGCGGTCGCCCCGCCGGGCAGCCCGGCCGCATCGGCCACCGCGAAGGCGACGCCGCCGATAAGCCCGATGACGATCCCGATCACCGGGAAGGCCCAGGCCGCCGCCATCAGCGGCCGCGGGTCGGTGATCGGCCGCGGCCAGGGCAGCCGGGTCAGGAAGACGGTCGCCAAGCCCAGTTCGTCGAGCCAGCGGGAGGTCGGCGCGCCGGAGCCGGGCGCCTCGGGAGAAGACGTGTCGGTCATGTCGATGGTCTCGCTTTGCGTCACATCGGTTGAGCGGGTATAGCCTTCGCCCGACATCGCAACAACCGTGGCCCCCGAAGCGGTCACACGAGGTCCCATGTCCAAGACCGGTTTCGACCCCGCCGACGCCTCGCTGGAGGAGATCCGCGCCCTGTTCAAGGAGCTGCCGGGTCCCGATCTGGAGGCCGCCACCTCGGCCGCCGAGCGCGAGGCGCAGCTCACCAAGCCGCGCGGCTCGCTCGGCCGTCTGGAGGAGCTGGCCGGCTGGCTCGCCACCTGGCAGGGCCGCCACCCGCCGGAGATGCGGCATCCGCGCACCGCGGTCTTCGCCGCCAATCACGGCGTGGCCGCCCGCGGCGTGTCCGCCTTTCCAGCCGAGGTCACCGCGCAGATGGTGCAGAACTTCATCGCCGGCGGGGCGGCGGTGAACCAGCTCTGCCAGGCCTTCGACGCCGATCTGCGGGTCTACGAGATGGCTCTGGAGCAGCCGACCCAGGACTTCACTCAGGGCCCGGCCATGGACGAGGGCGCCTGCGCGCGGGCCATGGCCTACGGCATGATGGCCGTGGAGCCGAACCTGGACGCGCTCTGCCTCGGCGAGATGGGGATCGCCAACACCACCTCCGCCGCCGCGCTCGCCTGTGCCCTGTTCGGCGGCGAGGTCTCCGAGTGGGTCGGCCGCGGCACCGGCGTGACCGGCGACGCGCTCGCCCGCAAGACCGATGTGGTCGCCGAGGGCGTGGCGAAACACGCGCATCTGACCGATCCCTTGGAGAAGCTCGCGGCCCTGGGCGGGATGGAGCTGGCGGCGATCGCCGGTGCGGTGATGGCCGCCCGCCTGGCCCGCACCCCGGTGGTGCTCGACGGCTTCGCCTGCACCGTGGCGGCCTCGGTGCTGTGGAAGGTGGACCCGACATCGCTCGACCACTGCATCGTCGCCCACCGCTCGGTCGAGCCGGGACACGCCAAGCTGCTGCAGATCATCGACAAGGAGCCGCTGTTCGATTTCGGCATGCGCCTGGGCGAGGGCAGCGGCGCGACCCTGGCCATCGGCATCCTGCGCGCGGCCGCCGAGTGCCATGCCGGCATGGCGACCTTCGCCTCGGCCGGCGTGTCGACCGCCGCCTCCAAGCCGCACTGACCGTGCCGATGACCGTGAAGCCCGCGCCCTGGACGGTGGAAGGCAGCCGGATTGAGTATGCCGACCGCTTCCTGCGCCACCGGATGGACCGCTGCGTCACCGAGCGCGGCAACGTGCTCGACCCGTATCATGTGATCGAGTTCAACGACTGGTGCATGGTTGTCGCCCTGACCGAGGCCGGCGACCTGGTGCTGGTCGAGGAATACCGGCATGCGGCGGGCGAGATCGTCCGCGGCCTGCCCTCGGGCACGGTCGAGCCGGGCGAGGATCCGGCCGAGGCCATGCCGCGGGAGCTGCTGGAGGAGACCGGCTACGAGGGCGGGTGCTGGGTCACCCTGCCGAGCTTCTGGTCGAACCCGGCGACGGCCAGCAACACCTGCCATGCCTATCTGGCGGTGGGCGTGACGCCGACCGGCAGCCAGAAGTTGGACGAGGGCGAGACCATTTCGGTCATCGCCGCCGATCCGGCGGACGTCCTGCGGGAGATCCTGAGCGGCGGCCGCAAGGCGCATGGCCTGCACATCGCCAACCTGCTGCTCGCCCGCGACGTCGCCCGAACGGCCTTCGCCGGCAACCCAGCGGTTGGGAAGCTGATCGGCAGCTAGCCGTCATCCGGACGAAAGTCAGGACTATGCCCCGCTGCGTCCGCTGCCGGTGGCTCGATCCTGATTTGCATCGGGATGACGGGGGTACTGCCCCACGCTGACCGCCCTATTCCCCGGTCTGCAGCAGCTTGCCCTCGTCGCGGGCCTTGGCGAAGGCCCAGGCGAAGATCGCCGCACCGCCCCCCAGATACACCACATCCAGCAGCAGCGCCCGGAACAGCAGGTCCCAACGGAACACGCCCTCGACCATCAGCGCCCGCATGCCCTCGAAGACATGGGCGGACGGGGTCAGCCAGGCGAGCCAGCGCACCGCCTCGGGCAGGGTCTCCACCGGGTAGTAGACCGCGCTGATCGGCGCGATGGCGAACATTGCCACCCAGGCCAGCGACTCCGCTCCCAGCCCGGCCCGCAACACGGCGGCGGTGATCGCCATGCCGATGCCCCAGCCCATGCCCATCAGCACCAGGAAGAAGGCCAGCAGCGGCAGGCCGAGATCGAAGATCGAGAACTGATACAGCAGGATCGCGATCACCGCCGCGAACACCCCGCCCAGCACCGTGCGGATCGCGCTCATGGTGATCAGCGCCACCACCAGCTCCCAGGGCCGCAGCGGGCTGACGAAGAGATGGCCGAGATTGCGCGACCACATCTCCTCCAGGAAGCAGATGGTGAAGCCGATCTGCCCCCGGAACAGCAGGTCCCACAGCAGCACGCCGGCGATCAGCACGCCGCCGGCCTGGGCCAGCCAGCTCGACTGGGTCATGAAGAACTGCGAGACCAGCCCCCACAGGATCATCTGCACGGTCGGCCAGTAGGCGAGCTCGGCCAGGCGCGGCCAGGAGCCGCGGATCAGGTACCAGTAGCGCCGCACCATGGCGGCGATCCGGCGGGCGGAGGCGGCCGGGCCGGTGACCCGGCGGGTGTCGGTGAACGCGCTCATGCCGGCACCTCTTCGGCGGTCGTCTCCGCCCGGCGGTCGCGGGCGATGTCGAGGAACACGTCCTCCATGGTCCGCCTTCCGTACTTCGCCAGCAGGTCGGTCGGGCTGCCCTGGTCGACGATCCGGCCGGCGCGCAGCATCAGCACGCTGTCGCAGAGCCGCTCGACCTCGGCCATGTTGTGGGAGGCCAGCAGGATGGTGGCCCCGGTATCGGCCCGGTACTCCTCCAGATAGCGGCGCACCCAGTCGCCGGTATCCGGGTCGAGCGAGGCGGTCGGCTCGTCCAGCAGCAGCAGGTCGGGGCGGTTCACCAGCGCCTTGGCCAGAGCCACGCGCGTCTTCTGCCCGGCCGAGAGCTTGCCCGCCGGCCGGTCCATCAGGTCGGCGATGTGCAGCCGCTCCGCCAGCTCCGCCACCCGGCCCCGGGCGTCGGCGACGCCGTACAGCTCGGCATAGACGATCAGGTTCTGCGACACGGTCAGCCGATGCGGCAGCTCCACATAGGGCGAGGAGAAGTTCATCCGATGCAGGACGGCATAGCGGTCCTTCACCAGGTCGTGGCCGAGCGCCCGCACCTCGCCGGAGGTCGGCAGCAGCAGGCCAAGCAGCATGGAGATCGTCGTGGTCTTGCCGGCGCCGTTGCCGCCCAGCAGGGCGACGGTGGCGCCCGAGGGCACGGCGAACGAGACGTCGTCCACCGCCCGCACAGGGCCGAAGGACTTCGTCAGATTCCTGACTTCCAGGGCAGCGGACATGATCGGACCGGGTGATGGCGGGTCGGCGGGAAGCAGGACCATAGGGGTTCGATGCCGCAGTGGGAAGTTTGGAGGTCCCCGCCGCTGGAAAGTTTCGCGGTCCCCGCCGCTGGAAAGTTTCGCGCGGCCGCGCCATTGTTCGGCCATGACATTCGCCCATGACAGCCTGGATCCCGGGCGCCCGATCACCACCCGCACCGTCAGCGTCCGCACCCTCGTAGTGATCCGCTGGGTGGCGCTGGCCGGCCAGGTGGCCGCCCTGGTCCTCGTCGCCTTCGGCCTCGGCTCCCCGGTGCCGATGCCGCCCAGCCTCGGCGTGGTCGCCGTCTCCGCCCTGCTGAACCTGCGCCTGCAGATGCGCCGCGACGGCCGCGAGCGGCTGCGCGAGGGCGAGGCGGCGTTCTACCTCGCCTTCGACATCATGCAGCTCTCGGTGCTGCTCTACCTGACCGGCGGGCTGGAGAACCCCTTCGCCCTGATGCTGCTGGCCCCGGTCACGGTGTCGGCGACGATCCTGGGCCGCAAGTCGACGGTAAACCTCTGCCTGCTGGCGATGGTCTGCGCCTCGCTGCTGACGGTCAGCCATCTTCCGCTGCCCTGGGTGGAGACCGAGTTCGCCCTGCCGGAACTCTACGTCACCGGCATCTGGTGCGCGCTGGTCATCGCCCTGGTGTTCAACGCCGCTTATGCCTGGTGGGTCGCCGAGGAGGCGCGCCAGCTCTCCACCGCGCTCGCCGCCACCCAGCAGGCCCTGGCCCGCGAGCAGCGCATGGCCGCCATGGGCGGCATCGCCGCCGCCGCCGCCCATGAACTCGGCAGTCCGCTCGCCACCATCGCCGTGGTCGCCCGCGAGCTCGCCCGCGAGGTGCCGAAGGACAGCGACCTGGCCGAGGACGTCCAGCTCCTGCTGTCGGAGAGCCAGCGCTGCCGCGAGATCCTGGCCAGCCTCGGCCGCGATCCGACCCCGGATTCCGCCCAGCCCTTCACTGCGGTGCCGATCGACCTGCTGGTGGAGCAGGCCGCCGCTCCGCACCAGCGCGACGACGTGGCGGTGATCGTCGAGGTCCAGGATCGCGACAACCTGGCCGACGGCGCGCCGGGCCGCGAGGTGCCGACGGTCACGCCGAGCCCGGAACTGCTGCACGGCATCGGCGCCTTCATCCAGAACGCGGTGCAGTTCGCCAATGCGACGGTGGAGGTCGCGATCGTGGTGGGGCCGCGCTCGCTCACCGTGACCATCGAGGATGACGGGCCGGGCTTCCCCCTGACCCTGCTGACCCGGCTGGGCGAGCCCTATGTCTCCGGCCGAGGCAACCGGGACGGCCATATGGGCCTCGGCGTGTTCATCGCCATCACCCTGCTGGGCCGCACCGGAGCGCAGGTGGAGTTCGCCAACCGCCGGGAAGGCGGTGCCCAGGTCGTGGTCCACTGGCCGGACGGCGTGCTCAGCATGTCGTGATCTTGCCGCCGAAAGGCCGCGCCCTAACTTCTGGTCACGGACCGCGTCACATTATAGAAACGATCAGAAGCCCGGGCCCTGAACCGGACCGGTGCGGGAACGTAAACGGACATCCTGACGATGGCTGATCAACCGGAACCGAAAGCGCTGACGGCGCCCAGCGGCGGGGACGTCACCCTGCTGATCGTCGACGACGACGCCCCGCTGCGCAACCGCCTCGGACGGGCGATGGAGCGGCGCGGATTCGACGTCCGCCTGGCGGAATCCGTCGAGGAGGGCGTCGGCGTCGCCCGACGGGAGCGGCCGGCCTATGCGATCCTTGACCTGCGGCTGTCGGACGGCAACGGCCTCGACATCGTCGCCGCCCTGCGGGACGCGCGGGCCGATGCGCGGATCATCATGCTGACCGGCTACGGCAACATCGCCAGCGCCGTCGCCGCGGTAAAGGCCGGCGTGCTCGACTACCTGCCGAAGCCGGCGGATGCCGATGCGATCACCGCCGCCCTGCTGGACCACGCGGACGCACTGCCGCCGCCCCCGGAAAATCCGATGTCGGCCGACCGGGTGCGCTGGGAGCACATACAGCGGGTCTACGAGCAGTGCGACCGCAACGTGTCGGAGACCGCCCGCCGGCTGAAGATGCATCGCCGCACCCTGCAGCGCATCCTGGCCAAGCACGCGCCGCGGGACTGAGTTTTCTGTAAGGGCAGAGCTCCCACGCCCCGGTCCTGCGCGGGGCCTACGGACCCGCGTGACCGGCGCCAAGCCGGGGAGACTATGGGGAAAGGCGGAGGCCCGCCGGCCTCAGCTGATCCGGCTGTCCTGGGTGAGCAGCTTGTCGACGTAGCGGCCCTGATACATCGTGATGCCGAGCGACTGGCCGAAGCGGATCGCCTCGTCGCTGTCGCATCGGGTCAGGATGATGCGGGCGCGGCCGCAGCGGTCGATATGCTCCTTCAGCTCGCTGGTCCGGTTGCCCGACAGGTCGTCGGCCATGTCAGGGGACCAGATCAGCTTCAGCAGGTCGAGCCCCAGCCGCTCGCGGTCTATGAACTGCAGGGTCAGGTGGTTGAGGCCGTCCAGGCAGATGCGGTAGCCGCGCTCGCGCATGAAGTCGCGGGCGAACATGTAGGCGCCCATATCGCCGAAGATGTCGATCTTCTGCAGTTCGATGACCACGGTGCCGCGGGCGATCGCCTTCAGCGAGCTGTCGAAGTTCAGGAACGGCGGCGACAGGATCGTGCCGACGTTCAGGTTGATGCTGAACGAGCTGGCGATCGACGTGTCGTCGTTGCGCACCAGCATGGACAGCATGCGCGAGTCCAGCGTCTGGGTCAGGTGCTGGAACAGCCACAGGTTCGAGGCCAGGTCGAACTCGGGCAGCACCGACTGCTGCAGGTCGGCGATCGAGATGTAGAGCTCGCGGAACACCGGCTGCGGGTTCATGTTGCCCGGCGTGATGGCGCAGACCGGCTGGCGGCGCATCAGGTTGGACAGGTCGGCCCGGCGCAGGAAGTTCTCCAGCTTGCCGAGCTGTTCCGGATCCAGGGCCTTGCGCGACCCCTTGGCGCGCTGCTGCCCCTTCTCGCTGGCGACGGCGAGCCGCGCCTTGCGCTCGCGCTCCCGGTGCATGGACTTCACCAGGTCGAGCAGCTCGTCGTACTGGCTCTCCACGTTGTACCAGGTGCAGAACCGGGCCAGATCCTCTTCCTCGTCGCCCTGGCTCAGCGGGTCCTCGCTGAACAGGTAGCGCACCTTCATGATCGCGGCGTCGATATCCTCGATCGCCGCGTCCTTGCAGATGAAGAACAGGTCCATGTTCGAGAGGATGAAGATCTGCCCCTCGTAGTTATTGACCATCCCCTCGAAGGTGGCCGCCGCGATGCGGATGTGGTGGTCCTGGCGGTTCTGCGGACGCAGCCGCGAAAGGTGGATGTGTACCGCCATCCGCCCATCGAGATTGCGCCCGAGGCGCTGAAGATAATCGAGCAGGAGATATTCCTGGCTCGGTCCACGTGATCGGTTTTGCGTTTGGCTCAGCGCCATCGTTGTCCCGCTCTGGTCAATCCGCCCGGCCGGCCACCGCCATGGGCCCCGGGCAGGAAGTCGAAGCTATCACTGTCTGCTACCTAGGTAAACGCGGAGCACAGTTAAGAAATCACCAATAACATCAGGATTTCTACGAATTTAGCCGCGTCGCGACCCGGTTTTGTCATCACGAATTCGACAGTATCAGAATTATGGCCGGCGGCTCAAATCAATGACCAGTCGGTCGGCACCGTGGTCACGATCTCGAGGGTCGGGTTGTCGTCGTCGACCACGTCGAGCACCGCGACGTCGCCCGCATCGTTCTGCAGCAGCAGATCGCGGGTGAAGGACGGGGCCAGATCCTCGATATCGACGATCCGCCAGTTCGCCTCCACGGAGATGGTCTCCTCGGCCGCGACCGAGGCACCGTCCATCATCCAGATCGTGGCGGTGTCGCCGGAGCGCCAGACCACGTCCGCCTTGCCGTCGCCGGAGAAGTCGCCCACCAGGTCGGCTTCCCAGACGGAGTCGAGCTGGCCGATATCCGTGCGGGTGACCGAGTTGCCGTTGGCCTCCCACAGGCTGACGGTGCCGTCGGCCGAACGGACCAGCAGATCGTCGCGGCCGTCGCCGCCGAAATCGGCGATGCCCAGGATCTCGGTCGACGGATCCAGCGCGAACTCCCCGGTCCGGGTCGCCCCGCCGCCGCCGGCCACGTCGATCCAGGCGCTGATGCCGCCGGTGGCGCCGTTGCGCCACAGCAGGTCTTCGCTGCCGTCGCCGTCGAAATCGCCGGTGCCGACCAGCGACCAGCCCGTCCCCACGGACTGGGTCAGACCGGCGATGGAGACGCCGTTGTCGCCGAGCTGCCAGACCGACACCGAGCCGTTGCCGCCCAGCAGCAGGTCGTCGGTGCCGTCGCCGTCGAAATCGCCGGTCGCCACCACCGAGGCATTGCTCGGCAGGCCGCTCTGGGTGCCCTGTTCGGTGATGCCCGAGCTGTCGACGCCGACCACGGTGGCGACGCCGGTCGCGGTGTTCTGGATCAGGTGCTCGTCGGCCTGGCCGTCGCCGTTGAAGTCGCCGGAGGCCAGCACCCGCTCGTCCGCTCCCAGGGCCCGGGTGTCGAGCACGGAGGCGCCGTCCTCGTCGACCGCCAGGGCGCGGAGCATCCCGTCATCGCCGCGGGCGGTCAGCACGGTGGCATTGTCCGAGACAGCGCCCAGACGCGGCAGCAGATCGCGCACCGGCTCATCGCCCAGGACCAGTTCGACATTGTCGATCAGCGCCCCGTAGGTGTCCGACGTGCCGTCGGCATCGGCGCCGATGAACGAGATGGTGTGCTCGCCGACCCCGAGGTTCAGGGTCACCACGTCGCTGTGCCAGGTCGTCTCGGCATGGGTCTGGGTATAGACCGTCTGCCCGTCGATCTGGATGCTGAACTCGCTGGTCCCGGCCGGATCGTTGCCGTACTGCCGGGCGGCGAAGTCGAAGGACAGGGTGTGCAGGCCGGCATCCTGGATGGTGAAGGCCTGGGTCACCTTGGCATTGGTATCGCCGGCCTGCGCCCCGTGCTCGTTGTGACTGTCGAGCTCGAGGACCTGGTTGCCGTCGTCGTTGCCGTTGCCGTTATAGCCGTGATGCGGGCCGTTGTTATGGCCGTGGTGGTTGCCGTTGTTGCCGTTCGACGGCCTGCCGCCATCCTCTTGCTGGATCTCGATCGGCGCGGTTCCGACCACCATCGGCGTGGCGTCCTCGGCGAACCAGCCCTCGATCTCGGTGAAGGTGCCCCAGTTGCCGTGATTCAGCGCCGGGGTGTTCTCGAAGTCGCTGTTGATCAGCAGGTTGACGCCGGCGCCCGGGCCGTAGTCGCCGCCGATGACCAGCCGCTCGATGCCGTCCAGGCTCACCCCGTCCAGGTCGTCGACGCTGTCGATATAGACGGTGTCGAAGCCGGCGCCGCCGACCAGGGAGGTATCGCCCGCCCCGGCATAGAGCGCGTCGTTGCCGGCGCCGCCGGACAGGGCGTCGCTGCCCTCGCCGCCGATCAGCGTGTCGTCGCCGTCGCCGCCGGAGATCGTGTCGTTGCCGGCCCGACCGTCGAGCTGGTCGTTACCGGCGCCGCCGAGCATCAGGTCGTCGCCCGCGGTACCCGCCCGCGGCAGCAGGGTGCGCGCCGGCTCGGTGCCGGACACCAGCTCGATATTGTCGAGCATCGCGCCGTGGCGGTCCTCGATCAGGGTGCCGCGCAGGCCGATCGTGTGCTGGCCGACGCCGAGCTCCAGGGTGAACCAGTCGCTGACCCAGGCGTGCGGCGCATCCTCCTGGCTGTACACCACCTCGCCGTCGATCAGGATGTCGAAGCCGCTGGTCTCGGAGATGAGGCCGTTGAACTGGCGGGCGGCATAGTCGAAGGACAGGGTGTAGGTGCCCTGGTCGAACACCGTGAAGGTCTGCTCGACCAGCGCGTTGTTGTGATTGACCGGCTGGCCGCCCTCTTCCGGACCGGAGTCGAGCTCCAGCACGTTGTTGTCGGAGGCCCAGCCGTCCGGGGACACCGGGGCGCCGCCGATGCGGCCGTGCTGGATCTCGATCGGCGCGGTGCCGTCGATCTCCGGATCGGTGTCGACCGCGGTCCAGCCCTCGATCTGTTGGAACATGGTCCAGACATTGGTCAGCTCGGTCGGCGTGGTCTCGAAGTCGCCGTTGATCAGCAGGTTCTGGCCCTCGGCCGGACCGGTGCTGCCGCCGACCACCAGATGCTCGATCCCGTCGACCGTCACGCCGTCCAGGTCGTCGATGCTGTCGATGTACAGCGTATCGTCGCCGGCACCGCCGATCAGGCTGGTATCGCCGGCCCCGCCGTACAGCGCGTCGTCGCCGTCGCCGCCGAGCAGCACGTCGCTGCCCTCGCCGCCGATCAGGACGTCGCCCTCGGAATTGTCGGCGCCTTCCGGCGTGATGCTGATGCCGGTGATCAGATAGTCGCTGCTGTCGGACGACCCGCTCTGGCTCACGCCGCCATAGGGCAGGGCGGTGAAGACCAGGGTGTCGAAGGCCGTGGCCGGCGCGATCTCGACGGTGGTGGAGATCCCGGTGGCGGAGGTGGTGTCGATGTCGCCTTCGCCGACCAGCACGCCGTCGCGATAGGCCGCCCAGTGACCGACCTCGCCGCCCGTGCCGTTGGCCCCTCGGCCCTCGTCGGGGAACAGGCGGTCGACCTCGACCGTGGCGCTGCTCGCCGGGCTGTCGAGTTCGACGATGAGCTGCTCGGACACGCCGGACGCCGGGTCGTAGCCGAGCTGCACCGCCGGGCCGGTTCCGGTATTGCCGTCGACGCCGAGGCTGCCGCCGGAGGTGGAGACATGCTCCACGCTGGCATCGGTCAGCGCGCCGTCGACGATCTTGCGGCCGGTGACCGCGTAGCCGGCATCGGTCTCGGCGTAGTTCGAGGCGGTGATGTCGAAGGCGGCCGGATCGGCATCGCCGTCGCCCACGATCGTGTCGTTACCGGCGCCGCCCGACAGGGTGTCGGAGCCGCCGCCGCCGCTGATGACGTCGTCGCCGGCCAGGCCGGAGATCAGGTCGGCCTCAGGGGTGCCGATCAGGGTGTCGTCGCCCTCGGTCGGGCCGAACGGATTGACGAAGCCTGCCGCCTCGAGCGCGTCCATGTCGGCCGCGTTCGGGTTGGAAGCCTTGGTCTCCTGCCGGTCGGCGTCGTTGATCTCGTAGCGCACGACCATGGTGCCGCTGGGCGCCTCGCTCCAGAAGAAGCTGTCGCCCGGCTCGGCCACGAGCGGCCCGTCCTGCGGGTCGTCGACGCCGTACATGTCGGCGGTGGCCTCGATCGCCACGTCGTTCGGGTTGTGCAGGCGCCAGATCTGCTCCAGGTCGCCGTCGCCGTCGAGATCGGCCTTGCCCATCGCGGTGAGGGTGAGCCGCTCCAGCGGCACCGACTCGGCCAGCGCGATATCGACCCCGTCGGCGTCGACCGTCAGCTCGGCCGTGGCGAAATCGCCGTCGACCTGGAAGCTGGCATCGGCATTGCCGTCGCCGTCGGTGTCCAGGCTGACCGTGGTGACGTCGTTCTCGGAGCTCAGGGTGACCGCGAGCTGGTCGGTGCCGCCGGTCACCCGGATGGCGTCCTGCTCGGCGTCGTAGTCGGTGATCCGGTCGCCGTCCAGGTCGGCCGCCGTGCCGGCGAAGGTGTCGGCGCCGTCGCCGCCGGACAGGGTATCGGCCCCCGCCCCGCCGGACAGCAGGTCGTTGCCGTCGCCGCCGGCCAGGGCGTCGGTGCCGGTCCCGCCGGACAGGGAGTCGTTACCGACCCCGCCCGACAGAACGTCGTTGTCGGCCAGGCCCTCCATGCGGTCGTTGCCGGTGCCGCCGGACAGGGTGTCGTCGCCGGAATTGCCGGCCAGCCAGTCGTTGCCCGACCCGCCGGAGACCAGGTCGTCGCCGACATTGCCCCAGGCGACGTCGTCGCCCTCGCCGCCGATCAGCGTGGTCGCGCCCTGGCTGTAGCGGTGGCTGGCCATGTCGAGAATGTCGTTGCCGGCGCCGCCGTCGATCACCTCGATCCCGGACAGGCGACGGCCGCCGTAATCCAGCACGATGTCGTCGGCGCCCTCGGTGCCGAGCAGGGTGTCGCTGTCGCCGCTGCCGCTGTCGGTATAGGTGTCGTAGCGGGCATGACCGGCACCGTTGGAGTTGGTGCCCTCGGCGTCGGTGATGCTGCCGTCGGTCAGCGGGTTCTCGGGATCGCCGACCTGGTAGTTGCGGATGCCGCCGGTCTGGTCGCCGGTCCACAGGTACAGGTCGTCGCCGGCCCCGCCGTCGAGGCTGTCGCGCCCGGCGCCGCCGCTCAGCGTGTCGTTGCCGGCCCCGCCCTTGAGCGTGTCGTTGCCCTCGCCGCCTTCCAGACGGTCGCCGCCGGTGCCGCCGGACAGGGCGTCGTGGCCCTCGCCGCCATAGACCGTATCCGCGCCGCCGGCGCCGCTGACCACGTCGTTGCCGGATCCGGCGTCCACCAGATCGTCGCCGCCCAGGGCGTCGATCGTATCGTTGGTGCCGGTGAGGCCGGTGATGGTGTCCGCCCCCTCGGTCGCGCCATACGGATCGAGCGGGTCCTCGCTGAGGGTCAGGGTGACGCCGTTCGCCGTCTGGGTCAGCACCGCGCCCTGGTAGTTGCCCGAGACGCGGAAGCTGGACAGCGGGTTGCCCTGCCCGTCATCGCCGATCTCCACCAGGGTCTTGTTGCCCTCGATGGTCAGCGCGACCGGGGTATCGGTGTCGTCGAGGTCGGAGATCACGATCTCCTCGCCCTCGGCATAGTCGCCCAGCAGGTCGCCGTTCAGGTCGTCCAGCGTGCCGGTGAAGACGTCGTCGCCGCCATTGCCGAACAGGTAGTCGGCGCCGGCGCCGCCGCCGATCGTGTCGGCACCATTGCCGCCGAACACCCAGTCGGCCCCGTCGCCGCCCTCGATGGAGTCGTTGCCGGCCCCGCCGGTGAGCTGGTCGTTGCCCGCGTTGCCCGACAGGGTGTCGTCGCCGGCGTCGCCGGCCAGCCGGTCGATGCCCGCACCGCCGACCAGCAGGTCGTTGTCGCCGCCGCCGGCCAGGGAATCGTTGCCGTCGCCGCCGCGCAGGGTGTCGGCATTCGCGCCGCCGGCCAGGGTGTCGTTGCCGGCACCGCCGTCGAGCAGGTCGTTGCCGTCGCCGCCGTTCAGCCGGTCGCGGCCCTCGCCACCCGACAGGGTGTCGTCGCCGGCGGCACCGCTGATCGTGTCCTCGCCCTCCTGGCCGAACACCAGATCGTCGCCGTCCTCGCCGTTCAGGACGTCCTCGCCCGCGCCGCCGGAGATCGTGTCGGCACCGCCGCCGCCGAACACCACGTCGGCCGCCGACAGGGCGAGGATGAGGTCGTCCTCCTCGCCGCCGGAGAGGGTGTCGTTGTCCGGCGTGCCCATCAGGGCGTCATTGCCCTCGCCGCCGGTGAGCGTGCCGTTGCCCGACCCGCCGGAGAGGGTGTCCTCCATCCCGCCGCCGAACAGGGTGTCGGCCTCGTGCCCGCCGCTCAGGGTGTCGTTGCCGCCGCCGCCGACCAGCACATCCGTGCCGTTGCCGCCGCGCAGGGAATCGTCGCCGTCGCCGCCGGACAGGGAGTCCGCGTCGTGACCGCCCTGCAGGGTGTCGTCGCCGGTGCCGCCGAGCACGGTGTCGGAGCCGTTGCCGCCGCCGAGCGCGTCGTTGCCGGCGCCGCCGGAGAGCGCGTCGTTGCCATGGCCGCCGGTCAGGCTGTCATCGCCATCGCCGCCGGTCAGGGTCGCGCTCTGGCTGCCGTTGCCGCTCGACTGCCAGCCGCCGTTCTGGTTCTGGATGCCCGGGCCCGCACCGTCGCCGAAATACAGGTAGGTGGCGCCGCCCTGAACCGTCGCCGACACGCTATCGAAGCTGCCGGTCATGGCGAAGGACATGTCCGCCGAGCCGTCGCCGTTGGTGTCAATCGAGACGGTGGTGACCCCGCCCTCGGTGCTCAGGCTGACATCGTCGCTGTCGAACGAGCCCTCGACGCGGACCAGGTCCTGGTTGCCGTAATCGGCGATCAGGTCGCCGTCGCCGGCCGCGAAGGTGTCGCGGCCCTGTCCGCCGACCATCGTGTCGCTGCCGGAGCCGCCGACAAGCAGGTCGTCGTCATGACCGCCGGACAGGGTGTCGTCCCCGGCTCCGCCATAGAGCTGGTCCGGCCCGTTGCCACCGACCAGCAGGTCGTCGTCACCGCCGGTCAGGGTGTCGTTACCGTCACCACCGGTCAGGGTGTCGTTACCGTCACCACCGGTCAGGGTGTCGTTGCCGTCGCCGCCCGTCAGCGTGTCGTTACCGTCGCCACCGGTCAGGGTGTCGTTGCCGTCGCCGCCTGTCAGCGTGTCGTTGCCGTCGCCGCCGGTCAGCGTGTCATTGCCGTCACCGCCGGTCAGGGTGTCGTTGCCGTCGCCACCCGTCAGCGTGTCGTTCCCGTCACCGCCCGTCAGCGTGTCGTTGCCGTCACCGCCGGTCAGCGTGTCGTTACCATCGCCGCCGGTCAGGGTGTCGTTGCCGTCGCCACCCGTCAGCGTGTCGTTGCCGTCACCGCCGGTCAGCGTGTCGTTACCATCGCCGCCGGTCAGGGTGTCGTTGCCGTCGCCACCCGTCAGCGTGTCGTTCCCGTCACCGCCCGTCAGCGTGTCGTTGCCGTCACCGCCGGTCAGGGTGTCGTTGCCGTCGCCGCCGGTCAGCGTGTCGTTGCCGTCACCGCCGGTCAGCGTGTCGTTGCCGTCGCCACCGGTCAGCGTGTCGTTGCCGTCACCACCCGTCAGGGTGTCGTTACCGTCACCGCCGGTCAGGGTGTCGTTGCCGTCGCCGCCGGTGACCGTGTCCTCGCCGCCCGTGCCGCCCTCGGGATCGGGGGTCACGGTGATGCTCCGGATCAGATAGTCGCTGCTGTCGTTGGTCGCGGTCTGGGGCTGGCCGCCATAGGGCAGCGCGGTGAAGACGATCTTGTCGAAGCTCTGGCCCGGCTCGATCTGGACGGTCGCGCCGGAGCCGCTGGTCGCGACGATGTTGCCCTCGGCCACCAGGGTGTCGCCGTCATAGACGGCCCAGTGGCCGGTCTCGCCGCCGGACCCCTCGCTGGGGACCAGGTTGGTGATGACCGCGCTGGCGGAGGTCGCCGGGTGGTCGAGAGTGACGATCAGCTCTTCGGAGATCCCGGCGACCGGGTCGTAGCCGAGCTGCGCTGCCGGGCCGGAGGCCGGGCCGTCGACGCCCAGGCTGCCGCCGGAGGTGGAGACGTGGTCGACGCTGGGCTCGCTCAGGGCGCCATCGACGATCCGCCGGGCAACGATCGTGTAGCCGGACCCGGTGTCGCTGTAGTTCGACCCGTCGATGGTGAACGGATCCCCACCCGTCAGCGTGTCGTTGCCGTCACCGCCCGTCAGCGTGTCGTTGCCGTCGCCACCGGTCAGCGTGTCGTTGCCGTCTCCACCGGTCAGGGTGTCGTTGCCGTCACCGCCGGTCAGGGTGTCGTTGCCGTCACCGCCGGTCAGGGTGTCGTTGCCGTCACCGCCGGTCAGGGTGTCGTTGCCGTCGCCACCCGTCAGCGTGTCGTTGCCGTCGCCACCCGTCAGCGTGTCGTTGCCGTCGCCACCCGTCAGCGTGTCGTTGCCATCGCCGCCGGTCAGCGTGTCGTTGCCGTCACCGCCCGTCAGGGTGTCGTTGCCGTCACCGCCCGTCAGCGTGTCGTTACCGTCGCCGCCGGTCAGGGTGTCGTTGCCGTCGCCGCCGGTCAGCGTGTCGTTGCCGTCACCGCCCGTCAGGGTGTCGTTGCCGTCGCCGCCGGTCAGGGTGTCGTTGCCGTCACCGCCCGTCAGCGTGTCGTTACCGTCGCCGCCGGTCAGGGTGTCGTTGCCGTCGCCGCCCGTGAGCGTGTCGTTGCCGTCGCCACCCGTCAGGGTGTCGTTGCCGTCACCGCCCGTGAGCGTGTCGTTGCCGTCGCCGCCCGTCAGGGTGTCGTTACCGTCACCGCCCGTCAGCGTGTCGTTACCGTCACCGCCCGTCAGCGTGTCGTTGCCGTCGCCGCCGGACACGGTATCGGCCAGGTCGAAGGATACGTCGGTGAAGAAGCCGCCCTGCCCGTCGCTGCCGATGGTGACCTTCGGCGCGCCCGAGGTGCCGACGACGCCGAACGTCATCTCATGGCTTCCGTCGCCGTCGGTATCGACGGAGACGTAGGTGGTCCTGCCGACGACCCGCGTGATGAAGTCGGCCGCGTCGAGCTCGACCCCGTCGAAGCGGATGACGTCGCCCTCGTCATACTGGGCGATCAGGTCGTCGTCGCCGACGAAGAACGTGTCGTTGCCCGCGCCGCCGGCGAAGACGTCGACGTCCTTACCGCCATACAGCACGTCGTCGCCGTCACCGCCGGTCAGTTGGTTGCGGCCGTCGCCGCCGACCAGCGTATCGTCGCCCGCGCCGCCGGACAGGGTATCCGCCCCGGCGCCGCCGGACAGCAGGTCCGCCCCGTCGCCGCCGCGCAGGCTGTCGGCTCCGGCACCGCCCGTCAGCGCGTCGTCGCCGGCGCCGCCATCCATGGAATCGTTGCCCGCCCCGCCGATCAGGGCGTCGTTGCCCGCACCGCCGGAGACCTGGTCGGCCCCGGCGCCACCGAAGGCGGTGTCGTCGCCCTCACCCCCGGCGACGGAATCGTTGCCGGCCCCGCCGGACAGCAGATCGTCGCCGACACCGCCGAGCACGGTGTCGTCGCCATTGCCACCCGACAGGGTGTCGTTACCCTCGCCGCCTTCCAGCAGATCGTTGCCGCTGCCGCCGCTGAGCGCGTCGTCGCCCAGCCCGCCGGACAGCGAGTCAATGCCGTCGCCGCCGGACAGCGTGTCATTGCCGGCCCCGCCGGACAGGTCATCGTCGTCCTTGCCGCCGACGACCAGATCCTCGCCGTCTCCGCCGGACAGCACATCGTTGCCGCGACCGCCGCTGAGGACGTCGTCGCCCTCATTGCCGCGCAGCAGATCGGCGCCGACATGGCCCAGGACCGTGTCGTTGCCGCTGCCGCCATCGACGGTGTCGTTGCCCCAGCCCCCGCCGATGAAGTCGTTGCCCGCACCGCCGGACAGCAGGTCGTCGTTGTCCGGAAGGCCCGGATCCTCGCCGTCGTCGTTGACGCCGTCATCGCCGACGATGGTGTCGTTGCCGGTGCCACCGGACAGGGTGTCGTTGCCGGCACCGCCCGAGACCTCGTCGTCGCCGTCGCCGCCGCTGACCGTGTCGTTGCCGGCACCGCCGGAGATCGTGTCGCCGCCATCGCCGCCGGTCAGCGTGTCGTTGCCGTCGCCACCGGAGACCGTGTCGCCACCACCGCCGCCGGAGACCGTGTCGCCGCCATCACCGCCGGAGATCGTGTCGCCGCCATCACCGCTGGAGACTGTATCGCCGCCATCACCGCCGGAGACCGTGTCGCCGCCATCGCCGCCGGAGACCGTGTCGCCACCGTCACCGCCGGAGATCGTGTCGCCGCCATCACCACCGGAGACCGTGTCGCCGCCATCGCCGCCGGAGACCGTGTCGCCGCCATCACCGCCGGAGAGCGTGTCGCCGCCATCGCCGCCGGAGAGCGTATCGCCACCGCCGCCGCTGGAGACCGTGTCGCCGCCACCGCCGCCGGAGAGCGTGTCGTTGCCGTCGCCACCGGTGACCGTATCGCCACCACCGCCGCCGGTGACCGTATCGCCGCCACCGCCGCCGGAGAGCGTATCGCCACCGTCGCCGCCGGTGACCGTGTCGCCGCCACCCGAACCGGTATCGTCCGCCGGAGCGGTCGGCACCGAGCTCCCGGTGAAGCGAAGCTGGGAATAGGGCGCCCCGTTCTCGTCGGTGCCGGTGACGATCTCCGAGACCTCGAAACCGCCGATCGCGTGGAAGCTGAGATCGGGCACCCCGTCGCCGTCGGTATCGACCGCCACGGTGGTGCGGTCGGACGCCCCGATGATCCGGGTGATCGACAGCGCGTCGCCGTCGAGGGCCACGCCGTTGATCCGCACCGCATCGAGCTGATCCAGGTCGAGGATGACGTCGCCGTCGGTCACCACGAAGGTGTCGGCGCCGGCGCCGCCATGCATGCGGTCGTTGTCGGCACCGCCGTCGATGTAGTCGTCGCCGGCACCGCCGGACATGTTGTCGCGCCCGGCGCCGCCCACCAGCGTGTCGCTGCCGTCGCCGGCGATGATCCGGTCGTCGCCCGCGCCGCCGTCGATCACGTCGTCGCCGGCCTCGCCGAACATCTGGTCGGCGCCGTCATTGCCGAACATGGTGTCGCTGCCGGCCCCGCCGAACACGGAGTCCGAGCCCGCTCCACCGGACAGCAGATCCTCGCCGTCGCCGCCGAACAGCACATCCAGATCGGCACCGCCGGAGATCGTGTCGTTGCCGGCCCCGCCGCTCAGATTGTCGCGACCGCTGCCGCCGACAAGCAGATCGTTGCCGTCGCCGCCGAGCAGGTTGTCGGCCGAATTGCTGCCGACCAGGGTCTGGCTGTCCCAGCCCGCCCCTTCGTCGCCGGCCAGCGAGTCGTCGCCGTCCCCGCCCTCGACGGTGTCGTTGCCGTCGCCGGACTGCACCGTGTCGTTGCCGTCGCCGCCGACCAGCGAGTCGTCGCCGTCATTGCCGTCCAGAAGGTCGTCCCCGGTGCCGCCATCGACGGTGTCGTCCCCGGCGCCGCCCTCGAGCGTGTCGTTGTCCGCACCGCCCTCGACCAGGTCGTTGCCGTCGCCGCCGGACAGGGAATCCGCGCCGTCGTCGCCCGCGACCGTATCGTCACCGGATCCGCCCGCGGCGGTATCGTCGCCGGAACCGCCGACCACGCTGTCATTGCCGTCGCCGCCGGCGAGGCTGTCATTGCCGTCGCCACCCGCGACCGTGTCGTCGCCGGCGCCGCCATCGGCCGTGTCGCCACCGGAGCCGCCCTCGACCAGGTCGTTGCCGACCCCGCCGCCAAGGCTGTCATCACCGTCGTCGCCCGCGACCGTGTCGTCGCCGGCACCGCCGTCGGCGGTGTCGTCGCCGGAGCCGCCCGCGACCTCGTCGTTGCCCGAGCCACCGCCGAGGCTGTCATCGCCGTCGCCGCCGGCGACCGTGTCCTCGCCGCTGCCGCCTTCGGCCGTGTCGTCGCCCGCCCCGCCATCGACCAGGTCGTCGCCGGCGCCGCCGTCCAGGCTGTCCTCGCCGTCGCCGCCCGACAGGGTGTCGTCGCCCGCATTGCCGCTGACGACGTCGTCGCCGGCGCCGCCGTCCAGGCTGTCCTCGCCGAGGCCGCCGGACAGGGTGTCGTCGCCGGAGCCGCCCTCGGCCGTGTCGTCGCCGTCGCCGCCCAGAACGCTGTCGTCGTCCTCGCCGCCGAGCAGGCTGTCGTTGCCGCTGCCGCCGGACAGGGTGTCGTCGCCGGCCTGGCCGGACAGGGTGTCGTCGCCGCCGCCGCCGGAGACAACGTCGCCGGCCGATTTGGCCGAGATGTCGTCGTCGCCGTCGCCGGCCTCGATCGTGTCGTTCTCCGGCGTGCCCACCAGGGTGTCGTCGCCGTCGGTGCCGAGCTCGGGATCGAACGCGTCCAGAGTGATGGTCACCCCGCCCGCCCCGTTGTCGGTCACGGTCGGCTCGGTGAACAGACCCTCCAGACGGATCGTGGATTCCGGCGCGCCGTCGCCGTCGGTGTCGAGGAACAGGGTGCTGCCGGTCTCGTCGCGGACCAGGGTGACGTCCAGGCCGTCGGCGCTGACGCCAGCGACCGAGATCACGTCGACGCCCGCCTCGAAGTCGCGGATCACGTCGCCGTCGAGCTCTTCCGGTGTGCCGGCGAAGGTGTCCGCGCCCTCGCCGCCGGCCAGGCTGTCGGAGCCGGCCCCGCCGACCAGCGCGTCGTTGCCCGCGTTGCCGTCGATGTCGTCGTCCCCGGCGCCGCCGGACAGCAGGTCGTCGCCGTCGCGGCCGCGCAGCGTGTCGGCGCCGTCGCCGCCGTCCAGGGTGTCGTTGCCGCCGCCGCCGTCGAGCATGTCGGCGCCGTCATTGCCCTGGATGCTGTCGTCGTCCGCCTCGCCCAGCAGGCTGTCGTCGCCGGTGCCGCCGGTCAGGCTGTCGTCGCTCGGACCGCCGTACAGGGTGTCGTCGCCCGCGCCGCCGTCGAGGGCGTCCTCGCCCTCGTTGCCGGAGATCAGATCGTTGTCGTCGCCGCCCGCGACCGTGTCGTCGCCCGCGCCGCCATCCACCGTGTCGGCGCCCTCGCCGGCGGAGAGCAGGTCGTTGCCGCCGCCGCCCTGGAGTGTGTCGTCGCCGCCGCCGGCCTGGAGCGTGTCGTCGCCGCCGGCGCCGGACAGGGTGTCGGCCGCGGCCCCGCCGGTCAGCAGGTCGTCGCCCTCGCCGCCGGTGGCCAGGATCGGATCTTGGTTGCGGATGGTGAAGTCGGTATAGGTCGCGCCGTCGGCCCCGGTCCGGGTGACCGCCTGGACATCGTTGAAGTCGCCCTGCAGGGTCAGGGTCAGATCGGCGCTGCCGTCGCCGTCGGTATCGATCCGGACGCCCGTGGTGCTGCCGTCCTCGCTGCGCACCAGCTCGACGGCGTCCGAGTCCAGCGTCACGCCATCGACCCGGACCACGTCGTCGTCGCCAAGATCGGCGATCACGTCGCCGTCGCCGGCCACGAAGACGTCGCCGCCGGCGCCGCCGCTGAGCGTGTCCGCCCCGGCGCCGCCGTCGAGCCGGTCGCTACCCGCCCCGCCGATCAGGACGTCGTTGCCGCCATCGCCTTCCAGCGTGTCGTTGCCGCCGCCGCCGTTGAGCGTGTCGGCGCCGCTGCCGCCTTCCAGATAGTCGCGTCCGGAACCGCCGCGGATCGAGTCCGCGCCCGCCCCGGCATCCAGGCGGATGCCCGGTCCGGACCAGCTCACCGTGTCGTTGCCGGCGGAGACACCGGTGGCGGCGGCGCTGATCTGGCCGCGGTCCAGCACCGACCCGTCGGCGAACTCGATGTTCTCGATGGTCCGCAGGGTATCGGTCCAATGGCTGATCTCGACCATGTCCGAGATCGCATCCCAGCCGACGGCATCCTCGGCCGCGGCGAGATAGAGCGTCGATCCGTTCAGCCAGAGGGTCACGTCCTCGGCGTTCAGGTCGGTCAGCTCCAGGGTGTCGATGCCGCCGTGCAGCAGGGTCGGCGTGCCGATATGACCCAGCGGACTGCGGGTCTGGTACCAGTACTCGTCGACGATGGTGTCGCGGCCGTCGCCCGACGCATAGCGGTAGACGTCGTCGCCCCCGCCGGCACGCAGCAGGTCGTTGCCTTCGCCGCCGACCAGGGTGTCGCTGCCCGCCGGCTCGGCGATCGCCGCCCCGCGGATGCCGCCGCTGCCGAGCAGCGTGTCGGCACCGGCCCCGCCGGAGAGAAGATCGTTGCCGCCGCCGCCGTCGATCGTGTCGTTGCCGTCGCCGCCCCGGGCGGTGTCGTCGCCGTTGCCGCCGCGGATCGAGTCGTTGTCGGCGCCGCCGTCGATCAGGTCGTTGCCGTCGCCGCCGACCAGCAGGTCGTTGCCGGCCCCGCCGGACACCGTGTCGTTCGCCGCCCCGGCGGTGACCGTGTCGTTGCCGCCGGCCGCGTCGATGCCCAGGGGCGTCTGGGTCCAGGTCAGGCTCTCGCCGGCCGAGGTTCCCTCGAGGCGGGCGGTGATGTCGTTGACCGTCAGCTCGCTGCCGTCGGCGAACTGCAGCGTCTCGACCCGGTAGTCGCTGTCGCGCCAGTTCTCGATGGTGATCTGGTCGGCCAGGTCGCCGAGCTCGTTCACGCCGTCCCGGATGCCGATGACCAGATCGTCGCCGACGATGTCGAGCCACAGGTCATCGGCGCCGATGCCCGGACCGAACACGATGCGGTCGGCGCCGCCGTCGACCACATAGGCATTGTCCACATGACCGAGCCCGTTCTCCGGGACGATCTTGTACTCGTCGACGATGGTGTCCTGACCGTCGCCGAGATTGAAGCTGTAGACGTCGTTGCCGCCGCCGCCGCGCAGCAGGTCGTCGCCGATCCCGCCGGACAGGGAGTCGTGGCCGACCGCCTCGTTCGTCGTGCCCGGCGCGGCCGATCCGTCGAGGGTGTCGTCGCCCTCGCCGCCGACCAGCGTGTCGTCGCCGATGCCGCCGCGGATGGAGTCGTTGCCGCCGCCGCCGTCGACCCGGTCGTTGCCGCCGCCCACGGTGACGGTGTCCTGGCCCGAGCCGCCGGTCACGATATCCGCGCCGCCGCCGGTCACCACCACATCGTCGCCGTCGCCGCCGTCGATCTGATTGTCACCGCCCGCCGCGTTGACCACGTCGTTGCCGTCACCGCCGGCGATCGTGTCGGCCGCGTTGGTCGCCGTCACCGTGTCGTCGCCCGCCCCGGCGTCGATGCCGATGGCGGTACCTTCCCAGGTCACCGTATCGGCCTGGCCCGAACCGTCCATATCGGTGACCAGCTCGGAGACCGACAGGGTGGTGCCGTCCGCGAACTGGATCTGCTCGATCGCCCGCAGGGGATTGTCGGCATCGGTGATGCGCAGGATGTCGCTGAGACCGTAGAGGTCGGTGTCGCCGTCGCGGATACCGATGATCAGGTCGTCGCCGTCGAGCGAGACCCACAGGTTCTCGTACGAGATCCCGGCGCCGAAGCGGATCGTGTCGACGCCGCCATTGAGCTCCACCGGGCTCCGGATCGCCCCGAGGCTGCTGCGTTCGTGGAAGTAGTAATAGTCCTGGATCTCGTCGTAACCGTCGCCGCGGTTATAGAGATACGTGTCGTTGCCGCCGCCGCCGCGCAGCGTGTCCGAGCCCGCACCGCCGGACAGGGTGTCGGCGCCGGTTGGCTGGTTGTAATCGTTGATGTTTCCGGCCGATCCTTCGAGCAGATCGTCGCCGGCACCGCCTAACAGGAGATCCGCACCTTCCCGTCCATCGAGAAAGTCGTTCCCCTCGCCTCCGAAGAGTGTGTCGTTGACAGCGCCGCCGAAAAGCGTGTCGTCGGAATTGGTACCGGTCAGGTCGACCATGGGCAGGTTTCTCCCCCCTTGGAGCGCGCAATCTATCCCCTCCACCGGCTAATCGCAAATTTTATGCAAATTCTGGCTACCTGAGAATTTCGCAAGAACTGTTGAAGGATTCTCCGACACTTGGCAGGAGCCCCCCGACGGGGTACATCCTGGGCCGCTGCGGACCCGATCGTCCCCAGTGGAGTCGCGCGGAACCGGGGCGCCAGATGACCGCCAAGTCCTTGCTGGAAAAAGATTTCGAAGACCATGCCCGCGTGGCCGCCGAGACACGGGCGGCCGTCGAATCGCAGTTCGAGGCGCTGGTGGCCGCCTGCACGGCATCCGTGCGCGGTGGCGGCAAGATGCTCTTTTTCGGCAATGGCGGCAGCGCCGCGGACGCCCAGCACTTATCCACAGAGCTGGTGATCCGCTACGTCACCGACCGGGCAGCGATTGCCGCGCTGGCCCTGACCACGGACACTTCTGCCCTGACGGCCGGCGCCAACGACCTCGGGTTCGACCGGGTCTTCGCCCGCCAGATCGAGGCGCTGGGACGGCCCGGCGACGTCGCCATCGGCTTCTCCACCTCCGGCAAGTCGCCGAACGTGCTGCGCGGCCTGGAAGAGGCGCGGGAGCGCGGGCTCACTGCGGTGGCGATGGTCGGCGCCAATCGGGAGCAGGTGGCGCCGATCGCCGATATCGTGCTGTCGGTGCCGGCGCGGGCCGCCAACCGCATCCAGGAGATGCACATCCTGATCGGCCACGCCCTGTGCGGCGCGCTGGAGCGCGAACTCGGCCTGGTGGAGGACTGATGACGGACGAGTCCGAACTCGCCTCCTTCGTCGAGGATCTCGCCGGGATCCGCGTGCTCGCGGTCGGCGACCTGATGCTCGACCGCTTCGTCTACGGCGCGGTCGACCGGATCTCGCCCGAGGCGCCCGTCCCCGTCCTGCGCATCGAGCGCGAGAGCGTGATGCTGGGTGGCGTGGGCAATGTCGCCCGCAACCTGCGCGCGCTCGGCGCCACGGTGTGCCTGGTCGCCCTGATGGGCCGCGACCAGGAATCCCGCGACATCAAGGGCCTGCTGCGCGACGACGTCGAGATCGAGAGCCACCTGATCGAGGACGACGCCCGGCCGACCACGATCAAGACCCGCTACATCGCCGGCAGCCAGCAGATGATGCGCGCCGACCGGGAACGGATCGTCCCGGTCTCCGGCAGCCTGCAGGACGAGATCGTCGAGCGGGCGATCGCCGATCTGGCCCAGGCCAAGGCGATGGTGCTGTCCGACTACGGCAAGGGCGTGCTGACCGAGCCCGTGCTGCGCCGGCTGATCGACGCGGCGGCCGAGCGCGGCGTGCCGGTGATCGTCGATCCAAAGGGCAGCGACTACGCCCGTTATGCCGGCGCCACCCTGGTCACGCCGAACCGCCGCGAGCTGGCGGAGGCGACCGGCCGCACGGTCGAGGGCGATGCCGGGATCGTGGAGACCGCCGCCGCCCTCATCGAGGCGTCGGGCGTGAACGGCGTGCTCGTCACCCGCAGCCAGGACGGCATGACCCTGGTGCGCGGCGGCGGGGCGGAACCGCTGCATCTCTCCGCCACCGCGCGCGAGGTCTACGACGTCTCGGGCGCGGGCGACACGGTGGTCGCCACCCTGGCCGCCGCCCTGGGCGCGGGCATCGCGGTGGAGGACGCCTGCCGGCTGGCCAATGTGGCGGCCGGGATCGTGGTCGCGAAGATGGGCACGGCGACCGCGGCGGCGAACGAAATGGCCGCCACCCTGCGTCAGCGCGAACTGGATGTGGGCGAGTCCAAGACCCATACGCTGGACGAGGCCCGGGCCCTGGCCCAGTCTTGGCGCCGCCAGGGGCTGAAGGTCGGCTTCACCAACGGCGTGTTCGACCTGCTGCATCCGGGCCATGTGTCGCTGCTGCGCCAGGCGCGCGCGGCCTGCGACCGTCTGGTCGTCGGCGTGAACAGCGATGCCTCGGTGAAGCGGCTGAAGGGCGAGAGCAGGCCGATCCAGAACGACGCCTCGCGCGCCCTGGTGCTCGGCTCGCTCGCCTCGGTGGATGCGGTGGTGATCTTTCCGGACGACACACCGCTCGCGGTGATCGAGACGCTGCGTCCGGACGTGCTGGTGAAGGGTGCCGACTACACCGTGGCGACCGTGGTCGGCGCCGATGTGGTGCAGTCCTATGGCGGCAGGGTGATGCTGGCCTCCCTGGAGGACGGTCACAGCACGACCGCGACGGTCGCCCGGATCTCCAAGAAGTAAGCC
The DNA here is from genome assembly GCA_965228445.1 of Candidatus Endolissoclinum sp. Lineage (GTDB taxonomy): Bacteria > Pseudomonadota > Alphaproteobacteria > Thalassobaculales > Thalassobaculaceae > Thalassobaculum. The sequence goes on along the minus strand of OZ245813.1, from coordinate 3,587,533 downwards.
TTGGGACGAGGCGGTTTCTTACGGACGCCGCGTCTTAAGAATTCCTAACTGGCGGGCCCTGACGGGCCGCTGCCACCGCCCGGGGCAAGGCCTGCGATCGGCCCGCGCCCCGGTATCGGTTGACTGGTCGTCCCGGAAGACCGGGACAAGGGCGCTCAGAGGGCGCCGGCGACCGCGGTCAGGGCGATCAGCGCCCAACCCATGCTGTACGCGATCACGGTCTTCGCAACGTCGATCTTGGCCATGTCTGCCTCCACATCCCGGCGGCGGTCCATTCCGTCGCCTTGTGCGATGCAACATAGAGCGAAATAACAGTCAGGATAACTGACCGAAACGGCAGTGAATTAATCGCGCTATAGCACCAATTAAGCGCTCATTAATTCAAATAATGATCATTTATATTTTCAATAGCGTCGATACGGCACGATTTTTTCGCACCCGCAGCGGATGATCCGTGAGCAGGCGGCGCCGCCCGCCGCTGCCCGTCTCCCTACGTGTCCGATCTACAGCCGGGGGTCCTCCAGCCCGCGCAGGCGGCGGGCGGCGGTGGCGGCGAACCGCAGGGTGATCGCCTTGCGCCGGGCCGGAGCGAGGCGCCAGGCCGGCGGATCGCGCAGGATCTCCGCGCCCCAGGCATCGGCGACGATCAGGCCGCAGCAGTCCGGATCCGGCAGGCGATCGAGCGGGAAGTCGGGCGACACCGCGAAGAAGAAGCGATCGCAGAACGGCCCGTACTCCTCCCATTTGCGGTCGGCGGCGAAATCGGGCAGGCCGGACTTCACCTCCACGATGGTGACCGTCCCGTCGGCGCCGAGGGCGACGATGTCGGCGCGCCGGCCATTGGCCAGCCGCAGCTCCGTCACCACGGCCTGACCCAGATCCTCGAACATCCGCGCCGCCCCGCGGGTGACCGCCCGGGTGATCTCGGGCACCGCCAGGCTCGCCGGTGCGGGGTCGCCGTCCAGCTCGTCGCTCACCGCCTCGGCCTCACAGGGCGACGTCCTGCGCGCCCCGGAAGTCGGTGTCCCGCGTGTCGGCGCCGCGCAGATCGGCATCGGTGAGGATCGCGTCCTGCAGATCGGCCCCGCGCAGGTTGGCGTCGCGCAGGTCGGCGCCGGTCAGATCGGTGTGGGTCATGGCGGCGAAGGACAGGTCGGCGCCGCGGAAGTTAACCCGCGCCAGCCGGGCATGTTCCAGATGGGCGGTCCAGCGCTGGACGTTGGAGCCGATGATGTTGATCGGGCCGAGCCGGGCCCCGGTCAGGTTGGCCCCGGTCAGGTTGGCCCGGCGCAGGGTGACGCCGCGCATATCGGCCTGGGACAGGTCGGAGTTGCGCAGGTCGGCGAAGGCCATGTCCGACATCAGCAGCTCCATCCGGCTGAGGTCGCAGCCGGTCAGCACCACGAACTCCATCCCCGCCGCCGACAGGTTGATGCCGGCGAGCGACTGGCCGCTGGCGTCGCGCCGGGTCAGGTTGGCCCGCGCGCCCTGGCGCCCGGACGACCGGATCCAGGCGTCGTGGGCGATCAGCATGTTCTTCATCTCCATGCCCAGCGCGTCCAGCACCTTGGGCAGGCGCGCATCGCGGAAATGCGGCGCGTCCCGGTCCATGTTGGAGAACGCCGCCCCGGCCAGATCCGCGTCGGCGAGTTGGGTGTTGGAGAAGATCACGTTGTACAGCACCGCGCCGTGCAGGATGGCGCCGGTCAGGTTCGCCTCGGTCAGGTCGGCGCCTTCCAGGTTGCTGCCGGTCAGGTTGGCGTGGCTGAGATCGGCCCGGTTCAGGCGCACGTTGCGCAGGTTGGCGTCGGTCAGGTCGGTCTGCACGACGAAGGCGTTCGACATCTTCGCGTTGGAGAGATCGGCGCGCAGGGCGGTCGCGGTCGCCGCGTCGGTCGAGGTGGTCTCGAAGCCGGAGGCGACCAGGTTGCCGCGCTCGTCCGGCTTCAGCAGCACGCCGTCGCGCAGATCGGCCTCCTGCAGGATGGCGTCGGTCAGGTTCGCACCGCGCAGGCAGGCGCCCCGCATATCGGCGCGCGACAGGTTCGCATGACGCAGGTCGGCGCCGCGCAGGTCGCAGGCGAACAGATTGGCGTTGTGGAGCTTGGCATTGCGCAGATCGGCATGGCCGAGGCTCGCCCCGGTGAAGTCGGCGCCGGACAGGTCGACCCCATTGAAGCTCAGATAGCGCAGATCGCAGCCGTTGAAGCTGGCCCGCGCGCCGCCGGTGCGACCGCTCTCGAACTGGGCATGGGACTGGACCATCGCGTCGACGTCGCGCTGGCTGAGCTTGCGCAGACGCAGCGCCGTCGGCCGATCGTCGCGCGGAAACTCGTGCCCGGTCGCGTGTTCGGCCAGGGTGCCGGGAATGCCGTCCCTGGTCCGCGTGGTCTTGCCGGGTTTGCCGCCGTTGCCGGCCTTGCTGTCGTTCATAGACCTGTCGCCCGAACCCACCGGCCCCGTCATCGGCCGGAAAATATGCTGTATTCTCCGTATCTCTACCATACTCCACGCCCCTCGATCCCCGCCGCCGATCCTCCGGAGCCGCAGAAATGACCTGGGACACCTCGCAGTACCTGAAATTCGCCGATCACCGTCTGCGCCCCGCGCTCGATCTCCTGGGCCGCGTTCCCGCCGACGCGCCGCGCCGGGTGGTCGACCTGGGCTGCGGCGCCGGCAACGTCACCCAGGTGCTGGCGACCCGCTGGCCCGGGGCGGAGATCACCGGGCTGGACCCGTCGCCGGAGATGCTGGAGCGCGCCCGCGCCGATCATCCGGCCCTGTCCTTCGCGGTCGCGGACGCCGCCTCCTGGAAGGCTGAACCGCCGGTGGACGTGCTTTATTCCAACGCCGCCCTGCATTGGCTGGGCGATCACACGAGTCTGTTCCCGCGGCTGTTCGAGCAGGTCGCGCCGGGCGGCTGGCTGGCGGTGCAGATGCCCCGGAATTTCACCGCCCCGTCCCACATTTCCGTGGCGACCGCGGCCGAGGACGGGCCGTGGAAATCGACGCTGGCGCCGATGCTCAGCGACCCGCCGACCCACGCGCCGGGCTTCTATGTCGATCTGCTGTCGCCGCTGGCTGCCACGCTGGATGTCTGGGAGACCGAGTACATCCAGATCCTGGAGGGCGAAAACCCGGTGGCGGAATGGACCAAGGGAACCTGGCTGCGGCCCTTCCTCGCCGCGCTGGAAGGGGCCGAGCGGGACGGGTTCGAAGCGGCCTATCGCGCCCGGGTCAGGGCGGCCTATCCGCCGATGCCGGACGGCCGCACGGTCTTCCCGTTCCGCCGCCTCTTCCTGGTGGCGCAGCGCAAGGGCTGAGTCCGATCAGATGTCTCCATCCGCCCGTGATTTTCTTTAGGAGCGTGCGTTAAACCCAGTCGTGGGTCTGGGGAAAGTGGAAGGCGACGAAGCGGTAGGTCTCGCGCACCGCGTCGCGCTGGCGATCGTGCCGCTTCTCGACGGGGATGCTCCACATCTTGATCGCCTGGTCCCAGATGATCAGGCGCTGGTGCAGCTCGTCGCGGATCTCGCGCACGTACTTCACCATGGCGTCATAGGACTTCAGCACCGTCATGATCTCGCCGGTCTGGGCGTCGACCTGCTCGAACAGGCTCATGAAGCCCTGCATCGCCGGCCGCATCAGGATGCCGGCGCGGTTGACCTCCTCGTGGAAGTGCTTGTCTTCCTTGTAGAGCCTGCCGACCTTGTTCAGCTTGACCGCGATGCCGCGGGCCGCGTTGTACCGATCGCGCAGGGCCTCGATGTAGCAGAGCTCGCGGGCGAAGCGGTCGATCATGTCGAGCACCTCGTCGCGCCGGCCGACCCCCAGCCCCAAGGTCTCGGCGATCTTCGAGATGCCGTCGCGGACCTTCTGCTGCATGTCGGAATCGGTCGACATGCGCCGCAGCTCGGCCATGTCGAGCACCACGGACTCGTCGCCGGTCAGCCAGGTCGCCACCTGAACCATCAGCCGGTTCTTGGCCAGTTCACGGTGGTGGTCCTCGACGCGCCAGGAGGCGGTGCCGTCCAGCAGCTCCGACGGAATGCTGTCGCCGGGACGGATGTCCTTGACGAATTTAAGGCTGTTGGCGACGACGACGAGCAGCTTGCCATCAGGGGAATCCGGGGAAATGCCGAACTCGGACGACACGTCGTCGATCGGCACCACGGCGTCGATCTCGCCGAGCTTCACATGCATGACCGGGTTGCGGTCGCGCCCCGACAGCTCGAAGCGCGTATCCGGCAGCTGGAATACCCGATGCTGAAAGATGAAATGGGTATTCGGGTCACGTTTGTCGCTGGATTCGACATTTGCCACTGCGACGGCCATCCTGCTCAACCTTATTCCGCCCAAGCACCTGACATATAGGCGTTCGTTTCCGGCCTGTCGGCCCGAGGCGACAATTTTCCCTAATAGCCTAAAAAATTAGTTAATGAAGTCATGAACGCGATTCAGTTCGTCTCTCTCCGCGTCAGGGTTAACGTTTTTTTTAAGCATCTTGGCGAGTATCCGCGCAGATCGTTCCGAGGTGCCGGGAGAAGATGATGATGGCCGCCAAGCACGAGAAGCTTTTTTCGATCGAACGCCGGGCCAAGAAGGCCGGCGCGGCGGGCGTGCTGAAGAGCGCCAATTCGGACCTTCCGCCGGCGGCCCTGGCCGATGGCGGGGTCGAGCTCATCCTGGCTCAGATCGCCGAGCTGCGGCACGAGGTCGCTGAGCTGCGCGGCGTCAAGGAAGCGGAGATCGCCGAAGACGACGACATGAAGCGCGACGTGCGCGTCGAAATCGCGCAGATGGTCCGCAGCATCGGCCGCGCCAAGTCGCAGATCGCGGCGATCAAGAACCCGGTCGTCGGCCGCGACGAGATGGAGAAGGCCTCCCTCCAGCTGGAGGAGATCACCAAGCAGACCGAGGACGCGACCAACGAGATCATGTCGGCGGCCGACGAGGTCGAGCAGCTGCTGAAGAAGATCCACTCGCACACGGTCGAGGACCCGGACATCTCGCCGCTGATCGATCAGGCCAGCGAGCGGCTCATCACCATCATCGAGGCCTGCGCCTTCCAGGACCTGACCGGTCAGCGCGTCACCCAGGTGGTGCGGACCCTGCGCTACATCGAGAGCCGCGTGCTGGCGATGATCGACATCTGGGGACTGGAGGCGTTCAAGGACGTCGACATCCCGGACGAGGGCGGCGCGGAGGACGGGCACGACCCGCACGAGGAAGAGGAACTGCTCAACGGCCCGGCCCTGGGCGGCCAGGGACTGAGCCAGGCGGATATCGACGCCCTGTTCGACTGACCCGCGGCGCCGGGCCTCCGACCGGCGCGCGACACCCTCCGGTATTTCCTTCGCAGGCCGATCGTGCGATCTGACGGGACCAAGCCGTCGGATCCCGGATGACCCTGCCCATGAAGCGAGCCCCCTACCTCGCGATCGCCGTGGCGGCGATGGCCGTCGCCCTGCTGGCGCTCAGGGACACCGACGCATTCCTTCGGCCGGATTTCTGGGCGGAGGATGGACGGGCCTTCTTCCGCGGCTGGAACACCTTCGGCTGGCGGTCGTTCGTCGAGCCCTATGCCGGCTATCTCCACCTGATCCCGCGCACCGTCGCCGCAATCGCCGGACTGCTGCCGCTGGAATGGACGCTGGTCGTCTTTCTGCTGGGCAGCGTGGCGTTCACCGCCTGGACCAGCGTGACCCTGTTCCTGTGCCTGCCCGGTGCCGCCGCCTGGCTCGGCGCGGCGGCCCCGCTGCTGGCCTTCGGCGGCGGCGAGGTGCTGGGCACACCGACCAACCTGCAGTGGATCACCGCCCTCGGCCTCGCCGCGATCGCCGTCTCTCCGGCCGGCGGCGCGGCGCATAAGGGCGCGCTGGTCCTGTTCGCCGGTCTGTCGGGCCCGTTCTCCCTGCTGTTCCTGCCGGTCTTCGCGGCCCGGCTCTGGCTGCTGCGGGCGCACCGGGCCGAGGTGGCGGTCTGCGCGCTGGCGATCGTCTGCGGGGCGATCCAGGGCGCGCTGATCGCGACCCAGCCTCATGCAGACGCTCCGGGCCTCGGCCCGGCGGTGTTCGGAACCCTCGCCGACCTGCTGCGCGCGTCGGTCGGGTCGAGCTGGGGACTGGTCGCCCTGGCGGCGGTGGCCGCGGGGCTGGCGGCCGGCACCCACCGTCTGGCACGCACCGGGCTGGCCGTGCTCGCCGGCCTGGTTCTGTCGAGCATCGCCGTGAAGTTCGCCGCTCTGCCCGACATGTTCGCGGACGGCGCGGTCGGACACCGCTACTGGTATGTGCCATCCGGCCTGTGGCTGCTGTGCCTGGCGCTCATGCTGGCCGAGCCGGCACGTTGGCTGCGCGCCGCCGGGGCGGTGGGGATCGTCTGTTTCCTGGTCGGCTACGCCTATCAGCCGTTCCTGATTCCGCCGCCGGTACACTACGGCACCTGGGAGCAGGGAATCCGCGAGGGCAGCTACCGCTATCCGCCGGACAAGGTCGTCCCCGTGCCGGGCCGCTGACGGCGGCGAAACGAGGAGACTGGAGCGGGCGACCGGGATCGAACCGGCATCATCAGCTTGGAAGGCTGAGGTTCTACCATTGAACTACGCCCGCGAGGCGGCGGACTTTAGCCGCTGTGCCTTTCAGATTCCAGCGCGGACTTGCCGCCGCGGAAATCCGCGATTTCGGCCCGCAGCGCCTTCACCTCGGCCATGACATCCACCAGGGTCGGCTCGCCCAGATGCTGGGCCGCCTCCTCGGCATGGGCCTGGCTCTGCATGGCGTCGACGATGATGCCGATGAACAGGTTCAGCACGGCGAAGGAGGTCAGCAGGATGAACGGCACGAAGAACAGCCAGGCCTGCGGGAACACCTCCATCACCGGCCGCACGATGCCCATGGACCAGCTCTCCAGGGTCATCACCTGGAACAGCGTGTAGAATGAGGCGCCGATGGTTCCGAACCAGTCCGGGAACGCGCCGCCGAACAGCTTGGTGGCCATGACCGCGAAGACGTAGAAGAGCACGCCGAGCAGCATGACGACCGACCCCATCCCCGGAATCGCATGGAGCAGCGCGCCGACCACCCGGCGCAGGGACGGCACGACCGACACCAGGCGCAGCACCCTCAGGATCCGGAAGGCGCGCAGCACCGAGAAGCCCTGGGAGGCCGGCACCAGGGCCACACCGACCACGGCGACGTCGAACAGGTTCCAGGGGTCGCGGAAGAACCGCGCGCCGTGGGCGAACAGCTTCAGGGCGATCTCGGCCACGAAGACCGCCAGGATGACCTTGTCGGCGACGACCAGCAGCGGGCCTGCCGCCGCCATTGCGGTCTCGCTGGTCTCCAGCCCCAGGGTGATCGCGTTCAGCACGATCAGGGCGGTGATCGCCCACTGGGCCTGTCTGGATTCAATGAAGGCCCGGACCCGGTCCCGGGCTCCGGACGCCGTACCCGCCTCCGACTGCATCTCAATCATCCGATCCCCCGGCAGGTGCGCCGAACTGGCAGCCACGACAGCGCTTGAGCTAACGTCACCCAGGCTTCGGTTCAAGAGGCAAGCATGACGGACGGGCGGCCGATCAATCCGGATGTGGATTTCCAGGCGGGACTGCTGGCCGCGAAGGTCGCCCGAAGGGTGATCTCGCTCGACGAGGCGGCGGCGGAACTGTCCGACTGGCAGGCGCAGACCCTGACCGGCACGGCGGCCGAGACCTGGCGGGCGGTGCAGCCCCGCGCGCTGATCGTCACCCATATGATGAACCGGCTGCTCAAGCGCGGCTACTGAACCGCCGGCCGATCTCCTGCGCAGGGGAGATTCCGACAGATCGTCGCACGGCCTGTCGTCCAGACGTGCGGAGCGCCAGAATAAGGACCGGATCACGGGCCGCAGCGCCGCAGCACCCCGAAGCCTTTAGCGCCCCAGGGTCGCCGGTCGGCCGCCAACCCGCGCCTATGCAGACGATGGAGACCTCCATGCGTAGAACCGCCTTCGCCATCGGCCTGGCCCTCTCCGCCGGCCTGTTGACGCCGCCCCCATCCGCCTTCGCCCAGGACGGCGACCCGGCCGCCGGCCGCAAGGTCTTCGTCAAATGCCAGGCCTGCCACACGATGCAGGAGGGCAAGCACCGACAGGGCCCCTCCCTGTACGGCGTGATCGGACGCAAGGCCGGCACCGCGGAGGACTTCAAGCGCTATTCCGACGCGATGAAGGCCCATGACGTGGTGTGGGACGAGGAAAATCTGAGCACCTATCTGGAGAATCCGCGCGAGGCGCTGCCCGGCAACCGGATGATCTTTGTCGGCCTGAAGGACGCGCAGGACCGCGCCGATCTCATCGCCTATCTCAAGAAGGCCGCCGAATAGCCCCGCCGCCCCCGTCCGGTTGACCGGCCGCCGCGTCGCCGCTATTGCGGCGCTCGCTTCAGGGGGATGCCATGGCCGAACGAGATCTGCGTCTGGAGACCATGACCGGGCGCGCGGCGATCGCGCCGGCGATCGATACGCTGGCCTGGCTGCGCATCCGGGTGTTCCGCGACTGGCCCTATCTGTACGACGGCACGGTGGACTACGAGGCCAGGTATCTGTCGGCCTTCGCCGCCTCCGAGGGCGCCGTGCTGGTCGCCGCCTATGACGGCGAACACATGGTCGGCGCGTCGACCGGGCTGCCGATGGCGCACGAGCACGCCGACTTCTCCGCCCCGCTCGCCCAGGCCGGCTACGATCCGGCCCGGGTGTTCTACTGCGCGGAATCGGTCCTGCTCCCGACCTGCCGGGGCCGGGGCGCCTACCGGGCGTTCTTCGAGCGGCGCGAGGCACATGCCCGCGCGCTTGGCCTCTCCATCGCCGTTTTCTGCGGGGTGCTGCGGCCAGACGACCATCCGGCGTGGCCGGCCGACTACGCCCCGCTGGACCCGATCTGGCGCCGTTTCGGCTATCATGCGCTTGACGGCGCGGTCGCGCGGTACAGTTGGACCGATGTCGGAGACAACGAGGAGACCGCCAAGCCCATGCAGTACTGGATCAAAGAGCTGTGAGCATCGCCCGTTCGACCCTCAAGGTCGCCGCCGCGCAGTATCCGGTCGGCCGACCCTCCAGCCTGGACGCCTGGGCCGCCGGGGTCACCCGATGGGTCGACGAAGCCGCCGGCGCGGGTGCCGACCTGCTGGTGTTTCCGGAATACGGCGCGCTCGAGCTCGCCTCGACCTTCGGGGCCGAGATGGAAGCCGACCTGCCCGGCCAGATCCGCGCGGTAGGCAGCCTGATCGGGCAGGTCGACGCGCTGCATGCGGAGCTCGCCCACAAGCACGGGGTGCATATTCTGGCCGCCAGCCTGCCGGTGCTGGCCGCCGATCTGGGCGGACAGCCGGTCAACCGCGCCCGGCTGATCGGCCCTCAGGGCGGCATCGGCATCCAGGACAAGCGGATCATGACCCCCTGGGAACGCGAGACCTGGGGCATCACCGGCAATTCGGCGGCCCGGATCTTCGACACCGAGATCGGCCGGATCGGCGTCGCGGTCTGCTACGACGGGGAGTTTCCGCTGATCGTGCGGGCGATGGTCGCCGCCGGCGCGGAGCTGATCCTGATCCCCAGCGCGACGGAGACGGTCGCGGGCGCCGCACGGGTGCGCATCGCCGGCCTCGCCCGGGCGCTGGAGAACCAGGTTCCGGTGGTGACCAGCCCGACGGTGGGGGACGCGCCGTGGTCGCCGGCGCTGGACAGCAACCACGGGTCGGCCGGGATCTTCGTGCCGGCCGACAAGGGCCTGCCGCCGACCGGGATCCTCGCCGAGGGTGCGTTCGACCGGCCCGGCTGGGTCCATGCCGAGATCGACTTCGCCCCGATCGTCGCCGTGCGCGAGACCGGCGGTGTGCGCGGCCGCCGCGACTGGTTGGAACAGGTCGGCGCCGCGGAAGCCGATGCCGCCGCCGCGGCCGGCGTCGAGATCATCCGGGTGGAATGAGAGGTATCTCCTAACCAGCGCTGCCCGGACCTGTTCCGGGCCGAGACATCCGACGCTTCGCAGCATCAATATCTGGCGACGAAGCGACACCACGCCTCGCCCCGGCACAAGGCCGGGGGGTGCGCGGGGGAAAAGCGAGAGGGCTAAGCCCTCAGGCGAAGCTCTTCTGGCTGATCAGCACGCTCATCACCGGCACGATCTGGCGCATGGCGTGGCCGATCAGGTCGGCCTTCTCGCGCTCCAGGCCTTCGATCTGAAGATCGATCAGCAGCTCGTCCCGGCGGCGGCCGCTGAGATCGCTGTGCCAGCGCGACGGGATCAGGCCGCGCTTGGCGAACAGCTCGAGCACCCGGGGCATGACCGACGGGTCGGCCTCCGCGGTGATCGAGAAGCAGGCCACCACAGGTTCGAGCGCGCCGTTGGCGGCGACGGTCGGCGTGGCGGAAAAGGCGGCGGCGGTGTTGGACGAGCCCGCGTTGGGACTCAGGTGCTCGGCGAGCATGAGAAATCTCCACAGATCGGTTCCTGGCGTATAGCGCTGCCCCGGCCCTCGACGAGGACCGGGCGGCTAATTCGCCGACCGATGAGGCCCACCATGGCGGCGGCCTGCATGTGGAGATCGCTGGTCATGGACACGACGCTACGGAGCGCGGGGGCCGCTGTCAAGCACGCGAAATATTATTACAATCGTATGCTCACCCTGCCTATTGGGTGAGCTTATCAAGTGCCTGGTTGAGCTGGCTCATCCGGTCATGGTCGCCGAACGCGCTGTCCGGATGATAGATCATCGCCATCCGGCGCCAGCGGCGGCGGATCGTGCCGGCGTCGGGCACCGCGGTCGGCGGGAAGCCCAGGGCGAACAGCGCTTCACCCCGGGTCTGCACCCCGTTCGGCAGCACCGGCATCGCCAGGTCGCCGATCAGGCCGCGCAGGGTGGTGTTCTCGTCCGACATCTCGTCGCGGGCCCGCTCCACCGCCGCCTCGGCCTTGCGGTCCGCCTCGGTGACGACGGCGAGCTGCGCCTCGCCCTTGGCCATGGACAGCGCCAGCGCCAGGGCCCGCCGCAGGTCCGCATGGGCGTGACCGGCCGGCAGGCGCATCTGCAAACGCGGTTTCCGCTTCAGCACGCGGCCGCGCGAGGCGCCCGACTGCAGGGCGATACGCTCGCGGTCGCCGGGCGCCGGCTCCCCCGGATCGACGGTCCGGGCCAGAATGTCGCGGGGGATCAGCAGGAGCACCGCCCGGGCCAGGTCGGAGGGGCTGGCCTGGCGCTGTTCGGCCAGCCGCAGCACCGCGTCGCGGAACGCCGAGGCGCAGGGCACGACATAGGCGGCGCCCGCGACACCAGAACCTTTTGATTTCAATCGGATATCCGCGTCCGGTGCAGTCGTGTCGGCGGTATTCACGCTCGCTCCATATCGTAGGAACAGTCGGCAGAACCACAGGATCTTGAGGTATCGCCGCGATCTTATCCGGCGTTTCCGGCCCTCGCAACCAGGAACGGAGTTTCATTTTGCCGAGTCCGTTTCGCATCCATATCAAATTGTAAACAATAGGTTAACCAGGATGGTTAACAGGGTGCCTGAATGCAAGGGGTCTGGACCTCCAACGCCGTCTGCACCATGGTGTGGAACCCTGCGGAAACGCTAGAGAATTGGGAGATTCCAGGATGAACGGCGCGGCCGTCGACAGCTTAACCACCGAAACCATGGATGCAGATACGCTTTCCCTGGCACGCGAGGCCGTCGAGGCCGCCGATACCGTGCTTGCGACCGCCCGCCGGCGGGTTTCGGACCTCGTGGTGGTGAACGGCCGGATCGACGGCGCCCGGCTGGAGGCGGAACAGACCGCGGCCCACGGCCTCGCCTGGCTCGCGACCACGGTGGAGGCCCTGAAACGGCTGGTTTCCTGGGCCGAGGACCTCACCGAACAGGGCCGCGCCGGCGAGACCGAGCGGCTGATCCTGGGCGTGGCGGCCGGCGAATATCTGGGCCAGCTCCGCGGCGGCATCCCGATGGCACAGACCGAAATGTTGCGCCCGCACGATCTCGGGTTGGAAGAGGCAGATCTGGTACCTCTTACAAGCGCTTCCTGCCAGAAGTTGATGCGCTATGGCAACGGTCAGGCCGCCCGCGTGGCCCTGGCCGCCCGGCTGGCTGAGGCGATGGAATCCGGCGATCCGGACGCCTTCGGCCATCACGGTCTCGACGAGACCCTGGGCATGGTCCGCGAACAGTTCCGCCGTTTCGGAGCCGATCGTGTCGAGCCCCATGCCCATCAGTGGCATCTGGAGGACCGCCTGATCCCGATCGAGGTCGTGGAGGCCATGGCCGAGCTCGGCACCTTCGGCCTGACCGTGCCGGAGGAGTATGGCGGGCTCGGCATGGGCAAGGAGGCCATGGTGGTGGTCTCCGAGACCCTCAGCCGGGCGTATATCGGCGTCGGCTCGCTCGGCACCCGCTCGGAGATCGCCGCCGAGCTGATCCGTCTGGGCGGCACGGAGGAGCAGCGCGCCCACTGGCTGCCCCGGATCGCCTCCGGCGAGATCCTGCCCACCGCCGTCTTCACCGAACCGAACACCGGATCCGACCTCGCACACCTGCGCACCCGCGCCGAAAGGGCGGGAGACGTGTGGACGGTGAACGGCAACAAGACCTGGATCACCCACGCGGCACGCACCGATCTGATGACGTTGCTGGTCCGCACCAACCCGGACGAGGCCGGCTACCGCGGGTTGAGCATGCTGCTGGCGGAGAAGCCGCGCGGCACCGAGGAGGACCCGTTCCCCGCCACCGGGATGAGCGGCGGCGAGATCGAGGTGCTCGGCTATCGCGGCATGAAGGAATACGAGATCGCCTTCGACGGCTTCGAGGTACCGGTGACCAGCCTGCTCGGCTCCGAGGAGGGTCAGGGCTTCAAGCAGCTCATGGCGACCTTCGAGAGCGCCCGCATCCAGACCGCCGCCCGCGCCCTCGGCGTGGCCCAGGCGGCGATGGAGCTGGGGCTTCGTTACGCAGGCGAAAGAGTTCAATTCTCCAAGAAACTTCAGGCGTTTCCGCGGGTCGCCAACAAGCTGGCCCGCATGGCGGCGGAGATTGCCGCTGCCCGTGCCCTCACCCTGCATGCGGCCCGGGAGAAGGACAGCGACCGCCGTTGCGACATCGAAGCGGGCATGGCCAAGCTGCTCGCCGCCCGGGTCGCCTGGGCCTGCGCCGACGACGCCCTGCAGATCCATGGCGGCAACGGGTATGCGCTGGAATATCCGATCAGCCGCGTGCTGTGCGACGCCCGCATCCTGAACATCTTCGAGGGTGCGGCGGAGATCCAGGCGGGCGTGATCGCCCGTGGGTTGTTAAACCCGGGCCGCAACTGAGCCCCGCACAGGCCGATCAATCGCGTCCGGCACCGGTGAGCTTGCGCCGCAGCCAGCCGGACGCGATGTCCATGGCGATGACGACGATCAGGGTCAGCACGATGATGTAGAGGGTGTTCTCCCAGTCCTTGCCGGTGCGCAACGTCTCGACCAGTTTCAGGCCGATGCCGCCCGCCCCGAGCGCCCCGATCACCGTGGCCGAGCGGGTGTTGGACTCCAGGTAGTACAGAGACTGGGAGATGAACACCGGCAGGATCTGCGGGATCACCCCGAAGCGGTAGCGAGTCAGCGCCCCGGCACCGGTGGACTGCATGCCCTCGACCTGCTTGTTGTCGATGTTCTCGATCGCCTCGGAGAACAGCTTGCCCAGGGTGCCGGTGTCGGTCAGGGCGATCGCCATGACGCCGGTGAGCGGCCCGAGGCCGAAGGCGCGGATGAAGATCAGCGACCAGATCAGCATGTCGACCCCGCGCACGAAGTCGAAGAACCGGCGGATGACGAAGCGGCTGACCGGCTCCGGATTGACGTTGGCGGCCGCCATGAACGCCAGCGGCAGGCCGACCGAGGCAGCGACCACGGTGCCCAGGAAGGCCATGATCACGGTCTCCAGCAGCGCCTTGAAGACGTCGCCGTGCTGCCAGCCCTCGTTGCCCCAGAACTCGTCGACGATGAAGGCCGCGTTGGACATCTCCGGCTCGATCCGCTCGTCGGACCAGGCCAGCGACCAGAGATCGCCGAGCGACATCCCGTTCAGCGGCGAGCGGAAGTCGAACCAGAAGTCCTCCCAGCCCCAGAAGTAGCGGAACACCAGGATCCGTCCTGTGGTCACCTGAGCGCGCTGGAACAGGCTCGGCCTGATATCCACCTTCTTCGGGTTCAGCTCGATCCAGGACGGCGCCTCGCCCTCCCAGGTCAGGGTGTCGCCGCCGGCGGTCACGGTGAACGGTCCGCGCAGCCCCGGGCCGGTGACCGTCAGGCTCTCGCCGTCGAGGACAAAGCGGTAGCCGCCTCCCATGTCGATACCGACCCGGCTTTCGATGCCGTCGGCGCCGTCGACGCGCACCCAGTCAGGCAGCGCCGCCGGGTCGTAGGTAGCGGTCCGCTCGCCTTCCACGGCGACTTCGAAAAGGCCGCGCCGCAGGTTCTTCTCCACGTGCACCTTGTAGGCCACGCTGTCGAGGCCGAGCAGCACGCCTCGGTCCAGCCGCGACTTGGCGATCAGCTCGGGCACGCCGAAGGCGAAGAAGGCGTAGGTGAGATAGACCAGGACCAGGACCAGCAGCCCGACCGGCCAGAAATACTGACGCCGGTGGGTGCGCAGGACCTCGCCATAGGTGGCGTCGAGGCGGCCGGCTTCGTCGGCGGTGATGGCGCTCATGACGACCTCCTCAGCGCGCGCCGGCGAACATGCCGCCGACCAGGCGCCGGCGCACATGGCCGGAGAGCTGGTCGATCACCATGATCGTCAGGAACAGCAGCACGAACAGCGCGGCGATGTCCGCGCCGTTGGCCCAGCTGATCGCCTTGCGCAGCTCGGTGCCGATGCCGCCGGCGCCGACGAAGCCGAGGATCGCCGAGGCGCGGATGTTGATCTCGAAACGCAGCAGCATGTAGCTGGTGTAGTTCGGCAGCACCTGCGGCAGCACGGCCCAGCGCATGCGCTTCGACCAGCTCGCTCCGGCCGCCGTCATGCCCTCCAGCGGGCCGCGGTCGATGTTCTCGTTGACCTCGGAGAACAGCTTGCCCAGCGCGCCGGCCGTGTGGAAGGCGACGGCGATGATCGCCGGGACCGGCGAGGAGCCGAGCATGAAGATCAGGAACAGGGCCAGGATCAGTTCGGGAAACGCGCGGGTGATGTCCATCGCCCGACGCGCCACCGGGACCAGCGGCGGCCAGACCCCCAGCCCCCGCGTGGAGGCGAAGGACAGGAACACGGCGAAGACCGTGCCGAAAATGGTCGCCACCGCGGCCATGTTGATGGTCTCGAGCAGGGCCGGCAGATAGACCCAGAGCCGCTCGAACCAGCCGGTGCCGGCGGCGGCGGTCTCGACCACGATGTTGCTCGGGTAGTCGAAGAACTTGGACAGGCCCTGGACGAAGCCGCCGGAGTTCATCTCCTCCGCGCCGATGAAGCCCATCACCACCAGGAAGGCGAAGACCGCGGCTCCCAGGCCGGTATACAGGCGCCGGCGCTTCTCCAGGGAGGAGGCATGGGCCTGCAGCTGATCGACGGTGGTCATGGCCATGGGCGGGCTCGCGGGCGGAGGCTGAAAACAGAAGCGCCGCGCGGACCGGACCAGCCCGCGCGGCGTCAGACGTCAGAGGATCACTTGCCGATCTTCGACTTGCGGGCGGCGATGATGACCTCGTATTCCTCGTGGGTGATCGGGGCCAGGCCCTTCACCTCGCCGGCCATCACGCCGTAGGCGCATTCCGGATCCATGGACTCCAGGCTGCCCATCAGGCCGGTCATCAGCAGCTTGACCTTCTCCGGCAGCGCCTTGCGCAGCACGATCGGGCCTTCCGGGATGACCTTGGAGCGCCAGATCTCGACCAACTGGGTCATGTCGACCAGGCCGGCATCCGCCGCCTTGCGCAGCGCGCCGGAATTGTAGCCCTCTTCCCAGGCGCCGATGCCGTCGGCCCAGGTCACGCCGGCCTCGATGTCGCCGTTGTAGACCGCGACGATGGTCTGCTCGTGGCCGCCGGTGAAGACGACGTCGCCGAAATACTCGCCCGGGGTCATCGGGAAGCCGGCCGCCGGGATCTCGATCGACGGGATCAGATAGCCGGAGGTCGAATTCGGGTCACCAAAGCCGAACTTCTTGCCCTTCATGTCCTCCAGGCTGGCGATGCCGCTGTCGGCGCGGGCGAAGCCGATGGAGTGGTAGCCGTAGGAGCCGTCCACGTTGATCTTCACCAGGACCGGCTCGACCGCCTCGGGATCCTTCAGATACACGGCCGCGTAGCCCGACGCGCCGAGCCAGGCCATGTCCAGGTTGCCGCCGAGCAGCCCCTCGATCACGCCGTTGTAGTCGGCCGGGGCGAACAGCTTGGTCTCGACGCCGAGCAGCTTCTCGGTGCGCTCGCGCAGGCACTCGTTGGAGCGCAGACGGTCGGAGGCGTTCTCACCGCCGAGCAGGCCGATGCGGAATTCCTTGATGCCCAGATCGGCCGCGGAGACCGGCGCGGTGCCGGCGAACGCGACCAGGGCGGAGACGGCGGCCGCAGCCGCGGTGCGCAGAAAGGTCATTGGTCTTCCCCTCAATCAGGTATGAGCCGTTTGGCAGGTATGAGCCGTTTGCTATTGGCGTCGCCGGGTGCGGTGACCGGTGCGGTCGGCGGCGTCACCCCCCGGCGGAGGCGACGGCGCTTCCGACCGCACGCAGACGCGGGCCGTCGGAATCCTGGGAGCCCGTGTCGTCCGGGCGATCGGTGATGCTGGTGGAGGTCGCGGCCTCGTCGAATTCGGCGCCGGCACCGTAGATCTCGCGGGCCGCGTCGGTGGTCAGTTCCGCCGGCGTGCCGTCGAACACCACCCGGCCGCCGCGCATGCCGACGATGCGGTCGCAATAGGTCCGCGCGGTATCCAGGGTGTGCAGGTTGCACACGACGGTCATGCCTTCCTGGCGGTTGATGTCGCGCAGCGCGTCCATGACCAGCTTCGCATTCATCGGATCGAGCGAGGCGATCGGCTCGTCGGCCAGGATGATCTTCGGGTTCTGCATCAGCGCCCGGGCGATGGCGACGCGCTGCTGCTGGCCGCCCGACAGGGTCCCGGCCTGCTGCAGCGCCGTCTCGACGATGCCGAGCCGCTCCAGCGCCAGCAGCGCCTCGTGGCGCTCGGCGTCGCTGAACAGCTTGAAGACGCTCTTGACGAGCCCCATCGAATTGGCGCGGCCGAGCATGACGTTGGTGAGCACGTCGAGGCGCGGGATGAGGTTGAACTGCTGGAAAATCATCGCGCAGTCGGCCCGCCAGTCGAGCAGGGCCTTGCCCTTCAGGCTGCCGATGTCGCGCGGGCCGAAGCGGATCGAGCCCTCGCTCGGATCGATCAGCCGGTTGGTGAGCCGCAGCAGCGTCGACTTGCCGGCTCCGGAGCGGCCGATGATGCCGAGCATGGTGCCGGCGTCGACCGAGACGTTGACGCTGTCGACGGCGGCATGGGCGCCGAAGCGCTTGGTAACGTTCTGATAGATCAGCATGAGGGGCGAGCGGGCCTTCGAGCGTTGCACAGAGCGGTCGTGCGGTCCGTCCGACCAACCCGCCGGCCCTGCCGCGCCAAGTCGCCTGCACACCCGGCGGCGCCGGTCCGGCTCTGCGACTTCCCAGCATGACCGGCGCCGACGATCGGCTCCGTCGGAAGCCCATATAGCCCGCGGTCGATGACGCTTTGTTTGCAGTACGGTTGCGTTTTGGAGACGCGCCGGGAACCGGAAGCCCCTCTGCCGCGTAGTACCTGGATGATCTTCCTTGAAACACGGTCCCTTGCGGGGCTATCAGGGCGCCGACGTCAAAACTGAAAGACCACGCCCGTGCCGGATATACCCGCCGTGCCGGCCGAGACCCCGCATACCGCATCCGCGAGCAGCCCGCTCCTGTCGGTGGTCGTCCCGGTCCTGAACGAGGAGGCCAATGTGGGCCCGCTGATCGCTGAGATCCGCGGCGCGCTCGAGCCCGTGTGCCCGTTCGAGATCGTGTTCGTCGATGACGGATCCACCGACGGGACCGGGGCCAAACTGGCGGAGCTTCGCAGCGACGTGACGCAGCTACGGGTACTGACACATTCCAGACGCTCGGGGCAGAGCGCCGGTCTGCGCAGCGGCATCACCGCCGCGCGCGGCCGGCTGGTCGCGACCCTGGACGGGGACGGCCAGAACGACCCGGCGGACATCCCGGCCCTGCTCAAGGCCTGGCAGGACGACCGCGGCGACACGGCGCTGATGGTCACCGGCCACCGGGTGAACCGGCGCGACACCTGGGCCAAGCGCCGGGCCTCGCGGATCGCCAACGGCCTGCGCCGCGCCATGCTGGGCGACGACAACCCGGATACCGGCTGCTCGCTGAAACTGTTCGAGCGGTCGCTGTTCCTGCGGTTCCCGTATTTCGACCACATGCACCGCTTCATGCCGGCCCTGGCGAAACGCGAAGGCGCCCGGGTGACCGTCGTGCCGGTCAACCACCGGGCCCGACATGCCGGGACCTCCAAGTACCGGATCTTCGACCGCCTGGCCGTCGGCATTCCCGATCTCCTGGGCATGGTCTGGTTGATGCAGCGCGCGCCCGCCGACGTGACGGTCCACGAGACCGACGACGGCGCCGGGACCAGCGACGGAGCGACCCATGCTTGATGTCCTCGCTGAGAAGGTCGTCGGCGCCTTCACCGGCATGTCGACGGAGGAGATCGTGATGGTCTGCGTCGGCTTCGGCGGTCAGGCCATGTTCACGATGCGGTTCCTGATCCAGTGGCTGAAGAGCGAGATCAGCCGCAAGAGTGTGATCCCGATCGCCTTCTGGTACTTCTCGCTCGCCGGCGGCGCGACCCTGTTCGTCTATGCCCTGTGGCGCCAGGATCCGGTGTTCATCCTGGGACAGGGCACCGGCCTCTTCATCTACGCCCGCAATCTCTGGCTCATCCATCGCGAGCGCCGCGAGACGGAAGCCGCCGCCCGCGAAGCCACCCAGTGACCGCGCCCCGCATCGTCTCGCTGCTGCCGAGCGCGACCGAAGTCGTCGCCGCGCTGGGCATGGCCGAGCATCTGGTCGGCCGCAGCCACGAATGCGACTACCCGGCCGAGGTCCTCGACATCCCGGTGATGACCCGGCCGCGGATCAATCCGGCCAAGCCGTCGCGCAGCCTGCACAAGCAGGTCTCCAAGCTGATCACCAAGGCGCTCGCGGTGTTCGAGGTCGACGCCGAGGCGCTGCGGGCGGCGAAGCCCGACATCATCCTCACCCAGCACCAGTGCGAGGCCTGCGCGGTGTCGGAGGCCGATCTGCATTCGGCGCTGGCCGAGTGGACCGGCGCGAAGCCGGTGGTGGTTTCGGTGGCGCCGGACACCCTGGAGCAGGTGTGGCAGAGCTTCGGCACGCTGGCCGACGCCTTCGACCTGCGCTGGGCCGGCAACGAGCTGGCGGAGCGGGCGCGGGAGCGGGTCGAGATCATCTCGATGCGCGGCGCCGCCCTGGATCCGAAGCCGACCATCGCCTGCGTCGAGTGGATCGACCCGCCGATGATCGCCGGCAACTGGGTGCCGGAACTGGTGACCGCCGCCGGCGGCGTCCCGGTCCTGGCGAAGAAGGGCCAGCATTCCGAGTTCACCACCCTGGCCAAGCTCGCCAAGTCGGATGCCGACGGGGTGATCTTCATGCCCTGCGGCTTCGATCTGGCGCGCACCCTGGAAGAGGCCGCGCCCTTCATCGCCCGTCCGACCATCGCGGCGATGCGGGCGGTGCGCGAGGGTCGGCTCTGGGCGGTGGACGGCAACGCCTATTTCAACCGGCCCGGCCCGCGCCTGGTCACCTCGCTGGAGATCCTCGCCGAGATCCTCAATCCGGGGGCCTTCAACTTCTCCCGCGAGGGTTCGGCCTGGGCCGCCCTCGGCCCTCGGCCGTAACGGAACCGGGGCGGCGATGCGCCCCCATCGTGACAGTACTGTCGCCGGATTGCCTTCATTTCGCCCTCTGGCTATGGTCGCTTCACGGTCCGAAATCACCTGACCGTGAGGAACATTTCATGCGCCTTTCCCTAGCCGCCCTGCTCGCCGCCTCGCTTCTCCTCGCCGCGCCCGTTCAGGCCGACGAGGCCGGTCCGATCACCCGCCAGGGGGTCGCCGACGACGAGGTCGTGCTGATGCTGGAGGTCGAGGACTGGGTCGAGACCACCAGCGCCACCGTGCGCGTCGCCGCCGATCTGGCGGTCGAGGCCGGCACCTTCGGCGCGGCCCGCGACGAGCTGGTCTCCACCCTGCAGGGCTTCGGCATCGACACCACCTGGCGCATCGTCCAGTTCAGCAAGCAGGCCGACGATGCCGGCTTCGAGCGCTGGAGCGTGATGGCGGAGGCCCGGGTGCCGGAGGCCGCGCTGTCGGATCTCTCGGCCAAGGCCAAGGGCGCCACCAAGCCGGGCCGCTCGCTGACCGTCGCCTCGATCGACTACTCGCCGACCATGGCCGAGCGCGAGGCCGTCACCGACACCCTGCGCACCAAGGTCTATGAGCGGGTCGGCAAGGAGATCGCCGCCCTGAACGCCGCCTTCGCCGACCGCGGCTTCCGGGTGCGCATGATCGACTTCACCCAGTCCTTCCGGCCGATGCCCATGGCCAAGGCGGAGATGCAGATGATGCGCTCCGACATGGTGCAGTCCGCCCCGGCCGGCGGCGGCGGTCTTGCCGGTGCCGAGAAGGCCACCATCACCGCGCGGGTCCATCTGGCCGCCGCCGCGCCGGCCGCTCAATAAGCCCGCCGTTTCGGACGGGCACAGCAGAACGGGGGAAATCGCGATGTCCGACAAGGTCCTGATCGTCACCGGAGGCTCGCGCGGGATCGGCGCCGCCACCTGCCGCCTCGCCGCCGCCCAGGGCTGGGACATCGCGATCAACTACACCGCCAACGCGACCGCCGCCGAGGCGGTCGTCAAGCAGGTGACGGACGCCGGCCGCCGGGCGATCACCGTGAAGGGCGACATGGCCCAGGAGGCCGACATCCTGAACCTGTTCGACCGGACCGAGACGGAACTGGGCCCGATCGGCGGCCTGGTCGCCAATGCCGGCATCACCGGCAAGATCACCCGGGTCGAGGACATGAGCACCGAGGCGATGCGCGAGGTGATCAACCTCAACGTCCTCGGGTTGATGATCGCCAACCGCGAGGCGGTCCGCCGCCTGTCGACCAAGCGCGGCGGCACCGGCGGGGTGATCGTCAACACCTCTTCGATCGCCGGGCGGATCGGATCGGCCAACGAGTTCGTGCACTATGCCGCCTCCAAGGGCGCGGTGAACTCCTGGACCCAGGGCCTCGCCCGCGAGGTCGCCGGCGAGGGCATCCGGGTCAACGCGGTCTCCCCCGGCATGGTCGACACCGACATCCACGCCACCGCCGGTGCGCCGGACCGGGCCGCCCGCCTGGGCGCCACCGTGCCGATCGGCCGCTCCGGCAGCGCCGAGGAGATCGCCGAGGCGATCGTCTGGCTGCTGTCCGACAATGCCCGCTACTGCGCCGGAACCATCCTGGAAGTCAGCGGTGGCCGCTGACGGTGCGCACAAGCTGGTCGTCGACTGCTCCGCAGTTCCCGACGGCCGCCCGCTGGAACGCTATGCCGCCCTGCTGAAGGCCGGCGCGATCACCGCGGATCCGGATCAGGAGGAGGCCGCCCGGCGGCTCGACGCCCTTGCCGACGCCGTCAGCGGCTGGCGGGCGAAGTCGCCGAAGGGCGGCGGGCTGGTCCGCCGATTCCTCGGCGGCTGGGATTCCGGCAAGGAGGAGGTGCCCCGAGGCGTCTATCTCTACGGCCCGGTCGGGCGCGGCAAGTCCATGCTCATGGACCTGTTCTTCGGCGCCGCCGAGGTCGAGCACAAGCGGCGCGTCCATTTCCACGAGTTCATGCAGGAGGCGCACAGCCTCATCCATCACATCCGCCAGCGCGGCATCGGCGGCGAGATGCCGTTCGCCCGCGCTGCCCAGGAGATCGCCCGCGAGGCGCATCTGCTGTGCTTCGACGAGATGGAGGTGCGCGACATCGCCGATGCGATGATCCTGTCGCGGCTGTTCACGGCCCTGTTCGAGCGCGGGGTGATCGTCGTCGCCACCTCGAACCGTCATCCCGACGAGCTCTACAAGAACGGGCTGCAGCGCGAGCGCTTCCTGCCGTTCATCGAACTGCTGAAGGCCCGGCTGGACATCGTCGATCTGGGCGAAGGCACCGACTACCGCCTCGACCGGCTGGTCGGCGAGAAGGTGTACGTGACCCCGGCCGACGCCGCGGCGGAGAAGACGCTCGACCACCTGTTCGCCGAGATGACCGGCGGTGCGGTGCCGGAGGAGGATGTGGTCATCGTCCACGGCCGGGAGATGCCGGTCGAGCGCGCGGCCAAGGGCGTGGCCCGGTTCCGCTTCGAGGAACTCTGCGCCAGACCGCTCGGCCCGGCCGATTTCCTTGCGCTGGCCAAGAAATATCGCGCAGTTGTGATCGACGGCATCCCGACGATGACCGACGAGATCCGCGATCAGGCCCGCCGCTTCATGATGCTGATCGACGCGCTCTACGAACGGCATACCACGCTTGTCTGCTCCGCCTCGGACGAGCCGGAAGCGCTCTATGCCGGCTCTGACTGGGGGTTTGAGTTCGACCGGACGATCTCCCGCCTGATGGAAATGCGCTCCGAAGACTACGTCTCCAAACCCCACAGACCCTGACCCGCCGCCATAAGCGCGAATTAGTCGTTGCGCCTGCGCGAATTCGGCGAGACGCATTGTGTTTTTACGAAATTTCAATAAAAGACATTTAATATTGCGATGAACGACCATGGGGGTCGTCCGTAACACGGTTTGTTCACGGGCGATGGAGAGTGAGATTGCAATGCCCGATGCGACCGGCATGATTCAGGAGATACCGGAATACGATCGGGATTCGATCCACACCCTGCCGCTCGCCATCATCCCCATCAAGACCTCGGCGATGCGGACCGCCCGCCTGATCCGCAACGTCCGCCTGGAAACCCGGATCGAGCTGTTCCGCGAGAAGGGCATGGGATCGGGACAGATCGCCGTCGAGGAGGTCCCCGACTTCTTCCCCGATCAGGGCGACCTGAAGGACGACATCCTGCTGCTGCGCCGGCTCAGCCAACTTCCGGCCTTCGACCCCTACACCCTGCGGATCGGCCTGCGCCAGGCCGGCGTCGACATTCTCAGCCTCGACGCCTTCCAGCTCTCAAGCACCAAGAAGCGCGAGCTGATGCCGCTGATGCAGAACATCACCCGCCCGCTGATGCAGCATCTGTACGGCGACGGCGATGCCGACGGACCGAACGACCTCGAGACCCTGATCGAGCGGGTCGCCCATCCGGACACCGCACTGGTCCGCAAGCGCATCAACAGCATGGCCGGGGGGCTCGGCATCGGCGTCGAACAGCTTCCCGACATGCTGGAGAGCTACGGCGACACCTATCTGGCGCTGTCCTACTACCGCAGCTACTTCCTGTACTGCCTGCCGGCGGTGAACCGTCTGCTGACCTGGATCGGCGACGTGAAGGAGTCCGGCAACCTGCGTCACGACCACTCCCTGCAGAAGGCGATCGCCCGGGTGGAGGAGATCCTGACCTTCGTTTCGAACTCGGTGACCCGCCGGTTCAACGGCTTCGACCGCGAAACCGTCGTGCGTTGGGATCAGGTGACGGTGGAGACCTTCAACGCCGTGCGCGGCGCCATCTCTCGCCATCAGCGCAGTCTGGCCGAGGTGCTCTGCGGCCTGACGGTGAAGATCTACGAGTGGGAACAGCGGTTCCCGAGCGGCGGCGGCAGCCCGGAGAAGCGCGCCGACTTCGTCGCCGCCGAGATCAAGCCGGGCCTCGACCGGCTCTGGGCGATGGAGCGCCGGGCGCCGAAATTCGCCGACGCCGCCTGACCTATCCCCCCTGGGATCACGATCCGCGCCCGATAGACGGATCTTCCGCTCCCCCACGTTCAGTCCGAGAACGAACCTCCGCATCGCCGGCCGCCCGTCGGTCCCGGGGGTCGCACAGATCGGACGATGCCATGCTCAGACCGCTTGCCCTGTTCTTCGCCGTCGCCATTCTCGCCTTGCCGCTGGCCGCCGAAGCCGGCCACGGTCCGGGCAACCGGACGCCGCACCGTGCCGACCGGCACCATCTCGACTATCCGGACCGGGACTGCTGGGTCGAACCGGTGCGCCATGGCCGGGAGATCCGGAACGAGATCCGCTGCCGGCAACCCTCCTACGGCCCACCGGGCCGGGCCGCCGTCCCGCACCGGCATCACGCGCCGCAGCCGCCCCAGACGATCGTCGTACCCACCGCCCCGCCGTCCGGCCCGACCTACGGCGCGGTCTATCAGAGCGGCGACGGGCGCTACTGCCGGGAATACAACACCACGGCCACGATCGGCGGCAGGCAGGAGCGGCTCTACGGGACCGCCTGCATAATGCCGGACGGAAGCTGGCAGTTCGACGGGTAGGTGGGACGCGCCGTCAGACGCTCTGCCGGGCCTTCAGCGCCTGGGTCAGGGTGCCGTCGTCGAGATAGTCCAGCTCGCCGCCGACCGGCACCCCATGGGCCAGGCGGGACACCGCCACATGGCAGCCGGACAGGCGGTCGGCGATGTAATGGGCCGTGGTCTGGCCGTCGACCGTCGCGTTCATCGCCAGGATCACCTCGGTGACCTCCTCCTCGGAGGCGCGGGCGACCAGACTGTCGATGTTCAGGTCCTCCGGCCCGACCCCGTCCAGGGCGGACAGGACCCCGCCGATCACGTGGTAGCGGCCCTTGAAGGCGGCCGCCCGCTCCAGCGCCCAGACGTCGCCCACATCCTCGACCACGCAGATTAGGCCGGGATCGCGGCGCACGTCCTGGCAGATCGCGCAGGGATCGGTGGTGTCGAAGTTGCCGCAGGTCCGGCAGGTCCGGATCGACCGCGCCGCCGCCGCCAGCGCCTCGGCCAGCGGCAGCATCAGCGCCTCGCGCCGCTGCATGAGGTGCAGAACCGCCCGACGCGCCGACCGCGGGCCAAGCCCCGGCAGCTTCGCCAGGAGGTGCATCACTCTATCGAGATCGCCTGCGGCCATGGGGGAAACTCCGGTCGGCCGCGATCAGAACGGCAGCTTGAAGCCCGGCGGCAGCGGCAGGCCGCCGGTGAGCTCCTTCATCTGCTCGGACTGCAGCGTCTCCGCCTTCGCCCGCGCGTCGTTCAGCGCGGCGACCAGCAGGTCCTCCAGCACCTCGGTCTCGCTGGCATCCATCAGCGCCGGGTCGATCTTGACCTTCCGGGCCGAGCCCTTGGCCGTCATGGTGACCGAGACCATGCCGCCGCCGGCGGTGCCCTCGATCTCCGTCTGCTCCATCCGCTCCTGCATCTCCTGCATGCGGGTCTGCATTTCCTGGGCCTGTTTCATCATCTGGCCGAGATTCTTCATCGCTCACGCCTCGTTGGCTTGACCCGCCCGGAGCGGATCTGGGGACATGTCCGTCTGCAGATCGGCCGCCTCCGGTTCGGGGGCGGCCAGTTCGACCACCGTGTCTATCTCAGCGCCGGGGAACAGTTCCAGCACCTTGGCCACGACCGGATGGGCCGCGAGTTCGGCCCGCATGGCGGCCTTCCGCGCCGCCTTCTGTTCCTGTAGGGTCGGCTCGCCGTCCTCGTCGGAGATCTCGACGATCCAGTCGCGCCCGGTCCAGCGTTGCAGATGCCCGGCGAGCAATCCGATCAGTCGGGAGTCAACGCCCTTCTGCGGCCGCAGTTCCAAACGACCCGGTTCGACGGTCACCGGATGTACCTTGTTGGTCAGGGTCGCGCCCAGAATCGCCTCGCCCCGCCGGAAGGCGAGATCGGCCACGCCGGCGAAGTCGGTCGGGACCGGATCGAATGCGTCGTCGGGATCGCCGGCCGGCCCATCGTCGTCGTCAGGGGGCGGACCGGCGGTGACGAAATCCGGCACACCGTCCCCGGCGTAGGACGCCGTGCCTGGATCGGAGCCGTCGAACCCCGCCATGCCGTAGTCGCTCGACATGTAGTCGGGAACCGGGTCGGGCGCCGGTCCGATCGAGGGTGCGGCGCTCGGCGGTGGAGAGGCCGGGGGTGGAGAGGCCGGCGATGGAGAGGTCGGGGGTGGCGCGGCCGGGGGTGGCGCGGCGGCCACCGGCGATACCGGGGCTGACGCGACCGGACCCGACGCCACCGGACCCGACGCGGCCGGCGCAGGAGCGCTCGCGGCGCCGCCGCCCGCCGGCAGCGCGGTGCCGTCGGTCAGCATCCGCACCAGGTCGGCCGGATCGGGCATGTCGGCGCTGTGGGCGACGCGAATGAGGACCATCTCGGCGGCGGCGACCGGCACCGGCGCGCTCTGCACCTCGGCCAGGCCCTTGGCCAGCATCTGCCAGGTCCGGGTCAGGGACGGCACGGCGAGCGTCTCGGCCAGCGCCCGGCCCCGCTCGCGTTCGGCCTCGCCCAGGTCGTTGGCGCCGGCGGCCTGGGGAGCGGCCTTCATGCGGGTGATGGCGTGGGTCAGCTCCATCAGATCCTGGATCACCACCACCGGATCGGCCCCGCCGTCATACAGCTCGGACAGCACCGTCAGCCCGTCGGCGATCCGCCCGGCCATGACCGCCTCGAACAGGTCGTAGATCCGCACCCGGTCGACCAGGCCGAGCATGTCGCGCACGCCCTCGACCGTGACCGGTCCCGACGCCAGCGCGATCGCCTGGTCCAGAATCGACAACCCGTCGCGGGCGGAGCCGTCGGCGGCGCGGGCGACCAGCCGCAGCGCCTCCGGTTCGGCCTCCACCTGCTCGTCGCGGCAGACCCGCTCGAACAGCTCGACCAGCAGGGCGATGTCGATGCGCCGCAGATCGAAACGCTGGCAGCGCGACAGGACGGTGATCGGAACCTTGCGGATCTCGGTGGTGGCGAAGATGAACTTGGCGTGTTCCGGCGGCTCCTCCAGCGTCTTCAGCAGCGCGTTGAAGGCGTTCTTGGAGAGCATGTGCACTTCGTCGACGATGTAGACCTTGTAACGGCCCGCCACCGGGCGGTAGCGCACGTTCTCGATCAGCTCGCGGACATCGTCGACGCCGGTATGGGAGGCGGCGTCCATCTCCAGCACGTCGACATGCCGGTCCTCGGCGATGGCGCGGCAGTTGTCGCACACCCCGCAGGGCTTCATGGTCGGGCCGCCCTGGCCGTCCGGACCGATGCAGTTCAGCCCCTTGGCGATGATCCGGGCGGTGGTGGTTTTGCCGACCCCGCGCACCCCGGTCAGCACGAAGGCGTGGTGCACCCGGTTCTGCTCGAACGCGTTGCGCAGGGTGCGCACGAGCGCGTCCTGCCCCTTCAGGTCGTCGAAGGTCTGCGGCCGGTATTTCCGCGCCAGCACCCGGTATTCGCCGGGGGCCGCGTCCTGTGCGGGGGGCGGGGCGTCATTCATGGCGCGATCATAGGGCGGCGTTCCGGCACATGAAAGAACGCGATCGGCAAAATCCGGAAGCCATAGGCATGGGAGGGGGGAGAGCGGTGGAAGACTGGCAGCGACCCGGACCGAAACTCGTTACGGCTGCTTCCTTCCGGACCTGACCGGTTTGGCGAGGAGCCCGTCCGCGCCAGCCTTCCGCCCCCCATATAGGGTGTCGCCGGGGGGTGACGCAAGGATCGCGTCCGCCGAGCTCCGATCGCCTGCCCCGGCGCCTTGAGTCGCGACCGCACCGCCCCTATCGTTGCGGCGCAGACGGACGACAGAAGCCGAGAGAGCGACCATGACCCTCGCCGTGCGCGACATCCTGACCCGGGGCCCGGTGATCCCGGTGGTGACCATCGACGACGCCGCCACCGGCCCCGACCTGGCCCGGGCGCTGCTGGAGGGCGGCATCTCGGTGATCGAGGTCACGATGCGGACCTCCGCGGCCCTGGACGCGGTACGGGCGATCCGCGCGGAGGTGCCGGAGATGATCGCCGGCGTCGGCACCCTGCTCGACCCGGACCGGATCGGCGACGTGCTGGCGACGGGCGCGCAGTTCGCGGTCTCGCCCGGACTCGATCTGGACCTGGTCGCCGCCTGTCGGGACACGGGCCTGCCGCTGCTGCCGGGCATCCAGACGGTCTCCGAGGCGATGGCCGCACGCCGCGCCGGCCTGGACACGCTGAAGTTCTTCCCGGCCAAGACCGCCGGCGGCCCGGCCGCCCTGCAGCAGATCCAGCCTGTTCTGCCGGATCTGCGCTTCTGTCCGACCGGCGGGATCGGACAGTCCGACGCCGCGACCTATCTCGCCCTGCCGAACGTGCTCTGCGTCGGCGGCAGCTTCCCGGCGCCCAGCGACGCCATCCGCGCCCGCGACTGGGCGGCGGTGCGCGACAACGCCGCCCGGGCCGCAAGCCTCGCCGGGACGGCGTGACGTTTCTGCAACGCGCGGCGAGCGCAATCCAGCCCCGGCGAAAATGCTGTAGCAGCCCACCCGGGATTGCTGTATTGGCAAAAGTCTACATGGGAACCGACCGATGAACGACCGGCATACACGATTGGAGCGACGACGACAGGTGCTTCCCAGCATCTGAACGCCCCCGTGCCGGCCGACCGGAACGGGGTTTCGACGCCCCTCTCCGGATCAGGTCATCGCCATGTTTCATATCCGCGCCGAAGTTTCCGCCGACAGCTCCGCCATCGAGACGCTGAACGATCTCGGGTTCGGCACCGACCGCAAGGGCCGCACCGTATGGCGCCTGCGTCAGGGTCCGGTGGCCGAGGGGCTCGGCTTCGTCGCCGACGATCCGATGGACGGCCGGGTTCTGGGCACGATCCGCTTCTGGCAGGTCGAGGTCGGCAAGGACGTCTCCGCCGTGCTGCTCGGCCCGCTCGCGGTCTGCCCGACCATGCAGGGTCAGGGCATCGGCCGGGCCCTGGTCTCACACGGGCTGCAGGCGGCGCGCGACGGCGGCTGGGATCTCTGCCTGGTGTCGGGCGAGCCGGCCTACTACACCCCCTTCGGCTTCGAGCCGGCTCCGCCCTACGGCTTCGAGATGCCCGGACCGCTCAAGGCCGGCTGGCTCCAGGTCCGCGACCTGCGGGCCGGGGCGCTGGACGCGCTGGCGCGCCGGGCCAAGCGGCCGATCCGGCCCTGGAGGTGGGTTCGAGGAGCCGGTGACGTGACCGGGCTCCGGGCCGCCGGGTGAGCGGGCTCGTCGAAGGCTTTCAGGACGCCGTCTTTCTCGGCTGGCAGGCCCCGATCTGGGCGGCGGTGGTCGCCGCCTGCATCGTCGCCGGCGTGGTCCGGGGCTTCACCGGCTTCGGCTTCCCGCTGATCGTCGTCACCTCGACCAGCCTGGTGATCGCGCCGCTCGAGATCGTGCCGATCGCCCTGCTGCTCGACATCCTGGCCGGCGTGCGGATGCTGCCGTCGGTGCGCCAGGACGTGGACCGGCGCGGGGTGTCCTTCCTGGTGCTCGGCGCCCTGCCGGCGATCCCGCTCGGTGCCTGGCTGCTCTCCTCCCTCGATGCCGAGACCATGCGGCTGGCGATCGGCGTGATGGTGCTGATCGCCGTGGTCATCATCGCCCGCGGGTTCCGGATGGCTCGCCCGCCCGGCCCGCCGCAGCTGACCGGCACCGGCATGGCGGCCGGGTTCCTGTCCGGCACCATGGGCATGCCCGGCCCGCCGGTGATCCTGCTGTATCTCTCCTCGCCGCTGCCGGTGGCCACGCTGCGGGCGACGTCCATCGCCTTCTTCCTGTTCAGCGACATGGCCGCCCTGGCGGCAATGCTCTGGTTCGGCATCATCACCGAGACCGTGGCCTGGCGCGCCCTGGTGCTCGCGCCCATCGTCGAAGTGGCGGTGCTCGGGGGGCGGCACCTCTACGGCATCGCCGACCCGGCCCATGTGAAGCGCGCCGCCCTGGTCCTGCTGACGGTGCTGGCCGTCGTCGCCATCGGCAAGAGCCTGTTCTAGATCACCGTTTCGAGAAACCGCTGCACATCGGCACGATGCCGCGACAGCACCGGCTCGTGCGCCACGGCGAGCTCGTGGACCGCCTTATCGGCCGGCGACGTCAACGACCTGTAGACCACACCCGGCACCTGCACCGCCGCCATGGTCTGCGACACCAGCGCCACGCCGATGCCGCTGGCGACGGCCAGGATCATGGTGGTCGGGTGGGTCACCGTCAGCACGATGCGCGGCTGCACGCCGGCGGCATCGAACACCTGCTGCACCGTCCCGAAATAGCCCGGTCCTCGCTCCGCCGGCGTGGCGATGAAGCCGTCGTCCCGCAGGCCGGCCAGATCCACCCGCTCCTGCGCCGCCAGGCGATGATCCGAGGGCAGGGCGACCACGCTGGCCTGGCGCTCGATCAAGGTCAGGCGCAGCCGGTGCGGGCCGTAGAGCGGCGGGCGCAGGAAGCCGATGTCCAGCCGCCCGGACTCCAGCGCCTGGACCTGGTCCACGGTGGTCAGCTCTTCGAACTCCAGGGCCACGCCGGGGTGGGCATCGCCGAACCGGCGCAGCATCGCCGACACCGCCGGCGAGACCGTACTCATCAGCACGCCGATCCGCAGCCGACCGGCATGGCCGCGCCCGACATCGCGCACCCGGGTGACCGCCACCTCGTGCTGGTGGATCAGCCGCTGGGCGAGCGGCAGCAGCTCGCGACCCGCCTCGGTCAGTTCGACAGAACGGCTGGTGCGCAGGAACAGCGCGGCGCCCAGCCCCTCCTCCAGCCGCCGGATCGACTGGCTGAGCGGCGGCTGCGCCATGCCGAGACGGCGCGCGGCCCGGCCGAACCCGCCGATCTCGGCGACGGCGACAAAGTGACAGAGCTGGCGGATATCGGCATCCATATTCAAACGATATCAAAAGCCGGCGATACATATATGAGATAAATGAACGAGTGTCCGACGCCCCAACCATGTCGGAGACCGCCGTGCCTTCCTCCCCCCTCCATCCCGCCGGCGACGGTCTGCGCCGACTGATCGCCGAGGCCGGCGCGCGACAGGGCGCCGCCCTCGCCGTGGTTCGACGGGGCGAGGTGCTGGTCGATGCCTGGGGCGGCACCGCCCGGCCGTCGCAGGCAGCGCCCTGGGATCGGCGGACACTCGTCAACGTGCAGTCGGTGACCAAGAGCGTGGTCGCGCTCTGCGTCGCCCTGCTCGTCGATCGGAGCGCCGTCACCTACGACACCCCGGTCGCCGCGCTCTGGCCGGAATTCGCCGCCGGCGGCAAGGAGGCGATCACCGTCGGCGACATCCTGTCCCACCAGGCCGGTCTGAACACCGTGCGCGAGCGGCTGGAACTGGAAGATCTGTACGTCGGCGACCGGTTCGTGACGCTGCTGGCGGCGATGGCGCCGCTTTATCCCCCAGGCGAAAAATGCGTCTACCACGCCCTGTCCTTCGGCTACCTCGCCGGTGAGATCGTCCGGCGGGTCGACGGCCGAACGGTCCAGCGCTTCATCGCCGAGGAACTGGCGGAACCGTTCGGGCTGGAGATGTATCTCGGCCTGCCGGAGGCGGAAGAGCACCGGGTCGCCGAGATCGTCCCCGGCGCCGGCATCGACGGGGTGATGGAGGAGGCGAGCCAGGGCGGCGTCTCCGCCGGGTATGCCAACCCGCGGGTGCGGGCGACCGAACCCAACACGAGGGCGTGGCGTGCGGCCGGGGTGCCGGCCGGCGGGCTGCACACCGACGCCCTGTCTCTGGCACGGCTGTTTGCCGGTCTCGCCGATGGCGGAATGCTGGACGGGCGGCGCCTGCTGGGCAGGGACACCCTCCACGCCGCCCTGACGGAACGGTTCGGCGGCACGGAGGCCGGGTTCGGATGGCCGATGCGGTTCGGCGCCGGGTTCATGCTGAACGTCCAGGGCCGGTTCGGCCCGCATCGCGCCGCCTTCGGCCATACCGGCTGGGGCGGCTACATCGCCTTCGGCGATCCCGAGACCGGCTGCGGTGTCGCCTTCGTGAGCAACGAGATGCTGCCCGAGGGCGGCACCCGCGACATCCGCGAGCGGCTGGTGCTCGACCCGGTCTTCGAGCTGCTCGCCACCCTGAAGGACGCGCCATGATCCACCAGCTCCGCATCTACGAAATCTTCGACGCCACGCGGGACGCGTTCCACACCCGCTTCCGCGACCACGCCGCCCGGCTGATGCGCCAGCACGGCTTCGACATCCGCGCCATGTGGGAATGCCGAAACGGCGACCGGCTGGAGTTCGTCTATCTGCTGGCTTGGCCCGACGAAGGGGCCCTGGATACGGGCTGGGGGAGCTTCATGGCCGATCCCGAGTGGGCCCGCATCAAGCAGGCGACGGGCGCCGCCGCCGGCGGACCGCTGGTCGGGGCAATCGAGGACCGGCGGCTGGTCGCGACGGACTACGACCCGGGACGGATCTGACCTCAGCCGCAAAACGAAACCGACTTCCCGGATCCTCTCCGGGAAGTCGGGTGGACGGTCGGATGCGGAGCGGATCAGGCCGCCCGCGCGCCTTCCTGAACGATGGTGAAGCGGGCGAGGCAGACGCTGCGGGTCGCCACCGCCACCTCCTCCCAGGCCCGATGGGCCTCCTCCTGGCAGCGATACGGGCCGAGGATCCGCTCGGTCCCCTCCACCACCCGGTCGAAGGCGGTGCTGGCGTATTCGCCGCCGATCACCCAGTAGCGACTGTTCGACATGACGTATCCTCCCCTTACTCGGCCGCGGTCTGCAGCGGCGCCTTCTTGCGGAACTGCGCCGCCTCGGTGCTGTCGGCGAGTGCTGTGGTCGACGAAGCACCGCCCTTGATGGCCACGGAGACCGCGTCGAAATAGCCGGTCCCCACTTCGCGCTGGTGGCGGGTGGCGGTGTAGCCGTTCGCCTCGCTGGCGAACTCGGCGTCCTGCAGCTCGGAATAGGCCGCCATGCCGCGCTGGGCATAGCCGCGGGCCAGCTCGAACATGCCGTGGTTCAGGCTGTGGAAGCCGGCCAGGGTGACGAACTGGAACTTGTAGCCCATGGCCCCGATCTCGCGCTGGAACCGGGCGATGTCGTCCTTGTCCAGATTGGCCGCCCAGTTGAACGACGGCGAGCAGTTATAGGCCAGCATCTGGTCCGGGAACTCGGAGCGGATCGCCTCGGCGAAACGCCGCGCCTGCTCCAGATCCGGAGTCGAGGTCTCCATCCACAGCAGGTCTGAATACGGCGCGTAGGCCAGCCCTCGGGCGACGCAGCGCTCGAAGCTGGTGCCGTCCTTCAGGCGGTAGAAGCCCTCCGCCGTGCGCTCGCCGGTGAGGAACGGATGATCGCGCTCGTCCACGTCGGAGGTGATGAGCTTGGCACTCTCCGCATCGGTGCGGCAGATGATCAGGGTCGGGGTGCCCATGACGTCGGCGGCGAGCCGCGCGGCGTTCAGCGTCGCGATATGCTGCTGCACCGGAATGAGAACCTTGCCGCCCATGTGCCCGCATTTCTTCTCCGAGGCGAGTTGGTCCTCGAAATGGATGCCGGCCGCGCCCGCCTCGATATAGGCCTTGGCCAGCTCGAAGGCGTTCAGCGCCCCGCCGAACCCGGCCTCCGCATCGGCGACGATCGGCGCGAAGAAGTCGGTGTCGCCGCTGCCTTCCATGGTCTGGATCTGGTCGGCGCGCATGAAGGTGTTGTTGATGCGCCTCACCAGTTCGGGGCCGGAATT
The DNA here is from genome assembly GCA_965228445.1 of Candidatus Endolissoclinum sp. Classification (GTDB taxonomy): domain Bacteria; phylum Pseudomonadota; class Alphaproteobacteria; order Thalassobaculales; family Thalassobaculaceae; genus Thalassobaculum. The sequence goes on along the minus strand of OZ245813.1, from coordinate 3,553,827 downwards.
CACCGGATACAGGCTCTGATCCGGGTACATGGCGCCGGCGGCATTGGCGTCGGCGGCGACCTGCCAGCCGGACAGGTAGATGGCCTTCAGCCCGGCCTTGACCTGCTGCATCGCCTGGTTACCGGTCAGCGCACCGAGCGTGTTCACATAGGGCTCTGTGTTCAGCAGGTGCCACAGCCGCTCGGCCCCGCGCCGGGCGAGCGTGTGCTCGACCCGCACCGAACCGGACAGGCGCGCGACGTCGGCCATGGCGTAGTCGCGCCGCACATTGTCGAAACGGCCGAGTCCGGCCTGGGTATGCTCCTCGAAACTGATCATGCCAACAATCCTCTCCATCGGTCCCGCGACGCTTTCCGCTGCGCCGCAATGCGAAGAGACCGTAGGGGCGGGCTTGGGAGACCGTCCATAAGATGTTGTTTGAAAAAGAGTAAATATGTAACAGACGTAAAAGCGCGCCGGCTGTTCCTGTAAAATTCGTAAAGTGTTCGCATCCGCAAAACTGCCGCTCTAGACTGGCTGCCCGACAAGACGCGAAAGCAGGGGAATGGAAAGCCTCGATCGCAAGGCCATGCTGGGCCACAAGGTCCGGCGCTTCAGAATGGATACAGGGCTGAGCCAGACGGAAATGGCGGCCCAGATCGGCATTTCCCCCAGCTACCTGAACCTGATCGAACACAACCAGCGGCCGGTGACGGTTCCGCTGCTGTTCAAGCTCGGCCAGACCTTCGAGATCGACCTGAAGGCCTTCGCCGAGGACGACGACCAGCGGCTCGCCGCCGGCCTCGCAGAGGTGTTCGGCGACACCCTGTTCGAGGGCCAGCGGGTCTCCGAGCGGGAGATCCGCGAGCTGGTCGGGGCCGCCCCGGCCGCCGCCCAGGGGGTGCTGAGCCTCTATCAGGCCTACCGCCAGCTCTGGGACACCGCCCAGGCGCTGGCCCATCGCGAGGGCGGCGACGGCGGGATCGAAGCCTCCATGACGGTCGCCCCGGTGGAGGAGGTGCGCGACTTCCTGCAGGGCGAGAACAACTACTTCGAGCCGATGGAGCGGCTGGCCGAACAGGTCTGGGAGCGCGCCTCGCTCGACCGCGACGCCCTGTTCGCCGGGTTGCGCGACCATATCGAGCGCGACCACGGCATCGGCGTGCGGGTCATGCCGGTGGAGGTCATGGGCGACACCCTGCGCCGCTGGGACCACCACCGCCGCCGCATCCTGATCTCAGAGGCGCTGCTTGCCTCCGGTCGGGTGTTCAACCTCGCGGTCCAGTTCATCCTGATCACCGAGCGCGACCTGCTGGACGACCTGATCGACCGGGCGGGCCTGTCCGGCGAGGAGGCGCAGGGCCTGCTGCGGGCGACCCTGGCGGCCTATTTCGCCGGTGCGCTGATGATGCCCTATGCGGCGTTCCTGAAGGCGGCGAAGGAGCTGCGCTACGACGTGGAGCTGCTGCGCCGCCGCTTCGGCGCCAGCTTCGAGCAGGTCTGCCACCGGCTGACCACGCTGCAGCGGCCGGGTGCCCGGGGCGTGCCGTTCTTCTTCCTGCGGATCGACAATGCCGGCAACATCTCCAAGCGCCTGTCCGGCGGCGGCTATCATTTCGCCCGGTTCGGCGGCACCTGCCCCCGGCTCGCCGTCCATGACGTGTTCCGCACGCCGGGACAGATCCAGACCCAGGTGGCCGGCCTGCCCGACGGCACCACGCTGTTCCTGCTGGCCCGCACCCTCGACGTGAGCGGCGGCGGCCGCGATCCGCTGCAGCCGCGCTATGCCATCGCGCTCGGCTGCGAGTGGAAGGAGGCGAAGCATCTGCTCTACGCCGACAGCCACGACACCAAGCGTAAACCGGCGGCCACCCCGGCCGGCGTGAGCTGCCGCGTGTGCGAGCGGCTCGACTGCACCCAGCGGGCGCACCCGCCCGTCAACCACCGCCTGCGCATCGACCACACCATGCGCCGGACCCAGCCTTTCGACTTCGCGAGGTAGAGACATGCACGGATTTCTCGACCACATCGCCGGCGCGCTCGGCGATGTGGAACCGGCGTCCTTCACGGTCACCGGCGAGGGCGGCCTGCCCTCGGTCTTCGCCGTCACCGACCTGGCGACTGCGACCATCGGCGCGGCCTCCGTCGAGGTCGCCCGGCTGATTGGCCAGGCCACGGGGTCCATGCCGGATGTCAGCGTCGACCGGCGTCAGGCCTCGTTCTGGTACGACCTGACCTTCGAGGCCCAGGGCTGGGAGATCCCGGGCATCTGGGATTCGATCGCCGGCGATTATCCGACCAAGGACGGCTGGATCCGACTGCACACCAACGCCCCGCACCACCGCGCCGCCGCCCAGCGGGTCCTCGGCGATCACGCCGACCGCGCCGCCATGGCACCTGCCGTCGCCCAGTGGGAGGCGAAGGCGCTGGAGGATGCGGTCGTGGCGGAGAACGGCTGTGCCGCGGAGATGCGCTCCATCGAGGCCTGGCAGGCGCACCCCCAGGGCATGGCCGTGAACGCCGAGCCGCTGACCCACCTGGACTGGGCACCGGGCACCCCCGACGGCCGGGATGTCGATCCCGCCCGTCCGCTGGCCGGGCTGAAGGTACTGGACTGCACCCGCGTGCTGGCCGGCCCCGCCTGCGGCCGCTTCCTCGCCGGATACGGCGCCGATGTGCTGCGGGTCGACCCGCCCTGGTGGGAGGAGCCGCTGCTGGAGCCCGACATGACCCTCGGCAAGCGCTGCACCGGCCTCGACCTGACCAAGGAGGCCGACCGGGCGACGTTTGCCAAGCTGCTGTCGGAGGCGGATCTCTTCATCCACGGCTACCGCAGCGACGCCCTGGAGACGATCGGCTTCGGCTTCGAGAAGCGCCGCGCCCTGAACCCGGCGCTGATCGACGTGTCGCTCGACGCCTATGGCTGGAGCGGCCCGTGGAAGACCCGCCGGGCCTTCGACAGCCTGCTGCAGATGTCCAGCGGCATCGCCCATGCCGGCATGGTCCGACGCGGCGCCGACAAGCCGGTGCCGCTGCCGGTCCAGGCGCTGGACCATGCGACCGGTTACCTGATGGCGATCGGCGCCCTGCGCGGCATCGCCGAGCGGCGGTCGACCGGCCGGGTTCTGCGGGTCCGCGCCTCCCTCGCCCGGACCGCGAAGCTGGTGATCGACAACGACCCGGAGCAGCTCGACGGCCCGCTGGCCCCCCGCGGTTCGGCCGACTTCTGGCCGCAGCCGGAAAGCACCGGCCGGGGCCCTGCGCTGCGGCTGAAGCCGCCGGTCGCGATCGAGGGCTGTCCCCTGCGCTACGACCGGCCGGCGACCATGCTCCGCTCCTCGCCGCCGCACTGGTAAGGCCCGGCAATATCGCCTGCACGGTTGACCTGGGACCAGGAACATCAATTTACTGGGCATCCTGACTGCTCTCGGATTTTTCATGCGCCTCCTTCTCGTCTGCCTGGCCCTCGCCGCTGCCCTGTTCGCGGCCTCCCCCCTCTCCGCGCAGGCGCCCGGCCTGCCGACCGGATCGCAGACCACGGAGAGCCAGGAGGGCGCCGCCGACGGCGCCAGCCAGGAGACCGGCACCGGCGACGCCGCGACGGCGGATCTTCGGCGGCTGATCCAGACCCTGGAGGACCCGGAGCGCCGGGCCCAGCTGCTGACCGACCTGCGCACCCTTCTGGAAACCCAGAACGGCACCGGCGATGCGGCGGCAACCACGGGCGTCGACCCGCAGGGCCCCGCCGTCGACGACCATTCCCTCAGCGCGCAGATCTCCGAGGCGGTGATCGACCACGGCGAGCGGGTCCAGCTCGTGTTCTCCGAGGTCTGGGAAGCGGTCATCGCGGTCCGCGACCTGCCCGAATGGGTGGACGACCAGATCAACGTGAAGCAGCGTCGGGACTTCTGGATCGAGATCGCCACGGTCGGCCTCGGCTTCCCGATCCTGGTGGCGCTGATCGCCCGGTGGCTGACCGGCCTCGCCCTGGGCGGCACCATCCGGCGCCTGCGCGACGCCGAGACCACGTCGATCCAGGCGAAGATCTTCACCGCGATCTTCCGCACCGTGCTGGAGGCCTTCACCGTGGCCGCCGTGCTCGGCGCCGGCTGGGCCGCCCTGGTGGTCGTGCCGCGGAGCTATCAGGCCGAGCAGATCGCGCTGGTGGTGATCCAGGCGATCGCCGTCCATACCGGTATCGGCGTGCTCGCCCGCCTGATCCTGGCGCCCTACGCCCCCCACCTCCGGGTGATGCGGGTCGGCGACGAGATGGCCGCCTATCTCTATCTCTGGGTCATGCGGATCACCGCGGTCGGCGTGGTCGGCTACGTGATCTCGCAGACCGCCCTGCCGCTCGGCGCCGGCTATGTCGGCTCCCATGCCCTGGAAGTGGCCGCCGCGGCGGTGATGACGGGCATGCTGCTGATCCTGGTCACCCAGCTGCGCCCGACGGTGCGCGAGGCGATCCGCGGCGGCGGCAAGAGCGTCGTGCGCCGCCGCTTCGCCGATATCTGGAACCTGCTCGCCAGCCTCTACATCCTGGTCGGCTTCGGGATCTTCGTCTCCGGCGCCCAGGACGGCTTCATGTTCATGCTGCGGGCGACGGTGATCTCAGTGGTCGCGGTGGCCGCCGCCCTGGCCGCCCAGCACCTCGCCAACAAGCTGCTCGACCGGCTGTTCGCCGTGGACGAGGAGCTGGAGAAGCGGTTCCCGGGCCTGCGCAAGCGCGCCAACCTGTACCGGCCGACCCTGAAGAAGGCGGTCGATTTCGTCATCTTCATCGTCGCCGCGGTCGCCGTTCTGGAAGGCTGGAACGCGGGCGTCATCAGCTCGCTCGACACCGAGACCCAGACCGCCGTGCTCCGGTCCGCCGGCACCATCATCCTGGTGCTGATCGTCTGCGTGGTGATCTGGGAGCTGACCGCCAGCGGCATCGCCCGCGCGCTGTCCGGCCTGAATGCCGACGGCTCGCCGCGCGAGGCGAGCAGCCGGACCAAGACGCTGCTGCCGCTGCTGCGCCGCGCGGTGCTGGTCGCCCTGGTCGTGTTCGGCGGCCTGATCGTGCTCTCCGAACTGGGCATCGACATTGCCCCGCTCCTCGCCGGTGCCGGTGTCGTCGGTCTGGCCATCGGTTTCGGCTCCCAGGCGCTGGTGCGCGACGTGATCACCGGCCTGTTCATGCTGATCGAGGACACGGTCGCCGTCGGCGACGTGGTGACCGCCGGCGGGCATACGGGCGTGGTCGAGGACATGTCGATCCGCACCATCCGCCTGCGCGACCTGGAGGGCTCGGTCCATGTCATCCCGTTCGGCGACGTGACCACGGTCGTCAACCTGACCAAGGACTTCTCCTACGCCCTGCTCGATGTCGGCGTGGCCTATCGCGAGGATACCGACCGGGTCAGCGAGGTGATCAAGGAGGTGGCCGACGAGATGCAGGCGGACGAGGCCTGGAAGGCGCTGTTCCTCGATCCCGTCGAGATTCTCGGCGTGAACGAACTGGCCGACAGCGCGGTGATCATCCGGGCCCGGATTAAGACCCCGCCGATCAAGCAGTGGGGCGTGAAGCGCGAGATGCTGCGCCGCCTGAAGAAGCGGTTCGACGCGGAGAACATCGAGATCCCGTTCCCGCACACCACCGTCTATTTCGGCGTCGACGCGGCCGGCAAGGCGCCGCCCGCCCACATCGCCCTGCAGGCCGAGGAAGCCGCCAAGCAGCTCGCGCCGCCTCAGAGCGCCGCCCAGGAGACCGCGGCCCAGGAGACCACGCCGCCCGCCCCGCCGGCCTCCGACCCGCCGCCGGAAAGCGAAGAGGGCACGGCCCGAGGCTAGGCCGGAACGGGGTGGCGCCAGGGCTGTAGCGCCGCCCCCGTCCGACCTGCTAAACTGTTGGCCTCCGTCGCGTTTCCCCCCGGTCCATGCGCACGCTTTATCATCTGGCTCTCTCGCCGCAGTCCCGTCTGATTCGTCTGGTCCTGGGCGAGAAGCGCATGGAGGTCCATCTCCGCGCCGAACCGGTCTGGGAGCGGCGCGACGAGTTCCTGGCGATCAACCCGGCCGGCGAGGTCCCGGTGCTGGTCGAGGACGACGGCAGTACCATCGCCGGCTCCCAGGCGATCGCCGAGTATCTGGAGGAATGCGACGACACGGTGCCGCTGCTGCCGGGCACGGTCGCCGACCGGGCGGAGATCCGCCGGCTGGTCTCCTGGTTCGACCGCAAGTTCGACCGCGAGGTGACCGACCTGCTGGTCGGCGAGAAGGTGATGAAGCGGTTCCTCGGCATCGGCGAGCCGTCCAGCGCGGCGATCCGCGCCGGGCATTCCAATCTGCAGATCCACCTCGCCTATATCGCCTGGCTGGCCGAGCGCCGGACCTGGCTGGCCGGCGACAAGTTCTCGCTGGCCGACCTCGCCGCCGCCGCCCATCTCTCCTGCGTCGACTATCTCGGCGACGTGCCCTGGGATCACGCGCCCGAGGCCAAGGAATGGTACGCCCGGGTGAAGTCCCGCCCGGCCTTCCGCTCCCTGCTGGCCGACGCCGTCCCCGGCCTGCGCCCGGTTGGGCACTACGCCGATCTCGATTTCTGAGACCGGCCGCCGGCGCCTGTCCGATAGCCATCGAGCGATCAGGGCTATCGCGATCTCCCTTTTTGATCTATGATTTTCAGCCATAGGGCGATTCGATCGCTCAGCGGATCATGCTCCCCAGACGCGGGAGAATTGCTATGGCAGTGCCGCGATACGACCGCAACGGCGACGGGCAGATCTCCGTCAAGGTCGAGCTTCTCTACGACTTCTCCGACGCCCATGAGGAGATCATCTGGACCGCGCTCGACACCTGGGAACAGGTGACCAACGTCGACTTCTCCACCCATCCGTTGAACCCCGATGAGACGATGACGATGGATGTCCCGTCGCTCGGCCTCATCGCCAACTTTTGGGGCCTCGCCTTCTCATGGGGCGCGATCGAATACAGCGTCGCCATTATCGACACCATTTCGGACGCCTATTTCTCCGTCCTGGTCCTGCACGAGGTCGGCCACATCCTCGGCCTTGGGCACGAGGGCTCGAACAGTGTCATGGTCTCCGGTATTCCGTCCGCCGCGACGGCGCCGACGGCGAAGGACATCGCCAATCTTGAGCTGTTCTACGGCGAAGCGACGGCGGACGACGTGGCTGTCGTCCAGTACGGGTATTCCGGCGACCAGAAGGTCGTCGGCAATGCCGGACCGGACATCCTGTACGGCAATCAGGGGATGGACACCCTCGCCGCCCGCGGCGGCGACGACATGCTGTTCGGCGGCCAGGACGCCGACCGCCTTATCGGCGGGGACGGCGACGACATTCTCTACGGCAATCGGGGGGCCGACCTACTGGAAGGCGGCGACGGCAACGACGCCCTGTACGGCGGGCAGGACGCCGACACCCTCTCCGGCGGCGCGGGCGACGACAGTCTCGCCGGCGGGCTGGGCGCCGATCTGTTCGTCGTCGGCGGCGGCCACGACACCATCACCGACTACGCGGCAGCCGACGGCGATCTGCTCTCCGGCAGTCTCGCCGGCTGGAACGAGACCGACAGCGCCGCCGTCGCCTGGCTCACCGACGGTTCCTCCGTCACCCTGATCGGCGTCAGTTCCAACGAGGTCAGCTTCGCCCTGGTCTGAGACCGCCGGACCGCATTCCGATTTGACCGTCCCAGCGTCAATCCCGCTACTCTGCGCCCAACCATAAGCGCTGGGAGGCGACCGTGCCCCAAACTCCTGTCACCGACACTCTCGTTTCGTTCTCGCTCGAAGACGGTCTTGCCCGTCTGACCCTGAACCGGCCCGACGCCGGCAACTCGATCACCCCCGAACTCGGCCTCGCCCTGATGCAGGCGGCGGTGCGCTGCGCCTGCGACGGGTCCGTGCGGGCGGTGCTCCTGACCGGGGCGGGCAAGAATTTCTGCGTCGGCGGCGACCTGAAGACCTTCAAGGAGGCCGGTCCCGGCGTCGGCGCGCTGATCAAGGAGACCACCGGCTATCTGCACGCCGCCTGCTCCACCCTGGCGCGGATGGACGCGCCATTGGTGGTCGCGGTGCAGGGCGCCGCCGCCGGGGCCGGGCTGTCCCTGGCGCTGCTGGGCGACCTGGTCTATGCCGCCGAAAGTTCGAAATTCGCCATGGCCTATACGGCGGCCGGCCTGTCCCCCGACGGCGGATCGACCTTCCTGCTGCCCCGGGTGGTCGGCCTGCGCCGGGCCCAGGAATTGACCCTGACCAACCGCCGCCTGTCCGCCGCCGAGGCGGTGGACTGGGGCATCGCGACGGCGAGCGTGGCCGACGACGCCCTGCAGGCTAAGGCCGAGGAGACCGCCCGCACCCTGGCCGCCGGCCCGACCCGCGCCTACGGGCGGGCCAAACGGCTGCTGGTGGACAGTTTCGACACCAGCTTCGAGGCGCAGATGGAGAAGGAAGGGGCCGGGATCGCCGCATCCTCCGTCGAACCGGACGCCCAGGAGGGCCTGGACGCCTTCCTCAACAAGCGGGTGCCGGTCTATCACGGAAAGCCGACCGGGAGCCGATAGGTCCGTCGCGCGTTGTCCGTCTGTCATTGACCACGGATGGAGCGACCATGATCGACCGCGTTATCCAGACCGGTATCGCCGGCATCTTCACCGCCCTGTTCCTGCTTCTGGTGGGAGTGGCCGCCTGGTTCCAGCACCTCTACACCTGCTTCACGGACGAGTCCTGGGGCTTCCTGATCGCCGGGGCGATCTTCTTCCCGATCGCCATCATCCACGGCATCGGCGTGTGGTTCGGACTCTGGTGACCGCGCGCCGAGGTCCGCTCCGGGGATATGGTCACCGAGGATATCGGCTGCCCGGTGGCCGGCCCCGACCCCGTCGATCAGGATGACCGGTCCCCGTGCGTGATCGGTGCGCAGGGGCAGGATCCGGCGGTAGGCCTCGGAGTCGTACCAGGCCCGGGCGCGCTCCAGGTCGGGAAAGGCGATCATGATCAGGTCGCCCGTCCACGTGCCTTCCAGCACCTCCGCCCGGCCGCCATGGATCGCGTAGCGCCCGCCGAACGGCGCAAGGGTCGCGTCGATCGCCCGCAGATAGGCGACGATCGCCGGCCCCATCTCCACGTCATGCAGATGCGCCACCGCGTAGGCCGTCATGGTCAGGCCCTCCCGGTCGCCCGAAAGGCGGCCAGTTCGAACCACGTCAGCACGCAGACCGCGGCGGCCTGGGCCAGGATGCCCCCCGCGCCGAGCAGGTTGGGCGAGATCGCGCCGGCGACCAGCGCCAGGCTGCCCGCCACCCAGGCGGCGTTCCCCAGGATCACCAGCCACACGGCGGGACCGCCGGCCAGCCAGCGGGCGATGGCGGCGATGGCCAGGGCGAGCGGGATCAGCGCCAGCCCTGCATAGAACAGCAGCGGCTCGGGAATACCGGTCAGCCCGGCGAGCGGAGCGGCGGCGCCGACCAGCACCGCGCCCATCGCCAGGCAGGTCGCGGCATCCAGATAGAGCACGGTGCGAAGCGTCAGAAAGGATCGATCTTGCGGCATGACGGCCTCCAAGGTTGCGGCATGGCCCCGGATGGGGTGTGCGCATCCTTGGCCGTCGCGACGGACCGGTCGATTACCTGCCAGGTAATTGGCGGTGTGGACGTCCACCGCTAGGGTTGCGCCATGGACAGACCCGGCACCGCCCCGAGCTTCGGCCCGCTGCTGCGCGATTGGCGCCGCCGCCGCTCGCTCAGCCAGCTCGCGCTCGCATCCGAGGCGGAGGTGTCCCAGCGGCATCTGAGCTTCATCGAGAGCGGCCGCAGCGCACCCAGTCGGGAGATCATCCTGCGGCTGGCGGAGCGTCTCGCCCTGCCCCTGCGCGAGCGCAACCAGCTTCTGGTCGCCGCCGGTTATGCCCCGGTATTCCAGGCCCGGCCCGCCGACGATCCGGCGATGGCCGCCGCCCGCAAGGCGGTCGCCCTGATCCTGGAACGGCACGAGCCGTTTCCCGCGCTCTCCATCGACCGGCACTGGACCCTGGTGCATGCCAATGCCGCCATCGGCCGGCTGCTGGAGGGGGTCGATCCCGTCATGCTGACGCCGCCGGTCAATGTTCTGCGGCTCAGTCTTCATCCCGACGGCCTGGCCGGTCGGATCGTCAATTTCCGGGAATGGCGCGACCATGTCCTGCACCGCCTGGTCGAGCAGGTGGCGCTGACCGCCGATCCGGTGCTCGCCGCCCTGCTGGACGAGCTCCGCGCCTATCCCGTCCCGCCGGGCGCCGCCCCGCACAGCCGCCCCGCCGCCGCGCCGCTGGCCGGCGTCGCCGTGCCGTTCCGTCTGCGCATGCCGGCGGGCACCCTGTCCTTCCTGAGCACCACCACGGTCTTCGGGACCGCCCTGGACATCACCCTGTCGGAGCTGGCGATCGAAGCCTTCTTCCCGGCCGACGACGAGACCGCGGCCGCGCTGATGGGCGGGCGGAAGACGGATTGAGTTTTCAGGGAAAGTGGCGCACCCGACAGGATTCGAACCTGTGACCTCTGCCTTCGGAGGGCAGCACTCTATCCAGCTGAGCTACGGGTGCGACTCGGGCGGAAACTAATGGCACTGAGGCGTGAAGGCAAGCGCCGCGTGAAGTGCCCCGCCCGGTTCCGCGAACACGGCGGCGGGTTGTCCCTGTCGGGTGACTGGCGCAGACTTTTCCCAACGAAAACGCGACAAGCGACCGAACAGGGGAAACGCCGACATGACCACCGAGTCCGCTCCAGGGTCCGCTCCGGGGCCTGCGCCCGATGCCGTGCCCCATGCCGCGCCCGCCTCTTCCGCACCCGACGAGACCGTCGACGTCCTGGTCGTCGGCTCCGGAGCCGGTGGGCTGTCGGCGGCCGTCACCGCCGCCCATCGCGGGCTGAACGTGCTGGTGGTGGAGAAGGAGGCGGTGTTCGGAGGCACCACCGCGCGGTCCGGCGGCTGGCTGTGGATCCCCTGCAACGGTCCCTCGGCGCGCGAAGGCATCCAGGACAGTCTGGACGCCGCCCGCACCTATCTGCAGCACGAGGCCGGCAACCATTTCGATCCCGCCCGGGTCGACGCCTTCCTGCAGAACGGCCCGAAGATGGTCGATTTCTTCGAGACCGAGACCGAGATCGCCTTCGTCACCGGCACCGCCTTCTCCGACTACCACCCGATCGCGCCGGGCGGGGTGGACGGCGGACGCTCGATCTGCGCCGCGCCCTATGACGGCCGCCGGCTCGGCGACGAGGTGAAGCGGCTGCGCCCGCCGCTGAAGGAGATCACCGTGCTCGGCATGATGATCGGCTCGGGCAAGGAGCTGCTGCATTTCTTCAACGTGACCAAGTCGCTCACCTCGGCCGCCTTCGTGGCGCGCCGGCTGGTCAGCCACGCGGTCGACGTGGCGACAAGGGGCCGGTCCATGCGGCTGACCAACGGCAATGCCCTGGCCGGACGCCTGGCGAAATCCGCCTTCGACCGGGGCGTGCGGCTGTGGACCTCCGCCCCGGCGGTCGACCTGGTCGTGGACGCCAGGGGGGCGGTGACCGGCGCGGTGATCGAGCGCCAGGGCCGCCGGGTCACGGTCGCCGCCCGCCGCGGCGTCGTGCTCGCCTCGGGCGGCTTCCCGCAGGATCCCGAGCGCCGCAAGCTCCTGTTCCCGCATGCGCCCAGCGGGGCCGAGCACCACTCCCCCGCCCCACCGGGCAATACCGGCGACGGGCTGCGGCTGGCGGAGACCGCCGGCGCGTCCCTGGACGAGAGCCTGCCGAATGCCGCCGCCTGGGTCCCGGTCTCCAAGGTGCCCTGGCCGGACGGGTCGGTCGGCGTCTTTCCGCATTTCATCGACCGGGCGAAACCGGGGGTGATCGCGGTCGCCCCGGACGGCAGGCGCTTCGTCAACGAGGGCAATTCCTATCACGACTTCGTCCAGGCCCTGGTCAAGGCCTGCGCCGGGCATCCGGGAGAGGCGCGCGGCTGGCTGATCACCGACCACCGGGCGATCCGCAAATACGGACTGGGCTTCGCCAAGCCGTTCCCCCTGCCGCTGACCCCGTACCTGAACTCGGGCTATCTCAAGCGCGGCCGGTCCCTGGTGGAGCTGGCCCGGACCATCGGGGTCGATCCGGAGACCTTCGAGCGGACCGTGACCCGGTTCAACGGGTTCGGCCGGGGCGGCGAGGATCCGGACTTCGCCAAGGGATCCACCGCCTACAACCGGTTCCAGGGCGACCCGGAGATCGGGCCGAACCCGTGCGTGCACCCGCTGAACACACCTCCGTTCTACGCGGTGGAGGTGGTGGTCGGCGATCTCGGCACCTTCGCCGGCATCCGGACCGACGCCAATGCCCAGGCCCTGGGCGCCGACGGCAAGCCGATCGCCGGGCTCTACGCCGTCGGCAACGACAACGCCTCGATCATGGGCGGCAACTATCCCGGCGGCGGCATCACCCTCGGGCCGGCGATGACATTCGGCTATATCGTCGGCAACCACCTGGCGGAGTCCGGATGAGCGGGACGCTCAGACGATCACCCGGTCTAGCAGCGAGAGCAGCTTGGTGAGGTCGTCGGCGGCGAGCTTGCCGTCGCTGCTCTTGGCGGTGTGCTGGCGCCAGACCGCCACCCCGTGGTTCATCGCCGAGATCGACGCTGCGATGTCCCAGAACAGGGTGCTGGAGTCCTTCAGAAACTCGATGAACGGCTTGGCGTCGCCGCCGCGCACGAACAGGTCCTCATAGGCCTGATTGTAGATCCGCAGGATCTCCGAGCTGTTCTTCAGGTGCCGGGCGAAGGCGGTCGTGACCTGGCGGACCTTGTCCTCCAGCTCCTGGCGGGTCGCCGCCTTGACGTAGTGCGACGGCACGGCGCCCTTGGTGTGCAGCCAGTCGGCGAAGCCCAGCAGGGTGCGCTGGCTGCGCTTGTACTGGAACTCGTAGTAGGTCACGCCCTTCCAGGAGTAGTAGATCTCGCCCGCCTGCTGCGGGTCGATGCGGAAAACCTGGGTGATCGGTGCCAGGTAGTCGAGATCCTTGCCCTCCCAGAGCTTCATGATGAACTGCTCGGCGATCTCCGCCGCCTTCGGCGACTTGGGATCAACGACCCGGGTGGTGATCGGCTCGAACTTGGTCAGGATGTACTTCTTGATCTCCTGGAACTCGCTCTCCGAGATCTCGAAATAGGCCTCCGGCGCCTCGATCCCGTCGGTGTCCAGACGGTCGCGCAGCAGGAACGGGTCGAGCGAAGGCAACTCCTCGATCAGCTCGATCAGCCGGCGGTCGCGGGCGATCGCCCGGCCCTCCTCGGTCTCGCGGAAGCCGGTGAGGTTGTACAGCGCCTCGGTCCGGCCGCGGACCACGCTCAGATCCAGGCTGTTGCCGCCGCCGGCGATCGCCTCGATGTCGAACGGGATGTAGAGGAAGGTCGCGATATCGCCCTTCTCCACCCGTGCCGTCATGTCGAAGGTGATGGTCTTGAGCTGACCGTTCTCCAGGATCTCGGCGGTGCCGGCCGCGGCGGAGCGGGTCGGCGCGATGGCATCCTTGGGCCGTTTGATGAAGACCGCGTCGTTCAGGCTGCGATGGCCGAACAGGTACTGTTCCGCGGCCCCGCCGGCGCCGGTCTCGAGCTTATGGGTGATCGAGGCGACGTTGAAGATGCGACTGGCTCCGGAAGCCAGTGTCTCGCGCAACGCATTTTCTTCTGCAGCCATACCCGGTGCCGCCAACCTGTCTGGAGACCGAATGGCATTTCGACCGCCACACTATCGTCCTGAAAACACCGGCGCAATCGGTCGATGGTGGACGACGCCCCGAACCGGCGGCGGCGAAAATGGCCGACGGTGCCGTCTGGGGATCGGCTGGACCTGAGCGATCCGATATGTTTGTTCGATGCATCTGATACTGAGAGTGCCCCAGGGCGTGATGCTGGGAGTGACACAGGGAGCCGCCGTGACCCGTTTCCGGATCTTCGCAATCCTGATGTCCGCGCTGGCGGCGGCGGTCGGCGCGTCCGCGCCGGCATGGGCCGACCCGCCGGCCCGGTTCGAAGGCCGGCCGACCCTGAGCTTCGTGTTCGAGACGCAGGCCAACCCGCCGCGCTATCTCGGCACCGGCACCGCGATCAACTGGGATCGGCCCGGCCTGACCCTGGAGCTGCTGCGCACGCTTGGGGAGCGGCTTCGGGTGAACCTGGAGCTCGCCCGCTATCCCTGGAACCGTGGTCTCTATCTGGTGGAAACGGGCGAGGCCGACGGCATCTTCCATGCCAGCTACAAGCCCGAACGCGAACGGATCGGCGTCTATCCGACCATGTCGGACGGGGCGCCGGACCCGTCCCGGGCGGTCTTCACCCAGGCCTATTATCTGCACGTCCTGCGCGGCTCCCCGGTGGGTTGGGACGGCACGACGATCAGCGGACTCGGCGACGCGGCGGTCGGGGCGACCGCCGGCTATTCGATCGTCGGCGACCTGGAGGCCCAGGGCGTGAAGGTCGAGACCGGCAAGATCCAGGGGCTCAACCTGAACAAGCTCGTGGCCGGCCGGATCGCCGCCTATGCCGAGTTGGAGAACATGGCCGCCGCCGCCATCGCCACCGATCCGGCGAGCTATGCCGATGTCGTGCGGCTTGAGCCGCCGCTGATCTCAAAGCCGTACTACCTGCTGCTGTCCCATGCCTTCGTGCAGCGCGACCCGGCGCTGGCGGAGGCGGTGTTCGACACCATCGCCGACATCAACGCCGATCCGGACTTCCAGGCCCGCGCCGCCGCCTATGCGGCGGGAGCGCCCTCCCAGTGACCGCGGGCCGGCAGGACCCGGGACGGCGGCCGGTGTGGAAGACCCTGCTGCCCGGCCCATCCTCCGTCACGGGACGGCTGTTCCGCGCCGCCTTCCTGCTGTACCTCGCCGCCGCCGTCGTCATCACCGGAGCGGTGGCGGTCGAGATCTACCTGTCGGCGCGCGCCGACCTGGAGCGGGAACTGACCATCCACCAGCGCGTGCTGGAGCGCACGCTGGCCGGGCCGCTGTGGTCGCTCGATCTGGAGGAGGTGGAGAAGATCGCCGCCGCCGCCGCCGGCCTGCCGGAGATCGCCGGCATCCATATCGCCGACCACAACCGCGCCGGAGAGTTCGCACGGGTCGGCGAGATCCCCGAGGGCGAAGCCCGCGACGCCGGTGCCGACGCGCCGCAGCCGCCCCTCGATCAGGGGATCGCGGTCTCCTTTCCAGTCGAGTACAGCCATGCGGTCGGCAGCACCCGGGTCGGCCATGTCACCCTGTATTCGAGCGAGATGGTGGTGCTGGAGCGGGTGCGCTGGCGCATGGCGCTGCTGGTGATCGCGGCCCTGCTGAAGACCGCCATTCTCTGGTTCATCTTCGACCGGGTCAGCCGCTCGGTCCTGGTCCGGCCGCTGCACAGCCTGGTGGAGGCGACCCGGCGCATCGGCTTCGACAAGCTGGAGCCGGTCGAGTTCGACCCGGCGACGGCCAAGGCGGCCGCCGGCACCGAGATCGAGACCCTGCGCACCGCCTTCAACGACATGATCGGCCAGCTCCGGCGCAGCCGCGACGCCCTGGCGATGCTGAACGCCGATCTGGAGACCCGCGTCGGCGAGCGCACGCGGGAGCTGGAGACGCGGACGTCCGAAGCCTCGGCGGCCATGGCCCGGGTCGAGCAGTCGCGCCGCCAGGTCGCCGCCGCCCTGGAGGAGGCCGAGCGCGCCGCCAGGGCGAAATCCGAATTCCTCGCCCTGGTGAGCCACGAGCTGCGCACGCCGCTGAACTCGGTGCTGGGCTTCTCCGAGCTGATCCAGCGCCAGGTCGATACCCGCCAGGACGATGTCAATCCGACCCAGATCGCCGGCTATGCCGGTGCGATCCACGAGAGCGGGACCCAGCTACTCACCCTGGTGAACGACATCCTGGACCTGTCGCGCATCGAGGCGGGCCGGATGGAGGTGGCGCCGGAATGGATCGACACCGCGGCCACCACCCGCACCGTGGTGGAGATGATGCGCGATCCGGCGACCAAGCAGCGCCTGTCGCTGGACTTCCTGCTGGACGCCGACACGCCGATGCTGAAGGTCGACCCCCGGCGCTACCGGCAGATGCTGATGAACCTGCTGTCGAACGCCCTGAAATACACCGAGGCGGGCGGGTCGATCCGGATCGAGGGTCAGCGCCGGCCGGACGGCTGGCTCGAGATCGTCGTCGCCGATACCGGTGTCGGCATGCCGGCCTCCGACATCGCCATCGCCCTTGCGCCGTTCGGGCGGACCGGCGACCCCGCCACCCGCCGCCTCGCCGGTGCCGGCCTCGGCCTGCCCCTCGTCGCCCGCATGATGCAGCTCCATGGCGGCCGGCTGGCGATCGAGAGCGCGGTGAATGCGGGAACCCGGGTGATGCTGCGGTTTCCCCCGGGCTCCGTGCGGGACGCTTGACGGAGTTTTCTCTACATTCCAGTTAGTTCATCGGCTATCTTAAGCGCGAACGTAAACTGGAATCGCCGATGGCCCGATCCCCTTCCAGCGCGCCGAAGCCGACCCGCAAGGGCAAGGCGAAGACGAAGACATCCGGCGCGCGGGCGTCCGCGGGCAGCCGGGCGGAGCCGCATTTCGGCGCGCCTCGGAAGAGCAAGGCCGCCTCGAAAGCCACATCCGGCAAGTCAGGCGCCAAGTCGGGGACGCGGCGGACACGGAATTCCGGGCGCGCGCCGTCCCGGCGCGGCGGCAGCTGCCAGCGCTCGCTGCTCGGCCGCCTGGTCCGCCCGCTGCTGAAATGGGGTTTCCTCGCCGCGTTCTGGGGCGGGATCCTGGTGGCCGGCCTGCTCGCCTGGCACGCGTTTCAGCTGCCGGACATCCACGACCTCGACCGCTACACCCGCCCCGGCTCGGTACGGATGACCGCCTCGGAAGGGGCGATGTTCGCCTCCTACGGGCCGCTGCATGGCGAGCCGGTCACCGTGGCGGAGATGTCGCCGCACCTGCCGGCTGCCGTCATCGCCATCGAAGACCGGCGGTTCCCGTACCATTTCGGCATCGATCCGATCGGTTTGACCCGGGCGATGGCGGTGAACCTTTGGGAAGGCCGCGTGGTCCAGGGCGGCAGCACCCTGACCCAGCAGCTCGCCAAGAACGTCTTCCTCAGCCACGACCGCAGCCTGTCACGCAAGATCCAGGAACTGCTGCTGGCCTTCTGGCTGGAGAAGGAGTTCACCAAGGACGAGATCCTGTCGATCTACCTCAACCGGGTGTATTTCGGCGCCGGCGCCTACGGGGTGGACGCCGCCGCCCGGAAGTACTTCTCCAAGAGCGCCCGCGACCTCTCCCTGGGCGAGGCGGCCCTGCTCGCCGGCATGCTGAAGGGCCCGTCGCGCTACAGCCCGGCCGCCGATCCGGACCTGGCAAGGCAGCGCACGGCCGTGGTGCTGAACGCCATGGCCGAGATCGGCTATCTCGACCCGGAAACCGCGCGCCAGATCGCCGCCAACCCCTACCAGCTGCGCGGGCCGGTCGGCCGCGGCGCCGGTCATCGGTATTTCTCCGACTGGATCTACGACCAGGTGCCGAGCTTCGTCGGCACCCGCTCCGACGACATGTCGGTGGCGACCACCCTGGACCTGCGGCTGCAGACCCTGGCGGAAACGGCGGTGCGCGAGGGCCTCGCCCGCGGCGCTGCGACCGGTGCCGGACAGGGCGCGCTGGTGGCGCTCGACCCCCGCACCGGGGCGGTGCGCGCCATGGTCGGCGGCGCGGATTTCCAGTCCAGCCAGTTCAACCGCGCGGTCCAGGCCCTGCGCCAGCCGGGCTCGCTGTTCAAGCCGGTCGTCTTCCTGGCGGCGCTGGAGCAGGGCTGGCGGCCGAGCGACCTGATCAGCGACACGCCGATCACGATCTCCGGCTGGTCGCCGGGGAACTTCGACGGCAAATACGACGGCGTCATCACCCTGACCGAAGCGCTGGCGGAGAGCCGCAACGCCGCCACCATCCGGCTGCAGGAGCAGGTCGGCCGGGGCAAGGTGCGCGACGTCGCCCGCCGGCTCGGCTTCTCCGAGGAACTGACCCACGGCCCCAGCCTGGGTCTCGGCGTGGACGAGATGAGCCCGCTGGACGTGGCCGGGATCTATGCCACCTTCGCCAATGGCGGCCGGCCGGTCACCCCGCACGGCATCGAGGAGATCCGCGCGCGCGGCGGGGCGACGCTCTATCGGCTGTCGACCTCCGGCCTGCCGTCGCAGATCTCGCAGAGGGCGGCGGCGACCCTGACCGACATGCTGGCGGAGACCGTCGCCCGCGGCACCGGACACAAGGCGGCGCTCGACCGGCCGGTGGCCGGCAAGACCGGGACCAGCCAGAATTACCGCGATGCTTGGTTCGCCGGGTACAGCGCCGACCTGGTCACCGTGGTCTGGGTCGGCAACGACAACGGCGCGGCGATGAAGAAGGTGACCGGCGGCGGCCTTCCGGCGGAGATCTTCCGCGATTTCATGGCGGCGGCCCATGCGGGGCTGCCCCGCCGGGCCCTGAACGGGGGTTAGAGCGGAAAGGCCGAGGGGATCAGGCGGCGTTGAAGGCCGGCAGCGGATCGGCCGGCAGGCCGGGGATCGGACCGGTCACGTGGCGCGGGGCCCGGTCGTCCAGCATCTCTCGGATCATGTATTTGCATTTGCCGCATTGGGGAACGGCCCCGCAGGCCTTGTAAACCTGACCCACCGTCTCGGCGCCATCGTCGATGGCCTGGTTGACGGTGCGGGTGTTCAATGCATTGCAGACGCAGACATACATGAGCGTTCCCTCGGTTTTGAGGTAAGCTCGCGTTCTTGCGAGTGATTGTCAATAGCGGCGAATCGGGAAAGTGTGCCCGGCCCTCAGGGATCGCCGGGAACGCCGTAGCTCGGGGCCTTCGAGGGATCCAGCGCCCGGGTGACGTAGCTGTCCATGTCCGGCTTCCACAGCTCCCACAGGGCGGTGAGATCGGCGATCGGCGTGGCGGCATGATCGACCCGCAGGTCGGCGACCGGCCAGGACACCTCGGCCTGGATCACCAATCCGGCCGACCGCACCGGCCCTGCCTCGCCGCCGGCCGAAAGCCCGGCCTGCAGCGCCCGGATCAGCCGCTTGCCGAAGGAGTTCCCGGACCGGGTCTCGAACGCCTCGACCATGGCGGCGACCACGCCCTCGCCGGCCAGCATGTTGCCGGCGGCGACGCAGTTCCTGCCCTCCGCCGTGGCGTGGATGCCCAGCGTCTTCGCGCCGCTATAGGCCGCCGTGCCGCCCTGGCTGTCGATCAGGGCGACCTGCCGGTAGGCGATATGCTCGGTGGTCTCCACGATGCGCTGCAGCACCGTGGCCGCCGGCAGGCCGGTCTCCAGCAGGTCCAGCGCGCGTGGGCCGATCCGCGGATCGGTGATGTTCTGGGTCGCCACCGCGCCGACCTTCGCCCGGGTGAAGGCGCAGCGTGCCGCCACGGCGGTCGAGGACGAACTGACGACCATGCCGAAGGCGCCGGTGATCTCGCAGCGGGCGGTCAGGGAAAAGGTCACGGGCATACTCCGTGGGGTCACAGGGCGGGAGGGAGACGCTATACCGGCAGCGGGGCCCTCACAATCCATCGGGCCCGACCCATCCACCGGGAGACTGACAGCATGCGGATCGGCATCATCGGAGCGGGAGCCGTCGGCGGCTTCATGGCCGGACACCTGGCCCGGGCCGGAACGGACGTGGCGGTGCTGGCGCGCGGCCCGCATCTGGCGGCGATCCGCGACAGGGGCCTGACGGTGGAGAGCCAGGGCGAGACCTGGACCTCCCAGGTCACCGCCAGCGACCAGGCCGCCGATCTGGGCGAGGTCGACGTGATCGTCGTCACCGCCAAGGGCCCCGCTCTGCCGGTCATCGCCGAGGCGATCCAGCCGATGCTCGGCGCCGACACGCCGGTGGTCTGCGCCATGAACGGCATCCCGTGGTGGTACGAATACAAGCGCGAGGGCGGCACCGACGGACCGATCGAGCGGCTGGACCCGGGTGCGGTGGTCTGGAACAAGATCGGCCCGCAGCGCGCCATCGGCTGCATGATCGACTGCCCGGCGGCGGTAGCCGAACCAGGCTTCGTGCGCCACGTGGCGCCGCGCAAGGGCAGCTTCACCCTGG
The DNA here is from genome assembly GCA_965228445.1 of Candidatus Endolissoclinum sp. Taxonomy (GTDB): domain Bacteria; phylum Pseudomonadota; class Alphaproteobacteria; order Thalassobaculales; family Thalassobaculaceae; genus Thalassobaculum. The sequence continues at coordinate 3,533,701 of OZ245813.1, read as the reverse complement.
GCGAGCCGGACAACACGGAAAGCGACCGGGTCAGGGCGATCGCCCAGGTGATCGAGCAGGCCGGCATGGGCGCGCCGGTGACCACCAACATGCGCCGGGCGATCTGGATCAAGCTGCTGGTCAACGCCTCGCGGTCGCCGCTGGGCGTGCTGACCGGCTCGACCGAGCGCGGGCTGGCGGAGAACCCGGAGACCCTGGCGGTCACCATGGCCATCATGCGGGAGGCCCAGGCGGTCGCCGCGTCCCACGGCATCGAGGTGCGGATCGACGAAGAACGGCAGTCCGATCCGTCCCAGCGCTCGCTGCACCGCTCGTCGATGCTGCAGGACTGGGACCTGGGCCGGCCGATGGAGATCGACGGCATCGTGCGGATCATCCAGGACTACGGCCGCGCCGCCGGCATCGCGACGCCGGTGCTGGACACGGTCTCCGCCCTGCTCGGCGAGAAGGCGCGGGCGGCGGGGGTTTAGCACCCCCTTCGCTCATTCCCCCCTCACGCACTCCCCGGACTTGTTCCGGGGCAAGGGTGCGGCGTGCACCTGTCTTCGCGGCCTAGCGATCGACGCTCCAAGGAGCTTCAGCCTTGCCCCGGAACAAGTCCGGGGAGTGTTTGAAATAGAGGGAAAGAGAGAGGCGCCCTCAGCGCCTCTGCCGCGCCGCCACCGCTGCGCCCACGCCGATTCCGAGCGCCGTTCCGACCGCGCTGCCGATCGGAATGCCGAAGGCCAGGGTGTTGGTGAGGGTTCCCACCACCACGCCGGCCGCCGTGCCCAGCACGATCCCGGCGATCAGACAGAACAGCATCGGCGGGCTCATCGCATCCCCCGGTTCAGCTCCAGCCCAGTCCAACCCAGTCCAACCCAGGCCCCGGTTAGGTCCGTGCAGGGCGATCAGAACGTGGTCGGGCCGTTGGCCTTCTTGTACGCGGTCACATGCGCGATCGCCGCGGTGACCCCGCCGGCCTTGTACGGCACGTCGAGATAGTCGAGCGTCGATTCCACCGCCGCGATCGCGGCGTAGAGCATCGGCGCGTTCATGTCGCCCATATGGCCGATGCGGAACGCCTTGCCGCCCAGATCGCCGAGGCCGCCGCCGATGCCGACCATCATCTCGTCGCGGCAGACCTCGCGGATCCTGTTGGCGTCGACACCCTCGGCGGTGCGGATCGCGGTCACCCCGACCGAGCGCTGCTCGGGCACCAGGGCGTTCAGCTCCAGCGCGCCGGCCGTGCCCCAGACCTCCACGGCCTTGTGGGTCGCCTGGGACAGCACCCGGTGACGCTCGAAGCAGCGCTCCAGCCCTTCCTCGAACAGGGTGCGCAGGCCCTCGCGCAGGCCGAAGATCTGCAGCTGCGGGGAGGTGCCGCAGAAGGTGCGGTAGCCCGGGCCGGCCATGCGCGGCGACCAGTCCCAGTAGCGCCGCGGGTTGGCGTTCGCCTTGTGCACGGCGATCGCCTTCTCGTTGGCGGCGCAGAAGCCCAGGCCCGGCGGCATCATCAGGCCCTTCTGCGAGGCGGCGATGGCGACGTCCACGCCCCACTCGTCCATGCGGAAGTCGGTGGTGCCCAGCGAGGCGATGGTGTCGACCATCAGCAGGGCGCCGTGGCCGGTCCCGTTCATCGCCTTGCGCACCGCCGGCACGTCGCTGGTGATCGAGGTCGCGGTGTCGGTATGGACGACGAGCACGGCCTTGATCCGGCCCTCCTTGTCCTCTGACAGCGCCTTGGCGACGCCGGCCGGGTCCATCGCCTCGCGCCAGCTCCCCGGCACGGTCTGGATGACGATGCCCAGCGCCTCGGCCATGTCGGTCCAGCTTCCGGAGAAGTGGCCGGTCTCCGGCACCAGGGCGACGTCGCCCGGCTTCAGGGTGTTGACCAGGGCGGCTTCCCAGGCGCCGTGGCCGTTGGCGATATAGGTGAAGATCTCGCCCTCGGTCTTGAAGACCTTGCGCAGCCCCTCGAAGGACTCGACGGCGGCCTCGACGAATTCCGGATCGTTCAGGTCCATGGTGTCGCGGTGCATGGCGTTCTGCACGCGCTGGGGCACGTTGGTCGGGCCCGGCGTGTTCAGGAACTTGCGGCCGCGCTTGATGAGGACATTGGGACGGTTGGACACGGAATCGGGGGCCATGCGGGGGGCTCCTGGCAGCGATCGTCGCTTTTGACGTGGGGTCAGGGGTGACGGATGGCGCGGAAGATAGTGCAATCCGGTGGCGCGCTCACGACTTTATTACGACTTTCCCGCCGGAATCTCGCCCTTCGGAATCTGCTGGGTGATGCAATGGATGTTGCCGCCGCCGAGCAGGATCTCGCGGGCCGAGATGCCGACCACCTCGCGGTCCGGCAGCGCGTCGGCGATGATCCGGCAGGCGTCGTCGTCGGTGCGCGGGTCGAGCAGCGGCATCAGCACCCGGCCCTCGACCAGATAGAAATTGGCGTAGGAGCCGGCCAGCCGGTCGCCGGCCTCGCGCGGCTTGCCGCCGGGCGCGGCCACCACGCCGCCCGCCTCGTGGTCGGTCATGTGCAGCGGTCCGGGCATCGGCAGCTTGAGGATGCGGAACGGATCGCCGTTGAGGTCGCGCACCCCCTCCAGCACCGCCAGCGCTTCGGCCGAGCGCACATGCTGCGGATCCCAGGGATCGTCGGTCCAGGTCAGCAGGATCAGGTTCGGCCCGGCCACGTGCAGCAGGTTGTCGACATGGCCGGTGGTCTCGTCGGCGAAGACCCCGCGCGGCAGCCAGACCACCTGGCTCGCCCCGCTATAGGCCTTCAGCAGGTGCTCGCAGGCCGCACGGCCGAACCCGGCATTGCGGCCGGTGCTCAGCACGCATTCCTCGGTGACGAAGACCGTGCCCTTGCCGTCGCTGTGGATGCCGCCGCCCTCCTGGATCAGCGGCGCGCGATAGCGCTGCATCCCTTCGTGACGCGCCACCAGCGCGGCGACCGCGTCGTCGGCCCGCCAGTCGGGGTACAGGCCGTGCTCGGTGCCGCCCCAGGCATTGAAGCTCCAGTCGACCGCCCGCCGGTCGCCGGCGCTGTCGACCACCACGGTCGGGCCGACATCGCGCATCCAGGCGTCGTTGCTCGGCATCTCGACGAGAACGACCTCGGCCGGCAGGGCGGCGCGCGCCCGGTCCATCCGCGCGGCCGAGACACCCACCGTCAGCGGCTCGGCGGCGACGATCGCCTCGGCGACGGCGGCGAAGGCCTGCTCCGCCGGACCGGCCTCCTCGCGCCAGGTGTCGCCACGCTCGGGCCACAGCATCCAGCTGCCGGCATGGGGCTCGAACTCGCCCGGCATCCGGTACCCGTCGGCCGCCGGCGTGCCCAGCAGCGCACTCACTTCCCCCATGTCACGCGATCCGTAAAGCGTTTCATCATCAAGGCATTGACCCGGTTCTGCAGGCGTTTGGCCGGCACCGGCTTGGTCAGCAAAATGTCGACATCCAGACGTTTGGACTCCTGTACGGCGAAATCATTCACCGCCCCGGCCAGCAAAATCACCGGGATGTCGTCGGGCAGGGTCGTGGAATCCTCGCGGACCCGCTGCAGCAGCTCGAACCCGTCGGTGCCGTCCGGCCCGTCCAGCTGGGCGTCGAGGATCAGCAGATCGGGCGTGATCTCCTCGGCGGCATACAGGGCCGCGGCGGCGTTATGGGCATCGAGCGGCGGCGGAAATCCCAGATCGATCAGGGCACGGCAGAGCAGGGCGCGGTTGTCGTCGTCCGGCTCCACCACCAGGGCCAGCAAGCCCTCGTAGTCGAAGCTGGCGAGTACCCCGTCCATGACCCGCGTCAGGCGACGCGTCTGGGTCAGCTCCGTTGGCATATGCCCATGGCCCCTCGTTTTCAGGTCTGCTAGCGTCCCGGCCAGCAAACCGAGTCTAGCCGAGTCGCCGGCTCCCGCGAAAGCCGGCGCGAACCCGGAGTTCCTACCATGGATACCGCCACGACGAGAGAAACCGGCACGATGGACGTTCTGGAGACCGAGACCGCCCTGCGCGAGATCTACGGCACGCCGGGCGAGCTGGCCTCGAAGAAGCAGCTCACCTATCTCGACAAGCATGCCAAGAGGTTCCTGGAACTGTGCCCGTTCCTGGTCATCTCGACCCAGGGGGCCGACGGTCTGGGCGACGTGTCGCCGAAGGGCGACGCGCCGGGCTTCGTGGCCGTGCTGGACGACCGCACGATCCTGATCCCGGACCGTCCGGGCAACAACCGGATCGACACCCTGGGCAACCTGACCGAGAACCCGGGCGTGGGCATTCTGTTCATGATCCCGGGCGTCAACGAGACCCTGCGCATCAACGGCCGCGCCAAGGTGATCGCCGACACCGCGATGCTGACCCGGTTTTCGGTGCGCGACCGGCTGCCGAAGACCGGCATCCTGGTCGAGGTGGAAGAGATGTACCTGCACTGCGCCAAGGCCCTGGTGCGCTCCAAGCTGTGGGAGGACGACTACAAGATCGAGCGCAAGGCGCTGCCCTCGCTCGGCCAGATGATCGCCGACCAGGTACAGGACGCCACCGTCGACGTGGCCGCCGCCGACAAGCGCATCGCGGACTCCGAGAAGAACAACCTGTATTGAGGCGCGGGGGGAGCGGACGCTCCCTCTCTTCCCACCCTCTCCCACACTCCCCGGATTTATTCCGGGGAGTGTGGTGGGGAAAGAATTCAGCGCCGTCGCCGCGCGCTCCGGTGACGGCTGGTGAAGGTGGGGGGCTTGCCCTTCAGCCACACCAGAAACCGGGCGATCTCCGGATGGGCGCGCAGCTTGTCCGGGGTGTCGTAGTCCCGCGCCAGGCTGCGTTCGTCCAGCACGCTGTGGATCTTGCGGTGGCAGACCGTGTGCATCGGTTCCGCCGCCCGGCCGCCTTGCTCTTCGGGACCCAGTGGTGGCGGTCGACGCTCGGCCCCGCCACCATCGGCCGGCCGCAGAGCGGGCAGGGTCCGAGATCGCTGTCCGGCTCCGGCCCGCTCAATAGCCGAGCCCGGCCTCCGGGCGCGCGTCGGTGAAGGTGACGTTGACCTTGGCCGCCCCCGGCGCGGTGTTGGCGAATTCGGAGATGAAGGCCGTCTTCTCGCCCGGCAACAGCTGGTAGGACTCGGTGGTGAACAGCCAGCTCGCAAGCGGACCGCCGCCCTCGGCGATCACCGTGGCCCGCAGCGCCGGCAGGCTGATCATCAGCTCGCCCGGGTTGCGGATCTCGCCATGGACCACGAGCACTTCCACGGTGCCCTCCTGGCGACGCTCCACATAGACGTTCTGCAGCACCAGACCCTCGCCCGGCACCGGGACCGGCAGCCCGACCTTCTCGTAGAGCAGTGCGCTCGCCGGCCAGGCGTGGACCAGCGAGGTGCGGGCGGCGAAGAGCCCGGCCGGGATCGCCACCGCCAGGAACAGCAGGGCGTAGAGGATGTAGGGCCGCGACGGCTTGTCCTCCTCGCCCCCCCGCACGGCGCGGAAGCGGGACACGTCGCCCAGCGGCGGCGGATCGATCTCCTCGCCGATCCCATCGTGCCCGACACCCTCCTCCAGCGGCTCGTCGAGGGCCGGTTCCGGCGGCGGCGCCTTCTTCTTCGGCTTAGCGACGGGCGCATCCGCCGACGGCTCGGCCGCGGCCGGCATCTGGTGCCACTTGTGCTCGCAGCTGCTGCATTTCAGCTTACGGCCCTTGGTGCCGAGCGCGGAGTCCGGCACCTTGAACTTCTGCTCACATTTCGGGCAGGTGACGAGCATTCGGATCCTCAGGGTCGCGCGTGCATCAAACTATATCGCCGGGCCCGCCACCGGCAAGGACGCCGCGTATCGCCGCGCGCGCCCATCGCCCGCCGGGCGATATTGCCGTCTGTGCCCCGGCCGGACCCGGTGCTACCGTCCCGGCAAACATCCAATCCGGGAGGGAAAAAAGACATGACCACCATCAAATCGGCCATCGTGACGGGCGCCGGATCCGGCATCGGCAAGCGCAGCGCGCTGGCCCTGCTGAAGGCCGGCTGGAGCGTGGCGCTGGCCGGCCGTCGCGCCGACGCGCTGGAGGAGACCAAGAAGGAGGCCGGCGCCGACGGCGCCCGCGCCCTGCCCGTGCCGACCGACGTGACCGATCCGGCCGCGGTGAAGGCATTGTTCGACAAGACAGTGGAGGCCTTCGGCCGGGTCGACTTCATCTTCAACAATGCCGGCATGAACGCCCCGGGCATCCCGCTGGAGGAGCTGTCCGACGATCAGTGGCGCAACGTGGTCGACGTGAACCTGACCGGCTGCTTCTGGGTGATCCGCGAGGCCTTCCGGGTGATGAAGGCGCAGGAGCCGATGGGCGGGCGGATCGTCAACAACGGCTCGATCTCGGCCCATGCGCCGCGGCCGGACAGCATCCCCTATACCGCCACCAAGCACGCGGTCTCCGGCCTGACCAAGACGGCGGCGCTGGACGGACGCAAGTACGACATCGCGGTCGGCCAGATCGACGTCGGCAACGCCTTCACCGAGCTGGCGGCGCGGATGAAGACCGGGGTGAAGCAGGCCAATGGCGAGATCAAGCCGGAGGCGATGATGGACGTGGACCACGTGGCCAATTCCATCGTCCACATGGCCAGCCTGCCGCCGGACGCCAACATCCTGAACCTGACCGTGATGGCGACCAAGATGCCGTTCGTCGGGCGGGGGTAAGGCTCGCTTTCCTCTCCCCGCTTCGTCCTCCCGGACAACCCCGGACACCGGAGCTGGACCGGGACCGAGCGGCCGGGGGGGCAGAGGCGCTGTGGGTTGAGTGGCTTGATCCTGATTTGCATCAGGATGACGACGCGGAATGGGCAAACGAAAAGAGCCCGTCGTCCTGACGCAGGTCAGGACCAAGCCGCCATCGCTTCCCCCCGGGTCCCGGGCAGCCCCCGGGTCGAACCCGAGGTCTCCCGGGATGACGAGGGAGATTTTGGGCACGGTCGGCCCTTCGACACGGCCCGGACCGAGTTCGGGGACCGTGTCGAAGGGCCGTCGCGTTCCACAAACACCGCGATTCGCGCCCTGTCGCTGCCATAGCGACAGCCCCGCAACGCCCGCGATCCGCCGACCTTTCATACCCCCATGACCCGCGCCGGGGACAGTGCTACCTCTGAGGCCATGGCTCTCGCCCATTCTGACCCCATCGACGATTCGCCCGCAGCCGCCGGCCGCTGCCCGGAGACCGCGCTGCACGACGTGTTCGGCTTCGCCGAGTTCCGCCCCGGCCAGCGCGACGTCATCGACAGCATCCTGGCCGGACGCGACACCCTCGCCGTGATGCCCACCGGCGCCGGCAAGTCGCTCTGCTTCCAGCTTCCCGCGGTGATGGATGGCGGCCTGACCGTCGTCGTCTCGCCGCTCATCGCGCTGATGGAGGACCAGGTCCGCTCGCTGCGCCTGCAGGGGGTCTGTGCGGCCGCCATGCATTCCGGCAATGCGCCCGGCACCAACGGCGACATCTGGCGCCAGGCCCGGTCCGGCGAGCTGCGGCTGCTCTACATCGCACCGGAGCGCCTCGCCCTCGACGGCATTCTCGACGACCTGTCGGATATCGGCGTGACCCGCCTGGTGGTGGACGAGGCGCACTGCATCAGCCAGTGGGGCCACGCCTTCCGCCCCGACTACCTGACCCTGGCGCGGGTGCGAGAGCGGCTGGGCGTGCCGACGGCCGCCTTCACCGCCACCGCCGACGCCGCCACAAGGCGCGACATCGTCGAGCGGCTCTGCGGCGGCGACGCGCAGGAGTTCGTCTTCGGCTTCGACCGGCCCAATCTCGACCTGCGCATCGCCGAGAAGCGCAGCCCGATGAAGCAGCTCCTCGCCTTCCTGGCCGACCGCCAGGGCGAGAGCGGGATCGTCTACTGCCTGTCGCGCCGGGCGGTGGAGGAGACCGCGGCCGCCCTGTGCCGCCAGGGCATCCCGGCGGTGCCCTACCATGCCGGGCTCGACCCGGAGATCCGCTCCGCCAACCAGGACCGGTTCGTCACCGAGGACGGGCTGGTGGTCTGCGCCACGATCGCCTTCGGCATGGGCATCGACAAGCCGGACGTGCGGTTCGTCTTCCACACCGACGTGCCGGGCTCGGTGGAGGCCTATTACCAGGAGATCGGCCGCGCCGGCCGCGACGGTCTGCCGTCCACCGTGCAGATGCTCTACGGCCTCGCCGATATCGCCCAGCGCCGCCGCTTCGTCGACGAGAGCGGGGCGAGCGAGGATCAGCGCCGGATCGAGCACCGCCGCCTGAACACCCTGCTCGGCATCTGCGAGACCGCCGGATGCCGCCGCCAGGCCCTGCTGGCCGCCCTCGGCGAGCCGCTGGCCAAGCCCTGCGGCAACTGCGACACCTGCCGCGAGCCGCCGGAGACCCTGGACGGGCTGGTCCCCGCCCAGAAGGTGCTGTCCGCCATCCTGCGCACCGGCCAGCGCTTCGGCGCCGGCCACATCGTCGACGTCCTGGTCGGGGGCAAGACCGAGGCCGTGCAGCGCCATGGCCACGATGCCCTGCCGACCTTCGGTGTCGGCACCGAGTTCGACCGCAACGGCTGGCGCTCGGTCATCCGCCAGCTCGTCGCAAGCGGCATCGTCGCCATCGACACCGCCGGGTTCGGCGGGCTGACCGTCGGCGAGACAGGGCGCGCCGTCCTGAAGGGCCAGGCGGGCGTCACCCTGCGCCGCGACACCGCCAAGCGCGCCAAATCCGGCGGTCGCGACCGGGGCGAAGCCGTCGCCACGGTCTCGCCGGAGAATGCCGGCCTGCTGCGGGCGTTGAAGGAAGCGCGGCGCGACATCGCCCGCGAACTCTCCCTGCCGGCCTATACGGTGCTGCACGACCGCTCGCTGATCGAGCTGGCGGAGCGCCGGCCGTCCTCGCTGGAGGCCTTCGCCGGCATCCACGGCGTCGGCCAGGCCAAGCTGGAGAAGTTCGGCGCCCGGTTCCTCGCCGTGATCCGGGAGGAGGACGGGCGCGACGCCGGCGGGTACGAAGCCGACGGGACGCCTGCATGAAGCCGGTGCGAAAGCGGGCGCCCTTCGCGCTGCCCGACATCGCCATCCGCCGGGACGCCGACGGCACCATCCACCTGCGCTCCCGCACCCCGCCCGCCCCGCATCCCGAGACCATCGTCGCCCATCTGGACCGCTGGGCCAGCCGCACGCCGGACCGCATCCTCATTGCCGAGCGCCAGGGAGACGGCTGGCGCGCGGTCAGCTTCGCCGAGGCGGCCCGGGCCAGCCGGGGCATCGCCACCGCGCTCATCGAACGCGGGGTCGGCTCGGTGATGGTGCTGTCGGAGAACTCGGTCGACCAGGCGCTGCTGATGCTGGGCGCCTTCCGGGCCGGGGTGCCGTTCTGCCCGGTCTCCCCCGCCTATTCGCTGCTGTCCCGCGACTTCGCCAAGCTGAAGCACATCGTCGGAATCGTCCGGCCCGGGCTGGTCCTGGCCGAGGGGCTTGAGCCCTTCGGGCGCGCCCTCGAACAGGTCGATTTCGGCGCGGCGGAGGTCGTCGGCGACGTCGCCGCTCTGGCCGAGACCGAGCCCGGAACCCTGCCCGAGCTCACCGGCGACATGGTGGCAAAGATCCTGTTCACCTCCGGCTCCACCGGCACGCCGAAGGGCGTGATCAACACCCACCGGATGCTCGCCTCAAACCAGGCAGCGCTTGGCCAGGTCTGGCCGTTCCTGGCCGAGCGGCCGCCGGTGATGCTCGACTGGCTGCCCTGGAGCCACACCTTCGGCGGCAACCAGAATCTCGGCCTCGCCATCAGCCATGGCGGCACTCTGTATATCGACGACGGCCGCCCCACGGCGGAGCGCATCGGCCGCAGTGTGGAGAACCTGGGACTCGTCCGCCCGACCCTGCATTTCAACGTGCCGCGCGGGCTCGACATGCTGCTGCCCCATCTGGAGGGGGATGCCACCCTGCGCGACCGGTTCTTCGAGACCCTGGAGTTCGTATTCTATGCCGGCGCCACCCTGCCCCTGTCGCTCTGGCAACGGGTCGAGGCGCTGGGGCTGGCGGCGACCGGTGAGTTGCCGGTGCTGACCACCTGCTACGGCACCACGGAGACCGCGCCCATGGCGCTGGCCGCCCATCTGGTGCTGGAAGGCACCGGCGTGGTCGGCGTGCCGGTCCCGGGGGTCGAGGCCAAGCTGGTGCCGACCGGCGACAAGCTTCAGATCGCCCTGCGCGGCCCGAACATCACCCCGGGATATGCTGGCCGCGACGACCTGGCGGCGCAGGCGTTCGACGCCGACGGCTATTTCCTGAGCGGCGATGCGGTGCGGCTGGCCGATCCGGTGGATCCGAATGCCGGGATCGTCTTCGACGGCCGGATCGCCGAGGATTTCAAGCTGTCCACCGGCACCTGGGTCAGCGTCGGCGCCCTGCGGGTGGCGGTGATCGCGGCCTGCGGCGCGGCGGTCAGCGACGTGGTGATCGCCGGCCACGACCGCGACGCCCTCGGCATCCTGGTCTTCGCCAAGCCGGACGCCACGGTGGAAGCGATCCGCGCCGGATTGGAGCGGCACAACGCCGCCAACCCGGCCTCCAGCACCCGCATCGCCCGGGCCCTGATCCTGGAGGAGCCGCCGAACGTCGATGCGGGCGAGATCACCGACAAGGGCTACCTGAACCAGCGCCGCATCCTGGAGCGCCGCTCGGACCGCGTCTGGCACCTCCTCGCCACCCCGCCGGCGCGGGATGTGATCGTGCTGTAACGCCGCGTCATCCTGAACCCGTTTCAGGATCTGCGGTGCACCGGCGTCCGGGCGTTGATCCTGATTGGCATCAGGATGACGGGGGGCTCACTCCCCGCAGAACCGCCGCAGTGTCGCCTCGTCTGCCTCCTCGCCCGACGGCAGCGCGGCGCCCGGGTCGCGGGTCCAGGCGGCGATGTCGGCGATGACGTGCTCGCGCTCCAGGTCGCGGAACAGCATGTGATAGCCGTCCTCGTACAGCGCGACCCGGTGCCCCGGCGGCAGGGCGTCCAGCATGGCGCAGGTCGGCCGGCGCGGCACGAGCTGGTCCTTGTGCCCGTACAGCACCAGGATCGGGCCGTGCAGGTTCGGCGCCTGCGCCTGGGCGTCGTCCATCAGCGCCACCAGCCCGTAGACCGTGTCGACCCGCGGCCGCTTGATGAACAGCGGATCGCGCGCCAGCTCGCGCAGCATGGCGAAATTGTCGCTCGGGATGATGCGGATGCCGCGCGGCTCCAGCGGCAGCCAGGGCACCGTATGGGCCATGATGTCGAGCGGCAGGGTCTGAAACACCGGCATCCAGTCGCGGCCCCAGACCGCCGGCGCCGACAGCACCGCCCCGTCCGCCTCGGTCTCCGGATAGGACAGGGCGAGCATCGCCACCGCCCCGCCCATGCTCTCGCCCAGCAGGTAGACCGGCACGCCGGGCAGGTCCTTCTTCGCCAGCCGCACCAGGGTCTCGGCGTCGCGGGCCATGCGGTCGCCGCCCGGCCACATGCCGTAGCCGGGCGCCTCGCCGAAGCCGCGCTGGTCGGCGGCATAGACCGCCACCCCCTGCGCCGACAGGTCGTCGCCCAGCTCGTCGAAGGCGTTGGAGTAGTCGCCGAAGCCGTGCAGGGCGACCACGGCCGCCGCGGCCGGCCCCTCCGGGCGCCAGATCCGCAGCGGCAGGCGGATGCCGTCATCCATCACCGCGAAGGGCCGCTCGACCAGCTTGGGCACCACCGCGTCCTTGCCCGGCGGCGCGAGCTGCGGCGCGCAGGCGGCAAGTACGAGAAGGCACAGAACGGTTAACGACAGGCGGATCGACCCCATGACCCCATCCGAGAGCATCAAAACCTTGCGGGAGACGCGGTCGTGGGTATCATCCGGCGATCACGTGAACAAGCGCGGCTAGCGCGGAGGGACGGGCCATGGCGACGGCAGGCAACGACGCGTTCGAGATCATCGAAGTGACCGGGCACCGGGTCGCCTGCGACGGCGGCGATGGCCCGCTCGGCCATCCCCGGGTGTTCCTGGAGATCCCCGAGGACGAGCACAAGGTGGTGTGCCCCTACTGCTCGAAGACCTATGTGATGGTCGCCGAGACCGCGGGCGAACACGCCGCCTGAACGTCTTTCAGGGCCTGAGCGGCCGGGCGCCCTATTCCAGCACCTTCGGCCAGTTGCCGTCGGCCGCGCTGATGTGGCCGGGGATGTCGGCCGCCCATTTCTTCTGAACGTCGGCGTTGTAGTTCAGGTACAGCCTGCCGTCGACGATGCGCCAATGCTGCGGATCGCCCTTGGCGGTATAGCCCTGGGACACCGCCCAGGCGCAGTACCCGCCGTATTGCGGCGCATACTTTGCCGGATCGGCGATGAAGGCGTCGCGGTGCTCGGCCGACGCGAAGCGCCAGGTCGCGCCTTTGTACTCGGTCTCGAACGCGTCGGAGCCCTCCACCGGCCTGCCGTCCGTGAAATAGGCGACCGGATCGTAGCCGTCCACCGCCATGCTGGAGAGGAACTCGGTATAGACCGGGTCCTGGCCGGCATGGGTGATCCGCGGCCCGACGAAGGCGATCAGCCCGGCGACCGCCAGAATTCCGACGACACGGGCCAGCGCCCGGGAGAACGACACATACTGCATGACCCTGTTCCGTTTTTCTGATCGGGAGCCCGAGAATATCGGCAAGTCGCGATCGCGCGGCATCACGCGCCCGCGACCCTGCGGTAAAGGCTCCGTGAGGCAGCACTGCGGCGGCCGCGCCGAAATCCGCCCCGCTTCTCCATCGACAGTGCTCGGGTCGCTTCAATGGTTGCCGCCCGGCGCCGGTCCGTTAGAGTCGCCGCCAGCCTCACCAGCCCCGGAAGATCCGATGGCCGATACCGCCGCCCCCTCCGTCCCGACCCCCACCGAGCCGGGGCAGAGCCATCTCTTCCTGGTCGACGGATCGGGCTACATCTTCCGCGCCTATCACGCCCTGCCGCCGATGACCCGGCCGGACGGCACGCCGGTGAACGCCGTCTTCGGCTTCTCCAACATGCTGGTGAAGCTGATCGACGACATGGATGCCGACCACATGGCGGTGATCTTCGACGCCAGCCGGTTCAGCTTCCGCAACGACATCTATCCCCAGTACAAGGCCCAGCGGCCGGACGCGCCGGAGGATCTGGTTCCGCAGTTCCCGCTGATCCGCGAGGCCACCCGCGCGTTCAACGCGCCCTGCATCGAGATGGACGGCTTCGAGGCCGACGACATCATCGCCACCTATGCCCGCCAGGCGGTGGAGAAGGGCTGGCGGGTGACCATCGTCTCCTCCGACAAGGACCTGATGCAGCTCGTGCGGCCCGGCATCGACATGTTCGACCCGATGAAGAACGTGCCGATCGGCCCGGATCAGGTGATGGAGAAGTTCGGCGTCGTCCCGGAGAAGGTGGTCGACGTCCAGGCGCTGGCCGGCGACAGCGTCGACAACGTCCCCGGCGTGCCCGGCATCGGCATCAAGACCGCCGCCCAGCTGATCGGCGAATACGGCGACCTGGAGACGCTGCTGCAGCGCGCCGAAGAGATCAAGCAGCCCAAGCGGCGCCAGAACCTGATCGAGCACGCCGAACTCGCCCGGATCTCCAAGCAGCTCGTCACCCTGAAGGACGACGTCGAGGTGCCGGAGCCGCTGGGCGACCTGGTGGTCCGCGGGATCGAGTCCGACAAGATCCTGGCCTTCCTGCGCGAGCAGAACTTCAAACGGCTGATCTCCCGGTTCGAGAGCGAGGCCGGCCAGGCCGCCGGCGAGACCGCCGCCACCGCCGCCGTCGCCGCGCCGACCGGCGAGGAGGCCGGCTACGAGCTGGTCACCGACATGGATGCCCTACGCGGCTGGATCGCCGCCGCCGAGGCCCAGGGGACCGTCGCCTTCGACACCGAGACCAGCTCGCTCAACGCCATGCGGGCGGAGCTGGTCGGCGTCTCCCTCGCCCTGGCGCCGGGCAAGGCCTGCTACATCCCGCTGCGCCATGTGGGCACCGCCGCCCAGGGCGAGCTGCTGGCGGCGGCCGGATCCGGCGACGCGCCCGAGCAGGTCCCGTTCGACGACGCGATCGCCGCGCTGAAGGCGCTGTTCGAGAACCCGGCCGTCCTGAAGGTCGCGCACAACGCCAAATACGACTGCCTGGTGCTCAGTCGGCCGGCCAATGGCGGCATCGAGGTGGCGCCGCTGGACGACACCATGTGCGCCTCCTACGTGCTGGAGGGCGGGCTGCACGGCCACGGGCTGGACGAGCTGTCGCTGCTGCATTTCGAGCACCGCAACATCAAGTTCGAGGAGGTCTGCGGCAAGGGGAAGAACCAGATCGGCTTCGCCGAGGTGCCGCTCGACCGCGCCCGCGACTACGCCGCCGAGGACGCCGACATGACCTGGCGGCTGCATCAGGTGCTGCGCCCGCGTCTGGTCGACGCCCACATGACCACGGTCTACGAGACCCTGGAGCGGCCGCTGATCCCGGTGCTGGTCGACATGGAGCGCACCGGCATCCGGGTCGACCCGAAGATCCTGAACGACATGTCCGCCGACTTCGCCAAGCGCCTGGTCGAGCGGGAGGGCGAGATCCATGCGCTGGCCGGCGAGCCGTTCAACGTCGCCTCGCCCAAGCAGCTCGGCGAGATCCTGTTCGACAAGATGGGCCTGGCCGGCGGCAAGAAGGGCAAGACCGGCGCCTACAGCACCGGCGCCGACGTGCTGGAGAGCCTGGCCGCCCAGGGCATCGAGCTGGCCGAGAAGGTTCTCGACTACCGGCAGATCGCCAAGCTGAAGTCGACCTATACGGATTCCCTGGTCAACGACATCAACCCGGAAACCAGGCGGGTCCACACCTCCTACTCGATGACCGGGGCGGCCACAGGCCGGCTGTCCTCGAACGACCCGAACCTGCAGAACATCCCGATCCGCACCGAGGAGGGGCGCAAGATCCGCACCGCCTTCGTCGCCGAGCCGGGCAACCTGCTGCTCTCGGTCGACTACTCGCAGATCGAGCTGCGGCTGGTCGCCGACATCGCCGGGCTGGAGACCATGCGGGCCGCCTTCAACGACGGCATCGACATCCACGCCCAGACCGCCTCGGAGGTGTTCGGCGTGCCGCTGGCGGAGATGACGTCGGAGATCCGCCGCAAGGCCAAGGCGATCAATTTCGGCATCATCTACGGCATTTCCGGCTTCGGCCTGGCGCGCCAGCTCGGCACGCCCCAGGGCGAGGCGCAGCAGTACATCAACGCCTATTTCGAGCGCTTCCCCGGCATCCGCGACTACATGGACGAGATGAAGCGGCGGGCGCACGAATGGGGCTATGTGGAGACCCGGTTCGGCCGCAAGGTCCATATCAACGCGATCCGCGAGAAGAACCCGGCCATGCGGAACTTCGGCGAGCGCGCGGCGATCAACGCGCCGATCCAGGGCACCGCCGCCGACATCATCAAGCGCGCCATGGTCCGCCTGCCGGTGGCGCTGGAGAAGGCCAACTCCAAGGCCCGCATGCTGCTGCAGGTGCATGACGAACTGCTGTTCGAGGTGCCCGAGGGCGACGTGGAAGCGACCGCCGCCCTGGTGAAGGAAGTGATGGAGGGGGCGGCGGCCCCGGTCCTGAACCTGTCGGTGCCGCTGGTCGCCGAGGCCGGTTGGGGCGAGAGCTGGGCCACCGCGCATTGAGGATGACGTCATGAGTCTCGACACCACCGCCCCGGCACCGGCCTTTTTCGGCGCGCGTACCGACCTGCCGCTGTCCGACGCCAGGATCGTGCTGTTCGGCGCGCCCCACGGCACGCCCTATCCGGAGTTCAGCAACGAGGCGCTGGCCGGCACCGCGGCCACCCTGCGCCAAGCTTTGAACCACGACGCCGGCTGGGCGCATCACTGGGATTTCGACCTGGGCCGGCCGCTGGACGATGACGGGACCCTGGCCTTCCTCGATGCCGGCGACCTGAAGACCGCCGCGCAGGACGGCCCCGGCAACCGGGAGAAGATCCGGGCGGCGACCGGCGCCGTCCTGGAAGCCGGCGCCGTGCCGATCATGATCGGCGGCGACGATTCCGTACCGATCCCGTTCATCGAGGCCCTGGCGCCGCTGGGGCCGCTCACCATCGTCCAGGTCGATGCCCATATCGACTGGCGCGACGAGCGGCGCGGCGAGAGATACGGCTTCTCCTCGACCATGCGCCGGGCCTCGGAAATGGCCCATGTGGAGCGCATCGTGCAGGTCGGCATCCGCGGCCTCGGCTCGGCCATGCAGGAGGAGGTGCAGATCGCCGAGACCTGGGGGGCGGAGATCGTAACCGCCCGCGAAATCCACCGCCACGGCATCGAGGCGGCGCTGGAGCATGTCCCGTCGGGCGCGAACTGCCTGATCACCCTGGATTGCGACGCGCTGGACCCGTCGATCATGAAGGCGGTGGTCGCCCCCACCCCGGGCGGGCTGAGCTATACCCAGGCGATCGAGCTGATCCACGGCGTGGCGGACAAGGCCCGGCTGCGGGCGTTCGACATGATCGAATTCATCCCGGAACGCGATCCGGACGGCCTGTCGGCGCTGACCGCGGCGCGCATCGTGGTCAATGCCGTCGGCGCAATTCGCTCGACCGTACGTTGACGAAACTTTAACAGTCCTCCGGCAGGGTTTCGCGCCGCTCCTAATCGGCGCGTCGGGCAAATGGGGATGGGGTCAATGGCACTTTTCGACGATATCGTTGCGAACCTCACGCAGGAGTTCCTCGGGGAATCCTCCGACCGGCTTGCGCGGATGCAGGTTTCCCTGACCAACCTGGCCAGCTCGAAAGGGTCGGACCGGGACGCGATCCTGGACCTCTCCCGCGAGGTCCACAGCGTGAAGGGGTCGGCCGCGAACTTTCAGTTCCGCACCGTCGCCACCGTGGCCCATCGCTTCGAAGACTACATGTCGGCGACCCTCGACCAGAAGCCGCTGCCGATCGAGGACTATCAGCGCTTCGTCGACTGCCTGTCCGACCTGATCGAGATCGGCCGCGAGCCCGATCCCAAGCAATCCGCCAAACTCCAGGCCAAGCTGCCGGTCCTGGCCGATTTCGATCCGACCAGCGTCTCGGCCAAGCCGGGCCGGGCCCTGGTGGTGATCCGGGCCCGCACCATGGGGCATATGCTGTCGCGCGAACTGGCCAATTGCGGCTTCCGGGCGCAGACCGCCCTCGACGTGTTCGACGCGGTGCGCCTGGCGGTGACCGACCGACCGGACATCGTCCTGACCTCCGCCGTGATGGACGGCATCTCCGGCGTCGACCTGATCAACGCCCTGCGCTCGATCAAGGCGACGGCCGATCTGCCCTGCGCGGTGGTCACGTCGTTCGACCGGGGCCATCCCGAACTGGCGGGCCTGCCCAAGGATGCGGGCGTCGTGCGCCTGGGCAAGACCCTGTCCGACGATCTCGGCACGGTCCTGACCGGCGTGGCACCGCGCTAGAGCATTTCCCCTTTGCTTGGCGGGCGGGCTATGCTCAAACCCGCCGCCATGACCGACGACACCACGCCTTCCGAGCCGAACGCCGCCGGCGACCCGAAGATCTCCGCCGCCCGCAGCGTGGCCTTCGACCTGCTGCGCGCCGTGCTGGCCAAGAAGACGCCGCTGGACGAGGCCCTGGTCGCCCATGACGGCATGGGCTGGCTGCCGGACCGCGACCGCGGCTTCGCCCGTACCCTGGTGGCGACCACCCTGCGCCGGCTCGGCCATGTGGACCGGCTGATCGACGGCTGCCTGTCGCAGCCGCTGCCGCTGAAGGCCTCCGCCGTGCGCGACGTGCTGCGGATCGCGGCGACCGAGCTGCTGGTGCTGAAGGTCGCCCCCCATGCCACCGTCGACAGCGCGGTCAATCTGGTGCGCTCCCGCGGCCATGAGAAATTCGCCAAGCTGACCAACGCCGTGCTGCGCCGTCTCGACCGCGAGGCGCGCGAGACGATCGACACCCTGCCGGCCCTCGACGCCCTGCCGGCTTGGCTGGCGCAGAGCTGGCGCGGCACCTATGGCGAGGTCACCGCCGAGGCCATGGCCGCCGCCGTCCAGCGCGAGCCGATGCTCGACATCACCGTGAAATCGGATCCGGCCCCCTGGGCCGAGGCGCTGGGCGCCACGGTCCTGCCGACCGGCACCCTGCGCCGGCCGATCGAGGGCCGGGTCGATGGCCTGCCCGGCTTCGCCGAGGGGGCGTGGTGGGTCCAGGATGCGGCCGCCGCCCTGCCGGTGCGGCTGCTGGGCGACGTGGCCGGCCGGACCGTCGTCGATCTCTGCGCCGCCCCCGGCGGCAAGACCGCCCAGCTCGCCGCCGGCGCGGCCCATGTGATCGCCGTCGACCGGGCCCCCAGGCGGGTCAAGCGGATGCAGGAGAACCTGACCCGTCTGCAGCTCGCCGCCACCTGCGTGACCGCCGACGCCGCGAAATGGACGCCGCCCGTCCCGGTGGACGCGGTTCTGCTCGACGCCCCCTGCTCGGCCACCGGCACGGTGCGCCGTCACCCGGACATCCCCTGGCTGAAGGGCGAGGGCGACGTCGCCAAGCTGGCGACCCTGCAGGACCGGCTGCTCGACACCGCGGTCGCCATGGTGAAGCCGGGCGGCACGGTGGTGTTCTGCACCTGCTCGCTGGAGAGCGCCGAGGGGGCCGAACGCATCGCCGCCCTGCTGGCCCGCAACCCCGGCGTGAGGCGGGAGCCGGTGCGGGCCGAGGAGATCGGCGACCTGCCGGAACTCATCACCGCCGACGGCGATCTGCGGACCCGCCCGGACCACCTGTCCGATGCCGGCGGGATCGACGGCTTCTACGCCTGCCGGCTGATGAAAGGCTGAGAGCCGGGCTTCACGACGGGTCCGGCACCGGCCAGGCGCGCATCGCCATCTTCGCCACTTCGCGCAGCTGGTCGCTGGTCGCGCCGCCATTGGCCTGCACCGACATGCCGTGGGTGATGGTGGCGACGAACCGGGCCAGCACGTCCGGATCGGTGCCCGGCGGCAGACGGCCGTCGGCGCATTCCTCGGCGAAACGCTGCCGCAGCCGGGCCTCGTAATTGGCCCGGATCTTCGCCAGCTCGTGGTGCACCGGCTCCGATTCCGCCGAACAGGCCAGCGCGCCCTGGACAGACAGGCACCCGACCGGATTGCTGGGGTCGGTGAACATCTCCGCCGCCCCCTCGAGCAGCCGGGCCACCACCTCGCGGGCGGTGGGAGCCTTCAGGACCTCTTCGAAGAACTCGTTCTTCAGGTCGACATAGCGGGCCAGCGCCTTCTGAAACAGCTCTTCCTTGTTGCCGAAGGTGGCGTAGAGACTCGGCCGGTTGATGCCCATGGCGTCGGTCAGAGCGGAGATCGATGCGCCTTCGTACCCGGATCGCCAGAACACCTCCAGGGCCCGGTCGAGCGCATTTACCTCACAGAATGTCCGCGGCCGGCTCATGGCCTGAATCCTCCACTCGATTTTTTTTGTACCGATCGGTAAGGTGGGTACTTGATCCACCCATGTCCACCCTCCATATCCGGCCGAACCGATTTCCTACCGATCGGTACAAAACGAAATATGGAGCGATCCGATGGCTGGTACACAATCCAAAGGTCGTGGGTACAAAATCATACTGGGCTCAGCCGCGGTAGCCGCAATCATTGCCGCCGGTCTGGTCGCCCTCTCGCCGTCCTACTCCGAAGAGACCGCCGCCGCTGATGCCGCCCCGGCGGTGCAGGCGCCGGTCGCCGTCCCGGTGTCGGTCGCCGAGGTCGAGGCCCAGGACCTGCTGGGCTGGAAGGAATTCTCCGGGCATCTGGAGGCGGTGGAGCGGGTCGAGGTCCGCTCGCGCGTGGCCGGCCAGGTGCTGGCCGTGCATTTCCGCGAGGGCAGTCTCGTAGAGGCGGGCGACCCCCTGGTCACCATAGACCCGGCCCCGTTCGCCGCCGAGGTGGCCCGGGCCGAGGCGCAGGTGACCGCCGCCCGAGCCCGGCTCGCCTTCACCCGCAAGGAGCACGAGCGCGCCCAGGAGCTGATCAAGACCCGTACCCTGCCGCTGCGCGAGGGCGACAGCCGGGCCAATGCCTACCGCGAGGCCCAGGCCAACTTCCAGGCGGCCGAGGCCGATCTGAAGCTGGCCCAGCTCGACCTCGGCTATACCGAGATCCGGGCGCCGGTCTCCGGCCGGGTCGGCGAGATCCTGGTGCATGTGGGCAACCTGGTGCCGGCCGGAGCCGGCGCGCCGGCACTGACCACCCTGGTGTCGGTCGATCCGATCTACGCCAGCTTCGAGGCCGACGAGCAGGTGGTGCTGGAGGCGATCCGCGATCTGGGCACCGGCGCCGGCGGGCACCGGGACGTCAGCCGCATTCCGGTGGAGATGGCCGCCCCGTTCGGCAGCGCAGATCCGATCCGCGGCCACCTGCAGTTCATCGACACCAGCGTCAATGCCGGCAGCGGCACCGTCCATGTCCGCGCCCAGTTCGACAATCCGGACGGGCTGCTGATCCCGGGCCAGTTCGCCCGGCTGCGCATGGGCAAGGCGGTGGCGGAACGCTCGCTGCTGATCACCGACCGGGCTGTCGGCATCGACCAGGGCAAGAAGTTCGTGCTGGTCGTCGCCGAGGACAACACGGTCGGCTATCGCGAGGTCACCCTCGGCCCGACCGCCGGCCGGCTGCGCGTCGTCACCAGCGGCCTGACCGCCGGCGAGCGGATCGTCGTCAACGGCCTGCAGCGGGTCCGCCCGGGCGCGCTGGTCGCTCCCGAGA
Organism: Candidatus Endolissoclinum sp.; assembly: GCA_965228445.1. GTDB lineage: Bacteria > Pseudomonadota > Alphaproteobacteria > Thalassobaculales > Thalassobaculaceae > Thalassobaculum. The sequence goes on along the minus strand of OZ245813.1, from coordinate 3,512,975 downwards.
CCGTCGCCATGACCCCCGACCTGCCGATGGAGACGGCGTCGAACTGACGCCGTTCTCCCACCGCCCCCTTCGAAACCCGGACGTGTGACATGAACATCTCCCGTTTCTTCATCGACCGTCCGGTGTTCGCCGGAGTGCTGTCGGTCCTGATCTTCGTCGCCGGGCTGCTCGCCCTGCGCACCCTGCCGATCTCCGAATATCCCGAGGTCGTTCCCCCCACCGTGGTCGTCAACGCCCAGTATCCGGGCGCCAACCCGAAGGTGATCGCCGCCACCGTGGCGACGCCGATCGAGGAGGCGATCAACGGCGTGGAGGACATGCTGTACATGAGCAGCCAGGCCACCACCGACGGCCTGATGACCCTGACCGTGACCTTCCGCCTGGGCACCGACCCGGACAAGGCGCAGCAGCTCGTGCAGAACCGGGTGACCCAGGCCGAGCCGCGCCTGCCGGAAGAGGTCCGCCGCCTCGGGGTGACCACGGTGAAGAGCTCGCCCGACCTGACCATGGTCGTGCACCTGTTGTCGCCGAACGACCGCTACGACATGACCTATCTGCGCAACTACGCCGTCCTGAACGTGAAGGACCGGCTGGCGCGGATCGAGGGCGTGGGCCAGGTCCGGCTGTTCGGATCGGGCGACTACGCCATGCGCATCTGGCTCGACCCGCAGAAGGTGGCCGAGCGCAGCCTGTCGGCCGGCGACGTGGCCAACGCCATCCGCGAACAGAACATCCAGGCCGCCGCCGGCATCATCGGCGCCTCGCCCGGCCTGATCGGCGTCGACCTGCAGCTCCCCATCAACGCCCAGGGCCGGCTGGAGACCGAGGAGGAATTCGGCGAGATCATCGTCAAGACCGGCGCCGACGGCGCGGTCACCCGCCTGCGCGACATCGCCCGCATCGAGCTGGGGGCGGCCGAATACGCCCTGCGCTCGCTGCTCGACAACAAGTCGGCGGTCGCCATCCCGATCTTCCAGGCGCCCGGCTCCAACGCCATCCAGATCTCCGACGACGTGCGCGCCACCATGGCGGAGCTGAAGCAGTACATGCCCGAGGGCGTGGACTATTCCATCGTCTACGACCCGACCCAGTTCGTGCGCGCGTCCATCGAGTCGGTGATCCACACCCTGCTGGAAGCGGTCGGCCTGGTGGTGCTGGTGGTGATCCTGTTCCTGCAGACCTGGCGGGCGTCGATCATCCCGCTGCTGGCGGTGCCGGTCTCGGTGGTCGGCACCTTCGCCGCCATGCACCTGCTCGGCGTGTCGATCAACGCCCTGTCCCTGTTCGGGCTGGTGCTGGCCATCGGCATCGTGGTCGACGACGCCATCGTCGTGGTCGAGAACGTGGAGCGCAACATCGAGGAGGGGCTGGCGCCGAAGGCCGCCACCTACAAGGCGATGCGCGAGGTCTCCGGCCCGATCATCGCCATCGCCCTGGTGCTGGTCGCGGTGTTCGTGCCGCTGGCCTTCATCACCGGCCTGACCGGCCAGTTCTACGAACAGTTCGCGCTGACCATCGCGATCTCCACGGTGATCTCGGCGGTCAACTCCCTCACCCTGTCGCCGGCGCTGGCCGCGCTGCTGCTGAAGGGCCACGACGCACCGAAGGACGCGCTTACCCGCGCGATGGACTTCGCCTTCGGCTGGCTGTTCCGCGGCTTCAACGCGGTGTTCCGGCGCGGTTCCAACGCCTATGGCGGCGGCGTGGCCCGGGTGACCCGGCACAAGACAGTGACGGTGGGCCTGTACCTCGCCCTGCTCGGCGCGACCTACGCCATCTTCAACCAAGTGCCGGGCGGCTTCGTGCCGATGCAGGACAAGCAGTACCTGATCGGCTTCGCCCAGCTCCCCAACGGCTCCACCCTGGACCGCACCGAGGACGTGATCCGCGAGATGAGCCGGATCACCCTGGAGGATCCGGACGTGGAGAGCGCGGTGGCCTTTCCGGGCCTATCGATCGCCGGCTTCACCAACAGCTCCAGCGCCGGCATCGTCTTCGCCACCCTGAAGCCGTTCGAGGAGCGCCAGGGCGCCGCCCACAGCGCCGGGGCCGTCGCCGGCCGCCTGAACGCCCAGTACGGCGCGATCAAGGACGCCTTCGTGGTGATCTTCCCGCCGCCGCCCGTGCAGGGCCTGGGCACCACCGGCGGGTTCAAGCTGCAGATCGAGGACCGGGCGTCGCGCGGCTACGAGGAGCTGAACGCGGTCACCCAGTCCTTCGTGGCCGCGGCCCGTCAGGCGCCGGAGCTCGCCAACGTGTTCACCAACTTCCAGGTGAACGTGCCGCAGCTCTATGCCGACCTCGACCGCACCAAGGCGCAGCAGCTCGGCGTGTCGGTGACCGACGTCTTCGAAACGCTGCAGATCTATCTCGGCAGTCTCTACGTCAACGACTTCAACCGGTTCGGCCGCACCTACTCGGTCCGCCTGCAGGCCGACGCCCAGTACCGGTCGCAGCCGGAGGATATCGGCACGCTGAAGGTGCGCTCGAGCTCCGGCGCCATGGTGCCGCTGTCGGCCCTGCTGCGGGTCGAGCCGGCGGTCGGCCCGGAACAGGCGATGCGCTACAACGGCTTCATCGCCGCTGATGTCAGCGGCGAGCCGGCCCCCGGCTACTCGTCGGGCCAGGCCCAGGCGGCGGTGGAGCGGATCGCGGCGGAGACCCTGCCGGCCGGGTTCAGCTTCGAGTGGACCGACCTGACCTACCAGCAGATCCTGGCGGGCGATTCCTCGCTGATCATCTTCCCGCTGGCCCTGCTGCTGGTCTTCCTGGTGCTGGCCGCCCAGTACGAGAGCCTGAGCCTGCCGCTGGCGATCATCCTGATCGTGCCGATGAGCGTGCTGGCGGCGATGACCGGCGTCTGGCTGACCGGCGGGGACAACAACGTCTTCACCCAGATCGGGCTGGTCGTCCTGGTCGGGCTGTCGGCGAAGAACGCGATCCTGATCGTGGAGTTCGCCCGCGACCTCGAACTGGCCGGACGCGGTCCCGTTGCCGCCGCGATCGAAGCGAGCCGGCTGCGGCTGCGGCCGATCCTGATGACCTCCATGGCCTTCATCATGGGCGTCGTGCCGCTGATCACCTCGACCGGGGCCGGTGCGGAGATGCGCTACGCCATGGGTCTGACGGTGTTCTCCGGGATGATCGGGGTGACCGCGTTCGGGATCTTCTTCACCCCGGTGTTCTACGTGGTCGCCCGCGCGCTGACCGGGAACCGGCCGCTGCGCCACGCCGCCGAGGTCGAGGCCGAGGTCGAGCAGATCCACCCGCACCACGCGATCCCGGCGCCGGGGGAGTAACCCCCCCTCCGCCTCCCCGGCGGCCGGAACGGGCGTCCTTCGCGCAAGCGGGGGGCGCCCGTCGCATTTCCGGCCCGCGCCGCCCGAGCCCCGGCCGCGACCCGCACAGACGGCTCGGCGGGCACAGGCGCTTGAAGCGACCGCCGCAACCTGCTACCGACCGGCCATGGCCAACGCTCCGCTGATCGCCCCCTCCATTCTCGCCGCCGATTTCGCTCGGCTCGGCGAGGAGATCCATGCCGTCGACGCCGCCGGCGCCGACTGGATCCATGTCGATGTGATGGACGGGCACTTCGTCCCGAACATCTCGCTCGGCCCGGCGATCGTGAAGGCGATCCGGCCCCATACGCCGAAGACCTTCGACGTCCATCTGATGATCTCGCCGGTCGACGCCTATGTCGGCGGCTTCATCGAGGCCGGCGCCGACATCGTCACCGTGCATCCGGAGGCCGGGCCCCACGTCCACCGCACCCTGCAGCTCATCCGCTCGCTCGGCGCGAAGGCCGGCGTCGCGCTGAACCCGGGCACGCCGGTGGAGACGCTGGACAACCTGATGGACATGGTCGACCTGATCCTGGTGATGACCGTGAACCCGGGCTTCGGCGGCCAGGCCTTCATCGCCTCGCAGCTCGACAAGATCGCCGCCGTGCGCAAGCGGATCGACGCCACCGGCCGTCCGATCCATCTGGAGGTCGATGGCGGCGTGACGGCGGAGACCTCCGGGCGCATCGTGGCGGCCGGGGCCGACGTGCTCGTCGCCGGGACCGCGACGTTCAAGGGCGGGACCGATGCCTACGCGGCGAACATCGCCGCGATCAGGGCCGCCAACTGACGGGAGAACGGTCGTGAGCAGGCGGCGGGATAGGCGCGGACTCTCGGATCGCCTGCGGGACGCCTACTTCGCCTCGCCGGTACATGCTTGGCGTCTGTCCGGACCGGTGCCGGACGGGCTGGCCGTCTCCGTCGCCGATGCCTGGACCGGCGATTCCGATCTCGGCCGCGAGCTGCTGGAAGGCAGCTACACCCTGGGCGGCGCCGCCGTGCAGGTCGGGGCCGATCCCTGGGGCCAGAGCGGCTACAGCGATGCCGCGACCGAGGCCCTGCACCGCTTCGAATGGCTCCGCGACCTGCGCGACCTCGGCGGCGACGCCGCCCGGCGCCGCGCCCGCGACCTGGTCGGCGCCTGGATCGAGCAGTATCCGACCTGGGACCGGCTGGCCTGGCGGCCCGACCTGCTGGCCGCGCGTCTCGCCGCCTGGGTCCACACCTTCGGCTTCTTCGCCGATTCCGCCGATGACGAGTTCCGACGCCGGGTGCTGGAAAGCCTGATCCGCCAGTACCGGCACCTGCTCAGCGCGGTCGAGGCCGGCCCGGACGGCGTGCCCCGGCTGGAGACCCTGCGCGGCGCGCTGATCGCCGCCGTCGCGCTCGGCGCCGACGGAGACGAGGTTCAGGGACTGGTCGACCGGCTGGATGCCGCGATCCGCGCCCAGATCCTGCCCGACGGCGGGCACCGGTCGCGCTCGCCGGCGATGCAGACCGGCGCACTGGTGGCCCTGGTCGACGCCCGCGCCGCCCTGCGCGCGGCGGGCCGGGAATCGACCGCGGCCCTGGACGAGACGATCCAACGCATGACCGGGGTGCTGCGCATGCTGCGCCACGGCGACGGCGGACTGGCGCTGTTCAACGGCGCCACCGAGGGTCAGGTCTGGCGCCTGGACACCCTGATCGCCCGCGCCGAGACCAAGACCCGGGCCGTCACCTCGGCCCTGGAGATCGGCTTCGAGCGTCTGGTCGCCGGCCGCGCGGTGGCCATCCTCGACACCGGCCCGCCGGTGGCGGCCGACGACACCGCCCATGCCGGCACCCTCTCCATGGAGTTCTCGGTCGGCAAGGAGCGGCTGGTGGTCAATTGCGGCGCCGCCCCCGGCGATGCGCGCTGGCAGGGTCTGCTGCGCGCCTCCGCGGCCCATTCCGGCCTGGTGATCGACGATACCAACACCACCGAACTGCGCGCCGACGGCAGCCTCGGCCGCCGGCCGGCCCAGGTCCGGCTGGAGCGCTGGGAGGCCGACGGCGCGGTCTGGGTCGAGGCCGAGCATGACGGCTATCGCGAAAGCCATTCGATCATCCACCGCCGCCGCCTGTTCCTGGCGGCCGGCGGCGACGACCTGCGCGGCGAGGACGTCCTGACCTATACCGGCGGCCCCGGCGCCCGGGCGCAGGAGGCGGCGATCCGCTTCCATCTGCATCCCAGGGTGTCCGCCTCGCTGATTCAGAACGGCGGCTCGGTGCTGCTGCGCATGCCGTCCGGCGGCGGCTGGCGCCTGCGGGTGACCGGCGGGCGGCTGGCGATCAACGAGAGCGTCTATTTCGGCGAGGGCGGCCGATTGCAGCGGACAAGGCAGATCGTCATCGGCGTGCCGATGGACGAGCTGCGCGAGCTGGAGTCGATCTCGGTGAAATGGGCCCTGCGCCGCGAGGACCGGCGCTAGGAAAGCCGGCCCGCCGCGGCCCGTTCCGCGCCCCCCGAAAGCGTCCTATCTCCTCCCGCCCCGGCTGTGTATAAGCCCAGGCGATGACTGAGATTCTGATCATCGTCGGCCTGGGCGCCGCCCTCTCCTGCCTCGCCACCCGCGCGGTCCTGTCCCTGCTGCGGCGCGCCGCGGTGCTCGACCATCCCAACGACCGCTCCAGCCATGTGGTTCCGACGCCGCGCGGCGGCGGCATCGCGGTGATCGCCGCCCTCACCGCGACGGCGCTCGGGGCGACGATCCTCCAGGGCGCCCCGGCGGGCGGCATGGGCATCGCCCTGGCCCTGGCGATCGGTCTTTCCGGGCTTTCCTTCGTCGACGACCTGCGCAACCTGTCGGCCGGCATCCGCCTGACCGCCCACGGACTGGCGGTGGCGGGCGGGCTCTGGGCGCTGGGCGGCCAGGGCGCCTTCGCCGCCTATCTGCCGCAGCCCCTGGACCTCGTCCTGACCGCGCTCGCCTGGCTCTGGTTCATCAACCTGTACAACTTCATGGACGGGATCGACGGCATCGTCGGCAGCGAGACCGGCGCGATCGCCCTCGGCGTCGGCGGCCTCGCCTTCATGGGCCTCGCTCCGGCGGCGCTGCTCGGCCCCAGCGCCGCGATCCTCGGCGCCGCCCTCGGGTTTCTGATTTGGAACTGGCACCGGGCGAAGATCTTCCTCGGCGATTCCGGCAGCATTCCCCTCGGCTTTCTCCTGGGCTACCTGCTGATCGACACCGCCCAGCCGGGCGGCCCGGCCCTGGCCGCCGCCCTGGTCCTGCCGCTGGTCTTCGTCCTCGACGCCTCGGTGACCCTGTTCCGCCGGCTGCGGCGCGGCAAGAAGCCGACCGAAGCGCACCGCGAGCACGCCTATCAGCGCGCCACCCAGGGCGGCTGGCCGCACGACCGGGTCTGCCTGGTGGTGCTCGCCGCCAACGCGCTGCTGGTCGCCATCGCCTGGGGACTGGCCGCCGTGAATCCTTGGGCGGCCCTCGCCGCCGGGCTCGCCGTCGCCGCCGCCGCCTACGCCCTGCTCATGCATGTGGGCCGGCGGGCCCCGAGGCCGGCATGAGGGTCCTGGTCACCGGTGCGAGCGGGTATGTCGGCCGGGCGATCCTGCGCGCGCTCGAAGCCGCCGGGCATGACCCGGTCGCCGCCGTCCGCGACCCGGCGACCCTGATGCCGTACTGGCGCGACCGGGCGGTGACCGTGGGCAATCTCGGGCCGCAGACGGACTGGTCGGCGGCGCTGGCCGGGGTCGAGGCGGTGATCCATCTGTCCAGCCCCAGCGCCCCGGGCGGCCTGTCCGACGCGGTGCTCGACGGCAGCATCGTCGACGGCACCCGGCGCCTGGCCGACGCGGCGGTCGGGGCCGGGGTGCGTCGATTCGTGTTCATGAGCTCGGTCAAGGCGGCGGGGGAGACCACCCCGTTCGCCGGCATCGACGAGACCGTGCAGCCGCGCCCGGGCGACGCCTATGGCCGGGCCAAGCTGGCGGCCGAGCGGGCGCTCGCCGGGAGCGGCCTGGAGGTGGTTATCCTGCGCCCGCCGCCGGTCTATGGGCCGGGCAGCGGCGGCAACCTGCGGCGGATCATCGACTTCCTGCGCGGCGCGCCGGCGGTCCTGCCGCTCGGCATCTCGGGCAACCGGCGCTCCTTCCTGCACCGCGACAACCTCGCCACGGCCACCCTCGCCTGCCTGGAACGGCCGGAAGCGGCCGGGCACACCTTCTTCGCCACCGACGGAGAGACGCTGTCGACCGGCGCCCTGGCCCGCCGGATCCTCGACGCGCTGGGCCGCCGCGCGCTGCTGCTGCCGGTCCCGGCACGCGGGCTGGCCCTGCTGGGCGATACCGGCCGGCGGCTCGGCGGGTCCTGCGCCTTCGACGACGGCGCCCTGCGCCGCACGCTGGGGTGGCGGCCGACCGTCGATCCGCGCGCCGGCATGCTGGAGGCGGTGCGGCAGACCACGGACCCGCTCCTCACCGCCGCCGCCGGGGACCATGCCGTGCTAGACTCCGTCCAGACCGACACGCCCGCTCCCGACACCCCAGCTCCCCAAACACCGGCCCGCGACATCGCATGAACGCCCGCGCTTTCCGACGCTCTCTGCTGATCTTTGCCCATGACACGGTGATGGCCGCCGTGTCGTTTCCGCTGGCGCTGTACCTGCGCCTGGGCGACCAGATCGCCTGGTGGCCGATGCAGGCGATCCAGACCGGGACGGCGCTGTTCACCCTGACCGCGCTGGCCGTCTTCCTGGTGATGCGGCTCGACACCGCGGTGTGGCGCTACACGTCGATCGGCGATCTCGGACAGATCCTGCGGGCGGTCGCGGTGATCATCGCGGCCTTCCTGGTGCTGCAGTTCATCGTCACCCGGCTCGACTCCCTGCCGCGCTCCTTCCTGGTGATCGAGGCGGCGCTGCTGACGATCCTGCTCGGCCTGCCGCGGGTCGGCTATCGCCTGCTGAAGGACGGTACGATCTCCGCCCTGTTCGAGCGCAATGCCCAGGGCAAGGTCCCGGTCCTGCTGATCGGTGCCGGGGACGGCGCCGACCTGTTCATCCGCGAGACCGCCCCGGGCCACGAGGTGCCCTACCGGGTGGTCGGCATCGTCGACGACCGGGATTCGCGGACCGGCCGGCGGATCCGCGGGGTGCCGGTCTTCGGCGGGCTGAACAACCTGGAGGACGTGATCACGCGGCTGACCGGCCAGGGCCTGCGGCCGCAGCGCATCGTCCTGACCCGGCGGCAGATGGACGGGGCGACGATCCGGACCCTGCTGGACCGGGCCGACGCCATCGGCATTCCCGTCAGCCGCATGCCCGTGCTGAGCGCGCTGGAGACCGCCGGCGACGGCCAGGTGCAGCTCCGCCCGATCAATGTGGAGGACGTGCTCGGCCGGCCGCAGGCGACCCTCGACCGTCCGTCCATGCAGCGGCTGATCGAGGGACGGCGAGTGCTGGTGACCGGGGCCGGCGGCACCATCGGCGCCGAGCTGGTGCGTCAGATCGCCGATCTCGGCCCGGCCCACATCACCCTGGTCGAGCAATCGGAATACGCGCTGTACCGCATCGACCTCGAGCTGGCCGAGCGCGCGCCGCACCTGCCGCGCGCCGCCCTGATCGGCGATGTGCGCGACCGGGCCCGGGTAACCGAGATCCTGGGGACCGCCAGACCGGAGATCCTGTTCCACGCCGCCGCCCTCAAGCACGTGCCGCTGATGGAGGCCAATGTCTGCGACGCGGTGCTGACCAACGCCATCGGCACCCGGATCGTCGCCGACGCCGCCCGCGCCGCCGGGGTCGGCACGGTGGTGGTGATCTCCACCGACAAGGCTGTGAACCCGACCAACGTGATGGGGGCGACCAAGCGGCTGGCCGAGGCCTACTGCCAGGCGCTCGACCTGGAGGGCGGCACCCGCTTCGTGACCACCCGCTTCGGCAACGTGCTGGGCTCCACCGGCTCGGTCGTGCCCCTGTTTCAGCGCCAGCTCGAGCGCGGCGGGCCGCTGACCGTCACCCATCCGGACATCACCCGCTACTTCATGACCGTGCGCGAGGCGGTCGAGCTGGTGCTCCAGGCCGCGGCGCTGGAGAGCGAGCGCGGCGGCATCACCGTGCTGGACATGGGCGAGCCGGTGAAGATCGTCGACCTGGCCGACCGGATGATCCGGCTGGCCGGGCTCGAGCCGGGCAAGGACATCGCCATCGCGTTCACCGGCCTGCGCCCGGGCGAGAAGCTGCACGAGGAGCTGTTCCACGGCGCGGAGACCCTGGAGGCGACGGAGATCCCCGCCATCCGCCGCGCCCATCCCCGCACCGCCGACCGTGGGCTGATCGAGCGGGGGCTGGAGGAGCTGGAGGCGGCCGCCCGCGCGCGGCAGAGGCCGGCGACGGTGGAGATCCTCGGCCGCATGGTGCCGGAGTACGAGTCCGGCCCGGCGAAGGGATCGTAGTCCCAGCCCTCGCAGGTCATCCCGAACTGGTTTCGGGATCAAACCGCCGGCCCTGATCATCCCTCGCCGTCATCCCGAACTCGTTTCGGGATCATGCGTCCGACGCCTGCGGCCCGATCCTGAAACGAGTTCAGGATGACGGGAGGGGGCTGGCGAGGACAGGGGTGTCAGTGCACGAAATGCAGCGCGTCGAAGTCCTTCCGCCACGCGCTCACCTCGCCGGCCATCGCGCCCGGGTCGTTGCTCTTCAGCGCGCGGGCGATCAGGTCGGCGAGGCGCGGCGCGTCCGACGCCGTCATCCCCCACCGCACCAGCTCCGGCGTGCCGATGCGCAGCCCGTTCAGGTCGCCGGCCACCTCCTCCACCGGCAGCCCGATGCCGCAGGCCAGGAACCCGGCCTTGCGCAGGGTCTTCGAGGCCGCCTGCCCGCCGCCATAGGCCGCCGCCCGGACCGCGAACTGGTGCGAGTTGGTGAAGCCGTCGCCGACCGCGAAGACCGGCACGCCTTCGGCATCCAGTGCTGCCGCCAAGCTCTTGGAAAGCGATATCATTTCGGCCGCGTATGCCTTGCCGAAGTCGCGCCAGTCGAGCATGGAGACCGCCAGGGCGGCCGATTTCGCCGCGTCGAAATTCGCCGTCATGCCGGGGAAGGCGATGGCGTCGAGCCGCTCGGCGATCCCGGGCTCGTTGGTGACGATCAGCCCGCCGGCCGGCCCGCCCAGGCTCTTGTAGGTGCTCATGGTCATCAGATGCGCACCCTCGGCCAGCGGATCGCGCCAGGCCTTGCCGGCGATGATCCCGCACTGGTGGGCGGCGTCGAACAGCAGCTTTGCGCCGACCTCATCGGCGATGGTACGGACCTCGCGCACCGGATGCTCGAACAGATTCAGGCTGCCACCGAGCGTGATCAGCGCCGGCCGCTCCCTGCGCGCCAGCTCCCGCAGCGCGTCGACGTCCACCGTGTAGCCGTCCTCAACCACCGGCGCCGGTACCGACTTGAGCCCATACAGCCCGGCGCAGCCGGCGACATGGTGGGTGACATGCCCGCCGATGGCGGCCGGCGGAGCGATGATCGTGTCGCCTGGCCGGCAGGTGGTCATGAAGCCGTACAGGTTGGCCAGCGCCCCCGACGGCACCCGGATCTCGGCGAATTTGGCGTCGAACACCTCGGCGCAGAGTTCGGCGGCGATAACCTCCACCTCCTCGATCGCCTCCAGCCCCATCTCGTACTTTTCGCCGGGATAGCCGAGCGACGGCCGCGAGCCGATGCCGGAGGCCAGCAGCGCCTCGGCCCGCGGGTTCATCACGTTGGTCGCCGGGTTCAGGTTGAAGCAGTCGCGCTCGTGGATCTCCCGGTTGCGGGCGGCCAGCGCCTCGATCCGGTCGGCGATCCGGCCGCTCTCCTCTCCCGCGGTGCGTCCGGCCAGCACCTGGACGAGATCCTCGGACTGGGCGGGAACCCAGGAACGGCGGGCAAGGGCCACGGCGGCCTCCTTCGATGCGTGGGAACGGATCAGCGGGCGGGCGCGCGACGGCGGGGGGAGCGGAAGCCGCGCACCAGCAGCGTAGACACCGCCCAGAAAAGCATCCAGGCCAGAACTGCGCCGACGATGCCCCAGCGCGGGTCGATCGTCAGGCCCGGCCGCCATTCGGCATAGGCGTTGCCGAGGATCTCGCTGTCGGAATGGCGCAGGGCCACCGCCGGGCGGGTCCAGGGTCCGGCCGCGTCCAACTCGGCCCGCGCCGCCTGCAGGTCGGCGAGCCGGTCGACCATGGCGGTCAGCCGCCGACCGGAGCCCTGGATCGCCGGGTCCGCGTTGCTGCGGTGGCGCTCCAGATAGGCTTCCAGGGTCAGGTTCTGTGCAGCGGCCTCGGTGCGGTGGGCCGTCACCTGGCGGTCCAGCTCGTCCACAGCGCCGCCCAGCCGCTGGGCATAGGCGTCGACGAAGGAGGTGACCTGGGAGCCGCCGGTCAGGCCGAGGATCACGACCAGGATCAGGCACAGATCGCGCAGCATCCTGAACATGAACTCTCTCCGGTCAGAAGCCTCGGAACGGATCGTCCGGGCGGCGGCGGATCCAGTTGCCCGGATGCCAGGTCGCCTGCCCGTCCACCACATGCAGCGTATAGGCCATGCGCGAGCGCGGCGAGGTGTTGGCCGCACTGCCATGGGGAAGTAACCCGTGCAGCACCACCAGGGTTCCCTTGCGGGCCGGCAGGGCCACGAACCCGTCGGCCGGATAGGGCGTGTCGTCCAGGGTCTCCAGGGCCAGCGCGCCGCCGCGTTCCAGGAAGCGTTGGCGCAGCGGGCCTCTATGGCCGCCGGGTTGGGCGATCAGGCAGCCGTTGCTCTCGTCCGCGTCCTCCAGCGCCAGCCAGAAGCCGGTGACCGTCGGCGGGTCAGTGACCAGGAAGGCGGCGTCCTGGTGCGGCACCACCGCGCCGCCGATCGCCGGCGGCTTCCAGATCACCATGGACTGGGCCAGCTTCGGCGCGGCAATGCCGAGGGCGGTGGCGATCCGGGAAAGGACGGGGCTGCGCGATACCCGGTCGAACACCGGATCCAGGTCGTGCATGGCATGGCCGAGCTTGTTCACCGCCCGGTGCCGGTCGATGGTGAGATCGCCGTCGGCATCGACCGCGCCGTCCTCCAGGAACACCCGGATCTTGTCGCCGCTCTCGCGGAACCAGGCGTCGGAGGCGTGTTTCGGCGCGGTGGTTGAGAAGACCGACCGCCCCTCCGCCGGATCCCAGGCATCGACGATGGCATGGGACCGGTCGATCAGCGCATCGCAGTCGGCGGGCGACACCGCATCCTCGACCACCAGCAGCCCGTCGCGCGCATAGGCGGCGGCGAGATCCGCCGCCTCGCTGTCGGTGGTGAAGCGCGGGATCATCGGCGCGCCCCCAGCCGGTCGGTGCCGTGCTTGCCCGGCGCCAGGCCCAGATGGGCCGCGAGGGTCTCCCCCACATCAGCGAAGGCGAGCTGTCCCAAGTCGCCCGCCGCGACACCGGGGCCGGCAAACAGCACCGGCACCTGCTCGCGGGTATGGTCGCTGCCGCGCCAGGTCGGGTCGCAGCCGTGATCCGCCGTCAGCACCGCCAGATCCCCCGGGCGCAGCGCGGCGAGGAAGGTCGGCAGGTCGCGGTCGAACGCCTCCAGGGCGGCGGCATAGCCGGCGACGTCGCGGCGGTGGCCGTAGAGCGTGTCGAAATCGACGAAATTGGCGACCACCAGGGCATTGTCCCGATCGCGCGCGGTCACCGCCATCAGCGTCTCGAAGATGCCGTCGTTCCCGGCCGCCTTGATCTCCTCGCCGGTGCCGGCATGGGCGAAGATGTCGCCGATCTTGCCGATCGAGACCACGGCGCCGCCGGCCTCGGCCTGGCGCTGCAGCAGCGTCGGCGCGGGCGGCGGGACGGCCAGGTCCTTGCGGTTGGCGGTGCGGGTGAAGTCGTCGGGTCCGGTGCCGACGAACGGCCGGGCGATGATCCTGCCAACGGTGTCCGGCACCAGGAGGCGGGCGACCCGGCAGACCTCGTAGAGCCGCTCCAGCCCGAAGCTCTCCTCATGGGCGGCGATCTGCACCACGCTGTCCGCGGAGGTATAGAGGATCGGCTTTCCGCTCGCCATGTGCTCCGCGCCGAGTTCGGCGATGATGGTCGTGCCGCTGGCGTGGCAGTTCCCCAGAATGCCCGACAGGCCGCAGCGCCCGATCAGGGCATCGGTGAACCCCGCAGGGAAGGTCGGCACGGTCTCGGGGTAGTAGGTCCAGTCGAATTCCACAGGCACGCCAGACAGTTCCCAGTGACCGCTGGGCGTGTCCTTGCCCTTGCTGGTTTCCGCCGCATGGCCCCAGGCGCCGGTCGCCGTCGCCGCTTCCAGCCCGACCGGCTCCGTGCCGGCGGCATCCCGATGGGCGGCGCCGAGGCCCAGCGCCAGCAGGTTGGGGACGCGCAGCGGCCCGCCGCGGCCGTGGCCGTCGCCTTGGCCGGCGGCGCAGGCCTGCGCGATGTGACCCAGCGTGTCGGATCCGGTATCGCCGAAGCGCTCGGCATCCGGCGCACCGCCGATGCCGACGGAATCCAGGACGATGAAGAAGGCACGGCCCATCAGGTCCCTCCCGTCCGCCGCTCGATCACCACCGGCCCGGCGGTCCCCGCGTCGCCCAAGGTGAAGGCGGCGCGGAGGGTCGCTGCCGCCCGCTCGGCGTCGGTCCGATCACGGGCATGGACGACCGCCAGCGGCCGGTCGCCGTCGACAGCCTCGCCGATCCCGGCGATCGCGCTCAGCCCGACCGAGGGATCGATGTTGTCGCTCGCCAGCCGGCGTCCACCCCCCAGCTCGATCACCGCCACACCGAGGCTGCGGGCATCGATCCGGGACACCATGCCGCGCGTCTCGGCATGCACCGCCAGGGTGACCGGTGCCGCCGCCAGGTAGGCCTCGGGACGCTCCAGCAGGTCGGCGGGACCGCCGAGGGCGGCGACCATCCGGCCGAACACCTCGGCCGCGCGCCCATCCTCCAGCGCTATCCGCGCCAGGGACCGCCCCGCCTCCGGCGTTTCGGCCAACCGGCCCTGGACCAGCATCTCGCCGGCCAGCGCCAGGGTCACCTCCAGGCTGCGCGGCTCCCGTTCCGCTCCGGTGAGAAAACCGACCGCATCCGCCACTTCCAACGCGTTGCCGGCGGTCCGGCCGAGCACCTGGTTCATGTCGGTGATCAGCGCCACCGTCGGCAGTCCCGCCGCCCGCGCGGTCTCGGCCAAGGCGTCGGCCAGATCCCGAGCCTTGGTCAGGTCGTCCATGAAGGCGCCGCTGCCGCATTTGACGTCCATCACCAGCCCGTCCAGGCCGGCGGCCAGCTTCTTGGACAGGATGGAGGCGGTGATCAGGGCGGCGGATTCGACCGTCGCCGTCACGTCGCGGATAGCATAGAGCCGCCGGTCGGCCGGCGCCAGGTCGTCGGTCTGGCCGATGACGGCGCAGCCCACCTCGCGCACCACCTGCTGGAAGGTCTCCAGATCCGGATTGGTGGTGTAGCCGGGGATCGAGTCCAGCTTGTCCAGGGTGCCGCCGGTATGGCCGAGGCCGCGGCCGGAGATCATCGGCACGTAGCCGCCGCAGGCCGCGACGATCGGTGCCAGCATCAGGCTGATCTTGTCGCCGACGCCCCCGGTGGAATGCTTGTCAAGGACGGGTCCGTCCAGGCCCTGCCAGCGCAGCACCGTGCCGCTGTCCGCCATCGCCCGGGTCAGGGCGGCCCGCTCCTCGGCCTCCATCCCCTGGAAGAACACCGCCATGGCGAAGGCGGCGGCCTGTCCCTCGCCGACCGACCCGTCGGTCAGGCCGGCGATGAACGCGGCAATGGCGTCCGCCGGCAGGATCTTGCCGTCACGTTTGGCGCGGATGGTTTCCTGGGGCAGCACGATGCGTCACCGGATCAGCCTCAATGGCGGAAGTGTCGCATGCCAGTGAGCACCATGGCGAGGTTCCGCTCGTCGGCGGCGGCGATGATCTCCTCGTCGCGGATCGACCCGCCCGGCTGGATGATCGCCGTCGCGCCGGCATCGGCCACGGTGATCAGCCCGTCCGGGAACGGGAAGAAGGCGTCGGAGGCGGCGACGGAGCCGATCGTCCGCGGCTCGGCCCAGCCGGCGGCCTTGGCCGCGTCTTTGGCCTTGGCGGCGGCAATGCGCGCGGCGTCCACGCGGCTCATCTGCCCAGCCCCGATACCGGCGGTGGCGCCGTCCTTCACATAGACGATGGTGTTCGACCTCACATGCTTGCCGATGCGGAAGGCGAGCAGCAGGTCGCGCATCTCCGCCTCGCTCGGCGCCCGCTTGGTGACGACCTTCAGCTCGGCCTGGGTCACCCGCCCGGCATCGCGCGACTGGACCAGCAGGCCGCCGGCCAAGTTCTTCACCATCAGCCCGGCGGAGGTCGGGTCCGGCATGCCGCCGGTCTTCAGCACCCGCAGGTTCTTCTTGGAGGCGAAGACCTCGAGCGCGGCCGGATCGAAATCCGGGGCGATCACCACCTCGGTGAAGATCTCGGCGATCTTCTCGGCGGTTGCGGCGTCCATGGTGCGGTTGGCGGCGACGATCCCGCCGAAGGCGCTGAGCGGATCGCAGGCGAGGGCCGCATCCCAGGCCGCGCTGAGCGAGCCGGCGATGGCCACGCCGCAGGGATTGGCGTGCTTGATGATGGCGATGCCCGGCTCGTCCAGTTCGGCGGCCAGCTCGAAGGCGGCGTCGGTATCGTTCAGGTTGTTGTAGCTGAGCTCCTTGCCCTGCACCTGCTCGGCGGTCGACACCCCGGCGCGGCTCTCCGTGGTGCGGTAGAAGGCGGCCTGCTGGTGCGGGTTCTCGCCGTAGCGCAGCACCTGGGGGGCGGAGCCGGCCAGGGTGAAGCGGCGCGGGAAGACCTCGCCCACCTCGCCGGCCAGCCAGCCGGAGATCGCCGCGTCATAGGCCGCCGTGCGGCCGTAGGCGGTGGCGGCGAGCTTGCGGCGCAGGGCCATCGAGGTGGCCCCCTGGTTCGCGCGCATCTCCTCCAGCACCGGACCGTAATCCTCGACGTCGACGATGACGGTGACGAAATCGTGGTTCTTCGAGGCGGCGCGGATCATCGCCGGGCCGCCGATATCGATGTTCTCCACGCTCTCGTCATAGCCGGCCCCGCGGGCGCGGGTCGCCTCGAACGGGTAGAGGTTCACCACCAGCAGGTCGATCGGCGCGATGCCGTGCTCGTCCATGGCGGCGACATGGTGGTCCAGGTCGCGCCGGGCGAGCAGGCCGCCATGGATCACCGGGTGCAGGGTCTTCACCCGCCCGTCCATCACCTCCGGGAAGCCGGTCCGCTCCGCCACCTCGACCACCGGGATGCCGGCCTCGGCGATCGCCTTGGCGGTACCGCCGGTGGACAGGATCTCCACGCCCATCTGCGACAGGGCGGCGGCGAACTCGATGAGGCCGGTCTTGTCGGAAACGGAAATCAGGGCGCGGGCGACGGGAACCAGATCGGGGGCGGCCATGGGGGGCGACCTCGGCAGTTGTTCAGGGATGCGGGCTTATCCCCATTGGACGCCCCGCGGTCAACCGGACAGAGCGTCTCGGGGGGCCTTCCGGCCGGGTTTCAGCCGTCTTTTCCCATCGCGCGCGGCGAGGGAACCGGCGGTTCGCGGTCGACGGCGGTCGAGGGCGGGCCGGCGGCGAGCTTGCCCTCCTTCTTCAGCCGCGCCTCGCGCACGCCGATATAGGTGGCGCTGGAGAAGATCATCGCCCCGCCGATCCAGGTCCACACATCCGGCACCTCGCCGAACAGCACGTAGCCGATGGCGGCGGCCCAGAGCAGCTTGGAGAAGTCCACCGGCAGGACGGCCGAGGCGTCGGCGATCTTCAGCGACTGGTTCATGGCGGTCTGGGCGATGGTGCCGACGATGCCGATCATGAACAGCCAGATCAGCGACTCCAGCGACGGCCAGGTCCAGAACGGCAGCGCCACCACAAGGGCGATCGGCGACAGGAAGATCGACGCATAGGCGGTGATGGTAACGCTGGACTCGGTGCGGGTCAGCACCTTGATCACCATCAGCGCCACCGACCAGACGACCGAGGATCCCAGGATCAGCAGCGGCCCCAGGCCGACCTCCATCACGCCCGGGCGCAGGATCACCATGGCGCCGGCGAAGCCGATGGCGATGGCGGTCCAGCGGCGCAGGCGCACGGTCTCTCCCAGGACCAGCATGGCCAGCACCGTGGCGAAGAGCGGGGCGGTGAAGCCCAGCGCGGCGACCATGGCCAGCGGCGTGATCGACAGGCCGTAGAAGAACATCAGCATGGCGCAGGCGTTCAGCCCGCCGCGCGCCGCGAACAGCTTCATCTTGGTGGTGCGCAGCGGCGCCCATCCCTGCCGCATGAACACCGGGGCCAGCGCGAAGAAGCCGAAGAACACGCGGAAGAACGCGATCTCGAACGGGTGCACCTCCACGCTCACGTGGCGGATCGCGGCGTGCATCATGCTGAAGGCGGCGGCGGCCACCGCCATCATCAGGACACCGGCGAGCGAGCCCGTGAGCAGCGGCGAGAGGGAGGATCTGACTGACACCCCGGCAACCTACCCGCCGATCCCGGACCTGCCTAGCTCCCGTTCAGAAACGCCATGATGCTCTCAGCCAACTGATCCGGCTTCTCCATCGGGATCATGTGGCCGCAGTCCTCGAAAACCTCCAGCCGGGCGTTCGGGATGCCGGCGGCGAGCGCTTCCAGCTCGGCGAGCGGCCGCAGCAGGTCCTCCCGGGCGGCGACCACGAGGGTCGGGGCCGCGATGCGCGGCAGATCGCCGTATCCGTCGACCCGGGTCGCCTGCAGCTGGCGGGCCATCACCTCCCCGCCGAGATCGGCCCCCATCCGCCGCAGCCGCGCCACCAGCCCGTCCCGGTCCGGATGGTCGGGATGGACGCCGCGGGACAGCGCCTTGCGCGACATGCCCTTGAAGCCGGTCTCGGCGAGCTGGGACAGGATCGCCTCCTTGCGAGCATGTTCGGCGGCTGAGGTGGCCCGCGCCGAGGTGCCGACCAGGATCAGCGCCTCGACCCGGTCCGGCGCCGTCAGCGCGATCTCGCGGGCGACGAAACCGCCCATGGAAAAACCGAGCAGGTTGAAGCGCTTCGGGGCCCCGGAGAGGACCCGACGGGCCATGCCGTCGATCGACGCATCGCTGTACACATCGCCATGCAGCAGGTCGAGGCGACCCGCCAGGGAGCGGTCGAGATCGGTGAAGAGATCGGGTCCCAACATGAAGCCGGGCAGGCAGACTGTATTGCGGATCATTCTCAATTACTTGAAATCATTACGTTTTTCCTTGCCGATTTGAACCGTTCTTGTATTCTGCGCCCAATGGATTCCGACCGACGGAGGGCGCCATGAAGGGCGACAAGACAGTCATCGAACACCTCAATCGCATCCTCAAGAACGAGTTGACGGCGATCAACCAGTACTTCCTGCACTCCCGCATCCTCGGCGACTGGGGTGTGTCGAAGCTCTCGAAGAAGGCCTATGAGGAATCCATCGAGGAAATGGAGCATGCGGATAAGCTGATCCAGCGCATCCTGTTCCTCGAAGGCCTGCCGAACCTGCAGGAGCTGAACAAGCTGCGCATCGGCGAGAACGTGAAGGAGATCATCGAGTGCGATCTCGCGGTCGAGCTCGACGCGGTGCCGGACCTGCGCGAGGCGATCGCCTATGCCGACTCGATCCGCGACTATGTCAGCCGCGACCTGTTCGTCGAGATCCTCAACGACGAGGAGGAGCATGTCGATTACCTGGAGACCCAGCTCGACCTGATCGGCCGCATCGGCCTGGAGCACTACACGCACCTGCAGAGCGAAGCCAACGCGATGACCGAAGGGTCGTAAGACGCCTCGGAGCCCGGGTTTCCCGCGCAAACGAAACCGGCCGCCGGATCACCCGGCAGCCGGTTTTTTTGTTGGGGATCCGCGGCCCTTCGACACGCCCCTTCAGGGCTGCTCAGGGTGAGGTCCTACAGAAATAGCTCTGGGCCTCGCCCTGAGCAGCCCTGGCCTCGTGCCGGGGCATGTCGAAGGGCCGGGGACACGCATCAATCCCGATCAGACGTCCAGGTTCGCCACCTTGAGCGCGTTGGACTGGATGAACTCGCGGCGCGGCTCCACCACGTCGCCCATCAGGGTGCTGAACACCTCCTGGGCCTCGTCGGCATGGGCGATCTTGACCTGCAGCAGGGTGCGGCGGTCCGGATCCAGCGTGGTCTCCCAGAGCTGGTCCGGGTTCATCTCGCCGAGGCCCTTGTAGCGGTTGATGGTCAGGCCCTTGCGGCCGATCTCGAAGATCGCCTCGATCAGCCCGACCGGGCCGTAGACCGTGCGCTCGGCGCCGTCCTTCTGCACCAGGGTCGCCGGCTCGGCGAACAGCTCGCGCAGGTCGGCCGCCCGCTCGGCCAGGGCCCGGGCCTCGGCGGTGCGCATCAGCACGCCGTCGATATGGTAGGTCTCGGTCACGCCGCGCAGGGTGCGGGCGACGACGATCGCCGGGCCGGTCTCGGTCTGCTCCTCGTAGGAGGCGAACCAGCCGCGCTCATGCTCCTCCGACAGGGCGTCGAGGCGCCGGGCGAAGTCGGCAGCGGCCGCGGCGGCCGCTGCCGGATCGGCCAGCAGGGACGGGCGCAGCAGGTCGGCCACGGCCGCCTGCTCGGTCACCACCGGGCCGCCGAGGCGGCGCACCACCGGCTCCAGGAGCTGGCGGGCCTGGCGGGCCAGCTCGCCCTGATGCGCCAGGTCGGCCGCCGCGATCTGCGCGCCCGAGGCGGTGCGCAGGACCGCGCCCTTGGTGCCTTCCTCGATCAGGAAACGCTCCAGCGCCTTGTCGTCCTTCAGGTAGGTCTCCTCGTTGCCCCGCTTGACCCGGTAGAGCGGCGGCTGGGCGATGTAGAGATAGCCGCGCTCGACCAGCTCCGGCATCTGCCGGAAGAAGAAGGTCAGCAGCAGGGTGCGGATGTGCGAGCCGTCGACATCGGCGTCCGTCATGATGATGATCCGGTGATACCGGGTCTTCTCAATGTTGAACTCCTCCGGCCCGATGCCGGTGCCCAAGGCGGCGATCAGGGTGCCGATCTCCGCGCTCGACAGCATCTTGTCGAAGCGGGCGCGCTCCACGTTCAGGATCTTGCCGCGGAGGGGCAGGATCGCCTGGTTCTTGCGGTCGCGGCCCTGCTTGGCCGAGCCGCCGGCGCTGTCGCCCTCGACCAGGAACAGTTCGGCCTTGGCCGGATCGCGCTCCTGGCAGTCGGCGAGCTTGCCGGGCAGGTTGGCGATGTCCAGCGCACCCTTGCGCCGGGTCAGCTCGCGCGCGCGGCGCGCGGCATCGCGGGCGGCCGCCGCCTCATAGGCCTTGGTGACGATGCGCTTGGCCTCGTTCGGGTGCTCGTCGAACCACTGGTCCAGACGCTCGCCGATGATGTTCTCGACCACCGGCTTGACCTCGGAGGAGACCAGCTTGTCCTTGGTCTGGGAGGAGAATTTCGGGTCGGGCACCTTCACCGACAGCACGCAGGTGAGCCCCTCACGCGCATCGTCGCCGGACAGCGTGACCTTCTCCTTCTTCGCGATGCCGGACTGGTTGGCGTAGTTGTTCACCTGCCGGGTCAGGGCGGCGCGGAAGCCGGCCAGATGGGTGCCGCCGTCGCGCTGCGGGATGTTGTTGGTAAAGCACAGCATCGTCTCGTGATAGGAGTCGGTCCACTCCATCGCGATCTCGACGGTGATGCCGTCCTTCTCGCCCGTGGCCGAGATGGTCGGGTGCAGGGCGGTGCGCGAGCGGTCCAGATACTCGGCGAAGGCCTTCAGCCCGCCCTCGTAGAACAGGTCGGTGGTCTTCGGCTCGCCGTGCCGCTCGTCGGTCAGCACGATGCGCACGCCGGAGTTCAGGAAGGCCAGTTCGCGCAGCCGGTGCTCCAGGGTGGCGTAGTCGAACTCGACCATGGTGAAGGTCTCCTTCGACGGCTTGAAGGTCACCTCGGTGCCGGTCTTGCCGTTGGAGGGGCCGACCTCCGCCAGATCCGCCTCGGCATCGCCGTGACGGAACCGCATGAAATGCTCCTTGCCCTCGCGCCAGACGCGCAGCTCCAGCCACTCGGACAGCGCGTTCACCACCGAGACGCCGACCCCGTGCAGACCGCCGGAGACCTTGTAGGAGTTCTGGTCGAACTTACCGCCGGCATGGAGCTGGGTCATGATGACCTGCGCCGCCGACACCCCCTCCTCGGAGTGTATCGCCACCGGAATGCCGCGGCCGTTGTCGCGCACGGTCACCGAGCCGTCGCCGTTCAGGATCACCTGCGCGGCGTCGCAATAGCCGGCCAGGGCCTCGTCGATGGCGTTGTCCACCACCTCGTAGACCATATGGTGCAGACCGGAGCCGTCATCGGTGTCGCCGATATACATGCCCGGGCGCTTGCGCACCGCATCGAGGCCGCGCAGGACCTTGATGGAATCCGCGCCGTACTCGTTCTCTTGACCGTTTTCGGTGCCGTTGGTGGCGTCGTCAGCCATGGGGGGAGACTCCGGTTAGGACATGACGTCGGCCGGACGGACCCTGCCGTCGGCGACGTCGAACAAGCGCGCGCGATCGGCGATCGGCGCGAAGGTGGAAAGATCGGTGCCGGTCAGCCAGGCCTGACCGCCGAGGTCGAACACGGCCTCGAACAGGGCGGCGCGGCGGCGGTCGTCCAGATGGGCGGCGACCTCGTCCAGCAGCAGGATGGGGGCGGCATGCTCGTCGATCGCCTGCAGCCTGGCATGGGCGAGCACGATGCCGACCAGCAGCGCCTTCTGCTCGCCGGTGGAGCATTGTCCCGCCGGCATCGCCTTGGCCACATGGGTCACGGCCAGATCGGTGCGGTGCGGCCCCTCGGCCTCCTGCGGACCGAAGCGGGCGGCGGCCAGGGTTGCGCGCAGCCGGTCCTCGACCTCCAGAGCCGGGGTGCCGACCAGCCAGCGGTCGATCTCGCCGTCCAGCGCCAGCTCGGCGGCCGGGAACGGGTCGCGGGTGGCCGCACAGATCCGGTTCAGCCGGGCGACCAATGTTGCCCGGGCGGCGGCGATGGCGACCCCGGTCTCCGCCAGGGTCTCCTCCAGCGCCGCATACCAGGCGGCCTCGCGCCGGCCGTCCCTGATCAGGCGGTTGCGCTCGCGCCAGGCGTGCTCGTAGCCGTTCACCCGCCCGGCATGCTCGCCGTCGAAGGCATAGACCAGCCGGTCGAGGAAGCGGCGGCGGCCGGACGCACTCTCGGTGAACAGCCGGTCCATCGCCGGGGTCAGCCAGGAGACGGTCAGGTGGTCGCCCAGGGAGGACTGGCTGCGGGCCGGGGCGCCGTCGATGCGCACGATCCGCCGTTCGCCGTCCACGCTGGCGTCGCGGCCGGTGCCGATCCTTGCGTCGCCCAGCTTGCCGGTGACCGAGGCCGAGACCGCCCAGGCGCCGGCATCGCCGACCCGGTCGATCTCCGACAGCTTCGCCCGGCGCATGCCGCGGCCGGGGCTGAGGAAGGAGACCGCCTCGAGCAGGTTGGTCTTGCCCGACCCGTTGGCGCCGGTCAGCACCGCCACCGGCCGGTCGATCTCCAGGGAGGTCGCCGCGTGATTGCGGAACCGGGTGAGGCTGATCGTGTTTACCGCCAGCCGCAGGGGTGCCTCGGCGGTGGAGGCGGCACCGCTGTGTTCGCTGAGAATGGGACCTTCGACCGACACGCGCGTCGTCACACCCTCATCGGCATCAGGACATAGAGCGCGCCGTCATCGGCCTCGTCGGTGACGATGGTCGGCGAGGCCGCGTCAGCCATCTGGAACACGGCCTTGCCGCCGTCATCGACCTGGTCGGCGATGTCCAGCAGGTAGCGGGAGTTGAAGCCGATCTCCATGGAAGCGGCGCCGTATTCCACGTCCATCTCCTCGGTCGCCTGGGCGTTGTCCGGGCTGTTGGCCGAGAGGGTCAGGGTGCCGTTGCTCACGGCCAGCTTCACCGAGCGCGACTTCTCCGTGGAGATCGTCGCCACACGGTCGACCGCCTTCTTGAAGGAGCCGCAATCGACCCGCATGATCTTGTCGTTGCCGGCCGGGATCACCCGCTCGTAATCCGGGAAGGTGCCGTCGATCAGCTTGGTGGTCATCACGGTATCGGCGAAGGCGAAGCGCAGCTTGTTCTCGCTGAGGCCAATCTGCACGTCGCCGTCGGTCTCGTCGATCAGCTTGCGGATCTCGGTCACGGCCTTGCGCGGGACGATCACCGAGGGCATGCCCGACGCCCCTTCCGGCAGCGGCATCTGCACCCGGGCGAGCCGGTGGCCGTCGGTGGCGACGGCACGCAGCACCGCCATGCCGTTGGCCTGGGTCTCGTGCAGGTAGATGCCGTTCAGGTAGTAGCGGGTCTCCTCGGTGGAGATCGCGAAGCGGGTGCGGTCGATCAGCGTCTTCGCATCGGCCGCCGAGAGCACGAAATTGGTGGTCAGCTCGTCCCCGGACAGGGCCGGGAATTCCTCCACCGGCAGGGTCGGCAGCGAGAAGTTGGAGCGCCCGGCGCGGATCGCCATGCGGCCGCTGTCGCCGGCGACGGTCAGCTCGACCTCGGAGCCGTCCTGCAGCTTGCGGGCGATCTCATACAGCGTCAGCGCCGGCACCGTGGCGGAGCCCGGCTGATCGACCGAACAGGCGACGCTCTCGACCACGTCCATGTCCATGTCGGTGGCGGTCAGGGACACCCGTCCTTCCTTGGCCTGCAACAGCACGTTGGCCAGGATCGGGATGGTATTCCGGCGCTCGACGACGCTCTGAACATGGGCCAGCGGCTTCAGGAGGGCCGCCCGGTCAATGGTGATCTTCATGTGCTCGCTCGAACTGGATTTGACGCCTGACGGACCGGCGTATCGCGACCCTCGTCATCCGCCCGAAGCGACGGAATCCGACCGCCCGCGACCCGGCGAATCGAAAGTCAGACTTTATAGCACGAAACGCTTGTGCACAGGGAGTTTTTCACCGTCCGGCGAGGCGGTTTCCGCCATCGCCGGACGGTGGGGGACTCATCCCTCCAGCATCCGCCGCAGCAGGTCCACATCGGCGTCGAAATGCCGGTCCGTGGCCCGCAGCTCGTCGACCTTCTTGACGGCGTGCATGACCGTCGTGTGATCGCGGCCGCCGAACTTGCGGCCGATCTCCGGCAGGGAGCGCTGGGTGAGGTGCTTCGACAGGTACATGGCGATCTGCCGCGGCCGGGCGATCGCCCGGGCCCGGCGGGCCGAGTACATGTCGGAGATCCGCATGTTGTAGTGCGAGGCCACCTGGCGCTGGATCTCCTCGATCGTCACCCGGCGGTCGTTGGCCTTCAGCAGGTCGGACAGGACCTCCTGCACCATCTCCAGGGTGATCGCCCGGCCGACCAGGGTGGAATGGGCCACCACCCGGTTCAGCGCCCCTTCCAGCTCGCGCACGTTGGAGCTGATCTTGTGGGACAGGAACTCCATGACCTTCGGCGGGATGTCCGCCTCCACCCGCTCGACCTTGGACTGCAGGATGCCCAGGCGCAGCTCGTAGTCGGTGGGGTGGATGTCGGCCACCAGACCCCAGCCGAGGCGGGAGCGCAGCCGCTCCTCCAGCCCGTCCAGATTGGTCGGGCTCTTATCGGCGGAGATCACGACCTGGCGGTTGTTGTCCACCAGGGCGTTGAAGGTGTGGAAGAACTCCTCCTGGGTGCTGTCCTTGCCGCTGATGAATTGCACGTCGTCGATCATCAGCACGTCGACGGAGCGGAACAGGTCCTTGAAGGCGACCGTGTCCCGGTACCGCAGGGCGCGGATGAACTGGTACATGAACTTCTCGGCCGAGAGGTACAGAACCCGCCGCTGCGGATGGTTCCGGCGGATCTCCCAGGCGATGGCATGCATCAGGTGGGTCTTGCCGAGGCCGACCCCGCCATACAGGAACAGCGGGTTGAACGGGACGGTCTCGCTCTCCGCCACCCGGCGGGCGGCGGCGAAGGCCAGCTCGTTCGGCTTGCCGACGACGAAATTCTCGAAGGTGAACCGCGCGTCGAGCGATGCCGAGATGGCGTTCAGGTCGCTCGGCGGCTCCGCGGTCACCAGTTCGGGCGTCGACAGCGCCTCGGCCGCCGGCTCGTCCGGAAGGTCCGCCTCCAGCGCCTCGGGAACGGCCCGTGCGGCCGCCTCCTGGCGGGCCGCGGCGGCAACCACCTCCACGGCGGCGATGGCCGGGTCCTCGCCCTGCCACAGCCCGCGCAGACGGTCACCGTACTGGGTGACCACCCGATCCCGCTCGAACTTCGACGGGATGGCCAGATAGACCACCTGGCCGTCGCGGCGCGCCAGGGTCAGCGACTTCAGCCAGCCCCGATACGCGGTCTCGCCGCATTCCGAGCGCAGACGCGTCTTAACCCGCGCCCACTGCGCGGCCAGTCCATCGCGATCCGCCAATTCAGCCATGACGACCCTCCCTCGAAAGATCGCCCGCCGGCCGGTCGACGTTGGTCAGCGCGATGCTCCAATAGTTCCACTTTGACGATACATCCCCCGATTGGCTCCCCCAGCCGATCCGTGTCACCGTCCTTCCCTCGCATTCTCCTGAACCCCGACAGGCGGCAGTTCATTTTGCCCAACCACTTGCGGGGACATCCCTATCACCCCCGCACCGACATCACTCGATCGTCTTCACACACCCTGGCCGCCGCGGCTGACGCCGCTTCGCCCAGCATTTGATCAATATTCGGAAAGTTACCCCGAGAGCTAGAGCCCGGAAAATCCATTCGACCGAATGAAACCGCACTCTTGATTAGACGAATTACTAGACATCTTTATTCCTTATGCTTCGCAACTCGTCGTCTGCGGTGAGGATGCTAAGGTACAAGGCGGGCCATCGGCGCGCAACCGAGTCGAACACTCTATGACGATTTTTTTTCGAGCCCCTGTGCGGGGCCCTCGCACCCTCTTCAAAGAGTCATTTTGATTCAGCAGATTGAGGAAACTTCCTCATCTCAGACTCAACGAATCGGGCCAACTACTTCACCGACCAGAATCGTAGTGGGGATTCAGTTTGCTAAGCCTGGACTCTCAATTGTCACACAGAAAGAAGGTGCATACGGCCGGCGGCGAAAACAATCATGAGGCGCGCCCTCGGTCCGACTTCCGGGAGCGGCCGCGGCGGACTGCGCGGCGCGCAGATCCCGCGGCAAGGGACGCCGGATCCGCCGCGCGGGCGGCAGGCTATTCTTCACCCCGCCGTCCGACGCCGCCCTCTCGACTTGCCACGCCCGCGGCTCCTCTGACGCTGACCGGTCAGCGGATGCCGGAGCCACGCCGGACAGCCAGGCATGCGACCTCGCGGGCACAAAAAAGCCGCCGATCCCGGCGGCTTCCTCGTATCCGTGTCGGCCCAGGCCTGGACTCAGGCGCCCAGGGCCTTGATGGCGGTGTTCAGGCGGGACAGCTTGCGCGCGACCGTGTTGCGGTGCAGGACGCCCTTCAGGACGCCGCGGTGCATTTCCGGCTGGGCGGCCTTGAAGGCCTCCATGGCGGCAGTCTGATCGCCGGCGGCGATCGCCTTTTCGACGCGCTTGACGTGCGTACGGATGCGCGAGATGCGCGCGTGATTGATTTCGTACCGCCGTGCGTTGCGCCGGATGCGCTTTTCAGCTGAAGCGTGATTGGCCATGTTCGTCTCTCAAAGTACGGCAGATCCGTGGAAGGCGGGCTTATAGCGCTCGCCCCGGACGGCGTCAACAATGAGTCGCGCCGTCCTGGGTGATTCTTTGGGCAGGCTAGTCTTTGACGGGCAGAGTCCCGCCAGAGTCATGCGGTCAGCGATTCTTGAAGACCGGCTGGCGTTTCTCGACGAAAGCCGCCATGCCTTCCTTCTGATCTTCGGTGGCGAACAGCGAGTGGAACAGCCGCCGCTCGAACCGCACGCCCTCGCTCAGCGTGGTCTCGTAGCTGCGGTTCACCGCCTCCTTGGCCATCATGACCGAGGGCAGGGACAGGTCGGCGATGCGGGCCGCGACCTTCATCGTCTCGTCCAGCAGGTCGGCGGCCGGCACGATCCGGCTGACCAGGCCCGAGCGCTCGGCCTCCTGGGCGTCCATGTTGCGGCCGGTCAGCACCATGTCCATCGCCTTCGACTTGCCGACGAAGCGGGTCAGGCGCTGGGAGCCGCCCGCGCCCGGTATGACGCCGAGATTGATCTCCGGCTGGCCGAACTTGGCGGTATCGGCGGCGATGATGAAATCGCACATCATCGCCAGTTCGCAGCCGCCGCCCAGCGCGTAGCCGGCCACCGCGGCGATCACCGGCTTGCGCACCCGCAGGATGGTCTCCCAGCCGGCGGTGATGAAGTCCTCGCAATAGGCGTCGGCGAAGTCCTTGGACTGCATCTCCTTGATGTCGGCGCCGGCGGCGAAGGCCTTCTCGCTGCCGGTGACGACGATGCAGCCGATATCGGCATTGGCGTCGGCCTCGAGCAGCGCCTTGCCCAGCTCGGCCATCAGCGGCGACGACAGGGCGTTCAGCGCCTTCGGGCGGTTCAGGGTGATCAGCGCGACATTGCCGCGCGTCTCGGTCAGGATGTTCTCATAAGCCATAACGGCCACTCCCCGGTCACGCCGGCCGCCCCGAGGGGCGTCGGCGGTTGTGATCATCGCGGGACGAGCTCGAAGCGGACCACCAGTCCGCCCCGCTCGGCCACCGCGTCGAAACTCAACTCCTCGCCCGCGCGCACCCAGCGATCGCCCTCCAGCCTGTCCCAGCCGAGCTGGGGCAGTGTGGCGTCGTAGAAGGCGCGGACATCCTCCATGGCAACCGTGCCTTCGGCGAAGGCGACGACGATCCGGCCGGCGAGCCCGTCGAACTCGACGCTCGCGGCCGGCACGCTCTGCAGCTCCGGCATGAGGGGCAGATCCTCGATGCCGTCCACGAACCGTCCGTCAGCCGAGGCCGGCAGGCGGACGAACAGCAGGACCGCCATCACCAGAGCGGCGAGAGCGGTCGGTTTGACGCATCGGAACGGCAGGCTCATGGCGCCGGCTTCTACCTCAGCGTTGACAGCGGGGACAATAGAAAGTGGACCGCCCGGACTGCGCCAGGCGCTTCACCGTGCCGCCGCATTCCGGGGTCGGACAGCTCTCCCCCTCGCGATCGTACACCCGGAAGGTGTGCTGGAAATACCCGAGTTCGCCCGAGACCTGACGGTGGTCGCGCAGGCTCGACCCGCCGGCCGCGATCGCCTCGGTCAGCACCGATTTGACCGCCTCCGCGAGCCGTTCGGCGCGGGTTCCCCAGACGTTGAGGGCCAGCCGGCGCGGCGCGATGCCGGAACGGTGCAGCGCCTCGCAGGCGTAGATGTTGCCGACCCCGGCCACCACCTTCTGGTCGAGCAGGGCGGCCTTGATCGGGGTGTACTTGCCGGCGAGCGCGGATTCCAGCGCCGGGCCGGAGAACGCGTTCCCGAGCGGCTCCGGGCCGATGCCCTTGAGCAGCTTGTGGCGCTCCACCTCCTCGGTCGGCCACAGGTCCATCATGCCGAAGCGCCGGGCGTCGTTGAACTTCACCCAGGTGCCGTCATCGGTGCGCAGCACCACGTGGTCATGGGCCTCCAGCGGCGGTTTCGGGCCGTCGGAGATCAGCATCCGGCCAGACATGCCGAGATGGATCATCCAGCTCGTCCCGTCGTCCAGATCGACCAGGATGTACTTGGCCCGGCGGCGCAGGCCGAGGATCCGGCGGCCGGTCAGCCGCGCCCCCATGCGCTCCGGCAACGGCCAGCGCAGGTCCGGGCGGCGCACCTCGACCTCGGCCAGGGTGCGGCCGTCCAGCCGGGCGGCAAGCCCGCGCATCACGGTTTCTACTTCGGGCAGTTCAGGCATGACGGCGGACGGTATCCCGACCGCCCTTTCCCGCCAAGCGACAGGTTGCCGGCGGCCGCGAACCGGCGCCGACCTTGATTCCGGGCGCCGAGGGGCCTAATCCACAACAGACCGAAACCGGTGGGCGGGTGCAGACGCGATGGCTGCCGACGGCAAGAACGCGAATTCGACTGAGACGGCGGCCGGCACCGGGTCTTCCGCCGATCCGAAGATCCGGGATGGGGTGACCGATTTCGGCTTCGCCTCGGTCTCCGTCGAGGAGAAAAGCTCGAAGGTCCGCGAGGTCTTCGACAGCGTCGCCGCCAACTACGACCTGATGAACGACCTGATGAGCCTGGGCATCCACCGGGTGTGGAAGCAGGCTTTCGCCGACTGGCTGGCGCCGCGTCCGGGACACCGGCTGCTGGACGTGGCCGGCGGGACCGGCGACATCGCCTCGCTCTGGCGCCAGCGCGGCGGCGGCCCGGTCACGGTCTGCGACATCAATGCCGAGATGATCGCGGTCGGCCGCGACCGGCTGCTGAAGGCCGGCGGCGACGACGCCGTCGACTGGGTGGTCGGCAATGCCGAGGAACTGCCGCTGGCCGACGGCTCGGTCGACCGGGTGACCATCGCCTTCGGCCTGCGCAACGTGACCCGCATCGACAAGGCGCTCGGCGAGATGACCCGGGTGCTGCGGCCCGGCGGCCGGTTCATGTGCCTGGAATTCTCCCAGCCGACCCAGGGCTGGCTCGATCCGATCTACGACACCTATTCCTTCAAGGTTCTGCCCTGGCTCGGCGACAAGGTCGCCCAGGACCGCCCGGCCTACCAGTATCTGGCCGAGAGCATCCGCCGCTTCCCGGACCAGCAGGACCTGGCCGAGCGCATGCGCCGGGTCGGGCTGGAGCAGGTGAAGTGGCGCAACCTGTCGGCCGGGATCGCGGCGATCCATTCGGGCTGGCGCCTGTAGGCCTCCCGACCTCATGATCCGCTCCCCATGATCCGTTCCCTGCGCAACCTGATCCGTCTGCTGCGGATCGTCTGGGTGCTCGCCCGGCACGGGGTGTTCGAGCCGCTGGAGACCGTGGCCGAGGCGCCGACCATCTCCGGCCTCGCCCGCCTGGCCCGGCACCTGCGCAGTCCGTCGGTCACCGGTCGCTGGGGCCAACGCCTCGCATCGGCCCTCACCCAGCTCGGTCCGACCTTCATCAAGCTCGGCCAGTCCCTGGCGACCCGCGCCGATCTGATCGGCGAGCAGGCGTCGGAAGACCTCACCCAGCTCCAGGACCGGCTGCCGCCATTCGACGAGGCGGTCGCGCGGCGTACCCTGGAATACGAGCTGGAGGCGCCGGTGGAGGCGCTGTTCGCCGAGTTCGAGACCAGCCCGATCGCCGCCGCCTCGATCGCCCAGGTGCACCGGGCCGTGACCACCGACGGTCGCCGGGTCGCGGTGAAGATCCTGCGCCCGGGCATCGAGGTCGCCGTGGCCCGCGACCTGGACCTGTTCTCCTGGATCGCCGAGACCCTGCAGCGCCACCTGCCCTGGTCCCACCGCTTCAAGCCGGTGGACACCGTGGACGTGTTCCGCGAGACCGTGGAGATCGAGATGGACCTCCGCCTGGAGGCGGCCGCGGCGGTCGAACTGGCGGAGAACTTCATCGGCGACGACAGCTTCGCCGTGGCCGAGGTCGACTGGGACCGCACCACCCGCCGGGTCTTCACCAATGCCTGGATCGACGGGTTCCGCATCGACGACACCGAGGCGCTCGCCAAGGCCGGGCTCGACCCGACGGTGCTGCTGGCCCGTTCGGCGGCGGTGTTCTTCAACCAGGTGTTCCGCGACGGCTTCTTCCATGCCGACATGCACCCGGGCAACATGCTGGTGACCCCGGACGGCGTCCTGATGCCGGTCGATTTCGGCATCATGGGCCGGCTCGACCTGGAGACCCGCTACTACCTCGCCGACACCCTGACCGGCTTCCTGCTGGGCAACTGGCGGGCGGTGGCCGAGGTGCATTTCCGCATGGGCATGGTGCCGGCGAACAAGTCGATCGACCTGTTCACCCAGGCGGTGCGCTCGATCGGCGAGCCGCTGATGGACAAGCCGCTGAACGAGGTCTCCGTCGCCAAGCTCCTCGGGCAGGTGCTGCGCATCGCCGAGACCTTCGAGATGGTGGCCCAGCCCCAGCTCCTGCTGCTGCACAAGACCATGGTGGTGTCCGAGGGCGTCGGCCGGCGGCTGAATCCGAACGTCAACATGTGGGAGCTCGCCCGGCCGCTGATCGAGGACTGGATGCGCGAGAACCGGGGGCCCGAGGCGCGGATCGCCCGGGCCAGCGCCGACATCCTGCGCGGCATCGAGCGCCTGCCCTCGCTGATCCGCCACGCCGACAGGGCGCTGAGCCATGTGGAGGATGGCGGGCTGAAGCTGCATCCCGACACGGTGCGGCTGATGGCCCGGGAGCGGGCCCGCCGCGCCTACTGGCCGGTCTTCGCCGCCCTCGCCGTCGGCCTGGCGCTCGGCATGCTGTTTTCCTGAACTTCGCCCGTTTTCCTGACCCTCGCGCCCGAGTCCCATGGCCTTTCTCGATCACATCCGCTTCTGCAACACCCATGACCTGAAGGATTTCGTGCCGTTCCGGGTCGGTCAGGCCCGGGTCGGGCTGATGCGCCGCAGCCTGTCGCTGGAGCTGCGCCGGTTCGGCAGCCTGTTCCATGTCTTCGAGGACCTGGTCCATCTCGACCCGCGGCTGACGACCTACGAGGACCGCACCCGGGCGGTGGACGACGCGCTGGCGGCGCTGTCGGAGGAGGGTCTGCTGCCCCGGCTGCGCGGCGAGAAGTATCCCGTGATCGAGCGGCTGGCGGACGATCCCGTCTTCGAGATCGACCGGGCGGCGGCGACCGCCTTCGGCATCGTCAACCGCGGCTTCCACCTGAACGGCGTGGTCGGCGACGGCGACGCCGCGCGCATGTGGGTGGCGCGCCGGGCCTGGGACAAGAGCACCTATCCGGGCAGCCTGGACAACATCGTCGCCGGCGGCCATCCGGTCGGGTACTCGGCGCAGGAGAACCTGATCAAGGAATGCGCCGAGGAGGCCGGCATCGACGAGCCGCTGGCCCGCAAGGCGGTGCCGACGGGGATGGTCTCCTACACCATGGAAGTGGAGGATGGCGGCCCGTCCAGCACCGGCGGCGAGATGGGCGGCGGCCTTCGGCGTCACGCCTTCTGGGTCTACGACCTGGCGCTGCCCGAGACGTTCGTCCCGCGGCCGGTGGACGGCGAGGTGGCCGAATTCATGCTGCTGCCCTGGCGCGAGGCCGCGGAGATCGTCGAGCGCGGCGTGGTCCAGGGGCCGGAGGGGTTCAAGTACAACTGCAACCTGGTGGTGATCGACTGGCTCCTGCGCACCGGCCGGATCGACCCGGACCACCCGGACTATCTGGAACTCTGCACCGGCCTGCACGCGGTGTTTCCTTAGGAAGCCGGTTCGGAAACACTCCAAAAAGGGATCACTCCCCGGACTTGTTCCGGGGCGAGGCCAGAGACCTGCGCGATGCATCAGGACCAATCCCGAGCGCCCGTCCCAGCCGATGGGCTCGCCCCGGAACAAGTCCGGGGAGTGAGAAGAAAGGGGGAGGAATGATCATTCCACAAACCAATCGGCCGCCAGATCGAGCCAATGGGGGTTGTCCCGTTCGATCAGGTTGAATTTCCACTCCCGGCGCCAGCGCTTGAGCGTGCGTTCCCGCGTCCAGGCCGGTTCCAGGGTCTCGTGGACCTCGACATATACCAACATTGTGATGTCGTGCTCGGCGGTGTAGCCCGGCAGCGCCTTCGTCTTGTGCTGCCAGAGTCGGCGCCGCAGATCGCTCGTGCGCCCGACATACAATCGCCCATAGGGTCGATCGACCAATATATAGACGAAGAAGCTCATGCCCGGCCGATGGGAGGCCCAAAGGGGGTTTCAGACTCCCGTCTACCTATCACTCCCTGGATTTATTCCGGGGCAATCCCATCCGCTTGGACGGGCGTTCGGCGCTGGCGATGATGGATCGCGCACTCCCCTGGCCTCGCCCCGGAATAAATCCGGGGAGTGTGAGAGAGGGAGGGTCACCCGAACCCCACCCTTGCCCGCACCTCCGCGGCACTCACCCCGCTCTCGCGCAGCGCCCGCAGCGTCAGGGAGCGGTCGCGTTTGGCGAAGCGGCGGCCGGTTTCGGGGTCCGCCAGCAGCGGGTGATGGGCGTAGTCCGGCACCGGCAGGTCCAGCAGCGCCTGGAGCAGGCGGTGGACATGGCTCGCCTGGAACAGGTCCTCGCCGCGGGTCACCAGGGTCACCCCCTGAAGCGCGTCGTCCACCGTCACCGCGAGGTGATACGACGTCGCGACATCCTTGCGGGCGAGCACCACGTCGCCGAACGCCTCCGGCCGCCCCACCTGTTCGCCGTGGGTCCGGTCGGTCCAGGTCAGCGGTCCCGTCCGCCGCAGCGCCTCTGCCATGCGCAGGCGCAGGGCACAGGGCTCCCCCGCGGCGTCGCGCCGGGCGCGCTCGTCGTCCGGCATCAGCGCATCGGTATCGGTCACCGCCGGGCCGTCCGGTCCCATCATCGGCCGGTGGTGCGGCGCCGACAGGGCCGCGTCCAGCTCCTTGCGCGAATGGAAACACTTGTACAGCAGGCCCATCGCGTCCAGCCGGTCCAGGGCGGCGCGGTAGTCGTCCAGGTGATCCGACTGCCGGCGCACCGGCCGCTCCCAGTTCAGCCCGAGCCAGGCGAGGTCCTCCAGGATCGCCGCCTCGAACTCCGGCCGGCAGCGGGTGATGTCGATGTCTTCCAGCCGCACCAGGAAGCGGTCCCCGGATCGTCCCCCCGCGGCCCGGTCGACGAAGGACGCCGCGTGCAGCGCCGAATAGGCGTGACCCAGGTGGAGCAGCCCGGTCGGGCTCGGGGCGAAGCGCGTGGTGGTCATGCAGGCTCGGTACCGCTAGGGTCCGCTGCGGTCAACTGACGGCCGGTCAACTGGACGGATGAGACGATCATGACGCAGACGGAGCAGCTCGACGGCCCCCGGTTCGGACCGGCGAACGGCGGCGCGGCGGATGCCCTGGTGGTGATGCTGCACGGCCTGGGGGCGGACGGGAACGACCTGATCGGCATCGCCCCGGTCTGGGCCCGCGAGATGGGCTCGGTCGCCTTCGCCTCGCCCCATGCCCCCTTCCCCTGCGACATGGCCCCGTTCGGCCGCCAGTGGTTCAGTCTGCAGAGCCGCGACCCGGCCGACATGCTGGCCGGGATCCGCACCGCCGCCCCGATGCTGAACGCCTATCTCGACGCCGAACTCGAGCGCCTGGGCCTCGGCGCCGACAAGCTCGCCCTGGTCGGGTTCAGCCAGGGCACCATGATGTCGCTCTACACCGCCCTGCGGCGGCCGGCGCCGATCGCCGGCATCGTCGGCTATTCCGGCGCCCTGATCGCCGGCGACCTGCCCGACGATCCGATCGCCGCCAAGCCGCCGGTGCTGCTGGTCCACGGCACCGCCGACGAGATCGTGCCCTTCGGCGCGATGGAGGCGGCCCAGGCCGGGCTGACCTCGGCCGGCGTGGCGGTCGAATCGATCGCGCGGCCGGGTCTCGGCCACGGCATCGACGATGTCGGCCTCGGCGCCGGGGCGGCGTTTCTGCGCAGGGTTCTTGGGGTTTGACGACACCCCGCGAGGGGCCTTGCGGGGACCATAAAACTGTAACAACATATAGATATATAACGCCTCGAAGCCTGGCATGAACTCCCCACCAAATGGGCGGTCACTGCGATGCGAAGCGAATGGGACGACAAGATGTTGTGGCGGAACACGCAGCCGAGTGCTGCGTGGCACACCACGGCTCTCCCTAGTCGCGCGCCGCGTCTCCTGCCGAGTCCTCGGAGGAGCGCGCGGTGACCGGCCCGGACGCAGCACCCGCGCTCGTCCTCAATGCCGATTTCCGGCCGCTCTCCTATTTCCCGTTGTCGCTCTGGTCCTGGCAGGACGCCGTGAAGGCGGTGTTCCTCGACCGGGTGAACATCGTCTCCGAATACGACACCACCGTGCGCAGCCCGAGCTTCGAGATGCGGCTGCCGAGCGTGATCGCGCTGAAGGAATACGTCCACCAGTCGCGCCGCCCGGCCTTCACCCGGTTCAACGTGTTCCTGCGCGACCGCTTCTCCTGCCAGTACTGCGCCGACCGGTTTCCCACACAGGAACTGACCTTCGACCATGTCATTCCCCGCTCGCGCGGCGGGCGGACGAGCTGGGAGAACGTGGTCACCGCCTGCGGGGCGTGCAATCTGGCGAAGGGCAACCACATGCCGCGCGACATCGGCATGATCCCGATCACCGCGCCGAAACAGCCCTCCGCCTACGAGCTGCAGCAGAGCGGCCGCGGGTTCCCGCCGAACTACCTGCACGAGAGCTGGCGGGACTACCTGTACTGGGACATGGAGCTCGACCACGACGACGCCCCGGCCGGCCTCCCCCGGATCACCGCGACGTCGCCGGCGTTCTGAGGGGTTTCGCTTCCACCTCTGCCCTACATGCACTCTCCGGATTCATTCCGGGGCGAGGCATCCGCTTGGACGGACGTTTAAGAAAGGGCGTGGAACTTCCCGCATTCCCGAAGCCTTGCCCCGGAACAGATCCGGGGAGTGTGAGAAGGTTGAGGACGTAGTAAAACCCTACCGCTCCTCCCGTACCGTGGTCAGCAGCGCCAGGCCCGCCACCAGGAACAGCACGATCGTCGCCATCCCGGCGCGCTGGCTGTCGAAGGCGAGCGTCGCCCAGCCCAGCACGAGCGGGCCGGCGAAGTTCGTTGCCTTTCCGGAAAGAGCGAACAGCCCGAACATCTCCGCGCGCTGGTCCGGCGGGGCGAGCTTGGCCATGTAGGTCCGAGACGCCGCCTGGGCCGGGCCCATGAAGGTGCCGAGCGCCATGCCGATGCCCCAGAACCAGGTCTTGTCCGGCGCCAGCAGGGCCGCCACCCCGAACAGGACCAGGCCGATCAGCGCCAGGAAGATGGTGCGCTTCGGCCCCATCCGGTCGTCGAGCCAGCCGAAGGCGGCCGCCCCGATCCCGGCGGTCACGTTCAGCGAGATGCCGAACATGATGATCTCGTCGAATTCCATACCGAAGGTGCCGGCCGCATAGATGCCGCCGAAGGTGAACAGGGTCGTCAGCCCGTCGGCGTACAGCATCCGCGCCACCAGGAACCGGGTGACCGGCTGCGACCAGCGCAGGCGGCGCAGGGTGGTCCAGATCCGCTTCAGCCCGTCGCCGACCGCCTCGTCCAGCCCCTCGTTCTCCTTCAGGCGGGATTCCGGCACGACCAGGAAGATCGGGAGGGAGAACACCGCGAACCAGACGGCGACCAGAACGAAGGTCGCCCGCACCGCCTCCTCGGCCTGATCGCCCAGGCCGAAGGGCGGCGGGTCGGCCTGGATGAAGCCGAACAGCGCCACCACCAGACAGGCGAGGCCACCGAAATAGCCGAGCCCCCAGCCGAGCCCGCTGACCCGCCCGATCCGGTCCGGCGGCGCCACCTCCGCCAGCATCGCGTTGTAGAAGATCGTTGCGAATTCGAAACCGAGCGTGGCGATGATCACCAGCACCAGGGCCCGGGTGACGAAGGACGGGTCCGGCTCCACAGTCCACAGCGCGGCCGAGGCCAGGATGCAGACCAGGGAGAACGCCGCCAGCCAGGGCTTGCGCTTGCCGGTCCGGTCGGCGATCGCCCCCAGGACCGGGCTCAGAACGGCGATGCAGACCGCGGCGACGGCCGTGGCGTTGCCCCACAGGAAGGTTCCCGTGGTCTCGTCCGGCGCCACCGCCTTGGTGAAATAGGCGGCGAAGACGAAGGTGGAGATCACGGTCGGAAAGGCGGAATTCGCCCAGTCGTAGAGGCACCAGCCGATGACCGGTGCGCGCGGGGGTCGGCTCATCGCATTCCCAGCCAGTCCTCTGCGTCGTCGACGGAGAAAAAGATTCTGAACACCGAGCCCGGATAGTCGAAGCTGACCGCCCGGGCGAGCTTGGTCAGCAGGGTGTCGCGCAGCACGATGGCGACCCGGGTGCCGGTGTCGCGGCCCCTGGCGAAGTGCTTCCAGGCAGTCGACACCTCGCGCAGGCCGCGCCAGCCGTAATGGCCCTCGCCGGTCAGCTCGCGGGCATCGACCAGCGTGGCGCAGTCGAGCACCTCGGGATGGCGGGCCCAGATCTCGGGCACGCCGTTGGACAGGTCGTCATCGGTGACCCCGCCGCGCAGCCGGATCGTGAGGACCAGCAGCCGGTAGTCGACCTCCCACGAGATCCGTCCGCCCGGATACTCGCCCGTCGCCACGCTCGCGTGCTGCGCCATGCCGTCCGGGCTCATCGCGACAGGAGCGCCCGCATCTGGCCGTTGGCGACCGCGAGCATGGCCAGATCAACATGATCGGCCGAGCGGATGTCGTCGAGCAGCCGGTCGCCCCGTTCCACGTCGTCCGGCCGGTCCCCGCTCCAGGCCGAGATGGCGGCATCGGTGGCGGCGAAATCCCCGTTGGCACCGACCGGCTTCTTCGCCCCAGACTTTGCCCCAGTCTTTGCCGCAGACTTCGGGCCGTCGGCCTTCTTCGATGCCGTCTTCGCCGACTTGCCGTCGCCGCCGTCCACATGGGCGAGCACGTTCTGCGCGAGCTGGCTCTGATGCTGGTAGAAATCGTCCACCAGGGCATTGACCGCCAGTTTCTGCCAGTAGGTGTCGGTGGCCAGCTCCAGCGCCCGGTCGCGCAGCCAGTCCAGCGAGAACCGCGCGCCGACCTTGAAGTAGACGACCGCGACGGTCCGCACCTCGGATTTGGAGGACGAGGCCAGGCGGACCACGTCGCAGGCGGAGGACAGCACCTCCAGCGCCGCGATCTCGTGGGCCAGGTCGTGCGGCACGCCCTTCTCCTCGAGCTCGCTGCAAACCAGCTTCAGGTCGTCGCGCTCCACGTCGCCGATGACCTCCACCAGACAGCCCTTCAGCGCGCTGACGCCCGGCTCGAACTCGTTGACGTGGCTGGCGATGTCGAGCGGACGGCGGCCGTTGCGCAGGAACCACAGGGTCTCGCGCTCCACCAGCCGCTGGATGTCGAGCAGCATCCGGGTCTGCAGGGCCGCGGGCACCTTGTTGTCGAGGGCCTCGATGGCGTCCCACAAGCCGCGCAGGCCGAACACGTCGCGCACGATGGTGAAGGCCCGGGCGATCTCCGCCGGATTGGCCCCGGTCTGTTCGTGCAGACTGTTCAGGAAGGTCGCCCCGACCCGGTTGATCATCGAGTTGGTGACCGTGGTCGCGATGATCTCCCGGCGCAGCCGGTGTTCCATGATCGCCTTGCCGTGCTTCGAGCGCAGGCGTTCCGGGAAGTACAGCGCCAGATCCTCGGCCAGCGCCGGATCGTCCGGCAGGTCGCTGGCCAGCAGGTCGTCGTACAGCTCCATCTTGGCATAGGCGAGCAGCACGGCCAGCTCCGGCCGGGTCAGCCCCTTGCCGGCGGTCACCCGGTCGGCGATCGCCTCGTCGTCGGGCAGGAACTCGATCCGCCGGTTCAGCTTCAGATGGCCGCGCTCCAGGTTGCGCATCAGCCGGCTCTGGGCGTCCATCAGCGACAGCCCCTTGTGCGAGGCGACGGAGAGCGCCTGGGTCTGGTCGTAATTGTCCGCCAGCACCAGCTCGGCCACCTCGTCGGTCATCGCCTCCAGCAGCTTGTCGCGCTGCTTCAGGGTCATGTCGCCGTCCGATACGATCGCCCCGAGCAGGATCTTGATGTTGACCTCGTGGTCCGAGCAGTCGACGCCGGCGGAATTGTCGATGGCGTCGGTGTTCAGCTTCACCCCGCGCAGCGCCGCCTCGATGCGGCCGCGCTGGGTGACCCCGAGATTGGCGCCCTCGCCCAGGACCTTGGCGCCGATCTCCCTTGCATCGATCCGCACCGGGTCGTTGGCGCGGTCGCCGACATCGGCGTTGCTCTCGCGTTCCGACTTGATGTAGGTGCCGATCCCGCCGAACCAGAGCAGCTCGACCTCGGCCTTCAGCAGGGCGCGGATCAGGTCGCTCGGCGGCACCGAATCCTCGGTCATGCCGAACGCCTTCTTGATCTCCGGCGTCAGCTTGATCGACTTGGCCGACCGCTCGAACACGCCGCCGCCCTTGGAGATCAGCTTGGTGTTGTAGTCCGACCAGCTCGAGCGCGGCAGGTCGAACAACCGCTGTCGCTCCTTGAAGCTCTTGGCCGCATCCGGATCCGGATCGACGAAGATGTGCAGGTGGTTGAAGGCGCCGATCAGGCGGATGTGCTTGGACAGCAGCATGCCGTTGCCGAACACGTCACCCGACATGTCGCCGCAGCCGACGACGGTGAAGTCCTCGCTCTGGGTATCGTGGCCGAGTTCCCGGAAATGGCGCTTCACGCTCTCCCAGGCGCCGCGGGCGGTGATGCCCATCTTCTTGTGGTCGTAACCGGCCGAGCCGCCCGAGGCGAAGGCGTCGTCGAGCCAGAAGCCGTAATCCTGCGACACCCCGTTGGCGATGTCGGAGAAGGTCGCCGTGCCCTTGTCGGCGGCCACCACGAGATACGGGTCGTCGCCGTCGTAGCGCACCACATGCTTGGGCGCGATGATGTCGGGGCCGGAGATGTTGTCGGTGATGTCCAGCATCCCGCGCATCAGCGTCTTGTAGCACTCGATGCCCTCGGCCTGGATCTCCTCGCGGCTGCCGCCGACCGGCGGGCGCTTGACCACGAAGCCGCCCTTGGAGCCGACCGGGACGATGACCGCGTTCTTGACCTGCTGGGCCTTCATCAGGCCGAGGATCTCGGTGCGGAAATCCTCGCGCCGGTCCGACCAGCGGATGCCGCCGCGCGCGACCTTGCCGCCGCGCAGATGCACGGCCTCCACCCGCGGGCTGTAGACCCAGATCTCGACCATCGGCCGCGGCAGGGGAAGGTCCTGGATCTGCTGGCTGTCCAGCTTGAAGGAGGTGTAGGTCTTCGGCTGGCCGTCCTCGCCCATCTGGTAGAAGTTGGTCCGCAGGGTATTGCGGATCAGGTTCAGGAACCGGCGCAGGATGCGGTCCTGGTCCAGGTTGGCCACCCCGTCGAGGGCGGCGTGGATCTTGTCCTCCAGCCCCTCGACCGCCTTCTGCCTGTCCTGCTCCGACGCCGGGTCGAACCGAGCGGCGAACAGCTTGACCAGCAGCCGCGCGATCGGCGCGTAGGCCAGCAGGGTCTCCTCCATGTAGTCCTGGGAGAAGGTGAAGGCCGCCTGGCGCAGATACTTGGCATAGGCGCGGATCACGGTGACCTCGCGCCAGGTCATCCCGGCGTTCAGCACCAGGCCGTTGAACCCGTCATTCTCCATCCGACGGTCCCAGACGGCGGCGAAGGCCTCCTGGAACGGGGTCTTGATGGTGGCGAGGTCGCACTCGGTGTCGCCGCGCAGCCGCATCTCGAAGTCATGCATCCAGACCGGATGCTCCAGCCCGCCGCCCTCGATCTCGAACGGCACCTCGGAGAGCACGCGCACGCCCATGTTCTCCAGCATCGGCATGACGTCGCTCAGCGGCACCGGCTTGCGGCCGTGGAACAGCTTCAGGTGCAGGACGTCGTCGTCCACCCCGATCGGCCGGAACAGGTTCATCCCGAGCGTCTCGTCGCTGCGAATCTCCTCCATGCGCTCCATGTCGAAGATCGCCGCGTGGGCGGAGTAGGCCTCCTTGTAGGCGGTGGGGAAGGCAGGGCCGTAGCGCCGCAGCAGCTTCTGGGACGCCTCCTCGCCCATATCGGCGACCAGGGCGTCGTGCAGCTTGTCCGACCAGCTCCGCCCGGCATCGATCAGCCGCTGCTCGAGCTCGTCGAAATCGACATCGGGGATCTCGCCGCGGGTGGTGGCGATGATGAAGTGCAGGCGGGCCAGCACGCTGTCCGACATCAGTGTGTAGAACGACGTCACCTCGCCATTGAAGGTCGCCGCCAGGATCGCCTGGAAGCGCTGGCGCAGCTGGGTGTTGTAGTGATCGCGCGGCACGAAGACGAGGGCGGTCACGAACCGCTCGAAGGCGTCGCGGCGCACGAACAGGGCGGTCTTCTGCCGTTCCTGGAGGTGCAGGATGCCGATCGAGATCTCGAACAGCTCGTCCTCGCTGGCCTGGAACAGCTCGTCGCGCGGATAGGTCTCCAGGATGTTGACCAGCGCCTTGCCGTCGTGGCTCGCCGGGCGGAAGCCGGCACGCTCGACGATCTTCTCGACCCGCCGGCGCAGCAGCGGGATCTCCTTGGGGCTCTCGTTATAGGCGACGGAGGTGAACAGGCCGATGAAGCGGTGCTCGCCGACCACCTTGCCGGACTTGTCGATCTTCTTCACGCTGATGGAGTCCAGCGGCACCGGCCGGTGGACGGTGGAGACCTTGTTGGCCTTCATCACCAGCAGCGGCGTCGGATCGAGCAGGAAGCCCTGCACCTGCTCGGGCAGCGCGGCGATGTCCCGCAGCCCGTCGAACACGCTGACATCGGGCGAGCGGATGATGCCGAGGCCGCTCTTCTCCACGACCTCCATGCGGAGCTTCTTGCCGGTGCCGGTGTAGTCGTACTGCCGGTAGCCCAGGAAGGTGAAGTGGTTGTCCTCGATCCAGCGCAGGAAGGCGCAGATCTCCTCCAGGTCGGCTTTGGTCTGACCCTTCGGCGGCGCCTTCTCCAGCCCGGCGATGACGTCGACCATGGTCTTGCGCATGGCCCGCCAGTCCTCGACCGCGGCGCGCACGTCCTTCAGCACCTGGGCGAGGTCGGCCTCGATCTCGGTGAGGGCCTCCGCCGAGGTCTGCTCGGAGACCTGAAGGTGCATGTAGGATTCGCCGACCGCCCCCTCGGCATTGGAGTCCTCGTCCAGCAGCGTCGTGATGGCGCCCTTGTCGTCCCGCACGACCCGCAGGATCGGGTGGATGACCAGGTGAACGGTCAGGTCGCGCCGGTTCAGGGCGGCGGTCACGGAATCGACCAGGAACGGCATGTCGTCGTTCACGATCTCGATGACCGTGTGGGTCGACTGCCAGCCGACTTCCTCGAAGCGGGGATTGTAGGCGCGGATCCGGGCCTGACCCGGCTTGCGTTCGCGGCCGTAGGTCCACATGGAGATCGCCGCGCCGAACAGGTCCTCGACCTCCTCGTCGATCAGGTCCTGCGGCGCAACATTGGCGAAGAACTGCCGCACGAAGGTCTGGGCCGCCTCCGCCTTGGCTCCCTGCAGGCGCTCGAGAACCAGGGCGCAGACGGCGTCGATCTTCTCCAGTTTCAGGGTCTCAGTGCGGTTGCGCATGGCGGTCCCCCCTAAAGATTCAGCCGGCGCCTCTTGGCGTCGCGCGGCCCCGGTCGGTCGGCTTCGAGCCTAGCAGAATGGCCGAACGACCGGAAACAATTCAGGGATTATGGATATTTACAGGTTTGCGACACCGCCGGACCGGCGGTCGCGGCGTTTGTCTTGGGCTGACTTTGTTCTATCAAAATTTGATAGAATAGATAGGAAACTGATCAAATATTGATTGGATTTCTTCAACTGCGATAAAGTTCCCCGTTTGCCGAATCCGAGTCAATACGTCGCACGGTTGTTTGTTTCTCTTTCAGGTGACGGCTGGCCCGGATGCCCAATCGCCAATGGAGGATCAAATGCAAAGAACTCGTCTGCCCCAGGCCTTGGCCGGAACCATCATGGGTGACCTCATCGCGCAGGGACAGCGCGCACTGTCGCGGTACGGTGCGGAACTGACCATTCACGGCGACTTCGCGGCCTTCGCGAGCGTCGACCGGGATACCGCCATCGCCTTCCCCGGTTATTTCAACGAAACCACCAATGCCGACCGGGGCATGTGCGTGCTCATCCACAAGAACGGAGAGACCATCGGCACCT
The DNA here is from genome assembly GCA_965228445.1 of Candidatus Endolissoclinum sp. GTDB lineage: Bacteria > Pseudomonadota > Alphaproteobacteria > Thalassobaculales > Thalassobaculaceae > Thalassobaculum. Next base: position 3,469,818 of record OZ245813.1, on the reverse strand, counting down.
ATGCCTGCGGCCTCTACCTGCCGGTGGACACCATGGCCGAATACATCGACGAGATCGGCCTGCACCACGCCTGCACCAAGCCCGATATCGAGATCTACGGGACGGTGCGCGAGTGGTTCGAGGCGATGGAGGGACCCTCGGCCTTTTCCGGCGGCATCTGGGTCCGCCCGGACCTGCGGGGCACCGAGCTGTCGCGGCTGCTGGTGCCGTTCCTGCCGATGATCGGCCGCAGCTTCGCGGTCGATGTCTGGGATGCCAAGCACGTCTTCTTCATGGTGCCGGAGATCATCATGAAGAAGGGTATCGCGGAGCGGTACCGGCCGCTGTTCCTGGAGCCGGGGGCGACCTGGCACTACACCTCGCCGCCGACCCCGCTGTGGTTCGGCTACGCGGCCCCGGTGCAGATCATGAAGGATGCCCTGGACTTCATTTCCAAAGGTCCGGACGTCCTAGTTCCGACCAGGACACGACAGCCTGCCGTTCCTCATGCCGAACTGGTACGCTGAGCACGGTGAATTCAAGGTCGCCGCGGCGGCAATACGCCAGGTTCGGCTCATTGGCGATGATTGACCGCCAGTAGCGCTCCGACGCGGACACCGCCACGTCCTGATCGGCGAGCTCCATCAGAGGGCGTCCGACCATGTTGTTGGACGCCCACCGCAGACCGTGCCCGAGCAGGCCGATCCGCAGGCCGCCGTCATCGCCGACATTGACGCTCGACATCCGGTCCGTCGCCCCGCCGAGGCGGCGTACGAGGTCTTCCAGATCCTGGGTTTCCATCGACTTGGCCCACAGCCGCGTCAGGCTGGTGAACCGCCCGGTCATGCGCCGGATCAGGTCGGCCGGCAGTGCCACCGTGATCAGCGGATCGAGCTCGCCCGGCGTCTTCGGCCGATCCAGCGCGCCCTCGGCCGCCAGGGCTGAGGCGACCTTGTCGATCGAGCTGCGCCGGGCCTGGATCGCGCCGTTCTGGGCGAGCATCCGATAGACCGTCGCCTCGCCCAGCCCGGCGGCGAGCGCCAGCCGCTCGCGGGTCCAGTTGAGACGCGCCAGAGCGGCCCGCAATGCCTCGCCTGTCAGGTAGTCGTCCATGGCAAGAGACTACATCCAGCGGCTGAAATTTAAAATATGATAGATCGATGATCGGTTTGATTCGGCGACAAATCGACATAGATCGAAAGCTGATCGATTTTCGATAGTCAGATTGCAATTATATCGCTAGTCTTCCGTCTCGATACTCCCGCATGGCAGAACAGGTGACGGATCGGACAGATGCCCCCATCGGATGACAGAGTTGGCGGCGGTGCCGGATCCGGCGCCTCGGGGCCGCAGGATCTCGACACGGTCGTGGACGTCGCCCGCACCCTGGCGTCCCTGCGCGGCGCGCCCGGGACGGATCCCTGTATTGCCCCCCGCGATACGCCGTCCCGCAGTGCGACAGGCACGGCTGTCGGCACCCCGATCGGCGCCGCAGCTGCCTATGCCGGAACCGGGCGGGCCGACGTCATGCGCAGCCACGGCCTGCCCGTGGGACTGACCGTCCCCTCGATCCAGCTCGCCCATGCGCTGGAGCTTCTGAACCGGCGCCATCGCCGCCCGGACCGCTTCGCCCTGGATCGCCGCGAGCCGGTCATGGCCGACGCGCCGTTCGAGACGACGGACACCTATCCGGCGTCGGATCCGGAGCAGGAGATGCGGGAGGATGCGGAGGAGGCCCGTCGTCTGGTGGCCGATGCCCTGGCCTCGCTCGCCGGCTCGGCCGGCTTGAGCGTGCCCATGGGCGCCCTTGCCCAGGGTCCGGCATCAACGGTGGTCGATCCGGAGGTGGAGGCGGCGTTCATTGAGTTCGATCTGGCGCACGACGCCTGGATGGCCCTGCCGCCCGGAGCGGAGACCTGGCAGCCGCATCCGGCCGTCGACCGCTATCTCGCGGCCGAGGATGCGGTGCTGAGCCTCGCGGATGCCAGCCAGGAGGTCCTGAGCCGCCAAGCCGGCCTGCTTATGGACCTGGCCGACGAGATCGCCGAGCAGATGGGACCCTCCGCAGCGAACGCGATCGCCAACGTTGCCCAGGCTCTGCTGCTCAGGCTGCGGCTCTGATCAGGCACGCCGGCTCACCGGCGAAAGCCCCGTCACAACCACCAAGTATCCGCGGGTCCCCCGGTGGGGGACTGATACACCGTCGATGTGCAGGAAAATTGGAGCGGGCGATGAGATTCGAACTCACGACCCCAACCTTGGCAAGGTTGTGCTCTACCCCTGAGCTACGCCCGCGCTCCGTCGAGGCCGCGGATAATACCGGCGGATCACACGATTGCAAGAGCGATTAACGCCTTTTTCGAGGGATTTTTTTCGCCCCCGAAAAATGGCGGAAAACCGTGCTTTTTCAAACCGCTACCATGCGTTGCCCGGTGCTTCCTCACTCACCGAAGGTGATTTTCAGGTGAAAGACGGCCCAGGCGAGGCCGGAGTCATCCTCCGCCGTCTGGCCTGCGTAGCTGCCGGCCGGGAACACCAGCCACACGGGGCCGCGCCCGCCGAGCGCCAGCGGCGTGCCGTCCCGGGAGGTCGCCAGCACGAAGGTCCCGGCGCGGACCTCGTCGATCTTGAACGCCGGGGCGTAGCCGTCGACCGCCTGCACCAGCACGTCGCTCCCCGTCGCGCCGACCAGATCGAGCACCGAGGCAAGGCTCGGGCCGCTCACGGTCACTGGACCGGGCCAGTTCGGATAGCCGACCTCCACCGTCTGCTGCGGCAGGGCGGCCAGGTCGTCCAAGGACAGCGCATAGGCCTTTTCGAAGCTCTCCTGCAGCGCGCCGAACAGCACGTCGGCGAACGGGTCGAAGGGGCCGCGGTTGGTGTTGTCGATGGCGCCGGTGACGGTCAGGACCACCGGGCCCTCGGCGCGGGCGGGGCCGGACAGCGGTGCGAGAGCGAGAAGCGCGACGAGAAGAGCGAAGACGACACGACGCATGGGAGACTCCATCGGTGCGGGAAGTCGGGGACAGGCCGGCGCCAGGATAGCACGAAGCGCGGCCGGGACGGACAGATCAAGACTTGCCACCGGGCGCGCAGCGGCGCGAAAACCCTCCGGTGCTGCCCCCGCAGGGCAAAATGGGCTAGACAAGCCCCTCACACGCCGCAACAAGCCACTGACACCGCGCATACCGGAGCTTCCGACATGGCCGACAGCGAGACGCCCACCTCGCCCCTTCCCGCCTCGCCGCTGCCCACCTCACCCGAGACGCTGCTGGCGCGGCTCGATGCGCTGGGGATCGCCTACGATCTGCACACCCATCCGCCGCTGTTCACGGTGGAGGACAGCAAGGCGCTGCGCGGCGACCTGCCCGGCGGGCACTGCAAGAACCTGTTCCTGCGCGACCGCAAGGGCGCGATGTGGCTCGTGGTCTGCCTGGAGGACCGGCGGATCGACCTGAAGGCCCTGGGGGCGATGCTCGGCGGCGCCCGCCTGTCCTTCGGCAGCCCGGACCGGCTGATGAACACCCTGGGCGTGATCCCGGGCGCGGTCTCGCCATTCACGCTGATCAACGACACCGAGGTCTCGGTCACCGTCATCCTGGACCAGGAGATGATGGGGATCTCGCCGCTGAACTACCATCCGCTGTCGAATGAGATGACGATCGCGGTGACCCCGGACGCCCTGACCCGCTTCATCGAGGCCTGCGGACACAGCCCGCAGGTCCTCGACCTCTCCGCCGCCTCTGGCGATTGACCGCCCGCAGCCCCAACTTGAGGGCGCGGCACCGAAAATCGCCACGCTTCACCCTTGTCGCGACACCGTCGCACTTTAGATAGTCACTCCCAGAACAGAGGAACGCAGAAGATGGAACCGATCCTGGGCGCGGCGCAAACCGGCGGACAGACCGGCGACGCCGCCATCGTCGACGCGACGACGGCAACCTTCATGGCCGAGGTCGTCGACGCCTCCATGCAGATGCCCGTGCTGGTCGATTTCTGGGCGCCCTGGTGCGGCCCGTGCAAGCAGCTCACCCCGGCGCTGGAAAGCGCGGTGCGCAAGGCCGGCGGCTCGGTGAAGTTGGTCAAGATCAATGTCGACGAGAGCCCGGAGATCGCCGGTCAGCTCCGCATCCAGTCGATCCCGACGGTTTATGTCTTCAAGGACGGGCAGCCGGTCGACGGCTTCCAGGGCGCGGTTCCGGAGAGCGAGATCAGCGCGCTCATCGAGCGGGTCGGCGGTGCGGTCGGCCAGTCGCCGATCGAGCAGGCGCTGGAGCAGGCCGACCAGCTCATGGAGGCCGGCGACCACCAGCAGGCGGGCGCGCTCTATCAGCAGATCCTGCAGCACGAGGAGACCAATCCCGCCGCGCTCGCCGGTCTGCTGAAATGCCTGCTGGCCGACGGCCGGGCCGACCATGCCGAGCAGGTGCTGGCGCAGATCCCCGACGACGTGAAGGCCGACAAGGCCGTTCAGGCGGTGATCGCCCAGATCGAGCTGGCCAAGGAAGGCGCGAAGGCGAGCGCCGAACTCGACAGCCTGCGCGCCAAGGTCGAGGCCGACGCGAAGGACCACCGCTCGCGCATCGACCTGGCCGCCGCGCTCTATGCCACCGGCGACCGCGAGGGAGCGGTCGAGCAGCTTCTGGAGAGCATCCGCATCGACCGGAAGTGGGAGGACGAAGCGGCGCGCAAACAGCTTCTCAAATACTTCGAGGCGATGGGCCCGACGGACCCGGTCACGGCCGACGCCCGGCGCCGTCTGTCCTCGCTGTTGTTCTCCTGATCGCGCGGAAAGGGAAGGCGGCGCAGCGATGAGTCCGAGCCCATTCGATCCGAGCTTCGACGAACTGCCGGCAACCCTGCCGGTGTTCCCCCTGCCGGGCGTGCTGCTGCTGCCCCGGGGAAAGCTGCCGCTGAACATCTTCGAGCCGCGCTATCTCAACATGACCCGCGACGCGCTCGCCACCGACCGGCTGATCGGCATGATCCAGCCCAAGCCGGTCGAGGCCGGGCCGGAGGCCGGCGCGCGCTGCCTGTACCGGATCGGCTGCGCCGGCCGGATCACCCAGTTCGCCGAGACCGATGACGGGCGGTTTCTGATCACCCTGACCGGGGTGTGCCGCTTCGTGGTCGACGAGGAGATCGCCTCGATGCGCGGCTACCGCCGGGTGATCGCCGACTGGGGCCCCTATGGCGGCGACCTGGACGGCGACAGCGAGGCCGATCTCGACCGCGGCCTGCTGGTGACCCGGCTGAAGCAGTATTTCGACGCCCAGGGCATCACCGCCGACTGGGACGTCATCGAGCAGACCCCGGACCACCGGCTGGTCACCACCCTGGCCATGGTCTGCCCGTTCGAGAGCAGCGAGAAACAGGCCCTTCTGGAATGCGACTCCCTGAAGGCCCGGGCCAGCATGATGCTGGCCCTGCTGGACATGGCGGTCGCCGGGACGAATGGAGGCGACCATGCCCGACACTGAAACCGGCCAGACGGGCGCGGCCGGAGCCGGGGTCACCGGTATCGACCCGAAGCTGCTGGAGATCCTGGTCTGTCCGGTCACCAAGCAGGCCCTCACCTATGACCGCGCGGCCCAGGAGCTGATCAGCGAGAAGGCCGGTCTCGCCTTCCCGATCCGCGGCGGCGTGCCGATCATGCTGGTGGAGGAGGCCCGGCGTCTCGACGGGGACGCGGGATCGCCGGCGTGAGCACCGAACCGGCCGACGCGACCACCGGCGACTGGCCGACCGAGCTGCGGGTGACCAAGGACCGGAGCGCCCTGGCGGTGACCTTCGAGAGCGGCGTCTCCGGGACCATCGCGGCCGAGCTGATGCGGGTGGAGAGCCCCTCCGCCGAAGTCCAGGGCCACAGCGCCGCAGGCAAGACCCTGGTGGCCGGCAAGCGTGCCGTCACCATCAAGGGCGTGGAACCGGTCGGCAACTACGCGGTGCGCATCCTCTTCAGCGACGGCCACGACACCGGCCTGTTCACCTGGCGCTACCTGCGCACGCTGGTGGAAGACGGCGCGACGATGATGGCCGCCTACGAAGAGGCCATGGCGAAGGCCGGCCTGTCGCGCGGGTGATCCCACCTCTGCCTTTTCCGTCTTCCCGGGCGCACCCCGGGACCCAGCCACCCTCGCGATGGAACGCCTCAAGTTCCTCTCATGAGCTCCATCGCGCTTCCAATCTGGGCCCCGGCGCAGGGCCGGGGAGACTGGAACGATATTTTCCGCGGCTGGATCTAAACCGGTTCGCCGCGCAGCAGCCGGGGCAGCGTGCCGAGGGTGCCCATGGCGTGGCGGATCGCGGCGCGCTTGAACGCCGGCACCCGCTGCACCGCCGACAGGCCGAGCCGGCGGACCGTGCGCACCGGGGCGATGTCGTTGGAGAACAGCCGGGTCAGGCCGTCCGTGGAGGCCACCATCGTCATGATGTCGAACCGACGCCGGCGCTGGTAATCCCGCAGCACCGGCACGCTGCCGAAATCCAGGCCCAGGCGGGTCGCGTCGGCCAGCACCTCCGCCAGCACGGCGATGTCGCGCACGCCGACGTTGAAGCCCTGGCCGGCGATCGGATGCATGCCGTGGAAGGCGTCGCCCACCAGCGCCACCCGGTCGGCGATGCCGGTCTCGGCCATGGTCAGGGCCAGCGGATAGACCGCGCGCGGACCGACCGGCCTCAGGGCGCCCAGGGAATCGCCGAAGCGCTCCGCCAGCGCGGCGCCGAAGGCCGCGTCGTCGAGTTGAGCGATCCGCTCGGCCACGGCGGTCCGCTCCGACCAGACCAGGGCCGAGCGGTGCTGGCCGGGCAGCGGCAGCAGCGCCAGCGGGCCGCCGGGCAGGAACCGCTCATGGGCCAGGTTCCGGTGATCTTCGGCATGCTCGATCGTGTCGACCACCGCGCTCTGGTGATAGTCGACCGTCGTGGTGCGGATCCCGGCCAGCGCCCGCACCCGCGAGCCGCGCCCGTCGGCGGCGATCACCAACGGGGCCGACAGCTCCCGGCCGTCCTCGAGGCTCAGGGTCGCGCGCCCGGCGGTCACCGACAGGGCGTCGGCGGCACCGGGTTCGGCGATGGTCACCCGGTCGCCGTGCTCGGCCAGCCGCGCCAGCAGCGAAGTCTTCAGCGCCCCGTTGTCGACGATATGTCCCATGGGCTCTTCGCCGACCTCGGTGTGGTCGTAGTGAAGAAAGCGACGCGACCCGGCGTCGGAAACCCGGATGTCGTTGATCGGGCTGGCACCGTCGGCCACCGCCTGCCAGGCGCCGAGCACGGTGAACAGGCGGCGCGACGACAGCGAGATCGCAGTTGTGCGGATGTCGTTGCGGTTGGCCACCGCGGCGCGCGGGTCGACCCGGTCGACGATGACGCAGGACAGCCCCGCCTCGGCCAGCGCCAGCGCCAGGGCCAGGCCGGACAGGCCGGCCCCGACGATGACGACATCCGCCGCGCCTGGGCGCAGGGCCTGCCCGGTCCGCGTCCCTGTCGTCTTCGGTGACGTGGTCTTCCGTGACGTCGGGGTCTTGCGCGAAGTCGATGCCATGGTCGGTCTCCTGAACATCCGTTCTCAGAATGGCGCGCCGGCCGGTCAGGACAAGGGGCAGATGGTCGCGCGGCCTGCATTTGATCTGCACATTTTTTAGGCATTCGAGATTTTTCGTCTAATTTCTGCCCAATTTCACCCGCCCCTGGACTCCGCCTGCACCATAGCCAGCGCTTAACATCCCGGAATCAATCAATGATTCAATGGATGCGGCTTTCGGCACGCTTCTTGATGAAGGAACCACTGGCCTGCATGACGCGGCCGCTCCGCTCGGCGCGCGGGCAGTACCTGGGGGTTATCCGGACCGCGCGGGCGCCGATCGGAGTTTTGGGGAACATAAGGTGCGAGGTTAGGCGATATGAAACTCGTCATGGCCATCATCAAGCCCTTCAAGCTCGACGAAGTGCGCGAGTCGCTGACGGGCCTGGGAATCCAGGGTCTCACGGTCAGCGAAGTGAAGGGTTTCGGCCGTCAGAAGGGCCAAACTGAAATCTATCGAGGCGCGGAGTATTCCGTGAATTTCCTGCCGAAGGTCAAGGTCGAGGTCGTCGTCGCCGACGACATGGTCGGCCAGGTGACGGAGCAGATCCAGAAGTCGGCGAATACCGGCCGGATCGGCGACGGCAAGATCTTCGTGCTGGACGTGGCCCAGGCGGTGCGTATCCGCACGGGCGAAACCGACGCGGACGCGCTCTGAGTAGCGGCGGGGAGCACAATCGATGAAGAAGTTCATGTCCTTCAGCCTGCTGGCTCTCGCGGCGTCCGTCGCGACGGTTGGCTTCACCAAGAGCGCCTCGGCCGACGTCTCGATCGAGACCGCGTTCATCTTCAACACTTTCTCCTTCGCCTTCCACGGCGCGCTGGTCATGTGGATGGCCGCCGGCTTCGCGATGCTCGAGGCCGGGCTGGTCCGTACCAAGAACACGACCATGCAGCTCACCAAGAACGTGGCGCTCTACTCGATCGCCGGCCTGATGTACTGGGTGATCGGCTACAACCTGATGTATGCCGACGTCTCCGGCTTCTTCGGAACGCCGGGCCCGTGGTCGGCCGCCGATCCGTTCGACGCCGAGGGTGCGTTCACCGGTGACGATGCCGCCGGCTACGGCGCGGCCTCCGACTGGTTCTTCCAGATGGTGTTCGTCGCCACGGCCGCCTCGATCGTGTCCGGCACCATGGCCGAGCGCATCAAGCTGCTGCCGTTCCTGATCTTCACCGTCGTGCTGACCGGCATCCTGTACCCGATCCAGGGCTCCTGGAGCTGGGGCGGCGGCTGGCTGTCCGAGGCCGGCTTCCTCGACTTCGCCGGCTCGACCATCGTCCACTCCGTGGGCGGCTGGGCGGCGCTGACCGGCGCCATCATCCTCGGCGCCCGCAAGGGCAAGTACGGCCCCGACGGCTCGATCAACCCGATGCCGGGCAGCAACCTGCCGCTCGCCGCGCTGGGCACGTTCATCCTGTGGATGGGCTGGTTCGGCTTCAACGGCGGCTCGCAGCTCGCCATGGGTTCCGCGGCGGACGTGGTCGCCATCGCGACCATCTACATGAACACCAACCTGGCCGCTGCGGCCGGCGTGGTGGTCGCCCTGATCCTGACGGGCATCATGTACAAGAAGGTCGACCTGACCATGCTGCTGAACGGCGCCCTGGGCGGTCTGGTGGCGATCACGGCGGAGCCGCTGGCCCCGTCGCCGTTCATGTCGATCATCGTCGGCGGTATCGGCGGCGTGCTGGTCGTGTTCGCGGTCCCGCTGCTCGACAAGCTGAAGATCGACGACGTGGTCGGTGCGATCTCGGTCCACCTGGTCGCCGGCATCTGGGGCACGATCGCGGTCGTGTTCTCCAACGGCGATGCGACGATCGGCGGTCAGCTGACCGGCATCGTCGGCGTGGCGGTCTTCATGATCATCACCTCCGCCATCCTGTGGTTCATCCTCAAGCTGATCTTCGGTCTGCGGCCGAGCGAAGAGGACGAGTCCCTGGGTCTGGACCGTGCCGAGAACGGCATGGAGGCCTATCCGGAATTCGGTCGCGGTTCCCAGACCTTCTGATCTGGACCGATCGACCCATCCGATGGCGGGACCGCTCCGGCGGTCCCGCTCCCCCGCGGCAGGGTCCTTCCGATGCCGCACTCTCCCTCGACTCGGGCTCGATGCTGGTCATCGGGCCCGCTTTCTGTTTGAGGGGATTCGATTTTTTCTTATCTTTTCTGTGAAGGTTGCCCGCTAACTCCCTGTCGTATAGAGTTGATCGGCGTTTGGAACAAACCCGATACGCGTGAGCTGCACGGAGCTGGCCCTCCGGCGGCCCTGCGCGTCTCCGAGATCTGGGAGGGCTGAGGCGCATGGCACGGGCGTCCGGCAGCAACGAGAACAGAACCCTTCTGCCGGTCGAGGCGACCCGGTACCTGCAGCGACGCGGCGAGGAGGCGGGCGGCCTGGCGCTGATCGCCGCCGCCGGTCTGCTGGCGGCGACCATCGGCGCCTACGATCCCGCCGACCCGTCGCTCAACGCGACCGGGACCGGCCCGATCTCCCACCCCTTCGGCCTGATCGGCGCGGTGATCGCCGACCTGCTGCTGCAGTCGCTCGGCGCGGCCAGCGCCCTGCTGGTGCTGATCCCGGCGGTATGGGGCTGGCGGATCCTGCGGCACGAGCGGGTCGGCCGCTGGCCGCTGCGCATCGCCCTGCTGCCGCTGTCCATGGTGCTCGCGACCGCCGCCCTGGCCCTGATCACCCCGCCCGCCTCCTGGCCACTGCGCGCCGGGCTCGGCGGCTTCCTCGGTCCGATCATGCTGACGCCCGCCGGCGCCTTCGCCGCCCAGCTCGCCCCGATCGGCGGCCTGTTGCCGATCGCGGTTCTCTCCGGCCTGATGGCGGTGGCCGCCGGCCTCTGGTCCGCCGGGATCGGGCTGCTCGACGCCATACGCGGCGTGATCGGCCTGTTCCGCCACGCCGCGACCGGGGCGGCCAGCGGCGCCCGCATGGGCGCCCGCGGCGCCGAGGCCGGGGTCCGGCTGGGCGTGCGCCTGGGATCCGGTTTCAGCGCCGGCATGCGCCGCAAGGAACCGCGCCTGAACGGCGACGATGACGGCGACGACGACGAGGACGAGGTCCCCTGGAAGGAGGAGCGCCGCACGCCGGAGGCCCCGCGCCAGGTGGTCCGCGCCGCCAAGGCTGCCGCCGACCGCGACCCGGAACCCTCGGTCCGCCGGGTCGAGAAGCCCGTCAAAACCCCGAAGCCGCGCGCCGCCAAGCAGCGCCAGTTCGACCTCGGTCCGAGCGACGGCAGCTACATCTATCCGGAACTCGACCTGCTGACCGACCCGCCGGCCGCCGCCAGCGGTCCGGACGAGGATTCGCTGGAGCAGAACGCCCGCATGCTGGAAAGCGTGCTGGCCGATTTCGGTGTGAAGGGCACCATCGGCAAGGTGCGCTACGGTCCCGTCGTCACCCTGTACGAGCTGGAGCCGGCCCCCGGCACCAAGTCCTCGCGGGTGATCGGCCTGTCCGACGACATCGCCCGCTCCATGAGCGCGGTCTCGGTCCGCGTCGCCGTGGTTCCCGGCCGCAACGTCATCGGCATCGAGCTGCCGAACGCCCGGCGCGAGACCGTGTATTTCCGCGAGGTGCTGGAGTCCGAGTCGATCAACAGCTCCTCGCACAAGCTGGCGATCGCGCTCGGCAAGGATATCGGCGGCACGCCGATCGCCGTCGACCTCGCCCGCATGCCCCACCTGCTGATCGCCGGCACCACCGGCTCGGGCAAGTCGGTGGCGGTCAACACGATGATCCTGTCGCTGCTGTACCGGCTGCCTCCGGAACGCTGCCGCTTCATCATGATCGACCCGAAGATGCTGGAGCTGTCGGTCTATGACGGCATCCCGCACCTGCTGTCGCCGGTCGTCACCGACCCGAAGAAGGCGGTGGTCGCGCTGAAATGGACCGTGCGCGAGATGGAGAGCCGCTACCGGGCGATGTCCAAGCTCGGCGTGCGCAACATCGACGGGTACAACGCCCGCATCGCCGAGGCGGTGAAGAAGGGCGAGGTGCTGAAGCGCCGGGTGCAGACCGGCTTCGACGCCGACAGCGGCAAGCCGGTCTTCGAGGAGGAGCCGCTCGACCTGGTGCCGCTGCCCTACATCGTCGTGGTGATCGACGAGGTGGCCGACCTCATGCTGGTCGCCGGCAAGGACATCGAGGGCGCGGTCCAGCGCCTGGCCCAGATGGCCCGCGCCGCCGGCATCCACGTCATCATGGCGACCCAGCGCCCGTCGGTCGACGTCATCACCGGCACCATCAAGGCGAACTTCCCGACCCGGATCTCGTTCCAGGTCACCTCCAAGATCGACAGCCGCACGATTCTGGGCGAGCAGGGGGCCGAACAGCTTCTCGGCATGGGCGACATGCTCTACATGGCCGGCGGCGGGCGGATCACCCGCGTGCACGGCCCGTTCTGCTCCGACGAGGAGGTCGAGGACGTGGTCCGCCACCTGAAGACCCAGGGCGAGCCGGAATACGACGAGACCATCACCGAGGACGACGAGGGGTCGCCGGATCCGCTCGGCTTCTCCGGTGCCGGCGAAAGCGGCGGCGGCTCGGGCGACGACCTGTACGACCAGGCGGTGGCGATCGTCGCGCGCGAGGGCAAGGCCTCGACCAGCTTCATCCAGCGCCACCTGAAGATCGGCTACAACCGGGCGGCCACCCTGATCGAGCGCATGGAATCCGAAGGCGTGGTCAGCCAGGCCAACCATGTGGGCAAGCGCGAGGTGCTGGTCGGCGACCACTCCGCCGACTGATCTGGCGCCGCCCGATCTGGCACCGACTGACCTGGTATCGACGCGGCCTCGACGGCAGACGGCCGTGGCGCAATCGTGGCGCGGCCGTCTCCGATTTGCCGCTTGCCATTCGCCCCGGGACACGCCAAGTCAGCGGGTATGATCCGAGCCCGTTCCTTCCTCGCCGCCCTCCTGTTCACCGTCGCCGTCGCGGGGGCCGGTGCCGGCGCCTCCGCGCCCGCCGCCGCCCAGGGCCTCTCCGCCGAGCAGCGGGCCGAGGTCCAGCGGATCGAGGAATACTTCAACCAGCTCACCACCATGCGCTCCACCTTCCTGCAGGCGAGCTCCACCGGCCTGGTGGCCCGCGGCGTGGTGTGGATGGAGCGGCCCGGCCGCATGCGGTTCGAGTACGCCCCGCCCTCGCCGGTGCTGATCACCGCCGACGGCATCTGGCTGACCTATCAGGACAACGACCTGGAGCAGACCACCCAGATCCCGCTGATCACCTCGCCGCTGTCGGTGCTGGTCTCCGACGAGGTCGACCTCATGGACGAGCTCGTGGTGGAGGAGATCGAGACGGGCTCCAACGTGATCCGACTGCAGCTGCGCCAGCGCGACGATCCGGACCAGGGCAACGTGATCCTGACCTTCCAGGACAAGCCGCTGTCGCTGAAGCAGTGGATCATCACCGACGCCCAGGGGGTCGAGGTGAAGGTGGCGCTGCTCGACCCGGTCTTCGGCCTCGACCTCCCGGCGGATCTGTGGCGCCCGAACGATTTCGGCCGCAAATCGGACGACGTGGGACGGTAGGAGAACCGGGCCCCGCGCTCTGCGGTCCGGCCGGCCCTTCGACACGCCCCGTTGGGGCTGCTCAGGGTGAGGTCGGAGGGTGGGGATTGGTGGGAGGCTGGGTGCCCAAGGTCTGGCCGTGGCCGATCGCCGGACTCTGAAAAGACCCCTCATTCATTCCCGACCTCACCACCCTAAGCAGCCCGCAGGGGCATGTCGAAGGGCTGGAGATCGCAGGACCTAACAAACCAGCGACCAACGCCCGCCCTCAGACCACGTCCCCCCGACCTCGCCTTGAGCAGCCCCGCAGGGGCGTGTCGAAGGGCTGGAGATCGCAGGACCTAACAAACCAGCGGCCATCGCCCGACCTCAGACCACTCCCCCCGACCTCACCCTGAGCAGCCCCGCAGGGGCGTGTCGAAGGGCGCCCCCCGGATCGCGACGGCGCGTGTAGCGCCCGAACTCTCCCAACTCCCCCATCCTGCACTCCCCGGATTAATTCCGGGGCGAGCCGTGGGACCGGTGAGAACCGTCGAGCGCGCCCGCAAACCGATGCGCTTGCCCCGGAATAAATCGGGGGAGTGCGAGAGGGAGTGGAACGGCTCAGAGAAACTTGTTGGGTTTCAGAAACGTTCCCAGCAGCAGCGCGCCGTTCCGCGATTTCGCCACATGCTTGGACCCCGCCGGGCGCCAGACGAAGTTGCCGGCGGTCACCTCGCCCTCCTCGTCCTCGATGGAGCCCTCCAGCACGAAGGTCTGCTCGATCCGGGTATGCTCGTGTAGCGGCAGCTCCGAGCCCGGCGCCCATTTGAACAGGGCGGTCAGCAGCCCGCTCTCCTCGTCCTTCAGCAGGATCTTCCACTCCACCCCGGGATAGGCGGTCGGCTCCCAGGCCATGCCCTCCACATCGACATAGCGCGAGGCCAGCGGCCCGAGCCCGGTGTGGTTGGCGGCCTTCGGCGTGACGGCGGTCATGGCTTCCTCCCTTTCTTGCTTGTGGCCTAAAGTGAACGCCACGCTGCGCGCGCGACGCAAGGGCTGCTTGTTGCGGCCCTTCCCCGCCCTTTCGCCGATCCACCAACCCGTCAGACCCGCCCATGGCCCCCCTGTTCGACCCTTCCGACTTTCAGATCGAGCCCGGCACCGTCCATGTCTGCGCCGGCGGCGAGACGCCGTTCCTGCGGCGGCACCGCGAGGCCTACGAGGCCCATGCGCGCGACAAGAGCCGGGGGTATGCCGGCCGCCTGGCGCTCGACGCCACCGTCGACACCGTGCGCGCGACGGTGGCCCGCGCCTGGCAGACCGAAACCGCCGCCATCGGTTTTGCCGGCAGCGTCGCCGAGGGCGTGTCGGTCGTCACCGAATCCCTGGCCCTGGGGCCGGGCGACAACGTGATCTTCGAACGCAACGAGTATCCGTCGGTCGTCCTGCCCGCCCTGGTGCGGGCCGAGCGGGTGGGGTTCGAGGTCCGGTTCGCCGACAGCGCCGAGGAGATCGCAGCCGCCGCCGACGCCAATACCCGGATGATCGCCGTCAGCCGGGTCTCCTACCTCAACGGCGCCAAGCGCGAGCTCGCCGCGCTGCGGGCCGTCGCCGACCGCAGCGGCGCCCTGCTCATCGCCGATTTCACCCAGGCGGCCGGCTATATGCCGATCCGGGTCGAGCTCTGCGATTTCGCCTTCTCGTCCTGCTACAAGTGGCTGCTGGGCTGCACCGGCGTGGCGGTCTGCTTCTGGAACCGGGCGCGGCAGCCGGACTGGCGGCCCGGGACGGCCGGCTGGTACTCGGTGCGCTCGGGCGCCGGACGCCCGCACTATGCAGACGGGGTGAGCCTGCGGGACGACGCCATGCTGTTCTGCCGCGGCAACCCGGCGCATCTGCCCGTCTATATCCTGGCCTCCGCGCTCGACTATCTCGGCCGGTTCGACAGCGAGACCGTCGACGCCCATGTGCACCGCCTGACGGCCGCCGCACTGGAGGTCTTCGACAGGCTGGGCCTGGCCGTCATCACGCCGCGCGATCCCGCTCGGCACGGCGCCAGCGTGGCGTTCGAGTCGGAAGCCTCGGATACGGTCACCCACGCCCTGGCGGACCAGGGCGTGCTGGCCTTCGGCGGCCGCAACCGGGTGCGGTTCAGCTTCCACGGCTACAACAGCCTGGACGAGATCGACCGGATCGAGACCGCCCTCAAACAGGTGGCCCTCAAACAGGTCGTCCCGAAGCAGGGTGCCCTGTAGGGGTCAGTCGGCCGGGATCACGGCGATGACGTCGATCTCCATCAGCCATTCCTCCTTGGCCAGGCCGGCGACCATTAGGCCGGTGGAGACCGGATAGACACCCTTCAGCCATTTGCCGACGGTGCGGTAGACCGGCTCGCGATCCTGGCGGCGGGTGATGAAGATCGTGATCTTCACGATGTCCTCGAGCCGCGCGCCCGCCTCCTTCAGCAGGGTCTCCACGTTGCGCATCGCCTGGTCGGTCTGGGCGGCGGGATCGTCGCCGCCGACCAGGGTGCCGTCGAAATCGGTGCCGACCTGCCCACGCAGATAGACCGTGCCGTTGGCGACCACCGCCTGGCACAGGTCGTTGTCGAGCGCCTGGTCGGGGTAGGTGTCGCGGGTGTTGAACTTGCGAAGGCGCGTATGGGCCATGGGCGGGGCACTTCCATCGGGTTGAGGAGCTTGCCCGATACTATCGGTGCTTTCGTCCCGTCTGCCCAGGGGCTGGCCAGGCGCTGGCCAGGGGCTGCTCAGGGCCGGGGCACCACCGTGCGGCGCTGCCGGCCGCTGCGCAGGGTGAGGGTCAGCGCCACCCCGGCCCCCAGGACCGCGTAGCCCGCCAGCAGCCACAGGCCGAGTTTCAGAACGGCAAGCGAGCCCGCCCCGAAGAGCGGCAGCACCACGGCGGCCAGCATCAGCAGGATCGCCAGAGCGGCCCCGACGACCGCGAGAACTCGGCCGGGCCGTTCCCCGATCTTCCTCGCGGGACCGGTCGGCGGGGTGGGGTAAGGGATGGGATAAGGCATGGGGATCTCCTCGGCATGTCCGCCCAATCCGGCATTGGCAGTGCGGGTATTAAGACCGATGATCGCGTCAAGACTATGGCACCGTTTCCGCCGACCGCGTAAACCGGTCGGTGTCCGACCCGTCCTTCCCCCGCCCGCCAGAACGGATCCGTCATGACCAGAGGCCGCGCAACCCTGATCGGCTTCACCGCCGTGCTGATGTGGGCGTTGCTCGCCCTGTTCACCGCCTTGTCCGGCCAAGTCCCGCCGTTCCAGCTGCTGGCGATGACCTTCAGCGTGGCGACGGCGATCGGCATCGTCGGCGCGCTCGCCCGGGGCACGTCGCCGCTCGCCCATCTGCGCCAGCCCGCCCCGGTCTGGCTGCTCGGGGTCGGCGGGTTGTTCGGCTACCACTTCTTCTACTTCCTGGCCCTGCGCAACGCGCCGGCGGTGGAGGCCAGCCTGATCGCCTATCTCTGGCCGCTGCTGATCGTGGTGTTCTCCGCCCTGCTGCCGGGCGAGCGGCTGCGCTGGTTCCATGTCGGCGGCGCCCTGCTCGGCCTCGCCGGGGCCGCCCTGCTGGTCACCAAGGGGCAGAGCCTGGAGATCGATCCGCGCTACACGCTCGGCTACATGGCCGCCGGAATCTGCGCCCTGACCTGGTCGACCTATTCGGTCGCCTCGCGTCGTTTCGGGGACGTACCGACCGATGCGGTCGGCGGCTTCTGCGCCGCCGCGGCGATCCTGGCGGTGCCCTGCCACCTGATCTTCGAGACGACGGTCTGGCCGCAGACGGCGGTGGAATGGCTGGCGGTCCTGGCGCTCGGCCTGGGGCCGGTCGGCGGGGCGTTCTTCACCTGGGACATCGGCGTGAAGAAGGGCGACATCCAGGTGCTCGGCGCCTCCTCCTACGCCGCGCCGCTGCTGTCGACGCTGGTGCTGGTGGCGGCCGGCCTGGCCCCGGCGACGCCGGAGGTGGCGATCGCCTGCGTGCTGATCGTCGGCGGTGCGGTGCTGGCCGCACACCGGATGCTGCGGCGCCGCTCCTGAGGCGACGCTACCGTCCCGACGGCGCCCGCGGCACCGGGCGCCAGTCCGGCGGGGCCATCTCGAAGCCGGAGAACTCGAAGGCCGGGGCCACCGTGCAGCCGCACAGGGTCCAGCGGCCCAGGCTCTCCGCCGTCTGCCACCAGCCCGGCGGCACCACCACCTGCGGTTTCTGGCCGGCCAGCACGTCGGGGCCGAGCGTATGGGCCTCGGCGTCGTGGCCGTTCGGCGACAGGGTCAGCACCAGCGGCGCGCCGGCATAATGGTGCCAAATCTCCGTCGCATCGGTCACCCGGTGCCAGGCCGACAGCTCGCCGGCCGACAGCAGGTAGTAGATCTGCGTCACCGCCCCGCGCCCGCCGCCCTCCGGGACGTCGCGATAGGTCTCCCGGTACCAGCCGCCTTCCGGATGGGCCTGCAGGCCCATCCGGTCGATCAGATTCTTGACCTCGGCATCCGCCATCGGCTCAGGCGGCCGGCGGCTTGGAGGCCTGCATGGACGGGCGGGCCGAGAACCGCTCGTACCAGGTGGCCAGGGCCCGGTTCGCGGTGCGCCAGTCCTTCTTCGGGAATCGGAAGTCGAGATAGCCCAGCGCGCAGCCGGTGGTGATCGTGCCGATGTCCACCTTGTCGCCGAAATCCTCCGACCAGGTGTTCAGCGCGGCGAGCGCACCGTCTATCTTGCCCATCTGGGCGTCGAGCCAGGGCTGGAAGTGCAGCTCCTCCGGACGGATCCGGCCCTCGTAGATGATCAGCAGCGCGGCATCCAGCAGTCCGTCGGCAGCCGCCTGGACGCGCAGGGCGTGCCAGCGGGCGTTGCCCGGCTCCGGAAACACCTTCGGGCCCTCGTGCTGGCTGTCCAGGTACTCGCAGATCACCGGAGAGTCGAACAGGGACAGGCCGTCTTCGGTGACCAGGGCCGGGATCTTCTTCACCGGGTTCGCCTTGGCGACGTTGGCATCCGGCGCGCCCGGCGCCGTCGTCACCGCTTCCAGCTCGATCTGGTCGATCAGGCCGGTCTCGTGGGCGACCACCACGACCTTGCGGACATAGGGGGAGGCGGGGGACTGGTAGAGCTTCATCTGGGTTTCCTCACAGGAAGGGCCCCGGGTCGATGCGGCCAGGGGGTCTCGGCGTTAGACGGCGGAACGGTCAGAAATTATCCTTGCCCTTGCGCACGGCGGCGAAGACCTCCACCGGGTCGGCGCCCGGCTTGCCCACCGCGGCGGCGATCGCCGGGTCGTCGGCCCGCAGGAACGGGTTGATCGCCTTCTCCTGGCCCAGCAGCGACGGGATGGTCGGCTCGTCCTTGGCGCGCAGCTCCTCGATCTCCTTGGCCCGCGCCTTCAGCGCGTCGTTGTCGCCGTCGATCGACAGGGCGAACTTGGCGTTCGAGGCGGTGTATTCGTGGCCGCAGTAGATGTACGTCGTGTCCGGCAGCTTGCGCAGCTTGACCAGCGAGTCCCAGAACTGGGCCGGCGTGCCCTCGAACATCCGGCCGCAGCCGAGCGAGAACAGGGTGTCGCCCGGGAACAGCGCGTCGCTGTCGGCGAAGTACAGCGAGATGTGACCGGTGGTGTGGCCCGGCGTGTCGAACACCTGGGCGGTGTGGCCGGCGAAGTCGTAGGTGTCGCCCTCGGCCACGGTGACGTCCATGTCCGGGATACGGGCCGCTTCCGCCTTCGGACCGACCAGGGTGGCGCCGTACTTGGCCTTCAGGGTCTCGTTGCCGTCGATATGGTCGGCGTGGTGGTGGGTGTTGAGAATGTGGGTGAGCGTCCAACCGCGCTCGGCCAGCGCGGCCTCCACCGGCGCGGCCTCGCCCGGATCGACCACGGCGGTCGCCCCGGAGGCGGCATCGTGCAGCAGGTAGACGTAATTGTCCGACAGGGCCGGGACGAGAACGATGTCGAGAGCAGGCATTGGCGGATTTCCTCGCGTTCTTGTGGCAGTTCGGTGCTGCACGCTGAGATAGGGTCTAGGACAGCGGTGTCGATAGGAAGAGCGCCGGAACCCTAGCACCGCGACCGCGAACCGGCCAATCGCTCAATGCCCCGAGACGCCCGATCCGGGCTCGACAGGACGCGGCCCGCGCAGCCTAAGATGGTGGACAAAGAACACCGCGGCCGAGAATGCCGCCAATCCCCGGGAGGACGTCCATGAAGATCGCCGCCGTCGAGGCCATTCCGCTCCGCATCCCCTTCAGCCACAGCGGCGAGACCAAGGCGTTCGCCACCGGGAAATGGGCGGTGCTCGATACCTGCCTGATCAAAGTGACGACCGATACCGGGCTGGTCGGCTGGGGCGACGCCTTCGCCTATCACTGCCTGGACGCGGTGACCGCGGCGGTCGAGCACATGATCGCGCCGGCGGTGATCGGCGAGGACGCCCGCGACATCGCCGGGCTGAACCACCGGCTGCAGCAGAAGATGCACCTGTTCGGCCGGCACGGGATCACGATCTTCGCGATCTCCGGCCTCGACCTGGCGCTGTGGGACATCGCCGCCAGGGCCGCCGGCATGCCCCTGTGCCAGCTCTTCGGCGGCGCGCCCACAGTGAAGCTGCCCGCCTATTCCTCCCTGTTCATCCTGCGCGACCGGGAGGCGGTGGTGAAGGACGTGACCCAGTCCCTGGAGGAGGGCTACCGCTACATCAAGCTGCACGAGATCGCCGCCGAAGAGGTCGGGGCGGCCCGCGAGGCGGCCGGCGACGACATCCCGATCATGGTCGACACCAACTGCCCCTGGACCCCGGACCAGGCCCGGCGCATGGCGGTCGAGCTGGACGAGTTCGACCTGCACTGGCTGGAGGAGCCGGTCTTCCCGCCGGAGGATTTCGCCAGCCTCGCCCATCTGCGGCGCGAGACCGGCGTGCCGATCGCCGCCGGCGAGAACTGGTGCACGGCGATGATGTTCGGCCAGGCGGTGCAGGCGGGGGCGGTGGACTACGCCCAGCCCAGCGTGACCAAGGTCGGCGGCATCACCGAGTTCCGCAAGACCGCTGCGATCTGCGAGGCGGCGGGGGTGCAGGTCATGCCGCACTCCCCGTATTTCGGACCGGGCTTCCTGGCGACCCTGCACCTGGCGGCGGGGCTGGCCAATCCGGGGCTGGTGGAACGGTTCTACATCCGCCCCGAGGCGATGCTGTACCAGCGCTGGCTCGACCCGGTGGACGGGTTCTTCGCCGTCCCCGACATGCCGGGGCTGGGCCCGGAGCCGGACGCCGACGTGATCCGGGAGTACCGGGTGCGGTAACCCGCTTCCCTCTCCTCTTCCCACTCCCCGGATTTATTCCGGGGCCCACTCATGATCTTGTCTCGCACGCCGAAGGTTCGTGCTGGCTCATCTGTGGGCCCCGGAATAAATCCGGGGAGTGTAGGAAGGAAAAAGAAAAACCCGGCGCCTTGGGGGCACCGGGTTTGCTGTTTCAAGCGCAGGAAGAATGGCCCCGCCGGGACCAGCCCAACTACTGACGCAGCACCATGAGCTTCTTGATCTCGGCGATCGCCTTCGCCGGGTTCAATCCCTTCGGGCAGGTCTTGGTGCAGTTCATGATCGTGTGGCAGCGGTACAGGCGGAACGGATCCTCCAGCGCGTCCAGACGGTCGCCGGTGCGCTCGTCCCGGCTGTCGGCGATCCAGCGATAGGCCTGCAGCAGCACGGCCGGGCCGAGATAGCGGTCGCCGTTCCACCAGTAGCTCGGGCACGAGGTCGAGCAGCAGAAGCACAGGACGCATTCCCACAACCCGTCGAGCTTCTCGCGCTCCTCCGGCGACTGCCGGCGCTCCTCGGTCGGCGAGGGCGGGGTGTCGGCCTGCAGCCAGGGCTCCACCGAGGCGAGCTGCGCGTAGGGCACCGAGAGATCCGGGACCAGGTCCTTGATCACCGGCATGTGCGGCAGCGGGTAGATGTGGACGTCGCCCTTCACATCCTCGATCGGCTTCAGGCAGGCCAGCGTGTTCGTGCCGTCGATGTTCATCGAGCACGAGCCGCAGATGCCCTCGCGGCAGGACCGGCGGAAGGTCAGGGTGGTGTCGATCTCGTTCTTGATCTTGATCAGCGCGTCGAGAACCATCGGCGCGCAATCGTCCATGTCGATCTCGTAGGTATCGAGACGCGGGTTCGACCCCTTGTCCGGGTCGTAGCGGTAGATCTTGAACTTCTTGACCCGCTTGGCCCCCTCCGGCGCCTTGTAGGTATCGCCGATCTTGACCTTGGAATTCGCGGGCAGAGTGAACTCGGCCATCGGTGTTTTTCCTTCGCTATCTGGCTATCCGGTGCGGCGGGCGCGGCTCAGTAGACGCGCGCCACCGGCGGGATCACCTCGACCTCGTTCGAAAGCGTGTTCATGTGGACGTCGCGATACGAGACCGTGGTCTCGTTCTTGTCGTTCAGCCACATGACCGTGTGCTTCATCCAGTTGTCGTCGTCACGGTCCGGGTGGTCCTCATGGGCATGGGCACCCCGGCTCTCCTGGCGCAGCGACGCCGAGTTCAGGGTGACGATCGCCTGACCCATCAGGTTGTCGAGCTCCAGGGTCTCGACCAGATCGGTGTTCCAGATCAGCGACTTGTCGTTGACGCCGACATTCGGCATCGACTTGGCCACGTCGTGGATCTTCTTCAGGCCGTTCTCCATGAGCTCGGTGGTGCGGAACACCGCCGCATGGGTCTGCATCGCCCGCTGCATGTCGAGCCGCACCTCGCCGGAGCGCAGGTCGCCCTTGGCGTTGCGGATGCGGTCGAGGCGCGCGATCGCCTTCTCCGACGCGTCCTTGGTGATCGGCTTGTGGCCCTCGCCCGGCTTCACCGTCTCGGCGGCGCGGTGCGCGGCGGCACGGCCGAACACCACGATGTCGAGCAGCGAGTTGGTGCCCAGACGGTTGGCGCCGTGCACCGACACGCAGGCCGCCTCGCCGATCGCCATCAGGCCCGGAACCACCCGGTTCGGGTCGTCGGCGGTCGGGGCGATGACCTCGCCGTGATAGTTCGTCGGGATGCCGCCCATGTTGTAGTGCACGGTCGGCAGCACCGGGATCGGCTCCTTGGTCACGTCGGAGCCGGCGAAGACCTTGGCGGTCTCCGAGATGCCCGGCAGGCGCTGGTGCAGGACGTCCGGGTCCAGGTGCTCCAGGTGCAGCATGATGTGGTCGTTGTTCGGACCCACGCCGCGGCCTTCGTTGATCTCGATCGTCATCGCCCGGCTGACCACGTCGCGCGAGGCCAGGTCCTTGGCGGTCGGCGCGTAGCGCTCCATGAAGCGCTCGCCCTCGGAGTTGGTGAGATACCCGCCCTCGCCGCGCGCGCCCTCGGTGATGAGGCAGCCGGCGCCGTAGATGCCGGTCGGGTGGAACTGCACGAACTCCATGTCCTGCAGCGGCAGGCCGGCG
Organism: Candidatus Endolissoclinum sp.; assembly: GCA_965228445.1. Taxonomy (GTDB): domain Bacteria; phylum Pseudomonadota; class Alphaproteobacteria; order Thalassobaculales; family Thalassobaculaceae; genus Thalassobaculum. The sequence continues at coordinate 3,447,288 of OZ245813.1, read as the reverse complement.
CGCAGCACCATGGCGTTGCCGTCGCCGGTGCAGGTATGGGCCGAGGTGCAGGAGAAGTAGGCCCGGCCGTAGCCGCCCGTCGCCAGCACCGTCTGATGGGCGCGGAAGCGGTGGATGGTGCCGTCCTCCAGGCACAGCGCCATGACGCCGACGCACTCGCCTTCCTCGTTCATGATGAGGTCGAGGGCGAAATACTCGATGAAGAACTCGGCGTTGTTGCGCAGCGACTGCTGATACAGCGTGTGCAGGATGGCGTGGCCGGTGCGGTCGGCGGCGGCGCAGGCGCGCTTCGCCATCGACTTGCCGTGGTTCAGCGTGTGACCGCCGAACGGCCGCTGGTAGATCTTGCCTTCCTCGGTGCGCGAGAACGGCACGCCGAAATGCTCCAGCTCGATCACCGCCGGGATGGCGTTGCGGCACATGTACTCGATCGCGTCCTGGTCACCGAGCCAGTCGGAGCCCTTGACCGTGTCGTACATGTGGAACTTCCAGTTGTCCCCCTCGCCCATGTTGTCGAGCGCGGCGCCGATGCCGCCCTGGGCGGCCACGGTGTGGCTCCGGGTGGGGAACACCTTGGTGATGCAGGCCGTCTTCAGGCCTTCCAGGGACATGCCGAGGGTGGCGCGCAGACCGGCTCCGCCGGCCCCGACGACGACCACGTCATACTCGTGTTCGATGATGGGATAGGAGTCCATGGTCTCAGCCTCCGAAGGCGATTTTCAACACGGCGAAGATCGAGGCCACCGCGAGAACGATCATGGCGAACTTCACCAGGACCAGGGCGGTGATCTTCAGAGCTTCGTTGTGGATGTAGTCCTCGATGACGACCTGGAGACCCAGCTGGGCGTGGTAGAACGTCGCACCGATCAGCAGCACCAGGGTGATTGCCACCGAGGGCGAGCCGATCCAGGCGAGCGCCGCGCCGTGCACCATGCCGGCCAGGCCGGCGACCGACACCGCGAACCACAGGGTCAGCGGCACCAGGGCGATCGCGGTCAGGCGCTGCATCCACCAGTGGTGCGCACCCTCCTTCGCGGACCCGAGATAGCGCACCCGGCCGAGGGTGCTGCGCATCGAATTCTGAGCCATTTGCGTCACTCTCCCTCAGGCGGCCAGGCCGATGATCCAGACGACGATGGTCAGCACCACCGACGCCCCCAGCGTGATCAGGTTCGACTGATGGGCCGCGTCCAGCGTGAAGCCGTAGCCGGCGTCCCAGAACAGGTGCCGGATGCCGTTGCACAGGTGGTACATCAGCGCGCAGGTGAAGCCGAACAGCACCAGCATGCCGAACCAGGAGCCCATGAAGCCCTGCGCGGTCGCGAAGGCCTCCGGACCGGCGGCGGCGGCGAGCAGCCACCACACCAGCAGCAGCGCCCCGCCCGACAGCGCCACGCCGGTCGCGCGGTGCGAGATCGACATGATGGCCGTAAGCGGGAGTCGGTAGATCTGAAGGTGCGGCGACAGCGGTCGGTTTTGAGCGCTCATACTTCCCTCATACTGGCGGACACCGCCGCCCTCGTCCTGACGGGTTCGGTGCCGGTTCGCCCGAATGGCGGCGCGTTCCCCGGTCCGGAACCGCGCCCCCCTGACAAATTCGACACGTCTTATAGACCATCGCCCGGCGGCCTCAAACCCGGCGTAGGGTCGCACCGCACAAAAGTCTCGTTCTCTTTAAAACAGCATACGATTTTCCACAACCGGCGCCCCGGCGGAGGGCATCCGGCCTAACTCCCTGATCCGTCGGCGATTCTCAGGGATTTGTCGAAAAATGCAATGTGGATAAGTTAGTGGATAATAGTTGAGCGAAATGTTTATAAGTAATTCGTCACTGTTTATTGGACGAATTGACCGGTCTATTCAATTTTTTCTTGCCACACCGGAAGACCGGTGTCACGCTTCTTTCATCGCGCGGGGCTCCGATGCTTCGCTCCCGGTCGATCCGGCCTTGCCGGACCATCGCCGGGGGTCGGCGGACGGGCCCGGTCCGGGTCGGCAGGATCTCTCCTGGGGTGGTGCCGGCCGCCGTTGACGCTTCCGTGCGGTGCGTGCGGCCCCCTTCGGGAGGCGCCGCCGCGGGGTTCTCCGCCCCGCGACGCCGGTCTCTCCGGGCCAAGGGGAGGATCGGCTGCGTGCCCAGGGCTGAGCGACCGTCCCAACGGAACGGACCGGCGGCGGAAGGGAATGTCGGCCCCGTGCCGGCGGAGTCCGTGCCAAGACAATCGCTCAAGGCACAGCCGACGCCCTCCGCCCCCGCGCGACTTCGATCTGAGCGACATCACGGGCTGAGCGACACACGGGCGACGCCCCCGCGCCTGCCCCGGACGGCCGGGGCGGACAGCGGCGCGATGGCGCATGCCCCTTTGCGGATGCGATCCGCGTGATAGTCTCCCGTCCCGACGCTACGAGAGCCGCTGCGCGGGTCGGACCGCTCCGGTCCGGGCCGGTCGCGCTCTCCCGTTCCGAAACCGACGGACGCCGGAACCGGTGCGGTCCAACGGATACGCCGGCCCCGACGCCCCGCGACCAGAGGCCGATATGCCGCGTCTGCCTGGACTGCTTCTACCGGCGATGCTCCTGCTGCTTGCCGGCACCCAGCCCGCCTCGGCGGCCTGCACCGACCCGCCCGGGCCGGGGGTCGACTGGCGGCGCTGCAGCTTCGACCGGGTGGCCCTGGAGAAGATCGACCTGAGCGGCGGTCGGCTCGACGATTCCAGCTTCAACCGCGCCAAGCTGGCCGGCTCGACCTTCAACGGCGTCCAGGGCGGCCGCGCCCGGTTCCTCGGCGCCGACCTGAAGGGGGCGAGCTTCGAGGGGGCGCAGCTCAAGTTCGCCGATTTCAGCCAGGCCGACCTGGAGAACGCCACCTTCGCCGGGGCCGACCTGGCCGATGCGCGCATGGTCTCGGCCAACCTGCGCGGCGCCGATCTGACCGGGGCCAGGGTCCGCGACGTCGACTTCTACCGGGCCGACCTGTCGGGCGCGACCTGGATCGACGGCACCCGCACCTGCGCCGAGGGGTCGATCACCTTCTGCCGGTAAGCGCCCGCCCGGTAAACGCCCGCCCGGTAAACGCCCGCCGTCTTGGTTCCATGTGGTCGCGCGGCCGACCGGGGCCGACAGGGGCCGATCCGGGCCGGGACGGGCCGCTGTCGTCCGCGGCTTGATCCTGACTGGCGTCAGGATGACGGCTGAATTTTCGGTCCGCCCCCCCTGGCCCGGCCGGGTCGATCGCCGGGTGAGCGATTGGGACGCGGCATTCCCGGCGGAAATGCTCTAGGCTCCCGCCATGTTCAGCGATGCCGTCGATCTGCGCGACTTCTACGACGCCCCGCTCGGCCATCTGGCGCGGCGGATGATCCGGCGTCAGGTGCGCGAGCTGTGGCCCGATCTGCGCGGCCAGTCGCTGCTCGGGCTCGGCTTCGCCACCCCGTATCTGCGGCCGTTCCGCGGCGAGGCGGAGCGGGTGCTGTCCTTCATGCCGGCCCAGCAGGGCGTGCTGAACTGGCCGCCGGAAGGCCCGAACCTTTCCGCCCTGGTGGACGAGGGCGAGCTGCCGCTGGAGGACGCCTCGGTCGACCGCCTGATCGTGGTGCACGCCCTGGAGGGCACCGAGCAGCGCGCGGCGATGATGAGCGAGCTGTGGCGGGTGCTGGCGGCGAACGGCCGGATCCTGGTCGTGGTGCCGAACCGCCGCGGCCTGTGGGCCCGGTTCGATCACACGCCGTTCGGCCACGGCCAGCCCTACACGGTGGGCCAGCTCTCGCGGATGCTGCGCGACAACCGCTTCACCCCGACCCGGACGGTCAACTCGGTCTACACCCCGCCCTATGTCAGCGGGCTGCTGATTCGATCCGCCCCGGCAATAGAGCGGATCGGCAACCGCTGGTTCAACACCTTCGCCGGGGTCGTCATGATCGAGGCGCAGAAGCAGGTCTATGCCGTGCGCCGCGATCGCAAGCGGGTTCTGGCCCGGGCCCGCGAGCTGATCGCCGCCCCCCGTCCCACCCCGGCGCCGGCCCCCCGGTCGCTCCACCTGACCGGCCCCGGCCCGGACACCGCCTTCGCCAACCAACCCTCAACAAGCAAACACCAATCCGGAGGAGATCCCGCATGTATGTTGTCGCCGTGAACCTGGTCGTCGATGCCAAGGACGCCGAAGCCTTCGCCGACCGCCTGAAGCAGCACGCCAAGAACAGCCTCACCCAGTCCGGCTGCCTCGGCTTTTCGGTCAGCGCCGATCACGACGCGCCGGGCTCGTTCCACCTGTGGGAGGTCTACAAGGACGCGGCCGCCTTCGACGAGCACAAGAACGCCGATTTCATGGCCGATTTCCGCGATTTCTCGGCCCCGCTGGTGAAGAACCGGGTGCTCGCGACGGGCGATCAGATCGCCTAGGATTTCTAAAAGTTCTTGATTTGTTCTCATTCTGGGTCTAGTCTCCGCCCCATCCGTTGACGTCGGAGGGCGCGGTCTTGACCCAGGATGCGACGACCTTCCGGGCCCTTCACGAAGGGCCCGGCGCCTTTGTGATCCCCAATCCCTGGGATGTGGGCACCGCCCGGATCCTGGCGGCGACGGGCTTTCCCGCCCTGGCCACCTCCAGCGCCGGGATGGCCTTCGCCCTCGGCCTGCGGGAGGGGCGGGCGACGCCGGAACAGATGCTGGCCCATTGCCGGATGCTGGTCGAGGCGACCCCGCTGCCGGTCTCCGCCGGCGCCGGCAGCTTCACCTTCGCGGCGCGGGCGGCCGGCTTCGCCGAGATCGAGGACCTCGTCTGCGGTCCCGACCGGCTTGTCCCATAGGGCCGGCACGCCCTTGGTGCCTGCCGCCCGCCACCGACGTGCCTAACTCTGCATCTCGTTCCCGTCCTGCGCGAGGATCCGCCATGTCGTCCGCCGACGCCTTTCGACAGCTTCACCACCAGCCCGACGCCTTCGTCATCCCCAATCCCTGGGATATCGGGTCCGCCCGCATCCTCGCCTCCCTGGGATACAAGGCCCTGGCCACCTCCAGCGCCGGCATGGCCTTCGCCTACGGGCTCGGCGACGGCAGGGTGGCGCCGGACCGGGTGCTCGCCCATTGCCGCGACATCGTCGGCGCCACCGATCTGCCGGTCTCCGCCGACCTGGAGAACGGCTTCGCCGACAGCCCCGAGGGCGTGGCGGAGACCATCCATACCTTCGCCGGCACCGGCCTCGCCGGCGGCTCGATCGAGGATTCCACCGGCAAGCCGGACGCGCCGATCTACGGTTTCGACCACGCGGTGGAACGGGTCTCCGCGGCGGCGGAGATGGCGGGCAAGGTGGCCGGCGGCTTCGTGCTGACGGCGCGGGCGGAGAATTTTCTCCACGGCCGTCCCGACCTGGACGACACGATCCGCCGCCTGCAGGCCTTCGAGAAGGCCGGGGCCGACGTGCTGTTCGCCCCGGGCCTGCCCGACCTGGAGGCGATCCGCGCGGTCTGCAAGGAAGTCTCCGCGCCGGTCAGCGTGATGATGGGCATTCCCGGCCGCACCTTCTCGGTGGACGAGCTGGCGGCCGCCGGGGTGACGCGGATCAGCACCGGCCCGGCGCTGGCCCGCGCCGCCTATACCGCCCTGATCGAGGCGGCCGGCGAGGTCCGCGACAGCGGCACCTTCGACTTCGCGGTCCGGGCGCTCGGGTCGGCCAAGATCGTGCAGCATTTCGGCTGACGCGCGGGAGCGTCAGTCCTTGGCGACGCTCAGCTTCTCCTGCACCCCGAACGTCTGCAGCAGGCCGGCGATGGTGCCGTCGGCCTTCGCGGTCGCCAGGAACGCCCTGACGGCGGCCTGCAGCGCCTGGTTCTTCGGCTTGGTGCCGACCGCCTGGCGCACCGCGGTGTAGCGGCCGTCGAGGATGCGCTGGCCGCTGAGATCAGCCGCGTTCTCCTTCAGCGCCGGGCGCAGGCCGGCGAGCGTGTCGAGCTTCTCGTCGACGTAGAGGTCCAGCGCGCCCTGCAGCCCCTTGGCCCGGACCAGCTCGGCATGCTTCAGGGTGCGCGACAGGTACAGGTCATAGGCCGAGCGGTCCGACACCGCGATCCGCACGCCCGGGGCGTCCACCTCGGCGATGGTGGTCAGCGGCGAGCCCTCGGGCACCATGTAGGTCGCCTCGATCTCCACATAGGCGTCGACGAAGGCGATGGTCTTTGCCCGCTCCGGCTCCTCGGCGATCAGGGCGATGTCCCAGGCGTCGTCGGCCAGGGCATCGGCCACCTCGCCCGGCGAGGCGAAGGGCACCAGCTCGACCTTGAGCCCCAGGTGGTCGGCGATCAGCCCGGCCAGGCTCGGCGCCACGCCTTCGGGATCGCCGTTCGCCGCCTGTCCCGTCACCAGCAGGATGTTGCCGAGATTGATCCCGGCGCGCAGCACGCCCGGGCGGGAGAGGTCGGTGTCGATCGAGGCGGTCATGGCGGGGCTCCGGACAGCAAAGGGACGGCCATCCTAAGAGGGGATGGCGCCCTTGCCCATGGGCGCTCTCAGATCGATACGATCTGAACCGGTCGTACTCTCAGGCGGCGGCGCCCGCGCCGGCATTGGCCAGGATCTGGCGCAGGTGGACGCGCATGTCGGCCAGCGCCTCGGTGATGCGGTTGGAGGAGGCGGACATCGTACCGCTCATGGAGCCGGTCTTCTCCGCGGCGCTGGCGACCCCCTCGTTGACCCCGGCGACCCGGTGGGCGCGGTCGGCCACGTCTTCCACCGTGCCGGTGATGGTCTCGGTCTTCTCGCTCAGGCTCTCGATGCCGGTCGCCACCTCGCCCATGCCGCTGTCGACCGAGCGCAGCCGTTCCTGGATCGTGTCCGCCGCCTCGGAGACCCGCTCGATGCTGGCCCGGAAGCCGCCGACCTCCCTGCTGATCCGCAGGGTGGCCTCCGCGGTCTGGCCCGCCAGGGTGCGGACCTCGCCGGCGACCACGGCGAAGCCGGCGCCGGCCTGGCCGGCCCGTGCGGCCTCGATGGTGGCGTTCAGCGCCAGCAGGTTGGTCTGTTCGGCGATGTCCTGGATCAGCCCGACGACGCTGCCGATCTGGCGGGCGGCGGCGGTCAGGTCGGCCATGGCGCCGGCCACGTTGTCGGCCTCGGCGGCGACCTCGCTGGTCAATGCCCGCTGGCCGCGCACGTCGCGGGCGATGAGCTGGGCGGTGTCGCTCAGGTTGCGGACCACTTCGCGGACATCCTGGATGAAGGCCGCACTTTCCTCGGCCAGGGCATGGGACTCGGTCGAGCGCGACAGGGTGTCGCTCGCCAGGTCGTTCAGCTCGGAGGAGATCGCCACGAGCTGCTCCACGCTGTCGGTCACCACGGAGACGCGGCTGCCCATGCCGGTCTCGATCTCGGAGCTGAGGGTGGTGAGCTGGTCGGCGAGCTGGCGCTCCCGCGCCGCCCGCTCGGCCTCGCGCTGGACCCGCATCTCGTCGATCTCCTCCAGGGCGGCCTTGAAGCTCTGGATGCCGCCGGCCAGCGCGCCGATCTCGTCGACCCGGTCGGTATCGGTGACCTCCGCCTCCTCGCCGGCGGCGATGGCCCGCAGGGTGGTGGAGAGGCGGGACAGGGCCCGGGTCACCATGTGGCGCATCACCGCCCACACCGCGACATTGGCGATCAGCACGCAGGCGAGGCTGACGGCGGCGATCAGCACCAGGGCCTGGGTCAGGGTCCGCTCGACCCTGGCTTCCGCCGCGTGGATGTGATCGATCTGGCCGAGGATGGCGTTGCGGGTGGATTCCGCCGCCAGGGCCTCGTCGACGATGGCGCCCTTGAGCTCGGCCACCTTGCGCTTCAGGGCGTCGGGGCTGGCCGCCGCGCCCGTGATCTCCTCCACCTTGGCCGCCACCTCGGCCGGGTCGGCGCCGGCCAGCACGATCTCCTCGACCGTGTCGGTGAAGCTGTCGCCCTCGAACAGGCCATGGGCGATGCCGACGCCGCCCTCGGTCGGCTTGACCACGATGCCGCCCAGCCGCTGCACGTCCCGGCGTTCGCCCCGCTTGGTGAAGCGCTCGACGATCCGGTCGCGGCCCTCGTACCGCCGGATCTCGGTCGGATAGGTCTCGCGGGCCCAGGCCAGGACGATCGGCAGCGCCTCGGTCTGCAGCTGGTCGGGAATGTCGATCAGCTTCTTCTGCAGGCCGAACACCTCGGCCCGCAGCTCGGCGTTCATGTCCCGCAGCAGCCCGGCCCGGGCCTCCTGCTCGGTCATCAGCGTGTTCACGACGGTGATGTAGACCCCCGCCAGGGCGCCGAGGACGAGACACAGGGTGAGCGCCAGCGCCGCCGTCAGCTTGACGTTCAGGTGGGACCGGACAAACGCGAGCATGCGGCAGCCTCATTCTGGCCAGGGACACGGACGGTCCGGCCGGTGACCTGCACCGGTGTCGATGACCGGTGGCGAGGAACGGCGGGCCGGAGCCGAGATCGGCGCCGGGGCGCCGGGAAGGGGCACCCTAGTCGGCCCTCATGACAGCTCGATTACACTTCTGTTTCGTGATTATGAGTCTGTTTTCGTGCATATTGATTGCATTTTAACGTGAATGTACGACGAATGGCCCGGACCGTTCCGGACGGAGGGTCCCGGTCGAGCGCGCCGGCCGGGTGGGCCGGTCAAGTAGGCCGGGCGGGCGGGCCGGTCCGTGGCGGCTTGCCTTAATCGGCGCGCTCCGATAGGTCTTGCCGGTTTCCGTGTGACCGACCTCTCCAGGAACTCACCGCATGGCGGATGTCGCGCCCTCGCTGGCCCAACTACGGGCCGAGATCGACCGCATCGACGACGAGCTGCTCGGGCTGCTCGAGAGCCGGGTTGCGATCGGTCGGCGCGTGGCCGCGGCCAAGGGCGACGCCTCGGGTCCGTATCTGCGCCCGGGCCGCGAGGCGGCGATCCTGCGCCGGCTCTGCGGTGCCGCCAGCGACGACCTGCCGACCGCGACCCTGGAACGGATCTGGCGCGAGATCCTCGGCGCCAACCTGGCCCGTCAGGTCGATCCGCTGACCGTGGTCTACGCGCCGCAGGGTGCCGAAAGCGCGCTCGATCTCGCCCGCGACCGAGGCGGGGCGGCGACCCGGCTGGAACTGGTGGACAGCGCCGAGGCGGCGATCGCCGCGGCGGTCGACGGCCGGGCGACCCTGGCCGTGCTGCCGGACGTGGCCGATTCCCGCTGGCGCTGGTGGCCGCAGCTCGTTTCGGGCCCGCAACAGAATTCTTCCACCCAGAAGCCGCGCGTCATCGCGCGGCTTCCGCTTTTCGGGAACGGCGGCCTGCCGGCCTACGGCATCGCTCCGCAGGATCCCGACCCGTCCGGCGACGACGTCACGCTCTATGCCGTGCGCGGCACCGCCGAGGGCGCGCTGGACACCGCGGAGATCGAGGGGGCCCACTGGTCGCTGATCGCCGCCGACGGGTATCTGGAGGTCGGGCATATTCCGGCCGGCGCGGCGCTGATCGGCGCCTACGCCCGGCCCGAGACCTCCCGCTCGACGACGAGCACCTGACCTGATTCTTCCGTCCGAGGACTGTCCTATGCCCAGCGTGGCCCCCAAAGCGTCTATCGCCGATCTCGCGGCCTACAAGCCGACCAGCTATCCCAAGAGCCTGCAGCGGATCATCCGCCTGAACCTGAACGAAGGGGCGCTCGGCCCGTCGCCGAAGGCGATGGAGGCCCTGGCCGGCATCGCGTCGAAGATCCACACCTACCCCGCCGTCGCCGCCTCCGGCCTGGCCGAGGCGATCGGCGAGCGGCACGCCATCGACCCGTCGCGCATCATCCTGGGCTGCGGCTCCGACGAGCTGATCCAGGTGCTCACGCAAGCCTATCTGGAGCCGGGCGACGAGGTGATCCACACCCAGTACGGCTTCCTGCTGTTCCCGATGGCGACCAAGATCGCCGGCGGCGTGCCGGTCTCGGCCCCGGACGACGGCTTCACCGCCAGCATCGACGCCATTCTGGCGCAGGTGACCGACCGCACGAAGATCGTGTTCCTGGCCAACCCGAACAACCCGACCGGCACCCACGTCCCGACCGACGAGGTGCGCCGCCTGCGCGCCGCACTGCCGGACCGGGTGCTGCTGGTGCTCGACGCGGCCTATGCCGAATACGTCCAGCGCAACGACTACACCGCCGGCATCGAACTGGTGGAGGAGACCGACAACACGGTCATGCTGCGCACCTTCTCCAAGATGTACGGCATGGCCGGCCTGCGCCTCGGCTGGGCCTACTGCCCGGCCAACATCGCCGCCACGCTCTACGCGGTGAAGCCGCCCTACGGCGTCAACACCCCGGCCCTGGTGGCCGGCATCGCGGCGGTGAAGGACCTGGAATTCCAGGAGAAGTCGGTCGCACATAACGCCGCCTGGCTGCCCTGGCTGCAGGACGAGTTCCGCAAGCTGGGCCTGGAGCCGTACCCGTCGGTGACCAACTTCTTCATCACCCGCTTCCCGACCGAGGCCGGCCGGACGGCGGGCGAGGCGCGGGAGTATCTGGCCAAGCGCGGCATCATGGTGCGCAGCATGTCCGACTACGGCGAGCACGCGTTCATGCGGGTCTCGATCGGCCAGGAGGACGAGAACCGCGCCCTGATCCAGGGGCTGACGGACTTCTTCAACGGGGTGCCCGCGTGAGCCTCCCCGCCGCTTCCGGAGAGCCGGTCTTCGGGACCCTCGCGGTCATCGGGATCGGCAATCTCGGCTCCTCCGTCGCCCGTGCCGTGCGCAAGTACGGCGCGGTCGGCCGGGTGGTCGCCGCCGACCTGTCGGCCGACGCGCTGAAGCGGGCCGAGGAGCTGAAGCTCGCCGACGCCTATTTCGAGGCGCCGTCCAAGGCGGTGGCCGAGGCCGACATCGTCGTGCTCTGCACCCCGCTGGGTGCCTTCGGGGCGATCGCCAAGGCGATGGCGCCGCACCTGAAGCCGGGCGCGATCGTGACCGATGTGGGCTCGGTGAAGGGCGCGGTCGTCGCCGCCGCCGGGCCGCACATCCCGGACGGCGTGTTTTTCGTGCCGGGCCATCCGATCGCCGGCACCGAGAAGTCGGGACCGGATGCCGGCTCGTCCGACCTGTTCGTCGGCCGCTACTGGATCCTCACCCCGGACGAGGCCACGGACCGGGACGCGGTCGCCAGGGTCGCCGCCCTGTGGACCCGCTGCGGCGCGATCGTGGAGGAGATGAAGGCCGACTACCACGACAAGGTGCTGGCGGTGACCTCGCACCTGCCGCACCTGATCGCCTACACCATCGTCGGCACCGCCTTCGACCTGGAGGGCCAGGAGCAGCAGGACGTGATCCGCTTCTCCGCCGGCGGCTTCCGCGACTTCACCCGCATCGCCGGCTCCAGCCCGATCATGTGGCGCGACATCTTCCTCAACAACCGCGAGGCGGTTCTGGAGATGCTGCAGCGCTTCAGCGAGGATCTGAGCTACCTGCAGCGGGCGATCCGCTGGGGCGAGGGCGACAAGCTGCAGGACCTGTTCACCCGCACCCGCGAGGTGCGCCGCGGGGTGATCGAGGCTAAGCAGGACAAGCCGTTTCCCGAAGGCGGCAACGGGAAATAGGGCGGCTGGGGACCGCGCGCCCCGCTCCATCTTCAGTAGGTTAGAGGACGATTAACGGGTCAGATCGAGTCGATCTGCCCCGATCGTGCCCTACCCTCTGCGGCGACCGCTCAGAACGGGTACCAGGAGAACTCCCGGCTGTAGTGCAGGTAGCCGATATTGACGCCGGAGCGCAGGCCGACGCCGGTGCGGATCGGCGCCAGGGTCAGCTCGCCGTCGGACTGGTAGTTCACCCCGACCCCGGCGAAGAAGTAGTACGAGCCCTCGACCCCCGGCACCCGGCGGAAGATCTGCTCCGGCGAGTCCATGTTGTAGATCAGCACGAACACCTTGGAGGCGTTGCCGCCCAGGTCGAAGCCAAGCGACGGTCCCTGCCAGAACACCTTGGTCTCGCCGCCGCCGGCCATGTTCAGCATGCCCTCGCCGTAGCGCAGGCCGACGACGATGGCGCCGGAATACTCGCTGCCGGCGATATAGGCGGTCGGCTCGCCCAGATCGGCGAACACCTTCTCGATGACCTTGGCCAGCCCTTCGGTGGTCTCGCCGAACAGGTCCTTGGCGGCGGAGACGACCTCCGGCTCGCTGTAGGTCTTCGCCCCGGACTTGGTGGAGGACGAGGTGGTCTGCGACGAGGAGCTGCCGCCCGTGGTCGCGGAGGAGGTCCCGGAGGAGGTTCCCGACGCGGTCTGGGCGCCGGCCGCGGACGGCAGGGCGGCGGCCACGGTCAGGGCGAGGATGGCGGCGCTGAGCCAGCGGGTCATGGGTCCTCCGGAGGGTCGCGTGTGTCTGGACGCCGACTATAGCGAATGCGCCGGGCAAGTGTGAGGCCTGTGCGTCGGGCCGTCAGCCGGCATCGGCCGCGTCGCGCTCCCGGCGCCGGAACGGCCGCAGCAGCAGGGCGAGGAACCCGGTGTCGTGCAGCCGCTCCACCCCGATCGCCATCTCCGGGCGGCGCGCGGTCGGGCTGAGGGTGGCGAAGATCCGGTCCCAGACCGACAGCCCGGTGCCGTAGTTGGAGTCGGTGTCGCTGCGCACCGCGTGATGATGCACCCAGTGGATCGACGGCGTCACGATCGCCAGGGCCAGCACCTTCTCCAGGCCGGCCGGCAGGCGGACGTTGGAGTGCTGGAACACCGAGGCCACCAGCACCAGGGTCTCGAAGGCCAGAACCGAGGCGAGCGGGATGTCCAGCAGCACGATCACCACCGCCCGCACCGCCGCCGACATCAGCACCTCGCCGGCATGAAAGCGCACCGCCGAACTGGCATCCAGGAACTCGTCCAGGTGGTGGATCTCGTGGAACCGCCACAGGAACGGCACCGCGTGGTTGGCCCGGTGCCAGAGATAGATCCACAGATCCAGCACCAGCAGGTCGGCGATCAGCCACCAGCCGCCCTCCAGCCCGGCCGGGCGCCAGTCCAGGGTCATCGTGGTGGCGGCGACGGTGATCGGGATCACCGCCAGCCGGGACAGGCCGATATTGACCGCGAACAGTCCGGCATTGCGCAGGATCCGCGGCCAGCCGCCGCGCCGCGCCACGGCGGGGGCCGCCCGCTCGGCCGTCAGGATCAGCAGGATCCAGGCGGCCACGGCGAGGCCCTTGGCGACGGTCAGCGACTGCGGGTCCGACATGTCCAACATTCTCGGGATATGGCATGGTGCGGGGATCGGGCCAAGCGCCCGTCCCGTTGTCGTGATCGCCAGGAGACCTTCCGTGAGCAGCAGCCCCTCGTCGCGCCGGCTTCCTCTCGTCGGTGTCACCGCCTGTCGCATCATGGGGGAGCACAACGCCAGCCACCGGGTCGGCGAGAAATACGTGACCGCCATGTCCGAGGTCGCCGGGGTCTGTCCGGTGATCATCCCGGCCCTGCCCGGCGGGGTCGACGTGGACAGCCTGCTCGACCGGTTGGACGGGGTGTTCCTCACCGGCAGCCCGTCCAATGTGGAGCCGTCGCGCTACGAGGGCGGCGACAGCGTCACCCCCGACGAACACGACCCGGCGCGCGACGGGGTCACCCTGGATCTCGCCCGGGCCGCCGTGGCCCGGGGCATCCCGCTGCTCGGCGTGTGCCGCGGCGCCCAGGAACTGAACGTCGCCTTCGGCGGCACCCTGCATCAGGAGGTGCACACCAATACCGGCGGCCTCGACCACCGCATGCGGCGCGACGTGCCCTATGACTGGAAGTACCGGCCGGCCCATTCGCTGGACCTGGCCGAGGGCGGACGGCTGGCCGCCATCGCCGGTCCCGGCCCGCATCTGGTGAACTCCCTGCACGGCCAGGCGATCGACCGGCTCGGCCCCCGGGTCGTGGTCGAGGGCCGCGCGCCCGACGGCGTCGTGGAAGCGATCTCCATCAGCGACGCGACGGCCTTCGCGCTGGCGGTCCAGTGGCACCCGGAATGGCCGCGCCCCGTGGAAGGCATCAACCGCGCGATCTTCGAGGCCTTCGGGGCGGCCGCCCGCGCCGCCTCCGGGTCGCACGGCAAGCCGGTGGGCGTGGCGGCCGAATAGGCTCAGCCTGACCCGGTTCCCTCTCATTGCATCATCGCAACGACCCCGAATCGACGGGTCCGCCGCGGCGCCGAGCGCGGTCCGTCCCGGCCGGCGGTAGGCCGCCGAAACCCCGGGCGGCGCGATCGGGACTGGACCCGGCGGGGGGATGCCCGCCATAGTCACCCGGCCGAGCGCCCCCCGCCCCGGCGCACGGCGGCCCCCGCGTCGCCGATCCGGTGGAGAGAATTGGTCGTTTCTCGGCATATCGAGACGAAAAAGGACTTTGCTTCAATGGAATATGTGATCACCCCGCCGCGCACCGTGGCCGTGCCGGTTGCCGGCAGCGACAAGGGTTTCCCGGTGCGCCGCATCTTCTGCGTGGGCCGGAACTATGCCGCCCATGCCCGCGAGATGGGCCACGATCCGGATCGCGAGCCGCCGTTCTTCTTTATGAAGCCGGCCGACGCGCTGGTCACCGGCGGCGCGGCCATGCCGTACCCGTCCATGACCTCCGACGTGCACCATGAGATCGAGATGGTGGTGGCGCTGTCCGGCGGCGGCCGCGACATCCCGGTGGAGGAGGCGAACAGCCTGGTCTGGGGCTATGGCGTCGGCCTCGACATGACCCGCCGCGACATCCAGGCCGAGGCCAAGAAGATGGGCCGGCCCTGGGACATGGCGAAGGGCTTCGACCATTCCGCGCCGATCGCCGACCTGCACCCGGTGAGCGAGACCGGCATCATCGACAACGCCGACATCTGGCTCGACGTGAACGGCAAGCGGCGTCAGGAATCCAACCTGAACGCGCTGATCTGGTCGATTCCGGAGACCATCAGCTACCTGTCCGGCCTGGTCATGCTGGCCCCGGGCGACCTGATCTTCTCCGGCACGCCGGAAGGGGTGAACGCGGTCGAGCGCGGCGACGAGCTGCACGGCCACGTGGACGGCCTGACCGACCTGCATGTGAAGATGGTCTGACCGGTGCGGATCGTCACCTGGAACATCAACTCCGTCCGCCTGCGCCTGCCGCTGGTGCTGCGCCTCCTCCAGGAGGTGCAGCCCGACGTGCTGTGCCTTCAGGAGACCAAGGCGATCGTCGACGTCTTCCCGGCCGCCGCCCTGGCCGAGGCGGGCTGGTCGCACCAGCTCGTCGCCGGCATGAAGGGCTATAACGGGGTGGCGATCCTCTCCCGCCTGCCGATCGATCAGACGGTCTCCCGCGAATTCTGCGGCCGGACCGACGCACGGCACGTGGCCGCCCGCATCGACGGCGGGCCGGAGGTGCACAACTTCTACGTCCCCGCCGGCGGCGACGTGCCGGACCCGGCGGTGAACGACAAGTTCGCCCACAAGCTCGAGTTCCTGGCCGAGATGACGGACTGGCTCGGGACCGACCGCAGCCCGGACAACCCGATGATCCTGGTGGGCGACCTGAACATCGCGCCGCTGGAGACCGATGTCTGGTCGCACAAGCAGCTGCTCAACGTGGTCAGCCACACCCCGGTGGAGGTGGAGGCGCTGGACAAGGTCCAGGCGTCCGCCGGCTGGATCGACGCGGTGCGCAAGATCGTTCCGCCCGAGGAACGGCTGTATTCCTGGTGGAGCTATCGGGCGAAGGACTGGTCGGCGGCGGACAAGGGCCGGCGGCTCGACCATGTCTGGGTGACCCCGCCGCTCGACGGCGGCATCCGCCATGCCGAGGTCCTGCGCGACGCCCGCGGCTGGGAGAAGGCCTCGGACCATGCGCCCGTGGTGGTCGACCTGGATCTGTAAGGGGCGCGGCAGCCCCGCTGCCAGCTCTCAACCTTCCGCCTTACCCGTCATCCCGGTGGACCCCGGACCCGATCCGGGGGCCGAGCGGGACCATGCCGCTGTCGCACGGTCCCGGCCCCGCCCCGGGTCAAGCCCGGGACGATCCGGGATGACGGCTCGAATTTATCCGTTAATACAAGACGATATCGGCCGAATTTGCTTCGTACTGGCTTCGGAACGAATTCGAAACCCCGCCCGCCTACACCCGCTCGTACAGGTAGATCCGTCCCGGTTTCACGCCGTCGGGCAGCGGCAGGGGGCGGAAGGCGTCGACCCCGTCGAGCGGCTGGTCGCTGACCACCACGCCGCCCGGCGCCAGCAGCGTCGCCACCATCGGCGCGGCGCGCTGGGACAGGGAGACGCTCTCCTCCTTGTCGCCGGTGCCGATATCCATATGCGCGAGCACGGCACGGCCGCCGAGTTCGGCCACCGCCCGCGGCAGGGTCTCGAACAGGTCGCCCAGATACAGCCGGTCGTCCGGCGGGATGCAGTCCGGATGGGCCGCCACCTGGCGGTCGAAGACGTAGATCTCGCGTCCGGGCAGGATCGACCGCAGATGGTCGTAGGTGCGTCCGTTGCCCAGGCCGAATTCCAGGGCCACGCCGTCGCGGCCCGCAACCCGATCGGCGGCGGTGTTCAGGGTGGCGCGCTGGGCTTCCAGGCGCCGGATCATGCTGTCCAGTCTACTCATCGGGCCAGTCTACTCATCAGATACCGTTCACCGGTTCAGGGCTTCGCGCAGCTGCACGTTGGTGCGCTCCAGCCGGGCCGCCAGCTCGCGCATGATCTCGATGGAGATCTGCGGGAATTCGCTGATCAGCCGGAAGAACAGCTCCTTGGTGATGCGCAGGGTGATCAGCTTGCCGTTGGCCTCCACCGAGGCGGTGCGGGGCACGTCGCACAGGATGGCGATCTCGCCGACCACGTCGCCCTTGCCGAGCTCCGCCACCTGGATCTCGCCACCGTCGGTGCGGATCCGGACCGAGGCCTCGCCGTCGATGATGATATAGGCCGCGTCGCCGATATCGCCCTGCTGGAACAGGCGCTGACCGCCCTGGTAGGTCAACCGCTCGGACGTGAAGGCCAGCAGCTTCAGCTTCGAGGGTTCGATCTTCGCGAACAGCGGGATCTTCCGGAGCAGCTCCACCTCTTCGTTGAGACTCATGGCGACCCTCCTTCATGGACCGGTGCCAGTATCAGAGGTGGGAAGGACGTGACCATTGTGAAACCCCCTCAGTTCCGCGCGGCAATTTCGTGAAACACCCGGCCCTCCCGGTCGAGTTCCTCCGGCGCGCCGGTCTCCGCCAGCCGCCCGGCGCGCATCACCGAGATGACCGGGAATAGCCGGGCGATATCCGGCCGCTGGGTCGACCAGATCACCGTGCGCTCCGCCATCGCCTGCAGGATGTTGGCGACCAGCCGGCGCTGGGCGGCGGCGTCGAAGGTGGCGACCGCGTCGTTCAGCACCAGGATGTCCGGCCGGCGCAGCAGCGCCCGGGCGATGCCGATCTTCTGGCGCTGGACGGAGGACAGCTTGGCGCCGGCGATGCCGACCTCGAAATCGAGGCCGACCTCCATCACCGTCGGCCGCAGGTCGAGATCGTCCAGCACCGATCCGATTACCGCCCCGACCCGGGCCACGCTGTCGGCCTGGCCGTAGGCGATCTTGCCGAACAGGATGTTGTCCTGCAGCGAGGCGGCGGCGTTGTAGGCATCGGCCGAGAAGAACGCGACGGAACCCTGCAGCGCCTCCGGCAGGTCGCGGGCGAAGGCGGCGCGCGCCTCCAGGATCCGCGCCTGCATCCCCTCGTCGAGCATGCCGAGACGGTGGCGCGCGGGGATCAGCTTGAACGGCAGCGACAGCAGCCGGGCCCGGTCGTCCTCCGGCACCTTCTCCAGTCCGATCCGTTCGACCCGGTTCAGCAGCGCCTGGAACTCCGGCAGGTCGTCCGGCGAGATGAAGCTGAACTGGCCGAAGAACTCGTGGTCCGACGGCAGGTCGGCGAACAGCTCGACCATGGTGGCGGCCACGTCGCGGCCCATCTTCAGCAGGTCGTCGGTCAGCCCGACGCCGGCGAGCGTGCTGCGCACATAGGGATGGGCGGCGATGGTGTCGGGCTGGAAGGCCGGGCCGACCGGCGTGCCGAACAGCAGATTCTCGGCCAGCGTGGCGTTGGTGTTGTAGCGCTCGGCGCTGAACGGCTCGACCAGATCGACGAGCTGCGGATCCTCGGCCAGGCGCTCGGCGAAGGACCGGCGCGCCGCCAGGATGCGCTCGGCGATCTTCGGCCGGGCCTGCGGGTCGATGGTGCCGCGCAGGCCGAGGCTGTAGCAGTCGTCGTCGAGCTCGACCAGAAACAGATCCTCCACCAGACGGGCGACCAGGGCCTCGCCCTCGCCCACCGTCTGGGGATCGATCCAGGGGCCGCCCGGATCGTCGGTGGAGTTCGCCGCCTGGGCCGCGCTCTCCAGGGCGGCGCGGACCTGCGGCTCGTCGCGCGGATCGCCGGTCGGCCGGTGCATCAATCCGAGCAGCAGGTTCTCGCGGATGGTCGAGCTGAAGACGTAGGTGGACGGACCGACATAGCCCATGCGCCGGCCGGTGATCGCCTCCGGCAGGGCGTGCAGGTCGGCCTGGCCGACGGTGATGCGGCCGCTGGTCGGATGCGTCAGCCGCGCGATGGTCATCGCCAGCGCCTCGTTGCCGGCCCCGCCCGGTCCGAACAGCGCCATGTGGGTGCCCGGCGGGACGGTCATCGCCACCCCCTCGAACTGCACGTCGCCGTCGTCGTCCACCAGCCCCAGGTTGTTGGCCCGCAGCTCGCCGTCCAGCGGCTGCACCGCCTCCGGCTCGTCGATCAGCGTCTCCTTGGCCATCATGTCCGGCAGGTCGAACTGGTCGATCACCTGCTCGTACTTGATGCGGGCGTCCTCCTTGCGCTGGTAGTAGGTCAGCAGCTCCTTCCAGGGCGCGGACAGGTCCTTGTAGGCCGCCAGAACGGCGACCAGCGCCCCCAGGGTCAGATCGCCCATGATCACCAGATAGCCGCCGATGGCGTAGAAGAAGAACGGCGTGAGCTGGGCGATGAAGTTGTTCAGGAACTTGATGACGAACTTGCGCTGATAGATCTCGAAGCGGATGTCGTAGATCACGCCGAGCTGGGCGGAGAACCGCGCCAGCATCAGCCGCGCCATGTTGTTCGAGTGGATCTCCTGCACGCCGGAGATGCTCTCGCCGATCCGGTCGGAGAGGATCCGCACCGTGCGCACCCGCTCCTTGCCGAGGTCGTTCACCCGGCGCTGCATCTTCGGCACGATGTAGGCCTGGACCGGCGACAGGGCGATGGCGGCGAGCCCCAGGACCGGGTCCTGCATGAACATGAAGAACAGGATGGTGATCAGCGTGCCGCCCTGGAACGCCGGCAGCGAGATCGAGTCGCCGATGAACCCGCCCAGCGGCTCGACCTCCTGGGTCACCATCGGGATGATCTCGCCCTGGCTGACCCGGCGGAAATGCGGGATCGGAAAGCGCAGGATCCGGCTGTAGAGCTCGTAGCGCAGCCGCCGCAGCATCCGCTCGCCCAGGCGGCCGCGATAGACGTTGATCCAGTATTTGAAGCCGCCGTTGATGAACACCAGCGCCAGGAACAGGCCCGACAGGGTCCACAGGTATTCGAGCTGGTGGAACTGGATGCCCAGGAAGGTGATCGGAAACTCGGTCTGGCCCTTCGCGCCCAGCGCCTCGTTGACGATCCGCTTGGGCAGGTCGAGGGAGTAGTAGAGGAAGGGGAACGAGATCAGCGTCATCGCCAACAGGACGACCTGCTCCCGTTTGGAATAACGCAGAATGAACCGGTAGATCGTGGATTCCATCGCCCCGGTGACCTGTCGTCTCGACCTTGGATGCAGGGTTGTCCCGCCGCGGGTCGCCGACCGCTCCCCCTCCGGACGACCACGCGGGCCGATCTTGCTGCGGATGCTCCAGCGGCGCAACGGCAAGCTGCGTCAAAAGGTTACCATTTCTCGGCGTCGCGCGATGTGCCATAGTGCGGCCGACATCGGCCACCGCCAGAATATCGACCGTTCCGGGCAGCGATGACAGCGACGGGGAACCCATGACCAAGACCAAGGCCCCCGCACCCGCCAGGCTGCTTGCGGAGCGCCCGGCCGCCCGAGTTCTCATGTACAGCCACGACACGATGGGCCTCGGCCACCTGCGCCGCTGCCGCGCCATCGCCCATGCCCTGGTCGAGGATCATCCCGGGCTGTCCGTGCTGATCCTCTCCGGGTCGCCGATCATCGGCAGCTTCGACTTCCGCACCCGGGTCGACTTCGTGCGCATTCCGGGCGTCATCAAGCTGCGCAACGGCGACTACACCTCGCTGTCGCTGCACCTGGACATCGAGGAGACGGTGGCCCTGCGCAGCGCCATCATCCGCCACACCGCCGAGGTGTTCGACCCGGACCTGTTCATCGTCGACAAGGAGCCGCTCGGCCTGCGCGGCGAGGTCAAGGACACGCTGGAACTGCTGAAGGAGCGCGGCACGCCGCTGATCCTGGGCATGCGCGACGTGATGGACGAGCCGGAGCTGCTGGAGCAGGAATGGGAGCGCAAGAAGGTGCTGCCGGCCCTGCAGGACCTGTATGACGAGGTCTGGGTCTACGGCGTGAAGGAGGTCTGCGACCCCTATGACGGGCTCGACATCCCGGCCGAGATCAAGCTGAAGACCCGCTATACCGGCTATCTGCGCCGCTCGGTCTCGCGCGCGCCGAGCCCGGTCTCCGCCCTGCCGTTCGGCGACGATCCGTTCATCCTGGTGACCGCCGGCGGCGGCGGCGACGGCGAGCCGGTGATGGACTGGGTGCTGCGGGCCTACGAGGAGGACCGCCAGCTTCCCTATCCGGCGCTGCTGGTGCTCGGCCCCTTCATGCCGCAGGAGCAGCAGCACGAGTTCATGGAGCGGGCGGCCAAGCTCGACCGGGTCGAGGCGATCACCTTCGACAGCCGGATCGAGACGCTGATGGCCCGCTGCGCCGGGATGGTGGCCATGGGCGGCTACAACACGTTCTGCGAGATCCTGTCCTTCGACAAACGCTCCATCGTCGTCCCGCGGACCGAACCGCGGCTCGAGCAGTATATCCGCGCCCGCCGGGCCGAGGAGCTGGGCCTGCTGCGCATGCTGGTGGATGACGGCGACCGCAATCCGAAACAGATGGCCGCCGCCCTGCGCGAGCTGCCGGGCCAGAAGACCCCGTCCCAGGCCAAGGCCGTCGCCATGCTGAACGGGCTGGACCAGGTCGGCCGGCTCACCCGGCTCTGGATCGACGAGCGGCGCCGCACCGCCGCGGCGCGCCGGACCGCCTGACCGTGAGCGGAGCCGTGGAAAGCGAAGCCGCCGGTCGCAGGGAGACGGGCGGCATGGTCGGCATCGTGGTGAAGGGCTATCCGCGCCTGTCGGAGACCTTCATCGCCCAGGAGATCCTCGGCCTGCAGCGGCGCGGCCTGCGCTTTCGCATCCTTTCGCTGCGCCATCCGACCGACAAGGCGACCCATCCGGTGCACGACGCGATCACCGCGCCGGTCGACTATCTGCCGGAATACCTGAAGGACGATCTCGGCCGGGTCTGGCGCGGCTGGCGGGCGGCGCGGCGGCTGCCGGGCTACGGCCGGGCGCTGCGGACCTGGCTGCGCGACCTGCTGCGCGATCCGACGCCGAACCGCGGGCGCCGCTTCGGCCAGGCCTGCGTGCTGGCGGCCGAGCTCGATCCGGCGATCACCCAGCTCTACGCCCATTTCCTGCACACACCGGCCTCGGTCGCCCGCTACGCCGCGATGATGCGCGGCATCTCCTGGTCGGTCTCCGCCCATGCCAAGGACATCTGGACGACGCCGGACTGGGAGAAGCGGGAGAAGCTGGCCGACGCGGCCTGGGCGGTGACCTGCACCAGGATCGGCGCGGAGCATCTGGCGGCGCTGGCCCCCGAGCCGGACCGGGTGAACCTGCTGTATCACGGTCTCGACGCGTCGGGCTTTCCGCCGCCCGCCGCCCGCGTCAAGCGCGACGGCCGCGACCCGGACGCGCCGGTCACCATCGTCTCGGTCGGCCGGGCGGTGCAGAAGAAGGGCTATGACGACGTGCTGGCGGCGCTGCGGGCGCTGCCGGACGACGTGCACTGGCGCTTCGTCCATATCGGCGGCGGCGCGCTGGCCTCCCGGCTGAAGCAGGCGGCCGACATCATGGGCCTGTCCGACCGGATCGAATGGCGCGGGCCGCAGTCCCGCACCGGCGTGATCGCCGCCCTGGCCGAGGCCGACATCTTCGTGCTCGCCAGCAAGATCGCCCCGGACGGCGACCGCGACGGTCTGCCGAACGTGCTGATGGAAGCCCAGCTGATGACGCTGCCGGTGGTGGCGACCTCGGTCTCCGCCATCCCGGAGCTGATCGACGACCGGGTCAACGGCCGGCTGGTGAAGCCGGGCGATCATGCCGCCCTGGCCAAGGCGCTGCAGGACCTGATCGGCGATCCGGCCGCCCGGCTGCGGCTGGCGGCGGCGGGCCGGGGACGGGTGGTGACAGAGTTCTCCGCCGATGCCGGCCTCGACCGGCTGGCGGCGAAGTTCGGGCTTCCCGGCGCGGCGGCACGGGCCGAGGGCCGGCCCGACGCGGCGTGAGGATCGCCTTCCACTCCCCTCTGAAGACGCCGGATTCCCCCGTTCCCTCCGGCGACCGGCGGATCGCGCGCCTGCTGATGGCCGCCCTGACCCGGGCCGGACACGCGGTCGATCTGGCCACCCGCCTGCGCAGCCGCGACGCCCGGGGCGACATCACCCGGCAGGCCCGGCTGGCCGAGCTCGGGACCAGACTGGCGGGGCGCTACCTGCGGCTGGTGTCGCAGGGCCGGCGCCCGCGCCCCGACCTGTGGTTCACCTATCACCTGTACTACAAGGCGCCGGACCTGATCGGGCCGCTGGTGGCCGACGCGCTCGGCATCCCCTACGTCGTGGCCGAGGCTTCGGTGGCGCATAAGCGGGCGGGCGGACCCTGGGACCAGGGCCACCGGGCGACCCTGGCCGCCCTGGCCCGCGCCGACCTCGTCATCGGCCTGAACCCGCACGACCGGGGGCTGGTCGCCCCCTGCCTGTCCGAGGGGGCGGCCTATCTCGACCTGCCGCCCTTCCTGGAGATCGCCGGTCCGCCGCCGCCCCGGCCGGACCGCCCGGCGGAACTGCTGGCGGTCGGCATGATGCGGGCGGGCGACAAGCTGGCCTCCTACCGGGTGCTGGGCGCGGCCCTCGCCCGGGTGCCCGGCGACTGGCGGCTCACCGTGGTCGGCGACGGTCCGGCGCGGGGCGAGGTCGAGACGGCCCTGGCCCCGATCGCCGGTAGGGTCATCTGGCGCGGCGCTCTGGATACCGCCGCGCTGGACGCCGCCTACGCCGCCGCCGATCTGCTGGTCTGGCCCGCCGTGAACGAGGCCTTCGGCATGGCCCTGCTGGAGGCCCAGGCCGCCGGACTGCCGGTGGTGGCCGGCGACACCGGCGGGGTGTCCGCCATCGTGCGTCCCGGCGAGACCGGCCTGCTGGTGCCAGTGGGCGAGGCGGCCCCCTTCGCCGAGGCCGTGGCCCGGCTCGTGGCCGATCCCGAGGGCCGCCGGGCGCTGGGCGCCAGGGCGGCCGCCGTCACCCGGGCCGAGCACGGGCTGCCCGCCGCCGCCGCGCGCCTGGATGCCGCCCTGCGGCCGCTGGTGGAGCGGGCGCGATGACCCGGCTCGCCCTGCTGCGCCACGGCCCGACCGCCTGGAACGGCGAGAAGCGGCTGCAGGGCCGATCCGATCAGCCGCTGTCGGCCGAGGGCGAGGCACGGGTGCGGGCCTGGACCCTGCCGCCCGAGATCGCCGGCTTCAGATGGCTGACCAGCCCGCTGATCCGCGCCCGGCGCACGGCCGAGCTGGTCGGCGTCGATGCCGCGCTCGAACCGGCCGCCACCGAGCTCGACTTCGGCGTCTGGGAAGGCCGCCGCCTCGCCGATATCCGCGCCGAGGACCCCGACGGCACGGCGGCGAACGAGGCCCGGGGTCTCGACTTCACCCCACCCGGCGGCGAGAGCCCGCGCGCCGTGCAGGCCCGGCTCCTTCCCCTCCTCGCCCGCCTCGCCGCCGACGGCCGGGATACCGGCATCGTCAGCCACAAGGGCGTCATCCGGGCGCTGTTGTCCCTGGCCACCGGCTGGCCGATGGTCGATAAGCCGCCGGTGAAACTGTTCTGGGACCGGGTGCATCTGTTCGCGCTCGACCCCGACGGCACGCCGCACCTGGCCCAGCCCAACCTGTCCCTAAAGGCCGATCCATGACCCGACCCGTCGTCATGCTCTACGTCCAGAACCTGCTCGGCATCGGCCATCTGCGCCGGGCGGCGGCGGTCGCCCGCGCGCTGGTGACTGCCGGCGCCGAGGTCGCCTTCGTCTCCGGCGGCATGCCCGTGCCGCACCTGCCCCTGGGCGGGGCGAGGATGGTGCAGCTGCCGCCGATCCGCACCGAGGACGGCAACTTCAAGGTGCTGCTGGACGAGACCGACACGCCGATCGACGACGCCTTCCGCGACGCGCGCCGCGACCGGCTGCTGGCCCTGTTCGAGGAGCTGCGCCCGGCCGCGCTGATCACCGAGCTGTTCCCGTTCGGCCGCCGGCAGATGCGCTTCGAGTTGTTGCCGCTGCTGGAGCGGGCGCGGCAGGCCCAGTGGCGCCCGCAGGTGTTCTCCTCCATGCGCGACATTCTGGTCACCAAGCCGCGGCGCGACCGCAACCAGGAGATCGTCGACACCCTGAATGCCTATTACGACGTCGCCCTCATCCACTCCGACCCGGCGCTGATCCGGCTGGAGCGCACCTTCCCCATGGCGGCCGAGATCACGGTCGAGCAGCACTATACCGGCTATGTGGTCAACGCCGACGACATCGCCGTGCCAACGGCCGACCCGGCGGATACCGGGGAGGTGCTGGTCTCCGCCGGCGGCGGGGCGGTGGGCGACCGGTTCATGCCGACCGTCGCCGGCCTGATCCCCGACCTGCCCCTGGCCGACCGGCCCTGGCGGCTGGTGACCGGCCACCACATGCCGAAATCCGCCCTGGCCGAGATCGAGGCGGCGGTGCCGGCCAACGCCGCGATCGAGCGCAGCGTGCCGAACCTGCCCGAGCTGATGGCGCGCGCCGCCCTGTCCGTCTCCCAGGCCGGCTACAACACCCTGCTGGAGCTGCTGGCCGCCCGCACCCGGGCCGTGGTGGTGCCCTATGAGGGCGGGGTCGAGACCGAGCAGCGGCTGCGCGCCGACCTGCTGGCCGATGTGGGCGCCCTGGAGGTGGTGGCCGAGGACGCCCTGAGCGCCGAGACCCTGGGGGCGGCGATGGAGCGGGCCCGGGCGCGCTCGCGCGACGCGGTGCCGAGCGTCGACCTGGACGGGGCGCGCAAGACCGCCGCCTACGTCATGGACCGCCTCGCCGGCCGATGAGCGCGGCGGACGCCCTGGCCGGGTTTCTGGACCGGCGCGCCGAGGCGGGCCGGCCGCTGGACCTGTGGTGGCGCGACGACGACCTGGAAACCCCGTCGCCGGAGCTCGCGGTCTGCCTGGACGCCCTGTCCGAAGCCGGCATCGCCGCCGCCTTCGCCGCGATCCCGAGCGGCCTGACCACCGCCGCGGTGGAGGCGCTGGACGGCACCGGTTCGGCTCTGTTCGTCCATGGCTGGGCCCATGCCAACCACGCGCCCGACGGCGAGAAGAAGTGCGAGTTCGGCGCCAGCCGCCCGGCGGCCGACCGGCTGGCCGAGATCGCGTGGGGCTGGGCGCGGCTGGCCGAGATCGGCGGCGACCGGGCGGTGGCCTGCTTCGTGCCGCCCTGGAACCGGATTGGCGAGGACCTGCTGCCCGCGCTGGGCGGGACAGGGATCGCCGCCCTGTCGGCCTTCGCCTCGCCGACCCGGCCGGCGCCGGCGGCCGCGGTCCCGAGGCTCGACACCCATATCGACCTGATCGACTGGCGCGGCACCGGCAGGCCGGTGTCCGGGGCGGCGCTGGCGCGCGAAATTATTCGCCATGACGGGGTGGACGGACCGGTCGGAATCCTGTCCCATCACCGCGTCACCGACCCGGGGGCGTGGACCGACTGGCAGCCGATCCTGCGGCGGCTGTCGGATCACCCCGCGGTACAGTGGCTGTCCCCGGGCGAGGCGCTTGCCCGGGTCGGAGTGGAACCGACGGAACGGAGGAGCGGGTGACAGTGCACCGCTACGAGCGCGGCGCGATCGTCTGGGATATGGCACGGGGCGGGGTCGGCCTGGCCGTCACCGGCCTGCCGCTGGTGGTGACGCCCCTGGCGACGACCATGACCGTCATCTTCGGCGCCCTGGCGACCCTGTTCGGTGTCTATGTGATCCGTACCTGGCTGCGCGCCGCCCAGGCGATCGAGGTCGATGCCGAGGGCATCCGGCGCACCGGTCCGCTCGGGGTGGAGATCCCCTGGGACGCGCTGGAGACCATGGGCCTGCGGTATTTCTCGACCCGACGCGACAAGGGCGGCGGCTGGATGGAGCTGAAACTGGCCGGCGGCGGCGCCAAACTGCCGGTGGAGAGCTCGATCGACGATTTCGAGGGCCTGGTGCGGCACTGCATGCTGGTGGCGCGGCGCAACGACCTTGAACTGTCCGAGGCCACGCTGGACAATCTGCGCGCCCTGGGCCTGCTCGGTCCCGCACCCGGCTCGCAGGACGGGGACGGGCCGCCGACCTTCGGCTCGAGCGGACATTTCGCACCGAAACTCGAGCCGGGGCTGCGCCAGGGAATTGGACCGGATCGGGACCGCTGATAGGCTACCGGGCCGGACTTGACCGGAGGGGGACGCAGACTTGGATCGCTCAACGCCGCTCCTGCGCGTGCACGACCTGCGGATCGGTTTCGATCTGCCGGAGGGTCGTCTCGTGGCGGTGGACGGCGTGTCGTTCCAGATCCGCCGCGGCTCGACCGTCGCCCTGGTCGGCGAGTCCGGGTCCGGCAAGTCGGTGGTCAGCCAGGCGATCATGGGACTGCTGCCCCGCCCGGCGAAGATCCTCGGCGGCTCGATCCTGTTCGCCGATCCGGAGAAGCCGGGCACCATCACCGACATCGTCCGTCTGCCGGTGGACGGCCGCGAGATGCGCGACCTGCGCGGCGGGCGGATCTCGATCATCTTCCAGGAACCGATGACCTCGCTGTCGCCGCTGCACACGGTCGGCAACCAGATCCGCGAGGCGCTGGAGCTGCACCGCGACGTCTCGGCCCGCGAGGCGACGGAGCTGACCCGCGACATGCTGGCCATGGTCGGCTTCCCCGACCCCGACCGGGCGCTGCGCACCTACCCGTTCGAACTCTCCGGCGGCCTGCGCCAGCGGGCGATGATCTCCATGGCGCTGGTGTGCCGCCCGGCGCTGCTGATCGCCGACGAGCCGACCACCGCCCTCGACGTGACGATCCAGGCGCAGATCCTGAAGCTGATCAAGGATCTGCAGTCCGAGCTGAACATGGCGATGCTGATGATCACCCACGATCTCGGCGTGGTCGCCAACGTGGCCGAGGAGGTGGTGGTCATGTATCGCGGCCGGGTCATGGAATCCGGCGACGTGGACGATATCTTCCGCCGCGCCCAGCATCCGTACCTGAAGGCGCTGATGGGGGCGGTGCCGCGCTTCGACATGGAGCCGGGCGAGCGGCTGAAGCCGCTGCGCGAGATCCGGACCCAGACCGGTCACCTGCTGGCCGACCGGCCGAAGGCGCAGACCGTCGACAACGCGCCCATGCTGGCGGTCGAGGGGCTGAGCAAGTCCTACACCATCCGCAAGGGCGGCTGGCTCGCCAACACCCGCAAGACCGTCAAGGCGCTGGACGACGTGTCCTTCACCGTGCAGCCGGGCGAATGCCTCGGCCTGGTCGGCGAGTCCGGCTGCGGCAAGACCACCCTGTCCAAGGTGATCATGCGGGCGCTGACCCCAGATGCCGGCACGGTGACCTTCACCGACGAGACCGGGCCGACCGACGTGCTGGCGCTGGGCAGCGACCAACTGACCGGCTTCCGTCAGAAGCTGCAGTTCGTCTTCCAGGACCCGTTCTCCTCGCTCAACCCGCGGATGACCGTGTTTGACATCATCGCCGAGCCGCTGGTGATCCACGGGATCGGCGACCCGGCCTGGCGCCGCGAGATGGTGTCGGAACTCATGCGGCTGGTCGGGCTCGACGTGCGCCACCTGAACCGCTACCCACACAGCTTCTCCGGCGGCCAGCGCCAGCGCATCGGCATCGCCCGCGCCCTTGCCCTGAAGCCGAAGATGCTGATCTGCGACGAGCCGGTCTCCGCCCTCGACGTGTCGATCCAGGCCCAGGTGCTGAACCTGCTGAAGGACCTGAAGGAGAAGCTGGGGCTCACCTATCTGTTCATCAGCCACAACCTGGCGGTGGTCGACTATGTCGCCGATCGGATCGCGGTGATGTGCGCCGGCCGGATCGTCGAGCTGGCGCCGCGCGAGGCGCTGTTCCGCGACCCGGTGCATCCCTATACCCAGGCGCTGCTGGCCGCGGTGCCGGATCCCGACCTGGACAACCCGCTGGACTTCGACGCCGTCATGGACGGCCGCGCCTCCAACCCGGCGGCCTGGCCCGCTCCCTTCACGGTGGATGACGGCAAGTCCCCGGGTTTCGTCGAGCTCGGCGACGGCCATTTCGTGCGCGCCGACCCGGCGATCCTGAACCTGAGGCTGGCATCATGAGGCGTCCGGCCCTCGCCCTCCTGCTGCTGCTCGCCGCGTCTCTGCCGGCCGCCGCCCAGAGCGAACCGCCGCTGCTGGCCGAGCGGGTCGCCGCCGGCGCGCTGCCGGAGACGGCGGACCGCCTGCCCTACGACCCGCTGATCGTCGACCTGAAGAACCAGGACCGGGAACTGGGCCGGCATGGCGGGACCCTGCACATGGTCATGGCCGGGGCCAAGGACGTGCGCCAGATGGTGGTCTACGGCTATGCCCGGCTGGTCGGCTACGACCCGACCACCATGGAACTGCGCCCCGACCTGGCCAAGGAGGTGATCGTGGAGGGCAACCGGTCCTTCACCTTCGTCCTGCGCGAGGGCCACCGCTGGTCCGACGGCACGCCCTTCACCACCGAGGATTTCCGCTATTTCTGGGAGGATGTGGCGAACAACCCGGAGATCTCGCCGACCGGCCCGCCGATCGAGCTGATGGTCGACGGCGAGCCGCCCACCGTGGAGATCCTGTCGCCGACCCGGGTACGCTATTCCTGGTCGCAGCCCAATCCGGACTTCCTGCCGCAGCTCGCCGGCGCCCGGCCGCTCTATCTATACCGCCCGTCCCACCACCTGAAGCGGTACCACGACCACTACGCCGAGCACGACCATCTCAAGGCCAAGGTCGAGGAGGCGCAGGCGCGGACCTGGGCGGCGCTGCACAACCGCGAGGACAACCCGTACAAGTTCGACAATCCGGAGCTGCCGACGCTGCAGCCCTGGGTGGCGCGCACCGCGCCGCCGGCGAACCGCTATGTCTTCGAGCGCAATCCCTACTACCACAAGATCGACGCCGAGGGCCGGCAGCTCCCGTATATCGACACGGTGGTGTTCCAGATCGCGTCCACCGGCCTGATCCCGGCCAAGACCGGCGCCGGCGAGGCGGATCTGCAGGCGCGCTACCTGAACTTCGAGGACTACACCTTCCTGCGCCAGGGCGAGGAGCGCGGCAAGTACGAGACCTATCTGTGGAAGACCGCCAAGGGCTCGCACCTGGCGCTGTTCCCCAACCTGAACCTCGAGGACCCGGTCTGGCGCGAGGTCATGCGCGACGTCCGGTTCCGCCGGGCGCTGTCGCTGGCGGTGAACCGGCACGAGCTGAACGAGGTGATCTATTTCGGCCTGGCCCTGGAGGGCAACAACACGGTGCTGCCGTCGTCCCGGCTCTACGAGCCGGAATACCGCAGCAAATGGGCGGATTTCGACCTGCGGCAGGCCAATGCCCTGCTCGACGAGATGGGGCTGACCGAGCGCGACGACCGCGGGGTGCGGCTGCTGCCGGACGGACGGCCGATGGAGATCATCGTGGAGACCGCCGGCGAGAGCACCGAGGAGACCGACGTGCTGGAGCTGATCCACGACACCTGGCTGGAGGCCGGGATCAAGCTCTATTCCCGCCCCTCCGAGCGTACCGTGTTCCGCAACCGGATCTTCGCCGGCCAGACCATGATGTCGATCTCCTTCGGCATCGAGAACGGCATCGCCAACGACGGCTCCAGCCCGGCCGAATTCGCGCCGACCGCCCAGACCCAGTACATGTGGCCGCGCTGGGGCCAGTACTACCAGACCAAGGGCAAGGCCGGCCTGGCGCCCGACATTCCCGAGGCGACCCGGCTGATGGGCCTGTACGACACCTGGCGGCGGGCCGCCACCGCCGACGCGCGGCGCACGGTGTGGCGCGAGATGCTCGAGATCTGGAGCGACCAGGTGTTCTCCATCGGCCTGATCGCCGGGGTGCTGCAGCCGGTCGTGGTCAGCCTCAAGCTGCACAACGTCCCGGTCCAGGCGATCTACAACTGGGATCCCGGCGCGCATTTCGGCATGCACCGTCCCGATACCTTCTTCTTCGGCGCCGAGCGGCCGCGCACACCGGACCGGGTGCTGACCGCCGCCGCCCGGTCGCGCCAGTAAAGGAATCGGTGCCGTGCTCGACTATCTCGCCCGCCGGATCCTGGTGATGATCCCGACGCTGATCGCGATCAGCATCATCACCTTCATCATCATCCAGCTGCCGCCGGGGGATTACCTGTCGACCCTGATGGCCGAGATGGAGAGCCAGGGCGAGGCGGTTGATCCGGCGAAGATCGCCGCCCTGCGCGCCCAGTACGGCCTGGATAAGCCGATGTGGGAGCAGTACCTGGTCTGGGCCGTCGGCATGCTGCACGGCGATTTCGGCTACAGCTTCGAGTACCAGCTGCCGGTCAGCGAGGTGGTCGGCGACCGGGTGCTGATGACCATCGTGCTGAACTTCGCCACGATCCTGTTCATCTATCTGGTCTCCTTCCCGATCGGCATCTACTCGGCGACCCACCAGTACAGCGTCGGCGATTACGGGCTGACCTTCATCGGCTTCCTCGGCCTCGCCACCCCGAACTTCCTGCTGGCGCTGATCCTGCTGTACTTCGCCAATGTCTGGTTCGGCACGTCGATCGGCGGACTGATGGACCCGAGCTACATCGACCAGCCCTGGAGCCTCGGCAAGATCCTGTCGGTGCTCGAGCATCTCTGGGTGCCGGTGGTGGTGATCGGCACGGCGGGCACCGCGGCGATGATCCGCCGGCTGCGCGCCAACCTGCTGGACGAGCTGCAGAAGCAGTACGTGATCACCGCCCGGGCCAAGGGCCTGCCGCCGTTCCGCGCCCTGATGAAGTATCCGCTGCGCATGGCCATGAACCCGTTCATCTCCGATATCGGCAACATGCTGCCCCAGGTGGTCTCCGGCTCGGCGGTGGTGTCCATGGTGCTGTCGCTGCCGACCACCGGACCGATGCTGATCAACGCGCTGCAGAGCCAGGACATGTACCTCGCCGGCTCGTTCCTGATGTTCCTGGCGGCGCTGACCGTGGTCGGCATGCTGCTGTCCGACTTGGCGCTGGCCTGGCTCGACCCGCGCATCCGGCTCGGTGGGGGGACCGCGCGATGAGCCTCGCCAATCCGCACCGGCCCAAGGCCCGGCACTTCGTCGACACCGCGCCCTTCGATCCGGAGCGCGACGAGACCCTGACGCCGGAGCAGGAACGCTACTACATGGCGTCCCAGTGGCGGATGATGTGGTGGAAGCTGAAGCGCCACCGGCTCGCCGTCGTCTCCGGCCTGTTCCTGCTGCTGCTCTACGCCTCGGTGCTGATCTCGGAGATGATCGCGCCCTATGCGCTGACCAGCCGGCATACCGACCATATCTACGCCCCGCCGCAGACCGTGAAGCTGTTCCGCGACGGCCATTTCGTCGGTCCCTACGTGCTCGGCTACGACTACGAGCTCGACCTGCGCACCCTGAAGCGCGTCTACACCGCCAATCCGGACAAGGTGCAGCCGCTGCGCTTCTTCTGCTCCGGCGATCCGTACCGGTTCTGGGGCCAGATCGAGATGGACTTCCATCTGGTCTGCCCGGCGCAGGGCGGCACCCTGTTCCTGCTCGGCACCGACCGGCTGGGCCGCGACGTGTTCTCGCGCATCGTCTACGGCACGCGGATCTCGCTCACCGTCGGCCTGATCGGCATCACCGTCAGCTTCATCCTGGGCATCGTGATCGGCGGGCTGGCCGGCTATTACGGCGGCTGGGTCGATGCCAGCATCCAGCGGGTGATCGAGGTGATCCGCTCGTTCCCGGAGCTTCCCCTGTGGATGGCCCTGTCGGCGGCGCTGCCGGTGACCTGGTCGCCGATCCTGATCTATTTCGGCATCACCCTGATCCTGGGATTGCTGGACTGGACCGGCCTCGCCCGGGCGGTGCGCTCCAAGCTGCTCAGCCTGCGCGAGGAGGACTTCTGCGTCGCCGCCGAGCTGATGGGGGCCAAGCCGAAGCGCATCATCGGCCGCCACCTGCTGCCAAGCTTCATGAGCCACCTGATCGCCTCGGCGACCCTGTCGATCCCGACCATGATCCTGGGTGAGACGGCGCTGTCCTTCCTCGGCCTCGGCCTGCGCCCGCCGATCACCAGCTGGGGCGTGCTGCTGACCGAGGCGCAGAACATCAACGCGGTGGAGCTCTATCCCTGGATCATGGCGCCGGTGGTGCCGGTGATCCTGGTGGTGCTGGCCTTCAACTTCTTCGGCGACGGCCTGCGCGACGCGGCGGATCCGTACAAGTAGAGCCCCGTCCTCCCCCGTTGACCTCACCCTGAGCAGCCCCGCAGGGGCGTGTCGAAGGGCCGGCGCTGCCGACCCAGGCCCTTCGACACGCTCCGGCTTCGCCTCCGCTGCTCAGGGCGAGGTCATATCTCCTTTAAGAAGAACACTCCCCCCGGACCTGTTCCGGGCGGGCGAGATGATGACAGGCCGGGGAACAAATCCTCCCGGCCGCCGGTCTAGCTCTGGTCGGCCGAAGCGCCGCCCGCGCCCGGACCCGCGTGGGAAGGGTTGTCGCACCGGCTGCGCTGTGGCACATCCCCGCGCAATCCGGAGTGACAAGGGCCGGTTTCGTAGCTGGGGGAGAGACCCGAGATGGCCGATTACCGTACTCTCGACGGCGCCGACGTCGCCGGAAAGCGCGTGCTGCTGCGCCTGGACCTGAACGTTCCCATGAAGGACGGCGCCGTCACCGACGCCACCCGGATCGAGCGCGCCGCCCCCACCGTGGCCGAACTGGCCGGCAAGGGCGCGAAGGTCGTGGTCGTCTCCCATTACGGCCGCCCCAAGGGCAAGCCGAACGCCGAGATGTCGCTGAAGCCGATCGTCGCCCCGCTGGCCAAGGCGGTCGGCCGCCCGGTCGCCTTCGCCGAGGACTGCGTCGGCGCCGCCGCCGAGAGCGCGGTCTCGGCCCTGTCCGACGGCGACGTGGTGCTGTTGGAGAACCTGCGCTTCCATGCCGGCGAGGAGGCCAACGATCCCGATTTCGTCGCCGGGCTGGTCAAGCTGGCCGACCTCTACGTGAACGACGCGTTTTCCGCCGCCCACCGGGCCCACGGCTCGATCGACGGGGTGGCCCGCAAGCTGCCGGCGATCGCCGGCCGGCTGATGGAGGCGGAGCTGACCGCCCTGACCCGCGCCCTGGAGCGGCCGGAGCGTCCGGTCGCCGCCGTGGTCGGCGGCGCCAAGGTCAGCACCAAGCTCGACCTGCTGGGCAATCTGGTGTCCCGGGTCGACGTGCTCGCCATCGGCGGCGGCATGGCCAACACCTTCCTGCATGCCGGCGGCGTGGAGATCGGCAAGTCGCTGGCCGAGCGCGACCTGGCCGATACGGTGAAGGAGATCCAGGCCAAGGCGGATGCCGCCGGCTGCGACATCCTGCTGGCGGTCGACGCGGTGGTCGCCGACACCCTGGCGGCCGGCGTCGAGACCCGCACCGTCGATATTCTTGATGTCCCGGCGGATAAAATGATCCTCGATGTCGGTCCCAAGACTGTGGCCGCCATCGCCAAGCGGCTGGAAGGCTGCAAGACCCTGGTGTGGAACGGCCCGGTGGGCGCGTTCGAGACCGCGCCGTTCGACGCCGGCACCAACGCCCTGGCGAAGGCGGCCGCCGACCTGACCGATCGCGGGCAGATCCTGTCGGTGGCCGGCGGCGGCGACACGGTGGCGGCCCTGGCCCATGCCGGGGTGATCGACCGGTTCTCCTATGTCTCCACGGCGGGCGGCGCCTTCCTGGAGTGGCTGGAGGGCAAGGATCTGCCGGGTGTGGCGGTGCTGAAGGCGTGACGCCGACGGGTTACGCGACGTATCGCCGCGCCGCGGACGAGCAATTTTCGGGGCGGATCGTTGCGTTTCGGTGACAGTTCGCCTATCCAAACGGCGTCCGGCCACAAAATGAGCCGGCATTCAGCGTTACCTGGAGAGGACACGTGGGCAACAGCGCGACACGCATGGACCTGACCTCGCACGGCCTGACCAATCTCGGCACCCAGCACTGGGATCTCGGCCCGGCCCTCCTGACAGAACATGCCATCCGGCGCGGCGAAGCCCGGCTGTCCGCCCATGGGGCGGTGGTGGTGTCGACCGGCGAACACACCGGCCGCTCGCCCAAGGACAAGTTCATCGTCCGCGACGCCGCGACGGAGAAGACGGTCGACTGGGGCAACATCAACCAGCCGATCGACCGCAGCGCGTTCGACGCGATGCACGCCCGGGTCCAGGCCTACTACCACGGCCGCGACGCCTATGTGCTGAACTGCTACGCCGGCGCCGATCCGGAGCACCGCCTGAAGGTGCGGGTGGTGACCGAGACCGCCTGGCAGAACCTGTTCGCCCGCAACATGTTCATCCGCCCGCCGGCGGAGGACCTGCCGGGCTTCGAGCCGGACTTCACCATCCTGCACGCGCCGGGCCTGACTGCCCGCGGTGCCCAGGACGGCGTGCGCTCCGCCACCTTCATCCTGGTCGATTTCGACCGCCGCATGATCCTGATCGGCGGCTCCAGCTACGCCGGCGAGATCAAGAAGTCGATCTTCGGCATCCTGAACTACCTGCTGCCCGACCGCGGCGTGATGCCGATGCACTGTTCGGCCAATGTCGGCCCGAAGGGCGACAGCGCGATCTTCTTCGGCCTGTCCGGCACCGGCAAAACGACCCTGTCGGCCGACGGCAGCCGCACCCTGATCGGCGACGACGAGCACGGCTGGTCGGAGAACGGCATCTTCAACTTCGAGGGCGGCTGCTACGCCAAGGTCATCAAGCTCAGCGAAGAGGCCGAGCCGGAGATCTGGGCCGCCTCGCACCGCTTCGGCACCGTGCTGGAGAACGTGGTGATGGATCCGGTCACCCGGATGCTGAACCTGGACAGCGCCGAGCTGACCGAGAACACCCGGGCCTGCTACCCGATCGACTACATCGCGAACACCTCGGCCACCGGCATGGCCGGCCATCCGGTCAACGTGGTGATGCTGACGGCGGACGCGTTCGGCGTGCTGCCGCCGATCTCCAAGCTGACGCCGGAACAGGCGATGTACCACTTCCTGTCCGGCTACACCGCCCGTGTCGCCGGCACGGAGAAGGGCGTGACTGAGCCGCAGGCGACCTTCTCGACCTGCTTCGGCGCGCCGTTCATGCCGCGCCATCCGAGCGTCTACGGCGAGATGCTGCGCGAGCGCATCGCCCGTCACGGCGCCACCTGCTGGCTGGTCAACACCGGCTGGTCCGGCGGCCGGGCCGGCGCCGGCGGCGAGCGCATGAAGATCGCCTATACCCGCGCCATGGTTCGGGCCGCCCTGGACGGCTCGCTCACCGGCGCCCCGGTGCAGGAAGACGGCCAGTTCGGCCTGCTGGTGCCGGAGAGCTGCCCGAACGTGCCGACCGGCGTGCTGCGCCCGCGCGGCGCCTGGAGCGACGGCAGCGCCTATGACAGCACCGCCGGCGAGCTGCGCGGCCGCTTCGAGGAGAACTTCAAGCCGTTCGAGGCCTTCGTCGACGACAGCATCAAGGCCGCCGGTGTCCGCCGCGCCGCCTGACGGCCGGCCCGAGACCACAGCCTGACGCCCCACAGATCGGGCCGGTGCCGCTTCCCGCGGGCCGGCCCGCTTCTGTTTCAGCGCCGCTCGAAGACCAGATTGACGAACAGCGCCGGCAGATAGCGCCGGGCGATCGGCAGCTTGGGCTGCTGCTCCTGGCGGCGCAGCATGGCGAGGTTGTCCTGCTGCTCGAACACGGTCTCGAACAGCCGGCCCTCGATCTCGAACGGCGTGCGCGCGAGGTCGATTTCCCCGTCCACCGTGATCTTGTAGGCGGCGTCCAGCCCGGCGCCGGTGGCGCTGTAGTACATGTCCACGGCCGTCAGGTCCGGGAACAGTTCCAGCAGGCCGCGGAACGAGAACCGCCAGAATCGTCGGGATAGCCATGGAACGCCTGGACCCAGGGAACGGCGACATAGAGCGTTCCGCCGGGGGCGAGAAGCCGGGCCACGTTGTCCGCCGCCTCGAACGGCCGCCGCACATGCTCCAGCACATGCTGACACAGAATGAGGCCGAAGCGCCGGCCGCCCAGCGCCGCGTCCAGCCGGTCGAACGGCCAGCACAGGTCGGCGACCACATCGACACCGGCGCCCTCGGCGATGTCGAGCCCGGTGAAGTCGCGGCCGGCCATCCGGTTGCGCCAGCTGCTCTCGACCCGATCGACCACGTCGATCCGGGATCCGATCTGCAGCACGGGGTCGCCGCCCCGCTCGGCGATGCGCCGGGTCTCCTCCGCGCTGGTGGAGGAAACCACGTCGATCCTCGGGGCCGGCCCGTCCGGAGCGTTCTCTGACATGGGCGTCAGTCCTGCCCCAGAAGGGCCGACGGGATCAAGTGCCGGGGTGCCGCCGAGGCGTCAGGCCGCCGGCGTGCGGGCGACGTCGGAGACGAGCTTCTGGCCGATCTCGCCCAGCTTCCGGGCCTCGGCCATATAGTCGTCGGCCGCCTTCTTCATCCATTCCTGCTGCATCTCCGCCGCCTGGACGAAGGACCCGCAGCCGGCCAGGGCATGGCCGAACTCGGCGTCGTAGCGCAGGCGTTCGGCGACGAACCGGGTCATCTCCTGGTTCAGCTCGGCCATGCCCTCGACATAGCGGCCGAACGCCTGGGAAGTCGCCTCGACCAGCGGACCCTGGAAGGCGGTGAGGGTGGCGGCCTGCTTGTCCGCCGTCTCCGTCCAGCCGTTGGTGTCGGCGGCCGCACGGGCGGCCTTGGCCGCGGTCCGGGTCGTCTGCTCGACCGCCTCGCGGCCGGCCTTCAGCGACTCGTCGACGGACTGGCCGAGCTCGGAGGTCTCTTTCGACTGCTTGTTCATGGTGCACTCCCTTGATGTTGCGACCCCCCGCGCCGGGTCGGACGGCGGCCTTCCCGGCGCCCCGTCCGGTCTGACGACCCGACAGTTCCTCATGCTATGCAAATTAGGTTGCAATCGTGTTGATCTGAATCAACCGGGGTGAAACCGGCAATTTTTCCACCTCCCACCGCATCGAAACGGCCCAAGCTCACGAATCGCACCCACACGCGGTTGCCCGCGCCACGGAAACGCGCTATGCCGCATCGCACATATCTCGGGCCGTCGCCGGCCGCCTCAGCCGCCGGCAAGCCGCGGGATGTCCAGGCCAACGCTTGCGACAGGGGAAATCATGGCTCGCAACAAGATCGCGCTCGTGGGCGCGGGTAATATCGGTGGCACGCTGGCACTTCTCGCCGGCCTCAAGGATCTCGGCGACGTGGTGCTGTTCGACATCGTCGACGGCGTGCCGCAGGGCAAGGCGCTGGACATCGCCGAAGCCTCGCCGGTCGAAGGCTTCGACTCGGTGCTCACCGGCGCCAGCAGCTACGAGGCGATCGCCGGCGCCGACGTGGTCATCGTCACCGCCGGCATCCCGCGCAAGCCGGGCATGAGCCGCGACGACCTGATCGGCACCAATGCCAAGGTCATGAAGGCGGTCGGCGAAGGCATCAAGGCCAACTGCCCGGACGCGTTCGTGATCTGCATCACCAACCCGCTCGACGTCATGGTCGGCCTGCTGCAGAAGTACAGCGGCCTGCCGCATAACAAGGTTGTCGGCATGGCCGGCGTGCTCGACAGCGCCCGCTTCCGCTACTTCCTGGCCGAGGAGTTCGGTGTGTCCGTCGAGGACGTCACCGCCTTCGTGCTCGGCGGCCATGGCGACACCATGGTGCCGCTGATCCGCTACTCCACCGTCGCCGGCGTCCCGGTCCCCGACCTGGTCAAGATGGGCTGGTCGACCCAGGAGAAGATCGATCAGATCATCCAGCGCACCCGCGACGGCGGTGCCGAGATTGTCGGCCTGCTGAAGACCGGCTCGGCGTTCTACGCCCCGGCCAGCTCGGCGATCCAGATGGCCGAGTCCTACCTGAAGGACAAGAAGCGGGTCCTGCCCTGCGCCGCCTATGTGGACGGCCAGTACGGCCTGAACGGCCTCTATGTCGGCGTGCCGACCGTGCTCGGGGCCGATGGCGTGGAGAAGATCGTCGAGATCGAACTGAACGCCGACGAGAAGGCGATGTTCGACAACTCGGTCAACGCCGTTAAAACCCTCAATGAAGTCGCCGCGGGCCTGCCCGATTGACGGGTAAGCGCGCTCGCACCGTACGGAGCGGGGAACGATGAACATTCATGAGTATCAGGCCAAGACTCTCTTGGCCAAGTATGGCGTCGCCGTGCCCAAGGGCGGGGTGGCGTTCACCCCGGACGAGGCCGTGAAGGTCGCCGAAGGGCTGGGCGGACCGGTCTACGTCGTCAAGGCGCAGATCCATGCCGGCGGCCGCGGCAAGGGCGGCGGCGTCAAGGTCGTGAAGTCGATCGACGACGTCCGGGCCGAGGCCGAGCGGATGCTGGGCATGACCCTGGTCACGCACCAGACCGGGCCGGAAGGCAAGGAAGTGAAGCGGGTCTATGTGGAGGACGGCTCCGACATCGCCCGCGAGCTGTACCTGTCGCTGCTGGTCGACCGGTCGACCTCGCGGGTGACCGTGATCGCCTCCACCGAAGGCGGCATGGACATCGAAGAGGTCGCCGAGAAGACCCCGGAGAAGATCCTGACCGTGGCGATCGATCCGGTGACCGGCATGTCCGGCCACTACGCCCGTCGCATCGCCTTCGCCCTCGGCCTGGAAGGCAAGCAGGTCGGCGCGGCGGTGAAGTTCCTGACCGGCCTGTACGATGCCTTCACCGGCCTCGACGCGTCGCTGATGGAGATCAACCCGCTGGTGGTGACCGGCGCGGGCGACCTGATCGCCCTCGACGCCAAGATGAACTTCGACGACAACGCCCTCTACCGTCACAAGGACGTCGCCGAGATGCGCGACGAGGACGAAGAGGATCCGATGGAGCTCGAGGCGGGCAAGTACGAGCTGAACTACGTGAAGCTCGACGGCTCGATCGGCTGCATGGTCAACGGCGCCGGCCTGGCGATGGCCACCATGGACATCATCAAGCTGTACGGCGGCGAGCCGGCCAACTTCCTCGATGTCGGCGGCGGGGCGACGAAGGAGCGGGTGACCGCGGCCTTCAAGATCATCCTGTCCGACAAGAACGTCGAAGGCATCCTGGTCAACATCTTCGGCGGCATCATGCGCTGCGACGTGATCGCCGAAGGCGTGGTCGCCGCGGCCAAGGAAGTCAGCCTGCACGTTCCCCTTGTGGTCCGCCTTGAGGGCACCAACGTGGAGCTCGGCAAGCAGATCCTGGCCGATAGCGGCCTGCCGATCGTGTCGGCCGACAACCTGGGCGACGCCGCCGAGAAAATCGTCAAAGCCGTGAAGGAGGCCGCGTAATGGCCGTTCTTATCGACGAGAACACGAAGGTCATCTGCCAGGGATTCACCGGCAGCCAGGGCACCTTCCACAGCGAGCAGGCGATCAAGTACGGCACCAAGATGGTCGGCGGTGTGACCCCCGGTAAGGGCGGCCAGACCCATCTCGACCTGCCGGTGTTCGACACGGTCGAGGACGCGGTGAACAAGACCGGCGCCAATGCGAGCGTCATCTACGTTCCGCCGCCCTTCGCCGCGGACTCGATCCTGGAGGCGATCGACGCCGAGCTGCCGCTGGTGATCTGCATCACCGAAGGCATCCCGGTCATCGACATGATCAAGGTCAAGCGCGCCCTCACCGGCACCAAGACCCGCCTGATCGGTCCGAACTGCCCGGGCGTGATCACCCCGGACGCCTGCAAGATCGGCATCATGCCGGGCCACATCCACAAGCGCGGCAAGATCGGCATCGTGTCGAAGTCTGGCACGCTGACCTACGAGGCGGTGGCGCAGACCACGGCGGCCGGCCTCGGCCAGTCGACCTGCGTGGGCATCGGCGGCGACCCGGTCAACGGCACCAGCTTCATCGACGTGCTAGAGATGTTCCTGGCCGATGACGAGACCCAGGGCATCATCATGATCGGCGAGATCGGCGGTTCCGCCGAGGAAGAAGCGGCCGAGTTCCTGAAGTCGAACGCGAAGAAGAAGCCGGTCGCCGGCTTCATCGCCGGTGTGACCGCCCCTCCGGGCCGGCGCATGGGCCATGCGGGCGCCATCATCGCCGGCGGCAAGGGCGGTGCCGGCGACAAGATCGAGGCCATGAAGTCTGCCGGCATCAAGGTGTCGGACAGCCCGGCGGCGCTCGGCGAGACCATGGTCGCGGCGATGCGCGGCTGACCAGCCAATGGGGGCGGGACTGCCACGGTCCCGCCCTCCGGTCCCCGCCCTTGATCCGTCAGGAAGATCGGTGGACCATGGAATTATCACTGAATGTTAACTATTCATTTGGTGTAGTGGCAGGGACGACGCCGGGGAGAGCCGGCAGGTGGGGCCGCCGACGCGGGTGGATGGCTCCGCAGCGAGCGCAGAGGCGGTAGACGCAAATGTCCATGGACTATCAGGACTACACCTTTCTGAACGGCGCCAACGCTCCGTTCATGGCGGAACTTTTCGCGCGATACCTTGAGAATCCGGCCTCGGTCGACGACAGCTGGCGTCAGTATTTCGACGCGCTGAGCGACGACGTGAACGCCGCGACCACGGACGTGCGCGGGCCGAGTTTCGCCGCCCGGACCACCAAGATCATCGGCGCGGCCGACCCGGACGCGGCCCCCAAGAAACCCGGCAAGAAGCCCGACGCGAGCGCGCTCTCGACCGACGACGTGCGCGCCGCCACGCTCGATTCGCTGCGGGCGATCATGCTGATCCGGGCCTACCGGATCCGCGGTCACCTCAAGGCCAAGCTCGACCCGCTGGGCCTGGAGGCGCCGACCCCGCATCCGGAGCTCGACCCCGAGACCTACGGCTTCGGCGAGGCCGACTGGGACCGGCCGATCTTCATAAACAACGTGCTCGGCCTGGAAACGGCGACCCTGCGCGAGATCATGGACGTGCTGGAGAGCACCTATTGCGGCTCGATCGGCGTCGAGTTCATGCACATCCAGGACCCGGCCCAGAAGGCCTGGATCCAGGAGCGCATCGAGCAGATCCGCAACCAGACCGACTTCACCCCGCTGGGCAAGCGCACCATTCTGGAGCGGCTGACCGCGGCCGAGAGCTTCGAGAAGTTCCTCGCCGTGAAGTATGTCGGCACCAAGCGCTTCGGCCTCGACGGCGGCGAGACGCTGATCCCGGCGCTCGAGCAGATCCTCAAGCGCGGCAGCCAGCTCGGCCTGGAGGAGGTGGTGCTGGGCATGCCGCACCGCGGCCGTCTCAGCGTGCTCTGCAACTTCCTGAGCAAGCCGTTCCGCGCCATCATCTCGGAGTTCCTGGGCAACCCGGCGAACCCGGAGGATGCCGGCGGATCGGGCGACGTGAAGTACCACATGGGCGTGTCCGCCGACCGCGAGTTCGACGGCGCCAACGTGCACCTCACCCTGAACGCCAACCCGTCGCACCTGGAGATCGTGAACCCGGTCGTGCTCGGCCGCGTGCGCGCCAAGCAGCAGCAGCGTCAGGATTCCGACCACAAGAAGGTCATGGGCATCCTGCTGCACGGCGACGCGGCCTTCGCCGGCCAGGGCGTGGTGGCGGAGACCTTCGATTTCTCCGGCCTGCGCGGCTACAAGACCGGCGGCACCATCCATATCGTGGTGAACAACCAGATCGGCTTCACCACCAGCCCGCACTATTCGCGTTCCTCGCCCTATCCGACGGACGTGGCGAAGATGGTGATGGCGCCGATCTTCCACGTGAACGGCGACGACCCCGAGGCGACGGTCCATGTGGCCCGCATCGCCGCCGAGTTCCGGCAGGAGTTCAACGTCGACGTCGTCATCGACATGATCTGCTACCGCCGCTTCGGCCATAACGAGGGCGACGAGCCGCGGTTCACCCAGCCGCTGATGTACGACAAGATCGGCGGGCACAAGACCACCCGCGAGCTCTATGCCGATCAGCTGGTCAAGGACGGCACGCTGACCAAGGAAGAGGCGGACAAGATCCTCGACGACGAGAACGCCTATCTCGCCGAGGAGTTCGAGGCCGGCCTGTCCTACAAGCCGAACAAGGCCGACTGGCTGGAAGGCAAGTGGTCCGGGCTGAAGGTCGCCTCCGGCGATGCCCGGCGCGGCAGCACCGGCGTCGATCTCAAGGAGCTGAAGCGCATCGGCCAGAAGCTCTGCGAGGTGCCGGACGACTTCAGCCTGAACAGCAAGCTCAACCGCTTCATCTCGGCCCGCAAGAAGGCGATCGAGACCGGCGAGGGCATCGACTGGTCGACCGGCGAGGCGCTCGGCTTCGCCACCCTGCTGACCGAGGGCTTCATGGTCCGTCTGTCGGGCCAGGACAGCCAGCGCGGCACCTTCTCCCAGCGTCATTCGGTCTATATCGACCAGAAGACCGAGGAGCGGTACGTCCCGCTGAACCACATCCAGGACAAGCAGGCCCATTACGAGGTCATCGACAGCCCGCTGTCCGAGGCCGGCGTGCTCGGCTTCGAATACGGCTACAGCCAGGCCGAGCCGAACGCGCTCACCTGCTGGGAGGCCCAGTTCGGCGACTTCGCCAACGGCGCCCAGGTGATCATGGACCAGTTCGTCTCCTCCGGCGAGGCGAAGTGGCTGCGCATGTCCGGCCTGGTGATGCTGCTGCCGCACGGCTACGAGGGCCAGGGTCCGGAACACTCCTCGGCCCGGATCGAGCGGTACCTGCAGCTCTGCGGCGAGGACAACATGCAGGTGGTGAACTGCACCACCCCGGCGAACTACTTCCACGTGCTGCGCCGTCAGCTGCATCGCGACTTCCGCAAGCCGCTGATCATCTTCACGCCGAAATCGCTGCTGCGTCACAAGCTGGCGGTGTCGAAGCTGGAGGAGATGGGCAGCGACACCACCTTCCACCGGGTGCTCTACGACAACGAGACCCTGTGCGACGACAAGGACGTGAAGCGCGTCGTGATCTGCTCGGGCAAGGTCTACTACGACCTGTACGAGGAGCGTCAGAAGCGCGGCATCAAGGACGTGTTCTTCCTGCGGCTGGAGCAGATGTATCCGTTCCCGCGCAAGGCGCTGCTGCAGGAGCTGTCGCGCTTCCCGCAGGCCGAGGTGGTGTGGTGCCAGGAGGAGCCGGCGAACATGGGTCCCTGGACCTTCGTCGACCGTCGCCTGGAGGACGTGCTGATCGAGCTGGACGGCGCCTGCAAGCGGCCGCGCTATGTCGGCCGCCGCGAGGCCGCCTCGCCGGCCACCGGCAATGCCGGCCGCCACGCGCGCGAGCAGGCCGCCCTGGTCGACGAGGCCCTCACCGTGGACATGGCAAGCAAGGGACGCATGGCTGCCGAGTAAGGCCTGAACACGTCGAGACGCTGACACCATATGTAACGCAACACGGCGGACACCCCGGCGGGTCCGCCGACGCATGACGAAAGATGAAGAGGACCAAGGGCATGGCGACGGAGATCAAGGTTCCGACACTCGGGGAGTCCGTCTCCGAAGCGACGGTTGCGAAATGGATGAAGGCGCCGGGCGACGCGGTCGCCGCCGACGAGCCGTTGGTCGAGCTTGAGACCGACAAGGTCACCCTCGAGGTCAACGCCCCGGCCGCCGGCGTGCTGACCGAGATCGCCGCCAAGGAAGGCTCCGAGGTCGAGGTCGGCGCCCTGCTCGGCTCGATCGACGAGAGCGCGACCGCGGCCCCGAAGAAGGACGCGCCGAAGAAGGAAGAGGCCAAGGCCGAGGCTCCGAAGGAGGAGCCGAAGAAGGAAGCGGCGCCCAAGGAGGCCGCCAAGCCGGCCCCGGCCGCCGCCCCCGCCGCCTCGTCCGGCAGCTACGACCTGAAGACCATGTCGCCGGCGGTGCGCAAGCTGGTCGACGAGAACAACCTGGACCCGACCAAGATCAAGCCGACCGGCAAGGACGGCCGTCTGGTCAAGGAAGACGTCCAGAAGGCCATCGAGGCCGGGACCGCCAAGCGCTCGTTCAGCGCCGCCCCCGCCGGCGGTGCCGCCGCCGCTCCGGCCGGCCCGCTGCCGCCGCGCCCCGAGGACGAGCGCGAGGAGCGGGTGAAGATGACCCGCCTGCGCCAGGCCATCGCCCGGCGTCTGAAGGAAGCCCAGAACACCGCGGCCATGCTGACCA
This sequence comes from Candidatus Endolissoclinum sp., assembly GCA_965228445.1. Lineage (GTDB taxonomy): Bacteria > Pseudomonadota > Alphaproteobacteria > Thalassobaculales > Thalassobaculaceae > Thalassobaculum. The sequence goes on along the minus strand of OZ245813.1, from coordinate 3,402,644 downwards.
CCTTCAACGAGGTGGACATGACCAACGTCATGGCCCTGCGCAACGAGTACAAGGACGGCTTCGAGAAGAAGCACGGCGTGAAGCTCGGCTTCATGAGCTTCTTCGTGAAGGCCTGCATCGCCGCCCTGCAGGAGCTGCCGGCGGTCAATGCGGAGATCTACGGCGACGAGATCGTCTACAAGAACTTCTTCGATGTCGGCGTCGCCGTCGGCACCCCGTCCGGCCTGGTCGTGCCGATCCTGCGCGATGCCGACAAGCTCTCCTTCGCCGGTGTGGAGAAGGGGATCTACGAGCTCGGCGTGAAGGCGCGCGACGGCAAGCTGTCCCTGGCCGAGATGCAGGGGGGCACCTTCACGATCTCCAACGGCGGCGTCTACGGCTCGCTGATGTCGACCCCGATCCTCAACCCCCCGCAGTCCGGCATCCTGGGCATGCACAAGATCCAGCCGCGGCCGATGGCGATCGGCAACTCGGTCGAGATCCGCCCGATGATGTATCTGGCGCTGAGCTACGACCACCGGATCGTCGACGGCCGCGAGGCGGTGACCTTCCTGGTCAAGGTGAAGGACGCCATCGAGGATCCGCGCCGCCTGCTGCTCGACCTGTAAGTCAAGCCAGCGCCACGATTACCCTTGGGGAGTTCCCATGTCTGACAAATACGATCTCGTGGTCATCGGCGGTGGGCCGGGTGGCTATGTCGCCGCCATCCGGGCCGCCCAGCTCGGCCTGAAGACCGCCTGCGTCGAGAAGCGCAGCGCCCTCGGCGGCACCTGCCTGAACATCGGCTGCATCCCGTCCAAGGCGCTGCTGAACGCCTCGGAGAAGTATGCCGAGGCGGAGCATCACCTGGGCGATTTCGGCATCGAGGTCTCGGCCCCGAAGCTGAACGTCAAGAAGCTGATGGAGAAGAAGACCGAGATCGTCACCGGCCTGACCGACGGCATCGGCTTCCTGTTCAAGAAGAACAAGGTCGACTGGCTGCAGGGCACCGGCAAGGTCACCGCCCCGGGCAAAGTGGAGGTCACCCCGGCCAAGGGCAAGGCGCAGACGGTCGAGTGCGACCGGATCCTGATCGCCACCGGCTCCGAGCCGACCCCGCTGCCGGGCGTGGACGTGGACGAGAAGCAGATCGTCACCTCCACCGGCGCGCTCGAGCTGACCAAGGTGCCGAAGCACCTGATCGTCATCGGCGGCGGCGTGATCGGCCTGGAGCTGGGCTCGGTGTGGAAGCGTTTCGGCGCCAAGGTCACCGTGGTCGAGTTCCTGGACCGCATCGTGCCGACCATGGACGCCGATGTCGGCAAGCGCTTCAAGCGCACGCTGGAGAAGCAGGGCATCGAGTTCAAGATGTCGACCAAGGTCACCGGCGCGAAGAGCACCAAGACCCAGGTCACCCTCACCCTGGAGCCCGCCGCCGGCGGCGATGCCGAGGAGCTGAAGGGCGACGTGGTGCTGGTCGCCATCGGTCGGCGCCCGTATTTCGAGAGCCTCGGCCTCGACGATCTGGGCGTGGAGCGCGACAAGCGCGGCTTCATCACGGTCGATGAGGACTTCCAGACCAACGTGAACGGCATCTACGCCATCGGCGACGCCATTCCCGGCCCGATGCTGGCCCACAAGGCCGAAGAGGACGGCATCGCCGCGGTGGAGATCATGGCCGGCCAGTCCGGTCACGTGGACTACAACCTGGTCCCGAGCATCGTCTACACCTGGCCGGAAGTGGCCTCGGTCGGCCAGACCGAGGAGCAGCTGAAGGAAGCCGGGATCGAGTACCGCAAAGGCGTGTTCCCGTTCACCGCCAACAGCCGCGCGCGGGCCAATGCGGATACCGACGGGCAGGTGAAGATCCTGGCCGACAAGAAGACCGACCGGGTGCTCGGCGCCCATATCCTGGGCCCGGATGCCGGCACGCTGATCCACGAGATCTGCGCGGTGATGGAGTTCGGCGGCTCGGCCGAGGACGTCGCCCGCACCTGCCACGGCCACCCGACCCTGAGCGAGGCGGTCAAGGAAGCGGCCCTCGCCGTCGACGGGCGTCCGATCCATATCTGACACCGGGCCTACGCATTGAAGAGGGCGTCGGAGCGATCCGGCGCCCTTTTTGTTTGCTCCCCTTTATCCTTTCCCTCATTCCCCGGATTTATTCTGGGGCAAGCGGTTCCGCGTGACCGAGCCTCACCGGTGAGGTTCCAGCGCTCCTGGGCCTTGTCCCGGAACAAGTCCGGGACGTGTGTTGGGAGTATGGGGAAGACCCTTCGACACGCGCGCCCAAGAGGGCGCTGCTCAGGGCGAGGTCATTATGTCTATATTACCGACCTCACCCTGAGCAGCGACCGAAGGGAGCATGTCGAAGGGCCGCGCCCTATCGCCGGTCCCTTGGATGGGCCAGGCGGTGGATGTCCATCAGGCGCCGTGAATCCACATCGGTATAGCGCTGGGTGGTCGACAGCGACGCGTGGCCGAGCAGCTCTTGGATCGCCCGCAGATCGCCGCCGCCGGCCAGCAGATGGGTGGCGAAGGAATGCCGCAGCGCATGGGGCGTCGCACTCTCCGGCAGGCCGAGATAGCCGCGCAGGAGCTGCAGCCGCTCCTGCACTCGGCGCGGGCTCAGCCGCTTGCCCTTCACGCCGACGAACAGCGGGCCGTCCGGCGGCAGCACGAAGGGCACCTGCTTCAGGTAGGTCTCCACCGCCTGGCGCACCACCGGCAGGACCGGCACGATCCGGGTCTTGTTGCCCTTGCCGGTGATGGACAGGGTCTCGCCCAGCGGGGCCACCGACCGGTCCAGGCCGAGCGCCTCGCCGACCCGCAGCCCGCAGCCGTAGAGCAGCGACACCACCGCCGCGTCCCGGGCCGCCACCCAGGGTTCGTCCTCCAGGTCGCCGACGCTCTCCAGCGCGTCCGCCGCCTCGCCCACGGTCAGCGCCTTGGGCACCGAGCGCGGCACCCGCGGCCCGCGCACCCCGCCGATCGCGGCATTGGACACCGCCCCGCGCCGCTCCAGGAAGCGGAAGAAGCCGCGGATCACCGACAGGGCCCGCGCCGTGGAGGTCTTGGACAGCCCGGCCATCGCCCGCTCGGCCAGCCAGGCGCGGAAATCCGCCGGGCCGAGCCGGGACAGGTCGCCGGGCGTCGCAGGCCCGCCCAGATGGCCGGAGAGAAACCGGAGAAATCCGCCGAGATCGTGCTCGTAGGCGGCGAGCGTGTGGGCCGACATGCGCTTCTCGACCCGCATCCAGTCCCGCCACGCGGCGACCAGCGGCGCCAGCGCATCGCTGTGGGTGGCGAGCACCCGATCCGGATCTAGCTCGGCAGGTGCAGCCACTGTCGGATCATGCATTCCAGCGCGCGCCCCAGGAAACCGAGCAGCTCGGTCCCCTGGCCCGGCTGGAAGGCGTCCGGACGGCGCGAGCCGAGCGCCAGCAGGCCGACCGGCGCCTGGCTGGAGGCCCGCAGGCGGCAGATCGCCTGGCTGCGCACCAGGCCGGCGGCCGAGGCGAAGAGCCGCGGATCGCCGTTGATGTCGGAGCAGAGCAGCACGTCGCGGTTCGGTCCCAGCATGCCGTCCACCGCCCCGTTCGGCAGCGCCCGGATGCCGGCGGCATAGGCCTTGGGGATCGGCACGTCGCCGGTCTCCACCCCGATGGTGACGGCATCCACGTCCAGCAGCACGGCGAGATCGGCCGTCACCGTCTGGATCATGGTCTCGAAGCTGGAGGCCCGCAGGATCGCCAGCACGCTGTCATGCACCCGCGCCTGGATCGACTGGTTGTTGCGCGCCGTGGTGACCAGATAGTCCTGGGCGGTGCGCAGCTTCTCGTTCTCTTCGCGCAGGCGGGTGACCATCGCCTGCTGGAAGTCGACCACGTTGCCCTGGGACTGGCCCGGCGGCACGAGGACGGCGAGAAGATCCGGATGGTCGTTCAGGAACTCCGGATTCTCCCGCAGATACGCAGCGACCCGGTCGGCCGTCAGCGCGCGCATCTCGCCCGAACGGGGCTTGCCGGCTGCTGGGGTCGGAACGGGTCCCTTCTCGGTCATGCGGCGTCGCTTTCCGGCGGCAGGATCGACTGACCGGTCTTCGCCCAGTCGGCCATGAACGCCGCCAGACCCTTGTCGGTCAGCGGGTGGGCGTACATCGCGCGCAGCACCGCCGGCGGCAGGGTCGCCACGTCGGCGCCGAGCTTGGCGGCTTCCACCACGTGGTGCGGGCCGCGCACGGAGGCGACGAGGATCTCGGTCTCGAAGTCGAACGCGCCGTAGATGTCCACGATATCGGCGATCAGGCCCATGCCCTCGGCGCCGAGGTCGTCCAGACGGCCGACGAAGGGCGAGATGAAGGCGGCCCCGGCCTTGGCGGCCAGCAGCGCCTGGGACGGCGAGAAGCAGAGGGTGACGTTGACCGGTGTCCCCTCGTCGGCGAGCACCTTGCAGGTCTTCAGCCCGTCGACGGTCAGCGGCACCTTGACGGCGATGTTGTCGGCGATGCCGCGCAGGTAGCGGCCCTCGCGCAGCATGGTCTCGTGGTCCGTCGCGGTGACCTCGGCGGAGACGGGGCCGGCGACCAGGTCGCAGATCTCGGCGATGACGTCGGCGATCGGCCGACCGGACTTGGCGATCAGCGACGGGTTCGTGGTGACCCCGTCGACCAGGCCGGTCGATGCCAGGTCGCGAATATCCGCGACATCGGCGGTGTCGATGAAGAACTTCATGGGGCTCGTCTCCGTGTTCGGCGGTTGGCGGAGGCGTACGCGAGTCGCCGGGAAGAGTCTACCCCATCCCCCGGTTACCGGCCACCGGAGAGCCGGGTTTCGCATGTGCAATATAGGCTTCCGTTGTGACGGCGGGCCCGGCGGGCCACACTCGCCCGATTTTCGCCCGCGCGAATCGCCGTCCGGCCCCGTTCACCAACGATCCCGCATGACCCGCCCGTGACCGATCTGCTGCCCCTCGACGACCCGTTCGACCGCGTCAGCGTGCTGCTGCCGCTGCCCCTGGACGTCGCCTATGACTACAAGGCCGACCCGGCCCTGGCGCTGGCGCGCGGCGATGTGGTGGAGGTGCCGCTCGGCCAGCGGCGGATGGTCGGCGTGGTGCTCGGCCCCGGCGGCGACGAGGCGGTGGCGCCGGAGCGGCTGCGGGCGGTGATCCGCCGGTTCGACATGCCGCGCCTGCCGAAGCCGGTGATCGACCTGGTGGAGTGGACCGCCGCCTGGACCCTGGCGCCGCGCGGCAACGTGGTGCGCATGGCGATCAGCACGCCCTCGGCCTTCGAGCCGCCGGCCCCGGTCGTGGTCCATACCGCCGGCGCCCAGGAGGGCTGGACCGGCCAGGCCCGCCTCACTCCGGCCCGACGCCGGGTGCTGTCGGTGCTGGCCGACGGCCCGGCCCTGGAGCAGAAGGATCTGGCGCGCGAGGCCGGGGTCGGCCCCTCGGTGATCAAGGGCATGGTCGAGTGCGGCATGGTGCAGGCCCATACCGTCGCCCAGCACCCGCCCTTCGACGCGCCGGACCCCACCCGCGACGGCCCGACCCTGAGCGGCGAGCAGCGGGCGGCCGCCGACACCCTGCGCGACAGGGTCGCCGCCCGGGCCTTCTCGGTGACGGCGGTCGACGGCATCACCGGGTCGGGCAAGACCGAGGTCTATTTCGAGGCGATCGCCGCCGCCCTGGCCGCCGGCAGGCAGGCGCTGGTGCTGCTGCCGGAGATTGCGCTGTCGGCCGAGTGGCTGGAGCGCTACGCCGTCCGTTTCGGTGTCGAGCCGGCCGTGTGGCACTCGGACCTGAAGCCCAAGGTGCGGCGCGAGACCTGGCGCGCGGTGGCGGAAGGCTCGGTGCGGGTGCTGGTCGGCGCCCGCTCGGCCCTGTTCCTGCCCTTCGCCGAGCTCGGCCTGATCGTGATCGATGAGGAGCACGAGTCGGCCTACAAGCAGGAGGACGGGGTCGCCTACCACGCCCGCGACATGGCCGTGGTTCGCGCCCGGCTGGAAGGCATCCCCATCGCCCTGGTCAGCGCCACCCCGAGCCTGGAGACGGTGGAGAACGTCCGCCAGGGCCGCTACGGCGCGGTGCACCTGACCGCCCGCCCCGGCTCCGCCACCCTGCCCGAGGTCAAGCTGATCGACCTGCGCAAGCACGCGCCGGACCGCGGCACCTTCCTGTCGCCGCCGCTGGTGGAGGCGGTGCAGCGCACGCTTGAGGCGGGGGAGCAGTCGATGCTGTTCCTCAACCGCCGGGGCTACGCGCCGCTGACCCTGTGCCGGAGCTGTGGCCACCGGCTGGAATGCCCGAACTGCACCGCCTGGCTGGTGGAGCACCGGCTGCTCGGCCGGCTGGTCTGTCACCATTGCGGCTTCTCGGGCCGCCTGCCGAAGCATTGCCCGTCCTGCGAGTCGGAGGACAGTTTCGTCGCCAGCGGACCCGGCGTGGAACGGCTGGCCGAGGAGGTGCTGGTGCGCTTCCCGGACGCCCGGTTCCAGCTCGCCTCCTCCGACACCCTGACCGGACCGGACAAGGCGGCGGAATTCGTGCGCTCGGTGCGCGCGCGGGAGGTCGACATCATCATCGGGACCCAGGTGGTGGCGAAGGGCCACAACTTCCCCTGGCTGACCCTGGTCGGCGTGGTCGACGCGGATTTGGGGCTGGCGGGCGGCGATCTGCGGGCGTCGGAGCGCACCTATCAGCTGCTGCACCAGGTGTCCGGCCGCGCCGGACGGGCCGAGCGGCCGGGCCGGGTGCTGCTGCAGACCCACGCGCCGGAGACCCCGGTGATGCAGGCCCTGGCGGCGAACGACCGCGAGGCCTTCCTGCAGTCGGAGATCGACCAGCGCCGCGCCTCCGCCATGCCGCCCTACGGACGGCTGGCGGGGCTGGTGATCTCCGCGCCGGACGCCGAGCGGGCGGATGCGGCCGCCCGGGCGGTGGCGCGGGCGGCCCCGCGGCTGAACGGGGTGACGATCCTGGGTCCGGCGCCGGCGCCGATCACCATGCTGCGCGGCCGCCACCGGCGGCGCCTGCTGGTCAAGGCGGGGCGGCAGGTGAACATCCAGCAGGTGCTGCGCGACTGGCTGGCCCCGATCAAGCTGGAGACCTCGGTCCGGCTGCAGGTGGATGTGGACCCGTACAGCTTCATGTGACGGGGCGCTCTGCTGGCAGCCCTTCGACACGCCTCCCGCTTTCGCGGGCGGCTGCTCAGGGCGAGGTCTTGATACCTAAAATCGACCTCACCTTGAGCAGCCCCGCAGGGGCGTGTCGAAGGGCCAGCCCATTCTGCACCCCTACCCCGTCTTCCCGGCCTTGCGCCGGGACCGAGGGTTGCCGGGTGCTGGAGCGCTGGAGAGAACCAACGAACGCTCCAGCAACCCGTGCTCTAGATCCCGGCACAAGGCCGGGACGACGGAACGAGTTGGAGGCGGAAGCCCCCCTCACCCCTTGTTCGGCATCTCGTCGAGCCGCACCACCGCGCCTTCCAGCTCCTTCGAGGGCGCCGGGTAGTACTGCATCACCAGCGGGTCGTGGCCCGGCACCACATGGTCGGGGCTGTCGGCCAGCATCTCCAACGTATTGAACCCGTTCATCATTTCCCCGAGATTGTAGCAGATGATGAAGGGCGTGCGCTGCTCGATGTTCATGTAGAAATGAGCGCAGTCCGAGGCCAGCACGACCCAGCCGCGCTTGGTCCAGACCCGCACCGCCATCAGCCCGGCGGAATGGCCGCCGACCTTGTGGAGCGACACGCCCGGCGCCAGCTCGCCGTCGCCATCGTGGAACCTCACCCGCCCGCCATAGACGTTGCGGACCATGTCGGTCACATGCTCGACGTCGAACGGCCGGCGGATCGGCTCGAAGCACATGCAGCGGCCCGTGGCATAGGCCATCTCGCCGTCCTGCAGGTGGAAGGTGGCGTTGGGGAACTGGTCCTGGCCGCCGGCATGGTCGTAATGCAGGTGGGTGATGATCACGTCCTCGACCGTCTCCGGGTCAATGCCGAGCAGCTTCACGCCCTCCGCCGGGGTGCGCTCCAGCGGCACGCCGCGCTCCTTGCTCTCGCGCTCGCCGAAGCCGCAATCGACCACATAGGTGCGGTTCTCGTTGCGGATCACCCAGACGAAATAGTCGAGCGGCATCGGCCGGTCGTGCAGATCGCTGAAGATCAGGTTCTGCGAGGCCATGCGGTCGGCCTTGTGGGCGTATTTGACGGCGAAGACTTCGTACTGCTCGCGCTCGGACACGGCGTTTCTCCCCTTGGTCGGTTTTGTTGGAAATCTCGGTAGCAGCCCGCGGCCCGATCGGGAACGGGTCAAATCGGCATCGGTATGTCGGCGCGGCGGCGGAAGGTCGGGTCAGGCCCGGTCGGGAGGATGGTTCAGGTCGGCGGCAGGGTCGGGTCGAACTCCTCGCGCAGCAGCGCGAACAGCACGTGGTCCTGCCACTTGCCGTTGATCTTGAGGTAGCGCCGGGCGAGCCCCTCCTCCTCGAAGCCGCATTTCTTCAGCACGCCCTGGCTCGCCTCGTTATGCGGCAGGGTGGCGGCCTCCACCCGGTGCAGGGCGAGCCGGTCGAAGGCGAAGCAGCAGGCGCCGTGCACCGCCTCGGTCATGAAGCCGTTGCGCGAGAACGGCTTGCCGATCCAGTAGCCGAAGGTGCAGCTCTGGGCCACGCCCCGGCGCACATTGGCGATGGTGATGCCGCCGAGCAGCGCGTCGTCGTCGCGGCGGAACAGGAAGAAGGAATAGCTCTGGTCGCGGGTCCAGTCCTCGGCATAGCGCGCGAGGCGGCGGCGAAAGGCGGCCCGGGTCAGGGCGTCCTCCGGCCAGGTCGGCTCCCAGGGAACGAGAAAGTCGCGGGACAGGGCCCGCAGCTCGGCCCATTCCTGCCAGTCGCCGCGCTGCGGCTGGCGCATATAGATGCGCGGCAACAGCAGGGTCGGGTCGGACCGGGACGGCGGAAACAGCGTGAGGACCAAGGAATCGGCTCCCGGCCAAGGGCAAGAGACGCATTGTCCACGGGACGCGCGCCGCTGGCAAGCTGGCGCGTCCGGCTCAACCGGGTCGGGACGTCCGTTGAGGCGGGACCTCAGGCGGGTCGGGACGTCAGCCGGCCGGCGAGCCAGAACCCGGCGAGCATGGCGGCGACGAAGACCGGCACCGGCATGCCGCCCTGGGTCAGGGCGGCGAAGGCGGGACCGGGACAGAAGCCGACCAGGCCCCATCCCGCACCGAATAGCGCCGCTCCGGCCAGCAGCCGGGCATCGATCCGGCCGGCGGCGGGCTCGGGGAAGGATCCGCCGCAGGCCGGGGCCTTCAGCCGCCGGGCCAGACTCCAGGCGATCGCCATCGGCACCAGGGCGCCGCCCATGACGAAGGCCAGGGTCGGGTCCCAGGCGCCGCCGGCGACCCGCAGGAAGCCGAGCACCCGGGCCGGGTCGATCATGTCGGAGACCGTCAGGCCGAGACCGAACAGCAGACCGCTGACGAGGGAGATCAGGATGCGCATCGCCTCAGCCTCCGATCACGAGCGGCGCCAGGCCGGCGACCAGCACGGCTACGGCCATGAAGGTCGCTGTGGCGGCCACCGACCGTTTCGAGAGGCGCGACAGGCCGCAGACCCCGTGCCCGCTGGTGCAGCCATTGCCGATCCGGGTGCCGATGCCGACAAGCAGCCCGGCCGCCAGCAGCAGCGGCACCGACGTCGTCACGCCGACCTCGACCGGCCCGACGGCGACCGCATAGGCCAGGGGGGCGGCGACCAGCCCGGCGATGAAGGCGGCGGATTCAAGCCGGCGCTGCGTGGCGGCGGTGGCGATCGAGACGGCGATCCCGCTGATCCCGGCGATCCGGCCGTTCCCCAGGAGGAACAGGGCCGCCGCCACCCCGATCAGCAGGCCGCCGACCAGGCCGTGCAGCGCATCCGACAGTTCGAACATCATGGGACGATCCTCCAGGCGGATTGTTTGTCCCGAGTATCGCGAACGACAGCACGAACTGTCGAAGAAATCGTCGGGGTGCGACGACGGGCGGCGGATGACGGGAAGCGTTTGCGTTGACGGCGCCAGTCAGGGCAAGACCGCGCCCAGATCCGGCGTGGACCCCGGCCCAGGGCCGGGGAGAGCGCGAAGGAGTTCCCGGACCCCCGATAACCCGACCTCACCCTGAGCAGCGACCGAAGGGAGCATGTCGAAGGGCCCACGCCGCCCTTCGACACGCCCCGGCGTACCGCCGGGGCTGCTCAGGGTGAGGTCGAGGGGAGGCAGGGTGGGGCCGGGGCCGCTCAGGTGAGGCCGGGGCCGCCAGGGCAGGTCTGGATGAGTTGCGGGGAGTGGTCGGCCTAAACGCCGACCTTCTCGCCCATCCCCTGGCGGATCTGGGAGCGGAAGGCGTCGATCGGGACCGGCATGCCCTTGCGCTCGGCGTGCCAGAAGGTCCAGCCGTTGCAGGCCGGCGCGCCCTGCACGGCCGCACCCACCGAATGAATGGACCCGCGATGCTCGGCGCTGATCAGGTGGCCGTCGGCCCGCACCTTGGCGGTCCAGCGGCGGCGCGCGTCGAACAGCACCTCGCCGGGGCGGATCAGCCCCTCCTCGATCAGGCGGCCGAACGGCACCCGGGGCTGGTCGCGCTTGTTGGCGAGTGCCAGGGCCATCGGATCCTCTGCCGCCTCGGTCTCGGCGATGCGGCGCTTGGCGACCTCGATGTACTTCGCCTCGCGCTCCACGCCGATCCAGCGCCGGCCGAGCCGCTTGGCCACCGCGCCGGTGGTGCCGGTGCCGAAGAACGGGTCGAGCACCACGTCGTCCGGCCGGGTCGAGGCCAGCAGCACCCGGGCCAGCAGGCTTTCCGGCTTCTGGGTCGGATGCGCCTTGTCGCCGTTCTCGTCCTTCAGCCGCTCGGAACCCGAGCAGATCGGCAGGAACCAGTCCGAGCGCATCTGCTGGTCGTCGTTCAGCGCCTTCATGGCGTCGTAGTTGAAGGTGTATTTCCGCGCGTTCTCGCTGCGCGCCGCCCAGATCATGGTCTCGTGGGCGTTGGTGAAGCGCTTGCCGCGGAAGTTCGGCATCGGGTTGGCCTTACGCCAGACCACGTCGTTCAGGATCCAGTAGCCCAGATCCTGGAGCGTGGCGCCGACCCGGAAGATGTTGTGATAGCTGCCGATGACCCAGAGGGTGCCGGTGTCCTTCAGCACCCGCTGGCATTCCGCCAGCCAGGCGCGGGTGAAGGCGTCATAGGCCTCGAAGCCGACGAACCGGTCCCAGTCGTCATCGACCCCCGCGACCCGCGTGTTGTTGGGCCGGTAGAGCTCGCCGCCGAGCTGCAGGTTATAGGGTGGATCGGCGAAGACCAGGTCGACGCTTGCATCCGGTAATGTGCGCAGCATGTCCACGCAGTCGCCGGTCAGGATTCGCCCCACCGGCAGCTTGGTCTCTCCCACGTTTTCGTCCCCGTCCGTGCCAAGAAGGAGACGCACAGACTCTCACGCGGGGGGACTCCCGTCAACGCTCATGGACGAATCACTAAATAGACTCAATGAGTTATAGGTCATACCCAAGATATAGTGTTAACTATTGGCGCCAGACGCTTGTGATGGGGCGGCGGGTGGTCGATGGCTGTTGTTTCCTTCCCCCACTCCCCGGACCTGTTCCGGGGCCGACGGATCAGCGCGACAGGTCGGGGAGACGCTCGCCCCGGCCCCCGCGCAATCCGGGTCGTGGGCCCCGGAATAAATCCGGGGAGTGAGAAGGGGTGGAGTGAACCGCGTTACCCCAGCGCCTGTGCCTCCAGCACCGCGCGGACCGGCGCGAAGCTGCGGCGGTGGTGCGGGGTGGCGCCGAGGGAGGCGAGGCCCGCCTTGTGTTCGGCGGTGCCGTAGCCGGCATTGCGCTCCCAGCCATAGCCCGGATGCACCCGGGCCAGGTCGGCCATCTCGGCGTCGCGGGCCTGTTTGGCGGCGATGGCGGCCAGGGCGATGGACAGGGAGAGGCTGTCGCCCTTGACCACCGCCTGGGCCGGCCATGACCAGGCCGGCAGCCGGTTGCCGTCGACCAGCACATGATCCGGCCGCTTGCCGAGGGCGGCGACCAAGGCGTCCACCGCCCGCCCCATGGCGGTCAGCGCGGCGGCCAGGATGTTGGTGGTGTCGATCTCGTCGACCTCCGCCCGGCCGAGGGCGATCACGGCATAGGGTCGGGCCGCGTCCAGGGCGGCCGCGCGGCGGTCGGCGGTCAGGGCCTTGCTGTCGGCGATCAGACAGGCCACCGAGTCCGGCATCCGGTCGAGATCGATCCAGGCGGCGCCGGTCACCACCGGTCCGGCCAGGGGTCCGCGGCCGACCTCGTCGACGCCGAAGACCATCGCACCCCGCCCCACCCCGGCGCCGGCCGCCCGTTCCAGGTCGCCCGTCGGCCGTTGGATGAGAAGGTCGGCGACCCCATCACCAGATTTCGCGGGTCGGGCCATGATAACCGTCCACCATATCAATATCTTGCGGTGACAACTTACATGTCGGTTTCAGCGCTCGCTACGGAGCGCTACCGGAATTCATACACGAATCCAAAGAGTTACGACAGAACCAACCGCCGGCGATCCGACCGCCCGGACGCGCCTCAGCCCTCGAACAGCGACATCTGCCGGCTCGGCACCGCGGGGACGGCGAAGCGGGAGGTGTCGAGCCCGCCCATCCGCCGCCCCAGGCCGAGATGCTGGCAGGCCCGGCGGAAGCGCTGGGAGATCATGTGGGCATACGGCCCCTCGCCCGACATGCGCTTGCCGAACTCCGCCTTGTACAGCGCACCGCCGCGGCTCTGGCGCACCAGGGACAGCACCCGCTCGGCCCGGTCGGGGAAATGGGCACGCAGCCACTCCTCCACCAGGTCCTTGATTTCCAAAGGCAACCGCAGCAGAACCCAGGCCGCGTGCCGCGCCCCCTCGCTCTGGGCGCGCTCCAGGATCGCCTCGATCTCGCTGTCGTTCACGGCGGGGATGATCGGCGCTACCAGCACCCCGCTCGGCACCCCGGCGGCGGCACAGGCGCGGATCGCCGCCATCCGCTTGTCCGGCGTGGCCGCCCGCGGCTCCATCAGCCGGGCCAGATCCCGATCCAGGGTCGTGACCGACAGCGACAACGATGCCAGTCCCTTGGCCGCCATCGGGCCGAGAATGTCCAGGTCGCGCACCACCAGATCGGATTTGGTGACGATGGTGACAGGGTGGTCGTGCTCGGCCAGCACTTCCAGGATGCCCCGGGTGATCCGCCGCTCCCGCTCCACCGGCTGGTAGGGGTCGGTATTGGTGCCGAGCGCGATCGGCTGGCAGGTATAGCCCTTGCGCGCCAGTTCCTTGCGCAACAGGGCCGGCGCGTCGGGCTTGGCGAACAGCTTGCTCTCGAAATCCAGGCCCGGGGACAGGCCGAGATAGGCATGGGTCGGCCGGGCGAAACAGTAGACGCAGCCGTGCTCGCAGCCGCGATAGGGGTTGATCGAGCGGTCGAAGGGCACGTCGGGCGACTGGTTGCGGGCGATCACCGTACGGCTGGCGTCGATCGCGACCGTGGTGCGCAGCTTCGGCTCGTCCTCCTCGGCCCGCTGCCAGCCGTCATCCACCCGTTCCTGGGCGAAGCGCTCGTAGCGCCCGACCGCGTTGGTGACCGCCCCCCGCCCCTTGCGCGGCGTCGCGGGGATCGTGTCGGTGGGGCCGGCCTCCCCGAGCCTTGCCTCGCAGAGCCTTGCATCATTGGGTCCCGCCTCCCTGAAGGTGGCTTCGGGCGGCGCCGTATCGGCCGGGGCCACCGCCTCGATCAGCTTGACCGGCTCCTCCGCCTCGTCGGTCTGGCCGAAATCGTCGGCGAACGGATCGCTGACCGCGTCCTGGGCGAACTCGTCTGCGAAGACCTCGAGCGGATCGACCGCGATGGAACGGCGACGGGACATGCCGCCAGACTAGATCTCTCGATGGAACAAAACAAGAACTTTGAGCGCCGAGCCGGCCTCAGGCCGGTGCCAGGAACGCCTCCAGGCGGTCGCGCAGCGCCACAAGCCGGGCCCGCTCCGCCTCCGCCTCGCTCCGGCTCAGCCCGGCCACCGTGCCGATGGCGCGCGGGATCTCCACCGCCCGGCTTCCCAGCGCCCGGCCGGCCTCCGTCAGCACCACCCGGACCCGCCGCTCGTCCGCCGGATCCCGGCGGCGCAGCACCAGGCCGCGGCCCTCCAGGCGCTTCAGCAGGGGCGTCAGCGTCCCGGAATCCAGGCGGAGCCGGGCCCCGAGCGCGTTCACGGGGATGTCGTCGCTCTCCCACAGGACCATCATCGCCAGGTATTGCGGATAGGTCAGGTCCAGCGTCTCCAGGATCGGCCTATACGCCTTGGTCAGGGCGAGCCCGGCCGAGTACAGCGCGAAACAGAGCTGGTCGTCGAGTTTCGGCGGGGTGGCCGGGATGTCGGGCGTCGGATGGTCCACGGGTCTCTCCTGATGAGTCCCGCAGAATAGTCGTCACGCGGTTAAATCGCACACAATCTTATCGCATGGCTGTCGTGCCGGATCATGCATTGTCCGAAATTCAATCGCACACAATCTTTTCGTCAGCCGGCATAATCGGGGCTTCCCCAACCGTGCCGCTCGAGAGTCCCGACCGACCCTCCAGCCACCAGGAGACCGACATGAGCATCCTCTACAAGACCTCCGCCAGCGCCACCGGCGGCCGTGCCGGCCAGGCCCGTTCCGAAGACGGCGTCCTCGACGTGACCCTGACCTCGCCGAAGGAACTCGGCGGCGACGGCGCCACCGGCACCAATCCGGAGCAGCTCTTCGCCGCCGGCTACTCGGCCTGCTTCCTCGGCGCGCTCAAGTTCGTCGCCGGCAAGGAGAAGGTGAAGATTCCGGCCGACGCCAAGGTCACCGCGACCGTGGGCATCGGCCCGCGCGACGACGGTACCGGCTTCGGCATCGAGGCAGCGCTCGCCGTGTCGATCCCGGGCGTGGACAAGGAGACCGCCAAGGCGCTGGTCGACAAGGCCCATGTGGTCTGCCCGTACTCGCACGCCACCAAGGGCAATATCGACGTGACGCTCAGCGTCGTCTGACGCCGGTCTCAGGCCGGATCGGAGCGGTCGTCCTCCGGTTCGATCCGCCTGCCCTCATGGGCCCGCTGCGCTGCGTCGCGGCGGGCCTCCTCCTGCTGCCGCTCGGTCTTGGTGCGGCCGTGCAGCGCCCGGTTCTGCGCCGCCCTGTCGGCCGCGTCCGCCCGGTCGCGGCGTTTGCGCTCGGTGCGCAGGTTGACGATCTTCCCGCTCACGGGACGAGTTCCTCCCCGCTGAAGGCCGTGGCGCCGATCCAGCCGGACCGCGCCTGTTCCATCATCGCCGGATCGACGAAGCGCGCAAGCCTGCGGGCCAGCCCGGAGGTCGCCGCGTCGCCGGAGGCGAGCGCCGCCGCCAGGTCGTTGCGCGCCGCCCAGGCGCAGGCCCAGCTCGTCGTGCGCAGCCAGATCAGCCGGCGGTAGGGCAGGATCCAGGGCCGCACCGCCGCCGACAGTTCCGCCGGAACCGCCGCCGTCCACGCGGTGTGGAAGGCGACGATGTCGCCGCGCGCGGCCGCGCCGGTCACCGCCGGGTCCCAGGCCAGGGAGGTCGGCAGGGAGGCATGGGCGAGGTCCACCGCGGCGCAGTCATAGACCGGCCGCTCCACGTCGAGCAGCACGGCCGACCCGTCGGCCCGGATGCGGAAGTTGCCCGGATGGGTATCGGCCGCCACCAGGCTGGGGCGCGGCCGGGCCGGGCGGGCGGCGATCAGGGCGTCGGCCCAGGCCATCTCCTCGTCCAGGATACGCCGCGCATCGCCGTCGAGGCGGTCGCGCACCGGCTCAAGCTGGTCCCGCGCCACCGACAGAAGATAGGCGAGCGGATCGGCGGGATCGACGAAGGGCGCGCGGCGCGCCGGCAGCGGCAAACGGTGGATCGCCGCCAGGGCCCGGCCGACCGCCGGCAGGTCCCCGGGCAGCGCCGGCACCGCGCCGTCCACCTCCTCGACCACCAGCGCGCCCCAGGGCAGCGTGGGCGACACCCGCAGCACCGCCAGCAGCCGGGGCACCGCGCCGCTCGGCGCCATGCGGCGGAACGCCTGCGCCGCGTAGAGCAGGTTGCGCCGGGGCGACAGGCCCAGATGGCTCATCCGGGGCACCCGGACCAGCCGGCCGCCGGCGAGTCGCCAGTGCCGGTGCACCCTGCCCTCCACCGGCTCGGCGGCGATCGCGTCCTCGGGAAGCCCGAGGGCCGCGGCCAGGGTCGTCCGGGTAGGGTCGGCGGGGTGTGAATCGGCTATCATGCGGCGGACTTACCATAGGCGAGACCCATGCACCTACCCCGTCCCCGCGCCATGCGCACCGACGCCGCCGCCCAGGTCGGTCCTCCGGGGACGCGGCATACGGCCCTGTCCGTGGTGGTCGCCGCCAACGGGGACGCGGACCAGCTCGACCGCTGCCTGACCGCCCTGAAGGGGGCGGACCGGCGCGGGCTCGATCTGCAGACCCTCGTGGTCGATCGCGGCGACGGCCGCGACGGAGAGGCCGCCCTGGCGGCGGTCGCCGAGGCCCACGGCGCCGCCCTGACGATCCTGTCGGCCTCCCGCGGCGCGCGCCTCGCCGCCGGCGCCAAGGCCGCCACCGCGGACTGGCTGCTGCTGCTGCGGGCGGAGACGGTGCTGGAGCGGGGCTGGGACGCCACCGTGATGGTGTTCGCCGCCGAGGAGCGCAACCGGGAGCGCGGCGGCTTCTTTCCGCTGGAGGTCGTCGGCGACGCTACCGCGACCCAGCTGATGCGGTTCCGCAACCGCTGGATGGGCCTGCCCTCGGGCGCCCAGGGTCTGGTGATCCGCCGGCGCTTTCTGGTGCATCTGGAGGGCGTGGCCGACCTGGAGCGCGGCGAGGACCTGGTCCTGGCCCGCGCGCTCGGCCTGGCCCGGATGGTGGTATTCGACGTCGCCGCCAAGGTCGAGGCCCGGGACTGGCCGACCGGAACCGGCGCGGTGCTGCTCGGCGCGCTCAGGATCTTCCTGTTCCGACTGCACATCCCCCCGCGCTGGCTGCAGCGGCTGGGGGATTAGGAGCCTTTCCATTGCCTTTCCACTGCCCTTCGGCCGCCCTTCGACACGCGCCTGCGGCGCTGCTCAGGGTGAGGTCTTTCGATGAAGAGATCCTTCGCAACCGCGGTCTTTCACGAACCTCGCGCGTCAGCGACAGGTCTTTCAGGAACTACGTATGCCGGGAACGAGGTCGTCCGATGAAATCCGACCTCATCCTGAGCAGGACCGAAGCGACGTGTCGAAGGGCGTGTCGAAGGACCGGCCGAAGCACCGGTCAAAAGACCGGGGCCGGCCTCACGAGACCTTGGTCTTCTCCCGCGCCAGTTCGTGCTCGCGCAGGCGCGGCATGATCTCGACGAAATTGCAGGGGCGGAAGCGGAAGTCGAGCTGGTAGGCGAGGATCTCGTCCCAGGCGTCGCGGCAGGCGCCGGTCGAGCCGGGTACCGCGAACAGATAGGTCCCGCGGGCGACGCCGGCCGTGGCCCGGCTCTGCATCGCCGAGGTGCCGATCTTCTGGAAGCTGATCCAGCGGAACGCCTCGCCGAACCCCTCGATCCGCTTCTCGTAGACGCTCTCGAACGCCTCGGGCGTGACGTCGCGGCCGGTGACGCCGGTGCCGCCGGTGGAGATCACGGCGTCGATCCCGTCATCGGCGATCCAGGCCCGCAGCCGTCCGGTGATGGCGGCCACGTCGTCCGGAACGATCGCCCGGTCGGCCAGCACGTGGCCGGCGCCGGTGAGCCGCTCGACCAGCGTGTCGCCGGACCGGTCGGTCTCCGGCGTGCGAGTGTCCGACACCGTGAGGACCGCGATGTTGACGGGGATGAAGGGCCGGCTCTCGTCGAGCCGGGCGCCGGGTGCGGCCGTGCTTGAGGCGGCCTTGCCTGAGGAGGCCGGGTCAGTCCTGTCCGAAGCGGGCATTGCGGATCTTGAATCCTGTCTCGTCGTCGATGCCGCGATAGATCGCCCAGTCGCCCGCGGCCACGCGGTCGAGGGACGGTGCGGTCTGTCCGAGACGATGTCGGTAGATCCAGACGTTTGACAAGACCCGTTCGATGAACTCCCGGGTCTCCCGCGACGGGATCGACTCGATGAACAGCAGCGGGTCGTTCTTGAACTCCACCGTACGGGCCCAGCGGCCGAGATTGCCCGGCCCCGCATTGTAGGCGACCAGCAGGCGGAACAGGTCGCCGCCGACCCGGTCCAGCCGCAGCAGGTGATCGACGTAGCGCTGGCCGAGCTGCAGGTTCAGACCCGGATCGTAGAGCTCGTGCCGCTCGTCCAGGTCGTCGCCGGAATCCATGTAGTTGGCGGTGCGCGGCATGAGCTGCATCAGCCCGCGCGCGCCGCGGCCCGAGCGGGCCCGCGGATCGAAGCCGGATTCCTGCCGGATGATGCCGTAAATCAGCGCCCGGTCGATCGAGAAGCCGTCGGCCGGCGCCCAGCTCGGCACCGGGTACAGGGCGGCGTGATAGATGCGGCCGGTCGAGACCCGGATGATGCCGGCGAGGCGGATCGCCAGGCCCGGCATGTTGTGACGGGCCGCGATGGTCATCAGCGGCTCGCGCAGGGAACGGTCCAGGCGCGGGAACAGCTTGCGCCATTCGCGCTCGGCCCGGCTGCTCTCGCCGACCTGCATCAGGGCGATCGCCCGGCGGGCGCCTTCATGGGCGAGCAGGCGCTTGGCCTTGCGGTCGCTGATCTCCGGCAGGGACCAGTCGAACGGCACCTCGACCCCGAGGGCGCGGCGGCCGAGCAGGCCGTAGAAGGTCAGCGGATACTGCGCCGCACGGGCCAGCCAGCGCGTCGAATCGGCGGGCTTGCGGAGCTGCAGCGCCGCCCGCGCCGCCCAGTAGGCGCCGGCCGCGCGCTGGGTGCGGGCCGCGTTCTCCGACATGGCGAGGGCCGAGAAATGCTTCTCGGCCTCCTCCACCTTGCCCAGACGCCAGGCCGCGAGGCCGGCAATCCAATAGGCGGACGGAACGTCCTCGCCGGCTTCCTCGGCACTCTTCGCCGCCAGGCGCAGCGCCTCGGCGTCCTTGCCGAAGACGAACATGCCCTTGGCGATCTGGCCGCGCTGTTCGGCGAACTCCACCGGATCGAGCAGCTTGCGCACGGCCTTGGAGTCGAGCTTGCGCAGGGCGGCGCTCGGCGAGCCCTTGCTGATCAGCGAGCGGATCTCGCGCGCCAGGCTGCGGATGCTGGCCTGGTCGGCGCCGCTGCGCTTGCGCGGCGAGACGTAGAAATGGACATCGCGGACCGCGTCGGCGCCGTTGCCGCCGAGATAGCCGCGCTCCGGCGCCTGGGGCGCCTTGGCGGAGGCCGGCTTGCGGCGGACCGCCAGACCGTAGATGCGCTTGGCATCCGCCAGGTCGGCATAGTCCCGCAGCCAGTCGCGCAGCTCGGACCAGCTCGAGCGATAGGCGGTCGGGTGCAGGTAGCGCTGCGCCTTCACATGGCCGAGCAGGATCTTGTTCTGCACCCGGCCGATCAGCCGGTCGGCGGTCTTCCAGTGGCCCTCGCTCTGCTCGGCGAAGATCTTGCGGTACAGCTCGACATCGCGCTGGGTCAGCACCCGCGGCAGCGGCTGAGCCGCCTCCAGGCGCGACCCGTCGAGAATGGCCGGCGGCAGGAGGGCGGTTTCCTGGGCACGCTCCTGGGCCCGCACGCCGGACGCCGCGCCGCAGACCAGGGCGAGACCGACTATTCCGACAACTAGGCGATGAATGCCACCCCCGAAGATCGACGGGGCTTTGTGGCGGGATTGTGGCGGGGACATGCGATCCAGTTAGTAGGATTCGATCTACACGGCAAGGTGAGTCGCCGTCGCCGTCGCGCCATTCCTGTGGATAACCCGGCCGAAAATGGCTAATCGCACGCGGAACGATTTTTAATTCTGTATTATCAAACTTTATAACAACTTTATTTGCTGAATATACGTTAATTTGTTATTAAAATTATACCGCCTTGGTGACTTCATCCAGTCGGCGACGCAAGGCGAGCAAGTCCTTCCAGGCGCTCGCCTTTTGTCCCGGCGTGCGCAAAAGATAGGCAGGGTGATAGGTCGCGAGCGCTGGAATGGTGCCCGACGAATTGGGCAGCGACCAGTCCGTCCAGGTCCCGCGCAGGCGGGTGATCCCCTCCTTGCGGCCCATGAGCGACTTGGCGGAGGTGCCGCCGGCGAACATCAGGATCTTCGGTGCGGCCAACTCGATATGGCGCTCAACGAAGGGGATGCAGGTGGCGATCTCCGCCGGGGTCGGCTGCCGGTTGCCGGGCGGCCGCCAGGGCAGGATGTTCGTTATATATACGGTCTCCGCCCGCGACAGGCCGATGCTGGCGAGCATGCGGTCGAGAAGCTGGCCGCTGACTCCGACGAAGGGCTTGCCCTGCCGGTCCTCGTCGGCGCCGGGTGCCTCGCCGATCACCATGACGTCGGCCCCGGGCACGCCGTCGGCGAACACGGTGTTGGTCGCGGTGATCTTCAACCCGCAGCCCTCGAAACCCTCCAGCACGGCCCTGAGCTCGTCGAGCGACGCGGCACCGCGCGCCGCCGCGCGGGCGGCCTCCGCCGGCCGGTCGAGCTCGGCCTGGGCGGCACGCGGCACGGCGGGCCGTGGCGCCTGGTTCGGTGCGGAGATCTGGGTCGGTCGCTGGTCGGGTCGCGCGGCCGGCTTCTGCGCCTGATTCTGCGCCGGTTTCTGGACCGGTCGCAGCCGGTTCACCGGGGCGGCGAGTATTGCCTCGTCGACGCCGGCCTCCACATACCAGGAAAGCAGCGCGCGGGCCGCCGAACGGATATCGGCGGTCGTCACGGTCTCTCCCCGGCCCGGATCCGGGCCGGCGCCCCTGGTTTCGCGTACATGGGTGAGTTATGACAGGTCGAACGGCCGGCGGCCACCGCGCGGTGAAAACAGATAGAATGTGCCATTGCTTCGAAGCGGGAGTGCAGGATGGAACGGGAGTCGATGGAATGCGATGTCGTCATTGTCGGAGGCGGGCCGTCGGGCCTGGCCGCGGCGATCCGGCTGAAGCAGCTCTGTCTCGAGAATGATGTCGATCTCTCGGTCGTCGTCCTGGAGAAGGGGGTCGAGGTCGGCGCCCATATCCTGTCCGGCGCGGTCATGGAGACCCGGGCGCTCGACGAGCTGATCCCGGACTGGAAGGAGAAGGGGGCGCCGCTGAACACGCCGGCGACCGAGGACCATTTCCTGTTCCTGACCCAGGGCTCGTCCTTCCGCCTGCCGACCCCGCCGTCGATGAACAACCACGGCAACTACATCGTCAGCCTGGCCAATGTGGCGCGCTGGCTCGGCGAGCAGGCCGAGGGCCTGGGCATCGAGGTCTATCCCGGCTTCGCCGCCGCCGAGGTGCTGTATCACGAGGATGGCAGCGTCAAGGGCGTGGCCACCGGCGACATGGGCATCGGCAAGGACGGCGAGAAGACCGCCAACTACCAGCCGGGCATGGAACTGCACGCCAAGGTCACCCTGTTCGCCGAAGGGGTCCGCGGCTCCCTGAGCAAGGGGCTGATGGAGCGCTTCGACCTGCGCAAGGACTGCGATCCGCAGACCTACGGCATCGGCATCAAGGAGCTGTGGGAGATCGAGCCGGAGAAGCACACCCCGGGCAAGATCGTCCACACCATCGGCTGGCCGATGAGCAGCGACACCTATGGCGGCTCGTTCCTGTATCATCTGGAGGACAACCAGGTCGCCGTCGGCTTCGTCATCGGGCTCGACTACAAGAACCCGCATCTGTCGCCGTTCGACGAGTTCCAGCGGTTCAAGCAGCACCCCTCGATTCGCCCGATCTTCGAGGGCGGCCGCCGCGTCTCCTACGGAGCGCGCGCGATCAACGAGGGCGGCTGGCAGTCGATCCCGAAGCTGACCTTCCCGGGCGGCGCCCTCATCGGTTGCGCCGCCGGCTTCCTGAACGTTCCGAAGATCAAGGGCAGCCACAACGCCATGAAGTCGGGCATGACCGCGGCCGAGGCGATCTTCGAGGCGCTGAAGGGCGGCGACGCGCCGCAGGGCGTGGAGCCGACCGCCTATCCGGAGATGCTCAAGAAGACCTGGGTCTATGACGAACTGTACAAGGTCCGCAACATCCGCCCGGCGTTCCGCGCCGGCCTGATGGCGGGCCTGGCCTATTCCGCGATCGACACCTATCTGTTCCGCGGCAAGGCGCCCTGGACCCTGCACCACCACCCGGATCACGAGAGCCTGATGCCGGCGTCCCAGGCGCAGCCGATCTCCTATCCCAAGCCGGACGGCAAGATCAGCTTCGACAAGCTCTCCTCGGTGTTCCTGTCGAATACCAACCATGAGGAGAATCAGCCGGCCCACCTCACCCTGAAGGACCCGTCGATTCCGGTGGAGCACAATCTGCCGCTCTATGACGCCCCTGAACAACGCTATTGTCCGGCGGGCGTTTATGAGATCGTACGCGACGACGATGGTGGGAACCCGCGGCTGCAGATCAACGCTCAGAATTGCGTGCACTGCAAAACCTGCGACATCAAGGATCCCACGCAGAACATCCACTGGGTCGTGCCGGAAGGAGGGGGAGGTCCGGTCTACCCGAACATGTGAGGCTTCGCCTTTGCCCCAGACCGCCCTGCGACCCGCTTCCGCTGCCGGACGACGGACCGGCACCACGAGCGGCCTTCGCACGTTCGCCCCGGCATTCTGTCTCGCGCTGGGCCTGTCCGCCTGCGCGACCGCCGGCCCCCAGACCGGGCAGGCGGCGACCGTCCCGCTGTCGCCGGACGAGATGACGGCGTCCGGCGCATTTCTCGCCGGGCGCTACGCCGACCGGATCCGCGATGTCGGCAACGCCAGCAGCTTCATGGACCGGGTCCTGGAGAGCGGCGATATCGGCATCGCACTGAAACGGCGCGCCTTCCTGCTGCGACTGGAGGCCGGGCGCTACGACGACGCCGCCCGGCTCGCGCCGGAGATCATCGACACCCTCGACGCCAACGCCCCGATCGCCAACATCTTCATGGCGGTCGAGGCGGCGCGCACCGGCGACTTCTTCACCGCCGGTGCGATGATCGAAAGCCTGCCCGACAACCGGCTCAACCGGGTGCTGAGCCCGCTGCTGGAGGGCTGGATCGCACTCGGCCAGGGCCGCCGGGACGACGCGGAGGAGGAGATCAACGGGGTTCTGGAGCTCGAGGGCTTCTCGGTGCTGCACGCCCTGCACAGCGCCATGCTGGCCGATGCCGCGGGCGAGACCGAGCTCGCGGCGGAACGCTACGAGGCGGCCGTCACCAGCATGCCCGACCCGCCCCTGCGGGTGCGGCTGGTGGCCGCCGACTTCCAGGCCCGGTTCCAGAGCGTCGAGGCGGCGATGGCGACCGCGATCGTCACCGATGCGACCTCCGCCGATCCGGCGGACGTCGAGGCCTATCTGCGCCGCGTCGCCGAGACCCGGAAGGGCAAGCACTTCACCGCCACCGACGGGCTGGCCCAGGCCTTCTTCGACCTCGGCAGCGCCCTGCAGCGCGACCGCCGTTCCGAACTCGGCATGGTGTTCAGCCGCCTCGCCCTGCGGCTCGACCCGGATTTCGACCTGGCGACCCTGCTGATCGCCGAGATCCTGGACGACCGCGAGCAGTATGCCGAGGCGCTGTCCCTGTACGACCAGGTGCCGGAAAGCTCGGCCTACAGGCTGATGGCCGAGCTGCGGGCGGTGAGCAGCCTGGTCGACCTCGACCGGATGGAAGCGGCGGTGGACCGGCTGAACGCCCTGGCGGACCGCCGGCCGGAACAGATCGACCCGCTGGTGCGGCTCGGCGACTTGTACCGCTCCAAGGAGAACTGGCGCGGCGCGATCTCGGCCTATAACCGCGCCTTCAACCGGCTGCCCGCCGGCGATCCGGGCTCGTGGTCGATGTACTATTCCCGCGGCATCGCGCTGGAACGCGACGAGCAGTGGGACCGGGCCGAGGCCGACTTCCTCAAGGCGCTGGAGCTGCGGCCGGAGCAGCCCTACGTGCTGAACTATCTGGGCTATACCTGGATCGATCAGGGCCGAAACCTGCCCCGGGCGACCAAGATGATCGAGCAGGCCGTCGCCCTGCGGCCGAACGACGGCTACATCGTCGACAGCCTGGGCTGGGCCATGTACCGCCAGGAGCGCTTCGCCGAGGCGGTGGAGCATCTGGAACGGGCGGTCGAGCTGCTGCCGACCGACGCGACCATCAACGACCATCTGGGCGACGCCTATTGGCGCGTCGGCCGCCGCCAGGAGGCGCGGTTCCAGTGGCAGCGCGCGCTCAGCTTCGACCCGGACAAGGATCTGGCGCGGAGCATCGAGCACAAGCTTCAGGCCGGCCTGCCCGCGGTATCCTCGCAATCGGTGAAGACCGCGGACACCAAGACGGATGTGGACGGCTGAGGCGGCGGGCGCGCCGAGGCATCGCTTTGCGCCCGCCAAGGTCAATCTCGCCCTGCATGTGGTCGGGCGCCGGGACGACGGCTATCACCTGCTCGACATGCTGGTGGCCTTCGCCGATATCGGCGACCGGGTGACCTGGCGGCCGGGCGGACCCTGCTGCCTGCTCGAGCTGGAGGATCGGCTGGACCGGCCGGAGCCGGTGCCGGTGACCACCGCCAATCTCGCCTGGCGGGCGCTGGCCCTGGCCGGACGGCTCGGCGGCGGCGTGGGCGCGCCCCCGCTCGCCGGAACCCTGACCCTGCGAAAGGAGCTGCCCTCGGGTGCGGGGATCGGCGGCGGGTCGAGCGACGCGGCCTCCGTGTTGCGGCTGCTCCTCGACGGGACGTCCACGGATGTGGAAAGCCTGCAGGCGGAGGCACTGGCGCTGGGCGCGGACCTGCCGGTCT
The DNA here is from genome assembly GCA_965228445.1 of Candidatus Endolissoclinum sp. Taxonomy (GTDB): domain Bacteria; phylum Pseudomonadota; class Alphaproteobacteria; order Thalassobaculales; family Thalassobaculaceae; genus Thalassobaculum. Next base: position 3,377,725 of record OZ245813.1, on the reverse strand, counting down.
GCCTGGCCGAACGGCCGACCCGGGTGGCAGGCATCGGCGAGCGGCTGACCCCGGTATCGCTGGGCCATGCCCTGCCCGTGGTGCTGGTCTGGCCGGGCGCCGGACTGTCGACCCCGGCCGTGTTCCGGGCGCGCCGGGCAGCGTTCGGCGATCCAATCCCCGATGCCGCGGTCGACGGGCTCGCTCGGGATCCCTTGGCCGCGATCGCCGGGCTGCGCAACGACCTGGAGGAGCCCGCCCGCAGCCTGCTGCCGGCGGTCGGCCGGGCCGTCTCCGCCCTGCAGGACTCCGCCGGATGCCGGCTGGCCCGCATGTCCGGCAGCGGCTCCACCGTGGTCGGATATTTCGACGGAGCGTCGGCGGCGGCCGAGGCGGCGATGCGGCTGGCGGCGCACACCCCCGACTGGTGGGTGCGCGCCGGAACCCTGCGGGCCTGACCTGGAGCAGATCATGGGTCGGATCGTGTCGATCTGACCAGATCGCGCTCTAATTCAGGCGCTGGCGCAGGCTGCGCGACGGCAGACCGGTCGCCGGCAGGCCGTTGTCGCTCTGGAACTTGCTGATCGCCGCCCGGGTCATCGGTCCGGCGATGCCGTCGACCGGCCCTTCGTAATAGCCGAGCTCCGCCAGACCCTCCTGGATTTCGGCGATATCCGGCGCGCCGGTCGGCGCATCCAGCATCAGTCCGGCCGGCGGACCCAACGGCGCCTCGGGCACGCCGCCGGCGGATTTCACCCGCAGCCATTCCTGCGCCTGCTCCGCCCCGGCCTTGGCGGCGGTGTACATCAGGCGCTCGCGTTCCAGCTCGTCCGTCTCGAACCGGGCGAGCTCGTACAGCCCGTCGGAGACGCCCCGGTCGGCGGCGCGCTGGAACCATCGTTTCGCTTCCGCATCGGACTGCGGAATGCCCTTGCCCAGGGCGTAGAGCCGGCCGAGATTGTACTGGGCCAGCGGATACCCCTGCTCGGCCGCGCTGTGGTACCAGAGCAGGGCGCGGGTCTCGTCCTCCGGCACGCCCAGACCGCGCTCGTACATCACCCCGAGATTGAACTGCGCCACGTCGAGCCCGTTGATCGCGGCCTCGCGGAACCAGGTGGCGGCCTCGCCGGCGCGCGGCTGATCGGCCCGCAGCATGCCCGCGGCGACCTCGAACTGCGCGGCCGGGTTCCCGGCCTCGGCCCGGCTCAGCGGTGCCGCGCCGTCGGTCGTGGGCGCGGCCGCCGCGGACGCCCGTCGGGGCGGCTCCTTCAGCACCGGCGCGGGCGGCGGCGCGACCCGTCGCGGGTCGACGGCGATCGCCGTTTCCGGCAACGGCGGCGCGGGCTGGACGGGCGGCTCGGGCGGCGCCACGGCGGCCGTCTGCGCCGGAGCGGCGGGTTCCGGCGTGGCGGGCGTGACCGCGTCGCCGGGAGAGGGAGAAGCCTCGCTCGGCGGCGCGGGATCGGCGGTCTGAGCCGGCGGCGGCGGCGCGGACGCCACGCTCTGGGGCGGGGCGGTCTCTTCTGGCGGCCGGGGTCCGTCCTGCGGCGGATGCGGGTCCGCGCCGACCAGATGCATCACCCAGTCGGTCGCGTCGACCAGCGCGAGATGGACACTGCTCTCCGCCTCCGCCAGCCGGGCGCCGATCGCGCCCAGACCCAAAGTGCCCTGACGGTGGGCGCTCCAGGCCGCCGCGCCGAACAGCGCCAGAACCAGGGCGGCGGCGATGGCCAGGCGACCGCGGCTGGCGAGACGCCGGGGCGGCAGCGGCTGCGGGATCGGCTCGCCGGACAGGCCGAGGGCGCTGGTATCGATCGGGTCGGCCGGGAAGTCGTAGCCCGGCGGCGTCGGCTCGGGTCGTTGTGGCTTCGATACGACCTCGGGTGCAGGGGGCGGAGGGGCCGGGATTTCCGCCGGCGCAGACGGCTCCCAGGTTTCGACCGCGGCCGCCGCGGCCTCCAGATCGGGACCCTCGGGCTCCGCTGCCGGCTGGTCGCGCTCCTGCCCGCGAAACCCGTCGGCCGCCAGAGCCAGGGCGGCGCGATCCAGCGTCACCTCCGGCTGCCAATCGGCCGGCGGTCCGGGCGGTGGCGCCGGAACCGGCTTCACATTTCGCTCTAACGAGTCGAAATCGTCTTGTTCGTCAGCGGGTTCCGGCTGCGGCGGCGCGATCGGCCGAAACGGGATCGGCGTCGGTGCCGGACGCGCCGGATCGGTGGACGGCGCCTCCTCCGCCGGCTCGCTGTCCCAGATATCCTCTTCGGCGGAGGGCACCGGGGCGTCCGGTTCGGGGTCCGCCACAGGTGCTGGGTCCGAGGCCAGCTCGGGCGGCAGCGCCGGCGACGCTGCTTCTGGTGCCGGCTCCGGCGGCGGTTCCGGTGTCCGCATCGGCCGGAACACGATGGGCGTCCGCGCGGGGGGCGTGCGCACGGGCGCTGGGGCGGGCGGTTGCTCGGCGGGCGGTTCCTCGGCGGGGGGGTCTTGAGCAAGGTCCGGCTCGACCGGTGTCGCCACCGGGTCGGCGGCAAGGGCGGCCGGTGCGGCGGGAGGCGGCAGACGCTCCGCCTCGCGTTCCAGGGCCACCACCCGTTCGGCGACGTCCTTCAGGGCATAGCCGATCGGCCGCAGGCGGGCCTCGAACAGGCGTTCGCCGTCGGAGATCCGGCTGAAGATCGCCTCGACCGTCTCGGCCCGGATCCCGTCGGCCCGCGGCGGCGCGCCGGCGCCCGCACCCCCGTCCCGCTCGGCCGGGACCGGGATGCCCCGGTTGGCGGAATCCGACTTGATCGCGTGGTCGATCCACTCGCCGATCGTCATGCCGGCAGCCGCAGCCGCGCGGCGCGCGATATCGCGCGTCGCCTGGTCGACCCCCTTTACACTCCAGGCGGTGGCGTCTCGGGACACCTTACCCTCACTACCGGCATCAATACCGCATCATAACGTGGTAGCGATGATCAGGGAAGCAAGCGGAGAACCAACGGGATTACCGGGCCTTCCGACCGAACATCCGGCCGAAGAAGCCGGGCTTGCGCTTGCCCGGCAGCACGAAGGCCTCGACCACCCGCATGCGGTCGACCAGCTGCTCGATGCGGCGCGCCAGACCGTCCAGGGAGTCCGAGGTGTCGGCCGGAATGCGGCGCACGAACCGGTCCATCTCCAGGAACTCGGTCTCCAGCCGCTCGACCTTGCGGGTCGCATCGGCCACGCCGCGGGACCCCTCCAGGGCCTCCAGCCGGTCGGTCAGGTCGCCGAGGCGATCGGTCAGGGAGCGGATCCGCTGGTCGAGCGCGGCGATCTCCTCGGGCTTGCTCTCCAGCCGGGTCTCGACGGCGCGCACCCGGTCGCGCAGGGCGGCGAGCCCCTCGGTATGGCGGCTGTCCTCGCGGGCCAGGATGGTCTCGCGGGCCTGCCGCCAGTTGCCGGCACCAAAGCCGAAATCCGGATGGTCCGTCGCCCGGCGCCCCAGGGACGGGCCGCTCTGCCGCCGGTCGTTCTCCGGGGTGGTGGCCGGCGCCGTGGGCTCCGACGGAGCCGGCGCGGCGGACGGCTGGCGCCGATCGGCCGGGCCGGCCGCGGGCGACGCGTCGCGGATCCGCCGCGACAGCCAGGCACCGATGGGTTCGCCGCTCTTGCGCGCCTCATGCTTGGCCAGCTCGCGGTCCTCCCGTGAGACGCCCTTTATGCTCCAAGGCGAAGACCCCGACATCGACTTGTCACCCTTCCTGACGGACAACTACCGATCCGGTACCGGTGCGACTACCCGGTAGGACTATGGTCTGACTATACAGGAATCACCGCGAAGGGGCAGAGATTTGACGAGGCCGCCCGCGGTCCCGTCCGTGGGCAGTTCAGCCCGCCGGCCGTTCAGTCCAGGCCGTCGCCCCGGCCCGTGCCCCGGCCGTCGGCCCGGCGCTCCAGCTGCCCGATCCGGTCGGCGAGCTTCTCCACCACCTCTTCCAGGCCGTCGAGCACGTCCAGCAGACGCGCCTCGCTGTGCTCCAGGCGCTGGTGCACGCCGGCGATCAGCGCCGCGTCCTCCACCACCTCGCTGTCGCCGCCCGGTACCAGCGACCGCCCGGTGCCGCCATCGTCCAGCAGGGTTTCCGCCGGGGTCAGAGGGCGGCCCGAGGCCTCGGCCGCGCCGACCCGGCGGATCACGTGACTGAGCCATTCGCCCATAGTCGCCTCGTGATCCGCGGCGGCGGACTTGGCGAGGTCGCGGGATTCCGGGGTGACGCCCTTCACACTCCAGGGCAGTTTGGCCTTGCTGCGGGTTGCCACGGTCAGTCTCCGGTCAGGGGCGGACGGCGGCGCCATGATATCGTAACCTGACGCTTGCTTGAAATGGCATGAGTTGCGTATGTTCCGCCTCGCATGGGGCGTAGCCAAGCGGTAAGGCAGCGGTTTTTGGTACCGCCATTCCCAGGTTCGAATCCTGGCGCCCCAGCCATCTCTCTGCCAGCCATTTCTCTGTCAGCCATCTCCCGACCGACCGCTCCCGGAATCTAGTCCGCCGCCCGGCCCGGTGCCGCCGCATCGGCGGCGACCCGTCGCGGCGAGCGCTTGACGCACCACAGCGAGGTCTCGTGGGCGCCGGCGGAGACGGGGATGCGCGCCGCGGCCGACTGCGCCACGCGGCCGGCCAGCCGGGTCCGGGTGTAGTGGCTGGAGAACAGCGGCTCCAGACCGCCCGCCGCCAGCCAGGCGGCCACCACCTGATGCTCCGAATAGGCCCGCCAGTCCCAGGCCCTGGGATAGCCGTCGGGCAGCAGCACGTCATGCACATGCACCAGCACGCCCGGCGCCAGGGCGGGAATGATCTCCGAGAACAGCAGATCCACGTCGGAGCCCGGCAGAGCGAGGTGGCTTGAATCCACGAACAGCACGTCGCCCTGGCTGAGCTCCGGCAGGGTCGACAGGTTGGTTTCCTGCAGGGTCCGGCGGCGTAACCTCACGTTCAGGGCCGAAATATCGGCCCGGGGTGCCGGATCGATGCAGTGGATCTCGGTCTCCATCGCGCCATCGGCCACCGCCTGGGCCATGAACCGCGTCGAGTGGCCGGAGCCGATCTCCACGATCCGGCGCGGCCGGCCGGCCCTTACGATCGCATAGGCCGCGGCCCCGTCCAGCCCGGGGAACCAGTCCTGGCCCCAGCGCGGCGTCGGCGGCGTCGTGCCCTGGAACCGCTCGACGATCTCGGCGTAGCGGTCGATCGCCGCGAGCACCTCGGCCATCGCCGGTTCGGCGGCCGCGAAGATCGGCTCCAGGTTCCTGTAGGTCGGCGGCGGCCGCAGCGCCGCGGCATACCGGTGCGGCACGAACACGCCGCCCTGGGCGATACCGAGCGTCGTAGCGATCGCTATCAGTCTATTTTTCAAAAGGTTAACCCTCGCTACCCACGAAGAGACGACGGACAGGGATCAGAGCCGGAATTCCGCGCCCTCGCGGGCGACGATCGTGCCCGGACGGGCGGACGCGGCCTGCTCGCCGATCCGGTCGAGGTCGGCATCCTCGTGCTTGGGGTCGTGGTGAAACAGCACCAGGGTCTTCACGCCGGCGATATCGGCGAGGCGGACCGCCTCCTCCCAGGTCGAATGGCCCCAGCCGCGATGGCAGGGCAGTTCCGCCTCGGTATAGGTGGAGTCGTAGAACACCAGGTCGGCGTCGCGCATCAGGTCGAGCACGTTGCCGTCATCCTCGCCGGGCACGTGTTCGGTATCGGTGACATAGGCCATCGACCGGCCGCCATGGCTGATCCGGTAGCCGCAGGCGCCGCCCGGATGGTTCAGCGGCCGGGTGTCGACCCGGATGCCGGACGCAAGCTCGAAGCCGGCGCCGGAGGCGAAGTCCTCGAACCGGACGTCGGCCCGGAACTCGTCGAGCGGAATGGGGAACAGCGGCGGCGACATCATCTTGTGCAGGATCTCGCGCAGGCCGAAGGTCTGCTGCAGCCGGGCGGCGCGGAAGACGATGCTGTTGCCCGGCGTGTAGGCCGGTCCCCAGAACGGCAGGCCGGCGATGTGGTCCAGGTGGAAGTGGGTCAGCAGCACGTCGACGGCGCCGGTCGGCTCGGCCGACATGGCCCGCCCCAGCTCGCGGATCCCGGTTCCGCCGTCCAGAACGATGCGATGACCGGCGCAGCGCACCTCGACGCAGGACGTATTGCCGCCGTACTTCACGGTCCGCGGCCCAGGACAGGGCACGCTGCCCCGCGCCCCCCAGACCTTGACGACCATCGCGTCATCCGCCAACCGACGTCTCCCGTCCTGCTGTCCCCGGCATTCTGCCGATCCGGTGGTCCATCACCGATCCAGCCAGTCACCCATACCACAGGCATGTTGCCGTAAAAACGCGGGCAGGAACACCTGTACGTACGCGGTTGTGGCGCCCGGCACGATGGCCCACAGTGGCGGCCCCCGAGACGGCGCCGCCCGGCATCCGTCCACCCCTGCATCGACCCTGTACCGCCGCTGACCGATGGTCCGACCCGACACGCGACAAACGAACTGGACCGGTATCCTGTTCGGCTTCCTCCTGGCGACCCTGGCCGCCTTCCAGCAGTTCAAGCTGCCGCCGCTGCTCCCTGCCCTGCTGGCCGAATACGCCTATCCCAAGATCATGGCCGGCGCCTTCATGTCGATCTATGCGGTGGTCGGGCTGGCGGTGTCCTTCGGCCTCGGCTGGGCGCTGCAGCGGCTCGGCACGGTGCCGATCCTGCTGACCGCCTTCGCCACCGCCATCGCCGGCAACGCCCTCGCCCTGGCGCATCCGGAGAGCGCGCTGGTCATGCTGGCGGCGCGTGGCCTGGAGGGGCTCGCCTTCGCGGTCTTCGCCATCGCCGGACCGGTCTTCACCAACCGCAGCGCCGGGCCGAGCCACCTGCCGCTGGCGATCGCCCTGTCGGCGATCTGGATCCCGCTCGGCCAGATCAGCGCCAACCTGCTGGTGCCGCTCGGCCATCTGGCGGAGGGCGAGGCCTGGGGCGGCTGGCGGCTGTCCTGGATCGCGACCGGCGTGGCGACCGTGCTGCTGGCCGGCTGGATGCTGGCGATCCGATGGCGCGGCGCCGCCGATCTCGACCTGCGGCGGCCGGCCGACACGCCCCACGCGCCGTTCTCCACCGACGAGCGCTGGGCCCTGTCGCTGGCGGCGCTGATCTTCACCCTGTGGTCGACCCAGTACTTCGCCTACATGACCTGGCTGCCACAGTTCCTGGTGGAGGCGCACGGCCTGTCGGAGGACTGGGCGACGGTCGGATATTCGGTGCCGGTGGTGATCCTGATCGTCGTCGGGCTGCTGACCTCGATCGCGATCCGGCGCGGGTTGCCGCTCGCCCCGATGTTCGTCGCCTCGATCATGCTGCAGGCGGCGGTGTGGTGGACCATCCCCTACACCACGACCCTGGGCACCGGCATCGTCTCGCTGGTGGCCTACGGGCTCGGGATCGGGGTGACGCCGGTCTGCCTCTTCGCCCTGCCGAGCACCATCCTGGGCTCGGGCCGGGCCGGGCCGGGCGCCTTCGCGGTGCTGATGACCGGGCGCAATCTCGGCGTGCTGATCGGGCCGATCCTGCTGCCGCAGATACTGCTGGTGATGCAGGTCTGGGCCGACGTGACCTGGGTCTTTGCCGGGCTGACGACCCTCTGCGCCCTGGGCGCCCTGCTGCTGGGCCTGGGTCTCGCCCGGATGGGACGCTATCGGCCGGATTGATACGAAACCGTATCGAACGAGACCGACCGCGCCGAGCCGGCTGCAAGACCCGCTTCGAGACCGGCCGGAAAAGGCCGAAAGCCTGGCTCCGGGCATCGTTCGGTTAAATATCGCGAACCGAATTAATTTTATGGAACAAGCCGATAGCCGCCGGTATCCGTCACCAGGATCTCGGCCCGCGAAGGATCGGGCTCGATCTTCTGGCGGAGGCGGTAGACATGGGTTTCCAGCGTGTGGGTGGTCACCCCGGCATTGTAGCCCCAGACCTCGTTGAGCAGGGTCTCGCGCCGGACCATGCGGTCCCCGGCCCGGTACAGGTACTTCAGGATCGCCGTCTCCTTCTCGGTCAGGCGGATCTTGCGGTTCTTGGTCTCGTCGACCATCAGCTTGGCTGCCGGCTTGAAGGCGTAGGGGCCGATCGAGAAGACCGCGTCGTCGCTCTGCTCGTGCTGGCGCAGCTGCGCTCGCATCCGGGCCAGCAGCACAGCCACCTTGAACGGCTTGGTCACGTAGTCGTTGGCGCCGGCATCCAGGCCGAGGATGGTGTCGGCATCGCTGTCCTGGGCGGTGAGCATGATCACCGGCGATTTCACCCCGGCCTTGCGCATCAGCCGGCACAGGTCGCGGCCGTCCATATCGGGCAGGCCCACATCCAGCAGGATCAGGTCGAAGGTCGCGGCCTTGGCCGCCTCCAGACCCTCGGCGCCGGTCCCCGCCTCGCTCGTGTCGAACTCCTCGTGAAGCTGGAGCTGCTCGGCCAGGGTGCCGCGCAGCGCCTCGTCGTCGTCCACCAGAAGAACCTTGCGTCCCGTCGTCATCGTCCATCCCATCCGGTTGTGCCGCGGCATCCGCTGCTCAGACGCCAATGCCCGCGGGCCGCCCAAGGTTACCGCAAATCAGCGCGCGGCGCTCACTCCAGCAGACCGTCCTCCACGCCGGCCACCTCGACACCCTTCCAGAACGCCACCCAGCCGGCGATGCGCCGGGCCTTGCGTTTGGGTTCCAGGTAGCGCCAGGCGGCGTCCCGTTCCGCGCGGTCACCGACCCGGACCGTGTAATAGGTGGCGATCCCGCGCCAGGGACAGCCGGTGCGGGTCGCGGTTTCCTCCAGACAGTCGAGACGCACGCTGTCCGGCGGAAAATAGGCCACGCCCTCGATGGTGACGACGTCCTCGGCCTCGGCGATGACCTCGCCGTTGAAGCTAGCGGTCGGCATCGGACCTCCCCGACAAGTGCCTCAGAATCCCGGCGAGAGCATCTGGCGCAGCATCGCCTGGCACAGCGGGTGGTGCGGATCGCCGAACGCCTCCAGGGCGGTGAAATGGTTGCCGCCGGGGACATCGACCGACAGGGCCGGCTGCCCCGCCGCGTGCAGGGCGCCGACCAGTTCGTCGCGCTGGCGCAGGTATTCCGGTCCCTCCTCCATGCCGACGGTGGCGATCAGCGGCGGCAGGCGCCTGCCGCCCTTCTCCAGTCCGCGGGCGATGGCGATCGGGCTGAGCGGGGCCACCTGCTCCGGCTTCAGGTGCAGGCTGTCGTTCAGGTAGCACAGACGGATCGGCTCCAGGTCGTGCAGGCCGGAGACCGAGCAGCCGCCCTTCAGCAGGTCGGGACGCCCGGTCGGACCGCACAGCATCGCCGCCAGATGCCCGCCGGCCGAATGACCGGCCACATGCAGCTTGTCCGCCCGGCCGCCGACCTTGTCCGCATTGCCGTGGATCCACTCGATCGCCGCGGTCACGTCGCCGACGATATCGGCGATGGTCACCTCCGGGCACAGGCGGTACTCGACCGACACCAGGGTCACGTCGGCGGCCACGTAGGTCGGCGCCAGGAAATGCACCAGGGTCTTGTCCCGGGTATGCCAGTAGCCGCCATGGATGAAGGCGAGGATCGGCGCGTCGGGACGGGCCGCCGGGAAGACGTCGATGCGATGGCGTTCATGCGGCCCGTAGGCCACGTCCAGGTCGCAGGACAGCGCGTTGCGGGCCTCGGCGCCCCGCGCCATCCAGCGCTGACCGATGCCGGCCACGTCCGGCACCTTGGCCTGGTTGTTGTACTGGGCGTCGAGCGCCGCCTGGTCGTAGGTCCCGAACACCGCCATCGCTTTCTCCCGTCTCGGCTTTTCGTGTTCCCGACGTTCTAGCATCCGCGGGCGCCGGCGTCGTGAGGTCCAATCGTCTTGACCTGACCGTCGCGGCGATCAATATGCCCGCCATGCCCAACGACCGCGATCCCGCCGCCGGTGCCCCAGGCACCGCACCCGCCCCATCCCAGCCGCCTGCCGACGCCGCCTCCGGGGCCCGCCCCTTCGTGCGCGCCATGGGTCAGCTTGCCGTCGACCGCGCGATCGCCGAGCTGCGCCGCGGCGGCCTGGTGGCGGTCCGGGCCGGACGCGATCTGGATCGGCTGGCGGTGGTGGCCGGCAGCGAGATGGCGACGCGGGAGCTGATGGGCCAGATGCTGGCGATCACCGGCTCCGAACCCCGGGTGGTGCTGACCCGCAACCGGGCGGCCGGGCTCGGGTCCGGCACCGACGCGCCGGCGGTCTCCTTCGCCCTGCCCAATCCGCTGGACGTGGACGCGGTGTTCGACCTCGCCGACCCGACCCGCCGGGCGCCGCTGCCCGCCGGGCTGAGCGCCGTCCCCGAACGGGACGACACCCCCGCCGCCGCCTCGGTCCGGCTGGTCAAGCTGGCCCGGCTGCTGCCCAGCGCCCTGGTCGCGTCGGTCCACGGCATTTCGGCCTCCGCCGTCGCCAACTGGGCCCGCGAGCGCGCGCTTCTGGTGGTCGAGAGCGGCGATGTCGACCGCTATGCGGAGACCAGCGCCCATCGGCTGATCCGCGCCGCCGCCGCCCAGGTGCCGCTTGCCGATGCCGAGGACTGCGAGCTCACCGCCTTCCGCCCGATGGATGGCGGCATGGAGCACGTGGCGATCCGCATCGGCAGTCCGGACCCCGATGCCGGACCGGTGCTGATCCGCATACATTCCGCCTGCCTGACCGGCGATCTGCTCGGCAGCCTGCGCTGCGACTGCGGCGATCAGCTGCGCGGCGCGATCCGCGAGATCAAGGCCGATGGCGGCGGCGTGCTGCTGTATCTGGCCCAGGAGGGGCGTGATATCGGTCTGATCAACAAGCTGCGCGCCTATTCGCTGCAGGATCTCGGGGCCGATACGGTGGACGCGAACATCGCCCTCGGTTTCGACGACGACGAGCGGGTGTATTTCCCCGCCGCCGAGATGCTGCGCCAGCTCGGGGTCGAGCGGGTGCGGCTGATGACCAACAACCCGTCGAAGGTCTCCCAGCTCGCCGCGTGCGGCGTCGAGGTGGTGGAACGGGTGCCCCACGTCTTCGCCTCCAACCAGCACAACGAGCGCTACCTGGCAACCAAGGCGAAGCGGTCCGGTCACCTGTTCTAGCGCCCGGTCGGGTCGGATCCTCCGCCGACCGTCCGCTTTGCCGCACGGCGAAAGATTCCGCCCCGGCACGGCGCACCCGGCAGTCTCTGCCGCCGACAAACCCCTTGAGCCAGCCATTGGGCCCGAAACCCCCGTGGTTCCTCGCCTTCTTCCGCCGCGGTTCATGGCACGCGCCTTGCTTCACTCCTGGTGACGGAGGAGTGTGCGATGAGCGTGACGGAAGCAACAGGCCAGGCGAACCCGAGCTGGTGGTCGCAGAAATGCCAGAGCGGCGAGGCCGATCCGTGTGATCCGGATACCGGCGGCACCAACAACTCGCTGGGTTTCGGCGACCTGCTGGACATGATCAATCCGCTGCAGCACATCCCGGTCATCAGCACGATCTACCGGGAGCTGACCGGCGACACGATTTCCGAGCCGGCCCGGATGGCCGGCGGCGCGCTGTGGGGCGGCCCGGCCGGCGTCATCGGCGCTCTGGCCAACTCGATCACCGCCGGGGAGACCGGCGGCGATATCGGCGCGACCACCATGGCCATGCTGCGCGGCGAGCCGGTCGGTCCGGCCGAAGGAGACCTGACGACGGCGGTCGCCCAGGCGCCGCAAGCCGGCCCCGCCGCCCTCACCGATCCGATCGTCGGCACGCTGCCCGCCGGGATGGCCCAGTTCGCCGCCGCCGGGCAGGCCGCCGATCCGGCGGCACCTGCGGGGGCCGTTCCGGGGGTCGATCAGGGCGTGGCCCTGGCCTCGGCACAGGCCGCTCCCGCCGGGTCCCAGCAGTTCTCGGGCTCGGCCGCCAGCCGGCTCGACGCCTTCATCCAGCGCGCCAACGCGGTACGCGCGCCCGGCCCTGGTCCGGCACATGCCCCGGCAAATGGCATCGCCGGCACCGGCCTCAACGTTCAGGTAACCCCCTCGGCCGCGTCGCTGAAGACCGCCGCCGCGGACAGCGCCCGGAACTCGGCTGCCGGAAACTCGTCTGCCGGGAACACCACGGCCGGGGTCCGGCAGACGGCGGCCCGCGCCGCTTCGCCGGAAACCGCGGCGCCGCTGAAGCTCGCCAGCGACGGCAATACCGATGTGGCCCACTGGATGATGCGCGCCCTCGACCGCTACGAGTCCATGAAGACCGGGCAGCAGTCGTAACCGCCTTCCGGGACGGGGCGTCAGGGCGTTAGGGGTAGTCCCGCGCGCCGAAGATCGCGGTGCCGACCCGGACATGGGTCGCGCCGATCTCCACCGCGGTCTCGAAGTCGCCGCTCATGCCCATCGACAGGCTGGCGATGCCGTTGCGCTTGGCGATCTCCCGCAGCATGGCGAAATGCAGCGCCGGCGTGTCGTCCACCGGCGGAATGCACATCAGCCCGACCACGTTGAGACCCAGCGCGTCTCGGCAGTCGGCGATGAAGGCGTCCGCCTCGCCCGGCGCGACCCCGGCCTTCTGTTCCTCCTCGCCGGTATTGACCTGGATGTAGCAGTCGAGCCGGCGGCCCTGCTTCTCCATCTCCTTGGCCAGCTCGCGGGCGAGTTTCGGGCGGTCGACCGTCTGGATCACGTCGAACAGCTCGACCGCCTCGCGCACCTTGTTGGTCTGCAGCGGACCGATGAGGTGAAGCTCGATGCCCTCGTAGCGGTCCCGGAAATCGGGCCACTTGCCCTTGGCCTCCTGGACGCGGTTCTCGCCGAACACGCGCTGGCCGGCCATCAGCGCCGCCTCGACCCGCTCGAACGGCTGGACCTTGCCGACCGCGATGAGGGTCACGGCCTGGGGATCGCGCTCCGCCGCCCCGGCCGCCTTGGCGATCGCGGCACGGACGATGTCGATGTTGTCGGCGATCTGCCGCACCAGATGCGGATCGACCGGGGCCGCGCTCATGTCTGTTCCTCCGCGTATCCATAACGCTCAATCTCGGTCGACAGCCGCTCGCCGATCGACTCCATCACGCTACCATAGCGCCGCCAGCGGGCCAGCGCCGTGCGGTAGATCGGCTGGGTCACCTGGGCCGCGCTCGGCGTCGCCAACACGCCGCGGCCCCGGGCATGCTCGTGGAAGGCCAGCATGCCGGGCTCGAAGGGAAGGTCCAGGAACTCCGTGATCCGGCGCGCCTCGCGCTCCAGATCCGCGACCACATCCTCGTAGCGCACCGTGAGCGCCGGCGTATCGACCGCCCGGACATAGCTCTCCCAGGCGGTGAAGGTCGCCCGGTACAGATCGGCCGCCCCCTCCAGCGTGGCGAACGCCGCCATCCAGTCGTTGAGGCCGAAACTCTGCATGAAGCAGGACAGGACGACGTCGCAGGGATGGCGCAGGGCGAGGATGAAGCGGGCGCCCGGGAAGACCCGGCGGATCAGCGCCACATGGGCCATGTTCAACGGCATCTTGTCGACCGTGTAGCGCGTGCCCGAACGGCTGGTATGACGCGCGAGGCGACGGCGGTAGTGCTCGCGCAGGTCCTCTATGGTGCGCGGTGTCAGGCGGGGTAGATCCGCGGGGTAGTGATGGCCGGAGGACTCGAGATCGGCAAGCATCGCGGCGATCAGCGGCCGTTCCTCGATGACTTCGATCTGCGGATGGGCGTCCAGCACCTGGTCCAGCAGGGTGGTGCCGGATCGCGGGAAACCGACGACGAACAGCAGATCCGACCCGGCATCGCCCGCGCCGACCGGCGGGCCGGCCCGGTGGAGCGCCGTCAGCGCCTCGAGCTGGGCCAGCGCCCGGGCGGGGTCGCGCCGCGGCCGGGCCGTCGCCACCTGCCGGGCGTTGGCCTCGGCGAAGGCGACGAACGCCTCGTCGGTCCGCCGCGCCGCCTCCAGGGAGCGCGCCCGCTCGAACAGCATGAGATGGCGCAGCGCCGACGGACACCGGTCGATCGACGCCTTCACCAGCGCCAGGGAGGCTTCCGGATCGCCGCGTCGCCGGGCGACCGAAGCCCGGACCAGCACCGCCGACGCGGTCTCCGGCGCCGCCGCCAGCGCCCGCCGCGCCCAGCGCTCGGCGGCGTCCAGATCGGCGGCGTTCTCGGCGATTTCGGCGATCAGCGACAGCGCGGAGGCCTGGTCGGGGGCGACCAGCACGGCTCGCTCCACCGCCCGTCGCCCGCGCGCGCCGTCCCCCGCCGCGCGATGGGTGGCGGCCATCTGGCGCCACAGCACGCTGTCGAACGGGTTGCGGCCAAGCTGATCGGACAGCAGCGCGAGCGCCTTGTCGTGCCGGTCGAGCTGGCCGTACAGACCCGCGAGCCCGACCACCGCCTCGCGCGCGGCCCCCGTCTCCACGGCGGCGGCCAGCCGGGAGGCCGCGGCCTCGAAGCGGCCCAGGCGGCGCAGGGCGGTGCCGTGATTGGTCAGCAGCGCCGGATCGGCGCCGGCGCCCTGATCCGCGAGCCGGTCATAGGCGACGACCGCCTCCTCCGCCCGGTCCGACGCCAGGGCGGCATCGCCGGTCAGCCGGAGCACGGCCGGGTTGCTCCGGACCTGGGCGGGGAGCCTGCCGAGGAGGCGATAGGCGCCATCGGCGTCGCCCAGGGCGAGGCGGACCTGGGCGTGGTTGACCAGGAGCTGGGGGTCGCCGGGCTTGCGTCGGTCGGCGGCGGTCAGCAGCCGGTCCGCGGCGGCGAAACCGCCGGTCCCGGCCTCCAGCATCGCCAGGCGGAACAGGGCCGCGGCCGGAACCGCCTGATGCTTGACCAGGATGTCGTGAACCCGCCGGGCCGGCGCCGGATTTCCGGACGCGAGCGCCGTCTCCAGCGCGGTCCGGACCTTGGGCGAGAGCGGGCCGGCCATGGCGTCAGACCGTCGGCTTGCCGTTCTTGTCGATATACTTCAGCTCGCGCAGCACGTCGCCATGCACCTCAATCAGCTGGGCGACCTGGTCGTCGGAGAGGCTCTTGCGCCAGCCGCCGACCTTGCCCTCGCGGAAGAAGGTCTGATCGGCCCGGACCCGCTCGCGGAACCCGCCCTGCTTCTCCTGGCGCGAGACCTCCTCGAAATTGCTGAACCGGATTGCCTTCTTGATCCGCTCAGGACTGGCCGGAATCTTCAGGAACTTGACGATGCGGGAGAATTCCTTGAACGGCTTGGCCCGCAGGTCCTCGTAGCGCAGCACCAGCGGCTCGAACCCCGGCACACCGGTCCAGCCCCGGTAATGGTCGCCCCAGGGACCGAGATACTGGACGATGGCAGCCTGGGTGGTCGGCGTGTGCATGGAGTCCCGGCACAGCCCGTCCACCACCTGCTCCATCGTGCCGTTGTAATGGGCGGCGAAGGACACGGCGACATCGAACACGTTCCGCACCACGTAGATCGCCCCCATGGTCTCCTCGAGGCTGATGATCGGGATGTCCCCGGCATAGCCGATGCGGTTATGGGTCTTGACGATCGACGTCTCGGGGCGCGCGGCGAGCTTCTTCTGCAGCACCGGGCGGAGCCGGTCGAGCTCCTCGTCGCTCAGTTCCTCGATCGGCCGCTGGGTCAGCGACTGGTAGAGGTGCCGCTGGGCATCGCCGAACGAGACCACGTTGAGCTCGTTGATCGACACCGGCGCCGTGCCGTTGCGGAACAGGTTCTCCAGGAAGATCCGGACCCAGGTATTGCCGGATTTCGGATAGGACGCGAGCCAGAGAATGCCACCGGACATGGCTCAGACCTGCACCGGAAAGATGACCTTGTTCTGGATCAGCGCCTGGATCAGGGCGCGACCCGCCTCACCCCGCTGGCCGTGAGCCTCGGAGAGCTCGGACAGCCAGAACTCCTCGCGCTCCAGGATCCAGCCGAGCATCGCCCGGTCGCCGGCGGTGAGCTGGAAGGTGGTGCCGCGGTGGCTGACCGTCAGCGCCTCTCCGGCCTCCTGCAGCACCGGGGCATAGCGCGAGACGAAAAAATAGCCGTCGGCGTCGCGGTCGGGGAACCGGTAGTCGGCGACCTTGTCGAAGATCCGGTCCTTCTGGAAATTCGCCACGAACTCGTGGAAGGCGGGGTCGGCCAGCACCTTGTTGACCGTCTGGCCGATGCCCTGGAGATAGGCGGCCAGCGCGCCGCGATCCTCGAAATGCGGGAGGCGCTTGCGGAAATACTCCTGGCCCTGCATCTCGCGGGCGAGCATTTCCAGCACCGCCACCCCGACCGCCGGGGTCGCGCCGAAGGACAGGTGCAGCGACGCGGTGTCGGTGGCCAGCGCGTCGTGATACAGGCCGCGCGGCAGGTAGAGAATGTCGCCCGGCCGGGTGGTCACCTGCTGCGCCAGCTTGCCCTTCATGCGGTCATGCTGCTCTGCGGTGAAGTCGCTCGGGCGGCTGCCGGGCACGAAGGAGGCCTCCGGGAACCGGCCCTCGTAGAGGTTCCAGGTCTTCTCGCCCTCGATCTGCAGGGCGAACACGTCCATGCAGTCGAAATGCGAGGCGTAGCCGCGCACCGCCTTCCAGGAGCAATAGGCGTTGCAGGAGGTGTTGGCGCCGGTGAGCCGTTCCAGGGCGCGGGACACCGAGGCGACCTGGGGATCGACGCCTTCCAGGAAGTCCAGCACGAAGGTCGCGCCCTTCTGCAGCAGCGCGGTCACCTTACTCCGGTCGGGCCGCAGGCCGTGCTCGCCCTGGCGTCCGTGGCCGGGCCGGCAGAACTGGGCCGCGGGCAGAACCTTGCCCTCCAGCGCCATCTCGATCGTGTTGCCGTCCCAGAGTTTCGGGCGGGCCAGCAGGTCGTTCATCCGCGCCCAGGAGAACACGGTCCCGACGTCGCGGACCGCGCCGGCCTCGTAATACGGGGCCTTGTCGAAATGCTGGTCGAGAAAGCGTTCGCGGTCGATCGCGCGGAACAGCCGGTCGAAGGAAACGTCGGTCATCGGAGCCCTGGGGTCGGTCGCGGGATCAGAGGTGATGGGCTCACCGATAGCCTATCCGGGCGCAAAAAAGAAGGGAGCCGCCCGAAGGCGGCTCCCCCGAAATCTGACTGTCTTCTGGATTAGAAGGACAGACGGATACCGGTGACGAGGTAGGTGGCCTCGACCTCGGCGGCGCCGGCGCCGTCGAACTCGGCGTAGCCGAGGGTCGCGGCAGCGGTCACACCCGGGCCCAGAGCATACTTACCGGACAGGTGGTAGGCGTCCTGAGAGGTGCCGCCGTCAACGTCGCCGTTGAAGTAGGTCAGGCTGACGCCGAACGGACCGGTCTCGTAGGAGACGCCCAGGTTGTAGGCGGTGCCGTCCGCGTTGCTGTCCTCAGCCTCAGCCCAGGAAGCGCCGATGCCGAAGCCGCCAACGCCGAGGGTGATGCCGGCGCTGTAGGCTTCCGGCTCGTCGGTGCCCGAAGCGGACTCGAGGAAGGTGCCGTAGCCCAGGGAGACGCCCAGCGACACGCCGGAGAAGTCACCCGAGTAGTTGGCGCCGAACGCGACCATGTCGGAAACGCCGACATTGCGGTCAACCGGACCGTTGGTGTCCTGGTTGGTGTCCGGGGAGTAGGACGCACCGAGCTGGAAGCCCGCGAAGCGCGGGGTGTAGTAGGTCAGCTTCTCGGAGTCGTTCGCACGGTTCGGCTCGATGTAGGTCGAACCCAGAACGCCGCGGAAGTAGCCCGAGGAGGAGACGCCGCTGCCGGAGAGAGCAGCCCAGTCACCCTGGTCGCCGGAGTTGATGCTGATGCCGAAATCGCTCGGGGCGTAATGCATCTTGTACATCGCCGAGTTTTCGGAACCGAGGTTGATCTCACCGAACGAGCCCTTGACGATCAGATACGACTCGTCGATCTGGTCAGCGCTGTTGCTGTTGGCCTCGAGCTGGACGTTGATACCGAACTCGATACCGTTGTCCAGGGTCGTGGAGCCCTTGAAGTGAATTTCGGAGTCAGACTTGACGTCGAAGCCGTCAACGTCACGACCGGAGTTGTCGTCGACGCTGGAATAGCCGAACCACTGCTCCATGTAGCCACCAACGCCGACCTGCAGCTTTTCAGCAGCCATGGCGGACGGTGCGGCGATCAGACCGGCGGCGACGATGGCCGTCGAGCCGAGAAGAACCTTCTTCATTCCCCATCTCCCGAGTTCGAGGTGTTTTAGGGTCCTCGGTCCATCTGGAAAATGCGAAACAGCACGCCCGCAATCCCTGACCGATGGCCAATTGCTACAGGGGTCTACGGACCACCGTCAACTCGGCTGACGCCGCTCAGAGTGCAAAACTGTCTCAATGTGGCGGATATGTCACAACACCGTCGCGGGGATCGCCACTCGCATAGGGCGCGCCGGACGAGGTTTCATGCGGCTGTTTGCGTCGCTTTCGGCCTGTGGACGGCCGCATCGTTCTGCGATCATTGCGCCGGGCGCTCTGCGTAGGTAAAGAGGTGGCTGCGAACTTTGGACAAGATTGTGATGGCCGGTTCTCGAGCGACTAAGAAGCATACTGTTTGGGCGGGCGTGCTGGGCCTTCTGGTCCTCTCCGCCTGCGGTTCCGACGTGCCCGTGGAATACGAGTACCCGACGACGGGACCCAACGGTCTTCCGACCTATGAGAAGCAGGAAAGCCTGGCGGGGCCGAACGGCCTGGACCTGTTCTCGCTCGGCCAGGGCGACCAGAACCAGCAGGGCGGGGTCGGCGTCGCCGTCAACGCCTTCCTGTGGCGGGCGTCGCTCGACACCCTGTCCTTCCTGCCGCTGGCCTCGGCCGATCCGTTCGGCGGGGTGATCATCTCCGACTGGTACAACCCGCCGGAGAGCCCGAACGAGCGGTTCAAGGTCACGGTCTATATTCTGGACCGCGCGCTGCGGTCGGACGGCATCCGCGCGAATGTGTTCCGGCAGACCCGCGCGAACATCGGCGAGTGGCGCGACGCGGCCGTCGATGAAAGCCTGGGCAAGGATCTGGAGAACACGATCCTGACCCGCGCCCGCCAGATCCGCATTCAGCAGGTTTCGCAGTAAGACCGCACAAGCCGGTGCCGCGCGTGCCCGTGGCCCCATGCCATCACTAAGAGAGCAGCACGTCATGGCGCGCTACAACGTCAAGGAAACCGAAGCCCGGTGGCAGTCGCGCTGGGCGCAGGACGGGTGCTTCGAGGTCGAAGCCGATCCCTCCAAGCCGAAATACTACGTGCTGGAGATGTTTCCGTATCCCTCCGGCCGCATCCATATGGGCCACGTCCGGAACTACACGCTCGGCGACGTGGTGGCCCGCTACAAGACGGCGCGCGGCTTCAACGTGCTGCATCCGATGGGCTGGGACGCGTTCGGCCTGCCGGCGGAGAACGCGGCGATCGAGCGCGGCGTGCATCCGCACAAGTGGACCCACGAGAACATCGACGCCATGCGCGACCAGCTCAAGGGCATGGGCCTGAGCTACGACTGGCGCCGCGAGATCGCGACCTGCGATCCGAGCTACTACCGCCACGAACAGAAGATGTTCCTGGATTTCGTCAAGGCCGGGCTCGCCTATCGCAAGGAGAGCTGGGTCAACTGGGATCCGGTGGAGAATACCGTGCTCGCCAACGAGCAGGTGATCGACGGCAAGGGCTGGCGCTCCGGCGCGCCGGTCGAGAAGCGCAAGCTGAACCAGTGGTTCCTGAAGATCACCCAGTATGCCGAGGATCTGCTCGGCGCGCTGGAGGGGCTGGAAGGCCGCTGGCCGGACAAGGTTCGGCTGATGCAGCACAACTGGATCGGCCGCTCCGAAGGGGCGCGGGTGCGCTTCCAGCTCGTCGGCCGCGCCGACAGCCTGGAGGTGTTCACCACCCGCCCGGACACGCTGTTCGGCGCCAGTTTCTGCGCGGTGTCGGCCAACCATCCGCTGGCGGCCGAGCTGGCCGACGGCAACGCGGAGCTGCAGGCCTTCATCGCCGAATGCAACCGCATGGGCACCAGCGAGGCGGATATCGAGACCGCCGAAAAGCGCGGCTACCGCACCGCGCTGGAGGTCGAGCATCCGTTCGTGCCGGGCAAGACCCTGCCGGTCTACGTCGCCAATTTCGTGCTGATGGAATACGGCACCGGCGCCATCTTCGGCTGTCCGGCCCATGACCAGCGCGACCTGGACTTCGCGCGCAAATACGACCTGCCGGTGCTGCCGGTGGTGCTGCCCTCCGATGCCGATGCCGCCGATTTCGCGGTCGGCGACGAGGCCTATACCGGGCCGGGCAGGATCTACAATTCCGACTTCCTCGACGGCATGGAGATCGAGGCCGCCAAGTCCGAGGTCGCCGGCCGCCTGGAGACGATCGGCCGCGGCGAGCGCACCACCACCTGGCGCCTGCGCGACTGGGGTGTGTCCCGCCAGCGCTACTGGGGCTGCCCGGTGCCGATGATCCACTGCGAGAGCTGCGGCGTCGTCCCGGTGCCGGAGGACCAGCTGCCGGTCGAACTGCCTGCCGATGTCGAGTTCGACAGCCCGGGCAACCCGCTGGACCGCCACCCGACCTGGAAGCACACCACCTGCCCGTCCTGTGGCGGCAAGGCGACCCGCGAGACCGACACCTTCGACACGTTCTTCGAATCCTCCTGGTATTTCGCCCGCTTCACCGACGCCAAGGGCGAGATCGCCTTCGACCGGGACGCGGCCGACTACTGGCTGCCGGTCGATCAGTATATCGGCGGCGTCGAGCACGCGGTGCTGCACCTGCTCTACGCCCGCTTCTTCACCCGCGCCCTGAGGGATTGCGGCTATCTCTCCATTGCCGAGCCCTTCGCCGGCCTGGTCACCCAGGGCATGGTCTGCCACGAGACCTACCGGGCCGACGGCCGCTGGCTCTATCCGGATGAGATCACCAAGACCGACGGCGGCGACTGGGTCACCCTCGACGGCGGCAAGCCGGTGACGGTCGGCCGGGTCGAGAAGATGTCGAAGTCCAAGCGCAACACGGTGGACCCGGCCAACATCATCGGCAGCTATGGTGCCGATACCGCCCGGCTGTTCATGCTGTCCGACAGCCCGCCGGAGCGCGACCTGGAATGGACCGAGTCCGGCGTCGACGGCGCCTGGCGCTACATCAACCGGGTCTGGCGCGAGATCACCGAATGCCAGATCGAGCTGCCGGCGGCGGACACGCCGAAACCGGCCGAGCTCTCGGCCGACGCCGACGCCGTCTACCGCGCCTGCCACAAGACCATCCTGGCAGTCGCCGACAGCATCGAGCGGTTCCGCTTCAACAGCGCGGTGGCCCAGGTCCGCGAACTGTCGAACCAGATCTTCGCCCTGTCCGGCACGGGAGCCGGCGAGGCCTGGACCCTGCGCTTCGGCTTCGAGACCCTGGTCCGGCTGATGGCGCCGATGACGCCGCATATCTGCGAGGAGCTGTGGCGCCAGCTCGGCCATGACAGCATGCTGGCGACCGGCGCCTGGCCGGAGGCCGATGCCAGCTTGGCGGAGAACGACACGGTCACCATCGCCATCCAGGTCAACGGCAAGCTGCGCGCGACGATCGAGATGGCGAAGGACAGCACCAAGGACGCGATGATCGAGCAGGCGCTGGAACAGCCGAACGTGATCAAACTGCTGGAGGGCAAGGCCCCCCGCAAGGTGATCGCCGTGCCGAACAAGATCGTCAACGTGGTGGCCTGAGCGATGGCGCGGCCGATGCGGACCTCCGCCCTGCGCGCCGCCGCGATCGCCCTCCTGCTGACCGGCGCGGGCCTGTCGGGCTGCGGATTCCAGCCGCTCTACGCCAAGAACCCGTCGGAGACCACGGTCTATAACCAGGGCTTCCCGCAGGTCGATGTCGGGCCGATCAACGACCGTCTCGGGCAGATCCTGCGCAACGAACTGGTCGACCGGATCAACCCGCGCGGCGTCGCCCGCAGCCCGACCTACCGGCTCGACGTGGCCGCCAGGGAACGCCGCTCCGACATCGTCATTCTGCGGGATTCCACCGCCACCTTCGCCAAGTTCATCGTCGAGGTGGACTGGCGGCTGCTGCACCTGCAGAGCAACGAGGTGGTGACCAAGGGCAGCAACCAGCGCACCTCCAGCTTCTCCATCAGCTCGTCGGAATACGCGATCCTGCAGGCCGAGAAGGACGCCCGGCAGCGGGCCGCCACCGAGCTGGCTGAGGATATCCGCCTGCGCCTCGCCCTGTATTTCGACCGCACCGAGGGGTGAACGGGCGATGAAGGTGGCGACCAACGGTGTGGAGCGGTTCGTCAAGGATCCCCCGCCGGGGGTCCGGGCGGTGCTGGTCTACGGACCCGATACCGGCAAAGTTCTGGAATTCGCCAAACGGATCGCCCGGACGGCGGTGACCAATCTCGACGATCCCTTCAATGTCTGTGAGCTCGACGGCGACGACGCGTCGAGCGACCCGGCCCGGCTGTCGGACGAGATGCATGCCCGCTCGCTGATGGGCGGCCGGCGGCTCGTCCGCCTGCGCAATGCCACCGACAAATCCAGCGACGCCATCGTCAATGCGCTCGACGGCGACACCGGCGATACCCTGCTGGTGGTCGAGGGCGGCGATCTGAAGCCGTCCGGCGGCCTGCGCAAGCTGTTCGAGGCCAAACGCGAGGATATCGTCGCCCTTGCCTGCTATGCGGATACCGGACGCGACCTTGCAACCATGGTGCGGGAAACCCTCTCTGCCGGATCCGTCAAAATTGATCCGGACGCCGAACGGTTCCTCGTCGAGCACCTCGGAAGCGATCGCATGGCGAGCCGAATGGAGGTCGAAAAGCTCACCCTTTTGGCGGGAGAAGGCAGGGCCATCGACCTAGATCTGGTTGTTTCGGCGATCGGAGATAGCGCAGCGCTAGATATTGACGCGCTGATTGCCGCCGCGGCCGAAGGACGGCCCGATGCGATCATGACCGGGCTCGATCGTGCCTTCCGACAGGGCGAGGCGTCCGTGCGGATCGTCCGCATGGCGATCACCTACTTCCAGCGCCTGCACCTGGCCCGTGCCCGGATGGCCGACGGACGCAACCCGGCCGACGCGGTCAAGTCGCTGCGGCCTCCCGTCTTCTTCCGCACCGCCGACGCCATGGCCCGCCAGCTTCAGCGCTGGGACCTGCGCAGTCTGGCCTCGGCCCTCGCCCGGCTCGGCGAGGCGGAGATCCGCTGCAAGACGACGGGCTATCCGGACGAGGCCGAATGCGGTCAGGCGATGATCGACGTGGCCCGCATGGCGGTCATGGCCGGCCGCCGTGCCGGCGCCCGTCACTGAGTTTCAGTCTCTCAGCGCCTCGCGCACCGCATCGGTGAAGACTCGTTCCCGCCGGGCATGTCCAGGGTGTAGAAGGCATCGAACTCCATGCCCGCCGGCTTCCAGATCCGCTCCGACAGATACTCGGCGAGCGGTCGTCCCAGGGCCGCCGCCAGGACCCGGCCGAGCAGGTAGGTGTCGCCCGTATTGTAGTGCCACCGCGTTCCGGCGGGCGCTTCCCGCGTCAGGCCACGCAGCAGCCCGATCACCCCGTCGGGCGTGCCCTCGGCAAGATGCCGGCTGTAGCGGTTCACGTCGGAGTCCGGGTCGGCATAGACCTCGCTCCAACCGAGTCCGGACGACATGGTGAGCAGATGGCGCAGGGTCACGCCCGCATAGGCCGATCCGGCCATGGCGGGCAGATAGAGGTCGACCGGATCCTCCAGGCTCCCGATCGCCCCGTCCTGAAGACAGGCGCCCACCAGCATGCCGGTGACCGACTTCACCGTGGACATGGTGCTCCACCGGTCGCCCTCCCCCAGGCCCAGTCCGTACCGTTCGAGCACGATCCGGCCGTTCTTCAGGACCAGCAGCCCGGCCACCACGTTGTGGTCCATGAATGCATCGATATCGCGTTCGACGCCGCCGCTGACGTAGCGCAGGTCGAAGGCCGGCCCGTACGGCATCGGCCGCCCTGCCCGCCCGGCTGGTACGAGCCGGGAATGGAACAGCCGGTCGACGATGCGGTAGCCGTAGGCCTGGAACTGCGGCGGCCAGTACAGGAAGGCCGAGGCCGGCGGAAGGTGTCGACCGGGCCCGGCGAGCGGCCGATCCGTCATCATGGAGGCTCCGCGGCACCGTGCGGTGCGGATGTTAGGATAACTGTCTCGTTCAGAATGATAATTTGAGCCGGTATATCCGACCGAGTCGTACCTTGGTGCATCAGGTTCTGGGGACCAGCGGGTCGTCTTCGTCCGTGTCGTCGTCGAAATCCCACTGCGTGTCGCTGGGGTCGACGGCGTCGGGCTCGCCCCCCATGGCCGCCGCCTCCTCGTCCCGGTCTTCCGGGGCGCCGTCGGGAGCGTCATCGGCCGCATCGTCACCATTAACTGTGGCGGGCGCCGCCCGGCCGGGATCGACCGGGGCCTTGAGATCGACCTCGCCGGGAAGCGGATCGGCCCAATCGTCTTCGCCGGCATCGGACGCGCCGCTTTCAAACGGCGCCTCGGTGCGGGCCGGATGGGCGGAGAGACGCTCCACGATCAGGTCGAGCTGGTCGAGATCCTGGTAGCGCAAGGTGACACTACCCGAGCCGTTCGTAGCGTTATGACTGATCGCTACCGCCAAGCCGGTGCGGTCCGCGAGGTCCTGTTCGAGGATCCGGGTGTCCGCATCCTTCTGCTTCGGCGCGGGGGGCGCCGGCGGCGGCGCCTTCTCGCGCTGCACCAGGCGTTCGGTGTCGCGCACATTGAGCTTGCGGGTCACCACCTCGCGGGCCAGGGCGGCGGGATCCTCGGCCGAGAGCAGCGCCCGGGCATGACCCGCGGTGAGCTGGCCGTCCTCCACCAGGACCCGGACCTCGTCCGGCAGATTGAGCAGGCGCAGGGTATTGGCCACGTGGCTGCGGCTCTTGCCGACCGCCCGGGCAATATCGTCCTGGGAGTGGCTGTACTCGTCGATCAGCCGCCGGTAGCCCTCGGCCTCCTCCAGCGGCGTGAGGTCGCGGCGCTGGACGTTTTCGACGATGGCGATCTCCATCGCCGTCTGGTCGTCGAATTCCCGCACGAGGACGGGAACCTCGTGCAGCTGGGCAAGCTGAGCCGCCCGCCAGCGTCGCTCGCCGGCGATGATCTGGTACTTGTCGCCGTCGGGGGCGCGGCGCACCAGGATCGGCTGGATCACCCCCTGCTCGCGGACGCTTTCCGCCAGCTCGCGCAGGTCCTCCTGGTCGAACCGCCGGCGCGGCTGGAACGGGCCGGGGGTGAGCTGCTCGACGGGAAGCGCACGGGACTGGCGCAGCCGGTCGAGCTGGACCTGCTCGTCCTCGTCCTCCCCCAGAAGGGCTGACAGGCCGCGGCCCAGCTTGTTGCTGCGTCGTTTGCCGGTATCGTCGCTCATCTCACCTCGGACGGGCTGGACTGAGTGGCTGGCGCGGCGCCCGCGACAGCAACGGCCGTCAGGCCGCTACCGCGTTCGCCGCCAGGGAGGATTCCCGGGCCAGGACCTCGCGGGCCAGGGAGATATACGCCCGCGATCCGCTGCAGGCCATGTCGTAGACGATGACCGGCTTGCCGTAGGACGGCGCCTCGGAGACCCGGACGTTGCGCGGGATCATGGTCCGGTAGACCACGTCGCCGAAATACTCGCGCACATCGGCCGCCACCTGATCGGACAGGTTGTTGCGCCGGTCGTACATGGTCAGCACCACGCCCTGGATCTCCAGGCCGGGGTTCAGCGCCTTGCGCACCCGCTCCACCGTGCGCACCAGCTGGGACAGTCCCTCCAGCGCGTAGAACTCGCACTGCAGCGGGACCAGCACCGCGTCGGCGGCGACCAGCGCGTTCAGGGTCAGCAGGCCGAGCGAGGGCGGGCAGTCGATCAGAATATAATCGTAGGGCGAGGTCGCGGCGTGGCGCACCACCGCCTCGCGCAGCCGGAACTCCCGATGGTCCATATCGACCAGCTCGATCTCCGCGCCGGAGAGGTCGGTGGAGGCCGGCACCACCTCCAGGCCCGGCACCGGCGTCTCGATCGCCGCCTCGGCGATTGTCGCCTCGCCGATCAGCACCGCGTAGGAATCCGCGTCGCGCCCTTTGCGCGGTACGCCGAACCCGGTCGAGGCATTGCCCTGGGGGTCGAGGTCGATGACCAGGACCTTCTTCTTGCAGGCCGCCATGGCGGTGGCCAGGTTGACCGCCGTGGTCGTCTTTCCGACGCCGCCTTTCTGGTTCACGATCGCCAGGATCCGCGGTGCCACTACCTGGTTGGTCTGTCCGTCAAGCACGGCTCACCTCCTCCAGCTTCAGCACGACCCCCCGAGAGTCAGAAATGCTGGGAGCCTTGGTGACAGCCATCTTCCAGGTGTTTTCAGCGGTAGTCAACTCGGCCTCTGCCTGCTCTCCCTTAAGGAACAGAAATACCGTTTTCCCGTCGGCATATGGCTCGGCGTAGCGCAGCAGCTTATCGACCGGCGCCAGCGCCCTGGCGGTGATAATACCGGCGCGAATCGGACGTAGTGATTCGATTCGACAGGCTTCCAGGGTCGGTTTCACCCCGGTCATGCGGGCCACTTCCTGGAGGAACGCGACCTTCCGGCGGTCGGATTCGACCATGGTGATGTCGTCGCGGCCGAGAATGGAGAGCACCAGGCCGGGAAAGCCCGCGCCGGATCCGAAGTCCAGAACCGGACCCGGCAGATCTTTCATGTGGGACAGAAGCTGCGCGGAATCGAGAAAATGGCGCGACCAGAGGTCCGGCAGGGTCGCCGGCGCCACCAGATTGATCTTCGCCTGCCATTTCTCGAGCAGTTCGGCGTAGGTTTCGAGCGCCGTGCGCTGGGCATCGGTCAGGGAGAGACGGTTCTGAAGCTCGCTGGGGGTCACGCCGCTGTCTTTTTGTCCGATTTTTTCACGTGACGCAGCAGAGCGACCGTCGCCGCCGGTGTCATTCCGGGAAGACGGCTCGCCGCGCCGAGGGTTCGAGGCCGTTCGCGCCTCAGCAACGCGCGGATCTCGGTCGAGAGCGATCCGATTGCCTCCGGATTCAGGTCTTCGGGCAGCTCCAGCGCCTCGTCCCGGCGATAGGCCCGGATATCGGCCTTCTGTCGATCGAGATAACCGGCGTATTTGGCCTCGGTCGCGATCTGCTCCACGACCGTGTCGCGCATCTCGGACAGTTCTTCCGGCCAGGTGGCGACCAATCTGTTCCACGTAACATCGGGATAGGACAGGAGATCGAGGGCGGAGCGGCGCTTGCCGTCCTGATTCACCGTGAATCCAAGTTTTGCGAGCGCCTGGGGCGAACCGCCGAGGGTTTCCAGTGTTTCACGTGAAACACGCAACAGGCTTTGACGGGCCTGGAAGGCATCGCGTCGGGCCGATCCGACCAGACCGACCCGCTCGCCCATCGGGGTGAGCCGCAGATCGGCATTGTCGGCACGAAGCCGCAGCCGATACTCGGCGCGCGAGGTGAACATGCGGTAGGGCTCAGGGGCGCCTCGGGACACAAGATCATCGATCATGACCCCGATATACCCGTCCGCTCTGTCTATATATAGTGAGTCATCGGAGCTACCGGCCGCCAGGGTAGCGTTGGTAGCAGCGACCAGTCCCTGGGCTGCGGCCTCCTCGTATCCCGTCGTTCCGTTGATCTGACCGGCCAGGTAGAGGCCAGGAAGCGCCCTCACCTCCAGGCTTCGGGACAGCGCGCGCGGATCGACATAATCGTATTCGATGGCATAGCCGTATTGCAGGATGCGGGCCCGTTCCAGGCCGGGGATGGAGGCCACCACCCGATCCTGCACATCGCGCGGCATCGAGGTGGAGATCCCGTTCGGATAGACAGTCGGATCCTCCAGCCCTTCGGGTTCCAGGAAGATCTGGTGGCTCTCTTTGTCGGCGAAGCGGACAATCTTGTCCTCGATCGACGGGCAATAGCGCGGACCGGAGCTGCCGATCTGCCCGCTATACATCGGCGCACGGTCCAGGTTCTCCCGGATCGCCGCATGGGTCGCCGCGTTGGTATAGGTGATGTGGCACGGGATCTGCGGCACCGTGATCCGCTCGGTCAAGGTGGAAAACGGCTCGGGCGGATCGTCGCCCGGCTGAACCTCCAGACTGTCCCAGTCGATCGTGGTCCCGTCGAGCCGCGGCGGCGTGCCGGTCTTCAGCCGACCGAGCGGCAGGCCGAGCCGCTCCAGGGTCAGGGCGAGCCCGACCGCCGGCGCATCCCCGACCCGGCCGGCCGGCCGGCGTTCCTCGCCCAAATGGATCTCGCCCCGCAGGAACGTGCCGGTCGTCAGCACGACGGCGGCGGCGGTCAGCGCGCGCCCGTCGGCCAGGACGACACCCCGGCAGCGCCCGTCCGTGACGATCAGATCCTCGACGCCGGCCTCGACAACGGTCAGCGTCTCGAACTCGGCCAGGATCTCCTGGATCGCAGCGCGGTACAGCGCCCGGTCCGCCTGGGCCCGGGGACCGCGCACGGCCGGCCCCTTGGACCGGTTCAGCATGCGGAACTGGATGCCGGAGCGGTCGATCGCCCGCCCCATGATCCCGTCCAGGGCGTCGATCTCGCGCACGAGATGGCCCTTTCCCAATCCACCGATCGCCGGGTTGCAGGACATGACGCCGATCGTGTCGCGCCGATGGGTGACGAGCGCGGTGCGCGCGCCCATACGGGCGGCTGCCGCCGCCGCTTCCGATCCGGCGTGGCCCCCACCGACGACGATGATGTCAAAGGAGTTCATGGGTCTGAGATACGCAGGCCCGCCGCCCCTGTCAAAGGCTGCGCGCGGATTGCCGGCGCGCCGGGCCGTTTCACGTGAAACAGAGCACTCTTTTTGCGTTATTTGCCGAGACAGAACTCGCCGAAGATGCGGTCGAGCAACTCCTCAACATCGACCCGGCCCAGGATCCGCCCCAGGGAGGCGGCGGCGATCCGCAGATCCTCCGCGGCGATCTCCAGCGGCTCGTCGCGCTCCAGCGCCTCCAGACAGCGCAGCACCGCATCCCGCGCGGCACGGACCGCCTCGCTGTGCCGGGTCCGGGTCAGCGCCACCGAGCCGACCCGGTCCATCCGCTCGGACATGGCCTCCCTCAGAGCCCGGAAGAACGCCTCCGCCCCCGCCCCCGTCCTGGTGGACAGGCCGATCCACGGCGCCGGTATCGGCGCATCGGTCAGGTCGATTTTGGTCGCGATCGCCAGCGACCGGTCCGCGACGAGATGCCGGCTCACGCTCGACCGTCCCGCGTCCCCCGCGCTGGCGTCGGCCAGAACCAGGGTCAGGTCGGCCGCCTCGGCGCGGGCCAGGGCCCGCCGCACCCCCTCCGCCTCGATCTCATCCGGTGTTTCGCGCAGTCCGGCGGTGTCCGCTACCGTGGCTGCATACCCGTCGATATCGAGGTGAACCTCCACAACGTCCCGGGTCGTGCCGGCGGTGGCACTGACGATCGCAACATCCCGTTTTGCCAACCAGTTAAGCAGGGAGGACTTGCCCGCATTCGGCACTCCCACAATGGCGATCCGCAGTCCCTCGCGCACCCGCTCGGCACGACTACCCTCGGCCAGGGCCGTGGCCATCTCGCTCTCCAGCGACGCCAGCGTCGCGCGGATCTCCGCCTGAAGCGACGCGGGCAGATCCTCGTCGGGAAAATCGATGAAAGCCTCCAGCCGGGCCATGGCGCCGACCAGATCTTCCCGCCAGCCCTCCAAAGCCGCCTCCAGACCACCGGTCGCCTGGGCAATCGCCTGGCGGCGCTGGGCATCGGTCTCCGCGTCGACCAGATCGAGGATGCCCTCGGCCCGGGTCAGGTCGATCCGGTCGTTGAGGAAGGCCCGGCGGGTGAATTCGCCCGGATCGGCGATGCGCAGGCCGGGCATGGCCGACAGCCGGGCGCAGACCGCATTCACCACCGCCCGCCCGCCATGGAGATGCAGCTCGACCAGGTCTTCGCCGGTGGCGCTGGACGGTCCCGGAAACGCCACGACCATGGCCTCGTCCAGGGTTTCTCCCCTGCTGGAATCCCGCAGGACTCGCAGAGACAGCCGGCGGGCGGGCGGCACATCGCCGGCCAGATCGCGCAGCGCGTCGAGCGCCATCGGGCCGGAGATCCGCACGATCGCGAGCGCGGCGCGCCCCGGTGCGGTGGCCGGTGCGAAGATGGTATCGTTCTCCACCGTGTCAGCCTTATGCTGTCGATCCCGCGCCCGTCTTATCAGGCCCGTCCCCATGCCCGCCAGCGAACTCGACACCCCGGTCGGCCGCCTGCGCGCCGTCAGCGACGGCGAGGCCCTGGTGCGCGTGACCTGGACCGGCCGCGCCGAGACGCCCGTTCCCGATGAGGATGCCGTTTCACGTGAAACGGCGGCCCAGCTCGCCGCCTATTTCGACCGCAGCCTCACCGCCTTCGACCTGCCGATCCGCTTCCACGGCGGCTCCGCCTTCGAGCGCAGCGTGTGGGAGGCCATGCGGCTGATCCCGTTCGGCGAGACCTGGACCTATGGCGACCTGGCGGAGCGGGTCGGCGGCGTGGCCCGGGCGGTGGGCGGCGCCTGCGGCCGCAACCCGATCCCCGTCGTGGTCCCCTGTCACCGGGTGGTGGGATCCAGCGGCAGGCTGGTTGGCTTCTCCGGCGGCGCCGGAGTGGAGAGCAAGCGGCAGCTTCTGGACCTGGAGCGCGGCCAGACCTCGCTGTTCTGAGCGATCCGGCCCTGGCCATCCGGCGCGTTGTTTGCACCGCCCCCGCCCTGCTACCGTCCCCTCCCGACAAGCCGGACCCACCAGCGAGACCGAGGGAGATCCCATGTCCACCGTTACCGTCACCGCCGCCGACGGCGGCAGCTTCAGCGCCTATGTGGCCAAGCCGTCGTCAACGACACCGACCGCCGCCGTGGTGGTCATCCAGGAGATCTTCGGCGTCAACCAGGTGATGCGGGACCTGACCGACGCCTATGCGGCCCAGGGCTATCTCGCCATCTGCCCGGACCTGTTCTGGCGGATCGAGCCGGGCATCGACATCACCGACAAGTCCGAGGCCGAGTGGCAGAAGGCGTTCGACCTGTTCGGCAAGTTCGACGTCGATCTCGGTGTGGCGGATCTGATCGCCACCCTCGCCCATGTCCGCGGCATGGACGGCTGTTCCGGCAAGGCCGGCTCGGTCGGGTACTGCCTGGGCGGCAAGCTCGCCTATCTGATGGCCACCCGGTCCGATGCCGACGCCAATGTCAGCTTCTATGGGGTCGGCCTGGACGAGCTGATCGGCGAGGCCGACAAGATCACCAAGCCCTATCTCTGCCATGTGGCCGAGAAGGACGGCTTCGTGCCGCCGGAGGCCCAGGAGAAATTCATCCCGGTGCTGGAAGCCAACGCCCATGCCACGGTCCATGTCTACAAGGCCCAGGACCATGCCTTCGCCCGGGTCAGCGGCGAGCATTACGACAAAGCCTCGGCCGATCTGGCCAATGGCCGCACGGCGGAGTTCTTCAAGGCCCAGCTGAACTGACATTGCCCTGCCCCCGGGCACGGCACTGGTTCCCGCGAGGACGGTTCACGCCTCGCGGGACCTAGCGTAGCCAAGCAAAACGAGAACAGGGAACAGGGAGGACATCCCATGGTAAAAGCCATTCGCATGCATGAGCAGGGCGGCCCCGAGGTGATGAAGCTCGAGGACGTCGACCTGCCGAAGCCGGCCGCCGGACAGGTGCAGATCAAGCACAGCGTCATCGGCCTGAACTACATCGACACCTATCACCGCTCGGGCCTGTACCCCCTGCCCCTGCCCTCGGGCATCGGCATGGAGGCGTCCGGCACCGTCGAGGCGCTGGGCGACGGCGTCACCGACTTCGCCGTGGGCGACCGGGTGGCCTATGCCGCCCCGCCGCCGGGCTCCTATTCGGAGGCGCGGAACCTGGAAGCGACCAAGGTCGTGAAGGTACCGGACAGCGTCGACGACCGGCTCGCCGCCGCGATGATGCTGCAGGGCATGACGGTGCAGTACCTGATCCGGCAGATCTACAAGGTCGGCCCCGGCGACACGATCCTGATCCATGCCGCCGCCGGCGGCGTCGGTCTGATCCTGTGTCAGTGGGCGAAGCATCTCGGCGCCACGGTCATCGGCACGGTCAGCTCCGACGATAAGGCCGAACTCGCCAAGAAGAACGGCTGCGACCATCCGATCATCTACACCCGCGAGAACTTCGTGGAGCGGGTGATCGAGATCACCGACGGCAAGAAGGTGCCGGTGGTCTATGATTCGATCGGCAAGGACACCTGGCCGATGAGCCTCGACTGCATCGCCCCGACCGGGATGATGGTCAGCTTCGGTCAGGCCTCCGGCCCGATCCCGCCGGTCGATCTCGGCATCTTCGCGGCCAAGGGCTCGCTGAAGTTCACCCGGCCTACCCTGATGACCTATACGGCGACCAAGGAGCTGCTCGCCGCTTCCGCCGCCGACCTGTTCGATGTGGTCGGCAAGGGTGCGGTCAGCGTGTCGATCAACCAGGAATACGCCCTGGCCGACGCGGTTCAGGCGCATATCGATCTGGAAGGCCGCAAGACCACCGGCTCCACCGTTCTGCTGCCGTAACGAGCGGCCAAGTGTTTCACGTGAAACACCGACCGGCGATGCCTTGAGCATCCACACACCGCCACCGGCCCCCGCCGGTGGCGGTTTTCTTTGTCCAGCAAGCGAGAGTGGCCATGCACAAGGATGCCTTCGACGCCTTCTGCGCCTCCCTCCCCGCCACCTTTCACGTGGTCCAATGGGGCGGGGCCACGGTCTGGAAGGTCGGAACCGGGAAGCAGTCGAAGGTCTTCGCCATCGCCGGCTGGGGCGACGGAAGCCACCCGGCCTATACCTTCAAGGTTTCGCCGATTGCTTACGAGATGCTGCGCGAGGAGCCGGGCCTGCGCCCGGCGCCGTATCTGGCGTCGCGCGGTATGAAATGGATCCAGCAGCATGGCGCGCCGGGGCTCGGCGAGCAGGATCTGAAGGCCTATCTCGCGGAATCGCACCGCCTGGCATCGCTCAACCTCACCCGGAAGCTGCAGCGGTCGCTGGGCCTGAACCAGGCCTGAGGGTCAGCTCGCGGGCGGCGCGTCGGCCGACGGCACCGCATTGGGATTGACCCCGACCGGCAGCAGCAGCCACATCCGCCCGCTCGCCGCCATGGCGCCGGCCCGGTCGCCGGCCGCATCGCCGGAGCCCCAGAAGAAATCGCCGCGGATCGGGCCGCGGATCGCCCCGCCGGTATCCTGGGCGATCATCAGCCGGCGCAGACCGCCTGTGCCTCCGTAGTCGATATCGACCCAGATCGGCACGCCCAGCGCGTGCTTGGTGCGGTCCACCGCCAGCGAGCGTTCGGCCGTCAGGGCGACGCCCTGGGCCCCGATCGGCCCGTCGCCGGTCAGTTCGCGGAAGAAGATGTAGGACGGGTTCAGGTTCATCACCGACTGCATCTGCCCCGGATGGGAGTCGAGCCAGGTCCGGATCGCCTGCATCGACATCTCCTCCTTCGGCACCTCACCCTCGCTGATGAGGTGGCGGCCGATGGGGAAGTAGATGTGGCCGTTATGCCCGTCATAGCCGACCCGGGTGCGGGTGCCGTCGGGCAGACGGATCAGGCCGGAGCCCTGGATATGCAGGAAGAAGGCGTCGATCGGATCGGCCAGGTAGATGATCGGCTCGACCTTGCCCCGCAGCGAGCCGGCATCGATCTCGGCCCGGCTGTCATAGGGCTTGAGGCGAAACCCCTCGAGCCGGCCGGCGATCCGCTCGCCCTTCATGCTGTCGCGGAAATCCCCCAGATCAACCAGGACCAGATCGCCCGGGCGGGGATAGAGCGGCACGCCATAGGTCGCATCCGGGCGCCGGGCACCGCGCAGTTCCGGCTCGTAATACCCGGTGAAGAGATCGTCCTTCGGCACGGCGTCGGAGGCCTGCCAGACCGTGAACTGTTCCTCGAACACGGCGCGGGCAGCCGCGGTGTCGCCGGGGCGGAGCCGTTCCATGGCGGCACAGGCCGCGCGCCAGTCGCCGATGGTCCCGAACCGGGGGCCCGGCGTCAGGACCTTGTCGTCCTCGCTGCGCAGCATCCGCGAGCAGGAGCGGCGCATGGCCGGAACGGCGGCCGCCACGTCGTCCTCGCTCCAGCCCGGAAGATCGGCGAAGCCGGCCCGTTCCAGAAGCAGGGTCCCGCCATCGGCGGTCTCGGGCGGCTGGTCGGCCGAACAGGCGGCCAGGACGCTCAGCAGCAGCCCGGCCGCAAGCGCCCGCAGGCGGAGGTTATTCCTCGGGGACACGGGCGGCGACCAGCTCCCAGTTCGGGTCGCTGGACCGGACGTCCCGCTCGAAGGTCCAGATGTCGGTAAGGACCTCGATCTTGTCGGGATCGCCGTCGACCACCGTTCCGGCGGCGTCGCGGGTGACCTTGACCTGCTCGGTGACGAACTCGACCGTCACCCGCGCCTCGTGACCGTCCAGCTCGGCGCCGGTGATCTCGGTCGAGCGGAAGGTGACGATGGTCGTCTCCTGGGTCTCGTTGGCCTGCTCGCGCTCCTCGATCGCCTGGACGAAGCCGCCGTAGAGCGGACCGGAGATCAGCGATTTCAGGGTATCGACGTCGCCGGCGGCATAGGCCTGGACGATCATCTCGAACGCGCCGCGGGCGCCGCCGACGAATTCCTTATCGTCGAAGCCGTCATCCGCCAGCTTGATGCGCATCAGGCTGGCGGTCAGAGGATCGCGCTCGTCGATCTCCACGGGCTCCTTGGCCGCGCGATCGGGCAGCGAGATGATGTTGTCCTGCTCGCTCTCATTGGCGGGCGGAGGGCTGAACGGATCCGGCCGCTGCTTCTCGTTGCCGGTACGCCGGCCGAGCACGCTGCGGAGCTTCAAGATCAGAAACCCAGCGATCATCGCGTAGAGGATGATTTCGAAGAGTGGAAAACTGGATCCCATGCCTGTTGCGCCCTCCGGGTGGACCGAGCCGCACCCGCCCGTTTAGAGTGCCCGCCCCGGACAGCGGTCGCCACGGCGGTCGCGGCGCCGGTGCATCCGAGTGGATGCGGGCATCGCTTCGACGGCCATCGGGATCGTGTCCCGACGCCTCCGGTGTAGATAGGGCCTTGATATCCGAAGGGCAAGCATGGGCTTAGTCATTCTCCTGATTCTGATCGGCGTGCCGACGTTCGAACTCTGGCTTCTCATCGAGGTCGGCAGCGAAATCGGCGCGGCACCGACCATCGCGCTCATCATTCTGACCGCCGTCCTGGGCACGCTGCTGTTCCGGATCCAGGGCCTCGCGACCCTGGAACGGCTGCGCGGCAATATCGACCGGGGCGAGACACCGGCGATCGAGGTGGTCTCCGGCTTCGGCCTCCTGTTCGCCGGGCTGCTGCTGCTGATCCCCGGTTTCGCGACCGACGCGCTCGGCTTCCTGCTGTTCGTCCCGCCGCTGCGGCGCTGGCTGGCCGGCGTGATCATCGCCTACCTGGTCGCCCGAGGCGGCACGACGGCGTTCGTGAACCTGCGCGGCGGACCGGGCGGACCGGGCGGGCCGGGCGCGCGCGGCCGGGGCGACGTGATCGACGGCGAATACGAGGACCTGTCGGAGCGTGACAGCTCGAACGACACCACGCCCCCTCCCCTGGACCGGCCGAAGGACTGACCACCGATGTATCTGCTTCGCCACGGGGAAAGCGAGTTCAACGTCCACTTCTCCAAGACCCGGATCGACCCGGGCATCGAGGATCCGGCGCTCACCGAGGCCGGCCGGGTGCAGGCGGCGGCCGCCGCCGACCATCTGGAGAGGCGGGCCATCCGCCGTGTGGTGGCCAGCCCCTACCGGCGCGCCCTGCAGACGGCGGAGATCGTGGCCGGGCGGCTCGGCCTCGGCATCGAGATCGAGCCCCTGGTGCGCGAGCGCTGCTGGTTCGTCTGCGATGTCGGCACTCCGACCTCCCGCCTGCGCCGGGACTGGCCGGCCATCGCCTTCGGCGACCTGGCCGAGCAGTGGTGGCCGCAGGACGGCGAGAACGAGGAGGAGCTCGGCCTGCGCTGCACCGCGTTCCGCGAGAAGCTGAGCGCGGCGGAGCGCTGGGACGACACCGTCTTCGTCACCCACTGGGCCTTCATCCGCGGCCTGACGGGGATGACGGTGCCGAACGGAACACTGCTGTCGCTGGACCGCGATCTGGCCGCCACTATTGTCCACACCTCCCAGTCGTGATAGCGAAGCCGCACTCTTTCTGTCCGCTGGCGGACCCTAGACCCGGGATTTTTCATGTCCGACACCCCTCTCTCGACCGAGCCCCAGCCGATGCAGGCCATGTCGATGCCGCTGCAGATCAACGCGCAGTACATCAAGGACTTCTCCTTCGAGAACCCGCGCGCGCCGGCCAGCCTGCGTCCGCAGACCTCGCAGCCGCGGATCGACGTGAATGTCGACGTGCAGGCGTCCAAGGTCTCCAAGGACGAGGAACTGTTCGAGGTCGTGCTGAAGATCACCGCGACCGCCAAGGTTGAGGAAGACCCGCTGTTTCTCGCCGACCTGACCTATGCCGGCCTGTTCCGGCTGCAGGCGATGGACGAGGACTCCCTGCACGCGGTGCTGCTGGTCGAATGCCCGCGGCTGCTGTTCCCGTTCGCCCGGGCGATCGTCGCCGACTCGACCCGCGACGGCGGCTTCCCGCCGCTGCTGATCCAGCCGGTGGATTTCGCCTCGATGTACCGGCAGAGCAAGGAATCCTCGATCGGCGCGCCGGTGGCCTCCGCCTAACTTCCTGCCCCGGTCGACCCCGTTCCGGCGGGCCCGTCCGAGAGGGCGGCGCCTAATCGGCGGCCCCGCTCGCCCAGATCGGGTTCTTGATCTTCTCCAGGAAGGCGGCGTGTGCCGCCGCCTCCTCCGCGCTCGGTGCGTGCGGCCGCGGGTCCCGATAGACCCGCTCGATCTTCTCGACGGTCTTCGGCCCGCCGCCCGTCCCGGAGGCGGCCTTGCCGTCCTCGGCCGGCGGCGCCATCAGGTCCGGCTGCCGGCCGCCGATCAGCTCCAGATAGACCGACGCCAGCAGGTCCGCATCGATCAGCGCCCCGTGCAGGGAGCGGTTCGAATTGTCGATCTCGAACCGCCGGCACAGGGCGTCCAGGCTGACCTGCGCGCCGGGATACTTGCGGCGGGCCAGCGCCACCGTATCCAGCGCCCGGTCCATCGGGATCGCCGGCCGGCCCAGCAGCTGCAGCTCCTTGTTCAGGAACTTCATGTCGAAGCTGGCGTTGTGGATCACCAGGGTGGCGTCGCCCAGGAACGCCATCACCTCGTCCACCAGCGCGCCGAAGACCGGATAGCCGGACAGGAACTCCGCCGACAGGCCGTGGACCCGGAATGCCTCCTCCGGCATGTCGCGCTCGGGATTGAAGTAATGGTGCAGCGTGCGCCCGGTGGGCACGTGGTTGATCAGCTCGAGACAGCCGATTTCGACGACCCGGTCCCCGGTCTCCGGGTCCAGGCCCGTCGTCTCCGTATCGAGCACGATTTCCCGCATGCGATCCTCTTTCCATAGGCCGGGTCCCGCCGGAGGCCGACCACCAGTCTCGTGACCGAACGCATGGCAACGGCACGCCCCAGCCCGGTCGGGATCACCCGGTCGGCCCGGCGGCGCTTCTCGGCGTCCGGCATCTGCTTGGCCAGGATACTTGCCAGACGCGCCGGCGTCATCCCGGGCCGGGCCAGAACCCGCTGGCGCTGGATGAAGCCCGGCGCGCTGACCACCACCACAAGATCGCACAGCCGGTGGGAGGAACCCTCCAGCAGCAGAGGCACATCGAGAACGACGATCGGCCGGCGGTGCCGGCGGCAGATCTTCAGGAAGCGCTGGGTGCGGGCCCCCACCAGCGGATGGACGATGGATTCCAGACGGCGCAGGGCCGCCGCGTCCCCGAACACCTGGGCGCCGAGGGCCGGACGGTCGACCGCGCCGTCGCGAACCGCATCGGGGAACGCCTCGGCGATCGCCGCGACCGCCTCGCCGCCCCGGCGCATGGTCGCGTGCACGGCGGCATCGGAATCATGCAGCGGAATGCCCAGCCGGCGGAACATGGACGCCGTCGTACTCTTGCCCATGCCGATCGAGCCGGTCAGGCCGATGACGATCATCGCGCCAGCACACCGTGGGTCCGCAGAAAATCGAGCAGCGGCAGCAGCGGCAGCCCCAGCACCGTGAAATAGTCGCCCTCGACCCCGGTGAAGAGCTGCGCACCCAGACCTTCAAGCTGATACGCACCGACGGAGTCAAAGACCCCTTCGCCGACAACATCCAGATATCGTTGGATAAACTCGTCGGAGAGCGGCCGCATGCGCATGGTCACGCTGTCCATGGCATGCCAGATCCGGCTGCCGGCCCGGGCGACGACGACGGCCGTCACCAGCCGGTGGGACTTGCCGGACAGGGCCTTCAGCGTCGCCTGGGCATGGTCGCGGTCCACCGGCTTCTCGAACCACACGCCGCCGCAGTCCAGCATCTGGTCGGAGCCGATGACCAGGGCGTCGGGATGCTTGCGCGAGATGGCGATGGCCTTCAGCTCGGCCAGCACAGTGGCCACGTCCTCGGTCGTGGCGTTCTCCGCCCTCAGGGAATCCCGCACCGACCCCTCGTCCACCCCGGGGATGTCGATGGTGAAGGGCACCCCGGCATTGCGCAGCAGCCCGGCCCGGAACCGGCTGCCGGAGGCCAGGACGACGGAGGTGGCGGCCGCGTTCGCCCCGAGCAGTCGCGGCTGGTCCGCCTCAGCCATTGGCCGTCTCCCGCGCTTCCATATGCTGCAGCACCGCCGCGGAGGTCTCCTCGATCGAGCGGCGGGTGACGTCGATGATCGGCCAGCCGTTGCGCGCGAACATCCGGCGCGCCTCGGCCACCTCCTTGCGGACCTGTTCCATCGCCACGTAGTCGGTCTCCTCGCGCTGCTTGAGCATCAGCACCCGGTTGCGCCGGACCTGGATCAGCCGCGCCGGGTCGGTGGTGAAGGCGACCACCAGCGGCCGCTTCAGGTGGAAGATCTCGTCCGGCGGCGGAACGTCGGGCACGATCGGCACGTTCGCCGTCTTGTAGCCGCGGTTGGCGAGATACAGCGAGGTCGGCGTCTTCGAGGTCCGCGACACGCCGACGATGACGATATCCGCGTCCTCCAGGTCGTGGACCTGCTGGCCGTCGTCATGGGCCAGGGTGTAGTCCATCGCCTCGATCCGGTTGAAATAGGCCGCGTCCATCTCGTGCTGGCGGCCCGGCC
The DNA here is from genome assembly GCA_965228445.1 of Candidatus Endolissoclinum sp. GTDB lineage: Bacteria > Pseudomonadota > Alphaproteobacteria > Thalassobaculales > Thalassobaculaceae > Thalassobaculum. The sequence goes on along the minus strand of OZ245813.1, from coordinate 3,338,508 downwards.
GGGGATGGGATTCCCGGCCCATATAGTTGGCCAGGGTCATCACGATCGGGTCGAGCACCGGCAGGCACGGCACCTCGATGCGCCGACAGGCCTCCTCCAGGCGCCGGCGCAGCTCCGGATCCACCAGGGTGAACAGCACCGGACCCGGATTGGCCTCCACTCCGGCGATCACCTTGTCCAGATAGCTGCCGGTGCGCACCAGGGACCAGACATGCTCCTTCGCCCGCACGTCCTCGAACTGCACCAGACAGGCCCGGGCGATCTGATGGTTGGTCTCCCCGGTGGCGTCGGACACCAGGTGGAGGTGGAGCAGGTCGGCGCTACTCATCCACCGGCGCCCTGGGGAGAAGTTCCGCGGGACGGGGGATAAGTCGGACCGAACCCGATGGCGTCGGAATTGCTCAAGGGTCACCTCGATTCACTGCCCCCGTCTGTCCGGGGGTGGACAAGTTTATCGGCCCGGCCGGATAACGTCACCGCCCGCGCACTTGCCCAGACTGTCCCCGTTATCCCCATGATTCAATTCCGCCGTCGCCGCCAGGGCAGACGCGGGTCTCGCCGACCTTGTCACGGGATCGCTCCCCACCGACCGAACCGGATTCCGGTCGCCGACAAATCTGTGGATGACCGGTGGACCGGATTTGATCCCCAGCTTTCACCTCACCAACCACTTCAACTCCCTATCTTTTAAAAAGAGTAATGAGGTAGAGAGGCTGTGCAGAACGCGCGGGGCAGAACGAGAGGGAGCGAGGCATGTCGGGCATTCCGCTGTTGGACACGCTGAACGGCCGGGTCGGATCGCCGCCGCCGGTCTGGCTGATGCGCCAGGCCGGGCGTTATCTGCCGGAATACAAGGAAACGCGGAAGCAGGCGGGCGGTTTCGTCGACCTCTGCCTGAACCCGGAGCTGGCCTGCGAAGTGACGATGCAGCCGATCCGGCGCTTCGGCTTCGACGCCGCCATCCTGTTCTCCGACATCCTGATCGTGCCCTATGGCGTCGGCCGTCGGCTGGAATTCGTGGAAGGCCGCGGCCCGGTCCTCGATCCGATCGAGAGCGAGGCCGAGATCCCCGCCTTCGACGCCGAGGCGTTCCACGCCAAGATCGGCAACGTCTACGAGACCGTCGCCCGGCTGCGCGACGCGCTGCCCAGGGAGGTGGCGCTGATCGGGTTCGCCGGGAGCCCCTGGACCGTCGCCTCCTACATGGTCGAGGGCGGCAGCAGCCGTGACTATGCCAAGCTCAAGGGCTGGGCCTATGGCCGGCCAGAGGGCTTCCGCAGGCTGATGGATCTTCTGGTCGATGCGACCGTGGCCTATCTCGACCGTCAGGTGGCCGCCGGCGCCCAGGTGGTGAAGCTGTTCGACAGCTGGGCCGGGGCTGCGCCGGAGAGCGTGTTTCAGCGCGCGGTGGTCGAGCCGACGGCCGAGATCGTGCGCCGCCTGAAGGCGCTGCATCCCCAGGTCAAGGTGATCGGGTTCGCCCGGGGGGCGGGCGCGATGACCCGCGGCTACGCGGCGGCCACGGGGATCGACGGGCTGGCGCTCGACAGCACCATTCCGCTCGCCATGGCCTGCGCGCTGCAGGCCGAGATCCCGGTGCAGGGCAATCTGGACCCGATCGCCCTGGTGACCGGCGGCGACGCCCTGAGGGCGGAGACCGACCGGATCCTGGAGGCACTGTCGGGCGGGCCGTTCATCTTCAACCTGGGCCACGGCATCGTGCCGCAGACGCCCCCGGAGCACGTGACCGCCCTGCTCAGGCAGATCCGGGGCTAGCGGCGATGGACTGGTACGGCATCGTCAAGGCGCTGCACGTGATCAGCGTGATCTCCTGGATGGCGGGCCTGCTCTACCTGCCGCGGCTGTTCGTCTATCACGCCGCCGAGGCGCCGGGATCGGCCAGCTCGGAGACCTTCAAGGTGATGGAGCGCCGGCTGTACCGGGCGATCATGAACCCGGCGATGATGGCGACCTGGCTGTTCGGCCTCACCATGCTCTGGATGGCCCCCGGCTGGCTCGAGGACGGCTGGATGCACGCAAAGCTATTCCTCGTGCTGGTGCTGACCGCGACGCATCACGCGATGGGGCGGTGGCGCAAGGCCTTCGCGGCCGACGAGAACAGACATTCGACGCGGTTCTACCGAATCGCCAACGAAATCCCCACATTACTCATGGTCGTCGTGGTCTTCCTGGTGATCTTGAAACCGTTTTGAGACCTGTCGTACGGTTAACGCCGTTGACACCGACCTGAGGGTCGGGTAAGGCCTGTTTCCGGTCGCCGGGCGCGACCGCTTTTCTCCGGAACATTGCATGTGTTGCAGACGGCCCCCGTACGGTCGGGCCGATGGGTAAAACGAAAACCCTTTGCGTCGGGCGCGTTCCGGTCCCTTCCCTGAAGGCAATCCACAGCAGATGAATCTTCAAGAACTCAAAGCGAAAACCCCCGCCGATCTCCTCTCCTACGCGGAGGAGCTTGAAGTTGAAAACGCGAGCACGCTGCGCAAGCAGGACATGATGTTCGCGATCCTCAAGCAATTGGCGGAAAACGACGTTCCGATCTCCGGCCAGGGTGTGCTCGAGATCCTTCCCGACGGATTCGGCTTCCTGCGTGCGCCGGAATCCAACTACCTGCCGGGTCCGGACGACATCTATGTCTCGCCGAGCCAGGTGCGCCGCTTCGGTCTGCGCACCGGCGACACGGTCGAGGGCCAGATCCGCGCGCCGAAGGACGGCGAGCGCTATTTCGCCCTGCTCAAGGTGAACCAGATCAATTTCGAGGATCCCGAGGCGGTCCGTCACCGGATCAACTTCGACAACCTCACCCCGCTGTTCCCGAACGAGAAGCTGAAGCTCGAAACCGAGTTCAAGCCGGAGAACAAGGACTTCACGTCCCGGGTGATCGATCTGATCGCGCCGCTCGGCAAGGGCCAGCGCGCGCTGATGGTGGCGCCACCGCGCACCGGTAAGACGGTGATGCTGCAGAACGTCGCCCACGCCATCTCCGAGGGCAATCCGGAGGTCTACCTCATCGTCCTGCTCATCGACGAGCGGCCGGAGGAAGTGACCGACATGGTGCGCTCGGTGAAGGGCGAGGTGATCTCCTCCACCTTCGACGAGCCGGCCTCGCGCCACGTGCAGGTCACCGAGATGGTGATCGAGAAGGCCAAGCGCCTGGTCGAGCACAAGCGCGACGTGGTGATCCTGCTGGACTCCATCACCCGCCTGGCCCGCGCCTACAACACCGTGGTGCCGTCCTCGGGCAAGGTGCTGACCGGTGGTGTCGATGCCAACGCCCTGCAGCGCCCGAAGCGGTTCTTCGGTGCCGCCCGCAACATCGAGGAGGGCGGCTCGCTGACCATCATCGCCACCGCGCTGATCGATACCGGTTCGCGCATGGACGAGGTGATCTTCGAGGAGTTCAAGGGCACCGGTAACTCCGAGGTCATCCTCGACCGCAAGCTGTCCGACAAGCGCACCTTCCCGGCGATCGACATCACCAAGTCGGGCACCCGCAAGGAAGAGCTGCTGGTCGACAAAGCGACCTTGTCGAAGATGTGGGTCCTGCGCCGCATCCTCATGCAGATGGGCACGGTCGACGGCATGGAGTTCCTGCTCGACAAGCTCAAGCACTCCAAAACCAACCAGGACTTCTTCGACCAGATGAATTCCTGAGGGGCGACGGCGCTGCCGTCATCCGACCGTCCGCGGACCCGATCCGGGGCGGGATCAGGAGTGAGACGGGATGGGCCGGCCTTCGGGGTCGGCCTTTTTCGTTGCTCCCACCCTTCCCCGTCATCCTGATGCAAATCAGGCTCGCGCTCCGAGCTGCCCCGGCCGCCTGGGGCCGCCCGCAGCTTGCCGCTCCCCCGCCCGCGTGATAGCTCAAATGCCTGATCATTCACCGCGTGCGAAGGGGCGAGCATGGCCCAGGGAAGCTCCAGGACGAGCGGAGTGTCGACCGCCGCCCCGGCCCGGGCGCTCCGTACCCTGCCCCCAGCGGAGCGGCCGGCGGAGCGCCGATCGCGCCAATCGCCCGCTCTTTACCCCGAATCCAGCCATCACTACCAGTGGCGGGTGATCGGGAAATCTTACTATTTTCAAAGCGATAAGGCATCGACTCGGGTAGGGTCGTACTTCACTACGGGTCCGGCACCGCACCGCCCGGCGGCCGGTGGCGGCGCGCCCGGTTCGTCCATCACCCCTGCGGCAGCGTGAGGCAGGGGATGGCCGGCACGCGCAAATCCCGGCGGCCCACCACGGACGAGCTGGATCTGTTCGGCAAGGTGCTCAAGGACGCCACGCGGATCGAGAGCGACCGGCATGCCGAGCATGCGGTGGCCCCGGAACCGATGCCCGGGCCGGCTCCTGAAAAACCCGCAACCCTGCGGAAACCTGCAGGACACAGGCGTTCGGCCGCGCCGCCGCCACCGCAGGCGGTCCCGGAGATCGTGCCCTCTGACCTGCAGGATCACGCCCATGGCACAGCCCCCGGCATGGACCGGCGGCTGCAGCTCCGGCTGAAACGCGGCCAGCTGCCGATCGAGGCGCGGATCGACCTGCACGGTCTCAGCCGGGAAAAGGCGCATGTGGCGCTGAACGGTTTCCTCGCCCGCCAGGAGGCGCTGGGCCGGCGCTGCGTGCTGGTGATCACGGGCAAGGGACGGCCGGACTGGCAGAAACCGGGATACGATGTTCCCTGGGGGCGTGACGAGCGCGAGATCGGCGTGATCCGCCGGGCGCTGCCGGGTTGGCTCGGCGACTATCCGAACAAGCAGCGTATTCTCGCCTTCACCCCGGCCCAGCCGCAGGACGGCGGCAAGGGCGCCTGGTATGTGCTGCTGCGCCGGCGCCGCGACCGCGCGCCCGGCGGGACGGGCGAGACATGACGCCGCTCGGCCGCCGCCTGCGGGACCTGCGCGAGGCCCGCGGCCTGACCCTCGCCGTCATGGCCGAGGGGCTGGGTGTGTCGGCCGCCTATCTCTCCGCCGTCGAGCACGGCAAGCGGGCGCGGCCCCGCTCCGGCTTCCTGGAGCTGGTCAACGCCTGCCTGAACCTGGACTGGGAGGAGGCGGAAGAGCTGCGCCGCCTGTCGGAGATCTCCCGCCCCCGCGTGGTGCTCGACACCGGCGGTCTCAGCCCCAAGGCGACCGAACTGGCCAACCTCCTGGCGGTGCGGATCCGCGACCTGGACGACAGCCGGATCGACACCCTGCTGGCCGAGCTGCGGGATCCCTGAGGTCCGCAGCCAGGCTCATTCCGAATCCGGAACGAGCCCAGCCGTTACAGGATGAACCGGCTCAGATCGGCGTTCTTCGCCAGTTCGCCGACCCGTTCCTTCACCATGGCGGCGTCCACGGTCACCGTCTGGCCGCTGCGGTCGGAGGCGGTGAAGCTCACCTCCTCCAGCAGCTTCTCCAGCACCGTGTGCAGCCGGCGCGCCCCCAGGTTCTCCACCGTGCGGTTGATCTCCACCGCCATGTCGGCGAGCGCCTCGATGGCGTCGTCGGTGAAGTCGAGGGTGAGATCCTCGGTGCCCATCAGCGCCTTGTACTGGGTGACCAGGCTGGCTTCCGGTTCGGTCAGGATGCGGCGGAAATCGTCGCGGGTGAGCGCCTTCAGCTCGACCCGGATCGGCAGGCGGCCCTGCAGTTCCGGCAGCAGGTCCGAGGGCTTCGCCAGGTGGAAGGCGCCCGAGGCGATGAACAGGATGAAGTCGGTCTTCACCGGCCCGTGCTTGGTGGCGACGGTGGTGCCCTCGATCAGCGGCAGCAGGTCGCGCTGCACGCCCTCGCGGCTGACATCGCCGCTGCTGCGCTCCTCGGAGCGGGCGATCTTGTCGACCTCGTCGAGGAAGACGATGCCGTTCTGCTCGACCAGCTCGATCGCCTCGCGGGTGACCGCCTCCTCGTCCAGCAGCTTGTCGGCCTCCTGGCGGACCAGAACCTCGTAGCTGTCCGGCACGGACATGCGCTTGCGCTTGCTCTGGCCGCCGAAGGCCTTGCCCAGCATGTCGTTCAGGTTCATCACGCCGAGCTGACCGCCGGGCATGCCGGGAATGTCGAAGGTCGGCATGCCGGCGGGGCCGCCGGAGCTGGTCACGTCGATCTCGATCTCGCGCTCGGCGAGCTGGCCCTCGCGCAGCATCTTGCGGAATTTCTGCCGGGTCTCGGTGCTGGCGCTGTCGCCGACCAGGGCGTCGATCACCCGCTCCTCGGCCTGCAGCTCCGCCTTGGCATGAACCTCCTTGCGCATCCGCTCGCGGGTCATGGCGATGGCGGATTCCAGCAGGTCGCGGATGATCGACTCCACGTCGCGGCCGACATAGCCGACCTCCGTGAACTTGGTCGCCTCGACCTTCAGGAACGGTGCGTTGGCCAGCTTGGCGAGGCGGCGGGCGATCTCGGTCTTGCCGACGCCGGTCGGGCCGATCATCAGGATGTTCTTCGGCAGGATCTCCTCGCGCAGCCCCTCGTCGAGCTGGCGCCGGCGCCAGCGGTTGCGCAGGGCGATGGCGACGGCGCGCTTGGCGTCATGCTGGCCGATGATGAACCGGTCGAGCTCGGAGACGATCTCTCGGGGGGAAAAGTCGGTCATAGGCTTTCGACGGTCACGTTGTCATTGGTGTAGATGCAGATATCGGCGGCGATCGCCATGGCGCGGCGGGCGATGGCCTCGGCGTCCATGTCGTCGCGGTCGGCCAGCGCCCGGGCGGCGGCCAGAGCGAAGGAACCGCCGGAGCCGATGCCGATCAGCCCGTCCTCGGGCTCCAGAACATCGCCGGTCCCGGTCAGGACCAGGGAGACGTCGCTGTCGACCACGGCCATCATCGCCTCAAGCCGGCGCAGGTAGCGGTCGGTGCGCCAGTCCTTGGCGAGCTCGACGCAGGCCCGGGTGAGCTGGCCCGGATGCTGCTCCAGCTTGGCTTCCAGCCGCTCGAACAGGGTGAAGGCGTCGGCGGTGGCCCCGGCGAAGCCGGCGATGACGTTGCCGCCGGACAGCCGGCGCACCTTGCGCGCGGTCGCCTTCATCACGGTATTGCCGAAGGTCACCTGCCCGTCGCCGGCGACGACGACGCGCCCGCCCTTCCGCACGGCCAGGATCGTCGTGCCGTGCCACTGGGTCGGATCGTCACTCATGGGGTTCTGCCTTATTCCGATGGTCAGGCGAATGTAATGTCCGGGACGCGCGGTTCAAGCAAGTCTGCCGGGCGAGCGTTCTGGCGCCTTAGGCTGGCACCTGGGCGGCCTTCCTGCTAAACAGCCGCCATTCTCCAGGGAGGGTGGTATGGCCCGCACGGCGCGCGTCGAGCGCAACACCAATGAGACCCGTATTTCCGTCTCCGTCGATCTGGACGGAGCCGGCGCCTATGACGTGGCGACCGGGATCGGGTTCCTCGACCATATGCTGGAGCAGCTCTCGCGCCATTCCCTGATCGACCTGACCGTGAAGGCCGAGGGCGATCTGCATATCGACGATCACCACACCACCGAGGATTCCGGCTATGCGGTCGGCTCCGCCGTCGCCCAGGCGCTGGGCGAGCGGCGCGGCATCACCCGCTACGGCTCCTGCCTGCTGCCGATGGACGAGGCGCTGACCCGCGTTGCCATCGACCTGTCGGGGCGGCCGTACCTGTCCTGGGGCGTGGACTTCCCGACCCAGAAGGTCGGCACCTTCGACACCGAACTGTTCAAGGAGTGGTTCCGCGCCTTCGCCCAGGCGTCGGGCGCCACCCTGCATGTGGACAGCCTCAAGGGCGAGAACAGCCACCATATCGTGGAGACCTGTTTCAAGGGTCTGGCTCGTGCCCTCCGGGAGGCGGTGGAGATCGATCCGCGCAAGGCCGACGCCGTGCCGTCGACCAAGGGCGCGCTGCGGAGCGACTGAGGCGGACATGCAGACCATCGCGATTATCGATTACGGCTCAGGGAACCTGCGCTCGGCGGCGAAGGCGTTCGAACGGGCCTCCCGCGAGGCCGGGATCGCCGCCGATATCCGGGTGACCGACGATCTCGACGTGATCGCCGCGGCCGACCGCATCGTCCTGCCGGGGGTGGGCGCGTTCGCCGACTGCCGGGCCGGGGTCGAGCGGGTGCAGGGGCTGCGCGACACGCTGGAACGGCGGGTGATCCGCGAGGCGGTGCCGTTCCTGGGCATCTGCGTCGGCATGCAGCTCATGGCCAAGGCCGGGTTCGAGCACCTGACCACCGAGGGCTTCGCCTGGATCGACGGCGAGGTCCACCGGATCGAGCCGGCGGACGAGGCGGACGGCCGGCCGCGCAAGGTGCCGCATATGGGCTGGAACGTGCTGAGCGTGCAGGGCCGCCACCACCCGGTCCTGGCCGGACTGGAGGACGGGCACCACGCCTATTTCGTCCATTCCTACGCCATGCGCCTGGACAGCCCGGTCCAGCAGCTCGCCACCGCCGATTACGGCGGGCCGATCTGCGCCGTGGTCGGGCGGGACAACCTGGTCGGAACCCAGTTCCACCCCGAGAAGAGCCAGGCGACCGGCCTGCGTCTCATCGCAAACTTCATCGGATGGACGCCATGACCGGCGATCAGACCCAGTCCTCGCCTCAACCGGTCACCCTGGTCGAGCACATCACCGAGCTGTCGGTCGGCGACCTGCACGACCTGTGCGACGCGGCCGAGGCGGCGATCATCGACGGCGGCGGGTTCGGCTGGCTGACGCCGCCGCCGCGCGAGACGCTGGAGGCCTATTGGCGCGGCACCCTGCTGATCCCCGAGCGCGACCTGTTCGTCGGCCGGCTCGACGGGGTGATCGCCGGGTCGTCCCAGCTGCACCGGCCGCCGCGCAACAACGAGGCGCAGAGCTTCGCCTGCAACTTCACCACGTCCTTCGTCGCCCCCTGGGCGCGCGGGCACGGGCTGGCGCGCGACCTCACCCAGATCGCCGAGAACCACGGCCGCAAGCTCGGCTTCGAGGTGATGAACCTGGATGTGCGCGAGACCCAGCGCGCGGCGATCCGTCTGTACGAGGCGCTCGGCTTCCAGAAGTTCGGCGAGCACCCCTACTACGCCCGGACCCGCGACGGGTATGTGCGGGGCCTGTATTACTTCAAGAACCTCGCCGCCACCGAGCCGGGCGGCGGGACGGAAGGCGGTGCGTCGTGATCCTGTACCCTGCCATCGACCTGAAGGGCGGCGAATGCGTCCGCCTGCTGCGCGGCGAGATGGATGCCGCGACGGTCTACAACCCCGACCCGGCCAGCCAGGCCAGGGCGTTCCAGGATGCCGGCTGCGCCTGGATCCACGTGGTCGATCTCGACGGCGCCTTCGCCGGCGAGGCGGTGAACGGCGCCGCCGTGCGCTCGATCCTCTCCGCGGTCGACGTGCCGGTGCAGCTCGGCGGCGGCATCCGCAGCCGCGCCCATATCGACACCTGGCTCGAGGCCGGCATCAGCCGGGTGATCCTCGGCACGGTCGCCCTGCGCGATCCGGAGCTGGTGATCGCCGCCTGCCGCGACCATCCGGGCCGGATCGCCGTCGGCATCGACGCCCGGGGCGGCAAGGTCGCCGTGGAGGGCTGGGCCGAAACTTCGGAGATCACCGCCACCGACCTGGCGCTCAAGTTCGAGGATGCGGGCGTCGCCGCCATCATCTTCACCGATATCGACAGGGACGGCGCCCTGCAGGGCCCGAACCTCGAGGCGACCGGCGCCCTGGCCCGGGCGCTGTCGACGCCGGTGATCGCGTCCGGCGGGGTCTCCTCGCTGGACGACCTGCGGGCCATCGCCAAGCTCGACAAGGACGGCGTGGCCGGCGCCATCGTCGGCCGGGCGCTGTATGACGGCCGGGTCGACGTGGTCGGCGCGGTGCGCGCGCTCGCCGGGGAGGCCCCGTGATGCTGAAGGTCCGGGTCATCCCCTGCCTCGACGTCAAGGACGGTCGGGTGGTCAAGGGCGTCAACTTCGTCGACCTGATCGACGCCGGCGACCCGGTGGAGCAGGCCAAGCTGTACGACGCCGAAGGGGCCGACGAGCTCTGCTTCCTGGACATCACCGCCAGCCACGAGAACCGCGACACCATCTTCGACGTGATCGCCCGTACCGCCGAGCAGTGCTTCATGCCGCTGACCGTCGGCGGCGGGGTCCGCACGGTGGAGGACATCCGCAAGCTGCTGCTGGCCGGTGCCGACAAGGTTTCCATCAACACCGCGGCGGTGACCAATCCGGAGTTCGTGCGTCAGGCGGCGATCAAGTTCGGCAGCCAGTGCATCACCGTGGCGGTCGACGCCAAGAGCGTGGGCGACGGCAGGTTCGAGGTCTTCACCCATGGCGGCCGCAATGCCACCGGTCTCGACGCCGTCGCCTGGGCGCAGCAGATGGCCGAATACGGCGCCGGCGAGATCCTGCTGACCTCGATGGACCGCGACGGCACCAAGCAGGGCTTCAACATCCCGCTGACCCGGGCGATCTCGGATGCGGTGCCGATCCCGGTCATCGCGTCGGGCGGGGTCGGCACCCTGGACCATCTGGTGGAAGGCGTGCGCGACGGCCATGCCAGTGCGGTGCTGGCCGCCTCGATCTTCCATTTCGGCACCTACAGCATCGGCGAGGCGAAGCAGGCCATGGCCGCCGCCGGGCTCGCCATGCGCCAGGGGGACTGACGCCGTCATGAGCGACCACATCCTCGACCGACTGGCCGCCACCATCGCGTCCCGCCAGGGCGGCGATCCGGAAACCAGCTATACCGCGAAGCTGCTGTCGAAGGGCCCGGTGAAGTCGGCCCAGAAGGTCGGCGAGGAAGCCGTCGAGGTGGCGATCGAGGCGGCGCGCGGCGACGCCGAGGCTCTGGCCTCGGAGAGCGCCGACCTGCTGTATCACCTGCTGGTGCTGTGGACGGCCGCCGGGGTGTCCCCGGACCAGGTCTGGGCCAAGCTCGAGGCGCGGGAGGGCATGTCGGGCCTGGCCGAGAAGGCGGCCCGGGGAGATGCGACCGGCGGACAAGGCAAGGGAGAGGCCGAATGAGCTACGATCCGAACAACATCTTCGCCAAGATCCTGCGCGGCGAGATCCCGAACGACACGGTCTACGAGGACGAGCACGTCCTGGCCTTCCGCGACATCCATCCCCAGACCCCGACCCATGTCCTGGTCATCCCCAAGGGCGCCTACGTCTCCTTCGCCGACTTCTCGCAGAAGGCGAGCGATGCCGAGATCGTGGCCTTCGTGCGGGCCGCCGGCCGGATCGCCAAGGATCTCGGGATCGTCGAGGACGGCTATCGGATCATCGCCAATAACGGCCGCGACGCGAACCAGGAAGTGCCGCACTTCCACCTGCACATGTTCGCGGGTCAGAACCTCGGCCGGATCATCAAGCCGGTCTGAGATCTCCCGCGGCCGGCGGCTCCGTCCGGGCCATATCTTGGGGGTCTTGCGTGAAGGGCGCTGACGATCTTGTGAAAGGTCGTCAGCCATTCCGCTTAACAATCTGAAAGTTTTGACAAATTCGGCCTGCAAGTCCATAATCGCGGAGACGTGGGGACTTTCCGACAGTGTCGGAAGCTTGAAAATCCACCAGACGTAGTACTCGAAATTCACGTGGGGCCGGGGTTGGAGCCTCGCGTTTGGTGTGGGGTTCGTATGCATCGGGCAAACGATCTCGATTGGGACGTGGCGGACTCGATCCGCAAGCACGCGCTGTTCCTGAAGCAGAATACCGGCGGCGTGCAGGCCGACTTCCGGCACAAGGCCCTGCGCGGGGCGATGCTGGCGGGGACCGACCTGCGCCAGGGGCTGTTCCACGGCACCGACCTGCGCGGCGCCAGCTTCGCCGGCTCCAATCTGAGCGCCACCCAGTTCTCGACCGCCAAGCTCGAACAGTGCGATTTCGCCGGTGCCAAGCTGGTGAAGGCGGATCTGCGCGGCGCCAACCTGAAGGGCGCCAAGCTGATGACGGCGGACCTGACGGATGCCGATCTGCGCCCGGCGCGGATCCAGGACATGAGCCGCAACATCGAGCAGAACGCCAACCTGGCCCGCGCCGACCTGTCCGAGGCGACCGTCGTCCGCACCGATCTGACCGGCGCCAACATGTCCGGCGTGACGGCGGTGAACACGGCGTTCGAGAGCGCGGTGCTGCGCAACGTGAACCTCAATAAGGCCGACCTGTCGAAGAGCTCGTTCCAGGGCACCGACATGCGCGGGTCGAACCTGCGCGGCGTGAACTTCGCCGACTCCGTGCTGACCGATACCGACCTCACCGGCTCCGACCTGCGGTCCTGCAACCTGGACGGCGCCGATCTCGGCGGCGCCAACCTGACCGACTGCAAGATCGCCACCGGTCTGGAGAGCATGGCGCCGGACGTCCAGCACAAGGTGGTGCAGCACTTCCTGTGGATCAGCTCCGGGGGCAAGAAGGGCGAGCGCGGCAATTTCCGCGGCATGGACCTGGGCGGGATCGACTTCTCCGGCGCCGACCTGTCGGCCGCCGATTTCGAGGGCGCCAACCTCGCCGGCGCCAACATGAAGCAGTGCTCCTTCCGCTTCGCCCAGATGGGCGGCGCGAAGCTGCAGCGTGCCGATCTGACCGGCGCCGATCTGCGGGGCGCCGGGCTGAAGGCGGCGGTCCTGGACGGCGCCACCCTGACCCAGGCGCGGCTGACGCCGATGCAGATCCTGAAGCCGGCGACCTTGGAGCTCCTGCGCGAGTGGCCGGCCGACCTGTCCGGCGCCTCGCTGGCCGGGGCGGTCGCCCACAAGGCCGACTTCACCCAGGCGGTGCTGGACGGCGCGATCTTCCACCATGCCGACCTCGCCGGCGCGAAGCTGGACGGCGCCGCCCTGAAATGCGCCGATCTGGAAGGGGCCGTCGGTCTCGCCCGGCCGACGCTCAGCGCCGCCGAGTAAACCTCCCCTCGACCCGCTTCGCGGAATTCCGGCGCCGATCCTGCCATAGGGTCGGTGGCGCGCAGACGGCGGCGCCGCTGCGAGGGAGGTCTGCCCATGGGGGCGCGGGTGACGACGGTGGCGTTCCGCGGCATCGAGACGGTGGCGGTCGACGTTCAGGTCCATGTCGGCGGCGGCATGGGCGGCGTCTGCCTGGTCGGACTGGCGGACAAGGCGGTGACCGAGAGCCGGGAGAGGGTGGTCGCCGCCCTCTCCGCCCTGGGCCTGGCCCTGCCCTACAAGCGCATCACCGTGAACCTGGCACCGGCCGACCTCCCGAAGGAGGGCGGACATTTCGACCTGCCGGTGGCCCTCGGCATCCTGGTGGCGATCGGGGCGCTGTCGGTCGAGGACGTGGCCGACCGGATCGTGCTCGGCGAGCTGGCGTTGGACGGCCGGATCTCGCCGGTCGCGGGGGTGCTGCCGGCGGCGGTGGCGGCCGCGGCGGGCGGGCGGCGCGGGGTGATCTGCCCGGCGGCCTGCGGCCCGGAGGCGCGCTGGGCCGAGGGGATCGAGGTGATCGCCGCGCCCGACCTGCTGTCGCTGCTGAACCATCTGCGCGGCATCCAGGTCCTTCCCGAAGCGGCCGACGGGGCGGTCGAGGCCGAACCGCACTACCCGGACCTGAGGGACGTGAAGGGCCAGGAGAGCGCCAAGCGGGCGCTGGAGGTGGTGGCGGCGGGCAACCACAACCTGCTCATGGTCGGTCCGCCCGGCGCCGGTAAATCGATGATGGCCGCCCGGCTGCCCGGCCTGCTGCCGCCGTTGACGCCGGCCGAGGCGCTGGAGGTCTCGATGATCCGCTCGGTGGCCGGCGTGTTGAAGGAGGGCCGGATCGAGCGCGGCCGACCCTTCCGCGACCCGCATCATTCCGCCTCCGCCCCCGCCCTGATTGGCGGCGGGATCCGGGCGAAGCCGGGCGAGGTGTCGCTCGCCCATCGCGGCGTGCTGTTCCTGGACGAGCTGGCCGAGTTCCCGCGCCCCGTGCTGGACGCCCTGCGCCAGCCGATCGAGACCGGCGAGGCGGTGATCGCCCGGGCCAACCACCATGTCACCTACCCGGCCCGGTTCCAGCTGGTCGCCGCCATGAACCCCTGCCGCTGCGGCCACATGGCCGACCCGGCGCGGGCCTGCTCGCGGGCACCGCGCTGCGGCGGCGACTACCAGAACCGCCTGTCGGGTCCGCTGCTCGACCGGTTCGACCTGGCGATCGAGGTTCAGGCGGTATCGGCAGCCGACCTGTCCCTGCCGCCGCCGGCCGAGGGCAGTGCCGCCGTCGCCGCCCGGGTCGCCGCTGCCCGATCACTGCAGACCGAGCGGTACCGCAGGCTCGACCCGACGGGTGCCGTGCGCACCAACGCCGACGCGAACGGCGAGCTGCTGACTGCGGTCGCCGAGCCCGACCCGCCGGGCCGCGAGTTGATGCGCCGGGCGGCGGAGAAGCTGCAGCTCTCCGCCCGGGGCTATCACCGGGTGCTCAAGGTCGCCCGCACCCTGGCCGATCTGGACCGGGCGGAGACGGTCGGCCGGGTGCATGTGGCCGAGGCGCTGGCCTATCGCGGCCGCAACGGGTAGCGGGCGCCCTTGACTTCCAGACTGCCGGGCCACCTTTGTCGCCGGGTCGGCGCACCCTGACATGCATCCTGGGAGGCGATACGGGCAATGCTCGCATCGAGTTCGGAGATCACGACCCTGCTGGCCCGGGTGGCCGGCGGCGACCGCCGGGCTTTCGCCGAGCTGTATGATGCGACCGCGCCGAAACTCTACGGCATCATCCTGCGTATCTTGCGGCGCAGGGACGAGGCCGACGAGGTGGTGCAGGACGTGTACATGAAGATCTGGCAGCGGGCGGGCGACTTCGACCCGGCCCGCGCTTCCCCCATCACTTGGATGGCGACCATCGCCCGCAACCGCGCCCTGGACGAGGCGCGCCGGGCGCGCCCGACCACCGTTTCCGACGACACCGCCCTTGAACGCGTGCCCGACCCGGGGCGATCGGCCCTGGGGGCGGTGGAGGCGGGTGAGGAGCATCGCCGGCTTGAAACCTGCCTGAACGGGCTGGAGGCGCAGCGCGCCAGCATGGTGCGGCTCGCCTATCTCGACGGCCTGTCGCGCCAGGATCTGGCGGACCGGTTCGGCCAGCCGGTCGGCACGATCAAGACCTGGCTGCACCGCAGCCTGAAGCAGCTCAAGGACTGCCTGACCGCATGAGGGGGCGTGAGGACATCGATCTGGAGGCGGCGGAATACGCCCTCGGCACGCTGACACCGCAGGAGCGGGTCGTCGTCGAGGCCCGCCGGACCCGGGAGCCGGATCTGGATGCGGCAATCGCGGCGTGGGAGCTGCGCCTGGCGCCGATGCTGGACGAGGTCGGTCCGGTCGACCCGCCGCCGGGCCTGTTCCCGGCCATCCAGGCGGCCATCGATATCCCGGCGACGACGTCCCCCGTAACCGATTTGACCGGGCTGCGGCGCCGGCTCGGCCGCTGGCGGGTGACCGCCATCGGCGCGACGGCGCTCGCCGCCTGTCTTGCCGGGGTGCTGCTGGTGCGCGAGGTGATCCTGCCGCCGCCGCAGACCTTCGTGGCGGTGTTCCATGACGGCGATACCCAACCGCGCTTCCTGCTCTCGGTCGACCTGGACAGCCGCGCGCTCACCATCCGCCCGGTCACCGCCGAGCCGATGGCCGACCGGACCTACCAGCTCTGGATCGTCGGCGAGGGGATCTCCGCGACACCGCGCTCCCTGGGTCTGCTGGAAGACGTGTCCGGGCCGACCCGCAAGCGGCTGGAACAGTACGATCCGGCCCTGCTGCGCACCGCGACCTTCGGTATCAGCCTGGAGCCGCCGGGCGGCTCGCCCACCGGCCAACCCACCGGCCCGGCCCTGCACGGCACGCTGATCCCGGCCGACGACTAAGCCGAAATTAAATTCGGCGGGTCTGAAACCCGGCACCGGATCCTCCGTATCTGCAGTCGGTTCCAACAGGAGCCGGCGCCGGACCTCCGCGTCCGGCGCGCCCAAGAACAGACGAACGAGGATTCCGGACATGACCGCCAAACTCGCGAAACACAGCCTGCTCGCCTCCGTCCTCCTGAGCGGCCTGACGCTCGGTGCGGCCCAGGCGATGGAACATGCCGACGTCAAGGTGTCGAACCAGTCGGTGGCCGAGGGCTCGGTGACCGCCACGGAGGTGATGGCGCCCGAGAACGGCTGGCTGGTCGTTCACCGCACCGGCGCTGACCACAAGCCCGGCCCGGTCGTCGGCTACGCGCCGCTGAAGAAGGGCGAGAACGCCCATGTCACCGCCCTGCTCTCCGAGCCGGTGAAATCCGGCGAGATGCTGATGCTCATGGTGCACAGCGAGGCCGGCGGCACCAAGACCGGCATCTTCGAGTACACCCTCGGCGCCAAGGAAGACGGCCCGATCAAGCCGGACGGCAAGCTGGTCATGACGGTGATCACCGCCGAGTGACTCCTACATCAGGCGAATAACACAATACCCGACCCTGAGTAGCATTTTACTCTCACTCCCTCCCGGTTCACGGATCGGGAGGGAGGCATACCCCGGATCGCTGTGCTTCTGGCGCTTCTATGGGCGGCGATCCCGCTGCAGGCCGCCGCGCAGTTCCTTGTCACCGAGCAGTGCATGGGGCCCAGTCCTCAGGGCGCGGGAACTCCGGCCAATCAGGTGATTGTCCGGCCGGCCTATACCCTGTCCAACAACCCGGTCACCAAATTCGCCGACTGGATCGCCTATGCGGTCGATGCCCGGAACTTCGGGCCGAGCCGCTTGCGGGACTGGCGGGCCGATCTGGACCGGGCGGAGACGGTAGACCGGATGCATGTGGCCGAGGCGCTGGCCTATCGCGGCCGCACCGGGTGACCGCCACGCGCGACCGCCCGGACACCGGAAAGCCTCCAAATTAGGTAAATTTTCATCTTTCCAGACGACAATCCGGCCGAACCACGGAGGTTGTGATGGACATTCTCGTCGCCGATGACTCGAGCACCGTTCGCCGGATCATTCTGGATGCCTGCCACGGCCAGACCTGGGATCACCAGATCGTCACCGCCAACGACGGCGCCGCGGCCCATGAGGAGCTGCTGAAGATGCGCGGCGGGCTGGCGATCCTGGACGTCCACATGCCGGAAATGAGCGGTCTGGAGGCCCTGGCCCTGGCGCGCAAGGCCGGCAAGCGGATCGCCGCCGTGGTGATCTCCTCCTCCACCGAACGCGAGCTGCGCGAGATCGCGCTGAAGCTCGGGGCGTTCGCCTATCTGACCAAGCCGTTCTCGGCGCAGCAGATCACCGCGGTGATCGAACAGGCGGCGCTGCACATGGTCGGCCAGAACGTGCTGGTGGTGGACGACTCCTCGACCATGCGCAAGGCGCTGTCCAACATGGTCTACGCGCTCGGCGCCGGGCACGAGGTCTGCGATGCGCCCGACGCGGAGACCGCCATCCGCATGACGCGCTCCGCCCTGTTCGACACGATCCTGCTGGATGTGAACATGCCGGGCATGGGCGGGCTGGAGGCCATTCCGCTGCTGCGCGAGGCCGACCGGAACACCCGGATCATCGTGGTCACGGGCGAGGCCCGGCCGGACATCGTGGTCGAGGCGAAGCGCCGCGGGGCCGACGGCTTCCTGGTCAAGCCGGTCGCCCGCGAGCAGTTCTACCGGACCATGGTCAGGCCGGCGGCGCGTGCGCCCTCGGCGGCGTGACCGCGGCTACAGCTTCTCCTCGATCGCGTCCCACAGCATGGCGGGGACGTCGATGCCGTCGAAGCGGCTCAACTCCTGGATCCCGGTCGGCGAGGTCACGTTGATCTCGGTCAGGTAGCGGCCGATCACGTCGATGCCGACGAAGATCTGGCCTCGCTTCTTCAGCTCCGGGCCGATGATCTCGCAGATCTCGTGGTCGCGCCTGGTCATCTCGCATTTCACCGCGCGGCCGCCGACATGCATGTTGGAGCGCGCCTCGCCGTCGGCCGGGATGCGGTTGATGGCGCCCACACCCTTGCCGTCGATCAGGATCACCCGCTTGTCGCCCTGGCGGACCTCCGGCAGGTAGGTCTGCACGATGATCGGCTCGCGGAACATCTGGGTGAAGATCTCCAGCAGCGAGTTCAGGTTCTCGTCGTCCGGCTTGATGTGGAACACGCCGGCCCCGCCGTTGCCGAACAGCGGCTTGACGATGATGTCCTTGTGCTCCGCCCGGAACGCCCTGATCTCCTCGGGATCGTGGGTGATCAGGGTCGGCGGCATCACGTCTTCGAAATGGGTGACGAACAGCTTTTCCGGCGCGTTGCGCACATGGGCCGGGTCGTTCACCACCAGGGTCTTGGGGTGGATGTGCTCCAGCACGTGGGTGGCGGTGATGTAGGACATGTCGAAGGGCGGGTCCTGGCGCATCAGGACCACGTCCACATCGGCCAGGTTCATCACGCCGCGTTCGCCGAGCGTGAAGTGGTCGCCCTGCACCCGGCGCACGTCGAGCTCGGCGGCGCGGGCGGTGACCTTGCGGTCGCGGAAGCTCAGGTGCTTGGGCAGATAGTGGTAGAGCTTGTGGCCGCGCTTCTTGGCTTCCAGCGCCATGGCGAAGGTGCTGTCGCCGTCGATGTTGACCGTCTCCATCGGGTCCATCTGGATCGCGACCTCAAGGCCCATGACTGTCTCCCCGTCTCATTCTGGGTGGCTGCGTTTGCGCGTCGCGCGACAATCGACCGGCGCGGCGGTCAGTTCAAGCGGGTTTGTATCGACGCCAGGAACCGCTCCATTTCCGTGCGGTCCTCGATCGCGCCGTAGCCCGCGGCCAGGTAGCCCTTCACCGCCTTGGCGGCGCCGAGGATCGCCCCGCCCTCCGCCAGGATCGCCGCCTCCTCCATCACCAGAGAGGCGAGATCGGGGGCCAGGCGCCGCATGCGGGCCAGAACGGCGAGCCCGCCCTCGATGTCGTTGCCCTGAAGCCGGCGCAGCTTGATGTTGTTCTGCAACCGTAACAGAACCAGGCGGTCGGGGACGTCCTGGTGGTGGTCGGCGGTCAGGTCCTCGCCGGCGCCCATGTGGCGCAGCAGGCCGCGCATGGTGCCGGCGTCCATCGCCCGGCCGCCATGGAACGGATCGAGGATGTGGCGTCCGCCGGGCCCGTCGACCCGGATCAGGAAATGCGCCGGAAAGCTCAGCCCGGCCGCGTCCCACCCGGCCGCGCGGGCGGCGTGGCAGTACAGGATGCCGAGGGCCACCGGCAGGCCGCGCCGCCGCTCGATCACCGCCGCCAGATCGGCGTTGACCATGTCCTCGTAGCTGTCGGTGTCGCCGGCATAGCCGTATTCGTCGGCCATGAGTGCCGGCAGCACCGCGGAGGGATCGCGGCCGGCGAGCCCGGCGCCCGCCGCGGCGATCTCGTCCAGATGGGCGAGCGCGCCGGTGGAATCCTGATCCGGGCGGGCCAGCACCGACAGGGCGAGCGCCAGGCGGGCCATGTCGAGCCGGGCGTCGGGATCGGTCGTGCAGGCGGCGCCCGCTTCGTCGAGCAGCGCTCCCGCCGCCTCGACGCTCAGGCCGGTCTGCGGATCGGACGTCACTGCTGGCGCACCGTCACGTAGTCCACGACGCCGCGCACATAGGGGATGTTGCGGGCATGGCCGATCGCGCGGCCGAGCTCGGCCGGCGTACGGGCAATGCCCATGAGGTAGACGGTCTGGTTGACCACTTCGATCGAGTAGTTGATCGAGGCGATCTGGTCGTCGGCCAGCAGCTTGACCCGCAGCTCGGTGCCGATCCGGGCGTCGCGGCCGAAATCGGTGAGGGTCGACTGGTCGGTGACCTGCAGCTCGTTGATGACCTCGACCACCCCGTCGGCGGTCCAGGCGAGACGGGTCGCGGTCACCCGGTCCTCCGGATCCTCCACCGTGCCGGTCAGCAGCACGCGGCCCTGGTCGACGGTGAACGACACGTTGGAGAACAGGTCGTAATTGGTCTCGAAGAACTTGGCGTTGAGCTGCAGGCGGATGCGGCTGTCGTCGACGGAGCGGGTGAAGCCCTTCTCGGTCTGCGCCGCGGTGGCCCCGGCGGCCCCGGCGCCGACCGCCACCCCGACCGGCGTGCATCCGGCGAGCGGCACCGCCAGGACGGCGACCACGCCGAGGACGGCGAGAGCGGCGCTCCGAGCCGGGCGACGAACGGGACGCGGGGTCGGGGCGGGCGGGCGAAGGGACTGCTGGGACATCGATCCGTACTCCGGTGACTGCGGTTCCATACTTAGGTGTTTCGCGCCCGTCCGTCACCGGTTGTCGCGGTGGACATCGACCAGATGGGTCGGCAGGCGCCAGGGCCGCACCACCACCACGTCGAGCCGCCGGCCCAGGCCGGACAGCGCCGGATCCCGGCCGGCGACAAGGGCCAGCGCCCGGGCGATGCGCAGCCGCTGGCGGACCGAGACGGCGTCGATCGCGGTCCGCACGCTTCGCCGGGCCTTGACCTCCACGGCGACGAGCACGCTGCCGCGCCGGGCCACGAGGTCGATCTCTCCGGCCGGCGTGCGCTCGCGCCGGGCCAGGATCCGGTAGCCCTTGAGACGCAGCCAGAGGGCGGCCCAGGTCTCCGCCGCCAGGCCCCAGGACTGGGCGCGCCGGCGGCGCCGGAGGCCGGCTGCCGCGATCCTGTCATCTTCCTGTGCTGGTGTGACGGAACTGCCGCTCCTGTCGCCACGTTTACTTGGCGGCGCGTGTCGATTAGCGTCGGCCACGGGCTGACCGGCCAGATATTTGGAACCTGCGGGTTTCGACCAAAGCGAGGGAAAGCTGCATGATGAGGTTCCGGACACGCCGAGTGGGGCACTTAGCGACGGTCGCCGTCATGGTTGCAGTTCTGTCGGCATGTTCAAGCGCAAAACAGCCGGAGATGCCGAGCGAGCGGGTGGAAGCGGCCCCCCCGCCCAAGGCCTCCGAGACGCCGCCGCCCTCGACCATCGACCTTCAGCCGGCGCAGCCGGTGCCGGGCGGCATGGCGCTGCCCGACCAGGCCGGACCGCCGAAGGTGGCGCTCCTGCTGCCGCTGACCGGCCGGGCGGCCGCCGTCGGCAAGGCGCTGCGCAATGCTGCGGAGCTCGCCCTGTTCGACGTCGCCACCGAGGATTTCGCCCTCGCCTTCTACGACACCGCCTCCGATCCTCAGACCGCCGCCGGCGTGGCCCGCACCGCGATCAACGAGGGCGCGGACATGATCATCGGGCCGCTGTTCTCCGACGCGGCCCGGGCGGTCGGGCCGGTGGCCCAGGCGGCCAGCGTTCCCGTGCTGTCCTTCTCCAACGACCGGTCGGCCGCCGGCAACGGCGTCTGGGTCCTCGGCCTGCTGCCGAGTGAACAGGTCGAGCGGGTGATCCGCTACGCCGCCGAGAACGGCTACGGCCGCATCGGCGTCCTGGCGCCGTCCAATGCCTACGGGTTCGAGGCGATGCAGGCGGCGCGCGATACCGCGGCCCGCGCCGGGGCGACCATCAGCCCGCTGCGGTCCTACTCGCCGGGCGACTCGACCTCGCTCTCCGAGGCGGTCAAGAGCTTCGCCGCCGCCGGCGGATACGACGCGGTGCTGGTCCCCGAGGGCGGCCAGGCGATCCTGAATCTGGCGCCGCTGATGGCCTACTACGACATCGACCCGAACCAGGTGAAGTATCTGGGCACGGCCCTGTGGGCTGACCCGACCCTCGGCCGCGAGCCGACGCTGGTGGGCGGCTGGTTCGCGGCGCCGGATCCGGCCGGCCGCAAGCCCTTCGTCGACCGCTACCGCTCGGTGCATGGCAGCGCGCCCCACGGCCTCGCCTCGCTGGCCTACGACGCGGTCGGCCTCGCGGCGGTGCTGGCCCGGCAGCCGGACGGCGACGGCTTCTCGCTGGAGAACCTGACCCAGCCGTCGGGATTCAACGGGGCGGACGGGCTGTTCCGCCTGCTGATCGACGGCACCAACCAGCGCGGCCTCGCCGTGCTGCGGCTGACCGCCAGCGGCTTCGAGCGGGTCGATCCGGCGCCGACCAGCTTCTCCGCCGCGATCAACTGAGGCCGATCACCCGCCCGGCAGCGGACGGCTGTTCTGCAGCAGACGCGAGGTGACCGCGTCGAGCCGGGCCCGGCCCTCCGCCGTGGCCCGCAGGTCGGCGCCGTCGACCGTCAGGAAACCTGCTGAGACCAGACCCTCCACGGCTGCGGGCTCGAACAGCTCCGTCGGGGCGACGTCGAACAGGTGGCGGCACCGGGCCTCGGTCAGGCCCTCGTCGATGCGCAGACCCATCAGGACCGCCTCCATCACCGCCTCGTCGGTCGGGATCGCCGCGTCGTCGACCAGGGCGTGGCCGTCCCGCGCCACCCGGTCCAGCCAGATCTTCGGCGCCCGGTGGGTGCGGGTCGCGGTCTTCGGCGCGCCCGGCCGCCCGTCCGACAGCCGGCCATGGGCGCCGGGGCCGATGCCCAGATAGTCCTGATAGCGCCAGTACACCAGATTGTGCCGGCATTCCCGGCCCGGCCGGGCGTGGTTCGAGACCTCGTAGGCCGGCAGGCCCGCACCGCCCAGGATGTCCTGGGTGGTGTCGTACAGGTCGGCGGCCCCGTCCTCGTCCGGCAGGGCGAACTCGCCGCGGGCGTGGCGGGCATAGAACGGCGTGGTCGGCTCGATGGTGAGCTGGTACAGCGACAGGTGGCTCGGATCCAGGGCGATCGCCCGCGCCAGCTCGGCCTGCCAGGTCGCCAGATCCTGCTCCGGCCGGGCGTAGATCAGGTCGAAGGACACCGTGTCGAAACTGGCCCGCACGGAGTCCAGCGCCGCCAGCGCTTCGGCGGCGCTGTGCTCGCGCCCCAGGAACCTGAGCGCGGCATCGTCCAGCGCCTGCACGCCCAGGGACACCCGGTTGATGCCGGCCTCCCGGAACGCCGCCATCTTGGCGGCCTCCACCGAGGTGGGGTTCGCCTCCAGGGTGATCTCGATATCGTTGTTGAAGCGAAACAGCCGGCGCGCCGCCGCGATGACCGCGGCCACCGTCTCGGGCTCCATCAGCGACGGGGTGCCGCCGCCGAAGAAGATGCTGACCAGGCGGCGGTTGCCGTCCGGCCCGCCGCCGACCCGCGGCGCCAGGGTCTCCAGCTCGCGGACCAGCGATGCGCGCCACAGGTCATGGTCGACGCTGTCTGAGACATGGCTGTTGAAGTCGCAATAGGGGCATTTCGCCCGGCAGAACGGCCAGTGGACGTAAAGGCCGAGCGGATCGGCCGTCGACCGGTCAGGCGTCAGAGGATCCGCCATCGAAGCACCGCGCCACGAGCTGGGCGAAAGCGTCCGCCCGGTGGCTCACCGAGTGTTTCCAGTCCCCATCGCCCTCGCCGAAGGTCTTGGTGTCGCCGTCGGGCACGAACATCGGGTCGTAGCCGAACCCGTTCGCTCCCCGCGGCGGCCAGGCGATATGGCCGTGGACATAGCCCTCGACGCTCTCGCAATGGCCGTCCGGCCAGGCCAGGGTCAGGGCGCAGGTGAACCAGGCCCGGCTGTCGTCCGAGCCGCTCTCAACCATCTTGTCGTGGACCAGCTCCATGGCGACGGAGAAGTCCTTGGACGGGCCGGCCCAGCGGGCGGAGTAGATCCCCGGATCGCCGTCCAGGGCGGCCACGCAGAACCCGGAATCGTCGGCCAGCGCCGGCTTGCCCGAGGCGGTCGCCGCAGCGAGCGCCTTCAGTTCCGCATTCGCAATGAACGTCGTCCCGGTCTCTTCCGGCTCGGGCAGGCCGAGCTCCCCGGCCGAGACGACACTCATGCCGTAGGGCTCCAGCAACTCGCCGATCTCCCGGACCTTGCCGGGATTGTGGGTGGCGAGCACCAGGGTCTCGCCGGCCAGCTTGCGGGGCGCCATCGGTGTCGTCTCCTCAGCTCACCGCGGCCTGCTGCAGGGACGCCAGCTCGTCGGTGCCCTTGCGCGCCAGACGCAGCAGTTCCATGAACGCGGCCTCCTCGAACGGGTCGCCCTCGGCGGTCGCCTGCACTTCCACCAGCCCGCCGCCGGCGGTCAGCACGAAATTGGCATCGGCGTCGCAGTCGCTGTCCTCGGCGTAATCCAGGTCCAGCACCGGCACGCCCTTGTAGATGCCGCAGGAGATCGCCGTGACCCGGTCGACCAGCGGGTCGCTCTTGACCGCACCGAAGCGCTTCAGGGTGGCGATCGCCTGGTGCAGGGCGACCCAGGAGCCGGTGATCGCCGCGGTGCGGGTGCCGCCATCGGCCTGCAGCACGTCGCAGTCGACCCGGATCTGGCGCTCGCCCAGGGCGGCGAGGTCGGTGACGGCGCGCAGGGAGCGGCCGATCAGGCGCTGGATCTCCTGGGTGCGGCCGGACTGCTTGCCCCGGGCCGCCTCGCGGTCGGTGCGGGTGTGGGTGGAGCGCGGCAGCATGCCGTACTCGGCGGTGACCCAGCCCTTGCCGCCGCCCTTCAGCCACGGCGGCACCCGCTCTTCGACGGTGGCGGTGCACAGCACGTGGGTGTCGCCGAAGCGGGCCAGGCAGGAGCCTTCGGCATGCTTGGCGAAGCCCGGTTCCAGGACGACCTTGCGCAGTTCGTCGACGGCGCGGCCGGAGGGCCGGGTGCCCGTCGGGTTCTGGCCGGAGGTCGGGGCGGATGCCATGGGGTCGCCTTTCGTTGCGGAGGGCTCGGGTCGAAATCTGCGCGGAACCTAGTGATCCGGGCTGCCGACGTCCAGTCTCGCGGACCGGTTTCGCCGATGCGGCGACGCCCGTTGACCGGTCGCATGGCGCTTCCTAGATTTTCGGCTACCATGACCGGTATGCAGAGAGAGCCCTTCGACGGCACGTCGATGCCGTCCCCCACCCTGGCCACCACCCTGGCGCAGCTCAACGAGCGTTCGCGCCGGATCTTCATGCATGTCGTCGACGCCTATGTGGAGACCGGAGAGCCGGTGGGTTCCCGCACCCTGTCGCGCAAGCAGGGGCTGGTGCTGTCGCCGGCGACGATCCGCAACGTGATGGCCGATCTGGAAGAGGCGGGGCTGCTGTTCTCGCCGCATACCTCGGCCGGACGCCTGCCGACCGATGCCGGGCTGCGCATGTTCGTGGACGGGCTGCTGGAGGTCGGCGGCGATCTCGGGCCGGACGAGCGCGAGAGCATCGACGGGCAATGCGCCGCCGCCGGGCGCAGCGTGGCGGAGATGCTGGAGGAAGCCTCCTCGGCGCTGGCCGGGCTGACCCGCTGCGCCGGACTGGTGGTGTCGCCGAAGAACGAGGGCTCCCTGCGTCACATCGAGTTCGTGCCGCTCGGCAACCAGCGCGCCCTGGTGGTGCTGGTCAGCGAGACCGGGTTGGTGGAGAACCGGGTGGTGGAGCTGCCCGCCGGCCTGCCGCCCTCGGCCCTGGTCGAGGCGACCAACTATCTGAACACGAGGCTCAGCGGCCGCACCCTCAGCGAGGCCATGACCCGGATCGAGGAGGAGATCGTCCAGCGCAAGGCCGAGCTGGACGACCTGACCTCCCGCGTGGTGCAGGCCGGACTCGCCACCTGGGGCGGCGGACCGGGCGCCTCCACCCTGATCCTGCGCGGTCAGTCGGCGCTGCTGCACGACGTGACCGCGCTGGAGGATCTGGAGCGTATCCGCGGGCTGTTCGAGCAGCTCGAGGAGAAGGAGAGCACCCTGCGCCTGCTGGATGCGACCGGTGCGGCCGACGGGGTGCAGATCTTCATCGGCGCGGAGAACCAGCTGTTCCGCAACACCGGCTGCTCGATGATCATCGCGCCGTATCACGACCAGAAGCGCTCGGTGGTCGGCGCCATCGGCGTGATCGGCCCGACCCGGATGAACTACGCGCGCATCATCCCGATGGTGGACTACACCTCGAAGCTGATCAGCCGGCTGTTGGGATAGTCCCCTCGCGGGTGTGGATGTTCGGCCCAGGCCGCTGCCCAGTCGGACGCACACCGGATTGGTTCCGCGGACACCGTCGGTTTCAAGGGCAGCCGCAGGAACTCGCTCCTGTATTCAGGTGAGAGAGCGAGGAGACTTTGCCACTGTCGAGATATGTATACCTCACGCAGAAATGTCTCTTATTCGGATTGGAAGTATGCTTGGCGGTCGGCTGATTGAGATCTGAGGCGTACGCATCGGACAGAAGAGTGGAGGTCCGTGAAATCGCGGCCGGGTATTCGATCAATATCGTGCATTCCTCTGTGGCGCATTGAAGGCGACCGGCACTTCCGGCCGGGACATTCATGCTGCCGGACGGAACAATTCTGACGACATCGGTCGAATTGAAGGCTTTGACCTTGAACCGAACGCCTTGAGTCGAGCAGTTCTTGACCACGACCTCGCCGGCCGCTGCCAAGCTCGGGATCAGCAGGCAGACGAGGATCGGCACTATCGCTAAGGCTCTCGAGGCCGAAACTGACGATGTCATGAGTTGCTCCTGGATCTGATGGGACGAATGACGATGGCGGTCACTTCATGGGCCGCCAAAGGCAATGATTCGTGTTTTTTCGCAGCAACTTGCAGGTTGTCCTAACCGCTGTGCCGAGCGCTGCGGCTATCGGCAGGAACAGCGCGAGGATTTGGCCACCATCCCTCCCGGTGTCAGCTGCCCGTCGGCGTCATATCGGTGGTTCAGGCAGACATACACGTTGTGCGGCCGGGGCGTGGGGTAATCGATGAGGGAGGTCGGGCCGGTCGGCAGAAACAGACCACGCATGTTGCCGGACAGCGCTTCGGGCGGGACTTTCGACGGGATGCGGATGTGCAGGGAGCAGGTCGGCGTGGCACAGCGCAGGGTCCGTTGAATTCCGCGTCCGAGCGTCACGCGGTCGTGCGGGGCAATCTTGACCAGGTCGTCCGCGTTGTAGGTCGCAGCCTCGAGCGCGACGTCCGCGTTCAGGCAGTTGGTGACGCTCACGTCTCCGGCCTCGACCACCCCTGGCATCGACAGGCCGGCGGCGAGGGCAAGGAATGCGAGCTTGTTCAAAGGCGACCTCCCGGGTTTTCGGGTGCGTGTGTCCTGAACGCCGTGTCCTTCGGCGGGACGTTCCGGATTCAGACGTGGGCCGATCCGGAGCGTCGTTTCGCGGACCATGCTACGGGCGGCACCGGGCACTTCAATTGTAGGGGTTTGTAATCATTCGCAGATCGTCGCAGATCGCATAAGATCGGCGCGCGGTCGGCGGCGGAACACGGGATCGCTCGGGTGGCGGATAACCGGCGCGAAGGACGAATCGTGAGGGCGATTCGGGTTTTCATCCGGCCGCGCGCGTCCTACATAGCGGGCGGCGATGACGGCTTCTGACGTCGCCGCACCCGACCTACCAACCGCAGGACACGAGTAGCGATCATGGCGAACGACCAGAACAAGCCCGCCGGCCCGCAACCCGTCAATGACCAGCAGGCGCCGGGCGACGCCCAGTACGACGCGGCCGCCGAGGCGTCGCTTGCCGAGAGCCTGGGCCTGTCGGAAGAGGGGCTGATCGATACCGGCAGCGGCCATGCCGACGCGCGCGACGTGCGGATCGCCGAGTTGGAGGAGCAGGTCGCTCAGCTCAAGGACCAGGCGCTGCGGGCGCTGGCGGATGCGGAGAACCTGCGGCGCCGCACCGACCGCGAGAAGGAGCAGTGGCGCAAGTTCGCGTCGGCCGATCTGGCCAA
The DNA here is from genome assembly GCA_965228445.1 of Candidatus Endolissoclinum sp. Taxonomy (GTDB): domain Bacteria; phylum Pseudomonadota; class Alphaproteobacteria; order Thalassobaculales; family Thalassobaculaceae; genus Thalassobaculum. The sequence continues at coordinate 3,310,924 of OZ245813.1, read as the reverse complement.
GGACCTGCTCAACGCCGTCGACAACCTGCGCCGGGCGCTGGACTCGGCCCCGGCGGACCGCGAGGCCCTGGACGACGCGGTGAAGAACGTGATCGTCGGCGTCGAGATGACCGAGAAGGAGGTTCTGGCCGCCTTCGACAAGCACAAGATCCAGCGCATCAACCCGCTGGGCGAGAAGTTCGACTACAACCTGCACCAGGCGATGTTCGAGGTTGAGGACCCGAGCAAGGCGCCGGGCACGGTGGTCCAGGTGCTGGCGCCCGGCTATGTGCTGCACGACCGGCTGCTGCGCGCGGCCATGGTCGGCGTCGCCAAGGGCGGCAAGCCGGACGACCACGAGCGGGTCGACACCACGGCCTAGGGGTTGGGGCGTTCCCTCTCACCCATCCATCTCCCTCACTCCCCGGATTCATTCCGGGGCAGCGCCTGGGCTGGCTTGAGCGGTTGGGACTGAGTTTCCTGGCATCACGCGGCGGATGGCTTGCCCCGGAATAAATCCGGGGAGCGGATGGATTTCCCGGGGGGAGTGTTTCCGCTTTCAGGCAGCGTTCCCGCCCGGCGGGAACAGGAACTCCCCTTCCGGATCGTGCGCCCGCAGCTTGCGCTTCGCCGTCTCCGGGCGGCCCACCGCATAGCAGTACAGGCAGCCATGCGGGCAGCTGTCATAGGCGCCGATATCCCGGGATTCCGCACAGGCGCAGCCCGGCCGGTTGCCCTTCTCGCGGCCGGCGATCGCCCCGCCCGCGAGGTCGGACAGCCGGGCCATGTCGATGCAGGCGGCGGGGTCAAGCCCGGACGACAGCAGATCCGGCTGGGCGCAGAGCGTCGGCCGGATGCCCCGGTCGCGAGCGATTTCCGCCAGACGCGCCAGCAGATCCCGCTTCTCGTCCGCCGCCGGATCGCGCCAGGCGATGCCGGAATCCCGCGTCAGCCGTCCGAGATTGGCGCCGGTCTTGCGGTAGATCGTGGCGAAGGACAGCACGACCTCGTCCACCGCTCCCGCCAGATCCGAGGCGAGCGACGCGAAGCGCTCGGCATGGAACGCCGGCGGCGTGACGTCGGTGATCAGCACCGGGTCGTAGCGCCACACCACCGCCCGCGGCCCGAAGCGACGGGCCATCTCGCGGATCTGCGCCACCGCCCGGTCGGTGTCGATGACCGAGCGTTCCAGCGACCGCGGATAGCCGGTGACCGTGACCTGCACCATGAAGGGCCGCCCCTGCTCGGCCATCCGGTCGAGCGTGTCCAGGAACGGACCGGCGTTGCGGGTCCAGAACACGAAGGCCTCGGCGGCCTCGGGGCGCAGGTCGACGGTGAACGGCTTGCCGCCATAGGGGTTCGCGACGCGGGCATAACCGGCGTCGAGCCGATGGCGGAACCAGGCACCGTAGAAGGCGGGGATGTCGGTCTTGTAACTGGCGGAGATGATCATGGTAAACGCCAACGTGGGGCCCGAATCAGGGTCCGGCAACGCTTGCGTCCAGGATTGCCCCCACTATATACGGTTCAATCCTGAAATTGTCCCCGATGGGGGCGCCACCGGCGCTTTCGAGGCCTATGGCGCCTGCCGCTGAAGAGAGGATCGCATGAGCAAGGTTATCGGTATCGATCTCGGCACGACGAACTCGTGCGTCGCCGTCATGGACGGCTCGACTTCCAAGGTCATCGAGAATGCCGAGGGCGCGCGCACCACGCCCTCGATGGTCGCCTTCGCCGATGGTGGCGAGCGGCTGGTCGGCCAGGCCGCCAAGCGCCAGGCCGTGACCAACCCGGAAAAGACGCTGTTCGCGATCAAGCGCCTGCTCGGCCGCCGCGCGGACGATGCGGCTTCCAAGAAATTCAACGAGCTCGTCCCCTACAAGGTCGTCGCCGGCGACAACGGCGACGCGTGGGTCGAGATCGACGGCAACAAGTACAGCCCGGCGCAGATCTCCGCCATGATCCTCGGCAAGTTGAAGGAGGACGCGGAGGCCTATCTCGGCGAGACCGTGACCCAGGCGGTCATCACCGTCCCGGCCTACTTCAACGACGCCCAGCGCCAGGCCACCAAGGACGCCGGCAAGATCGCCGGTCTCGAAGTCCTGCGCATCATCAACGAGCCGACCGCGGCCTCGCTGGCCTACGGTCTGGACAAGAAGTCGACCGGCACCATCGCGGTCTATGACCTCGGCGGCGGTACCTTCGACGTGTCCGTGCTGGAGATCGGCGACGGCGTGTTCGAGGTGAAGTCGACCAACGGCGACACCTTCCTCGGTGGTGAGGACTTCGACCAGCGGCTGATCGACTATCTGGCCGACGAGTTCAAGAAGGAGAACGGGATCGACCTGCGCTCCGACCGCCTGGCGCTGCAGCGCCTGAAGGAGGCGGCCGAGAAGGCGAAGATCGAGCTGTCCTCCTCACAGCAGACTGAGGTCAACCTGCCGTTCATCACGGCCGACCAGTCCGGTCCGAAGCACCTGAACATCAAGGTGACCCGCGCCAAGCTGGAAGCCCTGGTGGACGACCTGGTGCAGCGCACGATCGCGCCGTGCAAGGCCGCGCTGAAGGATGCCGGCCTGTCCGCCGGCGAGATCGACGAGGTGATCCTGGTCGGCGGCATGACCCGCATGCCGAAGATCATCGAGACGGTGAAGAGCTTCTTCGGCAAGGACCCGAACCGCGGCGTGAACCCGGACGAGGTCGTCGCCTCCGGTGCGGCGATCCAGGCCGGCGTGCTGAAGGGCGAGGTCAAGGACGTCCTGCTGCTCGACGTGACCCCGCTGTCCCTGGGCATCGAGACCCTGGGCGGCGTGTTCACCCGACTGATCGACCGCAACACGACGATCCCGACCAAGAAGAGCCAGACCTTCTCGACCGCCGAGGACAACCAGACCGCGGTGACCATCCGGGTCTTCCAGGGCGAGCGCGAGATGGCGGCCGACAACAAGATGCTCGGCCAGTTCGATCTGGTGGGCATCCCGCCGGCACCCCGCGGCGTGCCGCAAGTGGAAGTGACCTTCGACATCGATGCCAACGGCATCGTCAACGTGTCCGCCAAGGACAAGGCCACCGGCAAGGAGCAGCAGATCCGCATCCAGGCCTCCGGCGGGCTGTCCGACAACGACATCGAGCAGATGATCAAGGACGCCGAGACGAACGCCGCCGGCGACAAGAAGCGCCGCGAGCTGATCGAGGCGCGCAACCAGGCGGACAACGCCATCCACGCCACGGAGAAGACCCTCGCCGACTTCGGCGACAAGGTCGATCCGGCGGACAAGTCGGCGGTAGAATCCGACCTCGCGGCGCTAAAGACCGCGATGGACGGGGATGACGTCGAGGACATCCAGGCCAAGCTTCAGGCGCTGCAGCAGTCGTCCATGAAGCTGGGCGAGGCGATGTATAAGGCTCAGCAGGAGGCCGGTGCCGCCGAGGGCGGTGCCGAGGCCGGATCCGGCGCCCAGTCGGATTCCGCCGGCGGAGCCGACGACGTGGTCGACGCCGACTTCGAGGAAGTCGACGACCAGGATCGCAACAAGTCGGCCTGATCGCGATCAGGCGAAGGCCCGTGGCCCGGCACCATCCTGAGCGATCGGTGCCGGGCGTCTCGGTTTGTACAGACCGGGGCTTTTCAGCGACACGGGCAACAATGAGACTAGCGCGATACCGGGGGCGGTGACGATCGATGGCGAAGCGCGACTATTACGAGGTGTTGGGCGTAGACCGAGGCGCCGACAAGGACACCCTGAAGAAAGCCTATCGCAAGCTCGCGATGCAGTATCATCCCGACCGGAATCACGGGAATGCGGACGCCGAGCACAAGTTCAAGGAACTCAACGAAGCCTATGACGTCCTGAAGGACGACGAGAAGAAGGCTGCCTATGATCGTTTCGGTCACGCAGCGTTCGAGGGCGGCGGTCCGCGTCCGGGCGGCGGCGGCTTCGAGGGATTCTCCGGCGGCTTCGCCGATATCTTCGAGGAGATGTTCGGCGACTTCATGGGCGGTGGCGGCGGCCGCCGGGGTGCGAGCCCCGGGCGCGGCTCCGACCTGCGCTACAACATGACGGTGAGCCTGGAGGACGCGTTCAACGGCAAGCAGGCCGAGATCCGCGTGCCGACCTCGGTGATCTGCGACGTCTGCGACGGGGCCGGCGCCGAGAAGGGCTCCAAGCCGATCGCCTGTCCGACCTGCGGCGGCCGGGGCAAGACCCGGACCCAGCAAGGGTTCTTCACCATCGAGCGCACCTGCGCCGCCTGCGGCGGCGTGGGCCAGGTCATCGAGAACCCGTGCAAGGCCTGCAACGGCGCCGGGCGCCAGCGCAAGGAGAAGACCCTCTCGGTCAACATCCCCGCCGGCGTGGAGGACGGAACCCGCATCCGCCTGCAGGGCGAGGGCGAGGCCGGCATGCGCGGCGCGCCGCCGGGCGACCTGTATCTGTTCCTGAACATCCAGCCGCACCCGATCTTCCAGCGCGAAGGCGCCGACATCTACTGCCGAGTGCCGCTTGAAATGGTCACCGCTTCCCTCGGCGGCGCCATCGAGGTGCCGACCATCGAGGGCAAGCGGGCCAAGGTGTCCGTCCCCGCCGGCACCCAGACCGGCCGGCAGTTCCGCCTGCGCGGCAAGGGCATGTCGGTGCTCCGCTCGCCCTCGCGCGGCGACATGTATGTGGAGGTGGCGGTCGAGACGCCGGTCAACCTAACCGACCGTCAGCGCGAGCTGCTGGAGGAATTCCAGAAGGACAGCGGCGTGGAGAAGACCAGCCCGCAGAGCCACGGCTTCTTCGACAAGGTCAAGGAGCTGTGGGAAGACCTGCGCGACTGAGCTTCCGTATGGCCCTCCGGCCCCGGTAGAGCGGTACTACCCCCAGGGAAACCGCGGGTTTCAGGGGTAGTACCGCCCCTATCTCAGAATCCGCCCGACTTCTCGCGGTTGATCGCGGTGACCATCGCCCGGCCTTCGCGCTCCATGAAGGCGATCGCGGCGCCGGTCAGCGCCATGGCATAGCGGATCGTGAAGCGCTGTCCTTCGGTCATCTCGGCGCTCGGCAGACCGCGCAGACGGCGCTGTTCCTGCCGGAGTCCTGCGAGGCGCTCGTCGACGATGCGGTTGACGTCGTCCATCTCGACCAGATGGGCGAAGAACATGGCGGTGAGGAAGGGAGAGCGCAGCACCTCCTCGCCCGAGGCCGCGGAGACCGAGGAGACGAGGGACTCGCGGCCGATATCGGTCAGACGGAAGACCCGCTTCTCCAGGGAGACGTCGCCGGGGCCGACGACCTCGATCTCCCCCTTTGCTACCGCCTTCGCGAGGGCCGGATAGATGGCGCCGAGGCTGGCATGGGCGAAGTGACCGAACCAGTCCTCCACCGCTTTGCGTATGCCGTAGCCGCTGGTGTCCCCGAAACTGAGAACGCCGAGGCAGAGCGTGCGCACATCCACGATTTTTCTCCATTTAATTAGAATATCAAGCCGAATTTATGTTTAACACCAAACAAATACAAATGCGATAGCCTGGCGGCCGCTCAGGGCTGACAATAGGCAGATAAGGCGTATTTTGGGCGGCACAATGGCCGCGAGGGAGATCAGCGATGGCACTGGCAGTGGGCGTGTTCGGAAGTACCGGACGGATGGGGCGGATGGTCACCAAGGCCGTCACCGATGCCGACGGGATGACCGTGAAAAAGGCCGCCGATCGCCCCGGTAGTGCCCATCTCGGCGCCGATATCGGCGACCTGGCCGGGGTCGGCGCCCTCGGGGTGGCGGTGACCGACGATGTGGACGCGGTTCTGGGCGTGGATGTGGCGATCGACTTCACTCTGCCGGAGGCGACGCTGACCCATGCGGCCCGCGCGGCCGCCAGCGGCACCCCGCTGGTGATCGGCACCACCGGCCTGTCCAATGCGCAGGAGGCGATCCTCGCCGAACACGCCAGGACAACCGCCATCGTCTACGCGCCGAACATGAGCCTGGGGGTTAACCTGCTTCTGGCGGTGGTCGAGCAGGTCTCCGCCGCGCTCGACGAGGCCTGGGACATCGAGATCGTCGAGATGCACCACAACCGCAAGGTCGATGCGCCCTCCGGCACCGCCCTCGGGCTCGGCCGGGCCGCCGCCAAGGGCCGGGGCCGCAGCTTCGACGATGTGGCGGTGCTGTCGCGCGAGGGCCATACCGGCGCGCGGGAACAAGGTCAGATCGGATTCGCAACGTTGCGGGGCGGCGATGTCATCGGCGACCACACGGTGATCTTCGCCGGTGCCGGCGAGCGGGTGGAGATCGGCCACAAGGCCAGCGGCCGCGACGTCTTCGCCGCCGGGGCGGTTCGGGCGGCCCGCTGGGTGGCCGGCCGGGCGCCGGGCCTCTACACCATGCGCGACGTCCTCGGGATCGGCTGAAGGGTTCAGTTCGTTTCCGGAATGGAGAGGTGTGGCGGCAGGGCGGCGCGGCGCAGGCCGTCGCGCAGCACCTGCGCCAGCCCGTCCTTCTCGTCCTGGCCGAGGAAGGCGCCGACCTCCAGGCCGCGTCCCCGGCTGCGCAGGGTCAGCCTGCCGGCGCGCCGCGGACGGGTCTCCAGATCGACGCGCAGCCAGGCGGACGGCAGGACATAGCGCCGCTTCCGGCCCCGCGAGTCGATCTTCACCACTTCCAGCTCGTTCCCCGACAGCCGGATCGTCTCATGGGCGCGCGCCGCCCGGTAGTTGAGGCGGAAGGCGAGATACACCACGGCCACGTCGAGGCCGAGAAAGCCGACGATCGGCCAGGCGCCGGCCAGGAAGAAGATCAGGCCGATGGTGAAGGACAGGGCGGCGACGACTCCCATCAGCACCAGAAAGCCCTGGGGCGACAGAGATCGATGCGGATACAGAACGAGGTCCAGCACCAGCGGCTGCGGCGGTAGGGGATCCGGGTGGGGCATCGGATTGTCCATGGCCTCACAATAGCGCCTCGGATCGGGCGATCGTCAATCCGCCGCAAGGGCGATTGCGGCCCTCTGTCGCGGCGGCTAAACAGGGATATGGCCCGCGCGATGACCAAAGCCCAGATTGAGACCTTCTTCGCCACGCTCCAAGCGGAGAACCCCGAACCCCAGGGCGAACTCGACTGGATCAACCCCTTCACCCTGCTGGTCGCCGTGGTGTTGTCGGCCCAGGCGACCGATGTCGGGGTGAACAAGGCGACGAAGAACCTGTTCCCGATCGCCGACACGCCGGAGCGGATGCTGGCGCTCGGCGAGGCCGGGGTGAAGGAGCACATCAAGACCATCGGCCTGTTCAACGCCAAGGCCAAGAACGTCATCGCCCTGTGCGAGCAGCTCATCGCGCAGCACGGCAGCGAGGTGCCGCGCGACCGCGAGGCGCTGGAGGCGCTGCCGGGCGTCGGCCGCAAGACCGCCAATGTGGTGCTGAACATCGCCTTCGGCGAGCCGACCATCGCGGTCGACACCCACCTGTTCCGGGTCGCCAACCGCACGGGGCTGGCGGCCGGCAAGACGCCGCTGGCGGTGGAGAAAGCGCTGCTGAAGAAGGTGCCGCCGGCCTATCTGCGGCATGCCCATCACTGGCTGATCCTGCACGGCCGCTACATCTGCAAGGCGCGCAAGCCCCGCTGTCCGGACTGCAAGGTCGCCGCGGTGTGCAATTTCAAGGACAAGACCGCCGCACCCTGACGGCCGGCAAACGCCGCCCGCCAGACGCTCCGGCTCAGCTCTCGGCTTCCACCGCGTGCTGGCTCCACAGCTCGTCGAGGCAGCCCTGCATGTCGGCCGCGCGGGGGCTGTGGATGTTGCGGGCCTCCATATGGACCAGGGCCGGGCCGATCTCCGAGCGGTACCAGAACAGGTCCACAATGCAGGACCGGGCGGTGTACTGCCACACGGTGGCCCCGCCATCCTGACGCACGAAGGTCGGATGACCGATCAGCCGTTCGATCCCGGTCGGGTCGAGCGCCCGCAGGGACCGCTCGTCGCGCAGGGCGACCGGCCGGGGCTGCACCGCCCGTCCGGCGGTCACCGGCACCGGTGCCGCACCGCGGGCCACCGGGGTCGCGGCCGGGGCCGGCGCCGCCATCGGCGCAGGCTGGGTCGTTGCGCATCCGGAAAGGAGCAGCGCGCCGGCCAGCGTCGCGGCGGTCAGGGCAAGGGCGCCGCGGGGGCGCCCGGCGACAGGGTCCATTCGTCGGTTACTCTTCGGTCAGGGGGGCGATATCGCCCTTGATCACGCCGCCGAGCTCGACCTCGAGCTTGGCGAACCGGACCTTGCCTTCCAGCACGCCGGTGGATTTCACCGACAGGGTGCCGCGCACGGACAGCTCGCCTTCGAAGCGTCCGGCGATGATCGCTTCCTCTATCGTGACCTTTCCCCGGTACAGGCCGGTCTCGGTCACCTCCAGGGACTGGCTGTGCTCCAGGGTCGCCTGGACGGTGCCTTCCACCACCAGGGAGTCGCAGGCCGTGATCTCGCCGGACAGGGAGATGTCCTTGCCGACCAGGAGGCGCTTGCTCTCCTCGTTGCCGCGGGGCGCGGTCGGGCGGCGCGGCGGTGCGCCGGGAATATCGGCGGCGGAGCGGCGGGGAATCTCGGGCACGAAGCCCTGACCGGGGGTACGCGGGGGGGTCGAAGCGGACATGGCCGAACCTTTCGAGTCGGAAGCGGCGGACGAAGGGGAGGCGGTCGGGGAGTCCGGACGCGGGCTGTCAGATTCCGGCGACCCCGACACGCCGTCCGCGCGCTCAGACGGGCTGCCGTTGGGGGTGGATTTGGAGAGGTCGTCGGTCCCGGACCCGGGCTTCTGCGATCCGCCCGCATCCATGACCGGTTCGACATTTCCGTCTCGCGGCATTTCGGATGCTCTGCGACGCCGGAACATGGCTGATCTCCTAACTGAGCGCTTTCGGCTAAGCGGTTGCCCCGCCGCTATTATCGCGGAACGGTTCGGCGCCGCAACCGTTCATGTTCGTGGACGGCAAAAGCGGTTGCCACGACGGGGGTTGTGAGGTTCAGGATCGGGATGGTGGAAAGCGCGGCGATCAGGACCCCGCCGAGAAACAGCGGCGTCCGATTCGCGTTCCGGAACGTCCGCATCGACATCCGGTCGAGGGTCCGCTGCCCCACCATCTCGGCATATTCGCGGCCCAGCAGATAGCCGTTCAGGCCGTAGAACACGAGCAGGTTCAGGCCCGGCAGCACGAAATACAGCGGCAGGGCGAGGATGTTGAGCCCGATCGACAGGGCGGCGAAGCGCAGCCCGTCGCCGATCACCTCGCCCAGGGGCACATGGCGGGGCGTCGGCGCGTCGGGATAGTGGACCGACATCACCGCGTCGGCCACCCGGTCGGCGAACAGGCCGCTGACCAGCTGTACCGAGCCGGGGAAGAAGATCAGGGCGAAGACGAAGGTGCCGACCGCGCCCAGCCAGACCAGCAGGCTGTCAAGCCAGCCGGTCCCGGTTTGGGCCAGGGCGTTCAGGGCGTAGCCCACGCCGATGGTCAGGGCGACGATCAGGGCGAGGCTGGCGCCGATCGCCATGACCAGCACCGACCGCAGGCGGGGATCGCCGAGCTGACCCAGGGTCAGGGATATGGATCTGAACATCGCCGTCTCGCGTGACCGTCTTGGCTGCGGGGGTGGCCCCGCCGCTTGAAACCACGAAGCCGCGCCGTATTCAAGGACGGACACAGGCGGCCGGCAGCCGGATCCGGGGAAAGACGTTCGCCGGGGCCGATCGCCGGGGTTGATCGGGGCGGCCAGACCACTAGTGTGCAGGCGAGGCCGTTTCCAAGAACTCCTGGAGATCTGAATGACCAAGAGCCTGGATGTCGTCGCCATCGGCAACGCCATCGTCGACGTCATCTCCCGCTGCGACGACGCCTTCCTGGCGAGCGAGCAGGTGGAGAAGGGCGCGATGACCCTGATCGACGCCGAGCGGTCGGAATCCCTGTACGCCGCCATGGGGCCGGGCGTCGAGATGTCCGGCGGTTCGGCAGGCAACACCGCCGCCGGCCTGGCTGCCCTGGGCAGCCGCACCGGCTATATCGGCAAGGTCCGCGATGACGGGCTGGGCAAGGTGTTCCGCCACGACATCACCGCCCAGGGCGTGCGCTTCGACACGCCCGCCGCCCCGGACGGTCCACCGACCGCCCGCTGTCTCGTGCTGGTGACCCCGGACGCCCAACGCTCCATGAGCACCTTCCTGGGCGCCTGCGTGAACCTGACCCCGGACGACATCTCCGAGGATCTGATCGCCGAAGCCAAGGTGGTCTATCTGGAGGGCTATCTCTGGGATCAGCCCGAGGCGAAGAAGGCTTTCGTGAAGGCCGCCGAGATCGCCCACCGCACCGGCGGCAAGGTCGCTCTGTCCCTGTCGGACTCGTTCTGCGTCGACCGGCACCGGGCCGACTTCCAGGAGCTGGTGAAGCACCACGTGGACATCCTCTTCGCCAACGAGGCGGAGGCGCTGTCGCTGTTCGAGACCGAGACCTTCGACGACGCCCTGCAGGCGGTTCGTTTCGAAGTCGAGACGGCAGCGCTGACCCGGAGCGAGAAGGGCGCGGTCGTCGTCCATCGCGACGAGGTCCACGTGCTGGACGCGGAGCCGGTGGCCCGGGTCGTGGATACCACGGGGGCGGGCGATCTCTACGCCGCCGGGTTCCTGCACGGCTACACCGCCGGCAAGGACGCGGTCACCTGCGGTCGGATGGGGGCGATCTGCGCCTCGGAGATCATCAGCCATGTGGGCGCGCGCCCCGAGGCCGACCTGAAGAAGCTGGTCGCCGAAAAGCTCGGCTGACCGCCTGGGCACGCCGCGATCGGAGGTAAACGTCTGATCGTGTGACTTTGCTCTGGCATTAAGGGTCAGAGGACGATTGAGAGCCGGATCCGGCCTTTCCCGGGTCCGGCAGCACCCACATCAGCACCAGCAGCAGCGGCAGGCCCAGCAGGGCGAGGCCGGCGGTGATGGTGAAGAACAGCGCCCAGTCGCCGCCCAGCCCGTCGACGATCGCTCCGGCCGAGGACGCGAACCAGATCCGCGCTAGGTTGCCCAGCGAGTTCAGCAGGGCGTACTGGGTCGCCGAGAAGGCGGTGTTGCAGAGCCCGGCGAGATAGGCGACGAAGGCCACGGTCGCCAGCCCGCCGGTGAAGTTGTCGGCGATCACCGCCAGGGCGAAGACCTGCATGTCCTGACCGGCGGACGCGAGATAGGCATAGGCGAGATTGGTCGCCGCCGCCGCCAGGCCGCCCGCCAGCAGGGCGCGGAACACGCCGGCCATGCGCACCAGAACGCCGCCGGCGAGCACGCCGAGACAGACGGCCGCCAGACCGAACACCTTGGTCACGTCGGCGATCTGGGTCAGCTCGAACCCGAGCTCCCGGTAGAACACGCCCGACATGCGGCCGAGCAGGGCGTCGCCGAACTTGAAGACGAAGACGAAGACCAGGATCAGCAGCCACCAGTCGCGGCGCATGAACTCGGCGAACGGATCGATCAGCGCCTGACGCAGCCAGATCGCCGTGCGTTCGGTCACCGGCGCGTCGCTGTCGGAGACGCTCTGCGGCAGCGGGTCGCGCGGCTTCGGCTCGGGGGCGAGCAGGGTCGCGGCGACGGCGATCAGCAGGGTGCAGGCGAGGATCAGGTAGGTCGCGCTCCAGCCCAGGCTGGCCGCCAGATACAGGCCGCCGGCCCCGCCGATCAGGGTGCCGCCGATATGCCAGCCCCAGATCGCCACCGCCGAGCCGGCGCCAAACTCCTCCGGCTTCAGAATGTCCACCCGGTAGGCGTCGATGACGATGTCCTGGGTGGCGGAGACGAAGGCGACGAAGACGCAGGCCAGGGCCATCAGGGCGACGTCGGAGGTCGGATCGGTCAGGCCGAGAAAGACGATGGCGGCGATCAGCAGGAGCTGGGTCAGCAGCGCCCAGCCGCGCCGCCGTCCGAGCCGGTCGGTCAGGCCCGGCAGCCGCAGCCGATCGACCAGCGGCGCCCACAGGAAGTTGATGGCATAGGCGGTGGTGGCGAGGCTGAACAGGCCGACGCTGGACCGCGAGAAACCGGCGTCGGTCAGCCAGATCGACAGGTTGGAATAGACCAGCGGCGCCGGAAGCCCCGACGCGAAGCCGAAGATCAGGATGATCAGCATCCGGCGGTCGAGATAGACCCGGATGCCGTCGGTCCAGGAGGTGCGTTCAGCCGCCATCCCGTTCAGGTATCTGAGTCGCCGCGGCTTGCCCAGCCAGATTACGCGCCGGGCAAGGCGGGAGGATGCCGGGCCGGCCGATCAGGCGGCGGCGTTGGCGTCGAGCGCGTAGCCGGCGGAGCGGACCGTGCGGATCATATCGTCGTCGGTCTCGCTGTTCAGCGCCTTGCGCAGCCGGCGGATATGGACGTCCACGGTACGCGGCTCGACATAGACGTCCGGACCCCAGACCGTGTCGAGCAGCTGCTCGCGGGAGAACACCCGGCCCGGATGTTCCAGGAAATGGCGCAGCAGCCGGAACTCGGTGGGGCCGAGATGGATGTCGCGCTCGCTGCGCTTCACCCGGTGGGCCGCCAGATCCATGGTCAGGTCGGCGAAGCGCAGGATCTCGTCCTCGGTGGACGGCCGCGCCCGGCGCATCACCGCGCGGACCCGGGCGATCAGCTCGGCCGGGCTGAACGGCTTGGTGATGTAGTCGTCCGCCCCGGAATTCAGCCCCCGGATCCGGTCGCCCTCCTCGCCGCGGGCGGTGAGCATGATGATCGGGATGTTCTTCAGGTCGGGCGCCCGGCGCAGCCGGCGGCAGGCCTCGATGCCCGACAGCAGGGGCAGCATCCAGTCCAGCAGGATCAGGTCGGGACGGCGCTCCGCGGCGACCAGCATGGCCTCCTCGCCGTCGCCCGCATCGATGACGCGGAAGCCTTCGCGTTCCAGGTTGTAGCGAAGCAGGGTGACGATCGGCGCTTCATCCTCGACGATCAGGATCAGTGGTTTCATGGGCTGAGTCACTCTTTACTAGGACGATCCATCGGACAGCTCCTCCGGCTTGACGACGGCGAAGCTGCTGTTGTCCCCCTTCGGCCGGTTGCCTTCCAGGCGGCGGCCGGTCTCCTCGAAATAGACGGTCTCCGCGATGTTGGTCGCGTGATCGCCGATCCGCTCGATGTTCTTGGCGACGAAGAGCAGATGCGCGCAGGCGGTGATGTTGCGCGGATCCTCCATCATGTAGGTCAGCAGCTCCCGGAAGAGGCTGGTGTACATCTGGTCGATCTCTTCATCGCGCTGCCAGGCGACCATGGCCCGCTCGACATCGCGCTGGGTATAGGCGTCCAGCACGTCGGTGATGACCCGGTGGGTCAGCCGGCCCATGCGGGCGATGCCGTTGATCGGCCCGACCTCCGGCAGCTGCGACAGGGCCGAGGCGCGCTTGGCCACGTTGGTGGCGTAGTCGCCCATGCGCTCCAGGTCGTGCGAGATCTTCAGCGCCGACAGGATCTGGCGCAGGTCGTGGGCGACCGGCTGGCGCAGGGCCAGCATCCGCAGGGTCAGCGCCTCGACCTGATCCTCCAGGTCGTCGATCGCCTTGTCGGCCTCGACACACTGGGCGGCCAGGGCGTCGTCGCGCTTGGCGATTGCCTGGATGGCGTTGGCGAGCTGGGCCTCGACGAGACCGCCCATGCGGGAAATCGCCGACCGCAGGCCGTCCAGCTCCTCGTCGAACGAGGAAACGATATGGCTGTCGGACATAGTTCAGACCTCCGGAAACAGATGACGCTGCGCGGGCCGTCCGCCGGCCCGCGACGAAGCCCTGGAGCCTAACCGAAACGTCCGGTGATGTACCCCTGGGTGCGGCTGTCCACGGGGTTGGTGAAGATCGCCTCGGTCTCGCCGACCTCCACCAGGTCGCCCAGGTGGAAGAACGCGGTGCGCTGCGACACGCGGGCGGCCTGCTGCATGGAGTGGGTCACGATCACGATGGTGAAGTTCTCCCGCAGCTCGTCGATCAGCTCCTCGATGCGGGCGGTGGCGATCGGGTCCAGGGCCGAGCACGGCTCGTCCATCAGGATCACCTCCGGGTTCACCGCGATGGCCCGGGCGATGCACAGGCGCTGCTGCTGGCCGCCGGACAGGCCGGTGCCCGGCTGGTCGAGGCGGTCGCTGACCTCCTTCCACAGGCCGGCGCGCTCCAGGCTCTTCTGCACGATCTCGTCGAGCTCGGCCTTGCCGTGGGCGATGCCGTGGATCCGCGGGCCGTAGGCGATGTTGTCGTAGATCGATTTCGGGAACGGGTTCGGCTTCTGGAACACCATGCCGACCCGGGCGCGGAGCTGCACCACGTCGAGGGACGGGTCGTAGATGTCGTGCTCGTCCAGCGCGATCTTGCCGGTCACCCGGCAGATGTCGATCACGTCGTTCATGCGGTTCAGGCACCGCAGGAAGGTGGACTTGCCGCAGCCGGAGGGGCCGATCAGCGCCGTCACCTCGTTCTGGTAGACGTCCAGGTCCACATGCTTCAGCGCATGCTTCTCGCCGTAGTAGACGTTGACGTCACGCGACTCGATCTTGGTGTAGCGGTTGGCCAATTGTTCGGCGCTCGGTGATTTGGATGCGACGTCGACATCCGGCGTCGTCAGGGATGTGCTCATCTGTATATCTCCTTACCACCGCCGCTCGAAGCGCTTGCGCAACATGACGGCGACCGCATTCATCAGAACCAGGAAGCCGAGCAGGACCATGATCGCCGCCGAGGTCCGTTCGACGAACGCACGCTCGGGGCTGTCCGCCCAGATGTAGACCTGAACCGGCAGGACCGTGGCCGGATCGGTGAAGCTTTGCGGCACGTCGACGATGAAGGCGACCATGCCGATCATCAGCAGCGGCGCCGTCTCGCCCAGGGCCTGGGCCATGCCGATGATGGTGCCGGTCAGGATCCCGGGCATCGCCAGCGGCAGGACGTGATGGGTGACCACCTGCAGCGGCGAGGCGCCGAGGCCGAGGGCCGCCTCGCGGATCGACGGCGGCACCGCCTTCAGCGCCGAGCGGGCGGCGATGATGATCGTCGGCAGGGTCATCAGCGCCAGCACCAGGCCGCCGGCCAGCGGCGCCGAGCGCGGCAGGCCGAAGAAGTTCAGGAACACCGCCAGGCCGAGCAGACCGAAGACGATCGAGGGCACCGCCGCCAGGTTGTTGATGTTCACCTCGATCAGGTCGGTGAACCGGTTCTTCGGCGCGAACTCCTCCAGATAGGCGGCCGCCATGACGCCGACCGGGAACGACACCAGCAGGGTGACCGTCAGGGTCAGAATGGAGCCGATCAGCGCGCCGTAGATGCCGGCCTCCTCGGGCTCGCGGCTGTCGCCGGTGGTGAAGAAGTCGATGTTGAAGGCGGCATGCACCCGGCCCTCGGCCTCGAAGTGGTCGTGCCAGCTGATCTCCTGGTTGCTGACCCGGCGATCGCCCTCCGGCAGATCGCGGTTGATGAAGCCCTTGGCGAAGGTGTCCATGTCGTCGGACAGCTTGATCGAGATCGTCTGGGTGGTGCCGATCAGCGCCGGGTCGTCCAGCACCATCTGCCGCAGCACCATGTCCGAATTCGGCGAGATCAGGCCGTACAGCTTCCGCCGCTCCCGCCGGTCCTCGGCGGCGTCGGGGAACTCCCGCTTCAGGGCGTCGCGCACCAGGGCCATATAGTTGGCCCGCTCCAGGGTCTCGCGCTCGACCGCGCCGCCGTCGGGATTCAGCTCCTCGGCGGCGAAGGTGATGTCGAGATCGACATAGTGCTGCCAGAAGGCCGAGTAGCCCTTGGAGACGATGCTGCCGAGCAGGATCAGCAGGATCACGCCGGCCGCCGCCACGCTGGCGATGCCGAGGAACCGGAACCGCCGCTCGCGGGCGTAGCGCTTGGCGAGGTGCGGGCCGCGGAAGTCCGGCCGACGGATCGCCTGACCCGGTGCGGGAGCCCCTGTCGGGGTCGGGCTGGGGGGAGTCGAGATCGTATCAGTCATACTTCTCTCGGTATTTGCGGACCACGCTGAGCGCGATCACGTTGAGGGCGAGCGTGATGAAGAACAGCACCAGGCCCAGGGCGAAGGCGGACAGGGTCTTGGCGCTGTCGAACTCCTGGTCGCCGACCAGCAGGGTGACGATCTGCACGGTGACGGTGGTCACCGCCTCCAGCGGGTTGACGGTCAGATTGGCGGCCAGACCGGCGGCCATGACGACGATCATGGTCTCGCCGATGGCGCGGCTGACGGCCAGCAGCAGGGCGCCGACGATGCCAGGCAGGGCGGCCGGCACGACCACCGAGCGGATGGTCTCCGACTTGGTGGCCCCCAGGCCGTAGGACCCGTCGCGCAGGGACTGCGGCACCGCGTTGATCACGTCGTCCGACAGGGACGACACGAAGGGGATGATCATGATGCCCATGACCACGCCGGCGGCCAGCGCGCTCTCCGAGGAGACGTCGAGGCCGATGCTCTCGCCGGCGGCGCGGAAGGCCGGGGCGACGGTGAGGGCGGCGAAGAAGCCGTAGACCACGGTCGGGATGCCGGCCAGGACCTCGAGCATCGGCTTGGCGAAGGCGCGGAACCGGGGATCGGCGTATTCGGCCATGTAGATCGCCGACATCAGGCCGATCGGCGCGGCGACCACCATGGCGATGAAGGTGATGAGCAGGGTGCCGACGAAGAGCGGCACCGCCCCGAAGGCGCCGGAGGAGCCGACCTGGTCGGCGCGCAGCGCGGTCTGCGGGCTCCAGTTCAGGCCGAACAGGAACTCGTAGAACGGCACCTTGGTGAAGAAGATGAAGCTCTCGAACAGCAGCGACAGCACGATCCCGACGGTGGTCAGGATGGCGATCAGGGAGCTGATGATCAGGATGACGTTGATCACCTTCTCCACGGTGTTCCGCGCCCGCAGGGTCGGGCTGATGCGGTTGCGGGCCAGGGCCAGGCCGCCGGCGCCGACGCCGAACACGGCGATGACCATCAGGATGAAGCTGGTCTGGCTCAGGCTCTTCAGCTGGGCCGCGGCCTCGATGATCGCCGGCTCGTCGGCGCGGGCCGAGATGTTGCCGGTCGCGGTGTTGCGGATGTCGTTCAGCAGGAGGCCGTATTCGGAGGAGGACAGGCCCTCGGTCATGGCGGCGGGCAGCCCGCCCATGACGACGCCGTCGATGATGTAGGGCTGCACGATCAGCCAGACCGCCAGCAGGATGAGCGAGGGCAGACCGATCCAGAGCGCGGTGTAGGAGCCGTAGTAGCTGGGCAGGGAGTGAAGGTCCTTCGGCATCCCGCCGGCGGTCATCACCGACCGCGCGCGCCCCATGGTGTAGCCGACGGCGGCGAAGCCGAGCAGCGCGAGAACCACGATGAAAGTCTGCATTGATCCCGGCTCCCTGAGAGCGTCTCGGTCCGGCGCGGTGCCGGCGTTGGATAAAGGGTCTAACGAAAAGGTGTTTCGGAAATATTGGCGCGGCGGTCGAATTCCGGTGCGCCCGAGAGATCTGGGCAGGAGGGCGGGCGGAAGGCCCGGTCAGAAGGAAGCGGCCGACCCGGAGGTCGGCCGCTGGATGAACGCTCTGATCAGAGGCTCAGATTGGTCAGGTTCTCGCCCGCGGTGCGGTACTTTTCAAGGTCCGCCTCCGGCAGCGGGATCAGGCCCTTGTCGGTCAGATAGCCTTCCTGACCGGCAGCCTTCTCGCTGGTGAACTCGGACACGTACTCCTTCATGCCCGGGATCACGCCGACATGGGCGTTCTTCATGTAGAAGAACAGCGAGCGGGAGACCGGGTAGGAGCCGTCGGCGATGGCGTCGAAGGTCGGGGCGTTGCCCTCGATGATCGAGCCATGGACCTTGTCGGCGTTCTGGTCGAGGAAGGAGAAGCCGAAGATGCCCAGGGCGGCCGGGTTGGCTTCCAGCTTCTGAACGATCAGGTTGTCGTTCTCGCCGGCCTCGATGAACTTGCCGTCCTCACGCATGGAGCCGAAGACCTGCTTGAACTTGGAGCCGTCGGACTTGGACAGGTCCTTCAGGAACGGGATCTCCTCCGCACCGGTCTCCATGACCAGCTCGACGAAGGCGTCGCGCGTGCCGGAGGTCGGCGGCGGGCCCAGCACCTCGATCTCGGTGTCCGGCAGGTCCGGGTTGACTTCGGACCACTTGGTGTACGGGTTGGCGACCAGCTTGCCGTCGACCGGGACTTCCTTGGCCAGGGCCAGGAAGATGTCCTTGCGGCTCAGCTTGTAGGTCTCGGAGGCCTTGGAGTTGGCCAGGACGATGCCGTCGAAGCCGATCTTGATCTCGGTGATGTCGGTCACGCCGTTGGAGGCGCAGAGCTCGACCTCGGACTTCTTGATCCGGCGCGAGGCGTTGGTGAAGTCCGGATGCTCGGTGCCGACACCCTGGCAGAACAGCTTGAGGCCGCCGCCGGAGCCGGTCGACTCGATGACCGGGGTCTTGAAGCCGGTCGTCTTGCCGAAGTTCTCCGCGACCACAGTGGCGAACGGGAACACGGTCGACGAGCCGACGATGCGAATCTGATCACGGGCCTCGGCCTGGGCCGTCATGGCGACGACGCCGAGCGCGGCGATGGCGACCGCCTTGCCGAACGTAAAAGTCATGAGAGTCCTCCAGTCTTTCGCTTGGGAGGTTGCAATCCGCCATCGACGACAGGAATGGATGAGCGCGAACCGGCCGCGCCGTCTTCCCCCGCGTTGGCGGTGCCGACAAGTAACGGTCGGATGGAAACCTTTTAAGACAGGTCTGTGAAACTTTGATTACAGAGGCCGCTGCAATTAATCTGTCACGTAAGATTCACGCAGCGGTAATCGCCCGTCCGCCCTCCGGAGCCGCCGAGGCCGCGGGTTTTCCGGCGTCGTCCTGCGTTCCGGTGCCGTCGCCGGCGGCCGGCGCCTGCGGCAGGAAGACGGTGACCGTCGTACCCTCGCCGCGCACGGACTCGATGGTCAGGGCGCCGCGGTGGCGGCCGACGATGTGCTTGACGATGGCGAGCCCGAGGCCGGTCCCGCCGAGCTCGCGCGAGCGCGCCGTATCAACCCGATAGAACCGTTCGGTCAGCCGCGGGATATGGCCGGCGTCGATGCCCTCGCCGCGGTCGCGGACGCTGACCGCCAGGGCGCCGTCGCGCTTGCCCGGATAGGCGGCCGGAACCTTGTCGGCCGGCCTGGCGGCGACCTCGACGACGGTGCCGCTGCGCCCGTATTTGATGGCGTTGTCCATCAGGTTCTGCAGCACCTGGGTCAGCTCGTCGGATTCGCCGAATACGGGCGGCAGGCCGTCGGCGATGTCGAGTGCGACCCGCATGTCCTTGCGCCTCGCCTCCAGGTCCAGGGTCGCCTTCACGCCTTCCAGGATCGGCTTCAGCTCGATTTTCCGGGTCGGCGCGCTGTGCTCGTTGGTCTCGATCCGCGACAGCGACAGCAGGTCGTTGACCAGCCGGCTCATGCGGTGGGACTGCAGGCGCATGATCTCCAGGAACCGGTCGCGGGCGTCGTCGTCGTCGCGGGCCGGGCCCTGCAGCGTCTCGATGAAGCCCATCAGCGTGGACAGCGGCGTGCGCAGCTCGTGGCTGACATTGGCGACGAAATCGACCCGCATCTGTTCCGACCGCCGCACCGCCGTCAGGTCGACGAACAGCATCAGCGCGGCCTGCGGCAGGTCGGTGCCCTCGGGCAGGGTCTCGACCTGCACCGTGAAGGTCCGCTCGGTCGGGGCGGCGATCTCGAACTCGACCGTGGAGGTCGGCTTGCCCGCCTGGGCGTCGCGGACGGCGGCCAGCACCGCCGGATGCCGGATCACCGCCGACAGGTCCCGGCCCTCGATATGCTGGCCGAACTGGCGCTGGGCCGCCCGGTTGGCATGGATGATCCGCGAGCGGCCGTCGACCAGCAGCAGCGGATCGGGGATCGCCTGGATCACCCGCCTGGGGGTCTCGGCCTGCCGGTGAGCCGCCTTCATCCAGGCGGAGACCTGACGGTCGGCGCGCTCCAGCGACAGCGCCAGCTCCGCCGCCGGCCCGGTGTCGCCGATCAGCGAGATCGCGCCGCGACGGTCGGCCAGGGCGGTGTCCAGGTCGGCCGCCTGGGCCCGGTCGTCCAGGTGCTGGCGCAGGATCAGCAGCTCGCGCAGATGCCGGCGCACGATCAGGATCAGGGCCAGATAGGTGGTCGCCGCCGCCGCCGCCGCGGCCGGCACCCCGAGCTCGCCGATCGCCGCCAGGCCGACGAAGAGCAGCCCCGGCACCAGGGCCAGGAGCCCGGCCATGCGCCACACCGTGCTCCAGGCCGGCGCGGCCATCGGCCGGCTGCGCTCCTCATATGTCGTGCGGACCTCCGCCATGCTTCCTCCGATGCCTCTGCGGCATCATCCGGCCCGGCGGAGGCGGCCCGTGCCGCCCCGCCGTCAGCCGATCGTCGCTTCGTGCGCCGCGATCGCCGCCGCGTTTACGATGTCGGTCACGCTGGCGCCCATCTGGACGATCTGCGCCGGCTTCTCCAGGCCCATCAGCATCGGGCCGATCACCGATCCGCCGGCAAAGCGCTGGAGGATCTTGTAGGAGATGTTGGCCGAGTGCAGGGCCGGCATGACCAGCACGTTCGCCGGGCCAGACAGGCGGCAGAACGGATAGAGCCGCCGCATCTCCGGATCGAGCGCCACATCGGCAGACATCTCGCCGTCGTATTCGAAGTCGAGCTCGCGGCTGTCCAGGATGTCCACCGCCTCGCGGATCCGCAGGGCCTTCTCGCGCATCGGGTTGCCGAAGTTCGAGAAGGACAGCAGCGCCACCCGCGGCTCGTGCCCGAAGGCCCGGGCCACCGCCGCCGTCTGGCAGGTGATGTCGGCGAGCTGGTGCGGTTCCGGCAGCTCGTGGACATTGGTGTCGGCGATGAAGATCGTGCGGCCGCGCGAGATCACCATGGTCACCGCCATGAGAAGCTCGTTCGGCTTGCAGTCGATCACCCGGGTGACGTCGTCCGCGGACACGCCGAAGCTGCGGGTCAGGCCGGTGACCATGCCGTCCGCATCGCCCATCGCCACCATGCAGGCGGCGAAGATGTTGCGGTCCTGGTTGACCATACGCTGGCAGTCCCGATGCATCGCGCCCTTCCTCTGAAGACGCTTATACAGAAACTCTATGTACTTTTCGTTGAACGCCGAAACTTTGGCGTTCTGGATCTCCAGGGTCTCCGCCCCGGCGATGCCCATGTCCTCGATCTTGCGCTTGATGCGGTCCTCGCGGCCGATGAGGATCGCGTGGCCGTAGCCGCCGGCCTGGAACGACAGGGCGGCGCGGATCGTCTTCTCCTCCTCGCCCTCGGCGAAGACCACGCGCTTGTTGGACTTGCGGATGCGGTCGAGGATGTTCTGCAGACTGGCCGCCGTCGGGTCGAGACGGGCGCTCAGCTCGGCGCGGTAGGCGTCCATGTCCTCGATGCGCTTGCGCGCCACGCCGGTATCCATCGCCGCCTGGGCGACGGCGGCCGAGACGTGGACGATCAGGCGCGGATCGAAGGGCGCGGGGATGATGTAGTCGCGGCCGAACTTCAGGCGGCGCCCGGAATAGGCGGCGTCGACCTCGTCCGGCACGTCCTCGCGCGCCAGCTCGGCCAGCGCGTTGGCGGCGGCGATCTTCATATCCTGGTTGATCTCCGAAGCCCGCACGTCGAGCGCGCCGCGGAAGATGTAGGGGAAGCCCAGGACGTTGTTCACCTGGTTCGGATAGTCCGAGCGGCCGGTCGCCATGATGGCGTCGTTGCGCACCGAGGCCACGTCCTCCGGGGTGATCTCCGGATCCGGGTTGGCCATGGCGAAGATGATCGGATTGGCGGCCATGGACTTCACCATGTCCTTGGTCACCGCGCCCTTGGCGGACAGGCCGAAGAAGGCGTCGGCGCCGTTCAGCGCCTCGGCCAGGGTGCGGGCGTCGGTCACCGCCGCATGGGCCGACTTCCACTGGTTCATGCCTTGCTCGCGGCCCTGATAGACCACGCCGCGGGTGTCGCAGATGATGATGTTGTTGTGCGGCATGCCCATGGCCTTGAGCAGCTCGACCCCGGCAATGGAAGCCGCACCGGCGCCGTTGACCACCAGCTTGGTGGTCTTGATGTCCCGGCCGGTCAGGTGCATGGCGTTGATCAGGCCGGCGGCGGAGATGATCGCCGTGCCGTGCTGGTCGTCATGGAACACCGGGATGTCGAGCAGCTCGCGCAGCCGCTGCTCGATGATGAAGCATTCCGGCGCCTTGATGTCCTCCAGGTTGATGCCGCCGAAGCTGGGGCCGAGGTAGCGCACGCAGTTGACGAACTCGTCGACGTCCTGGGTGTCGACCTCCAGGTCGATGCCGTCCACGTCGGCGAAGCGCTTGAACAGGACCGCCTTGCCCTCCATCACCGGCTTGGAGGCGAGCGCCCCGATATTGCCGAGGCCGAGCACCGCCGTGCCGTTGGAGATCACCGCCACCACGTTGCCGCGCGAGGTGTAGTCGTAGGCGGTGTTCGGGTCCTTCTCGATCTCCAGGCAGGGCACGGCCACGCCCGGCGAGTAGGCCAGCGACAGCTCGCGCTGGGTGGTCAGCGGCTTGGTCGGCGTGATCTCGATCTTGCCGGGGCGGCCGGTCGAGTGGAACAGCAGCGCTTCGTTTTCCGCGTCGGTCCGATTGTCGGTGTCCATGATTTTTCTGTTCGCTCCCTGAACCCTTGCCGGCCTCGGTGAACCCGAATCGGCGCCTGCGGCGGTGGCTCCGCCCTATTTCATCCGAATCGAAGTTAACGTCGCTGGCGGATGGGGGGAAGAGGGCGCAGGAAAAACAGTTTGTTATCCTACGCTTCCCGGGGTCGTGCCGTCGCCCTCCCGCCGACCGGATGCGCGTGATAGGGTCGCCGCTTTCATTCGCCCGACGCCGATATCCGGAGCCTGACCCAGCCGTGTCCGCCGAGCTAAACTCCGCCGAGACCGACGATCCCGACGCCCTGCTCCGCGCCCGTGCCGAGGGCGCGACGCCCATGTTCCAGCAGTATTTCGAGGTCAAGCGGGCCCATCCGGACGCGCTTCTGTTCTACCGCATGGGCGATTTCTACGAGCTGTTCTTCGAGGATGCGGTCGCCGCCGCCCGGGCGTTGGACATTACGCTGACGCAACGAGGCCAGCACCAGGGCGACCCGATCCCGATGTGCGGCGTGCCGCATCACAGCTCGGAGGGCTATCTTGCCCGGCTGATCCGCCAGGGCTTCCGGGTGGCGGTCTGCGAGCAGACGGAGGATCCGGCCGAGGCGAAGAAGCGCGGCGGCAAGGCGGTGGTCCGGCGCGAGGTGATCCGCGTGGTCACGCCGGGCACGCTGACCGAGGACACGCTGCTCGACGCCCGCCGTCCGAACTATCTGGCGGCCCTGGCCGAGGCTGGCGGCTCCTTCGGTCTCGCGTGGGTCGATCTCTCCACCGGCGACTTCCAGACCCAACCGGTCGATCCGCGCGGCATGGAGGCGGCGCTCGCCCGGCTTGCCCCGTCGGAGCTGATCCTGTCGGAGAAGCTGTACGGCGATCCCGCGCTGGAGGCCGGGCTGGCGGAGGTGCGCGGCATCAGCCATCCCATGCCCGGCGCCCGGTTCGACAGCGAGAACGGCCGCCGTCGTCTGGAGGCCTCCTACGGCGTGACCGCGCTGGACGCGTTCGGCGCCTTCTCCCGGCCCGAGCTGGCGGCGGCCGGCGCCATCGTCGACTACCTGGACCTCACCCAGAAGGGCAAGCGGCCGCGGCTTGCCGCGATCCGGCGCTGGTCGCCGGGCGGGGTGATGGAGATCGACGCCGCCACCCGGCGAAACCTGGAGCTGACCCGCACCCTGGCCGGCGAGCGGCGCGGCAGCCTGCTCGCCACCATCGACCGCACCCTGACCGGCGCCGGCGCCCGGCTGCTGGTCGCCCGGCTGTCCGCGCCGCTGACCGATCCGGGCGAGATCGACGCCCGGCTGGACGGCGTGTCCTTCTTCATGGATGCCGAGCGGGCGCGCCAGGACCTGCGGGCGATCCTGTCCCGCATTCCCGATATCGACCGGGCGCTGTCGCGCCTGGCGCTGGACCGCGGCGGGCCGCGCGACCTGGCGGCGATCCGCGACGCCCTGGCGGAGACCGGGCCGATCCGTGCGGCCATCGCCCGCGCCCCGCTCTCCACCCCGCCGGCCGCGATCGCCCGCGACCTGGAGGATCTGGGCGAGCATTCCGGTCTGGTCGACCTGCTGGGCCGCGCCCTGGCCGCCGAGCTGCCGCTGCTGGCCCGCGACGGCGGGCTGGTGGCGCCCGGCTATGCGCCGGAGCTGGACCGGCTGCGCGGGTTGCGCGACGAGAGCCGGCGGATGATCGCCGCCCTGCAGGCGAAATACGCCCGCGAGACCGGGGTGTCGGCCCTCAAGGTCAAGCACAACAACGTGCTCGGCTATTTCATCGAGGTCTCGGCCACCAACGGCGACAAGGTGATGGGCCGCGACGGCTTCATCCACCGCCAGACCATGGCCAACGCCGTCCGCTTCACCACCGTGGAGCTGGGCGAGCTGGAGAAGGAACTGTCCAGCGCCGCCGACAAGGCGCTGGCGGTCGAACTGGAGGTCTTCGCCGACCTGATCGGCAAGGTGCTGGAGGTGGCCGACACCATCGCCATCGCCGCGGCCGCCCTGGCCCGGCTCGACGTGTCGGCGGCCCTGGCCGACCTCGCCGCCGCCCGCGACTGGTGCCGGCCGGCGGTCGATGACGGGCTCGGCTTCGAGGTGACGGCCGGCCGCCACCCGGTGGTGGAGGCGAGCCTGCCGGACGGGCCGGGCGCCTTCGTCGCCAATGGCTGCACCCTGGTGCCCGACGACCGGGTCTGGCTGGTCACCGGCCCAAACATGGCCGGTAAGTCCACCTTCCTGCGGCAGAACGCGCTGATCGCCGTGCTGGCGCAGATCGGCTCCTTCGTGCCGGCGACCGCCTGCCGGATCGGCGTGGTCGACCGGCTGTTCAGCCGGGTGGGCGCCGCCGACGATCTGGCCCGCGGCCGCTCCACCTTCATGGTGGAGATGGTGGAGACCGCCGCGATCCTGAACCAGGCCGGCGAACGCGCCCTGGTGATCCTCGACGAGATCGGCCGGGGGACGGCGACCTTCGACGGCCTCTCGATCGCCTGGGCCACGGTGGAGCACCTGCACGAGAGCAACCGCTGCCGTGCGCTTTTCGCCACCCATTACCACGAGCTGACCGTTCTGGCCGACCGGCTCTCGGCGCTGACCTGCCACACCATGGCGGTGAAGGAGTGGAAGGACGACATCGTCTTCCTGCACGAGGTGGTCGCCGGTGCGGCCGACCGTTCCTACGGCATCCACGTGGCCAAGCTGGCGGGCCTGCCCGGCGCGGTGATCGGCCGGGCGGAGGAGGTGCTGGACCGGCTGGAGAAGGGCGAGCAGGGCAAGGCCGCGACCACCCTGATCGACGACCTGCCGCTGTTCAGCGCGCTCGCCAAACCGAAGGCATCGTCCGCCGAACCGTCCGGCCCGAGCCCGGTGGACGAGGCGCTGAAGGGCCTGAACCCCGACGAGATGACGCCCCGCGAGGCGCTCGACGCGCTGTATGCGCTGAAGGCTAAGGCCGGCTCGTTCTGAGGGTGGCGTCGATCAGGCGGGTGATCGCGGTGCAGTAGGCGGCCGGGTCGGCGCCGCCGGCGATGGCCAGGGCGGCCCGGTCGAAGGCCGCCGACAGGCAGTCGGCCAGGGCGTCCAGTTCGGCCGGATCGACCCGCCGCATCGCTTCCGACAGCCCTTCGCGCAGAGTGGCGCCACCCGTGCTTCGGTCCAGTTCGGCCATCGCCTGGGGACCGAGCACGGCGGGACCGTCCAGCAGCAGCAGACGGGCGCGGCCGGGCGTGTTCATCGCCGCGAAATAGACGCCGGCCCCCTCGATGAGCGCCTTGCGGGCCGGGACGACGGTGGTGGTCGCCCGGTCGATCGCCTCGGCGACGGCTTCGGCCTCGGCGGTGACCACGGCGCGGAACAGATCGGCCTTGTCGGCGAAGTGGTGATAGAGCGCGCCGCGGGTGACCTTGGCGGCGGCCACGATCTCCGGCGTTCCGGTCTCGCCATACCCCTTCTCGACGAACAGCGCGCGGGCGGCGGCGATCAGGGCCGCCCTGGTGGCGGCGCTGCGCGCCTCGTTGGTTCGGCGCTGGGCCTGTTGCATGCGTACAGCCTGTATGTTAATGATGCCTCTTGCATACACATTGTATGTTTTTATGCGGAGGCGCGAAAGCCATGAAGTGCAGCCAGTTCTATCCGGTTCTGCTGACCGATCGCGTCGCCGAGACCGCGCGGTTCTACAGCGACCACTTCCGCTTCGCGCCGAAATTCGAGAGCGACTGGTACGTCCACCTGCAGTCGGCGGAGGATCCGGCGGTCAACATTGCGATCCTGGCCGGCGATCATGAGACCATTCCGGCGACCGGGCGCGGCCGGGTGTGCGGCCTCCTGATCAATTTCGAGGTCGAGGACGTCGATGCCGAATTCGCCCGGGCCGAGGCGGCCGGGCTGCCGATCCTGCTGCCTCTGCGCGACGAGCCCTTCGGCCAGCGCCATTTCATCACCCGGGATCCGGCCGGCGTGATGATCGACGTCATCACCCCAATCCCGCCGAGCGCGGAGTTCCTGGCGCAGTATGCAGCGGATGTGGTGCCGGCGTGAGGTTGGCTTAGTGTACGATCATTTAATAGCTGGCGTGTTACCCAACTCGAGAATTGAGACAGTCCAATCCGAAAAAATAATATTGGTTTTACCTATTTTTTGGAATAAAAAACTTAGATTTTCTAATTAAGTCGATCTGATCTTCTGATAAAATATCAGAGAATTCATTTAAGGTATTCTCAGGGATTTGAAATTTTATATTCTTACAACGAAGTAGTTTTTCTGGATTATCAGCAAGCATCCAGCGCCGAATAATTTGGTATATAGTCTTTGGTGTGCCTGCGGTTTTCTCCGGTTTGGCTATATCATTGAGCTCTTTTAGGTTTTTTAGCCCAAATTCTTGCATTTCCTGTAAAATTTGCTCATCCATTTCGCCAGAAGTATGGTTTATTATGTTTCCGAGATTGTTTTCGCGAGCCCATTTTGTAACAAACTGCCTCACAGTGAGGGTATTAAGCTTAATTTCGGCCTTATCCTGATCAGAAGACTCGCTTGTGGATTTCAGGTATGAATCTATTTGTCTTGAAAGAATGTCGAATCCTTTATCTGCATTCTCTAATAGTGCAGAAAGAAGGTTTAAATCGCGCGCCATTTGCTTTGGTAGCACGCCTGAAAATTTATAGTTTCTATCATGCGCCAATTCGGCCCAGGCATGTTGCAAAATTGTGCGTACCTGTATTTCAAATTTTAGTGATTCAATATATTTATATTCAGGTATTTTTTGTCTGCGCTTTCCAAGCTTACATACGTAGTGAACTGAGCGGTAACCCATTTGATTTGTCTCTAGCAAATCATCTTGATTTAGGCTATTATCTTTATCAATATCAAATGATTCTTCTATTATCTCAGAAACCATTTTAATATCACTTTCAAAGAACACTATAATTCTAATACCAGAAATATCGGTCATTTGTTCTATCGCATTATCGTACTCCTTTCTTTTATTTTTCTCGATACATGAATCAATTAATTTAGTGCGACCGTCTATGGATAGAATATTGATCTTATTGTTATCAACAAGAGAATTGAGAATTGTTATAACAGACTGAGTCAGTTTACTATAATGTACGTAATTCTCTTTTATCCATTTTTCAAATTGTTCATCATCGGGCTTATATGAATTGGACATTTTCGATCCCTTCGAGTGATACAAATAAAGGCATGTAGAAAAATCTTTATGAACTTCGATGTGAACCTACTCACGCCACCTTCGAATAGACCGTCTCGCCCGTCAGCCCGGCGGCGTCCATGGCGGCCGCGATCTTATCGATCTCGGTGTCGCTCAGCTTGACCAGGGGCGGCCGGACGTGTGCCGCGTCCATCCGCCCCAGATGGACCAGCGCCTCCTTCATCCGGTTGTGCATGTCGAGGAAGGGCGGGTCGTAGAACGCGCCGGTGGTGGGATAGATGCGGTCGGCCAGCCGCCGCGCCTCCTCCAGATCGCCTGCCTGGACCGCGCGGAACAGGGCGACCTGCAGGGCGGCGATCACGCTGCCGGCGCCCGACAGCAGCCCGTCGCAGCCGAGCACCAGGGACGACAGCAGCCAGGAGGAATGGGTGGTCAGCACGCTCACCCGCCGCGGCAGGGCGTGCAGCTCGCGGATCTGGCGTTCGTGCTGCTTGGCGTCGTTGCACCAGTCCTTGATGGCGACGACGGTGTCGATCTCCCGGCAGATCCGCACCAGGGTCTCCACCGGATAGCCGAGCGTGGCCGCGGGATACTGGAACAGGATCAGCGGCAGGTCGGTCGCCGCGCGGATCGTGGCGAAATGGGCGAGCGCCATTTCCGGGCGCATCGCCCCGCCCGAGAGCAGCGTGTTCGACGGGAAGACCAGCAGGGCGCTGGCCCCGTCGCGCTCGGCCCGCCGGGCGATGGACGCGGCCAGGTGCGAGCCGTCGCTGTAGACGCCGTGGACCACCGGCAGCTTGCCGCCGACTTCCTCCATGGTGATCGCCATCACCCGTTCCTGTTCCGGAATGGTGCAGGTGGCGACCTCGCTGGCATGGGCGTTGACGGTGATCGCGCTGATCCCCTCCACCGAGGCCACGTCGTTCAGGTGACGCCGGTATCCGCCCTCGTCGATCTCCAGATCGGCGGTGAAGGGCAGCAGGCAGGCGGGGATCACGCCCTTCGGCGCGAAGGGCAGCGGCGCGGCCATGGTCTCCTCCCGGGAGTCGTTTTTTGGTTGAGGAGAAGTTTAGGCCCGCCGCCGGAAACTTGTAAGGCGCTGAATCCCGCTCAGTCCGCCCGGGCGTCGACGATCGGCACGAAGCCGCCGAAGATCATCCGCTTGCCGTCGAACGGCGCGTTCTCCGGCCCGCCCATGGACGGGTCCTCCATGACCTTCGCCATGCCGGTGTCCCGCACCTCCTTGGACGGCCAGACGATCCAGGAGAAGACGACGGTCTCGTCCTCGGCGATCTTCACCGCCATGGGGAACGAGGTCACCTTGCCGTCTGGGACGTCGTCGCCCCAGCATTCCATGACATGCAGCGCCCCGTGCTTCAGAAAGACCGGCGCCACGTCGGCCGCCATCTTGCGGAAGGCCTCCTTCTTGGCGGTTGGCACGGGAATGACGAACCCATCGATGTAGCTCACGGCGGTTCTCCTCAGGATCGGGATGTCTGCGGTCGGTCGGCGGCTGGGCTGCCGTGGCAGCAGGCCGCGGCGGCGGGTGCGTCGTACTCGTCATGCAGTCGCAGCCAGCTCATGGTGCCCTCGGTCTCGTTGCGGCCCTTGGGCGCCATGTCGAGGAAGGCGAACGGGGTGAAGACCAGCTCGGTGCCGCGGGAATAGGTGGAATAGGTGTGGAACACCGATCCGCCGTCGTCGCGGGCGAAGACGCTGAACCCGGGCAGGTCGGTATGGGCGTACGGGGTGGTGCCGTAGTTGTAGGAGACGGTGCCCGCGGCGATCTGCTCCGGCGTGAAGGCGGTGCCGTAGTCGTGGTTGAAGCTGTTGCCGCCGCACGAGACCCAGCGGAAGTGCCAGCCCAGGCGCCTGCGGGCGGCTTCGATCTCGGCGACCGGCGCGCGGGACACCGCCGCGTAGGACAGGTCGGCCTGCTCGAAATGCCGACGGGCGGCATCGACCATGTCCGCGGCGCCGGCACAGCCGTCGCAGATCGGCCCGCCCGGCGGCAGCATGAAGTGCTGGACCACGAGCTGGCTGCGGCCGTCGAACAGATCCGCCAGGGTCGCGGTGCCCTGGGGTGTGTCGAAGACATAGGCCTTTTCCACCCGGACCCAGGGCAGGGCGCGGCGCTCCGCACTCACCGCGTCGCGCAGGTGGGTCGCCTCCCGTTCGCGGGCCAGCAGGGCGCGGCGCGCCCGCAACCATTCGTCTTGCGAAACGATTCTGGGCTCCATCGGACCCTCCCGTCTGGTGTGACGGGATCGGATGCTGGTTGACTAATAAGTTGATGTCAACATAATTGACTCATGACCATGCGAGACGACCTTCCCATCGCGGTGACGCTCGAAGTGCGCGACCGCTGCCTGTGCCTGCATCTGCAGCGCGCCGCCCGGGCGGTGGCCCGGCGCTTCGACGAGGTGCTGCGGCCGTTCGGCCTGACCAACGGGCAGTTTTCCCTGCTGATGTCGCTGAACCGGCCGCATCCGCCGCGGATCGGCGATCTGGTGCCGCTCCTGGCGATGGACCGCACCACCCTGACCGCCGCCTTCAAGCCGCTGGAGCGGCGCGGCCTGGTCCGGGTGCTGGTCGATCCCGACGACCGGCGCGGCCGGCGGATCGCGATCACCGATGCCGGGCGGGATGCCCTGGCCGCCGCCGTGCCGGTCTGGCGTCGGACCCATGACGAGGTCGATGCCCTCGTCGCGTCCCGAAACCTGGACGGCCTGCGGGCCGATCTGCTGTCGCTCTCCTGACCCCCACCCGAGGTATTCCGATGAAGTCGAACCCCTATCTCACCTTCGCCGGCGACTGTGCCGAGGCCTTTGCGTTCTACGCGGAGGTTCTCGGGGGCACGATCAGCGACGTGCTGCGCTTCGGCGAGGCGCCGGACTGCGACTGGGTGACCGACGACTGGCGCGACAAGGTCATGCACAGCATGTTCACCGCTCCGGGGCTGGTGCTGATGGGCTCCGACGCGCCGCCGCCGATGTACGAGGCGCCGAAGGGCATCTCGGTGGCGCTGCATGTGGACAGCGACGCCGAGGCGGCGCGGATCTACGGTGCCTTCAGCCAGGGCGGCACGGTCGTGATGGAACTGCAGGAGACGTTCTGGGCCAGCCGGTTCGCCATGCTGGTCGACCGGTTCGGCATCCGCTGGATCATCAACAGCGAGAAGCCCAAGGGCTGAGCATCCCGGCTCGGGTCCGATGTAAGGCCCCGGGCCGGCGCCGGCCGATCAAGACCGCGAACGGGGGACGCCCGCGGGAGGGATGATGATGGCCGGACGCAGGCCCGGGGCTTCGGCGAGGCACGGTGAGTCGGTCCCGTCTCTGCCCACGCCGCAAAGGTGGGCCCGGCCTCCGGCAAAAATCAATCCGCTCTGCGAACGGTGTCACAACCTGTCACAACCCGCACCGAAAGCGGCGGTCACACCACGTTGCGTTCCTTGAGCGGCCGTCCCTCCAGGATCCGCTCGATCCCGAAGCGGGTGAGGTCGATGCTCCGGAACCCGCCGGCGGTGATCAGCTCGCTCACCGCCCGCCCGGCCGCCGGCGACTGCTGCAGCCCGTGGCCGGAGAAACCGGTGGCGAAGATCAGGTTGCCGATCTCCGGGTGGCGGCCGATCACCGCGTTCTGGTCGAGCGCGTTGTAGTCGTAGGGTCCCGCCCAGGCGCCGGTCAGCTTCACCGCCTCGAAGGCCGGGATGCGCTCGGCCAGGGCCGGCCAGACCACCTCCTCCCACCAGCGCCAGTCGACCTGGATGTCCCAGCATTCCGGGTCGTCCTCCTCCGGCGGGGAGATGCCGCAGACATAGCCCGCGCCCTCCGGCCGCACGAAGACGCCGGTGGTGCCGATGGTCAGCGGCAGGGGCGGTCCGTCCAGCGGCTCCCGGCAGGCGATCTGATAGACCGTGCGGATGCGCGGACCGACCGGCAGGTCGATGCCCACCAGGCCGGCGACCTTGCCGGAATTGGCGCCCGCGGCCACCACCAGGGTGCCGCAGGCGATGGCTGATCCGTCCGCCAGCGCCACCCGCTCGATCCCGCCGGCCCCGCGGTCGATCCCGGTGACCTCGCCGGTCACATAGGTGACGCCGAGGGAGCGGGCCTTGCGCTTCAGCGCCTGCAGCAGGGTGTTCGGGTCGATCCAGCCCTCGCCGCGCTCGCCGAAGGTGGCGGCGGCCACGCCCTCGGTGTTCAGGTAGGGAAAGCGCCCGGCCAACTCGTCGGTCTCCAGCCAGGAGATCGCCGCCCCGGCGGCGGTCTGCACCGCGTGGTTCTCCGCCAGGACGGCGCGGCCTTCCGGCGGGGCGAGGAACAGATAGCCGTTCTCCACGAAGGTCAGGTCCGGCCGCTCGCCGTCGACCTCCAGCAGAGCGGGCGCGTCGGCGATGAAGGCGCGGGCATACAGGCCGATCTCGACATTCTCGCGGATGGAGAACTGCTGGCGGATGCCGCCCACGGACAGCGGTGTGGACGCCCGCGCATAGGTCGGGTCGCGCTCGACCACGACGACGCGCCCCTTGAAACCCGGCGACGCGGCCAGAAAATAGGCTGTGGCGGACCCGACGGCCCCGCCGCCGACGATCACGACATCCGCCACCGCATCCGTCTGTCCGCCCGTCGTCCCGTTCATGCGTCGCTCCCGTGCCTGGTTCAGGTCGGGAGCCTCAGGCATCCGTGACGGCCGGACAAGGGGCGCGTATAGTCGGCGCGACTGAAAAGGAGGCTTTCGTGGCCGCTATTGCCGAGGCCGAGACCCGTACCGACGCAGCCCGCGAGCGCAGCTCGCCGCAGGTCGAGCTCGCCGTGCTGGGCAAACGGGTCCCCAACCGCAAGGCGATCTGCGACGTTCCGGCCCTGGCCGCCGAAATCGAGGAGACGGCCGCCGACCTGAAGGACGCCACCTTCCGGCGCGGCGCCATCCTGGATCTGCTGAAAGCGGCGCTGGCCGACGCCACCGGCGAGATCCGCCGCCGGCTCGAGGCGACCAATGACGGTGCGGCCTGCGTGCGCGGCCGGGCCTGGCTGATGGACCGGATCATCGGCGTCATCGCCGACCATGCCGCCGAGCACGAGTTCCCGGCCACCAACCCGACCACCTCGGAGCGCATCGCCGTCACCGCGGTCGGCGGCTACGGACGGGGCGAGCTGGCGCCGCAGTCCGACATCGACCTGCTGTTCCTGCTGCCCTACAAGCAGACCGCGCGCTGCGAGCAGATCGTGGAGTACATGCTCTACCTGCTCTGGGATCTCGGGCTGAAGGTCGGCCACTCCACCCGGTCGGTGGCCGAATGCATCCGCCAGTCCCATGCCGACATCACGATCCGCACGGCGATGCTGGAATCCCGCTTTCTGTGGGGCGACGACGCGCTCTACGAGGAGATGCGCGAGAAGTTTCTGGCCGATATCGCCACCGGCTCGCCGCTGGAGTTCGTCGAGCAGAAGCTCCAGGAATCCGACAACCGGCACCGGCGCATGGGCGACAGCCGTTACGTTGTCGAACCGAATATCAAGGACGGCAAGGGGGGCTTGCGCGACCTGCACACCCTGTTCTGGATCTCGAAATACGTCTACCGGATCGACGACGTGGCCGAGCTGGTGCCGCGCGGAGTGCTGGATCTGGCCGAGGCGCGGCGCTTCGCGCAGGCGCAGAAGCGGCTGTGGACCATCCGCTGCCACCTGCATTACCTGACCGGCCGGCCGGAGGAGCGGCTGACCTTCGACGTGCAGCCGGTGATCGCCGAGCGGCTCGGTTATACCGACCGGGCCGGGGCGATCGCGGTCGAGCGCTTCATGAAGCACTATTATCTGACCGCAAAGGACGTGGGCGACCTCACCCGCATCTTCTGCGCGGCGATCGAGGCGGAGTACAAGCGACGCCGCCGCCGGTTCCGGCTGCCCAAGATGTTCAGCGAGCAGCGTTTCGGCGACTTCCGGGTCGAGGGCGACCGCATCACCGTGATCGACGACAACGCCTTCGAGCGCGATCCGGTCAACCTGATCCGGCTGTTCCACGACAGCCACTTCCGCGACCTGATGATCCACCCGCACGCCCTGCGGGTGATCACCCAGAACCAGCATCTGATCAACGCCGACCTGCGGCGCGATCCGGAGGCGAACCGGCTGTTCGTGGAGATCCTGAGCAGCCCGAAGGGACCGGAGCGCATCCTGCGGCGCATGAGCGAGGCCCGGGTGCTCGGCAAGTTCGTGCCGGATTTCGGCCGCGTGGTCGCGCAGATGCAGTTCGACATGTACCACACCTACACGGTGGACGAGCACACGCTGGTCTGCCTCGGGGTGCTGCACGCGATCCAGCAGGGCGAACTGAAGGAGGTGGCGCCGATCGCCACCGACGTGGTGCACAAGATCCTGTCGCGCCGGGCGCTCTACGTGGCGCTGTTCCTGCACGACATCGCCAAGGGCCGCGGCGGCAACCACTCGATCCTGGGCGAGCGGGTGGCGCGGCGCGTCTGTCCGCGGCTCGGGCTGACCGAGGAGGAGACCGACACGGTCGCCTGGCTGGTGCGCTGGCACCTGCTGATGTCGGACACCGCCTTCAAGCGCGACATCCACGACCCGAAGACGGTGGAGGACTTCGCCCGCATCGTGCAGTCGCCGGAGCGGCTGCGCCTGCTGCTGGTGATGACCGTGGCCGATATCCGCGGCGTCGGCCCGCATGTCTGGAACGGCTGGAAGGCCCAGTTGCTGCGCGACCTGTACTACGCGACCGACGAGATGCTGACCGGCGGCACCTCGCCGACCAAGACCGGCGCGCGGGTGGCGGCCGCCAAGAAGCTGGTGGCCGAACAGCTCGTCGGCTGGACCGAGGCGGAGGTCGAGTCCCATCTGGCCCTGGGCTACGACCCGTACTGGCTTGGTTTCGATACCGAAACGCTGGTGCGGCATGCCTGGCTGGTGCGCCGTGCCCAGGCCTCGGACGCGCGGCTGGTGGTCGAGCATCGTCTGGACCCGGACCGCGAGGTGACCGAGGTCACGGTCTATGCCGCCGACCATCCCGGCCTGTTCTCCCGGATCGCCGGGGCGATGTCCTCGGTCGGGGCGAACATCGTCGACGCCCGCATCGTCACCCTGGCCGACGGCATGGCGATCGACACCTTCATGATCCAGGACGACAAGCGGCAGATGTTCGACCGTTCCGACCGTCTGGCCCGTCTGGCCTCGGCGATCGAGCGGACGCTGGACGGCAGCCTGCGGCTGGAGGAGCAGCTCGACAAGAAGGGCACGCTGGGGGCCCGCCGCACCCGGGCGATGAAGGTGCCGCCGCGCGTCCTGATCGACCAGAAGGCCAGCGTCACCCACACGGTGATCGAGGTGAACGCCCATGACGAGCCGGGCGTGCTGCACCGCATGACCCGCGCCCTGGCCCGGGTCGGCGTGCAGATCCACTCCGCCACGGTCTCGACCTACGGGGAGCGGTTCGTCGACGTGTTCTACGTGAAGGACGTCTTCGGCCTGAAGATCGACAGCGCGCGCAAACTCGACGAAATCCGCGGCGCCCTGCTGGAATCGCTCGGGGTCAAGGCGGAGGAGAAGGCGAAGTAGCAACGGCTGGGAGCCGCCCTTCGACACGTCGCTGCGCTCCTGCTCAGGGTGAGGTCCTTTATGTTGATGTGAATCACACAGCTTTTTTGACTTCATCCTGAGCAGTCCCGCAGGGGCGTGTCGAAGGGGGCCGCAGACCGGCCATAGGCGCGCCGCCGAGAATCACGTACATCCATCCGCCATGAACCTCGCCCGCGCCATCGCCACCGTCGGCGGCTACACCATGATCAGCCGGGTGACTGGGTTCGTGCGCGACATGCTGATCGCCGCCGTGGTCGGGGCCGGACCGATCGCCGACGCCTTCTTCGTCGCCTTCCAGATCCCCAACTTCTTCCGCCGGCTCACCGGCGAGGGGGCGCTGACCGTCGCCTTCGTGCCGATGTTCGCCGGCATGGTCGAGACCCGGAGCCAGCAGGCCGCCGTCGCCTTCGCCGGCCAGGTCCAGTCGGTGCTGCTGCTGGTCCTGCTGATCCTCCTGGCGGTGGCCGAGATCGCCATGCCCGGCGTGATCCTGCTGCTCGCCCCCGGCTTCGGTGGCGACGACCCGCGCTACGACCTGGCGGTGGAGCTGACCCGGATCACCTTCCCCTACCTGCCGCTGATCTCGCTGGTGGCGCTGTGGGGCGGGATGCTGAACAGCCTGGGCCGGTTCTGGGCGATGGCCGCCGCACCGATCCTGCTGAACCTGATCCTGATCGCCGCCCTGACCCTCGCCGCCGGCCTGCTGGAGACGCCGGGCCACGTGCTCGCCTGGGGCGTGCTGGTGGCCGGGGCCGCCCAGGCCCTGTTCGTCGCCGTGGCCTGCCGCCGCGAGGGCGCGCTGCCGCCGCTGGTGCGGCCGCGCCTGACGCCCGAGGTGAAGCGGCTGCTGGTGCTGATCGCCCCGGCCGCCCTGGGCGCCGGCGTGGTGCAGGTCAACGCCTTCATCGGCATCCTGCTGGCCTCGCTGCTGCCGGCGGGCTCGGTGTCCTACCTGTATTACGCCGACCGGGTGGTGCAGCTTCCCCTGGGCGTGGTCGGCGTGGCGATCGGCACCGCCCTGCTGCCCATGCTGTCGCGCCAGGTCCGCGCCGGCGAGACCGGGGCCGCGATCTGGACCCAGAACCGGGCGCTGGAGATCGGCCTGCTGCTGACCGTGCCGGCCGCCTTCGCCATTGCCGTGATCGCCGATCCGCTGATCACCGTGCTGTTCCAGCGCGGGGCGTTCTCCGCTTCGGACGGGGTCGAGACGGCGCTGACCCTGGCGGCCTATGCCGCCGGCCTGCCCGCCTTCGTGCTGATCAAGGTGTTCCAGCCCGGTTTCTTCGCCCGCCAGGACACCGCCACCCCGGTCAAGGTCGCCGCCGTCGCGGTGGTCGCGAACCTCGCCTGCAACGCGGTGCTGCTGCCGATGTTCGAGCAGGTCGGCATCGCGCTCTCGACGGTGATCTCGTCCTGGCTGAACGCCACCCTGCTCGCCACCCTGCTGTACCGGCGCGGGCATCTGGCCCTGGATGCGCGGCTGCTTGGCCGGGCGCCGAAGATCGTCCTGTCGGCGGCGCTCATGGCCGCGGCCCTCTGGTTCCTGGCGGACTGGCTGGCGCCCTGGCTCGCCGGCGCCACGGCCGCACGGGTCGGGGCCCTGGCCGGACTCGTCCTCGCGGGTCTCGCGGTCTATGCCGCCGCCTGCCTGCTGCTGAAGGCCGCCCATCCCCGCGACTTCGCCGCCATGCGCCGGGCGGGCTGAGCGTTCTCGGCACCGCAGGACACCTCGGATGCTTGATTTGCGGGCGTGGGCCGGGGATAAACCGGCCACGGACGTCTCCGGACGCCCGGAGACCGACTTCACCGATGCACCCTAGCCGATGGCGAGTCCCCGATCCATGAGACGCATCTTCTCCGGCATTCAGCCGACCGGTAACCTGACCCTGGGCAACTATCTCGGGGCGATCCGGAACTGGGTGGCGCTCCAGGGCGAGAAATCCTACGAGTGCATCTTCTGCGTGGTCGACCAGCACGCGATCACCATCCCGCAGGACCCGGCCGAGCTGAAGCAGGCGACCCGCGAGGTGGCCGCCAGCCTGATCGCCGCCGGCATCGACCCGACGGACAGCATCCTGTTCAACCAGTCCCAGGTGGCCGAGCATGTGCGGCTCGCCTGGGTGCTCGGCTGCGTG
This sequence comes from Candidatus Endolissoclinum sp., assembly GCA_965228445.1. Taxonomy (GTDB): domain Bacteria; phylum Pseudomonadota; class Alphaproteobacteria; order Thalassobaculales; family Thalassobaculaceae; genus Thalassobaculum. The sequence continues at coordinate 3,273,407 of OZ245813.1, read as the reverse complement.
GCGCGGGTCGGCTGGCTGAACCGCATGACCCAATTCAAGGACAAGGCGGGCAAGGACCGTGACAACGCGACCACCGGCCTGTGGTGGTATCCGGTGCTGATGGCCGCCGACATCCTGGCCTATAAGGGCACCCATGTGCCGGTCGGCGACGACCAGAAGCAGCACCTGGAGCTCGCCCGCGACATCGCCCAGGCCTACAACTCCATGTTCGGGGTCGAGTTCTTCCCGCTGCCGGAGCCGCAGATCCTGGGCGCCGCGACCCGGGTCATGAGCCTGCGCGACGGCACGAAGAAGATGAGCAAGTCGGACGCCTCCGACATGTCGCGCATCAACATGACCGACGACGCCGACACCATCGCCAACAAGATCAAGAAGGCGAAGACCGACCCGGAGCCGCTGCCGAGCGAGGCGGCGGGCCTGGCCGAGCGGGCCGAGGCGCGCAACCTGGTGACGATCTATGCCGCGCTGGCCGACAGCTCGGTGGACCAGGTGCTGGCCGAATACGGCGGCCAGGGCTTCGGCAAGTTCAAGCCGGCCCTGTCGGAACTGGCGGTGGACGTGCTCGGCCCGATCGGCGCCGAGCTGCAGAGGCTGATGGCCGACCCCGCCTATATCGACGGCGTGCTGGCCAAGGGCGGCGACCGCGCGCGCACCCTGGCCAAGCCGATCGTCGACGAGGTCTACGACACGGTCGGTTTCCTGCGACCGTAACTCACACGGCCCTACGTCTTGCCGGCCGCGATCCTGCGCCGATGGTCGCGCAGGATCCCGAGATACAGCACCGCTCCCGTCATCGCGAAGGCGGGGGCGGTCGCCAGCGCGATCCCGATCACCCCCCAATACCGCATGAACAACGCGTTCAACGCGATGGTCAGCACGATGTTGAACGCCGCGGCGACCGGAATGACCCCGCCGAGATTGAGCACGGCGGCCGCGCGCACCAGGATCACCACCGCCGCGAAGGCCGGGAGCTGGGTGGCATAGGCGCTCAGCACATGGGCGACCAGCCGCGTGTCCTCGGCGGTGAAGGCGCCGCGCTGGTACAGCAGGGCGATCACCGGCTCCGACAGCAGCCAGGCGATCCCGACCCCCGGAAGGGCCAGCAGGATCACCGCGACCAGATGCCGTTTAAGTCTGGAGACCAGCCGCGCCGGGTCCTCCAGGGCGTTCTCCGCATAGGCCGGCAGGACCGAGATGCCGAGCGCCGTCGTCACCACGTGCAGGCCCGCCAGCACCAGCTTGGCGCCGTAACCCAGGGCCGAGGCCGCGCCCTCGCCGAGCGACGCGGCCATGAGCTGGTCGATCAGCCCGGCGCCCGAGAGCAGCAGGGTCGCCAGGAACAGCGGTCCCCAGCGCCGCAGCAGGTCGGCGAGATCGGCCCGGCTGGCGGCGAAGGACGGCCGGTATCCCAGCCGACGCGCCGCGGTCAGCACGATCACCGCCTCGGCCACCGTCCCGACCACCGCCCCCCAGGCCAGGGCCGACACGCCCAGGCTGTCGCGGAAGGCGATCAGCAGCAGCGCCATGGCGAGCGGGGTCAGCACCGGGGCGATCGCCGGCAGGGCGAAGCGCCGCTCGGCGGTGAGGATCGCTCCGCCGGCATAGGCCAGCCCGCCGGTGATCGCGAACAGCGTCATGATCCACAGCATGTCGGCGGCGAGCGCGACCGTGTGCGGCGAATAGTCGGGGGCCACGGCGGGCAGGTAGAGCGGGGCGAAGGCGGCGCAGAGAACGGCGCTGGCGGCGATCACCGCGGCGACGGTTCCGCCGCCGGTGGTGGCGAGCGCGGCCGCCCGCCGTCGGTCGCCGCCGCGCCTTGCGGCGAGCAGCGCCGGGATCGCGGCGATCTGGAACGATCCGGCGACGATCTGCACAAGGAAGACCGGCAGGGCGAGGGCGACGAAGAAGGCGTCCACCTCCGGCCCGCGTCCGTAGATCATCGCGATCACCGCCTCGCGCAGGAAGGCGGAGGATTTGGCGACGACGGACAGGATCGCGATGGTCGCCCCGGCCCGGGCGATGGCCCGGTCGTCCATCCCGGACCCCGCCGGCGTCTCGTCGGCGGGACTCATGGCATGGGTCTCATGAAAGGTCCGACGGGGTGAAGACGTCGATCGGCCGGTCCAGTCCCTTCACCGGATGGCCGCCCAGCGCGGTCAGCGGCTCGCCGGCCGCATGCGCGAATTCGCGCGAGGCCAGAACCCGGACCCCGAGGGTGCGGGTCAGTCCCTCGATCCGGTTCGCCAGGTTCACCGCCGGGCCGATCACCGTGAAGTCGAGCCGCTCCGCCCCGCCGATATTGCCGTAGCCGACCTCGCCCAGATGCAGGGCGATGCCGTAGTTGATCGCCGGCTTGTCCTGGCGAAACCGCATGTCGTTGAGGGTCCGCATCAGGGTAACCGTATCCCGCGCGGCCGTCAGCGCCAGGCGGCAGGCCGCCATGTCGCCTTCCGCCTCGCCCTTGGACGGGTCGGCCGGGAAGATCGCCAGCATGCCGTCGCCCAGGAACTTCAGCACCTCGCCGCCGCGCTCCTCCACCGCCTGGACCGCCCGCTCGAAATAATCGTCGAGCATGTCGATGATCTCGTTCCGGCTGAGCCGGTCGGACAGGGCGGTGAAATCGCGGATGTCGGTGTACCAGACCGCGGCGCGGATGCCCTCGGCGACGCCGCGCACGATCTCCCCGGCCAGGATGCGCTCGCCGGTGTTGCGGCCGAGATAGGTGGTCAGCAGCTGCCGGGTCAGGTCGCGGCGCTCCAGCACCTCCATGCGCAGGGACAGGGCCGGCATGAATTCCCAGATCTCGCGCAGTTCCTCGGTGTTGAAGCCGCCCGGCCGGTCGGCGGTCCAGGTGGTGAAGTTGATGTTGCCGTCGGAGAACACCAGCGGCATGGCGACATAGTCGGTCGCCCCCTCCTCGCGCAGGTCGTCGAGAATGGGGAAGTCGTTCTGCTCGCCCTCCATGTCGAGGCGGCGGCGGATGCCCTGGGCGCCCTCGAAGATCAGCGGCATCGGGCTCTGCTTGTAGGCGGTGGTCTGCTGCATGCCACGCATCACCCGCATCTGCCGCGGTTCGTCGACGTCGCGGTACCAGATGATCGAGGTGCCGGTCGCCTGCGGGTGCAGGGTGGTGATGAAATAGGTCATCCGCATCAGCGGGTAGCCGCGCGCGACCATCAGCCGGCCGAGATCGCGGGCCAGGAAGCGGCGCGAGCTGTAGGCGGAGGACACGGTCAGGATCCACTGCAGCGGTGTCAGCCGCGGATCGACCGGCGGCAGGCCGCTATCGTCGTCGTCGTCGAGAAAGCGGACGAGGTGGCGCGCCTCCTCGTTACTCGGCCCGATGATGCGCCGCAGCGTCGGCGAATAGTGGAACGGCCCGATCGGATCGGCCTCTCGTGCCGGCCCGGCACCGGTGCCGTCGTCGGGGGTCTGACTTGACGTCATCGGTCCGCACCCCAACTATGCGCCAACTGCCGGCATCGTCGCGGCGGCCAAGCCGTGCGTGCGAGCGATGCCAGACTGGAGAAATGAGTCATGTTCATTCAGACCGAAGAGACCCCGAATCCGGCGACGCTGAAGTTCCTGCCGGGCCGCACCGTTATGGTCAGCGGCACCGCCGAGTTCAAGTCGGAGGAGGAGGCCGAAGCCGGTTCGCCGCTCGCCGCCGCCCTTTTTGAGGTCGATGGCGTGACCACGGTGTTCCTCGCCGGCGACTTCATCAGCGTCAGCAAGCGCGACGACAAGGAATGGTACCTGATGAAGCCGGCGGTGCTCGGTGTGATCATGGAGCATTTCGTCGCCGGGAAGCCGATCCTGTCCGACGGCACCGCCGAGGTGGCCGAGGCCGAGGTCCGGCCGGAGGACGAGGAGGTCGTCTCCCAGATCAAGGAACTGCTCGACACCCGCGTGCGTCCGGCCGTCTCCATGGACGGCGGCGACATCGTCTTCCACGGCTATGAGGACGGTGTGGTCACGCTGACCATGCAGGGTGCCTGCGCCGGCTGCCCCAGCTCCACCGCGACGCTCAAGATGGGCATCGAGAACATGCTGCGCCACTACATCCCGGAAGTCCGGGAGGTGCGCGCCGCCGGCGGAATGGCCGACTACTACTGATACTGAGTTCATCGAAACTCCGATCCCGATCGCGCCGCCTGCCGGCCGCGACCGGGCAGGGAGGTGTCATGTCCACCGACAGGATATCATCGCCGTTCCGACGGCGGGTGACGGTTGTCCTGGGCGTCCTCGGGCTGGCCGGGTTCCAGCTCGGCGCCCTGACCTACGGCCCGCCGGCCTGGCCGCTGCCGGCCCGCTCGCCGGCGCCGCTGGTGCGCATCGTCACCCCGGCGCCGCTGCCCGACGGCGGCAGCGAGTTCACCGTCGCCTCCGCGGCGACCCTTCTCGGCCTGTACGAGCGGGCGGGCTACGATCTGGAGGGGGTCCGGGTCGGCGAGACCGAGGTGCCCCGGCTCTATCTGTCCGTCCTGCCCGCCGATTTCGCCTCGGTCGAGGAGATCGGCCCGCGCAAGGACGCCTTCCTGCGCACCGTTCTGCCGCTGATCCTCCGGGCCAATGACGAGATCGCGATCGTGCGCACCCGGGTGAGCGCGCTGCTCGACCGGCTCGACAAGGACCGGTCGCTGCGTCCGGACGACGCCCGGTGGCTGGCCTCGGTCGCCCGCCAGTACGGGGTGATCGACGGCGATTCCGGCGCGGTCCGCCCGGCCGGCCTGCGCGCGGCCGACCTGCGTTCGGCGCTGAGCGGTGCTGCCGGCGGCACGCTGCTGCGCCGGGTCGACACGGTTCCGGTGCCGTTGGCGCTGGCCCAGGCGATCGTCGAGAGCGGCTGGGGCCGGTCCCGTTTCGCCCTGGAAGGCAACGCGATCTACGGCCAGTGGACCTGGGACAAGTCCCAGGGGATCGCGCCGGCCGGGGCGCCGGACGCCGCCCATGCGGTGCGTGCCTTCGGCAGCCTGGCCGAGTCCGTGCGCGGCTACATGCACAACCTCAACACCCATCCCGGCTATCGCGAGTTCCGCGCCGCCCGGGCCAGGGGCGCCTCGGCGCGGAGCCTGGCCGGCACCCTGTTCCGGTACAGCGAGCGGGGCGCGGTCTATGGCGAGGAGCTGGTGACCATCATGGCCCAGAACGATCTGGACTCGTTCAGCGACGCCCGACTCGGCGCCACGCATATCCGGCGCGGCGGCGCCTGGGACGACCTGGAGGACGTGCCGCAGAGCTGACCAGGTGCGGGGCTGACCGGGTGCGGGCGCCCGGCCGGGTTACCGCGGGATGTAGAACTGGATGCCGTACCAGTGCCAGCGGCCGTCCGGCCCCGGCATGGTGCAGTTGACCCGGGCGCGGCCCGCCGGGAACGGCTCCGACAGCCTGACCTCGACCCGGTCGCCGAGCACCTCGGTCTGGGTCCGGCCCTGGCCCGAGGCGTAGCAGTCGATGCGGCTCGGATCGCCGATCTCCGGCGCTACGGTAAAGCCGAAGGGCGGCGGGTTGTTCGAGGTCACGATCAGGTCGGCCGGCACCCGGTCGCGGATCGGCAGCGGCAGGGCATTGGCGGTGAGCCGGAACCGGTCGATGCCGCCATAGGTCTCGTTCAGGGCGAACCGCGGCAGGCCGTACCGGTCGCTGGTGGCGTGCAGCACGCCCGACTGCTGGCCGAAGGCGGCGACATAGCCGCGTTCGGCGACGATCTTCTCGATCTGCTGGCCGTATTCGCCATAGGGATAGGCGAACAGGGTCGGCTTCTCCCCCAGCTCGTCCAGCATGCGGCCGGCGGCGCGGTCGAGCTCCAGCTTGACCGTGTCGGTGTCCAGGTCGGGCAGATGCGGGTGCGAGGCGGTCTGGCTGCCGATGGTCGCGCCGCCGGCCTTCAGCTCGCGGATCTGGTCCCAGCTCATGTAGCCGGGGCTGGCGCGGTCGATCGGGTCGGTGGCGACGAACAGGGTGAAGGGGAAGCCGGCCTTCCTGAGCCGCGGCCAGGCTTCGGCATAGACCGAGGCATAGGCGTCGTCGATGGTCAGGGCGACGGTGCGCTCCGGCAGGTCGGCGCCGGTGCGCATCTTCTCCAGGATCTCCGGCACGGGCAGCACCTTGTAGCCGCCGGTGCGCAGCTCCTCGAGCTGCTCCTCGAACTGATCGATCCGGATATTGGCGCTGGGGTACTCGGCTTCGCCGAAACGGTGGTACATGAACAGCACGGCCGACTCGGCCGCGTGCGCCGTCGCCGCGCCGATGCCCAGAGGCGCCGTCACGGAGGCGGTCACGGGGACGGCCAGGAGGCCGGTCAGGGTCAGCGCGAACGCGACGGCTCGATCACGTAACTTCATGGGGACCGAGACTACTTCATGCCAGCCGCAATCCGAAATGGCGCGCTTCGCCGCAAGCGACACGACGGGCGGAGGACCGGGCGATGACCCGACTGCTCGCCATCGACTGTTCCGCCGGGGCCTGCTCGGCGGCGGTCGCCGAGAATGCGGAAACCAGGGCGTATGAGCTGCTGCGCCTCAGCCGGGGCCATTCCGAGGTGGTCATGCCGATGGTCGAGCGGGTGCTGGCCGAGGCCGGATGGCGGGCCGGCGACCTGGACGTGGTCGCCGCCACGATCGGCCCCGGAAGCTTCACCGGCCTGCGAATCGGACTGGCGGCGGCGCGCGGCCTGGCCCTGGCGGTCGGCGCCCGCACCGTCCCGGTGACCTCGCTCGAGGCCCTGGCCCGGGCCGCCGGCTCCGGCGCCCCGTTGCTGGCCGCGCTCGACAGCAAGCGCGGCGACCTGTTCTGCCAGTGGTTCGACGCCGACGGCCGGGCGCTGGACGCGCCGGCGGTCCGGACCGCCGACGAGGCGGTGACACTGGCCCCGGCCCTGGGTCCCGGCGGTTCGTTCCGGGTCGCCGGCGATGCGGTCGAGGCGGTGACGGCGGCGGCCCTTGCGGCCGGCAGGACGGCGTCGGCGGTGGAGGGATGCGACGTGCCCGACGCCTGGTCGGTCGCCGCGCTCGCCGCCGAGCGGGCGGCGGCTGGCGGCGACGGTCCGCTGCGTCCGCTCTACCTGAAGGCGCCCGCCGTCACCCCGCCCGCCGTCACCCCGCCCACTGTCGGCCTGCCCGCCTCATGACCGGCCCGGGCGACCGTCTGGACGCGCTGCGGGCCGCCGAGCTCGCGGATGCGGAGGCGGTTGCCGCGCTCCAGCAGGCGTCGTTCGACGACCGGTGGAGCGCGGAGTCGGTGGGCCGGCTGCTGTCCGGACCGGCCAACCTGTCCCTGGTGGCCGAGGGTGACGGTCGGATCCTCGGCTTCCTGATCGGCCAGTGCGTGGTCGACACCGCCGAGGTACTGGCCGTGGCGGTCGACGCGGCGGTCCGGCGCTCGGGATGGGGGGCCGCGCTGCTGACCGGCTTCGAGCAGGTGGCCGCCGCGTCCGGAGCCGACCGGGTGATCCTGGACGTGGCCGCCGACAACGATCCCGCCCGCGCCCTCTACGGCGCTCGGGGATACGAGATCGTGGCCCGCCGGGACCGGTACTACGCGTCCGGCCGCCCGGTGCCGGTCGATGCGCTGGTGATGGCCAAGACTCTGGCGATTTAGAAGGTTTTGTGACGGCCGACTTACGCCAGCATTGCGACTTGTCGTGGCGTGCACGCGACTGTACGGTCGCGCGATCCGGTCCGCCGGCCACCGAAGCGGCCGACGAAAAGGCCTCGTAAAGACATCCTGCCGATGTCACATAGCGGCACATGAGCGATACGACCGAACGTCCCGTCCTCGTCACCCCCGATCCGGACGCCGCCTTTCCGGCGATCACCTCCGGCGATCTCGAAGTGCGCCTTGCCCGCGACGCCGAGGAGATCGACGCCTCCCAGGCACTGCGCTACCGGGTCTTCTACGAGGAGCGGGCGGCCAAACCGATCGGCGAGATGGCGGCCCTGCGCCGGGATTTCGACGCCTTCGACCCGATCGCCGACCACCTGCTGGTGCTGGATCACGGCAAGGGCGCGGGCGCCAAGGCGGTCGTTGGGACCTACCGGCTGATCCGCCGCTCGCGCATCCCGGCCGGCGGCTCGTTCTACACCGCGGGCGAGTACGACATCGCCAAGATCCTGGCCTTTCCGGGCGAGATCATGGAGCTGGGCCGGTCCTGCGTCGACCTGGACCACCGCAACCGGCCGACCATGCAGCTGCTGTGGCGCGGCATCGCGGCCTATGTCTTCAAGCACCAGATCACCCTGATGTTCGGCTGCGCCTCGCTGCCGGGCACCGATCCGGACCTGCTCGGCAAGGATCTCGGCTACCTGTACCACCACCATCTCGCCCCCGACTCCCTGCGCGTGCGGGCGCTGGATGCGCTGCATGTGGAGATGAACCGGGTGCCGGCCGACCAGATCGACGCCAAGCGGGCCCTGGCCGGGCTGCCGCCGCTGATCAAGGGATACCTGCGGCTGGGCGGCTTCGTCGGCGACGGCGCGGTGGTCGATCCGCAGTTCAACACCACCGATGTCTGCGTCATCGTCCAGACCAGCGCGGTGACCGACAAATACTACAAGCACTACGAGCGGGAGGCGCGGGGCGGCTGACCATGGCAGGGGCGGTGTACGGATCGACCACGACGCACCGGCCCGGTCCGGTCTATGTCGACGAGGCGGAGGAGCTGCGGCTGCTCGACCACGGGCATGGCATGATCCGCTCCGAGACCCGCGCCGCGGTCCGGCTGACGGCCTATCTGCTGCTCACCCTGGCGCTGATCCCGGTGCAGGCGATCGCGGTGCTGCTGCGGCTGCGGCTGGCCGAACGGCTGCCGCGCTTCTACCACCGCCTGTGCACCCGCATCCTGGGCATCCGCGTGGTGGTGCGCGGCCGCCGGGTGCGCGAGCGGCCGGTCCTCTTCGTCGCCAACCATGTCTCCTATCTCGACATCACCGCGCTCGGCTCGGTGGTCACCGGCTGCTTCATCGCCAAGTCCGAGGTCGCGGGCTGGCCGCTGTTCGGGGTCCTGGCGAAGCTGCAGCGCACGGTGTTCGTCGCCCGCAAGCGCACGGCGGTCGCCAAGCATGGCGACGACATCGCCGAGCGGCTGGAGGCCGGCGACAATCTGATCCTGTTTCCGGAGGGCACCAGCGGCGACGGCACACGGGTGCTGCCGTTCAAGAGCGCCTTCTTCTCGGTTGCCGAACGCCGGCCGCGCGGACGCGCCCTCACGGTGCAGCCGGTTTCAATCGCCTATACCCGGCTGAACGAGGTTCCGCTCGGACGCGGGCTGCGGCCGTTCTTCGCCTGGTATGGCGACATGGACCTGCTGCCGCACCTGTGGACCGTGGCGGCGCTGGGCAAGCTGACCGTGGTGATCGAGTTCCATCCACCGGCGACGGTGGACGAGGCGGGCTCGCGCAAGGCCCTGGCGGCCAAGGTGCAGGACCAGGTCGCCGGGGGGCTGGCCCGGGCCAACGCGGGACGGTAGACTCTTGCAGGACCGGGTCACGCGACTGTCGCTTGACAGAAACGTGGCGATTCGTAGGGTCCACTGAGATGCGGACCCGGCCGCAATCATCCGGCGCGATCAGCAAGCGGGAGTAGCCGCGACCTTGATGGATCAGGTGATCTGGCGCTGTCCCCGACAGGGACGAGGGATGCTCGGGTCTGCGAGCCCCGAACGTCTTCGTGGAAGACGGCGGCATTGAGCAAGACGGTTCCATTGAGCAAGAAGCTTCACGTCAAGACCTACGGCTGCCAGATGAACGTCTATGACTCCGCCCGGATGGCGGATGTCATGGCGCCGCACGGCTATGCGTCCAGCGATCAGGTGGACGGCGCCGACCTGGTGATCCTCAACACCTGCCACATCCGCGAGAAGGCGACCGAGAAGGTCTATTCCGAGCTCGGACGCCTGCGCGTGATGAAGGAGGAGGCCGCCCGCGAGGGCCGCAAGATGCTGATCGCCGTGGCCGGCTGCGTCGCCCAGGCCGAGGGCGAGGAGATCGTGCGCCGCGCGCCGGTGGTCGACATGGTGTTCGGCCCGCAGACCTATCACCGTCTGCCGGAGCTGGTGACCCGCGCGCTCGGCAGCGAGAGCCGGCGCGGCGCCGGCGTCGTCGATACCGAGTTCCCGGCCGAGGACAAGTTCGACCATCTGCCCGAGGAGAGCGCCAGCCAGGGTCCGGCCGCGTTCCTGTCGGTGCAGGAAGGCTGCGACAAGTTCTGCACCTTCTGCGTGGTGCCCTACACCCGCGGCGCCGAGTTCTCCCGCCCGGCCGCGGCGGTGCTCGAGGAGGCGCGGCGCCTGGCCGCCGCCGGCACCCTGGAGATCACCCTGCTCGGCCAGAACGTGAACGCCTATCACGGCGCGGGCGCCGACGGTCGCGACTGGGGTCTGGGCCGGCTGATCCGCGCCCTGGCCGAGATCGACGGGATCGAGCGCATCCGCTACACGACGTCCCATCCGCGCGACATGGACGACGACCTGATCGCCGCCCATGGCGAGGTGCCGGCGCTGATGCCCTACCTGCACCTGCCGGTGCAGTCGGGCTCCGACCGCATCCTCGACACCATGAACCGGGGTCACACCGCCGACGACTACCGCCGCATCGTCGACCGGCTGCGCGAGGCGCGTCCGGACCTGGCACTGAGCTCGGACTTCATCGTCGGCTTTCCGGGCGAGAGCGACCGCGACTTCGCCGACACCCTGCGGCTGGTCCGCGAGGTCGGCTACGCCCAGGCCTATTCGTTCAAGTACAGCGCCCGGCCGGGCACGCCGGCCGCCTCGGTCGCCGATCAGCTCACTGAGGAGCAGAAGTCGGACCGGCTGGAGGCGCTGCACCAGATCCTCAACGCCCAGCAGCGCGCCTTCAACGAGGCGACCGTCGGCACGGTGCAGCGGGTGCTGTTCGAGCGCCGCGGCAGCCGGCCGGGCCAGCTCGTCGGCCGCGGCCCCTGGATGCAGTCGGTCCATGCCGACGCGCCGGAACGGCTGCTCGGCACTCTGGTGGACGTCGCCGTCGATCTCGGCGGCGCGAACTCTCTTTCCGGTCGCGTGGTCACCGTGGATGCGGATGCCGGCACCGACCTTGTCTCGCCTTCCTCGCTTCCTCCTCCTCCAGCCGAAAGGGTTCCTGCGTGAGCACAGGCATGGCCGACGACGCCTCCGTCCAGCTCGAGTTCCATGACCACGCCCTGATCCCCCTCTTGTTCGGGGACCACGACCGGAATCTGGCCCGCATCGAACAGAAGCTGGGCGTCAAGCTGGAGGCTTTCGGCAACATCGTGCGCATCCTCGGCGCCGAGGAGTCGCTGCAGGCGGCCCGCGGTACCCTGGAGGGGCTCTATCGCCGGCTGGAGAAGACCAAGAAGAAGGGCCAGGAGCCCTATCCGTTCGAGATCGGCGACGTCGATGCGGCGGTGAAATACGCGCAGGCGGCCGACGCGGTCGGCGGCGTGCGCGAGTTCGCCGGCGATGCCGGGCTCGACACCTTCAAGCGGCCGATCGGCGCCCGCTCCCCGAACCAGGCGCACTACCTGAAGCAGCTGATGCAGCACGAGCTGGTCTTCGGCCTCGGCCCGGCCGGCACCGGCAAGACCTATCTCGCCGTCGCCATGGCCTGCGCCATGCTGAAGGCCAAGCGGGTCGACCGCATCATCCTGTCGCGCCCGGCCGTCGAGGCGGGCGAGCGGCTCGGCTTCCTGCCGGGCGACATGAAGGACAAGGTCGATCCCTATCTGCGTCCGCTCTACGACGCGCTCTACGACATGATGCCGGGCGAGATGGTCGAGCGCCGCCTTGCCGCCGGCGAGATCGAGGTCGCACCGCTCGCCTTCATGCGCGGGCGCACGCTGGCCAATGCCTATGTCATCCTGGACGAGGCGCAGAACACCACGCCGACCCAGATGAAGATGTTCCTGACCCGGTTGGGCGAGAATTCGCGCATGGCGGTGACCGGCGACCTGTCGCAGGTCGATCTGCCGCTGGGCAACAAATCCGGCTTGCGGGACGCGCTCGATCACCTACATGACGTGCAGGGCGTCGGGTTCGTGGAATTCACCGCGGCAGACGTTGTCCGTCATCCCCTGGTTACGCGCATCGTACACGCGTACAATGCCCGTGACGGAGTACTTTTACCCGGCGACAAGAGTCGATGACCGACGAAGAATCTTCTGCCGAGGGCGACAGTCGTCCTCGATCTAGCACCCGACCCTCCGGCCTGAACCGGACGGTCGAACTCGATGTCTCCCTTACGGCCCCCGGTTGGGACGCGGCTGTCGCGGACTTCTCTGCGCTCGCCGAACGCGCCGTCCTGGCGGCGCTGGACCATGCCGGGGCATCGGGCGACCTGGAAGTCTCGCTGCTGCTGACCGACGACGCCGAGCAGCGGGAGCTGAACCGCGACCACCGCGGCAAGGACGGCTCGACCAACGTGCTCTCCTTCCCGGCCGGGTTCGTGCCGCCGGCCGGACCGCGGCCGCTGGGCGACATATCGCTGGCGCTTGAGACGGTGATCCGCGAAGCGGAGGACCAGGACAAGAGCGTGGCGGACCATGTCAGCCATCTGCTGGTCCACGGTGTCCTGCACCTGCTCGGCTACGACCATCTGGACGATACCGAGGCCGAGGAGATGGAGGCGCTGGAGCGCGAGATCCTGGCCGGTCTCGGCATCGCCGACCCCTATGCCGGCGGCGAGCCGCTGCCCGGCGACGCGCGGGGGACGGCGGCATGAGCGAGAACACCGCCTACAGCAACAATAACGGCAATGGCAACGGCAACGGCGGCTCCGACCGCGGGCCGCTGGTCGAAGCCTGGCGCACGCTGATGCGCTCGGTCGGGCTCGGCCGCAACGGCACCTCCGCCGTCCGCGCCTCCCTGGAAGAGCTGATCGACGAGAACGGCGAGGACGCCTCGCCGATCGATCCGCACGAGGGCGCGATCATCCGCAACGTGCTCGGCCTGCGCGACATCACCGCCTATGACGTGATGGTGCCGCGCGCCGACATCGTGGCGGTCGATCAGGCCACCCGCCTGACCGACCTGTCGCGGCAGATGAGCGACGTCGCCCACAGCCGCATGCCGGTCTACCGCGACTCCCTCGACGACGTGATCGGCATGGTCCACATCAAGGACGTGCTGGCCCATCTGAACAAGGGCGAGGACGTGGCCGCCGGGGCGCTGGCCCGCGAGATCCTGATCGTGGCGCCGTCGTCGCGCGCGCTCGACCTGCTGCAGGAGATGCGCATGACCCGGCGCCACATGGCGCTGGTGGTCGACGAGTATGGCGGCATCGACGGGCTGATCACCATCGAGGACCTGATCGAGGAGATCGTCGGCGACATCGTCGACGAGCACGACACCGAGGAGGGCCCGAAACTCTCCGAACGGTCCGACGGCAGCATCGTCGCCGATGCCCGGGCCACGGTGGAGGAACTGGAAGAGATCGTCGGACCGTTCCTCACCGACGACGAGCGCGAGGAGATCGACACCCTGGGCGGGCTGGTGTTCAGCCTGGCCGGCCGCGTCGCCACCCGCGGCGAGGTGATCCGACATCCCAGCGGCATCGAATTCGAGGTGATGGACGGCGATCCACGCCGCCTGCGCCGCCTGAAAGTGCGCATGGCCCAGCCGAACGCCGCCGACCGTGCGGCCGAATAGCGGCGCCGCCCGCGGCCGGCGCTGGGCGGTTCCCGTCGCCGGATTGGTCGCGGGCGCCGCCACCGGTCTGTCCCTGGCGCCGCTGCACCTGCTGCCCTTCGCCTTCGGCCATGCCGCTTTGCTGGCGGTGGTGGCGGACGCGCCGAGCGTCCGGTCCGCCGCCTTCCGCGCCTGGCTCTGGGCGCTCGGCTACCATGTCGCCGGGCTGCACTGGATCGCCAATGCGATGCTGGTCAATGCCGGCGAGCATGCCTGGCTGATCCCCTTCGCCAATGTCGGCCTGCCGGCGGTGCTGTCGCTCTATGCGGCGATCGCCGGAGGGCTGGCCAAGCGCCTGTTCCGGGGCGGCTGGCCGCTCTGGTTCGGTCTCGCCGCCCTTTACGCCGGCGCCGAATGGGTGCGCGGCCACGCCTTCACCGGCTTTCCCTGGAACCTGCCCTCGGCCACGGTCGATGGCTGGCTGCCGCTGCTGCAGGCGGCCTCCCTGGTCGGCAGCTACGGGCTGAGCCTGCTGGTGCTGCTGGTCACCATGGCGCCGGCGCTGTGGCTCGACCCGGCGGCCCGCCGCCGGACCCGGCTGGCCGGCTCCGCCGTGGCGGCGGCCCTGCTGGTGGTCCTGGCCGGCTGGGGGATGCTGCGGGAGGCCGCGATTCCGCAGCTTGCCGACCCGGACGGCGCGGTGCCCGGGGTCGTGGTGCGGGTGGTCCAGGGCAATGTGCCCCAGCGCGACAAGTGGAACCCGCTGCTGAAGCCGGAGCACATGCAGCGCTACATCACCCTGAGCGCCCCGTCCCGGCCCGCCGATATCGCGGCTCCTGGCCTGGCGCCGGGCGCGATGCCCACGGTGACCGCCTGGCCGGAGACCGCGATCGCCCAACTGATCGGTGACGCGCCGGACCTGACCGGCCTGGCCCCGATCACGCCGGCCGGGGGCAGCCTGATCTTCGGCGCGCCCCGTCTCGCGAAGATCGGTCGCCTGTCCGAGGTCTATAACAGCGTCTTCGCCGTCGACGACCGGGGGGAGGTCGAGTGGACCTTCGACAAGGCCCATCTGGTGCCGTTCGGCGAGTACGTGCCGTTGCGCGCGATCCTGCCGGTCAACCCGATCGTGCAGAGCCGCCGCGACTTCACCCCCGGTCCGGGGCCACAGACCCTCGCCCTGAAGGGCGCGCCCCCGGTGTCGTTGCTGATCTGTTACGAAGCGATCTTTCCCGACGGGGCGGCCGATCCGGACGATCGGCCGGCCTGGCTGCTGAACGCCACCAACGACGCCTGGTTCGGGCGCTGGAGCGGGCCGTACCAGCACCTTGCGATCACCCGGATGCGCGCCATCGAGCAGGGGCTGCCGATGGTGCGGGCGGCGAATACAGGCGTATCCGCGGTGATCGATCCGGCGGGGCGAATTGTCGCAAGCATCGGCATCGGCGTGACCGCCAGCCTGGACACCCCTCTGCCTGCCGCCCTTCCGGTACCGCCTTTCGGCTTTATTGGAGATATCCCTCTAGTTCTTATGGTCGTGCTGCTGCTCGCAGTTGCAGCATACGGGCGATTTCGTGACAGTCGAAGAACTCCCGCGAATTGATTGGAATTAAATCAGTTTGGCCGATTTGAGTACGTTGACTGAATACAATTGTATGGTCTATGACTCGTAGGGTTAATTGGTTAACGAAATCAGAGGTTCGCATGGCGAACGACCGCCCAGGGCGCCGTCGGGTCGGCCGTCCGCCTACGGCTACGAATCCGAATCCCATAGACATCCATGTCGGTACCCGAGTCCGTTTGCGGCGCACCCTGCTCGGGATGAGCCAGGAACGGCTGGGCGAAGCGCTCGGCCTCACCTTCCAGCAGGTCCAGAAGTACGAGCGCGGCGCCAACCGCGTCGGCGCAAGCCGGCTGTTTGAACTGGCCAAGGCCCTCGGCGTCCCGGTGTCCTACTTCTTCGACGACATGCCGGGCGAGGACGGTGTCGAGCCGTCCGTCCCGTCCGTCGGCCCGATGGAGGAGGATCCGATGCGCCGCCGCGAGACGATCGAGTTGGTGCGGGCGTATTACCGGATCACCGACGACACCGCCCGCCGGCGGCTGTACGAGCTGATGCGATCGATCGCCGGATCGATGGACGGCGAGAAGCCCTGAGGCCTCTCTTCGACCGTCCCGCGGCGCTCCGACGCCCCGCGTTTCGGCTTTCCCCTTGACCCGGACCGGCATTCGCGCAAAAACGCCGGCCCGGTACAATCCGCCGTTCGAGTCTGTCGCGGCGGGTTCCACGCGTTGATTTCCGTGACAGTCGAGCATCCCGGAGGCCCCGTTGAGTCAAGCCAGCTACCTCTTCACAAGTGAATCCGTCTCCGAGGGGCACCCCGATAAGGTCTGCGACCGGATCTCCGACACGGTGGTCGATCTCTATCTCGGCGCCGACCCGGGCAGCCGCGTCGCTTGTGAGACGCTGGCGACGACCAACAAGATCGTGCTCGCCGGCGAAGTCCGCGGCCCGTCCAGCGTCACCCACGAGGTGATCGAGGAGGCGGTGCGCGCCGCCGTGAAGGATATCGGCTACGAGCAGGACGGCTTCCACTGGGAGACCGCCAGCCTGGAGAACGTGCTGCACGAACAGTCCGTCGACATCGCGGTCGGCGTCGACGCCGCCGGCAACAAGGACGAGGGTGCCGGCGACCAGGGCATCATGTTCGGCTACGCCTGCACCGAGACCGACGCGCTGATGCCGGCGCCGATCCATTTCAGCCACGAGATCCTGCGCCGCATGGCGGTCGCCCGGAAGAACGGCACCGCCAAGGGCCTCGGCCCGGACAGCAAGAGCCAGGTCACCCTGCAGTACGAGAACGGCAAGCCGGTGCGCTGCACCTCGGTCGTCGTCTCGACCCAGCATGCTGCCGACCTGTCCCAGGAGCAGGTGCACGAGCTGGTGCTGCCCTTCGTGCGCGAGGTCATGCCGGACGGCTGGGTCGACGAGGACACGACCTACTACATCAACCCGACCGGCCGGTTCGTGATCGGTGGTCCGGACGGTGATTGCGGCCTGACCGGGCGCAAGATCATCGTCGACACCTATGGCGG
The DNA here is from genome assembly GCA_965228445.1 of Candidatus Endolissoclinum sp. Lineage (GTDB taxonomy): Bacteria > Pseudomonadota > Alphaproteobacteria > Thalassobaculales > Thalassobaculaceae > Thalassobaculum. Next base: position 3,256,693 of record OZ245813.1, on the reverse strand, counting down.
TGCGGCCCCCCATGGCGGCGGTGCCTTCTCCGGCAAGGATCCGACCAAGGTCGACCGTTCGGCCGCCTATGCCGCGCGCTGGGTCGCCAAGAACGTGGTCGCCGCCGGCCTGGCCGAGAAGTGCGTGCTGCAGGTCTCCTACGCCATCGGCGTGTCGCACCCGCTGTCGATCTTCGTCGATACCTACGGCACCAACCAGGTGGACGAGGAGAAGCTCTCCAAGGTCATCCATGAGATGGTCGACCTGTCGCCGCGCGGCATCCGCGAGCGTCTGGCGCTGAGCAACCCGATCTATGCGCCGAGCGCGGCCTACGGCCATTTCGGCCGCAAGCCCGACGATGCCGGCCGCTTCACCTGGGAGCGTCTGGACTTGGTCGACGAGCTGAAGGGCGCGTTCTAAGAGACGCCGCCTTCGTTAGACGGCGGCCGGGCGATCCGGCCGCCGGACCGAAACCGCACCAGTAGAGCCATGTCCGATCCCGGTGAAGAGCGCCTGTTCTTCGGCCGGCGCAAGGGGCGTCCCCTGCGCGCGGGCATGCGGCGCCGTATCGACGAGGATCTCGTCCCCCGCCTCGCGCCGGTCGAGACCGCCGCCGCCAACGCCACCGACCCGGCGGACTGGTTCCCGCAGGCGCCGCGCGCGGTCTGGCTGGAGATCGGCTTCGGCGGCGGCGAGCATCTGGCCTGGCAGGCGCAGCACAATCCGGATGTCGCCCTGATCGGCTGCGAGCCCTTCGTCAACGGCGTGGCCTCGCTGCTGCGCCACCTGGACACGGTGCCGGGCGACCGGGTGCGCATCCATCCCGACGATGCCCGCGACGTGCTCGACGTGCTGGCGCCGGAGAGCCTGGAGCGGATCTTCGTGCTGCACGCCGATCCCTGGCCGAAGCGCCGCCACCACTATCGCCGGATCATCCAGCACGAGACGATCGCGCGGTTCTACGCGCTGCTGAAGCCGGGCGGCATCCTGCGCATGGCGACCGACGATCCGGGCTATCTGGTGTGGATCCTGGCCCGGATCACGGCGCATCCGGAGTTCCGCTGGACCGGAAGCTCGATGGCCGACTTCACCGAGCGTCGCGAGGACTGGCCGGAAACCCGCTACGAGGCCAAGGCGAAGCGCGAAGGCCGGATGCCGGCCTATATGGAATTCCGCAAGCCCGCGGAAACCGGCCAAAGACAGGCGTAAGACAAGACGGCACCGCACGCCGGACTTGCAGCCCGAGGCCGTCTGCTATATATCAACGGCTCTTCAATCGGACTATTGATCGGGGGTGGGCCAACGGCCCACTTTTTTGTTGGTGCCGCCGCCGGTCGCAGATGAGGACAACGGGTGGACCCACAGATCCGGCGCATCGAAGGTATCGTGACCCCGTCCATCGAAGCCATGGGCTTCGAGGTCGTGCGGGTGATGATCACCGGCGGTCAGCGGCCGACGCTGCAGATCATGGCCGATCGCAGCGACGGCACGATGATCTCGGTCGATGACTGCGCCGAGATCAGCCGGACCGTGTCCGCCGTGCTCGACGTGGAAGACCCGATCGCCGGGGAATACACGCTGGAGGTGTCCTCGCCGGGCATCGACCGGCCGCTGACGCGGCTCAAGGATTTCGAGCGCTGGTCGGGGTTCGACGCGCGGGTCGACATGGCGGTGCCGATCGACGGCCGCAAGCGCTTCAGCGGCCGGATCAAGGGCGTCGCCGAGGGCGAGCGGGTGCAGGTCGAGCTGGACGACAAGACCGGCATGATCGACCTGCCGTTCGAGGGAATTTCACGGGCCAAGCTCGTGCTGACCGATGCGCTGCTGGAAGCCAGCCGGCCCGCGGGCCAGAACTGAGGGCCGCAAGGCTGGGACAGGGTTAAGGGAGTAACCGGGGCGGGCCTGCCCGCCGGGTTGAAAGAGGACGAACAAGCCGATGGATATCGCCACGACACCGAAGCTGGAGCTGATCCAGGTCGCCGATGTGGTCGCCCGGGACAAGGGGATCGATCGCGAGGAAGTGCTGATCGCCATGGAGCAGGCGATCCAGAAGGCCGGCCGGTCGAAATACGGCCCCGACCACGATATCCGCGCGACCATCGACCGGCGCACCGGCGACATCAGCCTGAAGCGCTGCACCACGGTGGTCGAGGAGATCGAGGACGAGTTCGCCGAGATCACCTTGGACCAGGCGAAGAAGATCGACGCGACCCTGGAGCTCGGCTCGGTGATCGAGGAGCCGCTGCCGCCGATCGATTTCGGCCGCATCGCCGCCCAGACCGCCAAGCAGGTCATCGTCCAGAAAGTCCGCGAGTTCGAGCGCAAGCGCCAGTTCGAGGAATATGACGGCCGGGCCGGCGAGATCATCAACGGCGTGGTCAAGCGGGTCGAGTACGGCAACGTCACCGTGGAAATCCCGCGCGCCGAGGCGGTGCTGCGCCGCGACCGGCTGCTGCCGCGCGAGACCTTCCGCCAGGGCGACCGCATCCGCGCCTATATCGAGGACGTGCGCGAGGAGCAGCGCGGCCCGCAGATCTTCCTGTCGCGCACCCACCCGGAATTCATGCGCCAGCTGTTCCGCCAGGAGGTGCCGGAGGTTTATGACGGCATCATCGAGATCAAGGCGGTGGCCCGCGACCCGGGCTCCCGCGCCAAGATCGCGGTGATCTCCTACGACAGCTCGATCGATCCGGTCGGCGCCTGCGTCGGCATGCGCGGTTCCCGCGTCCAAGCCGTCGTCGGCGAGCTGCAGGGCGAGAAGATCGACATCATCCCGTTCTCCGACGATCCGGCGACCTTCGTGGTGAACGCCCTGGCCCCGGCCGAGGTGTCCAAGGTCGTGCTCGACGAGGACCAGGGCCGCATCGAGGTCGTGGTGCCGGACGAGCAGCTCTCGCTGGCGATCGGCCGCCGCGGCCAGAACGTCCGCCTCGCCTCCATGCTGACCGGCTGGGATATCGACATCCTGACCGAGCAGGAGGAGTCGGACCGCCGCCGCGAGGAGTTCCGCCAGCGCTCCGAATCCTTCATCGGCGCCCTCGACATCGACGACGTCATCGCCGGCCTGCTGGTCGCCGAGGGCTTCGCCTCGGTCGAGGAGATCGCCTACACGGATATCGACGACCTGGCCGAGATCGAAGGCTTCGACGCCGACATCGCCGAGGAGCTGCGCACCCGCGCGTTCAACTTCGTCGAGGCCGAGCGTCAGCGCCATGACGAGCGCCGCCGCGAGCTGGGCGTCACCGACGAGCTGGTCAATCTGGAGATCTTCACGCCGGCGATGCTGGTCACCCTGGGCGAGAACGGGGTGAAGACCCTGGACGATCTGGGCGACCTGGCGAGCGACGAGTTGCGCGAGATTCTGCCGGATGCCGGCTTCGACGAGGACGCGGCCAACCAGATCATCATGGCGGCCCGCGCCCATTGGTTCGATGACGAAGACGGTGCGGAGACGAATGCCGGGGTGGACGCGGCGGCCGAGGAGAGCGATCCTGAGCCGACGGCATGAACCGAAGAGACGGGACGATGACGGCGACCGTCGCTGTTTCGTCACCCGCGAGGTTCAGCCGCGCGGTGGGCTGATCCGCTTCGTCGTGGGTCCGGACGGCTCGATCGTCCCGGATATCGACGAACGGCTCCCGGGCCGCGGGCTCTGGGTTTCCGCCGATCGGGCGACGCTCGATCAGGCGGTGGCCAAGCGGCTCTTCGCCCGGGCGGCCAAGCGGTCGGTCACGGTGGACCCCACCCTGACGGACCGGGTCGAAGGACTGCTCACGCGGCGCTGCGTGGAGACTTTGTCGCTGGCGCGGCGCGCCGGCGGCGCGGTCGCCGGTCAGACCAAGGTGCGCCAGGCTCTGGAAGCCGGGCGCGCCGGCGTGCTGGTCGAGGCGGGCGACGGTGCCGAGGACGGGCGGGCCCGTCTGAGGGCGCTGGCCGGGACGCGGCCGGTGGTCTCGTGCCTGTCGGCGGTGGAGATCGCCGAAGCTTTCGGACGCGACCATACGGTGCACGCGTTCGTGGACTCCGCAGGGCCGCGGGCCGGCCTGTCGGATCGGTTGCTGCGTGATGCGGCGAGACTTGAGGGTTTGCGGCTCGAAAAGGCCGCATCAGATGTGGGCCCCGGCTTGGAAAACCATGCCGGGACGTGTATTCAGGGCGCCAAGTACTGATGGCCTGCCCGTTGACGGATGGATGACGTGGGCAAAGACGATATGTCGAGCACCAACGAACAAGATCGCAAGAAGCTGAGCCTCGGCTCCGGCAAGGGGAAGCTGTCCCTTGGCAAGACGGTGGAAACCGGTCAGGTCAAGCAGAGCTTTTCCCATGGCCGTTCCAAGACCGTGCAGGTCGAGGTGCGCCGGCGCCGGCCGTCTCAGCCGGTTCCCGGATCGCGCGAGGCTGCCATTGCCGCGGCGAAGGCCGGCGGCGGCAAGGGCGGACGCGAGCTGACCGCCGAGGAGCGCGAGGCCCGGGCCCGCGTCCTTGAGCAGGCCGCCTCCCGGCGCCCCGAGGAGCAGCCCGAGGCCGTGACCGAGGCGAAGGCGCCGACGGCATCCGCCGCCGAGACCCCGGCCGTGGCGCCGGAGGCTGCCGCGCCCGAGCCCGAGCCCGCTCCGGAGCCGGTGGATCGCCGCCAGGCCGAGCTGGACGAGCTGCGCAAGATCGAGGACGCGGAGAACGCGGTGAAGGCCGCCGAGGCCGCCCGTCTCGCCGAGGAGGAGGCCGCCCGTCAGGCGAAGGCCGCCGCCGAGCGCGCGACCGCCCGTCTGGACCGCGAGTCCAGCGCGCCGGCCGCCGCGTCGCCGGCCGCCCGTGCGCCTGCCGAGGGTGAGGATGACGACCGTCGCCGTCGCGGCGGCGGTGGCGGCGGGGCCAAGGAAGCCCCGTCCAAGCGTCCGGCCCGCACCCGCAGCGGCGGCGAGCCGCGCCGTCGCCAGGGCAAGCTGACCATCAGCGACGCGCTGAGCGGCGACAGCGGTCGCGTGCGCTCGCTCGCCTCGGTCCGTCGGGCCCGGGAGCGCGAGCGCCAGCGCGGTCGCGACAACCAGGGCGATGCGGTCAAGCAGTCGCGCGACGTGGTCGTGCCCGAGACCATCACCGTCCAGGAGCTGGCCAACCGTATGGCCGAGCGCGGCGGCGAGGTCATCAAGTCGCTGATGAAGATGGGCGTCATGGCGACCATCAACCAGATCATCGACGCCGACACCGCCGAGCTGGTGGCCCAGGAATTCGGACACAAGGTGCGCCGCGTGGCGGAATCGGACGTCGAGCTCGGCATGCTGGGGACTGACGACAAGGTCGAAGACCTGCGGCCCCGTAGCCCGGTGGTCACGGTCATGGGTCACGTCGACCACGGCAAGACCTCGCTGCTGGACGCCATTCGTCAGGCCGATGTCGCGTCGGGCGAGGCCGGCGGCATCACCCAGCATATCGGCGCCTACCAGATCGAGGTGCCGTCGGGCGAAAAGATCACCTTCATCGATACGCCGGGCCACGAGGCCTTCACTGAGATGCGCGCCCGCGGTGCCAATGTCACCGACATCGTCATCCTGGTGGTGGCGGCCGATGACGGCATCATGGCGCAGACGGTGGAAGCCATCCGCCATGCCCGTGCCGCCAAGGTTCCGGTCATCGTCGCGGTCAACAAGATCGACAAGCCCGATGCCGATCCGCAGCGGGTCCGCACCGAGCTGCTGCAGCACGAGATCGTGGTCGAGGACATGGGCGGCGACGTCCAGGCGATCGACGTCTCGGCGCTGACCAAGCAGGGCCTGGACACGCTGCTGGAAGCCATCGCGCTGCAGGCCGAAGTGCTGGAGCTGAAGGCGAACCCGGATCGGGCCGCCGCCGGCGTGGTCATCGAGGCCAAGGTCGAGCGCGGCCGCGGCTCCGTCGCCACCGTGCTGGTCCAGCGCGGGACCCTGCGCACCGGCGACGTGTTCGTTGCGGGTGCGGAATGGGGCCGCGTGCGCGCCCTGGTCAACGACCGCGGCGACCAGGCCGAGCAGGCCGGGCCGAGCGAGCCGATCGAGGTGCTGGGTCTGCAGGGCACGCCGACCGCCGGCGATGATTTCGTCGTCGTCGAGAACGAGAGCCGGGCCCGCGAGATCGCCGACTATCGCCAGCGTCTGCTGCGCGAGAAGAGTGCGACGGCCGGTGCCCGCGGTACGGTCGAGCAGATGCTCTCGGCGATCCAGTCGGGTGAGGCGGATGAGCTGCCGCTGGTCATCAAGACCGACGTGCACGGGTCGCTGGAAGCGATCCGGGCCACCCTGGAGAAGCTGGAGACCAGCGTGGTCAAGCCGCGCATCCTGCACTCCGCGGTCGGCGGCATCAGCGAGTCCGACGTGTCCCTGGCCGGGGCCTCGGGCGGCATCATCGTCGGCTTCAACGTCCGCGCCAACCCGCAGGCCCGCGACATGGCGCGCCGCGACGGGATGGAGATCCGCTACTACTCGATCATCTACGACCTGATCGACGATGTGAAAGCCCTGCTGACCGGCATGCTGGCGCCGGAACTCAAGGAAGAGTTCCTGGGCTACGCGCAGATCCGCCAGGTGTTCAACATCACCAAGGTCGGCAAGGTGGCGGGCTGCATGGTCACCGACGGCGTCATCAAGCGGGGCTGCAAGGTCCGCCTGCTGCGCGACAACGTGGTGATCCACGAGGGCTCCCTGAAGACGCTGAAGCGCTTCAAGGACGAGGTCCGCGAGGTCCGCGAGGGCTACGAGTGCGGTATGGCGTTCGAGAACTACGACGACATCCGCGACGGCGATCAGATCGAGTGCTTCGAGCTGAAGGAAGTCGCCCGGACGCTCGAGCAGGTTCAGCAGGAGGCGTCCGCCGGCTAACGCGGCGGCGCCTCGCCGAACGGGATTACGATCATGGCGAAGCGTGACGAGACCCGCGAGGGTCCGAGCCAACGGCAATTGCGTGTCGGGGAAGAGATCCGCCGCGTGCTCGCCCGCGTCTTCGAGCGCGGCGAACTGCACGAGCCGGCCCTGTCCGGCGTGCGCATCACCCTGTCCGAGGTCAGCGTCTCGCCGGACCTGCGCAACGCGACGGTCTGGGTGATCCCGCCGATCGACGGCGACATCGCCGACATCCTGCCGGTGCTGGGCCGGGTGTCGGGGCGTCTCTCCGGCCAGGTCGCCCGCGAGGTGCGCATGAAGTTCGCGCCGCGCCTGACCTTCAAGCGCGACACCGCCTTCGACGCCTCCCAGCGCATGTCCGCGATCCTGAACGATCCGGTGATCCGACAGGACGTCGCGACCGCCTCCGAGGAGCCCACCGAAGACGGCGAGTCCGACGACAATGGCGCGTAGGAAACGGGGCAATCCGGTTCATGGCTGGGTGATCCTGGACAAGCCGATCGACATCACCTCCACCCAGGCGGTCGCCACGGTCCGCCGGGTGTTCGACGCCGCCAAGGCCGGCCATGCCGGCACCCTGGACCCGCTGGCCACCGGCGTCCTGCCGGTCGCGCTCGGCGAGGCGACCAAGACCGTCCCCTATGTGATGGACGCCACCAAGGACTACGCCTTCACCGTGCGCTGGGGCGAGGCGACCTCCACCGACGACGCCGAGGGCGAGGTGGTCGAGACCAGCGACGCGCGGCCGGACGAGGCGGCGATCCTGGATGTGCTGGATCGTTTCGTTGGCGAAATAGAGCAGGTCCCGCCGAAATTCTCCGCCATCAAGGTGGACGGCGAGCGGGCCTACGACCTGGCGCGGTCCGGTGAGGAGGTCGAGCTGGAGTCCCGGCTGATCGAGATCCTCGACCTGCGGCTGGTCGACATGCCGAGCCGGGACGAGGCGCGGTTCCGGGTGACCTCGGGCAAGGGCGCCTATATGCGCTCGCTCGCCCGCGACCTGGCGCTGGCGCTCGGCACGGTGGGCCACATCCGCGACCTGCGGCGGCTGCGCGTCGGCCCGTTCGGCGCGGATCGCGCGATTTCGCTGGATTCCCTGGCGGAGCTGATGCATAACCCCGCCTCTTTGGAGCACCTGCGGCCCGTTGAGACCGCGCTGGACGGCATCCCGGCGCTGGCCTTGAAGGGCCCCGAGGCGACGACGCTGCGCAATGGACAGGGTGTTCCGGTCTATCGTTCGATGGATCGGGACCGGTTCGGTGATCTGCAGGAAGGCGATCTGGTCTATGCCACCGACGGCACGGTCCCGGTCGCCATCGCGCGGATCGAAAGCGGCGCCATCCGTCCGGTGAGGGTGCTTAACCTCTAGAGAAGGAGAGGACGATGTCGATTACCGCTGAGCGCAAGGCTGAGCTCATCAAGGAATACGCCCAGAAGGAAGGCGACACGGGGTCGCCGGAAGTGCAGGTCGCGATCCTGAGCGAGCGCATTTCCAACCTGACCGAGCACATGAAGACGCACAACCACGACTTCCACTCGCGTCGGGGCCTGCTGATGATGGTCGGCCAGCGCCGCCGTCTGCTGGACTACCTGAAGAAGAAGTCCAACGACCGCTACTCCGCGCTGATCACCAGCCTGGGCCTGCGCCGCTAAGCGCACGCGAACACGCGAATGACGAAGAGCGCCCAGGCAGCCGCCGGGCGCTCTTTTCTTTTCGGCACAGCGCGTCTGCGTTCAGGGCTCGCGGAAGAACTCCACGAAGAACCGCACCGGCCCGTCCGGAGCGACCCGGTGCGGGGCCTGCGGCGCCAACACGCCCGGCCGGCCCGGTTTCAGCCGCTCCGGCTGCGCGGTGTCCGGAAAATGAAGCGCCAGTTCGCCCGAGATCACATGGATCAGGCCCCAGGTGCCGGCCTTCGTGCTGTGATCGCGCAGCAGTCCGTCGGGAATGCTGGTCTCCGTGAAGACCGGGGTCTTCCTGTAGGCCTCGACCGAGGCCGGCAGCCATCGCATTTCGCCCTCCATCAACGGCCGCCGGTCAGGCGTCTTCGCGCTGGCGGTGGGCGAAGGCGAGGCCGAGCTGCAGGCTCCTGGCGATACGCTCGGCCATCTCGATGAACAGGGCGGCGACCTCCGGCGGGGCGAGGTCCCGCGCACTGGCCCGGAACAGGGTCAGCCAGCGTTCGAAATGCCGGGCGTCGAGGCCGGGGATCGCCAGGTGCTTCTGCATCGGCTGACCCTGGAACCCTCCGCTGACCCGCATCACCGAGCACCAGAAGGACACCATCGTTTCCAGATGCGGCGTCCAGTCGGCGACGACGCGCTCGAAGATCGGTCCGATCTCCGGGTCGGCGCGGACCCGGCCGTAGAAGCCGTGGACCAGGGCCTCAACCAGATCCCGGTCGATCGCCGGATGCAGCGGAACCCTTTGCCCGGTCATCACTTCACCGCCGCGGCGAAGGGGGCGCCCGCGTCCTTCTTCAGGGCATCGGCGAAGGCGTGATTGCGGTCGCGGTGTCCGGCCTCGTCGTCGCGCACGGCCACCACCACGTCGCGGAGCCGGGCGTCGGGGGCGAGCTGCCAGTAGTCGATGGCGATCTGCGGCGCCGCCGGGTTGGCCAACCGGCCGGTATCGATCTCCACCAGGAAGTCGGTGTAGCTGCGCACCGCCTCCTCCTCGAAGTAGCCGACCACCCGATGGGCGGTCTTCGGCGCGAAGAGGTAGAGGAAGAAGTAGACGTTATAGAAGGCGGCCTGGGTCAGCATGATGATCAGCCGCTCCAGCATCGACGGCCGGGCGACCTTGATGAAGGTCATCAGGTGCATGCGCTCGTTCTCGGCCTCGTCCAGCAGCTCGCGGATCCAGCCCTGGTCGTCGCGGATGTGGCGCAGCGCCTTCAGGTGCTGCAGCAGGCCGCCGACCATGCCCGGCACGGCGGCGACGGTCTCCAGCACGACGGCGCGGTGGCCATAGCGCTTGCGGAAGAACAGGTCGGCCACGAAACGCAGGGCTTTCACGAAGCCGAAGGCGACGCGGTCGCCCAGATCGGTCGGCCGATGGTGCAGCACCGTCGGCGGCTGTTGCAGGCCATGGGGGGTCATGGGAACGCTCCTGTTAAAGAGGTATTTAGTATACCGCTTATATCGCCCGGCCTTGGCAAAAAGCAATATCCAAGATACATCTTTTGAGAACTGATCGGGATCGAGCCTATGCGTTTCACCAGACAGACCGACTATGCCCTGCGGGTCCTGATGTTCCTCGGCCTCAGACCGGCCGGCGAACTCTCGACCATCCGCGACATCGCCGGGCGCTACGGCATCTCCGAGAACCACCTGATGAAGGTCGTCCACCGCCTCGGCCAGGAAGGGCTGGTCGAGACGGTGCGCGGTCGGCAGGGCGGTATCCGCCTGGCGGTGGCGCCGGAGCGGATTCCGCTGGGCGATACCGTGCGGCGGTTCGAGGAGGACATGCGGATGGTCGAGTGCTTCGACCCGGCGACGAACACCTGTCCGATCGCCCCGGTCTGCGCCCTGTCGGGCATCGTGCAGGAGGCGCTGGACGGGTTCATGGCGGTGCTCGACCGCTACACCCTGCGCGACCTGCTCACGCCGCGCGGGGCCCTGGCCGGGCTGCTGTTCCAGGAACCCGACGCGCTTCCCGGCCCGGTACGTGCGCGTTGACCCACGGGGCGTTCCGTGTCAAAGAACGCGCGCGCAAAAAGAGACGAAATATGAGAACCGAAGGCAGCCATTGGGGCGCCATGACGCAAGGAGCGTCCATTTTCCCTTCATCGCACTTCTGATCGCGGGTCGCCGCCGGCTATGCGCTGCCGGTGGCTGGTCGTGTTGGTCCATCCGGTCGCGGGCATCCACCGCGGCACGGGCCGACCGGAGGGGAAAGCGGAACGCGGCGGGTCATGTTCGTCGGTTCGGAACTGAGGAATGACACGGATGTTCGACGTTTACCGCAAGGAAATCGAGTGGGGCGGGCGCACGCTCACCCTTGAGACCGGCAAGATGGCCCGCCAGGCCGACGGCGCGGTCCTCGCCCGCTACGGCGACACCGCCGTTCTCTGCACCGTGGTCGCCGCCAAGACGCAGCGCCCGGGCATCGACTTCTTCCCGCTCTCGGTCCACTACCAGGAGAAGACCTACGCCGCGGGCAAGATTCCCGGCGGCTTCTTCAAGCGCGAGGGCCGTCCGAGCGAGAAGGAGACCCTGACCTCCCGCCTGATCGACCGGCCGATCCGTCCGCTCTTCGTCAAGGGCTTCAAGAACGAGGTGCAGGTGATCTGCACGGTTCTCGCCCATGACCTGGAGAACGATCCGGACATCGTCGCCATGGTCGGCACCTCGGCCGCCCTGTGTCTGTCCGGCGCCCCGTTCCTGGGCCCGATCGGCGGCGCGCGCGTCGGCTACAAGGACGGCGAGTACATCCTGAACCCGACCATGGACGCCACCAAGGAGAGCGAGCTCGACCTGGTCGTCGCCGGCACCCAGGAAGGCGTGCTGATGGTCGAGTCCATGGCGTCGGAGCTGTCCGAGGAGATCATGCTCGGCGCGGTGAATTTCGGCCATGACAGCTTCCAGCCGGTGATCAACGCCATCATCGAGCTGGCCGAGGCCGCCGCGAAGGATCCGATGGATCTGCCGGAGAGCCCGCTGGATCTGGACGCCATCCAGAAGAAGCTGGAAGCCGCCGGCAAGGCCGATCTGGAAGCCGCCTATGACGAGCCGAACAAGTCCGAGCGTCAGAACAAGCTCGCGGCCGCCAAGGAGAAGGCGCTCGCCGCGATCGAGGACGACGCCGAGAAGGATGCCGCCAAGGGCCTGCTGAAGGGCATCGAGGCCGACATCGTGCGCGGCCGCATCCTCGACACCGGCAAGCGCATCGACGAGCGCGACACCAAGACCGTGCGCCAGATCGTGGCCGAGGTCGGCCTGCTGCCGCGGACCCACGGCTCGGCCCTGTTCACCCGCGGCGAGACCCAGGCGATGGTCGTCGCCACCCTGGGCACCGGCCAGGACGAGCAGATCATCGACGCCCTGGAAGGCGAGTACCGCGAGCACTTCCTGCTGCACTACAACTTCCCGCCGTTCTCGGTGGGCGAGGCGGGCCGCGTCGGCTCCCCGGGCCGTCGCGAGATCGGCCACGGCAAGCTGGCCTGGCGGGCGGTGAAGCCGCTGCTGCCGAGCAAGGAGGCCTTCCCCTACACCCTGCGCGTGGTCTCCGAGATCACCGAGTCCAACGGCTCGTCGTCCATGGCGACGGTCTGCGGCACCTCGCTGTCGCTGATGGATGCCGGCGTGCCGCTGGTCCGTCCGGTGGCGGGCATCGCCATGGGCCTGATCAAGGAAGGCGACAAGTTCGCCGTGCTGTCCGACATCCTGGGTGACGAGGATCACCTGGGCGACATGGACTTCAAGGTCGCCGGCACCGACAAGGGCGTCACCGCCCTGCAGATGGACATCAAGATCACGTCCATCACCCGCGAGATCATGAAGGTCGCGCTGGAGCAGGCGAAGGACGGCCGCATGCACATCCTCGGCGAGATGGGCAAGGCCCTGTCGACCGCCCGCGACGGCGTGTCCGACACCGCGCCGAAGATGATCTCGATCAAGATCCCGGTCGACAAGATCCGCGACGTGATCGGCTCCGGCGGCAAGGTGATCCGCGAGATCTGCGAGACCACCGGCGCGAAGATCGACATCGAGGACGACGGCACCGTGAAGATCGCGGCGGTCGAGCAGGCCTCGCTCGACGCCGCGCATAACTGGGTCTACTCGCTGACCGCCGAGCCGGAAGTGGGCAAGATCTACGACGGCAAGGTCGTGAAGACTCTCGACTTCGGCGCCTTCGTGAACTTCCTCGGCCCGAAGGACGGCCTGGTGCATATCAGCCAGCTGACCTCCGCCAAGCGGCCGGAGGCCGTCACCGAGGTCGTCAAGGAAGGCGACAAGGTGAAGGTCAAGGTCATCGGCTTCGACGACCGCGGCAAGGTCAAGCTGTCGATGAAGGTTGTCGATCAGGAGACCGGCGCCGATCTGGAAGCCGCCTCCGAGTAACCGGCGCCGAGTAACCGGCGCGGAGCAGCGGGTACCGAGTGATCGGTTCCGGTTTCGCAGACATTGAGCGGCGCGGCAGCCTCGGTTGCCGCGCCGTTTTTTGTTGACGGTGCGCATTGGTCCCCGCCGGGAGCCGCCTTTCGACACGCCGCCCTTCGACACGCCCCGACGCAAGGCCGGGGCTGCTCAGGGTGAGGTCGGTAATCGGGTAAGGCCGGGGCCGCTCAAGGTGTGAGGTCGGTAATCGGGTAAGGCCGGGGCCGCTCAGGGTGTGAGGTCGGTAATCGGGTAAGGCCGGGGCCCCTCAGGGTGAGGTCGGTAACCGGGTCAGGCCGCAGTAGGGTTCGCTCGCTGCTTGAGCGCCATCTGCCATTCTCTCTCCAACCTCATCCTGAGCAGCTCCCGCAGGGAGCGTGTCGAAGGACCGGCGTGCCGAAGGGCCGAGCATGTCGAAGGCCGGCCGTCACGAAGGGCCGTCATTTTCCCGTCATCCGCCCTGCGCTATCCTCCGCCGCCAAATCTCCCGGAGAGTTCGATGCCCGCACGCCCCTTCACCCCGCCCCGACTGATCGGCCACCGCGGCGCCAAGGCGCTGGCGCCGGAGAACACCCTCGGCTCGATCCGCGCCGCGAAGGAGGCCGGCGCCGCCTGGGTCGAGATCGACGCCAAGCTGGCCGGCGACGGGGTGCCGGTACTGATGCACGACGCCACCCTCGACCGCACCACCGACGGTCGCGGCCCGGTGGTCGCCCTGACCTCCGAGGCGCTGGCGGAGCTGGATGCCGGCAGCGGCGAGGGCGTGCCGACCCTGGCCCGGTGCCTCGCCCTGTGCCGGGAGATCGGCCTCGGCCTCGACCTGGAGATCAAGCCGGATGCGGGCACCGGATCGGCCACCGCGCGGGCGGTGCTCGCCGTGCTGGCGGCCGAGGGCTGGGGGCCGGCGGATCCGATCGTCATCACCTCGTTCAGCCGCAATGCCCTGCGGGTGGTGCGCGATGCCGCCCCGGCGTTCATCCGCGGTCTGCTGCTGACCGGCCGGCCGGAGGACTGGCGCGAGGCCGCGGCGGATCTGGAGGTGGACGCGGTGATCCCGGGCAGCCGGGACGTGCTCGGCCCCGAGGACGTGGCTGCCATCGTCGCGGGCGGCTGGGTACCGATGGTCTACACCGTTAACGATCCGCAACGGGCGAAGGAGCTGTACGAATGGGGCATGGCCTCCATCGTCACCGACGACCCGCCGGCACTGCTGGGGCTCTAGGGCAAATCACGATCGGATGAAAACCTCTGATCGTGCTCTAGAGCGCCCGCACCTCGGCCGGAGCCGCCTTGGTGATCGCGTCGAGGTTGGCGATCAGCACCAGGTCGATCGATCCGGCCGCCTGGGTGGCCGCCGTCGCCACCTCCAGGCCGGCGACCGTGCGGGCCAGCGCCGGGGCGGCGCTGCGGTGCTCCAGCCAGTGCGACAGGAACAGCCCGGCGAACAGGTCGCCGGTGCCGAAGAACGGCCGGTCGTGCCAGGGCGAGCGGGCGACCCAGTTCTCCGTCGCCGTGACGGCCACGACCGCCAGCCGGTCGCCGTCGGGCACGCCGGTGGCGATCACAACCTCCGGGCCCCATTCCAGCAGGGTCACGGCGGCGTCATGGGCGTCGGCGACGCTCTCCACCCGGTGGCCGGACAGCAGCGCCAGTTCGAAGGCGTTCGGCGTGATGATCGTCGCCCGCGGCACCAGCCGGTCGCGGAAGGCGTTCTCGATCCCCTCGCGCACGAAGACCCGCCCGTGGTCGCCGATCACCGGGTCGCAGAGATAGACCGCGTCCGGGCTCGCCTGCTTGATGGCGTCGAGCATCTCGGGGAAGGCGCGGCCGGTCTCCGCAGTGCCGAGATAGCCGGAATAGATCCCGTCCACCCCCCGCCAGCCGGTGTGGTTGGCGATGCCGCGCATCAGCTCGGCGATCTCGTGCCCCTCGCGCACCGTGCCGGTGAACGTGTGGTGTCCCGGATGGTTGGAGAAGCTGACGGTGTCGACGCGCCAGACCTCGTGGCCCCGGCGCTCCAGGGCCGGCACCGCGGCGGCATTGCCCACATGGCCGACGGCGACATGGGAGGAGAGGGCGAGGATCGGCATGACCCCCTCATAACCGGTTCGGCCCGCCCCGTCAGCGGGACAAATCCCCAAGGTTGTCGAGGGTCCGCTGTCGAGGGTGCGTTGTCGAGGGCGATTCCGGCGGCTAGGCTCGCCCCGAGAACGCCGATAATCCCATAACCGTTGGAAACGCCCGCCCATGACCGCCGTCACCCGCCCCCGCCGCTCCGTCCTCTACATGCCGGGCTCGAACCCGCGCGCTCTCGACAAGGGCCGCTCCCTGGCCTGCGACGGCATCGTCATGGACCTGGAGGACGCGGTCGCCCCGGACGCCAAGCAGGCCGCCCGCGACGCCATCGCCGAGGCGCTGGCCCAGGGCGGCTACGGCGCGCGGGAGATCCTGATCCGGGTCAACGGGCTGGACACGCCGTGGGGCCATGACGACCTGGTCTTCGCCGCCGGCCAGCCGGCCCACGGCATCATCCTGTCCAAGGTGGAGAGCGGCGGCACCGTGCGTCAGGCGGAATCGTTGCTGGAGCGCAACGGCGCGCCGCAGGCGATGGGCCTGTGGTGCATGATCGAAACCCCGCGGGGCGTGCTGGCGGCCCAGGAGATTGCCGCGGCGACCCCGCGCATGGCCGGGCTGATGCTCGGCACCAACGACCTGGCCAAGGACCTGCACTGCCTGCACACGCCGGACCGCGCGCCGCTGATGACCTCCTTCGGGCTGTGCCTGCTGGCGGCGCGGGCCTACGGCATCGCGATCCTGGACGGGGTGCATGCGGACCTGAACGACGATGACGGGTTCGCCGCGGTGTGCCGCCAGGGCCGGGAGCTGGGTTTCGACGGCAAGACCCTGATCCATCCCAAGACCATTGCCGCGGCCAACGCCGCCTTCTCGCCGCGCGACGAGGACATCGCCTGGGCCCGCAGGATCGCGGACGCCCACGCCGCCGCCATGGCCGAGGGCAAGGGCGTGCTGCAGGTCGACGGCAAGCTGGTGGAGGGCCTGCACGTGGCCGAGGCCCAGCGGCTGGTGGCGATGGCCGACCTGATCCGGGAACTGGAGGGGGCGAGCGCTTAAGACCGGGCCCGCCCGTCATCCTGAACTCGATTCAGGATCAATCCTCCGGCGTCCGCGCACCTCTCCCGTCATCCCGAACTTGTTTCCGGATCAGTCCCCTGGCGTCGGTGCACCGCAGGTCCTGACTTTCGTCAGGGTGACGGATTGGGGGTGTGGCGAGGGCTAAACCTTCGTCTCCGCCATCTTCAGGATCAGCCGCCACTGGGCGTCGGTCACCGGGACGACGGACAGGCGCGACTGGCGGACCAGGGCGAAATCCTCCAGCTCCGGCTCGGCCTTGATGTCGGCCAGGGTCACCGGCTTGTCGACCGGCTGGATCGCCTTGATCGTTACCATGCCGAAACGCTCCGATTTGTCGGTCGGATCCGGGTGGTATTCCTCGATCACCTCGACGATGCCGACGATCTGCTTCTCGTTGACCGAGTGGTAGAAGAAGCCGCGGTCGCCGACCTTCATCTCCTTCATGTTGTTGGCGGCCTGGTAGTTGCGCACCCCGTCCCAGCCTTCGCCCACGTCGCCCTTCTTGACCTGATCGTCCCAGGACCAGGTGCCGGGCTCGGATTTGAACAGCCAGTACGCCATGAAGGGTGCCTCTCGTCTCGATGATGCTCGGAGGATTTAGCCCGAGATCGGGCGGCGGTGCACCCCTGGAGTGCTCGTCTCAAACAATCCACTCCCCGGATTTATTCCGGGGCAAGGCTGACCGACGCTTCGTCGTCAGGCAACACGCCTGATGCTGGGCTCGCCCCGGAACAAGTCCGGGGAGTGTGAGAAAAACTATTGGAGAGGGTCGGGCTGCCTACGCCTTCACCCGTCCCGCTCCAATTGAGGGCGCCGCATCCGGGTCCAGCGGCCAGCGCGGGCGGGGGCGGAAGTCCATGCCGTCGACCAGGCCCAGGGCCAGCCGCTCCTGCCCGGCCCAGGCGATCATCGCGCCGTTGTCGCCGCACAGCGCCAGGGGCGGGGCGACGAACTGCATGCCGCGGCTCTCCGCCAGATCGGCGAGGGCGGCACGGATCGTCCCGTTGGCCGCGACGCCGCCGGCGACGACCAGCGGCCGGCCGGCGATGCCCTCGCCCTCCAGCAGGCCCACCGCCCGCCGGGTCCGGTCGACCAGGGAGGCGGCCACCGCCTTCTGGAAGGCGGCGGCGATGTCGGCGATGCCCTGCTCCGTCAGCCCGTCCTCGGCCTCCTCGACCCGGCGCCGCACGGCGGTCTTCAGGCCGGAGAAGGAGAAGTCGCAGCCGGGCTTGCCGACCATCGGGCGGGGCAGCTCCACCCTGGTCGGATCGCCGGAGGCGGCGGCCCGCTCGACCGCCGGGCCGCCGGGATAGCCCAGGCCGAGCAGCTTCGCCGTCTTGTCGAAGGCCTCGCCCACCGCGTCGTCGATGGTGGTGCCCAGGCGCCGGTAGTCGCCGACGCCCCGCACCAGCAGAAGCTGGCAGTGGCCGCCGGAGACCAGCAGCAGCAGGTAGGGGAAGGCGATCCCGTCGGTCAGCCGCGCGGTAAGGGCATGGCCTTCCAGGTGGTTCACCGCGAGGAACGGCTTGCCGTGGGCGCTGGCCACCGCCTTGGCCAGGGTGGCGCCGACCAGCACGCCGCCGATCAGCCCCGGCCCGGCCGTCGCCGCCACCCCGGCCAGGTCGGCGAAGCCCAGCCCCGCCTCGTCCATGGCGCGGGCGACGATGGCGTCCAGATGGTCGAGATGGGCGCGCGCGGCGATCTCCGGAACGACGCCGCCATAGACCCGGTGATCGTCGAGCTGGCTCAGCACGACGTTGGACAGAATCCGTCGCTCGGCGTCGACCACCGCCGCAGCGGTTTCGTCGCAGCTGGTTTCTATGCCAAGAATGGGGTGGTTCGGACTGGCGGGCGGGCCGGACGGCACGGCGGGGTCTCCCTTTCGATCGTGCCTTCGTCTACACGAAACCCGCCCGTATGACACGACCCGCAACGACACCCGCCAGACAGAGGCGACACAGGACCGCCATGACCGCCAAGATCACCCTCGGCTCGCGCGGATCGGCGCTGGCCCTCGCCCAGACCCGCGAAACCCAGGAACGGCTGCGGGCCGCCTGGCCGGAGCTGCGGGAGGAAGGCGCGATCGAGATCCGCACGGTGAAGACCACCGGCGACGTGGTGCGCGACCGGCCGCTGGCCGAGCTCGGCGGCAAGGGGCTGTTCATCAAGGAAGTGGAAGGCGAGCTGCTCTCCGGCGCGATCGACGCCGCCGTCCATTCCATGAAGGACATGGAGACCACGATCGCCGACGCGACGATCCTGGCCGCGGTGCTGCCGCGCGAGGATCCGCGCGACGCCTTCATCTCGCCCCATGCGGACAGTTTCGAGGCCCTGCCCCGGGGCGCGCGGGTCGGCACCGCGTCGGTCCGCCGCGCCGCCCTGGTGCTGAACCGCCGGCCCGACCTGCAGGTGGTGATGTTCCGCGGCAATGTGGACACCCGCCTGCGCAAGCTGCGCGACGGCGAGGCGGATGCCACCTTCCTTGCGGTCTGCGGCTTGAAGCGGCTGGAGATGGAGCACGCGATCACCCGGATCATGGAGCCCGACGAGTTTCCGCCGCCGGTGAGCCAGGGCGCCATCGGGGTGCAGTGCCGCGACGGCAACGCGTCGGCCCGCGACGCCGACATCGCCCGCTGGCTGACGGCGCTGGACGACGGGCCGAGCCGCGTTCGGGTTACGGCGGAGCGGGCGATGCTGTCGGCGCTGGACGGGTCGTGCCGGACGCCGATCTCCGGCCACGCGGTGCTGGACGGCGGACGGCTGACCCTGAACGGGCTGGTGCTGTCCCTGGACGGCAGCCAGAGCCACGCCGGTGCGGCGAGTGCGGATGCCGCCGATGCCGAGGCGCTCGGCTTCGGGGTGGGCGAGGACATCCTGTCGCGCTGCGGGCGCGATTTCCTCGCCTGACGCGCCATGGCGGCGCGACGGGTCATCGTCACCCGACCGGCGGAGGCCGCGACCGAGCTTCAGGCCGAGCTCGCGGCCCATGGCATCGAGGCGCTGGCGGCTCCGATGCTGGCGGTGGCGCCGGTTGACCGGGTCGAAGCACTGCCCGACGGGATCCAGGCCGTCCTGCTGACCAGCGGCAACGGGGCGCAGGCGGCGGGCCGGCTCGGGCTGGATCGCGGTCTGCCGGTGCTGGCGGTCGGCGACGGCACCGCCCGGGCGGCGGCGGAGGCCGGGTTCGCGACCGTTGCCGCCGCCGCCGGCGATGCCGCGTCCCTGACCGGGCTGGTGGCGGCGCGCTGCCGGCCGGACGACGGGCCCCTGCTCTGGGTGAGCGGCGAGGCGATCAGCACCGACCTGGCCGAGACGCTGTCCGCCCGCGGGTTCCTTGTGATCCGGCGCATCGCCTACCGCACGGCCATGGCCGACACGCTACCCCGTGAGGTTGAAGAGGGCCTGCGGAGCGGGTCGGTGGAGGCGGTCCTGTTTTTCTCTCCCCGCAGCGCGGAGGCGTTTGCTAGGCTCGCCGGCGGACGAGAGATGGCAGCGGCCTGCGCGACCGTATCGGCCTATTGCCTGAGCGAGCAGATCGCCCGGGCGGCCTCGAAACTCGCGTGGCGCGCCATACATGTAGCTGAGACCCCGACGAAGGCGGCGCTGATCGCGGCGGTGGTTGAAGGCGGGTCCGATCGCAAGGTGGAAAAGGATTGATCCATGGCGGAGACGCCTAAGGCCGAGAACGAGACTGGCGCTACCGTGACTGCAGGAGAGGGCGCCGACACGCTGAGCGCACCCTCCGACGACACGTCGTCCACCGACACGTCGCCGACCGGCGCGACCTCGGCGAGCGTATCGGGCGACCGGGTCGCCGGCCCGGGCGAGGATACGCTGGCCGCCGGACTGGATGCCGGGTCGGACAGCGTGTCCGGCATCGCCGCCTCCGGTGCGGTCGATGGCGGCGACGGCCAGGATTCCCTCAGCGGCACGTCGGCCGCCGAGACGTCCGGGCGCGGCGTCAGCCCGTGGGGCGCCTCGGGCGAGAGCCCCGTCGGCGGCGCGGACTCGCCTGCCTCCGAGACGGCGGAGACCCCGGAGCCGGCCCCGGCCCGGTCCGCCTCCGGTGGCGGCGGCGGTGCCACCCGGCTGGTGGTCTTCCTCATCCTGATCGTTCTGGTCGGCGGCGTCGGCTACGCCACCTACCCGGAATGGCGCGACGAGGCGGTTCCCTATGCCGAGATGATCGGCGTCACCCTGCCCGCCGCCCCGGACGAGACCGATCCGGACGCCCCGGCCCCAGCCTCCGCCCCTGCCTCGGCGGCCTCCGGCGATGCGCCGGCGGCCGACGCATCCGCGGCCCCCTCCACGGCCTCTGAGTCCGCCTCCAACGGGTCCGCCGCCCCGGCGCCGGCCGTGTCGGCCGAGGCCTTCGACGCGCTGTCCGAGCGGGTCTCCGACCTGGAGACGGAGCTTCAGCGTCTGGCCGACGCCCCGGCGGCCGCTCCGGCCGGCACCGATGGCGCGACCGATGGCACCGCGACCGACGGCGGCGGGCTGTCCGAGCGGATCGCCGCCCTGGAGAGCCGGTTCACCGCCCTGTCGGACGAAATGTCGATCGTGCGCCAGGGCCTGGGCACGGTCGAAGACACCGACGGGGTGTCTGCCGTCGCCTCCGACCTGTCGGACCGCCTGTCCGATCTGGACGGCCGGCTCGCCGCGCTGGAGGCCCGGGCCTCCGGTCCGCCCCCGGTCTCGGCCGAGGATCTCGCCGCGCTGACCGATCGGATCGACGGCCTGCAGCAGACCTCCGACGGCGGCGATGCGGATCTGGTCGCCCGGATCGACGCCCTTGCCGCCACCCAGAAGGATCTTGCCGACAAGCTCGCCCAGGGCCGCAACCGGCAGGAGCAGGCCGGCGCCTTCCTGCTGGCGACCAACCTGCTCGCGGCCGCCAGCAGCGACAGCGATACCTACTCGGCCGAGCTGGATGCGGTGGAGACCGCCGCCCTCGACCAGCCGGAGGTCGCCGCCGCGATCGGCACCCTGCGTACCCATGCCGGCGGCGTGCCGTCGGAGGCCGACCTGCGCTCGCGCTTTCCGGCGGTCGCGGCCTCGGTGATCGACGCCTCCATCGTCGGCGCCGATGACGACGTGGTCGGCACGGCGCTGACCCGGATCGCCTCGCTGGTCACCCTGCGGCGCACCGAAACCGAGGACGGCGACGCCATCGACGCCATCGTCAACCGTGCCGAAGCGGCGGCCGATGCCGGCGATCTTCCCGGCGCGGTGCAGGCGCTCGGGGCCCTGGACGGCGACCCGGCCAAGGTGGCCGCGCCCTGGATCGCCGAGGCGGAGGCGCGCATCGCGGTCGACCGGGCCGTGCGCACGCTGCAGTCGCGGGCCCTCGCCACCCTGTCGGGGGGCTGAGCCATGCGTCGGTCCCTGATCTATCTCATCCAGCTCGCCGTCTTCGTCGCGGTCGCGGTCTGGCTGGTGCAGCATCCCGGCGGCGTCCGGGTCGACTGGCTCGGCTGGCGGCTCGAGACGTCCTTCGCGCTGTTCCTGTTCGTCATCGGCGTGGCGCTGTGGATTGCGGCCGTCGGCTGGCGGGCGGCGCTGGCGACCGTGCGGGCGCCGTTCTCCTTCTGGCGCGACCGCAGCGTCCATCGCCACGAGGAGGGTTACAAGGCGCTGGTCCAGGGCATGGCCGCGGTGGCGGTCGGCGACGGCGAGGAGGCCAAGCGTCTGGCGCGGGAGGCCGACCGGCTGCTGCGCGAACCGAGCCTGACCCGCCTGCTGTCGGCCCAGGCCGCCGCGCTCAGCGGCGATTCCGCGGCGGCGGCCCGCTACTTCGCTGCCCTGCGCGACGACGAGAAGACCGCCTTCATCGGCCTGGTCGGGCTGATGCGGCTGGCCGATGCGCGCGGCGATGACGCCCATGTTCTGGAGCTGGCCGAAGAGGCTTACAAGCTGCGGCCGAACTCGGTGCAGGTCGCGACGACCCGGATCTTCGGCCTCGCGCGCGCCGAACGCTGGGCCGAGGCCCAGGCCGCGCTGTACGACGCGGTCAAGCGCGGCCTGATCCCGCGCCCGGAGGGCCGGCGGCATCGCGCGGCGCTGCTGATCGAGCGGTCGCGGCTGGCGGAAACCCAGGCGGACTCCCTCGACCTGGCGGCCAAGGCGCGGGAGAGCCAGCCGGACTTCGTGCCGGCGATCGTCGCCGAGGCGACCCTGCTCGGCGCCACTGGCCGCAAGGACAAGGGCCGCAAGCTGCTCGGCGATCAGTGGAAGCTTGCCCCCCATCCGGATCTGGCCGCAGCCATGCGCAGCCTGTGGGAGGGCGAGTCCGCCTCCACGCTGCTGCGTCGGATCCAGTCCATGGTGGAGAAGCTGCCGGACCACCCGGAAAGCCGGCTGGCGGTCGCCGAGACGGCGCTCGACGGCGATTTCTGGGGCGAGGCGCGGGCTCAGCTCTCCGCGCTGGACCCCGAGGATGTCGGCCCGCGTGCCTGTGCGCTCTGGGCCCGGCTGGAGGAGGGCGAGCACGGCAACGTGGCCCTCGCCCGCCAGTGGCTGGAGCGGGCGGCCTATGCGCCGAGCGAACCGGCCTGGACCTGCGATTCCTGCGGTGCGGTCGCCGCGCAGTGGACCGCGACCTGCGGCAATTGCGGGGCGTTCGACACGGTGGGCTGGAGCCGGCCGCCGCGGGTGGCGGTGGTGCCGCCGGCCCTGGTCACCCAGGACGGCGACGCGGCCGGACCGATCGTCGAGCTCACCGCCGAGGTCGAGGAGGCGGGCCCGAAGCCGTCCTCTCCCGGCGCCGCCAGCGCGGCCTGATCTTATCGAGGGCACGAGCGGGCCGAAGCCGGCCCGTTCCGGTCGCGAACGGTCGGCGGCGGGCCCCGCCGAGCGCGCGAATCGGCTGAACGCTTGACAACAGGGTTAAAAGAACCCTAATGCGCTGTTGGCATTTTGCTGCGAATTGGGTAGAATTCGTTCGATCTGGCGAGAATGCCAGACGACTACGACCGCGCAGGCGTTCCTGGGGACACGTCTGAGCCGTCCAGAAAGGACACTGTCATGGTCGCGACAATCGATAGCGCGGCCGGCGGCAAGACCGCTGTCGCCGTATCAGCTCAATCAGCATCGCTGACCGCAGCAGCGCGTCAGCAACAGGCCACGATTCGCGCCGCCGAGAAGAGCGAGCCGCCGAAATTCCGGCCTTTCCTGCCCAATGATCCCGGTTACATCACGGTCGAGCCCGACGGACGGGACGATGTCGGCTTCCGCGACCGCCTGCGCCAGGCGATCGAAGCCGTCGCCAGCGCCTTCGCTTCGCGCGAGGGGGTGACCGCCATCGTCGACCGGGTGCTCGGCGAGATCTCCAAGACCCTGGACGAGGCCGAGGCGAAGGGCGAGGAGGTCGCGGTTCAGCTCCGGATCGCCGCGCTCGACGTGTCGGTGGCCGACGGGGCCGGGGGCAGTGCCTTCGCCTCGATCCGCCAGTTCGCCCTTGAGATCGGCGTCGCCCGCGACGGCAAGGTCGCCGCCGAGGACACCAGGGTGCTCGCCACCGACGGCCGCAGTCTCGGTCTCAGCCAGCAGCAGATCCGTGCCGGGCTGAGCAGCGGGACGTTCCAGAAGGTCGATACCGGCAGCGCCGACGGCAATCTCAGCGACGCCGCGCGGGAGCGGCTGGCCGCGGCCCGCAGCGGGCTGGAGCGGGTGAAGGCGGTGCAGGACGCGCTCGCCGCGTTCCGCCTGGGCAACGAGGCGCCGCTGCGCGACCTGTTCGAGGGCCGCGGCGGCTCGGCATCCCAGGATGGCGGTGCGAAGGCCGGCAGCACGACGGACCGCGGCTCCCTGGGCCAGGTCTTTCCCGGGATCGGCGCCCTCTCCTTCCGATGATCTGGTCCCCGATATCGGGCCGGCGGCGACGCGACGCTTGCATCTCCGCCACTTCCTCCGTATCTAGGGCGCCGTAGTCGACAGGTGTCCCGGCACCTGCGGGGCCGCAATAGCTCAGATGGTAGAGCAACGCATTCGTAATGCGTGGGTCGGGGGTTCAAGTCCCTCTTGCGGCACCATTTCTCGCAAAACCCTGATGATCCGCCAAACCTGTTCTTTGGGAACGGCACGGGCCGCGTATAATCGTGCCCGTCTCCAGCCGCGCCCGTCTTTGACCGCGCCTTTCTCCAACAGCCAGGGGCCGGTTCAGGATGGTGAACGACACCGGTCCCGATCCAGGCACCCGGATCCCCGGCTTCGGCGGCTGGAAGCTCGCCGCGGTGCTGCTGAGCTGCCTGGCGGTGATCTTCCTGCGCGGTCCCGACGCGTTCCTGCACCCGAACTTCTGGGCCGAGGACGGCCGCATCTTCTTCGGGGACTGGCAGCGGCTCGGCCCCGCCAGCCTTCTGCATCCCTATAACGGATACCTCCACCTCGCGCCCCGGCTCATCGCCGCCCTGGCGGGGGCGTTTCCGCTGGAGCAGACGGTCCTGGTCTATCTGGTCGCCGCCCAGGCGGTCGCCCTGTGGTGCGCGGTCACGATCTCTCTGGCGGCGCCGCAGGGAGGGTTGTGGCCGCCGGTGTATCTCGCGCCGTTTCTCGCCGTCGGCGCCACCGAGGTGCTGTCCTCGCCGACCAATCTGCAGTGGATCCTCGCCGTCGGCCTGATCGTAGTTCTGCTGGCGCCGGAGGCGGAGTCGGATGCCGACGGACGGGAGGCGGATGCCGCGGGCGCGCTCCGGCTCTGTGTGGTTCGGGCGAATGCCCTGGTCTTCGCCGGGCTGGCCGGTCTGTCGGGGCCCTTCTCGCTGTTCGCCCTGGCGACGGCGATGGCGATCCGGCTCGCCCTGCGGCGGTCGCCCGGTCCCGGCCAGTACCTGCTGATCGCCGTGGTCGCGGGCACGGCGGCGGCCCAGGCCGTCGCCATGTCCGGCACCTATGGCGTGGGGCTCGGAACCGTGACCCTGCCGAAGCTGTACGAAGCCTCCGTCGCGGTGCTGCGCCGATCCATGGGTGGGAGCGTCCAGGCGATCGTGGTCTCGGCTGCCGTCCTGGCGGGGCTCGCAGTCGGGCGCGCGCGGGTGTGGCGGGCCGGCCTGACGCTGTTCGCGCTGATCCTCACCCTGTCGATCGCCCTGCGCTTCGCCGCCGAGCCCGAGGTGTTCCCCGACGGGGTCAGCGACCGCTATTACTATCTCCAGGGGGCGGTCTGGCTGGCGGTTCTGTTCTCGATGCTGGCGGAACCCGGGTACCGGGCGGTGCGGGTGCTGGCGGGGGCCGGTCTCGTCCTGATCGGCGTGTCCCTGGCCGATGGCAGGTTCGTACGCGATCCGCGGTTGCCGATCGACGACTGGCGGGCGGTTGTCGGACGGGCGGTTATCGGACGGGCTGGGGGCGGGGACGAGGGCGGGGCGCCGATACAGTACCGCTATCCGCCCGGCTGGAGCGTTCCGGTGCGGCCGCGCTGACCGGCGGATCAGCTTCCGGCGTTGCCGGGCAGCGGCAGGATCATGGCGTAGTCGCCGCCGTCGCGCAGCGCCTCGCGGATGCGCAGCAGCTCCTGCTGGTCGCGCCCGGCGCCGGCGAACAGCCGCACATACTCGCCGGCCACGGTCCGCACCTCGATCAGGGTCGGGGTCTCGTCGCCCAGCACGTCGCGGTAGCGGTTCAGCAGAACCTCCCAGCCCGCCAGGGCGGCCTCGTGGGATCGGTAGCTGGCGAGATGCACCGCCCGGACCCCGCTGCTGGCCGGCGGCCAGGCGATCCGACTGGTCCGCAGCTCCAGCCGTTCCAACCGCGCCCGCAGCACGGCCTCGCTGTCGGTGTCGCCGTCGGAGACCCGCGACACCGCGGCGGTCAGGGCGGCCACGTCGTGCCGCAGCGAGTCCAGCTCCGCCGTCAGCGCCGCCCCGTCCTGGCCACCATAGGCGGAGGCGGGGCCGGCATCCGACCGTTCGAGCGTCTGCAGCCGGTCGGCGATGGCCGCGGTCATCCGCTCCAGCCCGTCCAGCCGGTCGTCCCGGGTCCGCTGATCGTCCAGCATCGGTTCGATGCGGCGCTCGACAAGCTGAGCCTGCCTCCCCCGCTCCCGCTCGAGCGCCTGCTGGACGGCGGCATCGATCCGGGCCTGGCGCTGCTGCTCGGTCTCGAACACGCCAAACGAGCCGCACCCGGTCAGCAGGACCAGACAGCCGATCAGGAATGCATGCCGTGCGGGGCTCATGGGCGTTCTCCGAATCGCGTCAGTATAGCAGAGGCGCGCATCGGAGACGATTATCTGGCAGAAATCCCTGAGTTTTTTTCCGGTCTTGCCTCACCGGGCGCCCTTGTTGACCCCCGCCCGGAACGCTTCCACATCGGCCTGCATGCCGGCGCGCAGGAGGTAGGCGTCGGCCAGGCCGGCGACGAAGGAATATCCCTCGGCCACCAGTTCGGTCAGGCTGTGCCCGGGTCGCGGGATCGTGCCCATGGGCTTGCCGGCCTTGCGGATCGCCGCTTCGGCGGCGTTGATCTGCTCGGTCACCTTGGCCTCGCCCGGCTGCTCCAGCAGCCCGAGGGAGCCGGACAGGTCGGCCACGCCGATGAAGACCAGGTCGACGCCGTCGACCGCGGCGATCGCCTCGGCCTGGGAGACCGCGGTGTGGGACTCGAGCTGCACGCAGATCAGCAGGTTCTCGTTTGCCCGCCTGGCGTAGTCCGGGGCGGCGCCGTACCCCGAGGCGCGCACGGTCGGGGCCGAATAGCCGCGCCGGCCCTGGGGCGGGTAGCGGCAGGCATCGACGATCGCCTTGGCCTCCTCCGCGCTCTCCACCATCGGAATCATCAGCGCCTCGGCACCGGCATCCAGCACCCGCTTCATGTAGTCGCCGTCGGAGCCCGGGCAGCGCACCATGCAGGTGGCGTTGCCGGCCTGGGCCGCGCGCATCATGTGCACGGTGGTGTCGAGCGAGGCGAAGCCGTGCTCGTTGTCCAGGATCAGGCAGTCATAGCCGACCAGGCTGGCGATCTCGGCGATCGAGGGTTCCGACATCTGCAGCCAGACGCCGAGGGTCGGCTCGCCGCGGGCGATCTTCGCCTTCAGGGCATTCTCACGAAACATGCGCTGGTTTCCTCCGGCGGATCCTTGTTGTCCGGGTTTTTGGTGCGGGGGGATCCTGAGCCCAGCGAAGCACGCGCCGGGTCCGCCCGCAACGCAGAGAATGGCGAATTCCGCCATTCGGTTGCGGCACGCAAACCGTCATATGGCCGCGCTATAGAGACGCCATGCGCATCCTCACCTGGAACACCTGGAAGAACACCCCGCCCTACCGGGCCCGGCTCGCGGTGCTGGCCCGGGAGATGGCGGCGGTCCGCCCGGATCTCGTGCTGCTGCAGGAGGCGTTCGCCGGCGGCGGATGCGACACCGCGGCGTTCCTCGCCGAGGCGCTGGACCTGCACCGCGCCGCCGCCCCGGCCCGGCGCAAGCCGCGGCTCCGGGAGGACGGCAGCCTGGTCGACAGCACCAACGGGCTGGCGATCCTGTCCCGCCAGGCCGCGTCCGAGCATCGGGTGATCGCCCTGCCGGCGCATCGCGACGATCCCGACCGGATCGCCCAGGTCGCGGTGATCGAGGGCCTCGTGGTGGTGAACCTGCACCTGACCCATCTGGCGGATGGCGGCGACCTGCGCCGGGATCAGGTCGCACACCTGCTGACTCATCTGGCGCCCGGGGTGCCGACGGTGCTCGGCGGCGACCTGAACGCCGAGGCGGGGGACCCGGCGGTGGCGGCTCTGCTTGGGGCCGGCTTCCGGGACCTGGCGGCGGATCGTCCGGATCCGACGATAGACGGGCGACGCATCGACTTTCTGATGACCCGGGGACTGCCGCCGACCTCCGCAAGCACCCGGCTGATCGGGACGACGGAGCCGGGCGGGCCCGCCGGGAGCGACCATGCCGGCGTGCTGGCGGAGCTGACCGGACTCTGACGCGGAACCGCGCGGGCCGCGCCGCCGGCAAGCGTCACGGTTGCAGGAGCGCCGGGGATTACGCTTGACCCGGCCGTCCCCCGCTTCTAGAGCCGGGGTCCGGTGCGCCCCCCGCGCACCCGATGGAGCAGCCAATGGTCTCCCCCGACCCCGTCCTCTCAGAGCGTCGGGCGCCCAGCGCCTACGCCACCGAAGTCCGCACCACCCTGGCCCTGGCGATCCCGATCGCCGCGACCCAGCTCGCCCAGATGGCGCTGCAGACGACGGACGTGCTGATGACGGGCTATCTCGGCCCGGAGGCGCTGGCCGCCGCCCAACTCGGCCACAGCTTCTATTTTCCGGTCTTCGTCACCCTGCTCGGCGTGCTGTTCGCCAGTTCCGCCATGTTCGCCCAGGAGCTGGGGGCGCGGCGCTACAAGGGCGTGCGCCGGACCTTCCGCCAGGCCATGTGGCTGGTGCTGTCGGTGACGCCGCTGGCCTGGGTGTATTTCGGACATACCGAGGAACTGCTGCTGGCCATGGGACAGGATCCGGTGCTGGCGGCCCGGGCGCAGACCTATTGCGACGGGGTGATGTGGGGGCTGCCCTTCATGGCCGGCTTCGCGCTGCTGCGGAACTTCATCGCCGCCCATGGACGCCCGCGCCCGGCCATGTGGCTGCTGGCGGTGGGCATCCCGGTGAACGCGGCGGCTGACTACGCGCTGATGTTCGGCGGCTTCGGCCTGCCGCGGCTGGAGCTCTACGGGCTCGGCCTGGCCACCTCGATCGTCCAGGCGACCATGTTCTTCGTGCTGCTGGCCTATATCCTGCGCGACCGGCGCTACCGCCGGTACATGCTGCTGGTCCGGTTCTGGCGCTCGGACTGGGGGCGGTTCCGCGAGCTCTGGGCGCTCGGCCTGCCGATCGGCCTGACCAAGCTGGCCGAGGCCGGGCTGTTCGCCGCCACCGGCTTCCTGATCGGCCTGATCGGCGTGGCGGAGCTGGCCGGCCATGCGGTGGCACTGCAGTTCGCCGCCATCGCTTTCATGATCCCGTTCGGCGTCGCCCAGGCGGCGACGGTGCGGGTCGGACTGGCGGTCGGCCGGCGCGATCCGGAGGGCGCGGTGCTGGCCGGTCGGGTGGCGACCCTGGTCGGCGTGCTGGTGATGGCGCCCTCGGCCCTGCTCTACGTGTTCTGGGGCGAGCCGCTGGTGTCGCTGTTCCTGGACATCGACGACCCGGCCGAAGTCGCCGCCGTCGCCCATGCGGTGACCTATTTGGCGATCGCCGGGCTGTTCCAGTTCGCCGATGGCGGACAGTCGGTGGCGGCGGGCGCCCTGCGCGGCTTCAAGGACACGCGCATGCCGATGATCATCGCCCTGTTCGGCTACTGGCCGATCGGCATCGGCTCGGCCGTGCTGTTCGCCTTCCCGATGGGATACGGCGGTGCCGGCGTGTGGGCCGGGCTGGCGCTCGGCCTGTTCGTAGTCTGGGTGATGCTGGCGCTCAGGCTGCGCCACGTGGCCGGACGGCAGACCCCGTCGGCCGTCCCGCTCGCGGTCAGTGGCTGATCTTCTCGATCCGCCAGCGGGAATGGGCGTCGTCGACGCTCTCCCAGGCCTTCTGCGACCACACCGACTTGGCCTCCTCGTAATCGTCGAAGGGGCCGAACTTCTGCTCCGGCGAGCCGTCCGCCGTCTCGGTGAAGTCCGTCGACTTGTAGACCCCGCCGACCACCCAGAACTCGGTCGCCTCCTCGTTCAGGATGCGGTAGCGAACATGGGCGTCGTCCACATGCTGCCAGGCGAGCTTGCCCCAGATCGACTTGGCGGTCTCGTAATCGTCGAACGGGCCGATCTTCTTCTCGGCGTCGCCGCCGACGATCGTGGTGAAGCTGGTGTCGGTGTATTCGCCGCCGATAACCCAATAGACCATGGCACCCTCCGCCGTGTGTTCCGCCCCCTATACCGAAGGCTGCGGCGGGCATCAATCGCGCGGTCCGTCGCGGGCTGCCGGCGGCCGGGCCATGCGGCCATCGCACCGGCGGCGCGCACCCCCATCTATGCAGTGGGATAAACCGGCCGACGTGAGTAGATTGCGCCCGCCATGACCGAACCGACAGCCACAGACACCTCCTCCGCCGACGCCGCGCCGGTCGCGTACGGGCGCCTGCGCCGCGGGCTGATCCTGGCGACCACGGTGCTGGGCTCGAGCCTGGCCTTCATCGACGGCTCGGTGGTCAACGTGGCGCTGGCCGACATGCAGCGCGACCTGGGGGCGACGGTCGGCGACCTGCAGTGGATCGCCAACAGCTACATGCTGACCCTGGCCGCCCTGCTGCTGCTCGGCGGCGCCTTCGGCGACCGGATCGGCCGGCGCCGGATGTTCATCCTCGGGCTGGTGATCTTCGCGGTGACCAGCGTGGCCTGCGCCATGGCCGAGAATGCCCGGCTGCTGATCATCGCCCGGGCGTTCCAGGGAGTCGGGGCGGCGCTCCTGGTGCCGAACAGCCTGGCGATCCTGTCGGCCTCCTACCCGCGGGACAAGCGCGGCCGGGCGATCGGCGCCTGGTCGGCCTTCGCCGCGGTGACCTCGGCCGGCGGCCCGGTGCTGGGCGGCTGGCTGGTCGACAGTTTCGGCTGGGCCTCGGTGTTCTGGATCAACCCGCCGATCGCCGCCCTGGCGCTGGTCCTGGCGCTGGTCTCGGTGGCGGAGAACCGCAACCCGCAGGCGCGGGGCGATCCGGACTGGCTCGGCGGGCTGCTGGCGATGGCGGGGCTGGGGCTGGTGTCCTACGCCCTGATCCAGGCCGGCGAGGCGACCTTCGACTCGCGGATCGGCGCGGCGGCCGGCGTGCTCGGCGTGCTGTGCCTGGTGCTCTTCGTGCGGGTCGAGGCGCGCTGCTCCACCCCGCTGATGCCGCTGCGCCTGTTCGCCAACCGGGAGTTCGCGGCGGCCAACGTGCTGACCCTGCTGCTCTACGGCGCGTTGGGGGCGGCGGTGTTCCTGTTCCCGTTCGGCCTGATCCGGCTGTACGGCTATACCGCCACGGAATCCGGCGCCGCCTTCCTGCCCTTCGCCCTGGTGCTGTTCCTGCTGGCCCGCTGGGGCGGCACGCTGATCGACCGCTACGGCGCGCGGATGCCGCTGGTCGGCGGCACGCTGATCACCGCCGTCGGTCTCGGCCTGCTGGCGATCCCGACCACGGGCACCCCCTACTGGTCGACCTTCCTGCCGGGGGTGATCGTGCTGGGCATCGGCATGGCGATCTCGATCCCGCCGCTGACCACCGGGGTCATGAACGCGGTCGACGACCGGCATGCGGGCATCGCCTCGGCGGTGAACAACGCCGCCAGCCGGGTCGCCTTCCTCATCGCGGTGGCCGCCGTGGGGCCGCTGCTGCTGATCGCCTTCAACTGGCTGCAGGCGCCGCTGATGGCGGAGATCGACATGCCGGCGGCGGTGCGCTCGGCGATCCGCCACGATCCCGGCAGCCTGGCCAGCCTGACCGCGCCGGCGGGGGCGGGCGAGGCGGGGCCGCTGATCGTCTCGGCGGCGCGGCACGCGCTGATCGACGCCTTCCGCATCGCCATCGTCGGTCTGGCGATCCTGGCCACCGCCTCGGGCGTGGTCGCAGCGCTGATGTACCCGAAGACAACCCGCCGCAAGGGATGAGGCTTTCCACCACCCCTCCAAACTTCCCGGGCCCCGGAATACATCCGGGAGTGTGAGCGGGTAACAGGCGGGGGATCACCCCACCACGTTCTTCTCCGGCCCGACCGGAAAGCCGGTGATGTTCTCCGCCCCGGTCTCGGTGATGATGAGAATGTCGTGCTCGCGGTAGCCGCCGGCGCCCGGCTGGCCCTCGGGGATGGTGATCATCGGTTCCATCGACACCACCATGCCCGGCTCCAGCACCGTCTCCACGTCCTCGCGCAGCTCCAGTCCGGCCTCGCGGCCGTAGTAGTGCGACAGCACGCCGAACGAGTGGCCGTAGCCGAAGGTCCGGTTCTCCAGCACCCCGTGGCGGGCGTAGATCGCGTTCAGCGCCTGGGCGATGTCGCAGCAGCGGTTGCCCGGCCGGATCAGCGCCAGCCCGGCGTGGTAGACCTCCAGGTTGATGTCCCAGTAGCGCCGGTGGGCGTCGGAGACGCTCAGGCAGAACAGGGTGCGCTCCAGCGCGGTGTAGTAGCCGGCGATCATCGGGAAGCAGTTCAGCGACAGGATGTCGCCCGCCTCGATCCGCCGGGAGGTGACCGGGTTGTGGGCGCCGTCGGTATTGATGCCGGACTGGAACCAGGTCCAGGTGTCCATCAGCTCCGCATGGGGCAGGGATCTCGCGATCT
Organism: Candidatus Endolissoclinum sp.; assembly: GCA_965228445.1. Classification (GTDB taxonomy): domain Bacteria; phylum Pseudomonadota; class Alphaproteobacteria; order Thalassobaculales; family Thalassobaculaceae; genus Thalassobaculum. The sequence continues at coordinate 3,224,345 of OZ245813.1, read as the reverse complement.
CGCGCACCATCGCCTGGGTCGAGTGCAGGGCGACCTCGTGCTCCGGCACGCCGACCCCGACGGCTTCCGCACAGGCTGCCCCGCCGATATCTGCGATGCGCGCGCCCTCGCGGATCAGGGCGATCTCCTCCGCCGACTTCGTCATCCTCTGGCGCATCGAGGCGGCGGCGACATCGGCGAACTCGGCCGCCGGGAAGGCCTCGCCGAGAAGACGGCGGGTGTCGAGATCGACATGGTCGTATTCGATGCCGATCCGCGTCGAGTTCGGCAGCAGGGTCTGCAGGGCGTGGAACCAGTTGTCCCGGCGCCAGTCGGTATAGACGAGGTTCTCGCCCGCGGTGCGGCGCCAGGGCTGGCCGGCATCGATGTTGGCGCTGACCGTAGTCACCGCGTCGGGGGTGACGACACAGGCGTAGCGCCGGCCGAACCGGGTGTAGAGGAAATCGGTGTAGTAGTTGATGCCGTGGTACGAGGTCAGGATCGCCGCATCGAGCCCGAGCTCGTCCAGAATGGCCCGCAGACCGGCCTGGCGGCGGTCCATTTCGGCCGGCGAGAAGGTGCCCTGAACCTTCCGCCCGTTTTCAATCCGCTTCAGGCGCTCCATATCCAGACCCATCGAGCCCTCCCGGGTAAGAACCGTCGGATGGTTGCACCATCCCTCTCAGCCCTCTAATTGGTCGAACGACCAGACGCCAGCCCGAATAGGAAGCCTCCATGACCGATCTTTCGCCGCATGATCTGCTCGCCGATCTCCTGGCCCGGGCGAAGCGGGCCGGTGCGGACGCCGCCGACGCCATCCTGGCCCAGGGCGTGTCCCAGTCGGTGTCCCAGCGCCTGGGCAAGCCGGAGGCCGTCGAACGGTCCGAAGGCAAGGATCTCGGCCTGCGGGTCTTCGTCGGACGGCGCCAGGCGGTGGTCTCCACCACCGACTTCAAGGGCGACGCCCTGGACGACATGATCGAGCGCGCCGTCGCCATGGCCAAGGTGGCGCCGGAGGATCCCTATGCCGGCCTCGCCGAGCCGGGGCAGATCGCGACGGACTGGCCGCAGATCGAGATGTTTGACCCGACCGAGCCGAGCGCCGACATCCTGGTCGAGCGCGCCCGCGCCGCCGAGGACGCCGCCCGGTCCGTGTCCGGCGTGACCAACTCCGAAGGGGCCGAGGCCGGCTACGGCGTCACCGACGTCACCCTGGCGGCGACCAACGGGTTCACCGGCGCCTATAAGCGCTCGAGCTACTCGCTCGGCGTCTCGGTGATCGCCGGGAGCGGCCAGAAGATGGAGCGCGACCACGACTACAGCGCCAAGGTGTTCGACGCCGATCTGGACGACCCGGCCGAGGTCGGCCGCCGGGCCGGCGAGCGCGCCGTGCGGCGCCTGAACCCGCGCCGGCCGAAGACCTGCCGGGTGCCGGTGATCATGGAGCCGCGGGCGGCCCGCTCGATGCTGGGCTACCTCGCCTCGGCGATCAGCGGCTCGGCGATCGCCCGGGGGACCAGCTTCCTGAAGGATTCCATGGGCGCGCAGCTGTTCCGCGACGACATCCAGATCTATGACGACCCGCACCGCCCGCGCGGCTTCCGCTCCAAGCCGTTCGACGCCGAAGGGCTGGCGACCCGGCCGCGCGCGGTGATCGACGGAGGCAGCCTGACCAGCTGGACCCTGGACCTGGCCACCGCCCGCCAGCTCGGGCTGGAGAGCACCGGAAACGCGGCGCGCGGCACCGGCGGCACCCCCGGTCCCAGCGTCAGCAACTTCTACATGGCGGCCGGCACGGTCTCGCCGCAGGAGCTGATCAAGGACATCGAAAGCGGCTTCTTCGTCACCGAGATGATGGGCACCAGCGTCAATCTGGTCACCGGCGACTACAGCCGGGGTGCGGCCGGTTACTGGATCGAGAACGGCGAGATCACCTATCCGGTCTCCGAGATGACCATCGGCGGCCATCTGAAGGAGATGTTCGCCTCGCTGGTGCCGGCCGACGACCTGGAGCTGAAATACGGCATGGACAGCCCGACCCTGCGGATCGAGGGCCTGCTGGTGGGCGGCGGCGAGGGCTGAGGGCGCTCGCACGAATGTGACACTTTTCCTCTGGCATCCGACGCCCGCGCTGCCCATATGCGGTCTCGGGCGGAGGGACCGGCCGGTGGCCGGAGCCCAGAGGAAGTCACATGAAGTACCTGCCCGCTTTTCTGCGTCTGACCGTGATCACGGGCGCCGCCGCCATCGGCGCGGTGTTCGTCGCCTGCGGGGCCGGCGTGCCCGCCAACAGCGCCGCCTCCCACGGGACGGCCCCGGTCTTCGAGCGCGACGGCGTCGCCCTCGGAGGCTACGACCCGGTGTCCTATTTCTTCGAGAGCGAGCCGGCGCCCGGCTCCGCCGTCTATCAGGTGAGCTGGCGGGGCACCGTCTGGCATTTCACCTCGGCGGAGAACGCCCAGCGCTTCCGCGAGAACCCGGACCAGTACGCGCCGCAATACGGCGGCTACAGCCTCTACGGCATGTCGCGCGGCAAGGCCTACTCGGCCGATCCCAAGGTATTCGACATCATCGACGGCAAGCTCTACCTGTCGCGCAACGGCGCGGTGCGGGAGATCTGGCAGCGCAATCCGAGCGGCTATATCGCCACGGCCGACCGCAAGTGGAGCCAGGCCGCCTGGTCCGAGGCGCCGAACCAGCTCGCCCGCTGAGCCGTTCTGAACGCAGAGTCGGGCGGGCCGTCAGGGAGTGTCGCGCGGCATCAGGATGCGCACCGTCTCGGGGCCGATCCCGATGGTGAGCGGCAGCCGGGTGATGATGTCGCCGTCGCCCTGGACCGGCCCGTCCCGGTCGTCGTCGATGTGGATCTCGCGGCCGGGGATCACCCGATAGGTGTTCAGCCGGTCCAGGAACCCGCCGAACAGCGCCATCATGTAGTAGATCGCCTGCCACCGTCCGGGCTTCTGGAACAGGCAGACATGCAGTCCCGGTTCGGTGATTCGGGCGTTCTCGGCGCAGACGAAGCGGCCGCCGTAATAGTGCCCGTTGGCCACGATCGCGCCGGCCGCCCGGTGCTCCACCCCGTCCACCGTCACCCGGAAGTGGTGGTCGCGATAGGCGGTCCAGCGCTTCAGGGTGGCCAGGGCATAGGCCAGCTTGCCGGTCTTGCGCTTGAGCTTCTTGTCGACGCTGGCCACCACCTCGGCATCGAGCCCGACCCCGGTCATCAGGGTGAAGTAGCGGCCGTTCGCCATGCCCAGATGGACCGGCGTCGGGACCCCGGTGAAGATGGTGTCGACGACCGTGTCGGTATCGACCGCCAGGCCGATCTCCGCCGCCAGCACGTTGGCGGTGCCGATCGGCAGCAGCGCCAGCGGCGTGTCCCCGCCGGCCAGCCCGTTCACCACCTCGTTGATCGTGCCGTCGCCGCCGGCGCAGATCACCACGTCGGTGCCGCTGTCCAGGAAGCGCGCGGCATGGGCGGTCTGTTCGGCGTCGCCGGCGAAGGAGGTGCGGTGGATCTCCACCTCGACCCCGGCGCCGGTCAGCCGGGCGACGGTCTCCTCCAGCCGCGCCACCTTGCGGCCGCCCCCGGCATTCCGGTTGAAGATGATGAGCGCCCGCCGCACCTGCCGGGTCGCGGGATCGCCGACGCTGTCCGGCTCGACAGCCGCGCCGACCTCGGCGGTCGACGCGGTCGCGGGGTCGGTGGTCATGTCCCTGTATCCTTTTGGCCGGTCTCGGTAGGCGAATGAAAAAGCGACGGAATTGAGCATTGTTAAGATTTTATGACGAAGAAGCGCAAGCGCTCATCCGCAATCGCCAAGACCTGCCCGGCGGTAAATTGTCACTGATATTTCACTTTACTACATATTGAGTGTCACTAATCGGCGTTATCAACTTGTAGGAGTTTGGCTCTTCGGCGTGGCAGTGGCGGGGGTACGGTATGAACGCGGAGCGGGGCGTGACCCGATACCGGGCGATCTGGATATCCGACATCCACCTGGGCACGCGGGGCTGCCAGGCAGAGTACCTGCTCGACTTTCTGAAGCATACCGATTCCGAGTACCTGTATCTGGTCGGCGACATCCTCGACATCTGGCGGATGAAGCGGAGCTGGGGCTGGCGCCAGGCGCATAACGACGTGGTGCAGAAGCTGCTGCGCAAGGCGCGCAAGGGCACCAAGGTCATCTTCATCCCCGGCAACCACGACGACCTCTTCCGCGAGTACCTGAACTCCGATTTCGGCCAGATCGAGATCCGGCCCGAGCATATCCACGTCACCAGGGACGGCCGCCGGTTCCTGGTGATCCATGGCGACGAGTTCGACGTGGTGGTGACCTATGCCAAGTGGCTGGCGGTGCTTGGGGACTGGTCCTACGCCACCCTGCTGTCGCTCAACGTCGCGTTCAACGAGGTGCGCCGGCGCTTCGGCTATCCCTACTGGTCGCTGTCCGCCTACCTGAAGCAGAAGGCCAAGCGGGCGGTCGAGTTCATCGGCGCGTTCGAGGACGCGCTCGCCGACGAGGCGCGCAAGCGCGGCGTGGACGGGGTGGTCTGCGGCCATATCCACAAGGCCGAGATGCGGATGATCGGTGACATCCTTTACTGCAACGACGGCGACTGGGTGGAGAGCTGCACCGCCCTGGTCGAGCATATGGACGGCCAGATGGAGATCCTGCACTGGGCGGAGATCCGGCAGCTCTCCATGGCGGCGTGAGCCGGCCGGCATGAGCGCCGAGCGCGCAGCGACCGGGTTCCGCCCCGCGGCCGTCTCCCTCGGGAAGGCGCCCGGGGAGGTCCACGGCGAGGCGTCCCGGGAGGCCGAGGCGCTGCATGTCGCCTTGGTGTCCGACGCCTGGTATCCCCAGGTCAACGGCGTGGTCCGAACCCTGGCGACCACCGCCGACGAACTGCGCGGCAGGGGCCACCGGGTCACCTTCGTCACCCCGGATCGGTTCCGCACGGTGCCTTGCCCGACCTATCCGGAGATCCGGCTCGCCCTGTTCGCCGACCGGCGGGTGACCGAGCTGCTCGACGCCGCCCATCCCTGCGCCATCCACATCGCGACGGAGGGGCCGCTCGGCTATGCCGCCCGGCGCTACTGCCTGGCGCGCGGCCTGCCCTTCACCACGGCCTATCACACCAAGTTTCCCGAATACCTGCAGGCCCGGGCCGGCATCCCGCTGTCCTGGACCTATCGGATGATGCGGCGGTTCCACGCCCCGTCCAGCGGGGTGATGGTGGCGACCGCCTCGCTGCGCCGGGAGCTGGAGGCCCAGGGCTTCCCCAACCTGCGCGACTGGACCCGCGGGGTCGATGTGGGCCTGTTCCATCCGCGCCCGTCGATCCTCGACCTGCCGCGGCCGATCCTGATGTATGTCGGCCGGGTGGCGGTGGAGAAGAACATCGGCGCCTTCCTGGCGCTGGACCATCCGGGCACCAAGGTGGTCGTGGGCGACGGCCCGCAGCGTGCCGACCTGGAGCGCCAGCACCCGGAGGTGGTCTTCGTCGGATCGAAATCCGGCGAGGAGCTGGCCTCCCATTACGCCTCGGCCGACGTCTTCGTCTTCCCGAGCCGCACCGATACCTTCGGGCTGGTGCTGATCGAGGCGCTGGCCAGCGGCGTGCCGGTGGCCGCCTATCCGGTGCCGGGGCCGCTCGACGTGATCGCCGACAGCGGGGCCGGGGTGCTGGACGAGGATCTCGGCCGGGCGGTGGCCGGAGCGCTGACGATCGACCGCGAGACCGCGCGGGCGCGGGGCCTGCACTTCACCTGGGCCCGCTGTGCAGAGATGTTCCTCGACAATCTGCAACCGTTCGAGCAAGCGGTGGGTCAGGCGCGGGCGGCTTAAGCCCTGTTCCTCCCCTCTGACCTCGCCCTGAGCAGCGCCCGAAGGGCGCGTGTCGAAGGGTCGGATGCACCCAGGCGGCCCTTCGACACGTCGCTCCGCTCCTGCTCAGGGCGAGGTCGTGGAGGGAAAGGGGGCGCCGCTCAATCCCGCAGGAAAAAGTCGATCGTCGAGACAACGCGGACGCGCTTCTCGATAGCGCCGTCGGCGTTGTAGTCGGCCCAGCCCCTCGGGGCGCCGATGGTGAACACGCCCTGGTTGGCCTGGCGGATGGCGCCGACCGTGCTGCCGCTGTCGGCGGCGAACTGCTGGGCGCCGGCGCGGGCCTCCTTGGTGGCCTCGGCGATCATGTCCGGCTTGATGTCGTTCAGGCCGGTGAAGACATAGCTCGGCCCGCCGGTCTCGGCGAAGACCACGCCCATCTTCACCAGTTCGCCGATGCGCGAGGCGGCGGTGTCGACCAGCGACACGTTGTCGGTCCGCACGGTCACGGTCTGGGCCAGGATGTAGCGGCCCTTCTCGACCCCCTCCGGCCGGTAGGCCTGGGCCAGCAGGTCCTGCACCTCGACCCGGCCGCGGATGATGCTCTCCTGCGGCAGGCCCTCGCCGACCAGGAACACCACCAGCGCGTCCACGTCCTGCTCCAGCCGCGACTGGGTGGCGCCCAGGTCGTCGCCGGTCTCGGTGATCCGCACCGGCCAGACCGCCAAGTCGGAGACCACGTCGCGCTCGGCCACGCCCTTCACGGTCACGTAGCGGTCGGCGGCGCGGCTGTCGCGGAAGCCGTCGCCGATGAACTTGCCGCCGACGGCCACGCCCACGGCGACCACGACGGAGGACAGGAGAAGGGCGGCGATACGCAACTGATCCGGCATGGTCTCACTTCCTCGCAGGCGGCCGTTGGGTCCGGGCCGATATCATGGGCCGGCAATCGTGACAGGCTTTGGACACGAGTGCGGCCAAACCGGACGGCGCCCGGCATGGTGCCTGATTCCGGAACGCCCTGTCCCGGTCTTCGTTGTCTCGGATTGTGTCGACCCCTCCCCTTCCGCCGGGGAGCGCCTCAGTGCTTCGCCTGGGCGTCGAAGGCGGCCTTCTGCTCGGGCGTCGCCTCGGCCTGGTGCTTCGCCTTCCACTCGGCGTAGGGCATGCCGTAGACGATCTCGCGCGCCTGCTCGTAGTCGATGTCGAGGCCCTTGTCCTCGGCGGCGGCGCGGTACCACTTCGACAGGCAGTTCCGGCAGAACCCGGCCAGGTTCATCAGGTCGATGTTCTGCACGTCGGTGCGCTCGCGCAGATGGGCCACCAGGGTGCGGAAGGCGGCGGCTTCCAGCTCGGTGCGGGTCGCGTCGTCCAGTTTCGGTTGGTCGGCCATGGTCGATCCTCCAGGGGTCGGTTCTTTGCCAGAAATATCGGTCCGGCCGTCGTCCGGCGCTACCCCTCTGCGTCGGTGCGCAGCATTTCCTCGAGCGCATCGCCGAACCGGTCGGCCCAGAGCGCGCCGCCCGTGGCGTCGGCGATCAGGTCCTGGCGGAATTCCAGGCACAGGTTCCTCAGGCCCCGCCGGTCGCCGTGCACCGGCACGGTGTAGCCCTCCGGCGAGGAGCCGGAATAGGGCTCGTTGGCGCCGACGCAGACCTGCGGGAACAGCGCGCGGAACACCGCCATGGCCCGGGCCGAGGTGGCGACATCGTCGGCCCACAGGAAGCCGATCTCCCACGGCCGGTCGGCCGGGGCGCTGACCAGGGTCGGGGTGAAGCTGTGCAGGGCGACGAGCAGCGGGTGCCGCCCGGCCTTCGCCCGGGTGTCCAGCAGGTCGGCGATGGCGCCGTGATAGGGATGGAACAGGGCGTCGTAGCGGGCCCGGCGGGCGTCGGCAGGCAGGTCCTGATTGCCCGGCACCGGCGTGCCGTCGGAGATTTCCGGCATCGAGCCGGGGGAATAGGGCACCCGGTTCACGTCGCAGACCAGCCGCGAATAGCCGCTGACCACCAGCGGGGCGCCAAACCGCGCCGCCAGCCGGCGGGCGATCCGGTCGATGCCGATGTCGTAGCCGATATGCCGGCTCAGTTCGCGGTCCGGCAGGCCGAGCGCCTCCAGCGACGCGGGCACCGCATTGGCGTTGTGGTCGGAGACGAACACCACCGGCGCGGCGGAGTCCGGGTTCACGACCTCGAAGGCCGGCGGATCGGTATCGGTAAGCATACGGGCTGTCATAGAGCCCGCTCGGACGGGGCTCAAGAGCGGGCGGCCATCAGGGCCTCGTGCCGGCGCACCATCTCGGCGTTGTTCGGGATCGTCTCCGGCGCCACCGCGGTCTGCCGGATGCCCTCGGCGGTGGGGGCGTAGGCCAACGCCAGGGCCCGCAGCTCCGCCAGCGGATCGGCGGAGCGGTCGATCCGCAGGTCCATCCAGGGGAACGGGTCGTCGCGCACGATCAGCAGGGCGGCGGTCTGCAGCGCGCCGAGCTCGCCGCCCGCCGCCAGCCCGGCGTCCAGCGCCGCCACGAGGCGGAGTTCGAGCGGATCGCCGGAAGCGCCGAAGAACCCGTCCAGCATCGCGCCGGGCACCGCCTCGTCGGCCAGGATGTTGCCGAGCGCGATGGCGCCGTCGCGGGTCGCGTTGCCGTGCAGCGAGTAGATCTCGGTGCCGTGGAAGGCGGCGGTGCGTCCGGCATTGTCGACCACGGCGATCTCCCGCCAGGGCGCGTCGTCGCGGCCGGCGACCAGGGCGGAGAGGGTCTCTTCCGCGCTCAGCCCCCGCGCCAGCAGGTCGAGGCCGAGCCCGCCGAGGCGCGGGTCGGTGCGGTGCTGGGTCATCACCGCGCCGATGCCGGCCCGCGCGTGCGGGCAGCGGCTGCCGACGGCGAGGCCCGACGTGGTGACGGCGAGGCCGAAGGCGCCGGTTTCGGGATCGCGCGCGGCGATGGAGAAGGTCATCGGGAAACTCCGGGTGGGTCTGCTGCGAGCGCGGCCCGGAGTGGCGTGGGGCCGCCGGGCGCGCTATGGAGGGTGGGTCTGCCTATGGAAGCACGGGATCTGGCGAAGTGCGCGTACTTTTTGGTTGGGAGTTCGGGGCCGGGCTCGGTCACGTCACGCGGTTCCGTCCGATCGCCGAGCGCCTGTCCGCCGAGGGCTGGGAGATCGTCTGCGCGCTGCAGGAGATCGAGCGCGGCGACGCCCTGATCGACCGGGCGACCGGCGAGCGTCTCCCCGGCGTCCGGGTGATCCAGGCGCCGCGCTGGAACATTCCGACAGACCCCAAGGTCCGGCAGATCCCGACCCATATCTTCGCCGACGTGCTGCGGATCATCGGCTACGGCAATGTGGAGGCGCTGCGCCAGCGGATCTCGGCCTGGCGCGACCTGATCGACGTGGTGAAGCCGGATGTGGTGGTGGGCGATTTCTCGCCGACCCTGAACCTGGCGGCGCGCGGCCGGGTGCCGCATATCGGCGTCGGCAACGGCTACACCACGCCGCCGGCCGGACGGCCCATGCCGCCGATCCGGCCCTGGCAGGAAAAACTGGAAGCGTTCAGCATCGAGAACGAGCAGGCCCTGCACCGCTCGATCAACGCCGCCCTGGCGGCGCTCGGCGACAAGCCGGTCGAGTATGTGGCCGACGCCCTGCACGGGGACGAGACCTTCGTCTTCTCCCTGCCCCTGGTCGACCCCTATGCCGCCTACCGCACCGAGCCGACCCTACCGCCGTTCAACATGCCCAGGGGGATCACGCCGAAGCCGCTGGCCGAGCGCGCGGAGCGCGGGGTGTTCCTCTACCTGCCGCGCAGCCACAAGCTGACCTCGGTGGCGGTGGCGGCGACCAAGGCGGCCAAGGTGCGCGGCAGCGGCTACATCTCCGACTTGCCCCCGTCGGGCGCTGCGAAGGAGAGCGGGCCGGGGCTGACGATCCACCCGCAGCCGCAGGATTTCGCCACGGTGCTGCCCTCGGTCCGGCTGATCGTGCACCATGGCGGCCTGTCGACCGCGGTGGCCGCCCTGCTGGCCGGCACGCCGCAGTTCATCCTGCCCTGGAACCTGGAGCATTCGGTGACCGCCCGCGGCGTGGCGCAGACCGGCGGCACGGTGGTGCTGTCCAAGGGCTACGAGGACGAGACCAGCCTGCGCAACGCGATCTCCAACATCTGCGTCGACCGGGGTATTGCCGAGCGCGCTCTCGCGGCGGCCGGAACGGTCGATCTCGGCGACCCGGAGGCGGCCATCGCGAAGATGCTGGGCCGGGTGAAGGCGCTGGCGGGGGCGTGAGGGGCGGCTGATCCATCCCCCGCCGTCATCCTGATGCAAATCAGGATCTGCGGTGCACCGGCGCCGGCGGCTTGGTCCTGACTTGCGTCAGGATGACGGCTATCTAGACCTGGACGCTCATGCCGCCGTCCACGCCGAGGATCTGGCCGCTGACGAAGCTGCCGGCGTCGGCCATCAGATAGACCGCGGCGCCGCCCAGTTCCGCCGGGTCGGCCCAGCGGCCGAGCGGGGTCTTGCCGACGACCCAGGCGTTGAACTCCTGGTTCTCGATCAGGGCGGTGTTCATCTCGGTCGCCACATAGCCCGGCGCCACCGCGTTCACGGTGATGCCCCTGGCCCCCAGCTCCACCGCCATCGCCCGGGTCAGCGCCCGCAGGCCCTCCTTGGCGGCGATATAGGCGGGGACCGTCGGCCGCGCCTGGGGGCCGAGCATGGAGACCGTGTTGACGATCCGGCCGCCGCCGGCCTCCGCCATGTGGCGGGCGGCGTCGCGGCCCAGGGTGAAGCAGGCGGTCAGGTTGGTCTCCACCACCCGGCGGAAATCCTCGGTCGGGAAATCGAGCACCGGCACCCGGTGCTGCACCCCGGCATTGGCGATCAGCCCCCAGAGCCGTCCATGGCGGCCGATGATCCGCTCCAGCGCGGCGCGGGCGGCCCCCTCGTCGGTCACGTCGAAGGCTTCCGCCTCCGCCTGGATCCCCTCGGCCGACAGCGCGTCGACCCGGCCCTTCAGCGCGTCGGCGTCGCGGCCGTTCAGCACTACGGTCGCGCCATGGGCGCCGCAGGCCCGGGCCATGGCGAGGCCGATGCCGCGCGACGCGCCGGTGATCAGGATCACCCGTCCGGTGAGGTCGAAAAGCTGGGTGGCGACGGTCATCGGTGGGTCTCTCCCTGATCTATTCTTGTTTTTTAAGTCTAGCGTTCCGCCTTGCGGACCTGCTCACGGTGGAAGACGTAGAGCCCGCTGGCAACCACGATCACGGCGCCGACGATGGTCCACTGGTCGGGCAGGTCGCCGAACACCAGATAGCCCGAGATCGTCATCCACAGGATGGCGCTGTAGGTGAACGGCGCCAGCACCGAGGCGGCCGCGTAGCGGTGGGCGATGATCACCAGCCAGTGGCCGACCCCGCCGAACACGCCGAGGCCGAGCAGCAGCACCCACTGGGTCAGCGTCTGCGGCGCCGACCAGACATAGGGCAGCACCGGTAGGAAGATCAGCGCGCCGACCAACGGCGAGTACAGAGAGGTGGTGTCGGAATGGTCGCGGGCGGCGAGCTTGCGGGTGGCGATGTTGTACAGGGCGGCGACCAGGGCGTTGGCGAGGCAGAGGCCGATGGCCCAGTGCACCTCGTCGGCCCCCGGCCGGATGATCACCAGCACGCCGACGAAGCCGACGCCGATCGCCGACCAGCGGCGCCAGCCCACGGTCTCGCCCAGCAGCGGCACCGACAGGGCGGCGACCAGCAGCGGGGCGGTGAAGAAGATGGAGGCGGTGGTGGTCAGCGGCAGATAGCTGACCGCGGTGAAGTTCAGCACCGTCGACATCACCAGCAGAACCGAGCGGGCGATCTGCAGGCGCAGGTTGCTGGTGGCGAAGACCCGGGGCCCCTTGCGCGGCAGCAGGACCAGCGCCACCAGAATCGCATGGCCGACGAACCGGGCCCAGACCACCTGCAGCGTGTCGAGATCCTGGCTCAGCACCTTGGCCGAGGTATCCAGGCAGGCGAAGAGCAGGAAGGCGCCGCAGATCAGCAGGATGCCGCGGCCCACATGTCCGTCGTCCAGATAGTTCGGCGTGTTCGGCGCGGCCACTTTGCCCTCGGAGGTGAGTTCCTCCCGTCTTACGCGCTCCGCCGCCGCGCGTCGAGGCCGGCCTTAGGGGGTGCCCGCCACCAGTTTCGTCGCCGCCTGTTCCGTCGCCGCCTGTTTCGCCGCCGCCTGTTTCGCCGCCACCTTGCGGGCCAGCCGCTCCAGCCCGGCATCGGGCATGTTCAGCTCGCGCAGATGGGACACCGTGTTGAACAGGTACTCGCAGCACGGGCCGAGGAAGCCGCAGGCCCGGGCGATGGTCTCCGCCGCCTCCTCCTCCGGCAGCCGGCCGCAATAGCGCTCGCTGGACCGGTTGATGACGAAGCCGAGCACGTCGATCGGGCCCTGGTCGGTCCGGGCCTTCAGCCAGCGCGGCCTGTAGGCATGGGTGACCATCTCGCGCCGCCAGACGATTTCCAGCTCGCTCTCCGCATGCTCCTTCGGAATGCGGAAGGCCACGCCGCGGCACACGCCGCCCCGGTCGAGGCCGAGCACCAGACCGGGCCGGTCCGGCGTGCCGCGGCCGAGTTCGGTGCGCAGGCAGAAGCGGCGATGCAGGCCGCGCACCGTGGCGCAGCGCTGCTCGGCGAACTCGATGGCGGGGTTCCAGATCAGCGACCCGTAGCCGAACAGCCAGACATCGTCGGTCGGCTTGCCCGTTTCCGGGAACATGGAGGCCTGCGAGGCCGCCAGTTCCGCGTCGCTGAGGGTCTTGAGGCTCGGCTCGTGCTTGTGCAGCAGGGCCCGGATCTCGCCGGAGCGCAGCCGCTCGCGGGTCAGCGCGACGGTGGCGGGCGGTTCGGTCGCGGGACGTTCGGCGTTCGATGTTTCGGCCATGGACATTACATATAGCCGACGTCCCGGCGCATCCCAGGGGTCGGTCTGGAACTGGATTGGTTCCGTTTCGGCATCGTGTCGTGCCGATCCGGGATTGACGCGAGGCTATTCCGCCCCGCGCATCCAGCTGTCCCAGAGCTTCTCGCCGATCTGGCAGTCGCTCTCGTCAAAGCCGGCGCCCGATTGCGGCGGGGACCATTGCGCCTGGGACCATTGAGCCGGGATCGCGCGGGCGGGCGGGGTGCGGCCGGCGATCTCCAGGATCAGCTTGCGCCGGATGGCGGCGGCGAACTCGCCGGCGTCCTGCACGGTGACCAGGAAGGCGCCGAACCCGCCGATGACGCAGTCCTCGTAGTACAGGTCGAGGTTCTGGACGTCGAAGAAGCCGCTGGGGAAGCCGGTCTTGAGCATGATCGGCAGGCCGTTGATGGTGATGCCCTGGTCGATCACCGCGTCGCGGGCGTCGGTCACCCGGAAGCCCTGGTTGTTCGGCCCGTCGCCTGAGATGTCGATCACCCGTCGCGCGCTCTCGAAGTCGGAGGTCTCGAAATGGGCGGCGGCGAAGGTCAGGGCGTCGCTGATGGATGTCCGGCGCAGGCGCTGCAGCGGCTGGTCGGCCAGCGCGTCGGCCACCAGACCGGCGGACTCCGCCCCGTCGATCAGGGTCCAGGGCACCAGCACGGTCTGCAGCCCCTGGCCGGCCCATTCCACATAGGTGATCGCGATTCGGCCCAGGGGACCGCCCTGGATCGCCGAAATCACCTCGGGATCGCGCAGGGCGGCGACGTAGCCCGCGCGCTGCAGGCTCTGCTCGTCCTGGTCCATCGAACGGGAGATGTCGACGGCGAGGACGAGCTGGAGGTCGACCAGGGTCTGCGACCTGGCGGGACCGGACGCCAGAACCAGCAAGAGGGTTGCGGACAGCAGCAGGCGGCGCATGCGGACACCTCCGAACAGGTCGAACACCCGATCCGACACCCCAGGGATATAGCGCGCGATCCGGCGGGGCGAGACCCGGAGGTTGAGAATCCGGTCCGGTGCGCCGCCGCCCGGTTGGCCTGGCGGGTCGGTATCGATATCGTAGGCCCTCCTTCCGCCCGCGCCCATCCCTCCTGCATCGCCCTCCGACCCCCGCAGGCCCCCCATGACCGAACCTTCCGCCGTCCCCGTGACCGATCCGAGCCCCGCCGGCCCGCCGCCGACCGACCGGGTGCTGCTCGGGATCGGCCTGATGCTGCTGTCGGTGGCGCTGCTGCCGATCATGGAGGGGCTGGCGAAGTCGATGAGCGAGCGGTACGTGGTGGTCCAGCTCGTGTTCGCCCGTTTCGCCTTCCAGTCGCTGTTCATCGTGCCGATCGCCGCCCTGCGGCACGGGCCCGAGCTGCGGCGCGGCAACCGGCTGGCGCTGCAGATCGTCCGCGGCCTGTCGATCCTGGCCGGCACCGGCTTCTTTTACTGGTCGCTGCGCACCCTGCCGCTGGCCGACGGGCTGGCGCTGATGTTCGTCGCCCCGCTGATCGTCACCGCGATCTCCGCCCTGTTCCTGGGCGAGCAGGTCGGGGCGCGGCGCTGGGGGGCCGTGCTGGTGGGCTTCCTCGGGGTGCTGGTGATCCTGCGGCCGGGGCTGGGCGTGTTCCAGCCGGGGGCGGTGCTGGCGCTGGCGGCGGGCTGCTGCATCGCCGCCTATGCCCTGCTGACCCGGCATCTCAGCACCGCCGCGCCGCCGCTGGTGACCCTCGCCTACACGTCTCTGGTCGGGGCGGCGGTCACCGCGGTCCTGCTGCCCTTCGTGTGGCAGACGCCGGACGGCGCCGACTGGATCCGCATGGCGGTGATGGGCTCGGTCGGGGCATTCGGCCACTACTTCATGATCCGCGCCTTCGAGCAGGCGCCGGCCTCGGTGATCTCGCCCTTCATCTATGCCGAGATCGTCATGGCGACGACCATCGGCTATCTCTGGTTCGGCGACTTCCCCGACAGCTTCACCTGGACCGGCATCGCCATCCTGATCGCCAGCGGCGTCTACCTGTCCTGGCGCGAGCACCTGGCCCAGAAGCGGGCCAGAATCGGGGGGTGAGGCCGGATCGCGGGAACCGGCCCGCGATCCGTCCGTGCAGGTCAGAAGCCGTAGAGCTTCGCCGGGTTGTCCACCAGGATGGCCTTGCGCTGCTGCTCGTCCGGCACCCAGACCGGCAGTTCGTCCATCAGGTCGCCGTCGTTCGGCATCGGGATCTTGAAATGGGGATGCGGCCAGTCGGTGCCCCACACGCAGCGGTCGGGCGCGGTCGCCACCAGGGCCTGGGCGATCGGCACCACGTCGGTATAGGGCGTGTGCTGCAGGTTGGTGCTGCGGTAGGCGCCGGACAGCTTGACCCAGGTGCGCCCGCCCTTGAGCAGGTTCAGCAGGGTGGCGAAGCCCGGCTCGTCCAGCCCCTTCTTCGGGTCCATATGGCCCATATGGTCGACCACGATCTCCACCGGCAGCTCGCCGTAGCAGGTCAGGTCGAAGCTCGACACGTCGACCAGGAACTGGATGTGCCAGCCCAGCTCGGCGATGCGGTTGGCCATGGTGCGGATCTCGTCGGCCGGCGGCCCGCCCTTGAACAGCAGATTGTAGCGCACGCCGCGCACGCCGAGCTTGTCGAGCCGGCGCAGATAGGCGTCGTCGACCCCGGCATCCAGCACGGCGACGCCCTTCATCTCGATCCCGTCCCAGCCGGCGGCTTCCTGCAGCAGCCATTCGGTGATGCTGTTATCGGTGCCGTAGACACTGGGATGGATGGTCACACAGCGGGTCACGCCGAGCGTGTCGATCAGATGCCGGTAGGCCTCCGGCGAATGGTCCGGTGCGGAGTAGGTCCGGTTGGGGGTGAAGGGAAAGCGCTCGGCGGGGCCGAACACATGGAAATGGCAATCGGTCGCCCCGGCCGGCACGGCGAAGCCTGGTGCGCGGGGGGCGGGGTCGGCGGCGTCGCAGACCGGAATTGAATCATCGTTCATGGCGGCGATCCTGGCGGCGTGGTTAACGGAAGTAAACACGCGGAAATGCCGCTGGGAGGCCGGCCGAAGATTTACATGGCGCCACTCCCAGCCTATGTTTTTGTGACTTGCTGGGTTCCATCGGAGAGGCCGAGAAACGGCACGCGCATGCCCGAAAAAATCGACTTCTCCAAGGTGAGCTTTCTCATCGTCGACCAGAACAAGCTGTCGACCCAGCTCATCAGAGACATTCTGGCGATGCTCGAGGTGACGCGGATCCGCAGCGTCACGTCGGTGGAGCGTGCCCGCAACGTGCTGCGCGGCGAGCCGGTGGACATCATCATCACCGAGTATCACATGGAGCCGGAGACCGGGATCGACCTGATCGACTGGATCCGCAACGGCATCGACTCCACGGACCGCATGATCCCGATCATCATGCTGACGGCGAATTCCGAGGAGGAGTACGTGATGCGCGCCCGCGACCGGGGCGTGACCGAGTTCCTCGCCAAGCCGTTCAACGTGGAGGGTCTGTACCGCCGGCTGGTCTCGGTGATCGCCCGGCCGCGCGCCTTCGTGAACATCGACAGCTATTTCGGCCCCGACCGCCGCCGGCGGCAGGTCGAGTTCGGCGGACCGGATCGGCGGCGCGCCGACTGATGGCACGCCGCGCCCAGATCATCCCCCCGCGTCCGGACCTCCGGCGCAAGGCGGTCAACTACACCCGCGGCTTCGACCTGAAGCTCTCGCCGTCGATGGTGGCGAAGCTGGAGCAGGTGGTCCACAAGGCCCGGGACAGCTTCACCGCCGACATCGCCGCCCGCCTGTCGGCCATGCGCGACACCCTGCGCAAGGCGGCGGCCGGTCTGGAGGAGGAGAAGGTCGCGCTGGGCGCGATCTACGGCCATTCCCTGGAGATCAAGGGGGCCGGCGGCACGATCGGCTTCGACCTGCTGACCGCCATCGGCAAGTCGCTGAACGATTTCGTCACCGGCATGCAGGAGCTCGACCAGCGGCGGGTCGACATCATCGACCTGCATATCGATGCGCTCTATGTCGTGCTGGCGGACAACATCACGGGCCGGGGCGGGCCGACCGAAGCGGCGGTGCTCAAGGCCTTCTCGGCGGTCCGCGAGAAGTTCAAGGACGGGTGATCCCGGGCGATGTCGGCTGACAATCGGCCCGGCTTGGCATAGTCTGACGATCCGAGCGAATCGGACCGCAAACCGATGGGTGGGGAAAGGGATGGCTGATATCGACCCGCTGGATCGCCGTGCACTCGGCGTGCTGTCGGAAACCGTCAATGCCGAGCTCGGTGCGGGCAGCATCGTGGCGCGCGAGGTCAACCGGGCGTACCGCTCCGGGCGCAGCGCCGACCTGCGGACCGCCTCGGCCGCCTTCGACGCGCTTCCGTCCTGGCAGCGCTCCAGCATCGGCGACGACGCCAACCGCCGGGCCCGCCGGATGCGGGCCAAGCCGGTCGAGCCGCGGCGCACGCCGGTGCGCGAGACCGTCCGCGACAGCGCGCGCGACTGGCAGGATCTGCGCGAGGCCCAGGAGCGGGTGGTCATCCCCTCGCCCCCGCGTTTCCTGAAGCCGCGGGTCACCCGCTAGCGCGGTCCCGGCCGGTCCCGCCCGCGTCTTCTGATGGACGGCGGGTCCTGACGGGTGCAGGGCGGTCGGCAATGTTGGATAGATCACACTTCAAAAATTACTCATCAGGTCTATAGTTCGCGCCCACAGATGGGGCGTCCCCGCTTAAGAACGTGCAAAACCGGCACCAACTGTGGGATACTGGTCGCGATCTTCATTGCCAGTATTGTGGCGTGACAGGGATCAGGGTCACATCGCCACGGCGGTGAGGGTCCGCGGAATTTGAGGTGCGGTGCGGTGTTTTCGGCCATGGGCGGCCGATTTGGGCCACACCGGAACGTTAGGATGATAGCGATGCGTGGCAGGAACGCGGCACCGATCAATCAACAGCCTTCCGCCGTGGAGTATTTCGCGAAGGAATTCGCGCGCTTCCTCAATAATGTCCAGAATAACGAAGTGGATTTCCTCGGCTCGTTCCTGATCGAGAACGAGTGGGAGAACTACCGCAAGGACGCCGAGGAGGTGATCGAGTCGCTGTCGCTCGCGGGCTTCGTCATCGTACCGCGGATGCCGACCGACGCGATGGTGCAGGCCGCCGACCAGACCCTGTCGAAGGGCATGATGGCCTCGGCCTCGCGGACCTACGTCAGCGCGGTCTGGAGCGCGATGGTCACCGAGTGGATCGAGACCCGGAACGCCAACCTCATCCTCGACATCTTCTCCATGGCGCTGTCCCGGGCCTCCAGCCCGAGCAAGAAGGATTCCGGCAAGTTCGACTCGTCGTTCCAGCGCTTCCGCAAGCAGAGCCAGGACATCATGGCGAGCCTGGAGAAGACCGGCCTGGCGATCTGCCCGGACGAGGCGGCCCCCAACATGGTCAGCGCCGGCGTCGCGGAAACCGCCGAACACCGGTCGCGCACCAACCAGCAGATCGGCGCCGACCCGACCTATATCGCCAATCTCTACGAGAACATGGTGAAGGCGCGCCCGGCCTGAGCCGGCACGCCCCGCATCCCGACCAAGTTACGCCCTGTCCTCAAGCTTGGGACGGTCCAGACCGGTGGTTTGGGGGCGTTCTAGGGCTTGCGCCGATAGGCCGAGGCCAGCAGCGTGACCGCCTGCTTGTGCCGGGCGCTGCCCTGGGCCGGCGGGGCGGCCGACTGGCGATAGCTCGACATGGTCTGGCCGCTGCGCGAGCCGATGGCGGCCAGCAGGTCCGCCTCGGCGATCGGCTGCTTGCGGCCCTTCGCCCCCTTCTTGCGCTTGCCCGTGCCGCCGATCGCATGGCCGTCGGAGGCGCCGGTCGCCCGCTGCACCGCCAGGGCGGTCAGGTTCCCCATCAGCGGGGCGGTCAGCGCGCGATACAGCTTGTCGTCGGCATCCGCCCAGACCCGCAGCAGCAGCGCCGCCTCGTGCCGGTTGCCGCCGGCCGCCTCGACCGCTTCCAGGGCCTTGGCTTTCACGTAGTCCTGTCCGCGTGCCATCGCCGCCTCCCGCGCACGTGCCGTCGGCCCCGTCGGGCCGGACTTGACCCTGGAAGATAACAAGGTTTCCCCGGTTCGACACGTTCTCACTGGTCCGCGCGCGCAATCGGCCTACCCTTAGTGGCTCAGAACCTGAGGAGGTGCGGCATGTGCAGACTCGCCTTCCTGATCGTCCTCGCCCTGTGGACCGCCCCCGGCGGCGCGCCGAGGGCCGAAGACAACCCCTTGAACGCCGTCGTGGAAATCCGCAGCACCGTGCCGGCCGACGCGCGGACCGCCGACACGCTCGGCACCGAGCGCGCGGGCGGCGGCATCCTGATCGACAGCGGCGGCCTGATCCTGACCATCGGCTACCTGATCATGGAGGCCGACGAGATCTGGGTGTCCGACCTGGGGGCGAATCGGGTGCCTGCGGAGAGCGTCGGATACGACCACGAGACCGGGTTCGGCCTGGTCCGCGCCCTGGGGACGCTGGACGCCACGCCGGTCCGGCTGGGGAGCGTCGCCGATCTCGAGGTCGGCGACACGCTGCTCGCGGCCGCGCCCGGCGGCGCCCGTCCGACCGTGCTTATGGACCTGCGGCCGTTCGCCGGCGGCTGGGAGTATCTGCTGGACACCGCGGTCTATACCTCGCCGCCGATCCCGAACTTCGGCGGGGCGGGCCTGTTCGCCAAGGATGGGCGTCTGGTCGGGGTCGGCTCCCTGATCCTGCCCGACGTGGTCGGCAGCCTGCCGGGCAATCTCTTCGTGCCCGTGGACCTGCTGCCGCCGATCCTCGGCGACCTGCTGGCCTTCGGGCAGGCGACCACCCCGGCCCAGCCCTGGCTCGGCGTGTATCCGAACGAGGTCAACGGCGGCCTGGTCGTCGGCCGCGTCGCCCCCGGCGGGCCGGCGCAGACGGCCGGCATCGGGCCGGGCGACGTGATCCTCGGCGTCGGCGACGAGCCGGTGGGCGACATGGAGCAGCTCTGGCGCAAGGTGCGGGCCCTGGGCCCGGCCGGCGTGGCGGTGCCGCTCAAGGTGCTCGGCGGCTCGGGCGTGCGCGACGTGGTGGTGACCTCCCGCGACCGGCGCGGCTGGCTGAAACTGCAGCGCAGCTACTGACGGGGCGACGCGGCGCTGGCCTTTCGCCGCGCGCCGCGCCATGGTCGCGGCGGCGTCGGCCGACGCCGCATTCCCGACCCGGACCCGACCGACATGGCCCGCGATCCCGAACTCTCCGTCAGAGCGCTCGTCACGGGCGATCTCGACGCCATGAACCGCTTTCTGGCGGGCCATGCGGAGTCCAGCATGTTCCTGCTGGGCAACGCGCGGGCCGAGGGACTCGCCTATTCCGGCCGCCCGCGCTCGGCGGAATACTGGGGCGCTTTCGCGGCCGACGGCGCGCTGCGCGGGGTGCTGGCCCATTGCTGGAACGGCAACCTCCTGCTCCAGGCGCCGGATCCCGAGGCGCTGGCAGGCCTGCTGTCCGGCTTCGCGGCGCAGGCCGCGCGACCGGTTGCCGGCGCGCTGGGCGACGACGGGCAGGTCCAGGCCGTGCTCGACCGGTTCGGGCTGTCCGACCGGGACTGTGCGGTGAACGCGCGCGAGGACCTCTACGCCCTGTCGCTCGACGCGATGCGGTGGGCCGGCCTGTGCGACACCGAGCGGCTGCGCGTCGCCCCGGCCCGCGAGGCCGGGCGCGCCCTGCTGACCGACTGGATCCGGGCGTTCGAGATCGAGGGCCTGGGTGCGGCCGAGGGGCCGGCGCTGGAGGCGACGGTGGTCGAGCGGGTCGACGGGTTCATGGTCCGCGACGACATCTGGGTGCTGTTCGAGGGAGACACGCCGGTCTGTCTCTGCGGCTTCAACGCCAGCCTGCCGGACATGGTGCAGATCGGGCCGGTCTGGACCCCGCCGGCCCACCGCAACCGCGGTCACGCCCGCTCCCTGCTCGCGGCCACCCTGGCGGCGGCGCGCGACGGGGGCGTGGAGCGGGCGATCCTGTTCACCCAGTCGGCCGCGGCGGCGCGAGCCTATGAGGCGATCGGCTTCCGCAAGATCGGCACCTTCCGGATCGCGCTGCTGCGCGACCCGGTGTCGGTGACCTGACGGCTGCGGCGGCTCAGGCGGCCGGCGGCTCCGCCTTCATGTGCAGGACGCGCTGCGGGAACGGGATCTCGATCCCGGCCGCGTCGAGCGCTTCCTTGACCGCCTTGTTCATCGCCCATTTGCAGGGCCACAGGTCGGCGGCGTTCACCCAGAAGCGCAGGTTGATCGTGATCGCGCTGTCGCCCAGTTCCATCACCATGACCTGGGGGGCCGGATCGGGCAGCGCCCGGCCGTCGGCCTCCAGGGTCGCCAGCAGCACCGACATCGCCTTGGTCAGGTCGGCGTCGTAGGCGACCCCCACCGCGATATCGAGCCGCCGGGTGGCGTAGCGCGAGTAGTTCGAGATCTCCTGGCTGAAGATCGCCGAGTTCGGCACCACGATATAGACGTTGTCCGACGTGGAGAGCTCGGTGTTGAACAGGCCGACCTCCTTCACCGTGCCGCTGGCGCCGCCCGCTTCCACATAGTCGCCGACCTTGAACGGCCGCAGGAATAGCAGCATCACCCCGGCGGCGACGTTGGAGAGGGTGCCCTGCAGCGCCAGGCCGACCGCCAGGCCGGCGGCACCGAGAACGGCGATGATCGAGGCGGTCTGCACCCCGAACTGGTTCAGCACCGCGATCAGGGTGATCGCCAGCACCAGATAGCCGACCACGGCGGCGAAGATCGGACGGACGGTGTCGTCCATCCAGCGCACCCGGTTCAGCGCCCGGCGGGTGCCGGCCTTGGCCCAGCCCGCCAGGATCCAGCCGACCACCAGGATGGCGATGGCGCCGAGCACCTCCAGCCCGTAGGTCGTCAGGATCTCCATCACCTGGTCGCGGAGTTCAATCAGGTCTACGTTCACGCAATACTCCTAACACTCGTGACTGCCGGTCCCGAGTTCAGTCCCACCTGTCGGTTACCGAACTTATACGCCCGCGCGGGCCTTCAAGTCATCCGCCAGGGCGTCCGGGATGGTGATGCCCTGCGGCGCGGCCGCCCGCTTCGCCAGCCGGCTGTCGCCGGGCAGGCGGGTGCCCTGCTGCTTCAGGATCTCCGCGAACATCTCCTCGGCGCGCGCGGCGAACCCGTCGCCGCCGCCGAAGGCCTTGGGATCCATCAGCAGGATCAGGTGGCCGATCGCCGGCGGCGCCCCGGTCGGCTCGAAGAAGGACGAGCCCTGATAGCCGAAATTCGAGCCCGTCAGCGCGCCGCAGAGCAGCTCGACCATCAGGCCGAGGGCGGCACCCTTCGCCCCGGCGCTGCGGCCGCCGAGCGGCGCCATCGAGCCGACCAGGGCGGCCTCGGCGTCGGTGGTGATGTTGCCCTCGGAATCCAGCGCCCAGTCGTCCGGGATCGCCTCGCCCTTCTTCGCCGCCAGCACCACCTTGCCGCGGGCGACGGTGGAGACCGACAGATCGATCACCAGCGGCGCCTGGCCGGTCGTGCGCGGCGAGGCGAAGGCGATCGGGTTGGTGCCGTACAGCGCGGTCTTGCCGCCCCAGGGTGCGATCGCCGCCGGCGTGTTGGAGAAGGCCAGCGCCACCAGCCCTCGGTTCGCCGCATCCTCAACATGGTGGCCGGCGACGCCGAAATGGTGGCTGTTGCGGATCGAGATGGCGGCGATGCCGGTCTCGCCGACGACCTCGCACGCGGCGTCGAGCCCGGCCCGGATGGCGGGAAAGGCGAAGCCGATATGGCTGTCCACGTCGATCACCGCCTGGGCGCCGCGGCTGACGGTCGGTCGGGCATGGCCGTCCACCTTGCCGTTCATCGCCTGCTCGGCATAGGGCGGGACCCGGGCGACGCCATGGCTGGAGATGCCGTCGGCCTCCGCGCGCAGCAAGGCATCGGCGACCACGCCGGCGATATCGGGCGCCACATTGGACTTGATGAAGACATCGGCCATGAGGGCGCGCAGGTCGGCGGGAGCGAAAGTCGCCACGGGGCAGTTCTCCTGTTCGGACATCGGGGAAGCATGGCCGAGATGCCATGAAACCGGCTTGAAACGACGCTAACATTTATCACGTAGCCGTGATACGTCAGGGCCAACAAAGCAAGATACGGGCGGGCTCCGATGGGGGTACCGTCCGCGCGCGTTCCGCCCGGTCGAGGGTCGGAACCGCCTGGAGGAGGACGCCGACCGGTCGGCTACCACCGGCAGCGACGCCTCGGCGACGACGATCGCTTTGACGAGACACGGGCGGGGCTTCCGCGCGTGATGCTGACAACGATGGAGTGACCCATATGACTCTCAAGATCGGCCAGACCGCTCCGAATTTCACCGCCAGGACCACCGAGGGCGAGATCTCGTTCCACGACTGGATCGGCGACAGCTGGTGCGTGCTGTTCTCGCACCCGAAGGATTTCACCCCGGTCTGCACCACCGAGCTCGGCTACATGGCCCGCATGAAGCCGGAGTTCGACAAGCGCGGCGTGAAGATCATCGGCCTCAGCGTCGATAACGTCGACAACCACGCCAAGTGGGCGATGGACATCGAGGAGACCCAGGGCGCCAAGCCGAACTATCCGATGATCGGCGACACCGACCTGAACGTGTCCAAGCTCTACGGCATGCTGCCGGAGGGTGCCGGCGAGACCTCCGAGGGCCGTACCGCCGTGGATAACGCCACGGTCCGCAACGTCTTCGTCATCGGCCCGGACAAGCAGGTGAAGCTGATCCTGGTCTATCCGATGAGCACCGGCCGCAACTTCGACGAGGTGCTGCGGGTGATCGACTCCATGCAGCTCACCGCCAAGCACCAGGTGGCGACCCCGGTGAACTGGAAGCACGGCGACGAGGTCATCATCGTCCCGGCGCTGAAGGACGAGGACGCCAAGACCAAGTTCCCGGGCGGCTGGCGCGCCGAGAAGCCGTACCTGCGCTACGTCCCGCAGCCGAAGTGAGCTGAGGGCGTATTTGGCGCCGGACGCAGATCCGAGTGAGAATGAGACGGGCCGGTGCGGCGAGGCACCGGCCCTTTTTCGTGCCGTCTTGCGGGCTGTTTCTGCCCCCGCCTTTTCTCCCGTCTTCCCGGCCTTGCGCCGGGATCCAGGACGGGGAGCGCTGGGAGCCTGGGCGTGTTCTGAGGCGCTCCGGTGAGGGTCACTCTCGGTCCCGGCGCAAGGCCGGGAAGACGGGGAGGGAAGGGTTTCTCCCCTCTCGCTCACGCCCCGGATTTAGTCCGGGGCAAGCCATCAGCGCGGACGGCCTTGCCGGAGCACGCCCGGAGCGTCGCGCATTCCTCGGGCCTCGCCCCGGAATAAATCCGGGGAGTGAGTGAGAGCTGTCGGGGAAGCGCGCGCCCTCAGATCGCCCCCAGTCCCTTCAGCGCCGCCTCGATCGCCTTTTTCTGCGCCGCGCCGGCCGGGGCCATCGGCTGGCGGGGGAGGCCGGAGGGGACGCCCTGCAGCGCCTGGGCGTATTTCGTCGCCGCCGGCAGGTTGTCGTGCGGCATCAGCGCGTTCCAGGTGCGCAGCAGCTTCCAGTGCAGATCCAGCGCCGCGGCGTGGTCGCCCGCCTTCACCAGATCCCAGAGCTTCACCGAGGCCCCGGGTGCCGCGGCCAGGATCGCGGCAATGGAACCGTGCGCGCCCATGGCATAGGACGGGTACATCAGCGCATCCACCGCGCTGAAGATCGACTTGCCCGGCTTCACGTCCATCATCAGGTCGGCGAACAGCTTCAGGTCGCCGGCCGACTGCTTGACCCCGATCACCTCGGGCACCTCGTCGAAGATCCGCAGCAGCAGGGCGGGCGAGAGATAGGTCCAGGGCACCACGTTGTAGATGATGATCTTCTGCCCGGTCTCGCCCGCCATGGTGCGGAAATGCTCCACCATGTCGTCGTCGGAGGGCCGGAACAGGTAGTGCACCGGCGTGACCTGCAGGGCGGCCGGCTTCAGCGCGGCGACCAGCTTGCCCCGGCGTACCGCCTCGCGGGTGCTGTCGCAGATGATGCCGGCGACCACCGGCACCCGGCCGGCGGCGGCATCGGTGGCGGCGGCGACCAGGTCGCGGGTCTCCTCGGCATCCAGGGTGTGGCCCTCGCCGGTCGACCCGCCGACCGCCACGCCGGCGGCCCCTTCGCGGATCAGCCAGTCGATCTGCTTGCCCGCCGCCTCGAAGTCGATGGCGCCGGCGGCGTCGAACGGGGTGGTGGACGGCGGGATGACGCCGGCGAGCTCGGCCATGGGTGTGTCCTCCTGTCAGGATCCGACGTGTTCTTCATTGCGGAATGAGATCGCCGGTATCGGTCTTGAGCTCCGGAATTCTCTGCATGTCTTGCGGGACGGAGAACGATGGGGTTCCATGAATTCCGATATCCGGAACAAATCCTGCTGGCGTATCTCCGATGAAGTCCCTCCTCAGATGAAGTCATTGCGCAAGACCTCCGCCGTGCTCGACTGCTTTACCCGCGAGGACCGCCGGCTGACCCTGGCGCAGATCGCCGAGCGCACCGGCCTGCCGAAGACCAGCGTGCACCGCCAGCTCGCCGCCCTGCGCGAGATCGGCTTTCTGGTCCAGGACGGCCGGCGCGACGCCTACCGGCTCGGCTTCCGGCTGCTGGCGCTGGGCGGGGTGGTGCTGGCGGATATCGACCTGATGCGCCATGCCCGCCTGCCGGCGGAGACCCTGGCCAACCAGAGCGGCGAGGCCGTCCATATCTGCGTGTTCGACGGCCGAAACGTGGTCTCCATCGAACGCCGGGAGATGGAGGGGGCGAGCAACGAGATCGTCCGCATCGAGCGCGAGCCGCCGCACTGCACCAGCACCGGCAAGGCCATCCTGTCCGCGCTGGGAGAGGCGGAGGCCGACCGGCTGCTGGCCGACCTGCCGGCGGACGGCGCGCTGCCCCGCTTCGGGCCGAATACCCTGACCGACCGGACCCGGCTGCGCCGCGACCTCACGGTCTGCCGGGCGCGCGGTTATGCGGTGGACGACGAGGAGCGCAATCCGGGGGTGCGCTGCGTCGGCGCGCCGATCCGCCGCCACGGCCAGGTCGTCGGCGCCATCAGCGTCACCGGCCCGGCGGCGCGCTTCCCGGACGCCAGGCTGCCGGTGCTGGCGGAGATGGTGATGGCCACGGCGGCGAAGATCGGGCTGAATCTGGAGCGGTAGGGGCGGTTCCAGCTGGAACAGTGAGATCCACCGCCGCCAGCCCGACGCGCTAGGCTACACCCACAAGGACGCAGAGGTAATAGGTAGAGTCCGTTGTATCAGAGTGGCTGGAGGGAGAGCACTATTGTTGGTAATAAATCTAAAGATTGTCTAAAAAATTTTTGGAAAAGAAGTACATTATAATATTAGCTGCTAGATTTATGAATAACGCGATGGCAACGCTAAAGGCGGCGCTCCTACGGGCTTTGTTGTTATTTTTCTCTATATCGTTGGTTCGAACTTTATCTCCGTTAGTAAATTTGAAGTACGCAATAGACCTCTCTTTATTGACGAATTTATCGTACCGAACTCGAAAATACAAAGTTATGACATGCATTATTACATAAAACACAACGGTTGAAAAAACAGCATAAATTGTCACTAAGTTAAAAGAGATATTTTCAATTCCTTGAAAAATTGTCATAAAATACATGCTGGCGCTTAATAAAGCAAGTAAATGTGGGGCGCGTGTGGAAAGTGCCATAGTAAATGGCCCACGTAATTTTGTAAGTAGCCCAATATTATCAGAAATAGGGAGGCCACTTGCCCACTCATCTATGGTATTAGCTATATTGCTACCTAACGTATATGATGAACTAGATACATTGTAGTAGATGTTGCTGGAGCTGCCTTCAATAGAAAATAATTCTCCATATTCGATCTCGAAATCGGAAATTTCTCCCCGTAATCCTATAAATATTTTGAGTTTTTCGACGCCATTTTCTTTGATGTCTTTAAATTCATAATCTATCTTAATTTGAATGGCTTTGGTATAATCGCCTTGCGATGAATCTTCTGAGAAGAACGACTTCAAGTCCGGAAAACTCCTGGTTTTATCATTTGAATAAAGAATATTTATTTGTAAATCTCTTGATATAATATTGACATGGTGCAATTGTTGATCAAATTTCTGAACAATATTCTCAATATTATAATAATCGACAATAAATCTAATCATCTGATGTTTCGAAACAGACGATAGTGTTGTGTTGGGTTTTTGGTCTTTAAGCTTTGCTAGTATTTGTGTTACGAGCTTTTCTTCGGACGGTGACAGAGAAGTGCCGGGGCTATGGTTATCTGGTTCTAAAATTTCATATTCGCTCATTAGTGCGTTCCCCCAAATCTAAAGCACTAATTATACTTTAAGTTGATGGTGCGGATAAACAAAAAATGAAACCTGTTGACTGCCCCTTGGGCCTCAGAATGCAGCTGCTCTCAAACAAAGTTCCACCCGCTTCCCGGATGCCAGGTTGCCGGTGCTGGCGGAGATGGTGATGGCCACGGCGGCGAAGATCGGGCTGAACCTGGAGCGGTGAGAGTACCGGGCTGCGGTCAGGCCGGCACGGCAAGGTCCCGGGCCTTGCCCAGCTCCACCCGCCAGGAACCACCCGTCTGCGACGCCAGCCCGATCGGCAGGTTCCGCTCGGTATATTGTTTCGGCAGGCCGTCGCGGGCGCCGATCCGGAAATCGATCGAGATCCGGTAGCTCCCGCCCTCGGGCATGGCCTGGGTGGCGTGCGGCGTCATGTGGTGGAAGATCGAGACCGAGCCCGCCGGCAGGACCGGGGAGACAAACAGGCTCTCGGCCGGCTCGCCATAGACCTCGGCGATCTCCTTGCCGTCGAAATACGGCATCTTGCCGGTGCGGGCCCGCTCCACCCAGGCTTCGACGAAGCGACGGCTGTCGATCTCGGGGCGCAGGAAGGTCAGGCTCGGCGCCGTCTCGCCGACATCCACCAACGGCACCCAGAACGTCAGGCTCATCGCGTCCGCGCCCAGGAAGGCGGCGTCCAGGTGGAACGGCAGGTGGCTATTGTAGGTCTGCGGCTGGTGATAGCGGTAGGCGCATTGCGGCAGCAGGAACGCGGCCTCACCCTTCAGGAGCTTCTGCGCCATGCCGAGACAGCCGGCCTCGCAGAACAGCTCGATCATCCGGCGCACCACCGCCTCGCCCTCCGGCACGGTCGTCAGCGTCTTCTGCATGTCGGACGAGTTCATCTGCTCCGGCGGCATGTCGCGCGGAATGCTGGCCTCGCTGAGCCGCTTGAGCTCGTCAATCTGCGCGGGGTTGAAGACCGAAGGTATGTTGATGGGAAGGGTCATCGCCTGCCTGCCTTGGACAGCCAAGAGTCCTCATTGCAACAAGGGTTGTCAATCTTTCGGGGTAACGCAAACTGGACTTGGCGAAGGCGCCGGTCTACTTGACCGGCAGACTGGGCGAGGCAGGCGGGATGCGGACACAGGTTGCGATCATCGGCAGCGGGCCGGCGGGGCTGCTGCTGGGGCAATTGCTGCATCTGGCGGGCATCGACACCGTCATCCTGGAGCGGCAGTCCCGCGCCCATGTGGAGGGGCGGATCCGCGCCGGCGTGCTGGAGCAGGGCACCGTCGACCTGCTGGTCGAGGCCGGGGTCGGCAGCCGGCTGAAGGCCGAGGGGCTGGTCCATACCGGCTTCGACATCTGCATCGACGGCGCCCGGCACCGGATCGATCTGGAAGGGCTGACCGGCGGCAGGACGGTCACGGTCTACGGACAGACCGAGGTGACGAAGGATCTGATCGCCGCCCGGCTCGCCGCCGACCTGCCGCTGGTGTTCGAGGCGGCGAACGTCGCCCTGCACGACATCGACAGCAACCGGCCGCGGGTCACCTACGAGACGGGCGGGCAGACCCATACGCTGGACTGCGCGGCGATCGCCGGCTGCGACGGCTTCCACGGGGTGTCGCGCAAGAGCATGCCGGCCGATGTGCTGCGAACCTACGAGCGGGTCTATCCGTTCGGCTGGCTCGGCATCCTGGCCGACGTGCCGCCGGTCGGCCACGAGCTGATCTACGCCACCCACCCGGACGGCTTCGCCCTGGCCTCCATGCGCAGCGAGACCCGCAGCCGCTACTATATCCAGTGCCCGCTCGACACCGACCTGGCCGACTGGCCGGACGATCGGCTGTGGGGCGTTCTGAAGACCCGCTTCGGCGAGAAGGCGGGGCGGGACATGAAAACCGGCCCGTCGATCGAGAAGAGCGTCGCCCCCCTGCGCAGCTTCGTCGCCGAGCCGATGCGCCACGGCAGGCTGTTCCTGGCCGGCGACGCCGCCCATATCGTGCCGCCGACGGGGGCCAAGGGCCTGAACCTCGCCGCCGCCGACGTGCGTATCCTGTCCTGGGCGCTGATCGACCTGTTCAAGGGCGGCTCGACCGCCGGGATCGACGGCTACAGTGCCGCCTGCCTGGCGCGGGTGTGGAAGGTGCAGCGCTTCTCCTGGTGGTTCTCCACCCAGCTCCACACTTTCGACACCGAGCCGGAATTCGAGCGCCGGGTGCACCGGGCGGAGCTCGACTACCTGATGGAGTCGGAGAGCGCGCAGAAGACCCTGGCCGAGAATTACGTCGGCCTGCCCTTCGTCGATCCGCGGACGGTGGCCTAGGAAATCCGGCGGTTGCCAATCCGGGGCGGGCGATGTCCGATAGCGGCCCTCACCATCCCGGAGCCCTGCCATGTCCGTCGCCGACCTGATCCCGAAGACCGCAACCGAAATCGTCGGCCTGCTGAAGAAGGGCGAGGTGACCACCGGCGACCTTCTGGACGCGCTGGCGCAGCGCATCGAGGCGGTCGACGGCACGATCAACGCCCTGCCGACCCTGTGCATCGAGCGCGCCCGCGAGCGCGCCTCGGCCGCGCCGAAGGACAGCGTGCTGGCAGGCCTGCCGGTGGCGATCAAGGACCTGACGGCGACGCAAGGCGTGCTCACCACCTACGGCTCGCCGATCTACAAGGACAACGTGCCGGAGAGCTCCGACGTGTTGGTCGAGATGCTGGAGGCCGAGGGCGGGGTGGTCTACGCCAAGTCCAACACCCCGGAATTCGGCGCCGGCGCCAATACCTTCAACGAGGTGTTCGGCCGCACGGTGAACCCCTGGAACACCTCGCGCAGCGTCGCCGGTTCCTCCGGCGGTTCGGCGGCGGCCCTCGCGTCGGGCACGGCCTGGCTGGCGTCGGGCTCCGATCTCGGCGGCAGCCTGCGGAACCCGGCCAGCTTCTGCGGCATCGTCGGTTTCCGCCCGACCCCCGGCCGGGTCGCCCACGGCCCCTCCGACCTGCCCTTCGGCTCGATGTCGGTGGACGGGCCGATGGCGCGCAACGTGCCGGACGTGGCGCTGATGCTCGACGCCATGGTCGGCCAGCACCCGGTCGATCCGATCTCGCTGGCCCGGCCGGCGGAGTCCTTCACCGACGCGGTGAAGGCGAAGCGGATGCCGAAGCGGGTGGCGTTCTCCACCGATCTCGGCGGCATCACCCCGGTCGACAAGGAGGTCGCCGCGATCGTGGAGAAGGCGGCCAAGGTGTTCGAGGACATGGGCTGCATCGTCGAGGAGGCGAGCCCGGACTTCACCGACGTCCAGCTCGTTTTCCAGACCCTGCGCGCCATGGGCTTCGCCGCCAGCAAGAAGGCCCTGCTGGAGAAGCACCGCGACCTGCTGAAGCCCGAGGTGATCTGGAACATCGAGAAGGGCCTGCAGCTCACCATGGACGAGATCGCCCAGGCGGAACTCGCCCGCGGCCGGCTGTATCACCGGGTGGAGCGGTTCTTCCGGACCTACGACCTGGTGCTGTCGCCGGCGACCATCGTGCCGCCCTATCCGGTCGAGCACCGTTATGTGGAGGAGTGCAACGGGCACACGTTCTCGAATTACATCGAGTGGTGCACGGTGGCCTATGCCTTCACCTGCGCCGCCTGCCCGGCGATGTCGGTGCCGGCGGGCTTCACCGAGAGCGGGCTGCCGGTGGGCCTGCAGATCGCCGGCAAACCGCGCGGCGAGGCCGACCTGCTGAGTGCCGCGGCGCTGTACGAGAATGCGGCGGGGATCAAGTCCGGCATCCCGATCGATCCCCGCGCGGGGAGCTGACACGCCCCATAAACCTCTTCCGTCTCCCCGGCCTTGTGCCGGGGCCGAGAGATACAGCGCGATGGAGCGTTGGGGAAAAACCTCAGCCGTTCCATCGCGCTGACGTCTGGGTCCCGGGTCAAGCCCGGGACGACGGACTGCGGTGAGGGAGCGCCCCCCTCACCTCACGTGAAATTCACCGTCACCGTGCCGAGCGGGCCGTAATCGGCCACGACCTTCTCGTTCGGCTGGGCCGGGTACGGCGGCGTGGTCGAGCCGGTGGTGACGTAGTCGCCGGCGGCGACCGACTTGCCGTGCTTGGCCAGCTCGTTCACCAGCCAGGCGGTCACCGCGAAGGGGCCGTTCTCCACATTGCCGCCCTTGCCCTCGCGCACGGACTGGCCGTCGGCGGTCAGGGTCACGGCGAGGTCGAGCAGGTTCATCTCCTTCGCGCCGTCGACCGGCTTGCCCATGATCCAGTAGCCGTGGGCCGCATCGTCGGCGATCAGCGAGGCGCCGCCCGCCTTGGTCCAGCCGGCGCCGAACGGCGTGTCGACGATCTCGATCGCCGGCAGCACCGCGTCCACCGCATCGATCACGTCCTGCTCGGTGACGGTCTTCTTCAGCCCGTCCAGCGGCTTGCCGAAGCGCAGGGCGATCTCCGGCTCGATGACCCGGATGTACATGTCCTTGCTCGGGAAGGCGGCCGGGCTCTCGGTGGTCATGGTGGAGAGCAGCACGCCCCAGAACATGTCCGGCAGGCCGAGCAGCTCGCGCGCGCCGGCATTGGTGGCGCCGATCTTGTAGCCGATGGAGGTGGCGCCGTCGGCCGCCCGCATCTCGATCACCTCGGCCTGGATGGCGTAGCCGTCCTCCAGCGCTTCCGGCTTCTGGCCCTCCGGCAGGGCGTCCAGGGTTGCCTTGCGGGCCCGGTGGTCCTGCAGGGTGGCGGCGGCGGCTTTCACCATGTCTTCGGGCATCGGCATCTGGGCACTCCCTTGGATTGTTGTTTCGCTTACGTACGACGCGCTGACCGCGATGTCACCCCGGCTGCTGCGCCGGCGGGCCGAAGAACAGGTCGCCGGCGGAAATCGCCCGCAGGCTGCCGTCGGCGGTGACGATCTCCGCCCGGCACTGGTCGTCGAGCCCGCGCAGGGTGCCGGCCACATCGTCGGCCGGGTCGTCGGTGATCCGCGCAAGGATAGGACCGCCGATCCCGGCCAGATGTTCCATCACCGCCGAGCGGATCGCCGGCAGTCCGCCGTCCAGATAGGCCGCCAGGCGGCGGTCGAAATGCCCCGCCAGGTCCAGCACCGCCCGGTCGCGGTCGATCCCGGCCGCGCCCCGCGACAGCAGATCGGCGGCGGCGTAGAGCTGGCCGGTGGGCGGCGACGAGATCAGGTTCACCCCGATGCCGCAGATCACCCAAGGGCGGTCGTCCTGCACACCGCTCTCCAGCAGGATGCCGGCGAGCTTGCCGCCGGCCACCAGCACGTCGTTCGGCCATTTCAGGGCGACCGGCACGTCCGCCGGCAGGGCGGCGCGGGCGAGGTCGAGCACCGCCAGGCCGCAGACCATGGACAGGCCCCAGACCGGCGGCCAGCCGGGGGCCGGAAAGGCGATCCGGCTCCAGTAGAGGTTGCCCGGCGGGCTGGTCCAGCTCCGGCCGCGCCGTGCCCGGCCGCCGGTCTGCTCGCGGGCGGTGACGATGGTGCCGTCGGCGACGGCGCCGTCGGCGATCCGCCGGCGGGCCTCCAGATTGGTGCTGTCGACGGTCTCGAGATCGATGATCGGTGCGCTCGGTGTGCTCATGGGGCCGGATCGCACGAAGCCGCGCCGGCATCAAGCCTCTCGGCCCGCCCGCCCTCGCTTGAGGCGTCCCGGCCCCGCCTGTATAGTCCGCGCGACAATTTTCGCGCTGCAGCATAAGCGGTGGAAGAACCCGGGAGAGGGACGGCATGAACGATGCGCATGGCGGGGAGGCGGCCTACACGCAGGCAGGCCGAAGCGACGCCGGCCGGAAGGACGTGGGCCAGAAGGAAGTGGGCCAGTATTTTCTCGAAGACCTCAGTGTCGGCATGACGTCGGACTACGACCGCGTGGTGACCGAGGACATGATCGAGCAGTTCGCCGAGGTCTCCGGCGACCACAATCCGCTGCACCTCGACGAGGAGTATGCCGAGACCACCATGTTCAAGGGCCGCATCGCCCACGGCATGCTCGGCGCCGCCTTCATCTCCAAGGTGTTCGGGACCCAGATGCCGGGCAAGGGCTCGGTCTACATCTCCCAGACCCTGCGGTTCCTCGCCCCGGTGCGGATCGGCGACACGGTGACGACCACCGTGGAGGTGATGGAGATCAATCACGAGAAGAAGCGGGTCGCCTTCCGATCGCGCTGCCGGGTCGGACGGACCGTGGTGATCGACGGCGACGCGACGATCCTGGTGCCGTCGCGCGCGGCGAGCCAGGCGGCCTGACGGACGGAAAGGCGGACCGGTGGAAATCCTGCGTTCCCTAGAGGCGGTGGAGCCGCGACACCGGGGCTCGGTGGCGGCGATCGGCAATTTCGACGGCGTGCATCTCGGGCACCGGGCGGTGATCGGCGAGGCGGCCCGTATCGCCGGCGACCTGCACGCGCCGCTCTCGGTGGTCACCTTCGAGCCGCATCCGCGCCAGTTCTTCCAGGCCAACCTGGACCCGTTCCGGCTGAGCACGGCGAAGGGCCGGGCGACCCGGCTGGAGGATCTCGGGGTCGACACCCTGTTCGAGCTGCCGTTCAACAAGGAGTTCGCCCAGCTCAGCGCCGAGAGCTTCATCGACGACGTGCTGCTCGGCCGGCTCGGCCTGCGCCATGTGGTGATCGGCTACGACTTCAATTTCGGCCACCGCCGGCGCGGCACGCCGGACATGCTGGTGGAGCGCGCCTCCCACAAGGGCTTCGGCGCGACCAAGGTCGCCGCCGTGCACGAGAGCGACGGCGCGGTCTACTCGTCGTCGCGCATCCGCCAGTGCCTGATGGAGGGCGATCCGCGCGGCGCCGCCTCGCTGCTCGGCGCGCCCTGGGAGATCACGGCGACGGTGGAGGAAGGCGACCGGCGCGGCCGCACCATCGGTTTCCCGACCGCCAACCTGCGGCTGGGCGACCTGCTCTGCCCGCGGCTCGGCGTCTATGCGGTGCGGGCGATGCTCACCGGCGGCGAGGGTGCCGGCACCTGGATGCCCGGGGTCGCCAATCTCGGCATCCGGCCGACGGTCAACGACCGGGGCGTGCTGCTGGAGGTCCACCTGTTCGACCGGGAAATCGACCTGTATGGCCGCGATCTCCGTGTGAGATTGGTTGACTTTATCCGGCCGGAGCGGAAGTTTGGCGGCCTGGACGAGCTGACGGCGCAGATCGGCGCCGATGCGGCTCAGGCGCGGGAGCTGCTGGGGCACTGATTTCAGCCCCTCGGGCCCGGCTCCCCAACGATACGGACGTTCGAGATGACGACGGACTACAAGAGCACGGTTTTCCTGCCGAAGACGGACTTTCCCATGCGCGCCGGCCTGCCGAAGCGCGAGCCGGAGATTCTCGCCTGGTGGAAGGAGATCGATCTCGACCGTCGGATCCGCGAGGTCCGCAAGGGCGCGGAGCCCTTCATCCTGCATGACGGCCCGCCCTACGCGAACGGCCACCTGCATATGGGCCATGCGCTGAACAAGATCCTGAAGGATCTGGTCAACCGCACCCAGCACATGGCCGGCCGGCGCACCCACTACGTTCCGGGCTGGGACTGCCACGGCCTGCCGATCGAATGGAAGATCGAGGAGGACTACCGGTCCAAGGGCAAGGACAAGGACGCCGTGCCGGTGGTCGAGTTCCGCCGCCAGTGCCGCGAGTTCGCCGACCAGTGGATCGACACCCAGCGCGAGGAGTTCAAGCGCCTGGGCGTGACCGGCGACTGGGACAACTACTACACCACGATGACCTTCAAGGCCGAGGCGCAGATCGCGCGCGAGATCGGCAAGTTCCTGATGGACGGCAGCCTGTACAAGGGGGCGCGCCCGGTCATGTGGTCGGTGGTGGAGAAGACCGCCCTGGCCGATGCCGAGATCGAGTATCACGACCACACCTCGACCACGATCCATGTGCGCTTCCCGGTGATCAGGGCCGGCAACCCGGCGCTGGAGGGCGCGGCGATCGTCATCTGGACGACCACCCCCTGGACCATGCCGGGCAACCGGGCCGTCGCCTATGGCGAGGAGATCGACTACGTGGTGGTCGAGCCGACCGAGGTCGCCGAGAACAGCCTGGCGGTGGTCGGCGAGAAGCTGGTGGTCGCCCGCAACCTGCTCGAGGACTTCAAGGCCCAGACCAGGATCGGCGCGCTGAAGGAAGTGGCGAGCCTGAAGGGGGCCGACATCGCCGGCACGGTCTGCGCTCACCCGCTGCGCGGCCAGGGCTACGACTACGACGTGCCGGCGCTGGCCGCCGACTTCGCCACCGACGATGCCGGCACCGGCTTCGTGCACATCGCGCCGGGCCATGGCGCCGACGACTTCGTGCTGGGCAAGGCGCACGACCTGGAGGTGCCGCAGACCGTCGGCGACGACGGCGTGTTCTACGACCACGTGCCGCTGTTCGCCGGCATGCATGTGCTTGAGGACAACATGAAGATCGCGGCCATCATCCGCGACCATGGCGGCCTGGTGGCGCGCGGCAAGATCAAGCACTCCTATCCGCATTCCTGGCGCTCCAAAGCGCCGCTGATCTTCCGCAACACCTCCCAGTGGTTCATCTCGATGGAGACCACCGGGCTGCGGGACAAGGCGCTGAAGGCGATCGACGACACCCGCTTCGTGCCGGCCGCCGGTCAGAACCGGCTGCGCGGCATGATAGAGACCCGGCCCGACTGGTGCATCAGCCGCCAGCGCGCCTGGGGCGTGCCGATCCCGGTCTTCACCTCGAAGGAGACCGGCGAACCGCTGCGCGACCAGGCGGTGATCGACCGGGTCGCCGAGGCGTTCGAGAAGGAGGGCGCCGACGCCTGGTTCTCCAGCGACCCGTCGCGCTTCCTCGGCCCGGATCACGACCCCAAGGCCTACGAGCAGGTCACCGACATCGCCGATGTCTGGTTCGACAGCGGCTCGACCCATGCCTTCGTGCTGGAATCCGAGGACGAGGCCTGGGCCGACCTGCCCTGGCCGGCGCAGCTCTACCTGGAGGGCTCCGACCAGCACCGCGGCTGGTTCCATTCCTCCCTGCTGGTCGGCTGCGGCACCCGCGGCCGCGCGCCCTACGAGGCGGTGCTGACCCACGGCTTCATCAACGCCGAAGACGGCCGCAAGATGTCCAAGTCGCTGGGCAACGGCGTCGACCCGCTGGAGGTGATTGAGCAGAGCGGCGCCGACATCCTGCGGATCTGGGTGGTCAGCTCCGACTTCACCGAGGATCTGCGCGTCGGCCCGGGCATCCTGAAGCACGCGGTCGACCATTACCGCCGCCTGCGCAACAC
This sequence comes from Candidatus Endolissoclinum sp., assembly GCA_965228445.1. Taxonomy (GTDB): domain Bacteria; phylum Pseudomonadota; class Alphaproteobacteria; order Thalassobaculales; family Thalassobaculaceae; genus Thalassobaculum. The sequence goes on along the minus strand of OZ245813.1, from coordinate 3,187,933 downwards.
CCTGCGCTACGTGCTGGGCGCGCTCGACGGCTACACCTCGGCCGAGGCGCTGCCGGCCGAGCGCATGCCGGAGCTGGAGCGCTGGGTGCTGCACCGGATCTCGGAGGTCGACGCGGTGGTGCGCCAGTGCACCCACGATTTCGACTACCACACCATGTTCCTGACGCTGCACCAGTTCTGCGCCAGCGACCTGTCGGCCTTCTACTTCGACATCCGCAAGGACTCTCTGTACTGCGACGATCCACAGAGCGACCGGCGCCGCGCCGTGCGCACGGTGATGAACACCCTGTTCGAGTGCCTGACCACCTGGCTGGCGCCGATCTGCTGCTTCACCGCCGAGGAGGCCTGGCGGGCCCGCAACACCGGCGAGTTCGATTCCGTCCATCTGCAGGCCTATCCGACCGTTCCGGCCGGGTGGCGCGACGAGGCGCTGGCCGAGAAATGGGCGAAGATCCGGTCCGTGCGCCGCGTGGTGACGGGTGCGCTGGAGCTGGAGCGCGCCGAGAAGCGCATCGGCTCCTCGCTGCAGGCCGCCCCCACCGTCTACATGTCGGCGGCCGAGAAGGCGGCCTTCGAGGGGCTGGACCCGGCGGAGATCTTCATCACCTCCGGCGCCACGCTGAGCGAGGGCGAAGGGCCCGAAGGCGCCTACCGTCTGGCCGAGGTGTCCGGGGTGTCCTGCGATCCGGGCACGGCGGAGGGCGAGAAGTGCGAGCGCTGCTGGCGGGTGCTGCCCGAGGTGGCGGTCGGCGACCCGATCTGCGCACGCTGCGAGGACGCGGTCTCCGGTCTGGTCGACGCGGCCGAGTGAGCATCGGGGTTATGAACTCGGCGCTCACCCGCGGGCTCGGGCTCGGCGTTCTGGTCGTCATCGCCGACCAGGCGACCAAGCTGTGGGCGCTCTCGGCGCTGTTCGACCCGCCGCGCCGGGTGCCGATCCTGCCGTTCCTCGACTTCGTGCCGGTCTGGAACCGGGGCGTCAGCTTCGGGCTGCTGTCGAGTTCGTCGGACTGGGGACCCTGGGCGCTCAGCGGCTTCGCCGTGCTGGTCTGCGTCTTCATGGGGGTCTGGCTGGCCCGGGCCACCGGCTGGCCGCTGATCCTGGGCCTCGGCGCGGTGATCGGCGGGGCGGTCGGCAACGTGATCGATCGCGTGCTATACGGCGCCGTGGTCGATTTCATCGACGTGCACTATGGCGGCTGGCACTGGCCAGCTTTCAACATTGCTGATTCTGCGATTACCTTAGGCGTCGGCCTCTTGCTGCTCGATGCCTTCGGCATCGGCACCCGCAAAGGGGAGACCGAGGGAGGACATGGAAACGATGGGTGAGACCGTCGACCGGGCGCGCATCACGCGGCGCGCTGCCCGCATCGTTCCGGCCGCCGTGCTGGCGGTCATCATGGCCGTCGGTCTGGGCGGCTGCGGCCAGCTCCGCGACGCGCTGGGCCAGACCAAGGATCCGCCGGACGAGTTCCAGGTGGTGGCCCGCGCCCCGCTGGCGCTGCCGCCGAACTACGACCTGCGCCCGCCGCGCCCCGGTACCCCGCGGCCGCAGGAGCGCTCGACCACCGATGCCGCCGCCGAGCGGATTCTCGGCCGGTCCGCGCGTGCGTCGACCACCAACCCGAACGCCGTGCCCGCGGCGCCGGTCGTGGTGAACTCGATCGGCGAGGCCAAGTTCCGCCAGCAGCTCGGCGTCGACCAGGCCGAGGCCGGCATCCGCGAGACGGTGGACCAGGAGACGGCCGACTACGTCTACGAGACCCGCTACCCGATCGACCGGCTGCTGTTCTGGAAGGACGATCCCGAGCCGGGCGTGCTGCTCGACGCCGGCAAGGAGCAGCAGCGTCTGCAGGAGAACGCCGCCCTGGGCCGCAAGCCGAACGAGGGCGAGCTGCCGACCATCACGCGCAACCGCCAGGGCCTGCTGCAGCGGCTGTTCTGATCCGCGACCGCATTGACCGGCACGGGGCCCAAAATCGACCCGTGCCGGCCGCGAAGTTGCCTCATTCTCCCCGTTGTATCGCCGGCCTCGCGGCGCGGCGGACCGGTCCGCCGGACCCGGCGCCGCCGCTGCGGTCCCCGGCGGTTTGACGAACGGCTGTCGCACCGCCATGTCTGACGCGTGCCTGCTGTCCGCACGGAGAATCTCGGCGATGCGACTCCTCTCCCTCCCCGGCCGTCTGCTCGGCCTCCTGTCCCTGCTGCTCGTTCTGGCCGCGCCGGCCCGCGCGGCGGTGTTCGACCCGGTCACCTTCACCCTGGCGAACGGGCTGCAGGTGGTGGTGATCGAGAACGACCGCGCCCCGGTGGTCAGCCACATGGTGTTCTACAAGGTCGGGTCGGCGGACGAGCCGAAGGGCAAGTCCGGCATCGCCCATTTCCTGGAACACCTGATGTTCAAGGGCACCGACACGGTGGCCCCGGGCGAGTTCTCGGCGATCATCAAGCGCATCGGCGGCCAGGAGAACGCGTTCACCTCCTACGATTACACCGGCTACTACCAGAACGTCGCCAAGCAGCATCTCGGCCGGATGATGGAGCTGGAGGCCGACCGGATGGCCAATCTGAAGCTGCCGGCGGACCAGATCGCTCCGGAGCTCGAGGTGGTGCGCGAGGAGCGCCGGTCGCGGATCGACAACGACCCCTCCTCCCTGCACGGCGAACAGGTGATGGCCGCCACGTATCTCGCCTATCCCTACCGGATCCCGATCATCGGCTGGGAGGAGGAGGTCGCCGCCCTGACTCAGGAGGATGCCGAGGCGTTCTACCGGACCTGGTACGCGCCGAACAACGCGGTGCTGGTGGTCGCCGGCGATGTGACCGCCGACGAGGTGCGCGACCTGGCGGAGGGGACCTACGGGCGGATCGAGGCCCGCGAGATCCCGGATCGCGTCGCCCTGCGGGGAGGCGAACCGGCACAGCTCGCCGCCCGGCGGATCGAGGGGACCCATCCCCGCGTCGATCAGCCGACCTGGTCGCGCCGCTGGCTCGCCCCCGGGCAGGTCTGGGGCGACAGCGCCCTGGTCCCGGCCCTGGAGGTGGCGGCCGAGATCCTCGGCGGCGGCACCACCAGCCGGCTGTACCGGTCGCTGGTGGTCGAGCAGGCCAAGGCGGTCTATGCCGGCGCCGGCTACGGCCCGTCCGGTCTCGGCCCGCAGACATTCATCGTTTACGCCAGCCCGCGCGCCGAGGTGAGCGTGGAGGATCTGGAGCTGGCGATGAAGGCCGAGATCGACCGCATGCTGCGCGACGGCGTCACCGCGGAGGAGGTCTCCTCGGCGGTCACCCGCATGAAGCGGAGCGCGATCTTCGCCCGCGACGACTCCCTCGCCCCCGCCCGGCTGTTCGGCACCGAACTCGCCTCCGGCGGCAGCATCGCCGACGTGGAGGACTGGCCCGACCGGATCGGCGCCGTCACCCCCGACGCCGTCCTGGAGGCCCTGCGCGCCGTGATCGTCGCGCCGCAGTCGGTCACCAGCATCCTGCGCCCCGAGCCCCGGAGCTGAGCGCCATGAAGAGCCTTCTGCGACTTGCCGTCTGCATCCTCGTCCTGGGTCCCGGCGCCGCCCTGGCGCTGGAGATCCAGCCGGTCACCAGCCCGGGCGGGGTCCGGGCCTGGCTGGTGGAGGACCACCGCAATCCGATCCTGTCCCTGAACTTCTCCTTCCGCGGTGGCGAGTCGGCCGATCCGGAGGGCAAGGAGGGACGCGCCCGTCTGGTCTCCGGCCTGCTCGACGAGGGCGCCGGCGACCTCGATTCCCAGGCGTTCCAGAAGGCGCTGGCGGACAATTCGATCACCCTGCGCTTCGACAGCCGCTCCGACCGGTTCTCGGGCCGACTGGTCACCCTGACCGAGACCCGGGACAAGGCGGTCGACCTGCTGCGCCTGGCGCTGACCGAGCCGCGCTTCGATCCGGAGCCGGTGGAGCGGATCCGCGCCCAGATCGCCGCCTCCCTGCGCCGCAGCCTGCAGGACCCGCAGACCATCGCCAGCCGCACCTGGTGGGCCACCAGCTTCCCTGACCACCCCTACGGCCGGTCCGGCGACGGCACGCTGGAGAGCGTCGCGGCGGTGACCGCGGAGGACCTGCACGGCTTCGCCGACGCGGTGCTGACCCGCGAGGATCTGGTGGTCGGCGCGGTCGGCGACATCAGCGCCGAGGAGCTCGGCACCCTGCTCGACACCGTGTTCGGCGGCCTGCCGGAGACGTCGGGCGTGCAGCCGGTGGAGGACACCGTCCCGGTGCATGACGGCGAGACCATCGTCGTCGATCTCAGCATCCCCCAGTCCGTCGTCGTCTTCGGCCAGGCGGGGATCGACCGCGAGGATCCGGACTGGTTCACCGCGAACCTGCTGAACCGGGTCATGGCCGGCGGCTTCGGCTCGCGGCTGATGGAGGAGATCCGCGAGAAGCGCGGCCTGGTCTACGGCGTGTGGGCCTATCTGCTGCCGCTGGACCACGCGCCGCTGGTCATGGGCGGCCTCGCCTCGCAGAACGCCCGGGTGGCCGAGGCGGTCGCCCTGGTGCGGCAGGAATGGGAGCGCATGGCCGAGAGCGGGCCGACCCAGGAGGAGCTGGACGACGCCCGCACCTATCTGCTCGGCTCCTTCCCGCTCGGCCTGACCGATTCGGACGGCATCGCCGCGATCCTGGTCTCGCTGCAGGAGAACGACCGGCCGATCGACTATCTCGACCGGCTGGAGGAGATCTATGGCGGGATCAATCTGGAGGATGCCCGCCGGGTCGCGGCAAAACTGTACCGGGCAAAGGAATTGACCGTGGTCGTCGCCGGTCAACCTGAGGGGATCGAGCCCGCCGCGCCGGCGTCCGGCGGCTGACGCCGCCGCCGGGACCGCCGGAGCATGGATGACGGCAGGGGCGGCGATCGACTACCTTGACGGGACAGGAGAGCCGGATGCTGCACGAACTGCCGATCGCCAACGACATTGACGCCTGCTTCGCCCACAAGACCGCCGCCGGGCTGCCGCGCGACACGTTCGAGGCGATGGGCGAGGCCGGCGGTGCCGCGCTGGAGTTCATCCGCGCCCGGCGCGACGACGGCAGCCTGCCGGTCCTGACCCTGCCGCGCCGGCGCGACGATTTCGTCGCCTGGAAGCCCATCGTCGACCGCTACCGGTCGCTCTACGACGACGTGGTCGTGCTCGGCATCGGCGGCTCCTCCCTGGGCGGCGCGACGCTCTGCGCCCTGGTCGACGGCGGCGGGGTGACCGGTCCGCGGGTGCATTTCCTCGACAACATCGACCCGATCGGCTTCGACGCCCGGCTGGCGCGCCTGGACATGGGCCGCACCGGGTTCCTGGCGATCTCCAAGTCCGGCGGCACGGCGGAGACCCTGACCCAGCTGCTGGTGGTCATCGACCGGCTGATCGACCGGATCGGCAGCGAGAACCTGGGCACCCACATCACCTGCATCGCCGAGGCGACCGACAACCCGCTGCGCCGCATCGCCTCCGAGCATGGCCTGTTCTGCCTGGAGCACGACCCCAAGGTCGGCGGCCGGTTCTCCGCCCTGTCGGTCACCGGTCTGCTGCCCGCCGCCATCGCCGGAGTCGACGTGGAGGGGGTGCGCCGGGGGGCCGCCGCCGTGCTCGACGCGGCCCTGTCGACCGACAATCCTTTGGACGATCCGGCGATCGCCGGCGCGGCGGTCAACGTGGCGCTCGCCCGCGACCACGGCATCAACCAGACCGTCCTGCTGCCCTATGTCGACCGGCTCGACCGGCTGTCCTTCTGGTTCCGCCAGCTTTGGGCCGAGAGCCTGGGCAAGGAGGGCCACGGCACCACCCCGGTCAACGCGCTCGGCGCGGTCGACCAGCACAGCCAGATGCAGCTCTATCTCGCCGGCCCGCGCGACAAGCTGTTCACCGTGATCTGCAGCGACCCGCGCGGCCGCGGCGGCCGGGTACGCGCCGAGATCGCCGGCGCCGCGGCGGAATCCCTCGACTATCTGGTCGGCCGCACCATGGGCGACCTGATGGCGGCGGAGCAGCGGGCGACCATCGACACCCTGATCCGCAACGGCCGCCCGACCCGGGTGATCCGCTTCACCACCCTGAACGAGGAGGTGCTGGGCGGGCTGATGATGCAGTTCATCCTGGAGACCATCGCCGCCGCCCAGATGCTCGGCATCGACGCCTTCGACCAGCCGGCGGTCGAGGAGAGCAAGGTGCTGGCCCGTCAGTTCCTGCGCGAGGCGACCTGATGCCGGAGGGCGCCGGCAGCGCTGCGGGCACCTCGGCCGCGTCCCCGATGCCGACGCTGCGGCGTCTGCCGGAGACCCTGGTCAACCAGATCGCCGCCGGCGAGGTGGTGGAGCGGCCGGCCAGCGCCCTGAAGGAACTGGTGGAGAACGCCCTCGACGCCGGGGCCCGGCGCATCGATATCGTGCTGCGCGACGGCGGGCGGACCCTGATCCAGGTGTCCGACGACGGCTGCGGCATGGAGGCCGACGGCCTGTCCCTGGCGGTGGAGCGCCACGCCACCTCCAAGCTGCCCGACGACGACCTCACCCATATCGCCACCCTGGGCTTCCGCGGCGAGGCGCTGCCGTCCATCGGCGCGGTCAGCCGGCTGTCGATCACCTCGCGGGCCCGCGGCGGCGAGGGCGCTTGGCGGATCCGGGTTGAGGGCGGGCGGCTGACCCCGCCGGAGCCGGCCGCCCTGACCGCCGGCACCCGGGTGGAGGTGCGCGACCTGTTCTTCGCCACCCCGGCCCGCCTGAAGTTCCTGAAGGCCCCGCGCACCGAGCAGGGCCATGCGGTGGAGATCATCCAGCGCCTGGCCATGGCCCATCCGGAGGTCGCCTTCTCGCTCGGCGACGGCAGCCGCACCCTGCTGGATCTCGCCGCCGCGCCGGATCTCGCCACCGGCGACGACCCGTACCGGGCCCGTCTGGCCCGCCTGGGCGCCATTCTCGGGCGCGAGTTCGAGGACAATGCGCTGCCGGTCAATGCCGAGCGGTCGGGCTACCGGCTGACCGGCCATGCCGGCCTGCCGACCCTGCACAAGCGGACCAGCGCCCAGCAGTTCCTGTTCGTCAACGGCCGCCCGGTGCGCGACAAGCTGCTGCTGGGGGCCGTGCGCGGCGCCTATATGGATTTCATCTCCTCCGACCGCCACCCGATGCTGGCCCTGTTCCTCGACCTGCCGGCCGAGGAGGTGGACGTGAACGTGCATCCGGCCAAGACCGAGGTGCGGTTCCGCGATGCCGGGCTGGTGCGCGGCCTGATCGTCGGGGCGCTGAAGCACGCCCTGGCCGAGGCCGGCCACCGGGCGTCGACCACCGTCGGCACCGCCACCCTGGGCGCGTTCCGGCCCCAGGAGACTGCGTATCAGGGGCCTTATCAGGGCGGTTATCCGCGCCCGCATTCCGGGGCGAGCGCGGCCTGGGCGACCCGCTACCCGCAGCACCCGTCCCAAGGTCTCGCCGAGGCCCAGGCCGCCTGGCAGGCGCCGGACGGCGACCGCGGCTACGGCAGTGCTCAGGGGGGCGGTTTCGCCTTCGACAGCGCGCCGGCGGCGCGGGTCGAGACCAGCGCGCCGATGCCGGTGGAGCCCGACCCCAGCCATCCGCTCGGGGCCGCCAAGGCGCAGGTCCACGCCAACTACATCATCGCCCAGACGGGCGACGGCCTGGTCATCGTCGACCAGCACGCCGCCCATGAGCGGCTGGTCTACGAGCGCATGAAGGAGGCTCTGGCGGCCGGCGGCGTCGCCCGCCAGGCCCTGCTGCTGCCCGAGGTGGTGGAACTGGACGAGGCCGCCGTCGACCGGCTGGTCGCCCGGGCGCCGGAGCTGGAGGCGCTGGGCCTGGTGCTGGAGGGCTTCGGGCCGGGGGCGGTGGTGGTGCGTGAGGTGCCGGCCCTGCTCGGCCAGACCGACGCCGCCGGCCTGGTCCGCGACCTGGCGGAGGATCTGGCGGAGACCGACACGGCGCTGTCGCTGGAGGACCGTCTGGCCGACGTCTGCGGCACCATGGCCTGCCACGGCTCGGTGCGCTCGGGGCGGCGGCTGAATGCGGAGGAGATGAACGCCCTGCTCCGCCAGATGGAGGCGACCCCCCATTCCGGCCAGTGCAACCACGGCCGCCCGACCTATGTGGAACTGAAACTCAGCGACATCGAACGGCTGTTCGGGCGGCGGTAACGCCGAGGTCTTCGGTGCCCGCCCTTCGACACGTCGCTGCGCTCCTGCTCAGGGTGAGGTCGGGTGGGGGTGGAGGACGGGCTGGTGAGGCGAGGAGACCGGTCGGGTGGGGCGAGGAGAATGGCCGGGTAGGCGAGGAGACCGGTCGGGCAGGGCGGGGCGAAAGGTCGGGTAGGGTGAAGAGCAATGCTTCCTTCTCCGACCTCACCCTGAGCAGCCCCGGCCATGCCGGGGCGTGTCGAAGGGGGCGGACCAGCGTCCCGGATAAAGCGCTCTGTCCCTCCCATACCCCGGGTATGGTCGCCCATGTCTATATACTGCGGTGCAGCGACGGCTCGTTCTATGTCGGCTCCACCCGCAAACCGCTGGAGGAGCGACAGGGCGAGCATTCCCTCGGTGCGGGCAACGGCTACACCGCGTGCCGCCGCCCGGTGACGCTCGTCTGGGCGCGGGCCTTCGAGCGGCATCTGGACGCGTTCGAGGTCGAGAAGCGTCTGAAAGGCTGGAGCCGGCGCAAGAAGGAAGCGTTGATCCGAGGCGACTGGGAAGCGGTGCGGGCGTTCTCGCGCAGTCATCAGCATCACAACCGCCCCACTGACCACTAAGCCTGAAGGATCGCCCCGCGGTCAGCCCTTCTAGACGCCCCGGATCACAACGGGGCTGCTCAGGGTGAGATCGGGGAGGGGGCTCCGTCTCTGACTTCTCCACCACCTCCTCTCCCCACCGACCTCACCCTGAGCAGGAGCGAAGCGACGTGTCGAAGGGCGGCACAGCTCAGGCGCGCGGGATGGCGAGTCGAGGGAACCGCCCTGCCGCCTGTCAGCCCTCCATGGAGTCCAGCGCCTTGCGGAACCGGGCGGCGTGGCTGGTCTCGGCCTTGGCCAGGGTCTCGAACCAGTCGGCGATCTCGTCGAAGCCCTCGGCGCGGGCCTGCTGGGCCATCTCGGGATACATCTCGGAATCCCGGGTCTCGCCGGCGATCGCCGCCTTCAGGTTGGCGCCGGTGTCGCCGATCGGCGCGCCGGTCATCGGGTCGCCGACCTCCTCCAGGTATTCCAGATGGCCCTGGGCGTGGCCGGTCTCGCCCTCGGCGGTCGAGCGGAACACCGCGGCAATGTCGTTATAGCCCTCGATATCGGCGGTCAGCGCGAAATAGAGATAGCGCCGATTCGTCTGCGCCTCGCTGGCGAAGGCCTTCTTCAGGTTCGCCTCGGTCTTCGAACCCTTCAGCTCGGTCATGGGATGCTCCGGTCGGAAACGGCCAGGGGACCGCAACGGGCGATCGGGACGGGCGATCGGGACGGCGTCAGACGGCCGCCTTGCGGACCCGCACGATCAGGTCGACCCGCTCGATCTCCGCGCCGGCGGGGGCGGAGGGCAGGCTGCCGATCGAGACCTGGTCGGCCGGAATGTCGACCAGACGGCCGGTCTCGGCCTCGAAGAAGTGATGGTGGCCGCGGGTGTTGGTGTCGAAATACGACCGCCCGGCCTCGACCACGACCTCGCGCAGCAGGCCGGCATCGGTGAACTGGTGCAGGGTGTTGTAGACCGTCGCCAGGGAGACCCGCACGCCGTCGCGCTCGGCCTGGGAGTGCAACTGCTCGGCCGTCACATGCCGGTCCTCGCCGTCGAACAGCAGCTTTGCCAGGGAAAGGCGCTGGCGCGTCGGCCGCAATCCTGCCCCGCGCAATGTGTCCACGGCAGCGGCGAACGGTCGTGAAGTCATGGCGCGCACCTTGTGAGTTCTCTCCTTTGGAACCGATCAATAGGGTTTCCAAAAGCGTTGAAACAAAACGATTATCATGACCGCCAATAATTGGCAATCCATGCCCTTTGCAAGCTCGGGTGCGATGTGGTTTGCTTGGCGCCGATTGAACGTGGCGGGAGGCCGCGTCTCGATCGCGCCGGGAGCACGGGGAGCGTGCTCGCGGTGGATTGACGGACCCACGGACGGCGAGGCCGGCATTGGATTTCAAGAAGCGGAGCAGCTTCTCCTACAAGGATCTGCTCGAATGCGCCCACGGGCGCCTGTTCGGTCCCGGTAACGCGCAGCTTCCGCTGCCGCCGATGCTCATGTTCGACCGAATCACCCACATCGCCGAGACCGGCGGTGCCAACGGCAAGGGTGAAGTCGAAGCCGAGCTCGACATCAAACCGGACCTCTGGTTCTTCCCCTGCCATTTCGAGGGCGACCCGGTCATGCCGGGCTGCCTCGGCATGGACGCGCTGTGGCAGCTGCTGGGCTTCACGCTCGGCTGGCTCGGCGGTCCGGGCTCGGGACGGGCGCTCTCGGTCGGCGAGGTGAAGTTCAGCGGCCAGATTCTGCCGACCGCCACCAAGGTGCGCTATCATTTGGACCTGAAACGGGTTATCAGCCGCAAGCTGTTCCTCGGCATCGCCGACGGATGGGTTGACTGTGACGGTGAGCGGGTGTTCGAAGCCAAGGACATTCGCGTGGGCCTGTTCGCCAACCCGGCGGCGGCTCTGGCCTGACGGAGAACAACATGCGACGCGTCGTCGTCACCGGAATCGGTGTCGTTTCCCCGATCGGCAACGACAAGGCCGAGGTGACCGAATCCCTCAAGACCGGCCGCTCGGGCATCACCTTTGCGCCCGAGTACAAGGAGATGGGCTTCCGCAGCCACGTGCACGGCTCGCTGAAGCTCAACCTCGAGGACCGGATCGACCGCAAGCTGCTGCGCTTCATGGGCGACGGGGCGGGGTACAACTACCTCGCCATGGAGGAGGCGATCGCCGACAGCGGTCTGGAGACCTCCGACGTCTCCAACCCGCGCACCGGGCTGGTGATGGGCTCCGGCGGCCCCTCGACCCGCAACATGATGCAGGCCTTCGACACCGCGCGGGAGAAGAGCCCGAAGCGGGTCGGCCCGTACATGGTGCCGCGGGTGATGTCGTCGACCAACTCGGCCAACCTGTCGACCATCTACAAGATCAAGGGCCTGAGCTACTCGATCAGCTCGGCCTGCTCGACCAGTTCCCATTGCATCGGCAATGGTGCCGAGCTGATCCAGTACGGCAAGCAGGACATCGTCTTCGCCGGCGGCGGCGAGGAGCTGCACTGGACCCTGTCCGTGCTGTTCGACGCCATGGGGGCGCTGTCCTCCAAGTACAACGAGACGCCGGAGAAGGCCTCGCGGCCCTACGACACCAGCCGCGACGGCTTCGTGATCGCCGGCGGCGGCGGCGTGGTGGTGCTCGAGGAGCTCGAGCACGCCAAGGCGCGCGGTGCCAAGATCTACGGCGAGCTGGTCGGCTACGGTGCGACCTCCGACGGCGCCGACATGGTGGCCCCGTCGGGCGAGGGCGGGCTGCGCGCGATGCAGCTGGCGCTGGCCGACGTCCATGATCCGGTCGACTACATCAACACCCACGGCACCTCCACGCCAGTCGGCGACATGGTCGAGCTGAACTCGATCTCCGAGGTGTTCCGCGGCCAGAACAAGATCCCGTTCATCAGCTCGACCAAGTCGATGACCGGACACAGCCAGGGGGCCACCGGCGTCCACGAGGCGATCTACACCCTGCTGATGATGAACGGCGGCTTCATCGCCCCCTCGATCAACATCGAGTCGATGGAACCCGAGGCCGAGGCCATGCCGATCGTGCGCGAGCCGATGCTCGACCAGGAAGTCAACGTCGCGATGTCGAACAGTTTCGGCTTCGGCGGCACCAACGCCGTCCTCGCTTTCCGGCGGGCCGACGTCTGAGTAAACCGGGCGGCGCCTCCTACGATCCGCCGCCCAAGCAAATTCCGTGATCCCGACCGGCGGTCGGGGCGTTTCAGGAACAGGAGCCCGATGTCAGATTCGCCCTCCCCCCAGCCGATCATGGCCGGCAAGCGCGGGCTCATCATCGGCGTGGCCAATGACCGCTCGATCGCCTGGGGGATCGCAGCCGCGCTCGCCGAGCACGGGGCGGAACTCGCCTTCACCTATCAGAACGAGAGCATCGAGCGGCGGGTGAAGCCGCTCGCCGAGTCGGTGGGTGCCGATATCGTCCTGCAGTGCGACGTCACCGACCACGCGTCCCTCGACGCGGTCGTGGCGCAGATCGAGGCGAAGTGGGGCCGGCTCGACTTCGCCCTGCACGCGGTGGCCTATTCCGACAAGGCCGAGCTCAAGGGCAAGTACTACGACACCAGCCGGGCCAACTTCATCAACACGATGGACGTGTCCTGCTACTCGTTCACCGCGCTGGCCCAGCGTCTGGCACCGCTGATGAGCGAGGGCGGCAGCCTGCTGACCCTGTCCTATCTCGGGGCCGAGCGCAGCACGCCGAACTACAACGTCATGGGCGTCGCCAAGGCGGCGCTGGAGGCGAGCGTGCGCTATCTGGCGGCCGATCTCGGTCCGGACGGGATCCGGGTCAACGCCCTGTCGGCCGGCCCGATGCGGACCCTGGCGGGCTCGGCCATCGCCGATGCGCGCTACACCTTCCGGTTCTCCGAGAACGCCGCTCCGCTCGGCCGCAACGCCGCGCTGGAGGAGGTCGGCCGCACCGGGCTGTACCTGCTGTCGCAGCTCTCCTCGGGGGTGACCGGCGAAGTCGTGCATGTGGATGGCGGCTTCCACTCGGTGGCGATCCCGCACCCGAGCCGCCGCGAAGGCAACAAGGGCGAGGGCTGAGGGCAAGCGCCCGCCTCTTCTTTCTCGCACATTGCCGTCTCCCCGGCCCTGCGCCGGGCCTAGACGGGCGTGCGATGGAGCGTCTCGCTGAGGGGTTCCGGCGGCTCCCATTCTGGATTCCGGCGCAAGGCCGGGAAAACGGTTGGGAGAGGATTTTCTACGACCCCTGATCCGCCGTCGCCTCCTTCTGGCGGGTATGCACTTCCTGCGGCCAGCGCGACTTGATGAAGGCGAGGATCGCCCAGATATCGGCATCCGCCAGCTCGGTCTCGAAGGCCGGCATGGCGTTGCGGTAGCTCGCCGGCGAGAACGGCTGGCCGCCGAACTTGGTCACGTCGAACAGATCGCGGTCGCTCAGCCGCCAGATCGGCGCGCTTCCCTCCAGCGGCAGCGGGGGCCGGCCGCCCTCCGGATACTCCCCGTCCCAGCCCGCCTTCCCGGCCAGATCGGCGCCGTGGCAGAACGCGCAGTGCTGGTCGTAGAGCGTGTGGCCGAGCCCGACCACGGCGGCGTTGGTGTGGTCGGCGGAGACCGCATGCTCGCTGGTGTAGCGCTCCCAGTACATGTCGATAGCCGTGATCAGCACGCCGATCACCACGGCGGCGGCCAGGAACCGTCCCTTCGGTCCCAGCCGGTTCGCCAGCCGGCCGATCAGTCCGCGCGAGGCCGGGGCGGGACCGGCATCCTCGTCCTCCGCCAGGCGGCCGAGCCGGCGGGCCGGGTCGAGCGTGCGGCCCGGCGCCTTGGGAATGCGCCCGCTCAGCCGCTGCTCGAAGCGGGCGCGGCGCTCGCGGCGGGCGGTTTTCGGATCGCGCATGGACCGGCCTCGCTTCCTGCTCTGCGATGCGCGTCAGTCGACCTCGCGCACCTTCGGCGTCCCGAAAACATTGTCCAGCCAGTCCGGCCGGGCAAGTCCGGCGCGCACCTTGGCCTCCATCGCCGCCTCGCCGGCGCGCACCTGGTCCAGCTTGTCGGCCACCGCATCGATCCGCGCATGGGGCACGATGACCACGCCGTCGCGGTCGGCCACCACCAGATCGCCGGAGGAGACGGGCACGCCGCCGCACAGGATGTCGAGCCCGACCGTGCCGGGGCCGACCCGGGCGGGGGAGTTCGGGGTGACCCCGCCATGCCAGATCGGCAGGCCCATGCCCTCGACCCCGTCCTGGTCGCGGATCGCGCCGTCGGTCACCAGGCCGATGGCGCCGGCATTGCGCAGCATCCCGGCCAGCAGGTCGCCGGTCAGCGCGGTCTGCCGGTAGCCGTCGGCGGCGCAGACGATCACGTCGCCCTTCTGCAGCACGTCAAGGCAGGCGGCCAGCGCCAGGTTGTCGGCCGGATGGGCGAAGGCGGTCAGCACCGGCGCGGCGATCGACACGCCCGGCGCGATCTGCGGCTTGATGTCCGGGGTCATGGCACCCCGCCCTTCCATGGCGTCTACCACCTGGGCGGTGTAGGCGCCGCGGAAGCGGCGGAGCTGGGCCTCGGTCGGGCGCGGGAAGGTCCGGCGGACGGTGAGGACGGGAGGATCTTCGAGCATGCGGTCAGGTCTCCGCGCGGGTGAACAGGTCGGCCATCGCCTCGGCACAGGCGTCGGGCTCCTCCTCGGCGAGGAAATGCCCGCAATCCAGGGGAACGGCGTCCACATCGTCGGCCCAGCGGCGCCAGACGTCCAGATGCCGCTCGTCCTTTTCCTTCAGGTAGCGCGTGCCCCAGACCAGCCGGGTCGGGCAGGCGATGCGCTGTCCCGCCTCCAGCGAGGCCTCGTCCAGGGCGAAATCGACCGTCGCCCCGGCCTGGTAGTCGGCGAACATCGCATCGACCACCAGGGGGTCGGCATAGGCGTCGCAATAGGCCTGCACCGCCGCGTCGTCGAGCCGGTCGCGGTGTCCGGCCCAGCGGTCGATCAGGTGGCGGACATAGCCGGGCCCGTCCGCCCCGACCATCTGCCGCAGGAACGGGTCGTTCTGGGCCAGCAGCAGCCAGTGATAGCTGCCCAGGGCGGAGCGCCAGTCCATGCGCCGCCAGTTCTCCAGGGTCGGCACGATGTCCAGCGCGACGAAGCTGCGCACCCGCTGCGGCATGTCGATGGCGAGGCGGTAGCCGATCCGCCCGCCGCGGTCGTGGCCCGACAGGTGGAAGCTCTCGTGGCCGAGGGCGGACATCAGCCCGGCGCAGAGCCTGGCCAGGTTGCGCTTGGAGAAGCTCTCCGGGCTCGGCGCCGGCCCGCGCGAGGCGCCGTAGCCGGGGGTGTCCGGGATCACCAGCGTGAAGCGGTCGGCCAGCAGCGGGGCGAGCTGGTGGAAGGCCATATGGGTCTGAGGAAACCCGTGCAGCAGCAGGACGGGCGGGCCCGAGCCGCCGATCCGGACATGGAACGCCGCCTCGTCGACGGTGATCCGCTCCGTGCTGAAGCCTGCGAACATCCCACTCTCCCCTCAATTCAGGGCATAACCATGCTACGTCTGGGCACCGGGTTCCAGTGCGGGAATGGGAGGCGAAGGAATGGCGCAGGGCGGGCACGACGACGGGCATCCGGCGCTGGCACGGGCGATGGACTATCCCTACGCGGCGCACGCGCAGCCCTATCTGTTCCGCGACGGCGCGGCGGAGGTCCTGCCGCCGGAGCTGGTGACCGAGCACCTCACCCCGGTCATCGCGGTCGGCTCAAACCGGGCGCCGGCCCAGCTCGCCCGCAAGTTCGCGCGGATGGCGACCTCGATCCCGGTGACCCGGCTGATCGCCCGCGACCTGGACGTGGTGCATGCCGCGCACATGGCGGGCTACGGGGCGGTGCCGGCGACCCTGGCACCGTCGCCGGGGACCGAGGTCGAGCTCTGGATCACCTGGCTCGACGCGGCGGCGATGCGGCGGATGGACGAGACGGAAGCCGTCGGCGTGAACTATGCCCGCGAGGAACAGGCGCTGGACATCGTCGCCGCCGACGGTCCGGTCCCGGAGCGGGCGCTGGTCTACAACGCCCTGCGCGGGTGTCTGAACTTCGACGGCGCCATGGTCCCGCTGGCGGCGGTGCCGGCGACCGGACGGCGCAGTCCGGCTCTGACCCAGCGCGAGGTTCTGGAACGGCTGCACCGCGAGGTCGGCGGCACATCCCCGTTCGAGGACTGGCTGCACGGCCATATCGGCCCGACCGGCCTGCTGCGGCGGACCCGGCTGACGGCCCGGCTGGCCGCGACGGCGATCCGGCACGGGACATAGGGCGCACCGGCTCAGTTGACGGTGGGCCGGCTCTCCTCCTCGCCGTCGTGGTCGAACGCCTCGGCGATCAGGCGGCTCTCCACCACCAGGCAGGACTGGGCGCTGACGGTCTCGTTGGCGGCCCGCAGGCGGCGGAGCAGCACCTTGAGCAGGGCCACCAGGCCGGGCTCCGCATTAGCCAGCAGACGGCTGAAGTTCTGTTCGTTGATGACCTGGACGACGGTCACCCCGACCGACCGGGCGGTGGCGCTGCGCGGGGCGTTGTCGATCAGCCCCATCTCGCCGATCAGCTCGCCGGCGCCGACCGTGGCCAGCAGGACCTCGTGGCGTTCGCCGGCGCTGCGCAGGATCTCCACGTCGCCGCTCTCGATCAGGAAGGCGGCCCAGGCCTGGTCGCCCTCGTGAAACAGGGTCTGTCCCGGCTGATAGACCCGACGGTCCAAAACCTTGGCCTTGCGCATCCGCTCTCTCCCCCGTCCGACCGGCGCCGAAACCCTTCTGTTCCGGAAGGTGGTGACGCCCGGGGATCTGGATAACGCACATTCCCCGCCGCCTGTGTCACCGTTGCGTGAGACCGCGGTGAGGCCAGCCCGGCTCGACCCGCCAGACGATGGTGCGCCGCAGGTCGCTGTCCTCCAGCTCGCGCGGGGTGGGGACCATGTATTCGGCGAGCTTGGTCAGGCCGCTGTCCGGCAGGTAGCTGCGGCCCGGATCGCCCATCAGCACGGTGGCGCCGGCCGCGGCATGGCGGCGCAGCCAGCCGATGGTGCGGGTCGACATCGGCAGCTCGTAGCAGACGTCCCCGGCCAGCACGAGGTCGAACAGCGGGCTGCCGTCCGCCGCCAGGGCCGGCTCGTCCAGCATGTCCCGGCGCACGGTCTCCAGCCCGCCGGCCACGCCGTTGGCCTCGGCGTTGAGGGTGATCGCCGCGGCGGCGAAGGGGTCGATGTCGTTGGCCACCACATGGGCGGCCGAGACCCACAGGGCGGCGAGGCCGACGATCCCGCTGCCGGCGGCGAAGTCCAGCACCCGCTTGCCGGCGGCCACGTCCGGATGATCGATGATGTAGCGCGCCAACGCCTGCCCGCCGGCCCAGGCGAAGGCCCAGTAGGGCGGCGGCAGGTCCTTCTCCGCCAGCTCCTCCTCGGTCAGCTCCCACAGCGGCACCGCCTTGTCGGCCAGATGCAGCTTGAGTTCGGGGACGAGGCTCGGCGGCTTCAGCAGGGTGTTCTGGCGGACGAACGCGACCGGGTCGCCCATGGCGGGGTCAGCCGAGGACAAAGGCAAGTGCGATCAGCAACCCGGCATCGCGGTTCGACTTGAAGGTGCGCAGGCAGGCATGCGGATCGTCCAGGTCGGTGGCCCGGATCTGGCGGACGAAATGCAGCCCCGCGAGCGCCAGCCCGACATAGGCCAGAAGCCCGAGGCCGGCGGTCCACAGGCTGGCCGCCAGCAGGGCAACGGTCACCGTGTAGAAGGCGGCCAGGGCCGGCCTGGTCCGCTCGCCCAGCGCCAGGGCGGAGGAGCGCACGCCGACGATGGCGTCGTCCTCCTTGTCCTGATGGGCGTAGATCGTGTCGTAGCCCAGCGTCCAGAAGAAGCCGGCGGCATAGGCCAGCAGCGCGGCCGGCGAAATGGTCTCCGTCACCGCCGCGAAGCCGAGCAGCGCGCCCCAGTTGAAG
The DNA here is from genome assembly GCA_965228445.1 of Candidatus Endolissoclinum sp. GTDB lineage: Bacteria > Pseudomonadota > Alphaproteobacteria > Thalassobaculales > Thalassobaculaceae > Thalassobaculum. Next base: position 3,170,215 of record OZ245813.1, on the reverse strand, counting down.
GTCAGGCCGAGCACCGCCTGCGGCCAGTCGGTGACCCGCTTGGCCGCCGGGTACAGGAAGACCAGAACCAGCACGGCGGCGCCTATCGCCCAGGACGGCTGGTTGAGCTGCAGCAGGATGGCGAGGCCGATGGCGAGCTGGACGGCGAGGAAGACCAGGGCGGCGAGCGGCGAGACGGCGCCGCTGGCGATCGGGCGGTCGGCGGTGCGCGCCACCTTCTGGTCGAGCTTGCGGTCCCACAGGTCGTTCACCGTGCAGCCCGCACCCCGCATCACCAGGGCGCCGATGGTGAACAGCACCCACAGCCGCGCCATCTCCAGCAGCACGGCGGTGTCCGTCGGCGCGCCGATCGACTGCCAGCCCAGCGCGATGCCCCACAGGCAGGGCAGGTACAGCAGCCAGGTCCCGATCGGCCGGTCCAGGCGGGCCAGCCGGGCATAGGGCCGCCAGGACGCGGGCAGCCACCGGTCCACCCAGTTGCCCTGGGGGATGTCGCTTGCGCCGGAGATGTCCCGGTTGAAATCGCTGCCGCTCATGGCCGCAGTCATACGCCAGTTGTCCCCGCCGCGAAACCGCCCGAGCGCGCGACGGTTGCGGGTGGGGCGCAATGCCTCGGGGCGGCGTCAGGTTCCTGCGCACTCTCACACACTCCCCGGATTTATTCCGGGGCAAGGCATCCGTCGTACCGAGCGCCCAACGTCAGCGCACGACGTTGGCCTCGCCCCGGAATAAATCCGGGGAGTGAAAGAGAGGTGATTTTGGCGTCTTCCCGGCGCAGGGCCGGGAAGACGGGGTATGCGCCGTCGTCCCCTGCCCGATCAGCTCGGGCGTACCGGATAGGCGCTGGGGACCTTGTCGACCGCGTCGAGCAGGTCCGGGCGCACGCTCTCCACCCAGTCCTGGATCAGCCGGCGGGCGATGCTGTCGCGCCGCGGCAGGAACTTGCCGAGCGCCTCGAAATCGGCGAGCTGCTCCAGGCTGAACCACTGGGCGTCGCCCAGCTCGTCGTCGTTGCGCACGATGTCGAACGACTTCGCCTCGGCATGGAAGCCCAGCATCAGCGAGGACGGGAACGGCCAGGGCTGCGAGGAGTGGTAGCGCACGTCGCGCACATGGATGCCGCTCTCCTCCCAGACCTCGCGGGCCACGGCCTCCTCCAGGGTCTCGCCCGGCTCCACGAAGCCGGCCAGCGTGGAGTACATGCCCTCGGGCCAGACCTTCTGGCGGCCGAGCAGGCAGCGGTCGCCGTCATGCACCAGCATGATCACCGCCGGATCGGTGCGCGGGAAATGCGGGGCGCGGCAGCTCTCGTTGGTGCAGGTCCGCTGATGGCCGCCCTTGACCGCCCGGGTCTCCGAACCGCACACGCCGCAGAACCGGTGGCGCTGGTGCCACCACATCAGGCCGCGGGCATAGGCCAGCACCGAGCCCTCGAAGCGGTTCAGCAGCGGGCCGATCTGGCGCAGGTCCTGGAACACGCCGTGGGCGGCCAGGATGTTGAGGATATCGGTCTCCTCCAGCGGCGACAGGTCGATCGCCACATGGGCGACCCCGTCATACTCGCCGAGGAAGGCCGACAGGTCGGCGAAGCGCATCAGCCCCTTGTGCTCGGCCACCGACAGCATGCCGGCGCGCGGCGCGTCGCCTGGGGCGACCAGCGAGCGGCTGCGCCAGACCGGCACAATCACGGTGTCGGGCCGCTCCAGCAGCTCGTCGAGCCAGCCTTCGCGCTCGCGGATATGGGCTGAACGGTCGAGACCACCGAAGCCGTAGACGTTCGGGCGCTTGGTGATCAGGTCGGTGACGGGGACAGACGGGTCCGTGCCGGGAGGGTATAGGCTCATGGTGGCGCGAGTGTACACGCCTGGGGGTGGGAGGCAACGGGGCCCGTCGGAAGGAACCGGTCAGACGGGGCTTTGCCACGCGCCGCGCTTCGGTGCATGAACGGGCTCCCGATCCCGCCACCGGAGCCAGCGCGTGACAGCCGACGACGACAGCCGCCCTTCCCGAGGCCGACCGGCCATCCCGACGACCGTCTGGATGCTCGGCATGGTCAGCCTGCTGATGGACGTGTCCTCGGAGATGGTGCAGAGCCTGCTGCCGCTCTATCTGGTGGGCGGCCTCGGCGCGTCGGCGCTGGCGGTCGGATTCATCGAGGGCCTGTCGGTGGCGGTCGCGACGGCGACGCGGTTCCTGTCCGGTGTGGTCGCCGACTGGAGCCGGCGGGCGAAGCCCCTGGCGGTGGTGGGCTATGGCCTCGCCGCCCTGTCGCGGCTGATCTTCCCCCTGGCGGCGACGGTCGACCAGATCGTCCTGGCCAAGGCGATGGACCGGGTCGGTAAGGGCATCCGCAGCACGCCGCGGGATGCGATCGTCGCCGGCGTCACCCCGCCGCAGATCCGCGGGGCGGCCTTCGGTCTACGCAAGTCGCTGGACACGGTCGGCGGATTTCTGGGGCCGCTGGCGGCGGTCGGGGCGATGCTGCTGCTGGCCGGCGACATCGCTGCGGTCTACTGGCTGGCGGTGATCCCGGCGGCGCTCGCGGTCGCCGTGCTGGTGATCGGCGTGCGCGAGCCGACGGCGGATCGGGTGGAGAAGGGATGGTCGGGCGGCGGAAGCCGGTTCCGCCTGGCGGAGGCGGTCCGGCTGAACCGGGCCGTCGCGGCGGTGATCGGTCTCGGCGCGGTGATCATGCTGGCGCGGTTCAGCGAGGCCTTCGTGCTGCTGAAGGCGCTGGACGCCGGTGTGGCCGCCACCTGGGTGCCGCTCGCCCTGGTGGTGATGCATGCGGTCTACGGGCTGGCGGCTTACCCGGTGGGCTCGCTGTCCGACCGGATCGGCAGCCGCGGCCTGCTGCTCTGCGGGCTGGTCTTCCTGGTCGCCGCCCACCTGACCCTGGCCGCGGCCGACACGGTCCTGCTCTACGGTCTCGGCACCGTGCTGTGGGGCCTGCACATGGGGTTCACCCAGGGTCTGCTCGGCGCGCTGGTCGCCGGCGCGGCCCCGGACCGCCTCAAGGGCAGTGCCTTCGGCATGTTCAACCTGGTGACCGGCCTGGTCGTGCTGACCGGCAACACGGCGGCGGGCTGGCTGTGGACCCGGTTCGATCCGGCGGTCCCGTTTCTCGCCGGGGCCGGCCTGTCGGTGGTGGCGATCCTCTGGGTGCTGGTGGCACCGCCCCAGCGCACTCAGACCTCTTCAAGGTAGCGCAAACTCACACGATCAGATGGTTCCCTCTGATCGTGGGATGCCCTAGCCGGCCCGCACCCGGGCGCAGAAATCGCTGATCTCGCGCTGCAGGGTGTCGGCATTGGCGGCCAGGTCGCGGCTGGCATTGAGCACGTCTGAGGCCGCCTGGTTGCCGTCGCGCGCCTCCTCGGCCATCTCGGTCACGCCGCTGGCGGCCTGGCTGGCGCTCTGGGACATGGCGGCGACCTCCTCGCCGAGCTCGCGGGCATTGGCCTCCTGCTCGCTGACCGCGTCGGCGATGGTGCGGGCGACCTCGTCGATCCGTCCCACCGTCTCGCCGATACCGCGGATCGCGTCCACCGCGCCGCGGGACTCGGCCTGGATGGAGGCGATCTCGCCGGCGATGGTCTCGGTTGCCTTGGCGGTCTGGCCGGCCAGGCTCTTCACCTCGGAGGCGACGACGGCGAAGCCCTTGCCGGCATCCCCGGCCCGGGCGGCCTCGATGGTGGCGTTGAGCGCCAGCAGGTTGGTCTGTTCGGCGATCGCCTGGATCAGGGTCAGCACCTCGCCGATGCGGTCGGTCGCCTGGGCGAGGCCGGCCACGGTCCGGTCGGTGTCGGCGGCGCGCTGCACCGCCTCGCCGGTGATCCGGCCCGACAGGCTGACCTGGTCGGTGATCCGGCTGATCGACTCCGACACCCGGTCGAGCGCCTCGGCCGCGGCCTGGGCGCGGGTCTGGTTCTCGGACGCGTCGCGGGCCACGGCGCCGGCATGGTCGCCGACCCGGCTGGTGGTTTCGGTCAGGCTGGTGGCCGTGCGGTTCAGCTCCTCCGACGCCGCGGCGACGGTATCGGCGATGCCGCCGACGGTCTGCTGCAGCGAATCCGACAGGGCGACCAGCGCGGCCGCCTTCTCGGTCGCGGCTTGGCGGTCGCGCTCGCGGTTCTGCTCGGCGAGGCGGGCCTGCTCGGCTTGGGCCAGCTCGACCTCCTTCAGCGCGCCGGCCGAAGCGTCGAAGGCGCGCTGCACGCCGTGGGTCACCCAGAGCAGCGCTCCGGCCTCGAAGATCACGATCACCGCATGCAGCACGACCCGGCCCAGCGAGGCGTCGTCGGGGAACACGGCGGCCGGCAGCAGAAAGCTGAGGGTCAGGTGGTGCACCGCGACCACCACGGTCGCCACCAGGATCGACACCGCGCAGACCATCGGCGTCAGGATCGCCAGGGCCGCGAAATAGTACATGTGCATGTCGATCTGCCAGGAATTGCCCCAGAACAGGGCGACCATCATCGACACGATGCCCATCATCACCGCGGCGATCAGGTAGCGCGTCGCCGGCGCGTCGGGCTGCAGCCGGGCGAGGGCGACCACGATGGCGCCGGCGACCGCCGTCGCCAGGGTCGGCCAGACCATGTCGCGGCCGAGCAGAAAGGCGGTCAGACCGACGATCGGCACATGGGCGAGGATGAACAGCGACAGCGCGAAGGTGGCGCGGCGGCGGATGCTCAGAATGTCGGTCATGGCAGAATCCCGATATGGCGGCGGTTCAACCGCGGACGGTTGACGGAGCGAGGCCGAGGCAGCCCGAGGCGGCCGTCGGATCGAGGGTGAGAAGGGCGCCGGCCCGCCGCAGACGCCGGGCAAGGTCCGGGGTCGGGCTGGAGACCAGGAGGACCGAGGGGGCGATGCCGTCGCGCAGGATCACCGCGTCGGTGCCGTGGAGGCTGGCCATGACGTCCCTCGCTGTCCACCACGGCGGAAAGACCGCGGCGACCCGGGCATGGCCCTCGGTCGCCGGCGCGAGCAGGGCGAACAGGGCCACCGCCAGCATCGCGATCCCGGCCAGACCCGCGGGCAGAAGACTCGTCACGGTTACGGTCGAGCGCAGGGTCGCCGGCGAAGGAGTGGATGCAGTGGTCATGACGTTGCCTCTCCTTGGACAAGGCCAATCTACTACACCTGATTATTTAAGGGGCAGTTAAGTTAAATTCACAAATGATATGATTTACAGAAGAGTTTCTCGCGAACAGGTAGATCCGGGCGGCCGATCCGACGACCGCCCGGGACTCGGTCAGGCGGCGGTGCCGCCGACGGCGATGGTCATCTTCAGGGTCGGCTGGCCGACGCCGACGGGCACGCCCTGGCCGTCCTTGCCGCAGGTGCCGATGCCGTCGTCGAGCTTCATGTCGTTGCCGATCATGGTGATCTTGCCCATGGCGTCCGGGCCGTTGCCGATCAGGGTGGCGCCCTTGACCGCGGGGCCGATCTTGCCGTTCTCCACCAGATAGGCCTCGTTCATGGAGAACACGAACTTGCCCGACGTGATGTCGACCGAACCGCCGGCGAAGTTGACGGCGTAGAGCCCGCGCTTCACCGACTTCAGGATCTCCTCCGGATCGGCGTCGCCGGCCGCCATGTAGGTGTTGGTCATGCGCGGCATCGGGTGATGGGCATGGGACTGGCGGCGCCCGTTGCCGGTGGCCGGCACGCCCATCAGCCGGGCGTTCTGGCGGTCCTGCATGTAGCCGACCAGGATGCCGTCCTCGATCAGCACGTTGCGGGCCGAGGGCGTGCCCTCGTCGTCCACGGTGATCGAGCCGCGGCGGTCGGGCAGGGTGCCGTCGTCGATCACGGTGACGCCCTTGGCGGCGACCTGCTGGCCGATCATGCCGGAATAGGTCGAGGTGAGCTTGCGGTTGAAGTCGCCCTCCAGGCCGTGGCCGACCGCCTCGTGCAGCATGACGCCGGGCCAGCCCGGGCCGAGCACCACCTCCATCTCGCCGGCCGGCGCCTCCACCGCGCCGAGATTGACCAGGGCGACCCGCAGCGCCTCGTCGGTGGCGTGCTGCCAGGTGGCCGGATCAACATAGTGGTCGAAGCTCATGCGCGCGCCGCAGCCGTAGTAGCCGGCCTCCATCTTGTCGCCGTCGCCGACCACGACCTGGACGTTCAGCCGCACCAGCGGGCGGACATCGGCGACGCGCTGGCCGCCGGCCCGCAGGATCTGCACGGCCTGCCAGGAGCCCATGAGCGTGGCCGAGACCTGCCGCACCCGCGGATCCTTGGCGCGGGCATAGGCGTCGATCTCCTTCAGCACGCCGATCTTCGCCTCGGTGGTGAATCCCTGAAGCGGGTTCTCGGCCGTGTAGAGCGCGCTGTTGGTGCCCTTGGGGCCGAGATCCATCTTGCCGTTGTGGCCGGCATGGACCGCGCGCACGGTGTCGGCGGCGCGCCGGATCGCGTCGTCGGACAGGTCGGCGGCATGGGCGAAGCCGCGGGCCTCGCCGGCGATGGCGCGCAGGCCGAAGCCCTGGGTGGTGTCGAAACTGGCGGTCTTCAGCCGGCCGTCGTCGAAGGCCAGGGCTTCGCTCTGGCTGTATTCCAGGAACAGCTCGCCGTCGTCGGCGCCGTTCAGGGCGTCGTCGACGATGCCCTGGGTGCGGCCCTGATCCAGGCCGGCGCGGTCGAAGAACAGCTCGTCAGTGAGGGCCAGATTGGACACGGGGCGGCTCCATCGGGATAGAATGGGTCTATGAGCGGTCGTCCAGCTTCACATAGGCCGCCGAAGGTTGGAAGTCGAGGCCGGCCCGGCCGGAAAGCCGGCGGGTGAAGCCGGGCGGGATTGGCGGGCGCGCGGGCCGTCGCCGGTTACGCGACCGAATGCCGCGTCGCCCGCGCTTGTGGGCCGCCGGACCGGCATTTAGCCTCGTTTGGTGTGCTGAAGGGTCGCGTTGCGCGGTTGAGCGGATGGTGCCATAACGGCGTCGCTGCACTCCGGGGGACTGTGGCTCAAGGACCAACGACGACGGGAATGACCGAGTGATGGAGCGGATCCTCAAGCGGGTTGCCGGTGCTACGATGAGCGGCGGTGCCGCACTTCTGGCAGCGGTGGCGATCCTCGCGGTGGCGGCGTTTGACGCGTCTGCTACTCAGCCTCAGCCCTGGCAATTGGGCATGCAGGAACATGTGACGCCGGTCGGCCACGATATCGACGAGCTGCACAACATTCTGCTCGTGATCATCACGCTGATCAGCCTCTTCGTGCTGGCGCTGCTGGTCTATGTGTGCATCCGCTTCAAGCGGAGCAACAACCCGACCCCGTCGACGACGACGCACCACACGTGGCTTGAGATCGCCTGGACCACCATCCCGGCGCTCATCCTGGTGGTCATCGCCTTCTATTCGTTCCCGCTGCTCTACAAGCAGGACAAGGCGGTCGATCCGGACATGACCATCAAGGTCGAGGCGCACCAGTGGTACTGGAACTACACCTATCCGGACCAGGAGATCGCCTTCGACAGCTACCTGATCCCGGATGCCGACATTCAGGAGGGCCAGACCCGTCTGCTCGATGTCGACAACCGTCTGGTGGTTCCGGTCGGCAAGAAGGTGCAGGTCCTGGTCACCACCTTCGACGTGATGCATTCCTTCTTCGTTCCGGCGCTCGCGGTGCAGATCTACGGCACGCCGGGCCGGATCAACGAGACCTGGTTCCAGGTCGACAAGCCCGGCGTCTATTACGGCCAGTGCAACCAGATCTGCGGCATCGACCATTCCCGGATGCCGATCGTGGTGCACGCCATGGAGCAGGGCGAATACGACGCCTGGCTGCTGAAGGCGAAGGAACAGTTCGCGATGAACCCGACCGCGACCAAGGTCGCGTCGATCGCCGACTAACCGGTGGAGACAAGCAAGATGACAAGCGCTGATCACGCTCACGACCACGGTCACGACGACCACGGCGCGCCGAGCAGCTTCGTGAAGCGGTGGCTGTACTCCACCAACCACAAGGACATCGGCACCCTCTATCTGGTGTTCGCGGTGATCGCCGGCCTGCTGGGCGGCGCGATCTCGATCTACATGCGCATGGAGCTCCAGGATCCCGGCGTCCAGTACATGGCCGACGGCAATTCCTGGAACGTCTACGTGACGGCCCACGGCCTGATCATGGTGTTCTTCGTGGTCATGCCGGCGCTGATCGGCGGCTTCGGCAACTGGTTCGTGCCGCTGATGATCGGCGCGCCGGACATGGCCTTCCCGCGGATGAACAACATCAGCTTCTGGCTGATCGTCCCGGCCTTCCTGCTGCTGGTCCTGTCGATGTTCGTCCCGGGCACCGGCGGCGCCAACGGCACCGGCACCGGCTGGACGATCTACCCGCCGCTGTCGGGCAAGCTCGGCACGCCGGGTATGTCCATGGACCTGGCGATCTTCTCGCTGCACCTCGCCGGTGCCAGCTCGATCCTGGGCGCGGCCAACTTCATCACCACCATCTTCAACATGCGCGCCCCGGGCATGACGCTGCACAAGATGCCGCTGTTCGTGTGGGCCATGCTGGTGACGGCGTTCCTGCTGCTGCTGGCGGTTCCGGTCCTGGCCGGCGCCATCACCATGCTGCTGACCGACCGCAACTTCGGCACCTCGTTCTTCGAGCCGGCCGGCGGCGGCGACCCGGTGCTGTTCCTGCACCTGTTCTGGTTCTTCGGTCACCCCGAAGTGTACATCATGATCCTGCCGGCCTTCGGCATCGTCAGCCAGGTGGTCTCGACCTTCTCGCGCAAGCCGGTCTTCGGCTATCTCGGCATGGCCTACGCCATGGTCGCGATCGGCGTCGTCGGCTTCGTGGTGTGGGCGCACCACATGTACACGGTGGGACTGGACGTCGATACGCGGGCCTACTTCACCGCGGCGACGATGGTCATCGCGGTGCCGACGGGCATCAAGATCTTCTCCTGGATCGCCACCATGTGGGGCGGGTCGATCGAGTTCCGCCTGCCCATGATCTGGGCCGTCGGATTCATCTTTCTGTTCACCGTCGGCGGCGTGACCGGCGTGGTCCTGGCCAATGCGGGCGTCGATATCGCCCTGCACAACACCTACTACGTGATCGCGCACTTCCACTACGTGCTGTCGCTGGGTGCGGTGTTCGGCATCTTCTGCGGGTTCTACTACTGGTTCCCGAAGATGACCGGCTACTCGTACAACTCCATGCTGGCCCGCGCCCATTTCTGGGTGACCTTCATCGGCGTGAACCTGACGTTCTTCCCGATGCACTTCCTGGGTCTGGCCGGCATGCCGCGGCGCTACATCGACTATCCGGATGCGCTCGCCGGCTGGAACTACGTGGCCTCGATCGGCTCGTATATCGGTGGCATCGGCACCCTGATCTTCATCGTCGTGGTGATCGAGGCGTTCAGCGCCAAGCGCAAGGCCGCGGCCAACCCGTGGGGTGAGGGTGCGACGACGCTCGAGTGGACCATCAGCTCGCCGCCGCCGTTCCACACCTTCAACGAGCTGCCGCAGATCGCCCCCTCCAAGGGCCATTGACCGGAGCGCGTTGTGACTGACCTGACGGCTCAGACGCTTTCGGCCGAGGCCGTTCCCAGCACGGGAACGGCCTCGGTCCGCGACTACATCGCGCTGCTCAAGCCGCGCGTGATGTCGCTCGTCGTCTTCACCGGCTTCGTCGGCCTGGCCATCGCGCCGGGCGACATCCACCCGGTGCTGGCGATGATCGCGGTTCTGTGCATCGCCGTCGGGGCCGGCGCCTCGGGCGCCATCAACATGTGGTACGACCGCGACATCGACGCGGTCATGGGCCGCACCGACAAGCGGCCGATCCCGTCGGGCAAGGTCGACGCGGACGAGGCCCTGAGCTTCGGCGTCATCCTGGCCGGCTTCTCGGTCCTGGTCATGGCCCTGGCGGTCAACGTGATCTCGGCCGTGCTGCTGGCCGCGACCATCGGATTCTACGTCTTCGTCTACACCATGTGGCTGAAGCGCCGCACGCCGCAGAACATCGTCATCGGCGGTGCCGCCGGCGCGGTGCCGCCGGTGATCGGCTGGGCGGCCGCCACGGGCGACGTGTCCTGGCTGTCCGTCGTGCTGTTCGCCATCATCTTCGTGTGGACCCCGCCGCATTTCTGGGCGCTGGCGCTGTGGAAGCGCGGCGAATACGCCGCCGCCGGCGTGCCGATGCTGCCCGTGGTCTCCGGCGAGCGCTCGACCAAACGCCAGATCCTGGCCTATTCGCTGGTGCTGGCCGTGCTCGGCCTGGCGCCCTGGGCGATGGCGGCGACCACCGCCGTCTACGGCATCGCCTCGATCGTGCTGGGCGGGCTGTTCGTGCTCGGCGCCGTGCAGGTGCTGCGCGCCGGCCCGGACGACATGAAGCCGGCCAAGCTGCTGTTCGGCTATTCCATCCTGTATCTCTTCGCCCTGTTCGGCGCGCTGCTGGCCGACCACTGGATCGCGGGATGACGGCGATGAGCGATCCCCAGAGCGAGGACGGCAAGAAGACCCCGACCGGGGCCGAGGACATCTGGGCCCAGCGGCGCGGCAAGAACCTGGCGATCCTGGCGACCATCCTGGGTCTCGCCGTGCTGTTCTTCGTTGTCACCATCCTGCGGATGAGCTGAACGATGACCGAACCGACAGAAACCGCTCGGACCTCCGAGCCGTCCCGGGAGACGGCCGCGGATACCGCTCCGGCGCCGGCGCGCCGTTCGAACCTGCGGGTCGCGGCGGTGCTGGGCGGGATTGTGGTCGGCATGGTCGGCGTGTCCTATGCCGCCGTGCCGCTCTACACCCTGTTCTGCCAGGTCACCGGCTTCGGCGGCACCACGCGCCAGGCGGACGCCGCCCCAGGCGCCACGGCCGAGCACCGCACCTTCACCGTGCGCTTCGACTCCAACGTGAGCGACGGGCTGCAGTGGGAGTTCGTGCCGGCGGTCAACACCACGAAGGTCGAGGTCGGCGTCGAGAAGCTGGCCTTCTACCGGGCGACCAACACCAGCGACACGCCGGTGGTCGGCACCGCGGCCTTCAACGTCACGCCGCACAAGGCCGGTCCGTATTTCATGAAGATCGACTGCTTCTGCTTCACCGAACAGGTGCTGAAGCCGGGTCAGACGGTCGACATGCCGGTGCAGTTTTTTCTCGATCCGGAGCTGATGAAGGATCCGAAGATGGACGGGGTGACCACGGTCACGCTGTCCTACACCTTCTATCCGGCTGAGGATCAATCGAAGGCCCAGCAACTCGCGCTGGCGCCGTCCGTAGAGTAACATACCGCCAGTTCCGGCGGAGGGTCTGAAGACGAGGGGACCGATGGCACACGAACAGCATCATCCATACCACCTGGTGGAACCGAGCCCCTGGCCGTTCATGGGGGCCGCCTCCGGCTTCGTGCTGGCGGTCGGCGGCATCATGTACATGCATGAGCTGCCCATGGCGGTGCTGGTCATGCTGGCCGGCCTGGCGCTGATCCTCGGCACCATGTTCTTCTGGTGGCGCGACATCATCCGCGAGGCGCAGTGGCAGGGCCATCACTCCCCGGTGGTGCAGATCGGCATGCGCTACGGCATGGCGCTGTTCATCACCTCGGAAGTGTTCTTCTTCCTCGCCTTCTTCTGGGCGTTCTTCGACATGGCGCTGTATCCGCGCACCGGCGTCTGGCCGCCGGAGGGGATCCAGACCTTCGATCCGTTCGACCTGCCGCTGATGAACACCCTGATCCTGCTGCTGTCGGGCACCACGGTGACCTGGGCGCATGCGGCCCTGCTGCAGAACAACCGCAAGGAGCTGCTCTGGGGCCTCGGCATCACGGTGATCCTCGGCTTCATCTTCACCGGCCTCCAGGCCCTGGAGTACAGCCACGCCGCCTTCGGCTTCACCGACACGGTCTATGCCTCGACCTTCTACATGGCGACCGGCTTCCACGGCTTCCACGTGATCGTCGGCACCCTGTTCCTGGCGGTCTGCTGGGTCCGCGCCTACAAGGGCCACTTCACCCCGGAGCAGCATTTCGGCTTCGAGGCGGCGGCCTGGTACTGGCACTTTGTCGACGTGGTCTGGCTGTTCCTGTTCGTCTGCGTCTACTGGTGGGGCGGCTGACGCCGTCCCGCTGAGGGGAGCCCGGCGCCATGGCCCCCGGCCCCTCCGCGACGGGCTTGTCCCCGATCGCGACCGGGCTGGCCTGCAAATGCCCGGCCTGCGGCCAGGGGCGCCTGTTCGACGGGTATCTGACCGTCGTCGAAACCTGCGAAGTCTGCGGCGAGCCGCTGCGGACCCGCAGCTCCGGAGACGGCCCCGCCGTCTTCGTGATCTTCGCCCTCGGGGCGATCCTGTCGGTCCTGGCCTGGATCGTCGAGTCGGCGTTCTCGCCACCGATCTGGGTCCATGCCATCCTGTGGCCGGTTGCCGTGATCGTCGGGACCCTGTTGCTTCTGAGACCGTTCAAGGGCGTCGTCGTCGCGCTGGAATACCGGCACGGCACGCCCGACCAATAGCCGCCGCGGATATTGCCGCGGCCCGAGGACATCATGGGTTTTCGTCCGCGCCTCTGGCCGACGCTGTTCACCATCCCCGCCGTCGCCCTGATGCTCGCCCTGGGCGTCTGGCAGCTCCAGCGGCTGGCCTGGAAGACCGAGCTGATCGACGCGTTCGAGGCGCGGGTCTCCGCCGAACCGACCGATCCGCCGCCGTCGCTGACCCATGACGACATGCCGGAATGGCGCTATCGCCGGGTGGCTGCGACCGGCCGGTTCCTGCACGACAGGGAACTGCAGATCACCGGCAAGCCCTACAAGGGCACCGCCGGCTTCCACGTGATCACCCCCTTCGTCACCGAGTCCGGGCTCACCGTCTTCGTCAACCGGGGCTGGGTCCCCGAGGACGCGCGCCGCCCGGCCGCCCGGCCCGACACCCTGGTGCCGCCGCCGGCCAGCATCGACGGCGTGGTGATGGAGGCCGGGGTGAAGGGCACCTTCGTGCCGGAGAACGAGCCGGCCAACGACGTCTGGTTCACCGTGCGCCCGCAGGCGATGGCCGGGCATCTCGGCCTCGAGGGTACCATCGCCACCGGCTACTACATCGACCAGCTCGCCGAGGAGCCCAGGCCCACGACCCTGCCCTTCGGCGCGGCGCGCAGCGTCACCGTGCGCAACGAGCACCTGCAATACGCCATCACCTGGTTCCTGCTCGCCGCCACCCTGATCGGCGTCTACATCGTCTGGCACCGCCAGGCCGACAAGGCGGAGCGCGACGGGGCCGGGGTATGACCGCGACCCCTGCCGCCGATGCGCTGGAGGCCCGCTTCCGTCGGCTCTCCGCCCTGTCCGGGGCCGCCGGCATGCTCGGCTGGGACCAGCATGTGCTGATGCCCTCGGGCGGCGCCGAGGCGCGGGCCGAGCAGCTCGCCACCCTGTCGGTGCTGCGTCACGAGCTTCTCACCGCTCCGGAGGTGGCCGACCACCTCGCCGCCGCCGCAGAGGAGCCGCTGGAGGACTGGCGCGCCGCCAATCTGGCGGAGATGCGCCGGACCCATGCCCATGCCACCGCGCTCTCCTCGGAGCTGGTGGACGCCCTGTCCCGAGCCGGCTCGCGCTGCGAGGCGCTGTGGCGCGAGGCCCGGGCCAAGGCCGACTTCTCCATCGTCCGCGACGCCATGGCCGAGCAGATCCGGCTGATCCGCGAAGAGGCCGCCGCCAAGTCCGAAGCGCTTGGCACCAGCCCGTACGAAGCCCTGCTGGACGGCTACGAGCCGGGCGGTTCCATTTCCAAAATTGAAGCGCTGTTCGCCGAGCTCGAGGCCGAGCTGCCGCCGCTGCTGGACGCGGTGCTGGAGCGCCAGGCCCGTCTCGGGGATCCCGCCGCGCCGGCGGGGCCGTTCCCGGTCGCCACCCAGCGCGCCCTGTCGCGCCGGGTGATGGAGACCCTGGGCTTCGATTTCGCCCATGGCCGCCTCGACGAGACCCTGCATCCGTTCTGCGGCGGGGTGCCGGACGACGTGCGGGTGACTACCCGCTACGACGAGACCGGCTTCATCAACGGCATCATGGGCGTGATCCACGAGACCGGCCACGCGCTGTACGAGCGCGGTCTGCCGGCCGACTGGCGCACCCAGCCGGTGGGCGAGGCCCGTGGCATGGTGATGCACGAGAGCCAGTCCCTGCTGATGGAGATGCAGGCCTGCCGTTCCCCGGCCTTCCTCGGTCTGCTGTCCGGCTGGGCGCGCGAGGCGTTCGGCGCCGACGGCCCGGCCTGGGAGCCGGAGAACCTGCGCCGGATCTACACGAAGGTGGCGCGCAGCTTCATCCGCGTGGAGGCGGACGAGGTCACCTATCCGCTGCACGTCATCCTGCGCACCCGCCTGGAGCGGGCGCTGCTCTCGGGCGATCTCGAGGTCGACGGCCTGCCGGCGGCGTGGAACGCGGGAATGCAGTCCCTGATCGGCGTGACCCCGCCGGACGACGCGCGCGGCTGCCTGCAGGACATCCACTGGTACGACGGAGCCGTCGGGTACTTCCCGACCTATACCCTGGGCGCCATGGCCGCGGCCCAGCTGTTCCAGGCGGCGGTACGGGCCGAACCCGGCATCCCCGACGCGATCGGCCGCGGCGACTTCACCCCGCTGGTCGGCTGGATGCGGACCAACGTGCACGGGGTGGCCAGCTCCAGAGGCACCGAGGAGATCCTGCAGGCGGCCACCGGCGCCAGCCTCAGCGCCGCCCCGTTTCTGGCGCATCTGAAGGCGCGGTATCTGGAGGTTTAGGCCCGCCCTTCGACACGCGACCTCCGGTCGCTGCTCAGGGTGAGGTCTTAAAAAAAAAGCCGGGACCGCCGGTGTGGGACAGACGCCGAAACCCCGACGGCGCCGACGACATTGCAAACGACGACCTCATCCTGAGCAGCCACGGCTCAAAGCCGGGGCGTGTCGAAGGGCGGGAGCGGGCGATCAGGCGAAGCGGATCAGCGCATCCACCGCGACGGCCCCCTCGGCCAGAACCATGACCGGGTTGGCCTCAGCCTCGGCCACGCGGAGGTCCGGGTCGAGGGCCAGGGTGGACAGGGCCGCCACCGTCCGGGCCAGGGCCTCCAGGTCGCCCGCCTGCTTGCCACGCCAGCCGGCGAGCGCCTTCAGACCCTTCACCTGGGCGATCATCTGCCGCGCGCCGGCCAGGTCGACCGGGGCGGTGCGCACGGCCACGTCCTCGTACAGCTCGGCGTAGATCCCGCCGGGGGCGACGCTGATCACCGGCCCGACCTCCGGATCGACCCGGTAGCCGACCAGCGCCTCGCCCAATCCGCGGACCATGGTCTGCACCAGCCAGCCCTCCAGGACCGCGCCGGGTGCTGAGGTCTTCAGATGGGTCCGCATGGCGTCGCGGGCCGCCTCCAGCGCCGGCCGGTCGGCCAGGCCGAGGGCGACCGCCCCCGCCTCGGTCTTGTGCGGCAGGTCGGCGCTCACCGCCTTCAGCACCACCGGATAGGCGATGTCGTCTGGGATCGCCTCGTCGATCCCGAGAAGCCGGCGGCCCACGGTGGTCAGGCCGAGCCGGTCCAGCAGGGCGAGACCGTCCGCCTCGCCGAGCACCGCGCCGGGGCGGGCCGGACCGATTTCCGGCGGCGCGTCGGTCGGAAGCGGCTTCGGCGGGGTCCATTCGATGAAGGCGCGGACCGCATCGGCCATGGATTCCACCGAGCGGAACCCGGCGACCTCCGCCTCAGACAGCATGGCGAGCGCTCGGTCCGCCTGGGGCAGCGGCGCGGCGGCGATCGGGGTGGCATGGCCGGCGCAATCGACGATCGGCTGTACCGCCCGCTCCGGCAGGAACTGGGCCGACGACCCGATGGCGGCCACCACGGCGGCGTAGTCGCCGCTGTCCAGCAGCCCGTCCAGCACGGTCTTCATCACCTCGTATCGGGCGCCCGCGAGGGTCACGTCGATCAGGCGGGCCGGTTTGAGCGACAGGCCGACCGCCTCCTTCACATGGGCGCGCAGGGCGTCTGAGGCGCCTTCCACCGCGATGCCGGCATCCCCCAGACGGTCGACCGCCATGGCGCCGCCGCCGCCGGTGGTGGTGACCACGGCGACCGGTTTGGTGCGCCGCGCCGCGTCGGGCCGGCGGCCCTTCAGCAGGGCGGGCAGCTCCAGCAGCGCCTCGAACTGGTCGACGCGCAGGATGCCGAGGTCGCGGAAGAACGCGTCGGCCGCCTTGTCGGAGCCGACCAGGGCACCGGTATGGGACACGGCCAGCGCCTGGGCCTCGGGCGAGCGGCCGAGCTTATAGACGACGATCGGCTTGCCGGCGGCATCGGCCGCGCGGGCGAAGGCGGCGATCCGCTCCGGCCGGCGTACGGTCTCCAGGAACAGCACGAAGGCGTCCACCCCGTCGAGACCGACCGCGGCCTCGCCGATGGCGCCCACATCCAGGTCCGCCTCGTTGCCGACCGAGACCAGCGAGTGGAAGCCGATGCCCCGCGCGGCACCGCGCGACACCAGGGTGCCGATCAGCGAGCCGGACTGGGACAGGGCCATCAGCCGGCCGGGTTTCAGGCTCTCGGCCTCCCAGGCGGCGTTGGTGGTGAACGGCGTGCGGTCGGCGACATTGGCCGCGCCCATGCTGTTGGGGCCGAGCAGCCGCATGCCGCCGGCATGGGCCTTCTCCACCAGCCGGCGCTGGGCCTCCGCGCCGTCGTCGCCCGCCTCGGCGAAGCCGTCGGCCAGGACCGTGGCGACCTTCACGCCCAGCCGGGCGGCCTCCACCACCTGCTCTTCCACGCGCTCGGCGGCGGTGACGATATAGACATGCTCCGGCACCGCCGGCAGGTCGGCCAGGCTGGGCCAGGCCTTCTCCCCCAGCACGGTCTCGCGCCTCGGGTTGATCGGCCAGACCGTGCCGGCGAAGCCGTGCTTGCGCAGGAAGCGCAGCGGCCGGGCGCTGTCCTTCTTCGGATCGTCGGAGGCACCGACCACGGCAACCGTGGCCGGCCGGATCAGGGCGTCGATCCAGCCCTTGCTGTCAGCCATATCCCGCCTCACGCTTTCGGCTTGGGCGGGCGCTGGGAGAACCGGCGGCCGAAGACTCCCTCGGCGATGCGGTTCTTCATCATCTCCAGGCTGCCGCCGGCGATCTGCCAGCCGCGGGCCCGGCGCCAGCAGTACTCGACCAGGCTCTCCTCGGTGTAGCCGAGGCCGCCGAGGATCTGCATCGCCTCGTTGGCGGCCAGGAACCCGGCCTCGTTGCAGAGATATTTGACCAGGGCGGTCTCGTAGGCGCTGGGCAGGCCCTTGTCGGCCTTGCCGGCGACCCGGTACAGCATGAGCTGGGCCGCCTCCATGCGCAGGGCGGCCTCCGCGAACTTCCACTGCAGGCCCTGGAAGTCGGCCAGCGGCCGGCCGAACTGGTGCCGGGTCTCCGCATGTTCGCGGGCGATCTCGAAGGCGTGGCGCCCGAAGGCCAGCGCGCGGGCCGAGTTGCCCAGGCGCTCGATGTTGAAGGCCGCGATCTGCTTCTTGAAGCCGCCCTCGCGCAGCAGAACGTTCTCCGGGCCGACATAGACGTCCTCGAAATAGAGCTGGCACCAGTCGTCGCCGCCGACATAGCGGCTCGGCCGGCCGAGGGTGAAGCCCTCCTGCCCGCGCTCGACCAGGACCGAGCCGATGCCGTCCACCCCCGGGCCGTAGCGCACATAGACCAGGAACAGGTTGGAGTCCGGGCTGTGCGAGGAGAACACCTTGGTTCCGTTGATGCGGAAGCCGTCGCCGTCGGGCGTGGCGGTGGTCTTCAGGTCGGTGACGGCGGAGCCGGCCTCCGGCTCGCTCATACCGACCGAGATGGTGGCCTCGCCGCCGATCAGCGGGGCCAGGTAGCGTTCCTTCTGATCGTCGGTGGCGTATTCGACGAAGGTGCGGATCGGCCCGAAATTGCCGGCCTGGATGACGTCGGCCGAGCGCGGGCAGACGGCGGAGACCGTCTCGATGGCGACGATGGCGTCCATGAGCGAGCCGCCCATGCCGCCGTCCTCCTCCTTGAAGGTGATGCCGAGCAGACCCTGCTCCGCCATCAGCTTGGCGACGTCGAACGGGAATTCCGAGCGGTGGGCGCGGGCCAGGCGGTCGGCGGCGAGGTGGCGCTCGGCAAATCCGCGCACGGCGTCGCGGAACTGGAGCTGCTCCTCGGTGAGCAGGTCGTCATACAGGGAGGACATTCGGGTCTCCGGTCGGTGAGGTGGTCTCGTTCAGATTTAGTATCCTTGCTCTTCCCGGCCTTGCGCCGGGACCGAGGGGTGCGGCCGCCGGAGCGTCAAACCATCCGCTCCGGACGTCCCGTTCCTGGGTCCCGGCGCAAGGCCGGGAAGACAGGGGGGGGGTGGGTGCGCTACTCCGCGGCGTGGGCCAAGGCGGTGGCGCGGAGCAGGTCGCCGATCGGCCCGGCGGCATGCAGGGCGCGCAGCCGGGACAGCAGTTCGCCGGCGGCCTCCGCGCCCAGCACCTCGTCGGTCAGCTCGTGGAACTTGGCGTCCAGCTCGGCATCGGTGAGCGGGCTGTCGGGGTCGCCCTTGCGGGTCGGGGCGAAATGCTCGAAACGCCGGCCGTCGGTGGTGACGATCGCCACCCGGGCCGAACGCGCACCCGGGAAGGCCGCCTCGCAGCCGGGATCGACGGTGTGCACCACCTTGGCCGCCAGGGCGCGGATCGCCGGATCGGCGAGCGCGTCCGGCTCGAAGGCCGCGCGCCGGACCGAGCCGCGCACCAGCACCGCGGCCACGCAGTAGGGCAGGCTGAACTTCGCCTCGAAAGCGGTCACCGGCTCGGCATTGCCGCAGATCTCCACCGACTTGGCGTAGGAGCCAGCCTCGATCCGGTCGATCCGGTCGACCGTGAGCCCGTTGGCCGCGGCGATCTCGGCCGCCGCGTCGACCGCCGCGTGCACATGGCCGCAGGCGGCGTGGTTCTTGAAGGTCACCCGGGTGATGGTCCAGTCGGCGCCGAGGGTGGCGGTCGCCGCCGCCCAGTCCACGTCGGGCCCGCTCATCGCCGCGCCGAAGCCGCGCGGCCCCTCCAGCGCGTCGAGGGCGCCGGTCACGCCGGCCTTGGCCAGCCGGGCGGCGAGCACCCCCGCCTCCGCCGCGCGGCCGGAATGCAGCGGCTTGCTCATGGCGTCGGCCCGGAACGCCTGCTGCAGGCCGGCGGCCATGGTCGCGGCCGTGCCCAGGGCATGGGCGGTCTGGCCGGCATCCAGGTC
Organism: Candidatus Endolissoclinum sp.; assembly: GCA_965228445.1. Classification (GTDB taxonomy): domain Bacteria; phylum Pseudomonadota; class Alphaproteobacteria; order Thalassobaculales; family Thalassobaculaceae; genus Thalassobaculum. The sequence continues at coordinate 3,150,995 of OZ245813.1, read as the reverse complement.
GAGGATCACCGAGGCGGCGGCCGCCGCCCCGAAGCAGCCGACCGTCGCGGTGGTGTGCCAGTAGTCGTAATGGCGCGGGTTCACCGCCTTGGCGATGCGGTTGGAGACCTCGTAGCCGGCGACCACGCCGGCCAGCAGCCGCTTGCCGTCGGCCCCGGCCAGTTCGGCGGCGGCGAGGGCGGCCGAGATCGTCGGCGTGCCCGGGTGATACAGCCCCTCGCGGAAGATGTCGTCGAACTCCACCGTATGCGACGCGATGCCGTTGATCAGCGCGGCGGTCTGGGCCGTCGCCCGCTGGCCGCCGGGCACCAGCGAGGCGTTGCCGGCCCCGACCTGGTCCTCCAGCGCCTGGGCCACCAGGGTCGCCGGCGCCATCACCCCGCCGGGCACGCAGGCGGCGAACCAGTCGACGATGGCCCGCTCCGCGTGGTGGCGGACCTCGTCCGACAGCGGGGCGGTGCGCAGGCCCGCGGCGAAAGCGGCGTAGGTCTCGATAACCGTGGTCATGTCACCCTCCCTCAGACGCCGAGCTTGTCGGCCAGCTCTTCCATGCTCTCGGTGATGTAGTCCCAGTCGCTCTCGGCCGCGTTGTCCTTGTGCTGGTCCGGGCCGTATTCGGTGGGGCGCAGGATGAAGGCGGTCTTGAAGCCGAGGTCGCGTGCCGCCTGAAGGTCGCTGTTATGGGCGGCGGTCATGAGGATCTGCGACGGGTCGAGGCCGAGCCAGTCGGCGCCGGTCAGATACACGACCGGTTCGGGCTTGTAGTTCTGCGCCGGCTCCGAACCGAGGATCATGTCCCAGGGCAGGCCGGCGAACTTCGCCATGTTGACCATGAGCGACACGTTGCCGTTCGACATGGTCGCCAGGATGAACTTCTTCTTCAGCCGCGTCAGCCCGGCCACGCTGTCGGGCCAGGGGTGCAGGCGGTGCCAGGCCCTGTTGAGGTGCTCGAGCTCCGCGTCGTCCAGGGCGACGTCGAACTCCTTGAGCACGGTCCGCAGGCTGTCGCGGTGCAGATCGTCGAGCCGCCGGTAGGGCGCCTCGCCCCGGCGCACCGGCCGCATGGAGGGGAAATACAGCGACCGCCAGCGCATGGCGAATTCCGTCCCGTCCAGCGACCAGCCCTTTTTCTTCGCCAGCGCGTCGACTTCCGCCGCGACGCTGGTCCGCCAGTCCACAACGGTCCCGAAGACATCGAAAACGAGCGCCTTGACCTCTTGGTCGGCCATTCCTTCCTCCTAGGCCGCGCGCCCTGTTGTTTGCAGATTTCAGTTCAATTTATGGGGGCATCACTTGACCCCCGGCGCGGGTCATGAAACTGTATACAAGCGTCATAAGACGCGGCAACCGGTGGACTTAATCACGCCGGAAAAGAAAGCAGGGACGGGAGGAACACTGCGGACGTGTGCCGCATCCCGACCGACATGCAAGTGGGACAGCGACGACGGCGCCTCGGCGTCGGGCGAACGAGTCCCTGTAACAAGCCGTTCCTGACCCCCCCTGCGGGTCAGGCGCACTGTCACGTTTGGGAAGGAGACGACCCTATGAAGTCACGTCTGACCCGGTTTGCGGCCTCGGTCGCGCTCGGCTCGGCCCTGGTGGTCGGTGCCGGTTCGGTGCCGGCGTCCGCTCAGGAGCAAGGTGGCGAACTGCGCCTCGTCGTGGGCAGCGACATCCCGTCCTATGACGGCCACATCGAATCCACGTTCGGCATGATCCACCCGATCCGGCCGTTCTACAGCCTGCTGATCCGGGTCAATCCGGACAATCCGTCGTCGCCGACCGACTTCGTCTGCGATCTGTGCGTCGGCGACGTGCCGGCGCCGACCAATGACGGCAAGACCTACACCTTCAAGATTCGCAAGGGCGTGAAGTTCCAGGACGGCCAGGAACTCACCTCCACCGACATCAAGGCCACCTTCGACAAGCTCGCCTTCCCGCCGGAGGGTGTGGCGTCGAACCGCAAGGCCTATTTCTCGATGATCGACTCCGTCGAGGCGCCGGATCCGGAGACCGTGGTCTTCAATCTGAAGTTCCCGTCGGGCACGTTCATCCCGTCCGTCGCCATGCCGTTCAACTTCGTCTATTCGAAGAAGGACCTGGATGAGCACGGCTACACCTGGCACCAGACCCATGTGAACGGCACCGGTCCGTTCCACTTCGTCGAGCACGTCCAGGGCAGCCACGTGACGGGCAAGCGGAACCCGGACTACTACCACGAGGGCAAGCCGTATCTCGACACCTTCACCTCGCTGATCGCGCCGAAGATGTCGGTCCGCCTGCAGGCCATCCGCGGCGGCCAGGCCGATATCGAGTTCCGCGGCTTCCCGCCGAAGGCGCGTGACGACCTCAAGGAAGCCCTCGGCGACCAGATCGAGGTGCAGGAGAGCGACTGGAACTGCGTGCTGATCGTCACGCCGAACCACGAGGCGAAGCCGTTCGACGACCCCCGGGTCCGTCAGGCCCTGTCCCTGGCCATCGACCGGCACCAGGGCTCCGAGTACCTCTCCAAGATCGCGATCGTGAAGACGGTTGGCGGCATCGGCTTCCCGGGCCACCCGATCTCCTCCACGCCCGAGTATCTGGAAGAGAACATCATCGGCTACAGCAAGGACATCGAGGCCAGCCGCGAGAAGGCGAAGGCTCTCCTGAAGGAGGCCGGCCACGAGAACCTGAAGTTCACCCTGCACAACCGCGGTGTGGACCAGCCGTACAAGGTGGTGGGCACCTGGCTGATCGACCAGTGGCGCCGGATCGGCCTGGACGTCGAGCAGTGGGTCCAGCCGTCCACGCCGTTCTACGCGACCCTGCGCACGCAGAAGAACTTCGAGATCTCTCTCGACTTCAACTGCCAGGCCGTCGTGAACCCGATCGCCGACATCTCGAAGTTCCTGCCGTCCTCGGGTGCGAACTACTCGTACTTCAAGGACGAGGAGCTGGAGAGCACCTATGCGGAGCTCCTGGCGACCGGCGACGAGGGCAAGCAGCGCGAGCTGTTCGCCAAGTTCGAGAAGCGGGTCCTGAACGACCTGGCGTCGCAGTTCATCACCCTGTGGTGGTACAAGATCAACCCGTACCGCTCCTACGTGAAGGGCTGGAAGATCGCTCCGAGCCACTACCTGAACCAGTCGCTCGAGAACATCTGGATCGACTCAGCCGAGCGTAAGAAGCAGCTCGGCGGCTGACGCTCCCGACACGCTCATCCGCCGCCCCGGGACTTCGGTTCCGGGGCGGTTCTTTGCCCCCATTATGAAAAGCGTGAGCGACGCCTGAGATGTACACCTACATCATCAAACGATTGCTGATGTTGCTGCCGACGTTGATCGGCGCCGCAATCCTGATCTTCCTGCTGCTGCGACTGGTTCCGGGCGACGTGTGCCTGTTGAAGTTCGGCGGCGAAGGCTCGTATGCGGATCCCCAGCAGATCCTCATGTGCCAGGAGAGGCTCGGCCTGACCGATCCGATCTGGCTGCAGTTCTACGATTACATGGTCGGGTTCTTCACCTTCGACCTCGGCGTGTCGATGTGGACCAGCCAGCCGGTCGCCTACGAGATCGCGATCCGCTTCGAGCTGTCGCTGCAGGTGGCCCTGATGGCAACCTTCGTGTCGGTCGTGATCGCGCTGCCGCTCGGAGTGATCTCCGCGGCCAAGCAGAATTCCTGGATCGACTACCTGGTGCGGACCTTCAGCATCGCGGGTATCGCCATGCCGTCCTTCTGGCTCGGCATCCTCATCATCCTGGGGCTGCTGATAGGATCGCAGGCCTGGTTCGGCAGACCCTGGATGCCGCCGATCCACTTCGAGTCCTTCTTCGTGGACCCGGTGCACAACATGTCCCAGCTGATCTGGCCGGCGCTCGCCACCGGATACCGGTACTCCGCCGTCGCCACCCGCATGACCCGTTCGGCCATGCTGGAGGTGCTGCGCGAGGACTATGTCCGCACCGCCCGCGCCAAGGGCCTGATCGAGAAGGTGATCATCAACAAGCACGCGCTGAAGAATGCCATGCTGCCGGTGATCACCATCGTCGGCATCGAGTTCGCGTTCCTGATGGGCGGGCTGGTCGTGACCGAACAGGTGTTCAACCTGAACGGCCTCGGCAAGCTCTTCGTCTCCGCGGTTACCCAATCGGACTACACGATGACTCAGGCTCTGGTGATGCTCGTGGTGGCGATCTTCGTCCTCATGAACTTCCTGGTCGACATCATGTACGCGTGGCTCGATCCGCGCATCCGCTACAGTTAAGGGAGCCATCACGATGACGACCCCCGACATCAGCATCGAGTCCGATCGGCTGCCGCAGCGCAAGACCATCCTGCAGCACATCGCCAGCCTCGCCCGCAAGCAGCCCCTCGGCTTCGCCGGCGGCCTCGTGGTCCTGGCGATGGTCTTCATGGCGCTGTTCGCGCCGTGGCTGGCGCCGTTCGACCCCGAACAGGCGAACTTCGCCGACATGCTCGTCCCGCCGGGCACCACCAGCGAGATGGGCGAAGGCTTCTTCCTGCTCGGCACCGACCAGTTCGGCCGCGACCTGTTCTCGCGCATCATCTACGGCGCGCGGACGGCCCTGCTGGTCGGCTTCACCGCCGCCATCATCGGTTCCTGCGCCGGCCTCGCGCTGGGCGTGGCGAGCGCCTATTTCGGCGGCTATTTCGACCTGATCCTTCAGCGGATCATCGACGTCTTCATGGCGTTCCCGCTGATCATCATGGCGCTGGCCATCGTCGCCATCTTCGGCACCGGCACGGAGAAGGTGATCATGGCGATCACCATCCCGTTCATCCCGCGCTGTGCCCGCGTGGTGCGCTCCAGTGCGCTGGCGGTCCGCGAGATGCCCTATGTGGATGCCGCCCGATCGATCGGATACAGCAGCACGCGGATCATCTTCCGGCACATCGCCCCGAACGTGGTCGCGCCGTTCCTGATCATGCTCACGGCCTTCCTGGGCGAGGCGATCCTGCTGGAGGCGTCCCTGTCCTATCTCGGCCTGGGCGTGCAGGAGCCGACCCCGGCCTGGGGCCTGATGCTGCAGGGCGGCGCCGAGGAATACGCCGAGAGCGCGATCTGGGTGCCGATCTTCCCGGGTCTCGCCATCACCATCGCGGTGTTCGGCTTCAACCTGTTCGGCGACGCCGTCCGCGACGCCCTGGATCCCCGCCTGCGCTCGCAGTGAGCGGGACGCCATCGACCTGCGGAAAGGGCCCCGGTTTCGGGGCCCTTTTCTTTGGAGGCTGTTTCTGTAAGGGCCTGATGCCTACTGGGGCTCGTCGACGATCAGCCGATAGACGCCGTCCGCATCGGGATTGCCCACGATCTCCGAACTCATCAGGTAGCGCTGCGCCCCCACCAGGATGGTCGCCGCGTCGCCCTCCTCGCCGAGGACCGGCACGTAGAGCCTGTCGCTGGCGACGAATTCCCGGCCCGGGACGGAGAAGCGCAGGCGGCAGAACACCGCACAGCGGCCGTCCAGGGCCTGCTGATAGATCCCGGTCCGAAGTGTGGCAGCGCCGGACGGCACGATCTCGTCCAGATACTTGCCGGTGACCTCGAACCCGTAGATCTCGCGCAGCCGGGTGCCCGCCAGTCGGCACCAGAACCGCCGGTCGGGATCGCGTTCCAGGATGATCATGCCGGGCAAAACGTCAGGCGGGAGGTCGAGCGGATCGACCTCCGAGCGTCGGGGCAGGCGCCCCAGTTTGTCCCGTAGCGCCGTCCAGTAATCGTAGAGCCCGACCAGACCCGAATCGGTCAGCGCCGCCCGAAACCCCAGAGCCTGATTCACGACCGACCTCTCAAGGCATCACAGAAACCACCGTCCGATGGTGCGTCAATTTCAACGGTTTGTCGAAGTGGAAGGCTACCGCCGGTCGCAACCGAAGGGTGTCCGGCACGAAAAAGGGCGAGGCGGGTCCGCAGACCGCCTCGCCCTTCGATGATCCGGCGCACGACCGGTGTTCCCCGATCGAACGGCGCCGACGCGCGGTGTCGCGGCCGTCAGGCGGCCTGGGCCGCGCCGCTGGCGGTACGCTGGACGAAGTGGCCCGGCGAGACCTCGTCGTAGTAGCGCTGCGGCGGCTCGTAGCCGACCGGCTTGACCGGGCTCGGGATCTCGTCGGTCATCAGGCGCAGTTCGGTCTTGCGCTTGGACGGATCGGCGATCGGCACCGCGGCCATCAGCTTCTTGGTGTAGGGGTGCTGCGGGCTCTCGAACACCGCCTGGCGCGGCCCGATCTCGACGATCTCGCCGAGATACATCACCGCCACCCGGTGGCTGATCCGCTCGACCACGGCCATGTCGTGGCTGATGAAGAGGTAGGCGAGGCCCATCTCCTCCTGCAGGTCCATCATCAGGTTGACCACCTGGGCCTGGATCGACACGTCGAGGGCGGAGACCGCCTCGTCGGCGATGATCAGCTTCGGCGACAGGCCGAGGGCCCGGGCGATGCAGAGACGCTGGCGCTGACCGCCGGAAAACTCGTGCGGATAGCGCCCGGCATGTTCGGCGTCGAGACCGACCCGGCGGAGCAGGTCGACCACCCGGTCCTGGGCTTCCTTGCCGCGGGCGAGGCCGTGCACGATCATCGGCTCGGCGATCGCGTCGCCCGCCGTCATGCGCGGGTTCAGGGACGCGAACGGATCCTGGAAGATCATCTGCATGTCACGGCGGAACGGCCGCATCTCGGCCGCCGACAGGCCGCTGAGCTCCTGCCCCTCGAAGATCACCGACCCGCGGGTCGGCTCGACCAGGCGGATGATGCTGCGGCCGGTGGTGGACTTGCCGCAGCCGGACTCGCCGACCACGGCCAGGGTCTCGCCCGGCTGCAGGGTGAAGGAGACGTTCTCGACCGCATGCACCCGGCCGCTCGGCTTGCCGAACATGCCGCCGCGGATGTCGAAGCGCGTGGTCAGGCCGTCCACCTTGAGCAGCGGCGGGGCGTCGACCTTCACGGTGTCGCGGATCTGCAGGGTGGCCGCGGACTGCCCCGTCTGCTCCGTCACCACGTCGCCCTCGGCGCGCTTGACGTCCACATTGGCGAACTTCATCGGCAGCTTGTGGCCCTTCATCGAGCCCAGGCGCGGCACCGCCGCCAGCAGGGCCTTGGTGTAGGGGTGCTGCGGATTCTCGAAGATCTGCTGGGCCGGGCCCTCCTCGACCTTCTTGCCGCGCAGCATCACGACGACCCGGTCGGCCACCTCGGCGACCACGCCCATGTCGTGGGTGATGAACATCACCGACATGCCGATCTCGTTCTGGAGCTGCTTGATCAGGTCGAGGATCTGCGCCTGGATCGTCACGTCGAGCGCGGTGGTCGGCTCGTCGGCGATCAGCAGGCTCGGCCGGCAGGACAGCGCCATGGCGATCATCACGCGCTGGCGCATGCCGCCGGACAGCTGGTGCGGATACTGGGAGAGCTGCTTCTCGGGCTCGGGAATGCGGACCAGCTTGAGCATCTCCAGCGCCTGCTTCAGCGCCTGCTCCTCGGTCTTGCCCTGGTGCAGCATGATCGCCTCGGCGATCTGGAAGCCGACGGTGAACACCGGGTTCAGCGACGTCATCGGCTCCTGGAAGATCATGGAGATGTCGTTGCCGCGGATCGAGCGCATCTCGTCCATCGGCTGCTTGGCGATGTCGATCACGTCGCCGGACGGCTTGCGGAACAGGATCTCGCCGGACGGGATCTTGCCGCCGGCATTGTCCGTCAGCCGCATGATCGACATGGCGGTCACCGACTTGCCCGAGCCGGACTCGCCGACCACGGCCACCGTCTCGCCCTTGTCGATGTGCCACGACACGCCATCGACCGCCTTGACCGTGCGGTCCTCCAGCGGGAAGTGGACCTTCAGATCGTTGACCTCGATGAGCCGATTGGCATCCATCCCCTAACTCCCAAAAAAGACAAACCGTCCCTGTGCCCCTCTTCGGCGGGGGCGAGATTGCATACACTAACCGAGCCGGACCGTGATTTGCAGGTGTTTTTCCGGTTTTCCCGCCATTTATCCCCGCTACGATGCGCGCATGAAACCAGTCGACTTCCCTGGCGGCCTGAAAGCGGGAATGCGGGCCGCGGCAGGCCTCCCTACGGTTGTGCTGCTGGGCAGCCTCACCGGCTACGGCGCCCTGGCGCACGACACCGGGTTCGGCGGCGGCCTGGCGGTGCTGTCGACCATCCTGGTCTGGGGATTGCCGGGCCAGATCGTCATGGCCGAGATGTATGCAGCCGGCGCCGATATCCTGGCGATCGTCATCGCCGTGGGCATGGCCAACATGCGGTTCTTTCCCATGGCGGTGTCGCTGATGCCGACCCTGGGCGGCGGCAACGTGGTCGCCCGATTCGCCCAGGCCCAGCTGATGTCGGCCACGTCCTGGGCCTATGTGATGCGGGCCACGGCCCCCGAGACGCCCCAGGCCCGGCTCGGCTACCACACCGGCTTCACCTGTACCTGCGTGACCGTCGCCGCGATCGCCACCCTGATCGGCTATCTGGGGGCGGCGGGCCTGCCCAAGCCGCTGGCCATGGCGCTGCTGTTCATCAACGCCTGCTTCCTGCTTCTGCTGCTGCTCGACACCAAGGGGCGGGGGGCGGCCGTCGCGGTGGTCACCGGCGTGGCGGCGGGCATCCCGATCAACATGTACTTCCCCGATACCGGCCTGATCATCACCGGCCTGGTCGGCGGCACGGCCGGGTTCCTGGCCGACGGGTCTCGCCCGGAGACGCCGTCGTGACCGCCTTCGGCCCGGCCACGGCGGCCCTGGTGGTAGCGGGCGCGATCCTGGCGACGGCGATGTGGCGGGCGCTGGGGGTGTTCCTGGCCCGACGCCTCGACACCGGGGGGGCGGTGTTCCGCTGGTTCTCCTTCGCGTCCTTCGCGGTGCTGGCCGGGCTGCTGTCGCGGCTGCTGATCCTGCCCAGCGGCGACCTGGCGAGCGTCGGGCTGGAGGTGCGGCTGGGGGCGGCGGTGATCGGCGTCGTGGCGTTCTACCTGTCCCGCCGCAACCTGCTGATCGGCGTGGCCAGCGGCACTCTCAGCTTTGCGCTGATGGCGGGCGCGCTGGGATAGGGAGGTGGCAATGCCGTCATCCTGGATCAAGTGCAGGATGACGGCGGAGTGCGGGGGACTCAGGCGTTCCCGCTCAGATAATCCAGCGCCGCCTGGACGCCGCCGGTCTGGATCGGCACGCCGGCCATTCGCAGGCCCATCTCGCAGCCCGACAGGGTGCCGCACAGCATCAGGTCGTTGAAATCGCCCAGATGGCCGATGCGGAACATCCGGCCCTTCACCTTGCCGAGGCCGGCGCCGAGCGACATGTCGAACTTGTCCAGGATCACCTTGCGCACCGCGTCGGCGTCGTGGCCGTCGGGCATGACCACGCCGGTCAGCACCGGCGAGTACTCCCGGGTGTCCTCGCACTGGATCTCCAGACCCCACTGGCGGACCGCCCGGCGGGTCGCCTCGGCATGGCGCTCGTGGCGGGCGAAGACGTTGTCCAGCCCCTCGTCCATCAGCATGTCGCAGGCCTCCTTGAGGCCGTAGAGCAGGTTGGTGTTCGGGGTATAGGGGAAGTTGCCGGTCGGGTTCTGGCCGATCTGCGACGACCACTCCCAGTAGGACTTGGTCATCTTCGACGACTTCGAGGCCTCCAACGCCTTGTCGCTGACCGCGTTGAAGCTGATCCCCGGCGGCAGCATCAGGCCCTTCTGCGAGCCGGAGATGGTGACGTCGATGCCCCACTCGTCATGGCGCAGGTCGGCCGAGGCCAGGCCGGAGATGGTGTCGACCATGAACAGCGCCGGGTGACCGGCCGCGTCGATCGCCTTGCGGACCTCTGGGATGCGGGAGGTCACGCCGGTGGAGGTCTCGTTGTGGACGCAGCACACCGCCTTGATCTCGTGGCCCTTGTCCTTGGACAGACGGGCCTCGACCTCGGCCGGGTCGACGCCGCGGCGCCAGTCGCCCTCGATCACCTCCGGCTTCAGGCCGATGCGGGTGGCGAGCTCGACCCACAGGGTGGAGAACTGGCCGGTCTCGACCATGAGCACCTTGTCGCCCGGGGACAGCGTGTTGACCAGGGCGGCCTCCCAGGCGCCGGTGCCGGAGGCCGGGAAGATGATCACCGGATTCTTGGTCTTGAAGATCGGCTTGATCTTCTCCAGCACCTCCTTGGCGAGCGCCTGGAATTCGGGGCCGCGGTGGTCGATGGTCGGCTTCTCGATGGCCCGCAGGATGCGGCCCGGCACGTTGGAGGGACCGGGAATCTGCAGAAAGTGGGGGCCGGCACGGTGGGCCATGGGGTGTTCCTCCTAAGGGTTCGAATATCAAAAAAATTCGGACAGCAAGACGCTATTGGTTAGACTCTTCAACCCTTCATCTATGTAGTTAACGAACTCATTTGCATCTGAAAAGTAGTTTTTAAATGCTTCTCTAATGTTTTCAGGGGCATCCGCCCGCACCAGAACGATATCAGCTTCATCCTTATATTCTCTTTCCAATTCTTCGTATCTCTCAATCGCTCGATTTACACTATCGAACGCTTCGATTTTTAGAATATCTTCTTCAATGTCATCGACTTCTTCGTCGTAGAATCGATCTCGAATTATCAGGACCATATTTTTTGTAAATCGTGTAGTATCTCTCGATTGCTTCAACCTACGAAATAACTCTAATAGACCCAACTTTTTATTTATTGATTGGAATCTTGCAACTAACTCAAGATTTGATAATTCTGGAGCGCAAGAATTTCTTCGCTCAAACACCCTCGCTATGATTTCACTCGAAAGAATGAAAAAATCGGCGTGATCAGCATCAGCTTCACTAAACTTTATTCGGCGCGTCGTGATCAAATCTGCCACTTCGACTGCCGTGGCCCATGCATGCTGATATACCGTCCTATATTGTATTTCTACTAATAATCCATTCCAAATTTGCCCTCGTTCAGAAGAAACCTTGTACTCAAAAACATCATGTACCCCGCGATACCCACTTGATTTGGGATTCTCTATATAATTATACCGATCATTTTCACCATTTCGGAGAACATGGTGAAATCTTGATTCATGAAAAACACGCCGAAAATTATTAATAGCCTCTTCACTCTTGAAAATCAACCGACATCCCGCGACATCATGCATCCTCGCAAGTTTCATACCTGGGTTTCTTTTTAGTTTATCAAAAACCGTGTTCTTGCGCTTTAATCTTTGCGCAATTGTAACATCAAAATCCTTCGGTTTATTTCTAAGGTTAAACTGAAATGTATTCAATATATATGCATGAGAAGCTCTCCAATTTTCCATAACCAACAGGTCTTCTTCCTCAGATTGATCTTTTCTGATTCTGTCCCCTGCCGTGTTGATTCTATTTCGAGAGTACTTTGGCTCAATCCAGGTGACCATTTGATCCCTCCCACCCCGCAACATTTGGCAACGCCCGCGCCAAAACTCGGGCGACATGCACCGCCTCTCGCCCTGCGCCGTCGTGGATCTGGTGGCGGCACGAGGTGCCGTCGGCGACGAGGATGGTGTCCGGATCGGCCGCCCGGACCGCCGGCAGCAGGCTGAGTTCGGCCATCTTCATCGACACTTCGATGTGGTCCTTCTCGTAGCCGAAGGCGCCGGCCATGCCGCAGCAGCTCGACTCGATGACCGAGACGTCGAGGCCGGGGATCAGCTTCAGCGCGGCCTGCACCGGCCCCATGGCGGCGAAGGCCTTCTGGTGGCAATGGCCGTGGACCATCGCCCTGGCCCCGATCGGCTTGAGCGTCAGCCCGTCGAGCCGCCCGGCCGAGGCCTCGCGGGCGATGAACTCCTCGAACAGCATGGCCATCTCCGGCACCTTGCCGGCCCGCTCGCGCAGCAGTGAGGGCAGTTCGTCCTTCAGGGTGAACAGACAGGACGGCTCCAGGCCGACGATCGGCACGCCGCGCTCGGCGAAGGGCGAGAAGGCGTCGGCCAGGCGGGCCATCTCTCCTTCCGCCTTCTCGATCAGACCCGAGGCGAGGTAGGTGCGCCCGCAGCATAGGTGCCGCCCGCCCGCCGGAACCGGGTCGATGACGTGGATGGTGTAGTCCGCCGCCTCCAGCACCGCGACGGCGGCGCGCAGGTTCTCCGGCTCGAAATAGGTGTTGAACGTGTCGGCGAAGAGCACGACCTCGCGGCCGTCATCCGCCGGGCGCTCGGCCACTTCCGAGCCTCGGAACGGGGTGGAGGTCCAGTGCGGCAGGGTGCGTTCCCGGGCGAAGCCGAAGACCTTCTCGCTGAGCCAGGCGGCGCCCGGCACCGCGTCGCGCAGGTTGGCGAGGTAGGAGAACCGGCTCGCCGCCTCGGCATAGCGCGGCATTTCCGCGATCAGCCGGTCCTTGGCCGACAGGCCGTGGCGCTTGACGTACTGGCCCAGCACCTCGGTCTTCATCTTCGCCATGTCGACGCCGGTCGGGCATTCCCGCTTGCAGCCCTTGCAGCCGACGCAGAGGTCGAGCGTCTCCTTCAGGGCGGGATCGCTCAGCGCCTCCGGGCCGAGCTGGCCGGACAGGGCGAGGCGCAGGGTATTGGCTCGGCCACGCACCAGATGCTGTTCGTCGCCGGTGGCGCGGAAGCTCGGGCACATCACGCCCGGGTCGCGCTTCCGGCACGCACCATTGTTGTTGCACATCTCCACAGCACCCGAGAGCCCGCCCCAGGCCGACCAGTCGAAGCGGGTGTCCGGGTTCACCGCCGTGTAGCCCGGCTTGAACCGGAACAGGGAGCGGTCGTCCATCTTCGGCGGATCGACGATACGGCCGGGATTCATCAACCCCTTGGGATCGAAGGCCTGCTTCACCTCGGCGAAGGCGTCGACCACCCGGTCGCCGAACATGGAGCGGTGGAACTCGGAGCGCACGATGCCGTCCCCGTGCTCGCCGGAATGGGAGCCCTTGTACTGGCGCACCATCTCGAACGCCTCTTCGGCGATGGCGCGCATCTTCTTCACGTCGCCGCCGTCCTTCATGTTCAGGATCGGCCGCACATGCAGGGTCCCGACCGAGGCATGGGCGTACCAGGTGCCCTTGGTGCCGTGTTTGGTGAACACGTCGGTGAGCCGCGAGGTGTAATCCGCCAGATGCTCCAGCGGCACCGCGCAATCCTCGATGAAGGAGACCGGCTTTCCGTCGGTCTTCATCGACATCATGATGTTCAGGCCGGACTGGCGCACCTCGGTGATCCGCGCCTGCAGCCCCGGATCCTCGGCCCGCACCACCGCGCCGGGGAAGCCGAGATCGGCCATCATGATCTCCAGGTCGGCCAACTTGGCCAGCAGCGGCGCCTTCTCGTCGCCGGCGAACTCGACCAGCAGCAGCGCGTCCGGTTCGCCCTGCACGAACTCGCGCATGGCGGCCTGGAACATCGGGATCTCGCGGGCCAGCTCGATCATGGTGCGGTCGATCAGCTCGACCCCGAACGGCTTCAGCGTCACCAGGTGCTGGGTGTTCTCCATGGCCGCATGGAAGGTCGGGAAGTGGCACACGCCGACCACCCGGTGCTTCGGGATCGCATGGGTCTTCAACTTGAGGCGCCGGGACAGGGCCAGCGTGCCCTCGGATCCGACCAGCAGCGAGGCCATGTTGTGGCCGCCCGCCGCGTCGCGGGCCACCACCCGGTCCAAATTGTAGCCGCCGACCTTGCGCATCAGCTTGGGGATGTTGGCGTCGATCTCGCCCTGCTCGCGCTCGGCGATGGCGCGGATCTGCTGCACCAGGTCTCGGTAGCGCGCCGGGCCGGACAGCTCGCCCAGATTGCCCGGCACCCGGTCGAACCGCGCCTCGGTGCCGTCCATCAGGATGGCGTCGATGGCGGCGACGTTGTCGACCATGATGCCGTAATGGATCGAGCGGCCACCGCAGGAATTGTTGGCCGCCATGCCGCCGATCGTGGCCCGCGACGAGGTGGAGATGTCGACCGGATAGATCCGCCCCTTCGGCTTCAGCCAGGCGTTCAGATGGTCGAGCACGATGCCCGGCTGGACGGTGACCTCCTGGGTCTCCTCGTCGTAGTCCACAATCTCGCGCAGGTACTTGGTGCAGTCGAGCACCAGCGCGGTGTTGACCGTCTGGCCGCATTGCGAGGTGCCGCCGCCGCGCGGCAGCAGGGGGATGCCCTCCATCTCGGCGATATGGACGGCGGCGCGCAGGTCGTTCTCGGTCTTCGGGATGACCACGCCGATCGGCTCGACCTGATAGATCGAGGCGTCGGTGGCGTAGCGCCCGCGGGTGAAGGCGTCGAATTTCACCTCGCCCTCGATCTCGCGCCCCAGCCGTTCGGCCAGGGCGGAATCGCCGATCCGCGCCGCAGCATCCGCCATCGTCTCACCTTTGCGGGGTATCGCCCCGTTTGCGTTTCCTCACATGCTAATCTAGCGCCAGGATAGGACGACGGATACCAAGCGAGCGGACAACGGATGTCGCCGAGCGGACAGGACAGGGGGATCAGCAAGGATCCGGTGAGCGGTCACGAGGAGACCGACACGCCGGTGATCGGCCATGCCGCGTCCTTCGCGCCGGGTGCCAGCGTGCCGTGGCACACCCATGACCGGGGCCAGCTCGCCCTGACCCTCGCCCGGGTGATGCGGGTGGAGACGCCGCAGCGGGTCTGGCTGGTGCCGCGGGGCAGCGTGCTCTGGCTGCCGGCCGGCACGCCGCACCGCTCCCTGGCGCCGGAGGAGCGCTCCATGCGCAGCCTGTTCGTACGGGACGACGGGGCGGGCGCGTTGCCCGACCGGCCGAGCGCGGTGGAGCAGGGCACGCCGCTCGCCGACATGGTGACCTGGCTGGCGGAGACCTACGACCGGGAGCGGCTGGACCGGGCCTGGACCACGGTGGCCGGTGCAGCCCTGGCGCTGGTGCGGCCGGCCCCGGGGGTGAGCGTGCGCCTGCCCCGGCCGAGCGATCCGGCGGTGGCCCGGATCGCCGACGCGGTCTCGGCCGATCCGTCGGACGAGCGCTCGCTGGAGGAATGGGGCGACATCCTCGCCGTCAGCCCGCGCACCCTGCGCCGCCGGGTGCAGGCCGAGACCGGGCTGAACTACCGCGACTGGCGCCGCTACCTGGCGCTGACGGCGGCGGCGGAGAAGCTGCTCACCGGCGAACGGGTGACCGACGTGGCTTTCGAGGCGGGCTATGCGACCTCGAGCGCCTTCGTGGCGGCGTTCCACAAGGCATTCCAGGTCACGCCGGGCCAGTTCCAGCGGCTGGCGGGAAGCTAACTCCCTTCCCTGTCTTTCCGGCCTTGCGCCGGGATCCAGAGCAGATGGCGCTGAGGCGATGGAGATTCGCGCCCAGCCGTTCCAGCAGCTTACCCCTGGGTCCCGGCGCAAGGCCGGGAAGACGAATGAGGAGCGAGGAGCGGAGCCCCTCCTCAGAACCGCCAGCCGACCGTGATGCCGCCGAACACGCTGGGGCCGCCCTGGCCCTCGAATTCCGGGCTGCGGATCACATGGGTGTAGGCGATGCGGAAATCGTCATAGGTCAGCACCGCACCGGCCGACAGCTCGCCGACGAAGATGTTCTTGTCGACGCTGGGGGAGTCCTCGAACGTGTTGCCGTCCAGGAAGATGTTCCGGCCGACCGCCCGCCCCTCGGCACCGGCGAAGACGTACCAGCCGAGCTGGTCGCCGCCGACCACCTCGCCGAAGAAGTCCGAACCCGGGCTCGCCGGCTGGATGCGCGGCGGGCCGTAATCGCCCTCCGGCGGGTCGCCGAGGCGGAAGGTGATGCCGGCGGCGCCGTGGGTGAACACGTTGCCCAGGGCCACCGTCGTGTGCGGCGCGGCGTCGACCCGCAAGCCGCCGTAGCTCGCCAGCGGCGCGCCGAACACCCAGCGCCGCTGCATCATCAGCAGCACGGCGGGCTCGTTGTTGAGCTGATTGTCCCAGCCCTGCGGGTCGGGCGAGCCGATCAGGTCGTGGACGAAATCCTGCACCTCTTCGCCCATGGCGAGCGGCCCGACGACGCCGAGGGACAGCAGCGCGGAGGTCTGCACCCGCGAGAACCGGCTGTCCTGCTCGTACGGCTCGTCGTTGATCACGCCCACCGAGCCGTACAGCCAGGCGGCATAGGGCTGGTCGTCGGCCGGCGGATTCTTCAGCTTGATGTCCTGCGGCGTGTACATGTTCTGGCCGAAGGTCGCCTGCCAGCGCGTCTTCTCGCCGGTGCCGAGCAGCGGTTCGGAGCCGCTGCGCACCACGTAGGGGACGTTGTTCACCTCGCTGGTCCAGGTGAAGCGGAATCCGTTCGTGTAGTACTGGTCGGTATTGGCAGGCAGGTCGTTCTCCAGCGTGAAGCTGAGAACCGACTCATCGGGATCGACCTCTTCCTTCGGCTTCTCGTCCGCGACGGCCGGTATGGCGGGAAGGGTGAGAAGCAGGGTGTAGAGAATCTTGCGCATGGACCGACTCATACGTTGCTGCGACGTGATGCGCCAGTCCGGACTTGACCGTCAGACGCGCTTGTGGCTCAACTGCCGGCATGATGTTCGGAACCGTGACGCTCGGCCTGCGACTTATTTGCCCGGCTCTCTAGGAGAGACCGGGACAGATTCGTTCGCCCCCACGCGTCCACCCCAAGGTTCCATTGAGGCCGACCGATGATCGGCACTGACCCCCGACAGGTTGCGAAAATTCCGTACGCTCGAGCTGCGTTCGAAATTTATTCCGCCTGTGGCGTGGCGGCGACACATTCCAGCACAAGACGAGAGCGACGATAGTTCGGCGCCCGCCCGCGAAACCCGTGTCCCAGCGACGGACCGGACCGGCGGCGCGCCCCAGGAGGAAAGACGATGTTGAACCGAATGCCGATCCAGAAGTACCGCGCCTACGCCCAGGTCGATCTGCCGAAGCGGACCTGGCCGGACAAGGTGATCGACACCGCACCGATCTGGTGCTCGGTCGACCTGCGCGATGGCAACCAGGCCCTGGTCGATCCGATGGACGGCGCCCGCAAGCGCCGCATGTGGGACGCCCTGGTGAAGATGGGCTTCAAGCAGATCGAGGTGGGCTTCCCCTCGGCCTCCGACACCGACTTCAACTTCGTGCGCCAGCTCATCGAGGAGAACCTGATCCCCGATGACGTGACCATCCAGGTGCTGACCCAGGCGCGCGAGCATCTGGTCCAGCGCACCTTCGAGAGTGTGGTCGGCGCGAAGAACGTGATCATCCACCTGTACAACTCCACCTCCGAGCTGCAGCGCCGGGTGGTGTTCCAGGAGGACCAGGCCGGGGTGAAGAAGATCGCCACCGACGGCGCGGTCATGGTGCGCGACCGGCTGGACATGCTGAAGGGCCAGAACGTGCAGCTCCAGTACTCGCCGGAGAGCTTCACCGGCACCGAGCTGGACTACGCCCTGGAGGTCTGCGAGGCGGTCATGGATATCTGGGCGCCGGCCGTCGACAACCAGATCATTCTCAATTTGCCCTCCACCGTGGAGATGTCCACGCCGAACATCTACGCCGACCAGATCGAGTGGATGCATCGCAACTTCACCCGGCGCGACCGGATCTGCCTGTCGGTCCACCCGCATAACGACCGGGGCACCGGCGTGGCGGCGGCCGAGCTGGCGGTGATGGCCGGTGCCGACCGGGTCGAAGGCACCCTGTTCGGCAACGGCGAGCGCACCGGCAACGTGGACATCGTCACCCTGGGCCTGAACCTGTTCACCCAGGGCGTCGATCCGAAGCTGGATTTCTCCGACATCAACGGCCTGATGGAGACGGCGGAATACTGCAACCAGCTGCCGATCCACCCGCGCCATCCCTATGCCGGCGAGTTGGTGCACACGGCCTTCTCCGGCTCGCACCAGGACGCCATCAACAAGGGCATGAAGGCGATCAAGGCGGCGAACAGCGGCATGTGGGAGGTGCCCTACCTGCCGATCGACCCGCACGACATCGGCCGCGATTACGAGGCGGTGATCCGGGTCAACTCGCAGTCCGGCAAGGGCGGCATCGCCTATGTGCTGGAGAACGACCACCACATCCGGCTTCCCAAGGAATGGCAGGCCCAGTTCAGCCAGGTCATCCAGCGGCTGACCGACGCCAGCAGCCAGGAGATCTCCAGCCAGGAGATCTGGAACGCCTTCGAGAAGGAATACGTCACCCAGCCGGAGGGCCGGTTCAACCTGATCAGCTTCGAGTCCCGCCGCGTGCCGGGGTCCAACCAGGTCGTCGAGGTCAATGCCGTGGTCACCGACAACGGGGTCGAAAAGACCGTCACCGGCCAGGGCAACGGCCCGGTGAACGCCTTCTCGCACATGATGCGCAAGGAGTTCGGGCTGAAGTTCAAGCTCAAGGACTATGCCGAGCACACCCGCTCGGTCGGCTCCGACGCCGAGGCCGCCGCCTATATCGAGCTGAAGGTGCCGGACGAGAGCGGCACCAGCATCTTCGGCGTGGGCATCGACACCGACATCACCCTGGCGCCGATCAAGGCGGTGGTGAGCGCGTGTAACCGGCTGTAAGCGCCGGCCTGATCGCTTGACGAGGGCGGGCGTGGGGTTTTCCCGCGCCCGCCTTTTTCATTTCCGCGGCCTCACGTCTCGAACACCAGCCTCTCGTAGAGATGCCAGGTGGTGTGCCCCAGAACCGGGAAGACGGCGATTACCCCGAGGAAGGCCGGCGCGATCGCCAGCAGGGTCAGGGCGCCGATCGCCGCGCCCCAGATCAGCATCACCACGGGGCTCGCCAGCACCGTCTTCACGCTGGTGATCATGGCGGTGATGAAGTCCACCTCCCGGTCCAGCAGCAGCGGCATGGAGATCACGGTCAGCGAGTACAGGACGGTCGACAGCACCGCGCCGACGATGGTGCCGACGATCAGGAAGGACGCGCCCTGCGACGTGGTGAGCAGGGCCTCGACGAAGGCCTCCGGCGATCCCATGCCGCGATAGCCCAGGGTCAGGGCCATCACCAGCCGTACCTGATAGGCCCACATCCAGAACACGAACAGCACGACGAAGCTCATCCAGCCGAGCTGGCGGCCGCGTTGCGCGAACACCACCAGGAAGATGTCGGCGGCGCGGTAGTCGAGGCCGCGGCTGCGCCGTCGCGAGATCTCGTAGAGCCCGGCGGCGAGGAAGGGGGCGACCAGCGGGAAGCCCACGCCGGCGGCGATGGCGATCAGGATCTGATCGAACACTACGAGGCTCGACAGCAGGACCGCGCCGAAGACCGCGCAGACCAGACCGAAGAACAGGCTGAGCAGCGGCGAGGCCGCGGTGTCGCGCAGTCCCGCGGCCAGGGCAGCCTTGATGTCGTGGACTCCGGCCGCGCGGACATCGAGACGCGGAACCGGCGAGGCCTGGACCTGCGGCTGATCGGTGCTCATGGCCGTCACCTCCTGTTCCGGAACGACCGCCCGGCCGGCGGCCGTCCGTGTCGGTCCAGTCTACGTGCCGCCGGCCCGACGATCCAGATTTCCCGCCGTGACCGGTCCGTTGTCGAGCGCCTGGGCCAGCACCTCGAAGACACGCGGGTCCGATGACTGCGCCACGTTGAAGCGCAGGAAGCCGCGGGCGGTGCGGGACTGGCTGAAGGCGTTGCCCGGTGCCAGCACCACCCCGTCGCGCAGGGCGGCGCGGGCCAGTTCGGCCGCGTCGCGTCCCTCGGGCAGTCGGCACCACACGAACATGCCGGCGGTCGGCGTGATCCAGGGCGTCATTCCGAGCCCGTCGAGCCGGGTCACCGTGCGCTCCATCGCCGCGGCGAGACGCTGGCGCAGCCCCTCCATATGCCGCCGGTAGCCGCCGTCGGTCAGGGCGAACAGCACCGCCTCGGCCGCGAGCCGGCTGCCGGAGAAGCTGGTCGCGATCTTCAGGTCGCACAGGCCTTCGATCCAGTCCGGCCGGGCGGCGACATAGCCGCAGCGTACCGAGGCCGAGAGCGTCTTGGAGAAGCTGGAGATGTGGATCACCCGCGACAGGCCGTCGAAGGCCGCCAGCCGCGGCGCCGGGCTGTGCTCGAAATCGCTGAAGATGTCGTCCTCGACGATCACCAGGTCCGAGCGCTCGGCCAGGGACAGCACCTGATGGGCGACCGCCGGCGACAGGACCGCGCCGGTCGGATTGTGGATCGCCGAATTGGTGATGTAGAGCCGCGGCCGGTGGGTCTCCAGGGCGGCGGCGAAGGCGTCGACATCCGGGCCGGTCGGCGTGTAGGGCACGCCCACCACCTGCGCCCGGTGCGCCTTCAGCAGGGCGTGGAAGTTGAAGTAGCAGGGATCGTCGACCAGGACGGTATCGCCCGGTTCGATCAGGAAGCGGCAGATCAGGTCGATCGCCTGGGTACCTGAATCGGTCAGCATGATCTGGTCCGGCGCGGCGGTGACGCCCAGGCCCCCGAGACGCCGCGCGAGCACCTGCCGCAGGGTCGGCATTCCGAGCGGCGTGCCGTAATCCGACAGCGTCTCGCCTCCGTTCCGGGCGGCGGCCCGCAGCGCCCGGCGCATCCCGTCCTCGTGCATCCAGGAGGACGGCAGCCAGCCGCATCCCGGCTTCAGCACATCGTCGCCGGCCTCCAGCGACTGCCGCGAGATCCAGAGCGGATCGACCTCCCGCTCCACCTTCGGGCCGAGCTCCGCCAGGGCGAGCGGCGCCGCCGGACCGCAGACATAGAAGCCGGACCCCGGCCGAGCCTGGATCAGACCTTCGGCGGCCAGACGCTCATAGGCCTCCACCACGGTTGAGACCGAAACCCGCATCGCCTTGGCCTGGGCGCGGACCGACGGCAGCCGCGCCCCCGGGCCCAGGCTGCGCGCGGCGACCCGGGTGCGCACGGCGTCCATCACCGCGTCGATCCGCGTCGCCGAAGACGGCGGGGCGGCTGACGGCTGGGCGGCTGAAGGGCGGGCGGTCGAGGACAGATCCATCTGTAATGCTCGTGTGTCCAATACAGTTCTTAGAAATTGTACTGCACTGTCTCTGGCCGGTCGAGGCCGGTTGGGCGACATCTGTCGCCGGATCTCGGCGTAGGGAGGCATGACATGGCGACGGACAGGCTGGACGGGGCGGCGACCACCCGCGACCGGATCGGCGGTGGATGGGTCGGCGGCGGATGGGTCAGCGGCGGATGGGTCAGCGGCTTCCTCGGCATGGTGATCTTCTCGGGGTCCCTGCCGGCGACGCGGGTGGCGGTGCTGGCGTTCGATCCGGTCTTCCTGACGGCGGCGCGGGCGGTGATCGCCGGGCTGCTCGGTCTTGCTCTGCTGCTGGTCCTGCGCCAGCGCCGGCCGTCGCGGGCCGATCTCGCGTCGCTGGTCATCGTCGCGCTGGGCGTCGTGGTCGGGTTTCCGCTGCTGACCGCCATGGCCCTGCAGCACGTCACCTCGGCCCATTCGATTCTGTTCATCGGCCTGCTGCCGCTGTCGACCGCGACCTTCGGGTTCCTGCGGGCCGGCGAGCGGCCGCGGCCCGGCTTCTGGCTGTTCTCGATCCTTGGCGCCGCTCTGGTGGTTGGCTATGCCCTGGCCCAGGGGATCGGGTCACTGACCTGGGGCGACCCGCTGATGCTGGCGGCGATCGTGGTCTGCGGCCTCGGTTATGCGGAGGGCGGCCGGCTGTCGCGCACGCTGGGCGGCTGGCAGGTCATCTCCTGGGCGCTGGTGCTGTCGCTGCCGGCGATGCTGGTTCTGACCTGGGCGACCCTGCCGGCCAGCTTCGCCGGCGTGGGTGCGGCGGCCTGGAGCGGTCTCGCCTACGTCTCGCTGTTCAGCATGCTGATCGGGTTCGTGTTCTGGTACCGCGGCCTGGCGTTGGGCGGGATCGCGGCGGTCGGCCAGCTCCAGCTTCTGCAGCCGTTCTTCGGCCTGGCGCTGGCGGCGGCGCTGCTCGGCGAGGCGGTGAGCCTGACCATGCTCGCCTTGACGCTCGGCGTGGTTGCCTGCGTCGTCGGTGCGCGGAGGTTCGCGCGATAGGGAAAGTCCCGTTGGTGCCCCCGGTCCGACTCGAACGGACACTTCCTTGCGGAAAACAGATTTTGAGTCTGTCGCGTCTACCAATTCCGCCACGGGGGCGCCGGGCGGGCGGCACTATGCCGAGCGCGGAACACCCGGTCAATCGGATCGCGCCAAGCCCCCTGCGACCCCTGCCATCTTGCCGCCCCACTCGCCGGCTGGTATCGCAGCGCTGACCGTCGACACCGCGCCGAGGCCCCCGAATGCTCCGTCCGTTCTACGACTGGACCCTGAGGGTCTCAGGCCACCGGCATGCCGAGCGCTGGCTCGCCCTGGTGTCCTTCGTCGAGAGCTCGGTCTTTCCGATCCCGCCGGACGTGATGATGGTCCCGATGATCCTGGCCGACCGCTCGAAGGCCTGGCGGATCGCGCTGATCACCACGGTCGCCTCGGTGGTCGGCGGGTTGCTGGGCTACGCCATCGGCAGCCTGTTCTTCGAGGCGATCGGCCAGCCGATCCTGGAACTCTACGGCAAGGCGGACAAGTTCGACGCCTTCGCGGACATGTACAACGACTGGGGCGCTTGGGTCGTGTTCGGCGCCGGGGTGACGCCGTTCCCGTACAAGGTGATCACCATCGCCAGCGGGGTGACCCGGCTCGACCTGCTGATCTTCGTGATCGCCTCGGTCCTCGCCCGGGGCATCCGGTTCTTCGCGGTGGCGGGCCTGCTCTGGTATTTCGGGCCGCCGATCCGCCGGGTGCTGGAGAAGCATCTGGGCCTGATCACGACCCTGTTCTTCGTGCTCCTGCTGGGAGGCTTCGTGGCGATCAAATGGCTGTTCTGATCCCGCTCTTCGTCGCCGGCGCCGCGACGGCGGCGCTGCTCGCCGCCCTGGTGGCCCAATACGGCTTCGACCTGCAGCCCTGCGTGCTCTGCATCTGGCAGCGCTGGCCCTATCTGGCGGCGACCGTGCTCGGCCTCGCCGCGTTCGTGCTGCATCGCAGCCCGACGGCCGCGCGGGTCCTGACCGGTCTGGCCATCCTCGCGGTGCTGGTCTCCGGCGGGATCGGCGGCTTCCATGTCGGCGTCGAGCAGGGCTGGTGGGAGGGCACCTCGGGCTGCGGCTCGACCTCCGGCGCCACCGACCTGAACGCCCTGCGCGCCCAGATCCTGAGCGCGCCGATCGTGCGCTGCGACGAGGTCGCGTTCTCGCTGTTCGGCATCTCCATGGCCGGATGGAACCTTCTCTACGCCCTGGGGGTTGCCGTCGTGGCGATCCGCGCCATGCTGATGCAGAGCAAAGCCCGACCGGGAGCCTGAGCGATGACCGAGACCGCCGCCGGAGTGCAATCCAGGGGCCGCCTGCCCGGCGACCTGTCCAAGCGGGCGCTGATCGACCGCATCCTACGGGTCGACCATGCCGGCGAATTCGGTGCCCAGCGGATCTACGAGGGACAGCTCGCCGTGCTCGGCCGCCGGCCCAGCGGCAAGACCATCCGCCACATGAAGGAGCAGGAGGAGAAGCACCTCGCCGCCTTCGAGGCGCTGATGGTCGAGCGCCGGGCGCGGCCGACCCTGCTGCATCCGCTGTGGAACGTCGCCGGCTTCGCCCTGGGCGCCGGCACCGCGCTGATGGGCGAGAAGGCGGCCATGGCCTGTACCATCGCCGTGGAGGAGGTGATCGACGATCACTACCGCCGGCAGCACGAGGCGCTGGGCGAGGACGAGGCCGAGTTGAAACGGACCATCGAGACCTTCCGTGCCGAGGAGGCCGAGCACGCCCATATCGGCCGCGCGCACGGCGGCGAGGACACGGTCGGCTATCCGGTGATGCGGGCGGCGATCGCCGCGGGCTCCCGCCTGGCGATCTGGCTGAGCGAGCGGGTCTGACCCGGTCCCGGCGCCTGGATTCCCGGCCGCCTTATCCATGCGAAGCGCGCCGTCGCGTGGTAGAAGCCGACGGCACGCCCCACCCTGGGGCCAGATCGTACCGAGCGCCGGCGTGACCCCATGCTGAAATCCTTCATCCGCAGCGACATCGGCCGCACCCTCGTGACCGAGGTGCTGCGCGGCTATATCCGCCTGCTGCTGGCGACGATCCGCCTCGAGCGCCTGGTCGATCCGGAGGCGGAGGCCATCATCGCCAGCGGCAAACCGTTCCTGGTGGTGTTCTGGCACAACCGGCTCGGGCTGATCGCCGCTACTTGGCCGCGGGGCAAGCCGCTGGCGATGGTGCATTCCTCCCATGGCGACGGCCGCATGATGGGTGAGGCGCTGTCCCACGTCATCACCGTGCCGATCGAGGGCTCGACCCGGCGCAACCCGATGAACGCCATGCGTGGCATGCTGCGCGCCCTGAAGGACGGCTATCCGGTGGCGATCACCCCGGACGGCCCGCGCGGCCCGCGCATGCGCTGCCAGCCCGGGGTGATCGAGGCGGCGCGGCGCACCGGCGTGCCGGTCCTGCCCTTCACCTGCAGCTCGCGCCCGCGGATTCAGGTCGGATCCTGGGACCGCTTCCTGTTCCCGCTGCCCTTCACCAGGGGCGTGGTGATGATCGGCGCGCCGATCCGCCTCACCAAGGACGACGACCGCGAGGAGGCCCGACTGCGGGTGGAGCGGGAGTTGACGGCGGTGACCGATGCGGCCGACCGGCATCTGGGTCTGGAGCCGACCCCGCCCGCGCCGCCGAAGCCGGTCGAGCCGGCATGATCCTGCCGCTCTACAAGGGGCTCGCCACCGCCTTGGGTCCGGTCATCGACGCCTATCTTGACCGGCGGGTCGCGCGCGGCAAGGAGGATCCGGCCCGCCTGGACGAGCGGCGCGGCATCGCCGGCCGTCCCCGGCCCGACGGCCCGCTGGTCTGGCTGCACGCCGCCAGCGTTGGCGAGGCGGTCGGCCTGCTGACCCTGATCCGGGCGCTGCGCGAAGCCCGCCCGGACCTGACCCTGCTGATGACCACCGGCACCACCACCTCGGCCGAGGCGATGGGCAAACGCCTGCCGGACGGCGTGATCCACCAGTTCGTCCCGGTCGACCGGCCGGCCTGGGTGGCCCGGTTTCTTGATCACTGGCGCCCGGATCTGGGGATCTGGATGGAATCGGACCTGTGGCCGAGCCTGGTGACCGAGGCGGATGCGCGCGGCGTTCCCCTGGCCATCGTCGACGGGCGGCTGTCGGTCGGTGCGTTCCAGCGCTGGCGGCGCCTCGGCGCGCTCGCCCGGCCGCTGTTCGACGCCTTCGACCTCGTGCTGGCGGCCAGCGAGGATCAGGCCCGGCGCTTCGCCGCGCTCGGCTGTACCGACGTGCGCTATGCCGGCAACCTGAAGGCCGCCGGCGACCCGCCGGACGTGGACGGCGCGCTGACCGCGGACCTCCGCGCCTGTATCGCCGGACGTCCGGCCTGGCTCGCCGCCAGCACCCATCCGGGCGAGGATGCGGTCGTGCTCGACGCCCATGCCCGGCTGGTGGAGACGCGCCCGGACCTGCTGACGGTGATCGTGCCGCGCCACACCCGGCGGGCGGACGAGATCGCCGCCCTGGCCAGGGGCCGGGGGCTGACCCTGGCACGCCGCTCCGCCGGCGAACCGGTCACGTCGCGGACCTCCGTCTATCTGGCCGACACGATGGGCGAGATCGCCGGCTTCTACAGCGCCATTGCGGTGACCTTCCTCGCCGGCTCGCTGGTGCCGGTCGGCGGCCACAACCCGATCGAGCCGGCCCATTGCGGCACCGCCCTGGTGTTCGGCCCGCTCATCCCCAACAACCGGGACGCGGCCGACGCCCTGCTCGCCGCCGACGGCGCGCGCGAGATCCAGGACGCGGCCGGCCTGGCGCAGGCGGTCGGCGCCCTGCTCGACGACCCGGAGGCCACGGCGGAGATGGCCGCCCGGGCCCGCGCGGTCGCCGAAGAGGGGCGGGCCGGGCTAGACCGTATTCTGGAGGCCCTAGCGCCGCTGCTGCCGGGAGCGGCCGGATGAGGCCCCCCGGCTTCTGGGCCACCGGCGGCTGGCCGGCGGCGGCGCTGACCCCCGCGAGTTGGCTCTGGCGCCTCGGCGCGGGCCTTCGCAAGGTCACCACGCGAGCGTACCGGCCGGGTGTGCCGCTGATCTGTGTCGGCAACGCCACGGCGGGTGGTGCCGGCAAGACGCCGACGGTCCTCGCCGTGGCCGGCGAACTGACCGCGCGCGGCCGACGGATCGGCCTGCTGTCCCGTGGTCACGGCGGTACGCTCGAGGGGCCGGTCCGGGTCGATCCGGACAGGCACACGAGCGCGGAGGTTGGCGACGAGCCACTGCTGCTGGCCGCGGCGGCACCCACGGTGATCGCCCGCGACCGGGCGGCCGGCGCCCGGCTGCTGGAAGAGATCGGCGTGGACGTGATCGTCATGGATGACGGATTGCAGAATCCGTCGCTGCGGCCGACGCTCTCGCTCCTGGTGGTCGATGGCGGGGCCGGGATCGGCAACGGGCGCGTGATGCCGGCCGGTCCCCTGCGCGAGCCGTGGGACGCGGCCCTGGAGAAATCCGCCGCCATCGTGCTGATCGGCGAGGACGCGACGGGCATCGCCGCGCGGGTCGGCGACCGGCGGCCGGTCCTGCGCGCCGTCCTGGAGCCGGCCCCCGCCGCGCTCGCCCTGCGCGACCGCCGGGTGCTCGGCTTCGCCGGGATCGGCCGACCCGACAAATTCCGCGCGACCCTGGCGGATATCGGCGCCGAGGTGATCGGCTTCACCGCCTTCGACGACCATCACCCCTATCGCCCGCTGGAGGTGATGGAACTGGTCGAGCGCGCGGTCGCCGAAGACGCCACGCCGGTCACCACCACGAAGGACGCGGTCCGCCTGCCGCCGGAAGCGCGAGCGATGGTGACGGTGGTGCCCGTGTCGCTGTCCTGGCGCGACCCGGCGGCGGTCAGCGCCCTGCTGGACAGGGTGGCGAAGTAGGTTACTGGCCCGGCATGGGCGGCACGACGAAGGCCGGATCGAGGCGGCGGTCGTACCAGTTGATCCGCCAGTCCAGATGCGGGCCGGTCGCCCGGCCGGTCGCACCCACCGTGCCGATCACCGTGCCCTGGCGGATGTGCTCGCCGAGCTTCGCAGCCACGCTGTCGAGGTGGATGAAGGTGCTGGACAGGCCGTGGCCGTGGTCGAGGATCAGGGTGCCGCCGGTATAGTAGTGGTCGGTCGCCGCCAGGGTGACCAGCCCGTCGGCCGGCGCCACCACCGGCGTGCCCTTGGGGGCGGCGATGTCGATGCCGTAATGCGGCTGGCGCGGCTGGCCGTTCAGGATCCGCTGGCTGCCGTACACGCCCGAGATCCGCCCCGTGGCCGGCCAGATGAAGCCGGAGCGGAAATCGGTCTCGGTCCGATCCGTGGCCCGCGCCGCCCTGACCTCCTCCTGGTCGCGGCGGATGCGGTCCAGCACCTCCTGGGGCGGGGTGACCATGTTGTCGGGCAGGCCGTCGATCCGTTGGATCTGGAACTCGCGCGGCTTCACGTCGAGGGTGCGGCTCTCCACGGTGCCGTCCGGTGCGGTGATCACCAGGGTGGAGGTCGCCGGCGCGTCGCGGTGGAAGCCGAAGACGAAGACGCCGTCCCGATCCACCCGAACCGGCAGGCCGTCGAGCACCAGCCGGGTCCCGGGCTCGGTCTGGCCGAACACCACACCGCCCTGGGTGAAGGCGCCGTTGAACGTGGTCTCGGCCCGCGCCGCCATCGACAGCAGGACGAAGAAGGCGATCGCGAACAGCCGGCGCATCAGAACAGGCTTTCCTGGGTTGGCGTGGGGGGCTCGGGCGAGGCGGCCGGGGCGGGTTTGGCCTTGGCCTTCGGCCTGCCGCCTCCGCCGTCGGCGGGGCCGGGCGCGGTGCCGATGACGGCCGAGGTCTCGCCGTCGCGGAACCGCAGGGAGACCGTCTGTCCGGCGCTGGTCTCGGCGGCGGATTTCACCGGCGCGCCGCTCTCGTCGCGCACCAGCGCGAAGCCGCGCTCCAGCACCCGCTCGAAGGAATTGGCGTCCAGCAGCTTGCCGAGCGCGGTGAGCCGGTCCTCCTCGCTCTTCAGACGGCGGCCATAGGCCGAGCCGGCGCCGCGCAGCAGGCGGGTCAGGTCGCGCTCGCCCTCGGCGATGGAGCGCTCGATCGGCCCGACCCGCAGGCCCCGCGCCACGGTGTCGAACCGGCCCCTCGTGCGGGCCAGGATCTCAGCCGGCGAGGGGATCGGCCGGTCGACCGCGTATTTCAGCCGGTCCAGCAGAGCGGTGACCCGACTGCGCGCGGTGCCGGAGGCGTAGTCCAGCCGCTGCTGCGCCTGCTCGATCCGCGCCTGGGGGTCGCCCAGCCCGCGGGCGAGGCCGGAGACCACGGTGCGGCCCTCGTTCAGGCGACGGCTGACGGCGCCGGTCAGGCGGGCGGTGTCCTCGGCGATCCGGGCGATCAGGTCGGCCCGCACCGGCACCGCCATCTCGGCCGCCGCCGTCGGGGTCGGCGCCCGGCGGTCGCTGGCGAAATCGATCAGGGTCGTGTCGGTCTCGTGGCCGACGGCGGAGATCAGCGGGATGTCCGAGGCGGCGGCGGCCCGCACGACCTCCTCCTCGTTGAAGGCCCAGAGATCCTCCAGGCTGCCGCCGCCGCGGGCGACGATCAGCAGGTCGGGGCGCGGCATCGGCCCGCCCTGTTCCGGCAGGCTGTTGAAGCCTCGGATGGCGCGCGAGACCTGGTCCTTCGCCCCATCGCCCTGCACCAGCACCGGCCAGACGATGACATGCACCGGAAAGCGGTCGGCGAGCCGGTGCAGGATGTCGCGGATCACCGCGCCGGTCGGCGAGGTGACGACGCCGATGACGCTCGGCAGGAACGGGATCGGCCGCTTGCGGCCGGCATCGAACAGCCCTTCCGCCGCCAGCCGCTTGCGCCGGTCCTCCAGCAGCTTGAGCAGCGCGCCCTCGCCGGCCAGCTCCATCTGCTCGATGACCATCTGGTATTTCGAGCGGCCCGGATAGGTGGTCAGCTTGCCGGTGGCGATGACCTCCATCCCGTCTTCCGGCTGCACCGACAGGCGCTGGGCGGCACCGCGCCAGCACACGGCATCGAGGACGGCGTTCTCGTCCTTCAGGGTCAGGTAGACGTGGCCGGACCCGGCGCGCATGGGGCGCGAGACCTCGCCGCGCACGCGGACCCGCTCGAAGCTGGATTCAACGGTGCGCTTAACCGCCTGGCTGATCTCGCCGACGGAGAACTCCGGAAGGTTTCCGGCGGCATCTGAAGCTGCGTCTTCCATGGGTCTCCGTAACACCGATCGGCCGCCGCCGTCACGGGCAACGATTTCAGCCTCGGGCGTTCATTCCCGCATCATTCTCAAGGACATCACAACCAATGGACGATCAGATGAACAGTTCCATCATCCGTCTTGTCATGGACGGCGACTTCCGGGCCGCCAGCGCCCTTGCCAGGAAGAGCGGCCTGCCGGTCCATGCGGAGCTGGCGCGCACGGCGGAATTCCTGTCCGCCACCGCCTGGCTGGCCGAACGGTCGACCAACCCGCTGATCCGCGGGGAGGCGGGGAAGGTCCTGCGGGCCGTCGCCGCGATCGTACCGCGCTGGGTGGAGAATGCGCGGCCGCATCCCGTGGTTCCCGAGCTGATCCCTCACGCCAAGAGCGCGTTCGACCGGCTGATGGTCCGGGCTCTCGGGGACCGGGGCTTCTATCATCCGGTGGCCGTGCCGGGCCTCGCGGAGCCGGTGCCGCCGAGCCGGGCCAACGCGCCCGACGCCACCGGCGCCTATCACCGCGCCGAATGGGAGCTTGTGCGTCCGCTGCTGGAGCGGCCCTGCGGCGGCAGCCTGCGCGACCGGGTGATCGTGGATGCCGGCTGCGCGGACGGATTCTTCGCGCTCGCCCTGGCCCGGGCGGGCGCCAGGGTCGTCGCCCTGGACATCGCCGTGACCATGGTGCTGCGCACGGCGACCTTCGCCGCGCTGAACGATCTGCACGAGCGGGTGACCGTCCAGCTCGGCCCGGTGCATGACCTGCCGGCGATCCTCGCCCGCCTGGAGGCCGCGCATCCGGAGCTCGGTCGGATCGATGCGGTCTGCGCCCTGGGGCTGATCTATCATGTCGACGATCTCGCCCCGTCGCTGCAGGCCCTGACCGGGCTGGACGCGCCGGTCCTGTTCGAGTTCCACGCCTGCGCTCCACAGGACGAGGCCGCCTTCGACCCCACGCGCCACCGCAACCCGCAACCGGTGTCGCTGCCCTGGCTGGCCGCCTGGCTCGACGGCGCCGGGTTCGACGTGCTGCCCGAGCCGGACTGGCAGGAGACCGCCACGCGCCTTGCCAGCCGGTCGCAGCGCCTACGCCAGGAGATGCTGCTCGCGGTTCCGAGGCGGTCACGATGAAGTGGCATGGCCCGGCGGCTCGGCGTATGGTCCGCGCCTGCCGCCGGGGCCGATCCGGCGGCGCGACGACGGATCGGACTTGGAGAAGCCTGACATGCGCATTCTGGTCGTGGGCTCCGGCGGGCGCGAGCACGCCCTGTGCTGGGCCATCGCCGCCTCGCCGCTGGTGACGAAGCTGTTCTGCGCCCCCGGCAATGCCGGCATCGCCCGCGAGGCCGAGTGCGTTGCGATCTCCGTCGACGACCACGACGCGCTGGTCGCCTTCTGTAGCGACAACGCCATCGATTTCGTCGTCGTCGGGCCGGAGGCGCCGCTGGTCGCCGGGCTGGTCGACAGGCTCGACGCCGCCGGGATCAAATCCTTCGGCCCGACCGCCGCGGCGGCCGTGCTGGAAGGCTCCAAGGCCTTCACCAAGGATTTCTGCGCCCGTCACAACATCCCCACCGCCGCCTATGGCCGCTTCACCGAGGCGGGGGCGGCCAAGGCCTATATCCGCGCGCAGGGGGCGCCGATCGTGGTCAAGGCCGACGGGCTGGCCGCCGGCAAGGGCGTGATCATGGCGGAGACTCTCGACCAGGCGCTGGAGGCGGTGGACGCGATCATGGCCGACCGGGCCTTCGGCGAGGCCGGGGCCGAGATCGTCGTGGAGGAATGGATGATCGGCGAGGAGGCCAGCTTCTTCGCCCTGACCGACGGCGAGGCGATCCTGCCGCTGGCCGGCGCCCAGGACCACAAGCGGGTCGGCGACGGCGATACCGGCCCGAACACCGGCGGCATGGGGGCGTATTCCCCGGCGCCGGTCGTCGACGACGCCATGGCGGCACGGATCGTGACCGAGATCATCGAGCCCACCGTCGCCGGCATGGCGGCCGAGGGCCGGACCTTCCGCGGCGTCCTCTTCGCGGGGCTGATGATCACCGAGAGCGGCCCGAAGCTGATCGAGTACAACGTGCGCTTCGGCGATCCGGAATGCCAGGCGCTGATGCTGCGGCTGAAGGGCGACTTCCTGTCGGCCCTGATCGCCACCGCGGATGGCCAGATCGGCCATTTCCACCTGCGCTGGCACGACGAGACCGCACTCTGCGTGGTCATGGCCGCCAACGGCTATCCGGGATCCTACGAGAAGAACACGGTCATCGCCGGCACCGAGGCGGTGGAAAGCGACGACGTGGTGGTGTTCCACGCCGGCACCGCGCGCGGCGAGGACGGCAGCCTGCTGGCCACCGGCGGCCGGGTGCTCGGCGTCACCGCCATCGGCCGGGACGCGGCCGAGGCGCGGGCGCGGGCCTATGCAGCGGTGGACGGCATCGACTGGCCGGGCGGGTTCTGCCGCCGCGACATCGCCTGGCGGGCGCTGACGGCCTGACGACGCTCAGGAACTCTTGCGCGCCTCGGCCACGAACTGGCGCGGCGTCTTTCCGGTGACCGCGCGGAAGGCCTGGGCGAAGGCGCTCGGCGTCTCGAAGCCGACGTCATAGGCGACGGTGGTGATGGTGCGGCCCTCGCAGAGCCGTTCGACGGCCGCCATGATGCGGGAATGCCGGCGCAGGTCGCGGAACGTCATCCCGGTCTCCGCCCGAACCGCGCGGATCAGACTGCGCTCGGAGAAGCCGAGGCGCCGTGCCCATTGCGCTAGCGTCAGCGGGCTCGCCGGGTCGGTATGGAGATGCGCCACCAGTTCGGCGAGGCGCGGGTCGACCGGATCGGGCAGGCGCAGGGGCGGCAGTCCGGCCCGGCCGATCTCGTGCAGCAGGATGTCCACAAGGGACGGCCGCAGCGCCGCATCGCTCCCTTCGGCGAGCCGCACCAGCACCTCGCGCAGCAGCGGGGACACCGCGATCATCCGGATATCGCCATGGGCGCCGGGACAGGCGGGGCTCAGATAGGCCGTGCGCATCCCGACCTCGCCGTCGCAGCGGATCGCATGCTCGACCCCTGCCGGTATCCAGAGCGCCCGGCCGAGCGGGAGGATCCAGATCCCGCCGCGGGCGACCACCCGCATGGCGCCGGAGATCGCGTGGATGAGCTGATGGGCCGGGTGGGCGTGTCGCTCGATCGCGGTCCCCGACGGATAGGTGAGCGCGAATCCCACCCCGTCGGGGTGGGCCGGATCGGGCATCTGAGGATTAGTTTCGGGCATTCTGTCGACAGACGGTATGCGATCGGCCGGGCAGGATGCAACGGTCGTCACCGCCGAGCATCGCCATGTCCCGTACCGAGCTGCACCTCTTCGTCAATGCCGCCCATTTCCTGACCCACTACGCGCTGCTGATCTTTCCGACGGCGGCGCTGGCGATCGCCCCGGCCTGGGGCATGAGCTTCGCGGACGTGCTGCTGCTCGGCTCGCCGGTCTATGTCGCCTTCGCGCTCGGCACCCTGCCGGCCGGCTGGCTGGGCGACCGGCTCGACCGGCTGGGGCTGATCGTCGTGTTCTTCCTGGGCATCGGCGGATCCTGTCTGGCGGTCGCGGCATCGGGCGGGCCGATGTCCCTGGCTTCGGGCCTCGCGGCGCTGGGCCTGTTCGCCGCGCTCTACCATCCGGTCGGCCTCGCGCTGCTCACCGAGCATGGCGACCGTACCGGCCGGGCCCTGGCGGTCAACGGCGTGTTCGGGAATCTCGGCCTCGCCGGCGCCGCGGCCGCGACCGGGGTGCTGGCCCAGCTGTGGGGCTGGCAGGTGGCCTTCGCGGTCCCCGGCGTTGCCGCGCTGGGGGTCGGCGGCCTGATGCTGGCCCGCTGCGGCCTGAACGTCGGACGGCGGCGCGGGGCACGGACGCCCTCCGCCGCGGTCCCGGCCGGAGCGCGCGCCCCGCATCAGAAGACCGTCTTTGCGGTGGTCTGCGTCTCGGCCCTGCTCGGCGGGCTGATCTTCAACATGGTCACGATCGGCCTGCCGAAATTCCTGGACGAGCGGCTGGTCCGGAACGGAACCGGCCTCGCCTGGATCGGCCTCTCCACCGGTCTGGTGTTCGCCGTGGCCGCGGTCGCCCAGCTGCCGGTCGGGGAACTGCTCGACCGGATCGGCGCCCGCCCGGTGCTCAGCGTCCTGCTGGCCGCCCAGGTCGGGCTGTTCCTAGCCCTGTCCCAGGCCGCCGGATGGGTAACGCTGCCCCTGGCGCTGGTGGCGGTGACCTGCCTGTTCGCGGAGATTCCGATCACGACCTGGCTGCTGGGCCGCTACCTCGCGCCCGGCATCCGGTCCCGGGCGATCTCGGTGGAGTATACCCTGTCCCTGGGCGTGGGATCGGCCGCGGCTCCCCTGCTGGCCGTGCTGCACGGCGCCGGGATCGGCTTCGCCGCGCTGTTCGTCGGTCTGGCGCTGTGCGCCGGCCTGGTACTGATCGCCGCCCGGCGGCTTCCGGCCCCGAGCGGAACGCGATCGGCCGGCCCCATGGGCTCGTGAGCCCGCGCCCCGTTCCTGCGGGATCAGAGGTCGTGCTTCGGCATCAGTTCCTTCTTCAGCGCCCCCCAGTCCCAGCCGACCACCCGGGAGCGATGCAGCCCCTCCGGCAGGTTGGTATGGGCGGTCGAGCCGGCGACCAGAACGCCGACGAGATTCAGGTTCGCGCGTTTGGCGAATTTGACCTCCTCGTTCACATTCCGGCTCACCCCGGACATCGGCGTGACCAGCACCAGCGCGACGGACGCGGCCCGCATCCGTTCGGTCACCACCACCTCCTTATGGCGAGGATCTAAATCTTCACGTTTTGATGCGCCGGTTACTTGGACCGGCCAGTTCTGCTCCGCCATCTCGTGCAGGAATTTGCGGGCGGTCAGCCGTTCGCGCGCCAAATCGAAGATTACGTGTATCCGGGTAACGTCTTCTGCCATCGCCTGATGCAACTTTTCCGTAAATTACCGCTAAAAGCCCCACCGGCCGTTAAGGTTTAGTTAGGGATTTCTGTGTCTCATGTCGCCAGCCCGTCAAGCTTCGCGGACGAGAGACAGATGCATCGAGCTGACGCACACCTTCTCGATGGGACGACGGACGCGTCCGCGCCGAACCATCACGCCCCTGACGATGGCGCGCGTCTGCTTGAGGCCGTCGACAACACGCTTGTGTACGCGTTCCAGCCGATCGTCAACATCGATACCGGCATCGCCTTCGGCTACGAGGCGCTGCTGCGCGGGGTCGATCAGGCCGGATATGCCTCGATCGCCGACTTCTTCGACACCGCCTACCGATGCGGGGTGCTGGAGGAGGTCGAGCGGCGGCTGCAGCGCAAGGCGGTCGACGCCTTCGTCAAACTGCCGAGCCGGACCGCCATCCTGTTCCTGAACGTCGACGCCCGGCTGCTGGCATCGGGGGGACGCACGATCATCGACGGCATGGCCGCGGCGATCGCCGCCAGCGGGCTGAGCGCCGACCGGTTCTGCCTGGAGCTTCCGGAATCCCAGGACATCGTCGCCGGCGACGACGCCCTGCCGGTCATGCACCAGATCTCCGGCGCGGGCGTGCGGCTGGCGCTGGACGATTTCGGCCAGGGCTATTCCCGCCTGCGCCTGCTGCACGAGCTGCAGCCGAATTTCGTGAAGATCGACCGCTACTTCGTGAACGGCGTGGCCGCCGATCCGAAGCGCCGCCTGTTCCTATCCCGTCTGGTCGACATCATGCACGTTTTCGGCATCGCCATGGTCGCCGAGGGGGTGGAGACCGAGGCGGACTTCCGGACCTGCAAGGATCTCGGCTTCGACTACGTCCAGGGCTATCTGATCCAGAAGCCGACGACGGACCTGGACCACATCCTGTCGCTCTATCCGATCGTCGCCGGCATCAACGCCCGCGAACGGCGCAACCGCTCCACCGACAAGTCGCGCCTGCAGGGGCACCTGGAGATGCTTCCGACCATGTCGATCGACCTGCCGATGGTCGAGGTCTTCGACATGTTCCGCCAGCACCGCGACCTCAGCGTGATCCCGGTGGTCGACCAGGCCGGGGTGCCGGTGGGGGTCGTCGGCGACGCCGACCTGAAGGCCTATGCCTATTCCCCGTTCGGCCGCGACCTGATCGCCAACAAGGCCTATGGCCGGTCGCTGCGGGATCTGGTGCGCTCCTGCCCGACCGCCAGTGTCGACATGCCGATCGAGAAGATCCTGGAGATCTTCGCCCACCGCTCCGACGCGCCGGGCATCCTGATGGTCGAGCGCGGACGCTATGCCGGCTTCATGAGCTCGACCGCTCTGCTCAAGGTGCTGCACGAGAAGACCGTGGCGGCCGCCCGCGACCAGAACCCGCTGACGCGGCTGCCCGGCAACCTGTCGATCGGCGATTGGGTGAGCGACGCGCTGGAGGACCTGGAGACCGGCATCGTCCTGGCCTATTTCGACTTCGACAGCTTCAAGCCGTTCAACGACACCTACGGCTTCCGCAACGGCGACCGCGCGATCCAGCTCTTCGCCGAGCTGCTGCAGAAGCACGCCGCCGACCAGGATGCCTTCATCGGGCACATCGGCGGCGACGACTTCTTCGCCGGCTTCCGCTGCGAGGATTCCGACCATGTGGCGGAACAGGTGGCCGCGCTGATCAAGCGCTTCGCCCATGACGTGGAGAGCTTCTACGACGCCGAAACCCGGGAGCGCGGCTTCCTGGAGATGCGCGGCCGCGACGGCAGGTTGAACCGCTACGGCCTGCTGACCGTCAGCGCCGGCCTGCTGAACCTGCGGGCCGGGCGCGACGAGGTGCCGATCGACACCGTGATGGACGCCATCGCCCGGCTGAAGAAGGAAGCCAAGCAGGCGGTCAGCGGCATGGCGACGAGCAAGCTCGGCTAGAGCCAATCACGATCGGATTGAGTCATCTGATCGTGTCTGTCTTTAACAGGCGCGGCGCCGTCAGCGGACCAGCGACGGCACCTTCAGGATATTGAACGGCCCGATGGCCAGACGGCCGTCCTGCAGGGTCAGAGGCGCCTGCACCGAGGGGGAGCCGCCGTCGCTTCCGGTGCGCGAGAAGGCCGCGGTCGCCAGCCGCAGCAGGGCCGCCACATCCTCGGCCAGCAGCCCGCGATCCACCGCCCGGTCGATCATCGCCGGAAGTCCCCGCATCTCCGCCGAGGCCGCCCCTTCCGGCCGCATCAGGCCGTCCAGGGTGATCGTGCCGTCGGCGGTCAGGTCCAGCGGCCGCCAGTTCAGGCCGAGATGCTCCACATCGATCACGCCGCCCGCATCGCGCCACAGGGCGAGCGCCGGCGGATC
This sequence comes from Candidatus Endolissoclinum sp., assembly GCA_965228445.1. Lineage (GTDB taxonomy): Bacteria > Pseudomonadota > Alphaproteobacteria > Thalassobaculales > Thalassobaculaceae > Thalassobaculum. The sequence continues at coordinate 3,114,495 of OZ245813.1, read as the reverse complement.
GAGGGAAATCGGCAGCGGCCCGCGCACGCTCGCCCGAATGCGGCCGTCCGCCGGCCCCTCGAAGGGCAGGTTCGGGGTCAGCATGTCGGTCGGCTCCAGCGCATCCGCCGACACGAAGAACTGCAGGGTCGCCGGAATGTCGCCGCCGTCGTCCGTCGGGGTCGGGTCGGCCTCGACCACCACCCGGTCCGCCCGGGCGATCACCTGGCGCTGGCGGTCGATGGCGACCGCATGGCGCAGGTCGAGGGCCAGATGGTCGAGCTCGCCCGGCGAGAACCGGATCGCGCCGGCGGCATCGGCCGCGGTCAGGCCGACGGTCAGCGACGGTGCCTGCCAGGAGCCGGTGACCGGACCGGGACTGTCCAGATGCAGGGTGAACGGCTCCCACGGCCGGGCCGAGATCACCAGGGTATCCGTCGTCGTCATCAGATTGCGCTGGCCGTCGGTCCGCCCCCAGGTCACGTCGACATAGGTGAAGCGGATCTGCAGCGGAAAGCCGTCGAGCACCCGGTCGCCATGGGTCAGCCGGTCGCCGACCGAGCGGCGATACTCCATCCAGCCGTCGATCGACGCCCGGAGCTGGATCGACAGCAGCACCCAGCCGATGCTCCAGGCGATGGCGGCGAAGGCCAGCGCCGCGAAGACGATCATCGCCCAGAACCGCCGCCGGCTTCGCCTCGGCGGCGGCGGGCTCGGAGACTGGGGATCGACGGGATCGCTTGCGATGGTCATGACCAGGGTCCAGATGCTTGGATGGGCAGAATACGGATCGAGACCGCGACGGGGAAGAGATGTGGATGGGCACAGCATGACCGCCGGGGAGGGCAGCATTGCGGCGGGCGACATGTGGGTCTTCGGCTACGGCTCGCTGATGTGGCGGCCGGGCTTCGAGCATGTGGAGCGGGCCTCGGCCCTGCTGCGCGGCTACCGCCGCCGGCTCTGCGTCGTCTCGCGCCACCATCGCGGGACGGTCGAGCGGCCGGGCCTGGTGATGGGGCTGGACCGGGGCGGCGCCTGCCGCGGCGTCGCCTATCGGGTGCCGGAAGCGGTCGTGCCGCAGACCCTGGCCTATCTCGACGAGCGCGAGATCGCCCATTACCCGGTCTACCGCCGCAGCCTGGTCACCGTCGATCTCGGCGGCGGGCGTCGGCAGCGGGCGGTGACCTATACCGTCGACCGGCGCGAGGCGGACTATGCCGGCGCGCTGACGGTGGCGCAGCAGGCTGCCATCGTCGCCGGCGCCCACGGCCTCTCCGGGCCGAACCCGGAGTACCTGCGCCAGACCGTCGAGCAGGTGCATGCCATGGGGCTGCGCGACCGGTCGCTGGAGGCCGTCCTCGCCGCCCTGACAAAGCCGTCGGCCAGCACCGAGGAGATCGCCCGCCGGACGCTCGAGCACGATCGGGGCAGATCGGGCCGATCTGACCCGTGAGTTTGCTCCAGGCCTTTAGCGCCGGCCGGCGAAGAACGCCTTCAGCAGCAGTGCGGAGGCGGTCTCCTCGACCCCGCCCACGACCTCGGGCCGGTGGTGGCAGGTCGGTTGGGTGAAGATCCGCGGGCCGTGCTCCACCCCGCCGCCCTTGGGATCGTAGGCACCGAAGATCAGCCGTCGGATCCGGGCATGGGCGATCGCCTGGGCGCACATCGCGCACGGCTCCAGCGTCACCACCAGATCGCAGTCCACCAGCCGGGGCGAGCCGATGACCCGGGCCGCCGCGCGCAGGGCCAGGATCTCCGCATGGCCGGCCGGGTCGGGCGGGCTCTCCACCCGGTTATGGGCTCGGGCGATGACCTGGCCCGACGGATCGAGCACCACCGCCCCCACCGGCACCTCGCCGGCCGCGGCGGCGCGGCGGGCCTGCTCCAGGGCGATGGCCATCGGTGTCGTGGGCGGGTTCATCCTGTCTGGATAGGCGCTGCATTGCCGACTGTCCATTGCTGCGCCGTTGCGGTCCGGAGCCGCGCGCGGTACACGCAGGAGGATGAACGCACCCCGCAAGCCCGCCGACCAGTCCTCCGACAAGCCGTCCGCCCGGCCCGGCAAGGCCGCACCGCGCCCGATCGCCGAGCTGGAGGCGCTGTTCGAGGAGTCGCGGGGCTCGGAACGGATCGCCAAGCGCCTGGCCCGGGCCGGCCTGTGCTCGCGCCGCGACGCCGAGCGCTGGATCGCCGACGGCCGGGTCGCGGTCGACGGCACGCTGCTGGACAGCCCGGCCGTCACCGTCACCGACGACAGCGAGATCGTGGTCGACGGCAAGCCGCTGCCGAAGATCGAGCCGCCGCGCCTGTGGCGCTATCACAAGGACCGGGGCACGGTGACCACCGCCCGCGATCCCGAAGGCCGCAAGACCGTGTTCGACGCCCTGCCGCCGGACATGCCGCGGGTGATCACCGTCGGTCGCCTCGACCTGGACAGCGAAGGCCTGCTGCTGCTGACCAATGACGGTGCGCTGGCCCGCTATCTGGAACTGCCGTCCACCGGCTGGACCCGGCGCTACCGGGTTCGGGTGTTCGGCCCGCTCGACGAGAAGGCGCTGGCCGGGCTGAAGCGCGGCGTGACGATCGACGGGGTCGCCTACGGCTCGATCGACGTGACCATCGACAAGGCGTCGCGCACCAATTCCTGGCTGACCGTCGGCATCAAGGAAGGCAAGAACCGCGAGGTCCGGCGGGTGATGGAGCATCTTGGGCTGAGCGTCAGCCGGTTGCTGCGGATCTCCTACGGGCCGTTCCAGCTCGGCGACATCCCGCCGAACGGAGCGGAAGAGGTCAAGACCCGGGTGCTGAAGGGCCAGCTCGGCCTCGACACCGGCGACGAGACCGGCCGCGCCAAGGCCAAACCGAAGCGCACCGGCACCAAGCCGCCCGGGCCGAAGCCGGGAGCGAAACCGGGTGGGGCGAAGGCCGGCCCCTCCAAGGCCGGGCACCCCAAGGCCGGGCCCCCCAAGGCCGCGCCAGGAAAGCCTGCCCCTTCACGCAGCAAGGACACGAACCGTGCGGATCATCGCCGGAAAACACCGCGGAACTAACCTGCTCTCGCCGGAGGGTCTGGACACCCGCCCGACGCCCCAGCGGGTGCGCGAGGCGGTGTTCAGCATGCTGGAGAGCGGCCGGTTCGGCACCGTCCTGCGCGACCGGGTCGTGCTCGACCTGTTCGCCGGCACCGGGGCGATGGGCCTGGAGGCGCTGTCCCGCGGCGCGGAGCGGGTGGTGCTGGTCGACAACCATCCGACCGCGCTGGACGCCCTGCGGGCCAATGTGGAGAAGCTGCGGGCCGGGGCCCGGGCGCAGGTCCGCTCCGGCGACGCCGCGCGCTGGCACGAGCGGGCCCAGGTCGCCTGCGGCGTGATCTTCATGGACCCGCCCTACGGCAGCGAGGCCTGGGTGCCGGCGCTGGCGGCGGCGGCGAAGACCGGCTGGATCGGCGCCGACACGGTGGTGGTGATCGAGACCGACCGGCGCGAGCGCACCGAGGTTCCGGACGGCTTCGAGGTGCTGGAGGAACGGACCTACGGCCGCGCCCGCATCCTGATGCTGGGGACGGCATCGGGCGAAACGGAGGAAGGCGAATAAACACGCCCAACGTCTTCCAGGGCCCGAACCTCATTCTGCCCCAACGTCTTCCCGGCCTTGAGCCGGGATCGAGGGCGCCGCTCACCGGATCCGGTCAGAAATCGACCAACGCTCCAGCCGCCCCTTGCTGGATCCCGGCTCACGGCCGGGAAGACGGACAGGGGCGGAAGGTGGGAACCGGCGAGGGCGAGCGGCCAAGGCAGGCATCGTCCCATGCCCCCGTCCTCCTGATGCAAATCAGGATCAAGCCCGAACCGCCAGTGCACCGCAGATCCTGAAGCGAGTTCAGGATGACCAGCGGGGGTCGGGCGCATCCGCGTCCAACTCCCCGTCATCCTGATGCAAATCAGGATCAAGCCCCGACCGCCGGTGCACCGCAGATCCTGAAACGAGTCCAGGATGACCGGGAGTGACACGAGGAGGGGGCGCCGTCAGAACCGGATCTGCACCTTCATCGCCTGCTTCCGGTCGGCCGCCGTTCGGAACGCGGTCATGGCGTCCTCGATGGGGAAGTTGTGGCTGAGCAGCGGGCCGGTGTCGATCCGCCCCGCGCCCAGCAGCGCCACGGCCGTCGGAAATTCCCGGGCGAAGCGGAACGAGCTCTTCAGGGTCAGTTCCTTGACCATCACCTGATCGGCCCGGATCGTCACCGCCGGATCGGCATAGGTGCCGACCTGCACCAGCACCCCGCCCGGCGCCAGCGCGTCGAGGCAGGACTGCAGCGCGCGCGGATTGCCGGAACATTCGAATGCCACGTCGAACCGGCCGCGCGGCTGCGCCGGGTCGGCCAGCCCGTCCGGCGTCGCCGCAACGTTCACCGCCCGGTCGGCTCCCAGCGCCTCGGCGACCTTGAGCGGTTCGTCGGTCACGTCGGTGATCACCGTCTCCACCGCCCCGCCCAGCCGCGCCAGGATCAGACACAGCGCGCCGATCGGTCCGGCGCCGGTCACCAGCACCCGGCGGCCGAGCATCGGTCCGGCATGGCCGGCGGCGTGCAGGCAGACCGACAGCGGCTCGGCGAGCGCGGCGACGCCCGGATCGGTTCCCGCCGGCACCGGTACGCATTGCCGCGCGTGGGTGGCATAGGTCTCGGTGAACAGGCCCTGGGCATGGGGGAACCGGCGCGAGGATCCCAAGAACACCATGTCGGCGCAGAGGTTCTCCCGCCCCGTCCGGCAGAACGAACAGGTGCCGCAGGGGTGGCTCGGGTTGATCGCCACCGGATCGCCGACCGCCAGCCCCTCCACGCCGGGTCCGAGCTCGGCGATCCGCCCGGCCGCCTCGTGGCCGAGTACGAAGGGCTCGCGCACCGGGAAGTCGCCCATCCGCGCGTGGTGGAAGTAATGCAGGTCGGAGCCGCAGATGCCCCCGGCCTCGACCCGGACCCGGACCTCGCCGTCGGCCAGCGGGCGCTCGTCCCGCGGCTCGACCCGCAGGTCCTCGATGCCGTGCAGGACGGTCGCGCGCATGGCCCGGTCCTCCTACTCGGCGGCCTGGCTGGGCGCTTCCAGATCGGCGTGGTCACGCTCGAACTGCCAGACGTCGCCGAAGCCCATGGCCTTGGAGAAGGACATGAAATCGGCGATCGGCACCTCCAGTTCGGTCGAGGCGCCGGTGCGCTTCAGGGTGCCGTAGACCGAATTCAGCGCGTGGCCCACCGCCAGGAAGCCGGCCGCCGGATAGATCGCGAGCTGATAGCCGATCTCGGCATACTGCTCGGCGGTCAGCACCGGCGTCTTGCCGCCCTCGACCACGTTGACCAGCAGCGGCAGGTCGAAGCGCTTGCCGATGATCTCCATCTCCTCGACGGATTCCGGCGCCTCGACGAACAGGATGTCGGCGCCGGCCTCGGCGAAGGCGTCCGCCCGGCGCAGCGCCTCGTCCAGCCCGTGGGCGGTGCGGGCGTCGGTGCGGGCGATGATGAGAAAGTCGGAGCTGTCCCGCGCCTCGGCCGCGACCTTGATCTTGGCCGCCGCCTGGTCGATCGGGATGACCTTGCGGTTCGGGGTATGGCCGCATTTCTTCGGGAATTCCTGGTCTTCCAACTGGATCGCGGCCGCCCCGGCGCGCTCGTAGCCCTTGACCGTGTGGTCGACGTTCAGCAGCCCGCCATAGCCGGTATCGCCGTCGCAGATCAGCGGGGCGGTGGACAGCTCAGACAGGGTGCGCACCCGCTCGACCATGTCGCGGTAGGAGGCGAGCCCGGCATCCGGCAGGCCGAGATGCGAGGCGACCGTGCCGTAGCCGGTCATGTACAGCGCGTCGAAGCCCATGGCGTCGGCCAGCCGGACCGACACGCCGTCGAACACGCCGGGTGCCGTGAGTAGCTTGCCCTTCTGGAACTTGCTCTTGAGGGTGGCCATTTCCGTTCATCCTCCCGTGGATCCTGTTTGCCGGGAGGGTACGCCGAGGCGCGCCGCGATCAAAGAGGGGAAGGGTATGGTCCTAAATTACCCATCACTAACAAAATCAAAATCAATAACTTTATACAAATCGAAAACCTTCTCTTGTGATGTGTTGTAATTGGAAAATATAAGAAAAGAAAACAGCAATATTATGGAGGCAATCGAAATTCTTACAGACCAATAAAATAATGGCTCCCCTTTTTTTACTCTTTTCCATTCATATTTTAAACATTTATTCGAAAAATATATAAATTTTTCTTCTGATGCTTTTATTTCATCTATATTAATATTTTTCCAGTCAGAAATTATTTTGTCAAACTCGTTCATCGATTCTTTTAATGAAATATAAATGTCTTCGTCTAGGTTTATTCGAAAAATAATTCCGTGAGAGGCTTCGTTTAATTTTCGAAAACTTTCAACTTCGTCCTCCTGATTGTAATTTTTTCCAGAATTCTTTAAGCGAATAATATCTGCCACAGCATTCAAGCTGGCTAGATAGTTAACGAAACACTGTCTCAGTTCGTCTATCCAGAACTGCCGAAACTCCGAAACTTTCTGCTCTTTCCCAATGATTAATCCAATCAGGGATATTAATCCTGCAACCATCGCGGCACCGATTGCGCCAATGCTCACTTCATACATCGAAATTAGCTGCTAGTTTTCCAAAAAAGCCACTCACTTCCGTATCCGCATCTTCGCTAGACGGTAGTATAATGCAAGCCTAATAAGATACGAAAAAGCTAGAGTCTATCGGATAAGGGATGCATTTACGATGTCGAGAACGCTTACTTTCCATTTCGAAGGCGCCTTAGCAGACACCCATAGATTGAATTTTTATGAAGCCTCTCGCTTCCAATATGCTGCTGCAAGGCTCTTGGTTAAAATCGCGCATTTTCAAAGAAGCGGGATTATACCAAAAAAAATCACAAAAACCTCTAACTTTCGCATACTTCTGAAAGCTCAAACCGCGGGTTCTTTCAATATACCCATTGAACCAGAAAAAAATGAAGAAAATAAGAAGAACTATACAGATCTAGAGTTGGACGATATACTTGCTTATTTATCTGATATTTTGATTCGCCGCGTCGATGATGATGATGTTACCCGAAATGAAGTAGATACCCAACTATACAATACGCTCGAAATCCTGACCGGAGAGGACGCATCCGAGCATTCGCCATCAGATCTTCTTGACAAACTAATAGAGCTTGTGCAAGAGAATGATAGCAATTTAAAATATATTGGGAAAGATATTCACGATATTTTGAAGCGCAGAATATCAGAGATTAACAGAAGAGAAATTATATCCAAAAAAATTGATTTGATAAAAAAATTTGGGGAAATAGATGAAAATAGGCTTGTTGCCATGGGCGCCCCTTTGCTTAGAGAAATGTCTACTGCATTTAGAACAAGCGCTGAAACACTGGAAATATTATCATCCGACGATAAAATTAGCACTTCAATCATGTATTTTGATAAATATCTTGCAGAGCAAATTGAAACGGCAGCAGTGGATGATGAAATAACACCTATACTGGGAGACATCACACAGTTCAATAAAGACAATGGTTGGGGAAAGATTCGCATAGAAAATGGTGCTAAAACTATCGGATTCACTGTTCCCTATGATCGCCTTCCTGATTTGAAGCAAGAACTAATTGACGGCATGAAAAATGATCTCGTGTACTTTAAAGCCTATATAGTCCGAGATCGATCCGGAGAAATAATAAGGCTAATCGCTGTCGGTCTTCTTCCAACCCCCAAAGATTAACTTAATGTCGCTCAAAAAGCCCAGCCGCAAGAAGCCTGCTCAGAAATCCGTGGTGCGGCCCTTGTGTTCCCAGTCGCCGAAGCGCGTGGGTTCCGGGCCGTTGTAGCCGCCGCGCTCGGGCGGCAGGTCCTTGGCGGCGGCGCGGGGGTCGAGCCGGGCCGGCACCGCGACGTCCTGGCCGGGGGCCGGGATGCGCCTGGCGCGGGCGGCGTCGGTCGGCGCCTCCTTGGTCTGCGGGACGGAGACCTGCCGGAACTCGGGACCGGACTGGGGCTGCTTCGGCTCGTTCATAATAATCGGATATAGGCCGTCGGACCGGGTTTCGCCAGATCTTGACGGGCCGGCGACGTCCCCACACATGCAGGCGGGTTTCACGGGCATCGGCACAGGAGAGCAGCCCCATGGTTCGGGTCAGCCTGATGATCGCCGCGCTGACGGCGCTGTTCATGGGCGTGGGCTATCTGCTCGGCGGCAGCGGCGGCATGGCGATCGCCCTGCTGCTGGCCGGCGGCATGAACCTGTTCGCCTACTGGAATTCCGACAAGATGGTGCTGCGGATGCACGGCGCGCGGCAGATTTCCCGCAGCGAGCTGCCCTGGTTCCACGACATGGTCGGCCAGCTCGCCCAGCGCGCCGACCTGCCGATGCCCAAGGTCTATGTGATCGACCAGGACCAGCCCAACGCCTTCGCCACCGGCCGCAACCCGGAGAACGCCGCGGTCGCCGCCACCACCGGGCTGCTGCGCCACCTCTCCCACGAGGAGGTCGCCGGCGTGATGGCGCACGAGCTGGCCCATGTGCGCAACCGCGACACCCTGATCATGACCATCACCGCCACCATCGCCGGCGCGATCTCGATGCTGGCGAACATGGCGATGTGGAGCTCGTTCCTGGGCGGCAACCGCAACAACCCGATGGGCATCATCGGCGTGCTGGCGATGACGATCCTGGCGCCGCTGGCCGCCACCCTGGTGCAGATGGCGATCAGCCGGGTGCGGGAATACGACGCCGACCGGATCGGCGCCGAGATCTGCGGCCGGCCGCTCTGGCTCGCCTCGGCGCTGCAGAAGCTGGAGGACGGGGCGCGGCGGATCGACAACCACGCGGCCGAGAACAATCCGGCGACGGCGCACATGTTCATCGTCAACCCGCTGCACGCCCATGCCCTGGACGGTCTGTTCGCCACCCACCCGCCGATGCGCGAGCGGATCGCCCGGCTGATGGCCATGGCCGGCCAGGATGCGCCGCAGCGCGGGCCGTGGGGGTAGGCGCCGGCGCCCACTCTCCATCGCCCGTCATCCTGAACCCGATTCAGGATCCACGCACCGGCGCCGGCCGTGGCATGGTCCTGACTTGCTTCAGGACGACGGGATGTTTCTGGCTCTTCCCCCAGGTTCTACGCCTTCCCCAGAAACCCGAGCACCGCTTCGTCGAACAGTTTCGGCTGCTCGATATTGGCCAGGTGGGCCGCGTCGGGGAGGATCTCCAGCTTGGCGCCCTTGATCCGCTTGTGGATCTCGCGGGCGGCGTCCGGGGTGGTGCCGGGGTCGTCGGCGCCGACCACGACCAGGGTCGGGGCGGAGATCGCCTGGATGGTCTCGCGCTGGTCCATCGACTGGATCGCCCGGCAGCAGCCGACGAAACCCGCCACCGGCGTGTTCAGGATCATCTCGCGTACCTTGTCGACCGCCGCCGGGTCGCGCTTCTGGAACGGCTCGGTGAACCAGCGCATGATGGTCGCGTCGACCACGCCGCCCATGCCGTCGACGCTCGCGGTGCCGATCCGCCCCTCCCACATTTCCGGCGGGCCCATGTAGCAGGCGGTGTCGCACAGCACGAGCCGGTCGACCCGCTGCGGATGCAGGGTCGCCAGCCGCTGTCCGACCATGCCGCCCTTGGACAGGCCGCAGAAATCGGTCCTGTCGATCCCGAGATGGTCGAGCAGGCCGATCGCGTCGTCCACCAGCGTCTCGATGCTGTAGGCGCCCTCGGGCGCGCTTGACTTGCCATGGCCGCGGCTGTCGTAGCGGATCACCCGGTAGTGCTTCTGGAACGCCGGCATCTGCGGGTCCCACATGTGCAGGGTGGAGGCCAGCGAGTTGGAGAACAGGATCGGCGGGCCGTCCTCCTTGCCGGAAATCTCGTAGTACAGATCGATGCCGTTGATCTTGGCGTGCGGCATGGCGCTTCCCCGCTTGGTTTCTTGGTTAGGGCCCGATGGACGGTCGGACGGGTAGTCCGGTGGATGGCCCGATGGATGGCCGGATGGATGGCCCGATGGATGGATTGTCGTCTTCGATCGGTCAGACCATTACAGCGCCCCGCCGCCCGGGCGTCGAGCCTCGACATCGCGCGCTGCGGGGTGTCGAATGCCCTCGCCCATGCCCAGAGGCCCGGCTTACGCCCAAAGGCCCGCCTATGCCCAGAGGATCGCCATGCCCATTCCCGCCCTGTCCGTCGACGACCTGTACCGTCACACCGACCTGTCCGGCCTCGGCTTCAAGACCACGAAGGAACTGGAGCCGGTCGATACCCTGATCGGCCAGGACCGGGCGCTGGAGGCGGTGCGCTTCGCCGCCCGGATGCGCTCGCGCGGCTACAACCTGTTCGTCATCGGCCCCAAGGGGTCGGGCAAGCACGCCGCCGTGCGCGGCTATCTCGGCGAGCGGGCGACGCGCTTTCCGGCCGGCGACGACTGGGTCTATGTCAACGACTTCAAGGATCCGCACCGGCCGCTGGCCCTCCGCCTGCCGCCGGGCGAGGGACCGGACCTGTACCGCCGCATCGAGAAGCTGATCTCCGACCTGACCGCCTCGGTCGCCGCCGTCCTGGAGGGCGAGGACTATCGCGGGCGCCGCGAGGCGATCGACCAGGATTTCGCCAAGCAGGGCGAACAGGCGCTGGAGGGCGTGGCCGCCGCCGCCAAGGAGCGCGAGCTGGTGCTGGTGCGCACCGAGCAGGGCTTCGCCGTGGCCCCCGACGACGGCGGCAAGCCGATGGCCCAGGAGAAGTTCAACGCCCTGCCCGAGGCCCGGCGCGAGCGGCTGCAGGAAAGCATCAAGGAGGTCCAGGAGCTGCTGCGCGAGGCGCTGCACAAGGCGCCGCTGCTGGAACGCGACCGGCAGAAGGCGATCCGCGCCCTGAACGACAGCGTCGCCCGCTCCCTGGTGGACGACGAGGTCGAGGAGGTGCGCGAGGGCCTGACCCCGACGGAGGAGCTCGCCACCTGGCTCGCGGCGCTGCGCGAGGACCTGATCGAGAAGATCCACCTGTTCGCCCAGCCCGCCGAGGCCAAGCAGGCGCCGGGCCAGCCCGATCCGGCGGTCGCCCCCGACCTGCTGCGCCGGTTCCGGGTCAACGTCTTCGTCACCCACGACCCGGAGGCCGGCGCGCCGGTCATCATCGAGGATCACCCGACCCTCGGACGGCTCGTCGGCCGCATCGAGTACCGCGCCCAGATGGGCTCGATGCTTACCGACTTCACCCTGATCCGGCCCGGCGCCCTGCACTGCGCCAATGGCGGCTACCTGCTGATCGACGCGCGCAAGCTGCTCCAGCAGCCCTTCGCCTGGGACGCGCTGAAACGGGCGCTGTACAACGCCCGGGTCTCGATCGAGAGCCCGCAGGACGCGGCGACGACCACCCTGGCGGTGTCGATCCAGCCGGCCGACATCCCGCTCGCGGTCAAGGTCGTGCTGTTCGGCGACCAGCAGCTCTATCAGGCCCTGGCGGCGGCCGATCCGGACTTCGCCGACCTGTTCAAGGTGGCGGCCGATTTCGACGACATCATGGAGCGCGATGCCGAGCACGACGCGCTCTACGCACGGCTGATCGCCACGATCCAGAACAACGAGAACCTGCGCCCCTTCGACCGCCAGGCGGTGGAGCGGGTGATCGAGCACTGCTCGCGGCTGGTGGCCGACCGGGAGCGGGTGACCACCCGGGTCGGCCTGATCGCCGACCTGATGCGCGAGTCCGACTACCAGGCCCGCGAGCACGACCACAGGATCGTCGGGGAGGCCGACGTGGAAGGCGCGCTGGAGGCCTATCGCCGGCGCTCCGACCGGATCGAGCGGCGGATGCGCGAGCAGATCCTGACCGAGACCATGCTGATCGACACCGAGGGGGCCGAGGTCGGCCAGGTCAACGGCCTCAGCGTGCTGCAGATCGGCACCCACGCCTTCGGCCGGCCGACCCGGATCACCGCCCGGGTCCGCCCCGGTAACGGCAAGGTGGTCGATATCGAGCGCGAGGTGGAGCTGGGCGGTCCGCTGCACTCCAAGGGCATGCTGATCCTGCAGGGCTATCTGGCGGCGACCTACGCCACCGACCTCCCGGCCTCGCTGCAGGCCAGCGTGGTGTTCGAGCAGTCATACGGCGGGGTGGACGGCGACAGCGCCTCGTCCACCGAGCTCTACGCCCTGCTCTCGGCCCTGGCCGAGCTGCCGATCCGCCAGGGCATCGCGGTGACCGGTTCGGTCAACCAGATGGGCGACGTGCAGGCGATCGGCGGGGTCAACGAGAAGATCGAGGGCTTCTTCGACATATGCGCCGCCCGCGGGCTGACCGGCGAGCAGGGGGTGATGATCCCGGCCGCCAACGTGCGCCACCTGATGCTCAAGCAGGAGGTGCGCGACGCGGCGAAGGCCGGCAAGTTCGCGATCTGGGCGGTGTCGACGATCGCCGAGGGGATCGAGATCCTGACCGGCGTGCCGGCCGGCCCGCGCGGGGCCGACGGCAGCTATCCGGAGGGCACGGTCAACGCCAGGGTCGAGGCCCGGATGCGGGCCTTCGCCGAGACCCGGCGCCGCTTCATCGAGCGGGACGGCGCCGGCTCGTGATCCGGATCAGGCCCGCGGCTGCGGCCCGGTCCACTCGCTGACCACGTCCTCATAGGCCGGCCGGCCGCGCTCGGTCGGGGCCTCGGTGGGGGTGCCGATATACATGAAGCCGATGATGTCGGTCTCCGGACTGTGGCCCAGCGCCTCCTTCACCGAGGCGTGGAAGGCCGGCCACTCGGTCAGCCACTGGGCGGCGAAGCCGCTGGCATGGGCCGCCACCAGAATGTTCTGGCACAGCGCGCCGCCGGACAGCCGCTGCTCCAGCTCCGGGATCTTCGGGTGGTGCGGGTCGATCTTCGACGTCACCGCCAGCAGCACCGGGCTGCGCTGCGGGCGCTGACGCTCCATCTCCACCAGCCGCTCCTCGGCATCGGGATTGTCGGCCAGGTAGACCGAGGCGAACACGTCGCCCAGGGCGGCCTGACCCTCCTTCAGCAGGACCTGGACCCGCCAGGGGCCGATCTTCCCGTGATCCGGCACCCGCAGACCGGCGGCGATGATCTTCTTCAGGGTTTCGGCATCCGGTCCCGGCTCGCCCAGGTTCTTGGCGACGACCGAGCGGCGCGTCAGCAGCAGGTCGAGCGTGTCGGGGGAGGCGGCGGTCGCAAGGGTTTCGGCGACGGACATGTGAACTTGCTCCGGTTGGGTATGCCGCGAAGATAGGGTTCCATACCGTCGGGGCAAAGACCCATCGGTGCAAGCCGGTTTTGCGAACGGTTTGCAGTAAGCGCTTTTGCGCTGGAAAAATCTGGGATTTTATGCAGTATCGGACGGTCGCCAAAACGGCGATCACCGGCCGACCGGCCCCCCGACAGAAGTTCGGAGGTTAGCGATGTTCCAGACCACCCTCGCCCGACTCTCCGTCGCCGCCCTGCTGCTTGGCCTGCTGGGCGCCTGCAATCCCTATGTCTGGGGCGGTGGCGCGCTCGCCGTCGGCCCGCAGCTCGCGACCGGGCGCAACGGCTTCTACCACCTCAACAAGGTCATGGGTAAGCGCTGCTCCGACTCGACCTATTTCGACCGGCCGGTGCACTGCGTGAACGAGATCGACTGACCTCCCGCGCCGGCTGCGGCACGGCGCCTCGGGTCTGCACTCGCAACGTCGTTCAGAACTCGGCGTCGTCGATCACCATCGGCTCGTCCTCGGCCGCCTCGACCCAGTCCTGCATGGCCTCCATCGACCACACCGCGTCGGCATAGGCCTTCTCCTGCTCGCCCAGCTCGACGGCGAAGGTGCGGAACCGGCTGACCACCGGCGCATACATGGCGTCGGCGATGGTGAAATGGCCGAACAGGAACGGACCGTCGCCGCCATGCCGCGACAGGCACAGGCGCCAGATCGCCTTCACCCGGTCGATATCCTCCTGCACCCCGGGCTTGCGGCCTTCCTTGGGGAACGAGGAGCGGATGTTCATCGGCATGTGGGTGCGCAGGGCGGAGAAGCCGCTGTGCATCTCCGCGGAGACCGAGCGGGCCAGGGCGCGGGCGGCGCGATCGGCCGGCCAGAGCCCCGCGTCGGGCGCCAGTTCGGCGGCGTACTCGCCGATCGCCAGACTGTCCCAGATGCTCAGGTCGCCGTGCACCAGGCAGGGCACGCGGCCGGACGGGGAGTGCTTGAGCAGCTCGGTCTTGTACCCGGGCTCGTTCAGCGCGACCAGGACCTCGTCGGCCTTCAGTCCCGCCTGGCGAAGGATCAGCCAGGCCCGCAGAGACCAGCTCGAGTAGTTCTTGTTGCCGATGATCAGGGTCAGGGGACTGTCGGCCGTATCTGCCATAACGTCTCGCCGTTCAGTTGCGCATGCCCCTATGTGGGGTGCTTGCTTGTGCCTGTTAAGCCGCAGCGAGTATACCGAAAGGACGAGACTGTCACTGTTCATTCATTCTCCCGCCCCCAGTCAGGAGCTTTCGCCGTGGCCTTCAACCTCGTCGCCCGCGCCACCGCCGGAACCGTTCCGGTCACCCCGGTCACCGCAGAAGGCCTGAAGGACTGGGCGGTGGAGGCCGATACCGCGACCAAGACCTGGATCGCCGCCACCGGCTACAAGGCCAAGCCGGGCGAGACCTGCGTGGTGCCGGGCAAGGCGGGCGACATCGCCCGGGTGCTGGTCGGGGTCGAGGATGCCGGACGCATCGGCGTGTGGGAGTTCGCCGGCCTGCCCGGATCGCTGCCGGCCGGCCGCTACGCGATCGACGCCGACCTGTCGGGCGAGGACGCGACCCGGGCCGCCACCGGCTGGGCGCTGGCGACCTACCGCTTCACCCGCTACACCGAGATGCCCGAGATCGAGGCCGAGCTGGTCTGGCCCAAGGGTGCCGACCGCGACCATGTGGAGAACATCGCCGCCGCGACCGGCCTGGCCCGCGACCTGATCAACACCCCCGGCTCCGACCTGCGGCCGACCGAGCTGGCCGAGACCGCCAAGGCGCTGGCCAAGGAGTTCAAGGCGAAGATCGCCGTCACCGTCGGCGACCAGCTGCTGAAGAAGAACTACCCGACCATCCACATGGTGGGGCGGGGCGCCGAGGACGCGCCGCGGCTGATCGACCTCACCTGGGGCGACGCCAAGCATCCCAAGGTGACCCTGGTCGGCAAGGGGGTGTGCTTCGACACCGGCGGCTACGACCTGAAGCCGTCGAACGGCATGCTGACCATGAAGAAGGACATGGGCGGCTCGGCCCAGGTGCTGGCGCTGGCCCGCATGATCATGGCCGCCAACCTGCCGGTGCGCCTGCGGGTGCTGGTCCCGGCGGTGATGAACATGGTCTCCGGCAACGCCTTCCTGCCGATGGACATCTGCCGCACCCGCAAGGGCACCACGGTCGAGGTCGGCAACACCGATGCCGAGGGCCGGCTGGTGCTGTGCGACGCGCTGACCGAGGCCGACAGCGAGAAGCCCGACCTGCTGATCGACTTCGCCACCCTGACCGGGGCCGCCCGCGTGGCGCTAGGACCCGACCTGCCGGCGATGTTCTGCAACGACGATTCGCTGGCGAACGACATCCTCGCCAGCGGTCTCGCCGAGGAGGATCCGCTGTGGCGGCTGCCGCTGCACCAGCCCTATAAGGCGATGCTGAAGACCAAGATCGCCGACCTGTCGAACACCGGCTCCGGCCCCTATGGCGGCGCCATCACCGCCGCACTTTTCCTGGAGCATTTCGTTTCCAAAACAACGCCCTGGATGCATGTCGACCTGATCGCCTGGAACCTGGGCGACCGGCCGGGTCGACCCCAGGGCGGCGAGGCCCAGGGCATCCGGGCGACCTTCAACACGATCAGGGCCCGGTTCGGCGGCTGACCCCTCGGACGACACCGAAACGATCGCTCTTCCCTTTGCCGCCAAGGACATGTATCTTCGATCCGCTTCCGGAACGACCGGGGAAGGCCCGTCGATGCACCGATCCGATCAGCAGCACCGCGTCCTGAATCTGTGGCGGGCGGCCACCGTGCAGAGCGTGCGCCGTGACGGGCCCGACCTGACGGCCCGGCAGATGGGCCTGCTGCTGACAGTCTATCTGACCACGCCGCCGCACACCGTGCGCGGCCTGGCGATCGCCCTGAACATCTCCAAGCCGGCCGTCACCCGGGCGCTCGACCGGCTGTGCACCCTCGGCTTCCTGCGCCGCAAGGTGGACGAGGAGGACCGGCGCAGCGTGCTGGTCCAGCGCACCGTGAAGGGGTCGGTCTTCCTGTCGGAGTTCGCCGGGCTGATCCTCGGCGCCGAAGCCGGCGACATCGAGGATCCGGTGGAGGAGGCGGCGGACGCCCAGGCGCTCGTCGTCTGAGCCCGCCTGAGCCGGCCGCTACCGCGCCCCGCCTACTGCGTCACGTCCAGGGCTTCCAGCCGGGCCCGCGCGGCATCGGCCGCGGCCCCCTCCGGCGCCAGTTCCAGCACCTTGATCCAGTCGCGGCGCGCCGCCGCCTTGTCGCCGGCCATCTGGTCGAGGATGCCGCGCTCCAGCCAGGCGCCGGGGGCGTTCGGATCGACCGCCAGGGCGCGGGTCACGTCGTCGCGCGCCAGATCCGGCACCGCCAGGTAGCGATAGGCCGCGGCCCGGTACAGCAGCAGCTCCACGTCCTTCGGCGTGCTCTCCAGGGCGATGTCCAGGTCGTCGATCGCGGCCCAGTGATCGCCCAGGGACATCCAGGCGATCGCCCGGTCGGCCCGCAGCTGCGGGTCGTTCGGCCGGACGTTGATCACCAGCGACAGCAGTTGGGCGGCCCGTTCGGCCCGGCCCGACATCATCCAGCCCTGGGCCGCCTGGGCGATGAGGCCGAGCCGCAGATCGATCCGGGAGTCCGGCACTTCGCCGGCCAGCTTCTCCAGCCGCGTGGCCGCCTCCTCATAGGCATCCAGGCCGAGCAGGGCGACCGCCGCGCAATGCCGCGCCGGCAGACCGCCGCCGGCCTTGTGCCAGGCCAACGCGGCCTCGTAGGCCGCCTCGGGCTCGCTGCGGGCCTGGTTCAGACAGCCGTCATACATCGCCGACTGCGGGTCGCCGTCTGTTTGGGCGCTGGCCGTCTGGGCACTGGCCGTCCGGCCTGAAATCCCGGCAAAACCGAAAACCAGCCCCAGTATCGCCAAGATCAGGGCCGCCTTGTTTACCGGTTGGTAAGAGGATCCGAGGGAAACTTGAAACATGATGTCAGAAGAACGTCCAAATAAGATCCGCGATACCGCGGACGTCGCGCACCGGCTCTCGCCCGATGCCGCCGCCCAGCTGCGGGAGATCGCCCATGAACTCCGCAACCCGCTGAACGCGCTGTCGGCGATCATGGAGATCATGAAGGACGAACGCTTCGGCCCGCTCGGCAATGCCCGATACCAGGAATACGCGGCCCTCGCCCATGACGCGACATCAAAAATGATCGGCCTGTGCGACAAGCTCGTCCAGGCGCCGCTGGCGCGCGTCGAACCCTCGGCGGTGCCGATCGCGACCCTGCTGGAGGACATCGCCGCCATGTACCGGCCGATGGCCGAGGCCCGCGGCCTGTCTCTGGAGGTGGAGGTTCAGCCCGGCCTGCCGGAGCTGTCGGTGAACACCGCCCTGCTCGGCACCGTGCTGAACAATCTGCTGACGAATGCCATCAAGTTCACACCCCGCGGCGGCCGGGTTTCGCTGATCGCCCGGCGGGAGCCGCTAGAGAATGTGGCCATGTTCGTGGTCGCCGACACCGGCATCGGCATGGACGCCGCCCTGCTGTCGGAGCAGATGAGGCCGGTCGACCCGCAGGACCGCGCCTCGAGCACGGTCGGCCCGCACGGCGATACCGGCTCCGGCCTCGGCCTGATGATCGCCCGCCGCACGGTCGCCGAGCTGGGCGGCACGCTGGAATTCCGGGCCGGGGAGGGCGGCGGCACCTGCGCCATCATCCGCCTGCCCCTTGGCGTCGGCCCGGTTCAGGGCAAATCACGATCTGATGCACACATCTGATCGTGTGACTGTGCTCTAGCCGCCCGACAGTTCGGACACCGCCCCGGCGAGCAGCGCCAGGTCCCGCTCGGTCGACAGCCGGTGATCGCCGTCCTTGACCAGATGCACCTGGACGTCGTCGGTCTCCAGACGTTCCGCCAGCAGAACGGACAGACGGTGCGGCACGCTGGTGTCGCGCATGCCGTGGAGCAGCCGCACCGGGGCGTGGATCGGGATCGGCCCGCGCATGATCAGATGGTTCCGCCCGTCCTCGATCAGATCCATGGTGATCGTGTACGGCTCGTCGGAATATTCCGACGGTTCCAGATAGACCCGCTCGGTGGTCAGAGTCTGGCGGATCTGCTCGTCGAACTCCGCCCACATCAGGTCCTCGGTGAAGTCCGGTGCCGCGGCGATGCCGACCAGTCCGGCGACCCGCTCCGGCCGCGCCAGCGCCAGCAGCAGGGCGATCCAGCCGCCCATGGAGGATCCCACCACCACGACCGGGCCCTCGGTGACCGCGTCGAACACCGCCAGGGCGTCGGATTTCCATTTGCCGATGGTGCCGTCCCGGAACGCGCCGGAGGACTGCCCGTGGCCGCGATAGTCGAACCGGGTGAAAGCCTGCCCCCGGTCCCGCGCCAGCGCCTCCAGGGCCAGGGCCTTGGTGCCGGTCATGTCGGACATGAAACCGCCGCAGAACAGGATCCCGGGTGCCCGCCCCGGGACATGGTGATAGGCGAGGGTCTCGCCGTCCTGCGTGGTCAGGGTCTTGGGGCTCGGGGACGGCGTTTCGCCATGCTGTGACGTGGGCGTCATTGTGCTAGGGTCCCCTTTCAATTTTGGACCGTACCGATTGCTGGATTTGCCGGTGACAGAGCCGATGGAGGCCGGCGCGACCGCCGCGCCCGATCCTAACACTTCCGACGAGGATTTCGAGGCGTTCCGGCCCGGCCATGGCGGCGTGGGACCGACCGTGCTGCAGCTGCTGCCCGCCCTGGTTTCCGGCGGCGTGGAACGCGGCACCGTCGACATGGCCCGGGCCATCGTCCAGGCCGGCTGGCGGGCGCTCGTCGTCTCGCGCGGAGGCCCCATGGTCCACGAGCTGGAGCGGGTCGGCGCGACCCATATCGAGCTGCCGGTGCATTCCAAGAACCCGCTGCACTGGCGCGCCACCTTCGATTCGCTGGTGGACCTGATCCACCGCGAACGGGTCGACCTGGTCCATGCCCGCTCCCGCATCCCGGCCTGGCTCGGCCTCAAGGCGGCGGCGCGCAACCGGGTGCCCTTCGTCACCACGTTCCACCAGCGTCCGGCGGCCTCGACCGCCCTGAAGCGGGCCTACAACTCGGTGATGGTGCGCGGCGAGCGGGTGATCGCGATCTCGCACTACATCGCCGAGCGGCTGCTGGCCGATTACGGGCTGGATCCGGCCCGGCTGCGGGTGATCCCGCGCGGCGTCGATCTGGAGCTGTTCGATCCGGACAAGGTGCCGGCCGAACGGATGATCCGGCTGGTCAACAAATGGCGGCTGCCCGACGGCGTTCCGGTCATCATGATGCCGGGACGGATCACCGCCTGGAAGGGGCACAAGCTGCTGATCGACGCGCTGGCCCGGCTGGAGCGCGGCTCGTTCCACTGCCTGATGGTCGGCGACGACACCGCCCGGCCCGAGGCCAAGAAGGCCCTGGAGGCCCATGCCCGCGCCAGCGGTGTGGACGGCTATGTGCACTTCGTCGGCCGCACCGACGACATGCCGGCGGCCTATAAGCTGGCCGACGTGGTGGTCTCCGCCAGCCTGGATCCGGAGCCGTTCGGCCGGGTGATGATCGAGGCCCAGGCCATGGGTCGCCCGGTGGTCGCCAGCGATCACGGCGGCGCCCGCGAGACCGTCCTGGTGGGCGAGACCGGCTGGCTGGTGAAGCCCGGCGATGCCGAGGCCCTGGCCGAGGGGCTGCGGACCGCGCTCGCCCTCGACGCGGTCGCGCGGGCCGCCCTGTCCGCCAAGGCGATCGGCCATGTGCGGGAGAGTTTCTCGCGCTACCAGATGTGCGCCCGCACCCTGGCGGTCTATACCGAAGTCCTGGCCGCCCGGGGCTGCGAACGCCTATGACCGCCCGCCGCGCCATGGACCGCGTGCTGGTGATCAAGCTCGGCGCGCTGGGCGATTTTCTGCTCGCGCTGGGGCCGATGCAGGCGATCCGGCGCGCCCACCCGGCCGCCCGGCTCACCCTGCTGACCCGCGCCGCCTATAGCGGCCTGGCGGAGGCCAGCGGGCTGTTCGACGAGATCTGGATCGACCCGGCGCCCAGGCTGAACCCGTTCACCTGGCTCGCCCTGCGGGCCAAGCTGCGCGGCGGACGGTTCCAGCGGGTCTACGACCTGCAGACCTCCGACCGGTCGGCCGGCTATTTCCGGCTGCTAGGCGGGGGCGGCGGGCCGGAATGGTCCGGCAAGGTGCCGGGCTGCAGCCACCGGCACGTCTACGAGGCTCCCTCCACGCAGCACACGGTCGACCGTCAGCGCGACCAGCTCGCGATCGCCGGCATCGACGACGTGCCGCTGTCGGATCTGGATTTTCTCGACGCGCCGATCGCGGACCGCCTGCCGGCCCGCCCCTTCGTGCTGCTGATCCCCGGCGCCTCCGCCGGCCGGCCGGCCAAGCGCTGGCCGGCGGAGCGGTTCGGCGAGCTGGCCGCCCGGCTCGACGCCCGGGGCCTGGGCAGCGTCGTGGCGGGGACCGCGGGGGAAGGCGACCTCGCCCACGCGATCCAGGCGGCGGCTCCCGAGGCGCTGGACCTGACCGGGGCGACCAGCCTGGAGGAGCTGGCCGCCTTCGCCCGCGCCGCCCGGCTGGTGATCGGCAACGATACCGGGCCGACCCACCTGGCCGCCCTGGCCGGGGCGCCGACCCTGGCGCTGTTCTCGGCCGACAGCGACCCGGTGCGCACCGGCCCGCGCGGGCCGCATACCCGCTCGGTCCGGCGCGACGATCTGGCGGACCTCGATGTCGAGACGGCGGTGGCGGCGATCGGGGATTGGATCGACGCCGACCCGCGCCGGCGGACGGCCGCTACCGGAGCGGATGCACCGGCGCGCTGAGCGCTCCCTGCAGCAGCAGCAGTCCCAGAACCAGGATCGTCAGCCCGCCGAGCACGGCGACCGCCTCCGCCGCCAGGGACAGGCCGCCGGCATGCTCCGGCATCCGCGCCGCCAGCCGCCGCGCCGCGTCGCGGGCGAAGACCGACAGGGAGGCCAGGATGCCGACGGTGATCGCGGTGCCGATCGACATGGCCAGCACCGCGGCCATGCCGGTCAGGCGCAGGCCCATGGAATAGGCGACCACCAGCACCAGCACCGCACCGCTGCACGGCCGGATGCCGATCGACAGCACCAGGGCGGCAGCGCTGCGCAGGCTCAGCGGGGCGGCCAGATCCTCGCGGCTCGGCCCGTGGGAGTGACCGCAATGGGCGTGATCGTGATCATGGTGGTGATGGTGATCATGATCGTGGCCATGGCCGTGACCGTGCTCGTGAGCGTGGTGATGATGGTGGTCGTGCGCATCCGCCGGCCCGGCGACCGCCCGCAGCAGCCGTCGCGCCCGGGCATAGACCAGCCCCAGGCCGACCAGGGCGATCAGGCCGTAGCTCGCCGCCTCCAGGCTCGGCACCACGCCTTGGGCCTGCCGCATGGTGAGGCCGAGGACCCGGACGGTGGTCTCCACCACCAGGATCGCCACCAAGCCCTGCACCAGCGCGGCCGCCAGGGACAGCACCAGCCCGCGCTTCAGCTCGCTCTCCTGGGTCAGCAGATAGGTCGAGATCACCACCTTGCCGTGACCGGGGCCGGCGGCGTGGAAGATGCCGTAGAGGAAGCTCAGCCCCACCAGGGTCCAGGCCGCGACCATCCCCTCCTCGCGCACCGCGGTCATCGCGGCGGCGAGCGCGCGGTGCAGGTCGCGCTGGATCACCTGGATCTCCAGGGCGATCTGCGACCAGTAGGGGATCGCCAGGTCGAGCTGCGGCGCCAGCGCCAGCAGCACCGCCGCGCCGACCAGCAGCAGCAGACCCGTCGCCGGAAGAAGAACCCGGGCGTTCATGCGCAGGGCGATGGAAGACATGGCGGGCTCATTTGCAGGTGATGATGACGGTTTCGGCGAACTGGGCGCCCAGCGTGTCGTCGGCCGCGGCGTCCCGGTCCAGCGCCTGCGCCAGGGCGATGGCGTTCATGTCCGGTGTCGGTTCGATGATCCGCGCGCCGCAGCCGGTCTGCTTCGGGCTCTGAAAAGCGATCACGTCGCCCTCCAGGTGCAGCATCTCGATGTAGTAGGTCGGATCGAACACGGCGACGTCGAGGTCGTGGCCGTGGGGATCTCTGGGCTCGGCCAGGGGGACGGTGAAGCGGTACAGCATCCGGTCGCCCCGCAGCTCCGCCGAATAGTCGCGGGCGTCGTCCAGGGTCAGGCGTTCGCCGTCGGACCGCACCCGCATGAAGTAGTCGTACTCCCGCAGGTTGCTCATGCTCTCGAGCAGCAGGTCGTTCAGCGCCTTGCGGGCCTTGTCCGATTGCGGGTCCATGCCGCCGGTCACGTAGGCGGAATAGATCGGATCGAACAACCATTCCTGCTCGATCGCCGAGACCCGGCCCTGCGCGTCCATCACCACGGTGGTCCGCAGGTCGATCCAGACATGGGGATGCGCCGCCGCCTCGCGCGCGAAAAACGCCGCGCCCAGCGTCAGGCCCAGGCTCAGGGTCATTCCGATCAGAAACGTGCGCAACGTCCGCACCATCACCGTCTCCCGATACCCCCGCCCCGGAGGTCATCGCGGCCCCACTCTACAGTGCGGACCCCGGGAAGTGAATCGTCGGCACCGACGAAACAGGGGTCGAAGGGGACGACAAAAGACGGCCGGTACCGCCGGCTCGCGATCTGGGCTTCAATGCCTGCCGCGGCCCTGCGCCGGTGCCGTCCGGCGCGCCGATCCCGTCCACTCTTGGAGAACGATCCGATGACGCAGACCCCGCTCGATCCCGCCGGCATGCCGGTCATGGGCACCCCGAACTACACCCACGCCATGGTCACCGAGGGGGTGAGCAAGTGGCTGCACATCGCCGGTCAGGTCGGCGTGCTGCCCGACGGCACCACGGCCTCGGGCACGCTGGCCCAGTGCCGGCAGGCCTTCGCCAATATCGGCATGCTGCTGGACGGCGCCGGCATGACCAAGGACGACGTCGCCCATCTGCGGATCTACCTGATCGACCGCGACGACATCCTGGCCCTGCGTCAGGCCCGCACCGAGTTCTTCGGCGAGGACAAGGTGATCCCGAGCACGCTGATCCTGGTCTCCGGCCTGGTGCTACCGGAATGGCGGGTCGAACTGGAAATCGTCGCCGCGCGCTGAGCGCGGGGGCCTGCA
Source organism: Candidatus Endolissoclinum sp. (assembly GCA_965228445.1). Taxonomy (GTDB): domain Bacteria; phylum Pseudomonadota; class Alphaproteobacteria; order Thalassobaculales; family Thalassobaculaceae; genus Thalassobaculum. The sequence goes on along the minus strand of OZ245813.1, from coordinate 3,091,076 downwards.
GGGAGGAAACGATGCTGACGGTCTGGGGACGCCGAGACGCGTTCAACGTGCAGAAGGTGATGTGGTTCATCGGCGAGCTCGGCCTGGAGCACCGGCATGTCCCGGCCGGCGGCGACCACGGCCTGCTCGACGATCCGGACTTCCGGGCGATGAACCCGCACGGACGGGTGCCGGTGATCGACGACGGCGGCACCGTGGTCTGGGAATCCCACACCATCCTGCGCTATCTCGCCGCCACCTATGGCGGGGAGGCCTACTGGTCGGACGATGCCGGCGAGCGGTCGCGGGCGGAGCGCTGGATGGACTGGTCCGGCACCGCCCTGCAGCCGGATTTCCTCACCGGCGTGTTCTGGGGCTTCTACCGCACCCCGGCGGAGAAGCGCGACACCGCCGCGGTGGCGCAGAAGCTGGCCCGCTGTGCCGCCCATATGGAGCTTCTCGACCGCGAGCTGGCGCGCCGCCCCTGGCTCGGCGGCGACCGCTTCGGGCTGGCCGACATCCCGGCCGGCACCAACCTGTTCCGCTATTTCGGCATCCCGATCGAGCGGCCCTCGGTACCCCATGTGGAGGACTGGTTCCGCCGCCTGCAGGAGCGCCCGGCCTATCGCGCGCACGTCATGCTGCCGTTCGACCACATGTTCGGGCGGCTGGCCTACTGAGGACGGCACAACTTTCGGGATGTCGTACAGTTTTAACTTGTATCAATCGTAAAAAACCTATAGATTGATCCAATCGGGAGAGCCGCTGATGACGATGACCACCCACGATCCGGACACCGTGCCCAATCTCGGCATACCGACCTTCACCCAGGGCCTGATGGTCGAGGGGGTCCGGGACTGGTTCGTGCTGTCGGGCCAGATCGGGCTGAAGCCGGACGGCTCGCTCGCCGGCCGCGACACCGAGAGTCAGATCCGCCAGGCCTTCGCCAACATCGCGGCGCTGCTGGCCGATGCCGGGCTCGGGCTCGACGATCTGGTGTTCCTGCGCTTCTACCTGACCGATCCGGCCGATATTCCGACGATGCGGACCACCCGGAACGACTTCCTCGGCAGCCGAAAGGTGCCGAGCACGCTGCTGGTGATCTCGGCTCTGGCCAACCCGGACTGGACGGTCGAGATCGAGGCGGTGGCCGCGCGGAGATAGATCCTGCTGCCAGGGAGTGTGAGGATGCTGATCACTGCCGACGACTACCTGCCGATCGCCCGGCGCTTCGAGGGCGACATTCCCTGGCTCTATCTCGACACGGTGAACAAGGTGACGGTGGGCATCGGCCACATGCTGCCGAACGCCGCCGCCGTCTCGGCGATCCCCCTGGCCCGCAACGGACAGGCGGCGAGCGAGGCCGACAAGCAGGCCGCCTATGCCGCGGTGGCGGCCGCCACCGACCGGGCGCTGCGTGGGGCCAACGCCTTCCAGGACCTCTCGGACCTGCGCATCGACGCCGACCAGTCGGCCGTCCTGTTCCGGGGCAAGTTCGCCGAGATCTTCGCCGAGACGCAGCGGCTGTTCAGGACGGTGGGCGGCGGCTTCGCGGCCTGGCCGGTCCGGGTGCAGCTCGCCACCTTCGACATGGCCTACAATCTCGGCCCGCAGGGCCTGTACAGCGGCTTCCCGACCTTCCGCACCAAGGGGCTGGCGGTCGGCGATTATCAGGTCTGCGCCGAGGAATGCCGCCGGGTCGGCCCGTCCCCCGCCCGCAACACCTGGACCCGCGACCAGTTCGAGGCGGCGGCCCAGGAGGCGCGGGGCTGATGCACGGGGCTGATGCTCTGGGCTGATGCTCTGGCGGCGGGCCCTCAGGTCTCGCCGAACAGGAAGGCCAGCAGGGCGAAGCGCCGGCCCGAGCGCATCGGCATCACCTCGTGCAGCAGCGAGCAGGAGAACACGATCGCCGCTCCGGCCGGCGGCTTGTAGACCGCTTCGGAAAATTCGGGGAAGCGGATCTCCGCCCCCTCGTACTCGTCGCTGTTCAGGTTGATGGTCACCGCGAAGCGGCGGTGGGCGACCATCGGCTGGGTGTTGTCCCGGTGGCCGTGCTTGGAGCCCTTCTGGGCGCCCTCGTAGCGGGCGATCCGGTAGCGTTCGTGCCGGGTGACCCGGTAGTTGAAGGCGCGCTGGATCTCCGGGATCAGCCGGGGGCCGATGCGGCCGTCGATGATGTTGTTGGTCTCCGGCGCGCAGACCCAGTGGTCGATCCGGTCGTCGCGGCCGTAGTCGGGAATCCGCATCTTGCAGTCGCTGGTGCGGCCCTGGAGCTGGTTGTGGCCGGGCTCGACGAACTCGTTGCCCTGCATGGCGAAGATGTTGATCAGCCTTTTGCAGTCGGCCTCGTTGAACACGTCCGGCACCATCAGCACCGGCGGGTGCATGACCGGCACCAGCCCGGCCCGCCGGCGCTCGACCATCGGCCGGATCACCGCCAGCGCCGCCTCGGCCGGGTTGCCGGCCTCCGGCCCGATCCGGGCGGCGAGATGCTGGTTCGGTCCGATCACCAGGACCACCGGCCCGCCGCCGGTGACCTTGCCGAGCGCGACGGTCAGTCCCGCCAGCCGCGCTGCGGTACCGTCGGGATCGGCCAGGACGGGAAACGGGAACTCGCCCTTCGGCTCGCCGCCGACCACGACCTTGACCCGCACCCCCAACGCGTCGAGATCGTCCCGCGCCGCCGCCAGCGCCCCGACCGCCGCCCCGCCGGAGGCTGCGTCGCCGAGGACGGCGAAGAGATGGATATTGCCGGACTCATCATCGGAATGGACGTCGAAAACCTCGCCGCTGCGCCGCTTCAGCGGCAACCTCGGCAGAATGTCGCCGACAGCGAGGGTGGGGATCGAGGCGGGCTGGAGGGCCATTGGCTTGCATCCGATCGATGGGCGGCACCATTCGAATTGACCATCCGGGCCATCCCGACTCAACAGTTTCTTTGTCGGATGAAAGCGATCATGGAGTTCCTAATACGCGATGTTTCCGTAGGATTTTCGTGCTTATTTATAGGTTTTGATCGAGCGTCTGTTGACTCAAAATGCAACTCTCCTGCATGCTGAACAGGCAATCCGTGCCGGCCTGTTTATTGCCTGGCACGGCGAGCCCGGAGCGATAGCGACCGAGCGGTGCCTCTACATGACGCCGGATGTGGCGGACATGTTCAGTGGAAAGCAGCTGACAGAGCGCCTGGCTCGGCTTGATGCGAATGCAATTGCCGAGCGGTTCGTGCGGGGTCATCTCCTGAGGGTGAGCGATCGTCGAAGAAGCTCAGGGGCGGACCTGAAGCGATTGGAAGGACACGCAGAGATGTGGTGGCTCGGCACGCACAGGCCTCGGCCCGGTTTCCGGTTTCTGGGACGCTTCCTGGCCCGCGATCACTTTGTCCTGCTGGCAGGGCGGGATCGGGAGTGCCTTGGCCGCGATGGATACGCCGACGCGCTCCGCGAATGCGACCTGCGGGCCGAGCGTATATTTCCGGGCGTCCCCGTGTTTTCCGGGACGCAGATCTCCGACTACCTCAGCCGCGGAGTGATCCATGTTTGACCGCCAGGAATGGAGCAGGCAGGAACTTATCGCCTATGACCAGCAGATGCTGCGCTCCAACTTCGTGATTCTATTCTGGCGGGCCTTCGAGAAGCGGCGAGACGAGGACGGGTATTCCCTGACGCAACTCGCCCAAGACCTGGGGAAGGACAAGTCCGTCATTTCCCGCTGGTTCAAAGGGGATCCCAACTGGACCGTGGATACGATCGCCGAGATCGCAAGCGTCATGGGGCTGGAACTCTGCGTTGACGCCCGTGAGATCGGCCGGCCCGATCAGGCCGGGTCGCCCGATGGCTTTCGACGACCGGGCCGCAAGAGTGAGGATCTCCGGCGGCTGGAGAAAATCTTCGTCGGAAGCCCGCCCCTTGCCTCACACCGCCGAGGCGCGTAAAACCCAGCCGACCGAAACGAAACCGGACGATCCCATGCGCCCCCTGCGCATCCTCACTCGGACGCAGACTATCAGGCCGTCTCGGACGGCCGGCGCAGTCCTGCGCGCGTCCGAGGCGGCATGACGCCCGAGCGGCGGCCCTGAGGGGCCGGCCCGCTTACGCCCGTTCTGCCTTCCCGGTTTCGACAAAGAGAACTCCGATGCCCGCCATTACGCTTCCCGACGGTTCCGTCCGTTCCTACGACGCGCCCGTCACGCCCGCCGCCGTCGCCGCCGATATCGGCCCCGGCCTCGCCAAGGCCGCTTTCGTGGCCGAGGTCGACGGCAAGCCGGTCGATCTGGACCACGTGATCTCCCAGGATTCCAGGCTCGCGCTGGTCACCCGCAAGGACGACAAGGCGCTGGAGCACATCCGCCACGACTGCGCCCACATCCTGGCCGAGGCGGTGCTGGAGCTGTATCCGGGCACCCAGGTCACGATCGGCCCGTCGATCGAGAACGGCTTCTATTACGACTTCTATCGCGACCAGCCCTTCACGCCGGACGATCTGGAGAAGATCGAACAGCGCATGCACGAGATCGTCGACCGCGACGAGAAGATCGTGCGCGAGGAGTGGACGCGCGAGCAGGCGGTCGAGCACTACAAGGCGACGAACGAGCCGTTCAAGGTCGAGCTGACCGAGGCGATCCCGGCCGGCGAGACGATCAGCTTCTACCGACAGGGCGCCTTCCTCGACCTGTGTCGCGGTCCGCACGGCCCGTCGACCAAGGGCGTGGGTCATGCCTTCAAGCTGATGCGGGTGGCCGGCGCCTACTGGCGCGGCGACAGCAACCGCGAGCAGCTCCAGCGCATCTACGGCACGGCCTTCGCCGACGACAAGGCGCTGCAGGCCCACCTGACGATGCTGGAGGAGGCCGAGAAGCGCGATCACCGCCGTCTCGGCCGCGAGCTCGACCTGTTCCACATCCAGGAAGAGGCCGTCGGCTCGGTGTTCTGGCACGCCAAGGGCTGGACGCTGTACCGCGAGATCGAGATGTATATCCGCCGCCGCCTCGACGCCGCCGGGTATCAGGAGATCAAGACGCCGCAGCTCATCGACCGGGCGCTGTGGGAGGCCTCGGGCCACTGGGACAAGTTCCGCGAGAACATGTTCACGGCCAATGCCGAGGACGACAAGGTCCTGGCCCTGAAGCCGATGAACTGCCCGGGCCACGTGCAGGTCTACAAGCAGGGCCTCAAGTCCTACCGCGACCTGCCGCTGCGTCTGGCCGAGTTCGGCTCCTGCCACCGCAACGAGCCGTCGGGCGCGCTGCACGGCATCATGCGGGTGCGCGCCTTCACCCAGGACGACGCGCATATCTTCTGCACCGAAGACCAGATCACCGACGAGAGCATCAAGTTCTGCGACCTGCTGAAATCGATCTATGCCGATTTCGGCTTCCAGGACATCCGCATCAAGTTCTCCGACCGCCCGGAGGTCCGGGCCGGCGAGGACGCGGTGTGGGACCGGGCCGAGGGCGCGCTGCGCGAGGCCTGCGACGCCGCCGGGCTGGAGACGACGCTCAATCCGGGCGAGGGCGCGTTCTACGGCCCGAAGCTGGAGTTCGTGCTGCGCGACGCCATCGGCCGCGACTGGCAGTGCGGCACCCTGCAGGTCGATTTCGTGCTGCCGGAGCGGCTGGACGCCACCTATGTGGCCGAGAGCGGCGAGCGCAAGCGGCCGGTCATGCTGCACCGGGCGATCTTCGGCTCCATGGAGCGCTGGATCGGCATCCTGATCGAGCAGTACTCCGGCCGGTTCCCGATGTGGCTGTCTCCGGTCCAGGTCGTGGTGGCGACGATCACCGACGCCGCCGAGGATTACGCGCGCGAAGTTGCTGCGGCCTGCAAGGCGGCGGGACTGCGTGTCGCTCTGGATTTGCGGAACGAAAAGATTAACTACAAGGTCCGCGAACATTCCGAGGCAAAGGTGCCGGCCTTGCTTGTCGTCGGCGCCCGCGAGGCCGAAGGAAAGCAAGTCGCGGTCCGTCGTCTCGGCGGCAAGGCGCAGGAAATCCTTGCTCTCGACGACGCCGTTCATAGACTAAAGGATGAAGCGGCGGCTCCGGATCGTTCCGCCAGCCGCTCCGCTGAATGAAAAACAGGAGGTAACCTATCGCCAGACCACCTTTTAATACGACCCCGCCGCAAAAGGACGGCCCTCGGGTCAACCGTGACATCCGCGTGCCGAAGGTGCGCTGCGTCGGCCCCGACGGCGACATGCTCGGCGTGATGAACGTCGACGAGGCCATCGCACAGGCCGAAAGCTTCGGCCTCGACCTGGTCGAGGTGTCGCCGAACGCCGACCCGCCGGTCTGCAAGATTCTGGACTACGGCAAGTTCAAGTACGAGGCTCAGAAGAAGAAGAACGAAGCCAAGAAGAAGCAGAAGGTCATCGAGGTCAAAGAGATCAAGATGCGCCCGAACATCGACGAGCACGACTACCAGACGAAGATGCGCAGCGTGAACCGCTTCCTCGGCGACGGGGACAAGGTGAAGCTGACCATGCGCTTCCGGGGTCGTGAGATGGCGCACCAGGAGATCGGCCTGAACGTGCTGAAGCGCGTGCAGGAGGAGATCGCCGAGATCGCCAAGGTGGAAGCGCATCCCAAGCTCGAAGGCCGGCAGATGATCATGGTGGTCGCGCCGCGCTGAGCGCCGACGGTCGCAGCAGGAAACGCCGCAGTTAAGGAAGCCGACAGTCTCAGCCGACCGTCGGCTTCTTGGTTTTCCGGGTCAGCTCGGTCATCCGCCCCATCGATTTGGCCAGCTCGTCGCTCTCGGCGGCGACCGGGACGTAGCCCGCCTCCAGATAGAACCGCCGCGCCGTGCGCGTGCTCTCCAGGGTGATCCGGGTGGCGCCGGCCTGGAAGGCGTCGAGCTCGAGCTGGTCGAGCAGCGCCCGGCTCACGCCGCTGAACCGGGCGGACGGCTCGACATAGAGCAGCAGCAGTCGACCGTCGCGGCGCACCGCCCCGGCCCCCTCGATCGCCTCGCGCCCGGCGATGCACCAGAGCTGCTCGCGGTCGGCGATCCAGCGGCCGACCTGCTGCGGCGACTTGTTGGCGAGCCACTCGCCGATCCGGTGGACGTCGCCGCCGTGGTCCTCGTGGCAGAGCTCGACGATGGATCGGCGCAGCACCCGGGAGACGGGGCGGGCCTCGGACAGCTTGGGCGGCCGGATCCAGAGCGTCGTCGCCATGGCGCCTGCTAGCCCCGGTTCCGCGCCGGCCAGACCAGGGTCAGGAAGAACACCAGCATCAGGAAGCCGGACACCGCCACGCCGGTCGCCAGCGGCCGGGCGGTGCCGTCGAAGGCATGGCCGATGGCGAGGCCGACGATCGACGCCACCCCCATCTGGAAGAACCCCACCAGGGCGGAGGCCGCCCCCGCCATCTGCGGGAACGGGCCGATGGCGCCGGCCTGGCTGTTCGGGAAGACGAAGCCGACCCCGACCATGGCGAGCATCTGCGGCAGGACGATGCTGAGCACCGTCACGGTGCCGGTCCAGGCGAAGGCGGCCATGACCCCGCCGCCGATCGCGGCGAGCGTGGCGCCGATCAGGATCAGCCGCTCGCCGCCGACCCGGGCGCCGAACCGTCCCGAGATGAAGGTCCCCGTCATGTAGCCGATGACGATGGTGCCGAAGCAGTAGCCGTAGAGGTCTGGCGACAGGCCGACCACCTCGATCAGCACGAAGGACGAGCCGGAGATGAAGCTGAAGATCACGCAGTAGCAGGCGGCGATGGTCGCCAGGTAGCCGACATAGACCCGGTGCGACAGCAGCAGGGCGTAGTTCGACACGATGCCGCGCGGCGAGATCGCGTAGGGGTTCTTGTGCGGGTTGGTCTCGTCCAGCATGAAATAGGTGCCGATCAGCGCGATCAGCGAGAACAGGCTGAGCACCACGAAGACCGAATGCCAGCCGAAGGCGACCTGCAGCCAGCCGCCGGCGATCGGCCCGATGGCGGGGGCCAGCGCCATCGCCGTGCCCATGTAGGACAGCACCTGGGCGGCGCGCTCGCGGCCGTAGACGTCGCGCACCACCGCCCGGCCCAGCACCGGCCCGGCGCAGCATCCCATGGCCTGGAACACCCGGGCGACCACCAGCGCCTCTATGGTCGGGGCGAAGACGCAGGCGACCGACGAGATCACGTAGAGCGTCACGGCGCCGAGCAGCACCGGCCGCCGGCCGAACCGGTCGGACAGCGGCCCGTAGACCAGCATGGCCAGCGCGAAGGCCACCATGAAGGCGCTGAGCGTGAGCTGCACCGTCGGCACGTCGGTCTGGAAATCGGTCACCAGGGCCGGCAGCGACGGCAGGTACATGTCCGTGGAGATCGGGCCGAAGGCGACCAGCGACGTCAGGAGGGCGGCGACCGCAACACTGTCGGGCCTGGGACGGGGCATGGGCGGTACCTTGGCGAAAGTAGAAACGGACGCCCCGACTTACGCCCACCGGCCGATTGCGGCAAGGCGCAGCGCGCGACGGGATCCCTAACCGTAGGCGTGCAGCTTGGCGCCGTGCCGTTTCAGCCAGGTGCGCGGGCGGCGGTAGTCGGGCATCAGCCGCTCGACCAGGGCCCAGAACCGCTCGGAATGGTTCATCTCCACCAGATGGGCGGCCTCGTGGGCGACCACGTAGTCCAGCACCTCCTCCGGCGCCAGCACCAGGCGCCAGGAGAAGGACAGGTCGCCGCGCGACGAGCAGCTTCCCCAGCGGGTCGCCGTGTCGCGCACCGTGACCCGGCCGACCCGGCGGCCCAGCGCCTCGGCATGCAGCTTCGCCCTGGGCGCTACGGTCCGGCGGGCCTCGCCCTTCAGGAAGTCGGTCACCCGGCGGGCCAGATGCTCCTCCGCGCCGGAGACGTGCAGTTCCACCGAGCCGTCCGGATCCTCCACCCGCCACACCCCGCCGCGCTGGTCCGGGCGGTGGCGGATGACGTGCTCGCGGCCCAGGATCGGCACGGTCGCACCCTGGACGAAGCTGGTCCGCGCCGGCAGGTGCGCCAGCCGGGCGCGCAGCCAGCCGAGATTCTTGGTGGCGAAGGCGCGGGCGGCGTCGACCTTCGCGCCGGCCGGCAGCACCAGTTCCGGGCCGCCGCGCACCGGATCGACCCGCAGCAGCATCCGCCGGGCCCGCGCACTGCGCCGCACCGGGACCGGAATCTCGGTCCCGTCCGTATCGGTGAGGACGAGGACGTCCTGCTCGAGCGGCGCGCTGCGGATCATGACGGCGGCGAGTTTACCTGATTCGCGGCGCTGTCAGCAGTGTCCGGGGCAGGGGCCGGCTGGGCGGGCCGGGGCAGCAGGCCGGCCGCGGTCAGGCTGGCGACCGTGCAGGCCAGGGTGGCGCCGGCCATGGTGAGATGGATGTTGCCGCCGATCGCGCCGACCACGAAGGAGGCGATCATCGCCTGGGCCATCTGGCTGAAGCCGAGAAAGGCCGAGGCGGACCCGGCGATATAGGGGAAGTTCTGCATCGCGCCCGCCATGGCGTTGGGGATCGCGAAGGCCATGCCGACCAGCAGCAGCATGGCCGGACCGATCACCGCCGGGGTCGACAGGTGGCCCAGCAGCGGCGCCACCATCATCGCCAGCCCGGCCGCCAGCCCGATCAGCGCCCCGATCCGGGCCATCCGCCGCGCGCCGTAGATCGGCGCCAGCCGGCCGGCCAGGATGCTGCCGCACAGGAAGGCGAGCACGTTGAACAGGATCAGGAAGCCGAAGGCCTGGGGCGACCAGCCGAGCATCTCCATCAGCACGAAGGGCGCGGCCGTCGTGTAGGACATGTAGGCGCCGAAGATGCCGCCGACGGTCACGATGTAGCAGACATAGGTCCGGTCGGTGAGCAGGGTCGCGTAGTTGCGCACGATCCGGATCGGCGACAGGGCGTCGTGCACCCGGGTCTTCAGGGTCTCCGGCACCCGGGTCAGGGTCAGGACGAACAGGGTGGCGCCGATCGCGCCCAGGGCGACGAAATTCGCCCGCCAGCCGAAATGGGTCTCCAGGAAGCCGCCCAGCGCCGGGGTGATCGCCGGGGCCAGCGACATGGACATCGCGATGTAGCTCATCACCACCGCGGTCGCCGCCCCTTCGGTGCTGTCGCGCACCATCGCCCGGGCCACCACCTGGCCGGAACAGGCGCCGAGCGCCTGGAAGAAGCGGAAGACGATCAGCTCGTGGATGTCGTGAGCCTGGGCGCAGGCGAGCCCCGCTGCGGCGTAGATCACCAGCCCGATCAGCAGGGTGACGCGGCGGCCGAACCGGTCGGCCAGCGGCCCCCAGAACAGCTGGCTGACCGCGAAGCCGCCAAGAAACACCGTCAGGGTGAGCTGCGCCTCCGCCCGGGTCGCGCCGATGGCCTGGGCGAGGGAGGGCAGCGAGGGCAGGTAGAGGCCGAGCGACATCTGCCCGAGCGCCACCATGAAGGTCAGCAACGCGATCGAGCCCGGTCGCGTGGCCACGAAAGGCGCCGATGGCGCGCTCGAGCTCATGAAGGAATCCGCTGAAATTGCACCCCATGCCTATAGACCCGCGCCGCAGCGGCGACAATCTCGCAACTGCGAAGAGTGTCATCCCGGATTGGCTTCTGGGCGGGCGGTTCGGGGTGGGTGCGGTGCGCCCTTCGACACGCTCCGGCCCCGGACAAGTCCGGGACCGGAGCTGCTCAAGGGTGAGGTCCTTCTTCGGGGAGACGTCCACGAGCGTCCCGCCACCCAAACCCCCGACCTCACCCTGAGCAGGAGCGGAGCGACGTGTCGAAGGGCGGCCCGGAGGCCAGCGTGAGGAAGGTGCGGCTCTCCTTCAGGATGAAGCGCTCCGCCTTGGCGAAGTCGTAGTTCTCCCGTCCCAGCGGATCGGCGGCGAGCCGGGCGCGGTAGGCCTCGTAGGCGGCCAGGCTCTCCAGCGAATAGATCCCGTAGGCCCGGGTCGCCGAGCCCTCGTGCGGCGCGAAATAGCCGATCAGGTCGGCGCCGCAGCGCGGGATCGCCTGGCCCCAGACGCGGGAATAGGCCTCGAATTCGGCGCGCTTGTACGGGTCGATCTCGTATTCAATGACGCAGGTGATCATGGCGGTCTCCTCGGTTGCGAGGTCCCGGTGATGCCCGGCGGCGCGGCGCCGATGCTTCGGCCCGCGCCGTAGCATCCCCGCGCCGGCCGGCGTAGCCTGACCGCTCCCGTCGCCGCAGTGGAGGCTTCCATGGTGAACACCAACCGCATGGCGGAGATCGGCCTGCTGATCGGTGAGCCGGCCCGTGCCGCCATGCTCGACGCGCTGATGGACGGCCGCGCCCTGACCGCCGGGGAGCTGGCCGGGGTCGCCGGGATCACGCCGCAGACGGCGAGCGGCCATCTCGCCCGCTTGGCCGAGGCCAACCTGCTGGCGGTCGAGCGCCAGGGCCGCCACCGCTACCACCGGCTCGCCTCAACCGACGTGGCCGAGCTGATCGAGAGCGTGGCACGGATCGCCGCCGTCACCCTGCCGGCGCCGGTGCGCAGACCGGTGACCGGACCGCGCGACGCGCAGATGCGGCTGGCCCGGACCTGCTACGACCATCTGGCCGGCGGGCTCGGCGTGGCGGTGACCGACGCCCTGGTCGCCCGCGACGTCATCGCCTTCGACGACGGGGCGGGGATCGTCACTCCCGATGGCATGACACGGCTGGCCGCGCTCGGCATCGCGGTCGACGGCCCGCCGAAACGCAGCGCCCGTCCGCTCTGCCGGCCCTGCCTGGACTGGAGCGAGCGCCGACCGCACCTGGCCGGGCGCCTGGGGGCGGCGGTGTGCCGCCACTTCCTGGACCAGCACTGGGTCACGCGGGTCGACGGCAGCCGGGCCCTGCGGATCACGCCGAAGGGCCGGCAAGCCCTGCGCGAACGCTTCGGCATCGCCGAGATCGCCCAAGTACCGATCGGCTGACGACTCAGTCTGTCTCTAGCGCCCCGCCGGGTCCTCCGTCAGCATGGGTCGACCGGGACCAGCCCAGGAGACGCCCCATGTCGACCGCCTTGAAGTCCGCCGGGAAACCCGCCGGCGCCGCCGTCCTCGACGGGGATCCGCCGATGCAGGCAACCACCGACGCCCAGCGCCGGGCTCGGTTCTTCAACTCGGGCAATGCGTTCAACCTGAAGCTTCCGGCCGTCCCCCGCGCCCGGTTCGATGCCGAGCGCGACGCCGCCTTCGCCGAGGACGCGCCGAGCGGCCTGCACCCGATGGACCAGTCCGACGCCTTCGACGCGCCGTTTCCGGCGACCACGCCCCTGGTGCTCGCGCGGTACCTGCGCCTCACACCCGGCGACACGCTGAGCACCCGCTTCATCGCCAGCGGCGAGGTGATCTACGCCATCGTCGGCAGCGGCACGACCACGGTCGGCGGCGAGACGATCGCCTGGGGGCCGGGCGACGTGATGGTGCTGCCGGGCGGCCATGAGGTGACGCATCGGGCGGACGGGGAGGCGGCGGCCGTGCTCTGGGTCGTGACCAACGAGCCGGTCCTGGCCTTCGAGGGGCTGCGCGCGCCGACGGCGGACAGCGCCCGGATCGACCCGGTGCACTACACCGCCGAGGAGATCGCCCGGCAGATCGAGGTGCTGACCAACATGCCGGCGAACGAGGACCAGGCCGGGGTGGCCCTGATCTTCTCCTCCGAGCGCACCGCCGACAGCCGCAACGCCATGCCGTCGATGACCCTGGCGATGAACACGCTGGCCCCGGGCCACCACCAGCGGCCGCACAGGCACAACGCCGCCGCCATCACGCTCTGCGTCGACGGGCCGGGCTGCTTCTCGATGATCGACGGCCACCGGATCGACTGGTCGCCGTTCTCGACCATGGTGACGCCGCCGGCCGAGGTGCACAGCCACCACAACGGCGGCGCCGGGCTCGCCCGCTTCCTGATCGTCCAGGACGGCGGGCTGCACTACTACGCCCGCACCATGGGTTTCGCCTTCTCCGAGTAGGGCGCGAGCGGGCTCAGGCGGCGCGGAGATCAGGCGGCGCGGACCTCGTCGAGGAAGCCGGCGATCATCCGGCTCAGGGCCTCGCTCTGCCGGGCCAGCTCGCCGCTGGTCGCCTGCACCTCCTGGGCCGAGGCGCCGGTCTCGCGCGCGCCGGCATCGACCCGGCCGATATTCTCCGACACGCTCTCGGTGCCGACCGCGGCTTCCTGGACGCTGCGGCTGATCTCCTGGGTGGCGGAGGACTGCTCCTCCACCGCCGCGGCGATGCCGGCCGCCGTCTCGCGCAGCTGCGACACGGTCTGGGCGATGGTGCGGATGGCTCCGGCGGAACGGCCGGTCTCCTGCTGGATCCGCGCGATCTGGGTGGCGATCTGCTCGGTCGCCTTGGCGGTCTGGGTCGCCAGGCTCTTCACCTCGCTGGCGACGACGGCGAAGCCCTTGCCCGCATCGCCGGCCCGCGCCGCCTCGATGGTGGCGTTCAGGGCGAGCAGGTTGGTCTGCTCGGCGATCTCCTGGATCAGCGTGACGATCTGGCCGATCTCCTGGGCCGAGGTCTCCAGGCTGGTCACCGCCTCGCTGCTGGCCCGGGCCTGCTCCTCGGCTTCCCCGGCCATGCGCGAGCTGTCGCTCACCCTCGTGCCGATCTCGCCGATCGAGGCGCCGAGCTCTTCGGTGGCGGTGGCGACGGTCTGCACGTTGGCCGAGGCCTCGTGCGAGGCCGAGGCGACCAGCGAGGCCTGGCTGGTGGTCTGCTCGGAGATCCGCAGCATCGACTGGGCCGAGGCGTCGAGCTCCTGGGTGGCGCCGGCCACCACCTGTAGCATCTCGCGGACCTGGTCGTCGAACGCCCCGGTGATCCGCTCGATCGCTTGGGCGCGGCGCTCGCGGGCGGCCCGCTGGGCCTCCTGCTCGGCGGCCATCTCGTCGTTACGGATCATGTTCTCCTTGAACACCAGCACGGCCCGGGCCATCTCGCCGATCTCGTCGCCCGCCTCGGTGTTCGGCACCTCGACGGTCTTGTCGCCGCCGGCCAGGGCCCGCATGCGCTCGGTCAGGCCCGCCACCGGGCGCGACACCGACCGGCCGACCACCAGGCCGAGGCCGAGACAGGCGGCCGCGATGACGACGATCAGCGCCAGGGTGATCAGGAACGCCTCCTGGCTGATCCGGTCGAACTCCTCCACGGCGGTCTCGTAATCCGCCTCGATCCCGGCGCGCAGCTCCTCCATCAGCGGCTCGGCCGAGGCGAAGGTCGTCGACAGGGCGGCCGTCTTCTCGACATTCGCCAGCACGGCGGCGGCGTAGTTGCCGAAATCGGCCCGGTAGGTCGCCAGGGCGGCGACGATCCCGGCCTTGACCGCGTCGTCGATCGGCTTGCCGTCGAGCATGGCGGTGAACTCGGCGATCCGGTCGTCCAGGCGGCCGACATATTTCGGATCCTGGCGGATGATGAAGTCCTTCTCGTGCCGGCGCATCATCAGCAGCTTGACCATCAGGTCGTCGCTCGCCTGCTGCTCGATCAGGGTTTCCGCCTCATGGACGGCGGCGCGCAGGCTGCCGCGCAGGCCCGACGTCTCGTCCAGGCCGAGGGTGACGATTGCATCGGACAGGTCGACGAATTCGGACTGGTAGACCGAGATCCGGTCGCGCAGCCGGTCCAGGAGCGCGGGCTCGCCGGCATCGGCCAGGGCGCTCAGCGCGGTGAAATCGGCCTGCAGATCGGCGACCACGCCGGCATGCTGGTCGATGTACTTGGCATCGAGCCGCAGCAGGAAGTCCTTCTCCCGCCGCCGGGCGTTCAGGAAGCCCTCGGCGACGCTCTCGATCAGGGCGAGCTTCTGGGTGGCGCGCTGCTGCCGCTCGGTGACCTCCATCTGCTCCACATGGGCCCAGTACACGACCCCGAGCACGAGAAGGAAACCGGTGACGGCGACAAGACTGATCGCCGCGATGCGTTGAGTGACGGAGAGTTGCGTCATATCCCACCCCTGGAAGCGCGGCCCGGCCCTGTCGACCGGGCGGGACATCACTACATGCGGCGCTTGCCTTAAAATTATCTTAACCTTCACGCAAAGGCGTCGGGCAACGCGCAAAGACGAGGGAGGACGCCGAGACAGACCACCGTGCGGCCGGGTCAGGCTCTCGCGTCGAAACGTCACAGGAAAATGTCGGTTTCGCTATCGAAGGCTCGGTCCGACCGGCTATATCTCAGGACATGAACACGTTCCTCTTCATCCTGATGCTTCTCGCCATGGCCGCCACCGTCGGCGCGCTGGCCTGGGGCGTCATCGCCATGGCCCGCGGCGGCGACTTCAACGCCAAATGGTCGAACAAGATGATGCGCTACCGCGTCCTGTTCCAGTTCATCGCGATCTGCGTCTTCATGGCGCTGCTGTCGATGATCGACAAAGGATAAGGGATACCGGCGCACCATGGTGAAGCTCACCAAGATCTATACCCGCGGCGGCGATGCGGGGCAGACCTCGCTGGGCGACGGCACCCGCGTCGCCAAGCACGCCCCCCGTCCCACCGCCTACGGCACCGTGGACGAGGCGAACGCGGCGATCGGCATCGCCCGGCTGACCGCGGTCGCCGACGGCGGCGAGGCGGCCGACGCCATGCTGGCCCGCATCCAGAACGACCTGTTCGACCTCGGGGCCGATCTCTGCACGCCGGAGGAGGAGAACCCGAAATATCCGCCGCTGCGCATCACCGCCGAGCAGGTCGCCCGGCTCGAGGCGGAGATCGACGCGATGAACGCGGAGCTGCAGCCGCTGAACTCCTTCATCCTGCCCGGCGGCAAGCCGACGGCGGCCCATCTGCACCTGGCGCGCACGGTGGCGCGGCGGGCCGAGCGCGAGATCACGCTGGCCGCCACCCAGGAGCCGATCGGCGCCGAGGTGGTGAAATACATGAACCGCCTGTCGGACCATCTGTTCGTGCTGGCGCGCTGGGTCAACGACCGCGGGGCGCAGGACGTGCTGTGGGTTCCCGGCGCAAACCGTTAACGAGAAAGCAGAGGACCGCGCGGCGCCGGGGTCGCGAATCGATGCAATTCCACCGGTCCAAGTCGGGGGCCGGGTTGACTTGCGACCGAGCGCTTTCTAAAGAGCGGGGTCGCCCGAAATCACGGCGCTCGGTCCTGCAGGGCCGCCAGATCCGAAATCGTTCGAGGGAGCCATGAAGGTACTCGTCCCCGTCAAGCGGGTGATCGACTACAACGTTAAGGTCCGCGTCAAAGCAGATCAGAGCGGTGTCGAGCTCGCCAATGTGAAGATGTCGATGAACCCGTTCGACGAAATCGCCGTTGAAGAGGCGATCCGTCTGAAGGAAGCCGGCAAGGCCACCGAGGTCATCGCCGTGTCCATCGGCCCGACCCAGGCTCAGGAAACGATCCGCACCGCCCTGGCCATGGGCGCCGACCGCGGCATCCATGTGGTCCATGACGGCGATGTCGAGCCGCTGGCCGTCGCCAAGATGCTGAAGGGCATCGTGGAGAAGGAGAGCCCGGATCTCTGCGTCCTCGGCAAGCAGGCGATCGACGACGACTGCAACCAGACCGGCCAGATGCTCTCCGCGCTGCTCGGCTGGAGCCAGGCGACCTTCGCCTCCAAGATCGAGATCGGCGACGGCGACCTGACGGTCACCCGCGAGGTCGATGGCGGTCTGGAGACCATCAAGGTCAAGGCCCCGGCGATCGTCACCACCGACCTGCGCCTGAACGAGCCGCGCTACGCGTCGCTGCCGAACATCATGAAGGCGAAGAAGAAGCCGATCGAGCAGATGAGCCCGGCGGATCTCGGTGTCGATCCGGCACCGCGCCTGCAGACGGTGAAGGTCGTCGAGCCGCCGAAGCGCGAAGGCGGTGCCAAGGTCGCCGACGTCGCCGAGCTGGTCTCGAAGCTGAAGAACGAAGCGAAGGTGATCTGATCATGAGCACGCTGATCTTCTTCGAACACACGAACGACGCCATCTCCCCGGCGAGCCTGCACGCGGTGACCGCCGCCACGCAGATCGGCGGCGACGTGGTTGCCCTGATCGCCGGTTCCGGCTGCGCAGGTGCTGCGGAAGCCGCGTCGAAAGTCGCGGGCGTCACCAAGGTCATCAAGGTCGACAGCGCCGAGTACGGCCACACCCTGGCCGAGAACCTGGCGCCGCTGATCGCCAAGCTGGCCGAGGGTCACAGCCACGTGCTGGCGACCGCGACCACCGTCGGCAAGAACATCATGCCGCGCGTGGCCGCCCTGCTCGACGTCGCCCAGGTGTCGGACATCATCGAGGTGGTCGACGCCGACACCTTCGTGCGGCCGATCTACGCCGGCAACGCGCTGGCCACCGTGAAGTCCTCGGACGCCACCAAGGTGGTGACCGTGCGCGGCACCAACTTCGACCCGGCCGCCGCCGAGGGCGGTTCGGCCAGCGTCGAGGATGCCGGCGGTGCGGGCGATGCCGGCCTGTCCAGCTTCGTCGGCCAGGAGCTGTCGAAGTCCGACCGTCCGGAGCTGACCTCCGCCCGGGTCGTCATCTCCGGCGGCCGCGGCATGCAGAACGGCGAGAACTTCAAGATGCTGGAAGAGATCGCCGACAAGCTCGGGGCCGCCGTCGGCGCCTCGCGCGCGGCGGTCGATGCCGGCTTCGTGCCGAACGACTACCAGGTCGGTCAGACCGGCAAGGTGGTCGCTCCCGACCTGTACATCGCGGTCGGCATCTCCGGTGCCATCCAGCACCTGGCCGGCATGAAGGACAGCAAGGTCATCGTCGCCATCAACAAGGACGAGGAGGCGCCGATCTTCCAGGTTGCCGATTACGGCCTGGTGGCGGACCTCTTCAAGGCGGTGCCGGAGCTCAGCGCGGCCCTCGACAACGCCTGATCAAGACCCGGCCCCCGCGCGCCGCCGACAGGGCAAGGCGCGGGGGCCGGATACGCCCGATGGGGTGCCCGGAGGGGTCATGGAACGGATCGGCATCATCGGCGCCGGTCAGATGGGTACCGGGATCGCGCAGGTCTGCGCGGTGGCCGGCTACGACGTGCGGATGATCGACGTCAAGGACGAGGTCATCGCCGCTTCGCTCGACACCATCGAGACCAACATCTCCCGACAGGTCGCCCGCGGCCGCCTCTCCGTCGAGGCGGCGGAGATCGCCCAGCAGCGCATCGTCACCGGCAAGGACTACGCCCTGTTCGGCGACTGCGACCTGGTGATCGAGGCGGCCAGCGAGGACGAGGAGGTCAAGCGCGACATCCTGAAGTCCCTGGTGCCGCACCTGTCGCCCGACGCGATCATCGCCACCAACAGCTCGTCGCTGTCGATCACCCGGCTGGCCGCCGCCACCGACCGGCCCGGCAAGTTCGTCGGCATGCATTTCATGAACCCGGTGCCGGTGATGCAGCTCGTCGAGCTGATCCGGGCGATCCAGACCGAGCAGCCGACCTTCGACGCGGTGCGCCAGCTGGCGCTCTCGCTCGGCAAGACGGTGAGCGTGGCGGAGGATTTCCCCGCCTTCATCGTCAACCGCATCCTGATGCCGATGATCAACGAGGCGATCTACACGCTGTATGCCGGCGTCGGATCGGTGGAGAGCATCGACACCGCCATGAAGCTGGGCGCCAACCACCCGATGGGCCCGCTGGAGCTGGCCGACTTCATCGGCCTGGACACCTGCCTCGCCATCATGCACTCGCTGCATTCCGGCCTGGCCGACGCCAAGTACCAGCCCTGCCCGCTGCTGGTGAAATACGTCGAGGCCGGCTGGCTCGGCCGCAAGACCAAGCGCGGCTTCTACGACTACCACTCGGAAAAGCCCGTCCCGACGCGGTAGGTTTCACGACCGGGGGCCGGGGCGGTCATTGGGCCGCAATTGCCATCGCCGGACCGATCGGGTACACCGCGAGACGTGTCGACGGCCCGCCCGCGCAGTCGCCGACGGCCCGGCCGGAAGCCCGCAGATCCGATTGCGCACATCCCCGAGTGAAATGACGCCAGCGCCCCGATTCCTCACCACGCCCGCGGATATCTGCCGCTCGCTGGTCACCCACCGCCTGATCCTGCGCCAGCTCGTCCGCCGGGACATCCTGTCCCGCTACCGCAAGTCGGCCCTGGGCATGGTCTGGGCGCTGCTCACGCCGCTACTGACCTTCGTGATCTACGCCTATGTGTTCAGCACGATCCTGAAGGTGCGCTTCCCGTCGCGGGTGCCGGATGTCGACTACAACTACGGCATCATCCTGTTCTCCGGGCTGATGCTGCATTTCTTCATCACCGAGGTGCTGACCCGCTCGCCCGTGCTGGTGCTGGAGAACGTGAACTTCGTGAAGAAGGTGGTCTTCCCGCTGGAGATGCTGTCGCTGGTGGCGACCGGTTCGGCGGCGGTGACGCTCGGCTTCAACTTCGTGATCCTGGTCGCCGCCATCCTGTTCTTCAACGGCACGGTGCCGCCGACCATCGCGCTGGTGCCGCTGGTGTGGATCCCGTTCTTCGCCGTGGTGGTCGGCATCTCCTGGTTCTTCGCCTCGCTCGGCGTGTTCCTGCGCGATATCGGCCATGTGGTCGGCATCCTGTCGACCGTGCTGCTGTTCGGCAGCCCGATCCTGTTCCCGCCGGACACCCTGCCGGAGTTCCTGAAGACGCTGATCTGGTTCAACCCGCTGTCGGTGCCGGTGCACGCGACCCGCGACCTGGCCCTGTGGGGGATGATGCCGGATCTGGAGCACCTGGCGATCTATACCGGCGTGGCGGCGGTGTTCCTGTGGTTCGGCGCGTTCTGGTTCCAGCGCACCAAGAAGGGCTTCGCCGATGTCGTCTGAACCGGAGACGCGGCCGGTCGTCGGCCAGCCGGCGATCGTCATCGAGAACGTCTCCAAGGCGTTCTCGATCTTCAAGCGGCCGGCCGACCGGCTGCTGCAGATGCTGTCCATGGGGCATGGGCGCTACTACGACGTCTTCATGGCCCTGTCCGGGGTGTCGCTGACCGTGAACCGGGGCGAGACCGTCGGCATCGTCGGCTCGAACGGCTCCGGCAAGTCGACCTTGCTGCAGGTCATCGCCGGCCTGCTGCAGCCGAACGGCGGCTCGGTCACCGTGCACGGCCGCCCGGCGGCCCTGCTGGAGCTGGGCGCCGGCTTCAACCCGGAATTCACCGGGCGCGAGAATATCTACCTGAACGCCGCCATCCTCGGCCTGACCCAGGAGGAGATCGACGCCCGCTTCGACAGCATCGTCGAGTTCTCCGGCCTCGCCGACTTCATCGACCGGGCGGTGAACACCTATTCCAGCGGCATGTATGTCCGCCTCGCTTTCTCGATCGCGGTCAGCGTCGATCCGGACATCCTGATCGTCGACGAGGCGCTGGCGGTGGGCGACGAGGGCTTCCAGCGCAAGTGCCTGGCCCGGATCGAGGCGATGCGCGATGCCGGGGCGACGATCCTGTTCGTCAGCCACGCCATGGGCATGGTCACCCAGCTCTGCGACCGGGCAGTGCTGATGGACCGCGGCGAGGTGCTGATCGACGGCGAACCCAAGGAGGTCGCCTCCAACTACTACCGCCTGACCCACGCCCCCGGCGCCGACCGGGAGCGCATCCGCGCCGAGATCCTGGGCCGCGGCCGGACCGCCGAGGCCGCCTCGGCGGCCAAGGAAGTGGAATCCGGCATGGACGCCACCTTCGTCAGCGAGAGCCGGGTCGAGCATGGCGGCAACGGCGCCACCATCCAGGATCCGCGGATCGAGACGGTCAACGGTCAGCGGGTCAACCTGCTGGTGCGCGGCCGCTCCTACGTGCTGCGCTACGACGTGTCCTTCGAGGGCGCCTGCCGCAAGGTGCGCTTCGCCACCCTGTTCAAGACCAAGACCGGGGTCGAGGTCGGCGGCCGCGCCACCCAGCGCCTGGCCGACGACCTGCCCGACTTCAAGCCGGGGGACCGGATCTCGGTGGCCTTCGAATTCACCTGCGCGCTGATGCCCGGCACCTATTTCGCCAATACCGGCGTCAACGGCCTGGTCGGCGGGGAGCGGGAATCCCTGCATCGGATCCTGGACGCGCTGATGTTCCAGGTGCTGCCGGACCCGGACGACAGCCTGGTCGGCATCGTCGATCTCGGCATCATCCCGTCGATCGACTTCCACCCGGACGCCGCCGGCCCCGCCGCTACAGAGGCGGAGGACTGAGCCACCGCCTGCCGGTCCCGGCCCGGGGTCGGCAGCAGACTCTGGCGGCCCCGGCTCATCCCGGTATTATCGCGCCAAACGCCCGCCGAGCAGCGGCGGGGACACCACCCGGAGGAAACCACCGATGCGGGCAACCCGTTCAGCCTTCGGCGCCGTCGCGCGCCGCTCCCTTCTCGCCGCCCTGGTCGCCGTCCCCGCCCTGACCGCCGGCGCCGGTCTCGCGGCGGCGGCCGACAGCATCAAGGTCGGCGCCCTGCGCTTCGCCTCCCACGCCGCCAGCTTCATCGCCTTCGAGCGCGGCTACTTCAAGGAGGCCGGGCTCGACGTCGAGTTCGAGTTCTTCCAGGCGGCCCAGCCGATGGCGGTTGCGATTGCGTCCGGCGATATCGACTACGGCATCACCTCGATCACCGGCGGCCTGATCAACCTGGCCGACAAGGGCGCGATCAAGGTGATCGGCGGCGTGATGCACGAGGAGAAGGGCATCGACGGCTCGGCCATCGTGGTCTCCGACGCCGCCTACAAGGCCGGGCTGACCTCGCCGGACAAGCTGAAGGGCCACAGCTTCGCCATCACCCAGGCCGGCTCCTCCTTCCACTACATGGCCGCCCGGATCGCCGAGAAGGAGGGCTTCGGCATCGACGACCTGAAGCTCACCCCGCTGCAGAAGGTGCCGAACATCATCGCCGCCCTGAAGTCGGGCCAGGTCGATGCCTGGGCCATCGTCCCGCATATCGCCAAGGCGCTGGCCGGCGGCGGCGCGGTGCACATCATCGGCTGGGTCAACGACTACGCCCCGGACTACCAGGTGACGACCGTGTTCACCTCGGCCGACAACGCCGCCGACAAGCGCGACCAGACCGAGCGGTTCCTGTCGGCCTTCGCCAAGGGCGCGGCCGATTTCAACGCCGCCCTGGTGGACAAGACCGCCGGCGAGGCGGAGGCCGAGGCGGTCACCACGCTGATCCACAAATACGTCTACACCACCCAGCCCTACGAGAAGGCCTCGGTGTCGATCCGCAACGGCGCGATCCGGCTGAACGAGGGGGCGAAGCTGAACGTGACCAACGTCGCCGACCAGCTCGCCTGGTTCAAGAAGGAGGGCCTGGTGAAGAGCGATATCGGCATCGACGGCCTGGTCGACCCGAGCTACGTCGAGACCTACTGATCCGGTGGGAGCGGGCCGTGGAGCTGAACATCCGGGACGTCGGCCACGCCTACGGTCCGCTCACCGTGCTGGACGGGATCGATTTCGAGGTTCCGGCCGGCCGCATCGTCTGCATCGTCGGCCCGTCCGGCTGCGGCAAGTCCACCCTGCTGCGGATGATCGGCGGGCTGGAGCGGCCGGACACAGGCGAGATCCTGCAGGTCGGATCGCCGCCGACGGCCAGCCTCAACCCGCTGACCTTCATCTTCCAGGACTTTGCCCTGCTGCCCTGGCGCAGCGTGGAGGGCAATATCCGCCTCGTGCTGGAGGACCACCGGCTGGGCGCGGCGGAGACCGAGCGGATCGTCGCCGACGTGCTGGCCCGCACCAACCTGACCGACTTCCGCAAGGCCTGGCCGCGCCAGCTCTCCGGCGGCATGCGCCAGCGGGTCGCCATCGCCCGCGCCCTGGCGGTCTCTCCGGCGGTCATGCTGATGGACGAGCCGCTGTCCGCCCTGGATGCCCAGACCCGCGAGCTGCTGATGGCCGATCTGGTCGCCCTGTGGGAGCGCGAGCGGTTCTCCGCCGTCTACGTCACCCACAACCTGGCGGAGGCGGTGCGGCTCGGCCACCGGGTGATCGTGCTGTCGCGCCGTCCGGGCCGGATCCGCGAGATCGTCGATATCGACATGGACCTGGGCGAGCGCGCCGACCGCATGGCCGAGCTGGAGGCCCATCAGGCCCGGCTCTGGGCGCTGATCCGCGACGAGGCCGAGGCGGCGGAGAAGGAGTTGGTCGATGGCTGACCGCGACGTCCGGCCGGTACCGTTCCGCGGCGGCGGCTTCGCCACCCGCAAGCTCGGCATCGTCGGCCCGCTGGTCTTCGCCGCGATCATCGCCCTGTGGGAGTTGGGCTGCCGCACCGGGGCGATCCCGCCGCTGGTGCTGCCCGCCCCGTCGGAGGTCTATGCCGCGCTCGCCCGCCTGGTGGAGTCCGGTCTGATCTGGGACCATCTCAGCGCCTCGCTGCAGCGCCTGGTGGTCGGCTGGAGCCTGGGCACGCTGCTCGGCATCGCGGTGGGCCTGAGCATCGGGCTGTTCTCGCTGGCCCGCGCCGGGCTCGCCCCGATCGTCGCCGCGATCTTCCCGGTGCCGAAGATCGCCCTGCTTCCGCTCTTCGTGATCTGGTTCGGGATCGGCGAGGGCTCGAAGGTCGCCACCATCCTGTTCGGCACCTTCTTCCCCACGGTCGTCGCCACCTATGGCGGGGTGGACAATGTCGACCGCACCCTGATCCGCATGGCCCAGTCCTTCGGGCTGTCCTGGTTCTCCATCGTGCGCAAGATCATCCTGCCCGGCGCCCTGCCGGCGATCCTGCCGGGCTTCCGGATCTCCGCCGCCATCGCCATCGTGCTGCTGGTCGCCGCCGAGATGATCGGCGCCGAATACGGCATCGGCGCCTATATCCTGCTGGCCGGCAGCCTGATGGCGACCGACGAGCTGATCGCCGGCGTGGCGATCCTGTCGGCCATCGGCCTGGTGGTGAACTGGCTGATCGGCCGGGCCGAACGCGCGCTGCTCGCCTGGCGCCGATAACCGGCGCTACTGACCGGCGCTACTGCCCGGCGTCGTAGGGCGGCTTCGGCCGGTCGGGCGCCGGCTTGTCCGTCTCCGGCTGGTCGACATCCGGCTCCGGATCCTCGGTGCGCGGGTCGAGCTCGAACATGATGGTGCCGCCGCGCGGGGTCGGCACCAGCTCCGCCTGCTCCTCCAGCGCCACCGGCGGACGGGCCCGCAGGCGCCACAGACCGAACAGCACCAGCAGCATCCACACCGCCGACACGTGCAGGAACAGGGCGCGCGGCCCCACCCCCTCCATCAGGAACGAGGCGATCGGCGGGCCGACGATGGCGCCCATGCCGTAGGTCAGCAGCAGCCCGCCGCTCATCACCACGAAGTCGCCGGCCGCCAGCCGGTCGTTGGCATGGGCCAGCGCCAGGCCGTAGATCGGCAGGAACAGCCCGCCCAGCGCGAAGCCGGAGATCACCGCCCAGGTCACCGAGATCGGCGCGACGAAGGCGGCCCCGGCACTGACGATGGAGGTGGCGAAGGCGGCCCCGATCAGCAGCAGGCGGCGGTCGAACTTGCGGTCCAGCGCGGCGATCGGCACCTGCATCACCGCGCCGCCGATCACCGTCGCCGTCATGAACAGCGAGATGCCGACCGTATCGAGCCCGGTCTTCTGGCCGAACACCGCGCCGAGCGACCAGAAGGCGCCGTTGCCGACCCCCACCGCCAGGGCGGCGGCCAGACCGAGCGGGGAGACCTGCCAGAGATAGAACAGCCGGATCTTCACGTTCTGGATCGGCGCCGGCGCCTGGGCGGTGGAGACCGCCGTCGGCACCAGGGCCAGCACAATCAGGATCGCCGACAGGCTGAACAGCTCGAACCCGGCCGGCGGGGCGACGCTGAGCAGGAGCTGGCCGACCGACACCGCGCTGAGGTCGACGATGCGGTAGACCGAGATGATCTTGCCCCGCGTCTCGTCGGTCGCCCGGTCGTTCAGCCAGCTCTCCACGATCATGGTCAGTCCCGACATGGCGATGCCGGACAGTGCGCGCAGCAGGAACCACGCGGTCGGGTCGCCGGCCAGCGCATAGGCCAGCGCCGTCGCCGCTGCCAGCGCCGCCAGGGCGGAGAAGCTGCGGATATGGCCGACCCGCTGCACGATCCGCGGCGTGACCAGGCAGCCGATCACGTAGCCGGCGAAATAGCCGGACATGGCGAGGCCGATGGCGCCGGTGGACATTCCGTCCATCACCGCCCTTGTCGGCAGCAGCAGGGTCAGCAGCCCGTTGCCGGCAAGCAGCAGGGCGAGACTGGTCAGCAGGGCGGAGACGGAAGCGATCATGACATCCCGGGCGCTATCGCGGAGAGGAGCGGGCGTCCTAGGATAGGGGTTCAACGACACACCGGGCAAATGAACAGCCCGGGACACCAGGAGACGCCCCCGCCATGACCCATCCCTCGCTCATCCCCCAGGACCCGCTGAGCCCCGATCTTCTTCCCGACGGCGTGCGTTCGCGCTTCGTGGAGGGCATCAACGGGCTGCGGATGCACGTGCTGGAGGCCGGCTGGGAGGGGGCGTCGGACAGGCCCTGCCTGCTGCTGCTGCACGGCTTTCCGGAGCTGGCCTATAGCTGGCGCAAGGTGATGCCGGCCTTGGCGGCGGCGGGCTATCACGTGCTGGCGCCCGACCAGCGGGGCTACGGGCGGACGACAGGCTGGGACGCCGACTACGACGGGCCGCTGACCCCGTTCCGGCCGCTCAACCTGCTGCGCGACATCCTCGGCCTGCTGGCGTCCCAGGGCCGCCGGCATGTGGAGGCGGTGATCGGCCACGATTTCGGCTCGCCCATCGCCGCCACCTGCGCCCTGGTGCGGCCCGACGTGTTCCGCGCCCTGGCGATGATGAGCTCGCCCTTCCCCGGCCCGCCCAAAACGCCGTTCGAGGCGCCGGCCGACAGGGGCGACGTCCATGCCGACCTCGCCGCGCTGGACCGGCCGCGCAAGCATTACCAGTGGTACTACGCGACCCGCCCGGCCAATGCGGACATGACCGAGTGTCCCCAGGGGCTGCATGCCTTCCTGCGGGCCTATTACCACCACAAGAGCGCGGACTGGACGCAGAACAAGCCGTTCCGGCTCGACGGCTGGAATGCCGCGGCGCTGGCGCAGATGCCGACCTACTACATCATGGATCTCGACGAGACGATGGCGCAGACGGTGGCCAAGGAGATGCCGTCCGACGCGGCGATCGCCGCCAACCGCTGGCTGCCGGAGCGCGAAATGGCGGTCTATGCCGGCGAATACGGCCGCACCGGCTTCCAGGGCGGGCTGCAATGGTACCGCTGCAACACCACGGGCGCCTTCCTGGCCGAGCAGGAGGTGTTCTCCGGCCGCACCATCGACGTGCCGGCCACCTTCATCGCCGGGGCCCAGGACTGGGGCATCTACCAGTTCCCCGGCGCCATCGAGGCGATGGCCAGCGACGCGGTCTGCCCGGACTGGCGCGGCACCCACCTGATCGAGGGGGCGGGGCATTGGGTCCAGCAGGAGCAGCCGGACGCGGTGGTGGAGAAGGTGCTCGGGTTTCTGCGGAGGCTGTGAGCTCGCTTGGGTCCCGCTCGAAGTGAGGCCGGAGCCGCCCTTCGACACGCCCCTGCGGGGCTGCTCAGGGTGAGGTCAGAGGGTAAGGATGAGGTCAGGGGGCAGGGCAAGGTCGGAGGGTCAGGGTAAGGTCGGAGGGTCAGGGTAAGGTCGGAACGACAGGGTGATGTCAGAGGGTCAGGGCGAGCTCGGAGCGGCAGGGCGAGGTCTGAGGGTCGGGGTCAGGCCAAAAAATCTTAACGGCTGAGTTCCCCCCACAGACCTCACCCTGAGCAGGAGCGGAGCGACGTGTCGAAGGGCGGCGCGGGGCACGCGGGGTCCGGGGTGAGGCCCTGCGATGACTCTCCCGCCCGACAGGCGTATGATCGCCACCCCGCGCCCCCTCAGCCCGCGCCCCGTCACGCCGAGCATTGCCGCCCATGTCGCTTCCTCCGCACTTCCTCGACGAGCTGCGCGACCGCGTGACGGTCTCCAGCGTGATCGGCCGGAAGTACAAGCTGGAGCGCAAGGGGCGGGAGTTCCTCGCCGTCTGCCCGTTCCACAACGACACCAAGCCGTCGCTCTCCATCGTCGACGACAAGGGCTTCTATCACTGCTTCGCCTGCGGGGCGCACGGGGACGTCTTCAAGTTCCTGATGGAGAACGACGGCCTGAAGTTCATGGAGGCCGTGGAGCAGGTCGCCCTGCTGGCCGGCGTGGAGGTGCCGAAGGAAAGCCCCGAGGAGCAGCAGCGGGCCGAGCGTCGCCGCTCGCTGCAGGAGGTGGTGGACCTGGCCTGCCGCTGGTACGAGCGCCAGCTCCATACCTCGGCCGGCGAGGCGGGGCTGCGCTACCTGAAGGAGCGCGGGCTCAGCGACGAGACGCTGAAGACTTTCCGCTTGGGCTGGGCGCCGGACGACCGCAAGGCGCTGCAACGCGCCATGAAGGCCGAGGGGGTGGAGACCGACGTCCTGGTCGAGGCCGGGCTGGTCAAGCGCTACGAGGAAGGCGAGCGCTCCGGCGAGACCGTCGACTACATGCGCGGCCGGGTGCTGTTTCCGATCACCGACCGGCGCGGCAAGGTCATCGCCTTCGGCGGCCGGGTGCTCGGCGACGGCCAGCCGAAATATCTGAACTCCCCGGATACGCCGCTGTTCCACAAGGGCCGGGTGCTCTACGGCCTCGCCCAGGCGCGCGAGCCGGCGCACAAGTCGGGCGAGCTGCTGGTGGCCGAGGGCTATATGGACGTGATCGCCCTGGCCCAGGCCGGCTTCCCCGCCGTCGCCCCGCTCGGCACCGCGCTGACCGAGGACCAGATCGTCGAGCTGTGGCGGATCACGCCGGAGCCGATCCTGTGCTTCGACGGCGACACCGCCGGCCAGCGCGCCGCCCGGCGCGCCTGCGACCGCGCCCTGCCGCTGCTGAAGCCGGGCCATTCCCTGCGCTTCGTCACCCTGCCCGAAGGCCAGGATCCGGACGACGTGATCAAGCGGGACGGCAAGAAGGCGCTGCGCGACATCCTCGCCACTGCCCGGGGCCTGGCCGATTTCCTGTGGGCCAGCGAGCTGGTGGCCAACCCGACGGATACGCCGGAGCGCCGCGCCGCGTTCTTCAAGCGCATGCGCGACCTGGTGCGCGAAGTGGCCGATCAGGGCGTGCAGATCGCCTACAAGGACGACGTGGAGGCGCGGATCGAGGCGATGCGCCGCCCGCAGGGCCGCGACGGCGGCGGGCGCGAGTTCGGCCGCGGCCAGGGCCGGGGCGGATCCCAGCGCGGGCGCGGAACCGACCGCGGGCGCGGCGGCCGCTGGACCCCGCCGCCGCCGCCGGAGCCGATCGGCAGCCGCACCGCCCGGGCCCGGGTCGACGCGGTCCTGCCCCGGCGCCAGCAGCAGGTGATCCTGGCCACCTTCATGCATCATCCGGGGCTGCTCGACGAGCTCGGCGAGGTGCTCGCCACCCTGTCCCTGGACGACCCGTTCCTTGACAAGCTTCGCCGTCAAATTCTAGAGATCAACGCGGAGGACCCTGGACTTGACGCAAACGGTCTTCGCGACCACTTCATGGCGTTAGGTTACTCGGAAACTGTGGATGGTCTGCTGTCCGACGAGGCTCTGCATCACGCGGGGTTCGCTCGGCAGGGCGCCAGCCATTCCGATGCGCGACAGGGATTGGCGGAACTGCTTGGACGATTCGCCGGGCCTCTGCTACGAGAGCAGTTGTTTGATGCGCAGCGGGAATACGGACAGACATTCAGCGAGGCTAGCTGGCAGCGCATGCTGAGCCTGCAAAGCACGCTTCAGGCGATTACCTCCGCGTCGGCGCTGGAAGACGCGAACTGAGAACGGAGCCGGGGTCGACACCGGCGACAACGATGAGGTCGAAGGCTCATGGCGACTAAGACAGCAACGGCGGCACAGAACGACGACGAGGATACCCGCGAGGAGGGTGCCGCGCCGGACGGGCCGCTGCTGGATAACATCAACCAGGCGGTCAAGAACCTCATCAAGAAGGGCAAGGAGCGCGGCTACCTCACCTATGACGAGGTGAACTCGGCCCTGCCCCAGGAGGAGATGTCCTCCGAGCAGATCGAGGACATCATGAGCGCCCTCAGCGAGATGGGCGTCAACGTCGTCGAGAACGAGGACGACGGCGACAAGGACGAGGACAAGGGCGAGGGCGACGGCGCGGTCGCCGGCAACGTCTCCGACGAGGATGTCGGCCGCACCGACGACCCGGTGCGCATGTACCTGCGCGAGATGGGCTCGGTCGAGCTGCTGTCCCGCGAGGGCGAGATCGCCATCGCCAAGCGCATCGAGGCCGGCCGCGAGATGATGATCGGCGGCATCTGCGAGAGCCCGCTGACCATCCGCGCCCTGGTGCACTGGCGCGACCAGCTCAAGGACGGCGCCATCCTGCTGCGCGACGTCATCGATCTGGAGGCGACCTACGGCGCCGAGAACGCCCCGGCCGCGTCGGCCTCCGACGACAGCGAGGACGGCGACGACGGCGAGGAGACCGAGGCCAAGAAGGCCGAAGGTGCCGAGAACGAGGACGACGACGAGGATTCCGAGGACGGCGAGGACAACAACCTCTCCCTCTCGGCGATGGAGCAGCAGCTCATCCCGCAGGTGCTGGAGAACTTCGACAAGATCGCCGACACCTACGGCAAGCTCGCCAAGATGCAGAAGCGACGCATCGAGAAGCTGACCCGCGGCGAGGAGCTGGCGCGCACCACCGAGCGCAAGTACGAGAAGCTCAAGGGCGAGCTGATCGAGGCGATGGAGAGCGTGCGCCTGAACAACGGCCGCATCGAGGCCCTGGTCGAGCAGCTCTACTCCCTGAACCGCCGCATGACCCAGGTCGACATGCAGCTCTGGCGCATGGCCGACAGCGTGAAGGTGCCGCGGCAGTCCTTCATGGAGGAGCATTTCGGCAACGAGCTGGAGCCGGGCTGGGGCGAGCGCGTGTCGAAGAAGGACGCCCGCTGGGCCCGGTTCTTCGAGAGCTACGGCGACCAGATCGAGAACCACCGCTCCGACCTCGCCGTGATCTCGGCCGATGCCGGCCTGCCGATCAGCGAGTTCCGCCGCATCGTGCAGACCGTGCAGAAGGGCGAGCGCGAGGCCGGCCGGGCGAAGAAGGAGATGGTCGAGGCGAACCTGCGCCTGGTGATCTCCATCGCCAAGAAATACACCAACCGCGGCCTGCAGTTCCTGGACCTGATCCAGGAGGGCAATATCGGCCTGATGAAGGCGGTCGATAAGTTCGAGTACCGTCGCGGCTACAAGTTCTCGACCTACGCCACCTGGTGGATCCGGCAGGCGATCACCCGGTCGATCGCCGACCAGGCCCGCACCATCCGTATCCCGGTGCACATGATCGAGACGATCAACAAGCTGGTGCGCACCTCGCGCCAGATGCTGCACGAGATCGGCCGCGAGCCGACCCCGGAGGAGCTGGCCGAGAAGCTGGTGATGCCGCTGGAGAAGGTCCGCAAGGTCCTGAAGATCGCCAAGGAGCCGATCAGCCTCGAGACGCCGATCGGCGACGAGGAGGACAGCCATCTCGGCGACTTCATCGAGGACAAGAACGCGGTCCAGCCGCTCGACGCCGCCATTCAGGCCAACCTTCGCGAGACCACTACGCGGGTGCTGGCCAGCCTGACGCCGCGCGAGGAGCGCGTCCTGCGCATGCGCTTCGGCATCGGCATGAACACCGACCACACCCTGGAGGAGGTCGGCCAGCAGTTCAGCGTGACCCGCGAGCGTATCCGTCAGATCGAGGCCAAGGCGCTGCGCAAGCTGAAGCATCCGTCGCGGTCGCGGAAGCTGCGCAGTTTCCTCGACTACTGATTCCGCTGCCTGTGGACGGCATGGGGTGGGGCGTCCCAAGGACACACGCGATGCGGCGGCCAAGGCCGCCGCGGTAGACCAGGCCTCCCCGCTCCGGCGGGGGCTCGGCCGTTTCTATCGATTCCGGTCGGTCAGAATGGCGTTTCTGGCCGTCACCCTGCCGCTGGTCGTGGTCGTGGTCGGCGGCTTCTGCGTCCTGCTCGAGCTTGAGACCTACAACGACGCGGTCGAGCGGCTGGAGATGAAGCTCGACCGGATGCTGGCGAGCAACTCTGTCATGCTGGCCAGTGCGGTGTGGGAGCGCGACGCGATCCTGATCGCCACCCAGGCCGCCCCGGCGCTGATCGATCCCGACCTGATCGGCATCTTCATCGACGACCGCGACGGCCGGCCGCTGGCCGAGTTCGGCGTGCGCGACACCCCCGACGGCCGGTCGATCGGCGGCGAGACGATGATCCGCCACGCGGTCGGCACCGAGCTTCGGGATGCCGGCCGGCTCGAACTGGTGATGAGCGACGCCGGCATCCGCGCCTCGGCTCGGTCCCGGATTCTGGTGCTGATCGCCTTCGCCATCCTGCTCACCGCCGCCATCGTGTTCGCCGCCCAGACCGCCTTCGATCTGGTCATCGGCCGGCCGCTGAGGGAGCTGCAGAAGGCGATCGACAGCACCCGGCTCGGCGCCCCGCGCGAGGAGGTGCAATGGAGCGGCACGGACGAGGTCGCCCGGGTCATCGAGGCCTTCAACCGCATGCAGCGGCGCCATACCGCCTACGAGACCGCGCTCGACGAGGCCCGGATCGACCTGGAGCAGCGGGTCGAGGAGCGCACCGGCGAGCTGAAGCGGGCGCGCGATGAGGCCCGGGCCGCGAACCGCGCGAAGAGCGCCTTCCTGGCCAATATGAGCCATGAGCTGCGGACGCCGCTGAACGCCATCATCGGTTTCGCCGAGGTGCTGAAGAACCAGAAATTCGGCCCGCTGGGCGACGAGCGCTACAGCAGCTACGCCGAGATCGTGCGCACCAGCGGCACCCACCTGCTCGACCTGATCAACGACCTCCTGGACCTGTCGCGGGCCGAGGCCGGCGGCCTGATCCCGGCGGATTCCACCATCGCCATCGACGCCCAGATCCGCCGCGCCATCGACATGAGCCGGACCGAGATCGACGCCGCCGGTCTGACCGTCACCGTCGATGTGGACGAACAGGTGCCGCCGCTGCGGGCCGACGCCCGGCTGATCCTGCAGCTGCTGTCCAACCTGCTGACAAACGCGGTGAAGTTCACCCGGTCGGACGGCACGATCACCGTCGGCGCCTCGGTCGACGACAGCCGCTCGGTCTCGTTCTACGTCGCCGATACCGGGATCGGCATCCCGGAGGACCAGATCGACAAGGTGCTGGAGCCGTTCACCCAGCTCGACACCAGGCTGCATCGCGAGCATCGCGGCGCCGGACTCGGCCTGCCGCTGTGCCGGGCCATCGCCCAGGCTCATGGCGGTCAGCTCACGATCCGGAGCGTCTTCGGCGAGGGCACGCGGGTCACCGTCACCCTGCCGCCCTGGCGCGCCCTGCCGGCCAGCGATCCGGCGGCGGACGGCGCGTGAGCGGCCGGCGGCATCCGCCCGCCCCTTGACCCGGACGCAGACGCCCCATGTCCGTAACCATGCTCGCCCCGCTCGCCAACCGGACCTTCCGGCGCCTGTTCGCGGCCCAGGTCACCAGCCTGGTCGGCACCGGCCTGACCACCGTCGCGCTGGCCCTCCTCGCCTACGATCTGGCGGGCGGCGATGCCGGGCTGGTGCTCGGCGTCCTGCTGGCGGCGAAGATGGTGATCTATGTCGCCCTCGCGCCGGTGATCGGCGCCGTGGTCGCCCGGTTCGACCGGCGCCGGATGCTGGTCGCCCTCGACATCGCCCGCGCCGCCATCGTGCTGGGCCTGCCCTTCGTCACCGAGGTCTGGCAGGTCTATGCGCTGTTTCTGGCGCTGCATCTCTGCGCCGCCGGCTTCACCCCGGCGTTCCAGGCGACCGTCCCGGACGTCCTGCCGGATACCGAGGAGTACACCCGGGCGCTGGCGCTTTCCCGGCTGGCCTACGACATCGAGACCCTGGCCAGCCCCGGCCTCGCCGCTCTGGCGCTGGTCGTCCTGTCCTACGATGCGCTGTTCGGGATCAACGCCGCGACCTTCGCGCTGTCGGCCGCCCTGATCCTGTCCTGCCGCCTGCCCCGGGCCGCGGCGAAACGGACGCGCGGCTTCGTCGACCGCGCCACCCAGGGCACGCGGATCTTCCTGGCGACCCCGCGGCTGCGCGGATTGTTCGCCCTGTATCTCGCCGTCTCGGCCGGCGGCGCGATGGCCATCGTCAACACGGTGGTGCTGGTCCGCGACCGGCTCGGCGGCGGCGAGAGCGACGTGGCCCTGCTGATGGCGGTGCTCGGCGGCGGATCCATGGTCGCGGCCCTGAGCGTGCCGCGGCTGCTGGCGCAGGTGTCCGAGCGCGCGGTGATGCTGACCGGCGGCGCACTGATGACGGCCGCGATCCTGGCCGGCGCGGCGGGCCAGGGATTCGTGTCGCTCGCCGCCGCCTGGGCGGTCATCGGCTTTGCCGGCGCCCTGATCGGCACCCCGGCGGGCCGGGTGGTCACCCGCTCCTCCGACGAGGAGTCGCGGCCCGCCGTCTTCGCCGCGCAGTTCGCGCTGAGCCATGCCTGCTGGCTGATCGCCTATCCGCTGGCGGGGCTGCTGGGCCGGTTGGACGAGATCTGGATCGCCTTCGCCGTCCTGGCCGCGCTCGCGGCGCTGGGCACGGCGGCGGCCGCACTTCTGTGGCCGGCGGATGATGTGGCGGTGCTGACCCACGAGCATCCGGAGCGCGTACACACCCACGAGCATGTCCACGACGCCCATCATCAGCACAGCCACGAGGGCTGGGAAGGGCCGGAGCCGCACAGCCACCCGCACCGCCACGGCCCGCTGCGCCACGCCCATGCCTTCGTGATCGACGATCACCACCCGGCCTGGCCGCGCGGCTGACGGATCTACAGAAGGCGTTCCAGGAAGATCGTCTCGGCGATCGGCGTGTCGTAATAGGCGGCCCGGCGGCTGAAGCCGAGCTTGCCGTACATCGCCACCGCGTCGCCCATCCGGCTCGGCAGGGTGTCCAGCACCATGGCGCTGAAACCGGCCGCCCGGCCATGGGCGAGCGCCGCCTCCCCGAGACGCCGCCCCAGCCCCGAACCGCGCCCCGCCGGCCGGACGTAGAGCCGCTTCATCTCGCAGATCCCCGACCCCAGCGCCGGCAGCGGCTTGACCGCCACACCGCCCAGCGCCGCCCCGTCGGCGCCTCGGGCCAGCAGGATGCCGCCCGGCGCGCCGTAGACCCGGTCGAGGGTTGCCAGCTCCGCCTCCAGTCCCTGATAGCCGAGATCGATCGCCAGCCAGTCCACATACTCGCGGACCAGGGCGGCGAAATCGCTCCGGTCGGCCTCGGAGGCGGCCGGCGCGATGGTCGCGTCCGGTGTCATGGCATCACCAGCTCGCCGCGCATCATGGCGACGCAGCGGCCGCCGACCCGGATCGCCGTGGTCTCGCCGCCGGCCCGGTCGACCTCGCCCAGCAGCAGGGAGGGGCGGCCCATCTCCACCCCCTGGGCGATGCGCAGGGCCATCATGCCATCGGCAGGCCCGTCCAGCGTCGCCAGCAGGCCGAGCAGGGCGGCATTGGCGCTGCCGGTCGCCGGATCCTCGTCGATCGCCAGCAGCGGGGCGAACATGCGGGTGCGCAGGTCGACATCGTCGCCTCCGCCGGTGCGGACATAGCAGTGGATGTCCGGCACGGTGCGGCCGCCGAGATGTTGCTCGAAGGCGGCGCGGATCGGCCTGGCGGCGGTCAGTGCCTCCCGGTCGGCGAGCTCGGCCAGGATGAAGCCGAGACCGACCGTGCCCTCCACGGGCGCATGGCGGTCGGTGCGGATCGCGCCTTCCTCCAGCCCGAGACAGGCGGCGATCGCCGCCGCGGACACCTCCGGGCCGCGCTGGAAGGCCTGCGGCGCGGTGAGCTGCGCGCCGACCGGCTCGCCGCCGTCGCGCAGGATCGACACCGGCACCAGCCCCGCCTCCTCCTCGAACAGCACCCGCTCGCCGATCGGCTTGCCGAACAGGGTGCCGCGGCGGGCGACCACGGTGGCGGTGCCGACATTGGGATGGCCGGCGAACGGCACCTCGTGGGCCGGGGTGAAGATCCGCACCCGGGCGGTATGCGCCGGATCCTTCGGCGGCAGAACGAAGGTGATCTCCGAATAGCCGAACTCGACGGCGATCGCCTGCATGCGCTCGGTGGAGAGGTCCTCGCCGCCGAACACGACCGCCAGCGGATTGCCGCCGAACGGGGTCTCGGTGAACACGTCCACGGTCTCGTAGGTCAGGGTCATATCCGGTGCTCCTGTCTGCCGTCATCTCCGGCCCTTCGACACGCGCTCCGTAGGGGCGCTGCTCAGGGCAAGGTCGAGAAAATGGTATTCAAGCTATGACCTCGCCCCGAGCAGCCCCGGATCTGGTCCGGGGCGTGTCGAAGGGCCGGCCCATACCACCGCGATCACCTCACCCCTCGATGCTCCCCCGCATCACCGGCACCGACCGGCCGCCGATGCGCACGGCGGTGCTGGTGCCGCCGGTGTGGTCCACCGCGCCCTGGATCAGCGACGGACGGCCCATCTCCACGCCCTGGGCGATGCGCTGCTTCAGGGTGCCGCTGCCCGGCTCCAGGGTACCGAGCAGGCCCATCAGCGCGCCGCAGGCGCTGCCGGTGGCCGGGTCCTCGGCGACGTTGCGGATCGGGGCGAACATGCGCGCCCGGATGTCGAGCCCTTCCTCCGCCACCCGGGCGTAGCACAGGATCGCGCCGTTGGCGGCGACCTCCGGCTGGTCGGCGAAGCGGGCCGCCACCGGCTGAGCCCGGCGGATCGCCTCGGCATCGCTCAGTTCGGCCAGGATGAAGGGCAGGCCGACCGAGCCGACCACCGGCGCGTGGCGGGTGGTGACCACCGCCGCCGGCTCCAGGCCGAGGCAGGCGGCGACCTGGTCTGCCGCCACTTCCTGATGGCGGGAAAACGGTTCCGGCGCGGTCAGGGTGGTCGCGGTGACCGTCCCGTCCTCGCAGGTCAGCGCCACCGGGACGATGCCGGCGATCTCCTCGAACCGCACCGTGTCGCCGAGCGGCCTGCCGAACAGCGTGCCGCGCCAGCCGACCACGGCGGCGGTGCCGACATTGGGGTGGCCGGCGAAGGGCATCTCGCGCTTGGTGGAGAAGATCCGCACCTGCGCGGTGTTCGCCGGGTCCTGCGGCGGCAGCACGAAGGTGGTCTCCGAGTAATTGAACTCGCGGGCGATCTGCTGCAGCCGCTCGGTCGGCAGCCCTTCGGCGCCGAACACCACCGCCAGCGGGTTGCCGCCGTAGCGGGTGTCGGTGAAGACGTCCACGGTCTCGAAACTCAGGCTCATTCCTCGTTCCTCAAAAACGTTGGCCGATGCCGCCCTTCGACACGCCCCGGACCAGGTCCGGGGCTGCTCAGGGTGAGGTCTATGGGTGGATAAGACGACCTCACTCTGAACAGCGACCGCAGGGAGCGTGTCGACGGGCCTCCCACGCATACCCCGACCTCACCCTGAGCGGCGACCGTAGGGAGCGTGTCGACGGGACTCCCACGCACACCCCGACCTCACCCTGAGCAGCGACCGTAGGGAGCGTGTCGACGGGCGCACCTCTCCCGTTCGCGCCGGCACCCCGACACGTCGCCCATCTCCCGCCGATGCTGCGCCCTCAGTCGGCGAGGACGATGTTGATCCGGCGGTTCTGCTTGCCCTTGTTCTCGATCTTGGTCACGTCCAGCCGGCCGATCTCGCCGGTGTTCTTCACATGGGTGCCGCCGCAGGGCTGGTAGTCCACGTCCTCGCCGATGCGGATCATCCGCACCGTGCCGGCGCCGGTCGGCGGCTTCACCGACATGGTCCGCACCAGGTCGGGGTTCTCCTCCAGCTCGGCATCGGTGATCGAGCCGATGGTCACGGCGTGGTTCCCGGCGATCACCGCGTTCAGCTTCTCGGTCAGGGCGTCCTTGTCCGGCACGTTCTCCGGCTCCAGGTTGAAGTCCAGCCGGCTCTTGGCGTCGCCGACCTGGCCGCCGGTCACGCCGCCCTCGACCAGCGAGCACAGGATGTGCATCGCCGTGTGCATCCGCATCAGCCGGTGCCGGCGGTCCCAGTCGATGGCGGCCGTAACGGTGTCGCCCTCGGCCAGCGACGGCGCGCCGTCAGCCGGCACGTGGACGATGCCGGAGACCGTCTTGCCCTTGCGCGTGTCGGTCACGGTCACGGTCCGCCCGTCGGCCATGGTCAGGCTGCCCACGTCGCCGGGCTGGCCGCCGCCGGTCGGGTAGAACACGGTGCGGTCGAGCACGATGCCCTCCTCGCTCACCGCGACCACCTTGGCCTCGCAGGATGTGAGGTAGGAGTCCTCGCGGAACAGCTCCTCGGTCATGATCCACCTTTCGCGTCGGTTCTCTCTGAGACGGGGTCTCGTCTGGGGCAGTGTCAGGACGTGCCGGCCAGGACCTGGCGGTAGACGTCCATGTCCACATTACCACCGGACAGGATCACGCCAACCTTGCGTCCCTGCCAGCGCTCGCGCAC
The DNA here is from genome assembly GCA_965228445.1 of Candidatus Endolissoclinum sp. Lineage (GTDB taxonomy): Bacteria > Pseudomonadota > Alphaproteobacteria > Thalassobaculales > Thalassobaculaceae > Thalassobaculum. The sequence continues at coordinate 3,053,657 of OZ245813.1, read as the reverse complement.
CTGCATCAGCCCGGCCAGCGGTACCGCCCCGGCGCCTTCCGCGATGTTGTGGGTGTCGGTGTAATAGGCGCGCATGGCGTCCGCGATCTCGGCGTCGGAGACCTTGATGATCCCGGCCGCGCCGGCCTTGATCCGCTCGAAGGCGGCGGCATTGGGCACTCGGCAGTCGACCCCGTCCGCGATGGTCGGCGCGGCCGACTGATTGGTGGACACCGGATGGCCGGCCTCGAAGCTCAGCGCATAGGCCGGGGCCGTCTCGGAGACCACGCCCCAGACTTCCGCCTTGGAGCCGACCGCGTCGCGCGCCTGCATCACCGCGCAGATGCCGGAGCCGAGACCGATCGGCACGAACACCGCCTCCAGGTCCGGCGCCGCCTTGAACAGCTCCATGCCGTAGGTCGCAACCCCGTCGACCAGCCGGTCGTGGAAGCTGGCGAACATATGCAGGCCGCGCTCCCGCGCCAGGTCCTGGGCGTATTCGAAGCTCTCCTGGAAGTCGCGGCCGTGGACCAGCAGCTCGCCGCCCCAGGCCTGCATGGCGGCGTTCTTCTCCACCGAATTGCCTTCCGGCACGACCACCGTGGCGGACAGGCCGGCCCGGCGGGCGGCGATCGCCACGGACTGGCCGTGGTTGCCCCGGGTGGCCGCGATCACCCCGGTCACCTCGGGCTGGGTGCGGCGCAGGTGGTCGACATAGACCGAGCCGCCGCGGATCTTGAAGGCACCGGCGGGCGTGTGGTTCTCGTGCTTGACCCAGACCTCGGCCCCGACGCGCTCGCACAGCAGCGGCCAGGCGTATTGCGGCGTCGGCGCCATGACCGAATAGACGATCTCGGCGGCGGCATTCAGGCGGTCGAGGGCATCGCTCTGGGTCATCGGCTCGTTCCCTGTCTCGGCACTGTCCCCGGCTAATCTGTCACTGGGACAATGTTTGAATTGTCTTTCTGATTGTCCGGCATATTGTCTCCCTTCAATCGGTTCAAGCGGAACATTGTCACCATGACGCATTGGCTCCCCGACATCGATCGGCGCACCGGCCCGCGCTACCGGGCGATCGCCGAGGCCATCGCGGACGACATCCAGGCCGGCCGGCTCGCCGTGGGCACCCGCCTGCCGACCCATCGCGACCTGGCCTGGAGGCTCGGCGTCACCGTCGGCACGGTGACCCGCGCCTATAAGGAGGTCACCGCAAGGGGGCTGGTGGACGGCGAGATCGGCCGCGGCACCTTCGTGCGCGATCCCCGCACCCATGGCTGGGGCCGCAACGCCGACAGCGAGCCGGCCCCGGTCGACATGGGCCTGAACTTCCCGACCGAGATGGCGGAATCTGAGGCGGCCCTGCGCGCGACCCTGGCGCAGATCGTCGCCGATCCGCGCGAGCTGCGGCTGGCCGATTACGACACCAATGGCGGCCGGCGCGAGCACCGGGCGGCCATGGCCCGGTGGATCGCGGGCTTCGGCATCGACGCCACGGCGGAGACAACCCTGATAACCGCCGGCGCCCAGCACGCCATCTCGTCGGCCCTGCAGGCGCTGACCGAGCCGGGCGACGTGGTGCTGTGCGATCCGCTGACCCATCCGGGGTTCATCGGCGTCGCCTCCACGCTGCGGCTGCGCACGGTCGGTGTGGAGTGGGACGAGCACGGCATGGCGCCGGAGGCGCTGGACGCCGCCATCCGCCACCACCGGCCCAAGGCGCTGTTCCTCATCCCCACGGTGCATAACCCGACCTCGCTGACCTTCGGCGAGCCGCGGCGCCGGGAGCTGGCGCGGGTGATCGAACGCTTCGGCCTGCCGGTGGTGGAGGACGACCTGTACCGGGCCTATGCCGATGCCGACGTGCCCGCGCCGATCTCCGCCTTCGCGCCGGAGCATGTGATCTACCTGACCAGCGCGTCGAAGCACCTGTCGCCGGGGTTGCGGATCGGGGCGCTGCACATGCCGCCGCGGATGCGCACGCGGGGCCGGGCCGCGATCCGGGATTCGATCTGGATGGCGGCGCCGCTGAACGCGGAGATCGTGACCCGCTGGCTCGCCGACGGCACGGCCGACCGGCTGCGCGACGGCAAGCGACAGGCGCAGCGCCGCCGCGCCGACGCCGCCCGTCAGGTGCTGGGTCCCCTGGTCTCGGTCCGCGCGCAGGCGAGCCCGCATGCCTGGCTGCGGATCCCGGACAGTTGGGAGGGGGCCGATCCGGCGGCGGCGCTGCTGGAGAAGGGCGTGGTGACCACGGCCGGAGAGGTCTTCGCGACGGTCACCGGGGCCGGCCGCAGCCGCATCCGCCTGGCGCTGGGCCGGCCGCGCAGCGACGACGAGGCGATCGCCGGTCTGCATATCGTGGCGGAGACCCTGCTGCACGGCCCGGCGGAGGACCGCGCCTTCATGTAGGGATCAGCCGGTCGGAGCCAGGGCGGCGAGGATCGCCTCCGCCACCGGGTCGATCCGCATGAGCGGACCCATATGGCCGATGCCGGACAGGGTGGTCACCGATGCCGTCGGCAGATGGCGGACCGCGCCCGCCACCATGCGCCGGGCGATCTCCGGCGAGCGGTCGCCCTGGATCAGCGCGGTGGCCGGCGCCGCCTGCCAGACCGCCGGAGCGATGCTCACGCTGCCGGTCGCCTGGGTGTCGGCCACCACGCCGGCGGCCTGGGCGATCAGCCGGACGCGTGCGGGCTCCGGCAGATCGGCCCAGGCGGTGTCGTTCCAGACCTCCACGAAGACGCGGATCGCGTCGGCGTCGCGGCCCTCGGCCAGATGCCGCTTCATTTCGGCCGCCATCTCCGCCTCGGCGGCGATCAGACCGGCATCCGCCGCCGGATCGAGCGCGTCGAACAGGATCGGCTCGAACAGCACCAGCCGGTCGAGGTCCACCGACGGAGCCGCGAGCAGGGCGGCCAGTCCGCCCATGGAATGGCCGAGCAGCACCCGCGCGCCGCTGACCTCCGCCAGCCAGGCGGCGATCGCCACATGGGCCTCCACCGCCGTGGCCGCCCCCGGAACCCGGCTGTTGCCGGTGCCGTGCAGGGCGGGCGCCAGACACTGCCAGCCCGCCTCCGCCAGACGCTCGGCCAGCGGGCCGTAGGCCTTGGGACCGGTCGCGGCGGCATGCAGCAGCACGATCGGCTTTCCGCCCGGCCCCCAGCGGTGCACCTCCACCTGACCGAAGCCGGTCTGCACGATCTCGCTCTGTCTCGCCGTCATCGCGCCCTAGACCTCGCTTGTGTGACCCGTGGCGCTCTCCCTATCATCGCGGGAAAAGACGGGAAAGGAGGGGACGGCCATGACCGTGCTGATCGCCGGCGGCGGGATCGGCGGGCTCACCCTGGCGCTGAGCCTGCACCAGGTCGGCATCCCCTGCCGGCTGTTCGAGGCGGTGGAGAGGCTGGCGCCGCTCGGTGTCGGCATCAATGTCCTGCCCCACGCGGTGCGCGAACTGACCGAGCTCGGGCTGCAGGACGCGCTGCTCTCCCTCGGCGTCCCGACCGCTCGTCTGGCCTATTACTCGCGCCGCGGCCAGGAGATCTGGTCGGAGCCGCGCGGCCGCGAGGCGGGATACGCCTGGCCGCAGATTTCCATCCATCGCGGCGCGTTGCAGATGCTGCTGACCCGGACCGTGCTGGAGCGTCTCGGGCCGGACGTCCTCGCCACCGGCCATGCCCTGACCTCCTGGGAGGAGCGCGGCGACCGCATCGCCGCCCGCTTCGCCGACCGCACCGGGGCTCCGATCGCGGAAGCGGAGGGCGACCTGCTCGTCGCCGCCGACGGCATCCATTCCGCCGCCCGCGCCGCTTTGCATCCGGAGGAGGGGCCGCCGATCTGGAACGGCGCCATCCTGTGGCGCGGCACGGCGGTGGCCGAGCCGTTCCTGGGCGGGCGCACCATGATCATGGCCGGGCACGAGTATCAGAAATTCGTGTGCTACCCGCTGCGCGACCTGCCGGACGGCCGCCAGCTCATCAACTTCGTCGCCGAGCGCAAGTTCAGCCCCGACCAGCCCTGGCGGCGCGAGGACTGGAACCGGGCCGGGCGGGTGGAGGAGTACCTGCCGCCGTTCGAATGCTGGCATTTCGACTGGCTCGACGTGCCCGGGCTGATCCGGGCGGCGGAGACCGTCTACGAATACCCGATGGTCGACCGCGACCCGCTGGACGCCTGGCGCGACGGGCGGCTGACCCTGCTGGGCGACGCCGCCCATCCGATGTACCCGATCGGCTCCAACGGGGCGAGCCAGGCGATCCTGGACGCGCGGGTTCTGACGCGGGAACTGCTGGTGCGGGGGCTCACCCCGGCGGCGCTGGAAGCCTACGAGGCCGAGCGGCTGCCGGCGACGGCGCGGATCGTCACCGCCAATCGGGGCAACGGACCGGAGCAGGTGATGCAGATGGTCGAGGAGCGCGCGCCGAACGGTTTCGAGCGCATCGACGATGTGCTCAGCGCGGAGGAGAGGGAGGGGACGGCCGCGGCCTACAAGCGCCTTGCCGGATTCGACAAGGACGCTCTCAACGCGCGGCCGCCCATCGTGCCGGAAGCGGCGGCCTGACCGGGGGCTGGGGCAAGCGTGTCAGGACCGACCGACGGCCGATACGATTGTGATTCCTTGGCCGGATGTACTCCGGGATCCGACTTACTCTTTGGTCAGCAGCGCCCGGGCCTGGACGACGGTGTCGGTCGCCTTGCCGAACTCGCTCGCCTTGCACTGGGCGGAGGCCTCTTTGATCATCGCCTCGACCGCCTTGTCGGTGTCCTCGGTGACCTCGGTCTCGTTCAGCATTTCCTGGGTGTCTTTGATGAGCTGGCCGCAGGTCTTGGCGTCGGTCGCCGGGGCGAGGCCGCGGCCGGTGTTGCCGCTGGCGAAGGCGGCGGTGGCGGACAGGGCGAGCGCGAGCGCCGCGAAGAGAGCGGTGCGGATGGTGTTCAAGGTCATGGGTGGAAGGCCTCCCGGCCCGATCGCGCGTGCGGCGCGGCGCGCCCCGGTTATCGCCGGACACAGTCGCCGGGCTCCCCAGATCGCGGGCCGGAATATCTGCTGCAATGCCCGGTCTTTAAAGAGGGAAACCCATGCGCTGGACGCGGGCCGGCTATGCCGGTTTTGCAGATTTGCCGTGCATCCCCATATCAGTCTCTGAAACCGACACGAACCGTAGAGGATTGCCGCCATGACCGACATATCGCCGGACCGCAGCCACGGCCATTACGGCCCCTCCGGCGAGGCCGAGCGGATCATGCAGTACGACGCCAACAAGAAGTCGGTGCTGATCGCCTATCTGCTCTGGTTCTTCCTTGGCACCTTCGCGGTGCACCGCTTCTATCTCGGCGCGGTGAAGAGCGCGCTGGTCATGCTCGGCATGTGGGTGGTGTTCGGCGCACTCTCCAGCATCACCTTCGGCGTGTTCGGCTTCCTGCTGCTGATCCCGGCGATCTGGTGGTTCCTCGACCTGTTCCTCATCCCGGGCATCGCCCGCGACAAGAACAACGAGCTGATCGCCATGCTGAGCCGCTGAGGCGGCTTTCAGCCCGCAACCTTGACTCCGCGGGCGGTTGCCCGTACACAGCGCGCTTCTTGGCACAGCTTCGGCCGCCGAGACCTTAGCGGGTTCCGTCCGTCCTCGAGGGTTCGAGCACGGGCGCGTTTCCGTTTGGGACAACGAATTCCCGCTCCTCTGGGGCGAAGAGATCTGGTTTCGACCGTAACGCACCACGGGTGACGACGTGTTCGAGGGATTGAGCGAGCGGCTTGGGTCGGTCTTCGACCGCCTGAAGAAGCGCGGCGCACTGAGCGAAAGCGACGTGTCGGCCGCCATGCGCGAAGTGCGCGTGGCGCTGCTGGAGGCCGACGTCGCCCTGCCGGTGGTGAAGTCCTTCATCGACCGGGTGCGCGAGCGCGCGATCGGCCAGGAGGTGATCAAGTCGGTCACCCCGGGCCAGATGGTCGTCAAGATCGTCCATGACGAACTGGTCGCCACCCTGGGCTCCGACAGCCAGGCGGTGAGCCTGAACGCGGCGGCTCCGGTGCCGATCCTGATGGTCGGCCTGCAGGGCGGCGGCAAGACCACCACCACCGCCAAGCTGGCCAAGCGCCTCGCCGAGCGCGACCGCAAGAAGGTCCTGATGGCGTCGCTCGACGTCACTCGCCCGGCCGCCCGCGAGCAGCTGCGCACCCTCGGCGAGCAGGTCGGCGTCGACACCCTTCCCATTGTCCAGGGCGAGACCGCGCTGACCATCGCCAAGCGGGCGATGACCGCCGGCCGCCTGCAGGGCTACGACGTGGTCATGCTCGACACGGCGGGCCGCACCTCCATCGACGAGGGTCTGATGGCCGAGGCGCGCGCGGTGCGCGACGCGGTCAACCCGCACGAGGTGCTGCTGGTCGCCGATGCGCTGACCGGCCAGGATGCGGTCACCACCGCCACCAATTTCGACGAGCGCGTCGGCATCACCGGCATCGTCCTGACCCGCGTCGACGGCGACAGCCGCGGCGGTGCCGCACTCTCCATGCGCGGCATCACCGGCAAGCCGATCAAGGCGCTGGGCGTCGGCGAGAAGGTCACCGACCTCGAAGACTTCCATCCCGAGCGCATCGCCGGCCGCATCCTCGGCATGGGCGACGTGGTGTCCCTGGTCGAGAAGGCCGCCCAGACCATCGAGGCCGAAGAGGCCGAGAAGATGGCCGAGCGGATGATGAAGGGCACCTTCACGCTCGACGACATGGCGGCCCAGCTCAAGCAGCTCCGCAGCATGGGCGGCCTGGGCGGCGTGCTCGGCCTGCTGCCGGGGGTGGGCAAGCTGCAGAAGCAGCTCGCCGGCGCCAATATCGACGACAGCCAGCTCAAGCGCCAGGAAGCCATCATCTCCTCGATGACCAAGGCCGAGCGGGTCAACCCGCGGGTCATGAACGCCTCGCGCAAGCGCCGCGTGGCCGCCGGGTCGGGCACCGAGGTGCAGGACATCAACCGCCTTCTGAAGAGCCATATGGAAATGGCGAAGATGATGAAGAAGGTCGGCAAGATGGGCGGCAAGGGCATGATGAAGGGCCTGATGGGCGGCGGCGGCATGCCGGCCCCGGGCGAGATGCCCCAGATGCCGACCGGCGGCATGGGGGGCGGTATGCCCGGTCTCGGCGGCGGCATGGGCGGCCCCCGGCTTCCGGGCCTCGGCGGCCTGCCACCAGGATTTCCCGGCAAGCGCAAGTAAGCCTGCCGGCACACGACTGACGTACTGAACACGCTAAAGAATGCACTGAGAAAGGAACGACCATGTCACTTCGCATCCGCCTGTCCCGCGGCGGCGCCAAGAAGCGCCCGTTCTACCGGATCGTCGTCGCCGAGGCGACCTCCCCGCGCGACGGCCGCTTCGTCGAGAAGCTGGGCACCTATAACCCGATGCTGCCGCAGGACCATGAGCACCGTCTGGTGATCAAGGAAGACCGCGTGAAGCATTGGCTGTCCGTCGGCGCCAAGGCCACCGACCGCGTCCACAAGATGCTGGGCAAGGCCGGCGTGATGGATCCGTTCGTCTGGGCCGAGCAGACCAAGAAGGCCGCGCCGGGCAAGAAGCGCGCCGAGCGCGAGGCCGAGGAGGCCGCGAAGGCCGCCGAAGCCGCGGAGGCTGCTGCCGCGGCCGCTGCCGAGCCGGCCGCCGAAGAGGCTCCGGCTGAGGAAGAGAAGGCCGAGGCCTGAGGCCTGGCATGCTCGCAGAGGCCGTTGCCATGAGCGCACGCGTCTGTCTCGGGGCCATCACCGGCCCGCACGGGGTCCGGGGCCTGGTGAAGGTGAAACCCTTCACCGAGGTGCCGGAGGATATCGCCGCGTACGGTCCGGTCGAGGACGAGGCCGGGACGCGGCGGTTCACCCTGCGGGTGACCGGCGAGGCCAAGGGGCAGGTGATCGTCGCGCTCGACGGGGTCGGCGACCGCAACGCGGCCGAGGCCCTCAAGGGGCAGCGGCTCTATGTGGCGCGCGACGCCCTGCCCGAGCCGGATGACGGCAGCTACTACCATGCCGACCTGATCGGCATGGAGGTGGTCGGCCGCGACGGCAGCCTGCTGGGCCGGGTCTCCGCCCTGTACGATTTCGGCGCGGGCGACGTGTTGGAGTTCCGGGGCGCGGACGGCAAGGCGAGGATGCTGCCCTTCACCGAACAGGTCGTCCCGACGGTCGATCTGGAGGCGCGCCGGATGGTGGTCGATCCGCCGGAGGGCGCGCTGGAAGACGGGCCCGAGACGGCGCCCGAAGACTGAGGAGTGCGGTGTGGACGAGCGGATCGAGCCGCAGGTCGATCAGCAGTCCGAGGCCCCGACGCCCGACGGCGATGTCGCCGGGTGGCAGGCCACGGTCCTGACGCTGTTCCCGGAGATGTTTCCGGGGCCGCTCGGTCTGTCGCTCGCGGGAAAGGCCCTGAATTCCGGCGTATGGAGTCTGAAAACGCTGGACATCCGGGACTTCGCGCGAGATAAGCACCGCTCCGTGGACGACACCCCGTTCGGCGGGGGTACCGGTATGGTCATGCGCCCGGATGTCGTGGATGCGGCATTGGCGGCGGTGGCGGACAGACCGGGTCCGCGGCTCTACCTCAGCCCGCGGGGACGGCGCTTCGATCAGGCGCGGGCGAAGGCGTTGGCGGCGGAACCGGGAGCGGTGATCGTCTGCGGGCGCTACGAGGGACTGGACCAGCGGGTGATCGCCGCCCGCAACCTTGAGGAAGTGAGCCTCGGGGATTTCGTGTTGTCCGGCGGCGAGCCGGCGGCACTGGCGATGATGGATGCGGTCATCCGTCTGCTGCCCGGCGTCATGGGCGCGGCCGACGGTCTGACCGAGGAGAGTTTCGAAGAGGGGCTGCTGGAGTATCCCCTCTACACCCAGCCTCGGGACTGGAACGGCATGGCCGTCCCCGAGGTGCTGACCAGCGGTCACCACGCCAATGTGAAGGCATGGCGGCGCCGGGAAGCGGAGAGCATCACGCGGGAGCGGCGACCGGACCTCTGGGCGCGCTACCTGGAAGACAAGGAACGGGCCGAGCGTCGGTGAGACCGGGCGGCCAGAGACGGGACCAACCGCCGGAGCGAGTTCGAGCCGGCCTCGAGACGGAGACGAAGCCATGAACATCATCGAGCAGCTTAACAAAGAGCAGGTCGAGAAGCTGAGCGCGGACCGCGACATCCCCGAGTTCGCCCCGGGCGACACCGTGCGCGTCGACGTGAAGGTGGTCGAGGGCACGCGTGAGCGTATCCAGGCCTTCGAGGGCGTGTGCATCGGCCGCAACAACGACGGCCTGAACTCCTCCTTCACGGTGCGCAAGATCTCCTACGGCGAGGGCGTGGAGCGTGTGTTCCCGCTGTACTCCCCGCGGATCGCCGCCATCGAGGTGATGCGCCGCGGCAAGGTCCGCCGCGCGAAGCTGTACTACCTGCGCGGCCGCACCGGTAAGTCGGCCCGTATCGCCGAGAAGACCACCGGTTACGCCGGCAAGCTGGCCGCCGCCGAGCGCGCCAGCGCCGCCGAGGCGAAGGCCGCGAACAAGGCCGCCCAGGCTGCCGCCCGCGAAGCCAAGGCCGCCGAGAACAACGCCGAGGCGTAAGCCTCCCGGTCCATCGGACCTCAGAACACGGAACGCCGCGATCCCCCGGGTCGCGGCGTTTTCCGTTCTTGCGCTTCATCCACAACCTCCAATCACTCCCCGGATTTATTCCGGGGCAAGGCTGGCGGCGTGCGTCCACGATCGGGAGCCCGGTACGACGGACGCCCTGCCCCGGAACAGGTCCGGGGAGTGCATGAGGTTGCCGGAGTACGGAACGCTCCTATTTCAGCAGCGTCCCCACCCCGACACAGGCGAGGATCGTGAGCGCGATCCAGCGGAAGGTCTTCTCGCTCGCCCGCGGGAACAGGAAGCCGCCGAAGGACATGCCGGCGAAATGCGGCACCGCCAGGATGCCGCCGATGGTCAGCGCCTTCACCGTGATCAGCCCGTAGAAGAAATAGGTCGCCAGCCCGACGATCCCGGTCACCAGGAAATAGCCCGACAGGTCGCCGCGCACCTGACGCGCGGGCTCGGCCGTGGCCAGGAAATACAGCACCAGGGGCGGGCCGCCGATGCCGGTCGCTCCGCCCATCGCCCCCGCCGTCGACGCCGCCACCAGGTCGCGCGGCCGGGTCCGCCGCACATGGGGCAGGCCGCCGACCGCCATCACCGCGGCCAGGGTCAGCACGATCACGGAGATCCCGATGCGCAGCATCTCCGGATCCAGGCTCTTCAGCACCGCCGCCCCCAGAGGGATCGACACCAGCGCCGTCGCCGCCATCGGCCCGGTGCGCTTCCAGTCGGTCTCGCGCATGGCGATCTTAGTGACCTGGTACAGGATCGGGACCTGCAGCACCGACATCACCGGCACCGCCACCGTCGGCCCGTAGGCCAGGGCCAGCACCGGGGCCAGCACCAGGGCCGACCCGAACCCGGCGAAGCCGCGCACCGCTCCGGCCAGGAAGGCGGCACAGACGGTGAGGACCAGCATCGGCGGGTCGAGATCGGATAGCATTTCCGTCATTTGGGCGGCTCGGATGATCGTCGGAAAGGATGAGGCAGGCGGGTTGAGCACGAATCAGACGCGGAACACGCCCCGTGCAAAGCGTTCTTGCGCGTTTCACGGTTTGCCTGCAACCCGCGTCCTTGTACAGTCCGCCGCTCGAAACACGCCGTTCCGGCCAACGGAACGCGATTCGGCAAAAGAGAGACCGGCCGCCCGGGAGCCCAGCCCGCTCCAGCGCGCGGCCCCCATGCTTTAGGAGGAACCGGCAGCCATGGCGACGCCCCGCACGCTGTTCGACAAGATCTGGCAAAGCCACCTGGTGGACGTCCAGGAGGACGGCAGCTGTCTCATCTACATCGACCGCCACCTGGTCCATGAGGTCACCAGCCCGCAGGCCTTCGAGGGCCTGAAGCTGGCCGGCCGCAAGGTGCGCCGCCCCGAGCTGACCCTCGCGGTCGCCGACCACAACGTGCCGACCACCGACCGATCCAAGGGGATCGAGGACGAGGAGAGCCGCATCCAGGTCGAGACCCTGGAGAAGAACGTCAAGGATTTCGGCGTCCCGTATTTCCCGGTGATGGACGTCCGTCAGGGCATCGTCCACATCATCGGCCCGGAGCAGGGCTTCACCCTGCCGGGTATGACCATCGTCTGCGGCGACAGCCACACCGCGACCCACGGCGCCTTCGGGTCCCTGGCCTTCGGTATCGGCACGTCCGAGGTCGAGCATGTGCTCGCCACCCAGACCCTGCCCCAGGCGCCGGCCAAGAACATGCGGATCACCGTCGAGGGCAAGCTGCCCGAGGGGGTCGCCTCCAAGGACGTGGTCCTGGCGATCATCGGCAAGATCGGCACCGCCGGCGGCACCGGCCATGTGGTGGAGTTCGCCGGCGAGGCGATCCGCTCCATGTCCATGGAAGCCCGCATGACGGTCTGCAACATGGCGATCGAGGCGGGTGCCCGCGCCGGCATGATCGCGCCGGACCAGACCACCTTCGACTACCTGAAGGGCCGGCCCATGGCGCCGAAGGGCGGCGAGTGGGAGCTGGCGGTCGAGTACTGGAAGACCCTGCCGTCGGACGAGGGTGCCACCTACGACAAAGAAGTGGTGCTGAAGGCCGCGGACATCGTCCCGCAGGTCACCTGGGGCACCAGCCCGCAGGACGTGGTGCCGGTCACCGGCCAGACCCCGGACCCGGCCGCCGAGAGCGATCCGGGCAAGAAGGCCGCGATCGAGCGCTCGCTGGCCTATATGGGTCTGGCGCCGAACACGCCGATGACCGAGGTGAAGATCGACAAGGTCTTCATCGGCTCCTGCACCAACGGCCGCATCGAGGACATCCGCGCCGCCGCCGCGATCGCCAAGGGCCGCAAGGTCGCCGCCAATGTCCACGCCATGGTCGTCCCGGGCTCTGGCCTGGTGAAGGAGCAGGCCGAGCAGGAGGGCCTCGACGTCATCCTCAAGGAGGCCGGCTTCGACTGGCGCGAGCCGGGCTGTTCCATGTGCCTGGCGATGAACGCCGACAAGCTGGAGCCGGGCGAGCGCTGCGCGTCGACCTCCAACCGGAACTTCCAGGGCCGTCAGGGTCCCGGCGGGCGCACCCATCTGGTGAGCCCCTCCATGGCCGCCGCCGCCGCCGTCACCGGCCATCTGGCCGACGTGCGCACGCTGGCCAACTGAGCTGAAGGGGAGGAAGAAAGATGGAGAAGTTCACCCAGCTGCGCGGCACCGCCGCCCCGATGGACATGATCAACATCGACACCGATATGATCATCCCCAAGCAGTACCTGAAGACCATCAAGCGCACCGGCCTCGGCAAGCACGCCTTCGCCGAGATGCGCTACAACGAGGACGGCAGCGAGAAGCCGGACTTCGTGCTGAACAAGCCGCAGTACCGCCAGGCTCAGGTCATCGTCGCCGAGGACAATTTCGGCTGCGGGTCGAGCCGCGAGCACGCCCCCTGGGCGCTGCTCGACTTCGGCATCAAGTGCGTGATCTCCACCAGCTTCGCCGACATCTTCTATAACAACTGCTTCAAGAACGGGATCCTGCCGATCAAGGTGACCCACGAGCAGCTGCGCGAGCTGATGGACGACGCCAACAAGGGGTCGAACGCGGTGCTGGAGATCGACCTGGAGAACCAGACGATCGGCCGGCCCAACGGCGAGAGCGTCTCGTTCGAGATCGACGCCCACCGCAAGCACTGCCTGCTCAACGGGCTCGACGATATCGGCCTGACCATGGAGAAGGCCCCGAAGATCGACAGCTTCGAGGAGAAGCGCAAGGCGGCCACCCCCTGGGCCTGACGCCCGGACACGGCCCCGGCCGAACGATCATCGAACAGTGAACGGCACCGGCGGGAGCGACTCTCGCCGGTCGCGAAAAACAACCGATTTGCTTCGCCCCGACCCATTGTTTAAGGACATGCGCGGGGAGAAGTGGGATTTCTGGAGGGAAGCGGGTTATGGCGTCGAACAAGAAACTGCTGGTGCTGCCGGGTGACGGCATCGGCCCCGAGGTCGTGGGCGAGACCCTGCGCATCGTCGACTGGATGGCGAAGAAGCGCACGGTGTCCTTCGACATCGAGGAAGGCCTGGTCGGCGGTGCCGCCTACGATGCCCATGGCACGGCGCTCACCGACGAGACCATGACCGACGCCACCCATGCCGACGCCGTGCTGTTCGGCGCGGTCGGCGGCCCGAAATACGACGACCTGCCGTTCGAGCTGAAGCCGGAGCGCGGCCTGCTGCGCCTGCGCAAGGAAATGGACCTGTTCGCCAACCTGCGCCCGGCGATGGTCTTCCCGTCCATGGTCGAGAACTCCTCGCTGAAGCCGGAGCTGGTGTCGGGTCTCGACATCATGATCCTGCGCGAGCTGACCGGCGGCGTGTATTTCTGCGAGCCGCGCGGCATCGAGGACCTGCCCGACGGCAGCAAGCGCGGCTACGACACCCAGGCCTACACCACGCCGGAGATCGAGCGCATCGGCCGGGTCGCCTTCGACCTCGCCCGCAAGCGCCGCGGCAAGGTGACCTCGGTGGAGAAGGCCAACGTCATGATGTCCGGCGTGCTGTGGCGCCAGGTCATGACCGCCCTGCACAAGGCCGAGGGCGAGGGTCTCGACTACGAGAACATGTTCGCCGACAACTGCGCCATGCAGCTGGTCCGCACGCCGAAGCAGTTCGACGTGATCGTCACCGACAACCTGTTCGGCGACATCCTGTCCGACTGTGCCGCCATGCTGACCGGCTCGCTCGGCATGCTGCCTTCGGCGTCGCTGGGCGCGGAGGACCCGACCACCGGAAAGCGCCACGCCCTGTACGAGCCGGTCCACGGCTCCGCCCCGGACATCGCCGGCAAGGGCATGGCCAACCCGATCGCCGAGATGCTGAGCTTCGCCATGCTGCTGCGCTACAGCTTCGACATGGGCGAGGATGCCGATCTGCTGGAGAAGGCGATCGACAACGTGCTGGCCGGCGGCATGCGCACCGCCGACATCATGGCCCCGGGCAAGGCCAAGGTTTCCACCGCGACCATGACCGACAGCATCCTCAAGGAACTGGACAAGCTGGTCTGATCCGGCCGTCGTCCATCCTCGCACACCCTTTCCCGTCGTCCTGACGCAAGTCAGGACCCTGTCTCCGGCGCGAAAGCCGCCTGAGGCTTGATCCTGATTTGCATCAGGATGACGGTAGGGGTGTGGGACAGGACGTGGCCCCTCCACATGTCCACTTCCCCACACCGGCGAAATCGCTTATACGTCCTTCCCATGAACGCGATGGCTTCCATGGCTGACCTTCTCCTGCGCTCCGCGACAGCGGCCGGCGTTGGCGTCTGCGCGTTCACCACCCCGAAAACCACCATCAAGACCACCGGCTAGCGGCTTCCGCCCTTCCGTTTGCGTGCTTGCGATGCAGGACCGGGGGGCGTAAACCCCGGCCGACCGACGCGCGTATCGCGAAAGGAGAAAGAACATGGGCTACAAAGTTGCCGTTGTCGGCGCCACGGGTGCGGTGGGACGCGAGATGCTGACCACGCTGGCCGAGCGCAACTTCCCCGCCGACGAGGTCATCGCCCTCGCTTCGGGCCGGTCCGCCGGCAACGAGGTGTCCTACGGCGAGAACGGGACCCTCACCGTGCAGAACCTGGCGGAATTCGACTTCTCCAAGGCCGATATCGCGCTGTTCTCCGCCGGCGGCGACGTCTCGCTGGAATACGCGCCGAAGGCCGGCCAGGCCGGCTGTGTGGTGATCGACAACAGCTCCGCCTTCCGCATGGACCCGGACGTGCCGCTGATCGTGCCGGAGGTGAACCCCGGCGCGCTGGCCCGCTACGGCAAGAAGAACATCATCGCCAACCCGAACTGCTCCACCGCCCAGATGGTCGTGGCCCTGAAGCCGCTGCACGACGCCTTCGACGTCAAGCGGGTGGTGGTCTCGACCTACCAGTCGGTCTCCGGCGCCGGCAAGGAAGGCATGGACGAGCTGTTCAACCAGACCCGCTCGGTCTACGTGAACGACCCGATCGAGCGCGAGACCTTCACCAAGCAGATCGCCTTCAACGTGATCCCGCACATCGACAAGTTCATGGATGACGGGTTCACCAAGGAAGAGTGGAAGATGACGGTCGAGACCAAGAAGATTCTCGACCCGGATATCGAGGTGGTCGCCCAGTGCGTCCGCGTGCCGGTCTTCATCGGCCATTCCGAGGCGGTCTTCATCGAGACCCGCAAGCCGATCGACGCGGACTCCGCCCGGCAGGCGATGCAGGGCTTCCCCGGTCTGGTGGTGCTCGACCACCGCGCCGACGAGGGCTACGTCACCCCGGTGGAGAGCGCCGGCGAGGATGCGGTCTATGTCAGCCGCGTGCGCAGCGACCCGACCGTGAAGAACGGCCTGGTGTTCTGGTGCGTCAGCGACAACCTGCGCAAGGGTGCCGCCCTGAACGCGGTGCAGATCGCCGAGGAACTGGTCGCCAAGCACCTGAAGAAGGCGGCGTGAGCCGGGTCCGATCCGACTTGTGCCTGAGCTGACGATCCGACCGGCGCGTCCCAGCGATGCGCCGGTCCTCGCCGCCCTCGACATTCTGGCCGGCGGCGGGGTCTACGAGTTCATCTACGACGACCGCCCGGGAGAGCCCGGCGCCGCCCAGCTCATGCTGCAGGCGGTGCTGTCGGCGGACACCGCCCTGTCCTGGAGCCGCGTCCTGATCGCCGAGCTCGACGGCGAGCCGGTCGGCGCGATCACCAGCCAGCCCTTTTCCGACCAGCCGCCCTCCGGCCTGGAGGCCAGCGTGCCGCAGGACCGCGCCGCCCATGTGGCGCCGATCCAGGCGATGGGTCGGCCGGGCTCCTGGTTCGTGAACATGCTGGCGGTCGGCGCCAGGGCCAGCGGCCACGGCGTCGGCCGGGCGCTGCTCGAGGCGGTGGCCGACAAGGCGCGCGCAGCGGGGTTCACGGAGCTGACGCTGCGGGTCTTCGCCGACAACGCGCCGGCGCTGGGTCTTTATAGGAAATGTGGGTTCCGGGAGGTGGCTGCGGTCGACATCCCACCCCACCCGCGCCTGCCCCATGAGGGCGGCGTGCTGCTGATGCTGCGGGAGCTGTAAGGCTCACTCCAATACTCTTTAAACGCTCCCCGGACCTGTTCCGGGGCAGGGCCCAGGGCAATGCGCGCTATCGAGCGGTTCCCTCCGGCGCCCGTCCCGGTGGGACGGATCACCCCGGCACAAGGCCGGGGAGTGAGGGGAGGAGGATGTGTGAATTCGGGAGAGCGGAGAAGCGTAACCGCCCTCAGCTCAGCCGCGCGCGGATACCGTCGTAGCTTTCCAGCGTCCCGGTCGGCCCCACCGCGGTCAGGGTCGGGGGCTCGCTCAGCAGGCGGGCGACAACCCGGCGGATCGCCGCCTGGTCGACCTTCTCCACGTTCTCGATGATATCCGCCAGGTCGGGCGCGCGGCCGTGGATCAGGAAATGGTTCGCAAGCTGCTCGCAGCGCGCGCTGGTGCTCTCCCGGCTCATCAGCAGCGACGACTTGAGCTGGATCTTGGCGCGGGCCAGTTCGCTCTCGTCCAGCTCGTCGGGGATCGCCCGGAGCTGGTCGCAGATCACCGGCATCACCTCGCCGACCTCGTCCGCCCCGGTGCCGGCATAGACGCCGAGCAGCCCGTCATCCAGATAGGCCGAGGTGAAGGAGTAGATCGAATAGGCCAGCCCGCGCTTCTCCCGTACTTCCTGGAACAGGCGGGAGGACATGCCGCCGCCATAGATCATCGACAGGACCTGCAGGGTGTAGAAGTCCGGATCGCTGAACGAGGTGCCGCGGAAGCCGAGGATCACGTGGAGCTGCTCCAACTCGCGTTCGACCCGGATCTCGCCGCCGCTATACGCCCCGGCATCGGTCGTCTTGGTGGTCTTGGCGGGCATCGACGCGAAGCGCTCGGCCGCCATCTCCACCACCCGGTCATGGTCCACCTTGCCGGCGACCGATAGGATGCAGGCATCGCCGCCGTAGCTCTGGGCCACGTAGTCGACCAGCGACTGGCGCGGCACCGAGCGCACCACCTCCGACGTGCCCAGCACCGGCCGGCCCAGCCCCTGGTCGGGGAAGGCGGCGGTCTGGAAATGGTCGAAGATCACGTCGTCGGGCGTGTCGTTGACCTGGGCGATCTCCTGCACGATCACCGACCGTTCGCGGTCGAGCTCGGCCGGATCGAAGACCGAGTTCTGCACGATGTCGGCGATCAGATCGACCGCCACCGGCACGTCGTCGGCCAGCACCTTGGCGTAGTAGGCGGTCTGTTCGCGCGAGGTATAGGCGTTCATGTGACCGCCCACATCCTCGATCTCGCGGGCGATCGTCGCCGCGTCGCGCCGGGCCGTGCCCTTGAACACCATGTGCTCGATCAGGTGGGCGAGGCCGTTCTCGGACGGCTTCTCGTGGCGGGTGCCGACGCCGACCCACAGGCCGACGGAGGCCGACTCCACCGACGGCATGGCATCGGTGGCGACGGTCAGCCCGTTGTCCAGGGTGGTCAGGCGCATCCCCGGGAAGGCAGGTGTGCTCAAGCCGCCGCTCCCCGCCGCGTCGCGCGGTCGCGCACCAGGGCCTTCAGGGCGCCGAGGTCGTTCGGCATGACGGTCTGGCGCTCTGGCCGGTCCATCAGGTCGGCCATGCGCTCCGGCAGCGGCGAGGCCGTGCCGACGGCCCGCTCCACCGCGTCGGTGAACTTGGCCGGATGGGCGCAGGCGAGCGACACCATCGGAATGGACGCGTCGCGGCCGGCCAGCGTGTCCCTGGCCGCGGCGATGCCGACGGCGGTATGCGGGTCGATCACCTCGCCGGTCTCCTCGGCGATGCTGCGGATGGTCTGGACGATCCGCTCGTCATCGGCCTTGGCCCCGCGGAACAGGGCGGTGGCCCGGGCATGGCGCTCCGGCTCGACCGTGTAGGAGCCGGACTGGCGGAAGCCGTTCATGGTGCGCTGCACCGCCTCGCCGTCGCGGTCGAGCAGGTCGAACAGCAGCCGCTCGAAATTGCTGGAGACCTGGATGTCCATGGACGGCGACAGGGTCGGCGCGACGCCGGTGATCTCCATCGTCCCGCTCTCCAGGTAGCGGTACAGGATGTCGTTGGTATTGGTGCCGACCACCAGGGTTTCGATCGGCAGGCCCATGTTGCGGGCGGCATAGGCGGAATAGACGTTGCCGAAATTGCCGCTGGGGACGGAGAAGGACACCGTGCGCTCCGGCGCGCCCAGGGCCACCGCCGCCCAGAAGTAATAGGCGATCTGCGGCATGATCCGCGCCCAGTTGATCGAGTTGACCGCCGACAGGGTCATCTCGTCGCGGAACTCGGTATCGCCGAACGCCGCCTTCACCAGGTCCTGGCAGTCGTCGAAGGTGCCTTCCACGGCGATGGCGTGGACGTTCGGCGCGTCGACGGTGGTCATCTGCCGGCGCTGCACCGGCGACACCCGGCCGTGCGGGAACAGGATGAAGCAGTCGATGGCGTCGCGGTCGCGGCAGGCCTCCATGGCGGCCGAGCCGGTATCGCCGGAGGTGGCGCCGACGATGGTCACCCGGTCGCCGCGCTGGGCCAGCACGTGGTCGAACAGCCGCCCCAGGATCTGCATGGCGTAGTCCTTGAACGCCAGCGTCGGGCCGTGGAACAGCTCCATCATCCACAGATTGCCGTCGAGCTGCTTCAATGGGGCGACGGCGGTGTGGCCGAAGGCGCCATAGGCGTCGTGGGCGATCTTGCGCAGCACGTCCTCGGGGATCGTGCCGCCGACGAAGGGCGCCATGACCCGGGTCGCGACCTCGGCATAGGAGAGGCCGCGGAGACTGCGGATGTCGTCCTTCGAGAACAGCGGCCAGACCGCCGGGACGTACAAACCGCCGTCACGGGCCAGTCCGGTGAGCAGAACATCGTCGAAGGCGAGAGCGGGCGCCTGCCCGCGGGTGCTAACGTATTGCACGGACCTGTATATCCCCGAGCGTTGACGCGGTAACCTATGCTTGGTGCCGCGCCTGTGCAACCTTGCGATCATGCGGCGGCTCGCAGCACCCTGTTCAGTCTCTACCGATGGTTAGGAACGGATCGGCATGACAATCGAGAGAGTTGCCATCTTCGCGCCGGGCGACATGGGCCACGCCCTGGCCCGGGTGCTGGTCGCCAAGGGTGTGACGGTGACGACCAACCTGTCGGACCGCTCGGACCGGACCCGGGCGCTGGCCCAGGCCGCCGGCATCGTCGATACCGAGGACGATGTCGAGGCGGTGGACGGGGCCGACGTGCTGTTCTCCATCCTGCCGCCGTCCCTGGCGCTGGAGCTGGCCCAGCGGCTCGCCTCCTCGCTGGCGCTGGCGCGCGCCAAGCCGATCTATGTGGATCTGAACGCCATCGCCCCGGCCTCCGCCGTGGAGGTCGGCGAGGTGATCGAGGGCATCGGCGTGCCCTTCGTCGATGGCGGCATCATCGGCGGCCCGCCGAGGAGCGCCAGCGGCATGGGCCCGCGGCTCTACGTCTCCGGCCATGAGGACGACGTCGCCCGGGTGGTGGAGCTGCGCCAGGCCGGCCTCGACATGCGCGCGGTGCCGGGCGGCGTCGGCGCCGCCTCGGCGCTGAAGATGAGCTATGCGGCGGTGACCAAGGGGCTGACGGCGCTGGCGATCCAGTCGCTGGCCTCGGCCAAGGCCTATGGCGTCGGCAAGGAGCTCGACGCCGAGATGGTGGCCAGCCTGCGGATGCTGCGCGAGCGCTTCGACCGCTCGCTGCCGGACATGGCGCCGAAGGCCTATCGCTGGGTCGGCGAGATGGAGGAGATCGCCCGCACCTTCAACGATGTCGGTCTCGACCCGCAGATCTTCATGGGCGCGGCGGAGACCTACCGTCTGGTGGCGGGCACGCAGCTGGGCAAGGAGGTGCCGGAGAACCGCACCATCGGCTTCACTGCCGACGAGGTCTCCGAGATCATCGCGGGCGCCTTGGAGGCGGGCCTGCCCCAGGGCGAGGGGTGAGGTCCGCCGTCCCGGAGATAACCGGGGACCGCGCCCGGACCTCTGGGCCCGGGACAGGACCGGCAAGACGGATCGCCCCCGCCCTTCGACACGTCGCTGCGCTCCTGCTCAGGGTGAGGTCCTTCGTTTCATTTTCTCCTCCGACCTCACCCTGAGCAGCGCCCGCAGGGCGCGTGTCGAAGGGCGGGCCGTGACCCGTCCCAAAAGAAAAGCCCCGGCGCGGGGCCGGGGCTGATCGGGGATCGGGGGCGGTGGGGCGCCCTATCGGCTGGCCACCGTGGTGTCGCTGCGCAGGGCCGCGACGCGCTGGTCGATGACCGGGAGGAAGCGCTTGAACTTGTCCAGCTCCTTGCCCTTGAGCTGCTCGCCGGCGGGCAGCTTCACGCTCATCGGGTTTTCCTGGCGGTTGTCCACCAGCACCTCGTAGTGCAGGTGCGGGCCGGTCGAGCGGCCGGTGGTGCCGACATAGCCGATGATGTCGCCCTGCTTGACCCGCTTGCCCTTGCCCATGCCCTTGGCGAACTTGCTCATATGGGCGTAGGCGGTCTTGATCGAGCTGTTGTGGCGCAGCCGCACGTAGTTGCCGTAGCCGCCGTTGCGGCCGGCCACCTCGACCACCCCGTCGCCGGCGGCCATGATCGGCGTGCCGGTGCGGGCGGCGAAGTCCACGCCCTTGTGCATCTTGGTGTAGCCGAGGATCGGGTGCTTGCGCTTGCCGAAGCCGGAGGACAGGCGCGCGCCGTCGATCGGGGTGCGCATCAGCGTCTTGCGCACGCTCTGGCCGCGCGGATCGAAATAGTCGGTGATGCCGCTGGACGGGGTGTAGCGGTAGAACGAGACCGTCTTGCCCGACAGGGTCATGGACGCATACTGGATCTCGCCGTTGCGCACCCGGTTGCCGAGCTCGTCCTCGTAAGTGTCGAACATCACCTCGAAGCTGTCGCCGGCCTGGACGTCGCGCTGGAAGTCCACGTCGAAGCTGAACACCCGGACCAGGGCGACCAGGACGTCGATCGGCATGCCGGCGTCGAGGGCGGCCTCGTACAGGCTGCTCTGGATCTCCGCGGCGGCGAAATCGTCATGCTGCTCCAGCTCGCGGACGACCTCCTCGGCG
>OZ245813.1:0-3025000 GCA_965228445.1 Candidatus Endolissoclinum sp. | reverse complement strand
GGCACGGTGTGAACCGTCAGGCCGCGGTAGTCGACCTGCATCGGCTCCATGAACTTGGGATCGACCTTCTCCAGATCCTCCATGGAGATCACGCCGCCGATCGACTGCAGATGCTCGGTCATGGTCTTGCCGAGCGGACCGCCGTAGAGGTAGCCGATGCCCTCCGAGCCGATCGCCTCCAGCGTGTCGGCCAGCAGCGGCTGGCGCAGCACCCGGCCGGCCTCCTTCGCGCCCAGCGGGTCGAGATAGGTCTCGCGCCAGAGGTCGGGGTAGTCGCGGTCGAGGCAGAAATCCATCAGCCGGGCATAGAAGGCCGAGGCCGGCACGCCGACCCGGGCGAGGCGGGCGGCCTCCTTGAACAGCACGTCCAGCGAGCGGGTGCCGTAGGTCTTGTTGATGGTGTTCCAGCCGGCCAGGTTGCCCGGCACGCCGGGGGCCTTCGGACCGGCGGCGATCTCGTCCTTGGTGGTGGAGGCCGGGTCGAATTTGATCGGCACCGGCGGGGTAAAGTCGAGCGAGCGGACCCGCTTCTCCTTGGCGATGTACATGGTGGCCAGGCCGTTGCCGGCGAGGCCCGACATGAACGGCTCGCACACGTTCAGCGCCGCCGCGGTGGCGACGATCGCGTCGAAGGCGTTGCCGCCCTCGCGCAGGATCTGGGCGCCGGCCGCCGCCGCCGAGGGATGGGCCGCGGCCACCATGCCGCTCACGCCGCGAACCGGGGAGCGCCCCGCGATATAGGTCACGTCAGCCATGTCGGGATATCCGTCTTCTTCCGTCGGGAGGGTTACGCCGAGAAGCGCTTCACCACGTTGTCGATGATCTTGGAGATGTTGTTGCGGTAGCCGTTGTGGGACAGGCTGCCGCAGAAGGTGATCGAGCCGGTGGAGAACACCGCGCCGCCGTTCGGGGCCTCGAAATAGGTCATGTCGGCCCGGATCAGCGAGGCGTGGGTGACGCCGGTCGCCGTGTTGCGCTGGGAGAGCTGGTCCTCCAGCACGGCGATGAAGCTCTCCTGGTGGTTCTCCGAGGAGGCGACGACGATCGCGTGCTCCGGGGTGCCCAGGCGGGTGTCGGCGCGGTCGAGTTCGAAGCCGGCCGCACCCCCGCCGGACAGGCCGAAATTGCCCAGCACCTCGTCGTCCACGCCCTCGAAGATCCAGGCCGCCCGGGGATTGTCGCTGCCCGGCTTGCGCTTGAAGTAGGAGCTCTCGAAGGCGCCCTGGCTGGAGAAGCCGACACCGGCCAGTTTCTGCGGCGGCCGGTCGTTGCGCCGCCACAGCCCGCCATAGCCGCCGTCGAGCTGGTTGAAGTACTCGCCCGGCTCGGCCGCCCAGGCGCGGATGCCGCCTTCGGCCCGGCGGATCTCGATCATGCCCGGAATGTCGGGGTGGCGGGCGACCCGCCAGTAGAAGCCGTTGCCGCCCATATACATGAACCGGCCGCCGCCCTCGACGAAGGCCTGCAGCCCGTCGAGCGTGCCCGGCGTGTGGTATTCGGGGTGGGAGCCGGTGATCACCAGCTTGTAGGGCTTCAGGATGTCGACGCCCTCGTCGTCCAAATCCTCGTCGGTGACGATGTCGAAGGCGTGCCCCATCTCCTCCAGCCAGTCGATCAGATGGGTGTCGGCCGGGAAATGGCGCAGGCCGGAGCCGCGGCTGTCGTTGAAGGTGAGGTAGCCCGGCCGCATGGTGACCAGCGGGCGCAGACGCGAGGAGAAGCACACGCCGCTGCTGTCCGGATGGTAGTTGTAGGTGGAATGGGCGTAGTCCGGCACGTCGTCGGCATTGTGCGGGTAGGCGCCCCAGTTCTTCATCCGGGTGCGGAAGGCGTGGTCCAGGTTGCCGCGGGCGTGGTTGCCGTAGACCTGGTAGGTGAAGGTGGAGGCCAGGAAGCAGATGTCGGCCTGCTTAGTGCCGGTCTTCGGGCGGACATAGAACGGGATGATGTCCTCCGCCTCGCCGCAGCGCAGGCGGGCGCCGTACAGGCCGCTCTTGGCGTCGACCGGGATCTCGATGGTGAAGTCGGTCTCCCAGCCGCAGTCGTAGAGATCGTCCTCGTGGAAATGGATCGCGGCGTACTGCTCCGGCGCGTGCTGCCAGGACATCACCGCGCCGGTCCAGGTCGAGCCCTTCATCGCCCGGGTCGGCATGTTGACGGTGCTGCCGTGCAGCCCGTGCGGGCCGGTGTCCCGGATCGCCTGGCCGGAGATCTCCCGGCCGAAATCCCAGGCGGCGACCAGCCCGTCGACCGCGGTGCCGGCGAGCGCGGCGACGACCTCTTGGTCGGCCAGAGCCTTGGAGGCGACGAAGGGCGCCTCGATCTTGCCGTTGAAATGGTTGCAGACCACCCGGCCCGGCTCGGCGGCGATCAGCAGCGGCTTGCCGCTTGAGAGCGCCGGCGTACCGGAGACCGTCAGGCTGGCGGTGCCGGTATCGTCGCACATCACCTGCGGGCTGAGCGGGGTCTGGGACACCGACAGGGTTCCGGTGGCGCCGTCGACGCTGGCGGAGATCCGGTACCAGTAGCGCGCCCGCGGCTTCTTGCCGAGCGACAGGGTCTCCACCTTGCCGCCGCCCAGGCCGATGCGCAGGGCGACGCCGCCCGGGGTCATGTCGAGGGAGAAGCCCTCCCCCGCCACGGCGTCGAGGGTGGAGATCACCGTCTGCACCCCGTTGTCCGGCAGGGTCGGCCAGACCGTGGCGCCGAGGGTGAGGGAGCCGGCCAGGGTTCCGGCCGGCGGGTGGCCGTCGATCCGGACGTAGGAGCCGAGATGCACCGGCTGCAGGCGCGAGGGATAGGTGCCCGAGGCCATCGGCACGTCGATCAGCCGGATGCCGGGACCGGCCGGGTTCGGGTCGCCGTGGCGGATCCGCACCACGTCCATCGTGTAGTCGTCCTCGAAGGTGGAGGACACCTTGAACTCGATACGGCCCCCGGGCGTGGCGGACATGCGGTCCGGATAGCCGGTCAGCGGAAGCATGGCGGTCCCTCTGCGGTCTTGGTCGGTCGGCGGGGTTCCCGGCACGGGCGCGCCGGGGCGGTCAGGCGGTGGGGCGCGGGCCGATCAGGCGTCGGCGCCGCGGATCTTCGGGTCGAGGGCGTCGCGCAGACCGTCGCCCAGCAGGTTCAGGCCGAGCATGGCCAGGATGATCGCGATTCCGGGGAACACGCTCATCCACCACATGCCGAGCAGGATGTAGTCCTTGCCCTCGAACAGGATGGTGCCCCAGGTCGGGGTCGGCGGCCGCACCCCGAGTCCGAGGAAGCTGAGGGAAGTCTCCACGATGATCGCGTTGGCGACAAGCAGGGTTGCCTGCACGGTGATCGGCGCCAGGCAGTTCAGCAGCACGTGCTTGAACAGGCGGACATGCATCGGCAGGCCGATGACGATGGCGGCCTGGACGTACTCCTCCTCCTTCTGGGTCAGCACCGCGCTGCGGGTGATGCGGGCGATCTGCGGGGTCGACACCACGGCGATGACGATCACCACATTGACGATGCTCGGCCCCAGCACCGCCAGGATGCCGATGGCCAGGATCAGCGCCGGGAAGGCCAGCAGCACGTCCATGCAGCGCATGATGATGTCGTCGACGAATCCGCCGAGATAGCCGGACAGCGCGCCGCCGGCCACGCCGCAGATCGTGGCGATGGTGATGGAGACGACGCCGACCATCAGCGAGATCTGGGTGCCGTGGATCACCCGGCTCAGCAGGTCCCGGCCGTACTGGTCGGTGCCGAGCCAGTGCTCGGCCGACGGGCCCATCAGGCGCACGGCCAGATCCTGGGCGTTGGGGTCGTAGGGCGAGATGAGGTCGGCGGTCAGGGCCACCAGGATCGCCAGCACGAAGACCACCAGCCCCGCCACCGCCAGCTTGTTCGACGCGAAGGCATCGACGAACAGCCGGAGCTGGCCGCGCGGCGGCGGCGGCTCCTGGGTGTCGGCCGCGACGACGGCGATTGCGTGGTCCTGGGTAGTCATCGATATCCTCCCGCCAGTCGGGTCACAGGGTGGGCGCCCGGGCGCGGCTCAGCTGTATTCGATCTTGGGATTGAGAAAGGCGTAGCTCAGGTCGACCAGGATGTTGATCCCGACATAGACGGTCGCGAAGAACAGGATCAGGCCCTGGATGATCGGGAAATCGCGCTTGGCCATGGCCGTGATCAGCTCGCGTCCGATCCCCGGCATGAAGAAGATCGTCTCGGTCAGGACCGCGCCGGCCAGAAGGGTGCCGGTCTGCAGGCCGATGACCGTGATCACCGGGATGAAGGCGTTCTTGATGGCGTGGCGCCGGATCACCCAGCGCTCGGCCAGGCCCTTGGCGCGGGCGGTCTCGATGTACTCCTTGCGCATCACCTCCAGCATCGAGGAGCGCACCATGCGCATGGAGATCGCCGCGAAGAACGCGCCCAGCGAGGCCGCCGGGAGGATCAGGCTCATCACCCCGGGCATGAAGCCCTTGTTGAAATGGAAGCCGCCCGGCGGCAGCCAGCGCAGGTAGACCCCGAAGACGATGATCAGGACCAGGCCGAGCCAGAAGTTCGGAATGCTGATGCCCAGCAGGGCGACGACCCGCGAGATGTGATCCATGATGGTGTTGCGCTTGATCGCCGAGATGATGCCGACCGGCAGGGCGATGAGCAGCGAGAACACCAGGGCGGAGACCGTCAGGGTGAGGGTCACCGGCAGGCGCGAGGCGATGATCTCGGAGACCGGCTGGTTGGTGTGCAGCGAGCGTCCGAAATCGCCCTGCAGCACGTTGAAGAACCAGATCAGGAACTGCTCCCACAGGGGCTCGTTCAGATTCCACTGCTCGCGCAGCGCCTGGATCGCCTCCGGCGTCGCCGCGTCGCCCAGCACCGCCTGGGCCGGATCGCCCGGGATCAGGTGGATCAGGGAGAAGATGACGATCGAGATCCCGATATAGACCGGGATGGCATGCAGCAGCCGTTTCGCGAGATAGGCCCAGAAATTCATCTACCGTGCTCCGCGCGGGGGAGACGGGCACCGGCGGCGGTGCCGGTGCCCGTCCGGGTATCCGGTTGGCGACCTCCTAGGAGAGGTCGGTTTCCCAGAACATGCTGTCGTTCGGCGTGCCGACCTTGTAGTTGGCGACGCTCTCCGACCACGCGTCGGTGCTGTCGACATAGACCACCTGGGTGTACGGCACCTGGTCGTGCAGGATCTTCAGGAAGTCGCCATAGACGAGCTGGCGCTCTTCCTTGTTCACCGTGACCAGGAACTTGTTCAGCAGGTCGAACGCCTTCAGGCCGTGTTCGTCCTCCCAGCCGAGCTGGCGCGACGGCGGGGTGTAGAACAGCGGCGCGGTGGCGGCGCTGTAGCCGAAATAGCCGGCGTTCAGGTCCTCATAGGAGGACTCGTAGTCGTAGACCCGCATCTTGCCGAACATCACGCTCTTCTCGAGCGGCTCGATGTTCATCTTGATGCCGATATCGGCGAGGTTGGCCTGGATCACCGTGAGCTGCTCGACGAACCAGCCCTGGGCGGTGGTCATGCAGGTGAACTCGAAGTTATCCGGCTTCGAGCTTTCCTTCAGGTACTTCTTCGCCAGATCGGGATCGTAGTCGATCTTGGTCATGTCGGCCGGGTAGTCGCCGGCCGGAAGCTGCCAGCCCGGGGTCGGGGCGTAGGCAACCTTGGCCATGCCGTAGAACACCTTCTCGGCGATCGCCGTGCGGTCGATGCCGTAGGCCACGGCGCGGCGCAGGTTCACGTCCTGGAACGGACCGGCCTTGGTGTTGAAGTAGAACTGCTCGGTCTGGGTGCCCGGCACCTGACCGACCACCACGCCCGGCGCGCCCTTGAGCTGCTCCAGGTTACGCGGCGGGATCTCCTTCATCATGTCGACCTGACCGGTGATCAGGTTGGTCACCTTCACGGTGTCGTCGGGGATGATCTGGAAGTAGATCTCGTCCAGCTTCGGCACGCCGGCGGTGAAGTAGGCCTCGTTCTTCTTCAGCAGGATGTGGTCGTCCTTGACCCACTCGACGAACTCGAACGGACCGGTGCCGATCGGGTTGCGCGCGAAGTCCTTGCCGAACTCCTCGGCCGCCTTCTTGCTGACGATCTTGCACATGGTCGAGGTGTCGAGGAAGTCCGGGTAGGGCTCCGACATGGTGAACTTGACGGTGTACTTGTCCACCGCCTCGACCTTCGCCAGCGGCTTCAGCCACAGCGACAGGAAGAAGTTCTGGCCGGTCTCGATCGCGCCGCGGATGCTGTCATAGGTGTAGACCACGTCCTCGGCGGTCATCTCGCCGTAGCCCTTGTGGAACTGCACACCCTCCTTGAGCTTGAAGATGTAGGTCAGATCGTCCGGCTGCTCCGGCTCGCCGACGGCGAGGTCGGGGAACATCTTGGAGTCGGCGTCGTAGTTCATGAGGCCGTTGTAGATCTGCTTGTCGACGTTGAGGCTGGTCACGTCGCTGGACGTGCGCACGTCCAGGCTCCAGGCATCGGAGCTGATGGCGACCGTCAGCCGGCCGCCGGCGGCATGCGCAATCTTGGAGGTGAGCAGATCGCTCGCGATGAAGGCACCGGCGCCCGCGCCGGCGATCTTCAGAAAGTCCCTACGCTTCATGGAGAAGTCTCCCGTTCTTTAACTGTGACTCTGACCCTGGTTACCTCCGGTATTTCCCGCGTCTTCTGAGCTGCGCGGGCTCTCAGTACAGGTGGCACGCGACCGAACGGGTCGCGTTCACCTTCTTCAGCTTGGGCACCACCTGGCGACACTGTTCGGTCGCGAACTGGCAGCGTGGATGGAAATGACAGCCCGAGGGCGGGTTCACCGGGCTCGGGATCTCCCCCTTCAGCAGCACCCGGTCGCGCTTGGCGCGTGGGTTCGGCACCGGAATGGCGGAGGTCAGGGCCTGGGTATAGGGATGCAGCGGCTCGGCATAGAGGCTGTCGCGGTCGGCGATCTCGACGAGTTTGCCGAGATACATGACGGCGATGCGCTCGCACAGGTGCTGCACCACGTTCAGGTCGTGGGCGATGAACAGGTAGGACAGGCCGAAATCGTCCCGCAGTTTGTGCAGCAGGTTCAGCACCTGGGCCTGGATCGACACGTCCAGGGCGGAGACCGGCTCGTCGGCGATGATCAGCTTGGGGTTCAGGGCGAGGGCGCGGGCGATGCCGATGCGCTGGCGCTGGCCGCCGGAGAACTCGTGCGGATAGCGGCTGGCCATGCGCGGGTTCAGGCCCACCGTGTTCATCAGCTCGCCGACCCGCTCCTCCACCGCCTTTCCGCTCGCCACCCCGTGCAGGCGGATCGGCTCGGCGATCGCATGGGCGACGGTCAGGCGCGGGTTCAGGGAGGAATAGGGGTCCTGGAAGATGAACTGCATGTCCCGGCGCAGCGGCCGGAAGGCGTTGTCCGACATCGCCTGGGTGTCCTTGCCCTCGAAGACGATGTCGCCCTCGGTGGCCTTGAGCAGCCGGACCAGCAGGCGGCCGGTGGTCGTCTTGCCGGAGCCGCTCTCGCCCACAAGGCCGAGGACCTCGCCCTTGTGGATGTCGAAGCTCACGTCGTCGACGGCGCGGACATACTTGGTCTCGCGGGAGAACAGGGACCCCTTGCGGATGGGGAAGTATTTCTTGAGCCCCGCGACTTCCAGCAACTTCTCCAAGAATGGTCCCCTTCGTTATGCGGTCCGTCCGTCGGCCCCGGCTGTCCGGCGCCGACCAGTCCCCGTTGGCGTCACTCGGCGGCGGCCGCCGCCTGGGTGACGCTGTCCAGCCAGCACCGGCTCATGTGGCCGGGTGCCACCTCCCGGAACGGGGGCTCCTCGTCGATGCATTTCTGCATGCAGTAGCCGCAGCGCGGCGCGAAGCTGCAGCCCTTGGGAATGCGCAGCAGGTCCGGCGGCTGTCCGGGGATCGGCTTGAGCTGATCGACCCGGTGCTCGGGCGTGGGCAGGGAGTCGAGCAGCCCGCGGGTATAGGGGTGCTTCGGCTCGTCGAACAGGTCGTACACGCTGGCCTGCTCGACCACCTGGCCGGCATACATGACCACGACCTTGTCGCAGATCTCGGCGACCACGCCGAGGTCGTGGGTGATCATGATGATGGCGCTGTTCAGGTCGTCGCGGATGCGGCGCAGCAGGTCGAGGATCTGGGCCTGCACGGTCACGTCGAGCGCGGTGGTCGGCTCGTCGGCGATCAGCAGCGCCGGCTCGCAGGCGAGCGCCATGGCGATCATCACCCGCTGGCGCATGCCGCCGCTGAACTCGTGCGGATAGTTGTCGAGCCGGCCTTCCGGCTCCGGGATGTTCACGTCGCGGAACAGCTCCAGGGCGCGGGCGCGGGCCTGGGCCTCGGTCATGTTCAGGTGCAGGCGCAGGACCTCGGTGATCTGGTCGCCGACCTTCATGGTCGGGTTCAGCGACACCATCGGATCCTGGAAGATCATCGAGATCCGGTTGCCGCGGACCTTGCGCATCTCGCCCTCGGTGAGCTCGAGCAGGTCCTTGCCCTCGAACTCGATCCTCCCGTCGACGGTGCGGCCGGGCGGGTTGGGGACGAGACGCAGGATCGAGCGCGCCGTGATGCTCTTGCCGCATCCGGATTCCCCGACGATCCCGAGCACCTCGCCCTGATCGACACTGAAGCTGACGCCATCGACCGCGCGGACCACGCCCTCGCGGATGAAGAAATGCGTCTTCAGGTTAACGACGTTCAGAGACGGCGCTCTGCTCATGTGTATCCATCCCCCGACGGCGAATGCACATTGTGCACATGCGAACGTTAAATCGCGTCCTGACGGAGGTAAATATGCGCAATACGGATTTCGTGAATTTCTGCACGGAAAGTGAGCAAGGCCATAATAGTAAATAAAAACAATATATTATAAGGATCAATCAAAACGGGTCTCGGATTGCCTTTGTTCGAGTTGATTATTTATTAGGCGAACCGAATAGGCATTCGGCGTCAGATTGTGCACAATTTCGGCGTGATGTCGGAGGGACGTAGGTTGGTCGGGCGCCGGCTCGGATGGCGGGGCGCGCCGACGAAAAAGGGCGCCCCGTTCCGCACGGAGCGCCCTCGCCTGTCGGCCGGGTCCTGCTGTGTCAGGCGATCGCGGTGGGCATGCCGAGACTGGCGGCCTGGCGCTGCTCGAAGGCGTGTCGGGTCTCGTCGTAGCAGTGGCCGCGGAAGCCGCCGCGCACGGTGCCGGGCTCGACCGCGCGGAAATACACGCGCCAGCTCTCCGGAAGCTGCACCGAGTCCGGCGGGGCGAGCCACAGGCGGTGCAGCAGACGCTTCTGTTCCGGTGCCTCGAAATCCTCGAACTCGGTGCGCGAATGCAGGGCGACGTGGTTGTTCATGATCTGCAGATCGCCCGGTTCCAGCCACATGGTGAACATCAGCTCGGGCCGGCGCAGGATTGCGTCCAGATAATCGGCGGTCTCCTGCTGGGCGGCGCTCATCGGCGGCACGCCCTCGAGCTCCTGGGCGGTGCGGACCCGGTTGCGGTTCCACTTGCAGAACAGCCGGCCGTCCTCGAAGTCGAACAGCGGCTGGCCGTAGAACGGCGCCTCGTCCGGGGCCTCCTCCTGGTTGCGGCTGAAATGGAACGGCTGGAGCGCCACCTCGGCGAGATCGGGCCGTTCGGCGTTCAGGGTCTGCCAGGCGGCGACGCTGCTGGTGACCATGCTCTGGCCGCCGGCCTTCGCCTTATTGTAGCAGGCGAGCGTGACCAGGTCGCAGCTGTCCACGTGGAAGTCGAGCTTGGCGTTGGAATTGTATCCACGTCCGCCGGCCGACCGGTAGTTCATGCCGGCGGATTTCACCTCGGACAGGTATTGGCTCGCCTTGCCCTGGGGCCGGGCGACGCCGAGCTGCAGGCCGATGGCCCAGCTCAGCAGGCGGAACTCCTCGGGGCTCAGGCCTTCGCGCGGCAGGCCTTTCACCAGGGACAGGCCGAGGCCGAAATGCGCCTCGCGTGCCGCCGCCCGGATCGTGTCCAGTCCCGGGCCGAGATCGAACTCCTCGCGCCGGTAATCCAGCAGATCGCGCTCGGGATCGTAGGCGGCCTTCACCGCCGCGGCCATCGGCGCGCGGTGGGCGTCGGCCAGGGGAAAGACCCAGCGGCGGTCGCGGTCGAGATCCTCGGCCCGCCACGCGGCCGATGTGTCGAATTCTTGCGGCATGTTCCTACCCGATTGTTCTGCTTGTTATCGGGTGATGCTATCGGCCGCGAAAATGGCGGTAAAGGTGCCGTCTGGCGGCGTCACATACTCGGTGCGTGGCGCTCAGGCGGACAGGGCCGCGATATCGGGTAGCGGCCGGGCGCGGGACGGGATCGTCGCCATATAGGCCTCCAGCGCGGCGGAGATGCCGAGCAGCGCGTGGTCGCCGTAGCGCTTGCCGCTGACCTGCAGGCCGAAGGGGGTGCCGGTCGGGTCGAGGCCGCAGGGCAGGGTGATCGCCGGATGGGCGGTGTTGGTGATGCCGTAGGACAGGCCCAGCCAGTGGAAATAGCTGCGCAGTTCCTCGCCGTTGATATGGGTCGGGTAGAGCTGCTCGACCGGGTAGGGCGGCACCGCGGCCATGGGCGACAGGAGGATGTCGTAATCCTCCATGAAGGTGACGAAGTTCCGGTAGTTCGTGGTCTGCTGGTTCTGCGCCCAGGCGGCGTCGGCGAAGCTGTAGCCGAGCGCCTCCTCGTAATTGGCGATGGCGTTCGGGCCGAGCAGATCGCGCTTGTTCTCGTAGTGCGGCCGGAACCGGTCGAGGAACTGCAGCGAGCGCAGGATGGCGAAGACCTCGTCGGACTCCTTCAGCGGCGGGTCGATCTCGACCACCTCGCCGAACACGCCCCTGATGTCCTTGATCGCCGCCCGGAAGGTCTCGCGGATGCCGTTGTCGACCGGCGCGAAGCCCAGATCCTCCGACACCGCGACCCGCAGGCTCGACAGATCGACCTTCGGCAGGTCCAGGAAGCTGGCCGGATCGACCGGATAGGACAGCGGATCGACCGGGTCGGAGCCGGCCAGAACCGACAGCAGCATGGCGGTGTCGGCCACGTCGCGGCCCATCGGCCCCTGCACCGAGATGCAGCTCCAGCCGGTGGCCCGGCCGGACATCGGCACCAGGCCGGGGGTCGGGCGGTAGCCGACGACGCCGCAATAGGCCGCCGGGGTGCGCAGGGAGCCGCCGGTATCGGAGCCGAGCGCCACCGGCACCATGTTGGTCGCCAGCGCTACCGCCGAGCCGCCGGAGGAGCCGCCGCAGATCCGCGTCGGATCGAACGGGTTGCCGGTCGGTCCGAAGACCGGATTGGTCGAGTTGGCGCCGAGCGCGAATTCCGGGACGTTGGTCTTGCCGACCGCGATGGCGCCGGCCTGGCGGGCGACGGCGACCAGCCGCTCATCCTTCTCCGGCACGTTGTCGGCGAAGATCGGCGAGCCGAAGGTGGTGCGCACGCCGCCGCTGACCATGGTCTCCTTCACGCCCATCGGCAGGCCGTGCAGGGTCGGCAGGTCGTCGCCGCGCATCACCGCGTCCTCGGCCGCCTTCGCCTCGTCCTCGGCCCGCTCCCAGCAGGTGGTCGGGATCGCGTTGAGGGTCGGGTTGACCGCCTCGATGCGGCGGCGGCAGGAGGCCAGGAGATCGACCGGCGAGAGCTGCTTGGCGCCGATCAGGCGGCGCGCCTCCACGGCCGAGAGGTCACACGGCTCAGTCACGGTCGGTCTCCTTGAAGATGGGCGAGGCGGGTCAGACGGTCACGGCGTCGTCGAACAGGTGGCATTCCACGAGCCCGCTTCCGTCCCGGATGGTCTTCGGCGCGGTGGTCCTGCAGACCGCGCCGGCATGGGTGCAGCGCGGATGGAACACGCAGCCCGGCGGCGGGTCGATCGGGTTGGGGAAGGTGGTGCCGAGCTGGGCGTCCGGCACGCCGAGGCCGGCCTCCGGCGTCAGCACCGACGCGAGCAGGGCCTCGGAATAGGGATGGCGCTGCTTGGCGAAGAAGGCCTTGCCCTCGGCCTCCTCGACGATGCGGCCGAGATACATCACCGCGACCTTGGTGGCGATCAGCTCGACCACCGCCAGGTTGTGGCTGATCAGCACGTAGGTCAGCCCCAGTTCCTTCTGCAGGTCGAGCAGCAGGTTCAGGATCTGCGCCTGCACCGACACGTCCAGGGCCGAGGTCGGCTCGTCGCAGATCACGATCTCCGGCCGCATCACTAAGGCGCGGGCGATGGCGACGCGCTGGCGCTGGCCGCCGGAGAGCTGGCTGGGATACATGTCGTAGGCCCGCTTCGGCAGGCCGCACAGGTCCATGATGTCTTCGACCTTGCGCCGCCATTCGGTCGGCGTGCCGATCTTATGGATATAGAGCGGCAGGGTGATGATGCTGCCGATCGTCTTGCGCGGGTTCAGCGACGAGTAGGGATCCTGGAAGATCGGCTGGACCCGCTTGGCCATCTCCTTGCGGCCGATCTCGCTGAGCGGCTGGCCGTCGATCGCGAGGGTGCCGGAGGTCGGCTCCTGCAGGCCGAGCAGCATCCGGGCCACGGTGGACTTGCCGCAGCCGGACTCGCCGACCAGGCCGAGCACCCCGCCCTTCTCGATGCTGAGCGACACGCCGTTCACCGCGCGCAGCGGGCGCTTGGGCTGGAACATCCCCTGGCGGACCTGGAAGGTGCAGTGCAGGTCGCGGGCTTCGAGGATCGGTGTGGTGGTCATGCCGGGCTCCCCGACTGGAGGGTGTCGGTCCGGACGGTGCCCGCGGTGAGCGCCTGCACCTCCTCGGCGCGGGCGCAGCGCACGGCGTGGCCGGGCACGATGTCGTGGGTCGACAGCGGCTGCAGGCAGATGTCTTCGGCATAGGCGCAGCGGTTGGCGAAGGCGCAGCCGGTCATCTCGCCGATCATCGACGGCACGATGCCCGGGATGGTGCCGAGCCGCTCGCCCTGCTGCGTCTTGCCGGGCACCGGGATGCAGTTCATCAGGCCCTGGGTATAGGGATGGGTCGGGCGGCTGAAGATCTCGCCGACGGCTCCGCTCTCGATGATCTCGCCGGCATACATCACGGCCACCCGGTCGGCGACGCGGGCGACGACGCCGAGATCGTGGGTGATCAGGATCACCGCCATGTCGAACTCGCGCTGCAGGTCCTTGATCAGGTGCAGGATCTGCGCCTGGATCGTCACGTCGAGGGCGGTGGTCGGCTCGTCGCAGATCAGCAGGTCGGGGCTGCACATCAGCGCCATGGCGATCATGACGCGCTGGCGCAGGCCGCCGGAGAGCTGGTGCGGGTACTGGCCGAGCCGGCTGGCGGCGGCGGTGATGCCGACCTTCTCCAGCAGGTAGATCGCCCGGTCCCGCGCCTCCTTCGCCGACACGCCCTTGTGCAGGCGGATGCCCTCCTCGAGCTGGTTGCCAATCGTGTAGGCCGGGTTCAGCGAGGTCATCGGCTCCTGGAAGATCATCGCCATGGTGTTGCCGCGCACCTTGGCCATGCCGCGCTCGCTGAGCTTCAGCAGGTCGGAACCGTCGAAGGCGATGCGGTCGGCCTCGCGCTTGGCGCGGGACGGCAGCAGGTTCATCAGGGCGAGGGAGGTCAGCGACTTGCCGCAGCCGGACTCGCCGACCAGGCAGAGGGTCTCGCCGCGGGCGACCTCGAAGCTGATGCCGCGCACCGCGTGCAGGGTGCCGGCGGCGAGCGGGATGGAGACGCGCAGGTTCTCCACGCTGAGCGTTGTGGTCATCGTGCGTCTCCTAGGCCCGGTTCTCGGGAACGGTGACGTCGCGCACGCCGTCGCCCAGCAGGTTGACCGCGAGCAGCAGCAGGAACAGGGCGGTGCCGGGGATGGCGATCAGCCAGGCATCGAACAGGATGTAGTTTCGGCCCTCGGCGATCATCAGACCCCAGGACGGCAGCGGCGGCTGCACGCCAAGGCCGAGGAAGCTGAGCGCCGCCTCCAGCAGCACCGCGTGGGCGAATTCCAGGGTGGCCACGACGATCAGCTGATTCATCACGTTCGGCAGCAGTTCGCGGGCCAGGATGTACCAGGTCGAGCAGCCGGCGGCCTGGGCGGCGGCGATGTAGTCGAGCGAGCGGATCTGCTGGGTGCTGGAGCGCATGACCACGGCGTAGCGGTCCCACAGCAGCAGGCCGAGCACCAGGATCACCATCTCCAGGGAGCCGCCGACGATGGCGACCACCGCCAGGCTGACCAGGATCACTGGCAGCGACAGCCGGCAGGTGATCAGGAAGGTCACGACCAGGTCGACCTTGCCGCCGAAATAGCCGGCGGCCACGCCCATGGCGGTGCCGATGATGCCCGAGATCAGCGCCGCCATGACGCCGATCAGCAGCGAGATCCGGGCGCCGTAGATCAGCCGGCTGAGATAGTCGCGGCCGACTTGGTCGGTACCCAGGATGTGATCCCAGGTGCCCCGGTCCTGCCAGACCGGCGGCGCCATGCGGGCGATCAGGTCCTGGTGGTAGGGGTCGTACGGGGCGAGCAGCGGCGCCAGCAGCGCCAGCAGCACGATGACGAGGAAGATCCCGCCGCCGATGACGATGCCGCGATGGCCGAAGATCTTGCGGCGCAGGATCTGGCCCGGCGTGGGGCCCAGGATCTGCTCGGCGCTGGGTGCGGTGGTGTTCATGACCGACATCTCAAGCCACCCGGATTCTGGGGTTGAGCCAGGCGTTCAGCAGGTCCGCCAGGAAGGTGAGGATGATGTAGAACCACGAGAACAGCAGCAGGACGGCCTGCACCGTCGGGAAGTCGGAGCGCGAGATCGACTCCCAGGCGAGGAAGCCGGCGCCGTGCAGGGCGAACACGGTCTCGATGATGATCGAGCCGGTCAGCATGAAGCCGAACTGCACCGCGGCGAGGCTGACCACCGGGATGATCGCGTTGCGCAGGGCGTGCTTGAACAGCACCTTGGCCGGGCTCAGCCCCTTGGCGCGGGCGGTGCGGACGTAGTCCGACGACAGCACGTCGAGCAGGCCGGTGCGGGTCAGCCGCATGAAGGCCGGGGTCGCGTAGTAGCCGAGCACGATCGTCGGCAGCACGAAATGCTGCCAGGAATCCGACCCGCTCGCCGGCAGTATGGGGACCCAGTAGGCGAACAGGACGATCAGCATCAGGGCGAACCAGAAGCTCGGCATCGCCTGGCCGACGACGGCCAGCAGCAGGGCGCCGCGGTCGATCAGGCTGTTCTGGTACATCGCCGCCAGCACGCCGAGCGGGATCGACAGCAGCAGCGCGAAGGTCATGGCGCTGACCCCGAGCATCATGGTCACCGGCAGGCGCTCGACGATCAGGTCGATCACCGGCATCCGGAAGTAGACGGACTCGCCGAACTCGCCCTGAACCGCGCCGGCCAGCCATTTGAAATACTGGATGTAGACCGGCTGGTCGAAGCCGTAGGCCGCCTTGATCGCCTGGATGTCGGCCTCGTTGGCGCGCTCGCCCGCCAAGGCCGTCGCCGGATCGCCGCTGAGATACAGCAGGCTGAACACCAGCGCCGAGACCGTGAGGCTGACCAGGACGGCAAGGAGCAAGCGTTTTGCGGTGTAGACAAGCATCGCAGCGCCATCAGCTTATGGAATTGGGGGTGCGGCCGCCCCGCCCGCCCGGTTCGGCGGGTGCGGGCGGGACGGCCGCAGGTGCCTAGCTTACTTCCACTTGGCGAGGAAGAAGCGCGGGATCTCGTCCGCCGTCGGCGTCCAGTCCACGTTCTGGCTCATCGCGTAGTTGGTGTTGAAGGTCCACAGCGGCAGCCAGTAGGCCTCCGCCGCGATCTTCTTCAGCGCCTTGTCGTAGGCTTCCGTGCGGACCGCCGTGTCGACGGTGCCGCCGCCCTTCTTGAGGGCCTCATGCACCTCGGGGTCCTGGGCCAGGTCGTCCGGACCGCCGCCGAAGAACACCGGCGTGATCGCATCGACATCGGGCACCGAGCCGGAGCCCCAGGTCATGAACGCCAGAGGCACGTTGCCCGACCGGATCGCGTCGCGGGTCGCGGCGTATTTGCCGAACCGCAGGTCCGTCTCGATACCGACCTGCTGCAGGAAGCCGAGCATCGGCTCCAGGTAGTCGCGGTTGCGATAGGCGTAGAACTCCGTGCGGAAGCCGTCCGGATAGCCGGCCTCGGCCAGCAGGGCCTTCGCCTTCTCCGGATCGTACTCGTACTGGGTGACGTCCTGGGTGCAGCCGAACTGCTCGGGGAAGCAGGCCGAATGGATCACCTCGGACGCGCCGCGCACGATGTTGTCGACGATCGCCTTGCGGTCGATGGCATGGGACACCGCCTTGCGGACGCGGACGTCCTGGAACGGGTTGTCGCCGGACTTGCCGGTGACGTCGAACGTCAGGTAGCCGACGCGCATGGTGCCGGCCGAGACCACGTTGAGGCTCGACAAGGTGGCGAGCTTCTCGGCCTGATCCGGCGGAACCTTCCAGATCCAGTCAAGCTTGCCGGAGGTCAGCTCGACGATCTGGGTGTTCACGTCGGGAATGGTGCGCTGATGGATCGTGCCGATCGCCGGCTGACCCTTCGGGCTGCCCGCGTAGTAGTTCTCGTTGGCCTTGAACACGATCTCCTTGCCGGGGACCAGCTTCTCGACCTTGTAGGGACCGGTGCCGACCGGCGCCTGGCCCATGCCGCTCGGGCCGGCCTCGGCGTAGTACTTCTCCGGATAGATCGGCACGTCGCCGGCCAGGTACAGCAGCGCCAGCGGGTTCGGCTCGATCGCGTAGATCCGCACCGTGTGGGAGTCGATCGCCTCGGCGCCCTTGATCCAGTCGACGCCCTGCTGGGCGAGCTTGCCGGTGTCCGGCTTCAGCAGGAAGTTGATGGTCGCGACCACGTCGCCGGAATCGAACTCCTCGCCGTTGTGGAAGGTCACGCCCTTGCGCAGCTTGAACTCGAAGGTGGTGTCGTCGACGATTTCGAAGCTCTCGGCCAGCAGGCCCTCGAACTCGCCGGTATTCGGATCGCGGTAGATCAGGTTGTCCCAGATCATCCGGTTGACGACGATGCCTTCGCGCGAGTTGTTGAAGTAGTAGTCGGCGTTCGGGAGCTCGCGGTCCCAGGCGATGTTCAGCGTATCGTCCGCCTTGCCGGCCAGCGCCGGGGTCGGCAGCCAGGCGGTCGCGCTCAGAGCGGCCGCGAGGGCCAGTCCCTTCATGGCGACGCGTCGCGACGTCCGGTGTCTCATATCGGTCTACCTCCGTGTTTGGTCATGGCCCCGCCGTCACACGTGCGGGTGACATTCAACACCTGCTCCGACGGAGTGCCGGGCAGGTATCGCCCCCGATTTGGGAGAACCGATCGGGCTCCATCCGCGAAAATGGTAATGTCGATCCGGCTCTTGAGGCCGGTTGAACGCGGCTTGGACGTGATCCGAATTCTCCCCTCAAGTGAAACGCTAACAGCCGCTCGGGACCGCAACAAATTACATTTCGCGCGCGCAGCATAACAGAACGGTTATGTTTATGTGTCAGTTATCGAACAGATCCCGGGCCGCCTGGACCAGACATTCGCGCAAAAGCGTGACCGTTTCGTCGGTCTGGCTGGTGAGCCAGAAGCAATTGGATTCCGACAGATAACCGCCGGTGCTGATCGACAGGATCGACAGCTCGCCGCGGGCCGAGTGGTAGCGGGCCAGGCGCTCGGGGAAGAGGGCGAGGCAGGGCATCAGCCGCATCATGCTGAGGCTGAGCACGATGGAGGCGGCCTCGATCTGGCCCGGCATGGTCCCCAGGCCCTTCTCGGCCAGGAACTCGCTCATGCCGTCCGCCGCGAGCGACCCGGACGCGGCCTTGAGCCAGGGCCATTCCAGGGCGGTCTCCCAGCTGATCTCCTTCTGCCGGGCCAGCGGATGGTCGGTGCCGGCGACCACGACCAGCGGTTCGCGTCCGAGCGACAGCTGCTCCACCCCCTCGACGCTGAACGGCTTCCAGATCCGCATGACCAGCAGGTCCAGGTCGCCGGCATAGAGCATCGGCAGCATCTGCCCGAAATGGCCCTCCGAGACGGTCACCACGCAGGACGGGGCCGCCTGGATCATCAGCCGGATCGCCTCCGGCACGATGGTCGGCATAAGGCTGGAGGCGACACCGATCCGCACGTTGCCGCCCAGCCCCTTGCGCAGGGCCTCGATGTCGAACTCGGTGCGCTGGATCCGCGACAGCACGTCCTTGGCATGGCGCACCAGCACCGTGCCGGCCGGGGTGAAGGCGACGGAATTGCCCTGGCGGTGGATGATCGGCGTGCCCAGTTCGCGCTCGAGCTCGGCGATCTGCTTGGAGATCGCCGGCTGGGTGACGTTGAAGGCGCGGGCGACCTTGGTGATCTGCCGCATCTGGTCGAGGGCGGCCAGGATCCGCAGGTGGCGGATCTTCAGCACGTCGCGGAACAGCCGGCTGGCGATGCCGTCGCGGTAGACCGAGGGTGTGTCGCTGCTCATGGCCGGGCCCTCCCTGGGTGCCTGTGCATCATCGCTAGCCGGATCGCGTCGTCCGGTCGAGCAGCAACTCGCCCTGCCACACGCCGTCGCGCACCATGTCGGCGGTTTCCGCCCGCAGCGTGTCGGCGAAGACCCGGAC
Source organism: Candidatus Endolissoclinum sp. (assembly GCA_965228445.1). Classification (GTDB taxonomy): domain Bacteria; phylum Pseudomonadota; class Alphaproteobacteria; order Thalassobaculales; family Thalassobaculaceae; genus Thalassobaculum. The sequence continues at coordinate 3,006,406 of OZ245813.1, read as the reverse complement.
CGCGCGCGAGGCCGGGCGCACGATCGACCGGGCCAGGATCAGCCGGCGGTCCAGGGTCGGGTTCGCGATCGGCGCGGCCCGCAGCGTCCCGGCGTTCAGCTCGGGGTGGATCGCCGGCAGCGGCAGCACGGTATGGGCCAGCCCGCGCGCGGCCAGTTCCTTCAGGGTCTGCAGCGCATCGGCCTCCACCGTCACCCTCAGGGCGATGCCGGCCTGCCGGGCGGCATTCTCCAGCAGGATGCGCAGCCCGTGCCGCGGGCCCGGCAGCACCAGCGGCAGGTCGGCCAGCGTGGCGAAGTCGCTCGGCGTGCTCAGATCCAGCCCGGTCGAGGCGGCGCCGACCAGGAACAGCGTCTCCTGGATCAGCGGCTCGCTCGGAATGTTCTGGATTGCGGCGGTCTGGTACATCACCGCCAGGTCGATCTCCCCCCGCTGCAGCATCTCCGCCAGGTAGCCGCTGAAGGCCGGGACGATCCGGAAGGTCACCTGCGGATAGTCGCGCAGGAACCGCTCCACCAGCCGGCCCGAGAGAACCTCGCCCGCGGTCGGCGACACGCCGAGGCTGACCGCCCCGCTGACCGCGCCCAGCGAGGCGGTCAGCGCCTCGCGGGTATCCTCCACCATGCGCAGGATCGCGGTGGCTCGCTCCACCAGCAACGCGCCGGTATCGGTCAGCACCATGCCGCGCCCGTGGCGGCTGAACAGTGCGCCGCCGAGCTCCTCCTCCAGCAGCCGGATCTGCCGGCCGAGCGCCGGCTGGGCCGTGTTCAGCCGGTCCGCCGCCCGGCTCAGGCTGCCCAGTTCGGCGACATGCAGGAAGGTCTTCAGCTGCCTCAGATCCATGAGCTATTTAATCACGGCATATCTGTTTGAGAAATATGCTTCTCGTATTCTGCTTCGCCGCCCGTTACCCCGGTAGTCGCCGCTGATGAGCGATTTCTGGAGGCGAGATGACCGCGATGCCGGCCGAAAAGGCCCCAACCTGGCAGGATCAGGTCCTGCCGATCCTGCGAAGCTTCGACGTCCGACACGTGGTCTACGTGCCCGACGCCGGCCATGCCGCCGCGATCCGCGGCGCGGAGGCCGACAACGAGATCACCTCGCTTGCCCTGACCACCGAGGAGGAGGGGATCGGCTATCTCGCCGGCGCCTGGCTCGGCGGCGAGCGCGGCGCGCTGCTGATGCAGTCGAGCGGTGTCGGCAACTGCCTGAACACCTTGGCGCTGCAGGCGATGACCAAGTTCCCGCTGCTGATGCTGGTGACCATGCGCGGCGACTGGGCGGAGTTCAATCCGTGGCAGAACCCGATGGGTCAGGCCACCGAGGCCGCGCTCCAGCTCATGGGCGTGCGCACCTGGCGCGCCGACCATCCCGAGGAGGTGGCCCCCCTGGTCCATGGGGCGGCGACCATGGCGTTCAACGGCGACGAGAGCTGCGCGGTCCTGCTGGGCCAGCGGCTGATCGGCGAGAAGAAGTGGGTGAAGTGAGATGACCGGATTGCTTGACCGCCGCGCGGTGACCGCGGAACTCCTGAAGGGCCGCGGCGACCTGCTGGTCGTCACCGGCCTCGGCTCGCCCAGCTACGACGCCATGGCCGCCGGCGACCACGATCACAACTACTATCTCTGGGCCGCCATGGGCAGTGCCGCCACCGTCGGCTTCGGCCTGGCGATGAGCCAGCGGACCCGTCCGGTGCTGGTGCTGACCGGCGACGGCGAGATGCTGATGGGCCTCGGCGCGCTGGCGACGATCGGCCAGGTGCTGCCGCCGAACCTGACCTTCGCCGTGCTCGACAACGGCCATTACGGCGAGACCGGCATGCAGCAGAGCCACGCGGGCCGGGGCATCGAGCTGTCGCGCATGGCGGCGGCCGCGAACTTCCCCTGGACCGGAACCGTGACGGACATGGCCGGCGTCGCGGACCTGCGCGCGCGCATGCATCAGCGGGCCGGCACCAGCTTCGCCACGGTGAAGATCGATGTCGGCGAAGTTAGCCGGGTACTCCCCCCGCGCGACGGCGTGTATGTAAAGAACCGCTTCCGCAACGCGCTCGGTCATCCGACAATCTGACTGCAGCCGTAAAAAGACCAGACAGCTTCGGAGGATCCAGGTGACGCCTGCTGACGACTACACCGACATTCGTGACGCCGTGCGCGCGCTCTGCGCCGAGTTTCCGCCGGAATATCACCGGGCGGTGGACGAGAAGCGCGGCTATCCGGCGGAGTTCGTCGACGCGCTCACCAAGGCCGGCTGGCTGGCCGCCCTGATCCCGGAGGAATACGGCGGGTCCGGTCTCGGCCTCACCGAAGCCTCCGTGATCATGGAGGAGATCAATCGATCCGGCGGCAATTCCGGCGCCTGCCACGGCCAGATGTACAACATGGGCACGCTGCTGCGGCACGGCTCGGACGAACAGAAGAAGTACTATCTGCCGAAGATCGCATCGGGCGAGCTGCGGCTGCAGTCCATGGGCGTGACCGAGCCGACCACCGGCACCGACACGACCAAGATCAAGACCAAGGCCGAGCGTAAGGGCGACCGCTACGTCATCAACGGCCAGAAGGTCTGGATCTCGCGCATCCAGCATTCCGACCTGATGATCCTGCTGGCCCGCACCACCCCGCTGGAGCAGGTGGAGAAGAAGTCGCGCGGCATGTCGATCTTCATCGTCGACCTGAAGGACGCGATCGGGAACGGCATGGAGGTCAAGCCGATCCAGAACATGGTCAACCACGAGACCAACGAGCTGTTCTTCGACAACCTGGAGATCCCCGCCGAGAACCTGATCGGCGAGGAGGGGATGGGCTTCAAGTACATCCTCGACGGCCTGAACGCCGAGCGCACCCTGATCGCCGCCGAGTGCATCGGCGACGGCCACTGGTTCGTCGACAAGGTCACCGACTACGCCAAGGAGCGGGTCGTGTTCGGCCGGCCGATCGGCCAGAACCAGGGCGTGCAGTTTCCCATCGCCGAGAGCCACATCGAGATCGAGGCCGCCAGCCTGATGCGCTTCGAGGCCTGCCGGCTGTTCGACGCCCATCAGCCCTGCGGCGCCCAGGCGAACATGGCGAAGTACCTGGCGGCCAAGGCGTCCTGGGAGGCGGCGAATGCCTGCATCCAGTTCCATGGCGGCTTCGGCTTCGCCACCGAATACGACGTGGAGCGCAAGTTCCGCGAGACCCGGCTGTACCAGGTGGCGCCGATCTCCACCAACCTGATCCTCAGCTACGTCGCCGAGCACATCCTCGGCCTGCCCCGGTCGTTTTAGGAGCTCTGTCATGCGCGCGCATTTTGTCCTCGCGCATCCGGAATCGCAGTCTTTCAACGCCCACTTGGTTCGATCGGGCGCGGCGGCTCTGGAGGCGGCGGGCTGGAGCACGACGGTCTCCGATCTGTATGCGATGCAATTCGATCCGTGCGAGCGGATGGAGCACTACGCCGACCCGCTGAATCCCGGGCGGTTCGATGTTCAAACGGAGCAGCGCCACGCCTCGGCGGCCGGGGCATTGCCCAGGCACGTCTCCGAGGAGTTGGCGCGCCTGGATGCGGCGGATCTGTTGGTGTTGCAGTACCCGATGTGGTGGCATCTGCCGCCGGCTATGCTGAAGGGTTGGTTCGACCGCGTTCTGGCCTATGGGGAGGCCTATACGAGCGCTATGCGCTTCGAGAATGGGCGCTTTGTCGGCAAGCGTGCGATGCTGTCGGTGACAGTTGGCACCAGCCGCGAGACATATGCACATGACGGACGCAGCGGAGACATCGACCTGATGCTGTGGCCGGTCAACTTCTCTCTCGCCTATCCCGGTTTCACGGTTCTTGACCATTTCGTCGCCTACGGTGTGGAAGCGGGGCTGCGGTACTCGGACCCGGAGGTCGTCGAGGCCCGGCTGCGAGACGTGGCAGCCGACTTTCAGGATGTTCTGACGAACATCGACGAACGGCCGGTGATCCCATTCAACCGGAAAGCGGAGTGGGGCGAGGATGGCCGGATCAGGGCGGATGCCCCAATCTACTCGCCCTTTGTCCGACGTCGCCGCAATCTTGAACTGGAGTAAGTAGTGGCCGGAAAATCGCGTCCCCTGGAGGGACTGACCGTCCTCGCCCTGGAACAGGCGGTGGCGGCCCCGTTCTGCACCTCGCGGCTGGCCGATGCCGGCGCGCGGGTCATCAAGATCGAGCGGGCGGAGGGCGACTTCGCCCGCGGCTACGACGACGTGGCCAAGGGTCAGAGCAGCTATTTCGTCTGGCTGAACCGGGGCAAGGAATCCCTGGTGGTCGACCTGGCGACCGACGCGGGCAAGCAGACCCTCGGCACGCTGATCGCCGGCGCCGACGTGCTGGTGCAGAACCTGAAGCCCGGCGCCATCGGCCGTCTCGGCTTCCCGCTGGAGCAGATCCGCAAGGACCATCCCAAGCTGATCATGTGCTCGATCAGCGGTTATGGCGACAGCGGCCCGCTGGCCCGGCGCAAGGCCTACGACCTTCTTATTCAGGCGGAATCCGGTTTGTGCTCAATCACCGGTGGACCGGAAGGCGCGTCGCGGGTCGGCATCTCGGTGGTCGACATCGCCACCGGGGCGACGGCCCATGCCGCGATCCTGGAGGCGCTGATCGGCCGCGGCATCCATGGCGACGGCGCCGATATCCGGATCTCCATGTTCGACGTCATGGCGGACTGGGAGACGGTGCCGCTGCTGAACCACGAGGGCGGCAAGTCGCCCAAGCGGATCGGGCTCGCCCACCCGTCCATTTCGCCCTACGGCGCCTTCGCGTCCTCCGACGGCATCCTGATCCTGATCTCGATCCAGAGCGAACGGGAATGGGCCAACCTCGCCCGCCATGTGCTGGGCGACGAGGGGCTCACCGTGCACGAGCTGTACAAGACCAACGTGCTGCGCGTGCGCAACCGACCGCAGACCGACGGCTTGGTCGCCGACGTCTTCGCCCGGCACACGGCGGACGAGCTGGAGGCGATGCTGGACAAGGCCGACGTGGCCTTCGCCCGGGTCAACGACATGGACGCGCTGTCGGCCCATCCGCATGTGCGCCGGGTGACGGTGGAGACCCCGAACGGCCCGGTGTCCTACCCGGCCCCGGCGGCCATCGTCGACGGCGAGACCCGCAGCTTCGGCCCGGTGCCGGCGGTGGGGGAGCACGGAACGCTGGATCTGGGCTAGGGGTTAGGGGCTAGAGGTTAGGGGCTTCGGCACGCCCTTCGACACGGCCCCCGGCTGACGCCGGGGGCCTGCTCAGGGTGAGGTCGTGGAGGAAGTTGCCGGGCCTCATCCGAACCCTTCTCCGACCTCTCCTCTTCTCCGGTTCTCTTTTCCGGTTCCCCTCTTCGATCAACCCTTTCCGGCCTTCGCCCTCTCCGGCCTCACCCTGAGCAGCCGCGGCCGGAGGCCGGGGCGTGTCGAAGGGCCATCCCGGCACCTCGGCGGATCGCGGCTACCCCGACAGCGTCGCGATCGCCCCGGCCAGGGTGCGGGTCCCCGCCATGAAGTCGGCGATCTCCATCGCCTCGTGCGGGTTGTGGCTGCCGTTGGCGTTGCGCACCAGCACCATCGCGCCCGGAATGCCGACCCCGGCGAACACGGCGGTGTCGTGGCCCACCGTGGCGAATTCCTGCGGGGCCAGCCCCAGCGCCTCCGCGGCAGCGATCAGCGCCGCGCGCACGCCCGGGTCCAGCGGCATGGGGTTGGAGCCGACCCGCTCGCCCAGCTCGAACCGCACGCTGCGCTTGGCGGCGATCTCCGGAACCAGGGCGGCCACCCGATCCATCGCGTCGGTCAGGAACGCCGGCGAGGTGCCGCCGAAGTTCAGCGAGAAGTCGGTGCGGCCGGGCACCTTCGTCATGGCGTGCTCGGCGGCGTCGGTGAACAGCTTGCCGACGGTGAACACGGTGTCGGGCACGCCGGCCGCTTCCTGTTCGACCCACCAGTCCTCCAGCCGGCCGATCAGCTCGGCGGTGGCGAGGGCCGTGTCCTGGCGGAAGCTGCGCGGGCAGGCGGAAGCGTGGGCATATTCGCCCAGACACACCGCCGTCGGATAACGCGCATTGCCGCGGATCGCGGTCGGGACCGCCACCGGCTGTTCGGCGCCGATCAGGATCGGACCCTGCTCGATATGCAGCTCCAGAAAGGCCTTCGTGTTCCGGGCATGGATCCAGGGCTCGGCGGCCCGCAGCGCCTCCACGTCGAAACCGCAGCCGGCGATGCACTCGGCGAGGCTCTGGCCGGTGTCGTAGCGGATCAGCCGGTCGAGATCGCCGTCCGGCAGGGTACCGCAGGCAAGCTTGCTGCCGAGATAGGCGGTGCCGAACCACACGCTCTCCTCGCCATGCATGGCGATGGCGGTGATGTCGCAGGGCGGCGTCCAGCCGAGGTCGCGATAGGCGGCCAGCGCGGTCAGCGAGGCGAGCACCCCGGCATGGCCGTCGAAATTGCCGCCCCGGGGCACGCTGTCCACATGGGAGCCGGTGAGGATCTGCGGGGCGTTCCGGTCGGCGCCGGGCAGGGTGGCAAGCACATTGCCGGCCGGGTCCCAACGCGTCTCCAGCCCGAGCTCCGTCGCCGCGGTCTCGACCTGCCGTGCCAGCGCCATGTCGAGGTCGCTCCAGGCCGGCCGGGTCACCCCTTCCACGTCGCGCGACGCCTCGCGGGCGGCGTCGAACAGGGCGGACGCGAAATCGGCTCGGGCGTCCACGGCCCGGCCGATGGCTGCCAGGTCGGGGGCGGGTTGATGCGGACTGGCCATGTGCGGCTCCGATTGTGCGGTGCAACAGGTCTTCAGTAGACCGTCGGAGACCGGAGGGCCGCAATCCCCCGAATGACCGGACCCCGAACCACCCGAACGCAATCAGCCCCGGCGGAAACCGGGGCTGACGGGCAGGTCGTCGAGGGTGCGGCGGTCGAGCGGGCCGCGACCGCAGGGAAGCATCCGACCCGGAGCGGGCGTCAGAACTTCGCCTTGATCTGCGGGTTGCGGCTGAGCAGGGCGGTGTCGGTCGACCACAGGGTGACCTCCGTGGTCTGTCCGTAGGACACCACCAGCGCCTCCAGCTCGTAGCTCACCGGATCGATGCCGCTCGGCCGGGCCGAAGCCTCGATCGGGCGCTCCAGCGGCGCGCGCCAGGACAGCAGGGTGTACTTGTTGCCCGCGCTGTTCCAGTTCGACCCCGGCAGCTCGCCGCGTTCGCGCTTGGCGGGGCGGCCGAACCGCTCCTCAAGCTGGGCGACGATCTGCTCGCGCTGATCCTGGTCCACTGCCTGGTGCAGGATGGTCTGGTAGATCCGCGGCGGATCGGTCTCCACCGTCTGGGCCACCAGGCACCGCTGGCCGGCGAACAGGCGGGTATTGCTCTGCAGCCGGCCGACACAGTCCTCGTCGCCGGCCACCACGGCCTGCAGGTCGCGGCGGTAGATCGGCTTGCCGGTGAAGTCGGCGCCGGCGGCGTTCGAGGCCTCGGCCACGGTCATGCCGGTCCGCACCCCGCCCACGGCGTCGCCGCCGAGCGAGATGGTGCCGGGCGAGACGCTGCCGGAGGATCCGGTCGAGGCGCCGCCGCCGATCGTCGCGCCGGTGCCCGTTGCCGCCGCCAGGGCCTGGCTCGACTGCACCAGCCAGCGGGTCGGATCGCCGGCGGTGCCGCGGAACACGACCTCGCCGGTGCGGTTGTCCTCGCCGGTGATGTTGAACGCCGGGATCCGGGCGCACTCGAAGCCGAGGATCGCCCGGGTGCCGTCGACCACCCGCTGCATGCGCGGGCTGTCCTTGCGGAACAGGTCGGGGTCGGACGAGCGCATGGTCAGCTCGGTGATCTCGCCGCAGCCGACCTCGCGGTCGACCACGACCAGCAGGTCGGGCTCCTGCACCACCAGCCGCTCGGCGGCTGAAGCGGAGGCCAGGGCGACGGGGGCCAGCATCAGGGAGAGGCCGGCGGCGCGTATCGTCTGCATCGGGGTGCCAGCCATTACACCAGCTCCCAGCTTCCGTCGGCGCGCTGGCAGGCCTGGGCCTCGCGGGTCTCGGTGCGGCCGTTCGGCGCCTCGACGCGCTGGGTGATGATCGAGCATTCGCGGGCGTTGACCTGGGTCGCGCTCGACTGCGGACGCTCGGCGGTATAGGTGCCGGTATCGGTCCGGCGCAGCAGGTCGCCGAAGACGAAGCCTTTGCCGATGCCGTTACGCGAGATCATGTACCAGTTCTCGTTCGCCACCTTGCCGACGACGCGGACGGTCTCGCCCTTCTCGAGCTGATCCATGATCGCGTAGTTCGTGCTCGGGCCGCCGCGCACATTGGTCTTGGTCGTAGCGGCATAGTCGGCGCCGACGAGCTGCATGGTCGGCACGCGCCAGGCCAGCTTACTGTTGTCGTTGGTCGACGTGGTGGAGGGCGCCGGGCGGTAGCTGACGTCCTGCACCTGGGCGGTGGTGGTCAGCCCGGTATCCGGGTTGGTCCAGGTCTGGGTCTGCCCGGTGTTCAGCGCCTGCTGGGAGGTATTGGCGATGCCCTGCTGGTCGCGCTCGGTCAGATACTCGGCAACCTCGCCGCCGAGGAACAGGCCGCCCAGGGCGCCGGCAGCAACGGCGACCATCTTGCCCTGGCCCTTGCCGATCTGCGAGCCGATCAGTGCGCCGCCGATGCCGCCAAGCACGCGGCCGATATTCTTGTTGGAAATGCCGAGCGTGCTGTTGCTGCTGGCGTCCTGCGCGAGGGCGGGGGCGGCGGCCAGGGGCTGCACCGCGAGCGCTCCGGCGAGGGCGAGTGCGGTATAGCGCATTCGCATGACGGGCCTCCTCTCTTCGTTTCGCTGGGTAACGAACGAGTCAGACCGGGGTTCCCGTCGGTTTATTCGCCGGAGATTTGTTTTTTGCCAGAGCTTTTGTTTTTTGTCAGTCCTCGAGGACGACCGAGTCCGGGTCCGCGCCCAGGGCTTTCAGGTCGTCGGTGACGCTCTCGATCATCTTCGGCGGGCCGCAGACGTAGAAATCCTGGCCGAAATCGCGGACGTGCTTTTTCAGGAAGTCGCGGTCGACCATGCCCCGGGCGAGCGGGCTGTCGTCCTGATCGGTGACCGTGAACAGGCAGTCGAGCCCGTCCATCCCCTCGAATTCCTCGCGTAGGATGATGTCGCGCTCGGTGCTGTTGGAGAAGATCAGCGTCTGCCCCTTCAGCTCGCCCTTGCGCTGCAGGTCGCGCAGGATGGCGATGAACGGTGTCACGCCCGCACCCCCGGCGACGAACACGCCCGGCCCCTTGTACTGGATCGCGCCCCAGGGATCGTCGATCAGCAGCCTGTCGCCCTTCTTCAGCTTGCCGATCTGCTCGGTCACGCCGTCATGGTCGGGATAGACCTTGATGGTGAATTCCAGGTGATCGGCGTCGGTCAGGGAGGTGAAGGTGAAGGGCCGCTGCTCGTCGCGCCAGTCGTCGCGGTCGAGGGCGACGTCGGTCGCCTGTCCGGGCTTATAGTCGTAGCCCTCGGGTTTCTCGACCGTCAGGCGGACGACATTGTGGGTGACGTTCTCGGTACTCAGGACGGCCACGCTGTGTGCCATGGGATGTTTCTCCTTCTTCGATGCCGACGATGTGAGATGTGAGTCTTTGCCCCGTTCACAACCCCTTTTCCGCGGGCTCGGGTGTTTCTTGCCCGGGTTTCACAACCCCCTGTGAATCCCGGGAACCGGCGATGGGTCTCGCGCGTTTCGCGCTCTTGCACCACCGGCAGCAGGAGCCTTGCATGACCGCCGACGCCGTCCCTCCCGGCGCCCCCTGGCCGCCGATCGCCCAGCCGCAGCGCCGGGTCCGGCTCGACTTCCAGCATCATTCCGAGGTCGATACCGTGTTCGACCCGCTGCGCCAGGATCTCTCGGCCCTGGCGGTCCTGGGGCGCAGCATGTGGCTGGCCTGCGACGAGACCACCACCATCGAGCAGCTCACCCGCACCGGCGGCTCGCGCTGGTCCGATCACCGGACCCACAACCTGCACGAGGCGTTCGACCTGCACGGTGACGAGGGCGACGAGATCGATATCGAGGGGCTGGCGATCGACGACGGCTGGCTGTGGATCACCGGCTCGCACGGGCTGACCCGCAAGAAGCCGAAATGGCACGAGAACGACCCGTCGGTGGCGATGAGCCGGCTGACCGAGGTGAAGAGCAACGTCGCCCGGCGGGTGATCGGCCGGCTGCCCCTGGTCGATACCGGCAACGGCACCTGGGGCCCGTCGCTGACGGAGACCGCGGACGGCCGGCGTCCGGCGAGCGTGCGTCTGCGCAAGGGCAAGACCCCGCTGACCAAGAGCCTGGCCAAGGACATCCATCTCGGCCGGTTCATGGACATCCCGTGCAAGGAGAACGGCTTCGACATCGAGGGGATCGCCGCCCGCGGCGACCGGGTGCTGCTCGGCCTGCGCGGGCCGGTGCTGCGCGGCTGGGCGGTGATCCTGGAGTTGCGCATGAAGATGACCAAGTCGGGCCACCTGAAGCCGCGGCGGATCGGTCCGGAGGGTGAGCGCTACCGCAAGTACTTCATCGACCTGGAGGGCCTGGGTATCCGCGACCTGCAGGCCGACGGCGACGACCTGCTGATCCTGGCGGGACCGACCATGGACCTCGACGGTCCGGTGGCGCTGATCCGCTGGCCCGGCGCCTGGACCACCCGGGCGCTCGGCGAGACCGTCATTCCCTATCAGAAGCTGGAGCGGGTCATGGACCTGCCCTACGGCTACGGCACCGATCATGCGGAGGGCATCGCCCTGACCGAGCGCAGCGACGGCGGCCGCGAGCTGATGGTGGTCTACGACAGTCCCGCCGAAAGCCGGCTGTCCGACGACACGGCGATCCGCGCCGACCTGTTCGCCATCGACTGATCGATCGGCCCGCCGGGGCCCCGGCTTTCGGCGGGCCGCGCGCAACGCCGCGGACGCTTCCGAAAAATCTGTCGACAGTTTTCAGTTTTCACGTCTTGCCAACCGTGCCGTTGGCCGATCACTCTACGTGCCAATTCGGTGCCGTAGCGACAGAACAGGCCGGCTGGAATCTGGCTGCTGATAAAGGGAGGCGTGGTGCCGCGACAGTCTGGGACGAGCTTTTAGGGGGCTTCGAGAACCATGAACCAGTTTGAATTCACCCGCCGCCAGATGATGGCGCTGTTGGGAACGGCCGCGACGGCGGCGATGCTGCCGGGCACCGCCGGTGCCGCCGATGACGGCCTGAAGTTCTGGGCGCCGGGCATCGCCCGGGTCGGCGAGAAGGACTGGAGCTCGATGGAGGCGGAAGCCGGCATCAAGCTTGTCAACGTCGCCAAGAGCGCGCGCGCCGACGAGTCGATCCAGAAGATGGTGGTCGGCGACGGCAACGCCCTGTACGACGCCATGACCGACAATGGCGGCGGCATGGAGGACGCGCTGGCGAGCCAGAACGCCATCGCCGAGCTCGACACCTCGAAGATCCCGAACTGGTCGATCATCGAGAAGCGCTACCTGGACGGCGGCGACGCGGCCGACACCATCCGCTACGACGGCAAGGTCTACGCCATCCCCTACATCTCCAACGCCGACGCGCTGGCCTTCAACTACGACGTCATCGGCGAGGAGCTGACCTCCTGGGAGGTGCTGTTCGACGAGCAGTTCAAGGGCCGCGCCGCCCTGCAGAACGATTTCGGGCCGACCCTGACCAACACCGCCATCTACCTAAAGCAGTCGGGCAAGCAGGACATCGACAACCCGTCCGACATGACCGAGGACGAGGTGAAGGGCGTCTGCCAGTTCCTGATCGACAAGAAGAAGGCCGGCCAGTTCCGCACCTTCTGGGACGGGTTCCAGAACGGCGTCGACCTGCTGGCGTCGGAAGAGGTGCTGGTCGCCTCCTGCTGGGAGCCGGTGCAGATCGTCGCCGGCAAGAAGGCGGGCAAGGACATCCGCTACGGCACGATGAAGGAAGGACACCAGACCTGGAACAACATCGTCATGCTGACCCGCGGCGGTCACGAGCGCGGCATGGACGAGACGTTCTACAAGCTGGCCAACCTGTACCTGTCGCCCTGGTTCGGTGCCCGCACCCTGGCCGGCCTGGGCTTCACGCCGCAGATGACCGGCGTGCTGGAATACGTGGACGCCAATCCGGACACCTTTGACGCGGAGACCAAGGCGCTGATCAACGAGCGTCTGGCCCGCAAGAAGGAGCGGATCGCGGTCGCCGGCAACTCCTGGCAGAACGTGTTCCCGACCAACATGCGTGCCTATCAGGACTGGTGGTCCCGGGTTCAGGCTGCCTGATCCCCGATGACCAACCGAGCCGATACCGGGCTCGACGGGCTTCCCCCCGTCGAGCCTTTCCGGCCGACTCTGTCTGAGCGGATGTCGGGCTGGGCGTTCTATATCCCGATCGTCTTCATGGTGCTGTTCTTCGCCCTGCCGATGGCGCTGACCGTCGTGTTCAGCGTGTTCGAGCGCACCATGTTCTGGATGGAGCCGGGCTTCAGCCTGCTGGCGTACGAGAACTTCTTCTTCTCCGCCCGGCTGGAGAATTTCCTGGCCTCCATGGGCTATTCGCTGATCTCGGTGATCGTGTCCTTCTGCCTCGGCTTCCCGATCGCGGTGTTCGTGCGCAAGTCGGTGCCGCAGGTCGCCCAGCACCGGGTGGTGCTGCTGTTCATCCTGCCGTTCATGGTGTCGGAGATCATCCGCATCTTCGCCCTGCGGCCGGTGCTCCAGCGCAACGGCCTGGTGAACGAGACGCTGCTGAACCTGGGCCTGATCGACGAGCCGATCACGGCCCTGCTCTACACCCATACCGGCGTGATCATCGGCGAGGTGCTGTCGTTCATGCCGTTCATCGTGTTCTCCGGCTTCCTGGCCATGGAGGCGGTGCCGAAGTTCATCTTCGAGGTCTGCGACGATCTGGGCGCGGGCCCGGTGCGCCGTTTCGTCGACGTGATCCTGCCTCTGGCCGCGCCCGGCATCTTCGCCGGTGCGGTGTTCATCTTCGTCAACGGCATCGGCGTGGCGCTGATCCCCAACATCATGGGCGGGCCGGGGGCGGTGAATGCCGGGCTGATCGCGACCCAGGCGATCACCGCGCTCGACTTCCCGCTGGCCATGGCGGTCAGCGCGATCATGATGGCGACGCTGATGGGGCTGCTCTACATCGGCCACAGGCTGTTCGACCTGACCAAGATCCTGGCACCGATGAACTGAGGGGGCGGGATCATGGACGATTACGCGAATATCTGGCTGCACCGCGCCAAATGGGCCTATCTGCTGCTGATCGTGGCGACGCTGATGAGCCCGGTGTTCTACGTCATGTACATCTCGTTCAACGAGAACGGGTTCGGTGCCGCGGAGTATGTCTTCACCATCCGGTGGTACGGGCTGATCTTCTCCGACGGCCAGCTCATGGACGCGCTGCGCTGGACCCTGGGGCTGGCGGTCACGACCACGCTCCTGACCATCCCGATGGCCCTGCTGGCGGCCAAGTTCTACAAGGCGACGCGGGCCAAGGTGGCGGTGGTCTTCCTGCTCCTGGCCCCGCTGTTCGTCGCGCCGGACATCCTGAGCGCCGCGCTGCTGGTGTTCTTCAAGAACGCCAACATCACGTTCCAGTGGCTCGGCGACGTGGCTGGCGTCACCTTCATGGACGGCTGGTTCCGGCTCGGCTTCGGCACCACGGTGATCGGGCTGATCATCTACACGATCCCTTACGCCTTCGTGGTTATCCTGATCACCATGGGGCGCTACAACAAGGAGCAGACCGAGGCGGCCCGCGCCTGCGGGGCGAGCGGCTGGCGGGCGTTCTGGGACATCGAGTTCCCGCAGATCCGCGCCGGCGTGTTCAGCGCCTCCGCCTTCACGGTGATCCTCTGCTTCAACGAATACACCCGCACCAGCCTGCTCAAGGGCGGGTTCGACACCTTCACCACCGTGCTGGTCAGCCAGATGCTGAACGAGGGCATGTCGGAGCAGTCCTACGCCATGTCGAGCTTCGTCAGCTTCGTCGCCATCGCGCTGATCGGCGGGATCATCGTCTTCACCCTGCTGCGCTCGGAGGCCGCCGCCCGCAAGGCGCAGCCCGTGGCCGAGCCCAACACCGCTCCTGTTGCCGCCTGATGAGAGAGTCCCGATGAACACCACCACACCCGCGGTTCAGGTCCGGCAGCTCTGCAAGAACTACGGCAGCGTCCAGGCGCTGAAGGATGTCGACCTGACGATCGCCGCCGGCGAGTATTTCGTGCTGCTCGGCCCGTCGGGCGGCGGCAAGACCACCCTGCTGCGCACCATCGGCGGCTTCCACAAGCCGACCAGCGGCCAGGTCTGGCTGAACGGCCAGGAGGTCTCCCACCTGCCGCCGGACAAGCGGCCGACCTCCATGGTGTTCCAGGCCTATGCCCTGTTCCCGCACATGACGGTGCTGGGCAATGTCGGCTACGGCCTGAGCCTCGCCAAGCTGCCCAAGGCCGAGGTGCGCGACAAGTCCATGGCCATGCTGGAGATGGTCGGGCTGACCGGCTTCGAGAACCGCCGGCCGCACGAGCTCTCCGGCGGTCAGCAGCAGCGCGTGCAGCTCGCCCGCGCCCTGGTGCTCGGCCGCAATATCCTGCTGCTGGACGAGCCGCTGGCCGCCCTCGACGCCCAGCTCCGTAAGGACATGTGCCTGGAACTGAAGCACCTGCAGGAGAAGGTCGGCATCACCTTCATCCACGTCACCCACAACCAGGAGGAGGCGATGACGGTGGCCGACCGCATCGCCCTGATCGCCAATGGCGAACTGGTGGAGCACGGGGCGGCGCGCGACATCTACCGCACGCCGGAGCGCCGCTTCACCGCGAGCTTCGTCGGCGAGAACAACCTGCTCTCCGGGACCGTCACCGCGGTGGAGGGGCAGAGCGTGACCGTGGAGGTCTGCGGCCAGGCGCTGAGCGTCGAGCGGCGCGACCTGCCGGTACGCGCGGGCGAGACCGTCGCCCTGTCGATCCGCTCGGAGCTGGTGGAGATGGTGCCGGCCGAAGCAACCGCTCCGGCCGACGGCTGCTCGATTGCCGGGACCTATACCGAGAGCGTCTATCTCGGCTTGACCCTATCGCACCGGGTGGCGCTGGCCGACGGCACGGAGATGGTCTCCCGGGTGGTCGGCGAGTCCGACGGCCCGGCGCCCGTGTCGGGCAGCCCGGTTCGTGTACAGTGGAAGCCGGGTGCGCTGCGCCTGCACGTGACCTGATCCCGTTTCGGAGGACCGCCGCCATGTGGCCCAACCCGCGCATTCCCTTCGAGCTGGCGGACAAGCGCCGCAAGCTGGCGCCGCTGAACGGCAAGCCGCTGATCGTCCATGTGGCGATGAACATCGAGTACTGGCCGATCAACCGGCCGATGCCGCGCGGCGTCATCCCGCCGCCGCACGGCGCCCAGATCGCCCCGCCGGACGTGCCGAATTTCTCCTGGGTCGAATACGGGCTGCGGGTCGGCATGCCGCGGATCATGCGGATGCTGGCCGAACGCGGCCTGCCCGCCTCCGCCCTGATCAACGCCCAGGTGGCCGACGCCTATCCCGCCCTGATGGACGCGGTAGTGGAGGCCGGCTGGGAGCTGGTCGGCCATGGCTGGTTCCAGCAGTCGCTGAAGCAGGCCGACGACGAGCGTGCGGTGATCCGCAAAAGCCTCGACCGGCTGAAGGCGGCGGACGGCAAGAAGGTGCGCGCCTGGCTCGGTCCGGGCATCGGCGAGAGCTTCGACACGGTCGACATCCTGAAGGAGGAGGGGATCGAGTTCCTGCACGACTGGGTGGTCGACGACCTGCCGGTCTGGATGCGCACGATCCACGGGCCCATGGTCGGCCTGCCCTACACGATGGAGCTCAACGACGTGCCGATCTACGCGGTGCAGAACGGCTCCACCGACGAGTTCTTCAAACGGGTGGAGGCGACGGTCGCCACCCTGGAGCCGGAGCTGGAGCAGAACCCGCGGGTCATCACGCTGGCCCTGCACCCGCACCTGATCGGCGTGCCCCATGTGGCGCATTTTTTCGAGAAGTCCCTCGATCTGCTGGTGAAGCGCAGCGACACGGTCTTCGTGACCTCCTCGGTCATGGGCGACTGGTTCGTGGAAGCCGACGGCACCGGCGGCGCCGACCTGCCGAATGAGGCTCCACCCCTGCCGTAAGCTTCCGTAAGGTACCGCAAACGCCGCCCCGACAGCCCGGCCGCATCGCGCCGCGCGGGGAGCCGCGAAGCGGAGGGAGCCCATGGCCAACGACCTGCTGTTCGGCATTCAGACCAACGGCATCAAGCACGCCGATGCCGACCCCATGCCGGATGTGCGCACGCGCTTCCGCATGGTGAAGGAGGCCGGCGTCTTCGATTACATCGACAAGACCCCGGACCCGGATCAGGTGGAGGATTTCAAGGCCGGCTCGGCGGAGACCGGCCTGCCGATCCGCGCCGGCGGATGGTTCTACGAGCTGGGCGGCGACGAGGGTCTGCTGGAGCGTAACGTGAAGCTCGGCGCCGAGCTCGGCTCCCTGGTCCACAACACCCAGATCAAGCTGCGCCATGCCGATGGCCATGTGGTCACCGACGATGAGGTGATGGCCGCCTATATGAATGCCGCCGAACTCGGCGACAGATTCGGCTGCGTGCCCTGTTTCGAGGTGCATGTGAACATGTGGTCGGAGGACTTCCCCCGCGTCGCCAAGGTGGCGCGGATGGTCGAGGCGCGCGGGGTCGAATTCAACATGACCCTCGACCACAGCCATGTGATCTTCAAGATCGACAATCCGGACGAACAGAAGATCTTCGGCACCGACGCCAAGATCGCCTCGGGCGAGCTGGTGCTCGACCCGTACACGCCGGGCAACGTGATCGAGGAATGGGTGACCTCCGGCTGGGTCCGGCATTGTCACGCCCGCGCCGCGATCCCGAATAATCCGAAGAACACCCTGGCCCACCATCCCGACGGCTCAGTCGGCCGCGGCATCCAGTATCCGTTCAAGCGGCCGGACCCCGGCGCGTATCACGCCGCGTGGGACGAGACCCGGCTGGAGCCCTGGAAGGAGGGGCTGCGCATCCTGATGCGCCACCACGCCCGCGACCCCAAGGCCAAGCTCGGCCAGATCTCCACCGAGTTCATCCCGAACCCGGATTATGGGGGAGGGTGCAAATACTCGCTGTTCGAGCAGGCGATCGCCTGCGTCGGCTGGATGCGCGAGACCTGGGCAAGCATCCGCGCCGAGGCCGCCTGACCGTGGTCTCACTTATTGAGAATCATTCGCATTGACGGTTTGCCGCAGGCCCGTTTAACTGCCGTCGCCTGCACCCCACATGTCCGGTCAACGGCGCTGGAAGCCGACAGGCAAAGGCGCACCAACCTGACCGCGACGCTCGGAGGAAAAAAGAATGCTGCGTAAGACCGATTTCTACATCAACGGCGCCTGGGTTCCGCCCACCACGCCCAAGGATTTCGACGTCATCAACCCGGCCGACGAGACCGCGTTCGGGGTGATCTCGCTCGGCTCCAAGGCCGATGTGGACAAGGCGGTCGGCGCCGCGAAGGCCGCCTTCGACGGCTGGAGCAAGACCCCGCTGGCCGAGCGCATCGCCAAGATCGAGAAGCTCGCCGAGATTTACGAGCGCCGCGCCGGCGAGATGGCCGAGGCGATCTCCACCGAGATGGGCGCGCCGAAGAAGCTGGCGACCACCGCGCAGGCGGCCGCCGGCCTCGGCCATATCAAGGCGTTCATCCGCGCGCTGAAGGAGTTCAAGTTCGAGCACCAGCTGCGCGACGACACCCCGGACGAGTTCATCATCCACGAGGCGATCGGCGTCTGCGGCCTGATCACCCCGTGGAACTGGCCGATGAACCAGGTGACCCTGAAGGTCGTCCCGGCGGTCGGCGTCGGCTGCACCGTGGTGCTGAAGCCGTCCGAGATCGCGCCCATGTCTTCGCTGCTCTTCGCCGAGTTCATGGACGAGGCCGGCTTCCCCAAGGGCGTGTTCAACCTGGTCAACGGCGACGGCCCGACCGTCGGCGAGGCGATGAGCCGCCATCCCGACATCGACATGATGAGCTTCACCGGTTCCACCCGCGCCGGCGTGGCCGTCACCCAGGCCTCGGCCGAGACGGTCAAGCGCGTCGCCCTGGAGCTGGGCGGCAAGGGGGCGAACATCGTCTTTGCCGATGCCGACGTCGCCAAGGCGGTGAAGCGCGGTGCCATCCACTGCTTCAACAACACCGGCCAGTCCTGCAACGCCCCGACCCGCATGCTGGTCGAGCGTTCAGTCTATGACGAGGCGGTGGAAGTCGCCCGCACCACGGCCGAGAGCACCGCGGTCGGCCAGCCGAGCGAGGACGGCAACCATATCGGCCCGCTCGTCTCCGAGCTGCAGTTCAACAAGGTGCAGGACCTGATCCAGGCCGGCATCGACGAGGGCGCGCGCCTGGTCGCCGGCGGCACCGGCCGTCCGGACGGCTTCAACCGCGGCTATTTCGTGCGGCCGACGGTGTTCGCCGACGTGAACAACGACATGCGGATTGCGCGCGAGGAGATCTTCGGCCCGGTCCTGTCGATGATCCCGTTCGACGGCGAGGACGAGGCGGTGAAGATCTCCAACGACACCAGCTACGGCCTGACCGACTACGTGCAGAGCGGCGACAGTGCCCGCACCCAGCGCGTCGCCCGCCAGCTCCGCGCCGGCATGGTCGTGGCCAACGGCGCCCCGCGCGCCCCGGGCAGCCCGTTCGGCGGCTACAAGCAGTCCGGCAACGGCCGCGAGGGCGGCCAGTACGGCCTGACCGAGTTCCTGGAAGTGAAGGCCGTCTCCGGCTGGACCACCACGAGCTGAGACTGACTCTTTCGCCTCCCAACCCCATCTCCCCGGCCTCGCGCCGGGGCCAAGGGTGACACCCGCTGGAGCGCTTCCGATCTCTCGGGAACGCTCCAGCGACCCGTTTCCTGGATCCCGGCGCAAGGCCGGGAAGACGGTTGGGGCGTTTTCTCCCCACTTCCCCCTTTAGGCACTCCCCGGATTCATTCCGGGGCAAGGCCTCCACTCGCTTCGCCGCCTGAGGTAGTTCCCCAATGCCCATCCCTGCACCAACCGTTGCCCCGGAATGAACCCGGAGAGTGCGTGAGGGAAGGACTGCGCGAGGAGGAACTTCAAACCACCTCACCCCCGCCCGGCCAGGTCCTCCAGGATCGGGCAGTCCGGCCGGGTGTCGCCGTGGCACCGGGTCACCAGATCCGACAGGGTCGCGTGCATCGCCTGCAGCTCGGCGATCTTGCGTTCGATGCTGCCGAGATGCTCCTGCGCCACCCGCTTCACGTCGGCGCTCGCCCGCGCGCGGTCCTCGTACAGCGCCAGCAGGGCCCGGCAGTCCTCGATGGTGAAACCGAGCGAGCGCGCGCGGGCCAGGAACACCAGCTTGTGCACGTCCGTCGCCCCGAAGGCGCGGTAGCCGTTCTCGCCGCGGGCGGGCCGCACCAGCCCGATATCCTCGTAATAGCGGATCGTCTTGGCCGGCAGACCGCTCTGCTCGGCAACCTCTCCGATATTCATCGCTCTCTCCCATCGCCGGGGCATCGCTGTCGACAGGTAATGGTTCCTGCGACTGGAAGGTCAAGCCCGGCGCCAATCTCGGAACCCGATGCGCTGCCGGCCCGTTGGTCAGGGGTGGCACCCTCAACCGACGGAGAGCCCCATGCCTGCCCAGACCGCCCGCCTGTACCGGATGGTGATGCCCGATCACCTCTGCCCCTTCGGTCGCAAGTCCAAATGGCTGCTCGAGCGCAAGGGGTACGAGGTGGAGGACCATCACCTCACCACCCGCGACGAGGTCGATGCCTTCATGGCGAAGCACGGGGTGGAGACCACGCCGCAGACCTTCATCGGCGAGGAGCGGGTCGGCGGCTATGACGCGCTGCGCGTCCATTTCGGCCTGGACGACCCGGACCAGGAGACCACCTACCAGCCGATCATCGCCCTGTTCGCCGTCGCGGCCCTGATGGCGGTGGCCCTGACCTGGCTGCTGCGCGGCGAGATCCTGATCCCGCGCACCGCCGAGTGGTTTGTGGCGATCGCGATGATTCTGCTCGGATTGCAGAAGCTGAAGGATGTGGAGGGCTTCTCCACCATGTTCCTGAACTACGACCTGCTGGCGCAGAAATGGGTGCCCTACGGCTATATCTACCCCTATGCGGAGGCGGGGGCCGGGGTGCTGATGCTGGCAGGGGTGCTGACCTGGATCTCCGCCCCGGTGGCGCTGGTCATCGGCACGGTCGGCGCGGTCAGCGTCTTCAAGGCGGTCTATGTCGACAAGCGCGAGCTGAAATGCGCCTGCGTGGGCGGCGACAGCTCGGTGCCGCTGGGCTTCGTGTCGCTGACCGAGAACCTGATGATGATCGCCATGGCCCTGTGGATGGGGGCGAAGGCGGTGCTTCTGTGACGCCCTCTTGACCTTCCAGTGACGGGAAGGCCCATCTCTCATCCTCCAGAGTTGCGAGGCAGAGATGAACGCGCACAATCACGCCGGTGCCGAGATAATCCGCGACCCGGTCTGCGGCATGACGGTCGATCCCGAGGCGGGCAAGCCGACCCACGAGCATGCGGGCCACACCTACCACTTCTGTGCCGCGCGCTGTCGCGACCGGTTCGCGGCCGAGCCCGACGCCTTTGTCGAGGCGAAGGACCCGGTCTGCGGCATGACCGTCAACCGCGGCACCGCCGCGCACATGGCCAAGCATGCGGGCGAGCGCTTCTACTTCTGCTCCGCGCGCTGCCAGCAGAAATTCGAGGCCGCGCCCGCCGACTATCTCGGCGATCGTCCCGCACCGGAGCCGATGCCGGCCGGAACTCAGTACACCTGCCCGATGGACCCGGAGATCGTCCGTGACGCGCCCGGCGACTGCCCGATCTGCGGCATGGCGCTGGAGCCGATGACGCCGAGCGCCGATGCGGGCCCGAACCCGGAGCTGGTGGATTTCCGTCGCCGGTTGTGGATTGGCGCGCCGCTGGCCGCCGGGGTCTTCGCGCTGGAGATGGGCAGCCATATGGGCATCCCGTTCCATGACTGGCTCGGCCCGACCCTGCATGTCTGGCTGCAGTTCCTGCTGGCCACCCCGGTGGTGGTCTGGCTGGCGCAGCCGTTCTTCAAGCGCGGCTGGTCCTCCATCGTGAATCGCAGCCCGAACATGTGGACGCTGATCGCGCTCGGCACCGGGGCGGCCTATCTGTTCAGCCTGGTCGGCCTGCTGGCGCCGGACGCCTTCCCGCCGGCCATGCTCGACGTCCACGGGCAGGCGCCGGTGTATTTCGAGGCGGCGGCGGTGATCCTGATCCTGGTTCTGGTCGGCCAGGTGATGGAACTGTCGGCCCGCGAGCGCACCGGCGACGCGATCCGCGCCCTGCTCAACCTGGCGCCCAAGACCGCCCGGCGGATCACCGATCAGGGCGAGGCGGACGTGCCGCTGGAGGAGGTCCGCGCCGGCGACCGGTTGCGGGTGCGGCCGGGCGAGAGCGTGCCGGTGGACGGCACCGTCGCCGAGGGCCGCTCCTCGGTCGATGAGAGCATGATCACCGGCGAGCCGGTACCGGTGGAGAAGACGGCCGGCGACGCGGTCACCGGCGGTACCCTGAACAAGACCGGCAGCTTCGTCATGACGGCGCAGATGGTCGGATCCGACACGGTGCTGTCGCGCATCGTCGACATGGTCGCCAAGGCCCAGCGCAGCCGCGCACCGATCCAGGCCATGGCCGACCGGGTGGCGGGGTATTTCGTGCCGGCGGTGGTCGGCGCGGCGCTGGCCGCCCTGGTCGCCTGGCTGGTCTTCGGCCCGAGTCCGGCCCTGTCCTATGCGGTGGTCGCCGCCGTCAGCGTGCTGATCATCGCCTGCCCCTGCGCGCTCGGGCTGGCCACGCCGATGTCGATCATGGTGGCGACCGGACGCGGTGCCCAGGCCGGCGTGCTGATCCGCGACGCCGAGGCGCTGGAGCGTTTCGCCAAGGTCGACGTCCTGATCGTCGACAAGACCGGCACCCTGACCGAGGGCAAGCCGACCCTGACCGATGTGATTGCGTCCGAGGGCATGGAGGAGACCGAGCTGCTGTCCCTGGTCGCCTCGCTGGAGCGCGGCTCGGAACACCCGCTGGCCGAGGCCATCGTGACCGGCGCCGAGGGCCGGGGTGCCACGCTGTCCGATGCGACCGGGTTCGAGGCGGTCACCGGCAAGGGCGTGTCCGGCACCGTGCAGGGCCGCCGGGTGGCACTCGGCAACCGGGCGATGATGACGGATCTCGGGATCGACCCGGGGGCTCTGGCGCAGACCGCCGAGACGCTCCAGGGCAAGGGCCGCACCGCCATGTTCGTCGCGGTGGACGGCAAGGCGGCCGGGCTGGTCGCGGTGGCCGACCGGGTGAAGGAGACCACGCCGGCGGCGATCCGGGCGCTGCACGAGGCCGGTCTGCGCATCGTCATGGCGACCGGCGACAGCCGCCGCACGGCCGAGGCGGTGGCCCGCGATCTCGGCATCGACGAGGTCCGCGCCGATGTCAGTCCGGAGGACAAGGGCGCGCTGGTGGAGGAGCTGCGCGCCCAGGGACTGGCCGTGGCGATGGCCGGCGACGGGGTCAACGACGCCCCGGCCCTGGCCGCCGCCGATGTCGGCATCGCCATGGGCACCGGCGCCGATGTGGCGGTGGAGAGTGCCGGCATCACCCTGGTGAAGGGCGATCTGACCGGCATCGTGCGGGCCCGTACGCTCGCTCAAGCGACGATGGCGAACATCCGCCAGAACCTGTTCTTCGCCTTTGTCTACAACGCGGCCGGCGTGCCGATCGCGGCAGGGGTGCTGTATCCGGTTCTGGGGGTGCTGCTGTCGCCGATCTTCGCCGCGGCGGCGATGAGCCTTTCCTCCGTCTCGGTGATCGGCAACGCGCTGCGGCTCCGGTCGGCGAAGCTGGACGGGTAAGGGAGGGCAACAGTCGGGGCGGGGATCAGCCCCCTTCCGTTTTCCCGCTCAGCGGCAGGCGGACGCGGAAGACGCTGCCCTCGCCCGGGGTGCTGTCGACCAGGATGCGGCCCTTGTGACCCGCCAGGATGGCGGCGACGATCGCCAGGCCCTGGCCGGTGCCTTTGCCGGCCGGCTTCGTCGTGTAGAACATGTCGAAGATCCGCGCGCGGACCTCCGGCGCCATGCCGATGCCGTCGTCTTCCACCCGGATCTCGGCCATGCCGTCCTCCACCAGCGTGCGGATCCGGATGGTGCCGAGGGTGCCCGGGCTCCGGGCCTCCCGGATCGCGTCCGCGGCGTTGGAGATCAGGTTCAGCAGCACCTGGCCGATCTCGCCCGGCTTGCACGGGATCGCGGGCAGGGTCTCGTCCAGTGCCAGTTCCACCCTGGCGACCGGCTGCCACAGGCTGCGCGAGACGGTGGTCATGACCTGCACCGACCCGTTCAGGTCGTTCGGTTCCGGGGCGAGCGGGTCGGGCCGCGCGAAGCTGCGCAGGGCGTCGACGATCCGGTCGACCCGGTCGAGCCCGTCCAGGCTGTCGCGGATCGCCGGCGGCACCTCCGCGATGAAGGTCTCCGGCAGGACGCCGATCGGCGGCCGCAGGGCCAGCACCCCGTCCACCGCCTCCTCCAGGGCCCGCAGCCGGTCGCCGAGCGACCGGATCGGCGTGGCGATCTCTTTGGCGATCCCGGCGGTCAGGGTGCCGAGGCTCTCCATCTTCTGGCTCTGCATCAGCTCGAACTGGAGGCTGCGCGCCCGTTCCTGGGTGCGGGACAGCTCGGTAACATCCTTGGCGACGATCACCACGCCGCCGAGACCGGTCGGCCGGTGGTCGACCAGCAGCCGCCGGCCGTCGGACAGGGAGACCTGCCGGGCGGTCGCCGCCGGGGTCTCCAGTTCGGTGACCCGCTCGTTCAGCGGAAGACCGTACAGTTCCTCGGTCACCGAGAGGATCTGGCGCAGGGAGCCGCCGGCGAGGATCTGGTCGGTCACCGTCGGATAGAACCGCCGGAACGCGTCGTTGACCCGCAGGACCCGGCCGCGGTCGTCGGCGATCAGAATGGATTCGGCCATGCTGGCCACGGCGTCGGTCAGGATCGATTCCGCCTCGTAGGACTTGCGTTCGGCGGCGTCGCGGGCGGCGCGCTGCTCGGCGGCGAAGCCGGCCAGTGCCCTGGACATGGCATTGAAGCTGCGGCCGGTCTGGGCCAGTTCGTCGTCGCCGCGGATGTCGATCTGGTGGCCGAAATCGCCGCCGGCGACCCGCTGGGCCCCGTCGCGCAGCGAGTTGAACTGATGGACGAGATACTGCGCCAGCATCACGCCGAGCAGGCCGACCAGCGCCAGTTCGACCAGGGCGACCGTGCCCATCCAGTGCATGGCGTCGTCGAGCACGTCCTCCAGCGCGGTGGTGGACAGGCCGAGCTCGACCATACCGAACCGGTGGCCGGCGATCTCGATCGGCTGGGCGATATCCAGGCGGCCGTCATCGGCACTGCCCCCGGCGTCATCGTCGCTGCGGAACGGGGCTGCGAGCGCCTCGGGGTCGCCGCCCTGGGCCAGCACCCGGCCGCCGACGCCCCGGACCCGCAGATAGTCGATATCCGGGTTGGTCAGCACCTGCTCGACCAGCGCGTCGAGGGTGGCGAGGTCGGTGGCCACCACGCTGTCGCTGGTCATGGCGGCGATCAGCTTGGCGGTGGTGTGGGCCCGTTCGTCGAGCTGGGTCTGGTTGGAGGACCGCAGGTAGTGGACGCCGCTGATCAGTAGGGCGGCGAGCAGCAGGGCCTCGATCAGCGCCACGCCCAGGATGGTCTTCAGCCGGAAGGACACGGGGCCTCGCTGGTCAGGCGGATGCCGGTATCCGCCGGGGTCAGGTCGATGGCGCGCACGTCGTCCCAGTCCGCGTCGCCGGCGGCGGCGAAGCCTTCCATGCCGAGCGGGGCCAGCACCGGGTCGCCCGCGGCCATCGCCACCATCGCCCGCGCCACCGCCTCGGCGGCGGCCGACGGGACCCGCCCATGGGCGGCGAAGGCGTGGGGCGTGTAGGCGCGGGTCGAATGCAGCACGCGCAGGCGGTCCCGGACCGCCGGATCGGCCGCCTCCAGGGTCCGGGTGACGCCGCCGCCCGCCGGGTAGAGACCGTTCTGCACCGCCCGGTACACCGAATCGTGGGACTTGACATAGACCGGCGTGATGGCGATCCCGAGCTGGCGCAGCTCGGCGCGCTGGATCGCGCTGGCGCCGAACGCGGCGGGCGAGGGAAAGGCGACCTCCCGGCCGTCGAGCTGCTCCAGCCGCTCGATCGGCGACTCGGCGCGCACGACGATCAGGCCGCGCAGCCGGCGGTCGCGCTGATGGGCGAAGGCGCGGTAGCCCGGAGACTCGGCGAAGACGGTGTAGTGATACGGGTTCATATAGGCGAAGTCGTAGGCGCCCTGGCTCAGGCAGCCTTCGAAGGTGGGAATGTCCGTGGCCGTGGCGAAGCGCAGGGCGACGCCGGAGCGCCGGGAGAGCTCCTGCAGGAACGGCAGCCAGTCCCGGGCCAGCCGGGTCGCCGATTGCTGCGGGACGATGCCGAAGCTGTAGGGCTGGGTCGCCTCGGCGCCTGCGCTTTCAGCCCGCCCCTCTCCGGCCCGCCCCTCTCCCGCCCGCCCATCTCCCGCCCACAGGAGGGCGGTTACAATGAGGACAAGCAGGATCGGGAGGGTCAGGCCGATGGGGCCGGCGGCTCGGGGAGGCTGCATGATCTCGTTTTCCTGACGGCCCGGGGGCCGGTGTCTCCGATGATTGCAGCGCAGGCAGCGCCTGATATCCCGGTTCGCGGCGGGCCGTCCACTGTTCCCGGCGCGCCTCCCGGCCGAACCCTCACCTTAGCCGATTCGCCGGCACGGGGGCGCAGGGCGCGACGGATTGTTAGATTTCTCGAAATGAGAATGCAATCTTCTCAAATTAGCGATTTCGGCAAATATCGGATCCGGTAGTCTTCCGGCAGGGAGGCGACCATGAAGATCGCGCGCATCGACCATTTTGTCCTGACCGTCCGCGACATCGCGGCGACCTGCGACTTCTACGGCCGCGCGCTCGGGATGTCGGTCGAGACGTTCGGGGCCGGCCGCACCGCGCTCCGGTTCGGCGCGCAGAAGATCAATCTGCACCAGGCCGGCCGGGAGTTCGAGCCCAAGGCCGATACGCCGACCCCCGGCAGCGGCGATTTCTGTCTGATCACCGAGGTTCCGATCGAGACCGTGATCGCCCATCTGCAGTCCGAGGGCTTCGCCATCGAGGAGATGCCGAGCCCCCGCACCGGCGCCGTCGGGCCGATCCGGTCGATCTACCTGCGCGATCCCGACCGCAATCTGGTCGAGATCTCCAACTACCAGTCTCCCCCGGAGAACAAGAAAACACAGGGTTGAAGGAAACGATGACCACAACGGAGAGCGATATTGGACGGGCGGGTCTGACAGACACTGCCTCCGGCGGGCCGCTGAGCGGTCTGCGCATTCTGGAACTCGGGCATTTCATCGCCGCCCCGTTCTGCACCCGCGTGCTGGCCGATCTCGGCGCCGACGTGATCAAGGTGGAACCGCCGGGCAAGGGCGATCCGGTGCGCTCCTGGGGCATGATCCTGGAGGGCGAGACCGACTCGGTCTGGTGGTCGGTGCATGGCCGCAACAAGCGCTCCATCACCGCCGACCTGAAGAAGCCCGAGGGCATCGCCCTGGTGAAACGGCTGATCGCCGAGGTCGACGCCGTGGTGGAGAACTTCAAGCCGGGGCAGCTCGCCTCCTGGGGCCTCGGCCCGCAGGACATGAGCGCGGTCAATCCCGACGTGATCGTGGTTCAGGTCTCCGGCTACGGCCAGACCGGTCCCGGCCACAACCGGGCCGCCTTCGGGGTGATCGGCGAGGCGGTCGGCGGCCTGCGCCACCTGACCGGCTATCCCAAGGAGGTCAGCGACCTGCCGCCGGTGCGCACCGGGATCTCCATCGGCGACAGCGTGGCCGGGCTCTACGGCGCCATCGGCCTGCTCGCCACCCTGTTCGAGAAGGGCAAGGGGCGGGCGCAGCCCGGGCGTCGGGTGGACGTGGCCTTGAGCGAGAGTGTCCTCAGCCTGCTGGAGGGCTGCCTGCCGGAATACGGCGCGACCGGGAAGATACGCCAGCCGACCGGGTCGACCATCCCGACCACGGCCCCGTCCAACGCCTATCCGACCGCCGACGGACGCTTCTTCCTGATCGGGGCCAATTCCAACGCCCTGTTCCGGCGGCTCTGCGGCGCGATGGAGCGACCCGATCTGGCCGACGACCCGCGCTATGCCGACAATCCCAGCCGGGTGAAGCACGCGGCGGAGCTGGACGCGGCGATCGCCCACTGGACCACCGGTCTGACCCTGGACGAGGTCGCGGCCAAGGTGGAGGCCGCCGACGTGCCCTGTTCGCGGATCTACGACATCGCCGATATCGCCGCCGACCCGCAGTTCCTGGCCCGGGGCATGGTGCACAAGGTCGCCGACCCCCGCCTCGGCGAGACGCTGCATCCGGGCGTGGTGCCGGCGATGACCGGCGGTCCGGCCGGCGGCGTGCGCTGGCCCGGCCCCACGGTCGGCGCCCATACCCACGAGGTGCTGTCCGACCTGCTCGGCATGGCGCCCGACGAGATCGACGCGTTGAAGAAGGAAGGTGTGCTGTGAGCGAAGCGGTCGAAATCTGCGACGTCGCCCCGCGCGACGGGTTCCAGGTGATCAAGGAGCCGATCCCGACCGACACCAAGGTCCGGGTGGTGGAACTGCTGGCCCGGGCCGGACTGACCCGGATCGAGACCGGCGCCTTCGTCAGCCCGGTCCACGTGCCGCAGATGGCCGACACCGCCGAGGTGCACCGGCTGGCGGGGGTCGGCGACGGCGTACGCCTGTCCACCCTGGTGCCGAACCTGCGCGGCGCCCAGGACGCCTTCGCCGCAGGGATCGCCGACATCGTCTACGTGTTCTCGATCTCCGAGAGCCACAACAACGCCAATGTGCGCCGACCGGTGGAGGCGTCCATCGGCCAGCTCGGCGAGGTGATCGCCCGGGGCCGCGACGTGCCGGGCTTCCGCCTGCGGGCCAACCTGGCGACCGTGTTCGACTGCCCGTTCGAGGGCACGACGACGCCCGATGCGGTCTATGCCGCCATCGACACCGTGCTCGGGTTTGGCGCGCCGGTGGAGTTCGGCCTGTGCGACACCACCGGCCGGGCGATCCCGGATCAGGTGGCGGAGGTCTGCGCCACCGTCCTGGACCGGTTCTCCGGCGACGGCATCGGCTGGGCCTATCACGGCCACGACACCTTCGGCCTGGGCGTGGCCAACGCGCTCTATGCCTATCAGGCCGGCATCCGGGTGTTCGACAGTGCGGCGGCCGGCCTGGGCGGGTGCCCGTTCGCGCCGGGCGCGACCGGCAACACGGCGACCGAGGATCTGGTCTTCACCTTCGAGAACATGGGCATCGCCACCGGCATCGACCTCGACCGGCTGCTCGACGCGGCCGAGACGGTGGCCGAGGTGCCCGGCGGCGAGACCGGCGGCCACCTGCGCAAGGTGCCGCGCCGCCGCGCGCTGGCCGCGGCGTAAGCCTGACAGGGGGGCCGGGCGGTGAAGGCACGGGCCGATCTCGGTCTGACCTCCCTGCGCCTGTTCGAGGCAGCGGTCCGGCTCGGCTCGCTGTCCGCCGCCTCGGCCGAGGCCCATATCGCGATCTCCGCCGTCAGCCGGCGGATCGCCGATCTGGAGCACCAGTTCGGCACCCGCCTGCTGTACCGCGACATCCGCGGCGTCGAGCCGACGCCGGCCGGCCGGGTGCTCGCCGCCCATGCCGCCAACCTGCTGCGCCTGGCCGAACGGGTGAGCGAGGATATGGCGCAGTTCTCCGAGGGAACGCGGGGGCTGGTGCGGGTGGCGGCAAACCCTTCGGCGGTGAACCAGTTCCTGCCGGATCTGTTCTCCCGGTTCCGCGCCACGGCGCCGGAGATCCGCTTCGAGGTGCGCGAGGGCGTCTCCGCCGACATCGTGCGCGAGGTGCAGGAAGGCCATGTCGATATCGGCATCTTCGCCGCCTCGGTGCCGCATGAGGGGATCCAGGCCTTCCCGTTCCGTACCGACTCGCTCTGCGTCGTCGTGTCGGCCGGTCACCGGCTGGCGGGGGCCGGCGCGCTCGCCCTGCGGGAGCTGTTCGGGGAGCCGCATATCGGGCTGGAGGACGGCAGTTCGCTCTTCGCCCAGGTCTGCCAGCGGGCGGAGGAGGCCGGTCATCCGCTGACCGTGGCGTTCCGGGTGCGCAGCTTCGAGGCGGTGCGGCGGATGGCGGCCGCGGGGCTCGGCGTCGGCATCCTGCCCCGGGCGGTCGCCGCTCCCTATGCCGAGGTGGACGGGATCGCCGTCGTGCCGCTGTCGGAAGCGTGGTCGCGCCGGCCGTTCCTCGTCGGGGTACGCGAGCGTGCCGCCCTGGCCGCCTCGGCGGAGGCTTTCCTGTCGTATCTGATCGACTGATCCGGCTATAGGTGGGGGGAACGGGCGGATGCTTGGGCCATGAACCTGCGTCAGATCGAGACCTTCGCGGCGGTGATGCGCTGCGGGACCGCGTCGCGGGCGGCGGAGACGCTCGGCGTCACGCAGCCGGCGGTCAGCCGCACCCTCGCCGAGCTGGAGCGCGCGGTCGGCTTCGCCCTGTTCGCGCGCATCCGCAACCGGCTGGTGCCGACGCCGGAGGCCCGGCTGCTGTATCAGGACGTGGAGGCGGCGTTCCAGGGCATCGACACGATCCGCGCCTCGGCCGCCCGTATCCGGGACCGCGGGTCGGGCGAGCTGCGGGTCGCCTCGCTCTCCGCCTTGGGCGGCTCGCTGGTGCCGCGCGCCGTCGCCGCCTTCCGACGGACCCATCCGACGGTGCGGGTCACCCTGCTGGTGCTGTCCTCGCGGGAGGTGCGCGATCTGGTCGCCTCCGGCCAGTTCGACGTGGGGCTGGCCGCCGACGAGATCGACGTGACCGGCGTCACCGCCCAGACCTTTCTCACGCGCGACGCGCTCTGCGCCATTCCGGCCGGCCATCCGCTGGCCGACAGACAGACCATCGCGCCGGCGGATCTGCACGGCGTGCCCTTCGTCGCCTACGTGCCGGAGGACCGCGCGCGCCAGCGGCTCGACGCCCTGCTGGCGGCGGAGGCGGTGGTGCCGGAGATCGTGGTCGAGACGATCTACGCCTCCACCCTCCACGCGCTGGTGGCCGAAGGGGTGGGGGTCGGGCTGATCAGCCCGGCGGCGGCCGAGGGGCTGGACGGATCGCGGGTGGTGCTGCGGCCGTTCGCGCCGGCGGTGACGATCCGCAGCCTGCTGGTCCTGCCGGCCGACCGGCCGAAATCGGAGATCGTGCGCGACTTCATCGATGCCCTGATGGCGGCGCGGTAACAGGCCGACCATCACCTCCACGCATGAAGTCATGCGCCGGGGTCAGTGTACCTCGCCGCACCCCGGCGGTACGACGGGAGCGCAACCGAGGAGATCCCCCATGCGCGACCAGACCCGCTGCGTCCAGCACCCGCCCGCCAAATTGGAAGGCTTCGCCAGCCTCGCCGTGCCGACCTATCGGGCGTCCACAATCGTCTATCCGGACGGCCAGTCCTTCCTGGCGCGCAGTGCGCGCGGATTCGACGACTTCACCTACGGCATGCACGGCACGCCGACCACGCGGGTGCTCGAGGCACAGCTCACCGAGCTGCATGGCGGCGCGCGGACCATCCTGGTGCCCTCGGGCCAGGCGGCGATCAGCATGGTGATGCTGACGCTGCTGGAGCCGGGCGACCATGTGCTGATCCCCGACCATGCCTATGGTCCGGTGCGCAGCCTGTGCCGCAACTATCTGGCGCCGCGCGGCGTTGCGCACACGATCTACGATCCGATGATCGGCGGCGGCATCGCCGACCTGATCCGGCCGGAGACCAAGCTGGTCTGGGTCGAATCCCCCGGCTCCGGCACCATGGAGGTGCAGGACATTCCCGCCATCGTCGCCGCCGCCAAGGCGAAGGGCGTGCCGGTGGGCTGCGACAACACCTGGGCGACGCCGCTGCTCTTCAAGCCGCTGGCCCATGGGGTGGACGTCGCGGTGGAGGCGCTCACCAAGTATGTCGGCGGCCATTCCGACCTGCTCATGGGTTCGATCACGGTGGCGGACGTCGCCCTGCGCGACCGGATCAAGTTGGTGATGCGGGATCTCGGCATCGGGGTGTCGCCGGACGAGGCGTCGCTCGCCCTGCGCGGGTTGGAGACCATGGCGGTGCGGCTCGCCCATATGGGCCGGGTGTCGGAGGACTTCGCCCGTCGGCTGGCCGAGCATCCCGCGGTGGAGACGGTGCTGCACCCCGCGCTGCCGTCCTGTCCGGGGCATGAGGTCTGGAAGCGGGACTTCGCCGGCTCGGCCAGCGTGTTCAGCATCGTGCTGAAGCCGGGGCTGGAGGCGCGGATGGAGCCGGCCCTGTCGGCGCTCAAGGTCTTCGCCATCGGCGCGTCCTGGGGCGGCACCCGCAGCCTGATCGCCCCGGCCAACGTGGCGGGCGACCGGGTGGCGGTGCCCTGGCCGTATGAGAGCGGTCTGATCCGAATCACTATCGGCCTGGAGGATCCCGAGGATCT
This sequence comes from Candidatus Endolissoclinum sp., assembly GCA_965228445.1. GTDB lineage: Bacteria > Pseudomonadota > Alphaproteobacteria > Thalassobaculales > Thalassobaculaceae > Thalassobaculum. The sequence goes on along the minus strand of OZ245813.1, from coordinate 2,974,747 downwards.
GTGGGCCGATCTGGAGGCGATGCTGGCGGTAGCCGCCGGCTGACCCGGCGGAGGATTGCGGCTTCCCGGAGACGGTCCGGGAAGCCGGGTTTCGGACGAAGGCTCAGTTGCTCTTCTTCATGTCGTGCCCGCCGTGATTGCCATGGCCGCCATGGCCGCCATGGTCCTGGCCCTGCATCGCGCCGACGCCGCCGATCGTCACCTCGACGGTCACCTCGCCGGCCTTCTCGAAGACCAGCGTCAGCGGGAAGCTCTCGCCTTCTTTCAGCGGCGCCTTCAGCCCCATCATCATGATGTGGTCGCCGCCCGGCTCCAGGCTGGCGGCCCCGCCGGCCGGCACCTCGACCGCCTCGACCTGGCGCATCTTCATCACGCCGTTCTCGTGCAGATGGGTGTGCAGCTCGACGCGATCGGCGACGGCCGCCTTGGCAGCGATCAGCCGGTCGGCCTCCGCGCCGGCATTGGTGATGGTCAGGAAGGCGGCGCCGTTCTTCGCCGGACCGGGCGTGGCGCGGGCGAACGGCGCTTCGACGATGAGGTCGCCCGCCATCGTCATCTGCATGTCCCCATGGCCCTGGGGTTGGGCATGTCCGTGGCCATGGCCGTGACCGTGACCGTCCTTCTGCGCCGCGGCGACGACCGTCAGGGCCGGGGCCGGATGCGCGAGGTCGTGGGGGTCCTGGCCGGGCGCGGCGATCTCGGTCCACGCGACCTGCGCCTCGTCGGCGCAGAACTGGGTGGTCGGGAAGGCGACGGTGGTGCCGGCGAGATCCCCGGTTACGCGCGCCATGAACACGAACTCGTCGAAGAAATCGTCGGGCAGTTCGCCGCCGGACCAGCGGATCTGCCGCACGCCCTCGCTCATCTGCCTGCCGTGGTACTCGTAGGTCTTCGCGTAGGCGCCGCGGACGGTCTCCACCGTCCAGCCGGCCTTGAGCATCGGCTTGGCGTTGATCACGCCCTCCGGGATGTCGATCGTCAGGGCGAGGGTCGGGCGCCCCTCGCAGCCGTGCGGAATGCGCATCACAGCGACATAGGTGGAACCGGCCGTGGCCTGGCCGGCGGCAAGATAGGCATGGGCCGAGGCCGGGGTGGCGGCGAGGGTGCTGCCCAGCAGAGCCAGGGAGGCGAAGAGGGTCTTGGAGCTCATATCCGTTGCTTTCCGTCATTCGGCGCGCGTGATCGCGGGCCGCTGAAACCGAGCGCTCGGCGGCTGCCGGGCGCGATCAGGGGTGTCAGGCGGAAAGCAGGGGCGGGGCGCGCGGATTGAGCGCGGTGATGCGCTCCAGCACGGCCGGGACGTCGCTGTCCGAGACTGGCGGCAGCGCTGGCGGGGCGGCGGCCTCCGGCAGACGCAGGGCGACGGTCTGCGGCGGGATCGGTCCGGCATGGGCGAACAGGCAGCCCGGACAGACCGGCGCCCCCCGGCGCGGGGCGTCATGGTCCGTCTCGTCGGTGGCCAGCAGGATCAGACCGGCCGGGGAACAGATCTGCAGGGCGAGCGCGCTGGCGTCGTCGCCGGCCAACTGCCGCTCGCGGGCGATCGACTCGCCGGCAAGGCCCGCGACGATGCCGAGGCCGAGCTGAAGGACGATCGCGTAGACCCCGAGCACGCCGGCAACGTCGCGCCAACCGTAGCGCCGCTTCGCCCAGGGGCGACGGCCTGACTTTCGGGTCCGTCCGATCATGCCCGGACCCTACTGCATCCGACGGAGGGCTCCAAGGGTCAGGAGGCCGCAGTTACGGCGAGGCAGTCACCGGGGCGGAGAGGTCGAGTCCGGCCAGTTCCCAGCCGCGGCGGAAGTCGATGATGTGCTTGCGCATCCACTCCTCCGCCGTGGCCGGGTCGCGGGCCTTCAGCGCCTCGACAACCGCCCGGTGGGCGTCGAACATCCGGTCGCCGGCGTCCAGATGCTGGAAGATCTGCTCGAAGGCCGGATAGAACAGCGCACCCAGCGGCTGACGGGCGAGCTGGATCGCCCGGTTGCCGCTGGCCTCGGCGATCAGGTCGTGGAAGGCGAGATCCAGGGCGGCGATCGCCGCCGCGTCGGCACCCCGGCTGCCGGAGGCCGCCAGGTTGGCGTCCAGGGCGGCGAGCTGCGCCTCGGTCGCATGCTGTGCCGCCAGCGCCGCCGTCCCTGGCTCCAGCACCAGCATGGAGCGCCACAGCTCCTCCACGGTGACCCTGTGCAGCACCATGGCGGCGGTCATCCGGTCGCTCAGGGTCTCCGGCGGCGGGGCGGTGACGAACAGCTTCTTGCCGCCGGGGCGGCGGGCCACCACGCCGGTCTCCTCCAGCGCGCGGATCGCCTCGCGCACGGTCGACCGGTTGACGCTCAGCAGCGCCGCCATCGCCATCTCCGACGGCAGGGCGCTGCCGACCGCGATCTCGCCGCTGACGATCTTCTCGCGCAGGGCGCGGGCGGCGACCCGGTAGGCCGGCTCGGTCTGGATCGGATCGAGGCTGAAGGTGCCCGCCATTCAGCTCCCCGCTTTCGCCTGGGCGCGGGCCTCGTCGCGCAGGGCCCGGCGCAGCACCTTGCCGGTATGGCCCTTGGGCAGGTCGTCGCGGAACTCGATCCGGCGCGGGTACTTGTAGGGCGAGGCGACGCGCTTGACGTGGTTCTGGATGTCGGCGATCAGGGCGTCGTCCGGGGCCACGCCGCGCTTCAGCACGATATAGGCCTTCACCACCTCGCCGCGCTCGTCGTCCGGGGCGCCGACCACGGCGCATTCCTGCACCGCCTCGTGTTCCAGCACCGCGTTCTCCACCTCGATCGGGCCGATGCGGTAGCCGGCGGAGTTGATCACGTCGTCGGAGCGGCCCTCGTACCAGAAGTATCCGTCGGCATCGCGCGAGGCGAGGTCGCCGGTCAGGAACCAGCGGCCGTCGGGGCCCTGGACATGGCTCTCCTCGGTGCGCGCCGGGTCGTTCCAGTAGCCGAGCATCATGGTCGGGCAGGGGGTGAGCAGGGCGACATGCCCGACCTCGCCGTCCGCGAGCCGGTGACCGTCCTCGCCGATCACCGCGAGCGTGAGGCCGGGCGCCGCCCTGCCCATGGAGCCGAGCTTGGGCTCCACGTCTGTGGTGGTCAGCGCCGTCATCAGGGTCTCGGTCTGGCCGTACGCCTCGGCCACCGGCACGCCGGTCGCCCTGGTCCATTTGGCGGCGACGACCGGGTTCATCGCCTCGCCCGCCGACACGGTGCGGCGCAGGGCCGACAGGTCATGGGCGGCGATATCTTCCTGCACCACCCGGTACAGCTCGGTCGCCGGCGCGCAGTAGACGGTGATCCGGTGTTCCGCCAGCAGCCGCAGGCGCTCGGCCGGGTCGAACGGGCCGTCGTAGTGGAAGCTGGCGGCGCCCTCCGACCAGGGGCCGATCAGCACGCTGGTCCCGGCCTTGGACCAGCCGGTATCCGCCCCGCACCAGATCCGCTCGCCCGGCCGCAGGTCGAGCCAGAACCGGGCGGCGTAGCGCCAGCCGAACACGGCGCGGGCGGCATGGACCACGCCCTTGGGATAGCCGGTGGAGCCGGAGGTGTAATACATCATCGCCGGCTCGTCGGCGGCGACGGTGGCGGCCTCCGCTTCCTCCGGTCGGTCATAGGCCGCGGTCAGGTCCCGCCAGCCGTCGCGCGGGCCGACGCTGAAGCGGATGGCGACCCCGTCCAGCCCCGGCTCGATCCTCTCCGCATGGGCCGCGCGGCAGACCACGGCGACCGCGCCGGAATGCTCGGCGCGATAGGCGATCTCGCGGGCGGTCAGCATCTCGATGCAGGGGATCGGCACCGCCCCGATGCGCATGGCGGCGACCAGGGAGATCTGCCATTCCGGGATCCGCGGCATGACGACCAGGACCCGGTCGCCTTTCCCGATGCCGGCGTCGCGCATCGCCCGGGCCGCCCGCCTGGTCAGGCGGGAGATGTCGGAGAACCGGAACCGGCGTTCGTCCCCGGCGGCGTTCTGCCAGATCAGCGCCAGCGGGTCGCCGTCGGCGGCCCAGCGGTCGACCACGTCGGTGGCGAAGTTGAAGGTCTCCGGGATCGCCCAGTCGAACTCCTGCGGATCCCGGTCCGCCTGCACTGCGTGTGCCATCCGTTTCCTCCTCCGTGTCCCGGATTGCCGTGCCGCCTTTGTCGGCGGTTCTTGGCCGGGTGTGCCGTCAGGTCATGCGAGGCGTGCCGCCGCCCGCTTCAGCGCCTTGCGGGCCAGCGACCAGCGATGCACCTCGGACGGGCCGTCATAGATCCGGAAGCCGCGGACCTCGCGGAAGATCCGCTCCACCGGCAGGTGGGCGCTGGTGCCGGCGCCGCCGAGCACCTGGACCGAGTTGTCGACGATCCGCCAGATCGCCTCCGAGCACTGCACCTTGGCCATGGAGCTCTCCTCCGCCGCCCGGTCGCCCTGGTCGAGCAGCCAGGACGCCTGCTGCAGGGAGAGGCGGGCGGTGCGCATGTCCATCTCGTTATCGGCCAGCATGAAGCCCACGCCCTCGTGCTTGCCGAGGATCTGACCGAAGGCCATGCGGGTGTTGGCGTAGTCGCAGGCGGTGTCGTGGGCGCGCCGCGCGGAGCCGAGCCAGCGCATGCAGTGGGTCAGCCGGGCCGGGGCCAGGCGGACCTGGGCGTAGCGGAAGCCGGCGCCCGGCGCGCCGAGCACCGCGTCGCCGTCGACCCGCAGGTCGTCGAACCGCATGTTCCAGTGGCCGCCGGCGAAGCTGGTGTCCAGCGTGTCCATCTGGCTCTCCAGCACGATCGCCGGATCGTCCATCGGCGCGAGGAACATGGTGGCCTCGCCGTCATGCGGGCCGCCTTCGATCTTCGCCATGATGATGACGAAGGTGCTGTCCTTGGCCCCGGTGATGAACCACTTCCGGCCGTTGATCACGTAGCCGTTGCCGTCGACCCGGGCGGTGGCGGCCAGCATGGTCGGGTCGGCGCCGGCGCCGTCCGGCTCGGTCATGGCGAAGCAGGAGCGGGCCCCCTGGGCCAGCGGCTTCAGGTACTTCTCGCGCTGCTCCGGGCTGGCGACCTCGTTCAGCAGGTGGATGTTGCCCTCGTCCGGCGCGCCGCAATGCATGGCCGACGGGCCGAGCAGGGAGTATCCCGCCTCCTCGAACACCCAGGACCGCTCCAGATGGGACAGGCCGAGACCGCCGAACTCCTTCGGGGCGTGCGGCGCGAACAGCCCGGCCGCCTTGGCCTTGGCATTCATCTCGGCGCGCAGGTCCTCGCTCGGCCCGTGTTCGCCCCAGCGCGGGTCGCTCTCGTAGGGGATCACCTCATCGGCGATGAAGGTCCGGGTGCGTTTGACCAGGTCCTGGATATGGTCGGGTGTCGAGAAGTCCATCGGTTTCCATCCCCTATTGTACGGGCCTTAGTACGAGGGCCTTTGCGGCCGTTTCAGTCCGCCGCGCCCCGCGCAACATCCCATGTGTGCGTCATCAGGTCGAAGCCCAGCCGCTCGAACCGGGCATAGCGGTCGTCCCCGATCGCGCCCGACTTCCAGCGGGCGTGGAGCTGCAGGAAGATCGCCGAGAGCTTGAACAGGCAGAGTACGTAGAGGTCGTCCAGCCCGTCGAGGCTGCGGCCGCTGGCCTTGGCGTAGGCCTGTGCCATGTCCCGGCGCGATGGGAAGCCGGCGAGCGCGGTCGGCATCTGGCCGAGTTCGCGCAGGCAGTCCGGGTCGCCCGGCTCCGACCAGTAGCTGAGCAGGGTGGCGAGGTCGAACAGCGGATCGCCGCGCGTCGCCATGTCCCAGTCGACGATCCCCACCGGGACAAGCCGGTCGGGGGCGAGGATCATGTTGTCGAGCTTGAAGTCGCAGTGCAGCAGCGAGACCTCGTCGCGGTCCCAGCCGGCGAGCCGGTTATTCAGCCAGACGGCGATTTCGGCCGCCAGGGTTGCTTCCGGCCGGCCCTCGGCCAGCTCCGCACCCCGGGCGGACCAGCGCGCGGCGTTGCGGGCGACGAACCCCTCCGGCCGGCCGAGATCGCCGAGGCCGCAGGCGTCCGGGTCGACCGCATGCAGGTCGGCGAGCGGCCGGGCCAACAGGTCGCACAGGGCGCCGGGCAGGTCCTCTCCGCGCGCCAGTACGCTCAGATCGTCGCCCCGCACCGTGCGGCCCTCGCGGTATTCCAGGATCTGGAACGGCGCCCCCAGTACGGCGGGATCCTCGCACAGGGCGAGGCTGTCCGGCGCCAGCGGGAAGGCGGGGGACAGGGCGGACAGGACCCGATGCTCGCGCGCCATGTCGTGGGCGCCCGGCGGCAGCGGGCCGGAGGGTGCGCGGCGCAGCACCGCCGGCTTGCCGTCGATCGAGATCCGGTAGTTCAGGTTCGCCAGCCCGCCCGAGAAGCGGCTGGCGGGGAGGTCGAGGTCCAGCGTCCTGCCCAGCGGCGCGAGGAATGCGGCCAAGGGCTCGGGCGCGAACGGCCACGGCGCAGTGCCGGCCGAGGCGTCATTTTTTTGTCCGACAATCATACCGAAAATCTGCGCAGATCGTCGCGCCGACGCAAGGGCCAATCGGAAGAATCGTCTCTCCGCGCCCTATCGGCCGCACCCCCCGTCCCGTGTTCGATGGCCCGGCGGATCGCCGAGTTCGCTGCCCGCTACTCGGCGGGGGCTGCGGCGGTGCCGTCGGACCGGGCGGGCGTCTCGTCGTGCTGGACGGCTCGGCGGCGGGACAGCAGGGTGTAGACCGCCGGGACGACGAACAGGGTCAGCACGGTGCCCAGGCTCATGCCGCCGACGATGACCCAGCCGATCTCCTGGCGGCTCTCCGCCCCGGCGCCGTGGGCCAGGGCCAGCGGTATGGCGCCCGACACCATCGCCCCGGTGGTCATCAGGATCGGTCGCAGCCGCAGCACGGCCGCCTCCACCACCGCCTCGTGCAGCGATCTGCCCTCGTCCTGGAGCTGGTTGGCGAACTGCACGATGAGGATGCCGTGCTTGCTGATCAGCCCGATCAGGGTGACCAGACCGACCTGGCTGTAGATGTTCAGCGTGCCGCCGCTCAGTTCCAGCGCCAGCAATGCGCCGGTCATCGACAGCGGCACGGTGACCATGATGATGATCGGATCGACGAAGCTCTCGAACTGGGCGGCCAGCACCAGGAAGATGAAGCACAGCGCCAGGATGAACACGAAGACCAGGCTGCTGCCGGTCTGCTTGAATTCGCGGGACTCGCCGGCGAAATCGTAGCGCACGGTGGTCGGCAGCACGGTCTTCGCCGCCTCCTCCAGCACGTCGAGACCTTCGCCGAGCGAATAGCCGGGCGCCAGGTTGCCGGTGATGGTGGCCGAGCGGAACTGGTTGAACCGGTTCAGCTCCTTCGGCGCCACCGTCTCGCGCACGGTCACCAGGTTTGAGAGCTGGATGTCGGCGTCGCCGCGGCCATGGACGTAGATGTCGTTCAGGTCGCTGACCGTCCGCCGGTCGTCCGGCGCCATCTGGACGATGACGTCGTACTGCTCGCCGTTCTGGTTGAAGCGGGTGACCAGCCGGCCGCCCAGCAGGGTCTCCAGGGTCCGGCCGACGGTCAGCACCCCGGCCCCGGTATCGGCCACCCGCTCGCGGTCCATCTCGACCGACAGCTGCGGCTTGTTCAGGCGCAGGTCGCTGTCCAGGTTGATCAGACCGGGGAACTTCTCCGCCTCGGCGATGAGCTTGCCGACATACTCGTCGAGCTGCTCGTAGCTTTCGGAGGTCTGGATCACGAATTCGATCGGCTTGTTCCGCGCGCTCTGGCCGAACGAGCCGGGGTTGTTGGCGAAGGCGCGCACGCCGGCGATCTGGCTCAGGTCCGGCTGGACGTCGCGCACGATCTCCATCTGAGTGCGCTCGCGCTCCTCCCAGGGGGTGAGCTGGGAGAACGAGATCAGCTCGGTGACCGCGCGGGAGCCGACGATCACGAAGTAGTGCTCGACCTCGGGAATGCCGTTCAGCATCGTCTCGAACTGCTCGGCGTAGCGGCTGGTGAAGGTGACGGTGGAGCCCTCCGGCGCGTTGCCGGCGGTGAACAGCACCCCGCGATCCTCGATCGGCGCCAGCTCCGACTTCAGCCCGGTCAGCAGGATGTAGCTGCAGCCCGCCACGCCCAGGGCCAGCAGGATCACCAGCGGCCGCGCCTTCAGGGTCAGGCTCAGCAGGCGGCGGTAGCCGTCGTTCAAGCCGTTCAGCCCACGCTCCAGCACATTGTAGAGGGTGCCATGCTTCTCGTGGTTCTTCAGCAGGCGCGAGCACATCATCGGGCTCAGCGTCAGGGCGACGAAGCCGGAAACCAGCACCGAGCCGGCCAGGGTCAGCGCGAACTCGGCGAACAGGGTGCCGGTCCGGCCGGGGGTGAAGGCGACCGGCACGTAGACGGCGGCCAGGGTCAGGGTCATGGCCACGACGGCGCCGGCGATCTCCTTGATGCCGATGATGGCGGCGCGGATCGGCTTCAGCCCGTTCTCCACATGGCGGTGGATGTTCTCCAACACCACGATGGCGTCGTCCACCACCAGGCCGATCGCCAGGACCATGGCCAGCAGGGTCAGGGTGTTGATCGAGAAGCCGAGGATGCTCATCAGCGTGAAGGCGCCGATCAGCGAGACCGGAATGGTGACCAGCGGGATCAGGGTGGCGCGGAACGAGCGCAGGAAGAAGAAGATGACCACCACCACAAGGCCGATCGCCTCCAGGATGGTCTCGTAGACCGCCTCGATCGAGCGGTCGATGAACACCGACTTGTCGTAGGCGATCTTGACGGCCATGCCCTGGGGCAGGCTGTCGGTCAGCGTGGGCATGACCTCGGTCATCGCGTTGGACACGTCGAGCGGGTTGGCGGTGGCCTGCTTGACGATGCCGAGGATGACCGCGTTGTCGCCCCTGAACCGGGTCACGCGCCGTTCGTCCTGCGGGCCGAGCTCGACCCGGGCGACGTCGCGCATCCGCACCGGGAAGCCGTTCACGTCCTTGATCACGATGCGTTCGAACTGTTCCGGCGTGACCAGCCCGGTCTCCGACAGCACGGTGAACTCGCGGTCGATGCTCTCGATCCGGCCGGCCGGCACCTCGACGTTCTGCTGGCGCAGGGCGTCCTCGATGTCCTGGGTGGTCAGCCGGTAGGCGGCCAGCCGCTCCCGGTCGACCCAGATCCGCATGGCGTAGCGCCGCTCTCCGAAGATCCGCACCTCCGCCACGCCGGGCAGGTTCTGCAGGCCGTCGCGCACGTAGCGGTCGGCATAGTCGGAGATCTGGATCGGCGCGTGCCGGTCGCTGGTGAAGGCGAGATAGATGATCGCCTGGGCGTCGGCCTCCACCTTGGCGATGACCGGCTCCTCCACCTCGTCCGGCAGCCGGCCGCGCACCCGGGAGACCCGGTCGCGCACGTCGCTGGCGGCGACGTCCGGATCGACGCCGAGGCGGAAGCGCACGGTGATCTGGCTCTGCTCCGGCTTGCTGGTGGAGGTCAGGATCTCGATGCCCTCGATACCGGCGATCGAGCCCTCCAGCACCTGGGAGACCTGGGTCTCGATGATCTGCGCGCTCGCTCCGGGATAGTCGGTGCGCACGGAGACCACCGGCTCGTCGATATTCGGGTATTCGCGGACGGTGAGCTGCTTGTAGGAGACCAGCCCGACCAGGGTGACGATCAGGCTGACGACCGTGGCGAAGACCGGGCGGCGGATGAAGAACTCGAACGCGCCCATGTCAGCTCGATCCCCCGCTCGATCCCCCGGTCGATCCCCTGCTCGACCCCTCGATGGCGAGGACGTCGACCTTGCCCTTGTCGCGGGCCTTCTCGTGGCCGGCGGTGATCACCACGTCGCCGGCGGCGAGCCCTTGGGTGATCTCCACCTCGCCGGGCCGGCGCTGGCCGAGCTCGACCTGGGTCAGGACCGCCCGGCCGTCGATCACCCGGTAGACGTACTGGCCGCCGCCGCGGGCGAAGACCGAGGATTCCGGGACCAGGACGGCGTTCTCGCGCTGGGCGGCCAGGATCTGCACCCGGGCGAACAGGCCGGGGAACAGTGTGCCGTCCGGGTTCGGCACCTCGGCGCGCATGCGGATCGCCCGGCCGTTCTCGTCCACCACCGGATCGATGGCGTAGACCGTGCCGTCGAAGGTCGTGCCCGGCACCGCGTCGACCAGCACCCGGATGGTCTGGCCGCGGCGGATCTCCGACAGCACCAGCTCGGGGACGCGGAAATCGACCTTGATCGGATCGATATCGGCCAGCTCCACCAGCGTGTCGCCCGGTGTGACATAGGCGCCGACGCTGACCGTGCGGAAGCCGAGAACGCCGGAGAAGGGCGCCTCGATCGTCGCCTTGCCGAGACGGGCCCGGGCCAGTTCCCGGTTGGCCTGGGCGACCCGGAAGGCGGCGACCGCCTCGTCGCGGGCGCGCAGGGTTCCGGTGCCCTGCTTGGCCAGGGTCATCGCCCGCTCGCGGTTGGCCTCCGCCAGGGTCAGGTCGGACTCGGCCTTGGCCAGCTCGGCCCGCAGGATCTCGGAGTCGAGCTCGACCAGGACGTCGCCCTGGGTGACCCGGTCGCCCTCGCCGAAGCCGATGCGGTCGATCCGGCCGGCGATCTCGGGCGAGACCACCACGGCCTCGTTCGGCCGCAGGGTGCCGACCGCATGGATGGAGTCGACGACCGTATCGACGGTGACCTCGGCGGCCTCCACGGTGGTGGCGCGCTCCTGGGTGACCGTCTGCGCCTGGGCGGCCGGCGCCGGCTGGAGATCGATCCGGCCGGTCTCCACCAGCCAGTAGGTGCCGCCACCGATCGCGCACGCGGCGACGCACAATGCGGTCCAGAACGCACGTCTACCCATCGCGGCAACCTGATGTCCGAGGAAATCGCGAAAAAGGTACAGCCGAAACTCAAAGACCCGCAAGCCGACAAACTCGCGGTCGCGAATTCTTCATGCCCGCGGTTTCGGGCCGAATCCGGGGGCGAGAGCGAGAACGCGGGGGAGGGGACGGCGTGGGGATATGCCCCCTCCCCCGGTCCGCGAGCCGGCACCTAGGGATCGGGCGCCGCTCCTGACGCGGGAACACTGCGCCGACCCGCGCCCGGCGTCCTGACGGGGATCCGAAAAAAAGCCGAAATGTGACGCGCGGTCCTTTGCCGGTCCCCCGGCGCCCACCCCCGGCACCCCCTGGCGGGCCCATCTGGGGGACTGCGGTGTCCAAAAACGATTTCGATGAATCCGGAATGACAATAAGGTCATAGGGATTGTTGCGATGCGAAAGATCGGAATCCGTCTTCAGATCCCGATCCTTAGCGGTTCGGCGCGGCGGTCTGACGCGGCTTTGGCGGGGTTGGGGATGAGCGTAGACGTCATTTGGCTGGTGTTTTGCGCCGGGCTTGTCTTCGTCATGCAGCCCGGCTTCGCCTGCCTGGAAAGCGGCCTCGCCCGGTCCAAGAACAGCATCAACGTCGCCACCAAGAACGTCGCAGATTTCATCATCTGCACGTTCTTCTACCTGGTGATCGGCTTCGGCCTGATGTTCGGCGACAGCCATTACGGCCTGTTCGGCGGCAGCCTGCTGTTCTTCAACGCCCAGAGCGCCGACCTGGTCGCGTTCTTCATGTTCCAGCTCATGTTCTGCGGCACCGCGGCGACGATCATCTCCGGCGCCGTCGCCGAGCGCATGCCGTTCAAGGCCTATCTCCTGGTCTCGGCCCTGGTGTCGCTGATCATCTACCCGATCTTCGGCCACTGGGCCTGGGCCGGGGTGATCGCCGAGGGGCAGGGCTGGCTGGCGAGCATCGGGTTCGTCGATTTCGCCGGCGGCACCGTGGTCCATTCCGTGGCCGGCTGGGTCAGCCTGGCGGCGGTCATCATCATCGGTCCGCGGGTCGGCCGGCTCGGCCCCAACCGGGTGGCGTTCCGCAGCCACAGCCTGCCGCTGGCGACGCTCGGGATGTTCCTGATCTGGTTCGGCTGGATCGGCTTCAACGGCGGCAGCCTGCTGACCGCCGACGAGCGGGTGCCGCTGATCATCCTGAACACCATGGTGGCCGGCTCCATGGGCGGGCTCGGCGCCATAGTCGTCGGCTACTGGCGCGGCGGTCGCGTGGAGGTGGCCGACCTGATCAACGGCTGCCTGGCCGGGCTGGTGGCGATCACCCCGACGGCCCATTGCGTCAGCCTGGCCAGCGCCGCCCTGCTCGGCTTCATCGGCGGCGTCCTCTGCCTGTTCGCCTGCGAGGTGATCCAGAAAATGGGGATCGACGACGCGGTGAACGCGTTTCCGGTGCACGGCGTGTCCGGCGTCTGGGGCACCCTGTGCGTGGCGATCTTCGGCGACCTGGACCTGATCGGCACCGGTCTGGGGCGGTTCGAGCAGCTCGGGGTCCAGTGCGTCGGCGTGCTCGCCGCCGTCCTCTGGGCCTTCGGCATGGGCTATGTGCTGCTCCGGCTGGCGAACCTGGTGGTGCATCTGCGGGTGCCCGAGGCCTGGGAGCGCATCGGCCTCAACGTCTCCGAGCACGGCGAGTCAACCGACCAGCTCGACCTGCTGCGGCGGATGGACCGGCACCGGCGCACCGGCGACTTCACCCGGCCGATCGACGTGGAGGCGGATTCCGAGGTCGGCGACATCGCCCGGCAGTACAATCTGGTGCTGGAGCGGCTGTCCGCCGCCAAGGCGGAGGCGGAGCAGGCGAACGCCACCAAGTCGCGCTTCCTGGCGTCGATGAGCCACGAGCTGCGGACGCCGCTGAACGCCATCATCGGGTTCTCGGAGATGATGACGAAGAAGTATTTCGGCGAGCTCGGCTCCTCGAAATACGACGACTATGCCGGCGAGATCTACCGCAGCAGCACCCACCTGCTCGACCTGGTGAACGAGATCCTGAACATCTCCACCATCGAGTCGGGCGGCTACAATCTCAGTAAGTCGCTGATCGACCTGAAGGCCATCGCCCGGGAGAGCGCCCGGGTCGCCAGCCAGTCGGCGCGCGAGAAGAGCCTGAAGCTGGTGGTCATCGGCGACAACGACGCGCCGCCGCTGGAGGCGGACCCGCGGGCGATGCGGCAGATCGTGCTGAACCTGGTGTCCAACGCCATCAAGCACACGCCCAGCGGCGGCTCGATCACCATCGAGGTCAGCATCGTCGACGACCTGCACATCCTGTATGTGCGGGACACCGGCGAGGGCATCGCGCCGGACTGGCTGCCGCGCCTGACCGACGCCTTCGCGACCTCGGCCGCCAATCCCTATCTGGCGGAGGGCGGCGTCGGTCTCGGCCTGTCGATCGTGAAGATGCTGGTCGAACTCCATGGCGGGACCCTGGCGATCGACAGCAAGCTGGGCGAGGGCACCGAGGTCAAGGTGACCATTCCCAATCCCTGGACCGGCACGATGCCCTGAGCGGGCGTCCTAGCGGCCGGCGGCGTAGCCCTGCATGCCGCGGGCATTGGCGGCGGCCTTGAGCACGTCGCCGTCCTTCGCCGCGGCGGTCAGCCGCCCCTCGCTCCAGTCGCCGCCGACCTGAACCTTGTGGCCCTGGGCCTTCAGGGTGTCGATGGTGGCGGTGCCGAACCGGGCCTCCAGCGCGAGCTTGCCCGGGAACCGGGCGCGCGGCCAGAACGAGCCGGGAAAATGCTCTGAGTGGAAGGCGGGAGTGTCGATCGCCTCCTGCAGGTTCATGCCGTGCTCGACATGGTGCAGGAACAGCAGCAGCGACCACTGGTCCTGCTGATCGCCGCCCGGCGTGCCCCAGACCATGTAGGGCTCGCCGTCGCGCATGGCGAGCGAGGGGGAGAGGGTGGTGCGCGGGCGCTTGCCCGGCTCCAGCGAGGTGGCGGCGTCGCCGTCCAGCCAGAACATCTGGCCGCGCACGCTCATGCAGAAGCCGAGTTCCGGCACCACCGGCGCGCTCTGCAGCCAGCCGCCGGACGGGGTGCAGGAGATCATATTGCCGTCGCGGTCGACCACGTCGATATGGACGGTGTCGCCGCGCGCCTCGCCCATCGGGGTGACCGTGGGCTCGCCCAGGCTCCAGTAATGGCCGATCTCGCCCGGATCGCCGTCCGCCGCCAGGGCGGCCGCGATGTTCGGGTTGCGGCCCAGCGGGCTGCCCGGCCGCAGGTCGAGCGAGGCGGTGTCGCCCATCAGCGCCCGACGCTCCCTGGCATAGGCGTCGGACAGCAGCACGTCGGCCGGCACGTCGGTGAAGTCCGGGTCGCCGTACCAGGCCTCCCGGTCGGCGAAGGCGAGCTTGGCGGCCTCCACCACGGTATGGACGAACTGCGGGCTGGTCGCCTCCATCTCGGACAGGCCCATGTCGCGCAGCAGGGCGAGCTGCTGCAGCAGGACCGGACCCTGGCTCCAGAACCCGCATTTGCACACGGTGTAGCGGCCGTAGTCGAGGGTGACCGGATCCTCGTACCGCGCGCTCCAGGCGGCGAGGTCGTCGCCGGTCATCAGCCCGCGATGGGCCCGCCCGGAGGAGTCGAGCAGGGTCTCGTTGCGGTAGAACCGGTCGATCGCGTCGGCGACCCAGCCCTTGTACCAGATGTCCCGCGCCGTCTCGATCTGGCGCAGCCGGTCGCCGGAGGCCGCCTCGGACTCGTCGAGGATGCGGCGATAGGTGGCGGCGAGCGTGTGGTTCGTCATCCAATCGCCGACCGCGGGCGGATTGCCGCCCTTCAGATACACCGCGGCGGAGGTCGGCCAGTGATCGCGGAACAGCGGCGCGACCCGGCGGGCGAACTCGGCGATCTTCGGCAGCACCGGCACGCCGGCCTCGGCGTATTCGATGGCGTAGCTGAGCACGTCGCGCAGGCTCATGGTGCCGTAGTCGGCCAGCAGCTTCAGCCAACCGTCGAAGGCGCCCGGGACCACCGCCGGCAGCAGGCCGGAGCCCGGGATCAGGTCGAGTCCGAGCTTCTGGAAGGCGTCGATCGTCGCCCCCGCCGGGGCGGAGCCCTGGGCGCAGAGCACCCGCGGCTTGCCGTCCTTGTTGGCGAAGAACACCGCCGGCAGCTCGCCGCCCGGCCCGTTCAGGTGCGGCTCGGCGACCTGCAGGGCGAAGCCGGCGGCGATCGCCGCGTCGAAGGCGTTGCCGCCCTTCTCCAACACCGCCATCCCGGCCGCCGAGGCCAGCCAGTGGGTGGTGGTCACCATGCCGAACTTGCCCTGAAGTTCCGGGCGGGTGGTGAAGGCGAGCTTGGCCATGGGATGGCTCCGAAGGGTCGGTTCAGGGTCTGCGAATCAGGGTCTGCGATTCAGGCTTTGCGACTGAGGGTCAGGCGGCGCTCCGGGCGAGCCGGTTGCGCCACCAGTTCCAGGCCGCTAGCGCCGCGATCACGGCAAGCGAGATCAGCTCGATCTGGACGTTCCAGTACAGCAGCCCGATCGCGGCCACCGCCAGGACGATCCGCTCCGCCACCGAGATGCGCTGGAAGATCCGGCCCTCCAGGGCGCAGTTCAGCGCGCCGGTGGCGACGATGGCCTGGGCGACCGCGAGGATCTGCGCCCCGAAGCCGCTGCCGAGACCGAGGATCTCCGGCTCGAACAGGAACAGGAACGGCATCAGGAAGCCGGGCAGGGCGAGCCTGACCGCGTTGAACGCCGTGCCCCAGAACTTCGCCTTGGCGATGTTGGCGCCGACCAGGGCGGCGACCGCGACCGGCGGCGTGACCGCCGACAGGTTGGCGAAGTAGAACACGAACATATGGGCGGCCAGCAGCGGCACCCCGGTCTCGACCAGCGCCGGCGCGCCGAACAGGGCGACGATGAAATACGACGCCGAGGTCGGCAGGCCGAGGCCGAAGACCAGGCAGGACACCGCCACGATGATCGACAGGGTGAACAGCGAGCCGTCCGACAGGTCGAGCATGGCGAAGGACAGCTTCTGGGCGAAGCCGGTGACCGTCAGCAGCTCGATCAGCACGCCGATCACCGCGATCACCGTGGCGACCGCCGCCCCGGCCCGCGCCCCCTCGACCAGCCCGTTGACCACCCGGCCCAGCGCCTCGCGGAAGGCGCCGGGACGGAACCGGCCGAGCAACACCGTCATCAGGGCGTCGAGGCCGAGCAGCAGCAGCACGGAGATCAGCGCCGAGGTTCCCGCGGGCATGCCGCCGACCAGCAGCCAGACCAGAACGAAGACCGACACCGCGAGGTGCCACTGGCGCTTGGCCGCCTCGGCCAGGCTGGGGCCGCCGTCGAGCACGTCGGACTCGCGGGCGTCCAGGTCCAGGTTGATGGCGCGGAGCTGCACCGAGAACATCAGATAGGCGTAGTAGATCAGCGCCGGCGCGATGGCGGCGATCATGATCGAGTTGTAGGCGAGGCCGGTCATGCCGACGATCAGGAAGGCGGCAAGGCCCATCACCGGCGGCATGAGCTGGCCGCCGGTCGAGGCCACGGCCTCGACCGCGCCGGCGAACTCGCCCTTGAAGCCGTAGCGCTTCATCAGCGGGATGGTCAGCGCGCCGGTGGAGGCGACGTTGGCCACCGTGGAGCCGGAGACCGTGCCCATCAGGCCGCTGGAGACCACCGCCACCAGGGCGGGGCCGGCCCGCGACTTGCGGCCGACGGTGAAGCCGAGCTGGACGATGAAGTCGACGGCTCCGGTCGCCTTCAGCGCGCCGCCGAACAGCATGAACATGAAGATCGTGCCGGCGGACAGGCTGGTCAGGCCGCCGAGCAGACCCTGGAAATACGGAATGGAGGTGTAGCCGAGCAGCCGCTTCGGGGCGATGCCGCCGTGGAAGAAGATCTCCCCGGGCATCAAGTAGCCCCACAGGCCGTAGGCGATGCCGATCAGCGCCAGCGCCGGGATCGTCCAGCCCCACTGGAAGCCGGACAGGATCAGCGCGGCGACGAGCAGCAGGACGCCGACCGCCATGTCCTGGGCGTTCGGCAGGAAGCTGCGGACCTGGGTCAGCGCCTCGTATTCGATATGGATATAGCCCATCAGGACGACGGTCAGGGCCGTCAGCCCCCAGAACAGCGCGCGTTTCAGCTTCTGTTCCGCACCGCTCTGCTCGATCAGCGCCAGGAACCCGATCAGCATCGCGAAGCCGAGGTGGAAGTTCCGGAACTGCCCCGACGGCAGTGTGTAGGTCGCCATCTGCAGGAAGTGGATGCCCAACATGACGAGCGCGGCCACGAGCAGGAGGCCCGTGGCCGTGCGCGACCGCGTGTCGGCGGCACCGGCGATGTCTTCGAACCGCCGGTGCGTCTGGTCTGATTGTGTCAATGCGTCCCCGTCGGAGCCGGTGTCAGCCGTGGATCTTGAACTTGTCGTTCCACACGCCCTGTTCCTTGAAGTACTTCGCGGCACCGGCGTTGACCGGATAGGCGGGCATCAGGAACTCCATGGCGAACTGCGGATTGATGTCCTTCAGCTTCACGCCGCCGCGCTTCTGGACGAACTCGGCGTTGTCGTAGATCGCCTTGGTGACGTTGTAGCCGACCTCCTCGGAGATCTCCGGGCTGGCGGCCAGCACGCCGCCGAAGGACACCATGCGGGTCGGCTCCTTCAGGCTGGCCCAGGTGTCCGGAGAGACCATGGCGCTCTTCACGCCCGGGTTCATCTCGGCCGCCTTGTCGACCAGTTCCTGGCTGATCGGCAGGATCTTCAGCTCGTGGGTGGTCTCCAGACGCTGCATGACGCCCGACGGGTTGCCGGCGGTCAGCAGCGACGGGATGCAGTCGACCGCGCCGGAGGCCAGGGCGTCGTAGCTCTCGCTCCAGGAGCCGTAGGTCCACTCCACCTTGTCCTTGATGCCGGCGGCCTCGAACAGGGTGTTCCACAAGCCGGTGGTGGCGCCGCCGGCGGCCGCAGGCATGACGCGCTTGCCGGCGAGATCCTCGAGGGTCTCGATGCCGGAATCGGCGCGCACCATCGGGGTGCACTGCCACACCGTGTAGGAGAACATCTGCACGGCGTTGACCGGGTTGCCCTCGTAGCGGCCGAGGCCGTTGATCGCCGGATGCCAGTCGGTGGTGGTGGACTGGCCGAAATCGAGGATGCCCTCGCCGATCAGCGCCATGTTCTCGGCGCCGCCCGCGGTCGACAGGGACGCGTGGCGGTCGTCGGAGAACTTCGACGCGGCGGCCGACAGCACGGTGATGATCTGGTAGCCGGTCGAGCCGAGGCTGGAAGAGCCCCACTGGAAGATCTTGCCGGCAGCCTGGGCGCCGCCGCCGAGGAGCGGCGTCATCGCGGCCGCGCCGGCGGCGCCGCCAATGCCCTGAAGAAGCGTTCTTCTGGTCAAAATGGACATGAATAACCCCCTGGTCACTGAAGTGTTCGGTGTGCCGCCGGGTAGCGGCAGATGGGGGAGGTTAGTGGGCAGTGCAGCAAGCGGCAACCCGCTGAAAGGCAATTTCTCTGCGCGGCGTAACGAATGGTTGATCGGAGAAGACGTTTATTCTTCCCCGACCGATGTTCGCTTCGGCCGTTCGCTTCCGCTCGACTTGGTTGTTCGTCAGTACGCCCACAGAGCGGCGACGCTCTCGCCGGCGCAGGCCACCTGGCCGACCGTGCTTGAGGGGGACGCCGGCGCCGGGGCGTCCACGTCCTCGTCGTCGTTGTCGAGCGCCGGCTGGTAGTAGCCGGTGAAGCGCCGGCGCGCGGCCAGCCACGGGGTCAGCGCCCGGGTGTCCTCCACCGCGACCGCGTCGAACCCGCTGCGCTGCATGAACAGGAACAGGTCGCGGATGACGTGGCCGGTCGCGCGGATCTCGCCGATGAAGCCGAGCCGCTCGCGCAGCAGCCGGGCCTGGGAGAAGGCGCGCCCGTCGTTGAACTTCGGGAAGGTCAGGGCGACAAGATCCAGCTCCGGCAGCGCCTCCGCGATCTCCTCCACCGCCTCGTCCGGCGCCAGTGCGATGCCGACCCGCTCGAACCGGGCGGCGACGGCCCGGCCGAGCGCGCGCCACTCCTCCAGGCTCAGCAGGACGCTTTCCTTGGAGCAGATCTCGGTCAGGTCACGGCCGTTCAGCGGGCGCCAGACATCCTCGATCACGCAGTCATGCTTGACGATCGGCATAAAGAGCCTCCTTGAACGGGGTCAGACCGGTGCGGCGCACAGTGGCGACGAAGGGCTCGCCCGTCTCGCGGACGCCCCGGTAGGTTTCGATGATGCGTTCGACGGTCTCGGTAACCCGGTCGAAGGGCACGGCCGGGCCGACGATCGAGCCGACCGCGGCGTCGTCGCCGGCGGAGCCGCCGAGGGTGATCTGGTAGAACTCCTCGCCCTTCTTATCGACGCCGAGAATGCCGATATTGCCCACGTGGTGATGGCCGCAGGCGTTGATGCAGCCCGAGATGTTCAGGGTCAGCGGACCGATCTCGTTGGCCAGCTCGCTGTCGGCGAAGCGCCGGCTCAGGGCCTGGGCCACCGGGATCGCCCTTGCGTTGGCCAGGTTGCAGTAGTCCAGACCCGGGCAGGCGATGATGTCGGTGATCAGCCCAATATTACCCTCGGCCAGCCCGTCGCCCTTCAGCAGGGTCCACAGCTCGAACAGGTCGGCCTCGCGGACATGGGGCAGGACCAGGTTCTGCTCGTGCGCGACCCGGATGTCCCCGAGCGAATAGCGGTCGGCCAGGTCGGCGATGGCGTCCATCTGCTCCGCCGTGGCGTCGCCCGGAATTCCGCCGGCCGGCTTCAGGGAGACCGTTACCAGCACATGGCCCGGCACCTTGTGCGGGAACAGGTTGGTGCGGCACCAGCGGGCGAAGTCGCGGTGTTCCAGCTTGGCGGCGGCGAAGCCGGCATCCGGCTTGGCCGGCTTCAGGGCCGGCGGTGCGAAATGCCGCTCGATCCGCCGGATCTCCGCGTCTGTCAGGCTCAGCGCGCCGTCGCGGATGCTCTCCCACTCCTCCTCGACCAGGCGGGTGAACTCCTCAACCCCGGTCTGGGCCAGCAGGATCTTGATCCGCGCCTTGTAGAGATTGTCGCGCCGGCCCAGCAGGTTATAGGTCCGCAGGATGGCTTCCAGATAGGAGAGCAGGTGCTGCTTGGGCAGGAACTCCCGGATCGTCTCGCCGACGATCGGAGTGCGGCCCTGACCGCCGCCGACGATCACCTCGAAGCCGACGGCACCCTCCGCGTTGCGCCGCATGCGCAGGCCGATATCGTGGAACTTCACCGCGGCCCGATCGGTCTCCGCCCCAGTGATGGCGATCTTGAACTTGCGCGGCAGGAACGAGAATTCCGGGTGCAGGGTCGACCACTGGCGCATGATCTCGGCCCAGATGCGGGAATCCTCGATCTCGTCGGCGGCCGCCCCGGCGAACTGGTCGGCGGTGACGTTGCGGATGCAGTTCCCGGAGGTCTGGATCGCGTGCATCTCGACCTCGGCCAGCGAGTCGAGGATGTCCGGCACGTCTTCCAGCTTCGGCCAGTTGTACTGGATGTTCTGGCGCGTGGTGAAATGGCCGTATCCACGGTCCCAGCGCCGGGCGATCTCCGCCAGCTTGCGCATCTGCCGCGACGACAGGGTGCCGTAGGGGATGGCGACCCGCAGCATGTAGGCGTGGAGCTGCAGGTACAGCCCGTTCATCAGCCGCAGCGGCTTGAACTCGTCCTCGGTCAGCTCGCCGGCGAGGCGGCGCGCCACCTGCTCGCGGAACTCCGCCGAGCGGGCCCGCACGAAGGCGTGGTCGAAGTTGTTGTACTGGTACATGGCTCAGGCCACCTGGAAGGAAGCGGGGAGATCGGTGCCGACGGTCGGGCCGGCGGAGCGGATGCGCTCGCGCTGGCCGAGCGGCGCGAGACTGCCGTCGGCGGCGACGGCGACCGGGAACAGATAGGTGCCGACCACGATCCGGCCGCGCACGGCCTCCAGGGCGGTCGCCTCGAAGCCGGCAAGCTCCGTCGGCTCGGCGCTGGCATGGGCGTCGGCGAAGCGGTCGGACCAGGTGTGGGCCAGGGTCAGATAGACCACCGCGCCGTCGCTCAGGCGGTTGGCGGTCATCACTTTCGGGGCGTTGGTTGTGGCCATCGGTGGCTCCGGTCTCAGACGGCGAGCCGCTCGGGCACCAGGGTCGATGCCGGGCGGGAAAGCGGGAAGGGAAGGGCGTTGGCGGCGGCGGTCACCTCGCCGATCACCAGCAGGGCGGGGCCGCGCACCGCGTGGTCCTCGACCAGGGTGCCGAGGCTGGCCAGGGTGCCGCGCAGCACGCGCTGGTCCGGCTGGGTGGCGCGCTCGATGACGGCGACCGGGGTGGAGGCGGCGCGCCCGGCGGCGATGGCCCGCTCGGCGATGCCGCCGGCGACCGACACGCCCATATAGACGACGATCGTGTTGCGTCCCTCGGCCAGCAGGGCGGGCTCGATGTCGAGCGCTCCGTCCTTGCCGTGACCGGTGATGAAGGTGACCGAGGAGGCGTGGCGCCGATCGGTCAGCGGGATCGCGCAGCTCGCCGCCGCACCCAGGGCGGCGGTCACGCCGGGGACGATCTCGACCGAGATGCCGTGGCGGCGCAGATAAGAGAGCTCCTCGCCGCCGCGGCCGAAGACGAACGGGTCGCCGCCCTTGAGGCGGACCACGCGCTTTCCGGCGCGGGCATGGTTGAGAAGGATATGGTTGATCTCGTCCTGCCGGACGCTGTGCTTGCCCTTGCGCTTGCCGACATCGATCCGGTCGGCGTCGCGGCGCACGCAGTCGAGGATACCCTCGCCCAGCAGCGCGTCATGCACCACCACATCGGCATCCTGCATCAGCCGCAGGGCCTTGACCGTCAGCAGGTCCGGATCGCCCGGCCCGGCGCCGATCAGCGCGACGGAGCCGGCGGGAGCCGCACGGCGGTCGTCGTTGATCGCCCGCAGCATGGCCTCGCTGGCGCCGCTCTCGTCGCCGGCGAGCACGCGATCGGCGATCGGCCCGTCGAAGAAGTTCTCCCAGAACAGGCGGCGGCCCTCGCCTTCCATGATCGAGGCGGTGACCGCGCTGCGGAACCGGCCGGCGAACTTGGCCAATGCGCCAAGACGTGACGGCAGCAGGGCTTCGATCTTCTCGCGCAGGCGGCGGACCAGGACGGGGGCCGCCCCGGCGCTGCCGATGGCAACGAGCACCGGGTCGCGGTCGACGATGCCGGGCACGATCACGGTCGAGCGGGCCGGGCTGTCGATGACGTTGATCGGGATGCCGGTCGCCCGGGCGGCGGCGAGGATCGGATCGATCGGCTGGCTGCCGTCATCGGAGGCGACCAGCAGCGCCGCGCCGTCGAGATCCTCCGGATCGAACGGGCGGTTCACCAGATCCAGGGCGCCGGATGCGGCGGCCTCGACGATCTCGGTCTCGGCGCGCGGGGCGACGACCAGCAGCCGGGCGCCGGTCTTGCGCAGCAGCCGGATCTTGCGGGCGGCCTCGACGCCGCCGCCGATCACGACGACGCGCCGGCCTTCCAGATCGGCGAACAGGGGAAAGTATCTCACGGGCGATCTCCATCCGGTCCTGCATGGGCCCACGGGCGATCACCCGTGGCGCTTTAGCGGTTGGTGACGCGGTCGCAAGCTGCCCTTCAAATCGCCGCGGCCCCGAACAGAGGCTCCGGGGCTGGAGCCGGATCGGCTCCTTCAGGGTGAAGATAAAAAAATCGTTCCCGATTGGATAGGAGGGGGACTCCAAATAGAACGGGACGGTCTCAATGAGTTCTGATATGAACCAAACCGTTCCCAAACACGGTGGAGCTCGGAATGGATGATACAGACCGCCGGATCCTTCGGATCCTTCAGGCCGACTGCAGTGCGCCGGTTTCCGAAGTCGCGCGTCAGGTCGGCCTGTCCGCCTCGCCGTGCTGGAAGCGGATCAACCGGCTGCAGGAGACCGGGGTCATCCGCGAGCAGGTCGCGGTGCTGGAGCCGGAGGTGCTGGGCTTCGGGCTGACCGTCTTCATGTCGATCAGCACCGGCGAGCATTCCGGCGAATGGCTGCGCAAGTTCGCCGAGTTCGTCAGCGCCATGCCGGAGGTCCAGGAGTTCCACCGCATGGCCGGCGAGATCGACTACATGCTCAAGGTCGTCGTCGCCGATATGAAGGCGTTCGATGCATTCTACAAGCGGCTGGTCGACACCACGCCGCTGACCGAGGTGACGTCGCGCTTCTCCATGGAGACCATCAAGCAGACAACGGCGCTGCCGGTCTGACCGGCCGGCCGCGTCAGCAGACCTCCAGGCGGCTGTCCTCCGCCGCCCGCACCGTCTCGCCGGCGGGGAGCCAGAGCGAGGCGACCGTGCCGCCGCCCGGCCGGTTGACGATCCGCAGCCGGCCGTTCTGGGTTTCCATCAGGCCCTTGGTGATCGCCAGGCCGAGCCCGGAGCCTTCGCCGTTGGAGGTCAGCGGATCGTGCTGGCGCAGGAAGGGTTCGCCCACGCGCTCGAGAATGTCGGTCGGCACGCCGTCGCCCTGGTCCTCGATGGCGATGGACAGCCCGCCCTCGGCCCTGTCGATCCGGGCCAGCACGCGGCTGCCCTCCGGCGAGAACTTGGCCGCGTTGGACAGCAGGTTGAGCAGACACTGCAGGGTGAGCCGGCGGTCGCAGAGCATGGGGCCGGTCTCGCGGATGTCGGTCAAGGCGCCGATGCCCTTCTTGGCCAGCGACGGGCCGACCGTGATCAGCGCCTCCGACAGCAGGTCTTTGGCGTCGACCGGAGCGATCTGCGCCTCGACCTGACCGGCCTTGAGGCGGGACAGGTCCAGGATCTCGTTGATCAGGCTGAGCAGATGTTCGCCGCTGCGCTGGATGTCGCCGACATACTCGCCCGAGCGCGCCGGACCCAGGGTCTCCAGCCCGATCGAGGTCATCAGCTCGGAGAAGCCGATGATGGCGTTCAGCGGGGTGCGCAGCTCGTGGCTCATATGAGCCAGGAAGTGATCCTTGGCCTCGTTGGCGCGGTAGGCTTCCTCGAGCTGCCGGCGCAGCCGCTCCGACAGGCGCAGCAGTTCCTCGTTGGCCTCGACGATCTCCGACATGTCGTGGGCGGTGGCGCTGACCATCGGCTGGCCGCCGACCATGTAGCGGGCGAGGGAGATCAGGGCGGGGAAGCTGCTGCCGTCCTTGCGGCGCGCCCGCACGATGCGCAGCGCCGACATGGGGCCGGGTGCCGAGTCCGGATCGGCGATGTAGTCGCGGACGAGATCCACATGGGTCTTGCGCGCGGCGACCGGTACGAGTTCGTGGATCGACCGGCCGATGATCTCGTCCCGGCGCCAGCCGAACAGCCGGACGGCCGCGTCGTTGAAGCTGGTGATGCACTGCCTGGAATCGACCGACAGGATGGCGTCCGGCGTGGCGGCGAGCACCGCCTCGAGCTGGTCCCGGCCCTCGGCGATGACCTGGCGGGCGGCGATCTGTTCGGAGACGTCGTCCTGCACGCCGATGAAATGGGTGATGGTCCCGTTGCGGTCGCGGATCGGCGACAGGTTCAGGGTGTTCCAGAAGGTCGATCCGTCCTTGCGCCGGTTCGACAGGGTGACGATGCAGGGCAGGCCGCCGGCGAGCGCCCGGCGGATCGCCGCGAGCTCCGGCTGGTCCCGCAGCCCGTCGTTGAGCAGTCGGCAGTTGCGGCCGAGGATCTCGTCGGCCCGATAGCCGGTCATCTCGGTGAAGGCGGCGTTCACATAGACCACCGGGTGGTCCTCGGCGGCCTCGGCGATCACGACGCCGCAGACGGCGGAGTCCAGGGCGGCGCTGTTCAGTTCAAGCTGGGCCAGCAGCTCCTGTTCGCGGGTCACGTCGAAATTCACGCCGATCATGCGGTCCGGTGCGGCCGGCCCCTCCGATCCGGCGAAGTGGCCGTGGCCGCGGATGTGCCTGAGCTCGTTGTCCGGCGTGCGGATCCGGAACTGCAGCTTGAACGGCTCGACCTTCGCCTTGGCGGTCCGCAGTTCCTCCTCCACCCGCGGGCGGTCGGCCGGAACGATCCGCTCCATGAAGGCCCGGTGGGTGCCATCGAAGCTTCCCGGGGCCAGGCCCATCAGCTCGTGCTGGACGCTGTCCCAGGTCACCGCCCCGCTGGACAGGTCGCTGGTCCACACGCCGATCCGTGCGGAACGCCGGGCGAACGCCGAGGTCTGCAGGTCGAGGGCGTAGCGGTCCCGGTCCCGGACGATGCCGAACAGAAACTCGATGGTCAGGCCGAGCAGCACGATGCCGACGGTGTTGCCGATCAGCAGCACCGGCCAGAAGCGCCGGAGCACCTCCAGGGCGGCGTCCAGCGGCAGGCCGATGAAGAAGGCCGGCAGCCCGGCGGCGGTCGACACGGCGGCCAGCAGCAGCAGGCCGGACAGGCCCTGGCGGGTCTGGCCGAGGCGCCCGGCCACCGCGCCGTAGGCCATGCCGGCTGTGGCCAGCAGCAGGATGCTGATCACGCCGGCGAGCGCGGCCGGGCCGCCGACGGAGTAGCGCGCCGCCGCACCGAACGCGGCGGCCAGCAATCCGCCCACCGGTCCGGCGAAATAACCGGCCAGGACAATGGGACCGGCGCGGGTGTCGAAGGTGGCGCCGAGCGGGCCCTCGATCGGCGCGCCGATCACCAAAACGGAAATGCTGCCGAGGATCAGCCCGACCAGAACGTGCCGGCGCAGGCCGTTCGCCGGCATGTCCAGGTACTGGTTCATGAGGATCAGCGCGACCGCGCCGATGCTGAGAAGCCCGATGTTCTGCAGGACTGAGAGTGCGACTGTCATGCGATCGATCCTGGCTGCTGTACCGT
Source organism: Candidatus Endolissoclinum sp. (assembly GCA_965228445.1). Taxonomy (GTDB): domain Bacteria; phylum Pseudomonadota; class Alphaproteobacteria; order Thalassobaculales; family Thalassobaculaceae; genus Thalassobaculum. The sequence goes on along the minus strand of OZ245813.1, from coordinate 2,949,062 downwards.
GCCCCGGAGTTCCCGTTCTCCCGTATTGACCCCACTCTAGGATGAGGACGAGTCTCGAAAACACCCCCGATTCGAGACTCGTTTGATTAATAAAATGCCGCCAAAATTCGATCGATGAACGGCATAAGTTCAAACTATTGAGGGCGCCCGGGGGCGGCTTCGTCAATGTGAAGAAACTCACACTCGCGCGTCGGCCGGTCGCGGCGTCGCGCGGATCGGGGGGCAGACCGGGGCCGCGCAGACCGGAGCCGCGCAGACCGGAGCCGCGCAGACAGGGACCGCGCAGACTAGGAGCGCGCAGACTAGGAGCGCAACGGGTGGGAGTGCGACACGCGGGTGGACATGAAAAAGACCGGGCCGTCGCCGACCCGGTCTTCCTCGTTTCTCAGTCTCTCGACCGACGGCTCGGACCGTTGCGATCCGAACCGTCCGCCGACCTATTAAAAATAGAGCGAAGTCACAGGATCAGATGTTTCCATCCGATCGTGAGTTGCTCTAGTAGCGGTAGGCTTCCGGCTTGAACGGACCGTTGGTGGTCACGCCGATATAGGCCGCCTGCTCGTCCGACAGCTTGGACAGGTTGGCGTTGATCTTCTTCAGGTGAAGCTCGGCCACACGCTCGTCCAGCTTCTTCGGCAGGACGTAGACCTGCTTGTCGTACTTGCTGTGGTTCTTCCAGAGCTCGATCTGCGCCAGTGTCTGGTTCGAGAACGAGGCGCTCATCACGAAGCTGGGGTGGCCGGTGGCGCAGCCCAGGTTCACCAGCCGGCCCTCGGCCAGCAGGATGATGCGCTTGTCGTCCGGGAACACGATCTCGTCGACCTGCGGCTTCACGTTCTCCCACTTCAGGTTCTTCAGGCCGCCGACCTGAATCTCATTGTCGAAGTGGCCGATGTTGCAGACGATCGCCCGGTCCTTCATCGCCCGCATGTGGTCGACGGTGATGATGTCCTTGTTGCCCGTGGCGGTGACGAAGATGTCGGCGCGCGGGGCCGCATCCTCCATGGTCACGACCTCGAAGCCCTCCATCGCCGCCTGCAGGGCGCAGATCGGGTCGACTTCGGTGACGATGACGCGGGCGCCGGCGTTGCGCAGCGACTGGGCGGAACCCTTGCCGACATCGCCGTAGCCGGCGACGCAGGCGACCTTGCCGGCGAACATCACGTCGGTGGCCCGGCGGATGCCGTCGGCCAGGCTCTCGCGGCAGCCGTACAGGTTGTCGAACTTCGACTTGGTGACGCTGTCGTTCACGTTGATGGCCGGAACCATCAGCGTGCCCTTCTTGGCCATCTCGTAGAGACGGTGCACGCCGGTGGTGGTCTCCTCCGACACGCCCTTCACGTCCTTCATGAGCTCGGGATAGTCCTCGTGCATCATGATGGTGAGGTCGCCGCCGTCATCCAGCAGCATGTTCGGGCGCCAGCCGTCCGGACCCTCGATGGTCTGGCGGATGCACCACTCGTACTCCTCCTCGGTCTCGCCCTTCCAGGCGAAGACCGGGATGCCGGCGGCGGCGATCGCCGCGGCGGCCTGGTCCTGGGTCGAGAAGATGTTGCACGACGACCAGCGGATCTCGGCGCCGAGCGCGATCAGCGTCTCGATCAGCACGGCGGTCTGGATGGTCATGTGCAGGCAGCCGGTGATCCGCGCGCCCTTGAGCGGCTTCGACGGGCCGTACTCCTCGCGGATCGCCATCAGGCCCGGCATTTCGGTCTCGGCGATCGCGATCTCCCGCCGGCCCCAGTTGGCCAGGGAAATATCGGCGACCTTATAGTCGGTGAACTCGGCCATGAATGTCCTCGTCTCCTGTCTATTGGAGCGGTCTCAGGCGGCTTTGGTGCCCGCGCCCGAGCGTTCCGCTCGCATCGATGTCGGCCTCGGCGCTGCGTATAACAAGGCCCGGCGAGATGGGCAAGGCGAGGGGCGGCGCTAGGGATCCACCGACACAACGCAAAGGCGATATCGGTAAATTGTGATAAGTTGTGTCAGAGTATATTTTTATGCGGAATGATCGAAGAATCTTTGAAAGACTGCACCCATAGATACCTTTCGATGGGAGTTGGGGAGATGATTAGAAGCCTTGCCGCCTTTGCGGTACTCGCGACCGGCTTGCTCGCGATGTCTGAAGACGCCTCCGCGAAGCCGCCTTGCGGCGACAATCCCGCCGCGACGGTCGGCAATACGACCTATTGCGGGTTCCTGGCCAACGGAGACGTTAATGCGTTTCTCGGCATCCGATATGCGACCACCCAATCCATTTGGGATAGTCCGGTGCCCGTGTCGTATGGCGGTCAGGCCAAGACCGAAACCGTGCAGGACTTCGGCTCGCCATGTTTGCAGCCGACCTCGATCGATAAAAAGAAAAAGCCGATAGTTCCAATCATCAAAGATACGGAGACCGTCCTTACCGGCGATCAGAACTGCCTGTTCCTCAATGTCTGGGCTCCCGAGGATGCCACTAGCGCCACGCCGGTGATGGTCTGGATCCACGGCGGGGCGTTCGTGATCGGTTCCGCAGCCGACAACTCGTTCGACCTCACCAACCCGACGCTCGAGGGACATTACGTGTCGTTCAAGAGCGATGCCTACTCTGGGACCTATAACGGCACCACGCTTGCTAAGACGGGTGTCATCGTGGTCAGCCTCAACTATCGGCTGGGCGCTCCCGGGTTCCTCGCGTCGACCGACCCGAAGATGCCGGTGCCGGCCAATCTCGGGCTGCGGGATCAGCAGCTCGCGATGGAATGGGTCAAGAACAATATCGCGCAGTTCACCACCGAACCGACTGCCGATCCCCATACCGGCCCAATCACCCTGTTCGGCGAAAGCGCCGGGGCGATGTCGGTCGGAATGCATCTGATGGGCGGGATCGCCGGCAGCGTGCCGTTGTTTGACCAGGCCATCATGGAAAGCAACCCCATGGGCTATTACTACAAGACGCCGGCCGACGCCGATCTTGAGGCAAATCTGTTCTTCCAGTGCCTGCTGCAGGTGATCGACGGCTCTATCGATCCATTCAAGAACCTCTCCGAGACTGTCGGCACCGACGTCGACGAATTAAAGGGATGTAACGATAATGCATCCCGCTCCTTCACCGACGCCGAGTACCAGCTTCTCAACGCGGCGACCGCGGATCAGGTGGCAACGGCGCAGGTGGCCTTCGGTGTCTTGGAACTCAAGGCCCTGCTCGCCGCGATGCTGATCCCCGGTGCGCTGCCCTGGTCTCCGGTGATCGACGGCGCCTTCGTGACCCAACAGCCTCTGGGCGTGGAGGGCGCGACGCTTGCGCCGGGCAAGCCGTATATCTTCGGCTTCAACGATCAGGAAGGGGCGCTGTTCGCCAACGCGATTCAGAAGGAGGCCAGTGTCGCTCTGGATGCCGACACTTATCCGATCTTTCTGAACAGGATCATGGGCTCGACGGTCTCTCAAGAAGTTCGGGACTATCCCCCGGGGAGTGACAACAAGGGTCCCTATGCGACCGGTCATGTCTTCCCGGAGTCGCCACTCACGAAAGCCGGGAGCGCGATTTCAGCGGTGATCAACGATTTCGCTTTCCGGTGCGGCAACTTCCACTCCGCCCGCATGGTCGTGACGCCGCAGGATCATCCCTCGGTATACGCCTATCATTTCGCGCCGACTGCGCCGCAGCCCTATCAGGTCATGGGCGCCGATCTGCCGGCGTGCAACGCGGACAATTCCAACAATTTCATCTGTCACACAATGGAGATCCCGTCGGTCTTTGGAACTTTCACCTCGACGCATCCGGGGGCAGTGAAGACCTATCTTGACTCGTCGGCGATCACGGCAGAGATGTCTGGCCTGCAGGAGCAGATGACCACCGCCTGGTCGAACTTCGCCAAGTCGGGAGATCCGACCCGTGCGCAGGTCGGTGGGCCGCAGACAGCGTTTCCCGCCTGGACGCAGTATGTGCAGGATACGGCGGCTGCCAGCGTGTTGACGATCACCGACGGCGACACCGCGGCGATGCAGGCCCTCTATGCAGATGCCAATTGCGCGTTCTGGGATCATGACGTCTTCGCGAACATGCCGCTGAAGCCGACCGGAGAGCGCCTGTTGCGGCAATGAAAAGTCGATCGGGCCCGTCCTCCGCTAGGGGCGGGCCCGCTCCTCCGCGGCAAGCGGTTTCGCCAGCTCCATCGAGGTCGGTTCGCTGAAGCCTGGATGCGCCTTGCGGCCGGTTTCGACATAGCCGAGGTGGTGGAACAGGGCGATGTTGTCGGTCAGCACCAGACGGACGCCGAGGGTCATCCGGTCTCGGCCTTGCTGCCGGGCGAAGTCTTCAACGGCTTCCACAAGGGTGCGGGCGATGCCACGGCCCGTCAGCTCCGGATCCACCGCGAGCCGGTCGAGATAAATCGAGCCGTCCGGCTTGGGGTCGGCGCAGACCGCACCGGCGATCTCTCCATCCAGACGGGCGACGAACACCGCACCGCCCCGGTCGAACCGGGCGGCGAGGCTCTCCGGCGTCTCCCTCAGCGCCGCCGAGGGCGGGTCGATCCGGCCGGCCAGGGTGGCGAAGGCGCGGTGGATGACCGCCACCGCAGCGTCCAGGTCTTCCGGCGCGGCCGGCGCCACCGATATGCCCATTCCGTCTCCTAGCGCACCGCCAGCGGCTTCTCGTCCACATCGACCTCGATCCGCCAGCCGTCCATGATCGTGCCGTCCAGGTTCAGATGCGAGGCCAGATAGAACAGCCGGTCGGTTTCGGGCGTGTTGTAGCCCTTCTGCTTGGCTTTGTTGGCGAGTTCGAAGCGCTGGTAGAACCAGGACGGTTGGAACGACTGGTAATAGAACCGGGCGGTCACCGACGCCGCTTTCCTGCCGCCGAGTTTCCCGGAGGCGATGCGGTAGCGCAGGCGGTCGGTTCCGCCGTTCGGGCTGGCGGAGAAATCCGGGTCGTCGCCGGTCCCGTTGGGCTCGGTCGCCTGCATGAACTCGTAGAGCAGGTCGCCCTGGTCGGCGATGTCGGAGCCTTCGCTCTTGCCGGCGAACTCGGCCGCCGTCACCCAGCCGGCCGGCATCAGGCGGTTGTCCTTGATGTGCGTCACCCGGTGGACGAAGGAGGTGGTGAAGGCGCCCTGGGCGTTCTGCACCAGCTCCTCGTAGATCTGCACCTGGTCGTCCTCGGTGATCTCCTGGTAATGCGGCTGATAGGCGGTGCCGCGCAGCAGTTCGGTGTCGAGCACGGCGCCCTTGGTGTCGGTGATCAGCCCGCCCCGGTTCGGCCGGCCGGACGCCCAGAGCAGCGCCCCGTCCTCGCCGCGGACCTCGAGCGACACCCAGGCCCGGCGGAAGGCGACGCCGCTCGGCAGGCGGTGCCCGGTGGTGTTGGCCACCGTCACGTCGACCACTAGGTCGCCGGCCGGATCGGTGACCGCGGACGTCACCTCGACCGTCCCGACCCGGCCCTCGCGGATCGAGGCGGCCATTGCGTTGATCGCCAGATCGGCGCCGGTCTCCGCCCCGGTCTCGTAGTCGGAGCTGTCGACCCCCAGCACCGCCGGGAACTGCTTGACCATCTCCACCATGAAGCCGTTCAGGCCGACCAGTTCGTGGCGGCTGTAGTCGGCGCGGTGCGGCACGCTGATCTCCTCGGCCGGCAGCTGATGGTCGGCCGCGGCGTAGTCGGAATCCTGGATCGTCGCGATCTGACTCACCAGCGGGTCGATCGGATCGGTCAGCCGGTCGTCGCCATCCACCGTCACGAACCGGTTCGGCATGTGACAGTCCTGGCAGCTCGCGAAGTCCGGACCCTGCTGGTTGAACTTGCCCGGCCCGAACTTGGAGTTCACCCATTCCAGGTAGGTCGCCTGCTCGATGCTGTGGGGGATGCTCTGGAAGTGGGTGTTGGGCTCCAGCGCGGTCAGGATCGGGTATTCGTCCACCGTCGCGCCGATATTCGGCAGGTTGATGGTGTGGCAGGTGCCGCACATCGCCGAATCCTTGGTGAAGGGCGGCTTGCCGTCGGTCATCGGCGGCGCGACCTTCGGCGTGATGCCCATGGCGTGGATCATCGGTTTCGGCACGATGTCGGCCAGCGGGCCCAGCAGCTCGTCCGCCTCGGAGCGTTCGTACAGGCCGGTGTTGTTGTTGGCCGTGAAGTACAGGAAGGCGTCGGACCACAGGTTGTCGGTCCGGCTGCCGAGCCAGGCGGGGGTCTCCTTCTCGACCTTCTCGGTCCAGGTCGACACCTGTTCCTTGGAGGCGGCGGTGATGTGGTGGCAGACCGTGCAGCTGATGCCTTCGCGCGCCAGCTCGCCGTATTCGGCGTCCTCGATCGGATGGAATGCGGTGGGCGGGATCGGCTGATCCGGGATCGGCGTGAAGGGCGGGTTCTCCCGCTGCGCCTTGGTGAGCGGTTCGGTCAGGTAGAAGATCTCCGGATTGAAATTCGGATCGAGGATGCCGCCATGGGGCAGGCTCTGCTTGCCCTCGGCGATGCGTTTGGCATTCTCGTCCAGCCCCATCTGTCGCAGCCCCATGGCGCCATGGCAGCGCAGACAGGTGTCCACCAGCGCCTGCTGGGTCTGCTGAACCGGCTCGGGCCCCGGCTTGCCGCTCTCCAGCGCGCCGTTCTCCTCCAGCAGGATGATCATCTCGCTCTCGAGCTGGGCGTGGAAGATCGGGTCGCGGCCGGCGAGCCCCATCGGCGACCAGCGCCACTCGCCGTAGGGCGAGAGGTTGTAGCCGTCGCCATAGGCCTGGCCGGTCGACGCGAACATCGACACGCCCGACGGCGCCCCGCCCAGCCCGCCATGGCATCCCATGCAGTTGGACGAGGTGATGTAGTGCTGCGGATCGGTGCTCGGATAGACGTTGTCGGCGTATTCCGACGGGAACGAGAAGCCCCGCACCTCGGTGGCGCCCGGATCGGGTTTCAACAGCGACAGGTCGCGGAAGGCCGCCAGGAAGTCCTTGTTGGGTTCCGGCAGGGGCTTGTCGTGCGGCGCGCCCAGAAGCCGCGCCGGGTCGGGCGCGTGCTCGTTCCCGATCGCGCCCCGGCCCGCCGGTTCCGGGGTGAAGAACGGACGCTGCTGCGGCGGCAGGTCGAGCTTGGCGAACAGGGCTCTGCGCTCGGCTTCCGGGGCGTCGGCCAGATGGGTGTCGATGATCTCCCAGACGGTCTTCGAGGCACCGCCGTCCTCCACGGCGCCGACCGTGGCGTGCTTGGTCAGGTACTCCTTCGAGCGCCAGGAATTGTCGACCTTGAACTGCAGCGGGATCTTGCCCGGATCGAAATTGTTGTCCGAGGCGAAGGTGTTGCCGGTGGCGGCGGAGGCATGGCAGCGGATGCAGGTGCCGACTCCGAAGCCGGAGACCGGCACCATCTCGCCGTTATCCACGTTCGACGCCCCGCCCGGCGTGTCGAAGGACGAGCCCTTGAACGGCCCGGACCAGAACCAGCCATCCTTGGACCTGCCGTCCCGGTCCTGGATCATGACCGTCCAGCCGACCAGCAGATCCGCCAGAAGCGCGTCGTGGATCTCCGGATTCGCCTGCAGGTACGGCGTCTCGGCGAGGGTGCCGTACAGGGCCGCCGGCGGGTTGAACATCTCCTTGATCAGGATGGCGCCCTGGGGCACCGGCCCCTCGCGCCCGCCCTCGATCCAGGCGATCGCTTCCGGGGAGTAGTGGATCCGCACGGCCGGGTGGGTGCCGTAATAGTCGCCACGGATGAACGGTCCGGTGTCGCGGATCCGGGTGTCGACCTTCCAGCCCGTCAGCCCGGCGTAGTCGCGGTCGACGAGCCAGGGATAGAGAACCTCGAGTTCGTAGTCCTGAAGCGGCATCGAACTGGGCAGGGCGGACAGCGGCGCCGGATCGGCGGCCGGCTGCGACGGGCCGGCGGCGATGGCGAGGATCGCGGCGGCGACAGTGACGAACAACCTTAGTTTGTTTTTCATATTACGCCACCCTCCCGTTTGGGGAAAATGGCAACAGGTATGCGCTCCGATGTCAACCTTTCCGAGGGTGAATCGACTGATTGAAAATCTAAAGTTTTATGGTTTCCGGGCGGCCGGCGAGGCGGCCTGAGCTGTGAGTGGGCGCCTTGAGAACGATCGGGGCAGACCGAATCGATCAGACCCGCGAGTCGTCCTCTGCCTTATTCAGGATAGAGCAAATTCACGCGATCAGATGGACCCATCCGATCGTGATTTGCTCTAGACCGCCCCCCGCAGCCGGTCGCCCAGCTCGCCCATGCGCTCGGCTTCCAGGTTGGCGAAGGCGAGGCGCAGATACGGGTCCTGGCCGGGGCCGAACACCGTGCCGGGCAGGGCCAGCACGCCGTGTTCCTGGGCCAGCCGCTTGGCGACCGCATGGGCCGTTTCGCCGTCGAAGGGATGGCGGACATAGGCGAAATACGCACCGGTGGAGACCAGGTCGAAGGCCAGATTGCCGGAGCTGAACACGTCCAGCAGCGCCTGGCGCCGGCCGGCCATCATCTCCCGCTTGCCGGCGGCCCAGTCCCACAGGTGCTGCAGGGCGTAGAGCGCGCCGTCCTGGCCGATGCGGGCGGCGCAGATCGACATGGTGTCCATCAGCTTGGCCACCTGCTCGATGAAGCGGGTCCCGGCGATGATCGAGCCGACCCGGTAGCCGGTCAGGCTGAACACCTTGGAGAAGCTGTAGAGCTGCACCACCGTGTCGCCCCAGGCCGGATCGCTGAACAGGGTGTGGCGCGGCTCGGACGGGTCGAGGAAGTCCTTGTAGGTCTCGTCCAGCACCAGGGCGATGCCGCGCTCGGCGCAGAGGTCGCGGAACCGGGCGATCACCTCGGGCGGCACGACGGCGCCGGTCGGGTTGTTCGGGCTGACCAGCACCAGGGCGCGGGTGCGCTCGGTGATCAGGGACGCGGCCTCCTCCGGGTCGGGCACGCCGCCGCGGTCGGCGCGGAACGGCAGGTGCACGCCCGACACGCCCAGGGCGTCGAGCCACATCTGATGGTTAAAGTAGTAGGGCAGCGGCAGGATCACCTCGTCGCCGCGCCGGGCAAGCGCCATGATCGCCAGACAGTACGCCTGGTTGCAGCCCGCGGTGATCTGGACGTTCGCCGGGTCAACGCTGCCGCCGTAGAACCCGCTCATGTGTTCCGCCAGGGACGATTTCAGCGCCGGGGTGCCGGTGATCGGGGCGTACTGCGCCGCCTCGAAGGTCTTCGCCCGCTCGGCCAGATGGGCACGCAGGCTCTCGTCCGGCGGATAGCTCGGCACCGCCTGGCAGCAGTCGAGCAGCGGCTTGCCGGGGACCGGCGGGCGGCCGTCGACCCAGGCTCGGGCTTCGGCGATCGGCGGCTCGACGACGGAGGTGACGTCGGGATTGACGGAAAAGGTCATGGCAGGGCGTCCGGATCAGCGATCCCGACCCTTTAGCACGACGGATGCCCGTGCCGAAGAGGCGGGATCATTCCGCGGGGCTCAGCGCGAGGCTGGTGGTCAGCAGGGTCCGGAGCGCCTCGCCGGCGGCGCTGACGAAGCCGCCTCTGCGGCTGATCAGGCAGACCGGCAGCCCGGCGTCGAGATCCGCCGCCGCGATGGTCGCCAGACTGCCGGCGGCGATCTCCTCCTCGATCGCGCCGTCGGTCATCAGCGCCAGCCCGAACCCGGCCTCGGCCAGGCGCTTCTGGGCGGTGAGACTGTCCACCGGCGTCCAGGACACCTCGCCCAGGCCGCGCGACAGGAACAGGCCGAAAATATGCGAGGCGGCGATCTCGCTATGGCCAGGGATCTCGGGGCCGGGGATCTGGGGGACGGGGATCTGGGGGAAGGCGAGCCAGGGCTGGTCGCGCAGCTCCCGCAGCGCGGCGATCCGGCGTCCGGCCAGCGGATGTTCGGGCGCGCAGACGATCCGCAACGGCTCGCTGCCCAGCAGGACATGGTCCAGGTCGGCGGAGGCCGGCCGGTCATAGCGCAGGCCGAACAGGACCTCGCCGAGCCGGACCATCTCGCTCACCTCCGCGCTGCGCGCCGTCGCCAGGCGCAGGTCGACGCCGGGATGCTCGGCGGCGAAACGTTTCAGCACCCGGCTCAGGGGCAGCCCGGCAAGCGTGCCGACCACCGCCAGGGAGACCGGTCCGGCGGCCTCGCGGCCCAAGGCCCGCACCGCGGCGTCCGCGTCCTGGATCGCGGCCAGCACCCGCTCGGCATGGGGCAGCAGGACGCGCCCCGCCTGGCTCAGGGCGATGCCGCCGGCCATGCGCTCGAACAGGGGCAGGCCGAGATCGGCTTCCAGCATCGCCAGCCGCCGGGAGATCGCCGGCTGGGTGCGGTGGAGGGTGCGGGCCGCGGCCGAGAAGCCGCCCGTGCGATGCACCTCCAGGAAGGTTTTGAGCGCTTCGGCATCCATGCAGAAAGCTTATGGTAGTTAGAAGAACTAGAAATTATCCGAATGTGCCTCCGCTGTGTAGCGTCCCGATATCGCCACTCGGGAGCCAGCCATGACCGACCGTAAGACCGCCGCCGACCGCTTCGCCGCCCTGCACCGGGCCGAGCGGGGCTTCGTCATGCCCAACGCCTGGGATGCCGGCAGCGCGATTCTGCTCGCCGAGGTCGGGTTCCAGGCGATCGCGACCACCAGTGCCGGCATCGCCTTCTCGCTCGGCTATCCGGATTACCGGGCGGGCCGGCCCGATCTGCGGATCGCGCGCGAGGTGATGATCGACCGCATCCGGCAGATCGCCGACGCGGTGGACGTCCCGGTCAACGGCGACCTGGAGGCCGGCTACGGCGATGCGCCCGACATGGTGGCCGACACCCTCCGCCTGGCGATGCAGGCCGGGCTCGCCGGCGGGAACATCGAGGACCGGGATCCGGAAGGCGGCGGCCTGTATGACGAGGCGCTGGCGGTGGAGCGGATCCGGGCGGCCGTGGCGGCGGCGGAGGGGCGGTTCGTGCTCACCGCCCGCACCGACGGGTTCCTGGTCGGCGCGCCGGATGCCCTGGCCCGGTCGATCCGCCGGGCCAACCTGTTCCGGGAGGCCGGTGCCGACTGCCTCTACGTGCCGGGCGTGGCGGATCTGGCGACGGTGGCCACCCTGGTCCGCGAGATCGACGGTCCAATCAATGTGGTGACGGGGCTCGGCAGCGCGGCGATGGGCACGGCGGAGCTGCTGGATGCCGGGGTCCGGCGCATCAGTCTCGGCGGCTCCATCGCCCGGGCCTGTCTCGGCTTCCTGCGCCGTTCGGCGGAGGAACTGCGGGATCGGGGGACGATCGGCTTCGCCGCGGGCCAGATCCCCGACGGCGAGTTGGGGGCGCTGTTCGCCCGGGTCCGCGGGTGAGCGCGGCTAGAGTCCGTCGTTGAAATCGTCGAGCAGCACGGCGATCCGGCCTTCGTCGAGCTGGTCCATGATCACCCGGGCACGCTGGGTCGCCGGCGCGAAGGACAGCCGGCGGATGCGCTGCTTCACCCGGGGCAGCGCGGTGGCGGACATGGACAGCTCCTTCACCCCGAGCCCGACCAGCAGCGGGGCGTAGCGCGGGTCGCCGGCGATCTCGCCGCAGATGCTGACCGGCAGGCCGCGCCGGTTGGCGGCGTCGACGGTGAACTGGATCAGCTTGAGCACCGCCGGGTGCAGCGGGTTGTAGAGATCCGCCACCTGCTCGTCGCCACGGTCGATCGCCAGCGTGTACATGGTCAGGTCGTTGGTCCCCAGCGCCAGGAAATCGCATTCCATGGCCAGGGCATCGGCGGAGAGGGCGGCGGCCGGCACCTCGATCATCGCGCCGAGCGGCGGGACCGGATCGGCGATCGTCACCTTGCGGCGCTTCAGCCGCCGCACGACCTTGGTCAGGATCGCCCGCACCGCCCGGACCTGGGCGGTGGAGGAGATCATCGGCAGCAGGATTCGCACCGGCCCATGGGCGCCGGCGCGCAGGATGGCGGAGAGCTGGGTCTCCAGCAGCTTCGGCTCGCGCAGGGACAGCCGGATCGCGCGCAGACCCAGCGCCGGGTTGGCGCTGTCGGCGATGCGGTCGCCCAGCGCCGTCGCCAGCTTCTCGCCGCCGACATCGAGGGTGCGCACGGTGACCGGCTTGCCGTCCATTCCCTCCACCACCTGGCGCAGGGCGGCGTACTGCTCGTCCTCGTCGGGCAGCACGTCGCGGTTCATGAACATGAACTCGGTGCGGAACAGGCCCACGCCCTCGGCGCCGCGGTCGGTGGCGACCTCGAGGTCGCGCGGCAGTTCCAGGTTGGCGAGCAGCGAGATCGTCACCCCGTCCTGGGTGATCGCCGGCAGCGAGCGCAGCCGGGTCAGCTCCCGCTCCAGCCGCTCCCGGGCGGCCGCCCGGCGCCGGTATTCGGCCAGGGACTCCTCGTCCGGATCCAGCACGATGCGGCCGGTATCGCCGTCGACGATGATGGTCTCGCCCGACCGGATCGCCTTGGGCGCGGCCGTCGCTCCCAGCACCGCGGGCAGGCCCATGGAGCGGGCCATGATGGCGGTGTGGCTGTCGGTGCCCCCGAGGGCCGCGACGAAGCCGCCGATCTTCGCCGGGTCGAGCAGGGCGGTGTCGGCCGGGCTCAGCTCCTCGGCGATGATGATCGCGCCTTCCGGCACATGGGCGAAGGCGTGGTAGGGCGTCTCGGTGAGCTGGCGCAGGATGCGGTCGCCGACCTCGCGCACGTCCTGGGCGCGGGCGGCGAGATAGGCGTCGTTCACCGCCGACAGGCTGCGGACCATGTCGCCGACGACCGCCTGCACGGCCGCCTCGGCGTTGATGCGACGCTCGCGGATCGTGGTGGTGACCCCGCCGGCGAGGCGCGAGGAGCCGAGCATGGCCGCATGGGCCTCCAGCAGGGGGCCCAGTTCGTCGAGCACCCCGGCCGGCAGCGCCTCGGCCTTGCGGCGCAGCTTGCGGACCTGCTTGTCGGCGCGGGCGAGGGCGGCGTCGAACCGCCCGACCTCGGCGTCGAGCTGGCTGGAGGCGAGCTGGTATTCCGGGACCTGGACCGCGCCGGCTTCGAGCACATGGGCCGGGCCGATGGCGATCCCGGCGGAGACCCCGATCCCCTCCAGCAGTCCGCGCTTGCCCCCCTTGTCCTGGCGCGCCCGTGCCCTTCGCTCAGTGGTCTTCATCGAACTTGGACTCCACCAGATGGGCGATGGCGTTCATCGCCTTCTCCGCATCCGAGCCCGTCGCGCGTACCAGGATCGAGCAGCCCGGCGCGGCCGCCAGCATCATCAGACCCATTATGGATCGCCCGGATACCGATTGTCCGTCCTTCTCCACCTCGATATCGGCCTCGAAGTCGCCGGCGCACTTCACGAATTTGGCTGCGGCGCGGGCGTGCAGTCCGCGCTTGTTCGTGATCAGCAGCCTGCGTTGCTCGCTCGCCATCGCCTGTCCGGTCAAGACCCGGTCGCCCCCAGCACTTCGGAAGCGATCGAGATGTACTTCCGCCCGGCGTCCCGCGCGGCGACGCTCGCCTCGGCCAGCGACGCGGTCGTCCGCACGCTCGCCAGCTTGATCAGCATCGGCAGGTTCACGCCTGCGATCACCTCCACCCCGGGGCGGTCGATGATCGAGATCGCCAGGTTGGACGGCGTGCCGCCGAACATGTCGGTCAGGACGATGACGCCGTCGCCGCCGTCCATCTCCTTGGCCCGGTCCATGATCTCGCCGCGCCGCTGTTCCATGTCGTCTTCCGGGCCGATGCAGACGGTCGCCATGCCGCTCTGCGGGCCGACCACGTGTTCCATCACCGCCTTGAGTTCGTCCGCGAGGCGCCCGTGGGTCACCAGAACAATGCCGATCACGATCTCATCCGTGCTGTTTTGGTCACATTGCCGGGGCGCCGCCCGCGTCGCGAGGCAAATCGCGATGGCGGAGGGTGACAGGAGTCCCGGCGCTCTTCAACCACTCGGCCAGCCGCTCGGCCACATGGACGGAGCGGTGCTTGCCGCCGGTGCAGCCGATGGCCACGGTCAGGTAGCTCTTTCCCTCGCGTTCGTAGCGCGGCAGCAGGGGGCCGATCAGACCGGTGAGGGACTGGAAGAACGGAGCGAAGCCGGGATCGCCGGCGACGAAGGCGCCGACCTCCGGGTCGCGGCCGTCGCGCGGACGCAGGTCCGGCACGTAGTGCGGATTGGCGAGGAACCGCACGTCGAACACCAGATCGGCCTCGCGCGGCAGCCCGCTGCGGAAGGCGAAGGAGACCACGGTGACGGTCATCGACCGGGTCACGTCCAGCGACAGCGACGAGATCAGGTTCGCGCGGAACTCGGCCAAGTTGGAGGAGCTGGTGTCGATCACCGCCGTCGCCAGCTCGCGCACCGGCTCCAGCATGCGGCGCTCGATGGCGATGCCGTCGGCGATCGGCCGGTCGGTCGCCAGGGGATGGCGCCGCCGGGTCTCGGTGAAGCGGCGGATCAGGACGTCGTCGTCGCAGTCCAGGAACACCACCCGCAGATCCACGTCGTCGCGCGCCTCAAGCTGCGCGATCGCGTCGGCCAGCGCTTCGGTGGTGAAGCCGCGGGTGCGCGGATCCACACCCACCGCGATCCGTCCGGCGGCGTCGCGCGGCGCCAGCAGGGCCGGCGTGAGGCCGAGCGGCAGGTTGTCGACCGCCTCGTAGCCGAGATCCTCCAGCACCTTCAGGGTCGAGGTGCGGCCGGCCCCGCTCAGCCCGGTGACGAGGATGACGGACAGCGGGGCAGGAGGCGGGGCAGGAGGCGGGGCAGGAGGCGGCGCCGAAGGCGGGCCGGAGAGCGGATCGGTCATGGGGTGCTCACCTGACGGACGGCCATGCGGACCTTGGCGGCGGCGGAGGCCTCCAGGGCGTGCAGCGAGATCACCGGCATGGAGACCCCGAGATGGGTCCAGCGCCCGGGATCGGGCATGCGCGGCACCTGTTCCGGCGGCACCAGGTCGATCACGAGCACCAGGGACACCCGCTGAACCGCCGGGACCGAAACGATGCCGATGCCGCGGACCTCCATCCGGCCGGACAGGGACTCCGGCGCCCGGGCGATCAGGCTGTCGCCCTCGCGCACGATCTCGACCCGGTCGTCGGCCACCAGCGAGGCGCCGCCGTCGATCAGCCGCAGGGCGAGATCCGATTTGCCAATGCCCGACGGCCCGCGCAGCAGCACGCCGCGGCCATCGATCGACACCACATTCCCCCAGATCGTCTCCATGGCGCGGAGAATGGGTGCGTCGCGCCGCGCAGGCAATCCCCGATCCGTACCGCCTGTGGCGGGGATCGGATGCCGCGCGACACTTGAATCCCTTTGCGTCGGCCGAAGGCGGCGATATAACGGCGCCAAACAAAGACGGGCTCATGCCCGCATCTAGCCGACCGGGCCGAGGCGCACCTCGGACGGCCGCGCAGTCGAGAGACTTCTTCAGTCGCGAGACTTCGCCGCCATTGGCTGCTGCCATAGATTCGAGGAGAGAGGATACAATGACCGCAGGCCTGGACAGCTTCAAGACCAAGGCGACCCTCGATGTCGCCGGAAAGACCTACACCTATTACGATCTCGCCAAGCTCGAGGCCGCGCATCCGGACGTCGCGCGCCTGCCGTATTCGCTGAAGGTTCTGCTGGAGAACCTGCTGCGCTACGAGGACGGTGTCACCGTCACCGGCGAGGACATCTCGGCCATGGCCGACTGGGCGAAGACCCGCAAGTCCGCCCGTGAGATCGCGTACCGCCCGGCCCGCGTGCTGATGCAGGACTTCACCGGCGTTCCGGCCGTGGTCGACCTCGCCGCCATGCGCGACGCGATGGAAGGGCTCGGCGGCGACGCCACCAAGATCAACCCGCTCTCCCCGGTCGACCTGGTCATCGACCACTCGGTGATGGTGGACGATTTCGGCAATCCCGAGAGCTTCAAGAAGAACGTCGAGCTGGAGTTCGAGCGCAACAAGGAGCGCTACGAGTTCCTGAAGTGGGGCCAGGAGGCGTTCTCCAACTTCCGCGTCGTGCCGCCGGGCACCGGCATCTGCCACCAGGTGAACCTGGAATACCTGGCGCAGACCGTGTGGACCAAGGACGAGAACGGCGAGACCATCGCCTATCCGGACACCCTGGTCGGCACCGACAGCCACACCACCATGGTCAACGGCATGGCCGTGCTCGGCTGGGGCGTGGGCGGCATCGAGGCCGAGTCTTCCATGCTCGGCCAGCCGATCTCCATGCTGGTGCCGGAAGTCATCGGCTTTAAGCTGACCGGCAAGATGCCGGAGGGGGCGACCGCTACCGACCTGGTGCTGACCGTCACCCAGATGCTCCGCGCCAAGGGCGTGGTCGGCAAGTTCGTCGAGTTCTACGGCCCGGGTCTGGCCGACCTGCCGCTGGCCGACCGGGCGACCATCGCCAACATGGCGCCGGAATACGGCGCCACCTGCGGCTTCTTCCCGATCGACGCCGAGACCCTGAACTACCTGCGCTTCACCGGCCGCGACGAGGACCGGGTGAAGCTGGTCGAGGCCTATGCCAAGGCCCAGGGCATGTGGCGCGAGAACGACAGTGCCGATCCGGAGTTCACCGACACGCTGTCCCTCGACATGTCGACCGTCGTGCCGTCCATGGCCGGCCCGAAGCGCCCGCAGGACCGGGTGCTGCTGACCGAGGCCGCCGGCAACTTCCAGTCGGCCCTGAAGTCGACGCTGGGCGACGGCACCGGCACCAAGCGGTCGGCCCCGGTCGAGGGCGCGAACTACGAGCTGAGCGACGGCGACGTGGTGATCGCCGCGATCACGAGCTGCACCAACACCTCGAACCCGAGCGTGCTGATCGCCGCCGGTCTGGTCGCCCAGAAGGCGGTCGAGAAGGGCCTGACGGTGAAGCCGTGGGTGAAGACCTCGCTGGCGCCGGGCTCCCAGGTGGTCACCGACTACCTGGAGAATGCCGGCCTGCAGGATCCGCTCGACAAGCTGGGCTTCAACCTGGTCGGCTACGGCTGCACCACCTGCATCGGCAACTCCGGTCCGCTCAGCGATCCGATCGCCGCGGCGGTGGAAGCCGGCGATCTGGCGGTCTGCTCGGTGCTGTCGGGCAACCGTAACTTCGAAGGCCGCGTGAACCCGCATGTGAAGGCCAACTACCTGGCCTCGCCGCCGCTGGTGGTCGCCTATGCCCTCGCCGGCTCGCTGTTCGTCGATCTGAACAACGATCCGCTCGGCGACGACAAGGACGGCAACCCGGTCTACCTGCGCGACATCTGGCCGTCGAACCACGAGATCGCCACGACCATCCAGGCGAAGCTCACCCCGGAGATGTACCGTTCGCGCTATGCCAACGTGTTCCACGGCGGCAAGGAGTGGCAGAACGTCTCCGTCTCCGGCGGCCTGACCTACGACTGGGACGACGGGTCGACCTACGTGCAGAACCCGCCCTACTTCGTCGGCATGTCGAAAGAGCCGGGGGCGATCTCCGACATCAACGGCGCACGCGCCCTGGCGATGCTCGGCGACTCGATCACCACCGACCACATCTCCCCGGCCGGTTCGATCAAGAAGGACAGCCCGGGCGGCGAATACCTGCTCGAGCGTCAGATCCGCCCGATGGACTTCAACTCCTACGGTGCCCGCCGCGGCAACCATGATGTCATGATGCGCGGCACCTTCGCCAACATCCGTCTGCAGAACGAGATGACCCCGGGCGTGTCCGGCGGCATGACCAAGCTGGTGACCACCGGCAAGCAGATGCCGATCTACGACGCCGCCATGAAGTACGCCGAGGCCGGCACTCCGCTGGTGGTGATCGGCGGCAAGGAGTACGGCACAGGCTCGTCCCGCGACTGGGCGGCCAAGGGCACCCGTCTGCTGGGCGTGAAGGCGGTCATCGTCGAGAGCTTCGAGCGTATCCACCGCTCGAACCTGGTCGGCATGGGCGTTCTGCCGCTGCAGTTCCCGGAAGGCACCGACCGCAAGTCGCTCGGCCTGACCGGCGACGAGACCTTCGACATCACCGGGATCGCCGACGGGATCACCCCGCGGATGCCGGTGCCGATGACGATCACCTACACGGACGGCACGACCAAGACGGTCGAGCTGCTCTGCCGGATCGATACCGCCAACGAGGTCGAGTACTACAACCACGGCGGCATCTTGCACTACGTGCTGCGGACGCTGAGCCAGGCCGCGTAAGCGGGCCGGAGGGCGTACGATCGGATGGCTCCATCCGATCGTGGTCTGCCGCGATCCCCGAACGGAAACGGGCGCTCCGCGAGGAGCGCCCGTTCTCGTTTGCGGCTGGGGCCGCGGTCAGAACGTATAGGTCAGGAACATCCCGCCGAACGCCTGGGTGGCGCTGCCCCGCTCGTCGACGATCGGGCTGTCGGCGAAATCATCCATCAGCCGGGACACGCCGGCCATGGCGCCGATGCCGATCGCCCGGGTGACGGCGTAGCGGGCCGAGACCTTCAGGCCGACATCGCGCAGGCCGTCGCCGGCGGAGAACTGCGACAGGCCGCTGGCCGAGGCGCCGGCGGCGTCGATCGAGTAGTAGGTGCTGGCGTAGTCGCTGTCGGCGTAGGTGGCCGAGGTGCCGATGGAGAGCTGGAGCCGCCGGGTCGCCTGCAGCCCGTAGGTCACGCCCAGGGTCGCGGTCGAGCCGTTGTCGTCGCTCGCCGACCACATCGCCTCGATCTCGAAACCGAGGGAGTCGTGCTCGCCGAAGATGCCCTTCTCGGTATAGCCGGCGAACAGGCCGAGCCAGATCTCGTCGTCGATCTCCGGCAGGCGGTCGACCACGTCGTCCTCCACGTCGTCGCGGCCTTCGCCGTATTTGACGATCGGGCCGAACTCGAACAGGCCGTGCGGCAGGACGTTGGCCTTCACCCCCAGCCCGTCGGTCTCCACATACAGGTTGTCGTACTCGACCTTGACCACGGGGAAGGGCTGGATCTCGTACTCGTCGGAGCCCAGATAGTCCGGATGGTAGATCGCGCCCGCGCCGAGGGTGACCCGCCAGGGAGATTCCGGCGCGGCAGCCTGTTTGGAGTCCTCGGGTTTGTCCTCCGCCCGGACCGACGACGGAGCGAGGGCCAAGGCGATCGCAACCGGCGCGAAATAAATCGACGCCTTCCAAGTCTTACCCATGAAAGCCTCTCCTAAAGCGATATTTACGTCGTCAATATTCCCTTGCCGTGCCGGCGTCAACGTCAAAATTGACAGCGGAAACATTCGGCCGATAGGCTGCGGCATGGCGTATCATCACGGCAATCTGCGGCAGGCCCTGGTCCAGGCCGGTCTGGACATCCTGTCGGAGGACGGGCTTCCGGCCCTCACCCTGCGCGGCTGCGCGGCGCGCGCCGGCGTGTCCCACTCGGCGCCGAAGAACCACTTCCAGAACCTGGACCGGCTGACCGCGGCGATCTGCGCGGAGGGGCATCGGCGGCTGAGCGGCTTCATGCGGGACCGGATGGCCCTGGCGAAGGCCGATCCCCGCGCGCAGCTCGTCGCCGCGGCGCAGGGCTATCTCGCCTTCGCCATGGAGAATGTGGACCTGTTCCGCCTGATGTTCTCGCTGCCGCGGGCCGATGCCTACGACCCGGAGCGGCGCGAGGCGGGCGACGAGTCCTACGCGATCCTGCGCGGCGTCTGCGCCCCGCTGGCCACCCGCATCAACGGGGCCGAGGTGCCGCGCGCGGTGCTGGAGACGATGGTGTGGAGCTATGTCCATGGCTACGCGTCCCTGGCGGTGAACAACCGCCTGCGCCGCGCCGAGGTGGCGATGGGCCGGTTCCCCTCCATCGAAGAGGCGATGCCGGGCTTCCAGATCGACAATGACCGCCCGCCCCGCTGACCTGCCCGTAGAGGTGTGCCGGGACCGGCCAAGATGATACGCTGCCGCCATGACCATGCCATGTCGGGCCGTTTCCCGGAGGGCCGCCCTATGATCCGTCTGCTGCCGCTGTCCACGATCGGAGCCGCGCTGATCGCGGTCATGCTGCTGTCTGCCGCTCCGGCCGCCGCCCAGTGGCGCGAGGAACCGGCGGTGGTTCAGGCGCAGGCCGCCACCGAACCCGACGGGCCGTCGACGCTGCTGCCGGACCTGCGCGGCGACCTGCCGCCGTGGCAGCGGGCCCTGTACAAGACGGTGACGTTCCAGGCGGTGGCCAACGCGACCGACCTGCTGGTGTTCGACGCCCTTATCGGGGGGCATCCGCTGGTGCTGGGCGGCTTCGTCGTGACCAACGCGGCGACCGCGGCGGGGCTTTACTACGGCTTCGAATACCTCTGGCAGCAGGAGGGGCCGTCCCTGGAGGATACCGACGAGACCACCCTGCTGAAGAAGTCGCTGCTGTTCCAATCGGTGAACAGCGGGCGGATCTTCCTGCTCGGCTACGGCCTGGGCGCCACGGCGCCGGCGGCGGCCCTGCTGGCCGGCACCGTGTTCGTGACCGATATCGCCGTGTACTACGCCAACGAGTATGTCTGGGACATCATGCGGCCGATCGACGTCGAGGCGTCCGGCAAGCCGCCGATCACGGCCTCTTCAATTCCGGTGAGCTACCGGTAGCGGCTAGTCTTACCGTCATGATCACCAGACGGTCCTTCTCCGCCCTCGCCGCGGCCGGCCTTGCCGCCTCGGCGCTGCCGCGCTCCGGCGCCGCCGTGGGCCTCGCCCCGCGACCCGTGGTCGTGGAACTCTTCACCAGCCAGGGCTGCAGCTCCTGCCCGCCGGCCGACGCCTATCTGGGCCGGCTGGCGACCCGCGACGACGTCATCGCGCTGGCCTACCATATCGACTACTGGGACTACATCGGCTGGCCCGATCCCTTCGCCGACAAGACCTACACCACGCGCCAGCGGGCCTATCAGCACGCCCTGGGCAACCGGACGGTCTATACGCCGCAGATGGTGATCGACGGCGAGGTCGATGCGGTCGGCTCCGACACGCGGGCGGTCGACGCGGTGATCCGGGAGCGGCTGGCGGCCGGGGACGGGGACCGGCCCGTCGTCCGGGTCGGGGCGACGCTCACCGCCGACGGGTTGCGCGCCGAGATCCAAGACACCGGAATGCCCGGTCCGGCCGACGTGCTGGCGGTTGCCTACGATGCCCATCACAAGACCGAGATCCGGCGCGGCGAGAACACCGGCTTGAGTCTGGAGAACTTCAACGTGGTCCGCGCGATCCGCAAGATCGGCGAGTTCCACGGTCCCGGCCGTACCCTCAGCGTTCCGGCCAGGCCCTGGACCCAGGTGGAGGGCGGGATCGCCATCCTGGTGCAGGGCGCCGAGCACGGCCCGATCTGGGGCGCCACCAAGGTTCTGACGGCTTAGTCTTCTTCATCCTCGGGCAGCAGGATCGGCTCGCCGTGCGGCGAACGCTGGGCGGCCCGGTCCCAGGCGTTCTTGCGTCTCAGAAGTTGCTCCACCGTCAGGTCGGTCTTGGCCAGGACGAGGCCTTCCAGCGCCGTCAGCCAGTGCCGATAGTAGGTGTCGCCCAGATCCGGGTCGCCGTCCGCCTGCGCCGCTTTGATCTCGGCCGAGAGGGCGGCGGCCCATTCGTTCCAGGTGTAGAGGCCGGTCTCGTGCAGCTTCACCGCAATGGCGAAGGCCTGCGCCTCCCAGGGTTCGCGGAACACCGGACCGTCATGGTCGACGGGGATGCGCGGCAGGCTGTCCAGATCCATGCGTGCCATCATGCGGGTTCCAGGTAGGGCTCCCACAGGTCGGCATGCACGGCGCCGCCCTGGCTCTGCGGCCCCCACAGCGCGTCGGCCGCGAAGGACACGTTGTACAGGTGATGGGCGGTCTTGTGGTCGCCGGTGGCGCTGGTATCGGCGAAGACATGGGCGCCGTGATGCATCACCACCGTGCCCACATGGCCGCGCAGGTAGCGCGGCGCGCGGGTATGGCCGGTCGGATGGAAGGTCTTCACCCGCACCCTGGCGCCGACCGCGAAGAGCGGGGCGTTCGGGACCTCGCGGATATAGGGCGAGCCCTGCTGCAGCGCCTTGAACACCCGGTCGGCGGGGAGGGCCGGCACCGTGCCCGGGCCGGCGGCCTTGCCGCTCTCCAGCTCCTCCGGGGTGACCAGACCCTTCTCGACCAGCATGGTCTCCACACCGTGCAGCCACTGCTCGTAGTAGGTGTTGTCGAGATACTGCGCCGGGGGCTGGCGCTCACGGGCGTAGCGCGCCTCGTCGATCGACCACTGGCCGAGACCGCCGCAGGCGAGCGTCAGGGCGAAAGCCTTCTTCTCCCAGTCGCCGTGGAAGATTGGATGGACCGGCTCGTCCTCCACCGGACCGAAGCCGTGCATTCCGCCCATGTCATGCGCGCCGTTCATTGGGCCGCCTCCTGCCGGGGGTACTGGACTGTTTCGACCCCGATCATCGAGTTGCGGGTGACCAGGTCGGCCAGTTCCGCCTCGCTCAAGCCGTCGGTGCCGGCGGGGCGCCGGGGCAGGACCAGGTAGCGCATCTCGGCCGTCGAATCCCAGACCCGGATCTCCACGTCGTCGGGCAGGGAGGTGCCGAAATCGGCCAGCACGCCGCGCGGATCGTTGACCGCCCGCGACCGGTAGGGGGCCGACTTGTACCAGACCGGGGGCAGGCCCAGCACCGGCCACGGATAGCAGGAGCACAGGGTGCAGACGACCAGGTTGTGGACCGTGTCGGTGTTCTCCACGACCACCATGTGCTCGCCCTGGCGGCCCTCGAAGCCGAAGGACTTGATGGTGGTGGAGGGATCCTCCAGCAGGGTCTTCTTGAAGGCCGGGTCGGTCCAGGCCTTGGCGACGACCTGGGCGCCGTTGCGCGGCCCGACCTTGGTCTCGTAGGTGTCGACGAAGACGTCGAGGGCGGCCGGGTCGACCAGCCCCTTCTCCACCAGCAGCGATTCCAGCGCCTTGACCCGGAGCTGCAGCTCGCTGAGGCGCGGGTGCTCATGGTCATGATCGTGGTGGTGATCATGATCGTGGTGATGGTCGTGTCCGCTCATGCCATCCTCCCGGGCGTTTTGCCGGAGGGTAGAGCAGATCGCCGGGGGAGGAAACGGGGCCTCTTCTGTGTCCGTCATCCTGAAGTCCGTCATCCCGACCTCGTTTCGGGATCAAGCGCCAGGCGGTGGGGGCAGGATCCCGAAACGAGGTCGGGACGACGGCTCAGGGGAGGGGGCGGAAGCCGTCGGACAAACGCAAAAAGCCGCCCGTCCCGGGCGGCTCAGCGTCGGCATGTGGGGCGGCGCTTAACGGCCGCCCGGCCGGAGACTAGTAGCCTTCACGCTCCATGCGCTTGCGCATGAGCTTGCGATAGCGACGCACCGCTTCAGCGCGCTCACGGGCCTTCTTCTCAGACGGCTTCTCGTAGTTGCGGCGCAGCTTCATCTCGCGGAAGACACCTTCGCGCTGCATCTTCTTCTTCAGCGCGCGCAGGGCCTGATCGACGTTGTTGTCGCGAACGGATACTTGCACGGGTTTCGCACTCCTTTCCTCGTTGCCTCGGCACAAATAAATGCCAGCACGACGGACCCGTTACCGGATCAATCGGCCAGCACTTACGGTAAGTATACCTCAAAACGCCGTGCCGTTCCAGGGCCGCGTCCGTCTGGACCGGCCCCGATGGGCGCGCTATATGCCTGATCATGAGTGCGAAGTCCATAGTCCGTGCAGGCGACCCGGTGCTGCGCCGTGTGGCGGCCCCGGTGGCCGACCCGACCGCCCCGCAGATCGCGGGACTGATCCGCGACATGGAGGCCAGTCTGGCGGAAGCCGGCGGCATCGGTCTCGCCGCCCCCCAGATCGGCGTGTCCGAGCGGGTGATCCTGGTTTCGGTCCCCGCCGCCCGCAAGACCGACGATCCGGAGGACGGGCCGCTGCCGCTGACCGCCCTGATCAATCCCGAGCTGACGCCGGTCGGCGACGAGATGGCGCTCGGCATGGAGGGCTGCCTGTCGATCCCCGGGCTGCGCGGGGACGTGCCGCGCTGGACCCGGGTGCGGCTGACCGCCGTGACGCCTCGGGGCGAGCCGGTGGACACCGTGATGACCGGCATGCGGGCCCGGGTGCTGCAGCACGAGGTCGATCACCTGAACGGCATCCTCTATCTGGACCGGATGACCGACTTCACCCGGTTCGGCTATGTCGAGGAACTGATCGAGGCGGATATGCGCGATCGGCCGTCCGCCGCGCCCGAGCCCGAAGCGATTGAGGAACCGGTCCCATGAGCGCCTCCGCCAATCCGATGGACACCCTGCGCGACCGCATCCTGGACGCGTCCCTGCCCAACGTGCTGTTCGACGGCTGGACCCGCAGGAGCCTGACCGACGGCGCCCGGTCTGCCGGGCTGGTGGCCGCGGATGTGGACATCGCCTTCCCGGCCGGGGTGCGCGACGCGGTCGCCTACTGGCTGTCCCGGGCCGACGCGCGGATGGAAGCGGATATGCTGGCCCACGGACTGGACGGGCTGAAGATCCGCGAGAAGGTCGCCCTCGGCGTGCGCCTGCGCCTGGAGGCGGTGGAGCCGCACAAGGAGGCGGTGCGCCGCGCCCTGTCGTTCCTGGCGCTGCCGGGCAATGCGAGCGTGGCCGCCCGCAGCCTGTTCCGCACGGTGGACACCATCTGGTGGACCTGCGGCGACACGTCGACCGACTACAACTACTACACCAAGCGCGGCCTGCTGGCGGCGGTGTTCAGCTCCACCCTGCTGTACTGGCTCGACGACACCTCCGAGGGCCATGCGGAGACCTGGGCCTTCCTCGACCGCCGGATCGGCGACGTGATGAAGGTGCCGAAGGTGACCGCCAGGCTGAAGTCGCTCACCGCCTATCTGCCCAACCCGCGCCGGTTCTCCCGCGCCTGGCGGGCGGCGCGCAGCACCTCCGCCTGAACCGCCGGCCCGGACCGGCGATGGGGAGGATGCGGCCGGAAATGCACCGATTGCGCTTGCCGACCGTCGTCAGCCGGTTATGCTGCAAAATTATCGAATTGTTGCAGCGCAAAGGTGGGTTTTTTGCCGATCGCCGCCGAGGTCCAACAGCCGGACCGTTCGTCCGCATCCTCTCCGCCGATGCTGGAGGTGACCGACCTCCACAAGCGTTTCGGGTCGCTGGAAGTTCTCAAGGGCGTGTCGCTGTCGACCGCGAACGCCAACGTCATCTCGATGATCGGCGCGTCCGGATCGGGCAAGTCGACCTTCCTGCGCTGCATCAACCTGCTTGAGATCCCGAATGCCGGGGAAGTGCGCGTCGACGGCGAACTGATCCGGATGGTTCCCGGCCGCGACGGCGCCCTCAAGCCGGCCGATGCCAAGCAGGTCGACCGCATCCGCTCCCGCCTCGCCATGGTGTTCCAGAGCTTCAACCTGTGGACCCACATGACGGTCCTGGAGAACGTGATCGAGGCGCCGGTCCATGTGCTCGGCGTGCCGAAAGCCGAGGCGGTCGAGCAGGCGATGGACCTGCTCGACAAGGTCGGCATCGCCGACAAGCGCGACCAGTATCCGGCCCATCTCTCCGGCGGCCAGCAGCAGCGCTGCGCCATCGCCCGCGCGCTGGCCATGGAGCCGCGCGTCATGCTGTTCGACGAGCCGACCTCCGCCCTCGACCCCGAACTGGTCGGCGAGGTGCTGCGGGTCATGCGCCAGCTCGCCGAGGAGGGGCGCACCATGGTCATCGTCACCCATGAGATGCGCTTCGCCCGGGAGGTCTCGGACGAGGTCGTGTTCCTGCACCAGGGCCGGATCGAGGAGCAGGGTCCGCCCGCGCAGGTCTTCGGCAACCCCGACTCGGAGCGTTGCCGCCAATTCCTCGCGACCACCGAAGGGATGGCCGCGGGTCACTGAACCCCAGCAACCGGTGAAATCCGGATGGGGACGTGTTCAACCAGGAGGACTTCACATGAAAAAGCTGACCACGCTGCTGGCGGTCGCGGCCCTCGCCACGGGCGTCGCCACCGCCGCTTCGGCCGCCGACTGGGGCAAGGGCTCGTCGGTTCGGATCGCCACCGAAGGCGCCTACGCCCCGTGGAACTACACGGACTCCTCGGGCAACCTCGTCGGTTTCGAGGTCGATCTGTACAAGGATCTCTGCGCGCGCATGGAGGTCGAGTGCACCCTCCAGCAGCAGGCCTGGGAAGGCATCATCCCGGCGCTGCAGGCCGGCAAGTACGACGTGATCATGGCCGGCATGTCGATCACCGAGAAGCGCATGGAGGTCATCACCTTCTCGCGCGCCTATGCCGCCACGCCGGCGGTCTTCGTCGTGAAGTCCGACGGCCCGTTCGCCGATTTCTCGACCGATCTCGACACGGTGACCATGGCCGAGACCGATGACGCCGAGAAGGCTGCCATCGCCAAGGTGAAGGAAGCCTTCGCCGGCAAGACCATCGGCGTGCAGATCGCCACCACCCACGAGAACTTCCTGAACGAGTTCATCGCCGGCGACGTCACGGTGAAAACCTACGACACCCAGGAGAACCTCGATCTCGACCTCCAGGCGGGCCGCGTGGACGCCGCCCTGGCCGCCATGTCCTACTGGAAACCGCTGCTGGAGAAGGACGAGGGCAAGGGCCTGAAGATGGTCGGCCCGGGCTTCACCGGCGGTCCGTTCGGCAATGGCGTGGGCGCGGGCATCCGCAAGGAGGACCAGGCGCTGGCCGACATGTTCTCCAAGGCGATCGGCGAGGCCGTCGCCGACGGCACGCTGAGCAAGATCGCCGTCGAGCATTTCGGCTTCGACGCTTCGGCCAAGGAGTGACCGGGGCCGGATAGACCTGTCCGCGGGGACGGCCGGTCGGCCGTCCCTGTCGGTTTTGACGATCGGGGGATGACGGGCGCATGCCGGAATGGATGAGCCTGCTGGCCTGGGGCGACTCGGGCTGGGGCGACGAGATGGTGCGGGGGGCCGGCTGGACGCTGCTGGTGGCGGTGATCGCCTTCGCGCTGGGCATCGTGGTCGGCGCCGGCGGGGCGGCGGTCAAGCTCTCCCGGGTGCCCCTGGTGCCGCTGCTGGGCGACGTCTACACCACGCTGGTGCGCGGCATTCCCGACCTCATCACCATCTACATCATCTTCTTCGGCGGCGGGCAGGCCGCGATGGCCGTCGCCAAGCTGTTCGGATACAATGGCTATATCGAGTTCAACGCCCTGACCACCGGCGTCCTGGCCCTGGGCTTCATCTCCGGCGCCTACTCCACCGAGGTCATCCGCGGCGCCGTCCTGGCGGTCCCCAAGGGCCAGATCGAGGCGGCCAAGGCCTGCGGCATGAGCCGCTGGATCCTGTTCCGCCGCATCATGGTGCCCCAGGTGGCGCGTTACGCCCTGCCCGGGCTCGGCAATGTCTGGCAGCTCACCCTCAAGGATACCTCGCTGATCTCCGTCGTCGGCCTGACCGAGATCATGCGCCAAGCCTTCGTCGCCTCGGGCTCGACCAAGCAGCCGATGGTGTTCTTCATCTCCGCGGCGGTGCTGTACCTGGCGCTGACGTCGCTCTCCAACAAGGTGTTCCGGCGGGCCGAGGCCTATGCCGATCGCGGCGTGCGGAGGGCCTGAGCGATGATGAAGCTGTTCGACCAGCCGGAGAACACCTGGGAGCTGATCGCCAACGGCCTGCCCTGGACCCTGACGCTCGCCGGCACGTCCCTGGCGCTCGGGTTCTTCCTGGCGATCGGTCTGGCCCTGGTGCGGCTGTCTCCGTACCGGCCGCTGCAGGCGATCGCCTATGCCTATGTCTACCTGTTCCGCTCCACCCCGCTGCTGGTGCAGATCTTCCTGATCTATTACGGGCTGGGGCAGTTCGAGGCGGTGCAGCAGAGCTTCCTGTGGCCGTTCCTGCGCGAGGCGCACTGGTGCGCGATCCTGGCCCTGACCCTGAACACCACGGCCTATACCTCGGAGATTATCCGCGGCGGCCTGCTCTCGGTGCCGTGGGGCCAGGTCGAGGCGGCCAAGGCCTGCGGCATGAGCACCGCCCTGCGGTTCCGCCGGGTGATCTTCCCCCAGGCGATCCGCCAGGCCCTGCCGGGCTACGGCAACGAGATCGTGCTGATGATCAAGTCGACCTCGCTGGCCAGCACCATCACCATCCTCGACATGACGCTGATCGCCCGCAAGGAGACCTCGGCGACCTTCAGCATCGAGCCGCTGTTCATCGCCGCGGTGTTCTATCTGGTGATCAACTTCCTGGCGACGCGCGGCGTGATGTGGCTGGAATACCGGCTGTCGCCCGATCTGCGCGAGGCCCGCACCGGCAAGACCCTGCCGGATCAGGATATCGCCGGTGCCCATTGAACCCGCGCCCATTGAACTTGTGCCCTACCCGGCCGACGAGCTCGCGCGGCTGGAGGCCTGGCTCGAGGCCCGGCATGTGAAGCGCTGGTGGAAGCCGCACTGGACCGCGCCGGTGGTCGAGGCGCTGCGCGCCGGCACGCGGGTGCCGGACTGGCTGCGGCCCTGGCGGATCGACCTGGACGGACGCCCGATCGGCTATGCCCAGGACTACGACGCCCTCCGCGACGGCGATGTCTGGCTCGGGATCGACGGGGTCGGACCGGGCACCCGCGGCATCGACCTGCTGATCGGCGAGGAGGACGCGGTCAACCGCAAGCACGGCCGGGCGGCGATCCGCGCCCTGACCGCGCGGCTGTTCGCGGAGGAGGGCTGCGACCGGGTGGTCGCCGACCCGCACCCGGACCACTGGGGCGCGATCATCGCCTTTCAGAAGGCGGGATACCGCGAGCGCGGCCGTCACCGCTTCCCGTC
This sequence comes from Candidatus Endolissoclinum sp., assembly GCA_965228445.1. Taxonomy (GTDB): domain Bacteria; phylum Pseudomonadota; class Alphaproteobacteria; order Thalassobaculales; family Thalassobaculaceae; genus Thalassobaculum. The sequence continues at coordinate 2,920,383 of OZ245813.1, read as the reverse complement.
GGGTCAGGTCATGGTCCTGACCGCCGCGAAATCCGTTTGGAAAGCTTGAACCCCGTCGGCTTTTGAGGAACGTTACAATGTCGACGCCGTGCGCATTGCGACCGAGGGCTCTGTGGAAGATCTGGAAGAACTGAAACGCCGGCTCGCCGAGTTGAAGACCGAACACCGCGACCTGGACGACGTGATCGCACGGCTGATCGAGCATGCGCCGTTCGACCAGATCCAGCTGCAGCGGCTGAAGAAGCGCAAGCTCGGGCTGAAGGACCAGATGAGCCGGATCGAAAGCCAGCTCCTGCCCGACATCATCGCCTGACGACCGACGTCTCCGCTCTCTGGCCTCGCCTTGAGCAGCCCCGAATCTTGTCCGGGGCGTGTCGAAGGGCCAGCCTCACAACCTCTGCCGTCTTCCCGGCTCGAGGCCGGAAAGACGAAAAAGACGAAGCTCCGCCGAGCCGAAAGGCCCTTCGACACGCCCCTGCGGGGCTGCTTAGGGCGAGGTCGAAGCGTCAGCCAATCTTCCGGTCGTTGTATTTCAGGATCACCTTGCGCAGGCCGCCGCGCAGTTCGGCGCCGACCGGGCCGCCGTCGCCCTTGATCTTGGCCTGGCTGATCGCCTTCAGCGCGTCGATATGCATGCCCAGCACCTCGGTCTCCGCGGCCCCCACGGTTTCGGAGAGGTCGATGAACTTGCAGGCGCTGTCGCCGACCTGGCTGACCAGCGGATAGCCGAAGGTCCCGGCCTGGCCGCGCAGATCGTGCAGCATGCGCCGCACCCGTTCCAGCGCGACCGTGTCGGCGCCGTCGCTCCGGCGCACCGCCTCCATGGCCTCGCCCAGCGCCGGGATGGTGGCGGCGAAGATCTCCTCGAACTCGCCGGACAGCTTCTGGACCTGCTTGTCCGCGCGGCGGATCAGGTTGGACGGGTCGACGCCCTGTTCGAGCCGGACCTTCTTACGGATCGGGTTCGGATTCTCGATGAATTCGACCTTGTGCTTGTCGGTCATCAGCATCCCCTGGGACGTCGGTGCGACGTCACGCCTGTTTCTTCACGTCGATATCGTCCACGTCGTCCATCGAGCGGTCGTCGGCCCGCCGCTTGGGTCCGAGATAGCCGGGCTCGAAGCGCCGACGCCGGTCCGGGCCGAAATACGAGCCGGTGCGCACAAAGCGCCGCGGATGCTCGATGATGGAGACGATGCGGGCGTAGATCGCTGCGGCGGAGACCGGCTTGGCCAGGAACTCGGTCATGCCGGTGTCCCGCGCCTGCAGCACGTTGCGGGCGATGGTGTTGGCCGAGACCACGATGACCGGGGTGAGCGGATTGAGCCCGCGCTTGCCGCTGCGCACGGTCTGCAGCAGCTGCGCGCCCGACATGCCCTCCAGTTCCCAGTCCATGACGATGATGTCGGCGGCGGTGTTGCGCAGTTCTTCCAGAGCTTCGTGCCCATCTCGGGCCTCGGCGACATGAGTGACCCCGAGTCCTTTGATGACGTTAACCAATATAGACCGCATGAATCGGTTGTCCTCGACCACCAGGACCGAGATCGCCTCCAATGCATAGGTCTTCATCGACATGAGCTACGCCTTTGATCGCAAGCGTTTATTCTAACCGTCGCGACCTTCGATGTCAGCAAGGCTGGCTGTTCTTGAATGCCGCGGGCCCCGTTCGTATAGTCCGCGGCTTCGCGGCTTCAGGTGGCCGCGGGCACAATCGGCAACTTGGAGGCGAATATGCCCTCACCCAAGGTCGGCGTGATCATGGGCAGCCAGTCCGACTGGTCAACCATGAAACACGTCTGCGACGTATTGGACGCGCTGGGGATCGCCTATGAGGCGCGGATCATCTCGGCCCACCGCACCCCGAAGCGGATGGTTGAGTATGCCGAGGCGGCCAAGGATCGCGGCCTTCAGGTGATCGTCGCCGGAGCCGGCGGTGCCGCCCATCTGCCGGGCATGGTCGCGTCGATGACCACCCTGCCGGTGCTGGGCGTGCCCGTCGAAAGCAAGGCCCTGTCGGGCTGGGACAGCCTGCTGTCCATCGTGCAGATGCCGGGCGGGATTCCGGTCGGCACGCTGGCGATCGGCAAGGCCGGCGCGACCAATGCGGGCTTGATGGCCGGGTCGATCGTCGCCCTGTCGGACCCCGAGGCGGACAAGGCCCTGACCGCCTGGCGCCAGGCGCGCACCGAGTCGGTTGCCGAGTTTCCGACGGACGAGGCGTGACCATGGCCCCGCAGCCTCTCCCCGCGAACGCCACCATCGGCATCCTCGGCGGCGGTCAGCTCGGCCGGATGACGGCGCTCGCCGCCGCCCCGCTGGGGTACCGCTGCCACATCTACGATCCGGACGCCGAAGGCGGCCCGGCGGCCCAGGTCTCGTTCGCGATGACCTCGGCGGCCTGGGACGACTGGGCGGCGCTGGACGCCTTCGCCAAGGCGGTGGACGTGGTCACCTACGAGTTCGAGAACGTGCCGGTCTCCACTGTCGAATACCTGATGGAGCGGGTCGCCGTGCGTCCGGGCCCCAAGGCCCTGGAGGTGGCGCAGCACCGGGTGGTGGAGAAGAGCTTCGCCCGCGACCATGGGCTGGAGACCGCGCAGTTCTGGGGCGTGACCACCCTGGACGAGCTGATTGACGGGCTGTCCGCGGTCGGCGTGCCGGCGATCCTGAAGACCTGCCGGCTCGGCTATGACGGCAAGGGCCAGATCCGGGTCGACATGGATTCCAGCCTCGCCACCGTGTGGGAGGATCTCGGCAGCGACGACGCGATCCTGGAACGCATGGTGCGCTTCACCACCGAGGTCTCGGTGATCGCCGCGCGCGGCCTCGACGGCGAAATCGCCTGTTTCCCGGTCACCGAAAACAGCCATGCGGACGGCATCCTGCGCCGCTCCGTGGTCCCGGCCAAGGTGTCGGACGAGATCGCCGCGGCGGCCCGCAAGGCGGCGGAGACCCTCATCGCGGCGCTCGACATCGTCGGGCTCCTCGCGGTGGAGATGTTCGTCACCGAGGACGCAGAGGTGCTGATCAACGAGGTCGCGCCCCGGCCGCACAATTCCGGTCACTGGACCCAGAACGGCTGCGCCACCTCGCAGTTCGAGCAGTTCGTGCGGGCGGTTGCTGGCCTGCCGCTCGGGCCGACGGATATCCTGTGCGACAGCGAGATGCTGAACCTGATCGGCGACGACGTGGAGCAGGTCCCCGCCCATCTGCGCGATCCGGACGCCCATGTGCATCTCTACGGCAAGGCGGAGGCCCGTCCCGGCCGTAAGATGGGGCATGTGAACCGCCGGCTCAGCCCTCCCCGAGGGTAGCCAGCCGCTGCCGGATGGCGTCGCGGATCGGCGAGTCCTCGGGCAGCCGGTCCAGCAGCCGGGTCCAGAGGTCGCGTGCGGTGTCGGTGTCGCCCTTGCGCGCGGCGATCATGCCGCCGAAGAACAGCCCTTCCGGATTGTCCGGCTCGAGCTCGCGGACCCGGGCCACCGCATCGATAAAGGCCTGCGGCATCGCCCGGTTGGCGGTCCCCGGCGGAAACAGGGCGCGGGCATAGTCGAGCTGCACGTCGGCCCGGTCCGGCGCCCGCTCCGCCGCCTCCCGATAGGCCGCCACCGACTTGTCCGGTTCGCCCAGCACCTGCCAGGAGCGACCGAGGCGCAGCCAGCCGTCGATGTCGCTCGGATCCTGCTCGAGCCGCGCCTGCAGCCCGTCGACCATGCCGCGGATCATCGCCAGGCGATCCTCCGGCGCCATCGCCTGGGCGGCGGCCACGTCCTCCCGGCTCGGCCCGCGCGGGCCCGACGCCGCCGGCCGGTCGCCGACGACCTGGTCGCGGAGGGCCGCGACGTCGATGCCGTTCTCGGCGGCCACATCCTCGATCCGTTGCATCAGTCCGGCGCGCCAGGGGGCGTCGGGCGGAGTGTCGGCGGCCAGGGCGAGCCACTGGCGCAGGGCCGTGTCGGCGTCGCCCGCCTGCAGTGCGCCGAGCGCCAGATAGTAGCGGGCGCGGGGATCCGCCGGCGCGATCTCCAGCACGTCCCGGAAGGCGTTGCGGGCATCGGACGTGACGATGCCGCGGTCGCGGCGGACCAGGGCTTCGGCCATCTCGCCGAGCGCTTCGGCCCCGCCGCCGAGCCCGGCCGCGCGGCGGAAGGCGACCGCGGCCTGCTCGAAATCGCCGAGCGCCAGCCGGGAACGGCCGAGCAGCATCCAGCCTTCCAGGTCGTCGGGCTGGCCGCCGAGCCGCTGTTCCAGGTTCTGCACCATCTCCATGATGCCGCGCTGGCGCTGGGCCAGTTCCGCCATGCGGGCGCGCTCGTCCGCGCGGGCGGATAGCGGCAGGTCCGGCATCCCCGGGCTGCCCGCATGCAGATAGACCAGGCCGGTGGCGACCGGAACCACCACGATGACCAGGGCCGCGACCGTGAACCGCCGCCAGCGGGTCGAGCTGGGATCGTCCGTGACCGGCGCTCCGCTGCGGTCCGCCTCGGCCAGGATCCGGCGCTCGACCTCGATGCGGGCGGCGTCGGCTTCGCCGTCGGCTTCGCCGTCGGCCAGCCGGCCGGCGGCCCGGTCGCGCTCGATCTCGGCCAGTTGGTCCTTCAGCACCGCCAGGCCGTGCTCGGCGCGGGACGCCGTCTCCGCCCGACGGCGGGCGAGCGGGGCGATCAGCGCCAGAACCACGGCGAGCACCAGAACGCCGGCAACGGCCCAGAACATCATGCCGGCCTCCCGGTGTCGTCATCCTCGTCCAGCAGGGCGTCCAGGCGCCGGCGCTCGTCGGGCGTCAGCGGCGCGGGCGCGGCGGATTTCCGGCGCCGGACGAAGGCGACGACCACGGCGACCGCCCCCAGGCCGAGCAGAACCGCGGGGCCGTACCACAGGATCAGCGTGCTCTCGGTCTTCGGCGGCTCAAGCAGGACGAAGGGGCCGTAGCGGGCGACCAGGAAGTCGAGGACCTGCTGATCGCTGTCGCCGGCCGTCAGCCGCTCGCGCACCAGCAGGCGCAGGTCGCGGGCCAGTTCGGCATTGCTGTCGTCGATCGACTGGTTCTGGCAGACGAGGCAGCGCACCTCCGCACTCAGGGTACGCGCACGGGCTTCCAGCGCCGGGTCCTCCAGCACCTCGTCGGGCTGGACGGCCAGGGCCGGGCCGCCGAGGGTCAGCAGCAGGACGAACAGGAGGCGGCGGATCGCGGTGGAGATCACTGGGCCAGCTCCCGCAGCAGCGGCACCAGGGTCGCCTCGGCCACCCGGTCGGTGACCTCGCCCACATGGCGGTGGCGGATCACGCCGCCGGCGTCGATCACATAGGTTTCCGGCACGCCGTAGACCCCGAACTCGATTCCGGTGCGCCCGTCGCGGTCGACGCCGATCCGCGCGTAGGGATTGCCGAGATCGTCGAGAAACCGGCGCGTCGCCACCGGGTCGTCCTTGTAGGCCAGGCCGTAGACGGTCACCCCGTCGCCGGCCAGGGCCTGCAGCCGGGGGATCTCGGCCCGGCAGGGGGCGCACCAGGAGGCGAAGACGTTCACCAGCACCGGCTTGCCGGTCAGGTCGGTGGAGGCGAGGCCCGGCGCGCCCGGCGCGAGACCCGGCAGGTCGAAGGCGGGCACCGGCTTGTCCAGCAGAACCGACGGCAGTTCCTGCGGGTTGCGGCCCTCCAGGATCGGCCAGGCCAGGGCAACGACCAGCGCGGCGGCGGCAAGCAGCGGGATCAGGGCGAAGAGACGGCGCACGGGATCAGTCGTCCCCGCCGGCGGCGGCCAGGGTCATGCGGTTGCGGCGCGGCGCCGGGGCGCCGACCCGCAGGCGCCGGTCGGCCAGGGAGACCAGCCCGCCGAGCGACATCAGGAAGCCGCCGACCCAGATCCACACCACCAGGGCCTTGAAGTAGACCCGGATGGTCCAGCGGTCGCCGTCGGCCGGCTCGCCCAGCACGGTGTAGAGATCGCCCAGCGGGCGCACCCGGATCGCCGCCTCGGTGGTCTGCTGACCCTCTGCGGGGAAGAAGCGGCGCTCGGATTCCAGGCGCTGTCCGGTCTCCAGGACGAAGCTGCCGACCTGGGCGTTGAAGTTGGGGCCGGCCCGCTCGCTCACGCCTTCGAAGGTTAGGGTATGGCCGGCGATCTCCACCCTGTCGCCGGGGGCGGCGTAGCGCACGACCTCGTCGCTGAAATAGGTCTCTCCGACCGCGCCGACGATGAACACCGCCAGCCCGAGATGGGCCAGCGTCATGCCGTAGGCGGCGCGGGGCAGGCCGGCGGCGCGGGACAGGGAGCTTGCCAGAGGTATGCGGAACAGGCGGATCCGGTCGGCCAGCTCGGTCAGCACGGCGATCACCAGCCAGGCGGCCAGCGCCATGCCCAGTGCCGCCCCGACCGGCGCGCCCCGCAGCCAGGCGAGCGCCAGGCCGAGCGAGATGGCGATGATGGCGGCGGCCCAGAGGTTGTGCAGGGCGCCGGCCAGGTCGCCGCGCTTCCAGGCGAGCAGCGGGCCGATGCCGACGGCGACGATCAGCGGCACCATCAGCGGCACGAAGGTCGCCTCGAAGAACGGCGGGCCGACCGACACCTTCTCGCCGGTCACGGTCTCCAGCGCCAGCGGGTACAGGGTGCCGATCAGGACAGTCGCCGCCCCGGTCGCGGTGAGGAGGTTGTTCAGGACCAGCCCGCCCTCTCGGCTGATCGGGCGGAACACGCCGCCGCCCTCCAGGGTCGGCGCCCGCCAGGCATAGAGCGCGAAGGACCCGACGATGGCGATGGCCAGCAGGACGAGGATGAACATGCCGCGCTCGGGATCGACGGCGAAGGCGTGCACGCTGGTCAGCACGCCGGAGCGCACCAGGAAGGTGCCGAGCAGCGACAGGGCGAAGGCGATCAGCGCCAGCAGGATGGTCCAGCTCTTCAGGGCGTCGCGCTTCTCCACCACGATGGCGGAATGCAGCAGGGCGGTCGCCGCCAGCCAGGGCATGAAGCTGGCATTCTCCACCGGGTCCCAGAACCACCAGCCGCCCCAGCCGAGTTCGTAATAGGCCCAGCCGGAGCCGAGCGTGATCCCGGCGGTCAGCGCCACCCAGGCGGCGAGCGTCCAGGGCCGCACCCAGCGCGCCCAGGACGGGTCTACCCGGCCCTCCAGCAGGGCGGCGACGGCGAAGGAGAAGGTGGTGGAGAGCCCGACATAGCCGAGATAGAGCATCGGCGGATGCAGGGCGAGGCCGATATCCTGCAGCAGCGGGTTCAGCCCGCGGCCGTCGATCGGCGGCGGCACCACCCGCTCGAACGGGTTCGAGGTGAACAGGATGAAGGCGAGGAAGCCGATGCCGATCAGGCCCTGGATCGCGATGGTCCGCGCCCGCAGGCTCTCCGGCAGGTTGCCGCCGAACGCCGCCACCGCCGCGCCGAACAGCGACAGGATCAGCACCCAGAGCAGCATCGAGCCCTCGTGGTTCCCCCAGACGCCGGACACCTTGTAGATCATCGGCTTCAGCGAATGGGAGTTGGCGGCCACGTTGGAGACCGAGAAGTCGGAGGTCACGAAGGCGTGGGTCAGCGCGCCGAAGGACAGGATCAGCGCGGCGAACTGGACCAGGGCGGCCGGGCGGGCCATGGCCATCAGGGTCGGATCGCGTCGCGCGGCCCCGTAGAGCGGCACGGCGGTCTGGAACACCGCCACGACCAGCGCGGCGGCGAGCGCCAGATGACCGAGTTCGGCGATCAAGAGCCGCCTCCGCTCTTCTCGGCGTCAGGATACGGGGTCTCGCCGTCCTTCCAGTGGCCCTGTTCCTTCAGGGCGTCGGCCACTTCCTTCGGCATGTAGGTCTCGTCATGCTTGGCCAGTACCTCGTCGGCCTGGAACACCGCGTTCCGAAGCCGGCCCTGGGCCACGATGCCCTGCCCCTCGCGGAACAGGTCGGGCAGGATGCCGACGTAGCGCACGGTCAGGGTGGCGTTGCCGTCGGTCACGTTGAAGCGGATCTCCGCATCGGCCGGGCCGCGCTCCACCGATCCGCTCTCCACCAGGCCGCCGACGCGGATACGGCGTTCCGGGTCGACCGGTTTGGCCTGCAGGTCGGTCGGGCTGAAGAAGAAGACGACGCTGTCCTCGAAGGCGGTCAGCACCAGCCCGGCGGCGACGCCGAGGAAGGCGAGGCCGCCGACGATCAGGGCGATGCGCTGGTTCTTGCGGGTCATCGGCCGCCTCCGATCGGCTGACCGGGCCGCCTGACATCGGCGCCGAGCTCCCGCAGGCGGGCGACCTCGGCCTCGCCGCGGCGCGCGCCGGTCCAGGCATGGACCAGCAGGCCGATCAGCACGAGTGCGGCGACGCCGTAGGACGGCCAGACATAGACCGCGTATCCGCCCATCGAGAAATAGTCCACGCCCGGTTCTCCCCCGGTCTGCCTCGCGCGGGTCCCTGCGCGCCGTTACGGGCCAAACCTAAGGGCTCCGACCCGCATCGCCAAGCGCGACGGCCGCGTTTTCCGTGCGGCCAATCGCATCATCGCGACGACGGCCGGCGGCGGTCAGCGGTCCGCTGCGGCGAGCCTCATCTGGCGCAGCCGCCGGCCGGCGTAGAGGCTGCGCAGGCGCAGGATCATCATCACCCCGAACAGCGAGAAATAGGCGCCGGCCATCAGCATCAGCGGCAGCAGCATCTCCGGCGCGATCGACGGGCCGTCCATCCGCAGCACGCTGGCCGGCTGGTGCAGGGTGTTCCACCAGTCGACGGAGAACTTGATGATCGGCACGTTCACCGCGCCGACCAGGGCCAGGACCGCCCCGGCCCGCCCGCCCCGGTCCGGGTCGTCGAAGGCGTTCACCAGGGCGATATAGCCGAGATACAGGAAGAACAGGATCAGCACCGAGGTCAGCCGCGCGTCCCAAACCCACCAGGTGCCCCACATCGGCTGGCCCCAGAGCGAGCCGGTGACCAGCGAGATCAGGGTGAATCCGGCGCCGATGGGGGCCGCCGCCCGGGCGGCGAGATCGGCCAGCACGTGTTTCCAGATCAGGAACGAGGCCCCCGCCAGCGCCATGGTGGCGTAGCAGGCCAGGGCGGCCCAGGCGGCCGGCACGTGCACGTACATGATCCGCACCGTATCGCCCTGCTGGTAGTCGGCGGGGCTGTCGAACAGGGCGTAGTACAGACCGGTGGCGAACAGCCCGGCTGACACCGCTGCGAGCACCGGCAGAACGGCGTTGGCGAGGCGGAAGAACCGGGTCGGGTTGGCGAAACGGTGCATGGGGTGGATATCGCTCAGTCGAGGGCTTGGCGCAAGGCGGCTCCGGCGGCGAGCGGCGCCAGCGGGATCGAGGCGGCCAGGATCGCGCCGAGAAACAGCAGGTGGACCCGGATCGTCAGCCCGGCCGCCGCGGCCTCGATCGCCGACACCGCGAAGATCAGCACCGGGATCAGCAGGGGCAGCACGATCAGCGCCACCAGCACCCCGGCCCGCCTCGCACCGACCACCAGGGCGGCCCCCACCGTGCCGAACAGGCTGACCACCGGCGTCCCCAGCGCCAGGGTGGCGACCAGGGTGAGATAGGCATCCGGAGCCAGATTCAGGCTCACCGCCAGCATCGGTGCCAGCACCAGCATCGGCAGGCCGGTGGTCAGCCAGTGGGCGCAGGCCTTGGCGAGCGCCAGCACCGCCAGGGGCAGGCCGGAGAGGGCGAGCTGTTCCAACCCGCCATCCTCGGAATCCTGCTGGAACAGCCGGTCGAAGGACAGCATCGCGGCGAGCAGGGCGGTGACCCAGAGCACCGCCGGCGCGATGCGGGCGAGCAGGTCGGGCGTGGGGCCCAGGCCCAAGGGGAACAGCGCCACCACCACCACGAAGAAGGCCAGGGTCATGGCGATGTCGGTGCCCTGGCGCCGGGCGAGCCGCAGGTCGCGGGCGATGACGGCGAGGAACGGGCTCACAGCAGGGCCTCCCCCTGGGCCTCGTCGAAGGCGTCGGCGGTCCAGGCGAAGGCGCCCGGGTCGAGCGTGGCGTCGTCCGGTCCCAGGTCCAGGGCGATATGGGTGGCGGCGACGATCATTCCGCCGCCGGCCCGGTGCGCGGCGATCGCCGTCTCCAGCGCGGCGACGGAGGCCGCATCCAATCCGACGGTCGGCTCGTCGAGCAGCCAGAGCGGGCAGCCCGACGCGATCACCCGGGCGAGCGCCACCCGGCGCCGCTGCCCCGCCGACAGCCACCCGGCCGGCAGGTCGGCCAACCGCTGCAGGTCGAGCAGGTCGAAGGCCCGATCCAGGGCCGGGCCGGCGTCGCGGCCGGTCACCGCCAGCAGGGTCTCGGCATTCTCGCGGGCGGTCAGGGCCGATTTCAGGGCGTCTGCATGACCGAGATAGGCGAGGCGCCGGCCATGGGCGGACGGGTCGTCGCGAACGGGGCGGTCGTCCCAGCGTACCTCGCCGCGTACCGGCGCGAGCAGACCGGCGATCACCCGCAGAACCGTGCTCTTGCCGCCGCCGTTCGGCCCGGCCAGCCGCAGCGCTTCCCCGGGCCCGAGCGTCAGGGACAGACGGGCAAACACCGGACGTCCGCCGCGCACCACGGCGAGGTCCGTCGCGGACAGGCGGGCGGGAGCGGGTGAAGGAACGGCCATCGTCCCTCTATAGCGCGGGTCGCGGCCGGAATACACGGATTGGAGAGGGGAGGAAAAAACCGGTGGAAGCGGCACCGCATCTGCGGGGGGAGGGGAGGGTGCGATGCCGCTTCCGAGGCAGTCCGGGAGTAATCTCCCGACCAGATCATGGCTCTTTGACTGGCCTTACAACTCATATAGGAACCCAAGGGTTCGCTTTCGAGTCCACAGGACCGATGCGACACTCCGCCGCATGCCTTTTATTGTGAGGATTGGCGCACCTGCCGGGGTCGTCTAGTCTGCCCGCGCTCAATGGGAGGATAATAAATGCCGTTCACGCCAGCCTCTGACGCCTTGAAGCACATCAAGGTGCTGGACCTCACCCGGGTGCGTTCCGGGCCCACCTGCGTGCGCCAGCTCGCCGACTGGGGTGCCAATGTCATCAAAGTCGAGCTGCCCGAGGCGCTCGAGGGCGGCAACCAGCTCGGCGGCAAGCGCCATGGCTCGGATTTCCAGAACCTGCACCGCAACAAGCGGGCGATCTCGCTGAACCTCAAGGACCCGGACGGCGTGGCTGTGCTGAAGAAGCTGGTCGAGAGCGCCGACGTGGTGGTGGAGAATTTCCGCCCCGACGTGAAGACCCGGCTCGGCATCGACTACGAGACGCTGTCGGCGATCAACCCGCGCATCGTCTACGCCTCCATTTCCGGCTTCGGACAGGACGGCCCGTATGAGAAGCGCCCCGGCTTCGATCAGATCGCCCAGGGCATGGGCGGGCTGATGAGCATCACCGGCCTGGTCGGCCAGGGCCCCGTACGCGCCGGCATCCCGGTCGCCGACCTGACCGCCGGCCTGTTCGCCTCCATCGGCATCTTCATCGCCCTGCTGGAACGCGGCGAGAGCGGCAAGGGCCAGTGGGTGCAGACCTCGCTGCTGCAGGCCATGACCTTCATGCTGGACTTCCAGGCGGCGCGCTGGACCATGGACGGCAACGTGCCCAAGCAGGCGGGCAACGACCACCCGACGTCGATCCCGACCGGCGTGTTCACCACCACCGACGGCCACCTCAACATCGCCGTCGCCGGCCAGGCGATCTGGAAGCGGTTCTGCACGGCGATCGGCCGCGACGATCTGGCGGACCATCCGGACTATTCGACCGGCGAGCTGCGCTCGGCCAACCGCCATGCGCTGAACGCCATCATCGACGAGGTCACCCGGACCAAGTCGTCTGAGGAATGGGTCGACCTGTTCAACGAGGCGGGGGTGCCGGCCGGTCCGATCAACACCATCGACAAGGTCTTCCAGGACCCGCAGATCCAGCATCTCGGCATGCAGCGCGGCGTCGACTCGCCGAATGTCGGCCGCCGGATCGATCTGGTCGCCCAGCCGATCAAGATGTCCCGCACCCCGAGCGAGATCGTCGTCTACCCGCCCGATCCCGGCGAGCAGACCGACGAGATCCTTGCCGAGCACGGCTACAGCGAGGCGGAGATCGCGGACTTGCGCGGCCGCAGCGTGATCTAATTCATTCGAACAGACAGAACTCAGGAGCCACCCAGACAATGGCCACAGCCGAAGCTACCGAAAACCGTCTTCTCGTCGAGCGCCGCGGGCGCGTCGGCGTGGTGACCTTCAACAACCCCGCCAAGCACAACGCCATGTCGCTCGACATGTGGCGTGAGGGCCGGGAGGCGGTCGCCACCTTCGCCGACGACGACGAGATCCGCTGCGTCGTGCTGACCGGTGCCGGCGACAAGGCCTTCGTGGCCGGCGCCGACATCTCGAAGTTCGAGAACGAGCGTTCCTCGGTCGAGCATATCGAGGTCTACAACCAGGCGGTCGCCGAGTTCCACGATGCCGTCCAGAGCCTGCGCAAGCCGACCATCGCGCGGATCAACGGCTACTGCATCGGCGGCGGCCTGGCCATCGCGCTGGATGCGGATATCCGCGTCTGCTCCGACGACTCGCGCTTCGCCGTCCCGGCCGCCAAGCTGGGCATCGGCTATGCCTTCGAGGGCGTGCGCCGGCTTTACGACATCGTCGGCCCGCAGTTCGTGGCCGAGATCTTCTACACCGCCCGCCAGTTCGACGCCGAGGAGGCGCGGATCATGGGCCTGGTCAACCGGGTGGTGCCGAAGGCCGAGCTCGACGACGTGCTGTGGTCGATGGCCGACCGGATCGCCGGCAACGCGCCGCTCTCGGTCCAGGCGGTCAAGGCTTCGCTGATCGAGCTGGCCAAGCCGCAGGGCGACTGGGACCTGGACCAGCCCGACGCCGCCGTGCGCAAGTGCTTCGGCAGCAACGACTACAAGGAAGGGCGCACCGCCTTCATGGAGAAGCGGACCCCGAACTTCACGGCGACCTGACCGGCCCTGACCCGAGGAGACGGGTGCGATGGCCGCATCCTTCGCCGACCTCCATGCCCGTGCCGCCGCCCGCAAGGGCGGCGATGCGGCGCTGGAAGACCTGCTGACCGCTCCGAAACCCGCCGCCGAGCTGGCGGCGGTCCCGGACGACCGCTGGCTCTCCGACATGACCCGCCGGATCTTCCAGTCCGGCTTCAACTGGAAGGTCATCGACGCCAAGTGGGACGGCTTCGAGGCCGCCTTCTGGGGGTTCGACCTCGGCCGCTGCGCGCTGATGAGCGACGAGGATCTGGACGCCCTGGTGTCCGACACCAGGATCGTGCGCAATGGCGCCAAGATCCGCTCGGTGCGCGAGAACGCGGCTTTCCTGCAGGATCTGGCCGCAGAGCACGGCTCGGCCGCGAAGTGCTTCGCCGACTGGCCGGCCGAGGATTATGCCGGACTGCTGGAGATGCTGAAGAAGCGCGGCTCCCGCCTCGGGGGCCGGGTCGGAGCGATCACGATGCGCTTCATGGGCCGCGACGGCTACGTGCTGTCGGAGGACGTGGTCAAGGCACTGATCCGCGAGGGCGTGGTCGACAAGGACCCGAGCTCGCGCAAGGACCTGGCGGCCGTGCAGGCGGCCTTCAACGCCTGGGCGGCGGAGTCCGGACGGCCGCTTACCCATATCAGTCGCGTGCTGGCCTTCGGGGTGGGGTGATCCCCCTATTCCCCTACACACTCCCCGGCCTCGTGCCGGGGCCTACGCCCGGGGGTGCACGGTCGCATGAGACCTCATCCGGCTGCCCGGACGCACGTTTCCGTGGGCCCCGGCACGAGGCCGGGGAGTGGCGATAGGAGGGGGGCGGTCCGGCTCGCTTACGCCGCCCGTGCCACCACGAAGTCCATCACCCGCGGGTTCTCGCGCTGGAGCGGGCCGACGCCGAACAGCTCCTGCCACATCACCTCGTGGAAGAAGAACTTCGTCGTGTTCACCACCACCTGCAGGATCACCAGCACGCCGGCGGCGAAGGGCTGGCCGATGAAGATGTAGTCGATGCCGGCGTTGATCGTCGTCACCACCACCCGATAGGTGAAGGCCTTGTAACCGGCGACCGTCGCGAAGGTCCACGCGTTCTCGGCCTTCGGCTCGATCTCGGCGTCGATGATGGCCTTCTGGCGGGCGTATTCCTCCATCGAGACGGTGCCGGATTCCCGCAGCACCTCCAGCTGGGCGAGGCGCTGGGCGCGGTCGGTCACCTTGCCGGTGAAGACCACGTCGTCGAACGGATTGGCGAAGCTGGCGCCGTCGGCCAGCGGCACGCGCAGGCCCTGCTCCACGGCGGGGTACACCGAACTGGCCCAGGCGGCGACGGACTGCACCTTGGCCAGGGGCTCGGGCGCATCGGCGATCCTGACCGGCATCCAGGCGTCCAGCGCGGGACCGGCGGCCGGGGCGCCCTGCTCCATGGCGGCGAACTGATAGCGCACGTTCACCGCGTCGTACCGGTTGGCGACCCGGAACCCCGCCTCCACGAAGAGCGGCGGAACCACCAGGTCCTGCGACAGCCCATAGGCCGCGATCGCCTCGTCGACCGGTCGGACCGTCTCGCCGAGCTCGGTCGCCGAGGCCGGCAGCACCCACATGCACGAGACGTCCCAGCCGCTCTTGTAGCGGGTCAGGGTGGCGTAGATGTCGTCGCGCGAGCAGTCGCTGGCGATGCCCCAGCCGTCCGGATGGGGCAGGGTGTTGACCACGATCTCAACCGCGTCGGCGATGATCCCGTCCTCGGCGCGGACCAGGGTGATGCGGCGGATCGGCCCGTAATCCTCCGGATTGACCTGGGGTCCGTAATCCGGCTGCGAGATCTGGGCGAAACCGACCGAGACCACCGTGTGCGGGCCGGCCGGCAGCGGAATGTCCTTGCCCGACAAGCGCAGCACGTCGGTGACCGTGTCGCCGACGGCGATCGCCAGGGCGGGGGACGGGAGCAGGGCGGCGGCGCCCAGGCACAGGGCGGCGAGAAGCGAGGAAAGGCGGGCGCTCATGACCGGGTCTCCACCGGCTGCTCGATATAGTCGAATTCGACCAGTTCGGAGCCGTCCTTGCGCTGGCCGGCGATGTAGGAATCCCATGCCAGGTCGTTGGCGATCTGCGCCATCGAGTGGGTGACCACGATGGCCGCCGTGATGTAGCCGGAGACCGCCGCGTTCACCGTGACGATGAAGGCGAGCAGGTAGTCGACCGAAACCCGGAACAGGTTGAACGAGATCATCTTCGCCACGAGGGTCTGGTAGTAGCTCTCCAGTGTCGGCGGCGGGGCCGTGTTGTCGACCGCGGCGAAATAGGCGGCGAGGTCGTCCTGGCGGATCACCCCGTCGGCCGCGAGTTCCTCGAGCGCCCGCTTGCGGGCCGCCTTGCTGGCGCGGCCGATGGCGCTCGGATCGACCGAGCCGGTCTCGAGAACGGCCAGGGGCTGGGGCACGGAGAGGCCGTGCAGCTTCTCCGCCAGCCGGCCGCGCAGCCCGGCCTCGAACAGCTCGGACGTCAGCCCGGCCCAGGCGTTGAGATCGTTCACCACCGCGTACTTGTCAGGATCGGCCACCACCGTTTCCGGCGTCCACACGGTGACGGAGGGGGCCAGGGTGCCCAGTTCCAGGCCGTCGAAATGGTAGCGGGCGTCGAGGATGTCGTGGCGGTTGGAGAGGCGGAAGCCGACGGTCAGCCATTCCTGCGGCAGGGCATAGCCCTGCTCCGCGGCGAAGGCCTTGGCCTGCTGCCAGGCCTCCGCCCCGCCGGCGACCGGCCGGCTGGTCTCGGTGACGAAGTAGCAGAACCCGTCGACCGCCGTGCGGTACAGGTTCAGCTTGGCCAGCACGCCGTCGCGCAGGCAGGAATCTGTGGTCCCCCAACCCTCGGTGACCGAGATCGCGTTGGTGTTGAGCTCGACGATGCCGCGGACCTTGTCGCCGTTGAGCTGCAGCAGGACGGCGTTCTCGATGGTGCCGTAGGCCCCGGCCACGCCGGATACGATGGTGTTGTTGCCGAGCCCGGCCACCGTCCAGTCGCCTTCCGGCAGGGGAACCTGCCGGCCGCGGAGCTCCGCATAGCCGGTGAGGGTCTCTCCGACCTCCAGCGCCGCAGCGGATGCCGTCCAGACCGTGAGGGAGAGGGTCGCCAGAAGGATTGAGCGGCCATGCCGCAGCGCGCGGGTAAGGGGTATGCCAGGCATACGTAAAACCCCACAAAGTTGCACATTCGGATACAGAAGACCCGTCGGGCGGCCGGCCCGGCGGGCTCGGGGTTACTGCTGGAGCATCACCACGGTGTTCGTGGTCTCCTCGGGACCGACCGCCACCTCTTCGACGGCCGGCTCGGAAAACACGTACAGGCCGCTGATCAGGCCGAGGGCCATGCCGCTGACGGCACCGATCAGGCGGGGCTGCAGGACCGTGTAGGCGCCGGCGGTGGAAAGCGCGCCGTCGATGGCCCCGGCGGTCGCCGCATACCCGGTGGCCACGGCGGGCGGCGCGGAGAAGATCGGCGTCAGCGCGCCGTTCACCGCTCCGGCGGTCGCGGCATAGGCCGAGCCGACGGTCGGCGCCACGGCCGGCAGCACATACGGCAGACCGTAGGCGCCGATGATCGTTCCGGCCAGGGTCAGCGCAAAGGTCTGCGCCAGGGTCGTCGTCGTGTCGGCGGTGGCCGGCCGGGCGACGCTCAACAGGGCCACGAGAGCCAGGCTGGAGACAGTCAGTGATCGCCGCATCGTTCCCCCTCGCATTTCTGGCAGTTCGGCAAGCGCGAATACATCCGTTACCGGGACATAACATACGCTTGTTACAAGTATGCGCGGACCCCGGTGGAGGAGCAATCTAATTCCAGAAACATTGAACAATATGCCGATCGTCCGCTTTCCGGCGCGTCTCGCCCCGGACTTGCCGCCCCGGACTTGCCGCCCCGGACTTGCCGCCCCCGACTTGCCGATCAGGCGGCGCCGGTCAGGATCAGCCGCTCCAGCGTCCGGGGGGCGGTCACGGAATCGATCAGGACCGGAGCGGCCTCGAGCAGCCGCCGTTTGAGGTCGGCCGCCCGCTCCGGGTCCCGGCCGATCCGCAGCACCCGGTCCACATAGTCCTGGGGAGAGGTCGCCTCGAGATCCCCCCGCATGCCCATCGGGGTCAGCGGCGCCAGGGTGACGCGGCCGCGCATCATGTCGGTGGGCAGGGTCACGATGGGCTGGCCGAGGGCCAGGCTCTGCATGGTCGTGTTGCCGCCGTTGAAATGCAGGGTGTCGAGCACGACGTCGGCCGTGCACATGACCCCGAGATAGCGCTCCAGAGGCAAGCGCGGCAGCATCCGGATCCGCTCGAGCACCTCCGGCCGGTCGGCGTTGGAGCGGCGCAGCCGTTCCAGCAGCCCGGTGGTCATGTGCCGGTAGATCCCCGGCGCGTCGAACAGCACGACGCTTCCGTCCGGATCCTGCTCCAGGATGTCGCCGAGGATCCGGTCATAGGCCGGATGCATCTTCACCGGCGTCTGGCCGCACAGGTAGAGCGCGCCGCTTTCGGGCAGGCCGACATCGGCGCGCGTGACCGGGACGTGGCGGGTCCGCTCGGCGGCGTAGGCGATCGCCAGGCCGTCGACCAGCACCGGCGTCTCGGAATAGTGATCGCGACAGTTCTCCGGCTCCATCCAGGCGGAGGTGAAGAAGCAGTCCACCGTGTCGATGCCGGTGGTCACCGGGTGCCCGGGCAGCACGACCTGCAGCGGCGCCAGCCGGGCGAAGGGCAGGAAGTAGCTCATCGCCGTCATGCCGATATCGGCGAAGATCAGGACGTCCAGCTCCAGCTCCGCGAGCCGGTGACGCACGGTCTCCAGGACATGCGGAAGGGTGATCACCCGGTCGGCGATGCGGGCGATCTGATCGTGCATCTTCTGCGGCAGCAGGCCGATCTGGACCACCGAGACCTCGATCTCGTCGCGGTCCATCATCCGCAGATGGCCCTCGGTCATGTGGTAGACCGAGTGGTCGCGGAAGAACTCCGACACGAAGGCCACCCGCCGTTTTCCCGGCCGCCGCGCGCGGCCGATATGCGGCGCGGTCATGGTCAGCATCGGGCAGGTGCGCCGGTAGAAGGCGCAGAGCCGCTCCATCAGCGCGCGGTCGTTGACGCCGTGATAGGCGAGGGCGAAGGGAACCGTGCCCACCTCGTGGATAGGATCGCGGATCGGCGCGAAGCCGTCGCGCTGGCACAGGGTCTCGATCCGGTCCCGGATCTCGAGGATCTCGTCCTGCGACGTCAGGATATGGGGCAGCAGGGTCGCGGCCCGGGCGGCGTGACCGGCGTCGCGCGGCCGCAGTGCGGCGGCGGTCTCGGCCATGGCGCGGGCGTCCTCGAACCGCGACATCCGATGGGCGCAGACCGCGCCGGTGACCCAGGCCTTGGGGTCGTGCGGGGCTGCGGCCAGCGCCCGTCTGGCCAGCTTGAAGGCGGGATCGGCGATCCCCTGGGACCGCAGGCACTCCGCCAGGAGCAGCGTCGCCTCGTGCGCCATCGGATTGATCAGCGCCGCGCGCCGGGCGGTCCGTTCCGCCTCCTCCATCCGGCCGAGCGCCATCAGCCGGACGGCGGCGAGCACAAGATAGGCCGGGTCGGTCGGAACGATCGCGGCCGCGCGCAGGCCGTGGTCCGCACCCCGGCCGTCGGGCCGGGCCGCGAGCACGCCGTAGGCCCGTGCCAGGCCTGGGTGCTCGACCAGGACCCGACGGATCTGCGGCGCCGGGACGCCGGCCTCCGAGGGCAGGCTCAGGGCCTGAAGCACATGCTCCGGATTATGCGGATCCAGCGCGAAGACCCGGCGGAAGCGGCGGCCGGCCTGATCGTAACGCCCGATTCGCCCCTCCACGCTCGCCAGGAGCTGCAGCGGGCCGACCGCCGTGGGCATCGCCGCGCAGAGCCGGCGCAGATCGTCGGTCGCTTCGATCAGATGCCCGCCGTTCAGGCGGCTTTGCAGTCGTTTGGCGATGCTGGCGATGGGCAGCGCGTTTCCAGTCACAAATCGGCTTCCTCGTAGCGACGATCCTTCATGCGGCCGTCTGAACAGAAACGAGCTAGATTACACCATGTCGATCGGAGCGATCACGGTCTCTACCATGACAATGTTCCAAGGGCACGGCCATGACTTTGCGCTTTCCCGTCGCGCGTCCCAGTCTTCCGACAGCGGATGCGATCCTGCCCTATCTCCGGCAGATCGATGAGTATCAGTACTACTCGAATTTCGGCCCGCTGGTCGGCGAGGTGGAACGCCGGCTGGCCGAGCGCTACGGGGTCGATCCGGCCTGCGTCACGACCGTCTCCAACGCCACCGCCGGGCTGACCGCGGCGCTTCAGGCAGAGGCGCGGACGCGGCGGCGCAACGTCAATGACGGCCCGGCCTATTGCCTGCTGCCGGCCTGGACCTTCGTCGCCACCCTGCACGCGGTGCTGGCGGCCGGGCTGGAGCCCTATCTGCTGGACGTGGACGAGGACAGCTGGGCGCTGACGCCCCAGGGGGTGGAGAACGCGCTCGACCGGGTGCCGGGCGAGCCGGTGGCGGTGGTGCCGGTGTCGCCCTTCGGCCGGCCCTACGACATGGCCGCGTGGGACGCGTTCTCGCAGCGCACCGGCCTGGCGGTGGTGATGGATTCGGCCGCCGCCTTCGACAAGGGCGAGATCGGGGAGAGCCCGGCGGTGTTCAGCCTGCATGCCACCAAGGTGCTGGCGGCGGGCGAGGGCGGTTTCGCCGTCTCCACCGACACCGACCTGATCAACGAGATCCGCAAATGCATCAATTTCGGTTTCCTCGGCGACCGGGTGGCGCAGAGCCGGGCGATCAACGGCAAGATGAGCGAGTATCACGCCGCGGTCACCCTGGCCGCGCTCGACGCCTGGCCGCGGACGCGCAAGGTGTTCGACGACATCGCCCGGGCCTACCAGGACGGCTTCGCCCCGGACAGCCGGATCCGGCTGCTGCCGGGCGGGGCCGACGCGTACGCGTCCTCGACCGTCATGATGATGCGCGACGACCCGCTGCCGGACGGGTTCGACGAGGCGCTGGCGGCGCGCGGCGTCGGCACGCGGCGGTGGTGGGGCGGCGGCATCGCCAGGCAGGTCGCCTATCGCCGGTTCAGCTCGGATCTGCTGCCGGTCACCGACTGGCTGGCCCAGCGCTGCATCGGCCTGCCCTGCTATCCCGGCCTGGACCGGGACGGTGTCGCGGAGATCGTGGCGATCGTCGGCGACACCCTGCGGGCCCGCTGACCGGTCGATGACGGCTGCGTCCCCCATCGGCGGATTCTTCGGACTGGAGCCCGCGGTCACCCCGCCGGGCGGCACCGGGCTGCTGGAGCGCTGGACCGCGGGGTGCGGCTGGCTCGGGTTTCACAACGCCCGCAGCGCCTTCGCCCATCTGGTGCGCGGCCTGGCGCCCGGGACGGTCTGGCTGCCGCGCTATCTCTGCGCCGATATGGACCGGGGAGCCGGCCCGTCGGTCCGGCGCTACGGCGCCGACAGCGCGCTGGAACTGGACGACCCGGCGTTCGAGGCGGCGCTGCGGCCCGGCGATCTGGTGGTGGCGGTCGCCTTCTTCGGCGCCCCGGTCTGCGACGGGCTGCGCGCCCTGGCGGCCCGTCGGCCGGACGTGACCTGGCTGGAGGACCACGCCCAGGCGCTGGATGCCGGCGACGGGCTCCCAGGCGCGTGGCGGCTGTACAGTCCCCGCAAGCTGCTGGGGGTCGCCGATGGCGGACTGCTGGTGGGGCCGGTCGCGGGCCTGCCCCGGATCGACCTTGCCTCTCCGCCGCCCGGGTTCGACCGGGCCGCCATGGCGCGGGCGGCGGCCACGACAGCGGCGGAGGTGGGGGCGGCGTACCGGCTCTATGTCGCGATCGAACAGGCCCATGACGTCGGCGATCTCGCCCTGTCCGCTGCCACCGACACGACCCTCAGAGCGGCCGATGCGGAGGCGATGGCGGCCTCGCGGCGGGAGAACTTCGCGACCCTGGACGCCCGGCTGGGCGCCCACGCCGCCCCGCTGGTCCGGCGGCTGCGCGGGATCGCCGCCCCGTTCGGCTATCCCCTGCTGCTGTCGCAAGACCGGGACGCCGTCGCCGCCGGTCTCGCCGCCCGGGGTCTGTTCTGCGCGGTGCACTGGCGCGACCTGGGGGAGGTCGACACGACGGACCCGGTCGTCTGCCGGCTGCGCGACGGTATGCTCACCCTGCCGGTGGACCACCGCTACGGACCTGCCGACATGGCTCGGCTGGCCGATGCGGTGCTGCGGGCGCTGGCATGAGCGGCCCCTACGGCCGTCGGACCTACGTGGAAGGGCTCGCCCGGGAGGGCGACCGGGTGGCGCCGCTCTGGGGTGGGCACGTGCTGCTGCGCCCGCTGTCCTACGGCGCCGGGCTCGACGCGGCCACCGCCTATCCCATGGGCGGGTTCCAGCCGCAGGCCGATCTCGACGGCGGTTTGGCGAGCCTGCGTGCGGCGGGGGCG
Organism: Candidatus Endolissoclinum sp.; assembly: GCA_965228445.1. GTDB lineage: Bacteria > Pseudomonadota > Alphaproteobacteria > Thalassobaculales > Thalassobaculaceae > Thalassobaculum. Next base: position 2,898,912 of record OZ245813.1, on the reverse strand, counting down.
ATCAGCCTGACGGTGGTCGCCGATCCCCTGAACGCGCCCGACGCGAACTGGCTGGCACGGCGTGCGGACCGACACCGGCGGCTCAAGACCCATTACGTGATCGACCGGGAGGCCGGGCCGGCCGCGCCGTCCAAGCATCACCGCTATGAGATCCGCCGCGCCCAGCGGCAGGTGACGGTGGAGCGAGTCGCCCTGTCGGCAGTGAGGACCCGCTGGGATGAGCTCTACGGCCTCCTGTCGGAGCGCCACGGGATCGCGGTGGGCGCGCGGCTCGGCGAACGGCATTTCACGGCACTGGCGGCCGATCCGCAGGCGCTGGTTCTGGCGGCCAGGGCGGCGGGCGAGATCGTCGCCCTGTCGATCTGGCTGAGCGACGGCGACGTCGCGCATAACCATCTGGGGGCGTCCAGCGAGGCGGGATACGCCGCCGGCGCCGGCTACGCGCTCTATGCCGCCGCCATCGACAGTCTGGCGGCGTGCCGGGTCCTGGACCTGGGCGGCGCGCCGGGACTGACCGACGACCCGTCGCATGGTCTCGCCCGGTTCAAGCGCGGCTTCGCCAATGCCGAGCGGGCGACCTGGCTGAGCGGCTTCGTGCTGGATCGTGCCGGATACGACGCGGCGGTGGCTGCCGCCGGGACCGCCACGCCGGGCGTCGACCCGTCGACGGGCTTCTTCCCGGCCTATCGCGGGCGGTAGGCGTCGCGGGCGAGGGCCATGGCGATCGCCGGGACCGGCCCGGTCCGCTTCGACACCTGGCGCCGCCCCGTCTCCACGAAGCCGGCGGCGGCATAGAGACGCCGGGCGGCGGCGTTGGTCTCCAGCACCTCGAGACGCACCGTCTCGGCGCCGAGATCGTCGAAGGCGATCCGCAGGGCCGCGGCGAGCGCCCGAGCGCCGAGCCCCCGGCCGCGCTGGGCTTCGTCGCCGATGAAGATGTGAAACTCCAGCGCGTCCGGCGCCTCCGGCACCGCGAGCAGATAGACGCAGCCCACCATCTCAGCGTCGGCGCACAGGGCATAGCGATGGTCGGGGCCCTGGGGCAACCAGCGGCGGGTCATCCAGTCCCGTGCCTCCGCCCAGCCCACGTCCCGCCGGGCGCCGACCAGGTGGTCGTAGAGCGCCGGGTCGCGCTGCCAGTCGTAGATGCGGCGGAGATCCGCGCCGGTCAGCGGCCGCAGGGAGACGGTCATTCGCGCTCGAGCACGACGAAGATGGAGGCGGTCAGGTCGGGATAGGTAAAGCCGAGCTGGAAGCAGCCCTCCAGATAGGCGTCGCTCATCACCTCGCTGCCGAACAGCTTGTCGAACTGGAAATTGGCCAGCGGCTTGAAGAAGATCCCGCCGCGATGGGCGACGGTCAGCCCGGCCTTGCGGGCGTCGCTCTCCAGGGTGTCGAGCACGTAGGTCCGCCGGTGGCCGTGCTTCTCGTCGCTCGGGGTCAGCGCGGTGCAGTGCTCGATCAGCCCCATGGCGACGGCGATCCGGCGCGAGGCGGCATGACCGTTGGGGACCACGATGAAGGCCCGCCCGCCGGGTGCGAGCAGCCGGCCGATGCTGGCCAGCGTCTCCACCGGATCGACCACATGCTCCAGCACATGGACCAGGAACACCGCGTCATAGCGCTTGTCGGTGACGAAATCCTCGAACAGGGTCTGATGGAACGTGCCCGGGTTCTTCAGCCGGGACCGGGTCACCTCCAGGAACCGCTCAGCCGCATCGACCACGTCGACCCGGCCGAAGCGTTCCTCCAGCAGGACCGTCAGGTCGCCCTTGTAGCAGCCCATCTGCAGGCAGGCGCCGGTGGCGGGCATCCACGGCTCCATCGCCCGCATCATCCAGCCGCGCATCCGCACGTCGAATTCCGACTCGTCGTAGTCCCCGACCAGGTCGTTGACGTAGGCGAACTCGATTTCCTTCAGGCGGGTGTCGCTCATCTCGGGTCCTTCAGCGGTCTTCCCGGTAGAACCGGTGCTCGGGCGGATTGTACCAGTCGTCCAGGGATTCTGGCACGCGCGCATACCAGCCCAGCCGGCGCTTCAGGGTCTCGCCCGCCGCCGCCACCCGATCGCTGCCGAGCTGCTTCACATGGTCGATCTGCGGCTTGAAGAAGGGCGGGGTGAAGGTCAGGGTCAGCGCCCGGCGGATGCCGTCGGAGCGGTTGATGCCGGCGGCGTGCAGCAGACGCGAATCGAACAGCAGGACGCTGCCGGCGGGCGCCCGGTAGGTCGCCACCCGCCGTTGCTCTTCGGCGCGCTCGGTCGCCCGGTGCGAGCCGATATCGAGCAGCGTGCCGCCGTTCTCCTCGGTGAAGGGGTCGAGGGTGATCAGCATGTTGATCATCAGCCGCAGGTCGTCTCCGGCGGCGTAGGCGCGCAGGTCGCGGTGCCAGCGGTGCAGATACGCCCCGGCGGCGGCCGGCCGGTTCATCAGCCCTCCGAACGAGTTCACGATGAAGCTGCCGCCCAGGAAGCTTTCCAGCACGGCGGCGGCGGGCAGGGTCTCGATCAGGGCGGGAAAGCTGTCGTGACTGGCCAGGACGTGGTGGGCGATGCCGGCATCCGATGTCGCCATTCCCTTGGCCCGCATGACGGCGGCGCACTCCTCGACCGCGGCGGCCAGCCCGGTCCGCAACGCCGCCACCCGCTCGGGCGCCAGAACGCCGGGGAAGTCCACCGCGCCGTCGCGCGCCAGGATCGCCAGGGCGGCGTCGGTATCGCCGTCTCGAACGGAGCTGATGGCGGCAGACACGGGCATCTCCATCGGTGTGACGGCCCCCAGAGTATCCGGCTGTTGCGCGGCATGCACGGGTGGCGGTATCGGTTCGAAAAATCTACCGTAAACAGAACAGTATGCGCCGCATCGCGCGGGGAAGGTTGCCGGATGCCGATCACGTGGGCCGCAAGTCAGTCCGGCGATTTCCTGGTCTTCTGGTATTCCGGCCTGATTACCGGGGAGGAGGTCAGCGCGAGCCAGATCGCGTCGGCCGCCGTTTTGCCCCGCGGCGGCGAGTTCGCCACCCTGATCATCTTCGAGGCCGACCTGCGGGCGCCGGACGCCACGCTGGAGACCATGAAGGAGTTCTATCTCTCCCGTGGCGACCAGCTTAGGGCGATCGGCGCGCGGCGGCGGGCGGGAGCGACCCTGCTGTCGGAATCCTCGTCGGCCCGGATGCTGATGCCGCTCTGGAACGCTCTGCGCGATCTCACCGACATCGACATCAGTTTCGCGATCTTCGAGGCGCTGGAGGATGCGCTCGGCCATCTCGAGGTCGATCCCGACTACGCCCGCGAGGTCATGCGGCAGCGGCGCCCGATTTCCGTCCCCGGGTGACCGGGCGGCGGTCAGGCATCGCTGCCGGTCGTCTCCGTCAGGGTGGCCGGTTCGATCGTCTTGAAGAACCCGGTCACGGTCTGCCCGTTGGCGGAGAGCGGCAGGATCAGCCGGACATAGCTCATCGGCGCACCGGCGATCGGCACGAAGGTCCGCCGGGCGAGGGACGGCTTCCGGCTCTCCGCGCAGGCGCGCAGCGCATCGGTCACCACCGCGGCGTCCCGCTCCTCGAAGAAGGCGCGCACCGTCATGCCCTCCGCTTTGAAGGCGGCCTTCTCGCCGATATAGGTGCCGACCATCCGCACCTGGGCGTCGCGCTGCGCCGGCAGGTAGTCCAGCAGCATGGTGTAGTCCAGCACCGCCTCGGGCAGGTCGGCGACCTCGAGCGCGGAGGGCAGGTCGTCCCCGTGCCGCGCCGCCTCCCACGCCCGGAGGCAGGCCGCGAGCATCGGGAAATCCCCGATCCGGTCCAGGGCCAGTTCCTCCTGGGTGCTGTGCCGGACAACATTGCCCGCCGCATCCGGCCGCCTGGCACCGGCTGCGGCGTCGGTCCCGCCGCGCGGGTCATTCTGCATGATCGTCATCCCGGCGCGCCCCGTTCTCGGTGTGGACTTCGTGCGGCAGGTTGACCCGGCGCTGACGGTAGATCGCCGGGTCGAAGGCACTGAACCGGATGGAGATCAGCCGGTGCAGGTTCTCGATATCGCCAATTCGCAGGTCGCCTGTCGCCTTTCCCATATCGTTCCAGGCGCGCAGCACGGGCGCCAGATCCAGCGACCAGGCGCGCAACTCGTTGATCGCCGGCCAGGTGCGCTCCTCGAGCTGAGCGCGGTCGGCCAGCGCGCCCTTGATATCGTTCGCCAGCATGTCCAGGGCCATGGTGCGTTTCGTCGCCCAGACGACCACATGGCGCAGCTTGCGGGCCGCGTCGCGCACCCGGTCCTGTTCGGCGAAGGCCTCGCGCTGGACCGCAAGGGTCGCCATCTCGCCGACCATGCGCTGGCAGTCGGTCACGTCGTCGCTCAGGTGCGTCGCACGGACCGCCGCGTCCAGGTGATCCCGAAGGACCCCGACGATCCGGGTGTCGCGGCGCGTGTCCACGCCGATCAGCTGCCGGGCGATCATCTCTGCCGGGTCGGCGGCGGCCTGGCCGCCCTCCCCCGCGCTCTGGGCGCACAGCGCTTCCAGGATCCGGCGCTCCACGCGTTTGGCGATACGGGGCTGGACCGGCCAGGAGGGGCGGCCGCTCACGATCTCCGACGGCACCGGATCGCCGGCGGCGACGGTCTCGCGGTACAGCAGCGCCGGCTCCACGAACTGCAGCAGCGTCAGGTCCGGGTGCCCTCCCGGCAGTTCGGCGGCGGCCGGCACGGTCGCGAGCGGCACCGTGGCGCGGTTGTCGCCGAAATCGAACCGCAGCACCGGCTGGCGGTCCGCACTGCGCACGAAGACGGCGTCGTCGCGCCCGAGGTAGGAGGACACGAACCCGAACGCGCCGCCCTGTGCGCTCGGACTGCCCGTTTCCGACATATGCGGCATTGAACCCATGACCGTTCGGTCGCTCCCACCGTCGCTGAGCACTAAGACCTATTTTCCTTAGAATGATTTTAAAGAGTGTTACCGCAAATCGCTTAACCCGGAGTGCCATGGCGGGGCGAGTTTGCATCCGTCTATAGTCTCGCCCGCATCGGTAACCGGTATCGGCAGGAGGCGCGACGGCATGACCACTCCCTATCCCCGCGACATGGTCGGCTACGGCCGTGCGCCGGTCGATCCGAAATGGCCCGGCGGCGCGCGTGTCGCCGTTCAGATCGTCATGAACTACGAGGAGGGCGGCGAGAACGCGATCCTTCACGGCGATCCCGCCTCGGAAGCCTTCCTGTCGGAGATGATCGGCGCCGCGCCCTGGCCCGGACAGCGCAACCTGAACATGGAATCGATCTACGAATACGGCGCGCGCGCGGGGTTCTGGCGGATCCACCGGGAATTCACCCGCCGCAACCTGCCGCTGACCGTCTATGCCGTCGGCATGGCGATGGAACGCAACGCCGAGGTCGGCCCGGCCATGGTCGAGGCCGGCTGGGAGGTGGCGAGCCACGGCTACCGCTGGATCGACTATCTGAACGTGCCGGAGATGATCGAGCGCGAGCATGTGGCCCGGGCGATCGCCGCGATCGAGAAGGCTACCGGTCAGCGCCCGGTCGGCTGGTACACCGGCCGGGGCAGCGCCAACACCCGGCGCCTCGTGGTCGAACATGGCGGTTTCCTGTACGACAGCGACAGCTATGCGGACGACCTGCCCTACTGGACGGAGGAGTTCGGCGCCCCGCACCTGATCGTGCCGTATACGCTCGACGCCAACGACATGCGCTTCGCGGTCAACCAGGGCTTCAATTCCGGCGACCAGTTCTTCGCCTATCTGCGCGACAGCTTCGACGTGCTCTACGCCGAGGGCGCGGACCAGCCGAAGATGATGTCGGTCGGCCTGCACTGCCGGCTGGTCGGCCGGCCCGGCCGATTCGCCGCCCTGCAGCGCTTCCTCGACCATGTGCAGAAGCACGACCGGGTCTGGATCTGCCGGCGCGACGAGATCGCCCGGCACTGGCACGCGCACCACAAACCGGGAGACGCCTGATGGCGGGTGACTACAAGATCGACGTGATGACCGAAGCCGATCTGGCCACGGCGGTCGACTGGGCGGCGGCGGAGGGCTGGAATCCGGGCCAGCGGGACGCGGCCTGCTTCCGGGCGGTCGACCCGGCCGGGTTCCTCGGCGGCTATCTCGACGGAAGGCTGATCACCTCGATCTCGGTGGTGAACTACGATCCGCATTTCTCCTTCCTCGGCTTCTACATTGCCCATCCGGATCACCGGGGGCAGGGCTACGGCTACCAGCTCTGGCAGGCCGGGATGGAACACGCCGGCGACCGGCTGGTCGGGCTCGACGGCGTGGTCGCCGAGCAGGAGAACTACAAACGCTCCGGCTTCGTCCTGGCCTATCGCAACATCCGCTACGGCGGCACGGTCGCGACGGTGCCGGACGCCGCGCCGGGCGTCGAGATCCGGCCGGTGACGCAGGCCGGACCGGCGGTGGCCGCCCTCGACCGCACGACCTTTCCGGCGGACCGGGTCGGCTTTCTGGAAGATTGGTTCTTCACCGAGGGGCATGTCGCGCGGGCGGCCTATCGTGCGGGTGACCTGGCCGGATACGCGGTGGCGCGTCCCTGCCGGTCGGGCTGGAAGATCGGTCCTCTGGTGGCCGCCGACCGGGCGGTCGCGGAGAGCCTGCTGGCGGACCTGCTGCCGGCGGTGGGGATGGGGGCGGAGATCTATCTCGACACGCCGGAGCCGAACGGCGAGGCCGTCGCCCTGGCCGAGGCGCTCGGTCTGACGCCGGGCTTCGAGACCGCCCGCATGTACACCGGCCCCGCTCCCGCGCTAGACATCGCCAAAATCTTTGGTGTGACCACGTTCGAGCTGGGATGACCCCCACGCCCCGCGGGGTCGCGCCGAGAGACGGGTCCGGGCGGAGATCGTAGCCCCCGGACGAGGAGAAAAGCCGCACCAGCAGGCCCCGAACGGGTCAAAGGAAGGATCATCATGTCGCTCGCCATGAACCGCGAGGTGTTCATCACCTGTGCCGTGACCGGGTCAGGGGGCACCCAGGACAAGAGTCCGCACGTCCCCCGCTCGCCGCAGCAGATCGCCGAGAGCGCGATCGACGCGGCCAAGGCGGGTGCCGCCGTCGTTCACTGCCATGTGCGCGACCCGGAAAGCGGGGCGCCGAGCCGGAAGCTGGAGCTGTATCGCGAGCTGACCGACCGGATCCGCGACGCCGAAGTCGATGTGGTGCTGAACCTGACCACCGGCATGGGCGGCGACCTGACCCACGGGCCGGTGGAGAGCCCGCTGCCGCTGAGCGAGAAGGGCACTGACCTCGCCGGCGCCTCGGAGCGCATGGCCCATATCCGCGAATGCCTGCCGGAGATCTGCACCATCGACTGCGGCACCATGAACTTCGCCGAGGCCGACTACGTCATGATGAACACGCCGGGCACCCTGCGGGCCATGGGCGGCATGATGACCGAGCTCGGCGTGAAGCCGGAGATCGAGGCGTTCGACACCGGCCATCTCTGGCTCGCCAAGCAGCTCGTCGCCGAGGGTGTGATCACCGGGCCGGCCCTGGTGCAGCTCTGCATGGGCGTGCCCTGGGGCGCGCCGAACGACCTGAACACCTTCCTGGCCATGGTCAACGCGATCCCCGAGGGCTGGAGCTTCTCCGCCTTCTCGCTCGGCCGTGACCAGATACCCTATGCCGCCGCCTCGGTGCTGGCGGGTGGTCATGTCCGGGTCGGGCTGGAGGACAACCTGTACCTGGAGCGCGGCGTGCTGGCGACCAATGCCCAGCTCGTGGAGAAGGCCGTCACGGTGGTCGAGAACATGGGCGCGAAGATCGTCGGCCCGGATGCGGTCCGCACCAAGCTCGGCCTCACCAAGCGGGCGCCGAAGGGATGAGCGCGCTTCCCAAGAAGGCGGCGATCCTCGGGGCCGGGGTCATCGGCTCCGGCTGGCTCGCCCGGCTGATCGACAGCGGCGTCGAGTGCGCCGTCTTCGATCCGGCCCCCAATGCCGAGACGAAGATCGCCCCGGTGCTCGACAATGCCGAACGGGCGGCCGCCGCGCTGATCGACGCGCCGCGGCCGGCCAAGGGGGGCTGGTCCCTCGTCTCCTCCATCGCCGAGGCGGTGACGGGAGCCGACCTGATCGTCGAGGCCGTGCCCGAACGGCTCGACGTCAAGCACGCGGCCTATCGGGAGATCGAGACGGTCAACAGTGACGGACTGATCGCCTCGTCGACCAGCGGCTTCAAGCCGAGCGTGCTGCAGGAGGGCATGGCCCATCCGCAGCGGCTGATCGTCGCCCACCCGTTCAACCCGGTCTATCTGCTGCCGCTGGTCGAGATCGTCGGCGGCGAAAGGACCGACCCGGCGGCGGTCGACCGGGCGATGGCGCTCTACACCGAACTCGGCATGAAGCCGCTCCACCTGAAGGTCGAGATCGACGCCTTCGTCGCCGACCGGCTTATGGAGGCGCTGTGGCGCGAGGCCCTGTGGCTGGTGAAGGACGGCGTGGCGACGACCGAGGAGATCGACGACGCCATCCGCTACGGCTGCGGGCTGCGCTGGGCCCAGATGGGGACGTTCCAGACCTTCCACATCGCCGGCGGCGAGGCGGGGATGCGGCACTTCATGGAGCAGTTCGGCCCCGCGCTCGCCTGGCCCTGGACCAAGCTGATGGACGTGCCGGAGATGACCCCGGAGCTGGTCGACCGCATCGCCGAACAGTCCGACGCCCAGGCCGACGGCCGCACGCCCCGCGACCTGGAGAAGATCCGCGACGACAACCTCGTGGCGATCCTCAAGGCCCTGCGCGGCACGGGGTGGGGCGCGGGGCAGGTCCTGGCCGAGCACGAGAAGCGCCTGCGGGGGAAGTGAGGCGCGAGGCCCTTCGACACGCCCCGGACCTGATCCGGGGGCGCGTGTCGAAGGGCCCGTCTGTTCCAACTCTGCTGTCTTCCCGGCCTTGCGCCGGGACCGAGAGTGACGCAGCTGGAGCGCTAGAGAAATAGTCCGGTCGCTCCCGCAGGGTGACGTCTGGATCCCGGCACAAGGCCGGGAAGACGATCTGTCTTTGAAGCCGCCACCACTATTTTGCGACGCACAATTTGAAATCCGCGGCCGTCTCTGTCAGCCTGTCGTCAGGTGTCGACGAGAGCCGAAACCATGGACCGAACCGATGCGTAAGCTCGATGCCTGGTCCGAACCCCCTACTGGAAGGGGATCCCTATGAAGTTGACCACAGACCAGACGGCTGCCGTCCAGCGGCAGACCGGTGCAGACCCGTTGCCGGAAGACAATCCGACCATGGGCCAGCTCCGCGAGATCTTCGGCGAGCATACGTTCTATGTCGCCGAGCAGGGCCTGGTGGTTCCCGAGACCACGCCGGAGCCGGCCGCCCCGGAAGCTGCCGCGGACGTCGCCGAGGACGGCTCGGTGGAATTCATGCTGGTGGCCGTATGGGCCGGCGAGGACAAGCAGTCGCTGCAGCCGATCGAGCCGCAGCCGACCGGCATCAAGCTGGAGCTGGCGACGGCCCACTAAGGGGCGTCTGTCCGGAACGACGGCGGCGGGCCGGTAAGGCTCGCTGACGGTAGGCGTGTGTCCTGACATCCGAAGGGAGCTGGGACACGCGGCAACTTTGTGCGTCCGGGTGAGAGAGGGAATGGGCACATGGCCCCGCCCTCTCTCGTGCTCCCCCTCACGTTCCGCAGAACGTCGCCTTGACCTCTTCCTCGGGGGCGGCGGGCGCCTCATAGCGCTCCAGGCCCGGCTGGGTTTCGAACGGGGTCTGCAGCACCGCCCGCAGGTCGTGCAGCGGTTCCAGGCTGCCGTCCTCCACCGCCGCGGTCAGGGCCGCCTCGACCTGGTGGTTGCGCGGGATATAGGCCGGGTTGACCGACCGCATCGCCGCCTGCCTGGCGTCATCGTCCCGGCTTTCTGCGGCCAGCCGGCTTCGCCAGGTCACTGCCCAGGCATCGAATGCCCCCGGATCCTCGAACAGCGCCCGGACCGGTGCATCGGCGGATCCCGTGCCGGCCAGGTCCGACAGCCGGCGGAAGGTCAGCGTGAAGTCCGCCTTGCCCTCCTCCATCGCCGTCAGCAACCCGTCGATCAGATCGGCGTCCCCGTCGCGTACCGTCTCCAGGCCGAGTTTCGCGGCGAAGCGCTTGGTGTGCGCCGCCCGGTAGCGGTCGGGGAAGGTGTTGATGATCTCCTGGGCGAGTTCCAGGGCCCTGTCCTCGCTCTCGTCGATCAGCGGCAGCAGGCACTGGGCGAGGCAGGCGAGGTTCCAGTGGGCGATGCCCGGCTGGTTGCCATAGGCGTAGCGGCCGCCATGGTCGATCGAGCTGTACACCGTGCCCGGGTGGTAGGTCTCCATGAAGGCGCAGGGTCCGTAGTCGATCGTGTCGCCGGCCACCGACATGTTGTCGGTGTTCATCACCCCGTGGATGAAGCCGACCGACATCCAGGCGGCGATCAGCTCGGCCTGGCGTCCCGCGATCGCGTCGAGCAGGGCGCTGTAGGGATTCTCCGCCTCGCTCAGTTCCGGGTAGTGGCGGTCGATCACATGGTCGGCCAGCAGCCGGAGCGCCTCGGTGTCGCGCCGGGCGGCGAAGAACTGGAAGGTTCCCACGCGGATATGGCTGCGGGCGATGCGGGTCAGGATGCCGCCGGGCAGGGCCCGCTCGCGGAACACCGCCTCGCCGGTGGTGACCACGGCGAGCGACCGGGTCGTCGGGATGCCGAAGGCGGCCATCGCCTCGCTGACGATGTACTCGCGCAGCACCGGCCCCAGGGCGGCACGGCCGTCGCCCATGCGGGAATAGGGGGTCGGTCCGGAGCCTTTGAGCTGGATGTCGCGGCGCATGCCGCTGCGGTCGACCACCTCGCCCAGCAGGATCGCCCGGCCGTCGCCGAGCTGCGGCACCCAGCCGCCGAACTGGTGGCCGGCATAGGCCATCGCCAGCGGTTCCGCGCCGAGCGGCACCCGGTTGCCGCCGAGCACCTGAGCGCCCTCGGCGCCGGCCAGCACCTCCGGATCGAGACCCAGGTCGCGGGCCAGCGCCTCGTTCAGCAGCGCCACCTGCGGCGCCTGTACCGGCGTGGGATCGAGCTTGGTGTAGAACCGCGACGGCAGGCGGGCATAGGTGTTGTCGAAGGGGAACAGGGTCGCACCCCCGGTCGCGTCCTGCGGGGCCGCTTCGGCCATGACATGCTCCTTGGGCTCGGTGACGCCAGATACTTGGCCCGTATCGCCCGCGACGCAAGGCCGTGGCTTCCGCCGCCTCCCGGCCGCTCCTACACTGTGCGCAACCAAGGAGGTCGGTCATGAAGATGAACAGCGCCGAACTGGATGCCCGCCGCGACGTCGCCGCCGCCCATCGCCTCGCCGTGCTGCACGGTCTGAACGAAGGGGTGTGGAACCACATCAGCCTGATCTCGCCGGACGATCCCGACGCCATGCTGATCTCGCCCGGCCATATGCATTGGTCCCAGGTCACCGCCAGCAACCTCGCCCTGATGAACGGCAAGGGCGAGCTGATCGGCGGCGGCCCGGCCCCGATCCGGGCCGGCTGGATCATCCACTACCCCGTGCACAAGGCGCGGCCGGACGCGAAATGCGTGATCCATGTCCACTCGCCGTACATCACCGCCATGTCGATCCGCAGCGACATGCGCTTCGAGCCGCGCAGCTCGCAGCAGGCCGCCCGGTTCCACGACGACGTGGTCTATTACGAGGTCTATGACGGCGTGCTGGCCGACGAGGACGAGGGCAAGCGCATGGCCGACACCCTGGGCGACAAGCGGCTGCTGATGCTGCGCAACCACGGCGCCCTGATCGCCACCGACAGCGTCGCCAAGGCCTATCTGGACGTCTATCAGCTCGAGCGCGCCTGCATGTATCAGCTTCTGGCGACGGCCGGCGGCGGCGAGATGGCGCTGATCCCGGAGGATATCTGCGCCGAGATGGGCAATCTGGCGCGCAAGGGCCAGAACCTCGGCCACTGGGGCGGCTTCAAGCGCTGGCTCGACGCCGAGCAGCCCGACTACGCCCGCTGACCGGGCGTGACCGGGGGCGGCCTGCGGGTGCTCGCCTCCGACGGTGGCCGCCGCTAGGGTGACCTCAGAATGCCGATACGGACCAACCAACAAACGAGAGCCCTCATGGCCCAGGACCGCCTTTCCCAGGAAACGCCCTATACCGGTATCTTCCCCATCGTCCCCACCCCGTTCCACGAGGACGGCGCGCTCGACCTCGACGGGCAGAAGCGGGTGCTCGACTGCATGATCGACCAGGGCGTCGACGGGCTGTGCATCCTGGCGAATTATTCCGAACAGTTCCTGCTGTCCGATGCCGAGCGTGAGACCCTGCAGACCCTGTGCATGGAGCATGTGGCGGGACGCGTGCCGGTGATCGCCACCTGCAGCCATTTCTCCACCCAGGTCGCGGTGGCGCGCTGCCGGCGGGCGCAGGAGCAGGGCGCGGCCATGGTGATGATGATGCCGCCGTATCACGGCGCGCTGCTGAAGGCCGGCGACCAGGGCGTGTTCGAGCATTTCGCCGCCCTGTCGGAGGCGATCGACATTCCGATCATGATCCAGGACGCGCCGCTGAGCGGGACGAACCTGTCGGTGCCGCTGCTGGCGCGGATCGCCCGGGAGCTGTCGAATGTCAGCTACTTCAAGATCGAGATGCCGGGCACGGCGGCCAAGCTGCGGGCGCTGATCGAGGCGGCGGGCGACCATATCGACGGGCCGTTCGACGGCGAGGAGGGCATCACCCTGATGGCCGATCTCGATGCCGGGGCGACCGGGACCATGACCAGCGGCCTGGCCTGCGAGCAGATCCGGCCGATCGTGATGGACTTTCTGGCCGGTGACCGGGCGAAGGCCGAGGCGCAGTACAACCGCATGCTGCCGCTGATCAATTTCGAGAACCGCCAGTGCGGGCTGCGGGCCTGCAAGACGGTGATGCAGGCGGGCGGGGTGATCAAATCCGACGCCGTGCGCCACCCGCTGGAGCCGCTGCCTGCGCCCACGCGGGACGCGCTGCTGACCATGGCGAAGGACCTGGACCTGCTGGCGATGCGTTGGGGGACGTAGGCGCTTCCGCCTCCACCCCACCCACCGTCTCCCCGGCCTCGCGCCGGGGCCCAGGGTGACGCTCGCTGGAGCGGTGGAGAAGGATGCTCGGGCGCTCCGGCGTTCCCTTTGCTGGATCCCGGCTCACGGCCGGGAAGACGGAGGACGGGTGGGTCAGGCGGAGGCGTCACCTTCCCCGTCTCCCCGGCCCCGTGCCGGGGCCCGGGGTGACGCTCGCTGGAGCGGTGGAGAAGGATGCTCGGGCGCTCCGGCGTTCCCTTTGCTAGATCCCGGCTCATGGTCGGGAAGACGGAGGACGGGTGGGTCAGGCGGAGGCGTCACCTTCCCCGTCTCCCCGGCCCTGTGCCGGGGCCCAGGGTGACGCTCGCTGGAGCGGTGGAGAAGGATGCTCGGGCGCTCCGGCGTTCCCTTTCCTGGATCCCGGCTCAAGGCCGGGAAGACGAGGGAGCTGGAAGTTAGGACACCAGCCCCAGCTCGCGCGCCTGGATCTGCAGAGCCAAATACTTCGAATACACCCGGCACTGGGAGAACGCCCCGCCGGTGAACCAGAGCCCCGGCTGACCCGTCGCCATCCACATGTTGCGCAGCTCCTGGGTCTCCGGGTTGAAGTTCCACACCGGCCCCGCCCGCTCGCCGATCTCCTCGCCGAACAGAAGACGCACCATGTGATCCTGGTTCTTGTAGCCGGTCGCCAGTACCACCAGCTCCGCCGGCCGCTCCTCGCCCGATTGCATCGCCACCCCGTCCGCGGTGAAGCGGTCGATATCGGCGTACTGGATCAGGTCGATCTTACCCGACGCAATCAGCTCCGAGCAGCCGACGTTGAAATAATACCCGCCGCCCCGGGTGCGGTACTTCAGCGGCCAGCCCGTGCCGCCCTCGCCGAAATCCAACCGGAATCCGGCCTTCTCCAGCCCGTCGAGCAGCGGCTTGTCGAGCGCCCGCACCCGGTCGGTGATCTCCTTATGGGCCACCTTCATCAGGGCGAGCGGGATCGAGAGGACGGTCAGGTCGCGGTCGTCGCGCGACGGGCCGGGGCCGAGGAAGACGCCGTCATAGAGCTGGGCGCTCGGCTCGATGTTCACCACCAGGGTCGGGCTGCGCTGGACCATGGTGACCTTCGCGCCATTGCCCTGGAGGTCCTGGGCGATGTCGTGGGCGCTGGTGCCGGTGCCGAAGACCATCACCGGCCGGTCGCGCCATTCCGCGCCGTCGCCGAAACGGCTGGAATGCACCACCGTGCCCTGGAAATTCTCCAGGGTCGGGATCTCGGGAATGTTCGGCGTGCCGCTGACGCTGGTCGCCATGACGATGTGGCGCGGGCGCATCTCCCGTGTGCTGCCGTCGGGAAGCGTCAGCCGGGCGGTCCAGCACTGCGCCGACTCGTCCCATTCGGCGCCGTCGAAGCTGGTGCGAGTCCAGAAGTTGATCGCCATCACATCGACGTAGAACTCGAGCCAGTTGGCGATCAGGTCCTTGGGGATGTAGGACGGGAAGGTCTCCGGGAACGGCAGGTAGGGCAGGTGGTTGCTGTGCAGCGTGTTGTGCAGCTTCAGACCGTGATAGCGCAGGCGCCAGTTGTCGCCGATCCGTGCCATCTTATCCACGATCAGCGTGTCGATGCCGAGCTGGCCGAGCCGGGCCGCCGCCGTGATCCCGCCATGGCCGCCGCCGACGATCAGCACCGCCGGGTCGCGGTCGGCATAGGCCGCCGTCCGGCGGCGCTTGTCGGCCCAGTTGGGACCGTGGAAGGCGCGGGAGACCGCCGGCTCGTCGCGGGACGCGCGCAGGGTCTCCTCCTCGTGGCCGCGGATCGCCTCCAGGGTGGTCAGCAGGGTCCAGGCCTTCTGCGAGCCGACCGCCATGCGCAGCAGACCGGCGCAGCGCCCGATATCGGTCTGAAAGCTGAGGAACGCCTCCACCACCTCCGCCCCGGCCCGGTGCACCTTGCGCGGCGGGCAGCGTGCCGGATCGATCGCCACCTCCCGCATGCCCTTCTCCGCCGCCAGCCCGGCCAAGTCGGCGGCGATGTGCCCGCGCCCGCTGGTGGTCTTCAGGGTCCAGGTCAGCGCCAGGGTGTCGCGCCAGTGACTGTCGGCCTCGAACATCTCCGCCACTGCCTCGGCGGTGCCGGTGGCGAGGGCGGCGTTGAAATCCTCCACCCAGCGCAGGGCGGCGCGTTCCGGCGTGCGGTAGACGGCGGCATCCATGTCAGCCGAGCTCCCCCAGGGCCGGAAGTCGCGAGATCTGCTCCACCGTCGGGTCGCCGGTCCGGCCATAGGCCCACCACACCCCGAAGCCGAGCAGGGCGCGCACCCGGTCGGAGGCCGCCTCGTACATCGCGTCGCTCAGCCCGACGGTGTAGTTCTCCTGCGGGCGGAACTGCGGTCCGCAGAAGGTGACCAGCAGGCCCCAGCGGTCGGTGTTGCCGGTATTGGCGCCCGTGCCGTGCCAGATCCGTCCGTCGGCGATCACCGCGGTGCCGGCCGGCCCCTCGGCCGCGATGGTCTCCGCGTCGCCGTCCAGCGCCGGGTCCGGGTGGCGGCCCCAGAGATGGCTGCCGGGGACCAAGCGGGTACCGCCGTTGGTCTCGGTGAAGTCGTTCAGCATGACGATCACCTGGGCGCAGGCCGCCGGGGCGATCATCGCCGGCACGTCGTCCGGGGCGAGCGCCGGGTCGCGATCGAAGGTGGTGCGGTTGGTCGAGCCGATCGGCAGCGGCCGTCGGTCCGGACGATGCGGGATCGGCGCCCACCACTGGTCGGTATGCAGGTTCATCGGCACGCTGCCCGGGCGGGCGATGTTGGCGTTGTAGGCGGAGAGCTGGAACGCGTCGCCCAGGATATGACCCACCATGTCGAGCACCGGTTCGCGTTCCAGCACCTCGTGATAGACCTTGCCCTTGTTGGCCAGCATCCAGACCCGCTGGTTCACCCCGCCGTTGCGGGCCTTGAAGGCGTCGGCCCGGATCCGGCCGTCGGCGTCGCGGAAGGCACCCCACTGCTGGTCCGCCCCGCCATCCTCGAAGGCATGGTCGAGCTGCTTCTCGGCATCCGCCTGGGCCCGGGTGCGGGCGCGCACCTGGCCGAGCAGCGGCTCGGGCACGGCATCCTGCAGCAGGCAGTATCCGAACCGGTCGATATCGGCGCGGGCCCGGTCCAGGTCCTTGGTCGGACGGGGCAGGTCGCGTCGGTCGACGGACTTCGTGATCGCAACAGTCACGGCAGCCTCCCTTGTCTCCGCCGGTCTTGTCGGTGGCCGGCTTTTTCGCAGCGGGCTTGGCGACCGGTCGGTGTGCTGTATGGTGCGGCAAGCGTAGGGGCTGCGCGAACCGGACGGCAAGACGCCGAATGCGGGTGTGACCGTCGAGAATCGTTGTCGAGCGGGACCCCAAGGGCTATGGGAGTGGCCCTGCAGCGCGCGACAGTCACGGGAGGACCAGACCATGACGGGCGACGGCTATGCCGGCGACGTAACCAGCGTCGAGGCGATGGAGATTCTGAAAACCAACGCGGACGCGGTCCTGCTGGATGTGCGGACCGATGCGGAGTGGACGTTCGTCGGACGCCCGGATCTGAGCGGTCTCGGGCGGGAGCCGGTGATGATCTCCTGGCAGACCTTCCCCGGCATGGCCCCGAATGGCGGCTTTGTCGCGGCGGTCGGCCGCTCGATCCTGAAGAAGGACGTGCCGGTTCTGCTGCTGTGCCGCTCGGGACAGCGCTCCAAGAGTGCCGCAATCGCCCTGACCGAGGCCGGCTATGGCGACTGCCGCAACATTTCCGACGGCTTCGAGGGCCCGAAGGATGAGGACGGCCACCGCAACACCGTCTCCGGCTGGCGGGCCAGCGGTCTGCCCTGGCAGCAGGGCTGACGAAGGGACGCAGCATGGCCGAGCGCAAGATCTACCGACTGCTCACCGGGGCCGACGACGCCGCGTTCTGCGTGCGGGTCGGCGACGCGTTGAAGGAGGGCTACGTCCTCTACGGCTCGCCCGGGATCACCCATGGCCCGAACGGCGTGGTCGTCTCCCAGGCGGTCGTGCTTCCGGAATATCTGCCGCCGCTTCCCAAGGAGGGATCCGCGTGACGTCCGTTGACAACACATGGCGCCGGGCGACCAAGCTGGTGCGTACCGGGCTCGCCCGCAGCCCGAACAACGAGACCGCCGAGGCGCTCTACCTGAACTCCGGCTTCGTCTTCAACTCGGCGGCCGAGGCCGAGGCGGCGTTCAAGGGCGAGAACGACGTCTACATGTACTCGCGCTACGGCAACCCGACGGTCACCACCTTCGAGGAGCGTCTCGCCGCCCTGGAAGGGGCGGAGATGTGCCGGGCGACGGCGACCGGCATGGCGGCGATCTTCTCGGCGCTGGCCTGTCAGCTCAAGAACGGCGACCGGGTCGTGGCGGCCCGCGAGCTGTTCGGGGCCTGCCACCACATCGTCTCCAAGATCCTGCCGAAATGGGGCGTGGAGACGCAGTTCGTGAAGGGCACCGACCTGGAGGCCTGGAAGGCGGCGCTGTCGAAGCCGGCCAATGCCGTCCTGCTGGAGAGCCCGTCGAACCCGATGCTCGACCTGGTGGACATCGCCGCGGTGTCCGAGCTGGCCCATGCGGCCGGCGCCAAGGTGATCGTCGACAACGTCTTCGCCACCCCGCTGTTCCAGAGCCCGCTCGAGCTCGGCGCCGACGTGGTGGTGTATTCCGCGACCAAGCATATCGACGGCCACGGCCGCTGCCTCGGTGGGGCGGTGCTGGGCTCGGCCGATTGGATGAACGAGCATTTCATCCCGTTCTACCGCAACACCGGCCCGTCCATGAGCCCGTTCAACGCCTGGGTCATGGCCAAGTCGCTGGAGACCCTGGAACTGCGGGTAGAGCGGATGAGCGCCACGGCCGCCACGGTGGCCGACTGGCTCGCCGGCCAGAGCCAGGTGCTGAAGGTGCGCTATCCCGGCCGCGCCGACCATCCGCAGCACGATCTGGCCAAGCGGCAGATGCGCGGCTTCGGCAGCCTGGTGGCGATGGAGGTCGCGGGAGGCAAGCAGGCGGCCTTCAAGGTGCTGGACAGCCTCAAGGTGATCGACCTGTCGAACAACCTGGGCGACGCCAAGTCGCTGGCGTGTCATCCGTCGACCACCACCCATGCGAAGGTGCCGGTCGAGGAGAAGATGGATTGCGGCATCACCGACGGCTCGATCCGGCTGTCCGTCGGGCTGGAGCACCCCGACGACCTGATCGAGGATCTGGCGCAGGCCCTGGCGGCGGCGCTCTGAACCGGCCGTTTAGGCGAATCCTGACGTAGAAATGGACGAGGCGGCCGATCGTGATCGGCCGCCTCGACTTTTTTGGTTCTGGAAATGTCGCCTTAGAACGACAGGCTGATGCCGGTGACGACGGCCCAGCCCTCGTTGTCGGCGCCGCTGTCGGCTTCGAACTCGCTGCGGAACACCGAGCCCAGCACGGTGACGCCCGGGCCGAGGTCATAGGCGCCGGACAGCATGATCGTGTTGTGGTCGCTGTCGCCCGCGGTCGCGACGCTGTCCTCCACCGAGCCCTGGTAATAGGACAGGGAGACCGAGGCATCGCCGAAGGCATAGGCGATGCCGACGTCGAAGCCGTCGCCGTCGAACGAGATCGCGGTGTCGGTGCCGCCGCCCGGGTTGCCCTGGGTGTTGGCGTAGGAACCGCCGATGGTGAAGCCGGCATAGGTCAGGTTGGCGCCGAAGCTGTAGCCCTCGGCGTCGTCACCGGCGGCACCGACGCCGTCCGGCTTGTCGGCGAACAGATAGCCGGCAGCGACCGCCACCTCGACCTCACCGAATTCCTGAACGAAGTTCGCGCCGAGCGCGATGCCGTCGCGGTAGATGTCGCCGGCCGGCTGGACGTTGCTGTCGCGCTCGAACTCGGGGATGTAGGAGACGCCGAACTGGAGGCCGGAGAAGCGCGGCGTGAAGTAGTTGATCTTCGACGCCTGGTCTTCGCCCAGATACAGGTAGGTGGACTGGAAGGCGGAATCGGCGTCGCCGCCGGACAGGTTCACCACCCAGTCGGAAATGTCGCTGTCGTTGATCCCGTAGCCGACATCCGGCGCCGAATAGTGCATCAGGGCCGCCACCGTGTCGGTCTGGCCGATCTCCAGCCGTCCGGCGCTGCTCTCGACATACAGCATGGAGCCGTCGATCTGGTCGGGGCCGGAGGACATCGCGTCCAGGCCGACCTCCATGCCGAAGGACAGGCCGTTATCCAACGTGATCTCGCCGCCGAAGGTGATTGTGCCGTCGGTCTTGACGTCGAACCCGGAGAAGTCGCCGGTGCCCGTGTCGTTGTCGACATAGCCGAAATACTGGGTGTATTCGCCGCCGATCTCGACGGAGAGCTTCTCCGCGGCGCCGGCGGCCGACGTCAGGGCGAAAGTTGCGAGCACCGAGGCGGCGATGCCGACCGGCCGCCACCGTACCAAGCCGAATGGTTGGTTCATGGTTCCCCCCTCCAGAGGGTCAACAAAACAGGTGCGATGAAGATCGCTGGGTTGCAGACATCGTTGCAAATGACTTGCAACGGCAAATGTAGCCTGACTTTAGGACAGTGTCTCTGTCTCTGTGTCAGAACGGTTACGTGATAATTAGAACGTTATAACATAACATTTATCACCTCAACCCCTTCATGGGGTCACTGCCGGCCCTAGCTCGTGCGGCCCGCGGCACCGGCCTGGCCGGACCGGCTGGCGGCAGGGTCATGACGGGGCTGAAACATTAATGCGAATGATTCGCATTTTGCTGTTGCAATTGCGAATGGCTTGCAATAACAACCTAACCCGACGGCCACGGACGTCCAAGTCAAATCAACCGACCGGCGGCCGATCCGCCGGCGACCAGATCGACAGAGGGGAAGTTCAATGAGGCATTTGATGATAGCGGGCATGTTGGCCCTCGGTGTCGCGCCGGTCTCGGCTTATGCCGCGGCCCCGGCGGCGGAGGCGGTCCTGAAGACCTATGCCGATATCGCCCATGCCGGTTACGAGGATTCGCTGATCACGGCGAAGCGCCTGGAGGCGGCGGTCGACGCCCTGATCGCCTCTCCCTCCGAGGAGACGCTCAGCGACGCGAAGGCCGCCTGGAAGGCCGCCCGCGTGCCGTATCAGCAGACCGAAGCCTATCGGTTCGGCAACCCGATCGTCGACGAATGGGAAGGCAAGGTGAACGCCTGGCCGCTGGACGAGGGCCTGATCGACTATGTCGACACCGGCAGCTACGGCAAGTCGAGCGACGACAACCCGTATTACACGGCCAATGTCATCGCGAACCCCTCCCTCAAGCTCGGCAGCAGCACGCTGGAGACGCCGGAGATCACCACCGCCGCGATCCAGGAGCTGCATGAGCTCGACGCGGTCGAGGCGAACGTGACGACCGGCTACCACGCCATCGAGTTCCTGCTCTGGGGCCAGGATCTGAACGGCACCGGCCCGGGCGCCGGCGCGCGTCCCTACACCGATTTCGATCCGAACAACTGCACCAACGGCAACTGCGACCGGCGCGCCGCCTATCTGGAAGTCGCGACGGACCTGCTGATCGCCGACCTGGAAGAGATGGTAGCCAACTGGGCCGAGGGCGGAGCCGCCCGGGCCGCGGTGATGGAGGCCGGCGACAAGGGCGGCCTGGCCATGATCCTGACCGGCATGGGCAGCCTGTCCTACGGCGAGCTGGCCGGCGAGCGCATGAAGCTCGGCCTGCTGCTGCACGATCCGGAAGAGGAGCATGACTGCTTCTCCGACAACACCCACTGGTCCCACTACTACGACGCCCAGGGTGTGAAGAATGTCTACGAGGGCCGCTACGAGCGGGTCGACGGCAGCGTGGTCGAGGGGCCGAGCGTCTCCGATCTGGTCGCCGCCACCGATGCCGACTTGGACAAGGCTCTGTCCGGCGCCCTTGAGGACACCATGGCGAAGATGACCGACATGGCCGATGCCGCCGAGGCGGGTGAGGCCTACGACCAGCAGATCGGCGAAGGCAACGAGGCGGGCAATGCCCGGGTCGATGCCGCCATCACCGCCCTTCTGGTTCAGACACGTGAGATCGAGCGCGCGGTCGCGGCGCTCGGGCTGGACAGCCTCTCCATCGAGGGGTCGGACAGTTTGGACAATCCTGCCGCTGTTTTTCAGTGACCGGGATTGACGCGATCACTCTCTAGTCGAAGCATGGCAACTTGGGCGGTCCGGAAACGGACCGCCCCTTTTCGCTGAAACCGACCAGGTATTTTGGGTCATGCGACGCATTCAGGTGACGCGCGCGTTCACCGTCGTTCTCCTCGCCGGCTTTGCCGTATCGATGCTGCTGGGAGGAATCTGCGAGACGACGGCCGGTCCGGCCGGCAGTCTGCCCGCCGGTGACGCCACCTCGCCGCATGCCCCCGACATCAACGCCTTCTCCCATTCCTCGGCGACCCTGCCCTTCGAGAAGGAGCTCGACTTCAAGGTCGGCAACGGCATCTTCAAGAAGCTCTGGGTCTCCGCCCCGGCCTCGACCAAATCGTCCGACGGGCTCGGCCCGCTCTACAACGCGCGCGCCTGCCAGCGCTGCCACCTGAAGGACGGCCGCGGCCACCCACCCTCGGCCAATTTCCCCGACGACAACGCCGTATCGATGCTGATGCGGCTCGGCATTCCGATCGGAGCGCGCGACACCAGGCCGGACCCGGTCTATGGCGGCCAACTCCAAGACTTCGCCGTGCCCGGCATGGCGATCGAGGGGCGCCCCCACATCGCCTGGATCGAGGAGACCGTGGTCCTGGCCGACGGCGCCGAGGTGTCCCTGCGGCGACCGGACTGGAGCATCGTCGATCTCGGCTACGGCCCGATGGACCCCGAAACCCGGTTCTCCGCCCGGATGGCGCCGCCGATGATCGGCCTCGGCCTGCTGGAAGCGGTGCCGGCCGAGCAGATTGCCGCCTATGCCGATCCCGAGGATGCCGACGGGGACGGCATCTCCGGCCGTGCCGCCGAGGTGGCCAATGCGGAAACCGGCGAGCACATGCTGGGCCGGTTCGGCTGGAAGGCGTCGCAGCCGACGCTGCGGCAGCAGACCCAGGCGGCGTTCCTCGGCGATATGGGCCTGTCGACCACCGCCTTCCCGTTCGGCCACGGCGATTGCACCGAGACCCAGGCGGTATGCCGCGACGCGCCGGATGGCGGCAGCCAGGCAACCGGCCTCGAGGTCAGCGAGACCATGCTGAAGCTGGTGGTCTTCTACTCCAGCCATCTGGCCGTGCCGGCCCGCCGCAACCTCACCGACCCGGCGGTTTCGCGCGGCGAGGCGGTGTTCGCCGAAGCGGGCTGCGCCAGCTGCCACCGGCCCAGCCTGACCACGGCGGCGGATGCGGCGGATCCGGCCCTGGCCGGACACACGATCTACCCGTTCACCGATCTGCTGCTGCACGAGATGGGGCCGGACCTGGCCGACGGACTGCCGGAAGGCGATGCCGAACAGGCGGAGTGGCGCACGCCGCCGCTCTGGGGCATCGGACTGACCGAGACCGTCAACGGCCACACCAACTTCCTGCATGACGGCCGCGCCCGGTCGGTGCTGGAAGCCGTCCTGTGGCATGGTGGCGAGGCCCAGGCGGCCCGCGACCACGTGGTCGGGCTCGACACCGCCGACCGGGACGCCCTGATCGCCTATATCAACTCACTCTAGGAGGCCGCGATGCGGTTCCTCGCCGTTCTTCTCAGCGTATTCTGGTTCCTGCCCGCCCAGGACGGTCGCGCCGACGTGCCGAAGGAACTGGTCGAAGATCTGGTCGACGGCAACGCGATCCCGGCCTACCGCGCGTTCGAGGCGAAAACCGCTGCGCTGACGGAGGCGGTGGACGCGGCCTGCGATGGGGGCGCGCTGTCGACCGACGAAGTGAAATCGGCTTTCGCCGAGGCCTGGCTCTCCTGGGCCGGCGCGAGGCATGTCGTGAAGGGGCCGGTGACCTACTTCGACCGGCAGTTCCGCATCGAGTTCTGGCCCGACACCCGCAACCGCACGGAGCGGGGACTGGCCGAGCTGCGGGAGGCGGGCGGGACCCCCGAGATTGCCACCGCCAGTGTCGGCGTTCAGGGCTTCCCGGCGCTTGAGCGCCTGATCTACGAGGGCGAGGGCGCCGACGACTGCGTCATCGCCAAGCCGATCGCCGCCAACCTTCACACGATGGCGTCCGAGATTCTGGCCGAGTGGACCGAGGGCGACAGCCCGTTCCGCAAAGCTCTGGTGGAGCCGGGCTCCGGCGCCGGCGTCTATTTCTCCAATTCGGAGTCCCTGACCGCCCTCATCACCGGTGCGGTGGCCTCGCTGGAGGGCATCCTGCGGCTCCGGCTGAAGCGCCCGCTCGGCGACGACGGTGGTCCCGTGCGGCCGAACCGGGCCGAAGCGTGGCGCAGCGAGCTGTCCATGGACCTGATCCGCGCCGACCTCGCGGCGGTGGCCGGCTTCTACCACGGCGGCGCCGAAGAGGGGCAGGAGCCCCGCGGGCTGGACGCGGCACTGCGGCGCAGCGGCGAGGTCGACCTCGCCGACCTGATGACCAAGGCCTTCCGCATCACCCGCGAGACGGCGGGCAAGATCGACCAGCCGCTCAGCACGGCGGTCGCCGATCCGGCCAGTCGGGCCACCCTCGACGAACTGGTGACCCAGGTCTCCGCTCTGAAGGCGCTGATCGATCAGAAGGTGGCGCCGGCCCTCGGCATTCCCGGCGGCTTCAACGCGATGGACGGTGACTGACATGGGACTGCCCATGGGGACGCCCGCCCTTTCCCGCCGCAGTCTTCTCGCCGCGCTGGCGAGCCTGCCGGCGGTGGGGGCTTTCCCGGCGGTCGCCGCCGCGCGCCCGGTCGTCGTCACCACCGCCAAGCTGGCGGCGGGCGGCTTCGGCATTGTCGGCATCGACGCCGACGGCGCGGCGAGTTTCGTGGAGCCGCTGCCCGACCGGGGCCACGGCGTGGTGCCGCGTCCCGGCGGCGACGACGTCGCCGTGGTCGCCCGGCGTCCCGGCCGGTTCGGCTATGTGGTGGCCGCCGATACCGGCCGTGTGCGGGCCGAACTCGACCTGCCCGACACCCGCCACTATTACGGCCATGCCGCCTACTCGGCCGACGGACGGTTGCTCTATACCACCGAGAACGCCTTCGACGAGGACCGCGGCGTGCTCGGTGTGTGGGATGCGACCGATAACTATGCCCGGGTCGCGGAGATCGACGCCGCCGGGATCGGCCCGCACGAGGTCCGGCGGGCCGCCGATGACGGGTCCCTGTGGATCGCCAATGGCGGCATTCTCACCCGACCGGACAGCGGCCGGATCAAGCTGAACCTGCCGACCATGGAGCCGACCCTGGCCCGCGTGGCGCCGGGCGGGACGGCCGCGGAGCGGGTGCTGGTGCTGCCGCAGGAACTGCACAAGCTCAGCATGCGTCATGTGGCGACGTATCGGAACGCCGTCGCCGTCGCCATGCAGTACGAGGGGCCGGAGAGCGACATTGTCCCGCTGATCGCGCTCACCACCACCGACGGGGCGGCGCCGCGCCTGCTTGATCTGCCGGACATCCTCGCCATGCGCTCGCGCCAGTATACCGGCGACGTCGCCTTCGACCCGTCAGGCTCGGTGGTCGGCGCCGGCCTGCCGCGCGGCGGGTTCTTCGCCTTCTGGGCGGTCGAGGACGGCCGCTTCCTCGGCAGCGTGGAGGCACCCGACGGCTGTGCCATCGCCACAGGCCGGGGCTCCGGCGGCTTCGTGATCTCCACCGGCACCGGCGGCCGGATCGGCCGGGTGATCGCCCAGCCGACCGGCGTCGATGTGGCCTGGACCGGGATCCCCGAGGTCGCGGCCTTTGACAATCATTTGATGGCCTGACTATTTACACTTCACCGGTTTGCATTGGGTTCGGCATCGTGCTGCGCCTACGGTGTCTCCAGTCTCAATTGCGATAGACCGTTCGGCATTGACCCGCCTTTCTGTCGCATATGGGTCTTCTACTTCGTAGCAGTCTTGAGTGTATAGATCTTCTCCAAATGCAGCCCTCCAAAGTTCAGAAGAGTGGTCTGAAGATTTCTGCCATGACGTTTGATCATCTTCCGAACGTATTCCATAATACGGAAAATGATGAATGATCTCTCCTGCAATGCGAATGCAGTCTATTGCGTATTTCTGTGTATCTAATATATGCATATGCCAGTAGTCATCGATATTTTTGTTTGGAACGATTTGAAAGTCGCTTCCTGTTCGTAATAGAGCTGTAGATATTGCAAGAAATTTCGTGTATTCGTCTTGCATTTTCGTGGTGGCAGCTTCGCTGAAGCCCAAGAATTGAAGCTTCTTGTTGATCAACGAAAAGTCGGTATTGGAAGCTTCGACTAAAGCTTCCATCGAAAAACGGTGAACCGTTTCGTGGAATCGATTGGACATGTCGACACTCCGAGCCACATCGAATTGAGCGTATATGGTGCCGAAAATACAACGAAGAGTCTGCCATGCTTAAAATGTCATTAAAATCAGAGGTGTGCCCGATGTCGTCACCACTGCTGATTCTGGGACTCGAAGCTCACCCCTTCCCGTACAGCCGGTCGAGCCGCTCGTAGTAGTTCTCGCGGATCTTGTGGCGGCGGATCTTCAGGGTCGGCGTCATCATGCCGTTCTCGGTGGTGAACGGCTCGGTCGCCACCTGGAAGCGTCGCACCTTCTCGATCTGGGCGAGGTCGGTGTTCACCCGGTCGATCGCCTTGGACAGGGCCTGTCGGAAGCCCTCGTCATCGGCGAGCACGGCCAGGTTCGCGGTCTTGCCGTTGGCCGAGGCCCATTCCTCCACGAAGCTCTCCTCCGGCACCACCAGGGCGACCAGATAGGGCCGCTTGTCGCCATAGACCATCGCCTGGAGGATTTGCGGCTCCAGAGTCAGCTTGCCCTCGATGCGGGCGGGCGAGATGTTGTCGCCGCCGGAATTGACGATGATGTCCTTCTTGCGGTCGGTGATGACGATATAGCCGTCCTCGTCGATATGGCCGACATCGCCGGTATACAGCCAGCCGTCCTTTATCGTGGCGGCGGTGGTGTCCGGATCGTGCCAGTAGCCCTTCATCAGCAGGTCGCCGGCCACCAGGATTTCGCCGTCCTCGGCGATCTTCACCTGTACGCCCTTGAGCGGCGGGCCGACCGTGTGGATCTTGATCCGGCCCGGCGGATTGGCGGAGACCACCGGCGAGGCCTCGGTCTGGCCGTAGCCCTGCAGCAGGTTGACGTCGAGGGCGAGGAAGAACTTCCCGATATCGGGGTTCAGCGGCCCGCCGCCGGACACGAAGGCCTTGAGCCGGCCGCCGAAGCGCTGGCCGACCTTCTTGCGCACCAGCTTGGACAGGATCCAGTTGTAGACCTTCTCCCACAGGGAAAGGCTGGACGGGTCCTCATAGCGCTTGCGGCCGAGGCGGACAGCATCGTGGAACAGGTCGGCCGACTTGCCGCCCTTGCGCTCGACGCCGCGCAGAATCCGGTCGTGCAGCACCTCGTAGAGCCGCGGCACGGCGGTCATGATCGTCGGCCGCACCTCCTGCAGGTTGGCCGCGAGCTGGTCCGGCCCTTCGCAGTAGTAGATCTGCGCCCCGATGGAGATCGGGAAGAACAGGCCGCAGGTATGCTCGTAGGAATGCGACAGCGGCAGCAGCGACAGGAACACCTCGTCGCCGAGGTTGTATTCCTTCAGCAGGTGATAGGCGCCGTCGCAGTTCGCCAGGATCGAGCGGTGGGTCAGCATCACCCCTTTGGGCCGGCCGCCGGTGCCCGAGGTGTAGATGAAGCAGGCGGTGTCGTCCTTCGACAGGCTGGCGGCCAGGGCCGGAATGTCGGTGGCGTCGCCGTCGCCCAGCGCCATCACCTCGTGCCAGCCGTGCATCTCCACCCCGCCGGCGGTCGTGTCCGCCGGTTCCTCGATGGTGATGACGATGCCGCAGTTCTCCGAGCTGCGGGCGGCCGGGATCACCCGGCGGGCGAGGCGCGACGTGCTGACGATGGCGGCCTTCGCACCGGAATGGTCGAGAATGTAGAGATGGTCGTCGGTGGTGTTGGTCGTATAGGCCGGCACCGTGATCGCGCCGATCGACATCACCGCCAGGTCGGCGACCCCCCATTCCGGCCGGTTGTCGGAGACCACGACGACCCGGTCGCCGGCCTGGATGCCGATCTTCAGCAGCCCCCGGGCCAGCCGCACCACCTGCTCGCGGGTCTCGCCGTAGGTCCAGGCCGTCCAATGCCCGTCGGCCTTTGCCCACAGGAACGGCCGAGCGCCGAGTGCGGCGGCCTGGCCGAAGAACATCGTCGGCAGATTGGTGATCGCGGCGTAATCCATTCGGTTTCCCCCGTTCGGCGTCCGGTACGGCATTCTTCCCGGACTTATCGGCCGTTCTGTGGCATCCGCCACGGCTCTTGGTCGAGAATGTCGATCCCTGTTCGGCCGGACGGTTGGCGCCGCCGGTCCGAACCTCTATATCGCGTTATGGAACGGAGATGTCACGTCGCCGTTCCCAAACGTTTCGGAAACATGCCCGAAGGACACATCCGATGCCGGACGCCTCGACCCTCGGTCCCCTGCCGCAATGGGATCTCGCCGACCTCTATCCGAGCCCGGATGGCCCGGAGCTTGCCGGCGATCTTGAGCGCTCCGCGGAGAAGTCGAAATCCTTCCGGGCCTCGCTTGAAGGCAAGGTCGCGGACCTGAGCGGCGCCGATCTGGCCGCCGCCATCGCCGAATACGAGGCAATCGAGGAGGTGCTGGGCCGGATCATGTCCTACGCCCACCTGCGTTATGCCGGCGACATGTCGGACCCGGAGATCGGCAAGTTCTATCAGTCGATGCAGGAGCGGGTGAACGCGATCTCCACCGAGCTGCTGTTCTTCACCCTGGAGATCAACCGGATCGCCGAGGCGGATCTCGCCGACAAGATGGAAGACCCCGCCCTGGCGCATTACGCGCCGTGGCTGCGCGAGGTGCGCGCCTTCCGCGACCACCAGCTCTCCGACGAGCTGGAGCAGATGCTGCACGAGAAATACGTCGCCGGCCGCGCCGCCTGGACCCGGCTGTTCGACGAGACCATGGCCCGTCTGCGCTTCCCGCTCGACGGCGAGACCCTGACCACCTCGGAGATCCTGGACAAGCTGAGCCATCGCGACGGTGCGGTGCGCAAGAAGGCGGCCGAGAGCCTGTCCGGCGTGTTGAACGAGAATGTCGGCCTGTTCGCGCTGATCACCAACACGCTGGCCAAGGACAAGGCGATCGACGACAAGTGGCGCCACTACAAGCGCCCGATCTCCGCCCGCAACCTGTCCAACGCGGTCGAGGACGAGGTCGTCTCCGCCCTGGTGGAGGCCGTGCGCGGCGCCTATCCGAAGCTGTCGCACCGCTACTACGCGATTAAGGCGAAGTGGTTCGGCCGCGACAAGCTGGACACCTGGGACCGCAACGCGCCGCTGCCGAACGACGACGACGCCTCGATCTCCTGGGACACGGCGCGCGACACCGTGCTCGACGCCTATGCGGCCTTCTCGCCGGACCTGGCGGATGTCGGGAAGAAGTTCTTCGACAATCCCTGGATCGACGCCCCGGCGCGGCCGGGCAAGGCGTCCGGCGCCTTCGCGCATCCCACGGTGCCGGCGGCGCATCCCTATCTGCTGCTGAACTACCAGGGCAAGACAAGGGATGTGATGACCCTGGCCCATGAGCTCGGCCACGGCGTGCACCAGGTGCTGGCCGGCCCGCAGGGCCACCTGATGTCGGACACCCCGCTGACCCTGGCGGAGACCGCCAGCGTGTTCGGCGAGATGCTGACCTTCCGCTCGCTGCTCGCCCAGCGCACCGACCCGGCCCAGCGCAAGGTGATGCTGGCCGGCAAGGTGGAGGACATGCTGAACACGGTGGTCCGCCAGATCGCCTTCCACACCTTCGAGGAGCGGGTGCACGACGCCCGGGCCGAGGGCGAGCTGACCCCGAGCCAGCTCGGCGACATCTGGATGGAGGTGCAGCGCGAGAGCTTGGGCCCGGCGTTCAATTTCGAGGACGGCTACCGGGTCTTCTGGTCCTACATCCCGCACTTCATCCATTCGCCGTTCTACGTCTACGCCTATGCCTTCGGCGACTGCCTGGTGAACTCGCTCTACGCGGTCTACCAGGACGCCGAGCAGGGTTTCGCGGAGAAGTACCTGACCATGCTGAAGGCCGGCGGCACCCTGCGGCACAAGGAACTGCTGGCCCCGTTCGGCCTCGACGCCTCCGACCCGGCCTTCTGGTCCAAGGGGCTGACGGTGATCGAGGGGATGATCGACGAATTGGAGACGATGGAGTAGGCGGTCTTCCGAAGACCCGCGCCTCCCGCATGGCTCGTTCCCGCGATTGGTGCTTTCGCAAAACGCCGACCCGGCGCATGGTCGCCGGGTTGTCGCGTCTTCCGGTCGCGGCCGACCTAGCTTCATGAGTTAGAGGACGTTCGCGGTTCGGATCGCTTCGATCCCGATCGGTCGTGCTCTTGCCGGACCGAGCCGATGCCGCGAGACGCCTCCGAGACCTCCCCCGTTCCGCCCGTCACGGTGGATGCCGCCGCCATGCGGGGCATCGCCATGCAGGTGGTGGCCGTTGCCGGCTTCTCGGTGATGGGCATGCTGATCAAGCTGCTGGACGGACGCTATCCGACCTCCGAGGTCATCCTGTTCCGCTGCTGGCCGGCGCTGATCCCGCTGCTGTTCTATCTGCCGATGCAGGGCGGCCTGGCGGCGCTGAAGACCCGGCGGCCCGGCTGGCACGTGGTCCGAACCGTCTCCGGGCTGGTGTCGATGTTCGTCGGCTTCTACGCCCTGACGCTGATGCCGATCGCCGACTACGTGGCGATTTCCTTCACCGCGCCCCTGTTCGGCACGCTGCTGTCGATCCCGCTGCTGGGCGAGCGGGTCGGCGTGTGGCGGCTCGGCGCGGTGGCGGTCGGGTTCGTCGGCGCGGTGTTCACCCTGGGCCCGCTGTCCGGGGCGCTCGATCCGGTCGCCCTGTTCGCGGTCGGCTCGGCGCTGGGCTACGGCGTGGCGATGATCTCCATGCGCAAGCTCGGGGCGACCGACAAGTCGGCGGCGACGGTGTTCTACTTCACGCTGGGCAGCGGCGTGGTCAGTCTGATCGTGCTGGTGGCCCCGGGCCAGTGGGTGACGCCGACCCTGGACGACCTCGTCATCCTGATCACCATCGGCCTGCTGGGCGGGGTGGCGCAGATCTTCATGACAGAAGCCTTCCGCCTCGCCCCGCCCTCGGTGGTGGCACCGTTCGACTACACCGCGATGATCTGGGCGATGGGGTTCGGCTTCTTCATCTTCGGCACGGTGCCCGGCTGGAACGTCTTCGTCGGGGCCGGGCTGATCGCCGCCTCGGGCCTCTACATCATCCACCGCGAGCGGGTACGCGGCATCAAGCGCGGTAAGATCAAGGGCAGCAGTCTGTAGGCCGGCCCGCTGGGGAGGGTTTCTCTCCTACCTGAACCGTCATCCCGGACGGCCCCGGACCTGATCCGGGGGCGGGCCGGGACCGTGCCCAGAGCGCCGGGTCCCGGCCGATCCCCGGGTCGAGCCCGGGCCTCGCCGGGATGACGGGAGATGCTACTGTTACGGCATCATCCGCAGCGCCTTTTCGAAGAAGTCGGGCGCGCCGAAATTCCCCGATTTCAGCGCCAGGGCGATCGGCTCGTCCGTGCCCAGGGTGACGGTGCCGGGAACGCCCGGGTCGATCTGCGCGCCGATATGCAGGCCGGTGACCCCGAGCGCCGAGACCACCGCGCCGGAGGTCTCGCCTCCGGCGACCACCAGGCGTCGGACCCCGTCCTCGTTTACCAGCGCCTTGGCGATCCTGGCCATCGCCCCTTCCACCAGCTCGCCGGCTTCGGCCCGGCCGAGCTTCTCCTGGATCGCCTTCACCGTTTCCGGCGGGGCCGAGGCGTAGATCAGCACCGGACCGTCGGCCATCTTGGACCGGGCGAAAGCCAGGGCCTCGCCGACCACGTCCTCGCCGTTGGCCAGCTTCATCGGGTCGATGTTGAGGGACGGGTGCCGCTTCTCCCATTCGCCGATCTGGCCCAGGGTCGCGGCCGAGCAGGAGCCGGCGATCACCGCCGCCTTGCCGCCGACGGCGGGCACCCCGTTCGCGCCCGCGACCGGCGCCAGCAGGCCGCGCTTGCGGTAGGCCTCCGGCAGACCGATAGCGATGCCGGAGCCGCCGGTGATCAGGTCGAGATCGGCCAGCGCCTCGCCGGCGGTGTGTAGCTGGGCGTCATCCACCGAATCGAGGATGGCGTAGCCGCAGCCGTCGCCGCGCAGGCTCTCGACCTTGGCGCGGATGGCGTCCACCCCGCCCTGGATGTCGCGGTGCTGGATCAGCCCGACCTTGCGCGCCGTCTGGCGGCCCAGCACCTGCACGAGGTTACTGTCGGTCATCGGGGTGAGGGGGTGGTGCCGCATATGGGTGTCGGACAGCAACTGGTCGCCGACGAAGAGATGGCCGTTGAAGATGGTCCGCCCGGTCTCCGGAAAGGCCGGGCAGGCGATGGTGAAATCGGCCCCCAGCCGGTCCAGCAGGGCATCGGCCACCGGACCGATATTGCCCTCGTCGGTCGAATCGAAGGTCGAGCAGTATTTGAACAGGAAGCGTTGGCAGCCCGCCTGCTTCAGCCAGTCGAGCGCGGCCACCGACATCTCCACCGCTTCCGCGGCCGGGTTGGTGCGCGACTTCAGGGCGACGACGATGGCGTCCACGTCCGGCACCTCGGTCTGCGGTCCCGGCACGCCGATGAGCTGCACCGTCCGCATGCCGCCGCGCACCAGGTTGTTGGCGAGGTCGGTCGCGCCGGTGAAGTCGTCGGCCACGCAGCCCAGGATTGGTGCCATTCGATCCTCCCGATCGTCGGATTGTTCACGCGCTTGGTCGGGGCCTTGGCCGTGCCGTGCAGCCCGCGTATCGTTGCCGCAAATCATAAGGACACGGGATCGGGACGCCATGGTCAAATTCGCCGCCAATCTGTCGATGATGTTCAACGAGGTCGATTTCCTCGACCGCTTCGACGCCGCCCAGATGGCCGGCTTCGACGGGGTGGAGTTCCTGTTCCCCTACGAGCACGAGGCGGTGGAGATCCGCGCCAAGCTGGAGGCCGCCGGCCTGACCCAGGCGCTGTTCAACCTGCCGCCGGGCGACTGGACCAAGGGCGAGCGCGGGCTGGGGGCGATGCCGGGCCGCGAGGAGGAATTCGACGCCGCCATCGACAAGGCGCTGGCTTATGCCGAGGTCATCGGCAACGAGCTGCTGCACGTGATGAGCGGGATCATGACCGACGGCATGACGCCGGAGGCCTGCACCGACACGCTGGTCGCCAACCTGAAGCGCGCGGCCCCGAAGGCGGCGGCCAAGGGCAAGACCCTGATTATCGAGCCGATCAACACCCGCGACATCCCCGGCTATTTCCTGAACTACCAGGAGCAGGCCCGCACCATCATCGAGGCGGTGGGCGCCGACAATGTCGGGCTGCAGTTCGACTTCTACCACTGCCAGATCATGCAGGGCGACACGGCCAAGACATTCGAGAAGCACCTGGACATCATCCGTCACGTGCAGATCGCCGGCGTGCCGGAGCGCCACGAGCCGACGGTCGGCGAGGTGAACTACCCCTACCTGTTCGAGACCATGGACCGGCTCGGCTATGACGGCTGGGTCGGCTGCGAGTACCGGCCGAAGGCGGGTACCATCGAGGGTCTGGGCTGGTTCAAGGCCGCCAGAGGCCGGTGACCGGGGCGCCCGACCAGGTGCACGCCGTCCTGCGCGACGGCGTGCTGCGGGAGGAGAGCGATGCCCGGCCGGTGATCTGGTGGAGCCTGACCAAGCCGGTGATCGCCGCTGCCGCGCTGCGTCTGGTCGAGCAGGGGCGGCTGACGCTGGACGGTCCGCTGCCGGAGCGGCCTTACACGCTGCGCCAGCTTCTGCGCCACTCAGCGGGCGTGCCGACCTATCGCGGACCCGAGTATCACGGCGCCGTCGCGCGGGGCGAGGCGCCCTGGTCGGGCGAGCGGATGCTGGCCCATGCCAAGGCCGACACCCTGCTGTTCGAGCCCGACAAGGGCTGGGCCTATTCCAATGTCGGGTACTTCTTTGTCTGCCGCATGATCGAGACGGCGACCGGCCGGTCGCTCGGCGAAGCGCTGCGGATGCTTGTGCTCGACCCGCTGACCCTCGCTGACACCCGGATCGTCGCCGAGCCGGAGGACCTGGAACCGACCGTCTGGGGTAACCCGACCGGATACCACCCGGGGTGGGTCTATCACGGTCTGCTCATCGGCCCGGCGCGGGACGCGGTGCGGTTTCTCGACGGGATCGGGCGCCTGCTTGACCCGGCCTCATGGGACGCGATGCGCGATCCCTATCCGGTCGGGGGCGTCCTGGAGGGGCGGCCCTGGACGCGGCCGGATTACGGGCTCGGGCTGATGACCGGGGAGTGGGGGCCGGCCGGCCGGGTCTGGGGCCATTCCGGGGTCGGTCACACGGTCGGTGCCCTCTACGCCTTCGCCGATCTGCCGGGACGGCCGGTGGTGGCCGCCTTCGCGCCGGGGAGCGACGAGGCGGTGGTGGAGAATACGGCCCTGCGCCTGGGGCTGGCCGGATAAAGCTAGCCATGGATCGTCGGCGACGGGCGCTCTAGTCTTTCGCGCAGTTGACCGAACAAAAGCACCTCAGGGGACGGAAACCATGAAGATCGCGATCACCGGCGGCGCCGGGTTCCTCGGCAAGAAGCTCGCCCGCGCCTTGCTGGACGACAACGAACTCGGCGTCCAGGAGGTGGTGCTCGCCGACATGGTCGCCGCCCCCGACGATCTGGCCGAGGACGGCCGGGTGCGGTCCGTCGTCGGCGACGTGACCGACGAAGACCTGCTGGCCGACGCGATCCGCTCCGATACCGACAGCGTGTTCCACCTCGCCGCCGTGGTCAGCGCCGGGGCGGAGGCCGATTTCGACCTGGGCATGGCGGTCAACCTGGACGCCACGCGTACGATCCTGGAACTCGCCCGCAAGCACGGCAACAAGCCGAAGATGGTGTTCTCCAGCTCCTGCGCCGTCTATGGCGGCGATCTGCCGGACGTGGTGACCGACAACCAGCAGATCACCCCGCAGAACTCCTACGGCGTGCAGAAGGCGATCGGCGAGCTGCTGGTGAACGACTACTCGCGCAAGGGGTACGTGGACGGTCGCAGCCTGCGCTACCCGACGGTGGTGGTGCGGCCGGGCAAGCCGAACAAGGCGGCCTCCACCTTCGCCAGCTCGATCATCCGCGAGCCGCTACAGGGCGATGCGGCGATCTGTCCGGTGAAGCCGGAGACCGAGATGTGGCTCGCCTCGCCGCGCACCATCGTCGCCAATACCCGCCACGCCCACGACCTGGACGCGGGCGCCTTCGGGCCGTGGCGCACGGTGCCGCTGCCCGGCTTCACCGCCACGGTGAAGGGGATGGTCGACGCGCTGGAGGAGGTGGCCGGTCCCGAGGTCGCGGCCCGGGTGAAATGGCAGCCGGACGCGGCGATCGAGAAGATCGTCTATGGCTGGCCGGCCCGGCTGGAGACCAAGCGGGCCGATGCCATGGGCTTCAAGCGCGACACCGACATGCAGAGCATCATCCGTGCCTTCATCGAGGACGAGCTCGGCGGGAAGGTGGCCTGACCGGCCGGGCCGTCAGGCGGGGCCCATGCCCTTGTCGGCCAGCTCCCGCCTGGCGCTCTCGTTCTTCTCCAGGTCTTCCATGCCCATGCCGCGGAGCACGGCGTCGGTCTTGGAGAACTGGATGTTGTCGTAGGGCACGATCTCGATTCGGTTGCCCCAGGGGTCCAGGAAATCGAGGAAGCGTCCGGGCAGGATCCGGATGCCTTCGCGGTCCAGGGCCTCGCGCACGGCCTCGCGATCGTCGACCACAAGGCCGAAATGCCGGCCGTCGTCCGGCGACTGCCGGCGGCCCTGCTGCAAGGCCAGGAACTGGTCGCCAAGATCGATGAAGGCGGAGGTCTCCGACTTGCTGCGGAGTTTGAAATCAAACAGTTTTCCGTAGAAGGCGAGGGCCTCCTCGATATTGCCGACCTCCAGGGCGACGTGGTTGAACCCGACGGCGCGGGCTTTTCGCTGGGCGGTCATCGCTATCCCCAATAAACAAGTGTCTTCTTGATATATTGGGGTCGGACAAATCCGTGCAAGAGCCGGGCCCGGTGCGCAATCATTGACCGCGCCCCTCTACCGGGCGGTTAATTACTCCGTTTCGAGTCAACCTAAGGGCTCGCAAAAACGGAGGATCCGCCCATGGATCACATAGAAGCGTTCTTCAATGCCATCTCCGATGCGACCTGGGGATGGTCGCTGATTCCCTTCCTCGTCGTCCTCGGCCTGTTCTTCACGCTCGGGTCGGGTTTCGTCCAGCTCCGCTACTTCCTGCGCATGTTCAAGATCATCCTGCCGGGCCAGCAGCCGGATTCCACCGGCCATGTGAGCTCGTTCCAGGCGCTGGTGGTCAGCGTCGGCGGCCGGGTCGGCGGCGGCAACATCGCCGGCGTGGCGGTGGCCATCACCCTCGGCGGGCCGGGGGCGGTGTTCTGGATGTGGATGATCGCCCTGGTCGGCATGGCGACCAGCCTGCTCGAGTGCAGCCTTGCCCAGGTCTACAAGCGGGCGGAGCCGGACGGCACCTACCGGGGCGGGCCGGCCCAGTACATCATCCACGGCCTGGGCAAGCGCTACACCTGGCTTGCCTTCCTCTACGCCATCTCGCTGATCGCCGCCTTCGCGCTGGGCTTCAACGCCTTCCAGGGCAACACGGTGGCCGGTGCGGTGCAGGACAGCTTCGGCGTCGACCGGCTGTGGACCGGCGTGGCCCTGGCCATCGTCACCGGCATCGTCGTCTATGGCGGCATCAAGCGCATCGCCAAGGTGGCGGAGGTGGTCGTGCCGATCATGGCGTTCGGCTATGTCGCCATGACCATCGTCATCATCGTCCTGCATATCGGCGAGGTGCCGGCGATGATCTCGACGATCGTGGCCAATGCCTTCGGGCTGGAGGAGGCGGTCGGCGGCGGCATGGGGGCGGCGATCTCCCAGGGTCTGCGGCGCGGGCTGTTCTCCAACGAGGCCGGGCTCGGCAGCGCGCCGAACGTGGCGGCGACCGCCTATGTGCGCCACCCGATCACCCAGGGCATCGTGCAGTCCCTGTCGGTGTTCATCGACACCATCATCATCTGCTCCTGCACCGCCTTCATGATCCTGCTCGGCGATGTCTACCAGCCGGGGGCGGAGGTCGACGGCGTGGTGCTGACCCAGCAGTCGCTGGTCGGCCATGTGGGGGACTGGGCGCAGTATTTCCTGACCGCGGCCATCATCCTCTTCGCCTACAGCTCGATCATCTACAACTACTACCTGGGCGAGACGGCGCTCACCGTGTTCACCGAGAATGCGGTGTCCCGCCACGTGCTCAAGGTGCTGATCGTGCTGCTGGTGCTGATCGGGTCGGCCGCGCCGGGGGCGACCGCGGTGTTCTTCTTCTCCGACCCGATGATGGGGATCCTGGCGCTGGTGAACCTGATCGCCATCACCATGCTGTTCCCGGTCGGGCTGCGGGTGCTGAACGACTACCGCAATCAGCTCAAGGCGGGGGTCGAGCACCCGATCTTCGAGGCCGAGCGCTTCCCCGAGCTGGACCTGGACCGCGAGGCCTGGCGCCACCGCTGACCGGTCCCTTCGACCACGACGGGCCGCCGGCTTCGGCCGGCGGTCCCTATCCCGGCTGTCCGGAAGCCCTGGCGCGGCGGTAGTGCGCCCGCGCCTTGGCCCGGTTGCCGCAGCTCTGCATCGAGCACCAGCGCCGGTTGCCGCCCCGGCTCTCATCGACGAACAGCCAGCCGCATCCCTCCCCGTGGCATTCCTTCACCAGGGCCAGCGTCTCGGCGTCGACCAGCAGGTCGGCGGCGTCGCGCGCCAGCTCGGCCGCCAGCGCCGCGAGGCCGCCCGCCTCCGCCGACGGCGCCCAGCGGTATCCCTGCGGGGTCATGGCGAGCTGTCCGCGGTCGCCGCCGTTGGACAGTGCCCGGTTCAACCCGTCCAGGTCGCCGCGGTCCGGTGTTCCGACGATCAGCCGGTACAGGGTCTCGCGCAGGTCGCGCAGCCCGGCCACGGCCGTATCGCCCAGATGCATCGGCGGCCGGTCGAGCGCCAGGGCTAGCCACGCGTCCACCGCCGCGCCGCCGGTGAGAAACTCCTTCGGGTCGGCGGAGGTCCGCCAGTCCACGGTGTTGACGAAATCCAGACAGACGCGGCCGCCGCCGGTGTAATACCCGTCGAGCAACGGGCTGCTGGATCGCTTCATCACCTTCATATTGCTTATAACTATATAACCGGTTAGAGGGTTGTCCATGAAAACCGACACACCTTCCGTGATCTTCACCTGGGACGGCGCCCGCCGCGGCGCGCGGATCTGCATGCCGCTCGCCTTCGCGTCGTTCTTCGGCGGGGCGGGCTTCGGCATCCTGGCAGGCGATACCGGACTGAGCCTCGCCCAGGCGGTGGGAATGAGCGCGCTGGTCTTCGCCGGGGCCTCGCAGATGGTGGCGATGGATGTCTGGACCTTCCCGCCGGCCGTGCTAGGCCTCGCCATCGCCGCCTTCGCCATCAACATCCGCCATGTGGTCATGGGGGCCGCGCTGCGTCCGTGGCTGAAGGGACTGCCGATCCGGCGCTCCCACGCCGCCCTGCTGATGATGACCGACGCCAACTGGGCCCAGGCCATGGCCGAGCGGCGCAAGGGCGAACTGGACGCCGCGATCCTGGTCGGCAGCGGGCTGGTAATGTGGCTCGGCTGGGTGACGGGCACCGGTGTCGGCCAGGCGGCGGGTGCGGTGATCACCGACCCGAAGACCTTCGGCGTCGACATGATCGTGCCGGCCTTCTTCGCCCTGACCCTGCCGTCGCTCTGGCCCGGGGTGCGGCACCTGCATCCGTGGATCGTGGCCGCGGTCGTGGCCCTGATCGTCCACGCGCTGCTGCCGCACGGCACCTGGCATGTGGTGGCCGGTGGGCTGGTCGGCGCTGCGGTCGGAGGGCTGACCCGTGAGTGAGGACGCGCTCGTCTGGTTGTCGATCCTGGCCATGGCCGTGGCCACCTGGGTCACCCGGATCTCCGGCTTCTGGCTGATGGGTCTGGTGCCCGAGGGCGGTTTCGTGCGCCGGGCGCTCAACCACCTGCCGGGGGCGCTGGTGGTGTCGATCCTGGCGCCGATCGTACTCGACGGCGGCTGGGCGGCGGCGGTGGCCATCGCCGTCGCTGTCGCTATCCTGCGCGCCGGGGTCACCGCGATCTTCGCGCTGTTCGGCGCGCTGGCCGCGGTCGCCCTGATCCGGCTGGTGGTGTAGCCTGCGGCTCCCAACCTGACGCAGGGAGCCGGGCCGATGGCCGACGACATCGACTACGAGATCGAGGGCGACTTCTCGCCGATGCTGACCATCACGCTCGACCCGGGCGAGGCGGTGCAGGCGGAGGCCGGGGCCATGGTGATGATGGAGCCGGACATCACCATGTCGACCGAGATGCCCGGCGGCTTCTTCGGCAGCATCCTGCGCAAGGTCTCCGGCGAGACCTTCTTCATGACCTTCTTCACCAACGAGGGCAGGCAGCGCCGGCGGGTGTCCTTCGCCTCGCCGATGCCGGGCCAGATCCGACCGCTGGACCTGGGCAGGCAGGGCGGCGCCTTCTACTGCCAGCGCCGCGCCTATCTCGCCTCGGCCCGAGGCATCGAGATCACCGTGGCGCTGACCAAGCGGCTGACCTCCGGCCTGTTCGGCGGCGAGGGGCTGATCCTGCAGAAGCTTGAGGGCGACGGCTGGGCCTTCCTCGGCGCCGGCGGCACGCTGATCGAGCGCGATCTGGCGGCCGGCGAGACCCTGACGGTGGATACCGGCTGCCTGGTCGGCTTCTCGGCAACCTGCGACTACGACATCGCCTTCCAGCGGGGGATCAGGAATCTGGTGTTCGGCGGCGAGGGACTGTTCGTTACCCACATCACCGGCCCCGGCAAGGTCATCATCCAGACCCAGCCGATCGCCGAACTCGCCCTGGCGCTGCACAACCTGGTGCCGAAGGAACAGCGGTCGGACGAGTAGGGCTGGAACCTCAACCACTCTCCGCGTCATCCTGATGCAAATCAGGATCTAGCCGCTCCCGGCGCCGCTGGCTTGGTCCTGACTTGCGTCAGGACGACGGCGCGTGGCGGATGACGCGTGCCCCGCTCACCCGCTGGCCTGGACGAACCGCATGCGGTCGTTGCGGATCTGGATGGCGGTCAGCACGCCGGTGAAGACCGCGCCGGTGTCCAGGTTGATGCGGTGGCGTCGGATCGTCGGCTCCTCGTAGGGCTCCTCCGGCGTGTGACCGTGCACCACGACCACCTCGAACGGCCAGCCGCCCTCGGGCTCCAGAAAAGCGTCGCGGATCCAGGTCACGACCTCCTCGGGCTGGTCTTCCAGCGGCCGGCGCGGGTCGAGCCCGGCATGGACGAAGACCCAGTCGCCGATCCGGTGCATCGGCACCATGCGCTCTACCGCCTCGTTGACGATCTCCGGCATGTTCCGGCGCAGGGTATCGACGATCCGGTCCGGGCGGTCGGAGGCGGCGACGGCGAAATCGTGCCAGGTCTCGACCGCGCCGTTAGCGTACCAGACATGGAGCTCGTCCATGTGCAGCCGTTCCTCCAGCGCCGCCTTCAGCCAGACGTCGTGGTTGCCGAGCAGCAGGACGTCCTCCACCGGCACCCGCCCGTCGCAGAACATGGCGAGGCCGCCGGCGGCGAGGCCGAGTGTGTCCCGGACCGACGGGCCGCGGTCGATCAGGTCGCCGAGGAAGATGTTCGTCACCCGCTCCACGCCCGGGCCGGAGGTATCCTCGGCCAGCGCTTCCAGCAGCGGCTCCAGCAGGTCGGCCCGCCCGTGGACGTCGCCGATGGCGCAGATCAGATGGTCGGCAGCGGCCGGCTTCGGCGCCTCGAGCCAGTCACCGTGGGAAATGGAAACCATGCGCTAACTGAACACGCCGGGCCGGGAAATGTGAAGCTTTCTTGATCTGGATCACAGCGCGGTTGCGCCGGATACGTTGCATTGCACAATGAAAATCGGCTCATTCGGGGCGGTGTCCGACCGCGCCCTTCACAGACAGTGGGACCGGCTGATGGGTATCTCGCTTGCAGGCAAGAAAGGCCTGGTCGTCGGCATCGCCAACGATCGCTCGATCGCCTATGGCTGTGCGGCAGCCTTCCGGGCGGCGGGTGCCGGCCTCGCCGTCACCTATCTCAACGACAAGGCGCGGCCCTATACCGAACCGCTGAGTGCGGCGCTCGGGGCCGAGCTGTTCCTGCCCTGCGACGTGCGCGAGGACGGCCAGGTGGAAGCCCTGTTCCAGGCGATATCGGAACGCTGGGGCCGGCTCGACTTCCTGCTGCATTCCATCGCCTTCGCGCCGCGCGAGGACCTGCACGGGCGGGTCACCGACTGCTCGCGCGAGGGCTTCGACATGGCGATGAACGTGTCCTGCCATTCCTTCATCCGCATGGCGAGGCACGCCGAGCCGCTGATGACCGGCGGCGGCGCGCTGATGACCATGAGCTATTACGGCGCCGAGAAGGTGGTCGACCGTTACAACCTGATGGGGCCGGTCAAGGCGGCGCTGGAGGCGAGCGTGCGCTATCTGGCGGTCGAACTGGGGCCGAAGAACATCCGGGTCTACGCCGTCTCTCCCGGACCGCTGAAGACCCGGGCGGCGTCCGGCATCGACCGGTTCGACGAGCTGATGGACCAGGCGGCGGCGCGCGCGCCGAACCATGCGCTGGTCACCATCGAGCAGGTCGGCAGCGTCGCCGCCTTCCTGGCCTCGGGCGCGGCGGCCGGGATGACCGGCAACGTGGTCTATGTCGACAACGGCTACAACGTGACGGGCTGACGCCGGGGGATCTCGCCATGGCATATGACAGCGATCTGGCCGCCAAGACCGTCTCCGCCCGGGAGGCGGCGGACAGTCTGGAGGACGCAAGCAACCTGGTGCTCGGCATGGGGGTGGCGATGCCGCCGGCCTTCATGGCAGCGCTCGCCGACCGCGCCCGGGAGCGCCGCGGCCTCAGCCGGCTGAGCCTCTACTACATGCATGCCAGCAAGGCAGCGACCGAGACGATCCTGAAGCCCGAACTGATGGACGTGCTCAGGCTCAACGTCCTGTTCATGAGCGGCCACGACCGCGCCTTCGCCGAGCAGGGGCTGAAGCGGGGCGAGGTCTGGGTGCATTTCGTGCCGTCGATGTTCCACCAGGTCGGCCGGCTGCTGACCGAGCAGATCCGTCCCGACACCTTCGTCACCACGGTCTCGCCGATGGACCGCTCCGGCCATTTCAGCCTGGGCACCAACCCGGACTACGCCGCCGAGCTGGTGCGCAAGGGGCGCCGGGTGATCGTCGAGGTCAACCGGAATATGCCCCGCACCTTCGGCGAGAACCTGCTGCATATCAGCCAGGTCGACGCGGTAATCGAGCATGACGCCCCGCTGATGGAGCTGCCGTCCCACGCGCCGGGCCCGGAGGATCTGCTGATCGGCAAGGCGATCGCCGCCCTGATCCCGGACGAGGCGACCCTGCAGATGGGCGTGGGCGGGGTGCCGGAGGCGGTGCTGGCCGAACTGCGCGGCCACAAGCGCCTGGGCCTGCATTCCGAGCTGCTGTCGCCGCCGATGATCGACCTGATGCGCCGCGGCGTGCTGACCGGCGAGGCCAAGACGATCCTGCGCTACAAGCACGTGTTCACCTTGGCGCTGGGCGATGCCGACATGTACGACTTCATGGACGACAATCCGTCCATCGTCGGCTATCCGGCCACCTGGGTGAACAACCCGGCGGTGATCCGCAAGAACCGCGACATGATCTCGGTCAATGCCGCCCTGCAGGTGGACCTGACCGGCCAGGTGAACTCGGAGGCGCTGAACGGTCACCAGTTCAGCGGGACGGGCGGGCAGCTCGACTTCGTGCGCGGCGCCTATCTGGCGCCGAACGGCAGGTCGTTCATCGCCCTGCATTCGACCGCCAAGGGCGGCACGGTCAGCCGGATCGTCCCGCAGCTCGCCAACACGACCATCACCGACCCGCGGGTCGATACCCAGTTCATCGTCACCGAATACGGCATGGCGGACATGAAGGGCCGCTCGCTCAGCGAACGCGCCCGGGCCCTGATCGGCATCGCCCATCCCGACTTCCGCGAGTCGCTCGCTGCGGAGGCCAAGGCGATCGGCTTGGTGTGAGGCCAGGCGGGGCCGTCGTCCTGACGATAGTCAGGACCAAGCGGCCGCCGCGTCCGCCCCTCCCGTCATCCTGACGCACGTCAGGATCGAAACTCCGGAGCTGACCATCTGGCGCAAATGAGAGGCCTTGGTGTCAGCGGCTTGATCCTGATTTGCATCAGGATGACGGAAGCGGGGATACCGCGTCTCGATCCTGATTGACATCAGGATGACGATGGATGCTGAAGAATGCCCACCGCTGCGTCACCCGCCCATCCCGTCGCTCAGGGCCCGCAGCAGGGCCAGCATGGCGCTGTTCATCGGGGTCGGCACGCCGTGCTTCGCGCCGGCCCGGACCACCGCGCCGGTCAGTGCCTCGGCTTCCAGCCGGCGGCCGGCGAGCGCGTCGAAATACATCGACGATCCGGCGTCGTGCGGAAAGGTCAGCACCAGGCGCTGGGTGTCGGCGGCGACGGTCGACGGCAGGCCCACCCCCTCGGCCTCGGCGACGGCGGCGGCCTCCTCCAGCAGCGCGGTGGTCAGGACTTGGATATCCTCGCGCTGCAGCACGCCCTGGCGCATCCGGGTCAGGGCGGTCACCGGATTGACCACGATGTTGATCAGCAGCTTCTGCCACTGGCGGGCGGTGAAGTCGGGCGCGCGGACCGCCTGGATTGGGGTGCCCTCCAGCAGGTCGATGAAGGCCTGGGCGGTGTCGGTGTCCGGCAGGGCGATGTCCGCCTCGCTGATATGGCGCATGCGCACATGGTCGTCGGCAATCCGCTCGCCGTTGTAGTACACGATCACCGGCAGGGCGGTGGCGCCGCCGGCATAGGGGGCGATCCGTTCTGCATGGTCGATGCCGTTCTGCATGACGGCGACCGTCGTCCGCGGCCCGCACAGGGCGCGCAGCCAGTCGCCGGCGCCGTCGGTATCCTGGGCCTTGGTGGTCAGCAGCACCCAGTCGGCCGGGAAGGCCTCGGCCGGGTCGGTCAGCACGGTCATCGCCACCTCGACGCTCTCGTCCGGCAGATCCACGCGCATCCGCTCAAGCGGGCGGCGGCCGCAGGCGATCACGTCGTGGCGGCCGGCATGGGTCAGCGCGCCGGCGGCCGCGCCGCCGATGCCGCCGAGGCCGATGACGGCGACACGCTGGCGCGAGGGAGCGGGGGAGGTCATGGGCGGTCCTGGGGTCGGGTTGCGGTCGCCGCAGTTGACGGCATGGCGCCCGCGCGGCGCAACCCGCTTTTCGCGGCTGCACAATAGCCGTGCGGCGGCGCGGCGGGATTTTCAGGGTTAATCCAGGGGCTTTCGCGGCGGTCCGCCTGCGCTACTCTCGCCGCGGCAGCCGCCAGAACGCGTTCCAGGAGGAAACCACCATGCTGTTTGACGTGCGCAAATACACCTGCCGTCCCGGCACCATCGCCAAGCATCTCGAGCTCTACGAGCGCCTGGGCAAGGCGCCCCAGGCCAAGCATCTGGGCGAGCCGGTGCTCTACGCCAAGTGCGAGACCGGCGACCCGAACTGCTACATCCACATCTGGGCCTATGAGAGCGCGGGCGACCGCGAGACCAAGCGCGCCGCCATGTGGAAGGATCCGGACTGGATCGCCTACACCCAGGAGAGCGCCAAGATGGGCGCGTTGGAGAAGCAGGAGAACAGCCTGTTCAACGACGTCGGCTTCTATCCGTTCAAGCGCTGAGCGTCCCTCCCTGCCACTGCCACCCGGAAGCGCCCCGCGCCGCCCCGGGGGCGGTGGCTGTGGCGGCTTTCTGGCTTGATCCTGACTGTCGTCAGGATGACGTGAGAAGGGGCAGTTCAGATCCGTCGTCCTGAACTCGATTCAGGACCCTGGTACGGAGCCTGACGCGGCCTAAACCGGCGCCCCCTCCCGCGCCGTCACCCGGCCGCCCTTGACCACGAGCGACCGGGCCGGCCGGTCGACCACCGCCTCGGCCAGGGTCTCCGCCGCCACCGCGACGAAATCGCCCCGCGCCCCGACCTCAAGCCCATAGGGCCCGTACCTGATCGCCTGGGCCGCCGCGCCGGTGCACAGGTCGAAGGCGAGCGCGATGCCCTCGTCGGTGCGCAGCCCCGCCCGATAGGCCACCAGCATCGCCCGTTCCAGCATGTCGCCGTTGCCGAAGGGCGACCAGGCGTCGCGCACGTTGTCCGATCCGGCGAAGACCCGCACCCCGGCCTCGCGCAGCTCTACCACCGGGATCAGGTGTCCGGTCCCCGGCGCGCTGGTCAGGATCGCCACGTCGGCATCGCGCAGGTCGGCGATCGTCAGGTCGAGGGTGCGGTCGTCCACCGTGGCCAGCGCGAAGGCATGGCTGACCGTCACCTTGCCCTGCATCCCGAGTGCCGCCGTGCGCTCGGCGATGGCGCGGAGCTCCAGGGCACCACGATGTCCCGGATCGTGCAGATGGATG
This sequence comes from Candidatus Endolissoclinum sp., assembly GCA_965228445.1. Lineage (GTDB taxonomy): Bacteria > Pseudomonadota > Alphaproteobacteria > Thalassobaculales > Thalassobaculaceae > Thalassobaculum. The sequence goes on along the minus strand of OZ245813.1, from coordinate 2,854,060 downwards.
TCCACCCCGACCCCGTGCTTCTCGGCGAGGCCGAAGATCAGGTCGAGATGCCCCTCCATGTCGCCCTCGATCCCGACCGGATCGATGCCGCCGATCAGCTCCACCCCCTCCGACAGGGCGGCGTCCAGCAGTTCGGCCACTCCCGGGGCGATCAGCACGCCGGATTGCGGGAAGGCGACGAGCTGGACGTCCACGATACCGGCGAAGGCGTCGCGCGCGGCCATCACCTGGTGCAGGTGGTCGAGCTTGCTGTCCGGGTCGATGTCCACATGGCTGCGCAGGGCGACCGTGCCGTTGGCGGCCTCTCGCGCCAGGAAGTTCCTGGCCCGCTGCTCCACCGACAGAGCGAGATCCCCGCGTCCGTCCTTCTCCGCGGCGATCCGGTGCGGCACGCTCGGCCCCGCCCGGTGCGGCCGCCAGGGCAGGCCGAGGAAGGTCTTGTCCAGATGGATATGCCCGTCGATCAGCCCGGGCAGCACCAGCCGGCCACCCAGATCCTCGCCCGCTCCGTCCCCCGGCGCGTCGAAGGCGGCGAAGGCCCCGTCGCGGATCGTGATGTCGACGGTGCGGCCGTCGGGCAGGCGGGCGTTGCGGAAGCGGGTCTCGGTCATGCGGCGGGTCCTTGGGGCGGGGGCGGGGGCGCGTTCCGCAGGTAGCGGGTCGGCGGGGCGCCGAGGGTGCGGCGGAACATGGCGATGAAGGCGCTCGGGCTGGCATAACCGAGGTCGAGGGCCACCGCCGTCACCGGCTCGCCGGCGGCCAGCCTCTCCAGGGCGGCGAGCAGGCGGCGGCGCTGGCGCCAGCGGCCGAAGGACAGGCCGGTCTCGCTCTGGAACAGCCGGGCCAGGGTCCGGGTGCTGGCCCCGACCTCCCGCCCCCAGTCGGCCAGCTCGCGGCCGTCGGCAGGATCGGCGATCAGCGTCTCGGCCACGGTCAGGGCCCGGCGGTCGCGCGGCAGCGGCAGGTCGAGCGGGGCGGAGGGCAGGTCGGCCAGCTCGTCGGCCAGCACCGCCACCAGCCGGGCCTCGGCCCCGGTGTCCGGATACTCGCGGGGCAGGGCGACGACCCGGGCGATCAGGGCACGGACCAGTTCCGGCACGCTCACCACCCGGCAGCGCGGCCCGATCGGCACGCCGGCGTCGCGGCGCAGATACAGGGTGCGCATGGCGACGGCGGAGGCGGCGCGGACCTCGTGCACGACGCCGGCCGGCACCCAGACCGCATAGCCCGGCGGCACGATCCAGGCGCCGTCGTCGGTGCGCACGGTCATCACCCCGCGCTCGCCATGGACGAGCTGGTCGCGGTCGTGGTGGTGCCAGCCGGTGGAATGGCCGGGCACGTAGTCCACCGCGTAGCCGACGATCGCCTTGGGCCAGTGCTGGCGGTCGCGCACGTCGGGGCTGCCGCCGCCGGGGGTGCTGCGTCCTTTGGCGTCTTGTCCATTTTGCAACATCGATTGTCAGTCTGTCGAAAGACGGCAAATCGGACAAGGTGGACGATACGGCGTCATCGCTCGCGGGAGGATTGCATGCGCCTCGATACACGGTTCCTGTTCCTGAATGTCGGCCACGCGGTCGACCATCTGATGATGCTGCTGTTCCCCGCCGTGGCGGTGATCATGGCGGCCGAGATGGGGGCCAGCTATGCCGAGATCCTGGTGCTCTCCACCGGCGGCTTCATCGCCTTCGGGGCGTTCTCCCTGCCGGCCGGCTGGCTGGCCGACCGCTGGAGCCGGGAGACGATGATCGCGGTGTTCTTCATCGGCATCGGCGCGACCACCGCCCTGACCGGCTTCGCCCAGGAGCGCTGGCAGATCGCCGGCTGCCTGTTTCTCATCGGCATGTTCGCGGCGATCTACCATCCGGTCGGCATCGCCATGGTCAGCCAGGGGGCGGCCGCCGCCGGCGGCAAGGTCGGTCGGCGCCTCGGCGTGAACGGGGTCTGGGGCAACATGGGGGTGGCTGCCTCGGCCCTGGTCGCCGGGGCGCTGGCCGATCTGGCGGGCTGGCGGATGGCCTTCGTGGTGCCGGGCACCCTGTCGGTCGCCATCGGGCTGCTCTGGCTGGTGCATTGCCGGTCGGCCGCCGGCCAGGCGGCGACCCATGCCGGCACGGCGGCGCGCAAGGCCGGGGCGGCGCCCTCGGTCGACTGGAAGACGGTTCTGGCCGTGGTGTTCGTCGCCACCGCCTTCGGCGGCTTCATCTTCAACGCCACCACGATCTCCCTGCCCAAGGTGTTCGACGACAAGCAGGTGGCGTCCCTGGCGGTGAGCGGGACCGAGGCGGGCTCGCTGATCGCCCTGGTCTACGCGGTCGCCGCCTTCACCCAGATCGCGGTCGGCCATCTGATCGACCGGTATTCGGCCAAGCTGGTGTTCCTGATCCTGGCGATCGGCGATGTCGCGATCTTCCTAGTGGCGGCCCAGGCGACCGGCTCGGTGATGCTGGCGGTGTCGCTGGCGATGATGATGCTGGTGTTCGGCCAGATCCCGATCACCGACACCCTGATCGCCCGCAACACGCCGGAGCACTGGCGCGGCCGGGTCTATGCGATCAAGTACGTGCTGTCCTTCGCCATCGCGGCGACGGCGGTGCCGGCGATCTCCGCGCTGCACGCCTTCGGCGCCGGGTTCTCCACGCTGTTCCTGATCTGCGCGGCCTGCGCGGCGGTGATCACCGTGGCGGTGGCCTTCCTTCCGCGGACGCGACCCATGGCGGTGCCGCAGCCGGGGGAGTGAGGGGGATTTCCCATTCCCGTCTTCCCGGCTTTATGCCGGGACCGAGAGGGACGCTTGCTGGAGCGATTCAGATAGGATTCTGTCCGCTCCAGCTGCGCTCATTCTAGGTCCCGGCGCGAGGCCGGGAAGAGAGTTGGATTAGAAAATCTTACCCGGATTCATCACGCCGTCCGGGTCGATCGCCGCCTTGATCGCCTGCATCAGCGTCACCCGGCTCTGCGGGGTGTAGCGGCGGAAGTCTTCGCGCTTCAGGCCGCCGATCCCGTGCTCGGCGGAGAAGCTGCCGCCGAACTCGGCGCAGAGCGCGCTGATCCGGTCGGACATGTCGCCCTTGCGCTGGGCCCAGATGTCGTCGCTCATCCCCTCGGGCTTGCGGATGCCGTAGTGGATGTTGCCGTCGCCCATATGGCCGAAGGTGTTGAGCTGCACCCCTTCCAGCTCGCGCTCGCACATCTCCTTTGCCTGGGCCAGGAACTCCGCGACCCGGCTGACCGGCACCGAGACGTCGCAGGAGATCGCCCCGCCCTCGCGCCGGCCGGCTTCCGCCTGCTCCTCGCGGATGCGCCAGATCTGGGCGCGCTGGGTCTCGCTCTCGGCGATCACGCCGTCGGTGACCAGCCCGCGCTCCATCGCCTCGCCGAAGATCGCCTCCAGCTTGCCGCGCAGGTCGTCGATCTCCGAGGAGGTCGCCATCTCCATCAGCACATACCAGGGCGACGGGGTGGCGATCGGATCGACGATGCCCTCGATATGCTTCATGGCGAGGTCGATGCAGCGCCGCGGCATCAGCTCGAAGGCGATGACGGTGTCGCCGGACAGCTCGCGGGCGCGCGACAGCAGGACCTGGGCGGCCTCGGGGTTCGGCACCGACAGCATGGCGGTCTCGCGCAGCTTCGGCCCCGGCATCAGCCGCATGGCGGCGGCGGTGATGATGCCGAGCGTGCCTTCCGCGCCGATGAACAGGTGCTTGAGGTCGTAGCCGGTGTTGTTCTTGCGCAGGGTGTTCAGACCCTCGAACACGGTGCCGTCCGGCAGCACCACTTCCAGGCCCAGCACCTGCTCGCGGGCATTGCCGAACTTGATGGTGTTGTTGCCGCCGGCATTGGTGGAGAGCGTGCCGCCGACGGTGGAGGAGCCCTCCGAGGCGAGCGACAGCGGGTAGAGGCGGCCGACCTCGGAGGCGGCCTTCTGCAGGACCTGGATGACGCAGCCGGCCTCCGCCACCAGGGCGAAGTTGTCGGCATCGAGCGAGCGGATCCGCGTCATGCGGTCGAGCGAGACGACGATGGACGGCTGCGGCTCGGTCGGAATGGAACCCATCACCAGCCCGGTATTGCCGCCCTGGGCGGTTACGGCGATGCCGGCGCCGTGGCACAGGCGGACGACATGGGAGACCTGTTCGGTGCTGTCCGGACGGGCGACCAGCAGCGCCTCGCCGATCATGCCGCCGCGCCAGTCGGTGCGGTACTTCAGGGTGTCGGCGGGGTCCTCCAGCCATCCCTTGTCGCCGAGAACCTGCTTGATCTGATCGAGTGCCGCGGCAATGGCCTTGGCCGGAACGGACGACGGGGCGTCGACGTTCATCTGCTTCCTCCGGGTCTGGTCTTGTTCGTTTCGGCGATCATGCGGCGGTGGGCCGATACGAACAAGCCCGCGTCCGCCACCCTGCCACGCGGGGAGCGGTGGTGGCCGGGGCGGCGGGCGCGGGCTCGAACCGTTGAAGTCCGGTGAGGCCGGGACGGCGGATCAGTTCAGGGCGCCGTGGCAGTGCTTGTATTTCTTGCCGGAGCCGCAGGGGCAGGGCGCGTTGCGCTGAACCTTGCCCCAGGTCGCCGGGTCGTTCGGGTCGGCGGCGACGCGGGTGGCGGCGGCACGCGCCGGCGCGATTCCGTCGGTCCCGGTGGCCCGCATCTCCTGATCGTCCTCGACGGTGCCGATGACGTCGCTGGCCAGGGCCGGGTCGTCGCGGGTCTCGTGCATCTCGTGGGCCAGCCGCTCGGCGGCCATCCGCGCCTCGATCTCCTCCGGAGACTGGGTACGGATCTCAAGATGCGACAGCATGGCGGTCACCTGGCCGCGCAGGTCGGCCAGCATCGCCTCGAACAGGGAGAAGGCCTCGCGCTTGTACTCGTTCAGCGGATCCTTCTGGGCATAGGCCCGCAGGTTGATGCCCTGGCGCAGGTGATCGAGCGACAGCAGGTGGTCCTTCCACTGCTGGTCCAGCAACTGCAGCAGGAGCTGCTTTTCGGCCATCCGCATCAGGTCGCGGCCGAAATTGACGGTCTTCTCGGCCATCCGGCGGTTGGAGGCGTCGCGGACCCGTTCCAGGATCTCGCGCTCGGCGATGCCCTCCTCCTTGCCCCAGTCCTGCACCGGCAGGTCCAGGCCGAGCAGGCGCATCACCTCGGCATGCAGCCCGTCCAGGTCCCACTGTTCCGAATAGGTGCCTTCCGGGATCGCCCGGGCGACCATGTCCTCGATCACCTCCTGGCGCATGTCGGTGACCATCTCGTGGACGTCGGGCAGGCGCATGATCTCGCGGCGCTGCTCGTAGACCACCTTGCGCTGGTCGTTCATGACGTCGTCGAACTTCAGGAGCTGCTTGCGGATCTCGAAGTTGCGCGCCTCGACCTTCTGCTGCGCCTTCTCAAGGGCCTTGTTGATCCAGGGGTGGACGATCGCCTCGCCGTCCTGCAGGCCGAGCTTCTTCAGCATGCCGTCCATGCGGTCGGAGCCGAAGATCCGCATCAGGTCGTCTTCCAGGGACAGGAAGAACTTCGAGCGGCCCGGATCGCCCTGACGGCCGGAGCGGCCGCGGAGCTGGTTGTCGATGCGACGGCTCTCGTGGCGCTCGGTGGCGATCACGCAGAGGCCGCCCTCTTCCAGCGCCTTCTTCTTGCCGGCTTCCACATCGGCGGTGATCTCCGCCGTGATCTGCGCCCGTCTGGCCTCGTCCTCGACGCCTTCCAGTGCCTGGGCGAGCCGCATTTCGATGTTGCCGCCGAGCTGGATGTCGGTGCCACGGCCGGCCATGTTGGTGGCGATGGTCACCGAGCCGGGCCGCCCGGCCTGGGCGATGATGCGGGCCTCCTGCTCGTGGAAGCGGGCGTTCAGCACCTCGTGCGGGATCTGGCGCTGCTTCAGCACCTCGGAGACGGCCTCCGACTTCTCGATCGAGACCGTGCCGACCAGGACCGGCTGGCCGCGGCCCCGGCACTCCTGGATCATCTCGATGACGGCGTCGTACTTCTCGCGGGCGGAGCGGTAGACCTCGTCGTCGTCGTCCTTGCGCGAGACCGGCACGTTGGTCGGGATCTCGACTACTTCCAGCTCGTAGATCTCCTGGAACTCGGCCGCCTCGGTCATGGCCGTGCCGGTCATGCCGGCGAGCTTGGGATAGAGGCGGAAGTAGTTCTGGAAGGTGATCGAGGCGAGCGTCTGGTTCTCGTTCTGGACCGTGACCCGCTCCTTGGCCTCCAGCGCCTGGTGCAGGCCGTCGGAGTAGCGCCGGCCCTCCATCGCGCGGCCCGTGAACTCGTCGATGATGACGACCTTGTCGTCCTTCACGATGTAGTCGGTGTCGCGGGAGAACAGCTTGTGGGCGCGCAGGGCCTGGTTGGCGTGGTGCACGAGGCTGACGTTGTGCACGTCGTAGAGCGCGCCGGTCTGCAGGATGCCGGCCTCGACCAGCAGGCGCTCGATCTCCTCGGTGCCCTCGTCGGTCAGGGCGACGGTGCGCTGCTTCTCGTCCTTCTCGTAATGCTCTTCCTTGAGGCTCGGGATCAGCGCGTCGATCTGGCGGTAGAGCTGCGAGCTGTCGTCGGCCGGGCCGGAGATGATCAGCGGCGTGCGCGCCTCGTCGATCAGGATCGAGTCCACCTCGTCGACGATGGCGTAATGGAATTCCCGCTGGGCCATGTCCTCCAGCCGGAACTTCATGTTGTCGCGCAGATAGTCGAAGCCGAACTCGTTGTTCGTGCCGTAGGTCACGTCGCAGGAGTAGGCCGCCTTGCGCTGGCTATCGTCCAGGCCGTGGACGATGCAGCCGACCGTGAGGCCGAGGAAGTTGTACACCCGGCCCATCCAGCCGGCGTCGCGCTGGGCCAGGTAGTCGTTCACGGTGACCACGTGGACGCCCTTGCCGGGCAGGGCGTTCAGATAGACCGGCAGGGTGGCGACCAGCGTCTTGCCTTCGCCGGTCTTCATCTCGGAGATCTTGCCCTGGTGCAGGACCAGGCCGCCCAGAAGCTGGACGTCGAAATGCCGCTGTCCGAGGACCCGCTTGGCCGCCTCGCGGACCACCGCGAAGGCTTCCTCCATCAGGTCGTCGACCGTTTCTCCGTTGGCGAGACGCTCCCGAAAGGCCGCCGTCTTGGCCTGGAGCGCCTCGTCGGAGAGCCCGGCCATCTCGCTCTCGAGGCCGTTGATGGCCTCGATGTGCTTTCGCAAGCCTTTGAGAATACGATCGTTTTGCGAGCCGAATATGGCCCTGGCAATGCCGCCGAACATGGATGGTCCCCGAAAAGTGCGCGCGCCAGCCGACGCGGCGGTTCGAGCAGGAGATTTAGGGGGCGAGCCCTGCCCTGTCAACGCAAGCAGGGTCTCGGGAAAATTCCCCGGAAGCGGGCGGATTTATTGCCATTAGCTCAAGGTTAACCCATTCTTAACATATCATGGTTGACGCGATCATCCCCACCAGCCCCACGCTTCCCGTTGCAGTGCAGAACGCGACGGGGGCCGGCGGCGTGCGCGTGCGGCGCCGCGGCGAGCGTCCGGAGGACCTGTCGCGTCGGGTGGAGGATGACGGGGACGGCGATGCCGAGCGGGACGACGCGGAGGCCGTCACCCTTGAGCGGCGGGCCGCGATGCGCCGCGCCAACCGGGCCTATGGCGGCGCCGGCGCGTCGGTCGGCGAGGCCGAGGTGGTGATGTCCCGGGCGGCCGCCATTCTCGGCGGCGGCGACCTGCGGGCGATCCTGCGCCGCGCCGGACAGGCCCTGTGCCAGATGGCCGAGACCCTGCTGGGCGTGCCGCCGGAGCGCACCGCCGGCCTGGCCGACGCCTTCACCGCCGAGGCCCTGGAATGGGTACGGGTCGCCATCGCCCAGTACCGGACCTACGCGGCCGATCACGAGGGGCTGCCGGTCGGGATCTCGTTCGAGGATGTGCGCCTGACGGTCGATGCCGGCCATGGCGGCCTGTCCATCGACGTGGGTGGCGTGCATTTCCGCCGGGCCTTCACCTTCCGGACCAAGGGCGTGGTCTTCGATATCCGGGCCTCGGGCGCCGTGCGCGACCCGAGCCCGGGATTCTTCGTGGATTCCGGCGAGACCGAGGGCCAGGCCACCACCGCCAACGCGATCGTCGACAAGGCCCGGCGCGACCTGCCGCGCTTCGGGATCAGCAAGGATACCGAAGGGGTCTGTGTTCTGATCCGGGCCGAAGGCAGCGATTTCGACCCGGCGCGGGACGGCGGCTGGGTGATGGACCTGGACGTGCACGTCCCGTTCGACCCGGCCTGGAGCGGGTGATGACCGGAGCGGACCTGTCGCACCGAACGGGGATCGTCTCATCGTTGTGTCATGGTTCCTGGTGTACCAGCGCTTTCTTGTGGCCTACCGGGCGATCTGATACGCCTGCCGGCCATCGACGACGGGTCGACGCCCGCCGTGCCGAGCCAGGCTGATCCGACGCGGGCACACGGACCCGCAAAGAAAGATTCAGAAAGGACGTTCCATGCTTTCCCTGCGCCACGCGACCGCCGCCGCTTCGGTGGCGCTCAGCCTCGTATTCTGCGGACCGGTCGGCGCGCAGACGCCGGCCCCGGTCGCCGACGCCGCCGATACTGACCTGTCCACGGTGGTCGCCCGCGTCGGCGACAAGGAAGTGACGCTGGGCCAGCTGATCGTGATGCGCAGCCAGCTTCCGGCGCAGTACCAGCAGGTGCCGCTCGAGGCGATCTACGAGCCGATGCTGAACCGGGCGATCGACCAGATCCTGATCACCCGGGCGGCGCGCGCCAGCGGCATCGCCGACCAGGATGAGGTGAAGGCCAAGATCGAGGAGGCGGCCGACCAGGTTATCGCCGAGGCCTACCTGACCCAGACCATCGCCTCGGAGGTGACCGAGGACGCCCTGCGCAAGCGCTATGACGAGGCGGTCGCCGGCCAGACCGGTGAGGAAGAGGTCAAGGCCCGTCACATCCTGCTCGACAGCGAGGAGGACGCCGCGGCGGTGATCGCCGAGCTCGACGACGGCGCCGAATTCGCCGACCTGGCCCAGGAGAAGTCGACCGGCCCGTCCGCCGCCCAGGGCGGCGACCTCGGCTGGTTCCAGGCCGGCCAGATGGTGCCGGAATTCTCCGCCGCCGCCTTCGCGCTGGAGCCGGGCACCTACACCAAGGAGCCGGTGAAGAGCCAGTTCGGCTGGCACGTGATCCTGCTGGAGGAGAAGCGCACCGCCGATGCCCCGAGCTTCGAGCAGATGCACGACCAGCTGACCGCTGAGATGACCCGCGAGCTGATCCAGGCCCGTCTGGAGAAGCTGCGCGGCGACGCCAAGATCGAGCGCTTCGGCCCGACCGGCAAGCCGCTCACCCCGGCCGAGTAATCTTCGGCCCAATCACGCGCCGGCCTATCTGACGCCCGCCAACCTCACGCCCGCCAACCTCACGGATGAACGACCATGAAGCCGCTGCCGGTTTCCCCCCTGGCGCCGACCAGGAAACAGACCCTGCCGCCGATCGCCGGATGCCGCATGGCGGCCCGCGAGGCCGGTGTCCGGTACAAGGGGCGCCGCGACGTGCTTCTCATGGCGTTCGATCCGGGGACGACGGTCGCCGGCGTGCTGACCCGAAACCAGATGCCCGGCGCGCCGGTCGACTGGTGCCGTGAGCACCTGCCGGCCGGGACCGCCCGGGGGCTGGTGGTGAATGCCGGCAACGCCAACGTCTTCACCGGCGCGCATGGGGCGATGGCCTGTGCGGAGACGGCGAAGGCGGCGGCGGCCGCGCTGGGCTGCGATCCGAAGGAGATCCTGCTGTCCTCGACCGGCGTGATCGGCGAGCCGATCCGGTACGAGCGGATCGTCGAGCACCTGCCGGCGGCCGAGGCCGAGCTGACGGAGGACGCCTGGGAGACCGCGGCGGCCACCATCATGACGACCGACACCTTCGCCAAGACGGCGTCGCGCACCGCGAACATCCGCGGCGTGCCGGTGACCATCAACGGCATCGCCAAGGGCTCGGGCATGATCGCGCCGGACATGGCGACCATGCTGTCCTTCATCGTGACCGACGCCGCCCTGCCGGCACCGGTGCTGAAGGCCCTGCTGACCCGGGGCGTGAACCGGAGCTTCAATGCCGTCACCGTCGACAGCGACCAGTCGACCAGCGACACGGTCCTGCTCTTCGCCACCGGCAAGGGCGAGACCCATGTCACCGTCGACGGGCCGGGCGATCCGGCGCTGCGCGACTTCCGCACGAAGCTGGAGGATCTGCTGCACGACCTGGCGATGCAGGTGGTGCGCGACGGCGAGGGGGCGAGCAAGCTGGTCCGGATCGCCGTCACCGGCGCCGCCTCGGAACGCGCTGCCAAGCGGATCGCCATGGTCATCGCCGACTCGCCCCTGGTGAAGACTGCGATCGCCGGCGAGGACGCCAACTGGGGCCGCATCGTCATGGCGGTCGGCAAGTCCGGCCAGAAGGCCGACCGCGACCGGCTGGCGATCTCCATCGGCGGTGTCGAGGTGGCCCGCGACGGCGTGCGGGTGGAAGGCTATGACGAGGCGCCGGTGACTGCCCACATGAAGGGCCGGGAGATCGACATCGAGGTCGATGTCGGCGTCGGCCGCGGCCGGGCCACCGTGTGGACCTGCGACCTGACCCACGGTTATATCGACATCAACGCCGACTACCGCAGCTAGGCGGTCCGATGACGCAGAACAGCCTTCCGATCGTTCTGGTCGTGGCGGTCGCCCTGGTCGATGTGGACGGGCGCGTGCTGATCGCCAAGCGGCCGGAAGGCAAGAAGCTGGCCGGGCTGTGGGAATTTCCCGGCGGCAAGGTCGATCCCGGCGAGACGCCGGAGGCGGCGCTGATCCGCGAGCTGCGCGAGGAGCTGGGCATCGACACCCATGAGAGCTGCCTCGCCCCGCTCACCTTCGCCAGCCACGCCTATGACGATTTCCACCTGCTGATGCCGCTCTATGTCTGCCGGCGGTGGAAGGGCGAGGTGGAGCGGCGCGAACACGCCGATCTCGCCTGGGTGCGGCCGATGCGGCTTCGGGACTACCCGATGCCCCCGGCCGACGCCCCGTTGATTGCTATGATCCAGGACATCATCGGCTGATCGCTCCGACCTGCGGCGGCGATCAGAACAGGCCCAGGATCCGGCGGCGGACATTGCGGCGGCCGTCGGCCGGGTGGCGCTGCGGCTCCGGATGCCGGCGCGAGGCGTCGTAGTGACCCTGGACCAGGCGCTCGATCTGGTCTCCGGCACCACCGGCGGCGGCGTGGGCGAGCAGCAGAAGATGGCTTCCGATCATTTTATCTCTCCTTTCAGGAAACAGAGGGCTCCGGGCCCGTTCGATGACTTGAAAGTGCGCCCGCGCTGCGGTTATCTCAAACGATGCTTTCTCACCTCACGTGTTAGAAAAACTATCGTATGTCTGGACGCCGTCTCCCTCCGCTCAATGCCCTGCGCGCCTTCGAGGCGGCCGCGCGCCTGGAGAGCATGAGCCGGGCGGCCGACGAGCTGTCGGTCACCCATGCGGCGGTCAGCCATCAGGTGAAGGCGCTTGAGGAGTGGGTCGGCCTGCCGCTGTTCCGTCGCGAGCACCGCCGCATCCGCCTGACCGAGGCGGGGGCGGATCTGCTGCCGGTGCTGGGCCAGGCGTTCGACGCGATCGACGCGCGGCTCGCCGATATCAGCACCACCGGCGGGCGGCGGATGCTGACGATCACGGCAGCGCCCTCGGTCGCCTACCGCTGGATCGTGCCGCGGCTGCCGGCCTTCAGCGCCCGTCATCCGGAGATCGACGTGCGCATCGAGCATTCCACCCGGATGGTCGACCTGCGCCGCGAGCGGGCGATCGATGTCGGGCTGCGCTATGGCCGTGGCGGCTGGGACGGGCTGGAGCAGCACTGGCTGATCAGCGGCCATGCCCGGCCGATCGCCTCGCCCGGCCTGCTGGCCAGGCATGGTCTGTCCGCCGCCGACCTGCCGCTGCCGGTCGAGACCATCGCCTCCCTGCCCCTGCACCACGAGGAGACCCGGTTGTGGTGGCGCCGCTGGTTCGAGAACAACGGCCTGCCCGAGGCCGACGTGTCGTCGGGCGCCGTGCTGTACGACGCCGGCTCGATCCTCGACCTCGCGCTGGCCGGTCACGGGGCGGTGCTGGGCCGCTTCGCCCTGGCCCGCGAGGCGATGAGCGCCGGCCTGCTGTTGCCGCTGCATGACGCCTATCTGGACGAGGATGCGGGGTACTGGTTCGTCTACGACAAGGCCCGGGCCGACGAGCCGCATATCGCGGCTTTCCGGGAGTTCATCCTGGAACAGATCGGCGAGGAGACCTGGCAGGACTGGCAGGCCTCGGACCGGGACACCGATTAGGGCGCGACCGGTGCTCTGATCGTGATGTGCTCTAGCGTCCCGTCGGGGTTTCGCCGGTGCCGGTCTCCGTACCGCCGAGGGCGGAGGCCAGCCGGCTGGTCGCGGAGCCGGGGCGCAGGGGCTTGGGCTGGCTCGCCGCCGGCGCCCAGCCGGTCAGGTACAGGATCTGGAAGCGGGCCGGGATCCGGCCGTCCTCCCCGGCGAAACGGGCGGCATAGGCCTCGGCCACGCCGCCCAGCAGGGCGCGGGTCATCGGCGCGCGGTGGCGCTCCAGCACCAGATTGGTTTCGCCCATGCCCCGCAGGTCCCGCATCAGGTGCAGGGCGGTGTCGTAGGTCACGGTGATCGTGTCGGCATCTACCACGGGCAGGGCGAAGCCGGCCCGCTGCATCAGCCCCCCGGCATCGCGCAGGTCGGCGAAGGGCGAGACCCTCGGGCTGAGGCCGCCGGTCACCGCGACCTCGGCCTCGGCGAAGGCGTCGCGCAGCTCCACCAGCGTTTCGCCGCCGAGCAGCGCGACCAGCAGCAGGCCGTCCGGCTTCAGCGCGCGGCGGATCTGCGACAGGGCGCCCGGCAGATCGTTGACCCAGTGCAGGGACAGGGCGCCGAACACCGCGTCCAGCGAGCCGTCGGCGATCGGCAGGAACTCCTCGTCCAGCGCCAGGGCGGGTCCCTCGCCGGCGCGGGCCGTCGCCCAGGATGGGGCGAGGTCGCTCTGGATCAGGGTGTCGACCTTGCCGCTGGCCCGCAGCGCCCGGCCCAGCGCGCCGGATCGGGCGCCGAGTTCCAGGGCCACGGGAAAACGCCGGCGGATGTCCTCCAGCCGCTCGGCCAGTCGGTCGGCGACCTCCTCCTCCAGAAAGGCGAAGTCGCCATAGCCGTCCCGGGCGCGCTCGCGGCGCCGGCGCAGCAGGGAGCGGTCGAACACGCGCATCGCGTCGGGGGTCGATGATGGGGTCATGCCCGCCATATGGCGCAGGCGGCAGGGCAGGGAAAGAGAAAACCGGTCCGGCTCTGCCATAGCGGGGCCATGGCTCTCCTGTCCCCCGTGGCACCGCTGGCGCGCCGTGTGCTGGATCTCCTGCTGCCGCCGCGCTGCGGCCGCTGCGGGGTGGACGTCCCGGCGGACGCGACCCTGTGCCTGAGCTGCTGGAGCGGCGTCGCCTTCATCGGCGAGCCGCTTTGCGAGATCTGCGGACTCCCGTTCGAGATCCGGCCCTACGGACGGGCGGTCTGCGGCGACTGCCTGTCGGATCCGCCGGCTTTCGACCGGCTGCGGTCGGCGGTGGTCTACGACGACGCGACCCGGCCGCTGATCCTGGCCTTCAAGCATGCCGACCGGCTGACCCTCGCCCCGCTCTTTGCGACCTGGATGCGGCGGGCCGGCGCCGACATGCTCGACGGGGCCGATCTGATCGTGCCCGTGCCGCTCCACCGATGGCGGTTATTGTCGCGCCGATACAACCAGGCGGCGGTGCTCGTCCACGCCCTGGCGCGCCCGGGAGGGGCGAAGGTTGTCGACAGTTTACTCGTTCGCACCCGTCAAACCCCCAGCCAGGGTCGAAAGTCCGCGGCGCAACGAACGCTAAACGTGCGCGGAGCATTCGCGCTACGGAATAACTGCGATGGGGCGGCGGAAGTGATCAGCGGCCGGCGGATAGTCCTCGTTGACGATGTTTTTACAACGGGAGCCACGGTTTCCGCGTGTACACGCGTGCTCAGAAGGTCCGGTGCAATGTCGGTCGAGGTGCTGACTCTGGCGCGTGTGACATAACTCACGCAAATCAGACAGCTTTGCAAAAAGACCGGACTTTTCTTATCTACTTCGCAGCGGCATGTGCTTCACAGGAGGGGACCGAGATGGCCAAAGCGGCCAGGGTGGAAATCTACACGACCATGTTCTGTCCGTATTGCTATCGCGCGAAGTCGCTGCTGGCGAACAAGGGTGTGGATTACGTCGAATACGATGTCGGCGGATCGAGCGATGCCCGCGCCAAGATGAGCGAACGGGCCGATGGCCGGCACACGGTGCCGCAGATCTTCATCGGCGGCGAAGGCATCGGCGGTTCGGACGAACTTGCGGAACTCGAGCGGACCGGTAAGCTGGATCACCTGCTCGGCGTTTCCCTGGTCTGAGGCAATCGCCTCCCCGGTCCGAGCGCCAGATTTCGACGCCCGGAGGTCCTTCGATGACCCGACTGACAGTCGCCTGCGTTCAGACCAACACGACCCGCGATCCGCTCGAGAATGTCGAGCGGGTGAGCCCCCTGATCCGGGAGGCCAGGCAGCGGGGCGCGCAGCTCATCACGACGCCGGAAGTCGTCGGCATGATCGAGCCGAAGCGCGACCAGGCGCTCGCCAAGGCGAAGCCTGAGGAAACCCACGAGGTTCTCGCCGCCTTCCGCGGTCTCGCCGCCGAACTCGGCGTCTGGCTGCTGGTCGGCTCGATCTCGATCAAGGTCTCCGACGACAAGATGGCCAACCGCAGCTTCCTGCTGGACGACCGCGGCCAGATCGTCGCCCGATACTCCAAGATGCACATGTTCGACGTGCAGGTCGGCGACGGCCAGACCTACCGAGAGAGCAACACCTACCAGGCCGGCGACGAGGCGGTGATCGCCGAGACCCCCTGGGGCAGGATGGGCATGACCATCTGCTACGACATCCGCTTCCCGTATCTGTACCGCAAGCTGGCCCAGGCCGGTGCGGAGGTGATCTTCGCCCCGGCCGCCTTCACCAAGGTGACCGGCGAGGCGCACTGGCATGTGCTGCAGCGGGCCCGGGCGATCGAGACCGGATGCTACGTCGTTTCCGCCGCCCAGACCGGCGAGCATGCGGAGGGGCGTCGGACCTACGGCCATTCCGTGATCGTCGATCCCTGGGGCGCGGTGGTGGCCGATGCCGGCGAGGATGTCGGCGTGATCACGGCCGAGATCGATCTCGCCAAGGTCGCCGAGGCGCGCGGCAAGGTGCCCTCGCTGACCCATGACCGGGTGGTCGGCGAGCCGGTGGTCTATGGCGGGGCCCTGCGCCAGGCCGGCGAGTAGCGCGAGGTCAGCCCGCCCGCAGCGCGACGACCCGCTGCTTGACCGCGTGGCGGGGCGCCTGTTCCTCCAGATCCTCGAACGCGATCACCTGAAGTTCCGGACGCACCGAGATGAGCAGTTCCTCGCGGTGCAGCAGGAAGTCGGGGTTGCGCGGCCTGCCGAACCGCTCGTTGCCGGCGGCGAAGGTCTCGTAGATCAGCACGCCGCCCGGCGCCACGGAGCGCACCAGGGCCGGGAACAGCGGCCGGTGCAGGTAGTTCACGACCACCACCCCGGCGAAGGTCCGGCCCTCCAGCGGCCAGGGCCGGCCGCTCTCCAGGTCGCGGGCGACGATCTCCACGTCCGGATCGGCGGCCATGTCGCTGACCTTGACCACGTCGCGGTCGAGCACGACGACCGGATGGCCGCGGTCGCGGAACATCCGGGCGTGGCGGCCGGCGCCGCAGGCGACGTCGAGAACCGTTCCGCCCTCCGGCACCATCGGGGCGAAGCGGGCGACCCAGGCCGACGGCTCCTCCTGCGGCGGTTCGGTATCGGTGGTCGGGTCGGTCGTCATCGTCAGACCTCCACGCTGGCCGGCACCCGCGCGCCGGAGAACGCGCAGGCGGGACTGGCGAGCCGCACGAAGACGCCGGTGATCTCCTCCGGCCTGGGCAGGCGGTTGGGGTCCTCGTCGGGGAAGGCGGAGGCCCGCATGCCGGTGCGCACCTCGCCCGGATCGACCAGATTGACCCGCACCCGGCCGGACCGGGTTTCCGCCGCGTAGGACCGCGCCAGCGCCTCCAGCCCGGCCTTGGATGCCGCATAGCCGCCCCAGTCCGGCATCGCGCCCTGGGCCGCGCCGGAGGTCACCAGAACCACCCGCCCGTTGGGGGCGGCGCGCAGCAGCGGGTCGAGTTCGCGCAGCAGCCGGAAGGTGGCGGTGAGGTTCACTGACACCGCCTGGTCGAAGACCGCGTCGGGCACCTCGGCCAGCGGGGCGATCTCGCCTAGCACACCGTGATTGGCCACCACCACGTCGAGCCGCCCCAGCTTCTCGCCGATCCGCTTGCCCAGCCCGTCGGTGGCGGCGGGATCGGACAGGTCCAGGGCCAGGGTCGCGGCCTGTCCGCCGGCCTTGCGGATGCGGGCGGCGACGGCTTCCAGGTCGCTCTGGGAGCGGGCGGCGAGCACCACCCGCGCGCCTTCGGCGGCATAGCGTTCGGCGACGGCGGCGCCGATGCCGCGCGAGGCGCCGGTGACCAGACAGGTGAGGCCCTTGAGCGCGCCGCCGCCGGCCGTGATCTCGGCCAGCGCCCGGTCGTCGCCGACCACGGCGATCTGCTCCAGGATATCGTCCAGCACCAGGCGCAGCGTGTCGGCGATCCGGTCGATCTCGCGATGGGTGACGACGAGGGGCGGGGCGATGACCAGGGCGTCGCGTACCGCGCGGACGATTACGCCGCGGTTCTGCATCTGGTCGCGCACCACGGCCCCGACGAGCCCCTCCGGGTCGTAGAGGATCTTCGGGTCGCGCTGCTGCACCAATTCCACCGCGCCGATCAGGCCGAGGCTGCGCACCTCGCCCACCATCGGGTGGTCGGCCAGCCGGGACAGCGCGGTGGCGAAATAGCCGGCGAGGTCGTCGCGCACCCGGCCGATCAGGTTCTCGCGCTCGATGATCTCAAGGTTGGCGAGCGCCACGGCGGCGGCCACCGGATGGCCCGCATAGGTGAAGCCGTGGGCGAGGCCGCCGCTCATCTCGATCAGAGTCTCGGCCACCCGGCCGCCGACCATGACGGCGGAGATCGGCTGGTAGCCGGAGGACAGACCCTTCGCCAGCGCCATGAAATCGGGGGCGAGGCCGAACTTCTCCGCCGCCGACCAGGCGCCGAGCCGGCCGAACGCGCTCACCACTTCGTCCAGGGCGAACAGCACGTCGTGCCGTCGGCAGATCTCCTGCACCCGGGCGAGGTATCCCTCCGGCGGGATGATGACGCCCCCTGCACCCTGCACCGGCTCGACCACCACGCCGGCGACCCTGTCGGCGCCGAGCTCCAGGATCATCGCCTCGATCCAGCCGGCCGCCCGTTCGGCGAAGGCCTCGTCGCTCTCGCCCGGCGCGCCGTGGCGGAATTTGTAGGCGGTATCGACGTGCTCGAACCCGGCCAGCGGCAGCCCGCCCTGGGCCTGCATGGCGACGGTGCCGCCCAGGCTGATCGTCGCCAGGGTGGAGCCGTGATAGCCCTCCTCGCGGCCGATCATGATCTTCTTGTCGGGCTGTCCCTTCAGCTCCCAGAACAGCCGGCAAAACCGCACGATGGTATCCAGCGCCTCGGAACCGGAATTGGCGAAGACCACGTGGTCCAGCCCGTCCGGCATCAGCTCCGCAAGCTTCGCCGCCAGGGCCGCGGTGGGTGCCGTCGTGGTCTTGAAGAAGGTGTTGTAATAGGCCAGCCGCCCCATCTGTTCGGCGGCCACCTCGGCCAGTTCCATACGGCCGTAGCCGACATTCACGCACCACAGCCCGGCCAGGGCGTCGAGATAGAGCTTGCCGTCCTCGTCCCACAGGGTGCTGCCCTTGCCCCCGGCCATGACGATCGGCGCGTCGTCCAGCAGCACCTTGGGATCGGTGAACGGGTGCAGGTGGTGGTCGCGGTCGAGGCGGGCCAGGTCGGACGGGGTCGCGGGCATTTCGGGCCTCTGTATCTGCCACGGTCTGCGGCGTCGGGCGTGGCTTCAGCGCTGGAACCCCCGCTCATGACCGCTATATTACCGTCATGTCCTTGATTGGTTGACCGATGATCCGCTACCGCCTGCGCTGCAACGAAGAGCATGAGTTCGAGGCCTGGTTCCAGAACAGTTCCGCCTTCGAGAAACAGGCCGAATCGGGCCTGCTGTCCTGTCCCGACTGCGGGTCGTCCCAGGTCTCGCGCGCCCTGATGGCGCCGGCCCTGCAGGGCACACGTCGCGAGACCGCGCCGGTCCCGGCGGAGGCCCCGAACGCCGAGCAGAAGCAGGTGGCCACCCAGGCTGGCTCACAGGCTCAAGCTCTGGCGCTCAAGCAGCAGCTTCTCGGCCTGCGCCGCAAGATCGAAGAGAATTTCGACAATGTGGGCGACCGCTTCGCCGAGGAGGCGCGCAAGATCCACTATGGCGACAGCGACGCGCGCGGGATCTACGGCGACACCACCCCGCAGGAGCGCGAGGCGCTGGCCGATGAGGGGATCGAGGTCGGCACCGTTCCCTGGCTGCGCGACGATGCGTGACCCGGAGCGTGGGGGCGGACCTGGGCCGGGGGAGCTGACATGCATGTGGTGATCTTCGAGGTCGAGCCGAAGGACGAGAGCCGCGAGACCTATTTCGAGATGGCCGCCGCCCTGCGCGCCGAGCTGGAGACCGTGGAGGGCTTCATCTCGGTGGAGCGGTTCGAGAGCCTGGTGACGCCGGGCAAGATCCTGTCGCTCTCCACCTGGGAGGACGAGGCGTCGATCCGACGCTGGCGCGAGCGCTCGGCCCATCACGACGCCCAGACGGCCGGCCGGGACAACCTGTTCGCCCGCTACCGCATCCGGGTGGCGGAGGTGTCCCGCGATTACGATCGCGAGACCTCGCCCTGGCGGGTGTGAAGGACACCTCCTCACGCCACCTCACGTCTTCCCGGCCTCGCGCCGGGATCGAGGGTATCGCGTGATGGAGCGCTTGTGACTCGCTCCCTGGCGCCGCAGCGGGATCCGCCCCGGGTACCGGCACGAGGCCGGGAAGACGAACGGGAGGTGGTTGGCCTGCTCCACCATCCCCCGTCATCCTGAACTCGTTTCAGGATCAAGCCGCTCCCGGGATCGGAGGCGTGGTCCTGACTTTCGTCAGGACGAAGGGCGGGGGCGGTTGGAGCGGAGACCTCACACACCGCCGAATTCGCCTTTCCTTTCCCCGTCGACAGCTTATCTATCCCCGCATGAGCGACATCGATTCCGAACGCAATTCGTTGGGCGGGCGCGTGCGCCGGTATGCCCGGGTCGGCACCGCAGTGGGCGGGCTCGCCGCCCGGCTGGCGGGCGAGCGCTATCTCGGCCTCAGCGTCGACAAGGCGGAGCATGCGGCCGACCTGAAGGCTGCCCTGGGCGGTCTCAAGGGACCGCTGATGAAGGTGGCGCAGATCCTGTCCACCGTGCCCGACGCCCTGCCGAAGGAATACGTCGACGAGCTGAGCCACCTGCAGTCGAACGCGCCGGCCATGGGCTGGCCCTTCGTGAAGCGGCGGATGACCGCCGAGCTCGGCGCCGGCTGGCAGAAGAAATTCGCCGAGTTCGAGCGCGAGGCCGCCTCGGCCGCCTCTCTCGGCCAGGTCCATCGCGGCGTGCTGCACGACGGACGCAAGGTCGCCGTCAAGCTGCAGTACCCGGACATGTCCTCCGCGGTGGAGGCCGACCTGCGGCAGCTCGACTGGGTGTTCAAGCTGTACCGCCGCTACGACACCGCGATCGACCCGTCGTTGATCCATACCGAGCTGTCGGCCCGGTTGCGCGAGGAGCTGGATTACGCCCGCGAGGCCCGGCACATGGCGCTGTACCGGCACATGCTGGCCGACGAGCCGGCGGTGCACATCCCCGAGGTGGTCGACGACCTGTCCACCAGCCGGCTGATCACCATGAGCTGGCTGGACGGTACCCCGTTCATGAAGTTCCTGGAGGACAACCCGGACATCGAGACCCGCAACCGGGTCGCCCACAACATGTTCCGGACCTGGTACGTACCGTTCTACTTCTTCGGCGTGATCCATGGCGACCCGCATCTGGGCAATTACACGATCCGCGAGGACGGCTCGATCAACCTGCTGGATTTCGGCTGCATCCGGGTGTTCCCGCCGGCCTTCGTGAAGGGCGTGATCGACCTGTACCGGGCGCTGCGCGACGACGACGAGGAGCTGGCGGTCCAGGCCTATGCGAGCTGGGGCTTCACCGATCTCGACCGCGAGACGATCGACGTGCTGAACGTCTGGGCGCGCTTCCTCTACGGCCCGCTGATGGAGGACCGCACCCGCAAGATCCAGGAGAGCGGCACCGGCCTCTACGGCCGCGAGATCGCCGAGAAGGTGCATGGCGAGCTGAAGCGGCTGAGCGGCGTGCGCCCGCCGCGCGAGTTCGTGCTGATGGACCGCGCCGCCCTGGGCCTCGGCTCGGTGTTCATGCACCTGAAGGCGGAGGTGAACTGGTACCGCCTGTTCCACGATCTGATCGGCGAATTCGACGTGGACACGCTGACCGCCCGCCAGGACGCGGCCCTGGCCGCCGTCGGGCTCGACCGGCCGGAGTAACGCCCCGCCTCTCCCGCCGAGACAGATTGTCGCGCACCTGAAGCAGGGCGGTGCCGACTCAACGACTGCGCGCGCGCAAACCGTGACGCGATGGCCGCCCGTGTCCGGGCGCGGCCGATCCGTTCGGGCCGATTTTCCCCCTAGACGCGCAGGTCGCCGGTGATACCGTTGGCCGAACCAAGATCTAAAAATAACCAAAAAAATCCAATACCGGAGGAAACAGCAGATGAAACGCACCTTCATGGTTGCTTGGGCAATTGTTGCCATGGCCACGGTTGCCCTGGTCAACGGTCCCGCCCGCGCCGAATATCCCGAACGCCCGATCCAGGTGATCGTGCCCTGGTCCGCCGGCGGCGGCACCGACGCCACCGGCCGGATGATCGCCAAGATCATGCAGGACGAGCTCGGCGTGCCGGTGAACGTCGTCAACCGCACCGGCGGCGGCGGCGTGGTCGGTCACCAGGCCATCGCCTCGGCCAAGCCGGACGGCTACACGATCGGCATCGTCACGGTCGAGATCGCGATGATGCATTGGATCGGCCTGACCGAGCTCAGCTACAAGGACTACACCCCGATCGCGCTGTACAACGCCGATCCGGCCGGCGTGTCCGTCAACATCGACTCCAAGTACAACGACGTCGGCGCGCTGCTGGCGGACGCCAAGGCCAACCCGGGCAGCATGAAGGCCTCGGGCACCGGCCAGGGCGGCATCTGGCATCTGGCGCTGGCCGGCATGCTGGTCGAAGCCGGTCTGGACTCCAACGCCATCGGCTGGGTCCCGTCCCAGGGTGCCGCACCGGCCTTCGCCGATCTCGCCGCCGGCGGCATCGAGGCGGTCACCGCCTCCGTCGTCGAAGCCCGCGCGCTGATGGAGGCCGGCAAGGTCAAGGTGCTGGCGGTCATGAACGACACGCGCCTGGACGCCTTCCCGGACATTCCGACCCTGACCGAGGCCGGTGGCCCGGACTGGAAGACCGCCGCCTGGCGCACCGTCGCCGGCCCGAAGGGCCTGCCGGCGGACGTGCAGGCCAAGCTCGCCGCCACGGTGGAGAAGGTCTACAACAGCCAGGAGTTCAAGGACTTCATGGCCGGTCGCGGCTTCGGCATGATCTGGGGCGGCCCGGACGACCTCGCCAAGCACTATGAGACCTCGGATGCCGACTACGGCAAGGTTCTGAAGGCGGTCGGCCTGGCCAAGTAAGCCCGGCCCGTCCCTTTCCCAAGACCTCAATCCGGGTGGCGACATGCGGTTCAACGACGCGATCCTCGGGATCGTCCTGATCGGCTTTGCGGCGCTCGCCGCAGTCGGCACCCTGGAATTCCCACAGGTGCCGGGCCAGAACTATGGCTCGGCACTCTTCCCCCGCCTGCTCTGCGCGGGCTTCGCCATCGGCGGCCTGCTCCTGATCCTGTCGGGCTGGCGCAACCGGGCGACCCAGCCGCTGCTGGAGACCGACCCCTGGGCGCGCTCGCCGGCGCACCTGATGACCCTGGCGCTCGCCGTCGGCGGCGTCCTGTTCTACATCCTGGCTTCCGACTGGCTCGGCTTCATTCCCACCGCGTTCCTGGTGGTGTTCACGCTGATGCTCCGGCTGCGCGGACGATGGATCAGTTCCCTCGTGATCGCCGCCGCCGTGACCGCCGCGATACACCAGATCTTCTACGGCCTGCTGCTCGTACCGCTGCCCTGGGGCGTGCTCGAGTCCGTGGTCTACTGAGGTTTCGATGGACCCCTTCCTGCAAGCCCTGCCGCTGGTCTTCAATCTCGAAGTCCTCAGCACCATGGCGATCGCCGCGATCTTCGGCCTGCTCGTCGGCTCGGTCCCGGGTCTGACCGCGACCATGGCCACGGCGCTGCTGGTGCCGCTCACCTTCTTCATGGACCCGGTGCCGGCCATCGCGGCGATGGTGACCGCGACCGCCATGGCGATCTTCGCCGGCGACATCCCCGGTGCCCTGCTGCGGGTTCCCGGCACGCCGGCCTCGGCCGCCTATGCGAGCGAGGCCTTCGCCATGACCCGCAAGGGCCTGGCCGAGCGCGCGCTGGGCACCAGCCTGGTCGGCTCCGCCATCGGCGGCATGTTCGGCACGGTGGTCCTGGTCCTGTCGGCGCCGCAGCTCGCCGAGGTCGCGCTGCAGTTCACCCAGTTCGAGTATTTCTGGCTCGCCTGCCTCGGCCTGACCTGCGCGGTCTTCGTATCGACGGCGAGTCCGCTCAAGGGCGCGATCTCGCTGATCATCGGCCTGTTCATCGCGACCGTCGGGATCGACATCACCGCCGGTTACCCGCGCTACACGCTGGGCATCCCCGACCTGCTCGGCGGGGTCGCCTTCATTCCGGCGATGATCGGCATGTTCGCCATCGCCGAGATCCTGCGCAACATGGTGGCCGGGCCGAGCGAGGCGCCGCCGAAGCTGAGCCGGCTGATGCATCTGTTCAGCGGGCTCGGCGGGGTGTTCCGGCGCTACTGGAAGGGTGTCGCGCGCGGCAGCGTGCTCGGCACCGCCGTCGGCATCCTGCCCGGCGCCGGCGGCGACATCGCCGCCTGGGTGTCCTACGCGCTGAGCAAGAAGCTGTCGAAGGAGCCGGAGAAGTACGGCACCGGCCATGTCGAGGGCATCGTCGATGCCGGCTCCGCCAACAACGCCGCGCTGAGCGGCGCCTGGGTCCCGGCCCTGGTCTTCGGCATTCCGGGCGACTCGATCACCGCCATCGTGATTGGCGTGCTCTACGTGAAGGGCATGAACCCGGGACCGACCGTGTTCATCCACTCGCCGGAGCTGATCTACGGCGTGTTCGTGACCTTCTTCATCGCCAACATCGTGCTGATTCCGTTCGGCTTCGCCGCCATCGGCCTCGCCCGCCACATCCTGCGCATTCCGCGCGGGATCATCTGGCCGATCGTGCTGCTGTTCTCCACCGTCGGCGCCTATGCCATCGACAACAGCCTGTTCGGCGTCGTCATCATGCTGGTCATGGGCATCCTCGCCTTCGTCATGGAGGAGAACGGGTTCCCCGTCGCCCCGGCGATCCTCGGCCTGGTGCTGGGGCCGATGCTGGAGGGCAACTTCATGACCGCGATGATGAAGGCCGACGGGAACCTGCTCGCCTTCTTCGAAAGGCCGATCGCGGCCGTCCTGGGCGTCATCACCCTGTCGGTCTGGTTCCTGCCGCTGGTGATGAAGCTCTGGCGCAACCGGTCGGCAAACGGGCAGGCCGCAGCCTAGACCGGGATCTGTCCCGTTCGTGCGCTAGAGGATCGGCTGTTCGATCAGGGCGTCGTTCACCACGCTAAGCACCGTACGGCCCGGCAGCGCGCCCGGAAAGCCGGACAGCAGGGCGTAGGAAGCTCCGCGGGTCGACGGCGGATGGGCGAACGCCGCTGCGATGCTGTCGAACCACGGCAGGTCGGCCTCCGCCACACCGTGTCGGCGCACCGCCTCGGCGGCCGGCCCCCAGGTGTCCCAGGGCAGCAGCTCGATCCCGGCGAGGGCGGCGGCGTCCCGCAGCAGGCTGCCGGCGGCGAACCAGGTCCCGGACAGGCCGAGTGCCGAAACCCCCAGGGTGGCGGGATCGAGCGTGCCGGCGCGCACCGCCTGCCAGGCGCGGGCTCCGGTCAGGAACCGGCGGCGGGGCAGGTCGGCGATGTTGAAGGTCAGCCCGAAGCGGTTGCGCATCCGGGGGCCGAGCTCCGGGTCGAACAGCTTCCAGTCGCCACCGCGCCGGTATTCGCAGATCCAGTGATCGTCCCAGAACCCGTTGGAGAAATAGTCGGCGAACCCGACGCGGATCCGCGCCTCGATCCCGGCCATGCGCAGGACGCCCACGGCGAACAAGGCGAAGTCGTGGCAGGTGCCGTAGAGCAGGTCCGCGGGATCCCGGCGTTCCGAAAAGGGCCGCGGATCGCGCGCCAGGGCGATCTCGAGCAGCCGGGACAGGGTGCGGGCGGCGGCATCCTCCCTCGCCCGCTCCGGGACACCCGAGCCGTCCGCATGGGCGACGCCCAGATGGATCAGGATGTTCTCCAGCGCCGTCGCCAGGGCGCGCGGTTCCGACGGCAGCTCCGCCAGACGCGAAGAAAGGCCGCCCGGACTGCTCCAGGCGGTCTGGACGATGTGACTCACTCAGTGGCCTCGTTCGCCGTACTGGTTGAGAAACTATACCGCAAAAACGGGTAAGCCGAGTACCCTCACCAACGGAAGGGTCAGTAGCCCCGATCCAGATCGACCAACCCGGTCGGCGTGCCGCCCGACCGGATCAGCCCGATGTTGCGGGCGAACACGATGGAGGCGGTAGGCGGGTTCACCTCGGCGGCGATGTGCGGCGTGATGTAGATCCGCCGGTCGCTCCAGAACGGGTGGTCGGAGGGCAGCGGCTCCTGGCGGAACACGTCGAGCGCCGCCGCGGAGAGCTGGCCGGAGTCCAGTGCCGGGATCAGGTCGTCCTCGACCAGATGGCCGCCGCGGCCGACATTCACCAGCAGCGCGCCTTTCGGCAGCTTGGCGAACAGCTCGGCGCAGAGCACGCCTTCGGTCTGAGCGGTCAGCGGCAGCAGGCACACCACCACGTTGGAACGGGCGAGGAGGGCGTCCAGGGCCTCGGCGCCCGACACCGACTGCACGCCTTCAGCTTTACGCGGCGACCGGGTCCAGCCGGTGTTGGCGATCTCCAGGGCGGTCAGTGCCCGGCTGAGATGCTCGCCGAGCGTGCCGAGGCCGAGGATGGCGACGTGCAGGTGGCGGTGGTCGAACGCCTCGCTCATCGACCAGGCGTGATCGGCCCGGAACCGCTCGTACTTATCCGCCTGCCGGTGCCAGCGCAGGATCTGCAGCACGATATGGTGGGTCATCGACCCGGCCATGAACGGGTCGATCAGACGGGCGATTGGCACATGCGTGGGACGCTGGGGGTCCTCCAGGATGTGGTCCACGCCGGCACCGATCGACTGGGCCAGCTTCAGGTTCGGGAAGCTCGCCATCACGCCGTGCGGCAGCCGCCAGGAGATCGACACGTCGACCCGGGCGCGATCCTCGCCGGTGATCTCGAGCGCCGGGCGGGCATCCACCCCCGGCATCTCCGCCTTCAGCGCGGCGACCCAGGCGGACGGGCCGTCGCCGGTGCTGTGGACGGCGACGATCGGGTTCTCGATTGCGCCCATCAGTACTTCCGCTCGCGGCTGACCACGTTGATCGGCGTCTCGCCGGCGAAGATCCGGCGGATGTTCTCCGCCACCTGGTCGGCCCCGCTCTCTGCGTTGGTCTGGGCCGAGACGTGCGGCCAGACCTGCACCTTCGGATGGGTCCAGAACGGGTGGTCCGTCGGCAGCGGCTCGGTGCGGAACACGTCGAGGGAGGCGCCGGCAATATGGCCGCTCTCCAAAGCCGCCAGCAGATCCTCCTCGACGAGCTGGGCGCCGCGCCCGGAGTTCACCACGAAGGCGCCCTTGGGCAGCTTGGCCAGGGTGTCGGCATCGATGATGTCGGTGGTCTCCGGCGTGAGCGGCAGAAGGCAGCACAGGATGTCGGTGCGCGCCAGGAAGGCGTCGAACTCGTCGGCGCCAGCGAAGCTCTTCACGCCCGCGATCTCCTTGCGGGTGCGCGACCAGCCGGCGACGTCGAAGCCGAGGGCGGCGATGGTGGTGGCCGCCTGCGCTCCGAGCGCGCCCATGCCGAGGATGCCGACCCGCTTGGTCGAGGTCTCCGGCGCCGGCAGCTTCACCCAGCGGCCCTCGCGCTGGAACTGCTCGTACTCCATGCCCTGGCGGTGGAAGCGCAGGACCTGCAGCAGGACCCATTCGGCCATGGCCTGGGCCATCCACGGGTCGACGATGCGCAGGATCTGCGCGCCGTCCGGCAGGTTCGGCTCGGCGAAGATATGGTCGACGCCTTGGCCCAGCGAGCAGATCGCCTTCAGGTTGGTCATGCCGTCATAGGCGCCGGCCGGTGCCTTCCACACCAGGGCGAACTCGATGTCCTCCTTGTTCCCGACATCGGGCCAGACCCGGAAGTCGAGGTCCGGAATGCGCTTGCCCAGCGCCTCGCGCCACTGGTCGGGATTGTCGTTTTCGGTGCGGAACAGGACGGCGGGCATGGATATTCCTTTTGGGCTCGGCATTGGAAGGATGCGGGCGGGTTACTGCGACCTTAGGCAGGACGGCCTGTTCTGTCGACGGTGATGGTGCGGTGCAGCGCCCCGGTGGTGCGACCCTGCCGGATCCGCGCGATACCCTCGGCGTCGAGGCCGACATCGGCGAGCAGGTAACGCGGCTGGCCCGCGAGGTGTTCGGCGTCCAGCATGGCACGCCAGCGGCGGCGCAGCGGTGCGGCCAGCGCCAGCAGCAGCCGGCCGGGCGCCGGCAGCCGGTGAAGGAACAGGCTTCTTGAGATCAGGGGACGGGTCGTCATGTCGGGCTCCGTGTCGGTGGGCTGCGGGGTGGCCCCGCGCTGTCCCGCCATAGTTGGGCGGCGCGCATGCGGATGGTTCGCGCAGCCCGGCTCGGGACGATAGAATTTCGCAAAATCGAGGGGGCGGGCGCTTCGGGCCCGCACGAAGCGTTCAGCGAGAGGTTTGGCAGTGATCGATCTCGACGATTTCGACCGGCGCATCCTGGCGCTGCTGCAGCAGAACAGCCGCCGCACGGGCGCGGAGCTCTCGGCGGAGATCGGGCTGTCGCCGGCCGCCTGCCTGCGCCGGCTGCAGCGGCTGCGCGACGAGGGGGTGATCGCCCGCGAGGTGGCGCTGGTGGCGCCGGAATACCGCGAGCGCAAGGTGAAGGTGTTCGTCCTGCTGACCTTCGAACGTGATCGCCCGGACCGCGAGGATCGCTTTACCCGGCGGATGCGCGGGGCCCCCGAAGTGGCCCAATGCTACCATGTCACCGGATCGGAGGATTATCTGATCGCTATCGAGGTTGCCGATCTTGAGGATTACGAGCGCTTCACCAAGCTCCATTTCTATGAAAGCTACGTGAAGCGGTTCGAGACCCATGTCGTGCTGAAGGACCTGATGCGCTGAGGCATCCCCGGGCGGGTGCCCGGGCCGGAGACGCTGCGATGAGCGACACCGACACCCGCTCGAAGACCAGGGCGAAGCCCAAGGTCGAGCGGCCGAAGATGTACAAGGTCATCCTGCTGAACGACGACTTCACGCCGCGCGCGTTCGTCGTGAAGGTGCTGAAGGCCGAGTTCGGCATGGGCGAGGACCGGGCCTATGCGGTCATGCTGACCGCCCATCGCAAGGGGGTCTGCGTGGTCGCCGTCTATGCCCGCGACATCGCCGAGACCAAGGCGGACCGGGCCAACGACATGGCGCGGCAGGCTGGCTACTCGCTGCGCTTCTCCACCGAGCCGGAGGAATAGATCTCAGACCAGGGCCGCGACCCGCGCCCGGAGGTCCGGCAGCAGGTCGGCCTCGAACCAGGGATTCTTGCGGATGATGTTTCCCGACCGCCAGGACGGGTGCGGCACCGGGAAGAAGCGCGGGCCGTAGTCGCGCCAGTGCCGCACGGTTTCGGTCAGGGTCCTGTGCCGGGCCGCCCCCAGGTAATGGGCCTGGGCGTACTGGCCGGCCAGGATGATCAGTTCGATATCGGGCAGATGCTCCAGCACCGGGGCGTGCCAGGTCGGCGCGCATTCCGGCCGGGGTGGAGCGTCGCCGCCGCTCCTGCCGTTCTTCGACGGCAGCACGCCCGGATAGCAGAACCCCATGGGCACGATGGCGATCCGCGTCGGGTCGTAGAACGTCTCCCGATCCACCGCCATCCAGCCCCGCAGGGTGTCGCCGGAGCGGTCGTTCCAGGGAATGCCGGTCTCGTGCACCTTGGTCCCCGGCGCCTGGCCGACGATCAGGATCCGCGCGCTCGGCTGAACCACGAGCACGGGTCGCGGACCCAGCGGTAGATGCTCGGCGCACAACCGACAGGCGCGAATGGTCGCCAGAAGAGTTTCCAGTTGATCCGTCATCGGGGCACTCCATGTGTACCCGGGGGTAACGCAGAGAGCAACGAACGGACACCGAGACCGGCGCACCGAGAGGCGCGTTGACACCGTCCCGAATTCGGCGTACCGCTTTCCCACTGCGCCGATTTGAGCCTCCAGCTTGCGGGCGCGTTACAAATGCAGCTAAAGCGGCGGTCGTAACGGACCCGCTGGCTCGCTTGGCGGGTTTTGTTTTTTTCCGCCACAGCGAACCGGTCCGTCCGGCACCTCCGTCCCGGCTGCATTTGGTCCCTTTGACCAAGGCGGGCTGCTGCCCGTCGACTGCTAAACGGAGACGACCGATGGCCCTGAACACCACCAATCCGCAGACCCTGGCCCTGCATGCCGGCTACCGCGCCGACCCGACCACCGGGTCCGTGGCCGTGCCGATCTACCAGACCACCTCCTACCAGTTTCGCGACACCGAACATGCGGCGAACCTCTTCGCGCTGAAGGAACTGGGCAACATCTACACCCGGATCATGAACCCGACGTGCGACGTGCTGGAGCAGCGGGTGGCGGCCCTGGAGGGCGGCGTGGCGGCCCTCGCCGTGGCGTCGGGTCAGGCGGCCAGCGCCTTCGCGGTCCAGAACCTGGCCAAGGCCGGCGACAACATCGTCAGCTCCACCGACCTCTATGGCGGGACCTGGAACCTGTTCGCCAATACCCTGAAGGACCAGGGCATCGAGGTCCGTTTCGTCGACCCGTCCGACCCGGAGAACTTCGCCCGCGCCACCGACAAGCGCACCCGCGCCTATTACGCCGAGACCCTGCCGAACCCGAAGCTGCAGGTCTTCCCGATCAAGGAGGTCGCCGATCTCGGCCGCGGCTTCGGCATTCCGCTGATCATCGACAATACGGCTGCGCCGATCCTGTGCCGGCCGTTCGATCACGGCGCGGCGGTCATCGTCTACTCGACCACCAAGTATATCGGCGGCCACGGCACGTCCATCGGCGGCCTGATCGTCGATGGCGGCAACTTCCCCTGGGCCGACCACAAGGACCGTCAGCCGGCCCTGAACACGCCGGACCCGAGCTACCACGGGGCGGTCTGGACCGAGGCGACGGCGCCGCTCGGCCCGGTGGCGTACATCATCAAGGCCCGCACGACCCTGCTGCGCGACTTGGGCGCGGCACTCAGCCCGTTCAACGCCTTCCAGATCATCCAGGGCCTTGAGACCCTGCCGCTGCGCATCCGCGCCCATGCGGAGAACGCGTCCAAGGTGGCCGACTTCCTGAAGGGTCACGAGGCGGTGGAGACGGTGATCCATCCCAGCCAGCAGGACGGCGCGGCCCGCAAGCGGGCCGATACCTACCTGAAGGGCGGCTATGGCGGCCTGGTCGGCTTCGAGATCAAGGGCGGCAAGGAGGCCGGCCGTGCCTTCATCGACAGGCTGAAGCTGTTCTACCACGTGGCCAATATCGGCGACGCCCGCTCGCTGGCGATCCACCCGGCGACCACGACCCACAGCCAGCTCACCCCGGAGGACCAGATCGCCACCGGAGTCAGCGACGGCTACGTGCGGCTCTCGATCGGCATCGAGCATATCGACGACATCCTCGCCGATCTCGGCCAGGCTCTCGACGCGGTCGGCGGCACCGTGGCCGCGGCGGCGGAGTGAGGCCGGCGACAACTTGTCGGGAAGGGGCCTTCGGGCCCCTTTTTCGTTTGGGACTGAGGGGAGCGGCTTGGTCCTGACTTGCGTCAGGACGACTGGGGACTCCGTCATCCTGATGCAAATCAGGATCAGGCCCCCGGCGGCCGCCTGTTCTCGTCGACCGCCACCGCCGCCGGTGCCTGGACCGACGCCTTGGCCGCCGGCTTCTTGCCCAGCTTCGCCTCGCGAAACGCGATGTACAGCGTGCTCGCCACGATCAGCACCGCGCCGCCCAGGGTGTTCAAAGTCGGGATATTGCCGAACAGCAGGTAGCCGAAGATCCCGGCGAACAGCAGCTGGGAATACTCGAACGGCACCACCGCCGTCGCCTCGCCGACCCGGAAGCCGCGGATCATGCAGGACTGGCCCGAGGCCCCCAGCGAGCCGATCAGCACCATCAGCGCCATCTCCTCCCAGGTCGGGGTCTGCCAGACCAGGGCCGCCGGCACCGCCGAGGCGATGGTGGAGACCACGCCGAAGGTGAACAGGATGGTGAGCGGCGCCTCGGTCGCCGACAGCCGCTTCACCAGCACCACCACCACGGCGACGCAGAGCGTGCCGACCAGGGCCGCCGCCATCGCCGGGTCCAGGCCGTTCTCGCCCGGATTGATCATGATCAGCACGCCCAAGAAGCCGATGATCGTCGCCGACCAGCGCCGCCAGCGCACCACCTCTCCCAGG
Source organism: Candidatus Endolissoclinum sp. (assembly GCA_965228445.1). Taxonomy (GTDB): domain Bacteria; phylum Pseudomonadota; class Alphaproteobacteria; order Thalassobaculales; family Thalassobaculaceae; genus Thalassobaculum. The sequence goes on along the minus strand of OZ245813.1, from coordinate 2,823,053 downwards.
AACAGCACCGCCAGGATGATCATGAACAGCGGCTTGGCGAAGGTGATCGCCGTCGCGTCGGCCAGCGGCAGGTGGGTCAGGGCGTAGAAGCCGCAGAACATCGCCATCAGCCCGGTCAGCGAGCGCACGACATGCAGCACCGGCCGGCGGGTCTTGAACACCTGCGGGCCGACCCGGACCATGAAGGGCAGGATCACCAGCAGCCCGACGAGACAGCGGAAGAAGGCGATCTGGAACACATCCAGACGCGCGCCCACCGTCTTCACCGCCGCCGACATGATCGAGAACAGAATGGACGCGCCGAGAATCCAGAAGGCGCCCCGCACGTTGCCCGGCAGCGCGAGCCACCAGGCCATCCATCCGCGGCGCCATTGCTGGCCGTCCGGCGGCGTCGGGTCCGTCGGCTTCAGGGTGGGGTCGGGGGCTGGCGATGGGGCTGCAGCGGGATCTGGCATGGCTGTCGCCACAATAGTCTGCTGCACTGCGATAACAAGCGCCGGCGCACAAGCCGGCGTTGCGCCTGCCCGGTGCTGACGATACGAATGAACGGAACATTCCGGCGGGGACGGCCGGGAGACGAACCTACCGGAGGAAATGATGACCGACGCGGTCACCAAGCTGTGGGAACCTTCGCCTGAGCGCGCCGCCGCGGCGCAGATCACCGCCTTCATGCAGAAGGTGAATGCCGAAAGCGGTGCCGGGGCGAGCGACTACGACAGCCTGTGGCAGTGGTCGGTCGACGATCCCGAGGCCTTCTGGACGGCGCTGTGGGATTTCGGCGGGGTGATCGGCGACAAGGGCGACGCGACCCTGTCCGACCCGACCGCCATGCCGGGCGCGAAGTTCTTCCCCAACGGCAAGGTGAACTTTGCCGAGAACCTGCTGCGGTGCACCGGCGACGGCGACGCCATGGTGTTCTGGGGCGAGGACAAGGTGAAGCTGCGCTACTCCTGGGACGAGACGCGTGCCCAGGTCGCCAGGCTGGCCGCCGCGCTGAAGGCCGACGGGGTTGGCCCGGGCGACCGGGTCGCCGCCTTCATGCCGAACATGCCGCAGACCATCATCGCCATGCTGGCCGCCACCTCGCTGGGCGCGGTGTGGTCCTCCTGCTCGCCCGACTTCGGGGTCCAGGGCGTGCTCGACCGGTTCGGCCAGATCGAGCCGACCGTGCTGGTCGCGGTGGAGGGCTACTTCTACGCCACCAAGACCCACGATATCCGCGACAAGGTCGCCGCCGTCGCCGAACAGCTTCCCACCCTGAAGCGCGTGCTGGTCGTGCCCTATACCACAGACGATCCGGACCTCTCCGGCATCGGAAACGCGGTTCTGTGGGACGCCTATCTCGGCGACGGTGCCGCGCCGGAGCTGAGCTTCACGCGGATGCCGTTCAACGATCCGCTCTACATCATGTTCTCGTCGGGCACGACCGGCGTGCCGAAATGCATCGTTCACGGCATCGGCGGCACGCTTCTGCAGCACCTGAAGGAGCACAAGCTGCAAACCGACGGGCGGCCGGGCGACCGGGTGTTCTACTTCACCACCTGCGGCTGGATGATGTGGAACTGGCTGGTCTCGGGTCTCGCGGCGGAAGCGACGCTGCTGCTCTATGACGGCTCGCCGTTCCATCCGCACCCGGACATCCTGTTCGACTACGCCGACGCCGAGGGCATGACCCTGTTCGGCACCTCGGCCAAGTACATCGACCACCTGAAGAAGATCGAGCGCAGCCCGAAGAGCACCCACAAGCTGGACACCGTGCGGGCGATGACCTCCACCGGCTCGCCGCTGGTGCCGGAGGGCTTCGACTATGTCTATGCCGAGATCAAGCAGGACATCCAGCTCGCTTCCATCTCCGGCGGCACCGACATCGTGTCCTGCTTCGTGCTCGGCAGCCCGATCAGCCCGGTCTGGCGTGGCGAGATCCAGAAGCGCGGCCTCGGCATGGCCGTCGAGGTCTGGAACGACGACGGCAAGCCGGTTGTGGGTGAGAAGGGCGAGCTGGTCTGCACCAAGCCGTTCCCCTGCATGCCGATCTATTTCTGGAACGACCCGGAAGGCGAGAAGTTCAGGGCCGCCTATTTCGAGGCCTGGCCGGGAGTGTGGTGCCACGGCGACTATGTCGAGCTCACCGAGCATGGCGGCATGGTGATCTACGGCCGCTCCGACGCGGTGCTCAACCCCGGCGGCGTGCGCATCGGCACGGCGGAGATCTACCGCCAGGTCGAGCAGATGCCCCAGGTCATGGAGGCGCTGGTCATCGGCCAGGACTGGGACAACGACGTGCGCGTCGTCCTGTTCGTCCGGCTCGCCGAGGGGGTCACCCTGGACGACGAGCTGATCAAGGCGATCAGGACCAAGATCCGCACCGGCTGCACCCCGCGCCACGTGCCGGCAAAGGTGCTCGCGGTCACAGATATCCCGCGCACCAAGTCGGGCAAGATCGTCGAGCTGGCGGTGCGCAACGTGGTTCATGGCCGCCCGGTGAAGAATGTGGAGGCGCTGGCCAATCCGGAAGCGCTGGAGGAATACCGCGGCCGCGCCGAGCTGGCGGAGTAGGGGCGCCCGGCGCGATGGTCATTCCGGACGCCGCCTCCCACCGCAGCCGCCACGAGGCGATCGTCAACGCCATCGAGAAGGCGGTGCGGGGGGTGGACGACCGATTGCAGCGGTTCCATCGCTCCGCCATCGCCAAGGTCAAGCCGGACGGCGACCTGCTCCAGATGGGGGCGCATGGCGGATCCGAGTTCGGGGCCTGGTACGAGGAGCGGCGCGAGAACCCGCCGCTCGACCAGCCGGCCTTCGAGACCCTGGTGGCACTGCACGAGGCGCTACTGAACCATCTCGCCCTGCTGGCCGAACGGGCCTGGAAGTCCGACAAGGTGCCGGTGGAGGAATACGACGCCCTGCTGGAGAAGGTGTCGGCCTTCCGGGATCAGGCGCAGCGGCTGGCCAAGGCGTTCCAGGCGGCGATCAGCGACATCGACCCCCTGACCGGCGCCCAGACCCGCCAGGTGATGCAGCGCGACCTGAAGCGCGAGGTGGTCCGGGCCCGGCGCTCCGGCTCGCCCGCCTGTATCGCGCTGGCCGATATCGATCACTTCAAGACCATCAACGACACCTACGGTCACGGGGTCGGCGACCAGGTGCTGGCGGCGGTCTCTACGGCGCTGATCGACAACCTGCGGCCCTATGACAGCGTCTACCGCTATGGCGGCGAGGAGTTTCTGATCTGCCTGCCGGATACCGGGCCGGAAGAGGCGCGGCGGGTGCTCGACCGGGTGCGGGCCCGGATCGCCAAGGACGAGTTCTCGTCCGATGACGGGCGCACGGTCACCCTGACGGTCTCCTTCGGGGTTACACTGCTGAACCCCCGCCGGCCGATCCCGGAACTTGTGGAGCGGGCCGACCGGGCGCTCTACACGGCCAAGGAGGAGGGACGGAATCGGGTCGAGGTCTGGCGCGCCGAAAAGTCCGGTCCCGGGCCCGGCGCGACCTGAGGCGGCACTCGATAACCCCTTTGACGACAGGCGGTTTCCGTCTAGATCTCGGAGCGGATTGAAACGGGGCGCTGGCCCCCCGGATTTGGAGCTGTGGTGATGTTCGACGCGATGCGCTTGAAGGAGCTCGACGGCATGGTCCGCCGGATGGGAGCGATCGTCTCGGTCTTCGAAGTCCGCTCAAGCACCGTCGGGAACCAGTCGTTCACCGCGTTCCGCGAGCTGATGGACGTCTATATCGACGCCTGCGGCCGCAATATGCGCGAGGGCGAGGATTTCGTGGAGAAGGGCGTGCAGCTCAACAGCAACGACATCCTCAAGCTGAACGATGCCTTCCGAAAGGTGTTCGGCGCCGAGCCGATGGGCCTGACGCCGAAGGACTGACCCCCGGGGCGGCTCCCGTATCGGCTCAGACCGGCGGAGCGGTCTCGCTGGCGGGGGCGCGGTGGTCGCGGGCGGCCTCCTCGTGCAGCCAGTCGGTGAAGGCCTTGATCTTCGGCCGGTCGCCGGCATTCTCCGAATGAACCACGTAGTAGGCCGACTGGGTCGGCAGCTGCAGGTCGAACGGCTTGACCAGCCGCCCGGCGGCCAGGTCGTCGGCCACCAGCGCACTGCGGCCCAGCGCAACGCCGAGACCGTCGGCGGCGGCCTGCAGCACCATCTCGGAGTGGTTGAACACGAGATCGCCGCGAGCCCGGACCTTGACCGCGTCGTCCACCCCGGCGGCATCGAGCCAGGTGCTCCAGTCCTCCGGCAGATCGTCATGCAGCAGGGTGTGGTGGCGCAGGTCGGAGGGATCGCGCAGCGGGTGCTCGCCCTCCAGCAGCTTCGGGCTGCACACCACGAAGACCTCCTCGGTCATGAGCAGGTCGACATCCACGCCGCGCCACTCGCCGCGCCCGTAGCGCACGCCCACATCCACCTCGTCGCTGGCGAAGTCGACCAGGGAGTCGTTGATTCCCAGGCGGATCTCGATCTCCGGATGGGCCGAGGTGAAGCGGCCGAGCCGGGGCATCAGCCATTTGGCGGCGAAACTGGTGAAGGTCGAGACGTTGAGCGCACCGCTGCGGTCGCGCTGATGCAGCTTCGCGGTGGCCTGATGCATCAGGTCGAAGGCGTCCCGCATGGCCGGCAGATAAGCCTGGCCCGCATCGGTCAGCAGCAGCGCCCGGTTCTGCCGCCGGAACAGCGGCATGCCGAGCCAGTCCTCCAGCGCGCGGATCTGGTGACTGATCGCGGCCTGGGTGACGTTCAGCTCACCGGCGGCCTTGGTGAAACTCAGATGCCGTGCCGCGGCCTCGAAGGCGCGAAGGGCATTCAGCGGCGGGAGTCGACGCATTAACAGCCCCTTTACGGATAAGATTATCTAATAGATACGATGAGAAACTATCGTTTGTGAACGAGCAATTCAATTCGTAAATACACTCCCAGACAACGAGTTAAGAGGGCGGCCCGCTCTCGATCGTGATCCGAAATATTAACCCTTTGTGAAGGAGGTTCCTATGAGCCGGACCCTGACCCAGACCGCTCGCCCGATGTTCGGGGCCTCCGCCGCGCGCGGAGCCCAGACCTCGATGGCGGATCGTGTTTTCGCCACCGTCTTCGGCACGCTGACCCTTTGGGCCTCGCGCCTGAAGGACCGCGAGACGCTCGCCGATCTGGACGCCCGTCTGCTCGCCGATATCGGCGTGACCATCGACGAGGCCGCCCATGAGGCGAACAAGCCGTTCTGGGTTGCCTGAGGCGACCCGACCGATCCGGGTCCGGAGAGCCCACCCAGTCTCCGGTCCCGTTCCTGCCCGGGCCGCTTCCGCTCCCCCCAGCCGAAGCGCCTGCGGCAAGTCAGCGGCCTGACGCGAGTCAGGCCGTTTTCTTTTGCGCCGTCGACGCTGGAGACGAAATTCGAGGATATGGGCCGCCGGGTCCGGGTGCGCGCCTCTCAGGCGGCCCGGACGGGGCGCCCGGTGCGGGCGAGGAACGCCAGGCCGGCGGGCGTCGCGTGGATGACCGCCCCCCGGTCGCGGTGGGCGACCCGCCGGACATAGCCGCGGTCCACCGCCTCTTCCCAGACCGGCAGCCGGGGGCAGGAGGTCCGCCAGGCCTCGAGCACCTCGCCATAGGGGCGCGGGCGCTCGGCGATCCAGGCGACCAGGTCGAGCAGCAGGCACTCGACCGCGAAGTCGGTCGGTTCAGCGATCCGTCGGGACATCGTTCGATCCTCCCTCATGCGCTGGCCGATACCAGGGGCGCGGCCAGCAGGTAGCCGCCATAGGCGACATAATACACCGAAATGCCGAGGATGATGCGGTCGGCCCAGCGCCGGTACTGGGCGTCGCTCATCGCCTCCAGCACCTTCTTCGACAGGCCGGTGCCGATCATCGACGCGGTAACCGCGACCGCCGCGAGCATCGGGTCGACGCTGGCGGCATCGTCGATCAGCGCGCCGAAATACAGCAGCTTGAAGGTATGGCCGAACAGCTGGCAGATCCCCTTGGTGGCGATGATCTGCCGCCGGTCGAGCCCGCCACCCAGGAAGAACTGGTCGAGCTGCGGCCCGGCTACACCGGTCAGCAGCATCAGCATCATCGACACCGCGCCCTGAGCGATCCCATGGCCGAAATGCTCCGGCCGGGCGCGCAGGTGGGCCGGCACGAACCGGGTGGCGAGCGGCAGGGCGCCGAGGCCGATCAGCGCCAGCGCCTTGCTCGGCACATAGAGCCACAGGCTCCAGACCGCCACGGCGATCGCGCAGCCGATCACGTAGGCGCCGACGATCCGCCAGCGCACATGCGCCCGCCACAGCAGCGCCCGCCAGCCGTTGGAGGCCATCTGGGTGATCGCGTGCAGGGCCATGGCCGTCGGCACCGGCAGGATCGCCAGCAGCACGCCGACCAGCACCATGCCGCCCGCCATCCCGAAGATTCCCGAGAGGAACGAGGTGGCGACCATCACCAGGGCGATGCCGGCAACGAGAAGCGGGGTCATCGCAGGGGCACGGGCATGGCTGGGGTTTCGGCGGGCGCGGCGGGCATGGGCGGGTCTCCACAGGACTGTCGCTCTGTCTGCGCTCATTGCGGGAAACAGGCAACCTGGGTTATCTTACGCTAGCGATAGATTTATTGAGGCTAATTTGCGTCAATTGCCATCCTTAAATGGCGTTAAGGCCTTTGAATCCGCGGCACGTTTCGAGAGCTTCGCCAAGGCCGCCGATGAATTGAATGTCACGCCGGCGGCGGTGAGCAGGCTCGTGCGCCTGCTCGAGGAGAGCCTCGGCGTCATCCTGTTCGAGCGCACCCCGAACCGCCTGACTCTGACCGGTGCGGGACAGAGCTACCGCGAGGGGCTGACCCCCGCGCTCGACCAGATCGCCGCGGCGACGGAGCGGGTGACCGCCGCCGGCCGGCCCAAGGTGCTCACGGTCGGGGTCGGCCCGACCTTCGCCATCCGCTGGCTGATCCCCCGTCTGGCCGAGTTCTCGACCATCGCCCCGGATGTGGAGGTGCGGTTGACCACCGGCGGGGCGACCGCCGCCTTCGGCGCCGACTGGAGCTGCGGCATCTCGCTCGGCGACGGCCGCTGGCCGGATCTGAAGGTGGAGGAGATGATCCGGGCGGAGCTCACCCCGGTCTGCGCCCCGCAGCTCGCCCGCAACCTGCTGCACCCGCGCGACCTGGCCGGCGTGCGTCTGCTGCATGTGGGGCACGCCGCCGACGACTGGTCGCGCTGGCTGCAGGCGGTCGGGATCGGCGCCCCGCCGGCCAGTGGACTGACCCTGGCCTATTACGGCCAGGCACTGCAGGCGGCGGCCGACGGGACCGGCGTGGCCATGGGCATCCGGCCCTATATCGACGACGACCTTGCCGCCGGCCGGCTGGTCGCCCCCTTCAAGCAGGCGGTGCCGAAGGGTCAGAGCTGGTACCTGCTCGTCCGCCCGGGCCGCGCGACGGAGCCGTCGTTCCAGGCGTTCCGAAGCTGGGTCCTGCGCGCGGTGACGGCGCGCTAGGAACTCTACGCCCCGCGTTCACTCCCGAGCCTTGCGCCGGGGCCGAGCCATCCGCCTGCGTGATATCCGGCACTTTCACGCGGACCCCGGCCGTGCCCCGGCACAAGGCCGGGGAGTGTGAGAATGACTAACGCGACGCCCCTTCCCAACGGTCTTCCCGGCCCTGCGCCGGGACCGAGCCGTCCGCGCGATGGAGCGTTTCCGGATGAGCCGCAGCGCGTGGCAGTCTGGGTCCCGGCGCAGGGCCGGGAAGACAACGAGGGTGAACGGATGCCCCTCCCCCCAAAACTCTCCCTCTTGGCAGCCTCCCGCGGCTGCGCTCGAATGCGGGCATGGAGGAAACACAAAACATCCCGGCGGCGGACTACGTCGTCGTGGGCGCGGGGTCGGCCGGATGCGTCGTCGCCGCGCGCTTGAGCGAGAGCGGAGCCAGCGTCGTCCTGCTCGAGGCGGGGCCGAAGGACTGGAACCCGTTCATCCACATCCCGGCCGGCGTGCTCTACATCATGCGCAACGGCTGGGTGAACTGGGGCTATGCCAGCGAGGGCGAGACCGGGACCGCCGGGCGGCCGATCAACTGGCCGCGTGGCAAGGTGCTGGGCGGCACGTCCTCGATCAACGGCATGCTCTATGTCCGCGGCCAGCCCGCCGATTTCGACGGCTGGGCCCAGCGCGGCTGCCGCGGCTGGTCGTTCTCGGAGGTCCTGCCCTACTTCAAGGACGCCGAGACCTATGCCAATGGCGGGGATCCAGAGTACCGGGGCGGCGGCGGGCCGCTGCAGGTCCGCGACTACGACACCGTCCTGCCGCTGACCCATCGCTTCGTGAAGGCCGCCCAGGAGGCCGGACACCCGTTCAGTCCCGATCTCAACGGCGCCCGCCCGGAGGGGGTCGGCTATTCGCAGATGACGCGGATCGGTCGCCGCCGCGGCTCGACCGCCCAGACTTATCTGGCCGGCGCCCGGCACCGAAAGAACCTGCGGATCGAGACCGACGCCATGGCCAGCGGCCTGATCCTCGACGGCAAGCGCTGCACCGGGGTGCGGTTCCGCCAGGGCGGCGTCGACCGCGCGGTCTCCGCCCGGCGCGAGGTGATCGTCTGCGGCGGGGCGGTGAACTCGCCGCACCTCCTGCAGATCTCCGGCATCGGCACGCCGGAGCACCTGAAATCCATCGGCGTCGAGGTCGCCCATGAACTGCCCGGGGTCGGCCGCAACCTGCACGACCACTACGTGGTCCGCGTCGCCCACCGGATCCGCAACGAGATCTCGATCAACCAGCTCGCCCGGGGCTGGCGCCTGCTGCGCGAGATGGCGCGCTACGCCACCGCCGGCGACGGCGCCCTGACCTTCGGAATCACCAGTGCCCAGGTCTTCAGCCACAGCCGCGAGGGCCTGTCGGCGCCGGACATCCAGCTCCTGTTCACGCCGGCGAGCTATTCGGTCGATCAGGTCGGGTTTCTCGACAAGGATCCGGGCATGGCGGTGGCGGTGTGCCCGGTGCGCCCGCGCTCGCGCGGCACGATCCTGGCGACCTCGGCCGATCCCTTTGCCAAACCGGCGATCCGGCCGAACTACCTGGAGGATGACGACGACGTGCGCGTGCTCGAGGCCGGCATCCGCCAGACCCGGGCGATCTACGCCTCGCCCTCCCTGGCCGAGATCAGCATGGGCGAGAAGGTCCCGGGCGACGGCGGCGCGCTCGACCGCGATGGGGTGCGCGCGTTCGCCCGCAATCACGGCACCACGATCTACCACCCGGTCGGCACCTGCCGCATGGGCGAGGATCCGGGATCGGTGGTCGACAGCCGGCTGCGGGTGCACGGGATGGAGGGGCTGCGGGTGATCGACGCCTCGGTCATGCCGGAGATCACCAGCGGCAACACCAACGCGCCGACCATCATGATCGCCGAAAAGGGCGCGGCGATGATCCGGGAGGATGCTGCGTAGAGGATTCTAACTGCCCCTCCCGTCATCCTGATGCAAATCAGGATCAAGCCGCTCTCGGGGCCGGATGCGGGATCCTGATTTGCATCAGGATGACGGGAGGGGGGAAACCGAGGTCGGACAATAAACGACCCGAAGGGAGGGAACCATGCTGCCGGACGACATCTCCTACGTGACCGACGAGGCTGCGCTGCGGGCGATGCATCACAAGATGATGAGCCGCTCCAGCGACAAGGTCATCCGCCGGCTGGACAAGCACTGCCGGGACATCCTGGCGCTCGCGCCGTTCTGCGTGATCGCCACCCAGGGGCCGGACGGGGCCGATGCCTCGCCGCGCGGCGATCCGCCGGGCTTCCTGCGGGTGCTGGACGACACCCATATCCTGCTGCCCGACCGGGTCGGCAACAACCGGCTCGACAACTACGTCAACCTGCTGGCCAACCCGCGCATCGCCATGCTGGTCCTGGTGCCGGGCATGGGCGAGACCCTGCGGATCAACGGTACGGCCCGGCTCACCGACGACGCCCGGCTGCTGGAGCCCTGCGCGATCCGCGACCGGGCGCCGAAGATCGGCGTGCTGATCACCGTTGAGGAGGCCTTCGTCCACTGCTCCAAGGCGCTGGTCCGCTCCGACCTGTGGAACCCGGACAAGCATATCGACCGCAACCAGCTCGCCTCCTACTCGCAGATGCTGATCGACCATGTGGAGGGCCTGACCGAGGCGGAATCCGAGCGCCAGGGCAAGGTCATGGCCGAGCGCGGGCTGTACTGACCGTGCCCCGGTTCTCCCTGCTCGCTTATGACGGCATCGAGCCAATCGACATCGGCGCGACCTACGGCGTGCTGTCCATGGCCAAGCGGATCGTGCCGGCGCTGACGTTCCACGTGGTGTCGCGGGCCGGCGGCGAGGTGGTCATGGCGAACGGGCTGCGGCTGGTCGCCGATCACCGCTTCGACGACGTGCCGGCGGCCGACATCCTGATGGTGCTCGGCGGGCCGGGCTGGCCGCAGGCGGCCGAGGACCGGGCGCTGCTCGACCATGTCCGCGATTTCCATGCTGGCGGCGGCACGGTGGCGGCGGTCTGCACCGGCGGCATGATCCTGGCGGCGACCGGCCTGCTCGACGGAAGGCGGGCGACGACCAAGCGCGAGATCGTCGCCGGCGAGGCCCGGCCGCTGGACCTGCTGGCCGCGCGCCACGGCGGCGTCGACGTGGTGGAGGCGCGGCTGGTCGACGCGGGCGACGTGCTGACCGGCGGCGGGGTGTCGCTGGGCATGGACATGACCCTGCACCTGATCGCGCGGGAATGCGGAGAAGAGGCCGCGGCCGAGACGGCGCGGATCCTGGAATACGCAACCGCGTGGGACGCGAACAAGCGGGCCTTCGCGGCGGTTTAGGGGGCGCTCGCGTTCAGCCGCCACCCGTCATCCTGACGTCCCCCTCATCCTGACAAAGTCAGGATCAAGCCCTCAGCGCCGGTGCACCGCAGATCCTGATTTGCATCAGGATGACGGGGAGGGGGCGAGTCGGGTGCCTCGGTTCCGGCCCGGGTGGGCGCGACGAGCGGCTCACCGCACCGCGCGCACCAGCATCCGGTTGATGGCGTGGAATGCTTCGAAGGTCGCGCGGACCTGGTCGGCGAAACGGGCGGGATCGCCCGGTTTCAGCTCGGCGCGGATGTCGGCGACGCTCCGCGTCCCGTCGAGCCGGGCGATGATGGCCGAGGCGATCGCCGGCAGCGGGGCCTGCCACGCAGCGCCGCCGAGGTCAGCCTTCAGCAGGCCGCCGGACAGACCCCTGGCCACCGCCGCCGGGTCCAGGTCCCGCAGCACCAGCACCGCCCCATCGGCGCCGGGGTCGGGCGCCGGCAGGTCGGCGCGGGCGGCCGGCAGGGCGTAGACAATGTGCTTGGCCATCGCTCCGGACAGTCGCTCCGCCAGGGCGGCGCGGGCCAGCGGGTCGAGGCCGGCCGCCGCCTTTCTCAGCCCGGGATCGCTCAGATAGGTGTCCGGATCGTAGCGCGCCGGTTCGATCCAGCTTTGGATCGCCAGCCCGCCCGACGCGACGAACTCGGCGAACTCCGCCACCCGGTACGCCCGGTCGCGCGGATGCAGCAGCAGGTCGTAGAGCCCGGCATCGCCGCCGGTCAGGTGGTCGCCGACGAAGGGGTTGCGCTTCAGCCAATGGGTCTTCGGCAGGCCGGCGACCAGGCGCTTGGCGATCGCCACCCGCTCCTTCTCCCCCAGTTCGCCGCTGAGCTGGGCCAGCGCCTCCTGCACCGGATAGACACCGGCGCGCCCGAGCGTGCCGTAGACCATCAGGCCCATGCCGCCCTCCGGCTTCAGCACCCCGGCCAGCGCCGTCAGTCCGGCTTCAGGGCTGTCCAAATGGTGCAGCACGCCGCAGCAGTCGATGTAGTCGTAGGGGCCCGGCGCGATCTCGGCCACCCGCTCGATCGGACCGTCGGCGAAGCGCAGGTTGGTCAGGCCGCGCGCCTCGGCCCGCTTGACCGCGACGGCGCGCGAGGCCGAGGAGATGTCGAGATGCACGACCTCGGCATCGGCGGCCCCCGCATCGACCAGTTGCTGGGCCAGCATGATCGCGGCATCGCCTGTCCCGCCGCCGGCCACCAGCGCGCGGAACGGCTTCGACAGGTCGAGCCGGCCGGCGAAGACGTAGTGCCGGATCTCGTCCAGATGGCTGGGCGAGCCGGTGATCAGCCGTTTGGCTTCGTCGCGCGGGTCGCGCGCCGGGTAGGGATAGGTTTCGTACTGGGCGCGAACCTTGCGGTCGGTGTCACTCACGCCCTGCCTCAGAACGCCAGGTCGGGGGCCGGGCGGACATGGCCGACCAGACGGCCTTCCCAGTTATGCACCGGCTGCACCAGCTTGTCGGCGAGGCGCCGGGCCATGGACTCGTCGATCACCCCGAGATGGCGCAGGATCGCCGCCATGGCGGTGCTGGCGGCCCGGCCATTGCCGTCGTCGGTCTTCAGGCAGATGCCGTAGCCCTGGCCCGGCACGGCGGCGGCGAACACGCCTTCGGCGCCGCTCTTCAGCAGGCAGGCCTCGCCGGTCTCCGACAGGATGGCGCTGTTGAACCGGCCGGTGCCGGCGATCAGCAGCGGGTGCTTGGCGCAGGCGGCGACGATCCGGCGGGTGGCGGCGGCGCGGGCGGGGGACAGGCGCGACGGGTCGGCGAACTGGGCCATGGCGGTGGCCATGCCCTTCAAGGGCACGCCGAAGACCGGGATGCCGCAGCCGTCATAGCCGGTCGGCACGCCGGACAGGTCGCAGCCGCTCATCTCCTCCATGGCGGCGCGCAGCCGCTTCTGCACCGGGTGCTCGTCGCGGATATAGCCCTTGGTCGCCTCGCCCAGATGCACGGCGGTGGTCAGCATGCCGGAATGCTTGCCCGAGCAGTTGTTGTGCGCCCGGGTCGGCTTGGCGCCGGCGGCCAGCATGGCGTGGGCCGAGGGCTCGTGGGTCGGGATCTGCGGGCCGCATTCCAGGTCCTCGGCGGAGAGGCCGAGACGGCCGAGCCAGGCGTTCACCCGATCCACATGCATCGCTTCGCCGGAATGGCTGGCGCAGCACAGGGTGACCTCGTCCTCGCCGAGCCCGAAGGCGTCGGCGGCGCCGCTCTCCAGCACCGGCAGGGCCTGGATCGGCTTGATCGCCGAGCGGCCGTAGACCAGCCGGTCGATATCGCCCCAGGCCATCACCGGCTTGCCGGCCGCATCGGTCACCGCCGCGATCACACGGTGCACGCTCTCCACCATCCCGCCGCGGGTCACCTCGACCACGATCGGGGCGGCGGACTGGCCGGCATGGACGCGCAGAATGCGGTCGTCCGGCTGGGCGATGGGGGCGACGTCGTTCATCTCGGATCTCCGGCAAGCTCCCCACGGGCGGGGCCACGCAGCTTGCCTCCACACCCGGCCTGGGGCAAGGTCCGCCGCCGTCGCGACTGACCAGACCGAGGATCGGCATGAGAGGGTATTTCGGCATCGGTGCCGACCGGATCAACAAGGCGCAGAACATGGGCGCGCTGATGCGCACCGCCCATGCGTTCGGCGCCAGTTTCGTCTTCACCGTCGGCGAGACCTACAACAGCCGCGAGCTGCGGCATGCCGACACCTCGGGGACGACCGGCAATCTGCCGTATTACCGCTTCGGTGGGCCGGACGAGATGCTGCTGCCCCAGGGCTGCGCGCTGGTCGGGGTGGAGATCACCGACGACGCGATCGAGCTGCCCAGCTTCCATCACCCGAAGAACGCCGCCTACATCATGGGGCCGGAGCGGGGGAACCTGGACCCGGAGCTGGTCGAGCGCTGCGAGCACGTGATCAAGATCCCGACCCGGTTCTCGGTGAATGTCAGCCTGGCCGGCGGCATCGTGATGTACGACCGCATGCTGTGCCTCGGCCTGTTCGCGCCGCGGCCGCACCGGCCGGGGGCGCCGACCGAGCCGGCGCCCGTGCCGGCCTTCGGGGCGCCGCTGTGGGTGCGCAAGCAGCGCCGCCGCGACCGCAAGGCGGCGGAGGCGGCCCGTCGGGAGGAAGAGGAACGGTTCCGGGGATAGTCCCGGATCGCCCGACCCAGATCTCAGGGCGATCCCGATCGCGAGGGGGGCCGCCTCAGCGGGCCATCAGCGGGTTCAGCAGGCGAGAGAACCGTCCGGTGAAGCGCAGCCCGCCTTCGACCACGGTCAGGCAGATGCATTCCTCGCCCATCTCCGCGACCGGCGTGTGATCGAGGTCGGGCGTGCCGATCGCGACGTCGCCGCGGGCGTACCGGCCCGTGCTGTCGTTGTAAGCACCCTTCAGCACCATGGTACGCTCGACCTCGCCATGGGTGTGCGACAGCACCCGCCGTCCCGGCGCGATGCGGATCAGCGAGCTGCGCACGGACGGGTCGCCGAGGTCCAGAACCGCCTCGTGCACCCCCAGACCCCGGGTCTTCCAGGGCAGGGCGTCGATCCCGGCGCTCAGGAAGCCGCGCAGCGGCTCCGGCACCAAACGCAAGGTCTCCGCATCGACCGCGGGGAGAGGGGCGGGTGCCTCCTCCTCCCAGACCTGGTCGAGCCGGGACATCACCGCGGCAAAGGCGTCGCCGGCCATCGCAACCGGCGGCTCGGACTCCATCAGGACCCCGCCGAGAGCCTCGTACCCGCGCACCTTCCGCCGGCATTCCGGGCACAGGGCGAGGTGCGTGGCCACCAGCACGCTCGCCGCCTGGGCAGTCTTGCCCGCAGCGTAGTCGAGCAGCAGTTCCTCTTCGGGATGATGCACAGGACAGGTGTCAGCCAAGATCGTCAACCTCCCGCCTCATGCGGCCAAGCGCCAGGCGGATGCGTGATTTCACGGTACCAAGGGGCAAATCCTTCTCCGCGGCAATCTCCGCGTGGGACTTGTCATCGAAATACGCCATGCGGATCAGTTCGGACTGCTCCTCGGGAAGATTTTTTATCGCGCTCAGAATGCGCATGCGGGACTGGTTGGCTTCGACCGACCGGTCCGCCGACGGTTCGGCGTCGGGAACGAGGGCCGGGTCGTTCGGGTCCAGCTCCGGCCGGCGCTCGCGCCGCATCCGGTCAATGCGCTTGTTCCGGGCGATGGTGAAGATCCAGGTGCTGGCGCTGGCCTGGCGGCGGTCGAAGCTCTCCGCCTTGCGCCAGACCATGACCATCGCCTCCTGGACCACCTCCTCGGCGGCCGAGCCGTCGGTGCCGAGCCGCATGAGATAGGATTTCAGCCGCGGGGCGAAATGCTCGAACAGTTCGGCGAAGGCGGGCTTGCTGCGCTGGCCGGCGACCGCCTCGATGAGGGACTCATAGGAGACCGTCGATGCGTCGATATCGGGGGCGGACGTCATGCGCCCATGTAACGGGAGCGGTCGATGCAAAGCAACAACGACGGCGGGGATCGTTCCGTCGATCCCTCCGTCGGGTGGCGTCGATTCGCCCTCGAACCAGCATCGTGCTTCCATGCCCCTCATACGCGGCGGGCAACGGCCCGGATCACCTGGGCCGCACACGCCGCCATTTATCTGCCACATCCGTGGATTTGGATCCGCTCTGTTGCTCGGCAATTGAAATCGTCGGGCGGTGATGGCATCGAAGACGGGCTCAGCGCCCGATCCGCTCCGCCAGAGGCGCCGGATCGGGTCGGGAGCGGGCGCGGAGGGAAATGAGCAATGAGCTGGACTACCCGAGCGATGAAGACGGCCCTGGTGACGGTTGGGCTGATGAGCGCGGCACTGGCGGCGCAGCCGGCGACGGCGGCCGAGCCGGAGCGGATCGGACGGAACGGCGACTGGACCGCCTTCACCCTGCCTCGGGGCGGCGGCAAGGTCTGCTACATGGCATCCTCGCCGACCAAGGCGGAGGGGGACTACAGCGCGCGCGGTGAAGTGTTCGCGCTCGTCACCAACGATCCGGGCGCCGGCATCCGGGGCGAGGTCAGCATCGTGACCGGCTATACCTATCGCAAGGACAGCGAGGTCACCGTCCAGATCGGCGGCGCCACCTTCGACATGTTCACCAGCGGCGACCGGGCCTGGACCCAGGGGCCGGAGGAGGACGGACCGCTGGTCCAGGCGATGGTGCGGGGCGTCGACATGGTGGTGAAGGGGGTCTCCTCCAGGGGGACGCTGACCACCGACACCTACTCGCTGAGCGGGTTCACCGCGACCAAGGCGATGATCGACAAGGCCTGCCCCTAAGCTCCGCCCGTAACCCCTGCGGGACCGGCTCCGGCACAGGACACTTGCGTTGCGCCGGTCTCGGCGCCATTTTGCGCGGCATGACGCAAGCTGACATCCCGACCGTCTCGGCCGAGCAGGCCGCCGCGGACCTGCGCGCCTTCGCCGCGCGCGGGCCGATGCCGGCCGACTCGCGCACCGACCTGATCGGCCTGGACCGCGCCGCCATGACCGCGCTGTTCGCCGAGGCCGGGCTGCCGAAGTTCCGCGCAAACCAGGTCTGGCAGTGGATCTACCACAAGGGCGCGACCGGCTTCGACGGCATGACCAACCTGGCCAAGCCGCTGCGCCAGCAGCTCGCCGAGCGGTTCCGCATCTCCCGTCCGGCTGTGGCGACCCGCCAGGACAGCACGGATGGCACCATCAAGTGGCTGATGCGCTTCGCCGACGGCAACGAGGCGGAGATGGTCTTCATTCCGGAGACCGAGCGCGGCACGCTGTGCATCTCCTCCCAGGTCGGCTGCACGCTCACCTGTTCGTTCTGCCATACCGGCACCCAGCGTCTGGTCCGCAACCTGACCGCCGGCGAGATCGTCGGCCAGGTGATGCTGGCGCTGGACGAGCTCAACGGTTTCCCGACCGGGGGGATCGACCGGCGGCTGACCAACATCGTGCTGATGGGCATGGGCGAGCCGCTGTACAATTTCGAGAACGTGGCCACCGCCCTGCGGGTGATCATGGACAACGAGGGCGTGGCCCTGTCGCGCCGGCGCATCACCCTGTCGACCTCCGGCGTGGTGCCGATGATGGAGCGCTGCGGCGAGGAGATCGGCGTCAACCTGGCGATCTCCCTGCACGCGACCACCGACGACACCCGCGACATCCTTGTCCCGATCAACAAGAAATGGCCGATCCAGGACCTGCTGGACGCCTGCCGCACCTATCCCGGGGTGAACAACGCCCGGCGCATCACCTTCGAATACGTGATGCTGGAAGGGATCAACGACAGCGTCGAGGACGCCAAGCGGCTGGTCTCGCTGATCCGCGGTATTCCGGCCAAGATCAACCTGATCCCGTTCAACCCCTGGCCCGGCTCGAATTATGTCTGCTCCAGCGACGAGCAGATCGAGCGCTTCGCCCAGGTGGTGCTGAAGGCGGGCTATCCGTCGCCGGTGCGCACGCCGCGCGGCCGCGACATTCTCGCCGCCTGCGGCCAGCTCAAGAGCGAGAGCCGCAAGCAGACCCGGCGCGAACTGCGGGCCGAGGCGGCCGAGTAACGACTTTGTGATCTAGCTCTCGGCGGGCTCCGCTGGGGCGTTTTCGTTGCCCACCGTCCGGATCCAGTAGCCGGGTCCGTGATCGCTGGTGATCGGCTTCATCGCGTCGACGAGGCCGCCGCGCCGGGCGTCCAGAAGCTGGCGCCCGATCGGCTGGAACAGGTTCTGCGGGCCGCCGGGGAACGGGTCGCCGAGGGTCACCAGGATGGTGCGCGGCGCGCGGAAACGGTTGCGCTCCAACATCTGCCGGACGGATTCCGTGGCATGGGGGATGTCCAGCCCGCCGAGATCCAGGTGGTACTCGGCGTCGTCGGGGCCTGCGATCAGGCCGTCCAGCAGGCGTTCCTCGTCCATGATCGCGTTCTCTCTCGTCGTCGGGTGGCGGTCACTCGAAGCCTCGCGATACAGATTCCGAGGTCGTTGGACAACCGTTTTGGACGGTTTGAAATTACTTGTGGAAAAGCGGGTGAAACCGGGAGATTCGGCAAAGCTCCCTGTTGAAGCAAATGCCCGTCGTCCTTACTTTATGCGGGTATGCCGGCAGGGGCCGGGGCAGATGAAGGGGTTCCTCATGAGTTACGATCGTCAGACGATGTCGCGGTCACAAGCCGATGTCGCCCAATACGACGTCGGTCTGCGCCAGTACATGCTCGGCGTTTACAATCACATGGTCGCCGCGCTGGTCTTTACCGGGCTGGTCGCGTTCGGCACCACCATGCTTGCCGTTCAGGACGGCATGCTGACCTCGTTCGGTCAGGCGATCTACATGTCGCCGCTGAAGTGGGTCGTCATGCTGGCGCCGATCGGCATGGTCTTCCTGATCTCGGCGCGCGTCTCGAGCATGTCGCTCTCCGCCGCCCGGATCTCGTTCTATGTCTTCGCCGCCCTGATGGGCCTGTCGCTGTCGTCGGTGTTCCTCGTCTTCACCGGTGAGAGCATCGCCCGGGTGTTCTTCATCACCGCCGCCGCCTTCGCCGGTCTGAGCCTGTACGGCTACACCACGAAGAAGGACCTGTCGGGTCTCGGCACCTTCGCGGTGATGGGCGTGTTCGGCGTGCTGATCGCCAGCATCGTGAACATCTTCCTGCAGTCGAGCGCGCTGCAGTTCGTGATCTCGGTCGCCGGCGTGCTGGTCTTCTCGATCCTGACCGCCTACGACACCCAGCGGATCAAGGAGATGTACAACGAGATCGACGCCTCCGACGTCGCCGGCAAGAAGGCGATCATGGGCGCGCTGACCCTGTATCTCGACTTCATCAACCTGTTCATGTTCCTGCTGCAGCTGTTCGGCAACCGCGAGTAATTCGCGCGGCGCCCGGCGCCGCAGACGGATCAGAATGGACGGCCCCGTCGGTTTCGGCGGGGCCGTTTTCTATTGATTAAGATCCTGACCGATAAAATGCGAGCATTCGGCTGACTTCGCGGGGGCCATCGCTTAGTATCCCCCCGGCTCGGCTAGACCTGCGGCGAGGGGATTGATGGCGCAGTCACTGTACGAGGTCCACACGCTCAAGGGGGGGCAGTGGGTCATCGATTCGACGTATCCGGATAAGGAAACCTCGATCGAGGTCGCCAAGCAGCTTCACGGCGAAAAGCGGTTCGAGGGCATCAAGGTCATCAAGGACACGTTCGACCCCAAGACCGGGCAGGGCAAGGAACTCGTGGTCTTCGACACCTCCAAGGCGCCGAAGGACCGTCCCGCCCCGCCGCCGCCCGCGGCCGCCAAACAGGCCGCCGCCGACGCGCCGGCCGCGGCACCGGCCGCCGCCGCCCGGACCAAGAAGAAGCCGAAGAACCAGGACGTGTCGGTCGCGCTGAAGGCGACCGGCTGGCTGGTGGCCATCGTCATCGGCGGGCTCGGGGTGCTGTTCCTGATCAACAAGGCGGGCGCCCTGTTCTCCCGCGCCTTCTGAGCCTACCGGCTGTTTTGCCGGTCCGTTTCCAACCGCTCAGGGCCAGGCGACCCGGTCGCTGCGCACCATCCCGCTCTCCAGGAAATACGAGTCGTAGTCGGTCGGCGGCCCGGCCAGGGCGTGGATCAGACGGATCAGGCTGAACTGCGCCGTCGGCACGCTGATCGGCGGCTCCCAGGAGGCCGGCAGCGGCAGCAGACAGCGGTGGCGGTCGACGCTGATGACGGTCTCGCGATGCACCAGCCGTCCTGCGTAGAAGATGTCCAGCAACAGGGAGCGCGCGTTCTCCCGGGCGAACGGATGGTCGGCCGGCAGCTCGAACGCGGCCTGATCGACCAGCCCGTAGGCCATGGTGATGGCGACATCGGGGGCGTAGGTGAACGAGACCAGGTGCTCGTCCACCAGAAGCTGTTCGCGCTTGCCCTCCTCGTCGAGCAGCTCGGTGATGCGGTGGCGCAGGGTCGGCCGGAAGATCGTCCGCCAGTCGGCCACTTTACTGGAGGCGATCGTCGCCAGAAGTTCGCGGATCTGCATGTCGCCGGCGCGCCCGTCGGCCTCAGGTGGTCTCGAGCCGGGTGTCGTGCGGATCCCGTTTCGGCCAGGCCGGCAGCTTGCGGCCGGTGACTTCCTCCAGGGTGGTGCGCGCGTTCTCGATGATCATCCGCGACTTGGCCGAGATGCGGTCGCAGTCCTGGATCGCGGCGACCACCTCGGGCTGACAGACGATCAGCATCAGCTCTTCCATGCTTTCGCTGAGATCGACCGATCCGGCGATGATCCGGGCGTTGCCGTCGCGTTCCTCCGCCGCCCCGGTCCAGGACAGGGTGCCGATCTGCGACGGGTTGGCGCCGCGGCGGTACGACCAGAGCTCCCCGTTCGGGCGCATTTTCCACGGGCCGGGCGTATAGCGTGGCACGTCGCATCCTCCCTCGCTGTTGTGAATATCGTAGAGCGAGGGGAACGCGGGCTCAATCGCCTAGGGGCGGCTTCCGACCGGCCGCGTCAGCTCGCTTCGGCCGGCTTGGTCAGGCTCTCCGCCGTGGCCGTCAGACGCTCCATCTCCCAGTCGGAGATGCGGAACGCCCAGGTCTCGGTCTGTTCGCGGTGCTTCTCGGCAAGGGCGCGTGCCTCCTCCGGTGCGGCGGTGGGCACGGTGATGCGGACCCGCATCCACCGGACCGGCGTGTCGCCGCCGTCCTCGGCCGGATCGCGCGCGAATTCCACGGTGTAGAGCACCCCGTCGCGGGTAGTGAACTCGGCATGGCCCAGGGCCGGATCGAAGGTCAGCCCGTCGGCGGTGCGCACGTCGTCGAACATCAGCTTGTCGAGAACGGTGGCGGCGTTGTTGACCGCATACTGGGAGTCGACGGTCCGGCCCTCCGGCAGATCGACGATCCGGAAATCTCGGCCGTCGGCGGAGACCCGTTCCAGTTCCGTGCGCGCCCCCGCCTCGGTGACGAGATAGGCGCGCTGGATCGAGGCCTGCGGCACGTCCACCACCTCACGGAACAGCCAGAGCGGAGCCTTGCCCTTCAACTCCAGCGCGCCCTCGGCGAGGTAGGTCTGGGTCTCGTCCGTGCGTCGCACATAGACCATCGGGTCGCCGCCGGACAGGCTGTCCCGGCGCTTGCCCACATGCAGGTCGACCAGGGTCTCGCCGTCGGCGGTGGTCACCACCAGCCGCGACGCCTCGGAGCCCTCCTGCGCGACATCGCGGAGCTGCAGGCGGTCGAAGCGGCCCGGATCGGCGGTCTTGCGCTCGATCAGTTCGAGCTGGCCGATATCGAACAGCAGCTTGCGCACGGTGTCGGTGCGGGCGGGATAGCCGTCGCGCTGCTGCAGGATCCAGCCGTCGCCGGTGCGCACGATCGAGATCGTGCCGTCCGGGTTGTCCTCGGCCCGGACCACCTCGATCTGGTGCACCTCGGAGGCGCGGCGGTCGAACTCGGGATAGAGCGCCTCGGCCTGGACCTCGGTGCGGACCTCCGACAGCCGGTCGACCATCGCCACCGACGCGCCGATGGCGGTCAGCAGGGTCAGGGAGCCGAGCAGAGTGACGGTGCGTCTGGTGATCATCGCGGCCTCCTCACGCGGCGGCGTCGGCGGTTTCGATCCGCCGGCGGCGCCGTCTTGCGCGGATGACGGACAGGACGAGGGCGAACAGGGCCACCAGGATCGGCATCAGCGCGATGTTGATGAACTGCAGCTCGCGCTCCAGCCGTTCCACGTCGGACCGCAGAGAGGCCTGGACGCCGCGCAGCTCGCCGCGGATCCGCAGCACGTCGCCCTGGAGCTGGCGCATGGTCGCCTGCTCCTCCTCGCTCAGCGCGACCGGGCCGGCGGCCGTCCCGTTGCGCTCGCGCAGGCCGCGCAGCTTCGTCTGGGTTTCCTCCAGCGTCTTGCGCAGCTCCTGCTCCTTGGCCTGGTAGGTCCGGTCGGCGTCGCGCTTCAGCGTCTCCATCACCTCGAACGGTCGGTAGGTGCTGCCCTGGCCGCGCAGGTCGAGCAGCGCCGAGGAGCCGGTCATGGCGTCGAGCGCGTTGGCGATGAAATCGCCGTTCCCGGCACCGGGGATCGCCACCCGCTGGCCCTGGAAATTCTGATAGGTGACCCAGAACCGGTCGTCGAGCAGATCGGTATCGGCGATGACCATGACGTCGATCGGCCCGTCCGACGTCTCGCGGACCACGTCGAAGTCATGCCGCAGGGCGGGGTCGCCACCCTCGACCGCTTCCGGCTGGCCGTCGGGGAAGGCCGTCGGCACCTCGCCGGTCAGGGTGCCGGCGATCACGAACCGCTCGGGGCCGGCCCGGTACTGGTTCAGCAGCGCCTGCGGGTTCGGCCGCTGGGTCGCCACGTCTTTCACGTCGAACAGGGTCGAGCCGGGGCTGGAGGTCAGCAGCGGCTCCAGGGTGAGCGGCGAGCCCTCCTTCAGGGTCAGGTAGCCGGCGCTGGCCACGGCGACGCTGTCGACCTGGGCGGTGATCGGCGAGTCGCCGTCCAGGTTCGGGCCGCGCAGCAGCAGCCAGGGCACATAGGTGACGTAGCCGGTGCCGGTGGAATTGCCGACCCGTCGGCCGGCGAAACGGTCGCCGACGATCTTGTCGGTCGGCATCTCCAGGCCCCAGGCCGAAAACATCTCGTCCAGCGAGCTGGCGGCACCGTTGACCGGCCCGTTCGCCGCCTGCCAGCCGTCCGACTCCGAGTAGGGGTCGACGAAGATCACGGCCTTGCCGCCGCCCAGGATGTACTGGTCGATGGCGAAGCGGGTGCGCTCCGGCAGGGTCTTGGGGTGGACGACCATCAGGATCGAGATGTCGCCGGGGATGACCTCGACCTCCTCGTCCAGCTCCTCGACCTCCAGGACCTCCTCGATCCGGGTGGTGACCAGGGCCGGCGGAAGCTGCTCCGGCCGGCCGCCCTGGCCCATGCGCACGTCCATGGTGATCTTCTTGTTGCCGAGGATGCCCACCTTGCCCGTGGTGCCCGTAGATAGGGCGTAGATCATCTTGGTGATGTCGTATTCCAGGAAGGCCTCGCGGTCCGGCTGGAAGAACGGCACCTGCTCCACGTCGTCGGTGGTGTTGGTGCCGACCAGGCCGAAGAACACGTTGCCGTCCACGCCGTCCAGCGCCACCGACTGCAGACCGAAGGAGACCGCGCGGTCCTCCACCGGGGTGAAGGGCTCGGGGTCGTAGATTTCCAGCACGATCTTGCCGGCAGAGCGGTCGGCATATTCCTGCAGCATATCGCGCACCCGGTCGGCGTAGACGCCGTAGGTCGGATACTGGCTGCCGAGCCGCTTGGAGTAATAGAACTGGAGGGTGATCGGCTCCTCGATCTCGCCCAGCACGCGCTCGGTGGCGGGCGACAGGGAGAACAGCTGATCCTCGGTCAGGTCGACCCGGAAGCTGGTCAGCGAGAACGCCGCCAGCACGTTGACCGAGACGAACAGGGCGGCCAGCAGGAACAGGGCGATCGCGGTCAGCCGGCCCTGGGAGCCCGGAAGGGCCTCCTGGCTCTTGCGCTTGCGGGCGGGCTTGCCGGCGGGGGCGTCGACGGTTGCCATGGTCATTCCGCCTTCTTCAGGTCGACGATCAGCGCATTGGCGGCCAGCGCCAGCACGATCACGGAGGCGAAGAAGATCGCGTCGCGCAGGTCGATGACGCCGCGGGCGATCGACTGGAAGTGGGTCAGGAAGCCGAAGCCGGACACGATGTCGACCACGGTCTCCGGCAGGAACGACCGGATCGCGTCGAGCACGACATTGGAGCCGGCCAGGGTGAAGACGAACAGCACCGCCGTCGTCACCACGAAGGCGATGACCTGGTTCTTGGTGGTGGCCGAGATCATCGAGCCGACTGCCAGGAAGGCGCCGGCCATCAGCAGGCTGCCGATATAGGAAGCGGCGATCACCCCGTTATCCGGATTGCCGAGCTGGTTCACGGTGATCCACAGCGGGAAGGTCAGGGCCAGGGCGATGCCGGTGAAGATCCAGGCCGCCAGGTACTTGCCGACCACCGCCTCGGTCATGGTGACCGGCAGGGTCAGGAACAGCTCGATCGTGCCGGTGCGCCGCTCCTCCGCCCACAGCCGCATCGACAGGGCCGGGACCAGGAACAGGTAGAGCCAGGGGTGGAAGGTGAAGAACGGCTGCAGGTCGGCCTGCCCCCGGTCCATCCAGCCGCCGACGAAGAACGTCATCGCGCCGGCCAGGATCAGGAAGATGACGATGAAGATATAGGCCAGCGGCGTGGCGAAATACGCCTTCAGCTCGCGCGCCGTCACCAGCCAGACATTGCGCCCGGTCCTAGACATTGGCCGTCACCTCCCGGAACACGTCGTCCAGATTGCCGCTGGCCGAGCGGCCGCGCAGCTCCGCCGGGGTGCCGTCGGCGACGATCTTCCCCCGGGCGATGATCAGCGCGCGGGTACACACGGCGTCGACCTCCTCCAGAATATGGGTGGAGATCACGATCGCCTTGGTCGCGGCCATCTCCTTGATCAGCTTGCGGACCTCGAACTTCTGGTTCGGGTCGAGGCCGTCGGTCGGCTCGTCCAGGATCAGCACCGGCGGATTGTGCAGCAGCGCCTGGGCCAGCCCGACCCGGCGCTTGAACCCCTTCGACAGGGTTTCGATCGGCTGATGCGCCACTTCCTTGAGCTGGGTCTTGGCCATGGCGTCGGCCACGTGCTCGTGACGCTCCGCACCGTCGAAGCCGCGCACCGCGCCGATGAACTCCAGGAAGGCGAGGACCGTCATGTCCGGATAGGCCGGCGCGCCTTCCGGCAGATAGCCGATCACGCTCTTCGCGGCGATCGGGTCGGTCAGGACGTTGTGGCCGCAGATGAAGGCGGTGCCGGCATCGGGAGCCAGGAAGCCGCAGATCATCTTCATCGTGGTGGATTTGCCGGCGCCGTTCGGTCCGAGAAAGCCCAGGACCTCGCCCTGCTCCAGCTCGAAACTGAGGCCGTCGACCGCAGTCTTGCGGGCATTCGACGGTCCGAAGCTCTTGTGCAGTCCGCGCACGGACAATGCTGTCGTCATGGGACGCTCATCTGGTGTGCGTGACGTAACCGATGGTTGGGTCCGTCATTTATCGAAATGACAGCGAAATTCAAGACATTAGGCTATTGTCGCCGGGTGACGGGAGCGATCGGATGACGGCAATCGACGTGCAGCGGCCGGGCGGGCCGCAGAGCGGACAGCGAAGCGGTCGTCCGGAACGGCGCATTTCCTGGTCCCCCATCGTCGCCCGCATCCGTCTCTACACGGGTCTCGTGCTGTTCGTTTACGTGAGCGCACACTTGGCCAACCATGTGGCGGGATTGTGGTCGCTCGACGCGCTCGACGCCGGTCTGCGGCTGATCGAGGCTGTCGTCCGGCTCCAGGCCGTCTCCGTCCTGCTCTACGGCAGCGTCGCGCTGCACATGCTGATCGCGCTGCGGGCGATCTACTACCGGAATTCGCTGAAGGCGATGTCGGTGCCCGAGGTGGTGCAGCTCGCCCTCGGGCTGACGATCCCGCTGCTGATCCTGCGCCATGTCCTCGGCAACCGGCTGATGCACGAGCTCTACGGGCTGGACGACGACCATACCTGGGTGCTGTTGAACCTCTGGGTGTTCGATCCGGTCGGGGCGCTGAACCAGTCGGTGGCGGTGCTGGTCGCCTGGGCCCATGGCTGCACCGGCCTGCACCTGTGGCTGCGCTACGCCGCCTGGTACGACCGGGCGAGACCGTGGCTGCTGTCGGTGGCGGTGCTGCTGCCGGCCCTGTCGCTCGCCGGGTTCGTCGCCGCCGGGATGACCGTCGCGGATCTGGCGGAGACGCC
The DNA here is from genome assembly GCA_965228445.1 of Candidatus Endolissoclinum sp. Classification (GTDB taxonomy): domain Bacteria; phylum Pseudomonadota; class Alphaproteobacteria; order Thalassobaculales; family Thalassobaculaceae; genus Thalassobaculum. The sequence goes on along the minus strand of OZ245813.1, from coordinate 2,797,380 downwards.
GGGCTGGCTGCCCCTGGCGATCCGCTCGGCGAACCTGCCGGACAACGCGGCCATCGCCCTCTGGCTGGAGCGCTTCGACGGGATCAAGGCGGGGTACGCGGCCGTGGTGGTCGCCGCCTTCGCCGCGCGCTGGGTCCGCATGGCGCTGCACCGGCGCAGCCAGGGCGTGCGGGTCGGCTATGGCGCCGGCCGCTCGGTGCAGGCGATCCGCGGCATGACCCTGCTCGATGTCAGCCGGATGCACGGCATCCCCCATGCCTCGGTCTGCGGCGGGCGCGGGCGCTGCTCGACCTGCCGGGTGCGGATCTCGCGCGGGCTGGACAACCTGCCGGAACCGGACGAGGCCGAGGCGAAGGTGCTGCACCGGATCTCCGCCCCGCCGAACGTGCGGCTGGCCTGCCAGACCCGCGTGATCGACGACCTGGAGATCACCCCGCTGCTGCCGCCGCACAAAACCGGTCTGGACGAGACAAGGGGCGGGCCGAGCTACCTGCAGGGGCGCGAGTTGGAGATCGCGGTGCTGTTCGCCGATATCCGCGGCTTCACCACCCTGTCGGAGGAGCGGCTGCCCTATGACGTGGTGTTCATCCTGAACCGGTATTTCGCCGAGATGGGCGCCGCCATCGAGGGCGCGGGCGGGCGCATCGACAAGTTCATCGGCGACGGGATCATGGCCCTGTTCGGGGTGAACGGCGATCCGGAGGAGGGCGCGCGCCAGGCGGTGGCGGCGGCCCGGGACATGGCGCTCCGGCTGGTCGATCTGAACGAGTCCCTGGCCGGCGATCTGGAGACGCCGCTGCGCATCGGCATCGGCCTGCATCTCGGTCCGGCGATCGTCGGCGAGATGGGCTACGGGCGGGTGCGCGGGGTGACGGCGGTGGGCGACACGGTGAACACGGCGAGCCGGCTGGAGGCCCTGACCAAGGAGTTCGGCGTCCAGCTCATCGTGTCGGAGGCGCTGGCCGAGGCGTCGGGCGTGGATTTCAGACGCTACCCCAGCCACCGGATCGAGGTGCGCGGCCGCGACCAGTCGATGGCGATCCATACGGTGGCCGATGCGGCGGCGGTGGGGGCGTAGGGGACTTCCCTCACCCCAATCGTCTCCCCGGCCTCGCGCCGGGGCCTAGGGGGACGCTTGCCGGAGCGTCACATTATCGGCGGCTCTCCAGCGGCCCTCACCCTGGATCCCGGCGTAGGGCCGGGAAGACGGAATGACCTGACACACGGTGTCATCCGCCCTTCGACATGCCCCGGCTGATCGCCGGGGCTGCTCAGGGTGAGGTCAATTCAGAAATAAGCCATCCCCACCGACCGACCTCACCCTGAGCAGCTCCCAGAGGGAGCGTGTCGAAGGGCAGGGCGCGATGGCGGCGGGCGAGGGCACACCTACCCAGCCCGCTTCCAGGTGGTGCCGCCGGCGCCGTCCTCCAGCTCGATACCCCGGGCCTTGAGTTCGTCGCGGATCCGGTCGGCCTCGGCGAAGTCCTTGACCTGGCGGGCGGCGACGCGGGCGGCGATCAGGGCCTCGATCTCCTCGGCATCGCCGCTGTCCGCGCCCTTGAACCACGCGGCCGCCTCGCCCTGGAGCAGGCCGAGCAGGGTGCCCCACTCGACCAACTTGCCCATCAGCGCCGGCACCTCGCGGTCGCGGCCCTTGTCGAGCGCGATGTTCAGCTCGCGGGCGGTCTGGTGCAGGGCGGCGAGCGCCAGCGGCGTGTTCAGGTCGTCGCACAGGGCGGCCAGCACCGGATTGTCGTTCCGGTCCAGGTTCCAGTCCGGGTAATGACCGGCATTCTCCGCCCGGTTCAGCGCGCCGTACAGCTTGTCGAGCTGGGTCCTGGCTTCCCTCAGCCCGACCTTGGAAAAGTCCAGCGGCTGGCGGTAATGGGCCGAGAGCAGCAGCAGGCGGATCGCCTCGCCCGGCCAGTCGGCCAGCATGTCGTGGACGGTGTAGAAGTTGCCGAGAGACTTCGACATCTTCTCGCCTTCGACCGTCACGAAGCCGTTATGCATCCAGTAATTCGCCATGGTCGCATGGCCGAAGGCGCAGCGGGTCTGGGCGATCTCGTTCTCATGGTGCGGGAAGATCAGGTCGAGCCCGCCGCCATGGATGTCGAACACCTCGCCCAGATGCTCCGCCGCCATGGCCGAGCATTCGATGTGCCAGCCCGGCCGGCCGCGGCCCCAGGGGCTGTCCCAGCCCGGCTGGTCGTCCGCACTCGGCTTCCACAGCACGAAATCGGCCGGGTCGCGCTTGTAGGGGGCGACGTCGACCCGCGCGCCGGCGATCATCTCGTCGCGGTCGCGGCGGGAGAGCTGGCCGTAATCGGCCATCGACGGGACGTTGAACAGCACATGGCCTTCCGCCGCATAGGCGTGGCCGCGCTCGATCAGGCGCTCGGTCAGCGCGATCATCTGCGTCACGTGGCCGGTGGCGCGCGGCTGCACGTCCGGCCGGTTGACGCCGATCGCCGCCATGTCGGCGTTGTAGATCTCCGCCGTCTCGCCGGTCAGCGCCTCGATCTCGACGCCGCGCTCCTTGGCGCGGGTCATGATCTTGTCGTCGATATCGGTGATGTTCGCGACATGGGTCACGTGCTCGGCGCCGTAGAGATGGCGCAGCACCCGGATCAGCACATCGAACACCACGGCGGGCCGGGCATTGCCCACATGGGCGTAGTCGTAGACCGTCGGGCCGCAGACATAGACGCGGACGTTCGACGGGTCGATCGGGGTGAAAACCTGCTTCTCGCGCAGGAGCGTATTGGTGATCTTGAGATCCATGTCTCGGACTCCGATGGGTCTTTGGTTCAGGCTGTCGGCGGGCGCAACTGCGCAGGCACGATCAGCGACAGACCTCGGCCGTCGTGTAGAACGCGGTGCCGATCGACGTCAGCGGGCGACGCGCGAACATGGAATCCTCTCGATCAAGCGGTGGGCGTCTAAGCCGTCTGGCCGCGCAGCCGGGAAACGACCCGCGCGCGACCCATGAGAGGTAACAGATCGCCGAGTTCCGGTCCACGTTCGCGTGCCGTCAGCGCCTTGCGCAGCGGCATGAACAGGCCCTTGCCCTTGCGGCCGGTCTCCGCCTTCACGGCACCGGTCCAGGCGCCCCAGGTCTCCGCCGTGGGCTCGCCCTCGGGCAGCAGGTCGGCGGCAGTGGCGCAGAACGCCACGTCGTCCTCCTCGATCACCGGAGCGATCGGGGTGCCGACGACGACCCACCACTCGCCGGCCTCGGCCAGCCTGGTGATGTTGCCGCGCACGGCGTTCCAGAACGCCTCTCCACCTTCCACGCCGAGATCGCCGAGGCGACCGGCGACGTCGGCATAGGCGGTCTCGTGCAGGATCTTGGCGTTCATCTGCAGCAGCTCGGCCGGATCGAAGCGCGGGGTGGCGCGGCCGAAGCGGGTGATGTCGAAGCCGTCCTCCAGCCGATCGAGAGACGTCGCGGCGACCACCTCGTTGGTGCCGAGCCCGGCCAGCAGCGAGTTGACCGCCATCGCCTCCAACCCGTCGGTCTCGCGCAGGTCCTGAAGGCTGAGGCTGCCCAGGCGCTTGGACAGGCCGGAGCCGTCGGCGCCGACGATCAGCGAGGTGTGGCCCAGCACCGGCGGCTCCGCCCCCAGCGCCCGGAAGAGCTGGATCTGGGTGGCGGAGTTGGTGACGTGGTCCTCGCCGCGGATGATGTGGGTGATGCCGAAGTCGATGTCGTCGACCACCGAGGCCATCGAATAGACCGGGCTGCCATCGGCGCGGATCAGCACCGGGTCGGACTGGGACGCCATGTCCTGCCGGCTCTCCCCGCGCACCAGGTCGTCCCAGGCGACGACCTCATGGTCGAGCTTGAAGCGCCAGTGCGGCCGGATGCCGTCGGCCTCCTTCGCCGCCCTTTCGGCGTCGCTCAGGGCCAGGGCGGCGCGGTCGTAGACCGGCGGCTTGCCGGCGGAGAGCTGCTGCTTGCGCTTCAGCGCCAGCTCCTCGGCACTCTCGTAGCAGGGATAGAGTCGGCCCATCTCCCGCAGGCGGTCGGCCTCGGCGGCATAGCGGTCCAGCCGGTCGGACTGCCGGGCGAACAGGTCCCAGGTGAGGCCGAGCCAGCTCAGGTCGCGCTCGATCTTCTCGGCGAACTCGGCGGTGCTGCGCTCGGTATCGGTATCGTCGGAGCGCAGCATGAACCGGCCGCCCTGCGCCTTGGCGAACAGCCAGTTGATCAGCGCCTGGCGGGTGTTGCCGACGTGCAGAAGCCCCGTCGGGCTCGGCGCGAAACGGACGAGTACGGTCATGATATCCCCGTTGGGTCGGTCGCCGGCTTACTCGGCCGCCTGTTGCGTCTTCTTCGGGCGATAGACGCCGACGAACGCGTTGGTGATCGGGTAGCGCCGTTCCTTGCCGAAGGACCGGCTGGTCAGCTTGACGCCCGGCGGGGCCTGGCGGCGCTTGTATTCCGCCCGGTCGAGCAGGCGCCAGACCCGCAGCACGGTCTCGCTGTCGTATCCCTTGGCGACGATGTCGGCCACGGGCGTCTCGTTCTCGATGAGCTCGGTCAGGATGCCGTCCAGCACCGGATAGGGCGGCAGGCTGTCCTCGTCCTTCTGGTCCGGGCGCAGCTCGGCCGAGGGCGGCTTGGTGATGATCCGCTCCGGCATCACAGCCCCGTCCGGGCCGAGGCAGTCGGCCGGCCTGTTGGCATTCCGCCACCGGCAGAGCTCGAACACGGTGGTCTTGTAGACGTCCTTCAGCACCGAATAGCCGCCGCACATGTCGCCATAGAGCGTGGCGTAGCCGACCGACATCTCCGACTTGTTGCCGGTCGACAGAACCATGTGGCCGAACTTGTTGGACAGGGCCATCAGGGTGATGCCGCGCGAGCGTGCCTGGACGTTCTCCTCGGTGATGTCCGGCGAGGTGCCGGCGAACTGATCGGCCAGCATGGTCTCGAAGGCCTGCATCGCCGGACCGATATTGATCGTCGCGTAGTCGACACCCAGCAGTTTCGCGGCGGCGGCGGCGTCCTCCAGGCTGTGCTCGCTGGTATAGGGCGACGGCATCATCACGCAGCGCACCTTGTCGGGGCCGAGCGCGTCGACCGCCACGGCGGCGGAGAGCGCGCTGTCGATGCCGCCGGACATGCCGAGGATGACGCCGGGAAAGCCGTTCTTGGTGACGTAGTCGCGCAGCCCGACGACCATGGCGCGGTAGGTCGCCTCCAGCCCTGATTTGGGCTCCACCGTCTGCGTCTTCGCGCAGGACCAGCCGTCGGCGCCGCGGGTCCAGGTGGTGGTGACCACCGCCTCTTCCCAGGCCGGCAGATAGGCGGCGATCGACCGGTCGGCGTTCAGCACGAAGGAGGCGCCGTCGAACACCAGCTCGTCCTGGCCGCCGACCTGGTTCAGATAGACCAGCGGCAGGCCGCTCTCGACCACGCGGGAGGTGGCGTGCTGGAGGCGGTTGTCCAGCTTCTGGCTGTCGAAGGGCGAGCCGTTGGGGACCAGCAGGAACTCGCCGCCGGTCTCGCTGACGCACTCGACCACGTCGGGCGTCCAGATGTCCTCGCAGATCGGCACGCCGATGCGCACGCCGCGCACGTCCATCGGTCCCGGCATCGGGCCGGTATCGAACACCCGCTTCTCGTCGAACACGCCGTAGTTCGGCAGATCGACCTTGTAGCGCGCCGCCTGCACCTTGCCGCCGTCGAGCAGCAGCAGGGCGTTGTACAGCTTGTCGTCCTCGGCCCAGGGCGCGCCGAGCAGGATCGCCGGGCCGCCATCGGCGGTTTCCGCCGCCAGAACCTCGACCGCGTCGCGGATCTCGGCCACGAACATCGGCTTCAGCACCAGGTCCTCCGGCGGATAGCCGCAGGCGTAGAGTTCCGGCGTCAGGATCACATCCGCACCCTCGGCCGCCGCCTGGGCGCGCACGCGGCGCAGCTTCGCCAGGTTGCCGTCGATGTCGCCGACCCGCGGGTTGAGCTGGGCCAGGGTGATGGTGAGCGTGTCTGTCATGGCGAAACAGTTAGCGCGCCCGGCGGGCGGGGGCAATGCGGATCAGGCGGTGCGCGGTACGGCCGACTCCTTGCTCAGCCGCTGGAGGCCAGGGTTTCCAGGTCGCTGCCGCCCACCGTGTAGGGCAGCCAGGTGCCGCTGCGGGTCAGGCCGAGCCGGGAATAGAAGTCGCGGGCCTTGTTGTCGGTCTTCACGGAGAGGTCGAGCTTGACGCAGCCGCGCTTCAGCGCCTCGCGCGCCAGGGCGGCCATCAGACGCCGTCCGAGGCCGGTGCCGCGCAGGTCGCCGTCGACGTACAGGTCCTCGACATAGAGCTTCGGGCGTCCGGCCCAGGTCGAATAGACGTAATAGTACAGCGCCAGGCCGACCGGCGTGCCGTCGGACCGTTCGGCGATCATGGCGTGGAAATAGGGTGTGGCGCCGCTGCCGTCGCGCCGCAGGTCGTCGACCGTGCCGGTGACGTAATCGGCGGCCTCCTGCACCTCGGCCAGCGCACGCACCAGCCGGCGCACGGTTTCGGCGTCGTCGGAGCCCGTCTCCTCGGGGCGGCGGAAGCGGGCGGGTCTGATCGTGATATCCATGGGTCCGATGCTATGCCCGGGCGGGTCGCGACGCCAACCGCTTTCCGTCGCGGGCCGTCAGGTCTTTGACGGATCGTCGATCGCCGCTAAGCTGCCGTCTCTGTTACGTTTCCCGGCGGGTCCCCGCTTTCATGGCGAACCGGTACATCCAAGACTTCAAACGGCTGGTCGGCAATGACCAGGTGGTCATGGCTGCCGTGGCGGTGATCGTCGGCGGCGCGGCGGCCGGTGGGGCCATCGTCTTCCGCGAGGCGATCGACTTCCTGCAGTTGCTGTTCCTGGGCTTCCGGTCGGACCGGGTGGCGACCTTCGCGGCCGAGCTGGACTGGTGGCGCCTGATCCTCGCCCCGGTGCTCGGCGGCCTGCTGGTCGGCCTGTTCTGCAAGTACGTCATGCCCGGCGGCCGGCCCCAGGGCGTCGCCAATGTCATCGAGTCGAGCGCTCTGCGGGTCGGGCGGATGTCGATGCGCCAGGGCCTCGGCGCGGCGGTGATCAGCGCCACCTCGATCGGCTGCGGCGCCTCGGTCGGCCGCGAAGGGCCGGCGGTGCATCTCGGCGCCTCGCTCGCCAGTTTCCTCGGCCGCCAGCTCAACCTGACCCGCAGCCAGGCCCGCACCCTGCTCGGCTGCGGCGTGGCCAGCGCGGTCGCCGCCTCCTTCAATGCGCCGATCGCCGGGGTGTTCTTCGCCCTGGAGGTGGTGATCGGCCACTATGCCCTGTCCGCCTTCGCGCCGATCGTCATCGCCTCGGTGTTCGGCACCATCCTGTCGCGGATCTGGTTCGGCGACTTCCCGGCCTTCGAGGTGCCGGGGCACCACATCACCTCGTTCCTCGAGTTCCCGGCCTTCATCATTCTCGGCGGGGTCTGCGCCGTGGCGGCGGTGGCGCTGATGCGGGCCGCCGCCTTCGTCGAGGTCCACGGTCAGCGCCTGCCGCTGCCGCGCTGGCTGCACCCGGCGCTCGCCGGCCTGGTGGTCGGCGTGGTGGCCCTCGAGTTTCCGGAGATCCTGGGCGTCGGCTACGAGGCCATGGACGGCGCGCTGAACGAGGCCGAGGGCTACGATCTCGAGCTGATGATCGCGCTCGCGGTGCTGAAGATCCTGATGACCGCCCTGTGCCTCGGCGCCGGGTTCGGCGGCGGGGTGTTCTCCCCGTCGCTGTTCATCGGCGCGATGATCGGCGGCGCCTACGGCATCATCGCCGCCATTCCGTTCCCGGACCTGGCCTCGGGGCACGGCGCCTACACGCTGATCGCCATGGGGGCGGTCGCGGCGGCGACCCTGGGGGCGCCGATCTCCACGATTCTGATGATCTTCGAGCTGACCGGCGACTACAAGCTGACGGTCGGCGTGATGGTCGCGGTGGTGATCGCCTCGGTGATCACCCGGGTCTGGCACAGCCCGTCCTTCTTCGCCGACCAGCTTCGGCGCCGCGGCGTGCATATCCATGGCGGTCATGACGTCACCGCCCTGCGCAACCTGAAGGTCCACGACCTGATGCAGCAGGATCACGTCTCGGTGAACAGGGATGCCGGCCTCGACAGCCTGCGTAACCGGCTGCGGCTGGCGCCGATGAACGAGCTGTTCGTGATCGATTCGGACGAGAAGCTGGTCGGCACGATCACCCTGGCGGACCTGGGCGAAGTGGCCTTCGATCTGTCCCACGACCGCGAATACACGGCGATTGATCTGGCCCGCAAGCACCCGCCCTTCCTGGAGATCGGCGACGACGTGGAGAAGGCGATCCGACGGTTTTCCGAGGCGGAGGAGGGGCTGCTGGCGGTGGTCGATTCGGCCGAGCGCATGCGGCTGATCGGCTGCCTGCACGAACGCGACGTCATGCGGGCCTACAACCAGGCGCTCATCACACAGCAGGCCGAGGAGCACGGCGAGACGATCTGACCGGAGGGGCGATGTCACACGGGGGGCGGCGGAAAGCACGGGGGGTGCCGAAGCACCCCCCGTTTCCCCGTGAACCGCAGGCACATGGGACCGGCTCTAGACTGCACCGAGCGATCCGGGGGATCTGTTTCGTCGGGCCCGCCTGCCCTGCGCCGGCGCGCCAGCCTCTCCCTACGAGGCGTGTCTCAACCTGGATTTCTAAGACAAACGTTATAATAAAACGTTAAATTCAATTAAGTTTACAACGGTCTTGGATCGATCGAAACGACGACGGATCGGCGCGGCGGGCGAGATAGGCCTGCGGATGTCCCGAGGGGATGTTATATGCTCCGGTCATGGCGGATCTGTTTTCAAAAGACGGTGACGGCGGGATCGACCCGGCCGAGTATCGGCGCCCGTCGGGCCCGGCTCCGGCCTATCCCGGCCCGGCTCAGGCCCCGGCGGCGATCGGCGCGCGCGGCGGCTATCTCGACGGCCTGAACGAAGGCCAGCGGGCGGCGGTGGAAGCGCTGGACGGCCCGGTGCTCGTGCTCGCGGGGGCCGGCACCGGCAAGACCCGCGTGCTCACCACCCGGCTGTCCCACCTGATGGCGATGGGCAAGGCCAAGCCGTGGAACGTGCTGGCGGTGACCTTCACCAACAAGGCCGCGCGCGAGATGAAGGAGCGGGTCGGCCGCATCGTCGGCCCGGCCGCCGAGCAGGTCTGGCTCGGCACCTTCCACGCGCTCTGCGCCCGCATCCTGCGCCGTCATGCCGAGCTGGTGGGGCTGAAGTCGAACTTCACCATCCTGGACACCGACGACCAGATCCGGCTGCTGAAGCAGGTGCTGCAGGCCGAGAACGTGGACGACAAGCGCTGGCCGGCGCGGGTGGTCATGGGCGTGCTGCAGCGCTGGAAGGACCGGGGACTGACCCCCGACAAGATCGGCGTGGCCGAGGCCGGCGACATGGCCGGAGGCAAGCTGCAACAGATCTACCAGCAGTATCAGGACCGCCTGACCACCCTGAACGCCGCCGATTTCGGCGACCTGCTGCTGCACTGTCTGACTCTGTTCCAGACCCGGCCCGAGGTGCTGCAGCAGTACCAGACCCAGTTCCGCTACATCCTGGTGGACGAATACCAGGACACCAACGTCGCCCAGTATCTCTGGCTGCGGCTGCTGGCCCAGAGTCACAAGAACATCTGCTGCGTCGGCGACGACGACCAGTCGATCTACGGCTGGCGCGGGGCCGAGATCGGCAACATCCTGAAGTTCGAGAAGGACTTCCCCGGCGCCAAGGTGGTGCGGCTGGAGCAGAACTACCGCTCCACCTCCCGCATCCTGGCCGCCGCCTCCGACCTGATCGCCCATAACGAGGGGCGGCTCGGCAAGACCCTGTGGACCGACGGCGCCGACGGCGACCAGCTCACTGTGCGCGGTGTGTGGGACGGCGAGGAGGAGGCAAGGGTCGTCGGCGACCGGATCGAGGATTACCAGCGCGCCAAGGTGCCGCTGCGCGAGATGGCGGTGCTGGTCCGCGCCGGCTTCCAGACCCGCGAGTTCGAGGAACGGCTGATCACGCTGGGTGTGCCCTACCGGGTGGTCGGCGGCGCGCGGTTCTACGAGCGCAAGGAGATCCGCGACGCCATCGCCTATCTGCGGGTGATCGCCCAGCCGGACGACGACCTCGCCTTCGAACGGATCGTCAACACACCGGCCCGCGGCATCGGCAAGACCACCGAGCAGGTGCTGTTCCAGCACGCCCGCTCGACCAACATGCCGCTGACCGTGGCGGCCGAGCAGCTGGTGCAGAGCGACGAGCTGAAACCGGCGGCACGCCGGGCGGTCGGCTCCCTGATGGGCGATTTCGCGCGCTGGCGCGAGGCGTCGCAGAGCGAGGACCCGTCCGACCTTGCCCGCATGGTGCTGGACGAGAGCGGCTATACCGCCGCCCTGCAGAAGGACAAGTCGCCGGAAGCCCCCGGGCGCCTGGAGAACCTGAAGGAGCTGGTCACCGCCCTGGAGGAGTTCGAGAGCCTGGGCGGGTTCCTGGAGCACATCTCCCTGGTCATGGAGAATGCCGAGGCCGCCGATGGCGAGCAGGTCAGTCTGATGACCCTGCATGCCGCCAAGGGGCTGGAGTTCGACGTGGTCTTCCTGCCGGGCTGGGAGGAGGGGATGTTTCCCAATCAGCGCGCACTGGACGAGAACGGGGCCGCTGGCCTCGAGGAGGAGCGGCGGCTCGCCTATGTCGGCCTGACCCGGGCGCGCAAGAAGGTGGAGATCGTCTTCGCCGCCAACCGCCGGGTGCACGGCCTGTGGCAGAGCGCGATCCCGTCGCGCTTCGTCTCCGAGCTGCCGACCGAGCATGTGGAGATGATCAGCGAAGCCGGGCTCTACGGCTCCGGCAGCAGCAGCGGCTACGGCTATGGCGGCGGACGCGGCGGTTACGGCCGTGGCGACGGCATGAGCTACGACCGGGACGACGACGCCAAGCTTCCCACCTGGGACAGCGCCGGGCGCAGCGGCAAGGTGGCGGGGCGCGGGCCCGGCTACATGCGGCGCGGCGGCGGGACCATCCGCACCCGCGCGCCGGTGATCGACGGCGAGGGCTATACGGTCAACCGCTCCAAGCCGGCGAAATACGCCGTGGACGAGCGGGTGTTCCATCAGAAATTCGGCATGGGCACCGTCACCAAGGTCGACGGCGACAAGCTGGAAGTCGCGTTCGACCACGCCGGAATCAAGAACGTGGTCGACACCTTCGTCTCCAAGCCGTAAATCCGGCGGCCATGAGCTCTTCCAGTAAGTCCGCGCTCTGGCGCATCGCCCTTACCGTTCCGGCCAAGGCCTCCGAGGTCGTGGCCGACGCCCTGTCGCCCTTCGTGTCCGCCGTCACCGCGCTGGAGGATTCCCCCGGCGGTACCTGGACGGTGGAAGGGATCGCCGAGGACGAGCCGCAGCGGCCGGCGATTACCGCCGCGCTCGCCCTGGCCGCCGCGACGGTCGGCACGCCGCCGCCGGACACGGTGATCGAGCCGCTGCCGGACGTGGACTGGCTGGCGCTGAACCGGCAGTCCTTCCCGCCGATCCGCGAGGGCCGGGTGTGGATCCGCGGATCGCATGTGGAGGAGGCCGCGCCGGCCTCCAGCATTGAACTGCTGGTCGACGCCGCCCGCGCCTTCGGGTCCGGCAGCCATCCGACCACCGCGCTGTGTCTGCGGGCGATCCAGGACCTGGTGAAGCGGCGCACCCCGCGCAACGTGCTCGATCTCGGCTGCGGTTCCGGCATCCTGGCCATGGCGCTCGCCAAGCTGGCGCCGTCGGCCCGCACCCTCGCGGTCGATCTTGACCCGGTGTCGGTCGCGACCGCCCGGGAGAACGTGCAGATGAACCGGGTGGCCCGGCGGATCGACACCCAGGTCTCGAACGGCTGGCGCTCGCCGTCGGTGCGGGCCAAGGCGCCGTTCGATCTGGTGGTGGCGAACATCCTGGCGGGGCCGCTGGCGGAGATGGCGCCGTCGCTGAAGCGCGGGCTGCAGCCGGGCGGGATCGCCATTCTGTCGGGGCTGCTGAACCAGCAGGAGCGCTGGGTGATCGCCGTGCACCGGGCCCAGGGTCTGCGGCTGATCCGGCGCTACCGGCGCGACGGCTGGAGCGCGCTGGTCTTCGCCCGCGGCTAGGAGCACGATCGCTTCAGATCGGATGATCTGGAGCGTGAGTCGTCCTCCAATTCACTTTTGTTGCGGCGCACAAAAAGCAACGGCCGGCACATGACGTGCCGGCCGTTTTGCATCAGGCCGCCCGCTGAAGGGGGGAGGAGGTCAGGCGGCGTGACGCACATCGGTGTTCGCGGCGCTGCCGAAGGCGGCCGGGCGCAGGTGCGGCTCGACCGGATTGGCGGTCTTCGGGGCCATCGCGGTGGCGTAGCTCTCGCTCGGGGTGCCGACGACTTCGACGTCGACGCGGCGGACCACACCGGCCCGCAGAGCGGACAGGTCGAGGCCGATATCGGCGAGCATCCGCGGGCTCAGGTCCTCGACCGCGGCCATCGTGCGGCGATGGGCGAGGCGGGCGCTGAGGCTGCGGAAGCCGCGGCCGATCAGGTCACGGATGTAGGCGCTCTGCATGGCCCGAGCCCGAGCGACCAGCGCGGACGGGTCCTCCGGCAGAGCCGAAGACACGCGCAGGATATCGTTCTGGGTGGACATCGGGGTTCTCCTTGGACATCAGGCCGGGAACGCCCCGGCCGTTGCTGTCTCCTAATCTGGTCAGAACCGCGCCGGACACCACTTGGAATTTTGCGCTGCAGCATTGCGTTTGGCGCATGGCTAGGGGTATTAGATATGCGTCATCGGGAGGGCAGCCATGCACCGGGCCGAGCCGGACGGATTCTGATACGCTGCGTGTCGCGATCAACCGAAGCGGAACACCCGACATCATGTATCGGTCAGAAACTGTCTGCGTCAGCGTGCGGCGGGACGCCGCCGCGCTGTACGAAGCCTTCTGGCGGCCGGAGCGTTTCGCCGCCTGGGCCTCCGGTCTGAGCCAGGCGGGGCTGCGGCGGAGCGGGGAGCGGTGGCAGGCGGACGGGCCGGACGGACCGATCACGCTGCGGTTCTCGGAGCACAACGCCTTCGGCGTGATGGATCACTGGGTCGATTTTGGCAACGGCCGGGTGATCCATGTGCCGCTGCGCATCGTCGCCAACGGCGCGGGCAGCGAGGTCATGCTGACGCTGTTCCAGTATCCGGACATGACCGAAGAGGTGTTCCAGCGCGACATCGCCTGGGTGCGGCGCGACCTGGACACCCTGAAGTCGGTCGCCGAGCAGGAGGGTTAGCCCAGCCTCAGCCGCCGATCAGCGCCAGCCACTCCTCTTCGCTGAGCGTGGCGACGCCGAGCGCCTCCGCCTTGGCGGCCTTGGACCCGGCATCGGCGCCGACCACCACGTAGTCGGTCTTTTTCGACACCGAGCCGGCCACCTTCGCACCGAGGGCCTCCGCCTTGGCCTTGGCCTCGCTGCGGCCGACCGTCTGCAGGGTGCCGGTGAACACCACCGTCTTGCCGGCGATCGGGCTGTCGGCGGTCGCCGGGGCCGCGAAGGCCTCGATGGTCAACTCGCGCGAGAGATCGTCCAGCACCTGGCCGTTATGGGCCTCGCTGAAGAAATCGATCAGATCCTTCGCCACGGCGGAGCCGATCTGATCGATATTGATCAGGTCGGCATAGGCCTCGCTCTCCGGATCGGCGGCTGCGGCCATGGCCTGGCGCAGGGCGTCCAGGGTGCCGTAATGGGTCGCCAGCAGCCGGGCGGTGGCCTGGCCGATCTGGCGGATGCCCAGCGCATAGACGAACCGGTCGAGCCCGATCGTCCGCCGGTCCTCGATCGCCGCCAGCAGCTTGTCGGTCGAGGCGATCCGGGTGCCCTCGCGGCCGATCAGTTTCCGGCGGTGCTCCTTCAGCCGGAAGATGCTGCCCGGCCGGTCGATCAGCCCGTCCTCGTAATAGGCCTGGATTTGCTTCGCCCCCAGGCCCTCGATGTCGAAGGCGTCGCGGCTGACGAAATGCTTCAACCGTTCGACCGCCTGGGCCGGGCAGATCAGGCCGCCGGTGCAGCGCCGCACCGCCTCGCCCTCGGGCCGAGGGGCTTCTGACTCGCAGCGCGGGCAATGGTCGGGGAAGACGTATTCCTGGGAGTTCGCCGGCCGCTTCTCGGTGACGACCCGGACCACCTGGGGGATCACGTCGCCGGCGCGCTGGATCACCACGGTGTCGCCGACCCGGATGTCCTTGCGCCGGATCTCGTCCTCGTTGTGCAGCGTCGCGTTGGTGACGGTGACACCGCCGACCTTCACCGGTTCCAGCCGGGCGACCGGGGTCAGGGCACCGGTGCGGCCGACCTGGATGTCGATCTCGCGCAGCACCGTCTCGGCCTGCTCGGCCTTGAACTTGTGGGCGATCGCCCAGCGCGGCGAGCGGCTGACCATGCCGAGCCGCTGTTGCCAGTCGATCCGGTCGACCTTGTAGACCACCCCATCGATGTCGTAGGGCAGATCGTGGCGCTGCTCGCCGATCCGGGCATATACGGCCAGGGCGTCGTCCACCGTCTCGCACCGCTCGGAGAGCGGGTTGGTGGTAAAGCCCCAGGCCTCCAGTTTCTCCAGGAAATGGTGGTGGGTCTCGGCGAAATCCTCGCTGATCTCGCCCCAGGAATAGGCGAAGAAGCGTAGCGGCCGCGAGCGGGTGATCTCTGGGTCGAGTTGGCGCAGGGAGCCGGCGGCGGCGTTGCGCGGGTTGGCGAAGATCTTCGCGCCGGCCTCGGCCTGGCGTTCGTTCAGGGCGACGAAGTCGTCCTTGGACATGTAGACCTCGCCGCGCACTTCCAGCACGTCGGGCACGCCGTTCGGCAGGGTCGTCGGGATATCGTCGACGGTCTCCAGGTTGCGGGTGATGTTCTCGCCCTCGGTGCCGTCGCCGCGCGTCGCCCCTTGGACCAGCTTGCCCTTCTCGTAGCGCAGGGAGGCGGACAGGCCGTCGATCTTCGGCTCGGCCATCAGGGCGACGGTCTCGTCGTCGCCGAGATTGAGGAAGCGGCGGACCCGGCGCTCGAACTCGCGCACATCCTCGTCGTCGAAGGCATTGGCCAGGGACAGCATCGGCCGGGCGTGGCGCACCTTGGCGAAACCGTCGGCCGGGCCGGGGCCAACGCGCTCGCTCGGGCTGTCCTCGCGCTTCAGGTCGGGAAAGCGTTCCTCGATCGCCTGGTTGCGCAGGCGGAGCCGGTCGTACTCCGTGTCGGTCAGCTCCGGCGCGTCCTCCTGGTGATAGAGCCGGTCCGCCTCGGCGATGGCGTCGGACAGCCGCGCGAGTTCGGCCTTGGCTTCCGCCTCGCTCAGGTCTTCGACGGCCTTGGTCTCGATATCGCTCATGCGGGTCGGTGCTCTGGTACGAACGTTGAGGGTCAGCGCTGGGACTGGGTCAGCAGGCTGTCGGCGGCGGCGCGGGCCTCGCTTGTGATCGCCGCCCCGGACAGCATGCGGGCGATTTCCTCGCGGCGTTCGTCGGTGCTCAGGCGGACAACGTCCGTGGCGGTCACCTGGTTCTGGATCCGCTTGGCCACGTGCCAGTGATGCGCCCCCTGGGCGGCGACCTGAGGCGAGTGGGTGACGACCAGCACCTGCAGCCGGGTGGCCAGTCGTGCCAGCCGGTCGCCGACCGCGGCGGCGACGGCGCCGCCGACGCCGGAATCAACCTCGTCGAACACCAGGGTCGGCACCGGGCTCGCCTCGGCCAGCACCACCTTCAGCGCCAGCAGGAAGCGCGACAGCTCGCCGCCGGACGCGATCTTCGACAGCGGCCCCGCCGGCATGCCCGGGTTGGTCGCCACCTGGAAAGCCACCGCGTCGATCCCGGCCGGCCCCCATCGGTTCTCGTCCTGGCGGCTGATCATGGTCTCGAACCGGGCCTTGTCCAGCTTCAGCGGCGGCAGTTCCTTGCCGATCGCCGCATCCAGCCTGGCGGCGGCGGCGGCGCGGGCCTTGGACAGGGTCTCGGCCGCTTCGGCATAGGCGCGCCGGGCCTTGTCCTCGGCGGCGGTCAGGGCACCGATTTCGCCGCCCTTGCCGTCGAGTGCGGCCAGATGGTCGGCAAAGCGGCGATGCACCTCCGGCAACCGGTCGACCTCCACCCCGTGTTTGCGGGCGAGATCGCGCAGGGCGTGCAACCGGTCGTCGATCTCGGTCAGGGTGCCGCCATCGGCGTCGATATCGGCGGCGGCCGCGGCGATCTCGGCGCCCGCATCCTCCAGTTCGGCCGCGGCCCGCTCCAGGGCGGCCAGCGCGGTGTCCAGACGGCCGGCGGCCCGGTCTGCCACCCGCTCCAGGGCACGCTGCGCCCGGGCGACGGCATTGTCGGCGCCGCCATCCTCGGCGATCGCCGCACTGGCGGTGTTCAGCGCCTCGACCACGGCCTCTGCGTTCATCAGCATCGAGCGGGTTTCGGCCAGCCGGTTCTCCTCGCCGACCTGCGGGGCGAGCTGGTCGAGCTCGGCGACCGAGTGGCGCAGGTATTCCTCGTCGCTGCGGGCTTTCTCTAGGTCCGCGCGGGCGGTCTCCAGCGCGACCAGGGCGGTACGCCAGGCGCTCCACGCCTTGGACACACCCTCAGCCTGGCG
Organism: Candidatus Endolissoclinum sp.; assembly: GCA_965228445.1. Taxonomy (GTDB): domain Bacteria; phylum Pseudomonadota; class Alphaproteobacteria; order Thalassobaculales; family Thalassobaculaceae; genus Thalassobaculum. The sequence continues at coordinate 2,780,736 of OZ245813.1, read as the reverse complement.
GGTCAGGCCGGCGAAGGCGTCCAATGTGTCGCGGTGGGTGCTCGGGTCCATCAGGCCGCGCTGGTCGAACTGGCCCTGGATCTCCACCAGCACGTCGCCCAGGCGGCGCATCAGCCCGACGCTGGTCGGCTGGTCGTTCACATAGGCGCGCGAGCGGCCGTCGGCGGTGACAACCCGGCGCAGGATCAGCGCGCCCTCGGACGCGTCCAGATCGGCCTCGCGCAGGACGGCGTCGACTGCGGACGGGTCGGACAGCTCGAAGGCGGCGATGACGGTGGCCTGCTCCGCGCCGTGGCGCACGAGGCCGGAATCCGCACGCTCGCCCAGGGCGAGGCCCAGGGCGTCCAGCAGGATGGATTTACCGGCACCGGTCTCACCGGTCAGCACCGATAGGCCCGGCTCGTAGGCGAGGTCCAGGCGGTCGATCAGCACCACATCCCGGATCGAGAGCGACGCCAGCATGGGCTTAGAACGGACCGAGGCCCCAGCCGAACCAGCCGTCGTCGCCGGACTCCGCCGTGGTGCGCGCCCGACCCTTGGTGGCCAGCGAATAGGCGTCCTCGTACCATTCCGTGCCCGGGTAGTTGTAGCCGAGCACAGAGGCGGTGCGCTTCGCCTCCTCGTCCAGGCCCAGCGCGACATAGCATTCCGTCATGCGCAGCAGCGCCTCGGGCACCTGTTCGGTGGTGTCGAATTCGTTGGTGACGCGCTGGAAGCGGTTGATCGCGGCGAGGTACTGACCCTGGCGCATGTACCAGCGGCCGATGCTCATCTCCTTGCCGGCGAGGTGATTGCGAGCGAGGTCGATCTTCAGCCGGGCATCGCGGGAGTACTTCGAGTTCGGGAAGCGCTGGACCACTTCCTCGAAGGAGGAGAGCGCCTCGCGGGTCAGTTTCTGGTCGCGCCCGACATCGACGATCCGCTCGTAGTAGCACAGCCCCTTCAGATAATAGGCGTAGTCGACATTGGGGTTGCCGGGGTTGAGCTGGATGAAGCGGTCGAGGGCCGCCACCGCGTCGTCGTACTCGTTCGACTGGTACAGGGCGTAGGCGGACATCAGCTGCGCCTGGGTCGCCCAGACCGAATAGGGATGCTGGCGCTCGACCTCGTCGAACAGCGGGGCGGCTTCCTTGAACTCGCCCGACAGCGCCGCGTTGTAGGCGTCGTTGTACAGCTCCTCGACCGGACGCTCGACATAGGCCGGATCGTCGTCGGTGGAGCTGCACGCGGCCAGGGCGGCGACCAGGGCAATCGCGGCGAGGCGCGGGAGAGAAGTTCTGAACGGCGACATCAGCGGGACACGTCCGGTTGCGCGGATGAGCGCAATGTAAGGCGACGGGCGGATGGAGGGAAGGGGAAGTGGGCGGAAGCCGCAGACCCTTGAAATTCCGGCCGTTCCGGATCGGGATTCGGATACCGCAAAATCGAAAGCCCCGCCGAAGCGGGGCCTGCGATCAAAGTTCGGAAGATCCGGAAAGGATCAGGCAGCCAGCTTCAGCTCGCCGGCAGCAGCGGCCAGGGCCCACGGATCGATCCGCAGGGTCTCGCCGTTGGTCTCGGCGACCGAATCGGTGGTGGCGGCCAGGCTCAGGATCTGATCGAGATCGAGGCCGGTCTGCTCGGACGCCTCAAGCGGCGTGAGCACGTAGGTATCGCGCATCGTGCGACCTCCATGGTGGACTTCATCAATGGGTCATTATCAACCCGCGGCGAGGACAGTGCTCCGAGAGGGTATCTCAGGAGCGCCTCACAGGGCGTTGATATGCACTTTATGTCCGGATGCCCCGCTCGCAAGGGTTTCGTGACAAAAATCTTGCGAATGGCGTTCCCTGTGGCATTGCAGCAACAAATGCCGAAGAAAAGGTTAACCGTCCCGGCGGAACGGCGATTCCTCGAGCAGCAGGGCCTTCTCATGGGCGATCTGCCGCCGTTCGCGGGCCAGGAAGTCCTCCACCGCGTCGCGGAAACCATCGTCCAGAATCAGATGGTTGCTGTAGGTCTCCACCGGCAGATAGCCGCGCTGGATCTTGTGCTGGCCCTGGGCGCCAGCCTCGACCTTGGCCATGCCGCGCTCGATGGCGAAATCGATGGCCTGGTAGTAGCAGGCCTCGAAATGCAGGAACTTGTACTCCTCGGTGCAGCCCCAATTCCGGCCGAACAGGGTGTCGCTGCCGATCAGGTTCAGCGCGCCGGCCACCGGCCGCCCGTCGCGTTCCGCCACCACCAGCATCACCCGCTCGGCCATGCGTTCGCCCAGCAGCGAGAAGAAGCTGCGGTTGAGGTAGGGCGACCCCCATTTTCTGTCCGAGGTGTCCATGTAGAAGGCGAAGAACGCGTCCCAGTGCCGCTCCTCGATGTCCTTGCCGACGAGCCGGCGCAGCACCAGGTCGGTCTCGGCCACCTGGCGGCGCTCCTTGCGGATCGCCTTGCGTTTGCGCGAGGACAGGGCGTCCAGGAAATCGTCGAAGCTGGCATAGCCGTCATTGTGCCAATGGTACTGCAGGCCCATGCGCTGCAGGAACCCGAACTCGCCCAGCCGGTCCCACTCGCCCTTCGGCACGAAGTTCACATGGGCGGTGGCGGTGTTGAGCTGGTTCATCAGGGCGACGATGCCACCGGCCAGCACTTCCTGGGCGCGGGCGCGGTCGATGTCCGGGCGCACCAGCATGCGCGGGCCGGTCACCGGGGTGAACGGCACGGCCGAGAGCAGTTTGGGATAGTAGCGGCCGCCGGCCCGCTCATAGGCGTCGGCCCAGCCCCAGTCGAACACGTACTCGCCCTGGGAATGGCCCTTCAGATACAGCGGCATGGCGGCGGCAAGCCGGCCTGCGCGGTCGTTGACGGCGAGGTGGCGGGGCAGCCAGCCGGTCTGCGCCCGCACCGATCCGCTCTCCTCCAGCGCGTTGAGGAAACCGTGCGACAGGAACGGGTTCTCCGGGCCGGCGCAGGCGTCCCAGTCCTGTTCCGACACCGCGGAGATCGCGGGCAGGACGGAGACCTCTTCGGCCAGTTCGGTCTGGATGTCGGTGCCGTCGGGCATGGGCCGGATTCGCTGTGGTCGTCCACGGGAGTCCAGGTGGGGCGGCCCCGGCGCAAGGCAAGGCCGCCCCGTATCGGCTGTCGGCGGGCGGTCAGGCCAGTTCGAAGACCGCCTCGACCTCGACCGCGACCCCGCGCGGCAGGGCATTGGTGCCGACGGCGAAGCGGGCGTGCCGGCCCTTGTCGCCGAACACCGCGACCATCAGGTCGGAGGCGCCGTTGACCACCTCGGGCTGCTCGGTGAACTCGGGGGTGCAGCGCACGAAGCCGCCGAGCTTGACCACGCGGGCGACCTTGTCGAGGTCGCCGTCGCAGGCCGCCTTGGCCTGGGCGATCAGGTTCTTGGCGCAGATTTCGGCGATCTTGCGGGCGTCGTCCGTGGACAGGTCCTTGCCCACCACGCCCACGCCTTCGATCTTGCCGTCGACCATCGGGATCTGGCCGGAGACGAAGACCAGCTTGCCGCTGCGCACGAACGGCACGTAGTTGGCGGCCGGCGAGGCCGGGGTGGGGATCTCGATGCCGAGCTCGGCCAAACGGGCGTCAACGGTGCCAGCCATGGCTGCTTCTCCTTGGATGATGGGATGACGGATCTGATTGCCGGCGGAGCCTAGCCGGGCGAAGCGGCGCAGGCCAGAGCCGGATATGGCCGACGGGACGGCAGGGGGCTTGTACAGGGGGGATGTTGCGGGGGCTCGTGCGGGGGCCTTCGGAAAAAGCCGGGTGCGCCAAGTCGCAGGCGGGCGCACCCGCTAGGCTGGACGGAAAACCGTCCTTAGGAGCTTCACAGGGTGGTGGGAGAGGGCGCTACGTGACGTGTCCTCTCCCGCTTCCGCCGCCGGGGAAGCGACGGAACTCTGCGCGCCGGACGATCCGCTCCTTCATGGAGACCGCAGCGCAATCCTGTTCCGATTCGATATATATAGTGTCCGAATTTTGCTCGTAACACAAGATATATTCGATTTTCCCGTGTGAATGGGGCGGATCGTGTCTCTCGCTCCCCCGTCTTCCCGGCCCTGCGCCGGGACCCGGAGTGGCCGCGCGATGGAGCGTTCGGCCTAAGGACCCAGCACGCCGACGTCTGGGTCCCGGCGCGGGGCCGGGAAGACAAGGTGGGTGAAGGACACCTGAATATCCGAGCCCTCCGGTGAGGTCTTGGCGCGGGGGAGGCGGCGCGCCACTATGAGTTCCTCTCCTTCACGAGGCCTCCCATGTCCAGCTTGCTCAGAAACGATCTCGACGTCCTGCCGCCGCTCGGAACCCTGGCGCGGGGCGAGCCGATCCAGGTGTTCGCCGCGCCGCCGGGCACGCCGGCCAAGCCGCAGATCGCGCGGGCCATGGGCATCGAGATGTGGGACACCGCCGGCAACCGATATCTGGATGCCAGCTCCGGTCCGGTGGCGTGCAACCTGGGATACGGCAACCGCCGGGTGCTCGACGCCCTGACCTCGCAGGCCGAGGCCGCCGCCTTCGCCAACGTCTCGCATTTCGAAAGCAAGGCGAACCGCGACTTCGCCGAGCGGCTGGCCGAGGCGGCCGGCCCCGGCTATGAGCGGGTGTTCGTCGTCTCCGGCGGCTCGGAGGCGAACGAGGCGGCCCTGAAGCTGGCCCGGCAGATCGCCCTGTCCCGCGGCGAGGGCGCGCGCTGGAAAGTGATCTCGCGCCTGCCCTCCTATCACGGCGGCACCCTGGGCGCGCTGGCGATCACCGGCGATCCCTCCGCCCACGAGATGTTCGGGCCGATGCTGCAGGCGATGCCGAAGGTGCCGGCCCCCGTCACCTACCGCATTCCCGACGGGATCGACGAGGAGACCTGGGCCCTGAAATGCGCCCAGGACCTGGAGGACAGGATTGTCGCCGAGGGGGCCGACAGCGTGCTGGCCTTCATCCAGGAGCCGGTGGGCGGGGTGTCGACCGGGGCGCTGGTGACGCCGGCCGCCTACATGACCCGGGTGCGCCAGATCTGCGACAAGTACGGCGTCCTGCTGATCCATGACGAGGTGATGAGCGGCGGCGGGCGCACCGGCGCCTTCCTGTCGCACGACCACTGGCCCGACTGCCGGGCCGACCTGATCGTGATGGCCAAGGGCATCGGCGCCGGCTATCTGCCGCTCGGCCTGGTGTTGGCGCCCCGCGACCTGGTGGAGAAGGTGGCGGTCGGCGGCGGCTTCCTGCATGGCCACACCGCGCTCGGCAACCCGCTGTCCTGCGCGGTCGGCCTGGCGGTGCTGGAGGAGACGCTGGAGCGCGGCCTGGTCGAGCGGTCGGCGGTGCTCGGCGACGAGCTTAAGAAGCGGCTCTTGGAGATGTCGACCCGCTACCCGATCATCGGCGACGTCCGGGGCAAGGGTCTGCTCATGGCGGTGGAGTTCGTGGCCGATCAGGCGACCAAACGGCCCTTCCCGATCCCCGCCGGCGTGCCGGCCGCGGTCTCCCGTATCGCAATGCAAAACGGTTTGATACTGTACACGCGTCGCACGAATGGCGGCCGGGACGGAGACTGGGTCATGGTCTCTCCCCCGCTGGTGACGAGCGACCGGGAACTCGACGAGATTACCGAACGACTGGAAAAGTCATTTGCACAGGCAGAAGCCGAATTTTCTTCCCTCCGGAAGGTGGGGAATTAACCAAGAATTAAGTACGTAACTGCGACTGTGGGCGGATGAGCATCCAGGGTCACATAGCGCATGAGGCGGTTGAGCGAAAACTCGCGAGCCACCGGCTTTGGCTGGAGGGTGCGGCCGAGGGGCAGCCGGCCTCCTTCGCCCATACCAACCTCTTCGGATCCGACTTCTCGGGCCAGGATCTGCGCGAGGTCGATTTCGGCGGCGCGGACCTGCAGGGCGTGCGCTTCGTCGGCTGCAACCTGACCCGGGCGATCTTCGCCGGCGCCGATCTCTGCGGCGCGTCGTTCCGCGACGCCACGCTGGAGGAGGCCGACCTGACCGGCACCCAGCTCGTCGGGACGGTGTTCGAGGGCGCCGACCTGCGCGGCGTCTCCCTGCGCGGCGCCAGCGGCCTACCCTCCAAGAACGACAGCCGGGCGGCCTTCGCCGGGGCCACGGTGAATTTCGCCGGCGCGCGCATGCACCGGGCCAACCTGAAGGGCGCCAAGCTCGATCAGGCCCGCATGGCGCAGACCGACCTGACCGGCGCCAACCTGGAGCGGGCCAACCTGCGCCGCGCCTCCATGTCCGGCGTGATCCTGCGCAACGCCAATCTGGTCGCCGCCGATCTCAGCGAGGCCGACCTCAGCGACTCGCTCGCCACCGGAGCCGACCTGTCGGGCGCCCAGCTCGACGGGGCGACGATCGACCGGGCGAACCTGATCGGCGCCCGTCTGCGCGACGTGGACCTCAGCAAGGTCGATACCTCCAACGCCCGTCTCGCCCCGCCGGCCGACATCGTCGCCGCGGAGGTGCAGCGCACCCTGGTGGAGCATGACCGCTGGGTGCGCAGCGACGGCAAGCGCGGGTCGCGCGCGTCCCTCGACGGGGTCGACCTGACCGATGCCGACCTGCGGGGGCTGAACCTGTCCGGCGCCGATCTGCGCGGGGTGATCATGCACCGTGCGCTGCTGACCGACGCGCTGCTGGTGCTCGCCGATCTCTCCGGCGCCGACCTGTCGCTCGCCTCCCTGGCGCGCTGCAACCTCTCCGGTGCGATCCTGTCCGGCGCCAACCTGTCGCGGGCGGACCTGACCGACGCGATCCTGACCGCCGCCCCGCTGCTGTCGAGCCACGGCGAGAATATCGGCCGCAAGCAGGAGACCCGCCTGAACGGCGCCAACCTGACCGGGGCCGTGCTGGACGGCGTGAAGCTGGACGAAGCCCGCCTGGAAGGCGTGCCGCCCAAGAAGCTGCGCTCGGACTCCTAGAGGCCTTAACGCCTCGGAATCGCAGGCGTAGGCTGTCGGCTCCCGTCGCAGAGGAGGCCGACACCGTGACCCTGACACCCGGCACCATCCGTCCGCTGTTCGAACTCGGCGACGAGACCGTCTACATGAACTGCGCCGCCCAGGGGCCCGCGCCGAAAGCGGCGGCCGATGCCGGACGCCGGGCGGTGGACCGCAAGGCGCGGCCGTGGGAGCCGGAGCGTCTCGTCCTGCCGCAGGAGATGGATCGGGCGCGGGCGCTCTTCGCCGGGTTTATCGGCGCCTCGGGCGCGGACATCGCGCTCAGCACCGCCACCAGCTACGCCGTCGCCGTCGCCGCCCGCTCGATCGTCCTGCAGCCGGGACAGAGCGTAGTCGTGCTGGAGTCGCAGTTCCCGTCCAACCTCTACGCCTGGCAGCTTCTGGCGGAGCGCAGCGGTGCGGTGATGACGGTCGTGCCGTGGCCGTCGGACGGCGACTGGACCAGCGCCGTTCTCGATCGCCTGGGGCCGGAGACCGGTCTGGTCGCCCTGCCGAACGTCCACTGGGTGGATGGCGGCACCCTCGATCTCGGTCCGATCGCCGACGTGGCCCATGCCCAGGGGGCGGCGATCTTCATCGATGCGACCCAGTCGATCGGCGTCCTGCCCCTGGACATCGCCCGGATCGACCCGGATTACGTCGCCTGCTCGGCCTACAAGTGGCTGCTGTCGCCGGACCAGTGCGGCTATCTCTATGTCGCGCCCCGGCGCCAGCATGGCGAGCCGGTGGAGCACAATCACGCCGCCCGGGTCGGTGACGGCCCGATGACCCTGACGCCCGGCTATGGCCGGCGCTTTCAGCCGGGGGCGCGGAAGTTCGACCAGGGGGCGGCCGACGCCATGATCCACGTGCCGATGGCCGTGGCCGCGATGGAGCAGATCGCCGAGTGGGGCGTGGGCGCGATCGCCGAGGGCATCCGGCCGGTGGTCGAGCGGATCGCCGGAGAGGCGGAGGCCAGGGGCTGGGGCGTGCCGCCCAGGGAACACCGCTCGCCGCACTTCATCGGCCTGACCCTGCCGCAGCCCCCGTCACCCGATCTGGCGGACCGGCTGGCGGCGGAGAACGTTCATGTGAGCCTGCGCAGCGGCAGGGTGCGGGTGGCGCCGTATCTGTTCACGCGGCTGGAGGAGGTGGACACGCTGTTCGCCGCCCTGGACCGGTACGTGCGGTCGGCGGCCTGAGTCGTAGCCGGGCTGCTGTCGGGGCCTTAGTCGGGGCCGGTGTCGGGGACAGCGTCAGCAGGCCGGCGACGACCGGACCTCGCCCTTGCTGGTGGCGTCGACGGAAGGCGGGCGCGGCGGCAGGCGGCGCTGGCGCACGTCGGTCATGTCCAGGAAGGCAATGCCCTGCCCGAGCACGCTGACCGCCGCCATCTTCAGCGTCTGTTCCATCTTCTGCTTGGAGAAGCGGATGACCGGGTCGGTCACGGCGATGATGAAGGCGTTCTCCAGCGCCCGCTTCAGCACGTCCGGCTGACTGGTCAGCACCCGGATCGGCTCTTCGCGGTCGAAGGCGATGGCCACGTTGCACGAGGCCTCGAACCGGGAGGTGAGGTCGCCCATCGGCGGCTCGATGGCGATGCGGAAGGGCAAGGGAATGATCACCGCGGCCCGGCGCGAGGCTTCGAGGCGCAGCCGCAGGAAATGGGCGGCGATCGACAGCAGGGCGAAGATCACCGACAGCTCGAGGACGTTTCGATAGTCGCCGGGGGCGAAGATCGGCGCGCCGCCCGACAGGGTCAGCGCGTTGTCGAGCATGTAGATCGTCAGCACCAGGATCAGCGACAGCGCGGCCATCAGGGCGGTCGCGACGGTGACCAGCCAGAGGGTGTAAGGAACGTCGACGATCTGGCCGAGGGGCGGCGGGGCGACCGGCTGGGGCATGCGGGGAGCCGGCACGCGAACGATGGGAGCCGGGCCCTCATCCTCCATCAGCATGTCGGTCACCGCGGCCATCTCCAGTTTGCCTCATTGTAATCGAAAGGCAATTTTCACCTTACGAAATAATATAAAACAGTCTGAATGACGTTTCAATCGGTAAGATGATCTGCGCTCTCCCGCTCTGGATGAGAGTCGCTGTGTGCGCCGGACACCCTGCGACCGAACGCGCCGGTGCGAGAGCGGTTCCATTCTGCGCTAAGATCGCGGGCCATCCCCTCCGACGCCATCGCCGGCCCCCGAACCGGCGGCGAGACCGGGCTCCGTCATGATCGACCATCCCATTCTGCGCACCCTGGCGCATCGCGACTACGGCCTCTACACGCTGGGCAACGGCGTGTCGCTCATCGGCATGTGGGTGCAGCGGGTGGCGCTGGGCTGGCTGACCTGGGAGCTGACCCATTCCGCGACCTGGCTGGGAGCAGTGGCCTTCGCCGACCTGTTCCCCTCGGTGCTGATCGGGCTGGTCGGCGGCGTGGCGGCCGACCGGCTCGACCGCACCCTGGTGATCTTCGTCTGCCAGGCGCTGTCGATGGTTCTGGCGGTGCTGCTCGGCATCCTGACCCTGACCGGCCACATCTCGGTCGAGATGGTTGTGCTGATGACCTTCCTGAACGGCACGGTGATCGGCTTCAATCAGCCCTCGCGCCTCGCCCTGGTCCCCAGACTGGTGCCGCGCGAGCGGATCACCACGGCGGTCGCGATCAACTCCATGGTGTTCAACACCGCCCGCTTCATCGGACCGGCGGTGGCCGGCCTGGTGATCGTGTGGGCCGATCTCGGTTGGGCCTTCATGGTCAACGGGCTGAGCTATCTCTGTCTGCTGGCCTCCCTGACGGTGATCCGGGCGCGCAATCCGTCCATCGGCCGGGAGGGCGGCGTGCCGCGGGCGCGGCGCGGGCTGCTCGGCGACATCGCGGAGGGCATGCGCTACGCCGCCGACGATCCCGGGCTGGGGCCGATCCTGCTGCTGCACCTGGTGACCGCGATTTCGGTGCGGGCGGTGACCGAGCTGCTGCCCGGCTTCGCCGACCATGTCTTCGGCGGCGGCGCCGACACCCTGGCGATGATGACCTCGGTGACCGGGGTCGGCGCCATCATCGGCGGCTGGATGCTGGCGGGGCGGCGGCAGGAGGGCGGGCTGGTGCCGATCGTGCTCGTCGCCTCCATCGTGGTCGCCCTGTCGGTCCTGGCGGTGGTGCTGACCGGCAGCCTGTGGATCGCCCTGCCGGCGCTCGGCCTCTACGGTGCCTCGATGGTCGCCGCCGGGGTCGGCACCCAGACCATCGTCCAGCTCGCGGTGCCCAAGGACATGGTGGGGCGGGTGCTGAGCCTGCACGGCATCATCTTCCGCGGCGGACCGGCGATCGGCGCGCTGGGCATGGGGGCGGCCGGCGACGTGGTCGGGCTGCAGCCGCCGGTGATCGTTGGCTGCGCCATCGCCCTGGCGGTGATCGCGGTGATCTGGATGCGGCGACGTGCCATCTCGGCGGCGGTCGACCATACGGAGTGAACTTTCGCGACAGCACGGGGGAGAGCGGCGGATGACGGTGACCGACACGGCGGGCCTGGGCCTGCGGGCGCTGGAACAGCGGGTGGCGCAGGATCTGCCGAAGATCGCCTATCCCTCCGGCCGCTGGGTCACCCCGCATCACACATCCGACGGTACCCGCATCCTTGACGTGATGGTCGTCGGCGGCGGCCAGGGCGGCACCGCCATCGCCCACGCCCTGACCCGCCAGCGGATCGTGAATTTCCGGGTCGTCGACCAGTCCGAGCCCGGCCTGGAAGGGCCGTGGAATACCTATGCCCGCATGGCGACTCTGCGTTCGCCCAAGGCGGTCACGGGGCCGGATCTCGACATCCCGTCGCTCACCTTCCAGGCCTGGTTCGAGGCCCAGCACGGCAGCGCCGCCTGGGAGGCGTTGAACAAGATCGACAAGGGCGACTGGGTTGCCTACCTGCTCTGGCTGCGCCGGGTGCTGGACCTGAGCATCGAGAACGGCAAGCGGGTCGAGCGGATCGAACCGGCCGACCCCTATATGGTCGCCACCCTCCGCGACCTCGCCACCGGCCGGGAGGAGCGGGTGACCGCCCGCAAGATCGTGCTGGCGACCGGCATCGAGTCCTCCGGACGCTGGTGGGCGCCGCCGGTGATGGAGGGTGTCGACAAGCGGTTCTGGTCCCATACCTGCGAGGAGATCGACTTCGCCGCCCTGGCCGGCAGGCGGGTGGCGGTGCTGGGGGCCGGCGCCTCGGCCTTCGACAACGCGGCGACCGCGCTGGAGGCGGGGGCGGCCTCGGTCACGCTCTGCGTCCGCCGGCCGGAACTGCAGCGCATCCAGCCGTTTCGCTGGCTCAGCTTCCCGGGCTTCCTGGGGCACTTCCACAGCCTGGACGATGCCTGGCGTTGGCGTTTCATGAACTACCTGCTGTCCATGCGCGAGGCCTTCCCGAAGGAGACGTGGGCGCGGGTCGCCCGCCACAAGACTTTCGAGATGCGGACCGGCGCCGCCTGGGAGCGGATCGAGGAGGCCGGCGATGCGGTGCGCATCGCCACGCCGTCGGGCGAGCTGGAGGCCGACTACCTGATCGTCGGCACCGGCTTTGACATGGATCTGGCGCTGAAGCCGGAACTGGACGGGGTGGCGCAGCACGTGGCGCGCTGGTCCGACCGCTACGCTCCGCCGCCGGAGGAGCAGAACCCGCGCCTCGGCCGCTATCCCTATCTCGGACCGGCCTACGAACTGCTGGAGCGGGTGCCGGGCACGGCACCCTGGCTGAAGCACATCCGGCTCTTCACCTTCGGCGCGACCATGAGCTTCGGGCCGTCCGGCGCCTCCATCAACGCCATGAAGTACGCCGTGCCACGGATGGCCGCCGGCATCGCCCGCGACCTGTTCCACGAGGATGTGGCCGATCACTGGGAGAACCTGACCGCTTTCCAGCTGCCGGAGTTTCTATTCGACGGCGAGGAGGGCGAGGCCGCCCCGGCGGTCCCGGTGATCGACCGCGGCTGAGCGGCGGCCGGGTTCAGGCTGGACCCGCCCGCCCCATCGGCTTACCAATTGCGTAACAAGAATCAGCCGATCCGGGGAGCGCCAAGACACATGCCCATAGACAAGATCGTCCCAGACGTCGCCGCGGCCGTCGCCGGCGTGAAGGACGGCGACACCATCATGATCTCCGGTTTCGGCTTTGCCGGCGTGCCGAACGACCTGATCCACGGCGTGCTCGACAGCGGGGCCAAGGACCTGACGGTCATCTCCAACAATGCCGGCACCGGCACCGAAGGGCTCGCGGCCCTGATCGGCAGCGGCCGGGTGACCCGCATCATCTGCTCGTATCCGCGCTCCAAGGGCTCCGACCTGTTCGATGCGCGCTATGCCGCCGGCGAGATCGAGCTGGAGCTGGTGCCGCAGGGCACCCTGTCGGAGCGCATGCGGGCCGCCGGTGCGGGCGTCGCCGGGTTCTACACCCCGACCGGTGTCGGCACCGACCTGGCCGAAGGCAAGGAGGTCCGCAATTTCGACGGCCGCGACTACGTGCTGGAACTGCCGCTGCGCGCCGACCTCGCCCTGGTCCAGGCCCACAGCGCCGACCGCTGGGGCAACCTGACCTACCGCAAGGCGGCGCGGAACTTCGGGCCGGTTATGGCCATGGCGGCCGACCTGACCGTCGTGCAGGTGCGCGAGATCGTGCCGCTAGGCGAGATGGACCCGGAGACCATCGTCACCCCGAGCATCTTCGTCGACCGGGTGGTCCATATCGACAACGACCGGGAGTGGGACATATGAGCACCGCCGTCCAGAACGCCGGCTCCGGCGAGGGCTTCGTCAAGCTCAGCCGCCTGCAGATCGCCCGCCGCGCGGCGGAGATGATCCCCGATGGCAGCTACGTCAATCTCGGCATCGGCATCCCGACGCTCGCCGCCAATGTCATGCCCGAGGGCAAGGAGATCGTGCTCCACAGCGAGAACGGCATCCTCGGCGTCGGGCCGGGTCCGGCCGAGGCGGACCGCGACCGTGACCTGATCAACGCGTCGAAGGAGTACGTGACGCTGCGGCCGGGCGGCTCGTTCTTCGTGCACAGCGACGCCTTCGCGATGATCCGCGGCGGCCATCTCGACCTGGCGCTGCTCGGCGCCTTCCAGGTGGCGGGCAACGGCGACCTGGCGAACTGGACCACCGGCGACCGGCGCTTCCCGCCAGGCGTCGGCGGGGCCATGGACCTCGCCGCCGGGGCCAAGGGGATCTGGGTGCTGACCGATCACGTCACCAAGAAGGGCGAGCCGAAGATCGTCAACACCTGCACCCTGCCGCTGACCGCGCCGGGCGTGGTGAAGCGGATCTTCACCGACATCGCGGTGATCGACGTGACGGAGGGCGGGCTCGTGGTGCGCGAGATGGTGCCGGGCCTGACCCTGGAGCAGCTCCAGGAGATGACCGAGCCGAAGTTGACCCTGGCCGGCGACTGGAAGGAACTGGTGGTCGCCTGATCGAAGGCTGGCGCGCAGCTCGGTGGCCGGCCCTTCGACCCTTCGACACGCTCCCTTCGGTCGCTGCTCAGGGTGAGGTCGGCAGTTTGTTCAACGATTTGACCTCACCCTGAGCAGCCCCCGCGACAGCGGGGGCGTGTCGAAGGGCCACAGGGCCACGTAAGGTGCGGTCGTTGGGGGCCCCTTACGCCGGCTGGCGGCCGGTGCTGTAGCGGCCGCCGGGGCGGAACTTGTCGAGATAGGTCGGCACGATCACTTCCACCGGCGTCGGCTTGACGCCCAGGTCGTCCAGGGTCTTCGCGCCGGCGGAGACCACGTTGTCCGACTTCAGCAGCTCGACCTGGTCGCGGGTCAGCATCGGGCTCGGCAGCAGCTCCAGGAAGGTGGCCTTGATCGACGCGGCCCAGAACGGCAGCGTCACCAGCTTGGCCTTCCGGTTGGTTTCCTTAAGGACCATCTCCATCAGCTCCCGGAAGCTGTAGATCTCCGGCCCACCCAGCTCGTAGGTCTGCGCCTTGGCGGCCGGGATCTCCAGCGCGGCGATGACCGCGTCGGCGACGTCGTCGACATAGACCGGCTGGAACTTGGTCTCGCCGCCGCCGATCAGCGGCAGCACCGGCGAGATCAGCGCCAGGGCGGCGAACTTGTTGAAGAAGCTGTCATTGGCGCCGAACACCACCGACGGGCGCAGGATCACCGCCTCGGGGAAGGCGGCGCGCACGGCCTGCTCGCCCGCCGCCTTGCTGCGGGCGTATTGCGAGGCGGAGTTCGCATCGGCGCCGATCGCGGAGACATGCACCATGGCCTCGGCCCCGGCGTCCTTCGCCGCCTTGGCGATCAGGCCCGGTGCCGTGCCCTGAACCGCGTCGAAGGTGTTGCGGCCCGACTGGTGCAGGATGCCGACCAGATTGATGACGATGGAGGCGCCGTTGACCGCGCGGGCGATGGCGGACGCGTCGGTGACGTCGGCCCGCATCGGGGTGACCTGTCCGACCACGCCCATCGGCTTCAGGAACTTCGCCTTCTCCACGTCGCGGCACACCGCGTTGACCCGCGCCCCGCGCTTGGCCAGTTCGCGCACGATGTTGCGGCCGATGAAGCCGGAGGCGCCGAAAACGGTGACGAGCTTGCCTTGCATGGCCGTTCCACTCCTGCACTCGGGAATTACCGGGGTCTTATAGTACAGCAGGCTTGCCGAGGGGAGAACGAATGCCATGCGACAGATCGCGCAGGCCCTTCTTGCGGCCCATCGAAAAAAGCGTGCGAAAACCCGTTTGACATTGTTCGCGCGGCGCTTATAACACGGCCCTCCGAACGGTCCTTCACCGGACCGTCCGCACCTTGCCCAGGTGGCGGAATTGGTAGACGCGCTAGCTTCAGGTGCTAGTGACCGTATGGTCGTGGAAGTTCGAGTCTTCTCCTGGGCACCATCTCCTCTCGTCCGACTTGCCGATCCGGGATCCCCATCATGACCGCGACCGTGCACCAGGGCGATCTCCCCGACGGACTGGACCTTGGCAAGGTCGTCGCCATCGACAGCGAGACCATGGGCCTGCGCCCCGAGCGCGACCGGCTCTGCGTCGTCCAGCTCTCCAGCGGGGACGGTGACGCCCATCTGGTGCAGTTCGCCAAGGGCGTCTACGACGCGCCGAACCTGTGCCGGCTGCTGACCGACCCCTCCGTCCTCAAGCTGTTCCATTACGCCCGGTTCGACGTGGCGGTGATGCAGGCCTATCTCGGCGTGGTGACCACCCCGGTCTACTGCACCAAGATCGCCTCCAAGCTTGTGCGCACCTATACCGACCGCCACGGGCTGAAGGATCTCTGCCGCGAGCTGATCGGGGTGGAAGTCTCCAAGCAGCAGCAGTCCTCCGACTGGGGGGCCGCGGAGCTGACGCCGGAACAGGTGGCCTATGCCGCCTCCGACGTCCTGCACCTGCACCAGCTCAAGGCCCGGCTCGACGAGATGCTGGCGCGCGAGGGCCGCACGGAGATGGCGCAGGCCGCCTTTGACTTCCTGGCCACCCGTGCCCATCTCGACCTCATCGGGTACGGCGAAGAGGACATCTTCGCCCACTGATCCGCGGCGGTGACGCCTGCGGTGGCCCGAAGCGTCTGACTTCGGAGGCCTTTGCCTATGCCTCGTTCCGTCTGCGCGTTATAAAACTCGAGAGAAGAGAAGAGTCGCGGAACAGGACCGGTAGTGGCAGTCGCTCAACACTCCAGCCAGCACAGCCCGGCGGCAGGGCGTCTTCGCCCGGTCGCCCGCGCCAGCCGCCTCGTCGCGGCGATGAAGATGCTGCTGCCGGCGCTGGCGATAACGCTGGTGGCCCTGGTGCTGATCTGGCCCCAGATCGGCCGCAACACCGCCGACATTCCCGTCGATCAGGCGCCGGTGACCCTGGAGGACGTGGACACCCTGCGCATGGCCAATCCGCGATTCGTCGGTCTGGACGAAAACGACCAGCCGTTCGAGATCGTCGCCCGCGCGGCCACCCAGATCGGCGATACCGGACAGGCGGTGGAGCTCGACCACCCCCAGGCCGACATGGTGAACAAGGACGGCACCTGGGTCTCCCTGAATTCCGAGGAGGGCGTTTGGTTCAAGGACGCCTCCGTCGTCAACCTGACCGGCGGCGTCGCGCTGTTTCACGACGCGGGCCATCAGCTCGTGACCGAGGAGGCGATGATCGACATGGGCCCGGGCAATGTGTTCAGCGAAGTGCCGACCCAGGGTCAGAGTCCTGGGGGCACGATCCAGGGCGAAGGCATGCAGAGCCTGGACCGCGGGGCGCGAATCATCTTCACCGGAAAGGCGCGGGCCGTCCTGTACAGCACCGGCTCCAGCGAGTGACGACAGTTGAGTGATGGTTTTGCGATGATGGCGCGCCTGGCCGCAGTGCTTGCGACGGTTCTGGTCCTCGGCTTCGGCGGCGGCGCGGTCCCCGTCCAGGCCCAGCTTCTGCAGCAGGAGGGCGATGACCCGGTCACCATCGAGGCCGATGACGGCATCGAGTGGGTGCGCGACGACAAGCTCTACATCGCCCGCGGCAACGCCAAGGCGGTGCGCGGCACCCTCACGGTCAGCGCCGATACCCTGACCGCCGCCTACCGGGCCAAGGATACCGGCGGCAGCGAGGTCTATCGCCTGGAGGCGCTGGGCAATGTGGAGATCCTGTCCACCCAGGACCGGGCCGTGGGCGATCGCGCGGTCTACGACATCGACCAGCAGGTGATCGTCCTGACCGGCAACGGCCTGAGCTTCAAGAGCGGCATCGACACCATCACCGCCCGCGACAGCCTGGAATACTGGGAGGCCCGCCGTCTGGCCGTGGCCCGGGGCGACGCCTCGGCCTGGCGCGAAGGCCAGCGCATCGACGCCGACGTGCTGACCGCCCATTTCGGCGACGGGCCGAACGGCGAGAACCGGATCGAGCAGGTGGACGCCCTGGGCAATGTCGTGATCACGACGCCCGAAGAGGTCGTGCATGGCGACGAAGGCGTCTACGATGTGCTGCGGGAGGTCGCCACCCTGGAAGGCGACGTGCGCGTGACCCGGGGCGAGAACCAGCTCAACGGCGAGCGCGCGGAAGTGAATCTGAAGACCGGAGTCAGCCGCATGCTGCCCGGGTCGAAATCCGGCGGTCGGGTGAAGGGCCTGTTCACGCCGGAGAGGGAGAACAACTGAAGCGGTGCGGAAAACCGCCGCTCGTCCTGTCACCGTGCTAGACTTCGCCGGTGGGGGCGTAACTGGAGTCCGGCAGGCAGTGCCGGCAGGGGACGAGAGAACGGATGGCACCGAACGACGGGGTTCGACCGACACGCACCGATGACGCGACACCGCGTCTGGTGCACGAGAACACCACGCGCCGGGGGCTGGCCGCCCACAACATCGGCAAGCGGTTCAAGAAGCGGCCGGTTCTGCGGGACGTTTCCGTCTATGTCCGTCCGGGCGAGGCGGTTGGCCTGCTGGGGCCGAACGGCGCCGGCAAGACCACCTGCTTCTACATCATCACCGGCCTGATCGCGACCGACGCCGGAACCGTGAGCCTGGACGGCCAGGACATCACCGATCTGCCCATGTATCGCCGCGCCCGCCTCGGCATCGGCTATCTGCCGCAGGAGGCCTCGATCTTCCGCGGGCTCAGCGTCGAGCAGAACATCTCCGCCGTGCTGGAGGTGGTGGAGTCCAACCCGAGCCGGCGCGAGGTGATGCTCGAGGATCTGCTGGCGGAGTTCTCCATCAGCCATCTGCGGCGCACGCCGGCCCTGGCCCTGTCGGGCGGCGAGCGGCGCCGCGTCGAGATCGCCCGGGCGCTCGCCTCCAGCCCGCAGTTCATCCTGCTGGACGAGCCGCTGGCCGGCATCGATCCGATTGCCGTCGGCGAGATCCGCGACCTGATTTCGCACCTCACCGACCGCGGATTGGGCGTGCTGATCACCGATCACAACGTCCGCGAGACGTTGGAGATCGTCGATCGCGCCTACATCCTCCATGATGGCATGGTCCTGATGGAAGGATCGCCGGACGACATCGTCGGAAACCACGATGTCCGGCGCTTCTACCTCGGGGAACGTTTCAGTCTCTGACGACGTCCGACCATGGCTCTGTCGCAACGCCTAGACCTCCGCCAGGGACAGTCCCTTGTCCTGACGCCGCAGCTCCAGCAGGCCATCAAGCTGCTGCAGCTGAACAACATGGAATTGGCGGAATACGTCGAGGGCGAGCTGGCGCAGAACCCGCTGCTCGACCGCGACGACGGCGACGGCCCGGCGGCCCTGGAGGCGGCGGCCGCCGACAACCTGCTGCGCCATGACGGCGAGGCGCCGGCGGCTCCGAGCGAGGGTGACGGCTTCGGCGATGCGGCCGATGACGGCGGCCGCGACACCGTCGACCGGACCACGACCGACGCCATTCCGGCGACCGGCGACGACCCCAACGACATCGACTACGACAACAATTGGGGCAGCGCCGGTATCGACGAGACCGACGGCGTGGCCGCCATCGGCTCCGGCGACCTGTCGAGCTGGAGCACGGCCGGCGGGGGCGGCGGCGGCATCGTCGGCGACGACGATTTCGGCCTGGAACAGATGGTGGCGGAGTCGAAGACCCTGCGCGACCACCTGCTCGACCAGATGTCGATCGAGTTCGACGTTCCCCGCGACCGGCTGATCGCCGCCCATCTGATCGATATGGTCGATGCCGCCGGCTATCTCTCCGGCGATATCGAGGCGCTGGCCGAGCAGCTCGGAACCGGCCCGGAGGAGATCGAGAAGGTACTGAAGCGGACCCAGGGCCTGGACCCCGCCGGCGTGCTGGCGCGCGACCTGAAGGAATGCCTGGCGCTGCAGCTTGCCGACCGCAACCGCCTCGATCCCTGCATGCAGGCGCTGCTCGACAATCTCGACATGCTCGCCCGCCGCGAGGTCGCGGCGCTGAAGAAGGTCTGCGGCGTCGACGACGAGGATCTGGCCGAGATGATCGGCGAGATCCGGGCGCTGAACCCGAAGCCGGGCGAGGCGTTCGACCGGCCGCTCGACCAGCCGGTGGTGCCCGACGTGCTGATCCGGCGCGGGGCCGACGGCAAGTGGCTGGTCGAGCTCAACAGCGACACCCTGCCCCGGGTGCTGGTGAACAACGCCTATTATGCCGAGGTGTCCAAGGTCGCGGCGAAGGACCGCAAGGCCAAGGAATACCTGTCGGAATGCCTGCAGTCGGCGAACTGGCTGACCCGCTCGCTGCACCAGAGGGCGACGACCATCCTGAAGGTCTCCACCGAGATCGTCCGCCAGCAGGACGCCTTCTTCGAGCACGGCATCCAGTATCTGCGGCCGCTGGTCCTGCGCGACATCGCCGATGCCATCGGCATGCACGAAAGCACGGTCAGCCGGGTGACCAGCAACAAGTTCGCGGCCACCCCGCGCGGCATCTTCGAGCTGAAGTACTTCTTTACCTCCGCGATCGCCTCGGCGGCCGGCGGCGAGGCCCATTCGGCCGAAGCGGTGCGGCACCGGATCAAGGGACTGATCGAGGGCGAGCCCGCCAACGCCATCCTCTCCGACGACCGGATCGTCGAACTGTTGCGGGCAGATGGTGTGGATATCGCCCGAAGGACCGTCGCTAAGTACCGGGAAGCGATGCGTATTCCGTCAAGCGTGCAACGCCGCCGCGAGAAGGCCGGACAGGCCGTCATGGCGGGGCGTCGATAGGGGGAGAGCCTCCGCATGACTCGATTGTTGACCTTGAAACGCGCTACACTTAGGTTCCGGCGCTTCGCTCAGATGGGACCGGAACGGGTGGCGCCGGCGCGGCGATAAAATCGCGCTGCGGAGCTCTTTTGGCTCGTGCGAAACCCGGTGTCCGTACCCACCTGATGCGAAGGGCGGACGCAAGATTGGATATGACCATGCAGATTTCTGTCCAAGGCAAGCAACTCGACATCGGTGATGCGCTGCGCGAGCGGATCGAAACCGAGATCGGCGAGATCGCGACGAAGTACTTCTCCGATCCGATCGAGTCCACGGTGACCATGACGAAGGCGGCCAGCCAGTTCGTGGCCGATATCGTCGTGCATGTGGGCAAGGGCATCACCGTCCAGAGCGAAGGCAAGGCCTCCGACGCGCATACGGCTTTCGATGCCGCGGCAGAGCGCATGGGCAAGCGGCTGCGACGCTACAAGCGGCGCTTGCGGGATCACCATCGCGGTCACGCGCAGGATGCAATTTCCGCGCAACAGTATATCCTCGCCGCCGAGACCGAGTCCGAGGGGGACGAGGCGCAGGAGCCCGACGGCTGGAATCCGGTCGTCGTCGCGGAGATGGAGACGGCGGTGGACACCCTGACGGTGGGAGAGGCGGTGATGCGTCTTGACCTGTCCGGGGCGCCCGCACTCATGTTCCGCAACCGGGGGCACGGGGGCATTAACATGATCTACCGCCGCTCCGACGGGAATGTCGGGTGGGTGGATCCTGCCGGGGCATCCGGCGCGGACTAAACGCGTTCCTTAATCACGGACGCGTCCGAAGCAGGTCAATTCGAGCACGATTCCGACTTCGTCCGCCTGTCAGGCTGGACGGCCAAAAGAGCGAGCACGAGCATGGACATCACGGACCTGATCTCGACGGACGGCATCATTCCGAGTCTGCGGGTCACCAGCAAGAAACAGCTCCTCCAGGAGCTGGCGCGCAAGGCGTCCACGCTGACCGGGGTCGAGGCCCGGGAGATCTTCGACGTGCTGTTGGAGCGCGAGCGGCTTGGGACGACGGGGGTCGGCCACGGCATCGCCATCCCCCACGGCAAGCTGCCCAAACTCGACCGGCTCTATGCCGTGTTCGCCCGGCTCGACAAGCCGGTGGAATTCGACTCGATCGACGACGAGCCGGTGGATCTCGTCGTCCTGCTTCTGGCACCGGAGGCGGCGGGCGCCGATCATCTCAAGGCGCTCGCCCGCGTCTCCCGTCTGCTGCGCGACCGCACGGTCTGCACCAAGCTGCGCGGCTGCGAGAGCACCGACGCGATCTACGCGCTGTTCAGCGCCGCCGCGGCCAGCCACGCCGCCTGACCTCAGGCGGCGGGCGATTAGCTGGAGGTCCGGGTCAGTGCAGGCTGACCGCCTCCAGGTCGCTCTGACGGATCGCCAGCTCGGCCATCTCGCGGGTCGGGAACAGGCGCACCGCCATGCCGTCGGCGGCATGGACGACGTAGTGCTCCTCGCCCTCCTCCTTCACCGGCTTGATGAAGGCGACCTGGTTCAGGCCCAACGCACCCAGGGCCTGCGGCGTCATCGCCGCCAGGTACTGGCGGCCGGACTGATTGCTGCTGTCTGACATCTCTACTCTCCTGCTTCCACCGGTTCCGCATCGACGTCGATGGCGTCGGCCTTGCGGCGGGCCCCCTTGATCGGGATCGTCTTCACCGTGGTTTCCGGCAGCGGGCGCTGCAAATCGATGTGCAGCAGGCCGTTGTCGAGTTCGGCGGAGTCGACGAGAATCCCCTCGGCGAGGACGAAGGTGCGCTGGAACTGCCGGGCGGCGATGCCGCGGTGCAGATAGACCTTGCCGTCCTCCTCGGCCTGGCGGCCGCGGACGATGAGCTGGTTGTTTTCCAGGTGGATTTCGAGATCGTCCATCGTGAACCCGGCGACCGCGAGCGTGATGCGCAGGCCGGAATCCGACGTCTGTTCGATGTTGTACGGTGGGTATCCGTCCGACTGGGCCTTCTGGACCCGGTCCAGCGCCCGTTCGAAATGATCGAATCCGAGCAGGAGCGGAGAGTTGAACATGGATATGCGTGCCATCGGCAATCCCCTCAAGCGAGCGAGACATCCGGTCCGGGCAACAGGCCCGGCTGGAGCCCATGGACCCGCGGTCGCGCGATCCAGAGGCACCGATCCTTGCGGCATCGGTTGTCGATAAAGATGGTCGTGGGATCGGGCGATATCAAGAGGCTGAAGCGATCGTTCGGGCCTCGGCCGGTGTCTATCGGGCGGCCGCGATCTGCGCCGCGCTCACCGGTTCGGCATCGCCGGTTCCGTCGATCCGGCCGACATGGATGGCGGCGATGCTGAGCCCGCCCGGCCGGTCGATCAGCAGCGGCGATCCGGAATCGCCGGACACCGCCTCGCAGTCGTGCCGCCATTGTCCACCGGAGCGGGTGCCGAGGAACGAGCAGGCGGGATCGACCGTCAGTACGTGGCCGCGGTCGCCGCTGTAGCCGGCCTGGGCCAGGGCGGCACCGGAGGCCGGCAGCGGGCCGTCGTAGATCGGGATGGCCGGCAGGTCGATCGGCGCCGACAGCCGCACCAGCGCCGAGTCCGGGCCGAGCGGGATGAACCCTGCGGCCGTGCGGTGCGCCATGAACTCGCCCCGGGCGTATCCGGCGAGGAAGTGGACCTTGCCGGGATCGACCCAGTCGCCGTCGCCGATCGGGTTGAGACAGTGATGGGCGGTGAGCACCAGATCGGGCGCGACCAGCGTGCCGGTGCAGTGCCGGCGGATACGGTAGCCGGCGACGTTCAGCCTGCCGATGGAGGCCCAGGGATGGGCGTCCGGCGCCACGGTCACCCGCCCGTCCCGGGCCGCGGCCGGAGGCGGGTCGGCGGGCGCCGCTGCCAGCAGGGCCAGGAGCGGCAACAGGTATCTCACGGTCATGGGATGTACATATCCGGCTCAGCGATCCGCCCTGCCTCTGAGTCTGGTCCCGCATCCCGCCGCTGACAAGGGAGTGCAGTAGGCGCGTCGGTTGGCCTGTGCTAGGGACTGGATCCGGTTTGCATCAAAGGGATCCGCAGGATGGTCGACGAAGCCGAGGCCGTCATTCAGCGCCTGTACGCGCTTCCCACCTTCTTCGTGGCGGGGCTGCCGCGGTCCGGCACCACCTGGCTGCAGCAGATGCTGAACGCCCATCCCGAGCTGCTCTGCCTCGGCGAGTCGCATTTCATGAACGACATGGTGCCGCAGCTCTACAACGTGCTCTGGAAGTTCACCAAGTCGCGCGCGAACCCGGAGCGGACGTGGGCGCCGGGGGTGGTCGGTCCGCAGATCGAGCAGATTCTGCCGGTCCTGCGGATGGCCTTCGCCTCCCTGGCGGCGGCCAATCTCGGGGGCACCGATCTCGGCCGGCTGCGGGCGGTCGGCGAGAAGAACCCGGACAACCTGTACCATGCCGAGCGGGTCTGGCGGGTGTTTCCGGAGGCCAGGATCATCCATATCATCCGCGATCCCCGGGACGGCGCGGTGTCCGGCTTCGCCCGGTTCCGTGCCCGGCTGCCGGCGGAGCTGACCCGACCGCAATACGTGGCGTCCTATGCCAAGGACTGGGCCGCGCGACTTCAGACGGTGCGCGGCGTGGCGGAGGGCAAACCCTATCGCGAGATCCGCTACGAGGACCTGCATGCGGACACGCAAAATCGGGCCGCGGATCTCTTCCGCTTCATCGGTGTCTCCGACGATCCGGCCGACGTGACCGCCGCCACCGAAGCGTCCAGTTTCGAGCGCCTGTCCGGCGGCCGCCGTCAGGGCGAGGTCGACGCCGCCTCCCATTACCGCCGCGGCGAGGTCGAGGGCTGGCGCGACGAGCTGAGCGAGGAAGAGATCGCCATCGCCGAGGCCAAGGCCGGAAAGATGATGGCCTCGCTCGGCTACTCGGTATCGGCGGAAGGTCTGGCCACCGCCGAAGCGTGAGGCCCGGTCACTCCATCTCGTGGGTCTCGAACCACTCCAGCGCCTTCTCCGCCAGGTAGAAGTCGAACGGGTCGTGGATGTCGATGCCGGCGGCGGTGCTGTTGATGGGGATGATCTCGGCATGATCGCCGGTGCGCCGTCCGGCGCGGATCAGGGCGGCCCGCAGGGCCGAGGCGAGGCCGGTATCCTCGCGATACAGCGGCGTGCGGGTTTGGCGCGGGCCATAGACGCCCATCCAGTCATAGACCCGCGCCCAGGAGCCGTCCGGCTGCTGGGTCCAGAAGTTCTTGTGGGTCTTGTTGGCGACGAAGCAGGAATCCAGGGACCGGTTCCGTTTCAGCGTCTCCACCGCCTGGGCGATCCAGGTGGGCCGGCGGAAGATGTCGGTCGGCTGCAGGAACACCACGATCCCGAACGCGCCGTCCAGCGCCTCGGCCCGCGCGAGCGCATCGGTCAGCACCGGCTCGGTCGGCGTCAGGTCCTCCGCCAGGCCGGGATCGCGCAGGAACGGGGTCCAGGCCCCGGCCTCCTCGGCGGCGGCGCGGATCGCCTCGTCATCCGTCGTGACCAGCACCCGGTCGCAGACCCCGCTCTCGATCGCGTGCCGAACCGAATGGGCGATCAGCGGCCTGCCGGCCAGCGGCTTGATGTTCTTGCTCGGCAGGCCCTTCGAGCCGCCGCGCGCCGGGATCAGCGCGATGACCCGGTCGTTGTCGCCGGTGGTGTCGGGCCGGGCGTCGGGGAGGGCGTCGGTCATGCCGAGCCTTCCCGCATCGCCGCGCGGATCCGGTCCATCGGCAGCGCACCGGGCAGGGCCTTGTCGAACGCGATGACCGCTTGGTCGAGGTTCATCCCCAATCCGTCGCAGGTGGCGAGGCCCCGGGCCTGCGCCGCGGCCAGCAGCGGGGTCGGGCTGGGGTGGTAGATCACGTCATAGACCGCGGCATCGTCCGGCAGTGCTGCCAGCAGGGCGTCGGCCACCGGCGATCCCTCCGGCCCGTCGGGATGGCCGATGGTGGTGGCGTTGATCAGCAGGTCGGTCGCCTCCAGCACCTCCGGCGACAGCGGATAGTCGACGGCGATGGCGCCGAGTTTCTGCGACGCCGCATCGGCGGTCGCCCGGGTCCGGTTCGCCAGGGTGAGCGAGGCGGTGCGGCCGGCGAGATAGGCGGCCACCGCCAGTCCGGCCCCGCCCAGCCCGATCAGCGTCGCCCGTCGGGTCTTCAGCACCGCCGCGCCGCCGACCAGGATCTCGATCTGGGACAGCGCGCCGGCCCCGTCGGTATTGGCGCCGACCAGGGAGTCGCCGTCCCGATAGATCGCGTTGACCGCGCCGATCCGCGCCGCCTCGGGCTCCAGCCGGTCGAGGAAGGCGCCGACAGCCTGCTTGTGCGGCACGGCGACGGCGCCGCCGACGAAGCGCGGGTCGGATTTCAGGACGGCGACGACCGCGCCGAGCTTCTCCGGTCGGGTATCCATCGGATGCATCACCGCGTCGATCCCGGCCGCCCTGAACGCCGCGTTCCACAGCAGCGGCGAGCGCGCGCCCTTTGACGGGGTGGCACCCAGAATGGCGGCGTAGCGTGCGGTGGCGATGTCGATCCGGTTGTCGATCGGCGCGGTGAACGTCATGGCCGGGTCCTAGGCGTCGACGGTGCGGCCGATGGCCTGCGCCACCGGGCGGCAGGCCTGCATGATGTCGTCGAACTGCTCCAGGCTGGAACACTGCAGCGGGTCGACGGCGGCGTTCTTCGGATCGGGATGCACCTCGAGCATCAGAGCGTCGGCGCCGGCGGCGATCGAGGCCAGCATCATCGACTTCACCCAGGGCTGCCAGAACGTGGCGTGGGAGGGATCGCTCATCACCGGCAGATGGGTGACCTCCTGGGCGGCGGGAACGACCTGGAGGTCGAGCAGGAAGCGCGAGGTCTCCCGGTGGGTGTGGTTCGCGACCACGCCGCGCTCGCACAGCACGATCTTCGCCTCCTGGCCGAGCCGGTCGTGCTCCAGCGCGATATACTCCGCCGCCATCAGCCAGTCGCGCAGGCTGGCACCGTAGCCGCGCTTCAGCATCACCGGCATGCCGGTCTTTCCGACCTCGGTCAGCAGCGGATAGTTCTGCATGTTGCGGGTGCCGATCTGCAGCATGTCGCAATTGGCGGCGACCACGTCGATCTTGGAGATCTCCATCACCTCGGTGACGATCGGCAGGCCGGTCTCCTGCTTGGCGATCTGCAGCCATTTCAGGCCGTCCTCGCGCGGCTCGAAGAATTTCGGCGAGCGGTACGGGAAGGTCAGCGGCTTGAACGCGCCGCCGCGCAGCATGTGGGCGCCGGCCTTCTTCACGCCGATCGCGGTCTTCACGATCAGTTCCTCGTTCTCCACCGTGTTCGGTCCGGCGAGCACCGGCACCAGCGCGCCGCCGAACTCGACGCCGCCGGCGGTGAAGATCGTGCGGTGGTCCGGGCTCTTCTTGGCGACCAGCGGGATCTTGTTCTCGATGTCGTCCCGGCTCAGGTCCTTGCCGGGGAACTTGTTGTCGACGGCCTGCGTGCTGCCGGTCATCGTCGTCTCCTTCATTCTACTGTCCTGCGCTGCCCGCGAGCGCCCTCCCGAATCGGAATAGCACGTTCTCGGTGGATCGTGGGGTCAGGCCGAGCGCGAAGGCCGGTCCTGGATCGATCAGGGGGGACCCGTGAGGGGCCGTCTCGAAGCTTAGGGAGGCGGCGCAGCCGAGGCCAGCCGCGATCGCCTCGACCGCCGACCGCACGGTGGTCGGCGGATCGCTCGCCGGCGAGGCCACTACCAGGCCCTCCTGGGCGGCGGCCAGGCGGATCGCGAGCTCGGCCAGATCCTCAGCATCCACCACCGCGTTGTAGGGGCCGTCGGGGTTGAACACCGTGACCGTCTCGCCGCGTTGCAGCTTGCCGGCGGTGCCGGCGGGGAAGTTGTCATGGGCGCCGGCGCCGACGACGGCCGGCAGGCGCAGGACGGCGGCTCCGGCCAGCCGTCCGGCCGCGACCTCGGCGGCGACGGCGGCTTCGGCGTCCCGCTTCGCCTCGCCGTAGGGGATGACGGGCGCCAGCGGGGTGTCGGCGTCGATCCGCGGCCCCATGGGCCGGCCGTAGACCGACTGGGACGACATGTAGATCAGCCTTCCGCCGCGTCGCCGGGCAAGGTCGAGAGCGCCGCCGACCAGTGCCGCATTGATCCGCCTCATCGCCTCCGCGTCGGTCACCCGCGCGGGCAGGGCGGCGGCACAGTCGATCACCGCATCGACCTCGAGCCCCGGTGCCGGCGGTCCGGCATCCCGGGTCGGGTCCCAGGCGTGGAAGGTGACGCCGTTCGCGTCGGGAATCGGGTTGCGGACAATGCCGTGAACGCGGACGCCCGAGGCCGCCAGCAGCCGGGCGATCACGCCGCCGAGGAACCCCGCAGCACCGGTGACGGCGACGGCCCCCGCGAACCCTGCCGCTTCAATCTTCTTGGTCATCGCGTCCTTGTTCGATCACACTGATCATCTTACAGCATTGACGCGTGTGTCCCTTGGAGAGGCGCCAGGATGGCGGATATTTGCCCCATTTGCGAGGCGGAAGGCGCGCCGGTCGTCTATTCGTGCGAGGCGCAGCTGTTCTGGGTCGTGGCCGATCCGGCGCTGACGACCCGCTTCGCGGCGATCGACCTGCGCCAGTGCCGGGCCTGCGGTCACGTCTTCCACAGCGACCTGCCGGCGGAGACCATCGCGGAGATCTACCGGCGCCAGGCGCTGACGAACCGGCCGGTATCCGCCGCCATGACGAAACGCTACGACGCGCTGATCGACGTGCTGGGACGCGAGCGGCTGGTGGGTCGGCGCATCCTGGAGGTGGGCGGCGGCACCGGGTCGCTGGCCATGCTGCTCGCCGGGATCGGCAGCGACGTGACGGTGGTGGAGCCGAACGAGGCATTGCCGGAGCTGATGGCCGGGGCCGAGGGCAAGATCCGGCTGATCAACGCCTTCTTCGGCCCGGACACCCTGGACGAGACCTTCGACGGCGTCATCTGCCGCCAGGTGGTCGAACACATCGCGGATGTCCGCCCCTTCGTCCGCGCCCTGGGGGCGGCGGTCGCCCCCGGCGGCTTCGTGTATGTCGAGGTGCCGACGCTTGAATACATCGCCGAGACCGGCGCCTACATGGATGTCCACGTCCAGCATCTGCACTACCTGGACGCGGCGGCGCGCGAACGCCTGCTGGCGGAGGCCGGGCTGCGCGTGGTGGCGACCCATGGGATCATGGACGGTCACGATATCGGCGTGCTGGCCGTGCGGGACGGCGCGGCGCCCCACCCCGGGAACAGCGGGTCGGCCGCTAGGATCGACCGCGTTCCGGTGCAGCGCGATGCGCACCGGACCCGTCTGGCGGACCTGCCGTTCGACCCGGAGCGCACCGGGGTCTATGCCGCGACCTCCCAGGGGGTGACGTTCTACGGCCAGTTCCCGGCGGACCGGGCGCCGCAGGAATTCATCGACGACAACCCGGACAATATCGGCCGCTATGCCTATGGCCGAGGAGGGGCGGTGCGGATCCGGCCGCGCAGCGCCGAGCTGCTGGCCGGGCTCGACGACATCTTCATCGGCGCCTACCACCACGAGGCAACGATCGCGCAGAAACTGAAAGAGGACGGCTTTCGGGGCAGGGTATGGTCGGTCGACCCCCGGCGCCCGACGGTCGAGCGCCTGTCATGAGCATGCAGCCGGCCGACCCGTGGACCACCGTCGTCGCCGATGCGGGCGGGCGCTACGGCATCCATCCCTCCTGGCGCGGCTTCGAGGCGCCGCTCGCCTACACCATGTACGAACCCGAGCCGGTCGAGGCAGCGCGCCTGGCCGCCAAATATGCCGCCCGGGAGGATGTGACGGTCCGGCCCTGCGCCCTCGGCGCGGTAACGGACACGACCCTGACCCTGTGGCTGACCGCCCATCGCGGCTATGTCGGCGCGCATAAGCCGAACCCGCAGAGCATCTGGTTCGGCCAGGTTCGGCCCGACGAGGGCACGGTGGAGGGCGCGGTCGAGGTACCGAGCACGACGCTCGACAGCGAGTTCGCCGCCGCCGGCAAGTCGGCCGATTTCCTGAAGGTCGATGTGGAGGGGGCGGAGCTGCCGGTCCTGCAGGGGGCCGCAAGGACCCTGGAGCGGGTGCTGGCCCTGCGGGTGGAGATCCAGTTCGACGAGTCGTTCGAGCGGCAGACCGCCTCGCAGATCCTGGAGCACCTGATCGACGGCCACCGGTTCCGGCTGATGCGCTTCGACTATGCCGGCCGGGGCCAGCCGGTCAGCTATCTGGTCGGCGACGACAATTACGGCGTCCTGACCGGCTGCGACGGGGTGTTCGCCCGCCGGCCCGACACGGTCGCCGCCTGGGGCGGGGAAGCGGCCGCGGCCGGCCTCACCAAGCTCGCCGTGTTCGCCCTGCGCAACGGCATGGCCGACTACGCGGTGACCTGCCTGGAACACCTGGCCGAGATCGATGCCCGGCCCGACCGGGAGCCGGCGCTGCGACGCTACCTGCGCAAGCTGTTCACCCTCGCCGCGCTGCGGGCGCGGACGGTGTCCGGCGACCTCTACGAGCAGGCGCGGGCGGACTACGGCCGCTTCTTCGGCGAGCCGATGCTGGAACGCAACGAGGTGTACGAGAGCGACTGGATGAATCCGGCATGAGTTCACCGCCGAGCGACCCCGCCGGCCAGCCGGGCCCGGGGCCGACCTTCACGCCCGCCCTGTTCGCCATCTATGACCTCGCGGTCAGCCCGGTGACGTTCGACGTCATGAACTTCTTCGTGTTCGCCAACATGTGGTCGCTGCGGGCGGGCGCCGCCGGGTTCCATGTGATCTTCGTTGCCGGGCCGGACGGGCGGTTCCGGGATCTGACGCCCAAGGACAAGAGCCTGGACCCGGCCGAGAAGACCTGGCGCCTGCGCCACATCATGGCCGCCCATGCCCATATCGCCCGGCGCTGCCTCGGGGTGTCCGTCTACGAGCGGCGGGAGGATTTCGTCCAGATGCTGCGGGCGATCCATCCCAGCCAGCTCTTTCCCCCGAACTACAGCCAGAGCGATCCGCGCATTCCATTCATGCTGGTCGACCTGTTCTGGCAGAACCCCACGCCGGAGGAGCTCGACACCTTCGCCCCGGGCGAGGCAGCCGGGCGCAAGGTGCGGTCCTGGCTCGCGCGTCATGCCCCTCGCGGACGGCCGGTGTCGCTGACCCTGCGCAGTTCGACGATCGAGACCGCCCGCAACTCCAACCTGTCGGCCTGGCTGGACGCGGCCGCCCGGATCCGGGCGCGCGGCTTCGATCCGATCATCCTGCCGGATACCGACCTGGTGACGGCGGGGCTGGATATCGGTGCCTTCGGCGACGTGCCGTCCTACCCGATGGGGGCGATCGACCTGGAACTGCGGGTCGCCCTGTATCGCCAGTGCATCCTGAACCTGGCCGATAACGGCGGGCCCGCCTTCATCAGCTACTTCATGGGGACCACCAGTTCGGTCTGCTTCCTGCCGG
Source organism: Candidatus Endolissoclinum sp. (assembly GCA_965228445.1). Taxonomy (GTDB): domain Bacteria; phylum Pseudomonadota; class Alphaproteobacteria; order Thalassobaculales; family Thalassobaculaceae; genus Thalassobaculum. The sequence goes on along the minus strand of OZ245813.1, from coordinate 2,750,618 downwards.
TGGAGAAGCTGCCCGAGGCCGTCACCCGGCAGGGCGGCGGCCTCGAGCGGATGGCGGAGCTTCTGGGCGTGGCGCCGCACGGGAGTTTTCCCGGCGCCACGCCGGCCCGGCGGTTCGTCTGGAAGCCCGATTCCGTGAACAACATCATGGACGCCTTCGATGCCGCCGCGTCATACATCGCCGGGCAACAATAGGACTTCAGACGTGACCAGGACCAACGCGGCGCTGCTGTATCATCCCGACTCCTTTCAGATTAAGCGCAACGAGCTGAAGGGACGCCACGTGGCCAGCGCCAGTTTCCTGGAAGGTTACGTGCGCCACGGCGGTTGCGAGGAGATCGTCGGCGCGGTCTCCGACCCGTCGTTCCGCGCCCCGTTCGTGGAGTCGGTGGCGGAATACGGCGCCGCCCGGACCGAGGGCTCGGCCCGGGCGGATGTGGTACTGACCGGCGATCATGCCGGGCTTGGCCGTATCGGGACCCTGTTCTGCGCCGACCCGATGCTGTCCGGATATGCCAAGCGGCGGGCGCCGGCCGGCAGCCGCAGCTATTCCCTCTGCGGCATCACCCACACGATCTCCAGCAAGGAGGTGCAGGCCGGGCTGGCCGCCTATCTGACCGCCCCCCTGCAGCCCTGGGACGCGCTGATCTGCACGTCCCGGGCGGTACGCGACGTGATCGACGGCATGCATCACCGCTATGCCGAGCGCCTGGCCTCGATCCATGGCACGCGGCCTCGGCTGCCGGCCCGGCTGGAAACGATTCCGCTCGGTCTCGACGCGGCGTTCTATGCCCGCCATGGCGCCGATGCCGAAGCCCGGCGGACGCTGCGGGCCCGGCTGGGGGTGGGGGAGGACGACATCGTCGTGCTGTTCCTCGGCCGCCTCGCCTTCCACGCCAAGGCTCATCCCTATCCAATGTACGTGGCGATGCAGCGGGCCCAGGAGCGCCTGAAACAGGACGGCCGGAAGCTGCATTTTCTGATGACCGGACAGTTCGCCAACAAACATGTGGGGCCAACCTTCCGCGAGTCGGCGCTGGAGGCCTGTCCCGACGTGCCGGTGCATTTCCTCGACGGCACCCCGGGTCCGGACTCCTGGGCGAGCTGGGCGGCGGCCGACATCTTCCTGTCCCTGTCCGACAACATTCAGGAGAGCTTCGGCATCACGCCGATCGAGGCGATGGCCGCCGGTCTGCCCTGCGTGGTCAGCGACTGGGACGGCTACAAGGACACCGTGCCCGATCGGGAGGTCGGCTTCCGGGTCCCCACCCGCATGATCCCTAGCGGGTTCGGCGGCGGGCTGGCGAAGAGCTACGCCGAGGGGGCGATGACCTACGACCGGTTCATCGGCACGGTCTGCCTGATGACCGAGGTGGAGGTCGACGCCGCGGCCCAGGCGATCTGGCGGCTGGCGGTCAGTCCCGACATGCGCCGGCGGATGGGGGAGGCCGGCCAGGCGCGGGCCCGGACGGTCTATGACTGGTCGGCGGTGGTGCCGCGCTATCAGGAACTGTGGGCCGAACTGGCGGAGATCCGTGCCAGCGCCCCGGAGGCCGTTCAGGCGCCGAGCGGGCCGGCCCCGGTGCTGGAGGATCCGACCACGGTGTTCGCCGGTTTCGCCTCGCACCCGTTCGACGGCGAGAGCGTCATCACCCCGGTCCGCGATCCCGACACGATCGCGCGGCTGCTGGCCAACGGCATGACCAATTTCACCCCCGGCCTGGTGCTGGACGCCCAGGGCTGTCATGCCCTGAAGGATCGGCTCGCCGCGGGCGGGGTCCGGCTGTCGGATCTGGCGGCGACCGTGCCGGCCCAGGGCCGCGCCCAAATGGTCCGCACGGTGATCTGGCTGGCCAAGTTCGGCGCGGTCTCCCTGTCCCGATAGCTACGCCTATCGACAGCGCGGCCGAATCCCCGAATCCTGCAGCCGCGCCGGAGATATCCGACGGCGAGGGAGGCGAGGTGCATGCAGAGACGTTTCAAGGTGGCGGTGCTGGGGTGCGGCCGGGTGTCGAGCCGGTATCGCGAGGTTCTGGCCGGCGAACTGGCGGATCGGGCGGAGGTGGTCGGGGCCTGCGATCGGCAGCGTGACCTGGCCGAGGGGTTCGTCTCGGTCACCGGCGGCGCGGCGGTGACGGATCTCGACTCCCTGGTCGCCCTGAATCCCGATCTGGTCTGCATCCTCACCGAGTCGGGCAACCACGCCCGCGACGCGCTCGCCCTGCTTGGGCGCGGCTGCAACGTGCTGATCGAAAAGCCCGTGGCGCTCCGGCTGGACGATGCCGAGGCGATCCGCGACACGGCGAAGGCGGCCGGGCTGATGGCGGCCGTGGTGAAGCAGAACCGCTACAACCCGGCCATGCGCTTCGTGCGCGACAAGGTCGAGTCGGGCGCCTTCGGCCGGCTGATCGCCGCCGAGGTTCGGGTCCACTGGTGCCGCTATCAGGACTATTATGAGGACGGCTGGCACGGCACCTGGCGGATGGACGGCGGGGTGCTGGCACAGCAGGCGATCCACCACCTGGACGCGCTGCAATGGCTGGGCGGCCCGATCGCCCGGGTCTGCGCGGTCGGCAAGGCGCTGGTGAACCGGCTGGAGGCCGAGGACACCGCCGCCGCGGTGGTGGAGTTCGAGTCGGGCGCGGTCGGCACCATCGTCGGCACCACCGCGGCCCGCGACCGCGACTTCGAGGCCTCGGTCCAGCTCGTCGGCGAGAAGGCCCGGGTCAAGGTCGGCGGCTCGGCCTTGAACCGGCTGGAGGACTGGTTCTGCGTCGAGCAGGACCCGTCGGAGACCGATGTGGAACGGCGTCACAGCCAGGACGTGCCGAGCAGCTACGGCCTGGGTCACGGGCCGCTGCTGCGCGATGTGCTGGAGGCGATCGAGACCGGCGGCCCGCCGCCGGTCGATGTCGACGCGGCGATGACCTCGCTGCGGCTGATGCACGCCCTGTATGCCAGCATGGAGACCGGCGGCTGGGTCGATCTGCGCGGCGGAGCCGTCTCCGAGCGGCTCGGCCGCCCCGGATAGCGCTCCGGGCCCGGGTCAGTCCGCCCGGCCGTCCGGGACCACGCCCTCGTCCACCATGGTCTTGGTCAGCAGGCTCGGCGCCGACTGGTCGGCCCCGTAGATCGGCACCGGGTGCGACAGGCCGCCGGCGTCGAGCTCCTTGGCGAAGGTCATAGCCTGCAGGATCAGGTCGTCGATGTCGATATACTTGTAGCTGCCGGCCCGGCCCATGGAGACCACCCCCTCCGGCATCGCGTCGAAATACTGGTAGGCCCGGGCGATGTGCTTCTTGATCGGCAGCGGATAGAGCCGGTTGGAGAAGCTCGGGATCTCGATGCCGAGCAGGGTCGACGGCGCCTTGTGCTGGGTGAACTTTTTGTACTCGACGATCCGGGTATAGGGCTCGTCGCCGGCGTAGTAGGTGAAGTAGGTCTTGTCCGGGAACGCGTGCTCGACCGGCAGGATGATGGTGATGAAGTCGCGGCCGACGAAGGGCAGCTCGCCGAAGGCGTTGTTCATCAGGGTGTCCGGGGCGATCGTGCTGACGATCAGGTCGTAGCCGTGCCACGCGCCGGCGATCTGCACCCGCTTGTTCTCGATATCGAACCGTTCTATCTCGGTGCGGGTCTTCACGTTCACCCCGGCGGTGGCGACCTGGAAATAGCGGTCGTAGCCGTCGGCGGCCAGCGGATAGGCGCTGATCGCGGTGTCCCATCCCTCGCGCGAGCCGCTCTTGATCGCAACGCCCTTGGGCGACCAGCCGAAATCGTCGAGCTCGGTGTTGCTGTCGACCTGCCACATCTTGCGGGAATAGCCGTCGACCATCTTGCGGTAGAGCGTGTCGCCGATCGAGGCGCGCCAGTACTCCTCGAAGTTCCGGGCGTTGTTCCAGCCGCGGATCTCCTGGGCCTCGGCGATCTCCTTGTGGATCTCCTCGCGCTCCGGCATCCGCGGCAGGTCGTCCTCGTGGATCGGGAACGAGTAGAAGTTCCGGTCCTTTTCCACATAGGTGATGAACTCGTGGTCGAGCTTGCGCATCGGCACGATGGCGTTCAGGTAGTCGAAGAGCTCCTCCGACGGGGTCAGGAAGTGCCTCGGACCGAAGGTGAAGGGGTGACCGCCGCGCCAGTGGGTCTTCACCCCGCCACCGAGGAACGGCGCCCGTTCCACCAGATCGATGTCCCAGCCCCCGAGCAGGGAGAGCTGGTGGGCGGCGGCACAGCCGGCAAATCCGCCACCGATGACGAGTGCGCGCTTCATGGGGAACACCTCTTTCTGAGACGGGACGACGCGGATCGCAGGCCAGGCCGGCCGCTCCTTCGGGTCGCCGGGCCTGGCGCGCACACCATGATCCGAAACCGTCCGACAAGGCAACCGGAACGGCCCGCGATGGCCGGCGCTCGCGCCACCGTGGAACATCGCCGCGGGGGCGCACGCCCGGCCGGGCGGCGGCCCGATGCCATGCGCAAGATTATTTCGCGCCCGAGTTGTCGCGCGCCAACCGCGCGGGCGGGTCCGGGAGAGTGCACGTCCGATTTGTGTTAAATCCAACCGAGTTAGCGCCCTGCCGAGAAATTGGAGGGTGGCGCGGGTGCGGAAACCGAGGCTGGGATCGGCGCGACGCCGGCGGTTATCCCGGCACACGCCCTTTAAACCGCTAATCAGTCCGGCCAGGCCGCGGACGGTTGGTTGTTCGGCAAAGGGGGATTGCACAAGCTTCATACTCAGCAACGGCAGTTGACGGCCGTATGGGTTTAAGGCACCAATTAAAAAGCCTGTTGGGAGTGGCTGTGTTCAAAACGCAACACGTGCCGGCGTAACGAACTGTGATCGCGCGAATGAGCACCACAATGCGCTTGCATATCAATTCCATGGCAGGTAGGAACAAACTCGTAACGAGAGCGTGCAGACAGTAAGATCCAGCACGCATAAGATATCGTGGTCTTGGGGAGCGGGGAGCCGTCTAGCGCCAAGGCTAGAACCAACACGTAGGAGTCAACGAGATCATGGCAACCTTCGTTTTTTCGACGATCACGGACGAGCAAGCCGCGGCGCTTACCACAGCGGACACGCTGCTGGTTGATAGCGGTTCGGCTACGAGCGTGGTTGTCAGTCAAGCGACCAACACCACCACTCTGACGATCGGCTCGAAGTCGGTCACGGTCCCGTTCGCGTCGAACACGCTGACGACGACCCAGATTCAGTTCACCGACAGTTCGACCCTGGTGTTTGGCGACAACACCAACGGTACCGTCAGTGACCCGCTGGCCAACACGATCACCGGTGCCACGGCCGGCTCCAAGGTGTTCGGTTTCGATGGCAACGACAGCATCACCGGGCTGTCTTCCACCGACCTCATCTATGGTAACCAGGGTGATGATCTCATCACCGGTTCTGATGGTGCTGACACCATCTTCGGTGGCCAGGGTGGCGACACGATCGTGACTGCTTCTGGTGCGGCGGTTCTTTACGGTAACCTCGGCAACGACTCGATCACTGATGGCGCCGGCGACTCCAAGATCTATGGTGGTCAGGGTGCGGACACGCTCGCAGGTGGTGCTGGCGCGGACCTGATCTACGGTAACCTCGGCATCGACGTGCTGAACGGTGGTGCTGGTGCTGATACCATCTTTGGTGGTCAGCAGAACGACTCCATCGTTGGTGGCTCTGGTGCTGACGTGCTCTACGGCAACCAGGGTGCTGACACGATCAACACCGGTTCGGGTGCTGACAGCGTCTACGGCGGTCAGGACAACGATATCATCAGCCATGCTTCCGGCGCGGCGCTTCTGTTCGGTAACGCCGGTGCGGACAGCATCGTCGGTGGCGCGAATGCTGACACGTTGGTTGGTGGCGATGCCGCTGACACGCTGAACGGCGGTGCTGGTAACGACCTGGTCTACGGTAACGCTGGCGCAGATCGCATCACGGCCGTTGATGGGACGGACACGATCTTCGGTGGGCAAGACGCCGACACGATCGTGGCCACCTCGGGTAACCACATCGTGTACGGCAACGTCGGTAACGACAGCCTGTCCGGTTCCGCTTCTGCTGGTGCCGTTTATGGTGGTCAGGGTAACGACACGATCACCGACACGATCACTGCCGGCAGCATCGTCAATGGCGGCCAGGGCAACGACCTGCTGTCTCTGACCGGTGGTGCGGCCGTGACGGCTGCCACGATCGCTGGTGGCGACGGGACTGACACGGTTTCGATCGGTGCTGCGACCAACTTCACTGGCTACACGGTCAGCGGCGTCGAGACCCTTGCCTACACGGCCGGTGTCGCTGCGACGATGACGGCCGCTCAGGTCAATGGCCTGTCCAGCATCGATGCCTCCGGGACGATTGCCAGCACTGACCTCAAGATTGAGGGTGGTGAGTCGGCGAGCTTGGCCGGTAAGGTGGTCTCCGGTCTGGATACGATCACTCTGGTGTCTGCGGCCGTCTTTGTCGGCTCCAGCGGTGGGGATCTGATTCATGGTTCCAGCAGCGGCGACCAGATCCTCGGCGGCGACGGTGCCGACACCATTCTCGCGGTCAGCGGCGGTGGTTCGGTTTCCGGTGACACCCTGTCTGGTGGCGGCGGTGCCGACACGATCCTCGGTTCCACGGCTGCCGACGTCATCTTCGGTAACGACGGTGCCGATACGCTGAACGCCGGTAGCGGCGCCGATAACATCGTTGGCGGCACTGGCGCGGACGTCATCATCCTGACCTCGGATGCCGATGTCGACACCATCGACGGCGGTGACGGGGCTGACCAGTACAATCTGGCTGCGAACTACATGTTCAGTGCCGATGTCGGTGCGACCTTCGGGGCGAGCGGTACGGCTTCGGGTGGAATGGACGTGTTCACCTTCGCTTCGACCGGTGACTTCCTGAACTTCACCGGACAGACGGCTGCCGGTTCGGCTCAGACCGTTACGGCGTTCGTGGCATACTCGTCGGATCTGTCCGGTGTGAGCGCTGGTCAGGCTGGGTTCTTCAGCAACCTCATCAGCCTGGCTTCGGCGGTCAACAACGATGGAACCGCCATCTACTTCTTCGACACCGCGTCGGATGTCCTGTACGTGGCGTCTGGTTCGGGTTCCGCCCAGGCGGTCTCGGCCTTCAAGCTGAACGGCGTCGACAGTGTCTCGGTCCAGGGTACTGCCTCGCTGAAGATCGAGACGCTCGGCTAAGGCCGAACCTTTCAAATCTCAGCAGAAGAAGAAGACAAATCGATGTGGTAGGGCAGCTGCCCTACCACATCTTTATTTTTCACTGGCGAGATGCCATCAATGGGTACTAAAGGTTACATTGATTTTCTCTTTTCGCAGAACCGGACGGCCAGCGCTAAAAACCTAATTCTGAATGCCATCTCCGAACTTCCACTTGGTGACTTTTACCTCTATCTATCCCGCGCGGAATTCGGACTTGGGAATTTGAGCGGGGCTCAGCAGTTCGCCGATAAGGCGACAAAGCACCTTCCCCGGCGCTCCGAGGCGTGGCGCGTTCGTGCATTACCGGATATCAGCTCTGGTCGGTCTGCGGCGGCATATGAAAACCTTAAGCGAGCTGCCATCGCAGATCCCGGTAGCGCTAGTTGTTACGTAACCACGACCATTCTTCACCGAACGACCAACAACCTCAGTGCTGCAAACAGGTCGATCCGGCGTGCGCTCCAAATGGCTCCAACCTCCGCAGAGGCGAGACGGGCCAAAGCCGCCTTGTTGTTCGCCGAGGGAAACTTCAAACAGGCAGCTGAAGAAAACCGAAGAGCGATTCTCGCCGGTCCAAATGATGCTCGAGTCTACTATTTGAGCGGGATTCTACATCAATCGGATCCGGTGACTGCACAAAGCTTCTTCCGGAAGTCGCTGACAATATCTCCCACCGAAGAGGGGCCTAGAACGGCCCGCTTGGCGACTTACGCCCAAGAGAAGCGATACGACCGCCTGGGACAGGAAGCGCATCGCCTTATTTTAACGAACCCAGCACCGCCTGAACCCTATCGAATTCTCGCCGTTTACCCTGTCTGGGCGAACCAGACGATCTCGGCATTGAACCTGGCACGATGGCAGGTACCGCTTGGGCTCGATCCAAATTCGGTCAGCAAGCAATTGGCTTGGAATCTACTAGACGTGGGTAAATCCGACGAAGCCATCGCCATCGCAAAATTTTTGGGCCGGGAACATTCGCCAAGACAAGAGGGCGCCTATTTCCTCGGCGGTGTCTTGTTGAAATCTCGTCGATATAAAGAAGCCGAGAAAGTTGGAAAATATCTAATCAATTTTGACAAAGCAGACACTCGCGGGTGGATGCTCCTTGCCGAAGTCCTTTATGAGCAGGGCTTCTACAAAGCAGCAGAGCGAGTTCTAAAGGCGGGACTGAAGAATACAGACAACAATTACTTTGTCCTGTCTCAGTACGGGAAGCATTTGACTGAGCAGGCCAATGTCGCCAGGGCAACCGCTGTCTTCAAACGAGCTCTAGCCAAAGAACCGGCTCTACCACAAGCATACGAGCATCTTTCCAAAGCATATGACGCGCTCGGAAAGGAAGATCGGGCCGCGGTCATGCTCACCCGCGGAATGAAGTTCCGAGGCCGGACAGCGACCTCATTGGCTGCCCTGGCTAGCATGACGCTGATGTCAGGAGACCCTGACAGGGCGTTGGAGCTGGTTCAAGAAGCTTGGGCACTTCAACCACTCGATGCCGCCGTCACGGACTCTTACGTAAACGTTCTCATCACCAATGACGAGTTCGACGAGGCAGAACACATCGCAAAGTCCTACTATAAAAGATTCCCTGAACGTATCCACGCGGCCTGCCTATACGCGACAACGATCGCTCAAAATGGGAAACTCAAAGAAGCGGTCAGTCTAATCCGCTCGAGAATGGCTCAATATCCTCGATCCTCTGAATTGGTTCGGGCGTATACGACAATTGCAACATGGATGGGACGGCCCGATATAGGGTTGCCGTATAACGAACGAGTCTACCGGCTTGTCAGTAAGCCGACACGTAGTCGGACTAACATTGCGATGCTATCCCTATGGCTGGGGCGATGGGCTAAAGGATTCGACGAGTACGAAACTGGATTTGAGCAAATCAAACGAGGCCGAGGCCGAAAGCGAAATTTTATCCAGTCGCGCTGGGAGGGCGAAGATCTCTCAGGAAAATCAATCGTGGTGCATACCGAACAGGGTGTGGGCGATGAAATTATGTTTGCTACTTTGTTGGGCGAGCTGACAAAAATGGCAGAAAAAGTTTATGTCGAAACCACAAAACGAATGGTGCCTTTAATCCAGACCGCTTTTCCGACTGCTAATGTGTTTCCATACCAAAAAAAATCCAAAGAATATGAGCAGAACGCTGAGATCGACTACTACGTGCCTATCGGTAGCATCGGGCGTTTTACTAGACGAAAGCAAGGTGACTTCGGAAGAAATCGCCCATATCTCTCGCCTGATTTCGAATTATCCCAAGCTTTACGCTCCAAGTATAAGGCGAAACACCGCGATGATTTAATTGTGGGTATTGGATGGCGCGGAGGGTCCGCGCCGTTGCGAAGAAAGAGGCGGTCCTTCCAGTTGCTAGACTTCGCACCTATTCTTAAGCATACTGGGGTAACATTTGTTTGTGTCCAATATGGAGACGTTGAAGATGAGGTGGCCGAGGCAAGTGCCACAATTGGAAAAGAGATCATTTTCGATCCGGATGTTGATCCTCTAAAGAATCTCGTTGCATCGGCATCACAGATTGCCGCATGCGATCTTGTAATATCGGCCACGAATGCTGGTGTTCACACAGCCGGAGGGCTCGGGGTCCCATGCTGGGCGCTGGTGCCGTTTGAAAGTGACTGGCGCTGGACTTGGGGGCGAAACGATGTCGTATGGTACCCTGGGATGCGGCTGTTCAAACAGAAATCCCTGAACGAGCCATGGGAAGCCGTGATTGATCGCATAGAAATCGAGTTCGCTGATCTTTTGGATGGTAATCAATCCCAATTGCGATCCGAACCGGCCTCGGACCTTGACTGGTAAACATTCTGTTAGGATGCAGGTATGAGTGAACTCATTAAATCTGTACGTTCGGCCAAGAGGAACGGTGGTGTAGTTGAGGTCTCCTTCGAAACCGTACGAGGGGACAGTTTGCTCCTGCAGTTCGATGTCCGTTATCTCTGGGCCGTTGCAGCGGACCTCCGGGCCGCGTCGATCGATCTCCTTGCGCCCCTTCCCGAATCCTTACGAACGCCGTCCCTTGCGATTGATGATGACCCTGCGCCAGCTGAGTCCTCGAGTGGGGATGAAGCCGCCGCGCATCTCGATGAAAAGGAACCACGGTCGGGCTTTGTCGGCCTTGAACAAGCGTGGCTACTCTGTGATGCACTAAACGACGCTCATATAGAGCGTCCTGATAGCGGGGCTCAGGAAATTTTGACGATTGTCGCATCGCCTCATTTTCTCATTGAGGAGGGGCAAGAGTTGGAACCCTTGCCTGACGACAGCGGTTACGAACTGCAGCTTCGTAACGAGTTTAAGATTATCTATCGGATCAGTACCAATGACTGGGTTCCGGATCGGAAGATCCAAGTCGCGGATCAGGAGCATAAGGCGGACTAGCCGATGCATGATGGACATGTAGCGGCCCTGCTCAATCGCGCTGTATCAAGTCAGCGGGCGGGGGCCGACGACGAAGCGCTTGCCTTATATCAGCAAATTATCGAACGGGACCCGATGAACCCATCGGCCTATTCGAATATGGCTTTGATACTAAAAAAGACGGGGAACTACACCAGGGCGGCCGAATGCTTACAGAAGGCGATCGTTGGTCATCCTCACGTCCCTGCTGCATACAATAACCTCGGGAATCTTCTTCGGGAGCACGGCAACAGGGAGCGCGCGCCGGTTCAAAACAAGCGTTGCGTGGTACTGTCTCCACTTTACTCCGAGGGGTATAATAATCTCGGAATGTCCATGCCGGACTCGGACGGTGCCGAACGCCTAGTTGCGTATCGAAAATCGCTCATCCTCATGCCAAATTACGCTGATGCATGGTTAAATCTCGCGAATTTGGCTGGATATGAACGTAAGATCCCGACCGATCCGACCCCGGGGCATTTTTACAGGCGTTGTCTACTAATTCGTCCCAATTATTCAACGGCGATAAGCAGCTATGGTGTTTATAGGGCTAGTGTAGGAGAGTTATCCGCGGCTATCGAACAACAGGAACACGCGATCCGGCTCAATCCGGAATATCGAGAAGCATACTTTAACCTTGCTCTCTACTACCTGCTATCAGGGCGGTTTCATGAGGGTTTTTCTCTCTACGAACATGGCATAGGGGGCCGTTCTGCTGATCGCATGAGAGGCAGTAAGCGCCGCGTTGCTCAACCCCAATGGAAGGGCGAAAGGCTGGCCGGAAAATCGATCTTAGTTACCGCAGAACAAGGTGTTGGCGACGAGATCATGTTCGCCGGTCTCCTCCCCGAGCTTTATGCCCGAGCGCGTAAAGTTTATCTTGAGACGACACCAAGACTGACTCCCATTATGACGCGTTCTTTCCCGCAGATTGAGGTATTCAGCTACAATCCTGAGTGTCCGTCTCCAAATCTCTCGAACGGAACAATTGACTACTCATTGCCTATTGGTAGCCTGCCGTTGTTCTTTCGAAAATCGTTGCTGGACTTCGGAAGACAAAGACCGTATGCGGTTCCGAATCCGTCGCTTGCCCGGCACTTTCGCATGAAGTATCGAGCTATGTTTCCCGGTAAAATCTTGGTCGGCTTCTCGTGGCGAGGTGGAAGTGGACATCTCCGCTCGAAGTCACGCTCGCTTGACCAAAGCACATTTCAGTCGTTGCTCGATGTACCATCCCTACAAGGCATTTCGCTTCAATACGGGATTAAAGCCGACGAGCGGAAATGGTTCGCCGATAATAACTCGGGGAACATATATTATGATGGGACCGTCGAGCCTATAGAGAGTATGGATGTTGCTTTCGCTCAAATTGCAGCGATGGATATCGTTGTGTCGGTCACGAATGCTGCAGTCCATTCTGCCGGTGCGCTAGGGGTACCCTGTTGGATCCTCGTCCCGCATATAAGTGATTGGCGCTGGACGTGGGGGCGCCATGACGTGGTTTGGTACCCAGGTATGCGGTCATTTCGTCAAGAGACTGTAGGGGAATGGGAGGCGCCGTTGGCGCGCCTTAAGCGTGATCTAGTCTCATATGTCGAGGGATGCGGCCAGCTTCGTGCTAATCCGGCGCCTGAGATGGATTGGCGCGGGGAAATGTAACATTAGCCGGCTTGGCTTTCCTAAAACGACGGCGATACAGCCGAAGCTCTTCCTATTTGAAGCGGAAATGTCAGAGTTGGCGTTGTGAACTGGTGCGTTGGATCGCTCATTGTGCCAGACCAGCGAATGGTGCTACGAAACGCAATCACCATGTTGGACGGTGGCTGGGGCCAGCTCCGCCGGAATAGCGTAGATGCAGGCCACACAGTATCTTTCATAAACATGGATGATCGCTGAATTGACCGGTCGGCGAAAGCTTAGCGGTCCAACTGCGAACCGCTAAGGCACAACAGGACAATTTTAAATGGCTCGTAAAGACGACAGGTCAGACGCTTTGATCAAAGAGGTCAAAAGCATCGCATACTCTACGAGCATATCGGTCAGCGTTTTCAGCTTTTTTACCAATATCTTGGTGCTGGTCGTGCCGATTTACATGCTTCAGATCTATGATCGAGTGTTGTCGACCCGTAGCGAGCACACCCTGGCAGCGATTACGATAATCGCCTTGATCATGGTGGTAATCCATGTCGGTCTAGAGTACGCGAGAGATAGATACTTGGCCGCTACGAGTATTGTGACGGACGAGCGGCTTCGCAGTCGCGTATTCGACGCGGTAGCCCACGAATACCAACGTACACGCGAACCGCAAGTTACGAGGGGCTTTGCGGATCTCGATCAAATCCGTCAATTCCTTAATGGCCCAGCTATTGTAGCAATCGTAGATGCTCCCTGGGCTATCGTGTTCATTGCTGTCCTGTTCATGCTGCACGAAGCGCTGGGAGCGTTCGCTGTCGGTGTCGTCTTTCTGATGATTGGGGTGGGTCTCTATTCTGAGTTCCGCACCAAAGACGCAATCCTAGACGAGTATAGAGAGTCTAAAAAATCATCTATCGTAGTAGAGCGCAGCATTCGTAATTTCGATGCTATGATATCGATGGGAATTTTGTCAAACTTTAAGGCAATTTGGAATAAACGTCATCAAGATGCGGTTGATCTCTCCGAGGGGAATCTGAGAACTCGCGCTAATATTAAGCTGGGTTCACACTCTATACGCCAGCTGTCTCAGATTTTTATTCTTTGCATCGCTGCATATCTTGCCGTCAATCAGCAGATTAGCCCAGGAATGTTGATTGCAGCCAATATCCTGTTCATGCGCGCGGTCGGTCCATTCGAGGGTGCCATTGGCGTATGGCAATCCGTTGTGCGTTTCCGGGACTCATATGCACGCCTAGGGAAGCTGTTCGAACGCCTCGCGAACAAGCCTGTGGTAAACGATCTCCCCGTCCCGAACGGCCAAGTTCGTCTGGAGAATTTGGTGGTTGTGCCTCCGGGGGCTAAGGTGGCCGTTCTAGCAAAATTGAACCTATCGATTGAAGCAGGCGAAACTCTGGCAGTCACTGGCCCAAGTGGCGCGGGTAAGTCCACCATGCTTAAGACCATGGTTGGTGCTTGGTTGCCGGACAAGGGTAAGGTTCGCTACAACGGTTTCGATATAGCTGACTGGGATCCAGCGGAAAGAGGGATCCACATCGGCTATTTGCCCCAGGACGTAGAATTGTTTGACGGCACGGTTGCAGAGAACATCTCTCGATTTCAACCGGGCGCTCCAATGGAAGAGATCATAGCGGCCGCGGTGAAGGCCGGCGTTCACGACCTAATTCTGAGCCTCCCGGCTGGATACGAAACGGAACTCGGTGTCTATGGAGGCAGTCTGTCCGGAGGCCAACGGCAGCGCGTGGGCTTGGCACGCGCATTGTACGGAAGCCCTAAACTCATCGTCCTAGACGAACCTGATGCAAGCCTCGATACGAGTGGGCTTCTTATGCTGAAAGAAAAACTTGCGGATCTTAAGAACGACCAGGTGACAGTGGTCATCGCTACTCACAATGTGCAACTCCTAAATGTCGTAGACCGGGTTCTGGTAATGAAGTCCGGCCGTATCGAGCGAGATGGAGACAGGGAAACTCTCGTCAAGAAGCTGACGAAGCCAGTCCCGGTTTCCGAAAGCCCTACAGCCATCAAAGGCTGATGTAGGTGCGGCAATGGATTGAAAGAAGCATGCTATGGCTATGATTCAAACAACTAATGCTACTCCGAAGAGCCCAGCGTTGCAAAGGCGGCGAGACCCTAGGACTTTTCCTTTGTGGTTTGGGGCGTTCCTGATCTTCGCAATTTTTGGAAGCTTAGTGATTTGGGCGGCCCTGACATGGTTGGATAAAGGTGTCACTACGTCAGGTAAGGTTCAGATTGAAACCGAACGTCTGACAATCAGTTCGGTCACGAGCGGTCGTGTGGAGAACGTCTACGTCAATGAAAACGACGTCGTCGAAGCCGGAACGGTCCTTCTTGAACTTGACGCGGGAGAGGAGGAAGAGCGCCTTGATTTCCTCCGTTATCAGCTTACCGCTAACCAACTCGAACAGGAACGGCACCAGGCGGTTATAGATGACAGAGCGAGCGTTGACCTTAGCGAATTAATGCCGGATGTGGCGGCCGATCCGAGACTTTCGAAGTTAGTCGACGGTCAGGTCTCGTTGTTCGAGACGGACAGAAAGTCAATTCAACAACAACTTGCTATCCTTGGGGATCGAAAAAGTCAAACCCAAGAAGGTATCAATGGCCTTAGGGCGCGCCGAGAAGCGATTGGCACTCAACTCGGTTTGGTATCGGAAGAGTTGGAAGGCATGAGATATCTCTCAGAAAAGGGGTATGTGCCTAAGACACGGGTTTTAGCGTTGGCTCGTGCTGAAGCGGGGCTAGTCGGAGAACGAGCTCAACTTCTTTCCGAGATAACAATGAGACAGGGCCAAATCGCGGAATTTGAGAAATCAATATTGCAGATTAAAACAGAAGCGACGCGCGTTGCGTCGGAAAAATTGGGCCTTCTAAAACGGCAAGAAAATGAGATTCGGTATAATTTAGCGGTGGTCGAGCAAGGGATCTCGGACAAGACGATATTGAGCCCTCATAAGGGGATTGTTTTGGGATTGTCGGTCTACCATTCGGACTACGTAGTGCGTGCTGGTGAACCTCTTATGTATATTGTCCCTGAGGATGAAAAGCTGATTATTGCAGCAAAGATTGGTGCAAATGATATCGAGGGTGTTTACCGAGGTATGCCTGTTGAGGTTCGTGTGAAGGCTTCAGCCGGCCCAAAGGCCGCGCGCCGCAGTCCGCTCCTTTTAGGGGAAGTCGAAGAGGTATCTCCTGATGTTCTTTATGACGCTCAAAGGCAGCTGGACTATTATGACGTTAAGGTGTCGATTGATCCGGGGGAATGGCAAAAGTTGGCGGATGTACGAGTAATTCCAGGCATGGCAGCGGATCTTCTTTTTAAGGCAGGTCAAAGGTCGGTTTTGGATTTCGTGGTGTCGCCGTTATCTTTTATTTTTGAAAAAGGAATGGCTGTGCCTTGAGCTGTTGCTCGGTCATCTTTTGGGTTTAGAATTGGGATGGCGGCGCCACTGAAGGGTCCGCATCGTTTAAATTGTCTGTTTCTCTAACGAGGAGACGGATCAGATGAGGTGCAGTCGGTCCAGCGAAGAGCAGATCATCGTAATCTTGCGTGAGTAGGAGACCGGTCAGAAGACGGCGGATGTGTGCCGCCGCCATGGGATCAGCGACGCGACGTTCTACAAGTGGGAAGCCCAAGTATGGTGGGCTTGAGGTGTCGGAGGCCAAGTGGCTGAAGAGCCTGGAGGACGAGAACGCACGGCTGAAGAAGTTGCTGGCGGGGGCGATACTGGACAACGCCATGCAGAAGGACATCGCGTCATAAAAATGGTGACGCCCGCAGCGAAGCGGGAGGCCGTTGCCTGCCTGGGTGCGGCGCACGCGGCGAGCGAGCGGCGGGCGTGTTGTGTCCTGGCGGTGGACCGGTCGTCGGTGCGCTACCGATGGTGCAGACCTGACGACGTGGAGGTCAGCGCCTGGGGGCGCTCTCGCGCGAGCGGCGGCGGTTTGGGTATCGCCGCCTTCACCTGTTGCTGACCCGCGAGGGGGCGCGACGAACCACAAGAAGCGGCGACGGCTGTATCGCGAGGAGAGCTCCAGGTGCGTCGTCGGGGTGGGCGCAAGCGGGCGCTGGGGACGCGGGCGCCCCTCAGCCCTCCGGACGGGCCGAACCGGAGATGGTCGCTGGATTTCGTGTCCGACGCCTTATCGGACGGGCGACGCTTCCGGATCCTGGCGATCGTCGACGACTTCACCCGCGAGTGCCCGGCCCTGGCGGCCGACACCTCACTCTCGGGCCAGCGCGTGGCGCGGGAACTCGATACCCTGATCTGACGGCGCCGGACCAGGCCGCAGACCATCGTCAGCGATAACGGCACCGAACTCACCAGCATGTCGGTGCTGCGCTGGAGCCAGGAGCACGCCGTGGAGTGGCACTACATCGCGCCGGGCACGCCGATGCAGACGGCTTCTTGGAGAGCTTCAACGGGCGCCTGCGGGACGAGTGCCTGAACGAGATGCTGTTGGCCTCGCTGGGCCACGCCCGCGTCGTGCTCGGCGCCTGGAAGCGGGGTTACAACACCGTCAGGCCGTACTCGAGCTTGGGCGGTAGGACCCCTTCCGAGATCGCCGCGCAAGCAGGTGCAGGGCATGCCCTGCACCTGCTTGCGCTTGCCATCCCATCAACAACAAGCCATCCATCAATGCCTGGGCTCTATCAATAGCCGGAGGAAACTCGGGGCTCCGATCACACGACCCTACGCGCGGAACCTCTCCTCGAAAACAGTTTCGATCCGCTCGGAAATTCGCTAGATAACTACCGCTGTTCACAAACTGGGCTGGTCGCCAATGTCCAACGAGTATATTTCGCCAGAATATCTTGAGCTTCAGAAAGAGCTGCATCGCAACCCTGGCTATGGCGTCGCTTCAAAAAATTATGCGTCGCTGATTTTTCAATCCATGCAGCGCGCCAATACCAAATCTCTGCTGGATTATGGGGCAGGTAAAGGGCGTCTGTTTGATGTACTCAACCAAATGGGTTGTACCGTACCGTATCAAGGATACGACCCGGCGGTCGAACGGTTTGCGAAACGACCAGAGCCTGCTGAGCTGGTTGTTTGCCTTGATGTGCTTGAGCATATAGAGGAGGATCGTATCGATGCTGTTATCAAAGACATCACCGCCCATGCATTGAAGGAAATGATCCTCACCGTGGCGACCTATCCAGCCGTAAAAACACTCGCCGACGGCCGAAATGCCCACATACTTTTGCGAGATCCTGCTTGGTGGTTTAGTAAAATCTGGTCCCATATGGAAGTTATTGACCTTCGTACGATGCGGGTCGCGCGACCGGAAAACAAGATTGGGCATACTGTGCTCTTTCACTGCCGCAACTGGTAGTCAGGCTAATGGATCAGATTAAGTCGCCTGAGAGCTGAGTATTAGGAGTAGTCAAAGAGCCTCTGCATCTATCGCGGGCTTGTTCCTGATGCGCACGTTAAAATGTTCAAGGTATACGATCGAAGTTCTTGCTCGGCGACTTCAAGGGATATTCTTGTACAAATACTACCGTGCTACTCCCCATCGGTTGGACAGATTCAGTATCTGGTTAAGCTACGGGTCGGTCTTGCTGGCCGGTTTGCTTCAGGTTCATGTGTTGCCAGTGGGGGCGGCGTGGGGTGTTTGCCCGGCAAGGGCGGTATGCGGCCGTCGCTGGTTGTAGAAGTCCATCCATGCGCCGATCCCCCGACGAGCTTCTCGTCCGCCGCCCCAGGCATGCAGATAGACGCACTCGTATTCGAGGGGGCACCACAGCCGCTCGATGAAGATGTTGCCAAGGAACCGGCTCTTACCATCCATGGATATCCGCACACCGGCCTGCCTGAGGGCATTGGTCCAGGCCCAGGACGTGAACTGGCTGCGCTGCTCGGTGTTCATGATCTCCGGCGCGCCATGTCGCACGATCGCCTCTGTCGCCGCTTCGACGTAGGGCTCGGCATCGAGAATGTTTGATAGCCGCCACGCCTAAACCTTGCAGGTTGCCAAGCCCATGAGGACGGTCAGATAAAGGAACCCTCGTTGCATGGGGAGATAGGTCACGTCCGCACACCAGACCTGGTTTGCGCGCTCGATCCGCAGGCCACGCAGCGGCTACGGCCAGACCTTGTGCTCCTTGGCCCGGGTGCTCGTCTTTGGGCGCTGGTAGATCGGCATCAGACCCATCAACCGCATCAGGCGACGGACCCGCCTTTCGTTGACCGGAGTGCCTTGGGCTTGCAGATTCCAGGTCATATGCCGCACACCGTAGAACGGGATCTCGAGGAATTGCTCGTCGATCCGGCGCATCAATGCCAGGTTCAGCGGCGTGTCGCCCAGAGGTGTGTAGTAGAAGGCTGAGCGCGGGAGCGACAGCAGACGGCACTGCTCGCAAACGCTGAGGACAGCATGGGATCGATCCACCATCTGTCTCCTCACTTCCCGGTCCAGGGCTTGAGCTTTCGCGACAAAAAATTGTTGGCGACAGCCAAATCACCGATCTTCGCGTGAAGCTCCGTGACGGTTTCTTCGGAGACCTCCCGCGTCTTCGTTCGGCCTCCACGTTCGAATATATCCGAGGCCCCGTCCGGCAGGGCGTGCTTCCACCGGTAGATCATCGTCGGATGCACACCGAACCGGCTCGCCAACTCAGTGATCGTCTGCTCGCTCTTTAGGGCCTCAAGGGCGACGCGGGTCTTGAAATCAGGCTTGTGCTGCTTGCGCTTCGACACCTCCGATCTCTTCTCGAAAAGATCAGCAGACCTCAGACCAAAGCTTGCGTCACTGTCCAGCTTTCGGGGAGTAGCTCAGTTCTTCCAAAATTGGGTGGTAATCGAAGCGACCACCGCTTTTACAATGATGTTCCGGGTGGTGTTCACCAGGGTGTCGAATGGTCAAAGGCACGAAGCTATTGCTCGAAACCTCGTATGGGATTAGTACGGTAGGCGTTGTGACGGGTGGGCTTCAGTAGAGTCGAGGGTTGGAAGTATGAGCTTAAAGATCGCTCCGTTGATCCGGTACGCCACCCTGGCGGAGTTTGTCGCCTCTCAACCGGATGCACAGGCTCAGTATGAAAATAGTGCGGTCCTTCTTATAGATGACGCTCAAGTGTCATACGATTCGGATTTTTTTTCAAAAATTACGTTGCCTTCAAAGTTTAAAAAGATCGGTACAGTGGATGGCGTTACACTGTCTCCCTATATTATGGAAGAAGCAGGGCTTGTTCGTAATCCAGGGAATCCGCTAACAAAGGTTGTTAGAGACGATGTCCTTTTGGCAAAGTTAGTTTATGAATTTTATAGCCTAGATATTCAAATGAGAAAAATGGCTGCGGCAATGTTTCCGGGTTTCCGCCGGGCAAGTTATAATTGTACGTTTCGGCTAGTGCCGACGAGGGCTGAGGGGTTGCATTTTGATTATTTTTTGAATGGAGCGCCGCTCGATGCTAGAAAAGCCGATCAGACACGAATAAAGATCTTCTTGAACGTAGATGATGCACCTAGAGTTTGGCGCGTGGGACCGACTCTAAAAGAATATCTGATGAATTCAAAAGATTCTCTCCCTGACGCGCTGCCGGCGGATTTGAACACATTGACATTTTTGCTCGATCGCATTGGCTACGTCGAAAAATGCGATGCAGTCACGGTTGAGATACCTCCTGGTGGTGCGGTGATTGCTAATGGTGCAACGGTGGCTCATGAGATAGTTTATGGGAATAGAATGATCGCGATTGAGATATTGGGAGTGAATCCAAAACATATGCCGGGCTTTAAAGGAGAGAGAATAGAAGTGTTGGGGTGGCTTAAGGATGCAGGATTCCAGGCGTCAACAAATTTTTCAGGGATATTGGAGGGGATCAAAGGTCTTCCTTCCGGAATAGACAGATCCCAAAGTCGGGGAGAGCAAACGTAGAAGCCTTTAACGTGAGGTAGCTGCCTAGATCGGCCTTTTGCCATGGAGTCTTAAGCGTAATGAACCAGTTTATTTCGATTGCGTCACCCGTTTCGCCGAGGGAGTTTGTGTCTGTCGGCCAGCATCAGAATTTTGGAGAGGTGTTTAAAATAAAAACGCCTAGCGGGAAGTTCTTTTTAAGAAATGCTAATTCATTTTGTAAATCTCGCGCGCTTTCATTTTATTCGAAAGAGCCCTGTACATTAACTTATCTTGATTCTCTTCCCAGAGAAGACATGTTAATCGACATTGGTGCTAATATTGGTGTCTATAGCATGTATGCTATCGCGGAAGGTATGAGTCGGATTATTTCGATCGAACCATCCATATTTAATTCATATGAGTTGTTTTTGAATAAAATGCTCAATGACAAAGATCAACGCTGCTATCCGATCAATGCGGCCGTTGCGAATAGCTCGCAGGCCATCGAAATCTTAGCGCTCAATGGAGTGACCGCCGGGCACAGCTTCAATCAGTTAGGCGGTGGCGGCAACGTACATATGGGGCAGCCGGTCATGACGTTGCCGTTGGCCGAGCTCAATAGGCTGCGTGACGGGCGAGCTACTCATATTAAATTAGATGTAGACGGCATCGAAAGCATTATTGTCCAGGCCATTAAAGAGGTAGTCGACCTCCTTGATGTTAGGAGCATACAGATTGAATTTGATCAAAATAAAATTGCAACGCGAGACAGCTGTAGGGCTCTTTTTGATATGGGATTTGAGGTGTGCTCGGAGCAGTTAGCTTTTCGGAGAGAGGGTTTAAGGGATCCCAATGAGGTTCGGGCGGCATATGAAAGTGGTGACTACATGGGGAATGTTCTGTTTTCCCGTGATTCGGAACTCTTCGAACGCTTTAGGGCGCATTTTTAGATTGGTTAATTATAAAATGGAGTAAAATAGGTCCCTCATGAATTACAATGACGCATATTTTAAGTTTTCGTTCGATAGTTTTTTCTCGGCATCGTGTCGGGCCAGCGTATGAAATAGCTTCGCCCTCGGCGGCGGTCCCTCGCAAATGGGTCATTTTTGGTCGAATTCTCGGCCCCAGTCTCGGCGGTTAACACCAAGCATTTCGTGTCCAGAGCGATTTCGATCGTCCCGGAGCCATTGATCCCGCCAAATTCCACACGCAAGAATCCGCATCCCTATACCCCCGACGCCGACAAACAGCAAAATCTGATCAAGCGCCTATTCTGCCACCTCAACGGCTTCAGGCGGATTGCGATTCGCTATGACAAGCGAGCAGACACCTCCCTTTCCGCTGTCTATATCGTCGCATCGATCGCATGGTGGCTCGATCGAGTCCTAACCCTAGAGTGAATCCTGGGTTGAGGGAATCGCAGGGGATTCCTATGGTGTCGCGACCCTGGTTCAAGCTTCCTGCTGGAGAAGCAGGCCAGCATGGATGGCGCGACCTCCTTTGAATGAACTTATGGCGCGGGTGGCTTCGGCAGTCGAGGCCGGCGAGAGGACGCGTTGCGTAAACGCGCGCTTCGGTGTGGCCATCTCCGCGGTCCTGAAGTGGTCGCAGTGCCCTCCTGCGACCGGGAGCGTGGCGACGGGCAAGGTGGGTGGTCATCGCTGGCTTGTTCTGGAGCCGCACCAGGCGATAATCTTGGATTTGATCGACCGGACACCGCATCTGACGCTGCGCGGCTTGAAGGACGCGCTGGCGGATCGTGGGATCGGGGCGTCGCACATACGGGCTGGCCGTTCCTGCGGCGCTGGGATCTGAGCTTCAAAAAGACCGCTGTTGGCGCTTGAACGCTACTGTGGCGACGTGGTGCGTCATCGCCGGCGTTGAACAGCACTACAGGGCAGCCTCGACCTCGAACGCTTGGTCTTCCTATACGAGACTTGGGTGATGACCGACATGGCCCCTTGGCGCGGCTAGGGCCGCAAGGGGGCGCGCTGATCGGCTGACCGCACCCTGCGACTTCGACGGCCCGATCAACGCCATAAGCTTCCAGGCCGATGTCTATTAGATCCTCTTGCCGGGCGAGATCGTCATCCTCGACAACCTGGGGAGCCACAAATTAATAGCCGCCCGCAACGCCATCCGTCACGCCGGCGCCCACCTCTTGTTCCTGCCGAAGTACTCCCCCGACCTCAATCCGATCGAGCAACTCTTCTCCAAGATCAAACAACGGGTGCGCATCGCACAGGCGCAAACCGTCAAGAACTCCTTGGCCGACTCGTCGACATCACCACGCCCATAGAGTATTCCAACTACTTCGAAGCGCTGGATACGCTTCTGTCAAATCGTGAAACGGTCTAGGCGGGCGGCCTGTAGTAGCAACCCTCCCGCCCGCGCTTAACTCCCGCGCGTTCCTGCTCCGAGGTGTGCATCGATCTTTATGCATGGGATAAGCCCAATCGTACTTACGAGCCTCCGCGTTGAAATTGAGCACTGTGTGTTCTACTTGTCTACTGGGTGAACACCGCTCGGGCTATTCACCTTGGTACGCGAGACAGCCGCCCCGTCCTTACCGTCCCAGCGCAACGAGGTCGTGCATGTCCACGATCCCGAGCGGGGCGTTTCGGTCGTCGACGATGAACACCACCGTGATCCGTCGGTCGTTCATGGTTTCCATCAGTTCCCGGCATTTCATCGTCGGCTCGACCGTGAACGGATCGGCCGTCATCACCTGAGAGATGTCCTGGTCGAACAGGTCGTCGTTCAGGTGACGCCGCAGATCGCCGTCCGAGACGATGCCGGCGAGGCGGCCGCTTTCGTCGACCACGCCGATGCAGCCGAACCGGCGGCCCATCATCGCGGAGATCGCGTCCTTGATGGAGACGTCGCTGCGCACGATCGGCATGGCGTCGCCGGTGTGCATGACCTCCTGAGCGGTGGCGAGGAGACGGCCGAGGCTGCCGCCGGGGTGAAGCACCGCGAAATCGTCGGGGGTGAAACCGCGGATCTCCATCACCGTCACCGCCAGGGCGTCGCCGACCGCCAGCATCTGGGTCGTCGAGGTCGTCGGCGCCAGATGAAGCGGACAGGCCTCGTCGGTCGGCGGGATCAGGATCGCCACATCGGAGTTGCGGGCCAGCGCGCTGTCGCCGTTGCGGGTCATCCCGATGATCGGGATCTTCTTGGCCTGGGCGAACTGGATGACATCGAACAGTTCCTTGGTCTCGCCCGAGTTGGACAGCATCAGCACCACGTCGTCGGCGCCGATCATGCCCATGTCGCCGTGGCTGGCTTCCGAGGCGTGGACGAAGAGCGACGGCGTGCCGGTCGAGGCGAAGGTGGCGGTCATCTTCTCGCCGACGATGCCGCTCTTGCCGACACCGGTGACCACGACTTTGCCCTTGGTGTTCAGGATCAGCGAGACCGCGTCCGCGACGATACCCTGGTCCAGCTCCAGAATCGCCTTGAGACCTCGGGCTTCGAGACGGATGGTCTCGTAGAACCGGTCGAGATTGTTCGCAGCGTTCATCGTGTCCTCGTGCTTGGAGAGCCGTCAGGTTCTAGTGATTTTCGCGCCGGGAGGCCACGGATTATCGGCCCTGCGGTCATCGCGTCGGGTCATCCCGCGGCCTGGTTCCGCTCCGGCTGCGGGAAGAAGCTGGCCAGCCGCTCGGCGAGCGACCCGTCGAACGCGTCGTACCGGTCGTAGAGGCTGCGGTAGAGATCAAGAGTGGCGGCGGTCGACGGGAAGAGGCTGTCGTCCCTGCGCACCTGCTCATAGGCCGCCAGGCGGATCCGGTCGAGATCCGGCTGGCCGTCGATCTCGCGCATGGTCGCGGCCAGATCGTCGGGCGTGTCGAACAGGTACCCGGTCGACCCGTGCGTGATCGACGTGCCGTAGACATTGCGGCTCGCGATCGCCACCGTCCCGACCGAGGCGGCCTCCAGGAACTTCAGATTGGATTTGTGCGCGTTCACCGGGGAATCGGCGCAGGGCAGCAGGGCGAGGTCGGCGCGGCGCAGTACGCCGAGGTACTGGTCGTACGGCAGGATGTCGAAGAACTCCTTGTTGGCCGTCGACAGGGCGCGGAAGATCGTCTGGTCGCCGACAACCAGGAAGCGCCACTCCCGCTGCGATGCCTCGACATAGGCGTTGATCGTCGCGGCGAAGGCTTCGAAATCCGGCCCCCGGTTGAACCCGCCGATGAACAGGGTGTTCGGCTCGGTATGCGCGCGCGAATGATCGTACGGGAAGATCTGCGCCAGGCGGTTGGGCAGCAGGACGACGTTGGGGTTCCATTGTCTGATCTTCTCGACCAGGGAGGTCGTGCTGACCTGGACGGCGTGGGCCCCGCGGAACGACAGGTAGTTGTTCTCGATGATCTCCGGCCAGAGGTCCGGATCGTCGTCGAAATCGGTGATGATGAGCTTCTTGTGCCGGCGCAGCACCGCAATCTGCCGCAGGTCGGTGGCGGTCCGCAGGATCGGGCGCTGCCACACGAAGATGTTCGGGCCGTGCGGGTTCGAGGTGATCGAGGCGGTCGCACCGTGAACCGTCGCGGAAACGCCGGGCACCGAGTTGAGCGCGCGCGCTGGAGCGGTCACCCGGGTGAAGTTGAACCCGCCGCGGTCGGCAAGCTTCTTGAAGTCGACCTGCATCGGCGGCGTCGCGGTCTTCCGCTGGGCCTGGACGACATACTGAAAGGTCGTCAGCTCGTCGTAGAGTTCCTTGCCCGGCCGCTGCGAGGACCGCGCGAGCACCTCGCAGACCTGGGCCAGTTCCGCCGGCGGCTTCGGACCGGCGCGGCGCCTGGTGACCTTGGTCAGGCCGAGGCCGGCCTGCTCGACGAAGCCGCGCAGCGACCGCCCGGTGAAGAACCGCAGGTGGGTGCGGTCGTGCAGCCCCGAGTCCTGGTACTCGAAATGCCCGGCCATCAGGTTGAGCGACACCATCCAGTGCTGGGCGTTCGGCACGCAGATGCAGACCACGCCGTCGTCCTTCAGCAGGCGCAGGTGGTCGGCCAGCGCGGCCCAGGGGTCGACCAGATGCTCGAGCACGTCGCCATACACCAGCGCGTCGGCGAGGCCGTGCTGCTCCAGGGCCGCGGTCGTCACCGCGGGGTCCTCGGCGCTGCCCTCGTGGACCGCATCCAGCACCTCGCGGGCCTTGGCCGCCGCATCGGCGAACAGCTCGACCCCGATATACTCGACCTCGGGGTTCCAGGTCTTGTAGGCCCAGCCGAGACGTCCCTCGCCGCACCCGAACTCGTAGACGCGCTTCGCGGTGGCGGGCACGATCCGCAGAAGGTCCTCGTTCACATTGCTGTAGTACGAGCCCTTGGCCGCCTGGGCCGTGCCGTTACCTGAAGGCATTGTCATCCGATCGCGTCACTGCACAGTGAGTGGGAGGGCGCCGCGGCGGGGCAGGGTCAGCTCGCCGTGCGCTGGGAAGCCTTCAGCATGGCGTCCTTTTCCCGGAACCACACATCGGCGTAGTCGGTGTCGACATACTCGTCGAAATACGGTCCGCCCTCGGTGTAGTGGAGGTTCTGGATCTGCTCCACCGGCAGCAGCGGGTCGTAGCCGACCAGGTGGTTCCACCCGCCCGGCAGCGGACCGATCTGGTCGTCGGAGTCGAGCCACTTGAACTGGTGCAGTTCCAGGCCGGTCGCGGTGTTGACGAAATCGGGGGTCAGCGCCTTGCACTTGGCGTTGTTGAACAGGATCACGCTGCTCCAGTTCTTCTTCTCGTATTTGGTCTGGGCGGCGCCGAGGAACTTCACGTCCTCCTGCGGCCGGTGGTCGTGCTTGATCACCTGCACCGCATAGCGGTCGTCCTTGAGGTCGAACAGCTTGCAGATATCGTCCAGGACCAGCATGTCGCAGTCCATGAACACGCTCCAGCCCTCGTAGTTGCTCATATACGGGACGAGGAAGCGGGAGAACGAGAACTCGGTCGACTGGAGCGGATTGCGCTCGCGTTTGAACACGCCCTCGAGCTGGGAGAGCATGATCGGAATGACCGCGACGGGAGCGGAGGCGCGCGACTGGATGCTGTGGTTCAGCACGTGGAACGCGACAGTTTCTTTCGGGTCAAAACCGACAAATACGCGGTTCATCGACTGCTCCATTTTCTGATGTAAGTCGATACTCGGTTCAGCGCCCGTCCGGCCGACGGGCCATGATCGCCGCGGAATGTAGACCAGGAGGTGAGGACGGGCAACACGCACGGCCGGCCGGTGCGGCCGTCAAAAATCGCCGGTTTCCCTTGCGAATTTCGGCGGTTGCGGGCGGGTCAGGGAATAAGGTCTATCCCGCAGCGTTCGCGGACTTCGTCGACGATCCCGGGCAGATAGACGCTGTCGAAGCTGTAGTTCTGCTCGATGGTCGCCCGCGCCATCCGGCCGATCGTCGCGCGCTTCTCGTCCGCCATGTCGAGGCCCTTCAAGACGGTCTCGCAGACCGACTCCGGCGTGTAGTCGCAGAGCAGCCCGTTCTTGCCGTCGACGATGACCTCGCGGACTGGATGGGTGGCCGAGGCGACGACCATGGTCTCCATCGCCATCGCTTCCATGGTCGACCAGGAGAGCACGAAGGGCACGGTCAGGTAGGTGTGCACCCGGGCGATCCCGAGGATATCGAGGAACAGGGGATAGGGGACCTTGCCCAGGAAGGCGGCGTTGTGGAGCGCGGGGCCTTCCTGGTGCAGGAAGAGATCGCGCCACGACATGCCGCCCGGCGGCCGCTTGCCGTAGCTGACCTCCTCGCCGCCGATCAGCACCACACGGACGTCCGGGGCGGCCTTGGCGAGCAGCCGCATGGCCTGGAAGAACACGTCGAACCCGCGATAGGGCTCCAGGTTGCGCGAGACGTAGGAAACGACCCGGTCGCCCTTGTTGATGGTCCACCCGTTCGGCAGCGTCACGGAGTCCCGACGGTCGGCGCGGATGTTGTCGACGCTGATCCCCTCATGCAGGACCAGGATCTGCGGCCAGAGGATCTTGGGGTGGACGAACTTCTGCCACAGGGTCGGCGTCAAGATGATGTCGGCCGCCATCATCGACTGGGTGAGGTGCAGGTTGCGGGCGACCAGCTTGCAGGCGGTATCGACCGGCACGTCGCCCTTGTGGGTGAACGCCGTGTCCGAGTAGCGGGACTCGTAGTAGAACTCGGAAAAGACGACGAGCTTCGCCTTCGGAAAGATCTCCTTCACGAACAGCGCCTCGCCCCATCCGGAATGGGCGAAGACGATATCCGGATAGATGTTGTTTTCCTTGAGCGCGATCAGCCGGCGCGCCACGGCCTGGCCGTAGAGCAGGTGGGAATCCAGACCCGAGATGTACTGGTGCGATCCGCCGGTCGGCTCTCTCGACAGGTCGTAGACGATCCGGTGCACGTTCGGCAGCGAGACCGTCTTCTTCCGCGTGATGAAGTAGACCTTGTTCTTCTCGTTCTTCGCGAGCGCCTGGCAGAGGTTCTTGAACTGCCCCGGCATGTTCTGATGGATGAAGACGATGACCGGCATCAGAGGGAGTCCGCTTCCTTGCGAATTTCATCGCGCACGAGGTGGTAGAAGTCCCGCCAGGGCTGGTTCCGCGGTTTCTGCACGATCCGCAGTGACGGGTACCAGGCGCTGCGCGCCCCGGTCATCCAGCGCCAGTCCCGGACATGGCCGGTGGTGACGAGCCCGCGCTTGCCGAGCGCGCCGGCCAGGTTGGCGGTGGAGGTGCAGGACGAGACGATCAGGTCCATCTGGCTCATCAGCCAGGCGGTATCGTCGAAATCCTTCAGATCGGCGCTCAGGTCGGTCGCGCCGGGGTAGAGCGCCTCGATCCGCCCCTCGTCCACGCCCTTCTGCAGGGCGAAGTAGCTCAGGCCGTCGTCCTCGAAAAGCGGTGCCACGTCCTCGACCCGGGCCGAGCGGTGCTTGTCGTGGACGAAATCCGGATTGCCGGCCCAGATCAGGCCGACCTTCGGGCGGCCCGTATCGGGCAGGCGGCGTCCGCCGTCCTGGGGGGCGAGCAGGTAGGGAAAGTCGATGGCACCGACATCCACGGCCCCCACCGTGTGCGCGATGTCGAAGAGCGGGAAGTAGAAGTCGTAGTCCTTGGGCAGGGCCAGGGTGTAGGGCACGAAGCGGAACTTGGGGAAGCTGCGCTGGAACAGGGGCAGCAGATCCGGGAAGCACTCCACCGTCAGGTCCACGTGATCCGGGACCGCCGCGCCGAGATGCTTCAGGAACCGAACGAAGAGAATGTTGTCGCCGCGCCCCTGTTCCGAATAGACGAACAGGCGTCCGGTCACCTTGGACAGGTCGGCGACATTCGTGATCGAGGGATAGCGGACGCGGGTCGGGAAGTCCTTGAAGTGCCAGCGATCCTTGTACTTCTCCAGACCCTTGGCGAAGTCGCCTTCCGCCATGAGGGACTGCGAGTAGTTCCAGGTGATCGAGTAGTTCTTCGGGTCGAGGCACTCGGCACGACGGAAGAGTTTGGAGGCGCCGGGCGTATCGCCGCGCTCGCGCTCCAGGTTGCCGAAATTGTAGTAGACGCCGGAATCGGCCGGCTGCATCAGCATGGCGCGCTTCGAGAACGCCACGCTTTCGTCGTAGCGCCCGAGATGCCGCAGGGACGAGGCCAGGTTCATGCAGGTCCGCTGGGTCACCTGCTTGCGCAGGGCGCTGCCGTACATCCGGATCGCCGGCTCGTGCTGCCCTTTCAGCGCGTAGTAGTAGCCGAGCTTGAACTGCAGGAATTCCTCGTAGAGTGCGGCACCTTCGGCGGCCTCGATGGTCCGGATCGCCGCGTCCAGGTTGTTCTGCTGGAAATGCAGCTCGGCCAACTGGCGGATGGCGTAGGTGTCGTGCGGGCTCAGGCTCACGCAGCGCTGGCGCAGGACGAGCAGCCGTTCCGGCGGAAGCTCCGAGGCGAACACGTCGGCATACAGCCGCAGGGCGGCCGGGGAGTTCGGATAGTCGGCGACCAGCCGGTCGGCCAGCGGCTTCAGGATGGCGGCGGAGCGGGTCGCCCGCCCGCGTTCCACCACGGCGTTGAGCAGGGCGACGACGGTCGTCTTGTCGGAGACCCGCTCGCCGATCGTCGGGCGGGCTCTGGCGCCGGCGACGATACGGTTGAGGACCTCGGCGGCGATAGCGTTCAGATCGTCGGCGGCTTGTGCAGGACTGTCGCCCACTTGGTATCCTCTTGGCGCCCGTGGAGGGGAATGCCGAGACGCTACCCCCACGACTCAGCCGACGTGCCGGCGACGCAAGGGACGGAGATCCCTGGCCGTTTGCCGGATTATGCGGATCTGATACATACCTAATCTGGTGTTGGCGTCAATGCCGGCCGACCTCGGGATCGGGTGGCCGACAGGGTCGAGGAGCGCCGGCCGAAACCGGCCGCGTCACCTCGCGGCGCCGGCGGCGCGGAAGCCTTCCCGGCCTAGGGGTGCCGGCAGACGACGAGGTGAGACAGTGGTCCTGATTGAGAGCTTCGACGACCCGCGGGAGGCCGAGCTCGCGGAAGCGTTCATGGCCGACGGCTACGTCATCATCGATGTCGACGACCGGCCGCGGCTCGACGCGTATCGCCACGAGATCGTCAAGCTGGTCTGCCGCCATCTCGACTGCGAGCTGCCGGACGACGAGACCGCCTTCCTCAACGGCATCCACGAGCGCGTTCCGGTCGGCGAGGTCAATGCGCTACGCCTGTTCGTATTCGAGCAGCTCAACCGCGCCGCCTGGGCGCGGCCGAGCTATCTGTCGCTGGCGCGCTCCGCGGTTGACCGCATCGTCGGCAACGAGCTGGCGATGCAGAACAAGGTCAACCTGTCGGTGCAGATGCCGAACGACGTCACGTCGGTGCTGCCGGTGCACGCCGATCCGTGGTCGGCGGAGACCCCGTACGAGGTCGTGGAGTGGCTGCCGCTGGTCGACGTCTACGACAGCAAGGCCATGTTTATCCTGCCGCCGGAGCATAACCGCACGGTGCGCGAGGCGATGAGCAACCTTCCGGACGGCGGCCGGTCCCTCGACCTGTTCAAGATGTACGAGGACAAGTTCCGCTGGATTTCGGTGTCCTACGGACAGGTGCTGGTGTTTTCGCCGCTGCTGCTCCACGGCAATGTGATGAACGAGGTGCCGGAGACCCGCTGGTCGCTGAACACCCGGCTGACCGGCCTGTTCACCCCCTATACCAGCGACGAGAAATGCCTCGGCCGGTTCTACTCGCCGGCGACGGTGAAGATCATGAGCCGGATCGGGATGAACTTCAGGGCCCCGACCGGGTTCGATGGGTGAGCCGACCATGTCGCGACCCAAGACCGGTGTGCTCCAGGGCTACGTCACCCACCAGGGCTTCAAGGGCCTGCGGATTCCGGCGAACGTCCAGAACCTCGTGATGCGCGACTACGCCCGCAACCGGGACAAGACGTTCCGGCTGTCGCGTGGCGAATACTATTTCGACGGCTGCTTCGTGCAGCTCTACGCCATGCTGCGCGATCTCGACCAGATGGACGGGATCATCATGTGCAGCCTGTTCATGCTGCCGTCCAGGCCGGAGAAGCGGCGCGAGATCTTCGACCTGCTGCTCGCCGCCGGGGGGGAGCTGCACTGCGTGTTCGAGACTCTGGTGGTCAGCGACGAGGCGGGGGTGGCCGAGCTGGAGGACCTGTACCGCCTGAACGATGCGCTGGACCGCGCGCCGCAGCAGATCGACCGGGCGATTCTTCCGCCGCTGAATGGAATCGACTCGTTTACCTGAGCCCGGTTTCGCCGGTAATTCGCGCTCCGGTTAGACAGCGGCCGGTGCGACTTGATATTATTGATTTCTCGTTTGTTCCGCCGCTGTGCGATATGTAGGGCGACAGCAGCCGAATGGCGGCTGCGGCTATCCAAAAGGATGGGTCTACGGTGCAGAACGACCACCCGATCAAGCGCGTCCTCGTTACCGGCGGCGCCGGTTATGTCGGCTCCCTCCTCACGCCCAAGTTGCTCGATGCTGGCTACGAGGTCGTGGTGTTCGACATCCAGTATTTCGGCGACGACACCCTGCCGCTCTCCGACGCGAAGCTGACCTCCGTCAAGGGCGACCTGCGCGACACCGCCGCCTTCGCCAAGGCAGTGGCCGGCTGCGACGCGGTGATCCATCTCGCCTGCATCTCCAACGACCCGTCCTTCGTGCTCGATCCCGGCCTGTCGAAGTCGATCAACTACGACTGTTTCGAGCCGATGGTGGTCGCCGCCAAGCGGGCCGGCGTGAAGCGCTTCGTCTACGCATCGACCAGCTCGGTCTACGGCGTCTCCGACGCGCCGGACGTCACCGAGGATCATCCGCTGGTGCCGCTGACCGACTACAACAAGTTCAAGGGCATGTGCGAGCCGCTGCTGTGGAAGCACAATAACGACGATTTCGTCGCCGTCACCATCCGCCCGGCGACGGTCTGCGGCTATGCCCCGCGCATGCGCCTCGATCTGTCGGTGAACATCCTGACCAACCACGCGGTCAACAACGGCAAGATCACCGTGTTCGGCGGCAGTCAGCTGCGCCCCAACATCCATATCGAGGACGTCACCCGCCTGTACGTGGAACTGCTGACCCACGACGCGGCCAAGATCAACGGCCAGACCTTCAATGCCGGCTATCAGAACATGGCGATCTCCGAGATCGCCGCGGTGGTGAAGCGGGTGGTCGAGGAGGAGATGCCGGATCGTGCCCCGATCGACATCGTCACCACGCCGACCGACGACATCCGGTCCTATCACGTCAATTCCGACAAGATCCGCCAAGCGCTCGGCTTCGTGCCCCGGCTCTCGGTGGAGGATGCGGTGCGCGGTCTGGTGCAGGCTTTCCGGGACGGCAAGCTGCCGAACTCGATGACCGACGACCGATATTTCAACGTGAAGACAATGCAGAAGCTGACCGCCGCCTGAGCGACGGAAGCAGGAAGGTCGGCGCCCCGATGTCCCATGCCGAAACCTACCTCGCCCAGGCGGCGGAGATCTGCCGCAGCCTGGACCCGGCGCAGATGGAGGCGATGGTCGCCGCCCTGGTCGAGCTACGCGCCCGCGGGGGGCGGCTGTTCCTTCTCGGTGTCGGCGGCTCGGCGGCCAATTGCAGCCATGCGGTGAACGATTTCCGCAAGCTCTGCGGTATCGAGGCCTATGCCCCCACCGACAACGTCGCCGAGCTGACCGCCCGCACCAACGACGAAGGCTGGGACACCGTCTTCGCCGGCTGGCTGCGGGTGTCGCGGGCCGGTGCCCGCGACGCGGTGATGGTGTTCTCGGTCGGCGGCGGCTCGCGCGAGCGCGATGTCAGCCCGAACCTGGTCGTCGCCCTGGACTACGCCAGGGCCCAGGGCGTGACGATCCTGGGCGTCGTCGGCCGCGACGGCGGTTATACCCGGCAGGTCGGCGACCATGTGATCGTCGTGCCGGTGGTCGATCCGGCCCATGTCACCCCCCATTCCGAGGCGTTCCAGGCGGTGATCTGGCACGGCCTCGTCTGTCACCCGGACCTGATGGAGGCCGCCAACAAGTGGGAGGGGCTCGCGGGCACGACGTCGTGACGGAGAAACGCAAAGCCGTGTTCCTGGACCGCGACGGCGTGCTGGTCCGAAGCGAGGTGCGCAAGGGCAAGCCCTATGCGGCGCTGACGCTGCGCGCGTTCGAGATTCTGCCGGAAGCGCCGGCGGCTGTCCGCTCGCTGAGGGCGGCCGGCTACGCGACCGTGCTCGTCACCAACCAGCCCGAGCTCGCGCGCGGTAATATCGACCAGGCGACGATGGACGCCATGCATGACCGGCTTCGGGCCGCCCTGCCGCTCGACGATGTCCGGGTCTGTCCCCATGACTCCGACACCGGCTGCGGCTGTCGCAAGCCGGCGCCCGGACTGCTGCTGCAGGCGGCGGCCGATCTCGGGCTGGACCTGGCGCAGAGCTACATGGTCGGCGACCGCTGGCGCGATGTCGGTGCCGGCCGGGCCGCGGGCTGCCGCACCATCCTGATCGAGCGAAACTACGACGAGCCGGAGCGCGAGACCCCCGACTTCACGGTCGGCGATGTCGGCGCGGCGGCCCGGCTGATCCTGACCGGGGCCGGTGCGACCGGCGCTTCACGACTGCGATCTGAACGGAAGGACGCGCTCCATGGCTGAAAAGCCTTATGCCATCGTCACCGGCGGTGCCGGCTTTATCGGCTCCCATATGGTCGACCTGCTGCTGCAGCGGGGCTACCGGGTGCGGGCGATCGACAACCTGACCGGCGGGCGGGAGCTCAACCTCGCCCATCATGGCGACACCGCGGACCTGATCCGCGATTTCCGCGACATCCGCGAGATCAGGCCGGACGACCCGGCCTTCTTCGGCGCGTCGACCGTGATCCATTTCGCCGGCATCGGCGACGTCGTGCCGTCCATGGAGCGGCCTCTGGAGTACATGTCGGTGAACGTCCAGGGCACGTGCTGCGTGCTCGACGCCGCGCGCACCGCCGGGGTGAAGCGCTTCGTCTACGCCGCCTCGTCCTCG
Organism: Candidatus Endolissoclinum sp.; assembly: GCA_965228445.1. Lineage (GTDB taxonomy): Bacteria > Pseudomonadota > Alphaproteobacteria > Thalassobaculales > Thalassobaculaceae > Thalassobaculum. The sequence goes on along the minus strand of OZ245813.1, from coordinate 2,716,938 downwards.
TGCTACGGACTGGCCGACGTGCCGACCCGCGAGGACCATCCGATCGCGCCGGAACACCCCTATGCCCTGTCCAAGTACCAGGGCGAGCAGGCGGCTTTCCACTGGCACAAGGTCTACGGCCTGCCGGTCAACTCGGTGCGGATCTTCAACGCCTATGGCACCCGGTCGCGCACCTCCGGCGCCTATGGGGCCGTGTTCGGGGTGTTCCTGCGGCAGAAGATCGCCGGCGAGCCGCTCACGGTCGTCGGCGACGGCACCCAGAGCCGCGATTTCCTGTTCGTGACGGACGTCGCCCGCGGCTTTCTGGCGGCGGCGGAGACCGACAAGGTCGGCCAGATCTGGAACCTCGGCGCGGGCGATCCGCAGCCGGTGAACCGGCTGGTCGAGCTGCTGGAGAGCGCCCACGTCAACATCCCCAAGCGGCCGGGCGAGCCGGACTGCACCTTCGCCGACATCTCCAAGATCACCCGCGACCTGGCCTGGCAGCCGGAGATCTCGTTCGAGGAGGGCGTCAGCCGGATGCTGACCCAGCTCGACTACTGGCGCGAGGCGCCGCTGTGGACGCCGGACAGCATCGCCCAGGCGACGAAAAGCTGGTTCGCCTATCTCGGCGACGGCCGCACGGGCGCGCACGCGTAACGGGGGGAGCGGTGATCGAGAACAAGTACAAGCACAAGATCAAGACCGCGGCCGAACTGGCGGAACTGCTCGGCGAGCCGCCGCGCCGGCGCAAGATCGTCATGTGTCACGGCACCTTCGACCTGGTGCATCCGGGCCATATCCGCCACCTGATCTATGCCCGCTCCAAGGGGGCGAAGCTGGTCGTCGGCGTCACCGCCGACACCCATGTGGAAAAGGCCGACCACCGTCCCTTCGTGCCCGAGGATCTGCGGGCGATGAACCTGGCGGCGCTGGAGACGGTGGACTATGTCACGGTCGACCCGAACGCGACGCCGATCGAGAACATCCTGACCATCAAGCCCGACTATTTCGTCAAGGGCTACGAATACCAGCGCGGCGGCCTGCACCCCCGCACCGCCGAGGAGAAGGAGGCGGTCGGCAGCTATGGCGGCGAGGTGATCTTCACCCCGGGCGACATCGTCTACTCGTCCTCCACGATCATCGACGCCGGGCCGCCCGACATCGCGGTCGAGAAGCTGATGAACCTGCTGGAGGGCGAGAAGCGGAGCTTCGGCGACCTGAAGGCGGCGCTGCAGGCGGTCAAGGGCGTGAAGGTCCATGTGGTCGGCGACACCATCGTCGACTCCCTCACCGTCACCTCGATGATCGGCGCCAGCAGCAAGACCCCGACCCTGAGCGTGCGTTACGAGGGCCGGCGGGACTATGTCGGCGGGGCGGGCATCGTCGCCAAGCATCTGGAGGCCGCGGGGGCGCAGGTCACCTTCACCACGGTGCTGGGCAACGACGATCTGGCGGATTTCGTGCGCGGCGACATCGACAAATCCGGCATCCAGCTCAACGCGATCGTCGACGAGACCCGGCCGACCATCAACAAGAACGCCATCGTCGCCGGCGGCTATCGGATGCTGAAGATCGACACGCTCGACAACCGCGGCATCTCCGAGCAGATCACCAAGCGGATCGTCAAGGCGATCAAAGGCACCGAGGCCGATGCGCTTGTGTTCAGCGATTTCCGACACGGCATCTTCAACGGCGAGAGCATTCCGCTGCTGACCGCCGCCATTCCGGAGCGCGCCTTCAAGGTCGCGGACAGCCAGGTGGCCAGCCGCTGGGGCAACATCCTCGACTTCGCCGGCTTCGATCTGATCACCCCGAACGAGCGCGAGGCCCGCTTCTCCCTCGGCGACCAGGACACCGTCATCCGGCCGCTCGGCACCCGGCTCTACGAGGAGGCCCGCTGCAAGGTGCTGATCCTCAAGCTCGGCTCGCGCGGCTCCATGACCTTCCGCAAGGGCGGCGGCGCCCTGCGCACCTTCTTCGGCCTGGACAGCTTCGCCGGGCACGTGGTCGATGCTGTGGGCTCCGGCGACGCGCTGCTGGCCTATGCCACCCTGGCGCTGAAGGCGACCGGGGACGAGGTGGTGGCCTCCATCCTCGGCGCCATGGCGGCGGCGGTGGAGTGCGAGATCGACGGCAACATTCCGGTCACCCCGGACATGGTGCTGAAGAAGATCGAGACCTACGAGCGGCGCGCCGGCTTTCAGGCGTGACGGGCGGTGGGCATGGGAACGCGCGGATGAGAGTGATCGTCGTCGGCTTCGGCGTGCAGGGGCCAAAGCGGATGAAGGCGGCCGGGGCGGACTGCGTCGCCGTGGTCGACCCGGCGATCGACCGCGAGGGTCATCCGGACCTCGCCGCCTCCGAGGTGCCGCTCTACCGCGATCTCGCCGAGGTGCCGTTCCATTCCTTCGATGCCGCCCTGGTCTGCACCCCGGACGAGGCGAAGCCGGCATTGCTGAAGACCCTGCTGGGGGCCGGCAAGCACGTACTCGTGGAGAAGCCGCTGATCGCCGAGGACGACTGGGTCCTGGAGGAACTGTCGGAGGTGGCCCGGTCCACCGGCGCGGTCTGCGTCACCGCCTATAACCACCGCTTCGAGCCGAACTACGTGCGGCTGCGCGACCTGATCCGGTCGGGCGCGCTGGGGCGGATCTACAGCCTGCGACTGTTCTACGGCAACGGCACCGCCCGGCTGGTCCGCGACAGCGCCTGGCGCGACGGCGGAGCGGGGGTGCTGCCGGATCTCGGCTCGCACCTGCTCGACACCCTGCGGTTCTGGATCCCGGAGGCGGCCCAGTGGAGTTTCGAGACCCGGGTCGCCCGGCGCCACGAGAACCGCTCCTTCGACCAGGTGATCGTCGCCGCCGACGGGACCGGGCAGCCGAGTGTGGAGCTGGAGATGACCCTGCTCTCCTGGCGCAACCACTTCACCTGCGACCTGCTGGCGGAGAACGGCAGCGCCCACATCGAATCCCTGTGCAAATGGGGGCCGAGCACCTTCACCCGACGCACCCGGATCCTGCCGTCCGGCCGCCCGCCGGAGGAGGTCGTCGTCGAGCCCCAGGGCGATCCGACCTGGGCCGCCGAGTACGCCCATTTCAAGCGGCTCTGCACGGCCGGGAACCATACCGAGATCGACAACGACCTGTGGCTGAACCGCACCCTGCGCGACCTCGCCCATCAGGCCTATGACCGTTTCGGGGAGCCGGCATGAGCGCGTCGCCCGTGGTCGCCTTCTGCGGCATGACCCATCTCGGCCTGGTGTCCGGCACGGCAACGGCGGTGAAGGGGTTCGACACCATCCTGTTCGATCCGGACGCCGCCCTGGTCGCCCGGCTGCGCGGCCGGGATCTGGTCGGGCGGCTGCAGGGGGTGGAGCTCCCGGTCTCCGAGCCGGGACTGGCCGAGACCTACGCCGCCAATCAGGCGCGCATCGCGGTCACCGCCGATACCGCGGATCTGGCCCGCGCCGATCTGGTCTACCTGGCGCCCGACGTGCCGACCGACGAAAGCGGCGACAGCGACCTGTCGGCGGTGCAGGGGCTGCTGGAGCTGGTCGCGCCGGCGATCCGCGACGATGCCGTGCTGGTGGTCCTGAGCCAGGTGCCCCCGGGCTTCACCCGCGCGATCCCCGACATCCGCGGCCCGCTGCACTATCAGGTGGAGACCCTGGTCTTCGGCATTGCCCTGCAGCGTGCCCTGGAGCCGGAGCGGTTCATCCTCGGCTGCGCCGATCCCGCCGCCCCGCTGCCCGACGCTCTGCGCAGCTACCTCGACGCCTTCGGCTGCCCGGTCCTGGCGATGCGCTACGAGAGCGCGGAGCTGGCCAAGATCTCCATCAACATGTGCCTGGTCGCCTCGATCGGCGTCGCCAACACCATGGCGGAGCTGTGCGAGCATGTCGGGGCCGACTGGTCGGAGATCGCACCGGCCCTGAAGCTCGACCGCCGCATCGGCGCCCACAGCTATCTGGCGCCGGGGCTTGGTTTCGCCGGCGGGAACCTGGAGCGCGACCTGGCGACGGTCATGCGTCTCGGCGCCCGCCACGGTACCGACACCGGCATCGTGAAGGCGTGGACCGAGAACTCCGCCTGGCGCAAGGGCTGGGCGGCGCGGGTCCTGAAGGCGCGGATGCTGGACGCCAATCCGGAGGCCCGCGTCGCCGTGCTCGGCCTCGCCTACAAGCAGGACACCCATTCCACCCGGAACGCCCCGTCGCTGGCCCTGCTGGCGGAGCTCGACGGCGTCGACGTGGTTGTTCACGACCCGGTGGTGCCGGCCTCCGCCGCGCCGATCCGGGTCGCGGCCGCCGACGGTCCCATGGCGGCGCTTACCGGAGCCGACGCGCTCTGCATCATGACGCCGTGGAGCCCGTACAAGGCGCTCGACCCGAAGGCCATCGCTGCGGCCATGCGCGGCCGGCTCGTGCTCGATCCCTATCGGGTGCTGGATGAGAGACGGGCCCACGCCGCCGGGCTCGACTACGTGACGCTGGGCGTCACCGGACGCTAGGAGGATCGCCATGCTGGATCACCGCCTCGCCAAACCGACCCTGCCGCCCTGCACCGTCGTGCTCGGTGCCGGCTTCGTCGGCGGCGCCGCCGCGGATGCGATCGAGACGGCGGGCGGCCGTGTCGAGCGCATCGGCCGGGCCCAGGTCGACCTGCTGGCCGAGGGGGCGGACGAATTCCTGGCCGAGCAGCTCCGGCCCGACGATGTGCTGGTCGTCGTCGCCGCCGAGGCGCCGTGCAAGGACGGCGGGATGCTGGCCCGCAACGTCGCGATGATGAACACCGTCGTCGCCGCCCTGAAGCGCCAGCCGGTGGAGCATGTGATCTACGTCTCCTCCGACGCGGTCTACAAGGACAAGGCCGACCCGCTGACCGAGGCCGACTGCGCCGAGCCCGGATCGCTGCACGGGGTGATGCACCTGGCGCGCGAGCGGATGCTGCAGGACGAGACCGGTCTGCCGCTCGGCATCGTCCGGCCGACCCTGGTCTACGGTGCCAAGGACCCGCATAACGGCTACGGCCCGAACCGCTTCCGCCGGCTGGCCCTGGACGGCAAGGACATCACCCTGTTCGGCGACGGTGAGGAGCGGCGCGACCATGTTCTGGTCGAGGATGTGGGCGAGCTGATCAGGCGCATGGTCATGCACCGCTCCACCGGGGTGCTGAACGCCGCCACCGGCGAGGTTCATTCCTTCCGCGAGGTGGCGGAGATGGTGACGTCGCGCGTCCGCCTCCGCATCATGATCAAGGGCTCGCCGCGGGTCGGCGCCATGCCGCATAACGGCTACCGGCCGTTCAACCCGTCCGCCACGTTTCATGCCTTCCCCGATTTCCGCTATACCCCCCTGGCCGAGGGCCTCGCCAAGGTTCACCGCCAGGTCACCGCGGGATGACCATCGGACGATCCGTTCCTGACAGCCGGAGACACGGCCCATGACCGCCACGCCCGGGCATAACAGCTTCGATCCCGCCGCCTCGCGCCGGCGCTGCATGCAGTACCGCCGCCGCATCCTGGACATCTCCCAGCATGTGAGCGCGCTGCACGCCGCCGGCGCCTTCTCCTGCATGGAGCTGACGGATACCTGCTACCACGGGCTGATGCGGCCGGACGGGCAGGACACCTTCTTGATGTCGAAGGGCCATGGCTGCATGGCGCAGTACGTGATCCTGGAGGATCGGGGCGTGCTCGACCGCAAGCACCTGGACGAGTACTGCACCGCCCACGGCATCCTCGGCGCCCATCCCGATTACGGCAACCCGGGCATCGAGGCGTCCACCGGCTCGCTCGGCCACGGCATGGCCATGGCGGTCGGGATGGCGGTCGCCGAGCGCAACAAGGCCGGCGGGGCGGCCGATGCCGGCGCGATCTACTGCGTGCTGTCCGACGGGGAGGTGCAGGAGGGCTCCACCTGGGAGGCCTTCATGATGGCCTCGACCCTGGGCCTGACCAACCTGGTGGCGTTGATCGACAACAACGACTTCCAGTCGCTCGGCCGCACCTCGGAGACCCATCCGAGCTTCTATCCGCTGGACGAGAAACTGGAGGCTTTCGGCTGGGAGACGGCCACCGTCAACGGCCACGATGCCGAGGCGGTCTACAAGGCCGTCGCCGCGCGCAAGGGCGGCAAGCCGTTCTGCCTGATCGGCCGCACCACCAAGGGCAAGGGCGTGTCCTATATGGAGAACGTGCCGATCTGGCATTACCGATCGCCCAATCCCGAGGAATACGAGCAGGCCCTGGCCGAGTTGAAGGAGATCGCGTCGTGAGGAACACCTTCGCCGAAGTGCTCTACGATCTCGCCAAGGACGATCCGCGGATCCACATCGTGGTCGCCGACATCTCGCCGGCCGGCTCCATGGGCAAGTTCCGCGAGGAGTTTCCGGAACGCTTCATCAATGTCGGCGTGGCCGAGCAGGCGATGATCGGCATCTGCGCCGGGCTGGCGCTGAAGGGCATGCGGCCCTTCGCCTACACCATCGCCACCTTCTCCCTGTACCGGCCGTTCGAGATGGTGCGCGACGATCTCGGCTACCAGAACCTGCCGGTGGCGGTGGTGGGGATCGGCGGCGGGGTGATCTACTCCACCCTCGGCGGCACCCATTACGCCCAGGAGGATATCGCCGTCGCCGGCGCGATTCCGAACATGTCGATCATTGCCCCCTGCGACCCGGTGGAGGCGACCGAGGCGACGAAGTGGCTGGTCAACCGCGAGGGCGGCGGGCCGGTCTATCTGCGCTTCGGCAAGGCCGGCGAGCCGACCCTGACCGGACCGGACAGCGACCCGTGGGAATTCGGCAAGCTGCGCTACCTGCGTCGCGGCGAAGACGTGGCGGTGCTGTCCTACGGCGTCATCACCAAGATGGCGGCCGAGGTCGCCGACGCGCTGACCGAGGATGGCAACTCGGTGTCGCTGGCGGTCTGCCACACCCTCAAGCCGCTGGACCGCGACGGCATCGCGGACCTGCTGCGCCGGCACAAGCGGGTGATCGTCGTGGAGGAGCACGCGCCCCAGGGCGGGCTCGCTCCGCAGACCAAGCAGATCGCGTGGGACATCCGCGCCGAGTGCGAGCTGCACACCTTCACCCTGAAGGACGAGTTCGTGCACTGCTACGGCAGTCACGAGGACATCCTGGCGGCGCACGGCCTGTCGACGACGCGGATCCTCGCCTCGGTGCGCGGCTGATCCCATGCGGGTGCTGGTCACCGGGGCGGCCGGGTTCAGCGGCCGGGCGATCGCCAGGTGGCTGGCGGCCGAGGGCCACGAGGTGGTCGCCCATTGGCGCACCGCTCCGCTGCCGGAGGATCTGGCCGAGGGCGAAACCTGGCGCGCCGACCTCGCCGGTGACGCTCCGCTGCCGCTACGGCTCGACGCCATCGTCCACACCGCCGCCAGCTCGCCCGCCACGGGGGCCGCGGGGACGGTGCCGGCGGCGGCGATGATCCGGGACAACGCCCAGGCGACGGCCCGCCTGGCGGCGGCGGATGTGGGAACGGTCGTCTACCTCTCCAGCCTCTCGGTCCACGGGACGATCGCCGATCCGGTGGTGACCCCCGACACGGCGGTGGCGAACCCTGACGCCTATGGTATGTCGAAGCTGCTGGGCGAGCGGGCGCTGGCCGAGCGGGAGGGGGCGGGCCTGGCGATCCGGCTGCCGGCGGTGATCGGCCGGGGGGCGGCCCGCAACTGGCCGGTCCAGGTGCTGGCGAGACTGAGACGCGGAGAGACTGTGCGCATCTTCAACGGCGACGCCGCCTTCAACAATGCGGTCCATGTACAGGATCTGGCCGCGTTCGTTTCCGCGACCCTGACGGCCGGTCTGGACGGCTTCGCGGCGGTCCCGATTGCCAGCCGGGATCCGATCACCGTGCGCGAGGCGGTGCGGTGCCTGGCGGACGGGGCGGGAGTGCCCGCGTCCGTCGAGGAGGTCGCCGCTCCGAAGCCCGCCTTCACCATCGATATCGCCGCGGCATCCGTGCTCGGCTTCGCGCCGCGCGGGACGTCGGCGGCGCTGGCCGACTTTGCCCGGGAGGAGAGCCGATGAGCGCCGATGCGACGGTCGCGGTGCTCGGCCTCGGCTATGTCGGCCTGCCCCTGGCGCTGGCCTTCGCCGGGCAGGGACGCTCGGTGATCGGCTACGATATCGACGGGGGACGGGCCGCCGAGCTGGCCCGCGGCGTCGACCGCAACGATCCCGACGGCGGCGCCATCGCCGTGCCGGACGGGCTGGATTTCACCGCCGATCCGGCCGATCTGGCGCGGGCCGACGTCTTCATTCTCGCCGTGCCGACCCCGATCGACGCATCTCGGCGCCCCGACCTGGGGCCGCTGGCCGACGCCGCGCGGACGGTCGGCGGGGCGATCCGGCCCGGCGGGCTGGTGATCGTGGAATCCACCGTGCATCCTGGTGCGACCGAAGAGGTCGTCGGCCCCATCATCGCCGAGATCTCCGGGCTGTCGGCCGGCGCCGGGTTCAAGCTCGGCTACTCGCCGGAGCGCATCAACCCGGGCGACGCGACCCACGGGCTCGGCGACGTTGTGAAGGTGGTGTCCGGCCAGGATGCCGAGACCCTGGCCAGGGTGGTGGCCCTGTATGAACCGGTGGTCCCGGCAGGCCTGCACGCCGCGCCCTCGATCAAGGTGGCCGAGGCCTCGAAGATCACCGAGAACATCCAGCGCGACGTGAACATCGCCCTTATGAACGAGCTGGCCCAGGTGTATGACCGGCTCGGCCTGCGCACCGAGGACGTGCTCGCCGCGGCCCGCACCAAGTGGAACTTCGCGCCCTATACCCCCGGCCTTGTAGGCGGCCACTGCATCGGCGTCGACCCGTACTACCTGATCGCCAAGGCCGAGGCCCATGGCTACTACCCCGAACTGATCCGGTCCGCCCGGCGGCTGAACGACACGATGTCCGAGCGGATCGTGCAGAAGACCGTGACCCTGCTCGGGTCCGGCGGCACCGCCATCGCCGGAGCGCGGGTCGGCGTGATGGGGGTGGCGTTCAAGGAGAACGTCTCCGACGCCCGTAACAGCCAGGTGCCGCCGATCGTCTCCGGCCTGTCGGGCCTGGGCGCGCGGGTGCTGGTGGCCGATCCGCTGGTGGAGCCGGCGGTCGCGCGCCGGGTACTCGGCATCGATCTGGTGCCGACCGAGTCCCTGGCCGATCTCGACGTGCTCGTTCTGGCGAGCCCGCATCGGGCGTTTCTGGCGGGAGGGGCGGCCGGACTCGGCGCCCGGCTGCGGCCCGGCGGGCTGCTGGTCGATATCAAGTCGGTGCTCGCACCCTCGGATCTGCCGGCCGGGATCCGCTACTGGAGCCTGTAGTCCGCCCCGCGGCGCAGCGGTCATCTCCGGAATATTACCGAAACGCGGTGAGCAGGCGGTCTCCGCGCCGATTAAAATGTTCTAAACTGTTCAGGTGGGACAATACGGACTCTGAAAATAAGGGGAATTTTTGCGCTAGGACATGGTGGGGTCTTCCGAACATTTGTCCGGCGTCGCCCGGGGATTGAGTCAGGCGGTCATCGCGTTCGACCGGGACGGGACGGTGATCGCCTGGAACCCCTCGGCGGAGGCGGTCTGCGCGGTGCTGGCCGCGCCGCCGGACGGTGGCGCGCTGACCGTCGAGGGTCTGGCCGCCGATGGAGCGGCGGCCCGGTCGGCCTTCGAGGCGGCGCTGCGCGGCGACCCGGGAACGGTGGCGGTCGACGGCGCCGGGGCGGTGGCGCAGTGCCGGCCGACCCGGGACGACGCGGGGCAGGTGATCGGCGCCCATTGGATCGTCGCACCAGCGCCGGAGGATGGGGCGGAACAGGCCCGTCGCGAGCTTCAGGTCCTGCGCGACGCCCTGAACACCATGGACGACGCCCTGTCGATCTATGACGGCGACGACAGGTTCGTCTTCGGCAACGAGCGGTTCTTCGGCATGTATCCGTTCCTGCGCGACCGCGGCGACATCATCGGCCACGGTTTCGAGGACCTGCTGCGCTTCAGCCTGGCAAGGGACGCGTCGCTGTCGGAGGCCGAGCGCGAGGCCTATGTCCAGCGCCGGCTCGACGCGCGCCGCGACCGGTCGCCGATCCCCGAGCGCCAGGTGCCGGACGGAACCTGGTACATGGTCAAGGAGAACTACAGCCCGAACGGCCTGACCGTGACCCGGCGCCTGGACATCACCCGGCGCAAGCAGACCGAACTGACCCTGGCGCGAACCACCTCGGTGCTGCAGGCGATCCTGGACACCATGCCCAATCCGCTGATCGCCTTCGATCGGGACAACTCGCTGATCGCCTGGAACCGGGGCTTCGAGAAGCTCGTCCAGCTCTCCACGCGCGAGTTGAGCGTCGGCCGCTCCCTGGTCGGCGTCGCGAAGGACGCGATCCGACGCATGCCGTCGACCGAGATCGGCATCCAGCGGATGTTCCGGGCGATCCGGGGCGGCGAGGCGGTCGAATTCGAGTGGCAGCGCGAGGGGGTGGAGACCTATGTGGTCGTCGGGCGGCCGATGCCCGATGGCGGCTATCTGTCCATGTGGCGGGACGTGACCCAGGAGCGCCGGGCTCAGGCCCTGGCGGCCACCACCCAGGCCCGGCTGCTGGACGCGATCGAGACCATGCCGGAGGGCTTCGCGCTGTTCGACCGCGACGACCGGCTGGTGCTGTCCAATGCGCAGTACAAGGAATTCTACGACCTGCCGCAGGAAGCCATCGACCAGTCCTGGAGCTTCGAACGCCTGATCCGGTACACGCTGGACCGGGGCCAGTTCGCCGAGGCCGAGGGCCGCGAGGAGGACTGGGTGGCCGAGCGGCTGCGCCGGCACCTGAACCCGCCGAAGACGGCCTTTCTGCAGCGCCTGACCGACGGCCGCACCTTCCTGGTCAGCGAGAACCGGACCCGCGAGGGCGGGATCGTCGGCATGCGGTCCGACATCACCGACCGGATCGAGGTGGAGGACGCGCTGCGCTCGGCGCGGGACACCCTGGCCGAGCAGACCCGCTCGCTGCGCAAGCTGGCGGAGGAGATCGACGAGGCCCGCCGCCGGGCCGAGGACGCGGACGCGGCGAAGTCCCGCTTCCTGGCGATGATGAGCCACGAACTGCGCACGCCGATGACCGGGCTGCTGGGCATGATCGAGCTGCTGTCGCGCACCCGGCTGGACCACGACCAGACCGGCTTCATCGACATCATGCGGAACTCGGCCGACACGCTGCTGGCCCTGCTGAACGACATTCTCGACTACTCGAAGCTCGAGGCCGGCAAGGTGCAGCTCGAGGAGATCCCGTTCTCGCCCTCGCGGATCCTCGACGACGTCATCCGCCTGTTCCAGATCCCGGCGAGCTCCAAGGGCATCGCGATCGAGGGCACGATCGACGAGGGCGTGCCGGCCTGGCTGCTCGGCGATCCGCTGCGCCTGAAGCAGATCCTGTCCAACCTGGTCTCCAACGGCCTGAAGTTCACCAACGAGGGATCGGTCTCCGTCTCGCTGCGGGTCGGCGAGACGCATGACCACCGGGTCGAGATCCTGGGCTCGGTGACCGATACCGGCATTGGCATTCCGGAGGAGGTGCAGGGCCGGCTCTTCGCCGCCTTCGAGCAGGGCGCGGCCAATACCTCGCGCCGCTTCGGTGGCACCGGGCTCGGCCTGTCGATCTGCCGGCGGCTGGTGGAAGGCATGAACGGCTGGATCTCGCTGGAGAGCACGCCGGATGTAGGCTCGACCTTCAGCTTCTGCGTTCTCATGCAGCCGACCGAGATGACGGAGGTCGAGGCCGAGGAAACCGCGCTGGCGGAGGATGCGGAGCCGATCCATATCCTGCTGGCGGAGGACAACGAGGTGAACCGCATGCTCGTGTCGCGCATGCTCGCCAAGGCCGGCCACCGGATCGACGAGGTGGAGGACGGCGCGCAGGCGGTGCAGGCGGCACGGCGGCGGGTGTATGATCTGGTGCTGATGGACATGCAGATGCCGGTGATGGACGGGCCCGAGGCGACCGCCGAGATCCGCGCCATGGGGGGAGAGCGGGCGGAGATGCCGATCGTCGCGCTGACGGCGGACGCCATTCCAGAGCACCGGACCGCCTATCTCGCCGCCGGGCTGGACGACGTCCTGCTGAAGCCGGTCGACTGGGATGCGCTGAACCGGACGATCCTGTGGGCCTCGCGTCGGCGCCGGGGCGCGGCGGCGTCGGAGCGCGTTGAGGAGGACGAGGAAGACATCGGCGCGGTGCCCGCGTTCGACCGTGCCCGGGTCCGGGCGGCCGTCGGCTCGCTGCCGCCGGCGCGGGCGGTGGAGATGATCGCGCTGGTGCCGCAGGAGGCGACGCGCCAGCTCGTCCTGCTGGAGCAGGCCTTCTCGGACGGCGACACCGACCTGATCGGCCAGATGGCGCATTCGATGAAGGGGCTGGCGGCGAATTTCGGCGCCGTCCTGATGGAGCGCTCCGCCGCCCGGCTGCAGGAGGGCGGACGGGAGATGAGCAAGCTGACGGACGGCATGGTAGAGCTTCGGCGCGCCGTGGCCGCGACCCGCGATCAGGCGCCCCAGGTCATCGCCGAGTTCGAGGCGGCGGGTAAGGATTGAGATCGGAGACGGGCATGGCCCTGGACGAAGAATACGGCGAACTGAGGGTTCTGATCGTCGAGGACGATCGGGCCAGCCGGATGCTGACCGCCGCCTTCCTCGAGGAGCTCCGGATCGGCCAGATCAAGGAGGCGGTGGACGGCGAGGCGGCCCTGCGCGTGCTGCGCGGCTATGCGGCCGACGTGATCATCTGCGATCTGAAGATGGAGCCGATGGACGGCCTGGCCTTCGTGCGGCGGGTGCGGACCGATACGGAATCCGCCAATCCCTATGTGCCGATCATCCTGGTGACGGCCCAGGCCGACCGGGCGACCGTGCGGGCTGCCCGCGACGCCGGGGTGAACCTCCTGATGGCCAAGCCGATCACCCTGGAGTCCCTGCGCCGTCGGATCGAGGTCGTGCTGAACGAACGCCGGGAGTTCATCATGAACCAGACCTATGTCGGCCCGGACCGCCGCCGCCAGGACGTGCCGATCGGCGGCAAGCGGGACCGGCGGCAGGACTGATCGTGCGCTAATCAAGGAGCGGTGCGGTCGCCGCCTCCAGCCAAGCGCGGTGTTCGTCGTCGAGGGCAGGCGACACCCGGGATCGGACCTCGGTGTGATAGGCGTCGAGCCAGGCGATCTCCTCCGCCGTCATCAGCGAGACCTCGACGAGGTTCCGGTCGATCGGCGCGAAGGTGATGGTCTCGAATCCGAGCATGGCGCGGCCGGTATCCTCCTGGGCCGGCGCCTCGACCGCGATCAGCAGGTTCTCGATGCGGATGCCGTAGGCGCCCGGTTTGTAGTAGCCCGGCTCGTTCGACAGGATCATGCTGGCTTCGATCGGCACCCGGCTGGCGCCGGAGATCCGCTGCGGCCCCTCGTGCACGCCGAGAAAGACCCCGACCCCGTGGCCGGTGCCGTGGTCGAAGTCGAGACCCGCCTTCCACAGGAACTGCCGGGCGAGCGCGTCGATCTGGCCGCCGGTGGTCCCGGCCGGGAACCGGGCGGTGGCGATGGCGATATGGCCCTTTAGCACCAGGGTGAAGCGCTCCCGCATCTCCTGGCTCGGCGTCCCGACGGCGACCGTCCGGGTGATGTCGGTGGTGCCGTCGAGATACTGGGCGCCGCTGTCGATCAGATAGAGGCTGCCGTCTTCCAGCGGACGGTCGGTCTCCGGCGTCACCCGGTAATGCACGATCGCCCCGTCCGAGCCGGCGCCGGAAATGGACGGGAAGCTGGGGCCGCGCCAGTCGGCGATCTCGCTCCTGAACCCCTCCAGGGCGTCGCTGGCGCCGAGTTCGGTGGTATCCGTGCCAGTATCCTCGATCCATTTCAGGAACCGGGCCATGGCGGCGGCGTCGCGGGTATGGGCGGCCCGAGTGCCGGCCAGCTCGACCGCGTTCTTGCGGGCGCGCGGCAGGATGCAGGGATCGGCGGCGAGGGTCACCGCCGCCCCGGCCGTCTCAAGCCGTCCGCGCATCCAGTCGGTGGCGGAGTCCGGGTCGATGGCGACCGAGCTGCCGGCCGCCCCCAGCGCGTCCATGGCCTCGGCGATCGCCTCGAACGGCCGCAGCGTCACCCCGTTGCCCAGGGCCGCGCGGACCTCGTCGGTGCATTTCGCCTCGTCCAGGAACAGCTCCACCAGCCCGGTACGGTCGACCGTCGCATAGGCCAGGGGAAGCGGCGTGTACGGCACGTCGGCGCCGCGCAGGTTCAGCAGCCAGGCGATGGATTCCGGCTGGTTCAGGACCGTGGCGTCGATCCCGCGGGTGGCCAGGTCGGCGGCGATGCGCTCGCGCTTGGCGGCCGCATCCAGGCCGGTCAGCGTAGTCGGGAGCACCTCCACCGGCCCGAGCGGGGCGGCCGGGCGGTCGCGCCACAGGGCGTCGATCGGATTCGCATCGAGCGGCACCAGCGTCCCGCCGGCTTCCCGTGCGGCGTCGCCCAGCCGCTGGGCCGCGTTGATCGAATGCAGCTTGGGATCGAAGCCGAGGCGCCGCCCCGCCAGGTGCTTGCGGACATACTCGGCCGGCGGCGTGCGGACCACGTGCTCCACCGTCCAGCGGTCGGTGTCGACCTGCTGTGCCACCTGCAGGGTGTAGCGGCCGTCGACGAAGATCACCGCCACGTCGGGCAGCACCAGCACCACGCCGGCCGAGCCGGTGAAGCCGGTCAGCCAGGACAGCCGCTCGGCCGGGGCCGGGATGTACTCCCCCATATGCTCGTCGGCGCGCGGCAGGATGAACCCGTCCACCCCGGCGGCCGCCAGGGCGTCGCGCAGCCGGTCCAGGCGGGCCGGGTCGGCGGCGGGTTCGGCCGGACGCAGGGCTTCCACGGCGTCGTCCAGGCGCTGGGCCAGAGCGTCCGGCAGATCGGCGGCGAGCAGCCGCTGCCAGGCGCGGGCCGGGTAGCTGCGCGGCCCGGCGGCGACCCGCGCCAGGGTGTCGGCCAGGGTCGACGCCTCGCTCTGGGCGCCGGCGGCCTGCAGCTCGGCGGCGAGGGCGGCGAAGTCCGGGGCGAGCGTCCGGACGGCGGACGGCGGAGAGGTGGACGGCATGGAAGGCTCCTGTTCGTGCCGCCTGACTCGGGCGTCCGGCGGGGTGGAAGTCAAGAGACTATCGCCGCGTCGCTTTCTGCTCGACCGAGGCGACCGGCACGGGCAAGGTTCGCCCATAGGCAGTGGAGGTCGCATGGCGGAGACGACAGGCGAGAGTGGCCGCAGGACGCGCAGCGCCGGACGGGGCGGCGGCCGTCGCGCCGCTCCCGCCAAGCTGGGCCAGCCCGCCTGGCGCCGCCTGCATCACCGCGGCCCCCCCGCCCGGATCCTGTCCGACGATGCACTGGAGGCGATCCACGAGGCCTCGCTGACCATTCTGGAGGAGATCGGCATCGACTTCCTGCTGCCGGAGGCGCGCACGCGGCTGGCGGCGGCGGGGGCGACGGTGACTGGCGAGCGGGTCCGGTTCGACCGGGCGATGGTCATGGAGCAGGTGGCGCGGGCACCGACCGCGTTCGACGTCCATTCCCGCACGCCGGAGCGTTCGGTGCGGTTCGGCGGCGACGAGCTGGTGGTCTGCTCGGTCGCCAGCGCGCCGAACGTCAGCGATCTCGACGGCGGCCGCCGGATCGGCAACCGCGAGGACTACCGCAATCTGCTGAAGCTGGCGCAGTCGCTCAACATCATGCATGCGCTGGGCGGCTATCCGGTGGAGCCGGTCGATATCCACGCCTCTGTGCGCCATCTGGAGGCGCTGCGCGACATGGTCACCCTGACCGACCGGATCCCGCACGCGTATTCCCTGGGACGCGACCGAATCGAGGACGGCATCGAGATCGTGCGGCTCGGCCGCGGCGTCGACCGGGCGACCCTGGCGCGCGAGCCGAGCCTGTTCTCCGTCATCAACGCCAGCTCGCCCCTGCGCTACGACACGCCGATGCTCGAAGGGGTGATCGCCCTCGCGGAGGCCGGGCAGGTCACGGTGATCACGCCCTTCACCCTGGCCGGGGCGATGGCGCCGGTGACCATCGCCGGGGCCCTGGCGCAGCAGAACGCCGAGGCGCTGGCCGGCATCGCCTTCTCCCAGGTGGTCCGGCCCGGTGCGCCGGTGGTCTATGGCGGGTTCACCTCCAACGTGGACATGAAGTCGGGGGCGCCGGCCTTTGGCACGCCGGAATACATGCAGGCGGCCGTCGCGGGCGGTCAGCTCGCCCGGCGCTACAACCTGCCCTACCGCTCTTCCAACGTGAACGCCGCCAACGTGCCGGATGCCCAGGCGGCGTGGGAGAGCGCGTTCTCGCTCTGGGGCTCGGTCACCGGCGGGGTGAACCTGCTGATGCACGGCTGCGGCTGGATGGAGGGCGGGCTGACAGCCTCCTTCGAGAAGATGGTGATGGATGCCGACATGATCGCCATGGTCGCCGGCTTCCTCGATCCGCTGGCGGTGGACGACGCGGCGCTGGCCCTCGACGCGGTGCGCGAGGTCGGGCCCGGCGGCCATTTCTTCGGCACCGTCCATACCCAGGACCGCTACCGCACGGCATTCTTCGCGCCGATGGTCTCGGACTGGCGGAACTTCGAGACCTGGGAGGAGGCGGGGGCGCCGGACGCCCTGACCCGGGCCAACGGCCTGGTCAAGCGCCTGCTGGCGGAATACGAGCCGCCGCCGATGGACCCGGCGATCCGCGAGGCGCTGGACGGTTTCGTCGACCGGCGGATCGCGGAGGGCGGCGCCAAGACGGACTTCTGAGCCGCCCGGATCAGGCGATGGCGCCGGACTGGCGCAGGGCCTTCATATGCAGGGCGATCAGCCGCTTCTCGTCGTCGCCCATGTCGGCGAACTTGCCGATCACTTCCTTGTCCGACGCGGCCAGGGCATGCGCCTCGACCTTGATGACCGGAGCGGACTCGCCGTCGCCCAGCCGCAGCAGGAAATGGAACTTCTGCCCGGCGATGATGTTGCCCTCGCCGGGATTCGGGATGCGGATGCCCTTGATGTGCAGCTCGCGGACCTCGAGCTCCTCCTCGCCGAAAATGGCGGCACCGAGTTTCACATCGGCCTTCACGACGTTCTTTCCGGCGGCACCCGCCGGCTTGGCCTTGGCTTTCCCGAACATCCCACGCGTCTCCGGAACATCCCCTTCAGGCATCATATAGCGCGCTGCCCGATCGGGGGGAGAAGAATCCAAACTTACGTCTGCGACAGGGTATTGCGGAACCGCTAACGCATCGTTAACTACAACGATTAGGGGGAAAACAATTAGGGTTATTCATGGCGGTCCCCCCGCAATTCGATGTGAGCTGGTACCTGGCCCACAACCTGGACGTGGCAGCGGCCGGGGTCGATGCCTACGACCACTTTCTGACCGCCGGTCTCTATGAGGGCCGCAGCGCGTTCACTTTCACCGAATCCTATTACCTGGCGGCGTTCCCCGACGTCGCTGCGGCGGTCTCCAGCGGTGCCTTCGCCAGCGGCTGGGAGCATTACATCACCGCCGGGTACGACGAGGGCCGGCGCATCCATGGCCGGATGTTCGCCGAAGGCACTGAGAGTGCCGACCACCTGTCGATCGCCGAGGCCGGCATCTACACCGACGGCCTGATGTACGGCAACGGCGGCTCGGACTCGCTGACCGGCGGAGACGGCAACGACATCCTCTACGGCAACCGCGGGACCGACATTCTGTCGGGCGATTGGGGCGACGACACGCTCTATGGCGGCCAGAACGACGGGCCCGAGGACAGTGGCGGCGTGCAGCGCTTCGGTGCCGATTCCCTGTTCGGCGGTGGCGGCAACGACGTGCTCTACGGCAACCATGGCGGCGACGTGCTGTCCGGGGGGATCGGCAGTGACACGCTCTACGGCGGCCAGGACGCCGACACGCTCTATGGCGGTGCCGAGCACGGCGACTGGTTCACCTACGATGAAGACGTTCTGTTCGGAAACAAGGGTGACGACTATATCGCGTTCGGAGACGGCACGAGTTCCTGGCGCGCCACCGTGGTCGGCGGCGAGGGGGCCGACACCGTTGCCCTGCACGCCTCCTACAACGGGACCAGCCGGATCGACTGGACCGACTTCAACCCGGAGGAGGGTGACAGGATCTATACCGGCCTTTCCAGTCCCACCGTGCCGTCCTCGTCGCTCTCGTTTTCCGACGGAGTGCTGACCTATTCGGTCACCGGGCGCTCGTATACGGAGTTCGGCTCGATCGACCTGCACCGCACGGATTTCAGCAACGACTGGCTGCTCTGAGGGCGCGGGTCAGCCCCGGGCCACGCCCCAGAACCGGTCGGGCAGACGCTCCAGGTCCCGCAGGCCGGCGCGCTCGACCATGAGGGCGGCCTGCCGGTCGGCTTCCTCCAGGATCGACGCCTCGTCGATGCCGACCAGTTTGCGCTCGCGCATCAGAATCCGGCCGGCGACGATGGTGGTGTCCACATCGGCCCCGTTGGCGAAGCAGGTCAGCCGGTAGAGCGGCATGGTCATCGGCACCATGTGCGGCTTGAACAGGTCGACCAGGATCAGGTCCGCCTGCTTGCCGACCTCCACCGAGCCGATCTCGCCCGCCATTCCCAGGGCGGTCGCCCCGTCGATGGTCGCCATCTCCAGCACCTTGCCCGGCGGCAGGACCGCCGGGTCGCGGAAGTGGCGGCGGTGGTAGTGCATCGCCTGAAACATGTGCCGGAACATGTCG
Source organism: Candidatus Endolissoclinum sp. (assembly GCA_965228445.1). GTDB lineage: Bacteria > Pseudomonadota > Alphaproteobacteria > Thalassobaculales > Thalassobaculaceae > Thalassobaculum. Next base: position 2,698,187 of record OZ245813.1, on the reverse strand, counting down.
TAGCCGCGGTCCGGCGCGGTGCCGTCGGAACCGAGACCGACCACTGACCCGGCCTCGATCAGCTCGGGCACCGGGCAGCGGCCGGTGATCGAGCGGTTGGCCGAGGGGTTGTGGGCGATCTTGGTCCCGGTCTCGGCGACCAGCCGGATCTCCTCGCCGTCCAGATCCACCGAATGGCTCATCAGCGCGTCGGGGCCGAGCAGGCCGAAGACCTCGTGCGCCAGTCGGATGCTCCCCTGGCGGTGGCCGTCCTGGGTGAAGATCAGCCCCAGCCGGCGGGTCAGGTCGCGGGCGGCGGCGGCCTGGTCCCGCACCGTGTCGAGCATGGCGTCCTGGTCGGAGCCGCGGTGGTGCACCGGGAAGCTGACGGCGATCTTCACCCGTCCGCCGGCCGCGCCGTTCCAGGTCTTCGCCACCGCCTCGCAGACCGAGAGCTGGGTGTCGAAGGTGACGGGGTGTTCGCGGTACTGACCGTCCTCGATATTGGCGTAGGTCTTCGGGAAGGGCGGCCGGTTGAGACCGACCGCGACCACCGAACGGGTGCCCAGCCGCTCGATCTCGCGGCAATGGGCGTCGGCGTAGATCGTATCGTCGGTGCGCATCACGTCGTCGCCGCCGCCGAGATAGGACACCCCCGTGGTGGTGCCGCAGCGGATCCGCTCCACCGCCGACAGCGCCGATTCCGCCGCCCAGAAGCCGGTGTCGGAGGCCACCGTGTAGGCGGTGTGGCAGGCCCGCTCCCAGTCGCCGTCGCCGGCCAGGCCCAGGGTCTTGATCAGACCGTGGCCGGCATGGGCGTGGACATCGACGAAGCCGGGCATCAGCGCCTTGCGGCGGCCGTCGATCACGGTGTCGGCCGGATGATCCCGGGCGACGTCCTCGCGCGGGCCGATCGCGACGATGCGGGTGCCGGAAATTGCGACGCTGGCCCCCTCCAACACGCGCCGGTCGCCGTCCATGGTCACGACGAGGGCGTCGTCGATGCGAATATCGGCCATTGATCCAATCCGGTGCCTTGACGGGAAGGTTTCGGCTATCATGACATCGGGACCGGCGGCGACAAGCGCAGCCATACCGAGGGAGAATGCAGATGAAGTCGTTTTTTCTGCCGTTCGGCCGGGACGGGGTCGATCGTGCCCCGCTGGAGGCCGCCGTCTTGTTCGCCAAGCGATCCGGCGGGCGCGTGCGGGCCACGTTCTATCCGCGACCGGTCGAAAGTCCGCTGGTCGACCCGATGGGCGTGGGCATCATCGACTATGCCGACAAGGGGCCGGATCTGGCCCGTGAGGCGGAAGAGGCGCTGGCCGCCATGCGGACGCGAATCGACGGGCTCGGCCCCGACGGCGCGCTGGTCGACCTGAGCGATGAGCCGCTGCGCGCGCGCTTCGGCATCGGCGAGGCGGCGCGGCTGTTCGACACCACCGTCGTCGGCAAGAGCGAGGAGACCGACTGGCGCGCGGTGTTCGAGACCGCCCTGTTCGAGGGCGGCCGCACCGTGACCCTGGTGCCGGTCGGCTGGACCCGCGAATGCGGCGGCACGGTGGCGATCGCCTGGAACCGCAGCACCGAGACCGCCCGGCTGATCGGCCAGGCGCTGCCGGCGATCAAGTCGGCGGACAAGGCCATCGTCATCGAGATCGAGGGCTGGTCGGTGCCCGGCCCGGACGGGGCGGCGCTGGCCGACTACCTGAAGCTGCACGGCGTCGACGCCAAGGTGGCGACCGGCAAGCGCTCGATGCGCGGTCCGGGCATGGACGTGCTGGAAGTCGCCGAGGCGGAAGGCGTCGATCTGCTGGTGAAGGGGGCCTACACCCAGAGCCGGCTGCGCCAGATGATCTTCGGCGGGGCGACCAGCGACATCATCGCCGATGCGACGATGCCGGTGATCTTCGCGCACTGACGGACGCAGGCTGAACCGCGACGACGGGCCGGGCCGGGGAGGCCCGGCCTGCGACGGCCCCGCCCCACAGCATGGCGGGCATCAGACAAGGCTCAAGGGGGGACGATGAGCGACCAGACCGTATTCGGCACCGACGGCGCCGGCGCAGAACCGGGACCCGAGCGCGAGGCGCCGGCCGCCGCCTCCGCTCCGGCGGCGGATGCCCCGCGCGACGATATGACCCGGCTGCTCGGCCAGATCGTCTCGCTGATGGGACAGTCGCCGGCCCACCGCCACATCTTCATCTCCGACCTGGAATGGCTGGTTCTGCCGCCGCTGACCAAGCGGCAGGTCCGGATCTGGCGACGCCGCACAGACCGCGGGGTGGCGCCGGTGGTCTACGCCTCCTGGGCGATGGTGACCGAAGAGGTCGAGAAGCGCCTGCTGCAGGGCCAGAACCGCCTGCGTCCGAACGAATGGGACGGCGGAACCATCCCCTGGCTGATCGATCTGGTGGCCCCGTATGGCGGCGGCGACGCGGCCCTCAACGAGCTGGTCGACCAGACCTTCGGCGGCAAGGCCATCAAGGCGCTGGTGCCGACGCCGGGCGGCGGATTCGCCGTGCGCCAGATCCAGCCGAGATCGGCGGCGCAGGAAAAGAAATAACCGACTATTCAGTCGACGACTGCATCTTGCATTGTTGACAGGGTCGGCGCGGCCTTGTGACACTCGCGCCTCAATCAGAAGACTGCCAAGCCCTGAACACAGGGCACTCACATACCGCATAGGGAGGAAACGATGCGGAAATCACTGGTCGCCGCGCTCGCGGCGCTCACTGTCAGTGCGTTCGCCGTCGGCGAAGTCGACGCCCGGACCCTGAAGTTCCAGTCCAGCTCGAGCCCGGGCGACTGGGCGCACCGGTTCATGACCGAAGGCTGGCAGCAGAAGGTCGGCGTCATGACCGGCGGCGAGCTCGAGGTTGAGGTCCTGCCGACCAAGGCCGTCGTGCCGCACCGCGAGACCGTGGACGCGGTCGCCAACGGCATTCTCGACGGCGATCTGAACGCCGTTTCCTACTTCGCCGGCCGCGATCCGGCCTTCGGCATCATCGGCGACCTGATCGCCGGTTACGACACCCAGCATCAGGTCCGCGACTTCTGCCACGAGGGTGGCGGCAAGGAGATGCTGCAGAAGATCTACGACCACCACTGGCCCGACTCGATCCACGTGATCGGCTGCGGCCCGTACACCAAGGAGGCCCTGGTCTCCACCGTGCCCATCAAGGGTGTGGAAGACCTGAAGGGCGTGAAGATCCGCTCGCCGGAAGGCCTGGCCGCCGACGTGTTCCGTCTGGCCGGCGCCACCCCGGTCTCGATCCCGTTCTCCGAGGTCTACACCTCGCTGGATAAGGGCATCGTCGACGCTGCCGACGCCTCGGCCTTCGTGAACAACGAAGCCTCGGGCATGCACAAGGTTGCCAAGTTCCCGATCTATCCGGGCATCCACTCCATGGCGGTCCTGCAGTTCATCATGAACAAGGACGTCTGGGACGGCCTGTCCGAGCGCGATCAGACCATCCTCGAGGTCTGGTACAACTCCGCCTACATCACGATGCTGCGCCAGGCCGACCTGCTGGACCGCGACATGGTCGCGGACCACAAGGCCAAGGGTGACATCACCGTGGTCGACTGGTCCAAGGAGGACCGTCAGAAGTTCCGCGAAATCGCGGTCGAGGCCTGGGAAACCGCCGCCTCCAAGTCCGACCTCGCCCGTGAGGCTCTGGACACGCACCTCGCCTACATGAAGCGCATCGGTCTCCTGGACTGATCGATCAATCAGACGGCCCGGAGGTCCATTGCGACCTCCGGGCTTCGCTTGGTTCGGGCGACAGCGGGTCGCCCCTTTTCTTTCATGTGCGTGCGCCTAGGCCACGGAAAGCGGATCGATGAATTCAGCCATCAACAAGTTAAGCCAGTTCTCCGGCCTAGCGGTCGCGCAGCTGTACTTCCTGTGCGGCGTGATCACCCTGTACGAGGTGGTGTCACGCTACGCCTTCCACGCGCCGACCCAGTGGGCGTTCGAGATGGTGATGGTGTTCTGCGCCACCGCCTGGATGCTCTCGGCCGGCTACGTGACCCTGAAGAACCGGCATATCGGCATCACGGTCTTCTATCTGATGGCCAGCGACCGCACGAAATGGCGGCTGGACCTGTTCGCCCTGATCGTCGGCGTGATCGCGCTGTTCCTGCTGACCAACGACACGATGGGCCGCGCGCTTGACGCGATCAGCAATGTCGAACGCGCCGGCACCGCCTTCAACTCGCCCGAGCCGCTGATGCTCAAGACCGCGCTGTTCCTCGGCGCGACGATCTACCTGCTTCAGCTCCTGGCCAATTTCTATCGCCATGTCACCAGCGCCGCGGCGCGGATGGCGATCGTCGTCGTCTCCGTGCTCCTGCTCGGCCGACTGATCCTGCTGATGATCGGTCACTACTGGGAAGGCTTCATCCTGTCCGAGTGGGCCGATACGGCGGCCGCCTCGGTGGCCGAGGCCGTCGACCTGCGCCAGCTCATCAACATCCGCGCCTACGACATCGGGACGGTCAGCGTCGGCATCGTCATCACCCTGCTGCTGCTGATGATGACCGGCATGCCGCTCGGCGTGGTGACCCTGATCATCTCCATCGTCTGCGCCCTGCTGTTCTTCGGACCGAAGGGCCTGTACCTGGTCTCGACCAACGCCTTCGGTCTGCTGGAATCCTATCCGCTGATCGCCGTGCCGCTGTTCGTGCTGATGGCCTCGATCCTGGAGAAGGCCGGCATCGCCGAGGATCTGTTCGACGCCATGTCGATCTTCGCCGGCAACCTGCGCGGCGGCGTGGCGGTGCAGACCGTCGTCGTCGCGGTGATCATGGCCGCGATGTCCGGCATCATGGGCGGCGAGATCGTCATGCTCGGCCTGGTGGCCCTGCCGCAGATGCTGCGCCTCGGCTATGACCGTAAGCTGTCGATCGGCACGATCTGCGCCGGCGGCTCGCTGGCGACGCTGATCCCGCCGTCGATCGTCATGATCGTCTACGGCCTGTCGGCCCAGGTCTCCATCGGCGACCTGTTCATGGCGGGCGCCCTGCCGGGTCTGCTGCTGGCCTCCTTCTACATCATCTTCGTGCTGGTCCGCTGCTACCTGAACCCGAGCCTGGCACCGACCGCCGCGGAGGTCGCCGCCCGCGGCGATGTTGAGCAGAAGCTCTCCTCCAACCGCATGGTGGCGGTCGGCCTGTCGGTCCTGCTCATCGCCTGCGTCATGGGCTCGATCTACGGCGGCATCGCCAGCGTGACCGAGGCCGCCGGCGTCGGCGTGTTCGGTTCGCTTGTCGTCGCCGCGGTGCGCCTGCGCTTCAACTGGTCGATGCTGCAGGAGGCCCTGACCCAGACCATGGCCACGGTCGGCACGATCATCTGGCTGATCCTGGGTGCGGTGAGCTTCGTCGGCATCTACAACCTGATCGGCGGCGGCGAGTTCATGCGCAGCCTGTTCGCCGGCCTCGACCTGCCGGCCTTCGGCATCATCCTGGTGATGATGGCGATCCTGGTGGTGCTCGGCACCTTCATGGAGTGGATCGCGATCGTGTTCATCACGGTGCCGATCTTCGCCCCGGTGGTGGTCGACATGGCGCCGGAGCTGGGCCTCGATCCGGAATGGGCCGCGGTTTGGTTCGGCGTGCTGTTCGTCATGAACATGCAGGTCTACTTCCTGTCGCCGCCCTTCGGTCCGGCCTGCTTCTGGCTGAAGTCGGTGGCGCCGCCGGACATCGAGCTGCAGGAGATCTTCGCCGCCGTCATCCCGTTCATCGGGCTGCAGATCATCGGCCTGATCCTGGTGATGGTGTTCCCCGAGATCGCCCTATGGCTCCCACAGGCCTTGAGCTGACGGCCTCGACAAGGAGAATGAGCAATGGCTCCCGATACTGAAGACGACAGCAGGGCCTTCGGCCTGTGGCCGACGATCGCCGGCTATGCCTTCGCGGCGGCGATCTTCGTGATCATGTTCGTCCTGGCGACCGGTTTCGCCTGAGCGGCGACGGCCGCCTGCAAGGACCACCCGGGCAGGGAGCGCACCGAACCCGAATGCACGTTGATGTGCGTTTGTCAGAGGGAACGGTGTGACTCTCGCCCGGTAACCGGACGGTGACCCGGTTTTCCTTGCGTTCCATCCCGAACGTGTTGAAATAACAGCAGTTGGGACCGCTGAGCTCGGTCCCACAAGCGCGTCTACACAGTTGTCCGGGGGCGGGGTGTCCCTTTCGACGGTGCCATAGACGAGGCGCGACGGAACACGACAAGGAGATGGATATGCTTCATAAAATTCTGGGGGGAGCCAAGCCGTTCTTCGCCGCTGCGGCGATGATGAGCCTGGCGGCCTGTGCCGGTTTCCAGCTGGATAACGCGCGCGGCCTGACCCCGACGGGCGACGCCTTCAGCAAGGCGCTGTACCAGGAGTACCTGACGCTCTCCGAGATGGAGTTCGCCGAGGGCGACTACGAGGATTCCGACGTCTTCGCCACCGCCGCCATCGCCGCGGCGAACGGCACCCCGACCGCGCCGGAAGCGCTCGACTCCCGGGTCATCCCGGCCGAGCACAAGGGCGCGCTGTCCGAGGCCCATCGCCGTCTGACCGCCGCGCTCGCCGCCGGTGCGGCCACCAAGGTGCCGGAGGCGTCGGCCCGCGGCCAGGCCATGTTCGACTGCTGGATGCAAGAAGCCGAAGAGAACTTCCAGCCGGCCGATATCGCCTGGTGCCGTGACCGCTTCAACGCCGCCATCGAGGCGATGGAAGCCGCCGTCGGCGAGCAGCCGGCCGCCGCCGCTCCGCCGGTGACCTTCGCCAACTTCACCGTGTATTTCGACTTCGACAGCAGCACGATCACGCCGCAGACCCTGTCGACGCTGATCGACGCGGCCGACGCGTCGGACGACATGGGTGCGTCGACCATGACCATTTCCGGTTATGCCGACCGCTCCGGTTCCGAGGCCTACAACATGGCCCTGTCCGAGCGCCGGGCGAATGCCGTGGCGAACGAGCTGAAGGGCCTGCTGGGCGCCGGCGGTCCGGCGATGACCCTCGAGGCCTTCGGTGAGAAGAACAACAAGGTCGTCACGCCGGACGGTGTGAAGGAAGCCAAGAACCGCCGGGTCAAGATCGAGATCCGCAAGTAAGCGGTTCCGGTCCGGCCGACCCGGTCGGAAGGCAGATCAGGGAGGCGGACGGGAGACTGTCCGCCTCCTTTCTTTTTCCGGCTACATCAGCGGGCCGCGTGGCTGCGGCGTCTCGCGGAACTCCGGGCTGTCGGCCACGGGCGAGGCATGGTGATGCACCAGCTTCCAGCCCACCCCCTCCTTGACGAAGGTGTTGGTGGCGGCGAGCACGCCCTCCTGCAGCACCTCGTAGCCGAGCACGCAGGCGACGTCGCCGTAGAGGAAGGCCCGGGCGTTGCGGAACTCGACGGCGGGGGAGCCCGGATTGCCGAGGATCGTCACCCAGCTCTCCATCACCTCCTCGCGTCCCATCAGCGGCCGCCAGCCGGGATGCACGCAGGTGATCGGCGCATCGCGCGACCAGATCTCCTCCATGCTCTTCAGGTCCCGCGTGGAGAAGGCGAGATAGAACGCCTCGTTGGCGAACAGCACCGCCGCGTCCTGGCTCATCGCTCGTCCCGTCCCCTGGTTCCGACCGGCAGAGATCCGGCCCGTTACCGCCCGATCCCCGTTAGGTTGTTTTTATAGCATGCGGGCCGGCCCAGGCCAGACGGCGCGGGGCGCAACAGGCGCGGTTCAGACGGGGTCGGCGAAATAGCGGCCCGGGGTCACGCCGAAGGCCTTGCGGAAGCCGGCGACGAAGGCGCTGGCCCCCTCGTAGCCGAGCCGGTGGGCGATCTCGCCGACCGACAGGCCGAAGGACAGCCACTCCACCGCCTTCATCAGCCGCGCCTGACGCAGCCACGCCCGGTAGCTGAGCCCGGTCTCGGTGCGGAAATGCCGTTCGAAGGAGCGCTGCGACAGGGCGGCGCGGCGGGCGACCTCCTCCAGCGGCACGGCGCCGGCCGGATCGGCCGCCAGGTCGGCCACCGCCCGGCGCAGCCGCTCCGAGGTCGGCATCGGCAGGTGCAGCGGCGAGACCGGCTCGGTGGCGATCTGGTCGATGATCACCGCGGCGATGCGGCCGGCCGGACCGTCCCGCACCACCGGATCGCGGGGAAAGGCCATATAGGCCAGGATCAGCTCGCGCAGCAGCGGCGAGATCCGGATGACCGAGGGCGTGGTCGGCGCGTCGCGCACCGCCTCCGGACGGAAGTAGAGGAACCGCAGGGAGCTGGGCTGCAGGTAGGTCGTCGCGTGCATCATGCCCGAGGGCATCCACAGGGCGCGCTCCGGCGGCACCACGAAGCTTCCCAGGGCGGTCTCCACCGTGACCGAGCCGGAGACCAGGTGGAACAGCTGGTGCCGGGCGTGGGAGTGCGGCTCGCCGTGGCTGTCCTTCTCCGCCTCGGCGGCATAGGCGATCACCGGAGCCGCGTGGTCGTCCTGGGCGGCGGCGGAGGCGTAGACCGAGGGATGGATCATTTGGCGAGTGGTCCACATTCATTGACGATATACCGCTAACACGTACGGCCCACCGGGGAGTAGTAGGGAAATCGACGCTTCCCGATCCGTACCGAGTGCCGCGATGTCCTACCTGACCACCACCGCCGACCCGAAGGCCGCCACCGGTTGGCGCTCCCCTGCCGTGATGCTGATGATCATGGCCGCCGCCATGCAGCTCTCCTTCGCGGCCTGGTGGAACCTGATGAACAACTTCGCGGTCCACGAGCTCGACTTCACCGGCAAGGAGATCGGCATCCAGCAGTCGATCCGCGAGATCCCCGGATTCCTGTCGTTCCTGGCGGTCTATTTCCTGCTGTTCATGCGCGAGCAGACCCTGGCCTACCTGTCGCTGCTCTGCCTCGGCATCGGCGTCGCCGTGACCGGCTACTTCCCCACGGTCTGGGGCTTCTATCTGACCACCTTCGTGATGTCGGTCGGCTTCCACTACTACGAGACCGCGGCCCAGTCCCTGTCGCTGCAGTGGCTGCCCAAGGCCACGGCGGCGGCCAGCATGGGCAAGATCATCGCCGTCGGCGCCTTCGCCCAGCTCGTCGCCTACGGCCTGATCCTGGGCGGCTGGAAGACCTTCGATCTGTCCTTCACCACCGTGTTCCTCATTGCCGGCTGCCTCACCCTCGTGGTGCTCGTCTTCCTGTTCGTGGCCTACCCGTCGTTCCGCGAGGGCATCCCGCAGCACAAGAAGCTGATCCTGCGCAAGCGCTACTGGCTGTACTACGCGCTGACCTTCATGGGCGGGGCCCGGCGGCAGATCTTCACGGTGTTCGCCGGGTTCCTGATGGTCGAGCGCTTCGGCTACGAGGTGCACGAGGTGGCGGCCCTGTTCTTCATCAACGGCGCGATCAACATGCTGCTGGCGCCGAAGATCGGAAAGCTGATCGTACGCTTCGGCGAGCGCCGCGCCCTGACCTTCGAGTATGTCGGGCTGATCGGAGTCTTCACGACCTATGCCTTCGTGACCAACGTCTGGCTGGCCGGCGCGCTCTATGTGATCGACCACGCCTTCTTCGCCATCGCGATCGCGATGAAGACCTACTTCCAGAAGATCGCCGACCCGGCGGAGATCGCACCGACCGCCGGCGTATCCTTCACCATCAACCACATCGCCGCGGTGTTCATCCCGGTGACCTTCGGCCTGCTGTGGCTGGTCTCGCCGGCGGCGGTGTTCCTGGTCGGCGCCGCGATGGCCGGGGTGAGCCTGTTTCTCGCACGACTGGTGCCGGCGACACCGGATATCGGCAACGAGGTCGACTGGACCCTGGGATTCGCCCGCCAGAAGGCGGCAACCCAGCCGGCGGAGTAGGGGGCTCTTCCCTCTCCCCCTTTCACACTCCCCGGACCTGTTCCGGGGTGAGCGGTCCGCGTGACGGGGCCTCACACGCGATATCTCGACGACCCTGGCCTCGCCCCGGAACAGGTCCGGGGAGTGGGAGAGGGGAGTTGTTTGCCTTTCCTCGCTCACCCGTCTTCCCGGCCCTGCGCCGGGATCCAGACATCAGCGTGTTGGAACGCCTGAGATCGAACGGAAAAGATCCGGCGCGATGCGTTCTCGGTCCCGGCGCAAGGCCGGGAAGACCGGAAAGATTAGGTAGATCGGAAAACCGGGAATACCGGGAAGACGGGATGAGGGTGAGGAGCCTACCGGTACCCGCCGTCGACGACGATCTCCTGGCCGGTGATCATCTCGGACTCCAGAGAGGCCAGGAACACCACCACATTGGCGACGTCCTGCGGGGTGATCTCGCGGCGCATGGACTGGCGCGATTTCAGCTCGCCGGCCGCGTTCTCGGTCAGCCAGAGCTCGCGCTGCCGGTCGGTCAGCACCCAGCCGGGGGAGACCGTGTTCACCCGGATCGCGTCGCGTCCCAGCTCGTAGGCGAGCGACCGGGTCAGGCCGTGCACCGCCCCCTTGGCCGCGTCATAGGCGCTGCGGCTGCTGTGCAGCGGCCGGTCGGCCGCACCCAGGTTGATGATCGACCCGCCGGCCCGCGAGCGCATGTCGGCGTTGACCGCCTGGGCGGCGAAGAACATCGGCCGGACCAGCAGGCTGAACCGGTCGTCCCAGTACTCCGGCGTGACGTGCTCCAGGGTGTGGCGATCGTCCTTGGCCGCGTTGTTCACCAGGATGCTGATCATCCCGAACTTGCGGCGGACCAGGGAGATCGCCTTGCGCAGGTCGTCCAGCTCGCGGACGTCGCCCTCGACGTAGACCGGCGGCGTGTGGCCCTGCGCCCGGATCGTCTCGATCAGCCCCTTTGCCTCGCGCTCGGCGATGTCGATGAAGCCGACATTGGAACCCTGGGCACAGAACCGGGTGACGATGGCCGACCCGATGCCCGAGGCCCCGCCGGTGACGAACACCGTCCGCCCGGCGAGGTCGGGATACTGGGTCTCGCGCATCCGCCGTCCGGGCCGTCAGTAGGTGGCGCGGCCGCCGGAGCAGTCGAACACCGCGCCGGTGGAGAAGGACGCATCCTCGCTGGCCAGCCAGGCGACCAGACCGGCGATCTCCTCGACCAGGCCGAACCGGCCCATCGGGATCTTCGACAGCATGAACTCGATGAATTCCGGCGTCATCTGGTCGAAGATGTCGGTCTTCACCGCCGCGGGGGTGATGCAGTTCACCGTGATCGGCGTGGCCGCCAGCTCCTTGCCGAGCGACTTGGTCAGGCCGATAACCCCGGCCTTCGATGCGCTGTAGGCCGGGGCGTTGGGGTTGCCCTCCTTGCCGGCGATCGAGGCGATGTTGATGATCCGCCCCTTCTTCTTCGCCCGCATGTAGGGGACCACCGCCCGGTCGCACAGGAAGACGCCGGTCAGGTTGATGTCGATCACCCGGCGCCAGTCCTTGACCGGATACTCCCAGGTCGTGGTGTTCGGCCCGGTGATGCCGGCGGAAGCGACCAGCACGTCGATCCGGCCGAACTCGCGCTCGACCTCGGCGGCCGCCCGGTCGATGGCGGCCTCGTCGGTGACGTCGACCGTCGCGGTGTGGAGCCGGTCCTCGGGGAAGAAGCCGGCGACATCCGCCAGCTTGGCCGCGTCGGCGTCCCACAGACTGACCGAGGCGCCGGCATCGCACAGCCGCTTGGCGACGGCGAGGCCGATGCCCCGCGCCCCGCCGGTGATGATGGCGCTCTGGCCGGTGAAGTCGTAGCTGACCATGACGCCCTCCTCAGATCAGTCCGCGCTTGGCGAGGTTGCGCATCAGCGCGCCGGCCCCGAAGGTCCAGGGCGCGATCTTGTCCGACCGGCCGACCCGGTTGATCAGGGCGCCCAGCTTCGGCGTCGAGATCGAGACGATGTCGCCCTCGGCATGGGTGAAGCCCTGGCCGGGCGCGCCGCGGTCCTGGGTCGGGGCGAACAGGGTGCCGGTCATCAGCACCACCCCGTCGGGATACTGGTGGGTCTCGCCGATGGTCTGGGACACCAGGTCGGCCACGTCGCGGCTGATCTTGCGCATGGAGGAATGGCCGTTCAGCACGAACTGGTCCTCCCCCTCCACCCGCAGGTCCAGCTCGGCGGCGCGGACGTCGTCGAGGGTGAAGCCGTCGTCGAACAGGCGCACGAACGGGCCGACCGCAGCCGAGCCGTTATTGTCCTTCGCCTTGCCGAGCAGCAGGGCGCTGCGGCCCTCCACGTCGCGCAGGTTCACGTCGTTGCCGAGCATGGCGCCGACGATGGTGCCGGCCGCGCTGACCACCAGGGTGATCTCCGGCTCCGGGTTGTTCCAGGTCGAGATCGGGTGCAGGCCGACATCGGCGCCGACCCCGACCGAGGACATCGGCGGTGCCTTGGTGAAGACCTCGGCATAGGGGCCGATGCCGACTTCCAGATACTGGGACCACATGCCCCGCTCGATCAGCGCCGCCTTGAGCGCCTCGGCCTCCTCGGAGCCCGGGGTGATCTTCGACAGGTCGCTGCCGATCTTCTCGGCGATCTCCTTGCGGATCGTGTCGGCCGCCGAGGCGTCGCCCTTGGCCTTCTCCTCGATCACCCGCTCGATCATGCTCTCTGCGAAGGTGACGCCGCAGGCCTTGACCGCCTGCAGGTCGATCGGGCTCAGGAACCAGGGCTTGCCCGCGTCGCGGCCGTCGACCGCGGTGTTCGCCAGGATCTCGGCGACCGTGCCGACCTTCTCGCCGGCGGTGGTGCGGGCGAGCGTCAGCGGGTTGGTGCTGTTCATCAGCTCCGAGCAGGTCGGAACCGTTGCGGTGATGTCGATGACGTTGTCGCCGCGCAGGACGACCAGCGCCGGGCCGCCGGCGCCATGGGCGACATCGGGACGCCAGACACGGCCGACCAGGACCGCGGCATCGCGGTCCTGGGGCAGTACGGCGTCGACCGTGAGGTCGAGGGTCGGCATGATCAGTCAGCCACCACTTTCTGGCGCTGCTCGCCGAGGCCGGCGATGCCCAGATGCATCTCGTCGCCGTCCTTCAGGAACACCGGGTTCGGCTTCACGCCGAGACCGACGCCCGGCGGGGTGCCGGTCATGATCACGTCGCCCGGCATCAGCGAGAACATCTGGCTGAGGTAGTGGATGATGTGGGCGACCGAGAAGATCATGGTCTTGGTGTTGCCGGTCTGGAACCGCTTGCCGTTCACGTCCAGGAACATGTCCAGGGCCTGCGGGTCGGCGACCTCGTCGGCGGTCACCAGCCACGGGCCGATCGGGCCGAAGGTGTCGCAGGACTTGCCCTTGGTCCACTGGCCGCCGCGCTCGGCCTGGAACTCGCGCTCCGAGACGTCGTTGGCGACGCAGTAGCCGGCGACATAGGACAGGGCGTCGGCCTCGCTGACATACTTGGCATGTTTGCCGATGACGACGCCGAGCTCGACCTCCCAGTCGGACTTCTTGGAGTTGCGTGGCATGCGCACGGTGTCGTTCGGACCCTGCACCGCGCTGGTCGCCTTCATGAAGACGATCGGCTCTTTCGGCGGCTCGGCGCCGGTCTCGGCGGCATGGTCGGAATAGTTGAGCCCGATGCAGACGACCTTGCCCGGCGCGCCGACGCAGGCGCCGATGCGCGGGTTGCCGGAGACGGCCGGCAGGCTTTCGATGTCGGTGCCCTTGAGCTTGTCCAGGGCGCCCGCCGCGATGGCGTCGGAGGACAGATCGTCAATGATCCCGGACAGATCGCGAATGCCGCCGGCGGCATCGAGCACGCCCGGCTTTTCCTGACCGCTCGGGCCGTAGCGCAGCAGCTTCATGGTGGTTTCCCCCTGGTGTTTTCCGTGAGTTCACGATGTGGTTGAATCGAGGGCTTCGGCCAACGAGCCGGCAGCGATCGAAGTTTGGAGCGCGAGCGTCGCAAGCGGTCTGAAGAGTGTCAAGCTGGGGGGAACGGGGTTGAGTGACGAGAATCAGCATGTGGTGCTGCGCGGCCGGCCGGACCCGTCGGTGCGCGCCGATCTGTTCGAGCCCGTCGACGCGGAGATCCCGCGCATCGCCGACGGGCAGATGCTGATCCGGGTGATCTGGCTGTCTCTGGAGCCGGCGATGCGCGGCTGGATCGCCGATGCCCCGAACTACAGCGAGCCGGTGCCGATCGGCGCGCCGATGACCGGCTTCACCGTGGGCGAGGTCGTGGAATCCCGCCATCCCGGCTACCCGGTCGGCACCATCGTCCAGGGCCGCCAGGGCTGGCGCCGCTTCGCGATCTCCGACGGCAGCGATATCGACCGGGTGGTCGATCCCTCCCTGGCCCCGATCTCCACCGCCCTGCACGTGCTCGGCATGAACGGGGCGACCGCCTATATCGGCCTGGTCGATGTCTGCCAGGTCAAAGCCGGCGACACCGTGGTGGTGACCACGGCGGCGGGCTCGGTCGGCTCGGTGGTCGGCCAGATCGCCAAGGTGATGGGCGCGCGGGCGGTCGGCGTGACCGGCGGGCCGGACAAGGTCCGCGCCTGTCTGGAGGAGTTCGGCTTCGACGCGGCGGTCGACTACAAGGCGGCGGAGGACATCGGCCCCGGCCTGGACGCGGCGGCGCCGGACGGGATCGACTGCTTCTTCGACAGCGTCGGCGCCGACCAGTTCGACGCGGTGCTGGAGCGGATCAATGTCGGTGCTCGGATCGCGATCTGCGGCACCATCGGGATGCCGTCCTTTCCGCTACCGACGGGGCCGCGCCCGAACCGCCAGCTCCTGGTCAAGCGGGCGCGGATGGGCGGCTTCCTGATCCTCGACCATTACGACCGTTTCCCCGAGATCGTCGACCGGCTTGCCGGCTGGTATCGCGACGGCCACCTGAAATACCGTGAGGACGTCACCGTCGGCCTCGATAACGCGGCCGACGCGCTGATCCGCCTGCTCACCGGGCAGAACACGGGCAAGGCGCTGGTCCGGGTAGGAGCCGACCCATGAAACTCTACGAGCGTCTCGGCGCCAACGACCTGTGCCCCAGCCCGATCGGCTACCGGGTGCGGGTCGCCCTCGCCCTGAAGGGGATGGACTGCGCGCGGGTGCCGATGCGGTTCGCCGACGTGGACCGGCTGGAGGCCGAGACTGGATCGCGCACCTGCCCGGCCATGGTCGACGGCCTGTCCCGGCTGACCAGCTCGGAGGCGATCGTGCGCTATCTCGATGCGGTGGAACCGCGCCGCCCGGTGTTTCGCGACGAGGACCGGCATTTCGACCTGGTGGCGATCGAGCGCGAGCTCGGCGGCCGGGCCGGACGGGTTGTGGCCCCGTGGTTCGTTGAGCGGCTCTGTCCGGAGGATCGGGACTACTACCGGAGCAGCCGCGAGGAACGCTACGGCATGACCTTCGCCGAGCTGGTCGCCCACCGCTCGGCGGCGGAACTGGATCTGGCCTTCTCGGTCGGCCGGGTGGCGGCGAAGCTGAAGCGGTCGCCGTTCTTCTCCGGCGCCGAGCCGGGCTTCGCCGACGCGGTGGTCTACGGCTACCTGCTGTGGATCGACCTGGCCGATCCCAGCGCGATGCCGGAACTGCCCGACGACATGGCGGCATGGTACGAGGCCCGCGACCTCGCCTGGCGCCGGCCCTGCCTGACGCCGTTCGCAAAGGATACCGAATGACCGCCGCAACCGTCGCCATCGGGGTCGACTGGGGAACCTCCTCCTTCCGGGCCTACCGCTTCGCCGCCGACGGCGAGATGCTGGAGGGGCGCCGGGCCCAGGCCGGCATTCTGGTCATCGACGACGGCGCGTTCGAGGACGCGTTCGAGGAGCTGGTCGGCGACTGGCTCGATGCGTATCCGCAGGTGCCGGTGGTGCTGTCGGGCATGATCGGCAGCCGGCAGGGCTGGCTGGAGACGCCGTATCTGGCCTGTCCGGCGGCGGTCGACGACATCGCCGGCGCGCTGGTTCCGCTGACCCTGTCGCGCGGGCGCGTCATCCATCTCGCCCCCGGCCTGTCGACCCGCGCCGAGGACGGAATGCCCGACGTGATGCGCGGCGAAGAGGTGCAGATCCTGGGGGCGGTCGACCTGATCGGCACCGGCTCCGCCACGGTCTGCCTGCCCGGCACCCATTCGAAATGGGCCCGGGTGGAGGATCGCCGGGTGACCGGGTTCTCGACCCACATGACCGGCGAGGTGTTCGACGTGCTGCGCCGTCACAGCATCCTGGGGCGCGGCATCGAGCACGCGGCCTGGGACGACGCGGCCTTCCTGGAAGGCGTGGCCCGGTCCGGCGCCCGTGGCGGCCTGCTGCATCATCTCTTTGGGGTCCGCGCCGCCGGGCTGTTCGGGGACCTGGCGCCGGAGACGGCCGGGGCGTTCCTGTCCGGCCTGGTCATCGGCCACGAGATCCGCTCGGCCGAACCCGACGGGACCGTCCATCTGGTCGGCGAGGACGACCTCGTCCGCCTGTACGGCCGCGCCCTGGCGCAGCTCGGCCATCGGGGGGAGGCGGTGGCCGCCCATGCGGCGGCCTGCGGCCTGTTCCTGATCGCCGACAGCCTCGCCAGGGGAGACACCCCATGAGCGGCCTGGCCCCCTACCTGACGCGCTGCCCGCTGGTCGCGATCCTGCGCGGCGTGACCCCGGATGCGGTGGTCGACATCGCCCTGGCGCTGGAGGAGCACGGCTTCGCCATCGTCGAGGTGCCGCTGAACTCGCCCGACCCGCTGGACAGCATCGCCCGCCTGGCGACGGCGGTCGGCGAGCGCATGCTGGTCGGGGCCGGCACCGTGATCGAACCGGACAGCGTCGATGCGGTCGTCGATGCCGGCGGCCGGCTGATCGTCATGCCCCATGCCGATGCCGCCGTGGTCGAGCGCGCCAAGCGCCGCGGCGCGGTGGCGGTCCCCGGATTCGCCACGCCGGGAGAGGCCTTCGCCATGCTGCGGGCGGGGGCCGACGGGCTGAAGCTGTTCCCGGCCGAGGCCGCCCCGCCGCCGGTCCTGAAGGCGATGCGCGCGGTGCTGCCGGCGCAGGTGCCGGTGCTGCCGGTCGGCGGAATCACGCCGGACTCGATGGCGGCCTATCGGGCGGCCGGCGCGAGCGGCTTCGGGTTGGGGTCGGCGCTGTACAAGCCCGGCGATACGGCGGCTGCGGTGGCGCAGAAGGCGCAGGCGTTCCAGGCGGCGCTGGCGCAGCGCTGACAGTAGCGCCAGGACGCGAGTCGTCAGAGAGCAGCGTCAGATGTTTCGATCCGATCGTGCTTTGCCCTACGCGGCCTGCCCGGCCCATTCCTCGGCGGTGATGGCGTAGCCGAGCACCGGGAAGTCGTTGTAGCGGGTCTCCCCCAGCGCGCTTAGGCCGACCGCCTCCAGCACCCGGGTCGATGCGGCGTTCTGCGGCACCACGAAGGCGACCACCCGGTCGAGGCCGGCGGGTCCGAAGGCGAAGGCCAGGGCGGCGCGGGCGGCCTCGCGGGCGTAGCCCTTGCCCCAGGCCGGTCGGGCGAAGGCGTATAGCACCTCCACGTCCGATGCGCGTTCCAGCTTCGCCAGTCCCGTCTGGCCGAGAAAGCGGCCGGTCTCGCGCTCCTCCACCGCCCAGACCCCGAAGCCGGCGCTCCAGGCCTTGCGGAAGGCGGCGATCCTGCTGTCGGCGATCTCCTCGGCGAAGGGGATCAGCGCTTCGCCGCCGACCAGATAGCGCACCACGTCCGGATCGGCGCGCATGGCGGCATAGGCCGGTTTGTCGGCCTCGGTGAAGCCGCGCAGCCGCAGCCGCTCGGTCTCGATCACCGGCACGTCGGCCGGGAGGCGGGGCTTGGCGGCCATCTGGGCGACCTCTCTTGCATGCATGCGGATGGGGCTCGATACTCGCGAACCTTTTCCCGATCAACCGGAGCACCCTCCAGAAATGGCGATCATCAACCGCATCGCGGATTTCCACGGCGAGATGACCGAGTGGCGCCGCGACTTCCACGCCAACCCCGAACTCGGCTTCCAGGAGCAGCGCACCAGCGAGATCGTCGCCGCCAAGCTGGCCGACTGGGGCATCGAGGTGCACAAGGGCATCGGCAAGACCGGCGTGGTCGGCGTGCTGAAGGCCGGCGACGGCGACCGGCGCATCGGCCTGCGCGCCGACATGGACGCGCTGCCGATCACCGAGCGCACCGGCAAGGACTATGCGTCCGGCACCGACGGGGTGATGCATGCCTGCGGCCATGACGGCCACACCACCATGCTGCTGGGGGCGGCGAAGTACCTGGCGGAGACGAAGAACTTCAACGGCACGGTGCACTTCATCTTCCAGCCGGCCGAGGAGGGTCTCGGCGGTGCCTTCGGCATGCTCGATGACGGGCTGTTCGACCGCTTCCCCTGCGACCGGGTCTACGGCATGCACAACATGCCGAACGTGCCGGTCGGCGAGTTCGCCATCCGCACCGGCTCGATCATGGCGGCCGGCGACACCTTCGAGGTGACGATCCAGGGCCGCGGCTCGCACGCCGCCATGCCGCATCAGGGTGTCGACCCGGTGGTGGTCGGCTCCAACCTGATCATCGCCCTGCAGACCCTGGTCAGCCGCACGGTCAGCGCCCAGGACGCCCTGGTGGTCTCGGTCACCGAGTTCCATGCCGGCGAGGCGTTCAACGTGATCCCGGACAGCGTCGTGCTGCGCGGCACCTGCCGCACCCTGAACATGGAGATCCACGCGACCCTGGAGGAGCGGTTCCGCCGGGTGGTCGACGGCATCTGCGCCGCCCATGGCGCCTCGGCCACGGTCGACTACAAGGCGATCTTCCCGGTGACGGTGAATGCGGAGGACGCCACCCAGCATGCGCTGGGGGCGGCCCGGGCGGTCGCCGGCGCGGAGCGGGTGCGCGACGACATCACCCCGCTCATGGGCTCGGAGGACTTCGCGGCCATGATGGTGGCGGTGCCCGGATCCTATATCCTGATGGGCAACGGCCCCGGCGCCTCGGTCCATCACCCGGAGTACGACTTCAACGACGAGGCGCTCACCCACGGCGCCAGCTACTGGTCGACCCTGGTCGAACAGCAGCTCGCCAAGGCCTGAGCGGAGGAAAGACCCATGCCCATCGTCAACCGCATCGCCGAGTTCCACGACGAGATGACCGCGTGGCGGCACGACCTCCACACCCATCCCGAACTGGGCTTCGAGGAGCACCGCACCAGCGACGTGGTCGCCGCCAAGCTCGAGTCCTTCGGCATCGAGGTGCATCGCGGCATCGCCGGCACCGGCCTGGTCGGGGTGCTGAAATCCGGCAGCTCGGGCCGCACCATCGGCCTGCGCGCCGATATGGACGCCCTGCCGATCCTGGAGCGCGGCGAGGACGAGCGGCCGCACCGCTCGGTCAATGCCGGGGTGATGCACGCTTGCGGCCATGACGGCCATACCACCATGCTGCTGGGTGCCGCCAAGTATCTGGCCGAGACTAAGAACTTCGACGGCACCGTCCATTTCATCTTCCAGCCGGCCGAGGAGGGCAAGGGCGGCGGCGACAAGATGGTTCAGGAAGGCCTGTTCGACCGCTTCCCCTGTGAGACCGTGTTCGGCATGCACAACATTCCGGGCATCCCGGTCGGCAGCTTCGCCGTCTCCGAGGGGCCGATGATGGCGGCCCGCGACAATTTCGAGATCACCATCAAGGGCCGCGGCTCGCATGGTGCGATGCCGCATCACGGCATCGACCCGGTGCTGGTCGGCGCCCATATGGTGATGGCGCTGCAGTCGATCACCTCGCGCAACCTGGATCCGCAGAAGGCGCTGGTGATCTCGGTCACCCAGTTCCATGCCGGCCACGCCTTCAACGTGGTGCCGGACGACATGGTGCTGCGCGGCACCTGCCGGGTGTTCGACCCCGAGGTCCAGAGCAGCCTGCCGGAGCGGATCGGCAAGATCATGGACGGGGTCTGCGCCACCTTCGGGGCGACCGCCGAGCTGAACTACATCAAGGGCTATCCGGCGACGATCAACGACCCGGAGCAGGCCGGCATTGCCGCCGACGTGGCCGAGCGCCTGGCCGGGGCCGAGCGGGTCGACCGCGCGCCGACCCCGGTGATGGGGGCGGAGGATTTCTCCTACATGCTGAACCAGCGGCCGGGGGCGTATATCTGGGCGGGCAATGGCGACACCGCCGGCGTCCACCACCCGGACTACGACTTCAACGACGCCGCCCTGCCCCACGGAGCGAGCTTCTGGGCCCAGCTCGTGGAGGACCGGCTGAAGCGGGCGTGAGCGCGCGTCATCCCGTGCCCGCCGCATAGCGTCCGATCGTCTGGAGGGGGCGTGGCCGCGCGCCCTTTCCTTGATAACTGCCCGGAGTGTGTATATTTATACACATGAGAAGCGCGGACGTGATCACGCGGCTAGAAGCAGACGGATGGCGACAGATCCGCGTGAGCGGCAGCCACCATCACTTCAAGCACCCGACGAAACCCGGGCTCGTGACCGTCCCCCATCCGAAGCGCGATCTGCCGGCCGGCACGCTCCGGAGCATCGAGAAGCAGGCCGGCCTCAGGCTGAGGTAGCGACGATGGTGTATTACGTCGGCATCATCCATCGGGACGAAGGCACCGATTACGGCATTTCCTTCCCGGACTTTCCCGGCTGCGTCTCGGCGGGCGAGACCGTCGAGACACTGAAGACCAATGCCGAGGAGGCTCTGGCCGGGCACATCCAACTCCTGGCCGAGGACGGCGGCGTCATTCCGTCCCCGTCCTCCATCGACGCCGTCATGGCCGATCCGGACTTCGCCGACGGCATGCCGGTTCTGGTGAGCGCTCCGGACGGCCGCGACGAGACGATCCGGGTCAATCTGACACTCCGGCGCTCCGCCCTGGCGTCGATCGACCGGAATGCGGCGATGCAGGGCCTCAGCCGCTCGGCCTACCTCGCCAAGGTGGGGGTCGGGTCCGGCTAAAGCAGATCACGGACAGTTGGACGCATCCGCTCGTGTGAATTCGACCTGAACTCGACCGCGCTCCGGCGCTCCTCAGTCCAGGAAACCATCCAGGTCCAGGGTGCCGCGGGCGACCCAGCCGAACGGGTGGCCGTAGCCGTAGAAGTCCAGGGTCTCGTCGGCGAAGCGGGGTTCCCCTCGGATCGCCGCCTCGTAGGCCGTGCCCAGGGCGCGGAACCGGTCGTGGCGCGCGCGATCCGGCGCCCAGCGGCCGGCGAGCTTGTCGAGGAACTCCGCCGTCGCGGCCTCGACCTCCTCCGGCGTGTTCTCCACCAGGTCGACCCCCAGCGCCTCGAACTCGGCATCGCGGAAGGTGCCGGGCAGGCGGGCGTCGAGGATTTCGCGGTAGGTCAGGAAGCCGTCGGCGCCGACCCGCCGGTAGCGCTTGAACAGCGACAGGTCGTCGTTATACGGCAGGTTCAGGTGCTCGAACGGCGTGTTGGTGCGCAGCGAGGGATTGCCGAAGGCGGCGGCCACCCAGATCGGCCCGGAATTCTGCGCCGTCATGAAGCGGCAGATCCCGCAGGCATAGAGGTCGATCCAGCGCTCGCTCGGAAAGGCGTCGGGCAGGCTGAGATAGCCGTCGGGGGCGGTGTCCCAGGTCTCCAGCCCCGGCTCGCCGATGCGCAGCACCTGATAGCCGGCCTCCAGGATGCGCCGGATAGAGCCGTCGTAGCTGCCGATGGCGGCGGTGCGGTGGCCGTGATGGGTCTCGCCGGGCAGATAGGCCATGGTGCGGGTATGGAACAGGGCGATCGGCGCCTCGGGATCGATCCCGTGCTCGGCCAGCCGAGCGGCACCGCGCTCGCGCAACCCGTCGGGCATGCGGTAGAGCCACGGCCGGGTGCCGGCGACCACCACCCGCCAGCACTCGACGATCAGCGTGCGGGCCGACATGGCGAGCCAGTGCAGGTGCTTCATGTCGATCAGGCCGCCATCGACCGTGCCGAGCGACAGCACGTCGCGGAAATCGGTCTCCACCACCACGAAGCGGTCGTCCAGGCACTCGGTCAGCGCCCGGTTGGAGCCCGGCATGTCGAGGTTGCCGGTGACGATCACGATCCGGCGGTAGCGGTCGCCGTAGAGGGTGGCGAGCATCTGCGGCTCGATCACCAGATGGCCGAAGCGCCGCCACTGGTGCAGCACGTAGACCAGGACCGGCTCGCCCGGAGTCAGGTGCGGGATCACCAGCGAGAGCAGCCGGTTCAGGGTCTCCTGGGTGACCTGGCGCTCGGCCCGCGAACCGGCCGGTGACGCTCCCGGTTCCTGCATGACACTCTCCGCTCCGCTCCGGCCGTGGAACGGGCAGTACAGCAGATTCGCGGCCGGTCTGTCATATCGCGATAGGCCCCTGCACGGGTGCCGCCGGACCCGCTGAAATCCGCTACCGCGCCGTCGGGACTTGGCATACCGTCGCCGCGGTGAGGCCCGCATCAGGCGGTGCCGTTGAGAGGGAATACCCATGCGCACGCATCTGGCCGTCGCGGCCGTTCTGACCTGTGCTCTTGCCGCTCCGGCGGCGGCCGAGAATCTGGAGTTTCTTCTCGTCAACAATTCCAGCAGCGCGCTGACGGGCTTCTACGTCTCTCCGGCCAGCTCCGAGCATTGGGAGGAGAACCTGCTGGAGGGCAGCATCCTGGCCAGCGACTACGAGGCGACGGTGACCATCGCCGACGGGCTGACCACCTGCATCTACGACATCCGCGGCGTGTTCCAGGACGGCGACGTCGTGGAAGACCTGGCACTCGACCTCTGCGAACTCGGCGAATACACCTTCACCGACTGAGACCTTCAGCCCGGATAGTATCCCCGCAGCCGATCCCGTTCGACCAGGGCGGGATCGCGTTTCGCCGGATCGCCGTAGCCGCCGCCGCCCGGGGTCTGCACGGTGATGGCGTCGCCTTCGGTGATGGATATCCCCTGTTCCTTCGACAGGTGCAGCGGCGTGTAGCTCTCGCCGCCGCGTTCCACCAGCACCGTGTTCGGCGCCCCGTCGGCCCCGCCCAGCGCACCCTGCGGGCCGACCCGGCCGTGGTCCATGACGAAGCTGGCCCGGGCGTTGCCCCGGCGCAGGCGCACCTTGTAGCGCACGCCGAAGCCGCCGCGATGCTCGCCGGCGCCGCCGGAGCCTTCGCGCAGGGCGTATTCCTCGTACAGGATCGGATAGCGCTGCTCGACCACCTCGATCGGCGTGGTCTTGGAGATGCCGATGGTGGAGCAGCCGTTGGAGATGCCGTCGCCGCCGGCATGGCCGCCATAGCCGCCGCCGGAGATCAGGTAGCAGACATAGCCGCGGCCGGTCTTCGGGTCGGTGCCGCCGAGCGAGAAGTTGCCGCTGGTCCCGGCCGGGGCCGCGAACAGATGGTCGGGTACCGCCGTCGTCATCGCGGCGAAGACCGCCTCGGCGATGCGCTGGCTCACCTCCGCCGCACAGCCGGAGACCGGGCGCGGGTACTTGGCGTAGAGGAAGGTGTCGTCCGGATCGGCGATGGTCAGCGGCTCGAAGGTGCCGGCGTTGATCGCCACATCCGGATAGATGTGCTTCATCGCCAGGTAGACCGAGGACCGGGTCGTGGCGATCACGCTGTTCATCGGCCCCTGGCAGGGCGGAGAGGAGCGCGAGAAGTCGAAATGCGCCTCCTCGCCCCGGATGGTCAGGGTCAGGGCGATGGTCAGCGGTTCGTTCACCACCCCGTCGCTGTCGACGATGGCGGTGCTCTCGTAGACCCCGTCGGGCACGGCGGCGATCTTCGCCCGCATCTGCTGGGCGGCCCGGACACGCATCTCGGCGATCGCCCGGTCGACCACGTCGGCGCCGTAGCGGTCGAGCAGCAGGGTCAGCCGGCGTTCGCCCACGGTCAAGGCGGCGGCCTGGGCCTTGATGTCGCCGATGCGCTGGTCGGCGATGCGGATGTTGGAATTGATGATCGACAGGATCTCCTCGTCGATCACCCCGGCCTTGTAGAGCTTCACCGGGGGCAGGCGCAGTCCCTCCTGCTCGACCTCGGTGGCGCTGGCGGAGAAGCCGCCGGGCACCGCACCGCCGGTATCCGGCCAGTGCCCGGTATTGGCCAGCCAGCAGAACAGCGCGCCCTTGTAGAAGAACGGCTTGACGAACTTCACGTCCATCAGGTGGGTGCCACCCAGATATGGGTCGTTCACGACGTAGACGTCGCCCGGCTGCAGATTGCGGGCGCGCTCGATCACCGTGGCGCAGCAGTCCTGCATGGTGCCGACGAAGACCGGCAGCCCGTCCTCTCCCTGAGCGATGAGGGCGCCGTCGTCGCGGTGGTAGATGCCGTCGGACCGGTCGTGGGTCTCGCTGATCACCGGCGAGAACGCCGCGCGCGAGAACGCCAGGTCCATCTCGTTGCAGACCTGCTGGAGACCGTTCTGGATGACCGTCAGCGTGATCGGGTCGATCGCGGATTGCGGATCGCGGGAGAGGTCGGCTGATGCGGTCATCGGCGCTCCATGCAGATTACTGGGCCGCCGACGCGAGATTGGCGTCGTAGGCCGCCAGGCCGGAGGTCACCACCGGATCGTCGCAGCCCTCGGCGTTGATGATCTCCTTGGCTTCCTCGATCAGGAACAGACGGCGGCCCGCACCGACGGCGGTGCCGGTCAGCGTGTCGATCCGCTGGCCGATGCGCTGCTGCTGCTCGTGGGTCAGGGTGACGTCGCGGCATTTGGCGACCGCCTGGAGGCCGATCTGGTAGTTCAGGTAGACCTCTTCCTGCGGGGTCTCGGCGGCGGCGCGGGCGCCGGCGCTGCCCAGCGCCATGCAGAACAGGGCGAAGCCGACCAGACCGGCGACCAGCAGGGTCGGGAAGCGGTCGGGGATGGCCGTGTGGTCCTGGGCCGGAGAGGAGAGCGGGGTCGGGAGAAGGGGCGATGTCATGACGGCAGCCTCACATTTTGGACATAGTCATCGCAACAACGCGACGGAGACCAGAAGGTTGCCGAATTCGTCGAGCCGCGCCGACTGGCCGGGCTCGATGACGGTGGTGGAGTCGAACTGGGCGACGATGGCCGGACCGTCGACCGCCGCCCCCTCGGGCAGGCGCTCGCGGCGGTAGACCGGGGTGGCCTGCCAGCCGCCGTCCTCGAACCAGACGTCGCGCCTGGTCTCCCGCGCGCCGTCCACGGTGGCGGCGCGGTCGTCGGAGGTGGCGAGCTGGGCCAGTGGCACGGCCGGGCGGTGGCCGAGCACGGCGGTGTGCAGGTTCACCAGTACCGGCCGGATCTCCGGCAGCTCGACGGCGAAGCGCTCCCAATAGGCGGCGGCGAACAGCCGGGCGAGGTCGTCCAGGCTCGGCGCGGCGCTGTCGAGCGGAACCTGCAGGATGTGCGACTGGCCGAGGAACTGCATGTCGACGCTGCGGCGGATCTCCACGCTCGCCAGCGCCACGCCTTCCGCCTCCAGCAGGGCGCGGCCTTCCGCCTCCTGCTCGGCGAAGAGGCTGTGAACGGCGGCGATGTCGAGCGCCTCCAGCGGCGTGTTCAGGGTGTTGACGAAGTCGTGGCGCAGGTCGGCGACGGCGCAGCCGATGGCGTTGGTGATGCCCGGCCGGGCGGGCACGACGACGGTCGGCACCGCCAGCTCGCGGGCCAGGGCGGTGGCATGCAGCGGGCCGGCCCCGCCGAAGGCGAAGAGCACGAAGTCGCGCGGGTCGTGGCCCTTCGACAGCGAGACCATGCGGATCGCGCCGGCCATCCGGTCGTTCGCCACCCGCAGGATCGCCGCCGCCGCCGCATCCGCGGAGAGACCGAGCGGCGCGCCGACCGCCTCGACGATCCGGGCGCGCACGTCGTCCAGGGAGACCGGGTTGTCGACCGAGAGCAGCCGCGCCGGATCGAGCCGGCCGAGCACCAGATTGGCGTCGGTGATGGTCGGCTCGGTGCCGCCGCGGGCGTAGCAGATCGGACCGGGCATGGCCCCGGCACTCTCCGGGCCGACCTTCAGCAGGCCCGAGGCGTCGACCGAGGCGATGGAGCCGCCGCCGGCGCCGATCGTGTGCACGTCCACCATCGGGACGTGGATCGGCATGCCGTATTCCAGGTCGAGCTCGCTGTGGATGCTGGGGATTCCGTCGATGATCAGCCCGACATCGGAACTGGTGCCGCCCATGTCGTAGGTCAGCACATTGGCGAAGCCGGCCGCCCGGGCGGTGTAGGCCGCCGCCATCACCCCGGAGGCGGGGCCGGACATCACGGTGTTCACCGCCTGGTCGGCGGCGCGCTCGGCCGAGATGGTGCCGCCGTTGCCTTGCATCACCAGCAGGGTGCGCCGGTAGCCGCCGTCCTGCAGGCGGTCGGTCAGGCGCTTCAGGTAGCGGCGCAGCACCGGCTGCACGGTGGCGTTCACCGCCGCCGTGGTGCCGCGCTCGTACTCGCGAAACTCCGAAAGGATGGCGGAGCCGGCGGTCACCTCCGCCTCCGGCCAGCGGGCGCGGACGATCTCCTCGGCCCGGCGCTCATGGGCCGGGTTGGCGTAGCTGTGCAGGAAGTGGATCACCACCGCCTCGCAGCCGGCGGCCTTCAGCGCGTCGGCGGCGGATGCCACCCCGGCCTCGTCCAGCGGGGTCAGCACCGCGCCCTCGGCATCCAGGCGCTCGGCCACCTCCAGGCGCAGCTCGCGCGGGATCAGCGGCTCGAAATGGCCGGTCAGACCGTAGGAGGTCGGCCGGGTGCGCCGGCCCAGCTCCAGCACGTCGCGGAAGCCCCTGGTGGTGATCAGCCCGGTGCGGGCGACCTTGCGCTCCAGCAGGGCGTTGGTGGTGGTGGTCGTGCCGTGGACGATCTGGTCGAGGGCGCCCGTGTCGACCCCGGCCGCCTCCAGCGCCGCCATCACGCCGCCGGCCTGGTTGTCGAGGGTGGTCGGTACCTTGGCCAGCGCCAGACCGCCGGGCAGGGCGGCGTCCAGATAGACGAGATCCGTGAAGGTCCCGCCGACATCGACGCCGACGATGCGTGCGGAAGTGGGCCGCGCCGTGGGATTCCGCGCTGTGGGATTCCGCGCCGATTGGCCTGTGCCGTTGCCGCTCACCGCGTGCGACCTCCCTCCGAGAAACTTGTTCGTATGCTAACGAATGCGCCGGAGGGCGGGAAGGGGGGAGTTGCCGAAATCCGGGGGGATCAGACCCGGCGGGCGAACCAGACCACGCGGCCGATGATGGAGACCTCGTCCACCGTGCGCTCGTAGTCCTGATAGCGGGCATTGGCGGAACGGATCAGCACCCGCGCCGGCTCGGTGTTCGGCACCGGCTCGAGCTGCTTGGCGACCAGCCCCATGCCGTCGAACAGCACGAAGATGCCGGGCGGCGAGGGCGCGCGGCGGGAGGTGTCGACCAGGATCTTGTCGCCGGCCTCCAGGATCGGCTCCATGCTGTCGCCGTCGATGGAGATGATGCGCAGGTTGTCGGCATCGGCATGCAGCTCGTGGTGCAGCCAGGCGACCGGGAAGTACCAGTTCTCGCCGCGCTGCTCCTGATCCATCAGCGAGCCGCCGCCGGCGGACGCGATGATGTGGACCTCGGGCACGGCGGCCACGGCCGGGTCGTTGTCGATGGTCAGCGCCCGGGCATAGGTCACCGCCCGCCGGGTGGTCATCTCGCTCGCCTGCCGGGCGCCGGAGGACACCACCTTGGGCGGCGCGCCGTCGCGCAGCTCGCTCTCGTCCACGCCGAGATGGCCGGCCAGCAGATGGCGCACATCCTCCGGCAGCTTCCGCGGCGTGCCCCGGTGCACGAACTGGTGCAGGTAGGCGTGGTTCTTGCCACAGGCGATCGACGCCTTCTTCAGGTCCGTGGGCGGATCGCGGTGCGCGATCAGTTCGAGGACGCGGCGACGAGAGGGGTCGAGTTTCATGATCTGGATGATATTCCGATTATGTGCAGGTGTACAGAATAAAATTCCTATTGTGTGCCGCGAGGTGATGCCGTAGGTTGATCTGTTCCTATTGTATGCAAATGATAGCGACTGGAGGCGATTCCCTATGGCTGAGACGGCATCCATCGTTCGCGCACGGCCGGCGGCGCCCGCCACGCCGGATCCGGTTCCCCTGCTGCTGCGCGAGGCGGCCGATACCCTGCGCCGGCTGCCTCGGGGCCTGGCGCGGCCGCGGCTGTCGAGCTGGCCCGAGGTGGTGCGCGACAGCGCCGCGCTGCTCGCCGGCGATGCGGGCGCCCATCGCCGCTCGTCGCCGCCGGCCCCCCAGGCGATCGATCGGATGGACCGCACCCTGGCCTGGCTGCTGGCCTGCGAGGAGGAGGAGCGGCGGCTGGTCTGGGCCCGGGCGATGGGGATCTCCTGGCGCCGGCTGGAGGACATGGACGGCCGCAGCCACGTCACCCTGCGCAAAATCGTCGCCCGCGGCCACGACCGGATCCGGGTTTCGCTGGCGGCGCACGATAAGAAAAAACCGAAAATATGAAAAAAGTGTTTACAGGCTTTAGAAAGGCGCCTATAACTCCGTCCAAGCTTGGATCACTGTGTCGGTTGCCGCGTAACATGGTCATTTGCCAAGTTAGCTGTACCGGTTTGCCACGATTACTGACTTCGCAGCGTGAATAAGCTAATAAAATCAAATGCCGAAGCAGATCCGCTGGCTGCGGGCGAATGACCCCTTACTTTCGATTTTCTGACGTCCCAACGGCCTGCTTTAGGACCAATTCCTCCTTCCGTGACACAAGGCTTCTGGTTCGCACGATCGGTATTTCTGCCCGCGATCATCCCATCGCCCGCTTCTCATAGACCGACGAAATGGCCTCTCCGTCCCACACGTAGCAGAGGTGCCGCTCCTGCTTGGCGTTCGACAGCAAGGGCGGCCGGAACACCGCGACACACTCGCCGCCTGACCGCCTCACGCTGTCATAGGCGATGCCGTTGGAACCGCTTTGCCGGAGCTCTCTGGATAGATGCTGGGCGGCGGCATAGTTGGTCGCGTGGTAGACCAACGGATAGGCGTCATGCTGGCCTCTCAGGTCATGCAGGTCGCCCGTCAGGTCGACCAAATACACCCGCATATCGAGTTCCATACGCAGCTGCGCCGTCGCCCGCATGAAGCGCTCTCGGTGATACCGGGTCTCGGCAATCGCGGTGTCGAGATCGCCCGCGGCATAGAAGACGCCGTAGCTGCCGTCGGTGAACCTGCTGCCCTCGGGGTTCAGGTGGGTGAAGGCCGCCATGATGATGCTCGTGCCGGGGCCGCTGATGCGGTCTTCGCGAGGCACCATGCTGATGTTGCCGACTTCGTCTCGGAGGCGCGGGTTGGTCATCGCCTCCAGTTCGAAGATGGCCTCGAGGTCGTCCGGTTCGGTGACGCGCTCGAACAGCTGGATGGGCGGGAAGCGGCTCGGGATGATGCGCCAGGATGGCTTCCATTCGATGCGGGCTACGGGCAGCGTCACGCCCAGCCGCCTCGCTGTGCATCGAGATACTGGCGCACGACGAACAGGTCGGCGACCTGGCCTGAGAGCATCCGGGACAGCGCAGGGGCACCTCCGAACAGGGCGGCTGTGTTGGGACGGCGGATCCACTCATCAGCCGCCTTCTCGCTCGGCAGCAGGATCTGAAGAGCCTTGTAGATACCGACGATGTAGGAGATGCGCTCCAGGGTGTCTTTCGGAAGCGTAATGTTCGGATCCCGCTTCCACTTGAAGAAGGTCGATCGCGCGCTGGCACCGAGCAGCGTCATCTGCTCCTCAGCGGACAGTTTCCACAGATCAGCGATCCGGAAGAACGTCCGAAGTGCCGGGCCAGATAGCTCCTTGCGGCTTCGGGCCGATGCGGGTTGTGGAGACAATGTCATTAGGTTGCTCCGTATATAAACTATTTCATAAAATAGTGTATATATGGACTGATTTCAATGGCTGCCTGGGGTTTCGGATCGACCTGTTGGACCCAGCGACTACGGCTTGAACGGCAGCCTACGCCCCGCCATCAGCACGTCCATTGAGCTCTGAACAGCCAGCCGATCATCTTCGTCACGTTCGATGACCTCCCGATAGCAAACCTGCGCTCCGTCGATGTCACCCATCTCAGCGAGTTCGTCGCCGAGCAATGCGATGGCGGCCAGGATCGGCTTCGCACCGGTGTCCCAATAGGACGAGATCTCTTTGGTGGAGTCGGCGACAACCGCCCGCTGATATATGCTCACTGCTTCTTTCAGAAGTGCCACTCGCTCCACCGGCGTCGAAGCATGTTCGGCGAGAACGATAAGCGCCGATAGGCAGCACGGTTCGATCTTGAGAGCTTTCCGCGCCCATGCTGTCGCCAGAGCCGGGTCCTCGCAAGCGTCTTCCATTTCATCAAGCGCCCTGTCCAATGGGGCGTCGTGGTCTGCGACCCGTCTGCTCGCTCCCAACGTATCGATATCGATCATCTCGTCCTCCTGTAGGTGTCCTCTACAGAAGCTAGGCCGAGCCGATGCAAGAGAGTGCGCAGTCCGATTGTGGCCGGTCCCGCCAGGGACCGACGCCATGGAAGCCTTCCCTGGGCAGTGCTTTGATGCCTCAGGTTTCGCTAACAAATGTCCTTATCGTACTAAGTTTGGGGCGGGCTATTGGCTAAAAAAGGTAGGCGATCAGCGTGATTGGCGAGGGACCATTCATGGCTGTGTGAATTTCAGAAAGCTTTTGGTCTAATCTGAGAGCTCGTTCTCGCTTATGCATCGGAAAATTTATTTCAGCGATCTACAACGGGCTCCCATCCATTCTCGCGGCACTCGTCTAGAAGTTCAGGGGTGGTTTTCCATGGCTTCGTCGACATGGGGCAGGTGGACTCAGCTACCCAGAGCAGGAAATCCGATCCTGGATATGGAAGCAGTTCCGGCAGCCTATTCAAAAGGACCGATTGCTGCTTAGTCCGCCTGCGCTCCAGACCACTACCGTCAAGATCTTCATCATACGGGGCCATGAGATGAGGTGACGCGGCCATGTGGTGCCAGTCCCTGAATCCCATCATCTGGGCGGTGATCTGCTGGCAGAGTGAGAGCTTGATGTCAGGCATAAAGAGCGAGAGCAGTTTTTTCAGAACCTTCGAAGCACGCTTCGCACGGGCGACGTGAGTAAGATCGTAATCCTTAGGCATCCCTGACTCCAAATTGGTGGAGGGAGTCTAGCCCGTAAGGATGGTCCTGCAATGCCGGGTCCGCCTCCCGATTATTTAATTTCCAGCCGAGTTCAGGTTGCCAGGTGCCGATGGACTTCAGGTCTCGCCGGGCCGCTTTGAGAATTGGGCGACTAAATCGATTGACGCGGCTCAGAGCCGTTTCGAAGCTGGATTCTCTTCCGCCCCCCGCCGTCTGTAGGCGGCTCCAGGCCCGAACTGAGTGATGGGGGTGACCCGACGCGAAACCACTCGACAGGCCTGCTTCCCAATAGCCATCAGTCCGCTGAAGAAGCCTTATGCTGCCGCGTCGCCCGAGCGTGCTTCGGATCGCACGCAGTAGAACCTCGCTTTCGATCTCAGTTGTCGCCGCGATCGCTGCGATGTCCCAGTAGTCCCTGATACGGGTGTTGTCCCGACCGAACTCGACGATCGTAGCCAGCTTGTCAGCAAGCATTGTCTCTCTAGGTGCAGCGATCAGATCGATCGGCCGGAAACCCGAAAGCATGCTTGGATATTCAATGCGCTCTGTGCCGGGAACGATTAAATGGCCAAAAACCGCATCGATCTTCACCGGGATCACCATCCCTTCCAGGGCACCGTTCAGGATCACGCGGGTACCTGGCGGCATGGATCCGGAAATCGTCCGACAGCGCAGGCTCATCAGGTCAAAGGTCACACCATCGGGTTCGGCGACTGACGTTCTGGCGATTCCAGCGATCGTCTCTGGGATCCTGTCGGCCAGCGCAGGATCTAGTCCTTCGAGGTCGATATCCATCGTGGTGCGGAGCCAGTTCCCGTCCCAGGCGGCAAACAACATCGCGCCTTTCAGGCAAAGGACCTCTCGGTAGTTGGATTGGGAGAGGCGCCTTAGGAAGCTCTCCATGA
Source organism: Candidatus Endolissoclinum sp. (assembly GCA_965228445.1). Taxonomy (GTDB): domain Bacteria; phylum Pseudomonadota; class Alphaproteobacteria; order Thalassobaculales; family Thalassobaculaceae; genus Thalassobaculum. The sequence continues at coordinate 2,666,302 of OZ245813.1, read as the reverse complement.
TCCAGTGGGAATAGACCGCCGTGGGAGTGATGTTCAGCGCTTGAGCATTAGCCTTCAGTTTTGTGCGAATTGCCGCCGCGAGGTTGGTCATGGCGAGGCTCCATATATGGAATTGCCCTGAGGTACGGTGTCAGTCGGTCGCCGACGCCTATTCGATCCGCTATTTCGCGAACCTCCCTCACCGATCCATCACGTATCGCGAAGTCTCGGAGACACTCCATTGCTCGGTCATCGCCGACCGTTTTGATCATCCGCAGCATGTCCACAACCGTGCGGGCTGGACTCGTAATCCGGACCTCTACTCCGTGAATCGGACGCACTTCGACCCCGACCTCTCTGGAGGCTGAGGATCGCCACCGAACAAGCCTGACCGGCGGCCAAGCGTCAGTGGGAGTACGTGTGTTGTTCGGGACCGCCAACCAAACTTGTGTCGGCACTTCGTCGGTAAGCCCGTGATACTGAGCCGCCGTCAGCAGACAGATCACTCCGGATCGGAAGCGTGCGCAGACCTCGGCGAGATCCGAGCCAGTTTCTTCGGGGATGTTTGGTAGCCGATACAGACCGCGGGACAGAGCTTCCAGGCGACCTGCCTGCACAGCCCGGCGAACCGTCGTTCGCGCGACGCCCTGAGCCTCCAGATCTTGCATCCGCCACACAGAACCGTCGGCCAACAACATCTCAAGCCTCCGTACCTGAGACAGGTCACGCCTCCAGTTTTTAATGTTACAACATGCGAGTCAAGTCATAAAATGACTCGCCTTATGTAACATACACTGCACCTCTGTTTTCCTTTGAGCAAGAAAAACTATGCGTGCGGGGCTGAGCAGACTCCTGAGAAAATCGTCCAGATTTTCTTCCGTTCAGTGATTTGGAGAGATCCAAGTAGAGCCGGTCGCCGGAAATCCGACCAGCAATAGGTATCCTCGGATTGCACGTGTCGACCGCGGTCGCTGATTGAAAGTCCACAATCCGCAGCCCCCTTTGAAGGGCATTTCGGAGGCCAAAAACAGCGTTGCGGCTAATTCTCACTTTCGATAGGGACTTTCGGACACAAGATCGTTTCGCTCAGTGCCGGGTAGCGACGCGAAGTGAGCCTCTGAGCGATAGTCATCAAAGAGGTATTATGGCACCCAAGAAGCCACTCACAGCAATCCGCTACAACGGCAACGCCGACTTTGAGGAGCTCTCGCTAGATAGAGAAGACTCCCGAGGAAACGATTGTCTCGCAATATCGATCCGCGAGGCTCTGGGTGGAGGAGTGATCAGTCTCCTAAGTTCGCCATTCTTTGCCCCCTTCGCATTGGCCGTCGATGAAAATGGGCATCACCGGCATGCGCCAACGGCCATCATTGTGGAGCCCGCGAGCTCCACAGGCACGAACGCATTGTTTGGGCCAGCGCTGTTCTTCCGGAAAACGGCTGCGAGCCTAGTGTCGGTTCGCGACGGCGACCTAGAGCGAGTCAGGAGACTCCCCTTCTGGGTCCGTTTTGACCGTCTGGAGCGCCGCGCTTTTATCCCTAGGGCAGACGAGATAGATCGGCCGTTCGACCCGCAGGTCACCTTCTTCGCCAGGGGAACGCACTACGAACTCAATATGTTTTTCAATTGGATCGGCGGCCGTTACGAATTCGATATTGTGGCCGTGCACTACACCCATATTGGTGAAGCCGTAAAAGCCGAGTTCATGCTCGACGACGACGCGAAGGCCGAGGAACTGATCCGGTTGTTGCCGGATCTCGTCGATGACGAAGGCAACCTGAGGGCTCCATGGGGCGATGCCTGAGGGCCGCGAGACCTGAAGGGCCATTCCCGAGGAAACCGCGCCGTAGCGCCGGAGCTTCTTTCCAAAGCGCTACGCTGCGCCTCAATGAAGGAGATGGATGTCTATACTCTTCTACGGAGACGCTCACGGCGAATGGAAGCCGTTGATCCGAGCATGCGAAACGTCAAAGCCTGGCGCTGTCGTGCTTGTGGGGGACCTTGATCTGGACCGGCCGCTTCGCGAAGTTCTCGCGCCGCTCTGGAAAGCAGGGATCCCAGTCCACTATATCCCGGGAAACCACGACATCGATAAACCCGAGTGGTGGTCAAACCTAGTGGACGATCATCCTTCAGGGAACGTCCACGGTCGTGTGGTCGAGATTTGCGGTCAACGCATCGCTGGTCTAGGTGGAGTGTTCGAGGAGCCGATTTGGCAGATCCAGAACGATGGTTCTCCGGTCGCGCGTTTCGAGACCAGGAAGCAGTTCCTCGAGGACCTTAAGGCTAAGGGACGGCACGACGGCGAAGAGTTGCCGCTCAGATATCGTGCAACGATCTTCGCCGAGGACATCGACGCGCTGATCGCCCAGGGGCCTGCCGATATCTTGCTCTGTCACGACGGGCCGCCGATGCCCGAGCATCATCCGTATGGAGTTGAGGAGTTAGCGATGCTCGCTGAGGTGATGGAGGTGAGGCTCGTCGTCCATGGGCATTTGCATCGAAGCTTTGAAGGCGAGCTTTCTAGCGGCCAGAAGGTGCAGTGTCTCGGTAGGGTCGAGATCCTACACCTAAGCAATAAGTAACTCTTAATTAAAACATACCGACGTTGTGGGAAAAAATTCGTATCCTATAAATACAGGATCATGATAATTTATATTATCCGTGATCAAAATTTGAACGCACTGGCCTTTAGTGTTTTATGAGAATTGCCATAACTGATATTGTAATAAATCCGAAATTATAGTGTATTAAAACATTATATAAATATGTGAGATAAATAAAGACCCAATGTGTATTCTGGTTTGTATTATTCTTGGAAAAGAATCTATGACGATTCTTGATTGTTTTCAAATTCTTCTTCATGAAAATCGGGCAGTACGACACTATCACTGTCCCCCATGGTCAATGCGTACGCATATGTGTTTGTACCAAGGTATTCTTTCAATCGAACAGTTTTTTTGTGAAATGTAAAAAGATGCTTTGAACGATAGTCAGACTGAAGTGCGACATTGGTTGCATTCGAAATTACTATTTGGTTTTGGCCAGCTTCTTGGCAAAGCCGAGAGGCACCAACGATAGATGGGCCAATAGCATGGATTCCTTCGTCATTGGCAATCCAAATCGCCCCTTCACAATGAACTCCGATGGCCGGACCAAAGTTATCAAGTCCATGTTCCATTTTTTTTTGATATTTTCGGCAAATGCTAGAAACGTTCTCTATTATCTTCATGCCTGCTATTACCGCTCGAGCAGCTGGAGAGCGAGAGTTGTGAGTGTTATCCGTATCCTCCGCGTATAGTCCCAAAATCATCACAAAAATGGCCGGAAATTCCATCGCCAGTATCCTTATCAAAATAACCACCATTCTGTATTAATACTTGCTTAGAAATATGAGTCAACTCTTCAATAAATGCTGCAAAATGAGCAGGCTTCCGCGTCAAAGACAGCGCTGTGGTGGATCGACGTATATCTAGAACGAGGGAAACTGTTTCAATTTGTCTATGGTTATAGGATGCTAGAGATTGGTCGTTATGTTTTCGAAGAGATATGCATTTCTGCCAGGGCCATAAAAAAATTGACTGGTCATTTTGGTCACGAGGATCATAAACAAAAGGATCGCTATAGACTTTCACGGCCTCATGTGAGTTTTTTCGGTATTTTTGAAAAATAGATCTGGGTATATTTTGCCAAACAGGCTGTCTATAAATATGATAATCAAGAATATTACTAAGATACCCACCTGCCAAAAAATCAATCTGATGACCTAGATCAGCTTTTGTCTGTCCGCCAGGAATCTTGCTTTCATTATCAAGGAACATTCCAATGATAGTCATGTTGATGTTTCTTGGATCATATCTTATTAAATAAAAATTCTTAAAGATTTTTACATCGTCCGAAAAATACTTGGAAACATCACTCCAGCTTATTGTGCTATATACATCATTAAATTCCCTTGATCTATCCAGCAGTTTCGAAAGAGCGCTTGAAAGTCGTACCAGAGGCAAAAGTGTTTTTCGGTTATCTTCAAATGGGTCTGCTATAGATTGATGTTTATCTAAAGAGCGGCCGAATAAAAACTCTAGGCCTAGGTCCTCTTTATTGAACATCCATAGCGAATGCGGATGCAGAGAATCTGTCCACCCTAGAGGGTCCTTTGCTTCATCGAGCCTCGCTAGGCGCTCCATGTTTTTTAGAGAAATTGTGTTATTCCAGTCGTCCAAGCTGAAAAGATCACGCCTAGACGGTAAATCAGAAATAGATTGATTTCGTGACATCGCAATCTCCTTATCATTCGATGCCAAATCTATCTAATAAGAAAATAAAAATATCTTCCCCACCTTTCGTAAATTCGATGATATGATTTAGATCAGGGTCTTTGCTGACACCAGGATACGCAGTATAGACGCGTATTTGCGATGTAGCTTGATCCTGAGAAGAAAAATACTGCTGAACTGCCGAGTAGCGTTCCTTTAGACTCGACTCCAAACGCCCTGAAGAGTTTGGCCGCATGGCATCCAATATAAAAACTGTGTTATTATCAATTTTCTCTTTAGATTCTATAACACAAAGTTCTGTAAGCTCTCTAACAAACCAATAATTTACGGCGTATCTACTTCCATTATACTTCCAGGTAACCTGGTCTTTTTTAGGGAACTTATTCGACAGGTCCGGGGTATACACGATCGATGTAACGTCTTCGCCAGTGCAATTCTGAAGGAATTTATAAATCAAATTTCGTATTCGGCTCGGAATAAAGCCGACATTCTGAGCTTCATCTTCAATATGAATAATCAGATATTTATTCAACACGGCACCCACAGAACATTCCTTATTCACCACCACTGGGCACTTCGATCGGTAGATCGAACCAGAAAACCGTTATCGCGGTTGTAGAGCTTGATCTCTCTCCGTTCGACGGCAGCCTCTCTGACGTGAACTCTAAATCCGCCTTTGCGCTATGCGCTCTGATAATTTGCCTAGATACAGGCAACCCTAATCCAGTTCCCGGGCGCCGATTAAGATGCTCATCCACGCGGGCTCTTACAAATGGTCGAAATACTCGGCTTTTGTCAACAGGATTTAGATAAACTCCTTCGTCTCTAACGCGAAAAGTCCATCGGCCCTGGTGAACAGTGAGGTCGACTGTGATCCGTGTGTCGCGATGAGCAAATTTGACGGCATTATCGAGAAGATTAAATATCACGATCCATATGAGAAGCGAGTCGCCACGGACCGTGAATGTATTTGATACACTCGTTTTAAGCTCGAATACAATATTTCGACGCCTAAACTCGCGCTCAAGCGCAGATCGTACATTTTGTATGATTTGAACAGGTCGTATTCGTGTAATTTTTAGATGAGATGAGCTAATTTCAGATAGAAGAAATCTAACTGTTTCAGTCATAACCATTGACTGATTGCAAAAATAGTGGGCTGTATTAAGTTCTTCTTTAAAGTGTTTGGTGTTTACTAAATTCCATAGATCGTCCTTAGTGCGCCCAGCAATCTCTAGACTGACTTTAACATTTTCTATGTACTCTTTTGCATAGGCGAGTTGCCCTCTAACAGCATGCCTTATTTCTGTTAAAACAGAAATTCGTTCGTCAATAGTATCCGCATTTTTTAAGTAATAATGCGCTTCTTTCACATAATGTCTTAGTATCAAATGCGTTATTTTATCGTGAACAACGCCAAAAAAGTGGAATACAAAAAACCGAGAGTCATCTTGTTCAGTTGGAACGTGAAATATACAATATAAATCACGCTTGTCTGGCGATTTTAACGCACATATTTTGACGCGCGTGTCTGCTTTTGGCTCGGTTTTCTTTCTCGAGGTAGAAACGAAACGCGATATTTTATCAAAAATAGCTGTTTTTACATGATCATCGATAATAAAATCAAGTAAGTCATCGGGTGAACTGTCTGTAGAGAAGTGAACTAATCTCATATCGTTCATAGAAGAAATATATTCTTTTAAAAATTTAAGTGATTCTGAATTTGGAAATATTTTTGATCCAAAATTGTTATCGAATAAATCTGTTGTTTTACGATATACATCTTCTAAGGAACGTTCAGAGCGAAATTGTGCTATGTGTGTAGAAACCTGAGCAGAAAGGCGCACGTCTGCATCACTAAAGCTAATTCCAATGTAATCTAACCGAGACTTCGAGCACAGTATAATAAATCCATCTACTATACCAATATCGTTCACATGAGAATCAAAATTAGACAACAAAAAGAATGAAGAGTTTGATATATCATTTCCGTCAAGAAGAATTGGGGAAATTACCCAGCTATCGAAACTGGAATTGAATAGTATTTCACCGGGATTATCAAGATAATTGCCTCGGGCAGGTACTCCTCTTTCGGTAATTTTATTTATAAAAGTCTTATCATCAATCTTATCATAGAAAAGTCCGCTACCAATTTTCTCCTGTAAAATAAAATGATCATCATGTCTCTTGTAGATAGCGGCATACTGACAGTTAACTTCATTCACTAATGCGCTTATAACTTCCTTTATTGCCATTTGTTCAGTATTTCTAGAGGTCAAATGCCTCATGCATGAGTCATTTATTCTCATAAGACGCTCTATTCGACTTGACCATATTGTAGATGAAAGCTCACGACATAATTGATCAATCTCAGTCTTTTGTTTCTTAAAAAAATCTAGCGAAATATCGGGTTTCGATGCAATAACAACGTAGCCTATGCGCCCGTAGGTCCATGGTTCTTCGGGAAATATACTCATTTGGGTAAGTTTTTTACCCGACAATGCTATCGAGTATATATCACCAGTTGGTTCAGATATTTTTTTTAAAAAATCTAGAGTATTTTTAGTCAAAAATTCCACTTCTAGATGGTGCTTATCTTTATGATTTGTCAGAACATCTGACGAAATTGGAATAACTTTGTTTATCTCTGAGGGTTTAATTGAGTCGGATAAAAAATAACTCAACCGAAGCACCGACTTGCAATAGTGTTCTTCGAGAAGCCACAGGGCTATACAAGCACTATCGCTTGAAATTTTAATTTTATTTAAAATCTCAATTCTTTCTAAATCGATCGATGAAGAAGGAATGTCTCGACCTTCATTGATTTTTTTGTCTGTCATATCCGATCGTTCCTTATATAAGTAGCGCATTAAGGACGTTAATTCCTAATAAAATAGCGGAAAAAATTAATATTGATGTAATTAATATGGTATTAGAAATTTGAATTGCGTAGAACTTCATTGAGGCAATTTTTGAAACAATCCAAATTTGACTGCATAATTGATGAAAATTTTTTTTCTCATTTAATGAGGCTGAACTTCCTCCAGGGCAGAATAAATCCAGACACAACGAGGTGTATTCTTCGTGAGTTTGGAGAGAGGAAATTGAATCAAAGAAAAAAACATTAATGGTTACGTTAGGATTTTTTCTGCGAGTTATTGATATAAAATTCCGAATTCTTGTTATTATGAAAAAGTTATTCTCAAACGAAAGGCGGGGTCGCATAGCCTCAACGAGAACAATTAGACACGATAGTATACAGACGAAAAGAATAATATATAGATGATAAAATATCGGATTCGTTATTGAGATCTCAATCGCCCAATCACGATTGTCTATCATAACGAATAACGCTCCAAGCAAGAAGCCGCTGTATGCGTACACGATAGTATTGGCGTATCTTAAGTACGCTCCAACTTCTCTCCATATGTTCAGCAAAATCGACAATTCGCAACCACGGGGCAAAATGGCAAAGAAGAGCTATCAAAAAGTGTACCGATGACGGCACGTTAGGCCAAGACCGAAATTTTTTTTTCGGTACCTTGGGGAAGATTATCGATCTGGAATTGGTGATCCAGTTTAAATGGCGAGCGAAAGGCCGACTCGGATAGTGATGATATCGTTAGATATTTCCCTCTGAAAGTTAGCAGGAAATGGGACTGGATACGTTATCAAGCGTCATGTGAAAAGTTTGTCCAGTAATTGTCCTATTTTTTTAAGGTTAAAGCTTGGAGAAACGCGATGACATGAGAGACCTCTTTGTCATCCAACCAGCTGGCACTGCTCAACGTATGCTTGGCCGCTGTAATCCGCCGATAGAACTCCACACGCTCATGCCCCGACATAGCTTGGCTATCGATTGACCTGAGCGGATCAAAATGGGCGATAACCACCTCTTCGAGAGTGGTATAGGATCCGGAGTGACCATACGGCGCGGTTTGGCTCACTTGGATCAGCGGCGGGGTCCGGAAGGCATAGAGATCTTCCGGGTTGTGAGTGACATTGAAGCGCCCGTAGTCCACCCCGAAGCCGTTCTTCCCGAACCCCGCTTGGACAGTCGGGATCACATGGAAATCGAGGTCCGAAAAAAGCGGTCCGCTATGGCAACTGGCGCACCGCCCCTTACCATAAAATAGCAGTCCGCCTCGGATTTCGTCGTGGGTAAGCGTCTCTCGTCTTTCAAGGAATTCGTGGAACCGCGTTGGCCTCAGAGCGAACTTGGTTCGAATGAACCCGGCGACAGACTCTGCCACGTGACTGAAGCTGATCTGGTCTGAAGACACCGAAAAGGCTTGCGGTAGGGCTTCCCGGTACCAGGAGTCTGCCATCACGCGTTCCGTCAGGATCCCATAGATCCCGTTGGCTGCCTCAACCGACTCCGCCTCGTATTGTGCGATCACGGCATCAGTATCGAGCACCATTTCTCGGATCTCGACGAACGGTAAGTGCGCAGCCACAACTAGAGGGTCTTCAGAGGGAGCGAGCTCACCGAACTGGCTGATTAATTGACCGTCGCGCTTCTCCACTTTGCCATCCCAGAACAGTACGTCGAAGCCGATCGATCCGCGCCCCCAGAGAGGTAGCGTGTTCCGGGGAACTATTAGGCCGTCGCTCTCAGCCCGTTCAGGTCCTTCACCAACGCCGCCGACCCCGATTGCATTCGGCAGGCCGTCGGCACTCCCGAACTGGTCGAGATGACATGTCTTGCAGGCCATATCGCTATTCAGGCTGAGCCGTTTGTCCTCGAACAACCTCCGACCAATCTCGACGATTTCGGCCGGGACAGGAGGGACATCGGGTAACCTTGAATCGACGCCATGTTCTCGAGCAGCGTCGCGTAAGACCTCCTCGTACACGTCGGCCCAGGCAATGCCTGCGCAAAGCGTCAGAGCCAGAAAAGCGCTAGTAGCGAATCTCATGGGTCCGGACGATCTCTCGAATGTCTTTGCCCTTAGCCTCGATCGCTATCAGTGACATCGCTGAAAGGTCGGTTTCAGTGAGCCCCAATCGCAGTAGCGATTTCCGCATACGGTCGTAGTCGTGGCAATCGATCAAGGCTACCTCGGCTTGGCTCAAGAGGACGGCCGCTTCCTTGGACGGCGCCGTAACCGCCTTAGATCGGGCGATGAAGTGCTCGCGCATTGCGTGGTCGCACTTGAAAGCCAGGTCTGCGTATTCCGCCTGATACAATTCGGAAAGGCCGAGGCGGCCGAGAGGTTGGGCGATCATTCCGAGCATGAAGGCCGCGACGAAGCCGAATCCAACGAACAGCTTAGTCGAGGCTGACATTGAGGGCGTCCAGCAATGCGTTATCTATCGTGCCAGTTACAGGAAGGCCTTTGCTTTGCTGATATCGCACGATGCCCGACATGGTGTTTGGTCCAGGAATGCCGTCAATCGCGCCGTTATAGAAGCCGAGCCCATAGAGGGCGAGTTGGACCTTCATGACGAGCAACTTGAATGCCTCTGAGTTTCCACGGATTTTCTTGAGATCCGAGGAGATCTTGGGGCTCGAAGGCAGTACGGAAGAAGGAGGAGTGCTGTCGGTGTTCCGGCTTGGTGACGGCGCGACCTTGGGTGCTGCTGGAGGAGTGTACGTTGGCGCAGGAGACGTCCGCGGCATCCCACTCGATCCGGATCTATGGCTGCCGTGCGACCGGTGACTACTGTGTGACCTATGTCCCGCGAGCGTGAACCAGCGATCCTGCTTAAAAATCCGATCGATTGTTGCGACATCGGGTTCCAGTGAAGGGACAGGGTCCAAAGCCTCTACAGTCGCCGGATCTTGGAACCCGGCGCTCGCAAGCGATTGGATGACGAAGCTAGTCGTCTTCATATCGGCTTTATCCCCACAAACCCCTGAGTGTCAGGATACCACTCGAAGAAGCCACCACAAGCATCGCGTGCTGAGCAGCTGTCGCATACTTTGAGATATTTCTGCTTCCAATCCGAGATCGAGGCATGAGCCAGGTGCCGATAGGGCTTCGGCAACGTGCAGAGCGGAAAATTGAAGAGCGCTACTTCGACGGCTCGAGCACGACAGATATCCAAACACGTGCTCAACTGGGCTGTCTGAAGAGAGGTGTCAACAAAGACGGCATCCCAGTTCAGACGGGCGTACCCAAAGTGCTCCACCTGCATAATCGCCCAGTACCCGATCCACCTAAGGTGCGTTGCCACGAACTCGGCGAGTGAAGGCAGTTGGTCGATGTTCTGAGCGAGTACCACTGTCCGAAGTTCTACCGCCGCTCCAGCGCGCCGCAGCACCTGTAGGCTGCTAAGCAATTGCTCATAGGCGGCGGGTTTCCCGACAATCCGGTCATGGGTGAGCGGGTCAGAGGCATACAGAGGAATTCCCCAAAGCACATGATCTCGGAGGACCTCGAGCGCTTCTTGGTCGGCAGGTTCGAAGTGCTGAGCATTGGTCAGGATGTGGAAATGCAGGTCGGGCCGTTCTCGAACAACGGCTTGAAGCATCTCGAACAACGGTCCCTTGAGCAGTGTTGGCTCGCCACCAGAGATGCCGACAACCGCTCCCAGCGGGGCTAGCTTGCAAGCGTCGGAGTAGAGGTCGAAGAAGGCGTAACGACGATTGCGCGGAGGCTGGGAGCACATCAGGCAGATCTGATCGCATTCCTCGGTAAGCAGGATGGTATTGCTGTTGGCTTTTGCCCGAATCAGCCGGGTTGCCCGCCTCTCCTCTGGAAAGACAAGTAGCACGTCGCCGACGAAATCGCGGTCATCCGCAATGCGAAACCGAAACCTCCCAAATGCCCCATGCACGACCGCTTCGTCGCCGATGATCTGATACGTCGCGTCCGAGGCAGACTCAGCGGCGGCTTCTGCCTGGTCCATTCGTAGACGGAGCGCTATCGGCGCTCCGTCCATCTCGACCTCGGTAAGCTCAAGATTCAGTCGGATCATAGACTGACGGTGCAAAGAACGGAGTTTGGTCGAAGGATCCCAACAGGTGGCCCTTTAGGTTGAACTGCACGCACGGATCCGGATCGCGGAGCATCGAGAAGACCATGCGGAACATGCTCTTATTGGAACGGCAGAACCGGGTGTCTTCCTTAATTCCGTCGATACGTCCGTATCGAGCGATGTCATCGATCACGTCGATCCCGCAGTAGGGCTGGAACGCGCAGTGCTGGCAGGTCTCATGCACATCATTCATCTGGTTCCACGCGAGCCAGTCGACCTTCTGCTGGTCGAGGCCTGTGGCCAAATCGCCGATGGCCAGATCAATTACGCCGACACGGGTCACCATGCGCGCTTCGTCAGAGGGGTAGAGCCGACCGTCATAGTCGATCACCAGATAGTCTCGGGCTGGCGGGTTTGGGCTGCGAAGGTCGACGTGCCCGTTCTCTCCTGGGCGGAGTATCCGTCGAAGGGCGAGCTCGAGCGTGAATTCGGTGATCTTCCGTTCACTCCGCCGATTGTGAGCGAAGATGTGCTGAAGGGCGGCGCGATATGCGGAGAACCACTCATCGTCATTCGTGACTGAGTCTGGGTGCCGCTTTCTAGCGAACCCCTGGTAGTTCACGGGACGCAGATAGATCGAGGTGAGTCCTAGATCGACGTATCGATCGACGATTTCGGCGATGCGGCCGTAGTCTTCTCTCGTGATGGTGGGCAGAGCAGAGAGCCTCTCCGACCCGAAACGTTCGATGATAGACGTAGCATTGTCGATGACCTGCCGGGTCACGACGAGATCGCCGGTCCGGTTCTGCGTATGAATGTCATCGGGACCATCGATCGAAGTGCTGATACCGATCTCGTGTCTCTCCATTAGCTCGATCAGCTTCGGGTCAACCGTTCGGAGGTGGGTGCAGACGATGAATCTGCATCTCTCGAAGCGGGCCTCGCAGGCCACAACAACACGCTCGATCAGATCAAGCCTGAGGGTAGGTTCGCCGCCTTGAAACTCGATCTGGATGTGTTCGGCCGGAAGGGTGTCGAGGAACTTCAGGAATCGTTCGAACGTCTCCTCGGACCAGTCGAAACCGCGAGCTCCAACGGGAGCACGCGACACTTGGCAATAGCTACAGGCGTGATCGCACCTGAGTGTCGGTACAACGATCAGGTAGCTTGTTGCTGATGGGATGGCCTTCCGTAGCGCGAGCCGGTCGACGAAGCTCCCGACGTAGAAATCATCGATATGATCGTAGGCGAAACCTCGGGCCTTCAGGAAAGTGAGATCTCCCAAGGTCGGCTGTCCGAGCGCCATCCGGTCCAACGTTGGCTCGTTGGAGAAGAAGAAATCGCCTGCTTCATTCGAGAAGAGAAGATCGTTTCCGAGACCCTCGAACCTGAACGGAAGTAGGCTCATTGTCCCAGCCGTGCGTACAGGATCCGCCGCAGTTCCAGGGTCTCCTGATAGGTCTTCTCACGGTAGAGCAGATGCATGAACTCGCGGTGGCTCGCTGAAGGTGGATTGGTGATCGTGATCAGTGATTCCTCTACGGAGATCTTGCTCTCAGGGTAGTAGCGCTGAAACGCGATGATGGCGGCCGCGGTGAAGTCCTCAAGCTCCGCCGGGACATCAAAGCTGCACCATTGCTGAATAGGCTGCGATTTCGTTGACATTCGATCTGATCGTGCCTGGGCTGATTTATAGCGTGAAAAATCAACTATAGCCTATAACAGTGATAGATGGAGACCCAGGGTGACCTGATCACCGGTGTCGTCTCCTATCAGGCACTGTTCGGAGCCGATCCCACCGATCGGTGGCGATTGGAATTGGGCGGGGAAGCACCAATGGGTTCGTTGCGACGCCGCACATACATCTTGCTTTCACCGGCGGCGTGGAGCGGGCGTGGACTGTCTCCTGTGAACCGCGGCGTTTCAGTGCTGATTGTGATCTCGATTGCACTTGCCGTTTTGGAAAGCGAACCCACGCTCCTCGACCAATATGCGCGGATGTTTTCAATAGCTGAGTACGTGCTGACCGGCGCATTCGTGGTTGAGTACGTGGCTCGGCTTTGGTCGAGTGCAGAGGATCCGCGCTACGGAGAAGGGCTGAGGGGACGTATTCGATTTGCGATGTCACCTGCGGCACTTCTTGACCTGCTCGCGATCTCCCCGCTGCTACTGGCCTCGGTAGGCAGTGAAGCATTCCTATTCAGATTGCTGCGGCTCCTGAGGATCCTCCGCCTGGCAAAGCTTGGGCGATATAGCAGTGCAGCTGCCGAGATCGTGGAAGCTGTGCGGTCACGCCGATATGAGCTCGTCGCCAGTCTGGTGTGTGCCCTGGTCTTGCTGCTGATCTCATCGACGTTCCTTTACCTGGTCGAGGGCGATGCGCAGCCAGAGGCGTTCGGAAGCATTCCGCGCGCCATGTGGTGGTCGATAGCGACGCTCACGACCGTGGGGTACGGGGACGTGATTCCGGAGACAGCCCTTGGGCGCGTCTTCGGTGGCGTGACAGCGATCATCGGCATCGGTCTCATCGCGATGCCGACCGGGATTTTGGCGGCAGCCTTCAGCGACGGGTTGGAGCGTCGCCGAAGCAAGCTTGGAACCGACCTTGAGTAGCGCGCCAGCATCCGCGAGGCGTTGGGACGCCGTTGTCACCATCATTCTGCGTAGTGACTTTTGGCCCAGAATTTCGGTCGTAGCACTGGGAAGTGACCGCAATGGTTAGGCTGTTCGTTGGAGTGACGGATCGGACGTGGTTCGAGAAGCTCGGAGCATCGGATCCGCACGATGAGGTGAACTTTTGGCAGCCAAGTGGCAGCACGCAGTTTCGGGCTCTGCAACCAGGAGAGCTCTTCCTCTTCAAGCTTCATGCGCCCGACAATTTCATCGTGGGCGGAGGCGTCTTCAGCCACTCCTCGATTGTCCCGATGTCACTGGCCTGGGAGGCCTTCGGAGAGAAGAATGGCACCGGGACCTTGGCGGAGATGCGAGCGAGGATCGCCAAGTATAGAAAAGACCCCGCAATCCTGGACCCGCGCCGGGATCCTCCTGTCGGATGTCGCATACTCACGCAGCCGTTCTTCTGGCCGCGTGAACTCTGGGCGCCGGTTCCCCAAAGCTGGGCACCCAATATCGTCCAGGGCAAGGGCTTCAGCACCGATGAGGCCGATGGGAAGTATATCTGGGAAGCAGTGTCGGAGCGGCGTCTGGTGTTGCCCGGCGCGGAGACAATAACCCAGGGGGCTGACACTAGGTATGGTGCCCCGACCTTGATCAAGCCGAGACTGGGCCAGGGTGCGTTCAGGCTTGCGATTACAGACAGCTACGATCGACGGTGCGCTGTGTCAGGAGAGAAGACGCTGCCAATTCTTGATGCCGCTCACATCAAAGCCTTCGAAGCGGGCGGCGAGCATGCGTTGTCGAACGGGTTGCTGCTGCGAACAGACATTCACCGACTGTTCGACCTAGGATACGTCACGGTCGGGCCTGACAACCGTTTCGAGGTGAGTGGCCGTTTGAAAGCAGACTTCGACAACGGTCGGCACTACTATGAGCTTCATGGTACGACCGTCCGATCACCAAGGCGCGGGGATGCCATCCCGTCGCCCGAAGCGCTCAAATGGCATCGCGAGAGCAGGTATCTCGGATGACCGGTCTGACCATAGCGAGTTCGAGGCGCTGGAGGTCGTGGGATGACTGAAAAGTCAGCCGACTCCCTGATCCGGTTAGCTGCGGTGGAACACCTGAAACGGCGAGCTTCGGGGGGCGTGATTACCGGGAGTGATCTGCGAGATGGTGTCGAGGTTGATGGCCACCGGATCCCACTGATCAACCCGCAGCGCGGCATCTTCAAACCGGCCGCCATGCAATATCTGCTCAGCGTGAGGACGGTTTTTCCACGCTCCGGCGCTAGGGTTTGGTATGACGACCAACGGACGGTTCATACTCAGATCGAGCGAGGCGACGAACTCGTAGATTACGCGTTCATGGGCACAGACCCGAGCGCGCCGGACAATCGCTGGCTCCGTGAAGCCCATGAGGCCCAGATCCCAATACTATATTTCCTAGGAGTAGCTCCGCAGCGCTACACGCTCATCTGGCCGACCTACGTAGCCGACTGGTCAGCTGGAGACCTGAAGGTCCAATTGGCCTTCGGGGCGCCTGCGGCCGCAGCCAAAGAATGGGCATTACCGGATGCGCCTGAGCGCAGATATGGCCTCCGCCTGGTCCGCCAACGTCTGCATCAAGCTACGTTCCGCGAGGCAGTTCTTACTGCTTACGGCAACCGATGCGCCATCTCGGGCCTTCCCGAGCCACGATTGCTCGACGCCGCTCATATTATTGCGGACAAGGACGAAGACCTGGGCCAACCGATCGTGCCGAATGGCCTTCCGCTCTCAAAGATCCATCATGCCGCATTCGACGCGAACCTCATTGGCATCGATCCTGATTTTCGGATCCATGTCAGTGACGCCCTGCTCAGCATGAACGATGGCCCTATGTTCGAGTTCGGGGTCAAAGCCTTTGCGGGACAGCTAATTAAGTTCCCGAAGCGTGATCGGGACTACCCGGACCGCGATCGGCTTGCGGAGCGATTTGAGAGGTTCACTAGTGGATAGCTCGGAGGCAAGCGCTTCACGGAGTAGCCTCGTATTGATCTACCAATTGCGGATACCAGCGTATTCCCGAGCGCGAGGTTTGCGTGCGCGGATCTCCGCAGTTCTCAAAGTGCAGAAGAGGGCAGCAGGCATTAGTTGCTTCGGAGTGGAATCGACGAAACACAAACCTTTGAAGCGGCATCTTTCAAGCCAGCCTCCTCAAGAGCTTCCACAATCACATCTCGAATTTCGAGAGGGTGGCGTGTTGGCCCAATAATCACGCGGTCTATAAGTTTAGGCACTGACGCGCCGTTCAAGTTTTCTTCAGGAATATCTTTAAGTGGTATTTTATATATTGCCTGTGGGGTGCCCTGTATTGTGACAATATCCTTTGTCAGGCGATCGGATTTCTGAAGTCGTGGAGTATATATTATGCGCCATTCTCTCTCCTCAGAAAATCCGGGATGTTTAGTGCAAAGAAGGCCAAACCTAAACATCTCGAACAAGTGTTCAAAAGTTTTCTGTCTGCCATATTGTTGAACTATTTTAGCTGAATTTTCTATAAGATCTGTGATGTGATCAAACTGAATTTTAAAATGTTCTGGCGTAAGGTAGGCGACGGGACTTGTGTACGCCTTTAATGCATCTGACGGGGTAAGAAAGACTGATGGATTTAGAACTAGTGCAATGCCAGCAGTATTACCGTACGCACGCCACATAGACAGTCGACCTAGTTCGTCCTCCTGGTCCTCATGTTCGGACATGCTCGTGAGATAGCTTTCCTGTCGAAAATGGGGAAGCCATTTGTTAAAGTGGTATAATAATTCATCTGAAAGATTTGGAAAAATTTTGTCGACTACTATTTTGAAGCGCACACCGCTGTCGCCATTTAGAACATGGGAAAAGCACTTCGTACCATGTTCAACCTCCATAAAGTCGTTCATGACTGACGACTTCCTCATCCAAACCTCGCGGTTGCGGATTATACTGATGGCTGCTTCGGCGTTCGTATAATGTACGAATCTCCTCCCCGCGTTGCGGATGTCGCAATTTCTTTGCTGTGCATAAGGGAAAAACATTTGATCTAGTGACATCTTCTCGTTCTCTTATTTTATGGGACGGTATCAGGCTTAAGTATAATTGGTTCGCGCACCCGTTTTTTAAAAAACCTAAAGCTAGGCGGTGATTTTGTAATTTTTTGCCGCCGTCAGCTTATCGAATTGTGTCTTGTCTCCGTTAATTTCAAACTCGGCTTCAGGCTGTCATCTGCCAGGAAACATAGTGGTTTAAGCGACGATGGCATGTCAGCTGTCGCGTCGATAATGCTTTGACTGGCTACGCGATCGCGACTGTTTGGAGGTGAAGCAATGGCCATAGACCGAATGAATTTCAGGTTGTCGCTCGACGGAACTCGTCTCGAAGTCTGCATTGAACTATTGCAGAACGGAGAGCCAGTCGGCCGCGCCGTGATGGACGCATCTGGACTGGAGAAAATGATCCACCAATTTGCCGATGTAAGAGCCCAGATGTCGGATCAGGTTGCCGACAGGTTGGATCATCGATCTGTGGTTGCTGGCCGGAAGGATCCAGCTTGGTGGGTACAGCGCAAATCAGACGGCCAAGTCGATATGCTTCTCCGCGACCCTGGGCTTGGTTGGTTGGGATATCGGTTCTCTCAATCAAATGCGCAACGGATTGCAGATCTCATGTCGGCTCGAACGGGTGGTAGCGTCCAAGAATAGGCTTGTGGCGAGAGACTGACCGAAGGTCATATTAGACTGCGGGGAGAGATGGAGCCGTTGCTCGCGCTGGTCAGTCCTGTTGGCAGCCGCCAGATTCCTCGCTGGTGGCAGGCTCAAGCGCATAAAGCTGGAGCAGGTCGACCTCTGCGCGCATCGCATCCAGATCGAGATCTTGCTTCATCCTCTCAATGATCTCCCAAAGCTCCTTTTGGAGCCGGGTGCCTTTGCCGTTTGGGTCGGATTTGCCGTCCCGCTCAAGGAACTCAGCCAGTGCCATCAGCTTTTGGTACCGGTCGTATTCTTCGGCCTTGCCTATCAGAAACTCACGTCGCTTTTCGGCCTTCTCTCGCCGTTCGCGCTCAATTCGTTGGCGTTCGATTTCTTCAAGGCGCTGTCGCTCTTTCTCGGCTTCCTGAGCTTGGCGATGGCGGATCGCGATGGCACCGGTCGTTAATGCGGCCATAGCCTGGTCCAAATAGCCCTCGAGCGACTTATTCCGGCGATCGCACCAGTGACCAATGAGATCCTTGCGCTCCCATCGCAGTGCCGACGGATCCCGTAGCGTCATGGTCAGTCGGCCGGACGGAAAATGATCCCAGGATTGATGGACCGTCTGGGTAGCACGAGACGAATATAGGCTGGGGTAACGCGCCCGTTCTGCCTCATACCGCGCCTGCCATCGGAGTTCCTCTCTTGTTGGCACGTGCGGCTTCCGATCCGTGGTTTCCTTGATTTGCCACAGGATCGGCGTGCCCTCGACCAGGATCTGGACACCTTCTCGATGTTCTGTAACCGAGAAGCCGCGCCGCTCAGCTGCCAAGGCGAAGGCGTCGATGATCCTAATCACTCGGTTAACCGAGGCGCTCCCTACTGCCACAGCCACCGCGCCGGGTTCGCCGACCTGCTTCAGGCCGTGCTGATCCGCTTTCGCCGCCCTTAATGCCTGATAGGTCCTGGACGCGACCCAGTGCAGCTTCGTCGGCCGTTCCGAGGGCACTTGAATGGAAGGGAATTCTGCAGCCTGTTCGAGAGCCCTTGCTTGCTCAGCCTGTATTTGAGGCTGCGCGGCTGCCGAGGGCGTGACAGTCAGCAGTAGCATTTGCGGCCCAGTCGTAGCTGGTAGCGACGGCTGATCCACGCGCTTTCCATGTGCTCGCTTAGCCCAGTAGCCTAACGGCGGTGTCGGGATGTGGTGCTTGCGGCATATCTTTTTCAGGCCGACGTCGGATAGGCCGAAGCGTTTTGCCAGGTGCGACATAGGGGTCTGCCAGACCAGGTCGTATAGTTGTTCGCGCGCAATTTGGTGGCGGTTGCCGAATGCGGGTTGGCCGAAATTGAATGTCTGCATGGACTACCCTGGCTGTATCTGGTCCACGAACTGGAGTGAATCACCAAGCCGCCTAATCAGCGTCGGGGCTGGATCGCTTGCCTGTCACGGGCTCCCTTGGAGGAGGTCGCTTAGGACACTAGTGACGCGCGGTGAAACGCTCTCGGACCTCCAGAACCGCTTCGACGAGCTTAGTGAGCTTTCGGATTGATCCACCCTGCCAATAGCTCGAGACGCAGTCCAGTTCCTCCTGAGACAGCGGCATTCCCCAACGTTCATCAAGACCGCGATCTTCAGTCAGCTGTCTCACGAGCGCGAGGCTGATAGGACCGAGATCCCGCAATGTGGGTTCGGGAAAGCTGAGGATCCTGAAACGGTCCCGAAGAGGAGACGGAAGACTTTCGATGCTGTTGGCGGTTGCGAGCCAGGAGATGTACGAGAGGTCTACCGGAGCCTCGAGATATGGATCGAACCACCGCCGCGCCGTTTCCGTCTCCAGTAGCCCCAAGAGGGCGTCCCATACACTCCCATTGTGCTGAGAGAACCCGGCTTTCTCGATCTCATCGAGAACGATGGCGGGACCGGCGCATTCGGTTTGACGAAGAAAGCTGACGGGCAATGCCGGACGTCCAGAGTTCCACTGTCGCGAGGTTCCAGCGAACGATGAGTCGGCCACTCCACCACAGGGAAATGTCATCGACGGGATCCCAAGATGATGGAGCAATCGCTCGGTAAACCTGCTCTTTCCTAGACCCGGACCACCAACAAAGATGGTCGGCCGGATTTGCAAGTGGGTCTTCGCCGAAAGGCTCCCTAGAAGAGTGTCAATGAGGGCGGCGGCGTAGGGAAACTCTTGGATCAGGTTTGACCTTGCCAAGTTCAGGTCCGGCACAATTGGCAGCCTCAACGTCGCGCCAATCAACGGTTTCCAAGAGTCCCTGATTTTCAGGCCTTCACTGTTGTGGTCGTTTCCGATGCTCGTGAAAACGATAGCCGATGGTTGAGGCTCTTCCGCGGCCGCGGCGGAGGTGTCCAGTTTCTTTGCCCTTCCGCCGTCTGGTCGAAAAGGGTTGGTGCCAGGCTCGACTGTCAGGATCGAAGAGCCCGAGGCGGCCGATTTGATCAATGTCGGATTCAACGCTTGCAGAGCATCGATGCCGTACAGAGTGGCCAGCCGCATTCGATCTTCCGGGTTGTTGCAGAAATCCTCCTGGCTCTCGAGCAAGCCGAGCAGTCGAGCAAGAAATACCGGGGCCACCGATGGGCTCTGTGACTCGGGATCAATCGCGAGAGACGCCAGTTCCATCGCGATTTGTAGGGTGCTGGATGGCGATCCAAACGCGCACGCGTACAGATCCATTCTTAGTGCCCATTCTTCACATTCACTGGCTGCCCCCTGAGCCTGTTCGCGACAGGCTAAGGCTGCCAAGCTGCATGTATCGACACTAGGTGCAGACTTGGCTGATCGGAGTGCGGCCGACAAGCTGGCTGGCAATTTAGCTCGACGACACGCTCTCAGCGCATCCTCGACGAATTCATCGATGTCTTCGCCCAGGTCCCCCAGTTTGAAAGGCATCCCGAGCAAGAGCTCAAAAGTAGTGGGCAGATACTCGCCAGTGTGCGCGCTCCAGCACCTGTCCAGGAAACGCTGAGCAATGGGGTCCGGCTTCTTCCGATCAGTGAACGCCATCGCTTCCTCCATCGGTACCGGCGGCGCGGCCAAGACGGTAGAAGCGAGAGATCGTCCTGACCCATCCAAGCTCTGGCGCGACAAGCCAAAGTTCGGAAGTTCGGCACCAGGTATTCCCGAGAAGCGGATGCCCATAGACCGTGCCTTCCAATACGGGAACCTCCCGATGCCCAAGCACGAAGTCGTCGATGAGTGGGGCGCTTGCGAGCTCCTGGGGGGTAGGGAAATCCCGGTTCCGAGCTCTTTTGAGATCGGCGAGAAGCCCCTCCAGTGTCTGGATCGTGGCGTCGAGATTCAGGGTGGTGAACCGAGAGTTCCGTGACCGCAGCATAGCTATGCCTCGCAGTTTCCCGCACGCTTGGCGCGCGGCGTCTAGTTCCTAAAATGAGGGAATCAGTGAAAGGCGCGCTTGATGATCGTTTCAGGCCCGATCGGCGCAGCATCTATGTCGAGGACTATAAAGCGTCGTAGCGCCAGGACCGCCACAAGGGCCACCGGGTCCATCTTGCCGCGGTAGTCACACAGACATTCGGATAGTCGAAGAGACCCTCTTTCCTCGAGCAGGCTCAGGATCTGGAGGCGATCGCTGAGAGAGACCTCATATCCGGCATAGCGGAGAAGGGCCTTCGCATTTGATAGATAGGGCTCAGAGCGGATCTGGTCTTCCCGGACTTGAAGATACGGTCCGACCGAGGTTTCGACATGAAGTGGTTCCGACGATCTGGCGTCGCTGTCTGTCGATGCGATCGCATCCAGCAGCGCGGTTGAACCGTCAGTCCAAACAACCTTGACGTCGGGTACCCGCAGATTGGTCGATCCGGCATCATCGGTAAGCCGAACCGCGCAGGGAAGGCATTCCCAATGATCGACATTTGGGTTGAGGTCCAACCGGCACCCGAGGTCGCGCGCTAACTCTGTTCTAAAGGCCGGAAGCGAGGTGCAGTGCAGCGTTCGCAGAGGAAAAGACTCGAATTGCCGGGCTGCTTCCCTGGCTTCCTGTAAGGCAAGCGCTTCTGAGTCCGCGATGGGATCGGTAGGCCAAACAGGGGAATGTTCAGAAGTATGTGTCATGCTGATCTCCCTACGGACGTCGGTCCGATCTAAGGGCGGCGAGAACAGGCTCTGCGCGATCAGCGTATCGAGGAGCGGACTCCACCTTGTCCCAGCGTATGGCTGGTACGGTATCGGAAAGGGATGAGTTTCGCTTTCATGGCTTAGAACGTATAGAGAACATTGTAGCCGCGGTCAAGCGATCTCAATGATGGGCTGGAACGCTTCCACCAGTTCAGTTCGGTTGACAGGGCATGTCCGTAATAACCCAGGGGTTGAGTGGGTAGCGCAGCCCCCTATGCTCGTTCCTCGATGGGGAAAGAGACATTGGGGGAGAGAATGCGCAAAAGTCGTGTGGTTGCGACGGCTCTAATAGTTTCTATGGCGACATATGGGTGTGCTGCAAACCAGCAGAGCTTTCTGGCAAACAGCTACTCGATGGACGACACGAAAGTCTGCCGTAACTATGTGAAAGATAGAGACAAGCTCTTGGCTTCTTACGCGCCAAGCGATGCAACCGAGGCTTCGTATCTGACTGCCCTGGACGAGCAGATCGAACGCCGTAAGCTGACGAGCCTGCGATGTGAGCAGCTGGTTAGGCAAGAAGACGACAGGATCGCCGCCGGAATCATGCTCGGAATCTTGGCTGTTGGAGCGGTAGCAATAGCCGCTCAGTCAGGCGGCGGCGGTGGCGGCTCAAGCTCATACTCCGGCTACACCAACGACAGCTATGGGCATGCCTGGGACCAGTTCTACGATGGCAGCGGTAACTTGACGTGGCGTTGTAGGGACAAGTCGAGCGGTCAATTTGCTCAAGCTTATCAGTGCTACGGAGAGCCGAAGTCCGACTTCACTTGGCCACGAAAGTGAGCACGCAAGCCGAGCGCCGAAAAAACATCTCGACGATGACCAAACCCTATTCGACCGAGACGATGAGCGCGTAATGGTCGGATCCGAAAGTGTCACCTCGACGCGCGGACAGGAATGTCGTTCTATCGAAGATCGGCCCAGCGGCGTAGATGTTGTCGATAGGGCTCTGGACATAGTTGCCCTTGGCATAGCTGGCAGAAAGACCCTCAACCAAGTTTCGCATGGCCAAACCGGGCGTGATGCCGCCGCCAAAGATGGCGTGAGTCTGATCGTAACCGGTGCAGGGATCCGTGCTGCATTGGAGCGAGAGGGCAACGCCCACTTTGCCGATATCGCCCGGCGCTACGTTGAAGTCGCCTGCCACGATGTGTGACCAGTCCGGCCTCGCCTTCTGATCATCGACGATGGCCTGGGCCAAGGCTGCGGCAATGGCCTCTCGCTTGTGGCTGTTTTCCTCGTCTGCGCGTCCGCCCCGTCCCTGTGAGGATTTCAGGTGCACGGCCGCGACGACAAGCTTGAGCTCCTCAAACTCGACCCACAACCATCCCCGCGAGCCTCGGCCTCCTCGCTGACTTTCGGGAATGAAGGCGGGAACGATCACGTCGCGGTCGGTCTCTTTCGCCGCATCGGAATCATCTCGGTCGTAGGGGTCGCTTTCGGAGACTGCTGAGATCCTGTGTGGCGATATCACCGCCACTTCGAGCTTTTGATAGGGATCTGTTCGATCATCGTTGGAGAAGTCAGACACAGCGAAGCTCCAACCGTTGAGTTGTGCCTTGCCGAGGAACTCGGTCATCTGCCCGCTGCCAAGGGTCTCCTGAATGACGATCGCATCGGCGGCCGCGACGAAATCGGCAAACTGTCGAAGCTTGGCGTCCCTGCCATCCAAGCCCGCGGGGCCTTCAAGGTTCCACGTGCCGATTGTTAGCTGCTCTGCACTGACATGAGCTATCGTCCCGGAGACAATTGCGACCGCAAAGCAGATGGTTCGAAGCTTGATCATGGCCTGATCTCCTCTGGGTAGAGGCTCATGGAGTACAGCGAAGATGTGAGACTATTATACAATCTATAAATGAAATTAATACTACAATTCCAGTTGTGCTGTGACGTCGAAACCACGATCGGCAATCCGTTCCTCGTCTGCCTCGATCAGGCTTCTCAGTGCAGTCGCTCGCCGCTATTCTGGGAAGGTGTTCGGATTAGAGCCTAGGGTGTTTGCCGAGTTGGCGGAGGAGCTAATGGCCCGAATGCATTCCCTCCGAATAGTATCCAGGCCTTGCTGCATCTAGCTGGCCGCGGATAGACCGCGGCTCTTCCTGGCGCCGAGGGCTGAGCAATGACAACCTGGCACACCGCCGACAACCGGACGCTGCTTTCAGCTGTTGTTCCTGCGGTCTGTGAGTGCAGTCTCTCTTCGGCAGCCGCTCTCTCTAGTGAGAGGGGCGCCCTATGGATCCGAACGGACTGTTTCCTCGACTTCCGCTTCGAGTAGTACCGTATGCAGATGAATCGTTAGCGGGCCTGTTGGTTCGCCTGGCGGAGCGCAATTGCGTTCGAAACGCCGGTGCTCTGGCGAAACTACTCGGTAGCCCCCATTCGACCATCGAGGCGACTGCCTTTGGGGCGTTCGACCTAACGCCGCTTGCTTCCGGCACAGGGGTTTCGCTAGAAGCCTTGGCCAGGATGACATATTGGCCTTCCGGTCTGGGCAATCAGGCGAATTTCCTCGGTCACAGTATCGCCAGCGGCATGATGTCGTTACATCGACGATGGGTCTGCCCATTGTGCCTGATCGAGGTGCCTTACCATCGAGCGGTGTGGGATCTCCGAGCCATCAATGCGTGCCCGATCCACGGAGTTCGTCTTGTGGATCGGTGTCACAACTGCGATCGGCCTTTGGTCTGGCGATACTCCAGCATCACTCAATGCAATTGCGGCGCCGATATCCGGGGAGCAAAGCCTTCACATCAATCTGGCGAAGTGTTGGGCGGAGTCCGGCAGGTCTATCGGAGCTTTGGGTTCATGGAAAGGGAGCGACTAAGCGGGGCGATCGAGCACCTCAGCACCGGTGAGTTCTTATCACTGATCCTGCGCCTAGGTTGGTACGCAAGCGGTTTCGCGCAGGATCTTGGTCCCAAGCTGATCTCTCGGTACCGAGAACAAATGCACCTTTGTCTCCAACGCGGAGTTGATGCGTGCCGTGACTGGCCAGTTTCCTTCCACCAATATCTGGATGCACTCCGAGAGCCGGTGGCTCGACCATTTTGGCGACCTCAGGGGGTGCACCGGTTGGCGAAATGGTCCATGGATCGACAAACATCGGAACCGCTTCAGCGTCTGATAATGGATGAACTGTTGGAACACTTGGGCGGCAGCCTCGCATATCAGATTCACTTTCGTGCCTATCGAAGCAACCGTGCGAAGGGACTCGGACCGCAGGGGCATTGTTCAGTGCCGGTAGGGTCTCATTCCGAGATCCAGCATATTTGAAGCGATGTCGATCCGACCTTCAGGCAATCTCGGCATCACCAGTTCCTTCTTTCGTTCCACGATCTACCCAAGGGCTGCCGTCGCGGACCATAGCATTCAGAATCAGGAGCATTTTCCGCATTGTAGCTGCCCGCGCGGACATCGGCGGCTTTCCTGCCGCTGTCAGTCGTCGGTAGTACCTCTTTAGCTCCGGATTGGATTGAGTGCCCACAACAGAGCACATGAAGATGACGCGGCGCACCCAGCGCCGACCGCCTCGGATTCTCCTCCGCTTCGAGCTTGCCCCACTATCCTGTGGCATTGGGGCAATTCCGACGAGTGAAGCTAAGCGCTTTGGTCCAATGTGCCCCAATTCAGGCAAATCGGTGATCAGTGTCCGAGCCAAGGTAGGTCCGCACCCTGGCATTGTCTGGATAATCTGGTTCTTGAGCCGCCAGTCCGGCCGCCCTTGTATTCGCACATCCATAGCTTTTTCGAGGCGTGCGATCTCGATCTTGAGCCATACCAGATGGCTCTCAATGCTCTCCAATGTCTCGCCTCTATATCCATGTTTTCGTTTACCCTTCTCCCCGGCCGCTACGACACTCAGTTGCCGGTGGCGACGCGCAAGGTCTTGCAGATCTTGCTCCTCCTCAGATGCAAACGATGAGACATTGGGGCGGAGGGTTGCCGCGAACTGCGCAATAAGTTTGGCATCAAGCCGATCAGTCTTTGCCCTGCGCCCAACGACGGTCGCGAACTGCCGCACCTTTTGGGCATCTAGAACAACTGACGGCACACCAGCATCCCGCAATCGGTCAGTCAGATTGCGGGTAACCCACCCAGTGTGCTCAAGAGCAACGAGGCTCACTCGCCGACGTGCTAGCCATTTGAGCAGATCGTCTATGCCCCTGCTATTATTGCCAAAAGTCTGCTGATCTCCGGACAACCAGTCACAGACCTCCAAGTCTGCTTTCGAGACGTCGATACCAATGAACGTGGAGTCCGACATGGGGGTCTCCGCCATAGCGATTGGCCGATACAAAACGGCCGACGGCCGGGGCTCCCATCCAAACGACGAGGCTTCAGTGCCTGGACTTGGAACGGAGATGCCACCGGCCGCCTAGTGCAACGACATTACCAATCCACGCTGGGGAGCTCTTAGCCCTTGGGACAACAGTGGCTCAGCGTTGCGCGAGAATTCTGCCGAAAATCACTTTTGGTTTGCAACTAAAGATCGAGGAAAATCAGTGAAGGCTTTGTCTGCGACCGCAAAATCAGTTGGAAGGCTGCCGCAGTTCGGTGTGATCGGGTCTTTGCTCGATCCTAAGGGGCTTATGTGCGTTGGCTCATACCGTTCTGCGGAGGTTTCTACAGTTCTTGGTAGCATCCTTTTAGGTTATCTTCCTGCAATCAATGGGGGAGGAGTCTATGGAGCAATATCTTGCCGTGGAAGGCCGAGCTTCAATCGACGAAGCCATCGCCAAGCTCATGACCGCCTGTGGGCGGAATCAAACCGAAAGTACCGAGCTTGGAACCATCAGTGACGGCGCGAACGGTTGGCAGATCGGGCCGCGTCTGTTTGGCCATATCCGACCGCATGACAAGCCGTCATTCCATTATTTCATAGGGTTCCGTCGCGACGCTGGTTCTTGGAGGAGTTGCGTTTTCCAGGCAAATATTGCTCCCGGACGCTATTTCCGTCAGTTCGCAGGCATGTTTGCATCAGATGCGAATGACCAACTTTGGCTGCTCCACGACGGGCGGCTCAAACTGCCAATCGGCATGCTGAGAAAAGGCGACATTGAACGGTTCGGTTTC
Source organism: Candidatus Endolissoclinum sp. (assembly GCA_965228445.1). Classification (GTDB taxonomy): domain Bacteria; phylum Pseudomonadota; class Alphaproteobacteria; order Thalassobaculales; family Thalassobaculaceae; genus Thalassobaculum. The sequence continues at coordinate 2,639,558 of OZ245813.1, read as the reverse complement.
GGCCGTCGAGTCAGCGTCCGCTTCAACGATGGGAAGGCTTTTCCGTACTACCCCGTCGCGAATTTGGATGCGTCTTCGGGCGAAACCATTCGTCAGATCGAGCGCTATCTGATGGTGGCCACAGCGGCTCGCCACGAAGTCGAGGATGGACTGTTGGCGCCAGAAGCGGTCTCGGACCCGAACGTGCTCGACAGGTTTGGTCCGCCTCCGCACGACGGTCTTGGCGATCCGCTGCCGCGCCGGAACATCGCTAACTTGCCTGCTTGCTGCTACGTCCTGCGCTTTGCTGATACCCAGACCTGGAAGGTTGGATGGGCGTTGGATGCCTCTGCAAGGTTAACCCGCATCAGAACCCACCTGCCGCTCCATCTCGATAAGGAAACGTGGAACTGCTATGCGGAGGTTGCGTTCCGCACTGCGGATATCGCGTACGACATGGAACAGCACGTCCTTAGAAATCTGCGTAGCAGTCATCGGGTCGTCCGCGAGCAGGTCATTTGTGACGAACGCGAGATCGCAGAATTGGTAGAGTTCATGAAACAAAGATCACCGAACGGCCTGCACCTGCAAGGACGGGAACACTAGAGCCGCCCTCTGCTTCTGGGCGACCCAATATCTGTCTGTCCCCAGGGGAGCGGCGCGTAGCTGGAGGCTGCTTGCAGCCAAGGCGGCCATTCAGTTCCAGTTCCACCACCTTCTAACTGCTCCACCCATCACCAAGCTCATGTCCGTGGCGTTGATCCAAGGCATCTCCTCGGTGAACATGGTCACGCACTCGCTCCATGAGCACGGCATCTTGGAAATATCGGTGCCCCAGAACACTCGCTCAGGGCCGAATGCGTCGAAGACCCGCCGGATGTAGCTCGCCATAGTTGGAAATGGATAGCTCTCTGCGGAGTATCCCGGCATTCCGGTGGCCTTCACGGCGATGTTGGGTAGCCGGGCAAGCTTCAGAAGGTCGGGAATATGCGCCATGGCAGCTTCGTCCTTAAGCGTCGTGTTGCCACCTTTGCCGCCAAGGTGATCTATGCTCAGCCTCAGGCCCGGATGACCCTCTGCGACCTGCCCCAAGATCTCAAAGGAGCCGGTTGCCAGGGTTGTCACGGGGAGATCGAACCTCTCGGCAGCGCCCCAAAACCATCCCAATTCGCCATCGTGCAAGCGGCGCCGGTTCTCGCCTTCGAGGAACATGCAACGTAGACCGAGCATGCCTGGCCGTTCCCGCCAGCGCTCCATCGCCGCCACGCTCTCCTTCGGCCGTCCAAGATCAACGGATCCGATGATCGCAAACCGGCCCGGATAATTCTGAACGGCATTGACCGCGAGGTCGGTGGAACCCGGGTCCCAGGAGGGTGGGTGAATCACCGCCGCATCGACACCGGCTTCATCCATCATGGCAATTGCTTCGGCAGCGCGGAACGAAGTGACCTGCCAATGCGCCATATTGCTTGGTAGCCCGGTTCCCCAGAGATGTATCTGCGCATCAACGATCTGCATTCCGGTCCCCACTACCTGCCTAGGCTTTCGCGATCCCTTGCTGATCGTGATTGTACCTGGTAGACGCGCCCCGCAGGAGTAGTTCAAGTCGCTTGCGAGACGGATGACTGATCGCGGAGCTTTGGCCCCGCCGACCGCTCGAGCGCCTAGCGGTCGTTAAATATGAAGCCCCCCTCTGGGTGTCAGGTCCGGGCAAGCGCCGTTTATCGAGGCCAGACTGTAGGGGGCGAGTATCGGTTGCCAGGATCCGGCTGGCATTGATTAGGAGAGGACTGAAGCTTATCACCCCAGCCTTCAATTCTAGTATCCGTTCAGTTGTTTGATTCCAACGGATAAACTGTCGGCGTTTTCAGTGCCTTACCTTTTCAATTGGGGAAACTCGCCGACGGAAATTGGTGCCAGTTTCAAATGTCGACCTGCAATGCCGTTTGACAAAATTTGCTGGAGAGCCTAAGTGACTTCTATGTCGTGCCCTACGGCACACCGTGATCGACCCTAGCCCCGGAGCTAGGGAAAGACACCAGGGTTGCGACCCTGAGATCCGACGGTCCTAATGGACCCCCTGTCTCGGCTCCGGTCGAGCAGGACGAGCAGCGTTAATAGCGCTGTGTTCGACCGGCTGGTAGGTTGTAGGTGGTCACGAGTATTACGCCGCTCCTAGAAATTAGGTAGCGGCGTTTATTTTTCCTATTTCTATTTTTTCCAGCGAATATAATCATTAGGATAGATATTTGCGTATTCGGCCGAAATCGAAATTGGTCCTTCTCTGCAACAATTAAATAAAACTGAACTCATGGCCTTGCCGTCACTACGTTGTACGTCGTGATGAAAGCCAGAAGGTAGAGCACCGCCAAATCGATAAAGACTGCGGAGCACAGATAATAGCTCTGCGGTTGATGACGTTAGCTCTTTCTCCCATTGCGCACCATCGTAGGCGGTCGGGTGCGCGTTCAAGAACGCAATTCCGCGAGCATCCACGTGACAGTGGCGCACATCTCTGCCAAATCGGGGGATATCCTCCCTAGTCAATCGGGTCGGTTCAAGCTCGTTGAAACGATCATCAGCGGGCCTCTCGTGGTTGCGATATTCAACAAAAAGATCGCTCAATGTACGGGGAGGGTCGATGTGGAAATTATCAGGTGGAAGCAGTGCGACTTCCCTATCATTCATTCTCTGGAGGCGCTGAAGCACATCGTCCAGCGCGCATTTCGCGGGACCACTGGGTCCGAGAGCGTCACTAATAGCTAAATCTACAGCTTGGGGGTCGTGCCTAAGTTGCTTGCCATCACTGCCGTAGGCGATTAACGCATGCAGGGGCGCTGGCATGACGGCAAAATCAAGAACTCTAAGCAATGCTTCTTGGTCAAACGATGGAACATAAAGCAAAATTATCCATTTTGGAGTCGGGGGTCTGGCGCCATCATTCTTCCGTCGTTTAATCGCGAACTCGGAGATCAATTTTACGATCTCATCGACAGTGGCCACAGGATAGAGAGGCCCATCTTCCGATTTGGAAGGGGTGCCGACTATCTTCCGTTCGGGGAACCGACTGTTTAAACGTGCTACCGCACCTCGATGTGTGTGAGGGGGCAGTCCGGCGACGACATACATCGGAACCCGCCCTTCGCCATTTAAGGCGGCGCGACGTTGACGGCGCGCCATCGTCTATCGCATCCGGCTCAAGGAAAGAGCAATGTCAACCGGAACAACTAAACGCTCACGGAGTGTAGGCGGCTGAGCGTCATAGAGGCGCTCAAGTGCATTCGCTGCCGACTTGACAGCTTGTGCGGGCGCTTGACTAGGTGCAGAAGAGTCTGCAGTGAGGTCATGTAGCTCTACATGATGCTCTTTCGCCCAATTTTTTAGGTTTGATACTAACAAATCTTGGTTGGTTGGCGTCATATTTCGGTTCTGGTCTACATAAAGACCGGGAATACGAAATTTCTCATCGACGGAAACGTAGCTTTCATCGGGCTTTGGGCATTCGATAGCGTAATGGTAAGGTGCGGTGATCTTAACCCAAACCTCACCTTTAGCTCTTACGCAGAATGCTAAAAGAATTGCGCGAGGTAACTTTTTAATAAGTAAATGATCATGTCGCCGTTGAAATGCGATATGTGCTAATTTTTCTCTTCCTTTAGGGGTGATGACGACATACGCTTTTGCTTCTGGATCTGCAATTATTGGTAGCTCGGGGGCGATTTCCTTGATAAAATTTGCCAGTGATCGAGTCTCTCCTTCTATTGGCCAAAGATTTTGCTTCTTTAGTTCGTTCCCAAGATTAGATAAAAGAAGTGGATCTTCTGCCGTTTCATAATGTAGATCGACAATTTTTTTAATGTGTTCCGCATTCATTTCTTCATCCTTTTGCTGTATTTTTAATTTTGTTGAAGTGAAAATACGGAAGGTTGCCTATCGTCTGGTTTGTTCGGCTCGGCTCATTGTGCAGGGTGATGCGTAGACACGCACAATATCCAATAAAAAACTACAGCGAAACAGGGAGAGCAACATGTCTCCATTGTAGAGAGAAATCGGCTAAAAATAGCTGGAGCATCGGCGCATTGCACGGATAAACATCGTGTCCACAGTATGAGCGCTAAGAGTGATAGGCGAAAATTCCTAGAATGGCCTATCTACTCGGAATGGTCGGCTCCTCCGATCCTGTCGGAGAAGCGCGTCAGAGCCGTGAGCCGCACATAGTGGGGTTCAAACGGACCTGAATAGATCTCTGTTTGGAGGTACTGCTTCTCGGTCTCGAGATCCGCCTCAGGGACATCTCGGTACCAGGCCTTTGGATCACCATCGCTCCCGTCGTTCCAGCGATATCCACGTGCCTTCAAGAGATCCTTCAGGTCGAAGGGGCTATTCAGTGCCCAGATCCTGACGCTGGGCTGCCTCGCCGCATCCAAGAGCATTCCAAGCGTCGGTTTTTCGGTGGCCGGGAATGGCCTGGCCAGGATCTCGAGCAGCATCTCGCAATCCGCGATCGCCCGGTGGCCGTCGTGGAATAAGCCAAAGCACATGCCGAGATACTCAAGCTTGGCGCTTCGGATCCCGGCGTCGCTCCATGAGACCTCGGATAGCGAGCAGCCCCATCCACGCTTACTGAAGATCGGATGAAGCCGCTCAGCAAACCGCCTGTCGAAGGCCGAGTTGTGGGCAATCACTATGACAGCCGCTTCAGCCAATCGCTCGACCGTAGCCAAATCGATCGAGTGACCGGCTACCATTTCGTCGGTGATGCCGGTCAGCTGCGTCACTTCGGGAGGAATTGGTCGGCCAGGATCGTTGAACGACTGGTACCGCTCTAGGACTTGGCAAACCTGGTCGCGCTCGTCGTATTCGAACGCCAGCATCGCCAACTCAATGATCTGATCGGTCCGCGGATCCAGGCCGGTCGTTTCCGTATCCAGGATGATGCCGACCTTGGTCTCGCCGATCGGTGCCGCAAACTGATCGCGGCTCACCACCCGACGCAGGACGCGATAGTCAGGGCTTCGCTCCAATTCGATAGCGAGAGCTTCGAGTTGGTCAGGATCGATCAAGGCCAGTGGCTCTTCGGTGTAGTGCGGGGGTACCAGGAGCGTACTGCTGGAGCGCTTCTCTGTGCGAAAGAATGCGGCCTTCGAGCTCCAATGATTCAGTTTCCTTGATTGTCTGAGTTCAGAGAAGGGTTCGGGGTGGGCTATGCAGCTGTAGGGCTAAGCAAAATCTTTGGGAAACTGAAGTTTTGTTAACTATAAACATTAACCATAAAAAGCCAGCGGGTCAAAGATGGCACCCGACGTGCCGGTGCTTTTCGATGTCCGTTGGACCACATGTCTTGAGAGCATGAAACGAGCCCGCAACAAAATTGCTTGACGAGACTCTCTCTTCTTAGTAGCGTCTTCGTTATGCAGCGCATCATCCACTCCTCGATGATTTCTGGCGACCGGGTTTATCCGGCCCCCGCTGTTATCTCCCGTCGCACCATACGCTGAGTTCTTTCGAAGCTTAGCCATCTGCGTGAGTTACACGCGGATTTGATGTGCGTGCCGGGGGGCTCTCCATGTCGAAATCCATCATCCGTGCGGGCGTGCGTTCCGTTGCGAACCTAATCGCCCGTCTAGATGCCATCAGTCCAGTTCTGAACACGAATACACGCAAAGGGTGTGTTCAGTTGGACGTCCTTGTGCGTGATAACACGGGCAAGGCAGTGCGGCCTTGGATGTGCATCGAAGCCGATGTCTTCGGAAAACTGCGGTCTAATATCGACGTCTATTGCCAACCGCAATTCGTACTGACCGAGTGCAATGCGGTCGCCTCAAGCCAGCCAGTTCGGTTGGCTCGCGGCACATGTCGACATCCACATCAGCATGATAGCGGCAATGTAGCCGGTATTCTTGCTTATGCCGACGCGGCCGCCCCTGGTCTCCGGGGTCGCCGAATAGCGTAGCCGTCCACCCAGACAATCGCTCGAACCCGGTGGTTCGGGCAGGTGAACAGCTACATCAGGAGACAAATCCATGAAGACTAAACGCGTGCTGAAGCGCGTGAGCGCTGGACGTGTGTGCGCTGTCCGGGTGCCATATCCGACGGTCAATCCGCCTCGAGCCCGGAAAGTCATTACCAGACGCACCAATCGCGTCATCGGCCTCTTCACTAGCCTGAAGAACCGAGCCTTGGTGCCTTGGGAATCGCAGCTTGAATTCGACTGCATTCGGTTGCTCGAGGTCGACAACACGGTAGCTCTGTTTTCCGCTCAGCCGGAGGTGCTGCACTACGAACTCGGCGGCGATGAGCATCGCTATTACCCGGACCTACGTGTCGACTACCGAGATGGCAGGACCGAAATCGTCGAGGTCAAATTCGAGGCCGACGCGGCGGAGCCTACCAATCAGGCTCGCTTCGAACTCGTGGCCGAAATCTACAAGAAGCGCGGCATCGGCTTCAGGCTGATGACGGAACGCGATATCCGCCGAGAACCGCTTCTGGAGAACGCTCGGCTGATGCTCGAAGCGCGCGACCTTAGCCCGAGCCCGCGGCTCAAGCTCCAGGTCGCGGAAAGCTTCAACAAGAAGCGCCCTCGGACGCTCTCTGAACTGGAAGCGTCACTGAGCTTCAAGCCGGAGCAGCGTGGCGAACTCTACGCCATGGCACTCCTGAACTTCTTCGACATCGACCTCACGACCGCTCCGCTGTCTGGGGACAGCCTGATCACGAGCGACTTCAAATACGCGAACCTGGGAGAATGAACATGATCGCAATCAATTGGAAAAGGAACGAAGCCATTCAAATCGCCGGTGAGACCTACCGGGTCTGCAAACGGTTGGAGACTGGCGAAATCAACCTGCATCACGTCAACGACGACCGTTTCGTGACGCTTCCCGAAGCCGAACTCGTCGACAAATGGGCGAGCGGCGAGCTCGTCAGGTTGGTGGACGTCGACGGAAAGCTGAAGCAGAAGCACCGGGAGATGCTCGAGCAGCCCTTCGTCACGATGACCGACGCGGTGAAGGACGAGGCGAAGCGTCGCTACCGGTATCTCAAGGCTTTTGTCGACAGAGGCCTGCGAGCCCAGAGTTCGAAGCTCTTGCAGCCCCTCATTGATGAGGTCTCGGAGCAGAACAACGACCAAAACCCGCCGTCTCCTCGCAAGATGCGGCGCTGGCTTAAGGCCTGGTCGGACGTTGGGTCTCCGGAACTGGCGGGAGACATCCGTAGCCTGGCGCCGCGTTTCCACCACCGTGGCAACAAATGGAAGCGCTTTGACCCGGAGGTCGAGGAAATCCTCCTCGAGGTCATCGATGCTCACTGGCTCATTCCCGAACGTGTTTCAGCACCTGAGCTACTGAGGTTGGTCAACGCTCGTCTCGACAAACTTGATGTGAAGGGACGTGAGCAGCGCTTTCTTCGGCCCAACGGCCAACTGAGACGTCCGAGCTTGCGAACCGTTTATCGGGTCCTGGAATCCTTGGACCGCGATTTGGTTGCTCAAGGTCACCATGGATATCTGCAGTATGAGAAGACCTGTCTGCCGGTCGGCCTTGGCCCCAAGGCATCACGTCCTCTGCAAGAGGTCGAAATCGACCACACGGTGCTCGACGTCTTCGTACTTGACCCCGAGCGCAACATCGCTCTCGGGCGTCCCTACATCACTGTCGCGCTTTGCCGCCACACGCGGATGATTATCGGTGTCTACATCGGCTTCGAACCGCCGGGCGCTCACAGCGTGATGCTATGCCTACGGAATGCCATTAAGCCGAAAACGTGGCTCTCGAAGCTGTATCCAGAGATTAAGAGCGCTTGGCCGTGCTTCGGTCTCCCGAAGACGATTGTCGTCGACAACGGGCCGGAATTTCACGGACGAGCCTTCAAGGAGGCCTGTCTCGCGCTTGGAATCGACATCGTCTACTGCCCCGCGAAGAAGCCTTGGTACAAGGGAAAGGTTGAACGCTTCTTCGGCACCCTTGCTCGGAACCATCTTCATACTATCCCGGGCACCACGTTCTCCAACACGAAAGAGCGGGGCGACTATCGGCCTGAGAAGGAAGCAGTGATGTCGCTTGGCGACCTCAAGGCGAGCATCCTCAAGTGGATTGTCGATTTCTATTCGCAGTCGGTCCACCGCGCGCTGCGCAAGACCCCGGCGATGATGTGGGAGGAGGGGATCAAGCGTCACCCGGTCTCACTGCCACGTCGTATGGAAGACCTCGAGGTCCTTCTCAACGACGTAGTTGACCGGAAGCTGACCCGGCGCGGTATCGAGTTTGAAGGTCTCCTCTTCTGCAGAAAGTCCCCAGAGTTTCGGACCCTCATTAATCGAGGCGACAAGCCTGACACCGTGAAAGTCCGAGTAGACCGGTCTGACCTGTCGTCCGTGTTTGTGGAGGATTGGGCTACCGGCCGGTTCATCGAGGTGCCTTCCGTAGACCCTGAATACACGGACGGTCTGTCTCTGGCGGAGCATTCACTCCTGAAGCAGAAGGCCAAGCAGGACTTGGCGCCGGGAGAACGTGTCCGCGTTCACCATTTGACCAGCGTTCGTGCGGAGTTCCACGCCCAAATCGCCGAACTCAAGCGCTTGAAAAAACTCAAGGGCAAGCGTCTGGCTCGCATTCTCGAAGAGACCGAAACGCCATTCGAGGAGGAGAAGCCCCGCAAGGCCCGGAAGAATCAATTCGACCTCGAAACCGTGGCTGATGAGGACGATGAGGTCGAGATTTCGGCGCCGCGCGCTCGCCCGAGGAAGGCCTCGGCACCGAAGGCCTCCTCGAGGACGGCGAAAACAAAGCGGGCGCCCGCACCCTCCGGCTCCGCGGCCGCTAACGACGACGCTCTGTTCGAGGACGAAGACGACCAATTTGCCGACGGCGGCATGAATCTCGGCATCCACGCCGAAACCATCAACTAATCAAAGGAGATAACGATGACCAACACCACAGCCACTAATACCGCTAGCCAGCCTGCCGATGCGAGCACGTCTTCCGAGGCGGTTGTTCGGCTCACGCCTGAGGAAATCCGAGGAAAGCTTGAGTCGCTCAAACGCTTGTACATTCCCCATCCTGAGGTGAAGCGGATTCTCGAGGCGCTGGAACGCCTTCGGAAGTTTGGCAACCCGGATGGAGGGCTGCCCAGCCCAGCGCGCTGCCTGCTCCTCACCGGTCCGTCTGGAAGTGGAAAGTCCGCTTTGTTACGGAGGTGGATGAGCAACTTCCCGGCCCAACAGACCCCGCTTGGCGACCGTCAGGAGGTGCTCTACGTCGAGGTCCCGGCACGCTGCACGACCAAGAATCTGGCAGAGAACATGCTGCGTGCGCTCAATCTGCCGGACAATATCGCTGGCAAAGGGACTGAGGTCACTCAGATGGAACGGGTGAAGCACCACCTGCGCCATCAGGAGGTGAAGGTGGTCATTCTGGACGAGGTCCAGCACCTCATCGACTCTGGCAGTCGCAACGTCATCTATCGGGCGGCGGACTTCGTTAAGAGCCTACTCAATGCCGCAATTTGCCCGGTTGTCCTGGCTGGGATGCCGGAGGCGACGGCGATCTTCACCGAGAACGAGCAGTTGAAGCGGCGAGCTTTTGGTCAGTACGCGCTCAATGCGTTTAACTGGGAAGATAGCGCTGAACGGTCTATTTTTCGCGCTGTGCTCGCTGCGTATGAAGAACAGCTGCCGTTCGAGGCGCCTTCGAACCTCGGGCGCGACAAAGCTCTTGCCTTCCGCCTTCACTGCTTCTCCGGCGGCAAAGTCGGACGGGCCATCGATTTCCTATACGCTGCCACAATCAATGCGCTCGAGACCGGCGCTTCAAGTCTCAGCATGGAAATCCTGCACGAGACTGCTGCCTATTTCCCTGGGGCGAACGACTATGGACAGGTGAACCCCTTCGGAGACATTGACCTCGAGACTTTAAGGTCTCAGCCCAACGAGGACGATGGCATCCCCTCCCGAAAAACCCGCCTGCGGAAGGGCAAGCGGCAGCTGAAGCAGTCTGACGTGCTGGCTGCATAACCCGACCATACAGACCATGTGACCGACCCGGGGGAGCACCCCCAATTGCACTTCAAGAGCCGACGAGCCTTTCGTCGGCTCTTCTTCTTTAGAGAAGCGCCTCGAACGATTTTCTTCGCGCTCGGTCACGCAGGCGTAATCCAAGCATTCCTACCGAACTGGCGATCAATAGGAATGTGGCCTGCAATTCCTATTGCAGAGCTCGTTCCCTGAGACCGAACCCATGAATCCTAAAATGCTAAGAAATCTGGCGAGAACCGTTGGGAAAACAGCTAATTCTGGCACGTGGTCGATTCCTAACAGGTAATTGCGGCAAGGATTGCATTTCGACCTCCAATTGAGGCAGATGGGGAAGCGCCTCCGAGCCATGTGCTGATGGTCACGAGCGCTGCCGCCATTGGTTCATAAGATTTCGCGTGATCATGGATAAAACGCCTGCTGCACGGTTGCCGCTGCATGACCTTCCGCACCCTGACGAAAGCATCAATGGCTACATCACCCGAATGGCCGGTCAGAACCACCTGCCCAAAGCGAAGGCGGTTGCTGATGCCGCTGGGATTAAGTTTCCAGAGGTCTGTTACGGCGACGAGGCGATCGAACGCCTCGCAATCGCGACGGGTCAGAAATTTGAAACCCTTCGACCTATTGCACCCAATGTGAGCGTAGATACCGCTCTGGGAAAGACATCGTCACTGCTCGGCCACGAGGTGCCGACGGACTCCCTCGTGCGCGTTGGAAGAAGAGTTTGCCCGCTCTGTTTGCTTCAGGCTCCGCATCATCGGATCAGCTGGTCACTCCGGTTCGTCCGTTTCTGTACCGAGCACGGCTGTCGGCTGGTCAAAACCTGTCCCAAGTGCGGGAAGGATCTCGACTGGGTCATTGGGAAACCTGAGGTGTGCCGCTGTGGACATGAGCTCTTCTATCAACCCGCATTGGGGCCAATAGAGGGAGCGGCACGGGAGGAAATCCCAGGTCCAAAGTATCTCTTGGAGATCCTATCAGGAACTCAGAAGGCCAAGCTTCCCATGCTGACCGACTTAAATTTCGCCCAGATCTTCTTTGCCGCCCGGAGGTTGAGCCACTTTGGTGCCGATCGAAGTGAGATATTTTGGCTCGACGACATGATGCACGACGCGGTCGGGATCTGGCTCACGAGAGCCCTTCGGCTTCTCGCATTGGATCATGGCCCCTTCGTCGACAAGCTCATTGCTCTATCGCCTAAAAGAGATGGTATGCCTACCAAGAAGCATCTTGGTTTCGTGGATGAGGTTCGCACGAAGCTTAGCAACTCGGGAGCAGCTGAGGCGCCGCTCGTGATTGCGCTCGAGGAGATCGTCGATCGCTATCCCCGGGTTCTGACCTAGCGAAGATGCTGTGTCGATTTCCAGAGGTGGCTTGCGAATGCCGGAGTCAATAATTGTGGCAAGATTCGTCGAGAAGACGAGTAATCGTGGCAATCTGAGCCATTTTATTTGGCAAGGCAACACGTAAAATCAATAGGTTAGCTGTGTTTCGGGTTCATTAGGTTTGGCACCCTACACACTGCGCTGATCCGCCGGGGCACGGCCCCGCAGGACCGACGAAAGGGCTGCCCCATCCGGGCGGCCCTTTCGCTTTTATGATGCGGAGGCCGTCATGCCCGTTCAGAAATGGAACGCCACCCGCCGCGCCAAGTTCCTGAAGAAGCTGGCCGAGACCGGCAATGTCTCCGCGGCCGCCCGTGCCGCCGGTGCGTCGCGCTCGCGGGTCTATCAGCTCAAGGCGAAGAGCCAGACTTTCGCGGCCGACTGGGCCGACGCGCTGGAGACGGCGACCGACGCGCTCGACGCCGAGGCGCGGCGCCGGGCCATGGACGGGGTCGACACCCCGCGCTTCCACCAGGGACAGATCGCCGGGTCGGTGAAGAAATACTCGGACAGTCTCCTGATGTTCCTGCTGCGCGCCCACCGCCCCGACCTGTACCGCGAGCGCGCCGGTCTGACCTCCAACAGGCAGGATGGCCATGATTCCGACGAGGACTACGCCGGAGCCCGCGACGCCCTCGCCGACCGGCTTGCGCGGCTTGATCCGGATGCGGGGGATAAGCCCGGCGGCGGCAAGGGCCCTGCTGACGGGGCTGAGTGACCGCGAGGCCGCCCATCTGCTGCACGACTGGCCGCTCTGGGCGCGCGACAAGCAGCTTCCGCCGCCGGGCGACTGGCGCGTCTGGCTGATCCTGGCCGGGCGCGGCTTCGGCAAGACCCGGACCGGGGCCGAGTGGGTCCGCGCGCTCGCCGAGGGCGGCCATGCCGGCCGCATCGCCCTGGTCGGCGAGACGGCGGGCGATGCCCGCGACGTGATGGTGGAGGGGGAGAGCGGGCTGCTGGCCTGCTGCCCGCCCTGGGCGCGGCCGCTCTACGAGCCGTCGAAGCGGCGGATCACCTGGCCGAACGGTGCCGTCGCCACCTGCTTCTCGGCCGACGACCCGGACCAGTTGCGCGGGCCGCAATTCGACGCCGCCTGGGCCGACGAGATCGCCAAATGGCGCTACGAGGAAACCTGGGACAACCTGATGCTCGGCCTGCGCCTGGGGCTCGACCCGCGCTGCGTGGCGACGACGACGCCGAAGCCGCGGGCGTGGCTGTCCCGGCTGATGGCCGATCCGCGCACGGCGGTGACGCGGGGCGGCACCCGGGAGAACGCAGCCAACCTGGCCCCGGCCTTCCTGCAGCAGATCCTGGCCCGCTACGACGGCACCCGCCTGGGCCGCCAGGAGATCGAGGGCGAGTATCTGGTCGACACGCCGGGCGCCCTTTGGAGCCGGGCGCTGCTGGCCGCGTCGCGACATCAGGGGACCGTGCCGGCGCTTGCGCGCATCGTTGTCGCCGTCGATCCGGCGGTGACCAGCGGAGCAGAGTCCGACGAGACCGGCATCGTGGTCGCCGGCCAGGACGGGGCGGGCGGTTTCTGGGTGCTGGAGGATCTGACCGCAAGGCTGAGCCCGGATCTCTGGGCGCGCCGGGCGGTGGAGGCCTACGGGCGGCACCGGGCCGATGCGGTGGTCTGCGAGGTCAATCAGGGCGGCGACCTGGTCGCGGCGACCCTGCGCACGGTGGACCCGTCCCTACCGGTCCGCGCGGTACGGGCGACCCGCGGCAAGCGCCTGCGCGCCGAACCGGTCGCCGCCCTGTACGAGCAGGGACGGGTGCGGCACGCCGGCGCGTTCCCCGAGCTGGAGGATCAGATGACGGGTTTCACGGGAGCCTCGGGCGAGGCGTCGCCGGACCGGCTGGATGCCCTGGTCTGGGCGCTCACCGACCTGATGGCCGGCCCGAGGGCGGCGGAGAGCCGGGAGTTTCTGTTCTGAACGCTCTGCTCTTCTCTTCCTTCACTCCCCGGACCTGTTCCGGGGCGAGGCCGAGGAGCGTTCGAACGCCCGGAGATCTCGGCGCGGCCCTGTCACGCGGATGGGTGGGCCCCGGACTAAATCCGGGGAGTGAACTTTGGAGAATGCGGAGTGTGGAGCTGGGAGTTCTTCGCCTCTCGTCCGTTCTCAAATCATCCGTTCTCAAACCCGCTCCCCGGCCTTGTGCCGGGGCGAGGCCGGGGAGCGTTCGAACGCCCCGAGATCTCGGCACGGCCCTGTCACGCGGAAGTCTCGCCCCGGAATAAATCCGGGGAGTGAGAGAGGTGGGTAAGAAGCGGGCAGCCGGCTCTCGATCGCCTTTCCAGCGCGCGCTCACCCCCAAACCGCATTCCCCGGATTTAGTCCGGGGCCCACGGTCGGGCCGCGCGAAATCGGAGATCTCGGCGAGATCCCGTCACGCGGAAGCCGCGCCCCGGAACAGGTCCGGAGAGTGAGCGAGAGAAACTGGAGGAGGGCCGCATGACCCAGGATGAGGCGCGGGCGGCCCTGGAGGGGCTGTTCGCTTCCGGCTGGAGCGCCACGCCGGTGGCCTACGAGAACGTCGCCTTCACCCCGCCCGCCGGGCTCGCGCCCTGGCTCCGCCTGGCGATCGACGGCGGCGAAACCGTGCAGGCCTCGTTCGGCGGCGCGGTGCGGCGGTTCCGCTGCACCGGCACGCTCACGGTCGCGATCCACGTGGCCAAGGGCACCGGCACCGGCCGGGCCTGGCGCCTGGCCGACCAGATCGGCGCGCTGCTCGCCGGCGCCGCCCTTCCGGGCCTGACCCTGAAGGCGGCCGGCCCGGCGTCGGAGGCGGGGCAGGCCGACGGGCCGTACTTCCGGCTCACCGTGGCCGTTCCGTTTCGCCACGACGACTTCCGCTGACCGTCCCGATCCTTTGCCGGAGAGACCCATGAGACAGCGCGCGAACGTCCCAACCCCCGCGGCGGGCGGCGAGGCCGATGTCGCCACTCCCTGTTCCGCCTGGCACGCCATGGCGCCGGACTGGGAACTGATCGGCGACCTGCAGGGCGGCACACGGGCGATGCGGGCGGCGGGAGAGCGCTGGCTGCCGCGCGAGCCGCGGGAGAGCCTGGAGGCCTATCGCATCCGGCTGTCGCGCACGGTGCTGTTCAACGGCTTCGGGCGGGCGGTGCAGACCCTGTCGGGCAAGCCCTTCGCCAAGCCGGCGAGCCTGGGCGACGGGGCCGATCCGCGCATCCGCGCCCTGTGCCGCGACCTCGATCTCGGCGGCCGCGACCTGACCACCTTCGCCCGCGACGTGCTGCGCGCCGCCCTGACCGACGGGGTGACCCACCTGTTGGTGGACTATCCCGAGGCGGCGGGCGGGGCGGAGACCCTGCATGACGAGCGCAGCCGGGGCGCGCGACCCTATTGCGTGCATGTCCCGGCCCGCGATCTGATCGGCTGGTGGGTCGGCGACGGCGGCAAACTGGAACGGCTGCGCATCCGCGAGAGCGTGGTCGAGCGCGACGGCGCCTGGGGCGAGCGGGTGGTGCCGCAGGTCCGGGTGCTGGAGCCCGGCCGCTGGGCGGTCTGGCGCAAGCCGCAGACCACCGAGGACGCGCCCTGGCGCCAGGTCGCGGGCGGCGAGACCAGTCTGGATCGCATCCCGTTCGTGTCGATCTATGCCGGGCGCACCGGCTTCCTCACCGCCCGGCCGCCGCTGATGGACCTGGCCTGGCTGAACCTGGCGCACTGGCAGTCGAGTTCGGACCAGCGCCACATCCTGCATGTGGCCCGCGTCCCGATCCTGTTCGCCCGCAACCTGAAGGTCGGCGAGGACGGGGTGGAGATCGGTCCGAACCGCCTGATCCTGGGCGACGGCGACGGCGCCGATCTGCGCTATGTGGAGCATTCCGGCGCCGCCATCGCCGCCGGCCGCCAGGACCTGGTGGACCTGGAGGACCGCATGGCGGTGATGGGCCTGGACCTGATGGTCGGGCGCAGCGGCGGGGTGACCGCCACCGAAAAGGCGATCGACGCCGCCCGCGCCGACAGCGCGCTTGCCGGCCTCGCCCGCGAGGTCGAGGAGGGGCTGACCCGGGCGCTCGGCCTTGCCGCGCAATGGATGGATCTGCCGGCCGAGAGTGCCGGCCGGGTCACCCTCGACCCGGACATGGGCCTCGACGCCCAGGAGGCGCAGGAGGTCGATCTGCTGCTGCGCGCCCGGATCGCCGGCGAGATCGACCGGCCGACCTTCCTCGCCGAGATCCGCCGGCGCGGCATTCTCGCCGACCTCGCCTGACCCTTTGCCGAAAGACGGAGACCTGTGATGCCGCTTCCCGCTTACGTGGACGATCTGGACGCGCTGCCGGAGGCGGTGCGGGCCCATTACGTGCAGACAGAGGACGGCCGCTGGCGCCTCGACGCCGAGGGGGTGGAGGACGTCTCCGGCCTGAAATCGGCGCTGGAGAAGGAGCGGGCCGAGCGCAAGGCGCTGAAGGCCGAACTCGCCGCCCTGACCGGATCGGAAGAGCCGGCCGAGGGCGACCCGGAGCCCGACCCGGAACCCATCGCTGAGCCCGCCCCTGACGCTGAGGCCCCGCCGGTCGACCGCGCCCCGGTGCTGGAGGCGCGGTTGCTGGAGGCCGAGGCCCGCGCCGCGATCCAGGCCGCCCACGGGGTGCCGGAGCTGCTGCTGCCGGTGGTGGTCTCCCGCCTCTCTGTCGGCGAGGACGGGTCGATCACCGCGACGGCGGAGGACGGCACGTCCCTGTCGGTGGCCGAGCTGGTGGAGATCCTGCGCGCCGATCCGGTCTATGGCCGGGCCTTCGACGCCTCGGGCAAGGGCGGCAGCGGCGCGCCGGTGGCGGGGCGCGGCGATGCGGGGCCGGTGACGGTCTCCGCCTCCGACCCCCGCGCCGTCGCCCGCCACATCGCCGACATCGCCGCCGGCCGGGTCCGGCTGGCGTGACGTCTATTCGTGGGTTCCTTCTTTTCTAGAAGGCTGAGCCATGGGCGAGGACAACAGAATGCGATCCCTTGGGCTGGAACTGGATATGCCTCTCGATGAGGGAATCGCTTGCGCAGTACATGCAATGAGGGAAGCAGGAATTGAGACTGTCGAATCCTGTGAGGGAGGCCCGGGTCACCCGTTCCCGGAGCCGACAGTTCGTTTCTTCGGAGGGCGCGGGGAAGGTTTCCAAGCTTACTCAGTAGCTATTGCGCTCGGGTATCAAGTTTACAGTATTCGGCGCATCTGGACTGTTGATGACGGAGAGCTGACGGGGCCGCTGTGGGAGATCGTTTTCCGACAACAGCCCCGCTAACCCTGGCTTAGGCGAGCCGCTTGCAGTGGTCGCACTTCGGATGCCCACCGGTTCCGGAGACACGGTTCTCCTTCTCGATATTGTTCCCCTCAGTGCACGAGTTGTTGTCGTGATGCACCTTGGTTCCGGGCTTCTTTGAGTGGAACGCAGCAACCTTGGCCATGACCTGGCCCTCCATCTGTTTTGGGGAGATGGAAAATAAAAATACCACCTTAAAGAGTCGAATCGTGACAATATGCAACTGAAATTGCTGAATAAAATTTCTGGCAAATTTAGGTTTTAGTTAACGAATCGCGTTTCCGTCATGCGTGTAGCGCGAGCCTTGACTCGGGTGAAGTGCCGAAAAACTGACCCGCATACCCGGCCCGGGTGGCCGGAGCCTGACCTTTCGCGCCTTGGCGGGATGCCGGAGCGACCTCTTTCCCTCATGTCTCTCGACAAGGAGTTCGTCATGGCGAACAGCCTCTCCGACATCATGCCGAAGATTCTGGCGCGCGGCCTGATGGCCCTGCGCGAACAGGCGGTCATGCCCCGCCTGGTCAATTCAGATTACTCTTCCGACGCGGCGAAGAAGGGCGACACGATCGACGTGCCGCTGCCCAGCGCCATCGCCGCCACCGACGTCACGCCCTCGAACACACCGCCGGTGCCGACCTCGTTGGCCGCCAACGTGGTGCAGATCCAGCTTAACAACTGGAAGCGCGCCGGCTTCCACCTGACCGACCGCGAGGTCATGGAGATCGACCACGACGAGAGCTTCGTGCCGATGCAGATGTCGGAGGCGATCCGGGCGCTCGCCAACGCGGTCAACGCCAGCGTCCATGGCGAGTATGTCGGCATCTACGGCTATGTCGGCACCGCCGGCGTCACGCCCTTCGGCAGCGACGTCAGCGACGCGACCCTGGCCCGCAAGCTGCTGAACCGCCAGCTCGCCCCGCGCAGCGACCGCCGCGGCGTGCTCGATTTCGACGCCGAGACCAATGCCCTGGCGCTCGCCCAGTTCTCCGACGCGGAGAAGGTGGGCTCGTCCTCGGTGAAGATCGACGGCGAGGTCGGGCGCAAGTTCGGCATCGACTGGTTCGCCGATGACGGGGTGCCGACCCACACCGCCGGCACGGCGTCGGACGACGGTACCTACACCATCACCACCGGCGCCGGCGGGGTGGCGGGCGACGTCTCCGTCACCCTGACCTCCGACACCGGCACCCCGACCCTGGTGGCGGGCGACGTGATCTCCTTCGCCGGGCACGACCAGACCTATGTGGTGACCGCCGGCACCGCCCTGTCCACCGGCAACACGCCGGTGGCGATCGCGCCGGCGCTGAAATCGGCGGTAGCACCGGGTGCGTCGGTGGCGGTGCGCGCCAGCCACGTGGTCAACCTGGCGTTCCACCGCGACGCCTTCGCGCTGGCCATGCGGCCGCTGTCGGCCGGGCTCGCCGACCTGTCGCTCGGCAACCAGATCCTGGCGATGACCGACGCCCAGACCGGCCTGTCCCTGCGGCTGGAGGTGAGCCGCCAGTACAAGCAGACGGTCTGGGAATTCGACGTGCTCTGGGGCGTGAAGCTGGTGCGTCCGGAACTGGCCGTGCGCATCGCCGGCTGACCTCTTCCACAGTCCTCCCTGCCCGGCCGCCCCCACCGGCCGGGACCCTGCCGGGGCCGGTCCGTTCGCGCGGATCGGCCCCGGCTTTTTTGTGCCTACGGAGCCGAAGGAGATGCCCGTGTCCGATGTCGAGATTCTGCCGACGGTCGTGCTCGAGCATGCCCGCACCGGCCAGCCCATCGTGGTCGACCAGCGCGACTACATGGCGCGCAAGGACGGCCGCTACGCCGACTGGCGGCTGCTGGGCCAGGGCGACTTCATCGCCCCGCCGCCCCTGCCGAGCGAGGAGGGGCCGCCCGCGCCGAAGCCGGCACCGGCCTGTGCCGCGAAATCCCGCAAGCGCCGCCGCCGGCGCGCCCATCGCTGATCGGAGGCCGAGATGACCGTCACCGCCGGAACCGACGTCTATGCCGACCTGGCCGAGGCCGACGCCTATTTCTCCGCCCGCACCGTGAGCAGCTGGTTCGACGCGACCACCGCCGAGCGCGAGGCCGGGCTGCTGCGGGCCACCGCCTATCTCGACGGTCGCTACCGCTGGATCGGCAGCCGTGCGGCGAGCGAGCAGCCGCTCGGCTGGCCGCGCCTGGGCGCCACCGATCCCGACGGCCGCACCCATACCGGGATCCCGGCGAGCGTGAAGCACGCTTGCGCCGAGCTCGCCTGGATCGCCCTGTCCTACGACCTGGCCCCCCAGGCTGAGCGCGGCGGCAAGGTGCTGTCCGAGCGGGTCGGGTCGGTCGAGGTGAGCTATGCCCAGGACGCGCCGGTCGGCCGGGCCTATCCCTATATCGACCTGCTGCTGACCGGCCTGGTGCGCGCGGCGGTCTCCGGCACCGTGAGCCGGGCATGACCCGGCTGGGCGAGGCGATCCGGCCGATGGTGGCCGGGCTGATCGCGCGTGCCGGGGCGCCGATGACCCTGCGCCGCGCCGGGGTGCCGGTCTACGACCCGGCGACCGGCGAGGTCACGGAAACCACCGTCGACGTGGCGCTGACCGGCGTCCTGGAAGAGGTGGAGACCGGCCATGCCGACGGCGTGATCCGCCGGGGCGACCGGCTCGTCACCGTCGGCGCGCAAGACCTTCAGATCGATCCCGCCCCCGGCGACGACCTGATCGTCGGCGGCGACACCCACCGGGTGGTGTCGGTGACCGCCACCTATGCCGGCGACCGGCCGGCGGTGTTCCGCCTGCACGTCCGGCGCTGACCCTCACACGCAGTTCCGCATCGCAACCCAAGGAGACGGCACCATGGCCGACAGCAGCCGCGCACAGCTCTACAGCCTGAAGGAGTCGGTCTGGGGCACCACCCCGGCCTCGGCCATGGCGCAGATGCGCTACACTTCCGAGAGCCTCGGCTACAACATCAGCAACGTGACCAGCAACGAGGTCCGGTCCGACCGCCAGATCGTCGACCTGATCCAGGTCGGGGCCGAGGCGTCGGGCAATGTCGATTTCGAGCTGAGCTACGGCGCCCAGGACGCCTTCCTGGCCGGTGCGCTGTTCTCCGACTGGGGCACGCTGGTGGCGGTCTCCGCCTCCGCGGACATCGCCGCCTCGAATGCCGGCAGCGCCTTCACCAGCTCCGCCACCGACTTCACCGCCGCCGGGATCGCGGTCGGGCAGTGGCTCCGGGTCTCCGGCTTCGCCGCGTCCTCCGGCGCCAATAACGGCTACTACCAGGTCACCAGCGTGGCGGCGAACAGCCTCGGCGTGTCGCCGGCTCCGGCGTCGGACGAGGCGGCCGGCGGGCTCGACATCGTCATGGCCGGGTCGGTGCTGCGCAACGGGGTGACGGAAAGCTCCTTCACCCTGGAGAAGGCGTTCACCGATGTCGGCAAGTTCATCGCCTTCACCGGCATGGTCGCCAATACCCTCAGCCTCGACATCCAGACCGGTCAGGTGCTGCGCGGCTCGGCCAGCTTCATGGGCAAGGCGGCCACCATCGGCGACGCCACGGTGGGCACCGGCGCGCCGGTCGCCGCCTCGGTCAACGACGTGATGAATGCGGTCAACAACATCGGCGAGGTGCGCGAGGCCGGCGTGGTGCTGGCCGGCACCGTGCTGCGCGCGCTCTCGGTGCGGGTCGCCAACGGGCTGCGCGGCATCCAGGCGGTCGGCGCGCTCGGCAACGTGGATATTGGCGCCGGGCGCTGCACCGTGACCGGCAGCGTGTCGATCTACTTCTCCGACGGCGCCTGGTACCAGAAGTACCTGGCCGGCACCCAGACCTCGCTCTCCTTCCGGGTCCAGGACGGCGACGGCAATGCCTATGTGGTCAGCCTGCCCAAGGTGAAGCTGACCGGCGGCCGCGTCCAGGCGGCTGGCAACGACCGCGACGTGATGGCCGATTTCGACTTCCAGGCCCTGCGCGACCCGGACACCGGCTGCACCATCCAGATCGACCGGTTCGCCGCCTGACGCGCCACACCCACGGGAGACCAGCCATGGACCTGAGCCGCTTCAAGACCGACACCGCGCGCGAGGACGAGGGCGTGTGGACCACCATCGACGCGTCGTCCGACGCACAGATCCGCCTCGCCCGGATCGGCAACCGGCGCTACCGCGAGGCCATGGCGCGGCGGCTGAAGCCGTACCGCCGCGCGCTGCGAGCCGGCACCCTGGACGACTCCGTGACCGAGCGGATCACCGCCGAGGTGCTGGCCGAGACCGTGCTGCTCGACTGGCGCGGGCTGACCGACGGGACCGCTCCGCTGGCCTACAGCCGGGAGACCGCCCGCGACCTGCTGCTCAACCCGGCCTATCGCGACTTCCGCGACCTGGTGGTGGAGCTGGCCGGCGAGCTCGATCTCTACCGGGAGCGCGACCTGGAGGAGGCGGAAAAAAACTTCGCGACGTCGTGCGATGGCAGTTCGACTGGGGTGACCGGCTCGACTTCCTGACCACGCTGGCGGCCCAGTCGGGGCGGGACCCGGCGGCGCTGGCCGACCGGCCGGAGCTGTTCGAGGACCTGTACGAGGTGGCGGAAGCCTTTGCCGTTCTGTCGGCGGGGCGAACCCTGTCGCTCGGTTTCGGCACGGCCGTCGCCAACCCGATCGCGCTGGCCGAGATCGACGCCTATTGCCGTCTCGCCGGGATCGCCGACACGGCCGAGTTCAGCCGCCTGATCCGGGCGATGGACGCCGCCTATCTGGAGCGCGTCCGCGCCAGGCGGGCCGCCGAGACCACCCCTGCAACCCCCTGACCCCGGGAGCCGGCCATGCTGCTGGATGCCACGAACCGTTCCGGTGCCTGGGTGCGGGGCGAGCACCTGGACCAGGCGAACGCCTCCCTGCGCGCCCTGGCGGAGGCCGCGGTGCGGGCCGAGGGCGCGTTCTCCCGGCTGCTGACCCAGGTCGCCGCGCCGACCGCCCTGGTCCGTCCCGACGGCGGCTTCCAGGGGCTGGTGGACGATCTGACCCGCGGGCTGGACCGTGCCGGCGAACACCTGAGCGACGGCATCCTGCGCAGCAACCGGCAGGCGGCCGACCGGTCGCTGGAGGTCTGGGAGCGGTTCGGTGACCGCATGATCCGGATGTTCGGAAGCCTGTTCGAGCAGGTCGCGCGCGATGGCGAGATCAGTTTCTCCTCCCTGTTCCGCTCGATCCTGCCTGCCGTGACCAGCCTGTTCCGGCAGCTGAGCGGCATGGCCGGCGGCGGGCTCGGCCTGTCCGGCCTGACGGGCGGCGGCAGCGCCACAGGCGGGGGGCTCGGGTCGCTGATCGGCGCCGGCTCTTCGCTCATCGGACTGGCGACGGGCGGCGGACCGTTCGGCGGCCTCTTCGGGGGAGGCCTCGGTGGAGGCCTCGGAACCCTCGGGGCGATCAGTCCCTATGTCTCCGGTGCCCTGGCGCTGGCGCAGATCCTGGGCCCGACCCTCTTCGCGCCGTCCCCTTCGGTCGGGCCGACCACCGTGGCGCGGGTGTCGCCCGCGACCCGCGACGCGGTCTATTCCACCGACAACGGCGGCGATCCGGCCGCCCTGGTCGACACGGTGGAGGCGATCTTCGCCGGAATCGAGCGGGTGCAATCGCGCTTCGGCGGCGTGCTGAACGGAAACGGCTTCGACATCGGCTATTTCCCGAACCCGGAGGACGGGTCCGGCCAGACCGGCGGCTACAATTTCAAGGCCATCATCGGCGCCCATGCCGAGGACACCGACCGGCTCCGCGGTCTGACCGAGGCTGAACTGGTCGCCGAGGCGGTGGCGTTCATTCTCCGCGAGGGGCTGGAGGGGATCGAGTCCCCGGACGTGGCCGAGGCCGCCCGCCACTCGGTGGCGGACAGTCTGGAAGCGCTGTTCGACGACCTGCTCTTCGCCGAGCGGTTCGGCGCCCTGCGCGACGCCCTGGCGGAGGCGGGTGACGGGGTGGACGCCTATACGGTCGCCCTGCAGCGCCAGCGTCTGGAGATCGCCGAGGCCGGCCGCACCCTGGCGACCGACGGCGTGGCCGCGATCCGGGACTTTCTGGACCGGGCGCTGACCCTGTTCCCGGGTGCGGAAGCCGATCCAGCTGGGGCCGACGCCGCACGCGAGCTCTCCGCGATCGGCACGGCGGTTCCGGGCGCCGACAGCACCGTCCTGTACGAGCAGGACGAGGGATCGCACCGTTTCCGACCGGGCGTCGCCGGGCTGTACGACGAGACGGGGGATGGTCTGGTCGGCCTGACCGTCGCCGGCCGGAGCCTGGCCTTCGTCGGCGGCGAGCGCACCGACGAGGGGCGGCCCCATGGCGACCGGAGCCTGGCCGACGGAACCGTCGAACGGGTCCAGGGTGCCGTGACCATCGCGACGGACGCGCTGCAGGATCTGGAGGACGGCGCCGCGGATCTCGGCGCCGCTGCCGCGCAGACGGCCGAACGGTCGCAGGCCTATCTCGACAACCAGCAGCGGATCCGTGACGCCTTCGCCATCGCGGCGGCCGATGTCGACGCGCTGATCGCCACCGTCGCCGGCGGCTTCGAGCCCGAGACGATCGGCCCGTTCGAGGAGCGGCTGATCGCCGGCACCGCCGCCATCGGCCAGCTCCAGGGCGAGCTGGAGCGGATCAACGCCGATATCGCCGAGGCGACGGAGGTCTTCCCGGAATTGGGCGTGGCCGCGCTCGACGTGGCCGCCAAGGTGGCCGAGGCCACCGACCTGCTGACCGCGCAGCTTCGTGCCGACTACGCCGACCAGGTGGGGCGCGAGCTGCGGGCGGCGGGCAGCCTCGGCGCGGTGGATGACGTGGCCGATCTGAGCCAGGAGTATCAGGACCGGCGCGCCGACGGCGAGGCGATCGGCATCACCGACTTCTCCGACCTCGAGGCGCTCTACCGGGAACGGCTGCGCGTCCTGCTGGACGGCAGCGACGATCTGGCCGGAGTGCTGACGCGGCTCGAGGCTTCGTTCGCCGCCCTGCAGGACGCCGGCGCCTTGCTGCCGGAGGTTCTCGCGGAACTCGGCCGGCGCTTCAGCGAGGAGCTGGAGCGCGACGCCCGGGCGGCCGCGGGGCTGGGGATCGTCGACGACATCGCCGACCGGCTTGCCGACCACGACGACCGGCGCTCGGTCGGCGAGGCGCTGGGGCTGACCGACCTGTCGGATCTCGACACCCTCCTGCGCGACCAGCTCTCCGATCTGTTCACCGCCGACGCCCTCAGCCTGGAGGCGATCGAGGCGGTGCGCACGGCTTTCGCCGACAACGCCCTGGTCCTGGACGTCCTGACCGAGGCCCTGGAGCGGAGCCGCGACGCCGCCAACGACAACCTGACGACCCAATTCTCGATGGCCGACGCCACTCGGCTGGCGACCCGGGAGCTGGCGGCGCAGATCGAGGAGCAGGAACGGCTCGCGGCCACGGCCGAGCGCGTGATCGACAGCATCGCCGATACCCGCCGTCGCCTCGCCATCGACCCGGCCCTGTCCCCCCTGTCGCCGGAACAGCAGCTCGACGAGGCCCGCAGCTTCTTCGAGACCTTGGCCGCCCGGGCGGCGGAGGGCGATCAGGAGGCCCAACTGGATGTCGGCGGTGCCGCGCAGGACTATCTGCGTCTGGCCCGCGACTTCTATGCCAGCAACGAGGACTACGCCCGAATCTTCGCCACGGTGGACGGCGCCCTGGGCGAGACCCAGAGCGTGGCCGAGCGCCAGCTCGACGTTGCCCGGGCCCAGCTCGAGGAGCTGCGGACGATCGCCCGCGGCTTCTCCGGCGATCTGGGCGGCCTGCCGAACCCGAATGCGGATTTCGGCCAGGCGCCGACCCGCAACCGGATCATCGCCCAGCTCACCGGCTATGCCGGCGATTTCGGCTCCGGACAGTTCGGCGCCTTCCGCGCCGGGCTCTCCGCCGAGATCAACCGGATCGTCGATCTGCTGGATCAGGCCATCCCCTTCGCGGCCGGAGGCATCATGACCGGACACGGAGCGTTGCCGCTGGCCCGCTATGCCGGCGGCGGCGTGGCCGACAGCCCGCAACTCGCCCTGTTCGGCGAGGGCCGTCTGCCCGAAGCCTTCGTGCCGCTGCCGGACGGCCGCTCGATCCCGGTGACGATCGCGGCACCGGCGAACGACCGGCCGGCCACCGCGTCCGGCGAGGACGGGATCGCGGAGCTGATCGGCGAGACCCGCCGCATGACGGCGGCGCTGACGGCGATGCGGACGGACAACGCGGCCCTGCGCCGGGGGGTGGAGCGGGTGGTCGCGGCGTCGCGCGGCCCGGGAAGGGCGGCATGAGCGCGTTCGACGATCTGATCGCCGATCCGCTCGCCCGGCGGCGCTATCTGGTGATCCTGGAACCCTACGATCCGGCGCTGGAAGTGACGGTGCCGCATTACTTCAGCGATGATGGCTTCGTCACCGGGCGGACCGACACGCCGTCGGACACCTATTTCGACCCGCGGCTGCTGGCGGCCCTGAATTTCGAGCGGCGGCTGTTCGCCGGCGGACTGCTCTCCGGCCGCTCGGTGCCGGGCGCCGGAACCCTGCTGCTGAACAATGCCGACGGCCTGCTGGACCCGATGACCGCGCTGGCCTTCGACGGCCGTCGGGTCCGGGTGCTGCTGGGCGGCGACGGCTTCGCCTATGCCGATTTCGTGACGATCTTCGACGGTACGGCCGACGGCGTCGAGGTCGACGATGTCAGCGTGACGGTGCGGCTGCGCGACCTGCAGTCGCTGTTCGAGGCGGGGGTGGAGCGCGGCACCTATGGCGGGACGGGAGGTCTCGACGGCAGGATCGGCCTCAAGGACCGGGAGAAGCCGTTGGCCTTCGGCCGCGTGTTCCATGTTCCGGCGGTGCTGGTGGACCCGTCGACGCTGACCTATCAGGTGCATGACGGTGCCATCGAGGCCGTCGACGCGGTGTACGACGCCGGCCTGGCGCTGACCCGGATCGCCGGCACGCCTGGGGCCGGACAGTACAGCGTGGACGCGGCCGCGGGCACGTTCCGTCTCGGCGCCTCGGCCGCCGGCACCGTCACCGCCGACCTGCGCGGCGACCGGACCGGCGGGACGTATGTGGAGACGGTGGCCGGGCTGATCGAGCGGCTGGTGACGACCCGGCTGTCGACCGAGGGCGCCATCCCGATCGACGGCGCCGGTTTCGCGGCCTTCTCCGCGGCGCATGACGATGTCGTCGGCGTGTGGATCCGCGAGGGCAGCACGATGGGCGAGGTGCTGGACGCCCTGGCGGACAGCGTCGGCGCCCATTTCGGGTTCAACCGGGCCGGGCGCATGACCATCGGCCGCGTCGAGGCGCCGGCCGAGACCGCCGTCGCCGCCTATGACGCGTTTCATGTGCTGGATCTCGAACGGCTCGCCGTCGCCCGTCCGGTCTGGCGCCAGAGCGTTGAATACCGGCGCTACTGGCAGCCGCTGGATGCGGCCTCGGTGGCCGGAGCGGTGGGCGAGGAAGCCCGGGCGGACCTGGCCGAACCGGTGCGGATCGAGGCGGCGTCGGCGCCGTCGACGCGGGCCCGCCATCCCCTGGCGGAAGAGGCGGTGGCGACGACGCTGCTCGCCGACCCGGCCGATGCCGCCGACGAGGCGTCCCGCCTGCTGTCGATCTTCGGCGCCGGGCGGGTCGCGTTCCGGGCGCTGCTCAAGACCCAACCGTTCTCCCTGGAGCTCGGCCAGACCGTGCGGCTGACCTATCTCCGGCACGGGCTGGAACAGGGGCGCAACCTGGTGGTGGTCGGCATGGTGGAGGACTCCGCCGTGAACGAGATCACCCTCGACCTGTGGGGCTAGCGACGCGATGGCCAGCATCCTGATCTCCTACCGCAACCATGTGGACGCGGCGACCCTGTCCGGCGGGTTGTGGAGCGCCACCCTGCCGGTTGCCAACCTGGCCGACCGCCAGCCGTCGCGGATCGCCCGATCCCTCGGCACCGACCCGGCGGGAACCTTGGTGACGGTGGATTTCGGGGAACGGCAGCTGGTGCGGTTCGTCGCCCTGATCCATCACAACCTCACCCAGTCCGGCCGCTGGCGAATCCGCCTCGGCAATACGCCGGATCTGTCCGAGCCGCTGCACGACACCGGGAATGTCGACATCTGGCCCGCCGCCTTCCCGTTCGGGGTGGGCGCCTGGGGCGAGTTCAACTGGGGCGGCCGGTTCGATCCGGACGAGGTCGAGACCTACGGCGCCCAGTCGATCCATGCGATCGAGCAGCCGGTGCGGGCGCGCTATCTCCGCCTCGACCTGGCCGACGAGGTGAATCCGGCCGGGTTTCTGCAGGCGGGCCGGCTGGTCGCCGGACCGGCCTGGCAGCCCTCGGTCAACTTCCAGTACGGCTGGTCGATCGAGCAGGTCGACGAGAGCGAGATCAAGCGGTCCCGCGGCGGTCAGGTCTTCGTGAATGCGCGCCCCCGGTTCCGGCGCCTGCGCTTCGTCCTCGATCACCTGGAGAAGGATGAGATGTTCGGCCACGCCTACGAGCTGGAGCGGCTGAAGGGAAAGGGCGGGGACATCATGGTGATCGCCGACCCGGACGACCGGACCCACGCCCATCGGCACACACTTTATGGCGCGCTGGCGGAATCGGCGCCGATCATCAACGGCCAGCCCGGCAGCTATTCGCGCCGCTTTGTCGTCGAGGAACTGCTCTGAGCGTGCATCGCAGTCCCATCACCCCGAACACAGGAGCGGCCCATGGCCTGGAGCGTGACCATCGCCGGACGGACCTATACCCAGGACAACGTGGAGGGCAACGCCTATGCCGACGAGGATAACGGCCTGCCGGCCATTCTGCGGTCCGTCGCGGAATCCTCGGCACTGATCTCCGGGATCTACGCGACCTCGTCCACCGGGCATTTCGCCGAAACCGGCAACACGATCCTCACGACGCATCAGAACGCATCGTCGATCTTCCTGCCCCCAGGGACAATGGTCCGCGCGGCGAGTGCCAGCGACCTCACTGTCTATCTTCTTGGGACGGTCATCGCGTTCGAAGGAAACAGCCTGCAACTGGATGTGACGATCGCATCGGAAGGCGGATACGCCAATGACTGGATCATCGGTCATCCATTTACCGTGGTCCGAAGCCTGCTTCTGGATCCAGCTCCAAGCCTGAATGCTGATCTGGACGCTCGAGATTTCGCCATCCTTAACGTTTCGAACCTGGAGAGCTACGCGGTCAGTCTCGGCGCCGCGTATGCCCTGACTCAGTAGACCGTCCCGAACCCGTCCCACGTCACCCCCGTCCGGAGGACCCAGTAATGGCCCTGACGAACACGCCTGCCTGGCCGCAGATCCCGCGGTATCAGACCGCCGGAGTGGCGGCCGCCAATGCCGCGACCGACGGCTCCGGTGCGGTCACCGCCCTGATCGTCGCCGGCAGCGACGGAACCCGGATCACGGGTCTCTATGCCGGGGCCAGCGCCACGGTGACGGCGACCGCGGTCCGGTTCTTCGTGTCGCACAATGGCGGACTGACCTGGACCTACCTGCCGCATCTGGAGGCGCTGATTCCGGCGCACACGCTGTCCGGGACCACGGTCAATGGCGGGCGGGTCACCGTGATCGACCAGAGCGACCCGGCGGACCTGTTCGACCTGCCGCCCGATAGCATGCTGGGCTTCGCCATCGCCGTGACCATCGCCTCCGGGCAGGTGATCGCCGTCGCGATGGGGGCGGATTACTGATGGCGGTGCCGCATCCGCCCGCCGGATCGAGGCCGGTCGGGGGCTGTCCGTCTCCGCTCGGCGGCAGTCCGGGACTTCCGCCCGATCGTCTTTAGAGGGGCAGCACATGCCGGACTTTCAGCTGATTGCGCCGCCCGCTCCGGAGGACGGCAGGCGTCCGGAGGGACCCCTGCTGCAGTACCGCATGCGCGACCTGGAACGCCGGGTGGGTCGGATCGAGGCCTTTCTGCTCGGCGTGCTGTGCACGATTGCCCTGTCGGTGCTCGGCGGGCTTGCGGCGCTGCTCAACCTGCCCCGTCCCTGACGCCCGTCAAAGGAGAGCCTAGATGAAAAGCACCGTCACCGGCGCGGCCGTCGGATCCGGCGTCCTGGTCGCCTGGACCTGGAATGCCGCCTACCCGCAGACGCCGATGCCGGCGGAGGTGGCGGCCGTGATCGGGGCCGTCCTCGCGCCGGTCTTCGACATCGTCGTCGCGCTGCGCGACGCGGTGATCAGCCGCATCGCTCACTCGCTCGGCGGCGACTCCCAGCCGTAATGCTCGCGCATGAAGGCGGCCGAGAACTTGCCGGACTCCCAGTCCTCCGCCAGCGTCTCGGCCGGCCGCTGCTCCGGCGCGCCGTAGCCGCCCGAGCCCGGGGTCTCGACGATGGCGCTGTCGCCCTGGCGTAGGGGAGCATCGCCGAACTTGGTGGGCATGTCCTTGGTCTCGCCTTCCTTGGTGCGGACGGCGAAATGGCCGGACTTGCCGGGCTTGCCGCCGAACACGCCCCAGGGCTGGTGGCGGAACCGCTCGCCGATGCCGGTGAAGACGCAGTCGTGACCGACCGGCGTGACCACCCGGCGCAGGCCCGAGCCGCCCCGCCAGGTACCGGCTCCGCCGGAATCCTCGATCAGACCGTAAGCCTCGACCAGCAGCGGGTACTCCATCTCAATCGCTTCCACCGGCAGGTTGGAGGTGTTGGTGATGTGGACCTGCACCCCATCCTTTCCGTCGCGGTCGTTGCGGCCGCCGAACCCTCCCCCGAGTGTCTCCAGATAGACGTAGGGCCGGCCCGAGCGCGGGTCGGTTCCGGCGAAGATGGCCATGGAATTGGCGCCGTTCGCCGCCCCCACCGCCTTGTCCGGCAGGGCGTCCGCCAGGGCGCCGATCACCACGTCGACGATGCGCTGTGACGTGTGAGCCCGCGACGCGACCGAGGCCGGCTCCACGCAGCTTACCACCGTGCCGGAGGGGGCCGTCACGGTCACCGCGTCGATCACCCCGTGGTTGTTCGGGATCTCCGGATCCAGCATCGCCTTCAGCACGTAGCACACCGCCGCCAGCGTTCCGTTCAGCGGGATGTTCACGTTGCCCGGGACCTGGGCGTCGGTGCCGGTGAAGTCGAACACCGCGTCGTCGCCCTTGATGGTGATGGTCACGGCGATCTTCACGTCGTCGATCCCCGCCCCGTCATTGTCCATGAAGTCCTCGAAGGTGTAGGTGCCGTCGGGGATGGCGGCGATGCTTTCCTTCATGCGGGCATGGGTGCGGCTGATGATGCCGTCGAACACCGCTTCGACGGTTTCCCGCCCGTTGCGCTCGACGATCTCCAGCAGGCGGCGATGGGCGAGGCGCAGGGCCGCGAACTGGGCGTTGTAGTCGCCCCGCCGCTCCTCCACGACGCGCACGTTCAGCAGGATCAGGTCGAACAGGTCCCGGTCGAGCTCTCCCTTCCGGAACAGCTTGATCACCGGGATGCGCAGCCCTTCCTGATAGATGGAGGTCATGCCGCCGGCCATCGAGCCGGGGGACATGCCGCCGACATCGGCATGGTGGGCGATGTTGCACACGAAGCCGGTCAGTTCCCCATCCGAGAACACCGGCATCGCCAGGTTCACGTCCGGCAGGTGCGTGCCGCCGCCCACATGCGGGTCGTTGGCGCAGAACACGTCGCCTTCGTGGATCTCCGAGACCGGATACTTCGCCAGGATCTTCTTCATCAGTCCCAGCATCGAGGCCAGGTGGATCGGGATCGAGCCCGAGGCCTGCACCACCAGGCGGCCGTCGCGGTCGACGATCGCGGTGGAATGGTCGTGCCGTTCCTTGATGTTGGTGGAATAGGCACTCTTCATCAGGGCGACGAAGCTTTCGTCGGCCACCGACTGCAGGGCGTTGAAGACGATCTCTGTGGTGATCGGATCGGGCCCGGGGGTCTTGGTCTCGGTGCTCATCGCGACACCTCGATGATCAGGTTGAGGGCGGCGTCCACCGTCACGGTGTCGCCGGGATGGACCACGGTGGTGGCGTCGAGCTGGTCGACGATGGCCGGGCCCTTGAACTGCTGACCCGGCGCCAGGGTCGCGCGGTCATAGACCGGCGTATCGTGCTCCGTGCCGTCGAACCAGACCGGACGGCGCGCCGTCGGCGTCGGATGCTTGCCGGCGTCGCCGGTCACCGCCGGCGGGGGAATGCGCTCGGCCTCGCCGATGGCGGTCAGGCGCAGGTTCACCGTCTCGATCGGATCGTCGGCCGTGTAGTGGCCGTAGGTCTTCTCGTGGGCGGCGAAGAACCGGCGCTTCATCTCTTCGATATCCGGCAGGCTCGGCGCCGCGCCGTCGGTCTCGTCGGTCGGCACCAGCAGCTCGAAGTTCTGGCCGACATAGCGCAGATCGATGGCCAGCCGCAGACGGCGGCGGGAGGGGGCGATCTCCTCGGCCTCGAACCAGGCCCGGGCGGCTTCGGCCATCGGCGCGATGGCGGCATCGATGTCGCCCCGGCTCGCCTCGGCGAGCGGCAGGCGGGCGGTGGCGACGAAATCTTCCTTCAGGTCGGAGACCACCAGACCCTGGGCGCACAGAATGCCCGGCGCCGGCGGCACGACGATCTCGGCCATGTCCAGGGCGCGGGCCACGTCGCCCGCATGCAGCGCGCCGGCGCCGCCGAACGGCATCAGCACGAAGTGGCGCGGGTCGTGGCCGCGCTCCACCGACACCGTGCGGATGGCGCGGACCATGTTGGCGGTGACGATGCCGAGGATGCCTTCCGCCGTCTTCTCGATGGAGAAGCCCAGCCTGTCGGCGATCGGCTGAATCGCCTGTTTCGCCAGGTCGAGATCCAGGGTCATTGCCCCGCCGATCAGCGTGCCGGACAAACGGCCGAGAACCAGGTTGGCGTCGGAGACGGTCGCCTCGGTACCGCCGCGGCGGTAGCAGGCCGGACCCGGCACCGCACCGGCCGAGGCCGGGCCCACCTTCAGCAGCCCGTCGCGGTCGAACCAGGCGATCGAGCCGCCGCCGGCCCCCACCGTATCCACATCGACGATCGGCAGGCGCACCGGAAAGCCGGCGACCTCGCGTCCGAAGCCGATCTCTGCCTCGAAGTCGCGGATCAGCGCCACGTCGGCGCTGGTGCCGCCCATGTCCAGGGTGATCACGTTCGGCTTGCCGGCCAGCCGCGCCACATGGGCGGCCCCCACGGCACCCGCCGCCGGACCCGAGAGCGCGGTGCGCACCGGGAAGTCGGCCGCCCGTTCCACCGACATCAGCCCGCCGCTCGACTGGTTGATGCCGAGACGCGCCTTCGGCGCCCTCTCCTCGAGCTCCTTCCCCAGATGCCGCATATACCGGCCGATCAGCGGCTGCAGATAGGCGTTCAGCGCGGCGGTCGAGAACCGCTCGTATTCGCGGAACTCAGGCTGCACCGCGCTCGACAGCGAGACCGCCACGTTCGGCAGCCGTTCGGCCAGGCGCTTGCCGATCTTCTGCTCGTGTTCCGGGTTCAGGAACGCGAAGAGCAGGCAGACCGCAACGGCCTCCGCCCCCGATGCTTCCACCTGATCGATCGCCGCCTCGATGGCGGCGTCCTCCAGCGCGATGCGCGGCGTGCCGTCGGCCATCATCCGCTCGCGCACCTCGTAGCGGTGCTTGCGCGGGACCAGCGGCGGCGGCGCGTCGGCCTTCAGGTCGTACATCTTCGGGCGGATCTGCCGGCCGATCTCCAGCAGGTCGCGGAAGCCCTCCGTGGTGATCACCGCCAGCGGAGCGCCCCGGCGCTGGATCAGCGCGTTGGTCGCGACGGTCGTGCCATGGGCCAGGCGGGTGATCGCCTCGGCCGGGATGCCGTTGGCCTTCGACAGGGCGTCGAGGCCTTCCAGGATCGCCTCGGCCGGATTGTGCGGCGTCGACGGCGTCTTGTGCACGACGACCTGCGCGCTGTCGCGATCGACCGCGTAGAAATCAGTGAAGGTGCCGCCGACGTCGACACCGATAAACCAGGACATGCGAACTCCGTCAGCGCTGATTGCCGAAAGTCATGTAATAGGACGAGGCCTCCACCGCCGAGGTCGGCAGGTCGTAGGGCTGCAGCACGTCGTTGCCGAACGCCGCCTCCAGCGCCAGCGCCGCCGTCGCCGGGGTGTCGGTATCGAGGATCACCAGCCATTCCTGCTGCATGTCGGCCGGGACCGGCTTGCCCTGGGCCTTGAGGCCTTCGGCCACCACGTCCAGATCGTTCTCCAGCACGCAGGCGCCGAGCACGCCGGGGCGCTTGATCACCTCGGGCAGGACCTTCTCGGCCAGCACCTTGCGCAGCTCCGCCTTCTGGGCGTCGGCGGGATAGAACCGGGCCAGACCGGCCGCACCGGTGAAGCCGTGGGTCAGGTCGACCGTGCATTCCACGGTCAGCCGGTCGAAATGGGTGAACAGCGCCATCACCTTCTTCGACCAGGGCGACTGGTCGCCCAGCAGCTTCATGTATTCCGGCGCGCACAGGTCGCGCACGGTGTCGGTCTCGTAGGTGGCGAAGTATTTCACCTTGGCGCGGTCGTCGGCGGCCAGGTAGCGGCGGGCGCGCTTGAAGCCGGGCATGAACACCCGCTCGTCCACATGCTCGCGGTTGTACCACTCGTTGAACTCTTCCTCGTGCTCGCCGGCGACCTCGGTGAAGGTTACCAGCATGCCCTTGCCATATAACGGCATCGTTCTCTCCGTCGGTGGTCTGTATCGCGGTGCGGCGGGTGATCCCGTGGACCGGGTGTCGCGCGGGCGCAGATCTCACCCCGTAAGGTGGGACGCTGCCAAGGGTCTTTCTTAGGTCCGGACGACACATATTTCCATCGTCCCGCCATACCGGCTTATGACGGGCGCGCCCGCCGTCAGGCGATCAGCCGCCGGGCGAAGTCCTTCAACGCCATGCCTTCGGCACCCCCGAGCCGCTTCGCCGTCTCGTTCACCCGGCTGAGGATGCCGTCCTCGTAGGTCGAGCGGCCGTCGCCGATCCGCGCGCTCATGGCGGCCACCGTGCCGGCCGCGATCCCGCGGTCGTCGAGCGCCGGCAACCGGGTGAACCCGGCCCCGTCGGCGCCGCCGCCGGCGTCGTTGTAGAAGGCGGCGAATCCGTCGACCTTCAGCGCGGTAATCGGGTCGGTGCCGAGCATGCCGCCATGACTGCCGCAGACGATGACCTGGCCGACATCCTGCGGCCCGATCAGCGAGGCCGAATCCGCCAGCACGATATGCCGGCCGCTCGGGCCCGGCGGCAGCTCGGTGCGGGCTTCCTCGTAGTCGGGGATCCTGGCCGTGACCGTCGGTGCGAGGGTCAGAAGCTGGGCGGCCTCCCTGACCGGCTGACCCGGTTCGACCCCGACGGAGCGGGCGACCGCGTTGACGGTGGAGATCACGCCGCGCGCCGCCATGTCCTCGGCGTTGCCGATCCGCGCCGACAGGGTGTCGATCGCCGCATAGGCCAGGCCCAGCGCGTCGCACCACGCGGCCCCGCCGATCCCGGCATCGTCCTTTCCCCGTCCCGCGTCGTTCAGGATCATCGCCCGCACCCCGGCCCGGGCGGCGCAGTAGGCGGCGTAGATCCCGCCATGGGAGGCCGAGACCAGCACGGCGCCGATCCAGGCCGCGGTCGGCTTGGTCACACTGTCGGCGAGGATGAGGGCGGAGGGCGGTGCGGACATGGTCGGGTACCCGGCGGTTCTTTCCGGCCATGGTGGCCGCAGCCCGGCCCAGGGTCCAGGTTCCGTCATCCGCCGCTCATCCAGGCTGGAAGTCGAAGACGCACAGGACGCGGCTCAGCGGCGCGTCCCGGTGGCCGAACGGCAGGCTGAGCACGCTGAACGACGTCCAGGGCTTGGTGGAGAAGACCATGGGCCCCCGGTACCAGTACGGCCGCCGGGTCTCGGCGATCCAGCGCAGCCGGTCGGCCGCGGCGCATCCGCCGGGCATCTCGTCGGTACGCAGGTTCGTCCCGTCATGCCCGACCGCGTCGCGATAGGCGGTGCCGGTGAGGCGGGTGCGGAAGCGCCGCGCGTCGGCCTCGTACTCCTCGACCACCAGATAGGGCAGCGACGCGGTCGGAAAGGCCAGCGGATCGATGCACTCCGGTGCCGGCAGATCGTCACCGCGATGGGCATTCTGCCAGTATTTGAAAAGCATCTTCTGATTCGGATCGGTCAGAATATCAACATCGTCGAATGGTCGAATCCAAAGATCAGATATTCCTTCAAATTTAGAGCAATTCTCGCTCACCAGGTCCCCCAACCTGAATTCAAGACTGCAATTTATCTTTGGCTAAAGCGGAGGCGTATTCCAGTGAAATATTCCAATCATACCTATGCTTGTCTTCACCGTGGGGTGGCTGAGAACAAAGTTGTATGACCGAGCGTTGCCGCCGTCAGGGGCGGCCGCGATAGACCGGCACGTCCTGGCTCGGGATCCACAGGCCCTTCGGCGGCTCGCCGGTCTGATAGAACACGTCGATCGGCATCCCGCCGCGCGGGTACCAGTAGCCGCCGATGCGCAGCCATTTCGGGTCGAGCAGATCCTCCAGCCGCTTGGCGATGTCGATGGTGCAGCCCTCGTGGAAGGCGCCGTGGTTGCGGAAGGCCCCCAGATAGAGCTTCAGGGACTTGCTCTCCACCAGCCAGTCGGTGGGGACATAGTCGATGATCAGGAAGGCGAAGTCGGGCTGGCCGGTCACCGGGCAGAGCGAGGTGAACTCCGGCTGGGTGAAGCGCACCACGTAGTCAGTGCCGCGATGCGGGTTCTCCACCTTCTCCAGCACCGACTCTTCGGGCGAAGCGGGCAGGGCGGTGGCGCCGCCGAGCTGATTCAGGCCGCTGTAGATCGTCTGGTCGCTCATGTCCTCATTCCTTGCTGATCGGGTCCCGCGTCCCATTCCGCCCGGACCTCCGGGTCGCTCTCCCGCGCCGGCCGGTCGCCCGGCGCGCCCCCCAGCCGCAGATATGCCCAGACGGCCGCGCCCCGAACCAGCGCGCTGTCGTCGTCGAGCAGCGGCGTCACCGCCGCCAGCGCGTCGTCGGTGCCCGAGTTCCCCAGGGCGATCAGCACGTTGCGGGTGAACCGGTCGCGTCCGGTCCGCTTGATCGGGGAGCCGGCGAACCGGGCGCGGAACGCCGCGTCGTCCAGGTCGGCCAGCGCGCTGAGCAGCGGCAGGGTGAGATCCTCGCGGGCGACGAAAGCGGACTCTCGGGCGCTCTCGGCGAACTTGTTCCACGGGCACACCGCGATGCAGTCGTCGCAGCCGTAGATCCGGTTGCCCAGGGCGGCGCGGAACTCGCGCGGGATCTGGCCCTTGTGCTCGATGGTCAGGTAGCTGAGGCAGCGCCGGGCATCCAGCGTGTACGGGGCCGGGAAAGCGGCGGTCGGGCAGATGTCGAGGCAGCGCCGGCAGGAGCCGCAATGGTCGATCTCGGCGGCGTCCGCGGGCAGCTCCAGGGTGGTGAAGATCTCGCCCAGGAACAGCCAGGAGCCGTGCTCGCGGCTCACCAGGTTGGAATGCTTGCCCTGCCAGCCCACCCCGGCGCTTGCGGCGAGCGGCTTCTCCATGACCGGCGCGGTGTCGACGAAGACCTTCACCTGGCAGTCCAGCTCGGCGTGGATCCATCGGGCGACCCGCTTCAGGCGCTTCTTCACCAGGTCGTGATAGTCGCGGTTGCGGGCGTAGGAGGCGATCACGCCGCGGTCGGTGTGCTGGAGTTCGTCCAGCGGGTTGTGCTCGGGGCCGTAGTTCATGGCGCAGACGATGACGCTGCGCGCCTCGGGCCACAGGGTCTTCGGATCGCGCCGGCGGTCGAGCGTATCGGCCATCCATTCCATCTCGCCGTACTGACCGGCGGCGACGAAGGCGTCCAGCCGCGCCTGCTCCCGCGCGCCCATCTCGGCGCGAGTGATGCCGACCGCGTCGAATCCGGCGTCCCGGGCCTCGGCCCTGATGCGGTCGGTGAGGGTGGGGCTGTGGGGCATCGCCACTCTTAAACCTATCTCGTCATCCCGGTTCGTCCCCGGGCACGCCCCGGGGCGAGACCGGGACCCTGGCACGATGCTGGGTCCCGGCCTGCCCCCGGATCAAGTCCGGGCGCATCCGGGATGACGATGAAGGAGAAAGGGGGAGGGCGTCAAAGCGCCGGGATGTCCCCCGCCGCCTGCTGCTCGGCGAAGGATGCTGCGAAATCGGCCAGCGTCCCGGTCTCCACCGCCCTGCGCAGGCCGGCCATCAGCTCCTGATAGTAATGCAGGTTGTGCCAGGTCAGCAGCATGGGCCCGAGGATCTCGTCCGCCTTCTGCAGGTGGTGCAGATAGGCCCGGCTGTAACCGGTGCAGGCCGGGCAGGCGCAGTCGGCATCCAGCGGCCGCGGGTCGGCGGCGTGGCGGGCGTTGCGCAGGTTGATCGGCCCGCGCCGGGTCTGGGCCTGGCCGGTGCGTCCCGAGCGGCTCGGCAGGACGCAGTCGAACATGTCGATGCCGCGCATCACCGCGCCCACCAGATCCCCCGGCTTGCCCACCCCCATCAGGTAGCGCGGGGCGTCGTCCGGCAGGTGCGGGGTGGTCGCCTCCAGCACCCGGAACATCTCCTCCTGTCCCTCGCCGACCGCGAGCCCGCCGACGGCGTAGCCCTCGAAGCCGATCCCGGTCAGCGCCTCCACGGATTCCCGCCGCAGGTCGTCATAGACGCTGCCCTGGACGATGCCGAACAGGGTGTGCCCCGGCCGGTCGGTGAACGCGTCCTTCGAGCGCTGCGCCCACTGCATCGACAGGCGCATCGACTCCGCGGCCTGCTGGTGCGTCGCCGGATGCGGGGTGCATTCGTCGAAGGCCATGGTGACGTCGGAGCCGAGCAGGTGCTGGATCTCGATGGAGCGCTCCGGGGTCAGCCGGTGCCTGCTGCCGTCGATATGGCTCTGGAACGTGACCCCGTCCTTGTCGAGCTTGCGCCGCCCGGCCAGCGACATCACCTGGAAGCCGCCGCTGTCGGTCAGGATCGGCTTGTCCCAGTTCATGAACCTGTGCAGCCCGCCGAGTTCGGCGATGCGTTCGGCGGTGGGGCGCAGCATCAGATGGTAGGTGTTGCCCAGCAGGATCTCCGCCCCGGTCTCGGCGACGGATTCCGGCCGCATCGCCTTGACCGTCGCGGCCGTGCCGACCGGCATGAAGGCGGGGGTCTCGATGGTGCCGTGGGCGAGGGTCAGCCGGCCGCGCCGGGCGGCGCCGTCCCTGGCCCAGGTCTCGAAGCCGATACTCATGGCGCGGTCCTTTCCAGCAGGCAGGCATCCCCGTAGGAGAAGAAGCGGTAGCCCTGCGCGATCGCGTGCTCATACGCGCTCAGGATCCGCTCCCGCCCGGCGAAGGCGCTGACCAGCATCAGCAGGGTCGATTTCGGCAGATGGAAGTTGGTCAGCAGCAGGTCGACCGCCTTGAACCGGTAGCCGGGCGTGATGAACAGGTCGGTGTCGCCGGACCAGGCCGGGACGGTGCCGTCCTCCCGCGCCGCCGCCTCCAGCACCCGCAGGGTCGTGGTGCCGGTGGCGACGATCCGGCCGCCGGCCGCACGGGTCTCGGCGATGGCGCGGGCGGTTTCCGGCGCGATCTCGCCCCATTCGGTGTGCATCACGTGGTCGTCGGTATCGTCGGCCTTCACCGGCAGGAAGGTGCCGGCCCCCACATGCAGGGTCACCAGCGCCCGCTTCACGCCCCTGGCCTCCACCGCCTTCAGCAGGGCCGGGGTGAAATGCAGTCCGGCGGTCGGGGCGGCGACGGCGCCGTCGCGGGCGGCGAAGACGGTCTGGTAGTCCTGGGAATCTTCCGCACCCTCTCCGTCGGCGCGCTTGATATAGGGCGGCAGCGGCATGGTGCCGTGGGCCTCCAGCGCCGCCATCAGGGCCGGCCCGCCGAGCGAGAAGGTGAGGGTGACCTCGCCCGCCTCGCCCTTGTCGGTGACGTCGGCGCAAAGGTCGGGCGCGAAGACGATACGGTCGCCGGGGCGCAGCTTCTTGGCCGGCCGGGCGAAGGCACGCCAGACGGCGTCGCCGTCGCGCTTGTGCAGGGTGACCTCCACCCCGGCCTCGCCGCGCCGGCCCTTCAGCCGGGCCGGGATGACCCGGGTGTCGTTGGACAGCAGCAGGTCGCCGGGGCGCAGCAGGTCGGGCAGATCGCGAACGCTCCGGTCAACAAGTCCGCCGCCGGTCAGGTCGAGCAGCCGGGCGGATTCCCGGGGGCGGGCCGGGAAGCGGGCGATCCGCTCCTCCGGCAGGGTGTAGTCGAACAGGTCGACGCGCATCCTCAGGCCGTCTGGGACGGGGCCTCGCGCCACTCGGCCGGCAGCAGACCGACCAGCACCCGGAACGGCACCAGCAGAACCGCGGCCATGGCGAGCTTCGCCGCGTAGTCGCCCATCGCCCAGGTGACCCAGGGCAGACCGGTCATGGCGAAAGCGGCGGAGAAGAAGATCGCGGTATCGACCGCCGAGGCGACCAGGGAGGAGACCAGCGGCGCCCGCCACCAGGTGCCGCGGCGCAGCTTGTTGAAGATCCAGACGTCGAGCAACTGGGCGACCAGGAAGGCGCCGCCGCTGGCCGCGGCGATGCGCGGATCGGCGAAGTACAGCGACAGCAGCACGCCGACGGCGAAACCGGCATAGACCACGCGCCGGGCGGCGGCGGCGCCGAGGATCCGGTTCGACAGGTCGGTGACCAGGAAGGCGATCGGATAGGTGAACGCGCCCCAGGTCAGCCAGTCGTTGATCGGAAAGCCGACGGCGATGTTGGAGACCAGGACGACGAGGCCGATCGCCACCATGGCGGCGAGCAGGGCCGAACGTTCGGCGGTGTGCGTGCGCATGGGCGGCACCTCAACGGCAAGAGCGCGGGAAAGCGCGGGGTTCTAACGCCGAAGCGCGCCGATGTCGAGGGTTTGGGGGGATGGACATGTAGCTGTCGAGAGCGTGGGTCGCCCCTCTATGCCGCTCACCCACTCCTCTCCGTCATCCCGGCGCCCTCCGGACCCGATCCGGAGGGCGGCCGGGACCGTGCCGCGAACGCCTCCGCTGGGTCCCGGCCGAGCCCCGGGTCGAGCCCGGGCCTCGCCGGGATGACGGCGCTGGGTTATGTCTAGGCTTCCAAGCCATCCGTCGTCCTGACGCAAGTCAGGACCGAGTTTGGTGGTGTCTCAGTTTGAAATGTGACGGGGTATCGAACCCGCGCCAGCGTTCCTATATGCTAGACGGTAAGCATGGAGGAGAAGCGCGATGCCGAAAACCTATCAGTTCACCGAGAATTCATCAGGCGAGCCTATAACCATCGTAGTAAGTCAGATTCAGACCATCGAAGAAGACGGCTATTCTGAGTGCACCACTATCGAGCTTGTTGGCGGTAGACGCATTGGTGTGGCCGAATCCGTCGAAGAGGTAACAAAGGTGGTTGAGAGTGCCTAAAGGCCCCAAAGGTCAGAACCGCCCCGCTGATGTCGTCGGCGCCGCCGTCATGGTGGCGAAGATCGCGACTGGCGAGGTGGAGGAAGAATACGAGGCCGACGACGGGAAAGACCCGGCTGCGCGGGCGCTCGGCAAGAAGGGCGGCGCTGCCCGAGCTAAGAAGCTCACGCCCGAGCAGCGGAAGGAGATCGCGCGGAAAGCGGCGGCTAAGCGGTGGGCGAAGGAATGAAGCTTGCCATGTTGATTTTTTTTCCCTACAAGTAGGTTGAGAAAATCAACATGGAGTCGCGTTGATGCAAGCGACAGAAGTCTTCCGCGAAGAATGGGATGTTGATCGCAGACTGGCGGAGTTGCGCCTCAATCGCGGCACGTTGTTGGCGGTAAGAGATATCGCTCGAGCCTCCGCCGCTAATGCCACGCCTTTCCATCCTTCCAACGCATCCGGGACATTTGCGTACCAAGAGGGATCTTGGGCGCTTCGCGATCAGCATGTCGGCGAAGAATGGGCATTGGATGATTCCAACGGCATCGCAGCAATCCGGCACGACGACTTGCGTATCCGGGTTGTGTTTTCCAATGTCGACATCGCCTGCAATGACACTCATGGGCCTAAGCCGCGGTCTCAGAAAGGCGCAGGTGCTGAACGGGCCTGCATGGGAAATTTGTTCGGCGATAGCCTTCCGCAGTATGCGCCTAAGCCCGGTGCGGCGCAGATCGCCACCTACTACTTGATGGTAGATGAAGACGGAGCCGCGGAACTTACCCGGCCAATCGTCAAGAACGGCACCTTCAGTGCATACGTTGAGCGCATCTATCTTTCTGATGGAAGTGACATGGGTGCTGGGCGGTTTGACATCGATGACGATGATCGCCTCGACGATTTCGATCCAGAAGTCGCTCGGCGATAAAGAACGCGATCATGTTTAACAACAAAAGACTGAGTCTGGCCCGAATGCGGCGCAGACTGACGGCAAAGATTCTTGCGGAGAGGACCGGCCTTTCCGCAATGACTATTTCAAGACTCGAGAAAGGCGAAAATGAACCAGATGAAGAAACGGTTAATCGCTTAAGTCGCGAATTAGGGTATCCAAAGGAATTTTTCTACGAAGATGACCCGGAGAGCATAGACACATCAGCGGTCAGCTTTCGTAGCCTTTCAAAAATGAGTGCAAAAGAAAGAGACGCGGCATTAGCTGCTGGCTCCTTGGGTTTGCAATTGAGTGATTGGGTAGAAAAGCGTTTCTCGCTGCCCTCACCAAATCTTCTTGACCTAAGCTACGAAACCGATCCGGAGGTGGCGTCTCGGTCTCTAAGGCAGTATTGGGGGCTAGGAGAAAGGCCTCTTGGAAATGTAATTGGGTTATTAGAAATGCATGGCGTACGGGTGTTTTCTCTGTCTGAGAACACACGCACTGTGGATGCTTTTTCTTTTTGGAGAGACGATACCCCGTACATTTTCTTGAATAACTTCAAATCTGCCGAGCACAGCGTTTTCGACTCAGTGCATGAACTCGGCCACTTGGTCCTGCATAGACATGGAGGCCCTCGGGGTCAGACTCGCGCAGCGGAGCGGGAAGCGGATGCGTTTGCGTCAGCATTCCTGATGCCGGCAAACGACGTGCGTTCAAGGATGCCGAGATTTGTCGAAATCGAAACCGTTATGAAAGCAAAGTATCGGTGGCGGGTTTCGGCTATGGCGATGGCATATCGACTTCATAAGTTGGGTATTCTGACAGACTGGCGTTACAAATCGATGTGTATTGAGCTTGGAAAGCGCGGTTATAGAACGTCAGAACCTGAAGGAATCGATCGGGAAACTTCTTCAATATGGAAGAAAGTGCTCTCTCAGCTTTGGCAAGAGCGCATCACCAAAAACGAAATCGCGGAAATGCTTCATGTGCCGCTTGACGAACTAGAGG
Source organism: Candidatus Endolissoclinum sp. (assembly GCA_965228445.1). Taxonomy (GTDB): domain Bacteria; phylum Pseudomonadota; class Alphaproteobacteria; order Thalassobaculales; family Thalassobaculaceae; genus Thalassobaculum. Next base: position 2,597,524 of record OZ245813.1, on the reverse strand, counting down.
GTTTGGTGTGGGGCCTGACCAATCCTGAACTTGCATCGCCGCCGGCTCGATCCCGGCAGTTAAGTGTAGTTTAATGTGAAGATCGACCTTGACGGTAAGCATATAAGTTCACATATAAGGGGCATGAACAAATTGCCCTTACAGAAGCGCGTCCAGATTCTCTCCATGTTGGTGGAGGGGTCTTCCATGCGGTCGATCTCGCGGGTGGTCGGGGTATCGATCAACACCGTGACCAAGCTTCTGGTGGAGGCTGGTGAAGCTGCTGCCGCCTATCACGATGAGACAGTTCGCGACGTGAAGGCGAAGCGGGTGCAGTGCGACGAAATCTGGTCGTTCTGCTACGCCAAGCAGAAGAACGTCGGTACCGCTAAGGCGGCTCCCGAGGAAGCCGGTGACGTGTGGACGTGGACTGCGCTGGATGCTGATAGCAAGCTGATCGTGTCGTACCTGGTCGGTGGCCGCGACAGCAGCTACGCGAAAGAGTTCATGGACGATGTGGCAGACCGGCTGGCGAACAGGGTGCAACTGACCACGGATGGCCACGGCGCCTATCTGGAAGCCGTTGAAGGCGCGTTCGGCGCTGATGTGGACTATGCCCAGCTGGTGAAGCTGTACGGCGCGGCCCCGGAAAGCGCCAAGGGCCGCTACAGCCCGGCCGAATGCATCGGCGCCCGCAAAGAAAAGAAGACGGGCAACCCCGACAAGGCGCACGTCAGCACGTCATATGTCGAGCGTCAGAACCTCTCCATGCGGATGGGGATGCGTCGGTTCACGCGGTTGACCAACGGGTTCAGCAAGAAGCTCGACAACCACTTTCACATGATCGCGTTGTACTTCCTGCACTACAACTTCTGCCGCATCCACAAGACGCTGAAGATGTCCCCGGCTATGGCCGCTGGCGTGACCGATACCCTGCGTGATGTCGAGTGGATCGTTTCGCTGATTGATGCGCGGGCTCCGAAGCCCGGTCCGCGTGGGCCGTACAAGAAGCGAGAACAAGCCTAGTCCATGTTGAAGGCGTGCTTGATCCGCATAACAGCGTCTTCCGAAAGGATGTGGGCGATAACCTCTATGTCGGCGTGTTCTCCGCGCCCCTTCTGCTCATAAAGGAAGTATCCGCCGGTATCCGGGATCTCTTGTCCTGACATAGCAATCCGCCGATCAGTCAGCGGCGCCAGACATAACGTGTGACCATCTTGAAGGTTCACGCTAAAGTAGATGTCTTCCATGTCATCGCCCCCGGACCAGATTGATGTCGGATAAGAGGACACACAGAGAGGTTAAGGAACCCCAAATTTCTGCTCGGTATCTTGCCGATTACATGGCGGCTTCCGAGCAGGCTAAGCGCACCATCGTTAGGGGTTGCAAGTACCAGCCGATTGCCCGCGTAATTCAACACGATGAGGCTAAAATAAGTATATCTAACTATCTGTTGGACGAAAACAAAGAAGTTGGCCAACTTAAAGAAAAAGCGAAATCGCTGCGTGGTAGATTGGCCGATAGTGAGTTTGAGCGTGATCTTTTCGATCACAATGCAGACTACATTGAAAGATTTGCCAAGGTTCTTTCGAAAGTTGAACTTCCAGACGCTGATAGGCTGCCAGTCGGAAAGCTCTTAGCTCTCAACATCAACGGCGTTCGAGTAACGATCGAGCTGCAATTTAAGCTGCGCCGCCTTACCCGCACCAACAAGGTAAGAGTAGGCGGAGGTATGTTGCGGTACAAGAAAGGTAGAGCGTTGCCAGAAGAAGTTGGTCTTTGGCAGTCGGCCTTTTTGCTTGGATACCTGGGTGCTGTTGGCTTGGAAGAAGAGGCAGAGCCGGAGGGTAAGCTATGTATCACCCTCGACGCATTTTCAGGGGTGGCGCATGGGGCTCCGACCGATGCGGTAAGCCGCTTCAACAATATGAAAGCGGCTTGCGCCTCTATCGCTGAACGGTGGCCGCAGATTCCGCCACCCAACAACGCGGTTCTCTAATGCGCCAAATTTCAAACTGAGACACCACCCCGAGTTTCCCACGCTTGACCGAGCGCTCAGCCCTTTGACCGACGTCGGCGGCTTGATCCTGATTGTCATCAGGACGACGGGAGTGGGCGGTGGGGGGGCTGGCCGCCCCCTATTGCGGGAACTTGCCGTCGAGCACGCCCCAGATCTCGTGGGACTTCAGGTCGCGCACGGTGACGATGCGCTGGTCGCCGCGCTCCAGGATCTCCAGCAGGGTGCCGCAGTTCCTCTGGCCCAGAACCACGTCGTACCAGCCGGCCCGGCGGATCGCGCCGTCGACGCTGAGAAGCTGCGGCGGGCCGAGCTCTTCGCGGGCCTCCTCGATGCTCCAGTCCTCCACATCGCCGTCCAGATCCTCCAGCGACACGCCGCGCGAGGTCTCGCCGCAGCTCTCGCGCGGTTCGGCGCCGTAGGGGGCGAGCTTGGCCAGCTCCTCGCGGTCGGAGCCGCAGGCCGCCAGGACGCCGCCGCAGAGCAGCAGGACCGAGGCGGCGCGGATGAGGGTGGACGCGGTGGTCGTCATGGTCGTTCTCCGAACGTGGCGGGCCCCTACCGGGGACGACTCAACCGCGTCCCGGTTCCCGGATCAAGTCTCCCGAGCCCTCAGGCCGCGTCGCGGATCTCCGCGAGCATCGCCCGCAGGGCCGCCAGCGACGCCGCGGTCGCCGCCGGGCCGTCGTGGGGCATGTGGGTCTCGATCACGATCGGCAGGTCGCCGCCGGGGGCCGCGTTGAGGATCGTGGCCAAGCTGCCGCGATGGTCGATCACGCCCTGGCCGACCGGCACATAGACCTTGTCCGGGCCGAGATCCTTCACATGCACGGTGCCGCCCAGGCGGGCGGCGTGGACGATCTCGCTCTCGCTCGGCGGCGGATGGCCGGCGGAGACCTGGTTGGCGAGGTCGATGGCCGCCTTCAGCCGCGGGTGCGGATGGTGCTCGGCCACCGCGATGATGCCGGCGAGGGTGGCGACGTTGCAGACATGTTCGTTCTCCAGCACCAGATCGACCCCATGGGCCTCCGCCAGGTCGAGCAGGATCTCCAGGTCGTCGTCCAGATCGGCCGGCGTGAAGCCGGGATAGGCGAGGTAGGAGAAGATCCGGATCTGCCTCGCACCCAGCACGTTCGCCACCTCGAAGGCATGGACCATGGCCGATTCATGGCTCATGGCGTCCGGGTCGAAACCGTGGAAGTTGGTCCCCTCCGGCACCGGCATGCCCGGCTTCGTCCATTTCAGCAGGGGCGAGCAGTAGCAGCCCACCGTCAGCCCCGCCTCCGCCAGCCGCGCCGCCAGCGTCCCCAGCTCGTCATTGTCGAACAGGATGACGTTGCGGTCGTCCACGGCACGGATGTCGACCTGGGTGACGTCGTGCGCGGCCGCGAAGGCCAGGACCTCGTCGAGATCCTGGCTCACTTCGTCGGTGATGAGGGCGAGGGTGGGGCTGGCCGGCATGGGCGTCAGAGTCCCAGCCGCCAGCGCAGCAGGTCGATGCGATCCTGGCCCCAGAAGATCTCCCCGTCCGGCAGGACGTAGCTGGGGGCGCCGAACACGCCCGAATCGATCGCCTTCTGGGTATCGGCGGTGAGCTGGTCGTTGTAGCCCGGCGCGGCCTCCACGATGGCGGCCCCGTCCAGCCCGGTCTCGTCGGCGACGGCCTTCACCACCTCGGTGTCGCCGGTGTCCCGGTTGTCGCGCCACAGGGCGGTCAGCAGCGCGTCGCTGAGCGCCAGCGCGTCGGCTCCGCTCTCCCGCGCGGCGATGATGGCGAGCGAGGAGATCGGCGTGGTGATCGGGAAGGCGTCGGGCTCCAGCACCAGCGGGATGCCGAGATTGTCGCGCCAGCGCTTCATCTCCATCCAGCGGTAGGCCTGGCGCTGCGGCGCCCGTTTCGGCAGGGGCAGGCCGCCGGAGACGGCGAAGACCGCGCCGAAATCGACCGCATGGACGCCGACGGTGGCGCCGGTCTGCTTGACGATCTCCAGGAAGCGGCCGGAGCCGAGATAGCTCCACGGGCTGGAGGTGGAGATGTAGTAATCGATATGCAGGCTCACGGCCGGTCTCCCTCATTGTCGGCATGACGATCGCGCAGCACGCGCCGCATGATCTTGCCGGTTGTTGTCATGGGCAGGGCGTCGACGAACTCGACGATCCGCGGGTATTCGTGGGCGGCGAGCCGGGTCTTCACATGGGCCTGGATCGCGCGCTTCAGCTCGTCGCTCGCCGCATGGCCCTCGGCCAGCACGATGCAGGCCTTCACCGCCTGGGTGCGCAGCGGGTCGGGCACGCCGATGGCGGCGGCCAGGGCCACCGCCGGGTGGGTCATCAGGCAGTCCTCGATCTCGCCCGGTCCGATGCGGTAGCCGGCCGAGGTGATGACGTCGTCGTCGCGGCCGACGTAGTGCAGGTAGCCGTCCTCGTCGACCCGGCCGAGATCCCCGGTCAGCATCCAGTCGCCCACGTATTTCTCGGCCGTCGCCTGCGGCTTGTTCCAGTATTTCAGGAACATCACCGGATCGCCGCGGCGCACGGCGATGGCGCCGGTCTCGCCGGGGGGCAGGAAGTCGCCGTCGCCGTCGATCACCGCGACCTCGTGGCCCGGGATCGGCTTGCCCATGGACCCGGGGCGGACCTCCATGATCGAGGCGCAGTTGCCGACCACCAGGTTGCACTCGGTCTGGCCGTAGAATTCGTTGATGGTGAAGCCGAAGGTGCGCCGGCCCCAGTCCAGCAGTTCGGCCCCCAGGCTCTCGCCGCCGGAGCCGATGGAGCGCATGGTCGGGCATCGGGCGTTCGGCACCTGACGCATCATCTTCAGCGCGGTCGGCGGCAGGAAGGCGTTGCGCACCCCGTGCCGGGCGATGAAGTCGAAGGCGGCCTCCGGCTCGAACTTGGCGAAGCGGTGGGCGACCACCGGGATGCCATGGTGCAGCGAAGGCAGCAGCACGTCGATCAGCCCGCCGATCCAGGCCCAGTCGGCCGGCGTCCAGAACCGGTCGCCCGGCTTGGGGAAGAACTCCTGCGGGAACTCCACGCCGGGCAGGTGGCCCAGCAGCACCCGGTGGGCGTGCAGCGCGCCCTTGGGCGGGCCGGTGGTGCCCGAGGTGTAGATGATGATCGCCGGATCGTCGGCGAGCGTGTCGACCGGCGCGAAGCGGTCCGACGCGGCGGCCAACGCCGGGGCGAAGGCCTCCCAGTCGACGCCGTCGCGGCTCTCGTCGGCCACCAGCACGAGTTTCAGGTTCGGCAGCCGGTCGCGGATCGCCAGGATCTTCGGCAGGCTGTCCCGATCGGTGATCAGGGCGGCCGCGCCGCTGTCCGACAGGCGGTACTGCAGCGCGTCTTCGCCGAACAGGGTGAACAGCGGCACCGAGATCATGCCGGCCTTGTGGGCGGCGATATGGGCGATGGCGGTCTCCGGCCGCTGCGGCAGCAGGATCGCCACCCGGTCGCCGCGGACCAGCCCGGCGCCGGTCAGCACGTTGGCCAGCCGGTTCGACGCCCGCTTGAGCTCGGTGAAGGAGACCTCGCGGACCTTGCCGTCGGCATGGACATGGATCAGCGCCGTGCCCGCGCCCGCCTCGGCATGGCGGTCGCAGATATCCACGCCGATGTTGTAGCGCTCCGGCACCCGCCATCGGAAGCGGGCACGCGCCTCCTGGTAGCTGGCGGCGGGCTCGAGCATGGATCCTCCCTTTTTTGACGATCAAAGCGCGCCGGCCGGTCATGGACAAGGGGGCTGGCGGCCCTGATGGAGGGTGGGCGACGGCGGCGCGGGTCGGCTCGCAGTAAAGACGCCGGGAAACGAAGGGTTATTCCTCTGCGGGCCTTGGGCAGGCCGTGAGTGTGGCGCGGGCGGAGGCGGTGGGCTACATATTTCCCATGCGCGAGCTGAGCGAAGCCGAGTTCCACCGATACGCCCGCCACCTGATCCTCGACGAGGTCGGGGAGGAGGGGCAGGCACGGCTGCTGGACGCCCGGGTCGTGGTGATCGGCGCCGGCGGTCTGGGGGCGCCGGTGTCGCTGTATCTGGCGGCCGCCGGGGTCGGCACCCTGGTGCTGGTGGACGACGACGCGGTCGACCTGACCAACCTGCAGCGCCAGGTGGTGCACATGACCGACGCGGTCGGCCGTCCCAAGGTCGACTCGGCGGCGGAGACCCTGGAGCGCGTGAACCCCGGGATCGCGGTGGAGAAGATCGCCGAGCGGCTGACGCCGGAGAATGCCGCGCGGATCGTCGCCGGCGCCGACGCGGTGGTCGACGGCTCCGACAATTTCGCCACGCGCTATGCCCTGAACGATGCCTGCCGGGCGGCCGGCGTGCCGCTGGTGGCGGGCGCCCTGTCCCGGTTCGAGGGCCAGCTCACCACGGTGATGCCGGAGGCCGACGCGCCCTGCTACCGCTGCCTGTTCCCGGAGACGCCGGATCCGGAACTGACCCCGCGCTGCGAGGAGGCGGGGATCCTGGGCGCGGTTGCCGGGGTGATCGGCACCCTGCAGGCGACCGAGACCCTGAAGCTGCTGCTCGGGCTCGGCGAGCCGATGCGCGGCCGGCTGATGCTGTGGGATGCGCTCGACATGTCGGTGCAGGAGATCCGATACAAGAAGCGTCCGGGCTGCCCGACCTGCGGGTGAGTTGATCGCGTCGTGCCACTCCCAAACCCATCCCCGTCGTCCTGACGAAAGTCAGGACCAAGCACCGGCGCTGCGGAAGGGCCGGCGGCAGGATCCTGATGTGCATCAGGATGACGGGAAATGGAGTGGGCGGAGCCAGAACCCCTACAGCCCCTGCACCGGCTCCGGGAAGGCGGCGAAATCGGTCTGGTCGCGGGTGCGGCGCCAGTGGTCGAGGGCCCAGTGCACGCTGGGGAAGGCGAGGTCGTCCCACGGGATCTCGTCCCAGGTGAACAGCCCGACCTCCCGCGTCTCCTCCCCCGCCTTCACGTCCGGGTCGGTCAGCCGGGCGCGGTAGATCATCTGCACCTGGCTGATGCGCGGGATGTTGTAGATGCCGAGCAGGGCGTCGATCTCGATCTTCGCATAGGCCTCTTCCCAGGCCTCGCGCATCGCGCCCTCCACGGTGGTCTCGCGCTCCTCCATGAAGCCGGCCGGGATCGTCCAGTAGCCGTCGCGCGGGTCGATCGCCCGGCGGCACAGCAGGAACCTGTCGCCCAGGGTGACCACCGAGCCGACGACGATCTTCGGGTTGATGTAGTTGATGAAGCCGCAATCGTCGCAGACCAGCCGCTCGCGGTTGTCGCCCTGGGGCACGCGGCGGGTGACGGGGCCCTGAAGACCGGGAGGGGAGGTGTCTGCCATCCGCAGAGTGTGGCCGGGCGCGGCGCCGCCCGCAACTGCGCCCGGCATCTCGCCCGGACGATTCGACCGCTCCCCGACGGCGCAGGCATGAAAAGGGCGGCCTGAAGCCGCCCGATGGTCTGCGCGTAGGCTGCGCTTGTCGTCTCTGCGCTCAGACGAAGATGTCGACGGTCTCGCCCCGGCCGCTGCCTCGGCTGAAGGCGAAGGCGGCGCGGTTGCCGTTCACCCGCTGCTCGCGGTCCTGCTCGCTGTCGGCGCCGACTTCATCGGCTTCCGAGTTCTGGCGGACCGGATTGGAGGTCAGGTTGCGGGTGGAACTGGAGGACTGCTCCTGCTGCACGGGACGCGGAACCACCAGCCCCGCATTGGGCAGCGCGTTGGTCGGCGTCGATGTCAGAATCGGCTGAAGCATTTTCTGTCTCCGCCACCGAATATAGTCCTTAACGCTGTCCGATTCAAGAAATCGCGGAATTCCGTCGTTTTCAGGACTCGCCGGCCGCCAGAGAGCGGGCTCTCTTAACCAATCTGACCAGTTCCACCCGAGCCCCCTCGGCATCGGCGATCGGCGCGTCGAAGGCCAGACGGGCGGTGCGGCCGCCGAGCCGCAGGTCAACGCCTTCCGCATCCACCCCGGTCATTTCCCAGCCCTCGCCGTCGAGCCCGAGCAGGACCCGGGCGTAGAGGGCGATGGCGTCGGCATGGTCCTGGTTCATATGGCCGACCACGTCGGTCTCGCGCTCGGCCAGTGCGGCGGGGGCATCGCCGACGATCTCCCCGCCGTCGATCCAGTGGATGCGGCCGAAGCCGGCGACGATATGGGCGCGCTCGACCCGCATCCGCCAGACCGCGAAATCGCCGAACCCGGCATACATCCCGGCCGATGGGTGGCGCGCCAGGTAGCGCGCGCGGTGGCGCGGGGCGTCGGTCTTCTCCAGCCGGCCCATCACCGTCGCCCGCGCGCCGGTCAGCGGCTCGTCCAGGCCGGCGGTGCCGTCGACCAGCAGGCTGGCGCGGGGATCGGCGAGCAGGTTCCGCGTGTGGTCGGCCAGGGTGGAGATCAGCAGGATCGGCGACGCGTCCTGGTCGACCGCCATCATCACCAGCGAGCCGTAGGGCCAGCCGGCCGGCCCGTCCGACCCGGCGCGCTGCAGCGTCGCCAGCACCGCCCGGTCGCAGGAGCGCAGCAGGCCACGGATCGACTGCGCGGGTGTCGGCGCCGATGAACCGGGGGCGGAAGACTTGGCGTCTGGATCGGTCATTCCCATGCTATACACCGGGACGGGCGGCGATCGAAATGCGGCGCATTCGGGGCGTCGCCCGCATTCTTCGCCCCATTGCGGCCAAGCCCTTGCCGGAATGGGGGGACAAACCCGAACTCTGGCAGCGACGTGTTGCGGGAAAGGGGCGGATCATGACGAACACCATCGCGCTGGTCGACGACGACCAGAACATCCTCACATCGGTTTCCATGGCGCTGGAGTCGGAAGGCTTCCAGGTGCGCACCTACAAGGACGGCGAGGAGGCCCTGCGCGGGCTGAACCAGCGGCCGGTCGACCTGGCGGTGCTGGACATCAAGATGCCCCGGCTCGACGGGATGGAGCTGCTGCAGCGGCTGCGCAAGTCCTCCACCCTGCCGGTGATCTTCCTGACCTCCAAGGACGACGAGGTGGACGAGGTGCTCGGCCTGCGCATGGGCGCCGACGACTACATCCGCAAGCCGTTCTCCCAGCGCCTGCTGATCGAGCGCATCCGCGCGCTGCTGCGGCGCCAGGACCTGGCCCAGGACGAGTTCAATCCGCAGTCGGAGGCGCCGCTGGTGCGCGGCGAGCTGGTGCTCGACGGGGCCCGGCACATCTGCTCCTGGGCCGGCCGGCCGGTGCCGCTGACGGTGACCGAGTTCCTGATCCTGCGGGCGCTGGCGGTGCGGCCGGGCCATGTGAAGAGCCGCGACCAGCTCATGGACGCGGCCTATGGCGACAACATCTATGTCGACGACCGCACCATCGACAGCCACATCAAGCGGATCCGCAAGAAGTTCAAATCTGCCGACGACCAGTTCTCCAAGATAGAAACGCTGTACGGCGTGGGCTACCGGTACCGCGAGTGATCCGGCGCCGGCGGGGAACGACGGGGACTGAGGAAAGCTGATGGCGGCAACCGGCCGAGACGATCTGCGGGCCGATCCGGGCGATCACCGGCAGGGCACGATGGACAGCGAGCCGCGGAGCCGGCGTCCGGCCGTCCGGCGGCGCAAGGTCTTCGCCCTGCGCTGGCCGTCGGTCTCCGGGCTGACCGCGCGCATCCTGGCGATCAACCTGGTGTCGATCGCCATCCTGTTCGTCGGCGTGCTCTATCTCGACCGGTACCAGAACGCCCTGATCCGCGGCGAGCTGGACGCGCTGACCCGTCAGGCGGAGGTGATCGCCCGCGCGATCGGCGAGCTCGGCATAGAGCCGAACGTGATACAGGACGAGGGGCTCGACCCGGTGCGGGTCCAGCGCATCGTGCGCCGTCTGTCGGTCGTCACCTCGTCGCGCATCCGGGTCTACCATCCGACCGGCCTGCTGCTGGCCGACAGCCGCCGCCTCGCCGGGCCGGCGGGCACGGTGCGCATCGTGCCGCTGCCGCCGCCGATGGAGGGCGAGCCGCTCGCCCGGCTCGCCATCGAACTCTACAACGCCATGGTCAACTGGCTGCCGCGGCGCGGCCAGCTTCCGATCTGGCGCGAGATGCCGTCTGACGGCAGTGTGCTGAAGGAAGTCACCACCGCCCTGGCCGGGACCACCGAGCGCGCGGTGCGCAAGACAGAGCAGGGCGGGCTGATCCTGTCGACCGCCGTGCCGGTTCAACGCTACAAGCAGGTGCTGGGCGCGCTCATGCTGTCGCTCGACGGCGACGAGATCGATACCGCCGTGCGCGAGGTGCGGTTCGAGATCCTGTCGATCTTCGCCTTCACCCTGCTGGTGACGATCCTGCTGTCGCTCTACCTGGCCGGCACCATCACCCGGCCGATCCAACGCCTCGCCCATGCCGCCGTGCTGGTGCGCAACAGCCGGCACCGGCGCATCCAGATTCCGGATTTCGGCGGCCGCCGGGACGAGATCGGCGACCTGTCCCGCTCGATCCGCTCGATGACCGAGGAGCTGTGGCGCCGGCTCGACGCCATCGAGGGCTTCGCCGCCGACGTTGCCCACGAGATCAAGAACCCGCTGACCTCCCTGCGCAGCGCGGTGGAGACGGCGGCCCGGATTGACGATCCGGAACGCCAGCGCCGGCTGCTGGCCGTCATCGTCGACGATGTGGAGCGGCTGAACCGGCTGATCACCGACATCTCCTCGGCCTCGCGCATCGCAGCCGAGATCAGCCGCGAGGAGGAGGAGCGGGTCAATGTCGGCGGGCTCCTGGGCACGCTGGCGGAGGTCTATGGCGCTGCCCGCGAGGATCGCGGCGGCCCGCCGGTGCGTGCCGAGCTGACCGAGCCGGAGAAGCTGTTCGTCAACGGGCACGAGGGCCGGCTGGTCCAGGTGCTGCGGAACCTGATCGAGAACGCGGTCAGCTTCTCGCCGTCGGACGGGTCTGTCCGGCTGCGCGCCCACCGGGAGAACGGCGAGGTGGTGATCGTGATTGAGGACGACGGGCCCGGCCTGCCCGAGGGCAAGCTGGAGGCGGTGTTCGACCGGTTCTATTCGGAGCGGCCCGAGGGCGAGAAGTTCGGCACCCATTCGGGTCTCGGCCTGTCGATCTCGCGGCAGATCATCGAGGCCCATGAGGGCACGGTGCGCGCCGAGAACCGCAAGAGCCCCGACGGCAGGACCCTGGGCGCGCGCTTCATCATCCGGCTGCCGGCCGCCGACGACTGAGCGCGGGACGGGAGAAGAGTGAGGTGGGGCGGAGCGGGCCTCTCCGCCCCACCTCGGCAGGCTCACCCTGCTTCCGACAGCGCCCGCTTCAGGACCAGCAGGAGCGTCAGAAGCTGGGCCAGGTCTGCCCGGGACCGGGGGGACAGTCTGGGCAGCCTCAGGATGACCCGGAGATCCCCGATCTGCCGGTCGAGCTGATCGGCATCCAGGGACAGGGTGAGCGCAGTCATCGGACCAGGCTTTACGCGGCGGCGGTGGACTCGACCTGGATCGGCGCGTCCTTGCTCAGCATGCCGCGGTTGGCGTCGCGGATCGCCGCCGCCTTGGCGTCGAACAGGAACGGCAGGAACGCGTAGCGGCGTCCCGCGGTGACCTTGCGCGCCTCGTGCAGCATCGAGCAGGAGAACACCACCGCACCGCCGGTCGCCGGCTTGTAGAGATGCGGTCCGTATTCCGGGAACCAGAGCTCGCCGCCCTCGAACTCCTCGGCGTTCAGGTTGATCGACACGGCGAAGCGGCGATGGGCCGTTCCCGAGCCGCCATTGTCGCGATGGGCGCTGAAGAACCCGCTATCGCCGCTGTCGTAGCAGCCGACCATGAAGCGTTCGATATGGGTCGGGTCGAAGTTGTAGACCTTGCGGATCTCGCCGGCGAGCCGGTTGATCAGGTTGCGGCGCACCCGGGCCAGGGTCTCCGGGTTGCGGATCGGCGCATCCCGGCGGCGTTTGACCGAGTCGTCGAGGAAGCCGGTGGTGATGCCGTTCACGTCGCGCATCACCCCGCTCGGGCCGCCGCCATGCTCCTCGTACTCGCCGATGAGCTGGCGGCAGAGATCGCGTTCGAACACCTCGGGGACGTAGAGCACCGGCGCATGGCCGCCGACCGGGGCCACGGGAAGCTCCGCCGGCAGTTTGCTTACCGCGACCGCCAGCCGCTGCGGGAAGCTGTCGAGCGGCGCGAAGTTGAGATAGTCGACCAGACGCAGGTTGCGGCCGATGAGGAAGCAGCCGTTGCGCACGACCATGTAGTCGCGGCCGGCCGAGCTGCTCCTGTCGACCATGCCGAAGGCGCGGTGGATCTTCAGATCCATATCCCAGAACGGCATGGTCCGCTTGTCGTCGGACATCAGCGCGTTGCCCCCGCGCTCCTCGGGATTGGCGGTCACGAGATAGACCAGGATGCCGGCCCGGTGCAGCGACTTCTCGATCGCGCGCACGGTCCTCACCGCCTCGGCGGCGTTGCCCTTGGTGCCGCTGCCGACGAAGCAGAGCAGGGCGGTCCGGCCGGCCACCGCGTCGAACTCGAAGCGCGGATTGACCGGGGTGTCGGCGATGAAGGTCGGCAGGAAATCGCCGGGGCGGAAACTCGGATGCGGAAACGGGGTCATGGCGGTCAGAATCCGGCGGAGGCGACGAGCTGGCGGGCGATTTCCCCGACCCGGCGTTCGGGCAGGGCGGCGGTGACGACGAAGGCGACGGAGTCCCGGCGTCCGAAGGCGACGGCGAAGTCGTTGTAGCTGGTGACCACCGTCTCGCCGTCCGGCACGCCGACCGAGGTCAGGCTGGCGCTGTTGACCGACAGCAGCAGGGAGACCGGTCGGGCCTCGCGGTCGAAGAACAGGAACTGGACCGCCGGCCCCTGGTCGGTCGAGGCGATGTCGACCTTGGACAGCACCAGGCCGTTGGCCTTCAGGCCGGCCGGGTCGATCCCCTCGGAGAACATCTCCGAAAGACGCACGAAATCGACCGATCCCACATCGGTGGCGAACATCGGCGCCAGGGCGAGGGTGCGGTGCGCCTCGGTCGCCTCGTCGATGAAGGCGAGCGGGCCGTCGGTGGCGTTGCCCGGGCGGGGGCCGAGGACCTCCTGGGCGGTCCAGCCGACCACCGCGCCGATCACCAGCACCGCGGCGATCCGGGCCTGGGCCACGGCGATCTGCCGTCCGCGCCGCATCCAGCCATGCACCATCGTCGCCCGGCTGAGCCGGACCGCGGTGTCGCGCATGGAGTCGGGGATCTCGTCGTCCAGCGGCTGGCTCGCCAGGCCGGCCAGCAGCGCCTTGTGGCGGCTGTAGGCCTCGATCTTGCGGGCCAGGTCCGGGGAGGCCTCGGCGGCCGCGGCGATCTCGCGCCGCCGCTTCGCCGACAGCTCGTTGTCGACATAGGCGCCGATTTCCCAGTCCTCGATAGTGCCGTTGCCGTTCCTAGCGGACATCGCGTCCTCCAACCAAGGTGAAGGGGGTGACAGATGCGTCTTCGCCTTCCAGCAGCCGGCGCAGCGCCTCGCGGCCGCGCGCCAGACGGGAGCGGACGGTGCCGACCGGCACGTCCATCGCCAGGGCGATCTCGTCGGTGCCGAAGCCTTCCACCGAAACCAGCAGCAGCACCTCGCGCTGCTGCGGCGGAAGCTTCGCCATGGCCTCGAGCACCCGGGTCAGCTCGGCGCTCGCCTCCTGGGCACCGGAGACGGTGCCGGCCGCGCTCTGCGACCAGGAGGTCTCGCGGTCGCGGCGCGACCGGCTCTCCCGGATCGTCGAGCGGAAGGTGTTGTGCATGATGGAGAACAGCCAGACGCGCAGGTTGCGTCCGTCGTCGAACCGTCCGGCGTGACGCACCGCCTTCTCCAGGGTCGACTGCACGAGATCGTCGGCGTCGACCGGGCTGCCGCAGAGCAGGCGGGCATAGCGCCGGAGCTGGTGGACGTGGTCGAGAATTTCGGAACTGGTGACCATCGCGGCCTTCTCCGGGGGGTAACGATGGATATACGCCGCCCCGTTCCGTCCTTATCCCGGCACGGTCAAAAAAAGTTGGTCGGCTCAGAGCGCCGCCGCGAAGTGTCGCACGGCCGCGATCACCGCGTCCTGGCTGTCGAGATGCGGGGCGTGGCCGCTGTTCTCGATCAGCAGGGCCTCGGCCGGGCCGGACACCTGGTCCACGATGGCGTGGACCTGGGCCGGGGTGCCGTATTCGTCGTCGAGCCCCTGGATCGCCAGCAGCGGACAGCGCACCTCCGGCAGCCGGTGCTCCATGTTCCAGGCGGCGAAGGGCGGCGACAGCCAGGCATCGGCCCAGCGGTAGAACACCTTCTCCGCCCGCTCCGGTCCGTGGTGGCGCAGCAGCGCGGCCCTGAGCCGGCTCTCCGGCGCCTCATAGGCGGCGACGGCGTCGCGGATGCCGGCGAGGGTGACCGCCTCCACGAAGACATGGGCGGCCTCGGTGACGCAGCCGGCGATCCGCTCGGGCGCCATGGCGGCGGCGTAAAGGGCGATGGTGCCGCCGTCGGAATGGCCGAACAGAAGGGCCCGCCCGATTCGCTCGCGCTCGAGCAGGGCGATCAGGGCCTCCGCTTCGCGCGCGTGATAGTCGAGCGCGTGGCCGCCGCGCACCGGATCGTCGAACGGCGCGGCGGTGCCGTGACCGCGCCGGTCGGGGACTATTCCGCCGCGTCCGAGGGCGGCGCAGAGGGCATCGGGAAACCCGCGCCACATGGTCGCCGCCCCCAGTCCTTCGTGCAGAAACACAATTTCCGGTGCGGGGCCGTCGATGCGGACGGGAGTCTGTTCGCTCATGCTTACCATTCCTGGAGATGCCGTCGTTGTTGCAGCGCAGCAAGGGTTGTCTAGTGCGGATTTGGCAATGGCTTGTGTCTTGCGGGGAAACAGGAATTCGCGTATCCAAATCAGGACCCTGCTTCGGCGGGTCAGAAAAATAAAGCCACCGATCCGGCCATCCGCGCAAAGCGGAGGACGAAAGGGCGGGGCAAGGTCAGGGATGGAAACGGGAACGCGTCCGCTTGCGGCTGCCGAGGAGGGAGTCGTGCCGGCGGAGCGACAGGCCGCTTGTCCCTGCGTGTGACGTGGAGGACGAAGGGCAGATGTCTTATCCCGATCCGGCGGTCTACGACACGCTCCCCAAACTGCTGCAGTACAACGTCGACCATCACGGCTCCGACATCGCGGTGCGCGAAAAGGATCTGGGGATCTGGCACGAGTCCAGCTGGGCCGAATACGGCGCCAAGGTGAAGCACATCGCCCTGGGGATCCGCGAGCTGGGGGTCGCGCGCGGCGACGTGGTCGCGATGATCGGCGACAATGACAGCGACTGGACCGCCTTCGAGATCGCGGCGCATGCGGCGGGCGCGATGACCATGGGCATCTACCGCGACGCGCTGGAGGAGGAGGTCGGCTACCTGGCCGAATACGCCGAGGTCGCCCTGGTCTATGCCGAGGATCAGGAACAGGTGGACAAGGTGCTGGCGTTGGGCGACCGGCTGCCGACCCTCAAGCATGTCGTCTATGCCGACGATCGCGGCATGCGCAAGCGCTCCGACCCGCGGCTGGTCTATCTCGACACGCTGATCGCCGACGGGGCCGAGGCCGACCGCACGGCGCCGGGGGGCTTCGACGCCATGGTCGCCGCGACCAAGGCGGACGACGTGGCGATCCTGTGCACCACCTCGGGCACCACCTCGAACCCGAAGCTGGCGATGCTGACCCACGGGCGGTTCGTGCGGCACATCCACACCTATCTCGCCGCCGATCCGAAGGGGCCGCACGACGAATACGTCTCGGTGCTGCCGCTGCCCTGGATCATGGAGCAGGTCTACGTCTTCGGCTTCGGCCTGGTGTCGCGCATGAAGGTGAACTTCCCGGAGAGCGAGGAGACCAGCTTCGCCGACCTGCGGGAGATCGGGCCGACCTTCCTGCTGCTGGCCCCCCGGGTGCTGGAGCAGATCGCCGCCGACATGCGGGCCCGGATGATGGACGCCTCGTCCCTGAACCAGTGGCTGTTCGATAAGGGCCTTAAGATCGCGGTCGAGGCGGTCGAGCACGGCCGGCACTCCACGCTCGCCAACCTGATGGTGATGGGCGCCCTGCGTGACCGGCTCGGCTTCGCCAACGTCACCTCGGCGGCGACCGGCGGCGCGGCGATGGGGCCGGACACCTTCAAGCTGTTCCTGGCCATGGGCATCCCGCTGAAACAGCTCTACGGCCAGACCGAGACCCTCGGGGCCTACACCCTGCAGGACGGCAAGGAGCTCGACGTCGACACCGTCGGCCCGCCCTTCGACGGCTGCGAGGTGAAGATCGAGAACCCCGACCCGGAGGGTGTGGGCGAGATCGTGACCCGCCATCCGAACATGTTCATCGGCTACTACAAGAACCCGGAAGCGACCGCCGCCGACCTGCGTGACGGCTGGATGCATACCGGGGACGCCGGATATTTCGACGCCAAGGGCCGGTTGACGGTGATCGACCGGGTCAAGGACATGGCCGAGACCTCCGCCGGGGTGAAGTTCTCGCCGCAATACATCGAGAACAAGCTGAAGTTCTCCCCCTATGTGGGCGAGGCGGTAATCCTTGGATCGGGCAAACCGTACCTGACCGCGATCATCTGCGTGCGGTTCTCCACCGTCTCCAAATGGGCCGAGAAGAACCGGGTCGGCTTCACCTCATACACGGGCCTGTCGGCGGACGAGCGGATCTACGAGCTGATCCGCGGCGAGGTCGAGCGGGTCAATGCCGGCCTGCCGGAGCACCAGCGGATCCGCCGCTTCCTGCTGCTCTACAAGGAACTGGATGCCGATGACGGCGAGCTGACCCGCACCCGCAAGGTGCGCCGCGGCGTCGTCGGCGAGCGCTACGGCCAGCTCATCGACGCGCTCTACGGCGATGCAGGCACTGCGCGCCTCGACACCGAGGTGACGTTCGAGGACGGCCGGCGCACCCGGGTCCAGGCGGACATGAAGATCATGCAGGTCGAGGCGGCATCCTCGGCCGGTACCCTCAGAAAGGCGGGCTGACCGTGGCTGCAGTGCAAGGGTTCGAACCGGAAACGGTCTCCGACGAGGCGGAGCTGCCGGACCGGGCGGTTGGCGAGGTCGTGCTGAAGCTGGCGAATATCGAGCTCGGCTTCGGCGGCGTGAAGGCGATCAACGATGTCAGCTTCGAGGTCCGCAAGGGCGAGATCCGGGCGATCATCGGGCCGAACGGCGCCGGCAAGTCGTCGATGCTCAACTGCATCAACGGCTTCTACAAGCCGCAGAAGGGCTCGATCACCTTCAACGGCAAGACCATGGCCGGCATGGACCCGCATTTCGCGGCGTCGAACGGCATCGCCCGCACCTTCCAGAACATCGCCCTGTTCCGCGGCATGTCGACCCTGGACAACCTGATGACCGGGCGCGTGCTGAAGATGAACCGCGGGTTCTTCTGGCAGGCGTTGCACTGGGGGCCGGCGCAGCGCGAGGAGATCGAGCACCGCGCCTTCGTGGAGACCGTCATCGACTTCCTGGAGATCCAGTCGATCCGCCGCACGCCGGTTGGCCGGCTGCCCTACGGGCTGCAGAAGCGGGTCGAGCTCGGCCGGGCGCTGGCGATGGAGCCGAAGATCCTGCTGCTCGACGAGCCGATGGCCGGCATGAACGTGGAGGAGAAGCAGGACATGTCCCGCTTCATCCTCGACGTGAACGAGGAGTTCGGCACCACGATCGTGCTGATCGAGCATGACATGGGCGTGGTCATGGACATCTCCGACCGGGTCGTCGTGCTCGACTACGGACGCAAGATCGCCGACGGCACGCCGGACGAGGTGCGCCGAAACCAGAACGTGATCGACGCCTATCTCGGCGTCCCCCACGACGACTGACGGGCGGAGACGGCATGCTGGAGTTCTGGTTCTTCATCGAGGTCGTGCTGAACGGGATGTTCGCCGGCACGATGTATTCGCTCATCGCCCTCGGCTTCGTGCTGATCTTCAAGGCATCCGGGGTGTTCAACTTCGCCCAGGGCTTCATGGTGCTGTTCGCCGCCCTGTGCTTCGTCGGCTTCCTGGAGATGGGCGTGCCGATGGTGCTGGCCCTGCTGATGGCCGGGGCGATCATGGTGGCCTGGGCCTTCGCGGTGGAGCGGCTGGTGCTGCGCTACCTGGTGAACCAGGAGCCGATCATCCTGTTCATGGCGACGATCGGCATCGCATTCTTCCTGGAGGGCTTCGGCGAGCTGCTCTGGGGCGCCGACGTCCATCCGCTCAATGTCGGCATTCCCGACGGCGCGTGGTTCGTCGGACCGGACGGCGCGATCATGGTGCAGCAGTTCGACGTCTCCGCGGCGATCATCGCCGGCGGTCTGGTCGCCGCGCTTGCCCTGTTCTTCACCTATACCCGGATCGGCCGGGCCCTGCGGGCGGTGGCCGACGACCACCAGGCCGCGCTCTCGGTGGGCATCCCGCTGAACCAGATCTGGATCATCGTCTGGGCGGTGGCCGGGCTGGTGGCCCTGGTCGCCGGCATCATCTGGGGCTCGCGCCTCGGCGTGCAGTTCTCGCTGTCGATCCTGGCGCTCAAGGCGCTGCCGGTGCTGATCCTCGGCGGCTTCACGTCGGTCCCCGGCGCCATCGTCGGCGGGCTGATCATCGGCGTCGGCGAGAAGGTCGCCGAGATCTATCTCGGCCCGTATATCGGCGGCGGCATCGAGGAATGGTTCGCCTATGTGGTGGCGATGCTGTTCCTGCTGTACCGGCCCCAGGGCCTGTTCGGCGACAAGATCATCGAGAGGGTCTGAGGATGTTCTATCGCGAAGCCGGCATCTACAAGACGAGCTACGCGGCCGACCAGGCCCTGTTCCGCATCCCGTTCGACCGGATCTTCGTGATCGCCGTGGTGCTGTTCGCCGCCGCGGTGATCCCGGTCATCGGCAACGAGTACTGGCTCGGCTCGATCCTGATCCCGACCCTGATCATGGCGATCGCCACGATCGGCCTGAACATCCTGCTCGGATATTGCGGCCAGCTCAGCCTCGGCACCGGCGCGTTCATGGCCGCCGGCGCGTTCATGGGCTACAAGATCGCCACGGCCTTCCCGTGGATGCCGATCTGGGCGGTGGTGATCCTCGGCGGCATCTGCGCCGCCATGATCGGCGTCGCCTTCGGCCTGCCGAGCCTGCGCATCAAGGGCTTCTACCTGGCGGTCACTACCCTGGCGGCGCAGTTCTTCCTGCTCTGGCTGTTCCAGAAGGTGCCGTGGTTCGTGAACTACTCGATCGCCGGCGTGCCGACGGCACCGCCGCGCGAGATGTTCGGCTACCTGGTCACCGGGGCCGAGGCCTCGGTCGAGGCGCGGTACCTGTTCATTCTCGGCTTCACCGTGATCCTCGCCCTGATCGCCGCGAACCTGGTGCGCGGGCGGATCGGGCGGACCTGGATGGCGATCCGCGACATGGACATCGCCGCCGAGCTGATCGGCATCAAGCCGCTGCCGACCAAGCTCTCGGCCTTCGCCGTCAGCTCGTTCTACTGCGGCGTCGCCGGGGTGCTCTGGTCGTTCTGCTACATCAACACCGTCGAGGCGACCGCCTTCGACATCTTCCGGTCGTTCTCGGTGCTGTTCATGGTGATCATCGGCGGGCTCGGCAGCATCCTGGGATGCTTCCTGGGCGCCTTCTTCATCTTCCTGCTGCCGATCTTCCTGAACAGCGCCCCCGGCTGGGTCGGCCTGGAAGTGCCCACCGAACTGATCAGCCATCTGGAGTTCATGGTGTTCGGTGCGCTCATCGTCTTCTTTCTGATCGTCGAGCCGCATGGCCTGGCCCGGCTCTGGTCGATCACGAAGGAGAAACTGCGCCTGTGGCCGTTCCCGTACTAGGCCAACTGGTAGGGAAAACGCGCGGACGTGTCGTTTCGGCGGCGACGAAGGGCGGGAGACACCGCTCCGGCCGCCGCCAACAGAAGCAAAGCACCGCTTTGCCAACAGGGAGGACATAGGAAGATGAACTTCCGTTCAGTGACCATGACCATGGCAGCCGCCGCGGTCGGCCTCTTCGGGCTGGCCGGCGCCGCGCAGGCCGAGGGCCAGTTCATCCCGAACCTGGTCTACAAGACCGGCCCCTACGCGCCGAGCGGCACCCCGACCGCCCACGGCTTCGCCGACTATCTCGCGATGGTCAACCACCGCGACGGCGGCATCAACGGCGTCGAGATCATCTACGAGGAGTGCGAGACCGGCTACAAGACCGACCGCGGCGTGGAATGCTACGACCGGGTGAAGAACCAGTATGGCGGCGCCACGGTCATCAACCCGTGGTCGACCGGCATCACCTACGCCCTGATCGAGAAGGCGACGGCCGACAAGATCCCGCTGCTGTCGATGGGCTACGGCCGCACCTCGGCGGCCGACGGCCGGGTCTTCCCCTACGTCTTCAACTTCCCCTCGACCTACTGGAACCAGATGACGGCGGTGATCAAGTACATCGCCGACCAGGAGGGCGGGTACGAGAAGCTGAAGGGGCAGAATCTCGGCTTCATCTACCTCGACCACCCCTACGGCAAGGAGCCGATCCCGACCCTGGACATCTTGGCCGAGAAATACGGCTTCACCTACGACAAGTACCCGGTCCCGCCGGCGGCGATGACCGAGCAGAAGTCGATCTGGCTGCAGGTCCGCCGCGCCCGTCCGGCCTACATGATCATGTGGGGCTGGGGGGCGATGAACTCGACCGCCATCAACGAGGCGGCGAACGTGAAGTATCCGATGGAGAAGTTCATCGGCAACTGGTGGGCGGCGGCCGAGCCGGACGTCATTCCGGCCGGTGACGGCGCCGTCGGCTACAAGGGCGCGACCTTCAACGGCGTGGGGACCGACTTCAAGGTCTACCAGGACATCAACGCCCTCTACGACGCGGGCAAGGGGTCCTGGAACCGCGAGGAGATCGGCGGCGTGCTGTACTCGCGCGGCATGGCGGCGGCGGCCTATGTGGTCGAGTCGATCCGCACCGCCCAGGCGCAGTACGGCAACCGGGTGATCACCGGCGAGGAGATGCGCTGGGGCATGGAGAACCTGAACGTCACCGCCGAGCGGATCGAGGAACTCGGCATGACCGGGCTGATGCCGCCGGTGACCATCACCTGCGACAACCACGAGGGTCAGGATCCGGCGATCAAGATCCAGCAGTGGAACGGCAAGGAGTGGGAGATCAAGACCGACTGGATCAAGGCAGACACCGCCCTGACCCGGCCGCTGATCGATCAGGACGCCGAGCAGTACGCCAAGGAGAACAACATCACCCCGCGCAGCTGCTCGTAAGCGGCCGCGACCGACACGATCCGGGAGGCGCCGGGGCATCCGGCGCCTCTCCCAGGCTCCAGAACCGGGACGATTTGCGATGAGCGTAGTTTCCGAGGCCCCCGGCGCGGCGCAGCCGCTGCTCAAGGTCAACAACATCGAGGTCATCTACGACCACGTGATCCTGGTGCTGCGCGGCATCTCGCTGGAGGTGCCCAAGGGCGGCATCGTTGCCATCCTGGGCGCCAACGGCGCCGGCAAGACCACCACCCTGAAGGCGATCTCCAACCTGCTCGGCACCGAGCGCGGCGAGGTCACCAAGGGCAGCATCGAATTCGACGGCGTCGCCGTGCAGGCCTCCAGCCCGAACGACCTGGTGAAGCGCGGCTGCATCCAGGTGATGGAGGGCCGGCACTGCTTCGAGCACCTGACGGTGGAGGAGAACCTGCTGACCGGGGCCTTCACCCGGGGCAACGACCGCCAAGGCATCCAGCGCGACCTGGAGATGGTCTACAATTACTTCCCGCGCCTGCGCGAGCGGCGCACCAGCCAGGCCGGCTACACCTCCGGCGGCGAACAGCAGATGGTGGCGATCGGCCGCGCCCTGATGAGCCGGCCGAAGATGATCCTGCTGGACGAGCCGTCGATGGGTCTCGCCCCGCAGCTCGTGGAACAGATCTTCGAGATCGTGAAGCAGATCAACGAGCAGGAGGGGGTGACCATCCTGCTGGCCGAGCAGAACACCAACATCGCCCTGCGCTACGCCAAGTTCGGCTACATCCTGGAGAGCGGCCGGGTCGTCATGGAAGGCGAGGCCGAGCAGCTCCGCAACAACGAGGACGTCAAGGAGTTCTACCTCGGGCTCGGCGGCGAGGGCCGCAAGAGCTTCCGCGACGTCAAGCACTACCGCCGCCGCAAGCGCTGGATCGGCTGACCTCAAGCCGGACCCTCGGAGGACCCATGGCCGACCATTACGACGCGCTGGAGACCCGCAGCGCCGACGAACGGGCCGCGGCGCTGGCGCAGTGCCTGCCGGCGCAGATCGCCCACGCCAAGACCAACACCGCCTATTTCGCCCGCGCGCTGGCCGATGTCGACGCCAACGCGGTGCGCAGCCGGGCGGACCTGGCGACCCTGCCGGTGCTGCGCAAGTCCGACCTGATGGCGATGCAGAGCAAGATGCCGCCCTTCGGCGGGCTGAACGCCACGCCGCTGTCCGATCTGGCGCGGGTGCTGATCTCGCCCGGCCCGATCTTCGAGCCGGAGGGGCATGCGGCGGACTACTACCGCTTCGCCCGCGCCCTGTTCGCCGCCGGCTTCCGGCGCGGCGACCTGGTGATCAACACCTTCGCCTATCACCTCACCCCCGGCGGCTGGATCGGCCAGTCGGCGGCCGAGGCGCTGGGCTGTCCGGTGATCCCCGGCGGCGTCGGCAATACTGAGCAGCAGCTCGACGCCATCGCCGCGCTGAAGCCGGTCGCCTATTTCGGCACGCCCGCCTTCCTGAAGACCCTGCTGGAGAAGGGGGCGGAGGCCGGCAAGGACGTCTCCTCCCTGACCAAGTCGCTGGTCTCCGGCGGTGCCCTGCCGCCGAGCCTGCGCGCCGAGATCGAGGCGCTCGGGGTGAGCTGCATGCAGGCCTATGCCACCGCCGATCTCGGCCTGATCGCCTATGAGAGTCCGGCGCGCGAGGGGATGATCGCCGACGAGGGCGCGATCGTGGAGATCGTGCGCCCCGGCACCGGCGACCCGGTGCCCGACGGCGAGGTCGGCGAGGTGGTGGTCACGGTGCTGAACCCGGACTACCCGCTGGTGCGCTTCGCCACCGGCGACCTGTCGGCGGTGCTGGCGGGCCCGAGCCCCTGCGGGCGCACCAACCTGCGGATCAAGGGCTGGATGGGCCGGGCCGATCAGACCACCAAGGTGAAGGGCATGTTCGTCCACCCCGCCCAGGTCGCCGCCATCGCCGCCCGCCACAAGGAGGTGGCCCGCGCCCGGCTGACCGTCACCGGCGAGAAGGGGGTGGATGCGATGACCCTGTCGGTGGAGGTCTCCGGCACCGGCGAGGCCCTGCGCGTCGCGATCGCCGAGAGCCTGCAGGCGGTGACCAAGATGCGCGGCGGCGTGGAGATGGTCGCGCCGGGCAGCCTGCCGAACGACGGCAAGGTGATCGACGACAAGCGGAGTTACGAGTAGCGGCGCCCTTCGACACGCCCCGGACCGGGGCGGCTGGCTCAGTCTTCTCCTGTCATCCTGACGCAGGTCAGGATCTGCGGTGCACGGGCGTCCGGGCGTTGATCCTGACATGCGTCAGGATGACGGGGATGGGTTTGATTGGACCTCGCCCCTAAGCAGCGCCCGAGGGGGGCGTGTCGAAGGGCCGGCCACACCAACCCCGTGCCCGTCATCCCGGGCGGCTCCGGACCTGATCCGGAGACGGCCCGGGACCGAGACATCTCCGCAGGCAGCATGGTGGGTGCTTACAGCTTCCGCGCCACCAGGGCGTAGTTCACCCGGGCGTCCGCCGACAGGGCGAACGTCCCGTCGATCGGGTCGAACACCATCCCCAGCGCCGGGTCCGCCGCGAACCCGGCCTCTTCCAGCAGCGTGCTGAGCTCGGCCGGGGTCGGGAACTGGGTCCAGTCGTGGGTACCCCGCGGGACCCAGCGCAGGATGTATTCCGCCGCCACGATCGCCTGGGCGCGGGAGCGGGCGGTGCGGTTGATCGTGGTCAGCACCAGCACCCCGCCCGGCTTCAGCAGCGCGGCAAGCGCCGCCACGAAGGCCGGCTTGTCGGCCACGTGCTCGACCACCTCGCTCGCCACGACCGCGTCGAACCGCAGTCCGTCGGCGGCGAGATCCTCGGCCGCGCCGGCGCGGTAGTCGATCTCCAGCCCCATCTCGCCGGCATGGGCGATGGCCGCGGCGATCCCCGCGGCATCCGCATCGACGCCGGTCACGGTGGCGCCGAGTCGGGTCATCGGCTCGGACAGCAGACCGCCGCCGCAGCCGATATCCAGCACCCTGAGCCCGGCCAGCACCCGCCGGCCCCGGGGGTTCTTCGCCAGCGGGGCGAGGGCGTCGCGGATCACCTGCATGCGCACCGGCACGAAGCGGTGCAGCGGCCCATGCGGCCCGTCCGGGTCCCACCAGCGCTCGGCAAGCTGCGCGAAACGGTCGATATCGGCCCGGTCCACGGTGCCGCTCTTGGCGGCGCGCGGGGCCGGTTCGGGCGCCCGTTCGGCCCGTGCGTCCGCCGCCCGGCGCAACAGAGACCTCAGCATGATAGACTCCTCACCTTAATAAGCGGTCCTGCCGCTTGCTCCTTGGGAGTCCCCATACTATGGATAGCCCCGCCCTTGTCCGGCAAGGCTTTGCGACCGAAAGGCGCATCGGGCAGGGCACCCTGAACACACAGGGCATCCAGACGACTCGGAGCGGACAGACGATGGCGCGCATCGTGATGAAGTTCGGCGGGACCTCCGTCGGCAATACGGATCGGATCAAGAACGTGGCGCGCCGCGTCAAAGCCGAGGTCGATGCCGGCAACGAGGTTGCGGTGGTGGTCTCGGCCATGTCGGGCACGACCAACCAGCTCGTCGCCTGGACCAACGAGATCGCGCGCCTGCACGACGCCCGCGAATACGACGTGGTCGTCGCGTCGGGCGAGCAGGTGACCGTCGGGCTGCTGGCGCTGGCGCTGCAGGATCTCGGCGTGAACGCACGCTCCTGGCTCGGCTGGCAGATCCCGTTCCATACCGACGGCATCCACGGCAAGGCCCGCATCGGCGAGATCGACACGACCGTCATGCGCGAGCGCTTCGCGCAGGGCCAGGTCGCCGTGGTCGCCGGCTTCCAGGGCATCGGCCCGGACAACCGCATCACCACGCTGGGGCGTGGCGGATCGGACACCTCGGCGGTGGCGCTGGCCGCCGCCTTGGACGCCGACCGGTGCGACATATATACGGACGTGGACGGGGTCTACACGACCGATCCGCGAATCACCGCCAAGGCGCGCAAGATCGACCGCATCACCTATGAGGAGATGCTGGAACTGGCCTCCCAGGGGGCCAAGGTCCTCCAGACCCGGTCGGTCGCCATGGCCATGCAGCACGGCGTGCGCGTGCAGGTCCTCTCCAGCTTCGAGGACAAGCCCGGCACGATGGTCGTCGACGAGGGAGAAATCGTGGAGCAGCAAGTCGTCACCGGTATCGCCTACAGCCCCGATGAAGCGAAGGTCACGCTGGTCGGCGTGCCGGACCGTCCGGGCGTGGCGGGCGCCATCTTCGGGTCGCTGGCCGACAGCGCGGTCAATGTCGACATGATCGTCCAGAACGTCAGCCAGGACGGCAAGTCCACCGATCTCACCTTCACCGTCGGCTCGACCGATCTCGACCGCGCCCACCAGGTGCTGGACGGCCTGAAGGGCGAGCTCGGGTATTCGGAGATCGTCTCCGATCCGAGCGTGTGTAAGATCTCGGTCGTCGGCGTCGGCATGCGCAGCCAGCCGGGCGTCGCCAAGACCATGTTCCAGACGCTCGCCGCCAAGGGCATCAACATCCAGGTCATCTCGACCTCGGAGATCAAGGTCAGCGTGCTGATCGGCTCCGACTACACCGAGCTCGCCGTGCGCGCGCTCCACACCGCCTACGGCCTCGACGCCGACGGTGACGGCTAAGTGTCATGAACGCACCCACCGGAGCCCGTGAAACCGGACCGGGGGGTGGTCCCCGCGAGATGCTGCGCCGTCTGCGCGACGTCATGGCGGGGGTCGGCACGCCGCAGCAGCGCCTCGACAGCACCGTCCAGGTGATCGCCCACGAGCTGGGGGCCGAGGTCTGCTCGATCTACGTCCAGCGCCCGGGCCGGGTGCTGGAACTCTGCGCCACCCAGGGTCTGAACCCGCAGGCGGTCCACCGGCTGTTCTTCCAGCCGGGCGAGGGTCTGGTCGGCCATATCGCCGAGACCCGCCTGCCGCTGACCCTGGCCGAGGCGCAGAAGCATCCCAAGTTCGCCTACCGCCCGGAGACCGGGGAGGAGGCGTTCCAGTCCTTCGCCGGCGTGCCGATCCGCCGCTCCGACCGGGTGCTCGGCGTCCTCGTCGTGCAGCACGTGTCCATGCGCGAGCTGGACGAGGAGGAGGTGGAGTCGCTGGAGACCCTGGCGATGGTCCTGGCCGAGGTGCTGACGACCATGAGCCTGCCCGGCGGCGACCCGAACCGGGACCGCGGGCCGCTGGTGATCCACGGCATCCGCATCCATGACGGCGTGGCGATCGGCAACGCCCGGCTGCACCAGCCGCGGGTGGTGATCGGCGGGGTGGTCGCCGAGGATTCCTCGGTCGAGCACGAACTGCTGCGGGCCGCGCTGGCCGACATGCACGAATCTCTCGACCGGGTGATGGAGTCGGAAGCCCTGTCGGCGGCCGGCGAACATCGCGACGTGCTGGAGACCTATCGGCTGATCGCCCGCGATACCGGCTGGATCGGCCGCATCCGCGACGCCATCGACAGCGGCCTGACCGCGGCCGCAGCCGTGCAGAAGGTGCGCGACGACACCCGCTCGCGCATGGCCGCGGTGAAGGACGAGTACCTGCGCGAGCGGCTGGCCGATTTCGAGGACGTGGCCCTGCGCCTGCTGCGCCGCCTGGCCGCCGGGGAGGCGACGCCGGAACCGGCCGGGCCGGACGAGCCGTTCATCCTGGTCGCCCGCTCCATGGGGCCGGCCGAGCTGCTCGACTATGCCGGCGCCCAGCTCAAGGGGCTGGTGCTGGAGGAGGCGTCGGCCACCGCCCATGTGGGCATCGTCGCCCGCGCCCTGGATATCCCGGTGGTCGGCCGGCTGGCCCATCTGATCGAGGAGGTCGATCCGGGCGACCCGCTGATCGTCGACGGCGACCACGGCCAGGTGCTGATCCGCCCCGGCGACGAGGCTCGCTCCCAGTTCCGCGAGAGCCTGTCGGTCCGCGAGGCGACCCGCGCCCGCTACGCCGCCCTGCGCGACACCCCGGCGGTCAGCCGCGACGGGGTGCGGATGTCGCTGCAGATGAATGCCGGGCTGCTGGTCGACGTGACCCAGCTAGAAGCGGTCGGGGCGGAGGGGATCGGCCTGTACCGCACCGAGATCCCGTTCCTGGTCCGCCGCGAATACCCGGACGTGGATGCCCAGACCGAGCTGTACCGCCGCATCCTCGACAGCGCGGGCGAACGTGCGGTCACCTTCCGCACGCTGGATGCCGGCGGCGACAAGCGGCTGCATTCCTTCGTCCACGAGGTGGAGGAGAACCCGGCCCTGGGCTGGCGGGCGCTGCGCATCGGCCTCGACCAGCCGGCGATCCTGCGCCAGCAGGTCCGCGCGATGATCCAGGCCGCCGGGAGCCGGCCGGTGCGGATCATGGTGCCGATGGTCGCCACCGTGGACGAGTTCCGCGCCGCCCGGGCCATCGTCGATCTGGAGATCGCCCGCGCCGCCGCCCGGCCCGACGCCATGCCGAGCTCGATCGCCGTCGGCGCGATGGTCGAGGTGCCGTCCGCCCTGCTGGCGATCGAGGAGTTGGCGCGGGAGGCCGACTTCCTGTCCGTGGGCAGCAACGACCTGCTGCAGTTCCTGTTTGCCGCCGACCGGGGCGGCGAGCGGACGGCGAATCGCTACGACCCGCTTTCGGTGTTATTTCTCGACGCCATGCGACGTATCGTGGAGGCGGGCAAGGCGGCCGGGATCGAGGTCTCCGTCTGCGGCGAGATGGCGGGCCGACCGCTCGAGGCGCTCGCCCTGGCGGCGCTCGGCTATCGCTCCCTGTCGATGTCCGCAGTCTCGATCGGTCCGGTAAAGGAAGCGGTACTTTCCGCCAATATCAATCGGTTATCCGACTTTATTTTGTATTCGATGAAAAAAAAGACAGGTTCTCTACGAAATCACTTGAAGAGTTACCTGTCGGACCAACGGTGAAACCTCGGCATTTCGGCAGAGGTTTTCCGTCGCCTTTCTAAGACGCGAAGGCGGCTGTCCTGAATAGGTAATTGAATTACATCAAACATTGAAGTATCGTCGCCGCGGATTGAGAGCGGTTCGCGCGGGGGCGGAGACGCGAGCCGGGAGTTGCCATACCGCTACTTGGCCGAGGCGACCATGACGCTGAAGACGGCACGGACAAAGTTGCGGCTGACCGAGATCGAGTCGCTGACACAAGCCGGGCGGGCCCGGACCCGTGAGGCCGCGAACGAAGCCGGATCCCGAACCAAGGACGGCGCGAGCGGCCGTTCGGTGTCCGGTCTCAAGGGGGGGCGGTCCGCGGGACGGTCGTCCGCCAAGGAGGGAGACGCGATGCTCTATCGAGACTCCGGGTCGGACCCGACCATCGGGCAGGAGCTGAAGCAGGCGCGCGAGACGGCCGGTCTGGAGATCGCCGACGTCGCCGCCCAGCTCCGCATCCGCAAGGAATTCCTCGCCGCCCTCGAGGAGGGCCGGCCGGACGTGCTGCCGGGCAAGACCTACGCCATCGGCTATGTGCGCACCTATGCCGCCTTCCTCGGCCTCGACGTCGAGCGCGCGGTCACCCGCTTCAAGCACGAGGCCGCCGGCCTCGACCATCGCACCCAGCTCGTCTTCCCGTCACCGGCGCCGGAAGGGCGCGTTCCCGGCGTCGGGCTGATGTTCGCCTCGGTACTGCTCGCCGGCCTCGCCTATGGCGGCTGGTACTGGCTGTCCGAGCGCGGCATGTCGGTCCACGACATGGTGCCGGACGTGCCGGAGCGGCTCGCCGCGCTGATCGAGGGGCAGAATCCGCCGACGACGGTGGCGGGCCCCGCCGCCCCGGCGCCGACGGATGCCGCCGCGGATGCAACCGATCCGGCGACGGCGGTCTCGTCGACGACCGCGCCCCAGACCCCGGCCTCCGTGGCGCCTGACACCACCTATTCCGCCGCCAATCCGACCAGCGTGCCGGTGACGGCCCGGTCGAGCAGCGGCGAGGCGCCCGCCGTCGCGCTGGCACCGATCACGGGGCCCGGGGTGGCCTCCCAAGTCGCTTCCCAGTCGGGCGTTCGGCAGGGGGCCAACACACCGGCGGCTACCGCACCGGCGGCCGATAGCGTGCGATCCGCGCCGGCCCCGGCCTCGGCCATCACCCGACCGACGACCGACGCGCCGCCCGCCAGCCCGGCCCCGGTCGCGCCGGTGACGGTCACCGAGGCCCCGGCCCCCGCGGCCGCGCCGGCCGATACGGCCGAGGACGTCCCGGCCGCCGATCCGGAGCCGACCACGACCGCCCTGGCGTCCGCGGCGCCGGAGCCGACCCAGGCCCTGGCGGCGACCCAACCCCTGGCGACGGCGGAGACAACCTCTCCGTCCTCCGGTCCCGTGCCCAGCGCGCCGCGGCTCAGCGGTCTGATCGGCGCGTCCGAGGCCGCCGTGCCCGGAGCGAGCGGCAATCCGGTTCCCGCCCCGATCGAGCGGGTCGTGGTCCGCGCGACCGGCGAGAGCTGGGTGCAGATCCGGGCGCGGGACGGCACGACCCTGTTCACGCGGGTGCTGCGCAACGGCGACGTCTACCGGGTGCCCGACCGTCCCGGTCTGACCCTGGCGACCGGCAATGCCGGCGCGCTCGAAATTGTGGTCGACGGAACCCCGGCGCCGAGCCTGGGAACGTTCGGCGAGGTGGTGCGCAACATCGCCCTGGACCCCACCCGCCTGGCGGCGGGCACCGCGATCGCCGGCCGCAACTAGCCTCGGCAGCCGGATCCGCCGGTCGACGGCGGCGCGCGGAAGCGTCGGCCGGACGCGGAGGGCGGCTATCGGCCGCGCCCGGCTTTCTTGGCGACCGGTGATCGTCTATAAGGGGCGCGCGAAGCAGACCCCCCACTGCACCGACAGCCGAGGCCACCATGAGTGTCCGACCCTACCGCGACATCCACCGGCGTCCATCCCGCCGCGTCTATGTGGGATCCGTACCGGTGGGCGACGGGGCGCCGATCACCGTCCAGACCATGACCAACACCCTGACCGCCGACGTCCAGGCGACCGTGGCGCAGATCCAGCGCTGCGAGGCCGCCGGCGCCGACATCGTGCGGGTGAGCTGTCCGGACGAGGATTCCGCCAAGGCGCTGAGGCAGATCACCGCCCAGGTGAGCGTGCCGATCGTCGCCGACATCCATTTCCACTACAAACGGGCCATCGAGGCGGCGGAGAGCGGTGCCGCCTGCCTGCGCATCAATCCGGGCAATATCGGCTCGGCCGCGCGGGTGCGCGAGGTGGTGCAGGCGGCCAAGGACCACGGCTGCTCCATGCGCATCGGCGTCAATGCCGGCAGCCTGGAGAAGCACCTGCTGGAGAAGTACGGCGAGCCCTGTCCCGAGGCGATGGTGGAGAGCGCGCTCGACCACGCGAAGATTCTCGAGGACAACGATTTCCGCGACTTCAAGATCAGCGTGAAGGCCTCCGATGTCTTCCTCGCCACCGCCGCCTATCAGGGCCTGGCGGAGGCCTGCGACTACCCGTTGCATCTCGGCGTGACCGAGGCCGGTGCCCAGCGCATCGGCACGGTGAAGTCGTCGATCGGGCTCGGCATGCTGCTGTGGAGCGGCATCGGCGACACCATCCGCGTCTCCCTCTCGGCTCCGCCGGAAGAGGAGGTGAAGGTCGGCTTCGACATCCTGAAGTCGCTGAACCTGCGCCACCGCGGAGTCAACGTGATCTCCTGCCCGTCCTGCGCGCGGCAGCAGTTCGACGTGATCGAGAACGTGCGGGTTCTGGAGGAGCGGCTGGCCCATATCACCACGCCGATGACCGTCTCGGTGATCGGCTGCGTGGTGAACGGCCCGGGCGAGGCGCGCGAGACCGATATCGGCATTACCGGCGGCGGCAACGGCACCCATATGGTCTATATCGCCGGCCAGCCGGACCACCGCCTGAAGAGCAAGGACGTGGTCGACCACATGGTCGAGCTGATCGAGAAGAAGGCGGCGGAGATCGAGGCCGAACAGGCCGCCGCGAAGCCCGGCGTCGCCGCCGAGTAGACGACGGACGCAGACCGGCCCGGACAGCCTTCCGGACCGCAGATGGGGCGGGACACCCGCCCGCCGGAGGAGCCTGGATTTGGCACGACGTATTCTGGAGCGCGGACTCGACCGGACCGACGAGGCGCGGGCCGCCACGCTTTAGGGCCGCGCCATGCCTGCCGCTCCCCCGCCGCTCCAGGTGATCGGCGTCGATCACCGGTCCTGCCCCGACGGGGTGCGCGAGCGGCTGTTCGTCGACGATTCCGAGATGCCGGCCATGCTCGATGCGCTGAAGGCCCACGGCGCGCAGGAGGCGCTGGTGCTGTCGACCTGCAACCGGGTCGAGGTGATCGGCCGGTTCCGAGATCCGCAGACCTCGCCGGAGACCGTCGCCGCCGAACTGGGCCGTCCGGTCGATCTCGACGGCGCCGTGCTGCGCCCGCTGCTCTATGCCCACGCCAGCGACGAGGCGGTGCGTCACGTGTTCCGGGTCGCCTGCTCCCTCGACAGCCAGGTGGTCGGCGAGCCGCAGGTGCTGGGCCAGGTCCGCGCCGCCCACCGGCTGTGCCGCGACCTGGGTGGCACCGGCCCGGTGCTGGAAGACACCATGCGGGCCGCCTATGCGGTGGCCAAGCGGGTGCGCAGCGAGACCCGGATCGGCGAAGGCCCGGTGTCGCTCGCCGCCGCCGCCGTGGCCCGGGTGCGCGACCTGTTCGGCGACCTGAACGGCCGCACCGGCCTGCTGGCCGGCACCGGCGAGCTCGGCCTGCTGATCGCCGAGCACATGGCGGCGGCCGGCATGGAGGGGATGGAGGTGCTCGACCGCTTCGAGCGCCGCGCCGCCCTGGCGGCGCGCGAGCTGGAGGCGCATCACGGCGGACTGGACCGGCTCGGTCCGGCGCTGGACCGGGCCGACGTCGTGGTGACCACCCTGGGCGAGGGGCGCTACCTGATCACGGCGGAGATGATCGAGGCGGCCCTGCGCCGGCGCCGGCGCCGGCCCTTCTTCCTGCTCGACCTGTCGGTGCCCGGCGATGTAGAGCCTGCGGTCCACCGTCTCGACGAGGCCTTCGTCTACGACGTCGGCGATCTGGAGGCGATCACCCGGGCCGGCATGGCCGACCGGGCCGGCGAGGCCGCCCGGGCCGAGCGGATGGTGGAGGAGGCGGTCGCCGCCTTCAGCCGGGACCGCTCGGGACGGGACGCCGCGCCGGACATCGCCGCCCTGCGCGGCCATGTCGAGGCGATGGTGGCCGAGGTGGCCGGGGCGGATGACGACCTCGCCCGGCGCATCGCCGCTCGGCTGGCCCACGCGCCGTCGGTGCTGCTGCGCGACCTGGCGGAACAGGGCCGGCTCGACCGGCAGACGAAGGATCTGGTGTTCCGGCTGTTCGACATGCCGGACCCGCAGGGAGGAGACGAGACGTGAGCCTTGAGGCGACCCTCGACCGGGTGGTCGATCGCGCGAAGGAACTGGAAGCCCTGATGTCCAGCCCGGAGAAGCTGGATTCCAGCGCGTTCCAGAAGATGTCGCGCGAACTGTCGGAACTCGCTCCCGTGGTGGCCAAGGTCGAGGAGCTGAAGCGCACCCGGGCCGAACTCGCCGACGCCCGGGCGCTGGCCGATGGCGGCGATGCCGACATGAAGGAGCTGGCAGAGGCCGAGGTCGAGGAGATCGAGTCCCGCCTGCCCGACCTGGAGCGCGAGGTGCAGATCCTGCTGCTGCCGAAGGACGAGGCTGACGAGAAGAACGTCATCCTGGAAGTGCGCGCCGGCACCGGCGGCGACGAGGCGGCCCTGTTCGCCGCCGACCTCTTCGCCATGTACCAGCGCTATGCCCAGAACCGCGGCTGGCGCTTCGAGGTCATGGAGGTCTCCGAGAACGAGCTGGGCGGCTACAAGGAGGCGGTCGCGTCCATCACCGGGCGCGGGGTCTATGCCCGGCTGAAGTTCGAGAGCGGCGTGCACCGGGTGCAGCGGGTGCCGGTCACCGAGAGTCAGGGCCGCATCCACACCTCCGCCGCGACGGTCGCCGTGCTGCCGGAAGCCGAGGAGGTCGACATCCATATCGAGGACAAGGACCTGCGGGTCGACGTCTACCGGTCCAGCGGGGCCGGCGGCCAGCACGTCAACACCACCGACAGCGCGGTGCGCATCACCCATATCCCTACCGGCGTCGTCGTCACCCAGCAGGACGAGAAGTCGCAGCACAAGAACCGGGCCAAGGCCATGCGCATTCTGCGCGCCCGGCTCTACGACCTGCAGCGCCAGGCCGCCGACGAGGCGCGGGCGGCGGACCGCAAGAGCCAGGTCGGCTCCGGCGACCGCTCGGAGCGCATCCGTACCTACAACTTCCCGCAAGGCCGGGTGACGGACCACCGCATCAACCTGACCCTCTACAAGCTGGACCGGGTGGTCACCGGCGAGGCGCTGGACGAGGTGCTCGACGCGCTGATCGCCGAGGACGAGGCCGAGCGTCTGGCGACGCTGACCTGACGGGCCGACGGTGACCGGTATCCGCGACGCGCTGAAGGCGGCGGCGGCTGACCTCGCCCGGGCCGGGATCGAGGGCGGGCGGCTCGACGCCCGCCTGCTGCTCGGCCACGTACTCGGCCGCGCGGTCTGGCCACACGAGGAGGAACCGCTGGAGACGGCGGCGCTGGAGCGGTTCCGGGCGCTGGTCGCCCGGCGCATCGCCCGCGAGCCGGTCAGCAAGATCATCGGCCGCCGCGCCTTCTGGACCCTGGACCTCACGGTGACCGCCGACACGCTGGACCCGCGCCCGGACAGCGAGACCCTGGTGGAGGCTGCCCTGGAAGCCTTCGCCGACCGGGCGCCGCCGCGCCGGATTCTCGACCTGGGCACCGGGACCGGATGCCTGCTGCTGGCAGTTCTGTCGGAGTTTGCGGATGCCACCGGCCTCGGCCTCGACCGCTCGCCGGCGGCCGCCGAGGTGGCCCGGCGCAATGCCGCCGATACCGGCCTTGCCGACCGGACGGAGATCCGTTGTCAGGACTGGGACACGGTGGG
Organism: Candidatus Endolissoclinum sp.; assembly: GCA_965228445.1. Classification (GTDB taxonomy): domain Bacteria; phylum Pseudomonadota; class Alphaproteobacteria; order Thalassobaculales; family Thalassobaculaceae; genus Thalassobaculum. The sequence continues at coordinate 2,563,262 of OZ245813.1, read as the reverse complement.
GGAGGACCGCTTCGAGCTGATCCTGTCCAACCCGCCCTATATCGCCGAGGACGAGGTGGCGAGCCTGGCGGAGGAGGTGCGCGGTCACGACCCGATCGGCGCGCTGGCGGCCGGGGCGGACGGCCTCGACGCCTATCGCGCGCTGGCGCCGGTGCTGAGCCGGACCCTGGCGCCGGACGGGGTGGCGATCCTGGAGCTGGGGATCGGCCAGGGCGACGCCGTGGCCGCGATCATGGCGTCTGTCGGGTTGCGCGAAACCGCGCGGAGAGCCGATCTCGCCGGGATCGACAGAACACTGGTTCTCAAATGGAATGACACCCGTTCAGTTGCCCCCTAGCAGTCGGAAAACGGCTTGGAATTCATGGGGAAGCGCGATAGTGTGCAGATCAGGCAAGGGGCTTATTTGGCCTATGCCGAAGCCACACTCAACATAGAGATCGCAGAGCGCGGTCCGCCCGGTGCCCGAGGGGACACTGGCCGATTTGTTTGAACAGGTGGCCTGCGAACCGGACACGGGGTCCGCTTCGAAACAACAGGAAATGTGGTTGGCATGAGACAAGGCCCACACCAGAAGCGTGGTCGCGGACGGGGTAACCGCCGCCCGAACACGCCGAACCGCAACCAGACCTTCGACAGTAACGGGCCCGACGTCCGCATCCGCGGCAACGCCAATCAGGTCTACGAGAAGTATCTGGCGCTCGGCCGGGACGCCACCGCGTCCGGCGACCGGGTGCTCGCGGAGAGCTACTTCCAGCACGCCGATCACTACTACCGGATCGTCAGCGCCTTCGCCGAGAACGACGCCGAGCGGCAGAACCGCGGCCAGGGCCAGCAGCCGAACGGCGGCCCGCGCGACTGGAACGACGACGAGGACGACGGCGACGACTACCGCGCCGGCGGCACCAACGGCCAGAGCGGCAACAACGGCGGTAACAATGGGGGCGGCAACCGCTCCCAGGACGGCAACCGGTCGAATGACGGCGACGGCAACCGGGGCGGCGACCAGCGCGACAACCGCCGCGCCGAGCGCCGGACCTCCGACGATCAGCCGTCCGGGTCGGACCGCAACGAGGGCCGCGCCGAGACCCGCACCGAGAGCCGTGCTGACGAGGCTGCCGCGGCCGAGCCGGCCCAGCAGGCTCAGCCGCAGGCCGAGGAGGAGGCCGCTCCGGCACGCCGTCCGCGCGGCCGTCCGCGTCGGGCTGCCGCCGCCGCGTCCGACGATGCCGCTCCGGCGGTCGAGGAGGACGGCATCCGCCGCACCCTGCGCGTCGCCAGCAGCAAGGCCTCGGACGATGCCCCGGCCGCCGACGCGTCCGGCGAGGAGGAGCAGCCGCGCCCGCGCCGCCGCCGCCGCACCGCCAGCGCCGAGCAGGCGGCCAACAGCGACGACGACGGCGCCGCCGCCGCGAGCTGATGGCTCCCACACCGCACAAGAAAGGCCCGGTCCCGTGACCGGGCCTTCTTCTTTTCGGGGCGGTTTCAGGCCTTCGTCATGGTTATCCCGAACGTTCGCGGCTTGGCCCTGACTTTCGTCAGGACGACGGGGAGGGGGCTTAAGAGAATTAGCCTGTCGTCCTGACGCAAGTCAGGACCAAGCCGCTTAAGCCCGACATCGCGTAGCGCTCAGCCCACGCTCAGCGCATCGCCGACGGCAACCCGGCCGCCTGCTGTGACGCGGACGTAGATCCCGCACTGGGTATGGCCGAAGCCGCGCTGCAGGTCGTGGGGAATGGTGAGGTCGCGCTGGCCGGTGGCCGGATTGGCGTTGGTCGCCGCACAGCGTCCGGTGATCTCCTCCACCCGCACCGTCGCCCCGCCCAGGGTCAGGCTCCTGCCGACCCAGCCCATCTCGGCCCAGGGCTCCAGCCCGTCCACCAGAAGGTTGCCACGGAACCGCATCGAATCGACCGGTTTGCCGACCACCCGCTCCAGGTCGCGGACCGAGGCCAGGTTGATGATCGACAGGAATGGCGCGTCCACGTCGGTGTAGCCGCGCCGGCCCAGATCCACCACCTTCGGTGCGCCGCGCAGCTCGCCCTTGGCATAGGCGGCGAAGAACTGCTCGATCACCGTGCAGCCGGTCCGGCTGGTCAGCTCGCCGCGGGCGATCTGCCGACCGTTGCGCCGGATTTCCAGCGTGGCGCTCGCATCGTCGAACACGGTCTCCAGGGCGGCCAGTTTCGGCACGCTCATGACCTGCAGGAAATGCGCTTTGGAATGCCATTCCGGGGCCGCCGGATCGACCGGGGCCGAGCCGTGGGCGATGGCGAAGCGGCGGTCGAACGGGATCAGCCGGTCGGCCTCCAGCTCGACCGCGTCAAGCGTCTGGGGCGACAGGCCTTTCACCGGAAAGCGGTGGATCGATGTGACGCGCGCGTTCATGCCTCGACAGAACGCCCGTGCGGGGCCGCTGTCAACGCGGGCGTGGCCCCGCCCTCGGCCGGCCGCTCCCTTGTGTTGCCGCAGTGCAACACCTATGTCTGATCCGGAGACGGGCGGTGCCTCATTGGGCCGCCTTGAAATGCCGAACGGGAGTACTCTTCTCCTGTTCGGACCAGGCCGTCGAGGTCGCCTGATGGGGCGTCGGCGGTCGTACTGGCGAAACGCGGTACTCGTGGAGATTGGGACATGAATTTCGAGAAGCTTTCCGACCGCTGCAAGGGCTTCCTGCAGGCGGCGCAGACCATGGCGCTCGGCCGCGGCCACCAGCGGCTGATGCCGGCCCACCTGCTCAAGGTGTTCATCGAGGATTCCGAAGGTCTGGCGGCGACGCTGATCCAGCGCGCCGGCGGCGACCCGAAGGCCGCCCTGGCCCGGGCCGACGAGATCCTGAACAAGATCCCCCAGGTCGAGGGCGGCGGCGCCGGCCAGGTCTATATGTCCCCGGAACTGGCGAAGATCCTGACCCAGTCCGAGGAGGTCGCGAAGAAGGCGGGCGACCAGTACGTCACCGTCGAGCGGCTGCTGCTGTCGATCGCGCTGGCGTCTGGTACCGATGCGTCCAAGGCGCTGACCGAGGCCGGCCTGTCGCCGCAGAACCTGGAGAAGGCGATCCAGGACATGCGCAAGGGCCGCACCGCCGACAGCGCCAATGCGGAAGGCAATTTCGACGCGCTGAAGAAGTACACCCGCGACCTCACCGAGGCCGCCCAGGAAGGCAAGATCGATCCGGTCATCGGCCGCGACGAGGAGATCCGCCGCACCATCCAGGTCCTGTCCCGCCGCACCAAGAACAACCCGGTGCTGATCGGCGAGCCCGGCGTGGGCAAGACCGCCATCGTCGAGGGCCTGGCCCAGCGCATCGTCAACGGCGACGTGCCGGAAGGCCTGAAGAATCGCAAGCTGCTTGTGCTCGACCTGGGCGCGCTGATCGCCGGTGCCAAGTTCCGCGGCGAGTTCGAGGAGCGCCTGAAGGCGGTGCTGAACGAACTCGGCAACACCGACGGCGAGGTCATCCTGTTCATCGACGAGCTGCACACCCTGGTGGGTGCCGGTGCGGCCGAAGGCTCGATGGACGCCTCCAACATGCTGAAGCCGGCGCTGGCGCGCGGCGAGCTGCACTGCGTCGGGGCGACCACCCTCGACGAATATCGCAAGCACATCGAGAAGGACGCCGCCCTCGCCCGGCGCTTCCAGCCGGTCATGGTGGCCGAGCCCGGCGTGGTGGAGACCGTGTCGATCCTGCGCGGGCTGAAGGAGAAGTACGAGCTGCACCACGGGGTGCGGATCACCGACAGCGCCCTGGTGGCGGCGGCCAACCTGTCCAACCGCTACATCACCGACCGGTTTCTGCCCGACAAGGCGATCGACCTGGTGGACGAGGCGGCGAGCCGGCGGCGCATGGAGGTCGACAGCAAGCCCGAGCAGATCGACGAGCTGGACCGCAAGATCATCCAGCTCAAGATCGAGCGCGAGGCGCTGAAGAAGGAGGACGACAAGGCCAGCCGCGACCGTCTGGAGGTGCTGGAGGAGGAACTGGTCGGGCTGGAGGAGCGCTCGGCCGAGCTGACCGCCCGCTGGCAGGGTGAGAAGGAGATGCTGACCGGCGCCCAGAAGGTGAAGGAGAAGCTCGACGCCGCCCGCCAGGACCTGGAGGTGGCCAAGCGCGCCGGCGACCTGACCCGGGCCGGCGAGCTGACCTACTCCGTCATTCCGCAGCTTGAACAGACCCTGGCCCAGGCCGAGGACGCGTCGTCCAAGCGGATGCTGAAGGAGGAGGTGTCGGACAACGACATCGCCTCGGTGGTGTCGCGCTGGACCGGCATTCCGGTCGACAAGATGCTGGAGGGCGAGCGCGACAAGCTGCTGGCCATGGAAAGCAACCTGCACAAGCGGGTGGTCGGCCAGGACGAGGCGATCACGGCGGTCGCCAACGCGGTGCGCCGGGCGCGTGCCGGGCTGCAGGATCCGAACCGGCCGATCGGCTCGTTCCTGTTCCTCGGCCCCACCGGTGTCGGCAAGACCGAGCTGACCAAGGCGCTGGCGGAATTCCTGTTCGACGACGAGCACGCCATGGTGCGGCTCGACATGTCGGAGTTCATGGAGAAGCACGCCGTCGCCCGCCTGATCGGCGCGCCGCCGGGCTATGTCGGCTACGAGGAGGGCGGCACCCTGACCGAGGCGGTGCGGCGCCGGCCCTATCAGGTCGTGCTGTTCGACGAGGTCGAGAAGGCGCATCCGGACGTGTTCAACGTGCTGCTGCAGGTACTGGACGACGGCCGCCTGACCGACGGCCAGGGCCGCACGGTCGACTTCCGCAACACCATGATCATCATGACCTCGAACCTGGGGGCCGACCGTCTGGCGGCGATGCCCGACGGGGCGACGGTGGATTCGGTGCGCGAGCAGGTGATGGAGGTGGTGCGGGCGTCGTTCCGGCCGGAGTTCCTGAACCGGATCGACGAGGTGCTGCTGTTCACCCGCCTGGCACGGGAGAGCATGAAGGGCATCGTCGACATCCAGCTCGGCCGCCTGCGCAAGATGCTCGCCGACCGCGACATCAAGCTGGCCCTGGACGACGCCGCACTCGCCTGGCTGGCGGAGGCCGGCTACGACCCGGTCTACGGCGCCCGGCCGCTGAAGCGGGTGATCCAGCGCTCGCTGCAGAACCCGCTCGCCAACCGGATCCTGGAAGGCAGGATCAAGGACGGCGACGTGGTCGTGGTCTCGGCCAGCAAGGGCGAACTCGTCATCGACGGGGAAGCCGCGGCCAATGGAGACGTGGCGATAGAGGCGGCGGAGTAACGCTGCCGCCTGGCGCTTAGTCAAATAGGGGACGGTCGGTCGCGGCCGTCCTTACTCTCTTGGTGCGCGCCTGGACTGTCAGAGGCTTGATCCCGGATCGAGTCCGGGATGACGGCGGGGGGCGGCGAAAGAACCCGTCCGTCGTCCTGACGAAAGTCAGGACCATGCCCCTGAGCGTCCAAAGGGCTTGGTAAAGAGCGGCAACCCCGAACGCAGTAACGGCGAGGCCCGGAACTCAAGCCCGCCGTGCCGGTGCCGCCGCCGGCACTACCGCCGGGTCCGCTCCTCCCTTGCATCGCCCCGCCCGCGGCCTTAAGACCGTGCCTCACCCACGCTTTCACGAGGTTCCGGCATGGCCAGCCCAGCTCCTGCGAACAGCCTGCGATCCGGTCCTGACAAGGACGGGCATTTCGGCATCTTCGGCGGCCGTTACGTTGCCGAAACGCTCATGCCGCTGATCCTCGACGTGGAGGCCGCCTACACGGCCGCCAAACTGGATCCGGAGTTTCAGCGCGAGTTCGAGTACTACCAGAAGCACTACATCGGCCGGCCGAGCCCGCTGTACTTCGCCGAGCGGCTGACCGACCATTTCGGCGGGGCCAAGCTGTACTTCAAGCGCGACGAGCTGAACCATACCGGCGCGCACAAGATCAACAACGTGATCGGCCAGGCGCTGCTCGCCAAGCGCATGGGCAAGACCAAGATCATCGCCGAGACCGGCGCCGGCCAGCACGGCGTGGCCACCGCCACCGCCTGTGCCCTGTTCGGCATGGAGTGCGAGGTCTTCATGGGCGCGGTCGATGTCGAGCGCCAGAAGCCCAACGTGGACCGCATGCGCCTGCTCGGGGCGAAGGTGCATCCGGTGACCTCCGGCTCGTCGACGCTGAAGGACGCGATGAACGAGGCCTTGCGCTACTGGGTCTCCAAGCCGGACACTCATTTCTACATCATCGGCACCGTCGCCGGCCCGCACCCGTATCCGGCCATGGTCCGCGACTTCCAGTCGGTGATCGGCATTGAGACCAAGGCGCAGATGCTGGAGGCCGAAGGCCGGCTGCCGGACACGCTGGTGGCGGCGATCGGCGGCGGCTCCAACGCCATGGGCCTGTTCCACCCGTTCCTGGACGACACCGACGTCGCCCTGGTCGGCGTGGAGGCCGGCGGCTACGGCATCGATACCGGTCAGCATGCCGCCTCGCTCACCGGCGGGCGGCCGGGCGTGCTGCACGGCAACCGCACCTACCTGCTGCAGGACGGGGACGGCCAGATCACCGAGGCCCATTCGATCTCCGCCGGCCTGGACTATCCGGGCATCGGGCCGGAGCATTCCTGGCTGCACGAGCTCGGCCGGGTGAACTACGTCTCGGTCACCGACGACGAGGCGCTGGAGGCCTTCGCCCTGTGCACCCGCAAGGAGGGCATCATCCCCGCGCTGGAGCCGTCCCACGCGCTGGCCCATGTCGCCAAGATGATCGGCGACCTGCCGAAGGACCATATCGTGGTCATGAATCTCTGCGGTCGCGGCGACAAGGACGTCGAGGCCGTCATTCCGAAGCTCGAGGCGAAGGGTCTGGTCTGATGGGTGCTGGTGTGGGGCGCATCGACGCCAAGTTCGCGGCGTTGAAGCAGGAGGGCCGGGCCGGCCTGGGCGTGTTCATCACCGCCGGCGATCCCGATGCGAAGACCAGCGCGGCGATCCTGAAGGGCCTGCCGGGGGCCGGAGCGGACATGGTCGAGTTCGGCATGCCCTTCACCGATCCCATGGCCGACGGTCCGGCGATCCAGGAGGCGAGCCAGCGCGCCCTGCGCGGCGGCATGACCCTGAAGGGCACGCTCGCCCTGGTGAAGGAGTTCCGCCAGGGCAATCAGGACATGCCGATCATCCTGATGGGCTACTACAACCCGATCTACGCCTATGGGGTGGACGCGTTTCTCACCGATGCGCTGGACGCCGGGGCCGACGGGCTGATCGTGGTCGACCTGCCGCCGGAAGAGGATGACGAGCTCTGCGTGCCGGCCCTGAAGCGAGACATGGCGTTCATCCGCCTCGCCACGCCGACCACCGACGACAAGCGGCTGCCCAAGGTGCTGACCAATACCTCCGGCTTCGTCTATTACGTGGCGGTCGCGGGAATTACCGGCTCCGCCTCGGCGTCTAACGACATGATCACCAGCGCGGTGGAGCGGCTGAAGCGCCACACCGAGCTGCCGGTCTGCGTCGGCTTCGGCATCAAGACGCCGCAGCAGGCCGCCGACGTGGCCAAGGTGGCGGACGGCGCCATTGTCGGCACCGCGGTGGTCAACGCGATCAAGTCCTCCCTTGATGAGGAGGGCGGGGCGACGGACAGGACCGTGTCGGCTACCCTGGATTTCGTGAAGACGCTGGCCGACGGCGTGCGCGGCGCGCGCGCCTGACGGTCGGTCCAACGCTCGGAACAGACGGAGAGAGGCGGAAATGAACTGGCTCACCAGCTCGGTCCTGCCGAAGATCAAGGCCTGGGTCGGCGCCCGCGAGGTGCCGGACAACCTGTGGAACAAGTGCCCGTCCTGCGGCCAGATGCTGTTCCACCGGGATCTGGAGGAGAACCTTCAGGTCTGCACCGCCTGCGACCATCACCTGCGGATGAGCGCGGTCGACCGGCTCGCCATGCTGTTCGACAAGGGCGAGTACCAGACCATCGAGCTGCCGAAGACGGCGGCCGACCCGCTGAAGTTCCGCGACCGCAAGCGCTACACGGACCGGATGCGTGAGGCCCAGGTGAAGACCGGTCGCAACGACGCGATCATCGTCGCCCATGGCACGATCGAGACGGCACCGGCCGTCTGCGCGGTGTTCGACTTCTCGTTCATGGGCGGTTCCATGGGCACCGGCGTCGGCGACGGCCTGGTCCGCGCCGCCCGTCTGGCCGAGACCCAGGATGCCGGTCTGATCGTGTTCCCGGCCTCCGGCGGGGCGCGCATGCAGGAGGGCATCCTTTCGCTCATGCAGATGCCGCGCACGGTCGCCGCCGTCGAGCGGCTGAAGGAGAAGGGCCTGCCCTTCATCGTCGTACTGACCGACCCGACCACGGGCGGGGTGACGGCGTCCTTCGCCATGCTGGGCGACCTGCACATCGCCGAGCCGGGTTCGATCATCGGCTTCGCCGGCCAACGGGTGATCCAGGAGACCATCCGCGAGCAGCTTCCCGACGGCTTCCAGAAGGCGGAGTACCTGCGCGAGCACGGCATGGTCGACGCGGTGGTCCACCGGCGCGAGCTGAAGGCCATGCTGGGCAAGCTGCTGGGGCTGATGATGTTCCGCGAGCCGTCGGCCGACGTGGTCGCCCTGCCGCAGCCGGATCTCGACATTCCGGACCGGGACGACGAGGCCGAGGACGCCGAGCTGGCGGACGCAAAGAAGAGCTGACCGCCCGCGCCCTCACCGACTACTGACAGAGCCACGCCTGCGATCGGACGGTGCGGTCCGATCGCGATGAGCTCCAGCGGAGGATACGGCCATAACCGCCCCGTCGCCCGTCGCCAGCGCCGATACCCAGGCCCCGGACGCGATCCTCGCGCGCCTGCAGACCCTGCATCCCAAGGCGATCGACCTGTCGCTCGGCCGCCTGGAGACGCTGCTGGCGCGGCTCGGCAATCCGCACCGCGCGGTGCCGCCGGTGATCCACGTGGCCGGCACCAACGGCAAGGGCTCCACCGTCGCCTATCTGCGGGCGATCCTGGAGGCGGCCGGCCACAGGGTGCATGTCTATACCTCGCCCCATCTCGTGCGGTTCAACGAGCGTATCCGCCTGGCCGGCGAGCTGATCGACGACGCCACCTTTTCGGCCATTCTGGAGGAGTGCGAGGCGGCGAATGCGGGGGCGCCGATCACCCTGTTCGAGATCACCACGGCGGCCGCCTTCGTCGCGTTCTCCCGGGTCCCTGCCGACGTGCTGCTGCTCGAGGTCGGGCTGGGCGGGCGGTTCGACGCCACCAACGTGATCGACCGGCCGCTGGCCAGCGTGATCACGCCGGTCTCCATCGACCATGTGGCGTTCCTCGGCGACACGATCGAGAAGATCGCCTTCGAGAAGGCCGGGATCATCAAGCCGGGCGTGCCGGTGATCGTCGGGCCGCAGGATCCGCGCGCGCTGCGGGTGATCGCCGACCGGGCGGCCGCGCTGGACGCGCCGACGACCGTGTTCGGACGGGACTATGCGGTCCGGCGCGAGGCCGACGGTCTGGTCGTGGAGGCCGCCGGCGCGGCGGAGCGCCTGCCGCTGCCGTCCCTGCCGGGCGCGCATCAGATCGATAATGCCGCCGTCGCGGTCGCCGTGGCGCAGGCGGTCTCAGGCGCCCTCGCCAGCACGACGGAAAGCCGGGGAACTGGCCTGCGCAGCGCGTCCTGGCCGGCGCGGATGCAGCGTCTGGCGCGCGGTCCGCTGGTCGAGCTGCTGCCGGAGGGCTGGAGCCTGTGGCTGGACGGCGGGCACAACGCCGATGCCGGTCGCGCCGTCGCGGCTCAGGTCGCCGACTGGCGGCGCGAGCGGCCGGACGAGCCGGTGCATCTGATCGTCGGCATGCTGAACACCAAGGCGGCGGACGACTACCTGCGCCCGTTCGCCGGGCTGCCGGCGAGCGTGTCCACGGTGACCATCCCCGGCGAGACCGCGAGCCTGTCGGCCGAGGCGGTCGCCGCGATGGCCGGCACCGCCGGCGTGTCGGCGGCGGCGCGGGAAAGCGTGGCGGAAGCGCTCGCGGGGATCGTGTCCTCTGGCGGGGCGCGGGGACGGGTGCTGATCGCCGGGTCGCTCTATCTGGCGGGGCGGGTGCTGGCGGAGAACGGGTAGGAGCGGCACGTTGCTGTGTCCGCCGGGCCCTTCGACACACCCCGGCTCAGAGCCGGGGCTGCTCAGGGTGAGGTCCATTCATGACCCCGGCACCTTTGACTTAGCCCCGGGTCCCATCACCTAGCCCTGAGCCCCATGATTTTACCCGGAGCTCCATGCCTTTACCTTGAGCTTCCTGGCCTAGCCCCATTTCCTGCCCTAACCCCAGTCACCACGAACCTAACCCCCGTCCCCACGACCTAACCCCAATTCCCGACCTCACCCTGAGCAGCCCCGCAGGGGCGTGTCGAAGGGCGGGGCATGTCGAAGGGCTGAAACGCGAACGGCCCCGCCGAAGCGGGGCCGTTCTGTCAGGCAAACTGTGTCGCTCGCAGGTCGGATCGCGGCCTCAGATCGAGGACTCGATCCACTGCTTGAGCTGGGTCTCCGGCAGGGCGCCGATCTTCTGGGCATGGACCTGTCCGTCCTTGAACACCATCAGGGTCGGAATGCCACGCACGCCATAGGCGGCCGGGGTCTTCGGGTTGTCGTCAATGTTCAGCTTGACGACCTTCACCTGCTGGCCGAGCTCGTCGGAGATCTTCTCCAGGGACGGGCCGATCATCTTGCACGGGCCACACCACTCGGCCCAGAAGTCGACGACCACAGGGGTGTCGGATTTCAGGACGTCCTCGTCGAACGAGGCGTCGGAAACCGGGCTTGTCGTCATCGAATTTTCCTTTCGCGGTTCCTCCGGCGGAGATTAGGAACGCCGCCGGTCATGGTCAAGGCAATGCGCCAACCCCTTGAAGCATCGGGTCGGGAATGGGCATCAGGGTCGGCCCGTCCGTCCAAAGCAGGGCACAACGCACCGCCCGGCCGGGATATAGGGAGGCCACCAGCGACCGATATGTGGCCATCTGGCGCATATATGTGTCGGCGACGGCATCAATTGAAGACGGCGGTGGCCGATTAGTCTTGTAATCGACGATAAGGACGTCCTCCGCCCCCACGGCGAGCCGGTCGATTCGCCCCGAGACGATCTGCAGCCCGTCCGGTCCCGTCACCTGGCCGACGATCGGCACCTCGGCGCGCGAGCCGGGGGCGAAGACCGGCGCGAAGTCGGGATCGTCCAGTACCGTCAAGACCTCGCCGAGCCAGGCCTCGACCTGTTCCTCGGAGAGCGCGTGGACCGGTCTGGCGAGCAGGGCGCGGCCGGCCTCGCGGCGGCGGGCGGGCTCCATGTCGGGCAGCAGCTGCAGCAGCCGGTGCAGCAGCACGCCCCGCTTGAACGGATCGGTGCCGTCGCGCTGCAGCGGCGAACGGACTGGCGGCTCGTCGGAGGCGGGACGCGAGGGGGCCAGGGGGCGCGGCGGGGTCGGCTCGCGCGGGGCGGCGGCACGGGCCCAGACGGGCAGGGGATCCGGCGCGGCGGCTTCGGCTGCGGCCTTCGTCTCCGGCAGGGCGGCCTCCTGCGGCGTGGCGAGCACCAGGGTGCCGTCCTCGCCCTCCGCCGCGATGGCGGGCAGGCCGGCGCGGGCATGGCCGAACCAGCCCTTGTCGATCGGGTCGCGCTTGCCTTTCCAGCCGCAGACGATCAGCCGGTCCTCCGCCCGTGTCATGGCGACATAGAGCAGTCGGCGGTATTCCTCCTCCATCGCCGCGCGCGCCTGGGCCCGGGCGCCGGCGGAGACGGCGTCGGCAGAGGCGCTGGACGGCGCCCAGAGCGGCAGGGCCGGCGTGTCGCCATGCCAGACCACGGCGTCGCGAAGCTGCGGCGGGCGCACCGTGTCGGGCAGGATGACGATCGGCGCCTGCAGGCCCTTGGCCCCGTGCACGGTCATCACCCGGACCTGGTCGACCTCGCCGCCCTCCAGCTCGCGCTTCACCTCCTGCTCGCTGGTCGAAACCGCGTGCAGGAAGCGCTGCAGGGAGGGCGGGTTCTCGCGCTCGTCGTCCAGGGCCTGGGCCAGGAACTCGTCGATCGCGTCCTCGCAGTCGGGTCCCAGGCGCGCGACCAGCCGCTCGCGGCCGCGCTCGGCCGACAGGATCTGCTGGTAGAAGGCGTGCGGCGGCAGGTGCCGGGCCATCGTCGACCAGCGGGCGAGCCGGCGGGCCGCCCGGCCGAAGACGGCGGTCTCGTCCGCCCGGCGCCACAGCTCGGCCCACAGGCGCTTCTCCCGGCGGTCCTGGGCGAGGTCCAGCAGGTCCTCCTCGCTCAGCCCCACCAGGGGGCTCTTCAGCACGGTGGCGAGCGTCAGATCGTCGTCGGGCAGCAGCAGCGCCTCGCTCAGGGCGATCAGGTCGCGCACCGCCATCTGTTCGGTCAGCACCATGCGGTCCACACCGGCGACCGGCACGCCGGCGGCCTTCAGCGCGCGCACCAGTTCGGCCACGAAGGCCCCGCGCCGGCGGACCAGCACCATGACGTCGCCGGGACGGATCGGCCGGTTCTTCGCTTCCAGCACCTCGCCCGAGGCGATCCAGCCGGCGATGCGCCCGGCGATGGTCTGGGCGAGGCGGGTGACCGGCGCGTCCATGGAGGCGCGGGTCAGCGGCGGCGACCAGAAATCGGCCTCTTCCTCCTCCATCGGCTCGATCACCGGCCAGAGCTCGACCCGCCCGGCCTGGCCAGTGCGGCTGGCCCGGTGGGCGATCTCGCGGGCCACGCCGGAGACGATCTCCGCCACCCCCTGGCGCGCGTCCTCGCGGGCGAAGACGGCGTCCACCGCGCTCAGCACGGCGGCGGTCGAGCGGAAGGAGACCTGCATCTGCACGTCTCGGAAGCGCTGCTCGGCCTCGACGACGCGCCGGGCGAAATATGCGCGGGCGAGGGTGAAGCCCGCCGGGTCGGCGCCCTGGAAACTGTAGATCGACTGTTTGACGTCGCCCACGGCGAAGACGGTGCGCGGCCGCTCCGGCTCCCGCTCTGCGATGGTGCCGAGGCCGGAGAAGAACTCCTCGGCCAGCGCGCGCACGATCTCCCACTGGGCCGGACTGGTGTCCTGGGCCTCGTCGATCAGGATGTGCTCCAGCCCCTCGTCCAGCTTGAACAGCACCCAGGCTGCGGTGCCGGGGGCGGCGAGCAGCCGCCGGGCACGCTCCACCAGATCCTCGAAATCGAGCAGGGCGCGCCGCGACTTGGCGGCGGCATAGGCGTCGATGATGGCGCCGGACAGCCGGAGCAGGGCGGCCGAACGCAGGGCGGTGTCTAGCGCCTTGCGGGCTTCCTCCACCGCCAGGATGCGGTCGGCCTCGCGGGTGAGATCGTCGACGACGCTGGGCGCGCGCTCCTGCACCCCCTTGGTGGCGAGCCGGGCCTGGACCGTGCCCTCCTGGGTCAGCAGCGCGCGCTTGTAGTCGTCCCAGGCCACCGCCCTTGCGTCGCCGTCCGGCAGGGCGAGCCAGGCGAACAGGGCGTCGGCCCGTTTCGCGTCGGTCTTGCCGCCGGCGGCCAGCGCACTCGCCGCCTCGTGCAGGGCGTCGCGGTCGAAGGCGCCGTCCTCGCTGGCGGCCCGGCGCAAGGTCCAGTCGGTCTGGGTCGGATCGGTGCCGAGCGTGGCGTGCAGGCGGGCGGTCATCGCCTCGATGCCGCCGGCGGCCTCCACCGAGCGGGTGAGGCGGGTGCGTTGCACGAGCATGGTCTTCAGCAGGTCGCGCACGGTCTGTTCCGCCGCCCGCTCGGTCACCACGGCCAGCGCGTCGGCCAACTCGCCGTCGGCCCCGCCGCGGGCGCGTTCCAGCACGAAGCGCTCGGCATCCTCCAGCAGGGTGGCGGCCGCCCGGTCGTCGGCCAGGCGGAAGTTCGGCGGCACGCCGGCCTCCAGCGGGAAACGGCCGAGCAGGGACTGGGCGAAGGCGTGGATGGTCTGGATCTTCAGCCCGCCCGGCGCGTCCAGCACCTCGGCGAACAGGCGTCGCGCCTTGGCCATGCGATCCTGGGTCGGTACCCGCCCGTCGAGCGCTTCCAGCTCCGCGCCCAGCGCCTCCGCGTCCAGCACGGTCCATTTCGCCAGGGTGCGCGACAGGCGGGTCGCCATTTCCGCCGCCGCCGCCTTGGTGAAGGTCAGGCAGAGCAGCCGCTGCGGCCGCGTGCCGGCCAGCAGCAGGTTCAGCAGTCGGTCGGTCAGCACCTTGGTCTTGCCCGATCCGGCGGAGGCCGCGACCCAGGCGGAGACGGTTGGATCGGCGGCCTCGCGCTGGTTGCGGGTGGCTTCCTCCACTGCGCTGAGAGCGTCGAGCGCGTTCATCCCTCGCCCTCCTCGCCGGCCGACCAGTCGCCGGTGCGCGCCAGATGATCGTAGTCGTTGAAGCGCAGGCTGCGGCGCGGATCCGGGGCGGCGTGGTAGGGCGTATTCTCATCGTCGAAGGCGGCGATCAGCGCCTCCAGCCCGGCGCGGGCGCTCTCCACCAGCTCCGGCACGATCGCGTCGACCGCGTCGATGCGGCCCGGCGGGGTGCCGCCGCCGACCCGCCAGTATTCCAGCGAGGCGACGTCGGCCGCCGCCATCTCGGGAAAGCCGCCGGCCATCAGGATCATCGCCTCCAGCGGAAGCTGCGGCGCCCGGCCGGCCTTCAGGTCGCTCAAGCTCGGGTTGGCGCCGGTCTTGTAGTCGACGATCGCGTAGGTGCCGTCGCCGCGCCGGTCGATCCGGTCGGCGGTGCCGAACAGCTCGAACGGCCCGCCCGGTCCGGACAGGGTCATCGCCCCCTGGCGCTCGGTGGCGGAGTAGGCGAGGGACCGGCGGCGCTCGCGCTCCACTTCCACGAACCAGCGGGCGACCCGCTCGAAGCGCGGCCACCAGAAGGCCCAGACGCCGGGCCGGTCCATATGGGCGGCGAAGGCACGGCGGCCATACTCGATCAGCACCTCGGCCGGGTCGGGCGGCAGGTCGCGGGGATAGTCCTGCACGAAGGCGTCAAGCGCCTCGTGGATGGCGTTGCCGCGCTCGATGGCGCCGACCTCCTGGTCCAGCGGGTCGAGCTTGCGCAGGTTGAGAATGTAGCGGGCGTAGATCGAATAGGGATCGCGCAGCCAGGTGTCGATCCGGGTGACCGACAACCGGCGCGGCCGCTGGTCCAGGCGCGGCCGCGGCTCGGGCGGACGGCCCGGATCGGGGGCGGCGGGCGTGTCGAGCAGGGCGTGCCAGCGGGCCGGCGCCTGCCACGAGGTCAGCCGGTCCTCGCTGTGCAAAGCGCGGGCGACGGTGTCGAGCCGGAGCAGCCAGCGCGAGGGGATGGTGGGGCTGCCGTCGACACGCTGGGCCCGGGTGAGGAAGACCTCGCGGCCGCCCATGGCCATGGCGACGTCATGGGCCGCCTTGCCGATGGCGAGGTCGATGGAGGGCAGGCCGAAATCCCGGCGCATCGGCCGGCTCATCCACGGGTCCGGCTTCGGCTCGGCCGGCCAGGTGCCCTCGTTCAGCCCGCCCAGGATCACCCGGTCGAAGGCCAGCAGTCGGGCCTCCAGCACGCCGAGGATGTGCAGGCGCGGGTGGCTGCCGAAGCGCGGGCGCACGACCCGACCCTCCAGCAGGGCGTCGAACAGGCCGGGCCAGTCGCGGCCGGCGATCGGCTCCATGCCGGCCGCTCCGTCGGCGAACTCGTTGGACAGCCGGGCCAGCGCCTCGCCGGCTTCGCCCACCCACAGACGCAGGCTGCCATGGGTGTCGTGGGAGGTGGCGAGCGCCTCTGCCGCGCGCAGATGGGCGTCCAGGATCTCCGGCACGGCGACGGCGGGCTGGGACAGGGCAGCTTCCAGCGGGCCGAGCGCGTCGGCCAGCCGGTCGCAGAAACCGATCAACGCCGCCATCGGCTCCGGCTTGAGATCGGAGACCTCCACCGCCCGGCGCAGCCCCGTCAAGCCGGCGGCGGGGCGGGGACCACGCAGGATGTCCCGGTCAAGCCGCTCCACCAGCCGCTCGAACCGCTCCGGCGTGAGGCCGCAGCCGCTCAACGGGTGCTTCAGCAGCGACAGCACGGCGACCGGCGCACAGTCAGTCGCCGCCCGGGCCAGCAGGCGCAGGAACACCGCCGGCGGGCTGTTGGAGAGGGGGGCGCCGCCGGAATCGTTGACCTCCAGCCGCTCGCCGTCGTCCTGCTCGATCCGCCAGCGGCGCAGCTCCACCGAGACCCGGCGGGCGAGGCGGCGGTCGGGGGTGACCAGGGCGGCGGTCTTGCCCGGCTGTTCCAGCACCTCGCGCAGCAGCAGGGCGATGATCCCGGCCTCCTCGCGCGGCGAGGCGGCGTCGATCCGGGTGATGTCGTCGAAGGCGGCGGGTGTCGGGGCGTCTGCGGCGGTGGACAGGCTGCGCCAGGCCTCGGTCGTGGCCGCCGGACGCATGGTCTCGCGGATCAACCGGTCGCGGCCGCCGGTAACCGAGGGCGACCAGTCGCGCACCTCCGCGCGGGAGATGCCGAGCGTGCGCAGCAGGCTGTGCAGTCCATGCTGCGGATGGGTCGGGTCGTCGCTGATGGCGGCCCAGCTCAGCGCGTCGCTGTCCATGTCCAGGCCCGGCAGCACGATGGCACCGGCCGGCAGCTCCAGCACCGCGCGTATTAGCTCCGCCGTCGCCGGAATCGAACCGGTGGATCCGGCGACGATGACCGGGCTGCTCGGCGGATTGGCGCGCAGGGCGGCGGCCTCGGCCCGCATCAGCGCGTCGCGCCGGGACATCGGGTCGATCGCCGCCAATTCCTCCAACCGTCCCGGCCAGACCTCGGTGACGATCTTCAGGAAGGCGATGGTTTTGTCCCAATGGGCGGCATAGGCATCGGGGGCGAGGTCCTTCAGGGCGGCGAAGTCCAGCCCGTGCATCTGCACGTCGTCGATCAGGCGGGCCAGCGCCGTGGCCAGGCGGTAGGCATGCTCCGGCGCGTCCGGCGTGGCGCTGTCCGGATCGGCCCGCAGGAAGGCGGTGACCAGGCGCATCAGCTCCAGATGGCGCTGCAGATCGGGGATCGCCGGCGGGATCTCCAGCGCCCCGGCCGCGCCGGCCTCCGACCCCGCCTCGACGTCCAGCAGGTCCTCGTCCACGTCGGAGACGGTGGAAAGCTTGGGCAGCAGCATCGGCCGACCGTCGCCGAAGCGCAGGAAGGCGTCCGCCGCCGAGCGCACCGCGCGGCGGGTCGGCAGCAGCAGCCGGACGTCGGTCAGGGCGATCGGGTCGCCGGCCACCCGCTCCCACACGCCGGCGGCCAGCCGGTCCAGGAACGGCGTGCCGATGGGGATGGTGTAGACGCGGTCGGTCATCCGGCTCCGCTGGGGATCACTAGAAGAAGGGCACGTCGGCCAGATGCCCGGCGGCGAAGCGCTGGTTGGCGCGCTCCAGGTCGGCCGGGGTGGAGATATGGTACCAGAGCCCGTCATGCAGCGCGCCGAAAAGCCGGCCCTGTTCCTCCGCCCTGTCGTACAGCTCGCGCATGGAGAAGGCGCCGTCCGGCGCGTCGGCGAAGATCCGCGGGTGGACGATCGACACGCCCATATAGGCGTAGGGTGCCACCTTGGCCTCGTCGCGGCTGGTCAGACGGCCGATCTCGTCCATGGTGTAGTCGCCATAGCCGTGCCAGCCGAGCACCCGCGCGAAGGGGTAGAGGAGGAGCTGGATGTCCATCTTCTCCGCGTCCCAGGTATCGGCGAAGCGGTGCAGGGCGTTGCGCAGCCCGTCGAGCCACACGCTGTCGCCGTTGATCACGAAGAACGGTTCGTCGCCGAGATGGGCCAGGGCGTTCTTCACCCCGCCGCCGGTTTCCAGCACCGTATCCTCGTGGATCACGGTGATCGACGGGTCCTTGCGGCGCTCGACATAGCGGGCGACGTAGTCGGACAGGTAGTGGGTGTTGATCACGACCCGCTTCACCCCGGCATTCGACAGGTGCTCGAGCGTGCGGCCGAGGATCGGCACGTCGCCGACCGGCACCATCGGCTTGGGCAAGTTGTCGGTGATCGGCGCCAGGCGGGTCCCGCGGCCGGCGCAGAGCACCATGGCGGTCTCGGGCAGCCAGTCGGGCCGGCGGCTCAGTCCGGGCAGCAGCATGCGTGTGTCCTCACCGGTCTTTCATCGTTTGATCTCGGGACTGATGGAGCTGGGCAGGCGCCGGTCCGGCTCGGGGATGCGGCGCAGGTCGCCCGGCATCTCCCGATCGAGCCACGCGGCCACGCCGTCCAGCCCGGCCCGGGCCACATCGGCCTCGATATGGGCCCAGCAGCGCGGGATATGAACCATGTAGCTGGTGCGGCCGAAGAAGCCCTGCTGGCGGCCGAACTGCCCCAGGATCTTGATCGAGCGCTGGGCGCCGAGCGCGTGATAGGCGCGCAGGAAGGCGTCCCAGTCGGTCACGGTCCGCCGGTCGCGGTAGCGCTCCAGCATCGCCGCCTCCAGCCCCGGCGCCAGATCGCGCCGCGCGTCCTGCAGCAGCGACACCAGGTCGTAGGCCGGGCTGCCGGACAGGGCGTCCTGGAAATCGAGAAGTCCGCAGCGGGCGAGGCCCTCACGGCCCTCCAGGATCATCAGGTTGTCGACATGGAAGTCGCGCAGCACCAGGGTGTCGGCGCCGTGGGTCATCACCGGCACGGCTTCGCGCCAGGCGGCGCGATAGGCCTCGGCCGTGTCCTCGGGCACCACGTCGCCCAGGGTCAGCGGCGCGTACCAGCGCAACATCCGGTCGGCCTCCTCCACCAGCCGTCCGCCGTCATAGGGCGGGGCGGAGAAGCCGATTTCCGGTGCGCGGTCGTGCAGGTCGGCGAGCAGGTCGACGGCGATGGCGTAGAGCGCCTCCTCGCTCCAGTCCCGCTCGGCCGGGTCGGCCAGGATGCGGGTGAAGGTGCGGTCGCCGAAATCCTCCAGCAGCAGCAGACCGGCGGTCACGTCCTCGGCCAGGATCGCCGGGGCGGAATAGCCGAATCGGCGTAGCTGTCCCGCGATGTCCAGGAACGGGCGCACATCCTCCAGGGCCGGCGGCGCGTCCATCAGGACGGCGCGGGCGCCGTCGCGCAGCACGCGGTGATACACCCGGTAGGACGCGTCCTTGGCCAGCAGCGTGACCTTGGCCCCGCGCCAGCCCGCGTTCTCCAGGAAGGACTTGATCTCGGTCTCGCGGTCACTCACCCGGCAGGGTTCCCGTCTCAATCTCGCCAAGGCGGCCGGCCCAGCGCCCGTGGGGCGTCAGGCGGGCGATCCGCCGGTCGCTTCCATGGCATATTTCGAGCGTCAGTTCGAGCCGATCCGACGGAAGCTGCGTGCCGAGCCGGTCCGGCCATTCGACCAGCACCACCGCCTCGGAGAACGCTTCCAGCAGTCCGAGCTCTTCCACCTCACCCGGATCGCCGAGCCGGTACAGGTCGCAGTGCCAGACCGTGCCGCGCGCGCCCTCATAGGGCTGGACCAGGGTGAAGGTCGGGCTCGGCACCTCGGCATCGGGGTCGCCGAGCCAGGCCCGCACGAAGGCGCGGGCCAGCGCACTCTTGCCGGCGCCCAGCGGTCCGGTCAGCAGGATCGCCATACCCGGCTCGGCCTGCCGGCAGAGGACAGCGGCGAGCCGGTGCGTGGCCTCCAGGTCGTCCAGGGGCAGGCTGGTCACGCGGTCTCGTCTCTGTCGGCGGCGGTCTCGACCTTCTTGGGGTGGCGCGGCACCGTGCAGATCACCTCCGTCCCCTCGCCGGGCGCGGAGGTGAGCGTGACGGTGCCGTCATGCAGTTCGATCAGCGACTTCACCAGGGCGAGCCCGAGCCCGGCGCCGCTGGACCGGCCGCGCCGCTCGAACCGCTCGAACACCCGGCTCTGGTCGTCGAGTGCGATGCCGACGCCGGTATCCTTGACGACGAAGGCCACCATCTCGCCGCGATCCTCGACCGACAGCATCACGTCGCCGCCTTCCGGGGTGAAGGCGATCGCGTTGGAGACGACGTTGTAGAGGGCCTGAGTGAAGCGGCGCTCGTCGACCTCGATCGGCGCCAGATCGGCCGGACACTGCACCGCCAGCCCGACGCCGCGCGCCCGCACCCGTTCGCGGGCCAGGCCCTCCACCGCGTTCGCCAGGTCGGCCGGGGCGATCTTGATCCGTTCCAGCTCCAGGTAGCCGGCCTCGATGGAGGCGAGGTCGAGGATGTCGTTGACCAGCCGGACCAGGCGGTTGGAGGACCCGAGAATGGCGTTGGCGTAGTCCTTCTGCCGGTCGTTCATCGGCCCGGCATATTCCTGCTCCAGCACCTCCGAGAAGCCGATGATGGCGTTCAGCGGCGTGCGCAGCTCGTAGGACACGTTGGCCAGGAACTCGCTCTTCAGCCGGTCGGCGGTCTCCAGCGCCTCGGTGCGCTCCTGCAGGGCGGTCTGCACTGCCAGGGTGTCGGTCACGTCGCGGAAGTTCAGCAGGGTGGCGCCGTCGGGCAGGGGCACCACCGCATAGTCGAGTGCCAGACCGTCGGTCAGGTGCACCGTGCCGCTGGTCGCCTCGCGCCCGGCCAGATAGCTCATCCACTCGGCCTTGATGTCGGTCCAGGGCCGGTCGGTCGGGAATTTCGGGCGCATCGCCTGGAACACCACCTCGGCCGGCGGCTCCGGTTCCAGGAAGACCGGCTCCTCCGGCGTGCCCCGCAGGCCCCACTGGGTGCGGAAGGTCGGGTTCGACAGCTTCATGCGGCTGTCGACGCCGAACACGACGATGCCCTCGTACAGGTTGTCGAGGGTCTCCTGCTGCACGGCGGTCAGCGTGTTGTAGGATCGTTCCAGTGTCAGCCGGTCGGTGACGTCCTCGAAGGTCATCAGCAGACCTCCGAAGGGATGCGGGGTGACCACCATGCGGATGGTGCTGTCGTCGGGCAGGAACAGCAGCTCCTCATGGGCGTCGATCAGCGTGGTGAACAGCCGGTTGAAGTCGTCGCGCCAGGCCCGGAAGTCGGACTGCTCGGGCAGGCGCCGGCTCTCCCGCGCCATGTCCAGCACCTCCGACAGGGTCGGGCCGATCTCCAGCCGGGCCGGCTCGATCTCCCACATCAGGGCGAAGGCGGTATTGGCGAAGACGACGCGGCGGTCGGGGCCGAACACCGCGATGGCGCTGTTCAGCTTCTCCAGCACCTCCGCGTGGGCGTCCACGTGGCGCGCCAGGTCGGACTGGATCTGTTCCAGCGCGGTCACGTCGCGTCCCATGCCGATCGTGCCGTCGCCGGCCCCGGCCGACAGCGGGGTCTCGAAGATCTCGAACAGGCGCCGGTCGCCGTCGATCACCAGGTTACGGCTCTCGCTCTGGGCCCTGCCGGTCTCCCGGGCGCGGGCGGCGAGTGCGCCGGCGCGCTCCAGGTCGCTCACCAGGGGGACGGCGGCGGCATTGACGAACCCGATATCGCCGGTCGGATCCCGGCGCCAGGTCGGGCTCGGCAGCGCCGCCAGGGTGGCGTCCGGCGCCAGCCGGCGCACCTGCTCCAGTTCCGATTCGAGTTCGGATATGCGATGGCTGCGCCGATGGACGGCCCAACCCAGGAGACCGGAAACCAGCACCAGCAGCACGATGGCGCCCCATGAAACCGGGGTCATGGCCGCGTTCTCCCCTCCGGCGGCGGGCAGGCTCCGGCCGGCCCGTCGATGTACGATGTTTTATTAGAATCCTTTTTCACATCCGAAGCCTAGCCGCCTGTGAACGGCAAGTCGACGCTCGCCGGAACCGGCTCCACTATGTGCAACTGAACATAGTCATGCTGCGGTGCCGTATGCGCTTCTATGGCGTATCCTTCGCCGTGAAATCTACGCGGAACCGGCCCTGCGAGCCGGATGGAGGATCGCGATGTCGGTGGTCGAGGAAGTAGAGGCTGGAGGCGCCGACCGGGCGAACCCCGCCGACGCCCGGAGCGCCATGGCGACGCGGGTTCTCGGCGAGCAGCTCCGGTTCTTCTTCGCGCAGACCCGCGACGCCGTGGCCGGGCATACGGTGGTGTCGACCGCGGCCTTCCTGCTGCTGCTGAACGAGCAGGTCGACCAGACGACGCTGATCTGCTGGTACGTCGCCTCGCTGTCCGTGGCGGCGGTCCGGCTGCTGGTCTATCGGGGCTTTCCGCGCGCCGACCTGTCGGCGGACCAGGTGCGGCGCTGGCGCCGGCGGTTCGAGCTCATGTCCCTGGCCTCGGGCGGTCTGTACGGCCTGCTGCCGGTGCTGTTCCTGGATCCCGGCGATGTCAAGGCGACGGCGTGGATCCTGCTGATCCTGTCGGGCATGGCCGGCGGCGCGCTCGGGACCCTGTCGGCCTATTCGAACGCCTTCGTCTACTACGTGCTCGCCATGACCCTGCCGCTGATGGTGCGGCTGCTGCAGTCCTGGCAGATGACCGCCAATCTGGACGTGCTCGTCATCGCCGGCCTCTGCGTCGCCACGCCGCTGTTCTTTCTGCGCTTCTCGCGCCGGTTCGAGCGGGCGCTGATCGATCAGATCACCGAACGGCTGGAGAACGTCGATCTGGCCGACCGGCTGGCGCAGCAGGGGGCGGTGCTGAACTCGGTCATGCAGGCCATCCCCAGCGCCATCGCCGTGATCGAGGCCGGCGGCCGCGTCGTCTACCACAACGACCGGTTCCGGCGGATGTTCGATCTGCCGGAAACCCTGCTCGAAGGCGAGCTGAACCACAGCGACTTCAACGCGTTCCGGCACAGCCGCGGCGATTTCGACAACCTCGCTCCCGGCCCCATGCGCGAGCAGATCGAGAACTGGGAGCGGCTGGCCGAGCCCGGACCGCCGTTCGGGTACGAGCGTACCCTGGCGGACGGGCGGATCCTGCGGGTGGACAACCGGCCGATGCCGGAAGGCGGCTGGGTGCGGTCCTGGACCGACGTCTCCGACGAGCGCGCTGCCCAGCGCGAGACCGAGCGCTGGACCATGCTGCTCCAGCTCACCCTGGACAGCATCGACCAGGGGCTGTCCTTCATCGACGCCAGCGGCAACCAGGTGCTCGCCAACCGGCGATACTGCGAACTGCTGGGCCTGCCGGAGGAATACACCCGGCGCGTGGTGCCCCTGGCGGAGATGATCGCCGAGCTCGAGAACCGCGGCGAGCTGGTCGGCCTGTCGCCGGAGCTCAATGCGCAGATCGACCGCTGGGAAAGCGGCGAGGACCCGTCGCCCCGGCTGGTCTACGAGCGTCGGCAGCCGAACGGCAACTGGTTGATGATCGTCGCCAACCGTCTGGCCGACGGCGGTCACGTCCGGACCTTCACCGACATCACCAGCCGCAAGCTGGCGGAGATCTCGGCGGCCGAACGGCGCGACCTGCTGGAGCACACGCTGGCCAGCATCGACCAGGGTGTGATCCTGCGCGATGCCGACGACAACGTGCTGGTGTTCAACGAACGGCTGACCGAGATGCTCGGCGTGCAGCGCGACCTGTACGAGCGCAATGTCCCGTCCGGGGAGATGCTCGAACATCTGAATGCCGCCTCCGACGTCGCGATCGACCCGGACCTGAACCGCCGGCTCGACGACTGGGTCGAGCGGCGCCGGCGCGGCGAGCCGGTCGAGCGCCTGGAATACGATCGGATCGGGCCGAACGGCACCTGGATCCACGGGGTGTTCCAGTCGCTGCCGGACGGCCGTCAGATCCGGACCTTCAGCGACGTCACCGAGGCCCGCCGGTCGCAGCAGGCCCTGGTGGAGAAGACCGAGTTTCTCGAAGCCGTGCTGGCGGCGATGGAGCAGGGCGTGTTGGTCACCGACGGTCGCGGCCATGTGACCCTCTGGAACGAGCGGGCCCGCGAGATCCTCGACCTGCCCGCCGGGACGCTCGAGGCGGCGCCGACCACCGAGGAGCTGCGCGCGGTGCGCCAGCGGCTCGGCGAGTTCGACCTGACCGACCCCAATGTCGTCGCCTTCGTGGACAGCTGGAACCGCTGGATCGCCGGGGAGGGCGACGACATCTTCATCCACGAGCGCGAGTTCCGGAACGGCAACTGGATGCTCGTCTACGGCCGCAAGCTGCGCGGCGGCGGGACGGTGCGGACCCTGACCGACATCACCGCGCGCAAGCGCAGCGAGGCCGAGGCCGTCGCCGCGCGGGAAGAGGCGGAAGTGACCCGCGAACGGCTGCGCGCCATCCTGCGGTCGATCCCCGTCGGCGTGCTGGTCTACGATCCGGCCATGCGCGTGGAGTTCTGGAATGACGCGTACTGCACCGTCACTGGGATACCCCACGCCGCCCTCGGCCACCGGCCCCCGTTCCTGGACTATCAGCGATACATCTACGAAGAGCATGAGAACCGGCGGCACCGGAGCCTGGAGAAGTTCATCGGCGAACGCCGGGCGATCTACGAATCCGACGAGGAGTTCCTCGCCGAGTTCTTCATCGAGCGCACCGGACTGGACGTTCAGTACATCGTGGCCTCCCTGCCCGACGGCGGCCGGATCAATGTGATCGTCGACATCTCGCACCAGAAGCAGGCCGAACGGGCCGCCCTGGACGCGCGCGACGCGGCGGAGGACGCGACACGGGCCAAGTCGGCGTTTCTGGCGGCGATGAGCCACGAGATCCGCACGCCGATGAACGGGGTCATCGGCATGGCCGAGGTGCTGGAGCAGACCGCCCTGGACGACGAGCAGCGCTCGATCGTGGCGACCATCCGGGATTCCGGTCAGGTCCTGCTGCGGCTCATCGACGACATCCTCGACTTCTCGAAGATCGAGGCCGGCCGGATGGAGCTGGAATCCGAACTGGTCGACCTGCGGGCGATCTCCGAAGCCGTGCTCGACACCCTGGCTCCGGCCGCCGATGCCGCCGATCTGGACCTGGTGCTGGAGATCGACCCGTCGGCGCCGTCGTTCTTCGTCGGCGACCCGACCCGGATGCGCCAGGTGCTGATGAACCTGGTCGGCAATGCGGTGAAGTTCACCGAGGCCGGATCTGTGATGGTCCGGGCCTCGGCCCAGCCGGCCGAGGACCTGCCCTCCGGCCTGCATCTGCGCATCGAGGTCCGCGATACCGGCGTCGGCATCGAGCCGGACCGGGTGGAGCAGCTGTTCCAGCCGTTCCGCCAGGCGGAGGCGTCGACCACCCGGCGCTTCGGCGGCACCGGTCTCGGTCTGTCGATCTGCCGGCGGCTGGTCGGCATGATGCGGGGCCGGATCGGCGTGGAAAGCACGCCCGGCGAGGGATCGACCTTCTGGCTCGAGATCCCGGTGCAGCCATCGACCCTGGTCGCGAGCGCGCCGACCGAGGCGTTCGATCTGACGGGTCTTCCCGCGCTGCTGGTCTGCCGGCCGGGACCGATGGGGCCGCAGGTCGCCGATCTGCTGACGGCGCGCGGCATGGCCGTGACCCTGACCAGCGACGACGCGGTGGCGGCCGACCCGGGCGGGGTGACGGTCGTCGACGGACGGCTGGGCCCCGACGTGCTGCGCCGGCTGATTCCGGCCGGGGCCTGGGGTGCGGAGACGCCGGGGTCGGAGGCCCGCGCCCTCTGGGTCGCAAGCTCCGTGGTTCCGGACATGGCGCCCATGGCGGTGCCGCGGCCGGTGCGGCGCGACCCGCTGCTGCGCGCCGTGGCGGTCATCCTCGGCCGGGCCAGTCCCGAGACGCCGACGGCCGAACCGGTCGCCGATGCCGCGCCGCAGGTCGAGGTGCCGACCGTGGAGGAGGCCGCCGCCGCGGGCCGGCTGATCCTGGTGGTGGAGGACAACGCCACCAACCGGCTGGTGGTGGAAAGCCAGCTCGGCATCCTCGGGCTCGCCGCGGAGACCGCGGTCGACGGCGCGGAGGCCCTGCGGATGTGGCGCGAGAAGCCCTACGGCCTGGTGCTGACCGACTGCCACATGCCGAACATGGACGGCTACCAGCTCACCGCGG
Organism: Candidatus Endolissoclinum sp.; assembly: GCA_965228445.1. Classification (GTDB taxonomy): domain Bacteria; phylum Pseudomonadota; class Alphaproteobacteria; order Thalassobaculales; family Thalassobaculaceae; genus Thalassobaculum. Next base: position 2,537,393 of record OZ245813.1, on the reverse strand, counting down.
CGATCCGCCAGGAGGAACAGACGACCGGCCGGCGCGTCCCCATCGTCGCCCTCACGGCGAACGCCCTGTTCGGCGAGGCCGAGCGGTGCCTGCAGGCCGGGATGGACGACTACCTGGCCAAACCCGTGACCCTGGCCACCATGGGCGAAACCCTGAACCGGTGGCTCGACGGGGCCTCGCAGGCGCGCGACCGGCAGGAAGCGTCTGCCGCTCCGGCAGGCGCCCCGGTTGCCGCGCTTACCGAGGGGCCGATCGACTTCGTCCAGCTGCAGGAGATCCTCGGCAGCACCGAGCCGGCCTTCACCGCCTCCATGCTCGATCTGTTCGCCGACAGTTTCCGGACCCTCAACGAGGAGATGCAGACGGCGATCGAGGCCGGGGATCTGGCGACGCTGCGGGGCATCGCCCACGCCGCCAAGGGGGCGTCGGCGAATGCCTGCGCCCACCGGCTGCGGCGGGCGCTGGAGGCGCTGGAACGCGCCGCCGCGGCGGAACAGGCGGACCGGGTCTCCGCCCTGTTCAGGGAGGTGGAGATCCGCAGCAAGGAGGTGTTCGACTATCTGGCCCGCTGGAAGGGGGCGCACTGACCGGCGCGGCGGTCGGTGGCGGCAGTCGGTGGAGGCACCCGGCGGGCGCCGCGGCCCCTCAGTCGTCGCCGGCGGCGGCGCGGGCGAGATAGACCGTCTGGGTGACCGTATCGCCGAGATAGGGATTGTCGAACACCACCGGCTCGGCCCGGGCCTCGGCGAACACGGTCGCCAGCCGCTCGGTGAAGGCCGGATCGGGCGGGTCGTCCGACCACAGGCCGAACACACCACCCGGCTTCAGATGCCGGCTCAGGGCGGCGAGGCCCTCCGGGGTGTAGAAACCGGCGCTGCCCGGATCGAGCAGGTGGTCGGGGGCGTGGTCGATATCGACCAGGATCGCATCCATCTTGTGTCCCGGGCGCTGCGGATCGAACCCGTCCGTCGAGGCGGCGAGGGCGAAGAAATCCCCCTGGCGCAGGCGGCAGCGCCCGTCTCCGGTCAGCACGGGACCCAGCGGCAGGAGCCCGTCGCGATGCCAGTCGATCACCGCGTCCAGCATGTCGACCACGATCAGCCCGGCGACGCGCGCCTCTTCCAGCACGGTCGCCGCCGTGTAGCCGAGCCCGAGCCCGCCGACCACGACCTCCGGAGCGGGAACACGGCAGTCGGCCAGGCCGAGCCGGGCCAGGGCCACCTCGGAGGCGGTGAAGTGGCTCGACATCAGGAACTCGTCGCCGAGCTTGATCTCCAGCACGTCCACGCCGAGCCGCAGGTCGTGGCGCCGGCGCAGGCTGATCGAGCCGATCGGCGTCACGCGGTAATCGAGTTCCTGAAACATGCGCGTTCTTACCATGCGGCCGCGTTGGGCGCGACGGCTGGACCCGGGCGCGGCCGGATCTAGGTCTCATGACCGGACCGGCCCCCTGTCGAACGAGGACCTCATGACCCGCCGCGCAACCGCTCTGTTTGTACTCTTCCTCCTGACGATGCTCCCGCTGTCGGGCACGGCCGAGGCCAGTGCCGAGGGGTGGGAGGCGATGCGCCGGCCCGGCGCGATCGCGCTGATGCGCCACGCCTATGCCCCGGGCACCGGCGATCCGGACGACTTCCGGCTCGGCGACTGCTCGACACAGCGCAACCTTAACGATGCGGGCCGCGACCAGGCCCGCCGGATCGGCGAGGCGTTCCGGGCGAACGGGGTCGAGGTCGACCGCGTCCTGACCAGCCAGTGGTGCCGGTCGGCGGAGACCGCGGCCCTGCTGGACCTGGGCGATCCCGAGCCCCTGCCGTCGCTGAACTCCTTCTTCGACGCCCGCCAGCGCCGCGCCGAGCAGACCGCCGCCACGGTCGCCTTTCTGCGCAGCCAGCCCGAGGACCGGCGTCTGGTCCTGGTCACCCATCAGGTGAACATCACCGCCCTGACCGGGCGCGGGACCGCCTCGGGCGAGTTCGTCGTCATCGACCTCACCCCCGCCGGCGAGGTCGAAGTGCTCGGCGAGATCCTGATCGGGCGCTGACGCCCGGCGCGCGCCGGACGCGGCGCGGGGCCGAGACGGTTTTCTTGATGCCCCCGGACGAATCCGACACTCTCAGGCCCAAGAACACAGGGATACGGGGAGAAAGCCATGGCCGACGCGCTCGGTCGATCGGTGCTGGTCGGTCTGATCGGCCGGGGCACGGCATTGTCGCGGACGCCGCGCATGCATGAGGTCGAGGGAGCCCGCCAGGGACTGCGCTACGTCTACCGCCGTCTCGATCCGGCGGAGATGAGGGCGCCCGCGACCCTGGAGGAGATGCTGCGGGCGGCGGAGATCTGCGGCTATGCCGGGGTGAACGTCACCCATCCCTACAAGCAGGAGGCGGTGGCGCTGCTGGACGACCTGTCCGAGGAGGCGCGGGCGGTCGGCGCGGTGAACACCATCGTGCTGACGGCCGGCCGGCGGGTCGGCCACAACACCGACCTGTCGGGCTTCGCCGAGAGCTTCCGCCGCAGCATGGGGCGGGAGCGGCTCGACCGGGTGGTGCTGATCGGCGCCGGCGGGGCCGGATCGGCGGTCGCCAACGCCCTGCTCGACTGCGGGGTCGGCACCCTGCTGGTCGCCGATACCAACAAGGCGGGGGCGCAGAAGCTGGTTGCCGCCCTGGAGGGCCGCTTCGGTGCCGGCCGGGCCGTCGTCGCCGAGAGCGCGGACGCGGTGGCGGGTTCGGTCGACGGCATCGTCAACGCCACCCCGGTCGGCATGGCCGACCATCCGGGCACGCCGCTGCCGGTGGCGTTGCTGGACTCCCGCCACTGGGTGGTCGACATCATCTATTTTCCGATGGAGACCGAGTTCGTGACAGCCGCTAAGGCGGCGGGCTGCCGGGTCGCGACCGGGGCGGGCATGGCGCTGTTCCAGGCGGTGAAGGCGTTCGAGCTGTTCAGCGGACTGCCCGCCGATCCCGAGGCGATGCGCGCCACGTTCGACAGTTTCGGGCCGGGTTGAGGAGGGTTCGGGTGAAGACGTCCATTGCGACCGTGTCGATCAGCGGTGATTTCCAGGAGAAGCTGACCTCCATCGCCGCCGCCGGCTATGACGGGCTGGAGATCTTCGAGAACGATTTCCTGGCCTATGACGGCGGGCCGAAGGAAGTCGGGCAGATGATCCGTGACGCCGGGCTGGAGATCACCCTGTTCCAGCCGTTCCGCGACTTCGAGGGCATGGCCGAGCCGCACCGGGCCCGAGCCTTCGACCGGGCGGAGCGCAAGTTCGACGTGATGCAGGAACTCGGCACCGACCTGATGCTGATCTGCTCCAACACCTCCCAGGCCGCCCTGGGCGGCATCGACCGGGCGGCCGACGACCTGGCGGAGCTGGGCGAGCGGGCGGCCAAGCGCGGCCTGCGGGTCGGCTACGAGGCCCTGGCCTGGGGCCGGCATGTCAACGACCACCGCGACGCCTGGGAGATCGTGCGCCGGGCCGACCACCCGAGCGTCGGGCTGATCCTGGACAGCTTCCACACGCTCGCCCGCAAGACCGACGTCGACACCATCCGCTCGATCCCCAGCGACAAGATCTTCATCGTCCAGCTCGCCGACGCGCCGCTGATCGACATGGACCTGCTGTACTGGAGCCGGCATTTCCGCACCATGCCGGGCCAGGGCGACCTGGACGTCACCGGCTTCATGCGGGCGGTGGCGGCGACCGGCTATGACGGCGTGCTGTCCCTGGAGATCTTCAACGACCAGTTCCGCGGCGGCTCGCCCAAGTCGATTTCCGTGGACGGCCGGCGGTCGCTGATCGCCCTGATGGACGAAGTCGCCCGCCGCGAGCCGGAGATCGCCATCACCCCGCCGGCGATGCCGGACCGGATCGCGGTTTCGGGCATCGAGTTCGTGGAGTTCACCGCCGACGAGCGCGAGGCGGGCGAGCTGACCGGCCTGTTCCGCAGCCTCGGGTTCTCCCGGGCCGGCCGGCATGTGGCCAAGGACGTGGAGGTCTGGCGCCAGGGCGGCATCAACCTGGTGCTCAACACCGAGAAGGAGGGCTTCGCCCATTCCGCCTATCTGATGCACGGCACTTCGGTCTGCGACATCGGCCTGAAGGTCGAGGATGCCGAGGCGACGGTGGCGCGGGCGCGGGCGCTGCTGGCCGACCCGTTCGAGCAGCCGACCGGGCCGGGCGAGCTGAAGATCCCGGCGATCCGCGGCGTCGGCGGCGGGGTGATGCACTTCCTCGACGACAAGACCGAGCTCTCCCGGGTCTGGGAGATCGAGTTCGAGCCGGTGGCCGACGAGGGGCCGGAGGCCGGGGCGGGGCTGACCCGGATCGACCACCTGGCCCAGACCATGAACTACGAGGAGATGCTGACCTGGACCCTGTTCTACACGGCGATCTTCGACACCGCGAAGATGCCGATGGTGGACGTCATCGACCCGGCGGGCGTGGTCCGAAGCCAGGCGATCGAGAGCCCGGACGCGGCTCTGCGCCTGACCCTGAACGGGGCGGAGAACAAGCGCACGCTGGCCGGCCGCTTCGTGTCGGAGAGCTTCGGCTCCTCGGTCCAGCACATCGCGTTCGAGACCGGGGACATCCTGGCCACGGCCGCGGCGCTGGCAGGCAGGGGTTTCACAGCGCTGGAGATCCCGGCGAACTATTACGGCGACGTGGAGGCGCGGTTCGGGCTCGACCCGGCGCTGGTGGCCACCTTGAAGTCGCACAACATCCTGTACGACCGCGACGAGCACGGCGAGTTCTTCCAGCTGTACAGCCGGCTCTACGGCGACGGGTTCTTCTTCGAGGTGGTGGAGCGGCGCGGCGGCTATCGCGGCTACGGCGCCGCCAACGCGCCGTTCCGCATCGCCGCCCAGCAGCGGCTGGCCCGGCCGAAGGGCATGCCCAGGGACTAGGCTTACACGGCCTTGCGGTACAGGATGAAGCCCGGCCGGTCGGCGATGCTGTCGTAGAGCCGCTGCGCGGTCGCGTTGGTTGGACCGTCGGGCGGTTCCGCGTTGGATCTACGTCGGTCCGTCGGAAGGGCGCATGGAGGAGGTCCAAACAATCCGCCGGAGCCCGCCGCCATGACCACCCGCATCAACGATCTCGGCCAGCCGATCGGCCGGGCCGTCGCCGACTGGACGCCCTGCCCGCGCCCGCCGCGCACGCCGATGGAGGGCCGCACGATCCGGTTGGAGCCGCTCGATCCGGCGAAACATGGCGACGACCTGTGGGCGGCGTTCTCGGCCGACGAGACCGGACGGATGTGGACCTATCTGCCGGTCGGCCCGTACACGGACCGGGCTGCCTTCGACGCGGCCCTGGCGGCCAACGCGGCGAGCGAGGACCCACTGTTCCACACGGTGATCGACCGCGCCACCGGCAAGGCGGTGGGGTTCTGCACTTATCTGCGGATCGATCCGAACAACGGGGTGATCGAGGTCGGCTTCATCACCTTCTCGCCGCTGATGCAGCGCACGACCGGTTCGACCGAGGCGATGTACCTGATGATGGCCCGGGTGTTCGACGAGCTCGGCTACCGGCGCTACGAGTGGAAATGCGACACCCTGAACGCCCCGTCCAGGGCGGCGGCGGCGCGGCTCGGCTTCACCTATGAGGGGCTGTTCCGCCAGGCGGTGATGTACAAGGGCCGCAACCGCGACACCGCGTGGTTCTCGATCCTCGACACCGAGTGGCCCGGCATCAGGTCCGCCTTCCAGACCTGGCTCGACCCGGCGAACTTCGACGCCGACGGCCAGCAGAAGCGCAGCCTCGCGGCGCTGATCGCGGCGCGGCGCGGATGATCGGCTGACAGCGGCCGCCCTTCGACACGCCCCGGCTTTGCGCCTGGGCTGCTCAGGGTGAGGGTGTTGCTCAGGGTTAGGTCGTGGAGTTGGATGACCTCATCGATTTGAATGACCTCACCCTGAGCAGCCCCGCAGGGGCGTGTCGAGGGGCGGATCCGCACAACAAAAATCCCGGGCAGCGCAGGCTGGCCCGGGATCCGTCAGTCTCAGCGATGACGACTGCCGTTACGGCAGTTCGCTGATCGACTCCAGCTGCTGCTCCGGCGGGACCTTGGTGCCGCCGGCCTTCTCGATGGCGGCGTCCAGGTCGCGCTGGGTGCACAGGCCCAGGAACACCGGGTGGCGGGCCTGGATGTTCTGCGAGTTCCAGTGGGTGCGCTCGCGGACCTTGTTGATCGTGTCCTTGGTGGTGCCGACCAGCTTGGCGATCTGCGAATCCTTCAGCTCCTCGTGGTGCTTCAGGAGCCAGGCGATGGCGTCCGGCTTGTCGCCGCGCTTGGCGACCGGCACGTATTTCGGACCCTTGGTGCGCTCCACCGGCTTCGGCAGCGTCGACTTCGCCATCATCAGGCGGGTCTTCGGATCCTTCTCGCACCGCTCGATCTCGGTGCGGGTGAGCTGGCCGTTCAGGACCGGGTCGAATCCCTGGATACCGGCGCTCACCTCGCCATCGGCGATCGCCTGGACCTCCAGCGCATGCAATTCGCAGAAGGCGGCGATCTGCTCGAAGGTCAGGGCGGTGTTGTCGATCAGCCAGACGGCGGTCGCCTTGGGCATCAGCGGCTGCGTCATGATAGTCTCTCCCTTGCCGTCGGGTTCATCCCGCGTGAGCAGGCTGCATGGAATTGGTTGTAGCGGATTTGGCACGTTATATAGAGGCCCGCGCGTGACAAGCAAACGCATTGTGCAGCCGGCCGCCTCAAGGAGGGCATAATGGTCGACCTGGAAGAGCTGGAACCGGGAAAGCGTCCGAAGAAGCCTCGCGACCTGTCGACGTGGAATATTGAAGACCTGGAAGATTACATTCAGGCAATGGACGCGGAGATCATTCGCGCGCGGGAAATGATAGACCGGAAAAAGGGCGTCGCGGACGCCGCCAATGCGCTGTTCAAATCGTGACGACTCTGTCGATTACAGGACAGCTCAAGAGGCTGTGAGTAACGCCACATCATCGTGCTTGACGGCGTGATCAACCCTCGATAGCGTCTGGTACGAACAAGTTGGGCAGGGAGCTCACAGCGTAGAAATCGGGCGGGGCCGTGCAATTGCGCGGCCCCGTAACCGTATCTGGATCCCGCAACGCCTAGGTCGGATACTCGAGCAGGACGCCACCGCATTCCGTCGGCTAGACTGCCCCGGCACGCCAATCACCGCTACCGACCATGTCGGATATGGAAAAATTCCAAATCGGGGACTAATGCGATGAGTTCCGACGGAAACGTCTTCGGCTTCGACACGCTGAGCCTGCATGCGGGCCAGCAGCCGGACCCGGTCACCGGCGCCCGGGCGGTGCCGATCTACCAGACCACCTCCTATGTCTTCAAAGACGTCGACCACGCCGCGTCGCTGTTCAACCTGGAGCGCGCCGGCCACATCTATTCCCGCATCTCCAACCCCACCGTGGCGGTGCTGGAGGAGCGGGTGGCGGCCCTGGAGGGCGGCGTCGGCGCGATCGCGACGGCGAGCGGCCATGCGGCCCTGTTCCTGGCGATCAGCACCCTGATGGGCCAGGGCGGGCACATCGTGGCGTCCTCCGCCCTGTACGGCGGCAGCCACAACCTGTTCAGCCACACCCTGCCGCGCTTCGGCATCGAGACCACCAAGGTCCACCCGCGCGACCTGGAGGGCTTCCGCAAGGCGATCCGGCCGGAGACCCGGCTGATCTTCGGCGAGACCATCGGCAATCCGGGGCTGGAGGTGATGGACATCGCCGCCATGGCCGAGATCGCCCACGAGGCGGGCATTCCGCTGATGGTCGACAGCACCTTCGCCACCCCGCATCTGTGCCGGCCGATCGACCACGGGGCCGATCTCGTGATGCACTCGGCGACCAAGTGGCTCGGCGGCCATGGCGTGGCGCTGGGCGGCGTTCTGGTGGATGGCGGCACCTTCGACTGGGAGGCGTCCGGCAAGTTCCCGACCCTGACGGAGCCCTATGCCGGCTATCACGGCCTCGACTTCGCCGAGGAGTACGGACCGCAGGCGCTGCTGATGCGCGCCCGGGCCGAGGGCCTGCGCGATTTCGGCGCCTGCATGAGCCCGGCCAACGCGTTCCACATCCTGCAGGGCATCGAGACCCTGCCGCTGCGCATGGACCGCCACGTGGCCAATGCCCGCGCCGTCGTCGCCTTCCTGAAGGAGGCGGACGAGGTGGAATGGGTGGCCTATCCGGAGCTGGAGGATCATCCCGATCACGCGGTGGCGACCAAGCTGCTGCCGAAGGGGGCCGGCTCGATGATCGCCTTCGGCATCAAGGGCGGGCGCGAGGCCGGGCGGGTGTTCATCGAGTCCCTGCGCCTGTGGTCGCACCTGGCCAATGTCGGCGACGCCAAGTCCCTGGTCCTGCATCCGGCCAGCACCACCCACCAGCAGCTCGACGCCGAGACCATGAAGGCGGCCGGGCTGAGCGAGGATCTGGTGCGCCTGTCGGTCGGCCTGGAGGATCCCAAGGACATCGTCGACGACCTGAAGCAGGCGCTGCGTGCCGCCGCCCGGGCGACCCAGCCCAAATCCCCCGTGAAACTCGCTGGAGCCGCCGGCGCATGAAGCTGACTGTCGAGGGGACCGAGGCCTTCGCCGCCACCGGCGGACGCCCGTTCGATCCCGCACGCCCCGCCCTGGTCTTCATCCACGGGGCCGGGATGGACCACACGGTCTGGACGTTGCAGACCCGGTACTTCGCCCATCACGGCTGGTCGGTGCTGGCGCTCGACCTGCCCGGTCACGGCGGCAGCGCCGGTCCGGCGCTGGAGGATGTGCCGGCCATGGCGGCCTGGGTGCTCAAGGTGGTGCAGGCGGCGGGGGCGGATAATTTCGCGCTGGCCGGCCACTCGCTCGGCGCGCTGATCGCGCTGGAGGCGGCGAGCCAGGCGGGCGACGCCGCGCTCGGACTGATGATGCTGGGGGCGGCGGCGGCGATGCCGGTGAACCCGACCCTGCAGGGCGCGGCGGATACCGGCGATCATGGGGCCGTGGAGGCGATGATCGGCTGGGGCTTCGGCCGTCCGGCGCAGATCGGCGGCAACCGCGCGCCCGGCGCCTGGATGCCCGGTGCCGGGCTTCGGACCCTGGAGCGCGGGCTGAAGGGGCCGCTGGGCGTCGACCTGAAGGCCTCCAACGGCTATGCGGGCGCGACCGAGGCGGCGGGCAAGGTCGCCTGTCCGGTGCTGATCGTCGCCGGCGACGACGACCGGATGACTCCGCTGAAGGGGGCGAAGGCCCTGGCCGGGTCGTTCGCCGACGCGCGGCTCGCCGTGCTGCCGGCGACCGGCCACATGATGTCGATCGAGCGGCCGGACGAGGTGCTCGACACCCTGCGCGACTTCCTCAAAGGGGTTGCGGCATGAGTGGCCAACCCGATGAAAGGCCACCGGAGCTCACCCGGGCCGACTACCGGCATTTCCTGGAGATCCCGACCCGCTGGATGGACAACGACGTCTACGGGCATGTGAACAATGTCGAGTACTACTCGTATTTCGACACGGTGGTGAACCAGTACCTGATCGAGAACGGCGGGCTGGATTACCTGAACGGCCAGACCGTCGGCTTCGTGGTCGAGACGAAGTGCTCCTACAGGCGACCGATCGCCTTTCCCGACGTGGTCGAGGCCGGCATCCGGGTGGCGCGGATCGGCACGTCGTCGGTGACCTATGAGGTCGGGCTGTTCAGACGGGGCCAGGAGGCGATCTGCGCCTTCGGCCACTTCGTCCATGTCTATGTCGACCGGGCGACCAACAAGTCCGTGCCGATCCCCGACAAGGCCCGGGCGGCGATGGACGCGATCCGGGTCGCCTAACCTGTGGACGCCGGGCCGATATCCAGGGTCACCCAGGGGTGGCGGTGCTCGGTATAGACCTGTTTCGCCGGCGCCGGGAACGCGCCATCGGCGAACGCGCCCAGGGCTAGCGCCACCACGCCCGGTTTGACCTTCGGATACCAGAACACCGTCGATCCGCAGGTCGGGCAGAACCGGAAGAGGATCTCGTGCCCGCTCTCGCCGGTGCGGCGGTACTCGGTCGACGGCCCGGTTATCGCGACCCGATCTTCCGGGTAGAACGCCGCCACGCCGAACGGGCCGCCGGTGCGCTTCTGGCATTCGAGGCAGTGGCACAGGGCGACCAGGGACGGCTCCCCGGTGCAGGCAACGGACAGCGCGCCGCAGGAACAGGCTGCCGTTCGGATCAGAGGCGGAGGACTGGCGGTCATCGCTGCGCTCCCGGCCGTTGGAGGAGGCGCGTCACGCTTCGGATCGACTCGATCTGAACCGATCGCGCTCCAGGATCTCACATCATGTCCCGGGGAATGGTCTGGGCGAAGGTCTTATCGAAGACGGGCTCGCCGTTCTCGAAGGCCTCCACCCGGGCCTCGACCTTCCAGTCCCGCGCCGTGCAGGACAGGGCGCAGGTGCTCACGGTCCGGGTCTCCCAGCCCTCGCGGCGGGTGATGCAGACCCGCTCGATCCGGCCGGTGGCCGACAGCGGGTCGCCGTCGCTGATCCGCCAGGCCTCGTCCTGGGTCTCGCCGGTGACCAGCCCGTTGCCCGGATGGCGGACCAGGCCGGAATCCTCGGAGATCCGGTGCTCGGTCACCCCGGTGGTCAGGTTGCGGCGGATCTCCCGCTCGGCATGGCCGTCGGTGAGCGCCTCGTAGGCCGGCAGCGGGTTTTCGTTTTCCGGCTCCGCCAATTCGATCCGGTCGTGCTCACCCAGCAGCGGCAGGGCGAGGCGCAGCGAGGCCGGGTCGATCGTCAGGGTGGCGTCGTAGGGCGGCGGCAGGATGGTGGGCCAATAGGCGTTCGACAGGGACAGCCGCAGCCGGTGGCCGGGCGCCAGCCGGTACCCGCAGGCATCCAGGGTCAGGGTGATCTCCGTCGCCTCCCCCGGCGTCAGCGGTGTGGGGTGCGCGTTGCCGGCGCGATGGGCGAGGTTGAGCACGCCGAAGGCGATACGGGTCGCCGTGCCGTCCGGATGCAGGTCGACCAGCCGGGCGCAGAGATTGGCCAGCGGCGCGTCGCTCGACAGGGTCAGCGACACCGAGGCCCGGCCGAGCAGCAGGATTTCGTCCTCCAGCGCCGCCGTGTCGAACACCAGCGACCCCATGTCGTCGCCCCGCTGGTCGCCGGCCATCTCGGCATCCGGCTTGAGCGTGAACCACTCGCCCGACCCGGTGCCGGTATCCAGCGGCGAGCGCAGGGTCAGCGGCTTGGCTGACGCGGCGGGCGTGTCACCCAGCCGGCCATCGGCATCGACCCCGAGCACCCTCGTCTCTGGTTCGGACCACGTCTGCTTGGCCACCCAGAACCCCGGATCGCGGTCGCGCCAGCGCACCGGCTTCGGGCCGTCCAGAATGAAGGCGCGCATCTGCGGTGTGTCCTCCGCCCCGTTCGCCTCGTCGCGCAGCCAGCGGTTCCACCAGCGGATCGCCTCGCCATGGAAATCGGCGCGCGGCTTCGGCCAGGCGAAATGCGGATATTTGTGGATCCAGGGTCCGACCAGCGCCTTGGCCTTGCCGGGCATCCCCTCCACCGCCTTGAACGGGGTGGTGCGGTAGCCGTCGGCCCAGCCGGCGATCATCAGGGCCGGGACCGGAAAGCCGGCGAAATCCTCGCCGATGGAGCCGTGCCGCCAGAACGCGTCGCGGCGCTGATGGGCCAGCCACTCCTCCATCATGAACGGCTCGCCCTCCAGCCGCTCCAGCCACATGGCGCGCCAGTCGTCGCCGACGATCTCCGGGTCGGGCGAGCGCGACTGGTAGGCCAGCATGGTCGCCGCCCAGGAGAGCTGGGCCGACAGGTGGCAGCCGTCCTTGTAATGGATGTCGTCGTTGTAGCGGTCGACCGAGGAGGCGATAGAGATCACCGCCTTCAGCGCCGGCGGCTTGAGCGCTGCGACCTGCAGGCAATTGAAGCCGCCCCAGGAGATGCCCATCATCCCGACGCTGCCGTTCGACCAGGGCTGCCGGGCGATCCAGTCGATGACCTCGCAGGCGTCGGACAGCTCGCGCTCGGTGTATTCGCCGTCGATCACCCCTTCGGACTCGCCCGAGCCCCGGATGTCGACCCGAACCCCGGCGATCCCGGCGGCGGCGAAGACCGGATAGGTGGACTCGTCGCGCGGGGCGGTGCCGTTGCGCTTGCGGTAGGGCAGGTATTCCAGCACGGCCGGCACCGGATCGGCCTCGGTGCCTTCCGGCATCCAGATCCGGGCGGCCAGCCGGGTGCCGTCCTTCAGGATGATCCACTCGTTCTCGTGAACCTCGAACGCGCGCTCCGTCATCCGCGGTCTCCTCAGTCTGCCGTTTTGGCCCACTCGATCAGGTCGACGATGAAGTCGACGCACTGCGCCATCTGGTCGACGGGGATGTACTCGTCGGCCTTGTGGGCGACGTCGATGCTGCCGGGACCGAAGATCACCGCCGGCATGCCGGCCTGCTGGAAGGCGCCGGCCTCGGTACCGAAGGATACCACGCTCGACTGGTTCAACCCGGTGAGCTGGCGCACCAGGGTCTCCGCGGCGGAATGCTCGTCCGGCTGCAGGCCGATCACATCGACCAGCTTGTGGTGCTCGAAGCCGCAATGGGGGGCGACCGCCTTCATCGCCGGCTCCAGTTCCTCGCGGCAATAGGTGCTGATCCGGTCCTCATAGACATCGGCGTCGTCCGACGGCAGCACCCGCATGCCCCAGGTGATGTCGCAGAATTCCGGGATGATGTTATGGGCGGTCCCGCCCTCGATCACGCCGACGCTCATCGTGGTGTGCGGCGGGTCGAACTCGGTCTCGCCATGGGGGCCGGCGGCGATCTCCTGGCCGAGATCGTCGATGAAGGCGATCATCCGGCTGGCGGCGACGATGGCGTTGGCGCCGTTGCGCGGGTCGCTGGAATGGCCCGGCACGCCGGTCACCCGGGTCCTGTAGATCCGCGTGCCCTTGTTGCCGCCGATCAGCTTCATCTCGGTCGGTTCGCCGACGATGACCGCGCGCGGCAGCGGCAGATTGGCGACCACGTCGGCGATGATGTGCTGCACGCCGAAGCAGCCGACCTCCTCGTCGAAGGAGAAGGCGAAATGGATCGGCACCTGCAGGGTCGCCGCGGCCATTTCCGGCGCCAGCGCAAGGGCGATGGCGACGAAGCCCTTCATATCGGCGGTGCCGCGCCCGTAGAGCCTGTCGCCCTTGCGGGTCAGCGTGAACGGATCGGAGGTCCAGTCCTGGCCGTCCACCGGCACCACGTCGGTATGGCCGGACAGCACGATCCCGCCCTTCTCCCGCGGGCCGATGGTGCACCACAGGTTGGCCTTGGCCCCGTCATGGTCGTAGGTCAGGCGCGAGGCGATCCCCAGATCCGCCAGATAGGCCTTCACATCCTCGATCAGCGCCAGGTTGGAGTTCCGGGAGGTGGTGTCGAACGCGATCAGGCGTTCGGTCATGGCGATTGCGCGTTCGAGACGCTCAGAGGAGGAAGGCATCCGGTGTCCTTGCGGTGGGTGGCCCCACAGATATACGCGATGATCCGGTCGGGGCGACCCTTTTAAGCCCGGCGCGTCACGGTGGACTGGCGGCCTGGCCGGTGCGCCGGCGGCGCGGGCCGAACAGGCAGGCGAGGGCAAGCTGGATCCCGGCCACGGTGGCGATCATCCCGGCGGCGCTCACCGCGTAGGGCGAGCCGAACCAGAGCGGGCCGTAGCCGGCGAAGACATAGCCGGCGATGGCGGCGGTGGCGGCGAACAGCACGCTCCACCCGACCTGCCGGCCGAGCCGGTCGGTCATCAGCCGGGCGGTCGCCGGCGGGCAGACGAACATGGCGATGACGATGATCGAGCCGACCGCGTCGAAGGCGGCGACGGCGGCGATCGCCGCGGCGACCACCAGGGCGAAGCCGACGGCGCCGGTGCGGATGCCGACGGCCTGGGCGAAGCCCGGGTCGAAGGTGGAGATCGCCAGCTCCTTCCAGAAGGCCACCAGAAAGGCCACGATCGCCGCCAGCACCACGGCCAGCCGGAACAGCTGCGGCGGCAGCCCGGCGAGCGCGTCGAGGTCCAGCAGCGACGACCAGCCGAGCGCGTCGAACCAGATCAGGCTCTCCAGGTTGCCGTAGAGCGCGTGTTCGACGTCGATATGCACGCCGCTGGTGTCCGACTGCTCCAGCAGCAGGACGCCGGCGGCGAACAGGGTGGTGAAGACCACGCCCATGGCGGCCCCCGGCTCGACCCGGCCGAGCCGCTTGATCAGCTCGATCAGCCCGACCGCGACCACGGCCGCACCCGCGGCGCCGATCATCATCGGCCAGGCGGCGATGGTGCCGGTGACCAGGAAGGCGACGACGATGCCGGGCAGGGCCACATGGCTGATGGCGTCGCCGATCAGCGCCTGGCGGCGCAGCAGCAGGAAGTTGCCGGGCAGCGCGCAGGCGACGGCGGCCAAGACACCGATGAGGATCGGCGCCAGGCTGAGCTGGACGAATTCGACACCCCAGTCGGCGCTCATCGGGTCGCCTCCGGCTTCGGCAGCAGGCTGTCGAGATGGGCGACCTGGTCCTGGGTCAGCACCTGGTCGATCGGGGTCAGCCCGTCATAGCGCTCCAGCACCGGATCGTCGGCCCGCAGCCGCCGGGCGGTCGCCCAGCGGGTCTCGTCGAGCTGCGCCCTCCCGGCCGCACCCCGGCCGGCCCGGGTCATCACCCCGTCGCCGCGCATCAGCCCGCGCCGGCGCAGGATGCGCAGGGTCAGCCGGTCGTAGATCGCCTCGCCCCGTGCCATGGCCAGCAGGCCCTGGCGCAGATGCACCCGATGCTGGAACCGCCGGTGGCGCAGGGCCGAGGCCAGCACCCCGCGCTTCGGCGAGAAGGCGAGCGACAGGGCGAACAGCGCGAAGGAGACCAGCACGATGATCGGCCCGGTCGGCATGTCGCGCGCGGCGGCCGACAGGGCGGCGCCGATATAGCCCGACAGCCCGCCGATCCAGGCGGCGATCAGGATCAGCCGGTCGACCCGCTCGGTCCAGAACCGGGCGGCGACCGGCGGGATGATCAGCATGGCGACGATCAGGATCAGGCCGACGACCTTGAGGCCGATCACGGTGACGACCAGGGCAAGGCCCATCATCGCCAGGTCGGTGCGGCGCACGTCGATGCCCAGCGTGGCCGCATAGTCCGGGTCGAAGGCGACCAGGGTCATCGGCCGACGCAGCAGGACCACCAGGGCGACGGCGACGGCTCCCGCGGCGGCGATCAGCATGGCCTCGCCGATCAGCATGCCGGCGGTCGAGCCCAGCAGAAAGGTGTCGAGCCCGGCCTGCTTGCCGCCCTCCATGGTCTGGATCACGGTGAGCAGCACGATGCCGAGCCCGAAGAACACGGAGAGCACGGCGCCGATGGCGGCATCCTCGCCCAGGCGGGTGCGGGCGGTGATCCATTCCACCGCCATCAGCCCGATCGCGGCCGAGGCGGCGGAACCGAGGATCAGGCCCGGCAGCCAGCGCCCGTCGCCGCCGAGCAGCACCATGAGGATGAAGGCGATGGCGACCCCCGGCAGGGTGGCGTGGGTGACGGCGTCGGAGACCAGGGCGCGCTTGCGCAGGAACACGAAGGCGCCGGCCCCGCCCCCGGCGATCCCGAGCAGCCCGGCGCCGACGGCGACCAGGGCGGAGTTGTACCCCGCCTGCAGGGTGAGGGCGCGCAGGAAGAGCTCAAGCGTGGTCATGGGGTGCTCTCACTATCCCTCATCCCACACTCCCCGGATTTATCCCGGGGCAAGGGAGGGGGCAAGAACCGGGCACTGATTGCCGTGCGTAGGCGCCCGTCCAATCCCCGGCCTCGCCCCGGCACAAGGCCGGGGAGTGCGAAATGACGGAGGGCGATGGGAGAGTTCCGAATGCTTGACCTCCCCACCCTACCCAAAAGCGTCTCCCCGGCCTTGTGCCGGGGTCCAGGATAGGCGCTGCGGGAACGCTGGAAGATTGTTCTGTGACGGTCCGGCTGCCCCCTCTCCAGGCCCCGGCGCAAGGCCGGGGAGACCGGTGGGGTTGAGGAGGGAGCGGCAAGCATCGGCGTGTTCCCGAGCGCCGCCTCAGGCCGAGCCCAGGCGCAGTTCGGCGATCTGGCTGTCGGCGAGGCGGCCGCCATAGGTCGCCTGCAGGGTCTCCGGCGTGAACGCCTCGGCGATCGGCCCTTCGGCCTGCTTGCGCATGTTGATCAGCAGCACCCGGTCGAAATAGGCGGTCACCGTCGACAGGTCGTGATGCACGCAGACCACCGTCTTGCCGGCCGCCTTGAGCGCCTTCAGCACCGAGACGATCGCGTGCTCGGTCGCCGCGTCGACCCCGGCGAAAGGCTCGTCCAGCAGGTACAGTTCGGCATCCTGGGCCAGGGCGCGGGCCAGGAAGACGCGCTGCTGCTGGCCGCCGGAAAGCTGGCCGATCTGCCGGCCGGCGAAGTCCTGCATGCCGACCCGTTCCAGGCAGTCCATCGCCCGGGCGCGGTGGCGGGCACCGGCGAAACGGAACAGGCCGACCTCGCGGTACAGGCCCATCATCACCACGTCGATCACCCGCGCCGGAAAATCCCAGTCGACCGAGGCGCGCTGCGGCACATAGGCGACGTCGCGGCGGGCCTCCTTCAGCGGCTGACCGAAGAACCGGACCTCGCCCGCCAGCCGCGGCACGATGCCGA
This sequence comes from Candidatus Endolissoclinum sp., assembly GCA_965228445.1. Taxonomy (GTDB): domain Bacteria; phylum Pseudomonadota; class Alphaproteobacteria; order Thalassobaculales; family Thalassobaculaceae; genus Thalassobaculum. The sequence continues at coordinate 2,520,698 of OZ245813.1, read as the reverse complement.
GCGCGCCCTTCAGGAAGGTCGACTTGCCGGCGCCGTTCGGGCCGACGATCGCGGTCATGCTGCCCGAGGGGAAGCCGGCATCGACGGAGAACACCGCCGGCTTCTCGCCATAGGAGACGGTGAGACCGCGCACCTCCAGCGGACAGCCGCTTCCGTCATCGGTGTCCACGCTGTGTCCCTCGGCCGTCGCCAGTTCGATATGGGCGTTCAGACTCATGACGTGTCTCGTTTCCTTCAGGACCCGGCCGCCAGCCGCCCCTGCATGCCCTGGGCCGGAGCGTCGCCGCCCAGCGCCCGGGTGATGCCGGTGACGTTGTGGTCGATCATGCCGATATACGTGCCTTCGTAGGTTCCGGATGGCCCCATGGCGTCGGAGAACAGCTCGCCGCCGATGCTCACCGTGTGGCCGCGGGCGGCGGCGCCCTCGATCAGCGCCTGCACGTTGCGGTCGGACACCGAGCTCTCCACGAACACGGCGGTGACGCCACGGGTGACCAGCGTATCCACCAGTTCCTCGATGCGGCGCAGACCCGCCTCGGACTCGGTGGAGATGCCCTGGATGCCCAGCACCTCGAAATCGAAGGCCCGGCCGAAATAGTTGAAGGCGTCGTGGGCGGTGACCAGCACCCGCTGCTCGGCCGGGACCGACGCCAGACGCTCGGCGGCATAGGCGTTCAGCATATCGATGGTCGCCAGATGCCGCTCGGCGCCGGCCGCGTAGGCCGCGGCACCGTCCGGGTCGATCTCGCTCAACGCGTCGCGCACGGCGACGACCACGGAGCGCCACAGGGACGGATCCATCCAGATATGAGGGTCGAACTTGTTGCTGTAGTCGTCATGGGCGATCAGCCGGTCGCGGGGTGCTGCCTCGCCAACGGCGAAGACCCGCTTGCGGTTGCCGAGATCGAGCAGAAATTCCTCGAGCTGCGCTTCCAGATACAGCCCGTGCCACAGCACCGCATCGGCGCGCAGCATGGCGGCGATGTCGCTTCTGGTCTGGCGATAGGCATGGGGATCGACGCCCGGTCCCATCAGCGCCGTGACGGCGACTCGCTCCCCGCCGACCTGACGGGCGGCGTCGGCGATCATCGACGTGGTTGCGACGACAGTCACCGCCGGGGCGGCCCGGGCCGAGCGGGACCAGACGAGGGGGCCGGCCCCCGCCAGGGCAAGAGCCGAAACCGGTACTGCTTTCAGCATGTTGCGTCGTGTGATCATGTGACGGCAGGCGCTCCGATCCGCCAAGGATTGCAGCAGTGTCCAAGAATAGTTGGGGTGCCTCCAAATGTTAGTCAAGCCTAAATTGCCAGAAAGCCCGTCCCGTCGTACTGTCCGCGCCGGATTTGGCGCCGAGGATGGGATGGCGGACGAGGACAGCTACCGGTCGATCGAGGACCATGCTCAGACCTTCAAGCGTCTGCGCGATGAGCATGCCCGCGAGGTGACCGAGGATTACGTGGAGATGATCGCCGACCTGATCGACCAGGACGGCGAGGCCCGCGCCGTCGCCCTGGCGGAGCGGTTCGGGGTCACCCCGGCGACCGTGAACAACACGGTCAAGCGGCTGGAACGCGACGGCTACGTCACCAGCAAGCCGTACCGCGCCATTTTCCTGACCGATGACGGCCGCGCGCTCGCTGAGATGTGCAAGGAACGCCACCGACTCGTCTGCGACTTCCTGATCGCGATCGGCGTCGATCGCGATGTGGCAGAGGCAGACGCCGAGGGCATCGAGCACCATGTGAGCGAGGCCACCCTGTCGGTGTTCCGCGTCTTCGTGGAGAAGCAGACCCGATAGGGCCTCGCCGATCTGCCTGCCCCGGCCGGCTCCGTCGCCGGTTTTGCTTTGATCGGCCGGCGCCGCACCCCATCTTGCGGGAACCTTCCGTCCAACCCGCAAGGCCTCCCGTGAGCGACAGCACCGGCTCTCCGAGCTCCCGCAAGACCCATCCCGAGGACCGGCCGAAGGGCCGCGACCTCGCCATCTTCCGGCGGATCATGGGCTTCGTGGCCCCCTATCGCGGCCGGGTGGTCCTGGCGGCGGTCGCTTTGGTGGTCACCGCCGGCGCTATGCTGGCGGTCGGGCAGGGCCTGCGCATCCTGGTCGACCAGGGCTTCGCCAGCGGCGATCCGGGGCAGCTCGACCGGGCGCTGGTGGCGCTGATCGGCCTGGCGGTGGTGCTGTCGGTCGGCACCTATTCCCGGTTCTACCTGGTGTCCTGGCTCGGCGAGCGGATCGTCGCCGACCTGCGCAATGCGATCTTCCAGCGGGTCATCACCCTGCATCCCGGCTTCTTTGAGATCACCCGCACCGGCGAGGTGCTGTCGCGGCTGACCACGGACACCACCCTGCTGCAGTCGATCATCGGCTCCAGCGCCTCGATGGCCCTGCGCAACCTGCTGGCGCTGATCGGCGGGCTGATCATGCTGTTCATCACCAACGCCAAGCTGGCCGGCTTGCTGATGCTGGTGGTTCCGGTGATCGTGGTGCCGATCCTGGTGATCGGCCGGCGGGTACGCCGACTCGGCCGCGAGTCGCAGGACCGGGTGGCCGATGTCGGCGCCTTCGCCGAGGAGAGCTTTGGGGCGATCCGCACGGTCCAGGCCTTCACCCATGAGGCGGAGGACCGCCGGCGCTTCGACGGCGAGGTCGGCAATGCGTTCGAGACCGCCATCCGGCGCATCCGGCTGCGCGGGCTGCTGTCCTCGACGGTGATCCTGCTGGTCTTCGCCTCGGTCGGCTTCGTCCTCTGGGTCGGCGGCAACGACGTGATGGCCGGCCGCATGTCGGCGGGCGAACTGACCGCTTTCGTGTTCTACGGCGTCACCGTCGCCTTCTCTGTCGGCATCATCTCCGAGGTCTATGGCGAGCTGCTGCGCGCCGCCGGGGCGACCGAGCGGCTGGTCGAACTGCTGGAGGCGGAGCCGGAGATCCGCGCTCCGGAACACCCGGTCGCCCTGCCGTCGCCGGCCGAGGGGCGGGTCGCCTTCGAGGACGTGGTGTTCCGCTATCCCTCGCGGCCGGAGACCTCCGCCCTCAACGACTTCTCCCTGACCGTCGCACCGGGCGAGACTGTGGCACTGGTCGGCCCGTCGGGGGCGGGCAAGACCACCGTGTTCCAGCTCCTGCTGCGGTTCTATGACCCGGCTCAGGGGCGGGTGACGGTCGACGGCGTCGACGTCCGTACCGCCGAGCCGACAGACCTGCGCCGGCGCATCGCCCTCGTGTCCCAGGACCCGGTGGTGTTCGCCGCCAGTGCCATGGAGAACATTCGCTACGGCCGGCCCGACGCCAGCGACGAGGAGGTGATCGCCGCCGCCCGGGATGCCGCCGCCCATGACTTCATCACCGCCCTTCCGGACGATTATGACAGTTTCCTGGGCGAGAAGGGCGTGCGCCTGTCCGGCGGCGAGCGTCAGCGCATCTCCATCGCCCGCGCGTTGCTGCGCGACCCGGCGATCCTGCTGCTGGACGAGGCCACCAGCGCGTTGGACGCGGAGAACGAGCGGCTGGTACAGAACGCGCTCGACCGGCTGATGCGGGGCCGCACGACGCTGGTGATCGCCCACCGGCTCGCCACGGTGGTGGAGGCCGACCGGATCTGCGTGATTGAGGCCGGGCGCCTGGTCGCCGACGGGCCGCATGGCGAGCTGATGCGCAGCAGCCCGCTCTACCAACGCCTGGCGGAGCTGCAGTTCGGCCAGGGCAATGCTCCGTCGTCCCTCTCCGCACTCCCCGTCCCGGATTGATTCCGGGAGGTGACGCGGCCACGCCCCAGCAACCCGTCAGCCATCTCTGCGAGCTGAACAGAGGCCGGGAACCAGGCGCCGCTCGCCGGATCTCGTGACCGACGGCTGAGCCGTTCCGGCGTGTTTCGTCTCTGGGCCCCGGCTCATGGCCGGGGAGACGGTAAGCCGTGAACCGGCGGCAACTCTCTCCCTGTCTTCCCGGCCTTGCGCCGGGACCCAGGGTGCGGCTCGCCGGATCTTGTGACGATCGGCCTAGCCGAGACGAAACGTGCGCTACTTCCGCCAGAAGGTCGGAGTGATCAGCACCAGGACGGTGAACAGCTCGAGCCGGCCCAGCAGCATGGCGAAACAGAGCAGCCACTTGGCCGCGTCGGGCAGCGGGTCGAAATTCCCCGCCGGGCCGATGATCGGTCCCAGCCCCGGGCCCACATTGCTGATCGCGGTGGCCGAGCCGGACAGGGCGGTGACGAAGTCGAGCCCCATGGCCGCCAGCGCCATGGCCACCAGCCCGAAGCACAGGATGTAGAGGAAGAAGAACCCCATCACCGCCTCGGAGACGGCCTCGGGGATCGGCTTGCGGTTGTAGTACGGAATGAACACGCCGTGCGGCCGCAGCAGCCGGGCGAGCTGGACCCGGGCGGTGGCGTACAGAACCTGAAAGCGGAAGATCTTGATTCCGCAGGTCGTCGAGCCGGCACAGCCGCCGACGAACATCAGGATCAGCATCATGGTGGCCACGAACCCGCCCCAGGCGCCGAAATCCGTCGTCGCGTATCCGGTGCCGGTGATCACCGAGACCACATTGAAGGCGGCGTAGCGCAGCGCGTCATGGGTGCCGAGGCCGATCTGGGTCAGGATCCACAGGGCGACCAGGGCGACGCAGATCACCACGATGCTCAGGAACCAGCGTACCTGGCTGTCGCGCAGGATGCTGCGGGTGTCGCCGCGGGCGATGCGCAGGTAGTGCACGAAGGGCAGGCTGCCGATGATCATCCCCAGGGTGATGATCCAGTCGATCGCCGGGGTGTTGAAATAGCCGACCGAGGCGTCCTTGGTCGAATAGCCGCCGGTGGCGATCGTCGTCATGGCATGGGCGACGGCGTCGAACCCGTCCATGCCGGCCAGCCACAGGGCCACGGCGCAGACGAAGGTGAGGCCGAGATACAGGCTGCCGATGCCGCCGGCGAGCTGGGCGGCGCGGGGCAGCACCTTGTCCGGCGTGTCGAACGCCTCGGTGGCGAAGAGCTGCATGCCGCCGACGCTCAGCATCGGCAGCACGGCGAGGGCCATGACGATGATGCCGACGCCGCCGAGCCACTGCAGCAGGGCGCGCCACAGCAGGATGCCGGGCGGGGCGGAGTCCAGATTGTCGATCACCGTCGCCCCGGTGGTGGTCACGCCGGACATCGACTCGAAGAACGCGTCGGCCGTCGACATGTCGAGTTCGGAGAAGGCGAAGGGCAGGGAGCCGAAGGCGGCGATCGCGACCCAGCTCAGGGTGGTCAGCACGAACGCCTGGCGCAGGCCGAGTTTGGCGCCGCGGACCGTGCGGGTGGCCAGCATCATGGATACGCCGATGAACAGGGTGATGCCGGCCGCACCCAGGAACACCTGCCAGTCCGGATGCTCGGTCGCGAGATCCACCGCGGCGGGGACGCACATGGCGACAGCCAGGAACGTCAGCAACAAGCCGACGATGAAGAAGACCGGTCCAAAATCGATCACGCGGTTCCTGCCGGAAGGGTGGTCAGTCCGGCGGGATGATCGGCTATCGCCGACGGACTGTCCACCGGCGGGCGGGGATCGGCGCGCCGGTTAGTCTTCCAGGGCCCGCCATCGGGACAGCGGCATGATCGGAAGATCGGGACGCGAGGCGTCGGGCAGCAGGGCGATGAACTCCAGCGCGTGCCCGTCGGGGTCGTCGAAATACACGCTGGTCGCCGGCATCCAGGTCAGAACGATCGGCTCCTCGATCGGCTCGCCGTTGAAATGGGCCGTCAGCCCGGCATCCCGCAGCGCGCCGAGCGACCGTTCGAGGTCGGGCAGGTCGACGGTGAAGGCGATGTGCAGCCGCATGGATATCGGGGCCGTACCCACGCCCCAGATCCCGAGCATGGCTGTTTCCGGGCGCGGGACCCAGAAGAAGGCGACGTTGCGCTCGGGGATCATGGTCGCCAGCGGCAGGCCGAGGACATCGCGGTAGAAGGCGATGGAGCGGTCCAGGTCGCGGACCGTCAGATGCGCTTCGTACAGGCTTCGGATCGGCACGACCATCGACGGACCCTCATGTTTAACAAGAATTAACTTGTAAAATATGAGGGTCGACGACGGCTGGCAAGCGTCCGCAGGCGCGGGCTCAGGCGCTTTGCCCCGCGGCCCGGGTCAGGCGCTCTTGCCGATGAGCTGGTAGAACTCGCGCCGGCGGTCGGGGTCTTCCTTGAAGCAGCCGAGCATGCGGGTGGTGATCATGCCGACGCCCGGTTTGTGGACGCCGCGGGTGCTCATGCAGTGGTGCTCGGACTCGATCACGACGGCGACGCCGCGCGGTTCCAGCACGGTCTCGATCGCCTGCGCGATCTGGGCGGTGAGCCGCTCCTGGATCTGCATCCGCTTGGCATAGGCGTCGATCACGCGGGCGAGCTTGGAGATGCCGACCACCCGGTCGTTCGGAAAATAGGCCACATGGGCGGTGCCGATGATCGGCAGCATGTGGTGTTCGCAGAACGATTCGAACCGCACGTCGCGCAGCAGCACGATCTCGTCGTACTCCTCCACCTCCTCGAAGGTCCGGGCCAGAATATCGGCCGGATCGTAGAGGTAGCCCGAGAACAGCTCCTCATAGGACTTCACCACCCGCTTCGGGGTGTCCTGAAGGCCTTCGCGGTCAGGGTTCTCGCCGACGAACTCGATCAGCGTCCGCACGGCGCGTTCCGCCTGGTCGCGTGTCGGGCGGGGGCGAGCGGGCGTGACCTTTCCGGCCTCGTCTTCGGCGAGGGCTTGATCATAGGGGGGCATTCGGGGGGTCCTTTGCTTCGGGAGGGGATATCCCCTTGCCCGGCCGGGGACGGCCGGACTGCGAGGACAGAGCCAGTTGCCGAATATCGCCTTTCGACGCACGGTTCCTGACTTATACGACGGAGCCGGCGTTCGGATCAAAACAACCTTTGATACGTCGGATAAAGCATGCGTGATCGCCGCGCGATCACGCCCACCGGACTAGGTCGGCCGGATCAGTTCGGCCGGATCGTCTCATGGGGGCTGTCGAGGGAGAAGGCCGGGATCGCCACGTCGAACATGCCGCCCTGGGCATCCTCCATGGCGTAGCTGCCGACCATCAGCCCGGACGGCGTGCTGAGCGGGCAGCCGCTGGTGTATTCGAAATGCTCCCCAGGGCCGAGCAGCGGCTGCTCGCCGACGACGCCGGGTCCGCGCACCTCCTGGGTATGGCCGGTGGCATCGGTGATCCGCCAGTGACGGGTCCGCAGCCGCACGGTCTCCCGGCCGGTGTTCTCGATCCGGACCTGGTAAGCCCAGACGTAATGGTTCTCGGACGGGCTGGACTGTCCGTCGAGATAGACCGGGGTCACGGTCACCTGGATGTCGCGCGTGGTCTCGCTGTACATCGCCCGCCTCCTCTCGCAAGCGGACTAAGGTGCCGTCATGCGGGGCCGGAACGCAACAGCGCTGCTCACGCCGGCGCCAGATCGACCCGGTCGCCGCCGGCGGCCGCCGCATCGTCCGGGTCGTGGGTGACCAGCAGAACCGGCAGTTCCCGGCGGGTGGCGTGGTCGAAGACGAACCGGCGGATGCGGTCGCGCAGGGCGTGATCCAGCCGGCCGAACGGCTCGTCGAGCAGCAGGGCGCGGGGCCGCGACAGCAGGGTGCGCATCAGCGCCACCCGCGTGCGCTGGCCGCCGGAGAGGGTGGCCGGGTCGCGGTCCTCGAAACCGCCGAGCTCGGCCTCCTCCAGGGCGTCCGCGACCAGCGTCCGGCGGTCGGCGGCGGACAGACCGCGGGGCACGCCGAACAGCAGATTGTCGCGCACGGACAGGTGCGGGAACAGCAGGTCGTCCTGGAACAGCAGGCCGATGCCGCGGGTCTCCGGCGGCTGGTCCAGGATCGGATCCCGGCCGATCCGCACGCTTCCGGCGGCGGTTAGGGCGGGATCCAGCAGTCCGGCGATCAGCGACAGCAGCGACGACTTGCCAGACCCGCTCGGCCCCATCACCGCGGTGACGCTGCCGGGGAGAACGGTGAGGGTGAGCGGCGCGAACAGCGGCCGGCCGGCAACCGACAGCGACACCCCCTCCAGATACAGGGTGTTCGTCTGCGGTGCCTGCTCAGCCAATCGTGAACCAGTCGCTGGTGATCGAGGCGGCGGCCACGCCGGTCAGCGTCACCGTGGCGCCGGTCGAGAGGGTCACGAGCGCGCCGCCGGACACGTCGGCCGTGCTGTAGGTCACGCCGGAGGCGATCTGCAGCTTGTCGCCGTCGGCATAGGTGAAGTCGCTGATCGTGTCGGCGCCCGACCCGGCCTGAAGACCGAAGGTGTCGGCACCGGCGCCGCCGGCCATCACGTCGCTGCCCAGATTGCCGGCCAGGAAGTCGGCCCCGGCCCCGCCGGACAGGGTGTCGTTGCCCTGGCCGCCGTACAGGCTGTCGTTGTCGGCGTTCCCCCAGATCGCGTCGTCGGCGAGGTTGCCGTACAGCACGTCGGTCCCGGCGCCGCCGCTCAAAACGTCGGCATCCCGGCCGCCGAAGGCCCGGTCGGCGCCGTTGTCGCCGTCCAGCGTGTCGGCGCCGACATTGCCGTAGAGCACGTCGTTGTCCTCGCCGCCATGGATCGAGTCCCCGTCCTGGCCGCCGAACAGCACGTCCGCCCCGCTGTTGCCGAACAGCACGTCGATGCCGCTGTTGCCGTACAGATAGTCGACGCCGTCGCCGCCGTTGATCGTGTCGGCCCCCGCATTGCCCATCAGGGTGTCGTTGCCGGCACCGCCGCTGATCGTGTCGGCGCCGCGGCCGCCGAAGACGGTGTCGTTGCCGGCGCCGCCGAGCAGCAGGTCGTCGCCGATATTGCCGTAGACCACATCGTTGTCGGCGCCGCCGGACAGGCTGTCGTTGCCCTCGCCGCCGACCAGCGTGTCGAGCCCGCTGCCGCCGTCGATGATGTCGTCACCGTTGCCGGCGCCGCCGGCCAGGCTGTCATTGCCGTTGCCGCCGCTCAGCGTGTCGTCGTCCGGGCCGCCGGTGACCGTGTCGCGGCCCTCCGACAGGGTGACGTTGGCTTTCAGCAGGGTGCCGGTGAACTCGGCCGCCGTGAACGACACGCCGATCGTGCTGGTGACGCTGAGGGTCACCGTGCCGCTGGTATTGGCCAGGATGGTCGATGGCAGGGAGATGGCATGGGCGGCGTTCGAGGTGATCGCGATCGTCGAATAGCCGACGATGTTGTTCAGACTCGCGCTGACCAGCGTACCGGAGGTGATGTTGAGAGTATCCGTTCCGCCGCCGTTGGCGACAGCGGCCAGACCTGCAACCGTCGTGTTAACCGTAGCCATGGCTTTCCCAGTTCTGTGAGATACCGGCTTTTTGCCGAGCCAATAGTCTTTGAGAACAACCGGTTATCATAGTTGTCCTGCATTGTCACTAATGCGGGCGAAGGTCCTTGCACCGGATCGCGTCTTGGCGCATGTTCTGCGTCCCGGCGCGGGTGTAGTTCAGTGGTAGAACGACAGCTTCCCAAGCTGTATGTCGTGGGTTCGATTCCCATCACCCGCTCCATATGCCCCTCGCGGGCTGCCGCGGTGGGGCGCACCGCCGCGGTGTTGCCGGGATGCAACGCTTTCTCCGAATTCGATCTGTTCCAGATGTGATCTGGCCGCAACGCCCGGCACGGGTAGGATCGGCGCATCGTTTTCCGCTTCCCTCCTCGCTTTCCGGGAGCCGCTCATGATCCGCCGGCGCGCCGCTTTCGTCCTGTTCCTCACCGTGCTGCTGCTGCCCGTTCTCGGGCGGGCGGAGGAGACCCGGCCGTGGGAGACGATCGTCGCCGCGGCGCGGGGACAGACGGTCCATTTCAACGCCTGGGGCGGGGACCAGAAGATCAACGCCTATATCGCCTGGGCGGGGGAGCGGATGTCGGCGCTGTACGGCATCGAACTGGTGCAGGTGAAGCTCTCCGATACCGGCGATGCGGTCAGCCGGGTGCTGGCCGAGAAGGCCGCCGGACGCGACACCGGCGGGTCGATCGATCTGGTCTGGATCAACGGGGAGAACTTCGCGGCGATGAAGGCGGGCGACCTGCTGCACGGCCCGTGGGTCGGCAAGGCGCCCAACTTCGCCCTGGTGGATGTGGCCGGCAAGCCGAGCACGGTGTCCGACTTCTCGGTGCCGACCGACGGACTGGAGGCGCCCTGGGGCATGGCGCAGTTCACCATGATGGTCGACACCGCCTATGTGGAGGCCCCGCCGAAGACCGCGGCGGCCCTGCTGGACTGGGCCCAGGCCAACCCCGGCCGCTTCGCCTATCCCCAGCCGCCGGACTTTCTCGGCACCACCTTTCTGAAGCAGCTCCTGGCGATGACCGTCGCCACGCCCTCGGTCCTGGCCGAGCCGCTGGACGAGGCGTCGGTGCGCTCGGTGACCGCCCCCCTGTGGGCCTGGCTCGACACGCTGCATCCGCATCTGTGGCGCGACGGCCGGGCCTTTCCCAAGGATGCCGGGGCGCTGCGGCGGCTGCTCGGGGACGGCGAGATCAGCTTCGCCTTCGACTTCAACCCGGCGCGGGCCAGTGCCGCGATCGAGGCGGGCGAACTGCCGGAGACGGTGCGCACCTTCGTGTTCGACGGCGGGACCATCGGCAACACCCATTTCCTCGCCGTGCCGTTCAACGCGACGGCCCGGGAGGGCGCCATGGTGGTGGCCGATTTCCTGATGTCGCCGGAAGCGCAGATCCGCAAGCAGGACCCCCGGATCTGGGGCGACTTCACGGTGCTCGACGTGGCGGCGCTGCCGGCGGCCGACCGGGACGCCTTCGCCGCCCTGCCGCTGGGGGTGGCCACCCTGTCGCCGCAGGAGCTGGGCCCGGTCCTCCCCGAGCCCCATCCGAGCTGGGTCGCCTGGCTGGAAGCGGAATGGGAGCGGCGCTACGCGGCGGGACGGTAGGGTGGCTTCTTCCTCCCGTCACTCACTCCCCGCACCTGTTCCGGGGCAGGGCCTGCGGTCGCTCCGACGGTGCGGACAGTTTCTCCATGGGGTGAGGGAGACGGTCTCCATTCCTGGGGTCGCTCCGTGATCCGCGTCGCGCCGGGTCTGGCGGTGCTGGTGATGATCGGCCCGGTGGCGGCCGGGCTGCTGGGAACGGTCCTGCCGGCGGTGGGCTGGCTGCCGGTGCTCGGCGGCGACGCCTTTTCCCTGGCCCCGTTCCGTGCCCTGCTGGCCGAGCCGGGCCTCGGAACCAGCGCCTGGCTGTCGCTCTGCGCCGGTTTCGGATCGACCATGGCCGCCTTCGCCCTCGCGGTCGGGTTCACGGCCGCCGTCCAGGGGACCCGGCTGTTCCGGGGCGCCACCCGGCTGATCTCGCCGCTGTTGTCGGTGCCGCATGTGACCCTGGCGATCGGCCTGGCCTTCCTCCTGGCGCCGAGCGGCTGGGCGTTCCGGCTGCTGTCGCCCTGGGCGACCGGCTGGGAGCGGCCGCCAGATCTCCTGATCGTGCAGGACCCGCACGGGCTCTCCCTCGCGCTGGGGCTGGTGCTGAAGGAGACGCCGTTCCTGTTCCTGATGCTGCTGGCCGCGCTGGACAGCCTGCCGGCCCGCCGCATCCTCGACACCGCGCGAGCGCTCGGCTACCGGCCGATGACCGGCTGGCTGAAGGCGGTGCTGCCCCAGGCCTATCCCCGGCTGCGCCTGCCGATCTTCGCGGTGCTGGCCTTCGCCACCTCGACGGTCGACATGGCGATCCTGCTCGGACCGAGCACGCCGGCGCCCCTGGCGGTGCGGGTGGTGCAGTGGATGGGCGATCCGGATCTGACCCGGCGCTTCGTCGGCTCGGCCGGGGCGGTGCTGCAGGCCGGAATCGCCCTGGCGGCCATCCTGCTCTGGATCGCCGCCGAGCGGGCGGTCGTCGCCCTCGGCCTAGTCTGGGTCCGGGCCGGCGGTCGCGGTCGCGGGGAGCGGGTTTGGCGGGCGCTGACGGTCGGTGCCATGGGAGCGGCCGGCGCGCTGGCGGTGCTGTCCCTGCTGGCACTGGCGGTCTGGTCGGTGGCCGGACCCTGGCGGTTCCCCGAGGCCCTGCCGTCGTCCCTGTCGGCCGCCGGCTGGGGACGGGACGGCGCCGGCCTGCTCGCGGCGGCCGGGGCGACGGTCACGATCGCCCTGACGGCCACCGCCCTGGCCCTGGTGCTTGTGGTCGCCTGTCTGGAGCGGGAGACGCGGCGCGCATCGCGGCCGGGCCGGGCGGTCGACTGGCTGATCTACACGCCGCTGATCGTGCCCCAGGTCGCCTTCCTGTTCGGGGTGCAGGTGCTGCTGATCGTGGGGCGGCTCGATGGTGGCTGGCTGGCCGTGGTCTGGAGCCATCTGGTTTTCGTGCTGCCCTATGTCTTCCTGTCCCTGGCGGGCGCCTGGCGCCGGTTCGACACCCGCTACATCGCCGTCGCCCGCAGCCTCGGACGCAGCCCGACCGCCGTGCTGTTCACCGTCACCCTGCCGATGCTGGCCCGACCGGTGGCGACGGCGGCGGCGGTGGGAGCGGCGGTCTCGGTGGCCCTGTATCTGCCCACGCTGTTCGCCGGCGCCGGGCGAATCGAGACGCTGACGACCGAAGCGGTGGCACGGGCCGCGGCCGGAGACCGCCGGGTCATCGCCGCCTACGGGCTGCTGCAGATCGTCCTGCCGCTGGCCGGCTTCGCCTTGGCCAGCCTGGCGGCGCGACGGTTTTCTCGACCCCGTTAACGAATCTGTTACTGCTGCGTTGCACAATGTCGCAGCAAGCCGCCCTTGAAATATTCGGCGGAGGGCGCTAAGTGACGCGTTCAAGTTTCCACATCGTCAACGCGCCATAGGCAGTCCGACCTTTTCGGGCGCCTGCGCGTCCTGTCTGCCGAGCGCCTCTGCTAGCACCGGTGCCGGGTGGGCTGACACGTTATCATCAAAGAGGAGGACCGCATGGCAGATAAGCCGCTCGCCGGACGTACCATTGCTATCATGCTCGCCAACGGATTTGACGAGATCGAGTTCACCGAGCCTCAGAAGAAGCTGATCGAAGCCGGTGCGACCACCAAGGTGGTGTCGCGCGCCAACGGCCTGGTCAACGGCTGGTACGAGGGCTCCTGGGGCCACTTCTTCCCCGTCGATGTCGATCTGGCCGAAACGCTGGCAGTCGACTATGACGGCCTGGTTATTCCGGGTGGCATGCGCGCCGTCGACAAGATGGCCGAGGATCCCCACAGCCAGCGTGTTCTGAAGGCGTTCATGCGCGCCTCGATGCCGGTCGCCATCGTCGGCGACGCCGGCAAGCTGCTGGCCCAGACCGAGACCGTGAAGGGTCGCACCGTGACCTCCAGCGCCGACGTCCGCGCCGAGCTCGAGGCTGCCGGCGCGAGCTGGGAAGAGACCCCGTTCGTGGTCGAGGGTGCGCTGGTCACCGCCAATGGCGCCGAGGGCGTGCGCGACGCGATGGACGCGTTTGTCGCCGTCGTCGCGGCCTATGAGAGCGAGGACGCGAAGGCCGCCTGATACGGCGCTGCCCGAGCTCCGGTGCCGGACGTCCGGCACCGTATAAAATGTCTGGAAGCGACGCCGGTGGATGCATCGGCGTCGCTTTCGTTTTTGCACCGCACCGATCAGCCGATAGAGTGCCGTCATGACCAACCAAACGACCCCTCCCGCACCGCCGCGTCCGGCCGCCACCGTGCCGAGTCCCTGCGTCGGCGTCTGTTCGATCGACCGCGAGACCCGGTTCTGCCTGGGCTGCTACCGCTCGATGGAGGAGATCGCCCACTGGTCACGTTACGACGACGACCGGCGCCTGGAGGTGATCGAGGCCCTGCGTCAGCGCCAGACCGAGGCCGGCGAGAACCGGCGTCGCATGACCAAGCGCCGCCGGGCGGCGGGCTCGACGGACTAGGGGGCTCGGGTGTCGAACGCGTTGCTGGACCTGCTGGCCGAGCGCGGCCACCTGATCGCCGACGGGGCCATGGGAACGAACCTGTTCGCCCTGGGGCTTGAGACCGGCAACTCGCCCGAACTGTGGAATGTGGAGGCGCCGGAGAAGGTCGCCGCCGTCCATCGCGGATTTCTGGAGGCCGGCTCCGACATCGTGCTGACCAACAGCTTCGGCGGCACCGCCCATCGCCTGAAACTGCACGGCGCCCAGGACCGGGTGAGCGAACTCAACGCCGCCGCCGCCCGGGTCTGCCGCGGGGCGGTCGACCGCTGGAGAGAGGAGACTGGCCGAATCTGTCTGGTCGCCGGCTCCATGGGGCCGACCGGCGAGCTGTTCGCGCCGCTGGGCGCGCTGACGCCGGAGACTGGCGAGGCCGCCTTCGCCGCCCAGGCCGAGGGGCTGGCGGAAGGCGGTGCCGACATCCTGTGGATCGAGACGATCTCCGCCGCCGAGGAGATGGCCGCCGCCGTCGCCGGGGCCGCACGGGTCGGTCTGCCGATCGTCGCCACCATGACCTTCGATACCAACGCCCGCACCATGATGGGCCTGACCCCGGCCGATTTCGCCGGTCTCGCCAAGACCCTGGCCACCCCGCCCAGCGCCATCGGCGCCAATTGCGGTGTCGGGCCGGCGGAGCTGGCGCAGACGGTGCTCAGCCTGACCGAGGCGGATCCGGACGCGGTCGTGGTGGCCAAGGGCAATTGCGGCATTCCGCAATATGTCGACGGCGCCATCGTCTATGACGGCACACCGGAAGCGATGGCGGTCTATGCCCGGATCGTGCGCGACGCGGGCGCGCGGATCGTCGGCGGCTGCTGCGGCTCCAAGCCGGAGCATGTGCGCGCCATCGCCGAGGCGCTGACGGGCTATGCGCCGGGCGACCGGCCGACGCTGGAGCGGATCACCGAGGAGCTCGGGACGCCCTGGGCCAAGTCCGGGCGCCTGTCGTCCGCGTCGCCCGAGGGCATCGAGGACGAGGGCGGTCGCCGCCGCGGCCGCGGTCGGCGGGCCGGCTGATTGCGGGGGAGCCGAGAATGAGCGCACCGATCTTTCACATGCTGGCGGGCGCGCCGGCGCCCGTGGCCCCGTACAGTCATGCAGTGGAGGTCGACGGCTGGGTGCTGGTCACCGGTCAGCTCGCCACCGATCCGGACGACGATGCGGCCCCCCTGCCCGACGGGGTCGAGGCGCAGACGGTCAAGACCATGGAGAACCTGAAGCGGGTGCTCGCCGGGCTCGGCCTCGGGTTCGAGCATGTGGTCCAGGCCCGGGTCTTCATCACCGAGTTCGAGCGCGACTACGCCGCGATGAACGCGGTCTATGCCCGCTACTTCGCCGCGGACCGCCGCCCGGCCCGCACCTGTATCGGGGTGACAGGCCTGGCGCGCGGCGCGCTGGTGGAGATCGATTTGGTGGTGAAGCGGCCGGACTGAGGTCTTTGCCGCCGTCGACACGCGCTCCCGGACCGGTCCGGGAGCCGTGTCGTAGGGTGGGCGGGTTAACCCTCAGCTGTCGTTGATGTCCAGCCCGGCGAGCACGTCGGCGATGGTGTCGTTGGCCACCGCGTCTTCCGGATTGGCGCAGGCGAAGCCCCAGGTCGCGCGGTTGCCCGCTTCCACGATCTCGGTCTTGCCCTGATCCCAGGTGCGGGTGAAGGCGAAGCACAGGTCGGCACCGCTGGAGAACCGGCGCACCGTGAACTGCCGCTCGCCGGAGAGCACGTCGAACGCCTCGCCGAATTCCGGTTTGGCGGCGCGGGTCTGGGCGATCAGGTTGCCGATCTGGTCCGGGTCGGCCGGGCTGTGCAGCCGGTCGCCGCTGGCGATTTCCTCGTAGACCACCAGGGCGCGGGCCAGGCGGGTCTCCGGCGACTGGTACATGGCGGCGTGCTGGACGGCTGGCGTGCCGCCCTCCTGCCGGGTGGTGAAGGTCGCCTGGGTGTTGTCCACGATCGGATGGGTCAGGCGGACCTTGGAATCGGCGCCGCGGACCTTGGCCCATTGGGCGGATGCGGGGGCGGCGGACAGGGCCGCGCCGACGACGACCGCCAGGACGGCGGCGACGGACAGGCGTCTCAGGGTATCGAGCATACTTCCTCTCAAGCGTTCGGTGGCGCCGCACCGATATGTGCGTCGCCGGTCGCATACCCACCCCCAAGTGTCCCCGGCCTTAACGGTTCGGCCGGGCGTGTGCAAGCCGCGACTCCGATCAGTCGCGGACCAGAATGGCCTGGGCGACGGTCGCGATCCGCTGTTCGGTGATGGCCCCGGCCTCTTCCTCGCACAGGTAGCCGAGGAGCTGTTCGGTGCCGGCCGAGGAGGTCTCGGACGCCGATCCGCCCCAGGTCTGGGCCAGGGCGGCGCATTCCACCCGGTCGTCGAGCCGGAACCGCTGGACGTCGAGCGCGCCGCGCTGCGTCGACAGCCGCAGCTTCTGGCCGAGGTCGATATCGGCGTTCTGCAGCGCCTTCCACCGCAGGACCCGATCGGTCGAGCGCGCGGACCGGAAGTGATAGCCCGGCTGCAGCTCCAGATAGACCAGCATGGCCCGGTCCAATTTGAACTTGTCGGTCTTGTAGCGGGCCACGTGGAAGGTGCTGCTGAAGCTGTCGTTCATGGCGCGCAGGAAGATGCCGTATCCCTTCGCCTCGGGCAGATCGATCACGATCTTCGATTCGTCCGCGCGGACGGACTGCCAGTCCAGCCCGGCCTGCTCCGCCGCGGCGGGCAGGGCGGAGAACATTGCGGGGGACAGGGCAAGGAGACCGAGGGTGAAGGCGGCGAGAAACTGTCTCATCGGATCCTCTCAATCGGTTACGGGTCAGTCGGCCCGCAGGCCGCTGGTATCGGCATCGGCGAAGGCGCGGAGGTCGGGCAACAGCCGTTCGACCTCGGCCAGCGCGGTCTGCCGGGAGGTGCCGGCGGTCAGGCGCTCCGACATCAGGGCGCGGATCGCCATGATGTCCCAGCGGCTAAGCCGGTCCTGGGTATGCAGCGGGCTCATCACCGAGGCGATGGCCGCGGAATGGAAGCGGAAGCCGAGCGCGTGCATCAACTCGTGGTCGACGCAGCGGACGATGCGGTCGGGCGCGTCCTCGGCGATGCGGATCCGGGCCCGGATGATCTGGTCGCCGGCATAGACCAGCCGGACGTAGCAGGAGGTCAGGTTGTGCTGGACGGGATAGGTGGTGCCCGCCGGGTCCTGAGTGATCCGGATCGGCCCGTCGCCGGAGCGCTGCTCGGCGGCGCGCCCTGCGACGCCGGCGATGCCGCCCAGCCGCGCGGCGACGATCTTGCGGAACGCCTCCGACCCCTCCGCCGACCAGACCAGCGGGCCTTCCCATCGGCGCAGGGCCGGGCGCTTGTCGGCGGCGCCGTCGGTCCCGCTGCCGAAGGTCAGTTCGTCGAAGAACCGCACGAAGCGGTCGTCGCGGACTGCGGCGGTCTGGCAGGCGCCGAGCAGGAAGCCGAGCAGCAGCAGAAGCGGGGCTGTCCTCACGAGCGCCTCAGGGCGGCGGTCAGGACCCCGGCGCCGATCAGGCAGCTCGCGCCGACCCGGTTGATCGCCGTCAGCGCCCGGGGCGAGCGCAGCCGCTCCCGCGCCGCGCCGGCGGCCAGGGCATAGAGGCTGTTGGTGAGGACGGAGACGCCGAGGAAGGTCGGCGCCAGCACCAGAAGCTGCGGCAGGACCGGCGCCTCGGGCGTCATGAACTGCGGCAGGAAGGCGATGAAGAAGGCGATCAGCTTCGGATTGAGGGTGGTGACGACGAAGCCGTGCAGCGCCCGGCGGCGCCCCCTGGTCCGGTCGGTGGCGGCATCGGCCCGGGCCGCGTCGACGGCGTCGGGATCGACCGGCGCCCGCCACATCTTGATCCCGAGCCAGATCAGATAGGCGGCGCCGGCGACCTTCATCACGGTGAAGACCAGGGCCGAGCTGGTGAGGAGGGCGCCGAGGCCGATGGCGGAGATGCTCAGGGCCGCCAGATCGCCGAGCAGCACTCCGCCCATCGCGCCGAACGCCGCGCGGCGTCCGTCGCCGAGCGCGTAGCCGACGATCAGCATGGTTGTCGGCCCGGGCAGCAGCAGAATCGCCAGGGAGGCGGTGACGAAGGCGAGCCAAAGGTCGATCGGCATAGACGTCTTCCTCGTGCGTTTTATTCCCTGAAAGCTAGCCCCGAGCCATGCGCGGGGGTCAAGCCCGACATACCCCCCAAACCCCTACGAATCTCCTTGACCCATGGGCCGTTCGTCTCCATGTTCCGCTCCAGAAGGCGGGCCGGGAAACGGCGGGGCGGGTGCCCCACGGATCCGGGCCTTTCTTTTTGGGCCGATGGTGGAGATCGGAGGTCCATGGTTCAGCGTCAGGGGCGTAGCCCCTACGGAGGTGACTCGACGCACTGCCTACACGATGATCGCCATGCCCTCGGCTGAGGGTGGGGTCCAAACCGGCGAATATTCGTGATGCCCGCCCCCTGTGGGGTGGGTTTTCTTGTCTGCCCATTCCGCTCGTCCCGTAGGGCCCCTCGTGGTCCATGGGGGTGGAGGGTCTAAGGGTAGCTGGGTCAATCTTCTGGTTAGGAGGAGTGAGACAATGGAACTCACCGCCAAATTGGGGATGGACTCGGCCACTCAGCCGAGCGAATTCCAGGACGAATCCGCCCGTCGTCACAGCGACGACAATGTCATCCGGCTTCCCTCCACGGGTTTCAGTAGTTCGGACGAACGCTTCGACCACTTCGTCAAGCGCGACGGTCTGACCTTCGCCGGCACCCATCTCATCATCGACCTTTGGGGCGCGTCCCGGCTCGACGACATCGAGCATATCGAGACCGCGCTGAAGAAGTGCGTGACCGAGGCCGGTGCGACCCTGCTGCACATCCACCTGCACCACTTCTCGCCGAACGGCGGCGTGTCGGGCGTGGCCGTGCTCGCCGAGTCCCACATCTCCGTCCACACTTGGCCGGAATGCGACTACGCGGCGTTCGACGTGTTCATGTGCGGCGACGCGCAGCCGCACAAGGCGATCGACGTGCTGAAGGAGGCTTTCGAGCCCGAGCGCGTCAATGTCGGCGATCACCGTCGGGGCATGGTGGTATGACGGACTGGTTCACGGAGACGCTGCACCCCTGGCTGGCGCAGCGCCTCCGCATGGATCGCGTGCTCTATCGCGAGAAGACCGAGCACCAGGACCTGATCATCTTCGAGAACGAGAAGTTCGGTCGGGTGCTCACTCTCGACGGCGTGGTGCAGACCACCGAGGGCGACGAGTTCGTCTATCATGAGATGCTGACCCATGTGCCACTGACGGCGCATGGCAACGCGAAGCGCGTGCTGATCATCGGCGGCGGCGACGGCGGCATGGCCCGCGAGGTGCTCAAGCACCCCGAGGTCGAGCACGTCACCATGGTCGAGATCGACCGCGCGGTGGTCGACATGAGCGTCGAGCACCTGCCGTCGCTCAGCGCCGGCGCTTTCGACGACGCGCGCTTCGAGCTGGTCATCACCGACGGGGCCGCCTATGTGGCCGAGACCGGCGACCGGTTCGACGTGATCATCGTCGACAGCACCGATCCGATCGGCCCGGGCGAGGTCCTGTTCACCGCCGAGTTCTACGCCAACTGCAAGCGCTGCCTGACCGACGGCGGCATCGTGGTGACGCAGAACGGCGTGCCGGCCCTGCAGGGCTCCGAGGTGACCAATTCCTGGAACCGCCTCGGCAAGAGCTTCGCCGATGTCTGGTTCTTCGTCGCCCCGGTGCCGACCTACCAGGGCGGCTTCATGGCTTTCGGCTGGGCGACCGACGATGCGGCCAAGCGCACGACCGACCTCGCGGTCCTGGAGGAGCGCTTCGCCAAGGCGGATATCGCCACCCGCTACTACACCCCGGCGGTGCACCAGGGCAGCTTCGCCCTGCCGCGCTTCATCCTGGACCTGCTGAAGTAGGCCGGTCGCAAGGAACCGTATTCAGAAGCCCGCTCCGGTGCGTCCGGGGCGGGCTTTTTCGTCGCGGAGCGCTCAGTCCGTGAGGTGGCTCGACGTCACCGTGACCGGCCGGTTGCTGGCGATCTTCGCCACCGTGGCGCCGGTATGGGCGAAGCGCTGGATGCGGCGGGCATAGACGATGCCGTCGCTCTCAGCGAACAGTTCGGTGCGGCCCTCGGCCGGGTCGTCGGCGGTCGGGTCGATCAGGTCGGCGATCGGCTGGCCCTCGGTCACCTCGGCGCCGAGCTGGACCCGGAAGGTGATGATGCCCGGTGTCGGCGCCTGGACCCGCTCCATGCCTTCCACCGGTACCGCACGGACGGGGGCTTTGGTGTCGATCTCCAGATCCTCGCCGCCGGCGATGATGCCGTAGCGCTGCAGCGCCCGGTACATCCGGTCGGCATCCTCTTCGGCCAGCGCGTCGCCCACGTCGCCGGCGCCGCGCAGCTCCACGGTCGAGCACAGGCAGCCGTCGCGCATGCCGGCGGCCCCCAGTTCCTCGTCGAGGACGCGCCATGGCGTCGTCAGCGCCTCGTCGTAGGACATCGCCCCGGTCGGGTTGGTCAGCAGGGTGACCTCGCTGCCCAGCAGGCGGGGCAGGTCGCCGGCCTGGGGCCAGTGCATGGTGTCGAGGTAGAGATGCACCAGCCCCTCCTCCTCGCAGTGCAGGTCGAGGACCAGGTCGGCGTCGCAGCCCAGCCGCATCAGGGTGATCCGCAGGTAGTCGATCTCGGTCTCCGCCATGCTCGCCTGCTCGGCCAGGATGTCGGCGATCACCTCGCGGACCAGCACCACGTTGGACGCGGAATCGTCGGTCAGCCTGCCGCGCACGGCGTTGGCGACCTCGGCGGCGATATCGGGGAACCCGCGGTTGAAGTTGGACCCGTCGACCTCGGCGAACCGCCCGGACAGGGTGCCGCGCATGACCTGGGACTGGCCGATCGGATTGGCGATCGGCACCAGCATGATATGGCCGAGCAGCTCGTGCTCGGCGGCGTCCAGGCGCCGGATCAGATGGTGCAGGGCGAGGGAGCCGGCGAGTTCGCCGGCATGGGTCGCGGCCTGGATGTAGACCTTCGGCGAGGCGTCCGGATCGCCGTAGGTATGGACCGTGAGGTAGCGCTCGGTGCCGAGGCTCATCGGGGGCAGCGGGAAACGCGAAACGATGCGGGTCATTGCGTCCTATGGGTCGGCTCGATCAGAAGGTGGCGCATTGGCCCGTCCGACCCCCGGCCTGTCAAGTCCGGGGACGCTCGCGCCGGCCGCCGGGCGTGGTAGGGTGGGCCTCCGATTTTCGAGCGAGCGATCCGCGACCGTGCCTGCATCTTCCCCTGTCGCCTCCATTCTGATCGTCGCCTACCAGTCCGGCCCGGATCTCGGCCGCTGCCTGGAGGCGCTCGACCGGCAGACCCGGCGCGATTTCGAGGCGATCCTGGTCGACAATGCGTCGACGGACGGCGCGGTGGAATCGATCCCCCGCTACGACTGGCTGACCCTTGTCCGCTCGCCCGACAATCTCGGATTCGCCGCCGGCAACAACCTGGCCGCCCGCTCGGCGCGGGGCCGCTATCTTGTCACGCTCAATCCCGACGCCTTCGCGGAACCCGGCTGGCTGGACGCGCTGATCGCCGCCGCCGAGCGCCACCCGGAGGCCGGGAGCATCGCCTCGGTGCAGCTCAGCCACGAGGACCCCGACCGGCTCGACGGAATGGGCGACCCCTACGCGCCCTGGGGAGCGGCCTGGCGGGGCGGCAAGGGCGGGCTCGCCGTGCCGGTGGCCGAGAGCGAGGTTTTCGGCCCCTGCGCCGCCGCGGCGCTGTACCGGCGCGAGGCGTTCGAGGCGGTGGGCGGCTTCTGCGAGCGGTTCTTCTGCTACTACGAGGACGTGGACCTCGCCCTGCGGCTGCGGCGGGCCGGCTGGCGGTCGGTGATCACCCCCTGGGCGATCGTGCGCCACGTGGGTTCGGGCTCGACCTCCTCGGCCTTCGTGCTGCGTCACGCCACCCGGAACCGGGTCTGGACCTACCTGCGCGGCATGCCGGCGGCGGCGGGGCTCGTCTTCGCGCCGCTCATGGCCACGCTCGCCCTGGCCGGCGTGGCGGCCGGGCTGCTGCGCGGCGGCGCGGCGGCGCGGGGGAAGGCGCTGCTTGAAGCGCTGCGGGCGGTTCCGGAGACGGTGCGGGAACGGGCGGCGATCGCCCGGACGGCCAAGGCAAGCGCGCTCGGCGCGATGACCTGGTCGCCGCTGCGTTTCCTGCGCCGCGGGATCGACGCCCGGCCGCTCGCGGACCTGCCGGACCGGCTCGCGGAGCGGGCGTCGGACGGTGCGGCGGTCTTTGCGGTGATCGTGAGCCACGAGCCGGACGATCGGCTGGACGCCGTCCTGGAGGCCGCCCTGGCCCAGTGCAGCCGGGTCGTGCTGGTGGACAACGGAAGTTCCGAGAACGTGCGCCGGCGGCTGCGCGATCGGGCGGGCGCGGCGCCAGCGCTCACTCTGATCGAAAACGACGAGAATCTCGGCCTGGCGGCGGCGCAGAACCAGGGGCTGGAGATCGCCCGGTCGCAGGGGGGCGACTGGATCCTGCTGCTGGACGACGACAGCGTGCCCGCGCCCGACATGGTGGCGCGCCTGCTCGACGGCTGGCGGGCCCTGTCGGAGCGGAAACGGGTGGGCCTGATGTCGCCCCGGCTGAGCGACGCGGAGGGCACGCTGAAGCCCTATCTGCTGTCCAGCGCCACCGGCTGGGATCTGCGCCGGGGCCGCATGGTGCCGGGGGCCGTCGTCCGGGACGGGATCTTCGCCATCGCCTCGGGCAGCCTCATCCGCCGCGAGGTGCTGGACGTGGTCGGGCCGATGGCCGGGCCGTTCTTCATCGACTACATCGATATCGAGTTCAGCCTGCGCCTGCGCCGCGCCGGGTTCGAGATCGTCGGCATCGGCGACGCGGTGCTCACCCACCGGCTCGGCGAGTTCCACGAGACCGAGGTGTTGGGCCGAAGGGTGGCGCTGAACACCCATGCCGCCTGGCGCCGCCGGCTGATCCACCGCAACCGGGTGCGGGTGTGGCGGCGGTTTGCCGGCGCGGTGCCGGCCTGGGTCGCCTGGGACGTCACCGCGGCGCTGTACGATGTCTGGAAGGCGGCGGTCTACGAGACGGACAGGGCGGCGAAGCTGCGCGCCATCCTCGGCGGGTTTCTCGCCGGCTGGCGGGGCTGACCCGCCGGGCGCTACGGGCGCCCGCGGCGCAGCCGCTCGCCGATCCAGGCCAGGGTGATCGGCACCGCCCGAACGGCGAGCCGGGCGAAGATCGCCACGCTGATGATCCGCAGCATCAGGTCCGGGTATTGCGGCCGGAAATGCTTGCGGAAGTATTTCGTGGCGCTGACCGACTTGTGCCATTCCACGGTGAAGGGCGAGACCCGGCTGGTGCCCTTCACATGGGTGACGGCCGCGTCCGGGACATAGAGGATCTCCCGGCCGGACTTGGCCACCCGCATGCAGAGGTCCACGTCCTCCACGTGCAGGAAGTAGTCCTCGTCCATGCCGCCGAGCGCGTTGTAGGTCTCGGTCGGCATCATCATGAACGCGCCGGAGATGCACTGCACCGCGGTGACCTTGTCCAGCGGCTCCGCCTCGTTGAGGTTGAGGCGCTGGAAATGCGGGTGGTTCGGCATCAGCCGGTCCAGGCGGAACAGCTCCACCAGGCAGGTCCACGGCGTCATCAGGTTGCGCCGGCCGCCGCGCTGTTCGCTGCCGTCCGGGTTCTCGATCCGGACCGTCGCCATGGCCGCCTGGGGGGCGTCGTCGAAGACGGAGAAGACCCGCTTCACCACGCCCGGCCGCAGCACGCAGTCCGGGTTCAGCAGCAGGACATAGGCGGTCTTGGCGTATCGGACGCCGAGATTGCAGCCGCGGGAGAAGCCCACATTGCCCTGGCCGCGGAGGACGATCAGCCGCTTGTCCTCGCTGGCGAGGGCGTCGATCGCGGTCCGCGTCTCCGCGGAGTTGCCGTTGTCGACCAGGACCACGGACCGGACCCCGTCCTGCCGCAGGGCGGCGGCGACGCTCTCCAGAAGAACGGAACCGGTCCGGTAGGAGACGACGACCACGGTACAGGCATGCGCGCGCACCGGCTCCCGGGGGGAATCCACCGCAGGATTGGTGCTGACTGCCCTGGGACGCAAGGCAACGACCCGCCGGTCAAAAGGTTCTGTCGTCAGGCTCATCACGTCCCGATCGTTTTCCCGACCAATAAATTCCGTCCGAGCTCCTCTTATCAGGAGTTCGGTATCATACAATCGTGTCAAAAGGCTCCTATCGTGAACATTACCACAGTGTCGCGCCCCGAAGAAACGCGGCAGCCTGCGGAGTTGTAGACGTCACTTGCACCATGCTATCACCCGCCGCGGTTTCTCGCCCGCCCTCCAAACGACCCCAGGCCTGGGCCGGCTAGCGCATCCGGAGGATACGACGTGCAGGTAGAATCGCTGGCAATCCCGGACGTAAAGATCCTGACGCCGAAGCGGTTCGGCGACGCCCGCGGTTTCTTTTCCGAGACCTACAACAAGGCGGCGTTCGCCGGGCACGGGCTGGACCTGGACTTCGTACAGGACAACCACTCCATGTCCCAGGCGGTGGGCGTGCTGCGCGGCCTGCATTTCCAGACCCCGCCCTTCGCCCAGGACAAGCTGGTCCGGGTGGTGAAGGGGCGGATCTTCGACGTGGCCGTGGACATCCGGCAGGGCTCCGACACCTACGGCAAATGGGTCGGCGCGGAGATCTCGGCCGAGGCGTGGAACCAGATCCTGGTACCCGTCGGCTTCGCCCACGGTTTCGTCACGTTGGAGCCGGATACCGAGGTGATCTACAAGGTCACCGCGCCCTATTCGCCGGAGAACGACAAGGGGCTGGCCTGGGACGATCCGGCGATCGGCATCGACTGGCCGTTGGACGGCGTGACGCCGACCCTGTCCGACAAGGACACCAAACATCCCGGGCTGGCGGACCTGCCGGCCTATTTCACGATCTGACCTCGGCGCTGGAGACGGTCATGGCGACACCGAAAACGGTTCTGGTCACCGGCGGCGCCGGATTCATCGGCTCGGCGGTCATCCGGCTGCTGATTGCCGAGACCGATGTGCGGGTGGTCAATCTCGACAAGCTGACCTACGCCGCCAGCGGCACCGCCCTGCGCGACGTGGAGGACAGCAACCGCTACGCCTTCGAACAGGTCGACATCACCGACTCGGCCGCCCTGAAGCGGGTGTTCGAGACCCACGATCCGGACGCGGTGATGCATCTGGCGGCGGAGTCCCACGTGGACCGGTCGATCGACGGCCCGGAAGCGTTCATCCAGACCAACATCATCGGCACCTTCCGCCTGCTGCAGGCGGCGCGCCAGCAATTCGGCGGCCTGGACGACGGCCGCAAGGCCGGCTTCCGGTTCCACCACATCTCCACCGACGAGGTGTTCGGCTCGCTCGGCGACGACGGCATGTTCACCGAGGAGACGGCCTACGACCCGCGCTCGCCCTATTCGGCGTCCAAGGCGTCGTCCGATCATCTGGTGCGGGCCTGGGGCGAGACCTACGGGCTGCCGGTGGTGCTGTCGAACTGCTCGAACAACTACGGCCCGTTCCATTTCCCCGAGAAGCTGATCCCGCTGATGATCATCAAGGGCCTGCGGGGCGAGCCGCTGCCGGTCTACGGGAACGGCCAGAACGTGCGCGACTGGCTGTTCGTCGAGGACCACGCCCGGGCGCTGTGGACCGTGCTGTCCAAGGGCGAAGAGGGCGAGAGCTACAACATCGGCGGCCACAACGAGATGTCGAACTTGGCGGTGGTCGAGACGATCTGCGACCTGCTGGACCGCCATGCCCCGCCGCTGGAGGGCGGCAAGTCCCGGCGCGAGCTGATCACCTTCGTCACCGACCGGCCGGGTCACGACTTCCGCTACGCCATCGACGCCGCGAAGATCGAGCGCGACCTCGGCTGGACCCCTCGCGAGACCTTCGAGAGCGGCATCGAGAAGACGGTGCGGTGGTATCTGGATAACGGCGACTGGTGGCAGCCGCTGCTCGACCGCAACGTGCTGGCCCGGGTCGGCACCGGCACCACCGGGAAGACGGGGTGAGCATGCGGGTCCTGGTTACCGGAGTGACCGGTCAGGTCGGCGGGGCGCTGGTGCGTCTGGCCGGCGACAAGGCGGCCGACGGAATCGAGATCGTCGGCGTGGGGCGGGACCGTCTGGATCTCGCCCAGCCCGGCCGGATCGACGGCGCGCTGGATGCCGTGCGGCCCGACCTGGTGATCAACCCCGCCGCCTATACAGCCGTCGACAAGGCCGAGCAGGAGCCGGATCTCGCCTTCACCATCAACCGCGACGGCCCGGCCGCCCTGGCGGCGGCCTGCGCCGAGCGGCGCATCGGCCTGATCCATGTCTCGACCGACTACGTGTTCGACGGCGATGGCGCCCGGCCCTACCGGCCGGAGGATCCGGTGTCGCCGCTCGGGGTCTACGGCGCTTCCAAGGAGGCCGGCGAGACGGCGATCCGGCATGCGCTGGAGGACCATCTGATCCTGCGTACCGCCTGGGTCTATGCCGCCCGTGGCGCCAACTTCATGAACACCATGCTGCGGGTCGGCAAGGACCGCGACGAACTGCGGGTGGTCGACGACCAGCACGGCACGCCCACCGCGGCGGTCGACATCGCCTCGGCCCTGCTCGCCCTGGTCCGCGCCAGGATCGAGGGAACCCCGGTGCCGGCGGGAACGTACCACTACACGGCGGACGGCGTGACCACCTGGCACGGCTTCGCCGAGGCGATCTTCGAGCGGGCCGAACCGGTCTGGGACCGGCGTCCCGTCGTGCACGCCATCCCCACCTCGGAGTATCCGACCCCGGCGAAGCGGCCGGCCTATTCGGTGCTCGACACCTCGGCGCTGGTCGATGCGCTGCCCGCCCTGCCGCACCGGTCCTGGCAGGCGGCGCTGGATGAAGTTTTCGCCGCCCGCATGGCGGCAGAGGAGACGGTCTGATGAAAGGGATCATTCTGGCGGGCGGGTCCGGAACCCGGCTCTATCCGTTGACCATGGTGGCCAGCAAGCAGCTGCTCCCGGTCTACGACAAGCCGATGATCTACTACCCGCTGACCACTCTGATGCTGGCCGGCATCCGCGAGATCCTGGTGATCACCACGCCGCAGGATCAGGCCGCCTTCCAGCACCTGATGGGCGACGGCACGAAATGGGGCATCGAGATCACCTATGCGGTCCAGCCGGAACCGAACGGGCTGGCGGAGGCCTTCATCATCGGCCGCGAGTTCGTCGGCGACGACCCGGTGGCCCTGGTGCTCGGCGACAACATCTTCTACGGCCACGGCCTGACCGAGATCCTGCAGCGCGCCCGCGACGAGGCGTCGGGGCAGGGGGGTGCGACCGTCTTCGGCTATTACGTCAGCGACCCCGAGCGCTATGGCGTGGTGGATTTCGACGACAACGGCAAGGCCACCTCGATCGTCGAGAAGCCGGCCAATCCGGCGTCGAACTGGGCGGTCACGGGGCTGTATTTCTATGACAACAGCGTGCTCGACGTCGCCGCCTCCATCGAGCCGTCGCCGCGCGGCGAACTCGAGATCACCGACGTGAACAAGGTGTATCTGGACAACGGCACCCTACGGGTCGAGCGGATGGGGCGCGGCTATGCCTGGCTCGACACCGGCACCCATGCCAGCCTGCTCCAGGCCTCCGAGTTCGTGCGCACCGTTGAGGAGCGCCAGGGCCTGAAGATCGCCTGCGTCGAGGAGATCGCCTATTTCATGGACTACATCGACGCCGAGCAGGTCCTGAAACTCGCCGCCCCCCTGGCGAAGTCCGGGTATGGTGAATATCTGCAGCGGATGGTTCGCGCACGGCACTGACGCGGCGCGCAGAGATCCGGAGGACGCCCAGTGTTGTTTCGTGCCGCCCTTGCCCTGATCTTCTGCGCCGCCCTCGCGTCCTTCGGCTATGCCTTCTGGCTGGTGCTGTCGCCGGAAGGTCATAACTGGAGCGTCGACATCCCGGTCGACCGCCACCTGCCGAAGAGCCAGGACGAAGCGTCCTCCGCCACCGCCCCGTCTTCGGCTCCGGCTCCCGCTGCGCCGCGCCAGCCGGCCGTCGAGCCCACCTCGTCGCAGCCTTCGTCCCAGTCCGCGCCGGCTCAATCCTCAGCGGCCCAGCCTGCGCCTGCGCCCGCCGCGCCGATCCCGAGCGTGGAAGGCGAACGGCCGATCACCCTGTCCCTGCCGATCGCCTGCGAGCCGGGCGTGGACTGCTGGGTGGTGAACTATGTCGACTTGGACCCCGGCCCCGGCCGCGAGGATTACCGCTGCGGGGAGATGTCCTATGACGGTCACAAGGGCACCGATATCGGCCTGGCCAACGACGGCCGGATCTCCGAGAACGTTCCGGTGCTCGCCGCCGCCGCCGGCAAGGTGATCGGCACCCGCGACGGCGAGGAGGACCTCGGCACCGCGGGCATCGAGCAGGCCAAGGCGGCCGGCAAGGAATGCGGCAACGGCGTGCGCATCGATCACGGCGACGGATGGGCGACCCAGTACTGCCACATGCGCAAGGGCAGCGTGATCGTCCAGCCGGGACAGGAGGTCGCCGCCGGGGACGCGCTCGGCGCGGTCGGGCTGTCCGGCATGACGCAGTTCCCTCACATCCACCTGTCGCTGGTCCGAGGCGAAGAGGTCGTCGATCCGTTCCGCGGGGTGCTCGAGGGCGGCGAGAGCTGCGGGCTCGGCCGACAGCCCCTGTGGGACGACGAGACGCTGGCGTCGCTCGCCGCGCTGGAGGCGCCGACGCTTCTGGATGCGGCGTTCTTCGACCGGGTTCCGGACAGTTCGGTGGCGGCCGCCGGCGACGCGTCCGCGGCCCGTCTGGCGCCCGATGCCGAGGCGCTCGTGGTCTGGTACCGCGCCGTCGGGGTGGAACCGGGGGACACCGGCGAGGTCACGGTCCGGGCGCCGGACGGAACGGTCGTCGTGCGTGATTCCCAGACGTTCGACCGGGTTCAGGCGGTGATCTTCCGCGCCGCCGGACGGAAGAACGGCGGGGCGACCTTCCCGAACGGACTGCCGACCGGAACCTGGACCGCGCAGGTCGTGCTCAAGCGTGACGGGCAGGTTACCGGCGAGCGTGCGCTCGAACTGACGGTCGCCGCCGGCGGCTGAGGCGTCAGCAGCACCCCGTTGCGCTGCCCCGGACTGCTTGTTAAAGCTATTGGTGAGTTTTCGCTAAGGCACGGGAGGCGGCCATCCGCGCGCGGCATCGACTGCTTGAAGACTACGATCCCGATGGGTTCTTCTGCGAGTACCAGGGCGACGACGAACGCCAGAAGGTTCTCGCCGGGCTGCTGAAACGGCTGAACGGCACGGCGCCGAAGGAACTCACCCGTCTGTCCAAAGCGGTCGATCGCGAACTCTACAATCTCGGCATCACCTTCACGCTCTATCACGAGGGTTCGTCCGTCGACCGGGTGCTGCCCTTCGACCTGATTCCCCGGGTGCTGACCCCGGCCGATTGGGAGACGATCGAGAGCGGGTCGATCCAGCGGGTGCAGACCCTGAACCTGCTGCTGGCCGACATCTATGGCGACCAGAAGGTGATCAAGGACGGCATCCTGCCGGCCGACCTGGTGTTCAAGAACCCGAACTACCGGCCCGAGATGGTCGGCCTCAAGGTGCCCGAGAACTCCTACGTCAACGTCTGCGGCGTCGATGTGGTGCGCGGCGGCGACGGTCAGTTCGTGGTGCTCGAGGACAATGCCCGCAGCCCGTCCGGCGTCTCCTACGTGGTGGAGAACCGCCAGCTCATGCGGCGGACCATGCCGCATCTGTTCGAGGGCATGAACGTGCGTCCGGTGCTGGATTACGGGCTGCGGCTGCACCAGGCGCTGTGCGAGTCCGCCCCGGCCGGGGTGAGCGACCCGCAGGTCGTCCTGCTGTCGCCCGGACCGTTCAACTCGGCCTATTTCGAGCATGTGTTCCTGGCCCGCGAGATGGGCATTCCGCTGGTCACCGGCCAGGACATGGTCGTGGAGAACGACAAGGTCTACATGCGCACCACCGGCGGGCTGATGCCGGTGCATGTGATCTACCGGCGGATCAACGACGACTTCCTCGACCCGGAGGTGTTCCGCGAGGACAGCATGCTCGGCGTGCCGGGGGTGATGCGGGCCTATGCCAAGGGCAACGTCACGATCGCCAACGCGGTCGGTACCGGCGTGGCCGACGACAAGGGCGTCTACGCCTATATCCCGCGCCTGATCAAATACTACCTGGACCAGGACACGATCCTGCCGAACGTGCCGACCAACCTGTGCCGGGAGAAGGACGGGCTGCAGTACACGCTCGACAATCTCGACAAGCTGGTGACCAAGCCCGTGGGCGAGGCCGGCGGTTACGGTGTGGTGATCGGCCCGCGCGCCTCGGCCCGCGAACTGGCCGAGACCCGCAAGGCGATCGAGAAGGATCCGGCGAATTACATCTCCCAGCCGATGGTCGAACTGTCGGTGTCGCCGACGCTGATCGCCGGCCGGGTGGAGCCGCGCCACGTCGACCTGCGGCCGTTCTGCGTGACCGGCAAGTCGACCTGGGTGCTGCCCGGCGGCCTGACCCGCGTGGCGCTGAAGAAGGGCTCCCTGGTGGTGAACTCGTCCCAGGGCGGCGGATCCAAGGACACCTGGGTGCTGGAGTAGGCCGATGCTGTCACGCTATGCAGAGAACGTGTACTGGCTCGGCCGCTACGTCGAGCGTGCCGAGAACCTGGCCCGCCTGCTGGACACCCACGGGTCCTTCGCCCGCGATCCGCGCGCGACGGGCGACTGGGAAGCGGTGATCCGGATCAATGCGGATGAGGAGGAATTCTTCAGCCGCAACAAGGAGGCGACGGCGGCGGCGGTCCTGTTCTTCTACCTGATCGACCCGAAGAGCACGACCTCGATCCTGAACTCCGTCGGCTATGCGCGGGAGAACGCGCGCACGGTCCGCCATCTGATCTCCACCGAGCTCTGGGCCCATCTCAATACCTTCTACGGCGAGATGCACGATCTGAAGCGCCGGGATATCGGGCTGGCGCGGCTGGCGAAGGTGGCGTCCTTCATCAAGACCAACTGCCAGACCCATACGGGCATCGCCGAAGGCACCCTGTACCGGGATCAGGCCTACCGGTTCTATCAGCTCGGCCGCCACGTCGAGCGCGCCGACCAGACCTCGCGCCTGCTCGACGTGAAGTACCGTCAGCTGCAGAGCGTGGAGGAGGATCCGGGCTCGCCGATCGATATCAGCCAGTGGAATGCCCTGCTGCGCTCCGCCGCCGGGTATCAGGCCTATCGCCGGACCCGGCCGGGCAGCATGAGCACCAGCGACGTGGCCCGCTTCCTGATGTCGGACAGCGAGTTCCCCCGCTCGATCTGCTTCTGCCTGTACCGGATCAAGTACGATCTCGCCTGTCTGGAGAGCGAGCACGGGCTCGAGCTCGGCGACGAGCTGCGGGCGACGCTCGGCCAGGTGATGGAGATCTCGGGTCAGACTCCGACCGACCGGATCGAGCCGGCCTGGCTGCACAAGTTCGCCGACGCCATCCAGGACGGTCTGCTCGGGTTGAGCGGCGCGCTTGGCGCGCGGTTCTTCGGGCTTGCGGAGGCGGCGGAATAGCCGGAAATAGTTTCTTTAGGTTTGGTGCATAGGCTTACGTCGTTCAATGTCGTGGGCAGGCTGCCATGCAGGTCCTGAGCATCATTCACCGTACGGAATACGCCTACCGCGAGCCGGTACGGTTCGGCGAGCATCGTCTGCTGTTCCGCCCGCGCGACAGCCACGACATGCGGCTGGTCGACAGCCGGCTGAAGATCCAGCCGGCCGCGAGCGTGCGCTGGATGCACGACGTGTTCTCCAACTCGGTGGCGGTGGCCCGGTTCGACGATCCGGCCGACCGTCTGCTGTTCGAGAGCGTGATCGTCGTCGAACACTATGCCGCCAGCACGCCGGTCTTCGAGATCGCCGAGCACGCGCGCTACCTCCCCTTCGCTTATGCCCTGGACGACCTGCAGGATCTCGGCCGCACCACCGCGCGCCATCATCCCGACGACGGGACGATCGAGGCCTGGGCCCGGTCGTTCTTCACCGGCGAGAAGACCGAGACCCTGGAGCTTCTGCGCCGCATGACGGAGAGCGTGCGCGCCGATTTCGCCTACCGTCCGCGCGAGGAGGAGGGCGTGCAGTCGCCCTGCGAGACCCTGGCCCGCCGGCGGGGCACCTGTCGCGACTTCGCCCTGCTGATGATGGAGGCGGTGCGCGCCCTGGGTCTCGCCGCCCGGTTCGTCACCGGCTATGTCTTCGATCCGGCGCTGGATGCCGGGGTGCAGGCGGGAGCCGGCGTGGTGAACTCGATCCATGGCGGCCAGCCGGTCCAGGGAGCGGGCGCCACCCATGCCTGGGTCCAGGTCTACCTGCCGGGCGCCGGCTGGGTGGAATACGACCCGACCAACGGCATCATCGGCGGCGAGAACCTGATCCGCGTCGGCGTCGCCCGCGACCCGAGCCAGGCGATCCCGCTGCAGGGCAGCTATCTCGGCCCGGCGGAGGCGTTCGTGAAGATGGATGTCAGCGTCGACGTGCTGCGCGGTAACGTGCTGGAAAGCCGCGCCGCCTGACCCAGCGCCTCTACTTGGTCTTGAGCACGAACTCCATGCCGCTGCGGCTACCGACATAGAGGCCCGGCTTGGTGCGCCGCAGCGACAGGATCAGGCCGGACACCATCACGTCGACCCGGTCGCCCTGCATCCGCACCACCTGCGCCTCCATCTTCTGGTCGGTATCCGTGCACTCGACCGTCACCGTGTCGTCCAGGCGCATGACCGCGCTCCCTGCTGCGAAGGTGGCGATACGATAGCCGATTCGTGTGACGGCCGCCCGCTTTCGGTATCGCTGGTTCTGATATAGTCCGTGTTCGGCGATCTCACCTGGCGGCAGGAGCGTGCCATGGATATGCAGGATCTGAAGGTGTTCGAGGCGGTGGCCCGCCACGGCGGCATGAAGCGGGCGGCCGAGGAGCTGGCGACGGTGCAGTCCAACGTCACCGCCCGGATCCGCGCGCTGGAGGACGATCTGGGCGTCCGGCTGTTCGACCGGCACAGCCGCGGCGTCGCCCTGACCCCGGCGGGTGAGCGGCTGCTGCCCTACGCCCACCGGGCCGCGGTCCTGATGACCGATGCGCGGCGGGCGGCCAAGGATGACGGCCACCCCTTCGGCTCCCTCGTGGTCGGCTCGCTGGAGACGACCGCGGCGCTGCACCTGTCGCGGCCGCTCGCCGCCTATGTGGCCGCGCATCGCGAGGTCGATCTGGTCCTGCGCACCGGCACCACGGGCGAACTGATCGAGCGGGTGCTGACCGGCGAGCTGGAGGGCAGTTTCGTCTGCGGTCCCGTCGCCCATCCGGAGCTGGAGGTGCAGACGGTGTATCACGAGGAACTGGTGCTGGTGGCCCCGCCCGGTCTCGGCGCCATCGAGGCGCTGTCGGCCCGGCGCGAGGTGCGGATCGTGGTGCTGCGGGCCGGCTGTTCCTACCGTCAGCGCCTGGAGGAGATCCTGGCGCGGCGCGGCATCGTCGGCCTGCGGACCCTGGAATTCGGCACCATCGAGGCGATCGTCGGCAGCGTGGCCGCCGGTCTCGGCGTCACCCTGATGCCGCGTGGCATCGTCGCCGCCGCGGAGGCCGAGGGCCGGGTCGAGCTCCATCGCCTGCCGCCGGAGGACGGGTTGGTGGAGACCCTGTTCATCCGGCGGCGCGACGGCCATGCCTCCAGCGCCCTGACGGCGCTGATCGCCACCGCGGCCGGGCCCGCCCGGGCGGTCGCGGCCGAGTAGGTATCTCCCGCGGAGATCGCCGGTATCGGATCAATTCGCTTCTCGTGAGATCGGTGCGCGCCTAGCTTGGCGGTCATGAGCGAGGCGGTGAGCATGACACAGACGAGCGACGGGATGCCCTGGCGGGCGGTTGCGGCGGGGTGCGCCGCCATGCTGGTCGGCATCGGCCTGGCGCGGTTCGCCTATACCCCGCTGATTCCGGCGGTGGTCGAGGCCGGGTGGTTCGCGCCGGCCGCCGCCCTGTATCTCGGGGCGGCGAATCTGCTCGGCTACCTGGCCGGGGCGGTGGCCGGCAACCGGCTGTCGGCCCGGTTCGGGGCGGTGCCGGTGCTGCGCTGGTCGATGGCGGCCTCGGCCGTCTCCCTGCTGGTCTGCGCCGAGCCGCTCGGCTTCCTGTGGGTCTTCGTGTGGCGCCTGGTGGCCGGGATCGCCGGCGGCGCGCTGATGGTCGTGGCCGCTCCCACCGCCCTGGCCCAGGTGCCCCAGGGCCGGCGCGGGCTGGCCGGCGGGCTGATCTTCACCGGTGTCGGCCTCGGCATCGCCATCTCCGGCACGCTGGTCCCGGCTCTGCTGCAGGTCGGGCTGGAGCAGACCTGGCTGGCGCTCGGCGGGCTCTGCGCGGTGCTGACCCTGCTGGTCTGGACCTGGTGGCCGGATGCCGGCGGGCCGCGCCGTGTCGGCGGCGCGCGGGCCGCGTCGGGCGGAGCGGTCATCGCCCTGCTGGCGGTCTACGGGCTGATCGCCGCCGGGCTGGTGCCGCATATGGTGCTGCTGGTGGACTTCGTGGTGCGCGGGCTGGAGCGGAGCTTCGCCCTTGGGGCGGCGGTCTGGATCGCGCTCGGCATCGGCGCCGCCTGCGGGCCGACCCTGGCGGGGCGTCTGGCCGACCGCATCGGCTTCGCCGCCGGGCTGCGGCTCTACCTGGTGGTGGTCGGCGTTGCGGTCGCGGCCTTGGCGGTCGATGTCGGCGAGATCGGCCTGTTCGTCTCCGCGGTGGTGGGCGGGGCCTCCATTCCCGGCGTGGTGCCGCTGGTCCTCGGCCGGGTGCACGACCTGGTGGAGGATCCGGTCGCCCGGCTCGGCACCTGGGGGCGGGCGGCCATGGCCTTCGCGGTCGGGCAGGCGGCGGGCGCCTACGGCTTCTCCGCCCTGTACGACCGGGTCGGGTCCTATCCGCTGATCTTCGCCATCGCCGCCGGGCTGATGGCCCTGGCCCTGGCCATCGACCTTGTGTGGGTGCGGCGGCCAAGGCCATAGTGCGGCCCGACCGACACCCATGCGGACCGAGCCCGTGCGCATCCTCTCGATCCTCGCCGGTGCCGCCAATGGCGGGGCCGAGACCTTCTTCGTCACCCTGGCCAACGCCCTCGCCGCGGCGGGGGAGGATTCCCGCGCGGTGATCCGGCCCAACCCGCCGCGCCGCGCCGATCTGGAAGCCGGCGGTGTGCGCGTTTCCGAGGCCCCCTTCGGCTCCTGGCTCGATTTCCGCACCAAGCCGGCCCTGCGCCGCGTCGTGGCCGAATTCAGGCCGGAGGTCGTGCTGTCCTACATGAGCCGGGCCAGCGCCTTCATGCCCGACGGCGACCACGCCAAGGTCGCCCGCCTGGGCGGCTTCTACGACCTGAAATACTTCCGGAACTGCGATCACCTGGTCTGCATCACCGAAGGCATCCGCCGGCATGTGATCGAGAACGGCTGGCCGGAAGACCGCTGCAGCGTGATCGCCAATTTCGCCGAGTGCGACGACAGCCCAGCGGCCGACCGCGCCGCCCTGGGCGTGCCGGAGGGGGCGACCGTCGTCTTCACCCCGTCGCGCCTGCACAAGGTGAAGGGGTTCGACGTGCTGATGCAGGCGGCCGTCGACCTGCCGAAGGTGCATCTCTGGATCGCCGGCAGCGGGCCCGAGGAGGCGGCACTGAAGGCGATGGCCGGTGACCTCGGGATCGCCGACCGGGTGACCTTCCTCGGCTGGCGCCGCGATACCGGCGCGTTCTTCCGGAGCTGCGACATCGTCGCCTTCCCCTCGCGCCACGAGCCGTTCGGCACGGTCACCTTGGAGGCCTGGGCCTACGGCAAGCCGCTGGTGACCACCGACGCGGACGGCCCCGCCGAGTTCGTGCGCGACGGCGAGGACGGGCTGGTTGTCCCGAAGGGAGAGGTCGGCGCCCTGCGCGACGCCCTGCGCCGGGTGATGGAGGAGCCGGGCCTGGCCGATCGGCTGGTGGAGGCCGGGAGCGCCCGTCATGCCGCCGAGTTCACCCAGGCGGCCTGCGTCGCCAACTTCATGGCGCTGTTCCGGCGACTGCGGGGCGAGGAATGCTGAGGCGGTGGAGACGGTTCCCGGGTTCATCCCCGGGGTTCGCCATCGCCTTGTCCGCGCGTATCTGCTAGGAGAGGCGCCGTAACCTGACCGTGCGACCGGCCGATGTCCGATACCCACCCCGCCGTTCCCTCCGAGCCCGCTGCAAGTGTGCCCGCCCCAGGCGCGCCCGCCCCAGGCGCGCCGGCCTTGAGCGTGATCGTGCCCGTCTGCGACGAGGCCGGCGCCATCGCCGCCCTGCTGCAGGAGATCCTCGACAAGGTCGGGGCCGCCTACCGGGTGGAGGTGATCGTCGTCGATGACGGCAGCCGCGACGGCACCGACGGCATCGTCGAGGGCCTCGCCGGGACCGACAGCCGCATCACCCTGATCCGCCACGCCGCCCGCTCGGGCAAGAGTGCGGCCCTGCGCACCGGGGCCATGGCGGCCACATCGCTCTGGATGGCGACGATCGACGGCGACGGCGAGAACGACCCGGCCGACGTGGTCGCCATGGCCTCGCGGATCGACGCGACCAGGGTGGGCGAAGTGGGGCTCGTCGCCGGCATCCGGCGCCGGCGCACCGCCGGCATCCGCCGGCTGATCGCCTCGCGCATCGGCAATGGCGTGCGCCGGCTGCTGCTGCGCGACGACTGCCCGGACACTGCCTGCGGCCTGAAGGTGGTGCCGCGGCCGCTGTTCCTGGCCTTCCCCTATTTCGACAGCCTGCACCGCTACATGCCGGCGCTGACCAAGCGCTACGGATACGGCACGCTGCATGTCTCCGTCGACGACCGGCCGCGCATGGCCGGTCGGTCGAAATACACCAATATCGGCCGCGCCCTGGTCGGGATCGTCGACCTGCTCGGCGTGGTCTGGCTCCTGCGCCGTACGACCGTCGGCGCCAACCCCGTTGCGGAAGCGGATCGCGCGCCATGATGCCCGATGTGCCCCAGGCACCGAATGCCCTGTCGCCTCGCCAATGGCTGCTGGTCCTGGTGATCGCGGTGGCGGCCCTGATGCCGGGGATCTTCCAGATCCCGGCGATGGACCGCGACGAGGCCCGCTACGCCCAGGCATCACGGCAGATGCTGGAGACCGGCGATCTGGTCGATATCCGGTTCCAGGACGTGCCGCGCCATGTGAAGCCGATCGGGACCTACTGGCTGCAGGCGGCCAGCGCCCAGGTGCTCGGTGGAGGGGCCGACGCCGGGATCTGGGCCTATCGCATGCCGTCGCTGCTGGCGGCCATCGGCATCGTCGCGATGACCGCCTGGCTGGCGGGACGGCTCGGCGGCGGAACCGCGGGCGTCGCGGCGGGGATCGTCATGGCCCTGGCGCTGATCACCAGCGTGGAGGCGCGCACAGCGAAGACCGACGCCCTGCTGGTGGCGGCGATCCTGGCGGCGCAGATCGCCCTGCACCGCATCGCCACCCATCCCGACCGGCCTGGCGGTTTCTTTGACGGCGGACTTCGATCGCCGGCGGCGTTCTGGCTGTTCCACGGCCTCGGACTGCTGATAAAGGGCCCGATCGTCACCCTGGTGGCCGGCACCACGATCGCCGCCTGGTGTCTGTGGAACCGGGATCGCGAGTTGCTGCGCCGGCTGTACTGGCTCCCCGGCATCGCCCTGAGCGTCGCCGTGGTCGCCCCCTGGGTGATCGCCATCTCGATGAAGGTCGGCCCCGGCTTCCTGCAGGAATCGATCGGTCACGCGCTGCTGGGCAAGGTGGCGCGCGGCGACGATTCCCACGGTGCGCCGCCGGGCTATCACAGCCTGTTCTTCCTGCTGGTGTTCTGGCCGGGGACGGCGCTGGCCGCCGGCGGGGCGATGCTGGCCTGGACCCGTCGGGTCTCTCCCGACATCCGCTTCCTGATCTGCTGGATCGTGCCGACCTTCGTCGTGTTCGAGGCGGTGGCGACCAAGCTGCCGCACTACACCTTCCCGACCTATCCGGCCATGGCGGTGCTGACCGGGCTGTTCCTGGCGACCGGCACCGGGCTGGTCGCCGGCGGCAAGGGGCGGATCGCCCAGCGGGTGTTGGGTGCGATCGCCGTGCTGGTCAGTCTCGCGGTTGCCGCCGTCCCGGTCGCCGCCAAGATCCATCTGGCGGGCACGGTGACGCCATCGACCATCGCCGCCAGCGGGGTCGGCCTAGTGGTCGTGGCCCTGATGGTGCGGTTCGTGACGGAGCTGTCGCTGGCCCGGCTGGTGCAGCTGGCGGTCGGGATCTGCGTGTTCTACGGCCTGACCTTCGCCGTGGTGGCGCCGTCGCTCGACCGGCTGTGGATCGCCCGCGCCCTGCAGCCGGTGATCGCCAAGGCCGGAAGCTGCGAGACCGGCCCGCTGGTCACCGCTGGCTTCTCCGAGCCGAGCATGGTCTTCGTTCACGGCACCGAGACCCGCCTGAGCGATGCCTCCGGCGCGCTCGATACCCTGGCCGAGAATCCGATCTGCGCGGTCGCGGTGGTGGAGCGGCGCCAGCAGGACGACTTCCTGGCCGGCGCCGAGGCGCTCGGCCTCACCGTCGAGGCGGCGGGCGAGGTGCACGGCCTGAACTACTCCCGCGGCCGGGACATCGACATCACCGTCTATCGGGTCGCCCCGCAATAGGCCCGTGGCGGGGCGACGAAGTTGAGGTACTGACACGGACGCCCGACCTTCCGTAAGGTCGGCACCCGTCCTTGTCCCCCCATCCGGAGACCGTCCGTGTACGACCTTCTCGACCGCCTCAGCATCGTCGAGGCATCCGCCTTCGTCGCCGCCCCGCTCGCCGCCATGACCCTGGCGCAGCTCGGAGCCGAGGTGATCCGGGTCGACATGATCGGCGGCGGCCTCGACTACAACCGCTGGCCCCTGTCGCAGGAGACCGGTCGCAGCCTGTACTGGGCCGGGTTGAACAAGGGCAAGAAGTCGGTGGCGGTGAACCTGCGCGACCCGCGCGGCCGCGAGCTGGTGCAGACCCTCGCCACCCGGCCGGGCGACGATGCGGGCATCCTGCTGACCAATTTCGCCGGCCTGCCCTGGCTGTCCCAGGAGGTGCTGGAGGAGAAGCGGGCGGACGCCATCTCCGTTGCCGTGAAGGGCAGCCCGGACGGCTCGCCCGCCGTCGATTACACGATCAACTGCGCGGTCGGCTATCCGCACCTGACCGGACCGGACACCACGCCGGTGAACAACGTGCTGCCGGCCTGGGATGTCGGCTGCGGCCTGCATGCGGCGCTGGCCATCGTCGCCTCGGTCGACCGGCGCAAGCGTACCGGCAAGGGCGGCCGTGCCGAAGTGGCGCTGAGCGACGTCGCCATGGCGATGGTCGGCAACATGGGCCAGATCGGCGAGGTGCAGCGCAACGGCGTCGATCGCGGGCCGATCGGCAACGACCTCTATGGTGCCTTCGGGCGAGATTTCGGCACGGCTGACGGCCGCCGGGTGATGATCTCCGCCATCACGGT
The DNA here is from genome assembly GCA_965228445.1 of Candidatus Endolissoclinum sp. GTDB lineage: Bacteria > Pseudomonadota > Alphaproteobacteria > Thalassobaculales > Thalassobaculaceae > Thalassobaculum. The sequence continues at coordinate 2,481,132 of OZ245813.1, read as the reverse complement.
GAAACAGTGGAAGGGCCTGTGCCGGGTCGCCGGGATCGAGCAGACGGTCGCCGGGCTGGAAACGGCGCTTGGGGCGGATTTCTCCGACGAAGGCCAGCGCTTCGAATGGCGCAAGGTGCTGTTCGCCCTGATCGAGAAATGGTGCGGCGAGCATTCGCTGGACGCCGTCGGCGCCGCGCTGACCGAGGCGGGCGTGACCTGGGGACCATATCAGACCGTGGGCCAGATGCTGGCCGACGACTGGCGGGCCTCGGAGAAGAACCCGCTGTTCCAGACCGTGCGGCATCCCGAGGTGGGCGAGGTGCTCACCCCCGGCTCGCCGATCGATTTCCGCAGCCTGGAGCGTCTTCCCGTGGCACCGGCGCCGGCCCTGGGGCAGCACACCGACCAGGTGCTGGCCGAGGCGCTCGGCCTCGACAGCGGCGCGATCGGCAAGCTGCATGATGACGGCATCGTCGCGGGGGCGGCGGGGTAGGCGGCCGCTCTTCCAGACCTAACCGTCATCCTGGACTTGATCCAGGATCGAGGCTCCGACGGGTCCGCAGCATGGTCCCGAAACGAGTTCGGGATGACGTTAGGGGCGGGGCTAAGGAGCCAGCAGCTCCGCGAATTCCGCGAGCGACCGCCGGCTCCGGCCCTGCTTGCCCGTGCGCGGCCGGGCCGCGAGCAGGGCGTTGAGGATCGCCTCTTCCGTCGCCTCGATGGTGGCGCGGAAGACGCGGTCGAGGGCATCCTCGTGCAGCACGCGGCGGGTGATCACCTTGTTGTTTTTCGGCGCGTGCGGGATCGGCTCGGCGGTGGAGACGGCGAGCGCGATGTCGCCGCTGCCGGAGCCGAGATGCGAGCCGGTGCGCACGATGCCCGCGCCGGCCCGCGTGGCGATGCGGCGGAGCTGGCGGCTGTCCAGCGGCGCGTCGGTGGCGATCAGGACGATGATCGAGCCTTTTTCCGCGTCGCCGCCGTCCGCCGCGATCCGTTCGGCGATCGCCGGGCCGACCGCCCGGCCGTCGACCCGCAGATCGGCCAGACGTCCCATGTTGCACAGGGCGAGCACCCCCAGCGTGTAGTCGCGCCTGCTGACCCGCACCACCCGCGAGGCGCTGCCGATGCCGCCGGCGAGGCCGTAGCAGCTCATGCCCGTCCCGGCGCCGACATTGCCCTGCTCGAAGGCCGGCGAGGCCGCGTCGAGGGCGGCGCGGACATGGCTCTCCTCGACGTGCAGGCCGCGGATGTCGTTCAGCCAGGCGCCGTCATTGCACTCCATCACCACCGGGTTGACGGTCCCGGTGGTATCGCCGATCTCCGGCGTGGTCTCCAGCATGTGCCGCACCAGGGCGGTGGCGGCGGCGCCGACCGAGAGCGTGTTGGTCAGCACCACGGGCGTCTCCAAGGTGCCCAGCTCCTCCACCTGCATCAGCCCGATGCTCTTGCCGAAGCCGTTCAGCACATGGGCGGCGGCCGGCAGCTTGTCGCGGAAGGCGTTGCCGGAATGGAGCCGCACCGCCGTTACCCCGGTCTGCACCGCTCCGTCCGACAGGGAGACATGGCCGACCGCAACGCCCGGCACGTCCGTCAGGGTGTTGGTCGGTCCGGTCGGCAGCTCGCCGATGGAGCGGCCGAGGGCGCGGAGGCTGGCGGGGGCGAGACCGATTGCGGGGAGTTCGACGGGGCTGCGGGGCATGCGGCGGGCTTTCTTTGCGAGGGGGGCGGAACCGGAGCGGTGCTGCCACCATATATACTTGCCAGAGACCCGAGGTCCGCCCAAGCCGGTGCGTGGGACGGCAGGGAGGGAAACGCAAACCATGAAGCTCTTCGAGTGCCAGAACTGCGGCCATCTTCTCTATTTCGAGAACACCGCCTGTGTGCGCTGCGGATACAGCCTCGGCTATCTGCCGGGGCAGGCGCGGCTCAGCGCGATCGAGCCGGCGCAGGAGGAGGGGCGATGGCACGCGCTCGGCGACACCGACCATCTTTACCGGGCCTGCGCCAATGCCGAGCACGGCGCCTGCAACTGGATGGTGCCGGCCGAGAGCGGCGAGGAATACTGCCGGGCCTGCCGGCTGAACCGGACCGTACCCAATCTCAGCCATCCGGAGCGGCTGGAGCTCTGGCGGCCGCTGGAGGCGGCGAAACGGCGGCTGATCTACAGCTTGCTGCGCCTCGGCCTGCCGGTGCAGAGCAAGGACGACGACCCGGACAAGGGCCTGGCCTTCGACTTCCTGTCGGCGGAGGATTCCGATGAACCGGTGATGACCGGCCATGCGAACGGCGTGGTCACCATCGACCTGGCGGAGGCGGATCCCGTCGCGCGCGAGCAGATGCGCACCGACATGACGGAGAAATACCGCACGCTGCTGGGCCACTTCCGCCACGAGATCGGCCATTACTACTGGGCGGATCTGGTCAGCGACACTGAATGGCTGGAGCCGTATCGCGCTCTGTTCGGCGACGAGCGCGCCGATTACGGCGAGGCCCTGAACCGGCATTACGAGAACGGGCCGCCGGCCGACTGGCCGAACCATTTCATCAGCGCCTACGCCACCGCCCATCCGTGGGAGGACTTCGCCGAGAGCTGGGCCCACTACCTGCACATCGTCGACACCCTGGAGACGGCGCAGTATTTCGGCATGACGATCCGCGCGCGGGCCGGCACGGATCCGATCCTGGCTATGGAGATCGAGTTCGATCCCTATCGCACGACGGATTTCGACGCCCTGGTCGAGGCCTGGGTTCCGCTGACCGCGGCGGTGAACAGTCTGAACGCCAGCATGGGCCAGCCGGATCTGTATCCGTTCGTGCTGGCCAATGACGTGATCGAGAAGCTGCGCTTCATCCACCGCCTCGTCCGGGGCGACGGGGCGGCCGGATGAGGCCCCAGGTCCGGCTTACCTGACGATTCGGCTCAGAAGCCCGCGCTCGAATGCGAGATGATCGTGCCGCCTTCGCGCCAGGCGGAGGTTCCCTTGCAGCGCTTACAGACCCGCTCGCCGGCCCATTCGCTCAGGAACTCGTCCTGGCACCGCAGGCACGAGCGGGTCTGGGGCGGCGGCGCGACGGGGGTGTCGAGCTGGTCGCTGGGCGCGGAAACGGAACTCATAGAGGCGTCCTCTCGTCTTGAAGTCCTGCAAGAGTCGAACCGTCGGCTGCGGACGGATTCGGTCGGCCCGCCGGAAACCAGAAGGCGGGCCGCCGCAGCACCGATCGCCATCGGGAGGAGATTTCACCCGGAACAGCGATCCACGCGGGGTGGAGATCCTCGGTGCGGCTTTCGGGATATGGGGAGCGATTGAAAATTTACTATGCGACAATTTGGGCGTGAGAAATTTTATTGCTCGATGCCGGCGGGACGCGGTCGTTGGGATGCGCTTGGCCGAAGTCGGATGAGGCGGGCTCGGACGGCGTCAAATCAGTTGGCGGAGAGGCTGTCCGACCCCTTGCCCCCGCTCCGCTCGACGGCCATGATCGCGGCTCTTTATCGTCACCCGTCGAGGACGGAACTCAATGAACGGCCCCAAGATGAACGGCGCGGAATCGCTGGTCCGCACGCTGGTCGCATCCGGCGTGGAAGTCTGCTTCACCAACCCCGGCACCTCGGAGATGCACTTCGTCGCCGCCCTCGACCATGTGGAGGGCATGCGCTGCGTCCTCGGCCTGTTCGAAGGCGTGGTGACCGGCATGGCCGACGGCTACGGACGCATGGCGGACAAGCCCGCCTCCACGCTGCTGCATCTGGGCCCGGGCCTGGGCAACGGCATCGCCAACCTGCACAACGCCAAGAAGGCGTTCACCCCGATCGTCAACATCGTCGGTGAGCACGCCACCTATCACATCGAGTACGACGCGCCGCTGACCGCCGATATCGAGGGCATCGCCCGTCCGGTCTCCGGCTGGGTGAAGACGTCGCGCTCGGCCAAGGACGTGGCCGGCGACGGGGCCGCCGCGGTCGCCGCCTCCATGGGCCCTCCGGGTCAGATCGCGACGCTGATCCTGCCGGCGAACACCGCCTGGGACGAGTCCAACGGCCCGGCCGCCCCGGTGGCGCCGACCGCCCGTTCGGGTCCGGATGCCGATGCCGTCAAGAAGGCCGCCGCCGCCCTGATGTCCGGCGAGCAGACCCTGATCCACATGACCGGCGACGCCCTGCGCGGCGACCTGCTGGAGATCGCCGGCCGGATTCAGGCCAAGACCGGCTGCCGCCTGTCCTGCATGACCTCCAACGGCCGCTGGCAGCGTGGGGCCGGCCGGGTGTCGATCGAGCGCATCCAGTACCCGGTCGACATCGCCCTGAAGCAGCTCGAGAGCGTGAAGAACCTGGTCCTGCTCGGCGCCAAGGTGCCGGTGGCGTTCTTCGCCTATCCGGACAAGCCGAGCGTGCTGATTCCGGACGGCTGCAACGTGGTGGAACTGGCGGACATCGCCGACGACCACCGGGCGGTGCTGACCGCGCTGTGCGACGAGCTCGACGCCTGGGGCTGCGAGCCGAAGATCCAGCATGCCAAGAAGCCGGACCTGATCACCGGCGGCGCCATCACCCCGGACTCCGTCGCGGCGGCGCTCGGCCGGTACATGCCGGAGAACGCGATCATCGCCGACGAGAGCGTCACCTCGGGCCGCGGCTTCATGCCCTACACCGAAGGCGCGCCGCCGCATGACTGGCTGGCCCTGACCGGCGGGTCGATCGGCATCGGCATGCCGTACGCGACCGGTGCGGCGATCGCCTGCCCGGACCGCAAGGTCATCTGCACCGAGGGCGACGGCTCCGGCATGTACACCCTGCAGGCGCTCTGGACCCAGGCGCGCGAAGGCTGCGACGTGGTGAACGTGATCTTCGCCAACCGCTCCTACGCGATCCTGCGGCACGAGCTGACCAATGTCGGCGCGCTGAACCCGGGCCGCAAGGCGATCGACATGCTGACCCTGGACCGGCCGTCGCTCGACTGGGTGGCGCTGGCTAAGGGCATGGGCGTGGACGGCGTCCGGGTCGACGACGCCGACGGCTTCAACAAGGCCCTCGCCCGCGCGGTCGAGGAACCGGGGCCGCACCTGATCGAAGCGGTGATGTGACCTGGGGGTCGGATGGCGGTTCCATCTGCCATCCGACCTCGCCGCCCTTCGACACGCCCCCGCGGATGCGGAGGCTGCTCAGGGCGAGGTCATGAAAATTTATGGGCGAGGTCGGCATAAACCATTTCCGACCTCACCCTGAGCAGCCCGCAGGGCGTGTCGAAGGGCCGACCCAATCGTGCTCTAACCGGCCCGGCTCAGATACTCCGCCGCGCAGACCGCGTGCAGCTTCATCACCGCGATCGCCTCGTCCAGGGTGACGTGCTCGCTGTCGCTGCCCATGGACAGGTTGGACGGCCCGCAGATCACGGTCGGAATGCCGCGCCAGCGCCAGTAGCGGCCGTCGGTGCCGCCCAGGCTGCAGACCGGCGGGGCGTCGTTGCCGGTCAGCTCGCGTATGCTGTCGCGCAGGATCGTCGCCATCTCGCCGTTCGGATCGGTGCTGCTGGCCGGATAGCTATGGTCCTCGTTCACCGACAGGGTCACGCCGAATTCGGCCGCGATCTCCTCCAGCTCGGTCCGGATCGCGTCGCGGTCGACGCCGACCGGGAAGCGCATGTCCATGTGGACGGTACATTCCGTGGGGATCTGGGTCGCCTTCAGGCCGCCCTGGATTATGCCGGCATTCACGGTGATCCGCCGGGCGTTGTCGGCCGCCCCCACGCCGAGGCTGCGATCTGCGGCGGCAATGCTGTCCGGCGAGGTGAGAATGGCGTCTATCTCCGGCGGCAGGTCGGCGAGTTTGCGATGGAAGCGCTGGTAGATCGTATGGACGGCGGCGGTGATCTGCTCGATCGGGTTCGGGGCGCGGTGCGGATAGCCGCCATGGCCGCCGATCGAGGTCGCGCCCATAGAGAAGCGCAGGGTTCCCTTCTCCATGAACCGCAGCGTGTCGAGACCGGTCGGCTCGCCATTCAGGCAGCAGTCGCCGGTCACCACGTCCTCATGCGCGTCGAACAGGTATTTCGTGCCGTAGCGCCCGCCCGACTGCTCGTCCGAGACCACGGTGAGGGTGAGGGCACCGTGCAGCCGATCGCGATAGGGGTGCAGCAGGCCGTAGGCCAGGATGGAGGCCAGCGTCCCGGTCTTCATGTCCGAGGCACCCCGGGCGACGATCCGGTCGCCGTCGATGTCGGCTGCCCAGAGCTTCTCTGCGCTGGCCGGAAACACGTCCATATGCCCGTTCAGGACCAGATGCCGCCCCGGCGAGGCGGCGTCCCAGCGGCCGACGATGTTCGGCATGTCCTCGCGCGCGGCGAGCGTGCGGTGCGGCACGCCGAAGCGGTCCAGGATCCCGCGCACGAAGTCCGCCGCCTCGCGCATGTCGCCCGGCGGATTGACGCTGCGGATGCGCAGGAAGTCCCGCAGCAGCGCGATGAACTCGTCGCGGCGCGCATCGATGGTGCGGCAGATCTCGGTCCTGAGATCCGTGTCCTGGCTGGGCATGTCGGGGTCCGGGCGGGTTGAGGGATCGGTCTCATCTAACGACGGCCGGCGGGCGGCGGACAAGATGGCGAAACCGGATCACGGCCGGGGTGGCGCCGGAACTGGCGAAACCTCGTCAACCCCGCCTATAGTCCTGGTCCCTGCGTTGAAGGATAATCGCCGGATGCTGGATTCCTCCAAACTCGTCGACAGCGACAAGCTCGCCGCCTCCTATCTGGCGAGCGAGCTCAATTCCGGTTCGACCCGCGTGTTCAACGTCGACCGGCTGCACCGGGCGATCATGGCCGAGGGCGCACCGCGCGACGAGCACCTGTTCCGGCACCCGGAACTGCACCGGATCATCTTCATCAAGCAGGCGCTGATCGATCCGAACTACCAGAAGGACCGCAGCAACCGGATCGGCACCAAGCTGTACTTCGCCTTCAACGAGACGAACGCCTTCGAGGGCGGCAAGTCGATCTTCGCCGGCGACCCGCAGTTCGACGAGGCGATGGCCTTCCAGCTCGGCTTCGACCGCAGCCGCAAGATGGCGGACTACATCCGCGACCGAGACGTCATCCAGATCCTCGACAGCCTGCCGTCCCTCGACCCGTTCCTGATGCGCGACCGGCTGGAGGCCGAGGGGCTGGCGCCGCATCTGGGCTATTTCGACATCGAGGAGGAGGAGTGGCGGCTCATCCGCGAGCATGTCATGCGCCGGTTCCGCCCGATCGTCGAATTCGCCTTCGGCGGCGCCGATGCCACCAAGACCCAGGTCCGGCTCCGCTCGCTGGTACAGAAGATCTGGGAAGCCAAGGACATGGAGGGGCTGAAGCCGATCCTCGATGCCATGGAGCTGTCGACCCAGGACGCGCCCAAGGCGCTGCATTCCTGGAAGGGCGTGATCTATTACGACTACCGCCTCGCCCGGCTGGAGGGGAGGGTGCGCGAGCTGGCGACCTGGCTGACCCATTCGGCGACGCCGACGGACATGGTGCCGCCCGGCAACCGCAAGCTGCTGGAGGAGATCCGCGACGGGGTCCGGCACAAGGTGCGCGACCGTTGGCAGCGGGCCCGCAACCGCCTGCTGGAATACAACGACGCCTATACCGCCCTGTTCGTGGAGAAGCGCAGCCCCGGACCGTTCATCGCCTTTCTCGGCCACGCCTCGGACGTGTTCAACGAACTCGGGGACGAGCTGTCGCGGCTCGATCACGCGTCGGAGGTCCGACGCTTCATCACCGACCGGCATTTCGGCGGCCGCCTGAAATACGACCCGCTGCACGACCTGCTGTCGCTGATCTACCGGATTCTCGACTAGAGAAAATCACGATCAGAGGGACACATCTGATCGTGCTCCAGGAGGTTGGCCGGCGCTGGTGATCGTCGGGAACGGATCTCGCGCGCGGCTAGCGCTTTCACCGGACGGCCCCCGCCCCTATATGGGCCGCGGAGAGAAACGCGGCCAGGGAGACCATAATGGCGCCCGTGACGTCGGTGCTGTCGATGATCGGCAACACCCCGATGCTGGAACTCACGAAACTGGACACCGGTCCGTGCCGGCTGTTCGTCAAGCTGGAGAACCAGAACCCGGCCGGCTCGATCAAGGACCGGATCGGCCTGTCCATCGTCGAGGCCGCTGAGCGCGACGGACGGCTGAAGCCGGGCGGTACCATCGTCGAGGCGACCGCCGGCAACACCGGCCTGGGCCTGGCCCTGGTCGCGGCGCAGAAGGGCTACCGGCTGGTCCTGGTGATCCCGGACAAGATGAGCGCCGACAAGATCCGCCACCTGCGCGCGCTCGGCGCCGAGGTGCGCCTGACCCGCTCCGACGTGCCCAAGGGCCATCCGGAATACTACCAGGACATGGCCGAGCGGATCGTGAAGGAGACCCCCGGCGCGTTCTGGGCGAGCCAGTTCGACAACCCGGCCAACCCCGCCGCCCACGAGACCACCACCGGCCCGGAGATCTGGCAGCAGATGGACGGCAAGGTGGACGCCCTGGTCGCCGGTGTCGGCTCCGGCGGCACGATCTCCGGCACCGGGCGGTTCCTGAAATCGAAGAACCCGGCCCTGAAGGTCGTCGTCGCCGACCCGGAAGGCTCGGTGGTCGCCCCGGCGGTGGAGACCGGCGAGGTGAAGTACGAGGGCGGCTCCTGGCTGGTGGAGGGCATCGGCGAGGACTTCATCCCGCCGAACCTGGACCTGGCCGTGATCGACGATGGCGTGGTCGTGAACGACGCCGAGGCCTTCGCCGCGGTCAACGACCTGCTGCGCACCGAGGGCATCCTGGGCGGCAGTTCGACCGGCACCCTGCTGGCCGGCGCGCTGAAATGGTGCCGCCGGCAGACCGAGCCGAAGAATGTCGTCACCTTCGTCTGCGATACCGGCAACAAGTACCTGTCCAAGGCCTTCGACGCGGCCTGGCTGCTGGAGCAGGGGCTGACCGCGCGGGAGAACACCGGCGACCTGCGCGACCTGATCATGTTCCGCGCCGACCAGGGCCGGGTGATCTCCGTCGGGCCGCAGGACACCGTGAACACCGCCTATAACCGCATGCGGGCGAACGAGGTCAGCCAGGTGCCGGTGATCGAGGACGGGCGGGCCGTCGGCATCCTCGACGAGGAGGACATCCTGCTGGCGGTCTACGACAAGCCGGAGGTCTTCGGCGAGCCGGTGTCCAAGCACATGACCGGGCAGCTCGACGTGATCTCCGTCGACCGTCCGGTGGACGAGGTGCTGGATCTGTTCCGCCGCAACCAGGTCGCGATGGTGATGGACGGGGACACGTTCCTCGGCATGATCACCAAGGTCGACCTGATCAATCACATCCGCCGATCCGTCGGCTGACGAACGGAGCTTTCATGACCGACACGACCAAAGCCGGGCGCAACCGCCCGGGTTTCGCCACCCGCGCCATCCATGCGGGCCAGAGCCCGGATCCGACCACCGGCGCGATCATGACGCCGATCTACGCCACCTCCACCTATGTGCAGGAGAGCCCGGGCGTCCATAAGGGCTTTGAGTATTCGCGCAGCCAGAACCCGACCCGTTTCGCCCTGGAGGCCTGCATCGCCGACCTGGAGAACGGCGAGAAGGGCTTCGCCTTCGCCTCGGGCCTGGCGACCATGGGCACCCTGCTGGAGCTGCTGAACAGCGGCGACCACGTGATCGCCATGGACGACCTCTACGGCGGCAGCTACCGGCTGTTCGAGAACGTGCGCCGGCGCTCGTCCGGGCTCGAGTTCAGCTTCGTCGACCTGTCCGACCTGTCGGCGCTGGAGGCGGCGGTCACCGAGAAGACCAGGATGATCTGGGTGGAGAGCCCGACCAATCCGCTGCTGAAGCTGGTCGACCTCGCCGCCATCGCCGAGTTCGCCAAGAGGCACGACCTGATCACGGTCTGCGACAACACCTTCTGCTCGCCCTATGTGCAGCGGCCGCTCGATCTCGGCATCGACATCGTCATGCACTCCACCACCAAGTACCTGAACGGCCATTCCGACGTGGTCGGCGGCGTGGCCGTGGTGGCCGAGGGCCGGGACATGCTGCGCGACAAGCTCGGCTATCTGCAGAACGCGGTCGGCTCGGTCGCCAGCCCGTTCGACAGCTTCCTGGTGCTGCGCGCGCTGAAGACCCTGCCGGTGCGCATGGAGCGGCACTGCGACAATGCCGAGCGGATCGCCGCCTTCCTGGAAGCCCATCCGAAGGTGGAGAAGGTCTACTACCCCGGTCTCGCCAGCCATCCGCAGCACGATCTCGCCAAGCGGCAGATGACCCGCTTCGGCGGCATGGTGACGGCAGTACTGAAGGGCGGGCTGGACGACGCCCGCCGGTTCCTGGAACGCTGCGAGCTGTTCGCCCTGGCGGAGAGCCTCGGTGGGGTGGAGAGCCTGATCGAGCACCCGGCGATCATGACCCATGCCAGCGTGCCCCAGGAGATCCGCGAGGCGCTCGGCATCTCCGACGGGCTGGTGCGGCTGTCGGTCGGCATCGAGGATGGCGACGATCTGATCGCGGAACTGGAAGCGGCGCTGGGTTGACCTTTCCACACGGCTTCGGCCCTTCGACACGCCCCTGCGGGGCTGCTCAGGGGGAAGTCGTTGAGAATGGTAGATGGATCAAAGCTAAAAAGACCTCACCCTGAGCGGCCCCGGCCAACGGCCGGGGCGTGTCGAAGGGCGGGTCGGACGTGAACGCAAAAAGGGCGGGATCTCTCCCGCCCTTTCGCCGTCAGGCGATGACGCTGTGGATCAGCTCTGGCCGCCGCCGCGCACCTGGCGCAGGAAGCCCTCGACCTCGCGGTCGAGCACCGAGGAATCCTCGGCCAGCAGGGTCGCCGAGCTGAGCACCTCCTCGGCCTGATGGCCGGTGTCGTTGGCCACCGTGGAGACCATCTCGATGGTCCGGGTGACGTCGTCCGTGCCGGTCGCGGCCTCCTGGCTGGAGCGGGCGATCTCCTGGGTGGAGGCACCCTGCTCCTCGACCGCGCCGGCGATGGCGGTCACGTGACCGTCGATCTCGCGGATCGCCTCGGAGACCTCGCGGATCGCGGTGACCGCGGCGGCGACGCCGTCCTGCACCGACTTGATCTGCACGGTGATCTCCTCGGTCGCCTTGCCGGTCTGGCTGGCCAGCGACTTCACCTCCGAGGCGACCACCGCGAAGCCCTTGCCGGCCTCGCCGGCCCGCGCCGCCTCGATGGTGGCGTTCAGCGCCAGCAGGTTGGTCTGCTCGGCGATGTCCTGGATCAGGGTGACGACCGTGCCGATCCGGTTGGTCGACTGCTCCAGCGTCTCCACCGTGCGGTTGGTCGCGTCCGCCTGGTCCGCCGCCTCGCGGGCCCGGGCCGAGCTTTCGCTGACCTTGTTGGAGATCTCGACGATCGACGCCGACAGCTCCTCCGCCGCCGCGGCGACGGTCTGCACGTTGGACGAGGTCTGCTGGGCGGCCCCGACGCCGGCGGTCGAGCGTTCGCGGACGTCGCCGGCGCCGGCGGCCATCTTCTTCGCCGTCTCGGCCATGCCGCGCGAGGCGGCCCCGAGGCGGTCGACGATGCCCTTCACCCGGCTCTCGAACGCGTCGGCCAGTTCGACCCGCTGGCGCTGCCGCTCGTCCGACGCCCGGCGCTCGGACTCGAGCTGGTCGGCCCGCAGGCGCTCGACTTCCTTGGCGCTGTCGCGGAAGACCTGGACGGTTCCGGCCATGGCGGTGATCTCGTCGGAGCCCGAGGTGTCGACCTCGACATCCAGCTCGCCGTCGGCCAGGCGACGCATCACGTCGGCCAGAGCGGTCAGCCGCTGCACGACGCCGCGCCACACCACGATGAGGCCGATCAGGATCGCCGCCACGACGCTGGCCGCGGCCAGGGCGAGGATCATCATCCGGCTCTCGTTGATGGTCTCCTTGGCCGCGTCGGCGGTGGCGTTGGCATCGGCGGTCGCGGTCTCCACCATCTGGGCGACGGCGGTGCCGAACGCGCCGGACACGTCGCGGGCGCGGGCCAGGGCGGTGTCGGCATCGCTCTCGGCCGCGAGCATCGCCTTGCGGCGCTCGAACACACCCTCCTCGTCGCTGCCGAGGTCCAGGATGGCGGACAGGCTCGGCAGCAGGCCGGCCAGACGCTCGATGCCGGATACCTCGGCCCGGATCTCCTCCAGCATGGACAGGGCCATGGTGAATTCGAGGCTGATGCTGTCCAGGTGGCGCGGGGATTCAGCGCCGGCGGCCGCATTCAGCGTGCCGATGATCAGGTTGGACGTGGCGGCGGCCTCCAGCATGAGCTGGAACTCGCGCACGTCGTCCTGAACCAGCCCGCCGATCAGCTTGCGCGAGCCGATGGCCAGGTCGCGCCCGGCGAAGGCCATGTTGCGCTGGGCTTCGCCGACCAGCGGATTGACCGACTGCTCGAACGCCTCGGCGATCGCCGGCAGGGCGGCGTCGAGCTCCTCGCGCTGACGCTGGGTCTCGTCGAACTGCTCGGGAGTCAGCTCGACCCAGTTGATCTCCTTGCGACGGATCTCGAAGGCGGAGTTGTCGCCGGTGCCGCGGTCGATCAGCTCGAGCGCGGCGTTGCGGAAGCGGTTGCCGTCCTCGGTATCGGGGGCGCTGGTCACCGAATACTGCATCTCGGTGGCGAGGTCCTTGAACTTCGCCTCCTCGCGAGCCAGCAGCTCCAGGTCGACCGTGCTGGCGACCCGGGCGAGCATGCCCAGCATCTTCTGGCCCGAACCCGCCAGGGTCAGGATGTCCTTCAGCGCCGTCATGTGGGTGCCGAGCAGGTCGCCGACCGTGGAGGTGGTCGCCTCGATCGCCTCTTCGCCGGTCTTCACCATGCGTTCGCTTGCATCGGCGATCATCGGCTGAACGTCGATCTGGAACTGGTTGTTGACCTCGGACACGGTCTGGATCGCCTGGCCGAGCATCGCCTTGGCGTCGACCCGGCGCAGGACCGCGGAGTCGAGATCGGTCATCGCCTGGGACAGGGTGTCGGAGAGTTCCGTCAGCGTCGAGACGTCGGCGCCGGTGGCGCGCAGGGCCTGCAGCCGGACCGCCAGCTCCTGCTGCTTGGTCGCGAGCTCGTCGCGGATGGCCTGGCGCTCGTCGTCGGTCTTGGCCGACACGAGGCTCGGGGCGGCGGCGGCGACGGCCGAGCTGCTGGCGGCGAGCTGGAGGCTGCTGGTCACCGCCGGCATCGCCTCGTCGGTCACGGTGGTCAGCGTGCTCTCGACGTTGGAAAACGCAAACCAGGCGACACCTGCCGTCAGGACGGTGAGCAGGGTCGTGGCCGCGAAGGCCGTCCCCAACCGTCCGGCAATGCCGAAGCCCCCGGTCTTGCGGGGCGCGCTCGTTTCGGGCTCGTCGGAACCTGAGGAATTTTCGTGGTCGAGCTGTGCCGTTCCCGTAACGGACATAAATCAACTCCTGAAGGGGTCTGAATGGCTGAATAACCGTAGGTTGGAAGAATTAATAAAGGATTACGAACCAGCTTGGGGAGCACAATAATGAATGGTATTTTACTGAAATTTAGATGGCTTACTGTTGCTCTTGTGTTGTTCCTTGGTGCTGCTGACACGTCCCGGGCAGACCAGACCGATCCGCGCCTGGATGCCTTGTTCAACAAACTTAGAATTGCCGAGGTTTTCTCAATCGCTCACGCGACTGAGCAGAAGATCTGGATCATCTGGCACGAGCCGCCCGAGATTCCGGAAGTCTCGGAAATCATGGAGGATGGGCTTCAAGCAATGCGCGAGTCCCGACTTCAGGACGCGCTGGCGGCGTTCGACGCCGCGGTGCTGAAAGCGCCGACCTTCGCGGAAGCGTGGAACAAACGGGCGACGATCCATTACCTGCTCGGCGACTACCCTGCGTCGATCGCCGATGTCCGCAAGACCCTGTCGCTGGAACCGCGACATTTTGGCGCGCTGTCGGGTCTGGGGCTGATCAACCTTAAGCTGGAGCGCAAGGCCGACGCCCTCGCGGCGTTCGAGGCGGCGCTGGCGATCCATCCCTTCCTGCCGGTCCGCTTCGAGATCGATGCCCTGCGCAAGGCGGTCGCGGGCGAGAAGATCTGAGAGCGCCCGCCGCTCACCCGCACATGCGTTTGACCGCCGCCAGCGCGGTCGCGTCGAGACCGGGGCCGGACCCGGTCTCCGCCGCCCCGAACAGCGCCGCCCGGTCGGCGGAGCCCGGATGGGTGTCGACCAGGGACAGCAGGGAGCCGACGGCGCCCCCGGCCTCGCGCTCGTGCAGCCGCTCGAAGAAGGCCCGTCCCCCCTGCGCGCTGACATCGGTCTCGCGCATCAGATCGAGGGCGGTCCGGTCGGCGCGGTCCTCCTGCTCGCGCGTGTAGCGGGCGTTGAGCAGCGCACCGGTCAGGGTGGAGCCGATCGAGCCGGCCGCCTCCTGGCCGAACAGCAGGGCGAGCAGCAGGCTCACCCCCTCGCGGCGGATCCATCCGGTCATCGGGTCGCGATGCACCACATGGGAGATCTCGTGCGCCAGTACGGCGGCGATCTCGGACCCGTCCCGGCTTTCCTGGATCAGGCCCTGGGTCAGCACCACCCGTCCGCCGGGCAGGGCGAAGGCGTTCACCACGTCCCAGCCGATCACCGTCAGCTTGGGCGTCTCGATACCCGCGGCGTCGGCGAACCGGCGGGACAGGGCGTCGAGCGCGGCCCGTCCGTCGGCACCGGTGCAGCGCCGGTGGGTGGCGGCAAGCTGCTCGACCGCGCGGTCCGAGGAGGCGGCGCCGGTATCGGCGGGCAGCAGATGGGCGGCGACGCCGCTCAGCGGTGCCAGGACGAGAAGGGCGGCGGCCAGGGCCAGCGCCGTGACACCGATCGCGAGTCCGGCGCCGGGGCGGCGGGCCAGGCCGAAGACCTGGCGCCCGGAGCGCCGCTCGTCCCCGGCCGCCCGCGCCAGGATCCGGTCGGCATCGCCGGGCAGGTCGGGCGTCAGCCGGGCGTCCTGGGCGTCGAGCGTGGCGAAGACCATGTCCTCGCCGGCGGAGGCGGGGCGGTAGACCCTGGCCCAGGGCCACAGCAGGGGGCATTGCGGTGCTGCGGCAAGCGGGTCGGCCGGCAGGATGCGCAGCCCGTCGGCCTGCACCAGGATCGCGACCCGGTGGTCGGCGCCGGTCACCCCGTCGAGCAGATGGGCGTTGCCCTGCGGCCCGGAGCCCCAGTCAGGCGATGTCGAAGTCACCGGCCAGTCCCTCTCCGCCGAATGCGCTGTCGTCGTCTCCGACCTGACGCAGGCCGGCCGGGTCGGGCATGTCGTACACGACCACATTGGCCGCCAGGTAGCGGATCTTGCGCTCCCAGGTGATCGGCGCCAGCAGGCCGAGCGACAGGATCAGGATGAGCCAGTTGCCGAAAGCCAGCCAGGTCAGGCTGCGGGCATTGCCGCGAAAGCGGACCCGGACGGGGCCGACCGAGGACAGGTTGCAGACCACCTCCCAGAACGCGACCTTGTAGATCGACAGCATGAAGAGCACGACCCAGAAGACCCCGAGGCCGAAGCCGCCCATCGCCAGGAAGAACAGAGTTTCGCTGCCGGCCACCGCGACGAGCCCGATCACCCAGAACCAGGCGACGACGCCCACGACCGCGAGAAACGCGAGGGCGAGCCAGATGCCGATCCAGGTGGGGAAGATCGCCCAGACGCCGCCCACATACCTGCCCTTCATGCCGCCGATATTCAGGGTGTTGAGGAGGCGGGAGGCCCGGTAGAGATCGACCACGGGCTTCAGCAGCCAGCCCGAGAACACGATCATCGCGGCCGAGGCGGCGGCGACCAGCAGGTACCCGAGCGCCGGATGTTCGATCCGTCCGCGGATGCCGCGCCAGCGGGTCCGCGAGATCCGGTAGCGCCAGCTCAGGAACCGTCCCATCTCGATGAGCATCAGCACGACGAGCAGGTAGACCAGATCGACGGATTCGATCGTTCCCGGATCCGCGGTCGGCATTTCGCGCTGAAGGCCGAGCTCGATGAGCATGAAGATGATGCCCAGCGGCAGCAGGACGATCAGGAACACCCGCACGAAGCCGATGAAGATCTCCAACCCTGTCCCGGTATATTCCAGCGGCTGTTCCGCGAACCGGATCCGGCGCCACAGGATCTGCCGCATGACCGTGATCGCCCAGAACCGGTAGAGGCCAAGGGTCAGGATCATCAGCGCGACATTGACCACATGCCGGCGGATCAGCGGCATCGTGCCGCCCTCGGTATAGCTCAGGGTGGCGACGGAGGTGGGGCCTGACGGCGGCGCGGCCCGGTCGTACTGGGGGACGGACAAAACGGTCCTCGGTCTCGGTCTGAAATCCGGCCGACTATCGCAGGTCGGCGCCGGCGGCTCCACCATGGCAATTCGCACGTCGGCATGAGATCCGGCGGTTCAAGACCGGTTGCCGCCGGATGCTGCGTGGCTATGCTGGCGCCGTCACGAACGGAGGCAGGCATGGCGCGATACGATCTGGTGGTGCGGGGCGGCGAGGTGTTCACCCCGGCCGGGCTGGAACGGGTGGATCTCGGGGTTACCGGCGGGAAGATCACCGCCATCGGCGATCTGGCGGCGGCGGAGGCCGGCGAGGTGGTCGACGCCGGGGGCCTGACCGTGCTGCCCGGCGTGATCGACACCCAGGTGCATTTCCGCGAGCCCGGCCTGGAGCACAAGGAAGACATCCACCACGGCACCCGCGCCGCGGCCAAGGGCGGGGTGACCTCGATCTTCGAGATGCCGAACACCTCGCCGTTGACCCTCACCGACGTCGAGCTGAACGACAAGCTCGCCCGCTCCAAGGGACGCGCCTGGTGCGACCACGCCTATTTCGTCGGTGCGGCGGAGGAGAACGTCCACCTGCTGGAAGAGCTGGAGCGTGCGCCCGGCTGTGCCGGCGTGAAGGTGTTCATGGGATCGTCGACCGGCTCGCTGCTGGTGGAGAAGGACGAGTTGCTGGCCAAGGTGCTGGCCGCCGGCCGCCGCCGGGTCGCGGTCCATGCCGAGGACGAGGACATGCTGCGCGAGCGCCAGCACATCGCCAAGGAGGCGGGGCACCCGCGCGCCCACCCGGTCTGGCGCTCGCCGGAATGCGCCCTGAAGGCGACCCAGCGGATCGTCCGCCTGGGCCGCGCCGCCGGCCGTCCGGTGCATGTGCTGCACATCACTTCGGCCGAGGAGATGGAATTCCTGGCCGAGAACAAGGACGTCGCCACGGTCGAGACCACCCTGAACCACCTGACCATGGCCGCCCCGGAATGCTACGAGCGGCTCGGCTCCCTGGCGCAGATGAACCCGCCGGTCCGCGAGCAGCATCACCAGGACGCCCTGTGGCGGGCCATCGCCGACGGCACGGTGGACGTGATCGGCTCCGACCATGCGCCGCACACCCTGGAGGAGAAGCAGCGCCCCTATCCGTCGAGCCCGTCGGGCATGCCCGGGGTGCAGACCCTGCTGCCGCTGCTGCTCGACCACATGAATGCCGGCAAGCTGAGCCTGGCGCGGCTGGTCGACCTGACCTCGACCGGTCCGCACCGGATCTACGGTATCGCCGGCAAGGGCCGGATCGCCAAGGGCTGGGACGCCGACCTGACGCTCGTCGACCTCAAGGCGAAGCACGAGATCACCAACAAGTGGATCGCCAGCAAGTGCGGCTGGACGCCGTTCGACGGCAAGATCGTCACCGGCTGGCCGATCGCCACCCTGGTGCGCGGCAATGTGGTGATGCGCGACGACGAGCTGGTCGGCGAGGCGGTCGGCGAGCCGGTCCGCTTCTGGTCGAGCCTGCAGCGGGGGTGAGCATGGGCGACACCTTCGCCGAGGGCGGCTGCACCTGTCGGTCGGTGCGATACCGGCTCAAGCGCAGGCCGATGTTCGTGCATTGCTGCCACTGCACCTGGTGCCAGCGCGACAGCGGCACGGCCTTCGCGCTGAACGCCCTGATCGAGACGGCGGAGGTCGAGCTTCTGTACGGGGCGCTGGAGGCGGTGGATACGCCGACCGAAAGCGGCAAGGGCCAGATCTTCATGCGGTGCCCGACCTGCCGGGCGACCATGTACAGCCATTATGCCGGAGCGGGGCCGACCGTCGCCTTCGTGCGGGTCGGCACCCTGGACGAGCCGGCGAAGTGCCCGCCGGACATCCACATCTTCACGCGCTCCAAGCAACCCTGGGTGAAGCTGCCCGACGGCGCGCTGGTGATGGAGGAGTTCTACTCCTACCGCGAGCACTGGCCGGAGGAGAGCTACGCGCGCATCAAGGCGGCCAAGCAGGGCTGATCCGTCCCTATTTCTTCGGCTTGTCGTCTTCGGGCAGCAGGATCCGCTCCGCCGCGCCGTCGAGATCCTCGAACTGGCCCGACCGCAGGGCCCACAGGAAGGCCACCAGACCGATCAGGCCGAGCGCCAGGGCTGCGGGGATCAGGATCGACAGAATGGTCATGCGCGGACTCCCATCGCCGGGGTGAGGGGAGTCTTGATTTCGTCCGTGGTGGCGGGTCCCGCAACCCCCTGGCTGCGATCGGGCAGGGCGAGGCGCAGGGCGTTGGCTACGACGACCACCGAGGAGGCCGACATGGCGATCGCCGCGAAGAGCGGGGTCGCGTAACCGGCGATGGCCAGCGGGATGGCGATCGCGTTGTAGACCACGGCCAGCCCGAAATTCTGGAGGATCAGTCGCCGCGCGGTGCGGGCGACGGCGATGGCGGTCGGGATCGCGCCCATATCCTCGCTCAGGAACACGATGCCGGCAGCGGTGCGGCTGACGTCGGAGGCGGCACTCGGTGCCATGGACACGTCGGCGGCGGCCAGAGCCGGGGCGTCGTTCAGCCCGTCGCCGATCATCAGCACCCGGTGGCCGTCCGCCTGAAGCGCCTGGATGGCAGCGATCTTGCTGGCCGGGGTGGCGCGGGCGCTCCAGCGCTCCAGGCCGAGCCTCGCGGCGGTCTCCGCCACCTTGGCCTCGCCGTCGCCGGAGAGCAGGGCCGGGGCCAGGCCGAGGCGGATCAGGGTCGCGACCGCAGCGTCGGCACCCGGTCGCGGCCGGTCGAGCAGGGCGAAGGCGGCGGCAAGGGCGCCGTCGCAGGCCAGCACCGGGGCGCCGCGCCGGTCGCTGGTAAGCGCGGAGAACGCCTGCGCCGACAGCGCCCAGTCCGGCCGGCCGAGGCGCCAGGTGCGTCCGTCGATCACCCCCTCCAGGCCATGGCCGGCATGCTCTGTGACGCTGTCGGGCGAGACCGGGGTTGCCAGGGCGGCAGCGGCGATGGCCTGGGCCACCGGGTGCCGGCTGTGCCGGGCCAGGGCGGCCGCGGCCGACAGGGTGTCGTCGGACAGGCGGTCCAGCGCCCGAGGATCGACGGTCGGGGTGGTCAGGGTGCCGGTCTTGTCCAGCACGACGCGGTCCACCGTGGCCAGGGTTTCCAGCGCTCCGCCGTCGCGCAGCAGGATGCGGTGCTTCAGCAGCCGGCCGGCCGCGACCACCTGCACGATCGGGGCGGCGAGGCCCAGGGCGCAGGGGCAGGTGATGATCAGTACGGCGATGGCGGTAGTCAGGGCGTGATGGACGCCACCGCCGGCCAGCCACCAGCCGAGGAACGTGACCGCCGCGATCAGGTGGACCGCCGGGGCGTAGATCGCCGCCGCCCGGTCCGCCAGCCGGCTCAGCGCCGGCCGGGCCGTCTCCGCCGCCTCCAGCATGGAGCGCATCTCGCCCAGGAACGAGGCGTGGCCGGTCCGGGTGGCGGTGAGGGTCAGCGGACCGTCGATCACCATGGCGCCGGCCACGACGGTTTCGCCGGCCGACAGCGCCACCGCCTCGCTCTCGCCGGTGACGACGGAGAGATCGACCCGCACCCGGCCGCCGAGCACGGTGCCGTCGACGGGGACGCGGTCACCGGTGGCGACCAGCACCCTGGTGCCGGGCGACACCTGGGCGACCGGAACCCAGGAGGTGGTGCCATCGGAGGCGACCACCACCGCGCCGCGCGGCGTGGTCCGGTCGAGGGTCTTCAGCGCGGCCCCGGCGCGCGAGCGCATGACGTGGTCGAGGGTGCGGCCGATCAGCAGGAAGAACAGCAGGGTGACCGACGCGTCGAAATAGGCATGCGCCCCGCCGGTCAGCGTCTCGTGCAGCGACAGCCCGACCGCCAGCAGCACCGCCAGCGAGATCGGCACGTCCATGTTCAGCCGGCCGGCCTTCAGCGCGTGCAGGGCCGGACCGAAGAACGGCCGCCCGGCGACGGCGACGGCGGGCACGGCGATGGCGGCGGAGATCCAGTGGAACAGATCGCGGGTCGCCTCGTCGGCCCCGGACCAGACCGAGACCGAGAGCAGCATGACGTTGCCGGCGGCGAAGCCGGCGACGGCCAGGGCGACGAACAGCCGACGCAACACCGGGTCCGGACCGCTCTCCGCCTCGTCCAGCAGCCCGGCGCGGTAGCCGGCATGGTCGAGGGCGGCGAAGACCGCCTCCGGATCGACAGCCTCGCGCGGCCATTTCACCGTGACGAAGCGTCCGGCGAGGTTGACCCTGGCGTCGGTGACGCCTTCCACGGCGCCGACCGCCTTCTCGATGGTGGAGATGCAGGCGGCGCAATGGGCGTCGGGGACGGCGAGGCGGGTGGCGACCAGCCCGTCGCCGATATCGTGCGAGGCGTCCAGCAGTTCGCGTCGGTCCGGGCGCAGGGCCTGACCCGGCACCGACAGCGAGGCGGAGGCGGCACAGCAGGACATGTCAGCCGTCCCTGCCCACGGAGAACCGGGTCTCGTAGCGCCAGGTCCGGCCGCCGGCGAGCTTGAGGGCGACGTCGGCGACCCACAGCCCCGGCGCCAGGGCATCGGCCATGCTGACCTCGCCCGAGGCGGCGGCGGGAACGTCGATCAGCCGGTCCTCGGTGCGGGTGACCGGTCGGCCGATCCGCACGGTGCCGCCCAGGATCTCCACGCCCCGGCCGTCCGCATCCCTGAGGCTCAGCGACAGCCGGTCGTCGGCCTGTCGGAAGGTCAGGTCGTAGCCCAGCGCCTGCTGCGCGCGGGCGGCGGCGACACGGGCGTTGAAGCGCTGGCTCTCCACATAGGAATTGGCGACGACGAGCCCCGGCCAGGTGCCGGCGGCGAGGGTGGCCATGGTCACGTTGACCGTGATGACCAGCCCGAAGAAGGACAGCAGGATCAGGAGGACGTGGCGGCCGGTCAGCTTGAACGTTCCGTCATTCCGGGAGGTGTCGCTCATCGTGCTGCTCCATTGTCGAAGATCGCATCGTATTCCGCGCGTTCCGACCCCGCGCTGTCGCGGACGCGGAAGCGGAACGGGGTCTGCTGGCCCTCCAGCCCATCCGGGCCGGCGACCACGAAGATCCGCTGGGCGCGCAAGCTGTCCGGATCCACGTCGAGGAAGATCGCCTGGCGCGGGTCGTCCTTCTCTAGCGGCATGATCATCGCACCCTGGGGGAAGTCCTCGATGGTCAGCAGGACGGTGCGCCGCTCCGGCATCATGTTGAGGATCTTCACGGTGTAGCCGTTGCGGATCGTGCCGTCGGAAAGCCGCACGGAGACCGGGTTTCGGTCGTGCAGCACGTTCAACTCCAGCCGGTCGCGGGTGGTCAGCATGACCAGCATGGCCACGCCGATCAGCGTCCAGATGACAAAATACGCGACGGTTCGCGGCCGCAGGATCGAGCGCAGGGTGGTGTGCGTGACCTCCGGCGCGATGCCGCCGTCGGGCGTATGAACCCGGGCCGGGTCGATCGTACCGTCGGCAATCTGTGCCAGCCGCATGTTGTGGTCGTAGGAGGCCAGCGTGGAGTAGGAGATCAGCTTCTTGGGCTTGCCGATCTTCTCCATCACCTGGTCGCAGGCATCGATGCACAGCGCGCAGGTGATGCATTCCAGTTGCTGGCCGTCGCGGATGTCGATGCCCATCGGGCAGACCGCGACGCAGGCGTTGCAGTCGATGCAGTCGCCGACCGAGGCGCCGGCGGCCTCCTGCACCTTGCGGTGTCGCGACCGCGGCTCGCCGCGCCAGACGTTGTAGGTCACGGTCAGCGAGTGCTCGTCCAGCATCGCCGCCTGGATGCGCGGCCAGGGGCACATGTAGGTGCAGACCTGCTCGCGCATCAGGCCGCCGAGCGAATAGGTGGTGAAGGTCAGCACGGCGATGGTGCCGTAGGCGACGGTCGGGGCGGTGCCGGTCACCACCTCCATCAGCAGGGTCGGCGCATCGGCGAAATAAAAGATCCAGGCGCCACCGGTCGCCACCGCGATCAGCAGCCAGATCGTGTGCTTACTGACCCGCTTGACCGCCTTCGACGCGCTCATCGGCGCCTTGTCCAGCCGGATGCGCTTGTTGCGATCGCCCTCGACGAAGCGCTCGACCACGAGGAACAGGTCGACCCAGACGGTCTGCGGGCAGGTATAGCCGCACCACGCGCGACCGACCGAGGAGGTCACCAGGAACAGGCCCAGGGCCGCCATCAGCAGCAGCCCGGCCACGTAGTAGAATTCCTGCGGCCAGATCTCGATCCAGAAGAAATAGAAGCGGCGGTGATACAGGTCGATCAGCACCGCCTGGTCCGGGGCGAATTCGCCCCGATCCCAGCGGATCCACGGGGTGACGTAGTAGATGCCCAGCGTGATCAGCATCACCAGCCACTTGAAGCGGCGGAAGGTGCCCTCGGCGCGCTTCGGGTGGATCTTCTTGCGCGGGGCGTAGAGCGGCTGCTGCTTGTCGCGACGGTTGACCGGCTCGACGTCGAATTGCTCGAAGCCGCTCCCTGCCGTGCCGTTCTGGTCAACCGTCGTCATCGGACCTCTCCGTCCTTCCGCTCCAGCCCGCCGCAGCGGCGCTTATTCGCCGCCGCCCAGGCCGTGCACATACACGGCGAGCTGTTTCACCACCGCGTCGCCCAGACGCTCGCCCCAGGCCGGCATGACGCCGTGTTTGGGGGCGTTGATCTGGGACACGACGTCCTGCTGGCTGTCGCCGTAGAGCCACAGCGCGTCGGCCAGGTTCGGGGCGCCCATCTCCTTGTCGCCGAGGCCCTGCTCGCCATGGCAGGCGGCACAGTTCTCGGCGAAGACCCGCGCGCCCTCGTCCATCGCGCCCTGGTCATGGTCCAGGCCGGAGAGCGAGCGGACATAGTGGGCGACCGCCAGCACGTCCTCGCGCGGGAGGAGCTGGTCGCGGCCGAAGGCGGGCATTTCGGACCACCTTGTGTCGCCGTCGGCCTCGTAGCGCACGCCGTGACGGATGGTGGCCGCGATCTGCTCGACCGATCCGCCCCACAGCCAGTCGTCGTCGTTCAGGTTCGGATAGCCCGCAGCACCCTGCGCGCCGGAGCCGTGGCACTGGGAGCAGTACACCTTGAACGCCGAGGCGCCGCCGGCCGACGCGAACCGCGCCAACTCGGGATCGGCCTGGATGTCGGACAGCTCCATTGCGCGGATCTGCTCCAGCCGGTCGGCGCGTCCGGCCTCGACAGCGGCCATCTCCTGGTGCAGCTCGCCGCGGGTGGTCTCGCCCGAGATGCCCCGGGTCGCGTCATCGATCAGCGGGATCGCCGGGTAGTACACGGCATAGCCGACCGCGAAGACGATGGTGGCGTAGAACACATAGACCCACCAGCGCGGCAGCGGATTGTTCAGCTCCTTGATGCCGTCCCACTCGTGGCCCGTGGTCTCTACTTTGGTGACGCTGTCGATCTCCTTCTCGCTCATGGCTCAGTCCTCCTTAAGCGGGATGGCGGCGGCGTCGTCGGCCGATTTGCGTCCACCCGGGCGGAATGTGTAGGCGATCACCCCGAGGAAGATGATCACCATGTAAAGCAGCCCCCAGCTGTCGGCGGCCTGTCTCAGACTGTCGTAGGTCATGGCGGGCCTCCTCAGCGGGCATTGGCTTCGGGGTCGAAGGTCGAGAAGTCGACCAGCGTCCCGAGCATCTGCAGGTAGGCGATCACGGCATCCATCTCGGTCAGGCGGTTCGGGTTGCCGTCGAAGTCGCCGGTCCTGGCCTTCGGATAGCGGGCCAGCAGCCCGTCCCAGTCGGCCTCCGGATCGGCCTGGTCGCGCAGGTCGGCCAGGGCGTTGCCGATCATCGCGTCGTCATAGGGGACGCCGAGCTGACGGTTGGTCTCCAGGTGACCGGCGATGTTGGTGGTGTCGAGATCGGTCTCCGCCAGGAACCCGTAGGACGGCATGATCGATTCCGGCACGACCGAGCGCGGCTCGATCAGGTGCTGGACGTGCCATTCGTTGGAATAGCGGTCGCCGATGCGGGCCAGGTCCGGCCCGGTGCGCTTGGAGCCCCACTGGAACGGGTGGTCGTACATGCTCTCCGCCGCCAGCGAGTAGTGGCCGTAGCGTTCCACCTCGTCGCGGAACGGGCGGATCATCTGGCTGTGGCAGACGTAGCAGCCCTCGCGCTGGTAGATCTCGCGTCCCTTTAGCTCGAGCGGCGAGTAGGGACGCATCCCCTCCACCTTCTCGATGGTGTTCTGCAGGTAGAACAGGGGCGCGATCTCGACAATGCCGCCGATGGTGACCACCAGGAAGGAGAGCACCAGCAGAAGGGTGGCGTTGGTTTCGACACGGTGGTGCCTATCAAGGATCGACATGGTTTCCTCCGATCAGGCGGGTTGTGCCGAAGCGGTGACGATCGGCTGCTCGTTGCGTTCGCGGCCCATCACCGTCATGGCGACGTTGTAGGCCATGACCAGACCCCCAGCGAGGTAGAGGACCCCCGAGAAGGTGCGGGCGACGTAGAAGGGATGCATGGCGTCGACGGTCTCGGCGAAGGAGTAGACCAGGAAGCCTTCCGGGTCGTATTCGCGCCACATCAGGCCCTGCATGATGCCGCTGACCCACATCACGCCGGCATAGGCGGCGATGCCCAGGGTGGCGAGCCAGAAGTGCCAGTTCACCATCCGCAGGGAGTACAGCTTCTCGCGGCCGTACAGGCGCGGCACCAGGAAGTAGATCGCTCCGAAGGAGATCATGCCGACCCAGCCGAGCGCGCCGGAATGCACGTGGCCGATGGTCCAGTCGGTGTAGTGGCTGAGCGCGTTCACGCTCTTCACCGACATCATTGGACCTTCGAAGGTCGACATGCCGTAGAATGCCAGCGCCATGACCATCATGCGGATGATCGGGTCGGTGCGGATCTTGTCCCAGGCACCCGACAGGGTCATCAGGCCGTTGATCATGCCGCCCCAGGACGGCATCCACAGCATGATCGAGAACACCATGCCCAGGGTCTGCGCCCAGTCGGGCAAGGCGGTGTAGTGCAGGTGGTGCGGGCCGGCCCAGATGTAGAGGAAGATCAGCGACCAGAAGTGCACGATCGACAGCCGGTAGGAATAGACCGGCCGCTCGGCCTGCTTCGGCACGAAGTAGTACATCATGCCCAGGAAGCCGGCGGTCAGGAAGAAGCCCACCGCGTTATGGCCGTACCACCACTGGGTCAGCGCGTCCTGCACGCCGGAGAACAACGAGTAGCTCTTCGAGCCGGTCAGCGAGACCGGGATCGCCAGGGCGTTCACCACATGCAGCATGGCCACCGTGACGATGAACGACAGGTAGAACCAGTTGGCCACGTAGATGTGCGGCTCTTTGCGCTTCAGGATGGTGCCGAGGAACACCACCAGATAGGCGACCCACACGACGGTCAGCCACAGGTCGATGTACCATTCCGGCTCGGCGTATTCCTTCGACTGGCTGTTGCCCAGCAGGTAGCCGGTCGCCGCCAGGACGATGAAGAGCTGGTAGCCCCAGAACACGAACCAGGCCAGGTCGCCGCCGAACAGGCGGGCGCGGCAGGTGCGCTGGACCACGTAGAAGCTCGTGCACAGCAGCGCGTTGCCGCCGAAGGCGAAGATCACGGCCGAGGTATGCAGCGGGCGGACACGTCCGAAATTGAACCAGGGCTCGATGTTGAGATCCGGCCAGGCGAGCTGGGAGGCGGCGACGACGCCGACCAGGAAGCCGACGATGCCCCAGAACACGGTGGCCAGCACGCCGAGGCGCACCGGGCCATCCATGTAGCTGTCCGGGTCGGCGGCGGCGGTGTCGCGCCCGATCAGCCAGAAGGCGACCAGAACGGCGACGATGAAGAACAGATAGGCGTGGAACTCATAAACCGCGTCCTGCGCGCCGGCCGCCATGAACAGGGCGAGCAGGCCGGCGCAGGCCGCGAGGGAAAGTTCGATCGCTTTAGACATGATCCGGGTTCCCGCAGCGTGTGATTGACACGGTGCGGAAGGTGTCCCTTCCCGGAGGCGCTTTCCTTGATCTCGATCAACGACCCCGGACGTGCCGTCGCCTAAACCTGTCGACCATTCAGACCGCCAGAGAGCGGTCGCGCTGGACGGGATCTTGGCGATGCGGGGTGGCGAAAGGCTGCATTCGGGAACGGCCTGGGACAACGGCTCCCGGCCCGATGCCGATCCCCCCAAGGTGGGCGAAGCCTGCCGCCCCTGCCTGCTGGATGCCCTCCGGAAGTTCGAAGCCAATCACCACCGCATCCTCTCCATGTGCCAGGAGCTGGAGCAGGTCGCCGATGGCCTGCCGGCGCTGCCGACCAATGGGAGCCACCTGCGGCTGGCCCGGCGGATGGGAGGGCTGCTGCGCGACGCGCATGCGCTGGAGGAGCGCGAGATCCTGCCAGTGCTGGTCTCGGCCCTGGGGGAGGATGCCGTCAGCGACAGCGTGGCAACCCTGACCGAAGAGCACCGGACCGACGAGGCATTCGCCGACGAGCTGTGCGAGGTCTTGATGGAGTGGGTCGCCGGCGAACGGCACCATGACGCGGCCACGCTCGGCTACATGCTGCGCGGCCTGTTCGACAACCTGCGCCGGCATACCACCCGCGAGCGGGATCAACTCATCCGGCCGGCCGCGCGCCGGCTGGCCTCAGACTGACCCGGTCGCGTCCTTTAGTGCCTCGCGGTGCGGCACGACGATGTGCCGGTTGCCTTCGATCTCGATCAGCCCCTCCTTGCGCAAGGCGGTGAACTGCCGGCTGACGGTCTCGATGGTGAGGCCGAGATAGTCGGCGATCTCCGCCCGCGAGAGCGGCAGCTCGAAAGTCACGCTGTCGCCGTCGTGCTCCGGATCGATGTGATCGGCGATCAGGCTGAGGAAGCTGGCGACCTTCTCCTTCGCCGTCATTCGGCCGAGCACGAGCATCCACTGCCGCGCCTCGTCCAGTTCCTTCAGCACCTGACGGAGCAGACGGTTCTCCAGTTCCGGGTTCTTCTTCAGCATGCTCTCCAGCACGTCCTTGGGGAACGTGCAGAGCCGGACGTCGACCGCCACCTCGGCGCCGAAATTGCTCTCGGTCATGAACGGCCGGCCGAGGAAGTCCGGCGCGAACTGCAGGCCGACGATCTGCTGGCGGCCGTCGGGCAGCAGTTTGGTGAGCTTCACCGCCCCGGACAGAATGTTGGAGTAGGTGTGGACCTCGTCCTCCTCGTGGACGAGCTCGTGCTTGCGGGCGGCGGCGCGTTTGCTCGTGTGCTTGCTCAGCTCCTGCAGTTCGTCGCCGGAGAGGGCGCCGCAGATCCCCTTGTGCCGCGCTTCGCAGGCCCGGCAGACGAGGGGCACGTCCGAATTGTGAATGTCCTTGCGTTCCGTCACGGAACACCTCGCCTGGGTGGCCGTCGCAGCGACGGTCTGTTGCGATCCCGGACATCTTAGCAAAGCCCCGGAAGAGCGGAAGCCTGTGCGGCCATCGGACGCTAACGCGCGGCCGTCCCCATGACCCGGACCAGGTGCCGCCGTCTCCCCGTACCCGGCTCTAGAAACCGAGGCGTCCCTTGAACGGCTGCCCCGTGGCCAGCGAGATCAGATGGGCGGCGGCCGCCAGGGCGACGACCACGCCGAGGATCTGCAAAAACGTCCACGGGACCGGAAAGGGTGGATCCAGGGTCTCGCGCGGTCGGCGCTGCATGTGCCACGCTACGGCAGCCAACGCCAGACTGACAGTCAGGACAAGCAGTGTTGTGGACAGTGGCATGGGGGGCGACCCGCGTGACAGAGGAGGTTTTTTGATGAATGACGTATCAGGCAGCGACAAGGGCGTATCCTACGATCCGTCCACGTTCCAGCCTTTGACCTATGTGGAGGGGACGTCGGCCTTTGCCGAGGGCAAGGACAGTCCCAGCGCCTATCTCGAGCGCTGCCTCGATGTCATCTCCGCCCGCGAGGGCACGGTGCAGGCCTGGGTCACCCTGAACGAGGCCGGCGCGAAGGTGCAGGCCGACGCCTCCACCAAGCGCTGGAAGGCAGGCAAGCCGCTGTCGCCGATCGACGGCATGCCGATCGGGGTCAAGGACCTCTACATGACCAAGGACATGCCGACGCAAATGGGCTCGCCCCTCTATGCCGGGCGGATGACCGGTGAGGACTCGGCCCCGGTCCAGGCCCTGCGGCTGGCCGGCGCCGTCGTGCTCGGCAAGACGGTGACGACCGAACTCGGCTTCTCCCATCCGGGACCGACCACCAACCCGTTCGACCCGGAGCGCACGCCGGGCGGCTCGTCCTCCGGCTCCGCCGCGGTGATCGGGGCGGGGATGGTACCGGCCGCGCTCGGCAGCCAGGTGGTCGGCTCGATCATCCGGCCGGCCGGCTTCTGCGGGAACACCGCGATCAAGCCGACCCTCGGGGCGCTCCATCGCGGCGAGCGGCAGGGTATGAGCCACAGCCATCTGGGCGTCCATGCCGGCTCGATCGCCGACATGTGGGCGGTCACCCACGCGATCTCCCATTTCGTCGGCGGCGACCCGGGCAGCCCGGGGCTGTACGGTGCGCAGGCGGCACCGGTCGCGGCCAAGCCGCAGCGGCTGATCGTGGCGGAGAGCGAGGGCTGGCATCAGACCGACGACGCCACCAAGACCGCCTTCGAGACGCTGATCGACCGGATCGCGGCCTCCGGTGTGGAGATCCTGCGCCGGGCCGGCAACGGCGACCTCGACGCGTTCGAGAAGGAGATTGCCGAGAGCCTGCTGCTGTGCCGCGACATCTGCGGCTGGGAGATGCTGTGGGTGTTGCGCAACCTGGCGGAGAAGGATGTCAGCAAGCTGAGCGACAGCATGCGGCAGCGGCTGTCCATGGCGTCCGAGATGTCGATCGACGACTACCGGGCGGCCCTGACCAAGCGCGAGGCGATGCGCGCCCGGTTCAAGGCGGTGTCGGCCAACGCGGATGCGATGATCACCCTGTCCTCCACCGGACCGGCGCCGAAATTCGTCGACTCCGCGACCCAGGAGGGCGAGCCGGGCCTCATCCATTCCACCGGCCTGCCGGCCTACAACGCCTGGACCTCGGCGATCGGCTGCCCCTGCGTAACTGTGCCGATGCTGGCGATCGACGGCATGCCGGTCGGCGTGCAGATCGTCGGCCGCCATCACGAGGACTGGCGCACCGGCGCCATCGCCCGCTGGCTGAAGGAGACCCAGGAACCGGTGATCGGGTAACGGGGTCGGCCCGTCGACAGTGGCCGGACCCTTCGAGTCGGGCCGATCCTTCGACACGCTCCCTTCGGTCGCTGCTCAGGATGAGGTCAGATGATTTAAGGTTTGAGACCTCACCCTGAGCAATCCCCCGGATTTGCTCCGGGGGATGTGTCGAAGGGCGGCCCCCACACACAAAGAAAAGGCGCCGGAGATCGCTCCCCGGCGCCTTTCGCGTTTCGCGGCGAGGCCGTCAGTCGAGCGACTGGACGATCTCCTCGCACATCTTCTTGGCGTCGCCGAACAGCATCATGGTGTTGTCGCGGAAGAACACCTCGTTCTCCACGCCGGCATAGCCGGACGCCATCGAGCGCTTCACGAACAGGACCGTCTTGGCGTTTTCCACGTCCAGGATCGGCATGCCGTAGATCGGGCTCGCCGGGTCGGTCTTGGCCGCCGGGTTGGTCACGTCGTTGGCGCCGATCACGAAGGCCACGTCGGTCTGGGAGAAGTCGCGGTTGATCTCCTCCAGCTCCAGCACCTCGTCATAGGGCACGTTGGCCTCGGCCAGCAGCACGTTCATGTGGCCCGGCATACGGCCCGCCACCGGGTGGATGGCGTAGCGCACCTTCACGCCCTTGGCCTTCAGCGTGTCGGCCATCTCGCGCAGGGCGTGCTGCGCCTGGGCCACTGCCATGCCGTAGCCCGGCACGATGATGACCGAGGAGGCGCTCTCCATGATGAAGGCCGCATCTTCGGCGCTGCCGGACTTGACCGAGCGGTCGCCGCCCGGCCCGCCGGCGGCGGCCGCCTCGCTCTCGCCGCCGAAGCCGCCGAGAATGACGCTGATGAACGAGCGGTTCATGCCCTTGCACATGATGTAGGACAGGATCGCGCCCGAGGAGCCGACCAGCGCGCCGGTGATGATCAGCAGGTGGTTGCCCAGGGTGAAGCCGATGCCGGCCGCCGCCCAGCCCGAGTACGAGTTCAGCATCGAGACCACGACCGGCATGTCGGCGCCGCCGATCGGCAGGATCAGCAGGAAGCCGAGCGCCAGGGCGACGATGAAGATCAGCCAGAAGGCGGTCGGATCCTGGGTGGTGCACAGCCAGACGATCAGCACCACCAGGGCGATGCCGAGCAGGGCGTTCAGCGGATGCTGGCCGGTGAAGACCAGCGGCCGGCCGGTGACCAGGCCCTGCAGCTTGCCGAAGGCGATGATCGAGCCGGTGAAGGTGATCGCGCCGATCGCCAGGCCGAGCGCCATCTCGATCAGCGAGCCGACCTTGATCGCCCCGAGCTCGCCGATGCCGTAGGCGTCCGGCCGGTAGAAGGCCGCGGCCGCCACGAAACAGGCGGCGAGGCCGACCAGGCTGTGGAACGCCGCCACGAGCTGCGGCAGGGCGGTCATCTGGATCTTGCGGGCGATCACCGCGCCGATGGCGCCGCCGATCAGCAGGCCGACGATGATGATCTCGTAGGATTGCACGACCTCGAGGGTCAGGGTGGTGAGGATGGCGATGACCATGCCGGCCATGCCGTAATAGTTGCCCGCCCGCGAGGTGGACGGATGCGACAGGCCGCGCAGCGCCATGATGAAGCAGACGCCGGAGACCAGATACAGAAGCGAGGAGATGGTGCCACTCATGATACGGGTCCTTCCCTCACTTCTTCTTCTTGAACATGGCGAGCATGCGCTCGGTCACCAGGAAGCCGCCAGCGATGTTCACGCTGGCCAGCACCACGGCGAAGAAGCCCATGATCGACGAGAAGTTCATGCTGTCCGGGCCGGCGGCGATCAGCGCGCCGACGATGATGACCGAGGAGATCGCGTTGGTGACGGCCATCAGCGGCGAGTGCAGGGCCGGGGTGACCCGCCACACCACGTAGTAGCCGACGAAGCAGGCGAGCACGAAGACGGTCAGGCCGACCACCGTCGGGTCCAGCCCGCCGCCCTGGGCGGCCTGGGCCGCCGGGGCGGTCGCGGCGACGGTCTTGTCCAGCGCCGCGCTTCCGGCCTGGGTGGCCAGATCGGCGGCGTCAGAGGCGAGCTCGCGGGCCTCTTCGGCGAGGTCCTTGAGCTTGTCCGCGAGAGAAGTGTCCGACATCTGGGTCCCTCCTTACGCCTTGGCGTCGCCGCCTGAGCCGTCCGGCTTCGGCGCCGCGTCCGGCTTGGTTTCGTCAGCCGTCGTCTCGGCGGCCTTGGGAGCGTCTTTCTTGGCGGCCGGCTTCTTCGCCGGTGCCTTCTTCGCCGCTGGCTTCGCCGCCGATTTCGCGGCCGGCTTCGCTGTCGGGGCGAGGGCCGGCTCGTCCGGCAATGCCAGGATCCGCTCGTTGGTGATCGCGCCGTCCTTGGTGATGCTGGACGCCTTGATGATCTCGTCCTCCTCGTCGACCTTGATCGACTTGCTCTCCTTGTCGATCAGGGGAGTGAGGAAGTTCAGCAGGTTCTTGGCGTAGAGCGCGCTGGCGTCGACCGCCACCCGGCTCGGCACGTTCAGGTGGCCGACCAGGGTGACGCCATGCGCCTCCACGACCTCGCCCGGCTTGGACAGCGGGCAGTTGCCGCCCTGCTCGACCGCCAGATCGACGATGACCGATCCCGGCTTCATGGTCTTCACCATGTCCTCGGTGACCAGCACCGGGGCCGGCCGGCCCGGGATCAGGGCGGTGGTGATGACGATGTCCTGCTTGGCGATGGTCTCGGCGATCAGGGCCGCCTGCTTCTTCTTGTACTCGTCGCTCATTTCCTTGGCATAGCCGCCGGCGGTCTCGGCCTGCTTGAACTCCTCGTCCTCCACGGCAACGAAGGTTCCGCCCAGGCTCTCGACCTGCTCCTTGGCGGCCGGGCGCACGTCGGTGGCCGACACGATGGCGCCGAGACGGCGGGCGGTGGCGATGGCCTGCAGACCGGCGACGCCGGCGCCCATGACGAGGACGCGGGCCGGCGGAACCGTGCCGGCGGCGGTCATCATCATCGGGAAGGCGCGGCCGAACACCGCGGCGGCGTCCAGCACCGCCTTGTAGCCGGCCAGGTTCGACTGCGACGACAGCACGTCCATCGACTGGGCGCGGGTGATCCGCGGCACCAGCTCCAGGGCGAAGCTGCGCACGCCCTGCCTGGCGATGGCGTCGACGATCGCCTTGTCCTTGTGCGGCTCCATCAGGGAGATCAGCAGCGCGCCCTTCTTGAGCAGCGGGATCTCGTCCGGTGTCGGTTTTCGGACCTTCAGGACGACATCGGCGTCGCCGATCGCCTCCTTGGCCGATTTGACGATGGTTGCGCCCGCGGCGGCATAGGCGGCGTCGGTCACGGCGGCGGTCAGGCCGGCGCCGGACTCGATCGCGACGTCCGCGCCGAGCTGAATGTACTTCTTTACCGTGTCCGCAGAGGCTGCGACGCGTTTCTCGCCCTCTCGGCGTTCCTTGACGATGCCGATTTTCATCTTGGGTCCCCGCTGGATTCCCTTTTTCGTGGACAGGTTATGCCGGGTGGAGCGCTGATCGCGCAACCCGGACGCCAACCCTGTGCCCGCACGTAGTTAACTGCACGGGACTGTACCAGCGACAAGCGCGTGATGGGCAATGGGATAATTCTAAAAATCCGTTGAGCGGCCGGAATCAAAAGGAAATCGGGGCCGGGTTCAGCGGAACGTGGCCCGCCGGCGGTCGATTTCCAACTTGCGCAAATCGGCGTCGCGCAGCTCGCGCAGCCAGCCATAGGCCCGCCGGCAGACCTCGGGCGGGGAGGTCGAACTGGCGCCAGCCCGGGACGTCGCGGGCCGGCCGCAATCGGCTTCGGCCCGGTGCTGCAGGGCTGTCCACCGGGCCACGCGGTCGTTCAGCAGGGCCTCGTAGAACGCCGCGCGCTGGGCGGCGGTATCGAACAGGCCGCCGCGCAGGGGCACGATGATGCGGAAGGGAACCTCGCTGCCGGCCGACGCGCCGGCGGCGGG
This sequence comes from Candidatus Endolissoclinum sp., assembly GCA_965228445.1. Classification (GTDB taxonomy): domain Bacteria; phylum Pseudomonadota; class Alphaproteobacteria; order Thalassobaculales; family Thalassobaculaceae; genus Thalassobaculum. The sequence continues at coordinate 2,447,747 of OZ245813.1, read as the reverse complement.
GGACGGGTCGGCCATGGGGGAGATCGGACGACGCTCCTGGGCGGCGGTCAGCAGGTCCGGCAGGGGACGCGGGTGCAGCGTCTCCGTGGTGGTCAGATAGCCCGGCGCCTCGCAGGTCACCTCGATCGGGAAGCCGAGCTTGCGCGGCTCGATGCTCATCGGGGCCGGCTGCATGTCCCGCCGGCCGGTCCGTCCGACGGCGCGGCAGCGCGCGTCCGGCGGCACGGCTTCCACCAGGGTGAGCTGCGGGGCCGGCGGTCCCGGCGTTTGCACGGCGGTCTGCGGCGCGGCGCAGCCGGTCAGAGCGGCAACCAGGGTGGACAGGATCAGAGCGCGAATCATAGCTTATGGTACCGCGAGCCCGGTCTGTCGTGCCATAACCCGCACCCCATAGTCGCTGACGCCTGTCGCACCCGTCCGCCGCGGAGAGTTCCATGTCCGACAAGACCGCCACCATCCGTCTGAACAAGGGAGGCGGCACGCGCCTGCTGCGTGGCCATCCCTGGGGCTTCTCCAACGAGATCGCAATGACCGCCGAGGCCAAGGCCCTGACGCCCGGCACCCTGGTGACGGTGGAGACCCATGCCGGTGAGCCGCTCGGATGGGCGCACATGAACCCGCACAGCCTGATCGCCCTGCGCATGCTGGACCGCGACCCGGAGGCCGAGATCGATGCCGCCTGGATCGCCGGCAAGCTGGCGGAGGCCCTGGCGTGGCGCGAGCGGATGTTCGACGCACCGTACTACCGCGTCGTGCATGCGGAGGCCGACGGCCTGCCCGGCCTGATCGTCGACCGCTATGGCGAGGTCGTGGTGATCCAGGCCAATTCCGCCGGCATGGACCGCATGGTGCCGCTGGTTGCCGAGGCGGTGCGCGAGGTGCTGGCGCCGGCGGCCGTCGTGCTGCGCAACGACAGCCCGGTGCGCAAGCTGGAGGGGCTCGGCGAGGAGGTGCGGCTGGTCGAGGGCACGGTGCCGAATCCGGCACTGGTGGCCGAGGGCGGGGCGCTGTTCCCGCTCGACCCGATGGGCGGCCAGAAGACCGGCTGGTTCTTCGATCACCGCGACAACCGCGCCTTCATCGCCCGTCTCGCGGCGGGTGCACGGGTGCTCGACCTCTACACCCATATCGGTGGCTTCGGGGTGCAGGCGGCCGTCGCCGGCGCGGCGGAGGTCGACCTGATCGACCGGGCGGCACCGGCCCTGGCCCAGGCGGCCAAGGCGGCGGACCTGAGCGGCGTCGCCGACCGGGTCAGCACGCGAAAGGCGGACGCCTTTGCCGCCCTGGAGCATCTGGTGAAGACCGGCGCGCAGTACGACATCGTGATCTGCGATCCGCCCGCCTTCGCGCGCTCCAAGAAGGACGTCGGCCCGGCCGCCAAGGCCTATCGCAAGCTGGCCCGGATGACGGCGCAGATCACGGCGCCGGGCGGCGTGCTGCTGCTCGCTTCGTGCTCGCACCATATGGATCCGGTGTCCTTCGCCCAGCAGAACGCGCGCGGTCTGGGGGACGCCGAGCGTCAGGGACGCCTGCTGCGTTCGGCGGGTGCCGGGCCGGATCACCCGGTGCATGCGCATCTGCCGGAGAGCGCCTACCTGAAGGCGATGGTCTTCGCGCTGGACTGAGCCGGTACGGCGCCGCCGGCCGTTCAGCGGGCTGGCGCTTCGGTCCGCTCCGGCGGCCAGGTGAGCCACCGGCCGTTCTCGTAGGTGCTGCAGTGGAACAGGCTGCCGGGATCGAATTCCAGCAGTCGCTGCTCGCGGTCGCTGAGGGCGGGCCGCTCGTAGAACCGCAGGACGCCGAACAGCAGGCTGATCGGCGCGTCCTCCGTCGCCCGCAGCGGCAGCAGCAGGCGCTGGAAGGCAACGTAGCGGTCCGCCGGCTTCGACAGGCTGCCGCGGTAGTAGAACGGCAGGCCGAGCTCCAGGCAGGTATCGAACATCTTGCGGCGGGCGTGATAGACGGCGTTCGACAACAGCTCGTCCATGAATCGGCCCTTGGGCTCGAACCCGAACTCGTCGGTCAGCTTGGTGCCGGCGATGATGCTTCTGTAGCGACCGTCGCGCCATTCCTGCAGGAAGAACCAGGGCAGGACCTGGGTCGGCAGGGTCAGCATGTCGATCTGGGAACGGACGGGGATCCGGTCGGGAGCGGAGGAGGTGGCGCATAGCTCGAGCCAGTGGCCGAACAGGTCGGCGCACAGGCCGTCCGGAGCGATGCCCTGGCTTCTTAGCTCACCGGGGAAGCCGGTTTCTGACAACGCCCCGCTCCATATTATAACAACCGATAGGAGAGGCAGATGCCCCGCGTGCGAGAGTGCGATGGAGGCGCAACCAATCCACCCGGACCGCATCCTTGGGTAGAAAGGTTAACGACTCGTTAACGGAAATCGGGCCCGGCGGCGCTTTCCGACAGGCCGTCCGACCAGTCGATCCACCGCCCCGCAGCGAAAACCCTGCGGAATACCAGCCCCTTGTCCTCGACCGGGTCGTTGGGGCCGGATTTGGTCGAATGCGGCGATCCATCGGCGAGTTCCTGGGTAGAGAGAAATTCCATTGCACCACAGACCAGATCGATTTCTGCGTCGGGCGCGCTCCGCAGCGGGAGCAGGATCCTGCGAAAGGCAATGTGCCCCCGAGTGGGGGCGGCGAGAGTCGCGCCATAGTAGACGGGAGAGGCCTGCTGTACACATAAATCGAACAGGGCGCGGCGCGCGGGGTAGATCTCCGGCCGCATGAGCTGATCCAGATACTTGCCCGTGGTCTCGGTCCCCATGTTCTCCACCAGCGTGGTCGAGGCAAGGCGTACCAAGTACCGCTCGTCACGCCGTTCGATCAGGAAGAAGTTGCCGCGCGCAGATCTGGGCAGCGTCAGGAGGTCGATCTGGTCGCGGACCGGAATGCCCTGGACCGCCTCGCCGGCATCGGCGAGCGAGCGCCAATGCTCGAAGATGTCCGAGCACAGCCCGACCGGATCGGGCACCGCCGGCGCGTCGGGATTGTCAGAGGCCTGCATGCCAACCTCCGAGACGAATGCGTTCGATCCAGTATTCACGAACGGGCGGCGGCGTCCATGCCAGGCGGACGGTCCCCCGGTTCGCGCCGGGGCGGTGCTGAGCGTCGGACATGGGCGGACACCAAAGGGTGGGGAGAAATGGAGTTCTCTCGACAACCTAAAGGCGCGGAGTCTGAAGAATTCCTTAACGGTTTCGCCCTTGGCAGGGTCGCATAGGCCCCGCAGGCAACCGAATGCCGTTCTCACGCGTTAGGTCGGGCAAACGTAATGGAGAACCCTATGGACCGGGTCTACCGACTGGAGACGTTCGGCCGCATAGGTTTCGCGGCGCATGGCGTCGTGTATCTGCTGGTCGGATGGTTTGCCATTCGCTCGGCCCTGGGGCTTGGCGTTCCGACCGACACCAAGGGCGCCCTGCACAGCCTGGTCGGCGGCCCGTTCGGCTGGGCGATGCTCGGCGCCATGGCGCTCGGGCTGCTGTGCTACGGGCTGTTCCGCATGGTGGAAGCGGTCCTCGACCTGAACGATATCGGCAATGATGCTCGCGGCCTGGTAATGCGGACCGGGCGGATCGTCAGCGCGGTGATCCATATCGGTCTGGCGATCTACGCGGCCGCCCTCGCCATCGGACTGACCATGTCGGGCGGCGACATGAAGGGCTGGACCGGCTGGCTGATGCGCCAGCCCTACGGTCCGTGGATGGTGATGGCTGTCGGCGCGGTGGTGTTCGGGGTCGCCATGGTCCAGGCGAAGGCGGCCTGGACCGCCAATTTCATGGACGACCTGACCATCTCCGCCGAGACCCACGGCACAGCCGAGGTGGTCGGTCGCGCCGGCTATGCCGCCCGGGCCTTCGTCCTCGCCCTGGTCGCGGTCTTCCTGATCAGCGCCGGCTGGAACACCGACCCGAGCCAGGCGGGCGGTCTGGCTGATGCGTTGCGCGAGCTGCAGAAGCAGCCCTACGGTCCCTGGCTGCTGGGAATCGTTTCGGTCGGGCTGCTGATGTTCGGCCTGTCGAGCTTCGTGGAGGCGGCCCACCGCCGGATCACCGACGACAACGTGATCGACCGGCTGCGCGCCCAGGCGACCGGCGGCTGAGGACGGCGCCGGCCGTCCGGGTCAGGCGGTGACCGGGCGGGCCGGGAAGAACCGGGTCTCGCCGCCGACGGAGCGGGTAAAGATCTGCACCCCGTCGTTCGTCGGGCGGATGATCGAGATGTCCGGGTTCTCCTCGCAGAAGCCGAGGATCTCGCGGCGTTCGAAGTCCAGCGCGACCTGGTGGTTGAAGGCGCGCTGCAGGTGGAACGGAATGCCGCGCCAGTTGCCGCAGATCGGCCGGTGCACATGGCCGAAGATCATCTGGTCCGGCTTGCGCCGCTGCATCACCTCCCACATGGCCTCGCCGTCGGTCAGGCGGATGTCGTCCATGTTCGGAATGCCGAGATCGAACGGCGGGTGGTGGCAGGCCACGACCAGCTTCACATCGGCCGGGGTCGCCGCCAGCTCCTTGTCGAGCCAGGCCAGCCGGGTCGGGCACAGCCGTCCTTCGTGGCGGGCCGGCTCGTCATGCAGGCTGTCCAGGCACAGGACGCGGTAGCCGTCGCCGTCGATCGCGAACTGCACGAAGCCGCCCTCGATCTCGGGCTGGTCGGGAAAGACCCGACGGAACGGCGCACGGCTGTCGTGGTTGCCCATCATCAGATGCACCGGGATACGCGCCTCGGCCAGCACGTCGCGCAGGGTCTCGTAGGCCGCCTCATCGCCGTCATGGGCGAGGTCGCCGGTGATCAGCAGGAAGTCGGCCGAGGCATGGTCGCTGTTGATCAGGGCGATGCCGACCTCGAGCCGCGCCTTCGGGCTGGTGCCGTACAGGGTGCGGTCGCCGGGAACGAAATGGGTGTCGGTGGCCTGGATGAAGGAGGGCATGGGGCGCTCTGGGTGAGGGGTCAGGAGGCAGGCTGAAGTGATGGGACAGCGGCAAGGCCGCCCTTCGTCGGGTCGACATGCACGAAATCGAGGCCGAGGCGTTTGGCCCCTTCGCCGTCGGTCGCCGGGTTGTCGCCGACCAGCACGGCCTGGTCCGGGCGGGCACCGGCGCATTCCAGGGCGGCGCGCAGCAGCTCGGGCGCGGGCTTGCCGATGACGTCGAAGTCGATCTCCGGTAGGCAGGTCCGTACGGCGGCGAGCAGGGCTCCGGTCTCGGGTACGGGCAGACCGTCGGGACCGGGATGGGTGGCGTCGCTGTTGGCCACGACCAGTCGCGCCCCCTGGGCGAGGGCGGCGACGAGACGCTGCAGGCTGTCATAGGTGAAGCCGGTGTCGCGGGTCAGGAGGACGACGTCCGGCGCCCCGTCGGCGCGCTCCAGCCCGAGCCGACCGGCGCAGTCCAGGATCGCGGCGCTGCCGAAGATCTCGACCGAGCTTCCGGGCCAGGTCCGGGCGATCCAGTGCACCGCCCGCTCGCCCGCCAGCAGAATGCGATCGGCGGCGATGGTCAGTCCGAGGCCGCGCAGCCGCTCGTGCAGCGTCTCGGCGGTATCGGTGGAATTATTCGACACGATGTAGAGGCGGCCGCGATGGGCGGCGACGAAATCGACGGCGCCGGGCAGAACGCGGTCGCCGGAGATCAGGCAGCCGTCCAGATCGCAGAGGACGGCCTTATATGCGGACAGGTTCATCGGGGAACTCTTCTCGTTGGTGAACCGGGGCGGCATCTCACCCAATCGGGCAAGCATGCCGCCCCGATCCGTTCAGGTCACGAACCCGCCGGCATCAGCTCGCGGACTTCCTCGACCATCTCCTCCTGCAGGGCGGCCATGTCGTCCGCCTCGCCGACCACGATGCTCTCGATGGCATCGTAGATCACCTGGGTGATGGCCAGGCCGTTCTCGCCCGGATAGGCGAACCACTCCGACAGCAGCGGAAGCTGCTTCACGGCGGCTTCCTTGTTCGGGTTCCGCTGGTAGAAGTCGGCCAGGATGATCTCGTTGGCGGCCTTGTTCGGCGGGATGTAGCCGGTGGTCTCGGCGACCGCGGCGGCACCCACGCTGGAGGTGATGTACTTCAGGAAGGTCCAGGCGGCCTGGCGGCGCTCCGGATCGTCGGAGGTGGAGACGAACATCGCGGCGTTGCCGCCGGCCGGCAGGGCCATCGGCTTGCCGCCCATGCCCGGGAACGGCGCGGTCTGGAAGGTCCACTCGCCGGCCTTGGTGCGCTCGATCTGGCTGACCGAGGAGGTCGACCAGAAATACATGGCGAGTTCGCCCGAGGCGAAGGACTGGGCCGACTCGCTGACCGACAGGTTCTTCATCTCGCAGGAGCGGAAGATCGTCTTCATGGTCTCCAGCGCCTTCAGGCCGGCCTCACCGTCGAAGTTGATCTGGCCGTCCTTGATCATCGGCTCGCCCTGGGACCACATCAGCGACTGGAAGAACCAGTTGCCGGTGATGTTCCAGCCCCAGAAGATCGGCTCCTTGCCGATCGCCTTGACCTTCTCGCAGACGTTGGCGACCTCGTCCCAGGTGGTTGGGATCGTCTCGACGCCGGCCTCCTTCAGGATGTCCATGTTGTAGTAGCCGATCGGCGTGGAGACCGCGAAGGGCAGGCCGTAGACCGCGTTGTCGAAGGACGACAGCTCGAGCATGGCCTTGTGGTAGCCGTCGGTCTCGAACTGGGCTTCCTTGGCGATGAACGGGGTCAGCGGCTGGGCGATGCCCTTCTCGACCAGGATCGCCTGGCGGTTCAGGCCCTGCATGGTGACGTCCGGCAGGTTGCCGGAGACGGCCTCGCGCAGGACGGTGTTGGTGCCGTCCTCGTAGTGCTCGTAGGTGGCCCGGAACCTAACCTCGATCTCCGGGTGGTCCTTCTTGAAGCTCTCCATGATCTTCTCGAAGGTGATGTCGAAGCTGTTGGAATACGGATAGGCGACCTCGATCTCCACGGCCTGGGCCGCGGTGGACGCGATCGGGGCCGACATCAGCACGGCGAGGGCCGCGACGGACAGGATCCGTTTCATCGATTTTCTCCCTGGTTGCAGACGGCGGCGGGCTGTCGGCGGACGGCGCACCTCCGGTGTTGCCCGCCCCCGATGGCGCGGGATCTCGTCTCGGGCCGTGGCCCGAATTGGCTATTTCATGCCGGTCAGCGTGATGCCCTCGATGAACCGGCGCTGGGCCAGCAGGAAGGCGACGATCAGCGGGGTGACGATCACCGTGGCGGTGGCCATCATCGGCCCGTACTCGTTGCCGTCGACGCCGGCGCGGAACTCGCGCAGGCCGAGCGGCGGGGTGAACAGGTCGCGCGCGCCGGTGACCACGATCCGCGGCCAGAAGTAGTCGTTCCAGTGGGCGACGACGGAGAAGATGGCAAAGGCGAGCAGCGCCGGAACCGCGGTCGGCAGCATCACCTTCCAGACGATCCCCATCTCGGTCATGCCATCCATCCGGGCGGCGTCGATCAGGTCGTCCGGCACGGTCATGAAGAACTGCCGCATCAGGAAGATGCCGAAGGCGGAGATCGTCCAGGGGATGACCAGCGCGGCGTAGGTGTTGGTGAGCCCGACCTTGGCCAGCATGATGTAAAGCGGCAGGGCGATCGCGTGGACCGGGATCAGCAGGCAGAACAGCACCAGGCCGAACACCGCGTCGCGGCCCCAGAACTTCAGCTTGGACAGGGCATAGGCGCAGGGCAGGGCGACGGCGACCTGGATCACGAAGATCGACAGGGTGACGATCACCCCGTTCAGCAGGTAGCGCAGCAGCGGCGCCTGCTTGAAGGCGCTGACGTAGTTGTAGACCACCGGCAGCACCGTGCACTCGGCCTCGCTGCGTCCGAGATTGACGCAGTTGCGGTCGACCATCAGTTCCTGGGTGCCGAGCAGCCCGCCGGTGCCGGAGGCGATCTCGGCGGGCGATTTCAGCGAGTAGCTCACCATCACGTAGAACGGCAGGAGCACGATCAGGGCGCCTAGGATCAGCCCGGCATGCTTCAGCGCGGTGGTGAAAGGCGAGGACTGTCCGATCATCGTGTCCGGCTCCTCAGGAATAATGGACCCGCCGCTCGACCAGCCAGCGCTGGGCGAGGGTCAGGAGCAGGACGAAGGCGAGGAAGACGATAGTGATCGCCGAGCCGATGCCGATCAGGTTCTGCTGAATGGCCTTCTCGTAGATCGCGTACATCATCAGGTAGGTCGACTTGGACGGACCGCCCTGTGTCAGTGCCTCGACCGTGTCGAACACCTGGAACGAGCGGATCGTGGTGATGACGACAACGAAGACGGTGGTCGGTCCCAGCATCGGCCAGGTCACCAGCCGGAAGCGGTCCCAGGCGCGCTCGGCCCCGTCGATCGCGGCGGCGTGGTAGAGCTCGCGCGGCACGCTGGTCAGTCCGGCAAGATACAGCACCATGTTGAACCCGACCGCCTGCCAGATGCCGAGGAAGATGATGGTGCCCAGCGCATAGTCGGGATCGCCGAGCCACAGCGGGAAGCCGTCCGTGCATCCCTGCGCGACCCAGCCCGACACCGCCTCCAGCCAGGTGCCGCAGCCCGACGCCAGCGCCCGGTTCAGCAGGCCGATGGTCGGATGCAGGGTGAACTCCCAGACGATGGCCATGGCCAGCAGGGCCGCCATCACCGGCAGGAAGAAGATGGTCTTGTAGATGTCGCCGATCCGGCCGAGCGAGCTGATCGCCAGGGCCGAAGCGAGGCCGAGCCCGACCGAGGCGGGCACCACGACGATGACGTAGACGAAGGTCGCCCACAGCATCTTCGTGTAGGTCGAACGCGAGACCATGTGGGCGTAGTTCTTGAGGCCGACCCAGTCGAACCCCGCGGCCCCCAGGCTGTAATCGGTGAAGGACAGCATCGCGGCGATCGCCACCGGCGCGATCAGGATCACCAGCATCAGCACGATGGCGGGGGCGACGAACCAGTAGCCGGCCGTGCCGCGCTGGGCCGGCTTCAGGACCGCGCGCCGGGTCGAGGCTGCGACCGGGACCTCGTCGAGGGTGGAGACCGCCATGCTCAGGCCCCCGCGAAGGCGAGGCGACGGTCGTCGGCCCCGAAGGCCAGGGCGGCACCGGCGGCGGCCTGCAGGAACAGCCGGGCGCCGACCGACACGGCATGGGCCTGTTCCGGATGGGCGCGGGCCACCACCGGCGTTTCGCCGCCGTTCAGGTGGCCGTGCAGGTAGAAGTCGGCGCCCAGGTTCTCCTTGTGGGTGACGGTGAAGGGCCAGGCGTCGTTGACGCCGCCGGTCTCGGCGAGCTGGAAATGCTCCGGCCTGATGCCGACGCGGATCGCCCGGTCGCCGCCGGCAAGCCGCCGGTTGAGCTGGACGCCGTTGACGGTGACCCGGCCTTCGGAATCCACATCGCCGTCGAGCAGGTTGATCTTCGGGCTGCCGATGAACTCCGCCACGCGGCGGTCCGCCGGGTTGCGGTAGATCTCGTCCGGTGCGCCGAGCTGCAGGATCTCGCCGTCCATCATCACCGCCATGCGGTCGGACATGGTCAGCGCCTCGGCCTGGTCGTGGGTGACGTAGATGAAGGTGACGCCGAGCGACCGGTGGAGCTGCGCCAGTTCGGCCCGCATGTGCACGCGCAGGGCGGCATCCAGGTTGGACAGCGGCTCGTCCATCAGGAAGGCGACCGGCTTGCGCACCATGGCCCGGCCCAGGGCCACGCGCTGGCGCTGGCCGCCGGAGAGCTGGCCGGGCTTGCGCTCGGCCAGATGGTCGATCTTCAGGGTACGGGCGGCCTCGTCCACGGCGTCGCGCAGCCGGGCCATCTTTCCGCCTCGCCCCGGCATCAGGGCGCCGAGCAGCGGGAACCGCTCCCAGAACGAGAGGTCGCGCAACCGCAGCGGCGTCTCCATGTTCTGCCGCACGGTCAGGTGCGGGTAGAGCGCGTAGGACTGGAACACCATGGCGAGGTCGCGCTGGCTCGGGCGAACCGCGTTCACCAGCCGGCCGCCGATCTGGATGTCGCCGTCCGACTGGGCCTCCAGCCCGGCGATGATCCGCAGCAGGGTGGACTTCCCGCAGCCGGACGGACCCACCAGCGTGAGAAACTCGCCATCGGCGATATCGACGTCGATGCCCTTGAGGACGTCGGTCTCGCCGAACTTCTTGGTGATGCCGCTCAATGTGATCGCAGCCATCGCGTTCTCCGGAGCGCTCGTGTGTGACGCGTCCGACGGTAGCGGCGAAGCCTTGCGGCTCGGTTTCATCCAGAAGTCATGGTTATGGGGTAGATAACGAAGGCTTCGATCCCGACATGTTTCCGTCAAACCCCGGCCGATCCTGATGAGCCTCACCTGGTCCCGCCTCCGTGCCTTCAGCGCCGTCGTCGAGGAAGGCAGCTATACCGGTGCCGCCCGCAGGCTCGGCCTGTCGCAGCCGGCGGTCAGCCAGGCGATCCAGGACCTGGAGAAGGCGTTCCATGTCCGCCTGTTCGAGCGCCGCGGCCGGGTGCTGATGCCGAGCGATCTGGCCCTTGAATTGGCGCCGCTGGCGACCGAGATCGCCCGTCTGGAGGACCGTGCCCTCCGCCTGCTGCGCCGCCGCGAGACCCTGGTCTCCGGCACGCTGCGGATCGGGCTCGGCAATTCGATGCCCGGCATCGCCATCATCGGCGCCTTCCAGCGCGACGTGCCGAGCGTGAAGGTCGAGGTCGAGTTCGGGAACTTCTCCGCCATCATCGACGCGGTGCTGGAGAACCGGGTGGATGTCGGGCTGCTGCCGAACGTGCCGAAGGACAGCCGCTTCGTCCGACGGACCTGCCTGGTGCAGGACGTGGTGGCGGTGGTGCCGACCGGTCACCGGCTGGCCGGCGACACGCCGGTCGCCCTGCGCGACCTGATCGGCGAGCGGCTGATCTTCCGGTCGGAGGGATCCTCCACCCAGCGCGTGGTCAACCGCGCCTTCCGCACCGCCGGTCTCGCGCCGGAACCGAGCATCGTGCTGGAGACCCGGGATGGAGTCTGCGAGGCGGTGGCGAACGGGCTCGGCATCGGCTTCATCTGGCGCCACGGCACCAACCGCCAGGACGGTATCCACCGGGTGGCGGTCCGCGAGATCGACGAGACCTACGAGGAGGTCCTGTTCCACCGGGCCGACAGCGACAACGAGCTGGCCGCGCTGTTCATGGCCTCCGCCGCGGTCCATCGGGGCCGACCCTAGGCGGATCGACCGGGCGACGACGCGGATGCCCGAAGCCTCGAAGCGGGTCCGCGGACCAAGCGGCAGGAAGGAATGGTGTCCCCGACAGGATTCGAACCTGTGACCCCCAGATTAGGAATCTGGTGCTCTATCCAGCTGAGCTACGAGGACAGCCGGTGCTGTTCTACCGCAGGCGCGACGGTGGTGCCACCGTCGAGGCGCTTGCATGGGGCGGCAATCGGGCGGATCATACGGGTAAGGCCCGGCCAGAGGGCATTTGCGACGGGATCGGGCCGTTTCAGCCGCCTCGGAACAGGCGCGGCCGAGCATACGACCTGGACGCACCGACGTTCCGATGGGCCGCCGGACCGGCCCGCCCGCTTCGCCTAGCGGGAGGTAAGGATGCTTGTTTCCGATATCCTGAAGACCAAGGGCAGGAATGTTGTCACCGTGGCGCCGGACACGCCGGTCGGGGCCGCGGTGGCCACGCTGGCTGAAAAGCGCATCGGCTGCATCGTCGTCACCACCGATGGCGGCGCGCTTGCCGGCATCCTGTCGGAGCGTGACGTGGTGCGCATGCTGGCGCAGCAGGGCGGCGACGTGCTGGACGAGCCGGTCAGCGCGCTGATGACCGCCAAGGTCGTCACCTGCAGCCCGACCCAGACCATCGCCTCGGTCATGGAACTGATGACCCAGGGCCGGTTCCGCCACGTGCCCGTCCTGGAGGAGGGACGGCTCGCCGGCATGGTGTCGATCGGCGACGTGGTGAAGTTCCGGCTGGAGGAGACCGAGGAGGAGGTGCGTCAGCTCTCCGCCTACGTGGCCGGCGGCTGATCCCGGGGGCGGGGCCGGAGCGCGACCGGGCCGGATCGATCGGTTCGATCGGATCGGGTCCGATCGCGCTCTAAGCGGTCAGGAATACCGCCGGGTCACGGGGTCTGGTCGTGGTGCGTGCTACGCCGTGCGGGCCCGGATGGCGTCGCGGATGCGGACCAGCGCCTCGTCGAGCGTGCTGCGCGGGCAGGCGAGGTTGATGCGCTCGAAGCCCTCGCCCTCCTCGCCGAAGATGTAGCCCTCGTCGAAATAGACCTTGGCCTGGTTCAGCATCAGGTCCTCCAGGGCGTCCTTGTCCAGGCCCAGGGCCCGGCAGTCGAACCACTGCAGGTAGGTGCCCTGGGGCCGGATCGCCCGGATCTCCGGCACTTCCTGGCCGAAAAAGGCGGTGAGCCGGTCGGCGTTGCCGGCGACATAGGCCATGGCCGCATCGAGCCAGTCGCCGGCGCCGCGATAGGCGGCGATGGTGGCGGCGATGCCGAACGGGTTCATGCCGGGCAGGCTGTGCAGCGCGAAGGTCTCCGCGAACCGCTCGCGCAGGGCCGGATTGGGCACGAAGATGTTGGAGGTGTGCAGGCCGGCGAGGTTGAAGGTCTTCGACGGCGCAGTGCAGACGATCGTGTTCTGCGCCGCGGTGTCGCCGAGGGTGGCGAAGGGGGTGAAGGTCTCGCCCGGGAACATCAGGTCGCCATGGATCTCGTCGGCAACCACGATGACCCCGTGGCGGGCGCAGATCTCGGCGACCGCGGTCAGCTCTTCTGCGGTCCAGACCCGGCCGATCGGGTTGTGCGGCGAGCACAGGATCAGCAGCTTGGCCTTGGGATCCTTCGCCTTCTCCTCCAGATCGTCCAGATCCATGCGGTAGGAACCGTCCTCCAGGATCAGGGAGTTGGAGACCACCTCGCAGCCGTTGTTGTGGGTCACCCGGAAGAACGGATAGTAGACCGGCCGCTGCACGATCACCCTGTCGCCCGGCTGGGTGAAGGCGCGCACCACCACGTTGAGGGTCGGCACCACGCCGGGCGCGGTGATCAGCCAGTCGCCCTGGGCGTCCCAGCCCTGGCGGGTGCGGAACCAGCCGCAGACCGCGTCGACATAGTCGTCGGTCTTGGCCGAATAGCCGAAGATGCCGTGCGCCGCGAGCTCGCCCAGCGCCTTGGTGACCGCCGGCGGGCAGCGGAAATCCATGTCGGCCACCCACATCGGCAGCACCCGGTCCTCGCCGTTGTGCCGGTAGGTCCTGTCCCAGGCCGCGAAGCCGCCATGCGCATGGTAGTCCCATTTGACGGAATGGGTGTTCTCGCGGTCGATGATCTCGTCGAAATCGAACGGCATGCGGCGGATTCCTCAGGACAGCTAGGAGGGGGCGCTAGAGGACCATAAACCTCCGGCGAACAGAAGGGACCAACCGCGCAGGCGTGGGCTTACTGCGCCCGGTCGGCATCCGCGGCGGCGAAATGGGCGAGTTGGTCGGCATGGGCCTTGACGAAGCCCGGTCGCTCGGTCGCCCGGGCGACGTAGGCGCGGCAGGCCCGATGCTCTGACAGGCCGTCGAATCTGTCTGCCACCCGCAGCACGTCGGCCATCAGGATGTCGGCAATGGAGAATCCGCCCTCCAGCCATTCACGGTCCGCCAGCACGGTCTCCATACGGGAGAGCCGGCCGGCGAGGAACCTGTCCATGAGCCGGCGACCGGGCGTCGCCGTCGTATCGCCGGTGAATTTGTAAAGCACCCAGGGTTGGACCGCCGCCTCGACCGAGTTCAGAGCGGCGAAGACCCACTGGACCACGGCGCTGCGCGCCTTGGGATCTTTCGGCAATAGGGCCGTGCTCAGCCCACCCAGATGCAGCAGGATGGCGCCGGTCTCGAAGATCGAAAGATCGCCGTCGGTCAACCAGGGCACCTGGCCGAAGGGCTGATGGGAGAGATGTCCGGGCCCGCGATCGTCGAACGGGACGGACACGACGCGGTACGGCAGGCCCGCCTCCTCCAGCGCCCATCGGATGCGCAGGTCGCGCACCAGGCCGCGCGGCGGCTCGGGAACCCAGTCGAAGGTCGTCAGTGTCAGGTCGCCCATGGTCGGTCGTTTCCTCCCCGATGGCGCACCCACGTCTGCGACTGCGTCGGTCTATGGACCGGTGGGCCTGCCGAGCAGTCTGCAGGTGCCGAGCACCGCGTCAATCCACCAGCCCTCCAGCAGGTCCTCCTGCAGTTCCCAGCGCTGCTTGGTGGCGCGCCAGCGGGCGGCGTAGGGGCACCAGTAGCCGATCTCCGACGGCATCCAGGAAAGCGGGTCGCCGTCGCCCTTCGACCGGTTGGCGCTGCGGTCGACGGCGATCAGCGTGTCCGGGTGGGACAGATCGTTGGCATAGGCCTCGCGCCGGCCGGCGTCCCAGCGGTGGGCGCCCGAGCGGTGCGCCTCAGACAGCGGCACCCGGTGGTCGACGTCCAGCGTTCCCGGATCGGTGAAGGTGGCGCCGGTGAACGGGTCGTACCAGCGGCCGGACACGACCTTGCAGCCGTCCGCGCTCATAACCGGGGGCTCCAGGCTCTCGGTTACGAGAACTTCCTGTCGGGTGTCCCGGCAGTTGCCGTCGGCATCGCTCCAGTGCCGGTACAGGTCGCGCTCGAAGGGCGCGTCGACGGGATAGAAGACCTCCGATTGGCGCAGTCCGGCGACGGCGGCGACCAGGGCGGCGATCACCACCGCCCAGCGCGACAGCCGGCCGGTCCGCCGCCGCCAGAAGCCGATGCGCCGGTTGTTGGCGGCCTTTCCGGAGCGGGCTTTCGCCGGCCGGCGGGCCACGGTCAGACCCCGATCGGCGGATAGAGGATCAGCAGGCCGGTGACCGTCAGCAGCGACAGGCCGGTGGCGGCCAGGATGCCGGCCGAGGCGGCAGTCACCGATATGCCGTAGTGCTGGGCGAAGACGTAGACGTTCGCCCCCACCGGGCAGGCGGCGAAGATCACCGCCGCCTGGATCCAGAACGGATCCGCGCCGACCACATAGGCGAGAATCACGAAGGTGACCGCCGGGTGGACGAACAGCTTGAAGATCACCATCATCGCCGCCGGTCCGACGCTGCCGGCGACCCGGCGATAGGCCAGGGTGGCGCCGAGCGCGAACAGGGCCGAGGGCGGGCCGGCCTGGCCGATGAAGCCGAAACTCCGGTCGATCAGGTCGGGCACCGGCAGGCCGGCGATGCCCCACAGGATGCCGATCAGGGTCGACATCAGGATCGGGTTCTTCAGCATCGCCCGCAGGGAGGTGCGCACCGCCCGCCAGCCGCCGCCCGGCCGGTCGCCGCTGCGGGCGATCTCCAGCATCATGGTGACGATGCTGAACAGCAGCACGTCCAGGGTGAACAGCAGGACCGCCGGGGTGGCGCCCTTCTCGCCGAACAGGCCGATCAGCAGCGGCAGGGCGAGCAGGACGCCGTTGGAGAAGCAGGAGCCGAATCCCTGCATGGTCATCTCGGCGAAGCGCTGGCGGAACAGCAGCCCGCCCAGCACCGCGCCGGCGGTGAAGACCAGCACTTCGCTGTAGAAGAAGCCGGCCACGAACGACCATTCGCCGATCGCGGTGACGTCGGTCGTCGCCATCAGCCGGAACAGCATCGGCGGCATGGCGAAGGTGAAGACGAAGGCGTTCAGGCCGCGGACCCATTCCTCCGCCAGCACGCGGGTCTTGCCGGCGATGAAACCGGCGAAGATCACGGCGAACAGAGGGACGACCGCGTTGAGGATGGCATCCAAGCGTCGGCTCCCGGGAAGACGCGCCATGTAGCGATGGTCGCGGCGGCGCGTCAACGCGTAGACTGCGCCCATGCCGAGAGGATTGTCGCGCCGAGACCTGCTTGTCGCCCTGACCGTCCTGCCTGCCGCCGCCTGCGCGGGCGGGCCGGGCCCGGATGTCTGGCGCCGTCACGACCCGCTCTCGGCGCGCGTGGTGGACCACCGGGTCTGGCAGGTGCTGCTCGACCGCAACACCCGCGACTGGCCGGACGGCATCACCCGGGTCGACTATGCCCGGTTCTCCACCGCGGATCGGGAACTGCTGGAAGCCTATATCCGCGAGCAGTCGGCCCTGCCCGTGGCCTCGCTGTCGCGTCGCGAGCAGTTGGCGTTCTGGCTGAACCTGCATAACGCGCTGGTGGTGCGGCTGATCCTCGACCACCTGATCGTCGGCAGCCCGGACGAGATCGAGACCGGCGGCCTGTTCAGCCGGGGGCCCTGGGACGTGCCGCTGGCCCGGGTCGAGGGACGCGCGGTGTCGCTCGCCGGGATCCGCCGCGAGGTGCTGGCGCCGGTGTTCCGCGACCCGCGCTGGCATTACGGGCTGTGCGACGGGACCCTGGGGGCGCCGAGCCTGCGGCGGCGCGCCTTCGTCGGCGCCGATGTCGACCGTCAGCTTGAGGCGGCCGCGATCGAGTACATCGCCCATCCGCGGGCGGTGGATCGGCCGGCGGACCGGCCCGGCATCGTCCGGCTCAACAGTCTCTGGCGGCGGCATATGGCGGATTTCGGCGGTTCGACACGGGCGGTGTTCGCGAGCATCGATCTGTATGCCGAATCGGAGCTGCGCGCGGCGCTGGCGCGAGGGCCGGAGATCGTCTGGATGGACGACCGCCGCCTCAACGCTTTTCAAGTCTAGCGGGCGTCCCGCGTCGACATTGCAAGGCCAATTGGTGTATGTACCCGCTGCTTCTAGGGATTTATTGTCAAGAAGCAGAATGAACCCACATTCGGACGAGATCGGCGACAGGGGCCGGAGGGATCATGCGCGTTCGCGAGGATTACCGCAGCATCAACGGGCCTGAGAAGGCCGCCATCCTGCTCATGTCCCTGGGCGAGGCCCAGGCCGCGGCCCTGTTCAGCCAGATGGACGACGAGGAGATCAAGGAGATCTCCCAGGTCATGGCCGGGCTGGGAACCGTATCTTCGAATATCGTCGAAAGGTTGTTCGTCGAGTTCGCCGAGCAGGTGTCCTCCACCGGTTCTCTGGTTGGGTCGCTCGACAGCACCGAACGGCTGCTGACCAAGGTCCTCGGCGAGGACCGGGTCGCCGACATCATGGAGGAGATCCGCGGCCCGGCGGGTCGCACCATGTGGGACAAGCTCGCCAACGTGAACGAGAACGTTCTGGCGAACTATCTGAAGAACGAATATCCGCAGACCGTCGCCGTCATCCTCGCCAAGATCAGCCAGGGCCACGCCGCCAAGGTTCTGGCCACCCTGCCCGAGAACTTCGCCATGGAAGTCGTCATGCGCATGCTGCGCATGGAGGCGGTGAACAAGGAGATCGAGCGCGACGTCGAGCGTGTGCTGCGCACCGAGTTCATGTCGAACCTGGCGCGCACCAACCGGCGCGACAGCCACGAGATGATGGCCGAGATCTTCAACAGCCTCGATCGCGCGACCGAGAGCCGCTTCCTGTCCGCCCTGGAGGAGCGCAACAAGGACAGTGCGGAGAAGATCCGCTCGCTGATGTTCACCTTCGAGGACCTGAACCGCCTCGACCCGGCGGGCGTGCAGACGCTGCTGCGGGCGGTGGACAAGGACAAGATGACCATCGCGCTGAAGGGCGCCTCGGAGGAGCTGCGCGACCTGTTCTTCTCCAACATGTCGGAACGCGCCGGCAAGCTGCTGCGCGAGGACATGCAGTCGATGGGTCCGATCCGCCTGAAGGACGTGGAGGACGCCCAGAACGCCATGGTGCAGTCCGCCAAGGACTTGGCCGACCGCGGCGAGATCGTCCTCGGCGGCTCCGGCGGCGACGACCAGCTCGTTTACTGAGCGGGTCTGCGAGCTCTTCCGTTTCTTCCTATTCGCACTCCCCGGCCTTGTGCCGGGGCAAGGCGCCCTGCCGAACCGGGCGTCGAAGGTTCGCGCAAGCTTATGCCTCGCCCCGGCACAAGGCCGGGGAGTGTGGCGTGGAGATTGATTGGCACCCTCTCCCCAAGGGATGCGACGTCGCAGGCCGCCGCATCGCCGTTGCCTGCGTCCCGCCCTGGTGGCAGTGTCCGGTGATGACAATCGATGCAAACGATTTTCTCCGCGACATCTGGTACTTCGCGATGCCGTCGGCGGCGCTGAAGCCGGGTGAGATGCGCGACAAGACCCTGCTCGAGGAGCCGCTGGTCTTCGCTCGCACCACCGAGGGCAAGGTCTTCGCCCTGCGCGACATCTGCCCCCATCGCGGCATCCCGCTCTCCGACGGCTGGTTCGACGGCAAGGAGGTGGAGTGCTGCTATCACGGCTGGCGCTTCGCCCCGAACGGCCACTGCACCTGCATCCCGTCGCTGACCGAGGATCAGACGATGGACGTGGACGCGATCCGCGTGCGCCCCTATCCGGTGGAGGAGCGCGGCGGCGGCATCTGGGTCTACATGTCCTCCGACCCGCGCGGCCGCACCGCGCCGAAGGTCGCCCCGCCGGACCTGCCGGAGGTGACGGCGCACGGTCCGGGCCTGACCGAGCGGATGATCTTCCCCAGCCATATCGACCATGCGGTGATCGGGCTGATGGATCCGGCGCACGGCCCCTTCGTGCATCAGAGCTGGTGGTGGCGCTCCAAGCGCTCGATCCACGAGAAGGCCAAGCGCTTCGGGCCGGCCGACTACGGGTTCGCCATGCTGCGCCATCAGCCGTCGAGCAACTCGGCCGCCTACAAGCTGCTGGGCGGTACCCCGACCACCGAGATCCGCTTCCGCCTGCCGGGCATCCGGATCGAGGATATCGAGGTCGGGACCAAGCGGGTCTGCAACCTGACCACGGTCACGCCGATCGACCGGGAGACCACCGAGATCCACCACATGATGTACTGGAATGTCGGCTGGGCCGCGGCGTTGAAGCCGATCCTGCGGATCTTCGCCCGCAACTTCCTGGGCCAGGACCGCGACGTGGTGGTGAAGCAGCAGCGCGGGCTGAAATACGATCCCAACCTGATGCTGATCAACGACGCCGACATGCAGGCCAAATGGTACTACCGGCTGAAGAAGGCCTATGGCGGCTGGAGCGAGGGGGAGTTCCAGAACCCGGTGCGCGAGACCACCCTGCGCTGGCGGAGCTGACCGCGGCGTGAGCACGACCGCGGAGGTCCTGCGCGACCGCGAAGCCAAGGGCATCGCCCTGTTCATCATGCTGGAGATCGTCGGCATCGTCGCTCTGGTGCTCGGCATCCTGCTGTTCGTGTCCCGGGCGTCTCCGCTGTCGGTGCTGGCGATCTCGCTGCCGGGCCTGCTTGTCCTGGCGGGCCTGCTGTTCCTCGTGCGCCGCCGCAGAGCGGTGACGGTCGCCGGCCTGGTGGCGATGGTGGCGTCGATCCTGGCCACCGGACCCTTCCTCTTCCTGGAGTGGGAGGGGACGGGCACCTCGGCTGCCTATCTGGTGAAGACCGGCTACCCCATGGGGCTGGTGCTCCTGCTGGTGAGCGCGACGACCCTGCAGCCGCTCTATCCGCTCGTGGTCACCGCTCTGCTGCTCCTGTTCCAGGGGTTCCTGGTTTATGTCGCGCTGGACGACCCGGCCACGGTGATGGCGACCCTGCCGACCTGGCAGGAGCATGTGATGGGGCCGGCACTGCATCTCGGCCGGGTGTCGAACCAGATGGCCTTCCTGCTCGGTACCGGCGCGATCGTCAGCTTCTCGACCTGGATCGCCCGGCGCACGGTCCTATCCGCCGCCCGGCTGGAGCAGGCCGCCGGCCAGCTCAGCCGCTACTTCTCGCCCGAGGTGGCGGAGCGGGTGGCGACCGCCGATCCGGAGTTCCTTCGCCCCGGCGGCAGTCTGCGCTTCGTCGCGGTGCTGGTCTCCGACATCGAAGGCTTCACCAGCCTGTCGGCGTCGATGGGACCGGACGCGACCCTGCGCTTCCTCGCCGACTACCAGAAGCGGATGACCGAGGTGATCTTCCGCCACGGCGGCTCGGTCGACAAGTTCATCGGTGACGGCATTCTGGCCACCTTCGGCGCGACCGGGGCGATGCCGTCGCCCTGCGCGCGGGCGGTGGCCACCGCCGACGGGATGATGCAGGCGCTGGAGGCGATCAACGCGGAGCGCCGCGACGCCGGCCAGCCTGCGATCGCCCATCGCATCGGCGTCCATGCGGGCGACGCCATGGTCGGCAATGTGGGCAGCGAGGACAGGCTGGAATTCACGGTGATCGGCGACGTGGTGAACCTGGCGGACCGGATCGAACAGGCCTGCAAGCAGACCGGCGACGCGGTCCTGCTGTCCGCGCCGGTGGTCGAGGCCTGCCCCGATGTGGCCGTAGCCTCCCGCGGCCGTCCCGTGCTGCCGGGGGTGGAGACCCCGCCGGAGCTCTTCTCGCTATTGCGTCCGGCCGGACGGGAGACGGCGTGATGTCGTTCCGCGGCCTCGCGCTCGACTGGCGGCTGCTGGCGTTCGGCTTCCTGATGTCGTTCTCGTCCAGTTTCGGGCAGACCTACTTCATCTCCCTGTTCTCCGCCGAGTTCCGCGCGGCCTTCGACCTGACCCATGGCGGGTTCGGGACCCTGTACTCGGCAGCGACCCTGACCAGCGGGCTGATCCTGCTGTGGGCCGGCGGCATGATCGACCGGGTCGACCTGCGGCTGTTCGCGGCCATCGTGCTAACCGGCATCGGGGCGGCGTCGGGCTTCGCGTCGCTGATGACCGGGCCGGTCACGCTGGTCGTCGTGCTGTTCCTGCTGCGCTTCTTCGGGCAGGGGCTGGCCAGCCATACCGCGGTGACGTCGGTCGCGCGCTATGCGGATGCGGGCGTGCGCGGCCGCTCGGTCAGTCTCGCGGCCCTCGGCTTTCCGGTGGGCGAGGCGGTCTGGCCGACCGTGGCGGTCGCCCTGATCGCGCTGATCGGCTGGCGCTGGACCTATGGCGGCGCCGGCTTGCTGGCGCTGCTCGTCTTCCTGCCGCTCGCCCTGCTGCTGCTGGCGACCCATGGCCGGCGTCATACCGACCTGCTGGCCCGCACCGTGGACGAGGGGGCGGAGGGCGCGCTGCGGCAATGGACCCGCGGCGAGGTCATGCGCGACCCGACCTTCCTGTGGTCGCTGACCGCCGTCCTGGCGCCGTCCTTCATCGTCACCGGCATCCTGTTCCATCAGGTGCACCTGACCGAGACCAAGGGCTGGGACCTGTCGGTCTTCGCCACCGGCTATGTCGGCTATGCGGTCTGCCAGATCGCCGTCGCCCTGGTGGCGGGACCGGCGATCGACCGGGTCGGTGCCCGCCGGGTCGCCCGGGTCTATCTGGCACCGATGGTGCTCGGCCTGGGGCTGCTCGCCGTCTTCGACCAGGTGTGGGCCGGGCTGCTGTTCCTGGCCATGTGCGGGGCCACGTCCGGGGCGTCGTCGACCCTGCTGGGAACGCTCTGGGCCGAGATCTACGGGGTGCGGCACCTGGGCGCGATCCGCGCGCTCGTCACCGCCTGCTCAGTGGTCTCCAGCGCCCTGTCGCCGGCGCTGATGGGCTGGGGCCTGGATGCCGGCATCTCCATGGAGACCATCGCCCTGGCCTGCGCCGTCTACGTCGTGCTCGGGATCGGCGTGCTCTGGGTGCTGTTTAGCGGAGCGCGGGCCTCGACCCGCTGACCGGCGCGATCGGCCATTGCCAAACGGCGTGCCGACCCGCTCTCATCGCCCCTCACGTCTGTTTCGGAGGATGACATGGCGAAAGCCTACTGGATTTCCGCGTATCGCAAGGTCAAGGACGCGGACAAGCTCGCCGCCTATGCCAAGCTGGCCGGCCCGGCGATCACCGCCGGCGGCGGCACCTTCCTGGCCCGCGGCATGCCGGCCAAGACCTACGAGGCGGGACTGGCCGAGCGCACGGTGCTGATCGAGTTTCCGAGCGTCGAGGCCGCCATCGCCACCCATGACAGCCCGGCCTACAAGGAGGCGCTCGACGCGCTGGCCGACGGGGCGGAACGCGACATGCGGATCGTCGAAGCCGCCGGCTGACCCGGAACGGCGGGTCGGACCCGGACCGCAGCGGTCGCCGCCATTGACGGGTCCGGCCCGGTCGGCTATCCGGCGCCGGTGACTTCTGAAGCACCCATCCTGTTCATCGGCGGCCTTGGCGGCTCCGGGACCCGAGCGGTGGCCGGCACCATGATGGCGCTCGGCTACTACGCGGGCGGCTGCCTGAACGGTGCCAACGACAACCTGATCTTCACCGAGCTGTTCAAGCGCCCGGACTGGATCCGCGGCGGCGCCGGCCCGTCGGCGATCGACCGGCGTCTGGCGCTGTTCGAGCAGGTGATGCGCCGCGGGGTCGGCGTCCTGTCCATGCTGCGCTGGCCGGCCCTGCGTCGGTTCCGACGGGAGCAGGGGCGGGGGCTGGTCGGAACGCCCGGCGCGATCGGCTGGATGACCAAGGAGCCGAACTGCCACCTCTTCGCGGAGCCGATCCTGGAGCGCTGGCCGGAGGCGCTGTTCGTCTACGTCACCCGCCACCCGCTCGACATGGCCTACAGCGACAACAAGGGGCAGCTCGGCAACTGGAGCTGGCTGTTCGACCTCGACCCCGAGGCCTATGCGGCGCCTGAGGCGGCGCAGCTCGAGTACTGGATCCGCACGCAGAAGCGGCTCGACGACCTGCTGGCGCGGTATGCGGGCCGCATCTATCCGCTGAACTTCGACGCCTTCGCGACCGACCCGATCCCCCATGTGGCGGCGCTCGCCGACCGTCTGAGTCTGGCGCCCGACCGGGCCACGCTCGAGGCCGCGACGGCGGAGGTGATCGTGCCCGCCACCATCGGCCGGTGGCGCGAACGCGATCTGTCCGTCTTCACTCCGGAACAGCTGGCGTTCTGTCGGCAGACCGGCTGGCCGGTCGATCCGTAGCCGGCTCGGCAGTCCGCGCGACAAGCGGCAGATCGATCGTCACCCGGGTGCCGGTCTCTGCCGAACTGTCCAGCGCCACCCGGCCGTCCATCCGCTCCGCCATCGTCTTCACGATCGCCAGCCCCAGCCCGGTACCGTCGACATCCTCGGCATCCGACCGCGCGTTCATCGGGTTCATCCCGCGATAGAACGGGTCGAAGACATGGGGCAGGTCGCGCGGGGCGATGCCCGGTCCGTCGTCGATCACGACGATCCTCGCCCGGTGCTGCTGCCGCGAGAGCTCCAGCCGCACCTGGCCGTCCCTGCGGCCGTATTTCGAGGCATTGGTGATCAGGTTGATGAGGATCTGCTTCACCGCGCGGGCGTCGCCGCGGATCCGGTCGCCGGCATCCAGCGTGTTCTCCACCGTCAGGGTCTGCGCGCGGCGGGCCAGAATCGGCCGGACGATCGTTCCCACCTCCTCCACCGAGGCGAAGGCGTCCACCTCCTCCTGGGCCAGCGTGCGGTCGCGGGAGCGGATGGAGGAGAATTCCAGGATGTCCTGGATCAGGTCCAGCAGGTGCCGCCCCGAGCGGTTGATGTCGCCGGCATATTCCCGGAGCTTCTCTTGGGACAGGCGGACCTGGTCTGTGGTCATCAGCTCAGACAGCCCGATGATGGCGTTCAGCGGGGTGCGCAGTTCGTGGCTCATGCGCGCCAGGAAGGCATCGGCCGCGCGCGCCGAGGCCTCGGCCTTCTCCAGGGCGGCGGTCATCGCCTCGCTGCCGGCCCGGGCCTGGGTATTGTCGAAGCCGACCACCAGCCGGCCGCCATCCGGGGTCGGGCGGTCGTGGATGCGGATCCAGCGGTCGCCGAACCGGTAGTCGTGCGACCCGGTCGCCGCCCAGTATCGCTGCAGACGGTCGACTACGGCCATCTCCCGGGCCTCGGGGTCGAGCGTCGGATCGCCGCGCCGGATGATGTCACGGGTCAGGCTCTCGATCGTCGTCTCGCGGAGCCGGATGGTCTGGGGGGCGAGCCGGAAGGTTTGCATGAACGCCTGGTTCATGAAGAGCACCGTGCCCATGTCGTCGAACAGGGCGATGAGTTCCTGGATGCCCTCCAGCGCCGCGCCGACCAGCATCGCGTTGACCCGGTTGCGCTCGATATCGGTGACGTCCCGCGAGACGCCCTCGTAGCCGAGAAACCGGCCGTCGCCGTCATAGCGCGGGGTTCCCGACACCATCACCAGACGGTCGGACGGGATCGCCTTCACCCGATAGATGAAGTCCTGGAACGGCTCCCGACGGGCCAGCGCCCGCCGGTACTGGTCCCATTTCTGGGTGGTCGTGTCTTCGGCGGAGACGTCTTCCCGGCGGGCGCCGATGCGGCGACCCACGGCGACCGCCGGCCCGCCCCAGACCCGCACGAAGCGGTCCTCGGCATCGGTCTCGAAATACCACTGCCCATGGCTGGCCGAGATCGCCAGTGACCGGGTTTCGGTCTCGGTCTGCTCGCCCTCGCCCAGGAGCGCCTCTTCGGTCAGCAGGGAGAGCCAGACCAGCCGGCCGTGCGGATCGACATCGGGGTGACGCTCGAGATGGACGGTCAGTTCCTCGCCCCAGGCGTTGACGATCCGGATGCGGCCGTCGAAGGGTCGGCGCTCTTTCCGGTCCGTTGCGAGGCGGGAGACCAGGCCGGGGTTGTGCGCGGGCAGCCCGAGCAGGTCGTCGCAGTCCCGGCCCGCGGCGTCCGCCCGACGGAAGCCGGTGATCCGTTCGAAGGCCGGATTGACCCACAGGATGCGCTGCTCGCGGTCGGCGACGATGACGGCACGCCGCATATGGGCCAGCGCCCGTTCCTTGCGCCAGATCCGCAGTTCGAGCGAGGACGGTCCCGCCTCGGCGGATGGCTCTGGGCTGATCCGCAACAGGTCGAGGGTACGGCGGATGTCGTCCTCCATCTCCCGGGCCAGGGCCTCGGAGCGGAAGGTGACGAGCAGCACGTCGCCCCCGCCCGTGCCGCCCCCGCCCGTGTTGGCCGCGCCGAGGGCGAAGCGCCGCTGTTCGGGACCTGCGCGTTCGGGAGCGGCTTCCAGGGTCGCGGAGGCAACGGCCGGGAGCTCCGATATCAGGGCCTGGACGAGAACGGGGGTCGCTGCGTCGTCATTGATCGCCGTCAGGCTGGCGCAGCCTCTGATCAGATGACGCAGAGACGGCAGGAGCCTGGGATCCAGGTCCGGGCGGTCGTCCTTTCCAGGGGTGTTCCCCGCGGGACCGGCCCCGTCAGCGCCCCGGTCCGCCTCGCGGTCTTCCTGCGTCATCGACCAGTCATGTCCTGACTTTTGTTATTCAGTACAAGAAAGGTACGGCCTATTCTTTTTCCGATATATGAAAATTTAACCAAGATAGTCGCGAGCCGGCCGAAGGACTCCGGCCGACTCTACTGATTTGACCTGCGCCGTGGCGCGGCCGATCACTGCACGTCGAACTGATAGCTTACCGGGACGTAGCGGAAACCGTCGCCCTGCGCTTCGACGTAGCCGACGTTCGGGAACGGCATGTGGTAGCCGGAGAACGGGATCCGGTCGGCGGCGATCATGCCGAAGACCTTGCGGCGGGCGGCGGCCGCGGCTTCCTTGTCCATGTCGAAGCGGACGTGCCAGTCCGGCTTCTGCAGCGAGATCACGTAGTGGTTGGCGGTGTCGGCGGTGATCAGCAGCCGCTGGCCCGCGCTTTCGGCGTGGAAGACCAGATGTCCCGGCGTGTGGCCGAAGGCGCTGATCGCGGTGATGCCGGACACCACATCCTGGTTGTCCTCCAGGAACGTCATCTTGTCGGCGAACGGAACGACATTCGCCTGCACCAGCTTGCCGACCCGTTCGGTGGGGCCGCTGGCCTTTTCCTCCGGCGACCAGAAATCGTACTCCGCCCGGCCGACGACATAGCGGGCGTTCGGGAAGGCCGGGCTGCCGTCCTCCATCAGCCCGCCGATATGGTCGGGGTGGAAGTGGGTGAGGACCACGATGTCGATCTGTTCCGGCGTGTAGCCGGCGCCGGCGAGAAGCGTGCGGAGCTGTCCCGCGTCGGGACGACGTCCGGCGCCGTTGCCGGTGTCGAACAGGATCAACTCGTTGCCGGTGTTCACGACGACCGGCGAGAAGCCGATGGTCATCTTCTTCGGCGGCAGGAAATTCTCCGCCGCGAGGGCCTCGACCGCCTGCGGGTCCTGGTCGGTGCCGAAGATCGGGTGCGGGCCGTCGAGGGCGATGAAGCCGTCATGGATCACCGTAACATCGAACTCGCCGAGCTTGATTCGGTGGTGGGTCCGCTGGCTCGGATCGGCCAGGGGCGCGCTGGCGCCGGCCGGCGATGCGGTGAAGCTGCCGGTCGCGGCGAGGGCCGTGGCGCCGGCGGCCCCGAGCAGGGCGGTGCGTCGGGTCAGGCGGGACGGTGTGTCGGTCATCGGGCTACTCCCTGTTGTCGTTGGTTGGTGGTGACGATCGGCAGCGGATCCAGCCGAAAGATAGGGCGCAGTCGGATGCCGACCACCGATCCGAGCAGAGCCATGGCGATCCAGGCCCAGCCGTGCAGGCTGGTGGAGGCGATCCCCGAGAAGAACGCGCCGATGTTGCAGCCATAGGCGAGCCGGGCGCCGTAGCCCATCATGAGACCGCCGATCACCGATGCGGCCAGCGGGCGCCACCCGATCCGCCAGGTCGGGCCGATCCGTCCGGCGAGCGATCCGGCCGCCAACGCGCCGATCAGGATGCCGATATTGGAGACCGAGACGGTGGAGGACAGCACCGGCGCGGCCAGTGCCTCGGCGGTCCAGCCCTGGCTCCAGTAGGCGCTGGTCGCGGGGTCCCAGCCGAGGGCGGCGACCGCCTTGGTTCCCCAGAGCGTGAAGCCCCAGGTCACGCCCCAGGGGTGGCCGGCGACCATGAGCATCGCGGCGTTGAGCAGGGCAAGCGCGAGCGCACCCCACACCAGCGGCCAGGGGCCGTGCAGCAGGCGGCCGCGGCGGGCCCAGCCCAGCGGCGTGCGCATCCTGAGGCCGAGCCGATGCAGCCCCCACAGCAGCGCCAGCAGGAGACCGGCCTGCAGCGCCACGGCGGCGCCATAGCCGATCTCCCGGCCGAGTGAGACCGCCGGCAGACCCGGGAGGCTGCGCCACCAGTCGAGATCGAGGGTGCCCCACCAGGAGCCGAGACAGAAGAACACCAGCGTCACCATCATCCGCGCATTGCCGCCGCCGACGGTGAAGAGGGTGCCTGACGCGCAGGCGCCGCCGAGCTGCATGCCGATGCCGAAGACGAGGGCGCCGGTGAGCATCGACAGGCTCACCGGGGCGACGGCGCCGCCGACCGTCCGTCCGAACACCTCGCCCGCCGCCAGCATCGGCGCGAACAGCGTCATGGCCAGGATCAGCATGACCGCCTGGGCCGCGATGCCGGACAGATCGCGGTCGACGATCGCCCGGCGATAGGCGGCGGTGAAACCGAAGGCGGCGTGACACAGCGCCACGCCCAGGCCGATGCCGATCAGCAGCACCCAGGCCCGCGTCGCACTCTCCTGAAAGATCGCGGCGAACAGCCCCGCGGCCAGAACACCGGCGAGCGCCAGCAGGGGGCGCTGAACCGGGGCGGAGGAGGCGAGCCGGTCGGCCAGAGCCATCGGCGGGCCTCAGCCGCTCTCTGCGGCGGCTGTCAGGATGGCCGCCACCAGGGTGTCGAGCTCCCGGCCCATGGCGGCGAGCTCCTCGATGCCGTAAGCGCCGAAGATCGCGCTCGGCAACCGGTAGGTGACGCGGGCGGTGCCATCCTCGGTCTCGGTCACGTACAGCCGGATCGGCGCCTCGATCCCGGCCTCGACGCTGGCCCTCAGCATGCGCCGCGCGTAGTCCGGCCGGAAGAACAGGAAGACCCGATTGCCGGGCACCGCCTCTCCGAAGGCGCTCCGGATGGCGCAGGTCGCGCAGGCGATCCCGACGATGTTGAAGCCGTTCCCGGTGATCGCCGTCGGCAGCGCCTCGACATAGGCGGCGAAGGGCCTGCCGGTCTCCACGGTCGCGGTGACGTCGGACGAGGCGCTTGCGGCGACCGGCGCGATGGCCAGGAGCAGGAAGAGAACCAGGGCACGCATGTCAGCCTCCGCAGCCGGGTCCCTCCTCTTACGGCAGCGGCGGATCGGCACGAACACACCATTGCGTGAGGTCTTCGGCAAGGCGGCGGCGATCACCGGGCGGTTCTGGTCCGGCGTGGATCCCGACTTTCGCCGGGAGGACGGAAAGGAGGGGGACATGAGGCAGACGGCCGGCCGTCCACCACCGTCTTTCTGGAGAAAGTCAGGATCCACCGCGGCGCCGCGACCGGGGTGCTGCGTCTTGCGGACTTTATTCCCCGCCTGTCCCGGTGTAGGGATCACCCGCCTTCTTCTTCGGAGTACCCTCCCCATGGCTGAATTCGGCGGCGATCTCGTCGGCTACATCCCGTCCATCCTCGTCCTCCTGTTCACCGGCGCGGTCGCCGGCCTGCTCGCCGGTCTGCTCGGCGTCGGCGGCGGCATCGTGATCGTCCCGGTGCTGTTCAACCTGTTCGGCGTGCTCCACCTGCCGCAGGAATGGGCGATGCACGTGGCCGTCGGCACCTCGCTGGCGACGATCATCCCGACATCCATCATGTCCATGCGGGCGCACTGGAAGAAGGGCAACGTGGACGTCGATCTTCTCAAGGTCTGGGCGGTATGGGCCTTCATCGGCGCCGTCATCGGCACGATCCTGGCCGGCCAGTTCAAGAGCTGGATGCTGACCGCGATCTTCGCCGTGATCGCCACGCTCGTGGCCATCAACATGGCCAGCCGCGACGGCCTCAAGATCGCCGACAGCCTGCCGGTGTCGAAGGTGAAGAACGCCATCATGTCGTTCTTCATCGGCGGCTTCTCCGTGACCATGGGCATCGGCGGCGGCACCCTGTCGGTGCCGACCCTGTCGGCCTTCAACTTCCCGATTCACCGCGCGGTCGGCACCGCGGCGGCGCTCGGGCTGCCGATCGCGATCCCCGGCGTCATCGGCTTCACCATCGCCGGCTGGGGCGTGGAGGACCGGCCGCCGCTGTCAATCGGCTTCATCAACATCGTCGGCTTCCTGCTGATCTTCCCGCTCTCCTCCTTCATGGCGCCCTATGGCGCGGCGATCGCCCACAGGCTGAACCGGGTGTGGCTGCGGCGCGCCTTTGCCCTGTTCCTGGGCGTGACGGCGGTGCGTATGTTCCTGCGCCTGTACGAAGTCTTCTCCTGAGGACAAACTCCTGCCGGAAGGCGGGGTGCCGACAGGGGCGGACCGGCCAAGGGAGGAAAGCATGACCGAGAGCATCAGCGCCGGGGTGATTGGCCTCGGCTCCATGGGAATGGGTGTGGCCCGCTCGCTGCGACGGGCGGGGATCGAGACCTGGGGCTGCGACGTGGTCGATACCCGGCGCGGCGACCTGGAGGAGATCGGCGGGCACTGGGCCACCAGCCCCTGGGAGCTCGGCAAGAACGTCGACGTCGCCATCGTGCTGGTGGTCAATGCCGAGCAGACGCGGGGCGTGCTGTTCGCCGACGCGGGCGCGGCCGAGGCCATGCACCCGGACTCCGTCGTCATCGCCAGCGCCACGGTCCCGGCCTCCGAGGCGGTCGCCATCGGCCAGGATCTGTCCGACCGCGGCATCTACATGATCGACGGCCCGGTCTCCGGCGGTGCGGTCGGGGCCAATGCGGGCGAACTCTCGATCATGGGCTCCGGCCCGGATGTCGCCTTCGACCTGGCTCAGCCGGTGCTCGACGCCATCGCCAAGAAGGTTTACCGGCTGGGCGCGGCCCACGGCATCGGTTCCTCGGTGAAGACCATCAACCAGCTTCTCGCCGGCGTGCACATCGCCGCCGCCTGCGAGGCGGTGGCGCTGGGCGTGCGCGCCGGCGTTGATCCGCACACCCTGTTCGAGGTGATCTCCAACTCCGCCGGCGCCTCCTGGATGTTCAACAACCGTGTGCCGCATATCCTGGAGGGGGACTATGCGCCGAAGAGCGCGGTGGACATCTTCGTGAAGGACCTCGGCATCGTGCTGGAGACCGGCAAGCGGCACACCTTCCCGCTGCCGCTGACCGCCGCGGCGCACCAGCAGTTCCTGGCCGCCGCGGCCGCCGGCCTCGGGCGCGAGGACGACAGCGCGGTGATCAAGGTGTTCCAGAAGCTGGCCGGGATCGAACTGCCGGAGCCGAAGGACGGCTGACCCGGGCCTCAGCCCTCGGCGAACGGATCGTAAGTGCCGAACGACCAGAGACGCCCCTCGGGATCGCGGGCCGAGTAGTCCCGCGCGCCATATGCCTTGTCCGCCGGTGCGCTGACGACCTTCGCGCCGGCGGCCTTGGCGCGGGCGTGGTGGGTGTCCACGTCGTCGACCCGCACCGCCGCCTCCTCACTGGAACAGGCAGCTGACGCCGTAGCAGTCGGCGCCGAAGACGTGGATCGTCAGCGCCCAGGCCGCGAGGTCGAGCAGCGCCATGAACAGGGTGACCGGCAGGCCGACGAAGATCAGCACGTACAGGATCGCCCACCACGTGAAGTGCCGGCGCGGGACGAGGTGACCGAGAATGGTTACGGGCTTGTTCTTAATGCCTACCATGGGGCCAGAGTAGCCTCGGCGCGACGGAGACGGAACCACCATGGCGGCAGTCCGCAGCAGGAGAAGATCGACGAGCGCGGTCGGATGGTCGGGCGGCGCGCGCGCCGGCCTGGAGCTGACCTGGGACGGGGTCGACATGCGCCGCTGGATGGACCTGCACAGCGCGGCCGACAGGGCGCCGCTGGAGCAGGCCTGGATGTATGGAGAGGCCATCGCCGCCGGCTCGCCCTATCGGCCGACACGCGGCGTCGTCACCCGCTTCGGCAAGCCGGTGGCGATCGTCCAGGCGCTGGAATGGTCGTTCGGCCGGGCGGCCCGGCTGGCCAAGGTGGTGCGCGGCCCGCTGTTCCTGAAGGAGGTCAGCGACGAGGAGCGCGTCGCGGTTCACCAGCTGATCGCCGACCGCTGGCCCATGCCGCGGCTGAACTGGTTCTTCTTCACGCCGGAGATGGCCGACGGCGACACCGCCCGCTCGGTGATGCGCAGCCTGAAACTGAACCAGACGATCACCGGGTATTCGACCGCCTGGATCGACCTGACCGTCGGCGCCGACCGGCTGCGGGCCGGACTGAACCAGAAATGGCGCAACCAGCTCGTCGCCGGCGAGGGCGAGAAGCTGCGCATCCGCGACGCCCATTCCGGTCAGTCCCTGAACTGGCTGCTGACCCAGTACGACGCCGACCGCAAGCGCAAGCGGTTCCGCGCCACCAGCGGCGCCTTCGCGGCAGCCCTGGCGATCTGCGCGCCGCGTCCGCGCGACGTCCTGCTGCTCCAGGCCGAGCGGGGCTCGGACCCCGTCGCCGGCGTGCTGTTCCTGCGGCACGGTTTCTCGGCCACCTATCAGATCGCCTACACCAGCGAGGCCGGCCGTGCCGCGAACGCCAACCGCCTGCTCCTGTGGGAGGGCATCCGGCGGCTGGCGGCCGACGGGGTACGCTGGCTCGATCTGGGCGGAATCGACGCCTCTATGGAAGGCGTGTCCCGCTTCAAACTGGGCACCGGCGCCGTCCCGGTCACGCTGGCGGGGACGTGGATGTAGCACCGGCCGGCACGGTGTCGCCGCCAGTTGCGGCAATGACGGCGTGAAAAGCTGGGAACCGGAGTTTTCTGGAATTGTTCAAAAGTGAGCGCGTGGCCTGTGGGCGCGCCGTTCACCCGCTCGAACCGATCCAGTAACCCGAGGATATCCCCATGCAAGACGAGCCGTTGTATCGCCCGACCAGCGACAGCCAGATGTCCAACGACCGGACGGATCATCCGGCGGAGCGCGGCCAGGGCGGCGAATTGCATCAGACGCCGAAGGGCGACACGCCGCGGATGACGACGGCCCAGGGCACGCCGGTCTCCGACGATCAGAACAGCCTGAAGGCGGGCTCCCGCGGTCCGACCCTGATGGAGGATCTGCACTTCCGCGAGAAGATGTTCCACTTCGACCATGAGCGCATTCCCGAGCGCGTGGTCCATGCCCGCGGCTACGGTGCCCACGGCTATCTGGAAGTGACCGAGGCGATCCCGGAACTGACCTCGGCCAGTCTGTTCCAGAAGGCTGGCAACCGGGTCCCGGCCTTCGTGCGCTTCTCCACCGTGGCCGGCAGCAAGGGCTCGCCGGATCTGGCGCGCGACGTGCGCGGCTTCGCGGTGAAGCTCTACACCGAGGACGGCAACTGGGACATCGTCGGCAACAACATCCCGGTGTTCTTCATCCAGGACGCCATGAAGTTCCCCGACCTGATCCACTCGGTGAAGCCGGAGCCGGATCGCGGCTTTCCGCAGGCGCAGTCGGCCCATGACAATTTCTGGGACTTCATCTCGCTGATGCCGGAATCGATGCACATGGTCATGTGGGCCATGTCCGATCGCGCGATTCCGCGCTCCCTGCGCTTCATGGAAGGGTTCGGCGTTCACACCTTCCAGTTCGTCAACGCCGAGGGCAAGAGCACCTTCGTCAAGTTCCACTGGAAGCCGAAACTTGGCGTGCAGTCGGTGGTCTGGGACGAGGCGGTGACCATCAACGGCGCCGACCCGGACTTCCACCGCCGCGATCTGTGGAACGCGATCCAGGCCGGCGACTTTCCGGAATGGGAACTGGGGGTCCAGGTGTTCGACGACGCCTTCGCCGACAAGTTCGAGTTCGACGTCCTCGACGCCACCAAGCTGATCCCCGAGGAGCAGGTGCCGGTGCGCATCATCGGACGGCTGGTGCTCGACCGGGTGGTCGACAACTTCTTCGCCGAGACCGAGCAGGTGGCGTTCTGCACCCAGAACATCGTCCCCGGCGTCGATTTCACCAACGACCCGCTGCTCCAGGGCCGGAACTTCTCCTACCTGGACACCCAGACCAAGCGCCTGGGCGGACCGAACTTCACCCATATCCCGATCAACGCGCCGAAATGCCCCTTCGCCCATTTCCAGCAGGATGGGCACATGGCCATGCACAATCCCAAGGGCAGGGCCAACTACGAACCGAACTCCTGGAGCCAGGGCGGTCCGCGCGCCCACCCCAAGCAGGGCTTCCAGTCGATCGCCGATCGGGTGCAGGGCGACAAGCGCCGGGTGCGCTCGGAGACCTTCGCCGATCACTACAGCCAGGCCCGCCAGTTCTACCGCAGCCAGACCGAGGTCGAGCAGGATCACATCGCCAATGCCCTGGTCTTCGAACTGTCGAAGGTCGAGGTGCCGGGCATCCGCGAGCGGGTGGTCTCCCATCTGCTGAACATCGACGACGGCCTGGCCCAGGACGTGGCCGACGGGCTCGGCCTGGAGAAGATGCCGAAGGCGGCCGAGCCAGCCCGCGCGCCGATCGACCTGCCGATCTCCGACAAGCTGTCGATCCTGAAGAACGCCCCCGGCACCTTCGAGGGCCGCAAGCTCGGCATTCTGGTGACCGACGGCGCCGATGCGGCGCTGGTGAACGGCCTGATCGACGCGACCGAGAAGGCCGGCGGCATGGTGGAGATCGTGGCGCCCCAGGTCTACGGGGTGCGGCTGTCCGACGGCAAGAAGCTGGAGGCTCAGCAGAAGGTCGATGGCGGTCCGTCCGTGCTCTACGACGCGGTGGCGATCGTCGTCTCCGAGGAGGGCGTGGAGGACCTGAAGTCCATGCATCCGGCCAAGACCTTCGCCGCGGACGCCTATGCCCATGCCAAGTTCATCGCGCTGAGCGAGGCGGCGGGCGCCCTGCTGGACGCCGCCGGGGTCACCGACCGCGACGACGGCATGATGGTGCTCTCCGGAAAGGCCGATGCCGGCCGGTTCCTGAAGGCCTGTGCGGATCTGCGCTACTGGGACCGCGTGAGCTGATCGCTCGGGTTCCTTCGACCTGACGGCTGGTTTCCTCCCGGCCGACCTCAAGCCGGCGGTGTGCCTCACATCGCCGGCTCTTTTTATGCGCGGTCGCGATTTGGATTGCAAACATACCAACCAGTCGGTATTTTAATCGAAAGGAGACCCCGATGCCCCGCCCTGCCGCCGGAACGCCGAGTGCCCGTGACAAGCTGCTGGACGCCGCCCTGTCGGTGATCCGGACGCGGGGCTATTCGGCGACCAGCGTCGACGAGCTCTGCGCCGCGGCGGGCGTGACCAAGGGGGCGTTCTTTCACCACTTCAAGGGCAAGGACGCCCTGGCGGTGGCCGCCGCCGATCACTGGTCGAAGGTGACGGGCGGGCTCTTCGCCGCGGCCCGCTATCACACGTATGCCGATCCGTTGGGCCGGGTGCTCGGCTATGTCGATTTTCGCCGGGAACTGATCGCCGGTGAGGTCTGCGAGTTCACCTGCCTGGTCGGCACCATGGTGCAGGAGGCTTACGAGGCCCATCCCGACATCGCTGCCGCCTGCGGGCGCAGCATCTTCGGCCACGCCCGCACACTGGAAGGCGACATCGCCGACGCGATGGCGCGTCGGGAGATCGGGGCCGGCGACTGGTCGGCCGCCAGCCTCGCCCGGCATACCCAGGCGGTGCTTCAGGGCGCCTTCATCCTGGCCAAGGCCGGGGGCGGCGCCGACGTCGCGGTCGAGCAGGTCGACCACCTCAAACGCTACATCACGCTTCTGTTCGAAACCGGCCCTCGGGAGGGGCGACCGTCATGACCACACCGATGCAACGACCGGATGACCGCACCCTTGTCCTCGATCGCGTGCTCGACGCACCGCGCGCCGCCGTTTGGCGGTGCTGGAGCGAGCCGGACCTGCTGATGCAGTGGCACTGCCCGAAGCCCTGGCAGGTGACCGCGGCCGAGATGGACCTGCGCCCCGGCGGCCGGTTCAACACGGTGATGGAGGGGCCGCAGGGAGAGCGGTTCGAGAATACCGGCTCGTTTCTGGCGGTCGAGCCGGGCCGTCACCTGACCTTCACCGACGCCTACAGCGAAGGCTTCGTGCCGTCTGGCAGCCATTTCATGACCGGCTTCCTGACCCTGGAGGATGTGGGTCCGGGGCGGACCCGGATGATCTGGGGCGCGCGCCACCCGACGGTGGAGGCGACCCAGCAGCACCTGGAGATGGGCTTCGAGGCCGGCTGGAACGCGGCGACGGATCAGCTTGAGGAGCTTGCCGCCTCGCTTTCCGGAGCGTCGGCGGCGGATCCGCTGTTCACCGCGAAGGCGCGGACCTGCCTGTTCCTGCCGGACGGGGCGCTCGAGGCGGCGGAGTTCTATACCTCGCTGCTGCCGGGCAGCGGGATCGATCAGGCCTATCGCCCGGACCCGAACGGTCCGCCGCTGGTGATGGAGTTCACCCTGGCCGGGACGCCCTATATGGCGATGAACGGCGCGCCGCCGGCGCAGTCCAGCCATGCGGTGTCGATCTCGGTTCTGACGGAGGATCAGGCGGAGACCGACCGGCTCTGGGAGGCCCTGTGCGCCGACGGCGGCGAGGGCGGCCATTGCGGCTGGCTCCGCGACCGGTTCGGCATCCACTGGCAGATCGTGCCCAAGGCGCTGCCGCGCCTCATGCATGCCGGCGATCCGCAGGCGGCCGACCGGGTCAGAAGCGCGCTGATGGGGATGGGCAGGATCGACATCGCGGGTCTTGAGGCGGCGTTCGCGGAGCGGTCCGCCGCCGAGTGATCGTCGGCCAGTGATCGGTTTAGGGTGATGCTTAGCGGGAACGGCAAACGACGCGGTAGCAGGCGGCTCGCGGTATTGGAAGCGGCCGCCTCACTTCGCAGGTGCGGCATCCGAAAATCCCTAAAAAATTAAATAGTTAATATAAGTTTAAAATCAATCTTAAAGTTATTTTAAGCCACAAGCCCTAGGGTCTTTTACGCGCATCAGGGCGTTTTGGATCATGGGGAAAGAAATGAGTGTTGATCTGCGGGCACATGTGGATTTTATCGAGCTGTCTTCATCCGAAAGGAAGCTGCTCGCGGCGTTCTTCCCCGTAGTGGAGGCGAGCCTTCCCGGCATTCTTGAACGCTTCTACGAAAAGCTGTCCGGCGTGCCGCATCTGGCGGCGATGTTCGGGTCGGCGCAGCGCCAGAAGCATGCGGCCGGTGCCCAGGCCGCGCACTGGAAACGGATGTTCACCGCCGGCGACGACCCGGCCTATTTCGAATCTGTGCAGCGGATCGGCGAGGTCCACAACACGCTCGGGCTGGAGACGTCGTGGTACATCGACGGCTATACCCGCATCACGGCCGAACTGCACAGGCTCGCCATCCGCCACTCCCTGACCGGCTTTTCCATGAAGGCCGCCGCCCAGCGCGCCGAGGATCTGGTGGCGGCGCTGGACAAGGTGATCCTGCTCGACATCAACCTGGTGATCAGCATCTATCTCGACGCGAAGGAGCGCGACCACCGCAAGCGGCTGACCGATCTGTCCACCCAGTTCGACCAGTCGATCGGCAATCTCACCCGCTCCCTGTCCGAGGCGGCGGAGGCGATGGGCCAGACCGCCGCCGGCCTGACCGGCGAGGCGGACGCCACCCGCAACGCCTCGTCCATGGCGGCCTCGCGGGCCAACGACATGAGCGTGAACGTCCAGACGATCTCCAGCGCGGTGGAGGAGATGAGTGCCACGATCGCCGAGATCGCCCATCAGGCCAACGGCGCGGTGAGCGAGATGCGAGGCGCCTCTCAGCTCGCCTCCAGCGCGACCGACACCGTGGGGGACCTGGCGACGGTCACTACCGAGATCTCAAATGTTCTGAGCCTGATCCGCGACATCGCCGACCAGACCAATCTGCTGGCGCTCAACGCGACCATCGAGGCGGCCCGGGCCGGCGATGCCGGCAAGGGTTTCGCCGTGGTGGCCGGCGAGGTGAAGAGCCTGGCCAAGCAGACCGGCGACGCCACGGTGGAGATCACCTCCCTGGTCGACCGCATCCAGCAGGCGTCGAGCCAGAGCTGCGACATCGTGGCCTCGATCTCGGAGACCATCAGCCGCATGGAGGAGATGGCGCAGGCGATCGCCGGCGCGGTCGAACAGCAGAACGCGGCCACCGGAGAGATCACCCAGAACGTGGCCCAGGCGACGGAGGGGACCCAGGAGGTCACCAGGCTCGCCTCCGACGTCCAGGGCACGGCCGACCGCACCTCCGACGCCGCCGCGTCGGTCACCAGCGCGGCCGACGGCCTCATGGCGGATATCCGGTCGCTGTCGGAGGAGTCCTCCGCCTTCGTCGGCAAGATCGCCGCGATGAACTGACCCCCCGTCCGCACCATTAGGCACGCGATGCGGCACGCGATCAGGTGTTTCCACCTGATCGCGGCGGTGTCTCAGGCCCGGTAGCCGGGCTCCTCGCGGTCGAGCATGCGGCGCAGGGCGGTGAAGTGGCGGTCGGCCACGGCCTTGCGCTCGGTCTCCATCTGCCCCTGGACGCGGGCGCGGACGTTGTCGCCGATCCGCCTCAGGGTCCCGCCGGTCGACTTGGCGTGGACCTGGAACATGCAGGCGCGTTCCAGGTAGTACAGGTCGTTGAAGGCGTCGGCCACCGTTGGCCCGCTCACCATCACGCCGTGCGACGCCAGCATCAGGATCGGCTTGCCGTCCATCTGCGCGGCCATCCGGTCGCCCTCCTCGGTCGCCAGGGCCAGCCCCTCGTAGTCGTCGTCATAGGCGATGCGGTCGTCGAACATCAGCGCGTTCTGCTCCACCATCTCCAGCCGCCCGCCCTCCAGCAGGGTCAGGGCGGTGGCGTAGGGCTGGTGGGTATGCAGCACCACGGCCGCGTTCGGGTGGTTGATGTGGATGCGCGAGTGGATGCAGAAGGCCGTCGCCTCCACGGTCTCGCTGCCTTCCAGCACGGTGCCGTCCACATCGCACAGCACCAGCGACGACGCGGTGATCTCCGACCAGTGCCAGCCGAACGGGTTGATCAGGAACTTGTCACCCCGGATGCTGCCGTCGGCCTCCGGCACGGCGGCGGAGAAATGGTTGTCCACGCCTTCGTTCAGGCCCATCCGGGCGGCCCAGCGCAGGGCGCAGGCCAGGTCGACGCGAAGCTGCTGGACGGTGTCCGCGTGGGACGCGGGCGTGCTCATCTCGTTCATTGTTTCCTCCTCAACCGTGTCCGACCTCAACCGTGTCCGACCCGGAAATCGTTGCGACCGCAGGCGTCCTTGCCTCGGAGCAGCCAGAGCGGCCGGGTGGTGAAATC
This sequence comes from Candidatus Endolissoclinum sp., assembly GCA_965228445.1. Classification (GTDB taxonomy): domain Bacteria; phylum Pseudomonadota; class Alphaproteobacteria; order Thalassobaculales; family Thalassobaculaceae; genus Thalassobaculum. The sequence goes on along the minus strand of OZ245813.1, from coordinate 2,409,656 downwards.
GACCAGATTGCCCTTGGCCTGCAGCGCCCGTCCGATCTCGCGGTCGAACTGCGAGGTGGTGGGCATGTAGCGGCAGACATAGCCCGCACGCCGCCGGTCGGACCGGTTCGGCTCCGAGCCGTGCACCAGATAGACGTCGTGCAGCGATACCTGACCGGCCTTGAGCACGAAATCGACCGCCTCGGCCTCGTCGTACTCGTCCGGCGCCAGCACCTGGTTCAGGGCCAGCTCGTCGCTGTCGTCCTGGGCGTGGGCGCGCAGGCGCTGCTGTTTGTGCGAGCCGGGAATGACCCGCAGGCAGCCGTTCTCCGGCGTGGCGTCGTCCAGCGCGATCCAGGCGGAGCAGGTGGCCAGCGGCCGGATCGGCCAGTACTCCCCGTCCTGGTGCCAGGGCACCCGCTTGCCGGTGCCCGGCGGCTTGCCGAAGACGGTGGTACCCCACAGCGCGATGTCCGGGCCGATGAGCTGCTCGACCATGTCGAGGATCTCCGGAATGCTGGCATGGTCGAGCCACACGCCGGAGCCCTTCAGCCCCTGAACCCCGCCCGCCGGGATATGCGGGCAGATCATGTTGTCGGATCCGACGTCGGGATTCGCGGCCTTCAGCGCCTCGAAATCGGCGCGCATCCGCTCCAGCCGGTCCGGGGGCAGGCGCCAGTCCGGGATGACATAGCCCTGGTCGTGATACCGGGCGACCTCGGCATCGGACAGCCGATGCGCGGGGACAGCGTGCAGGTTCATGGCGGCGTTTCCTCTTTTTCCGCCATGCTAGGCCTGCAACCCGGCCGGGTGAAGAGGCCGTCGATATCCCCTTCCTCCGGCCTCGCCGGCGTCGGCGCTTGCCGGGGCGCGGAGGTGCCGTATTTTTCCTGTGGCGAGCACACTACCCAACCCCCACGATTTCGGGCATAACCCCGCGCCATGACGAGCGATCTCTCCCATATCCGCAACTTTGCGATCATCGCCCATATCGACCACGGCAAATCGACCCTGGCCGATCGGCTGATTCAGATGTGCGGCGGTCTCACCGAGCGTGAGATGAAGCAGCAGGTTCTCGACTCGATGGACATCGAGCGCGAACGCGGCATCACCATCAAGGCGCAGACCGTCCGGCTGATCTACGATGCCAAGGACGGCAAGCGCTACACGCTCAACCTGATCGACACGCCCGGTCACGTCGACTTCGCCTATGAGGTCAGCCGATCGCTGGCGGCCTGCGAGGGTTCGATCCTGGTGGTCGACGCCGCCCAGGGCGTGGAGGCGCAGACGCTCGCCAACGTCTATCAGGCGATCGAGGTCGATCACGAGATCATCCCGGTCCTGAACAAGGTCGACCTGCCGGCCGCCGAGCCGGAGCGGGTCAAGCAGCAGATCGAGGACGTGATCGGCCTGGACGCGTCCAACGCCATCATGATCTCGGCAAAGACCGGTCTCGGCGTGGACGCGCTGCTGGAAGCGATCATCGAACGCCTGCCGCCGCCCAAGGGCGACCGCCAGGCGCCGCTGAAGGCGATGATGGTGGACAGCTGGTACGACAGCTATCTCGGCGTCACCTGTCTGATGCGCGTCCATGACGGCGCGCTGAAGAAGGGCCAGAAGGTCAAGATGATGCAGACCGGCGCGCTGCACATGGTCGAGCGGGTCGGCGTGCTGACGCCCAAGGGTCTCGCCGTCGACGAGCTCGGTCCGGGCGAGGTCGGCTTCATCAACGCCTCGATCAAGACCGTGGCCGACACCAATGTCGGCGACACGATCACCGAGGAGAAGCGGCCGACCGACAAGCCGCTGCCGGGCTTCAAGCCGAGTGTGCCGGTGGTGTTCTGCGGCATGTATCCGGTCGACGCGGCCGATTTCGAGGATCTGCGCGACAGCCTGGAGAAGCTCCGGCTGAACGACGCCAGTTTCCAGTTCGAGGCCGAGACCTCGGCGGCGCTGGGCTTCGGCTTCCGCTGCGGCTTCCTCGGCCTGCTGCACCTGGAGATCATCCAGGAGCGGCTGGAGCGCGAGTTCGATCTCGACCTGATCACCACCGCGCCGAGCGTGATCTACAAGATCCACAAGACCGACCGCACGATGATCGAGCTTCACAATCCGGCCGACATGCCGGACGTGATGAAGATCGAATACATCGAGGAACCGTGGATCAAGGCGACGATCTTCGTGCCGGACGATTATCTCGGCCCGATCCTGGCGCTGTGCACCGAGCGGCGCGGCGAGCAGATCGAGCTGACCTATGCCGGCAACCGGGCGATGGTGGTCTACCGTCTGCCGCTGAACGAGGTGGTGTTCGACTTCTACGATCGCCTGAAGTCGATCAGCCGCGGCTATGCCAGCTTCGACTACCAGATGGACAACTACGACCGCAGCGATCTGGTGAAGCTGTCGATCATGGTGAACGCCGAGCCGGTGGACGCCCTGTCGATGATCGTGCACCGATCCCAGGCGGATCCGCGCGGCCGGGCCATGTGCGCGCGGCTGAAGGAGCTGATCCCGCGGCAGCTGTTCAAGATCGCCATCCAGGCGGCGATCGGCGGCAAGGTCATCGCCCGCGAGACCGTCAGCGCCCTGCGCAAGGACGTGACGGCCAAGTGCTACGGCGGCGACATCACGCGTAAGAAGAAGCTTCTGGAGAAGCAGAAGGAAGGCAAGAAGAAGATGCGGCAGTTCGGCCAGGTCGAAATCCCGCAATCCGCCTTCATCGCTGCCCTGAAGATGGACGCCTGAGCGGGCGTCCGTCTCTTTTTTTGCTGTTCTTCTCGTCTTCCCGGCCTTGAGCCGGGATCCAGATATCGGCCCGCTGGAAACGCTCCGGTAGAGGCCGCAGCCGCTCCATCCCTGGGTCCCGGCGCAAGGCGGGGAAGACGGCGTGGGGGAGGGGAGGTTACCCCCGGTGCCCCGCCCGCGACTTCGCGATCTGCCGGCTCAGCAGAATCACCGGCAGCAACCCCACCGCGACGATGGTCAGCGCCGGGGTGGAGGCCTGGGTCAGGCGCTCGTCGGCCGCCAGGTTGTGCGCCTGTACCGCCAGGGTATCGAAATTGAACGGCCGCAGGATCATCGTGGCCGGCAGTTCCTTCATCACGTCGACGAACACGATCAGCCCGGCGGTCAGCAGGCTGCTGCGCAGCATCGGCAGATGCACCCGCTTCAGGGTCGCGCGGGGCGGGTGGCCGAGCACCCGGGCGGCCTGATCCATGCTGGGTGTGATCTTGGTCAGCCCGGCCTCGGCCGTTTGCAGCGACACCGCCAGGAAGCGCACCAGATAGGCATAGACCAGCGCCACGATGGTCCCGGTGACCAGCAGGCCGGTGGAGAAGCCGAACAGGCTGCGCGCCGCGTCGTCTACTCCGCGGTCGACGATGGAGAACGGGATCAGGATGCCGATGGCGATCACCGAGCCGGGCACCGCGTAGCCCAGCGCGGCCAGCCGGGTGAGGATGTGGGTCGCGCGGTCCTTGGACAGCCGGTTGGCATAGGCCAGCAGCAGGGAAACCAGCACCGCCAGGATCGCGGTGATCCCGGCCAGGGTCACGCTGTTCATCGTCAGGGTCAGATAGCGTGCGCCGAACAGCTTGTGCCCGCCGATCGCGGTCATGTGCATCAGCAGGATCGCCGGCAGCACGAAGCCGACGAAGACCGGGAGCGCGCAGGCGAGGATCGCGCCGGCGGCCTTCGCCCCGGTGAGCCGGAAGCGCGGCAGGGCGCGGTGGGTGTTGGTGGTGTGGTCGAACCGCCGGCGGCCGCGCGAGACCCGCTCCAGGACGATCACCACAATGACGAAGGCCAGCAGCCCGGTGGCGAGCTGGGCGGCGGCCACCCGGTCGCCGAAGGAGAAGATCGCCCGGTAGATGCCGGTGGTGAAGGTCTGCACCCCGAAATACGAGACCGTGCCGTAATCGGCCAGCGTCTCCATCAGCGCCAGGGCGACGCCGGCGGCGATCGCCGGTCGGGCCAGCGGCAGGGCGACCCGCAGGAAGGCCCGGACCGGCGACTGGCCCAGGGTGCGGCTGACCTCCAGCACGCAGACCGACTGCTCGATGAAGGCGGCACGGGCCAGCAGGTAGACATAGGGGAACAGGGTCGCGGTCAGCATGACGATGGCGCCGCCGAGGGACCGCACCTCCGGGAACCAGTAGTCGCGCGGGCCGAGATCGAAGACCTGGCGCAGAAGTTCCTGCACCGGTCCGGCATGCTCCAGGAAGTTGGTATAGGTGTAGGCCAGGACGTAGGCGGGGGCGGCCAGCGGCAGCACCAGCGCCCATTCCAGCACCCGGCGGCCGGGAAACCGGCACATGGTCACCAGCCAGGCCGTTCCGACGCCGATGATCCCGGTGCCGAGCGTCACCCCCAACGCCAGCAGGGCCGTGTTGGCGACATAGGTCGGCAGCACCGTGTTCGCCAGATGGGTGATCAGGTCGGTCTGCGCCAGACCGTGCAGGGCCACCGCCAGGATCGGCGTCGCCACCAGCGCGCAGATCACGGCGGGAGCGAGGAAGAAGCGGTCGCGAAAGGGCATGCGATTCCCGTGGCGCGCGGAACTGTCCTTAACCCCGAGAGCCATCGGGATACTTGCGAAACGTTCGCAAAAGACGGTGGCGCGTTATGGCAATGCCCCGCGAAAGTGTCAACTTCTCGCCGCTCCGGCGACGGCTTACAGTCTGGCAAAACGTTCTTTGGAGATGGCGATGACGCCGACCGATATCTTTGCCGACGGGTTCCGGACCGACCCCTATTGGTGGGACGCGGCCCCGCCGGACGACGAGGGCGACGCGCCGCCGCCCGAACAGGTGGACGTGGCCATCGTCGGCAGCGGCTATACCGGCATGTCGGCCGCCCTGGAGCTGGCCCGCAATGGCGTGAAGGTGGTGATCCTGGAGGCCGAGCGCTTCGGCGAGGGCGCCAGCACCCGCAGCGGCGGCATGCTGTCCGGCGGGGTCAATGTCGGCAAGGGCGGCGACATCGAGAAGCAGTTCGGCCGCGAACGGGTCGACGCCATGCTCTCCGAAGCCCGCGACAGCTACGACCACCTCGAGCAGATCATTCACCGCGAGAACATCGACTGCTTCTACGCCCGGACCGGCCGCTTCGTCGGTGCGCACACGCCGGCCGCCTTCAAGGCGATGAGCGCGAAGGCCGACGACCTCAACAAATACGCCGATGCCGGCGCCGCCCTGGTCACCCGGGAGCGGCAGGTCGATCATGTGAACACCCGCTACTACCACGGCGGCATGACGGTCGACCGGGCCGGGGGTGTGCATCCGTCGCTGTACCACAAGGGCCTGCGCCAGGCGTGCCGTGCGGCCGGCGTCCATCTCTCGGCCCATACACGGGTGGAGGGGATCGACGGCGCGGCCGGCGACCTGACGGTGCGGACCTCGCGCGGGCCGGTACGGGCGAGGGAGGTCGTGCTCGGCACCAACGGCTATACCGGCAAGGCGACCCCGTGGCACCGGCGCCGGGTGATCCCGATCGCCAGCTACATCATCGCCACCGAGCCGCTGGGCAAAGAGCGGGTGAGCGAGCTGTTCCCGGACGGCCGGATGATCGCCGACACCAAGCGGGTGCTGTACTACTTCCGCCCGTCGCCGGACGGCACGCGGGTGATCTTCGGCGGCCGGGCGAGCTTCCAGGCCCGGACCGCGCTGGAGACCGCGCCGGTCCTGTACCAGTACATGCTGGGCATCTTCCCGCAGCTCGCCGGGACGAAGATCACCCATGCCTGGAACGGCAACGTCGCCTTCACCTTCGACCGGGTGCCGCATATGGGCGTCGACAACGGGGTGCACTACGCCATGGGCTGCAACGGCAGCGGCGTGGTGATGATGAGCCATCTGGGCCATCGGGTGGCGCTGAAGATCCTGGGCAAGACCAACCGGGCCAGCGCTTTCGACGGCCTGCCGTTCGAGACCCGGCCGCTCTATACGGGCGTGCCCTGGTTCCTGCCGACGGTGGGCGCCTGGTACAAGTTCCGCGACTGGATCGACCGCCGCGCGGCTTAGGGTCGGACTGACAAGCTATCCCACTACCCCGTCATCCCGGCGGCTCCCGTCCCGGATCTAGTCCGGGATTGATCCGGGGGCCGGCCGGGACCCCGATGGCGGAGCACCCTGGGTCCCGATCCCGTCCTGTCGGACGGCCCGGAATGACGGGGAGTGGGTGTAAGAGAATAGGTCGGGCCTTACTCCTTGATGCTCCGGGTGTCGGGCGCGCCCGGGTCGAACGGGTTCACCAGGGTGCGCTGGCGCTGCTGCTGGCCGGTGTACAGCTCCTCGCGCTTGTCGGAGAGCTTCTTGGCCAGATACTGCAGGTCGCCGGGCAGCATCTCGTATTCCCGGTTCAGCATCTCCTGCCACAGGTCGTGGATCTTGCGGATCGACTCCTCGCCGGGCTTCAGCCGGGCGATGTCCTTCTCTACCGTCGAGATCCAGTCCAGGGAGTCCTGTCGCGCGCCCTTGGCGTCGCTGATCAGCGTGCGCAGCTTGGACGAGATCTGCTCGGCCAGGTCGACCTCGTAGGTTCCGCATTCCGGCCAGAGGTCGCGCAGATAGGTGATGTCGGCTTCCGACAGGGCGTAGAGCGGCTTGCCGAAATAGGTCAGTTCCAGATTACGCACCGACATGCCGCCCTGCAGCCGCGCCATGCGCTGCACCGGCGCGTTGCCGCCCGGCAGCTTGGCGCAATCCTCGTTCTTCGCCGCGGCGGCCGGCGCCTGCGGTGCCTGCGCCTGGGCCGATGCGCCGCCGCTCGGCAGGGCGCCGACCACGGCGATGCCCAGCAGCGCCACGGCGGGTGCTGCTGCAAGTCGAAGGCTGGACAACAGATTCCCGACCGCCATACCGTATCCGCTCCTTTCGGTCCCGCCCGCCGTCTTACCATGTGCTGATCGCGGCTTCGACGATCAAGCGCCCCCATGACGGCGGATGCGACGGTGGACCCCGCACACAATCAGGAGGGCGGCATGCCCGCGATCTCGCTTCCCGAAACCTCACCCATTGAGACCTGGACCCAGTCGAAGCCGCCCGTGCGCGGGACCAGGGGCGTGGTGGCCTCCCAGAACGTCCAGGCCTCCGAGGTCGGCGCCGCCGTGCTGGCGGCCGGCGGCAACGCGGCCGACGCGGCGGTGGCCACGGCCCTGGCGCTCACGGTGGCCGAGCCGTGGATGAGCGGGCTCGGCGGCGGCGGCTATGCCATCGTCCACGACGCGAAGTCCGGCACCACCCGCTGCGTCGATTTCGGCATGCAGTCCGGCAGCAAGCTCGACCCGGCCGACTACGCTCTGGTGAGCGACACCGAGGGCACGCCGGACATGTTCGGCTGGCCGGCCGTGGTCGAAGACCGCAACCTGCAGGGCTACCACTCCATCGCCCTGCCGGGCTCCTGCGCCGGCTACGCCACCCTGCTGTCGGAGTTCGGGTCCTGGTCCTGGGCGGATGCGATCTCGCCGGCGATCACCATGGCCGAGCGCGGCCACCGGCTGACCTGGTGGACCACCCTGAACGTGGCGGCCGAGATCGCCTGGCTGCGGAAATACGAGGCCTCGGCCTCGGTCTGGCTGCCGGGCGGCGAGGCGCCGGTGATCTCCGATCACACCAACCGCGGCATGCCCATGGGCAACTTCGCCGACACCCTGAAGCGCCTGCGCGATGCCGGGCCGCAGGATTTCTACACGGGCGAGATCGCCAAGGCGCTGGTCGCCGACCTGCAGGCCGGCGGCTCGCGGATCACGGCGGACGACATGGCCGGCTATGAGGCCAAGATCCTCGAGCCGATCACGCGCAGCCGCGGCGGCACCGAGTACAACCTGGCGCCGGGCTATACCGCCGGGCCGACCTTCGCCGGCGCCCTGTCGCGCCTGCCGAAGTTCAGCGGCAAGATCGACCCCGCCGCCTACAAGGCCCATGCGGAGGCGCTGATCGAATCCTACAAGGTCCGGCTGTCGACCATGGGCCATGCCGGCGATGTGGGCGACCGAAGCTGCACCACCCACCTCTCCGTGCTCGACGCCGAGGGCAACATGGTGGTGATGACCACCACCCTGCTGTCGCGCTTCGGCTCCCGGGTGGTGCTGCCGAAGACCGGCGTGCTCATGAACAACGGCATCAACTGGTTCGATCCGCGCCCCGACCGGGCCAACTCGCTGGCGCCGGGCCAGAAGGCACTGTCGAACATGTGCCCGATGCTGGCCACCCGCGACGGCAAGGCCGCCTTCGGCCTGGGCGCGTCGGGCGGGCGCAAGATCATGCCGGCGATCTTCCAGCTCACCTCGTTCATCAACGATTTCGGCATGGATCTGGAAGCCGCGTTCATGCAGCCGCGCATCGACATCAGTCTGATGGAGAAGATCGTCGCCGACGACCGGGTCGGCCCGGAGGTGGTCGCGGCCCTGGAGAGCGTCCTGCCGGTGGAGCAGGCCGGCACCAGCGCCTTCCCGGGCTCCTGGGCGATCCCCTGCGGCGTGATGGTGACGCCGGAAGGCCCGATGGCCGCGGCCCATGTGTTCGGTCCGCTCAACGCGGCCGTTCCGGCCTGAGGCCGGCTTCGCCAGGGCTGGGACGGGGCGTCAGCGCTGTCCCAGCGCCTCCACATAGGTCAGCACCATGAGGTGGTCGGCGTGGTGCTGGTCCTCCGACAGGGGCAGCGCCACCGCATCCCACTGAGCCGTGGCCTCGTCCGACGCGCTCCGGACGCCGGAGGCCATCTGACGGTGCAGTTCCACCGGCGCCCGGGCCCGCATGGCCCGCTCGTAGAACTCGATGCGCGGATCGGCCTGGGCGGGCGACAGGGCGTCGCTCAGATAGAGGCCGCTGAAGTTGCCGCCCTCCACCGCCGACGCGGCGGCGCCGACGGTCCGGTACCGGAAGCAGCGCTTCCCGAACAGGGTGATGTCCAGTTCCAGGACGATCAGGTGATCGGCCCAGGGCCGCAGCTCCAGGGCGTCGAACTGGCCGTAGCTGGGCAGGCCGTGGCGCGAGGGGCGCCTGCCGTGCCACAGGGTGATCAGGGCATGGATGTTCCGGGCGGCGAAGTCGATCCCGGTCTCCCAGCGCAGCCCCGGAGCCGGCGCGAAGCTGTAGGGTTCGGGCATGTCGATATCGGCGCTCGATACCTTGTGGGATGGGGCCACGCTCGGTCCGCCTTCGATCAGGCGGCGACCTCCCGGAAGGAGCCGCCGAAACTCTCTGTAGTGTAGCGCTGGATGGTCAGGCTGTCGGACCAGTGTGCCATATCCAGGCCGGCCTTGTTCTTCAGCCGTCTGACAAAGTCCTCGGCCTTCGGGATGGCAGACCAGACGCTGGGCAGGAACAGGCCGCGATGGTCGCGTCCGTTGACCCGGTCGCTGAGGATCAGCCCGTCGACATCCGGTCTTGTCTGGCGCGCCAGGTCGGCCTCGTCGCTGAACGTCATCGCCCGCGGCGTCGACAGTACCGAGACCGACACCTCCATCCGCTCGGCCTCGTCGGGCGTCAGCCGGGCGAAGCGCGGATCGGCGAAGGCCGCCTTGTAGGCGTTCACCGCGACGTCGCTGATCAGCGGTCGGTGGGCGATGACCGAGCCGATGCAGCCCCGCAGGGTGCCGTCGAGCATCAGGGTGACGAAGGCGGCGCGCTGGGCCGACAGGGCAGGGGACAGACCGGGGCCGACGCCGACGCTCGGCTCGCGGCCATGCTTCAGACCGAAGGTCACGCCGAAGCGTGCGGCCTCCACGAGCTGGCGCCGGTCTTCCTCGCCGATCCGGGCGGACTCGGCGTATTCCAGGCCGAAGGCGCCGTAGCCGACGACCCGGTCCTTCCCGCTGGCGGTATCGCCTGAATTGCGCACATCCAGCGCCGTCGCCCGCAGGTCGCGGCGGCGGGCCTGATCCAGCACCCCGGCCAGCGCCCGGTGACCGCAGGCACCCTGGCCGTCGATCCGATCCGGGCGCAGCAACTCGATGTTGGCCGCCGTCGCCGCATCCAGCTTGGCCGCGGTGGCGTAGTCGTGGAAGTGGGACAGGTCGGAGGAGACGACGATCACCGTCTCCGGCCCACCCCACAGCGCGTCGACCACCTGGGAGACGAGGGCGGCCGAGGCGTCGCCGACCAGCAGCGGCACGATGGCGGCCCGCTCGAACACCCGCTGGATGAACGGGGCGTGAACCTCCAGGCTGTGCTCCCGGGCGAAGGCGGCGTCGCGCACGACCACGCCCGGCAGATACAGGACGGAGCGCAGCGCCTGCCAATCCACCGGCACGGTGCCGAGGGGCGTGGCCCAGGCGTCCGCGCAGGTGGTGGCGATGCCCTGGAAGGCGACCCGATGGGCGGGCCCGAGCAGGACGATCCGGGTGATCTCCTCGCCCCGGCCGCGCAGCCCGGCATAGGCGGTCCCGGCGATCTCTCCGGAGAACTGGTAGCCGGCGTGCGGGGCGACCAGCACCTTCGGCTTCACCCCGCCATCGGGCCGGGCCGCGGCGAGGCAGCGCTCCACCGTATCGGCGAGCGCGTTATGCCCGTCCGGATAGAACATGCCCGCGACCTCAGGGGCGCGGATCGTCGCCGTATCTGCCATTTCTCTCATGGTTAATTCGTAACACAGCGCGCTGCGGGGCTCCAGATCGGCGGATGAAGCAATGCCATCGGATTGGTAGGATGGGGACCTGAGCTTTGAGGAGTCGCCGTCGTGACCGACGCCACCCCGACCCTGTCCGAAACCCGGCCGCCGGCGCTGTCCGGCAGGGGGCCGATCGTCCCCACCGCGCATTGGCGGATGCTGGAGGATGGGCGGGTTCAGTGCGAGATGTGTCCGCGCTTCTGCAAGCTGAAGGAAGGCGCGCGCGGATTGTGCTTCGTGCGGGCGCGGCAGGGCGATGCCATCGTGCTGACGACCTATGGCCGGTCCAGCGGGTTCTGCATCGATCCGATCGAGAAGAAGCCGCTCAACCACTTCCTGCCGGGCACGCCGGTGCTGTCCTTCGGCACGGCGGGCTGCAACCTCGCCTGCAACTTCTGTCAGAACCACGACATCTCCAAGAGCCGGGAGATGGACGCCATGCAGGCCGAGGCGCAGCCGGAAGCCCTGGCCGCCACCGCAGAGCGCTACGGCTGCCGCTCGGTCGCCTTCACCTATAACGACCCGGTGATCTTCCACGAGTATGCCGACGACGTGGCCCAGGCCTGCCACGAGCGCGGGCTGAGAAACGTCGCCGTCACCGCCGGCTACGTCACCGAGCGGGCGCGCGAGGACTTCTTCCGGCACATGGACGCCGCCAATGTCGACCTGAAGGCCTTCACCGAGCGCTTCTACCGCGACGTCACCAAGAGCGAGCTGGCCGTCGTTCTGGAGACGCTGGAATACCTGGTGCACGAGACCGATGTCTGGGTCGAGATCACCAACCTGCTCATCCCCGGCGAGAACGACAGCGAGGCGGAGCTGGAGGCGATGACCCAGTGGGTGGTCGACCGGCTCGGCCCCGACGTGCCGATGCACTTCTCCGCCTTCCATCCCGATTACCGCATGCTGGACAAGCAGCGCACGCCGTTCGAGACCCTGGCCATGGCCCGGAGGATCGCCCGCAGGAACGGGGTGCGGCACGCCTATACCGGCAACGTCCACGACGTGAGCCGGCAGTCCAGCTACTGCCACACCTGCGGCGAGCGGGTGATCGAGCGCGACTGGTACCAGCTCGGCGCCTGGAAGCTGGACGCGATCGGCGCCTGCACATCCTGCGGGACGCCGCTGCCGGGGGTGTTCGACGGCCCGCCCGGCGTGTGGGGCCGCAAGCGGCTGCCGGTATCCGTCGGCTAGGGGCGCCCTGTCGCCGATTCGACATGATCGGTCGCGGCCATGGCAGCGCACCCCCTTCAATCCATGTCTGCTGACAGTCAAGAAGCCGACCGGATCGGCCTGCACCGTGCGATTGTTGGAGGCAGTTGGCCATGGCCGAAGATGAAGGCGAGGATATCGTTCTCTCCGAGCTCGACGACGAAGAACTCGTCCAGCAGATGCATGACGATCTCTATGACGGTCTGAAGGACGAGATCGAAGAGGGCGTCAACATCCTGCTGGAGCGCGGCTGGACCCCGTACGACGTGCTGACCAAGGCGCTGGTGGAAGGCATGCGGATCGTCGGCATCGACTTCCGCGACGGCATCCTGTTCGTGCCGGAAGTGCTGATGGCCGCCAACGCCATGAAGGCGGGCATGGCGATCCTGCGGCCGCTGCTGATCGAGACCGGCGCGCCGCGCGTCGGCAAGATGGTGATCGGCACCGTGAAGGGCGACATCCACGACATCGGCAAGAACCTGGTCTCCATGATGATGGAGGGTGCTGGGTTCGAGGTGATCGATATCGGGATCAACAACCCGGTCGAGAACTACCTCGCCGCCATCGAGGAGCATCAGCCGGACATCCTCGGCATGTCGGCCCTGCTGACCACGACCATGCCCTACATGAAGGTCGTCATCGACACCCTGAAGGAGAAGGGGATGCGCGACGACTACATCGTGCTGGTCGGCGGCGCGCCGCTGAACGAGGCCTTCGCCGAGAATGTCGGTGCCGACGCCTATTGTCGCGACGCCGCGGTCGCGGTGGAGACCGCCAAGCAACTCATCGCCGAGCGCCGGCGCTCGAACTCGGAAGCCGCCGGCCAGTAACGGAGGTGCCATGGCCATGGAGGGCGTCACACCGGAACCGACCGCCGCGCTCTGGCCCGAGGAGCAGCGGCCGGCGCGCCCTCGGGCGCTGTTCATCGCCTGCGGGGCCCTGGCGCGCGAGCTGGTCGATCTGAAACGGATGACCGGCTGGGCGGAGCTGACCATCACCTGCCTGCCGGCCCACTGGCACAACACCCCGCAGAAGATCGCGCCGGCGGTGCTGCGCAAGATCCGCGCGGCGGGGGGCAGGTACGATCGGGTCTATGTGCTCTACGGCGATTGCGGCACCGGCGGCGAGCTCGACCGGATGCTGGAGGCGGAAGGGGTGGAACGGATCCCCGGCCCGCACTGCTACCAGATGTTCGCCGGCACCGCCGCCTTCACCGAGATGGCCGACCACGACCCGGGGCAGTTCTACCTGACCGACTATCTGGTCCGGCATTTCGACCGGCTGATCATCAAGGGGCTGGGCCTCGACCGCTACCCTCAGCTCCTACCCGACTATTTCGGGCACTACACCACCCTGGTCTATCTCGCCCAGACTGCCGACTCCCGGCTGCGGGACAAGGCGGCCAAGGCGGCCGAGCGGCTCGGGCTGGCCTTCGAGTACCGGCATGTGGGCTATGGCGAGATCGGCGATTTCGTCGCCGCGGCGGCGGCTCCTGCGCTGGCTGCCGAGTAGGGCCGCCATGGCGCAACTGGTCATCGTCTCCTGGCGCGACATCCCGGCCCAGGTCATCGTCGAGAAGGGCCGGGGGCGCCGCCGCGAGAGTGCGAAGGTCGAGCTGCCCAAGCGGTTTGCCGAAGCCATCGACGCCGCGGCGATGCGGGGCGGTGCGGGCGACGCCGACGCCTATCTGCAGGAATGGGGCCGCTCGGAGCCGGTGGAGGTCTCCGATGACGACATGCAGTCGACCGCGACGGCGAAGGCGGCGGAACTGGAAGCGGCCTATCCGGCGGAGCGGATTCGGGGCCTGATCGCGGCCGGCGGAAAAGAGGCCAGGGGAAAAGAGGCCGGCTGACCGATTGCGGCGGCTGGGCGGGCGCGGCAGACTGTGTGCCCCTTTCTCAGTGCGGATCCTCCGATGACCTCCACCCCCGCCCCGTCACAGGACACGCTGGACAAGCTGCGTGCCGTGGGTACGGCTACCGTGTCCATGCAGCTTCTCAAGCGCGGCCTGCGCCATGTCTCCATCCACGGCGTGAAGCCGCTGCGTCCGGACCAGGGCTGCGTGGTCGGTCCGGCCTATACCCTGCGCTTCCTGCCGCTGCGCGAGGATCTCTCCCAGCCCTCCGTGCTGGGGGCGCCGGGCTACGGCCCGCGTGTGGCGATCGAGGCGTGCCCGGCCGGCGCGATCCTGGTGGTCGAGGCGCGTGGCATCGCCACCACCGGCACGATCGGCGACATTCTGACCGCCCGGCTCGCCAAGCGCGGCGTCGCCGGCATGGTGGTCGACGGCTCGGTGCGCGACGGGGCCGGGGTGTCGGCGACCGGCTTCGACGTCTGGTGCCTGGGGGCGGCCCCGCCGGCCAGCATCACCGAGCTGTCCGGCGGCGACGTCGAGATCCCCGTGGCCTGCGGCAATGTCACGGTGTTCCCGGGTGACGTGATCGTCTGCGACGGGGACGGGGCCGTGGTCGTGCCCGTGGCGCTTGCCGCCGAGGTGGCCGAGGACAGCGTCGAGCAGGACCGGTTCGAGGGCTGGGTTCAGGCCCGGGTGGAGGAGGGTCGGGCGACCATCGGGCTCTATCCGCCGAACGCCGAGACCAAGGCAGAGTACGAGGCCTGGAAGGCGTCCGGCGGCCAGTGATGAGCATCGATCTGCAAGACCTGCTGCGCCGGATGATGGACGCGGCGATCGCCGCCGCCGACCCGGCCCAGTGCCTGCCGCCGCACCTGCTGCCGCTCGCCCGCGCCAAGCACACGGGCCGCACCGTTGTGATCGGCGCCGGTAAGGCCGCCGCCTCCATGGCCGCTTCGGTCGAAAGCTTGTTCGCGGCCGAGGCGCCGGATTGTCCGCTGGAAGGGCTGGTGGTCACCCGCTACGGCCATGGCTGTCCGACCGAGCGCATTGAAGTGGTGGAAGCGTCGCACCCGGTGCCCGACGCCGCCGGCCGCGACGCCGCCCGTCGGATCCTGGAGTTGGTCGAGGGCCTGGGGGCGGAGGACCGGGTGATCGCGCTGATCTCCGGCGGCGGCTCGGCCCTGCTGACCCTGCCGGCCGAGGGCGTGAGCCTGGAGGACAAGCAGGCGGTGAACCGCGACCTGCTGAAATCCGGGGCGACGATCCACGAGATGAACGCGGTGCGAAAGCATCTGTCGGCGATCAAGGGCGGGCGTCTCGCGGCGGCTGCGGCCCCGGCGGCGCTGCATGCGTTCCTGATCTCCGACGTGCCGGGCGACGATCCCGACGTGATCGCCTCGGGGCCCACCGTGGCGGATACCAGCACCCTGGCCGATGCCAAGGCGGTGCTGAAGAAATACGGCATCGCCCCGCCGGCGAGCGTCGCCAAGGCCCTGGACGATCCGGCCCTGGAGACCCCGAAGCCGGGCGATGCGGTGCTGGGCAAGGCGGAGACGGTGATGGCCGCCCGGCCGCAGGCCTCCCTGGAGGCGGCCGCCGAAGTGGCGCGCGCCGCCGGCGTGACGCCGGTGATCCTGGGCGATGCGATCGAGGGCGAGTCCCGCGACGTGGCGACGGTCATGGCCGGCATCGCCGCCCAGGTGGCGCGCCACGGTCAGCCGGCGGGGGCGCCCTGCGTGCTGCTGTCGGGCGGGGAGACCACGGTGACCGTGCGCGGCGATGGGCGCGGTGGGCGCAACGCCGAGTTCCTCTGCGCCTTCGCGGTGACGGTGAAGCGCCGGATGCCGGAACTGGCGGCGCGGATCTCCGCCCTGGCCTGCGACACCGACGGCATCGACGGGACCGAGGACAATGCCGGTGCGATGTTCGTGCCGGGAGATCTTGAGGCTGCCGAGAGCGCCGGCATCGACCTGGTCGCCCATCTGGAGAACAACGACGGTTACGGCGCCTTCGCCGCGCTGGACCGGCTGATCGTAACCGGCCCGACGCTGACCAACGTCAACGACTTCCGCGCGGTGCTGATTCTGTAGAGCGGATTGTGTTTTGGACGGTCAGAGAACCCGGCGCCGGGCCTGCGGCATGCGCTGGGTTTCCACCCCGGTTTTTAGTTCGAATTCGATCAGGGAGATGACCTGCCCGCCGCCCTCCGCCGTGCGGAACGGCACGGCGATCTGGCGCACCGATTTGCAGATGCTGCTGCGGCCGACATAGGGCAGGGCGCAGCCGACCATCCCGCCCCGGCGCAGGGTTTCCATGTACAGGGTGTGGATCCGGTTGCCGGGTCCGTGTCCGTCGAGTTCCGAGGTCTTCATGCCGGCATAGGAACGGCGGGTGAAGGCATCGACGCCGGTGCCGAGAAGCCGGTAGCGGAATTCGTCGCCGCCGAGATGCTCCAGCACGATCAGGTTGGCGAGCAGCATCGGGATCTGAGTCGGGTCGAACGCGGCCCGGTCCGGCACGCCCCCGTCCGCGTCTGCCAGAGACAGCCAGTACCGTCCGAACTCGCCGATATCGTCCAGGCCGAGATCCGACGGGACCATCGGCCCGGGCGTCAGGTGCGGGACGCGCGACTGCCGGGCCTCCTGTGGGTGCGGATCACCCGCGATCGCTTCCTCCTCCGCCGGAAGATCGGCTCGAGCGCCGGGCGCCCGAGCCGGTCATCTCAGAGCCGCTCGAGCAGAACGGCCATGCCCTGGCCGGCACCCATGCACATGGACAGGATAGCATACCGCTGGCCGGTATCCTCCAGATGCTGCATGGCCACGAGCGCCATGCGCACGCCGGTCGCGCCCGGCGGGTGTCCGATGGAGATGCCGCCCCCATACAGGTTGGTAACGTCGCGCGGCACGCCGAGTTCCTTCTCCGCATGCAGGTTGACCACGGCGAAGGCCTCGTTGATCTCGTAGTAGTCGATGTCCGAGGCCTTGAGGCCGCGCTTCTCCCACAGGGCGCGGATCGCCGGCACCGGGCCGCAGCCCATGATGCGCGGCGGCACGCCGACGATGGCCCAGTCGACCAGCCGGGCGCGCGGCGCAACCCCTTCGGCCTCGAGCCTGGCGCGGTCGCCGACCACCACCCAGGCGGCCCCGTCGGTCACGCCCGAGGAATTGCCCGGCGTCACCTGGCCACCCTTGCGGAAGACCGGCTTCAGGGTGCCGAGCTTGTCGACGGTGACCGAGGGGCGCGGGAACTCGTCCATCTCCATCAGCCGCGTTCCCTTGCGGCCTTCCGGCACCTCGATCGGGGCGATCTGCTTGGCCAGGAAGCCGCTCTCGATCGCAGCTCCCGCGCGCTGCTGGGACATCACGCCCCAGGCGTCCATGTCCTCGCGCCGATACTGGAAGTCCTCGGCCAGGTTCTCCGCGGTGGCACCCATGAGGCCATGGCCGAAGGGGTCTGAATAGGCCCACTCGACCGTGTCCTCCAGGGTCTGCTGACCGCGGGTCACGCCCCAGCGCATGCCCGTCTGGGCGTAGGAGCCGCGCGAGAAGTTCTCGCCGCCGCCGGCGATGGCGATGGAGGAGTGTCCCGACATGATCTGCTGGGCGGCGGTCAGGATCGCCTGGGTGCCCGAGCCGCAGGCGCGGTTCACGCCGAGGGCGCAGCTGCTGTCCGGCATGCCGATGTTCAGCGCGGCGACGCGGCCGACATAGTACCCGTCCGGATCGACCGGCAGCACGTTGCCCCAGACCGCGTGGTCGATCTTCTCAGGGCTGAGGCCGGCCGCCTCGACGCAGGCCCTGGCCGCGTGGGTCGCCAGGGTCGACAGCGGAATGTCCTTCAGCGACTTGCCGAAGTCGCCGAACGGCGTGCGCTTGCCGCCGGCGATGACGATCTCTTGTGCGGGCATCTGATCCTCCGTGAGCCATATGCCGCGCACAGTGGCGCGGCGGCGGGGGAAGGACAAGACGGGGAAGCTGCCGCCCTCCGGAGCCCGTGGCCGCGACGGGTCAGCGGTCCGCCGCCTTCTCCGGTCTGCGCAGGCCGAGGGCGGCGCGGATGTCGTCGTAAAACATTTCGCCCAGCACGAACCCGGTGATCGCCAGAATGGCCAGAAGCTGCGGGATGGTGATGATGTCGCCCAGGATGAAGGCGGCCAGGAAGGCGGCGATCACCGGCTTCAGGAAGAACAGATAGTTGCCCCGCGCCGGGTCCGGGACGTTGCCGAGCCCCCAGAGCCACAGGATGAAGCCGATGCAGGTGTTCCACACGCCGAGGGTGATCAGCGCGGCCGCCTGATCGGCCGGCCGGTCGAACAGGGTCGTCGGATCGACCCAGATCCCCCACAGGAAGCCGGCGACGAACCACATGGCGACCGCGCCCAGCGCGAAGGTGTAGGTGGTCATCCGGATGGCGCCGTACTGCTTGATCAGCGGGCGCACGAGCACGAGATAGATCGCGCCGACGATGGCGCAGCCCACGGCCAGCAGAATGCCCGGCAGGGAACTCTCGCCGCCGTCCAGCCGGTCGAGCACCCCGTCGGTCAGCAGGAACAGACAACCGAGGAAGGCGCCGATGCCGCTCACCAGCTTCGGCGCGGTGATCTTGGTGCCGTCGACGATCCGCAGCACGAACACCACGAAGATCGGCATGGTCGTTACCATGGTCGCCACCTGCACCACGCTGGCGTAGTCGAGTGCCCAGTGGAACAGGAACTGGGCGAACGCCATGCCGAAGATCGACAGGCCGGCGACCGCCAGGAAGTTCTCGCGCAGCGGCGTCACCAGGTCGCGGGTCTGCGGCCGGGCGAGGGAGACGAGCACCAGTGCGGCGCCGCCGAGCGTGAAGCGCCATACGGTGACCTCCGCGCCCTGCAGCTGGGTCAGCTTGACGACGAACTCGCTCGAGGCGTGGCCGCATACCCCGGCGAAGGCGGCGAGATAGGCGAGCAGCGCCAGAGATCGCGCCGGCCGGCTGTCCGTCTTCTCGTTCGTTCCGCCGCCCCCTGCCGCGCCGTCGTTCGGGCTCATGGGCTTCCTCCGGCTTATTGGTTGCCTAGCAGACTATTGGATGGGCAACGGACTGGAAAGACCCGTGTTGATAGTCCTTTGGCCCGGCCGGGCGTCGTCGTTATGCTTACGTTTGTCATCAATCCATGCGATGTCTTTGACCATGAGACGCTTTCGAAGCACCAAGATCGTCGCGACCCTGGGGCCCGCCAGTTCCGACGCCGACATGATCCGTCACCTGTTCGAGGCAGGGGTGGATGTCTTCCGCTTTAACTTCTCCCACGGCACCCACGAGGACCACCAGAAGCGCTGCGACGTGGTGCGCGCACTGGAGGCGGAGTCGGGCCGGCCGATCGCCATCATGGCCGACCTGCAGGGCCCCAAGCTGCGCATCGGCACCTTCCCCGACGGCCCGATCGAGCTGAAGCCTGGCGACAAGTTTCGCCTGGAGCTCAAGGACGGGCCCGGAACCGCCAAGCGGGTGACCCTGCCGCATCCGGAGATCTTCGCCGCGCTGGAGGAGGGCACCGACCTGCTGCTGGACGACGGCAAGGTCCGGCTGCGGGTCCTGAAATGCGACGGCAAGTCGGCGGAGACCGAGGTGGTCACCGGCGGGCCGCTGTCGGACCGCAAGGGCGTGAACGTCCCCGGCGTGGTTGTGCCGCTCTCGGCGCTGACGCCGAAGGACCAGGACGACATGCGCTTCGCCCTGGACATGGGGGCGGACTGGATCGCCCTGTCCTTCGTGCAGCGCCCCGAGGACGTGGCCGAGGCGCGCAAGCTGATCGCCGGCCGGGCCTCGGTCCTGGTCAAGCTGGAGAAGCCGGCCGCCATCGAGCAGCTCGACCAGATCGTCGAGATCGCCGATGCGGTGATGGTCGCCCGCGGCGACCTGGGCGTGGAACTGCCGCCGGAGAAGGTGCCGCCGATCCAGAAACGCATCGTCCGGCTCTGCCGCTCGCTCGGCAAGCCGGTGATCGTCGCCACGCAGATGCTGGACAGCATGGTCAACGCGCCGTCCCCGACCCGGGCGGAAGCGTCGGACGTGGCGACGGCCGTCTACGACAATGCCGATGCGGTGATGCTCTCGGCCGAGACGGCGGCGGGCAAGTATCCGATGGAAGCCGTGACGATGATGAACCAGATCATCCGCACGGTGGAGAGCGACGACTATTACCTCGCCGCGGCCCATGTGGATCAGCCGGTGCCGGACCGCACGGTGTCCGACGCCATGACCCTGGCCGCCCGCGAGGTCGCCGAGGCGATCGACGCCGGCTGCATCGTGACCTACACGACCTCGGGCTCGACCACGATCCGGGCGTCGCGCGAGCGGCCGACGGTGCCGATCCTGTGCATCACCTCGTCGATGAAGACGGCGCGCCGCCTGGCCATGGCCTGGGGCGTGCACGCGGTCGCCATCGCCCAGGAGGAGCGGTTCTCCGCCATCGTCCAGCGCGCCACCGAAGTGGCGAAGAGCGAGGGTTTCGCGGGGACGGGAGACAAGGTGGTGATCACCGCCGGCGTCCCGATGGGCAAGCCGGGCTCCACCAATGTGCTGCGGGTCGAACGAATTCCGTGAGGCGTCCGGCCCTCCGGCACGCTCCTGCGGAGCTGCTCAAGGCGAGGTCCTTTTCTATTCATGAACTACCGACCTCGCCCTGAGCAGCCCCCGTCCCGGACTTGATCCGGGACGGGGGCGTGTCGAAGGGTCAGCCCGGCTTGCGGGCGGTCATCACGCGGGTCATGCCGGGGATGAGGTCGTCGTCGATTTCGATCTCGAAACCGGCCTTCTTCAGATGCTTCTCCACGAAGCCCGGGGTCATGCCGACGCCGTCCGGCGTGTAGACCATGTGCTGGAGCTGCCACAGCGCCGCCAGCGCCGGACCCTTGCGGTCGTCGGTCACCATGAAGTCGTGGATCGCGATCAGGCCGCCCGGCTTCAGCACCCGGAAGGCGTCCGAGCAGAGCTTGTCGATGGCCTCCTCCGGCACGCCGGAGAACAGGTAGCTCATCAGCACGATGTCCTGGTCGTTCGGCCAGTTCGCGTTGGTGCCGTCGCCGGCGACGAAGGCGATGCGGTCGGACAGGTCCTCCTCGGCGACGAAGGTCTTGCCGACCTCGATCACGTTGGGGAAGTCGAGCACCGTGGCCTGCAGCTTGGGGAAGCGCTTGCAGAACATGATCGAGAAGGCGCCGGAGCCGCCGCCGACATCGAGCATCGAGCCGACATCCTCGGAGACCGCGCCTTCCTTCAGCAGGCGCTTGGCCAGCACCGCGCCCGGGCCGAGCGAACCGGAATGCTGCGAGCGGCTGAACAGCTCGGCATGGTGGCGGTCGGCCATCCAGGAAGCGTAGTCCGGATACTCGATGTCGTCGGTATCGCCGACCAGCACCTTGTCCAGGTTCTCCATGAACGGATACATCTGGCGGTCGATCTGGAAGCGCAGGTAATCGCCGAAATAGTTGGTGTTGTCGCGCACCAGATAGGCCTCGCTGGCCGGCGCGTTGGCGATCTTGCCGTCATTGCGGGTAAGCAGGCCGACCGAGACCAGGGCCGTCACCAGCGTCTGCATGCGCTGCTCGGGCACCTTCGTCGCCGCCGCCAGGTCCTTGATCGATTTCGGGGCGTCCGACAGCGCTCCGAACACGTCCACATGCAGGGCCGCGAACAGAGCCTTCGACGCCATGAACCCGAAGGCGAGCTCGGAAATGTCCTCGGCGGATTCGATCGGTTTCACGGGGTGTTACCTCTCAGGTCGTTGAATGGATGTTCGGATATGCGCCTGTTGCAGCGCAGCAGAACCTTAACCGATAGGCGTCTGCGACCAAACCCCGAATGTATTGAAACCGACATCGCGGGTCGTTTCCGTCGCACATGGAACACTCTAAGGGCCTTTGTCGTCTGGGCTTTCGTCGTTCTGCTTTTGCCGGCGCGGGCTGTGGCTTGCGAAACCCGTGCGGGGCCTCATCTATCTTTCAATCGGACATTGGGCCGCGCTCATTTCGACCTCGCTACAGGGAGACCTATTCCATGCGTTTTCTGGCCGCCGCGGCGCTCGCCGCCCTGATCCCGTTCTCCGCCTTCGCCGGCGAAACCGTCGAGTACACCGTTAATGGCGAGACTTTCACCGGCTATCGGGCGGATGCCGCCGGCGAGTCCAAGGGACTGGTGCTGGTCATCCATGACTGGGACGGCCTGACGGCCTACGAGGAGAAGCGGGCGGAGATGCTGGCGGAGCTCGGCTACGACGCGTTCGCGGTGGATCTCTACGGCAAGGGCAACCGCCCGGTGGAGACCGGTGCCAAGAAGGCGGAGACCGGCAAGCTGTACAACGACCGCGACCGCATGCGCAGCCTGATCCTGGGCGGCCTCGCCGAGGCGCGCAAGGAGCGCGACGGCAAGACGGTGGTGATGGGCTACTGCTTCGGAGGTGCCGCGACCCTGGAGCTGGCGCGCTCGGGCAAGGCGGCCAACGTCGTGGGTTACGCCTCGTTCCATGGCGGCCTTTCCACTCCGGAGGGCCAGAGCTATCCGGCCGACACCTCGCCGATTCTGATCGCCCATGGCGGTGCCGACACCTCGGTGCCCATGAGCCAGGTGGCCGCCCTGTCGGAGGAGTTGGAGAAGGCCGGGGTGATGTACGAGATTCAGGTCTATTCCGGCGCCCCGCACGCCTTCACGGTATTCGACAGCGACCGCTACCGCGAAGTGGCGGACACCCAGTCCTGGGACGCATTCCGGGATTTCCTGGCGGCGAACCTGGTGAGCGAGTAGGCCGATCACCGCGCGCACACAGTCCTAAAGACAGCACCTCGTCGTCCTGAGCAGGAGCGCATCGACGTGTCGAAGGACGAGCGCGTGCCGCCCTTCGACACGCCCTTTCCCGTCGGGAAAGGGCTGCTCAGGGTGAGGTTATAGAGAGTATGGGTGAGGGCGTTGCAGAGTAGGGGGCAGGGGCGTCGCAGAGTAACGGTTGGCTGGTCGGAGCATCCCTGTGCCGGTCTCGGATGACCTCGTCCTATGCCGCGTCTCCCTCGATCCTTGCCGTCACCCGATTTCCCTCCCGCGACGATAGCATGCGCGCCTGGGCTACGGACAAATCCAGCTCATGGGTCTATGAGATTGTCTTGCGCGCGCGACGACCGCGAATGCGCCAACATCACACCAAGCGAGGAGGAACAGGACATGGCTTTCGGATACGTGATCGTTCAGGTCGATGTGAAGGACCAGGAGACGTTCGAGGCCTATCGCGCCCAGGTGCCGGCCACCATCGCGCAGTATGGCGGCGAGTATCTGGTCCGCGGCGGCAAGTTCGAGAAGCTGGAAGGGGCCGAGCCCCTTGGCCGCATGGTCGCCCTGAAGTTCCCGAGCTACGAGCAGGCCAAGGCCTGGTACCACAGCGAGGAATACAAGGGCCCCAAGGACCTGCGCCAGTCCTGCAGCGTGGCCAATGCGATCCTCGTCGAAGGCGTGGAATAAAGGCGTGGAATAACAGCGGAGTAGACGCATGTCCCGACAGCCCGGCCGACAGTTTCTCAACATCCCCGGTCCGACCAACATCCCGGACCGGGTGCTTCAGGCGATGCACCGGCCCGCGCTCGACTTCATGACCCCGGAATTCTGGGACGTGCAGGTCGAATGCAAGGCCAATCTGGCGAAGATCCTGAAGACCGAGGGCGAGATCATGGTCTATGCCGCCTCGGGCCACGGCTCGTGGGAAGCGGCGATGACCAACACCTGCTCGCCGGGCGACACGATCCTGATGTGCGAGACCGGCCGGTTCTCGGAATCCTGGGGCGAGATGGCCGAAGCCATGGGGCTCAAGGTGGTCACGCTGGCCAACGACTGGGACCGGGCCTTCGACCCCGACCGGGTCGCCGAGGCCCTCGCCGACGACAAGGACCATGCGATCAAGGCGGTCTGCGTCGTCCATAACGAGACCTCCACCGGGCTCACCCACGACGTCGAAGCGATCGGCAAGGCCATCAGGGCGTCGGGCCATCCGGCCCTGTTCATGGTCGACACCATCTCCTCGCTCGCCTCCATGGATTTCCGCATGGACGAGTGGGGGGTGGATGTCGCCGTGGCGGGCTCGCAGAAGGGGCTGATGCTGCCGGTCGGCCTCGGTATTTCCGGCGTCAGCGAAAAGGCGATGGCGGCGACCGCGACCGCCCGTCTTCCGCGCAAGTATTTCGACTGGGACGGCATCAAGGCGTTGGAGAACGGCCGGCTGCGGTTCGCCGGCACGGCCCCGAGCCACCTGTTCTTCGCCATGCGCGAAGGGCTGAAGATGCTGCTGGAGGAGGGGCTGGACCATGTCTTCGCGCGCCATGCCCGTCTCGGCGAGGCGACCCGGCGGGCGGTGAAGGCCTGGGGCCGTGGCAACGGGCCGAGCCTCTACGGCCGCGACGAGGAGGCGCTGTCGAACTCGGTGACCGCGGTGCGCATGCCCGACGGATTCGATGCCGACGCCTTCCGCGGCAAGGTGCTGTCGGAGAGCAACGTGGCACTGGGCGGCGGGCTGTCGCGCCTGTCCGGCAAGGTGTTCCGCATCGGCCATCTGGGCGACCTGAACGAGCCGATGATCCTGGGCTGCCTCGCCACGGTTGAGATGCAGCTAAAGCGCCAGGGCATCCCCCACGGCGAGGGCGGCGTCGCCGCGGCGGTCTCCTACCTGGCGGAGACGCGGTAGGCCCTTCCCTTTCCCGTCTTCCCGTCCCGGATTAAATCCGGGATTGACCCGGGATCCAGCCGTCGACCTGCTGGAGCGCTGACGAAACGACGTCGGCGTCTCAGCGAGCGTCGCCCTGGGCCCCGGCTCAGGGCCGGGGAGACGATGAGGGAGATAAGCTTGGCCCAGACACACCTCCCATTCCAACGTTCGTCCCAATTCCATGGCTTGGCGCGGCGGGAAAGATCGCTAGCATCGCCGCCGAACCCATTGGGAGAGATCGCATGACCGACTACGTGCCGGGTGCCGGCGACGACTGGGCCCGGATCGAGCCTGCCGAGGCGGGGGCCGATGCGGCTGCGCTGCAGGAGGCCGTGACCTTCGCCATCGACCACGAGTCGAAGATGAACCGCGATATCGCCAAGGCGCTGGAGGGCGGACACTTCTCCGAGCCGCCGCCGCTGGGCGACATCATCGGCCCGACGGCCCCGCGCGGCCCGGCCGGCGGTCTGGTGCTGAAGGGCGGCAAGATCCTGGCCGAATGGGGGCCGACCGACCGGGCCGACATCACCTTCTCGGTCACCAAGTCCTACCTCTCGATCATGGCCGGCCTGGCGGTCGATGACGGGCTGATCGGCGACGTGAACGACCCGGTCGGCGCGCTGGTCGACGACGGCGGCTTCGACGCCGCCCAGAACAAGTCCTGCACCTGGAAGCACTTCCTGCAGAACACGTCCGAGTGGGAGGGCACCCTGTTCTCCAAGCCCGACCTGGTGGACCGCAACCGCGACCTCTCCCTGCCGCCGGGCACCCCGTCGAAGAAGGGCACCCACCGGGATCTCGCGGCACCCGGCGGGTTCTGGGAATACAACGACGTGCGGGTGAACCGCCTGTCCCTGTCGCTGCTGCGGGTCCACAAGAAGCCGCTGCCGAAGGTGCTGAAGACCCGGATCATGGATCCGATCGGCGCGTCGGACACCTGGAGCTGGAACGGCTACATCAACTCCTGGGTCGAGGTCGACGGCCAGCCCATGCAGTCGGTCTCCGGCGGCGCCCATTGGGGCGGTGGGCTGTTCATCTCCGCCCGCGACCACGCCCGGGTCGGCCTGCTGATGCAGCGCCGCGGCATGTGGGGCGGGGTGCCGCTGATCTCGCCGGACTGGATCGACGCCTGCACCACGCCGTGCGAACTCAACCCGAGCTACGGATATCTCTGGTGGCTGAACGGCGACGGCCGCCACGTGCCGAGCGCGCCGCGGACCAGCTACTTCGCCATGGGCGTGGGCTCCAATGTGATCTGGATCGATCCGCAGCTGGACCTGGTCTGCGTCCTGCGCTGGATCGACAAGGCCTCCCTGGACGGCTTCGCCAAGCGGCTGATGAAGGCGCTGGGGTAAGTGCACTGGACCGCCCTTCGACACGACCCCCGGACTGACGTCCGGGGGCCTGCTCAGGGTGAGGTCTGAGAGAGAGAGACAGGGCGAGGTCAGAGAGTTGGGGTTAGGTTAGAGAGCCAGGGCGAGGTCAGAGAGCTGGGGTTAAGCCAGAGAGTCAGGGTTAGGTCATTTCCCAATACTCCGACCTCACCCTGAGCAGCGCCCGCAGGGCGCGTGTCGAAGGGCGTTCTCGACCCCACCCAGAACAGCCCCGGATCAGATGATCTCGAAATACCGCGCCAGCTCCCAGTCGGTCACGTGGCGCCGGTACTCGCGTTCCTCCCACAACCGGCTGGCGGAGAAGTGGTCTACGAAACCGTCGCCGAACAGCTCCCGCGCCGCCTTCGAGCGTTTCAGCCGCGCCGCCGCCTCGCCGAGCGAGCCGGGCAGGGCGGATTTCGCCGGGAACTTCTTGGCATAGGCATTGCCGACCACACCCTCGCCCGGCTCGACCTTGTTCTCGATGCCCCACAGCCCGGAGCCGATCGCCGCCGCCATCGCCAGATACGGGTTCGCGTCGGCCGCCGCCACCCGGTACTCGACGCGCTGCGACTTCGCCGAGCCCTCGATCACCCGCAGCGAGGTGGTGCGGTTGTCGGCCGCCCAGTTGGCGTGGGTCGGCGCCCAGAATCCGGGGATCAGGCGGGTGTAGGAGTTCACCGTCGACGCGGTCATCGACAGCAGCTCCGGCATCAGCGCCTGTTGGCCGCCGACGAACCAGCGCATGGTGTCGGACATGCTGTGCGCCCCCTTGGGGTCGTGGAAGACCGGCTTGCCGTCCTTGGTCGTCAGCGAGGTGTGGATGTGGCCGGACTGGCCCGGATAGTCCATCGACCACTTGGCCATGAAGCTGGCCATGATGTCGTGGCGCTGGAAGAACACCTTGGTGAAGGTCTTGAACAGGGCGGCCCGGTCGGCGGCCACCAGGGCGTCGTCCACCTTGATCGCCGCCTCCATCACCCCCGGCCCGGTCTCGGTGTGCAGCCCCTCCACCGGGAAGTCCATCAGCTCGCACATCTCCAGGAACATCAGGTGCAGGTCGGCATGCACCGACGAGCGGATGCCGGAATAGCCGAAGAAGCCGGGGGTCAGCGGCTTCAGGTCCCGGTAGCCCTTCTCGCGCACCGAATGGGGCGTCTCGTCGAACAGGAAGAACTCGTACTCCGCCGCCGCCTTGACCGCGAAGCCCATGTCGTCGGCTTTCTTCAGCACCCGGCGCAGGGTGCCGCGCGGGCAGACCGCCTCCCACTTGCCGGCGAACTCGCCCAGCACCATCACCATGTCGGGCTCGAAGGCTACGTCGCGGGCGGTGTCCGGCAGCAGGCGCACCTCGGCGTCCGGATAGCCGGTATGCCAGCCGGTGACGTCCACCGCCGGGTCCTCGTAGAGCTGGTCGTTGCTGTCCCAGCCCAGCACCACGTCGCAGAAGCCGAAGCCGCCCTTCAACGCGCTGGCGAACTTGTCGCGCGCCATCCATTTCGCGCGGAAGATGCCGTCGATGTCGAACACGCCGACCTTCACGTGGGTCAGCGCCCGTTCGTCCACCAGCGCCAGCACGTCCTCCGCGGTTTTGACGTCGCTCGACTCCATGCGCCACACTCCTGTTCGCGTTGTTCGACGCGGCTACTCTAAAGACAACCAATGGCGGACCGAAAGCCGCCTGTGCGAGGGAGAGGAAGATGGCGGATCTCGCCGATCGGCTGCTCGGCTGCTACGCCAGCGCCGTGCATGACGTGCTGCGGGCGATGGGCTACGGAAACCAGGTGCTGCCGCCCAGCGTGCGGGCGCTCGACCCGACCAAGCGGGTGGCCGGCGAGATCTACACCATTTCCGGCCATATCGATCAGACCCTGAGCCGGCACGAGACCTTGCTACGCTGGTCCCGCGTGCTGTCGCGGGTGCCGGGCGGCAAGGTGCTGGTGTGCCAGCCGAACACCAAGGCGGTGGCGCTGATGGGCGAGCTGTCGGCTCAGGCGCTGACGGTGAAGGGCACCCGCGGTTATGTGGTGGACGGCCATTGCCGGGACACCGACTTCATCCTCGACATGGGCTTCCCGGTGTTCTGCGAGCTGAACACCCCGGCCGATATCGTCGAACGCTGGACCTACGACGCGCTGGGTGAACCGATCACCATCGGCACGGTGACCATCCGCTCGGGCGACTGGCTGATCGGCGACCGGGACGGGGTGGTGATCATCCCGGGCGAGATCGCCGAGGAGGTGGTGGCCGAGACCGAGAAGGTGGTCTCCACCGAGGGCGACATGCGCAAGGCGATCCTCGACGGGATGGATCCGGAACAGGCCTATCTGAAATTCGGCAAGTTCTGATCGGGGCGCCGCCGCGTCTGGAGGGTGGGCCGCACGTCGGGTACACTTCGGGTCAGGGTGACGGGAGGACAGGGCAACCGGCGGGGAAGGACCTGACGGCATGCGCATGTGTCACATTCTGGCGGCGATGCTCCTGGGCGCGGTGCCGCTTCTGGCGATCGCTTCCGCCGGGCGGGTCTCGGCCGCGGACTTTCTGTGGTTCGGCGGTCCGAAGGACAAGCTCTCGCTCTCGATCGCGGTGGAGGACAACGTCAGCGGCGGCTGCTGGGAGGATCGCGACGGCACGGTCAGCCATATCGCCCGCACGCTGACGCAGTACGGCATCACCGTGGAGGACGAGGCGCCGGTCAGTCTCGTGCTCTATGCCATCGGCCACCCGTCGGCGACGGGCCGCTATCGCAAGGGGCTCGCCTGCGTCGGCGTGCTCCAGGTGCGGGTGAGTTCCTTCGACGTCTCCGAGGACCGCAGCTTCCGCGTGACCAGCCTGTACGATCAGGAACGGCTGCTGGTCTCCCGCCACGTGCTCGACCGGGCGATCGGCACGCTGACGGTGGAGCTGGTTGACAATTTCTCCAGGAACTACGCGGAGAAGCGGCGCTAGGGGGCTGTTTCCGCCTCATCCCTTTCTTCCTCACTCCCCGGACTTGTTGCGGGGAGTGTGAAGAGGTGAATGTGAGCTGGGCCGCCCCTCACTCCGGCATCCCGTCGGCCCGATCGAAATACTCGGCGAACAGGGCGTCCCGCGTCTTCGGTCCCGACGGGCGGTCCGGCTTGTCGGTCTCCTGCACCAGCCGGGCGAACACGACGGTGCGGCCGTCGCGCTCGGCCCAGCCGACGAACCAGCCGAAGGGCTGGCCCCACATCAGGCTGCCGTTCTTCTCCCTGGGAAGTCCGGACCCGGTCTTGCCGCGGACATGCCAACCGCCCGGCCGCCTCCCGTAGTCCAGGATTTCCGCGGTCTGGCTCACCGCCGCCTCGGAGACCGGCAGCTCGCCGGCGAGCATACGCTGCAGAAATGCCACCTGCTCGGCCCCGGAGATCGCCAGGGAGGAGCTGAGCCAGGCCGTGGTCAGCCCACTGCCCTCGCCCTGCATGCCGGAGAGGTTGCGGTTGCCGTAGTCGAAGGCGTCGACATAGTCGGCGAACCGCTCCGGTCCCAGCCGCGCGGTGACCTGCTGCGAGTACCAGACCACCGATTCCGTCATCCACCGGGCCGGATCCGCCGGCTGTTTCCAGGCCTCGCGCCAGTCGACATACCCGTCGCGATACGGCAGCTCCGGCGCACTGGGGGAGGTCAGGATGCCGGCATCGAACCCCATCAGGCTGATGGCGATCTTGAAGGTGGAGGCGGGGGAGTAGCGCAGATCGCAGTCCCCTTCCTGCACCAGAACGCGCGGAGCGTCCGCCGCCGGCCCGGCCCGCTCCTCGATCAGGGTGCACACGATCCGGCCCTCGGCGAGAGCCGGCGTGGCGAGGAGCGCCTGGGCGGCAAGAAGCGATAGCAGGAGGCGGCGCATGTCGGGCCTTTCGTCCGGGTGGGCTGGCGGTGGCGGAGTTGGACGCGAAAACAGGTCTGCATGATGGCGCCGGCCGCCGCAATACCGTCGCCTTGCGGCCGGGTCCTGACAGGGAAGAGGCCCGCCACGGATAGGCGCTTATCAGGGGCGTCGCGCTTTGCCATTCTTGCCGGCCAACAAATGAACAATCCGAACGGGAAACGGACATGGATCTGGGCGTAAAGGGAAAGACCGCGCTGATCACCGGGGCGTCGAAGGGAATCGGCCGCGGCGTGGCCGAAAGCCTGGCGGCGGAGGGCTGCAACCTGCGCCTGGCGGCGCGGTCCGGCGACATGCTGGAGACGGCCGCCGCCGAATTGCGTGACGCCTACGGGGTGACCGTCGCGGTCCATGCCTGCGACATCACCGCCTCCGGCGTGATCGACGAGCTCGCCGCCGCCGGCATCCCGGACATCCTGGTGAACAATGCCGGCGCCATCCCGGCCGGCGATATCGAGGCCATGGTGGAGGAGCGCTGGCGCGACGCCTGGGAGCTCAAGGTCTTCGGCTACATCAACATGACCCGGAAGTTCTTCGCCGCCATGAAGCAGCGCGGCCACGGGGTGATCTGCAACGTCACCGGTCTCGCCGCCGACAAGACGGATTTCAGCTACGTCGCCGGCACCACCGGCAATGCCGGCCTCAACGCCTTCACCAAGGCGGTCGGCGGGGTCAGCCTGGAATACGGCGTGCGCGTCTTCGCCGTCAGCCCCGGCCCGGTGCAGACCGAGCGCCTGATCGGGCTGCTGAAGACCCGCGCCGTGCAGGACGGCGGCAGCGAGGACAACTGGAAGAGCTACATGGCGGGCATGCCGATCCAGCGCGCCGCCACCGTGCCCGAGGTGGCCGATACCGTCGCCTTCCTGGTCAGCGACCGGGCGAGCTACTTCACCGGCCAGGTCGTCACCGTGGACGGCGGCATGGGCTCGCGCGGCGGCAGTTTCGCCAACAAATAGACAGATCGCCGACCAATCAAGAAACGGTCCGAAGAGACCCTCCCGGAGGAAACCCGATGCCTTTCGATTTCGCCCCGCTGCTCAATCCCAAGCTGCCCCCCGCTGCCGGCAAGTTCGGCGGCTTTCCGAAATACAACTTCGTCGGCGGTCACAATGACGGCGACAGCATCCCGGTGCAGGTCCTGGCCGACGCGGTCAGCCGTGCCCTGCTGCGCGAGGGCAACACCCTCGCCACCTACGGGATGCAGAGCGGCCCGCAAGGCTACCGCCCCCTGCGCGAGGCGGTGGCCAAGATCCTGGAACGTCGGGCCGGGATGAAGACCGACCCGGACGAGGTGCTGATCACCGGCGGCTCGCTGCAGGCGATGGATCTGGTGAACAACG
This sequence comes from Candidatus Endolissoclinum sp., assembly GCA_965228445.1. Taxonomy (GTDB): domain Bacteria; phylum Pseudomonadota; class Alphaproteobacteria; order Thalassobaculales; family Thalassobaculaceae; genus Thalassobaculum. The sequence goes on along the minus strand of OZ245813.1, from coordinate 2,378,662 downwards.
CGTTCCTGGAACCGGGCGACACGGTGATCATCGAAGAGGCCTGCTACGGCGGGGCGATGACCAAGCTGAAGAAGCTCGGCGTCGACTGGGTCGGCGTGCCGGTCGACGATGACGGCATGCGCATGGACGCGCTGGCGCAGACGCTCGACCGCCTCAAGGCGGCCGGCAAGCGGGTGAAGTTCATCTACACCATCCCCACGGTGCAGAACCCGACCGGCACCGTGCTGTCGCTGGAGCGCCGCCGCGAGATGCTGACGCTGGCCGAGCAGCACGGCATCGCGATCTTCGAGGACGACTGCTACTGCGACCTGATCTTCGACGGCCCCTATGCCGACAAGCGACCGCCGGCGATCCGGGCGCTCGATGACAGCGGCCGGGTGGTCTATTGCGGCTCCTTCTCCAAGTCGATCGCCCCCGCGCTTCGCGTCGGCTATGTGGTCGCCGACTGGCCGGTGCTGAGCCGGATCCTGGCGCAGAAGTCGGACGGCGGCACCGGGGCGGTCGAACAGCTTCTGCTTGCCGAGTTCGCCAAGGATTTCGACGCCCATGTCGGGTCGCTGAACACGATTCTGAAGGGCAAGGCCGACGCCCTTGTGGAGGCGCTGGAGGCGGAATTCGGCACGGCGGCGGAGTTCACACGGCCGACCGGAGGCATCTTCCTGTGGGTGACCCTGCCGGCGGAGGTCGACACCACCCGTCTCGCCCAGGTGGCGGCGGCCGAGGGAGTTGCGGTAAACCCCGGTGCGGAGTGGTCGGCCGATCCGGAATCCGGTAAGCGTCGCATCCGCATCTGCTTCGCCCATCCCTCGGCGGAGACGATCAGGGAAGGAATGGCCCGGCTCGCCGAGATCTGTCACCGCGAATTCGGTGTCCCGGCCCGCGGCCGCAATGTGGAACGGAGTTAGACATTGACCCAATCGTCATCGACTGCGTCGGCCCTCGCTGAGAGCGGGGGCCGCTGATGCCGATCAAGATCCCCGACGACCTGCCTGCCCGGGCCCAGCTCGAGGCTGAGGGTGTGGCGGTGATGGACGAGACCACCGCCATCCGCCAGGACATCCGCCCGATGCGGATCGGCCTGCTGAACCTGATGCCGAACAAGATCCGCACGGAGACCCAGTTCGCCCGGCTGCTGGGTGCTACGCCGTTGCAGGTCGAGTTGAGCCTGGTGAAGATCACCAACCACGTCGCCCGCAACACCTCCAGCGACCACATCATCTCGTTCTATCAGAACTGGGAGGACATCCAGGATCAGCGGTTCGACGGCTTCATCATCACCGGCGCGCCGATCGAACAGCTGGAATACGAGGAGGTCACCTACTGGGACGAGCTGCGCCGCATCTTCGACTGGACCCAGACCAACGTGCATGGCTGCCTCAACATCTGCTGGGGTGCGCAGGCCGCCGTCCACCATTTCCACGGCATGCCGAAATACGACCTGCCGAAGAAGGCCTTCGGCGTGTTCCGGCATCAGGCGCTCGACAGCACCTCGCGCTACCTGCGTGGCTTCTCCGACAATTTCGTGATCCCGGTGTCGCGCTGGACCGAGGTCCGCTCCGAGGACATTCCGGCGGATAGCGGGATGGAGGTGCTGGTGGAGTCCAAGGACACGGGCCTGTGCCTGCTGGACGACCCGAAATGCCGGTCGCTGCACATGTTCAACCACATCGAATACGACTCGCTCTCCCTGGGCGAGGAGTATTTCCGCGACGTGGAGGGCGGCAAGCGGATCGACGTGCCGCACGACTACTTCCCGAACAACGATCCGTCCCTGCCGCCGGAGAACCGCTGGCGCAGCCAAGCCTATCTGCTGTTCTGCAACTGGATCAATGAGATCTACCAGACCACCCCGTTCGACATGAACGAGATCGGAAACCGCTGACCGCATCGCATCGACCCCCAACCGGAGGAGACGGGCCCATGGCCGGACTGATCACCATCGCGCTGCTGGACGAGATCCAGGACGGGTTCAACCGCCACGACGTCGACGGGATCCTGTCGCATTTCGTGGAGGACTGTGTCTGGGTGATGGCCAGCGGCCCGACCCCGCCGGAGGGGCGCGTCTGTCACGGCAAGGCGGAGATCGGCCAGGTGCTGAGCGACCGCTACAGCCAGATCCCGGACATGCGCTGGGAGGACATCCGCCACTGGATCGTCGACGACAGCAAGGCGATCTCCGAATGGGTGGTCAAGGGCACCCCGCAGGGCGGCGAGCCCTTCGCCTATCTCGGCTGCGACCTTTGGGAATTCAAGGACGGCAAGGTGACCAAGAAGGACACCTACTGGAAGATCATCCGGTAGGGCGGGTCGCTCCGGACCGGGCGGCCATCTGGTCCATCCAGGCCATGTACGGGTCGAGTTCGTCGGGCGTCGGGTCCTGGCCGGTGAAGGTCTTCAGGTAGTGGGCCGTCTGGGCCTTGCGCTCCTCCAGGGTCTCGCCCAGGTCGAGGGCGTAGTAGCCGATCTGCATGAAGTACAGGACCCGGGCGCGCACGAAGGCCTCGCCCTCGGCCCAGCCGTGCCGGCGGAACAGCTCGGCGATGGCGGCCACCCGCGTTTCGTCGGCCCGGTCCAGTTCGGCGCGCACCGCCTCCGACCGCCGGGCCCAGTCGCGCACGGCGAAGTCCAGGCGCGGGTCGAACAGCCGCTCGTCGACCCAGCAGCGGAAGATATGGGTCACCCCGTGCACGATGGAGGTCGAGGGCAGGGCCGCCTGTTCGACCACGGCGCGGGTGTTGGTGTCCTGCCAGTGCGCCAGCAGGGCATCCAGCAGCCGGTCGCGGTTGCGGAAATACCAGTAGAAGCTGGAGCGCGAGACGCCGAGCCTGTCGGCCAGGGTCAGCACTTTCACGCTGTCCACCCCGTCGCTGATCAGGGTCTCCAGGGCCGCTCGGATCCAGTCCTCCCGTGTCGCCTTGGTGTGGGTCAGGCGGGCGTTGGCTGATGGGCCGGCATCGTTCACGGCGAATTCCTCATCCCAGGACCGAGAAGCTGCTCTCCTGGTTGATGCTGCGCTTGCGGGAATAGAAGCCGACATCGATGTCACGGCTGAGATAGGGCAGGCGGAAGGAGAGCGGGGCGGTGTCGTGATCGTGTCCGTCCGCGCCGTATTCGACAAGGGCCGCCATCATTTTTCCGGCCACCGGCGCGTTCTTGAACTGGTTGCCGCTGGTGCCGCAGGCCATGTAGTAGCCGCCGAGCGAGGTCTTGTCGTAGATCGGGATCCAGTCCTCGGTCACGTCGTAGAGATCGACCACGCCCTTCATCCGGCTCGGGATGCCGAGGCTCGGCAGGCGCTGGGCGTAGCGCAGGGCCTGGACGCGCCACTGTTCGGAGAACTCCCGGTCGTAGTCGGTGTCGTCCGCGACCCAGACATGCGCGTCGCAGGGCGGATCCTCGCTGCCGATCAGGATGTTGTTGCCGTGCTCCGGGCGGCAGTAGACGGCGATGTCGCTGTCCGAGAGCACCATGCCGTCGCGCTCGAAATCGAGCCCGGCGGGGGCGGGGACGTGGACCACCTCCTGGCGCAGGGCGCGGGTCGAGAGGGTCATCTCCCCGGTGACACCCGCCAGCGCGTTGATCCGGGAGGAGGCGGGGCCGGCGACGTTGATGACCATCGGAGCGTGGATCTCCGCGCCGTCGGCCAGGCGCACGCCGGTGGTCTTGCCGTCCTGCTGCAGGATCTCCGTCACCGTGGCGGCGTAGAGGAAATCGGCCCCCTTGGCCTTGGCGGCGTCGGCGAGGTTCTGGGCGGCCAGAGCGGGGTCGGTCACGTAGCCGGCCCTGGGCCAGAACACCGCACCGCGCAGGTCGCCGCCGGTCGGTTGGCCGAACTCCGGATCGCTGCCGGATTTGGCCGGATGGAACTGCGCCATGCTGGTGCCGGGTAGGCGGGCCTGGATCTGCGCCGGGCTCCACTCCTCGTAGGGCACCGCCAGGGTGTCGGCATTCTCCATGTGGCGGGCCATGAAGTCATTGCCCTGGGTCTTCATCACCAGGGCGCCGCATTCCCGGAACCGGGCGAGGGCGTCCGGTCGCACCTCCAGGTAGTCGGCCCAGTCGCGCCAGTAGTGGTAGCCCTCCCAGGCGAAGGCGGTGCCGTCGAGGGTGGAGTAGTAGGTGCGGATGATGGCGCAGGACCCGCTTGTGGAGCCGTGCCCGGCCTGGGCGTTGCGGTCGACGGTCAGGGTCTTCCATCCCCTTTTCGCCAGTTCGAAGGCGACCGCGGCGCCGATCACCCCGGCCCCGATGATGACGGCATCTGCGGTTCTGGTCATGGGCCCGATCCTTTCATCGGTGCTTCGGGTTCTGGGATCCGGCGATCCGCATGCCTGCATCCCGGCTCAAGACCGGGGAGACGGGAGAAATTCCAGACACGAACGTCTTCCCGGCCTCGCGCCGGGACCGAGACGTCGACGTGATGGAGCGCACCGGCGTGATGCTCGGACCGCGGGGGCTGCTCGGCGACGTCCCGACACGCTGAACCCTGGGCCCCGGACTAAATCCGGGGAGAGAGGGAAGATGTTTGAACTCCAACCATTTCCCGAATTCAGTCCGGGATCCAGCCATCGGCGTGACGGAACCCATCCCGCTCACCCCCGCAGCCGGGCGCCGGTCGGGTCGTACGGGCTGTCGGCGATCACCCGCGCCGGGCGCTTCACGCCGACCACGTGGACATCCACCGCCGTCCCTTCGACCGCCACTTCACTGTCCACCAGCGCCATGGCGAGACTCTTGCCGACCGAATGCCCATACCCGCCCGAGGTCACGAACCCGACCCGCGTGCCGTCGACCCAGACCGGCTCGAACCCGCGCGCATCCGCCCCATCCGCGTCCACCGCCAGTGTCACCAGCCGCTGCGTCGGCACTCCCGCCTCCTTCTCCTTCAGCGCCGCCTCGCGGCCGATGAAATCCGGCTTGTCGAAGGCGATCCATCGGTCGAGCCCGGTCATCCCTGGCGTATAGGCCTGGGTGAACTCGGTCGACCACACGCCGTAGCTCTTCTCCAGCCGCATGGCGTTGGCGGCATACCCGCCGACCGGGGCCAGTCCCAGCCCCTCGCCGGCGGCGATCAGGGCGTCGCGCAGCATCCGATGCTCCGGGGCCGGCACGTTGATCTCGTAGCCCAACTCCCCCAGCACCGAGAGCCGTCCGACCTTGGCCCGGGTCAGGCCGATATCCACGTCGCGGCAGGCCATGAAGCGGAAGTCGCCGGCGGCCACGCTGTCGTTCACCACCACCCGTTCCATCAGCGTTCGGGCGTTCGGGCCGGAGACCAGCCAGCCGGTCCAGGCGTCTGAGATGTCGCGCACGGTGACCCCGGTCTCGGCATGGCTGTCGAACCAACGCATGTGCCACTGGCGCAGGTAGTAGGAGCCCATGAGCCAGAAGGTCTCGCCGTCCCAATTGAACACGGTGAGGTCGCCGCGCAGCCGTCCTTTCGGCGACAGCATCGGTGCCAGCTTCGCCCGACCCACCGCCGGCAGGGTGCAGGCCAGCATCCGGTCCAGCCACCTGGCCGCCCCCGGCCCGCCGATCTCGTAGCGCGAGTAGCCGGAGGTATCGAGCAGCCCTACCCCCTCGCGCACCGCCCTGGTTTCGGCGGCGACGATGTCGAAGGCGTTGGAGCGCTTCAGGGTCGGTGTCTCCTCGAACTCCGCCGACGGGGCGAAGAACAGCGGCACCTCCAGCCCCCAGCTCACCCCGAAGCGGGCGTTCGCGGCGGTATGGGCGTCGTGGCTCGGCGACACCCGCAGGGGGCGGCCGGCCGGAAGCTGCTCGTTGGGATACGCCATGACGAAGCGGCGCGAGTAGAACTGTCCCGTGGTCTGGCGCAGGTATTCGCGGTTGGAGGCCCATTTGCCGAAGCGGGCGATGTCCATGCCGAAGACGTCGGCCTCCGGCTCGCCATGGATCATCCATTCGGCCAGGGACTTGCCGACGCCGCCGCCCTGGCTGAACCCGGCCATCACCCCGCAGGCGAGCCAGTAGTTCGGCACCCCGGGCACCGGACCGACCAGCGGGTTGCCGTCCGGCGCGAAGGTGAAGGCGCCGTTGACCCATTTGCGGATGCCGGTGTCGTTCAGCACCGGATAGCGCTCGAACCCCTTGGCCAGTTCCGGGGCGATCCGGTCGATATCCTCCGGGATCAGCTCGATGCCGTAGTCCCAGGGCGCACCCTCCATGTTCCAGTGCTTCGGCGTCAGCTCGTAGACCCCGACCAGCAGGCCGCCGCGCTCCTGGCGGGAATAGGTGAAGCCCTCCAGGTCGGTGAGCATGCACATCTCGCGCTCCCGGCCCTCCAGCTCGGGGATCGGCTCGGTGACGAGATAGTGGTGCTCCATCGGCGTTACCGGCAGATCGACCCCGGCCATCAGCCCGACCTGCTTGGCCCATAGGCCGGCGGCGTTGACCACGTGCTCGGCGATAATGGTGCCCTGCTCGGTCACCACGTCCCAGCCGCCTTCCGCCCGCGGATTAAGCTCGATCACCCGGTTGCGCAGGATCACGTCGGCGCCGCGCTTCTTCGCCGCCCCGGCATAGGCGTGGGTGGTGCCGTAGGGGTCGAGATGGCCCTCATGCGGGTCGTAGAGGCCGCCGATCACGTCGGACAGGTCGGCGATCGGGTTGAGCGCGCGGATCTCCTCCGGCGTCAGCAGGCGGGCCTCCTCCACGCCCATGGTCTGGAACACCGCCCAGGCGGATTTCAGCCACTCCCAGCGCTCCGGCTTGGAGGCGATGCTGACCCCGCCGGTCATGTGCACGCCGACGGCCTGGCCGCTCTCCTCCTCGATCTCCTTGTAGAGCTTGATCGTGTAGGCCTGCAGGGCGGCGATGTTCGGGTCGGCGTTCAGCGGGTGGAAGCCCGCCGCCGCGTGCCAGGTGGAACCGGCTGTCAGCTCCGCACGCTCGATCAGAGCGATGTCGGTCCAGCCGAACTTGGTCAGGTGGTACAGCACGCTGGCGCCGACCACGCCGCCACCGATGATCACCGCGCGATACTGGGATTTCATGGGCTGACCCTCCCGGCCTGGTGGCAGACCGGGGAAGGCTAATCGGCCATCGCGACCAGTGTCTAGACAGAAGTGTCCAGATCGGTCGTCAGGATGTCCGTGGCCGACCGGCTGAGGCCGAGCAGGGCCGGCTGGGGATGGGTGATCAGGCGCACCGGGATCGGGTCGAGATAGCCGGCCAGCCGCCCCTTGGCGGTGAAGCGTCGGCGGAACCGGCCGCCGTCGAACAGGTCGCCGAGCTTCGGCACCATGCCGCCGGCGATGAACACGCCGCCGGCAGCCCCGGCGGTGAGCGCCAGGTCGCCCGAGACGGTGGCGAGGAAATCGGTGAACAGGCCGACGGCCTCGCGGCAGCCGGGATCGGTCGCCGCCTCGGCGACGACGGTGGCGGCGTCGAGCCGACGGGCCGGCAGATCCTCCACCGCGCAGACCGCGTCATGCAGATCGGCGAGACCGACGCCGGACAGGGCGCGCTCGGCCGACACATGGCCGTGCAGGTTGCGCAGGTAGCCGATGACCCGGTCTTCCAGCCCGTTCTGGGCGGCCAGGGTGGCGTGGCCGCCCTCGCCGGGGATGACCCTGATGCCGCCGCGGTCCGGCACGACGAGCCCGACACCCAATCCTGTGCCCGGGCCGATGGCGACCATCGGGCCGGGGCGGGCGGTGCGCTCCGCGCCGATCGTCCTCGTGTCGGCCGGCGTCAGGTGGGGCAGGGCATAGGCGACGGCGGCGAAATCGTTGACCACCGCAAGCTGCTGCAGGCCGAACCGGCTGCGCAGGGGCGCCACCGGGACCGTCCAGTCCCGGTTGGTGAAGACCATGGTCCGCGCATCCGACGGCCCGGCCACGGCGAAGATCGCGCGTTCCGGTCGATCCTCCTGTCCAAGGCCGTCGAGATAGGCGGCGACGGCATCGTCCAGGGTGGCGAACCGGTCGCCCTCCATCGACACCTCGTGCTGAGCGGTCTCCCCGTCGGTCAGGGCGAAGCGCAGGTGGGTGCCCCCGAGATCGGCGATGAGGATGGGGCCGGTCATACGGCAGTCTCCCTGGTTCCACGGCACGGCGACCCGCCGCGGACGGCGGCCGCTCCCCCACGAGCCTGGATCGGATTTGCGCCGAACTTCAAGGCGTTTCCGACGGGCACCGCGCGATCGGGATGGCGGGAATGTGCGGGTTTCACGAATTTTCTTGCATTCCCGACGGCAAGCCCCATTTTGCAGTGCAAGAGACGGTGCCAAGCGTGGACGTGACGGAAACCCGCAGTGTTGGCACAGTCGGATGGACGCCCTTAGTTTTAAGCGGAAAGGCCATCACCTCGCTCCTTCGGTCTGAAGGCGCATCATCGGCCGGCTGTTCCGCGCATGCTTGCTTACAGTATTTGAATGCCGATCCGGCAGGGCCGGGCGGATAAAGTGAAAGACCTAATTTGACCGACTTCAAGACCCTCGGCCTGGCCGAGACCGTCCTTCGGGCCGTTTCGGCCGAAGGCTACGACACTCCCACTCCCATCCAAGCCAAAGCCATCCCCCTGGTCCTCGAAGGCCGCGACGTCGTCGGAATCGCCCAGACGGGCACCGGCAAGACCGCCGCTTTCGTCCTGCCGCTGCTCAGCCGTCTGGCCGAGATCGGCGGCACCGCGAAGCCGAAGGGCGCCCGCGTCCTGGTGCTGTCGCCGACCCGCGAGCTGGCGGCCCAGATCCATGACGCCGTGCGCGCCTATGGCAAGAACGTACGCCCGCGCTCGACCGTCGTGGTCGGCGGTGCGAAGCCGGGCCCGCAGGTCCGTGCCTGCGCCCAGGGCCTCGACTTCCTGGTGGCGACCCCGGGCCGGCTGCTCGACCATATCGGCACCGGCGCGATCAAGCTGACCGACACCGCGGTGGTGGTGCTGGACGAGGCGGACCAGATGCTGGACCTCGGCTTCATGCCGGCGGTGCGCCGCATCCTGGCGATGACGCCGAAGACCCGCCAGACGGTGCTGTTCTCGGCGACCATGCCGACGCAGATCCGCGCCCTGGCCGACGACTTCCTGACTGATCCGGCCGAGATCGCGGTGGCTCCGGCCTCCACGCCGATCGAGCGGATCCAGCAGAGCGTCGTGCAGGTGCCGCGCGCCGAGAAGCGCACCGCGCTGGCCAGGATCCTGTCCGACGACACCGTCGGCCGGGCCATCGTGTTCACCCGCACCAAGCGCGGCGCCGACCGGGTCGCCCGTCACCTGGGCAATGCCGGTCTCGCCAGCGAGGCAATCCATGGCGACAAGAGCCAGGGTCAGCGCGAGCGGGCGCTCGACGCCTTCAAGTCCGGCAAGTCGAACATCCTGGTGGCCACCGACATCGCCGCCCGCGGCATCGATGTCGACGGTGTGACCCATGTGGTGAACTACGAACTGCCCAACGTCCCGGAGAGCTACGTGCACCGGATCGGCCGCACCGCGCGGGCCGGTGCCGAGGGCGTGGCCGTCTCGCTGGTCGACGACGAGGAAATGGAGCTGCTCGGCGATATCGAGCGGCTGATCGGCCGCTCGCTGATCACCGGCGAGGCGATCGACCGCGACGCGTCGAAGCCGCGTTCTGCCGGATCGGCCAAGCCGAAGGCGAAGCGCAGCCGTCGCCGCGGTGGCGCTGGCCGTCCGTCCGGCGAAGGGCGCTCGCAGCAGGCCTCCGGCTCTGGCGGCGAGGGTCGTCAGAAGCAGTCGAACGGCTCCGGCCGCCCGGCTCAAGGTCATGGCGACGGCCGTCAGAAGCAGGCCGCGAAGGGTGAAAACCGCCCCAAGCAGGCGTCGAAGGGCGACAATCGCCCCAAGAAACAGCAGTCCAACGGCGGCGACGCCCGCCCGAAGCGCCCGAGCAACGAGGCTCTCGATGCCGGCGTGGCGCGGATCGCCGGCGGTACGCCGCGCGCCGCCAAGGACAAGGGATTCCGCTCTCCGGCGCCTGTGCGCGCCTGAGCCAGCGGACGGAATACCAATCAACGTCAATATGAAAGGAGCGACGTTATGGCCACCGGTACGGTTAAGTGGTTCAACACCACCAAGGGTTATGGGTTCATTCAGCCGGACGATGGCGGTGCGGACGTGTTCGTGCACATCAGCGCCGTTGAGCAGTCCGGCATGCACAGCCTGAACGAGGGCCAGAAGATCTCGTACGAGCTGCAGTCGGACCCGCGCCGCAACAAGGTCTTCGCCGGCAACCTGTCGGCCGCCTAAGCTCCTCCGAGCTTCGGCATCCAAACGCGAAGCCCCGCCGGGAAACCGGCGGGGCTTCTTTCGTTCCGGCTGTCATCCTGACGCAGATCCGGATCAAGCCTCCGGCGCCGGTGCATCGCTGATCCTGACGTGCGTCAGGATGACGGACGGGGTCTAGGCTATGCCCGCGCCCTTCTCACACCTCGAAGAACACCGTCTCGTCCGGCCCCTGCATGCGGATGTCGAGCTGGTAGGTGTTGCCCTCCCGCGTCGCGATCAGGGTGTCGCGCCGGTCCGCCGGCACCGCGCTCAGCACCGGGTCGGCTGCGTTCGCCGCCGCTTCGTCGGCGAAGTAGATCCGGGTGTAGACATGGGTCAGCAGCCCGCGCATGAACACGATCACGTTCAGATGCGGCGCCTCGCCCTCGGCCGCTGCGCCCGGCTTGATGGTGTCGAAGACGAAGCGGCATTTCGGGTCCGTGCCGGTGCCGGTGCGCCCGAAGCCGGTGAACCCGGCATTGGAGCCGCGCGGGTCGGCCGGATGGGCGAAGCGGCCCTGGGCGTCGGCCTGCCAGATCTCGATCATCGCGTCGGGCACCGGCGCGCCGTCGCCGTCGAGCACGCGCCCCTCGATCCGGATGCGCTCGCCCTCGACGTCCTCGCCGGCCATCGCGCCCTCGGCGATCGAGGTCTGCGGGTAGTTGTACTGCCGCGCGGTCAGGCCATAGGCGAAATACGGGCCGACGGTCTGGGACGGGGTCTGCTTCCAGTCGCTCATCGCCCGGCCTCCATCGGCGTTTCCTTCGGGCCGCGCAGCACGATGTCGAAGACATAGCCGAGGGCGAATCCCTCCTCGGTGACGTCGAGGGAGAAGTCGCTGACCAGCCGGTCGCGCGCGCCCTGGGGCGTGCCGAGGAAGATCGGGTCGAGCGTCAGCAGCGGGTCGCCGGGGAAATACATCTGGGTCACCAGCCGGCTGGCGAAGGTCGGACCGAACAGCGACAGGTGGATGTGGTTCGGCCGCCAGGCATTGGCGTGGTTCGGCCAGGGATAGGCGCCCGGCTTGATTGTGTAGAACCGGTAGCGCCCCTCGGCATCGGTCACCGTCCGTCCGCCACCGAAGAAGTTGGGGTCGAGCGGCGCGTCGTGCTGGTCGTTCTCATGCACGTAGCGGCCCGCCGCATTGGCCTGCCAGATCTCGATCAGCGCGTTCGGCTGCGGCCGGCCCAGCTCGTCGAGCACCCGACCGGTGACGACGATGCGCTCGCCCAGGGCCTCGCCATTCTTCGCGCCGTTGCGGGTCAGATCGTTGTCCAGCGGTGCGAGGGACTCGTGACCGTAGACCGGGCCGGTCAGCTCGGACAGGGAGTGCCGGATCGGCACCAGCGGCCTGGTCGGCCCGCGTTTGACCGTCGACTTGTAGTCCGGATGGATCAGCGGCGGGTGCGCCGTCCAGTCGCGCGGCGTGATCAGCGGTGCGTCACCCATGGTTCACCTCCTTCAGCAAGGTCTTCAGCTCCGCCACGACCGCTCCGGGCGCCTCGATGCTCGGCAGGTGGCCGACATCGGGCAGCTCGACATAGCGGGCGTTGGGCAGGGAGCCGGCGAAGGCCGAGACGACCTCGGGCGTGGTCGCCCCGTCATCGGCGCCGCAGAGCACCACGCAGGGCACGCCGACCGCCGAGGCCTTGGCGGTGTAGTCGGCATCGCGCAGGGCGGCACAGGCTGCGGCATAGCCTTCGGCCGGGGTGCGCACCAGCATCTGACGGTAGCCGTTCAGATCGACCGGCCGGTCGCGATGGAAGGCCGGCGCGAACCACCGCTGCAGGACCGTGTCGGCCATGGCGGCGAGCCCGTCGGTCCGCACCATGTCGATGCGCTGCTGCCAGGTGTCGGCCGTGCCGATCTTCGCCGCCGTGTCGCACATCATCAGCCCGGCGAAGGCGCCGGGGCGGGCGGCATAGCTCGCCTGGGTGATCATTCCGCCGATGGAGACGCCGACCATCACGGCGCGGCCGACGCCCAGGTGGTCCAGCACGGCGAGTGCGTCGGCGGCATAGCGCTCGATCGTGACCGGCGCCGTGCCGAGGGCCGACAGGCCGTGGCCGCGCTTGTCCATGCGGATGCAGTGCCAGCGGTCGGACAGAGCGTCGACCACCGCATCCCAGATGCGCAGGTCGGTGCCGAGCGAGTTCGAGAACAGCAGAGCCGGGCCGTCCGCCGGCCCGTCCTGGCGGACATGCAGTACGCAGCCCTCCACCTCGACGAATGTCGATGCCATCAGTCCTCCCCTTGGTGTCGCGTTCTTTCGCCTATCCTGCCTCCAAGGGCGGGGGACGTCGAGAGCGCTGACCGCTGAGGCGCCGGGCGCACCGGCTGCCAGTGGCGGACAGCAAAATGCCCCGATCGGAGCCGATCGGGGCATCTGCCTGGCCGGTGAGGCCGAAGATCTCGGAGCGGCGGGGCCGCTCCCGTCGCCGATCAGAAGTTCAGCGAGATGTTGCGGTGCCTCGAGCTGCACGAGGCGACGTAGAGGGCGACCTCGCGCGGCAGGCGCGGCTGCTGGCGCAGGCCGATCGTGTCGTCGATCGCGTCCTCGTAGGCCTCCACCTGCGGCAGCAGCGACTCCGCGGCCGCGACCCGCCAGGCGATGTCGGCCTCCAGGGCGGCCACGGCCTCGGCATGCTCGGCCAGGGCCGCGTCCACATCCGGCTGGCGGGTGTTGGTGGTCCGCAGCTCGCGGCGGGCCTTGGACAGGGCGGAGCGCACGTCGCCCGCGCCCTCGATGTCGCCGACCCGGCTCTCCATCGCCTGGATATCCTCCATGGCCTTCTCCGGATCGCTGGAGCGGATGGTCTCCGCCAGGCCCCGCACCTCGTCGCGGACCGCGACCAGGGCATCGGCGCCGCGTAGCACCCGCATGAAGGTCTGGATCGGCTCGTAGGCGTTGTCGACGGTGCGGCGGTAAGTCAGATAGGCCCGCTTCTCCTCCGACAGCAGCTTCTTGAACTCGCCATGGGCGGCGTCCCAGCTCGCGGGCATCTGGGCTTCGAGGGCTTCCTTCTCGGCTTTCAGCTCCTCGGCCCGGTTCTGCAGACGCTCGATGGCGTCGACATCGTCCGGCGCCTGGCGCTGCAGCTGGCCGACGCGCCGCTGGGCGTTCTCCAACTCCTCGGCGTTGCGGCGCAGGTCGGCTTCGATCCGCCGGACCTCGGTCCGGACCGGGTCGTACTCGCCCGCCGCGCCGTCGATCGCCGCGGTGGCCGCACGGGCGTCGGCGAGCGCCTTGAACGCGCCCTCCGCCCCGTTCACGGCCCGGGTCACCTCGCCGGAGATGCTCTTCGGCACGCCGGACAGGTCCCAGCCCTTGGCGGTCTGGATGGCGGAGCGGATGCCGTCGCCGTTCTCCTGGAAGGCCTGGTGGACATAGTCCTCGATGCAGGACTGCAGACGCGGGTTTTGCGGCGGCGGGGCGGTCTCGCCCAGCAGCGACAGACGGGTCGGCAGGTAGTTCACCAGCGGCGGGTTGGCGCCGACGATCAGCAGCGCGATGAGCTGCAGGGTGATGAACGGCACCACGCCCTTGTACATGTCCAGGGTCCGCACGGCCGCCGGGGCGACGCCGCGCAGATAGAACAGCGCAAAGCCGAAGGGCGGGGTTAGGAACGAGGTCTGGATGTTCAGGCCGATCATCACGCCGAGCCAGACGGCGGTGATGTTGGCGGACGGGTCGGCCAGTAGGATCGGCGCCACGATCGGCACCACGACCACGGCGATCTCGATGAAGTCGAGGAAGAAGCCGAGGACGAAGATCACCGCCATGACGATGATGAACTGGGCCCAGAAGCCGCCGGGCATGCCCTGCAGGAACTCCTTCACCAACTCCTCGCCGCCGAACCCGCGGAACGCGGAGGTCAGCATGGCGGCGCCGAGCAGGATGATGAACACCAGCGAGGTGGTCTTCGCCGTCTCCATCATGACGCCCTGCAGCGTCTCCTGGGTGGTGTAGGTGCGCTTCAGGCTCCACAGCACGCCGATCAGGAAGACCACGGTGGCGATGACCGCCAGGGTCACGCCGAGCTGGTCGGACGGGCCGTTGATCGCGCGGATGTTGACGTGCCAGACGCTGGTGATGATCAGGATAGCGACCACGGCACCACCGGCCAGGAAGGCCGGCCAGTAGGTGCGGGCCTTGTCCTCGTACAGCCGATAGCCGGCCATCACGGTGGCGCCGACCGCGCCGATGGCGCCGGCCTGGTTCACGGTCGCGATGCCGGTGATGATCGAGCCCAGCACGACGAAGATCAGGGTCAGCGGCGGCACCAGGGCGAGGGTGACGCGGACCGCGAAGCGGCGGTCGTAGGAGCCCTCGAACGGCACCGGCGGGGCGATGTCGCGGCGGATGAAGGCGACGACGAAGATGAACAGCATGTACAGGCCGACCAGGACCAGGCCCGGGATCAGTGCGCCCATGAACATGTCGCCGGCGCTGGTCGAGGAGACGGCGAACTCGCTCGGCATGGAGAATTCGCCGGTCGCCGCCTTGTACAGGTTGGTCCGCAGGCTGCTGGCCTGGTCGACCGCGTTGGAGAGCTGGTCGGCCAGGATGATCAGCACGATGGACGGCGGGATGATCTGCCCCAGGGTGCCGGACGCGGCGATCGTGCCGGTCGACAGCCAGTTGGCGTAGTTGTTCCGCATCATCGCCGGCAGCGAGATCAGGCCCATGGCCACGACCGTCGCACCCAGGATGCCCGTCGTCGCCGCCAGCAGCGCGCCCACGAACACCACCGAGATGCCGAGACCGCCGCGGATCGGCCCGAAGAGCTGGGCCATGGAGACCAGCAGATCCTCGGCGATCTTCGAGCGCTGCAGCATGATCCCCATGAACACGAAGAGCGGGATCGCTATGAGCGTGTCGCGTTCAACCTCCCAGTATATTCCTCGGAAGTTGGTGACGCCGGCGCTGAGCCAGTTGGTCGGCCCGCCCTGGGCGAAGAAGGCGTCCGGGCTTCCGGTCGCGATCACGCCGGCGGCGGCCGCGAGCAGGATGCTGATGATTGCCGAGCCCGGCAGCGCGAAGGCTACCGGGAAGCCGGAGGCGAGGGCCCCGGCCATGAGCAACACCAGAATGACGACGAAAAGGACTTCCATGACGTGTTGGCTTTCCTAGTCCGGGGCTGGCTGTGTCCGGGTCCGAGACCGCGGCCTGTCGGTTGATCGGGGCCGGTTAGGCGGCGGAACTCGGCGTGACTTCACGCGCACCGGGCTCTTCACGGTAATTGGCGATGCTCTCCAGCGCGCAGCTGGTGAACTGGACGCACATGGTGACGGCGAAGACCGCCAGGAATCCGGCCATCCAGTACTTCACGTACATGCCGAAGCCGGACTGCGAGACCTCGTAGGCGAGCAGCGGGCTGTTGATGATGCTCGACTGGTTCCACATGCCCAGGATCATGATCGTCCAGCACAGCAGAAGGCCGAGGAAGATCGCGCCGACGGCGTTGATCAGACCCTTGGTCTTGTCGCTGAAGCCGGCATAGAGCACGTCGACGCGGACATGACCGTCCTCGAACAGGGTGTAGGCGCTGGCGAACAGGAACAGGGCGCCGTACCAGAAGCGCACCAGGTCGCCCTGGAACGCCTGCTCGTAGGAGAACACGAACCGGCTGAGCACGATGCCGAGCTCGGCCAGGACCACCAGCAGGGCGAGCCAGTGGAAGCCCAGGGAGCGGCTGCGGGCGGCGATCACCAGCGCAATCAGCAGCATCGGCGCGTGCACATAGGGACCGCGGAAGCGCGAGCGGCCGAGTTCGGTCGCCATGTCGGCGCCGAAGATCTGCTCGGCGAGCGCCTCGACCCGCAGGAACGAGATGACGGCGTCGAGCAGGCCGATCAGCAGGACGCTCCAGAACGCGAAGCGCACGATGAAATTGGCGATGCCGGCCATGGTCATCGCGTCGGCGCGCAGGGTGCGCGAGCGCGACCGGGTGACGAAGAGCACGGCGAGCAGGATGCCGGCCGCGAACAGGGCGGTCTGCACCAGGGACAGCACGAGGCCGGTGCCGGCGGGCCTCGGCTCGGCCAGCAGGGCGAAGAGGCCCGGCCAGTTCAGCCAGAAGCACAGGAAGTTGTTGATGACGTAGGCGAAGGCCATCGCGACGGATATCCAGCCCAGCGTGCGGATCACTGAGGTTCCGGGTCGATATACGTCTGCGCCCATGGCGTCCGCGTAGGCGCCGTCAGTTGCCGTGCTCATGTCTTACCCTTGAGAAGGACCGGTCCGATCGGGTCGCGGGACGTTCCCGGCGACCGAATACAGGGAAGCAGACGGAGCTCGCGCTCCGTCTGCCCCGGATACGTCCGGCGTGCCGGCCTTAGAGGCCGAGCACCCGGTTGCGCTGCTTGTAGTAAGCGCCTTCGGACAGCTTCATCCAGCCACCGACGTCGGCCCGCGCGGCGGCGAAGCTCTCGTGGATGCGGTTGGCCAGATCGGAGTGGGCCCGGGCCTCGGTGAAGACCTCCTCGGCGGCTTCACCGAACGCGTCGTAGACGTCGTCGTTGAACTCGCGCAGGGCGACACCGTGCTCGTTGATGAGCCGCGACAGGTAGCGACCGTTGTTGGCGTTGTACTCCGCCATCATCATGTCGTTTTCCATGAGGCAGCAGGCCTGGATCAGCGCCTGGTCGGACTTGGTCAGGCTGTCGTACCAGGTCTTGTTCATGCCGAGGGCGTCGTATCCGCCCGGCTCGTGCATGCCCGGCCAGTAGTAGTACTTGGCGGCTTCGTAGAACTTCAGGAAGTAGTCGTTCCACGGGCCGACCCACTCGGTGGCGTCGATGGCGCCGGAGACCAGGTTTTCGTAGATCTGACCGCCCGGCAGGGAGACCGGCGAGGCGCCGAGCTTCGCCATGACGTCGCCGCCCAGACCCGGCATGCGGATCTTCAGGCCCTTGAAGTCTTCGGCGGAGTTGATCTCCTTGTTGAACCAGCCGCCCATCTGCACGCCGGTGTTGCCGGAGGCGATGGCCTTCAGGCCGAACTCGGCCGACAGCTCGTCCCAGAGCTCCTGGCCGCCCATGAAGTTGATCCAGGCGCCCATCTCGTTCTCGGTCAGGCCGAACGGAACGGAGGTGAAGTACGCGAAGCCCGGATGCTTGCCTTTCCAGTAGTAGTCGGCGGCGTGGTAGGCCTGGGCGTTGCCCGAGGCGACCTCGTCGAACACGTCGAACGCGCCGACGCGCTCGCCGGCGGCGAAGTACTGGGTCTGGATACGGCCGTCGGAGACGTCCGTGATGCGCTGCGCCAGACGCTGGGCGCCGGTGCCGAGACCCGGGAAGTCACGCGGCCAGGTCGAGACGATGACCATCTCGATTCGCTGCTGCGCGATCGCAGGCGCGGCGAGGGTGGTCGATGCCGCAGCACCGCCAACCGCAGCAAAGCCTGCGTTCTTGATAAATTCACGACGTTTCATGGTTGTCTGCTCCCTGCTTAAGGTCGTTTCTGGGACGAATCGTCACTTGAAAGCATTGCCCCACTTAAGCTTTCCGGGGGCGATCATACCTAGCGGCAATTTTTGGTAAAGCCCAAGTGTGCACTGCGCCATGACATGATCAACGTCCACGCGAGCCGCGTCCCCCGGCCTCGTGACTTCTTGTTAAAATGCTCCTTAACACGAATGCCACAGAGGGCGCGACAACGAGTTTGAGTGGTCGGGTGTGGCGGTTTGCACCTTTTTACCCATGGCGTGAAATTGGTTCGCGGATCGGAAATCACCGATCTCGTCTGCCGCAGTGCATCACGAGGAGACGAAGCCCGTGCGTACGGCCGGAGGGCCTGTCGTCCGCACGGCAGGTGAGGTTTCGGGCGCGTCCCCGCGATGATTGAAATCAATCGCCTGCGGTCGATTTTGATGACAGACGATGCTGCGATGCGGGATGCATCGAGTTTGTCCTATGTTCTTTCGGAAAAATACGATATTGACTATCAAAACGTGTTTATCATAGAGTCATCCAAAATCAGGAGGCTAGCATGGCAGCACGCGCAGCGACCGACTCCCCTGAGACTTCCGGCCAACTCCCCGCCCCGACCCACGGCCTCGGATCGCCCCTGACACCCGCTGCCCACGACAATCCGGCCCCTCGACCGTCTCCCGGCATGGCCCCCGGCATGGCCCCCGGCATGGCCCCCGGCATGGCCCACGGCCCATCCGGCAGTCCCGTCGTCGCCCGCGCCCGGCGTCGCCTGGTCGACGCGCTGATGGACGCGGGCCGCATCCGCTCGATCCGGGCCGCGGACCCCGCGTGGGAAGTGGGCCGGGGAAGCGACCGTCCGGATGCCGGCCGGCGCGACCCCGTCGATTTCATCGGTCTGGCGCTGACGGTCGTCGTCGGACGGCCGGTCCGCACGCCGCCCCCGTCCGCGCCCCTGTCTCCGCCCCCGTCCCCGTCCGCGCCCGGGGCGACGCAGGAGGTCTGGCCCGCCACGCCGGCCCTCGACGCGCTGTCGGCGCTGTTCTGCGCGCTGGAGGATCATGGGGCGCCGCCGGACGGTGCGTCGCTGCGCCATGGCGGACCGGCGGTGCAGCGCGAGCTGACCCAGCTCTGCCGGCTGGCATGCCTGTCGGGCACCGGCGCCGAGGCGGTCGCGGGCACGGCCGGGGAGATCGCGGCGCTGCTGGCCGATTTCGCGGGCCGCCTGCCGGTGACCGGTGCCGCGGCACCGCCCGCCAGCCGGGCGCGGTCCGACGCCCGGCCGGGAATCGTCGATGTCGGCGCGGAGGTCCGGCTCGCCGGGACCTCCGTCGGGCCGGGCGGCGACAACGCCGCCGAAGCGGTCGTCCTCGCCCGCCTGTTCCTGCGCCGCCTGTTCCTGGGCCGGCTGACCCAGTCTTCGGACCGGAGGCCGTGCGCCGCCACAGGGCCCGGGTCTTGTGCGACGGCCGATGCGCCCCCGCCGGCCGGGCTCCAGGCGCGGTCCAGGGGCCTGCCGATCTATCCCGTTGTCGATGACAGTCTGTTCCGGTCGATCGGCCATTGGCGGTCGCAGGATCTGCCGGCGCCGCGCCGGGCGGCGGCCGACCGGGCGCTGGGGCGCCCGTCGGTGCAGTGGGGCCGGGCCGCCGCCGCCCTGGCCACGCTGACCGTCGGCGGGCCGGACTGGACCGAGCTGCGGCGCCGGGCCGGGTGTGCCGACCTGCGGCTGCGGGTGGTGGCCGGGACCGCGGTGGTGCTGGTGGACCGCCGCCTCAGGGCGGTGCGGGCGGCCGCACAGGCGGCGAACCGGGCGCTTCCCGTCGGTGCCCGTGCCGCGGCGATGGCGGCCGCTGTCGCGTTTCACGGGGCGACGGGGCAGACCCTGGTGTGCCGCCGGCTCGACGGACCGGTTCTGCTGATGACGGTGGAGGTCGACTGGATCGATCCGTGGGGCGCCCGGCGCTGCGATCCGGACGGGCTGGACGCCGTCGCCGATATGGCGCCGCTGGCGGCGATCCGGCTGATCGACGCGGCGCGGGCCGCCCTGGCCGAGCATCCCGGCTGCTGGACCCTGACCGGCGCCCTGGGGCCGGGCGGCGTGCGCCGGCTCGCGGTCAGGCTCGCCGACGCCTTGCCGGTCCCGGCCGGCGGATGATCCCAGGCCGCGCCGCAACCCCGTCGCCGGGCGGTCCGCAGCGGCCTTTCTCTTGACCTTCCCGACGCTGCGTGCAACGTGGCGGCCGTTTCCCGCTACGCACCGTTGACGCCATGCACCGCTATCGCACCCACACCTGTTCCGACCTGCGCGACACCCATGTCGGCGAGACCGTCCGCCTGTCCGGCTGGATCCACCGCCGCCGCGACCACGGCCAGCTGGTGTTCCTGGACCTGCGCGACCATTACGGCATCACCCAGTGCGTGACCGATATCGAGGACCCGGCGTTCCAGCAGGTCGAGAAGTACCGCCTGGAGAGCGTGGTCTGCATCACCGGCCGGGTGGTGAAGCGCAGCGACGAGACGATCAATTCCAAGCTGCCGACCGGCCAGATCGAGGTCCGGATCGACGCGTTCGAGGTGCTGTCCGCCGCCGACCAGGTGCCGCTGCAGGTCAACTCCGACGAGGATGCCGGCGAGGAGACCCGCCTGCGCTACCGCTATCTCGATCTGCGCCGCGAGCGGGTGCACAACAACATCATCCTGCGCTCCCAGGTCATCTCCTCCATCCGCCGCCGGATGGTCGAGCAGGGCTTCATGGAGTTCCAGACGCCGATCCTGACCGCGTCCTCGCCGGAAGGCGCGCGCGACTTCCTGGTGCCGTCGCGTCTACATCCGGGCAAGTTCTACGCGCTGCCCCAGGCGCCGCAGCAGTTCAAGCAGCTGATCATGGTGTCCGGCTTCGACCGGTACTTCCAGATCGCCCCGTGCTTCCGCGACGAGGACAGCCGGGCCGACCGCTCGCCGGGCGAGTTCTATCAGCTCGACCTGGAGATGAGCTTCGTCGAGCAGGAGGACGTGTTCGCCGCCGTCGAGCCGGTGCTGGCAGGTGTGTTCAAGGAATTCTCCGACTGGACCGTGCCGGACCCGTTCCCGCGCATCCCGTATCGGGAGGCGATGCTGAAATACGGCTCCGACAAGCCGGACCTGCGCATCCCGATCGAGATCGCCGATGTCAGCGAGGTCTTCCGCGGCTCCGACTTCGCGATCTTCGCCAAGCTCGTGGAAGGCGGCGGCGTGATCCGCGCCATTCCGGGCCCCAAATGCGGCAGCCGGGCGATCTGCGACCGCATGAATTCCTGGGCCCAGGGCCAGGGCGCGCCGGGTCTCGGCTACATGATCTTCGGCGACGGCGAGGCCCGCGGCCCGATCGCCAACCGCCTGCCGGCGGAGAAGATCGAGGAGCTGAAGGCGCTCACCGGCATGGGAGATGGCGACGCCATCTTCTTCGCCGGCGGCAAGGAGCTGGAGGCGGCCAAGCTCGCCGGCCAGGCCCGCCTGAAGCTGGGTGCCGATCTCGACATCATCGAGAAGGGCGTCTTCAAGCTGTGCTGGATCGTCGACTTCCCGATGTACGAGGCCGACGAGACCACCGGCGCCATCGACTTCTCGCACAACCCGTTCTCCATGCCCCAGGGCGGCATGGAGGCGCTGGAGACGATGGAGCCGCTGGACATCCTCGCCTACCAGTATGACGTGGTCTGCAACGGCGTTGAGCTGTCCTCCGGCGCGATCCGGAACCATCGCCCGGAGATCATGTACAAGGCGTTCGAGATCGCCGGCTACGGCCCGGAGGTCGTGGACGACAAGTTCGCCGGCATGATCAACGCCTTCAAGTTCGGCGCCCCGCCGCACGGTGGCATCGCGCCGGGCATCGACCGCATCGTCATGATGCTGGCCGGCGAGCAGAACCTGCGCGAGGTCATCCTGTTCCCGATGAACCAGCGGGCCGAGGACCTGATGATGAACGCGCCGAGCGAGGTCCGTCCGGAGCAGCTCCGCGATCTGCACATCAAGCTCGCCCTGCCGCCCAAGGCCGCGCCGAAGACCGAGGGCTGATCTTCCGGTGGCCGGTCGTTCCTA
This sequence comes from Candidatus Endolissoclinum sp., assembly GCA_965228445.1. Taxonomy (GTDB): domain Bacteria; phylum Pseudomonadota; class Alphaproteobacteria; order Thalassobaculales; family Thalassobaculaceae; genus Thalassobaculum. Next base: position 2,356,909 of record OZ245813.1, on the reverse strand, counting down.
CGTCCTGCAGGACCAGATCGGCCACCTGCTGCGCCGGGCCCACCAGCGCGCCACCCAGATCTTCCTGGAGACCTTCGAGGAGGCCGGCCTGACCCCGACCCAGTGGGCGGCGCTGGCCATGCTGGCGGAGGAGGGGGCGGCCAGCCAGAACGCGCTCGGCCGTATGACGGCGATGGATCCGGCCACCATCCAGGGGGTGATCCGCCGCCTGGAGGAACGCGGCCTGATCACCCGCGAGCCCGACCCCGACGACAAGCGCCGCACCAAACTGCGCCTGTCGCAGGAGGGGGCCACCCTGGTCGGCCGGCTGCTTGCGACCGGCACCAGGGTCACCGACAGGACGCTGGAACCGCTCGGTCCCGAAGACCGCCGCAAATTCCTGGAGATGCTGGCGAAGCTCTCCTGACCGACCGCCGGACCCGGCGCGCCGTCTGTTCGCCACCTCTTCGCCACCTCTTCATTGACCCCGGCCCCCGTGCGCCGTAGCTTCCGCGCGTTTTTTCACATCCTCCAAAGGAGCCGATCCGATGTCCGCCGACCCGATGCGCACACTCGCCACGAACGCCCGCGCCTGGCCGTTCGAGGAGGCGCGCAAACTGGTCGAGCGGTACAAGGACGCGCCGCCGGAGAAAGGCTACGTGCTGCTGGAGACCGGCTACGGCCCGTCCGGCCTGCCGCATATCGGCACCTTCGGCGAGGTCGCCCGCACCACCATGGTGCGCCGCGCCTTCCAGATGATGAGCGACATCCCGACCAAGCTCGTCGCCTTCTCCGACGACATGGACGGGCTGCGCAAGGTGCCGACCAACATCCCCAATCAGGAGGCGATGGCCGAGCACCTGCACAAGCCGCTCACCCGGGTGCCCGATCCGTTCGGCACCCACGAGAGCTTCGGCCATCACAACAACGCCCGCCTGCGCGGCTTCCTGGACAGCTTCGGCTTCGAGTACGAGTTCTACTCGGCGACCGAATGCTACACGTCCGGCCTGTTCGACGACGCGCTGCTGCAGGTGCTGCGCAAGTACGACGCGGTCACCAACGTCGTGCTGCCGACCCTCGGCCCGGAGCGGCGGGCGACCTATTCGCCGTTCCTGCCCGTGTGCCCGCGTACCGGCCATGTTCTGCAGGTGCCGATCGTCGACCGCGACGTGGAGGCCGGCACGGTCTCCTACGACGACCCGGAGACCGGCGAGCGGATGACCGTCCCGGTCACCGGCGGACGCTGCAAGCTGCAGTGGAAGTGCGACTGGGCGATGCGCTGGTACGCGCTGGGCGTCGACTACGAGATGGCCGGCAAGGACCTGATCGACTCGGTCAAGCTGTCGTCCCAGATCACCAAGATCCTGGGCCGTCCCGCACCCGAGGGCTTCAACTACGAACTGTTCCTCGATGCCGACGGCCAGAAGATCTCCAAGTCGAAGGGCAACGGCCTGTCGGTCGAGGAATGGCTGACCTACGGCCCGCCGGACAGCCTGTCGCTGTTCATGTACCAGCAGCCGCGCCGGGCGAAGCGCCTGTATTTCGACGTGATCCCGAAGAACGTCGACGACTACCTCACCTTCCTCTCCAAGTTCCCGGAGGAGGAGACCGGGAAGCGCATCGAGAACCCGGTCTGGCACATCCATAACGGCCAGCCGCCGGCGCCGGAGAGTTCCGGCCTGTCCTTCTCGCTGCTGCTGAACCTGGCCAGCGTCTGCCACGCCGAGGACAAGAGCGTGGTCTGGGGCTATGTCAGCCGCTACGCGCCGGCGGCGACGCCCGAGGCGAACCCGCTGCTCGACACTCTGGTCGGCTATGCCGTGCGCTACTATCAGGACTTCGTGCGGCCGGGGAAGCAGTACCGCGCGCCGAGCGAGGCGGAGCGGGCGGCGCTGGAGGACCTGAAGGGCGTGCTGGAAGGCATGGCGTCGGGCGCGTCGGCGGAGGATCTGCAGACCGAGGTCTACGAGGTCGGCAAGCGGCATCCGTTCGAGAACCTGCGCGACTGGTTCAAGGCGCTGTACGAGATCCTGCTCGGCCAGTCCCAGGGCCCGCGTTTCGGCTCCTTCATCGCGCTGTACGGCGTGGAAGAGACGGTCGCGTTGCTCGACAAGGCGCTGAAAGGCGAGGACCTGGCGGCGTAAGGCTGCCGCCCTTCGCCAGCGGGGAGACGGCCCTTCGACACGCCCCTGCGGGGCTGCTCAGGGTGAGGTCAGAATGGACCGGGCCCGGCTGGGCACCCACCGGGCTGAGGTCGGTTCTCGTCGGCTGCAGTCCGGTCCGAGTGCGGTGCAATCGGTTCCCGGTGTGGCGCGGCCGGTTCTTGCACGCTGCAGTCTGATCCGAGTGAGGCGAGGTCGGCTCTCCGTGCGGCGGGGCCGGTTCTTGTCGGCTGCAGTCCGGTCCGAGTGCGGTGCAGTCGGTTCCCGGTGCGGCGGGGCCGGTTCTCGTCGGCTGCTACCGGCTCCCGGTGTGGCGATGTCGGTACCCGGGGGGCGAGGCGGGTCCACCTGCGCGAGGTCGGGTCCGTTTGTCCGACCCATCCTCCCCTCAACCTCACCCAGAGCAGCCCCGGCCTTGGCCGGGGCGTGTCAAAGGGCGGCGGGTGACAGGCGGAGCGCGTCCTACCAGCAGCGCGAATCCTGCGTGCTCTGACCCTGCGGGCACAGGATCGGCTTGCTGCGGTCGATCTTGTTGTCCACCGAGCGCTTCTTGATGCCCTCGTCGATGCAGCGGGTCAGGCCGCGGCGGGTCGCCTCGTTCTGCCAGGCTTCGGGCAGGCGGCCCTTGTAGGCGAAGGTGGAGAGATAGCCGCAGACATCCTCGTCGGACATCGTCGCGATCTCCTCCTGCGGCATCTGACGGGCCTTGTCGAGCCCGCCGCAGGCGGTCAGGGCCAGGAGCAGGGAGGCGAGGGCGAGGGGGCGGATCATGCGTGGCCTTCCAGGCTGCGGGTGTCGGGGGCGGCGGCCGGATCGACGGCGCGCAGCAGATAACCGTCCATGATCTCCCGCCAGCGCTCCCAGGTGCGGCGCAGGTCGGCGATCGGCGTCGGCGAGTTGTCGATCCGCAGATCGACGATCGGAAAGGTATAGGCCGGATCGCAGACGACAAGGGCGGCCGACTGCAGCGGATCGAGCTCGCCGCCTTCCGCCTCGCCGCCTTCCAGCCCCTGGATCAGCCGGTCGGCCAGCTCGGCCAGCGGGTCGGTCTCGAATCCGGCGGCGATGCCGGCCAGGACCGCTTCGCTCTTCACCCAGTTGCCGATGACGAATCCGTCATCCAGCACCAGCCCGTCGGCCGGCCGCGCGCAGCTCTCGCCGGTGAACACCGCCGCGTCGCCCTCCGCGGTCAGGACGCCGAGCTGGCGCCAGGCGCTGTGCGGGGTGGCGGCGACGATCGAGGCGACCGTCTGCTCGGCGCTGCGGCCGGCGCGCAGCAGGTCGAGGCCGAGCGGGCCCAGGCGCGGATCGGTGCGCGCCTGGGTGACCACCAGGCCGAGGCCCGGGATCGCATGCGGGCAGCGTCCGCCCGCACCGATCGACGACGTGGACAGCGCGGTGCCGAACTGTCCGGTGCGGCGGCAGAGGCCGCCAACGGTGAAGGTCATCGTGGTTCCCTGGTCAGGCCCGACACTCAGGCGTCGCCATGGGCATAGGCCCAGTACAGCTCCCGTGCCTTGGCGGTGATCGGTCCCGGCTGCAGCGGCCGGTCGACGATCTTGGTGATCGACATCACCTTGCCGTGGTTGCCGCAGGAGAAGATCTCGTCGGCCTCCATCAGTTCGCCGGTGGTGATCACCCGCTCGTGCACCTTGTAGCCGGCCTTGGTCAGCAGCTTGATCACGCGCTGGCGGGTGATGCCGTTCAGGAAGGTGCCGTTCGGGATCGGCGTGTGGACCTCGCCGTCCTTGGCGTAGAACAGGTTGGCGGTGGCCAGCTCCGCGACGTTGCCGATCGGGTCGAGCACGACGCAGTTGTCGTACCCGGCCTCATGGGCGAGCTTCAGGGCGCGGCCGGCATTGGCGTAGAGGCAGGCGGCCTTGGCGTCGGTCGGCGCCGCGGTCGGCATCGGACGGATCTTGTCGGAGATGTTCACGCTGAAGCCGGCGTCTTCCGGCAGCGGGCTCTCGTAGATCGTCAGCATGAAGCGGGTGGTGTCCGGATCCGGATAGATCCAGCCGCCATCGGCCCAGAACATCGGCTTCAGATAGAGCGCCGAACTGCCGTCGAACTTCGACACGCCGTCCTTGATCAGCTCGACGATCTCCTCCGCGCGGATCTTCGGCTCCAGCAGCATGTTGCGGGCGCTGCGGCAGGCGCGCTGGCAGTGCTGGTCGACGTCCGGCATGGTGCCCTCGAACCACCGGGCGCCGTCGAAGATCAGCGAGCCGAGCCAGGTGGACTGGGTCATCGGCCCCAGAACCATGGGGTTGCCTTCGTGCCAGGCCTGATCCTGGTCCACGTAGGTAAAGGCCTTGGGAGGCGTGGCCATCGGAAACTCCGTCGATGATGCGTGATTTCCACGACCTTAGCCCGCGCGGTGCGGGCTTGCCAACGCGCCTCGGCGCCCGTCTGCGTTTCGCATTCCAAAGCTTGTGAGCGGCCCGGCCACCGACTACCGTCTCGCGCCATGTCGATATTCGATCTCGCCCCGCGCCTGCTGCGCTGCCTCGATCCGGAAACCGCCCACCGGGCCACCGTCCGCGCGCTCGCGGCCGGGCTCGGACCCGTGGACCGTTCCGCCCCGCCCGCCGGCCTGTCACAGCGTCTGATGGGGCTCGATTTCGCCCATCCGGTCTGCCTCGCCGCCGGCTTCGACAAGAGTGCCGAATGCTGGCACGCGCTGCTGAACATCGGGGTCGGCGCGGTGGAGGTCGGGACGATCACGCCGCGACCCCAGGCGGGCAATCCGCGGCCGCGCCTGTTCCGCCTGCCCGACGATTCCGCGGTGATCAACCGCAACGGCTTCAACAATGACGGGCTCGACGCCGCGGCCGGCCGTCTGGCCCGCCATGCCCGCCGCGCCGGCATCGTCGGCATCAATGTCGGCGCCAACAAGGACACGGCCGACCCGGTCGAGGACTACGACTACGGCGTGCGCATGCTCGCCCCGCTGGCCGACTATCTGACCATCAACGTCTCCTCGCCGAACACGCCGGGGCTGCGCGATCTCCAGGGCGAGGGCGCGCTCGGCCGGCTGCTGGACACGGTGATGGCGGCACGGTCGACGGCGACCGGACCGAACGGCCCGCCGGTGCTGCTGAAGATCGCGCCGGACCTGGCCGAGGGGCAGCTCGAGGCGATCGTGGAGACCGCCGTGCGTGCCGGGGTGTCGGGGCTGATCATCTCCAACACGACCATCGCCCGTCCCGAGTCGCTGCGCTCGGACGCGAAGGGCGAGACCGGCGGGCTGTCGGGGCGGCCGCTGTTCGCGCCGTCGACGAGGGTGCTGGCCCGCGCCCGGCTGCTGGCCGGGGACCGGCTGGTTCTGGTCGGCGTCGGCGGGGTGGAGAGCGGCGAGACCGCCTACGCCAAGATCCGGGCCGGCGCCTCGCTTGTGCAGCTTTACTCGGCCCTGGTGTATAACGGACCGGGACTGTTCCGGCGCATCCGGGACGATCTCGCCGCCCGCATGGCGGCCGACGGCTATGCGACCATCGGCGAGGCCGTCGGGGTCGACGCGGCCGCGCTGGCCGAGGGCTGAGGACAACGCGTGCGCACCGCCAGCCGAGGGAGCGGGTCATCATCGGTCACATCCTGATCGCCCTGGTCTATCTCGGAGCCGCCGGTGCCGCCGCCTGGGCCGCCGAGACCTACCTGCTCGCCTCGGGCCCGGTGGTGCTGGTGCTGCTGGCCGGCATCTTCGTCTCCTGGCACATCGCCATCGCCGGCCGGCTCGCCGCCGGCCGCGCCGAGCGGCGCCTGCGCGAGGTGGTGCGGCGGGTCGCGGTGCTGCAGGAGGAGGCCGAGCTGGCCCGGGTCGAGGTCGATACCCTGCGCGGCCGGCTGGACGACCTGCCCGATGCGGAGCGCCTCTCCGGCGAGCTCAAGGTGCTGCAGGGACTGCTGAAGCAGCTCGCCGAGCGCAAGGACAGCGCGGCCGGCGCGATCGCGGCCCCCGGCAAGGCCGAGACGGTGGTCGCCGTCCCGGCGGGCGGGCGTGGCGGCCAGGTCGTCATGATGGAGAGCGAGGAACTTCTGGCGGCGATCGAACAGGCGCTGCGCGACGAGGCGGTCGAGCTCTACCTGCAGCCGGTGGTCAGCCTGCCCCAGCGCAAACGGCGGTTCTACGAGTGCTTCTCGCGCATCGTGCTGCCGAACGGCTCGGTCATCACCCCGGAGCAGTACATTCCGGTGGCCGAGCAGGCCGGGCTGGTTGCGGCGATCGACAACCTGCTGCTGGTGCGGTGCGTTCAGCTGGTCAGGCGGGCGCGGCGCGATCATCTGGAGGTCGGGTTCTTCTGCAACATCTCCAACGCCTCGCTGACCGATGTCGACTTCTTCCAGGACTTCATCACCTTCATGGCGGAGAATCGGCAACTCGCCGAGACCCTGGTGTTCGAGTTCGACTATGCCAGCATCGCGGCGGGCGACTACATCACCCGGATGAACCTGCAGCGGCTGCGCGGCGTCGGTTACCGCTTCTCGCTGGACCAGGTGCACGACCTCGACCTCGACCTGGAGGAGCTGTCGCGCCAGGGCTTCCGCTACGTGAAGGTCAACGCCCATCTGCTGCACGAGATGGCCCGCGGCGACGACCCGATCCTCGACATGCGCTCGTTCAAGGGCGCCCTCGACCGCTACGCGATGGACCTGATCGTGGAGAAGATCGAGAGCGAGGACATGCTGCTCGATCTGCTGGAACTGAAGGTGGATTTCGGGCAGGGATACCTCTTCGGCGAACCCCGCCCCCTCGTCGACAAGCAGTAGCGACCACAGCCAAGAGAGAGTTCCGATGACCCAGAACGCGGCCGAGATCCGGGCCGAGATCCTGGCCGACGGCGTGTCCGCCCTTGCCGACAAGTACGACGGCTGGATCTTCGATGTCTGGGGCACGATCTACGACGGCGGCGCGGTGTTCCCGGGCGCCCGCGACGTGCTGGAGAACCTGGGCGCGCGCGGCGTGCCGGTGGCGATCATGTCGAACTCGCCGCGCCAGACCGCGGTGGTCGAGGAGCGGCTGACCGGGCTCGGCGTGGCCCGCGATCTCTACAAGGTGGTCATCACCTCGGGCGGCGAGGCCCGGCGCTATCTGACCGAGGGACTCGACGCGTTCCATGCCGGGCTCGGCGGGCGGGTCTACACCTTCGCGCCGGAGCGCTTCGGCGACATCCTCCCGGGCACCCGCTTCACCCTGGTCGACCGGCTGGAGGAGGCGGACTGGATCCTGAACGCCGGACCGGCCGGCGAGTTCGACCAGGTCGAGCTGTACGAGGACCGGCTGGCCGACGCCGCCGCACGGGGGCTCGGCATGATCTGCGCCAACCCGGACCTGGCGGTCTACGACCAGGGCCGGCTGAAGATGCATGCCGGCTCCATGGCGGCCCGTTACGAGGCCCTGGGCGGCAGCGTGCACTATCACGGCAAGCCGCATGCGCCGGTGTTCCTGCGCGCCGCCGAGCTGCTCGGCGTGTCCGGCGGGCGGCTGATCATGGTGGGCGACAACCGCAACACCGACATCGCCGGCGCGGCGGCGGCCGGCATGGCCTCGCTGCTGCTGGCCGACGGCATTCACCATGAAAGCCTGCTGCGCGACGGCGACCTCGACCGTGCGGGGCTGCAGGCGTTTCTGGCGGAGCCGGGGGCGATGCCGACCTATGTGGCGGCCCGCCTGACCTGGTGAGGCGTGGTCGGGTGAGGGGAGCGGCGAGAGGCAGGCCGGGCGCGGGGCCCTAGGCCTTGCCGGCGGCGCTCTTCTGTTCGGCGTGGAAGCGGTCCATCGTGGCGTCCAGCAGCCCGGGGAAGGCGGCCTGGGGGCCCTGGGAGAAGCCCGGCTGGGTGCCGTTGGTCGATTCGAGCTGCTCTGCGGCGTGGCGGAAATAGGTCAGCAGGAACACCCGCAGGGCCGAGGACATCGACGAATCCACCCGGCGGACTTCCACCGCGGTGCAGAGCTCGTCGAGTCCGACTTCCTCCCGGCGGCAGATTTCGGTGAGCCCTTCCCACACCTGCTCTTCCAGACTGACGCTCGTCCGCCGGGAACCTAAGGTGACGTTTCTACGTTGCCGGTTCCGGCTCAACTCCTTCGTCACTTCCGCTGTCTCTTTCTGGTCTCGGGAAATACCGACGGGCAGGAAAAGCCGCCGGCAGGTCAAATGCATACGCCTTGCATTGCAGCCACGGCACATACAAAAAAGCACACTACCGCATGCAAGTTGCACACGATTGCATGGTGCCACCCAGGGTGCAATATGGATTTTGAAATACGCGCCATGGGGGTTTCCGTGCTACTCGCGCGAGGCGGGGCGGATTTCCGGGGGGCCACCGCGCTTGCCGCCCGGGGGAGATTGGCGTATCTTCCCAACGACTTGAAATTCATCAAAAACTTGCTGAATTTTCGGTATCGCACGGCGACCAAACAGAACAGTGAGAAACGCTGATGGCCGGTGACGTGGACGCTCAACTGGACAAGGTCGGGTGGCAGCTCCTGCGGGTCCTGCAGGAAGATGCGCGTCTGTCCTATAGCGAGCTCGGCCGACGGGTCGGGCTGTCCTCTCCCGCCATCGCCGAACGGGTGCGCCGGATGGAGGATACCGGGGTCATCACCGGCTACCGCGCCATGGTCGATCCGTCCAAGCTCGGCTATCCGACGACGGCCTTCGTGCACCTGAAGACCATCGGCGAGAACCACGGCCGGATCGCCACGGTGGCGCACACCCTGTCCGAGGTGCAGGAGTGCCATCACATCACCGGGCAGGACAGCTACATGATCAAGGTCATCGTCTCGTCGATGACCCATCTGGAGCATGTGATCGCCCAGCTTCGGACCTATGGCGAGACCACGACGTCGATCGTGCTGTCCTCGCCGGTGAAGTCGAAGATGGTGCTGGCCGGCCCCAGCGTGCGCACCGGACCGATGCTGCCGCCGATGGCCTATGAGGAAACCGCCTGAAACCGGGCGGAGAGGCCGTCTCGGCGCTTGACGCCTCCGCCGGCCTCACGTATATCCCCCGCCTCGCGTCGCCTCATCCGGCGACGCCGCTGTTTTACGTGGGCCGATCGCCGCAGGAAACGTCCGGGGGCGGGGCCAGGAAAGAAGTCGAGGAACGTGTCATGGCCCGTCGCTGCGATCTTACTGGCAAGGGTGTGCTGACCGGCAACAACGTCAGCCACGCGAACAACCGCACCCGTCGCCGGTTTCTGCCGAACCTTCAGGACACCTCGCTGCTGTCCGACGCGCTGGGCGAGATGGTCCGCCTGCGCCTGTCGACCGGCGCGCTGCGCACCGTCGAGCATCGCGGCGGCCTGGACGCCTTCCTGAAGGCCGCCCGGGCGTCCGAGCTGTCGCAGGAGGCGCGCCGCCTGAAGAAGCGCATCCTCGCCGCCGAAGCGAAGGCCACTGCCGCCTGATCCTTTCGGGTTCTGCCCGTCGTCTACCGCGCCCGCCTGAAAAGGCGGGCGTTTTCGTGCGCGGTCGCCTATCCGGCGCGTGGAAGCTATGCTGCCGCCCGATGCGCCACGCCGATGCACCACGCCGACGTGCCGCCCCGACCGCACTGCCGAGCCGAGAGTCCGTGCCATGAAGACCGATCCCGCCTTTCCGAACCTGTTCGTCGTCGACCATCCGCTGGTGCAGCACAAGCTGACCATCATGCGCGAGAAGGACACCTCCACCTCCAAGTTCCGGGTGCTGCTGAAGGAGATCGCGCTGTTCCTGGGCTACGAGGTCACCCGCACCCTGGAGGCGACCACCCGCGAGATCCAGACGCCGGTGGCGACCATGCAGGCGCCGACCCTGGCCGAGCCGCGGCTGGTGATGGTGGGCGTGCTGCGCGCCGGCCTCGGCATGGTGGACGGGCTGCGCGAGCTGATCCCGACCGCCTATGAGGGCCATGTCGGCCTGTACCGCGATCCCAAGACCCACGAGCCGGTGGAATACCTGGTGAAGCTGCCGGCGGCCGAGGAGCGGGTCTTCGTCCTGGTCGACCCGATGCTGGCCACCGGCAACTCCGCCAGCCATGCCGCCGACGTGCTGAACAAGCACGGGGTGCCGGACAGCCGGATCCGCTTCATGGCCCTGGTCGCCGCCCCGGAGGGCGTGCGCCGGTTCCACCAGGACCATCCGGATGTGCCGATCTACGTGGCCGCCCTGGACGAGAAGCTGAACGAAAAGGCCTATATCGTGCCGGGCCTGGGCGATGCCGGCGACCGGCTGTTCGGCACCACCGAGTAGGGCGCCGGCGGGGCGGTTCAGACCAGCCCGCCGTTCACGTGGATGCACTGGCCGGTGACGTAGCCGGCCTCCGGCGACAGCAGGAAGACGATCACCGCGGCCACCTCGTCCGACGAGCCGAGCCGGCCCATGGGGATCTGGGCGGCGACCTGGGCCGCCGACTCGGCCGTGACCGCCCGGCTGGTGCCGGCGTCCTTCTGGATGAAGCCCGGCACCACCGCGTTCGCCGTCACCCCGTCGGCCGCCAGCTCGAAGGCGAGCGAGCGGACATGGGTCTCCAGCGCCGCCTTGGCCGCCGCGGTTCCGGGGAAGGTCATCACGCCCGGGCGGTAGACATGCGGGCCGAAGGCGGAGACCGCGACGACCCGGCCGCAGGCGCTGGCCTTCAGGTGCGGCGCCGCCGCCTGGGCCATCAGGGCGAAGCCGCGGGCGATGGCGTCGACCGGCGCCTCCAGTTCCTCCATCGTCGAGTCCAGCAGCGGCACCTTGCGGGCCCAGCCGGCATTGGCAACCAGGGCGTCCAGCCCGCCGAAGGCGTCCGTCGCCCGGCCGACCAGCGCGCCGGGCAGGGCGGCGTCGGCGAGATCGCCCAGCATCGTCTCCACCGCCGCCCCGGCATCCCGAAGTTCCGCCGCCACAGCCTCCAACCGGTCGGCATTGCCGCGGGTGTGCAGCAGCAGGCCCGTGCCGGGACCGGCCAGCCGGCGCGCGGTGGCGGCGCCGATGCCGGAGGCGGCACCGGTGATGAGGACGCGGCGGGTGATCTCGGTCATCGGGCGGGGTTCCTTTCGTCAGCCGAAGGCGTAGGCATCCATGGCGAGCACCGAGAAGGTCGTGCTGGCGTGCAGCCGCCGGCCCTTGCCGCCGCCGCCGGCGCCGAGTGCTGCGAACAGCGGCAGGAAGTGCTCCTCGGTCGGGTGGTTGCGCAGGGCGTCGGGCGCGCGCTCCCGGTAGTGCAGCAGGTCGTCGGTACGGCCGTCCCGGATCGCGCCGGCGGTCCAGTCGACGAAGCGGCTCACCCAGTCGGGCGACTCGAGGTCGGCCCGGCCGCCGCGGCGCAGCTCGCCCAGGTTATGGGTGAAGGCGCCGGAGCCCAGGATCAGCACCCCGTCGTCGCGCAGCGGGGCCAGTGCGGCGCCCAGCCGACGGTGGTGCTCCGGCCCGGCCTCGGGGTCGACCGAGACGGCGACCACCGGAATGTCGGCGTCCGGAAACATCAGGGCCAGCGGCACCCAGGTGCCGTGGTCGAACCCCCAGCTCTGGTCGCCCTGGGCCGCGAGCCCGGCGCGCTCCAGCCTGGCAAGGATGTCGGCCGCCAGGGCCGGATCGCCGGGGGCGGCGTATTGCAGGTCATAGAGCGGCTTGGGAAAGCCGTAGAAGTCGTGGATCACCCGGGGTCGGGCGGCGGTATCGACCCGCACGCCCCGCGCCTCGTAATGGGCGCTCACGACGACGATGGCGCGCGGCCGGGGCAGTTCGGCCCCCAGGCCGCGCAGGAAGTCGCGGGCCGGCACGTCGTCGAGGACGAGGGTCGGGGATCCGTGGCTGACGAAGATCGCGGGAAGCGGTGACATAGGTCATTCTCCTAAACAAAAGGGGCCCGGCCGTCGAGCAGCCGAGCCCCCCTGCGGGATCGCGGTCGGGATCGCGGTCGGGGACCGGTCAGGCGGCGGTCGATCCGAGGATGGCGGGGCGCGGCAGCTTCACCGCGTAGGCGCCGTCGCCGAGGCCGGCCTGGACGAAGAGCAGGGCGAGCCACATGGCCGGATACTCCCAGCCGCCGCCCTCGGCGGTGAACAGCCAGCCGTTGCCGGTGTGCTGCAGCAGGGCGCCGATCATCACGGGGACCAGCAGCAGCGAGATCAGCCGCGTGTAGGCGCCGGCGATCAGGGCGATGCCGCCGCCGGCCTCGGCCAGGATGACCAGATAGGCGAAGAAGCCCGGGAAGCCGATGCTCTCGAAATAGCCGACGGTGCCGGGGATGGTGAAGACGAAGACCTTCAGGCCGGCATGGGCCAAGAAGGCGATGCCGAGGGTGACGCGCAGGAGCAGGGCGGCATAGGGCGCCGTGCGGGTGTCGAGGCTGTCGTACATGGTGTCCTCCATCTCTGATGTGGTGGCCCCGTGTATCGGTGGTGTGTCCTGGCGGCGGGCCCCCGCCGTGTTTCCTGGAGACAGAGATACGAGGGTTAATCGCGAAAATAATTGGTGCAGTTTGAAAATGATTGTCTCACTGTAGTTGACAATGGATCGGTTCGCGCTTCTCTCGACCTTCATCGCCGTCGCCGAAGCGGAAAGCTTCTCCGAGGCGGCGGACCGGCTCGACCTGTCCCGGGCCATGGCCAGCAAGCACGTGCAGGCGCTGGAGGACCGGCTCGGCGTGAAGCTGCTGGAGCGGACCACCCGACGGGTCCGGCTGACCGATGCCGGACGCCGCTACCTGGAGCGCGCCCGGCGGCTGCTGCACGATTTCGAGGTGGCGGAGACCGAGGCGCGGGGCGAACGGCTGGCGCCGGCGGGCCTGCTGCGGATCAACGGGCCGGTCTCGTTCTCCCGCACCCATCTGGCGGCGACCGTCGCGCCGTTCCTGCGCCGCTATCCCGACCTGTCCGTGGACCTGACGGTGAACGACCGGGTGGTGGACCTGCTGGAGGAGGGGTACGACGTCGCCGTGCGGATCGGCCGCCTGACCGACTCCACCCTGGTCGCCCGGCGGCTGGCGCCGGTCGGCCTGCATCTGGCCGCATCGCCGGACTATCTGGCCCAGCGCGGCGCGCCCGCGCATCCCACCGATCTGATCGACCATGCCTGCCTCGCCTATGCCTATTCGGCGGAGGGGCCGTCCTGGCGCTTCGTCGGACCGGCCGGGGAGGAGGTCAGCGTCCGCCCGCGCGGTCCGATGTCGGCCAATAACGGCGAGGTGCTGACCGAGGCGGCGGTGTCCGGCGCGGGGGTGGTGCTGCAGCCCGACTTCGTGCTCGGCCCGCATTTCGCCGACGGCTCCCTGGTGCCGCTGCTGGCCGACTGGCGGGCGCCCGACATCGCGGTGCACGCGGTGCATCACCAGAGCCGGCACGTCTCAGCCAAGATCCGGGTGTTCATCGATTATCTTGCGGAGGTGTGGCGGGTCCCGCCGTGGCGGATCGACGGCCATCGGCCCTCCCGATAGACTGCCGGAAACACAAGAACCGCTCCGGGAGGCCCGCCATGTCCGTCACCGCCCTGTCCGCCCAGTCTCTTTCAGCCGACCGCCGCCGCGGCGCCGTTTCCGAGGAGGAGTGGACGCTGCGGGTCGACCTCGCCTGCTGCTATCGGCTGGTCGAGCATTTCGGCATGGCCGACCTGGTCTTCAACCACATCACCGCCAAGCTGCCGTACAAGGTGGATGGCAAGGACGTGTTCCTGATCAACGGGTTCGGGCGGCACTATACCGAGATCACGGCGTCCAACCTGCTGCGGGTCGATATCGACGGCACTGCCCTGGACGAGGACGCGTATCCGGTGAACGGACCCGGCTATGTCATCCATTCCGCGATCCACGGGGCACGGCCGGACGCGCGCTGCATCATCCACACCCACAGCCGGGCCGGCTGCGCGGTGGCCGCGACCCAGGAGGGGCTGATCCCGCTGGACCAGCAGTCGCTGCAGTTCCACGACCGGATCGCCTATCACGAGCTGGAGGGCATGGCGACGGACCTGAACGAGCGCGAGCGGCTGGTCGGCGACCTGGGCGACAGGAACGCGATGATCCTGCGCAACCACGGCCTGCTGACCTGCGGCCAATCCGTGCCGGAAGCGTTCCGCCGGATCTACTACCTGGAGCGCGCCTGCCGGCTGCAGATGGAGGTGATGGCGTCCGGCATGACACCGGCGCGGCCGCCCGCCCATGTCGCCGAGCACACGGCCCAGCAATGGGAGAAGGGCGCGGCCAATATCGGCACGGTCGATCCGATCGAGTGGCCGGCCCTGGTGCGGATGATGGAGCGCAAGGACCCCGGCTTCGCCGACTAGCGCCTCGCCCCCTTAGGCCTTGGGCGGCAGCGCCCAGACGAAATCCATCGCCAGATCGATCCAGCCGCGCAGGGCGTCGGCGTCGCAGGCCTCCGCCGCCACGAAGACCACGCCCGGCAGCGGCGGCGTGTCGGGTTCCGCCGGCCGGGCGCCGGGGCGGGACAACGCCTCGGCCGTCCCGGTCGGACCGACCCGGAACAGGAAGCGGCGCTCCCCGGCCGTCGTCCGGTCGGCGCCGCTCAGCATGTTGCCGTGATGGAAGAAGCAGGTCGCTCCCATCATCGGCTTCTCGGAAATGCAGGGGATGCCGTCGAGCGCGGCGCGCAGGCGGTCGTTCAGCTCGGCGTCGACGGCCATGGGTCAGCGCTTCCAGGTCGGCCGGGCGCGGACCGCGTCTTCCCAGCGCTTCACGTTCGGCAGCCCCTCGGGGACTGGATGGCCGAAGGCATCGCAGATGTGCAGGGCGGCCATGCCGGTGATGTCGGCGATGGAGAACCGGTCGTTGCACACGAAGGTGCGCCCGTCCGACAGTTCGTCGTCGAGCCAGCCCCACTTCTTCGCCATCAGCCGGACCTGGGTCTCGGCATAGGCCGGCACCTGCTCGACCTTCTCGGCGAAGAAGGGGTGGGTGTGCAGGCCGACCTGGGCGATCGGGCCGAGGATCTGCTGTTCCATGCGCCGGCTCCACATCTCGACCTGGGCGGCCTCCACCGGCGAGGCGCCCATCAGCCGCGGCTCGGGATGGGTCTCCTCGAAATACCGGCAGATCGCCACGCTCTCGGTGATCAGGGTGCCGTCGTCCAGTTCCAGCACCGGCACCTCGCCCAGGGAATTCTTCTTCAGGAAGGCGGGCGTTCTGGTCTCGGCCACCATCAGGTCGACCGGCTCGAGCGCCACCTCGATCCCCTTTTCCGCCAGAAACACCAGAGTCCGCAGGGCATTCGGTGCGATCGGATGCGAGTACAGCTTCATCGGAAGCCTCCATAAAAGTAAACCGGATGGTTGACTAATATGGAGCACGCGTTATAGTCAACCAATAAGTTGACTGATGAAGGCCGACGCGATGACCCAACTCGACCAGACCTTCGCCGCCCTCGGCGACGGCACGCGGCGCGCGATCCTGGCCCGGCTGGCGCAGGGCGAGACCGCCCTGTCCGAGATCGCCGAGCCGTTCCAGATGTCGCAGACCGCCGTGTCGAAGCATGTCCGGGTGCTGTCGGAGGCCGGACTGGTAAGCGTCAGCAAGCGCGGGCGCACCCGCTACTGCCGCCTGGAGGCGGCCCCGATGAAACAGGCGGCCGAATGGCTGGAGACCTACCAGAAGTTCTGGGAAGGCCGGTTCGACGCCCTGGCCCTATATCTGGAGGACAACCCATGAGCCTGCCCTTCCTCACATCGGCCCCCGGCAGCGACCCGGTGGTCGTGGAGAACACCTTCAAGGCCTCGCCGGCGCGGGTGTTCCGTGCCTGGACCGACCCCGCGGAGCTGAAGGCCTGGTTCGGCCTGGCGCCACACAGCATGGCGGCGGTCGAGGTCGATGTGCGGGAGGGCGGAGCCTGGCGCTTCACCCTGCCACCGACCGAGATCTCCCGCGACGCCCTGCACGGCACCTATGTGACGGTCGAGCCGGAGCGCCGGCTGGTCTTCACCTGGTGCCACGAGCGGGAGTTCGCCGACGGGCGGGTCGAGGTCACGCCCGAATCCCGGGTGACCGTCACCTTCGAGCCGGCTGGCGAGGGCACCGTCGTGCGCCTGACCCATGTCGGAATCCGCCGGGAGGATGCCCGCAAGGGCGTCGGCTCCGGCTGGTCGGCCAGCTTCGGCTCGATCGCGGCGCTGCTGGACCGGGAGCAGGCGGCATGAGCGCGCATCGGATCGTCGACCGGGCCAGGATGGCGGGGTCGCGCACACCTATTCGACCTACGGCCGGGGCGTGGAGGCGATCAACGGGGCCTATCGGCTGCTCGACCTGACGCCGAAGGGACGCGACGAGGGCGGCCGGGGCATGAGCTGGCTGCGGCGGCGCGACGAGTACTAAGCATGTCCCGCGTCCGACGACAGAAGGGAGGCGCTGATGCCGAGCTTGGCCAGCGCCTGTTCCCACTTGTCGTCGAGCGCGCTGCCGAACAGCAGGTCCGGGTCGCTTTCGACCGAGAGCCAGGAGTTCTCCTGCAGCTCGCCGTCGAGCTGACCCGGCCCCCACCCGGCATAGCCCAGGGCCAGGATCGCCTTGTCCGGGCCGGAGCCGAGCGCGATGTCGCGCAGGATGTCCACCGTGGCGGTGAGGGCGAGCCCGTCGTCCAGCGGCATGCTGTCATCGCGCAGATAGTCGTCGCTGTGCAGGACGAAGCCGCGCCCCGTCTCCACCGGCCCGCCGAAATGGATCGTCGGGAAATGGCTGGAATCGACCGGCGGGCTCTTCAGGTCGAGCTCCTCCAGCAGGTCGGCGAACTTGATGGAGCCGACCAGCCGGTTGATCACCAGACCCATCGCGCCCTGGTGGTTATGGACGCACATGTAGATCACCGTGCGCGTGAACCGGGGGTCGCGCATGGCCGGCATGGCGATGAGAAGCTGGCCGGTCAGATAGCCGTCGTCCGCTTCCGTCATCCCGTCTGAGTGGCTGAAATCGTCCGGGTCCATTCCTATCCTCCACCGCCCGCGCGACCATTGGTCCCGCGGTTGTGACGTTCCCCGTGGCCGTCCCCTACTATATTGGGGTCACGCTGTGACTTCAAAGTGAGCCGGACGGGCCTGTGATGAAATTTCGTGCCAGCCAGTTGCTCATCTTCCTCCTGCTGCTGGGGGCGCTCGGGCCCGGAACGGCGGCCGCGCAGCCGGCCTCACCGTGGGAGCGCACCGAATTCGCCGATGTCCGGCTGATCTCGGCGGTTGCCGGGACGCAGGGGCGCGAGGCGATCCCGCTCGGCCTGGAGTTTCGGTTGGCGGAAGGCTGGAAGGTCTACTGGCGCTCGGCCGGGGATGCCGGCTACCCGCCGCAGGTGAGCTGGGACGGCTCGGCCAATCTGGCGGGCACCGAGACCCTCTATCCGGTGCCGCATCGCTTCTCGCTCTTCGGGCTGGAGACCTTCGGCTACAAGGATCAGGTGGTCTATCCGATCACCGCCCGGTTGGCCGAGCCGGGGGCCCCGCTGACCGTCGACGCCCAGGTCAACGCGCTGGCCTGCAGCGAGATCTGCGTGCCGCTGGAGGCGAGCCTGTCCCTGGACCTGCCGGCCGGCCCGGCGGAGCCGACCGCCTTCACCCAGCTCCTGAACCGCTGGACCGCCCAGGTGCCCCGCGACCTGCCGGGCCCGGACCTGATCGTCGTGTCGGCCCGGGCATCCGGCGATGCGCAGAGTTCGACCTCGGGCCCGACCCTGGTGCTGACCGTCACTTCCGACCGGCCGATGGACGGTCTCGACGTGTTTCCGGAGGGGCCCGACGGACTGTCCTACGGCAAGCCCGAGATCGCCCTGTCCGCCAGCGCCCTGGCGGCGACGGTGCGGGTGCCGGTGGGAACCCGCGGCGATGCCCGGCTGGACGGCGCCGAGCTGCGCCTGACCCTGGTGGACGGGGAGCGCTTCGCGGAGCGGCCGGTGACGGTGGCGGCCGGGGCGCCGCCGCCGGCGGCCGTCGATCTGTGGGTGGTGCTGGGGCTGGCGCTGCTCGGCGGGCTGATCCTCAACCTGATGCCCTGCGTGCTGCCGGTCCTGTCGCTGAAGCTGGTCTCGGTCCTCGACTACGGCGGGGCCGAGCGCGGGGCGATCCGGCACGGCTTCCTGGCCTCGGCCGCCGGGATCGTCGCCTCCTTCCTGCTGCTCGCCGGGCTGCTGGCCGGGCTGAAGTCCGCCGGGGTGGCGGTCGGCTGGGGCATCCAGTTCCAGCAGCCGCTGTTCCTGGCGGCCATGGCCACAATCGTCCTGCTGTTCGCCGCCAACCTGTGGGGCTGGTTCGAGGTCGCGCTGCCGCGGGCGCTGGCCGATATTGGCGGGCGCCTTCCGGCCGAGGGGGCGCAGGGAAAGGGGCTGGTCGGTCATTTCCTCACCGGCGCCTTCGCCGCCCTGCTGGCGACCCCCTGTTCGGCGCCGTTCCTCGGCACGGCGGTCGGCTTCGCCCTGGCGCGTGGGCCGGTGGAAATCCTGAGCGTGTTCGCGGTCATGGGGATCGGCCTGGCGCTACCCTACCTGGCGGTCGCCGCCCTGCCGTCGATTGCCCGTGCGCTGCCGCGTCCGGGTTGGTGGATGGTGAGCTTCAGGCGTGTCCTCGCCCTGGCGCTGCTGGCGACCGGCGTCTGGCTGCTGACCGTGCTGGCGGCGCAGATCGGCCAGGCCGGGGCACTGGTCATGGGCGGCGTCTTCGTTCTCGCTGCCGTCGTGCTGGCGCTGCTCCATCGCGCCGGCCGAGGTGGTGCGGGGCTGACCGGGGCGGCGCTTCTGGTGGCGGTTCTCGCCGTGGCGGGGCTGTTTCCGAGCGGCCACGAGTCGGCTCCGCAGCGCGTCGCCACCACGCAGGCGGGGGAGGCGGTCGACTGGAAGCCGTTCGACCGGGCCGAGATCGACCGGATGGTGGCCGAGGGAGCGGTGGTCTTCGTCGACGTCACCGCCGACTGGTGCATCACCTGCAAGGTGAACAAGCAGCTCGTGCTGGAGGTCGACCCGACCGCCGCGCTGCTGTCCGGCGACGCGGTGACGGCGATGCAGGCGGACTGGACCAATCCGGACCCGGCGATCTCCGACTATCTCGCCTCGTTCGGGCGCTACGGCATCCCGTTCAACGCGGTCTACGGCCCGGCCGCACCGCAGGGCATCGCCCTGCCGGAGCTGCTCTCGGCCGCCGCGGTGACCGACGCGATCGCCCGGGCCGGCGGGGCGGCGCAAACCGCCGTCTTGGACTCGCAGTAGATCCGGCCTATTTAGGGAGCCATCAGTTCCTAAAGGACCGGCCCCGACCGGTCCAATTCCTCACAGGGAGAGACGGTGATGACCATCAAGGTTGGCGACAAGCTTCCGGACGTCGGACTGCAGCACAAGACGGCCGACGGCATCGACACGCTGGACAACGCGGCGCTGTTTGCCGGCAAGAAGGTGGTGCTGTTCGCCGTGCCGGGCGCCTTCACCCCGACCTGCTCGGCCAAGCACGTGCCGAGCTTCGTGCAGAACATCGACGGGCTGAAGGCCAAGGGCGTGGACACCGTCGCCTGCGTCGCGGTGAACGACCCGTTCGTCATGGGCGTGTGGGGCAAGGACCAGGCCTCCGACGGCAAGGTCATGATGCTGGCCGACGGCTCCGCCAAGTTCACCAAGGCGATCGGCCTCGAGCTCGACCTGACCGATCGCGGCCTGGGCGTGCGCTCCCAGCGCTACGCGATGGTGGTCGAAGACGGCACGGTCTCCCAGCTCTTCGTCGAGGAGGCGGGCGCCTATGACGTCTCCAGCGCCGAGAACGTGCTGAAGCACCTCTGATCCGGACCGGATCGCAGCACAGCGGGGCGGCCTTCGGGCCGCCCTTTTGCTTTCCGGCCGGAGCGCCGGGGCTCTCCCCGCTGCCGTTCCAGCGGCCCCACCCTGGGCCCCGGCTCAGGGCCGGGGAGATGAGGGAGGGGAACGCGGGGCGCCCGGACCTGTGGCTTCCGCACGCCATCCCACTCTTGTTATCGTCTTCCCGGCCCTGAGCCGGGACCCGGCTCTCCACCCACCGGAACGCCGGGGATCTCGCCTCTGCCGGTCCAGCGCCCATCCCTGACTTCGGACCGAAGGCCGGAGGACGCGCTGGAACACACCGCAACGAACCGGGCGGGCGGTTTGCGCATTGCGTTTGCGGCGGCCGTCCGGCAGATGTGGTCGCTTCGATTCACCTGCCTGCCGGAGCCACCATGGATACCGCTTCCCCCCGCGACAACGAGCCCGCCATCGACCAGGAGGAGATCATCGAGGGCATCCTCGAGTGGGTCGAGATGGAGACGCCGACCTACGATGCCGAGCGGCTCAACAAGCTGGCCGACAAGATCCAGACCCAGTGGGAAGACACCGGCTGCGCCGTCGAGCGGGTCGCCGGGACCGAGGGCTTCGGTGATCACCTGATCGTGCGCACCCCGGACTGGACCGAGGACGCGCCGAGCATCCTGGTGCTCAGCCACATGGACACCGTCCACCCGGTCGGCACCAAGGACGACAGCAATCCGATCCGCCGCGAGGGCGACAGCCTCTACGGTCCCGGCATCTACGACATGAAGGCCGGCGCCTACCTGCCATACTACGCCTACCGCCATCTGCGCCGCCTGGGGGCCGGAACCGGCATGCCGGTCAGCTTCCTGTTCGTCGCCGAGGAGGAGGTCGGCAGCCCGACCAGCCGCGCCGTCATTGAGGCCGAGGCGAAGAAGGCGAAATACGTGCTGGTCACCGAGCCGGCGCGCGACGGCGGCAAGCTGGTCACCGCCCGCAAGGGGGTCGGCCGCTTCGAGATGACCATCACCGGCGTCCCGGCCCATTCCGGCGCCAAGCACGAGGACGGCCGCAGCGCCGTGAAGGAACTCGCCCACCACATCCTGGAGATCGAGGGCTTCACCGACTACGCGCGCGGCGTGACCACCAATGTCGGCCTGGTCAGTGCGGGCACCGGCGTGAACGTGGTGCCGCGGGTGGCGACGGCCGAGATCGACCTGCGGGTGGTGAACGCCGCCGACGGCGAGGAGATCACCGCCAAGATCCTCGACCGCACCCCGCGCGACCCGGATGTCAGCATCGAGATCTCCGGCGGCATGAACCGCCCGCCCTACGAGCTGAACGACGCCAACTGGGGCCTGTTCGAGCTGGCCAAGGAGGTCGTCGCCGACACCGGCCTGGTGCTGGAGAGCACGGCGCTGACCGGCGGCGGCTCGGACGGCAACTTCACCTCGGCTCTGGGCGTGCCGACGCTGGACGGCCTGGGCGCCGACGGCGAGGGCGCGCATACTCTGAACGAACAGGTCTACATCTCCTCGCTCGTGCCGCGGGCGAAGATGTGGGTCCGGCTGCTGGAAGGGCTGACATGACGGTCGAGTTTTCCGCACGCGGCGACAGCCACGCGATCGAGGAAGGCAGCGCGCTCGCCCCGAAATTCGGGGCGGACGGGCTGATCCCCGCCGTCGCCGCCGATGCGGCGACCGGCACGGTGCTGATGATGGCCTGGATGGACGCCACCGCCCTGTCCGCCACCATCGAGACGGGGGAGGCGCACTACTACTCGCGCTCCCGCAAGGCGATGTGGCGCAAGGGCGAAAGCAGCGGCCATGTGCAGCGGGTCAAGGAGATCCGGCTCGACTGCGACCAGGACACGGTCCTGCTGCTGGTCGAGCAGGTCGGCCCGGGCGCCTGTCACGTCGGCTACGAGAGCTGCTTCTACCGCCGGGTCGTGAAGAGCGGCGACGGCGTGGCCCTGGAGGTCGTCGGCGACAAGACCTACGACCCGCACGCGGTCTACGGGGAGCATTGAGGGTGGGGCAGGTTGAGTTGGTGCTGCCCGCGGTGGAGCGGCCCGACGCAACCACGCCGACCCCGCTCGGCCGGCTTACCGTGCCGGGCCGGACGATCCCGCAGAAGACCGTGTCGGTCGATCCGGACGAGATCGCCCGGCTGCGCGACGCCGCCCGCGCCGTTGCGGGCCGGGCGCATGCGCCGTATTCCCGCTTCCACGTGGGCGCGGCGCTGATCATGGCCGACGACCCGGAGCGCCAGGTGCTCGCGGGTGCGAATGTAGAGAACGCCAGCTACGGCGGCACGATCTGCGCCGAGCGCACCGCGCTGACCCAGGCGGCCTCGCTGGGCTTCCGGAAGCTGGAGCTGCTGGTGGTGAGCTGCGTGGCGACCCTGGACGCGCCGGTGGCCGACCGGTCGCCCTGCGGCATCTGCCGCCAGGTGATCCACGAATTCGGCTCCCGCGATCCGGAGACCCTGGTGATCGTAGACGGCGGCGACGACGGGGCGCTCGGCGACGTCTTCGACCTCGACCGCCTGCTGCCCTACGGCTTCAGCCTGGGACCGGGGTGAGGTCGGGCGAGGGGCTGCGGCGCGTACCGGCAGTCCCCGCCGTCATCCTGATGGCAATCAGGATCTGCGGAGCACCGGCGCCGGCGGCCTGGTCCTGACCTGCGTCAGGACGACGTCAAGAATGTGCCCTGCTCGTCCTTTCATTGACCTCACCCTGAGCAGCCCCGGCTTTGTCCGGGGCGTGTCGAAGGGCGTTGCTCAGGCGAGGGCCCCTTCGACACGCCCTTCGGGCTGCTCAGGGTGAGGTCGAGGAGGGGAATGCGGCGTGCCCCGGCAGTGTCCACCGTCATCCTGATGGCAATCAGGATCTGCGGTGCACCAGCCTGGTCCTGAATTGAATTCAGGACGACAGGAACAACGCGCTAACTGAATTCAGGACGACGGGATAGACCGGAAGGTGGAAGCGGCGGCGCGAGCCCTCCGCCGAGGGGATGCGCGGGACCGGCCCTGGGATCGGCTCAAACCAGCCCGTCGCCAACCGACACATCCCAGCGTCGGCTCAATCCAGCGGTCGCCGGCTCACACCGGCGGCCGGCGGCTCAGACGAGCTGCTGGCGGACGATGCCGGAGGCCTTGGAGAAGTCCATGCGGCCGGGATAGCGCTGCTTCAGCGTGGACATGATCTTGCCCATGTCCTTCAGGTCGGCCGCGCCGATTTCCTTTATGGTGCTGTCGATCGTCGTCTCCAGCTCCTTGCCTTCCAACTGCGAGGGCATGAAGCGGCGGATCACGTCGATTTCCTCCTGCTCCTGGGTGGCGAGCTCGCAGCGCCCGCCCTCCTCGTAGAGCCGGATCGATTCCTGGCGCTGCTTCACCATGGTGGCGAGCATCGCGAGGATCTCGGTGTCGTCGATTCCGTCGAGGTTGCCCTTCTCGCGCGCGGCGATGTCGCGGTCCTTCAGCGCCGCGATGATCAGGCGCACGGTGGCCACGGCACGCTGGTCCTTGGCCAGCATGGCATCCTTCAACGCACTTTTAAGCTGTTCGCGCAACATTCAGTTTCTCCCCAGAAACCGAGTGAGTCCGGCACTTTGGCCCTGATTCTGGCGGGGGCCGTGCCGGCCGTCGTCGCCCGTTCGCCGCACGATCGGGAGCCAGGTCCCGCTGGCCGATCTGTACGGAAGCGGCGACAATATACGATCCGGTTTCATGTTGCAATGCCGAGATGATTTTCTAACCAATTGAAAAACAACGGACTTTTCCGTATGTTACAGCTTGACGTGCCGCTGTTCCTCGCGTATCACCCGGCCAATTTACCGCTTGGCCGCCTCTTCGTGCCCGCCGATTGGGATATAGTCCCTCGGCGCGACGGATGACGACCGCCACCCGGTAACCGCCTGACCCGGAGACTCCGCATGACCGATCCTGCCGCCATCCCTCACGACGCAACGGCGGTTCTGGTTCTGGCGGACGGGACGGCGATCTTCGGTCGCGGCTTCGGCGCCGCTGTCACCAAGGTCGGCGAGGTGGTCTTCAACACCTCGATGACCGGGTACCAGGAGATCCTGACCGATCCGTCTTACGCCGGCCAGATCCTCACTTTCACGTTCCCCCATGTGGGTAACGTCGGCGCCAACGTCAATGACCACGAGACCGGCTCGCCGGTGGCGCTGGGCTGCGTGCTGCGCGCCGATATCACGGATCCGTCGAACTACCGCGCCGAGCGCGGCCTCGACGACTGGCTGAAGTCGCACGACCTGCCCGGCATTGCCGGGGTCGACACGCGACGGCTGACCCGGCGGATCCGCGACATCGGCGCCCCGCACGGCGCGCTCTGCGTCTCGCCCGACGGCACTTTCGATCTGGATGCGCTGAAGAAGCTGGCGGCCGAGTGGCCGGGGCTGGAGGGCATGGACCTCGCCAAGGAGGTGTCCTGCACCCAGACCTATAGCTGGGACACCACGCTCTGGGGTTTTGCCGATGACGGCCGCAGCGACGGCTATGGCAAGATGACGGAACCGACCAAGCACGTGGTCGCGGTCGATTACGGGGCGAAGCGCAACATCCTGCGCAACCTGGCGGCCCAGGGCTGCAAGGTGACGGTGGTGCCGGCCAGTGCCACGGCGGACGAGATCCTCGGCCACGGCCCGGACGGTATCTTCCTCGCCAACGGCCCGGGCGATCCGGCGGCCACCGGTGTCTACGCGGTGCCGGAGCTGAAGAAGCTGATCGACAGCGGCAAGCCGATCTTCGGCATCTGCCTCGGCCACCAGATGCTGGCCCTGGCGCTGGGGGCGAAGACCGAGAAGATGCATATGGGCCACCGCGGCGCCAACCATCCGGTCAAGGATCTGGAAACCGGCAAGGTCGAAATCACCAGCCAGAATCACGGCTTCGTCGTCATGGAGGCCAGCCTGCCCGACGGCGTGACCGTCACTCACCGCTCGCTGTTCGACGGCTCGGTGGAAGGCATCAAGGTCGACGGCAAGCCGATCTTCAGCGTGCAGTACCATCCGGAAGCCTCGCCGGGCCCGATGGACAGCCATTACCTCTTCGCCCGGTTCCGGGAGCTCCTCGGCTAATGCCCAAACGCACAGACATCTCCTCCATCCTCATCATCGGCGCTGGGCCGATCGTCATCGGTCAGGCCTGCGAGTTCGATTACTCCGGCACCCAGGCGTGCAAGGCGCTGAAGGACGAGGGCTACCGGGTCATCCTGGTGAACTCGAACCCGGCCACGATCATGACCGATCCGGGCACGGCCGATGCCACCTATATCGAGCCGATCACCCCTGAAATGGTCGCCAAGGTCATCGAGCGCGAGCGTCCCGACGCCCTGCTGCCGACCATGGGCGGCCAGACCGCGCTGAACACCGCCCGCGCCCTGTCCCATGACGGCACGCTGGAGAAGTTCGGGGTCGAGCTGATCGGCGCCGACCTCGCCGCCATCGAGAAGGCCGAGGACCGCCAGCAGTTCCGCGAGGCGATGACCGCCATCGGCCTGGACACGCCGCGCTCGCGCCTGATCAACGACTTCGCCGACGCGGCCGAGGCCCTCGACCATGTGGGACTGCCGGCGATCATCCGCCCGTCCTACACGCTCGGCGGCCAGGGCGGCGGCATCGCCTATAACCGCGAGGAATTCGAGCAGATCGTCCGCAACGGCATCCGCCTCTCGCCCTCCAACGAGGTGCTGATCGAGGAGAGCGTGCTGGGCTGGAAGGAGTACGAGATGGAGGTGGTCCGCGACAAGGCGGACAACTGCATCATCATCTGCTCCATCGAGAACGTCGACCCGATGGGCGTGCATACCGGCGACAGCATCACCGTCGCCCCCGCGCTGACGCTGACCGACAAGGAATATCAGCGCATGCGCAACGCCTCGATCGCGGTGCTGCGCGAGATCGGGGTGGAGACCGGCGGCTCGAACGTGCAGTTCGCCATCGACCCGGCGACCGGCCGGCAGATCGTCATCGAGATGAACCCGCGCGTGTCGCGCTCCTCGGCCCTGGCGTCGAAGGCGACCGGCTTCCCGATCGCCAAGATCGCCGCCAAGCTGGCGGTCGGCTACACCCTGGACGAGCTGGACAACGACATCACCGGCAACACGCCGGCGAGCTTCGAGCCGACCATCGACTACGTGGTCACCAAGATCCCGCGCTTCACCTTCGAGAAGTTCCCGGGGGCCGACGCCCGCCTGACCACCTCGATGAAGTCGGTGGGCGAGGTCATGGCCATCGGCCGGACCTTCCAGGAGAGCCTGCAGAAGGCCCTGCGCGGGCTGGAGACCGGCCTGAACGGCCTCGATCCGGTCGAGCTGAAGGGCACCGCCGACGGCGAGGTCGACCGCCAGGCGATCATCGCCGAGCTGTCCGAGGCGACCGCCGACCGGCTGCTGAAGGTCGCCCAGGCGCTGCGCGTCGGCCTGTCGGTGGAGGAGGTGCACCGCGCCTGCTACATCGACCCGTGGTTCCTGGCCCGCATGGCCGAGATCATCGCCGCCGAGGCGGAGCTGGAGACCAACGGCCTGCCGTCCGACGCGGCCGGCTGGCAGAAGATCAAGTCGATGGGCTTCTCCGACGCAAGGCTCGGACAGATCTCCGGCCACGAGGAGGAGGTGGTCGCCGCCCGGCGCCGCGGCCTCGGCGTGCGTCCGGTGTTCAAGCGGATCGACACCTGTGCCGCCGAGATCCCGTCCTCCACGCCGTACATGTACTCCACCTACGAGATCGGCATCGGCGGCGGCGCGCCGGAGAACGAGGCGGAGCCCTCCGACGCCAGGAAGATCATCATCCTCGGCGGCGGTCCGAACCGGATCGGCCAGGGCATCGAGTTCGACTATTGCTGCGTCCACGCGGCCTACGCGCTGTCGGAGGCCGGGTTCGAGACCATCATGGTCAACTGCAACCCGGAGACCGTCTCCACCGACTACGACACCTCCGACCGGCTGTATTTCGAGCCGCTGACCGCCGAGGACGTGATCGAGCTGGTCAATGGCGAGCAGAGCAACGGCCAGGTCATGGGCTGCATCGTGCAGTTCGGCGGCCAGACCCCGCTGAAGCTCGCCGCCGCACTTGAGAAGGCGCAGATCCCGATCCTCGGCACCTCGCCGGACGCGATCGACCTGGCCGAGGACCGCGACCGGTTCCAGAAGCTGCTGCAGCGCCTTGAACTGCGCCAGCCGGCCAACGGCACCGCCACCTCCACCGAGCAGGCGGAGAAGATCGCCGACCAGATCGGCTATCCGGTGGTGATCCGCCCGTCCTACGTGCTGGGCGGCCGGGCGATGGAGATCGTGCACGAGCCGGAAGGCCTGCGCCGCTACATGCGCAACGCCGTGGTGGTTTCGGGCAAGAACCCGGTGCTGATCGACAGCTTCCTGCGCAACGCCACCGAGATCGACGTGGACGCGGTCGCCGACGGCACCGACGTCTTCATCGCCGGCGTGATGGAGCATATCGAGGAGGCGGGCATCCATTCGGGCGACAGCGCCTGCTCGCTGCCCCCGGTCTCGCTCGACAAGGCGGTGATCGACGAGGTCAAGCGCCAGGCGGTCATGCTCGCCAAGGGGCTGAACGTGGTCGGCCTGATGAACATCCAGTTCGCCGTGCGCGAAGGCGAGGTGTTCATCCTGGAGGTCAACCCGCGCGCCTCGCGGACCGTGCCCTTCGTCGCCAAGGCGACCGGCGTGCCGATCGCCAAGATCGCCAGCCGGGTGATGGCCGGCGAGAAGCTGGGTGCCTTCACCCTGCCGACCAAGGATCCGGAGCACGTGGCGGTGAAGGAGGCGGTGTTCCCCTTTGCCCGCTTCCCGGGCACCGACATCATCCTCGGCCCGGAGATGAAGTCGACCGGCGAGGTCATGGGAATCGACAAGACCTTCGAGCGCGCCTTCGCCAAGTCTCAGCTCGCCGCCAGCACGGTCCTGCCCTCGGGCGGCAGTGTTTTCATTTCGGTCAAAGATTCCGATAAAACGGCGATCGTGCAAATCTCCAAGGCGCTGAACGACCTCGGCTTCAGTATCATGGCGACCACCGGTACGGCCGATGTACTGAAAGATGCGGGGATCGACAGTCACCGGGTAAAGAAAGTCCTGGAGGGACGGCCGCACATTGTCGACAACATGCTCTCGGGCCATGTGGACCTGGTGATAAATACCACCGAGGGTGCACAGGCCATTCGGGACAGTTTCAGCTTGCGTCACACCGCCCTAACGCACAACATCCCCTATTATACGACTGTGGAGGGGGCGCGTGCCGCTGTCCGGGCGATCGCAGCAATGCGCGACGGACACCTTGAAGTGACCCCGCTTCAGACCTACCTCACCGGATCGTTCTGACCGTCCCGGGGGGCCGGGTCTGGCAACCGGTTGTGGTTTCCGATCCAGAGTGAGCCCCGCGTGGCGTCCGGAACGGGTGATAGGATAGGTTTGAGCAGGCGACGAGCCCATGGAAAAGGTGCCGATGACCGCAGAGGGGCATGCCCGTCTGACGGATGAACTGAAGAACTTGAAGTCCGTGGAGCGTCCTGCGGTGATCAAGGCGATTGCCGAGGCGCGGGAACATGGCGATCTCTCCGAGAACGCCGAGTACCATGCCGCGCGCGAACGCCAGAGCTTCATAGAGGGCCGGGTCGCCGAGCTGGAGGATGTGATCAGCCGCTGCGAGGTGATCGATCCGAAGAAGCTCAAGGGCGAGACCGTGACCTTCGGCGTGACGGTGGAAGTCGCCGACGAGGAGACGGACGAGGAGACCGCCTACACGATCGTCGGTCCCTACGAGGCCGACATCTCGCGCGGCTTCATCTCCACCTCCTCCCCGATCGCCCGCGCCCTGATCGGCAAGCGGGTCGGGGATTCGGTCGAGGTGACGACGCCGAAAGGCTCGAAGAGCTTCGAGATCCTCTCCATCGCGATCCAGTGATGGGCGCGATTCGGTAGCGGCCGCAGCCCGTTAAATTCCGGCCGTCCAGGCCAGACGCACTGCCCCGGGTTCCGCCCGGGGCATTTTGCGTTTGTACCCCACCCCGACCTCGCCCTGAGCAGCCCGTAGGGCGTGTCGAAGGGCCGGTGCACCGCAGGTCTCGACTTTCGTCAGGACGACGGAGTTGGGAAAAAGGCGGGCAGAGGGCACAGGCACGGAAGGCGGCCCTTCCACACGCCCCTGCGGGGCTGCTCAGGGCGAGGTCGGTGGGGGATGTGGCTCATACTTACGTTCCCCACCACCGTGGTCATCCTGATGCAAATCAGGATCAAGCTTCCGGTGCCGGTGCACCGCAGATCCCGAAACGAGTTCGGGATGGGGTTGGGTAGGTGCAGGAGGCCGCTTCGACGTGCACCGGCCTTCAGCCGAGGCTGCTCAGGGCGAGGCCGGTGGGAAAGGGGCGAAGGGTGGGGCGCCGCACCTCTGCCACCCCGTCATCCCGATGCAAATCGGTATCTGCGGTGCACAGGCGCCAGTGGCTTGGTCCCGGATCAAGTCCGGGACGACGGGATAGGGCAGCAGGGATGCGGCGGTCGCCTCAGCCCTCCTCGACCTCGTCCTCGTCGTCCTCGGGGGTCTCGTCGATCGGCACGCCGGGGAGGCGCTTGCGGGTGCGGATGACCAGGGCGGTCTTCACGTTCGAGACCAGCGGCGCCGGGGTCAGCTTGGAGGTCAGGAAGCGCTGGAAGGCGTCCCAGTCCTTGGCGACGATCTTCAGCAGGAAATCCGCCTCGCCCATCAGCATGTGGCACTCGCGTACCTCGGGCCACTGGCCGACCATCTGCTCGAACCGGGCGAGATCCGCCTCGGCCTGGCTGGTCAGGCCGACATGGGCGTAGATCGTGACCGTGAAACCAAGGTGTTCAGGCGCCACCTCGGCATGGTATCCCCGGATGAAACCCGCTTCCTCCAGCGCCCGCACCCGTCGCAGACAGGGCGGCGCCGAGATGCCGGCGCGATTGGCAAGCTCCACATTGGTCATCCGACCATTGTCCTGAAGATCGCGCAGAATACGGCGGTCGATGCGATCAAGTTTCACACGTCGCATGTGGGCTCCGGGGGAACGATTGAAATGTCTGACGGTCAGCGTAGGAACGATGGCGAGCCTATATCCGATTCGATCACGACAAGCAAGATCATTGCGTAATTGTGAACTTTTCTTTCGATATCTGACGGCATGAGCATTCCTTCGGACACGCAGACCCTATGCTGGATCCTGACGGACGGCACCGTCGGCATGCGCATCCAGTGCCTGGGCCTCGCCGACGCGGCCGGGCTGACGCCGGTGATCAAGCGCATCCATCCGAGCTGGCTGCTGCGCGCCCTGCCGGTGGCGGGCACGCTGCCCGGCGTGGCGGCGACGGCCGGCGGCGACCCGATCGCCGAGCCCTGGCCCGACGTGGTGATCTCCTGCGGCAGACGCACGGCGGGGGCGGCCCTGGCGGTGCGGCGGCTGGCCGGCGGGCGGCCGTTCCTGGCGCATATCCAGGACCCGCGGATCGACCCCCGGCATTTCGACATGCTGATCGTGCCCGAACACGACCCGGCCCGCGGCCCGAACGTCGTCACCACCCTGGGCGCGCTCAATCCCCAGGC
Organism: Candidatus Endolissoclinum sp.; assembly: GCA_965228445.1. GTDB lineage: Bacteria > Pseudomonadota > Alphaproteobacteria > Thalassobaculales > Thalassobaculaceae > Thalassobaculum. The sequence continues at coordinate 2,326,479 of OZ245813.1, read as the reverse complement.
GCCGGAGAAGCTGGCCGAGGCGGCCAAGCCCTGGCTGACCGAGACCGCCGACCTGCCGCGCCCGCTGATCGCGGTGAATGTGGGCGGCTCGAACAAGCGCTACGAGTTCTCGCCCGACGCGGTTGCCGGCTTCGTGGACGATCTCAACAGCCTGTCGCGCAGCAGCGGCGGCTCGCTGCTGGTCGCGTGTTCCCGACGCACCGACGACGCCACGCGCAAGGCCCTGGCCGAGGGTCTGGCCGGCGTGCCCGGCGTGGTGTGGACGGGGCAGGGGGAGAACCCGTATCTCGCCTTCCTGCATCTCTGCGACGCGCTGGTGGTCACCTCCGACTCGGTCAACATGGCGTCGGAAGCCTGCGCCACCGGCAAACCGGTGCATGTCGCCACCATCGAGCCGGAGACCGGCCGCCTGGCCGCCTTTCACGCCCGGCTCCGGGCCGAGGGCTACACCCGGCCGTTCGACGGGGACCTGGAAAGCTGGAGCTACGCGCCGCTGCGCGAGACCGCGCGGGTCGGTGCTATCCTGGCGGAACGCCTGGAGGCGCGGCTGGCCGATCGGCCGGAGCAATCGCAGCGATAGAGTGCGGCGCATTGCCCCGTCCGGGTGGTTCGGCTATGTCGTCAGGCACTCGGGGCACCCTGCAAACAGCGACGGCGTGGAGCCATGGCGCTCAAGATCGATACCTTCTCCAACCAGGTCGGCGGTTTCAGCTTCTTCAAGGCGGTCGGCCATCCGCTCACCGCAGAGAAGATCGCCGCCCTGCTTGCCGAGATCGAAAGCGGACCGGTCGCCCTCTACGACCCGCTCGGCCATCTGGAGACCTTCGCCGAACTGCACGACATCGCCGGGCTGACCGTCGACACGGTCTATGTCCAGGCGATCGAGCGGCTCGGCACCGAGGTTCTGGGGCGTACGCCGAAGCCGATCTCCGAGATCGGCGCCTGTACGGCCCCGGTCCTGCTGATCCCGGCCTTCGACACCGGCCGGCTGGTCGACCACATCCGCCACATGCTGCCGGCCGGCATGCGGGTCGTCACCCTGGACGATGCCCGGCTGCCCGACGCCATGCTGTCGAACACCCGCAAATATCTCGACCCGCTGAACTTCGCCATCAACCATGGCTTTCTGCGCGACGGCGGCGGGAAGCACACCCGTCTGGTGACCGCGAACTACTGGAGCGGCTACGGCGCGAAAGGGATGCGGCTGTGGCTGCGCCTGTTCGATGCGGAGGGCGGCGTGCTCGCCACCTGGGAGCAGGACCTGCCCGACGGTCCGGCCGGAATCATCCTCGACAGTGCGGAGATCCGCGCCCGCTTCGGCCTCGGCGCGTTCGCCGGCACCCTGTTCATCCATGCCATCGGCGCGCGCGGCCACGACGTGGTGAAATACGCCGTCGACACCTATGGCGACGCGCCGGAGGAACTGTCCTGCACCCATGACGCCAATGCCTGGCCGGCGGACTACTATGCCGGGCTGCCAGCGGCCAATCCGGGCGAGCGGATCGTGCTGTGGCTGCAGAACGCCCATCCGAACGCCGCCCCCGCCGGGTCCATGGCGCTGAACCTGATGGGCAGCGACGACGTCCGCCCCATCGACCGGACGGTCCCCGGCTTCGGCACCATCTCGGTCGATCCGGCCGAGCTGTTCCCCGACGCGGTCTGGCCGGCCCAATTCGAGCTTTCCGCCGGCAAGCATGTGGTGCGGCCGCGCTACGAGGTGGTCGCCGGCAACCGGCGCAACCGCATCGCCCATGTGAATGTCGAGCGCACCGACCTCAAGGGCGACCCGGACATCCCCGGCGCCATGAAGCACCTGGGCAAGGCCTATATCCTGCCGGCGCCGGTGCTGCCGGTGGACCGCTACCGCACCTACGCCCTGCCGACGCCGATGACCCGCGGCCAGCAGAAGCAGCCGATCGCCGCCCTGCTGATCGACGCCGACGGCACAGAGGTCGCCCGGCGCCCGCTCGGCGTGCTGAAGCGCTCTGACAGCGTGGCGATCGAGGCGGCCGAGCTGATGAACGGCACCACCCTGCCGTCCGGCTACGGCCATCTGGAGTTCATCTACGACTTCTCCCAGGGCGGCGAGGACGCCGCCGACGGCTGGCTGCACGGCCTGTTCCGCTACGAGGACACGCAGAGCGGCCATGCGGCGGACACCAGCTTCGGCGCCCATGTGTTCAACACCGTGATGACCTACAAGGGCGAGCCGCAGAGCTATGGCGGCCCGCCGCCGGGCCTGTCGACCCGGCTGTTCCTGCGCCTCGGCAACGCCATGGACGGCGGCGGCGTGGATTCGATGTGCCACCTGATCTATGCCGCCTCCAACCCCTGGCATCCGGCCTCGCGGACCGAGCTGGTGCTGACCGGCGCCGACGGGGGAGAGATCGCCCGCGCGGCGCTGGAAATCCCCTGCGGCGGCTCCCGGCTGTGGCGGGCCAGCGAGATGTTCTCCGCCGGGGATCTGCAGGCGGCGGGCGACGGCGGCTATGTGCTGATCCGCGACACCACCTGCCGGCTGTTCGGCTATCACGGCCTGATCCGCGACGGGGTGTCGTTCTCGCTCGACCATATGTTCGGCTTCTGATGGTCGAGATCCGCGAGCTGGGCTCCGAGGAGTTCGAGCTCGCGGCGCGCTTGGCACTGCTGGCGCACCATGCCTTCGGAGGCGATCCCCTTCAGGATTCCGTGGAGACGATCGCCGGCCGTATCCGGGACATCGGCCTGGGGCGGGGACGGTCGGTCGAGGTTCTGGTGGCCGAGGCGGCAGGCGTGCCGGTCGGCTGTGCCTTCTTCGGCATCCTGTTTCCAGCCGACGATCTGCGGCCCTCGATCTACGTCAAATCCATCACCATCGCGCCCGCGCATCAGGGCAGGGGCATCGGCAGCGCCCTGATCCGGCGGCTCTGCTCACTGGGGCTGGAGCGCGGGGTCGTGCGGATCGACTGGGACTCCCGGAAGGTCAATGACGGCGCCAACCGGCTCTACCACCGGCTCGGAGTCGCGAACCGGGACACGGCCCTGAACTGGCGGCTGGACGAGGCGGCGATGGCGCGAATGGCGGAGACCGGCTCGGCTACGGAGATTTGACCGCCACGCCGGTTGAGACCGGGGGCCGGGGCGCCTATCTTGCCTGCATCGAGACAAGGAGGATGGCATGGCCGAGCATCGGGTGAAGGTTCTGATCGTTGGCGCGGGTGCGGCGGGTCTGACCGCGGGCATCTATACCGCGCGCGCGAACCTGTCGCCGGTGCTGCTCGCCGGGCTGCAGCCGGGCGGCCAGATGACCATCACCTCGGAGGTGGAGAACTATCCGGGCTTCGCCGACGTCATCCAGGGCCCCTGGCTGATGGAGCAGATGCAGAAGCAGGCCGAGCATGTCGGGACCAAGATCGTCTACGATATCGTCACCTCGGTCGACTTCTCGACCCGGCCGCTGCGCTGCCTGACCGACCAGGGCGACACCTATCTCGCCGACAGCGTCATCATCGCCACCGGTGCGCAGGCGCGCTGGCTCGGCCTGCCGAGCGAGCAGCACTATAACGGCCGCGGCGTGTCGGCCTGCGCCACCTGCGACGGCTTCTTCTACCGCGACAAGGACGTGGTCGTGGTCGGCGGCGGCAACACCGCCGTGGAGGAGGCGCTGTACCTCGCCAATATCTGCGGCTCCGTCACCCTGGTGCACCGGCGCGACAGCCTGCGTGCCGAGAAGATCATGCAGGACCGGCTGTTCCGCCACCCGAAGGTCACGGTGGTCTGGGACAGCGTGGTCGACGAAGTGCTGGGCGGTTCCGGACCGATGGACGGGGTCGAAGCCGTCCGCGTGAAGAACGTGAAGACCGGCGCGACCACCGACATCGCCGCCCATGGCCTGTTCGTCGCCATCGGCCACGATCCGGCCACCAAGCCGTTCCAGGGCGAGCTGCCGCTGGACGAGGAGGGCTACCTGATCACCGAGCCCGGATCGACCCGGACCTCGATTCCCGGCGTGTTCGCCGCCGGCGACTGCGTCGACAAGGTCTATCGCCAGGCGGTCACCGCGGCCGGCATGGGATGCATGGCGGCGCTGGAATCCGAGAAATACGTGGCGGCACTTGAAGATGCGGCCCACGCGGCTGCCGCCGAATAGCCCCCAACGCGTTCCTTCTTCGCGCCGGATCGTGTAGACAGGAATAAGGATCAGGTCGAACCGCGGTCGGGCGATGGACTGGGACAAGCTCAGGGTTTTTCATGCCGTCGCCGAAGCGGGGAGTTTCACCCATGCCGGCGAAACCCTGAATCTCAGCCAGTCGGCGGTTAGTCGCCAGATCAGCGCGCTGGAGGAAAGCCTCAAGCTGCCGCTGTTCCACCGCCATGCCCGCGGCCTGATCCTGACCGAGCAGGGCGAGGTGCTGTATCAGACCGCCCGCGACGTCTTCGCCAAGCTCGCCACCACAGAGGCCCTGCTGTCGGAGGGCAAGGACAGTCCGAAGGGGCCGCTGCGCCTGACCACGACCGTGGCGCTCGGCTCGAATTGGCTGGCGCCGCGCCTGGCGGGCTTCCTGGAGCTGTACCCGGAGATCGGGCTGACGGTCATCCTGAACGACAGCGAACTCGACCTGTCGATGCGCCAGGCCGACGTGGCGATCCGCCTGACCCCGCCGCGCCAGCCCGACCTGATCCAGCGGCACCTGAAGACCATCAAGTTCCACCTTTATGCCTCGCCGGACTACCTGACGAAGCACGGGCTGCCGAAGACGCCGGCCGATCTCGCCGCCCACCGGCTGGTGATCTACGGCGAGACCTCGCACCCACCGTTTCCGAACGTCAACTGGCTGCTGGACACCGCCGTCGGCCATCGCGGACGGCATGTGAACGTGGTCCGGCTGAACAATTATTTTGCAATGTACCGTGCGGTGCAAACCGGCCTCGGCATCGCAGCATTGCCGGACTACATGGCCCGCGAGGATGTCGGACTGATCCGCGTGATCCCGGATCTGGAGGGGCCGCAGGTGCCGACCTATTTCGTCTATCCCGAGGAGCTGAGGCACTCCAAGCGCATCATGGTGCTGCGCGATTTCCTCATCCAGGAAGTAGCTAAGTCGCAATTCTGAAAAATTCGCAAACCAAGCTATGCAAAAACCGCATAGCGGAAGTGACCATTTTGATGTGGTCGCGGAGGCGGCGAATGCCTATTTCATGGTCATCGCGATGTTGCGTTGCAGCATCGCCTCCGAGCCCCCCGCTCGGAGCGGGGTCCTTCGGGATCCCACGTCTCCCAGACGTGAAGCCTCCCTGTTCAACTTGCCGGGAACTGCGGTTCCCGGCAGTTTTTTTATGTGCGACAGGCATCCCCCGCCGGCCCGATCCCGCCTCCCTTACATCCCAACCCACCGCCCAGGCCACCGCCCGGCCCTCCGGCGGCGATAGCGCAGTTGCGGTAGGCGAGCCTTTGCTCGCAGCGATCCCGGAGCCATATTCCCGGTACTGGGAACGATTGAACGCGAGCGCACGAATGCAGGTCGACGCAGTCATCGTCGGAGACGGCCCCACCGGGCGGCTGGCCTACCGCGCCCTGACGCGGCTGGGACTGGAGGCGGTGGTCGTCGCGCCGGCTGGCCCGCCGGGCGCGGATCCGCGCACCACGGCCCTGCTGCCGTCCAGTGTGGAGGATCTCGACCGTCTGGGCGTCGACGTGCGGCCGGCCGCAACCCCGCTTCCGGAGATGGTGATCGAGACCCTGGGGCCGTTCGGGCTGACCGCGGAGCGGTTCTCCGCGGCCGAGGTGGACGCGCCCTATCTGGCGCTGAACCTTCCGATCGGCGACCTCGGTGGGCTGATGCCGGTGGAACACCGTCTGGAGGACAGGGTCGCCGGCATCGACAGCAGCCCCGGCGGGGTTTCGGTCCAGACCGAAGGCGGCAGCCGGATCTCCGCGCGCCTGGTGATCGCGGCCGACGGCAAGGCGTCGCCGACCCGCGAGGCGGCGCGTATCCGCATGTGGCGTCAGCCGCTCGGGCTGAGCGCCCTGTGCGCGCCGGTGGAGCTGGACGCTCCCCATAGGGGGCTGTGCATCGAACGCTATGACGACACCGGGTCGATCACCGTCATCCCGGTCGGCAGTCGCGACGGATCGCTGATCTCGATCGGGCCGAGTGCGGAGATCGACCGCCTGGCGGCGGCGGGCATCGAGGCGATCGCGGCCTCGGCCGGCACGCGCCAGCCGGCCTATGGGGCGATCCGCCTGACCGCTCCGCCGGTGGTCTTTCCGGTCTCCCTCGGCTGGGCGCCGTCGCCGGCGCGCCGGCGTGTGGTGGCGGTCGGGGACGCGGCCCATGTGGTGCCGCCGATCGGCGCCCAGGGCTGGAACCTTGCGGTGCGCGACGTCACCGCCCTGGCCGACGTCCTGGCCGGTACCGTTCGGGCGGGCGGCGATATCGGCGGCAGCGACACCCTGGCCCGCTACAGCGGCCGACGCCGGTTCGAACTGCCCGGCCGGCTCGGCGCGGTCGGGCTGCTGGCCGGCGTGGCGACCGATACGTCGCTGCGGGGACGGCTCGCGCGCCAGTTCGGCCTCGAACTCCTGTCGCGGGTGACGCCGCTCAAGCACGGGCTGATGCGCCGCGGCCTCGCCTGACCGTCGCCCGCGACGTTCGCGCCCCTGGACAGGCCGTCCGACCCATGGTGTAGATCGCCCCATGACGCGGGGGCGCAAACAGAATCAGAATGCCGGCTCAACGGGTTGGCTTGGAGCAGGCGGGCGCTTGGCCCACCTGCTGCTGGTGCTGTTCGCGCTGCGGGCGATCATTCCGGTCGGCTACATGCCGGACCCGTCGGCCCTGCAGGAGGGCCGGTTCGAGATCGTGGTCTGCACGCCCGCCGGGCTGAAGACCATCACGGTCAGCCCGGATGCGGCCGGCCCGGACACGACCGGCGCCGACCAGGATGCGGCGGAAGACGGCGCCGCCGACGATCTTACCGCCACCGAGTGCCCGTTCCAGACCGTCATCGCCCAGGCCCTGGTCCTGCCGGACCGGGTCGGCATCGCCCTGTCCTGGGCATCCGCGGGCGCCCCGCCGGTCGGGCCGGAGCCGGTCTCGGCGCTCCGGCCGGTCCTGCTCGGGTCGCCGCTCGGCCCACGCGCCCCTCCGATCTCCGCGCTCTGACGCTGTCCTGCGTTTCCCGCCGCCCCCGGTCTCGTGCCCGGGCGAGGCGGGAACGCTCATCCCGACTGTAGCCTGAGCGGCCGTTGCGGCGCTGGATCGCCGTGCCGCCAGGCTCCGAGTTCCATCGGAGAGAGACCATGTCGTATTCCGTAGCCCGTCCGGGCATGCGGGCGGCGATGTGCGCGGCCCTGCTGTGCACCGTCGCCGTCCCGACCCCCGCCCGCGCCCAGAGCGCGAAGCCGGTCGTCGAGCTGCCGACCCTCACCATCACCGGCGCCCCCGAGCCGTCGCTGACCGTCCCCTCCACCGAAGAGGCCACCCGCCGGATCGAGCGCACGCCCGGCGCCGTCGAGGTGGTCCCCGACACGGCCTGGCGCGACACCGCCGCCACCACCATGAAGGACATGCTGGACTACACCCCGGGCGTGTTCATCCAGCCGAAATGGGGCGAGGATTCGCGCCTGTCGATTCGCGGGTCGGGGCTGTCCCGCAACTTCCATATGCGCGGCGTCCACCTGTACCAGGACGGCATTCCGATGAACGCCGCCGACGGCAGCGCCGATTTCCAGGAGTTGGACCCCACCGCCTATCGCTACGTGGAGGTCTACAAGGGCGGCAACGCACTGCGGTTCGGCGCCAACGCCCTGGGTGGGGCGATCAACTTCGTCACGCCGAGCGGCCATGACGCCAGCCCCGCCGAAGGCCGGCTGGACGTCGGCAGCTTCGGCTTCCGCCGGCTGCAGGCCAGCAGCGGTGCGACCGAGGGCGGCGTCGACGGGTTCGTCACCGGTTCGTTCCTGACCCAGGACGGCTATCGCGACCACAGCGGCGGGGAGTCCAAGCGGGCGTCGGGCAATGTCGGCTGGCGGCTGAGCGACATTGCCGAGACCCGGTTCTACCTGAATGTCTTCGACATCCAGCAGGACATTCCGGGCTCGCTGACCAAGCAGACCGCCCTGACCGATCCGAAGCCGGCGACGGCGGGCAACCTGCGGCTCGACTACCAGCGCAACATGGAGTCGATCCGCTTCGCCAACAAGACGACGGTGGAGATCGACGACACGGTCGCGGAGTTCGGCGGCTACGCGATCAACAAGAGCCTGATCCACCCGATCTACCAGTATCTCGACTACACCTATAACGACTTCGGCGCCTTCGCCCGGGCGACCAACGAGCACACGCTGTTCGGCCACGGCAACGCGCTGACCTTCGGCGTGAACGTGTTCGGCGGCTGGCTCGACAACCGGCACTACGTGAACAACGGCGGCAGCAAGGGCGCGCTGCTGTCCGGCTCGGAGGACCGGTCGCTGACCGTCTCCGGATACGCGGAGAACGGCTTCGACATCGCCCCGGCCCTGACCCTCGTGACCGGGATCCAACTCGTCCATGCCAGCCGCGAGCGGGTGGACGAGGTCGCTGACGCCAACGACACCTCCGGCGAGGCCGACTACACCTTCGTCAATCCGAAGGTCGGCCTGCTGTGGCAGGTCGATCCGGACTGGCAGGTGTTCACCAACGTCTCGCGCAGCGGCCAGGCGCCGACGTTCAGCGAGGTCAGCTTCGCGTCCGGCACGACGCTGATGGACATCGAGCCGCAATACGCCACCACCTTCGAAATCGGCACCCGCGGCGCGCGGGAGGATTTCACCTGGGATCTGGCGCTGTACCGGGCCCATCTGGAGAACGAGTACCAGTACTTCGATCTTGGCGGCGGCAACTACCGGGTGGTGAACGCCGACGAGACGATCCACCAGGGCCTCGAGGCGGCGGTCGGCTGGTCGCCGGTCAAGGGGCTGTTCACCGACGGGCCCAACCCGGACCGGCTGTGGATCAACACGGCCTACACCTTCAGCGACTTCCGCTTCGACGACGACCCGACCTATGGCGACAACGATCTGCCCGGCGCGCCGCGGCATTTCCTGCGGGCCGAGCTGCTCTACAAGAGCCCGCACGGTTTCTATGCCGGGCCGAACGTGGAGTGGGTGCCGGAGGCCTATTACGTCGACAACGAGAACACCCAGGACACCGAGGCCTATGCCCTGCTCGGCTTCAAGGCCGGCTACGCCTATTCGGAGCACCTGTCGTTCTTTGTCGATGCCCGCAACCTGACCGACGAAAAGTACATTGCGACCACCAGCGTGGCCGCGACGGCGAGCGACAGCTCCGCCCTGTATGAGCCGGGTGTGGGCCGCGCGGTCTACGCCGGACTGCGTCTGCGCTGGTAGGCCGGACGGCCGGCGGCGGAGCACCGTCGCCGGCCACCGGGCCCGGGCGCGGCTAACCCTTTCTTCATAAATCGGCGCTAGCCTCCATAAAGGTTCACAGGTGCACACAAAAGGCGACTCGACGAAGTGCGGGTGCCCGTAACGCTGGCGGGCGAGCGTCGGCGATGACCCGCAAGTCGGCAAAGCACCTCACTCAGGTTAGGCCCGTGTCCATTCGAGAGAACAACGCACTTCTGGCGCTTCGTGAGACATGGCCCGGTGCCTTCCTGGACCGGGTGGCGTCGCGCGACGTGAGCCTCGACGCGGAACGGGTCGCGCAGGGACTGGTCAGCGACAACCGGCAGGACCTCGACCGCCTCTTCGACTCCCTGGAAAGCAACGCGCCCGAACTGGTCTGGTCCCCGGATTCCGCCGACCTCGCCTGTGACATCCTGGCGTTCCTGCGGCGCTACTGGCTCGATCGCCGCAAGGGGGGCGCCCTGCCGCTCTCCCGTGCGATCGACGCCCTGGAGCTGGTCCCGGCGCTGGGCTATGTGATGCTGATGGAGCCGGTGGACGGGGGAACCGACTTCCTCTACCGGGTCTACGGGTCGCGGATCGTCGACTATTCGAAGACCGAGATGACCGGAAAGCGGGTCAGCGACGTGCCGTCGCCTTCGGTGTCGGCCTATTTCATCGCGACCTATCGCGCGGTCTGTATCCGGCGCGAGCCGCTCTATACCTATCATCGCTCACGGCTGGCGCAGTTCTACACCCAGTGGGAGCGGCTGATCCTGCCCTTCGTCAATGCCGATGGGCAGATCGACCGGCTGCTGGTCGGCAACGTGCCGAGCCTGCAACGGTAGCGGAGCGGGGCGCGCCGCCGTAACGGCCCGCCCCGATGGTTCGGATCAGGCGTGCGGCGTCAGGATCTGACGCACGGCCTCGCCGGACACCAGCTTGTCGAAGCCGGAATTCACCCCGTCGAAGCCGACATGCTCGCCGATCAGCTGATCGACCGGCAGGCGGCCCTGGCGGAACGCCTCCAGATATTTCGGGATGTCGCGCACCGGCACGCAGGAGCCCATGTAGCTGCCACGCACGGCGATCTCGCGGCTGACCAGGTCGGCCGCCGGGATCGGGAAGTCCTCGCCCTGGGGCGACAGGCCGACCGTGACGAGTTGGCCGCCGGTCTTCAGCACGTCGTAGCCGGTCTTCAGCGCCGGGATCACGCCGGCCCCCTCCAGCGACACGTCCACGCCGCCGCCGGTCAGGTCCTTGATCTGCTGGACATGGTCCGGCTCGCGGGCATCGACCGTGTGGTGGGCGCCGAGCTGGCGGGCAAGGCCGAGCTTGGCCGGGTTGATGTCGACGGCGATCACCTGGGCGGCCCCGCCGAGAATGGCGCCGAGCATGGCCGAGAAGCCGACGCCGCCGAGGCCGATGACGGCGACCTTGTCGCCCGGCGCCACGCGGGCGGCGTTCAGGGCGGCACCGACGCCGGTCATCACCGCGCAGCCGAAGATGGCGGCGGTTTCCAGCGGGATGTCGCTGTCGATCTTCACCACCGAGCCGCGGTCGACCACGGCGTATTCGGCGAAGCAGGACACGCCGGTCTGGTGGTTGATCGGCGCGCCCTTGCCGTCCTTCAGGCGCTTGCCGCCGCCCATCAGGTCGCCCTTGGCGCGGGCCACCGCATGGGTCTCGCAGATCTGCGGCCGGCCTTCCAGGCAGCGGATGCAGCGGCCGCAGGAGGCGGAGAACTGGAAGACGATCGGGTCGCCCGCCTTGATGTCGCGGATGCCGGGGCCGACCTCCACGACCTCGCCGGCACCCTCATGGCCGAGCACCACCGGCAGCGGACGGGGGCGGGAGCCGTTGATCACCGACAGGTCGGAATGGCACAGGCCGGCGCCGACGATCTTGACCAGCAGCTCGCCCGGCCCCGGAGCGTCGAGCTCGACCTCCTCGATGGCCAGCGGGGTGCTCTTGGCATAGGGCATCTCTGCCCCGATCTCGCGCAGGACGCAGGCACGCATCTTCATCTGAATTTTCCTCCGGGCGTCGGGTTCGACGTCTTTGTCTGGTGGGGCGATGTTTGATGGATTGCGTAGAAGCCTATCGCGCCGGAACAGGTCCCGCCAGACACCGAAATCGCCTGGCCGCGCCCTATCGCAGCAGGTGCAGGCTCAGCGTGAGCCGGTCGGCGAAGGCCCAGCGGGCCAGGTCGGGCACGTCCACGCGCAGCGCCGTGACCCGGTTCGGGCTGTCGCCCAGGGCCGCGGTGTCGAACAGCCCGCGCGCCGCCGTGGCGTCGCCGAGATAGGGCGACAGGATGAAGCCGGCGCGGGCGATGTCGGGGATCAGCCGGTGCCGGCGCTCGCTGCCGTCGGCCAGGGTGACGGTGATCTCCACCAGGGGCTGCTGATGCAGCAGGGTCAGCAGCCGGCCGGCGGCCGAGCCGGGCAGGTCGACGCTGGCCAGCACCGGTCGGTCCAGGGCGGGAAGCTCCATCCGCTCGCCGGGGCGCAGGGTCATCGTCCGGTCCGTCGGCGGCGGGGCCGGCAGGTCGCGGGCGCGGCGCCGCAGCACCAGGACGTCGATCTCCTGGTCCAGGTGGTGCAGCGGACCGATCAGGCTGGCCGGCCGGTAGCGGCGCATCAGCACCGGCCAGAGCGGGCCTTCCGCCAGGCTGGGATAGCGGTTGTCGATCGAGCCGGGGGCCAGCAGCACGGTGTCGGGTGCGGCGTCGCCCTCCATGAACGCGCGGTTGGCGGCGATCAGGGCGTCGGTATAGGTCGAGTATTCCTGGAACACCGGCCGCGGGGCGTAGCGGGCCGCCCCGGCCAGATCGGTGGCGACCAGGGCGCCCTGGACCGACGGTATGCTGTCCACCCGGCCCAGGCCCTCGGGCAGCGGATTGCGTTCCCGGATCCGGGCCAGGAGAGCGTCGCGCAGGCTGGTCCGTTCGGCCGCCCAGCCGGCCGGGTCGGCGATCAGCCGGGCGGCGGTCGTCAGCGTGTCGCGCGGATTGTCGAGCAGGGTCTGGCGCACCATGCCGGCCGGATCGAACCCCGGTGCCAGCGCCAGCCGGACGGGGGTGAGCAGGGCGATGCCCAGGGCGGCGGCGGTCAGCAGCCGGGCGATCCGCCCGTCCCGCAGGATGGCCGCCACCAGCACCCCGGCGATGCCGAGACAGCTCCAGGCGGTCAGGGTGTGCAGGTCGTGCCGCGTGAAGCCGGCCTTGTAGGTGACGAACCAGAACACGGCCAGTGCCAGCAGCATCAGCCGCACCGACCAGTCCCCCAGCGCGCCCTCGCGGACCGCCCGGGCGATCAGCAGCGCCAGCACGGCGGCGCTGGCGGTCAGAAAGGCGGCGAGCTCGATCGCCCGCAACCCGCTGAACACCGCCATCGCCCGGCTGAACCCGGAGGCCACGTCGAGGCTGAGGGCGACGAAATCGGGCAGGGCGGCGACCGACTGCCCGGCGGCGGTATAGGCGAGAAGGGCGGCGACGATCAGAACGGGGGTGAGCACCGGCGGGCGGCGCTGGATCATCCGGTCGATGTCGACGATCAGCAGCAGGACCAGCGCCAGCACCGCGAAGGTGGTCTTGATCAGCGCCGCGAAGCCGCAATAGGCGGCGACCGCGACGAGATACCAGAGGCGCGACGGCTCGGCCCCGCGGGCATGCACCAGAACCGCCAGCAACGGCAGCAGGAAGAAGGTGCTGTCGGCGGCGAAGGGCAGCGCCAGGGCGATCGCGGCGAGGACGGCGGCGATCCGCCAGGGGGCGGCGTCCCTGAGCAGCAGGGCCGCGCCGAGCCCGATCAGCAATGCGCGGATCGCCGAGGCGGCGAGGATCCCGGCGGCCAGGTCGGGATGGAAGATGCGCTGATAGTGGTAGCCGAACGGTCCGAAGGTGAAGACCACGTCGCGGCCCCACTGCCAGCCGCGCAGGAAGGCCTGCTCGACCACCAGCCCCCAGGACGGGTCGAGCCCGTCGCCCGGCATCGAGGTCGACAGCGGGGCGAGGACCAGGAAGACCGCGACGACGATCGCAGCCTGGATCGACCATCGGGCCAGGGCTGCGCTCACGCCACGATCACCCGCAGGTAGTCGGCGATGCCGCGCCCGTGGTCCCACTGCCGGGGATAGCCGAGCGAGACCTCCTCGAAGCGGGTGTCCCCGCGCATGTCGGTGCGCCGCGTGTGCAGGTGGCCGGTCACCACCGCATAGGCGTCGTAGCGGGTATGCCAGTCCTCGGTGCGGATCGTGCCGCACCAGGGGGTGAAGCGGGGCACGCGCGGGATGCGGACCAGGTCGCGGCGCAGCGGCCAGTGGTTCACCAGCACCGTCCGGGTGCCGGCGGGGATCTCCGCGCGCAGCCGCCGCTCGGTCTCCGCCAGACGGGCGTCGCACCAGGCGATGCGGCTGTCATAGGGCGCGGGCGACAGCAGGATCTCGTCGCTGCAGACGTTGTGGGTTTCCTCCGCCCATTCGACCACCGCTTCCAGCGGCACGTCCTCCGGCCGGAAGCTGTAGTCGTAGAGCAGGAACATCGGCGCGATCGCCAGCCGCCCGACCCCATGCGGCACCGGACCGGGCCAGATCGGGAAGGGATCCTCCGGGGTGAGCACGCCGAGCGATCGGGCGCGGGCGACCAGGGCGTCGTAGCGGGCCACCCCGGACGGTTCGTCCGAGCTCGGCCGCGACCACAGCTCGTGATTGCCGGGGACCCAGATCACCTGCGCGAACCGGTCGGCCAGCAGGGCCAGGGCGTCGGCCACCATGCCGATCCGCTCGGCCACGTCGCCGGCGACGATCAGCCAGTCGTCCGGGTGCGGCGGCAGCGCGTCCAGCGCCTCGCGGTTGACCGCGCCCGCCAGATGCAGGTCGGAGATCGCCAGCAGCCGCATCCGCCCGCTCCCCGCGGCTCAGCGATAGGGGTCGTCGGAGGTGAGGAAGCCCTTCACATAGCGCCGGACCCCTTCCTCCAGGGTGGTGAACTGGTCCGGATATCCGGCCTCGCGCAGCCGGTCCATGCGGGCCTGGGTGAAGTACTGGTAGCGGTCGCGGATCGCCTCGGGCATCTCGATGAACTCGATCCGCTCCTCCTGGCCCAGGGCCGAGAACACCGCGCGGGCGAGGTCGGCGAAGCTGCGGGCCGAGCCGGTGCCGAGGTTGAACACGCCGTTCACCCCCGGCGTCTCCAGCAGCCACAGCATCACCCGCACGCAGTCGTCCACATAGACGAAGTCGCGGAGCTGGCCGCCGTCCGGATAGTCCGGATGGTGCGAGGTGAACAGCTTGGCGGTCTCGCCGGCAGCGATCTTCGGGGTGATCTGGGCGATCACGCTCTTCATGCTGCCCTTGTGGTACTCGTTCGGGCCGTAGACGTTGAAGAACTTCAGCCCGACCCATTGCGGCGGATGCACGCCGGCGGCGGCCATCTTCACCGCCTGCCGGTCGAAGGCGTGCTTGGACCAGCCATAGGCGTTCATCGGCCGCAGGGTGGCGAGCCCATCGCGGCTGTCGTCGTCGTCGAACCCGGCCTCGCCGTTGCCGTAGGTGGCGGCCGAGGAGGCGTAGATGAGGCGGGTGCGGGTTTCCGCGCACCAGTGCCAGAGCTTGGTCGGCAGGGTGATGTTCTCGCGCACGATCAGGTCGGCGTCGCGTTCGGTGGTCGCCGAGATGGCGCCCAGGTGGAAGATCGCCTCCACGTCGCCGCGATGGTCGTCCAGGAACTCGAAGAAATCCTCCGGCGGGACGATGGCGGCGAGGTCGCGCTTGGCGATGTTGCGCCACTTGTCGTCGGTGCCCAGCCGGTCCACCACGACGATGTCCCCGCCCACCGCCTCCTCCAGGCCGGCGACGAGATTGGACCCGATGAAACCGGCGCCGCCGGTGACGATGATCATGGCTTGGATAGGCTCCTGGTCGGACGGATGGGCGTTCGGCGCCACGCTACACGAACGGCCCGCGAGGCCCAATGGTTTGGGGCTGCCGGTTGGCGTCGTCCCGGTCACGCCGGGCGTGGGCGGGAGCGTGGGGCTGCGCTCGGGGCTTGACCCTGCCGCCACCGCCCGATCCCGGCCGCCGGCGCAACCCGATCCTTGATCCGGCGCGGCACCGGTGACATATCCAGACTATCCAGGAGGTGAGCCATGCAGACCCGCAGCCGTTTGTTCGACGATCTCGCCCGTGTGGCCAACGGGGCGCTGAGTGCCGCCGCCGGCGTCCGCGCCGAGATCGAGCAGCTCGTCCACCAGCAGTTCGAGCGCTTCCTGGCCGACCGCGACCTGGTCACCCGCGAGGAGTTCGAGGCGGTCGAAGCGATGGCCGGCAAGGCGCGGCGCGAACAGGCCGCCCTGGAAGCCCGCATCGCCGAGCTCGAGGCGAAGCTGGGAGAGAGCAAGAAGCCGGCGCCGAAGCGCAAGGCGGCGGGCGACCGTCGACGGACCACCGCCGCGACCCGACGGGCGCCGACGCGCAAGACCAAGAACGACGAAACGCCGACCAAAGACGAGTGATTCGGCGCCCTTTCCTGGGCCCGGCCGTGCCCGCCGGTTCGGCGGTGCACAAAACCGTCATTTTCGCCCGCCGGCGTTTTCCCCCGATATCAATACCTTCCGGGCCACACTGAATATCGAGTGTGAATCTTAGGTTTCCCGCAAAATCTTGTGTTGAACGGTCGACTCCAGTTTGTGAGTCTAATGTTCGTGGTGATTCGGCGGCCCACACCACAAGATGTGGCCGACCTGAGCGGATTGTCGGCCAATCTCTCCCGACCCCAGGCTGCCCCGACGCGCCGGCCCGCGCGCTCAAGGGGGAACGTCCCGACATGTCGCTTACCTATGTCGATTCCACCGTCGTCCATCAGAACCCGCTGGATCTTCTTGAGGAGTTGGTCGGAGCCAATGAATGGGCTTTCGATCGGGCCGGCTCCGACGAAATGGCCGTGGAGATCTCCGGCCGCTGGTGCGACTACCGCCTGTACTTCCTGTGGCAGGAAGATCTCGGCGCGCTGCATTTCTCCTGTCTGCTGGAGAGCAAGGTGCCGGTCGAGAAGCGGCGCGAGGTCAGCGTCCTGCTCACCCTCCTGAACGAGAAGCTGTGGCTCGGCCATTTCGATCTCGGCTCCGACGACGGGGTGCCGCTGTACCGGCACACCCTGCTGGTGCGCGGCACCGGCGGCGTCTCGGTGGAGCAGATGGAGGATCTCGTGGAGGTCGCCCTGAACGAGGCCGAACGGTTCTTCCCGGCCTTCCAGTTCGTGATCTGGGGCGGTAAGACGGCGGAGGAGGCGGTGGCCGCCTCCATGCTCGACGTCGCCGGAGAAGCCTGACAGCCTCTCCGGAGCGGAGGCTGACAAGAAAAGGCTGAGGAAATGACCAAACCCCTGGTGCTCATCGGCTGCGGCAAGATGGGCGGAGCGATGCTGGCCGGCTGGCTCGAAAGCGGCGAGGCGGCCGGCGGCGTGCATGTCGTCGAACCCCATGTCGAGGCGATGGGCGATCTGGCCAAGCGCGCGGGCGTGACGGTCTATGGCAGTGCCGCCGATCTGCCCGGCGACCTGGCGCCGAGCGTGGTGATCCTGGCGGTGAAGCCGCAGATGATGGACGAGGCCCTGGCGCCGCTGGCGAAGCTGACCGGCTCCGGCGCGTATTTCCTGTCGATCGCGGCGGGCAAGACCATCGGCTATTTCGAGAAGCATCTCGGCGCCTCGGCCCCCATCGTGCGGGCCATGCCGAACACCCCGGCGGCGGTCGGGCGGGGCATCACCGCCTATGTCGCCAACGACCATGTGGGCGAAGCGCAGAAGGCCCAGGCTCACCGGCTTCTGGAAGCGGTCGGCGAGGCCGTGGAGGCCGAGACCGAGGACCAGATCGACGCGGTGACGGCCCTGTCGGGCGGCGGGCCGGCCTATGTCTTCCTGCTGATCGAGACCCTGGCGGCGGCCGGCGTGAAGGCGGGCCTGCCCGAGGAGATGGCCATGCGCCTGGCGCGGGCCACCGTGTCGGGCTCGGGCGAGCTGGCGCGGCAGTCGACGGAGGCGGCCTCGCAGCTCCGCATCAACGTCACCAGCCCCGGCGGTACGACGGCCGAAGCGCTGAAGGTGCTGATGGCCGAGGGGACGGGCATCCAGCCGATCTTCGACGCCGCCATCGCCGCCGCGACCGCGCGCTCGAAGGAACTGGCCGGCTGACCGCGCGACCGCCGGTCCCTTGATGCCGCGCCGCGCGGGGACATATTCATCGGTATGACAGACGCATCCGACATGGCCGGCGACGGCGCGACGGCTTCCGACCTTCTGGCCGAGGCGGCGCTGGAGATCGCCGGCACCGAAGGCTGGCGGGCGGTGACCCTGGCGGGTGCCGCCGCGCGGGCGGGCATCGATCCGCTGACCGCCCGGCGCACCCTGCGTTGCAAGGCCGGGCTGCTGGCGGCGATCTCCGCCCGGGTCGATGCCGGCATGCTGGCCGCCCTGGACGAGGATGCCACCGACCCGGCGATACCGGTGCGCGACCGGCTGTTCGAGGCGCTGATGGCCCGCCTCGACATGCTGGCGGCCAACCGGGCGGCCTATGTGTCGATCCTGGAGGGTCTGCCGCGCGATCCGGGCACCGCTCTGGCCAGTCTGCCGAGCCTCGGACGGTCCATGGCCCGCACCCTGGAGGCGGTGGGCGAGAAGCCCTGGCCGCCCTTCGGGCCGCTCAAGGTGAAGGGGCTGGCGCTGGTCTGGCTGGCGACTCTGCGGACATGGCACCGGGACGACAGCCCGGATATGGCCGCGACCATGAAGGCGCTGGATGGTTATCTCGCCCGGGCCGAGGAAATGGCAAACACCTTCATTCCGGGGGCGCGGGTGGTTAACGCCCCGGCCCAGGCCCAGGACGCGGTGTAACCGAACCGACTTCTAACTTGCGGGCCGGGATGACGCTGGGTAAGGTCGCGCCGCTTTTCCCGGGAAGCCTATCCGCCCCGCCCGTTATCTCGTCGGTAGGTCCATGTCGACACGCGCCCCGAAGATCCTGGCCTGCAATTCCAACAGGCCCCTGGCCGAGGCCATTTCCGCCTATCTGAACCTGCCGCTGACCAAGGCGGATATCCGACGGTTCTCCGACATGGAGGTGTTCGTCGAGATCCAGGAGAACATCCGCGGCGAGGATGTGTTCGTGGTGCAGTCCACGAGCTATCCGGCGAACGACAACCTGATGGAGCTGCTGGTCACGCTGGACGCCCTGCGCCGCAGCTCGGCCCGCCGCATCACCGCGGTCATCCCGTATTACGGCTACGCCCGTCAGGACCGGAAGTCCGGCCCGCGCACGCCGATCTCCGCCAAGCTGGTCGCCAATCTGATCACCAAGGCCGGCGCCGACCGGGTCCTGACGATCGACCTGCATGCGGGCCAGATCCAGGGCTTCTTCGACATTCCGACCGACAACCTGTTCGCCGCTCCGGTGTTCATCGACGACATCAAGGCGCGCTACGGCGACGAGCCGCTGGTCGTGGTCTCCCCGGATGTGGGCGGCGTGGTCCGCGCCCGCGCGGTTGCCAGCCGCATCCATGCCGACCTCGCCATCATCGACAAGCGGCGCGAGCGCGCCGGCGTGTCGGAGGTGATGAACATCATCGGCGACGTCGACGGCCGGCGCTGCGTGCTGGTGGACGACATCGTCGACAGCGGCGGCACGCTCTGCAATGCCGCCGAGGCGCTGATCCAGGCCGGCGCGATCTCGGCCGACGCCTACATCACCCACGGGGTGCTGTCCGGCGGTGCGGTCGCCCGCGTGACCTCCTCCCCGCTGACCTCGCTGGTCACCACGGACTCGATCCAGGCGACCGAGGCGGTGCGGGTGGCGCACAACATCCGCAAGCTGACCGTCGCCCCGCTGCTGGGCGAGGCGATCCAGCGCATCAGCGAAGAGCGCTCGGTCTCCAGCCTGTTCAACTGAGTTTGTCGGTCGGCCCCGCGGTCGACCGAGCCGAAATCGGCAGGCCGCTGCCGTTTGGGGTGGCGCGGAACGAGGTTTCGCGCTATACGCCCCGCCTTGTCCGCCCGGCACCCCTGGAGGCCGGGCCTTTGTCATAGGAGAGTAGCATGGCTGACGTTGCCACGTTGAACGCCAGCGTGCGCGATCGGGTCGGTAAGGGGTCCGCCCGGGCTGCGCGTCGCGAGGGGTTCGTTCCCGCCGTTATCTACGGCGACAAGAAAGATCCGCTTCCCATCCAGCTTGAGAAGCGGGCGCTCGACAAGCTCCTGCAGAAGCCGGGCTTTTTCTCGCACCTGATCGACCTGAAGGTCGGCTCGGACAGCCATCGTGTGCTGCCGCGCGACCTGCAGCAGCATCCGGTCAGCGACGCCGCCTGGCATGTCGACTTCCTGCGCGTCTCCGCCACGAGCGCGCTGACCGTCGACGTTCCGGTCGAGTTCATCAACGAAGACGAGGCCCCGGGCCTTAAGCGTGGCGGCGTGCTGAACGTCGTGCGCCACACCGTCGAGATGAACTGCCGCGCCGACAACATTCCGGAGAAGCTGGTCGTTGACCTGTCCGGTCTCGAGATCGGCGATTCCGTCCACATCTCCGCCATCACGCTGCCGGAAGGCGCGACCCCGGTCATCGACGATCGCGACTTCACCGTCGCCACGATCGCTGCGCCGACCGTCGTCGCCGAGGCCGATGCCGAGGAGACCGCCGCCGCCGAGGACGCCAAGGCCGAGGCCGAAGCCGAGGATGGCGACGAGGGCGAGGGCGAGGAGGACGGCGAGGAGAGCTGATCTCCCCGCCCTTCCGCACGATCTTCGGCGCCCGCGATCCAGACCCCGGATCGCGGGCGCTGGCATTTCCAGCCTGTGAATGGCATCACCGGCCGGACTTCTGAGACGCGCGAGGATCCCCCATGCTGCTGTTCGTCGGCCTCGGCAATCCCGGACCGAAATACGAGGGCAACCGCCACAATATCGGCTTCATGGCGGTCGAGGAGATCGCCCGCCGCTACAGCTTCGGCCCCTGGCGCGCCCGCTTCCAGGGTCTGGCCAGCGAGGGCGTGATCGCCGGCGAGAAGGTCATGGCGCTGAAGCCGATGACCTTCATGAACGAGAGCGGCCGCTCGGTCGGCGAGGCGGTACGCTTCTTCAAGCTGCCGGTGGACGCCGTCTCCGTGTTCTACGACGAGCTCGACCTGGCGCCGGGCAAGATGCGGCTGAAGCGCGGCGGCGGCTCCGGCGGCCATAACGGCATCCGCGACATCGACCGCCACATCGACAAGGACTACCGCCGGGTGCGGCTCGGCATCGGCCATCCGGGCGACAAGAACAAGGTTCACAGCTACGTGCTGTCCGACTTCGCCAAGGCGGAAAAGAGCGCGTGGCTGGAGACCCTGATCGATACGGTGGCGCGCGAGGTCGGCGAGCTGGTGCGCGGCGACGAGGCCCGGTTCATGAGCCTGGTGGCCCATGCCGTGTTCCCCCCGCCGCCGAAACCGGCTAAACCCGCGCCGGACAAGACGAACGACACTTCGAAAGACACTCCAGCCAGCGACGGAGCGTGAGCCCATGGGCTTCAACTGCGGCATCGTCGGCCTGCCGAACGTCGGCAAGTCGACGCTTTTCAACGCGCTGACCGCCACCGCGGCGGCCGAGGCGGCGAACTATCCCTTCTGCACGATCGAGCCGAACACCGGCCGGGTGGCGGTGCCCGATCCGCGCCTGGACGAGCTGGCGGCGATCGCCAAGTCGGCCAAGATCCTGCCCACCCAGATCGAGTTCGTGGACATCGCCGGCCTGGTGAAGGGCGCCAGCCAGGGCGAAGGCCTGGGCAACCAGTTCCTCGCCAACATCCGCGAGACCCACGCCATCATCCATGTGCTGCGCTGTTTCGAGGGCGAGGTCACCCATGTGGACGGCTCCGTCGACCCGATCCGCGACGCGGAGACGGTCGAGACCGAGCTGATGCTGGCCGACCTGGACAGCGTGGAGAAGCGCATTCCGGCGCTGGAGAAGCGGGTGCGCGGCCAGGACAAGGAGGCCAAGGCGCTGATGCCGCTGATGCAGCGGGTCGCCGAGGTCCTGCGCGACGGCAAGCCGGCCCGGGTGATGCTGGCCGATCTGGACGCCGAGGAGGCCCGGCTGTTCCGGCAGATGCAGCTGCTCACCGCCAAGCCGGTGCTCTACGTCTGCAACGTGGAGGAGGAGAACGCCGGCAAGGGCAACGCGCTCTCCGCCAAGGTGGCCGAGAAGGCGGCGGCCGAGGGCACCGAGGCGGTGGTGATCTCCGCCGCCATCGAGGCCGAGATCGCCCAGCTCTCCGATCCGGAGGAGAAGCAGGAGTTCCTCGACAGCCTGGAACTGGACGAGCCCGGTCTGACCAAGCTGATCCGCGCCGGCTACAAGCTGCTCAACCTGCTGACCTTCTTCACCGTCGGCCCGAAGGAGGCGCGGGCCTGGACCGTGCGCCGCGGGGCGAAGGCGCCGGAGGCTGCGGGCGAGATCCACACCGATTTCCAGCGCGGCTTCATCCGCGCGGAGACCATTTCCTACGCCGATTACGTCGCCACCAACGGCGAGCAGGGGGCCAAGGACGCCGGCAAGATGCGGGTGGAAGGCTCCGAATACGTGGTGCAGGATGGCGACGTCTTCCACTTCCGCTTCAATGTCTGATCACTGATATCCGGGGAAACACCATGGCCGACACGCTCAAGCTGAAGGCATCCGACGGTCACGCCTTCGACGCCTATCTCGCCCAGCCGTCCGGCAAGCCGAAGGGCGGTCTCGTGGTCATCCAGGAGATCTTCGGCGTGAATAGCCACATGAAGAGCGTGGCCGATGCCTACGCGGCCGACGGCTACCTCGCGATCTGCCCAGCGCTGTACGACCGCTACAAGCCGGGGATCGAGCTCGGCTATGACGAGGACGACGTGACCGAGGGCCGCGAGATCCGCGCCAAGGTCGGCAACGACGATCCGCTGCTCGACATCGCCGCCGCCGCCGACGCGGTGCGCTCGGCCGGCCGGGTCGGCGTGGTCGGCTACTGCTGGGGCGGCACCCTGACCTGGCTGTCGGCGACCAAGCTCGACGGCTTCGCGGTCGCCTCCAGCTATTACGGCGGTGGCATCGGCGGCCTGGTCGAGCTGCAGCCGAAATGCCCGGTGATCTTCCATTTCGGCGAGCAGGACCACGCGATCCCGATGGACGAGGTGGAGAAGCTGCGCGCGGCGCATCCGGACCTGCCGGTACATGTCTATCCGGCCGGCCACGGCTTCAACTGCGACGCCCGCGGCAGCTACGAGCCGAAGAGTGCGGAGATCGCCCGCGAGCGCACGCTGGAGTTCTTCAAGCAGCATATGGGCTGACCCGACCGAAACCGGTTCCGCTCTCTAACTTATTAATAATAGAGCAAATTCACACGATCAGATGTTTCCATCTGGTCGGGGTTTGCTCTAGTCTTCCCGCATGGGGAGAGGTGCCGAGGACGGCGGGTGGCCGACCGACTGCGCCCAGTGCATTGGTCTGTGCTGCATCGCGCTTGCTCATCAGCCGGCGGCCGGGTTTCCGGCCGTCAAGGCACCGGACACTGTCTGCTGTCACCTGACCGACCAGTTCCGCTGCGCGATCTTCGCGCGGCTGGAGACCGCCGGCTTTCCGATCTGCCGGGCCTATGACTGCTTCGGTGCCGGTCCCGTCGTCAGCGCCCGGATGCGCGCCGAATGGGGACCGTGGACGCCGACGATGGCTGCCGGCGCCGCGGCGCATCTGTCCGGGTTCCGCGATCTGGCCCGACTGCGGATGCTGATCGTCGCCCTGCGCCGCCACGGCTCGGCCGATGCCGATGCGCTTGCCGACCGGCTAGATCCGGTCGCCGAGGCCTTCCGCCGGACCGGCACGGTGGAGATCGATGCCGAGACCGCGCAGTTCATGCGTTGGCACGAGCCCTTGATCTCGGCCATTCTGGCACCGCTCAAAGAACAGACGAAATCCAGGGAGGGACCATGAGCGGTCTTGAGGGCAAGGTCGCCGTCATCACCGGCGCCACCAGCGGCATCGGGCTCGCCACCGCCGAGGCGCTGTCCGAGCGCGGGGTGAAGCTGGTGCTGCACGGCCGCCGCGGCGAGATCCTGCAGGCCCATGCCGCCCGGCTCCCGAACTGCGAGGTGCTGGCCGGCGACATCGCCGACCCGGCCACGCCGGACGCGCTGGTCGAGCTGGCGATGGCGCGTTTCGGGCGGATGGACATCGCCTTCGCCAATGCCGGGCTGATCGCCAGCGGGCCGGTCGACGACATCGACCTGGATGCCATGTCGGACATGCTGCGGGTGAACATCGACGCCACCTTCCGCTTCGCCTACACCGTCCTGCGTCACATGAAGAAGGCCGGGGGCGGCGACATGCTGTTCACCGGATCGGTGCTGGGCACCAAGACCCGGCCCAATGCCGGCGCTTATGCGGCGACCAAATACGCGGTCGAAGCGCTCGCGGAGTCCCTGCGCATGGAACTGGCCGGCAGCGGCGTGCGCGTCGCCGTGGTCGAGCCGGGGCTGGTGCGCACCGACCTGCACCGCGACTACGAGGTGCGGCCGGAGATCAGCCAGAGCGTCCCGCAGCCGCTGACCCCGGCGGACGTGGCCCGGGCCGTGGTCTTCGCGGTGGAGCAGCCGGCTTCCGTGCTGATCCCGCGGATCATGGTGCTGCCGTCCAGTCAGAACGTCTGAGGAAGCGCGTCATGAAGATCACCGGCCTGCGCACCCGCGCCATCGAGATCCCGTTCGACAAGCCAATCGGCACCGCCATCCACCGTATCGAGGGTGTCGCCGGCCTGCTGGTCTGGCTCGACACCGACGAGGGCATCACCGGCGAGAGCTACCTCTGGGCCATCGGCAAGCACCGCCTGCCGGTGCTCGACGCCATCACCCGGATGCTGGGCGAGCGGATGATCGGCAAGGACCCGCGCGACACCACCGCCCGGTTCGACGAGATGTGGGGCGAGATCAATTTCCTCGGCCATAAGGGCGTGTCGCTGTTCGGCATCGCCGCCATCGACTGGGCCTGCTGGGACATCCTCGGCCAGTCCCTGGGCATCTCGGTCTCCCGTCTGCTCGGCCGCCGGCGCGACCGGGTGCGCACCTATGCCTCGGGCGGGCTCTGGGCGTCGATGACGATCCCCGAGCTGCAGGCCCAGGCCCGAGACTTCCTCGACCAGGGCTTCCAGGCGATGAAGATGCGCATCGGCAAGCCGGATATCGGCGAGGATATCGAGCGGGTCGCCGCCGTGCGCGAGGCGATCGGCCCGAAGGTCGAGCTGATGGCCGATGCCAACCAGGGCCTCACCGTCCCGCATGCGATCCGGCTGGGCCGACGGCTGGAGGACTTCAACCTGGTCTGGTTCGAGGAGCCGGTGCAGGCCTACGACCTGGAGGGGTCCGCCCGCGTGGCGGCCGAGATCGACACCCCGATCGCCAGCGGCGAGACCGAATACGGCCGCTACGGCTTCCGCGACATGCTGGAGCGGAAGTCCGCTGATGTACTGATGCCCGACCTAGAGCGGGTCGGCGGCATCACCGAATGGATCCGGGTCGCCAACATGGCCGCGTCCTACGACGTGCCGGTCAGCCCGCACCTGTTCACCGAGCACTGCCTGCAGATCTGCGGCGCGGTGTCGAACATCAACTACGCCGAACACATGCCGTGGTTCCGGCCGCTGTTCAGCGAGCAGGTCGAGCTGGTCGACGGCGACCTGCTGATCCCCGACGTGCCCGGCCTGGGCTTCCGCTTCGATCCGGACGCGGTAGAAAGGTATGCACTGGACCGTCGGTCCCAGGGATGAACACCATAAGGAAACCCGGCGGGTTCTCCGACCGGGCAAGAAATCTGCATCTGGAGGAAATGGACGCATGAGTGGCGTCGAAAAGGAGTGGGTGGGCGACGTTTCCGGCGCCCTGGATGGAATTCGTGTCCTCGACATGTCGCGCCTGATCGCCGGCAACGCGGTGACCCATCTGCTGGCCGATCACGGGGCCGAGGTCATCAAGATCGAGAAGCCGGGCACCGGCGACGACCTGCGGGCCTGGAACACGGCGGGCGTGACGACCCATTGGAAGGTCATCTGCCGCAACAAGAAGAGCGTCACCCTGAACTTCCGCCAGGAAGGGGCGGTCGACCTGATGCTCGACCTGGTCGCCTCGGCGCGGGTGCTGGTGGAGAACTTCAAGCCCGGCACCCTGGAGAAGATGGGTATCGGGCCCGAGGTGCTGCTGGAGCGCAACCCGGACCTGATCATCATCCGGATCTCCGGCTGGGGGCAGGACGGGATGTGGTCGCACCGGCCGGGCTTCGGCAGCCTGGTGGAGGCGATGAGCGGGTTCGCGGCCATGAACGGGTTTGCCGACCGGCCGCCGGTGCTGCCGCCGCTGGCGCTGGCCGACATGATCGCCGGTCTCTACGGCGCGTTCTCGGCGATGGTGGCGATCCGCGAGATCGAGGTGAAGAAAGGGCCGGGCCAGGTGATCGACCTGACCCTGTTCGAACCGATCCACTCCGTGCTCGGACCGATCATCGCCAATTACGACCTGACCCAGAGCGTGCCGGACCGCACCGGCTCCCTGTCGAACCAGTCCGCGCCGCGCAACGTCTACCAGTGCAAGGACGGCAAGTACGTGGCGCTGAGCGCGTCCATGCAGGCAATGGCCGAGCGGCTGCTGCGCACCATCGGCCGCGAGGATCTGGTGGACGATCCGAAGTTCCGCACCAACACCGACCGGGTCGCCAACCGCCACGAGCTCGATCCCATCGTCGGCGCCTTCATGGCCGAGCGGACCCAGGCGGAGAACCTGGAGATCTTCGAGAAGGCGGGGGTGACCGTCGGCGCGGTGCCGGATGTGGGCGAGCTGGCCGAACATCCCTATCCGCTCGACCGCGAGGCCATCGTCTCCATGCCGGACGCCGATATCGGCCGGATCGCCATGCACAACGTGATCCCGCGCATGTCCGGCAGCCCGGCGCAGCTCCGGACTCCGGCGCCGGAACTGGGCGAGCACAACGAGGAAATCTGGCCCGCCCTCGGCCACGACACCGGCGCCCTGCGCGCGAAAGGACTGATCTGATGACCGCCGAGACGACCCGTCCCGCGCCGCTGTGGCGCTCGCTGCTCTATGTCCCGGCCAATGCCGAGCGTTTCGTCGCCAAGGCCGGCGCGCGCGGCGCCGACGTGGTGATCCTCGACGTCGAGGATTCGATCGCGCCGGACCGCAAGGAGGAGGCGCGGGCCGCCCTGCCGGGCGCCATCGCCACCGTCGCCAAGGCCGGCACGGTCGACGTCATGGTCCGCATCAACCGGCCCTGGCGTCTCGCCATCGCCGACCTGGAGGCCGCGGTGATCCCCGGCCTCGACGCGCTCTGCCTGCCCAAGGTGGACAGCGCCGACCACATCCGCGCCATCGACGAGGTGGTGGGCGAGTTGGAGGCCGAGCGCGGCCTTCCGGCCGGCCATGTGCGCTATGCCGTGCTGGTGGAGACCGCCAAGGGCGTGCACGAGGCCCGCGCCATCGCCAAGGCCAGCCCGCGGGTGGCGGCGATCACCCTGGGGGGCGAGGACATGGCCGCCGATCTCGGCCTGCCGGAACCGGACCCGGCCGTGCTCGATCCGTACGACGCGCTGGTCCGGCTGGCGGCGCGGGAGGCGGGGATCATCCCGCTCGGCTATCCCGGCTCCATCGCCGAGTTCACCGATCTGGATGCCTTCCGCCGCGGCGCGGAGCAGGGGCGGCGCAACGGCTCGGAGGGCGGCATGGGCATCCACCCGGCGCAGATCCCGGCGCTGAACGCCGCCTTCACGCCGAGCGACGACGAGATCGCCCATGCGGAGGGCCTGCTGGCCGCCTTCAGGGACGCGCTGGCCCAGGGCAAGGGGGCGGTCGCCTACAAGGGCAAGATGATCGACAAGCCGATCGTCGACCGCGCCGAACGCATCATGGCGGTGGCGTCGCGGCTCAAGCGGTAGGGGGCTTTGCCCTTTTCTGTCTTCCCGGTCTTCCCGGCCTTGCGCCGGGACCTAGAGTTGGGAGTGCTGGAGCGTCTGCGCATACGGGTCAAAGCTCCGGCAAGCGGCTTCTCTCGGTCCCGGCGCAAGGCCGGGAAGACGGGGAGGGGAGGGCTCCCTCACCCCCACGGTTTGAAGAACACCAGCCCGGCACCGACCGCGATCATACCCAAGCCGAAGAGCTGGCTCGGGGCGATGCTTTCCTTCAGGTACAGGAACGAGAACCCCACGAAGACGGCGATGGTGATCACCTCCTGGATCGTCTTGAGCTGGGCGGCGCTGTAGACCCCGTGGCCGATCCGGTTGGCCGGCACCGCCAGGCAGTATTCCGCCAGGGCGATGCCCCAACTCACCAGGATCACCAGCAGCAGCGGCGTCGCCTTGAACTTCAGGTGGCCGTACCAGGCGAAGGTCATGAACAGGTTGGACGCCGCCAGCATCAGCGGTGGCAGCACATAGCTCAGCGTCGGGGTCACGCGGATCTCCGGGATCGGGGGAACGGGACGGCCGGGAAGCCGGCGAGCCCACCCATCGGCGGGCTCCCGTCAGGAATTGACCCGCGGCTCCGGATCGATGTCGGAAGGGCCGGCCGAGACCGCCGCGCCCGCCGGCGGGCGCTGCACGGTGAAGAAATGCGCGGAGAGCGGCTCGCCGGCCTCCTGGCGCAGAACCTCGGTGCGTTCGTCGATCACCGTCAGCCGGGCCGCGGTCGCGATCGAGCGCACATAGTCGGCCGAATGCCCGAACCGCAGGGAGGGCAGCAGGCGCATGACCTCGGTCTCGGCGCCGCCGGAGGTGTCGAGTGCCTCCACGGTGAAGACCGCCCGGCCGCCCGAATGCAGCGCCATGCCGAGCCCGGTCATGACCTGGTCCAGCGCGCCCACATAGCTCAGCACGTCGCCGGCGACGATCCAGTTGTAGAGCCGGGGCGGGTCGTAGAGGAAGGCGGCGATGTCGCCCTGGTACAGGCCGTCGTAGATCTTCTTGCCCCTGGCCTTGCGCAGCATCCCCTCGGACAGGTCGACCCCGTCCAGCCAGGCGCAATGCTGGCGCAGCCGCTCGCCCACCAGCCCGGTGCCGCAGCCCAGGTCGAGCACGGTGCCGAGCCCGTCCGGCTCGCCGGTGCCGACGAGCTCCGCGATCACCGCCGGGCCCTGGTAGTCGAGCTCCTGCAGCAGCGCCTTGTCGAACCGCCCGGCGAAGTCGTCGAACAGCGCTTTGACATAGGGGATCTGCGTCATGTCCGGCGGCGGTGCCGCGCCCAGCAGCGCCAGATGCAGCATTGCGCCGTGCCGGTCCTCGTCATTGACGTCGAGATAGCGGCGGAAGCTGGCGACCGCGTCGTCGCGCAGGCCGAGCTTGGCCTGGGTCTCGCCGGTCAGGATCATCAGGTCCGGCCAGTCCGGGGTGATCTCCAGCGTCTGCTCGAGCAGCGACAGCGCCCCTTCCAGGTCGCCCTGGCCGATCATCTTCCGCGCGCGGCCGACCCGACGGTCGGCTCGAAGGTCTCCAGATGTCATGGTCTCAGTGACGGAACCGTGCCGCGCGCAGCGCGCGCCCTGGCTGCCCGACCTTTCGCGCGAAGCTGACGATGCAGTAAAAATACGACCGTTCACTTGGCGCGAATACATGAAATTAATGCGGGGCAAGCCCTGCGATAAATGCATGGCAAGAGCCCGGCCATCGAGCCCTTGCCCGGCCCTTCGGGCTTGTGAGACGGTTTTCCGAGGGCTACCGTTCCCCAATGAGCAAAACCACCATCATCGTCGTAGGCAAGAGGCGCATGGACCCGTAGCGGAACACTGACCCGTCTGCCATGCGCCCCCGAACCCCGTTCGGGGGTTTTTTTGTTTCGAGGCATATCATGATCCCGTTTCGAGCCGGCTCGCCGCCCCATTTCGCCACCCTCGTGTTGTTGGCTGCGACCTCGACGATGACGCTCAACCTGATCGTCCCGTCGCTGACAAACATCGCCCGCGACCTCGATGCCGACTACGGCATCGTCAGCCTGTCGCTGGGCGGCTATCTGGCGGTGACGGCGCTGGTGCAGCTCGGCGTGGGTCCACTCTCCGACCGGATCGGCCGCCGGCCGGTCCTGCTGACCGCCCTGGTGGTGTTCACAGTGGCGTCGGTGATCGGCGCGGCTGCTCAGCACGTCTGGATGTTCCTCGGGGCGCGGCTGGTCCAGGCAGCAGTGATTTCGGGCTATGTGCTTTCCCTGGCGATCGTCCGCGACACCAATGAGGGCCCGGACGTGCCGCGGTTGGTCAGCCGGATCGCGATGTCGATGGCGCTTGCACCGATGCTGGGTCCGATGGTCGGCAGTCTGCTGGACGCCGCCCTGGGGTGGCGGGCGATCTTCGTTCTCTACGGTACCGTCGGCACCGCGCTGCTGTGTCTCGTCTGGATCGATCTGGGCGAGACGGTTCGGGCCCGCGGAGAGACGACAGGACCGGAGATGCCGGAGGCTGGGTCCCTGCTCCGCCAGCCGCTTTTCTGGAGCTACGCGCTTTGCACGACCTTCGCCGGCGGAGCGTTCTACATCTTCATCGCGGGCTCGCCGCTGATCGCCGCCTCGGTGTTCGGCGTCAGCACGGCCGGGCTGGGGATCTATGTCGGCAGCATCACGGGCGGCTTCATGACCGGCAGTTTCATCAGTGGGCAGCTTTCCCGGTCCTGGGCGCCGACGCGGGTGATGCTGCTCGGCCGGATCGTCGCCTGTGGCGGGATGCTGGCCGGCATCGCCGTGTTGGAGAGCGGTCTTGTCATGCCTGTGCTGTATTTCGGCAGCACGATCTTCGTCGGTCTCGGCAACGGGCTGACGACGCCGAACAGCAATGCCGGGGCGATGTCGGTCGTCCCCCGGCTGGCGGGATCGGCCGCCGGAATCACCGGCGCCACCAACCTCGCCGTCGGCGCGTTGCTGACGTCGGGGACCGGGGCGCTCCTGGCGGACCAGCCGTCGCCGCTGCTGTTGCTCCTGCTGATGCTGGCGGCGTCCTTTGCGGCGCTGCTGGCAACGCTGGCGGCCATGGTACTGGAGCGGCGCGGCGGCGCCTGAGGTCAGGGGCGGCGCAGATCCGCGCGGAACGCGTAGCCGCGGAAGATCGGGCGGATGTCGACCTCCGCCCGGCCCGAGGCCTTCAGCTCGCGCAGGTAGCCGATCAGCTCCGGGCGCACATGCACGCCGAACAGGTCGAGCCACCAGAACAGCATCCGTCGGAACCAGCCGGGCAGACCGGCCTGGTCGCCGAAATCGACGATATGCACCCGGCCGCCGGGCTTGAGCGAGCGCAGGGCGTGCTCGATCGACTCCCGCCAGGGCGGGATCATCGACAGGGAATAGGAGAACACGATCCGGTCCAGCGGCTCGGACAGGCCGAAGGCGGCGGCGGGATCGAACTGCTCGGCGAAGCCGTGGACCAGCGGCAGCCGGTCGGCCAGCCCGGCCCGCTCCACCTTGGTCCGGGCCGAGCGCAGCATTTCGGTCGAGGCGTCCAGCCCCATCAGCCGCGCCTGGGGATAGCGCCGGGCCATCAGCACCAGGTTGCGGCCGGTGCCGCAGCCAATCTCGCAGACCGTCTCGCCCGGCTGCAGGTCCAGCTCGGCGATGAGCTGGTCGCGGCCGAGCAGGTAATAGGCGCGGCTCAGATCGTAGATGTGGCGCTGCAGCCGGTACATGTCGTCCATCTTGCGATGGACGACGCTGGTATCGCTGCCGGTCCCGTCCTGGCCGCGGACATCGTCCGCCATGCTGCTCAGTCCTTGAGGGTGTACAGGTGGAACCCGCCATAGATCGACGAGCGGTCGGCCGCGGTGTGCGCCTTGCTCTCCGCCTCGTGATAGGCGAAGCGGTCCAGCATTTCGTTGGGGATGCGGCCCGGCAGGATGCTCTCCTCGCCGGCGGTGCGGAAGATCACCCGGGTGCCCGGCTTGGCGGTGCGCAGGATCTCGCCCCACAGCTCGGTGAGCTGTTCGGTGGTCATCCAGTCCTGGGCGTCGAGCAGGACGTAGCGGTCGAGCGACTGGTCCTCCTGGGTCTGCAGGTAGGAGGTGACCGATGTCTGCTTGAACTCGACCTGGTTCAGCTTGCTCTGGAGCTCCTCGTAATAGCGTTCCTGCAGGTAGCGCGGCACGGCGATGCGGCTCACCTTGTCGTAGCCGCGGCCGAAGGCCTGCCAGGCGAAGTAGTTGTCGGTGAACGGGAAGTCGCAGGCCAGCCGCTCCAGCCGGTCGCGCATCAGCCCGGCCATGTTGCCGCCGGAGGAGGCCGACAGTTCCTGGAACTGTGCCGGCGGGATGCCGAGGCCGAAATAGCTCACCGGGAGGCGGCAGATCGCCTTCATGACGGCGGTCTCGAAGATCGGCTCGATCAGGGTCTCGAACAGCCAGCGCTGCTCTTCCAGGTTGCGGGCGGTCAGCAGGCGCTTGGGGTTCTTGCCGCTGAGCCGGGCGACCAGGTGCAGCAGGCCGATGAACCGGCCGAGCACGCCGTGCTTGTAGATGTTGCGGGCGAACAGGTTGATCCGCCGGCCGGTGAGGCCGCGGCGCATCCAGTAGGCATGGGTCTCCGGATCCAGGTGGTCGCGCACATGCTTGTGGAAGGCGCGCACGTTGCCCTTCTCGTCGGCATGGCCGAACAGGCGGAAGAAGGACTCGTAGCTCGGCAGGTGCTTCAGGGCCGCGGTCTTCAGGTGGCACAGCGCGATGTGGTGCGGGTTGAGATCGACCGCGGTGACCTGCTGCGGGTTCTCGGTGAGGTAGTTGAGAACGTTGCAGCCGCCGGAGGCGATCGTGATGATCCGGCTCTCCGGGGTGAGGCGCAGGGCCTTCAGGTCGACCTCCGGATCCTCCCAGATCTGCGGATAGACCAGGCCGTGGAACATCACGATGAAGGCACGATCGAGAACACCGCGCTTGGTGAAGCGGCGGTGCGGGGTCACGGCGTCCGACAGCAGGGGGTTCTTCTTCATCTCTCACGCCTCCAGGGATCGACGGCACACACTAGCCGAGACACGCGGCATCGGCGCCCGATCGAATGGCGATTTCATCAAATCTTCACGGGTTCCGCCATTCGTCGCGGAACGGGGCCGTTTTCAGGCTATTTGCCGGCCGCTTTTGCGGTCTCGGGCTTTCCGGCAGCGCCGCCTTCGATCGGATAGTACCCGATTCTGAGCGCGAATCGATTGCGGATCGACTCCAGCACCTTCTCGCTCTCCCGGGGCATCGGGATCTTGCGGTCCAGGGCGAACAGCAGCAGGGCACCGACGACCTCCTGGGGCTCGAACTTGAGCTGAACCTCGACGCCGGAATCCGGCAGCAGCCGGAGCAGCCCGGTGGGCGGGGACTCGCCGGCCACGCCGCCGACCGGCTCAGCGCCGACCACGGTGCCGAGGGGGAGCTTGCGGCCGCTCTTCTGGCAGAACTTCACCAGGGCTTGGGCGGCCTCCTGCGGGGTGAAGACGATGAACCGGAATTCAGACGGCATGGCGGCGCTTTCGTCGGCAAACAGGCATTTGATTAAACATGTACAGGTCTAATGGTTAACGTCCCCATAACGCCGATGGAAAACGGCGGGGACGATGCCGGCCGACGGAGGCGGAGAGGGAGGCTGGGGAGAGGCGGTGGGAGAGGGCGCGCCGACATCCCGGATGGGACGTCGGCGCGCAGTGTGTGAGGCGGCTCAGGCCGCGATCAGTCGATCTTGACGTGGCGCATGTCGAACTGGTTGTCCGCACGCTGCTCGAGCGAGACGTTCGAGCGCTTGCCCCAGGCCAGGCCCTGCTGGTGCAGCGGGATGTAGCCCCGCTCGTTGTGCAGGATGGTGTAGGCGTCGCGGATCATCGCATCGCGCTTCTCGGCATCGGTCTCCGACAGCACCTTGTCGGTCAGCTCGTCGAATTCCGTGCTGGAATAGCCGCCGAGGTTGAACTTGCCGCGACCGCTGTCCTCCGGGGTGCCGATGATGTTGTACATCACGTTCCAGCTGTCGAAGGAGCCGGGGGTCCAGCCCAGCAGGTAGAAGCTGGTGTCGCGCTTCGGCGCCAGGATCTTGGCGAAGTACTGCGCCTTCGGCTGGGCCAGCAGGTTCACCTTCACATTGACCCGCGCGAGCATCGCCACGACCGCCTGACAGATCGCCTCGTCGTTGACGTAGCGGTTGTTCGGGCAGTCCATGGTGACCTCGAAGCCGTCCGGATAGCCGGCTTCCGCCAGCAGCTTCTTGGCCATCTCGGCATCCGTCTCCAGACGGGTGAACTCGTCGGAATGGGTGAACAGGAACGGTGAGATCATCAGCGCCGACGGGGTCGACAGGCCGCGCATCACCTTCTTCTGGATCAGCTCGACGTCGATCGCCCGGTAGAACGCCTCGCGGACGCGGACGTCCTTGAACGGGTTCTTGCCCTTCACGCTGGAATACAGCAGCTCGTCACGCTCCTGGTCCATGCCCAAGAAAATCGTGCGCAGCTCCGGGCCGGCCAGGACCTCGGCGCTGGGATCGCTCTCGATCCGCTCCATGTCCTGCACCGGGACCGGGTACATCATGTCGATCTCACCCGACAGCAAGGCCGCCACGCGGGTCGCATCGGAGCCGATCGGGGTGAAGATGACCTCGGTCAGGTTGTGGGTCTTGTTCGACGCATCCCACCAGCCGTCATTCGGCGTCAGCACCGTCTTGACGTCGGTCTCGCGCGACTGGACCACGAATGGCCCGGTGCCGTTGGCGTTCCGGGTGGCGTAGTTCTCCTTGCCGCCGGTGACGTCGGTCGGCGCCTCGGCCCCGTTCGCCTCGGCCCATTCCTTGTCCATGATGTACCAGGTCGCCCACTCGTAGTGGAGGATCGGGTTCGGCGTCTCGGTGATGAAGTCGACCGTGTGGTCGTCGACCTTGACAATGTCGGTGACGCCGGCAAGGCGGGTCTTCAGGTCGGAGCCGTCCTTGCGCACACGCTCGGCGGAGAACAGAACGTCGTCGGCGGTGAAGTCGTTGCCGTTATGGAACTTCACGCCCTTGCGCAGGTGGAAGCGCCACTTGGTCGGCTCGAGGATCTCCCAGCTCTCGGCCAGCGCCGGCTGGATGTCCAGCGTCGACGAGCGCCGGATCAGCCCCTCATAGATGTTGCCCAGCAGGCCGAGGGTGAAGGTCTCGTTCAGCGAGTAGGGATCGAGCGACTGGGCGTCGCCCTGGAAGGCCCACTTGAAGGTTTTCGCCTCGGCGTATGATGCCGCCAGGAACATGGCCCCGGCCCCCAATCCGGCGATCAGAAATCGGGCGAATCCGCGTTTTTTTTGCATGGTGGTTATCTCCTCCATCCCCTGCTTAATGGTCGATGTTAACCAGCGAACTTACCGTATGAAGAGAATGTCACCGATTCAAGCGCATGTCTGCATAATCGGGTACCGCCTCCGGGTGCCGAGTCCGGGCACCGCTGCGGCCCGTGCGGCGCGGCTCCGCGCCCGGTGCCACACCCGCATTGCCGCACCCCCGGCCGATGGGCTAGAACCGGCGCTGTTCACCCATTTGCCCCGTGAGAGGATCGCGCCGCATGGCCTCCTACCAGTACATCTACGTCATGAACGGGCTCTCCAAGGTCTATCCGGGAGGGCGCGAGGTGCTGAAGGACATCCGACTGTCCTTCCTGCCCGGCGCCAAGATCGGCGTGCTCGGCGTCAACGGCGCCGGTAAGTCGACCCTGCTGAAGATCATGGCGGGCGTGGACACCGAATATAACGGTGAGGCCTGGGCCGCCGACGGCGTGAAGGTCGGCTACCTGTCGCAGGAGCCGCAGCTCGACGCCGATACCGACGTGCAGGGCAACGTCATGCGCGGCCTGGGGCCGATCAAGGACTTGGTCGACCGCTTCAACGAGGTCAGCGCCCGCTTCGCCGAGGAGATGACCGACGACGAGATGACCGCCCTGCTGGCCGAGCAGGCCGAACTGCAGGAGCAGATCGACGCCGCCGACGCCTGGGACCTGGAGCGCAAGGTCAACATCGCCATGGACGCCCTGCGCTGCCCGCCGGGCGACGCGGATGTCACCAAGCTGTCGGGCGGTGAGCGCCGCCGTGTGGCGCTGGCCCGCCTGCTGCTGTCCCAGCCCGACATGCTGCTGCTCGACGAGCCGACCAACCACCTGGATGCGGAGTCGGTCGCCTGGCTGCAGCGCATGCTGGCCGACTATGCCGGCACCGTCGTGACCGTGACCCACGACCGCTACTTCCTGGACGAGGTGGCGGGCTGGATCCTGGAGCTCGATCGCGGCCGCGGCATTCCCTACGAGGGCAACTATTCCGGCTGGCTGAAGCAGAAGCAGAAGCGGCTGGAGCAGGAGGGCCGTCAGGAGGAGGCGCGGATGCGCACCCTCAGCAACGAGCTGGAATGGATCCAGCAGGGGGCGAAGGCCCGCCAGGCGAAGTCGAAGGCCCGCGTGCAGGCCTATGAGGAGCTGCTGGCGCAGAGCAAGGAGAAGGCCCCCGACACCGCCCAGATCGTCATTCCGGCCGGCCCGCGTCTCGGCGACGTGGTGATCGAGGCCGAGGGGCTGGACAAGGCGTTCGGCGATCGGCTGTTGATCGAGGACCTGACCTTCAAGCTGCCGCCGGGCGGCATCGTTGGCGTGATCGGCCCGAACGGCGCCGGCAAGACCACCCTGTTCCGCATGATCACCGAGCAGGAGACGCCCGACGACGGCGTGATCCGGATCGGCGACACGGTAAAGCTCGGCTATGTCGACCAGAGCCGCGACAGCCTGGATCCGAACAAGACGGTCTGGGAGGAGATCTCCGACGGCCTCGACGAGATCGACCTCGGCCGGCGCAAGATCCAGAGCCGGGCCTATTGCGGCCAGTTCAACTTCCGCGGCGGCGACCAGCAGAAGAAGGTCGGCCAGCTCTCGGGCGGTGAGCGCAACCGCGTCCACCTGGCCAAGATGCTGAAATCCGGCGCCAACGTGCTGATGCTCGACGAGCCGACCAACGACCTGGACGTCGATACCCTGCGCGCCCTGGAAGAGGGCCTGCTGGAGTTCGCCGGCTGCGCGGTGGTCATCAGCCACGATCGCTGGTTCCTGGACCGTATCGCCACCCACATCCTGGCCTTCGAGGGCGACAGCCACGTGGAGTGGTTCGAAGGCAACTTTGAAGCCTACGAGGCCGACAAGAAGCGCCGCCTGGGCGAGGACGCGGTGCAGCCGCACCGCATCCGCTACAAGCCGGTGGTGCGCGCCTGATCGCGCGGATCGCACCTCCAGTCAGCAGCAAGCGGGCGGGCCTTCGGGTCCGCCCGTTTCCGTTCGGGGCTGATCGCCCCGCAGTCTCTTTCGCGCCCGAGCTGACTGAGGGTGGCTCCGGAGCAAATCCGGGCAGGGGGTAAGGACCTAGGCCCCGTCCTCCTGCGTCTTGGCCGCCGCCAGCACGCTGTCCCGCAGCCGGCCGATCAGCTCGATCGCCTGGCCCAGCTCGTCGGCCGTCATGCCGGTCGCATCGGCGATGCAGCCGGGAATGCCGGCCGCCCGATCCTCCAGAGCCCGGCCCTGGGCCGTCAGGCTGATGCGGACGATGCGCTCATCCTGCGCGTCCCGGCGCCGGTCGATCAGCGACAGGGCCTCCATGCGCTTGAGCAGGGGGGTCAGCGTGTTCGACTGCAGCCGCAGCGACGACCCGAGCTCGCCCACGGTCCGACCGTCCCGCGCCCAGAGCAGTTTCAGCACCAGGTACTGCAGATAGGTCAGATCCAGCGAGTCGAGCAGCTTGCGGTAGAGCTGCCCGAACGCGTTGTCGGCGGAATAGATCGAGAAGCACAGCAGCTCGTCGAGCGCCGGATCCTGAACGGTGTCGGAAGGTCTCATGGTGTCCCCTTTCGCCTCTTATTTAGGTCGCTAGCGATTAAATCGCAATGGAGGGGCTTGCGGTGGGCGGGGCGGAGGCATATGTATCGACCACGAATAAATCGCGTACGATATAATGAGAGACCGATGACCTTCACCTTTCCCCATCCGCGACTGTCGCGCCGGTCGGTTCTCGCCGGCGGCACGGCGGCCGCCCTCAGCCTGGGCCTGCCGAGGACGGCAGGCGCCACATCCCACATCCCCGCAAACGGAGTTGGAACCATGACCACCTTCACCACCACCGACGGCACCGAGATCTTCTACAAGGACTGGGGCACCGGGCAGCCGATCGTCTTCGCCCATGGCTGGCCGCTCTCGGCCGATGCCTGGGACGCGCAGCTGCTGTATTTCTCAAGCAACGGCTATCGGGTGGTTGCCCATGACCGGCGCGGCCACGGCCGCTCGGCCCAGCCGAGCCAGGGCAACAACATGGACCGCTATGCCGACGATCTGGCGGAGCTGATCGAGCATCTGGATCTGCGCAACGTCATCCTGATCGGCCACTCGACCGGCGGCGGCGAGGTCGCCCACTATATCGGCCGCCACGGCAACGGCCGGGTCGCCAAGGTGGTGCTGGTCGGCGCGGTCCCGCCGGTGATGCTGAAGTCGGCGGCCAACCCCAACGGCACCCCGATGGCGGTGTTCGACAGCATCCGGGCCGGGGTCGCCAACAACCGCTCCCAGTTCTACCAGGACCTCACCACGCCGTTCTACGGCTTCAACCGGGACGGGGCGACGGACAGCCAGGGCCTGCGCGACAGCTTCTGGCTGCAGGGCATGGCCGGCGGAATCAAGGGCCAGTACGAGTGCATCCGGGAGTTCTCGGAGGTCGACTACACGGCGGATCTGAAGGCGATCACCGTGCCGACCCTGGTGATCCACGGCGACGACGATCAGATTGTGCCGATCGATGCCTCGGGCAAGCTCAGCGCGGCCATCGTCAGGAACGCCACCCTGAAGATCTTCGCCGGCGGCTCGCACGGCCTGGCGCAGGTCGAGCCGGAGAAGTTCAACGCCGAGGTCCGCGCCTTCATCGAGGGCTGAGGCCCCGCCCGCAGCGGCGGGCCTTGGACACCCGAAAACAAAATGCCGGCCCGGGCGTCGCCTGGGCCGGCATTGTCATGCCGATGAGGGGAGGAGGGTCAGCCGCCCGAGGATCGCAGGCCGGCCATCTGCCGGTTCAGCGCGTCGATCAGGGCCTGGACCTTGCCGCCGTTGTTCTGGATCACCGAGGCGTATTCCTGGCGCTGGGTGACGCTCATGCTCACCCCCTCGATGACGATGTCGACGATCTTCTTGCCGCCCTCGGCCTCGATCACCCGCCATTCCAGGCGGAACTCCTCGCTGCTGCTCGGCGAGACGATGCGGCTGGAGACGATGTCGAAGCGGCCGTCCTCGCGGGTGCCGTCGATCACCAGCTTCTGGCCGCCATACTCGTCGAAGCGGCGGGCATAGGTGTAGACCATGTTGTCGGTGAAGGCCTTCAGATAGGCCTCCTGCTCCGCCTCGCTGGCGTTGCGCCAGTAGCGGCCCAGCAGGAACCGGCCGATCCCCGGCATGTCGAAATAGGTCTGCACCAGCTCCGCGAATTCCTGGCGGCGCTCGCTGGAGCTCAGCCCGGATTCCGACACCAGGGCGATCGCCTTGTCCGCGAACTCCCCGACGAAGGCTCCGGAATCGGACGCCGCCCGTGCCTGGGCGACCGGTCCGGCAATCAGAAGAATAAGGACAAATGCCCGAAGAATACTGCCCATTTACCGATCCTCGCGTGTCAATCGAGTTAGCGTGACGGTGTCAGTGCTGCAATGGTCGGAACTGGCCGCGGATAACGGAGGCCGGTTCGGTCGGCTCAGTCGGTCGACCGGCTTCCGCTCTGTTCGATCGGCGCGCTCGACGGCTGGAACTCCTCGAACTCACCGGAGGAGGTGCCGTCGGCCGACGCCATCGGCGGCGGGGTGTTGTTGCGGATCAGCGCGTCCCGGCGCTGCTTGTAGATCGTGCGCACCCGGGCGTAGTAGTCGACCGAGGTCGCCTTCAAATCGTTGATCTGCTGGTAGTTCTGCGCCCGGAAATCGACCGCGCCGACCACGCGGCGGGCGACCTGGAAGCGGAAGCGGGCGTCGTCGTCGCCGCCGATGTAGTTGATCGGATCCATGAAGTAGTCGGCGACCAGACCGCCGGTGTCCCGCAGGTTGGACGGGCCGAGCAGCGGCAGGACGATGTAGGGACCGTCATCCGCGCCCCAGACCGCCAGGGTCTGACCGAAATCCTCCGGCTGGCGCTCCAGGCCGAGGCCGGTGGCGTTGTCGACCAGGCCGAACATCGGCGAGTTCGCGACGAACCGCGCGGCATTG
This sequence comes from Candidatus Endolissoclinum sp., assembly GCA_965228445.1. Classification (GTDB taxonomy): domain Bacteria; phylum Pseudomonadota; class Alphaproteobacteria; order Thalassobaculales; family Thalassobaculaceae; genus Thalassobaculum. The sequence goes on along the minus strand of OZ245813.1, from coordinate 2,286,854 downwards.
TGCTTCAGGCCGTCGAGATCGCCCTGCAGCGCGCTGTTGGCGATGTAGATCGGCGAACTCAGCCAGTCGAGGAAGTTGCGCACGACCTCGCGGATCGGCGCCGGGACCACTTCCTTGTAGACGAAGGCGGTCGGCTGCAGCACCACGGTATCGACGGCGTCGTTGACTGCGAAGACCAGACGGTTCGCGGGCTCGATCGGATCGTAGACCGCGCCCTCTTCGACTGTTCCCTGCGATGCGCAACCGGCGAGCAGGAAGAGGGCCAATGAGGTTCCAAACGTTACCCGACGCATCGAAGCCTAGCCCTTTCCATCCGCGCGACTCAGATCCGCGCCTATTTACACTGCAAGCGAACCGTTGTCGTCACCGTCGAATTCGACGCGACTGCTCCCAGCGACGTTTATTCCGAGTATCACAAGGCGATTTCGTTTGCCAGCGCGAGGCAGGGCAGCGCTCAGGCTTCGACGGCGGTGTTGCAGAAATGTCGCGCTTTCCGCAAGGAGTTGTGGGTTACCTCACTCTGCGGGCGAGGCCGTGCGCTTTCCGCTGCCACTCCACCGCACCCACCGCGCGATAAAGCCGCCCTGCCTGCACCAGAAGTGCAGCGGCGGTGGCGTTGTCCCGGTTCACGGCGAGCAGTCCGATCTGCAAGGCGGCATCCGCCTCCGACAGCCGGTCGCCGACGCTCTGGAACAGGATCCGGGCCTCCGCATAGGCCTCCTGCGCCTGCTGCAGGCGGCCCTGGGCCGCCTCCAGGTCGCCGATCGCCCGCACCGCCGCGCCCTCGCCGTGGGGGTCCTGGAGCTTGTGGTACATGCCGCGCACCTGGGCGTAGTCGACCCGCGCCCGGTCGAAGTTCTCCATCAGCATGTCCAACTGGCCGAGATCCATCAGCGCCTGGGCGGCGTCGCGTGCGCCGCCGGCGTTCTGGTAATGGCCGTAGGCCTCCTTCAGGACCTCGCGGGCCGAGCGTTTCTGGTCGCGGGCGATATCCACATGGCCGCGCCCCTTCTGCGCATCGGCGAGGATCAGCAGGTCGTTGGAGGTCTTCGACTGGGCGATCACCCGGTCGAACAGGTTGCGGGCCTCCTCCAGATTGCCGGCCATGCGCTCCATCTCGCCCAGGCCGATCATGATCCGGCTCTCGTTGTCGCGCTCGCCGGACTCCACGAACAGGTTGCGCGCCGACACCCCGTTGCTGCGCGCCCATTCGAAGCGGATGCGGGCCCGGCGGGTGTCGCCGCGCCCGGCGATCAGCTCGCTGTTGCCGACCCGGCGGCCGGCCTGCTTGAACCGGGTGCAGGCCTCCAGCGCGGTCTCGCGGGCGTCGTTGCCGCGCTGCATGCGGCGGTAGCCGTCGGACAGGCACAGCCGCACCATGCCTTCACCCACATAGTCGCCGGTGCGCCGGTACAGGGAGAGCGCGCGCTCGAACCGGTTCTGCGCCTCGGCCTGGTTCCGGTCCAGGCGGAACACCTCGCCGCGGGCGTAGAGCGCGTGCGCTTCGCCGATCCGGTCGCCGACCTGGCTGAACAGGAACCGGGCCTGATCCAGATGGCTGCCGCCCTCGTCGTTCTTCGACAGGCGGATGCAGGCCTCGCCCAGCCCCATCAGGGCGCCGGCCTCGCCGAACCGGTCGATATCGGCGGAGAAGGCACGCCGCGCCTCCTCGAACTGCTGGCGGGCGGCCTCGTAGCTGCGGCGCTGCAGGTTCATGCTCGCCAGACCCACCAGCGCGCGGCCTTCGCTGCGGATGTCCTTCAGTTCCTTGGCGTCGGATTCCACCGACCGATAATGACCCTCCGCGGCGTCGTACTCGCCCACCTCCGCCGCCAGGTCGGCCTGACTGAGCTTGACCAGCACCTCGCCAGCCCGGTCCTTCGCCTCGCGGAACAGGTTGGCCGCCTCGTTGAAGTTCTTGCGGGCGTCGTCGGCGAGCCCGCTGATCCGGAAGCCCTCGCCCTGGGCCCAGAGGCGGCCCGCGGTCGCCCCGGGTCCGGTCGACAGCACCCCGCCGGAGCGCATCGCCTGGACGCCGCCGGCGCGCTTGATGTCGCGTCCGATCCACCAGTCGACGACGATGACGATCAGACCGATCAGTCCGACGGTCGCGGCGGCCATGTGCTGGAAGTTGATCGTGCTGTCGGCGGTGAAGATGTAGCTCGCCACGGCCGCCACGAGCGTCAGGACGATCAGCACAAATCGGCGACGGAGAGCGCCCAGGTTCCCGCGTCTGCGGGCGCTGTTGATAGCTCTCACCGTCTGATGTCCCTGTTGTTAGCGTCGTCGCTGCGAAAACGCTCGCGCCCGGCCGGCGCGGGATCTCGGTTGGAGCCGGAACGTCGCGCCGAGGCTACGGGGCGGCAGTATCGCCGATTTTCCGGTTCGCTCCAACCGCCGGCCGCCGCTCGGACGGCGATTCCGTCAGGTCGAGAGACGGCGGTAGACCGGCCGCAGCAGGGCCGGCAGCAGATAGATCGGGAACTGCAGGATCGCCAGGTACAGGAAGGCGTCCGGATGGAACGCGGCCGGTGCCGCGCCCAGCACGATCGCCATGTTCCGGTTGCCGGAGATCAGCGCCACCGTCGTCGCCGTCGCCCGGCCGGCGGGCAGGAACAGCAGAAAGCCGATTCCCTGCAGGATCAGGCTGACCGCGAAGACCAGGGCGATCATCCCGGCGATCTTGACCGGGTCGGCCAGCGCCGCCGCCGTCACGCCGTCCATCACCGCCACGGCGAAGATCAGCATGACCAGGACGAAGGCCCCGTCCAACGCGTCGGAGTAGCGCTGGATCCGCGCCGTGCCGGCGACCGCGCGGATGCCGGCGGCGATGAACCCGGCCAAGGCGAGCATACCGACCAGACGCAGCATCAGTTCGGCCACGCCGATATGCAGGTCGAGGCCGATCAGGCTGAGGATCAGCGGCGGCAGGGTCAGCGGCATCAGCAGCCCGCCCAGCGTCATCACCATCAGCGACAGCGCCCCGTCCAGGCGCAGGATCGTCGCCAGCGCAGTGACCGAGACCAGGGGCGGGGAGGCGGTCCAGACCACCACCGCGGCGGCCACGCCGACCCCGAACAGGCTCTCGATTCCGAACAGCGCCACCCCGGCCTGGCCGATCGCCGGCGAGACCAGCAGCACGAAGCCGACCACCGGCAGCACCCGGCCAGGCGACCGGGCGGCGTCGAGGATCGCCGCCGGCTGCAGACGCAGCAGCGAGAACACCAGCATCACGATGATCGTGGGCACCAGCAGCGGGCGTGCCATGGTCGCGAGGTCGGGCAGGGCGAGGCCGACGAACACGCCCGCAGCCAGCAGGATCGTGGCGTGTTTGCCCATCCAGGCAAGCGCGGTCATGATCCGCCGCTCGGACGACGGTTTGAAACGGGACTATTGGAGCAAGGCATGAACGACGCGGGATGGTTCAACTCGGGGGCGGCCACGGTGCGCCCGGATTGGATCGACTACAATGGCCACATGAATGTCGGGTACTACCTGGTCGCGTTCGACATCGCGACCGAGGAGGTCTGTGTTCATCTGGGGATCGGCGAAGCCTACCGCCGGGCGAAGGACGCGTCGATCTTCGTTCTGGAGGCGCATGTCACCTATGACCGCGAGGTGGTCGAGGGCGCGCCCCTGGCCTTCCGCTCGCGCATCGTCGATCACGACGCCAAGCGGTTCCACCTGATCCATCACATGTACCACGCCGAGGAGGGCTTCCTCGCCGCCACCAACGAGCTGATGTGCATGCATATGGACCTGACGACCACGCGCTCGGCGCCGATGCCGGCCGACGCCCTGGCCAAGGTCGAAGCGCTGTACGCCCAGCATCAGGCGGCGGGCGACCTGGACGGCATCGGCCGCAAGATCGGGATCCGCCGCAAGGGCTGAGCGAGGGGAGGGCGGCCGCCGCCCTCCCGCCGTCCGTTCAGCGGTTGGCGGCCCAGACCTGCTTGTACAGCTCGACGATCTCGCCGTGCTCCGGGATCCGCGGGTTGTTGGCGTGGGAGCCCGACGCGATGCACTGGGACGCCATGGTGCCCATCAGCCCGCTCCATTTCGCCTCGTCGATGCCGTAGGCCGGCGGGGTGGGGACCTGCAGGTCCTCGTTGGTCTGGTACAGCCAGTCCAGCAGCTTGTTCGCCGCGGTCTCGTCGCTGTCCTTGGCCTCGGCCGCCCCGATCAGGCGGCCCGCCTGGGCGTAGCGGTCCAGCGCCGACTCCAGCGAGAATCGGGTCACCGCCGGCAGCAGCATGGCGTTGGACAGGCCGTGGGGGACGTGGAAATGGGCGCCGATCGGCCGGCTCATCCCGTGCACCAGGGCGACCGAGGCGTTGGAGAACGCGAGGCCGGCCTGGGTGGCGCCCAGCATCATCTGCTCGCGCGCCTCGCGGTTGTCCGGCTCGAAGCAGGCGGTCTTCAGGTTGGCACCGATCCGCTGCATCGCGGCGATCGCCATGCTGTCGGAATACGGGTTGCGCTTCTGGCTGACGAAGGCCTCCAGCGCGTGGGTGAAGCTGTCGATGCCGGTATCCGCGGTCAGGCGGAACGGCTTCTTCATGGTCAGCTCGTAGTCGACGATGGCCGCGTCCGCCTGGCCGGCGAGACACATCACCAGCATCTTCTCGTCGGTCTCCACATCGGTGATCACCGTGCCGCGGGTGACCTCCGAGCCGGTGCCGGCGGTGGTCGGGATGCAGAGCAGGGGCACGGCGGCGGTGTCGACGCCGTTCGGTACCTTGTAGTCGCGCATCTGCCCGCCATGGGCCGCCAGGATGTTCATCGCCTTGGCGGTGTCCATCGGCGAGCCGCCGCCGAAGCCGATCAGCCCGTCGCAGCCGCCGGAGCGCAGCCGCTCGGTGCCGGCGGAGACTACCGTCGTGGTCGGATCGGGCACCGTCTCGGAGAACACGTCATAGGCGATGCCCGCCTTGGTCAGCGGCTCGGTGAGCTGGGCGATCATGCCCGAGGACACCATGAACGGGTCGGTGACGATCAGCGGCCGGCTGACCTGCAGCTTCGCCAGCACCTCGCCGACCCGGCCGATCGACCCGCCGCCGATCAGCATGATTCTGGGCCCAAAGATCGTGGCGCTCATGACGCATCCCCCGTTTTCGCTTTGATGATTTGGTTCGGTGTGGCGCGCACGATACGCGAGGCACCGAAAATGCCGCAAGCGCCCCTCTGCCTCTCCCGCCGCACCGGCCGCCAACCATGTTAAACTGATCCGACGGGGCATCAATTCGGCCTGACACCGACGATTGAACGGGAACGCGCATGGCAGGCATCCAGGACACGGTGGTCTTTCTGACGGCGGCGGTGATCGCCGTTCCCGTGTTCCGCAAGGCCGGACTCGGCGCGCTGCTGGGCTATCTCGGCGCCGGGATCGTGATCGGCCCGTCGGTGCTCGGGCTGATCGCCGACGTGGACGCGATTCTCCATTTCGCCGAATTCGGGGTGGTGCTGCTGCTGTTCATCATCGGCCTGGAGCTGATGCCCGCCCGTCTTTGGGCACTGCGCCGGCCGATCTTCGGGCTGGGCATGGCCCAGGTGGCGATCAGCGCCGCCCTGATCGGCCTCGCCTCGTACTGGCTCGGCTACGGGGTGCAGACCGCCATCGTGGTCGGGCTCGTGCTGGCCCTGTCCTCCACCGCCTTCGCGGTGCAGACCCTCGCCGACCGGGGCGAGCTGCGCACCCAGCACGGCCGCGCCGCCTTCTCCATCCTGCTGTTCCAGGATCTGGCGGTGATCCCGCTGCTGGCGGTCCTGCCCTGGATCGCCCAGGCGCCCGGGCTGGTGAAGGAGGGCGGCACCGAGGTGGTGCTGGCGGATACCGACTATCTGTCCATCGCCTATTCCATCGTCACCGTCGCGCTGATCATCGTGGTCGGCCGCAAGGTGCTGCGTCCGCTTCTGCGGGTGGTGTCGAGCACCGGGGTGCAGGAACTGTTCACCGCCGCCGCCCTGCTGGTGGTGCTCGGCATGGCCCTGGCGATGGAGCGGATCGGCCTGTCGATGGCCCTCGGTGCGTTCCTGGCCGGCGTGCTGCTGGCCGACAGCGAGTACCGGCACCGGCTGGAAGCGGATATCGAGCCGTTCAAGGGGCTTCTGCTCGGCCTGTTCTTCATCGCCGTCGGCATGTCCATCGACCTCGCGCATTTCTTCGACGCGCCGTTCAAGACCTTCGGCGCGGCCCTCGGCCTGGTGGCGCTGAAGGGGCTGGCGATCTTCCTGCTGGCCCGGGCGGTGCGGATGAAATGGGAGGCGGCGTTGGCGCTGGCCGCCGTGCTGCCCCAGGGCGGCGAGTTCGCCTTCGTGCTGTTCGGTGCGGCGATCAATGTCGGCGCGGTGGACCGCACGACCGCCGATTTCCTGATCCTGGTGGTGGCGATCTCGATGGCGATGACGCCGTTCGCCGTGCAGCTTGCCGACGCGACCCGCAGCCGGTTCTCGCGCCGGATCGCGAGTCCGGCGACGACCGAGGAGCTGGAGGATCACGACGCCCAGGTGATCATCGCCGGCTTCGGGCGCTTCGGCCAGATGATCGGCCGTATGCTGAACATGCGGCGGATCAAGTTCGTCGCCCTGGACAGCGACCACGACCGCATCGCGATCGCCCGCCGGTTCGGCAACGACGCCTATTTCGGCGACGCCTCGCGCCTGCAGATCCTGGAGGCGGCGGGCGCGGGCCGGGCCAAGCTGCTGGTGATCGCGGTCGACGATCCGGAGCGGGCCGATTCCGTCGCCCGGGTCGCTGGCATGCATTTCCCCAACCTGAAGCTCTTCGCCCGGGCCCATGACCGGTTCCACGTCTACCGGCTGATGGAGCTCGGGGTGGATCAGGTGGTGCGCGAATACTTCGACAGCAGCCTCGACATGGCGGGACGGGTGTTCCGCGAACTCGGCGTGCCGGGCCGCAAGGCGGACCAGATGGTGAAGCGCTTCAAGGAGTATGACGAGCAGCTCCTACGCGAGCAGTACGCCATCCACCGCGACGAGGCGGAGATGATCCGGACCTCCAAGGAGGCCGCCGCGCACCTGGCCAGCCTGTTCGAATACGACCAGGAAGCCGCCGAGCAGGAGGAGGAAGAGGCCGCCGCCAAGGCCTCCGGCGACGCCCCGCGTCCGGCGGAGCGTCCGCGTCAGACGGCGGCGGAGTAGCCGGCCGACCGTCGGCTGTCCCACTCTCCTATTTCTCCGACATCCCGCACGCGCCCGTCCCGGATTTGATCCGGGATTGATCCGGGAGCGGGCCGGGACCCAGGTCGCACGTTGGGAGCACGGTCCCGGCCTCACCCCGGGTCTAGCCCGGGGCTGATCTGGGATGACGATGATGGCTGGGGGAGGTGCCCTACGCCGCCGTGCGATAGGCCTCCCGGCCGGCGACCAGCGTGGCCAGGATCTTCGCCGGCGCACCATCACGCTGATCCAGCACCGCCAGGTCCGCCCGCTTGCCGGCTTCCAGCGTGCCCCGGTCGGTCAGACCCGCCGCCCTGGCCGGGTTGGTGGAGACCAGCGCCCAGGCGGTGGCGAAGTCGCAGTCGCCGTCCCGCACCAGCCGGAACGGCGCCTGCGCCAGGGCGGGGTAGTAGTAGTCCGACACCAGGATGGTGCAGCGGCCTTCCTTGACCTCGGTCGCCGCCCGCACGCCGCGGGTGCCCATGTGGCTGCCGCCGCGGATGATGTTCGGGGCGCCGCAGATCACGGGGTCTCCCAGGGCCACCGCTTTCTCCGCCGTCGGCGTGTTCATCGGGAACTCGGCGATGCGGCAGCCGAGCCCGTGGAACCAGCCCCGCAGGTCGGGATCGTCGTCGTCGTGGCTGGCCATCGCCACGCCGTGTTCGATGGCCGCCTTGGACAGCCGCTCAATCGAGGCGGGCACATCCGGCTGGCGGCCGCAGACCGAGCGGATCAGGTCCATGAACTGGTCGTGGGTTAGCCCGGTGCGGCCGGTATAGGTGGCGGTCGACTTCCCGTTCTGCTCGATCTCGCGCAGGCTCACATGGCTGTGGTCGTTGAAGGCCAGCAGATCGACCGTGCCGTCGGCGAGCCAGTCGAGCACCTCGGCCTCGGCCTCCAGGTTGTGGGTCTCGTGGCGCAGGTGGAAGCGGGTGTCGCAGCCGAGAGACGGCTTGGCCGCCTCGATCGCCGCCTTGACCTTGAGGGTCGACTCCCGGCCGCGCAGCCCCGGCTCCCAGGAATAGGTGACGCCGTGATAGGCGGTGGAGATGCCGTTGGCCAGCATCTGCGCGTCGGTATCCTGCAGGGCGAGATCCATCGGGAAGTGCACACCCGGCCGCGGCATGATCTGGCGCTCGAACGCGTCGCCGTGCAGGTCGATCACGCCGGGCAGCACCCAGGCGTCGCCCGCGTCCCAGACCTCGCCGGAGCTTTCGGCGCCGATGGCGGCGATCGTCCCGTCCTCGATCGTGACCACCGTGTCCGCGACCGTCCCGTCGGCCAGCAGCACATGCCGGCTCGCGATCCCTTTTTTCATCGCCGTCTTCTCCTGTGGGGGCACGCATGGCATAACCGGCGCGCCGCGAGGCTGGTCCTGCTAGATACCCGGTTCCTGCCGGTCTGCGCCATATGCCTGAGTGAAATTCATCGGAGTGTCACAATGGTCGAGTTCCCCAGCTTTCCCGGCGAAGGGGCGAGCGAACCGGACCCGCGGGCGCCCCGATATGCGCTGTACGTGGCGCCGGAGCCGGGCTCGGCCCTGTCCGAGTTCGGCGCCGACTGGCTGGGACGCGACTGTGCCACGGGTGAGACGCGGCCACAGCCGGCGGTCGAGGGGCTGAGCCCAGACCGCCTGGCCGAGCTGACCGAGAGCGCGCGGGGCTATGGCTTCCACGCCACCATCAAGCCGCCATTCTATCTGCGCGAGGGGCGCAGCGAGGCCGAACTGCTGGACGCCTTCGCTGGCTTCGCGAAGGGGCGGGAGCCGTTCGAGGTGCAGCTCGGTCTGCGCTCGCTCGGCGGGTTTCTGGCGCTGATGCTGACCCCACCGGACCACCGCATGAGCACGCTGGCCGCCGATGCGGTGCGCGACCTCGACCCGTTCCGTGCCCTGCCGAGCGAGGCGGAGCTGGCCCGGCGCCGCAAGTCCGGGCTGTCGGCCCAGCAGGAGACCCTGCTGCAGCAATGGGGCTACCCCTATGTGATGGGCGAGTTCCGCTTCCACATGACCCTGTCGGCCCGTCTGCCGGAGGGACCGGAGCGCGACGCCATCGTCGCCGCCCTGACGCCGCGCGCCGAGGCGGCGACCGCGGAGCCCTTCCGGATCGACGCCCTGGCGCTGTTCAAGCAGCCGTCCAAGGGCGCGGACTTCATCCAGGTCGAGCGGTTCGGGTTCGGGGGGTAGCTCCCATCTCGGTCCGTCGCCCTGCACCTCTCCCGTCATCCTGAACTCGTTTCAGGATCAAGCCGCAGGCGCCGGGTCCTTGATCCTGAACCAAGTTCAGGATGACGGGATGGGCGGACTCAGCCAGCCGCCGCCTTCGCCAGCCCGTTGACCACGCCGCAGAACGGGTCGGACGACACCAGCCTGGCCCCCGGCAGGCCGGCCGCCAGCGTGTCGCGCACGACCGGGAGAAGGGTGGTGCCGCCGGTGAGTACCATGTGGTCCACGTCCCGCGCGGCCACCCCGGCGAGCGCCAGGGTGTGGGTCACCGCCTGACGCAGGCTGTCGAGCTCGTGGCGGATGGCGTGGCGCAGGCGGGTCTCGTCGATCACCGGGGCGGTCACGTCGTCCATCTCGGGGAGCGCCAGCGCCGCCTCGCCGCCGGACCCGAGCCGGATCTTCAGCGCCTCCACCCGGGCCGCCAGCCGGTGGCCGAGCCGGTGGTCCATCACATGCAGCAGCCGGTCGATCTTCTCCGGCTCCAGCGCCAGGCGCTGGATGTCGACGATCTCGCTGCGGTTCTTGGCCGAGTAGAACAGGTGGATCTTGTGCCAGGTGGCGAGGTCGCCGAAATACGACGCCGGCACCGGCAGGATCTCCTTGGAGGTGAGGCTGCGGGTCTGCGAACCGAGCCCGAGCAGCGGCATAGCCGCGTCGAGCGAGATCCGCCTGTCGAGATCGGTGCCGCCGATATGCACGCCGAAATTCGCCAGGATCTCGAACCGCTCCGCGCCCCTGCCCGAACCGCTCGGATGCCAGCGCGCGACCGAGAAGTCGGAGGTGCCGCCGCCGATATCGGCGACCATCACCAGCCGCGGATCCTCCATCAGGTCGCCGGCGTCGATCATCGCGGCGACCGGCTCGTAGACGAAGCGGACCTCGGAGAAGCCGGCCTCCAGGAGGATGCCCTGCAGATAGGCCTCGGCCTCGGCGTCGCGCTGCGGGTCGTCGTTGAACCGCACCGGCCGGCCGGCGACCAGCCGCGACAGGGAGACGCCCTCGCGCTGCTCGACCTCGGCCTTCAGGTACGCCACGAAACGCAGCAGCAACTGGCGGAATGGCCAGGGCCGGCCGCCGAGGATCGTGCGTTCCTCCGTCAGGCTGGTCCCCAGGATGCTCTTCAGGGCGCGCAGGTAGCGCCCGTCGTCCTCGGCGAGGAAGCACGCCTCGGCCTGGGAGCCGAACAGTAGTTCGCGGTCGTCCTCGCTGTAGAACAGGGCGCTGGGCACCGTGGGGCGCCCGTCCTCGAACCGGTGCAGCACCGGCACGCCGTCCCGCGCGAAGCCGATCGCGGAGTTGGAGGTGCCGAAATCGAGTCCGGCCGCCAGTCCCTGCTCGCCCATGAAATCGTTCCCCGCCGGTGATCGGCCAAAGCACAAAAGGGCCCCTGCGTCGGCAGGGGCCCTGACATGGCCGGAAAATCGGGGCGGACCCTAATCGAATTGCCGGGAGGCTGCCAGTTGGAACTGCGGCGGCCGGCGCCAAGAGCACGATCGGGCCAGCCCCACTCGATCTGACCCGCGAATCGTCCCCTATTCTATTAAAGATACAGCAAGCTCACACGATCGGACGGCGCCATCGGATCGTGATTTGCCCTAGGCCCGGCCTGCCAGCAGCGGGGTCTCGCCGCTTTCCAGGGCGATGCGCGCGCTGCCGGTCACCCCGCCGATCGCCCGCTCCGCCCGCGGCGTGCGGCCGAAGCATTCGCGGTAGCACTTGGAGAAGTGGCTGGCCGACACGAAGCCGCAGGCCAATGCCACCGACAGGATCGACATGGACGTCTGGGTCAGCAGCTGACGCGCGCGCTGCAGGCGCAGGGTGAGGTAGTAGCGGGTCGGCGTCGCGCTCAGATACTTGCGGAACAGCCGCTCCAGCTGCCGGGTCGACAGCCCCGCCCGTTCCGCCAGGTCGGTCTGGGTCAGCGGCTCTTCCAGGTTCGCTTCCATCTCGCTGATCACCGAGATCAGCTTGGGATGGCTGACACCGATCCGGGCGCGCAGTTCCATACGCTGGTGGTCGTGCGGCTCGCGGATGCGGTCGTGGATGAACTGCTCGGACACCTGGTTGGCCAGGGTCTGGCCGTGCTGCCGGCCGATCAGGTGCAGCATCATGTCGAGCGACGCCGTGCCGCCGGAACAGGTGAAGCGGTCGCGGTCGATCTCGTACAGGTCGGAGGAGACCTCGATCTCCGGGAACTCCTCGGTGAAGCCGCCCAGATTCTCCCAATGGATGGTGCAGCGCCGGTCGTCCAGCAGTCCGGCCTTGGCCAGCACGTGGCTGCCGGTGCACAACGCGCCCACGGCCCGGCCCTGACGCGAGGCGCGGCGCAGGAAGCCCAGCACCCGCTCGTCCTCGAATTTCTGCACGTCGATGCCGGCGACCACGGCGACGATCTTCTCGCGGTCGAGTTGGGACATCGGCCCGTCCGGCACGACCTCGATGCCGTTGCTGGCGGAGACCGGCTGGCCGTCGACGCTGTAGACCCGCCACTCGTACAGGGTCTCGCTCGCCATCCGATTGGCCGAGCGCAGAGGCTCCACCGCCGAGGCGAAGGCCATCATCGAGAAATTATGGACGAGCAGAAACCCGATGCGCGTCGGAATTTCGTTTGGATCATCAAACATCGCGAGACCGCACTCCCAGCTAGCCTCATTGGACGCTTTGACGGCCCGGGTGCGTGAGCATCAGGTGTCGGGCGCAGAATACTGCGATTCCCCCGGCACACGCATTCACAAAATCGTCTCAGGTCCTGAAAAGAGGTAACGCCGTATACACTTACCGCGGCAGCGAGCAAGCTGGATCGTGCATCGCCCCGGAAGCGCTCGGCGCGGTCGCGGCGCCGGCCGCGGGCCGGTTGTCGAATCCTGGCAAGAGCACGGCCGGCGAGGCGGGGAGCGGGAAGGGTCATGTCGGTATATTCTGAGCTCCGCGCCGAGCTGTCCGCGATCGGCCTGATCGCCCGCGGCGGGTTCCGCGTCGCGCCGCAGGACGGCCTGGGCACCGTCCGTGCCGTGGTGCTGGTCGGCAATGCCGGCCCGGCCCTGTGGCCCGCCTTCGCGGCGGGGCGGCGGGACGAGCCGGACCCGCTGGATGCCTGGGTGTCCCGGTCGCTGTCGGCGGTGGCCGGACGGCTCAGGGCGTCGGTGGTCATGCCGAATGACGGGCCGCCCTATCCTCCGTTCCAGCGCTGGGCGATGCGGGCCGAGCCGGTCCGGCCGTCGCCGTTAGGCCTGCTGATCCACCCGGTCTACGGTCTCTGGCATGCCTATCGGGCGGCGCTCCTGTTCGACGCGATGATCGATCTGCCGGCCCGGGATGAACAGCCGAGCCCCTGTGAGACCTGTGCCGCGCGGCCGTGTCTGACAGCCTGTCCGGTCGGGGCGTTCGACGGCGCGGGATACGACGTCGTGGCGTGTCGCGCCCACGCCGGCGGCGCCGAGGACAGGGCGTGCCGGGAGGGCGGATGCCTCGCCCGCCATGCCTGTCCGGTCGGCCGAGGCTACGCCTACGGCCCGGCCCAGCAGGCCTTCCACATGGCGGCCTTTCTGACCTAAAGGCCGGCGTCGCCGACCAGTCCGCGCAGCAGGTGGCCGACCGCGTAGGCGATTCCCGCGGCGGCCAGCCCGATCGCCAGGGTCTCCGCTCCGGACCGCCACCAGGACGCCAGCGACCAGCGCGCCTTGACCGAGCCGATGGCGAAGAACACTGCCGCCGTCACCGCGGTGGAGATCACCAGCCCGCCGCCGACCATATAGGGGACCAGCGGCACCAGCCCGCAGATCACGAAGGCGGAGAAGGTCACCCAGGCCGCGGTCCAGGGCGAGCGGGTAACCGGGGCGAGGTGGTGCTCCTCCACCAGCATGGTCTGCGCCCAGCGTTCCTCGTCGGCGGTGATGGTATCGACGGCGCGCTCCAGGGCCCGGCCCTCGAATCCCTTGGCGGCGAAGATCTGCCGGATCTCCTCGCGCTCGCCGTCCGGCTCGACGGCGATGTGCCGGTGCTCCATGGCGAGCACCCTTGCGGCGTCGTCCTTCTCCGCCTTGGTGCCGGAATAGTTGGCCGCCGCCATGGAGAATCCGTCGGCGATCAGGTTGGCGAAGCCGAGGATCAGGATCACGCCCACCGACAGCTCCGCCCCGGCCACGCCGGCGACGATGGCGAAGGTGGTGACCGCCCCGTCGATCCCGCCATAGATCCAGTCCCGCAGATACAGCGCCTCCGGCCGCCCGGCGATGCGGGCGCGGATCGAGGCGGGGTCGTGGGCGTGTTCCAGCGGCATGGGCGGAAGTGTAGCGACGATTTCTCAAAGGCGCGACGCCAGCGCACCGTCTGACGCACCCAAGCCCGACAGTGTCGCAATTCGGCAACCACATTCCCTGCCGAAGCCGTTAGTCTCCGGCCCGTAGCGTCAATAGACCCATCGGGATCGCCGATGGGGTTCGCCCGAAGGGAGGGGCCGGCCATGGTGAAGTCCGATATCGAGATCGCCCGCGAGGCCAAGATGCAGCCGATCATGGAGATCGGCGCCAAGCTCGGCATCGCGCCCGAGCACCTCATGCCCTACGGCCACACCAAGGCGAAGATCGATCTCGGCTATATCGACAGCCTGGCCGCCAATCCCGACGGCAAGCTGATCCTGGTCACCGGCATCAACCCGACCGCCGCCGGAGAGGGCAAGACCACCACCACCGTCGGGCTCGGCGACGCGCTGAACCGGATCGGGAAGAAGGCCGCCATGTGCCTGCGCGAGCCGTCGCTCGGTCCCTGCTTCGGGGTGAAGGGCGGGGCGGCCGGCGGCGGCTATGCCCAGGTGGTGCCGATGGAGGACATCAACCTCCACTTCACCGGCGACTTCCATGCCATCGCGGCGGCCAACAACCTGCTGGCGGCGCTGATCGACAACCACGTCTACTGGGGGAATGCGGTCGGGCTCGACCCGCGGCGCATCGGTTGGCGCCGGGCGGTGGACATGAACGACCGGGCGCTGCGCTCGATCGTCAACTCGCTGGGCGGGGTGGCCAACGGCTTCCCGCGCGAGGACGGGTTCGACATCGTCGTCGCCTCGGAGATCATGGCGATCCTGTGCCTGTCGACCTCGCTGGACGACCTGAAGCGCCGGCTCGGCCAGATCGTGGTCGGCCAGACCCGCGAGCGCGAGCAGGTCTTCGCCCGCCAGCTTGAGGCGGACGGGGCGATGACCGTGCTGCTGAAGGACGCGCTGTCGCCGAATCTGGTGCAGACGCTGGAGAACAACCCGGCCTTCATCCATGGCGGGCCGTTCGCCAACATCGCCCATGGCTGCAACTCGGTGATGGCGACCCAGACCGCGCTGAAGCTCGCCGACTACGTGGTGACCGAGGCCGGGTTCGGCGCCGATCTGGGGGCGGAGAAGTTCTTCGACATCAAGTGCCGCAAGGCCGGCCTGTCCCCGGCAGCCGCCGTCGTCGTCGGCACCGTGCGGGCGCTGAAGATGCATGGCGGCGTGGCCAAGGAGGACCTGGGCACCGAGAACATCGACGCGGTGCGCAAGGGCGTGTCCAACATCGCCCGCCACGTGGAGAACACCCAGAAGTTCGGCGTGCCGGTGGCGGTCGCCCTGAACCGCTTCATCACCGACACCGACGCCGAGATCCAGGCGGTGCGCGAGGAGCTGTCCTCGCTCGGCGTCGACGCGATCGAGTGCACCCACTGGGCCGACGGCTCCGCCGGCACCGAGGCGCTGGCCCATCACGTGGTCGGTCTGGTCGAGGGCGGCACGGCGGCGTTCAAGCCGCTCTACGGCGACGATCTCGGCCTGAAGGACAAGATCCGCACGATCGCCAAGGAGATCTACCGGGCCGACGACGTGGTCTTCGAGGGCAAGGCGTCGAGCGCCATCGCCGATATCGAGAAGAACGGCGGCGGCTCCTACCCGGTCTGCATCGCCAAGACCCAGTACAGCTTCTCCACCGACCCGAACGCCAAGGGCGCGCCGACCGGCCACACCCTGCCGGTGCGCGAGGTGCGGCTGTCCAACGGGGCCGAGTTCGTGGTCGCGGTCTGCGGCGAGATCATGACCATGCCGGGCCTGCCGCGCGTGCCGGCGGCGAACAAGATCACCTTGAATCCGGCTGGCCAGATCGAGGGGTTGTTTTAAGGCCGTCCCGATCCCCGCACTCCGTCATTCCGGACAAGCCCGGGCCCGATCCGGGCTTGGGCCGGGACCCCGGCACGGGCGTGTGGGCTGGGTCCCGGCCCGTCCCCGGTCAAGCCCGGGGCCGTCCGG
Source organism: Candidatus Endolissoclinum sp. (assembly GCA_965228445.1). Classification (GTDB taxonomy): domain Bacteria; phylum Pseudomonadota; class Alphaproteobacteria; order Thalassobaculales; family Thalassobaculaceae; genus Thalassobaculum. Next base: position 2,271,186 of record OZ245813.1, on the reverse strand, counting down.
GATGACGAGTGAGGGTGTGTTCTCTGACTCAATTCTTTTCGTCGTCCTGAATTCAATTCAGGACCAAGCTTCCGGCGCCGGCGCACCGCAGATCCCGATTTTCATCGGGATGACGGGGTAGAACGGGGCGGTCTTACGTCCCTACCCGAAGCTCCTCCAGCAGCAGCGCCGTCGCCGCCGTCACGTCGCCGCGCTCGCGTTCCACCAGCGCCACGCGGCGCACCACGGCTGGGATGCCGAACGGGACCGTGCGTACCGTCTCGCGCAGCTCCTCCGTCACCGACCCGGCCGGCGCCACCGCGACGCCGAGGCCGCGCGACACCATCGCCAGGATCGCCTCGATCGAGTCCAGTTCCATCGCCTCCGACACCACGATCCGGCGCTGGCGCAGGGCGGTGTCGATCACCCGCCCCACACCGGTGCGCCGGTTGAAGCGCACGAAGGGCAGGGTCCGCAGCAGGTCGCGGTCGCCCCGCCCCGAGGCGCCGATCGGGGCGGCGACCACCAGCGGCTCCTCATGGATCGGGTTCAGCACCAGCCCGCGCTCCAGCCGCGGCGTCTCGGTCACGACGGCGGCGTCGAGCGCGCCCTGCGCCACCCGGCGCAGCAGGTCGGCGGACAGGCCGGACTCCACCCGGATCCGAAGCTCCGGTGCACGCACCGCCAGCCGGGCCAGCGCCGCCGGCACCAGCCCGGTCGCCGCCGTCGGGATGATCCCCAGCCGAAGCCGACCCCGGGCCGCCGTTCCCGCCGCCACCGCCCGGATATCCTCCGACAGCCGCACCAGCTCGCGCACCCGGGGCAGCAGCCCGTCGGCGGTGTCGTTCAGCACCGGCGGCCGCCGCGCCCGGTCGAACAGGGGCGCGCCCAGTTCCTCCTCCAGGGTCTTCATCTGCATGGAGACGGCGGACTGGGTCACGCCGACCCGCTCGGCGGCGGCGGCGAAACTGCCGCTGTCGGCGATGGCGAGCAGGGTCTCGAGGTGCCGGATGTTCATGGCGTAAAATAAGAAAAACTGAAGAAGATGATCAAGATTATTCGCTTGTTTGAAGTCGGGCGTGGCGCGAGGATGGCTCACGCTTTCGTGAGGGAGGAAACGATGAGCTTTGCCCTGACCGCCGCGCAGGAGGAGTTGCGCGCCAAGGCCCGCGATCTGGCCGAGACCGTGATCGCGCCGCGCGCCGCCGAGGTCGACCGCAGCGAGCAGTATCCCTGGGACAACGTGAAGGCGCTGACCGAGGCCGGCTTCATGGGCATGACCGTGCCGAAGGAGCTGGGCGGCAAGGGCCACAGCTTCCTCGACGTGGTGCTGGTCATCGAGGAGATGGCGGCCCAGTGCGGCGTCACCGGCCGCATTGTGGTGGAAGGCAACATGGGCGCGATCTCCGCCCTGCTTCAGTACGGCAGCGAGTGGCAGCGCAGGATCGCCGCCGAGCATGTGCTGTCCGGCGACAAGCTGGCGATCTGCATCACCGAGCCGGATGCCGGCTCCGCCGCCACCCAGATGACCACCCGCGCCGACAAGCGCGGCGACACCTACATTCTCAATGGCAAGAAGCACTGGATCACCGGCGGCGGCGTGTCGAAGCTGCACCTGATCTTCGCCCGGGTATTCGACGAGAGCGGCGAGGAGCTCGGCATCGGCGGCTTCATCGCCTTCCGCGACCAGGACCAGGGTCTGGTCATCGGCACCCGCGAGCCGACCATGGGCCTGCGCGGCATTCCCGAGACGGAAGTGATCTTCCAGGATCTGGAACTCTCCGCCGACCGGCTGGTTATGCCGCCGAGCGGTCTGAAGCGCGGCTTTGCCGACCTGATGAACGCGTACAACGCCCAGCGCGTTGGGGCGGGAACCGTGGCGCTCGGCCTGGCCGAGGGCGCCTACCGCCGGGCGCTCGCCTTCTCCAAGGAGCGCGAGCAGTTCGGCCGACCGATCGCCGAGTTCCAGGGCCTGCAGTGGATGCTCGCCGACATGAGCGTGCAGGTCGAGGCGGCCCGTGCCCTGATCTGGCGCGCGGCCGGCACCGAGGGGCTGAACGGCAGCCCGTTCCCCGACAGCCTGGCGGCGGCGCAGTCGAAGATCTTCGCCTCGGAGATGGCGATCAAGGTCACCACCGACGCCCTGCAGGTGTTCGGTGCGCGCGGCTATTCCCGCAACTACCCGATGGAGCGCATCCAGCGCGACGCCCGCATGTTCACCATCGGCGGCGGCACCGCGCAGATCCTGCGCACGGTGGTCGCCTCGCGCCTGCTGGAGCGCAAGCTGCCGCAGACCCGCGACGGCTTTGCCGCTCTGGAGGCCGCCGGTAAGCTGCCCCGTACTCCGGGCGCGACCCAGGCTGCCGAGTAAACGCCGAACCCCAGCGAGGACTCATGACTGACAGGGTGCGTGCCGCCGACCTGCTCGCGCGGCGTCTCTACGAGGCCGGCTGCCGGCTCGCTTTCGGCATTCCGGGCGGCGAGGTGCTCACCATCGTCGACGCGCTGGAGAAGGCGGGGATCGAGTTCCGCCTCGCCAAGCACGAGAACGCCGCCGGCTTCATGGCCGAGGGCGTCTACCACATGACCGGCGCGCCGGGCATTCTGGTCTGCACGGTCGGGCCGGGGGCCGCCAACGCGGTCAACGTCGCCGCCAATGCCGAGCAGGACCGGGTGCCGCTGATCGTCATCACCGGCTGCGTCGACGAGGACGAGGCGGTGACCTACAACCATCAAGTCTTCGACCACCAGCAGGTGTTCCGCCCGATCGTCAAGGCGAGCTTCCGGGTCAGTGCCGGCGCGGCGGATGCCCTGGCCGACAAGGCGGTCGCCATCGCCCTGGACCAGCGCCCCGGCCCGGTGCATCTCGACCTGCCGATCTCCGTCGCCGCCGCCGAGGTGCCGGTGCCGGCCCGGCCGACCCGCCGGGTCCCGGACATGGCCGCCGTACCGGCGGAAGGACCCGATCTCGCCACCGCGCGGCAATGGCTGGCCGAGGCGGAGAAGCCGGTACTGGTCGTCGGCCTCGATGTGGTGACCCAGGACTGTGCGGCGGAGGTCCAGGCCTTCGCCGAGCGCTTCGCCATTCCGACGGTCGCCACCTACAAGGCCAAGGGCGTGGTACCGGACGACAGCCCGCTGTCGCTGGGCGGCGCCGGGCTCTCGCCGGTGGCGGACAGGCAGATCCTGCCCTTGCTTCAAGGCGCCGACCTGATCCTGCTGGCCGGCTACGATCCGATCGAGATGCGGGTCGGCTGGCGCGACGTCTGGGACCCGTCGCAACAGCGGGTAATCGACATCACCGCGGCACCCAACACCGCCTATATGCACCAGGCCTCGCTGGCCTTCGTCGGCCATGTGGGCAAGACCCTGTCGGTGATCGGCGAGGGCGTGACGGCCAGGCCGACCCGCTGGCCCGGCGGCGAGCCGGCGGCGGCGCGTCAGGCGCTGGCCGGCGCCTACGGTCAGAACGAGGCCTGGGGACCCGCCGCCATCGTGACGACGGTGCGCAAGGCGCTGCCGCGCGACGGGGTCATCACCGTGGACAGCGGCGCCCACCGCATCCTGGCGAGCCAGGTGTGGGAGAGCTTCGTGCCCCATGCGGTGCTGCAGTCGACCGGGCTGTGCACCATGGGCTGCGCCCTGCCGCTGGCGATCGGCGCGAAGATGGCGGCACCGGAGCGCGGCGTGGTCGCCTTCACCGGCGATGCCGGGCTGGAGATGATCCTGGGCGAGTTGGTCACCCTGCGTGACGCCAAGGTGCCGGTCGTCGTCGTGGTCTTCGTCGACGCCTCCCTGGCGCTGATCGAGCTGAAGCAGCGGTCGATGACCTACGCCAATGCCGGGGTGGACTTCGCCGAGACCGACTTCGCCGCCATCGCCACCGCCCTGGGCGGTCGCGGGGTGGTCTGCGAGGACCGGAAAAGCCTGGAGACGGCGGTGCGCGGAGGACTGACCGCCGATACCTTCACCGTCTGCGCCTGCCGCATCGACCGTCAGAGCTACGACGGCCGGATCTAATTGGATCGCGATCGGCCCCCGCTGGCCGGTCGCCGCGCGCCCCGGTCGGCGGATTTTCACATAAAAAAATTATGGCGATTTGAGGCGACAGCGGGCCTGTTTCAACATATAATGACATACTTTCACGTAGGAATTGGTGTGTTGAGATGCGGTTATAGGTCGGCCTGACCCGGCTCCGACAGATGTGGAACGCCGCCGCGCCGTCGGTGCCGCTCTTACCTCCGGATGACCGCCAGGTATCTCGACGCACACCCCTCGCCGACAGGCGCCCGCGCCGAGCCCGTATCCGCAGTTCATGTGCACCATCAGCCTATGCCCCTAGAACGGAGGGCGGTGCTGCTCATGACCCGGCTCGAAACTCTCGTCTTCGTCGACGCTTCCGTCGATTCCTCGGACATCCTGACCGCCGGGCTCGGCCCGCAGGCTCGGCTGCATCACCTGTCGCCGACCGGCAATCCGCTGGCGGAGATAGCCCGGGCGGCCGTCGATGCGGCGCCGTTCCACCGCATGGCGATCCTGGCCCATGGCGGCCCCGGGCACGTCCTCCTGTGCGGACAGCGGATCGATCGGCGGGCACTGGAGGCCGAGACAGATGCAGTGGCGCGGATCGCCCGCAGCCTGGCGCCGGCAGGAGAGGTTGTGCTCCTGGCCTGTTCGACGGCGCAGGGATCGGCCGGCCGAGCCTTTGTCACGGCTCTCGAAGAGGCGCTGGGCGTGCCGGTGCATGCTTCCGAGACCGATCTCGGTGCGGATGCGGGCTGGCAGGGGCTGCCCGTCGCCGCCGCACTGGTCGCCCCGGCCGCCTTGGCCGCGTATCCGGCACGTCTGGTCGTCAGCGTGGGAGATGCGGGCGACAACCTCATTAACGGCTCGGCCAGCGACGACTCGCTGGACGGTGCCGGTGGAGACGACACGATCGTCGGTAACGGCGGAAACGACAGCATTTTCGGCGGTGCCGGCAATGACCGGCTTTCCGCAGGCAGCGGCAACGACACGATTTCCGGCGGCGACGGCAACGACACCGTAAGCGGCCTGGGCGGCAACGACATCATTTACGGGATGGACGGGGACGACTCCATCGGGACCGGGAACGGCAACGAATCGGTTTATGGCGGCGCCGGCAACGACACCATGAACGTCCAGGGCGGCAACGACCTGGTCTCCGGCGGCAGTGGCAACGACCTTATCTCGACCGGCGATGGCGGAGACTCCCTCTATGGTGGGGACGGCGACGACACGATCATCCTGGGGGGAAACACCTCGGTGTTCGGCGGTGCGGGCAATGACAGTGTCATTGGATCGCTCGGATCGGACTCCATCAATGGCGATGACGGCGACGATCACATCTCGGGCGGGGGCAGCCTCGACTTCATCACCGGGGGCGCCGGAAACGACACGCTCTCCGGAGGAGCGTCGCAGGACGAAATCGTTGGCGGCGACGGCGATGACCATCTTGTAGGCGGCAGCGGGACCGACAATCTCAACGGCGGCGACGGCAACGACACTTATTCGGGGAGCGTCTCCGACGTAAACGGCGACACGATCTCCGGCGCGGCGGCCGGCGACGTCATCGAGATCACCGGCGATACGAGCTTCGCGACCAGCCTGCATGGCGACACGGTCGGCGGCTCGCTCACGATCGGAGCCAGCACGATCACCCTCGCGAATGCGGGCACCGGTCTGTACATCAGCGGATCCGTCGTGGGTGGCAACTCGGTCCTGACCCTGACCACCTCGGATCCGAATGCCGCGCCGGGAGGCGGCGGTTCGGGGTCCGGCGCAAACGTTCTGAGCGTCTCCGGCCAGTCTTCCGGCGACCTCGCCGGCTCCGAGGTAAGCCGTACCCTGACCAACAACACCGGGGGAACCGCTACCGGGGCGGTGCTGGAGAACACCGGCAGCGGCAACATCGTCACCGCGACCCTGGCGGACGGCATGTCCGTGCAGATGTCGGGCAGCACCAGCGCCCTGAGCGACGACGCGGCGACCTCCAGCCTGAACGCGCTGATTCAGGACAAGGTCCCGGCCGCATCCCAGGACTTCGTCAGCGGCCATGCGACCGCGTTCCTGGCCTCCTATTCGGGCAGTCCGATCGACATCCGGTCGTTCAGTTTCCTCAATGCCGGGGGCACGACCGTCCGATTCTCCGGCGAGTACGCCGGCAGCGGCGACGCCTTCGTGTTCGACGTATCGGGCCTGCCGTCCGGGACGACGCTGCAGCTGAACAATATCGACTTCGCGGTGATCGCCGGCAGCGGAACGGTCAACAGCCTGAGCTGGCAGTCCTATCTGGTCGGCGACGGGCAGGCCCAGTCCCTCACCCTCGCCGGCGGCAACAACACGGCGGCCGGCGGCGGCGGCGACGACACGATCCGGTCGAGCGACGGCAACGACCTCATTTACGGCAACCAGGGCGCGGACGGTCTCTACGGCAACGACGGCCTCGACACCCTGTTCGGCGGCCAGGACGAGGACACGGTCTCCGCCGGAGCGGGGAACGACGTGACCTACGGCAATCTCGCGGCCGACAGCCTGTCGGGTGGCGCGGACCAGGACACGCTCTACGGCGGGCAGGGCGACGATCTGGTCTACGGCAATGCCGGCGACGACGTCCTGAACGGCAATCTCGGCAGCGACGGCCTATACGGCGGCCAGGGCAATGACCGGCTGCATGGCCAGTCGGGCGACGATTCACTGGCCGGCAATCTCGGCGACGACGTGCTGACCGGCGGCGAGGGGGCCGATGTCTTCCTCTTCGACGTCAACGGCGGCAACGACACGATCGCGGATTTGGAACTGGGGATCGACAGTCTGCGGTTCGCGGACGGTCTGAGCTACACGGCGGCCCAGAGCGGTCCGGACACGATCCTCACCCTGTCCGACGGCGGGACGGTCACCCTGATCGGGGTTTCGACGTCCGCCCTGGCGTCGTTTGCGGGCTGGGACAGCGGCTGATCCGGCCCGTAGAGGCGGCGTTCGACGGATTTGCGCTTCGCCCTTCGACATGCCCCCGGACCCGATCCGGCGGCGTGCCCATGGGCGTCACCAGAAGAGCGACGTTTGGCTCCACCAGCCCACCGCCGGACGGCGCTTTCCGGAGAGCGGGGAACGGGGGAGGATTGGGGCAGTCATGGCGGGCCCCGCCCGTCGCCGCCCTGGAGACCGAGATGGCCGATCCCGCCTGGACCGAAGACACCAGCGCCGCGTTTCGCGACCTCGCCCATTACGCCGTGCCGGAGCGCGAACTGCAGACCGAGACCATCCTCTCGCTCATCCCGGATCCGCAAGGCGAGGCGCTGGCGATGGAGATCTGCTGCGGCGCCGGCGGGTTGACCGCTGCCCTGCTGGCGCGGTTCGCGGGGCTGCGGGTGCTGGCGCTGGACGGCTCGCCCAGCATGCTGGAGACCACCCGCAGGGCGGCCGGCCCGCATGCGGATCGGTTGGAGACCGCGCTGATCGACATCGCCGAAACTGCCTGGCGCACCCCGCCGGAGCCGCTGCATGCGGTGGTGTCGTCGCTGGCGATCCATCATCTCGACGGGCCGGGCAAGCAGCGGCTGTTCGCCGATATCCACGCCATGCTGGCGCCGGGCGGCGTGTTCGTGATGGCGGATCTGGTCGAGCCGGCGACGGCGGCCGGACGGGCGGTGGCGGCCGATGCCTGGGATGCGGAGACACGGCGCCGGGCCATGGAGACGGACGGCTCACTCGACGGCTACGAGCGGTTCGTGGCGGAGGACTGGAACTACTACCGGCTGCCGGGGCCGGATCCGCTGGACAAGCCGTCCAGCGTGACCGACCTGCTGGACTGGCTGCGCGCGGCAGGGTTCGTGGGCGTCGACCTGCACTGGATGAAGGCCGGCCACGTGATCATGAGCGGGGTGCGGGGATAGGTGTGCCGGTTGGCCCTTCGACACGCCCCGGACCCAGTCCGGGGCTGCTCAGGGTGAGGTCGGTATTCCTATGCAACGAATCTCAAGAGGACCTCACCCTGGGCAGCGACCGAAGGGAGCGTGTCGAAGGGCCGCCCCCACCCATCACTCCGTCGGCCGTGTCGCCACCAGGTGGTGCATCTCGCAGGTCATCACCACGTCGCCGTCCTGGTTCTTCGTCGTATAGGCCAGCTTCACCCGGCCGAAGGGACGCGACGAGGACGGGATCAGTTCCATCACCTCCGCCGTCGCCGACAGGGTGTCGCCGGGGCGTACCGGGCGGGGCCAGCGCAGGTTGTCCATGCCGGTGCCGCCCATGTTCGTCTCCTGGTGCGGACCGGCCTGCCAGATCAGGCGGAAGGTCAGCGCCAACGTATGAAACCCGCTGGCGATCAGGCCGCCGAACATCGTCTCTTCCGCATCCGGCTTGGAGACATGAAACGGCTGCGGGTCCCACTTGAAGGCGAAGTCGACGATCTGGCTCTCGGTCACGGTCGCCCGCTGTCCGGTCAGCACGTCGCCGAGCTGGAAATCCTCGAAGTATTTCTTGTCGCGCATCACGCGCCCTCCATCAGCACGTCGATGCTCTTCAGCCCGTGGCCGGTGAGGACGACGACCGTATCCTCGTCCGCGCCGATCGTGCCGGCGGCGACCAGCTTGGCGTAGGCGGCGGCGGCCACGGCGGAGGACGGCTCCACGAAGGCGCCGCGCCGGGCAAGGTCGCGCACGGCCGGGACGATGTCCGCCTCGGCCACGCCCACCGCCGCCCCGCCGGTCTCGGCGAGGGCGGTCATGCACTCGACCGTCCGCACCGGCTTGTGGATCGCCACCCCCTCGGCCACGGTCTTCTCCGGGGTGTAGTCGACATTGTCCCGGCTGCCGGCCTCGAAGGCGCGGACCAGCGGGCCGACATTGGAGGGCTGGGCGGCGAACAGCCGCGGCACCCGGTCGATCTCGCCGCGCCGCTTCAGCTCCGCGAAGCCGATATGGCAGCCCAGCAGGTTGGAGCCGCCGCCGACCGGCACGATCACGTTGTCCGGGACGGTGAAGCCGGACTGCTCCCAGATCTCGTAGGCCAGCGTCTTGGTGCCCTCGATGAAGAAGGGCTGCCAGTTGTGGCTGGCGTAGAACACCCCGCTCTCGGCCATGGCCAGGGCCTTGTCGGTCACGTCCTGGCGGCTGCCGGTGACGAGGTCGACCTTGGCGCCATAGGCCCGCATCTGCGCCACCTTGGCCGGCGAGGTATGGGCCGGCACCAGCACGGTGCAGGTCAGCCCCAGCACCGACGCGAAACAGGCGAGCGCGCCGGCGGCGTTGCCGGAACTGTCCAGCATCACCTCTGTCACGCCGCACTGTTTCAGATAGGTGCAGAGCACGGCCATGCCCCGGTCCTTGAAGGAGCCGGACGGCATCATCGATTCCATCTTCAGCCGCGGTCGGCCGCCGCCATAGGAGACGGGGAACATCGGCGTCCAGCCCTCGCAGAGATCGGCGCGCAGCGCTGCGTCGACCCGGACGGCCTTGGCATAGCGCCAGAGCGAGCGCTCGGCGGTGTCGATATCGCCCCGGGACAGGCCCTCGCCGGCGGTCAGGTTCACCGGCGCCCCGGTCTCGGGGCACCGCCAGATCGGGGTGTCGACCGGATAGCGGCGGGCGCCGTCGCGGGTGACGTACTCGGTCACGTCTCGGACGCTCACTTAACCGCCGCCGCGATGGCATCGCCTAGGTCGGTGGTGGCCGCCTGACCGCCGAGATCCGGAGTCTTCGGCCCGCCCTCGGACAGCACCGTCTCGATCGCCTTGACGATGTCGTCGGCCGCCGCCTGGTGACCCATATGCTCCAGCATCATCGCCCCGGACCAGATCTGGCCGATCGGGTTGGCGATGCCCTTGCCGGCGATGTCCGGGGCGGAGCCGTGCACCGGCTCGAACATGGAGGGGTAGTCGCCTTCAGGATTGATGTTGGCCGACGGCGCGATGCCGATGGAGCCGGCCACCGCCGGGCCGAGATCGGACAGGATGTCGCCGAACAGGTTGGAGCCGACCACCACGTCGAACCAGTCCGGATGCAGCACGAAATGCGCCGTCAGGATGTCGATGTGATACTTGTCGGTGGCGAGGTCCGGGTATTCCTTGGCGATCGCCTCGAAGCGCTCGTCCCAGTACGGCATGGTATGGATGATGCCGTTCGACTTGGTGGCCGAGGTGACCTTGTTCTTGCCGACCCGCTCGCACAGGTCGAAGGCGTAGCGCATGACCCGGTCGCAGCCCATGCGGGTCATGACCGTCTCCTGCATCGCCATCTCGTTCGGCGTGCCCTGGAACAGGCGGCCGCCGATCTCGGAATACTCGCCCTCGTTGTTCTCGCGCACGACCCAGAAGTCGATGTCCTCCGGTCCGCGGCCGGCGAGCGGGCATTTCATGCCCTTCATCATCCGGACCGGGCGCAGGTTGATGTACTGGTTCATCGACCGGCGGATCGGGATCAGCAGCGACCACAGGGAGATGTGGTCCGGCACGCCGGGGAAGCCGACGGCGCCGAGGAAGATCGAGTCGTGGGTCTTGAGCTGCTCCAGGCCGTCATCCGGCATGAACTTGCCGGTCTTGTGGAAGCGCTCGCAGCTCCAGTCGAACTCGGTGAACTCGTAGTCCAGGCCGTGCTTGGCGCCGACGGCTTCCAGCACCTTGATGCCTTCCGGCACGACTTCCCAGCCGATGCCGTCGCCCGGAATCACCGCGATCTTCAACTTCTCGGCCATGCCGCCTGTCCTCCCGCGTTTCGATTGGCTCTTCGGATCTTGTCCGCGGTTATAGAGGGCAGGCGGGGACGGCGGAAGGGGGCGACTCACACCCCGATATTGTCGATCAGCCGGGTTTCGCCGAGCCGGGCGGCGGCGAACAGGCGGGCCGGACGGTCCACCCGGTCGGTGCCGGTCAGGGGCGCCAGGGTCTCGGCGTCGCGCAGCTCGATATAGTCGATCGGCCCGAAGCCTTCGGCCGACAGGGCGGCGATCGCATCGGCGCAGGCGGCGGAGATATCCCCGTCGCCTGAGCGGATGCGATGGGCCGCCTTGGTCATCTCCTCGTGCAGGCGGGGCGCGGTGGCCCGCTCGGCCGCGGAGAGATAGGTGTTGCGCGACGACAGGGCGAGACCGTCGGCCTCGCGCACGGTCGGGCAGCCGATGACGCTGATCGGGATGTCGAGATCGGCGGCCATGCGGCGCACCACCAGGAACTGCTGGAAATCCTTCTCGCCGAAGAACGCCTTGTCGGCGCCGGACTGCAGGAACAGCTTGCTGACCACGGTGGCGACGCCGTCGAAGAAGCCAGGGCGGGCGACGCCGTCGAGGCAGTCGGTCAGGTCGGCGACGGAGACGGTGGTGGCGTGCCCGGCCGGATACATCTCCGAGGGGATCGGGGCGAAGACGGCCTCGGCGCCGACCGCGCGCAGGGCCGCCAGGTCGGCGTCCCAGGTGCGGGGATAGGTGTCGAGATCCTCGCCCGGCGCGAACTGCTTCGGGTTGACGAAGATCGACACGATGGTGCGGTCGCAGGCGTCCTGCGAGGCGGCCACAAGGCTGAGATGGCCTGCGTGCAGCGCACCCATGGTGGGGACGAGGCCGACGCTCAGTCCCTCGCGGCGCCAGCCGGCGACGAGGGAGCGGAGATCGGCAACGGAGCGGGCGACGACCGGCTCATCCTTCGGCGAGCGGGAGGCGGCCCCGGGGGCAGGGGTCTGGGTCATGGCGCCGGTCTATCAAACCGGTTCGCGGGCGAACAGTCTCCGACTGCGCATGACGTCGTGCCCCGATCCGCATACCGCCCCTGCCGAACGCGGTCGGCCGGGGCGGTGCGGTCGGTGGCGAAGCCGCTTAGTGGTGCGGCTTGGCGGCGGCCGGGTTCAGATAGGCGCCCAGCGCCCGCAGAGCGGTCACCGGCAGCCGGAACAGAGCGACGCTGAGACGCCGGACTTCCTCGGCGCGCATGCGCTCGCCACGCCGCATGTGCATGCGGATGACGGCGTCGTCGATCACGGCAATCGGCTTGGTGAGGGGCTTAGACGGGTCTGTCTCGCCAAAACGGCCGGACAGCCACTCGTTTTCCTGCGCGGTATAGGGATGCATGTGGATCACCATAGGTATGTTGGCAGACGTCCACCTCCCGGACCTAGGCTTCTTATTGCTCCCCAGACCACCGTTTCTCGGTGGCTCACGCGATTAAGTCCTGACCCTGAAGATAGTCGATTTGTTGCGGCGCACAAGGAAAATTGTGCATCGCAGCAAAGGTCAATGATGCAGACCTACTTTGCGGTTCTGCGTCACCCGCATGTCCCGCTTGTCACCGCGCCCGGCTCTGGCTATCAATCGGTGTCCGCGATCTCGACGAAGAAGGGGGAAGCCGGTGCTCTACCAGCGCTTCCATGACCGTACCCGAGGACCTGTCCGTGCCCCGCGCCTGATCCCGCGGGGCTGACCGGGAAACGCATCGCCGTCTCGTCCGTCAGCCTCTGTCGACGCGCTTCCGCGTCTGCCTGACTCCCGATGAGACCGCCATGTCCCTGATCGCCGTAAAAGATCTCTGTCTGATTCGCGCCGAAACCCTGTTCGAAGGGCTCGATTTCTCCATCGCCCGGGGCGACCGTCTCGGCCTCGTCGCCGCCAACGGGCGGGGCAAGTCGTCGCTGCTGCGCATCCTCGCCGGCGAGGAGGAGGGCACGACCGGCTCCGTCACCCGGTCGCGCGGGCTGGTGGTGGCCACCGCTCCCCAGGATCCGCCGGATCGGCTGCTGTCTCTGAGTTTCTACGAGGCGGTACGCGACGCCCTGGATGCCGAGGCCGCGGAGAGCGAAAGCTGGCGGGTCGACATTCTGATGGAGGATCTGGCGGTCGACCCGGGGCTGCGCGACGTCGCGGTCGGGCGCCTGTCCGGCGGTTGGCAGCGCACCATGCTGCTGGCCCGCGCGGCGGTGGTCGAGCCCGACGTGCTGCTGCTCGACGAGCCGACCAACCACCTGGATATCGCCCGGATCGGCGTGCTGCAGCGGTTTCTCGCCGCTCAGCCCAAGGACTGCGCCGTGGTCGCGGCCAGTCACGACCGCGCCTTCCTCGACGACGTGGGCACCCGCACCCTGTTCCTGCGGCCGCAGGAGAGCATCGACTTCGCGCTGCCCTATACAAGGGCGCTGACTGCGCTGGCCGAGCGGGATGCCGCAAGGGACCGGCAGTTCGAGAACGACATGCGCAAGGTGAAGACCCTGCGTCAGCAGGCAGCGAAGCTGAAGAATATCGGCATCAATTCCGGCTCCGACCTGCTGGTGATGAAGACCAGACAGCTCTCCGAGCGGGCCGATCGGCTGGAAGAGCAGGCACGCCCGGCCCATCAGGACCGCTCCGCCGGCACGATCCGGCTGTCCAGCAGCGACACCCATGCCAAGGCGCTGGTGACCGTGGAGGGGGCGGAGATCGCCACGCCGGACGGCCGGGTGCTGCTCAGACTCGCCAAGGCGCTGATCAGGAACGGCGACCGGGTGGCCCTGCTCGGCGCGAACGGCACCGGCAAGACCCGGCTGGTGGAGCGATTGCGGGCGGCACTGGCCGGCGGTGACCCGCAGATCCGGCGAGCGGCCAGCCTGCGTCTCGGCTACTCCAACCAGGCGCTGTCGCAGCTCGACGGATTCGCCACACCCTGGGAGGCGGTGAAGCACTCGAGCGGGCTGAACGATCATCAGGCCCGCTCCCAGCTCGCCGGCGCCGGGATCGCCGTCGACGCCCAGCACCACCCGGTCGCCCGCCTGTCCGGCGGTCTGCGGGCTCGGCTGGCGATGCTGCTGCTGCGTCTGGCCGAGCCCAACTTCTTCCTGTTGGACGAGCCGACCAACCATCTCGACATCGAGGGACAGGAGATGCTGGAGGAGGAGCTGATCCGTCACCAGGCCGCCTGCCTGCTGGTCAGCCACGACCGCGCCTTTGTGCGGGCGGTGGCTACCCGGATCTGGGTGATCGAGGCGGGCCGGCTGGTCGAGGTCGACGACCCGGACCCGATCTTCGACCGGCTGATGGCCGGCTGAGCCGGCCGACCCGGATCAGGCGCCCGTGCGGAACGCCGCCGGCTCGAAGGTCGCCAGCTCGCGCAGGATCTTCGGCCAGGCGGTCAGCCCCTTGGGGATCGACTCCAGGCGGAAGAACTCGTTCGGTGCATGCACCGGCTCGTCCGGCAGGTTGAAGCCGAACATCAGCGTGTCCATGCCCATCGTCTCCTTGAAGATCGAGGTGATGGGCACGCTGGCGCCGAGCCGCACATGGATCGGCCGCTGTCCGCTCTCGCCCGTCAGCACCCGCTCGGCCGCCTGCACCAGCGGGTGGTCCGGGGCGAGGGTGGAGGCCGGCGAGTCGCCGCCCGCCCGGTCGATGGTGATCTCGGCCCCGTCCGGGCAGTGCGCTTTCAGATGCGCGATGACGGCGTCGAGCGCCCGTCTGGGATCCTGACCGGCGGCGAGACGGATGCTGATCTTGGCGTGCGCCTCCGCCGGGATGACGGTCTTGGAGCCGGCACCGATATAGCCGCCCCACATCCCGTTCACGTCCAGGCAGGGCCGCAGGGTGATGCGCTCGCGCATGCTGAACTGCGGATCGCCATGGCCGAGGGCACCCACCTCGTCCAGGAACGCGGCCTCGTCGAACGGGAAGGCGGCGGTGTCCTCTCGCTGCCGCTCGGTGAGCGGCGCGGCGTCGCTGTCGAAGCCCGCCACCGCGACCCGTCCGTCGCGGTCATGCAGGCTGGCGATCAGGGCCGCCATCTCATGCAGGGCGTTGCGCACCGCTCCGCCGTAGCGGCCGGAATGCAGGTCCCCGCCGGCGGTGCGCAGGGTGAACTCCAGCTTGTTGGTGCCGCGCGCGCCGGTGTTGATGGTCTCCACCTCCCGGCTGGCCCGGCCGCCATCGGCCGACAGCACGGCGTCGGCCTCCAGCAGGTCGCGGTAGCGCTCGATCAGGCTGCGCAGGCTCGGGCTGCCGGTCTCCTCCTCGCCCTCCAGGAAGAACTTCACGTTGATCGGGCATTTGCCCTCCACTGCGAGCAGAGAGGCGACCGACTCGATGGCGATCAGGGTGGATCCCTTCACGTCGGAAGCGCCGCGGGCATAGAGCTTGCCGTCGCGCTCGGTCGGCTCGAAGGGCGGGGTGGTCCACTGGTCGAGCGGGTCGGCCGGCTGCACGTCGTAATGGCCGTAGACCAGCAGGGTCGGCTTGCCGGGCGCGTGCAGCCAGTCGCCATAGACGGCCGGCTGTCCGCCGCCGTCGAGCATCTGGACGTTCTCCATGCCGATCGCGGCGAGCCGGTCCGCCAGGAACCGGCGGGCGTCGGCCATGCCCTCGGCGAAGGCCGGGTCGGCACTGACGCTGGGCATGCGCAGCAGGGTCTTCAGGTCGCTCAGAATGGCGTCCTGGCGGGCGAGGAGATGGGCGACGACGGGATCGGTCATGGCAGGTCCGGAGGCTGGAGGACGATGGCCGGAGAGGCCTTGGGGGCGCCTACCATAGGACCTGGCGGAGACTTGGGAAGGGACCGAAACCCGGCGGATGTGCCTCGCTTCCGGTCACGCGCGTTGACAATGTGGCGACCGCGCGACGATAAGTGGTGACGGAGGACGCGGCTTCGCGCCGCGGCCGGGGGCCCGTAGTTCAGCGGTCAGAACGCGCCGCTCATAACGGTGTTGTCGCAGGTTCGAATCCTGCCGGGCCCACCATTTCCGTGGTGCCCCGGTTCGCTGCAGTCCGGGTGATCCGGCCCCGCGAACGACCCGGTCAGAACAGCAGGCACCCCTTGCAGGGCAGATCCTCGATCGGCAGGACCACCGGCTTGGCGCCGGCGATGAACTCCGTATCGGTGCTCGGCGCGGCGGTCGGCCGGCGATAGAGCGTGGCGCCGTAGACCGTGGTGACCTCGCCGTTCTCCGCCATCGGCAGGGCGAGGCGTTCGGTGTGCAGCGGATACATGCCGGCGCGGTACAGCGGCCCGACCGCATAGTGGATCGCCGGGGTGTCCATCACCTCGCTCAGAGCCTGGTGCATCTCGGTCGCGTGGTCCCGGAACAGGTCGTCCACATAGATGTCGGCCACCCGCCGGTTAAACAGCGACCGGATCTGTTCGCCGGCCAGCAGGAATTTGTAGCGGCCGGTCCCTTCCTCGCGCTGGATGATCCAGAATCGGCTCAACAGGGCCGGCACGCGGGCCGGATCGAAGGCCTTGCGCTCGGGCACGCGGCCCTTGTCCTGGAGCGCCAGCCAGTACCGCAGCAGGCCGTGCAACGCCTCGTCGCCGAATTTGGGATAGGTCGCGGGCACGCCGCCGCGGTCGCACACGCAGGGCGGGGCATAGTCCTCCAGCGGCAGCTTGCGGCCGGCGCATACCTGCGCGCATTGCAGGTTCAGGGTCTGAGCGTTCGGCACCTGTATATCCTCCCTACGCGATTTCTACCGGAGCCTGTCGACCGGGTTATAAGTGCCAATTAGTTAAAATTGATTTTAATTTCATGGCGTCTGAACCAATCCACCCGGCTCCGACGGGGCGATGCGTTCGGCCATTGATGACGACGGGTGTTGGAACTAGGGATGGGGGCATCCTTTCAACGCCCGTCGGTACCGGCCGGGGCCAATCGGAGTTGACGCCCATGGCTTTCGCCGACCGCAGGACCATCGATCTCGACCATGGCCGCGTCTCGTACCGCCAGGCCGGAAGCGGCCCCGATCTCGTCCTGCTGCACGGGCTCGCGGGCAATTCCCGCACCTGGGAGGAGCAGGCCGCGGCCTTCGCCGGCCGCTGGCGGGTGACCGCCTGGGACGCGCCGGGCTACGGGACCTCCGACACCGTCGCACCCACCGCGGACTCCTACGCGGCGACGCTGGCGGCGCTGACCGACGCGCTGGAGATCCCGTCCTTCGTCCTGCTGGGCCATTCGATGGGCGGTGTCGTCGCCGGTCGCTTCGCCGGCACCTATCCCGACCGGCTGCGGGCGCTGGTCCTGTCCTGCACGTTGCTCGGCCGGCGGCAGCCGGCGGGCACGCCGCTGAGCGCGCCCTATCTCGCCCGGCTGACGGAGCTGGAGACCCTGCCGGCGCAGGAATACGGCGCGCGCCGGGCCCGGAGCATGGCCGCACCCGGCTGTTCACCCGAGATCATCGACCGTCTCACCGGGATCGCGGCGGAGACCCGGCGCGAGGGGCTGGCCGAGGCCATGCGGCTGATCGCGGAGGCCGACAACGCCGCGGCCCTTGCCTCCCTGTCGCTTCCGGTGCTGGTGCTGACCGGCGCGGAGGACCGGACGGTGACCGCCGAGTTCAGCGACGCCCTGCTCGCCGCCTTGGCAGGCGGCTCGCCCACGGTGCAGTCCGCCGTCCTGCCGGGTGTGGGCCACGCGCCGTATCTGGAGGACACCGCAGCCTACAACGCGGCGCTGAAATCCTTCCTGGACGGCCTGTGAGCGGGCGTCACCGCGGTGTGCTCCGTCGGAGCCGACGCGACGCCGCACGATCGGATGTTTCCATCTGATCGTGAATTGCTCTAGGACGCGAGAACCGCTTTCCGGTCGAGGGCATGATGCAACACGACACCCCGTTCCGCGACGCCCGCGTCGTCGTCACCGCCGGCGCCTCCGGCATCGGCCTGGTCTACGCCCGCCGTTTCGCCGCCGCAGGGGCGAGGGTGGCGCTGTGCGACGTCGATGCGACGGCGGTCACCGCGGTCGGGGCGGAGCTTGCCGGGTCGATCGCGCGCCGGGCCGACGTCACCGACGAAGCCCAGATGGAGGCGTTCTTCGGCGAGGTCGAGACGCAGTGGGGCGGCGCCGATGTGGTCATCGCCAATGCCGGCACCGGCGGTCCGGCCGGCCTGATCGAGGAGCACAGTCTGGAGGCGTGGCGCGCCTGTCTGGCGGTCAATCTCGACGGCGCCTTCCTGACCTGCCGATGGGCGGCCCGGGTGCTGAAGCAGGGCGGCGGCGGATCGCTGATCCTGATGTCGTCTTCCGCCGGGCTGCACGGCTATCCGAACCGCAGCCCCTATGCGACGTCCAAATGGGGCATCATCGGCCTGATGAAGACGCTGGCGATGGAGCTCGGCCCCCATGGCGTGCGGGTGAACGCGATCTGCCCCGGTTCGGTGGAGGGCGACCGCATGGACCGGGTGCTGGCCAACGAGGCGAAGGCCACCGGTCTGACCGAAGCCGACCTGCGCGCCCGCTATGTCGCCGGAGTCTCCCTGCGCAGCTGGGTCAGCGCCGACGAGGTGGCCGACGCGGCCCTGTTCCTGGCCTCGCCGGCGGGCGCGAAGATCTCCGGCCAGGCCCTGTCGGTCGACGGCCACACCCACTCCCTGGCCTGAACCGGGGTCGGCGGCAATCAGCCCCTGGTCTGCGATCCCGCCATCTCTGAAGATGGCGTCCCTGAAACGGCTCGACGGTTTGGAGTTGGCATGACCCTGATCATCGGTGGCGGCGTGTACGGGGCGGCCGTGGCATGGCATCTGGCGCGGCGCGGCGAGGCGGTCACCCTGCTGGAGACGAACACGGTGGCGTCCGGCGCTTCCGGCGGACCGGGTCGGCGCGGGGTGCGGGCCAACTGCCGCGACCATCGCGAGCTGCCGCTCATGGCCCGGGCGCGGGCGCTCTGGCCGACCCTGCACGAACGTCTGGGGACCGAACCTCTGTTCGAGCAAACCGGCCACCTGCAGCTGATCGAGCGGCCGATCGACCTGCCCAGGGCGGAGACCCGGGCCGCGCTGCAGTCGCGGTTCGGCATCCCGACCTCCTTCCTGTCCGAGGGCGAGACGCGGGAGCTGGAGCCCGGCGTCGCCCCGTTCGTGCGGGCGGCGCTGCACTGTCCGGGCGACGGGGTTGCGTTCCATGCCCGCACGACCCGGGCCTATGCCGAGAACGCGGCGAAGGCGGGGGCCACGATCCGCGAGGGGGCGAGGGTCGAGCGGCTGGTGACCCGCGCGGGCAGGGTCGTCGCCGTCGCCACCGCCGAGGGCGAGGAGATCCCGGTTCCGGACCGCCTGTTCATCCTCGCCAATGCCGGCGTGCGGACGCTGGTCGGTCCCTGGTTCGACCTGCCGATCTGGAACCTCTGTCTGCAGGTGCTGGTCTCGGCGCCGCTGGCCGAGAACCCGGTTCGCCATCTGGTCGGCCATGCCAGCCGCACCCTGTCGCTGAAACGCGAGCCGGACGGCCGGCTGATGATCTCCGGCGGCCGTCTGGGACGCTGGGACGATGCCACCGGGCGCGGCACGCCGATCCCGGAGGAGGTCGCCGCCAACGTGGCCGATGCGGTCGCGGTCTATCCCGCGCTGGAGGGCATCGAGATCGAAACGGCGGATACCGGCCATCTGGAGGCCGACGCGATCGACGGGATCCCGGTGATCGACCAGTTGCCGGGCAACCCGCATGTGATCTTTGCGTCCGGCTGGACCGGCCATGGCTGGGCGATCGCGCCGGCGGTAACCGAGCTGCTGGCCGACTGGGCGCTGGAGAACCGGCGGCCCGACCTGCTGGCGCCGTTCTCCGCGGGACGGTTCGCGACGGAGTGAGCCGCCCTGCCCGGACCGCGCCCCGGAATTGTCGACCGCGTCACGTTGGCAAGGTAAAGTTCCGGGATAGCCCGCACGGGGGTGGGGGCATTAAGAAACGGAAAAGAGACAGCAGATGCGTGGGTTGCTCTTGGGGCTTCTCCTCGCGCTCTCGGCCGTGCTGCCGACACGCGCGCAGGATTTCGGGCCGGCCATCGGGACGGTGAAGGTGGTGGACGGCGAGGCGGCGGTGGATCGGGCGGGCTCCGTCATCGTCGCGGTGGAAGGGTTGGACGTCCATCGGGCCGATACCCTGCGGACCGGGGCCGACGGGGCGGTCGGCGTGACGCTGAACGACGGTACGCTCATTTCCCTGGGGCCGAACTCCCGGTTCGAGCTGTCGTCCTTCGAGTTCGCGCCGCAGCGCGACGCGTTCGGCTTCTTCGGCCAGATCCTGCAGGGCACGATGGTCTACCAGTCCGGGCGCATCGGGAAGATCGCGCCGGAGAACATCCAGATTAAGACGCCGCTCTCGGTCGTCGCGGTCCGGGGCACCCGGTTCGGGGTGCGCGTGCCGGCGCCGGCGGGGAACTGACGCCATGACCGAGATCGTCGCACCGTTCGCCCGCCGCCTCCGACCGCTTGCCGTCGCCGCTCTGTTGCTGAGCGTCGCCGCCTGCGCCGTCGGTCCCTACGACACCGAAGAACTCTCTGTTCTGCCGCCGCAGGACTCGCCGTTCCTGCGCGACCTCAGCGGCGAATACGCGGCCCTGGGGGACCGGGAGCGAGCCGAGTACGACTGGCCGGACACCGCCCGGTTCTACGACCGGGCGATCCGCGCCGCCGAGGGCGAGGTGTTCCCGCCGGAAGCGCTCGCCGACCGTGCCCTGTCGGAAGCCGCGCAGGAGGAACTGGGGGCCGCCCGCGCCCGTCTGGTCGCCCTGTTCGGCGCCGGCGCGCGCTCCATCGTCGGCCCGGACAGCGCCCGTGGCCAGGCCGCCTTCGACTGCTGGATGCAGGAACAGGAGGAGGGGCATCAGCCCGACCACATCGCCCGCTGCCGCGAGACCTTCCTGGCCGCCGTCGCGGTGATCGAGGCGGCGGTGGACGGCGCGCTGGTCGTGCTGCTGCCGGACACCGACGGCGTGGTGGGCGCCATCCAGGTGCAGACCCCGCAGGGAGCGGTGGTGCTCGACACCGACCGCGAAAGCGCGGTGACGGGCGATGCCCAGTCGGGGCCGCACGCGACGGGAACCTTCCTGGTGGCCGATGTGGAGGCGGTATTCGGCAGGGCGCTGGCGGCCGGACCGACGCCGCCCGTGGCGTTCCTGCTGTATTTCGAGCAGGGCACGGACCGGCTGACGTCGGACTCCGCCCGCAAGCTGAGCGAGGTGCTGGAGGCCGTCGGCCGGCGCAAGCTGCCGCAGGTCGAGGTGTCGGGGCATACCGACCGCAGCGGCTCGACCGCGTTCAACGACCAGCTGGCCCTGGACCGGGCGGAGCTGGTGGCGCAGGAGATCCTGGGCCTCGGCGTGCCGGAGCGGGTGGTGACGATCGTCTCCTACGGCGAGCGCGCGCCGGTGGTGCAGACCGCCGACGGCGTGTCGGAGGCCCGAAATCGTCGGGTCGAGATCGTCATCCGCTAGAGCAAATCGCGATCAGATGGAAACATCTGACCGTGTGAATTAGCTCTACGTTTAATTGGTTAGAGGACGGTGTTCGGGTCAGATCGGGTCGATCTGCCCCGATCGTGCTCTAGGATAGGGGCCGGGTCGCGCATGTGGATGGACGTCTGAGGGGGCGATGGAGAGCGGGAGACCGGGCAACGCCGAGATCCGGCAGGTCGGGGTGAGCAGCGAGTTCCAATGGCTCGACGAGCCGGAGGACGGCCATCTCTCCCGGCTGGTCCGCCATGGCCGGCTGATCGCCGCCGCCCTGCTCGGGCTCCTGCTGGTCCTGCGCGCCTTCGACGTCGCCCCGCTGCAGATTCTGCGGCTCTGGGGCTTCGATCTGCAACTGCAGATGCGTGCGCCCGCCGCCGATCCGTCGCCGGTTCTCGCCGTCGATGTCGACGACCGCAGCCTGGCGGCCCTGGGGCAGTGGCCCTGGCCGCGGCGGCATCTGGTCGATCTCGTCGACCGGCTCTCCGCCGCCGGTGCCGGCACGCTCGGGTTCAACATCCTGTTCGCCGAGCCCGACCGCATGTCGCCGACCGTGCTGGCGCGGTCCCTTCCGGACCTGACGGCCGAGCTGCGCCGCGAGCTGGAAGCGCTGGGCGGCTACGACGAGGCCCTGGCCCGTGCCATGGGGCAGGTGCCGAGCGTCACCGCCGTCGCCGCCATCCCGCGCGCCGGGCCGGCACCGCAGGGTACGCAGAGCCGGATCGCCGTGCGCGGGCACCACGATCTCGACCGGCTTCCCGCGATCGGGGGCATCCTCGGCACCGTCGAGCCGATCCGCCGGGCGAGCGACGGCCAGGGCGTGGTCAGTCTGCTGCCCGAGCCGGACGGCACGGCCCGGCGGGTGCCGACCGTGTTCCGGGTCGGCGGCACGCTGCAGCCCGGCATGGCTCTCGACATCGCCCGGGTGGCTCTGCGGCAGCCGAACTTGCTGGTGGAGGTTCCCTCGCCCCTCGGGGTGAGCGGCGTGTCGCTCGGCTCGCTGTTCGTGCCCACCGACGCACGCGGGCGGCTCTGGGTCGATACTGCCGCGCCGGACCGGGTGCTGACGGTGTCGGCGATCGACGTGCTGTCCGGCTCGCTGCCGCCGGCGGCCGTCGCCGGCCGCGTCGCGGTGATCGGCAGTTCGGCTGCCGGGGTCGGCGACCGGGTGCGCATCGGCTTCGGCGAAACGCTCTCCGGGCTGCAGTTCCAGGCGCTTGCCGTCGACACCATCCTGAGCGACCGCGCCCCCAACCGCGACCCGGTCTTCGACTGGGCCGAGCTGCTGGCCGCCGGCCTGGCCGGGCTGCTGCTGATCGGCCTGCTGCCACGGTTCAGCCCGCATCTGAAACCGGCGGTCGGCGTCGGGCTGATGGCGGCGGCGATCGGGGTGGCGGCCTATGCCCAGGCCGCCTTCGGCGCCCTGATCGACCCGACCTTCTTCTCGCTCACCTCGATCCTGCTGGTCGGCAGCTTCGTGATCGGCGACTACCGCACCGAGACGGTCCTGCGCCGCCGCAACGAGACCGCGCTGAAGCGACACGACGCCTATATCCGCGAGGTGATCGACGCCAGTTTCGACGCCATCGTCACGATCGGCGAGGACGGCCGGATCCGAACCGCCAACCGGGCGGCCTGCGGTCTGCTGGGGCGCCCGGAGACCGGGCTGGTCGGTCAGCCGGTCGGCCGGCGGCTAACCGGGCCCTGGGTGGCGGAGCTGGAGAGCGACCCGGCCCGGACCCTGGCCCGCGCGGCCCACCGGCCGGAGACCATCGAGGTGGAGGCGCACGGCCCGGACGGGTCGGGCGACGTGCCGACCGAGATCACCCTGGCGGAATCGATGGCCGGCTCGGAGCGGATCTATATTTTGGTGCTGCGGGACGTCAGCGCCCGCCGGGCGGCGGAGGCCTTCGCCGCGCTCTCCACCCAGCGGCTGCACGACGCCGTGGACGCGATCTCCGACGGCTTCGCCCTGTTCGCGCCGGATGGGCGGCTGCTGCGCTGCAACGACGCCTATCGCGAGATGCTCCAGTCCGAGGTCGACGGCGCGGACGGCGCCGGGTACGGAGCGCTGCTGCGGACCCTCGTCGCCGGCCCGCACGCGCCGGCCGAGGCGGTCGGCCGGGAGGACGAGTGGATCGAGGCCCGTCTGTCGGTCTTCGCCGCCCGAAGTCAGCGCTACGTGATGGAGACGGCGGACGGCCGCTGGTACCAGGTGGACGAACGCCGCACCGCCGAGGGCGGTATGGTCTGCATCTATTCCGACATCACCGAGATCAAGGACCGCGAGGTGGAGCTGCGGGCGGCGATGGAGCGGGCCGAACTGGCGAGCCAGGCGAAATCGCAGTTCCTGGCCAATATGAGCCACGAGCTGCGCACGCCGCTGAACGCCATCATCGGCTTCGCCGACATGCTGCGCGGTCAGCCCTTCGGTCCGCTCGGCAGCGACCGCTATCTCGGCTATGCCAGCGACATCTCGGGCAGCGGCTCGCGGCTGCTGAAGATGATCGAGCAGATCCTGGAATTCGCCCGGCTGGAGCGGCTCCAGTCGAATATCGACGAGAGCGGCATCGACGTGACGGCGGCGGTGCTGGCGGCGGTGACCGACCTGACGCCCGTCGCTCGGGAGCGCGGCGTGCGCATCAACCCGTCGATCCAGCCGTCCCTGCCCGCGCTGCGCGCCGATCCGCAGATGCTGTACCAGATCATCCAGAACCTGCTGGCGAACGCGGTGAAGTTCTCCGCCGAAGGGGCGCAGGTGGCGGTGTCGGCCGCGCTGGACCGGCAGAACCGGGTAGTTCTGACCGTGGTGGACGAGGGGATCGGGATCTCCGAGGACCTGATCGGCCAGATCACCCAGCCGTTCTGGCAGCATCCCGACGCGATGACCAGGTCGCACGACGGGGTCGGCCTCGGGCTCGCCATCGTCAGCGGACATGTGGAGGCACACGGCGCGGAGCTGGCGGTGCAGAGCGCGCTGGGTCAGGGCACCACGGTGACGGTGACCTTCCCGTCCTATCGTACGGTTTGAGGGCGCCGCGAGCGGCTCAGCGGGAGATCCTGCCATGGTGAACACCCTCAGACTGCTGCTGCCGGCCCTGTTTCCGTCCTGGCGGTTCTTCGACGTCATCGCCCCGTCGCCGCGCATCGAGCTGGCGGTGATTGCCGATCCGGACGGAGCCGTGCCCGAGGGCGATCACGTCTGGCGCGCCTGCCGGCCGACCCGGCCGCGCATGAGGATCGTCGATTACGTCACCGCGCTCTTCTGGAACGCACGCTGGAACGAGACCCTGTACCTGGCCACCTGCGCCGAACGGCTGATGCAGAACCCGAGCGAGCATTCGGTGCGGGAAATCCGCCGGCGGCTTCGACGCGACCTCACGGCAGAAGAGGCGGCTGCGCCCTGCTTCCGCTTCCGGCTGGTCTTCGTCAGCCGGGACGCAGAGGCCGTGCGCCGGGACGTCGCCTATGTCTCGCCGGCCTATCCCACCGTGGATCCGCGCGAGCGATGAGCCTCGACGACGCCATCCGCCTGACCGAGATCCTGCTGTCGGTCGCGCTGATTCAGCAGAGCCTGGAACACCTGTTCGGACTGCCGGACGAGCGGCCGCACTACGCCGTCCGTCTGGGGCTCGCGGTGCTGCTGATCGCGGGCGTGTATCCGGCCTGGATCTGCGCCGCCCTGTTCGTCAACGCCCTGTTCATCCTGCGCCGGTTCCAGGGGCCGTATAACGGCGGCAGCGACCTGCTCAGCCTGCTGCTGATCACCTGCCTCTGCGCCGTGCACCTCATGCCTTCGGCCCAGTGGCAGGAATACGTGTTCGGCTATCTCGCCCTACAGGTCATCTTCTCGTATTTCAAATCCGGGCTGTCGAAGGTCATCCACGCGGACTGGCGGATCGGCCGGGCGCTGCGGGATGTCTTCCTGTTCTCGGTCTACCCGGTGAGCGAGGCGACGCGGGGCTGGACCGAGCGGCCGCGTCTGCTCTGCGCCGTATCCTGGGCGGTGATCCTGCTGGAGCTGCTGTTCCCGTTCGCCCTGATCGCCCAGCCGCTGCTGTTCGCGGCCCTGGCGGCGATGCTGGTATTCCACCTGGCGAATTTCGTGATGTTCGGCTTCAACCGCTTCGTCTGGGTCTGGCTGGCGGCCTACCCGTCGCTGATCTGGCTGCAGGCCCGGCTCGAACCGCTGTGGTGACCACGAACCCGTCGCGTCGGCTGGCGCGGCGTGTCGATCAGGCGGAATAACGAGATGAAGTGTTGGTCGGGGAGAGAGGATTCGAACCTCCGGCCCCTGCCTCCCGAAGACAGTGCTCTACCAGGCTGAGCTACTCCCCGACCGGACCTTGTGACGGGCCGAAGGACGGCCCGCCGGGAGGCGAGGGCGTGATATAGCGGACCGGATGCGGCGCATCAAGAAGGAACTCGCGCCAAAACCAACTTCCTTTGCGGCCGGTTTTCGTCCCGGGAACGCCGAGCTGGCGCGGGCGCCGAACTCCGGGGTTCCGCCGGCCCGCGGCCTCTGCTTTGCTGGGCCTCCGGCCGGCGACTGCGCGGCCGTCCTTTCACGGCACAACGGAGGCCCGCCCATGTCCGCCGGCGACAGCGCGACCGTCACCCTGACCCTGGACGAGGTGCGCGACCTCACCATCCGGTGTTTCCTGGCCAACGGCTGCGACACCGCCAATGCCGAGGCGGTGGCGGACGTGATCCACAACGCCGAGCGCGACGGGGCGAAGAGCCACGGGCTGTTCCGGGTGCCGGGCTACGTGAAGTCGCTGAAGAGCGGCAAGGCGAACGGCCAGGCGGTGCCGGTGCTGGAGGATCTGGCGCCCGCCGTGCTGCGGGTGAAGGGCGATGGCGGCTTCGCGCCGCTGGCCCAGCAGCTCGGCCGCGAGCCGCTGATCGAGCGGGCCCGCGCCCAGGGCGTGGCGGCACTCGCCATCACCAACATCCACCACTTCCAGGCGCTCTGGTACGAGGTCGAGCCGCTGGCCGAGGCGGGGCTCTGCGCCTTCGCCTTCACCGCCGCCTTCCCCTACGTGGTCCATCCGGGCGGACGCACGCCGATCTACGGCACCAACCCGATGTCCTTCGGCTGGCCGCGGCCGGGCAAGCCGCCGATGGTGTTCGACCAGGCCTCCTCCGCGCTGGCCCGCGGCGAGATCATGATCGCCGCCCGCGACGGCCATGGCGTGCCGCCGGGCACCGGCATCGACAAGGAAGGCGCGGAGACCACCGACCCGAACGCCATCCTGGACGGTGGCGCGCAGCTTCCCTTCGGCGGCTACAAGGGCGCCTCCATCGCGATGATGGTCGAGCTGCTGGCCGGCGCGCTGATCGGCGACAAGTTCAGCTTCGAGGCCTGGGAGAGCGACGCCAAGGACGGCGGCCCGCCCAATGGCGGCGAGTTCATGCTGGCGATCGATCCGGGCCGCCTCGGAGACGCCACCGGCTGGGCCGCCCATGCGGAGTTGCTGTTCGAGCGCATCCTGGCCGAGGAGGGCACCCGCCTGCCGGCCGGGCGCCGGCACTTCAACCGCGAGAAGACGGCGACCGAGGGCGCCGCCATCCCGACGGCGCTGCATGCGGAGATCGTGGCGCTCTGCGGGTAGGGGACGTCGCCACTCACCCCCGTCATCCTGATGCAAATCAGGATCAAGGTTCCGGCGCCGGAGGCTTGGTCCCGGATCAAGTCCGGGACGACGGAGCGGGGGCGTCCCTCACGGCAGCCCGTTGCGGCCGTGCTTCAGGTAGGCTGGTCGGCCACTCAGGGTCTCGTAGTAGCGCGCCACCGCCGGGTAGTCGGGCTTGCCGTCGAAGCGCAGGTTGAACCAGCGGTTCACCACCAGGCCGATCGGGATGTCGGCCAGGGTGAAGCTCTTCCCGGTGATGTACGGACCGCCCTGCGACAGATGTTCGTCGAGTTGCCCGACCTCCTTAGTGATATGGGCGCGGCCCTGCTCGACGAACCAGGGGTGGTTCCACGGCGGCTCGTTGAGCTGGCCGCCGAGGAAGGCGCCGCGCAGGGAGATCGAGGTCTCGTAATTCGCCCAGTCCATCCACTGCTCGACCCCGGCCCGGACGACCGGGTCGGCCGGGTACAGGGCGGTGTCGCCGGAGACGGTGGCGAGGTAGCGGATGATCGTGTTGCTCTCGCGCAGCACGGTGCCGTCCTCGAGCACCACGGCGGGGACCAGGCCGATCGGGTTGATCGCCTGGAACTCGGGATCGGTCGTCGGCCGGAAGCCGCGACCCCAGTCCTCGCGGGTATAGGCCACGCCGAGCTCGTCGCTGGCCCAGAGCACCTTGCGCACGTTGAAGGAATTGGCGCGGCCGAGAATGCGGATGGTCATGGGGTTTGCCCCTCTTCTGTGTTGAGGGGGCATGCTCGACGGCTGCAGGCGGGGGACAAGGGGGCTTCCGCGCATGAGGTCGATGCCGGAGGTGCAACCTTGATCCGGCCCTTCGACACGCTCCCTGCGGTCGCTGCTCAGGGCGAGGTCTAGAATTTCTACCTTTGACCTCGCCCTGAGCAGGACCCCGGCGACCAGCCGGGGGCCGTGTCGAAGGGGCGGGGCCAGTGTCGGGTCGTCAGTACGCCCGGTCGACGCAGAAATCGATGACCTCCTCCATCGCCCGGCGATGGGCGGTGGGGGCGAAGAGGTCGAGGTCGCGGTGCGCCGCCTCGGCATAGTCGCGGGCCCGGTTAAGGGTCTTGTCCAGGGTGCCGTGCCTGGCCATCAGGGCCTGGGCATGGGCGAGGTCGTCCTCGGTCTGCTCCAGCGCGCCGACCGTCCGGCTCCAGAATGCCCGCTCGTCGGCGTCGCCGGCGGCATAGGCCAGGATCACCGGCAGGGTCATCTTGCCCTCGCGGAAATCGTCGCCGACCGTCTTGCCCAGCGCTTCCTGCTGGGCGGAATAGTCGAGCACGTCGTCCACCAGCTGGAACGCCACGCCGAGGTTGCGGCCGAAGGATTCCAGCGCCTTCTCCTCGCTCTCCGGGCGCTCGGCGACCACGGCGCCGATCTGCGAGGCGGCGGCGAACAGCACCGCCGTCTTGCTCTCGATCACCTGGAGATAAGCCGCCTCGGTGGTTTCGATGTCGTTGGTGGTGACCAGCTGGTGCACCTCGCCCTCGGCGATCACCGCCGAGGCGTCGGACAGGATCTTCAGCACCTTCAGCGAGCCGTCGGCCACCATGAGCTGGAACGCGCGGCTGAACAGGAAGTCGCCGACCAGCACGCTGGCCTGGTTGCCCCAGACCGCGTTTGCGGTGTCCTGGCCGCGGCGCAGGTTGCTCTCGTCCACCACGTCGTCGTGCAGCAGGGTGGCGGTGTGGATGAACTCCACGCAGGCGGCGAGGTCGATATGCCGGGAGCCCTCGTAGCCGACCAGGCCGGCAGCCGCGAGAGTCAGCATCGGCCGCAGCCGCTTGCCGCCGGAGGCCACGATATGGCCGGCGAGCTGCGGGATCAGCGCCACCGGGCTGTGCATCTCGCGGATGATGGTCTCGTTGACCTTGGCCATGTCGTCGGCGACCAGGGCGCGCAGGGCGTCGAAACTGGGCCTGCGGTCGGCGCTGTCGGGGCCGGTCTGGGATGCCGATGCGGTAACGGACACGGGTTCGCTCCTGCGGCGCTGCTTGACGCCTCTGTGTGCTGTGCGAGCATAGAAAGAGCGGTCGCGAGGCGAAGTCAACCGCGTCTCGCCCCGGCCCGACGCCGTAACCGTCCGCCC
The DNA here is from genome assembly GCA_965228445.1 of Candidatus Endolissoclinum sp. Lineage (GTDB taxonomy): Bacteria > Pseudomonadota > Alphaproteobacteria > Thalassobaculales > Thalassobaculaceae > Thalassobaculum. The sequence goes on along the minus strand of OZ245813.1, from coordinate 2,242,296 downwards.
CGATGTTCTGGAGGCCAGTGCCGTATGCGGGAACTTCTGCGCACCAACGATCTGGTGCGGCTTTCCTATCTTCAAGCCCTGCTGACCTCCGAGGGCATCGAGCCGCTGGTGCTGGATGGCGGGATGAGCGTGCTGGAAGGCAGTGCGGGGGCGATTCCGCGCCGTCTGATGGTGGCCAGCGACGACTTCGCCGCCGCCAAGGCGCTGCTGGAAGAGGCCGGCGAGACGCTGGACCCGAAATAGGGGTGGGGGCTTTCGTTCATTCTCTCTCCATCATCATGCTCTTAGCACTCCCCGGCCTTGTGCCGGGGCAAGGCCGGGGAGCGGACGGGCGTCCGTGGGATGTTTCCCTGCTCGCGCCTGCTGACGCCTTGCCCCCGGCACAAGGCCGGGGAGTGAGCTGCAAATGAGTGATTCTCAGGAAATGGAAACCACCGAGGATCTGCTGCTCGACGGTCGGGTGCGGCTGGTTCAGCCGAGGACCGGGTATCGGGCGGCGGTCGATCCGGTGCTGCTCGCCGCGTCGGTTCCGGCGCGCTCGGGAGAGCGGGTGGTTGATCTCGGCTGCGGCGCCGGGGCGGTGTTCGCCTGCCTCGCCGGCCGGGTCCAAGGTGTGGAGACGATCGGCGTTGAGCGCGACCCCGCCATGGCGGATCTCGCCCGGCGGACCCTGGCGGCCAACGGCTTCTCCGGCCGCATCGAGACCGCCGATCTCGCCCGGCTGCCGGCGACCTGGGAGGCCGGCGGGATCGACCACGTCGCCGCCAACCCGCCCTATCTGCCCGCCGATCGCGCCGATCCCTCGCCGGATGCCGGACGGGCGGCGGCGGGTGTCGAGAGCGGCGCCGACCTGGCCGACTGGATCGCCGTCGCGCGGCGCTGTCTGCGGCACAAGGGGACCGTCACCCTGGTGCACAGGGCCGATCGGCTGGACGACATCCTGGCCGCGCTGATGCGCGGTTTCGGCTCCGCCGTGGTTTACCCGCTGTTTCCCAAGACGGGGCGGGATGCCGGCCGGGTCCTGGTGCGGGCGGTGAGGGGCGGCCGGGCGCCGCTGCGGCTCGCGCCGGGCCTGGTTCTGCACGAGAGGGACGGCGCCTATACCCCGCCGGCAGAGGCGATCCTGCGCGGGGCGCCCCTCGATCTTTGAGGGTCGCCGCCTTATTTAACCGCCATGGCAATTCTCGATCCCCTCCTCGACCGGTTCCGCAAACGTCCGCCGACCGTGTCCGTCGTCACCCTGCGCGGCGTCATCGGCGGCTCCGGACCGACCCGACGCGGCCTGTCCCTGGAGACCGTCGCCCCGATCCTGGAGACGGCGTTCAAGGACAAGCACACCACCGCCGTCGCCCTGATGATCAACTCGCCCGGCGGCTCGCCGGTTCAGTCCGACCTGATCGCCCGGCGCATCCGCGACCTGGCGGCCGAGCACGAGAAGCCGGTCACCGCCTTCGTGGAGGATGTCGCGGCGTCCGGCGGCTACTGGATCGCCTGTGCCGCGGACGAGATCCTGGTCAATCCGGCCTCCATCGTCGGTTCCATTGGCGTGGTCAGCGCCGGCTTCGGTTTCGTGGAGGCCCTGGACAAGCTGGGGGTGGAGCGCCGCATCCATACCGCCGGCAGCCGCAAGGCGCTGCTCGATCCGTTCAGCCCGGAGCGCGAGGAGGACGTCTCCCACCTCAAGGCGCTCCAGGTCGAACTGCACCAGCTGTTCATCGACTGGGTCCGCAAACGGCGCGGCGAGGCGCTGAAGACCGAGGAGGAGCCGGAGCTGTTCGAGGGCAAGTTCTGGACCGGCATGCGCGGCATCGCCCTCGGTCTGGCCGACGGCGAGGGCGAACTGCGCAGCACCATGCGGGCGCGCCACGGCGACAAGACCCGGTTCCGCCAGCTTGAGCGCCGCCGCTCCCTGCTCGAGCGCCTGCGTTTCGGGGCGTCGATGGATCCGGTGGCGATCGGCGAGGGGGCGATGTCGGCGATCGGCGAGCGCGCCCTGTGGTCGCGGTTCGGTCTGTGAACACGCTCGAGACCGACCGGCTGACCCTTCGACCGGTGGACGAGAGCCAGCGCGCGAACCTTGTTTCCTTTCTCGGCACGCCGGAGGTCATGAGCGTGCGAAAGCTCGGCGTGCTCGGGCCGGACGCCGCCTCGGCCGTGGTCGACGGCATGATCCAGCACTGGCGGGAGCACGGCTTCGGCATGTACGCCGTGATCGAGCGCGAGAGCGGTGCGTTCCTGGGAGAGTGCGGCCTGCGCTACCTGGAGGACGGGACCGTGCCGGAGATCAGCTACGGCCTGCACACTGCAGGGCGCGGCAAGGGCTACGCCCGCGAGGCATCGACGGCGACCCTGCGGCACGGCTTCGGGCCGCTGGCCTTGCCGCGGATCGTGGCCTTCGCCCGCGGCGACAACGCGATCTCCCGCCGCCTTCTCGAATCCCTCGGCTTCGCGCTGCTGTGGGAGCGGCCGGAGGCGGGCTATACCGTCGTCCATTACGAGGCGCTGGCACCGGTCGGGCCGTGACCATGGGTCTTGCGCGGGGCCGGTCGGTGGGTCAATTGTAGGTTCATGTTCAGCATCTCCAAACTCGTAGCCCTTGCGGCGATCATCGGCGTCGTCTGGTTCGGTTTCCGGCTGATCGGCCGGCTCGATGCCGCGCGCAAGGCCAAGACCGCGCCGGAAGCCGGCGGCCGTCAGGACCGCGGCCGGCCCGAGGGCACACATGGCCGCGACGACGTGGTCGATCTGGTCCGCGACGAGCGCACCGGCGAGTACGTGACCCGCGACCGACGGGACGAACGGACCTGACCGGCCCGGTCTCCGGGGTGCGTCCCTTCGACGACGCCGAATACGACGCCCGCCTCGCCGCCGCCCGCCGCGAGATGGCGGCCCGCGGGCTCGACGCCCTGATCGTCTTCGCCCAGGAGAGCCTGTACTACCTGTTCGGCTATGATGGCGGCGGCTACGTCTTCTTCCAATGCGCCGTGCTGCATGCCGAGGATCGGCCGACCACCTTGCTGTGCCGCCGTCCCGACATCGCCCAGGCGCGCGACATCTCGCGGATCGAGGAGGTCCGGGTCTGGCTGAACGCCGAGGGGGCGAACCCGGCGCGCGACCTGCTCGGCCTTCTGAAGGACGAGGGGCTGGAGGGCCGCCGGGTCGGGATCGAGACCGACAGCTACAGCCTGACCGGCTTCAACTGCCGCGCCGTCTACGAGGCGGCCGAGGGCGTGGTCGATCTGGTGGAGGCGAGTGCGGTGGTGCGGGGGCTGCGCGTGGTCAAGTCGCCGGCCGAGCTGGACCTGATGCGCCGCGCCGCCGGGCTGGCCGACGCGGCGGTGACCGCCATCGCCGAGACCGCAGCGCCGGGCGTGCTGGACAGCGCGCTGACCGCGGCGGCGGTGACGGCGATGCTGACGGGCGGCGGCGACATGCCGCCGGCGGGCCCGCTGGTCAACTCGGGCTCCCGAGCCGTCTATGGCCGCGGCGTCGGCGGCTCGCACGGGTTGGGCGACAGCGATCTGGTGATGGTCGAGCTCGCCGGGACCTGTCGGCGCTACAACGCCTGTATCGAGCGCTGCGTGGCCGTGGGCCCGGTCTCCGATGCCCAGGGGGAGATGCACGCCCTGGTGCGCGACACGCTGGAGGAGATGCTGGAGGCGTTCCGACCCGGCGAGCCGTTGGGCCGGGTGGACGAGATCCACCGCGCCCGGCTCGACGCCGCCGGCTATGCCGAGGTCCGTTATGCCGCCTGCGGCTATTCGCTGGGCGCGACCTACCGGCCGAGCTGGATGGACGTGCCGCCGATGATCTATGCCGGCAATCCGCTGAAGCTGCGGCCGGGCATGGTGTTCTTCCCGCACGTCATGCTGGGCGACACCCGCTCCGGCCGCGCCATGGGGCTCGGCGAGACGGTCGTGGTGACGGAGCACGGCCCGGAAGTGCTGAGCCGGCTGTCGCGGGACCTGGTGCGGGCTTAGCCCTGCGGCTTTCCACCAACGCAGTCCCCTTTCTGGCCCTCCCCGGAATGAATCCGGGGAGTGTGGAGAGGAGGCGGATCACCGCTCCCACACGATCAGCGCCAGGCCGCCGATCAGCAACGCGATCCCTACCATCTTCGTCACCGTCAGCGCCCGCACCGCCAGTCCGAAGGCGCCGAGCTGATCGTAGGCGATGGCGGCCATGAGCTGGCCGGCGATGACGGCCGTCAGGAAAGCCACCACGCCGATCTTCGGCACGGCGGTGATGGACAGCATCACCTGATACGCCCCGATCAGCCCGCCGGCCCAGACCCAGGCCGGGGCGGCCCGCATGTCGGCCAGCTTCGGGAACGGCGCGCCGGTCGCCAGGATCAGGCCGGTCAGCGCGCAGATGCCGATGGTGAAGGACAGCAGCGCCGCCGGCAGGGTTCCGCCGACGCTGCCTGCCAGCCGGGCGAAGATCGGACCCTGGGCGGCGATCAGCGCGCCGCCGATGACGGCCAGCAGGATGAGGATCGCGGTGCCGGCGCCGGGCAGACTGGCCATGGCGCTACACCAGGAACAGCAGGTAGTCGGCCGGCGCCTCCGCCCCGGCCTGGAAGACGGTCGGGCCGTGCAACCGGTAGCGCAGGCAGTCGCCGGGATGCAGATCGTGGTCGGTGCCGTCCACGGTCAGGGTCAGGCGACCCGACTGCAGGATCAGGTGGTGCTCCAGTCCCTCCACCGGCGGGGTGTCGTAGGCGATGCGGGCGCCGGCGGGCAGGGTGCCGGCGATCACCTCGCCGCGCAGCGCTTCCGTCGGCGGGGAGACCAAGCGCCGGGCGAAGCCGGTGGCCGGATCGTGCCAGACGCTCTGGGCGTCGGCGGGGATCCGGGCGGCGAAGCCCTGCTCCACCATCCGGATCAGCCGCGACATCGGCAGCCGGTAGGCGGCGCAGAGCCTGCCCAGCGCCTCAGCCGACGGGCTGACCTCGGCATTCTCCATCCGCGACAGGGTGGCCCGGCTGACGCCGCTGCGTTTCGCCAGGGTGTCCAGCGACCAGCCGGCCTCCTGGCGCAGGCGCTTCAGCCGGTCGGCCAGGCGCGGGGTGAAGTCGTCGAGGGGCATGAGAGTCTCGTACGTGAGAATTTTTCCCCTATATGGGATACTCATGCCTCAGAGCGGTCAAGGGCTGTTTCGTCGTCACGCGGTTTCGGCCGTACCCAACCGCACCCGTCATCCCGAACTTGATTCGGGATCAAGCCCCCGACGCAGCAGCAGGATCCCGAATCAAGTTCGGGATGACGGGAGAAAGAAGGCGGAGGGGGAGCGGTCGTCGTTCTCCCATTCGTCTTCCCGGCCTTGCGCCGGGACCCGGAACGGGGGGCAGGGGGAGCGGTCGTCATCCTTCTGCGGCGCTGCGGCGAGCGTCCCCCTCGAGCCCGGTGCGGGGCCGGGAAGACGAGGGGGAGGAGAGCCGCGACCTACAGGATCAGACAGGTCGTCGTCGCGTGCGCGAACACCTTCCCCGCCGCGTCGACCAGCTTCGCTTCGGCGGTGGCGGTGCGGCGGCCGCGGTGCACGACGATACCTTCCGCCCGCAGCGTTCCGGCGTCCGGACCCGCGCCTCGGGTGATGTGCACCTTGTATTCCAGCGTCGTGTAGCCGGTGCCGGCCGGCAGGGTGGAATGCACCGCACACCCCATGGCGCTGTCCAGGATCGTGCCGTACCAGCCGCCGTGCAACGTGCCGGCCGGGTTGGACAGGTATTCCTGCCACGCGCCTTCGAACACCGCCCGACCCTCGCTCACCTCGGCGAGGCGGAAGCCCATGGTGGCGGCGATGCTCGGCGGCGGCAGGTCGCCGTCCTTGATCCGAGTGAGCAGGGTCAGGCCGTCGAGGGTCCGGGTCGCCTCGGTCAGCGGCGCGGGGTCGGCCCAGGTATAGGTGCGGCTGCGCTCGGTCATCGGGGTCTCGCCTCGAAAGGGTTATGGGGCTGGCCGATCCTCTGCCTCAGCCGGTGCGGCCGCGCAATGCAATCCTCGTCATGGCTGTTTGTCGGATTTGGGATTGAGGATGGCGCGATGCGGCAATCCGCCCCGCCGGACAGGCCTCATATAGGACGGGAGACCCGGTGAGTTCCGGCGAGGGAAAGGGGACTTGGATGGCACCTGCGACCGCGCGCGATGTGATCACCCTGATCGACGGTTTCTCCGTCGAGACCACCCCCGCCTCGGCCGCCAGGGTCGCCGCCTTCGCCGATCATCTGGCTCCGGGCACGACGGTCAACGTCACCTTCCTGCCGGACAGCGCCATCGACGACACCATCGCCGTGGCGGCTCGCCTGCGCGCCGAGGGGTTCGAGCCGGTGCCGCATATCGCGGCCCGCTCCGTCACCGACAGCGCCATGCTGGACCGCGCGTTGGGCCGCCTGAAGGACGAGGCAGGCGTGGCCCAGGCACTGGTGATCGCCGGCGGGCGCGACCGGCCGATGGGCGCCTTCGCCTCCTCCCTGGACCTGCTGGCGACCGGCCTGTTCGAGACCCACGGCATCCGCAAGATCGGCGTCGCCGGCCACCCGGAGGGCAGCCCGGACATCGACGAGACGGCGCTGAAGGACGCGCTGCTCTGGAAGAACCGCTTCGCCGCAGAGCGCGGGGTGGAGATGTATATCGAGACCCAGTTCTGCTTCGACGCCGCCGCCATCATCGCCTGGGACAGGAAGATCCGCGGCTGGGGCAACACCCTGCCGATCCATCTCGGGGTGCCGGGGCTGGCGACGCTCAAGACCCTGCTGAAATTCGCCCAGATGTCGGGCATCGGCCCGTCGATCCGCGTGCTGACCCGCCAGGCGCGCAACCTGGCCAAGCTGATGCTGGTGCAGGCCCCCGACCGGCTGATCCTCGACCTCGCCGCCTACAAGGCGGGCAACCCGGAATGCGGCATCGAGAAGCTGCATTTCTACCCGTTCGGCGGGCTCGCCAAGACGGCGGCGTGGGCGAATGCGGTCGCAGCCGGGGACTTCATCGTGGACGAGCGCAGGCAGGCGATCCTGCTCGGCGCCTCCGACCAGGCCCGCGCGGCCTCCTGATCCACCCCGCAGCCGGAGACGCGCCCATGGTCGACACCATCGTCAGTTCCGCCACCAAGGAAATCGCCATCGGCTTCGAGCGGCCGTTCTGCGTGATCGGCGAGCGGATCAACCCGACCGGCCGCAAGCTGCTGGCCGCCGAGATGGCCGCCGGCGACTTCAGCCGGGTCGAGGCGGACGCCCGCGCCCAGGTGGAAGCCGGCGCCACCATGCTGGACGTCAATGCCGGCATCCCGCTGGCCGACGAACCGGCGATCCTGGCCCAGTCGATCAAGCTGGTGCAGTCGATCACCGACGTGCCGCTCTCCATCGACAGCTCCATCGTCGAGGCGCTGGAGGCGGGGCTGTCCGTCTATCAGGGCAAGGCACTGGTGAACTCGGTCACCGGCGAGGAGGAGCGGCTGGAGGTCGTCCTGCCGCTGGTCAAGAAATACGGCGCGGCGGTGGTCGCGATCTCCAATGACGAGACCGGCATCTCCGAAGATCCGGACGTGCGCTACGAGGTGGCCAGGAAGATCGTCGAGCGGGCCGAGGATTACGGCATCCCGCGCGCCGACGTGGTGGTCGATCCGCTGGTCATGCCGGTGGGCGCGTTGAACCTGGCCGGCCATTCCGCCATGCGGCTGATCCGCCGCCTGCGCGACGAGCTGGGCGTGAACACCACCTGCGGTGCGTCGAATATCTCCTTCGGCCTGCCGAACCGCCACGCGCTCAACGCCGCCTTCCTGTCCATGGCGATCGGCTCGGGCATGACCTCGGCGATCATGAACCCGCTCCATGCCGAGGAGATGGCCGGTGTCATGGGCGCCGATGTGATGATGGGCCACGACCCCGAGTGCCGGCGCTGGATCCGGCGTTTCCGCGAGCCGGCCGCCGAGGGCCAGGAGGTCCTGGGCGCGCGCGGCGGCCGCGAGCGCCGGCGCCGCCGGGCCTGAGATCGCACGGACGGGAAAGACTGCGGAGAGCTGCCGAACCGGACATGGATGACGTGGGAAGCACCGCCGGACCGACTGGACCCGCATCCAATGACGATGCGGGGGAGGCTTTCGTCGTCTTCACGCCGTCCGGCCGCCGCGGCACCTTTCCCGTTGGCACCCCCGTCCTGCAGGCCGCCCGGGCGCTCGGCGTCGACATCGACTCCGTCTGCGGCGGGCGCGGCATCTGCGGCCGCTGCCAGGTCACCCTGAGCGAAGGCAGCTTCACCAAGTTCCAGGTCGAGAGCCGATCGGCCCACCTCTCCGAGCCGTCGCGCAACGAGCTGCGCTACCGCGAGAAGCGGGGGCTGGAGTCCGGCCGCCGCCTGTCCTGCTCGGCCCAGCTTCTCGGCAATGTCGTCATCGACGTGCCGGAGACCAGCCAGGTCCACCGCCAGATCGTGCGCAAGCGCGCCGAGGTGCGGGCGATCGAGATCAACCCGATCCACAAGCTGCACTACGTCGAGGTGCGCGAGCCGGACATGCACGAGCCGTCGGGCGACTTCCGGCGGCTGTGCGAGAGCCTGCGCGAGCAGTGGCCCGACTGGGGCATCGCCGACGACGTGACCTGCGACCTGCCGGTGCTTGGCTACCTGCAGAAGGCGCTGCGCCAGGGCGACTGGAAGGTCACGGTCTGCCTGCGCGAGGGGCGGCGGGTGACCGGCGTGTGGCCGGGCTTCAAGGAGAAGATCTACGGCCTCGCGGTCGATATCGGCTCCACCACCATGTCGGCCCATCTCTGCGACCTCGCCACCGGCGAGGTGGCGGCGTCCAGCGGGGTGATGAACCCGCAGATCCGCTTCGGCGAGGATCTGATGAGCCGGGTCTCCTACGTCATGATGAACCCGGGCGGCGAGGTGGAGCTGACCAAGGTCGTGCGCGAGGCGGTGAACCACCTGTCCTCCCAGGTCGCCCAGGAAGCCGGGATCGCGGTGGAGGACATCGTCGACCTGGTCTTCGTCGGCAACCCGATCATGCATCACCTGATGCTGGGCATCGACCCGACCGAGCTGGGTGGAGCGCCCTTCGCGCTGGCCATCGACACCGCGGTGAACGTCCATGCCAGCGAGCTCGGCATCTCCCTGCATCCGGACGCCCGCGCCTATGGCCTGCCCTGCATCGCCGGACATGTGGGGGCCGATACCGCCGCGGTGATCCTGTCGGAAGGGCCGCACCAGCAGGACGAGATGACGCTGATCGTCGATGTCGGCACCAATGCCGAGATCGTGCTGGGCAACCGCCAGCGGCTGCTGGCGGCCTCCTCGCCGACGGGGCCGGCCTTCGAAGGCGCGCAGATCACCTGCGGCCAGCGCGCGGCCCCCGGCGCCATCGAGCGGGTGCGGATCGATCCGGAGACCCTGGAGCCGAAGTTCAAGGTGATCGGCGTCGACCTCTGGTCGAACGAGGAGGGGTTCGAGGACGAGACCCGGCGCACCGGCGTGACCGGCATTTGCGGCTCCGGCATCATCGAGGTGCTGGCCGAGATGGTGCTGACCGGGCTGCTGAAGTCCGACGGCACGATCGACGGCGCCATGGCCGCCCGCACGCCCCGGATCGAGAGCGACGGCCGTACCTTCTCCTACCGGCTGTCGCCGGAGGTGGTGGTCACGCAAACCGACGTGCGCGCGATCCAGCTCGCCAAGGCCGCGCTGTATGCCGGCGCGGCGCTGCTGATGGACAAGCTCGGGGTGGAGAGCGTCGACCGGATCATCCTGGCCGGCGCTTTCGGCAGCCATATCGACACCAAATACGCGATGGTCCTGGGCATGATCCCGGACTGCCGGCTGGACAAGGTTTGGTCGGTCGGCAACGCGGCGGGCACCGGCGCGCGCATGGCGCTGCTGAACGCCGAGGCCCGCCGCGAGACCGAACGGGTGGTCCGCCGGGTGGAGAAGGTCGAGACGGCGGTCGAACCGCGCTTCCAGGAGCATTTCGTCGACGCCATGGCCCTGCCGCACCGCACGGCTCCGTTTCCCAATCTGTCGGCGGAGGTGGCGTTGCCCGCCCGTCCGGACCCGGGCGAGACCGGTGGGGAAGGCGGCCGGCGGAGACGCAGGCGGGCGGGGTAGGGAGAGTTCTCTCCCATCGCCCCCAATCACACTCCCCGGCCCTGTGCCGGGGCCCACGCGTCGGCGTGGTCATGCATCTCCATGGGACGGAGCAGCGTCAGAGTGGGCCCCGGCACGAGGCCGGGGAGTGAGGTGGGGATGATACTTCCTGACCCTTCCCATCTTCCCGTCTTCCCGGCCTTGTGCCGGGACCGAGAGCGACGCTTGCCGGAGCGCCTCAAGGTCACCTCGAACGATCCAGCTGCTCTCCTTCTGGATCCCGGCGCTAGGCCGGACAGCGTCAGTAGGTTAAGTCCAAAACAATCTGTTCTTCCCGGCCTTGCGCCGGGACCGAGAGCGACGCTTGCCGGAGCGCCTCAAGGTCCTCTCGATCGATCCAGCCGCTCCCCCTCTGGATCCCGGCGCAAGGCCGGGAAGACAGGAGGGGGATGCGGCCCCCGCTACATCCCGCTCAGCTTCTTCGCCAGCTTCACCGAGCCGCGTCCCGCGGACCCCATCTCCACCCAGCCCTGGGCGCGGTAGAACCGCTCGGCCCGCGTTTCCTGGGCGGTGACGAGCCAGGCGATGCGGTGGCCCAGCTTCACCAGATCGCTCAGCGCCCGGCGCATCAGGGCGCGGCCGATGGTCTTGCCCTCATGGGCGGGGTGCACGTACAGCATCTCCACAGACCCGGCCCGGGCGTCGACGGCGACGAAGCCGACGATCGCCGGCCCGATCGACAGCACCCAGCACAGCCCCGCCTGCAGATACGGATACACCGCCGCGTCGAAGCCGGCCGCCGTCTCGAACTGCCGATTCTCGCGCACCGCGGCGACGATCTGATACAGGCGCGGGATATCCGCGGGCACACCCCGCCTGGAACGCGCGGCCCTCGGGCGCGCTGCCTGCTGTCGTCCGATCACTCCCATGGACTGACGATACAAGGGCCGCGGCGGGTGGCAATATCCGCAACGCATGACATGTTGAAGGCGTCCGTTTTTCCGTAGAGGCGCCGCCATGCCCGACCTTCCCGCCCCGTCCATCGACCCCGGCCATGTCTTCTTCTTCGGCCTCGGCTACACCGCTCTGCGGCTCGCCCGCCGGATGCGCGACGCCGGCTGGACGGTGTCCGGCACCGTCCGATCGCCGGAAAAGGCGGCCGCCCTGTCGCAGGCCGAGGGGATGACGGTCCATGCCTTCGACGGCACGGCCCCCATCGCCGGGCACGATCCCTTCGCCGGCGTCACCCATCTGGTCGACACGGCTCCGCCGCGCGCGATCCTGGTGCCGGCCCTGGAGCGGCACGGTGCCGACCTGAACGCGTGCGGGACCCTGCGCTGGGTCGGCTATCTCTCCACTCCGGCGGTCTATGGCGACCGGCAGGGCGGTGTGGTGACGGAGGACGAGACGCCGACCCCCGGCAGCCGGCGGGGCGAGCTGCGGGCGGCGGCGGAACGGGCGTGGCTCGATGCCTTTCCCGATCGCGGGGTCGCGGTGCAGGTGTTCCGCGTGGCCGGCATCTACGGTCCCACCGAGGGGCGCAACGCGATCGCCCAGGTGCAGGCCGGCAAGGCGCGGATCATCGACAAGCCCGGCCAGGTCTTCAACCGCATCCATGTGGACGACATCGGCTCGATCCTGCTGGCCTCCATGGCCCGGCCGCGCGACGGCGGGATCTACAATGTCGCCGACACCGAGGCCTGCCCGCCCGCCGATCCGATCGTGTTCGCCGCCGGGCTGCTCGGCATCGATCCGCCGCCGGCGATCCCGTTCGACAGTGCCGAGCTGTCCGACATGGCGCGCGGCTTCTACAGCGAGTGCAAGCGGCTCGACACCACGCGACTCGCCGGGGAACTGGGCGTGCGGCTCACCTATCCGACCTATCGCGAGGGTCTGCGCGCCATCGCGGAGGAACTCGGCGTGTCGTGAACGAGACAGTTTCGGTCGAGCGAGAACGGAATTCGGCCTTGATCCGATAAACACATAAAGATATCCTTATGTCGTTATCGGAGGTGACCGAATGGATGAAGTGCTTGCAGGACTGAGGGCGATCGCCGAGCCGACGCGGCTGCGGATTCTCGTTCTGTGCGCGCGTTCCGAACTGTCGGTCACCGATCTGGTCGACATTCTCGGCCAGAGCCAGCCCCGGGTGTCGCGCCATCTGAAGCTGATGGTCGAGGCCGGCGTGCTGGAGCGGAACCGCGAGGGCGCGCGCGCCTACTACCGGCTGGCGGAGCGCACGGCGGGCGGCGACGTCGCCCGGGCGCTGACCCCGCTGGTGCCGGCCGGCGACGCGATGCTGGAGACGGATCTGGCGCGGCTGGAGACCATCCGCAGCCGCCGGTCAGAGCGGGCCACCGCCTATTTCCAGGAGAACGCGGTCCATTGGGAGGATCTGCGCGGTCTCTATGTGGACGACGAACTGGTCGATGCCAGCCTGATGGAGGCGGTTCGGGCCGAGCCGGTGGAGAGCCTGCTCGACATCGGCACCGGTACCGGCCGCGTGCTCGAGCAGCTCGCCGATCACGTGACCAGCGCGGTCGGCGTCGACAACGCCAAGCCGATGCTGGAGATCGCCCGCGACAAGCTCGACCGGGCCGGGCTGAACAACTGCCAGGTCCGGCTGGCCGACATGTACCATCTGCCGTTCCCGGCCGACCGGTTCGACGCGGTGACCCTGAACATGGTCCTGCATCACGCCGAGATGCCGGGCGAGGTGCTCCGCGAGGCGGCCCGGGTCCTGAAGCCGGGCGGCCGGGTGATCCTGGTGGATTTCGCGCCGCACGAGCTGGAGGAACTGCGCGAGCAGCACACCCATCGCTGGCTCGGCTTCTCCGGCGAGGAAATCGGCCGGCTGGCGACGAGTGCCGGCCTCGGCCTGGAGCCGGCGGTGAGTCTCGCCGGCGACCCGCTGACGGTCTGCCTGTGGAGCGCCCGCAAGGCCGGCAGCCCTGAACTGACAACCGGAAACACCGACGCCGCAGAACTGCGGGCGGCGTCCTGAGGGGATGAGCGTCATGTCCGACACTCCAAACGTTAGCTTCGAGTTCTTCCCGCCCAAGGATGAAGAGGGCGAGGCCAAGCTCTGGCACACGGTATCCCGGCTGGAACCGTACCGGCCGTCCTTCGTCTCGGTGACCTACGGCGCCGGCGGCAGCACGCGCGAGCGCACCAGCCGCATCGTGAAGCGCCTGGCTCGCGAGAGCAGCCTGACCCCGGCGGCGCACCTGACCTGCGTCGGCGCGACCCGCGAGGAGGTCGACGAGATCGTGCGCGACTGGCAGGCGGCCGGCATCCGGCACATCGTCGCCCTGCGCGGCGACGCCCCGGCCGATGCCGAGCGCTACGAGCCGCATCCGGGCGGATACGCGAACGCGGCGGAGTTGACCGAGGGCCTGCGCCGGCTCGGCGATTTCGAGATCTCCGTCGGTGCCTATCCGGACGTGCATCCGGACAGCCCGACCCCGGCGGCCGATCTGGACAACCTGAAGCGCAAGATCGACGCCGGCGCCACCCGGGCGATCACCCAGTATTTCTTCGACGCCGACACCTTCCTGCGGTTCCGCGATGTCTGCGACAAGGCCGGAATCACGGTGCCGGTGGTGCCGGGCATCCTGCCGGTGACCAACTTCAAGACGGTGGTGCGGTTCTCCAAGGCCTGCGGCGCCGTCGTGCCGGCCTGGATGGCGGAGCTGTTCGACGGGCTCGACGAGGACCCGGAGACCCGGCAGCTCGTCGCGGCGACCACGGCCAGCGACCTGTGCATGAAGCTGATGGAGGAGGGAGTCGAGGACTTCCACTTCTACACGCTCAACCGTCCCCAGCTCACCGGCGCGATCTGCCGCCGTCTCGGCCTGCGGCCGGAACTGGAGGCCGCGGCGTGATGTTCCGCTCCACCGAACCCATGGCTGGCGACAGGACCGGCCCCGCGCTGGTCTCCGGCGGGTTCGGGGAGCTGTCGGCCCATGCCGGCGCGGCCTGTCTGGAGGAGCTGAACATCACCGCTCCCCGGGCGGTGATCGACGTGCACGACCGGCATCTGGAGCAGGGCGCGGAGATTCTGCGCACCAATACCGGGGGCGCCTCGCCGGAACGGCTGGACCGCTACCGCATGCATGACGAGGCCTTCATCGTCTCCTACATGGCGGCCGAGCACGCCTCCAAGGCGGCCCGCCGCTTCGGCGCCGGGCGCCGGGTGATGGGCGTGGCCCGGGTGGAGGCCCTGGCGCCGCTCATCGGCTTCCTGCCGCTGGACCGGGTGGAGGCGGCCTCGCGCATCATGGCGTCCGGCCTGGTGGGCGGCGGTGCCGATCTGCTGCTGCTGGAGACCGCCCAGTGCCCGGCGCGCATCGTCGCCGCGATGGCGGGCGCGCGGCACGGCATGGCCGATGCGGGCCGGTCGGTGCCGGTACTGGTGAAGCTGCGCTACGAGCCGCGGCTCGGGGCCCTGGCCCGGGATGCCGTCACCGACGGTCTGGCCCGCGCGGCGGCGGCCGTCGCCGGGATCGGCGCCGAGGGCCTTGCCCTGGCGCCGGACAACCTGGATCGGCCCTACGCGGACACCCTGCGGGCGGCGGCGACGGCCTATCGCGGTCCGCTGTTCGTGGACCTGTCCCCCGCGTCGGCCCATTGGGCGGCGGTGGCGGAGCGGGTCGACCTGCGCGGCCGGATCGGCTTCACCGCCGGTCGCCGGCTGGAGCCGTCCGAAGAAATCGAGGTGCCGGTCCGTCCGGCGCCGGCGAACGATGCGGGCCCCCGGCCGGTCGCCCGCAGCTACTGAAGAGTTGGAGAGTCCGAATGACTGAAGCGGCACGAGAACTCTCGCGCCTGGCGGAGCAGCGGGTGGTGATCCTGGACGGTGCCATGGGCACCATGATCCAGGGTCTGAGCCTGACCGAGGAGGATTTCCGCGGGGATCGCTTCACCGACGCCAATCACGACCTGAAGGGCGACAACGACATCCTCAACCTCTCCCAGCCGGAGAAGATCGAGGATATCCACCGCCAGTACTTCGAGGCCGGGGCGGATATCGCCCAGACCAACACGTTCAACGCGACCTCCATCAGTCAGGCGGATTACGGCCTGTCGCACCTGGCGAAGGAGATCAACATCGAGGGCGCGCGCATCGCCCGCCGCGCCGCCGACCAGGTGCGCAAAGAGGAGGGCCGCCCGACCTTCGTCGCCGGCGCGCTCGGCCCGACCAACCGCACCGCGTCGATCTCGCCGGACGTCTCCGATCCGGGCGCGCGCAACGTCACCTTCGACGAACTGCGCGAGGCCTATCTGGAGGCGACGCTCGGCCTGATAGAGGGCGGGTCCGACATCATCCTGGTGGAGACCATCTTCGACACGCTGAATGCCAAGGCGGCGCTGTTCGCCGTCGAGCAGGCGTTCGACGAGGCCGGCACCAAGCTGCCGATCATGATCAGCGGCACGATCACCGACCGCTCCGGCCGGACCCTGTCAGGTCAGACGCCGGAGGCGTTCTGGAATTCGGTGCGCCACGCCAACCCGTTCAGCGTCGGTTTCAACTGCGCGCTGGGCGCGAAGGACTTGCGTCCGCACGTCGCCGAGCTGTCGCGGGTGGCCGATGTCCGGGTCTCGGCCTATCCCAATGCCGGGTTGCCGAACGAGTTCGGCGGCTATGACGAGAAGCCGGAGCAGACCGCCGACCATCTCGGCCACTGGGCCGAGGACGGGCTGGTGAACGTGGTCGGCGGCTGCTGCGGTACGACGCCGGCGCACATCGCCGCGATCGCCCGGCAGGTCAAGGCGGCGGCGCCGCGGGTGGTGCCCCAGCTCTCGCTCCGCATGCGCCTGTCCGGCCTGGAACCTTTCGATCTGAGGAGTGCATTTTGACCGAGCGCCAGGGAATCTTCATCAACATTGGCGAACGGACCAACGTCACCGGCTCCGCGCGCTTCCGCAAGCTGATCGCCGGCGGCGACTACGAGACCGCGCTGGAGGTCGCCCGCCAGCAGGTCGAGAGCGGCGCCCAGATCCTCGACGTGAACATGGACGAGGGCCTGCTCGACAGCGAAGCGGCGATGACCACCTACCTCAACCTGATCGCCAGCGAGCCGGACATCAGCCGCGTGCCGATCATGGTCGACAGCTCCAAGTGGTCGGTGATCGAGGCCGGGCTGAAATGCCTGCAGGGCAAGGGCATCGTGAACTCGATCAGCCTGAAGGAAGGCGAGGAGCCGTTCCTGGCGCAGGCCCGTCTGGTCCGCCGCTACGGCGCGGCGGTCGTTGTCATGGCGTTCGACGAGGAGGGCCAGGCGGAGACGGCGAAACGCAAGTTCGAGATCTGCAAGCGCGCCTATGACCTGCTGGTCGAAACGGTCGGATTCCCGCCCGAGGACATCATCTTCGATCCGAACATCTTCGCGGTCGCCACGGGCATCGAGGAACACAACAACTACGCGGTCGACTTCTTCGAGGGCACCCGCCTGATCAAGGAGAACCTGCCGCACGCCCTGGTGTCGGGCGGGGTGTCGAACGTCTCGTTCTCGTTCCGCGGCAACAACGCGGTGCGCGAGGCGATGCACGCCTGCTTCCTCTACCATGCCATCAACAACGGCATGGATATGGGCATCGTGAATGCCGGCGCCCTGCCGGTCTATCAGGACATCCCCGAGGCGCTGCGCGAGCGGATCGAGGACGTGCTGCTGAACCGGCGCGACGACGCCACCGACCGGCTGCTGGAGATCGCCGACGAGTATCGCAGCTCCGGCGGCGCGGCCAAGGTCGTGGACGACAAGTGGCGCGAGGAACCGGTCGAGAAGCGGCTTGAACATGCCCTGGTCCATGGCATCGGCGACTATGTCGAGGCCGATGTGGAGGAGGCGCGTCTGAAGGCGGACCGCCCGATCCACGTGATCGAAGGGCCGCTGATGGACGGCATGAACGTGGTCGGGGACCTGTTCGGCGCCGGCAAGATGTTCCTGCCCCAGGTGGTGAAGTCGGCGCGCGTGATGAAGAAGGCCGTCGCCGTCCTGCTGCCGCATATCGAGGCGGAGAAGGACGAGCACCAGAGCGCCAAGGGCAAGATCCTGATGGCGACCGTCAAGGGCGACGTCCACGACATCGGCAAGAACATCGTCGGCGTGGTGCTGCAGTGTAACAACTACGAGGTCATCGACCTCGGCGTGATGGTGCCCTGCGCAAAGATCCTGGAGGTCGCCGCCGAGGAGAAGGTCGACGCCATCGGCCTGTCCGGCCTGATCACGCCGAGCCTGGACGAGATGGTCTATGTCGCCTCCGAGATGCAGCGCGAGGGGCTCGACCTGCCGCTGCTGATCGGCGGCGCCACCACGTCCAAGATGCACACCGCGGTGAAGATCGACCCGGCCTATGCCAAGGGGCCGGTGGTCCACGTGATCGACGCCAGCCGTGCGGTCGGCGTGGTGCAGGAGCTGCTGTCCCGCGACCGTCGCGCCGCCTATGCGGAGGGCATCCGCGCCGACTACCGCAAGATGGCCGAGAAGCGGCGCACCGGCCGCGTGGACCGCGACCGGATCAGCATCGCCGATGCCCGCGCCAACAAGGCGAAGATCGACTGGAGCGGTTATCAGCCGCCGAAGCCGGCCTTCGAGGGCCTCAAGACCTTCGAGAACTATCCGCTGCAGGAACTGGTCGATCGGATCGACTGGCAGCCGTTCTTCGCCACCTGGGAACTGCGCGGCCGCTTCCCGGACATCCTGGACGACCCCAAGGTCGGCGAGGCCGCCCGGCCGCTGTGGAATGACGCCCAGGAGATGCTGAAGCAGATCGTCGAGGGCGGCTGGGCCAAGCCGCGCGCCGTGATCGGCTTCTGGCCGGCCAAGGCCGAGGGCGACGACATCCGTCTGACGACCGAGGGCGGCGAGACGATCGTCCACACCCTGCGCCAGCAGATGCCGCGCGGCGAGGATAAGGCGAACCTGGCCCTGTCCGACTACATCTCGCCCGAAGGCGGCGACTGGCTCGGCGGCTTCACCGTAACCGCCGGCCTAGAGATCGAGCAGAAGGCCAAGGAGTACGAGGAGGCGGGGGACATGTACAACTCGATCCTCGTGAAGGCCCTGGCCGACCGCCTCGCCGAAGCCTTCGCCGAGCGCATGCACGAGCGGGTGCGGCGCGAGTTCTGGGGCTATGCCGCCGACGAGGAACTGACCAACGAGCAGCTCATCGCCGAGGACTACCGGGGCATCCGCCCGGCGCCCGGCTATCCGGCCTGCCCGGACCACACCGAGAAGGGCGCGCTGTTCGAGCTGCTGGACGCGGCGGCCCAGACCGGCGTGACGCTGACCGAGTCGTTTGCGATGTGGCCGGCGTCGTCGGTCTCGGGCTGGTACTTCTCCCATCCCGACGCCCGCTATTTCGGCCTCGGCCGGATCGAGCGGGACCAGGTGGAGGATTATGCCCGCCGCAAGGGCATGTCGGTCGAGGAGGTCGAGCGCTGGATGGCGCCGTCCCTGGCCTACGATCCGGAAGAGGAACGCAACAAGCGCGAAGCCGCGTAGGGCTTCGCGAGAGATCTGGGTCCCGGACGCCCCCTTCGGGGGGATCCGGTCGGACGAGGGAATGGCCTCACCTCTCCCTCGACCGGAGATGCGCCCGCATCGTCCGGGACCTGGTGCCCCTTTGGGCCACTCTGTTCATTCGGCCAGACTTCATCACTCCCCGGTTCTCTGATCTCTCCCCGGACCTGTTCCGGGGGGAGCCCGTCCGACGCGCCTGTGCCGGGGACCTGTTTCCAAACGCCCGCCCCGGCTGACCGGATTGCCCCGGCACAAGTCCGGGGAGGGGGTGGTTCGGGGGTGAGGGGCGAACCCACGTGAGGGGCGCCTCCAGAAAAAACATCACTGCCACAAGGGACGATGGTCCTTCGCCTTGCCCCGGACCGGGCGGCGTGGTTGAACCTGGGCATTGTTTTTTCAGGTTCCCGCCGACCGATGCAGCGCTTTCTTCCGTATCTCGACCGTCTGGGCAGTGCCGCCCTGCCGCTCAGCCGCGCGCAGGTGTTTGTCACCGCGGTCGCGCTGTATTACGGCGTGGCCTGGCTGATCCGCATGGTGCTGCTCACCGGCTCGTCCGGCGACGAGGCGCAGCTCATGCTGTACGGCCAGAGCTTCGCGCTCGGCTACGATTTCGGGAACCCTCCGGTCGCCGGGTGGCTGTCGGCTCTGGCCGAGTGGGTGGTCGGTCCTACCCTCGGGGCGACCGTGGCGATCCGCTACGGACTGCTGGCCCTGTTCTTCGTCGCCATGCTGGCCGCCGCACGCCAGGCGATCGCCGACCGCCGGCTGGCCGCGGCCGCCGCCCTGTCGCCGGTGGCGTTCTGGTTCCTCGGCTGGGCCTCGCTGACGGTCTATATGGACAGCCTCGCCCTGATCGCCGCGCTGGCCGCCACGGTCTGGCTGATGCTCAGGCTGTCGCGCCTGCCCACCACGGCCGGCTTCCTGGGCCTCCTGCCGGTGATCGGCATCGGCCTGCTCAGCAAGTTCAGCTACGGGCCGAGCCTCGTGCTCCTGATCCTGGCCGCGCTGGCGGTGGCGCCGATGCGGGCGGTGGTGACCGACCGCCGGTTCTGGATCGCCGTCGCCGGCGGCGTGCTCCTGGCGGCCCCGGCCCATGGCTACGTGATCTCTCAGATGGAGACCTGGCTGGCGGTGGCGGAGGCCCGGATTCTCGACGGTGCGGTCGCCGAGAACCCGCCGGAGGGGGCGGTGGAGCGCGGTCTGCTCGCGCTGAAGGCGGCGTTCGACTTCTCCCTGCCGCTGCTGCCGCTGTTCCTGCTGTTCTTCGGGCGGGCGCTGTGGTCGCTGCGGCACCTGAGCCTGCCCGAGACCCTGCCCGAGACACAGAAGCCGGTGGTCCGGTGGCTCGGGCTGTGGGTCGGGCTGGTCCTGGCGGCCCTGGGCCTGGCCATGGCGATCGCCGGCGTGGACAAGCTGCGGGAGCATTACCTGTTCGTGCTGGTGCCCCTGCCGATCCTGCTGTTCGCGCTGTTGCCGCCGGGCGCGGCGAGCCGCCGGGTCGTCGGCGGCTATCTCGCCGTGCTGTCCGTCCTGGCGGTCGCCGCCCTCGGCGCGCTGGCGGCGCAGGCGGTGGTTCAGCCCCTGGACTGCACCAAGTGCCGGCTGGTGATGCCCTGGTCGGCCTATGCCGGACAGCTGCGGGCGGCCGGGTTCGAGGGCGGCACCATCGTCAGCCTCGATTCGCCGTCGACGGATGCCGGTGCCAACCTGCGCCGCCATCTGGAGAGCGTCCGGGTCTGGAGCAACAAGCGGCCGTTCTATGCGCCGCCGGCGCTGGACCGACCCGGAAGCTGCGCCGTGGTGTGGAACGAGACCCGCTATCCCGACACCCTGGCCTCCCTGCGTGCCGCGCCGGTGCCGCAGCTCGGCGCGCCGCTGCCGGACGATGCAGTGATCGGGACGCTGAGCGCCGAGCTGCCGCTGACCGGTCGCCCCGGCCCGGTGCTCGGCTACGCGCTGATCGCCGACGGGATGGGCGGCTGCCGGTAGTCGCGCCGGCGGGCGGCACCGATCAGGGTCGAGAACACCGCGCGGTGCCGGCTGCTCCAGGGCATCAGTTCCGGATGCCATTGGACGCCGAGACGCATCGGTCCCTCGGTCGCCTCCACCGACTGGATGAAGCCGGCGGTCTCCCGGGCGGCGACGATCAGCCCGTCGCCGACCACGTCGACCGCCTGGTGATGCAGGGCATTGATCGCCAGCGGCTCGGCTCCGGCGATCCGCGACAGCAGGGTCTTCGCGGTGATCTCAACCGTCTTGCAGGCGAACAGCGAGCGCTTGTTCCTGTAGTCGGGCTTGGCGGCGACGACGTCCCGCAGCAGGGTGCCGCCGCGGTGGACGTTGAGCAGCTGCATGCCGCGGCAGATGCCGAGGATCGGGGCGCCGACCGCGTCGGCCCAGGCGATGCCGGCAAGCTCGAGCGCGTCGCGGTCCGGATCGTAGGGCCATTCGTCGCTGGTGTCGACGCCGTAGAGACGGGCCTCGATATCGACGCCGCCACCGATGATCAGGCCGTCCAGATCGTCGAACGACTCGCGGATGCCCGGCCCGATGGTGACCGGCCAGCCGCCGGCCAGCAGCACGTTGAAGGCGTTGGCCAGCCGCATCGCCCGGCCCTTGCGTCTGCCGGTCGTGATACCGATACGCGGGCGCATCAGATGCGTTCCAGCCACGGTCGGGCCCGCTCGCGGGCCCAGCTGTCGATCCGTTCGGAGAGCTGCAGCTCGTCGATCGCCAGCTCCTCCACCGACAGCCAGCGCTCCCACTCGTGCGCGATCGACCAGAACGGGCTCTCCAGATCCGCGTTCGGCAGACGCCAGTGGAAGGTCGGGCGGCTGGAGATCTTCTGGTCGTGCAGCCGTCCCCGCACCCGGTCGCCGTCGATATGGGCGAAGACCGGCAGCATGTCGAGTTCGCGGTTCCGGGTCGGATTGAAGGTGATGTAGTCGTCGATCAGGGTCGCCATGTCCGGATCATAGTCCGTTCGCAACACATGGCGCATGTAATCGTCGCCGAAGGCGGCGACGAAGGGCAGCAGGGTGCGGGTGAAGTCGACCTGTATGGCCTCGCGCAGGTCCGCCGACTTCAGCAGATAGGCCTGCAGCACCCGGCGCAGGGTCGTCGCATTGAGGTCGCTCTCCCAGAGCTCCGGATTGAGATGCATGCCGAAGCCGTTCAGCAACCCGGCGCGGGTGCCCTTGGCGCCGTTGGCGGCCAGGGCGCGGACCAGCATGTCCAGCTCGTCGATGCGGTCGCCCTCCAGGGGAGGGGCGACGATCTCGGTGGGCACCACGTCGCGCCCGAGTTCCGCCAGCAGCTCCTTGGTCTGATCCAGGATGCCGCCGTCGTCGCCCGCCTTCTGCATCCACGACCAGTCGAGCTCGACCGAGACGTCGCCGATGGAGGTGTCGCGGACCGTGGCCGCGTAGGGGCTGGAGGTCTCGACCTTCCCCCCCAGGCGATCGACGATGATGCGGGCGGTATCCAGGGTGCCGATGCCGCCGAATTCGATCTCGACGCCGACCTTCCGGTCGGTACTTCGGCCCAGGGCTGAGGGTGGAGCTGCAGACATGGTTGGGGAGATATGATCTCGGTTTGCCATGTCAACCGGCCCGACGCGACACGGGCGGGTTTGACACTCCACCGCCCCCGCGCTACCGCAACGCCGATGGTCGAGATCTCCGCTTCCGGGCCGGCGCCCACCGCCGCCGCGCCGCCTGCCTCGACCGCCGGCGACCGGTCGGCGGACCGGCGTCGCACGGCCTGGCTGAAGCGGCTCGCCGCCGGCCGGCGGACGGCGCTCGTGGCGATGGTGGGGCTCGGTCTTCTCGCCGCCGGGGTCGCGGTCGCCCAGGCCTGGGTGATCGCCGGACTGATCGCCGACGCCATCGGTGGCGCCGGTTTCGGGACGCTCTGGCCCGCGGCGTTGATCGCCCTGGCGCTGATCGTCCTGCGCGGGGCGCTGGCGGTGGTGTCCGATCTCGTCGGCGCTTCAGCTTCACATCGGATCCGCCAGCGGGTGCGCGGAGAGGTGCTCGCCGCCCTGGCCGATCTGGGTCCCGCCTGGTTCGACCGGCGGGCCAGCGGCGCGGTCACGACCACCGCGGTCGATCAGGTCGAGGCGCTGGACGGCTTCATCGCCCGTTTCTACCCGGCGCAGATCCTGGCCACGGCCGTGCCGGTCGCGCTGCTGGTGCCGGTGTTCCTGGTCGACCCGCCCTCGGGCTGGATGCTGCTGGCGGCGGGAGCGCTGACGCCGCTGGTCATGGGACTGGTCGGCTGGCGCACCGGCGTCCATGCCCGGTCCCAGATGACGGCGATGAAACGGGCCGGCGGCTACTTTCTCGACCGGCTGCAGGGGCTGGCCACCCTGAAGCTGTTCGGCGAGATCGACCGGGAGCGCGACCGCATGCGCGCCGTCTCCGACGACCTGCGCCGCCGCACCATGAGCGTGCTGCGCCTGGCGTTCCTGTCCTCCACCGCACTGGAACTGCTGTCGTCGCTCGCCCTGGCGCTGGTCGCGGTGCATCTCGCCGGGAGCCTGCTGCAGGGCGGCGGGCCTAGGCTGGCGGAGGGGCTGTTCCTGCTGATCCTGGTGCCGGAGATCTTCCAGCCGCTGCGCCGGCTCGGTGTCCACTATCACGACAGGGCGGCGGCCGTGGGGGCTGCGGAAGCGCTGCTCGACATCCTCGACGCCGCCGAGGCTCTGCCGGCGACGGCCGCGCCGCTGACGCTGGCCGGAGCGCCGGCCCTGTCCTTCCAGGGCCTGTCGCTCGCCTATCCGGGCGGACGGCGCGCGGCGCTTGACGACGTGACCTTCGAGGCGGCGCCGGGCGAGGTCGTGGCCCTGGTGGGCGAGAGCGGGTCGGGCAAATCCACCCTGCTGTCGGTCCTGCTCGGCCTGCGGACGCCGAGTGCGGGCCGGGTGCTGGTGGACGGAACGGCGCTGGACGGTCGGGCGCTGGTGCCGTCGCTGGCCTGGGCGGGACAGCGGGTGCGCATCCTCTCCGCGACCCTCAGGGACAATCTCACCCTCGGTCGGCCGGGCGCCGACGATGCCGCGCTGGCCGATGCGCTCGCCGCCGCCTCCCTCGGCCCCGTGGTCGGCCGGATGCCGGGCGGGCTTGAGACGGTGGTCGGCGAGGGCGGCCGGATGCTGTCGGGCGGCGAGGCGCGCCGGGTGGCGCTGGCCCGCGCCCTGGTGCGCGACGCCCCGCTCGTGCTGCTGGACGAGCCGACGGCGAATCTCGACCCGGACAGCGAGGCGGCGGTCCTTTCCGCGCTCCGGCGGCTGGCCCAGGGGCGCACGGTGCTGGTCGCCACCCATTCCGCCGCCGTCGTCGCGCTGGCCGACCGGGTGGTCCGGCTCGAGCGCGGCCGGGTCGTCGAGAACCGCGCGACGCAGCGGCCGGACGAGATGCCGGATGGCTGACCTCCTGTATTTCTTGCGGCTGACCGCCGGTCGGGCCGGCTGGATGCTGCTCGGCGCCGTACTGGCGGTGCTGGTCGTGGCGCTCGGGCTGGCGCTGCTCGGTCTGGCCGGCGCGGTGGCGGTCGGCGTGCTGGCGGGCGGAGCCTGGCTGCTGCGCCCGGTGGCGCTGGGCCGGTCGGCTGCGCGCTATCTGGAGAAGCTGACGACCCACGAGGCGACCTTCCGCATCCTTGCGGATATTCGGCTGTGGTTCTTCGATCGGCTGGCACCGCTGGTGCCCGGCAGACTGGGCGGCCTGCGCTCCGGCGATCTGCTGTCGCGGCTGGTGGGCGACGTGGACGCGCTGGACGGTCTCTATATCCAGCTGGTCACGCCGAGCCTTGTGGCGCTGCTCGCGGCCCTGGCCCTGGCGGTGGTGTTGTCGCTCGTGGCGCCGCCGGTGGCGGTCGCCGTGCTGCTGATCCTCGCCCTGGCCGGCCTCGTGGTGCCGGCCCTGACCGAACGGGCGGGGCGGGCCGCGGGTAGGGAGCAGGTGCGGCGGTCGGCCGAACTGCGCCAGCGGGTGATCGACCTTGCCCAGGGCCTTACCGATCTGATCGCCAACGGGGCCGAGGGCCGGGCGCTGGCCGAGGCCGGGCGGGCGTCGGAGCGCCACGGCGCCGCGGTGCGGCGGCAGGCGGTGATCGCGGCGATCGGGGCGGCGGCGACCCAGATCCTGACCCAGGGCGCTTTGGTCGCCGTGCTGCTTGTCGGCGTGGCGGTGCTCGGGGAGACGGGAGAGCCGGCAGGCGCTGTGGCAGGGTCGGCTGCCGGGCCGATGCTGGCCATCGGCGCCTTCGTGACCCTGGCCGCCTTCGAGGCGGTGGCACCGCTGCCGCTGGCCTATCAGATGCTCGGGCGCATGCGAGCGGCGAGCCGCCGGCTGCGCGAGGTGGCGGAGATGCCGCCGGCGGTGACCGACCCGCAGCGACCCCGGCCGGTGCCCGAGGGCACCGAGATCCTGGTCGACGGCGTGCGATTCGCCTATCCCGGCGCCGACCGGCCGGCGCTGGAGGATATCGCACTGACCGTGCGGGCCGGCGAGCGGCTGGCGATCGTCGGGCCGTCCGGGTCCGGCAAGTCGACCCTGCTGGCCCTGCTCATGCGGTTCCACGACCCCGATGCCGGGCAGGTGAGCATCGCCGGCGTCGATCTGCGCCGGCTGTCCCAGGCGGATCATCATGCGCGGCTCGGCGTGCTGTCCCAGGGCACCCCGATCCTGGCCGGGACCCTGCGCGAGAACCTGCTGCTCGGTGCGCCGCAGGCGGACGAGGCGGCCCTGACACGAGCGCTGCGCATCGCCGGCCTGGAACGCGTGGTCGCCGACCTGCCGGACGGGCTCGACACCTGGCTGGGCGAGGCCGGCGTGGCGCTGTCCGGGGGCGAGGGACGCCGGGTGGCGTTGGCCCGGGTCATTCTGCGCGACGCGCCGATCCTGCTGCTGGACGAGCCGACCGAAGGCCTGGACGCCGAGACCGAGCGGGCGGTCCTAGCGGCCCTGGAAGAGGTGATGGCGGGCAGGACGGTGGTAATGATCACCCACCGCCCCGCCGTCGCCGGGGCGATGGACCGGGTGGTGCGGATCGAGGCTGGGCGGCTGGTCGGTTAGGCGCGGGCCTTCTTTCCCATGCCGTCTTCCCGGCCTCGCGCCGGGACCGAGAGAGACGCCCGCTGGAGCATCGGCGAGAGTTCTGAAACGCTCCAGCCGCTCTTCCTCTGGATCCCGGCGCGAGGCCGGGAAGACGGGGTGGGAAACGCGCCGCTACTCCCAGCCCCTGAAGCCGGCGACCCGCCAGACCTCCAGGCGTTTGGTGCGGCCGAAGCGGGTCACGGAGATCACCCGCACCTGCTCGGTCTTCTCGAAATGGTCGAGGATCGGGCCGGGATCGTCCCAGTCGGTGATCATCAGCGCCCGGTCGGTCTTCTCCGGGTCGTAGGGCACCACCAACTCGTAATGGTGCTCCGGGAAGTGGTTCCAGTCCCAGACATAGACCGGACGCTTGCCCGGCTGCAGGTCTCCGACACCGAGCTGGTCGCGCATGTAGTACAGCATCGACGCCATGGCGATCCGGTCGGTCATCAGGATCGGCAGGTCCGGATGGGTCAGCACGTCGGGCCGGGCGGCCTCGGCGGCCTGCTCCCAGCCGGTCAGCCGCGAGAACCCGCGGTCGGTCAGCGGAATGCGCAGGCTCGGCCAGACCGCGACGATCACGACGAAGGCCAGGCAGGCGACCAGGTGCGGTCCCACCGTGACGTAGCGCATCCAGCGCGGCGCCTGGGTCACCAGCCACAGCGCCACCAGCACGGTCGCCGTCGGATAGGCCGTGGCCGCCCAGTTGGCGTTCGCCCGCGACAGGAAGGCCTGGACCGTGATCACCGCCAGCGGCGGCAGGGCGATGGCCAGCAGGAACTTCTCCGCCGCGCTCGCCCGGCCGCGGATCCAGGCGATCGCGCGCCAGGCCAGGATCGCGAACGGCACCGGGCCGAACACGCCGGCCTGCTCGCCGAGGAACTGAAGCGCCTTGGAGACCCGGAACTTCTGCGAGGGGTCGGCGCCCAGGTTGGTGTTGTCGCCGAGATGGGCCACCGTGGCGAAGTGGTTGGCGGCGTTCCAGTACAGGTTCGGCGACAGGATCAGCAGCGCCAGCACCAGCATCAGCAGCCCCCGCAGGTCGCGCAGGATCCAGCGGTCGCGCGGGCTGACCACCAGATGCAGGGCGATGCTGAGCAGGGCGTAGGCCATGGCGTATTTCGCCAGCATGCCGAAGCCGATGGCGAGGCCGGCCACCACCGCCCAGTGCCAGGCCCGGGTGTCCAGCAGGCGCCGGTAGGCGGCGGCCGCCACCGCCCAGCAGAACAGCAGCGGCACGTCGGTGGAGACGATCAGGCTGGAGAAGGCGATCGAGGGCAGGGTGATCCAGACCAGCGCCGACCACATCGCCACCCGGCTGTCCGCCACCGCCCGGCCGAGCCCGTAGAGGGCCAGCGCCGTGCCGGCATGCAGCAGCGGGGAGGACGCGCGCACGCAGGCCTCGCCGTCGCCGCAGACGGCCGTGGTCGCGGCGATGATCCAGGCGATCAGCGGCGGCTTGGTGAAATAGCCGAGGTCGAGGGTCTGCGCCCAGGTCCAGTACTGCGCCTCGTCGCCGTAGAGCTCCAGGCCGGTCAGCCCGTTGGCGATCAGCCGCAGGGCGGTCAGGCCGATCACCCAGGCCAGGGCGATGCGCAGATGCGTCGTCTCGGTCGAAGTCGGCAAGGCGAGGGAGGTCATGGCATCAGCTATCCCGGGTGGACCGCAGCACCGCCTGGAAACCGAACAGCAGCAGGATGATGCCCAGTACGATCTGCACCGCCACCAAGGCCCGTACCGCATAGGTCAGCGGAACGACGTCTCCATACCCTACCGTGGAGAGCGTGACGATGGAGAAGTAGAGGCTCTCGGCGAACCCGATGTCGCGGGCGATGCCGGAGAAGGCGAAGGTGTCGACGCCGTCGAACCGGTCGATCAGCCGGTACAGGGCGGCGAAGATCACGGTGATCAGCGAGTAGAAGGTCAGGAAGGCGAAGGCCGGTTTGATCAGCCGGGTCGCGGTCTCGTAGAAATCCTCGAACAGCAGGCCGGTATCGACCAGGAAGACGGCGACGCTGTGGCCGGCAAGGAAGATGATCAGGGCGACCGCCGCCATCGCCCCGAGCAGCCAGGTCCCACGCTGGACGGCGTCCCAGGTCTCCAGCGGTACCAGGAAGTTCAGCACGCCGATCGCCATCACCGGCAGCAGCCAGAGGAACACCCGCCCGAACCGGGTCTCGATGCGCGGGTGTTCGGACAGGATCACCGAGCGGATGCCGCGGCGTCGCAGGTACACCGCGAGCGCGAACCCCAGGATCGGCAGCAGGAAGGCGATCACCTCGACCGGACGGCTGGTCGGCTCGAACCGGGCCTCCAGGAACGACACGTAGACGCAGGCGTAGACGCTGATCGCGTTGGCGAAGGTGATCGAGAAGAATCGGCTGCCGGGCAGCAGACGGTGCAGCAGGGCGACGACCACGGCGACCGTAACCAGCACGCCGGCGGTGAGCTGCCAGTTCGCACCGCCGGCCGAGGTCGCCACCAGCACCAGCAGAATCACCGT
This sequence comes from Candidatus Endolissoclinum sp., assembly GCA_965228445.1. Taxonomy (GTDB): domain Bacteria; phylum Pseudomonadota; class Alphaproteobacteria; order Thalassobaculales; family Thalassobaculaceae; genus Thalassobaculum. The sequence continues at coordinate 2,214,095 of OZ245813.1, read as the reverse complement.
GGCGATCGCGGGTCCGATCCAGGGACGATGGGTCTCGTCTTGCGCGTTCATCGCGCTGTTTTGCCACCATCCGGCCGCCGGGTCACGGCTGCGGTCAATGGGCAGGCCGCCATCGGCCAGTTGCCTGATCGGCAAGCAAATCGTATCTCATGAATGACGGTTCATGTTGAGACGGGCACGGGGAGTGCGATGACCGACGCCGAGACCACAGACGCCGAGATGGGTGACTTCACCCTCGCCGCCGACTTCCCGGCGGCCGACCGCGAGGGGTGGCGGACGCTGGCGGAAGCCGCGCTGAAGGGCGCGCCCTTCGACAAGGCGCTGACCCGGCGCCTGGCCGAAGGGATCGTCACCGACCCGATCTATGCCGCCGATACCGGGCAGGCGCCGGCCGATGCCGCGACGCGCAATGCCGGGGCGCTGGCGCGCGTGGCCCATGGCTGGGACATCCGTCAGCTTCACGCCCATCCCGATCCGGCCGCCGTGAACAAGGCGGTGCTGACCGACCTGGAGCGCGGCGCCGGCTCCGTGATCCTGCGCCTGGACAAGGCCGGCCGGCGCGGCGCCACCGCGGCGAGCGATGCGGAGAGTGCCGGTGTCGACGGTGTGCTGCTGCATTCGGTCGAGGCGTTGGATGCGGCGCTGAAGGGCGTCTATCTGGAGGCGGCGACCGTCTCGCTGCAGCCGGGCGGGGCCTTCGGCGCGACGACGGCGATGATGCGGGCGCTGTGGAAGCAGCGCGGCATCGCCGATACCGACGTGCTCGGCCATCTGGGCGCCGATCCGATGGGATCGCTTGCCGCCGAAGGCATGCTGCCGGAGCCGCTGGATGCCTCGCTGTCCCGCATGGCGACACTCGCCGCCGAGACCGCGAGCACCTATCCGAACGTCACCACCGTGTCCGTCGATACCTCGGCCTATCATGGCGCCGGGGCGAACGAGGCGATGGACCTGGCCTACGCGCTGGCCACCGGCGTCGCCTATCTGCGGGCGATGGAGGCGGCCGGTCTGTCGGTGGAGGACGCCGCAAGGCAGATCGAGTTTTCGCTGCCGGTCGGCGTGGACGTGTTCCTGGGCATCGCCAAGCTGCGCGCCGCCCGCCGGCTCTGGGCCGAGATCCTGTGCGCCTGCGGTGTCGCTGACGATGCCCGCACGATGCGGCTGCACGTGATGACGGCGCCCAATGCCTGGGCCGGCCGCGATCCGTGGGTGAACATGCTGCGGGCGACGGTCGCCACCTTCGCCGGCGCGGTCGGCGGGGCCGACAGCATCACCGTGCTGCCCTACAGCCATGCCTGCGGCCTGCCCGACGGCTTCGCCCGGCGCATCGCCCGCAACACCCAGGTCATCCTGGCCGAGGAGAGCAACCTGGCGAAGGTCGGCGATCCCTCCGGCGGAAGCTGGTATGTCGAAAGCCTGACCGACCAGCTCGCGGACAAGGCCTGGGAGCGGTTCCGCGCCATCGAGGCTTCCGGCGGGATGGCCAAGCACCTGGCCTCCGGTGCGGCCGCCAAGGAGTGCGCCGAGGCCTGGGCCGAGCGCGAGCGGCGCATTGCCGGCCGGCGCGAGGAACTGACCGGCGTGAACGCCTTCCCGAAGGTGGACGAGGCGCCGGTGGACCTGGAAGCGGTCGATCGCGCGGCCCTGGTCTCGGCTTCCGCCAAGGCGCTGTCGGGCGATCAGACGCTCGACAAATTATTGCAGACCGAAGGCCCGGCGGAAACCATCCAGGCGCCGACCGCCCACCGCCTGGGCGAGGCGTTCGAGATCCTGCGCGATGCTTCCGACGCCGCTTCCAAGCGACCGACGGCGCTGCTGGTGCTGCTCGGCGGTCCCGCCATGTCGACGGCCCGGGCGACCTTCGCGCGCAACCATCTCGGGACCGGCGGCGTTGCCTGTGTGGATGTGGATGCCGACACGGACGACGTGGCGGCAGCCCTGGCCAAGGCCGGCACGGATTTGGCCGTGATCTGCTCCAGTGATAGCATCTATGCCGACCGTGCGGCGGAGACCGCGAAGGCCCTGAAGGCTGCCGGCGCCCGCGAGGTGCTGCTGGCCGGCCGTCCCGGCGACAACGAGGCTGCCTGGGGCCAGGCCGGGATCGACGGCTACATCTATGCCGGTGACGACACGCTCGCCACGGTGCGCGGCGTGCTCGTCCGTCTCGGCGTACTGAACGAGGGAGGCCAGTGATGAGCCGGATACCCGATTTCGCCAGCCTCGACCTGGGCCGCGGCGCCGCTGCCGCCGCCCCGGATGCCGAGCCCTGGGTGACCCCGGAAGGCATCGCGGTGAAGCCGTTCTACACGGCGGAGGATCTGGAAGGCCTCGACCACCTGAACACCTGGCCGGGCATTCCGCCGTTCCTGCGCGGTCCGTACCCGACCATGTACGTCACCAAGCCCTGGACGATCCGCCAGTACGCCGGGTTCTCCACGGCCGAGGAGAGCAACGCCTTCTACCGACGCAACCTCGCGGCCGGGCAGAAGGGCCTCTCCATCGCCTTCGACCTCGCCACCCACCGCGGCTATGACAGCGACCATCCGCGCGTCGCCGGCGATGTTGGCATGGCCGGCGTGGCGATCGACAGCATCATGGACATGCAGACCCTGTTCAGCGGCATTCCGCTGGACGAGATGAGCGTGTCGATGACCATGAACGGCGCGGTGCTGCCGGTGATGGCGCTCTACATCCTCGCCGCCGAAGAGCAGGGCGTGGCGCCGGAGAAGCTCAGCGGGACCATCCAGAACGACATCCTCAAGGAGTTCATGGTCCGCAATACCTACATCTACCCGCCGATCCCCTCGATGCGGATCATCTCCGACATCTTCGCCTTCACTAGCGAGAAGATGCCGAAGTTCAACTCGATCTCGATCTCCGGCTATCACATGCAGGAGGCCGGGGCGACGGCGGACCTGGAGCTGGCCTACACCCTGGCGGACGGCGTGCAGTACATCCGCGCCGGCATGGATGCCGGGCTTGACGTGGACCGCTTCGCGCCGCGCCTGTCGTTCTTCTGGGCGATCGGCATGAACTTCTTCATGGAGGTCGCCAAGATGCGGGCCGCACGCCTGCTCTGGGCCAAGCTGGTGAAGGAGTTCGGGGCGAAGTCGGACAAGTCCCTGTCCCTGCGCACCCACTGCCAGACCTCCGGCTGGTCGCTGACCGCGCAGGACGTGTTCAACAATGTGACCCGCACCTGCGTGGAGGCGCTCGCCGCCACCCACGGCCATACCCAGTCGCTGCACACCAACGCCCTGGACGAGGCGCTGGCGCTGCCGACCGACTTCTCGGCCCGCATCGCCCGCAACACCCAGCTCCTCATCGCCCAGGAGACCGGCACCACCCGGGTGATCGACCCCTGGGGCGGCTCCTACTACGTGGAGCGTCTGACCCGCGATCTGGCGGAGAAGGCCTGGGCGCATATCCAGGAGGTGGAAAGCTACGGCGGCATGGCCAAGGCGATCGAGGCCGGCATCCCGAAGATGCGCATCGAGGAGGCGGCCGCCCGCACCCAGGCGCGCATCGACAGCCGCCGCCAGACCATCGTCGGCGTGAACAAGTACCGGACCGACGATCCCGAGAACATCGAGATCCTGAAGGTCGACAACGCCAAGGTGCGCCGCGGCCAGCTCGAACAGCTCGCCCGCCTACGGGCCGAGCGCGACCAGACCAAGGTGGACGCGACCCTGGCCGCCCTGACGACGTCGGCGGAGACCGGGGAGGGCAACCTGCTGGCGCTCGCCGTCGATGCGGCGCGGGCGCGGGCCACGGTCGGCGAGATCTCGATGGCGCTGGAGAAGGTCTGGGGCCGTCACGTCGCCGAGGTGAAGGCGATCTCGGGCGTCTATTCCAAGGAAGTGGGGGAGAGCGCCGTGGTCAACCAGGTCAAGAAGCTCGTCGCCGAGTTCGAGGAGCAGGAGGGCCGCCGCCCCCGCATCCTGATCGCCAAGATGGGCCAGGACGGCCACGACCGCGGCCAGAAGGTGATCGCCACGGCCTTCGCCGATCTCGGCTTCGACGTGGATATCGGCCCGCTGTTCCAGACCCCGGCCGAGGCCGCGCGTCAGGCAGTGGAGAACGACGTCCATGTGGTCGGCGCCTCGTCGCTGGCCGCCGGGCACCTGACCCTGGTGCCGGAGCTGCGCGAGGAACTGGCCAAGCTCGGGCGCGAGGACATCATGGTCGTGGTCGGCGGCGTGGTGCCGCCGCAGGACTACGACGCGCTGTACAAAGCAGGTGCTGCGGCGATCTTCCCGCCGGGCACGGTGATCGCGGAAGCGGCCATCGACCTGCTGAAGAAGCTGCTCGAGACCTTCGGCGACGAAACCCGCGCCGCCTGAGGGGGCACACACCCTCCTCCACTCACACTCCCCGGATTTGTTCCGGGGCCCACTCGTCAGTGCGCTAGCTCCTTGAAGGTGAGGAACGCTGACAGGTAGGCCCCGGAGTAAATCCGGGGAGTGGATGGAGGGGGTAGCGATTAAGACAGAGCTCACCTGAAGGATCCCATGACAGACGCCCCGGCCACCCAGCCCCGCCGCCGCACGCTGTCGGTCGACGACTACGTCACCGGCGTGCGTGCCGGTGACCGGGCGGTGATCGCCCGCGCCATCACCCTGGTGGAGAGCCGCAAGCCGGCGCACCGGGAGCTGGCGCAGGAGATGCTGGTCCGCCTGCTGCCCCATGCGGGGGCGGCGCACCGGGTCGGCATCACCGGCGTGCCGGGCGTGGGCAAGTCCACCTTCATCGAGGCGCTGGGCAAGCACCTGACCGGTGCCGGCCACAGGGTCGCCGTCCTCGCCGTCGATCCCACCAGCGGTCGTTCCGGCGGGTCGATCCTGGGCGACAAGACCCGGATGACCGATCTCGGCCAGGACGAGAACGCCTTCATTCGCCCGTCGCCCTCGGCCGGCACCCTCGGCGGCGTGGCGCGGGCGACGCGGGAGACCATGGTGGTGGTGGAGGCCGCCGGCTTCGACGTGGTGCTGGTGGAGACGGTCGGCGTCGGCCAGAGCGAGGTCACCGTCGCCGACATGGTCGACATGTTCATGGTGCTGATGCTGCCCGGCGCGGGCGACGAGCTGCAGGGCATCAAGAAGGGCATCCTGGAGATCGCCGACATGCTGGTGATCAACAAGGCCGACGGCGACAACAAGGATCGCGCCCGGCGGGCGGCGCGCGAATATAAGGGCGCGCTGCACATCCTGCAGCAGGCCGATCCCGACTGGTCGCCCCGGGTCGTGACCTGCTCGGCCCTGATCAAGCAGGGCATCGACGACGTCTGGGGCACGGTGAAGGAGCACCGCCAGGCGCTGGAGGCGGCCGGTTCCTTCGAGCGCAAGCGCGCCGGCCAGCAGGTGCGCTGGATGTGGGCCATGGTCCGCGACCGCCTGATCGGCGCGCTGGAAGGCCACCCGGACGTGAAGGCCCTGGTGCCCGAGCTGGAGGCCGCCGTGGTCGACGGCGACACCACCCCGGCGGTGGCCGCGACCCGCATCCTGGAGGCGTTCGGCCTCGACCACGCCTGAGCGCCGTTAACCATCCGCCGTCTTGACCCCCCGTCGCGCCGCTCTCTAAGGTTTCGCCACCCGGCGACAAGATCGGGGTACCTGCGGGGAGGTTACTCGTGACGGCAGACCCACACGCGCCCGACGCGGCGCGGAATCTCGATCTCGACCGGCTGCTGGCCCATCACAAGTTGATGTGGCGGATCCGTGCCTTCGAGGAGGCGGCCCTGCGGGCCAATACCGAGAAGCTGGTGCTCGGCGCCATCCATCCCTCCATCGGCCAGGAAGGCATCGCCGTCGGCGTCTGCTCGAATCTGCGACCCGACGACATTCTCGCCTCCACCCATCGCGGTCACGGCCATACCCTGGCCAAGGGCGCGAACCCGACCGCCATGATGCGCGAGTTGCTGGGCCGCGAGGGCGGGACCAGCCACGGCAAGGGCGGCTCCATGCACATCGCCGACTTCTCCGTCGGCATGCTCGGCGCCAACGGGGTGGTCGCCGCCAACATCCACATCACCGCCGGAGCCGCCCACGCCATCAAGCTGCGCGGCGAGGACCGGGTCGCCTGTTCCATTTTCGGCGATGGGGCGATCAACCGGGGACCGTTCCTGGAGGGGCTGAACTGGGCCAAGGTGTTCGAGCTGCCGGCCCTGTTCGTGTGCGAGGATAACGGCTACGCCTCGACCACCCGCACCGCCGACATGACCGCCGGGCCCGGTCCTGCCGCACGGGCACAGGCGATCGGTCTGCCGGCGGAGGAGGTCGACGGCAACGACGTGGTCGCCCTGGACGAGGCGGTGCGCGACGCGGTCGCCGCCATCCGTGCCGGCGGCGGGCCGCGTTTCATCAACGCCAGGACCTTCCGCCTGACCGGCCATACCGCCGCCGATCCCGACGGCTACCGCGCCCGCGACGACGTGGCCGCCGCCTGGCGGCGCTGCCCGATCACGCGGCTGGCCCAGACCCTCGCCGATGCCGGGGTGCGCGGCGACCAGCTCGCCGTCCACGAGCGCGACGCGATCGAGGAGATGGACGCGGTCTATGACGACGCCAAGGCCGCCCCCTGGCCGCCGCTCGAGCGCGCCTTCGCCGATGTCCAGGATATCGGCGATCCGAGTGCGGGCGATCCGCGCAAGACCGCGTACTGAGGAGGCCCGGCGGTGGTGATGATGACCTATGGCGAGGCCGCCAAGAACGCCCTGCACGAGGAGATGCAGCGCGATCCGACCGTCTGGGCCCTGGGCGAGGACCTGCGCCGGGGCGGGGTGTTCGGCCAGTACAAGGGCCTGCCGGAGATCTACGGCCCCGACCGGATCTCCGACGCGCCGATCTCCGAGGCCGCGATCATGGGCGTGGCCGTGGGGGCGGCCCTGTCCGGCACCCGGCCGGTGGTGGAGATGCGCTTCGCCGACTTCGCGCTCTGCGCCGTCGACGAGCTGGTGAACCAGGCGGCCAAGGCCCGCTACATGTTCGGCGGCCAGGCCAAGGTGCCGATCGTCGTGCGCGAACCCATGGGCATGTGGCGCTCCTCGGCCGCCCAGCACTCCCAGAGCCTGGAGAGCTGGTACACGCACATTCCTGGGCTGGTGGTGGTCTGCCCGTCGAGCCCGGTGGACAATTACGGACTTCTGAAATCGGCGATCCGCTGCGATGACCCGGTCGTCTACATGGAGCACAAGAACCTCTGGGCGCTGGAGGGCGAGGTCGACAACAACGACCCCCTGCCGCTCGGCCGCTGCCGCTTCCTGCGCAAGGGCGACGACCTGACCATCGTGTCCTGGTCGGCGACGGTGCACGAGGCGATGGCGGCGGCGAAGACCTTGAGCGATGCCGGCGCCTCGGTGGAGGTGATCGACCTGCGCACGCTCTGGCCCTGGGACAAGGAGCGGGTGTTCGACAGCGTGAGGAAGACCGGCCGGCTGATCGTGGCCCACGAGAGCGTGCAGGCCGGCGGCTTCGGTGCGGAGGTGGCGGCAAGCGTGTCGGATGTGTGCTTCCGCGACCTGAAGGCGCCGGTGAAGCGGCTCGGCGCGCCGCGGGTGCCCATCGCCTACGCCCCGCCGCTGGAGGACACGGTGCGGGTGACGGCGGCGATGATCGCGGAGACGGCGCGCAAGCTGATGAAGATGTGAGGCGTTGCCCTTCGACACGCCCCCGCGGGGCGGGGGCTGCTCAGGGTGAGGTCTTTATTTTTCTTTTGGTTTTGACCTCACCAGTCCCCGTCATCCTGACGCAAGTCAGGATCAAGCCGAGAACGGCGAAGCCGCACGGCGCGGGGCGATGATGACCGAGCGTTGATCCTGACTTGCGTCAGGATGACGGGAGGGTGGGACCTGCTGAAACAAAGGTCCTGACTTGCGTCGGGACGGCGACAAGAAAATGCGGGAGTGAGGACATGACCACCAACGAGATGACCGGCGGCGAGGCGATTGCGCGAATGCTGCAGGCCTTCGAGATCGGGCCGATGTTCGGGATGGGCGGCTTCCAGCTCCTGCCGTTCTACGATGCCGCACGGCGCCTCGGGCTCAAGCACTACCTGATCAACGACGAGCGCTGCGGCGCTTTCGCCGCCGACGCCTATGCCAAGGTCACCGGCCGGGTCGGCGTGGTCGACGCCACCCTCGGTCCGGGCGCCACCAACCTGGTCACCGCCCTGGTGGAGAGCCTGAACGCCGGCGTGCCGATCGTCGCCATCGTCGGCGACAGCCACCGGCTGCATTCCTGGAAGAACATGACCCAGGAATCGAAGCAGCTCGACATCCTCGCCCCGGCGGTCAAGGAGGTCCTGCGCGTCGAATACGTCGAGCGCATCCCCGAACTGGTGCGCCGCGCCTTCGCCGTCGCCACCTCCGGGCGTCCCGGCCCGGTCGTGCTCGACGTACCGGAGGACATCTGCCACGGCACCTATCCGTTCGACGAGGAGGAGTTCGTCGTCGACCCGATCCACCGCGCGGCGCCCGCCCTGCGCAGCCGGCCGGACGCCACCGCGCTGGACACTGCCGTCGACATGCTGGCCGCCGCCGAGCGGCCGCTGATGCTGTGCGGCGGCGGGGTGCATATCAGCCGGGCCGCCGACAGCGTCACCGCCTTCGCCGAGGCGACCAACATGCCGGTCGCGCATACCATGTCGGGCAAGGGGGCGATCGCCTGCACCCATCCGCTCGCCGCCGGCCTGTTCGGCCGCTACGACCGGATCGCCAACGCGCTGATCGAGGAGGCGGACGTCCTGTTCGTGGTCGGCTGCAAGCTCGGCGAGATCGCCACCAAGCGCTACACGGTGCCGCCCAAGGGCAAGACCGTCATCCACCTGGACATCGTCGCCGAGGAGATGGGCCGCACCCTGATGCCGGCGCTCAGCCTGTGGGGCGACGCCAAGGCGACCCTGGACGAGCTGCGCCGGGCGCTGGAGGGGCGCGGCCTCAAGGAGAAGCTGGCGGGCTGGGCGGCGGACGTGCCGAAGCGCATGGCCGCGTGGCGCCAGGATGTGGATGGGCGCCTGAACGACCAGTCCGCGCCGATCAACCTGGCGCGCCTGCTGAACGAGCTGAACAAGACCCTGCCGGCCGACGCGACCCTGGTGGCCGATGGCGGGTTCGCGGCCCATTGGGGCGGGCTGGTCTACGACACCAAGCAGGCCGGCCGCGGCTTCGTGCCGGACCGTGGCTTCGCCTCCATCGGCTACGGCGTGCCGGGCGGAATCGGCGCGGCTCTGGGGGCGCAGCATGACGGGCTCGGCCCGGTGGTGGCGCTGACCGGCGACGGCGGCTTCAACATGGTGCTGGGCGAGCTGGAGACGGCACGGCGCCTGGGTCTGGCCTTCACGGTGATCGTGGTGAACAACGCCGCGTCGGGCTATGTGAAGGCGCTGCAGCACCTGATGTATGGCGAGGGCAACTACCAGTCCTCCGATCTGGCGGAGACCAATTACGCCGAGGTGGTCACCGCCTTCGGCTGCCAGGGCATCCGTGTGGAAACCCCCGACGAGATCGCTCCGGCGCTGGCCAGGGCGCTGGCGGAAAAGGGGCGGCCGACGGTGCTCGACGTGGTGGTCACCCGAGATCCGGCGAAGATGCTGCCGGCGGTCGATAACCGGACGGTGCAGGTGAAGAAGGGCGACCGGGTGGCGTAGGCCGGTCCGATTTCTGGACAGGCGGGGCCAACGGCTTGGTCCTGACTTGCGTCAGGACGTCGGGATACTTTGTTTCTCTCAAACCTTAACCGTCATCCCGGACAAGACCGGGCCTGACCCGGGCCTGGGCCGGGACCCAGGAGGGATGCCGGGAACTGGGTCCCGGGCAGCCCCCGGATCAATCCCGGATTAAATCCGGGACGGGGGCTCCCGGGATGACGGGGAATGCTGAACGAGAACGTCACCCACCGCCTTCCGTCATCCTGATGCAAATCAGGATCGGCGCACGGACCCGTCCGCGGCCTGTTCAAATCTGTGCCCTCCCTCCGGGCGCGCCCTGCTGTAGGGTGGCCGCCGCAACGAGAACCGTCCGGGAGGCCGCCGCCATGAAGCTCTACTACACCCCGAATTCGCCCTATGCCCGGATCTGCCGGATCACCGCGATCGAGAATGGGATCGGCGAGGCGCTGGAGCTCGACTGGGTCGGCCTGCGCACCCCCGACAGCCCGGTCATCGCGATCTCGCCGCTCGGCCGGGTGCCGCTGCTGCAGGATGGCGATCTGGTCCTGTCCGAGGCCCGGCATATCTGCGCCTATCTCGACGAGAAGTCCGGCAAGCGGACCGTCGCTCCCTACGGCGACTGGCAGGCCGTGGCGGCCGAGGCCCAGTCGCTCGCCTTTCTCGACGTGGTCACCGTCTGGTCGCGCGAGACGCGTCGGCAGGAGGCCGACCGCTCCAAGTTCATGCTCGACGTGGCCGATATCCAGGTCCGCCGCGGCTTGGCCCATCTGAACAAGACCCTGACCGTGCCGGAAGGCGCGCCGCCGATCAGCTTCGACACTCTGTGCATCGTCGCTGGCATCGGCATGATGGAGTTCTACGAGCTGGTCCCGGACTGGCGGAAGACCTACCCGACGCTGGCTGCCTGGTCCGACGCCTACGACACCGTGGAGTCCATCGTCACCAGCAAGCCGAGCCAGGACGCTTTGCGTCCCCTGACGCGCTGACGCCCTGCGTCCTCTCACGCGCTGACTTTTCCCCTGACCCGCATACGAGGCCACCAATGTCCGCCCTACCGCTCGACGGCGTGCGCATCTTCGATCTGACGCGCATCCTTGCCGGCCCGACCGCCACCCAGCTGCTCGGCGATCTCGGGGCGGATGTGATCAAGATCGAACGGCCGGGCCAGGGCGACGACACCCGCAAATGGGGACCGCCCTATGTGAAGGGGGCGGACGGCGAGGACACGTCGGAGAGCGCCTATTACCTCTGCGCCAACCGGTCCAAGCGCTCGATCACCATCGATCTCGCGAGCGAGGACGGCATCGCGCTGGCGAAGCGGCTTCTGGCGGAATGCGACGTCCTGGTGGAGAACTTCAAGGTCGGCTCTCTCGCCAAACTCGGTCTCGGCTACGAGCAGCTCAAGGACGAGTTCCCGGGGCTGGTCTACTGCTCGGTCACCGGCTTCGGACAGACCGGCCCCTATGCCGAGCGGGCCGGCTACGACTTCCTGGCCCAGGGCATGGGCGGGATCATGTCGGTCACCGGCACGCCGGGGGTGGAGCCGGTCAAAGTCGGGGTCGGCATCGCCGACGTGATGTGCGGGATGTACGCCGCCACCAATATCCTGGCCGCCCTGCGCCACCGCGACCGCACCGGCGAGGGTCAGCACATCGATGTCTGCCTGCTCGACACCCAGGTCGCCTGGCTGGTCAACGAGGGGACCAACTACCTGGTCTCCGGCGAGGTGCCGAAGCCGCTGGGCAACGAGCACCCGAACATCGTGCCCTACAAGGTGTTTCCCACCGCCGACGGCCACGTGATCCTGGCCTGCGGCAACGACCGGCAGTTCCAGGGCTGGTGCGATGTTGCCGGCGCCGATGTGCTGAAGAACAATCCCGACTACGCCACCAACCCGCTGCGGCTGAAGAACCGGGTGGCGCTCTATGCCGCCATGCCCGAGTATATGATGACCAAGACCACCGACGAGTGGGTGGCGGCGCTGGAGGCGGCCAAGGTGCCGTGCGGGCCGGTGAACACCATCGACCGCGCCTTCGCCGATCCGCAGGTGCAGGCGCGGGGCATGCGCATCGATCTGCCCCATCCGCTGGCCGGCGAGGGGACGGTGCCGCTGATCGCCAACCCGGTGAAGCTGTCCGGCACGCCGGTGCGCTACCGCTACGCGCCGCCGACCCTGGGCCAGCATACCGACGAGGTGCTGACGGAGATCCTCGGCCTGTCCGAGGACGAGATCGCGGCCGAAAGGGACAAGGGTGCCGTCTGACCTCTCCCGCGATCCGGCGGCCGATCGCCGGCGGCTCACGGTCGCCGCCCTGTTCATGACCGGGGCCGCCTCGCTGGTGGCCGCCACCACGCTGATGGCCAAGGTGCTGGGCCAGGACCTGCTGGGCGATCCGCTGCCGGGCTTCATGGTCAGCGCCGGGCGCTTCCTGTTCGCCTGGATGGCGCTGGTGCCGGTGATCCTGGTGATGCGGCCCGGTTTCGAGGGCACCAAGTGGCGGCTGCATGTCTACCGCTCGGTCTCCGGCTGGGCGACGGTGACCTGCATCTTCACCGCCGCCGCCCTGATGCCGCTGGGCGACGCGACGGCGATCTCCTTCCTCAACCCGCTGATCGCCATGGTGCTGGCGATCCCGCTGCTGGGCGAGCGGGTCGGGCCGTGGCGCTGGGGGGCGGCGGCACTGGCCGTGCTCGGCGCATTGGTGCTGATCCGGCCGGGCATGGCGGCGTTTCAGCCGGCGGCACTGATCGCGCTGGGGGCGGCGGTGTTCGGCGCGTTCGAGGTGATCTTCGTCAAGCAGCTCGCCGGCAAGGCCGACGGTGGCGGCGAGCCGCCGGTCCGCATCCTGTTCGTGAACAACTCCATCGGCGCGACGGTGGCGCTCTGCGTGGCGCTGACAGTCTGGCAGTGGCCGACGCCGGAGCAGTGGATGGTGCTGGCCGCCATCGGCTTCACCATGGTGACGGCCCAGAGCCTGTTCATCCAGGCGATGAAGCGGGCCGATGCGAGCTATGTGATCCCGTTCTTCTACGCCACGCTGGTGTTTGCCGCCCTGTACGACGCGGCGGTGTTCGGGGTGATCCCGGTGCCGCTCTCCATTCTCGGGGCGGCGCTGATCGTCACCGGCGCGATCGTCCTGGTCTGGCGCGAGCGGGTGAACCGGGTGGTGGTCGAGGAATAGGCTTGGAACACCGCCCCTCCTCTCACTCCCCGGATTTATTCCGGGGCGAGGCCGGAACTCTCGCGAACATTGGACGCAACGCGCATGCGGTATGCCTCACCCCGGAATAAATCCGGGGAGTGAGAGGAGGGGAGGGAGAGAGAAGTGGGGAGCGCCTACTGCAGTTCCAACGTCATGAACACGCTGTAGGGATCCTCCTTGTAGTCGCCGAACGGGCCGCAATAGGTGAACCCGTACCGAGCGTACAGCGCCCGGGCCGCGGCGAACCCGTCGGGGGAGCCGGTCTCCAGGCTCAGCCGCTTGTAGCCCCGCGCCTTCGCCGTCGCGACCGCGTGCTCGACGATCCGACCGGCCACGCCCTTGCCGCGATGGGCGGCGGCGGTGTGCATCGACTTGATCTCGCCGTGCTCGCCCGACAGCTCTTTCAGCGCGCCGCAGCCGATCAGGGCATCGCCCTCCCAGACCGTCCAGAACGTCACCTCCACCACCTGCAGCCCGCTTAGGTCCAGGGCGTGGCGGCTCTCCGGCGGCGAGTGCACCGCCATGGTGTCCAGATGGGTCTGCAGCAGGGCATGGACCTCGGCCAGGTCCAGCCCGCCCTCGCGAATCTCGGGCATCGCCGTCATGGTCACTCGCCGCCCAGGGCGCGGGCGGCCTCGGCGATCTCGGTCGGGATCGAGGAAGGGCGGCGGGCGTTCATGTCGAGATGGACGCCGAACTGGGACAACTCGGCCACCATGTCGCCGGTATCGGCCCGGATCATCCGGTGCACCATGCGCATGGAGGAGCGGCCGATGGCGCCGATGGTGGATTCGGTGTCCAGCGGCACCCCGACCCAGGGCAGGGCGCCGAGCGTCATCTGGAACTCGAAGGTCGAGTAGCCGACCCGGTTGTCGCGCATATGCGACGCGGTCCAGCCGATGGCGTTCAGCAGGTGTCCGCCGGCAGAGGTGAAGCGGTGGACCATGGCGTCCAGGGTCAGCCTGCCGGCCGCGTCCACATCCTTTGGCAGCACCACGTCGGTCGCGGCCGGGACCCAGGTGGCGCCATCTGCGACCGCCGGCCGGGCCTCGCGGGCATCGCCGTCCCACTCGGCATAGCCGTCGAGGGAGACCGGGCTGTCCAGGGCGAAGGTCTGTTCGGTGGTCGCGGCGACCACGTCCTCCTCCATGTCGATCAGCTTGTGGCCGATGGTGAGCCCGCCGCCCCAGCCGTTGCCGGTATCGCTACCGGTGGCGCGGATCGGCGCGGAGACGATGCGGTAGGTATCGCCGGCGCGCAGTTCCTTCTTGTAGCGGGTGTAGCAGGAGGTGGTCCGCGCCTCCTTCGCCAGCACGCCGAGGCCGAGCAGAGCGCGGTCGCCGGCGGCGCGGAACTTCTCGTAGTAATAGGCCACCGTGAAATGCTCGACGATGTCGCATTCCCAGGGCGGGACGGCGGATCGGAAGGTCTCATTGAACTCGGTCACGCGGGCGTCCCCCAAAGGCTTGTGGCAATCACTAGGTCGGTCACAGACGGTAGAAGCGGGTGGCGGTATCGTGGAACACCGCCTCAAGTTCCGGCCGGGTCAGGCCGGACAGCATGTCGAGAAAGCCCTCCAGCTGGTCGCGGAACCCGATGCGCAGGCTGGCCGGCGGGAAGTTGGAGGCCCACATGCAACGCTCCGGCCCGAAGATCTCCAGCGCCTCCAGCACCACCCCCCGGTTGCTCTCCACGCTCCAGGGCGCGTGCTTCAGGCCGAGCTCCGAGAGCTTCAGATGGACCCAGGGGATGCGGGCGATGCGCTTCATCTCGGCCCGCCAGGCGGCGAGGCCCTCCGGCGAGCGGTCCCAGGGAAAGCCGGTATGGTTCACCACCACCGGGATCTCCGGATGCCGTTCGATCAGCTCGGCCGCCTCGCCCAGGTGCCAGAACGGCACCCGCAGGTCGTAGCTGAGCCCGTAGCGCCCCAGCGCCGCGTAGCCGCGTCGCCAGGCCGGGTCGGCGAGGCTGCGCGGGCCGTCCGGGCGCGGCGCGTCGATGGCGGCGGAGGTCATCGGCTTGGAGCGGATCCCGCGCATCAGCGGCGAGCGGCAGTGGCCCTCCAGCTTGGCGTCCAGCTCGGGATCATCGAGCCAGACATGGCCGACGATGGCGTTCGGCATGCCGGCCCGCCCGGCCAGGGCGGTCAGCCACTCGGTCTCGGCGACCTGGTTGTCCCGGTCCCATTCGGCTTCGCAGTGCACGGTCTTGACGATGTCGAAACCGGCCGCATCTCGCTTGTAGTCCTCTGGAAGATAGTTGCGTTTCAACGCACTGTAGTCCCCGAGGAAGAAATGCGGTTCCGGCCGGTCACTGAGCCAGGGGTAATAGTTCGCTCCAAGGTCCCAGAGATGATGGTGGGAGTCGACGATCTTCAGATCGGTCATGCGGCGGGCTCGGCTCTCTAGTGTTGGACGGGAGCATGGCACGGGCCGGCGCCGCGGGCCAAGGCACCGACGGATGGAGCGAGGGAAAAGCATGGGCAAACGGATTGCGGTACTGACGAGCGGCGGCGACTGCGCCGGCCTGAACGCTGCGATCCGCGCGGTCGTGCTCCATGCCAGCACGATCTACGGCTGGGAGGTGATCGGCATCGAGGACGGCACCCGCGGCGTCATGGAGCGGCCGATGCGGGTGCATCCGCTCGACCCCTCGAAGTTCGACGGCCATCTGCTGCGCCGCGCCGGCACGATGCTGGGCAGCGTGAGCACCGGCGATCCCTTCGCCTTCCCCTCGCCGCACGGCCCGGTCGACCGCTCCGAAGAGATCGTCACCGGTCTGAAGGATCTCGGCATCGACGGGCTGATCGGCATCGGCGGCGACGGCAGCATGCAGATCATGGACAAGATCATGCAGCGCGCCGACCTGCCCTTCATCGGCATTCCGAAGACCATCGACAACGACGTGTACGGCACCGACACCACGATCGGCTTCGACACCGCCGTGACAGTGGCGGTGGAGGCGCTGGACCGGCTGCACCCGACGGCGCAGAGCCATAACCGGGTGATGATCCTGGAGGTCATGGGCCGCGACGCCGGCCATATCGCCACCCATGCGGCCGTCGCCGGCGGGGCGGATGTCTGCCTGATCCCGGAATTCGGCTACTCCATGGAGGGGGTCGTCGACGCGATCCAGACCGTCGGCCATCACGGCCGCCGCTTCTCGCTGATCGTGGTGGCCGAGGCGACGCCGAAATCCGACGGGACCCAGGCCATGCGCCCGCGTCCGGGCGGCGGCGAGCGCTATGGCGGCATCGGCGAGTGGATCGGCGACGAGCTGGAGAAGCGGATCGGCGCCGATGTGCGCGTCACGACCCTGGGCCACGTTCAGCGCGGGGCCGAGCCGAACGCCGCCGACCGGGTGCTGGCGAGCGCGCTGGGCGTCCACGCGGTCGACCTGATGGCCAAGGGCAAGACCGGCCGGGTCGCGGTCTGGCGCAACCGGGGCGTGGGCGATGTGTCCATCGAGGACGTGGTGTCCAACAAGCGCCCGGTCTCCGCCGACGACATCGTCGTGCGCACGGCCCTGGGGCTGGGGATCTATCTGGGTGACGTGCCCGCCCCCACCGTCTGATCGTGACGGGGTGACGCGTCGCGGCGGCGGGTCTACGCTCCCCCCATGCCGCTCGAAACCGTTGCCTCCGTCTGTCCGCATGACTGCCCCAGCGCCTGCGCCCTGGAGGTGGAGCGGATCGACCGTTCGACCATCGGCCGCATCCGTGGGGCGGCGGCGAACGACTACACGGCCGGGGTGATCTGCGCCAAGGTCGCGCGCTATGCCGAGCGGGTGCACCACCCGGACCGGCTGATGAAGCCGCTGCTGCGCACCGGGCCGAAGGGCTCCACCCAGTTCCGCGAGATCTCCTGGGACGAGGCCTTGGATCGGGTCGCTGGCGCCTTCGCCGAGGCGACCGCGAAGCATGGGGCGGAGAGCGTCTGGCCGTACTATTTCGCCGGAACCATGGGCCTGGTGAACCGCGACGGCATCAACCGCCTGCGCAACGTCATGGGCTATTCGCGCCAGGACGCCAACATCTGCACCACGGTCGTGCGGGCCGGCTGGATCGCCGGGATGGGCGACGTGAAGGGCACCGATCCGCGCGAAATGGCCCAGTCGGACCTGATCATCATGTGGGGCGGCAATCCGGTCTCCACCCAGGTCAACGTGATGACCCATGTCGCCCGCGCCAGGAAAGAGCGCGGCGCCCATTTCGTCGTGGTCGACCCCTACCGCACCCCCACCGCCGAGGCGGCCGACGAGCACGTGATGGTGCGGCCGGGCACCGACGGCGCGGTGGCGGCGGCGATGATGCATGTGCTGTTCCGCGACGGCCATGCCGACCGGGCCTATATGGCGCGCTTCGCCGAGAACGTGGCCGAGTTGGAAGACCATCTGAAGCCCCGCACGCCCGGGTGGGCGGAGGCGATCAGCGGCGTGCCTGCCACCCAGATCGAGGCGCTGGCCAAACGCTACGGCGAGACCCGGCGGGCCTATATCCGGGTCGGCTACGGCTTCGCGCGCTCGCGCAACGGGCCGATGCAGGTCCATGCGGTCGCCTGCCTGCCCACGGTCGCCGGCAAATGGCAGGTCGAGGGCGGCGGCGCGCTGTGGAAGGTCGACGGGTACTACAAGATCGACAAGTCGCTGATCGAGGCGACTGACCGGCTCGACCCGTCGGTTCGGGTGCTCGACATGTCGCGGATCGGCCCGGTGCTGACCGGCGAGGATGAGGTGGTGCGCCAGGGCCCGCCGGTCGCCGCCATGCTGATCCAGAACACCAACCCCGCCGCCGTCGCGCCCGACAGCGGCCGGGTACTGAAGGGCTTCAACCGCGACGACCTGTTCGTCGCCGTGCACGAGCAGTTCCTCACCGAGACCGCCCGCCACGCCGACGTGGTGCTGCCCGCCACCACCTTCCTGGAGCATGCCGATCTCTACACCGCGGGCGGCCACCCGCATCTGGAAGTCCACGACGCGGTGATCGACGCGCCGGGCGAGTGTCGCAGCAACCACCGGCTGCTGAACGAGCTGATCCTGAAGCTCGGCGGCGAGCACCCGTCCTGCCACATGACCGAGGCGGAGCTGCTCGACGCGACGCTGAGGAAATCCGGCTATCCGGGTTTCGCCGAGATGGTCGAGCGGCGCTGGCTCGATGTCGGCCCGACGGACGAGGCGGAGCGGCGGTTCGAGAACGGCTTTCCGACGCCCTCGGGAAAGTTCCGATTCCGCGCCGACTGGTCGGCCCTGGGGACGAGCGGGGCCGGCATTGAAGGACTGCCCGACCATGTGGACATCGTCGATCGCGCCACCGCGGAGAAGCCGTTCCGCATGGTGACGGCGCCGGCGCGCAACTACCTGAACACCTCCTTCACCGAGACGGCGACCAGCAAAAAGCGCGAGGGCCGGCCGACCGTGATGCTGCACCCCGACGCGGCGGCGGAGCTCGGCGTGGCCGACGGCGCGCGGGTGCGGCTTGGCAACGAGCAGGGCTCGGTCGTGCTGCATGCGAAGCTGTTCGACGGGGTGCAGATCGGCACGGTGATCGTCGAATCGGTCTGGCCGAACGCGGCCTACGAGGAGGGCGTGGGCATCAACCTGCTGACCTCCGCCGACAGCCCGCCGCCGATGGGCGGGGCGGTGTTCCACGACACGGCGGTGTGGGTGCGGAAGGCGTAGGGGCTCTTACCCAGCTTCCCGTTTTCATCTCCCCGGCCTCGCGCCGGGGTCCAGGGCAACGCTCGCGGGAGCGCCGAAGAAATTTTCCAGACGTTCCAGCGGCCTTGGTCCTGGGTCCCGGCACAGGGCCGGGAAGCGGGATGGAAAGGGGGGGCGAACTGGAGATCCGGCACTGCCTGCCGCTCCCTACCCGTCTCCCGGGTCCGCTCACCGGAGCGCCGCAGAATCAGATTCCGCGCTCCAGCCGGCTGCTCTTCCAGATCCCAGCGCAAGTCCCGGAAAGACGTTCCAGGGCTGTCGTTGCACCCCACTCCCCCGCAGCCTGCGCTTGCGCCGAACCCGTTCCGCCTGTAACGAGTCATGGTGATGAAATCGCATGGAATAAAATCGCCGTGGCCGATACAGCCGTAGACTCGACCCCCGCCAACGACGCCCTGCCGGGCGAACCGGCGCATGTCATCGTCGTCGGTTGCGAGAAGGGCGGCTCCGGCAAGTCCACCACGTCCATGCACCTGACCGTCGCCTTGCTGCGCCTCGGCTTCGCGGTCGGCACCATCGACCTCGACGCCCGTCAGTGGACCCTGACCCGCTACCTGTCGAACCGGGCGACCACGATCCAGCGCGAAAAGCGCAAGCTGCCGATGCCGCGGCACTTCTTCCTCGCCCCGTCCGACAAGCCGGTGCGCGACGAGGCGCGGGCCGAGGACCGGATGCGGTTCGAGGCGATCCTGGAGAAGCTGCGCGGTCTGGTCGACTACGTGGTCATCGACTGTGCCGGAACCGACAGCTACCTCGCCCGGGTCGCCCATTCCTATGCCGACACCCTGGTCACGCCGGTGAACGACAGCTTCATCGACCTGGACGTGGTCGCCCATGTGGACGGCCAGACCGGCGAGATGGCGCGGCCCAGCGTGTATGCCGAGATGGTCTGGGACCAGCGCAAGGCCCGGGCCCAGCGCGACGGCGGCTCGATCGACTGGATCGTCATGCGCAACCGGCTCTCCACCCTGGAAGCCAACAACAAGAAGGAAATGGCCGACGTGCTGCAGCGCCTGGCGCGCCGCATCGGCTTCCGCATCGCGCCTGGCTTCAGCGAGCGCGTGATCTTCCGCGAGCTGTTCCTGCAGGGGCTGACCATGCTGGACATGTTCGACGACAAGGCCCGGCCCGACGCCGCCCGGCCGCGCATGTCCCACGTCGCCGCGCGCCAGGAAGTACGGGCGCTGATCAATGCGCTCCAGCTTCCCGAACGCCGGCCGCGGGCCCGTCAGACCGGCTGAGCCGACCGCCGGGATCGCGGATCGCCGCCACCAGCCGTTTCAGTTCCTCCCCGTTATGCGCGACGCAGCGGATCATCTCGTTGATCGAGGCCCGCGCATCCGCCGACAGCACCCAGCCCAGGGGCGGCTCGGTCTCGATCGTCTCCTCGCACCCGGCCACCCGCCGGTCCGGCAGGTCCATGCGGAAATGCAGCCAGACCGGATCGACGATCCGCGCCCGGTCGTCGCCCAGGCCGATATCCAGGTCCCATAGCCTCAGATGCTGGGCGGCAAGCACGCCCCGGGCGCCGCGCGGCGACAGGACGCCGCCGACCGGGGCGCCGATCAGCGACCAGAGCCGGTTGTGGAACGGCTGGCCGAACAGGGTGAACAGCGCGCCACTGATCTCGGTCGGCGGGGCGTTCTCCGAGAGCTGGCGGCCGAGTGCGGGGTCGCTGGAGATCTGCAGGATGATCGGCTTCAGGATCCGGTTCGGCCGCTCCGGGCCGCGCCGGCGCATCTTGATGTAGGTCAGCAGGTCGAACAGGGTCGCCGCGCCGAAATTCTCGAAATAGCCGCCGTCCACCACCGCGCTGCCGCCGTTGTTCAGCACGCCCCCGGGGCTGACGACGGGAAACCGTGCGCTGTTATGGGCCGCCGTGCTGAGACGCAGGTCGCTTGCCGGTCTGCCGTCACCCGCCGGGAACAGGAAGGCGTGCTGGTCCAGCGCATTGACGATCACCTGCTCGCCGCCGCTGTCGTGCAGCAGGAGCGTGCCGGCGATCATGCGCTGTCCGGTGACGGTGTTGGTGCCGTTCAGCAGCAGCCGGGGAAACCAGCGCCCGCGGATCGCGCCCACCTCCTGCAGCGGCCGGGCGAGGCTGCCGATGCCGTCCGGCGCCTGGCCGGCCCAGGCGCGCTCGAAGGCCTGTTCCAGGATGGCGCCGCGTCCCTCGAACATCCGCCAGGGCACCGCCGACTGCATCAGGTCCTGCACCATCAGGCCGGTGAGGGCGGGGCCGAGAAAGTCGTGGGTCATCGCGGCGTCCAGTGCCGGCCACTTGTCCGCCTCCGCGCCGAGATCGGCCAGGGCCGCGGTGTAGAAGGCGCTGCCGACGCTGCCGCCGGAGACCCCGCTGATCGCCACCAGGTGATCGGACAGCGGCCGGGCATGGCCGCTGTCCCGCAGCGCCCGTTCCGCCTCGCTCAGCACGCGGGCCGTCCAGTAGGCCGCGCGGATGCCGCCGCCGGCGGTGGCGACGAAGACGGCGGGAACGATGGTGTCGCGGTCGCCCTCGAACCGGTCCTCGAAGGCGGTCATCACCTGCCAGATCTCCGGCCGCTCGAGCCGGTCGACCCCGATGCCGCGCACCTCGTGGTTCTCGACCCAGAACGCGCTGACCACCGCGACCACCGCGAGGATCGTCACGATCGGAAAGCCGTGGGCCTGGGTGATGTGCACCAGCAGCGAGCCGATCGGCAGGATCGAGGCGAGCGCCAGGAACAGCACCGGCGCCGATCCCACGGTGAAGCCGTAGGCGACCGGATCGGTCAGCGCGAACAGGCCGCTGACGGCGGCGGTGATCAGCGAGATGCCCACCGTCACGGGAACGATCAGACCCAGCGTTCCCCGGCCTTTCCAGTTGGCCCCGGTCTGGTGCCGCGGCTTGCCGATGGCGGTGCGCTTCCAGACCGCCAGCAGGTACGCCGCCGCCAGGCCGACCGCGCTCAGGGTCAGCCAGTTGGAGATCCCGTGTGTGGTCGCCAGGATCGAGATCGCGCACAGATAGGCGATCAGCCCCAGAACGCGCGGATACCAGGACACGACGGAGCGGGCGGCGGCGGACTGCGTGACGGCGGATTGCGCGACGGCGGGCGTCTGCTCCGGTGTCGTCTCGGCCACGCCCCGGCGCCGGTCGAGCCGGCGGGTGATCAGGATGTAGCGTGCCCAGAACCAGCTCTGCCAGGCCCAGAGGCTCACCCCGAAATAGAACAGGCCGACCTCCTGCGGGAGTCCGCGCGACAGGCCGAGCACGATGTCGGCCCCCTGGCCGGCGCCGATCAGGAAGAAGGCGCCGATGGCGATGACCAGCAGGTTGAAGCGGGTATAGCGGATGCACTGCCACAGGACGCTGCCTGCACTGATCTCGGACGCCATCGGTGCCTCCCTGCAACCGTATCAACGGGCAAGAGTATCCCGATATTCTAATTTTGATGAGTGATTTTTCCCGCTATGGGAGAGTGAGCCGTGCCATTGCCCCGTCGGCCAGCTCGAAATCCGCGGCGGCGAAGCGCCGGGCGCCGATCGCCTCGTAGAAGGCCAGCGCCTCGACGTTCCGCGGATGGGCCTGCCAGGTCACCCAGTCGCCCTCCCGTGCCTGAGTGGCGCGGGCCACCGCGGCGAGCAGAGCCCGGGCGATGCCCCGGCGCCGGTGTCCCCGGTCGACGAACAGGTCCATGAGCACGCTGCCCGGTCGGGCCCGGCCGATATGGAAGCTCTCGTGGAACAGGGCGTAGCCCACCGCCTTGCCGCGCCGTTCCGCCACCAGGGCGGAGAACCGGGCGTCCGCCCCGAGCGACCAGCGGATGAGCGTCGCGGCATCCAACGGGGGCGGCGGCGCGCCCTCATGGGCGGACAGGGCGGCGATCATGGCGATGACCCGGTCGGCATCGGCCGCCGCCATCGCCCGGATCGTGAAGTCCGGGAGGTCTGCCCCGTCCTGCATTGTTTCCTCTCCCCGGTCGCCGCGTACTTGGCTCTAAAGTGTTGGCATCGGACGCCGGAGCACCGATCTTAAGGGGACGATCCCTGCTAGGGAACGCGCGGTCCGCACGGGCCGCGACCGGGATGGCGAAACGGGCTTGTGATGGGTACCAGGGAAGACCGCGACCGCAAACTGCCGACCGAGACCGGCCCAGCCGGCGGCGAGATCTCCACCCGCTCGGAGATCGACGCCTTCCTGTCCACCGTACGGTCGATGCCGCAACAGTCCCCGACGGGGCGCCGCGGCCGGCTGGTCTTCGCGCTTGACGCCACGGCCAGCCGGGAGCCGACCTGGGACCGGGCCTGCCATATCCAGGCGGAGATGTTCCACCAGACCGCCGCGCTGGGCGGGCTCGACGTGCAGCTCGTGTTCTATCGCGGCTTCGGCGAGTGCAAGGCGTCGAAGTGGCATTCCGACCCCGCCGCCCTGGGCAAGGTGATGACCGGCGTGCGCTGCCTCGGCGGTCAGACCCAGATCGGCAAGATCCTCAAGCACGCGATCAAGGAGACCCGGCGCGAGAAGGTCGGCGCCCTGGTCTTCGTCGGCGATGCGTTCGAGGAGGATATCGACGCGGTCTGTCACGCGGCGGGCGAACTGGGCGTGCTCGGCGTGCCGGTGTTCACCTTCCACGAGGGCGGCAATCCGATCGTCGAGCGGGCGTTCCGGCAGATCGCCACGCTGACCCGCGGGGCCTACTGTCCGTTCGATCTGTCCAGCGCCGACCGGCTGAAGGAGCTTCTGGCGGCGGTTGCGGTCTATGCCGCCGGCGGCCGGCAGGCCCTGCTGAGCTACGGCAAGGGCCGGGGCGAGGCGGTCCGGCTGCTGACCAGCCAGGTCGGAGGCTGAGCCGTGCCGTATGTGGTTCTGGCCCTCTGCGTGATCGTCGGGATCGCCCTGATGGGGCGATGGCTGCTGAACGCCGAGCCGCGCCATATCCTGCGGGCGGCGAAATGGCTCGGCATCGTTCTGGTCGTCGCCTTCGCCATGTTCATCCTGTTTCGCGGCGGTTTCCAGGGGATGGCGGCGGTCCTGCCACCGCTCCTGCTGTTCCTGTTCCG
Source organism: Candidatus Endolissoclinum sp. (assembly GCA_965228445.1). Lineage (GTDB taxonomy): Bacteria > Pseudomonadota > Alphaproteobacteria > Thalassobaculales > Thalassobaculaceae > Thalassobaculum. The sequence goes on along the minus strand of OZ245813.1, from coordinate 2,190,471 downwards.
CGGCCGGCGCATCTGGCAGGCGCTGCGCAATGCGGCCAAGGCGGCGCGCGGTCCGACTCCGGGGCAGAGCAGCGGCGTGCGCACGCGCTGGCTCGCCATGACCCTCGACCACGACACCGGCGCGATGGACGGAGAGGTGCTGCAGGGCCCGTTCGCCGGCCGGTGGCTGTCGGACCTCTCGCCCCAGGAACTGTCCGCGCTGGCGGATGAGCTGGATGGCGACACCGAGTCCCGCCAGGTCTTCGACGCCTGGCTCGACCGCATGGGGCCGCAGGCCGAGGCCGAGGGTCAGGAGGAGGCGCCGTCCGGGGCCGGCGACGAGTCGGGGATGAGCGTCGCCCGGGCGCGCGAGATCCTCGGGGTCGATGTCGATGCGGACGACAAGGAAATCCGCGAGGCGCACCGGCGGCTGATGCTGGCCAATCACCCGGACCACGGCGGGTCTTCCTGGCTGGCGACCCAGATCAACCTCGCCAAGGACGTGCTGCTGCGCCCGGGTTCATAGAGCGTTCACAGGGCCGCGCTTGCGCGAGACCTTGGCATTGCGCGATAACCCCCCAACTCATAGGCACATCCCGTCTAACAGATATCCCGATAGTGAGGAGACGATGCCTGTACCCGTCCGCAAGGCCATATTCCCTGTCGGTGGCCTCGGTACCCGCTTCCTGCCGGCGACCAAGTCCATGCCGAAGGAGATGCTCACCGTTGTCGACAAGCCGCTGATCCAATACGCGGTCGAGGAGGCGCGCGAGGCCGGCATCGAGGAACTGATCTTCGTGACGGGGCGCGGCAAGAGCGCCATCGAGGACCATTTCGACGTCGCTTATGAGCTCGAGGACATGCTGACCTCGCGCCAGAAGAACGACGCGCTCAAGCTCCTCAGCGCCACCATACCGGCACCGGGCAGCACGGCGTTCACCCGCCAGCAGGAGCCGCTCGGCCTGGGCCACGCGGTGTGGTGCGGCCGCAACTTCGTCGGCTCCGAGCCGGTAGCCGTCCTGCTCGCCGACGACCTGATCCTGTCGGAGCCCGGCTGCCTGAAGCAGATGATCGAGGCCTATAACGAGGTCGGCGGCAACATGGTCGCCCTGATGGAGGTCGAGCGCGAGGCGATCTCCGCCTATGGCGTCGTCACTCCGGGCGAGGTCACCGGCAACCTGGTCGAGGTCCGGGGCATGGTGGAGAAGCCGAAGCCGGAAGAGGCGCCGTCGAACTACGCCGTCATCGGCCGCTACATCCTGCAGCCGAAGGTGTTCGAGGACCTGGGCCGCATGGAGAAGGGGGCCGGCGGCGAGATCCAGCTCACCGACGCGATGGCCCGGCAGCTCGGCCTGCAGCCGTTCAACGGCGTGCTGTTCGACGGCAAGCGGTTCGACTGCGGCAACAAGGTCGGCTTCCTGGAGGCGAACCTGGCCTTCGCCCTGGCGCGCGACGATATGCGCGACGACATCAAGACGTTCCTCAAAGAGTACATCTAGCGTCTGCTAACATGCTTGCGGAGGGTCCGGCGGCGGCGTCGGGCCCGGGGACAGGGAGACTTCGATGCGCATCGCGATGATCGGCACGGGCTATGTCGGCCTTGTCACCGGCGCATGCTTTTCCGAGTTCGGCGTGGACGTGGTCTGCGTCGACAAGGACGCGGACAAGATCCGGCGGCTGAAGGCCGGCGAGATCCCCATCTTCGAACCCGGCCTGGACGACCTCGTCGCCAACAACGTCAAGGCCGGCAGGCTGTCCTTCACCACCGACCTCGCCGAGGGGATGAAGGGCTGCGACGCGGTGTTCATCGCCGTCGGCACGCCGAGCCGGCGCGGCGACGGTCATGCCGACCTCAGCTACGTCTATGCCGCCGCGGCCGAGATCGCCGACAACATGGACGGCTATACGGTGGTGGTGACCAAGTCGACCGTGCCCGTCGGCACCGGCCGGGAGGTTGAGCGCATCATACGCGAGCGCCGGCCGGACGGCGACTTCGACGTCTGCTCCAATCCGGAGTTCCTGCGCGAAGGTGCGGCGATCAACGACTTCATGCGCCCGGACCGGGTGGTGATCGGCGCCGGCAGCGACCGTTCGCGCGAGGTCATGCGCCAGCTCTACCGGCCGCTGTTCCTGATCGAGACCCCGATCGTCTTCACCGAGCTGGAGACGAGCGAGATGATCAAGTACGCCGCCAACACCTTCCTGGCGACCAAGATCACCTTCATCAATGAGATCGCCGACCTGTGCGAGCGGGTCGGGGCCGACGTCCACGACGTGGCCAAGGGGATCGGTCTCGACGGCCGGATCGGGCGCAAGTTCCTGCACCCCGGCCCCGGATACGGGGGCTCGTGCTTCCCGAAGGACACCCTGGCGCTGGTCAAGACCGCCCAGGACTACGGCTCGCCCCTGCGGATCATCGAGACCGTGGTCGATGTCAACGACCGCCGCAAGAAGGCCATGGCCGAGCGCATCGTGGATGCCTGCGGCGGATCGGTGGCCGGCAAGACCGTCGCCCTGCTCGGCCTGACCTTCAAGCCGAACACCGACGACATGCGCGACAGCCCGTCGCTCGACATCGTGCCGGAGCTGATCAAGGCGGGCGCCACGGTGCGCGGCTACGACCCGGAGGGGATGGACGAGGCGGCGAAGCTGCTGCCCGACATCACCTACTGCCAGAGCGCCTACGAGGCGATGGACGGGGCGGACGCGGTCGCCATCGTGACCGAGTGGAACGAGTTCCGCGCGCTGGACATCAACCGGGCCAAGACCCTGCTCACGGCGCCGGTGATGGTCGACCTGCGCAACGTCTACGACCCGCAGGCGATGCGCGCCGCCGGCTTCACCTATACCTGCATCGGCCGGGGCACCGAACGCGCGGCGGCGGCCGCCAGCGAAGCGGCCCAGTAGGCCGCGGACCGATGGCCGATACCAGATCGGATACCCACAGGTTCGATGCGACCATCCTGCGTGAATACGACGTGCGCGGGGTGATCGGCAGCACGCTGCACGCCGCCGATGCCCGCGCGCTCGGGCGGGCGTTCGGCACCATCGTCGCCGAGACCGGCGGTCGCCGCGTGGCGGTCGGCCGCGACGGCCGGGTGTCGTCGCCGGACATGGCCGCCGCGACCATCGAGGGGCTCAGGGCCGCCGGGATCGACGTGCTGGACGTGGGCGGCTGTCCGACCCCGGCCCTGTACTTCGCCGTGCACCACCTGAAGGCCGATGGCGGGATCATGATCACCGGGTCCCACAATCCGCCGGACTACAACGGCTTCAAGATGATGCTGGGCACCGCGCCGTTCTTCGGCCCGGACATCCAGCGCCTGGGCGAGATCGCGTCGGCCGGCGGCTTCGCCGCGGGGCAGGGATCGCTGCAGTCCGTCCCCGTGCTCGACGCCTATGTGGCGCGTCTGCTGGCGGACCATCGTCCCGGCCGGCCGCTCTCGGTGGTCTGGGACTGCGGCAACGGCGCGACCGGACCCGTGGTCACCGCCCTGGCCGAGGCGCTTCCCGGCAGCCACCGGGTGCTCTATCCGGAGGTCGACGGCACCTTCCCGAACCACCATCCCGACCCGACCGTTCCGGAGACGCTGGAGGGGTTGCGGGCGGCGGTGTCCGGGGCCGGCGCCGATCTCGGCATCGCCTTCGACGGCGACGGGGACCGGATCGGCGTGATCGACGAGACCGGCCGGGTGATCTGGGGCGATCAGCTCGTGGCGATCTACGCCACCGAGGTTCTGGCCGAGCGGCCGGGGGCCACGGTGATCGCCGACGTGAAGGCGAGCCAGGTCCTGTTCGACCGCCTCGCCGAGCTTGGGGGCACGCCGCTGATGTGGCGGACCGGGCATTCGCTGATCAAGAACAAGATGGCCGAGACCGGGGCCCTGCTGGCCGGCGAGATGAGCGGCCACCTGTTCTTCAAGGATCGCTACTACGGCTTCGACGACGCGCTCTATGCGGCGGTGCGGCTGCTGTCGCTGGTCGCCGCGTCGGATCGGCCGGTCTCCGCCTGGCGGGATGACCTGCCCGAGGTGCTGAACACGCCGGAGATCCGTTTCCCCTGCGCGGAGGACCGCAAGTTCCCGGCGATCGCGGCGGTGAAGGCGTCGCTTGCCGGGCGCGACGACGTGTCGGTGAACGATATCGACGGGGTTCGGGTCAGCTCCGACGACGGCTGGTGGCTGCTGCGCGCGTCCAATACCCAGGATGTGCTGGTGGCCCGCTGCGAGGCCCAGACCGAGGCCTCGCTGGAACGCCTGAAGGATCAGGTCCGCGACGCCGTGCGCGCCGTCGGTCTCCAGGTGCCGGATTTTTGAAAGAAGCGGCGGCGGCGTTCAGCCGCCGGCCGGAACCGGGACGCAGGGCAGCTTGCGACGCTTAAGGTCGAGGCAGACCGAGCGGGCATCCTTTTCCAGCAGGCCGATCAGGCGTGCCCGGTAGATCGGCACGTCCCGGTTGGTCAGCGGCTCGACCTTGCCCTCGGTATCGCTCAGCAGGCTCGGCAGCAGGCCGCGTGCGGTCGCGATCGAGCGCTGGGCCCGGACTTCGGTGGAGTAGGCGCCGACCTGCACACCCCAGGCACCCGTGTCGTCCCGCGATCCGACCTCCTCGTCGGGATTGTCGTGGACGGCGACATCGTCCTCCCGGCCGGTGGGCAGGGCGGCGATCAGCTGCGGCGCCTGGGACGGTGTCGGCGCGATGGCGGCGGCCATGATCGTCGGACGCGACACCGGCAGCGGCGGCTTGAAGGAGGCGATCCGGATCTTCTCGGCCTGCTTGAACCCGTCGGTCAGGATGTTGCGCATATGGGCGTTGCGCTTGCTGCCGGACACGCCGCCGAACACCACGCCGATCAGCCGGCTGCCGTCGCGCACCACCGAGGCGACCAGGTTGAAGCCGGAGGCGTTGATGTAGCCGGTCTTGATGCCGTCCGTGCCTTCGTAATGGCCGAGCAGCTTGTTGTGGTTGTTGTAGGTCCGACCCTTGTAGGTGAAGCTGCGGGTCGCGAACTCGCCGTAATAGTTCGGGAAGTCGCGCCGGATCGCGATGGCCAGCCGGGCCATGTCGCGCGCCGTCGTCACCTGGCGGCTGTCGTGCAGGCCGGACGCGTTCATGAAGCGGGTAGAGGTCATGCCCAGTTCGCGCGCCCGCTCGGTCATGGCGACGGCGAAGCGGTACTCGGTGCCGCCCATCGCCTCGGCGACGGTCACGGCGACGTCGTTCGCCGACTTGGTCACCAGGGCCTTGATGGCGTCCTTGACCTGGATGGTGTCGCCGCGGCGCAGGCCGAGACAGGAACAGGCCTGGCCCGCGGCCCGGGCGGAGGCCGTCAGGCGCTGGTTCAGCGACAGCTTGCCCTTCTCCAGCGCGTCGAAGACCATGTAGAGGGTCATGATCTTGGTCAGCGAAGCCGGATGGCGCTTGTCGTCGGCATGACGGGAGAACAGCACCTTGCCGCTCTCGACGTCGAGAACGAGGGCCGCGTATTTCGTGGCTGCATTGGCCGGGGCCGTCGTCAGCCCGGCCAACAGACCGAGGACGAGGAACGGTATTGCCAAGACCGGACCGATCCGCCGCATGCGTGCACTCCATTGCCGTTTGGGCTGGGGCTCGAACGGAACTGGGGTCGACGCTGCGACCACCGAATCAACAGTCCATACCCTAGACGCTGCATGAGCTTCTGTCCATAACCGATTGATTCAGGTTCACGACTTCCCCAACGCGTCGCGCTATTCTGCCTATGGTTTCGGTGCGGTGCGAAGGTTTATTGTGCAGTGCACAAAAAATTCCTTGACCCTTGGCTCGGTTACCCTACATATCGGTCATGTTGCGATGCACAATTCCGGATCCTGCATCCGGATCGCGACGCGCCATCGACCGAATGGAGAGAGCTATGACCACCAAGAAGACCACTGCACGCAGTGCCACGCCGGTCGACGCAGCCGTCGCCGCTGGTAAGGAGACCATGGAAAAGATGACCAAGCTGACCCAGGAGACCGGCCAGAAGAATTTCGACCAGGCCGTCACCGTGGCCAAGGAGAACATGGAGAAGGCTTCGGCCGCCGCGTTCAAGGGCTACGACCAGTTCGCCACCTATTCGCAGGCCAACTACGACGCCTTCACCAAGTCCTTCGGCATCATGACCAAGGGCTTCGAGGACGTCTCCAAGGCCTGGTTCGCCTACACCCAGACCTCGGTGGATGCCGGCGTCGACTTCTCCAAGAAGGTGATGGGCGCGAAGAGCGTGAACGAGATCGTCGACCTGCAGAACGACTACGCCAAGTCGTCGTTCGACAGCTTCGTCGCCGAGAGCACCAAGCTCTCCGAGATGTCCGTGAAGACCGCCAACGAGGCGATCGAGCCGATCAAGGCCCGTGTCGACGAGACCGTCGTCACCATTTCGAAGGTCGCGGCCTGATCCTGCAGGCACTTGATCCTGCGGGCCCTTGATCCTGCGGGCATGCGCGGCGACGCGCCTGCCGTAAATATCGAGCGTGAGAGGCCCGGGCGGTGTTCGCCCGGGCCTTTCTGCGTCGGGGCTGCCTGTCCCGCGGCCATCGGCATTGCGTCTCCCGTCGGGATGCCGGCGCGGGACACCGCGGGTTCCGGCGGATCCGGCCGGCGAATTGCCCCTCGTCCCGCTGCGCCCCCTTCCCCCGGGGCGGATGAATCTCATATTCTCCAGGGAGCGGCGCCGCCTGCGCGGTTCCACGGCCGCGCACCGTCGGCGGCCGGGGCCGCCGACCGCCGGGGATATCACCAGACGCCCACGGGTTCAGAATGAGTGACGACGATCGCGGAAACGGCAACGGCACAAACACCGGCGTGGTCGTCAAGACGCGTCCGAAGACCAAGAAACCGTCGATGTACAAGGTCATCATGCTGAATGACGATTACACTCCCATGGAGTTCGTCGTTCACGTGTTGGAAAGATTCTTCAATAAGAATCGCGAAGAAGCGACCCGCATCATGCTGCACGTACACCAGCGTGGGGTGGGGGTGTGCGGGGTCTTCACCTACGAGGTGGCCGAGACCAAGGTCACTCAGGTCATGGACTTCGCGCGTCAGCATCACCATCCTTTGCAGTGCACCTTGGAGAAAGATTGACGACATGCTGTCGAAGAACCTCGAAGAGAGCCTGCACCGCGCCCTCGGCCTTGCGAACGAGAAGCGCCACGAATACGCCACGCTGGAGCACCTGCTGCTCTCGCTGACGGATGATCAGGACGCGCTCGCGGTCCTGAAGGCGTGCGGTGTGGACGTCACGAAACTGCGCGACGACCTGATCACCTACATCGACACCGAGCTCAACGGCCTGGTCGGCAGTGCGCTCGAGGAGGCCAAGCCGACCGCCGGGTTCCAGCGCGTCGTTCAGCGCGCGGTGATCCATGTCCAGTCCTCCGGCCGCGAAGAGGTCACCGGCGCTAACGTGCTGGTCGCCCTGCTGTCGGAGCGCGAGAGCCATGCGGTGTTCTTCCTGCAGGAGCAGGAGATGACCCGGTTCGACGCGGTCAGCTACATCAGCCACGGCATCGCCAAGGTCCACGGCCAGCAGCAGGCGGAGCCGAAGCGCTCGGTCGACGGCGCGGACGAGGAATCCAAGGGCGAGCAGGTCAACAAGCAGGGCCACGAGGCGCTGGACGCGTATTGCGTCGACCTCAACAAGAAGGCCGCCTCGGGCAAGATCGACCCGCTGATCGGCCGCGAGCACGAGGTCGAGCGCACGATCCAGATCCTGTGCCGCCGCACCAAGAACAACCCGCTCTACGTGGGCGACCCGGGCGTCGGCAAGACCGCCATCGCCGAGGGCCTGGCCAAGCGCATCGTCGACGGCGACGTGCCGGAGGTGCTGATCGACGCCCAGATCTTCTCCCTCGACATGGGCGCGCTGCTCGCCGGCACCCGCTACCGCGGCGATTTCGAGGAGCGGCTCAAGGCGGTGGTGAACGAGCTGGAGCAGAACCCGCACGCGGTGCTGTTCATCGACGAGATCCACACGGTGATCGGCGCCGGGGCGACCAGCGGCGGGGCGATGGACGCCTCCAACCTGCTGAAGCCGGCCCTGCAGTCGGGCGGCCTGCGCTGCATCGGCTCGACCACCTACAAGGAGTACCGCAGCTACTTCGAGAAGGACCGCGCCCTGGTGCGCCGCTTCCAGAAGATCGACGTCAACGAGCCGTCGATCCCGGACGCGATCAAGATCCTCAAGGGCCTCAAGCCCTATTACGAGGAGCACCACAAGGTCCGCTACACCAACGACGCGCTGAAGACCGCGGTGGAGCTGTCGGCCAAGTATATCGGCGACCGCAAGCTGCCGGATAAGGCGATCGACGTGATCGACGAGGTCGGCGCGGCGCAGATGCTGGTCTCGCCGTCCAAGCGCCGCAAGACCATCGGCGTGAAGGAGGTCGAGGACATCGTCGCCAAGATCGCCCGCATCCCGCCGAAGAGCGTGTCGACCGACGACAAGACCGTGCTCGCCAACCTGGAGCGCGACCTGAAGACGGTGGTGTTCGGCCAGGACGAGGCGATCTCGTCCCTGTCGACGGCGATCAAGCTGGCCCGTGCCGGGCTGCGCGACGCCGACAAGCCGATCGGCAACTACCTGTTCTCCGGTCCGACCGGCGTCGGCAAAACCGAGGTCGCCCGCCAGCTCGCCATGATCATGGGCGTGGAGCTGATCCGCTTCGACATGTCGGAGTACATGGAGCGGCATTCAGTCAGCCGTCTGATCGGCGCGCCTCCGGGCTATGTCGGCTTCGACCAGGGCGGCCTGCTGACCGATCAGATCGACCAGCATCCGCACTGCGTGCTGCTGCTCGACGAGATCGAGAAGGCCCATCCGGACCTGTTCAACGTGCTGCTGCAGGTCATGGACCACGGCAAGCTGACCGACCACAACGGCAAGAACGTCGACTTCCGCAATGTGATCCTGATCATGACCACGAACGCGGGCGCCGCCGACCTCGCCAAGGAGGCCATCGGCTTCGCCCGCTCGCAGCGCGAGGGCGACGACACGGAAGCGATCAACCGGATGTTCACGCCGGAGTTCCGCAACCGTCTGGATGCGATCGTCGGCTTCAAGGCGCTCGGTCCGGAGGTCATCAGCCGGGTCGTGGACAAGTTCCTGATCCAGCTGGAGGCCCAGCTCGCCGATCGCGGCGTGACCATCGAGGCGAGCGCCCAGGCCCGTGCCTGGCTCGGCGAGAAGGGCTACGACCGGCTCTACGGGGCGCGGCCGCTCTCGCGGATCATCCAGGAGCACATCAAGAAGCCGCTGGCCGAGGAGTTGCTGTTCGGCCGTCTGGTCAAGGGCGGGGTGGTCCGCATCGGCCTGGTCGACGGCAAGCTGGCCTTCGACTTCGACGACGAGCCGACCCCGGAAAAGCCCGAGAATTCGACCAAGACCAAGGGCCGCAAGGGCGGCGGCGGCAAGGACAACGGCAAGGTGGAGGAACTGGTCGATTAGACCTGCCTCCCCTGCGGACAATCGAGCTGCGGCCCTCTCCCACACGGGAGGGGGCCGTTTCGTTTCCACCCCCCGTCATCCTGATGCAAATCAGGACCTGCGGTGCACTGACGCCGGCAGCATGGTCCTGATTTGCATCAGGATGACGGAATTAATTTATCCGAACAAACCGGCTACCGCACCCAGCCGGTGGTAAGCGCGCTGGCCCAGGTGGCGTTGCCGCGGGCGCGGGCGATCTCGGCCATTGCCTGGTTGTCGTACGGCACCTGCCGGAAGGAGACCGACCAGCGGTCCCGGCCGGCTTCCTCCAGCACCGCATAGGACGCGTCCGGCGTGCCGGCCTGCATGACGTGCGGGATCGGCGGGGTCGGGTCGCTGTAGCCGGGACAGCCCACGCTGCCCGGGTTCACCACCAGCCGTCCGTCGCGCAGCCGCACCGCCCGCGGGATATGGGTATGGGCACAGAGCAGCAGCGGAACCTCCACACCCTCGGCCGCCGCCTCGATCTCCTCGATCGCGTTCATGGTGATCACCGCGTAGGGATGCACCTTCTCCAGCCAGTACGTGTTGTCGTCCGCCGGCGTGCCGTGGCACAGGAAGATCCGGTCCTCCACCGTCCGGGTCGCGGGCAGGGCGGCGAGCCAGTCCTTGTGCGCCTGGGTGAGCTGGCCGTGGGCCCAGCGGTCCGACGCCCCCATCTCGTCCGGCGTCTTCTCCAGCAGCCAGCGGTCGTGGTTGCCGCGGATCGAGATCATCTCGTTGGCGAGCAGCAGGTCGGCCGTCTTCCCCGCCTCCAGCGGCGAGCTCAGGTGGTCCCCCAGATTGACCGTCAGGTCGACCCCCATCCGCGCGATATCGGCCAGCACCGCCTCCAGCGCCAGGTGGTTCCCATGAATATCCGCGATCGCCGCAATGCGCATGCACCTCTCCCTGTCATGAAAAATTCATCCGGTCGTCCGGACGAATTTTGGGGACATTCGCCAGTAAGAATGAAGAATACGTCCGAACGAATTCTCACCCGATGAGGACGCCATGGGCAATCCCGCGAAAATCTACGATACCTGGCATACCGATCCCGAAAAAGAAGCCCGGATGGGCGACGCGCACGCCCCGTACTGGCGGCATTTCATCGCGACCGTCCCTGAAACCGATCTGAGCACGCGGACAGTGATGGATTTCGGCTGTAACCGCGGTGGCTTTCTGCGCCTGCTCCACGCGCTGCGACCGTTCCGCCGGGGTGTGGGGGTCGACATCGCAGCCGATTCCGTCCGCGTAGCGGAGGCGAACAAGGGGGCCTTGCCCGTGGCCTATGAGGCCACGACGGACCTCTCTCCCTGGGCCGGCCTGATCGACCTGGCCTTCAGCTATGAGGTGATCTACCTGCTGGACGATCTGGCCGGGCACGCTGCGCAGATGCACGCGGTCCTGCGCGAAGGCGGGGTGTATTACGCGGTCACCGGCTGCCACACCGCCAACCCGATCTGGTCGAGCATGGGCGCCACGATCCGATCCCAGAGCAACGCGCCGGTGCAGGACCGCTCGCCCGACGATTATGTTGCTGCGTTCCATGAGGCTGGGCTTGCTGTGTCGGTGAAGCGCTTCGGCTACGATGGGTTCGTCTCGGCGCCGCGCGACGCCCGCTATTATCCCAGCATCGTGGACGCCATCCGCTATCCGGCGGACGACAAGCTGCTGTTCCGGATGGAGAAGATCGGATGAAGCGATGAGCGGTCTCGACCGCGTCGGTAGGCGGAACCTCTGGTCCCAGGTGAGCGAAGCGCTGGCCGAGGAGATCGTGTCCGGGCGCTTCGCGCCGGGCGAGCGGCTGCCCACAGAACCGGCGCTGATGCACCGTTTCGAGGTCAGCCGACATACGGTCCGCCAGGCGCTGGCGGATCTCGAGGCGCGCGGAATGGTGCGGGCGGAGCAGGGGCGGGGCACCTTCGTGCACCGCCTCGCCCTGCAATACGGCATCTCCGAGCGCACCCGGTTTTGCCAGAACCTGGATGCCCAGGGCTATCAGCCTGCAGGCGAGGTTCTGAGCCATCAGGAGATCCCCGCACCTGCCGCCATTGCCCAGGGATTGGGCCTGGAGTCCGGCACGTTGGTCATCCATCGCCGCGGTCTCGCCACGGCCGACGGGGTGCCAGTAGAACTGGCCGACAGCTATTATCCGGCGGCCCGTTTCCCGGGCTTCGCGGAAGTCCGGGCGAGGTTTCCCACGATCACGCAGTCGCTGGCGGAATACGGCATCACCGATTACCGACGGCTCAGCACGGATATCGGTGCGCGTCTGCCGTCCGGCGAGGAGGCCCGCCTGCTGCGGCAGCCGAAGGCGCAGCCGGTGCTCAGTCTAAGAAAGATCGATGTGGACATGGAGGGAGTGCCGATCTGTCTCGCCCAGTCGATCTGGCCGGCCGAGCGCGTCACCTTCGCGATCCAGGCTCCGCGTGACGGTGGCTATCTGACACGGGTGTGAGCGGGCTTCAGCCCCAGCGGGCGGCGGCCGTGTCGTCGGCTTCCCGGGCATCGACCCAGCGCGCGCCGTCGGGCGTGTCCTCGCGCTTCCAGAACGGCGCCCTGGTCTTCAGCCAGTCGATCAGGAAGCCGGTGGCGTCCAGCGCCGCCTGACGGTGGGCCGAGGCGCAGGCGACCAGCACGATGTTGTCGCCGGGCGCGAGGTCGCCGACCCGGTGGATGATCAGCGAGGCGTCCAGCGGCCAGCGGGCATGGGCCTCGCGCTCGATCTCTTCCAACTGACGCTCAGTCATGCCGGGATAATGCTCCAGCGACATCGCACTGACGGCTTTGCCGCCGGCGATGTCGCGCACCAGTCCGACGAACACGCCGAGACCGCCGATGGCGTGGTTGCCGGCGGTGAGCGCCGCCAGCTCGCGGCCGATGTCGAAATCCTCCTCCTGAACGCGGACGGCCATGGTCAGCCTCCGGTCACCGGCGGGAAGAAGGCGACCTCGTCGCCCGCCTCCACTGGATGGGTGGGCTCGACATATTCCTGGTTCACCGCGTAGCGGATGGCGCGGGTGTCCTTGAAGGCTTCGGCATAGCCGGGGCCGCGGGTCTTCAGCCAGGCGACCAGCGCCTCGACCGTCGCCGCCTCGGCCGGCGCCTCCACCGTCTCGGTCGCCGTGCCGATGCGCTGGCGCACCCAGGCGAAATACATCAGTTTCATCGCATCACCTCGTTGAACGGCAGATAGGCGGCCGTCTCACCCTGCGCCAGTCCCGTGGAACTCTCGCCCAGGTCGATCAGCCCGTCGGCGGCGGCCAGGGCGGACAGGATGCCGGAGCCGTCCGGACCGGCCTTGACCGCAACCGGCGGCGAGCCCGGTTCCAGGCGCACCCGCAGGAACTCGCGGCGCCCGGGCTTTTTCGCATGGCTGAAGCCCGCCGTCACGGGGTAGCGGGGCGGGGACGTCACTGCCGCCCCCGACAGCGCCAGCAGGACGGGGCGGGCCAAGGTCACGAAGGCGACGACGGCGGCGACCGGGTTGCCCGGAAGACCGATGAACGCCCGTCCGCCGACGACCCCCAGGGCGACCGGACGGCCCGGCTTCACCGACAGCCGCCAGGCGTCGATCCGGCCATGGGCGGCGACGGCGGCGCGCACATGGTCCTCCTCGCCGGCCGACACCCCGCCGGAGGTCATCACCACGTCATGGGCCCCCGCCGCCTCGGCAAGGGCGCGGGCGATGGTGCCGGGCTCGTCCGCCAGGATGCCGAGATCGGTGACGACGCAGCCGAGCCGGGCCAGCAGCGCCTTCACCGTGTGCCGGTTGGCGTCGAAGACCGCGCCGGGGCGCAGATCCTCGCCGGGCTCGGTCACCTCGTCGCCGGTGGAGGCGAGGGCGACCCGCAGCGGCTCGCGCACGGTCAGCGCCGTGCGGCCGATGGAGGCCGCCAGCCCGAGATCGCCGGGGCCGAGACGCCGCCCGGCGGCCAGCGTCGCGGTACCCCGGGTCACGTCCTCGCCGCGCCGGCGGACATTCGCGCCGGCTCGGATGCCGGCCGGCAGCGCCACGCGACCCTCGGCCTCTCGGCAGTCCTCCTGCATGACCACCGTGTCGTAGCCGGCGGGCACCGGGGCGCCGGTGAAAATCCGCACCGCCGCTCCACGCGCCGGCGTCCGGTCCAGCGGGTGGCCCGCCGCGACCCGGCCGGCCACCGGCAGCTCGCCGCCATCGACGGTCAGGTCGGCCCAGCGCAGGGCGTAGCCGTCGACCGCCGCGTTGTCATGGGGCGGGACGTCGATCGGCGAGATCACGTCCTCCGCCAGGACCCGGTCGAGGGCGTCGTCCAGGGCGACGGTCTCGCTGCCGGTCACCGCCTGCAGCCGGTCGCGGATCCGATCCAGCGCCGCCTCGACGGTCAGGGGGGCGGCGTCGGCGGCGAAGCAGTCGTCGGCCAGCCGCGTCATCGGGTCGCCTCCATCGCGGCGGCACGCTCGGCCACCATGTCGGCGATCGCGGCGATGTCGCCGAGATCGAAGACCGGATGCGCGCAGGCCGGCAGGGGAGCATCGGTGGCGACGGCGACGATATGGGGCTCGTCCGGCCAGATCGGCGGTTTGCCGAGGGACGGGCGGTGCACCTCCAGTTTGGGGACGGGGTCGAATTTGAAGCCTTCCACAAGGACGATATCGACCGGTGCCAGCCGGTCGATGAGCGCGCCGAGGGTGGGCTCGGGCGCGTCGCGCAGCTCGTGCATCAGGGCGAAGCGGTGACCGGAGCTGATCATGACCTCGTGGGCCCCGGCGGTGCGGTGCAGGTAGCTGTCCTTGCCCGGCCGGTCGATGTCGAAATCGTGATGGGCATGCTTGATCGTAGACACGGTAATCCCACGGTCGAGGAGCGCCGGAATCAGCGCCCGAACCAGGGTGGTCTTGCCACTGCCGGACCAGCCGGCGATCCCAAACACGCGTTTCATCGTACCGGGTTTACGAGTTCGACATAAATGCTTGGATAAGGTTGTTTCCGGCGGATCGCAAATATAGGTTCGCCAGCGTTGTTGGTCCCGGGGTGAGGCGCGTGCGGCGGTTGCAGATCAGAATGGTGGGCAAGATCCTGCGTCAGTGGCGCCGGACCAGCATGTCGCCCGGCGTGATCTCGCGCTCCATGTGCATGGGCATGGTGGTGGGTTTTTCGCCCACGGTCGGCCTGCAGGCGGTGCTGTGCTTTCTGATCGCCCTGGCCTGCAACCGGTTCTGGCGGCCGGCGATGTTCGACTGGGTGATCGCCCTGGTCGGGTCGCTGGTGGTCAATCCGCTGACCATGGTGCCGACCTATACGTTCTACTACTGGGTCGGCTGTCAGGCGATGACCTGCTCCAGCCTGGTGGAGTTCCAGGACGCCGATCACATCAAGGACTTCATCTATGCCCTCGGGGAGGGCACGGTCGCGATCTTCCTCGGATCGATACCCTTCATGCTCGCCGGCCTGCCGGGCGGCTATTTCCTCGGCCGGGTGATCGAGCGGCTGCTCGAGGCCCGGGCGCAGCGCCGCCGGGTCCGCCTCCTGGAGATCGCCCGCCGGCGCCGAGAGCAGGAACTGCGCGCCGCCCAGAGCGCGCAGTCGGCACAGTAGGGGATCACGCGGCGGCGGGCCGGGCCTCGCGGATCGGCCAGTGCAGAGCGGCGGAGAGCACGCCGAGCGCCACGCTGAGTTGCCACATCACGTCATAGGACTGGAAGGCGTCGAAGGCGACGCCGCCGAGCCAGGCGCCGAGGAAGCCGCCGATCTGGTGGCCGACGAAGACCAGCCCGAACATCATCGACATGTAGCGGATGCCGAAGATCGCGCCGACCAGCCCGCTGGTCAGCGGCACCGTGCCGAGCCAGGTCAGGCCGAGCAGCCCTGCAAGCACCAGCACCAACAGCGGCGTCATCGGCAGCACGAGGAAGCCGACGAAGGCGGCCGCGCGGATCAGATACAGCACCGCCAGCACGTCCTTCTTCGGATACCGGTCGCCCAGGGCGCCGAACACGTAGCTGCCGACGATGTTGGCGAGACCGATGACGGTCAGCGCCGCCGCCCCCAGCCAGGGCTCGAAGCCGCGATCGGACAGGTAGGCCGGCAGGTGGATGGCGACGAAGGCCAGGTGGAAACCGCAGACGAAGAAGCCGGCGTTCAGCAGCCAGAAGTCGCGCGACGCCATCCCCTGCGCGAAGGCGTCCCCCATGCTCTGTCCGCCGGCGGTCTCCGCCGGCCGTCCCGCCGTGCCGAGCGCCAGCGGCACGATCAGCAGGGCCGAGGCGGCGAGGATCAGCAGGCTGACCTGCCAGCCGGTGCCGTCGATCAGGGAATGCACGTAGGGCAGGGCAAGGAACTGGCCGAGAGAGCCGCCCATCGCCGCCAGGCCGAGCGCCTTTCCGCGCTGCTCCGGCGGGGCCGCGCGTCCGACCGCGCCGAGCAGGACGGTGAAGCCGGTCCCGCTCAGGCCCAGGCCGATCAGCACGCCACCCGCCAGCAACTCGTCGGCGCCGCCGTCGCGCATCAGCCACAGCCCGAGCGCGTAGGCCAGGCCGCCGGCCGCGGCGACCCGGCCGGCCCCATAACGGTCGGCGATCGCCCCCGCGACCGGCGCGCCGAGGCCCCAGAACAGGTTCATCAGGCCCATGGCCAGGGCGAAGGTCTCGCGACCGTCGAACCCCGTGCTGACAAAGGGCAGGTACAGGCCGAGCCCCTGCCGGAAGCCGATGGCGATGCCCATGATGCCGCCGGCGCACAGGACGAGTATCAGAAGTCTGAGGGCCATCGCGTCGCTCCCACCCAGTTTGTGATGGCGCGACGGTAGCCAGCGACCTATCATTTCTGAAGCGAATTAATCTGATGGATTCATCATGAATTCTGATGTTAGGGCGATGCCGGAGATCGAAGGGGTCGGAGCGTCGCTGCGCAGCCTGGACCTGGATGTCCTGCGCGCCTTCGTCATGGTGGCCGAGACCCGCAGTTTCACCCGCGCGGCGGAGCGGCTGAACCGGGGGCAGTCCGCCGTCAGCATGCAGATGAAGCGGCTGGAGGAACTGACCGGCTGCCGCATCCTGGCGCGGACCCGGCGCCGGGTCGAGCTGACCGCCGACGGGGCGCATCTGCTGTCCTATGCCCGCCGGCTGCTGCGGCTCAACGACGAGGCGCTGGGCTCGCTGGACCGCGGCGCGCGCACCGGCAAGGTGCGGGTCGGGGTGACCGACACCTCGATGATCTATGTCAGCAAGATCCTGCGCGCCTTCGCCGAGCGCTGTCCGCTCGTGCAGGTGGAGATGACCTGCGGCCGGAGCTGGGAGGCGCTGGCGGATCTGGACGACGGGAAGATCGATCTCGCCCTGGTCACCCAGCCCTGCGGCCATGAGGGCGGCCGGCTGTTGTGGCGCGAGCCGCTGGTCTGGGTCGCCTCCGCCGATGCGGAGGCCGAAGCCCGAGAGCCGTTGCCGCTCGCCCTGTTCGCGCCCGGCTGCATCTATCGCGAGGCGGTCCTGCAGACACTGGAGGCCTGCGGCCGCGACTACCGACTGGTCTACAGCAGCGCGAATTCCCTGGGGCTGAGCGCGGCGGTCACCGCCGGGATCGCCGTGACCATCATGCCGGCCAGCGCCGTGGGACGGCGGCTGCGGATCGTCGGCGAGGCGGCGGCCCTGCCGGACCTGCCGCAGCTCGACCTGCTGCTGTACAGCCGCGAGTCGCCCTCGGCCGGTCCCGGCGCCTTCGCCGACACGCTGTTCGACCTGTTCGCCTGAGCGGTGGCCTGTTGCGCCGGCACCCTTTGGGCACGGGCGCCGGCTTTATGTGCGCGGGCCGCATGTAAGTCGTTAGATCTCGACCGTTTTCTTTGCCGCCGCCCTATGGCGTAATGGCCGTCCATAGGCCGCTCGGCCTGAGGGCCGACAGACTTGCCCGCCGGGAACGGCGGATTGGATCGACATGCTAGCCCAACTGCCCAATCTGCTGACGATTTCCCGCATCCTGGCGGTCGTCCCGGTGGTCGTCTGCCTGTGGTTCGGCGGCGAGACGCTGCGGTGGGTGGCCCTGGGATTCTATGCCTTTGCCAGCATCACCGATTACTTCGACGGCTACCTCGCCCGCGCCTGGCAGGTGCAGTCCGGGCTGGGGCGGCTGCTCGACCCGATCGCCGACAAGCTGCTGGTGGGGGCGTCGCTGCTGATCCTGGTGGCGCTGGACCATATCTCCGGGCTGACCGTTCTGGCGGCCCTGGTGATCCTGCTGCGCGAGATCCTGGTCTCCGGCCTGCGCGAGTTCCTGGCGGAGCTGCGGGTGAGCATGCCGGTGAGCCGGCTAGCGAAGTGGAAGACGACGGTCCAGCTGCTCGCCATCGGCTTCCTGATCATCGGCGACGACTCGCCGGACTGGATCGATGCCCGGCTGGTGGGCGAGGTCGGGCTGTGGATCGGCGCAGTGCTGACGCTCTATACCGGCTGGGACTACCTGATGGCCGGCCTGCGCCACGTGTCCGCCGAAACGGACCAGGCGCCGGGGGAGTAGGGCTCCCAATACCCAATCGATCTTTCTGCTGTCTCCCCGGCCCCGCGTCGGGGCCTAGAATAAGCGCGACTGGAGCGCCGGTGCGTTCGCCGGCCCGTTCCGGCAAGCTTCGCCCTCCGTCCCGGTGCAAGGCCGGGAAGACGGTGGAAGGGTTGGGAGCGTTAGAAGGGCTGCGCGTTTAGCAATCCCTCTCCTTAATCTCACGCCCCGGATTTATTCCGGGGCACGCACTGAAGCTCGCTACGACCACGGTCGATTTCGCGTCTGCCCTAACGCTCGCCCCGGAATAAATCCGGGGAGTGATGGGGGGAATCACAGTGACGATAACTATTTGAGCGGCTCACCCGTCCTCATGGAAGTGGTCGTAGACCTTGCGGGCCACCGCCTTGCTGATCCCCTCCACCGCTTCGAGATCCCCCAGCCCCGCGCGCGACACGCTGCGGGCGGAGCCGAAATGGTGCATCAGCGCCTTCTTGCGCTTTGCCCCGATGCCGGCGATCTCGTCCAGCGGGTTGGCGCTGATCTGCTTGGTGCGTTTCGCCCGGTGCGTCTCGATCGCGAAGCGGTGGGCCTCGTCGCGTAGTCGCTGCAGGAAGTAGAGCACCGGGTCGCGCCGCTCCATCAGGAACGGCTCGCGGTCGGGCATGAAGAAGCGCTCGCGCCCGGCGTCCCGGTCCGGGCCCTTGGCCACGCCCACCACCGTCACGTCGTCGATCCCGAGTTCGTCGAACACCTCGCACGCCACGGTGAGCTGGCCCTGGCCTCCGTCCACCAGGATCAGGTCGGGCCATACCCCGGCGGTGCGGTCCGGGTCCTCCTTCAGGGCGCGGCCGAAGCGGCGGGTCAGGACCTGGCGCATCATGGCGTAGTCGTCGCCGGCCTCGACCTCGTCCAGCCCCTCCTGCCGGGCGCTTTCCCGGCCGGTGACGTTGCGGATGTTGAACTTGCGGTAGGCGTTCTTCATCAGCCCGTCCGGCCCGGCGACGATCATCGCACCGACCGCGTTGGAGCCCTGGATATGCGAGTTGTCGTAGACCTCGATCCGCTCCGGCGTGGTGTCCAGCCCGAAGGCGGCGGCGACCCCGTCCAGCAGCTTGCGCTGGGAGGCGCTCTCGGCCATCCGGCGGCCGAGCGCCTCGCGGGCATTGGTCAGCGCATGGTCCATCAGCTTGCGCCGGCCGCCGCGCTGCGGGCGCGACAGCTCGACCTTGCGGTCGGCCCGGGTCGACAGGGCCTCGGCGATCAGTTCGGCCTCGGGGATGTCGTGGCTGATCAGCACCAGCCGGGGCGGCACCTTGTCGTCATAGAACTGTCCGATGAAGGCGGCGAGCACGTCCTCCGGCTCGGTCTGCTTGTCATGGGCCGGGAAATAGGCGCGGTTGCCAAAGTTGCTTCCGGCCCGGAAGAAGAAGACCTGAATACAGGTCTGCCCGCCTTCGCCGTACATGGCGACGACATCGGCCTCCTCCAGTCCCTCCACGTTGATGTCCTGGTTTGCCTGGACGGCGGTCAGGGCGCGGATACGGTTGCGGTAGATCGCGGCGGTCTCGAACTCCAGGGCTTCCGCCGCCTCCTGCATGCGGGCGGCGAACTCGCGCTGGATCTGGTTGCTCTGGCCGGTGAGGAAGCGGGTGGCGTCCGCCACCTGGCCGGCATACTCGGCCTCGGTCACATAGCCCACACACGGGGCCGAGCAGCGCTTGATCTGGTACTGCAGGCACGGCCGCTGGCGGTTGGAGAACATGCTGTCGGTGCAGTTGCGCAGCAGGAAGCCGCGCTGCAGGGCGGTGATCGTCCGGTTGACCGAGCCGGCCGAGGCGAAGGGGCCGAAATACTGGCCCTTCCGCTTGCGCGCCCCACGGTGCTTGGTGATCTGCGGGTAGGGGTGGTCGCCGGTCAGCAGGATGTGGGGGAAGGACTTGTCGTCGCGGAGCAGCACGTTGAAGCGCGGTTTCAGGCGCTTGATCATGTTGCTCTCGAGCAGCAGCGCCTCCACCTCGGTATGGGTGCGCACGATCTCCATGGACGCGGTTTCGCTGACCATGCGGAAGATCCGGTGCTCCAGCTTGGCGGCGTGGGTGTAGTTCGCCACCCGCTTCTTCAGGCTGCGCGCCTTGCCGACATAGAGCACGTCGCCGTTCTCATCGAGCATGCGATACACGCCCGGAGCATTTGGCAGCGTGCGGACCTGATTCCGGATCACCGAGACCCCGCGTTCAATATCCGGAACGGTCTTGCGTCCGCGCCGAGCCCGTTCGGTCCCGGAGGGGGGATCGCTAATATCGCTGTCTTCCAAGGACTTGTTCATCGACTCTTCAGTGCGCTCTTCAAAGTGCATTCGCGACCGACGTGGACACGCACAGCGTGCGGCTTCGTAATCCACGATTCCTGTGGACAACTGGGTGGAAAACCCTGGAGGAGGCATCTGGAGACCGCAGAGTCCGTGGCTCCAGAGCCGAATGCCTAAATTTTATGCAGCAAATTAAGTTATTGTTTTTAAAAGAGTTTATTTGTCGTGCCCGGCTCTGTGTCATCTCTGTACGAAACTTCCATTACACCTAGGTTACGCGCCGTCCCTTGACCAGTCAGTGTGAACAAGTTCGAGGGTGGTCTTGGCTGCAATCGCAGTCCGAACAAGATCTTAACGAAGGGTATCTTGTCGGTTATTTCACGATATCGATTGCAAGATTATCCCATTTTTCCCAGACAGGCATGCGGATGCGGGCCCCGGGAGCCGACTCACACAGCCGGATCATAGGGTTGCGGCGCGCCCGCCGGCGTGTCGATGAAGGCGCCAAATACTGAGTCGCCTCCCTTCGATCCGTGCCGGGTCGGGAAGGCGTGCGGACCGCTCCTCAAAACGGGGGGACTCCATATAGCACGACCGCACGGCCGGGGACCTCATCGGGCGATCCATCTTTCTGCGGGTCGGCGCATCGGGTAGCCTGCGGGCGGACGGGGGTGGTTCGGCCGCTCGGATGGGAACTGTCGGATAGCATCAGGCTGCCGGACGACAGACCGCGCGCGAGCGGTGGTGGTCCGCGGCCTTGAACAGGGGGTTGTGTGGTCACGATCATCGGAACGTTGCTCGCCGGGCTCGGCCTGTTCTTTGCGGGCCTTCAGATCCTCACCGAACATCTCAAGCGCCTGAGCGGGCGGCGTCTGCGCACGCTGGTCGAGCGCTACACCCGCAACCCGCTGCTGGGCGCCCTGTGCGGCGGGGCCTTCGCGGTGGTCACCCAGAGCGGCGCGGCGACCATGTTCATCATCGTGAGCATGCTGCGCTCGGGCCTGATGTCGATCCGTCAGGCGATGCCGATGATCATCGGTCTGAACGTGTTCGGCGCGCTGATCGTGCTGATCCTGGTGATCGACATCCGGCTGGCGGTGCTGTTCCTGCTCGGTTTCGCCGGGGTGTTCTACAGTGCCGACGCCCGAACCCCGCGCGGTTCGCTGATCGGCGTGCTCCTCGGGATCGCCATGCTGTTCTTCGGGCTCGACCTGATGAACCAGAGCGTGTCGCCGCTGGCGGACGCGGCGTGGTTCAAGGACCTTCTGGCCTGGACGCGCGGGTCCTACATGGTCGGCTTCCTGATCGGCTGTCTGCTGAGCTTCGTGGTGCAGTCGTCGATCGCCGTGACCGCGGTGGTGCTGGCCTTCCAGCACGCTGGGATGTTCGGCCCCGGCGAGTCGCTGATGCTGATCTATGGCGCCAATGCCGGTTCGTCGCTGCTGACCCTGGCGCTGTCGATCCACCTCAAGGGCCAGTCGAAGCAGATCGCCATGTACCAGACGTTCTACAACCTCGCCGGGGCGGCCGTGCTGGTGCCGCTGCTGTATCTGGAGGTGTGGACCGGGGTGCCGCTCATGCTGGCCCTGCTCAGCGTGCTGTCCGACGACCCCGACACCCGGATCGCGATCGCCTTCGTGCTGTTCAACCTCGTGCCGGCCGTGTTCCTGATGCCGTCGGTCGGACCCTCGGTCAGCCTGCTGCAGCGGATCTGGCCGGACACCGATGTCGAGATCGCATCCCGCCCGAAATACCTGCACGAGCACGCCGCCGACGATGCGGACACGGCCATGGACCTGGTCGCCCTGGAGCAGGCCCGCCTGGTCGGCTATCTGTCCCGGATGTTCGACACACTTCGGGAGGACCGGCCCCAGGGCGGGTTCGAGCAGATCCTGGAGGCCTCGCGTATCCTCGGGACCACCATCAGGGAGACGATCGACGATCTGGGGTCGGGCCGCCGTCTGACCGAACGCTCGTACGACCGCCTGAACGCCCTGTTGAGCTTCCAGCACTCGCTGGACAACGCGGCCGAGACGATGGCGCGCATGGCGCATGAACAGCGGCTGCTGGCGACCAGCGAGGCCGGCCGCCGCTTCACCGGCGCAATCGTCGAAGGCGTCGACGCCATCGTGCTCACCCTGGGCGACGTGCTGCGCGACCACGACCAGGCTGACCGCGACCTGCTGTCCGCCATAACCTCGGACGACGGCAATGGGATGAAGGCCGTGCGCATGGCCTATCTGGCCGAGGAGCGTGGACTGGAGGCCGAGGAGCGCCTGCGGCTGCTCGCGCTGTCCAACCACGCCGAGCGGCTGATCTGGCTGCTCGGCTATATGGGACGGTCCGAGGCGGCGATCTCCGCCCGATAGGCGGTCGCGGAGCCGGGCGTCGGGCGCTCTCAGTCCCGCGGCGTCTCCGGGCCGGGCGGCGCCCAGCCCAGATGCTGACCGCTGTCGACGGCGATCATCTGTCCGGTCACCGAGCGGGCGGCGGCCAGGAAGACCACCGCCTCGGCCACCTCCTCGGGACTGGCGCCATGCTGCAGCGGGGTCGCGCGCGCCTGGCTGTCGAAGCGCTCCTGGTCCTGGTGGATGCTCGGCAGGATCGGCCCAGGGCCGACGCCGTTGACCCGGATCCGCGGCGCCAGTTCCAGCGCCAGGGTCCGCGTCGCCCCCCACAGGCCGACCTTCGACATCGTGTAGGACAGGAAGTCCTCGTTCAGGTTCCAGACCCGCTGGTCGATGATGTTGACCACTGCCCCGTCATGCTCCTCCGGCAGGCGGGCGGCGAACTCCTGCATCAGAACCAGCGGTGCCCAGAGGTTCGGGTCGATGTGCCGGTCCCAGGACGACCGGGTGGCGCTGGCCAGGCTGTCGCGTTCGAAGGTGGAGGCGTTGTTGACCAGCAGGCCCACCGGGCCGAGGGCGGCCTCGCTCTCGCCGATCAGGGCACGGAGCTGGGTCTCGTCGGCCAGGTCGGCCTGGACCGCTGCCGCCTTCACGCCGAGATCCTGCAACTCCCGCGCGGTGTCCCGCGCCGCGTCGGCCGAGCTGCCGTAATGCACCGCGACGTTCCATCCCTGGCCGGCCAGGGCGAGGGCGATGGCCCGTCCGACCCGGCGCGCCGCCCCGGTCACCAGCGCTGTCTTCGGAACGGGCTGGGGGACGCGCTGGGCCATGGGGCAACTCTGTAGAGGCGGAAACTCAGTAGGACGCGAAGGTCAGGGTGTCGACCGGAACGAACTGGTTGGTAATGAATGCCACATAGGCGGCGAAGAACACCAGAGCCCAGGGCCGGCTGAACGCCGGAAGCTTGATCGCCATGGCGACGAACACGATGGTCACGCCGAGCATGAACCACAGGTCCAGCGACATCACCTCCGGCGGGATGGGCAGAGGGCTGACCAGTGCAACCGTCCCTAGAATCCCGAGCGTATTAAAAATGTTCGACCCGATGATGTTGCCCAGGGCCACGTCGCTGTGCCGGCGCAGGGCCGCGACCAGGGTCGTGGCGAGCTCCGGAAGCGACGTGCCGACGGCGACGACGGTGATGCCGATCACGGTCTCGGAAATGCCGGCCCGGTGGGCCACATCGACCGCACCGTCCACCAGCAGGCGGGCGCCGGCGAGCACGCCGATCAGACCGCCAAGCGTATACAGGACGCTGCGCCAGGTGCTGGTCGGCAGCGCGTCGAACTCCTCGACCTCCTTGGCGTGGACGCTGTCGGGTCGCTTGCGCTCCTCGTAGTAGCAGTACAGCAGATAGCCGACGAGCAGGGCCAGCATCACCGCGCCGTGCCAGCGCTCGATGATGCCGTGCAGGCCGATGCCGACGAACAGGATGGTGCCGAGCACGAGCGCCAGGCCGTCGCGGCGCAGGGGCGCGCCACCGCAGACGAAGGGCGCGATCACGCCGACCGTGCCGATCATCAGCAGGATGTTGGCGATGTTGGAGCCGATCACGTTGCCGATGGCGATCCCGGGCGAGCCCTGCAACGCCGCCTTGAGGCTGACGAACAGCTCCGGCGCCGAGGTGCCGAAGGCGATCACCGTGAGGCCGATGACATGGGGAGAGATATCGAGGCGCCGTGCGATGGCCACGGCGCCGCGGATCATGGTCTCCGCACCGACGAGAAGCAGGACCAGTCCGGCAAAGATCAACCCGGCCGAGATCATGCCGCCCTCCAGGAACAATCGCCGGTCGAGTGCGTGAGCCTTTGCGGGCCGGGGCGCGTCGGGGCGGTCTGGCGGGCTGGCGATCGGGTCATGTAAATCTGAGGGCTGGTGGCGGGATTGGCGGCGCGCGTGACCCATAGGAATGGGGAGCGACGACGAAATTTCAATGATTGTATACGAAGAGTTTTCATGCTCCCGGTAGTGCGTTCCGGGCCGATTGTCTAGGATCGCCCTGCCGGTGGTCGCCGCCGGTGCCGCGCCGAGACCCTTTTGGAGAAAAGTCGTTGGAAAGCCTGCTGGACGCATTCGACACCATGCAGTCGAGCGGCCACGGCAGCCCGATCGGCGATGCCCTGATCTTTCTGGCGGCGGCGGTCCTGTTCGCCCCGCTGCTGCGGCGCCTGAAGTTCAGCCTGGTTCTGGGCTATCTCGCCGCCGGCGCGATGATCGGCCCGCATGGCCTGTCGATCATCGACGACGTCACCGAGACCCGCGAGCTGGCGGAGATCGGCGTCGTCTTCCTGCTGTTCACCATCGGTCTGGAGCTGTCCTTCGCCCGCCTGAAGGTGATGCGGCGGCTGGTCTTCGGCTTCGGCACCGCCCAGGTGGTGCTGACCGGCTTCCTGGTCGCGGTCATCTCGCTGTTCCTGGGCCAGACCTACGGGGCGGCCGTGACCATCGGCGCCGCCCTGGCCCTGTCCTCCACGGCCTTCGTGCTGCAGCTCATGAACGAGCGCGGCGAGCTGGCGACCCGGCACGGACGGGCGGCGTTCTCCGCGCTGCTGTTCCAGGACCTCGCCGTCGTCCCGATCGTCATCGTCGTCCCCCTGCTGGGCCGCGAGATGGACGGGCTGACGATCCTGCTGGAACTGCTGAAGGTCACCGGCACGGCGTTCGTCGCCCTGGCGATCATCGTGGTGGCCGGCCGCCAACTCCTGCGGCCGCTGTATCACGTCATCGCGTCGGCGGGCGCGCCGGAGCTGTTCACCGCCATGACCCTGCTGGTCGTGCTCGGGATCGGCTGGGCGACCCAGCAGGTCGGCCTGTCCATGGCCCTGGGTGCGTTCCTGGCCGGTCTGCTGCTGTCGGAGAGCGAGTTCCGGCATCAGGTCGAGGCCGATATCGAACCGTTCCGCGGCATCCTGCTCGGCCTGTTCTTCATGACCATCGGCATGTCGATCGACCTGGGCCTGGCGTTCCGCGAGGTGTTCACCGTGCTCGGCTATCTCGGCGGGCTCATCGCGCTGAAGTTCGTGGTGGTGCTCGGCCTGGCGCTGGCCTTTCGTATGCCATTCGCGGTCAGCCTGCGCAGTGCCGCGCTGCTGGCCCAGGGGGGCGAGTTCGCCTTCGTCATTCTCGGCATCGCGGCGGCGTCCTCGGTGGTGTCGGACAATGTGGTCGACCTGATGTTCCTGGTGGTCGCCATCTCTATGGCGGTGACGCCCGTGGTCGTCTGGGCGGTCGGCAAGGCGGCGGCACTGTTCGACAACCAGGAGAACGCCCAGCTCTCGGCCGATTTCGACGCGGGTCACGAGATGCACGATCATGTGGTGATCGCCGGCTTCGGCCGGGTCGGCCACACCATCGCCCGGCTGCTCGACGCCAAGATGGTGCCCTATGTGGCGGTCGATACCGACGCCCAGAACGTGCGCGACGGCCGGCGCGACGGTCACTCGGTCTATTACGGCGACGCCAGCCGGCCGGAGGTGCTGCACAAGCTCGGCGGCGAGAACGCGCGGGCGGTGGTGCTGACCATGTCGACCGGCGGCCACGCGGTCGAGCGCACGGTGCAGCATCTGGTCAGCCGGCTGCCGGACCTGCCGATCTACGCCCGTGCCCGCGACCCGCTGCACGCCCGCCGGCTGGAGGAGCTGGGTGCGGCCGGCACGGTGGTGGAGACCATGGAGGCCAGCCTGCAGCTCGGCGGGGCGGTGCTGCGCCAGACCGGCACCGAATGGGGCGAGATCGAGGAACTGATCAGCAGCCTGCGCATGGTCGACGGCATCGGCCGCAAGATCGGCGAGCGTCCGGACGGCGAGCCCGGCCAGGCCGCACCGCCGGAGGATCCGCTGCTGGTCGCCGCCCTGTGGGCCGAGGAAGAGGAGGAGAAGGCCCGCACGCGGGACGAGGCCAGGGCGACGGCCCCGGCCGTCGTGTCGGTCGAGCCAGAGGACGAGCCGGAGCACCCGGCGCCCGGTGCGCCGGAAACCGAGCAGGACGCCACCTTCCGCGATCCGCCGCCGGCGGCCACGAACGGTGCCCCGGTGCGTGACGATGACGCGGGGAAGGGGCGCCGGGATTGATCCTGGTCAAGGACCTGCCCACCTCGCCCTCCTAGCGTCATCCCGTCACGACGCGTTGGAGGAAGGACCATGACGACCGATCTGCATCACGACATCGGCACCGAGTTTCCGGAGCTGAAGGACAAGATCCATGTCCTGAAGACCGAGAACGCGCATTTCGCCAAGCTGTTCGACGCCTATCACGCGGTCGACCGCGAGGTGGCGCGCATCGAGGCCGAGGTCGAGCCGGCCTCCGACGCCTATGCCGAGGCGTGCAAGAAGAAGCGTCTGGCGCTGAAGGACGAGATCTTCTCCATGCTGAAGACGGGCTGAGGCCCGCCTCCCGGCGGCGAGCGCCGGGAACCCGAGGACAGATCGCGCGTTCCCCAGGGCGTTCTCATTGCACAGGATACCTGGGCGAATGCGCCTCCTGCTCGCCATCCTGGGCGGCCTCGTTGCGGTCGTCGTCGTCGCCGTGATCGCCGGCATGTGGTGGATCTCCACCGCCGGCGGACGGGACTGGGCGGTCGGCCATGTGAGCGAGCGGGTCGGCCGCGACATCGTCATCGAGGATCTGTCCGTCGACTGGGCCTGGCATCCCGAGATCCGGGTGACGGGCCTGCGGCTGGCGAACGCCGAATGGGCCCGTGCCCGAGACCTGATGCGGGCCGACCGGGTGGCGTTCAGAATCCACCCCTGGCCGCTGCTGCGCGGCGACATCGTGCTCGACTATCTCACGCTGCAGGCGCCGCAGATTGATCTGGAGCGGGGCCCGGAGGGCAGGGCCAACTGGAGCTTCTGGGAAAGCCCGGCCGCGGCCACCGCGGCGGAGGCGGTGTCTCCGGAGGACCGGGACGATGCTCCGCGGATCGGTCGGCTGGAGATCCGGGACGGCAGGCTGGCCTATCGCGACCCGGAGCGCGGCATCGACGTGGAAGGGACGGTCGCCACCGGCAGCGGCGAGATGGATGCGCCGGAACCGCTGGCCCTGGCGCTGAAGGGCACCCTGCAGGAGCAGCCGCTGTCCGTCGACTTCACCGGCGGCTCGATCCTTGAGCTGCGCGACGGGGACGAGCCTTACCCGGTCGAGCTGAAGATCGTGGCGGGCCGCACGGATTTCGCCCTGAAGGGCACCTTCGCCGATCCGATCGCGTTGGAAGGCGCCGATGTGGCGATCGATTTCAGCGGCCCCAACCTGGCCGACATCTTCCCGCTGTTCGGCGTCCCGACGCCCCCGACCCCGCCCTACAAGCTGTCCGGTCGGGTGACCCGCGACGGCAAGGTCTGGCATGTGGAGAACCTGGAAGGGCGGATCGGCGACAGCGACATCGCCGGCACCGCCACCCTGGACTACCGCCCGGCGCGGCCGATGCTGACCGCGGATCTGGTCTCCCAGAAGCTCGACTTCGACGATCTCGGTCCCCTGGTCGGCGCCACGCCCGCCTATGGCGAAGGGGAGACCGCCTCGGAGGAGCAGGAGCGGATCGGCCGGCAGCTCGTGGAGGAGGGCAAGCTGTTCCCCGACATCCCGATCGCCGCTGAGCGCCTGCGCGTGATGGACATGAACGTCACTCTGAAGGCGCCGCAGGTGATCTCCCGCACCGAACTCGCCATCACCTCCCTGGAGGCGACGGTGAAGATCGAGAACGGCCGGGCGGTCGCCAATCCCTTCCGCATGGGCGTGGCCGACGGCGTCCTCTCCGGCGAGCTGGCGCTCAATGCCCGCGAGGAGGTGCCCTCCGCCGACGCCGACGTCACGTTCGACGACCTGGCGCTGGCCGCGTTCTTCAAGGACAGCAAGTATTTCGAGACCATGGGCGGCACCCTGTCCGGCAAGCTGTACATCATCGGCAGCGGCCGGTCCCTGGCCGACATCATGGCGGCGTCCGACGGCGACGCGGTGATCGAGATCTCCAAGGGAGCGTTCAGCGGCCTGCTGATCGAGGCGGCCGGCGTCGATCTGGTCGAGACCCTGATCCTGTATATCGGCGACGACGCGCGGGTACCGATCCGCTGCGGTGCCGGCCGGGCCACGGTGAAACAGGGCGTCGCCCGGTTCGACCGGGTGGTCGTGGATACCGCCGATTCCGTGCTCTACGCCCGCGGCGGGCTGAACCTGCTGGACCAGACGGTGGATCTCTACATCACCGCCGATGCCAAGGATTTCAGCCTGATCGACCTGGAAGCGCCGGTCCGGGTGAAGGGACCGATCGGCGATCCGGAGACCAGCATCGAGCCGGACAAGCCGGACCTGCCGTTCTTCGAGATGGGCGAGGCGGAGGACGTCGACTGCGGGGCCCTGCGCCAGCAGGTGATGCAGGGCGGGTAATGCAGGACGGCTGACCGCCGTCAGCTTCCCCGCCGCTTGCGGGCCTTCCCCTTGCCGCCGCTGCCCTTCTCCGGCGGGCGTCCGCTCGGCGGCTGGATCGCCACCTTCAGCTTCACCACGCCACCGCGCGGCAGGGGCTTGCCGTCGGTGGTGACCCCCAGCTCGGCCGCCTCCAGCCGCTTGATCTCGTCGCGGATGCGGGCGGCCTCCTCGAACTCCAGATCGGCGGCCGCAGCCTTCATGCGGGCCTCCAGCTCCTCGATGATCTGGCGGATCGGCTTGTCCACCAGCTCGCCTTCGCCGGTGCCGGTATCGACCGAGACGTGGTCGCCGCGCTCGTAGACGCTCTCCAGGATGTCGCCGATGTTCTTCTTCACGCTCTCCGGCGTGATGCCGTTGGCCTCGTTGTATTCCATCTGGCGCTGGCGGCGGCGCTCGGTCTCGCCGATGGCGTATTCCAGGCTGGCGGTCATGGTGTCGGCGTAGAGCAGCACCCGGCCCTCGACGTTCCGGGCGGCGCGGCCGATGGTCTGCACCAGCGAGGTCTTGGAGCGCAGATAGCCCTCCTTGTCCGCATCCAGGATGCAGACCAGGGCGCATTCCGGGATGTCGAGCCCCTCGCGCAGCAGGTTGATGCCGATCAGCACGTCGAAGATGCCGAGCCGCAGGTCGCGGATGATCTCGATGCGCTCCAGCGTGTCCACGTCGGAGTGGATGTAGCGCACCTTGATGCCGGCCTCGTTCATGTACTCGGTCAGCGCCTCGGCCATCTTCTTGGTCAGGACCGTGATCAGCACCCGGTGGCCCTTGGCGGCCGCCTCCTGGCATTCGGCGATGCAGTCGTCCACCTGGCTCTTGGTCGGCCGGATCTCGCAGACCGGGTCGATCAGGCCGGTCGGCCGCACGAGCTGCTCGGTGAAGACGCCGCCGGTGCGCTCCAGCTCCCACGGACCGGGCGTGGCGGAGACGAATACCGTCTGCGGCCGCATGTCCTCCCACTCCTCGAACTTGAGCGGGCGGTTGTCCATGCAGGACGGCAGGCGGAAGCCATATTCCGACAGGGTGTACTTGCGGGCGTAGTCGCCCTTGAACATGCCGCCGATCTGCGGAACCGTCACATGGCTCTCGTCGACGATCAGCAGGGCGTTCTCCGGCAGGTATTCGAACAGGGTCGGCGGCGGCTCGCCCGGGTTGCGGCCGGAGAGGTAGCGCGAGTAGTTCTCGATCCCCGCACAGGATCCGGTCGCCTCGATCATCTCCATGTCGAAGGTGGTGCGCTGCTCCAGCCGCTGAGCCTCCAGCAGCTTGCCGGCCCGGTTCAGCTCGTCGAGCCGGACCTTCAGCTCCTGCTTGATCAGGCGCACCGCCTGCTGCAGCGTCGGCTTCGGCGTCACGTAGTGCGAATTGGCGAAGACCCGGACCTGATCGAGGGCGGAGGTTTTCTCGCCGGTAAGCGGGTCGAATTCCTGGATCGCCTCCAGCTCGTCGCCGAACAGGGACAGCCGCCAGGCGCGGTCCTCAAGGTGGGCCGGGAAGATCTCCAGGCTGTCGCCGCGTACCCGGAAGGTGCCGCGGTGGAAGCTGGTGTCGTTGCGTTTGTACTGCAGCTCGACCAGCCGGCGCATGATCGCGGTGCGGTCGATCCGCTCGCCGGTCTTCAGCTTCAGGATCATGTTGCCGTAGGTTTCCACCGCACCGATACCGTAGATGCAGGACACCGAGGCGACGATGATCACGTCTTCGCGTTCCAGCAGGGCGCGGGTGGCGGCGTGGCGCATCCGGTCGATCTGTTCGTTCACCGAGGATTCCTTCTCCACGAAGGTATCGGTGCGCGGCACATAGGCTTCCGGCTGGTAGTAGTCGTAGTAGGAGACGAAGTATTCCACCGCGTTGTGCGGAAAGAAGCTCTTCATCTCGCCGTAGAGCTGGGCGGCCAGCGTCTTGTTCGGCGCCAGGATCAGGGCCGGGCGCTTCACCTCCTGGATGACGTGCGCCATGGTGAAGGTCTTGCCCGAGCCGGTCACCCCGAGCAGCACCTGATCCAGCTCGTCGGCGCGGATGCCGCCGGTCAGCTCCTCGATCGCCCGCGGCTGGTCGCCGGCCGGCGCGAACTCGGAGACCACCTGGAACGGCACCCCGGCGTCCTGGGCGGCGACATCGGCCTTGATCTCGGCGGTGATCGCCCGGTTGGTGGCGTTCACCTCCTGACGCAGGCCGCGGAGATGCTCTAGCTGGGCTTCGATGATATCCGTGCTCATGCCGGGAAGATAGGGCGGGGGGTACGAAAAGGGAACACCTTTGCGGTGTGCGAGCGGCGACCCTTCGCCCTTCGACACGCGCCTGCGGCGCTGCTCAGGATGTGGTCAGTTCAAATTTCACAAAGACCTCGCCCTGAGCAGGGCCCCGGCGAACAGCCGGGGGCCGTGTCGAAGGGCCGCGCTAAATCGGCAGCCGCACCACCGCCCGCAGACCGCCCAGGGGCGAGTCCTCCAAGGTCAGGTCGCCGCCGTGGCTGCGGACGATGTCGCGGCTGATGGTCAGGCCGAGGCCGGTGCCGCCGGTCTCCTGGTTGCGCGACGGCTCCAGGCGCTTGAACGGCTGGAACGCCTCCTCGCGGCGGTCCTCGGGGATGCCGGTGCCGTCGTCGTCGACGGTGATCTCGATCGTGTCGCCGGCCCGCACCACCGTAACGTTGACCCGGCTGCCGTAGCGCGCGGCGTTCTGCACCAGATTGGCGACCGCCCGGCGCAGGGCGTCGGGCCGGGCCGGCAATACCGCCTCGCCATCGTCGGGCTGCTCGTAGACGATGCGGGTGCCGCCGCGCCGCTCGTTGGCGATCAGGTCGTTGACCAGGGTGCCGACATCGATCTCGACCGGCACCTCCGCCCCCTCGCCGCGGGCGAAGGCCAGATAGCCCTCCACCATCCGCTCCATCTCGGTGACGTCGGCCTTCAGTTCGGCCACATCCTCGTTGTCGCCGAGCATGGCGAGTTCCAGCTTCATGCGGGTCAGCGGGGTGCGCAGGTCGTGGCTGACCCCGGCCAGCATCTCGGTGCGCTGGGAGAGCTGGCGGTTGATGCGGTCGCGCATCTGCAGGAACGCGGCCGAGGCCTGCCGGACCTCGGTCGCCCCCTCGGGCTTGAAGCCGGTCACGTCGCGGCCGAGGCCGAAGGCGCGGGCGGCGATGGCCAGCCGGCGGATCGGCCGGATCTGGTTGCGCATGAAGACGATGGCGATGGCGAACAGCACCAGGGAGGAGCCGATCATCCACAGCATGAAGACATAGGTTGTCGAGGTGAACAGCCGCTTCTTGTGGGCGAGCACCTGCAGGACGCCGGAGGGCAGCTGCACCAGGATCTCGATGCGCCGGTCGACGAAATCCGTGTTCATGACGTAGGGGCGGTGGACCTTGGTCTCCATCGCGTCCTTCATCGCCACCTGGGTCTGGTCGAAGACCGAGATCGTCGGCTGGTTCGGCAGGATGCCTTCCGGCTGCCAGTGCAGTTCGATGTCGAAGTGCCGGTCCGCCCGCTCCGACAGCTCCGCCACCCATTCCTGGCTGATCGGCGGCCGCAGTTCCTCGATCAGGAAGGCGATGTCGCCGGCCAGGCTGTGCACCAGACGGCGGGTCATGATCTCCCAGTGTCGCTCGTAGAAGACATAGGTCGAGATCACCTGCATCAGCACCAGCGGCGTGACGATGATCAGCAGCGCCCGGCCGAACAGCGTCTTCGGCAGGTAGCGCTTCAGGCGCTTCTTGGTCGGGCCGGGCATGTCGGTGCTGCGCGGCCGGCTCAGCGACGCCTCGTCGGTCCGAACGCCGGGAAGGGCGGGGCCGTCTCGGGTGATCTCCGCCATGGGACAGATGCTCCGGGCCTGGGCGATGTCACTCGACGGGACAATAGCAGGTCCGCGCCGGCGACGCGCCCCCGACCGATGCGGCCGAGGGCGCGCCGGGTCCAGCGGCCCGCGGTGGTCAGCCGTAGTTCTGGGCGCCGTCCACGGCGACGGTCTGCCCGGTGACCCAGTTCGCGGCTTCCGACACCAGGAAGGCGGCGACCCGGGCGACCTCGTCCGGCGTGCCCATCCGGCCGAACGGGATCTTGTCGCGGGTGGCGAAGTACTTGTCCGGGTCGTTGTAGCGGCGCCATTCCCAGCTGCCGCCGGGGAATTCGATCGAGCCCGGGGCGATGCAGTTCACCCGGATGCGCTGCGGCGCGTAGCGCACGGCATGGGACTGGGTGAGCTGGATCACCGCCGCCTTGACCGCACCGTAGGGGATCGAGCCGCTCGGCCCGATGCCGGAGATGGAAGAGATGTTCAGCACGCTGCCGCCGGTCTTTTCCAGATGCGGGGCCGCCGCCCAGGTGGCGCGCACCACGCCCATCAGGTCGACGTCGATGCCCTTCTTCCAGCCGTCCTCGTCGTCGGTCGCGCCGAAGCCGGAGGGGTTGTTGACCAGGGCGAACAGCCCGCCGAGGCTGGCGGTCGCCGCCTCGACATAGGCGGCCAGGGCCTCGGCGTCCCCGACGTCGCAGATCGCGCCCTGGACGTTCCCCGTGGGCGCGCCGTCGCCCAGCTCGGCCAGGGCGGCGTCCAGCGACTCCTGGCTGCGGCCGCAGACCGAGACCTTCGCCCCTTCCGCCAGGCAGGCCTTGGCGATGGCCAGGCCGATGCCCCGCGTGCCGCCGGTCACGATCACCCCCTTGCCCGAAAGTCCGAGATCCATATCCGTCTCCTGAATTGATGAGCGGTGACTTTAGGTGCGGTGCAGTGCAGCGCCAAGATGCCCAATGCCGACGGACGGCCTGCCAAACGCGGCGCAGAGCCGGTCTTGCCGAAACCCCCGGCCCCTGCTTCGATAGCGCTCCCGCCCCTTGCCGAGACCCGACCATGATCGATGCCCGCCCTGCCCCCCACGGTGCGCCCGCCGGGGTGGCGCTGCCCTACCGCCTGCGCCTGCCGGGACCGACCGCGGTGCCGGAGCGCGTGCTGAAGGCGGCGGGCCGCCCGATGGTCGCCCATCGCGGTCCGGAGTTCCTCGACCGGTTCCAGGCGATCCAGCGCCGGCTGCAGCCGATCCTGGGACGCGGCGGCATGCCGCCCTTCCTGTTCGCCTCCACCGGCATCGGTGCGATGGAATCGGCCATGGTCAATGTCGCCGGGCCGGGCGCGAAGGTGCTGATCACCACCAACGGCCAGTGGGGGCCGGTGTTCCGCCGGCTGGCCGAGGCGATCGGCGCCGAGGTCGACGAGGTGGTCTCCGACCGGGGCGCGCCGGTCGATCTGGACGGGGTGCGCAGGGCGTTGAAGGACAAGCGCTACGACGCGGTGTTCACCGTGCACAGCGAAAGCTCGACCGGCGCGCTGACCGACCTGAAGGCGCTGGGTGCCATCGTCGCGGAAACCGAGGCGGTGCTGGCCTGCGATAGCGTTAGCGGCCTGGGCGGGGCCGAGATGCGCGCCGACGAGTGGGGCGTGGACGTGGTCGTCTCGGCCTCGCAGAAGGCGCTGATGTGCCCGCCGGGCCTCGGCATCGCAAGCATCAGCGAAAAGGCCTGGGCGCTCATCAACCGCGACGACCGCGGCCCGCGCAGCTATTTCGACTACCGCCGCTTCCGGCCGATGGCCGAGAAGGGCGAGCCGACCTATACCGCGCCCGTCGCCATGCTGAACGCCCTGGACGAGGCGCTGACCATGATCGGCGAGGAGGGGGTGGAGGCGGCCATCGCCCGCCACGCCCGGCTGAACGGCGCGCTGACCGCCGGGCTCGAGGCCCTGGGGTTCTCGGTATTCCCGAGCGGCACGCCGAGCCCGACCCTGGTGGTGGCGAGGACGCCGGACGGCCTGTCGGCACCGGCGCTGATCGACCGGCTGTCCGACGGCTATAACGCCGTCATCGCCGGGACCCGGTTCGAGGACCTGAAGGACCGGCTCGTGCGCATCGGCACCATGGGTTACGTCACCGAGGGCGATATCCTGACCGACATCCACCAGATCTCGCGGTCGATGGCCGATCTCGGCCACCCGGGCGACGAGGCGGGCGCGATGGCCGCGACGGCGGCAAAACTGTCGGCCTGATCCGTGACCGTGGACTTTTCGCGCAGCGTGAATACTTTGATGCTGCTGTGATATTGGCATCGACGGTCATAACGCGGGACACCGATGGACGAATTCGAGAAAATCCTGGAGCGCAACCGCCAGTGGGCGGATCGGATCAAGGCCGCCAATCCGGACTACTTCTCCAAGCTGTCATTGCAGCAGGCGCCGGACATCCTGTGGATCGGCTGCGCCGACAGCCGGGTGCCGGCCAACCAGATCCTCGATCTGCCGCCGGGCGAGGTCTTCGTCCACCGCAACATCGCCAACGTGGTGGTGCCCTCGGATCTGAACTGTCTCTCCGTCCTGCAGTTCGCCGTGGAGGTACTGGGGGTCAGCCATATCCTGGTCTGCGGCCATTACGGATGCGGTGGCGTACGCGCGGCGATGGCCGACGGCGACAACGGCCTGATCGACAACTGGCTGAACCACATCCGGCTGGTGCACCGGCTGCACGCCCATGACCTGCCGGACGACATGCTGCAGGAGGAGGCGCTCGACCGTCTCTGCGAGCTCAACGTCATCGAGCAGGTGGACAATGTCTGCCGCACGACGATCGTCCGCGACGCCTGGGCGAAGGGCAGCAAGCTGCAGGTGCACGGGGTCGTGTACAGCCTGAAGGACGGCGTCCTGAACGAGCTCTGCCTGCGCCAGTCGTGAGCGTTGACCCGGGTCGGCGGGTGCTCGTAAAGGTTTTGTTAACCACTTAAGCGATAGACTGCGCGGAAGAGTGAAGGCGCATGCCGGCATACGGGTGGGGGCCCGTCGGCATTGCGGACCAGGGGGATGCATGTACGGCTTGCAGCTTGAGGCGTCGGTCGCCGACCATACGGAAGGTTGGGCGCGCGCCGCCTATGGGCGGGTCTCCGCCGACAGTCTCGACCCGGACAATCCGGTCCGGGAATTCGACAGCTACTACCGCACCCTCGCCGAGGGCGGCCTGCCCCGGTGGGACCAGTTCGACATCTGCGCGGTACCGTCGCGCGTGGTGGCTCACATCGCGCTGGGCCAGCCGGCCTACACCCGTGACGGCTCTGGGAAGCCGGATCACTTCGTCTACACCCTGCAGGGCGGTGCGGTGCGCGCGCTGCTCGGCACGTCGGTGATCGGTCAGAAGGTCGGGCATGTGATGCACTACAGCATCACCTATTCCCTGCGCGCCGAGATCGCCGAGGCGGTGGAGAGCGGCCGGGCCATCCTGTCCCGCTCAGACATCGCCAAGGGCGAGCGGCCGGCGATGCAGATCAGCCGCGGGCTGTTCCTGTTCGCCGGCACCGACCGGCCGATCGGCAAGCTGGTCCTGGTCCTGGGCAAGCGCTACGTCGACTGACGCGTCTCCCGACCGGACCGGGCGATCCGATCGGGCGCATGTGCCGTGACGTCGACGGTCAGGAGCGATCAGCTCCGCAGATCGGCGATCCGGGCCAGCACGGCGGCGTTCGAGCGGATGCCGTTATGGAAGCAGACCAGCTCGAACTTCTCGTTCGGGGAATGCACCCGGTCGTCGGCCAGGCCGAAGCCGAGCAGGATGGATTCGATTCCCAGATACCGCTTGATCGACCCGACCGCCGGGATCGAGCCGCCGCTGCCGATCAGATAGGCGTCGCGCTCAAACACGTCCTTCAGCCCGGCCTGGGCCGCCTGCAGGTACGGGGAATCGGTCGGCACGCGGATCGCCGGCGCCTCGCCCAGCTCGACGAAGCTGGCGGTGTACTCCTCCGGCAGACGGTCGGTGATGAACTTCTTCAGGTTGTCCAGAACCGCCCGCGGGTCCTGGTCCGGGACCAGTCGGCAGGAGATCTTCACCATCGCCTCGCGGGCGATCACGGTCTTCGCGCCGTCGCCCACATAGCCGCCGAGGATGCCGTTCACGTCGCAGGTCGGCCGGCCCCACTGGCGCTCCAGGGCGCCGACACCGGCCTCGCCGCCCGCGGTCTTCAGCCCGACCTCGCCGAGGAACGCGCCCTCGTCGAATCCGAGCGCCTCCCACTGGGCGCGCTCGTTCTCGCCGACCGGAATGACGTCGTCGTAGAAATGCGGGATCTGGATCCGGCCCTTCTCGTCGTGCAGTTCGCCGACGATGCGGCCGATCAGGTTCAGCGGATTGATCATCGTGCCGCCGAACAGGCCGGAATGCAGGTCGCGGTCCGGCCCCTTTATCGTCGCCTGAAGATAGGCGAGGCCGCGCAGGCTGTAGGTGATCGCCGGCTGGCTGACATCCCACATGCCGGTGTCGCAGACGATGCAGGCATCGGCCTTCAACTCGTCGGCATTGGACTTGATGAAGGCGTCGAGCGACGGGCTGCCGGTCTCCTCCTCCCCCTCGAGCAGGACGGTGATGCGGCAGGGCAGGGTGCCGTGCACGGCGATCCAGGCGCGGAAGGCCTCGATCCAGGTCATGACCTGGCCCTTGTCGTCCACCGCGCCGCGGGCAACGATCCGCTTGCCGCGCTCGGCATCGACCAGGACCGGGTCGAACGGCCCGGATTCCCAAAGGTCCAGCGGGTCGGCCGGCTGCACGTCGTAGTGGCCGTAATACAGGATATGGGGCACGTCGCCGCCGGGGCCGGCGTGATGGGCGACCACCATGGGATGGCCGGTGGTGTCGCGCACCGAGGCGTCGAAGCCGAGGTCGCTCAGGGTGTCGGCCATCCACTGCGCGCCGCGCCGGACTTCCTCGGCGAAGGCCGGGTCGGTCGACACGCTGGGGATCCGCAGGACGTCGAACAACCGCTCGATCGAGGCGTCCAGGTTGGCGTCCACATGGTCCAGAACCTTCGCCGTCGGCAAGGCGCTCATTTCGCGGTCTCCAGATGGGGGTGTTTCGCAGCCGCCAGAAAGGCACG
This sequence comes from Candidatus Endolissoclinum sp., assembly GCA_965228445.1. GTDB lineage: Bacteria > Pseudomonadota > Alphaproteobacteria > Thalassobaculales > Thalassobaculaceae > Thalassobaculum. Next base: position 2,152,490 of record OZ245813.1, on the reverse strand, counting down.
GATCCGCTCCGGGCTCTTCACGCCGGGCTTGTCCTCGACACCGGACGAGGTATCGACGCCGGGAGCTCCGGTCAGTCGGATCGCCTCGGCCACATTGTCGGCGGTCAGGCCGCCGGACAGCATCCAGGGCATGGCGATCTTCAGGCCCTCCAGCAGGGTCCAGTCGAAGGTCAGGCCGTTGCCGCCGGGCAGCGCGCCCTTCATGTCCTTCGGCGCCTTGGCGTCGAACAGCAGATGATCGGCCACGCCGACGAAGGCGTCGGCCTCGCGGATATCCTCCCGCGTGGCCACCCGAAGGGCCTTCATCACCGGCAGGCCGGTGCGCGCCTTCAGCGCGGCCACCCGCGCCGGATCCTCCTTGCCGTGGACCTGGATCATGTCGATCACGCCGGTCGCGGTGATGGCGTCGATCTCGGCATCGCTCGCATCGACCACGATCGCGACCCGGGTCACGCCGGTGACCTCCTCGCCCAGCGCCTGGGCCAGGTCCGGCGTCACCGCGCGGCGGCTGCGCGGATAGAACATGAAGCCGATCATGTCGGCACCGGCCTCCACCGCGGCATCGACCACGGTGAGCGTGTTCAGGCCGCAGATCTTCACCAGCGGCTGGGATGTCTTTCGGGACAGGGTCACGACAGGCTCTCGGCGATCGCTTGGGCGGCGGCTGCGGGGTCGGCGGCCTGGGTGATCGGCCGGCCGATGACGATGTAGTCGGCCCCGGCGGCGATGGCATCGGCCGGGGTCATCTTGCGCTTCTGGTCGTCCTCGGCGGCGTCGGCCGGACGGATGCCCGGCACCACCAGGGTGAACCCGTCGCCGCAGGCGGCGTGCAGGGCGGCGATCTCGTGCGGCGAGCACACGACGCCGTCGCAGCCCGCCTCCTGCGCCAGCAGCGCGAGGCGCTTGACCTGATCGCCCGAGGGCGTGGCCTGACCGACAGCGGTCAGATCCGCGTCGTCCATGCTGGTCAGCACGGTCACGGCGATCATCAGCGGCGGCGCGATGCCGATCTTCTCCGCGGCCTCCCGGTTGGCGGCGACGGCGGCGCGCATCATCGCCGGCCCGCCCGAGGCGTGGATGTTGATGATCTTGGGCCGACAGGCGGTGACCGCGGAGCGCACCGCGCCGGCCACCGTGTTCGGGATGTCGTGGTATTTCAGGTCGAGGAACAGCGGCGTTTCGCCGGCGATCTCGCGCACGCCGTCGGGGCCGTTGGTGTTGTGGAACTCCATGCCCAGCTTGATGCCGCCCACATGCGCACGCACCCTGGCGGCGAGCGCCCGGGCTGTCGCCATGTCCGGAGTATCGATGGCGACCAGAATTCTCTCTTTGGGCTGCATCAGCTCGCTCGTTTGTCGACCAGGGCAGGGCGCTTCGGCGAAGCCGGCACCTGGGCCCGGATCTCCTCCTCGCGAATCCGCATCACCGCCAGTTCGCGCTCCAGATCCTCGGCGCGCTTCTCCGCCCGGTTCGCCCGCAGCTTGTGGCCGAGTTCGCCCGACCACGCGATCACCGCGCCCAGGATGAAGCCGGCGACCACCGCCAGCAGGAAGATCAGCGACAGCGGCGCGTCCAGCGCTCCCGGCAGCGGCCAGAGCTCCATCGACACGGGCTTCCAGTTCGACACGGCGAACAGCACCACCACGACGGTGATCGGGAGCTTGATGCAGAAGGAGATCAGCGCGGTTGCCCAGTTGCGGTGCGCCATAGCGACCCTCGACGGTTTACGGTGGCCACAATCTAGCGATGCGACGCCGTTTGGACAACGCCACAGGGGCATGGGGGTTTCATGAGGGGGCGGAGCGTTGATCCCGAATCGAGTTCGGGATGACGGTTAGGGCACTCAGATGTAGGCCGTCATCCTGAACCCGCTTCAGGATCAACGCAGCGAATCCACCACCGCGCAGGCGTCACCCCTCCATGATCTCCGCCACAGTGACATTCCCCGCATCGCCGAGGCCGCGCAGGCCGGCGGCGGCGCCGGCGATGTCCTCGGGCTTCTTGTTCTGGCTCATCTTCGACTTGGCCTCCAGACGGTCGACCGGCAGCTCGAAGGCCAGCACGCCCTTGATCATCCGCGCCATTAGCCCCTCGCGCATCTTGTCGTGGGTCCAGGGCTTCTTCGGCGCCAGCGGCGTCTCGTGCTCGGCCGACAGGTCGGCGAGCAGGTCGGTCGTCGCGTCCGCCGCCGTCACCGCCTGGAGCCGGCCGCTGGCATGCACGGCCATGTAGTTCCAGGTCGGCACCTGGTCGGCGCTGGCGTACCAGTCCGGCGAGATATAGGCGTGCGGACCGGTGAACACGGCGGTCGCCGCCGCCCCCGCCTGGATCAGGCCGACGATCGGATTGGCCCGGGCGACATGGCCGCGAACCACCAGATCGTCGCCGCGCTGGTCGACCAGCAGCGGCAGATGGGTGATCTCGATGCCGTCCGGGGCATGCGCCACCAGAACGGCGAAGGCGTTCTCGCGCATCACCGCGAGGGCGGCGTTCCGGTCGTCGAGGCGAAAGGCGGGGGGCGTGTACATGGCGCGGGCTCCGTACCGTTGGTCGGGTTGTGTAGCGCCTTTTTGGTCGTATGATATGCGCCAAAGTGATCTTCGATATGGGGCCAAGCCATGGCCGATGCCTTGCCCGTCTGGGGCGTGTTCCAGCCCGACCGATCCGATCCGACGCCGCTGCAGGAGCAGATCGCCGGGTTCTTCCGCCGTTCCATCGCCGAGGGTCGGCTGGCGCCCGGTGCACGTCTGCCGTCGAGCCGCCAACTCGCCGAGCAGCTTGTCGTCGCCCGCAACACGGTCAGCCTGGCCTATGAGCGGCTGACAGCGGAGGGCTACGTGGTCGGCCGGCGCGGCGGCGGGACACGGGTGGCGCACGACCTGCCGGACCTGAAGCCGGTACCGCCGGCCCAGCCCACCCCGCCGGTGCCGCCGGCCCCCGTCCGGCTGTCCGGGGCGGCGCAGAAGATGATGGCGGAGCGCGTCGGGATCGGCGCGGTGGATGGGCCGCTGCAGCCGGGGCGCCCCGGGCTCGACGCCTTTCCCGGCCGGGTCTGGGCGCGGCTCGCCGGCCGGTTCTGGCGCGAGACCCCGGCGACCGCCTTCGGCTATGGCGACCCGGCCGGTTTCATCGACCTGCGCCAGGCGATCTCACGCTATCTCGGCGCCTTCCGCGGCCTGATCGTCGATCCGGACGCGTTGATCGTCACTTCCGGCGCGCAGCAGGCCATCGACCTGATCTCCCGCGCCCTGCTGGATCCGGACGACACCGCCGTGATCGAGGAGCCGTGTTATCCCGGCCTGCGCGGCCCCATGGTGGCGACGGGCGCCCGGCTGGTGACGGTGCCGGTGGATGGCGACGGGCTCGACGTGGCGCGGGCCCGGGCGGCGGCCCCCGACGCCCGGCTGGTCACGGTGACCCCGACCCATCAGTTTCCGCTCGGCGTGACCCTGTCCCTGTCGCGGCGGCGCGCGCTGGTCGACTGGGCGATGGGCGACCTCGCCAGCGGCGGCGGGCCGTTCGTGCTGGAGGACGATTACGACGGCGAGTTCCGCTATGCCGGCAAGCCGGTGCCGCCGCTGAAGGCGCTCGATGGCGCCGACCGGGTGCTCTATGTCGGTACCGTCTCCAAGGCGCTGGCGCCGTCCCTGCGCATCGGCTTCATCGCCGCGCCGCAGCGGCTGGTCGACCCGCTGGTCCGGCTGCGCGGGCATTTCGACCGTCAGCCGGCGCTCGATACCCAGGCGGTGCTGGCCCGGTTCCTGGACGAGGGCCACATGGCCGGCCACCTGCGGCGGATGCGGACCCTGTACCGGGAACGCCGGGACGCTCTGGCCGACGCGCTGGAGGCGGTGCTGGACAGCCGCTTCACCGTGGAGCGGCCGGAGACCGGGATCAACCTGGTGGTGACCCTGGAGGGCGGGCCGGACGACCGGGCGGTGGCGGAGAAGGCCATGGCGCTGGGCGTGCGGCCGGCGCCGATCTCGGCGTATTTTCGCGACCCGACCCGGCGCAACGGGCTGCTGGTCGGCTTCGCCTCCCTGCCGCGGGCGCGGGCGCGCTGGGCGGCCGGCTGCGTGAAGGCGGCGATCGACGCGGCCCGGGGATAGATCTCCCGGCGACAGGTCGTTCCGATGGGCGGAGGAGGGCAGGAAAAAGGCCCGGATCCGGGCCCCAGAATGCGTCGCTCGCTTGGCGTCAGTCGGTATTCAGCTTCTCGCGCAGCAGCTTGCCGGTCTTGAAGAACGGGACCGCCTTGCTGTCCACCTTGACGGACTCGCCGGTACGGGGATTGCGCCCCACCCGGGCTTCGCGCTGCTTCACCGAGAAGGCGCCGAAGCCGCGCAGCTCGACCCGATCGCCCCGCGCCAGGGCTTCGGCGATCTCCTCGAACACGGTCGAGACGATCCGTTCGATGTCCCGTTGGAACAAATGCGGATTGGCTTCCGCAAGGCGCGCAATCAGTTCGGACTTGGTCATGATTCCGAGCCTCCGCGAGGTCAAATCGCGGAGCGGCCGGTACGTACCAAGTCGGCGCACCTTTTCGCCCCATCGAAAATGTGCCAGTGCCTCCCGGGACCGTCAAGTCTAAGTATCTCTAATAGAACCATTTTCGCCTACTCACTTAGAACCCGCCCAAAAAGAGAGGCCGCCCGCGGTGCGGACGGCCTCAATTTTATGCGTTTCTGAGGGCAAACGACGTTATTCGTCGCCCTTCGCCGCCTCTTCGCGCTGCTTGAGCGCGGCGCCCAGGATGTCGCCCAGGCTGGCACCGCTATCGGACGAACCGTACTCCTGCATCGCCTTCTTCTCCTCCTCGACCTCACGGGCCTTGATGGAGAGGGTCAGCTTGCGGGTCTTGTTGTCGATGTTGGTGACCTTGGCGTCGACCTTCTCGTCCACGGCGAAACGCTCGGGGCGCTGCTCGGAACGGTCACGCGACAGCTCGGCCTTGCGGATGAAGCCGGTCATGCCCTCGCCGACGCTGACCTCGATGCCGCCATCGGTGATCTGCGTCACCGTGCAGGTCACGACCGCGCCCTTGCGGACGCCGGCCGAACCGGCCTCGAACGGATCGGTGGTCAGCTGCTTGATGCCGAGCGAGATGCGCTCCTTCTCGACGTCGACGTCCAGGACCTTGGCGCGAACCATGTCGCCCTTCTTGTAGGTCTGGATCGCCTCTTCGCCCGGGGTATCCCAGTCGATGTCGGAGAGGTGCACCATGCCGTCGATCTCGCCGGGCAGGCCGATGAACAGGCCGAACTCGGTGATGTTCTTGACCTCGCCCTCGAGCTCGGTGCCCGCCGGGTACTTCTCGACGAAGTCCTCCCACGGGTTGCCCAGGCACTGCTTGAGGCCAAGCGAGATGCGACGCTTGTTCGGATCGACGTCCAGGATCATCACCTCGACCTCCTGGGAGGTGGAGACGATCTTGCCCGGATGGACGTTCTTCTTGGTCCAGCTCATCTCGGAGACGTGGACCAGGCCCTCGATCCCCGGCTGCAGCTCCACGAAGGCGCCGTAGTCGGTGATGTTGGTGACGCGACCGGTGAACTTCGTGCCGACCGGGTAGCGCAGCTCCACGCCTTCCCACGGATCCGCCTCGAGCTGCTTCATGCCGAGGGAGATACGCTGGGTTTCCGGGTTGAAGCGGATCACCTGGACCTTCACGGTCTGGCCGATCTGCAGGGCCTCGGTCGGGTGGTTGATGCGGCGCCACGCGATGTCGGTGACGTGCAGCAGGCCGTCGACGCCGCCCAGGTCAACGAACGCACCGTAGTCGGTGATGTTCTTGACCACGCCCTGAAGGACCATGCCCTCCTTGAGCGAGGCGACCAGCTCGCTGCGGGCCTCCGCACGGCTCTCTTCGAGAACGGCGCGGCGGGACACCACGATGTTGCCGCGGCGGCGATCCATCTTGAGGATCTGGAACGGCTGCGGGGTGCCCATGAGCGGACCGATGTCGCGCACCGGACGGATGTCCACCTGCGAACCCGGCAGGAACGCGACGGCGCCCGACAGGTCGACGGTGAAGCCGCCCTTGACGCGCGAGAAGATCACGCCGGTGACCCGCTCGTTGTCGTTGAACGCACGCTCCAGCGCGGCCCAGGCCTCTTCGCGGCGAGCCTTGTCACGGCTCAGCATCGCCTCGCCGTTGCGGTCCTCGAGGCGCTCGACATAGACCTCGACCTCGTCGCCCGGCTTCAGCTCGGCCTTCTGGCCCGGGGCGGCAAATTCCTTCAGCGCGACGCGGCCCTCGGACTTGAGGCCGACATCGATCAGTGCGTGGTCGTTCTCCACCTCGACGACGATGCCCTTGACGACACTGCCTTCGATCGAGGTGACCTGGCCGAACGACTCCTCCAGCATGGATTCGAATTCGTCGGCGTAAGCGGCTTCAGCCATTAGTTCTCCTCAGAAACACGTAGACGGAGCATGGCCCAACGGGTCGGGCGTCATGTCCGGTTAGCGGCGGCTTGCGATGTGCTGGATCGGATCTTCGTCAGCGGCCGTCTCGGCCATCGGGAAGATCGTGTGCCCGATCCTTCGCGGGCGGCCCGACTCTCCTGTGTCGGGCATCGACCGAAGTCCGCGGCCGCCGGGTTGGTTGACACTGTGCCGGTCGCCTCTCCTGGAAGCCGCCGGCGGTTTACTGCCGTTCTGCCGCCTCGATCACGGCGAGCGCACGCTGGAAGACGTCCGATGGCGAGAGATCCGAGGTATCGATCTCCACCGCATCGTCGGCTTTGCGCATCGGAGCGTCGGCTCGACCCGCATCGCGTGCGTCCCGCGCCTCAATATCGGCGAGAACGCGCGCATATATACTGACCTCGCCCCGCTCTAGCAACTCCTGATGACGGCGGCCGGCCCGCACCGCCGTCGAGGCGGTGACGAACAGCTTCACCTCCGCCTCCGGCACGACCACGGTCCCGACGTCGCGGCCGTCCAGTACCGCCCCCGGCGGGCGGTGGGCGAAATCCCGCTGGAAATCCAGCAGGGCGGCCCGCACCGCGGGGATCGCCGCGACCTTCGAGGAGGCGGCCCCGACCTCAGCCGAGCGCAGGTCCGGGCTGTTGAGAAGGGCGGTATCGAGGGAGCGCGCGGCCCGTTCCGCCGCGTCCGGGTCGTCCGGGTCGCCGCCGGCGCGCAGCACGGCGAGAGCGGTCGCCCGGTACAACGCGCCGGTATCCAGATGCGGATAACCCAGATGGGCGGCGAGCGCCTTGGACAGGGTGCCCTTGCCCGCGCCGGCCGGGCCGTCGATCGCGACGATCATGCGCCCGTCCCGATCGCCGCGCCGGCGCCGTTCATCAGCTCCTTGAAGCCGGGGAAGGAGGTGGCGATCGCCGCCTCGTCGTCGATGGCGATCGCCTCGGCCGAGCCCATGCCGGCCACCAGGAAGGCCATGGCGATGCGGTGGTCGAGATCGACCGGGATCGTCGCCCCGCCGGCAAGGCCGTTACCGGCGCCGTGCACCGTCAGGTCGTCGCCCTCGACCTCCACCCGGGCGCCGCAGGCGGTCAGTCCGTTGGCGGTCGCGGCCAGCCGGTCGCTCTCCTTCACCCGCAGCTCGTCCAGGCCGCGCATGAGAGTGGTGCCCTCGGCATGGGCGGCGGCGACGGCGAGGATCGGGTATTCGTCGATCATCGAGGGTGCCCGCTCCGGCGGCACCTCGATGCCTTTCAGCCGGGAGTGGCGCACGACGAGGTCGGCGACCGGCTCGCCCGCCTCGGTGCGCTTGTTGGTCAGCTCGATATCGGCGCCCATCTCCAGCAGCGTCTCGAACAGGCCGAAGCGCAGCGGGTTGGTGCCGATATTCGGTAGCAGCACCTCCGAGCCCTCCACCAGCAGGGCCGCGACCGCCGGGAAGGCGGCCGAGGAGGGGTCGGCCGGCACGATCACCGGGCGGCCGGTCAGTTCCGGTTCGCCAACCACGGTGATCCGGCGGCCCGCGTCGGTGTCCTCGACCCGCACCTCGGCGCCGAAATGACGCAGCATGGTCTCGGTATGGTCGCGGGTCTTCTTCGGCTCGATCACGGTCGTCTCGCCGGGCGCGGCCAGACCGGCCAGCAGGATCGCCGACTTCACCTGGGCCGAGGCGACCGGCAGGGTGTAGGTGATCGGCATCAGGGTCTCCGGCCCGGTGACCGCCAGCGGCGGCTTGCCGCCCGCGCGCGACACGATCCTCACCCCCATCTGGGCAAGCGGATCGCCGACCCGGCCCATCGGCCGGCGCCGCAGCGAGCCGTCGCCGGTGAAGAAGGTGGTGATCGGCTGTCCCGCCGCCGTGCCCATCAGCAGACGCATGCCGGTGCCGGCATTGCCGCAGTCGATCACGTCGGCCGGCTCGTCGAGCCCGCCGACCCCGCGACCGACGACCCGCCAGCGTCCGGGGCCGAGATGCTCCACGGTGGCGCCGAAGGCCCGCATCGCCGCCGCGGTGGCCAGCACGTCCTCACCCTCAAGCAGCCCCTCGATGGTGGTCTCGCCGACCGACAGGCCGCCGAGAATCAGCGAGCGGTGCGAGATCGACTTGTCGCCGGGAATGCGCAGGGTCCCCGTCAGCGGACGGGCGCGCGACGAGATCAGCGGCTGCGGCATGGGATGTCTCCGGCGGGCGGTTGAAGCAGAACGGTTGAGCCGGGCCGGTCATATCACGCCCGTTTCCGTCCCGCGAGCCGGTGCGCCACGAGGATCGGCAGGCAGGCCAAAATCCTCACGGGGGTGCACAGGCCTGCGGTTATGCATTAAATGAGATGCGGCCTCGGCTCTTCCGGCAATCCGTCGGGTGAGTTTTCGGGCCGCAGGCATGGCGCATTTGCCGCAACCGGGCCTCCGGATGGCAAATTTGCCTTTGACATGGTTTGGCTATCGTGGATATTCCCGCGCCACACCGTAAAGGTAAGTTCATTTTCTCAGCGACGCGGAGTCGACCTTGGCGAAGCCTGAATGGGGAATCAAGCGGGTCTGTCAGTCCTGCGGCGCTCGGTACTACGACCTTGAGCGTCTGCCGATCGTCTGTCCGTCCTGCGAGACGCCGTATGATCCGGAAGCGGTTCTGAAGAGCCGCCGCAGCCGTGCCTTGCCGGCCGACGACAAGCCGAAGAAGCGTCCGGTGGACGAAGAGGCTGAGGATCAGGAGACGGAGGATGACGAGGACGCCGAGGAAGAGGAGGATGAAGATCTTCTCGACGACGATGTCCCTGTCGATGACGAGGACGAGGACGACAGCGAGGGCAGCACCAAGAAGCGCCCGATCGATCCGCTGGCGGACGATGACGACGACGATGACGAGCTGTTGCCGGACGATGACGACGACGACGACATGCCGATCGACGGCGACGAGGACGACGACGAAACTAAATGATTTTTTATGCCGCTAACCTCTTGATCATCGAAGAACGAGGGGATAGATAAGCGGCCTCCGGCGGCACCCAGAGCCGCCAGCGAGATACGGGGCCATAGCTCAGCTGGGAGAGCGCTACAATGGCATTGTAGAGGTCAGGAGTTCGATCCTCCTTGGCTCCACCAACCGGGGCTCCTTGGGAAACCAAGGGGCCTCGACTCGTTTCTGGTCCCCAAAGTTCCACCGTCGTCATCCCGGACGGCCCCGTCCCGGATTGAATCCGGGATTGATCCGGGGACGGGCCGGGACCCCGCAGGTACGAGGGCTAGGTACGAGGGCTGGGTCCCGGCCGATCTCCGGGTCGGGCCCGGAGCTCGCCGGGATGACGGTGTGGAGCAGAAGCGGAGGAAAGACGCCGCCCCTATCGCCGGGCGTGGGCCACCAGGGCCTCGCGGGCGCCGATGTGCTTGGGGTCGAGAGCCAGGCACTGGCGCCAGCAGACCTCGGCCTCGCCGATGCTGTCCAGCTCCTCGAAGGCCCGTCCCAGGCCGTACCAGGCTTCCGGGTTCACCGGATCGACGTAGATCGCCCGGCGCAGAGCGTCGACGCAGTGGCTCCACCACCCGGCCTTGGCGCAGACCTTGGCCAGGTGGAAGAGATAGGCATACTCCGCCGGCTCGATCACCAGGGCGCGGCCGATCAGCTCGGCGGCCTCGTTCGGGCGGTCGTTGTCCAGCGCCATCACCGATTTGACGTTCAGCGTGCGCGCGTCGTCGGGCGTGGAGGCCGTGACCCTGTTGTAGAGCCCCTCCAGCCGTCCGATTCCGTCTCCGCGTCCCGCCATGGCCGATCAGCCCTTCAGCACGCGCCCGGCGACCGCATCCAGCTTCGCGACCATGTCGGGGTCGCGCGCCTCGGGATGGGTAATCAGCGCGTATTCCAGCGCGGTGTCGCCGCCCTGTTCGTCGACCATCGGCCGGTCGTAGAGCTTCGGGGCCACGGTCTTCACCAGGGAGCGGGCATTGTCCGCATTGGCGGTCAGCACCTTGACCACGGCCTCGACCGTCACGTGGTCGTGGTCCGGGTGCCAGCAGTCGTAGTCGGTGACCATCGCCACGGTGGCGTAGGGGATCTCGGCCTCGCGGGCGAGCTTGGCCTCCGGCATGTTGGTCATGCCGATCACGTCCGCCCCCCAGGAGCGGTACAGGAACGATTCGGCCTGGGTTGAGAACTGCGGTCCTTCCATGGTCACGTAGGTGCCGCCGCGGCTGTAGGGCAGCCCCAGCTCCCGGCAGGAGGCGTCGAGGGCGTCCACCAGGCGGGTGGAGACCGGATGGGCCATGGAGACGTGGGCGACGCATCCGGTACCGTAGAATGTCTTCTCGCGGGCGAAGGTCCGGTCGATGAACTGGTCGATCAGCACGAAATGGCCCGGCGCATATTCCTCCTTCAGCGAGCCGACGGCCGAGACCGAGACGATGTCGGTCACGCCGGCGCGCTTCAGGGCGTCGATATTGGCGCGGTAGTTGATGGTGGTCGGGCTGAACCGGTGGCCGCGGCCGTGGCGGGGCAGGAAGACCAGCGGCTGGCCGTCGAGTTCGCCGAACAGCAGCTGGTCGGACGGCTCGCCGAAGGACGAGGTGACGGTCTGCCAGCGCGGATTCTCAAGGCCGTCGATGTTGTAGACGCCGCTGCCGCCGATGACCGCGACCAGGGCCTTGCGTGTTTGACTGCTCATCTCTGTCCCATTCCGAATGTCTGGTCGACAGGTATACCGCGCCGGGCCGGAAACGCGAAAGGCCGCGGACGAACCGCGGCCTTTGCAAAGCTGGGAGGGTCCTGACGCCTTAGTGGACGTCGGCCCAGATCTTGCGCTTGGTGGCGTAGAGGAGGCCGGTGAAGATCAGCAGGAACAGCATGGTCATCACGCCCGCCCGCTTGCGCTCCTCCATCTCCGGCTCCGACGCCCAGGCGAGGAAGGTGGTCACGTCCTCGGCCTGCTGCTCGATGGTCGCCGGCGTGCCGTCCTCATAGGTGACGTCGTCGCCGTAGAGCGGCTGGGCCATGGCGATCTGATGGCCGGGGAAGTACGCGTTGTACTGCATGCCGCCCATCAGCGTGACGTCCGCCGGCGGCTCCACATAGCCGACCAGCACGCCGCGCACGTAGTTGGCGCCGTCCGGACGGGCCTTCACCAGCAGCGACAGGTCCGGCGGATAGGCGCCGCCGTTGGCCGCGCGGGCCGCCTGCTCGTTGGCGAAGGGCGAGGCGAACCGGTCGGCGGGGATCGCCGGCCGCTCGTACATTTCGCCTTCGTCGTTCGGACCGTCGGTCACGGTGGCTTCCGCGGCGATCGACTTGATCTCGTCCTCGTTGTAGCCGAGGGCCTCGAGATTGCGATAGGCGACGTAGCTCAGCGCGTGGCAGCCGGCGCAGACGTTCTTGTAGACCTGGAAGCCCCGCTGCAGCGCGCCGCGGTCATAGGTCCCGAACGGGCCGGTGAACGACCAGTCGTGCTGCGGCAGTTCGACCGCCTCGCCGGCGGCCTGCGCCGGGGTCGACGGGGCGAGCGTCCAGGCGCCGGCCGCGATCGCGACGGCCGCAAGGGTGGTGGTGAGACGCGCGATCATCAGACTTTCTCCCTCGGTGCGGCGGTGGCTCCGGCGAACCCGCCCCCGGTGCCAAGCACCGGCTCGCTGATCGACTTCGGCAGCGGCTTCGGCGTCTCGAAGATGCTCAGGGCCGGCAGAATGATCAGGAAGTGGATGAAGTAGTAGGCGGTGGCCAGACGCGACAGGAGCACGTAGATGCCCTCCGCCGGCTTGCCGCCCAGCCAGGTCAGCGCCACCACGTCGACCACCAGGATCCAGAAGAAGATCTTGAAGATCGGGCGGAACTGGCCGCTGCGGACCGGCGACCGGTCGAGCCAGGGCAGCACGAACAGCACGGCGATGGCGCCGAACATGAACAGCACGCCGCCGAGCTTGTCCGGGATCGCGCGCAGGATCGCGTAGAACGGCAGGAAATACCACTCGGGGACGATATGCGCCGGGGTCACCAGCGGGTTGGCCGGGATGTAGTTGTCCGGGTGGCCGAGATAGTTCGGCGCGAAGAACACGAAGGCGGCGAAGAAGATCAGGAACACGCCCAGACCGAACGCATCCTTGATCGTGTAGTACGGATGGAACGGGATCTGGTCCTTGGGACCCTTCACGTCGATGCCCAGCGGGTTGTTCGACCCGAAGCGGTGCAGGGCGACGATGTGCAGGATCACCACGCCGACGATCACGAACGGCAGCAGGAAGTGCAGCGAGAAGAACCGGTTCAGGGTCGCGTTGTCGACCGAGAAGCCGCCCCACAGCCAGGTGACGATCGACTCGCCGACCAGCGGGATGGCCGAGAACAGGTTGGTGATCACCGTGGCGCCCCAGAAGCTCATCTGGCCCCACGGCAGCACGTAGCCCATGAACGCGGTCGCCATCATCAGCAGCATGATGACCACGCCGAGCATCCACAGGATCTCGCGCGGCGCCTTGTACGAGCCGTAGTACAGGCCGCGGAAGATGTGGATGTAGACGACGATGAAGAAGAAGCTGGCGCCGTTCATGTGGATGTAGCGGATCAGCCAGCCGAAGTTCACGTCGCGCATGATGCGCTCGACGCTGGCGAAGGCGTAGTCCACATGCGGCGTGTAGTGCATCGCGAGCGTGATGCCGGTGACGATCATGATCACCAGGGCGATGCCCGCCAGCGACCCGAAGTTCCACCAGTAGCTCAGGTTCTTCGGGGTCGGGTATTCATGCGCCTCGTGGTGCAGGAACGTGAAGATCGGGAGGCGATGGTCGATCCACCGCACCACCGGGTTCGAGAAATTGGCAGCCATTGCTCAGGCGCTCCCTCTTAGCCGATACGGACGACGGTGTCGGAAAGGTACTCGTAGCTGGGCACCTCGAGATTGAGGGGCGCCGGGCCAAGACGGATGCGTCCGGACGTGTCGTAATGCGAACCGTGACAGGGGCAGAACCAGCCGTTGTAGTCGCCCTTGGGGTCGGAGACCTTCTGGCCGAGCGGCACGCAACCGAGGTGCGTGCAGACGCCGACCAGCACCAGGTACTGCGGCTTCTCGGCACGGGCGCTGTCCGGCTCCGGATCGCGCAGGTCGTCGAGCGGAACCGACTCGGCTTCGGCGATCTCGTCGGCGGTGCGGTGACGCACGAACACCGGCTTGCCGCGCCATGTCAGCGTGACGGCCTGCCCTTCGGCGACCGTCGAGACGTCGAATTCGATGCTGGCGAGCGCCAGGGTATCAGCGGCCGGGTTCATCTGATCGATGAACGGCCAGGCGACACAAGCCGCGCCCACCGCGCCTACGGCGGTGGTCGTGATAATCAGGAAGTCGCGGCGGGAGTCGCCTTCGTGGGTTTCGGCCATGGTTCTCCACTCGTCTTATGTGGCGCTCGACGGGAATCCGGCCCGCGTGCCGGACCGTCAAGCACTATCGACCTATGGCGCAGGAACGCAACGCGACCCGCTGTCGCAAATACCTCCGCCCCGATCCGGCATGCGTATAGCCTAGCATTTGGCCTTTTGCAAAGCATCGAGCGGCGGTTAGATGCGGCTATGCGCCTCGTCTTGTACCAGCCGGACATCCCCCAGAACGCCGGAACGATCCTTCGGCTCGCCGCCTGTCTGGGGGTGGGCGTTGACGTGATCGAGCCCTGCGGCTTCGTGTGGTCGGAGGCGCGGATGCGCCGGGCCGGCATGGATTACCTCGATCTGGCCGCCGTCCGGCTGCACAGCTCCTGGGAGGCGTTCCTGGCGGGGCGGGAGGCGGGACGGCTGGTGCTGGCGACCACCAAGGGGGCGGTGACGCTGCCCGACGCGCGGTTCGAGGCCCGGGACCACCTGATTCTCGGCCGAGAAAGCGCCGGCGTGCCCGACGAGGTGCACGAAGCGGCCGATCTCGCGGTGAAGGTGCCGATGGTCGACGGGGCGCGCTCGCTCAACGTCGCGGTCAGCGCAGGGATCGTGCTGTCGGAGGGCCTGCGGCAGACCGGCGGGTGGCCTCGGACCTGATCCGAGGTCCCGGCCCGCCCCCGGATCAAGTCCGGGGTCGTCCGGGATGACGAATAATCAGAGAAATAGCCCCGTCGTCCGTCATCCCGGTTGCTCCCCGGACTTGATCCGGGGGCGGACCGGGACCCAGGGTCCGGTGTCAGGCCTCAGTTCACTTGCCCGGGAAACCCTCGCCCAGGTCCCAGAACAGGCCGGTCATCATCTCCAGGCCCTCGCGCATCAGGCCCGGGAGCACATGCTCGTTCGGGGCATGCTGGGAGCAGCCCGTATAGCTGTGCGGCACCCAGATCGTCGGCATGCCGATGCCGTTCAGGAAGATGTCGTTCGGCAGCGAGCCGCCGGCATTCGGGATCACCGTCACCGTCTTGCCCGTGGTCTTCTCCATCGACGCCACCGCCCACGGCACCGCCGGATGATCCGGGTCGAGCCGCGAGGCGCGCAGCATGGACATCCGGGCCGGCTCCACCGTGATGTCGCCGAAGCCGTTGGCGGCCAGGTGCTCGCGGATCGTCGGCAGGAACACGTCCGGGTCGGTGTCGACCACGAAGCGGATCTGGCAGATCGCCTCGGCGAAGGGCGGCACGGCGTTCTGCGGCTTCTCCGGATCGCCGGTGATGAAGGACAGCACCTCGAAGGTGTTCCAGCCGAAGACCTTCTCCGCCAGGGTCAGCCCCGGCTCGCCCCACCACGGGTCGATCTCGGGATCGTCGGGGCCGGAGACGACCTTCACATGGCCCAGCGCGTCGCGGACCGAGTTCTTGATCTGCGCCGGCTTGAGCTGCGGCAGCTGGATCTTGCCCTCGCGGCCGACGATGGTGGTCAGCGCGTGCATCAGCACGATCGCCGGGTTGGCCAGCAATCCGCCCCAGTTGCCGGAATGGTGCCCGCCCTCGCGGTATTCCAGACGGAAGCGGATGTTCAGCCCGCCGCGGGTGCCGAGCTTGATGTCCGGCCCGTCGGTGGAGAAGCGCGGCCCGTCCGAGGCGATCAGCAGGTCGGCGGCCAGCATCTCCTTGTTGTCGCGGCAGAACTCGGCCAGGCCCGGCGATCCCATCTCCTCGGCCATCTCGATCAGGAAGGTGACGTTGTAGCCGAGCTTGCCGCGGGTCTCGAGGACGTGGCGCATCGCCTCCATGTTGATGGCGTGCTGGCCCTTGTTGTCGGCGGTGCCGCGACCGTACCAGCGCTCGCCGGACGGGGTTTCGGCCACATCGAGGCGCCACGGGTTGCGGTCGTCGGCCCAGCGTCCCTCCTCGCCCGGGACGGTGTCGCCGTGGCCGTAGCAGAACAGGGTCGGCAGGCTCGGATCCTCGATCCGCTTGGCCACCAGGAACGGCGCGCGGTCGAGCAGCGTGTTCGGATGGATCTCGACGCTGAAGCCCATGGCCTCGAAGCGCTGGCGCATCAGCCGGTCGAGATAATCCATCAGATCGGCCCGATGCTCCTCCTCGCGGCTCGACGTCTGAACGGCCACCCGTTCGGTCAGCTCGGCGCGGAACCCGCCCGTGTCGAAATACTCCCGCACCGCATCGATCGCCGCTTCACGCGTAGTCATAAGCACTCACCTCTGGATTGGATCACGCCCTTTTCAGGACTTGGGGGCGAGCATAGGCGTCGAGGCGGGTGCACGGAATACGCAGTCGCGCTACATCACTGCATCATGAACTTCACTGATCTCAGCCAGGCCGCCGTGGCCGTCCTGTCCACCGCCGATGCCCGCCAGAAGGCCGAGACCGGACGTCGGGCGGCGGCGGCCTGGCGGTCGGGCGATCTGCCGTTCCGCCATTCCGTCGCCCCGCCCGACCGGCCGGGCCGGCCGGCGGAGCCGCCGCTGCTGCCGCCCCGACGGGTGAAGAAGCGCAAGATCACCGCAGAGACGCGCGGCCGGGTGGCCCTGCTGCACGCGCTGGCGCATATCGAGCTGAACGCCATCGACCTCGCCTGGGATGCGGTGGTGCGGTTTCCCGATGCCGGCTTCCCACGCGCCTATGTCGACGACTGGGTGCGGGTCGGCGACGAGGAATCGAAGCATTTTCTGCTGATCGCCGACCGGCTGGAAGCGCTGGGGTCGCGCTATGGCGCCCTGCCGGCCCATGACGGGCTGTGGCAGGCCGCCGTGGAGACGGCCGACGACCCGCTGGCCCGCCAGGCGGTGGTGCCGCTGGTGCTGGAGGCCCGCGGTCTCGACGTCACCCCACCGATGATCGCCAAGCTGCGCGAGGTCGGCGACGATCCGTCGGCCGAGATCCTGCAGATCATCCATGACGACGAGATCGGCCATGTGGCGGTCGGCAAGCGTTGGTTCGACCATCTCTGCGCCGCCCGGAACCTGGAGCCGGTATCGACATGGCAGGCGATCGTGCGCGCCCGGTTCCGCGGCGGGGTGAAGCCGCCGTTCAACATCCCGTCGCGCGAGGCGGCCGGATTCGACGCCGCGTTCTACGGTCCGCTCGGCGAAGAATATCTGGCGTCCCAACGGCGGGCGGCGGAGTAGGGCGATGGCGGTGAAGAGCAACACCATGGTGTGGGAGTTCGATCACCCGCCCGAGGTGATCTGGCCGCTGCTCGCCGATACCGGCCGCTTCAACGAGGCCGCCGGCCTGCCCAAACACCAGATCCGTCAGGAGGAGCAGCCGGACGGTACCGTGCGCTTCTTCACCGAGGCCAAGGCGGGGCCGCTGAACCTGGCCTGGGAGGAGATCCCGGTCGAATGGGTGACCGACCGGTGGTTCCGGCACGAGCGCCGCTTCTCCCGCGGCCCGTTCGCCTCGCTCACCGCGACCGTCGAACTCGAACCGACGGCCGACGGCTGCCGGTGCGTCTACCGGATGGAGGTGGAGCCGGCGACCCTGTTCGGCCGGCTGCTGCTGGCGACTCACTTCTTCGACGGCGCGAAGAGGAGCTTCGACCGCCTGATCGACGACGTCCGCCGGTTCGCCGCCGGGCAGAGCGAGCGGGTGTTCAGCACCAAGCGGATCCCGCTCGACGAGGCCCATACCCAGCGTCTGGACCGGATCGTGGCCGAGATCGACGCCAACCCGAACGGCCACGGCCTCGCCAGGCGATTGGCCGACTACATCCTGGAGGCGCAGGAGACCGACCTGATCCGCATCCGGCCGCGCAGGCTCGCCCGCGACTGGCGGCAGGACGACCTCGCGGTCACGGAGCTCTGTCTGGAGGCGGTGCGCGACGGGCTGCTCGAGTCGCGCTGGGACCTGCTGTGCCCGCGCTGCCGGGGCGCCCAACTCTCGGTCGCGTCGCTCGACCGGGTGCCGGAGGCCGCCCATTGCGAGTCCTGCAACATCACCTACGACCGCGACTTCTCGCGCAATGTCGAGCTGAGCTTTCAGCCCGCCCCCGCCGTCCGCCCGGTCCAGGACGGCGAGTTCTGCCTGTTCGGGCCGATGTCGATGCCGCATGTGATCCTGCAGGTCACCCTCGATCCGGGCGAAAGCCGGGTCGTGCCGGCTGACCTGGCGCCGGGCAGCTACCGCTACCGCACGCTGGAGACCGGCGGGCAGTGTGATGTCGACATCGACGGACCGGTCCCGGCGGTGCGGGTCGACGGGGCCGAGGTGTCGCCGGGCGCGCCGTCCGATCCCGGCACGGTGAGCCTGCACAACGACGGCGAGGGCCGGCGCACCCTGGTCGTCGAATCGCGCGCCTGGGTCGCCGATGCGCTGACCGCCCATGAGGTCACCACCCTGCAGGCCTTCCGCGACCTGTTCTCCAACGCGGTGCTGCATCCGGGCGACCAGGTTTCTATCGCCCAGATCGCGCTGATGTTCACCGACCTCAAGGGGTCGACGGCGCTGTACGAGCGGATCGGCGACGCCAACGCCTATCACTTGGTGCGCGAGCACTTCGCCTATCTCGGCCGCATCGTCCGCGGCCACCGGGGGGCGATCGTCAAGACCATCGGCGACGCGGTCATGGCCGCCTTCGCCGAGCCGGCCGACGCGGTGCGCGCCGCCATCGCGGTCCAGGAGGGCACGGCGGCATTCAACCGGGAGCAGGGCGGCGAGGCGATCTCGATCAAGATCGGCGTTCATGCCGGGCCGAGCATTGCTGTCACGCTGAACGACCGGCTGGACTATTTCGGCTCGATGGTCAATCTGGCCGCCCGGGTCCAGGGGCTGGCCGCCGGCGGCGAGGTCGTGGTGAGCGGCGTGCTCGCGGGCGATCCCTCCGTGGCGCCTCTCGTGTCGGCGGGCCGTCGCGAACAGGTACCGGTCCGGGGACTGAGCGTGCCGGTCGAGGTCGTCCGGCTGACCCATGACGAGAGACCGAAAGAGGAAGAAGATGGCGGATAAGCCGCTGATGCTGCTGTGGACCGATGGCGCGCCGATCTATGTGGAGGCGCTCGCCGCCGCGGGACTGGGCGACCGGCTGCGGCTGGAAGGGATCGACCGGGCCGACGCCCCGAGCGACGCCCAGAAGGCCGAGGCCGAGATGATGCTCGCCTGGGGCGCACCGGCCGGCCTGCTGGCCGAGATGCCGAAGCTGCGCTGGGTGCAGACCACCACGGCCGGCGTGGAGGCCTGGCTGGCGCGGCCGGACCTGTCCGACGGGCTGCTGCTGACCGCGGCCAAGGGCGTGCACCGGGTGCAGATGCCGGAGAACATCCTGGCGGCCCTGTTCCATGCGACCAAGCCGATCGCCGCCGCCGCCATCGACCAGCAGGCCTCCAAGTGGACGCGCCGGGTCGCCACGCCGCTGGCCGGCAAGACCCTGGGCATCCTCGGCCTCGGCACCATCGGCGCCGAGCTGGCCCGCAAGGCAGCGGCTCTGGAGCTGCGGGTGGTCGGCGTGCGCCGCTCGCCCGGCGAGGTCGACCATGTGGACACGGTCTACGCGCCGCAGGACACCGATCGGATGCTGGCGGAGTCGGACTTCGTGCTGAACCTGCTGCCGATGACGCCGGAGACCGGCGATTTTATGAACGCCGAGCGTTTCGCCGCGATGAAGCCGGAGGCCTGGTTTCTCAATTTCGGCCGCGGGGCGACGGTGGTCGATGCCGATCTGATCGCCGCGGTGACCGGCGGGCAGATCGCCGGGGCGGTGCTCGACGTGTTCCGCAAGGAGCCGCTGCCGGGCGACGACCCGTTCTGGACCACGCCGGGGATCAGCGTCTGGCCCCATGTGGGCGGCCTGCACCCGGACCGCGACACCATCGTCGCCGAGCTGGTGGTGGAGAACACCGCCCGGTACCTGAAGGGTGATCCGCTGCTGCACCAGGTCGACCGCGAGCGGGGTTACTGAGGGGAGATTTTCTCCCTCCCGTTCGTCTTCCCGGCTCTGCGCCGGGATCCAGAGTGCCGCGTTTTGGAGTGTTGAAGGATAGTCTCCGACGCTCCTGCGGGTTCTCGTCCTGGGCCCCGGCGCAAGACCGGGGAGACGGGGAAGGGGAATCGTTACGACCGGCCCTTCGACACGCCCCTGCGGGGCTGCTCAGGGTGTGGTCGGAAACTAATGAAGCCACCACCGACCTCGCCCAGAGCAGGACCCCGGCGATCAGCCGGGGGACGTGTCGAAGGGCTACCCCAGCACCTTCACCAGACTGGCTCCGAGGCCGGCGACGGCGAGGGCGGTGAGGTATTTCCGCAGCACCGCGTACCACGCCGGAAACCAGTCCGTCGCCGTTGCCGAGCGGTCGACCAGATAGGCCGCGACCAGCCCGCCGATCAGCAGCACGAGCGCCAGATCCGGCTTGGCGAAGGCGGCGACCCAGGCCAGCAGGCAGGGCGTCACGCTCCAGGCCAGCGGCCGCCACAGCGCCTCGCCGTCCAGCGGACCTGCCAGCGCCCGGCCCCAATGCACGGCCCCCAGGAACGCGAGGATGACGCAGCCGTAATAGACCTGCGCGTTCAGCACCACCCAGTCCCAGGGCGTCTCCAGCAGCCACACGCCGGCGGCGCCGGCGACGAAGGGCAGGGCGCCGGCGCCTCCGAGGAGCCGGGCGGGGCGGGGGATGTCGGTCGCAGGCGTCATGGGTGTCTCGTGCTGGCCGGGACGATCTGATATCACCGGGCCACGCGAACAGATAGACCGCGACGGGAGGAAGACGATGGATCTCAAGGGCAAGGGCGCATTGGTGACCGGCGGCGGCAGCGGGTTGGGGGCGGCGACCGCACGGGCTCTGGCGGCGCGCGGGGCGAAGGTGGCGCTGCTCGATGTGAACCTCGATGCGGCCAAGGCCCTGGCGGACGAGATCGGCGGCCTGGCGCTGTCCTGCGACGTCTCCGATGCCGCCTCGGCGGAAGCCGCCGTCGCCCAGGCGGGCGAGGCCCATGGCGCGCCTGTCGTGCTGGTGAACTGCGCCGGCATCGCCCCGGCCAAGCGCATCGTCGGCCGCGACGGGCCGATGGATCTGGCCGATTTCAAGAAGGTGATCGACGTCAACCTGGTCGGCAGCTTCAACCTGATCCGCCTCGCCGGCGCGGCCATGGGCGGCAACGAGCCGGACGGCGACGGCCAGCGTGGCGTCATCGTCTCCACCGCCAGCGTCGCCGCCTTCGAGGGTCAGATCGGCCAGTCGGCCTATGCCGCATCCAAGGGCGGGGTGCATTCCCTGACCCTGGTGGCGGCCCGCGAGTTCGCCCGCACCGGCATCCGGGTCTGCGCCATTGCCCCGGGGATCTTCGGCACGCCGATGGTGCTCGGCATGCCGCAGGAGGTTCAGGACAGCCTCGCCGCCCAGATCCCGTTCCCGTCGCGCCTCGGTAAGCCGGAGGAATTCGCCCGGCTGGTGGAGAGCATCGTCGACAACCCGATGCTCAACGGCGAGACGATCCGCCTCGACGGCGCGATCCGGATGGGCGCGAAGTAGGCCAGCCGCACTCCCCCCCGTCGTCCTGACGCAAGTCAGGACCTGCAGTGCACCGGCGCCGGCAGCTTGGTCCTGACTTGCGTCAGGACGACGGGTGAGGTTGGCGGAAGCCCTTAGGCCCGCCCGGCCGGGGCGTTGGTCTCTTCCTCTTCGGCCAGGCGCTCGAGCTCTTCCATCTCGCTGTCGCTGTAGCCGTAGTGGTGGCCGATCTCGTGAATGAGAACATGGCGCACCACCGTGTAGAGGTCGTCGCCGCTCTCGATCCAGTAGTCCAGGATCGAGCGGCGGAACAGGAACACCCGGTCGAGATCGGCCGGCGTCTCTCCGGTCGAGCGGTGGCCGAGCGGCACGCCCTGGTACAGGCCGAGCAGGTCGAAGGGCGTCTCCAGGTCCATCGCCTCGCAGATCTCCTCGTCGGGGAAATCCTCCACGAGGATGGCGAGACCGGAGAGCGGCTTCAGCAGCTCCTGGGGAACGTTCGACAGGGCATCCTCCGCCAGCGCCGCCATCTGGTCGATGGTGGGGGCGAGAATTCCGGGACGGGCTTTCTGTGCGCACATGAGCGCAGCTATAACCGCTTCCGCGGCACAGGGAAAGTTTGCCGCAGCGCACGGACCGGGGCAAAGGGTTGCACCCGGCCGCGTGCGTCTCAAATTGTGCGGTGCAACGAATTCTCGCCCGGCCGACGCCGACCGGGACAACGAACCAGAGGAAAATCGACATGAGCCTCAAGGGCAAGTCCGCCGTCGTCACCGGATCGACCAGTGGAATCGGTCTCGGCATCGCCAGGGCGCTCGCCGGCGCCGGCGCCGATGTCATGCTGAACGGGTTCGGCGACGCCAAGGAGATCGAGGCGCTCCGGTCCGGCCTGGAGAGCGAGTTCGGGGTCAAGGTCGCCTTCGACGGCGCCGACCTGACCAAGGGCGATCAGGCCAAGGCCCTGGTCGCCGAAGCGGAGAAGGCGTTCGGCAAGGTCGACATCCTGGTCAACAATGCCGGCATCCAGACCGTCGCGCCGGTCGACGAGTTCCCGGAAGACCGCTGGGAACTGATCGTATCGCTCAACCTCTCCTCCAACTTCTACACCACCAAGGCGGCGCTGCCGGGGATGAAGAAGCGCGGTTGGGGCCGGATCATCAACATCGCCTCGGCCCACGGGCTCGTCGCCTCGCCGTTCAAATCCGCCTATGTCGCCGCCAAGCACGGCGTCGTCGGCTTCACCAAGGTGGTGGCGCTGGAGACCGCCGAGCAGGGCATCACCTGCAACGCGATCTGCCCGGGCTTCGTGAAGACGCCGCTGGTCGAGGGGCAGATCGGCGAGCAGGCCAAGGCCAACAACATGACCGAGGAGCAGGTCGTGCGCGATGTCATCCTGGCGAGCCAGCCGACCAAGAAGTTCGTCGAGGTCGACGATCTGGGTGCGCTCTCGGTGTTCCTGGCCGGCGACAGCGCGGGCTCGATCACCGGGGCGGCCCTGCAGGTCGACGGCGGCTGGGTCGCGCGCTGATGGCCGCCCGCCCCAGCTCCAAGGGACGCGGGGCGGACGGAACGGACGATCCGGTCCGCCACAACGTCGAGGTGTCCGCCAGTCTCCGCGAGGAAGCCGAGGCCGCCGTCGAGCCCAAGCGGCCGCGCTCGAAGGCGGGGCCGGAGGTCAAGCGAGTCAACCTCGCGCTCCAGGGCGGCGGCTCCCACGGGGCCTTCACCTGGGGCGTGCTGGACGCGCTGCTGGAGGATCCCAGGGTCGAATTCGACGCCATCTCCGGCACCAGTGCGGGGGCGATGAATGCGGTCGCCCTGGCCGCCGGCTGGGCCGAGAACGGCCGCCAGGGTGCGCGCGACAAGCTCGACGCGTTCTGGGAGGCGGTGGCCGTCGCCGGCCGGTTCAGCCCGATCCAGCGCACCTGGATGGACCGCGTGCTGGGCAACTGGCGGGTCGACAGCTCGCCGGGATACGTGGCGCTGGATTTCCTCAGCCGCTTCCTGTCGCCCTACCAGACCAATCCGCTGCAGATAAACCCGCTGCGCGACGTGCTGCTCGACCTGGTGGATATCGACAAGGCCCGCAACGAGGCCGACATCAAGCTGTTCGTCAGCGCCACCAACGTCCGCTCGGGCAAGATCCGGGTGTTCGAGAACCACGAGCTGTCGATCGATGCGGTCATGGCCTCGGCCTGCCTGCCGACCCTGTTCCAGGCCGTGGAGGTCGAGGGCGAGCATTACTACGACGGCGGCTATATGGGGAACCCGGCCCTGTATCCGCTGATCTACGGCTCCGAGTGCCGGGACATCGTGATCGTCCAGATCAACCCGTTGTACCGCGACACCGTGCCGACCGACGCGCGCGAGATCATGGACCGGGTGAACGAGATCTCGTTCAACTCGACCTTGATGCGCGAGATGCGGGCAATCCATTTCGTCAACCGGCTGATCGCCGCCGGCAAGCTCGACCCCGATGCCTACCGCATCACCCGCATGCACATGATCGAGGCGTCGGAGGCGATGCGGGAGATGCACGCCTCCTCCAAGCTCAACGCCGAGCGGGCGTTCCTGCATCTGCTGCGCGACATCGGCCGGTCGGTCGCCGCCACCTGGCTGGAGGAGAGTTTCGGCTGCGTCGGCACCCAGTCCTCCATCGATGTGCGCGGTACGTTCCTGTAGCGGTTACCTTGCATCGGCCGGCCGCGCCCCAACCTTGACGGGGGAGGGGGCGACGAGCGCCCCGCTGCGAAACCGGACGGGAGACGACACCGACATGGCCGAGAAACTCACCGCCGACGACCGCAAGGCGATCCTCGCCTCCATGAAGGGGTGGAGCGAGGGCAAGGACGGCGCGTCGATCGCCAAGAGCTTCAGGTTTGGCGGCTTCGACGATGCCTGGGGTTTCATGACCCGGGTGGCGATCAAGGCCCAGAGCATGGACCACCATCCGGACTGGTCGAACACCTACAACAAGGTCGAGGTCGAGCTCAGCACCCACGACGCCGGCGGGGTGACGGAGCTGGATATCGAGCTGGCGAAATACATGGACGTGGCCGCCTCGCAGACCGGCGCGAAGTGAGGGCGCCTGGGCGTCCGTCCCTCGCGGTATGGCCGAGTTCGAGAGGCCCAGTCCTTTCATGCGCCACGCTCTTCGACACGCCCCGCCCTTCGACACGCCCCGGCGTCCCGCCGGGGCTGCTCAGGATGAGGTTAGGTGATTTCCTTACGTGTGCCTGTGTCCGCGGTCTTTGACGAAGGGGCTACCGGAAGAACACAGGCCTCACCCTGAGCAGCACTCCCGGATCTTCTCCGGGAGTGCGTGTCGAAGGGCGTCGGGCAGCCCCGCTACATCCTATCCGGCCGCCGCGTCGTGGTGCTCCACCACCTTGTCGGCGAGCCGCCCGGTCAGTTCCTGCAGGTGGTCGAAACTCCAGGTGAAGAAGGCCAGTCCCTGGCTCTGGGCGCGCAGGTCCAGGATCAGGTCGTGCATCTCCGCCTCCGGCAGATAGGCGGTCACGGCGTCCCAGCCGGGCCAGCCGTCCTTGGCGTCGAAGCCAAGGATCTGGCCGCGCCGGGAGGACAGGATGCCGTGCACCTTGCTCGTCGCCTCCGACGGCACGGCGATCGTCACCTGATGGATCGGCTCCAGCAGCACCGGCCCGGCCTTGGCCAGGGCATCCTGCAGGCCCGAACGGGCGGCGATCTTGAAGGCCATGTCGGAACTGTCGACCGAATGGTGCTGGCCGTCGGTCAGGGTGACCCTCACATCGACCACCGGGAAGCCGAGCGGTCCGCGCCGGCAGCCCTCGCGGCAACCTTCCTCCACCGCCGGGATGTAGTTCTTCGGCACCGAGCCGCCGACCACCTTCTCGGCGAAGGCGAAGCCCGAGCCGCGGCCGGTCGGTTCGACCGTGATTCGGATGTCGGCGAACTGGCCGTGGCCGCCCGACTGCTTCTTGTGTCGGGCATGCTCTTCGACCGCACTGCGGATGCTCTCCCGGTACGCCACCGCCGGCTCGCTCAGGCTGACATCGAGTTTGAAGCGGTTTCGCAGCCGGTCCGCCGTCACCCGCAGGTGGCTCTCGCCCTGGCCCCAGAGGGTCAGCTCGCCCAGCTCCTGGTCCTGGCGGACCAGCAGGGACGGATCCTCCTCGGACAGCTTGGCGAGCGCGCCGGACAGCTTCACCTCGTCGTTGCGCTCCGATACCCGCATAGCGCGGGCGTAGACCGGCTGCGGAACCTCCGGCCAACCGAGCCCGCTGTCGGGCATGCCGCCGCTGGGGGTGAGCACGTCGCCTGTCTGGATCGGATCCATGCGGCCGAGCGCCACAATGTCGCCGGGTGCGGCGGAGGGGCGCTTGTCCAGCTTGCCGCCGCTGGCGGCGTAGATGCCGGAGATCTTGGCGCCGTTCAGGGAGTCGCCGTCCTTCACCGTGCCACGCCAGACCCGGACATGGGAGAGCTTGCCCATATGCGGGGCGTGGATGGTCTTGAACACCTGGGCCATCGGCGCCTCGCCCTCGCCGAGGCCGCGCCGCGCCACCGTGGCGGTGTGGTCGGGCGTCTCGTGGCGCAGCAGCTTCAGCAGGCGCTGTACGCCGTGATCGTGTTCGCCGGCGCCGAGCAGAACCGGCACGAGCTGGTCGGCGCTCAGGGTCTCGGCCAGATGGGCATAGACCTCCTGTTTGTCGGGGTCCGTCTCCTCCAGGAGCTGTTCCAGCAGGTGATCGTCGAAATCGGCCAGCGTCTCCAGCAGCGCGTTGCGGGCCTCGGCCTCGCGGTCGGCGACGGAGCCTGGGAGCTCGATCAGGGCCGAGGGCTCGCCCTCGCGGTAGCGATAGGCCCGCTCGCTCACCAGATCGACATAGCCGGTCACCTTCTCGCCGTCGCGGATCGGCACCTGGCGCAGGGCGAGCGGCCGGGCGGAATAGGCCTGCAGCGCCGCCAGGATGTCGCGCACGCTCTCGGTCGCCTGATCCATCTTGTTGATCAGCACCACATGCGGAATGCCGTGATCGTCGAGGAACCTCAGGATCGGTCCGACGGCGGCGGCCTTGGCCATCTCAGGCTCGACGACGACGACGGCGACATCGGCGATCATGCAGGCGTGACGCGAATCCAGGGTGAATTCGATGCCGCCCGGCGTGTCGATGAAGGTCCAGATGTCGCCGAGATAGGAGCCGTGGCCGATCGACAGCTCGGTGCTCGCCCCGCGTTCCCGCGCTTCGGGGGCGGTGTCGCCCACGGTGTTGCCGTCCTTGACGGTACCCTTGCGCTCCACGGTGCCGGTGGCGTGGAGCAGGGCTTCGAGCAGACTGGTCTTGCCGGACTGGTAGGGGCCGAGGATCGCGGCGCAGCGGGTCGCGCCGCCGGCTGGTCTGCCGCCTTCTGTCGCTCCGGATGTGCCGTTGGGATTGGAGGCCATGCTGTCTCTCCCTTCGCTCGCCCGGGTGGATATCCCCGAGGGAGGCCTGGGAAAGGCGCTAAACGGGGGTGTCCCGGGTCATGTGCCCGAGGCCGCCCCGAGGGCCCGTTGGCAAGCGCCGGGACGACCGGCGTCTATCTCCGCGTATTGAAGGACGCCACACGCGAGCACGCAAGCCGATTCGCCGGGCGTCACTCCGCCTGCGCCATCCGGCTCGCCTTCGGCATGGTGCGGGACAGGACGAAGCCCAGGGCCGAGAAGCCGCCGAGCACGACTACGGTGGTGGCGACGCTCGTGGCCTCGGCGACGATGCCGAGCCCCATGAAGCCGAGCGCGACGATGCCGGCGGCGGTGTTGGAGAACGCGACGTATAACGGCCGCTCGTCCTCCGGTGCGCCGTCGGCCAGGTAGGTCTTGCGGCCGAGACGAACGCCGGCGACCGCCACGCCGAGGATCAGGAACACCCCGGCGAAGGCCCAGTGCCGGATATCCTCCGGCACGAGCGACGGCAGGGCGAGGGCGGCCGCCGCCGCGATCACGCCCAGGGCGGCGCTGATCGTCATCACCTTGCGGGCGGAATCGTCGGAGAAGGCGCCCCAGAACGGGCTGGAGAGCACCGCCGCGAGACCGGTCGCGACCATGTAGAACCCCAGGTCGTCGAGGGTGGCGCCGGCATGCTGCTGGGCGAAGAGGACGAAGATCGGCGTCGCCACCTCGATCGCCAGCAGCGCGGAGCGGGCGGCCAGGAAGCGGCGGAAGCCCTTGACCTCGCGCATCAGGGCGAGGCCGCGGCGCATCTCCTGCAGCGGATCGCGGCCCTCGCCCGGCTCGCTCTTCTCCTCGGGAATGCCGGCGAACAGGATCGCGGCGGCGGCCCAGAGCACGGCGGCGGCGCCGACCAGGACCAGCAGCGGCGCCAGCGCGTCGGTGCCCTTCACCCCCAGGGACAGCCAGACGCCGGTGGCGAGGGCGAAGGCGCCGCCAATGGCCGAGCGGTTGGCCAGCATGCGTCCGCGCGCGCCGGAGGGCACGGTCTTCGGCGTCACGTCCTGGAAGGCGACCGATCCGCAGCCGCTGGCGATGCTGAAGGCGAGGAGGAGGCCGACGATGCCCCAGCCCGCCAGGGCCGCCGGCAGCCACAGGGCGGCGGCGACCATCGTCACCAGGCAGAGCGCCTGAAAGATTCCGGCGGCGACCCAGACCCATTTGCGCCGCGCCTGGGTGCGGATCCAGCCGGAGATCATGAGCTGCGGCAGCAGCGAGCCCGCCTGCTTGGCCGGCATCAGCATGGCGGCGATTCCCGACGGGGCGCCGATCGCGCCGAGCAGCCAGGGCAGGACCAGATCGGGGCCGGCCAGCTTCTCCGCCAGCTTCGTGCAGGCGCCGTTTGCCACGTTGAGCAGATAGGCACGGGTCGCACCGGGCTGCTCGGCCAGGTCGTCGGCGGCATCGCCGGCGAGCAGATGGATGAGCTTCGGAGCGGCGGGATCTGGCGTGTCGGTCGTCATTCCGTGAAACATGGAGCAAAGCCGCGAAAAGGCAAAACTCGTGCTACCTGGCAAATCCTCTCACCCCGAGTTGATTTGGCGTGTCCCGTACCGCGCGCTACCTGTTTGGATACGAGTTCGACAAGGGAGTGCGTGACCATGCTGATCAAGCGGCCGAAGGGCTGGGAACTGCCGGAGCGCCTCGCCACGCCGGAAAGCGTATACCTGAACCGCCGCACGCTGCTGCGCGGCCTCGGGATCGGGACGGTCCTTGCCGGCACCGGCGGACTGGCCGCCTGCGGCGACGAGGCGTCCGCCGAGAACGACGCCGTGCAACTCGCCGACCTGCCGCCGGACCCCTCCGCCGGGCTGTACCCCGTGAAACGCAACGAGCGCTACACGGTGGACCGGCCGATCACCGAGGAGGATCTGGCGACCACCTACAACAACTTCTACGAGTTCGGCTCGTCCAAGAACATCTGGCGGGCGGCACAGGAACTGCCGATCCGGCCCTGGACGGTGACGCTGGACGGCATGGTCGAGCAGGAACGCACCGTCGACATCGACGACCTGCTGGCCGCCATGCCGCTGGAGGAGCGGGTCTACCGTCACCGCTGCGTGGAGGCCTGGTCGATGACCGTGCCGTGGTCCGGCTTCGCGCTGAAATCGCTGGTCGACTACGCCAAGCCGCTGTCCTCGGCGAAATACGTGGTGATGCAGACTTTCCAGAACGCGGACATCGCGCCCGGTCAGAAGCAGGTCTGGTATCCGTGGCCCTATGTGGAGGGGCTGACCATCGAGG
Organism: Candidatus Endolissoclinum sp.; assembly: GCA_965228445.1. GTDB lineage: Bacteria > Pseudomonadota > Alphaproteobacteria > Thalassobaculales > Thalassobaculaceae > Thalassobaculum. The sequence continues at coordinate 2,123,543 of OZ245813.1, read as the reverse complement.
AGGCCACCAACGAGTTGGCCTTCATCGCCACCGGGCTGTACGGCAAGCCGATCCCGCGGCAGAACGGCGCGCCGCTGCGGTTGGCGGTGCCGTGGAAATACGGCTTCAAGTCGGTGAAGTCGATCGTCCGCTTCACCTTCACCGACAAGCGCCCGGTCTCCTTCTGGGAGGAGCTGCAGGCCAGCGAGTACGGCTTCTGGGCGAATGTGAACCCGGAGGTCTCCCACCCGCGCTGGAGCCAGGCGTCCGAACGGGTGCTGGGCAGCGGCGATAAGGTGCCCACGCTTCTGTACAACGGCTACGGCGAGTTCGTGGCCGATCTCTATAAGGGGCTGGAGGGCGAGAGCCTCTATATGTGATCCTCCCCGCCAAACAAAACGGCGGGAGGAAAAGACATGGGCAGGCTCAACGGCAAGGTCGCGGTGATCACCGGGGCGGCGGCCGGCATCGGCAAGGCATCGGCCGGCCTGTTCGCGCGGGAAGGCGCGACGGTGGTGATGGCCGACGTGAAGGCCGATCTGGGAGAGGCGGCCGCGGCGGCGATCCGCGAGGCCGGCGGGTCGGCGGAATTCGTCACCGCCGACGTCTCCAAGGAGGACGACGTCCGCGCGCTGATCGACGGCACAGTGGCCCGTCACGGCCGGATCGACGTGCTGTACAACAATGCCGGCGGCGCGACGCCGAAGGACGGCAAGGTGACGGAGATGCCGCTGGACGAGTTCTGGCGCACCATCTCGGTCGACCTGTTCGGCCCGTTCCTGGGCTGCCGTTTCGCGATCCCCCACATGGAACGCCAGGGCGGCGGGTCGATCATCAACACCACGTCCATTCGCGCGCTGACCGGCACGGCCGGGGCCGATGCCTATTCCTCGGCCAAGGGCGGGGTGATCGCGCTGACCAAGGCGCTGGCCATGCAGTGGCACACCGCCGGGATTCGGGTGAACGCCATCGGTCCGGGCGTGGTGCTGACCGAGCGGGTGGCCGCGATGCTCGATCCGGAAACCAATCCGATTGCCATCAAATCTCTGATGGGGCCCATGGAACCGGATGACATCGCCTATCTGGCGCTGTATCTCGCCAGCGACGAGTCACGAAAGATCACCGGCGCGATCTATCCGGCCGAGAGCGGGGCGAGCGCGCACTGACATCAGCCCCCGAATAACACTGCGAAGGCCGCTTCATGATCCTGCCTGCCATTCCGTTCCCGGTGATCGACCCGGTCGCGGTCGCCATCGGCCCCTTCGCGGTCCGCTGGTACGCCCTGGCCTATATCGCGGGAATTCTGATCGGCTGGAAATACGCGGTCTGGCTGGCAAAGCGGCGGCCGGTCTTCTTCGAGGCCAAGCTGATCGACGATCTGGTGTTCTACGCCACGCTCGGCATCGTGCTGGGCGGCCGGCTCGGCTATGTCGTGTTCTACAACCCGGCCTATTACCTCTCCCACCCGGCCGAGATCTTCATGGTCTGGGAGGGGGGCATGTCGTTCCATGGCGGCTTCCTGGGCGTGGTCGCCGCCACCGCCCTGTTCGCCCGCAAGGTCGGGGCGCCCATGCTGGCGATCGGCGATCTGGTGGCTGCCGCGGCCCCCATCGGCATCTTCTTCGGGCGGATCGCCAACTTCATCAACGGCGAGCTGTTTGGCCGGGCCGCCCCCGATGTGCCCTGGGCCATGGTGTTTCCCCATGGCGGCCCGATCCCGCGGCATCCCTCGCAGCTCTACGAGGCCGCCCTGGAAGGCCTGGTGCTGTTCGTCGTGCTGTTCCTGCTGGCGCGGCGCGAGAGCATCCGACGGCGGCCGGGTATCGTCATCGGCGGCTTCTTCGCCGGCTACGGCATCGCCCGGACGGTCTGCGAGTTTTTCCGGGAGCCGGACGTGCAGATCGGCTTCATCCTGCCGCATGTGACCATGGGACAGATCCTCAGCCTGCCGATGATCGTGATCGGGGTCGCGATCATGCTGTGGGCGGCGCGGCGGGATCCCGTCGCCTCCAAGTGACGTTGCCCCCGGTGTCCTTGGTCGACCATCTGCGCCGGCGGGTCGCGGCGGAAGGGCCGCTCGCCCTGTCCGACGTCATGGCCGACGCGCTGACCCATCCGCGCTTCGGCTACTACGCCACCCGCGACCCGTTCGGAGCGGGCGGCGATTTCGTCACCGCTCCCGAAGTCAGCCAGATGTTCGGCGAGCTGATCGGCCTGTGGGCGGCGGTGGTGTGGCAGCAGATGGGATCGCCGGCGACGGTGCACCTGGTGGAGCTCGGCCCCGGACGCGGCACGCTGATGGCGGATGCCCTGCGGGCGAGCCGGCCGGTCCCGGGCTTCCATGCGGCTCTGCAGGTGCATCTGGTGGAGGCGAGCCGTACCCTGCGCGAGATCCAGGGACGCTCGCTCGCCGGCTACGCGCCGAGCTGGCACGACGACGTATCGGGCCTGCCGGACGGTCCCGCCATCGTCATCGCCAACGAGTTCTTCGACGCCCTGCCGATCGTCCAGCTCGTGCGCAGCGGAGCGGGCTGGCACGAGCGGCGGCTGGCCTTCGACCCTGCGAGTGCTGCACCCGTCTGGACCCTGACGCCCGGGATCTCGCCGCTCGCGGCGCTGCTGCACCCGCGCGTGCTGACCGCGGCCCGGCCGGGAGAGGTGGCCGAGGTGTCGCCCGCCTCGCTGTCGGTAGCCGACGCCTTGGCCCGGCGCCTGGCGCGCGACGGCGGCGCGGCGCTGGTGATCGACTACGGCCATGCGGAGAGCGCGGCCGGCGACACCCTGCAGGCGGTGAAGGCGCACGAGCATGTGGACGTTCTCGCCACGCTGGGCGACGCCGACCTGACCGCCCATGTGGACTTCGCCGCCCTGGCGCGGGCGGTTTCCCAGGCGGGCGGCGTTCCCCACGGGCCGGTGACCCAGGGCGCCTTCCTGTCGGCCCTCGGCATCGTTCAGCGTGCCCAGTCGCTGATGGCGAAAGCCACGCCCGAGCAGGCCCGCGACATCGAAGCGGCGACGGTCCGCTTGATCGACCCCGGCGAAATGGGCACCCTGTTCAAGGTCGCGGCCTGGACGGGTCCGGCGGCCGACCCCCCGCCCGGGTTCGAGGCTTAGCCTTTGGCCCGAAACGAAGATCGGACGACAGCGAGACACGGTTCTTGTTCCAGATCGACGGTTTCGACGAAAACGGCATCACCCATGCCTTCTTCTCCCGCCGCGGTGGGGTCAGCAGGGGGCTCTATACCTCCCTGAACTGCGGCCGCGGTTCGGGAGACGACCCCAAGGCGGTCGAGGCCAACCGCGCGCGTGCCGCCGCGGCCCTGGACATGCCGCCGGGGACCCTGTTCACCAACCATCAGATCCATTCCAACAAGGTCGTTGTGATCGACGAGACCGGCGAGCCGGACGACAAGCGCGAGGCCGACGCGCTGGTGACCAACCGGCGGGGCATCGTGATCGGCGCCTTGGCCGCCGACTGCGCGCCGGTGCTGTTCGCCGCCCCGGAGGAACGGGTGATCGGCGCCGCCCATGCGGGCTGGCGCGGCGCGCTCGACGGGGTCTGCGACGCGACGGTGGACGCCATGATCGATCTCGGCGTGCGGCCGGACGGCATCCGGGCGGCGGTCGGACCCTGCATCGGCACGGAGTCCTACGAGGTCGGCCCGGAATTCCCGGCCCCGTTCATGGACCAGGATTCGGCCAATGGCCGCTTCTTCGAGAAGGCGGAGCGCGACGGCCACTTCCTGTTCGACCTTTCGGGCTATCTGGTTCACCGGCTGTCGCGCCTCGGCCTCGGCGAGGTGGTGCGGATGGGGGCCGATACCTGCCGGGACGAGGCCAACTTCTTCAGCTATCGCCGCTCCTGCCACCGCAAGGAACCGGATTACGGCCGGCAGCTTGCCGCCATCACGCTGGGCGCCTGATCGCCCGATCTCAGGGGGACACCATGGCACTGCATTTCACCCGCGCCGAGTTCGACGCGCGCAAGGCCCGGACTTTGGCGGCGATGGAGCAGGCCGGTCTCGACGGGCTGCTGATGTTCCGCCAGGAGAGCATGTTCTGGCTGACCGGCTACGACACCTTCGGCTTCTGCTTCTTCCAGTGCCTGTATCTGGGGAGTGACGGCCGGGTCGTGCTGCTGACCCGCGCGCCCGACCTGCGTCAGGCCCAGAACACCTCGACCATCGAGGATATCCGCATCTGGGTCGACCGCGACGGCGCCACCCCGGCCGACGACCTGCGCGACGTGCTGGAGGAGGTCGGGGCGCGGGGCGGGAGGCTGGGCGTGGAGTACGACGCCTATGGCCTGAACGCGCGCAACGGCAAGCGCCTGGATGCCGCGATGGACGGGTTCGCCACCCTGGAGGACGCCTCCGAGCTGGTCTCGCTGCTGCGCCTGGTCAAATCGCCGGCCGAGCTGGACTACGTCCGTCGTGCCGGCGCGCTGGCCGACGACGCGCTGAAGGAGGCCCACCGGCTGACCGGGCCGGGGGTGGACGAGGGCGAGATCCTGGCCGCCATGCAGGGCGCCGTGTTCAAGGGCGGCGGGGACTACCCGGGCAACGAGTTCATCATCGGCAGCGGCGGCGACGCCCTGCTGTGCCGCTATTTCTCCGGGCGTAAGACGTTGGCGGCGCAGGACCAACTCACTTTGGAGTTTGCCGGGGCATACCGGCACTACCATGCCTGCCTGATGCGTACGATTCCGGTAGGACCGGTGCCGGAGCACCAGGTGCACATGTTCAACGCCTGTGCGGAGGCGCTGGAGGCCTGCAAGGACGCGCTACGGCCCGGCCGGCCGATCGGCGAGGTGTTCGACGCTCATGCCCGGGTGATGGATGCCAACGGCCTGCGCCACGCCCGGCTGAACGCCTGCGGCTATTCGCTCGGAGCGGTGTTCGCGCCGATCTGGATGGACTTCCCGATGTTCTACCACGGCAACCCGGTGGAGGCAGCGCCGGGCATGGTGTTCTTCCTGCACATGATCCTGATGGACAGCGACGCCCAGCTCGCCATGACATTGGGCGAGACCGTCATCGTCACCGACGGCGCGCCGGAGCGGCTGTCCGCCATGCCGCTGGAGCTTGTGACGAAGTAGCGCCCGGTTCGTCCGGTGCCGGGTCCAACTAGCGCTTGGCAAGACCGGGTGCGGCACGGCATACCACCGGCATGCCGCACCTCTGGATCTTCCTCGGTTTCCTGTTTCTGGGCCTGCTGGTGAGTTGCGTGATCGTATGACCGCCCGCTTGCTCCCCCTGCTGTTGCTTCTGGCCGTGCTCGCCGGATGCGGACAACTGCCGCAGCCGTTCTCCAAGGACGAGGCCAATCTGGCCAAGGCGCCGTTCCTGATCGCCCCGGCGACCGAGGGCGTGCTGGTCTGGCCGATGGTCGGCGTGCCCGACGACATCGCGGAGCTGATCACCGAGATGACGGTGGAGGCCCTGCAGAAGCGCGGGGTGGCGGCGAGTTCCAACGCGTCGAACCGCTCCAGCCTGATGCTCACCACCTCCGGCGAGCGTCTGGCCGACGGCGCGCTGAAGGTCACCTGGACCCTGAGCCGGCCGAACGGCGAGATCGTCGGCACCCGGGAGGACGCGATCGCCAGCGACGCCCGGTTCGAGCAGGCGGTCACCCAGGTCGCCCGCTGGATCGTCCCGAACGCCAGGCGCGCGGATATCGAACCGCCGCCGTTCTCCGTGACGGTCTACGACGTCGCCGGCGCGCCGGGCAACGGCAACGACCTGCTGCGCCGGGCGATGGCATTCGCCTTGAAGCGGGCGGAGGTGGAGGTCGCCGACTTCCCGCCCCCCGACGGGTTCGTCGTGCAGGGCAACGTCACGATCACCCAGAAGGAGCTGGGCGGCGATCTGGTCCGGATCTCCTGGGCGGTGCTGGACGGGAAAGGGCGCGAGCTGGGGACCATCGACCAGGGGAACACGGTCGCGTCCGGATCCCTGGACGAGGACTGGGGGCCGGTGGCCTCCCCGATCGCCAAGGAAGCCGTGCCCGGCATCGTTACCCTGATCCAGCGTCACCTGGAACTGATCTCCGGCCAATAGGGCCCGAGGATTTCCGCGGGATTGAGCCGCCTCCCGTCGGTGCGATGCCCCGCGTCGGGCAATTTATGTTGCACTGCACAAATTTCGATTGACTCTGGTCCGGCCCGGCCCCATTTATCTGTTGTGATTGTGCAGTGCAGCAACGACTGCGCCGGCTGGAAATGCCCCCCAATCCCTCCAGCCGCTACAAAGAGGAGAGTGGAAATGACCGAGTTCAAGAATCCGTTTCTGGATTTCGACGTTCAGAAGATGATGGGCGAGTTCAAGATTCCGAACGTGGACGTCGACGGCATCGTCGCGGCCCACAAGAAGAATTTCGATGCCATCGCGCAGGCGAACCAGATCGCCGCCGAAGGCATGCAGGCGATCATGAAGCGTCAGAGCGAGATCGCTCAGGCTGCCATCGCCGAGGTTCAGTCCAACCTGCAGGCCATCGCCTCCCAGGGCGCGCCGGAAGAGAAGCTGGCGCAGCAGGCCTCGATCGCCAAGACCACCCTCGAGCAGGCGCTGGCCAACCTGAAGGAGCTTCAGGAGATGGTGGCGAAGTCCAACGCCGAGGCGTCGGGCATCATCAACAAGCGCATCATGGAATCCCTCGACGAGGTGAAGTCCGCGATCGAGAAGACCAAGAAGTAAGCGCGATACTCAAGCCCTGTCCCGAGGGGCGCGAGGTGCGGGGGCCGTCCGAGCGATCGGGCGGCCCCTTTTCGTTTCCGGGGCCGGTTTCGGCGCCGCTCCCGCGGGCACGGTTGCGGCGACCGGACGGCGCGTGCTACCCGCAGGACCTGTGGCTGGCAAAGGATCGGGAGCGAACATGGCGGACGCGCGGGCACCGGAGATCTCGTTTGACGACTTCCTGAAGGTCGACATCCGTGTCGGCACGGTCGTCGAGGCGCAGCCCTTTCCGGAGGCGCGCAAGCCGGCGATCAAGCTGTGGATCGATTTCGGCGAGGAGATCGGGGTGAAGAAGACCTCGGCCCAGATCACCGTGCATTACACGCCGGAGGAGATGGTCGGCCGCCAGGTCGCCGCCGTGGTCAACTTCCCGCCGCGCCAGATCGGCCCGTTCATGAGCGAAGTGCTGACCCTGGGCTTCATGGACGAGGATGGGGCGGTGGTGCTGGTCGGGCCGTCGACCAAGGTTCCGAACGGCGGTCGGCTGCACTGAGCGGGTCGGGCTGAACCGACGTCCCCCGACGCGCACTCCCCGGCCGTGTGCCGGGGAGAGGATAGATCCGTGGTGACGTCGCTCAGATCTTGGCGAACTTGGCCAGCGCCTCGCGGAAGGTGAGGCCCTTGTCCATTTCCTTCATCGCCTGGGCATCGTCGGCCGAGTAGCGCTGGGTCATCTCCAGGATCTCCGCCGCGCGCTCGATCGGGATGACGCAGATGCCGGAGCCGTCGGCGACGATCAGGTCGCCCGGACGGATCAGCACGCCCTCGATGGTGATCGGCTCGCCGATCGCTTCCACCTTCAGCCGGGTCTTGCCGGGCGTCGGCACCATGTGGCGGGCGAAGATCGGGAAGCGGAACTCCTGCTGCTCCTCCCAGTCGCGCACGCCGCCTTCGACCAGCAGGCCCTCGATCTTCTGGATCTTGGCCGCGTAGCTCGCCATGCCGCCCCAGGTCGAGACCGGGTTGCCGCCGTTGTCGACGACGATCACGTCGCCCGCCCCGGCCGCCTCGATCATGTGACCGACCTTGAAGTCCTCCACCGGGAAGGTCCCCTTGGCACCGGTCTGCTGGCGCACGGTGACGGCCGGGCCGACCGCTTTGGTGCCCGGCACCACGGCGTTCAGGCCGACGATCACGCCGTTCAGGCCGAGCTCGTCGAGGGCATTGGCGATGGTGGGGGTGGCGATGTCGCGGAAACCGGCGACCAGCGGTGCAATGTCGGTCATTCTTCCAATCCAGGCGGGGGAAACGCATCGAAGTAGAGCACGCCGATGGTCATATCGACCGTCCGGCCGTCCGATGCGAGGGGACAGTGCACACTATCGAAGCTCCGCCAGGATCCGTCTACCGGCCATTGCACCCAGCCGCAGCGGAAAACCGGCCGCCGCTGCACGACCGGATTGCGGAAGGTCGCGATCATCGACTCCCGGGTTTCGCCGAAGCTGCATTCGGAGATCCACTTGCCGGTGTAGTCGCGATCGCGGAAGGCGGTGATGTCGGTGCCGATCATCCGGTAGCGGAAATCCGCCGCCTCCGCGCCGACATCCATGATCAGCACATGGCCGAACCAGCGCCGCAGATCCTCCACCGGAAAATCCCCGCGGGCGGGCAGGCCGTCGCCCCGGCGCTTGGATTCCCAGAGAGCGGCGAAGTCGGAGATCCCGTCGTGCCGCGGCCGTTCCTGGATCTCCAGGCTGTCATAGGTCGCGTCCTGCTGGCGCTGCGCCGCGTCGGGCGGGACGCCGTCGTCGTCTGGAACGGCGGTGACGGTCCAGGCGGTCGACAGGGACGGCAACCCGACCAGCCGGCGGGACGTCATCACATCGGCCGCCGGAAACGGCGAGCTTTTTGATTGGGACACGCTCTTCACCCAATTGGAGGAGAGGATCTGATTTCACGACGAGGGGGCGAGGTGCGTCAAGCAATTGGGGCGAATTCGATTCAACTTAAACCCATACGTTGTGTGCATGCGAATGCTTCTCGTTCTTGACTAGGCGCATCCTGGCCCCCGCCGGTGCCGGGATAAGGGGGCTGTCCAGAGCCGAAACCGGCCTGCACCCCGGGCCTGCCGGGCGTTGCCGACGGAGACTTTCGACAATTGCACAGTAACAATATGGATTTTACATAATTAAACGACGCTTCTATTTCAGAATTCATAAGCTTTTATCTTTTATTAATTATTTCGCAATAGCGTGTTCGGGTATTCCGGCCGGCCGTCGCAGGAAATGTGCGCCGAAGGAAGGCCGCGAAGGCGGTCGGTTCAGAACAAAAAAGAATACTGTCCAGGGGAGAGGCCGAGATGTTCATCGGTCGTAGTCTGAAGACGCTGGCGACGGCGGCGGTGGTGGCAGGGCTCAGCTTCAGTGCCGCGCGCGCCAACGACTTCGCGCCGCAGATCGAGGGCGTCATGGCCAACCAGATCAGGCCGTGGCTGAGCGATCCGGTCGTGGTCGAAGCGGTGCGGCTGCACAATATCGAGACCGCCGGCCTCTCGGACGCCGGTATCGAGGCGCTGGACCGCCAGTGGCGCGGCGAGGTGGCGGCCGGCGGCGGTCCGCTAATCGACAGGGTTCTGGGCAACCCGCTCTCCGCCTTTCTGAAGGCCAGGAAGGCCGCGGCCAACGACCTGTATGCCGAGATCTTCGTCATGGACGCCAGAGGTCTGAACGTGGGCCAGAGCGACGTGACCTCCGATTACATGCAGGGCGACGAGGAGAAATGGCGCAGAACATTTCTGAGCGGTCCCGACGCCGTGTTCATCGACCAGGTCGAATTCGACAGCTCCAGCGGTCAGTTCCAGAGCCAGCTCAACGCCACCATCTCCGACCCGGCGACCGGTCTGGCGATCGGCGCCATCACCGTCGGCATCCATGTCGAGAAACTGAACTGACCGCAGCGATGCACGCCCGACGGGGAGAGGCGTCTCCCCGGTCCCTCCCGGGTGCTCCCTCGGGCCGGTTTTCCCCAACCGGCCCATTTTTTTGCCCGGATTCCGAGGGCCGCTCGAAGCCGGCGGCGCGCCGCGATTTTTTTGTCTCCGGGACGCCCCGCTGCCTTGCTTTGCGAAAGGGGCGGGCGTAGCGTGCCGGGCATTCCGCGAACCGCGAATTCCTGGGAGTTTTCGAGAGATGGGCATCCTTGCCGAGCGGCTCAGCCGCGTGAAGCCGTCGCCGACGATCGCCGTCAGCACCAAGGCCATGGAACTGAAAGCGGCGGGTCACGACGTGATCGGCCTCGGCGCCGGCGAGCCGGACTTTCCGACTCCCCAGCACATCAAGGACGCCGGCAAGGCGGCCATCGACAATGACGACACCAAGTACACCGCCGTCGGCGGAACGCCGGCGCTGAAGGATGCCATCGCGCTGAAGTTCAAGCGCGACAACGGCCTGGACTACGCCCGCAACCAGATCGTCGCCGCCACCGGCGGCAAGCAGATCCTGTACAACGCCTTCATGGCGACCCTGGATCCGGGCGACGAGGTCATCATTCCCGCGCCCTACTGGGTCAGCTATCCGGACATGGCGATCCTGGCCGAGGGCAAGCCGGTCTTCATCGACTGCCCGCAGGAGCAGGGCTTCAAGCTGCAGCCGGAGGACCTGGAGAAGGCGATCACCCCGAAGACAAAGTGGGTGGTGCTGAACTCGCCGTCGAACCCGACCGGCGCCGGCTATACCCGCGCGGACATGAAGAAGATCACCGATGTGCTGATGAAGCATCCTCATGTCTGGGTGATGACCGACGACATGTACGAGCACCTCGTCTACGACGATTTCGAGTTCTGCACCCCGGCCGAGGTCGAGCCCGGCCTGTATGACCGCACCCTGACGGTCAACGGCGTGTCGAAGGCCTACTGCATGACCGGCTGGCGCATCGGCTTCGCCGGCGGCCCGGCGCCGCTGATCAAGGCGATGACCGACATCCAGTCGCAGTCGACCTCCAACCCGTGCTCGGTCAGCCAGGCGGCGTCCGTGGCGGCGCTGACCGGCGACCACGGCTTCATCGCCGAGAACAACAAGGTGTTCAAGGAGCGCCGCGACCTGGTGGTCTCCATGCTGAACCAGGCGGCCGGCATCACCTGCCCGACCCCGGACGGCGCGTTCTACGTCTATCCGTCGGTCAAGGGCTGCCTCGGCAAGAAGACGCCGGACGGCAAGGTGATCAACAGCGACAGCGACTTCGTCACCGCCCTGCTGGAGAGCGAGGGCGTGGCCGCCGTGCAGGGCGAGGCCTTCGGCCTGAGCCCGCATTTCCGGATCTCCTACGCGACCTCGACCAAGGTCCTGGAAGAGGCCTGCGAGCGCATCCAGCGGTTCTGCGGCTCGCTGAGCTGAGCCTTACAATCCTCGCATTACCGACGCCGGCGCGGGTCTCTCGCGCCGGCGTTTGCCTGCCTTGACCCGGGCGCCCGACACAGCGCACCCTTCGCCTCGCCGGCCCCCTCAACAATTCCATCAATAAGGGCCGGTGCTGTCGCTCGACCGGAGGAAATGCGCGATGACCGACCGTCCCGATCCCATGAAGGGCAAACGCCGCTCGTCCCAGTGGTATGGCAAGATCGACAAGGACGGGTACGCCCACCGGTCCTGGATGAAGAACCAGGGTTTCCCGGCGGAAGTCTTCGACGGTCGGCCGATCATCGGCATCGCCAATACCTTCAGCGAGTTCAATCCCTGCCACGGCCACTTCCGCAAGATCTGCGAGTTCGTGAAGCGGGGCGTTTGGGAGGCCGGCGGCTTCCCGCTCGAGTTCCCGGTGTTCTCCAATTCCGAGAGTCAGCTTCGGCCGACCTCCATGCTGTACCGCAACCTCGCGTCGATGGACGTGGAGGAGGCGATCCGCGGCCTGCCGATGGACGGCGTGGTGCTGCTGGTCGGCTGCGACAAGACTACGCCGGCCCTGCTGATGGGCGCGTCGAGCTGCGACCTGCCGACCATCTGCGTGTCCGGCGGCCCGATGCTGAATGGCTACTACAAGGGCGAGAAGATCGGCTCCGGCACCCATGTCTGGAAGTTCTCCGAGGCCGTCCGCGCCGGCGAGATGTCGATCGAGGCGTTCATGAGCGCGGAGCAGGACAACCACCGCTCCGCCGGTCACTGCATGACCATGGGCACCGCCTCGACCATGGCCTCGATGGTGGAGAGCCTGGGCGTGTCCCTGCCGGCCAACGCCGCGATCCCGGCCGTCGACAGCCGCCGCTACGTGCTGGCGCATATGTCCGGCAAGCGGATTGTCGACATGGTGATCGAGGACCTGCGCCTGTCGAAGATCCTGACCAAGGACGCTTTCGAGAATGCCATGGTGACCAACGGCGCCATCGGCGGGTCGACCAACGCGGTCATCCACCTGCAGGCCATCGCCGGCCGTCTCGGCGTCGATATCGGCCTGGACGACTGGGACCGGCTGGGCAAGGACATGCCCTGCCTGGTGAACCTGATGCCGTCCGGTGAGCACCTGATGGAGGACTTCTACTACGCCGGCGGTCTGCCGGCGGTGCTCAGGGAGATCGGCGACCACCTGCACAAGGACGCGGTCACCGCCAACGGCAAGACCATCTGGGAGAACGTCCAGGACGCCGAGTGCTACAACCGCGACGTCATCTTCGCCATGGACAAGCCGTTCAAGCCGAACGGCGGCATTGCGGTCCTGCGCGGCAACATGACCCCGGACGGCGCGATCCTGAAGCCGTCGGCGGCCACGCCGGAGCTGATGGTGCATACCGGCCGGGCCGTCGTGTTCGAGGATATCGACGACTACAAGGCGCGGATCGACGACGAGGATCTCGACATCGACGAGACCTGCATCATGGTGCTGAAGAACTGCGGCCCGATCGGATATCCGGGCATGGCGGAGGTCGGCAACATGGGTCTGCCGCCGAAGGTGCTGCGCAAGGGCATCACCGACATGATCCGGATCTCCGACGCCCGCATGTCCGGCACCGCCTACGGTACGGTTATCCTGCACGGCGCGCCCGAGGCGGCGGCGGGCGGCCCGCTGTCCCTGGTGGAGAGCGGCGACATGATCGAGGTCGACGTGCCGAACCGGCGCCTGCACCTGGACGTGTCGGATGACGAGCTGGAGAAGCGCCGCGCCGCCCGCGCACCCTTCGTGCCACCCTACGATCGCGGCTATTCCAAGCTCTATGTCGAGACCGTCAACCAGGCGGACAAGGGCGCGGATCTGGACTTCCTCGTCGGCAATTCCGGCACCCCGGTGATGCGCGAGAGCCATTGAGGCTGGGGCTTCGTCCCTGAGCGCATAAAACATACTTTCCCCGGCCCTGCGCCGGGGCCTAGACCAGAGATCGGCCGGAGCGGATCCCCTTCGCTCCGGCCGCTCCCGCTGCCCCGATCCTGGGTCCCGGCGCAAGACCGGGAAAAGGGTTGGTGGTGGATGTCCGCCCCGATAACCAAGCCCCCGTTTCCCATGAGCCAGCCCACCGCGACCTCGCCCTCGATGCCCACCAGCACCCTCCTCTGGATCGGCTGGTTCCTGTGCGCGCTGTTCTTCTTCTACGCCTTCGTCCAGCGGGTGGCGCCGTCGGTCATGGTGGACGAACTGATGCGCGACTTCGCGGTCGGCGGGGCGCTGGTGGGGAACCTGTCGGCCTTCTACTACTACGCCTATGCCGGTTCGCAGATCCCGGTCGGCGTCATGCTGGACCGGTTCGGGCCGCGCCGGCTGATCACGGCCGCGGTCGGCCTGGTCGCCGTCGGCAGCTTCGTCTTCGCCGGCGCCGAGACCCTGTGGATGGCCTATCTCGGCCGCATGCTGATCGGCTTCGGCTGCGCCTTCAGCTTCGCCGGGGCACTGAACTACGCCGCGATCTGGATGCCGGCCTCGCGCTTCGCCACGCTGAGCGGCGGCGCCCAGTTGCTCGGCGTGATCGGCGGCATCACCGGCCAGGCGCCGCTGGGCGCGGCGGTGGAGGCCTTCGGCTGGCGGCCGATGATGCTGGTCGTGGCCGCGTTCGGCGCGGCCCTGGCGATCGGCTGCGGCCTGATCCTGCGCGACCGGCCGCGCCCGGACGGTACCGTGCCGCGGCCGCGGCTGCTGGCCGGCCTGAAGCGGGCGGCGGGCAGCGGCCAGGTCTGGCTGGCGGCCATGTTCGGGCTGGCAATGACCAGCGCCATGCTGGCCTTCGGAGCGCTCTGGGGCGTGCCCTACGTGATGCAGGCCTATGGCCACCCCAAGGCCGAGGCGGCGCTGCTGGTGAGCTGCCTGTTCATCGGCTGGGGCATCGGCGCGCCGCTGTTCGGCTGGCTGGCCGACCGCTACCGGCGGCGCAAGCCGTTCATGATCCTCGGCGCGGTGCTGTCGACCGCGGGGATCGTCGCCGCGGTGTACCTGCCGCATGCCGGGGCGGCCTCGCTGGCCGTCTCCCTGATCGTCCAGGGGCTGGGCGCCTCCTCCATGGTCCTGTCGTTCTCGATCGGCCGGGAGAACACCCCGCTCTGGGCGGCCGGGGCCACGGTCGGCATCATCAACGGCTGCGTGGTCGGCTCTGGTGCCGTGCTGCAGCCGCTGCTCGGCTGGGTGCTCGACCTCGCCTGGGACGGCACCCTGCAGGAGGGCGCCCGGGTCTACACGGCGGCCGCCTACGAGCGCGCCTTCCTGGTCCTGCCGGTGATCGGCGTGTTCGGCCTGCTCGTCGCCCTGGCGGTGCGCGAGACCCATGGCGAGTCGGTCGAGGCCTAAAGCAGCCCCTTCGACCGGAAACTGACATGACCGTGCCGGGCGACGATCAGATGGTCGTGCAGCACGATGCCGAGCGTCGCCGCTGCCTCCTTGAGCTGGGCGGTGGTCGAGATGTCGGCCTGGGACGGGGTCGGGTCGCCGGTTGGGTGGTTGTGCACGACGATCAGCGCCGAGGCGCCCAGGTCGAGCGCCCGCTTCACCACCTCGCGCGGATAGAGCGGGGTGTGGTCGATGGTGCCGCGGCCCTGCAGCTCGTCCTGGATCAGCCGGTTGCGCTTGTCGAGATAGAGCACGCGCACGACCTCCACCGGTTCGTGCGCCATGGCGGCGTGGCAGTAGTCGAGAAGCTGCTTCCAGCCCGACAGTACGGGCCGTTTCAGCAGCGGCTCGCCCAGCAGCCGGTCGGCCGCCGCCTTGGCGGTCTTGAGGGCTGCGACCGAGGCCTCGCCCATGCCGTCGACCTTCGCCAGGTCGGCGGGCTCGGCGCTGATGGTGCCGGCGAAGGAGCCGAACCGGGCGATCAGCCGCTTGGCCAGCGGTTTGACGTCGCCCCGCGGCTTGGCCAGGAACAGCAGCAGCTCGATCAGTTCGTAATCCGCCAGCGCATCCGCGCCGGCCGCCAGGAACCGCCGGCGCAGCCGCTGACGGTGGCCTTCCGGCCCCGGATCCTGCACCTCGCCCAACCCGTCATACACGCCCATCCTCCCTGGCCGGTGGGTTCGGAGACGTTATGGAAGGGGCGGGGGCGTCCTTCGACACGTCGCTCCGCTTCTGCTCAGGATGAGGGGGTGGGGAAAAGCGTTGCCCGGCGCCCTAGTGGTCCGGGCCCAAGGGGCCGGCGCCCAGTTGCCCCTCCCGTCATCCTGATGCAAATCAGGATCTGCGGTGCACCAACGCCGGCGGCTCGGTCCTGACTTGCGTCAGGACGACGGCGTGGTTCTCGGAAGGCACCGTTCTCACAGATACGGCGGCTTCGTATAGCCCTTGGGCGACAGGGTGAAGATCTCGAACCCGGTTTCGGTCACGCCGATGGAATGCTCGAACTGGGCCGACAGCGAGCGGTCGCGGGTCACCGCGGTCCAGCCGTCCTCCAGGATCTTCACCGCGAACTTGCCGGCATTGATCATCGGCTCGACGGTGAAGAACATGCCCGGCTCCAGCATCGGGCCGTCGTCGGGATGGCCGTAATGCAGCACGCTCGGCGGCGCGTGGAAGGTCCGGCCCAGGCCGTGGCCGCAGAAATCGCGCACCACGGAGAAGCGCTGTCCCTCGGCGAAGGTCTGGATGCGGTGGCCGATGGCCCCCAGATGCACGCCGGGGCGGATTACCTCGATGCCCAGCATCATGGCGTCGTAGGTCACTTCCACCAGCCGCTTGGCCTTCACAGAGATCTTGTCGCCGACCAGGTACATGCGGCTGCTGTCGCCGTGCCAGCCGTCGAGGATGACGGTCACGTCGATATTGACGATCTCGCCCTCCTCCAGCTTCCGCTCGCCCGGAATGCCGTGGCAGACCACGTGGTTGATGGAGGTGCAGATCGACTTCGGAAAGCCCTTGTAGCCGAGCGGGGCCGGGGTGGCGCCGTTGGCCAGGGTCATCTCGTGGCAGAGCCGGTCCAGCTCGTCGGTGGTGACGCCAGGGACGACATGGTCGGTGATCATGTCGAGGATCTCGGCCGCGAGGCGTCCAGCCTTGCGCATACCTTCGAAATCCTCAGGCCCGTGGCGCACGATCTGGCGCGCTTCGGCGAGCTGCTGCATCGCGATCTTCCTTTTCCGTAACCGGCCTGCAATCTGCTGCCGCCGGCCGGGAAGGTCAAGGTTCGGGGCCGGCTATGAGGGCTTCGGCTTCATCCGCGTCGTCTTGTACGGCGCGCCGGCCCTGTCGTAGGTCGTCCAGTCGCCGACCTGGTCGCCGTTCTCGAAATGGCCGGAGCGCAGCTTTGTCCCATCCTTGCGGAACCACTCCCAGTAGCCGGTGGGCACGTCGTCGATGGTCTGCCCGACGGCCCAGAGGCTGCCGTCCTTGTGGCGTTTTTCGAAGGGTTTCTCGCCGCCGTCCATGGGGTCAGCCGATCACGGGAACGGGTCGTGCCAGCACTACGCGCTCCAAAGTCACCTCGCATTCCCAGGCCAGGGCCTCGACCCCCGCCGCGCGGGCGCGGTCGAAGGCGAGGCCGTATTTCGGGTCGATGTCGCGGGCGAGCATCAGCCGGTCGCCGTCCATCCGCTGGATGCAGAACAGCATGACCGCCCGGTTGCCCGCCGCCACCATGGCGGCAAGCTCGTCCAGGTGCTTGGCGCCGCGGGCGGTGACGCTGTCGGGGAATTCGTGAGCGCCGGGATTGGGGCCGTCGGGCCGGACCAGGTGGACGTTCTTCACCTCCACGTAGCAGAGCGGCCGGTCCGGGCTCTCCAGCAGCATGTCGATGCGGCTGTTCACACCGTATTTCACCTCGCGGTGCAGGGTCTCGTAGCCGGCCAGCTCCGGGATCAGGCCGGCGGCGATCGCCTCGGCGACGATGGCGTTCGGCCGGCCGGTATGGATGCCGACCAGCCCGCCCGGCGTCTCCACCAGCTCCAGCGTGTAGGGCAGCTTGCGTTTGGGGTCGGGCGAACGCGACAGCCAGACCCGCAGGCCGGGATCCTTCAGACCGGTCATCGCGCCCGGGTTCGGGCAATGGGCGGTCACCACCTCGCCGCCGAGATCGACATCGGCGAGGAAGCGCTTGTAGCGCTGGATCAGGCGGCCTTCGTGCAGGGGGGTGGGCAAGTCCATGGCCGGACGCTAGCCGCACGGACGGTGGATGTCATCCCTTCCGCCCCGACGCGGTTCGTGGTTAGACGGAGCCATGACCGAGTTTCCCGAGATCCTGCAGAAATCCGTTACGCTTCGCGACCCGCATGACTGCACCGACAGCGGCGATGCCCTGGCGCTGTTGGACGCGGTGTTCGACGCCCCCGTTCGCCGCCGGGCCGACGGCGGGTTCGCGCCCGCCCTGGCGAAAAGCTGGAGCGTCTCGGCGGATGCCCGCACCTGGACCCTGACGCTGCGCGACGGACTGACGTTCCACGATGGACGGGCCCTGGACGCGGCGGCGATGGCGGCTTCCATCGAGCGGATGAAGCGGCCCGACGTGGGAGCGACCCTTGGGGCGCCGGCGGTGTGGGGGCAGTATCTCGGTGGCGCCGAGATCCGCGCCGTCGATACCCGCACGGTGTCGATCACGACGGTGGAGCCGCTGGCCGACCTGCTGGACATCCTGGTCTCGGCCTATGCCGTCCCGCCCGAGGTGGACGATCCCTGCTTCCTCCGCCGCCCGGTCGGCAGTGGCGCCTATCGGGTGGTGTCGGTCGATCCGGAGGTGGAGATCCGTCTTGAGGCCAACCCGGACTGGTGGGGCGGGGCGCTGCGGAACCGCGGGCTGGTGTTCCGCTGCGCGCCCGATGCCGATGGTCGGGCCGCGGCTGTCGCCGAGGGGAAGGCGGCCCTGGCGACCCGGCTGACCGCCGCGCGCCAGAAGGCGGCGGTGACCCAGGGCGGTCGCTTCTGGTCGGACGTCACCGATCCCACCGCCATCATCTTCCTGCTCAACGCCGCGAGCGGTCCCTGCTCCGATGCGCGGGTGCGCCGCGCGCTGACGCTAGCGGTCGACCGGTCCCGGCTGATCGATACGGTGCTGGACGGTGACGGGGTCGTCCTGGACGGATTCGTCAGCGCCGTTCATTTCGGCGCGCCGCCGGCACGTGGCGAGACCTCCGCCGACCTGCTGACGTCTCGGACGCTGCTGGCCGAGGCGGGCTATGGCGACGGCCTCTCGCTCACGGTCGACACGCCGACCAGCCTGCCCGACGAGGCGCAGGCGCTGACCGCCGCCCTGGGCGACCAGCTCGCCGCGGTCGGTGTCACGCTGGACCCCCGCGTGACCGGGGACCGGGTAACCTATGCCGAACGGGTCCGCGACAAGCGGATCGGAGACCTCTGCGTCTTCGACTCCAGCCCGATGAGCACCTTCCGGGTACTCTACGAGAAGATCGACAGCCGCATCGCCGGCTCCTGGTGGCAGGGCTACGCGAACCCGGAGGTGGAGCGGCTGCTCGACGAGGGCCGGCGCTGCGTGAACGACACAGAGCGGGCGCGGCTGTACGGCACGGCCTATGCCGCCCTGCAGGCCGATCCAGCCTGGATGCCACTGTATCATCACCGACTGGGCGTCGCCTCCGTCGTGGCAATGGAGCGGCCGGCGGTCCGGGGCGACGGGGTTCTGGATGTGACACTGCTGCCGGAATTGGCGAAGGAAGAGGGGAGACGGACATGACGCAGAAGGTGGCAATCGTAACCGGCGCGGCGCGCGGGATCGGGCTGGCGGTGACCCGGCGGTTCCTGACCGAGGGCTGGCGCGTGGTCATGGTCGATATTGAAGCCGAGGCGCTGTTCGCCAGCCAGTCCGCGCTGGACACCGAGGATGCCGTCGCCCAGGCCTGCGACGTCTCCGATCCGGTGCAGGTCCGCCGGGTCGCCGCCGTCGCCATGGAACAGTTCGGACGTATCGACGCGGTGGTCAACAACGCCGGCATCGCCGTCTTCAAGCCGCTGCTGGACACCAGTTACGAGGAATGGTCGCGGGTGCTGGCGGTCAACCTGAACGGCCCGTTCCTGATGGTCCAGGAGACCGCGCGGCTGATGGCCGAGACCGGCGGCGGGTCGGTGGTGAACATCGGTTCGATCTCCGGCCTGAGGGCCAGCACCCTGCGGGTCGCCTACGGCACGTCGAAGGCCGCGCTGATGCACCTGACCAAGCAGCAGGCCACCGAACTCGGTGAGATCGGGGTGCGGGTCAACCTGATCGCGCCCGGTCCGGTCGATACCGCGATGGCGAAAGAGGTCCACACGCCGGCGATCCGGGCCGACTACCACGACGCGATCCCCCTGAACCGCTACGGGCTGGAGGAGGAGATCGCCAACGGCGTGTTCTTCCTGTGCAGCGACCAGGCGAGCTACATCACCGGCCAGACCCTGGCGGTGGATGGCGGGTTCGACGCCGCCGGCATCGGCCTGCCGACCCTGCGCCGGGACGGCTGAGCGCCGGCCAGGACGCACGCTGCTCCCTTGCTGTCGGCGGACGGGTGCACCATCCTCTGTCGCCCTACTGTCCGCCTGGAGCCCGGAATGACCGACACACCCCCTTCGACCGTCACGGCCGCCCCCGTGACTGCCGCTCGCGTCACTGCAGCAATGCTGATCATCGGCAACGAGATCCTGTCGGGCCGGACCAAGGACAAGAATGTCGGCTACATCGCCGAGGAGCTGACGGCCATGGGCATCCGGCTGTCCGAGGTCCGGGTGGTGCGCGACGACGAGGCGGCGATCATCGAGGCGGTCACCACGCTGTCCGAGCGCTACACCTACGTTTTCACCTCCGGCGGCATCGGGCCGACCCATGACGACATCACCACCGCCTGCATCGCCAAGGCCTTCGGCGCCGAGGTCGAGCGCAATGCCGAGGCGATGCGCCGGCTGACCGCGCACTACGCCAACAGCGGCGTGGAGTTCAACGCCGCCCGGCAGAAGATGGCCGAGATCCCGGTCGGCGCCGGCCTGATCGACAACCCGGTCTCCGCCGCCCCGGGCTTCATCCTGAAGAACGTGCATGTCATGGCCGGCGTGCCGCGCATCCTGCAGGCGATGTTCGAGGGGCTGAAGCCCACCCTGACCGGCGGCGCCCAGATGCTGTCGCGGACCGTGGCCTGCACGGTCGGCGAGGGCACGGTGGCCGGCGGCCTGGGCGACGTCCAGACGCGGTTCCCGGACATCGAGATCGGCAGCTACCCGTATTTCCGCGCCGGCGCTTTCGGCACCAGCCTGGTGCTGCGCGGCACCGACGAGGCGATGCTGGAGGCCGCGACCGAGGAGGTGCGCAAGCTGGTCCGCTCGCTCGGCGGCGAGCCGATCGATATCGATGACGGCGCCGAGGAGACGGCCTGATGAGTACCGTCAGCGTCGAACGTTATGAGCATGTTGCCCGCGTTACCTTGACCCGGTCGGCCAAGCGCAATGCCATGAGCAGCGACGTCGCCGCCGAACTGGCCGCGGCCTTCCTGTCCCTGGCGGACGAGGACGACCTGCGGGTCGTGGTGCTGTCCGGCGAGGGGCCGAGCTTCTGCGGCGGAGCCGACGTGAAGGAGCTGGCCGCCCTGACGCCGGAGACCGCCGACGGCTTCATCCGCGGCCTGCATGCGGCGATCGCCGCCGCCATGCTCTGTCCGGTGCCGGTGATCGCCGCGATCCGCGGCGCCTGTGTCGGCGCCGGGCTGGAGCTTGTGGCCGGCTGCGACATGCGGATTGCCACCCATGACTCCCATTTCTCCATGCCCGAGGTGAAGATCGGCGTGCCCTCCGTCATCGAGGCGGCGCTGCTGCCGCGGCTGATGGGCCGGGGCAAGGCGGCGCGGTTCGTGCTCACCGGCGAGACCATCGATGCCGAGACGGCGTTCAAGTGGGGGCTGGTTGAGGAACTGGTCTCCCCGGACGACCTCATGTTCCGGGCCGGCGCGCTGGCGGCCGAGATCGCTGAGGCCGACCCGCTGGCGATCCGCGCGCAGAAGCGGCTGATCCGGGCGTGGGACGACATGACCATCGATCAGGCGGTGGAGGCGAGCGTCCGCGAGTTCGCCGACAGCTACCGCACGGACGCGCCGGCGCAGCGGATCGGCGCGATCCTGGCCGGGAGAAAATGACGCCGACGGTCCTAATCCGATCCGCCGCGATCCTGGCGGTCGCGGTCGCCGCAGCGCCGGTCGCCGCGGCGTCCGTGGACGGCATCTGGGGAGTGGATCGGGACGGGGCGGTGGACTGCGCCCTGGTGATGGTTCTGCGCGACGGCGCCTATGCGAAGGCGCTGCTGGATCTCGGCACCACCCAGGGCAAGCGGGACAGTGTCGCCGGCACCTCGACCTACACGGTTTCCGGCGACCGGGTCGAGATCGCCCCGACCCTGTCCTTCGCCCGGCCGGAGCCGCGTCAGGTGTTCCGGTGGGATCGGGTGGGCGAGGTGCTGCTGCGGCTGGAGCCGCACCCGCGGCTCACCTACCGGCGCTGTCCCGACCGGCCGCTGAATCCGATGACCCGGTAGCCGCCGGCGGGAAGCGCCAGAGCTCGGCGGCGTTGTCGATGAGGATGCGGTCGCGCAGACCCTCGTCCTCGCACCACCGGTCCAGCAGCGTCAGGAGCTGTCGTTCGTCCGGCCGCAGCCGGTCCCTGATCGGGTCGGTGCCGACCAGGCGCGGCCAGTTGCTCCCCCAGACCAGCCGTTCCGGCGCGAAGCGGATCAGCATTCGCGCCAGCCGCTCCGCATGGGGGTAGCGCGGGTGCTGCGGGTCGCTCTCCTCCGGCCCGGACAGCTTGACCCAGAGCTTGTCGGCATCGATCAGCCGGAGCAGGGCGCGGAACCCGGGATCTCGGTCGCTGACCGGGCCGAGGAAGCAGCCGACATGGTCGAGCACCACCCGGCCGGGCCAGCTGCGGATCCGGTCCTCCACTTCCATCAGGAACCGGCCGTCCATCTCCAGGTCGACATGCCAGTCGACGAGGTCGTGCACCCGTCCGGCGATCCGGTCGGTCTCCAGCCAGCCGATCCGGCGCCGCTCCTCGCGCATCTGGAAACGGGCGGCGACACAGCCGGCGGCATCCAGATCGCGCAGTTCGCCGTCGCTCACCGCCGGGCCGATCGCCGCCACGCCGCGCGCCCGGTCGGCCCCCAGCCTCTCCAGCGCGTCGAGCAGGGCGCGGTGGTCGAAGCCCTGAACGTCCGACTGGACGACGACCGCCCGATCCAGCCGCAGCCGGTCGCGCAGGCGGAGGTAGTCTTCCACCGGATGCCGGGGCGGCGCGTTGTCGGCGTCCTCGTCGGCCGTCGGAAACCGGTCGGCGTCCGGGAACACCTGCACATGGCTGTCGCAGAGTCCCGGAACGGGCGGCGGGACTTCTTCGGCCGGCGCGTCGTCGGGTTCCCCGTCGTCGGCGAGCGCCGCCAGACGGTCTTCCAGGCTCGGCGACGGCGTGCTGCCGGGCGGCGGCGGCAGCTCGTAGAACGACGGGTCGGAGGGCAGGATCAGCGGCGATTTGGTCATGGCCATTTCGCAAATGGGGGTTTCGGCACGCATTTTGCTACCAGAGCCGTATGACCCTGTCGATCCGCACGAACCCGGAAGCTCTTGCCGCGCTCAGGAATCTGAACGCCGCGGGGAGCCGTGTGGCGGAGATCAGCAGTCAGGTCTCCACCGGGCTGAAGGTTCGCGGCGCCAAGGACGACGCCTCCAACTTCGCGATCGCCCAGGGGCTGCGCTCCGATGTGCGGGCGATAAACGCGGTGATTCAGGGTCTTAACAACGCCAAGGGCATCAACAAGGTGGCGCTGGCCGGGGCGACCGCCGTGTCCGATCTCATGACGTCGATCCGGCAGAAGATCACCGAGGGGGCGAACGAAGGCAATACAGACCAGCAGCAGCAGATCCTGCAGAACGACTACGAAGAGATGATCGGCCAGATGCGGCAGATTTTGGAGAACAGCGAGTTCAACGGGGTGAATATCCTCATCGAGGTCGCGGTGCCCTTCAACCTGGCGGTCGGCACGGTCCGCGACGTCGACGTTCTGTCCAACCTGGAGGGCGGCACGCTGCGGCTGGACGGTCAGCGGCTGGACCTGACCTACGCCATCCTGAACAACGAGGACATCTCCACCCCGGCCAACGCGATGAACGCGCTGACGGCGTTCGAACAGGAGGAGGAGCGGGTCGCCACCGCTCTGGGCAGCCTCGGTGCCAATCTGCGTGCGCTGGAGCTGCAGGTGACCCAGCTTCAGGCCACCCTGGATGCGACGGAGGAAGGGCTCGGCAACATCGTCGACGCCGATATGGCGCGGGCCTCGGCGGAGCTCACCGCGGCCCAGGTGCGCCAGCAGCTGTCGGTCCAGACCCTCGGCATCGCCAACAACGCGCCGCAGATCGCCCTCGGCCTGTTCCAGTAGGCGCCTCAGGGCTCGAACACGTCGTAGTCGTCCTTGTAGGCCGGGTCCCAGCGCGACAGCGGCGGCCGGTTCTCGATGATGTCGCCGGCCCCCCACAGGATCCGCTTGCGGTCCATCTCCCGCGTCGTCTCGCCGTCGGGGCACAGGATGTAGAAGTCGCCCGTGTCCAGGCCGCTCAGCATGTAATCCACCACCTGCTCCGGCAGCCAGGCCCCCGGCTTGTGCTCCCGTCCGCCGGTGGTGGTCCAGCCGGGGATCAGCAGATGGGCGCTGACCCGGCAGCCCGGCGTGGTCCGCAGGTCGTGCTGCAGGCCTTCCGAATAGGCCTTCACCGCCGCCTTGGTGACGTTGTAGGCGGTGTTGCCGGGCGGGTTGGTGATGCCCTGCTTGGAGCCGACATTGACCACATAGGCCTTGGCGCCGGCTTCGATCATCGAAGGCACGAAGCAGCGCACGCCGTTGATCACGCCCCACAGGTTGACGTCCACGGCCTTCTTCCAGTCGGCCCAGGGGTTCCAGACACCGCCGCCGATCCGGGTGACGGCGTTGTTCATGAGGAAGGACGGCGCCGTCGATACGGCGAAGACCCGCTGCGCCGCCCGGCGCATCTCGGCCTCGTCGGACACGTCGCAGGGCAGGGCGATCACATGATCGGGTTCGGCGGCCCGCTCGGAGATCTCGGCGCGGGCCGCGTTGAGATCCCGTCCCGGCAGGTCGAGCAGATAGACCCGCATGCCGAGCTCGGCCAGCCGGGCGGCGGTCGCCTTGCCGATGCCGCTGGCCGCCCCGGTGATGACGGCGGCCTTGTCCCGGGCGATGGCGGGGTGTGGCATGGACGGATCCTCCCGATTGACGGTTGTTTTCCCGCAGTATGCCACAAACGGGACCCGGCCCCGATCAATCGGCGATGAAGCCCGACGACTGCCGCGCCCAGAGATCGGCGTAGAGGCCGCCCTTCTCCAGCAGCTCTCTGTGACTGCCGCACCTGCGAAATGGGACAAAAAGAAAGGGGCCCCGCAGGGCCCCTTCCGTCGGTCATAAAGGCGGAGGCGGCTCAGGCCGCCGCGGCCTTGTGGATGGCGCCGGCCGCGTCGTCGAGCGACTTGGTCATCTTGTCGAACAGCTCGTTGATCTGGCTTTCGGTGATGATCAGCGGCGGGGTGAAGGCGATGCTGTCGCCGATGGCCCGCACGATCAGGCCGTTCTCGGTGGCGGCCGCGCCGACCTTCGCACCGGCGCCGACCTTCGGGTCGTAGGACGCGCGGGTGCCCTTGTCGGCGACGATCTCCAGCGCGCCCATCAGACCGCGACCGCGGGTCTCGCCCACCAGCTCATGATCGGACAGGGCATGCAGACGCTCCAGGAACAGCGGGGCGACGGCCTTCACGTGGTCGACGATGTTGTCTTCCTCGTAGATCTTCAGGGTCTCCAGCGCGACGGCGGCGCAGACCGGGTGGGCGGTGTAGGTGTAGCCGTGGCCGAGCACGCCGAGATCGCGGCTCTGGTCGGCGATCGGCTGGTACACGTCCTCGCTGATCATCACCGCCGAGATCGGCAGGTAGCTGGAGGACAGGGCCTTGGCACAGGTCAGGATGTCCGGCTTGATGCCCATGCTCTGGCTGCCCCAGAACTCGCCGGTCCGGCCGAAGCCGCAGATCACCTCGTCGGCGATCATCAGCACGTCGTACTTCTTCAGGACGGCCTGGATCTTGGCGAAATAGGTCTTCGGCGGGACGATGACGCCGCCGGCGCCCATGATCGGCTCGGCGATGAAGGCGGCGACCGTCTCCGGGCCCTCCTCCAGAATCATGGTCTCCAGATCCTGCGCCATGCGGGTGGCGAAATCCTCTTCGCTCTCACCGGCCTGACCGAAGCGGTAGTAGTGCGGGTTGGAGGTATGCTTCACGCCGGCGATCGGCAGGTCGAAGCCCGGATGGTTCACCGGGGTGCCGGTCAGCGAGGCCGAGGCGATGGTCACGCCGTGATAGCCCTTGATGCGGCTGATCATCTTCTTCTTAGCATGACGGCCGCGGGCGTTGTTGTAGTACCACACCAGCTTCATCGCGGTGTCGTTCGCCTCGGAGCCGGAGCCGGCGAAGAACACCTTGGACATCGGCACCGGCGCCAGGTTGATCAGCTTCTCGGCCAGATCGATGCCGGGCAGGTGCGCCTTGTGGGCGAAGGTGTGGTAGTAGGGCAGGGTCTCGAGCTGCTTGGTCGCGGCCTTGACCAGCCGGTCCTCGTTGAAGCCGAGGGAGGCGCACCACAGGCCGGCCATCGCCTCCAGGTACTGCTTGCCCCCATCGTCGTACACGTAGACGCCGTCACCCTTGGTGATGATCATCGGACCGTTTTCTTCGTGGGCCCGGGCGTTGGTGTAGGGGTGCAGAACATAGGCAACGTCGCGCGCGGCCGGCGAGTTCGGCTGGAAGCTCATGGCGTCCTCCAAAACAGGGAGCTGATATATCGTCGGAAATGACTTGGCCGCAGCATACCACGCTAATCGGGCGGCGAAAGGGGGCGAATCCCGGTCCGTTGCGGCGCTAGAACACCGACCAGCCGGTCTCGCGGGCAAGCTCCTCCAGCGCGATCGTGCCGGCGTGGGAGTTGCCGCTGTCGTTGAGCCCCGGCGACCAGACCGCGATCGCGGCGCGACCCGGGGCGATGGCCAGGATGCCGCCGCCGACGCCGCTCTTTCCCGGCAGACCGACGCGGAAGGCGAAGTCGCCCGAGGCGTCGTAATGGCCGCAGGTCATCATCAGCGCGTTGATCCGCCGGGCGCGGTAGTCGGCGACGATCCGCTGCCCGGTCATCGGGTCGACGCCGCGGTTCGCCAAGAACAGCCCGGCCCGTGCCAGCTGCGCGCAGGTCAGGGACAGGGCGCATTGATGGAAATAGACGTCGAGCGTGTCGGCGACCGGCCCGTCGATGGTGCCGAACGCCTTCATGAAATTGGCCAGGCTCAGGTTGCGGAATCCGGTCTCCGCCTCCGAGGCCGCGACCTCGGCGTCGATCGCCACGCCGTCATCGTCGGCCAGGCGGCGCAGGAAGGACAGGATCTCGGCGATCGTCTCCTTCGGTCGCCCGCCGGCCAGCAGGGTGTCGCTGACGACGATGGCGCCGGCGTTGATGAACGGATTGCGCGGCACGCCGTTCTCGCGCTCGAGCTGGACGATGGAGTTGAAGGCTGAGCCCGACGGCTCGCGGCCGACCCGCTGCCACAGATCGCTGCCGACCTTGCCCAGGGCCAGGGCCAGGGTGAAGACCTTGGACACGCTCTGGATCGAGAACGGCTCGTGGGCGTCGCCGGCGGTGTGCAGCCCGCCGTCCAGCGTGGCGACGGCGATACCGATCTTCGACGGATCGATCCGCGCCAGGGCCGGGATGTAGTCGGCCACCCGACCCTGGCCGACCTCGGGCCGGATCTTGTCGAGAATGCTGGCGACGGTGGCATCCAGTGACATGGCGCTTCCCCGGGCGTGATCGGGTCAGATCGGTTCGGTCCGACCCGTGAGGCGTCCTCTGACCCATTAAACTAGAGCAAATCGGCGCGACCGGACGCCCTCGTAGGCGGCTAGTTTTCGAACGCGTCTTTCTCTTCGGCCAGGATCTCCTCGGCCAGAATTTCCTCGGCGAGCGTTTCGACCGCGGTGTCCTCGTCCAGGATGCGGTTCAGGGCGTCGCGCAGGGTGCGCAGCAGATCCTCGGCCGCATGCTCGTCGATGTCCCGGAAGATCGCCTCGTAGTCCAGCAACTCGCGGTCCAGCATCGCCGCCCGGTCGCTGCGGTTGCCGGCGATGAGCTGGTCGAGCTGACGGCGCGCCTCGTCGACCAGTTCCACGGCCTCGTCCCGGCGCAGCACGCCCTTGGACACCAGCGCGCGCATGGTGTTCACCTGGAGAATGAACGAGGCCATGGCGAAGGCCTCGGTCTTGATGTCGCGTTTGATCAAACGCCCGCGTCCCCTTGCTGGTCGCCCGGCTTGCCGGTTCCGGCCAAGGCGTACCACAGAAGGCTGAGGACCTGGAACGCGAGGATGCCGCCGAACACCGCCTGATAGGCTTCGGGGCGGTATCCGCCGGAGGCCAGCGGCTCCCACAGGTCGATCGCCGCACCCATCAGGTACTGACCGGCGAAGGCTCCGAAGAAGGCGAGCGTGTTCAAGCCCGTGGAGGCGCGGCCCGACAGGGCGAGCGGGAAGTGGCCGTTCAGCAGCGGATAGACCAGGGCGGCACCGTTGGCCAGCAGGCCGAAGGCGACCCAGGGCAGGATGCTGGCCGGGGCGAGCTCGAAGACGATCAGCGCCTGGCTCGCCATGAACAGGGTTGTCAGGATCAGGATCACCCGTGACAGCGGGATGCCGCGCCGGGTGCTCCAGTCGGCGATCATGCCGGTCAGCACGAAGCCGACCGTCATGGCGGCGGCGAGCCAGAGCAGGGTATCGGCCGCGCCCTCGATGTCCATGCCGCCGACATCGCGCAGCCACGGGCCCGCCCACAGGCCCTGGATCGCCAGGTTGGCGGCCATGGTGGTGACGGTCAGCGGAGCGACGCGCCAGAACAGCCGGTCGGCGAAGACCCGCTTCAGGCCGGCGAGCTGCTCGCCCAGCGTATCGCCGGCGCCGTGGATCTCGCGCTCCGGCACCGCCAGGCGGATGGTCAGCGCCACCAGCACGGTGACCGCGGCCAGGCCGAGAAACACGCCGCGCCAGTCGGTGACGTGCAGCGCCATCTCCAGCGGCCGCGTCGCGGCGACCGCGCCCAGGCCGCCGATCGCCATGAAGCAGCCGTTGATCAGCGGCCAGCGCTGCTTGGGGAACCACAGGGTGATCGCCTTGAACGAGGCCATCAGGCCGCCGGCCACGCCGAGACCGATGAAGCCGCGGGCCACGGCCAGCGCCACCAGGGAGTCGCCCAGCGCGAACAGGGTGGCGCCGAGGGCCGCGGAGAGCAGCAGCACCGACTGCACCCGGCGCGGCCCGTAGCGGTCGAGCAGCAGGCCCAGCGGCAGCTGGAATCCGGCGAAGGCGAGGAAATAGGTGCTGGTCAGCAGCCCGAGATCGCCCGCGTCCAGCCCGATCTCGGCGATAAGCTGCGGCGCGATCACCGCGTTGGTCGAGCGGAACAGGTAGGACAGGAAATACCCGCCGGCGAAGGGCATGAACACGACCAGCAGCAGGCGGGCGACGGTCGGGTGGGCGGGGGACGCGGTGTGGGTCATTGGCTGCCTCTTGTTTGGGCACACCTTAGACCACGGAGCGTCGCGGGGTGTCGAGATGGGGGATTGGCGTATTGCGTCTGAGACCACGGAAATTGTGATCTGGCCCTATATCCAGTTGTTACGTCATATGGTAAGGCCCCTATATTGTGATATTCTGATTCTGCTCAATTGAGATTGAGCATTCGTAGCGCCGCGACGGCGCCACCGCCCCCGAGGCTGTACTCAGCCTCATTCAGAAGGAGGCCAACATGGTCGATAATCTCCAGCTTAGCGATGCTCTGCTCGTTCTTCATGGTGTGGCAATTATTTTGCGCCTTATCGGCGTTAGCGCTGTGAGGATTGAGTCAAGACAAGAAGGCGCAGTGCGGGATTTCCGGATCAAACAATTGGAAAACGAAGTGGTTCGGCTTCGTGCACAGCAACGCCGGAACGCTGTATCTAGTCTCAAGTAGTGCTCGATTGACCCTGTGGGCAGGGTAATTTTCCTGACTATGCCCCGTCCTTATCCTCATTACCGTCATCCCGGCTTGTCCCGGACTTGATCCGGGGCAAGGCCGGGACCGAGCACACCCAGCTTCTTCGCCAGGGTCCCGGCCGGACCCCGGGTCGGGCCCGGGGGTCCGCCGGGATGACGGGTGCGAGTTGAGAGAGGCTGGTCTTACCGCATGAACCGCACCTGCACGCCGGTGAGATGCGCCGCCGGGACCACCAGCGTGTCGGCCTCGCGCCGGGCGGCGGGCAGGTGGGCCGCCGCGGCGTCGAGATCGGCCACGCGAACCGTGATCTCCGGGAAGGCCGGCGCGCCCTCTTCCAGGGTGAGCGCGTCGCGGTCCAGGGCGATATGGGTCGTGCGCCGCCCGCCGGAGAAGCCGCGCAGAAAGGCGTCGGCCGCTTCCGGCTCCGGCGCGGTCACCTGGACGGCGGCGATGCGCTGGGCGCCGTTGGCATGAACCTGATAGGCCGGCTTCCAGAAGACCTCCGGCGTGTGCTGCTGGCAGGTGAAGAAGCCCAGTCCCGGCAGCGACGGCTCCGAGGCGAAGGCGAGCGAGAAGGCGACCCGCTGGCTGGAGCCGTCCGGCTGCCTGGCTTGGCGCTCGAAATCGAACGGCTCGTAGACCCGCAGGCCCTTGGCGCGCCAGTCGGCGAGGTCGCCGTCGCGGTCGTCGCTGGCCAGGACCAGCATCGACATCCCCTCGCCATGCCGGGCCAGGAAGTCCCGGTTGTGGCCGGCGAAGGAGAAGCGGTCGCCTTCGGCCTCCTCGATCCGGCTGGCGTCGTCGATCTCCAGCAGCTCGACGAAATTGCCCTGCAGCTGGATCAGCGAGTTCGCGGTGCCGAAGGGATGCACCGCGCGCGGCGTGCAGGTGAAGCCGCAGGCGCTCCAGGCGGCCTGGGCGGCGGCGAGGTCGCGGGTCATGACCACGATGTGGTCGATATCGCGGGGCGTGGACATCCGGCGTCTCCCTGAGTGATGACCGACCAACCCTGGAGTCGACGGCCCCCGGCTGGCAACGTAGAAATCCTGAACGGTTCCGTCGGCCCCGCTGGGCCGGAGCCGGCGATGCGCTGAACGCGGGGGTGAGATGGCGCAGCTTCATTCCGGGATCGGGCTCCTGGCGATCTTCGCGATCGCCTGGGCGCTGAGCGAGCAGCGTCGGGCGGTCGGCTGGCGGGTGCCGCTGGTCGGCATCGTCCTGCAGGTCGGCCTGGCGCTGGCGATGCTGAAGGTCGCCTTTTTGCGCGATGCGGTGGGCGCGCTCAACGATGCCTTTCTGGCGCTGCAGTCGGCGACCCAAGCGGGTACCTCCCTGGTCTTCGGCTATCTCGGCGGCGGCCCGCTGCCGTTCCAGGAGAGCTATCCCGGTGCCGCCTTCGTGCTGGCGTTCCAGGCGTTGCCGCTGGTGATCGTGGTCAGCGCGCTGACCTCGGCGCTGATCCATCTGCGGATTCTGCCCTGGATCGTGCGTGGCTTCGCCCTGGCGCTGGAACGGGCCTTCGGCGTCGGCGGGCCGGTCGGCCTGGCCTGCGCCGCCAACGTGTTCTTCGGCATGGTCGAGGCCCCGGTGCTCGCCCGCGACTACCTGAACCGGCTGGACCGGGGCGAGCTGTTCATGGTTATGGCCACCGGGATGGCCACGATCGCCGGGACCGTGCTGGCCCTGTACGGCGGTTTCGTCGCCCCGGTGATCGAGAACGGGATCGGCCATCTGATCACCGCGTCGATCATCAGCGTGCCGGCGGCCATCGCCATCGCCGCCATCATGGTGCCGCGCCACGGCCCGCCGACGCCGGGCGAGTTGGAGATCGTCTCGCCCGCGGCGAACCTGATGGACGCGATCACCCAGGGCACGGAGCAGGGGCTCAGGCTGTTCCTGTCGATCCTGGCCATGCTTCTGGTCATGGTCGCCCTGGTCAGTCTGGTCGACATGATCCTCGGCCTGCTGCCCGGGATCGGGGGCGAGCCGGTGTCGCTGGGGATGATCTTCGGCTGGCTGTTCAGTCCGCTGGTCTGGCTGATCGGCATCCCCTGGGCGGAAGCCGGCGAGGCCGGGCGCCTGATGGGGATCAAGACGGCCCTGAACGAACTGCTGGCCTATCTGGAGCTCTCCCGGCTTCCCGAGGGCACGCTCAGCGAACGCTCCGAGCTGATCATGCTGTACGCGCTCTGCGGCTTCGCCAATTTCGGCAGCCTGGGCATAATGATCGGGGGACTGGCAGCGATCCTGCCCGATCGGCGCGGGGAGATTGCCGGGCTGGCGCCCAAGTCGCTTGTTGCGGGGACGCTTTCCACCCTCTCGACCGGGGCGGTTGTGGGGCTGATCTGAAACGCTGTCAGAAATGTGCAATCCGAACCAAAAGTGCTGTACGCGCGCATTGACGCGCTTGGCATCGCCCGGTTAAGTCCCCCCGACGTGCCGGGCCGGGGGCCCGGCGCCAACGATGCGAACGCCGGCCTCACCCGTTTCGATTCTGCCTTTTCGGATCGGCTACGTGTTGGACCGTCGTCCATTGGCACACACGTGGGAGCTATTTGTAATGCGTAAATCTTTGCTGGCTGCCGCCACGGCAGCCGCAGTGCTTGGGGCTTTCGGCGCCTCCTCGGCCGATGCCAAGACCTTCAAGTGGGCCTTCCAGGGCGATGCTCAGTCGCTCGACCCGTACTCGCTGAGCGAGACCTTCACCCTCAGCCTGCAGGGCAACATCTACGAGGGCCTGATCCGGATGGACCAGGACCTGCAGATCGAGCCGGCGCTGGCCGAGAGCTGGGAGATCGTCGAGCCGACCCGCTGGCGCTTCAAGCTGCGTCAGGGCGTGAAGTTCCAGAACGGCAACGACTTCACCGCTGACGACGTGCTGTTCTCCGCCGAGCGCGTGCGCAAGGACGGCTCCGACCTCAAGGGTCGCCTGGCGGGCGTGGTCGATGTGGTCAAGGTCGACGACTACACCGTCGACTTCGTCACCGAAGTGCCGATGCCGACCCTCGTGAACGAGTGGGGCACCTGGTACATCATGGACAAGGAATGGTCCGAGGCGAACGGTGCCGAGGATCCGACCGACGTGACCGCCGGCAAGGAGAACCACGCCACCCGGAACGCCAACGGCACCGGGCCGTTCATGATCCAGTCGCGCGAGACCGACGTGAAGACCGTCCTGGTCCCGTACGATGGCTGGTGGGACAAGGCGAACTCGCAGCACAACCTGACCGAGGTGATCTTCACCCCGATCGGCTCCGACTCCACCCGCGTGGCGGCGCTGCTGTCGGGTGAGATCGACATGATGTACCCGGTGCCGGTTCAGGACATGAACCGCCTGGAGAACGACCCGAACACGGAAGTCCTGGGCGGCCCCGAGCTGCGCACGATCTTCCTGGGCATGGACCAGGAGCGCGACGAGCTGCTGCACTCCAGCGTCAAGGGCAAGAACCCGTTCAAGGACGTCCGCGTCCGTGAGGCGTTCTACCGCGCGATCAATGTCGAGCTGATCCAGAAGAAGGTGATGCGCGGCCTGTCGACCCCGTCGGCCCTGATGATCTCGCCGCTGCTGTTCGCCCATTCGGACGAGTTCACCCGCCTGGAGCCGGACACCAAGCTGGCCAAGCAGCTGCTGACCGAGGCCGGCTATCCGGACGGCTTCGAGATCACCCTGGACTGCCCGAACAACCGCTACGTCAACGACGAGGCGATCTGTCAGGCGGTCGTGGCGATGCTCGCCCGCATCGACGTGAAGGTGAACCTTCTGGCCCAGCCGAAGGCGCAGTACTTCGCCAAGATTCTGGCGCCGAAGCGCGACACCAGCTTCTACCTGCTGGGCTGGACCCCGAGCTCGTTCGACAGCTGGAACGTGATGTTCAACATCATTGGCACCCCGGATCTGAAGAGCGGCCGCGGCAAGTTCAACAACGGCGGCTACTCCAACGCCCGGTTCGACGAGCTGACCGACCTGGTCCTGTCCGAGACCGACCAGGACAAGCGGAACGGCTACATCCGCGAGGCCTACCAGATCCTGCATGACGAGCGGGGCTACATCCCGCTGCACCAGCAGGCCCTGGCCTGGGGCAAGCGGAGCAACATTTCGCTTGTGCAGCGCGCCGACAACCAGTTCATGCTTAACTACGTCAAAGTGGACTGACGCGTCGGATACTAAACCGGTCCTGGTCCGCCTGAGGGTGGGCCAGGACCATCGATTTTGACCTTTTTCGGTTTCTCAGGTTGCGCGCCCGATGGTCGCTTTCATTCTAAGACGGTTGATACAATCGCTCTTCGTCATGTTCTTCGTGGCGCTGGTGTCGTTTTCGATGTTCCGGTTCGTCGGCGATCCGGTCAACCAGATGGTCGGTATCGAGACCAGCATCGCCGAGCGTGAAGCCCTGCGTGAGCGCCTCGGTCTGAACGACCCCTTCATGGTGCAGTTCGGCCGCTACATCTCCAAGGCCGCGACCGGCGAGTTCGGCGTCTCCTATCAGCACAAGCGCCCGGTGGCCGAGATGCTGGTCGAGCGCATGCCGGCGACCCTGGAACTGGCGCTGGTCTCGGCGGTTTTCTCGCTCCTCGTCGGCGTGCCGATGGGCGTCTATGCCGGCCTGAACCGCGACGGGTTCATCTCCAAGGTCCTGCTGTCGGTGTCCCTGGTGGGCATCAGCCTGCCGACCTTCCTCATTGGTATTCTGCTGATCTTCTTCTTCTCGGTGCAGCTCAACCTGCTGCCCTCCTTCGGGCGCGGGGGGCTGGTCGATATCGGGCTGTGGAAGACCGGGTTCCTGACCATCGACGGCTGGAAGTCGCTGATCATGCCGTCGATCACGCTCGGCCTGTTCCAGCTCACCCTGATCATGCGTCTGGTGCGCTCCGAGATGCTCGAAGTGCTGCGCACCGACTACATCAAGTTCGCCCGGGCGCGGGGGCTGACCAACCGCGCCGTCCATTTCGGCCATGCGCTGAAGAACACGCTGGTGCCGGTGATCACCATCACCGGTCTGCAGCTCGGCTCGATCATCGCCTTCGCGATCATCACCGAGACCGTGTTCCAGTGGCCGGGCATGGGGCAGATGTTCCTGCAGGCGGTGACCACCGTCGATATCCCGATCATGGCGGCCTACCTGATGCTGATCGCCTTCTTCTTCGTCGTGATCAACCTGATCGTCGACATGCTCTACTACGTTGTGGACCCGCGCCTGCGCGTCGATACCGGAAAGGCCAATGGCCATGGCTGATGCGAACATGACCTCGGGCACCGGCATCATGGACGGCCTGCGGCGCTTCTTCGACGGCGACATTTGGTACAGCTTCACCCGCTCGCCGGTGACGATCGTCGCCGCGGCGATCACGTTCCTGTACTTCTTCATGGCCGCCTTCGGGCCGCTGGTGGCGCCGCACGATCCGTTCGACCTGGCGTCGATCTCGCTGCTCGACGCCTCCCTGCCGCCGGCCTGGATGGAGGACGGCGACGCCCGCTTCCTGCTCGGCACCGACATCCAGGGCCGCGACGTGCTGTCGGCGATCATCTACGGCAGCCGGGTCTCCCTGCTGATCGGCTTCGCCAGCGTGATCCTGTCGCTGATCCTGGGCGTGGGCCTCGGCCTGATCTCCGGCTTCGTCGGCGGGGCGGTCGACGCCTTCATCATGCGCGTCGCCGAGATCCAGCTCTCCTTCCCGTCGATCCTGATCGCGCTGCTGATCAACGGCGTGCTGCGCGGCGTGATCGAGCTGCAGAACCAGGCGGACCTGGCCTATGCGGTGCTGATCCTGTCGATCGGCCTGTCGAACTGGGTGCAGTACGCCCGTACGGTGCGCGGCTCCACCATGGTCGAGCGCAACAAGGAATACGTCCAGGCGGCCCATGTCATCGGCATCCGCCCGTCGCTGATCATGTGGCGCCACATCCTGCCGAACGTGCTGGGGCCGGTGCTGGTCATCGCCACCATTCAGCTCGCCCTGGCGATCATCGCCGAGGCGACCCTGTCGTTCCTCGGCGTCGGTCTGCCGCCGACCGAGCCGTCGCTCGGCACGCTGATCCGCGTCGGCAACGACTACCTGTTCTCCGGCGAATGGTGGATCACGATCTTCCCCGGCGCCGCCCTCGCCATCCTGGTGCTGGCCGTCAACCTGTTGGGCGACTGGCTGCGTGACGCCCTGAACCCGAAGCTGCGCTGATCCGATGCCTCTGCTTGAAGTCGAAAACCTCGTCGTAGAGTTCCCCACCCGCAAGGGCACGCTGACGGCCGTCAACGACATCTCGCTGCATATCGACGAAGGCGAGGTGCTGGGCGTGGTCGGTGAGTCCGGCGCCGGCAAGTCGATGACCGGGGCCGCCATCATCGGCCTGCTGGAGCCGCCCGGCCGGGTCGCCAGCGGCAAGATCCTGATCGAGGGCGAGCGGATCGACAATCTGCCCTACGAGAAGATGCGGCGGATCCGCGGCAAGCGGATCGGCGCGATCTTCCAGGATCCGCTGACCAGCCTGAACCCGCTCTATTCGGTGGGCCGTCAGCTGGTGGAGACGATCCAGACCCATACCGACCTGTCGCCGACCCGGGCGCGGGCCCGGGCGATCGAGCTGCTGACCGAGGTCGGCATCCCTGCCCCGGAGAAGCGGGTCGACCAGTACCCGCACCAGTTCTCCGGCGGCATGCGCCAGCGCGTCGTGATCGCGCTCGCGCTCTGCGTGAACCCGCGCCTGATCATCGCCGACGAGCCGACCACGGCACTCGACGTGTCGATCCAGGCGCAGATCATCGCCCTGCTGAAGCGGCTGTGCCGCGACCATGGCACCGCGGTCATGCTGGTCACCCACGACATGGGCGTGATCGCCGAGACCGCCGACCGGGTGGCGGTGATGTATGCCGGGCGGATCGCCGAGATCGGACCGGTCCGCGAGGTGATCAAGAACGCCAAGCATCCCTATACCCACGGCTTGATGGGTTCCATTCCGTCGATCGGCCACGACAGCGAGCGCCTGGAGCAGATCCCCGGCTCGATGCCGCGCCTGACCGACATCCCGACCGGTTGCGCCTTCAACCCGCGCTGCCCGCACAGCTTCGACAAGTGCCGCACCGTGCGGCCCGATCTGCTGCCCGTGGAGGACAGCTGGACCGCGTGCTGGCTGTATGACGGCGAGGACGGACGCAACAAGGACGCGTCGAAGACGCTGGTGGCGAACACCAAGGCCGATGCGGTGCTGGAGAAGACCAATGGCTGAGGCGGTGGCGAAGAAGCGCGAGGCCCCCAAACGGGAAGCTCGGGCGAAGATCCGTGACGCGGGCGGCCAGGAGGTCGCCATGCTCAAGGTGCGGGGCCTCAAGCGGCACTTCGATGTGTCGGCCCCGTGGCTGAACCGGGTGATCGAACGCCAGCCCAAGCAGATCCTGCGGGCGGTCGACGGCATCGATTTCGAGATCGGCCAGGGCGAGACCTTCGGCCTTGTGGGCGAGTCCGGCTGCGGCAAGTCCACGGTCGCGCGTCTGATCGTCGGCCTCTACGGGCCGAGCGACGGCTCGATCGAGCTGGAGGGCCGCGACATCGCCGGCCTGTCGCGCAAGCAGATGGCGCCGATGCGCCGCCGGCTGCAGATGATCTTTCAGGATCCGTATGCCAGCCTCAATCCGCGCTGGCGGGTGCGCGACATCATCGCCGAGCCGATCCGCGCCTTCGGTCTGGCCGACGGCCAGGCGGCGATCGACGCCCGGGTCGGCCATCTGCTGGAGACGGTGAAACTGAACGCCCGCGACGGCGAGAAGTACCCGCACGAGTTCTCCGGCGGTCAGCGTCAGCGCATCTCCATCGCCCGCGCGCTCGCCTCGGAGCCGGAATTCCTGGTCTGCGACGAGCCGACCTCGGCGCTCGACGTGTCGGTGCAGGCGCAGATCCTGAACCTGATGAAGGACCTGCAGCGCGAGTTCGGGCTGACCTATCTGTTCATCAGCCACAACCTGGCGGTCGTCTATCACATCAGCGACCGGGTCGGCGTGATGTACCTGGGCAAGCTGGCCGAGGTGGCGCCTGCCAAGACCCTGTTCACCACGCCGCGCCATCCGTACACCCGGCTGCTGCTGGACACGATCCCGGACCTGGACATGACCGGGCGCGAGCGGATGCCGGTGGCCGGCGAGGTGCCGAACCCGATCAACCCGCCCTCGGGCTGCACCTTCCATCCGCGCTGTCCCTTCGCCAACGACCGCTGCCGGTCCGAGATCCCGATGCCCCGCCCGCTGGGCGACGGCGCGATCGTGGCCTGTCACGGCATCGAGGAGGGGCGTATCCCGGACGGCCCGACCCTGACCCCGCCGGCCCGGCCGGAAGGGCTGGCCTGAGCGGCTGACCTGACGGTGACGGCGCCTTCGGGCGCCGTTTTCTTTTGCGCCGGGCCGGTCGATTGGCCACCGTTCCTGCACGGGGCTCAGACGTCCCTGAACCGGACCCGCGCAAGGCACTCCCATGATCACCGTCTTCGGCTCGCTCAACGTCGACCTGCTGTTCGATCTCGACCGGTTGCCGGCGCCCGGCGAGACCGTGCTGACCCGCGAGATCGTTCAGCTTCCCGGCGGCAAGGGCGCGAACCAGGCGACCGCCGCCGCTCGGGCGGGCGCGCGCACGCGGTTCGTCGGCGCGGTCGGCACCGACGGTCTCGGCGCGCCGGTGCTGGCTTCCCTTGAGGCTGCCGGCTGCGACGTCTCCGGCGTGCGGACCGTGCCGGGCGCCACCGGCACCGCCGTCGTCATGGTCGACCGATCGGGAGAGAACCAGATCGTCGTCGGCAGCGGCGCCAACATGTCCGTCACCGCGGCGATGCTGGACGGTGCCGCGCTCGGCCCCGGCGACACGCTGGTCTGTCAGATGGAGATCCCGCCGGAGGCCACCGCCGCGGGCTTGGCGGCGGCGCGGAAAGCGGGGGCGCGGACCGTCCTGAACCTCGCCCCGGCCCGTGCGCTGCCGGCGGCGGTGCTGAACGACGTCGACGTACTCGTGCTCAACGAGGGGGAGGCCGCGCTGCTGGCCGGCACCGATGCCCCGCCGGCCCAGACCGCCCGGACGCTCGCCGCCGATCATGGCTTGACCTGCGTCACCACCCTGGGCGGCGAAGGCGCGCTTGCGGTGACGCCGGACGGGCAGGGCTTCCGGGTCGGGACGCTGCCGGTTGAGGCCGTTGACACGGTCGGAGCCGGGGATGCCTTCGTCGGCGTCCTGGCGGCCGGTCTGGATGCGAGGCTTAGCCTGCCGGATGCGCTGCACCGGGCTTCGGTCGCCGCCGGGCTCACCTGCACCCGGCCGGGAGCGGCGGCGGCCCTGCCGGACGCGGACGAAATCGCCGGGCGGCTGTCAGCCCTGGCCCGGCCGGTGGAGCTCGGTGACCGATAGCGGGAAGTCGCTGCCCCAGAACGCCTGCTGCAGCCGGGCGGCGTTGATCCGGAATGCGGTGACCGGCGCGCCGGCGTCTTCGCCGTCGAACAGCGCCCGCAGCTCCTGCGGCGTGGAGACGATGGGCGAGACCGGGAAGCCGGCGCCAAGCTGACCCGGCACCAGCCGGTGGGTCTGCTCGCTGCCGTCGGCCCGGCGCAGCGTGATGGTGAGCTGCGGCGGCTTGAAGGCGAGCCCGAAGGCGCGGCCGAGCAGGGTCGGGCGGATGCCGCCCTTGACCTGCAGGATGGTGCCCGGTGCCGGCGCCGGGAGGTCCACCCACCTGTTGTAGCCGCTCGTGCGGTCGACCAGTTTGCGCGTCTCAAGGGACAGCGGCTCGGCCCGGCGCTCGACGATCAGTCCCAGGGGTACCTCGTCCACCGGGTCGTAGAGCGACAGGAACTCGGGCCACAGATGGCCGCCATCGGCCAGCACCGGGCGGTTGTCGATGCTGCCGGCCTGCAGGACGTAGACCTCCGCGCCCTGGCGGCGCACCTCCCGGACGTCGCGGCTGGCGAGCGCGGGCAGGTAGGACTGATAGGACTGGATCACCGGCCGGGGATGATAGGGCAGGCCGGCGAGGATCGGCGGGGCGATCATGTAGGAATAGACGTCGATCGAGCCGGCCGAGGCGATCCGCGGATGCGGGCCGCCGAGCAGCGCCCGCGACTTGTCCGCATAATCGCGGTAATGCGCCGCCTTGCCCTGTTCCGACAGCAGGTCGTTGGCGATCTCCAGCAGCAGCGCCGGCGCGTGGACGATGCGGCTGGCGATCTGCCGGTCGATGGTGTGCCCGCTGGGCGTCAGTCGCGCGTGGGCGACGCTCAGCCAGCCCACGGCGCCGACCAGCACCAGCGCCTGCAGTGCCAGGATCTGTCCGCTGCCCGGACGCGGCGGCAGACCATGGGCGACCACCAGGACGGCGGCGACCACGGCCATCTCGAACGGGAACACCGCGTGCCCGTCGTGGCGCACGAAGCCGGCCTTGGCGACGAACATGAACAGCGCCAGCCAGCCGAGGACGACGATCGCCCGGACCGCCAGGGCGGCGCCGGCCCGGAACCCGACCCAGACCCCGAGCAGCAGGAGCACGACCAGGGCGCCGTAGACCGCGAGGTCGTAGTGGTTGCTGGTCAGCGACATGGCGGCGGCATAGCCGCTGCCGACCTGGAACGAGACGCGGACCCAGTCGACGAAGCCGGAGAGTTCCTGGCCGGCGGCCAGCCACAGCAGCACGATCGCGGCGACATAGAGCGGGGCGGCCAGCAGGGCCAGGGGATCGCGCCGGGCGCCGGCGGCGACGCTCCAGGCGATGACGGCGGTCACCCCCATGACCAGGAAGGAGAACTTGGCCAGGGTGGCGAGCGCGATCGCCGCGACCAGCAGGACGATCAGCAGCGGCGGTGCGCGGCGGTCGTCCACGGCGAGACCGATGAGCAGGAAGGACGGCAGCATCCAGATCCCGTCCGGTCCCGGCACCAGGGCGGCGGCGGCGACCAGGGCCAGCAGGCAGGCGAGCACACGCCATCCCAGGCCCGGCCCGGCGACGACCCGCAGCGTCCAGACCAGCGCCACCGCCAGCACAACGGCATGGGACAGGCGGATCGCGTACCACAGGCCGACCAGATCGGGATGGTAGAGTTGGGCATAGAACGCCCCGTAGGGACCGTGCGGGAAGACGATGTCCCTGCCCAGTTGCAGATCGTGCAGCCAGGCGAACTGAAGGGCGGCCTGCCACGCTCCGTCCAGCGACTCCGGCGGGGTCGCGTGGAACGCCCCGAGCTTCAGCATCAGCAGGAAGCTGCCGAGCGCGGCAATCGTGGCCAGCGTCCAGTCGACCGCCTTCGAACCCATCCCGGTGGACGCTGGTGTGTCATTGCTCACGGTGAGGCTCCGCAGACCGGTGCAGATTGAGGAAAGCGAGGAAATCGCCCGCGCCCTGCGTATAGACGTTAGACGAATATGGCGGCCAGAGCCACGCGCTTGTCCACAGCCGGGAATTGAAGCGGACGTGCGGGCTTGTGGGGAGTTGAGGCGATCGGATAAGCGGGGGCAGCAACCTTCCAACAGGAGAACCCTGAATGGCCACCTTGTATTCCGGCGGACGCGTCATCGATGGCGCCGGCACTGTCCTCGACGAGCACGGCGTACTGGTCGAGGGGGCGGTTATCGTGCGCATCGCTCCGCTCGCCGAGTTCGCCGGCTTCGAGGGCGAGCGCGTCGACACCACAGGCGGCACGCTTCTGCCGGGCCTGGTCGACTGCCACGTCCATCTCTGTTACGGCGCCGAGGGCAATCCGTGGGCGTCGATGATCGCATTGCGCGAGAGCCAGCTCACCATGAAGGCGCTCGACAACGCCCAGACCTCCCTGCGCGGCGGCATCACCGCGGTGCGCGACTGCGGCGGCAAGGACTACCTGGAATTCGCCGTGCGCGACGCCTGCAACACCGGCCGCCAGCTCGGCCCGACCATCCGCGCCTCCGGCAAGGTGGTGTGCATGACCGGCGGCCACGGCCACCGCAACGGCCGCATCGCCGACGGCGTGGACGAAGTGATCAAAGCGGTGCGCGAGCAGATCCATGCGGGCTCCGACCTGATCAAAATCATGGCCACCGGCGGCGTGATGACCCCGGGCGTGAACCCGGAGGACGCCCACTACACGGCGGAGGAGATGAAGGCCGGCATCTCTGAGGGCCATCGCTTCCACCGCACCTGCGCCAGCCATGCCCAGGGCTCCGAGGGCATCCTCAACGCGGTGCGCGGCGGCGTCGACTCGATCGAGCACGGCATCTTCATGACCGACGAGTGCGTGGAGGAGATGCTGTCCCACGGCACCTATCTCGTCCCGACCCTGGCGGCGGTGAAGAACATCCTGGCCAACAAGGACCATGGCGTTCCGGCCTATGCGGTCGAGAAGTGCGAGCGGGTGGTCGTGCACCACGTGGCCTCGATCAAGAAGTTCTACGAGGCCGGCGGCAAGATCGCCATGGGGACCGACGCGGGCACCCCGTACAACAAGCACGGCGAGAACGCGCTGGAGCTGGAGTACATGGTCACGGAGACCGGCATCAGCCCGATGGACGCGATCACCTTCTCGACACGCAACGGCTCCGACCTGATGCGGCTTGAGGACCGCGGCACCATCGCCGAGGGCAAGGCGGCCGACATGCTGATCGTCGACGGCGACCCGCTGGCCGACATCACCAAGGTCGCCCGCCGCGCCAACCACCGCATGGTGGTGAAGAACGGTATCGCGGTGACCGGCGCCATCACCGAACGTGCGGGCCTCGCGCCGACCATGACGCCGTAACATTCGGGTCGGTGACAGATGGGAAGGGCCGCCAAGCGCGGCCCTTTTTTTCGCCGTAAAGTCGAGGTTCCCTGAGGCGCTCTTGAGAATTGGGGATGGGGATGACGAGGCTGGCCGGCGGCATTTTCATTGCGGCGATCCTCTGCGCGCTCAGCGGCCAAGCTTCGGCGGAGGCGGACTCGAGCGTGCAGACCGCGATCGAGCGGATGCACGAGGATCCCGAACGCGCGGCGGCGGTCTTGCGCCAAGCGGCACCGGGCGACCTTAGGGCGGCGTTCCATCTGATCGTGGCCCTCGATGTCTGGCTGCCCCGCACGGTCGGGAGCGTTGCCGAATTGAGGGAGGTGGCAGCAGAGGCTGTGGCGACCATGCGGGCCATGCCGACCGACGGCACCCCCTGGCCCTATTTGCCGAACTGGATGACCGGCCAAAGGATTGAGACAAAGGGCGCCCTGGAGCAGGCCGATGTCTTCGATTTACTGCGCCACATCTCTCTTAGGATGGCCGATTACCATTCCGGTTCATTCTTGGTGAACTGCAAGGTTCTGAATAAAAGGCCGGCATATATGGATTTAGCGAGAAGCTATTTTGGAGATAGGCGAGATTCTCTTTTGCCTAGCTTTTCTTGTGACAAGGATGATCTGGCTCTTCCGCAGGAAGTCGAGCGGTATCTCAAGGTGATAGCCGGCCGATCCGATATTTCTGTGCCGCCTGGGTGGATACGCTACACCTATTATCGTGAGTATGATGCCGAAAGGCAGGCGATCCGGGTCGCGCCCCGCGCCCTGCTGCAGGGATATCGTCGGGTCGATATGACCGCAAGCCACCGGCCGCTGGAGACGTGGTCGATGCTCAACCTATCCAACC
The DNA here is from genome assembly GCA_965228445.1 of Candidatus Endolissoclinum sp. Taxonomy (GTDB): domain Bacteria; phylum Pseudomonadota; class Alphaproteobacteria; order Thalassobaculales; family Thalassobaculaceae; genus Thalassobaculum. The sequence continues at coordinate 2,080,822 of OZ245813.1, read as the reverse complement.
GAGCTGAATACGAGCCATTGGCAGCTGCCTATGACGAGGCCCTGCCGGTCCTGGTGGAACACTACCGTCGTTCCGCCGGGCTGTCGGAAGCGGACGCTCTTCAGGCCGCGAGGATCGCCCTGCTGATGCCCGCCTATGAGGGTCATTGGGCGGCTCCCGACCGAAGCGGCCTTCGCTATCTGATCCTGGAAGGCGCGCCGCTGGGCGAGATCGTGGCCCTGATCGACGCCGCTCCCGATAGTGCCTCCGTGCCCATGACGGTGATGCGGATGCAGTATTACGATGGCGCCTGGGACTACGTAGGGACTAACCCGGACCCATTGATCTCGGTCGCCGTTCACCGCCCCGATGTACTGGAACTGCTGCTGGAGAAGGGGTCGTTCGCGCCGCCCCTGGTGACGGATCTGGCGCGCGGCGATCAGACGGTGGATCCGAACGCCCGAAACGCCATCGGCAAGACGCCGCTGATGACGGCAGCAGAACTCAATCAGGTGGATTCGGTGCGGATACTGCTGGCGCATGGCGCTGATCCCAACGCGGCCATCCATCATCCCTTGCTGTGGCATTCCCGCCGCACGGCGCTGATGTACGCGGCGGCCAAGGCCTCGGCGCCGGTGATCGAGTTGCTCCTCGCCGGGGGTGCCGATCCGGAGGCTCTGGATTCCCAGGGCTTCGGCATTCTGGACTACCTCCAGGGACGGGGCCCGACCGGACCCAACCCCATGCTGCCGGCGTCGGGCATCGCCCGTCTCGCCGACCGGTTCCCGGTGACCGAGCGCACGCGCGAGCAGCAGACCGCCCTCATGCGCGCCGCAGCGACCGAGGACGGGGAACTGGTGGTGCAGTTGCTCGATGCCGGGTCGGACAAAGCGGCCCGAGACGCGCGCGGCCTGAAGGCCCTCGATTATGCCGAGGGACGCAGTCCGTTGGGCCATCTGGAGAGCAATCGGTTCAGCGGGTATCCGTCGCCGGGGCTTTATCTCGACGACTGAGACGTCCGGTCAGCCGTCCTGGAGGATCAACAGCCGAGCGTGAAGCTCGGTCAGGATGGCGGCGGCCGCTTCGTCCGAGTGTTCCGACTCGTCGTCCAGTACGGTCAGCAGCGACCGCAGGATCTCGGCGATCTGACCGCGGCTAGTCTGCTGACAGTCAACCCGGCACTCGTCACTGCTGCACAGCCCGGCATCGACCAGTATCTCGGAGACGCAGAGGGTGACCGTGCGCATCGTGCTGTGATGTGGCCGGGGGCCGGTCTCGTGGCTGGTCGGGAGAAGGCTCTGAACGGCGGTCAGCAATTTGTCCGCCGCTTCTGCGGCGCACCATGTCGATCGATCCATCGGCGGGGACGGCTCCTGAAGGAAAACGGAGAAGCCCTTCTCGCCGGCCGGTCCCGCGGAGTTCACTTTCTGTTTCCAGACTCCCTAGAGCACGGCCGGGGTTCTACGCGCTTTCCTCATGTCGCCTGAGTTCTCGCGTCGGTGGTGTGTGGAATCCGGGTCCCAGCCTTTCGTGCAACGCATCACTTTGTTGCTGTGCAGCATGGGATGACACCGGCTTTCAGCGGTCCTAATCTGACCGGAACGAAATCCGGAGCGCTGCCATGCCCATCATCAACCGTATTGCCGATTTCCATGCCGACATGACCGAGTGGCGCCGGTACCTGCACGAGAACCCGGAGCTCTGTTTCGAAGAGGTCGTGACCTCCGACTTCGTCGCCAAGAAGCTGGAAGAGTTCGGCGTCGAGGTCCATCGGGGCCTGGCGAAGACCGGCGTGGTCGGCAAGCTGGTGGGCAGGACCGACAGCGGCCGGGCCATCGCGCTCCGCGCCGACATGGACGCGCTGCCGGTCTACGAGGCCAACGACATTCCCTACAAGTCGAAGACCGAGGGCAAGATGCACGCCTGCGGCCATGACGGGCACACCACCATGCTGCTCGGCGCCGCAAAGTACCTGTCGGAGACCCGGAACTTCGACGGCACCGTGTATTTCGTCTTCCAGCCGGCCGAAGAGGGCGGCGGCGGCGGCCGGGTGATGATCGAGGAGGGCCTGTTCAAGGACTTTCCGGTGGAGAGCGTGTGGGGCATGCACAACTGGCCGGGTCTCGAGGTCGGCAAGCTCGCGGTGATGCCCGGGCCGATGATGGCCGGCACCGGCGTGTTCGACATCACCATCCACGGCAAGGGCGGACACGCCGCGATGCCGCATCAGACCGTCGATCCGATCGTCGTGGCCTCCCAGGTGGTCGGCGCGCTGCAGTCGATCGCCAGCCGCAACACCCATCCGGTGGACAGCCTCGTGGTCTCGGTCACCCAGATCCATGCCGGCGACGCCTATAACGTGATCCCGCCGTCGGTCGTGCTGCGCGGCACCGTGCGCACCTACTCCGAGGAGGTCATGAAGATGGCCGAGGAGCGGATGCGGGCGATCGTGGAGGGCATCCCGGCGGCCAACGGCGGCAGCGGCGAACTGCATTTCCGCTACGGCTATCCGGCGACGGTGAACAGCGAGGCCGAGGCCGGCGTCGCCGCCGCGGTGGCCGGCGGCCTGATGGGTGCCGACAATGTGGTCGGCGACCTGCTGCCGAGCATGGGCGGCGAGGACTTCGCCTACATGCTGCAGGAGAAGCCGGGCGCCTATGTCTGGATCGGCAACGGTCCGGCCGGGCCGGGCGAGGGCCTGCACAACCCGAGCTACAACTTCAACGACGAGGTCCTGACCTGGGGTGCCAGCTACTGGACCGAGCTGGTCGAGAACGTGCTGGGCGAGAAGGCGGCGTAGCCAGCGTTCCGTATACACACTTCACGTCCTCACCCTGAGCAGCGCCGCAGGCGCGTGTCGAAGGGCGCGTCCCTGCACGGACTGCCGGCCCTTCGACACGCCCCCGGACAAGTCCGGGGGCTGCTCAGGGCGAGGTCATTTATCTTGGTTACCTGTGAACCGACCTACCGGCACGTCGCCGAGTAGGTGAAGCCGTCGCCGTTCGGGCGGGCGAAGATCTCGATCGCCTCGTCCACCGTGGTGTAGCAGCTGAAGATCGGCATGGTGACGAAGTTGGTCACCACCAGCGTCACCGTATAGTTCCCGAAGGTCGTCCCGGTCAGACAGAGCCTGGTGGTCTTGTTGCGGGCCAGCCGGAAGGTGGCGCGTTTGTGGTCCTTCAGCTCGATGCGTCCGGTGATGGTGAAGGGCGCACGGTTGCGGATCACCGCGCAGAGATCGCCGGAATATTCCGGCCCCTTCGGCGGCAGGCCGGCCCGGTGATTCTGCGGCCCCGACACTGGCTGCTCCTCCTCGCAGGCGGCGAGGCCGAGGGACAGGACGAAGACGGCGATCAGGGCAAGGGCGCGACTCATACCGGCAGAGTGGTCAGCGGGTCGGCATTCGTCAACGCACAGGCTGGCGAGCTGCGGCAGGCCGTGTCGTTCGCCGTCTGGCGGTGCGCGGATCGAGCCGGTCGCGCAGGGCGTCGCCGAGCAGGTTGACGCTGACCACGGTGGCGAAGATCAGCACGCCGGGCCAGATCGCCAGCCGCGGCGCCTCCCAGATCAGCTCCTGCGCGCCGGTCAGCATGTTGCCCCAGCTCGGGGTCGGCGGGCGGACGCCGAGGCCGAGGAAGGACAGCACGCTCTCGAACAGCACGACGTTGCCGACCGACAGGGTGGCGGCGACCAGGATCGGGCCGAGCGCGTTGGGCAGCACGTGGCGCAGGGCGATCCGCCAGGGCGAGAAGCCCAGGGTGCGGGCGGCCTCCACGAACTCGCGCCTGCGCAGGCTGAGGGTGGAGGCGCGGACCAGCCGGGCCGTGACCGGCCAGCCGACCAGCGATACCAGCACGACCAGCCGCACCAGCGAGGCGGTCTGCGACTGCGCCGCCTCGGGCGACAGGCCGAGCTTGGAGAGGTCGACCGCCGCCAGCACGATCAGCAGCGGCAGCAGCGGCAACGCGATCACCCCGTCGGCGATCCGCATCAGCACCGCATCGAGCCGGCCGCCGATATACCCGGAGGCGAGGCCGATCAGGCTGCCCAGGGCCGAGGCGACCAGGGCGGCGGAGAGGCCGACCGACAGGGAGACCCGGCCGCCCTCCAGCAGCCGCAGGAGCAGGTCGCGGCCCAGTTCGTCGGTGCCGAGCGGATGCTCGGGTGAGGGCGGGGCGAGGCGGTTGAACAGGTCGACCGCCTCCGCGTCGACGCCCATGGCAGTCTCGATCAGCGGCGCGAAGAGGGCCGCCAGCGCCAGGGTCGCCAGGACCAGCAGCGCGAGCAGCGCCAGGGGATCGCGCAGCATCCGTCTCACGCGCCCGGCTCCGTCCGATAGACGATGCGGGGATCGAGTTTGGCATAGGCGATGTCGGCGCCCAGATTGCCGATCAGCGTCGCCGCCGCCGCCGTCAGCAGGCCGACCAGGGCAAGGTTGTAGTCGTTGCCCATGACCGCGTCGTAGATCGTCTTGCCCATGCCGAGCTGGGAGAACATCGTCTCCGTGATCAGCGCGCCGGAGACCAGCGAGCCGAGATCGAGCCCGACCAGCGTCACCACCGGCAGCAGGGCGTTGCGCAGGGCGTGGCGGGTCATCACTTGGCCCTCGGAGACGCCCTTGGCGCGGGCGGTGCGGATGAAATCCTCCCCCAGCACCTCGATCAGGGCCGAGCGCAGGTGGCGGGTATAGGCGGCCACCGTCGCCGCCGACAGGGTGATGACCGGCAGGATCAGGTGGCGGGCGCGGTCGAGAATGCCACCGTCGCCGCTGGACGAGCTCATGCCGCCGGCCGGCAGCCAGCCGAGCACCACCGCGAACAGGATGATCAGCAGCAGGGCAAGCCAGAACGGCGGCACCGACACCCCGGCGAAACACAGCAGGTTGATCGCCCGGTCCACCAGCCCGCCCGGCCTGCGCGCCGCGACGATGGCCGCCGGCAGCGCTACGGCGAGGGCGAGGACCAGGGACAGTCCGATCAGCAGGATGGTCGTGGGCAACCGGTCGGCGACGATGTCGAGCACGGGTCGGGCATAGAGCCGGGAATAGCCGAAATCGCCCTGCAGGGCGGTGGAGAGCCAGGTCAGGTAACGCTCCCAGATCGGCCGGTCCAGGCCGTAGAGCACCTTGAGGCGGGCGATGTCGGCCGGGGTGATGTCCGGGTCGGCGCCGGCCATCAGGTCGACCGGATCGCCCGGCATCAGCCCGAGCAGCGCGTAGGTCGCCGCCGACAGCAGCAGCAGCAGGAAGACGGTCTGCAGCAGCCGGCCGGCCAGGAACCGGCTCATTGCGCCGCCGTGGCTTCCGCGTCGCCGAGCAGGGCGGCGAAGGCCGCGGCACTCTCCGCCCCGGGCCGGTTGAAGCTCATCGCCTGCTGCCGGTCGCGCAGGTCCAGGCGGTAGGCGTATTCTTCCGGCATCAGCCGGTTCGCGCCCGGCACGCCCAGCGCCTTCGCCGCATGGGCCGCCCAGTCGGCGTTCCAGATGAACTCGCGGGCGATGGCGATGATGTCGGACCGCTCGCGGACCAGGATGTCCTCGGCGTGGCGCGGGTCGGTGATCATGCCGACTGCGACCACGGGCAGGCCGGTGGCGGCGCGGATCCGCTCGGCGAAGGGCACGTGATAGCCCGGCGTGCGCGGCAGCGCCGGCATGTCGGTTTCGCCGCCGATCCCGCCCGACGAGATGTCGAGCACGTCGACGTCGCGCTCCTTCAGCGCCTTGGCGAGCGCCAGGCTGTCCTCCAGGCCCCAGGCGCCGCCCTTGCCGTCGACCACGGAGAAGCGGACGAAGACCGGCCGGTCCTGCGGCCAGACGGCCCGGACCCGCTCGGTCACCTCCAGCAGCAGGCGCATCCGCCCCGCGCGGTCGCCGCCATAGCCGTCGGTACGCTTGTTGGTGATCGGCGACAGGAACTGGTGCAGCAGGTAGCCATGGGCGCCGTGGACGTCGATGATGTCGTAGCCGGCATCCACCGCCCGGCGCGCCGCCTCGCCGAAGGCGTCGATCACGTCGCGGATGTCGTCGGCATCCATTTCTTTCGGCGCCATGAAGCCGGGGCCGTAGGGGATCGGGCTCGGGGCCAGACCTTGCCAGGGCGGACGGCCCTCGGCGGCGTCGGCCTCCGTCAGCGGCGCCCAGTCCTTGACCGCGCCGTGGCAGCCGGCCTTGCGGCCGCAATGGCCGATCTGGATCGCCGGCACCGCCCCCTGCTGGCGGATGAACTCGGTCAGCCGGGCGTAGTGCGGGATCTGTGCGTTATCCCAGAGGCCGGCACATTCGTGGGTCTTGCGCCCGCGCGCCTCGACCGCTGTCTCCTCGCCGAACAGGATGCCGGCGCCGCCGACCGCGAGGCGTCCCAGATGCATCATGTGCCAGTCGGTCGGCGCCCCATCCACTGAGTGGTATTGGCACATGGGCGAGACCATCACGCGGTTGCGCGCCGTCACCCCGCGCAGGGTGATCGGCGTGAACAGCTTCGGCAGGTCAGTGCCAGCGGTGTCGGGGGCGGGAGTGTCGGTCATGGGGGCTCTCCGGTTGCCCCCACACGCTACCGCCTGCCCGCCGGCTCGGGCAACCGGTCCCGGGAGCGCCGGCAGCGCTGCGAGCAGTAGCGCACCGCGTCCCAGTCGCGGGCCCATTTGCGACGCCAGGCGAAGGGCCGGCCGCAGACGGCGCAGAACTTGGTCGGCAGGCTCGGCTTGCTGTGCGCCATCGGCCCCTCAGACGGCGAGGCAGTCCTTGTAGGCCTTCACCACGCCGTCGAGCCCCATCCACAGGGCCTCGCCGATCAGGTGGTGGCCGATGGAGACCTCGTCGATCCACGGCACCGCTCGGGCGAGCGTCGGCAGGTTCTCCAGGGTCAGGTCATGGCCGGCATTGATGCCGAGACCGAGATCCCGGGCGGCGGCGGCGGTCTCCGTCACCGCCTTCAGAACGGCGTCGTTCTCCGGCGTGCCGAAGGTCTCGAAATACGGGCCGGTATAGATCTCGATCCGGTCGGCGCCGGTCTTGGCCATGGCCTCGGCGATCGCCGGTTCGGCATCGGCGAACAGCGAGACGCGGCAGCCCATCTCCTTCAGCTCAGCGACGATCGGGGCGAGGAAATTGTGCTGCGCGGGCAGGTCCCAGCCATGGTCGGAGGTCGCCTGGTCCGGCGCGTCTGGCACCAGGGTTACCTGATCCGGCTTCACCCGGCGGATCAGGTCCAGGAAGCGCGCGTCCGGGTAGCCCTCGATGTTGAACTCGCGCCCGGCATAGGCCGGATCCTTCATCACCTCGGCCAGGTCCAGCACGTCCTGCTCGCGGATGTGCCGGGCGTCGGGGCGCGGATGGACGGTCACCCCGGCGGCGCCCGCATCCAGCACCGTATGCGCCGCCCGCACCACCGACGGGTCGTCATGGGGGCGGGTGTTGCGGAGGGTGGCGACCTTGTTGAGGTTGACGCTGAGCGCGATCATGCGGGGCTCCGGGGCAGGCTCCAGATATTTGGCTTGGTCATTGTAGCAAGAATGCGCGGCCGGTTTGGTCCATCGGCCCGCGACCGTCCTTGGTCCAAGGCGGCTCAGCGATGGTCCGGAATGGTTCGCAGGGCGTTGCCCAGGGCGCCGAGAATGGCCAATCCGACCGCCGGCAGCAAGGCGAGATAGGTCCAGCGCGCGGCCGCCTCGATCACTGCGGTGTCCGGCGTGCCCGACAGTCCCACCCGGTCGCCGACCACGCCGACCGCGGCGGCCCCGAAGGCCATGCCGAGCGACTGCATGGTCGGCATCGCCGAGCCGACCCGGTCGCGGTCGGCCTCTCCGGCGGCGTCGAACACCCGCTTGGCCACGTGGCCCCAGGTGGTGCCGATGCCGAAGCCGATCAGGCAGATGGCGGCGATCGCCGCCGGCAGCGGCCCCTGGGGCAGGAACAGGGCGGTCCCGAGGCAGCCGGCGGCGGTGATCAGCGGTCCGACGGCGATGGCGACCCGCGCCCGGGTGCCGGCGAACCCGGAGAACAGGATGGCCGCGGTGGTCCAGCACACCGACTGGGCCGTCACCGTATAGCCGGCCACCAGCGGCGGCACGCCGTGCAGCAGCTGCAGGAAGTACGGTCCGTAGACGCCGGTGGCGACGGTCCCCAGCGAGACGAAGAAGAAGAAGCAGACCCCGGCGCCCAGGGGCGTGGTTGGCCGGAACATGTCGCGGGGAAAGATCGGCGCGGCGGACCGTCGTTCCCAGGTCACGGCGGCGGCGAGCACCACCAGCGCGGCCAGGGCGAGGGCGATCTCCTCATGGGCGTGCGCGCCCTTGCCGGTGGCCCCGATCAGCAGGGCGGCGAGCCCGATCAGGGCCAGCCGGAACACCGGCGCGAGCCCGCTCCTGGTCTCCTGATCGTGGTCGGCGACCGTGCGCAGCACCAGCACCAGAAACACCGCGCAGACCGGCACCATGGCGAAGAAGCCCCAGCGCCAGTCCTGAAGTTCGGCGAAGATACCGCCGATCAGCGGTCCGGTCAGGGCGGCGATGCCCCAGGTGCCGGACACGGCGGCGAACAGCCGGGCCCAGCTCTTCGGCGGGTAGAAGTCGCGGATCAGCCCGTGGGAGTTGGCGATCAGCAGGCCGGAGCCGAGCCCCTGTACCACGCGGGCGGCGAGCAGCCAGGGCATGGTCGGCGCCAGGCCGACGCCGAAGGAACCCGCCGCGAAGCCGAGAATGGCGATGGTCAGCGCCTTGCGGGCGCCGATACGCGCGCGGACCAGTCCGCCGGCGGCGGAGGAGACGATGGAACTGACGACGTAGAGGGTCGTCGCCCAGGGCAGCAGCTCCAGCCCGCCGATGTCGCGGACCACGCTGGGCGCCAGCGAGGAGAAGACGAAGAAATTGACCGCGTTCAGCATGATCCCGAGGCCGATCATCACCGTGGCGACCCGGTAGCGCGGTCCCAGCAGCTCGCCCCAGCGCAGCAGTCGGTCGTCCTGATGATCGGTCATGCGTCACGCCCTCGGATTATAACAATTTTTTTCTTGTTATAATCCGAGGGCGGGTGCGCCGGAAGTGTTTTGTCGATCTCGGTGGGAAGGCGGATCAGGCCGCCTTCTTGGTCTTCAGCACCTGGATCTCGTCGCGCACGGTCGTCGATGCGGTATCGGCGATCTGGATCGAGGAGCGGATCTCGTTGATCCCGCTGTCGATCTGGTTCACCGCCTCCGAGGTGACCTGCATGTTCTGCGAGATCTCGCGGGTGACGGCGGCCTGTTCCTCGACCGCGCCCCCGACACCGGTCACGCTGGATTCGATCTCGGCGATCGAGGTCTTGATCACGCTCAGCGCCTTGACGACCGCCTCGGAGACCGACTGCATCGTGTCGATCTCGGTCGAGATCTTGTCGGTCGCCGTCGCCACCTGGCTGGCCAGCGACTTCACCTCGCCGGCCACCACGGCGAAGCCCTTTCCGGCCTCGCCGGCGCGGGCCGACTCGATGGTGGCGTTCAGCGCCAGCAGGTTGATCTGGGCGGCGATGTCCTGGATCAGCTCGATGATCCCGCCCATGGCCTCGGCCGACTGGGCGAGATCGCTGACCGCGTGGTCGGCGGAGCCGGTCTGTTCGATGGCCCGGGCGACCTGTTCGGTCGACATGGCGGTGCTGCGGGCGATCTCCTGCACGGAGCTGTCGAGCTGCTCGGCGCCGGCGGCGACCTGCTGCACCGTGGCCGACACCTCGTGGGAGGCTTCCGCGGTGGTGGCGAACTTGGCGTTGGCGAGCTGCACCGCGTTGCCGATGTTCTCCATGTTCTCCATCACCATGGCGGCAAGCCGCTCGTTCTCCTGGCGCGTGTGGACCGCCTCGGTGATGTCGACCGCGAACTTCACGACCTTGAAGGGCTTGCCGTTCATGTCGAGGATCGGGTTGTAGGTCGCCTGGATCCAGACCTCGCGCCCGCCCTTGCCGAAACGCTTGAACTCGGCCTGCTGGAACTCGCCCAGCCGCAGGGACGACCAGAACGACCGGTAGGCCGGGCTGGCGCCGTAGCTGTCTTCGACGAAGAGCCGGTGGTGCTTGCCCAGGACCTCGTCCGCCCGGTAGCCCATGGCGTTTAGGAACAGGTCGTTGGCGTGCAGGATGTTGCCGTCCATGTCGAATTCGATGATCGCCTGGGACTTGCCGATCGCCGCCAGCTGGCCGGCGGTGTCGGCGTCCTTCAGCTTGCGCTCGGTGACGTCGGTGGCGAATTTGATGACCCGGTAGACCTTGCCCGAGGAGTCGAGCAGCGGGTTGTAGGTGGCCTGGATCCAGACCTCCTGGCCGGTCTTGCTGAAGCGGCGGAACTCGGCCTGCTGGTAGGTGCCCTTGCGCAGCGAGTCCCAGAAGGCGGCATAGTCCTGGCTCTCGGCCTCGGCCTTGTCGACGAACAGCCGGTGATGCTTGCCCCGGATCTCGCCGACCGCGTAGCCCATGGCGGAGCAGAAGTTGTCATTGGCATCGAGGATCGTGCCGTCCGGCGCGAACTGAATCACGGCCTGGGACATGTTCAAGGCCTGATAGATGGCCTTCAGGTCGGATGACGATGCGCGGTGCTTACGGCTGCCACCGATGCTCCAGCTCATAACAGGCTCCTGCGTGTGAGTTGCATTGAGGTTAAGGCATCATTTCACGAGTTCGATAAAATTCAGTTAATTTATGGTTGTCTTTCCGGGTGCTTTTCCCCGTCTGGAAATCCGCGGCGGTTTTCGTTATTTACAAGGGAGAACTTGGCTAAAAACGAGTGAGCGAGATGTCCGAGACGACGGTGGATCGCATCCTGTTCCGTCTGAAGACGCGGGGGCCGGAAAGCATCGCCGACCTGAGCGCCGCGTTCGGCGTCACCAGCGAGGCGGTGCGCCAGCTTCTGGTGAAGCTCGAGGCGGACGGGCTGGTCGCCTTCGAGGATCAGCGTGCCGGCCGCGGACGCCCGAAACGGCTGTGGCGGCTGACCGAGACCGGGCATGCCCGGTTTCCCGACCGGCACTCGGATCTGTCCCTGGCGCTGCTGGACGCGGTGCGGGCCGAGTTCGGCGACGCAGGTCTGGACCGGCTGATCGCCCGACGTGAGGCGGAGCAGCGGCAGACCTATCTTCAGGCCACCGACGGGGTCGCCACGCTGGAGCAGAAGGTGGCCCGGCTCGCCGATCTGCGCGACCGCGAGGGTTACATGGCCGAATGGCGGCGGGACGAGGACGGGGCGCTGCTGCTGATCGAGAACCACTGTCCGATCTGCGCCGCCGCCGCGGCCTGCCGGAACCTGTGCCGGTCCGAGCTGGCGGTGTTCCGTGAGGCCCTGGGCAGCGACGCGGTGGTCGAGCGGGTGGACCACGTTCTGGCCGGCGGGCGACGTTGCGCCTATCGGGTCACCGCCGCCTGAGCCACACTGCCCGCCCAATCCGAACGACAGACTTCAGGGAGAGAAACATGCGCGCCGTGTTGTGCAAGGCCTATGGCTCGATCGACGACCTCGTGGTCGAGGAGGTGGCCCCGGCGCCGCTGGAGGCGGGGCAGGTCCGGCTCAAGGTCGCGGCCTGCGGGGTGAACTTTCCCGACGTCCTGATCACCCAGGGCAAGTACCAGTTCAAGCCGGAGCCGCCGTTCTCCCCCGGCGGCGAGGTCGCCGGCACGGTGGTCGAGGTCGCCGCCGACGTCACCGACGTCGCGGTCGGCGACCCGGTGATCGCCACCACGATCTGGGGCGGCTTCGCCGAGGAGATCGTGACCACGCCGGACCGGCTGCTGCGCCGGCCGGAGACGATGGACGAGGTGACGGCCGCCGGCTTCGCCATCACCTACGGCACGTCCTATCATGCCCTGGCCCAGCGCGCGGCGATCCAGCCGGGCGAGACCCTGCTGGTGCTGGGCGCGTCCGGCGGCGTCGGCGTGGCGGCGATACAGATCGCCAAGGCGATGGGCGCGAAGGTCATCGCCGCCGCCAGCTCCGCCGAGAAGCTCGCCGTGGCCAAGGCCCAGGGCGCCGACGAGGTGGTGAACTATGCCGAGGACGGGTTCCGCGACCGGCTGAAGGAGATCACCGGCGGGCGCGGGGTCGACGTGGTCTACGACCCGGTCGGCGGTGACCTGTTGCAGCCGAGCCTGCGCTCGATGGCCTGGAACGGGCGGTATCTGGTAGTCGGCTTCGCCAGCGGCGAGATCCCCCAGGTGCCGGCCAACCTGACCCTGCTCAAGGGCTGCGCCGTGGTCGGGGTGTTCTGGGGCCAGTTCCGCCGCAACGAACCCGATCTGGACGCGGCCAACTTCAAGGCGCTGTTCGACCTGCACGCGGCGGGGAAGATCAGCCCGCTGGTGAGCGAGACCTACCCCCTGGACAGGGCCCGCGACGCCCTCGCCGCCCTGTCGGCCCGCGCCGTCTCCGGCAAGCTGGTGCTGACGGTTTAGGCGAGCTTCTGCGACTTTCCCGTTTCCCGCTCGCCGAATTTATGCCGGGACGGGGGAGGGGAGGCCCTTCGACACGCCCCTGTCGGGGCTGCTCAGGGTGAGGTCGTGAGTTGTTTCTGTCTTTCTGACCTCACCCTGAGCAGCCCCCCGGGCGTCAGTCCCGGGGGGCGTGTCGAAGGGCGGGCCGGTGCGTCAAGTCGGTCGCGGCGCGCCTTCCGGGCGGAACATCTCGAACACCTCGGTCACCGTGGCGTAGTCGAAATACCCGAGCCGCGAGACCGGCTTCCAGCGGGTCACGTCCGCCTTGCCGTCGACGATCACGTCTTCGGACACGTGGATGCCGATCACCGTGCCGATCAGCATGTAGTTCTTGTGGGTCTCGTCCCAGCTTTCCATCTCGATCGTCTGGCGATAGACGCACTCGAAGGCGATCGGCGCCTTGGCGACCCAGAGTGGCTTGACCAGGCGCGAGGCCGCGCCCTCGATGCCGGCCGTCTCGAACTCGCTCTGACCGTGGGGCAGGGCGGCCGAACTGGCGTTCATCTCGTCCTTCAGGGCGTGGCCGACGATGCTGAGGGTGAACTGGCCGGTCTGCTCGATGTTGAGCTGGCTGTCCTTCTTGCTGCCGTCCGGCCGGCTGCCGGTACCGAACACCACCTGGGGCGGGTTCGAGGCCATGGCATTGAAGAAGCTGTAGGGGGCGAGGTTGGTGCGTCCCTGATCGTCGATCGATCCGATCCAGCCGATCGGGCGCGGGCTGCAGAAGGCCTTGAACGGATCGTGGCTGAACCCGTGCTCTTTATGCTGTCCCGGCTCGTAGAAGATCATGCGCCTCTCCTGAAGTGTTTTATTGGTTGCCGCACAGGTGCCGCAGCGGCCGGCGTTTGACAAGGGCCCGCGCGGAACGGCAGTCGTGCCGCGGCCGTTCGGCCGGCGGCGGGATCAGCGCGCCGCGGTGACGTCGATCTCGACCAGATACTCCGGCCGGCCCAGGGCGGCGACGACCACCAGCGTCCAGGGCGGCAGGCGCGCCCCGAGCACCTCCTTGTGGGCGGCGACATAGGCGGCGATGTTCTCCTGCCCGACGATGTAGCTGGTCACCTTGACCACGTCGTCCAGCGCCATGCCGGCCTCCGACAGGATCGACCGGACGTTGCTCCAGGCCTGTCGGGCCTGGGACGAGGCGTCCGGCAGGCAGGATCCGTCGGGCGCTTCGCCGAGCTGACCCGACAGGGTCAGCAGGCTCTCCACCGGCCGGGTCAGCACCGCGTGGTGATAGGCGCTGGCCGGCGGGGCGATGTCCGTCGGGTTGATCACGCGTTTCATCGCTAAATCCTTACTGTGGGAACGGTCGGTGGCGTGACGCCGGGTCCGCGCTCGGGTACATACCACCATCCTGTCCTCGGAGAGTCCGCCTTGCTGATCCTGCTCGACCTTCTCGCGCTCGTCTCGCCCGTCTTCGCCTGTGCGGCGATCGGCTGGGTCTGGCGGCGCATGGACCGGCCGTTCGACAGCGAGACGGTGACCGGGCTGACCGTGAACATCGGCACGCCCTGCATCGTGTTCGACGTCCTGACCCGTCTGGACGTCTCGCTCGGGGATTTCGGACTGATGGCGGCCGCCTCGCTGACGGCGATCTTCGGTTTCGCGGTGGTCGGGCTGATCTGGCTGATGATCGCCGGGTTCTCCCGGGCCGCCTTCCTGCCGGCGCTGATGTTTCCCAATTGCGGCAATATCGGCCTGCCGGTCTGCCTGTTCGCGTTCGGCGAGGCCGGCCTCGCGTCGGCGGTGTCGTTCTTCGCGGTGATGATCGTCCTGCAGTTCACCGTCGGCGTCGCCATCGCCGCCGGCAAGGCTTCGTTCCGGCTGCTGCTGACCTCGCCGGTGGCCTATGCGCTGGTGCTGGCCCTGCTCGTGATGGCGTTCGACATCACCGTGCCGGAGCCGATCGCCAAGACGACGCAGCTGCTCTCCGGGGTGACCATCCCGGTCATGCTGATCGCCCTCGGCGTGTCGATCGCCCAGCTCCGCATCTCGTCGCTGGGCGAGAGCCTCGCGGTGGCGGTGACGCGGATGGTGCTTGGATTCGGCATCGGCACGGCGACCGCCTGGGCGTTCTCCCTGCCGCCGGTGATGGCCGGCGTGCTGATCATCCAGTCCTCCCTGCCGGTGGCGGTGTTCACATACCTGTTCGCCCTGCGCTACGGTCGATCGCCGGAAACCCTGGCCGGCGCGGTGGTGCTGTCCACCCTGTTCAGCTTCGTCTCGCTGCCGGTGGTGCTGTACCTGGTGATGCCGGGAACCTGAGCGAGGACGACGTGACGATGATGCGAAAGCTGCTGCTCTGCCTCTGGACCGGTCTTGCCCTCGGGGCGTGGACGGCGGCCGCCTCGGCCGAAGACAGGGGCGTGGCCCATAACCGGACGTTCCTGGAGGCGTTCCTGACCCGCTGCATGCCGGCGGCGCACAACCAGCAGCCGATCGTCCCCGACGGCATGATCGAGCTGCCGGACGAGCTGGCGCAGCAGTGGCTCCAGGGCCAGCCGGGCACGGTGTGGAAATACAACACCCGGCACGACGTGCTGGTGGCCTCCGACCGGCCGGATCACTGCTTCGTGGTGTCGAAATACAGCGACATCGAGAACCTGCGCGACCAGGTCGGCTTCTGGTTCTCCAAGGACGCCCTCGGCTTCACCCAGGACGCCTTCGAGACCAAGCCGAGCGGCGAGTTCCGGGCGTCCTATTCGCTCGACCAGGGGGACGGCTGGCGCCGCCGCATCCTGATCCAGGCCCGTCCGGTGCCCGACAGCGGCGGCATCGCCATCATGGGCACCGCGGGCTTCGTTCTGGGGAAGTGAGCCGGCGGCCTTACGCGAATTCCAGCGCCAGGTAGGAGTTGAAGATCCGGGTCATCTGATCCTGCTCCATGTCGCGGGCGATGATCACCAGCTTGGAGCGGCGGTCGTCGTCGGGCCAGGCGTCGAGCTTGGCCGGCGGGTGGAACAGGTGCTGGACCGCGTGCACCACCACCGGCTGGTCGATCTCCACCACGTTCAGAATGCCCTTCATACGCAGCAGGTTGGCGCCATGGGTCTGGACCAGCATGTCCAGGGCCGGGGCGATCTTGTTCCAGGGGAAGGGCTCGTCGAAGGTCAGGCAGAACGCCCGGATATGGTCGTCGTGCCGGTTGACGTCGTGGTGGTGGTGGCCGTGATCATGATCGTGGCTGTGACCATGGCCATGTCCATGGCTATGATCATGCTGATGCCCGTCCTCGCCGTCCCGGTGATAGACGTGGCCCTCGGTGTCCCGATAGGCCTCCTCCTTCAGCCAGCGCTGCACGTCCGAGGATTTCGTCATCGGGTTGTACAGGCCGGCATTGAACAGCTCGGCCGGATCGATGTCGCCGCTGACCACCCGCAGCACCGGGGCGGCCGGGTTGATCGCGCCGATCCGCTGCTCGACCGCCTGGGCGGCCTCCTCGGAGATCAGGTCGGTCTTGGTCAAGACCACCCGGTCCGCCACGGCGGCCTGCTTCACGCTCTCGAACTGCCGGTCGAACTGGGTCATGGCGTTCACGGCGTCGACCACCGTGATCACCCCGTCCAGGGTGAAGCGGGTGACCAGGAAGCCGTCGGACATCATGGTGTGCAGGATGGGCGCAGGATCGGCGAGGCCGGTGGTCTCGATCACGATCCGGTCGAACTCGGCGATCTCGCCCTTGGCGCGGCGCTTGTACAGCGACTTCATCGTGTCCAGCAGGTCGCCGCGCACGGTGCAGCACAGGCAGCCGGAGTTCAGCAGGATGGCGTCCTCGTCCACGCTCTCGATCAGCGTGTGGTCCAGGCCGATCTCGCCGAACTCGTTGATGATCACCGCCACCCGGTTCATCCCCGGATGGGCCAGCAGCGCCTTCAGGAGGGTGGTCTTACCGCTGCCGAGAAAGCCTGTAAGGATGGAGACCGGCATCCGCTCCAGAGGGGACGGAGGGGCTGTGTCGTCGGGCATGGGGGGCTCCCGTAAGAGTCTCTTGTTCAGGTTTCGGCGGGCTCGTGGCAATCCGCGCAGAGCCCGGCCACTTCGATGGTGATCCGCTTCACCTGGAAGTCCAGGCCGTCCGCATAGTTCCGCAGCTCGCGGTCCAGCGCATTGCCGGCCAATTCGTGGGCGGCGCCGCAGCTCTGGCAGATCAGGAAATAGCCCCGGTGGGGCCGCTCGGGCTCGGCGCAGCCGACGAAGGCGTTCAGGCTCTCGATCCGGTGCACCAGGCCCTGCTCGATCAGGAACTCCAGGGCGCGGTAGACGGTCGGCGGGGCGACGCGGCCTTCCGCGCCGTCATCGGCCCGCGCCCGGCTCAGCTTGTCGATCAGGTCGTAGGCCCCGATCGGCGCGTGGCTGTCCCAGATCAGCTCCAGCACCCGGCGGCGCAGGTCGGTCAGCCGAGCCCCGCGCTGCATGCACACGATCTCCGCCGAGGACAGGGCGTCGGCGACGCAGCGGTCGTGATCGTGGTCATTGTTGGGAAAACTGTTCACCGGCCTCGGGTCCGTGCGTTGGTCGCTCCCCAAGATATAGCGCAGCGACCCCCGTCCCACCACCCGTCGCACCACCGCTCCGAACTCCGGAGCAGCCGTCGCGCGGGTGATCCGATCGCCACGGCGCGCCGTAGACAGGCCGGGAGCAGGGGGCAGACCGGTAGCGAGTGAGCGATGAGCGGCACAATCTCCTGTCCATCTTCCGGCGGACCCGTGTCCCGCCGATCCGTAATCGGCGGTCTGGCCGCGGCCGGTGCCGCCTCGGTATGGGGCCTGCCGGACGCGATGGCGGCCCCGTCGCTCGCCGCCGCATATCCGGGCGTCCTGAAGTTCCGGGTCGAGCGCGACGGCACGCCGATCGGTCATGTCATGGAGCGCTATCAGGCCGACGGCGACACGCTGCGGGTCGACGTGTTCATCGCCTTCCAGGTCAAGCTCGCCTTCATCACCGTCTATCGCTACGAGCATCGCGCGCGGGAGATTTGGCGCGACGGCCGTCTGGTGCGCCTCGACAGCATCACCAACGATGACGGCGACGCCCAGCGGGTCGCGGCCCGGGCCGGTTCGGGCGGGCTGGTCATCGAGGGTCCGCAGGGCGGACTGACCGCGCCGGCCGACATCCTGCCCTCCAGCTACTGGCATCCGCGCTTCACCGAGCAGTCCCGCATGCTGGACAGCCAGAAGGGCCGGATCCTGGAGTTCGACATCGCGCAAGTGGGTAGCGAGAGGATCGAGGCGCTCGGCCGACCGGTGGACGCCGACCGGTTCGCCATGCGCGGGGATATCGACCTGGACTTCTGGTACGATTCCGACCGGGTCTGGCAGAAGATGGCCTTCACCATCAAGGGCGGCTTCATGGAGTACACCCGCGTCGCGCCGGGCCCGGCGGACGCGGCTCTGTTCGCCTCGCCCCTGTCGACCGGCGACACCCTGCCGACGGGGACCGCGTGACGGTCCTGCGCGTCGTTCTCGGGGACCAGCTCGACCGGAAGATCGCCAGCCTGACGGATCTCGACCGCGACGCCGATGTGGTCCTGATGATGGAGGTGACGGACGAGACGATCTATGTCCCGCACCACCCCAAGAAGATCGCCCTGATCCTGTCCGCCATGCGCCATTTCGCGGCCGATCTTGAGGCCGAAGGCGTCACGGTGGATTACGTCCGGCTCGATCAGGACGGCAACAACGGCAGTTTCACCGGCGAGCTCGACCGGGCGGTGAGGCGGCACCAGCCCGAGCGGATCGTGGTCACCGAACCGGGGGAGTGGCGGGTCGAACAGGACATCAAGGCCTGGGAGGAGGCGTTCGGCCTGCCGGTCGACATCCGCGCCGACGACCGGTTCCTGTGCTCGCGTGCCGAGTTCGCCGCCTGGGCCGACGGCCGCAAGATGTTTCGCATGGAGCATTTCTATCGCGAGATGCGCAAACGGACCGGCGTTCTGATGGACGGAGACGACCCCGTCGGCGGGGCGTGGAACTTCGACGAGGAGAACCGTAAGCCGCTGCCGAAGACTGTCACCGTTCCGCCGTTCGACGGGGTGGCGCCGGACGAGATCACCAAGGAGGTCCTCGCCCTGGTGGAGGAGCGGTTCGCGGAAAACTTCGGGGACCTGGAGGGGTTCCGCTTCCCGGTCACCCGGGGGCAGGCGCTCGACCTGCTCGACCGCTTCGTCGAGCGGGGGCTCGCCCGGTTCGGCGACTACCAGGACGCCATGGCCTCGGGCGAGCCGTTCCTGTTCCACTCGCTGATCTCGCCGGCTCTCAATATCGGCCTGCTGCGGCCGCGCGAGGTGATAGAGCGGGTGGAGGCGGCCTGGCGCGACGGCGCCGCGCCGCTGAACGCGGCCGAAGGCTTCATCCGCCAGATCCTCGGCTGGCGGGAGTACGTGCGCGGCGTCTACTGGCACGCCATGCCGGACTATGCCGGGACCAACGCCTTCGCCGCCGACCGGCCGCTCCCGTGGTTCTACTGGACCGGCGGGACGGAGATGCGCTGCCTCGCCGAGGTGATCGGCCAGACCCGGCGCGAGGCCTACGCCCATCACATCCAGCGGCTGATGGTGACCGGCTGCTTCGCCCTGCTGATCGGTGCAGACCCGGCGGAGGTGAACGAGTGGTACCTGGCGGTCTATGCCGATGCGTTCGAGTGGGTTCAGCTGCCGAACACCCATGGCATGGTTCTGCATGCCGATGGCGGGATGCTCGGCTCAAAGCCCTACGCGGCGTCGGGCAAGTATATCGACCGCATGTCCGACTACTGCCGCGACTGCCGCTACGATGTGAAGGAGACCGAGAGCGAGAACGCCTGTCCCTTCAATGCGTTGTACTGGTGGTTCCTCGACCGCAACGGCGATCGGCTGCGGGACAACCGGCGCATGGCCATGATCTACCGGACCTGGGACCGGTTCGACGCCGACCGGCAGGACGCGATCCTGTCGCGGGCGGACACATTCCTTGAGAGTTTGAGCTGAAAGGCGCATGCGATGAGCGAACGGATAGTCTGGATCACCGGCGCCAGCTCCGGCATCGGTCGGGAGGTCGCGCTGCAGATGGCGCGCGACGGCTGGCGGGTGGTCGGTTCGGCCCGGCGCCAGGAGGAACTGGACGAGCTTGCCGCGGAAGGGCCGGCAGGCCGGATCACCGGCGTGGCCGTCGACGTGACCGACCTTGAAGCGACCAAGGCGGCCGTGGCCCGCATCGAGTCCGAGGTCGGGCCGATCGACCGGGCGATCCTGGCGGCCGGTACCCATATTCCGACCTCGGCCGACGACTTCAAGCCGGAGGACTTCCGCACCCTGGTGGAGGTCAACCTGATGGGCGTGGTCCACGCGACCGCCGCGATCCTGCCGGGGTTCCGGCAGCGCCGGGCCGGCCATCTGGTGGTGGTGGCAAGCGTCGCCGGCTATGGCGGCCTGCCGACCGCCGCCGGCTATGGCGCGACCAAGGCGGCGCTGATCAACTATACCGAGGCGATGAAGTTCGACCTGGATGCGTGGGGGGTGAAGACCCAACTCGTCTGCCCCGGCTTCGTGAAGACGCCGCTGACCGACCGCAACGAGTTCGCCATGCCGTTTCTCATGGAGGTCGAGGATGCGGCCCGGGCCATGGTGACGGGCATGGAGGGCGGCGGGTTCGAGATCACGTTCCCGAAGCGCTTCACCTGGCTGGTCAAGGCGATGTCCGTGCTGCCGTACGGGCTCTACTTCCCGCTGGTGCGCAAGGGCACCCAGGGATCATGAGGACACGGCGACAAGGGGCGACGATGAGGAGCATACGCGGATGATCGACGGGCGCCGCAACCTGGACGCCTATCTGGCGGCCTACGACGCGATGGGACCGGACCGGCTCGACGTGTTCGATGGGGTCTGCGATCCGGATGTCCGTTTTGTCGATCCGTTCAACGACCTGCACGGGTTGGAGCGGTTCAAGGACGTCTACCGGCATATGTATGCCGGCCTCGACGACCCTCGGTTCACCATCGTCGACAGCGCGGTGGGGGAGAAGGCGGGGTATATCCGCTGGCGGTTCCATTTCGCCCTGCGCGGCCGGGACATGACGATCGACGGCATGTCGGAGGTGTTCTTCGGCCCCGACGGCAAGGTGGTCGCTCATATCGACCACTGGGATGCCGGCGGCCAGGTCTATGCCCGGGCGCCGGTGCTTGGCGCCGTGATCCGTTGGGTGCGGGGGAAGCTGGCCGTCTGAAACGGTCCGTCGTTCCGACTGCACCCGAACCGGGGTCAGGGTGCGGCCGGGATGACGGAGCAAGACCTTGGCGGCAATCAGCCTACGCCGCCTCGCGGTCCTCGCCGTTGCCAGCGGTTTCAGCATCCTTTTTCTGGAAGAACAGGGTCACCGTGCCGAGTTCGATGCCGAACTTGGTCACATGGGCGCGGTTCACCATGACGCCGTCCGACTGCAGGAACATCCAGTCGTCGAACCGGACCTTCACGTCGCGGCCCTGGATGGGCAGTTCCATCTCGTAGGTCCAGCTGAAGGCCGAGCCCTCGGTCTGTCCCTGCGCCTCGCCGATCACGTCGGCGGCCCGGCCGATATAGGTATTCTCGCCGGTCTTCTCGATCCGCCAGATCCGCTGGTCGCGCTCGCCGTCCGCATACACGAAGCGCTCGTCGAGCGTCAGAGTCCGGCCGTCCCAGTCGCCGGTGATATCGACGACGAACTGCCGCCGCAGGTTCCCGAACCGGTCCTCGAAGATGCCCCAGGCCCTGGTCTTGCCCTCGAAATACTCCTCGAGGACCAGGGTGGGCGTGGTTCCTTTGAAATCGTCGATCTGCATGGACTGACACCCCCCTAACACCAGGAGAACCGTTACTGCGTACGCAATTCTATGGAGCATGGATCAGTCTCCCGCCTCAGCTTCCCCCTCTTTACGCAGGATTTCGCTGCGCAGATGAGCCTGGGCGTCGCGATCGAGCGGAAAGCTCCACATCAGGGCGATGGCCGCCGCCTTGAGCAGCACCGGAAGCCCGGCATAGAGCAGCGCCAGGACCAGTAGCGGGCCGTCGCCGTTGCTTCCCGCCGCCTGGAAGCCGGCGAGGTCGAGCAGGCCGAAGGCGAGGCCGACGGCCAGCGCCAGGGCGAGCTTGGTGGCCATCCCCCAGAACGCGAAATACAGGCCGGTGCGCCGCCCGCCGCCCTGGGCGGTGTCGACATCGACCACATCCGCCTGGATCGCGCTGGGCAGGGTCAGGTCGGCCCCCAGGCACAGGCCGGTGGCGACGCAGATCGCCAGAAACAGGGTCGCATCGCCGGCGCCGAGCAGCGGCACGAAGGCGAAGATCGCGGCGTTGAGGATCATCGCCGTGCACCAGGTGCGGTGCTTGCCCAGGCGACGCGCCACCAGGAGCCAGAACGGCACCCCCAGGATCCCGCACAGGAAATAGACGAACAGCAGCTCGCCCTGGCGCTCCGGGGCGGCCAGCACGTGCTCGACGAACAGCAGGAACAGGGTCGCCGGCAGGCCGTTGGCGAGGCCATTGATCAGATAAGCCGCGATCAGCCGCAGGAACGGCCGGTTGCGCAGCAGCAGGCGGCGCGACTCTGACCAGGGCAGCGGGTTGGGAGACGCGGAGCGGTGGTCCGGCACGGCAGCCGTGGCGATCCCGACCGTCGCCGGCAGCACCAGCATGAGGGCGATGGCCAGCGCTCCGAGCGCGGCGCCGGGGCTGACATCGCCGTCGATCCCCAGGAATACGGGCGTGCCGGCGGCGAGCAGGGTTCCGATCACCACGCAGGCCTCGCGCGATCCCGCGATCCGGCTGCGCTCGTCGTAGTCGTCCGACAGCTCGGCGCCCCACGCGCTGTGCGGGAGCTGGATCATGGTCCAGCCGAGATAGAGCAGCAGGCTCCAGCCCAGCAGATGCCAAGCGCCGGCCCCCTCGGGCGGCCGGAACACCATCCAGACCGACAGCATCAGCAGCGGCAGAGCGGCCAGCATCCAGGGCCGGCGCCGGCCGAACCGGCCGCTGGTTCGGTCGGACAGCGCGCCGATCACCGGATCGCTCACCACATCCCACAGCCGGGCGACCAGCAGGATCGCACCGACCGTGGCGAGCGGCAGACCCACGCCCTGGGAGTAGAAGGTCGGCAGGAAGATAAACAGCGGTACGCCCAGCGCGCCCACCGGCAGCCCCGGCAGGCCGTAGGCGACCAGCCGGGCGATCGACAGGGAATGGCCTCTCGGGTCAGCCACGCTGGAAAGCGAAATGGCGCACGTCGATGTTCCCGGAGCGGAACCCGCCCTCGCAATAGGCGAGGTAGTACAGCCACATCCGCCGGAACCGCTCGTCGAAGCCGAGGCCGGCTATCTCCGGCCAGGCGTCCAGGAACCGGTCGCGCCACTCGGCCAGGGTGCGGGCGTAGTCCAGGCCGAACCCACGCTCGTCCCGCGGGCTCAGGCCGACCCGGGCGGCGTGGTCGATTACCAGGTCGCGGGTCGGCAGCATGCCACCGGGGAAGATGTAGCGCTGGATGAAGTCCGGGTTGCGGCGGTAGTCGTCGAACGACTCCGGGTCGATGGTGATGATCTGCAGCGCCGCGCGACCGCCGGACTTCAGCCGGTCCTTCACGGTGCCGAAGAAGGCGGGCCAGTACTTCTCACCGACCGCCTCGAACATCTCGATCGAGGCGACGGCGTCGAAGCTGCCGCTCACGTCGCGGTAGTCGCAGAGCTCGAAGGTCACCTTGTCGGACAGTCCGGCCGCCTCGGCCCGCTGCCGGGCGTAGGCGAGCTGTTCGGTCGACAGGGTGATGCCGTGGACATGCGCGCCGTAGTCGCGGGCTGCCACCTCGGCGAAGCCGCCCCAGCCGCAGCCGATCTCCAGCACGCGCTGGCCCGGCTTCAGGTCCAGATCCCGGGCCATCCGGTGGTACTTGGCATCCTGGGCCGCCTCCAGGTCCTGCTGGGAGCCGTCGAACAGCGCCGCCGAGTAGGTCATGCTCGGATCGAGCCAGCGCTCGTAGAACGCGTTGCCCAGATCGTAGTGGTAGCTGATGTTGCGGCGCGCGCCGCTGCGGGAGTTTCTGTTCAGCAGGTGCATGATCCGGCGCAGCAGCTTGGCCAGCGGATGGGCGCGGGTGTGGTGCTGGATCGCCGCTTTGTTGCGGCAGAACAGCTCGACCAGGGCCGTCAGGTCGGGGCTCTCCGCCTCGTCCTCGATGAAGGCCTCGGCGAAGCCCAGGTCGCCGCCCAGCATGAAGCGGCGCACCACGCCGGTATCCTTCAGCCGCACGGTCGCCGACGGGCCGGGCTCGCGGCCTTCGAAGGTGAGCTGGCGGCCGTCCGGAAACTGGACGGTCAGCCGTCCCACGGCGAGGCGGGTCAGCAGGGACATGCCCCGGCGGGTCCAGGCATCGAGCCCGCTGAGGTCGAACTGAGCAAGCGGTGTGGACACGGTGGTGTCGGACATCGGGTCGGCTTCCCTCTGGTCTGGACGGTTGCTGTCAGGCGGCCTTGGCCGGCCGCTCCTGCGGGTGTCGCGTCTCGCCGCGCGACACGGAATCCCGCGGCGGTGCCGGTCGGGTGTGGAACTTCGCTCGCTTGATCCAGAGCCGAAGCGCCTCCCAGTGGATCCCGGCGATCACCTTGAGCGTGTTCAGCGGGTGCGTGATCAACGTGGCCAGCAGGCCGCTGTCGTTCAAGGCGTTCCGCTCGGCCGCGTGGGTCGCGATCATCCGGTCGGCCCCGTCCGGCCCGACGAGCCGGATCAGCAGCCGCAGGCTGTCGCCGGGCTCGCCGGTGCGGAAGCGGTAACCGCCGGCGATGTCGAAGAACGGCGAGACGTGGAAGATCTTCCGGGCCGCCTGGATCAGCGGCTCACCCGGCACATGCTCCGGACCGGTCGGGATGAAGTAGCAATGCTGGTCACCGAAGGTGTTCTTCACCTCGTACAGCACGCCGGCGAGCGACCCGTCGGCCCGATATCCCCAATAGACCGTCAGAGGGTTGAACGCGTAGCCCAAGGTGCGGGGAATGCAGAGACACAGCACCCGGCCGCCGGGGATGGCGCAGCCCTGGTCGGCGAAGACCTGCTCCACCCAGGGCTTGAGCGGCGAGCCGTCGCGGGCGCCGTGGTCACGCTGATGGAACGAGAACAGGTTGCCGCGGTCGACCGAGAAGCTCCGCAGCGTCCGGTCGAGGTCCGGCAGCTCGTCCAGATCGACCAGCAGCGAGGCCACCCGGTAGCGGAACCGGTGACGCATCGGGCCGACGCGCACGTGCATCACCTGGCCGAGATAGAGGGCTGAGCGCCGCTCGGTCATCGCGACCTCAATCCGCCGCTTCGAGCGGGCGGCGCGGGGCGGCGACCGGGCGGCCGTCGGCCGGCTCGATGGTCTCGGACCAGGGCGGCGTGGAGCCCAGCGCCTTGGCGACGGCGATGCCGGCCCGCAGCCCGTCCTCGTGGAACCCCCAGCCGCAATAGCTGCCGCAGAACCAGGTGCGATGCCGTCCCTGGATCTCGGGCAGCAGCCCCTGGGCGCCGATGGCGGCGGTGTCGAAGACCGGATGGTCGTACTCGAACCGGGCGAAGACGCTGGCAGGATCGGGCTCGCTCAGCGGGTTCAGGCTGACGAAGAGCGGATACTGCCGGTCGATGTTCTGCAGCCGGTTCATCCAGTAGGTGACGGCGACATCGCGGTTCCCGGCATCCCCCGCCGACAGGTAATTCCACGCCGCCCACAGCCGCTTGCGCCGGGGCATGAGCGCCGGATCGCGGTGCAGGATCGCGGTGTTCTTCTGGTACGAGAAGCACCCCAGGACGGCACGCTCGCGGCCATCGGGCTCCTCCAGCATGGCGAGCGCGGTGTCGCCATGGGTCGCGATCACCACCTCGTCGAAGCGCTCCGGCCCGCTGTCCGTGATCACCTCGACGCCGTAGCTGTCCCGCCGGATCCCGCGCACCGGCGTGGACAGCCGGATGCGCGAGCTGAAGGGGGCCGAGATCCGCCGCACGTATTCCCGCGAGCCGCCGGTCACCGTGTGCCACTGCGGCCGGGCGACGAAGTCGAGCAGGCCGTGATTGCAGAAGAACCGCACGAAGGAGCGGGCCGGGAAGGTCAGCATGGTCTCGACCGGGCAGGACCAGATGGCGGCGGCCATCGGCAGCAGGTGGTCCTCGATGAAACCCGGACCGTAACCCTCACGGGCCAGGTATTCGCCGAGCGTGGGGGAATCGTCGTTGGCCGGGGTCGCCAGCAGGGAGGGGGCGGTACGGTAGAACCGCACCAGATCCTTGATCATCCGCCAGTAGCGGGCGCTCACCAGGTTCGACGGCTGGGCGGTGAAACCGGTGAAGGATCCCTCGTACTCCAGCCGGCCGGAATCGACCGAGACGGCGAAGGACATGTCGCTCAGCTCGGTGGCGACGCCGAGTTCGGCGAACAGCGCGATCAGGTTCGGATAGGTGCGCTCGTTATAGACGATGAAGCCGGTATCCACCGCGATCGGCGTGCCGTCATAGTCGACCTCGACCGTGTTGCTGTGACCGCCGAGCCGGTCGGCGGCTTCGAAGACGGTCACTTCGTGATCGCGGTTCAACAGCCAGGCGGCGGACAGACCCGAAATTCCGGTCCCGATGACGGCGATGCGCATAGGCTGTCTCTCTCCCTTGGTGGCTCCCATCTTACGCGCGGGATCCCGGCTCGGATCAGGCAGGGGAGGCGATCACTCCTTCTTGATCGTCTCCAGCGCCGCCAATGCCCGCTTCCGCGCACCCGCATGATCGACGATCGGGTCGGGATAGGTTTTGCCGAGCGTAACACCGGCGTCGGAGAGTTGCCCGGGCTTGGCTTCCCACGGTTTGTGGATCACCGAGTCCGGCAGCTTTGCCAGTTCGGGCACCCATCGGCGGACATAGGCGGCGTCGCCGTCGAACTTCTCGCCCTGGAGCACCGGATTGAAGATCCGGAAATAGGGCGCAGCGTCGGCGCCGCAGCCGGCGACCCACTGCCAGCTCGCCGAATTGTTGGCGAGGTCGGCATCGACCAGAGTGTCCCAGAACCAGGCCTCGCCCTCGCGCCAGTGGATCAGCAGATCCTTGATCAGGAACGAGGCGGTGATCATCCGCACCCGGTTGTGCATCCAGCCCGTGTGCCAGAGCTCGCGCATGCCGGCATCGACGATGGGATAGCCGGTCCGGCCCCGCTGCCAGGCCGTCAGCCCCTCGGGATCGTCGCGCCACGGGAAATCCTCGAACTCGCGCTTCAGCGAGACCTCCGGCAGGTCGGGGTTGTGGAACAGCAGGTTGTAGGAGAACTCCCGCCAGCAGATTTCCGACAGGAAGCTCGCG
The DNA here is from genome assembly GCA_965228445.1 of Candidatus Endolissoclinum sp. Lineage (GTDB taxonomy): Bacteria > Pseudomonadota > Alphaproteobacteria > Thalassobaculales > Thalassobaculaceae > Thalassobaculum. Next base: position 2,054,097 of record OZ245813.1, on the reverse strand, counting down.
GTTCCCCGATCCATGGGCTCGTTGCTGCGGGCCTCGCTGGCCAGCCGGGCGGCATGCCAGATACGCCGGGGGGAGATCTCGCCGAAATGCAGATGCGGCGACAGGGCCGAGGTGGACGCCGTGCCGGGGATGTTGCGCTGGGTCTTGTAGTCGCGCACCGCCTCGTCCAGGAACGTCTCCAGCCGCTCGCCGGCCCCGGTCTCGCCGGGCGTCCAGGTGTCCCGCAGGCCGCCGGCCCAGTCGGGTTTGCCCGGCAGTAGCTTCCAGTCGGACAGGCTGTCGCTCCGGGGCGTCTTGGCCGGGGCGGCTATGTTCTTCGGCGCCGACACGGGCTCGGCCGGATCGCCCTTCGACTGCACCTCGCGCCAGAACGGCGAGAACACTTTGAACGGGGTGTCCTGCTTGGTGGTGATCTCCCAGGGCTCGTACAGCAGGCTCGCGTTGAAGCTCTGAGCGTCGATGTCGCGCTTCTTCAGGTCCGTCTTGATGCCGCCGTCGCGCTCGGTCGCCCAGGGCTCGTAGCGCCGGTTCCAGAACACGGCCTCCGCGCCGGTCTCATCGATTAACGCGTCGATCACCTCGGCCGCCTTGCCACGGCGCAGGACGAGGGGGCTGCCGGCCTTCGACAGGGCCTTTCCCAGGGCTTCCAGCGACTTGTGCAGCCACCAGCGCGACGCCCCGCCCGGCCGCCAGTCGCCCGCATCCGCGTCGTCGAGGATGAACAGCGGGATCACCGGCGCGCCGCGGTCGACGGCGGCGCAGAGCGCGGGATTGTCGTCCAGCCGCAGGTCGCGGCGGAACCAGAGCAGGGTGGGCGCGGGATCGGACATGAAAGGCTTCGGCGGGTTGCGGGCGGTCACCAGAGATACGCGTCCGCGCGCCCGGCGGATCAGCCTATCGGGCCCCCATCCGGTACAGCGGCGGCGGCGAAAGCTGTGCCGGCGGCGGGGCGAGCAATTCGGAGGAGGGGATACGCCAGACCCGTTTGGACTGGAGAAGGGCGACCTCGAAGCGCCGGGCGAACAGCCGCCGCAGATCCGGCGCGCGCACGTCCAGTCCGCCGGTATAGGCGCCGAAGGCCGGCAGGATCAGCCGGGCGCCGTCATTGACGAAGCAGCGTCCGGAGACGGTGCGGCCCTTGACCCGTAGCCGGGCAACCGGGTGGTAGTGGCCGGAGATCTCGCCCGGCGCGGCGCGCTCCTCCGCTTCATGCCGGAAGCGCAGCGGGCCGTCGGCCAGCCCGTCGGTGACGGTGCCGCCCAGGCCGCTGGGCGGGCCGGGATCGTGATTGCCGGTGATCCAGATCCAGTCGACGGCATCGACCAGCGCGGCGAGAGCGGCGCGGTCCTCCTCGTCCAGTCGGTCGGAGGCCGCCGCGTCGTGGAAGCTGTCGCCGACGCAGATCACGCGGGTCGGGGCATGGCGACGGACGGCGTCGGCCAGCCGGGCGATTGTCGCCCGCGTGTCGTAGGGCGGTAGCAGCGTCCCCTTGCGGGCCAGGCTGGAACCCTTCTCCAGATGCAGATCGGCGACGATCAGCGTCTGCCGCGCCGGCCAGAGCAGCACGCCGGCCGCATCGGCCGAGAGTTCGGCGCCGTTCAGGATCAGGGGGACAGGCTGGGTCATTGCCGGACCGTACCCGGGGAAACCGGGCGGTCAAGTGTTGCCTGGATGTTCTTGCGCCGTATCGTCAGGGCCAGCGCACTTCCGGCGGCAGGCTCATGAGAATCGCCTCGACATTGCCGCCGGTCTTCAGCCCGAAGATCGTGCCGCGGTCGTAGAGCAGGTTGAACTCCACATAGCGTCCGCGCCGCAGGAGCTGATGCTCGCGCTCGGCGGCGGTCCAGTCCTCGTTCATCCGCCGCGCGGCGATCTTCGGATAGGTCTCCAGGAAGGCGAGGCCGACATCCTTGGTGAAGGCGAAGGCGCTGTCGAAATCCTGGTCGAGGTAGTCGTAGAAGATGCCGCCGACGCCGCGCGCCTCGTCGCGGTGTTTCAGGTGAAAGTACTCGTCGCACCACGTCTTGAACTTCGGATAGTACTCTGGATCGTGCTTGTCGCAGGCCGCCTTGAGACCGGCATGGAAGGCGTCGGTGTCGACCTGCTCCGGCACCATCGGGGTGAGGTCCGCGCCGCCGCCGAACCAGCTCTTGGTGGTGGCGATGTGGCGGGTGTTCATGTGCACCGCCGGCACCTTGGGCGACTGCATGTGGGCGACCAGCGAGATGCCGGTGGCGAAGAAGCGGGGATCCTCGTCGGCGCCGGGGATCTGCTTGCGGAACTCCTCGGAGAACTCGCCATGGACGGTCGAGACGTTGACGCCGACCTTCTCGAACACCCGACCCTTCATCACCGACATCACACCGCCGCCGCCGCCGTCGCGCTCCCAGGTCTTGCGCTCGAACCGGCCGGGTGCGCGGTCCCTCATCGGTCCGTCGTAGCCGTCCTCCAGCGCCTCGAAGGCGGCGCAGATCCGGTCGCGCAGCTCCTCGAACCAGCTTCTTGCGGCGGCGCGTTGATCGTCGGAGGAGAGATACATGGGGCCGGTCCTGGCGGGGTTTCGAAATCGGCCAGAGAGAAACACTGCCGCCCGCCTGGGGCAAGCGACCCGTGGCGCGTCAGTGTCCCTTGTGCCTCGGGCGGGTGGCGTAGAGGGCGGAAAAGGCGAGCCGCTCCTCGAACAGGCCGCTCGGCTCCAGCGCCAGCAGCCGCGAGCGGGCGTCGATCTCGAAGCTGTCGACCCGGCTGCCGAGGCGCTCGGGATTGAAGTAGGAGGTGGAGAACATGTGGCCGACCGCGTCGTCCACGGTCCACCGCCGGGTGACCGGATAGAGAACCCGCTCGACCGCGCTGAAGGCCGAGGCCGCCAGATAGTCCTCGTGCTGACCGCGGCTGCCCGCCGCGGGAATGCCGTCCGGGCACCAGTCCTTCTTCAGTGCCTCGACCACCTGGCCGATCCGGGTCTCCGCGCGTGTCCTTGTGTCCTCGTGGACCACGACCACGCCGCCGCCGGGCTCGAGCACGGTTTCCAGCCGCTGCAGCACGAGGGCGCGGTCGGTCCAGTGGAACGAGCGGCCGAACAGGGCGACCCGGGCGGGACCGTCCTCCGGCTCCACGGCCTCGGCGGTCTTGTTCACGAACGGAATGTCGACGCCGAGATCGGCCGCCTTGCGCCGGGCCGCGGCCAGCATGGGGGCGTTCGGCTCGATCCCGGTGACGCGCACGCCCAGCTCATGCAGGCCGAAGGTGAGCGGGCCGGGGCCGCAGCCGATGTCGAGCACCCGGCCGATCCCGTCCTCCAGCGTAAAGCGGCGCACGATGTCGGCGACCATCTCCGGTGGGTAGGGCAGCCGGTGGCGGACATAGTGGTCGACGGCACTGTCGAAGAGGGTGGTGGTGTCGACCATGGCGCAGCGGGCTGTCGGTGGGTGTCGGGGCGTCGAGCATAGCCCATCCGCATGACGGATCGAGGGGCCGATCGCAGGCGCCGTGCGCGACGACCCCACCTCCTTTGGCCCTTGGGGACGCCGAGGCCCCCCTGTACTCTGGCGCAAACCGGTCCATGTGATCGGGGCGATACCCATCGACACAGGAGGAACCCATGACCAAGGCCTATGCCGAGATCACCGAGCTGATGCAGCGCTATTTCGACGGCTTCTACGCCGGCGATGTGGATCTCCTGAAGACGGTGTTCCATCCGAGCTGCCACCTGCTCTCCGCCCGTGACGGGGCGCTCACCGACGACGACATGGAGGCGGTCTACAAGCGCGTCGCCGGCCGGACCGCGCCGTCCGTCAACGGCGAGACCAACCGCGATCGGATCCTGTCGATCGACCTTGCCAACCCGGAGCTCGCGCTCGCCAAAGTGCAGATCGCGATCGGCCAGAAGCTGTTCACCGACTACCTGAACTGCATCCGGATCGACGGCGAGTGGAAGATCATCTCCAAGGTCTTTACCTATGATCTGCTCGACCAGGCGGCAGTCAGCGCCCAGGCGGCCGAGTAGAGGGCGATAGGCGAGGGGATACACCTCTTCCCTGTCTTCCCGGCCTTGCGCCGGGACCGAGACATCCGCGCGCTGGAGCGTTGGAGCAATCGTCTTCAGCGCTCCAGCGGCCCCGATCCTCGGTCCCGGCGCAAGGCCGGGAAGACGGGGAGGGAAGGACTGCAGCGACTACAGAGCAAATACCCAGCCCCAGGATAAGTTCGCCTGAGGGGATGGTTTCAACATTCTGGTCGGTCTGAGTTATCTGTGTGATTTCAAATTACTGCGCATAAGAGTGACCGGATAGCTTTGCCAGGCTTCCGCCACGAGTGATCTATTAACCAAGCTTTTCCTGACTCTGCCCTTCCGTCGTGCAGGTCGGCCCGAACGACGAAGGCCCGCACGGGGCGGGCCTTCGCAACTGGTCTCGTCTGTCGGCGGCCTCAGGCCGGGTTGGCGTCCGGGGTCGGGCCTTCCGGGCGGGACCGGCGCTGGGACATGAACTGGTCGAATTCGGCCTTGTCCTTGGCCCGGCGCAGCTGCTCCAGGAACTCCTTGAACTCCTGCTGCTCCTCTTCCAGCCGGCGCAGCGTCTCCGCCTTGTAATCGTCGAAGGCGGCGTTGCCGCTCGATCCGCTGGCCCGGGACTCAGATTTCCACCACTGACCGCGGCTACGCTTGAAACAACCCATCCGTCCACTCCACATCATGTATCCGAGGATCGCGAGGCCGACCGGCCAGAAAACGACGAAGCCGGCGACCATCAGCCCGATCCACGCCGGTTTGCCGTATTCATCGAGCTTGTGTACCAGCTCCATAGAACCTCCAATGTTAATGTTTATAACATTCACATAAGCGACCGGCAGGGGCGTATCAAGGAGGGCGGAGGGAAAAATTAGTGTGGGAAAACCCGCAGTGTCTGCGGTGTTGCCGTCAGCGCTGGTGGACCGGCAGGCCGAGCCCCTGGAGATAGACCAGCACGCCGGCCTCCAGCAGCTCTTCGGGCGTCATTGGCAGCGACCGAGACCCGCCATCGCTGCGGGTGAACAGGGAGGCGACGCCATGGGCCAGGCTCCAGACATGCAGGGCGACCATCAGCGAAGGCGGACGCTGTCCGTCCGGTGCCAGGGCACATAGGGTCTCGGCGGCCCGGCGCAAGACCGAGAAGGCTTGGTCCGACGCCTTGCGGAGCTCCGGCGTCGCGCTGCGGTCGATCCCGGCCTCGAACATCGCCGAATAGTGCGACGGCTCGTCCCGCGCGAAGGCCAGATAGGCCTGGCCGGTGCGCTCGAAGGCGGCGAAGGGGTCGGGCCTGCCGTCGTCCCAGGCGGTTTCGAGCCGGTCGGCGAACAGGGCGAAGCCGCGCTCGGCCACGTCGGCGAGCAGGGCGTCGCGGTCGCGGAAATGGCGGTAGGGGGCGGCCGGGCTGACTCCGGCGGAGCGGGCCGCGTCGGCGAAGCTGAAGCCGCCGGCGCCCTTCTCGGCAATCAGGTTCAGGGCGGCCTGTATCAGGGCCTCCTTGAGGTTGCCGTGGTGGTAACCGCGCCGCGGGCCCCCGGATCCGTCTCTCGACCAGCTCATGCCAGCTAATTAGGCCATCGCCGGCCGGATTGCAGCCGCAATCGTCGCCGGGGCGGTTGACGCGGCCGCGGGGCGATTGCATTGCTGTGGGACCGAGTGATCCGCTGCCGAGGGCGCGATGGCGACCATCCTGAACTGCTTTCCGTTGACCGTGTACAAGGACCAGCTGGGGCTTGATCCGGCCTATCGCCGGCAGATCGGCGACGCGGTGATCAACGCCTACCGCACCGGCCCCAAGGCCGGCGTGACCAAGACCAGCGCCTGGACCGGCGACCGCAACGGCCGCGAGTTCCTGCACCTGGAACCGGCGATGGCGCCGATGTTCAAGGCGGTCCATGCCGCCATGCTCGCCTATCTGCGGGCGCTCAAGATCGATCCGTCGAAGCTCGACCTGCACTATACCCGGTCCTGGGGCACGGTCAGCGAGCCGGGGCAATCGATCCGGCGGCACCGGCACAATCAGAGCCACATCTCGGTGGTCTATTACCCGATCAAGGATGCCGGCACCGGCAACCTGGTGTTCCACCTGCCGGACCCGCTGAACGAGTTCTCGCCCGGACTGTTCGAGCAGCATTCCCGCGACATGGGGCTGATCACCGAGAGCAACATCCTGAACTCGGAGATGGTCGACCTGCCGGTGGACGCCGACGACATCGTCATCTTCCCCTCAAAGACCTATCACGGCACCGAGCCCAACAACACGCCGGGCACGCGGATCTCCATCGCGATCGACGTGGTGATCACCCTGAAGGACAGCGGCGGCGTGGAGTACCTGATGCCGCCGGCGGAGAAGTGGCGGAAGTCGCAGGACGTCTAGACCGGCGCGCTCAGCGGTTGTTGACCATCTCCGGGTGGAGCGACTCGATGGTGAACAGCTCCGACGGCGTCGCGGTGAGGTCGACGGCGAGCTTCAGGCTGACCGCCAGGACCATCAGCGCCAGCAGGCCGCGAAGCTGCTCGCCGCGCAGGTTGGCGCCGAGACGCGTGCCGATCTGGGCGCCGACCACGCCGCCGACCAGCAGCACGATGGCCAGCACCACATCGACGGTCTGGGTGTTCACCGCCTGCAGGAACACGACGTTGGCGGTCACGAAGATGATCTGGAACAGGGAGGTGCCGACCACCACGCTGGTCGGCATGCCGAGCAGGTAGATCATCGCCGGCACCAGAATGAACCCGCCGCCCACGCCCATCATCGCCGTCAGGGTGCCGATCACCACGCCGACGCCCAGCGGCAGCAGCACGCTGATATAGAGCTTCGACTTGCGGAACCGCATCTTGAAGGGCAGGCCGTGAAGCCAGGTATGCTGATGGATCTTGCGCCGGCGCGGGGTGGCGGAGCGGGTGCGCCGGATCGACCGGATGCTCTCATTCAGCATCAGCCCGCCGATGCTGCCCAGCAGGATCACGTAGCTGAGGCGGATGACCAGATCGATCTGGCCGATCGAGCGCAGGGCGTTGAACAGCACCACGCCGATGGTCGAGCCGAGAATGCCGCCCAGAAGCAGGACCGTGCCCATGCGCAGGTCGACATTGCCGCGCCGCCAATGCGCCAGCACGCCGGAGACCGAGGCGCCGACGATCTGGTTGGCGCTGGTCGCCACCGCCACCGCCGGCGGGATGCCGATGAAGATCAGCAGCGGGGTCATCAGGAAGCCGCCGCCGACCCCGAACAGCCCGGAGAGGACACCGATCGCGCCGCCCAGCCCAAGGATCACCAGAAGGTTTACGGAAACCTCGGCGATCGGCAGGTAGACGTGCATGGCGCGCTGTCCGGTTTTAGAAGCGGATCGTATCTTATGCGCCCGTTGCCGTAGGGCCTGTCAATGACCCGACGTCATTCCCCGCGATTCCACCAGGTATTTTCGTTCGGGTGAGCCCGGCGGGTATCAGTCCGGGGTTCCGCCGCCGATATCGATGTAGCGCCGCTCCAGCACCTCTGTCACTGTGGCGACCCCGTCATTGGCGAAGTCGAAATCCGGCGCGGCCGACGGCTCGGTGGTCGAGCAGGAGTAGAACCAGCGCACACCCAGGTCGTCGCAGACCGGATAGCCCAGCGAGATCCGCTGCATGGTGAGCCCGCGCCAGGCGACGGAGCGCATCCGGGTGTACATGCCGCACGGCGTGCCGCAGGCCAGAAAGAACGGCTCGGCGGCGGCGGTCCTGCGCTCGGAGGGGACCATGTCGAGATAGTTGCGGCCCGTGATCTCCTCGTCATAGGCACGGCCGATCACGGAGCCGACGATCCGCAGCCGGATGTCGGTGGAGGAGACGAGCTCGTGCACCACCATATGGGCCAGCGCCCGGCCGAGACGCTCGGGCTGGAAGTCGCGTCGGTGCGGGACCAGGCCGGTCTTCGGCAGAGCCGCCCAGTGGTCGTCGAATGCCTTCAGGGTGGGGTTGAGCGCGAGATCGGTCATGCCGGCGCCGCCAGGGCACGGCGCGGGGCGGGGGATCGGCCGGCCCGGATCAATCGCTGAACTCCGGGACGCCGGCGCCGATGTCGATATACTGCCTGTCGAGCACGTTCATCACCTTCAGGGCGTCCCGGGCATCGACGAAGGTCTTCCGCTCGACCGCCGGGTTCGAGCAGAAATAGACCAGCGTCGCCGTCCCGCTGTCGTCTCGCATCGGAAAGGCGATCGACTCCCGCGTGAGCACCATGCCGTTGGTGGCGACCGAGCGCAGATGCACCAGCATGGCCGCCGGCTGCTCGCAGACCAGGAAGATCGCGCGCGAGGCCTTGGCGCGCCGGGACTCGTCGACGAAGTCCAGATAGTTGCGGCCGGTGATCTCCTGGCCGTAGTCGTCGACCACGGCCGTGCCGACGAGCCGCAGCTTCAGATAGTCCGGCGAGACGAGTTCGTGGATCACCAGATTGGCCAGCAGACCCGGGATGCGCTCCGGCTCGAACTGCCGGCGGCTGGGGATCAGATCGACGGTCGGCAGGGACAGCCAGTAGCGTGCGAACGCAACGGTCAGCGCCGTTGCGTTCTCCAGTGAGCCCATCACGTGCTCGTCTCGCGCCATGTCCGCTCCCCGTGCGGGGATGCGTCAGGTGCCTGACGCTTATCCCCTGTTCATCCGGTTTTCGACCAGATCGTCGACCACGGCCGGATCTGCCAGGGTGGAGGTGTCGCCGAGCTGATCGTGCTCGTTGGCGGCAATCTTCCTCAGGATACGCCTCATGATCTTGCCGGAGCGGGTCTTTGGCAAGCCCGGGGCCCATTGGATCAGGTCGGGCGAGGCGATCGGGCCGATCTCCTTGCGCACCCATTGGACCAGTTCCTTGCGCAGCTCCTCGCTCGGCTCCTCGCCGGCATTCAGGGTGACATAGGCGTAGATGCCCTGGCCCTTGAGGTCGTGCGGATAGCCGACCACGGCGGACTCGGCGACCTTGGCATGGGCGACAAGGGCGCTCTCGACCTCGGCCGTCCCCATGCGGTGGCCGGAGACATTGATCACGTCGTCCACGCGGCCGGTGATCCAGTAGTAGCCGTCCGCGTCGCGGCGGCAGCCGTCGCCGGAGAAGTAGCGGCCCGGGAAGGTCGTGAAGTAGGTCTGGATGAAGCGATCGTGGTCGCCGTAGACCGTGCGCATCTGGCCCGGCCAGCTGTCCTCGATGCAGAGGTTGCCCTCGGTCGCTCCCTCCAGGTCGTTATGGTCGTTGTCGACCACCACCGGCTTGATTCCGAAGAACGGCAGGGTCGCGGAACCGGGCTTCAGCTTGGTGGCGCCCGGCAGCGGGCTGATCAGGATGCCGCCGGTCTCGGTCTGCCACCAGGTGTCCACCACCGGGCAGCGCTCGTCGCCGACCACGCGGTGGTACCAGAGCCAGGCCTCCGGGTTGATCGGCTCGCCGACCGAGCCGAGCAGGCGCAGGGACGATCGGTCGGTCTTCTTCACCGGTGCCTCGCCCTCGCGCATCAGCGCGCGGATCGCGGTTGGGGCGGTGTAGAAGGTGTTGACCTTGTGCTTGTCGACCACATCCCAGAAGCGGCTGGTGTCGGGGTAGTTCGGCACGCCCTCGAACATCAGGGTGGTGGCGCCGTTGGCCAGCGGTCCGTAGACGATGTAGCTGTGCCCGGTGACCCAGCCCACATCGGCGGTGCACCAGTAGATCTCGCCGGGCTTGTAGTCGAAGACGTACTCGTGGGTCATCGACGCATAGACCAGGTAGCCGCCCGAGGTGTGCAGCACGCCCTTCGGCTTACCGGTGGAGCCCGAGGTGTAGAGGATGAACAGCGGATCCTCCGCGCCCATCTCCGTCGGCGGGCAGTCCGGCGAGGCGGCCGCGGTGACCTCGTGGTACCAGTGGTCGCGGCCCTCGACCATGGCTACGTCGTCGCCGGTGTGCTGGACGACGATCACGGTCTTGCAGTTCGGGCAGTGCTCGAGCGCCTCGTCGGCGTTCTTCTTCAACGGGATGTTGCGGCCGCCGCGCTTGCCGGTGTCGGCGGTGATCAGCACCGTGCTGTCGCAATCCTCGATCCGGCCGTGCAGGCTCTCCGGCGAAAAGCCGCCGAACACCACGGAATGGACGGCGCCGATCCGCGCGCAGGCCAGCATCGCGTAGGTGGCCTCGGGGATCATCGGCATGTAGATGGTGACCCGGTCGCCCTTCTTGACGCCGAGATCCTTCATCGCATTGGACAGCCGGCAGACCTGCTCGTGCAGCTCGCGGTAGGTGATGGTCTTGCTGACGCTCGGCTCGTCGCCTTCCCAGATGATGGCGGGCTGGTCGGCCTTGTCCGCGAGATGGCGGTCGATGCAGTTCGCCGCCACGTTCAGCGTGCCGTCCTCGTACCAGCGGATGTGCAGATCCTTGGCGTCGTAGGAGACGTCCTTGACCTTGGTGTACGGCTTGATCCAGTCGATCCGCTTGCCGTGCTCGCCCCAGAAGCCCTCCGGGTCCTCGATCGAGCGGGTGTACATCTCCTGGTACTTGGCGGCGTCGACCAGGGCCTTGGAGGCGAACTCCGCTGGTACGTCAAGGATGTCTGTGGACATGCGATCGCTCCCTCTGCCCGCTGTTTTTCCGCCCCTGTCCGGGGCGTTTGTCAGACCGCAGTATCTGCATCGGGCGGGTGGTTAACAAGATGCGGGTCCGAGTTTTCCAACAGCCGCGGTGGATTCTGTCAAGGAATGCGAAACCTTGGCGGCGGTTCAGTCAAAAGTTTTACACCGCAATTTACAGCGCTGGCCCGTGCATCGCCGCCTCCAGCGCATCGGCGTCCTCCAGGTCGAGGACGCGCCGGGCGATGGCCAGCGAGAAGCCGGCGCGGGCCAGGGCGGCCATGTCCCGGTCGCGGCGTTCCTCGCGCTCCTGCGGGTCGCGCAACGGGCCGAGCCGCCGGCGCCGGGCGAAGCGGCAGGCCGCGGCGATCTCGGCCGCTTCGCCGTCCTCGCCGTCCTGTTCCTCCAGCACGGTGTCGATCAGGTCGCCGTCCACCCCTTTCTCGCGCAGTTTCATGGCGATCCGGCGCGCGGACTCGCCCCGGCGCCGCAGGCTGGCGGCCTTGCCCTCGGCGAAACTGCGGTCGTCGACGATGCCGGAGGCGGCGAAACGGGCGACCACCTCCTCGACCCAGGGGGTGGCCTCGTCCGGATCGCAGCGCTCCTCGCGTGCCGCCTTGTCGACCCGGCGCATCAATACACGGCGCAGCCCGTCCACGGAGCTGGCATAGCGTTCCAGATAGTGCAGGGCGGCGCGCTCCAGGTAGGTCTTGGTCAGCGGGCCGCGCTTCTTGGTGCGGGGAGGTCTGGTCATGGGGCGAGACTAGCACGGCGGTCCCGCGACACGCCCCGCCCTTCGACACGCCCCGGGTCGGGCCCGGGGTTGCTCAGGATGATGAAGTCGGGGAGGGCGTGTCGACCGGTGGCGCGCATACGCGGGCAAATATTAATCCAAAGATCACGCAGTTCACGTTGACAACCGCCGGGGGCATACTGAGTATCGCCGTTTTCGCCGGTCCGGGGACGATTCGCGTATACCCGGCGGCAACAACCGAGGAGTAAGTGTCGTGGTGACTAGCGTGATGCCGACCTATGGCCGGATCGACATCGCCTTCGAGCGGGGCGAGGGACCCTACTTGTATAGCACCGACGGCCGACGATTCCTCGACTTCGCCACCGGCATCGCCACCAACTCCCTGGGCCACGCCCATCCGAAGCTGGCCAAGGCGATCGCCGACCAGGCGGCCAAGCTGATGCACGTGTCGAACCTGTACCGGATTCCGGAGCAGGAGGCGCTGGCCGACAAGCTGGTCGCCACCTCCTTCGCCGACACCGTGTTCTTCTGCAATTCCGGGGCCGAGTCCCTGGAAGGCTCGATCAAGGTCGCGCGCCGCTACCAGTTCCATGTGGGCCAGCCTCAGCGGACCAAGGTGATCTGCTGCAACCACGCCTTCCACGGCCGCACGCTCGGCACCCTCTCGGCGACCGACAAGGAAGCCTATCGCGAGGGGTTCGGCCCGCGCGTCCAGGGCTTCACCCATGTGGCCTTCGGCAATCTGAACGAGATGCGCGATGCCGCCGCTTCCGACGATGCCGCGGCCATCCTGGTGGAGCCGGTTCAGGGCGAGGGCGGCATCTTCGTCGCCTCGCCGGAGTACCTGCAGGCCCTGCGCGAGATCGCCGACGAGTTCGGCCTGATGCTGGTCTTCGACGAGGTCCAGTGCGGCATGGGGCGGACCGGCAAGCTGTGGGCCCATGAGTGGTCGGGCATCGCCCCGGACATCATGGCCTCGGCCAAGGGTCTCGGCGGCGGCTTCCCGGTCGGCGCGGTGATGGCCTCCGAGAAGGCGGCATCCGGCATGAAGCCGGGCCTGCACGGCTCGACCTACGGCGGCAACCCGCTGGCCATGGCCGCGGCCAAGACCGTGCTCGACATCATTTCGGAGTCCGCGTTCCTGGAGCATGTGGTGAAGACCTCTGAGTCCCTGCGCGAGCAGCTCAAGAAGCTGGTGGCCAAGCATCCCGGCGTGATCGAGGAGGTCCGCGGGTCGGGCTACCTGATGGGCCTGAAATGCGTCGTGCCGGCCGGCGATCTGCAGACCGCGCTCCGCGAGAAGGGGCTGCTTACGGTCGGTGCCGGCGAGAACGTGCTGCGGGTGCTGCCGCCGCTCACCATCGAGGAGAGCCATGTGTCGGAGGCGGTCTCCATGATCGACGCGGCCTGCGCCGGGCTGGCCCGTCATGCCGCTTGATCGGGCGGACGGCCCGATGCCCGGCGGCTCGCTGTCTGGGGGAGTGAAGCACTTCCTCGACCTCGACCAGATCGACCCGTCGACCCTGCGCGAGATGATCGAGCAGGCGAAGGACTTCAAGCGTGGTGACGGCCTTGCCGAGCGTCCGCTCGACGGCAAGATCCTGGCCCTGATCTTCGAGAAGCCCTCGACCCGTACCCGTGTCTCCTTCGAGGCCGGCATGAAGCGCCTCGGCGGCGAAGTGATCATGCTGAACAGCGCCGATCTGCAGCTCGGCCGCGGCGAGTCCGTCTCGGATACGGCGAAGGTGCTGTCGCGCTATGTCGACTGCATCATGATCCGGACCTTCGCGGAATCGACGCTGACCGAACTGGCGGAGAACGCCACGGTGCCGGTGATCAATGGTCTGACCGACCGCACGCACCCGTGCCAGCTCATGGCCGACGTGATGGCCTTCGAGGAGCATCGCGGACCGATCAAGGACAAGGTGATCGCCTGGTCCGGTGACGGCAACAACATGGCGGCCTCATGGATCCAGGCGGCGGTGCAGTTCGACTTCGTGCTGCGCATCGCCTGCCCGGCCGAGCTGATGCCGCCGCGTGACGTGATCGAGTGGGCCAAGGCCCAGGGCGGCCGCATCGAGATCACCCAGGATCCCGACGCGGCGGTGACCGGTGCCGATGCGGTGGTTACCGACACCTGGGTCTCCATGGGCGATGCGGATTCCAACCGTCACAACCTCCTGGCGCCCTACCGTGTCGACGAGGCGCTGATGGCCAAGGCCAAGCCGGAGGCGGTGTTCCTGCACTGCCTGCCCGCCCATCGCGGCGAGGAGGTGACGGCGGAGGTGATCGACGGCCCGCAGTCGATCGTGTTCGACGAGGCCGAGAACCGGATGCACAGCCAGATGGCCATCCTGCACTGGTGCCTATCGGAGACGAGATGAGAGAACGCGAAACGCTGTTCGAGAACACCGGTCGCGACGACATCATCCTGCCCTTCCAGATCGATCCCTACGGACTGCGCGGCCGCGTGGTCCGGATGGGCTCGGTCATTGACGGGATTCTGGGCCGCCACGCCTATCCGGAAGCGGTGTCCGTGATGCTCGGGGAGACGGCGGCGCTGGCCGCCTGTCTCGCCGGCTCCCTGAAATACGAGGGCGTGTTCACCCTGCAGACCAAGGGCGACGGGCCGATCGGCGTGCTGATGGCCGATGTGACCACCGCCGGCGCGGTACGGGCCTATGCCACCTTCGACGCGGAGCGGGTGGCGCAGCTCGACCCCGCCGATGTGGCGGCGCGATCGGTGCCGCGTCTGCTCGGCGGCGGCTACATTGCCTTCACCGTCGACCAGGGCGCCAACACCGACCGCTACCAGGGCATCGTGGAGCTGGCGGGCCGGTCGCTGTCGGAATGCACCCATGCCTATTTCCAGCAGTCCGAACAGCTGGATGCCGGGGTGCTGATCGCGGCCGGCCGTCGCGAGGAGGGATGGCGCGCCGGCGGGATCATGGTCCAGCGCCTGCCGTATTCGCGCGACCTGCCCGGCCGGCCGAGCGAGGACGAATACGACGACCTCTGGCGAACGGCGGTCACGCTGATGAGCAGCGCCCGCGCGCAGGAGCTTCTCGCCGCCGACCTGTCGCCGGATCAGCTGCTCTACCGCCTGTTCCACGAGGCCGGCGTGCGGGCCTACGAGGCACAGCCGGTGACCGATACCTGCCGCTGCTCGCGCGAGCGGGTGGAGCGGGTGCTGCTGTCGCTCGATAGCGCCGAGATCGAGGACATGAAGGTCGACGGCGCGCTGATCGTTAACTGTGAGTTCTGCAAGCGCGAATGGCGCTATGATGACGACGCGCTCGAGACGCTGCGCCGGTCTGCGGCGTCGCCGGGCTTCTGAGCTCCCACCGACCCTGAAGAGGACACGCCCCATGCGCCTCGACCGCCGTACCCTGATGCTTTCGGCCCTGGCCGCCGCCGGTGTCGGCTCCCTGGCCGCCTGCACCACCCGGAACCCGACCCCGGTCTATCCGGACCTCACCTTCGTGAACCGGCAGCCGATCCGGCTCAATGTCGGCGCCATCCAGATCGTCGACGAGGTCGTGCCGCCGATGAAGGCGCCGAATGTCGAGCACCTGGCACCGGTCACTCCGGCGGCCGCCATGGAACGCTGGGCGCGGGACGTTCTGCAGGTCGCCGGCAGTTCGGGCCGGGCGGTGATGGCGATCCGCCAGGGCAGCATCGTCGAGCAGCGTCTGAAGACCACCACCGGTCTGAAGGGCGCCTTCACCACCGACCAGTCCGAACGCTACACCGTGGCGATGGCGGGACAACTCGACCTGTTCGACGGCGCCGGCATCCGGCTGGGTCAGGCGCTGGCGGAGGCCGAGCGGTCGAAGACCATCGCCGAGGATGCCTCTCTGAACGACCGGGAGCGGCTCTGGTACGACCTGGTGGAGGCGACGGCCCGGGACTTCGCCACCGCCATGGAGCGGGCGATCAAGCGCGAACTCGCCGCCTACGTCTACTGACGCCCGACGGCATCGGATCAGCAAAAAGGCCGGCTCCCTGCGGAGCCGGCCTCGTTCGTTTCAGGGCAGGGCGCCGGTCAGGCGGCCTTCGTGCCCTCCAGACGCTTGGTCGCGACGCCGCTGGCGATCTCGACCTTGCGCGGCTTCTTCTCCTCCGGAACCTCGTGGACGAGGTCGACGTGCAGGAGCCCGTTCTCGACGCTGGCGCCGACCACCTTGATGGTCTCGGCGAGCTGGAAGCGGCGCTCGAACGCGCGGGTGGCGATGCCGCGATGCAGGAAGCTGCGGTTGGCCTCCTCCTCGGACTTCTCCACCTTCCCGGAGATCACCAGTGTGGTGTCTTCCACGGTGATGTCCAGGTCGCCCTCACCGAAGCCGGCAACCGCCATGGTGATGCGGTAGTCGTCCTCGCCGAGCTTCTCGATGTTGTAGGGCGGGTAGGCCGGCACGTTCGCGGCGTCGCCGGCACGCATCATGTCATCCATGAGCCGCGCCATGCGGTCGAAGCCGACGGTGGACCGGAAAACCGGGGTAAAATCGATGGTACGCATGCCACATCCTCCTCAGAAGCGAAGTGGTTTCAAAGCGGTGCCCGCCATGCTGGCCGGGCGGTTCAGTACCGGAGCCCGATCATCGGCGCCCCGGCGAATACCGAGATAGGGAGCGCATAAATTCAGTTCAAGAGGGCATCTGTGGTTGGACATTCCCCTTCCGTGCCCCATACTTGTTTTGATGACGCAACAAATTAACCAAAGGACCGCGGCAACGGCGGTCGTGGTCCTGGATGGCCCGTATCGGGAGGTCATGGACCTGTTGGAACAGGCTCGCAGCCACGCCGAGCGGACCCGCAGAACGAGTTATCCCCGCCGGCACGTGCCGTCGCGGAGCCGCACGCGGGCAAGCTGCGAAGCCCTGCGGGTCACCACCCGGCTCTCCCACTGTCTGGCCTGGTTGATGGTTCAGAAGGCGATCCACGCGGGCGAACTGCCGCCCGAGGCCGCGCTGGATCCGGACAAGCGTCTTGACGGGCACGAGGTGTGCACGGTCACCGATGCGGAGCAGGATCCGGAGATCTCCGACGAGCTGCGCAGCCTGCTGACCCGCAGCCGCCGGCTGTTCGAGCGGGTGTCGCGGCTGGACGACCGCATCGGTGGCGCGTAGCCGGTCCCCAAACGAAAACGGCGGCCCGAAGGCCGCCGCTTGAAAACCGTGGATCCGAAAGGATCAGATGCCGAGACCGGCGAAGCGCTTGTTGAAGCGCGCGACCTGACCGCCGCTGTCGACGATGCGGTGCTGGCCGGTCCAGGCCGGATGCGACTTGGAGTCGATTTCCAGCTTGAGCACGTCGCCCGGCTTCCCGTAGGTGGAGCGGGTCGTGTACTCGGAGCCGTCGGTCATGACGACCTTGATCTCGTGGTAGTCCGGATGGATATCGGCCTTCATCGGGTCTCTCCCGTCACGTCGTCGAGGCGCCCCAACGGTCGCCGGTGCATTTCGGAACGCGCGTAATTACCCGAGAGGGTGGGTTTGCGCAAGGGCTACGCGCGAATTTCTTCTAGCGCTGGGTCAGTTTCAGCTCGATGCGGCGGTTGCGGCTGATATCGCCGCCGTCGATCGGCTGGAATTCGCCGTATCCGGTGGCCGAGAGCCGGCCGGCCGGGATGCCCTGGGCGATCAGGTATTCGACGACCGAGATCGCCCGGGCGGCGGAAAGCTCCCAGTTGTTGGCGAACTGCTCGTTATAGATCGGCACCGAGTCCGTATGGCCCTCGATCTGCAGGATCCAGTTGATGTCGTCGGGGATTCGCGCGGAGATCTCCTTCAGCGCGGTCGCGAGCTGGGCCAGGGACTCCTCGCCGTTGATTCCGATATCGGCCGAGCCGGATTCGAACAGCACCTCCGACTGGAAGACGAAGCGATCGCCGACGATGCGGATGTCCTGGCGGCCGGACAGCACCTCGCGCAGGCGGCCGAAGAACTCGCTGCGGAACCGGGCGAGTTCCTGCACCTTGGTAGCCAGCGCGGCGTTCAGGCGCTTGCCCAGATCGACGATCTGGGTGCGCTTCTCGGCGTTCTCCTGCTCGGAGATCTCCAGCGCCTTTTCGATCCGGGCGAGCTGCTCGCGCAGGGCGGCGATCTGGGCGTTGAGCAGTTCGACCTGCTGTTGCGCCTCGGCCGCGATCCTCTCCTCCTCGCTGAGATCGGTGCGCGCCTGGGTCAGGGTTTCCTGGGTCGAGTTCAGCTCGCTGAACAGCTCCTCCAGGCGGATGTCCCGCTCCTCGATCTCCTTCTGCGCCAGCAGGGTGCGCTCGGTCTGGTCGGCAAGCCGCGCCTCCAGTGCCTTGGTCCTGTCCCGCTCGGCGCCGAGCGACCGGGTCAGCTCCTGGTTGGCGGTCGTCAACGTCTCCGCCGCGTCGCGGCTTGCGCTCAGGTCGCGGTCGAGCTGCGTGATCCTGTCCGCCGCCTCGGCGAGTTCCCGGCGCAGTGCTTCGCGCACGGCCTCCAGCGCCGCGCGCTCGGCCCGCAGGTCATTCGCGGCCTTCTGCTCCGTCTCCAGGTCGGACTGGAGGGTGGCGGCCGTCTGTTCGGCGTCGGCCAGATCCGCCTGCAGGCGCTCGCGCAGGGCGGCGAGGCTGGACACCTGGTTCTCCAGATCGTCGCGGACCGACCGCAGAGCGGCCAGGTCCCGGCGCAGGCGCTCCAGATCCCGAAGCTGGAGCTCGATGGTGTCGCGGTTCGCCTGGACCACCTCCAGGGCCTTGTCCAGATCGGCGGCGATGGCATCGCGCTCGGAGGTGGCGATGCGTTCCTTCTGCTCGGTCTCGGCCAGTTTGCCGAGCAGGGCATCGCGTTCCTTCAGGACCTCCAGCAGCCGCGCGTCGACCCCCGTACGGCCAGCCTCCAGGCTGTCGATCCGGCCCTGCAGCACGGCCCGCTCGCGGGTCAGCTCGGCCAGCCGGCTCTCCAGCGTCGACTGGGCGGCGGTGAGCCGGTCGACCTGCGCGCTCAGACGGTCGCGGGTCGACAGCGAGGTCTGCAGCTCAGCGGAGAGCTGGGCCACGGTCACGCGCAGTTCGGCGTTCGCCTCGCGCTCCAGCGACAGCAGGTCGGAGAGTTCGGCGATCTGCTGGTTCAGCCGCGCCAGGGTCTCGTCCTTACCGGACAGGATCTGGGTCAGGTAGAACTGGGCGACGATGAAGATCATCAGGACGAAGATGATCACCATCAGCAGCGACGCGAGGGCGTCGACGAAGCCCGGCCAGGTGTTGGTGTCGCGATTGCGTCGGCGGGCCAGCGCGGACATGGATCAGTCCCGCCGTTCTTCCTCGGCCAGTGCCGCGATGGTGCGCGCCACGAGCCGGATCTCTCCCCGCAACTCCTCGGTCATCTGGGCCCGGCCGTTGCCGCTGTCCTCCAGCAGGCGGGCCATATACGCCTCGATGTTGCGCAGGTGGCTGCGCACGATCTCGTCGCGGCCGCCGCCGCTGGCATCGGCCAGACGGTGCAGCACCGGCCGCAGGTCGTCCTGCGCGGAAACCATCCGGTGCAGCATGTCCCGGTCGGTGTCGAGCTTGTCGGTCAGCTCGCGGAGCTGCTCGACCAGCGCCACCATAATGGCGTTGTTGCTGCGCCGGTCGTCCTCGCCGCGCGACATGATGCGCTGGAGCTTGTCGAGGGATTCCGCCGTCTGCTCCATCAGCGCCTGCTGGTAGGCGGTGGCCGAATGCTCGCCGTCGCCGATGATGGAGGAGCCGCCCAGGCGGGTGAAGCTCGACAGCCATTCCTCGAGTTCGTTGTAGAACCGGTTCTGCGCCTTGCCGAGCTGCAGGTCGAGGAAGCCCAGCACCAGCGAGCCGGCGAGGCCGAACAGGGACGATGCGAAGGCGGTGCCCATGCCCGACAGCGGCGACTGCAGCCCGGCCTTCATGTCGGAGAACACGGTGCCGAGATCGCCGCTCTCGACCGACAGGCCGTTGATCACGTCGCTGACCGCGCCCACGGTCCGCAGCAGGCCCCAGAACGTGCCGAGCAGGCCGAGGAAGATCAGCAGGCCGATCAGATAGCGCGAGATGTCCCGCGATTCCTCAAGGCGCACGCTGATGCTGTCGAGCAGCGACCGCAGGGACATCGCCGACAGGGTGCTCTGCCGGCCGCTCGACTGGCGCTCGTTCAGCAGGGTCGCGACCGGCGCCAGCAGCACCGGGTCGCGCTGCATCGACATGTTGTTGCGGAAGCTGTCGATCCAGGAGGCTTCCGGCGCCAGCAGGAAGACCTGCTGGAAGACGAACAGGATGCCGATCACCGCGACGCCCAGGATCACGCCGTTGAGGGCCGGATTGGCCATGAAGGCATCGATCAGCGGCCCGAACAGCACGCCCGCCACGACCAGAACCGCGACGAGGAAGATGATCATGCGGACCAGGTAGCGACGCGGATCGGTCACGAGGCGGTACGTCCTTCTCTTCGCAAGCCTCCCGGGCGGCCCCCGGGGACGGAGCCGCTGGCGCTCAGGCCATCGGTCAGCGGTTTATGACGACCAGATCGACACGGTCCGCCGGGCCGTCATCCGCCCGGTTGCCGAGGGCGCGGACATCCATCCGCGTGCTGGCGATGTCGTTGTCGATCAGGTAGGCGCGCACCGCCAGGGCCCGCGACAGGGACAGGCGGCGGGCCTTGTTGGCGCCGTCCTGGTCGCCGTTGGCGTAGGCCATGAGCTGGAGGCGCAGGCCGCTGTCCTGCTTGAGCTTGGCGATGACCGGATCGAGCTTGGCCGCGGCGTCGCCGGGCAGCTGGGACTGGCCGCCGGGGAAGGCGATCCGGGTGGTGTCGCCGCCGGCGCTCTGGGCCGACGGCTGCGGCGCCGGGGCGGAGGTGGTGGCGACCGGCGCGGAGGCGGGCGTGGCCTCCTGCTTCGGCACCGCGGGAGGCGGAGGCGGCGGGGCCGCGGAGGCGCTCCGGGTCGGCTTCGGCACGCTGGGCGGCGGCGGAGCCGGCGGTGTCGCGGCGGCGGCGGAACTGGCCGAGGGGGCCGGAGGCGGGGGCGGAGGCGTCGGCGCGGCCGACGCGGTCTGCTGCGGCTGCGGCTTCGGCGTGATCGGCTTGGGCACCACCGGCGTCGGCACGGACGCGCTCGACGACGATGGCGCCGGGCGCGGCGTGGGCTGGCGCAGGGCCGGGGCTGCGGCCGCCGCGCTGGCGCGCGGGGGCGCACTGACCGACGGCGGCCGTGCGCCGCCGCTGCGACCCTGGATCAGCGCCTGCACGGCCGGCGGCGGCGAGGCGTAGCGTGGCGCATCGGGCCGTACCAGGAAGGCCGGCACATCGCCGGAGGGCCCGGTGGCGACGCCGGGGGGCGGATAGGCGCCTGGCGACGGCATCGCGGGCGCGTAGCCCGGCATGGTCGCCGAGGTGCCGCCGAAGCCGTCGAGCACGCTCAGGTCGACCGTCACATTCGGATTGGTCTCTATGTAAGGGCTCGTGACCGTCTGCGCCCACAGCGGAGCGGCCCCGCCCGTGGCGGCGATGGCGGCGGCGATAAGCGTCAGTGCGACGTGCGCGCGATGTCCCCGCATCGTTCCTCCCGAACCAGCGATTGCCCGGCGGTTATACCAGAGGTGGGGAGTCCGACAACAGCGCCGCCAAGCCGGATCGGCGGCTAAATCACTATAAACGGCAGGGATTCGCGCTTTAGGACGGCTTCGCGTTGCGCAGAAGCTTCAGCAGCGGGGTGTGCAGCGCATCGTTGGCGGCGACCACATCGCCCGATTCGAGCACATCGGTGCGGCCGGCGAAGTCGCTGACATAGCCCCCCGCCTCCTTCACCAGAAGGATGCCGGCGGCGATGTCCCACGCGTTGAGCTTGTGCTCCCAGAACCCGTCGAAACGGCCGGAGGCGACCCAGGCCAGGTCCAGGGCGGCGGCACCGAAGCGACGCACGCCGGCGGTCGATCCCATGACCGCGAGCTGCTGGGCGATGAAGACCTTGTGGTCGCCGCCCAGGCCGGTCACCGGAATGCCGGTGGCGAACACGGATTCCTGCATGTTGCGGCGGCCGGAGACGCGCAGGCGGCGGTCGTTGAGATAGGCGCCCGCGCCCTTCTCGGCCCAGTAGAACTCGTCGATCAGCGGCTGGTAGACCGCGCCGGCGATGATCTCGCCCTTTTCCTCGAGCGCCACCGAGATGGCGAAATGCGGAATGCCGTGCAGGAAGTTCAGGGTGCCGTCCAGCGGATCGATGATCCAGCGCTGCTTGTTCGGGTCGCTGCCCTCGACGCTGCCGGACTCCTCCATCAGGAAGCCGTATTTCGGCCGGGCGTGCTTCAGCTCCTCGTACAGCAGCTTCTCGGCCTGCTTGTCGGCGGTCGACACGAAGTCGGCCGGACCCTTCTTGGAGACCTGCAGGTTCTCGACCTCGCCGAAATCCCGGCGCAGGCTGCGGGCCGCCTTCTGGCAGGCCTTGAAGACGACGTTGTACAGGGCCGAGCGGACGGCCATGGGCTTTACCTCGATGGTTAGGGGCGGGGCCCGAAGGTCCGGGCCGCCGGCAGTCAGTCCCCGGTAGTCAGTTTCCGGGCACTCAGTCTTTCGCGCGCTCGACGTAGCTGCAGTCTTCCGGCTTCACGACGATCCGGGTGCCGGCCTCGATATGCGGCGGGACCAGAACCTTCACGCCGTTCTCCAGAACCGCCGGCTTGTAGGAGGAGGAGGCGGTCTGCCCCTTCACCACGGCGTCGGCCTCGACGATCGTCATCACGACGGTGTCCGGCAGGGTGATCGACAGCGGCTCTTCCTCGTAGGACTCGATGGTCACGGCCATGCCGTCCTGCAGGAAGGCCTTCTGATCGCCGACCATCTCGGAATTGACCGCGACCTGCTCGTAGGTCTCGGAATCCATGAAGTACAGCAGGTTGCCGTCCTCGTAGAGATAGGTCGCGCCGCGCTGCTCCAGCCGCACGCGTTCGACCTGCTCGTCGGCGCGGAAGCGCTCGTTCAGCTTGGTGCCGCTGCGAATGTCCTTCATCTCGACCTGGTTGAAGGCGCCGCCCTTGCCGGGCTTCACCGCCTGCGTCTTGGTGACGACCCAGAGCCGGTTCTGGTGCTCGACCACGTTGCCGATGCGCACCGCGTTGCCGTTGATCTTCATTGAAGTCCCGTCCGCGAAAAGAAGTGCCGGAAATCGCGGCGGCTTTTATCAGGCGGGGCGCGCGGTGTCCACGCTTTGCCCCGCCGCATCGCCGTATGCGCCGCCGGTCGGACGGTGCGGGTCGGCGCGGGGTTCGGTGTCGGATCCTGACGAGACCTGACGCGGAAGCGACAAATCGTGGAGTCTCAGATGGTTGCTGCAGAAAACCGGTTGTAGGTGTACACTTGAACCCAGTTCGATCCGGTGACTTGGGAGACCCCAGCCGATGGCCCGCGCGCCTGGCAAGACCGAGAGGCTCGACAGCAGCACCCGCCGCAGCCTGACCGTGTTGGCCGATGCCACCGCGGAAGTGGTCGGCCGCGGCGACGTCTACAAGGCGATCGCCAAGGTCGCGGCCGAGGGCGGCGACAGCGACTACGAGACCGCGCGCGACAAGTTCGACGACATGGATGTGGGCGACCGGGTGCGCATCCGCTCCCAGGCGATCGAGACGCTGGAAGGCGGCGACAAACGCCAGGTTCAGCCGGCCCCTCCGGAGCCGGAGGAGCCCGAACAGCTCGATTGGGCCAAGCAGATGATGACGAGCTTTCCCCGGCTGTCCGAGGGGCTGGACGGGGACAAGGGCGAGGATTAGCCCTTCAGCACCGCCTCGAAAGCCTTCACACCGGCGGCCGGGCCGTCGGGATGCCCCCAGACCGCGTTGATCACCGCCAGGAAATCCGCCCCCGCTGCCACCAGCGGGCCGCAGTTCTGCTGGGTGATGCCGCCGATGGCGACGCAGGGGACGGTCATCATCTCCGCCCACCATTCCAGGATCTCCAGCGAGGCCATGGTGGTCTCGTTCTTGGAGGTGGTGGGGAAGAAGGCGCCGAAGGCGACATAGTCGGCCCCGGCCTCGCCGGCTTCCATGGCCAGATGGCGGCTGTTCTTGCAGGTCACGCCGATCTGCGCACCCGGGCCCATCAGCTTGCGCGCCTGGGCATAGGGCGTGTCGTCCTGCCCCACGTGGACGCCGTCGCAGCCGGATTTCACCGCCAGGTCCGGGCGATCGTTCATCAGCAACGGCACGCCGCGCTGGTGGCAGACCGGCAGGATCGCGTCGGCGGCGCGCAGGATGGCGTCATCCTCCACGTCCTTCAGGCGGAGCTGCAGGCAGGCGACCGGGCCGGCGTCGAGTGCCGCGCCCAGGTCCTCGCAAAACGCCGCCACGTCGGGAAGACGCGGCGGCGTGATCAGGTAGAGTTCCGATGCCATGGAGGCGCGGCTCACTTGCCCTTGTAGATGTCGATGATCTGGTCGAGCATCGCCAGGGCCTCGTCGCGCGGGCGCTGGAAGGTGTTGCGGCCGATGATGGAACCGTTGGCGCCGCCCTCGTACAGGCCGCGGATCTCCTCCATCAGGCCGTCCAGGCCCTTGGCGTCGCCGCCGGAGAACACCACGATGCGACGGCCGTTGAAGCTCGCCTGCATGACGTGACGGATCCGCTCGGCCAGGGTCGAGGTCGGGATCTTGTTGCTCTCATAGGCCTTGCGGGCGGCCTCGAGGCCGATGCCATCCTTCGGCGGCTTGACCTTGATGATGTGTGCGCCCATCAGCGCCGCCATGTGGGCGGCATAGGCGCAGATGTCGACCGAGGTCTCGGCGTCCTTCGACAGGTCGCCGCCGCGCGGGTAGGACCACATGACCACGGCGAGGCCGACGGCCTTGGCCTCCTCGGCCATCTCGCGGATCTGACCCATCATGTCGAACTGGGAGTCCGAGCCCGGGTAGATCGTGAAGCCGATGGCCGAGCAGCCGAGCCGCAGGGCGTCGCCGACCGAGCCGGTGATGGCCTGGGACGGGCCTTCCTTGTCGCGGGCGAGGCTGTTGGAGGAGTTGACCTTCAGGATGGTCGGGATCGCGCCGGCGAAGCTGTCGGCACCGGCCTCCAGCATGCCGAGCGGGGCGGCATAGGCGTTCAGCCCCGCGTCGATCGCCAGCTTGTAGTGGTAGTGCGGGTCGTAGCCCTCCGGGTTCGGCGCGAAGCTGCGCGCCGGGCCGTGCTCGAAGCCCTGGTCGACCGGCAGGATGACGAGCTTGCCGGTGCCGCCGAGCTTGCCCTGCATCAGGATGCGGGCGAGGTTGGCCTTGGTCCCCGGATTGTCGCTCTCGTAGCAATCCAGGATCTTCTTGACCTTCTGGGTGATCTTCATCGGTTCTCTCCTCGGATCGCGCGGGTCTTAGAGGGTCTTCGCCAGCGCAGCGGTGGTGTCCAGCATGCGGTTGGAGAAGCCCCACTCGTTGTCGTACCAGGACAGCACGCGGACCATCTTGCCCTCGATCACCTGGGTCTGGCCGAGATCGAAGGTCGAGGAGTGGCTGTCGTGGTTGAAGTCGGTGGAGACCAGCGGCTCGTCATTGATGCCGAGGATGCCCTTCAGCGGACCGTTGGCGGCGTCGGAGATCGCCTTGTTGACCTCCTCAATGCTGGTGTCGCGCTTCGGCACGAACTTGAAGTCGATCAGGCTGACATTGGCGGTCGGAACGCGCACCGAGGTGCCGTCCAGCTTGCCGGCCAGCTCCGGCAGCACCAGGCCGACGGCCTTGGCGGCGCCGGTGGAGGTCGGGATCATCGACTGGGCCGCGGCACGGGCGCGGTGCAGGTCCTTGTGCAGGGTGTCCAGGGTCGGCTGGTCGCCGGTATAGGCGTGGATCGTGGTCATGTAGCCACGCTCGATGCCGATCGCGTTGTTCAGCACGAAGGCCACCGGGGCCAGGCAGTTGGTGGTGCACGACGCGTTGGAGATGACCTCGTGCTCGGCGGTGAGCTGGTCGTGGTTCACGCCGTAGACGACGGTCAGGTCGGCGCCGGTGGCCGGTGCGGAGATGACGACCTTCTTGGCGCCCGCCTCGATGTGCTTGGCGGCCTGCTCGCGCTTGGTGAAGATGCCGGTGCAGTCCAGCGCGATGTCGACGCCCAGATCCTTGTGCGGCAGGTTGGCCGGGTCGCGCTCGGCGGTAACCTTGATCTTGCCGAGGCCGATATCCATCCAGTCCTCGCCCGTCTTCACGGTGCCGGGGAAGCGGCCGTGGACGGTGTCGTAGCGGAACAGGTGGGCGTTGCTCTCCACCGGGCCCAGATCGTTCACCAGAACAACCTCGATATCGTCGCGCTTGGACTCGTACAGTGCGCGCAACACGAGGCGGCCGATCCGTCCAAACCCGTTGATCGCAACCTTCGTGGCCATCGTTTCTCTCCTCCGAGTATCGTCACATAACTGATTGTCAGGTGGGGATATGGGTCAGATCGACGCCATTAACACCACTAGATCCGTGCCTTTACCGCACCGGCGACGTCGCCGGCGGTGATCCGGAAGTGCGCGTACAGCTCCTGATAGGGGCCGGACTCGCCGAAACCGGACATGCCGATGAAGACGCCGTTCTCGCCGAGCAGGCGGTCCCAGCACTGGCGCACGCCGGCTTCGATCACCACGCGCACACCGGATCCGAGCACCTCCTTGGTGTAGGACGGATCCTGGGCGGCAAAAAGTTCAAGCGACGGCATGGAAACCACCGCCGTCGGCACGCCCTCGGCCTCGAGCTTGGCCTTGGCTTCCATGGCGATCTCGATCTCGCTGCCGGTGGCGATCAGGGTCGCCTTGCGGGCGCCACCGGCCTCGGCCAGCACGTAACCGCCCTTGGCCGACAGGTTGGCCTGGGAATGCTCGGTGCGCACCGTCGGAACGTTCTGACGGGTCAGGGCCAGCACGCTCGGGCCGGAGACCCGCTGCAGGGCGAGCTGCCAGGCCTCGGCGGTCTCCACCGCGTCGGCCGGGCGGAACACCGCCACGTTCGGGATCGCGCGCAGCGCGGCCAGGTGCTCCACCGGCTGGTGGGTCGGGCCGTCCTCGCCGAGGCCGATGCTGTCATGGGTCATGACGAAGATGCAGCGGATGCCCATCAGGGCGGCCAGCCGGATCGACGGGCGGCAGTAGTCGGTGAACACCAGGAAGGTGCCGCCGTAGGGGATGACGCCGCCATGCAGTGCCATGCCGTTCATCGCCGCGGCCATGGCATGCTCGCGCACACCGTAATGCAGGTAGCGGCCGCCGTAGTTGCTCTTGTCCAGGATCGACTGGGCGCCGACCTTGGTGTTGTTGGAGCCCGACAGGTCGGCCGAGCCGCCCAGCAGTTCCGGCACCACCGGGGCGATCACCTCCAGCGCCTTCTGCGAGGAGACGCGGGTCGCGAGCTTCGGCTGATCGGCGCTCAGCGCCTTCTTGTGGGCGTCGATGGCGTCGGCCAGTTCCTTCGGCAGGGCGCCGGACAGCGCCCGCTCGAAATCGTCCTTCTTGCCCGACTTGGACAGGTCGGCCGTCCAGGCATCGTAGGCCTTGGCCCCGCGGTCGCCGAGCGACAGGCCGAGCGTGGTGACCTCGGCCGGAATGTCGAACGGGCCGTGCGGCCAGTTGATGGCGGCGCGGGTGCCGGCGATCTCCTCGGCGCCCAGCGGCGAGCCG
Source organism: Candidatus Endolissoclinum sp. (assembly GCA_965228445.1). Lineage (GTDB taxonomy): Bacteria > Pseudomonadota > Alphaproteobacteria > Thalassobaculales > Thalassobaculaceae > Thalassobaculum. Next base: position 2,027,150 of record OZ245813.1, on the reverse strand, counting down.
TGGGAGGAGGACTTGCCCGCCTTGGTCGGCGCGCCGAAGCCGATGGTGGTGCGGCAGGCGATCAGCGACGGGCGCGGATCGGCGGCAGCCTCGGCCATCGCGGCGGCGAGCGCCTTGGGGTCGTGGCCGTCGCACTCCACCACATGCCAGCCGTAGGACACGAAGCGCGCCTGCACGTCGTCGGACAGGGTGAGGTCGGTCGGGCCGTCGATGGAGATCTTGTTGTCGTCCCACAGCACGTTCATCCGGCCGAGGCCGAGATGGCCGGCCAGGGAGGCGGCCTCGTGGCTGACGCCCTCCATCAGGCAGCCGTCGCCGGCGATGACCCAGACCCGATGGTCGATCAGCTCGTCGCCGAAGCGGGCGTTCAGGTGGCGCTCGGCGACCGCCATGCCGACGGCGTTGGCGAAGCCCTGGCCGAGCGGGCCCGTGGTGGTCTCGATGCCGGCGGCCGCGCCGTATTCCGGGTGGCCGGCGGTCTTGGAGCCGAGCTGGCGGAACTTCTTCAGCTCCTCCAGCGGCATGTCCTGATAGCCGGTGAGGTGCAGCAGGGAGTACAGCAGCATCGAGCCGTGGCCGGCGGACAGGATGAACCGGTCGCGGTCGGCCCAGTCCGGGTGGCGCGGGTCGAAGCGCAGGAACTGCGAGAACAGGACGACGGCGGCGTCGGCCATGCCCATCGGCATGCCCGGGTGTCCCGATTTCGCCTGTTCGACGGCGTCCATGGAGAGCGCGCGGATGGCGCTGGCGAGGCTGGCGTGGTCGCCGTCGGAGAGGGCGGCGCCGAAAGTCGGGGAAGCGGTCATGGTGCGGTTCGCGGGCTTTTGGCGGGCGTCCAGCGACCGCCGGCGCCTCGGTGGCGCGGAACATGCCCAGGCAGGGGCGCTCCGTCAAGCGGGCGGGGCGCTCCGCCTCGTAATATATGCCGGGTGCGGAACCTCACACGCCGGTTCGATTGACGGTAGGTACGGCCGGCGGATATCATGCGGCACCTCAACGACGGGGCTTAACTCCTTCGTTTCAGGGGGTACATCGCGGGTTTCGGGTGACGAATCGCCCGCGGTGGACGGGATTGGCGGACCAGGACGGCGGGAATGTCTCGGCTGAATGCGGCACGTGAACGGCTGGACAAGGCGGTCTCCCGTCTTGAAAAGGCGCTCGAAGGACTCGACGATTCCGACGGCGGCGACGGCGCCGCGGTGAAGGGCGAGCTTTCGGCGGTGCGCCGCGACTACGCGAAACTCTCCAAGGCGGCCGATCAGGTCGAGCAGCGGCTCGACAAGGCGATCGGTCAGCTCAAACTCGTGTTGGAGCCCTGATCCTTGGCCCAGGTCGATATCAGCATCAACGGCAAGTCCTACCGCATCGCCTGCGAGGACGGTCAGGAGAAGCGGCTCGGCGAACTGGCCCAGATGGTCGACGCCCATGTGGCCGACATGGTGGAGCAGGTCGGCCAGGTCGGCGACACGCGGCTGCTGGTGATGGCCAGCCTGCTGGTGGCCGACGAACTGATGGACCTGCGCGACGCGGCCAACGAGGTCGACGAGGGGGACGAGGAGTTCTCGCCCAACGAGCTGGAGGACATGTCGCTCGCCATCGAGGGTCTGGCAGAGCGGATCGAGCGCATCGCCGGCCGTCTGGAAGGCAGCTGACCCGCTCGGGTGCGCGGGGCCCCGTCGTTCCCTCACGCAATCGCCTACATCTCCGCTTGAATTTGCCGGGCCCGGGTTTACGTTGAGGTCAGCGACGGGGCGGCGCGGTTTGTCAGGCCGCACTTTACCCCTGGGGCTATAATCTCTCTGAGGGAGCTGCCTCTTTCGGGACCGTGGTCTCGGAATCGCGGCGCCCACCTGCTTTGCAGGCCACAGAGGGTATGCAAATGCCAACGGCCGAGGCGGCTCCGTCGCACAGATTTTCCTAGGGCACGTGCCCGGCAGGCCGCGCGTCCGCCCTCGGGCGGCGCGGGTAACGGGAAAGATTTCCACCGGACCCTAGAGCGGAATGACCGATCCGATTCTCGATCCAGACGATCTGAGCCGTGCCAAGGCCGACCTGCGCAAGCAGATGTCCCGCCAGCGCGTCTCGCTCGCCGCCGACACCGCGGACGCGGCCAACCGGCTGGCGATGCATCTCTCCGGCGCCGTGGCTCCGTCCTCCGGCACCGTCGTCTCCGGCTACTGGCCGATGCGCGATGAGATCGACCCGCGTCCCTGCCTCACCGCGCTGTGGTCCAATGGCTGCCGCATCGCCTTGCCGGTGGTGCCCGACGACAAGCAGGCGCTGATCTTCCGCGCCTGGGAGCCGGACGAGGAACTGGTGCCCGGTCCGTACGGCACGTCGGAACCGGGACCCGACGCGGAAGTTGTCTATCCGACACTGCTGCTGGTGCCGCTGCTGGCCTTCGACCGGCGGGGGCGTCGGCTCGGCTATGGCGGCGGATACTATGATCGCACGCTGGCCGCCCTGCGCGAATGGCAGACGGTCCAGGCGCTCGGGGTGGCCTATGCCGGGCAGGAGGTTGAGGCAGTCCCGGCGGGTGCCCACGACGCCCTGCTGAACGGCTTCGTGACCGAGAACGGTTTCATTGAGATTTCGGAGTAGAACGTGCGTCTGTTGTTTCTCGGCGACATCGTCGGACGGTCCGGCCGCGAGGCGGTCATCCATCACCTGCCCGCCCTGATGCGGGATCTCCGCACCGACTTCGTCGTGGTCAACGGCGAGAACTCCGCCCACGGCTTCGGCATCACCGCCAAGATCTGCGGCGAGCTCTACGATGCCGGCGTCGACGTGATCACCACCGGCAACCACGTCTGGGACCAGCGCGAGATCCTCGACGCCATCGCCGATGACGACCGGCTGGTGCGCCCGATCAACTTCCCCGCCGGTACACCGGGCAAGGGCGCGGTGGTGCACGAGACCCGCGACGGCCGCAGGGTGCTGGTGATCAACGCCATGTGCCGGCTGTTCATGGACCCGCTCGACGACCCCTTCGCCGCGGTGGAGAAGGCGATCGACGGGACCGCGCTGGGCGGTGACGTGGATTTCATCCTGATCGACGTGCATGGCGAGGCGACCAGCGAGAAGATGGCCTTCGGCCACGCCTTCGACGGCCGCGTCTCCCTGGTGGTCGGCACCCACACCCATGTGCCCACGGCCGACGTCATGGTCCTGGCCAACGGCACGGCGTATCAGAGCGATGCCGGCATGTGCGGCGACTACGACAGCGTGATCGGGATGAAGAAGGAATTCCCGGTCAAGCGCTTCACCACCAAGCTCCCCACCCCGCGCCTTGAGGCGGCGGACGGCGAGGCCACGGTCTGCGGGATCTTCGTCGTCACCGACGACCGGACGGGGCTCGCGATCAGCGCCGAGCCGCTGCGCGTCGGCGGCCTGCTGGCGGAGACGATCCCAGTGGGGTGAGGGGAGTCTCCCCTGTCCAACACCCTCGTCATCCCGGACGAGACCGGACCTGATCCGGGCTCGGGCCGGGACCCAGGGCCGATCTACGGGCTAGGTCCCGGCCTTGCCCCGGATCAGGGCCGGGTCAAACCGGGATGACGATTGTCGCGGAAGAATTCGACACAGTTCACCGCACACCCCCGCCTGTGCTAAACCCCCGCGCGGCGCCGCGTCGGTGCCGGGGCGACAGGGCTGAAGCCGTGCGTCGAACCCCCACATCTGGTATAGAGAGACGATTCGCGCCACGAACGGTCGCGGACGGGAGCGTTTGGAAATGGCCGGTCATTCCCAGTTTAAGAACATCATGTACCGCAAGGGCGCGCAGGATAAGAAGCGCGCCAAGGTCTTCACCCGCCTGACCCGTGAAATTCAGGTCGCGGCCAAGACCGGCGGCGAGGACCCCGCATCGAATCCGGCGCTGCGTACCGCCATCGCGGCCGCGCGCAAGGAGAACATGCCCAAGGACAATATCGACCGCGCCATCAAGAAGGGCTCCGGCGGCGGCGACGACTCCAACTGGGAAGAGGTGCGCTACGAGGGCTACGGCCCCGGCGGCGTGGCCATGATCGTCGACGCGCTGACCGACAACCGCAACCGCACCGCCTCCGAAGTGCGCGCCGCCTTCTCCAAGTTCGGCGGCAATCTGGGCGAGACCAACTCGGTGTCCTTCATGTTCAACCGGGTCGGCCAGATCATCTACCCGGCGGAGGTCGGCAGCGCAGACGACGTGCTGGAGGCGGCGATCGAGGCCGGTGCCGAGAACGCCGAGAGCACCGGGGCCGAACACGAGATCACCTGCCCGGTGGAGGACTTCAACACCGTGCGCGAGGCGCTGGAAGCCACCCTGGGCGAGCCGCAGTCGGCCGGTCTGACCTGGAAGCCGCTGAACACCGTGGCGGTGGACGAGGACCAGGCGGGTACGCTGATCAAGCTGTTCGACACCCTGGAAGACAACGACGACGTGCAGCAGGTCTCGGCGAATTTCGACATCGCCGAGGACATCATGGCGAAACTGTCCGCCTGATTGCCCGCGACGGGTGACGCCGCGGATCCGGTCCGGGGCGGGGGCGGCACAACGGAGAGGCGCATGCGGCTGATCGGGCTCGACCCCGGCCTCAGGAATACCGGGTGGGGGGTGATCGAGACCGACGGCGTGCGCCTGCGTCACGTCGCCGACGGCACGGTCCATTCCGACGGCAAGGCCGACATCGCCACCCGCCTGGTTCAGCTCTACGACGCCATCCAGGATCTCATCGACCGCTTCAAACCCGACGAGGCGGCGGTGGAGGAGACCTTCGTCAACCGCAACCCGGAGAGCACGCTCAAACTCGGCCTGGCCCGCGGCGTGGTGCTGCTGGCGCCGGCCAAGGCGGGGCTGCGGGTCGCCGAATACGCGCCGAAGCGGGTGAAGAAGGCGGTGGTCGGCACCGGCAGTGCGGACAAGGAGCAGGTCCAGGCGATGATCGCCACCCTGCTGCCCGGCGCGGTGATCAAGAGCCCGGACGCGGCCGATGCGCTCGCCGTCGCCGTCTGCCACGCCCACTACGTCCAGTCCCGTGCCTCCTTCGGCCAGTCGGCCGGGGTGGCGGCGCGCAAGACCGGGGCGGTCACCGACATGGCGCCGGGCCTGGAGCGGGCGATCGCCGCCGCCCTCGCCAAGGAAGCCGCCGGAGGAGGAACCCGATGATCTCGCGCCTGAAGGGCATTCTCGACGGCACCGGCGACGGCCAGGCGGTAATCGACGTCAACGGCGTCGGCTATCTGATCTTCTGCTCCGGCCGCACGCTCAGCGCGCTCGGCGATGTCGGCGCGGCGGTGAAGGTCGAGGTGGAGACCCATGTCCGCGAGGATCACATCCACCTCTACGGCTTCTCCGGCGGCTCGGAGAAGGCGGCGTTCCGCATGCTGCAGACGGTGCAGGGGGTGGGGGCCAAACACGCGCTGTCGATCCTGACCGTGCTGTCGCCGGACGAGCTGTTCACCGCCATCGCCGCCCAGGACAAGACCCTGCTGACCCGGGCGGACGGCGTCGGCCCGAAACTGGCGACCCGCATCGTCAACGAACTGAAGGACAAGACGGTCAACGTGGCGCTCGGCATCGCCGCCGACGCGCCGGCGGCGGCCCGCACCGCGGCGGTGAAGGCCGCCGGCAGCGACACGCTGAACGACGCGGTGTCCGCCCTGGTCAATCTCGGCTACGGCCGGGCCGAAGCCTATGGCGCGGTGCAGGCGGCGCAGTCGGCGATGGGATCTGACGCGGCTCTCGACCGGCTGATCACCGGCGGGCTGAAGGAGCTGGCCGGGTGAGCGGCGACTGGGACGACGAGCTGGAGGAGGGCGACCGCCTGATCGACGGCGAGCGCCGGCCGGAGGACATGGGCGAGACCACCCTGCGCCCGCAGACCCTGGACGACTTCACCGGCCAGAAAAAGGTCCGCGAGAACCTCAAGGTGTTCATCGATGCCGCCCGCGGCCGGGGCGAATCGCTCGACCATGTGCTGCTGTTCGGCCCGCCGGGGCTGGGCAAGACCACCCTGGCCCAGATCGTGGCGCGCGAGCTCGGCGTGAACTTCCGCGCGACCTCCGGACCGGTGATCGCCAAGGCCGGCGACCTGGCAGCCCTGCTGACCAATCTTCAGCCGCGCGATGTCCTGTTTATCGACGAAATACATCGCCTTAATCCTGCCGTAGAGGAAGTGCTGTATCCGGCCATGGAGGATTTTCAGCTCGACCTCATCATTGGCGAAGGCCCGGCGGCGCGATCGATCCGTATCGATCTGGCACCGTTCACGCTTGTCGCCGCGACGACCCGGTCGGGGCTGATCACCACGCCGCTGCGCGAGCGTTTCGGCATTCCCCTGCGCCTGCAGTTCTACGAGCCGGAGGAACTGACCCGGATCGTCAAGCGCGGCGCCGACCTGCTGTCCTTCGGCCTGACGGAGGACGGGGCCGGCGAGATCGCCCGGCGCGCCCGCGGCACCCCGCGCGTCGCCGGCCGGCTGCTGCGCCGGGTCCGCGACTTCGCGACGGTGGCCGGCAAGCAGGTGGTGGACGCCGTCCTGGCCGACGCGGCCCTGACCCGCCTGGACATCGACAAGCGCGGCCTGGACGCCATGGACCGGCGCTATCTCGGCTGCATCGCCGAGAATTACGGCGGCGGCCCGGTCGGGGCCGAGACCCTGGGGGCGGCCCTGGGCGAGCAGCGCGACGTGATCGAAGAGGTCATCGAGCCCTACCTGATGCAGCAGGGACTGATCCAGCGCACCCCGCGCGGCCGGATCCTGTCGGCCGCGGGCTGGCGCTATCTCGGCATCACCCCGCCGAAATCGGTGGAGGCCCAACTCGACCTGCTCGGCCAGGGGGAGGACGATGTCTGAACCCTTCCGCTTTCCCGTGCGTGTCTATTACGAGGACACCGATGCGGGCGGGGTGGTCTACCACGCCAATTATCTGCGCTACGCCGAGCGGGCCCGCACGGAATTTCTGCGGGCCGGCGGGGTCGAACAGCGGGAGATGCGTGAGACCGAGGACGTCGCCTTCGTGGTGCGCCGCTGCACGATCGACTACCGCGCGCCGGCGGTTCTGGACGATGCGCTGGAGGTTGTGACCCGGATCACCGGGGTGCGCGGCGCGGCGCTGGAGGCGGTGCAGGAGGTGGTGCGCCGGGGCGAGACCGAACCCCTGGTTGTGCTCGACCTGGTGATCGCCGGGGTGAATGGGCGCGGTCGGCCGGTCCGGCTGCCGCAGAGGATACGGGATCTGGTCGGCGGCACTGCCCCGGCCTGACGTTAGGGACTTGAAGGCCGGGCATCGGCAGCAAGGAAGAGGAAGTCGATGGAGCAACTTGCACAAGCGGTGGTCGACACGACCCAGAGCACGGCCCCGGGTCTGGTGACGCCGGGACTGGCGGTCCCTGCGGCGACCATGTCCCACGAGCTGAGCATGTGGGGCCTGTTCATGCAGGCCGACACCGTGGTCAAGATCGTGATGCTGCTCCTCGTCCTGGCCTCGGTCTGGAGCTGGGCGATCATCTTCGAGAAGATCCTGAAGATGCGCCGCATGCGCCGCCGCGCCAACGAGTTCGAGGACGCCTTCTGGTCCGGCGGCTCGCTGGAGGATCTGTACGATCGCATGGGCAGCCACCCGGCCGACCCGATGTCGTCGATCTTCTCCTCGGCCATGCGCGAGTGGCGCCGCTCGGCCGCCAAGGGCCTGACCCAGAAATCCAACGACCTGCGCGCCAGCCTGCGCGACCGGCTCGACCAGATCATGCACCTGACAATAAACCGGGAGATGGAGGCGCTGGAGAAGCGCATGACCTTCCTCGCCTCGGTCGGTTCCACCGCGCCCTTCGTCGGGCTGTTCGGCACGGTCTGGGGCATCATGAACAGCTTCCAGGCGATCGCCGCCTCGAAGAACACCAGCCTCGCCGTCGTCGCCCCCGGCATCGCCGAGGCGCTGTTCGCCACCGCGCTCGGCCTGGTCGCGGCCATTCCGGCGGTCGTCGCCTACAACAAGCTGTCGAGCGATCTCGGCCGCTATGCCGGCCGTCTGGACGGGTTCGCGACCGAGTTTGGCTCGATCCTGTCGCGCCAGCTGGACGAGGGGCGGTAAGACGTGGCCGGCGGCATCATCAAACGCGGCGCCCGCAACGGCACCAGCCGTCGCCGGAATCCGCCGCTGAGCGAGATCAACGTCACGCCGTTCGTCGACGTGATGCTCGTGCTGCTGATCGTCTTCATGGTGACCGCACCGCTGCTCACCGTCGGCGTGCCGGTCGACCTGCCGAAGACCAAGGCGGCCCAGCTCACCGACGAGGTCGAGCCGCTGGTGGTCACCGTGCGGGCCGACGGCAGCCTGTACCTGCAGGAGACCTCGATCTCCCGCGAGGAACTGGTGCCGAAGCTGCTGGCGGTGTCGGGCGCGAACCCCGAACTCAGAATTTTTGTCCGCGGCGACAAGTCTATCGCCTACGGGTCCGTCATGGAGGTCATGGGCCAGATCAGTTCTGCCGGGTTCTCCCGGGTCGCCCTGCTGGCGGAGCTTCCTGAGGAGTCGGCGGGCAGCAACTGACGGCCTGGGCGCGGGTTCCGCGGGAACCCTGCCGACCCGGACCGGCGACGGCCCAACGAGGAGCGTGACGAGCGAACATGAACGTGGCTCTGGTCCTTTCGATCCTGCTGCACGCCGGGGTGCTGGCGCTGGCCGTTTTCGGCCTGCCCAAGCTCGCCCGCGACGAGGTGATCGAAAACCGTCTGGTGGTCGTCGACGTGGTGACCGTCGCGGAGGTCACGAACGCGCCGCCGCCGGTCGAGAAGACCACGCCCGACAAGACGCCGCCGCCGCCGCCGGACAGTGCGGCTCAGCCGGACAAGACGCCTCCGCCGCCGCCTCCGCCGGCTTCCCGCCCCGCACCGCCCCCGCCGCCGGCGCCTAAGGAGGCCGCCAAGCCGACGCCGGCCCCGGCGCCGACCCAGACCGCCAAGGCCGCACCGCCGCCCGAGCCGGCCCCGGCCGTGAAGGCGGAGCCGGTCCCGGTGCCGTCGCAGAAGCCGGAGCCGCCGAAGCCCGAGCCCGAGAAGCCGGAACCGGTGCCGGTGGAGACGCCGAAGCCCGACGTGCCGAAACCGGAGGTGCCGAAGCCGGAGCAGCCCGAGGTCGCGAAGGTGGAGCGCGTGGAGGATCAGGCGCCGGCCCCGGTGCCGGTCGCGCGCCCGACCCCGCCCGAGCGCCCGAAGCAGGTCGCCGAGAAGGAGGCGCCGAAGACGCCTGAGAAGCCGGAACCGGAGAAGAAGACCGACAACTTCCTCAACGTCCTGAAGACGGTTCAGAACCTGAAAAAGGACGCGCCGAAGCCGGCCAACGAGTCGCCGCCGTCGCCGATGCCGGACGCGAAGACGACCGCGCGCAACTCGAGCTTCGATCCGTCCCAGGCGCTGTCGGTGTCGGAGATGGACGCCATCCGGCAGCAGATCAGCAGCTGCTGGCTGGTGCCGGCCGGGGCGAAGAACGCCGCCGACCTGGTGGTCGAGATCGAGGTCACGATGAACCCGGACCGCACCGTGCGGTCCTCCCGGATCGTTGATACGTCGCGGATGCAGAGCGATCCGTTCTACCGCTCCGCCGCCGAATCCGCCCTCCGGGCGCTGAAATCGCCGAACTGTTCCCCGCTGAAACTTCCGCCGGAGAAGTACGACACATGGAAAAACTTCACGATCACCTTCGATCCGAAGGACATGCTGTCATGACCGACAGCGCCGACGCCGCCCTGGCCGCAGCTCCCCTGTCGTCCGAGCCGGTGACCGCCCCGCGTCCGCCGCGGCCCACGGTCGATGCCGCCATGTCGCGGCGCGATCTTGCCCGTCTGTCGCTGGCCGGTCTGGTCGGGGCCTCCGGGGTCGCCGGTTTCGCCGCTCCGGCGCGCAGCGAGCTGCGCATCGACATCACCCAGGGCCGCGTCGATCCGCTGCCGGTCGCCATCGCCGACTTCAAGGGCGAGGGCGTGGAGGCCACCCGGGTCGGTCGGACCATGACCGAGATCATCTCCGCGAATCTGGAGCGTTCGGGACTGTTCAAGCCGATCAACCCGAAGGCCTTCATCCAGACGGATCTGGATTTCGACACCCCGCCGCGGTTCGGCGACTGGCGTCAGATCAGCGCCCAGGCACTGGTCCACGGCCGGGTGACGATCCCGTCGCCGGGACAGTACCGCATCGAATTTCGCCTGTGGGATGTGTTCGCCGAGCAGTACATGACCGGCACCTCGCTGACGGCGATCGAGGAATCCCTGCGCCGCGCCGCCCACATCGTGTCCGACATGATCTACAAGCGGATCACAGGCGAGGACGGCTATTTCGACACCCGGTTCGTCTACATCGCCGAGAGCGGTCCGCAGAACCGGCGCAAGAAGCAGCTCGCCATCATGGACCAGGACGGTGCGAACCATAAGTTCCTGACCGACGGCAACACCCTGGTCCTGACCCCGCGCTTCTCGCCGACGGTGCAGGAGATCACCTATCTCGCCTATTACCAGAACCGGCCGCGGGTCTACATCTTCAACCTGGATTCCGGCCAGCAGGAGGTGCTGGGCGACTTCCCGGGCATGACCTTCGCGCCGCGCTTCTCGCCGGACGGCAACCGGGTGATCATGAGCCTGGCCAAGGACGGCGTGACCGACATCCACACCATGGACCTGCGCACCCGCCGGGTCGCCCAGCTCACCAATACCCGCTCGATCGACACGTCGCCGACCTATGCGCCGGACGGTAGCCAGGTGGTGTTCAACTCCGACCGCGGCGGCACCCAGCAGCTCTACACGATGGGCGCCGACGGCTCGAACGTGAAGCGGATCAGCTTCGGCGACGGCCGCTACGCCACGCCGGTCTGGTCGCCGCGCGGCGACCTGATCGCGTTCACCAAGATCACCGGCGGCACCTTTCACATCGGCGTGATGCGGCCGGACGGATCCGGCGAGCGGCTGCTCAGCCAGGGCTTCCTGGTCGAGGCGCCGAGCTGGTCGCCGAACGGCCGTGTACTGGTCTATTTCAAGCAGACACCGTCCGATCGCAGCGGCCGCGGCGGCACCTCAAAGTTGTACACGATCGATCTCACCGGGTATAATGAGCGTGAGGTGATCACGCCACTGGATGCCTCAGATCCAGCGTGGAGCCCCTTGCTTCGTTAACAGGTTACAAGTTATAAGGAAAAACGCTCGTGGTCGGCTGTCGGGAAACTGAACAGTCCGGCTCTACGAGTCCGGGCCCGGACAGGCCGGGTCATTTGGACCACGAGGGGGGCGGGGCGCCCGGCACCACAGAATCTCCAGAGGGACAGACCTATCATGCGCATCAAGTTTCTCAGCGTATTTGCTGCCGTCGCGCTGCTCGCAGCTTGCGAGACCGCACCTGACGAGTCGGCAAATGCGGGTTCGGGCGGCAACGTTCAGCCGACCACTTCCACCACGGCGACGGCCCCGACCGGTCCGGCTCCGGGCAGCGCCGAAGACTTCGTCGTCAACGTTGGCGACCGCGTCTTCTTCGCTTTCGACAGCTCCGCTCTTGACGGCGAGGCCCGCACGACGCTCGAGCGTCAGGCGTTCTTCCTGCGCAAGTATCCGAGCACGTCGGTCACCATCGAGGGCCATTGCGACGAGCGGGGCACCCGCGAGTACAACCTGGCGCTCGGCGAGCGTCGCGCCAGCGCCGCCCGGGACTACCTGGTTTCGCTCGGCATCGACCCGAGCCGTGTGAGCACCATCTCCTACGGCAAGGAGCGTCCGGTGAACCCGGCGTCGACCGAGCAGGCCTGGGCCGAGAACCGTCGCGGCGTCACCGTCCTCAACTGACGGTCCGCGATCGCGTAATGGACGGCGGTGCCCAGACCGGGCGCCGCCGTTCTTTTTTGACCGGTTCGTTCTGGCGGAGGGGATGCGGCGGCAATCTGCACGCCGCGCCATAATTCCGCCGCGAGCATCCTGGAGACTGGGACCATGATGCGCTTCGTTGTGTTCATCCTCCTCTTGTCCGCCGCCGCGCCGACGGTCGCCTCGGCCCAGCAGGACGTCAGCGGCCTGCTCAACCGTATGGCGCGGTTGGAGCGCGAGTTGGCGGATCTTCAGCGCTCGGTCTATGCCGGCGGCCAGCCGCCGGCGTCGGTCACCGCGAACCAGGCCGCGCCGCTGTCCCCGTCCGATGCGGTCGGTGGGTCGGCTTTGGCGCGGATTGAGATCCGACTGCAGCAGATCGAGGCCGATCTGCGCCGCGTGACCGGCCGGGTGGAGGAACTGGGCTTCCAGGTCCAGAACGTGTCCGACCGCATGGACCGGCTGCAGACCGATACCGACATCCGCTTCCGCGAGCTGAGCGGCGACGCCGCCGGGGGCATGTCGGGCCAGGATACGGGCGGCCAGACCGGCCCGCGCACCGAACTGACCCCGCCGGCCGATACTGCCGGGCCGACGACCGGGGCGAAGCCGAAGGATCTCGGCACCCTGTCGGGCAACGAGTTGTCCGCGCTGCAGGCGACCACGCCGTCGCCGAGCGGCGCGACGGCGACGCAGACGGCGCTGCTGCCGGCGGATGCGTCGGTCGAGGAGCAGTACAAGGCCGCCTTCGACCATCTCGTCAAACACGACCTGCCGACCGCCGAGGCCGCCTTCAAGGCGTTTCTCGAGGCGCATCCGGACGACCCGCTCGCCGGCAACGCCCAGTACTGGCTCGGCGAGACGTACTACGCGCGCGACCGCTACGAAGAGGCGGCCGTCGCGTTTCTGGGGGGCTACCAGAGCTATCCGAAAAGTCCGAAGGCGGCCGACAATCTGCTGAAGCTCGGCATGGCCTTGGCTCGGATCGACCGCAAGGAGGAGGCGTGCACGACCTTCGCCAAGCTCAACGAGGACTTCCCCAAGGCGCCGACGAATATCAAGCGCCGCATGATCAACGAGACCAAGGCGCTGAACTGCGGCGGATAGTCTCGGCCGCAGCCGGGGAGGTGCCGGACCGGGCAGACCGACCGCTGGACGACGCCGGCGGGGTGGCCCTGCTCGACGCCGTCCTGTCCGACGACCCGGACCCGGGCGGGCCGGTCGCCCTGGCCGTCTCCGGCGGCCCCGACAGCACCGCCCTGCTGCATTTCGCCGACCGCTGGTCGCGCCGGTACCGCCGGCCGCTGCTGATCCTGACCGTGGATCACGGCCTGCGGCCCGAGGCGGCGGCCGAAGCCGCCGACGTGGCCCGTCATTCTGTCGCTCTCGGCCATACCCATCGGACGCTGACCTGGCGGGGGCGCAAGCCCAAGGCCGGCATACAGGCGGCGGCCCGCGAGGCGAGGCTGGCGCTGCTCACCGACGCCTGCCACGCCGCCGGGGCGACGACCCTGCTGCTCGCCCATCACCGCGACGATCAGGCCGAGACGGTGCTGCACCGCATAGACCGCGATACCGGTCCGGAGGGACTGGCGGGCATGGCGGCGGTGACGTGGCTGGCCGGGGTCAGGCTGGCCCGCCCGTTCCTGTCTCTGGCCAAGGAGCGGCTGGTCGCCACCTGCCGGGCCGCCGGGCTCGACTATGTGGACGACCCGTCCAATACGGACCCGCGCTTCACCCGGGCCGATCTGCGCCGGCTGAGGCCGGCCCTGGACGCGGTCGGGCTGTCGCCCGATCGGCTGGCCCGGCTGGCCGGGGCCATGGGCGGGGCCCGCCGCGCGATGGACCGGGAGGTGAGGGGGTGGCTCGCCCGCCATGCCGTGATCCATCCCTGCGGCACCTGCCGGCTCGACCGCGCCGCCCTGGCCGCGGCCCCCACGGACTTCACGGCCGCGGTGCTGCGCCATGTGTTCCGCATCGCCGGTGACGCCGGATATCCGCCGGGCACCGCCGCGATGGCCGGGCTGCTGGACTGGGTGGCCGACGGCGACCGGGCCAGGCGCCGCACCCTGCGGGGCTGCCTGCTGCAGAGCGACGGCGACAGTCTCACGGTGATGCGCGAGGAGGTGGCCTGTGCGCCGCCGCTCAGCGTCGGCAGCGGGCAGACCGCCTGCTGGGACGGTCGCTTTCTGATACATAACCAGACCGCCGCCGCCATAAACGTCGGACCCTGCGGCGCGGAGGGCTGGCGGCGTATCAAGAGCTTAGGCCTGGACGCGCGCCTGCCGGAGCACGCACGCGCCCTGCCGCACCCCGCGAGACTCGCCTGGCCGATTGTCACTGACCTTGACGGGGTGGTCGCGCTCCCCCACCTTGTGCTTGGCGAACGGAGGGCGCCCGACCCGCATGAAATCGGGGTGGTCATCCACCTGCTGGCGACGCGTGAGCGACGGATCGATGGGCCGATGGCCAATGGAAGGCTGACGACGTGAATAATTTCGGCAAGAATCTTGCTCTCTGGATCATCATCGGCGTCCTGCTCGTGGCGCTGTTCAACCTGTTCCAGGGATCCTCTCCGCGTACGGGCCAGCGCAGCCTCGCCTATTCGGACTTCCTGTCCGAAGTCGAGAGCGGGCGCGTCAACCAGGTCACCATCCAGGGTCAGCAGATCTCCGGGCGGTTCTCCGACGGCAGCACCTTCCAGACCTATGCGCCGCAGGACGCCGACCTCGTCGAGCGCCTGAACACCTCCGGCGTGCGGATCTCCGCGGCACCGCCGGAAGAGGGCACCTCTGGGCTGTTCCAAATCCTGCTGAGCTGGTTCCCCATGCTGCTGTTCATCGCGGTGTGGATCTTCTTCATGCGCCAGATGCAGGGCGGCGGCGGCAAGGCCATGGGCTTCGGCAAGAGCCGCGCCCGGCTGCTGACCGAGAAGACCGGGCGCGTTACCTTCGACGACGTCGCCGGCATCGACGAGGCGAAGTCCGAACTGGAAGAGATCGTCGAGTTCCTGAAGGACCCGCAGCGCTTCCAGCGCCTGGGCGGCAAGATCCCCAAGGGCTGTCTGCTGGTGGGCCCTCCGGGTACCGGTAAGACGCTGCTCGCCCGCGCCATCGCCGGCGAAGCCAACGTGCCGTTCTTCACCATCTCCGGTTCCGACTTCGTCGAGATGTTCGTCGGCGTCGGTGCCAGCCGCGTGCGCGACATGTTCGAGCAGGGCAAGAAGAACGCCCCCTGCATCATCTTCATCGACGAGATCGACGCGGTCGGCCGCCATCGCGGTGCCGGCCTGGGCGGCGGCAATGACGAGCGCGAGCAGACCCTGAACCAGCTCCTGGTCGAGATGGACGGGTTCGAGGCGAACGAGGGCGTGATCCTGATCGCCGCCACCAACCGTCCCGACGTGCTCGACCCGGCGCTGCTGCGCCCGGGCCGCTTCGACCGCCAGATCGTCGTGCCGAACCCGGACATTCTGGGCCGCGAGAAGATCCTGAAGGTGCACATGCGCAAGGTGCCGCTCGGCCCCGACGTGGACGCGCGCACCATCGGCCGCGGCACCCCGGGCTTCTCGGGCGCCGACCTCGCCAACCTGGTCAACGAGGCCGCCCTGCTCGCCGCCCGCAAGGGCAAGCGCGTGGTCGGCATGACCGAGTTCGAGGAAGCCAAGGACAAGGTCATGATGGGCTCGGAGCGCCGCTCCATGGTCATGACCGACGAGGAGAAGAAGCTGACCGCCTATCACGAGGCCGGTCACGCCATCGTCGCCCTGCACTGCCCGGACAGCGACCCGATCCACAAGGCGACCATCATCCCGCGCGGCCGCGCGCTGGGCATGGTCATGCGCCTGCCGGAAGGCGATCGGATCTCCCTGTCCAAGGCGAAGCTGGAAGCCGACCTGCGGGTCGCCTGCGGCGGCCGCATCGCCGAGGACCTGATCTTCGGCGCCGAGCGGATCACCACCGGCGCCTCCTCCGACATCCGCATGGTCTCGGAGATGTCGCGCCGGATGATCACGGAATGGGGCATGAGCGACAAGCTCGGCTTCCTGGCCTATTCCGCCGACCAGCAGGAGGTGTTCCTGGGCCATTCGGTGACCCAGCAGAAGAACGTCTCCGACGCGACCGCCAACGTGATCGACGAGGAGATCCGCCGGATCACCGACGAGGCCTATGACGACGCCCGTCGGATCCTGGAAGAGAACATGGACGACCTGCACACCCTGGCGAAGGGACTGCTGGAATACGAGAGCCTGTCCGGCGACGAGATCCAGGAGCTGCTGGCCAGCGGCTCGGTGGATCGCGGCGGCCGCGACGAGCCGTCCAAGCCGAGCGGACCGGGCCGACGCGCCTCGGTCCCGACCGGCGGCACCGCCCCCGGCGGCGGCATGGAGCCCGATCCGCAGCCCGGCGACTGACCTCTGCCCGGTTCGGGTGCCTTCCCACCGGAGAGGGTCTCTCCCATGACACTACCCATCCTTCGTGAGCCCGCGCCCCGGCGCGGGCTTGCCGTATCTGCCCTGTCCCAGCCCGGCTATGCCCGCCCCACGGATCTGGTCCACGGGCCCGCCGCCGAGGCGGCGGTCGCCGTCGGGGACGCGCTGCCCCTGGCCGGTGGACCTTTCGCCTTCCGGTCGCTGGAACTGATCCGACGGGAAGCTGAAGCGGTGCGGTTGCAGACGGTCGCCGTGAGCGACCTCGACCCGGCAGGCCTGCCGCCGGGCCTGCTCCACCGGCTGACGGCCGCCCGCGACCCGGCCTGGGGCACGGACGGCCCGGCGATCATGGGCATCGTCAACGTCACGCCGGACAGCTTCTCCGACGGCGGCCAGTTCGCCTCGCGCGAAGGGGCCATCGCCCAGGCACGGCGGCTGGCGGAACAGGGAGCGGACATTCTCGACATCGGCGGCGAGTCGACCCGTCCGGGGGCCGCCGAGGTTTCCGTGCAGCAGGAGATCGACCGGGTGGTGCCGGTGATCGAGGTGCTGGCCGGGGAGGGGCATCGGGTCTCTGTCGATACCCGCAAGGCGCCGGTGATGAAGTCGGCCCTGGAGGCGGGGGCGGCGATCGTCAACGACGTGTCGGCTCTGGGCCACGATCCGGAGGCGCCCGGCCTGCTCGCCGGCCACGACTGCCCGGTCATTCTGATGCATATGCGCGGCGAGCCGGGAACGATGCAGGCCGACCCGCGTTACGACTGTGCACCGCTGGAGGTTTTCGACGAGCTCGCCGCGCGTCTGGCGGCGGCCGAGGCGGCAGGCATCGCGCGGGAGCGTCTGGTCGTCGACCCGGGGTTCGGATTCGCCAAGACCGCCGCGCACAACATCGAGGTCACCGCCTGGCTGACCCTGCTGCACGGGATGGGGAGGCCGGTCCTATTCGGCGCATCGCGCAAGAGTTCCATCGCCGTCCTGTCGCGCGGCGAACCGGCGGATGCCCGCCTGCCGGGGTCGCTCGCCCTGGCACTGGCGGCCTACGACCAGGGGGCGCAGACGATCCGGGTGCACGATGTGTGGGAAACGGCACAGGCCTTCGCGCTGCGCCGGTCCATCCTCCGGGCTTTGTGAGCCCGGCGCGTTAATCACCTTTAAAGATACAATGCGCTATAAAATTCGAAACGATCGAAAGAAGCGGAACAGCCATGGCTCGAACCCTTTTCGGAACTGACGGTATCCGCGGCCGCGCCAATGCCGAGCCGATGACCCCGGCGACCGCCATGGCGGTGGCGATGGCCGCCGGCGCCCGGTTCCGCTCCGACCATGGCCGGCGCAACCTCGTGCTGATAGGCAAGGATACCCGGCTGTCGGGCTATATGATCGAGCCGGCGATGGTCGCGGGCTTCACCTCGATCGGCATGGACGTGGTCCTGGTCGGTCCGATGCCGACCCCGGCGGTGGCCATGCTGGTCCAGTCCATGCGGGCGGATCTCGGCGTCATGATCTCGGCCTCGCACAATCCGTATTACGACAATGGCATCAAGCTCTTCGGCCCGGACGGCTACAAGCTCTCCGACGCGGTCGAGGCCGAGATCGAGGAGATGGTCGAGCGCTGGCAGACCCTGCCGCTCGCCTCGTCCGACGCGCTCGGCCGGGCGCGCCGGCTGGAGGACGAGCAGGGGCGCTACATCGAGGTGGTTAAGTCCGCCTTCCCGCGCGACCTGCGGCTCGACGGGGTGAAGGTGGTGGTCGACTGCGCCAACGGGGCCGCCTACAAGGCCGCGCCCCGGGTGCTGTTCGAACTCGGCGCCGAGGTCATCCCGATGGGCGTGTCGCCGGACGGGTTCAACATCAACGAGGGCTGCGGGGCGACCGCACCGGAAGCCATGATGGCCCGGGTCGAGGCCGAGGGCGCCGACGTGGGCATCGCCCTGGACGGCGACGCCGACCGGCTGATCCTGGCCGACGAGACCGGTCATAAACTGGACGGCGACCAGATCCTCGGACTGATCGGCGGCTCCTGGCAGGCCGACGACCGGCTTAGCGGCGGCGGCGTGGTCGCCACGGTGATGTCCAATCTCGGTCTGGAGCGCTACCTCAACGGCATCGGCCTCGACCTGGTGCGGGCCAAGGTCGGCGACCGCTACGTGCTCGAGGCGATGCGCGAGGGCGGCTACAACGTCGGAGGCGAGCAGTCCGGGCACATGATCCTGGCCGACCACGGCACCACCGGCGACGGCCTCGCGGCGGCGCTGCAGGTGCTGGCGGCGATGAAGCGGGCGGACAGACCGCTGTCCCAGGTCGCCCGGGTGTTCGAGCCGATGCCGCAGATCCTGCGCAACATCCGCTTCGCCGGCGGCGATCCCCTGGCCACCGATCCGGTGAAGGCGGCGATCGAGGCGAGCAAGAAGAAGCTGGGCGATGCCGGTCGGCTGGTGATCCGCAAGTCGGGCACCGAGCCGCTGATCCGGGTCATGGCCCAGGGCGATGACGAGGGTGAAGTGGCGGCCGCGGTCGATCGGGTCGTGGACGCCATCGAGAAAACTGGAACCGAAGCGGCGGAGTAGGAGCGGTCATGCCAAGGTCGATCAAAGGGCGTGTTCTGATCGCCGCCGGGTCCGATTCCGGCGGTGGGGCGGGAATCCAGGCGGATATCAAGGCGGTGACCGCGCTGGGCGGCTACGCCATGACGGCGATCACCGCGCTGACCGCGCAGAACACCAAGGGCGTGTTCGGCGTCCATCCGGTGCCGATCCCGTTCCTGCGCCAGCAGCTCGACCTGCTGTTCGACGACCTCGGCGCCGATGTGATCAAGACCGGGATGCTGCATTCCGGGCCGGTGATCGACACCATCGTCGATGTCATCGAAGAGAAGGCCATGCACATCCCGCTGGTGGTCGATCCGGTGATGGTCGCCAAGGGCGGTCACGCCCTGCTGGATCCGGACGCCATGCAGGTGCTGAAGGCCCGGCTGATCCTGCGCGCGCATCTGCTGACGCCGAACCTGCCGGAGGCCGAACTGCTGACCGGCATGACCATCAAGGACGTGGACCACATGCACCACGCCGCCGAGATGCTACTGTCGCTGGGGCCGCCGGCCGTGTTGCTGAAGGGCGGGCACCTGTCCTCCGACACGGTGGTCGACCTCCTGGCCACCGAGGACGGCATCATCGAGTTCAAGAGCCCGCGGATCGCCGGCACCAGCACCCACGGCACAGGCTGCACCCTGGCCTCCGCGATCGCCACCGGCATGGCCCAGGGCCTGTCGGTCGAGAAGGCGGTGGAGCGGGCGCGCAAGTTCGTGACCACCGCGATCGCCACGGCGCCGGGCTACGGCACCGGGCACGGCCCGCTGAACCACGTCCATACGGTCAAGGAAAACGCCTGACGGCCGGCCCCCGACGGGGTCGGGGGCGTCGGTTACGGCTTGGCGGGCGTCATTCGGCGGCGGCGGGCTTCTTGTGGCTGACCGGCCGACCGGCGCGGCTTTCGGCCAATTCCTCGAAGCGCTGCATGGTGTGCTGCGACCACTGCACGATGTCGTAGTGGCTCACATTGCGCCGCATCATCTGCATGCGGGCACGCTGCTCCTCCGGCTTCATCTCCAGCGCCTGTTCGATCGCGGCGTCCATGAACCGCTCGGAATAGGGGTTGGTCATCACCGCGTAGGGAAGCTGCACGGCGGCCCCCATGAACTCGGAGATCACCAGGCAACCCTGTTCGTCGATCCGGGCGGCGCAGTATTCCTTGCAGACCAGGTTCAGACCGTCGCGCAGCGGCGTGAGCCAGCAGACGTCGGCCGCGCGGAAATAGGCGATCAGCTCCTCCAGCGGCACCGCGCCGGTGAACAGCATGATCGGCGTCCACTCGAAGGTGCCGAAGCGTCCATTGATGCGGCCGACCAGCCCCTCGATCTCCTCCTGCACCCGGCGATAGACCGCCATGTTCTGGTTCGCCAGGACGGAGACGCACATCAGCCGGATCTCGCCGTGCAGGTCCTCGCGGCGCTCCAGCAGGCGCTCGAAGGACTCCAGCATCTCCTTGGTGCCCTTGGTGTAGTCGGTGCGGGCGACGGAGACGATGAGCCGCTTGCCGCCGAGCTCCTCCTTGATCTCCTGGAGCTTCGCCTCGGTGGCGTCCGAGCGGGCCACCTCCTCGATGTAGTTGACGTTGGTGCCGACCGGGAAGGCGTCGATGTTGACGATCTGGTCGCGGTTCTTCAGCCGGGTGATGATCGTGGGCTCCGACAGCGCCATGCCGCGGGGCGACATGCCGTCCTCGACCTCGATCTCCTCCTCGATGGTGACATCGAACAGGGTGCGGGCGGCGTTGGCGAAGTTCACCGCGTAGCGCGGGATGTGGAAGCCGACCTGGTCGCAGTGCAGCAGGCTGTCCATGATCTCGTTGCGCCAGGGCAGGACGTTGAACACGTCCGGCGAGGGGAACGGCGTGTGGTGGAAGAACGAGATCCGGGCGTTCGGCTTCATCTGTCGCAGATAGACCGGCACGAGCCAGAGATTGTAGTCGTGGATCCAGATGATGGCGTCGTCGGCGGCCTGCTCGGCGGCGGCCTGGGCGAACAGGAAGTTCACCTCTTGGAAGGTCGGCCAATCCACCGGTCCGTAGTCGTAGGCATCGACGAAGGAATGCAGGATCGGCCAGAGCGCCTCCTTGGAGGTGACGGCGTAGAAGCTGTTCACCTGGTCCTCGGTCAGCGCCAGGCGCGAGACGGTGTAGTCCCCAAAATCGTCGCTGATGGTGACCACCCGCTCCCAGTCGGGCATCTCGCCGTATTCGCGCAGCTTCCACGCGATCCAGGCGCCGTGGGAGACTTCGCCGAAGAAGCTCTTGAGGGTCGGCACGATCCCGTTCGGGCTCTTGTTGGCCCGCAGTTCGATCTTCCCGTCGACCTCGACTTCCTCGTAAGGCTGGCGATGGTAGACGATGACCAGATCGGATTTCATGCCGCTGCCCCCCGCAGGCTTGTCAGTGTTTGAATCACCTCATGGATACCGGCGGCACCGTCGCCCCGGCTGATGGTGGTGTTCTCCAGGGACCTAACGCGCGAGACGAGGTCCGGTTCGCTGTTGGCGACCGCCACGCCCCGCAGGCCTGTCTCGAACAGCGACAGGTCGTTCATGGTGTCGCCGGCGACCAGCACACGGTTCGGGTCGATCTTCAGGTGATCGACCAGCCGCAGCAGCGTCGGCCCCTTGCTGACCCCCCTGGGCAGCACGTCGAGATAGGTGCTGGCCGAAGTCAGGCAGTCGAATCCCGCCGCCTCGATCCGCTCGGCCACCGCCGGGTCGTAGCGGGCGGGGTCGTAGTAGTAGCTCACCCGATAGCGGAACGGCGTGGGCTGAAGCTCCAGCCACTCCACATCGGCCAGCATCTCACGCACCCGGTCGCCGGCATCGCCCCAGCGCCGGGCGATATCCGCCTCCAGCTCCGGCACGGTCTCGAACTGGGTCCCCTGGACGATGGTGGTGCCCACGTCGCCGATCACGAAATCCGGCTTCGGCACCCAGCCGTCGCCGGTCAGCTCGCGGATGAAGGGGATGTCGCGGCCGGTGACGAAGACCAGGGACACCCGGTCGCGGTTCGCGTCGATCGCGGAATACAGCGCGCTGCGCTCCTCGTCGGTGCCGCCGAGAAAGGTACCGTCCAGGTCGGTCGCCAGGACGACATCCGCCTTGCTGGGGTCGGTGCGGGTCATGGCAGCATCTCCGATACGTAGTCCTCGACGTCGTCTTCGTTCCCGTGCGGGATCCGGATGTTCAGCGCCGCCGGCTCGGCCTTGAGCGGGCGTTCCATCAGGCGGCCGATCGCCTCGGAGATCTCCACCCCGTCGGCGACGATGGATCGCACGGCCTCGCAGATCGGCATCTCCACCCCGAGCTTGCGGGCGAGATCCGTGACGGAGACGGCGTTGACCACGCCCTCCACCACGGTGCGGCGGTTGTTCAGCAGATCCTCCTGGCGCTGGCGTTCGCCCAGCGCCTTGCCGAAGGACATGTTGCGCGACTGCTCCGACGAGCAGGTCAGCGCCAGGTCGCCCATGCCGGAGAGGCCGGTGACGGTCTCGCGCCGGCCGCCGAGCGCCTGGGCCAGGGTCTTCATCTCGTCCAGCCCGCGGGTGATCAGCGCGGCCCAGGTATTGGCGCCGAAGCCGGAACCGCTGGCGATGCCGCAGGCGATGGCGATCACGTTCTTGACCGCGCCGCCAACCTCCACCCCGATCAGGTCGTCGGAGATGTACGGCCGGAAGGACGGGGTGGCGAGCGCCAGGGACAGCCGGGTGGCGAGCGCGTTGTGCGGATCCTCCGCCGCGTCGGCCGAGGCGATGGTGACGGCCGTCGGATGGCCGGCGGCGACCTCGGAGGCGAAACTGGGACCGGACAGGACCGCGATCGGCCGGCCGGGCATGGCCTCGGCGACCACGGTGGTCATCAGCTTGCCGGACTCCTTCTCCACGCCCTTGCTGGCGAGAACGACCGGGACGCCGGCCGGGGCGACGGCGTGGATGCGTTCGCCGATATCGCGAATGGCCTGGGACGGAACCACCAGCAGGATCGCGTCGGCTCCGGCGACGGCCTCGGCCATGTCGGAGGTCGCGCTCACCGCATCGGGAATGTCGTATCCCGCCAGGAGCTGGGCGTTGGTGCGGTCGCGGTTGATGGCGGCGGAGAGGGCCGGGTCCCGGGCCCAAAGGGTAACTTCTGCGCCGGCGCGGGCGGCGGTGATGGCGAGCGCGGTGCCCCAGGCACCGGCGCCAATCACGGCGAATTTTTTCATCGCGCGGGCGTCATTCATGTCGGAGGGGAACGCGTTCATGTTGGCGATGGGGGCAACTCCAAAGATTGCACGGGGCCTCTTTAAGATGCACCCCGGCGCGGAATGATCAAGGGTTGACCCTGGGCTTCGGGCCTCTCGTTGCTGCGGTGCAGCACGGCCCGGGTTGATCCGATGCCGCCGTCCCGGTTAGCACTATGCGGGTCCAGCGGGGCATCCTTACCACTTTGAAGAGGAAGGAATCGCGATGACGACCGCGGTCATTCAGAACGAGGAACGGACACGGGAACTGGTGACCTGGTGTCGCAATGCACTCGACACGTCGGCCACGTATTTCGACGCCGGTCTTCAGATCGCCCGCGGTCTCGGCGCGCACAAGCGCGACGGTCTGTGCGAGGTTGGGTTCTGGGCGCCGGAGCTGCTCGACCGGCGCATTCCCGACGGCGATATCTTCCTGGAGGTGCTGGAACCGGAGGAGCCGGTCGACCTCACGGTATCGCGCCAGACCCTGCGCATGCGCCGCCAACTCGTGCCGATCGGCCGCTGCGAGGCGTTCTGCTTCGCCGCGGTGGAGGGCATGCGGGCGGGCACGCGGGACGAGGTCGGCTCGTTCTACGCGCTGGCTTGGCGCGACGACGAGGGCTGGCACCGCATCCTGGACCCGCTGGCGGCCTCGCTGCCCTTCGGCGTGTTCGCGCCGGCGGAATACTACGACCTGGCGGCGATGCAGGCCGGCCGCGGAGACAAGGCCTATTTCGAAAGCCTGCCGGAGGGCGACCCGGTGAAGCTCGGCCCGCCGGTGAACATCCTGCAGATCCACGTGGCCACCGCCACCGCGGGCGGCACCCTGGCCAGCCTGACCCGGCGCTACGAGCATCTGGCCGAACGGGTCCGGATGAAGCTGCCGGTGGAGCCGGCGGACCGTATCTTCCTCGGCTACGACGCGGTCCAGCTCCTGCCGGTGGAGCCGACCACCGTGTTCGAGACCGGCCCCGACTTCTGGGAGGAGATGGCCGACGAAAGTCCCGATGACGAGAGCCTCACCGTCGAGCTGCACCGACCGAACACGACCAACTGGGGCTACGACATCGTCATTTCCGGGATGGGGGCGGTGAACCCGGCGATCCTGGAGACCGGCCGGCCGGACGAACTGGTCGACCTGGCCGCCGTGCTGCACAACTTCCCCGGCGGGCCGAAGAAGCTGGTGTTCGACGTGGTGTTCGGCCACAGCGACAATCAGGGCCTGCGGGCGCTGAACCACCATTATTTCGCCGGCCCGAACATGTACGGGCAGAACATCAACTACCGCAACGGCA
Organism: Candidatus Endolissoclinum sp.; assembly: GCA_965228445.1. Taxonomy (GTDB): domain Bacteria; phylum Pseudomonadota; class Alphaproteobacteria; order Thalassobaculales; family Thalassobaculaceae; genus Thalassobaculum. Next base: position 2,002,789 of record OZ245813.1, on the reverse strand, counting down.
TCGTCCGCGCCGTGCTGCTGGAGATGCAGCGCCGCAAGGGCGATTTCGGGGCCGACGGCATCCGTGTCGACGGCGCCCAGGACTTCACCTTCTGGGACAGCAACACCGAGCGGGTCGAACACGACGACGAGTACCTGCAGTCCATGTCCGACGTGGTGCAGGAGGTGGCTGGCCGCCGCTACCGGCCTTGGTTCGTGTTCGAGGACGGGCGCCCCTGGCCGCAGGAGGACTGGGAGCTCTCCTCGACCTACCGGGCGGTGATCGACGCCCAGCGCGACGACGACGTGTTCCAGTGGGGGCCGCTGACCTTCGCCCACAACACGCCGTTCCTCTATACGTTCTGGCTGTCCAAGTGGTGGCGGATCCGCGAGATCATGGAGCGTGGCTCGCACTGGATCTCCGGCTGCGCCAACCACGACACCCTGCGCCGCGGCACCCAGATCAACCCCAAGCTCAACGTCAACACCCGCCTGGGCGACACGCGGATGGAGATTCTCGACAAGGCCTACGACAATCCGGCCGTCTCGCTGATCACCTACGGCGTCTTTCCCGGTGTGCCGATGGACTTCCTCAACGCCTCGGCCCGGGCGAGCTGGGGGTTCATCCGGAACCAGGACGACCAGTACGGCGTGAAGGTGGTGTCGGAGGAGGCGATCTCGCTGAAATGGCAGGTCGACAACTACTCCTACTCGGTGCCGATGGCGTTCCGGCGCCTGAAGGCGATGGGCTTCGAGGATCGTGAGAGCCTGGTCCGGTTCATGGAGTTCCTGCCGGCCCTGGTCGAGGTCACCGGCTACGACCTGGACGTCATCGCCACGCTGCTGAACCAGGTCGACCCGCCGCTCGCCGGGCCGGCGCCGTTCACCGTGCCGATCCTCAAGGAGATCGCCCGGGCGTGGATGGACGATATGCACGACTACTGCAACGTGTCGGGCTACGAGGCGGCGCTGAGCGAGAGCCAGACCGCGTTCAACCTGGGTTTGCGGGCATTCCGCCACGCCCGACCCTGGCTGCGCGACAACCTGCGTCCGGAGGATGTCTATCAGTACCGCGAGCCGGTCGACGGGCGCGTGCTGTTCGCCACCCTGCGCCACGGCCCGGACGGCGAGCAGGTCTTCGCCATCGCCCATCTGGAGGGCGGGGCCATGGAGGATTTCGATCCGCTGACCCTGCCGATCAAGGGGCTGGAAGGCGAGGGCTGGAACGTCGCCCTGCGCACACCGCCGATCGGCGGGGATTTCATCGGCGGCCCGCTCACCCTCTCGGACAGTATGGGTGTGCTCTATACCCGCAGCGCCGACCGGCGCTGAGGCGTCGGTCGGACCGGCGGTCGGTCAGGCGGACTCCGACCAGTCCTCGCTGTCCGCGTCGTCGGGTTCCCACGGCTTGGGAACCCGCGGCGGAATGGCGAAGGTCGGGGTCTCCTGGTCGAGGCTCAGGTTCGGATTGAAATAGGGGTCGGCGTCGAGCGCGTCACCCCACTTGTTCCGCATCCACATCATCTCGCCGCGGAAGCGGTCGCGCTTCTCGGCGGTGTCCTCCAGCCCGCGCGATACCGACTCGTGGTGATACAGCTCGGCATAGGGGGTGAGCACGATGCGGTGGCCCGCGGCGCGGATCTTCAGGCAGAAATCAACGTCGTTGAACGCCACCTTCAGTTCGTTCTCGTTCATGCCGCCGATCTGCCGGTAGATCTTCTTGGTGGTCAGCAGGCAGGCGGCCGTGGTGGCGGTCACGTTGTGGATCAGCTGGGCCCGGCTGAAATAGCCCGGCGCCTCGCGCGGGAGGTGCTTGTCGAAATGCCCGGCGACGCCGCCGATCCCGGTGGTCACGCCCATATGCTGGACGGTGTCGTTCGGATAGTAGAGCTTGGCGCCGACGGCGCCGACGCCGGGGCGCTGGATCTGGCGGACCATCTCCTCCAGCCAGCCCGCGTCGATCGGCTCGATGTCGTTATTCAGCAGCAGCAGCAGCGGACCCTTGGCCTGGGTCACGGCGAGGTTGTTCAACCGGGAGAAGTTGAACGGCTCGTCGTCGCGCAGGACCGCGATCCGGTCGTCCTTCTGGATCTCGGCGAAGTATTCCAGCGTCTCCGCCTTCTCCGACCCGTTGTCGACGATGATCAGGTCCCAGTTCGGATAGTCGGTCTTCTCCAGCAGCCCGGTGACGACCATGCGCATCATGTCGACACGGTCGCGGGTCGGCACGATGATGGTGACGTGCGGCTTGCGCGCCGGCAGGGCGGGGACGACCCGATGGCTGAACCCGTCGCGGCCGGCGACCACCTCGGCCTTCACGCCGCCGCGCTCCAGATGCTCGGCAATCGCCTTGCGGGCCCGTTCGTAGGGATAGGTCTTCTCGCCGGTGGCCAGTGCCACGCTGCCGGCGACCATGCGCCAGTGGTACAGCACCGCCGGGATGTGGCGGACCCGCTCGGGGCTGGTCTGCTCCAGCACCCGCAGCGCCAGGTCGTAGTCCTGGCTGCCCTCGAAGCCTTCGCGGAAACGGCCCGCGGCTTCGACCAGCGCGCGGCGATAGACGCCCAGGTGGTTGATTATGTTCTGCGACAGGAACAGCTCCGGCGACCAGTCCGGCTTGAAGTAGGGATCGGAGACCCGTCCCTCCTCGTCGATCTTGTCCTCGTCGGAGTACAGGATGTCCGCCTCGGGATCGGCCTCCAGGCTCGCCGCCATCCAGTACAGCGCGTCCTCGGTCAGTTCGTCGTCATGGTCGAGCAGGGCGATCCACGCGCCGGTCGCCAGGTCGAGGGCCGAGTTGCTGGCGGCGGAGATGTGACCGTTGGTCTCCCGGAAGACCACCTTGATGCGCGGGTCCTCGGCGGCATAACGCTCCAGCATCGCCCGGGTCTCCGGGCTCTTGGAGCCGTCATCGGCGATGCACAGCTCCCACGCGTCGTAGAGCTGCCCCTTCACGCTCTCGACCGCCTTTTCCAGCAGGGCCGGCGGCGTCTCGTAGGTCGGCATGACGACGGAGAAGACCGGCTTGCTCTCCATCCGGGCCACATGGCCCCGGATGGCGGCCCGGTCGCTGTCGGTCAGCGCGTAGAACATGTCGCGCCAATCGTCGTAGGTCTCGATCGGCGTGGGCAGCTTCTTGATCAGGTATTCCTTCAGCCCCTGCACGCCGCCGCGTCGCAGATGCCCGACGATCGGGCGCATGCCTTCCTGGGCGTAGGCGTTGCTGCCGAGCACCCGCAGCAGTTCCAGGCGGGTGATCTCCCGCGCCCGGATCGGCCCCATCTCGAACCGGCCCTTCCAGTTGATCGGATCCAGGCGCAGGGCCTTCACGTGGTCGGGCAGGCGCACGAAGCAGGTAACCGTCTCGCCCTTGGTGACCGGCAGCCGCTTGCGGTCGATCTCCGCGGTACCGGCGCCGATATCGGCGAACAGCGAGGGGGCGGCCAGCTTGCCGCCGGCCCTGATGCTGTAGGTCAGCTCGACCCAGCCGGTGGGCATCCGTCCCCGGTCGGAGCGCAGCACGATCATCGGGAAGGTGTCGGTCGATTCCCAGACGTCGCCCTTGACGTGCTCGACCCGGAACAGGTCGCCCGGTGTCAGGGAGTGGGTCAGCCGTCTCGCACGACGCGCGAGATTGCCGGCCTTGCGCAGCGGGGCGGTGACCCGCCAGGAGGTCGAACCTTCCAGGGCGGCGATATGGCCCTGCAGCCCGTCGCGCGCCATGGCGAGATTGTGGATGTGGCCGTCGCGGGTCTTCACCTCGTCCTGCAGGTCGCCGACATCGTCCCGCAGGCTCTCGATCGTGCCGCGGAGGGACGCGATGGTGCTCTGAAGCCCCTCGATCGACTGGTCGCGTTCGCCGATGGCGCGGTCGCGCTCGGCGATCCGGCTTTCGCGTTCGGCGATGCGCGAGTCCCGCTCGGCGACCCGTCCGTCGCGCTCGCTGACGCTGTCGTCCAGCAGGCGGATGCGGTCGTCGCGGATGTCGATCTCGCCGCGCAGGCGCAACTCGATCCCGGCCCAGTCGGCGAAGGTGTCGTCGAAATAGTAGGAGGCCCGGTCGATCTCGTCCTGCACCTCGCGCACGGTCGCCAGCGCGGCGGCGCGGTCGCCGCCATCGGCCAGGCGGACCGCGTCGTAGACCCGGCCGATCCAGGCGGCGAGCGCCGGCTCGGTCTTCAGCACGTCGTCGTCGAGGGCGTGGTGCCGCAACCCGACATCGAGGAAGCCGTCGATCGCCGGCGCCGCGCCGTCCGTGCGCCCGGCAAAGCCCAGATGCAGGTCGCCGTCGACCCGAACCATCTCCGCGCGCCAGTCGGCCATCAGCCGGTCGAAGCTGGCCCAGGACTGGGGTGCGCCGTCGCTGGCGACCAGCGCCTCGATCTGATGGCGCAGCCAGAGCATCAGCGCCCGGCCGCGCGGCATGGCGTCGCGACGCTCCAGGGAGCGGGCAATCTCCAGCGGGTGGCGCAGCATATGCAGCACCGACATCCGCACGCCGCGCGCCGCCAGCATCTCCCGCCACAGGGGCAGCAGACGGCACATGCGGGGATCCTTCACGCCCCACAGCGCGGCCTCGGCGAACTCGGCATCGAGGATGGTTTCCAGATCGGCCCGCGCGGCCCGGGTCGCCGGGTGGTCCAGCCAGCCTTCCGGCATGGCCCGCGGGTCGTCCCACCGCATGCCCAGGTCGGCCAGCAGCCGGTCGTGGCGGGTGACGACGCCCTGGTGTTCCCAGAATCCGCGGTCGTTGTTGCCTTCCGCCGCCTGCATGAGATCGCGGCCCAGCTCGACGCCGAGGAGATTGACCACCCGGGTTAGCGCGGAGGTGCCGCTGCGGTGCATGCCGAGGACCAGCAGCGCGGTCTGCGGCCCGCTGTCACGGTGGGTGGTCTTCCCGGTTTCCTGATCGACAGCGGAGGCGGCGGGCGTTGAAGGCATGGGCGATCCGGGCAATTGGCTTCCAGCCCCCGTCGGGCGACTGAGGATTTGCAACAATTCCCGTTTCGTAACACACTCCGGGGCGGTCGTGGGGATGACAATTCCCTTTTAATGGATGTGCCGGTTTGGCTATAAGCCGAGATAGCCAAATCGGTCCTCATCCATGATGCGGGCACCATAGCGATAGCGGACGACACGATGGGTAAATATCTCGACGATCTTTGGAACGACCTGGAGAAGACCTGGGATCTCGCCATGGAGATCAACGACCTTCCCGAGGCGGACCGGAGCGACGTTGCCGCCGCGTGGGAGAAGTTCAAGGGCTCGGATCTGGTCGATGCCGCCCGGACCGAGACCGAATCCGGCGAGACCAAGCCGCCGGTGAAGGTGTTCTGCACGAACATCTACGGCATTCAGTACAACAGCGAGACCAAGTACTGGATCCCGTTCCGACACGGCGATATCGATCTCGCCAAATTCACGGAAGATTGAGCATAGGGAGACCCCCTCTGTCGGGGTCGGCCGGCGGTACTCTATCGGGCCCTAGCGCCCCCGCCTCGACGAGGCCGGACAGGTCGGTGCCGCGATGAAGAAGCAAGAACCCGTATCGGTCCACAATCTGCTGAAGGCCTGCTACACGGCCTTCGTCGCCTGCGGCGTGTTCAGCTTCTTCGTCAATCTGCTGATGCTGACCATGCCGCTGTTCATGTTCCAGGTCTTCGACCGGGTTCTGGCCAGCCGCAGCGAGTCCACCCTGTTCCTGCTGCTGATGATCGCCTCCTGCGCCCTGGCCGTGCAGGCCGCGCTGGACAGCGTGCGCTCCTACGCCTTCGTGCGCATCTCGCGCTGGATCGACCGGCGGGTCTCGCCCCTGCTGCTGTCGGCCGCGGTCGCCGAGGCGCTCGACCGGTCGAAGACCGCGAGCAGCAATACTTTGCGCCAGCTCTCCGTGCTGCGGAACTTTCTGACCGGTCCGGCAATGCTGACGGTGCTGGACATCCCATGGGTTCCGATCTTCCTGCTGCTGATCATGTATCTGAACCTGCCGATGGGCTTCGCCGCTCTCGGCGGGGCGCTTGTGATGCTGGCGCTGGGGCTGGCCAACGACTACATGACGCGACCGGCCCTGACCGAGGCGCAGGCCTATTCCAACCGCGCCTATGCCGCCGCCGACGCCGCCGTGCGCAACGCCTCGGTGGTCGAGAGCATGGGCATGCGCCAGTCGGTGATCCGCCGCTTCCTGACCGAGAACGAGGCGGTGCTGGCGCTGCAGAGCCGGGCGAGCGACCGCGCCGCGGTGTTCCTGGCGATCTCCAAGTCGACCCGCATGCTGATCCAGATGCTGATCATGACCGTGGCGGCGACCCAGATCATCGACCCGCACACGCCGATGACCGGCGGCATGATGATCGCCTCCGTGCTGATCCTCGGCCGGGCGCTGCAGCCGATCGAGCAGGGCGTGGCCCAGGCCCGCGGCATGGTCGAGGCCTATGCCGCTTACAAGCAGGTCGAGCAGACCCTGCTGACCGCCCAGGACCAGCCGGAGCGCATGCGGCTGCCGGATCCCGAGGGCTGGCTGACGGCGGAGAACCTGTTCTACCAGCCCCAGGGGCTGGCCAAGCCGATCCTGCAGCGCATCCAGTTCGATGTCGAACCGGGCGAGACGCTCGGCATCGTCGGTCCGTCGGCCGCCGGCAAGTCGACCCTGGCCCGTCTGCTGGTCGGGGTGCAGCAGCCCACCGTCGGCACCGTGCGGCTGGACGGCGCCGACATCTATTCCTGGGACAAGGAGGCACTCGGCCGGCATATTGGCTACATGCCGCAGGACGTGGAGCTGTTCTCCGGTACGGTGGCCCAGAATATCGGCCGGCTGCAGGAGAATCCGGACCCCGAGGAGGTGGTGAAGGCGGCGAAGCTGGCCGGCCTGCACGATCTGATCCTGCGCCTGCCGGACGGCTACGACACCGAGATCGGCTGGGGCGGTCAGCTCCTGTCCGGCGGTCAGCGGCAGCGCGTCGCCCTGGCGCGGGCGCTGTACGGCAACCCGCGGGTCGTGGTGCTGGACGAACCGAACGCCAATCTCGACAGCCAGGGCGACGACGCGCTCGTGCAGGCGCTGAAATCGCTGAAGGCGGCGAAGGTGACGGTGATCCTGATCACCCACCGGCCGTCGACCCTGGCGCTGATGGACAAGATCTTGGTGCTGAACGGCGGCACGGTGCAGCGCTTCGGCCCGCGCGACGAGACCCTGTCCTTCCTGCAGCAGGGACGCCGTCCGGCGCTGGAGGGCCCGGCGCCGCAGATCACCGACGGTCGCGAGCAGCGCCCGCGGCCGGCCGAACCGGAGCGCCGCGCGCCCGCCGCCGCGCCTGCGGTGGCGGCCGAGCCTGAGATCGAGCGTCCGGAGGAGACGCCCCGGGCGGCGTCGCAGAATGCGGAAGGCCCGGCCGAGATCCTCGAGCCGCCGACCCCCGAGGACGACGCGCCCGATGCGCCGAAGGGGCCGCGTGGCCGCGGTGCGGTGGTGCGGCCGCCGTCGCCCTACAAGGCACGGGCGACCTCGCTTCAGGTACAGAGCGTTCGGGCCATTTCGGCCGATCCGACCAAGGACTGAGCGGGAGCGACGTCATGGCCCTCATGCGCAGCGACGAGACGCGGGACCTGACCCGGTGGGACGATCCGCTGGGCCACGATGCCGAGCGTAACCCGATGTCCTGGCGCTCCGTACTCTGGGTCGGGTACGCCATCCTGTTCCTGTTCTTCGGGGTCTTCGGCATCTGGGCGGCCTTCGCGCCGCTGGGCTCCGGCGCCATCGCCACCGGTCAGGTCCAGGTCGCCGGCAGCCAGAAGGTCGTCCAGCACCTGGAAGGCGGCATCATCAAGGAGATCCGGGTCCAGGAAGGCGACACGGTGCAGGAGGGCGACATCCTGATGGTCCTCCGGGGCACCCAGGCCTCCGTCAACCAGGGTCGGCTCTATCAGCGCACCCTGGCGCTGATGGGCGAGGAGGCCCGGCTGATTGCGGAGCGGGACGATCTGGAGACGGTTCGCTTTCCCGAGGAGCTGACGCGCCAGACCGACGACCGCTATGTCCAGTCGATCCTGGAGGGCGAGCGCCGCCTGTTCGAGGGGCGTCGCGCCGCGTTCGAGGGTCAGCAGGGGCTGCTGGACAAGCGCGTCGCCAAGAGCCGGGAGGAGATCACCGCCCTGGCCGCCCAGCAGCGCTCCGACCGGCGCCAGCTCGCGATCATCGACGAGGAGATCAAGGGCGTGCGCGAGCTCTTCGAGAAGGGGCTGGAGCGCAAGCCGCGCCTGCTCGCCCTGGAACGCGAGCAGGCCGCGCTGCAGGGGTCGATCGACAACCGCGAAGCGCTCATGGCCCGGGCCGAGCAGACCATCGCCGAGACCGAGTTCCAGCGCCTGACGGTGCAGGAACAGAACCGGGCGGAGATCGAGACCGACCTGCGCGAGACCCAGACCCAGCTCCGCGACCTGCGCGAGCAGCTCGTGTCCGCCGACGATTCGATCGCCCGCAACACCGTGCGGGCACCGCTCGGCGGCAAGGTCTACGGGCTGCGCTTCCACACCGTGGGCGGCGTGATCGGTCCGGCCGAGCCGCTGATGAACATCGCGCCGGCCAATGACGAACTGATCGTCCGCGCCCAGGTCCAGCCGACCGATATCGACGTGGTCGAGGTCGGTGCGCCCGCCACCGTCCGCCTGACCGCCTTCAGCCAGCGCACCGCCAAGCCGATCGACGGGCTGGTGATCGACATCTCCCCCGATGTGATGCAGGCGCCGGAAGGCGGGCAGCCCTATTACGAGGCGCGCGTCCGGCTGAGCACGGAGATGCTGAAGCAGAACGATGTGGAACTGGTCCCCGGCATGCCGGCCATGGTGATCATCTCCACCGGCGATCAGACGTTGCTGGAATATCTTATCTCGCCGCTCACCCGGTCGCTGGAGACCGCCCTGCGCGAGCAGTGACAGCCGCAACCCAGAGCGCGAGCAACAGCCGATGAGCGTTCCGCCCCCCTTTCTGCCCTATGGCCGCCAGTGCATCGACGAGGCCGACATTGCGGCGGTGGCGGAGGTGCTGCGCGGCGACTTCCTGACCACCGGTCCGACGGTCGATGCCTTCGAGGCCGCCTTCGCCGCCGCCGTGGACGCGCCCTTTGCCGTCGCCTGTTCCAGCGGGACGGCCGGGCTGCATCTGGCGATGATGGCGCTGGGCGTCGGGCCCGGCGACGTGGTCGTGGTGCCGACGGTGACCTTTCTCGCCAGCGCCAACTGCGCGGTCTATGTCGGCGCCGAGCCGGTCTTCGCCGATGTCGATCCGGAGACCGGCCTGACCACGCTGGAAGCCGTCACGCAGGCAGCCAAGCGGGCCGGGCGCGGGCGGGTGAAGGCGATCGTCGCCGTCCACCTCAACGGCCATTGTGTCGATGTGGCGGGCCTGGCCGACGCGTTCCCGGAGATCCCGATCGTCGAGGATGCCTGCCACGCCCTCGGCGCGACCAATGGCGGCGAGACCGTCGGCGCCTGTACCCGGTCCGCCATCGCCATGTTCTCCACCCACCCGGTGAAGACGGTGGCGAGCGGCGAGGGCGGTGTGCTGTGCACCCGCGACCCGGTGCTGGACGAGCGACTGCGGCGCCACCGCAACCACGGCATGGTCCGCGATCCCGACCGCTTCGCCGACCGCGACGCCGGATTCGACGCCTCGGGACAGCCCAACCCCTGGTACTATGAGATGCCGGAGCCGGGGTACAACTACCGCCTCTCCGATATCCACGCCGCCCTCGGCCTGTCGCAGATCGGCCGGCTGACGGCGTTCGTCGAGCGCCGACGCTACCTGCGCGGACTGTACGAGGCCGCGCTGGAGCGCTGCGGCCCGCACGTGCGGGCCCTGCCCGTGGCGCCCGGCTGCGATCCGTCCTGGCACCTGTCAGTCGCGCTGATCGACTTTGCGGCGCTGAAGGTGGAACGAGGCACGGTCATGCGCCGGCTGCGCGAGGACGGGGTCGGCACCCAGGTGCACTACTACCCTGTCCACCGCCAGCCCTATTACCGCCGGACCGTCGACACCCCGGACCTCCCCGGTGCCGACCGGTACTACGCAAGCTGCCTCTCCCTGCCGCTGTTCCCGGCGATGGCGGACGGCGATGTCGACCATGTTGGATCGGCGCTGATGCGGGCCGTCGGTAACGGCGGCGGGGCCGGCTGACGCCCAGCTTGCCGCCGGCGCTGTGCGGCGGGACAATGCGGGGTGATTCGCGCGTCGCCTGAAGGGGATAGGGCGCGGCATCGAGGCGGGAGGGCCGCATGCGGCAGTTCGATCGGAACTTCATCGACCTGAACGGTAAGACGGTGCTGGTCACCGGCGGCACCGGGTCTTTCGGCAAGCAGTTCATCCGGACCGTGCTCGCCAACTTCAAGACGCGGCGCTGCATCGTCTTCTCCCGCGACGAGCAGAAGCAGTACGAGATGGGGCTGGAGATCTCGCCGGAGAAGCATCCGGAGATCCGCTACTTCCTCGGCGACGTGCGCGACGTGGACCGGCTAGAGATGGCCATGCGCGGGGTCGACTACGTGATCCACGCCGCCGCGATCAAGCATGTGCCGACCGCCGAGTACAATCCGTTCGAATGCGTGATGACCAACGTCCACGGGGCGGAGAACATCGTCAAGGCGGCGATCCGCAGCAACGTGAAGCGGGTGATCGCGCTGTCCACCGACAAGGCGGCGAACCCGATCAACCTCTACGGGGCCACCAAGCTGGCCTCGGACAAGATCTTCATCGCCGCCAACAACCTGTCGGGTGCCGGCGGCTGCATCTTCTCCGTGGTGCGCTACGGCAACGTGATCGGCTCGCGCGGCAGCGTGATCCCGTTCTTCAAGCAGCTGATCGCCGACAAGAAGGATCATCTGCCGATCACCGACGCGCGCATGACCCGGTTCTGGATCACCCTGCAGCAGGGTGTAAACTTCGTGCTGAGCTCGCTGGAGATGATGAAGGGCGGGGAGATCTTCGTGCCGAAGATCGCGTCGATGAAGATCGTCGACGTGGCCTCCTGCCTCGGCCCGGGCCTGCCGCACAAGGTGGTCGGCATCCGCCCCGGCGAGAAGCTCCACGAGGTCATGGTGCCGGAGGACGACGCCCGGACCACGGTGGAGATCGACGACCGCTACATCATCCTGCCGGCCTTCACCGACGGCCCGCGCGCGACCTGGACCAAGGCCGGCGCGAAGCCGGTCGATCCGGAGTTCCGCTACGCCAGCGACAGCAACGACGAATGGCTGAGCGCCGGCGACCTGGAGGGCATGGTCGAGGCGATGTAGGGCCCAACCCCAGGTTCCCCTCTTCCGTCACTCCCCGGATTTATTCCGGGGCAAGCGTCGATGCCGTGCGCATCTGTCGGGCGGCGAAGCGAGCTGAGGCCTCGCCCCGGAACAAATCCGGGGAGTGGGGATGTGGTGGGTAAGCTCTACCCCTCCGGCGGGATCGGCAGGCGTGCCTGGATCTCCGGCGACGGCACCCCCTCCACGCACCACTTCGCCACCTTGAAGCCCGTCAGGCTCAGGCCGTGATGCGACCGGCCTTCGCCCTCGGCGCGGATCAGGGCGACCGCATGCCCAGCCGCCCGGACCGCCTCCGCATAGGCCTCCTGGGTGAAGAACGGCGTGTTGCGGTCGCGCGGATCGCCGACCACGAAGATCCGACGCGTGGGATCGGGAACGATGTCGGCAACGTGCTCGATCGGGTCGAAGAAGTCTCGGTAGCCGGTGATGTCGCGGTCCCAGCCGTGGTGGCGTGCCCGTTTAGCGACGGCGACGACGCCGGAGGTGATGACCGCGCAGCCGATATCGCCGCGCCTGGTCAGCAGCGAAGCCACGATGTGACCGCCGCCTGACTGACCGACCAGGGCGAGGCGTTGGATCGCGTGGCGCTGCTTCACCTGGTCCAGGGCGGCATCGACGATCGCCGCCTCCTCGGCACGGCGTCGCTGCTTGTGGAAGCCCGACGAGCCATAGGTACCGGGGCGGGAGATCCGGATATAGGGCAGGCCGAGCGTGCCGGTCTCGCGCTGCGCGAAGCCCCGCAGGGTCTCGAGCGAGACGGTGGGATAGCTGTCGAACCAGCCGCTTCGGCCGTCCAGGCTCTGCCACATCGTGTCGCCGTGGAAGTACACCACCGCGATCGGGTTGGTGGTGTCGAGACCGGCCAGCACATAGCGGATGCAGGTGCCGTCCTCCGGGTCCCAGTCCGGGTCGAGATCGACCCAGACCGTGCCGCCCGCGTCCCAGACCGTGTCGGCGGCGAGGCAGGTCTCCCGGTCCATGACGCTGCCCGACAGCATCCGTTCGGGCGTCATGGTATCGGCGTTGCGCATCACCGGCGTCACACAGCCGGCCAGGGAGAGCACGGCCCACAGAAGGCAGAAGGCACGCGGCATCGGCAGGGTCCTCCGGAGGCCCTGCGGCGAGGGCGGTGCGGCGATTATTCCTGAAAAGATCGCGCTATGCGAGTGACGTGCGGGGTTCAGGACGGCGGCGCGGGTCGGCGGCGCGGGCGAGGATTGGGAACATCCCATGCCTCCCCTCGCCACTTCCTCCCTCTACGCTCCCCGGATTTATTCCGGGGCAAGCGGCGGGGCCTTGCGTGTCCGTCGGGCGACGAAGCGAAATGCGGCCTCGCCCCGGAACAAATCCGGGGAGTGAACGAAGAGTGGAGATCTCGAAGAAAGCGCGTTCAGCTGCCGTCGGCACCGTCGTCCCGGCGGGCCCAGCCGATCACGGCGACAGCCGGCCAGATCCAGACGATGCCGGCCACCACATAGTAGACCGTCTCGGCCAGCACATGGTCCGGCACGAAGTCCGCCAGGGTAACGGCGGCGATGACGTAGAGCACGAGCCCGGCGATGATCACAAGGCCGGCGAGGGGGGATCTCCAGCGCATGGCGGCGACATAGCGCGGCGCAGGCAACGGGGCAAGCGCTCGACCGGCAACCCGTCGGATTCCGCCGGATCTGTCGCTCCTGAGAGAGCGTCTGTCATATTCCCATGCTACCCGCGCCTGAGCATTGCCCCACCCGCCCGACACACGGGCACCACACTTCCGGTCGAGGATCGGCCGCACAGCCAGACCCGACCCGCGCCCGATCCGCCGGCGCGGCCCACCCCGGAAAGGCCCGCCCATGCCCATGATCAGCCCCGCCGTGGTCGCCCTGCTGCTCAGCGTGATCCTGCTGCAGATGGCGAACGGCATGTTCTCCTCGCTGCTGGGCGTGCGCCTCGGCATGGAGCCGGAGATCACCTCCCAGGTCGCCGGGCTGGTCATGTCCGGATACTTCGTCGGGATGGTGCTCGGCTGCCTTGCCGTGCCGCGGATCATCGAGCAGGTCGGCCATGTGCGCACCTTCGCCGCCCTGGTGTCGATCATGTCGGCGGCGTCGATCTCGCACGCGTTCTTCGTCGATCCCTGGTACTGGTTCATCCTGCGGGTGATCTACGGCGTCTGCGTGGCCGGCGCCTACATGGTCGCGGAATCGTGGCTGAACGGCGCGACCAGCAACGACCAGCGCGGCTCGCTGCTGTCGGTCTACATGGTCGCCCAGTACCTGGCGATGACCGGCGCCCAGTTCCTGCTGAACCTGGCTCCGCCGTCGAGCTTCGTGCTTTACGCCCTGGTCTCGATCCTGTTCAGCCTGGCCCTGGTGCCGCTCACCCTGTCGCGGTCGGCGGCGTCCTCGACCGTGACCCGCTCGGCACTGAGCTTCCGCCAGCTCTACCGGATCTCGCCGCTGGGGATGGTGGCGAGCTTCGGCAGCGGCATCCTCAGCGGGGCGCTGTTCGGCGCCTCGTCGGTCTATGCCACGGCGATCGGCTTCTCGGTGCCCGAAGTGGCGATCTTCGTCTCCGCGGTGCTCGGCGGCGGGCTGGTGATGCAGTGGCCGGTCGGCAAGCTGTCCGACCTGATGGACCGGCGCACGGTGATCGCGGTGACGCTGGTGCTGTCGACCGTGCTGGGGCTGCTGCTCGCCTTCCTGCCGTTCCCCGGATTCTGGGCGTTCGTGACCATGGCCGGGCTCTATGGCGGGCTGTGCATGACCGTGTATTCCCTCGCCATCGCCCATACCAACGACTACGTGGAGGCGACCGACCTCGTGGCGGCCAGCGCCGGCCTGCTGCTGGCCTTCGGCATCGGCGCGGTGATCGGCCCGATTGCGGCGACCTCGGCGATGGATTGGGTCGGGAACTGGGGCTATTACGGCTTCGGCGCCCTGACCGCCGGTCTCGTCGCCCTGTTCACCCTGTGGCGCATGAAGCAGCGTCAGGCCCTGCCGGTGGACGAGCAGGGGCCGTGGGTCTCGGTCTCGCGCACCACGCCGATGGCCGCCGAGCTCGATCCCCGCTGGGAACCGGAGGAGGAGACCGACGGCGAAGGCCCGCAGCCCACACCGGCGGCGGGGTGAGGGGGCGGGCCCCGTTCTTCCCCTATCCCATCCCCATCCTCGTCTTCCCGGCCTCGCGCCGGGACCGAGGATGCAGCTCGCTGGAACGCTGCAGCTCTGTGATCAGCGGTCCAACGCGTGGCCGCCTAGGTCCCGGCGCGAGGCCGGGAAGACGATAGGGGTGAGGGGAGTGGCCTACGCCGCTTTCGCCCCGTAATAGGTGGTGACCACGTGGGTCGCCTGGGCGAAGAACAGCCAGCGTTCGACCGCCACGCCGAGGGTCCCGATCGCGGCCGCCAGCAGGGCCGGGATCCAGCCGCCCTCGGTGGCCAGGATGCCGGCGACCATCAGCAGGGCGAAGGGCACCACCACGCCGGCCACCGACGCGATCATCCGCAGCTTGTGGACGTGCTTGCGGGCGACCCGGTAGCCCATCTCGCGCATGACGAAGTTCTTCGAGGTCGACGGGCCGTCGAGCATGCGCACCGTGCCGAGCGCGCCGAGGCCCGTGGCGGTGCCGGCGGTGGTGACCGGGGCGTCGCTGTCGATCCGCGACCAGTAGGTCCATTTGACCGCCGCCGCGCCCGATCCGGCGAGGATGGTCGTCCAGATCAGGACGGTCGCGTCGCCGCCGAAGCCGCAGACCAGCACCGCCATCCACAACCCGCCGGTATAGAGTGCGAAGAGCAGATAGCCGGGCAGGACCAGCGGGTGATGCCACTGGCGGATGGTCTTCAGCGAGGCGTAGATCATGCCGGTGCACACCACCGTGACGGCGGCGCCGGCGCTGGCCAGGATGCCGAACACGCCCCAGAAACCGCGGGCATCCTCGAACACGATCCAGCCCAGCGCGAAGATCAGCGCCGGCAGATAAGTGACGACGGCGGCCATGCCCTCGCGCGACAGCCAGGAGGAGCGCCACTGGGACATCGCCCGCCAGGCCCGCTCCGGGCGACCCAGATGGAAGGTGGAGGCGAGCAGGCCGGCGGTGATCAGGCCGAGTGCCAGGGTGAAGCCGACCAGGCCGGACCACAGACCGGCCGGCATCAGCCCGGCGGCTCCGGTGAGCCCCATGAGGAACAGCAGGCCGTACCCGGCGCCGGACGCGGTGGTGAAGAAGATGACGGAGGAAGCGGGATGCATCTCTGGCTCCTCCCTCAGCGCGACAGCATGGAATCGACCCAGGCGAGGAGGCCGTTGCCCCCCGCGCCGGACGGCACGGCGTCGGCCGCTTCGGCGGCCAGCGCCTCCAGCTTCGTCGGCGCGCCGGTGTCGCCGGCCTTGGCCTTGCGCGGCCGCGGCGGCAGGTACTTGTTGGTCGGTTTGTAGCCCATCTCCGGCATCAGGTCGTAGCCGCCGCGCTCGGACACGAGCTTGGAGACGGCACTGCCGGCATCGCCGAGGTCGCCGAAATGGCGGGCCCCCGCCGGGCAGGTGGAAACGCAGGCGGGCACCCGATCAACCTCTTCCAGGTTCTCGTTGTAGATCTTGTCGATGCACAGGGTGCACTTCTTCATCACCCCGTCGGTGTAGTCGTACTCGCGGGCACCATAGGGGCAGGCCCAGGAGCACAGCTTGCAGCCGATGCAGGTATCCGGATTGACGAGGACGATGCCGTCCTCCTCGCGCTTGTAACTGGCGCCGGTCGGGCACACGGTGACGCAGGCCGGCTCCTCGCAATGCAGGCAGGAGCGCGGGAAGTGGACGGTGCGGCTGTTCGGCGCGTCGCCGACTTCGTAGGTGTGGACCCGGTTGAACCACACGCCCCAGGCGCCGGCATCGTCGCCGTCGTCGCTCTCGGTGCCGGAATAGGCGTTCCAGTCGGTGAGCGGGGCGGAATGGCCGCTGGTGTTCCATTCCTTGCAGTTCACCGCGCAGGCGTGACAGCCCACGCAGATGTCCAGGTCGATGACGAGGCCGAGCTTCTTCGCCGGCGCCTTGGTGGGAAGCGAGGTCATTCGGCGGCCTCCTTCCCGTAGCGGAGCGTTCCCGGACCTGCCTTGCCGCCGGGCGGCTTCGGCAGCGGGGCGAAGCGCGGTTCGGCCTCGGTGCCCGGCGCGTCGGCCTCGGCGCGTTCGATACGGACCCGCAGGTCGTACCAGGCGGCCTGGCCGGTCACCGGATCGGCGTTGGCGTAGCGATAGCCCCCACCCTTCGGCGGCAGCAGTTCGGAAATCAGGTGGTTCAGCAGGAAGCCCTTGGTCGCCTCCGGCGCCTTCGGGTCGAGCCCCCAGGAGCCTTTGCGCTTGCCGATGGCGTTCCAGGTCCACACGGTGTCCGGGTTCACCCCTTCCATGAGCTGGACCTGCGCCTTGATGCGGCCGTGGTGGGAGGTGACGTGGACCCAGTCGTCCTCGCCGATGCCGAGCTGCTCGGCCCGCTGGCGGCTCATGTACAGCTTGTTCAGGCCGTGGATCTGCCGCAGCCAGGCGTTCATCGAGCCCCAGGAATGGTACATGGCGGCCGGGCGCTGGGTGATGGCGTGCATCGGGAACTGGTCCAGCTCCTCGCCCAGGACCTCGCCCTCGAACGGGGCGTACCAGAACGGCAGGGGGTCGAAATAGGTCTTCACCCGCTCGCGATGGTGTTCCGGCGGGACGACGCTGCCATGGCCCTCGGCGGCGAGGCGGAAGGTCTGCAGCGGCTCGGAATAGATCTGGTGGATGATCGGGTTCGCCGCGCCGATCAGCCCGAGCGAGACCGCCTTCTCCAGATACTCCTTGTTGGCGTGCTTGAAGTAGCGCTCCGACGGCGCGAACTCGTGGCGCCAGAAGCACTGGTTGTCGACATAGCGCTGGAGCTGGTCCGGGTTCGGCTCGCCCTTGCCCTCCTTGCTGCCGTCGACGCCGCGGTAGCCGGCCAGCGGGCCGACGCCCGGGGCGCGCTCATGGTTCGCCAGGTAGTCGGGATAGCCGCCGGGATATTTCGGCGAGCCGTCCTCCTTGGTGAGGCCGGGCAGGCCGAGGCGCACGCCGATCTCGATCAGCGCGTCCTGGAACGGCCGCACGTCGCGGTCCGGCTTCACCACCGGCTGGCGGATCGAGTCCGCCGCCCCATCGGCGTCGCAGATCGGCCGGTCGAGGAGCGAGATGCAGTCCCAGCGCTCCAGATAGGTGGTGTCCGGCAGGATCAGGTCGGCATAGGCCACCATCTCCGAGGCATAGGCGTCGGAGTAGATGATCTTCGGAATCTTGTACTCGCCGGTCGCCGGATCCTTGTCCGTCAGCATCTTCATGGTGCCCGACGAGTTCATCGTCGAGTTCCAGCTCATGTTCGCCATGTACATGAACAGCACGTCGATCGGGTAGGGATCGCCGGCCCAGGCGTTCTGGATCACCATATGCATCAGGCCGTGGGCGGCCACCGGCGCATCCCAGGAATAGGCCTTGTCGATACGCCGTGGCGTGCCGTCGGCCTCCACCAGCAGGTCTTCCGGCGAGGTCGGGAAGCCGAGCGGCGGGCCGCCCATCGGTTTGCCCGGCTCGATCTGCCCGGCCTTGCCCGCCGGCTTCAGCGGCGGCGGCACCGGCCGCGGGAAGGGCGGCTTGTAGCGGAAGCCGCCGGGTGCGTCGATCGAGCCCAGCAGGAGCTGCAGCAGGTGCAGCGCGCGGCAGGTGTGGAAGCCGTTGGAATGGGCGGAGATGCCGCGCATGGCGTGCATGGCGACCGGCCGGCCGATCATCTTCTCGTGCCGCCGCCCGGCCCAGTCGGTCCAGGGCTGGTCGATCACCACCTCCTTCTCGAAGGCGGCATGGGCCAGCTCGGCGGCGAGGCGCCGGATGCGGTCGGCGTCGAGGCCGCAGCGCTCGGCCACTGCATCCGGGGCATACTCGTCGGCCGTGTAGCGGTCGTAGAGCAGCTGGAACGCCGGCACAGCCTTGCGGCCGTCGGCCAGCACGTGCTCGCCGACCAGCGCCGGAGCGACCTCCGCCTGCATGGCATTGGCCAGCGCGCCGGCCTTTTTGTCGAAGCACAGCGGGTGGCCGTCGGCGTCGCGGGCGAACAGGCCGTGATCGGCGGCCCCAGGATCCTGGATCACCAGCCAGGGCGCGTTGGTGTAGCGCACCAGGTAGTCCAGATCGACGCGCCGGGCCTTCAGCAGCTCGTGCATCAGCGCCATGACGAACAGGCCGTCGGTGCCCGGGCGGATGCCGATCCACTCGTCGGCGATGGCGGAATAGCCGGTCTTCACCGGGTTGACCGAGACGAACTTGGCGCCGCGCGTCTTGATCCGGCCGAGTCCGGCCTTGATCGGGTTGCTGTCGTGGTCCTCGGCGACGCCGAACATCATGAAATATTCGGTGTGCTCCCAGTCCGGCTCGCCGAACTCCCAGAACGAGCCACCGATCGTATATAACCCGGCCGCCGCCATGTTGACCGAACAGAACCCGCCATGGGCGGCGTGGTTCGGGGTGCCGAACTGGCTCGCCCACCAGCCGGTCAGCGACTGCGACTGGTCGCGCCCGGTGAAGAAAGCCAGCTTGCGGGGATCGGTCTTGCGCACGTCGCCGAGCCACTGGGCCGCGGTGGACAGCGCCTCCTCCCACTCGATCTCCTGGAACTCGCCGGAGCCGCGCGGGCCGACCCGCTTCAGCGGCTTCGACAGCCGCGCCGGCGAGTAGTGCTGCATGATCCCGGCGGACCCCTTGGCGCACAGAACCCCCTTGTTCACGGGGTGGTTCTTGTTGCCCTCGATGTACCGGATCTTTCCGTCCTTGAGGTGGACCTTGATCCCGCACCGGCAGGCGCACATGTAGCAGGTCGTATAGGAGACTGAATCGGAGACGGTCGGCGAGGTTTCTACGACCTCGCTCACGGTCTCCAGAGGATTTGAGATCATTGCCTCTTCCGGGCTAGACGAGCATGGTCCGCGAGCATCGCAGCCCCCAGTAGGACCGGTCAAGGTACGGCCCGGCCCGGTCGCCCAGCCCGGTCACCCGGTCAGGTCAGCGCGTCGATCTCGGCGTCGGTCAGCGAGCCCGGGACGATGGTGATCGGAATCCGCAGCCGCGACGCCGCCTTGGTCATCAGATGGCTGACCAGGGGGCCGGGATTGTCGGACTTCGGGGCGGCGGCGAGCACCAGGATCGAGATCGACGGCTCCTCCTCGATCAGCTTCAGCAACTCGTCCCGCGCGGTGCCCTCGCGGATATAGACCACCGGAATCGAGCCGGAGAGGTCGATGACCTGCTGGCTGACCCGCTCGAGCAGCGCTTCGGCCTCCTGCCGCGCCTCCTCGCGCATCAGTTCGCCGACGCCCATCCAGTGCTGGAATTCCACGGGCTCGACATTGCGGAACAGGGCCAGCCTGCCGCCCGTGTGACGGGCGCGCTGGCAGGCGAACCGCAGCGCGACGTTCAGTTCTTCGCTGTCGTCCACGACCACGAGGAATACGCGTTGAGTATCTTCCGCCGTCTCGCTCATGTCCGCTCGACCCTGACCCCCGGAGCCCGATCGCTCGAGCCCGATCGCTCACCCGACCTTACGACCGATCCATGCCGCGAGCCAACCCGCAGCGATGGCGATGATGATCGCGAGCACACCATAGGCGGCGGAGCTGCCATGGGCGAACAGGAAAATATCGGCGCCGATCCCGGTCTTGGACACCACCAGGGGCGTGGTCTGGGCGTGCACGGCCGACCCGTCGCGCAGGAAATAGACGGCGACGGTATAGGTGCCGGTCACCACGTTCGCCGGCAGATGGATGCGGGTGCGGAACAGCCGGTTGGACAGAACGGTGATCGGCAGCACGTCCTCGGAGAACAGGCCGGCCGCCTGCTTGTTGCGGATCAGCCCCGCCCGGAAGATCGCCGCGGTGCCCGGATCCACGTCGGGATCGTCCGGCCGCAGGAACAGGTTTTCGATGCCGATCTCCTGGCGCTGGCGGATGTCGGCGTTGGCGACGTTCTCCAGCGGCTCCGTCGAGGCGACGGCGTAGAACGAGGGCGTATGGGTGAAGGTCACCGATTCGACGTTGGCCCAGACGCCGACGACGCGCTCCTGGCGCCGCACGGTGACGTCGCTGCGCGGGCCGGTGACGGTGACGACGATCTCGCCTTCGCCCTCCACCGCGCCGAACAGCAGCACGTCGGCGCCGGTGAAGCCGGTGGTGATCGCGACCAGATGATCGCTCAGATCGGCGACGAGGTCCTGCTGCGCCCGGACGGGGATGTCGCCGATCAGCCCGGCGGCCAGGCCCAGGAACAGCAGGATGCGCCCGGTCATCGACCCGGCCTCATCAATCCGCCCGTTCCCGGAATCGGGAACTCGATCACCGACAGCTCGGCGAGGGGCAGAAGGAGATGCATCAGGCGCCCGATCCAAGGAGGACTGAGGTCCGGCGGGCCGACAAGTGCGTGCGTCGATGGTGTCCGCCGGCTGAAACGACATCGCGCCCCACCGCGTGGGCGGGGGACGACGAAATATCCCTACACCCATCCCGCGGATCTTGAAAGGTTTATTTATTTGAGGGTCTTAGCAGAGATGGTCGGTCAGGCTCCGGGTTCCACCAGATGGCCAGACTGGAACCAGGCCATGATGCCGCCCTGGAGCCGGTAGAACTGCCGGTCGCTGCCGCTGGCGATCATCCGGTCGGCCGCATGGCCGCAGCGCACGCCGCTCTTGCAGTGGAACACCACCTTCTTGTCCGCCGGCAGCTCCACCGCCGACGGATCGAAGCCGGACAGCGGGATCAGCCGGGAGCCGGGGATCCGGGCCTGGGCGAATTCCGCCTCCTCGCGCACGTCGATCAGGTCGACCGAGCCGTCTTCCAGCCAGGCGGCCAGGGTGTCGGCATCGATGAATTCGGGCGTCGCCATGGGGGATTCCTTGTTTCGGATGGGACCGGCCGCATCCTGGCCCCGCCGGGCCGGCATCACAAGCCTTGGCAGGCCCTCGGCGGACGCCATAGGCTCTGCGGGCAATCGGCAGGTGGGGGCTGGACGATGTGGGACGCGCTTTGGATCGACATTGATATCGCCACCTGCGCGACGCCCGGCGAATACGGGCGGATCGAGGACGGGGCGATCGGTGTCAAGGACGGGCGCATCGCGTGGATCGGTCCGCGGGGTGAGCTGCCGGGGCCGATCGAGGAACTGGCCGCCGTCCGCAACAGCGGCGAGCAGAACTGGGTCACCCCGGCGCTGATCGACTGCCACACCCACCTGGTCTATGGCGGCCAGCGCTCCGGCGAGTTCGAGAAACGTCTGTCGGGCGTCAGCTACGCCGATATCTCCCGTGCCGGCGGCGGCATCCGTGCGACGGTCGCCTCCACGCGGGCCGCCAGCGAGGCCGACCTCCTGCGCTCCGCCCTGCGGCGGCTGGCGCCGCTGATCGCCGAAGGCGTGACCGTCGTCGAGATCAAGTCGGGCTACGGCCTCGATCTGGACACCGAGTTGAAGATGCTGCGGGTCGCCCGGGCGATCGAGCGCGAGGCGCCGGTCGAGGTAGTCACCACCTTCCTCGGCGCCCATGCCGTGCCGGCGGAGTTCGAGGGCGACGCGGACGCCTACATCGACTTCGTCTGCGACGAGGTGCTGCCCGGCGCCGTGGAGCAGGGGCTGGTCGATCAGGTCGATGCCTTCTGCGAGAGCATCGCCTTCTCGCCGGAGCAGGTGGAGCGGGTATTCGAGGCGGCTAAGCTGTTCAACCTGCCGGTCAAGCTGCATGCCGAGCAGCTTAGCGACTATGGCGGCGCGGAACTGGCGGCGGCGTCGGGCGCCCTGTCGGCCGATCATCTGGAATACCTGTCGCCGGTCGGCGTGCGCGCCATGGCCCGGGCCGGCACGGTCGCGGTCCTGCTGCCGGGCGCGTTCTACATGCTGGGCGAGACCCAGGCCCCGCCGGTGGCCCGGCTGCGCGACGCCGGCGTGCCGATCGCCCTGGCCACGGACAGCAACCCCGGCTCCTCGCCCGTCACCTCGCTGCTGACCACCATGAACATGGGCTGCGTGCTGTTCGGTCTCACGCCGGTGGAAGCGCTGGCCGGGGTGACGCGCAACGCCGCCCGGGCGCTCGGGCTGGGCGAGCGACGCGGCACGCTGGAGGTCGGCAAGGCGGCCGACTTCGTCATCTGGGACATCGAGGAGCCGGCCGAACTCGCCTACCGGCTCGGCTTTAACCCGTGCGTGGATGTCATCCGGGCAGGAGTTCCGACTCTCGTCGGCTGACCTCGGCCGGCTGCCGGCTCGACGCCAGGGCCGCTTCCACCGCGGCACGCGCCTCCATGAAGGCGGGCGACAGGCGCAGGGCGTCGTCGCGCGGATGGTCGAAGGACACGGCCACCTCGGCCACCACCCGGCCGGGACGCGGCGACAGCACCACCACCCGGTCGGCCAGGAACAGCGCCTCCTCCACGTCGTGGGTGACCAGGATCACCGTCGCCGAGGTGCGCTGGCGAACCCGCTCCAGCAGCGCCTGCATGTCGCGGCGGGTCAGGCTGTCCAGTGCGCCGAACGGCTCGTCCAGCAGCAGCAGGTCCGGTTCCGGCGCCAGGGCGCGGGCGAGGGCGGCGCGTTGCGCCATGCCGCCGGACAGGGTGGCGGGCAGCGCCTTGCCGAAATCGGCGATGTCGACCGCGGCGAGCCAGTCGGCGGCCCGGCGGTCGCCCTCGGCCCGGGACACGCCCTGTTCGTCCAGTCCGAAGCGGACATTGGCCGCCACGTCGAGCCAGGGAAACAGGGCCGGCTGCTGGAACACCATGCCCCGCTTCGGGTCGGGGCCGGTGACCGCTTTACCGTCCACCGAGATACCGCCGCCGGTCGGCGCGACCAGGCCGGCGACGAGGCGGAGCAGGGTGGATTTGCCGCAGCCGGACGGGCCGACCAGGGCGACGAACTCGCCGGTGGACACGTTCAGGTCGAGCGGGCCGAGCACGCCGAGCGGCCCGAAGCGGTGGGTGACGCCGGAAACGGCGACGGCGGGGGACTGGGAGGCGGAGGCGTGCATCGGGCGGTATCCGGTCAGTCGAGGTTCAGCACAGCCTCGCACCGCGCGATCCAGTTTCCAACCGCCGGCCGGGATGCGAGGTCGAAGCCGCCCTCCTCGGCGAGCCGGGTATAGGCCAGCAGCGCGATGTCGGCGATGGTCAGGGCGGTACCGACCAGGAACTCCCGCCCGGTCAGCGCGGTCTCCAGGGCGTCGAGGGCGGCTTCGCCGCGCTGGACGCGCCAGGGCTCCCGCGTTTCCTTCGGCTCGCCCTTGTAGACCATGTGGAAGCGGCAGACCGCGACATAGGGTTCGTGGCTGTACTGTTCCCAGAACAGCCATTCCGCCACCTTGGCGCGGTCGAAGGGATCGGCGGGGAGCAGGTCGGTCCCATCCGCCAGATACTGCAGAATGGCGTTCGACTGGCCGAGCGCGCGGCCGTCATCGAGCACGATCACCGGCACCTGCCCCATGGGGTTGAGGGCCAGGAACTCCGGCGTGCGGCTTCCGCCCGTCATGATGTCGACAGGGGTCCAGTCGTAGGAGAGACCGAGGTGGTCGGCCGCGTACTTGACCTTCAGGCAGTTGCCCGAGGCGGTGTCTCCGAGAATGCGCATGGCGGGGGGCTCCGGAGGAGGGAAGGATCAGATCGGGGCGAGCGACGGGGCGCTGCGCTGGATGTGGCGGATCTTGTCGAGACCGGGAACCATTTCGGCCAGCAGCCAGTCGGCCCGCTTGTTCGGGCTGCCGCTTTCGCCGGGGAAATCCTCCTGCCAGCGGATCATCTTCACCGACAGGGCGCACAGGATGCCGCCGATGGTGCGGTGGTTGCTGGTCACCAGCCGGCGCAGATGGGCGTAGCGGTACTCGGACAGGTCCTTCCAGAAGTCCTGGCTCGCCTCGTCGAACGCCTTGAACCGCAGCATGGTGAAGGCAATCGCCTCGTCCATCTGGGCGTCGACGATGTCGGAGTATCGCACCGCGTCCTTGTTGTGCCGCAGATGGGAATTGCGGATGCCCTCGTCGGTCCAGGCCTTGAACCGCTCGAAGGTGGGGCGGATGTCCTCCAGGGCGCGCTTGAAGTAGGAGAGCGACAGGAAGATGTCGCCGTAATCCTCCAGAAACCCCGGGATCTGGTCGACCTCGATGCCCAGCGCCTCGGAAATCGACTTGATCCGCTTCATCGCCACGTCGCGATCGACGCCGCGGAACATCTCGAAGATCTCGGCGGCCGAAGAGACGTCCTTGGTATCGCTGCCGAAGACCTTCTGGATCAGCGGCCGGGTGAACACCCGCATGTATTCGGTCAGCTTCTCCTGGGTCTGCGGCGAAAGGCGGAGATGCTGGGCCTCGTCGACCTTGATGTTGTGCGACCGCAGGGCCAGACGCAGGGAATAGACGTCGAAGCTGGGCTCCTGGGACAGCACTTCGACGATCGTGCGGTCCTCCTCGAAGGTCGGGGCCGAGGTGTCGAAATAGTCGCCGAGCGCGCGGATGTCGATCTGGCCGGAGCCGGCGCGGTTGTCCTTGAACAGCTCGACCACCGTGTCGAGCCGGGCGTTCTTCACCAGCCGGGTGCGGCGCATGCCGGGGGTGCGCAGAGGGATGATCGCGAGGGGTAGGATGTGCAGCGCATCCTTGTCCTCGGCGCTATATCCCTCCGTGTCGATCGCCTCCGTCGACATCAAGCCCCCTAAAATGCCGGTAAAATTTTGTAAAACCGGCTTATCATTTGAACATCTATCAGAACCGCCGGTCGGCGAACAACAATGGTGCGCCGCGCGACCCGCCGATCACGCAATCGGATCACGCATCGCGCGAATACTGAACCGACGCTACCATGTGATGTTGGAGGGTAAGATGTCGATTGTCACATGGATACGTGGAAAACTTTCGAAATCAATGCCTGTGGCGGGTGATCGCCGTCGAAATGAGCGCTATCCGGTCAGCTCGGGGCTAGAAGTCATCGTCAACGGCGTCGCGTCCGACTGCCGGGTCGAGAACGTCTCGGCCGGCGGCATGCGGGTGCTGCCGGCGGTGGAGGCGCCGCTGGGGGCGGTCGTCACCGTGCGCGACCCGGCCACGGGGATGAGCCTGGACGGAGAGATCCTCGGCCACGAGAGCGGCGGCACGCGACTGCGCTTCGCGTCGGAGGATGCCGGGATCATCGTCTCGACCTGGATGCGGATGGCGGGCGAGGAGGGCCCGTCGGGTCCGGTCGGTTGAACCGCCAACAGAAAACGGGGCGGTTGGACCGCCCCGCTGCACTTGGTTGATCGGGTCCGAGCGCCGGGTCTGCGCCCGTGGCTCGAAGCCCGTCCGATCAGGGCACGTCGACCAGGACGATCTCCGCATCCTCGGTCGCGGTGATCTCGACGCTGTCCACCTCGGCGATCGCCACGCCGTCGCGCGCCTTGGCGGCGACACCGTTGACCTCGATCGCGCCGACCGCGGCCACCAGGTAGGCCTTGCGGCCCGTTCCCAGCGCGTGGGTGACGCTTTGTCCGGCCTTGATGGTGGCGCCGAGCACGGCGGCATCCTGGTTGATGCTGAGCGCGCCGTTATCGGCGTCCTGCGGCCGTCCGGAGGCCAGAACGACCAGGTCGCCCGAGCGGTCGCCCTTCGGGAACTGGCGGGCGTCCCAGCGCGGCTCGAAACCGCGCCCCGAGGGTTCGATCCAGATCTGGAAGATCTGGGTCTGGCCCGGCTCCTTGTTGTACTCGGCATGGACGATACCGGTTCCGGCCGACATCACCTGCACGTCGCCGGCTTCGGTACGGCCCTCGTTGCCCAGCCGGTCCAGGTGGGTGATCGCCCCTTTGCGGACATAGGTGATGATCTCCATGTCGCGGTGCGGATGCGGATCGAACCCGCTGTCCGGCTCGATCGTGTCGTCGTTCCACACGCGCAGGGCGCCGAAGCCCATGCGCTTGGGGTCGACATAATGGCCGAAGCTGAAGTGATGCCTGGCATTCAGCCAGTCGATCCGGAACTTGCCCAGCGACTCGAAAGGACGCACGTCGATCATTGTAGCCTCCTGGCTCACGCCGCCTGACGACAGCACGGCGCGGGTGAAGCGCCGCCTGTCTGTCAGCGCGGCGCGGGATTACGCCTGGCTCTTCAGCCCGGCGCTGACGCCCGCCGCGATCTTCGCGACATGGGCGCCCTGGAACTCCGCCATGGCCAGTTCGTTGGCCGACGGCTGGCGGCTGCCGTCCGGACCGGCGATGGTGCCGGCGCCGTAGGGCGATCCGCCGCGGAACTCGTCGATGTTCAGCAGTTCCTTGGCGGCGTAGGGCAGGCCGACGATCACCATGCCATGGTGCAGCAGGGTGGTGTGGAACGACGTGGCGGTGGTCTCGTTGCCGCCGCCCGTCGCCGTCGACACGAACACGCTGCCGACCTTGCCGACCAGCTTGCCCTGGGCCCACAGTCCGCCGGTCTGGTCGAGGAAGTTGCGCATCTGCGACGCCATGTTGCCGAACCGGGTCGGCGTGCCGAAGATGATGGCGTCGTAGTTCTCCAGCTCTTCCGGCTTGGCGATCGGCGCGTCCTGGTCGAGCTTGACGCCGGCCTTCTTGGCGACGTCTTCCGGCATCAGCTCCGGCACCCGCTTCACGGTCACTTCCACCCCGGGCACGCTGCTCGCGCCCTTGGCGACCGCGCCGGCCATCGTCTCGATATGGCCGTAGCTCGAATAGTACAGCACCAGAACCTTGGTCATTCACTCTCTCCTTCGCGCCGTCGTCCGTCGCATCGGGGCGGCCGGCGTCTCAATGATCCGTCGGCGGTATACTTGGTGTTCTCCAGATCGATATAAAATAGGATATGCGGCAACGTATTGTTTCCAGATGAGGACAATGAGGCGGCCATGTTCGATCATTTGACGGCGATGGCGGTTTTCGCCCGGGTGGCGGAGACCGGCGGGTTTTCGCGGGCGGCGGAAAGCCTGGGGATCTCCAAGTCGGCGGTGTCCAAGCAGGTGTCCCGGCTGGAGGACCGGTTCGGCACCCGGCTGCTGAACCGCACCACCCGGCGGATCAGCCTCACCGAGGCCGGGGAGCGGGTGCTGGAGCACAGCCGCCGCGCGGTCGCCGAGTTTGAAGCGGCGGAGGCCGAGGTGGGCGCGCATCGCGACACCCCGTCCGGCCTGCTGCGGGTCAGTGCCGGGGTGTCCTTCGGCCAGACCGAGCTTGCGCCGGAGTTGGCCCGGTTCCTGGCCGGCTGCCCCGACCTGTCGATCGACCTGGTGCTGAACGACCGCCGGGTCGATCTGGTGGAGGAGGGCTACGACGTCGCCCTGCGGATCGGCGTGCTGGCGGATTCAAGCATGATGGCGCGCCGGCTCGGATCCGTGCGCGGACTGACCGCCGCCGCACCCTCCTATCTCGACCGGCGCGGCCGGCCGAGCGTTCCCGCCGACCTCTCCGGCCATGACTGTCTGGGCTACAGCTACCTGAACGGCGGCGGGGTCTGGACCTTCGACGGGCCGTCCGGCCATGTCCGCCACAAGTTCAAGCCGCGGCTGATGTCGAACAACGGAACCGCCCTGGCGGCCGCGGCGGAACAGGGGCTCGGCGTGGTGCAGATGCCGGACTTCATCATCAGCGAGGCGGTCCGCGAGGGGCGGCTCGAGGAGATCCTGCCGGACTACCGCAAGGCCGATGTGGGGATCTACGCGATCTACCCGGCGGGCCGGCCGCTGGCGGCGAAGGTGCGGGCCTTCATCGATTTCTCGGTGTCGGTGTTCGGTGACGGCGCCGCTGAGGGGGGCGGCGCATAGCCGGTGGGCCGTTCAGTCGGCGGTATCGATCGCCAGGAAGACGTCGTTGGCGAACTTCGCCCCGTCGGCATAATCCCGGCGCTGCCAGTCGGCGCCGTCCCAGACCTCGAGCACCACCGGGCGCCGCACGGCCTTCAGCGCCATCATCAGCCCGTCCACGGTGCCGGGATCGACCCCGTCGGCGGCGAGCCGCACCCGTACGCCGTTCTCGTCCCAGGCGACGGCGGCATAGCCCAAGTCTTTGAGGGCATACCAGATCGCCTGTTCGCCAGTCTTATCGCGTATAATGTTACTCAGAGACAGCGTTCTGCCGGATTGGTCTATCCAATGGTCAAAGATTCCGTCCATTGCATGCTCCCTCCCTCGGACCATGCAGGACTATCGCAACGCACGTATGCAGCCGTCACGTCAAAATTGTGATCAGAATTGTGCGAATTGTTCTGAATGAGTATTCACTTATTTGATTGTGTGCGTGGTTACCTTGGGCGTGGTTTCCCTCAGTCGCCCTCGCGTCGCCAGGCCAGGATCAGGGTGCCGAGCACCAGGATCAGGGCCAGCGCTGCCGGCATGGCGGGCAGCAGCGAGACCCCGGCGACCACGTAGTCGCCGTTCTCCCGCAGGCCGATCCACCCGCGTCCCGACGCGGTTCGGCCGGGCGACACCCGGCGCAGCGACGGGGTGCCGGCCTCGGCGAGCCAGGTGACGGAGCCGCCGCTTGCCTCCGCCAGCGGACCCAGCTTGGCGTCGGTGGTGGCGACCTCGGCGAACTCGACCGGGTTGAGCGCGCCGACGGCGACCAGCGCGTCCTGTTCGCCGTCGCTGAGCCGGTAGAGCCCGGGGCGCTCCACCTCGAGCGTCCCGCGCGCCCGTCCGGGCTGGGTGACCTCCAGATCGAGGGTGACCTCGCTGCCGTCCGGCCCGGTCACCCGGACCGGGGGAACGGTGTCGCCCAGCGTCCGGCGCTCGACCTCGATCGACCGGCCGCGCGAGATCGCCCGCAGGTCGTCCTCCTCCAGATCCGGCTCCTCCATCAGCCAGTGGGCAGTGCGGCGCAGCACCTCGGCCTGGGGGCCGCCGCCCTCGAAGCCGCGGCTCCACAGCCAGATCTGGTCGGAGAGCAGATGCGCCACGCGGCCTTCGCCGACCCGGTCCAGGACCAGCAGCGGCCGGCCGTCGATGCCGCTCATGACCGCGTTGCCGTTGGTGCCCTGGCCGTCGATCTGCCGGAACCAGCGGCCCCAGACCGGCTCGGTGGACGGGCCGGAATTGGCGCCGGCCAGCGCGCTGGTGACCGGATGGCGCTGGCCGATATCGGTGACCCGCGGCTTGAAGCCCCGTTCGATCACCCCGCCGGTCGGATTGACCGGCAGGACCTCGCCGAGCGGGGTGCGTGCCAGGCTGAGCCGGCCGGCGAAGGTTGGACCGGAGGCTTCCAGCAGGGCGCCGCCGTCGCGGACATAGTCGGCGATGTTCTTCAGATACAGGCGCGGCAGCACGCCCCGGCGGCGGTACCGGTCGAAGATGATCAGGTCGAACTCGTTTAGCTTGAGCTCGAACAGTTCGCGGAACGGGAAGGCGATCAGCGACAGTTCTCGGATCGGCGTGCCGTCCTGCTTCTCGGGCGGCCGCAGGATGGTGAAATGGACGAGGTCCACCGAGGGGTCGGATTTCAGGATGTCGCGCCACGTGCGCTCGCCCGCATGGGGCGCGCCGGAGACCAGCAGCACCCGCAGCCGGTCGCGCACGCCGCCGACGCCGACCACGGCCCGGTTGTTCTCCAGGGTCAGCTCGGCCGGGCCGGGTTCGACCGACAGCTCGACCACGGTCTG
This sequence comes from Candidatus Endolissoclinum sp., assembly GCA_965228445.1. GTDB lineage: Bacteria > Pseudomonadota > Alphaproteobacteria > Thalassobaculales > Thalassobaculaceae > Thalassobaculum. The sequence continues at coordinate 1,972,878 of OZ245813.1, read as the reverse complement.
GCCGGCATGGTCGATCGGCAGCTCGATCTCATGGCGGGTGTTCGCCGGGATGGGCAGGTCCGGTCCGGGCTCGCCGTCGATGGAGAGGCGCAGCGCCACGGGCTCGCCCTGGGCGGTGGCGGGGTCGACGACCTCGACCGTGAGGGTGACGGTCTTGCCGACCATGCCGAAGCTCGGCGCCTGGACGACGCGCAGGCGGCGATCCTGCTCCCCCTGGTCGCCGGTGAGCAGCACGTGTAGCGGGGCGTCGGCGAGGTCGGCCAGGCGTTCGGCGTCATGGACTTGGCCGTCGGTGACGGCGATCACCCCGGCCACCCGGCCTTCCGGCACGTCGCTCAGCGCCTCGCGGACGGCGGCGCCCAGCCGGGTGCCCTCCGTCGTCTCGCCGATGCCGCCGTCGCGCACCTCGACCTGCTTGACCCGCAGCGCCGGCAGGCGGGCGAGCCGTTCCTCCAGGGCGCGGACCGCGGCGTCCGTTCGGTCGGCCCGCGCGCCGATCGACTGGCTGGTGGTGCGGTCGACGGCGACGACCACCACGTCCTCGCGCGGCTCCCGGCGTTCGGCGATCAGGGTCGGATTGGAGAGCGCGAGGGTCAGCGCGGCAAGGGCGGCGGTCCGCCAGACGATCCCGTTGGCGCCGCGGATCCAGCCCAGCGCCAGGACCAGCAGCGCCAGGGCGCCGAGGCCGATCACCAGCGCCCAGGGCACCAGCGGGGCGAAACTGACGGAGAAGGAATCCGCGATCATCGCATCCGCCTCACTGACCCAGCCGTTCCAGGATGGACGGCACGTGAACCTGATCCGCCTTGTAGTTGCCGGTCAGGGCGTACATCACGAGGTTGATGCCGAACCGGGTCGCCATCTCGCGCTGCAACTCGCCGCCGGGCACGACGGGGAAGCGGGGGCGGCCCTGCTGGTCGCGCGCCCAGGCGCCGGCCCAGTCGTGGCTGCCGACCATCACCGGCGAGACCTCGGTATCCGACGAGCGCACCCGCTCGTCCTCCAGCCAGACCGTGCCTCCGACATAGCGGCCGGGAAACTCGTCCAGCAGATAGAACGCCCGGGTCAGCACGTGGTCCGCCGAGGCCGGGGCGAGGGGCGGGATGTCGAGACTCTGGCTGAGCTGGGCCAGCCGGCGCAGGCCGGAGCCGCCCGCCGTGCCGGGCACGGTGACCTCATAATGGTCGCGGGTGTCGAAGATGATGATGCCGCCGTTGCGCATGTACTCGTTCACCCGCGCCACTGCGGCCCCTGACAGCTCGGGCTGTTCGCGGGTGATCGGCCAGTAGAGCATCGGGAAGAAGGCGAGCTCGTCGCTCTCGACATCGACGCCGAAGGGCGGCGCCGGCTCGACCGCCGTGCGCCGGGTCAACTCGTCGCTGAGACCGGCCAGCCCGTCATGGCTGATGCCGTCGATCCAGGTGTCCCCGGTCAGCACATAGGCCAGCCGCATCTCGGCCGCGGCCTGCAGGGCGAAGGCTTCCGGGTCGGCCGGCTGCGGCGTCTGCTGCGCCTGACCGCTGCCCGGGGCGAGCAGGGCGGCGGCGAGCAGGAGGCCGGCGGCACCGCGTCCGCCGGCGGCGAGGAAGCGGCCGGTCAGCAGTCCGCGCAGGGCGAGGCCGATCAGGGTGTCGACGATGGCCAGCAGCAGTGCCAGGGCGAGCGCCCAGCCCTGCAACTCCGTGTCGCGACCGGCCTCGAGCGGCTGGGTGACCGCCCCGTCCGGCACGCCCGAGGCCAGCACCGCCCCGTCCAGGGACGGTCCGAGGTTCAGCGCCTCGCGGGCGCTCTCGTCGCCGTAGAAGCCCGGCGGGTGGCGCGGCCCGATCGGCGGCATGCCCAGCTCGGCGCGCGCCGCCGCCGAGGGCAGGGGCTCGGTTCCGGAAACCGGTCCGCCGAGCCTACCGAACCCGTCCAGCAGCGCGTAGGGCGGCATCGCCCGCTCGTTCGATCCGCCGATGCCCTGACTCAGCGCCACGATCCGGCGCAGCATGCCGACGAACAGGCCGGACAGCGGCAGGTTGCTCCAATCCGCGTTGGCCGTGGTGTGCACCAGGATCAGCCAGCCTTCGCCCCGGCGTTCGGCCGTCACGATCGGCGTGCCGTCGAGCAGCCGGGCCCAGGTCCGCTCGCCGAGGTCGATCGACGGCTCGGCCAGGACCTGGCGGGATACGGTCACATCGTCCGGCACGTCCAGACCGGCGAACGGGCTGTCGGCATCGAACGGGGCCAGCGGTTCCGGCCGCGACCAGGACAGCGCGCCGCCCAGGGTGCGGTCGCCCCGGCGCACCCGCACCGGCAGCAGGGTGTCGGCGCCTTCGTCGGCGCCGGAGGCGGCGAGCCGCTCGCCGGCAAAGCGCAGCACCACGCCGCCGGCCTCCAGGAAGCCCTCCAGCCGCTCGCGCTGCTCGAAGGTGAGCCCGCCGGCATCGGCCAGGACCATCACCGCCAGGTCGCGCTCCAGCAGCGTGTTGATGTCGCCCCGCCGCACCTCGGTGAAGGGATCGAGCGCGCGATCCAGGTAGTACAGGTCGTCGAGCAGCGGCTGCGACCCCTCGAAATCGCGGGCCGACACCAGGCCGACGGGGCGGCGCTTGTAGCGCTCGTCCATCAGGAACACCGAGGCGGCGGTGTTCTCGTCCTCGACCTCCAGCCGGGCGACGTCGTTGCGCAGTTCGGTCGGCAGATCGACCACGACCGTGAGCTGGTCGGCGTCGGGCTCGAAGCGGGCGCTCTGGCGCGTCAGCACGCGGCCGTCCTCGGCAATGGCGCGGACACCGACGGTCCGCTCGCCCACACCGGTGCCGCGGCGTAGCTCGGCCGTCAGGGCCAGCTCGGCCGGATCGGGGTCGTCGAGCCAGACCGGGCCGGTATCGGCGCTGTCGATCACCACCACCGGGCCGATCTGCGCCAGCCGCGCACCGAAGGCCTCCGCCCCCGGCGCTTCGATCGCCTCGCGCAGCCAGACCACGGTGGTGTCCGGCGCCAGGCTGGCGCCATCGAGCACCGCGCCGACCGCCTCCAGGCCGCGGCCCCAGGGCTTCGGCTGCAGCGCGCCGAGGGTCGAGCGCAGGGCGCCGGCGGGGGACAGGTCGATCTCGCGGCGCTGGCCGGGCAGCGGGTCCGCGGTGGTCAGCAGGGCGACGGCGCGGTTCTCGCGCTCGGCCTGATCGAGGATGCGCAGGGCGCGGTCGCGCCGCGCCTCGAAGTCCCGGGCCGAGGACCAGCCGTCGTCGAACACCAGCAGGATCGGTCCGCCGGCGGGGATCGCGGTGCCCGAGGGGATCAGCGGCCGGGCGATCGCCAGGATCACCAGCGCGGCGATCAGCAGACGCAGCAGCAGCAGCCACCAGGGCGTGGAATGCGGCGTGTCCTCCTCCGGCTTCAGCCCTTCCAGCAGTCGGATCGCCGGGAAGCTGATCCGTTTGGGCGCCGGCGGGATCACCCGCAGCAGCCACCACAGGATCGGCAGGGCGGCGAGGGCGGCCAGCGCCCAGGGAACGGCGAAGGCAAGGGGGCCGAGGGTCAGCATCGCGGCACTCCCCTCAGTCCGGCCGCTGGGCGATCACGGCGTAGAGCGCGAGCAGCGCCGCCTCCGCCGGTCGGTCGGTGGTGTGGGTGGCGAAACTCCAGCCGGCGCGGCGGGCGATCTCCTCCAGACCGGCCCGGTGGGCGGCGAAGCGGCCGGCATAGTCGTCGGCCACCCGCTCGGCTCGGCCCAGCAGCTGCGGCAGCTCGTGCTCCAGCCCTTCGAACCGGACCCGGCCGCGGAACGGGAAGCTCTCCTCGGCCGGGTCGGTCACCTGCAGGATGTGCCCGCGGATGCCTTCGGCCGACCAGCGCTTCACCAGGTCGTCGATCTCGCTCAGGGGATCGAACAGGTCGCCGATCAGCACGGCGCTCGCATGGCGGGGCAGCGGCTCGTAGACCGGCAGCGATCCGGCGGCGTCGGAGGTCACCGAGAGCAGGGCGGCCAACGGCTCCAGCGCCGGGCGGCCGTTGCGCGGCGAGATCTGCTCGCCGACCAGCCCGACCCGCTCACCCGCCTCGATCAGCAGGACGGCGAGCGCCATGGTGAGTAGGGCCGCCCGTTCGCGTTTTTCCGGCAGGTTGCGGCCGTAGCGCCAGCGCATGGAGGGCGAGGCGTCGCGCCAGAGGTAGACGGTCTGCGCCGTCGACTGCTCGCGTTCCCGCACGAAGGTGGTCTGTCCCATGGCCGAGCGGCGCCAGTCGATGCTGCGCACAGAGTCGAACGGCTGATACGGCCGGAACTGCCAGAAATCGTCGCCGAGCCCGGCCCGCCGTCGCCCGTGAGCGCCGGGCGCGACCGTCTGGGCCACGCGCTGCGCCGCCACCAGAAGCGGGGGAAGGGTCGCAGCGAGGTCCTGGGCCTGTTGACGCATCAAGGCTCCGTCAGCGGTAGGGGGCGCAGAGACTGTCGATCACAGAGTCCAGCGACACCCCCTCGGCCCGGGCGGCGAAATTGAGAGCCATGCGGTGACGCAGCACCGGATAGGCCAGTTCCAGCACGTCGTCGATCGACGGCGCAAGCCGGCCGTCCAGCACCGCGCGGGCGCGGATCGCCAGCATGAGCGCCTGGCTGGCCCGCGGTCCCGGTCCCCAGGAGACGTGACGGCGCACCGCCTCGATCTCGCTGCTGTCGGGACGGCCCGAGCGCACGATGCCGAGGATCGCCTCCACCAGGCTCTCGCCCACCGGCAGGTAGCGCAGGAGCTTCTGGGCCCGCAGCAGGTCGGCCGCACTCAGCACCTGCTTCGGCTTGTCCTCGTCCGCCCCGGTCGTCGCCAGCAGCATCGCCCGCTCGGCATCGATGTCCGGATAGCCGACGCTGACCTGCAGCAGGAAACGGTCGAGCTGGGCTTCCGGCAGGGGGTAGGTCCCCTCCTGCTCCAGCGGGTTCTGGGTCGCCAGCACGTGGAACGGGCTGGGCAGCGCGTGGGTCTGTCCGGCGACGGAGATGCTGTGCTCCTGCATCGCCTGGAGCAGGGCCGACTGGGTGCGCGGGCTGGCGCGGTTGATCTCGTCCGCCATCAGAAGCTGGGCGAAGACCGGCCCCTCGACGAAGCGGAAGCTGCGCTTGCCGCTGGCGTCCTCGTCCAGGATTTCCGAGCCCAAGATGTCCGAGGGCATCAGGTCCGGCGTGCACTGGATGCGCTTGTCGTCGAGACCGAGGACGATGCCGAGCGTCTCGACCAGCCGGGTCTTGGCGAGCCCCGGCACGCCGATCAGCAGGGCGTGCCCACCGGCCAGGACCGTGACCAGCGTCTGGTCGACCACATCCTGCTGGCCGAAGATGATCTTGCCCACGCCGCCGCGCACGGTGGTGAGGGTGTCGGCGAGCGTTTCGATCTCCCGGATGAAGGCGGCGCCGTCCTTGGGAATACCGTTCGCTCGGGGGTCAAGGGTGGTGGTATCGCTCATCGCGGCTATATTTCCTTTGCAGGGGCGCGGCTTCCGATCGCGTCCGACCCGAACCGGGCCGCGGCGTCTGGAACGATCAACGACGAACGCGGCCGGGTCGATGCACGCCAGAAGCGGACATGAGAGACATGGGGCAAGACAGCGTTCGGTCCATCCATGATATTGAGCGTAGCGTGACCGGGGCTGCGCACAAGGGGCCTTCCGACGATCACAACGAAACGTGTAGCGGCACGGACACGGTTTCCGACACGGCCGGTTCCGACCGGCCCCGCGAATTCGGGCTCCGCATCGGCCGGGACGGGACCTGGTACTATCTGAACTCGCCGATCCAACGCCTGCCTCTCGTCAAACTGTTCGCCACCGTCCTGCGCCGCGACGACGAGGGCCGGTACTGGCTCGTCACCCCGGTCGAACGCGGGATCATCCATGTGGACGATGCGCCCTTCGTCGCCGTCGACGTCGACCTGACGCCGGATGGCGAGTCCGCCGGACCGGAAGCCAGCCTGACTTTCCGCACCAATCTTGACGAAACCGTGGTCGCCGGGCCGGAGCATCCGATTCGTCTCGATATCGACCGCGAGACCGGCGAGCCGGCCCCCTATGTGATGGTGCGCGACGGGCTGGAAGCGCTGATCAACCGGGCGACCTACTACCGGCTGGCCGAGATGGCGGTGGAGCGCGGGGACGGCTCGCCCGATCTCGGTGTATGGAGTGGGGGGGAGTTCTTTCCTCTGGGCAGGGCCGAGTGAGCGACGCAGCACAACTGGATATTCCCGATAGCCATGAGGCGTTCCGCCGCCAGTTCCTGGGCGCGGCCAAGGGGCGGCTGACCGACGGCCTGCCCCATGCGGTGTCCCCGATCATCCACTATCGCGGCGACCACGACCTGAACCCGGGCATGGAGGTGCCGCGCGACCCGCGCCAGGCCGCGGTGCTGGTGCCGGTGGTGCAGCGCGACGGGCACCTGACGATCCTGCTGACCCGGCGCTCCGACGATCTGCCGGTGCACAAGGGCCAGATCAGTTTCCCCGGCGGCCGGGTCGAAGAGGACGACGCGAGCCACATCGACACCGCCCTGCGCGAGAGCGAGGAGGAGATCGGCCTGGACCGCGGCCAGGTCGAGATCGTCGGCCGGCTCGACACCTACGTCACCCGCACCGGCTATTCGGTGACCCCGATCATCGGCTTCCTGAAGCCGCCGCTGGACCTCACCGCCTGCCCGGTGGAGGTGGCGGAGATCTTCGAGGTGCCGCTGTCCTTCCTGCTCGACCGCGCCAACCAGGAGCGGCACAGCCGGACCTGGCAGGGTGCCACCCGGCATTTCTTCGTGCTGCCCTACGAGCATTATTACATCTGGGGGGCGACGGCCGGCATGCTGGTGAACCTGTCCGACGTCATGCACGCCGCCCCGGCACGCTGAGCGCCAACCGATGAGACCGGGCCCATGAAACCGGCCGAGACCATCGCCGTCGCCGAGTGGATGCGCCATCCGGCGGCATCGGCCGTGCTGTCGGTGCTGGCCGGGGGCGGGCACCGGGGCCGCTTCGTCGGCGGGGCGGTGCGCAACCACCTGCTCGGCCTGCCGGTGACCGATTTCGACATCGCCACCGACGCGATGCCCCGGCGGACCCTTGAGCTCTGCGAAGCGGCCGGACTGAAGGCGGTGCCGACCGGGATCGAGCACGGCACGATCACCGTCGTGGTCGACCGCGAGCCGGTGGAGGTCACCACCCTGCGCCGGGACGTGGAGACCGACGGCCGCCGCGCCGTGGTCGCCTTCACCGACGACTGGGCCGAGGACGCCGCACGCCGGGATTTCACCCTGAACGCCCTTTATCTCGACGCCGACGGCGCGCTGTACGACCCGACCGGCGCCGGCCTCGCCGATGCCCGGGCCCGGCGCATCCGCTTCGTCGGCGATCCAGAGACCCGGATCCGCGAGGACGTGCTGCGGATCCTCCGCTTCTTCCGCTTCCACGCCGCCTATGGCCGCGAGGGTCTCGATGCCGAGGGGCTGGCCGCCTGCGCCGCCCTGGCGCCCAGCATGGCGCGGCTGTCCGGCGAGCGGATCTGGAAGGAGCTGTCCCGGCTGCTGATCGCCCCCCGCGCGGCCGACGTGCTGGTCACCATGGCGGAGACCGGCGTGGCGCGGCATCTGTGGGACGGGCCGGTCGATGCCGGGCGGGCGGTAGCGCTGATCGGGCTGGAGCGGGATCACGGGCTGCCGGCGGACCCGCTGCGCCGGCTGGCCGCTCTGGTGGCGGAGCCGGACGCGGGCGAGGCGGTGGCCGAGCGGCTGAGGCTTTCCAATGCCGAAGCGAAGCGGCTGGCGACTACCCTGGCCACGGCCGGCAATGCGCCGGCGGACGATCTCGCCCGCCGCGCCGCAATCTATCGTCTTGGGGCCGAGTCGTTCATCGATGCCCGATTGCTGCGCGCGGCGGAAACCGGCGAGGATGTGGCTGACGACCTTCAGACTGCCCGGTCCTGGACGCCGCCGGTCTTTCCGCTGGGCGGCGGCGACGTGACCGGGCTCGGCATCGCGCCGGGGCCTCGGGTCGGAGAATTGCTGCGCCGGGTCGAGGCCTGGTGGATCATGGGGGACTTCGCCGCGGACGCGGAGGCCTGCCGGTCGGAACTGCGCCGTCTGGCGTCGTAGCGAGAACCGGACGCCGTCCGGCGTCATGACTTTGATAAGACGCCTTTGGCGTCACAGGGGAGGAGAAGACGATGACCAGCCCGTTCGCCGCCGCGATGATCGGCGCCCGCAAGACCGCAACCCGGATCGCGCTGCCCGCCGAGATTCCCGCCGACCGCGCCGCCGCCTTCGCCGACCAGGTCGCGACGCTGGGCGGCCTCGGTCTCGGCGTCGCCGGCTTCAAGGTCGGTGCCTCGGGCCGCACGGGCGAGCCGACGGCCGCACCGCTCGCCACCGGCACGGTGTTCCGCGACCACACCCGCATCGTGTCGACCGGTACCCGTCCGCTCTGGCTGGAGGCCGAAGTGGCGATGGTGGTCGGCCGCGACCTGGCCTGCGACCACGGCCTCAGCCAGGACGAGGTGCTGGACGCGATGGAGGGCCTCGCCGCCGCCATCGAGATCGTCGAGCCGCGCCTCGCCGACTGGCCGGACATCCCGCCGCTGGCCGCGATGGCCGACTTCCAGGCGAATGGCGGCACGGTGGTCTCCGCCGTCGGCCGCAAGGCGACCGGCGTCGCTGTGGAAGACCTGAAGGTGATCTTCGAGATGGGCACGGTGCATGTGGAGGTGCCGGGGGCGAACTATCCCGGCCAGGACATGAACCGGCTGCCGACCTGGCTGGCCAACCACATGGCCGGCTGGGGCCCGGAGATGGCGGCCCGCGGCCTGAAGAAGGGCGACGTGATCATCACCGGCTCCTGGGTAGGCGTGATCCCGGCCGAGGCCGGCGAGACCGCCACGGTGACGGTCCCCGGCATCGGCTCGGTCAGCGTCGAGGTGGCGGCGGAGTAGGGGCTCCCGCTCTTTCTCCCACTTCTCACTCCCCGGACCTGTTCCGGGGCAAGGCGTCCGCTGGCGCGAGTTTCCACAGGTTCACGCGAGCTTCGGTCTCGCCCCGGAATGAATCCGGGGAGTGTGGAGAGGGGTGAGTGAGGGCGGAGAGATCGATCGAAGCTCCGATCCGACTGCTCGATCCCATCCACCTCGAATCACTCCCCGGCCTTGTGCCGGGGCAAGGCGTCCGCTGGCGCGATCCGTGAAGGTTCACGCGAACGTGGGTCTCGCCCTGGAATAGATCCGGGGAGTGAGTGGAGGGGAGATTGCGAACCACCACCTCTTGAACTCCCCACCCCACGCGGTATATCCGCCGGTGCGAGGCCACGTCCTCCCCCGCCGAGGGTAGAAGTCCGGGACGGCCCGGCAGTCCACCGAAAGGAGGCTGCCATGCCGTGGATCGTTCTTACCGTCGCCGGCCTGTTCGAGATCGTCTGGGCCTTTTCCATGAAGCAGTCGGCCGGGTTCACCCGGCTCGGCCCGTCCGTCGTCACCCTCGCCGCCATGCTGGCCAGTTTCGGCCTGCTCGCCTGGGCGATGCGATCCCTGCCGCTCGGCACCGCCTACATGGTCTGGACCGGGATCGGCGCGGTCGGCGCCTTTATCGTCGGCGTCGCCTTCCTGGGCGAGGCCGTGAGCGTGCTGCGGGTCGCGGCGGCGTTGCTGATTGTCGCCGGCATCGTGCTGATGAAGCTGTCGAGCCCGGCCTGACGATCGCCGGCCTGGCGATCGCCGACCTGGCCCGGCCGCTACCCCTGGGGCCGAAACGCCTCCAGCCGGTGGAAGAACGGCCGGCAGCCGACCGCCTCCCAGAACGCCTGACCGGCCGGGTTGCTCTCCAGCACGTCCAGGGTGACCCGGCCGCCCGGCTCCAGCCGCAGCTCCATGAACAGCTCGAACGCATCCCGGCCGAGCCCGTGCCGGCGATAGGCGCGGTCGATGCAGAACTGGCGGATGAAACGCTCCGGGACCTGCGGGTCCAGCGGGTATGGGTTGAGACCGTGCACCACGTAGCCGACCACATGCCCGTCGACCTCGACGATGTCCTGGCTCCATTCGTCCGTGCCGAGCCAGTCGCGGTGGCGCTCCGCCAGCTTCGACAGCCCAACCGGCGCCGGGTGGCCCTCGTCGTCGAGAAGCTGCCGGTTCAGCACCGCCAGGGTCTGGATGTCAGCCTCGCCGGCCGGCCGCAGCTTCATGACGGACACGGTGTTTCCCCCTAAATCTGCAGGCTGCCCTGCATGTCGCCGCCGATCGCCTCCTCGATGAGGGTTTCGGCGAAATCGTCCATCAGCGCCTCGATCGCCCCGCCGGCGACCTGCTCCTTGCCGACCTCCAGCAGGATCGGCACCGCAAGCGGCGACACCCGGTCGAGCCGCCGGTGGACGATCCTGCCCTGCACGCTGACCAGCAGGTCGGACAGCCGGCGGATGTCGGTCAGCCCGCGCGCCGCATCCTCCCGCGTCGCCTGCAGCAGGATGTGGTCCGGCTGGTGCTTGCGCAGGACATCGTAGATCAGGTCGGCGTTGAACGTCACCTGACGGCCGGTCTTCTCGTGTCCCGGTAGCTTTCGCTCGATCAGCCCGGCGATGACAGCGACGTTGCGGAAGGTGCGCTTCAGCAGCGACGACTCCGCCATCCACTCCTCCAGGTCGTCGCCCAGCATGTCCTGGTCGAACAGGGTATCCATGTCCTCGCAGGGCTTCACCGACCACACGGCGATCACGTAGTCGGTGGCGACGAAGCCGAGCGGCCCGAGCCCCATCCGCTCCATACGCCGCGTCAGCAGCATGCCGAGCGTCTGGTGGGCGTTGCGTCCGGCGAAGGTATAGGCGACCAGGTATTCCCGGTCGGCCCGGGGGAAGCTCTCCACCAGCAGGCTGTCCGCCCTGGGCAGGACCGAGCGCCAGCGCTGCAGCTCCAGCCATTCCTCCACCGGGCCCGGCAGGGTCGGCCAGGAGGCGCTGTCCTCCAGCATGCCCCGGACCCGGTGGGCGAGCTGGGTGGTCAGCGGCAGCTTGCCGCCCATATAGGCCGGCACGGCGGGCTCGCCCTCGCCGCCGGGGGAACAGTCGACGAAGTTCTCGCGCATGCCCTGGAAGGTCAGCAGCCGGCCGGCGAACAGGAACGTATCGCCCGGGCGGAGCCACTGGACGAAATACTCCTCGATCTCGCCCAGGATGCGGCCGCGGCCCATCCGCACCTTGACGGTCACCGCCTCGACGATGGTGCCGACATTCATGCGGTAGGACTGGGCGACCCGCTTGTCCGCCACCTCGAGCCGCCCCTCGGCATTGGGGCGGATGCGCTGGAACCGGTCATAGACCTTCAGCGCGTAGCCGCCGGTGCGCACGAACTCCACCACCGCGTCGAAGGTCTCCCGGTCCAGATCGGCATAGGGCGAGGCGGTGATCACCTCGGCATAGAGATCCGCCGGATCGAACGGCGCCGCGCAGGCGGTGCCGAGCACATGCTGGGCCAGCACGTCGAGCCCGCCGGGCCGCGGCGGGTCGCCGTCCAGCTCGCCCGCCCGCATGGCGTCGAGCGCTGCCTTGCATTCCAGCACCTCGAACCGGTTGGCGGGCACCAGCAGGGCACGGGACGGTTCGTCCAGCCGGTGGTTGGCCCGGCCGATGCGCTGCAGTAGCCGCGAAGTGCCCTTGGGTGCCCCGACCTGCAGCACCAGATCGACGGCGGCCCAGTCGATGCCGAGATCGAGCGAGGAGGTGGCGACCACGGCGCGCAGGCCTCCCTTGGCCATCACCGCCTCCACCTTGCGCCGCTGCTCGGCCGCCAGGCTGCCGTGGTGCAGGGCGATGGGCAGGTGGTCCTCGTTGGCATGCCACAGGGCCTGGAAGATCAGCTCGGCCTGGGCGCGGGTGTTGACGAAGACCAGGGTGGTCTTGTGCGCCTGGATCGCCGCGTAGATCCGGTCGATGGCGTAGAGCCCCATATGCCCGGACCAGGGCAGCCGGTCCTTATCCTTCTCCCCGGGTTTCTCGCCGCCAGGGAGAAGGATCTTCACCTCCGCCTGCGCCGCCTCGCCGCCGCGCACAACGGTGACGTCATCTGCCGGCGAGCGGCCGGACTTGGACAGATAGGCCTCCAGCGCCGCCGGATGGGCGACGGTGGCCGACAGCCCGACCCGCCGTGCCTCGGGCGCCAGGGTGCCGAGCCGCGCCAGCGCCAGGGCCAGCAGCTCGCCCCGCTTGGTGCCGGCCAGCGCGTGCAGCTCGTCCACCACCACGCAGCGCAGACCGGCGAAGATCTCGCCCGCATCCGGATAGGACAGCAGCAGGGCGAGGCTCTCCGGCGTGGTCAGCAGGATATGCGGCGGCTTGCGGCGCTGGCGCTGGCGCTTGGAGGCGGGGGTGTCGCCGGTCCGGGTTTCCGCAGTGACGGCGAGGCCCATCTCCTCGATCGGGGCGGTGAGGTTGCGGTGGATATCGACCGCCAGCGCCTTCAGCGGCGAGATGTAGAGCGTGTGCAGTCCAGCCTTCGGGTCTTCCGAGAGCTCGACCAGCGAGGCGAGAAACCCGGCCAGCGTCTTGCCCCCGCCGGTCGGCGCGATCAGCAACGCCGACTGCCCGGCCCGAGCGGCGGCGAGCATCTCAAGCTGGTGGGGATGCGCCGCCCATCCCTTGGCCGCGAACCACGCCTGAAAGGCGGGCGGCAGGGCGGGCAGGGGCGGGGCGTGGTTCATGGAAGGAGTATGTGGGGCGGGTCGGCGAGGGGACAATCGATGGGTAAGTTGTGAGCCACCATTACCCCCGCCTCCGCCGCCCCGCCACCGTGACCAGGCGCTGAAACGTCGGGCATTCCAGGTGCGACGGGGCCGGGCAGTCGGCGACGTGGCGCAGGGTGTCGCTCAGGGCCGTCAGCCTCGCGATCTGCTGGTCGAGTTCGTCCGCCTTCTGGTGCAGCTCCTCGCGCGGCAGGGCGACCTTGCCGTCCGGGGCGAAAATCCGGGCGATCTCGTCGAGGGAAAAGCCCGCCGATTTGCCCATGGCGATCAGGGCGAGGCGCAGCAGCACGTCGGGCAGGTACTGGCGCCGCAGCCCGTGGCGACCTGCCGAGGCGATCAGGCCGATCTCATCGTAATAGCGCAGGGTCGAGGCCGGTACCCCGGAGCGGTGCGACACCTCGCCGATATCCAGCAGTTTCATCCTTGACCTCAAGTTGACTTGAGGTGGCAGCGTCAGCCCATCGAAGGCTTCTGACAAGGGATTTCAGTTCGATGAGCGATGATGTGGTGCAAGCGCCGGCGCGGGCCGGCATCGGGGCGCTGGCCAGTCTGGGGCTGGCGATGTTCCTGTCGACCCTGGGGGCGAGCATCGCCAATGTGGCGCTGCCGACCTTGTCGCGGGCGTTCGGTGCCGAGCTCGACGCCGTGCAGTGGGTGGCGGTCGGCTATCTCGGGGCGATGACGGCCGTCGTCGTGCTGGCGGGGCAGGCGGGTGACCGGTTCGGGCTGCGGCGCATGCTGCTGGCAGGCCTGGCCCTGTTCGCCGGCGCGTCGCTGCTCTGCGCATTGGCGAGCGGGCTGTGGTCTTTGGTGGCCGCGCGGGCGGTGCAGGGCGCGGCGGCCGCCTTCCTGATGGCGTTGGCGATGGCGCTGGTGCGGCAGGCCGCCGGCAAGGACCGGGTGGGGCGGGCCATGGGACTGCTCGGCACCATGTCGGCCGTGGGCACGGCGACCGGTCCGGCCCTGGGCGGCTGGATCCTGTCGGTCGCCGCCTGGCAGGCGCTGTTCTGGGCGCTGGTGCCGATCAGCCTGGCTGCTCTGGCGATGGTCTGGATCTTCGTGCCGGCTTCGGGCGGGGCGGGAAAGCCGGTCGGGCGGTTGCCCTTCGCCGCCGCATCGGCCGGACTGATGCCGCATCTGGCCGCCAATGCGTTGGTGGCGGCGGTGATGATGGCGACCCTGGTGGTCGGGCCGTTCTATCTGGGCGGCGTGCTCGACCTGCCGGAGGCCCGGATCGGGCTGGTCATGTCGGTGGGCCCGCTGATCGCGGTGTTCTGCGGCGTGCCGTCCGGCCGGCTGGTCGACGCCTGGGGGGCTCGGACCGTCATGCGGCTCGGCTTTGCGGCGCTGACGGTGGGGGCGTTCGGTCTGGTGCTGTTGCCGGGGTGCCTCGGTGTGGCCGGCTATCTGGTGGCAATCGGCTTCCTGACGCCTGGCTTTCAGATGTTCCAGGCGGCCAACAACACCGCGGTGATGGCGCAGGCCGAGGAGGCGCGGCGCGGCATGATCTCCGGCCTGCTCAACCTGTCGCGCAACCTCGGCTTCGTCGCCGGCACGCTGGGATCGGGCCTCGCCCTTTCGCTGATCGTGCGGGCGGACATGGGTGCGGCGGCACCCGGGGCAATCGCCGAGGCCATGCAAGCGACGTTTGCGATCGGCGGCGCAGCGCTCGCGCTCGGCTTGGTCGTCAGCCTGCGCCGCCCGACGTGAAGCTGGTTACCCTCCCCGCAGCTCGTTCCCCGGCCGGTGCTGGTGCAGCCAGGTCTCGGTCAGCGGCGCGCCGTCGCGTTCCAGGTAGCCGCGGATCTCCACCGGCTCGGACCCGTCGGGAACGACGTCGGTGACCATCCGCCAGCGGTCGGTATGGGGGACCGGCTCGCCGCGGGCGCGCAGGACCTTGCCGCCGATGGCCTCGACCTTCGCCGTCACCGCGTCCTCGGACAGGTCCGGCCCAAGCGCGCCGCCGTCGAAATCGACCACGTAGCGGGTGGCACCCTCCGGCCGGGGTTGGCCCGGCTCGCCGCCGCGGCCGGACCGGGTGGCGGTGGTGCGGGCTACCGAACGGGCCGGGTAGGGCTCCTGATCGACCCAGTGCAGCCGGTAGCGGAAGGCGTATTCCGACCCCTTGGTCGCCGGCGCGGCCGGGGTCCACTGGGCGACGATGTTGTCGTGAATCTCGTCGTCGGTCGGGATCTCTACGAGCTGAATGGAGCCGGGTCCCCAGTCGCCGAGCGGCTCGACCCAGAGGCTCGGGCGCAGGTGGTAGTTCACCCCGTCCAGGTAATGCTCGAACTCCCGGTCGCGCTGCAGCAGGCCGAAGCCCTTGGGGGCGGCCTCCTGGAAGCTGGAGGTGACCACGGTCTCCGGGTTGTTCAGCGGCCGCCAGATCCGCTCCCCGCTGCCCGACCAGATGGCGAGCCCGTCGGAATCGTGGATTTCCGGACGCCAGTCCGGCGCATCGTCGGTCTTGCGCTCGGAATACCAGTACATCGAGGTCAGCGGCGCGATGCCGAGCCGCTCCACGTCCTGGCGCAGGAAGATCCGGGCGCCGATCTCCATCACCACGCCGGTGTCGCGGTGCAGGTCGAAGCTGTAGGCGCCGGTGACGCTGGGGCCGTCGAGCAGCGCGTGAACGCGCATGCCGTTCGGGCCGCCGGCATCGGGCTCGAAATGGAATTCGGTGAAGTCGGGAAACTCCTCCGGGCCGCCGGTGGCGGTGTTGACGGTGATGCCGCGGGCGGAGATGCCGTATTGGCCGAGCGCGCCGATCGCCCGGAAGTAGCAACCGCCGAGGAAGGCGGCCCAGTCCTGGGTGCGCCAGTCGCCGCGGTCGCGGTCCTCATGGATGCGGAACCCGGCGAACCCGGCATCGGCCGGCAGCTGGCCGATCAGGTTGCCCTCGGGGATGTCGAACAGCTCGGGGGCGTAGAGGACCGGGGCCGAGGCGCCGCCGCTGACCGCGTGGATCGTGACCGGGCGCGGGAAGTAGGTTCCGAGCGGGAAGAAGGTCACGGGAAACGAGCCGCCGGCCCGTCCGAACAGCGCCTTGTCGCGGTCGTACTGGACCGCGCCATGGGTCTGGTAGTCGATCGCCGGGGTCAGCTCGGGCGCCGGGCTGCGGCGCTGGACGAACGGGTGCCGCGCCATCTCGGCGGCGCGGGCGACCAGGGTCTCGGCGTCGAACGGAGTCGACTTGCCGAAATCGGGGCCGTGGGTGCCGGCCTGGACCAGCGTGGGCAGCGGGGCGAGCGCCATCACCGACGCGGCCGCTGAGGTGCGCAGAAACCAGCGCCTGTCGTTCGTGCGGGAGTTCATGATGCGCCTTTCCGTACCGTTCTCCGCCCGGCACCCCGGATGCCGGACGGGGCCGGGTCGGGATGCGCTGCCGGTTCAGACCCGGACGGCGCCGGGTTATTCCGCCGCCGCCGATTGACAGGACCGGCCCCGCGGTCGACATCTTGAGCGGTGCAACCTGCTGGAGATGCGACTGATGAGCCTCGATGTCGGCGACAAGGCCCCGGATTTCACCATGCCCACGGATGGCGGCGGCGAGGTGTCGCTGGCCAAGCTGAAGGGCAAGCCGGTGGTGCTGTACTTCTATCCGCGCGACGACACCCCGGGCTGCACCAAGCAGGCCTGCGGCTTCCGCGACGCCCTGCCGGACTTCTCCGGCGCCGGCGGAGTCGAGGTCATCGGCGTCAGCCGCGACACGGTGGCCAAGCACGACAAGTTCAAGGCGAAGTACGAGCTGCCGTTCACCCTGGGCTCCGACGAGAGCGGGGCGGTGACCGAGGCCTACGGGGTCTGGGTCGAGAAGACCATGTACGGCCGCAAGTCGATGGGCATCGAGCGCTCGACCTTTCTGATTGACGGCGACGGCGTGATCCGCGGCGTCTGGCGCAAGGTCAAGGTGCCGGGCCATGTGGAGGACGTGCTGGCCGCCGCCAAGCAGCTCTAGCGCCCGCCGCCGTCGAGAGCCCGCCCTTCGACACGTCGCTGCGCTCCTGCTCAGGGTGAGGTCGTTCTTCTATCTACTGGGCGAGGTCGTTCCTGGGATCGGTCGGCGCAGTCAATGTCTTGCCCTCAGGGTGACGTCGCTCTTTGCCGCCAGGCTGAGGGCAGTCCTTGGCCGTCAGAATGAGGCCATCTCTTTGGCGTCGGGGTTAGGTTATCTCTTTAGCCCTGAGGTCGAGGCCCGTCCTTCGCGCTTGGGGCCAGGCGGCGCATGCCTGCGACCACCGACCCTGTGCCTGAACTTTTACCCGACGACCTCACCCTGAGCAGCCCCCGGACGTGGCCGGGGGCGTGTCGAAGGGCGGCCGTCATGCGTATTTGACGAGGATCTCCGTCAGTTCCTCCGGCGCGTCGACCATGACGTCGTGGCCGCAGTCGACCGCGTAGGTGTCGTAGTCGTCGTCGCGGAACTTCTCCAGCGTCGCGTCGAACTGGGCGGCCGGATAGCCGGCGGCGCGGATGTAGACCCGGGTGCGGATGTCGTCGATAGCACCCGACAGGTACAGCCGCTCGGTGAAGCAGGCCAGCGGCAGGTCGGTGCACATGCTGTCGACCCAGGCCTGGTCGGCCTCGTTCACCATGAAGGTCGCCGCCGTGGTCGGCGGGATGCGCCAGCCGGCCCCCTTGGCCCGGGCGGCGGCGAAGGCGGCCTCGTTCTGCTCGGGGCGGCGGACGTCCATGGCGGACTGGCCGTGGCCCGGCACCAGCGCGTCGAGATAGATCAGCGACTTCACCCGGCCGGCGACCCGGTCGGCCGCGCCGGTGATCACCACACCGCCATAGGAATGGCCGACCAGCACCACGTCGGTCAGTTCCTCCCACTCGAGCAGCCCGACCACATCCTTGATGTGGGTCATCAGGCTGATCGTCGGGCTCATCAGGTGGGCGCGGTCGGCGAGGCCGGTGAGGGTTGGCGTGAACACCGTGTGGCCGGCGGCGCGCAGCCGCTCCGCCACGCGGACCCAGCACCAGCCGCCATGCCAGGCACCGTGAACGAGAACGAAGGTGGTCATTGTCCGAGCCTCCCGAGGTCGCGGGACCAGTGATCCAGAATGGCCAGCCCCACAGGATGCGGGGCCTGGGCCGGGCCGCGATCGTGCACCTCGGCGAGACCGATGCGCCGGGCGGCCAGGCGCTTTCCGTAGCACAGCAGATGGTCGATCGTATGCATGAGGAAATGCAGCAGCGGCAGAATCTCTCGGAATGCCCGGTCGGCGTCGGCATCGCGGCCGGCCCTGTGGTGATCGTAGATCCGGCTCTCCACGTCGCAGGCCTCCACGCCGGGGATCAGCCCGGCGCAGCCATGGCGCAGGCTGTCGAGCAGCTCGATGCCGTTGCGGCCGTTGAACAGGGTGAACGCGCCGCCGGCCTCCTGCGCCAGGCGGCCGATATACAGGCCGGTGCCCTCGGCCTTCAGCACCGAGACATTCGGGTGGCGCCGGTTCAGGTCGATCAGACCGGCATTGGACAGGCCGATGCCGATATATTCCGGCGCGTTCTGGATGCCGATCGGGATCGGCGCGGCGTCGGCGACGGCGCCGAAGAAGCGGATCAGTTCCTCCTCGCTCGCCAACTTGACCGGCGGCGGCTGCAGCACCGCCCAGGCCGCCCCGGCATCGGCGGCGCGTTTCACGCTCTCGATCTGGCCGCCCACCGTGTTGTCGGAGATCGTGACGCTGACCGGCACCCGGCCCGCCGCCGCCTCCAGGGTCCAGCTTGCGTGGTCGCGCCGCTCCTCCACGGTCAGCTTGTTGCATTCGCTGGCGAGCCCGCCGACCGCGAGGCCATGGACGCCGCCGGCGATGCAGGCCGCCACCTGGGCGTCGTTCGCGCCCCGGTCGAGCGTGCCGTCGGCGCCGAACAGGGCGTAGAGCATGGGGTAGATGCCGTGGAACCTGCCCTGTGAGTGGGGATCGGCCATCGTCTTCCTCCCGGATTTTCCGTCGTGCGGCGCTCCTTGGGTGAGACCGGCGCCTTGCGGGTGAGGATGCACGGCTGCGCGAGCGGCTGGCAATGGCCGCTCTCGCCCCTTGCGGATGGGGCGCGGAGGGCCAAACTGACAGCCTCTCACCAAGGAGGACCGCATGGCCCAGGCCGCAACCAACCCCGCGCCGGGATTCGTGAAGAAACCGGAGCATCAGGTGCGCCTGAGCCCCGCCCAGACCCGGATCGTGGTGATTCTGGGGGGTGAGACGGTCGCCGACAGCACCGCCGCGATCCTGTGCGAGGAGACGGGGCACGCGCCGGTCTACTACGTGCCGATGGTGGATACCCGGGCGGACGCCTTCACGCCGACGGCGCGGTCAACCTACTGCCCGTACAAGGGCAGGGCGAGCTACTGGTCGATCGGCGCGGGCGGCACCAGGGCCGAGAACGCGGCATGGTCCTACGACCTGCCCTACGACGAATGCGCCGCCCTGGCCAAGCACGTGGCGTTCTACGGCGACAAGGTCGAGGTGCGGGAGGTGTAGGCGGCGGCGCTTGTCCCGTTTCCATCTCCCGTCTTCCCGGCCTAGCGCCGGGATCGAGAGGGAGGTTTGCCGGAGCGCGTCAGATCAAACTCGAGCGCTCCAGCGGCGCCCTACCTGGGTCCCGGCGCTAGGCCGGGAAGACGGGCGGTTGGTTGGTCCGTGTCCGGCGGGAGGGCGGCCGCTACCGCGCCGCCTGACCCACGCCCCCACGCAGCGCGCCCGGCTGGGTGGACCCCCAGAGCACCTCGTACCCCTCCGGCAGCGCCCGGCTGTTGGCGACGCTGAGCCAGAGCCGCAGAAGGCAGCGCGTCTGGCCCGAGGCGCGGTCGTCGGCATAGGCGGTGCGGCCGTGATAGACCACGTGGTTGTTGAGCAGCTGGATGTCGCCCGGCGCGAAGGCCGAATGCAGGCAGCTCTCCTCCGCCACTTCGGCCAGCATGTCCAGCGCCTCGTTCTGCGCGGCGGTCAGGCGCGGCACCGACGCCGTCTCCTGGGCCTGCTCCACATAGGTGCGGGAGTATTGGCTGGTGATCTTGCCGTCGCGCACGCCGAAGACCGGCAGGGCGAAGACCTTGTCCAGGGTCTCACCGTCCTCGTCGGCCGGGCGCGAGCGCCAGTAGTCCTGCATCAGCAGGGCGTGCAGGTCCGGGCGGCGGGCCAGGATCGTGTTGTGGATATGCGGGATGCTGGCGAGCTTGCTGACCCCGCCGTCGATGCCGTTGGCGACGCAGAACAGGGTGATCACGTCGCAGCGGTCGGTATGGAAGCGCAGCGGGCCGGTGGACCGCGCCCGGGCACGCGAGGCCAGCACCTTGTCGGAACCGCTGCGATGCTCGGCAAGCTGCTGGGTGACGCGCCCGTCGTCGTGGGATTCGTCGCGCACCTCACCCAGGATCTCGCCGAAGGCCGTCTGGTTCAACGGGGTCCCCAGATGCTGGCCGATGCCCCAGAAGATCAGTCGCAGGTCGTCCTCTTCGTAGCGCTCCACCGGGAAGCCGGTGATGCGCACCGCGCCGCGGCCGTCCTCCAACTCGTCGAGCACGTCGGCGAAGAAGCCCTTTAGCCCCGGCAGGGGAAAATCGGACGCGGTCACCTCGGTCAGCGTCTTGCCGCTCGCCTTGGCGCGGGCGAGCGCCGCGTCGATGGCGGGCAGCGCGTCCGCCGGCCAGGTCCGCAACCAGTCGCCGGCGGCGTCCAGCTCGGCGCCGGTCCACACGCACCGACCCTTGATCGGTTCAGCCTGCATGATGTCCTCCTGTGGTCGAGGATCGAACTCTAGGCCGATCGGCGACACAGGTCATCGGGGCATCTGACGCGGGTTACCGTGCGTTCACCAATTTGCCAGACATTTTATTAATCGATTCGGCGGATACTGCGGGCGCAGTGGGGACAACCGCCCCGACCGGTTCTGCGGGCCGGTCGAGGCCCGACATCAGGGGGAACCATGAGCGAGTTTCAATTCATGTCCGCCGTCTTCATCCTGGTCCTCGGCGTCGCCGCGGCCGGGCTGTTCTCCTGGGGGATCTCCGGTGTCTTCGCGCCGGCCCGGCGGAAAGCCGATGCCGCAGCGGGCGGCGAGGACTACGCCGCCAAACTGACGCGCCGGAACCTCGCCATGAAGCAGGCGCACCGGGGACGTTGAGACGGAGACGTCGCTCTATCGGCCGTGCACCACGTAACGGTCGTAGGTGCGCATCACCACCGCGCTCATCTTCTCGATCACCCGCTCCAGGGTGTTGAAGTCGATCGCCCGGCTGGTCTTGGCCAGGCGCGCCTTCAACGCTTCCGGCGCGGTTTCCGGATCGAACTCGTTGCCCACGGTCAGCCGCAGCAGTCCCTGGATGTTGCGCCAGATATGTACCGAGTTGGACAGGAAGGCCGCCTCGTCCTCCGGCAGGACCCCGGCCGCTCCCAGCTTCAGGAAGGCGTTGGCGGTGTTGCCGTCCAGCACGTCGGGGTGATCGTGGGCGTGGCGCAGCTGCAGGAACTGGGCGATGAACTCCAGGTCGAGCAGCCCGCCGCGCCAGTGCTTCACGGTCCAGGGGCTATCGGCCTTGTGTTCCTTCGCCGTGCGGTCGCGCATGTCGGAGACGTCCTTGGCGAGTGCCTCGGGGTCGCGTTTCTGGATCAGGATGTGACGGATGCGGTCCTCGATCCGGGCCTTGAACGCCTCGGGGGCGGCGACCACCCGGGCGCGGGTCAGCGCCATGCGTTCCCAGGTCCAGGCGTCCTCGTCGTGATATTTCTGGAAAGCCTCCATACTGATCGCCACCGGCCCCTTGTTGCCGGTCGGGCGCAGCCGCATGTCGACCTCGTACAGGGCGCCTTCGGCCGTCTTGGCGCTCAGCGCCGAGATCAGCCGCTGCCCCAGCCGGATCATGTAGGCCGAGGTGTAGAGCGGCTTGTCGCCGTCGGATTCCATCTCCAGCGGCGCGTCGTACAGGAAGACCAGGTCCAGGTCCGAGCCGTAGCTCAGCTCCCGGCCGCCGTACTTGCCGAGCGCGATGACCGCCAGGGCCGGCGTCTCCACATCCGGCAGCCGGCCGTGGCGCCGGGCGAAGTCGCGCTCGACCCAGGGCAGCAGCGCGTTGATCGTGGCGTCGGCGACGTCGGAATAGGTCGTGCCGGCCCGGTCGGCGTCGAGGTGGGAGCGGATGATCTGAACGCCGATCTGGAACCGGCGGTCGCCGGTCCAGCGCCGGGTGACGTCGAGCGCCAGCTCGTAATCGTCGGTCGCCGCCAGATGGCGCTCCAACTCCTTGGTCAGGGTCGTCGCATCGGGCAGCGGCTGCAGCACGTCATGGGTCAGGATGCCCTCGAACAGGGCCGGTTCGCGACCGAGCTGGCCGGCGAGCGACGGCGCCATGCCGAGGATCTCGGCCACCACCTGAATCAGGTTGGGATTGGCGTGGAACAGGCTGAAGATCTGCACGCCCGAGGGGAGGGCGTCGAGGAACCGGTCGAGCCGGCGAAACGCCTGGTCCGGCTGCGGCATGCGGCCGAGCGCCTCCAGCAGGGCCGGGGTGATCTCGGTCAGGATCTGGCGGGCGCGCTCGCTGCGGGTGGCGCGGGTGCGGCCGCGGTGCCAGCCGCGCACCGTCTCGGCGACGGCCGAGGGGTCGGTGAAGCCGAGCTGCTTCAGGGTTTTCAGCGTGTCGGGGTCGTCCTCGCTTCCGGTGAAGACGAGGCTGCCCGCCTCGCGGGTCGGAACGGACAAGGCCGGGGCCTCCTCGAACAGGCGGCCGTAGTGATAGGCCACGGTGTGGAGATGGTGGGCGAGATCGCCGCGGAAGCCCTTGGGGTCCTCGTAACCCAGGAAGGCCGCGAACCGGTCCAGGGCGGCCGGGTCCTGCGGCAGCTCCTGGGTCTGCTTGTCCTCGACCATCTGCAGCCGATGCTCGACCTTGCGCAGGAAGCGGTAGGAGAGCTTCAGGTCGCTGGCGACCTCCTCGCGCACCCGGCCGGCCTCGACCAGCGCCTTCAGCGCGTCCTCGGTGCCACGGACCCGCAGGCGGGCGTCGCGTCCGCCCCAGATGAGCTGCTGGGTCTGGGCGAAGAACTCGATCTCGCGGATGCCGCCGCGGCCGAGCTTCACGTTCTGGCCTTCCGCCTTCACCACCGCCGCCTTGCGGTGGACGGCGATCTGCCGCTTGATCGAGTGCACGTCCTGGATCGCCGCGAAGTCCAGATGCCGGCGCCAGATGAACGGGGTCATGGCCGAGGTGAACTCCGCCGCCGACGGCCCGTCTGAAGCCACGGCCCGCGCCTTGATCATGGCGGCGCGCTCCCAGTTCTGGCCCATGCTCTCGTAATAGGTCTCCGCCGCCGTCAGCGAGATCGCCGGCGGGGTGGAGGAGGGGTCGGGCCGCAGGCGCAGGTCGGTGCGGAACACGTATCCGTCGGCGGTGCGTTCCTCCATCAGCTTGACCATGGTCTGGGTCGCCTGGACGAAGGCGTGGCGCAGTTCCAGATGGTCGGCATAGATCGGCAGGGTGTCGTCGAACAGGACGATCAGGTCGATGTCGCTGGAGTAGTTGAGCTCGCGCGCGCCGTGCTTGCCCATGGCGAGGCAGACCAGGCCGGATCCCTCGATCAGATCCCCATCGGGGTCGAGCGGCAGTTTGCGCCGGCGGATCGCTTCCGCCAGGGCGTGGCGCCAGGAGACGGTCAGGGTCCGGTCGGCGACCTCGGAGATCGCGCCGGTGACCTCGATCAGGTTCCACAGCCCGGCGATATCGGCCAGCGCGATGGTCAGGGCGGCCCGGCGCTTGGCGACCCGCAGGCCCTTCATGACCAGGGCGGTGTCCCCGCGCGGGTCGACCAGGTCCAGGTCGGACCAGATCTTCGCCATGGCGGCGTCGACGCCCTCGGCGAAGATCAGGCCGGTGAAGCCCAGTTCGCGCACGATCTCGCGGGTCAGATAGGGGGAGTGGACGGCGATGCCCTCGATCAGCGAACGGCACGCCGCGTCGTCCAGCATCCCCGCCGCCCGGTCCGACTCGAGGCTGTCCGTCAGGTCCGACAGGCGCTCGCGGCACCGCTCGAGACCGATGCCGGCGGCCTCGGCGTCAATGGCGATCGGGACGATCCGAGGAATGAGGGAATACGACACACCGGACTCTGGTCAAATCATGGAAACATCGTGAGAGTGCGGAGATCACGCGCCTGCGGTCAAGTCGCCCGGTCGTACAGTTCCAGCGTTCATGATAGGAAATTCCTTGGTTCTAGCGATCCGGACGATCGGCTGTTGATAAGACGCACTACGGTTCTCTTTCTGGAAATCCTTATCGCCCTCGTCGTCGTGGCGGTCGTGGGGATCGGTGCGTTTGCCTGGCGGCTGTCTGAAGGTCCGATCGAGATCGACTGGGCGCGCCCGCACCTGTCGGAGGCTTTGAGCGACCCCGGATCGGGCATCATGACCCGGATCGGCAGCGCCAGCCTGCAGGTGAGTACCTGGGACCGGGCCTTCGACGTGGTGGCCGAGGATGTCGTGGTGCTCGGCCGTGACGGGGCGGTTCGGGCACGGATCGGCGCGATCTCGGTCGCGCTCAGTCCGGAGGCGCTGCTGGCCGGACGTCTGGCACCGAAGCGGATCGACGTGCTCAATCCGACCGTGACCGTGGTGAAGGGTGTCGACGGCAACTGGACGCTGACACCGAACGATCCCGATACAGGCGAGGTCCGCGATCCGGTGGATGTCGGCGCGGTGCTGCGCTCCATGCTGGACGACCGCTCCGGCAGCGGCACCCTGCGCTACCTGCGGGCGGCCGAGGTGCGCGGTGCACGGGTCCGTCTGGTCGATGACGCCCGCGCCCGGACTCAGACGCTGACCGGCGTGTCCGGCGGCATCGAGCTGGTCTCCAGCGGCATGAGTTTCCGGATGAGCGGGCGGGCGGAATGGCCCGATGCCGAGCCGACGCCGATCTCGCTGAACGGCGAATACCGGCCGGATACCGACCGTGTCAGCGCCGAGATGCGTTTCGACGCCCTCCAACCGGCGGCGATCGCGGCCCTGGAACCCCGGCTGGGGCAGATTTCCGGGCTCGACCTGCCGCTGTCGGGAACGGTGGAGATCGATACCGCGCTGGACGGCAGCGGCCTGGGCGGCGCGGCCAAGCTGTCCCTCGGCGCCGGCCGGGTGCTGATCCCGGAGGTCAATCCCGAGCCGCTGACGGTGGCCGGCGGCAGTGTGACCCTGAATGTGGCGCCGGACGCGGAATGGATCTCCCTGGACGGGTCGCTGGAGATCGAGGAGGCCCTGCTTGCGGTGAAGACCCGCGCCAGCCGCGACCGGGCCGGCTATGCGCTGATCGTCGATGCGGCGGTCACCAACTTCGCGGTCAATTCGATCAAGGACTTCTGGCCGGCGGACGTGTCCGACGGCGCCCGCGAGTGGGTGACCGAGAACCTGCTCAACGGCCAGGTCACCAGCGCCACCCTGCGGGCCGAGGGCTGGGTCGACAGCACCGATCCGGCCATCCACGAGCTGGACACCCTGACCGGCACCATCGATTTCCAGGGCGTCGAGACCCACTATTTCCGTCCTCTGCCGCCGGTGCTCGACACTCACGGCTCGGCGACATTCGATGCCACGAGCATGGCCATCACCGTGCGCGGCGGCCATCTCGGCAACCTGACGGTGGACTCCTCCGACATCGCCCTGGTGAACCTGGACCAGGACACCGGCGAGACGGCCCATGTGGAGGTGGTGGTCCGCGGGCCGGCGCGCGAGGCGCTGGAACTGATCGACCGCAAGCCGCTCGGCTATCCCAGCGAGATCGGCCTGGAGGCCAAGAAGACCGCCGGCACCTTCGGCGCGCGGCTCAAGCTGGAAATCCCGCTGCTGCGGACCCTGGACGTCGAGGATATCGGCATCGCCGTCGCCGCCAACCTGAAGGACGCGGTAATCCCCGACGTCCTGCGCGGCGAGCCGTTGACCGACGGCGACCTGGAGCTCGATCTCACCGCCACCGGCATGTCGCTCGCCGGCACCGCCCGGCTCGGCGGCGTGCCGGTGCAGCTCACCCATGAGGAGCGGTTCCAGTCCACCGGACCGTTCCGGTCGCGCTCGAACCTGACCGCGACCGCCGATGTCTCGAAATTCGCGACCTTCGGTCTCGACCTCAGCGCCTATGCCGCCGGCCCCGTGTCGCTGGCGGCAGCGGTGACCACGGACGTGTCGGGCAACCTGACGGCGGTGATCGACGGCGACCTGCAGGCCACCTCCATGACCGTGCCGGAACTCGTCTGGTCCAAGCCGGCCAACACCACCGGGATCGTGCGGCTGGAGGTAACCCGCAGCGACGAGGACGTGCTGGCGATCCCGGGGTTCGAGTTCCGTGCGGGAACGCTGTTCGCGGCGGGTGCGGTGGACTTCCCCGTCGGCGGCGGGTCGATCACCTCGCTGTCCACCTTCCGCCTGGGACGCACCGAAGCCGCCGGCCGGGTGGAGAGCGGTCCGGGCGGCAGCCTGCGGATCGCGATGGAAGGGCCGGTCATCGACCTGGTGCCGATCCTGGACGCCGAGGACGAGGGCGGCGCCGGCGCACCGGGCGGGGACGGCCAGAAACTGGAGGCGCGGTTCGTCGCCAAGGAGCTGCATCTTCTGCAGGATATCAGCCTGACATCCGGCACCCTCGCCGTGCGTCAGACCGGGCCGCGGATCGAGGATCTCGGCGTGACCGGAAGTCTGAACGGCGACCCGATGCGCCTGATGGTGCAGCCGGCCCAGGGGCGCCGGCTGGTGACCGTCGCCACCAACAATGCGGGCAGCTTCCTGCGCGCCTTCGGCATCGCCGATTCCCTGCGGGGCGGCCGGCTGCGGGTCGATGGGGAACTGATCGGCGACGGGCTCGACGACGCCATGGACCTGGCGGTCCGGATCGACGACTTCCGCATCGCCGACGCTCCGGTCTTCGCCCAGCTTCTGTCCGTGGCGTCGTTCACCGGCCTGTTCGACACCCTGGCCGGCGACGGCATCCGCTTCGCCCGGGCGACGGCGCATATCGCGCTGACACGGGACACCATCCGGATCGACAACGGGGTCGCCTACGGTCCCGGCCTCGGGCTGAAGATCAACGGCAGTCTCGGCCGCCAGTCGGAGACGATCGACGTCGAGGGCCTGATCGCCCCGGCGTATTCCCTGTCGCGGCTGATCGACGTCGTGCCGGTGATCGGCGAGCTGCTCACCGGCGGCGAGGGCGAGGGGCTGCTTGCCACCTCCTTCGCGGTGTCGGGCACGCTGGACAATCCGAAGATCACGGTCAATCCGCTGACCGCGCTCGCGCCCGGCTTCCTGCGCGATATTCTGGATACCTCCAAGCACCCGTCCGAGGGGCCGGCGACCTGGACGCCGCCGCCAGGCACGGAACAGGACGAGAGCCGGACCCGATAGGCCCGGCTCCCCGGTTTTGGGTCAGACCGCCCGGAGCAGGGCGTGGCGCTTCTTGCCGGCGGACAGCTTGATCACGCCGTCGCCGTTGATCGCGTCGGCCCCGAACGTCGCCGCCTCGTCGGCGACCGCCGCGTCGTTCACCCGCGCACCGCCGCCGCGGATCAGCCGCCGGGCCTCGCCCTTCGACGCCGCCAGGCCGGCCTGGACCAGGGCGTCGACCAGGGTCATCCCGGCCTCGATCTCGCTGCGGGCAAGCTCCACCGTCGGCAGGCCGTCGCTGGCGGCACCGGCCTCGAAGGTCTGCTGGGCGGTCTGCGCCGCCGCCTCGGCCGCCTCGGCGCCGTGGCACAGCTTGGTGATCTCGGTGGCCAGGATCTTCTTGGCCTCGTTGATCTCCGCGCCGCCGAGCTTTTCCAGGCGTGCGATCTCGTCCAGCGGCATCTCGGTGAACAGCTTCAGGAAGCGGCCGACATCGCCGTCCTCGGTGTTGCGCCAGTACTGCCAGAAGTCATAGACGCTGAGCCGGTCCTCGTTCAGCCAGATCGCGCCCTGGGCGGTCTTGCCCATCTTGGCGCCCGACGAGGTGGTGATCAGCGGCGAGGTCAGGCCGTAGATCGACTGCTGGTCGACGCGGCGGGTCAGCTCCACGCCGTTGACGATGTTGCCCCACTGGTCCGAGCCGCCCATCTGCAGCACGCAGCCGTAGCGCCGGCGCAGCTCCAGGAAGTCGTAGGCCTGCAGGATCATGTAGTTGAACTCAAGGAAGCTCAGCGACTGCTCGCGGTCCAGGCGCAGCTTGACCGAGTCGAAGCTGAGCATGCGGTTCACGGAGAAATGGGCGCCGTAATCGCGCAGGAACTTGATGTACTCGAGCCGGTCGAGCCAGTCGGCGTTGTCGACCATCACGGCGTCGGTCGGGCCGTCGCCGAAGCTCAGGTACTTGTCGAAGATCGTCTGGATGCCGTCCTTGTTGCGGGCGATGTCCTCTTCGCTCAGCAGCTTGCGCGCCTCGTCCTTGAACGAGGGATCGCCGATCTTCGTGGTGCCGCCGCCCATCAGCACGATCGGCTTGTTGCCGGTCTTCTGCAGCCAGCGCAGCATCATGATCTGCAGCAGCGAGCCCACATGCAGGCTGTCGGCGGTGCAGTCGAAGCCGATATACGCCGTGACCATGCCCTCGGTCAGATCGCGATCCAGCGCCTCCAGGTCGGTGCACTGGTGGAAGAAGCCGCGATCGATGATCGCGTTCAGGAAATCCGATTTGGGCGTCGACATGGCTGGGTCCGCCGGTTGCTTGGGTTGCGGGCGAGGCGATGTAGCACAGCCGGGGGGAGGGATGAAGGGGTGGGCGCCGTCGGTGCGCTCCGGTCCGCTGGGGGGAGACGACCGCCCTTCGACACGCTCCCTGCCGTCGCTGCTCAGGGTGTGAGGTCCGAGGGCGTGTCGAAGGGCCGGGTGACAATCCCCCGCGACTCATCCAACACTGCACCCATGGACGCCAAGGACACCCTGACCGCCATCGGGCTGATGAGCGGGACCTCCATGGACGGCGTGGACGCCGCCCTGGTGATCACCGACGGACGCGACCGGGTCGAGACCGGTCCGGCGCTGACCATCCCCTATGACGACGGCTTCCGCGCCCGGCTGCGCGCCGCGATCCAGGGGACCGGCGATATGGACGCCGTCGAGGTGGAGATCACAGACCTGCACCGCGATGCGGTCCGCGCGCTGATGGCGCAGGCCGGTCTGTCGGCCGAACAGGTCGACATCGTCGGCTTCCACGGCCACACGGTCCTGCACGAGCCGGAGGTCGGCCGCACGCGGCAGATCGGCCACAGCCAGCGTCTGGCGGACCATCTGGGCATCGACGTGGTCGGCGATCTGCGGCTGGCCGACATGGCGGCCGGCGGACAGGGGGCGCCGGTCGCCCCGGTCTTCCACCGCGCGCTGGCCGGGCCGGAGGCGCGGCCGGTGGTCGTGCTCAACATGGGCGGGGTGGCCAATGTCACCTGGCTGGGGACCGGTGAGACCGATCTGCTCGGCTTCGACACCGGACCCGGCAACGCGCCGATCGACGACTGGTGCTGGCGCACGGTCGGCCGCTTGTATGACGAGGGCGGCGCGCTGGCGAAGGCGGGGACCGTCGACCGGGCACGGCTGGCCCGGATGCTCGCGGATCCGTATTTCGACCGCCGCCCGCCGAAGTCGCTCGACCGGGACGCGTTCCACGGGCGGGTCGCCGAGGCGGTGGAGGGGCTGTCGCCGGAGGACGGGGCGGCCACGCTTGTGGCATTCAGCGCGCAGACCATCGCCGGGTCCGCCCGATGGTTTCCCCAGCCGCCGGGCCGCTGGATCGCCACCGGCGGCGGTCGGCACAACCCGGCCCTGATGGCCGCGATCGCCGAGGCGGTCGCGGGAGAAGTCGTCGATGCCGACGCGCTGGGATGGGACGGCGACGCCCTGGAGGCGCAGGCCTTCGCCTATCTCGCGGTGCGCTCGATCCGCGACCTGCCCATCACCTTTCCGGGGACGACCGGCGTGGCCGCGCCCCGGACCGGCGGCAGGCGCTATTTCTCTTCGTCGGCCGTCGCCGGCACGTTGGCGTCGAGGTAACCGCCGACCAGTCGGCTCAGGTCGTCGATCTGCGGGCCGAAGAAGTGGTTGGCGCCCTTGATCACGTTGTGGGTGATCGTGATGCCCTTCTGGGTCGACAGCTTGTCGACGAGCTTCTTCACGGAATCGGCCGGGACGATGTCGTCCTTGTCGCCGTTGATCACCAGGCCCGAGGCCGGGCAGGGGGCGAGGAAGGTGAAGTCGAACAGGTTGGCGGGCGGCGCGATGGACACGAAGCCGCTGATCTCCGGCCGGCGCATCAGCAGCTGCATGCCGATCCAGGCGCCAAAGGAGAAGCCGGCGATCCAGCAGAACCGGGCGTTCGGATTGTAGGTCTGCACCCAGTCCAGCGCCGAGGCGGCATCGGACAACTCGCCCTCGCCGCCGGAATAGACACCCTGGGAGCGCCCGACGCCGCGGAAGTTGAACCGCAGGGTGGAGAAGCCGCGGGCGACGAACGTCTGATACAGCGAGTACACCACCTTGTTGTTCATGGTGCCGCCATGCTGCGGATGCGGGTGCAGCATCAGGGCGATCGGCGCGCCGGGGTCCTGGGCGTGAAGGTAACGCGCTTCGATACGGCCTTCGGGGCCGTTGATCATGACCTCGGGCATTCTGGTGGAGTCCTCCGGATCGGCATTGAACCAGACCAAATAGCGCGGCCAGCGTCCGTTGTCTAATCCGCCGCTGCATCCGCCTTCACGCCGGAGATCGGATCGGCCCCGATCCGGATCAAGCCCGGGCGATTGCTATCCGGTTTGAACGAGTACGCGGGAGGGTCGGGCGATCTTTGCGATTTCACACAAAATCATTGTGAAATCGTGCGGCATCTCTGATTTCGTCTTGAATACCCGTACTAACCAAATTAGTTTTCTAGATGGCTCGGTCAGGCGACAGGAACGGGACCTCCTCTCGCCAAAAAAATAATAATCTTGGGGTGACAGCCGCAAATATTCGTGGCTGCCAAGTGGAGAGGTCTGATCGTGAAACTCAGCACGAAGAGCCGGTATGCCGTGATGGCGATGTGTGATTTGGCGTCCAGTGCCCAGGGCCGGCCCATTTCACTCGCCGAAATCGCCCTGCGCCAGGACATTTCCCTGTCCTATCTGGAGCAACTCTTTGCGCGCCTGCGCCGTGCCGGTCTGGTCCGCAGCGTCCGAGGCCCGGGCGGCGGGTATCTTCCCGGCAAGGCCCTGGGCGAGATGCGGATCGCCGAGATCGTCCAGGCCGTCGATATCGACACGCCGCGCGGCAGCTGTACGCCGGGCGCGCCCCAGTGCTGTTCCGACAAGGGCGCCACATGCCAGACCCACGATCTCTGGGAGCAGCTCGGCAAGCAGATGCTGTGGTTCCTGAACCGCGTCACGGTCGAGGACGTGCTGGAAGGCCGGGTGCCCGGCGCTACCACGACCAAGGATCCCAAGGCTCAGGCCGCGGCGGACTGATCCGGTCCGTCCGACGGGCGGTTCCGGCCGGCGTTGACCGCGCGGGCCGGGACGCTTAAGCCTCTCGCTTGCCGCTGAACAGCGATGGCGAGATGACGACCTATCTCGATTACAATGCCACCGCGCCGATCCGCCCCTCGGTCATCGAGGCGATGACGGAGGCGGCGTGGGCCCATGGCAACCCGTCCTCGGTGCATGGGCCGGGCCGGGCCGCGCGTCACCGCATCGAGGCGGCACGGCGGGCCGTCGCCGCCCTGGTCGGCCGCGACGACGTCGACGTCATCTTCACCTCCGGCGGTACCGAAGCCGATGCGCTTGCGATCCGCGGGCTCGGCCGGGAACCGGTTCTCGTCTCCGCGATCGAACACGATGCCATCCTCGCCGCCGCTCCCGATGCCGCCCCCGATGCCGGTCGCGTGCCGGTCGGCTCCGACGGCGTGGTCGATCTGGCGGCCCTGGAGGCGATGCTGACCGCGGGCGGGCCCGGGCTGCTCTGCGTCATGTGGGCGAACAACGAGACCGGGGTGGTACAGCCGGTCGCCGAGATCGCCCGCCTGGCCCACGCGGCCGGGTGGCTGCTGCATGTGGATGCGGTGCAGGGGGTCGGGCGGCTCGACCCGGCGGCGGTGGCGGAGGCCGACAGCCTGGCGCTCTCCGCCCACAAGATCGGCGGTCCGCCCGGCGTGGGCGCCCTGGTGGTCAAAGACGGCCTTGCCGTGGCCCCGCTGATCGGCGGCGGCGGGCAGGAACGGGGCCGACGGTCGGGCACGGAGAACGATGTGGGCATCGCCGGTTTCGCCGTGGCGGCCCGCGCCGCCGCCGAAGAGCGGGAAGCCGAGACCGCGCGTCTAGCCTCCCTGCGCGACCGGATCGGGCAGGGCGCGCGGGCGCGCGCGCCGGAGCTCCGCGTCCTGGGAGAGGCGGCCGAGCGGCTCTGCAACACCCTCTCGCTGGGTCTGCCCGGTGTCGCGTCTGAGACCCAGGTGATGGCGCTCGACCTT
Source organism: Candidatus Endolissoclinum sp. (assembly GCA_965228445.1). Lineage (GTDB taxonomy): Bacteria > Pseudomonadota > Alphaproteobacteria > Thalassobaculales > Thalassobaculaceae > Thalassobaculum. The sequence continues at coordinate 1,940,719 of OZ245813.1, read as the reverse complement.
GCCGGCATCGCCGTCAGCGCCGGCTCCGCCTGTTCGTCGGGCAAGGTGAAGCGCTCCCATGTGCTCGACGCCATGCATCCGGGCGATCCGATCGCCGGCCAGGCGATCCGGGTCAGCCTCGGTTGGGCCAGCGCGGAGGACGACGTCGATCGCTTCTTGCATGCCTGGGGGACGATGCGCGACCGTCTCTCCCCCGCCGCCCGCTGACACACCGCGAGAGACCCGCCGATGACCGAGATCGTGCCCGCCGGAAGCTTCCTTGGCCGCCTGATCGATGCCTGCCCGGATGCCTGGACCCGCTACACCGACCATGCCTTCGTGCGGGGGCTGGCCGACGGCAGCCTGCCGCAGGCCGCCTTCCGGCACTACCTCGCCCAGGACTACCTGTTCCTGATCCATTTCGCCCGGGCCTATGCCCTGGCGGTCTACAAGGCCGACGACCTGGCCGAGATGCGTGCGGCGGCGGCGACGGTCAACGGGCTGCTCGACACCGAGATGAGCCTGCATGTCAAATACTGCGCCGGCTGGGGACTGACCGAGGCGGAGATGGCGGCCGTGCCGGAAGATCCCGCCTGTGTGGCCTATACCCGCTATGTGCTCGACCGCGGCATGGCGGGAGACCTGCTCGACCTGCAGGCGGCGCTGGCGCCCTGCGTCATCGGCTACGGCGTCATCGGCGCCCGGCTTGCCGCCGATCCGGCGACCGTGCGCGGCGCCAACAATCCGTACGAAGCCTGGATCGCCATGTATTCCGGTGAGGATTATCTCGACATCGTCCGCGGCTCCGTCGCCCAGTTCGACCGGCTGGCGCAGAAGCGTGGCGGCGATGCCCGTTTTGCCGCCCTGTCGAAGACCTTCACCGCCGCCACGGAGCTCGAGGTCGACTTCTGGCAGATGGGGCTGAACGCCGTCTGACGGGGATCGACAGGGCCGCCGGGCTTGCGATTGCGGGCCGTCGCCTGCATATCTCTCGCCATGAGCGACCCGTTTCCCGATCTGGATCTCGGCCTGCCCGGCCCGCGCAGCGCGCGGCGCGTCGTCGTGGCCATGTCCGGCGGCGTCGACAGCTCGGTCACGGCGGTCCTGCTGAAGGAGGCCGGCTACGACGTGGTCGGCATCACCCTGCAGCTCTACGACCACGGCATGACGGTGGGCCGCAAGGGCGCGTGTTGCGCCGGCCAGGACATCTACGACGCCAGCGTGGCGGCCGAACAGGCCGGCATTCCCCATTACGTGCTGGACTACGAGAGCCGGTTCCGCGAGAGCGTGATCGACGATTTCGCCGACAGCTACCTGCGCGGCGAGACGCCGATCCCCTGCGTGCGCTGCAACCAGACGGTCAAGTTCCGCGACCTGCTGGCCACCGCCCGCGATCTGGGGGCGGATGCGCTGGCCACCGGCCACTATGTGCGCCGGGTCGCCGGCCCGGCCGGCCCCGAATTGCACCGCGCCGTCGATCCGGGCAAGGACCAGAGCTACTTCCTGTTCGCCACCACCCGGGAACAGCTCGACTTCCTGCGCTTTCCGCTGGGAGGGCTGACCAAGGAGCAGACCCGCGACCATGCCCGCCGGCTCGGCCTGGAGGTGCAGGACAAGCCGGACAGCCAGGACATCTGCTTCGTCCCGAACGGCAACTACGCCGAGATCGTCAAGAAGCTGCGCCCGGGCGCCGCCGATCCCGGCGAGATCGTCCATCTGGACGGCACGGTCATGGGCAGCCACGACGGCATCATCCACTACACGATCGGCCAGCGCCGCGGCCTCGGCATCGGCGGCCGCAAGGGCGAGACCGGGGCTCCCGACACCGACCCGCTCTATGTGGTCCGCCTGGATCCGGAGACCCGCCGTGTGATTGTCGGCCCGCGCTCGGCGCTGGGCACGGATCTGGTAAGGATCGGCCAGCTCAACTGGCTCGGCGACGCGACTCCGGGTTCCGCGGAGGGCGGCGAGGGCATCCGCGTGGCGGCGAAGCTGCGGTCCGCCCAGGCGCCGGCCATCGGGACGCTGTTCGCCGACGGCACCGGTGCCCGGCTCATCCTGGACGACCCGCAGTTCGGCATCTCGGCCGGGCAGGCGGCGGTTTTCTACGGGCTCGGGGCCATCGGCGAGGCCGGCTCGCGCGTGCTCGGCGGCGGCTGGATCCTGGGGACGGGACCCGCGAAGGAGAGCGGAACGGGCGACGCCGCGCAAAAGACAACGTCCGCGCGCTTGACACCGGCGATGCCCCCCCGTATATCGCCGGTCTCCGTGGCGGAGTAGCTCAGCTGGTTAGAGCAGCGGAATCATAATCCGCGTGTCGGGGGTTCAAGTCCCTCCTCCGCTACCACTTCCTTCCCGACATCGACACAGTCCCTGACCGCGCCGGATCTGCCGCGCTCGGATCGATATGCATGGGGCGGGCAAGTCCTCTGTTGAATCGCGGCGCTAGCACTCGTTCGCCAGGGCGGTGGGGCCCGGCAGAAGCAGCGTCACCGTGGTGCCCTGGCCCGGTTCGCTGGCGATCGACAGCGTGCCGTCCTGCAGTTCCAGATAGCGCTGAACCAGCGACAGCCCGAGGCCGGTGCCCTCGTGCATGCGGGCATAGCCGGTGTCGAGCTGCACGAAGGGCTGCAGCGCCTGGGTGATCTCGTCTTCCTCCATGCCGACGCCGTCGTCCGACACGGCCAGTCCGACCCGCTGGTCCGCCGTGGTCACGTACTGGACCCGGACGCTGCCGCCGCGATGGGAGAACTTCACCGCGTTGCCGAGCAGGTTCAGCAGGATCTGCCGCATCAGGCGCTTGTCGGCGAAGATCGGCGGGGTGTCGCTGGGGATCCGGTTGACCAGCACGATGCCGGAGGCCTCCGCGCGCTCCTGAAGCAGCCGGAAGCACCCTTCGGTGAGCGACCAGGGCGCGACCCATTCGGGGAGGACGTCGACCTGGCCGATCTCCACCTTGGAGAGGTCCAGAATGTCGTTGATCACCGACAGCAGATGCTGGCCGCTCTGGTGGATGTCCTCGGCATAGCCCACATACCGGTCGCTCAGCGGGCCGAACCGCCTCTCCATCATCAGGCTGGAGAAGCCGATGACCGCATTCAGCGGCGTCCGCAGCTCGTGGCTCATATTGGCCAGGAACAGGGTCTTGGCCTGGTTCGCCATCTCTGCCGAGAGCTTGGCGGAGCGCAGCTCCTCGGTGACCCGGTTGCGCTCGGTCACGTCGGTATAGGTGGTCACCAGGCCGCCGGTCGGCAGCGGGCGGCCGGAGATCTGCACCACCGTCCCGTCCGGTCGCGTGCGTTCGAAATCGTGCGGCTCGAACAGGCCGGCCTCCGCGACCCGGGCGGCGATTTCGGTCTCGATGTCGCCCGGTCCGTATTCGCCGCGTTCGGTGTTGAACCGCACGAAGGATTCGAACGAATCGCCGGGGGCGAACCGCCCGTGGGGCAGGTCGAGGAGTTCGAGAAACCGCCGATTGAACGCCACCGCCCGCATATCGGCATCGAACACGCTGATCCCCTGGGCCATGTGGTGGAAGGTGGCCTCCAGGAGCGTCTGCTTCTCAGCGGCCTCGCGGCGGGCCTCGACTGCCTCCGCAATGTTGGAGCCCGTGCCGCGATAGCCGGTGAACCGGCCGTGGGCGTCGAAGACCGGCTTGCCGTTGATGCGGAAATGCAGCTCGCGCCCGTCGGGCGAACGGAACACATACTCGAAATCCCGGAACGGCCGCCGCTCGGCCAGGTCCTCGAAATGACGCTGCCAGAGTTCGTCGTTCTCGGTGGTCGCGAAGTCGCGCCGGCGGCGTCCGATGAAGTCCGTCCGCGGCAGCTTGGCCACATGCTCGAAGCGCTTCGACAGATAGGTGTAGCGGTGATCCGCGTCGGTCTCCCAGACCCAGTCGGCCGCCACCTCCACGATGTCCTCCAGCCGGGACTCGCGGTCGCGGATCGTGTCGCGCGCCGCCTTGAGCCGGCGGCCGATGGCCATGCCGACGATCCAAATCAGGCCTGTCAGCAGCAGGCCGAGCACGGCCAGTCCGGAGAGCAAGAAGGTGGTGAGCAACCGGGCGGTGGTGCCGAGCTGTTGCGAGAAGGTGTCCTCCAGTCCGATCAGTTCGGCATCGAGCTGCTCGATCTCGTCGACCAGAAGGCTGCGGGTCCGGACGTCGCCGGGCGCGGTCTGGATGAGCTGACGAAGCCGATCCGCCAGGGCGTCGAGCTCGAGCACGCGCTGGTCCGCCAGGGTCCAGGTCCGACGGGCCGGGCGGAACAGCGGACTGTCCTTGAAGGTCCGGTAGAGCCAGGCGATGCCGGCGACGTCGCGCGGATGATTGCTGCCCTGGACGAGGAACGGATAGCTGTTGCCGATCGGCAGCTCCTCGTCGTCGAGGATCTGGCGCGCGACCCCGTTGCTGATCGTCGGATGCAGCCGGTAGCGGTAGATCTCGAAATCCCGTGGATCGCCGGTCCGCGCGTAGCGGAACAGGGCGGACACCGCACTGAGATGGCCTTTCGCGTAGTGCGTCGCGCCGTTGCTGTAGCCCCGCAGGATATCGACGACCGCGACCCCGGCGGCGCCGGCACCGACGGTCACCCCGATGACGATGGTCATCGCGGTCAGAAACTGCGCAACGGGATAGACTGTTTCTCGCGGCATTAAGTCAAGCTCGTGCTCTCGGATAGGTCACAACCTTAGCGTCATGGGGTTAGCAAGGAATTAAGGCGCGCCAATCGGGGTTTGGGCAATCGCTGCGTGCAAATGCGCCGGTCCGCCTGTGGTTACAGGTGCGGTCGGTCGGTCGAGCGGAGGGAGGCCGGCGCGTTTCCATCGGGGGGCGGCCCGCGGTGTGCCGCGGCGCTGCCCGGCTATTCCGGCGTCAGGAAATAGTTCCTGTAGTCGTGTCCGGCAAAGGTGCGGTCGATCCGGTAGCGGTGCTCCGCGCAGAAGGCCAGCAGCCGTCCTTCCATCCGCGACGCGGTCTCCACCAGGAGGAGGGGGCGATCGGCCGTCAGGATCCGCCGGGCGCCGGCCAGCACCGAGTATTCCATCCCCTCGACGTCAATCTTCAGGAAATCGACCGGCCCCCCGACCAAGTCGTCCAGGGGCAGCATGGGTATCGTGCCGCCGGGCCCGAGCCGGCCGACCACGAGATCGCCACCGCCGGTGGAGAGGGCGGCCGACCCGCGGGCCGCGGCGACGGCGACCCCCAGGCCGCGCGGGTCGTAGTCGATGCCGTTGAGCGCCAGGTTGATCTTCAACCGGGCGACGGCCTCCGCATTCGGTTCGATCGGCAGCAGGTCGGCCGGGTCCAGAAAACTGCCGAAGAAGACGCTGTGATTTCCGGTATTGGCGCCGACATCGACGATGCGGCCGCCAATGGGCACCTGTTCGCGGCAGTGCTCGAGCTCCTCGACCTCGAACAGCGCGCCGGACACGTGGAACATGTCGAGGCCCAGGTTGTCGCCGGCGATCCGGAAGCGGAGGGTCCGCCCGCGATGGTCGACGGACGCGACCTCATGGCCCGCCAGGCGGAAGCGCACGAAGTCGATGATCATCCGCGCGTAGGGCGACTGTCCGCTTTCGGCGACCCGGTCGAGCAGCGGCAGGGCCGCCGCGTAGTCGCCGGTCCGGACCAGAGCGACCGCGCAGGCCATGGTGTCGGCAATGCTGGCGGCCGACGACGCGTCCCGCGCCGGATCATCGCGGCCTTCCGTCATCGGCCGGCACCCTGGCTCACGGCCCGGACGCCCAGTCGTCCACCATCCGGGGGAGTTCCTTGCCTATATCCAGGGCCCGATACTGCGCCTCGCGCCGACGCCAGTCGCGCTCCTCCCCAGGCTCGTGGGGCAGGCCCAGGCGGTTGGCGACCGCCTTCGCATGGGGCAGGATCGAGGGATCGTATTCCTGGTTCATCAGAGCCTCGCGAAACAGCGCCACCTTGAGCTCGTTCATCGCATCGATATCGGCCCGGGGCCGCGCGAGCTTGCGGCGGAACTCGGACAGCGAGCGGGACCAGTAGTGATTGATCCGGAAGCGGTCGATCTCGACGCGCTCGCTGAACGCCCTGAGCGGAAGGTCGGGGATGGGCGTGCCGCTCGGGCTGACGGCCGGCTCGTCGTTCACGTAGGTGAAGCTGTGGGGCGACAGCATGCTGGTGACCTTGCTCGCCCGGATGATGCTCTTGATGTGGGAATGATACGGCAGGTAGTTCGTCAGGGGACCCGGCGACATCCCCTCCTTCAGGAAGATTCGCTCCGACGTCCGGAATTCCGTCTCGCCCCGAAGCTGGAAGCTGGTCATGCACAGCGGCGTGGGCCGGGTCTCGAACCCGCTGGAGCCGTAGCAGACCCAGTTGATGCCGAGTGCCGGAAACCGTTCGTAGTCCTCCAGGGCCTCGGCAAGCGTCCGGGACGGATCCGTCTGGAACATGAACTCGTCGACATCGAGGAAGGCCAGCCAGTGGCAACGGCTCCGGTTGTTGGCGATGCACGCCTCATAGGCCTGGCGCTGGCGCCGGGTTCCGCTCGGTGCGCGACGCAGGGTGACAACCCGACGTATGATCCAAGGTTTTAAGAGTTCCTTGGGAAAATCCGAGCTTTGGTCGTCGTATAGGTAGAAATGCTCGACACCCTGGAGCTCGTGGTGCGTGATCCACTCTACCAAATTCTGTGTTTCGTCACGGATGATCGCGCATACGGCTAAATAATACATGGTTAATTACCGTTAATAATAATCTTCAAGGATTCTCGTCTTAACTTTTTCGTAAGTCAACTCCGAGGATACATGGCTTTCGTCTTGTCCTGAGTGGGCCTGCGGTTTATGTGGGCTCCCCTCTCACTCGAATTTTATCGAAGCCTTGAAGCGGCCTGAATGGCTGTGCGTCGGCGAGAAGCCAGAAGGAAAGCGGTATGTCAGGCGTTTGGAACTACAATCCGGATGCGAACCAGGATGGTATCGGTGATGGTCTGACCTCGCTTTATGCCGGCGGGGTAACGGTTTCGACGACCGACTGGACGAACACCGCGGTCACCATCTCGATCAACACCAACGTCTTCCAGATCAACGGCACTAATCTGACCGGTGCGCCCGGGGGCGGCTCCACGCCGACCAACGCCACCTGGGATTACGTCTATATAGACAACACGTCGGCCGACACCGGCACGATCAATTTCACCGGCGGCGCGCGGACCGACACGGTCATCGCGACCAAGAACAACGACACGCTGAGCGGCGGCGCCGGAAACGACACCCTGTACGGCTATACCGGTGACGACGACATCCACGGCGGCACGGGCAATGACAGCCTGGTCGGCGTGAACGGCAACGACACCCTGTCTGGCGGAACCGGTGCAGACACGCTCAAGGGCGGCAACAACGAGGACCTTCTGGTCGGCGGTGCCGACACGGACCTTCTCTCCGGCGGTTCCGGCAACGATACCCTGTCCGGCGGTACCGGTGCCGACACGCTGTTCGGCGCGGCGGGCAACGACGTCCTGTTCGGCGGCGACGACGCCGACACGCTCAGCTCCGGTGCGGGCGCCGATACCCTGAACGGGGGCAATGGGGCCGACCTCCTGCGAGCGGGCAGCGACAACGACGTCCTGATCGGTGGTGCTGGCGCCGACACGTTGAGCGGCGGCGGCGGCTCGGACACTCTGTCCGGCGGTGCCGATGCGGACACGCTGTTGGGCGGCGGGTCCGACGACACCCTGTCCGGCGGGGCCGGCGCCGACTTCCTCGATGGCGGCGGCAGCACCGACGTGCTGAAGGGCGGCGATGGCGCCGACACCTTCTCCAGCTCGGCCTCCGACTTCAACGGCGATACGATCTCCGATTTCTCGTCGGGCGATTCAATCGTCGTCACGTCGACCGACCTTTCCTCCCTGAATGGGCAGGCGGCCTCGGGGACGATGGACCTCGGAAACGGTGAGTCCCTGAACCTGACGGGCATCACCTCGGCCAGCGGCGTCTGGAACGTCACGGTCAGCAACGGCGACAGCACGGTGACCCTGGGCGCGGCGCCGTCGTCTTCGGGCGGCGACTCGGGAAGCGGCGGCGGCATCGTCGTCTCGACCGGTTCTCAGGCGGATCAGTCGGTGGTCCGGAACACCGGCTCCACCGCCGGTTCGACCCCGATCGTGCAGAACACCAACAACAATGGCAACGTGGTGACCGCCACCCTGCCGGTCGGAACCTCGCTGACCTCGGAGGGGCCGAGCCTCGCCCAGACCGGCAGCGAGGCGACCACCTCGCTGGTGTCCGCGATCCAGGCCCGCGGCTCGGCGTCGGGCGCGCAGCTCTCGGGCGGGGCGGAAACGTTCCTCACCCGTCTGTCGACCACGACCACGCTCGACGTGCGGACGATCGTGCCGACGACCACGACCCAGCAGATCTCCACCCCGGTGATCATCTCCGGCACCGCCGGAAACGGCACGAACCAGTCTGAAGCCTTCGTGATCGACATGCGGCAGATGCCGCTGGGCACGAACCTGCAGCTCGACAACATCGAGTTCACCTCGCTGATGGGCTCGGTGACCGTCACCGGCGGCGCCGGGGACAACTACGTCACCGCCGATGAGAACAGCCAGTTCATCTCGCTCGGCGTGGGCGACGACACCCTGTTCGGCGGCGCCGGCGCCGACACGATCGGCTCCGGCAGCGGGGCGGACCTTCTGGTCGGCGAGGACGGCAACGACCGGGTCTTCGGCGGCACCGATGCCGATACGGTCTCCGGCGGCGCCCATGAGGATCTGCTCTACGGCAACCAGGCGGCCGATCTGGTCTACGGCAACCAGGGCTATGACACCCTGTATGGCGGCCAGGATGCCGACACCATGTATGGCGGTCAGCACCAGGACGTGCTGTACGGCAACGCCGATGCCGACCTGCTCTACGGCAATATGGGCCTCGACACCCTGTATGGCGGGGCCGGCGACGATACCCTGTTCGGCGGCGCCGGGGCCGACACTCTAATCGGTGGGGCCGGGAATGACGTGCTGAAGGGCGGCCTGTCGAATGACGACGGCTCCGCCGACGGCGCGTTCGACGTGCTGTCCGGCGGCGAAGGCGACGACTCGTTCTATGGCGGCGACGGCATCGACTGGATCTATACCGGGACCGGTGCCGACAAGATCTACATCGAGGATGCCAACGGCTACGACGTGATCGGAGATTTCGATGTCGCGGCCGGTGACCAGCTGATGATCAAGGCCAACCTGAACGGTCAGTCGATCTCCAGCGCCGCCGATGTGATCGCCCTGGCGTCGGACAATGCGGACGGCCATGCCGAGATCGATCTCGGGGCCGGGTACATCCGCCTGATCGGTGTCTCGACGTCGGATCTGACGGAAGCGTATTTCGGCTTCTACTGACCGGATCGCAGAGCACAGGACGCAGAACACAGGACGCCGTCCCCCGCGCGAGCCGGGGACGGCGTCCGCATGTGCGCAACCGTCCCGACGTCAGACCATCAGGTCGGCCAGGTCCTGCATGGTGCGGACGGTGATGTCCGGCTGGTGCGGGGTGCGTTCGAACGGGCGCTCCCGGCGGTTGATGAAGGCGGTCTTCATCCCGGCCGCCTTGGCGCCGATCACGTCGAAGGCGTGGTTGGCGACGAACAGCACCTGATCCATCTCCAGACCGATGAGCTCCGCGGCCTTGGTGTAGGTGGCGACATGCGGCTTGAACGAGTTCGCCTCCGCCACTGAGATGACCCGGTCGAACGGCACCTTGTGATACTGCTTGGCGGTCTCCAGCATGTCCGGGTCGCCGTTGGACAGCACCACGAGCTGGTAACGGGTCTGCAGCTTTGCCAGGGCGGCAGGCACTTCGGGGAAGCACTCCAGCTTCTCGATCTCGGCCACCAGGCCGCGCACCTCGTCGTCGGTATGCTCGATACCGGCCCGGTTCAGCACCTGATCGACCGCCCGGAACCCGATCTCGCGATACGGCGTGTGCTCCTGATGCAGCAGGGCGTCGATCATCGAGTTCTCGAAATGGGTCCGCCGCCACCAGGTGACGAAGGAGTTGGGCTTGCCGGTCCAGCCCTTGGCTTGGAGGTAGGGCGTGGCGATCTTGGTCAGTCCGCCCTGCATGTCGACCACCGTGCCGTACTGGTCGAACATGCAGGCCTTGATGGTGCGCTTGAGCGTATCGGTGTCGGTCATGTCTCTCGGTCTTTCGTCCTGGCCGTGGGGATGTGCGGACGATCAGACCGGACCGTGCGGCATCCGTAAAATCGATTATTCGGCTTTCTGAATTCATGTGGTGAATGTCAGGGGTGTATGCCGGGCAGCAGGCGGACCGCGCTGACGAGGAAGCCGAGGCCGGCCATGGCGAGGCCGACGAGCAGGGCGATGGCGATGCCGTCCTGCGGCGCCAGCGACAGGCAGAGCCCCACGGCGGCGGCCCCCAGGGACTGGCCGAACAGCCGCGAGGCGGCGAGCAGCCCGCCGGCGGCCCCGCTGCGGTCGCGCGGGGCGCTGCTCATCATCGCCTTCATGTTCGGCGACTGGAACAGCCCGAAGCCGATACCGCAGACCACCAGCCGCCAGGCCACGTCGAGCACGCCGGCCGTGGATGGCAGCAGGACCAGGGTGACCAGGCCGACGGCGACGATCACCAATCCCAGGCTGCCCAGGATTCCGGCGGGGAAGCGGTCGGCCAGCGGCCCGGCGATGAGGGTCATCACGGCGAGGGTGACCGGCCAGGGTGTGATCATGAACCCGGCCGCCACCTGGCTGTAGCCGAGGTTCTCCTGGAACAGGAAGGGCAGCACGATGAAGATCAGACCCTGGATCGCGAAGGCGCAGACCGAGGTGGCGGCGGAGAGCGAGAAGAGCGGCCGGCGGAACAGGTCGACCGCCAGGATCGGCGCCGGCAGGCCACGCTCTCTCCGGCGCAGCAGTACCGCGCAGGCGACAGAGACCACGCCCGCAAGGAGGACAAAGCTCCACTCGGCTTGGTGGGCGACCCCGGCGATGCCGGACAGCAGGGCGACGAACATGCCGGAGCAGAGCAGGGCCGCCAGCGCGTCGAAGGCCCGCACCTCCCGAGGCGTCTCCGGCAGGGCCCGGCGGGCCAGGAGAAGGGCGCCCAGGGCTATGGGGACGTTCACGAGAAACAGCCAGGTCCAGTCGGCCACGGACAGGATTGCCGACGTGACGATCGGCGCCACCGAGAAGGCGACCCCGACGACCAGCGCGTAATAGCCGAGGCCGCGTCCCAGCCGCTCCGGCGGATACAGGCTGCGGATCAGGGCCGGGGTGGTGGCTGACACCGCCGCAGCGCTGGCCCCGACCACCGCCCGGGCGACCGCTAGGCTGCTCAGCGACCAGGCGAACCCGCAGGCGAGGGAGCCGAGCGCGAAGATCGCCAGTCCGGAGAAGAAGATGCGCCGGTGGCCGAAGATCTCGCCGAGCGCGGCCAGAGGCAGCAGGGCGGCGATCACCGCCAGATAGTAGGCGTTGACGACCCAGATCGTCTCGGCCGCCTGGGCCTCGATGCCGCGGGCGATCGCCGGCAGGCCGGTGCTGGCGATGGAGATGTCGGCGGTGACCAGGGCGACGCCCACATGGACGGCCAGGATACCGACGAGCCGCTCGCGCTCCGACCCGGCCGCGCTCATCGCGACGGAGGCTCGTCCGACGGTGCCCGCATCACAGCAGTTTCCAGGTCGACGTGGCATGGGCGATGCTCTCGCCGGCCGCGTCCCGGGCGGTGGATTGCAGGAAGAAGGTTCGCCGGGCCTTCTTCAGGAAGGAGGACTGGCAGGTGACCATGCCGCTGCGGGCGGCGGCGAAGTACTGGACCTTCATCTCGATCGTGGCGCCGGCGCCGAAATGCCGCTTCAGCAGATGGCCCATGGAGATGTCCAGCGCGGTGGCGAGCACGCCGCCATGCAGGGATCCCTGCGGGTTGAAGAAGGGCGGGTCGGCCGGGAAGCTGACCGTGCAGGTCTCGCCCTCGTAGCTCACCTCCATGCCGAAGAGCCGGGACAGGAAGAACGAACCGAACTCCTGCCGTCCGTCGCCCAGGGCCCGCTCCAACATCGCCTTCGCCTGATCTTCCATGCGTCCGTCTCACTCCGGTTTGCCGAAGGCACCGCCGGCGGCGCTGCGTTCGATCGTGTCGGCATCCCAGCCGAGCCAGTCGGCCAGGATCTCCCGGGTATGCTGCCCGAGGGTCGGCGGTGCGGTCGAGGGGGCGGGGGGCGCGTCGTCGAAGCGGATCGCCCGGGCGATGAAGCGCACCGGTCCTGCTGTGGGATGATCCACGCTCTGCACCATGCCGCGCTCGACGAGCTGGGGGGCCTCGCAGACCTCGCCGACCGTCTTGATGGCGCCGCAGGGAATGCCGACCGCTGCCAGAGTCGCGAGCCAGTCGGCGCGGTTGCGGGTGGCGAAGATCGGCGTCAGAATCTGCACCAGGGCGGCCCGTCCCGCCGCCCGCTTCGGCGCGGTGTCGAAGCGCGGGTCGGTCTTCAGCTCCGGCTGGTCGATGGCGTCACAGAAGATGCCCCAGAACTTGTCGTTGGCGACGCTGACATTGATCCAGCCGTCGGCGACCGGGAACGGCTCGTAGGGGCTGATCGTGGGGTGGACATTGCCCCGGCGCTTCGGGCTCTCGCCGGTGGCGAAATACATGCCGGCATTGAAGGTCAGCAGCGAGGCCATGGCGTCGAGCATTGAGACGTCGACCCGGCTGCCTTGACCCGTGCGGTCGCGCAGGCGCAGGGCCGCGAGCACCGCCTGGGCGGCGTAGAGCCCGGTCGCCAGGTCGGCGATCGAGGTGCCGACCTTCATCGGCGGGCCGTCCGCCTCGCCGGTGATGTCCATGACCCCGGACTCGCCCTGCAGGATCAGGTCGTAGCCCGGCCTGTCGGCATCCGGACCGGAACGGCCGAAGCCGGAGATGCTGCACAGGACGATCTTCGGATTACGGGCCTTCAGCGCCTCGTAGCCGAGTCCCCATTTGTCGAGCGTGCCGGGTCGGAAGTTCTCGACCACCACATCGGCGGTCTCGACCAGGGCGAGCACGGTGTCGCGCCCGGCCGGCGATTTCAGGTCGACGGTGCAGCTCCTCTTGTTGCGGTTCACCGACAGGAAATAGGCGCTCTCGCCGCCGATGAAGGGCGGGCCATAGCGCCGGCTCTCGTCGCCCTGGCGCGGGTCCTCGATCTTCACGATATCGGCCCCGAGATCGCCGAGCTGCATCGTGGCGAAGGGGCCGGACACCACCCGGCACAGGTCGAGAACTCGGATGCCGGAGAGGGGGGCGTCGGTGGACGATCGCATCGCAGGGCTCCTCAGTGACTGCCGATGCCTCGGTTCTACGGGCGCCCCGGGTTATCTGTGAAATCGATCGATGATCTTTTGCTATTCGCCGGGTGAATGTCGTCTCACGGTGCCGGCGCCGGGGCGCCCCGCGCCGCCTCGACGATACGGCCGCGCAGCCACTGGATCGCCGGGTTGCCATCGTGCCGGCGATGCCAGTACAGCGACCATTCGAAGCTGCCGGACGCGAAGGGCAGGATGCGGGCGACCAGGTCCGGGCTCGCCAGGGCGAGAGCCAGCCGCTCGGGCATCACCGAAACCAGGTCGCTCCGGCGCAGGATGTGCGGGACGGTCAGCCAGTGCGGCAGGTTCAGGGCCACGTCGCGGGCGTGTCCGTCCTTCGCCAGGACGTCGTCCACGAAACGCAGGTCCGTCGGCGACATCGCGACCCGCAGGTGGCGGCTGGCGAGGAACGCCTCCCGGCTGATCTCGGTCTGGGCCAGGGGGTGGGTGCGGCGCATCACGCAGACCATGCGGTCGGTCATCAGCACGTCCGAGCGGATCGAGCCGGAATGCACCAGACCCATGCTGACGGCGAGATCGATCTCGTCCTTCTCCAGCGCCTCCACCGTCCGCACCGGCGGGAGGTGGATCACGTCCAGGGACATCCTGGGGGCCTCGTCCACCAGGGCGCCGGTCAGCGACGGCAGCAGCAGAACGGTCAGCAGGTCGGACAGCCGCAGGGTGAAGCTGCGCTCGGTGGTGGCCGGGTCGAACCCGGTGTCGCTGTCGAACACCCGCTCGATCTGTTTCAGGATCTGCCGGGTCGGCTCGGTCAGCTCCAGCGCGCGGGGCGTTGCCTGCATGCCCGAGGCGGTGCGGACCAGGAGCTCGTCCTTGAAGATGTGCCGCAGCCGGGCGAGCGCGTTGCTCATCGCCGGCTGGCTGAGGCCGATCCGATCGGCGGCGCGGGTGACGTGCAGCTCCGTCAGCAGCGCGTTCAGCGCCACCAGCAGGTTGAGATCGACAGAGCGCAGGTTCATAGGGGCCTCCGGGCGAGCGGTCCCCTTCATTCACACCATCAATGCGGGGCTTGTCCATATTCGCCGACGGCAGGCCGGCGTGAGCCGCTCAATCCCGCGGCCAGGGCGTACGGCCCACCAGTTTGGGAAAGCCCGGTTCGTTGCCGACCAGCAGGCGGTTGATCCGGCCGGTGCCGTCCTCGCAGGGCAGGATCAGACGCGCCCAGCAGGTCATGCCGAAGACCGGGGGCGGGCGGTGGTGGCACAGCATCGGCGCGCCGGACCGGACCGCCGCCGCGTAGGTGCTCTGGAAGAACGCGCGGATCTCCGGCGAGGGGATCGCCTCGGTGGTCTTGCCGGTCAGCTCCAGTCGGCTGACCGAGGCGATCTCGCTGCCGTACAGACGATAGCGGAACTCGAACGGGTCGTCGGTGACTTCCATCAACATGACGATGCCGATCGCCGGACCGATTTCCACCGCATCGATCGCGCCGGTAAGGGGTAACCGCTCGCCGCGCGGTAATCCGGTCCAGTAATCGAAGAGCGAGCGCAGCCGTACGCTGTCGACCTCTTCGGGGGACGGGGCCAGCCGAACGCCCGGATTATCGGATCCAATGTTTCTAAAAATATTATTCAAATAGTAAAAATCGCCCCTAAGCAGTGCGGACGTCATTTCTTCCAGATCGATTGCAGACACCGTGTTATCCCTGCCAGTGCAAATGGTGTGTATTCTTAAGATTGTTCCGGGAGCGGTATGAATAGTGAGTCATTGCTCCGGTCTCTCGCACATTACTATATGTCGCAGCACTGTATGATTGTGAGTCAATAGGTATTCAACCATCAATGATGACATTCTGGCGGATCGGTTCGCCTTGGACCCGGCGCGCGTCGGGCGGGACGCAAGGCCGGCGCAGGCCGCGGGGCGCGCCTCGCAATGACCGGGCTCGTATTGCGAAAGTCGGCGGGCGCCCTAACTCTGCTCAGGTCCACGGGAAACATTTGTCGATGTCTCGCTTCCGCATCTGGTCCAATACCGCCGAATACCTGTCGCTCTCCGAGATCGATCGCCCGGTGCTGGCGGATCTCCACCGGTACTGGCGGGGCCGGTCCGCCAACGGATATCCGCCGCGCCAGAAGGATCTGGCGGTCCATGACATGCCGGACTGCCTGTCCAACATCGCGCTGATCGACGTCGCACCCCCGAGCCGCGAGGACACGGAACTGCCCCCCGGCTTCCCCCTGCGGGCCCGCTACCTGATGGTCGGGGAGGCGCTGACCAAGCTGCTTGGCGAGAACCCGACCGGCATGCTGATCAACGAGGTCTACAGCAACGACGTCGCGCTGGAAGTGGCCCGCGCCCTGCTGAAATCGATGGAGTCGCAGACCGCGCTCTATTACCGCCGGGAATTTCAGATCCTGCGCAAGTCCTTCGGCTACGACCGGCTGATCCTGCCCATGAGGCTGCAGGGCACGGAGGTCCGCCGCATCCTGCTGGCGATCTATCCGCTCGACCGGAACCTGGTCTCCGCCGACCAGTGGCAGCGCGAGCTGGCAAAGTTCGACGCCATGGAGCAGGTCGAAAACCGCATGGCCTCGGCCTGGGCCGAGAGCCTCGGTTACGGCAAAGCGGATGATGAGCCGGACGCCTCGGGGTCGGACACGCGCGGCACCGAGCGCTGACACCGGTCAAGCGTGCCGCGGGCCAGCTGGCACCGTCATTTCAGCAGGCGCTGGAACCAGGTCGTCCGCCGCATCAGCCGAGTGTCGGACGGGGCCGGGAAGGTGTCATGCAGCGCCGGGTCGAGGGTGGGCAACTCGGCGCGTCTGCGGTTGCGGATGGCATCGTCCATCCATTGGCGTTTGAGCGCGGTGTGGCGTTTCTGCAACTCGGGATCCCCGGCCAGGGCGGCTGCGAACCCTCCGGCGCCGAACTCTCCGGCATAGCCTGCCTCCCGCGCCAGACGCTGGTCGACGTCCCGGTCGAGTTGCGGCAGCGGCGGGACCTCGCTGCGCTTCAGGACCAGGGCGAATTCGATGTCGTCGACCTCCGTCGGATAGAGCGCGGTCACGTCGAACGGGAACAGGTTGAGCCGGTCGATCTCGCGGAACAGCTCGATCAGACTGACCGGGGTGAAAACGCTGCAATGGGCGTCGATGTATCGGCCGGTCTCGTGGGCCGACCGGGCCTGCTCCAGCGCGGTGGTCGGGTCGTAGATATTGGCGAAGCCCCCGGCCGGCTCCGGCGCCCAACCGTGGCCCGGCGGCACATCGACAACCATGGAATGGTAATCGTAGACCTGAGCGGTGCTCGGCCGCGCCGGCTTCTCCAGATACCACTCGACCCAGTCCGCGGCCCGGGTCCTGGCCCGGTGGCGGTCGAAGGTGAAGCGCATGTCGGGCAGCACCATGTAGATCTGCCCGCCCGGCGCCAGCATCCCGTAGGCATCGGCCAGCCACTGAACCGGATTGGGGAAATGCTCGAAGACATGGCTTGAGACGATGGCGTCGAATGCCTCCGTCTTGCCGACCGCGTCGGCGAAGCTGCCGCCGTTCCAGACGTAGGTGACATCCACCAGCTTGTCGATGTCGACGCCGGGATGGCCGCGGTATTCGCGCCGCAACCCTTCTGTGTCGAGGTGGTCGACATACTCGACCCGGCCCTCGTGCGGGGCGACGAGCGGAACGGCGAGGGCTCCGATCTCGAGAACCCGCGCCGTTTCCAGGTCGATGTGTTGGCGAAGAAGGGCGCGTCTGTCCATTCAGTCCGGCCTCTCCGCCGGTGCATTATGCGCGTTGGTTGAAACGCCGCCCCACCAGGGCGCTGGCGATGTTGATCTTCTGGATGTCGATCGCGCCTCCGGCAATCCCCCAGCCCCAGCCGTCGCGCATCCGCTGTTCCATACCGTACTCCTTGGCATAGCCGTATCCGCCCATGACTTGCAAGGCGGCTCCGGTCACTTCGCGCACCATCTCGTTGGAGAAGCATTTGGCGAGCGAGCTGTCGAGAATGCTGGGCAGACCGTCCTCGGCGTTCTGGGCGGCGCGCCAGATCAGCAGGCGCGAGGCCTCCACCTTCAGCGCCATTTCGGCCAGCTTGAGCTGGACCGCCTGGAACTCGACCAGCTCCTTGCCGAAGGCCTTGCGCTCCTGCACGTAGTCCAGCGCCTGGTCGAGGGCGGCCTGGGCGATGCCGAGACACATGGTGGAATTTCCACAGCGCTCCAGGTCGAACGCCTCCATCAGCTTTCGGAAGCCGCCGGCCGGCACGATCAGGTTCTCCTTCGGCACCCGCACCTCCTCGAAGAAGATGTCGGCCGACGGAATGCCGCGGAAGCCCATCAGCCGCTCGCGCGGGCCGAAGGACACGCCGTCGCGGTCCTTCTCCACATACAGCGCGCCGATGCCTTTCGCCCCAGGTTCGTCGGAGAGTTTGGTGTAGACCACGTAGCTGTCGGAATGGCCGCCGCCGGAGCACCAGCGCTTCTGGCCGTTGAGGATGTAGTGGTCGCCGTCCAGAACGGCTTTGGTCTTCAGGTCGGTCAGCGCGGTGCCGGCATCTGGCTCCGACATGGCGACGGCGCAGACGATCTCGCCGGCGCAGACCTTGGGCACCACCGACTTGGCGAGCTCGGAGCCGGCGAAGTGCTCGACCGCGCGGATCGGGCCGACGGAGCTCTCGAAGATCGGGAAGGCGACGGCGGGGGAGACCTTGGCGAACTCCTCCAGCACGATCAGCGCCTCCAGGTTGCCGAGGCCGAGGCCGCCCATTTCCGGCGAGACGTTGATGCCGAGGAAGCCCATCTCGGCGTAGCGCTTGAGCCAGTCCTTGGAGATCGCCTTGTCCTTCGCCTCAAGTTCCTTGGCCACCTCGGGCATCTCGGTCTGGGCGAACTGGCGCGCGGTGTCGCGCAGCGCCTGCTGTTCCTCGGTCAGTCTGAAGTCCACCGGTGGATCCTCCGCTTCTTCGTTCGGTTGTTTGTGAAGTCGGTTGGCACTGTGGTCTTCACGCTGTTAGGCTGTAAATGAAATAGAATTTCATCTGTTGAAATAATCATGCGGCCAGGGAGAAGGCGGTGGCGTCATACCGTCCGGTGATATCGGTGCTGCGGTGCCTGGACGTCCTGGCGGCGGTCAACCGGCTGTCGGGCCGGGCCAGCCTGGCGGAGATCCACCGGGTGGTGGACCTGGACAAGGCGACCATCCTGCGGATGCTGGAGACGCTGGCCCATGCCGGCTATGTCGTCCGGGACGACGACACGCGGCTGTATCACGCCGCCGGCAAGACCCTTCAGCTCAGTGCCGGGTACCGGGCGCATAACGCGATCGGCGCCGCCGTCTCGCCCAGGCTCGGGGCGTTCCGGCGCCGCATCGGCTGGCCGTCGGATGTGGCGATCCGCGACGGCGACGCGATGATCGTGGTGGAGACCTCGCGCGAGGCGGGGCCGATCTTCGTCAACCGGGGACCGGGCTACCGGGCGCCGATGCTGGCGGCCAGCCTGGGGCTGGCCTACACCGCGTTCTGCGGCGCGGCGGAGCGGGCGGCGATCCTGGACCATGCGGCGGCCGATCCCGCTCCCTGGAACGACGTGGCGCGCGATCGGGCCCAGGCCGAGGCGGTGTTCGGCGCGATCCGCCAGGCGGGCTACGCGACCATGAACCCGGCCTATATGGCCCGGGAATACGAGAACCGGATTTCCAGCGTCGGCGTGCCGATCCGCGACGGCGAGACGATCTTCGCCTGCATCAACGTGCTGTACCTGCGCTCGGCCTTGAGTGCCGAGGACGCGGCGGCGGCGCTGGTGGCGCCGTTGCAGGAAATCGCCGCGGCCCTGGCGGCCGACCTGGCGCGGCAGAGTGCTGCGTAGATGCGCCCTTCGACACGCCCCTGCGGGGCTGCTCAGGGTGAGGCCTTTAATTTCTTAGCCTTGTCCTCACCCTGAGCAGCGACCGGAGGGAGCGTGTCGAAGGGCCGTCTACCTCCGCCCCTCGGCGATCGCGCAGAGCATCTCGAACATCAGGTTGGCCGCCGTCACGCAGGTGATGCCCGTCGGGTCGAAGCACGGGGCGATCTCGCTGATGTCGGCGCCGATGAACGGCTTGCCCGCCAGCGACCGGATGATCACCTGCAGGTCGCGCGGGATCAGGCCGCCGATCTCCGGCACCGCCGTCCCCGGGCAATAGGCCGGGTCCACCCCGTCGATATCCAGCGTCAGATAGAACGGCTGGTCGCCCAGGGCGGCGTGGATCCGCTTGATGGTCTCCGCCCGGCCGATCTCCTCGTAATCGTCGATAGTGATGACGGTGAAGCCCTGGTCGAGGCCGTACTGGATGTCGTCGCCGAACCGGCTGCCGCGCAGGCCGAGCTGCACCACCCGCTTGGGATCGATCCAACCCTCGTCCAGGCCGAGACGCATGAAGGTGGCGTGGTTGAGGGTGTCGCCGCACAGGTCGGGCAGGGTGTCCGGATGGCTGTCGATCTGCAGGATGCCGACCGGGCCGTCGGTCACCAGGCCGCGCAGGATCGGCGTGGGGATGGTGTGGTCGCCACCGATGGAGATGGGGGTGATACCGTTCTCGCGAAGCTCTTCGTAGAACTTCTGGATCAGGTCAATGGAGGCGACCTTGTCCAGCGGGTTGACCGGCGCGTCGCCCAGATCGGCCACGTTGCAGACGTCGAACGGCCGGGTGCCGAGTGTCGGATGAACCTTGCGGATCAGGCGGGACGCCTCGCGCACGCCTGCCGGCCCCTGGCGCGCGCCGGTGCGGTAGTTCACCCCGAGATCGAACGGCACGCCGACCAGGCCGATATCGACGTCTCGGTGCACCTCGTGGCGCTTGGTGCGCATGAAGGTCGCGACATCGGCGAAGCGCGGCACCACCGCCGCGTCGACCGGCTGAAACCTCGGATCACCCGCCATTTCCCGTTCCCCTGTCTGGCATGTCGATGGGGAACAGCACCACGCCGGGAACGGCCGGGCAATCCGCTAAGTGACGGATTACTCTGCCGGTGCGAGGGAGCGGTTGCGCATCCGGGCCTGGGTCTCGCGGCTGCGGCGGCCGAGATAGAGCCACAGGCCGGAGATCACGAAGGCGGCGGGCACCAGGGCGACGATCACCCACAGCGCGCGGACCACGGGTCCCCAGACAGGACCCGGACCGAACTTGCCCACATGGATCATGTAGCGCATGTGCCAGATCGTGGTGGCGAGGTTGGCGTCGCTGGCGGCGAAGACATGGAGCACCCGCGCCGGATCGTCGCCGACCCAGATGCGGGTCGCCTGACCCTCGCCGGCGCCGTCCGGCATCAGGCCGACCACCATGGCGTCGCCCGGATGGCGCGGCAGGCGGAAATGGTTGAGCGCCGCCTCGGGAGCCACAGCGCGGGCGGCGGCGATGCCGGTCTCGAGATCCTTCAGAGGGGCGAGCCCCTCCGCCTTCGGCGGCTGCGCCTCCTCCACCTTGGACAGGGTGACCCACTCCAGCGCCGCCCGCATCGGATCGTGCCAGTACATCGCCATGCCGGTCAGGGCGATGGCGGTGAGCAGCAGAAAGCTGGCGATGCCGGTCGCCTGATGCAGGCGCAGGATGCCGAACCGGGTGCCCTGCCGGAAGCTCACGGACAGCCGGCGGAACGGCATCGGCGGCTTGAGCCAGAGCCACAGACCGATGGCGAACTGCACGACCATCAGCAGCGCCACCGCGGAGACGCCGTGCCGGACCCATTTGGAGGCCGGCCCGTCGACGAGGTAGCGACGGTGCAGGGCGGTCACCCAGCCCTCGAACCGGTCCCGGGGGTGGAAATGCTCCAGGATGTCGCCGGAGGCCGGATCGATCCGTATCACGCCGGCACCGTCGGCCAGCCAAGCCGTCCAGACATCCGGCATGGCGACCGAGACCGACCAGATCCTGAGGTCCGGCCGTTGTTCAGCGACCCGATCGACGATCGCGGTGGGAGCCAGCGATGCGCCGACCGGGCCGATGTTCCGAACCTCGCCATCGAAGGCCCGCTGCAGCTCGGGTGCATAGACCAGCAGCGCGCCGGTGAGGCTCAGAACGAGAAGCGGTACCGCCGTCAGCAGCGACACCCAGAGGTGCAGTCGTCGCAGAGTCCGGTACCGCATGGGCTTTCCCGCCGCCTCAGAAGATGATGTCCGTGCCGAGCCAGAACACGCGACCGAGCTTGCCGTCGTCGTTCACGGTAGCACCTTGGACGGTGGTGCCGAAGTCGCGCTCGTCCAGGATGTTCTCGACCCGGGCCCGCAGCGCCCAGTTGTCGGTGGCCCACCAGCTCGCGCCGAGATCCCAGCGGGTGAAGCCGTCGCGCTTGGTGACGTCCCCGTCCGCGTTCACCGCGTCATAGCCGGTGGAGTGATAGGCGGCGGTCCACAGGCCGATCGTGTCGGTCGCGCGGAAGTCCAGACGCAGGCTGAACTGGTTGTCCGGCACCGACGCTGCCTGGCCGTCCCAGAAGATGTTGGAATTGACCTCGGTCCCGTCGGCCCGGGTCGCCTCCACATCGATCACCCGCATGTAACCGGCGGACGCCGTCAGGCGGTCGGTGATCCGGGCGAAGATCTCGGCCTCGAAGCCGGACTGGTCGACCTCGACGCTCTCGATCGCGCCGCCGTTCCGCCGCGGCACGTTCTCCTGCACGATGTTGTACAGGGCGAGGTCGACATAGCCGCCGGCCCAGCCCTGGTTCACGCCGACTTCCATCGTGGTGGACTCGACCACCTCGTCGCCGGCGCCGGCGGTGTCGAGCACGTCGGTGCCGAAGTTCCCGTACTTCTCGAAGAAGCGGTTATAGCCGGAGGCGTAGGACACCCGGACCCGCGTGTTGTCCAGCACGCTGTAGGACGCGCCGAGCTGATAGGAGAACAGCCCGTCGGTCGCCAGCGTGTCCTGTTCGACGCCGTTGTATTCCACATCGTTGTTGAACCAGGTGTGCCGCAGGCCGCCGGTCAGCACGAGGTTGTCGTTGATGGTGATGGCGTTGGTCGATTTCACCGCATAGTCGGTGAAGGTGTTATCCCAGATGCCGTCGCGCTCCATGTTGGTGCGCTTGACCTCGGCGCCGATCGAGCCGTCATAGTCGACGCTGTCGGACAGCGACGTGCTCAGGAAGTGGTTGGCGAAGACGATCTGGTTGGCGACGCTGCGGTCGCGCGAGCGGGCGTCCCACTGGGTCTGGGCGTCGGAAGCGAGCACGCCGAACTGCAGCGACTGGGCGCCGTTCAGCCGGTGATCCAAGGTGGCGGAGCCGAACAGTGTGTGGTTCTCGATCGGCTCCACATTGCCGTTGCGGATGATGTCCGGCCGGTTGCGGTCGCCGATCGCCAGGAGTTCCAGGCGGGTGTCCGTGCTGAAATTGTAGCCGAGCTTCCCGAGTCCGCCGAGCACCGACTGCTCGTCCAGATTTTCCGGGTCGCCGTCATACTGACCGTAGAAGGCGTTCGCCGCGGCGTAGTAGTCCCAATTGCCCTCGTGATCGGCGATCTCGCCCTGGGCCAGGCCTTCGCGCGCGGTGCTGGCGTCCAGGCTGATCGCCTGGTGGTCGGTGTAGTCGCGGCCCGACTTGATCCGGGTCTCGAGCACGCCGCCGTCGGTACCGTCGCCGTAGCTGACGCCGCGCCCACCCTTCTGCACGGTCATCTTGTCGATCGCGATGGTCGGGATGGCGGTGTTGCCGTAGCCGCCGCCGTCGCCGCCCTGGAACTTGACGGCGGGCAGGCCGTCGATCGACTGCGAGGCGCCCCAGTCGCCGAAGGTGCGGATCTTGGTGCCGCCGCCGAACCGGTCGCCGTTGCCGGGCTGGTTGATCAGGCCGGTGGCGTTGTAGCGCAGGGCGTCGCCCGCGTTGATCGGGTTCAGGTTCTGGATGACGCTGCCGTCGACCTCGGAGGCCGAGCGGCTGCTGTTATAGGCCTGGTCGACTTTCGTGCGGACCTGCTGCGATTCATGGATGGTGCTGCCGGTGACGATCACCGGCTTCAGATCGAAGACTTCCGCCATCGCGGTCGTCGTCATGAGTGAAAAGCTGAGCGCGCCAAAGGCGCCTGCGAGCGTGCGTGCCGACATGCTCCGGTGACCCCCCGGTCAAGGTTGCGGGTGCGCCCCGCTCCCACCCGAGGCGTGCGGAGTATGTTTGTGTGCAATTCTTATTGCAAACGATTCTTAGTAGCGTTCGCATTAAGTCAGAATTGTCGACCTCGTTCGCGCGAGGCCAGCCGTGCAGACAAAATTGGCCGCCGGACGATCGACTGGAGAAAAGAAGCTCGGTGACAGAGACCTTCCTTCGCGGTCCGGTCGGTGATTTTCATTGAAATTTTACCAAATAGGATTAAGTCAGACTGATAGTTGATACGTTTGTTTGGTGCTGCCTGGACCGACGGTACACCGTTTAGCTTAGATATCTCCCGACAATGCTATCGCTATATTTTTCGCTTCGGCCCGATCGGGCCAGCGGACACGAAACGCCTGTTAGAGGACACCTCCATGGCTACTGGTACTGTTAAGTGGTTCAACCCGACCAAGGGCTTCGGCTTCATCGAGCCGGAAAACGGCGGTAGCGACGCCTTCGTTCACATTTCGGCCGTCGAGCGCGCCGGCCTGCAGACTCTGAACGAAGGTCAGAAGGTCTCCTTCGAGTTGCAGACCGGCCGAAACGGCAAGCCGGCCGCCGAGAACCTCTCCGTTCTCGACTGACGTCGACCGACCGCACACGACCCGCTCCGGAGACCGTCCGGGGCGGAATCTGCGGCGCGATCGCGCCGATCAGCGGGGCGAGCAGACTCCAGAGGATGACGACGCGATGGCGGCCAAGCCGAACTACAGCTTCGAGCGCAGAGAGCGCGAACGCCTGAAGGCGGAGAAGAAAGCCAAGCGTCTGGCCGACAAGAAGCGCGCATCGGAGAACCCGACCGAGCCAGGCTCCGAGCCGCCGGGCGGACCCGACGGGCGCTCCGAGACCTAGCTCGTCCTGCTTACGAAAGGGCGACCACCTGTCGCCCTTTCGCATCGACACATTTTTTCGCGAACGACGCGCTCGGCACAGCCTGGAAGCGCCGGTCGGACTCGCGCATCAAACCCAAGGAAATCCAATGAAGAACGAAGACACCTTTCTGATTACCTATGGCCTGCACTCCTATGTCAGCCATGCCCGGGTCGGCGACCGCAGCGTGTTCACCATCCGCGCCCCGGCCGGGGCGAAGATGGTCCGCCACGCCCAGACCCTGCTGAAGGGCAATTTCGGCACCGCCGCCGCCATCCGGGTGGTCTGACTCGGGCAGCCCGCGGGCCAGGCGCGACCCTGCGCCGCATTCCCGGCAATCTGTGGAACGACCGTCCGACAGGAACGTTATCCGCCCATGAGATCCATGGCGCCGGATCCGCCGCATAGCGGTGGATCGGGCCATGACCAGGGGGCGGATCCCTGAGATTGGATGGAGTTAAGAATGCCGAATATCGCCAATGCCAAGATCGCCATTCTCGCCACCCATGGCTTCGAGAAGTCCGAGCTGTTCGAGCCGAAGCGTCGACTGGAGGAGGCCGGTGCTGAGGTGACCGTGGTGTCGCCGGAGAGCGGCGCGATCAAGAGCTGGGACGAAAAGGACTGGGGCGAGACCGTCGACGTCGACATGGACCTCGCCGATGCCAAGGCCGCCGATTTCGACGCCCTGGTGCTGCCCGGCGGTCAGATCAATC
Source organism: Candidatus Endolissoclinum sp. (assembly GCA_965228445.1). Taxonomy (GTDB): domain Bacteria; phylum Pseudomonadota; class Alphaproteobacteria; order Thalassobaculales; family Thalassobaculaceae; genus Thalassobaculum. Next base: position 1,915,740 of record OZ245813.1, on the reverse strand, counting down.
CGGACGTGCTGCGCGCCAACGACAAGGCGGTCGACCTGGTCCGGGCCTTCTACGACGCCGGCAAGACCGTCGCCGCGATCTGCCACGGTCCGTGGCTGCTGGTGGAGGCCGGCGTGGTGAAGGGCCGCAACGTCACCTCCTACGCTTCCATCCAGACCGACGTGAAGAACGCCGGCGGCTTGTGGGAGGATTCCGAGGTGGTGGTCGACCAGGGCCTGATCACCTCGCGCAAGCCCGATGACCTGCGGGCCTTCTGCGACAAGATCATCGAGGAGGTTCAGGAAGGCCGGCACGACCGCAAGGCCGCCTGACCCTGTCGAAGCAGCCCCCTTCCGTTTGACGGAAGGGGGCGATTTTATTCCCTTAGCGGTTCGCCCGCGAGACCACCGCCTCGGCCAGCACCTGGATGCCGGGAAGCTGGTCTTCCAGCGACGTGTTTTCCGCCTCGTTGTGGCTGATGCCCTCGTCGCAGGGGGTGAAGATCAGCACCGACGGCGCGATCTTGGCGATGTTGTAGGCGTCGTGGCCGGCCTGGCTGCGCAGCTCCATCAGCTCCACGCCCTGGCCCTTGGCGGCGTCGCGGACCAGGTCCTGCAACTCCGCGTCGAACACGGGGGTGTTGAAGCTCCAGGCGTCGCCGACCGCGACATCCGTGCGCGAGCGCTGGGCGCAGTCGACCAGGGCGTGGCGGATTTCCGCCTCCATCGTCTCCGTCAGCTCCTTGTCCGGCGAGCGGAAATCCACGAACACCGTCGCCCGGTCCGAGATGATGCCCGGCTTGTTGGGCCAGGCCTCCAGACGGGCCACGGTCGATTTCGCTTCCCGGTCGGCGTATTTCAGCCCGATCCGGTCGACGTCGAGCGCCACGGCGGCGGCACCGACGATCGCGTTGCGGCGGCGGTCCATCGGGGTCGGGCCGCTATGGGCGTTTACGCCCTCCACCTCGATCCGCATGCCTCGGGCGAAATAGGTGCCGGTGACCAGGCCGAGCTTGATCCCGGCCTCGTAGAGCGCCGGGCCCTGCTCGATATGGATCTCGAAATAGCTGTCGAACGCGCGGCCGCCGACCGGCGCGTCGCCGGCATAGCCGATCGCCGCGAGCGCCTCGGCGACGGTGGTGCCGTCCTCGTCGGCCCGGCCGAGCGCCCAATCGAGGTCGTGGATCCCGGCGAACACGCCGGAACACAGCATCGGCGGCGGGAAGCGGCCGCCTTCCTCGTTGGTCCAGTTCACCACTTCGATCGGCCGCTTGGTCTCGATGCCCTGGTCGTCCAGCGCCCGCAGGATCTCGAGACCCGCGAGGACGCCGACGATCCCGTCGAACCGGCCGCCGGCGGCCTGGGTGTCGAGATGGCTGCCGATCACCACCGGGGCCAGATCGTCGTGGCTGCCCCGGCGCCGGGCGAACATGTTGCCCAGCTTGTCCACGGTCAGTGCATAGCCCGCATCGGTGCACCATTCGGCGAACCGGTCGCGCACCTCGCCGTCCGCCGGACTCAGGGTCAGCCGGGCAAGGCCGCCGCGCGGTCCCTTGCCGATCTCGGCCGACGCCTCGATGGTGGACCAGAACCGCGCGCCGTCGATGGCGATGGAATTGCGGGCCATGCTTGTCGTTCTCCTCAGTCGAAACTCGCGTCTATCCGCCTGACCAGATCGGCGTCCAACGGTCCCCGGGCTTCCGCCGCCAGCGCCATGTCCAGCTCCCGGCGGTTCTTCACCCCGAGGACGACGGTATCGACGCCCTTCATGGTCAGTGCATATCGGTGGGCGAGATCGGCCGGATCCTCGCCGATCTCGGTCGCCAGTCTGCGCCAGCCGGCGGCGCGTTTGTAGTCCAGCATTTCCGGATGATCGTCGGGCAGGGGCCGGTCCAGTTCGGCGGACAGCGCACCGGCCTGCACCGCCTTGATCCCCAGCACACCGACGCCGTTGGCTGCGGCCGTGGCGATCGCTTCGCGCTGCTTGGTCGGGCCGTCGTAGAATTTCAGCGCGCCCGGGCTGTCGATCGGATTGCTGATCGCCTGGACCGCCGCCGGCGCGGGGCTCTCGCCCAGCAGCCTGATGATCGCGTCGGGCTGGCCGATGCCGGTCAGACCCCAGGCGCCGATCAGCCCTTCGGCGACGAAGGTCTCGAATAGCGGGCGGACGTGCTCGCAGAACACCGAGTAGGGGGTGACCCGCACGGCGGCATCCGGGTGTCCGCGCATGGGGTGGTTGTCGGGCGCCACGTTGGAGTGCAGGAAGAACAGGTCGATCTTCTTCAGCTTCATCAGCTCCAGGCTGGTCGCGATCGACCCGCGCAGCCGCGCCTCGATCTCCGCCGGGGGCGTGCCGCCGAGCAGGCATTTGGTCGTCACCCGGACACCGTCCGGCAGGCTGCCGCCGAAGGCCTCGCCGATCACCGATTCCGCCTCGCCGTCGCCGTAGCGTGGGGCCATGTCGAGCAGAGTGATGCCGCCATCCACGGCGGCCTTCACCGTTGCGACGCATTCCTCGCGCGTCGTCTTGCCCCACAGGTGCCCGATCCCGCCGCCGCCCAGCGTCAGGGCGCTGACCGGGCCGAGCGGCCCGAGGTTGCGCTGTTCCATGCGTCTCTCCCGCTTTCGACTAATGCGGCAAAGCTAGCAGGCGGAGCCCGCTCGGGTGTACCCTTGGAAAAAACAGGGAATACGGGAGGATATGATGAGCAATACCGCACAATCCGCGAGCGCCGGGCTGGAGGCGCGCCCGCTGACCCCGGTGGTCGGCGCGGAAATCCTCGGCATCGTCCTCGCCACGGTGGACGACACCCAGTTCGCCTTCATCCGTCAGGCCTTCGACCGCTATGCCGGCCTGCTGTTCCGCGGCCAGGACCTGTCGCCGGAAGAGCTGGTGGCGTTCAGCCGCCGGTTCGGCGATCTCGACCACGCGCCGATCATGGAGAACGGCCAGACCGCCGTGCCCGGCCTGCCGGAGGTCTATCTGGTCTCCAACATCAAGGGCGCGGACGGCAAGGAGATCGGCAGCCTGGGCGCCGGCGAAGCGGTGTGGCACACCGACATGTCCTATCTCGCGGCACCGCCGGACATCTCCATGCTGCATGCGATCGAGGTGCCGCCGGCCGGGGGCGATACCTGGCTGTGCGGCATGAACGCCGCCTACAATGCCCTGCCGGACGACCTGAAGCGCCGGGTGAACGGCCTGCGGATCAAGCATGACGGCACCTACAATTCCGGCGGCTATGTGCGACAGGGCGTGACCCCGACGGACGATCCGCGCGAGAGCCCGGGCACCTATCACCCGGTGGTCATCGCGCACCCGAATACCGGCGAACCGCTGCTGTATCTCGGCCGCCGCCGCATGGCCCATATCGAGGGGCTGGACCTCGCGGAGTCGGAGGCGCTGCTGGACGAGCTGTGGTCCTTCGCCACGAAGGAGGAGAACGCCTACCGCCACAGCTGGCGGGTCGGCGACGTGCTGATGTGGGACAACCGGGCGACCATGCACCGGCGCGATCCGTTCGACGCGGCCTCGCGCCGTCTGATGCGGCGCACCCAGGTCAAGGGCGCCCTGAAGCCGGCCGCCTATGCGGGATAATGCCGCCGGACCGGCCCTAACCTATGGGATTTTGCCGCACAGTCCGTAAGATGCAGGAGGAATAGGCAGCCGGCTGTGTGGGCAGATGGGGCGCCGTTCGTATCTGAGCTGATGGAATGGCATGCCGGTCCGCCTGTTTCTGCTCCTGATCCCGCTGTGGTGCGTCCTGGCGATCGCCGCGCGACCGGCGCTGTGCCAGACGGACCCGAATCCTGAGCCGCCGACCATCGCGCTGTCGACCCTGAACGGCGGGATCGAACTTATCGGCCGGGCGCTGCTGCTGCGCGAGGCGGGGCGCGACCTCGACCTCCAGGACGCGCTGGCCTCGTCCGACTGGCAGTGGCTGTCACCGGGCCAGCGCAATGCCGGCATCACCGACGACCGGTTCTGGATCCGCTTCCGGCTGCACAACGACACCGGCGGCCCGCGTGTGGTGGTGCCCAGCCACGACATGGCTCATCTGACGGCGTTCAGCGTCTTCGTGACCGCGCCGAACGGCTCCGTGAGCCGGACCGACCTCGACCCGCTGCAGCCGTTCGATCGCCGGGCGGTGGCCTCGCCGCTGCCGGCGGTGGCGGTCACCCTGCCTGCCGGCGCCGAGTGGGAGGTGGTGGTGGCGTTCGGCAACGCCTTCGCGGTCCCGATGAACACTGACCTGAACCTCTGGAGCGAGCCGGGCTTCGAGCGTCATCTGCTGCTGAGCACCAGCTTCATCGTCGCTCTGGTGAGCTGCCTGATGACCGCCGCCTCGTTCTGGCTGCTCTACGGGGCGTTCATGCGGCAGGTCCGCATGGTCGTCTATTCCCTGTACATGGCGAGCCTGGTGGCGATCTATCTGATCTTCTCCGGCGTCGGCGAGCAGCTGCTGTTCCCCTCAACGGTGTGGATGCGGGTCCTGGGCTTCCACTGGGCCATGTTCGGGGCCGCGGCGGCCTGTCTGGAATTCGCCCGGCGCCACCTGGACGTGGCCCGTCTGCATCCCCGTCACGACCGGATCATGCGAGTGGCGGCAGCCGTCTGCCTCGGGGCCGCGGCGCTGTCGTTCCCCAGCCGCTTCCCCGTGATCGAGGCGCCGCTGACCTTCGTCGCCCTGACCGCCTTTCCGCTCTACGTGGCATGGCGGAGCTGGGTCGCCTGGCGGCGGGACGGGCTGTCCTACGCGAGCTGGATGGTGGTGGGCTGGGGCGGCGTCGCCCTGTCCTCGGTCATGGGGGTCTTCGGCAGCGTCATCGACGTGCCGTTCGTGGAGTTCTCCCAGGCCGATTTCATGCGGGTTGTCTTCGCCAGCACGGTGATCGAGAGCCTGCTGCTCAGCGCCTCGCTGGCCCAGTGGCTGCGCGGACAGGAGGTGCGGCTGATCGCGGCCGAGGCGGCGGCCAGCCGGGACTCCCTGACCGGGCTGCTGAACAGGCGTGGCTTCGACGCCCATGTGCTGCAGCTGAAGCGCGCGGGCCTGTGGTCGGGCAGGCTCTGGCTGGTGCTGATCGACCTCGACCGGTTCAAGGACATCAACGACACCTACAGCCACGCGGCCGGCGACGCCGTGCTGATCCATTTCGCCAGCATGCTGCGCCGCGAGTTCCGGGCGAACGACGTCACCGCCCGGTTCGGCGGCGAGGAATTCATCCTGCTGTTCGAGGCGGAGACCGAGGCGGCCGCCCGATCGGTCGCCGACCGGGTGCGCCAGCGCTTCGCCGATACGCCGACCCGCTACGAGGGGGCGATGATCGGCCACACGTTGAGCGCCGGTCTGGTCCGGATCGGCGAAGGGGCGGACGAGGAGGAGGCGACGCTGATCGCCATGGCGGACACCGCGCTCTATGCCGCCAAGAGGGATGGCCGGAACCTGGTGCGGGCCTATTCGGACCTGGCCGGTCTGGAGGGCCAGGGGCAGCCCACGCCCGGAAAAGTCGTGGACCTCGCAGCACTGACCGGCCCCGCAAAGGCGCGGAGCTGAACGGCGCGGAGGCCGCTCGCGGAACGGGGCTTCTCGACCGCATGGTTTTGAGGATAATGCCAATGATTGCGGGCTAGTCGAACGGATCGGGCCGCCGAACGCTCGCGACCCGATGGAAACGGCATGCCTGTGCGCCTTGTAGTCCTGGCCCTGACGGTCCTCCTCACCCTGGTCGCGCCCGCCTGCCGGGCAGCCGACGCCGCGGCGCCTCCGGCGATCGCGCTGTCGGCGCTGGATGGCGGCGTCAGTCTCCTCGGGCATGCCCGGTTCCTCGTCGAACCGGCGGCCCCGCTCTCCCTTGACGAGGCGCTGCGGAGCGACGGTTGGCGGCTGGCCAGCGAGGCGATGCGGAAACGCGGACTGACGCGCACGAAGACCTGGATGCGGTTCGCCGTCGTCAACGACACCGACGCGCAGCGGGAGGTCGTCGTCACCCATGACGTCATGCGGCTGACGACCTTCACCGTCTTCGCCGTCGCCCCGGACGGACCGGCCGAGCGCGGCGACTACGATCCGCTGCAGGCCTATGACGAGCGTCCGCTGGCCTTCGCCGGCCCGGCGGTGGCGATCACCGTTCCGGCCGGCGAACGCCGCGAGGTGGCCGTGCGGTTCGGCAACGACCACGCGATCCCGATCCATCTCAATCTGATGCTCTGGAGCGAGCGCGGCTTCGAGCGCCATGCGGTGGCCAACACCGCGTTCTTCGTCTTCTGGATCGCCTGCCTGGCGACGGCGGGCTCGTTCTGGCTGCTGTACGGCATCTTCATGCGCCAGAGCCGGATGATCGTCTACGCCGTCTACATGGCGAGCGTCGCCTGCACCTACGTGGTGTTCTCCGGGGTCGGGCTGCAGCTGCTGTTTCCCGGCAGTGCCTGGCTGCAGTCGCTCGGTTTCAGCTGGTCGGTCTTCCTGCTGACCGGTTGCGCCTACGAGTTCGCCCGTCGGCACCTGGACATCGCCCGGCTGCATCCCCGGCAGAATCTCGTGCTGCGGAGCGCCGTGGCCTTCTATGCGGTGGCGACCGTGCTCGCCCTGCCGCTGCACGTTCCGGCCGTCGAGACGCCACTCACCTACTTCTCGCTCATGACCATGCCGGTCTACATGACATGGCTGAGCTGGGTGGCGTGGCGGCGCGACGGGCTGGGCTACGCCTCCTGGATGGTGCTGGGCTGGAGCGTGGTGCTGGTCGCGACCCTGCTCACCGCCTGCGTGACCGCGACCTTCGTGCCCTATCTGGTGATCTCCCACATCGTGCTGGTGCGTCTGGTGTTCATCGGGATCGTGATCGAGGCGCTGCTGCTCAGCGCGTCGCTAGGTCAGTGGCTTCGGGGCCAGGAGATCCGGCGGATCGCGGCGGAGGCCGCGGCCAGCCGGGATGCGCTGACGGGGCTGCTGAACCGACGCGGGTTCGACTCCAACGTGCTGCACCTGAAGCAGATGGGGCTGTGGCCGGGCAATCTGTGGCTGGTGCTGATCGACCTGGACCGGTTCAAGGAGATCAACGACACCCACAGCCATGCGGCGGGCGACGCGGTTCTGATCCACTTCGCCAGCATGCTGCGGCGCGAGTTCCGGGCCAACGACGTGGCGGCCCGGTTCGGCGGCGAGGAGTTCGTCCTGCTGTTCGAGGCCGAGACCGAGGAGGCCGCGCGCTCGGTCGCCGAACGGGTGCGCCGGCGCTTCGCCGACACCGCGACGCGCTACGAGGGGGCGATGATCGGCCATACCCTCAGTGCCGGGCTGGTCCGGGTTGGCGACGGGCCGGACGAGGCGGCGGCCCTGATCGCCATGGCGGACACCGCGCTCTACGCCGCCAAGAAGGCCGGCCGCAACCTGGTGCGCGCCTATCGCGATGTGGAGGAACGGACCCAGGCCGCGCCAGGCAAGATCGTTGACCTCGCGCCGCTGGCCGGGCCGATCAAGGCGCGTAGCTGAGCGGCAGGCGGGTGGAGAACTTGATCTCCTCCATGGCGAAGTTCGAGCTCACATCCATCAGCGGCACCGCGGTGATCAGCCGCTTGTAGATCGCGTCGTAGGTGGCGATGTCCGGGACCACCACCTTCAGCACGTAGTCGATATCGCCGCTCATCCGATACACCTCGACGATCTCGTCGATGTCGTCGACGGTGCGGGCGAACTGCTCCAGCCAGTCCATGTCGTGGCGGTTCGTGCGCACCCGGACGATCACCGTGACGCCCAGGGATATCTTGTCGCGGTCCAGCAGGGTCACCCGGCGGCGGATCACCCCGTCCTTCTCCAACCGCTGGATCCGCCGCCAGCAGGGGGTGGTGGACAGATTCACGGCGGCCGCGATCTCGGCCAAAGCCATGCCCGCATCGCGCTGAAGCAGGTCCAGGATTTTTCGATCCACATGATCCATAGAAAAATATTCTACAGATGCGGCCAAAAATGACAATCAAAGCAAACTGTTTCGCCCTGAACGGGGACACACTTGGCGAACCTGTTTGACGAGGAGGCCAGCATGCGCATGTTCACCCAGCACCCCGCCAGCGTCGGCGAGACCTATGGCGAGCATTTCGGCGTGGCGAGCGGCTTCGGCATCCGCATGATCCTGGGCGGGCTGGCCTGTCTGGTGCACGGCGTGCTGCCGTTTCTGTTCACCAAGACCGGCAGCAGGATCGTCACCGAACTGCACGGCCGGATGGTCACCCACCGCAACCGCCATGCCGCATCCACGGATGCCCGCCAGATCGCCTGAACCGGACGGCCATAACCAGACCGCCCGAGCCGGTCAGCCGTCGAAGATCGACAGCTTCAGCGGATAGGACTTCCCCAGGAAGACCGTGTGGTCCCGGTGGTCGGCGAGGCCGTCACCGGTATTGGGGTGGATGAACACGTCGAGACCGTCCCGGTTCAGGGTCAGCCACGGCAGGATCGTCGCCAGCAGCGCCGGCGCGAAGGCGACCTGATAGCTCCACATCGGATGCGGGCCGACGGGTTTTTCGTGGAACCGCCCCATGTCGGCGGCGGGAAACGCCGCCTTGACCCGGTCGTACAGGGCCCGGGCCGGCGCCGCCGTCTGCGCATCGAAATAGACATGGGCGTGCCAGCTCTCGATAGTCTGCCGGCCGTCGATCGCTGTCTCGCTCATCGTGTCCTCCCTGCGGTCCGTCGGATATACAGCATTTTAGGCTTCGCGACCCCAGCGATCGGCGCGGTTCCGAGTCGCGCATCACGCAGTGATTTCTCACATGGGTAGAAATCAACGCGTCCCGCGAGTCGCGGGTTCCCCATCGTCCGCATACAATTGTCTGCCTAGGGTTGATTTCCCCGTATCAGCTTCAGTGGGGGACATCACGATGGCTGAGAAACCATTTCTCGCTGGAATCGGCCCGATCCATGCCGAATGCGAGTCCAGACGCAGCGAAATACAGGAGTCGTTGATCCGGATCGATCGCGACTTCCACCAGAGCAAGCTCGACCTTCGGGCCTGCGACGACATCGATACCTTCAAGGCACGGTTGCGGGAGGTCGGCAAGTACGTGCCGAGCGCCTTCGACAGCCAGTTCAAACCGGCACGGGTGGGCGATTGCATCGGCCTCACGGTCCGGGACGAGGAAGGGATCGCCGCCACGCTCGGCGTGCGGCTCTACCGCTTCGCCGTCACTTCCCTGGCGGACCAGCTCGAAACCCTGAGCCTGTTCTACAGCAACCCGGCCGAGCAGATGGTGCCGGGCGAGCGGATGAGCATCTCGGGCGAGGCCGACGCCTACGCCTCCCGCATCACCGACAAGGTGTACTGGACCGGTGGTCTCTGGGTGCGTCCGGACCTGCGGGGACGCCAGACCAACTTCCCCAAGCTGCTCGGCATCGCCGCCGGCTCCATGGCCCATGCCCAGTGGGGCAAGGTCGGCATGGTCAGCGTCACCGAAAAGGTCATGGCGTCGGCCGGGCTGGTCTCGAAGAGCTACGACATCCAGCACGTGCTCGACACCATCATCTGGACCCATCCGGCACGGCCGGAGAAGCGGGAATGGGTGATGATCGCCAAGGATGCGGATTACGTGGCCCGGCAGACGCTCACCCACAGTACGGGTGAGGTTCCGCTGGTCTATCGCGCCGGCGAGAACAGGCGGATCGCCTGAGCCCCCAGGGCGGCGTGGTGCCGGGATGCCGGCCTACGCCGCCTGACGGGTCTGCGGAACCGGGGAGAGCAGGGCGATGACGCCCTGGCCCGCGCCGCCGTACTCGGCGGTGCCGGCGGGCAGTTCGACCGGCAGCGAGATCCGGTACCACTGGAATTCCTTCAGCCCCTCGCTGGCAAGGATGACGCCCTCGCAGAATTCGACCAGCGGCTCGCGCAGGTCCAGGGCGGCGCGGGTGGAGGCCTTGACGGACTCGATCATGCCGCGATCCGGCACCACGTGATCGAGGGTGCCGCCCTCGAAGCCGCGCCAGGTCGCCCGGTCCCAGGGGCCGTTCGGCGAGCCGTGATAGCGCATCAGGCGGAAGGTATCGCCATGGGGGATCATCACCTTGATGCCCCGGTTGATGCTCGGATCGGTCATCACGTCGAGGATCGGCGACCGCAGCGTCGCGCCGGAAGCCTTCCAGGCGGCGATCATCCGGGCGGCCACCGGATCGTCGAGGGAGTCTATGGCGGAATGGTCCATCCGGCCGCGGCGGATCGAGTCCTGCGGCGCGCGCGGATTGACGATCTCCATGCATTTCAGCACGAGGCTGACCATGCGGTCCGGCCGGTCGTCGGAGATCTTCGTGGTGCCCCGGGCGGTGGTGACCTCGATGCAGCGCAGACGGGTGGCGTCCGGCGCGGTGTCGCTCACCAGCCGGTGCAGCAGCGCGTTCAACGCCTGGCTGTGGACCGAGCGCGCATCGAAGGCGTATTCCTCGAACGCGCCGATGGTCGTGCAGCGGATCCACCCCATGGTATGGATCGCGAACTCGCTGACGTCCTCGCCCAGCCGGCCCAGCTTTGCGGCAAGATCGGCCACCCGCCCACTCTCGTCGATCCACTGAGTGGTGATGCCGATCAAGCCGGTTGTGCGGCCATTAATGAACATTGTCCCAACCCTGACCTACGCCCGACCATATCATCGCCTGTATGCAGTTCCGGTCAAGAACGTTGTGATGAAGATTTAGGCAAACAGCCGATTCGCGGGCGACTTTCCACCAAGGCTTGCAGTATAGCGCGAAACAGTTGAAACTCCCTTAACGGATGAATGCGCGGCATGCGTCGGATTGTTTTGCCTCATTGGCTGTCTGGGATTGGCAGATGCGTAACATACTTTTGATTGCCGGGCCGGTGACCGATCCCAATCGGTTCATGGCCGAGCTCGGATGCCATCCCGACATCGCCGCCCTGCCGCCGGTTACGCTCGGCAACACGCTTCACGCCGTGGCCCGCCGGGCGGTGAGCGCGGCCGCCGGCGGCGCCCGCTCCGGCGACGCCCTGCTGACCCTGGCGCGGGAGGAGGGCAGTGCCGCCCTGACCTCGTATTTCACCACGCTGCGAAGCTCCACCGGCAAGTCCGCGATTGTGCTGCACGATCCGAGCGGACCGATGTTTCCGTTCCTCAACCCGCCCGACATCGATCTGCTGGTCCTGACCCGCACCGCGGAGTCCGCGGCCCAGGCGGTCGGAGCAGGGACGATCGCCCGGGTCGTCGAGGCTGCGCACAAGGCGCTGGAATCCTTCGATCGCCGGGTGGCCGGTTTCGGCGTCGGTGCCGAGCGGGTCCATACGGTCGATGAGGACGCGTTGCGCCGCGATCCGCACGCCCTCTGGCCGCAGATCTGCCGCAGCATCGGCGTCGACGCCGGCCCCGACGCGATCGAGGCCATGGCCCGTCCCGCGGTCTCTCCGTGGAGCCTGCGCAGCGGTCGTTTCTGATCCGCGCCGGCGGGCGGCCCGCCAAAGCCCAGTACAACCGGGAATTCGGTCATCGGTGCCGTTCGCGCGGCATCGATTGCGGTGCAGCATGGTCCGTCGCATCATCGTCGGCAGATCTGCAAACTCGAGGCACGGGGGACTGAATGGCCCAACATCATCTGAAGGCGTCGCCGGAGACCTGCCACTGGGGCTGGTTCGACGCGGGCATGGCGCCCGTCATGACCATCGCCAGCGGCGATCGCGTGACCGTGGAGACCGTGTCGGGGGCGCCGGAGGATCTGCCGGGCGAGGGCTATCACATCCCGCCGGAGCTGCTGGACATCCACAAGCGCTCCGAGCGACGCATGCCGGGGCACCTGCTGACCGGGCCGATCGCGGTCGACGGGGCCGAGCCGGGCGACGTGCTGGAGATCCGCTTGCTCGACATCAAGCTGCGCCAGGACTGGGGCTACACCAAGGTGCGGCCGCTGGCCGGGGCCCTGCCGGAGGATTTCGACGAGCCCGACCGGATGACCGTGGACCTCGATGCCGAGCGCAATATCGGCCGACTGCCCTGGGGCACCGAACTGCCGCTGCGTCCGTTCTTCGGCGTGATCGGCGTCGCCCCGCCGTCCGGCTGGGGCGCGATCTCGACCATCCAGCCGCGCAAGAACGGCGGCAACCTGGACAACAAGGAACTGATCGCGGGCACCACCCTGTACCTGCCGGTCTGGACCAAGGGCGGCAAGCTGTCCTTCGGCGACGGTCATGGCGTGCAGGGCGACGGCGAGGTCTGCGTGACGGCGATCGAGACCGCGCTGGAAGGCGAGGTCGAGGTGCATCTGCGCAAGGATCTGAGCTGGGACTACCCGCGGGCGGAGACCCCGGAGGCGCGGATCACCATGGGCATGAACGCCGACTTGGACAACGCCGCCAGTCATGCGCTACGTCAGATGATCGACTGGATCGTCGACACGACCAACCTGTCGCGCAGCCAGGCCTTCATGCTGATGAGCCTTGCGGCGGACGTGCGGGTCACCCAATTGGTGAACCAGGAGAAGGGCATCCACGTGGTGCTTCCGAAATCGGCGCTGGGCGGAGCCTGACAGGGGTCGCCCGGACGCCTCAGACCGGACGATAGGGCATGAAATCCTCAGAGGCGACGATACTGGTCCTGCCGGGCCTCGGCGGCGGGACGGACGGGCATTGGTACGCCCGCTGGCAGGCGGGGCTGAAGACCGCCGAATGGGTGGCGCTGGACGACTGGGCCCGGCCGGCCCGGGACGCCTATGTCCAGGCGATCCTCGCCGCCGTCGCCGCGGCGGACCGGCCGGTCGTGCTGGTCGGCCACGGCTACGGGTCGCTGGCGGCGGTGCATGCCGCGTCGGATCTGGCCGGCGGCCGGGTCCGGGGCGCCTTCCTGACCGCGGTGCCGGATGTCGATATTCCCGGTGCCCGGTCGGTGGCCGAGACCTACCGCCCGCTGCCCCGAGATCCGCTGCCCTTCCCGTCGCTGGTCCTGGCCAGCCGGAACGATCCCCATTGCGCATTCGAGGTCGCCGAGGATCTCGCCGGCGCCTGGGGGTCGCGGCTGGTCGATCTGCGCGAGAGCGGCAATGTCGATCCCGACAGCGGTCACGGCCCGTGGCCAGAGGGGCTGATGACGTTCGGCAAGTTCCTGGGCCAGCTCAGCCCGGCCTGAAGACCGGCCCGGCCTGACGCTCAGGACGTCAGCCGCGTCAGGGCGTGCCGGCCGGCATCCAGCACGTGGTCGAGATCGTTGGGGTGGACGTGGGGGTAGTGCTTCACCAGCCATTCCGGCGCCTCGAACGGGGTGTCCCGGTTGCGCTCGTGGTCGATCGTGGCGTCGAGCAGGCCGACCAGGATGGCCACCTTGTCCAGGCGGGACACGGCCTGATACCGGGGTTCTCCCCCGTCGTCGTCGCGCGGTTCACCGAAAATGTCGAACGCCATGGGATCCTCCCGCCGTGCCGGCCGATCCTGTGCGGATCTCGCGTCCACCGTACGCGGCGTCGGCCCGGCGTCAAGCTCAGCCGTAGCGTTCCAGCGAGGCGCCCCGCCAATGCGGCGCACGCTCCCAGCCGCAGGCGACGGCGAGACCGCTCGGGCCGCGGCTAACGATGAGCAGGGTCTCGTCCTCCGCTCCGGTGACGAAGGCGCGGCCGGTGTCAGGCTCCAGCTCCCAGCCGGTCGCGGCGGGGAGCCGGGCGACGAGACCGTCGAGGGCCTGCAGGTCGGCCGATGACCACGCCGGCGCGCGGCGGCGGCGGTGGAACGCGATGACCTCACCCATCTCGGCCTCCTCAGGACGTTGGCGAAAGCAAGGTAGGCCCGGGCCTGAGCCGCGGAAACGGCCTCGCGCGCCTCTCAGGCGAACGTGATCGGCGGTGAGGAGTTTTCCCGCACCCCACCTCCGATCACTCCCCGGGCCTGCTCCGGGGGGGGTGTCTACTGTTGCGGGCGACCGCTCAGACCGGCGCGCTCATGACCAGGCCGCCATCGACCACGATCTCCGTCGCCGTGACGTATTTCGCCTCGTCGCTGGCGAGGTACAGGGCGGCGTAGGCGATGTCCCAGGCGTCGCCCATATGGCCCATCGGCACCTGGGAATTCCGTTTGGCGATCAGCGCCTCGGCGTCGTTGTTGCCGCGCTGGCCGGCCAGCCGCGCTTCCACCAGCGGGGTATGCATCAGCCCCGGCACCACCGTATTGCAGCGGATCTTCTCCTTGGCATAGCTCACACCGATGGCGCGGGAAAGCTGGACCACGGCCGCCTTGGCGGCGGCATAGGCGTGGATCGGCGCGCCGATATGCCGGTATCCGGCGACCGAGGCGATGTTGATGATCGCCCCGCCGCCGCTCTTGCGCATGTGCGGGATCGCATGGTGGCAGCCGAGATAGACCGTTTTCAGATTGTGATCCATCTGGGTGTCCCAGGTGGCGGGGTCCATCTCCTCTACCGTGCCCGGATGGGACCCGCCGACATTGTTGTGCATGACGTCGATCCGGCCGAACCGGGCGACGCAGTCGGCCAGCAGGCGTTCGACCGTGTCGTCGTTGGTCAGGTCGCCGGCCTCGGCATGGACCTTCGCCCCTTCCTCGGCGACCAGCCGGGCGGTCTCCTCCACGGCGGCCTTGTCCCGGTCGATGAGGTAGAGCGTGGCGCCCTCGCGGGCGTAGAGCACCGCGCAGGCCTTGCCGTTGCCCCAGCCGGGGCCGACCGAGCCCGCGCCGGCGACCACCACCACCTTGTCCTTCATCCGATCGACCATGCCGTTCCCTCATCGTGTTTGTTATCGTGAACCACGATTCATACCCAATCGGCGGCCGGTAGTGCGAGGCGCTATCTCCGTCCGACGACACCGGAGGACCCTGCGCCGTGACATCCAATGCTTCGTCCCGCCCTCTGTCCGTGGACGCGCTGTCGGAAGCGGCGGTGGCGCCCTTCGGCTGGTTGCTCGGAAAGCCGTACCCCGACGCGCCGGGGGCGGTCGCCTTCACCAATGCCGCGACCGATTTCCGCCGGGAGCACATCTTCCATCCGGGCGAGGGTGGGGAGATGGAGGTCCTGTGGGTGAGTTACCGCAACGACGATCGGGAGGTCGGCACGCTGGAGCGTCACCTGCTGACCCAGCAGGCGGTGGTGCCGTTGGTCGGGTCGATCACGCAGATCCTGGCCCCGTCTCTGCCGGACGGGGCTCCGGACCTGACCGGCCTGCGGGCCTTCCACGTGCCGCCCGGCATGGGCATCTGCATGAAGCCGGAGGTCTGGCATGCGACGCGCAGCGCGGGGGCGAGCTGTCTGATGCTCACCCGCGCGACCACCACCGAGGACCTGATCGGCCATATGGCCCACGGCCGCAGACCGGTCGAAAGCGAGCTGCGGGATGTTTCCGGCATCCGGTTGGCGGAGGCGGCCGCCCGCTAGGTCTCCCGACCTGCCGTTGCCGGGGCGCGCAGCATGAACCCGAGCGCCACCAGCAGCCAGCCGAGGATCTGCAGCGTGCCCCCGGTCGGCGCCAGCATCGGTACCGGCGCGCTGCCCTGGATCGCCTGGATATAGACCGACCCGCAGAACGCCAGGGCGCCGAGCCCGATCGCCAGCACGCCCGCCACCGCGACCCGGCGCGCCAGATGCGGCCACAGGGCGGCGAGGGCGAGCAGCCCGAGACTGTCCGCGACATGCCAGAACGAGGCGGTGCGCCACAGCTCCCGTCCGGCCGGATCGCCGCCGATGGCATGGGCGCCGACGGCGCCGAGCACGACCGCGAAGCCGAGGGAGAGGGCGGCAAGGGCGGCGAGGGGGCGGTTCATGGCGAGAGCTCCTGCCGGTCTGGGGAGCATCCCCTATAGCGCGCGGCGGGCCGCACACCCAAGTATCGTCCTCATCCGACCGGTTTCTCCGGCGCCGGCCGACGCTGGGGTGTTTTCAATCCACCGCGAACTGCGTAAGACGAACCGAGCATTTCAAGACGGTGCCTGCGTGATCTATCTACGGTCCTCCCTGTTCAACGTGGTCTGGATGGTGTGGTCGCTCCTGATGGCGGTGGCGGTGCCGGTCGACCTGCTGTTCCATCGCGGCGACGACGGACGCTACATCCGCCAAGTGAGCCGGGTATGGTCGCGGGGCACGACCTGGCTGCTGGCGACGATCTGCGGGTTGCGCTACCGGGTGGAGGGGCGCGAGCACCTGCCGGACGGGCCGGCCTTTCTTGCCTGCAAGCATCAGTCGGCCTTCGAGACCTTCGTGATGAGCGCGGTCGTCCCGGACCTCTGCATCATCTACAAGCGCGAGCTGGATGCGATCCCGCTGTTCGGCTGGTTCCTGCGCCGCTCGAAGATGGTCTCCGTCGAGCGCGGCGGCGGGGCCTCGGCCCTGCGCGACATGCTGGAACGGGCGAAGGCGGAAGCGAGCAAGGGCCGGTGCGTGCTGATCTTCCCCGAAGGCACCCGGGTCGCCGTCGGCGAGCGTGGCGTGGCCCATGCCGGGTTGATCGCCCTGGTGCGCAACCTGAAGCTGCCCGTGGTGCCGGTGACCCTCAATTCGGGGGTCTACTGGCCGCGGAAATCGTTGCTGCGATACCCAGGTGAGGTCACCATCCGGTTCATGCCGGCCATCGAGGACGTAGAGCGGTTCGGCCGCAAGGACATGGAGGCCCTGGTGGAGACCATCAGCGCCGAGTCCGACCGGCTCTGTGGCATCGCTCGATCAGGAGACGTGTGAACCCCATGCCCAAGGCCCGTCAGATCTATTCCGTCCAGGGTGTCGACTCCGAACCCCGTGCCGGCGGCAAGGCGGCGCGGGAGGTCGGGCGGTCCCTGATCACCGACGCCCTGGTCCGCCGGGCGAGCGCCGCCGTGGCCGCCCAGGTCGACGGGCTGCGCCGGAACCTGGAGGCCCGCGGAGTGCTGCCCGACGATGCGCCCGACGGCGCCACCGTCGTCGCCGCCTTCGAACGCAGCTACGCGCGCCGGCCGCTGCGCGACAATGCCGGCGGCACCATGCGCAACTCCTCCACCTGGCTGTTCGCCGTTGCGGCACTGCTGCGGCCGCCGGCGATCGTCGAATGCGGCACCTTCCGCGGGCATTCCTCCTGGCTGATGGCCGAGGCGGCGCCGGAGACCCGGATCATCACCTTCGACGTGATGCGCGAGGACGGCCGGCTGCGCGACAGCCGGATCGACTACCGGCTCGGCGACTGGAGCGACGACCGCGAACTGGAGACGCTGCCGGACGGCACGCTCTGCGTGTTCGACGACCACATCTCCCACCGCCTGCGTCTGGAACAGGCCAGGGCGCGGGGCGCGAGGCTGGCGTTGGTCGATGACGACTACGACGCGCTGACGCTGTATGCCACCGGCTCGCCGCCGGTGCCGACCGTGGCGATGCTGACCGACCCGGACCTGCCGGCCGGGATCCGGTGCGAGTGGGAGCGCCCGGGCAAGCGCTACAGCTACACGGTCAGCGAGGCCGACCTGCAGGCCGGTCGGGAGCTGATCGCCTGGACCGAGCCGATGCCGGATCTGACCCCGATCAACCGGTATGTGGCCCAGGCGCCGATGACCCTGGTGGGTCTGCGCTGACGCGGCCGGCTTGCGGTGAGCCATGCGATTTTCGCGGGTCGCGTCATGCGATATCAGCGCTAATCGCGGGCTGAAAACGGGGCAATATCTGCGGTTACCGGTCGGCTCGTGCTCGGTGGCCGGTCCTTGCTCTGAGCCCTGGTTCTCTCCTCCATGACGTCGTCAATGATCACCCTCCTGCTGGGCGTCGGCCTGTCGGCCCTGGCGCTGATCGCCACGCCGCTCGCCGCGCGCGTCACCCATCGCATGCCGGACCCGGACGCCGGCTACTTCTCGACCACCATCATGGCTCTGCTGATCACCTCCACGTTCGGCGGCGGCGCGATCAGCTCGATCATCTGGATCGCCGAACTCGGCAAGACGGCGGCCTGGACCCTGATTCCGGCCTACATCATCGTGATGTTCGTCGCCGGCCGGTTCGCCTGGCGGGCGCTCGGCCCGCATCAGCCGGTGGTCGCCGTGATCCCCGGAGCCCATCCGGCGGGCGCGTGACCATGGCCTCTATCGGCACGTCGGCGGCGACGGCGGCCCTGGTCGGGCTGCTGTTTGCCGGCACGATCGGCGTCGATGGCGTGGCGACCGTGTGGGTCGCCCTCGCCTGGTTCGATCTGCCGACGGCGGTGATGTGGGGCGCGGCCGGTGTGACCGCGTTGGGCATGGCCGTCCTCACCGCGAAGCTGACCCTCGCCACCTGGCGGGTGGAGCGGCGCGGGATCGCCTCCCTCGACGCCTAGAGCAACACACGATCGGACGGAAACATCTGATCATGTGGGTTTGTCCTAACTTCATTAGGGTAGGGGGCGACCGGTTCGGGCCGTTTCGATCCGAACCGGTTGCGCTCTATTCCCGCGGGAAGGTCACCGCTTCGACCTTGTTGCCGTCCGGATCTCGGATGAAGGCGCCGTAATAGGTTGTGAGGGAGGCCTGTCTCGGGCCGGGCGCGCCGTCGCTGCGCCCACCCCATACCAGGGCCGCCGCGTGGAAGGCGTCCACCGCCGGTCGGTCCGGAGCGCGCAGGCAGACATGCGCACCGGTGTCCTGCGGTGCGGGTGTAAGATTCTCGCGCAGGTTCAGCCAGAATTCCGGATAGCGCTTGCCGAAGCCCACGGTGCGCTCCCGCTCCACCAGCCGGCTCAGGCCGAGCGGCGCAAGCACGTGTTGCCAGAAATCGGCCGCGCGGCGCAGGTCGCTCACCGGAATGGAGACGTGGTCGATCATCGCCGCCTCGCCGTGCCGGATCCGGATACCGTCATCCGCCTCGCCCTCCCTCGTGTCCGCCGCCGCAGGGCCGCATGGCGGAGCTTCTGCCGCAGTGTAGCAGTCCGTGCGGCGACGTCGCCTGATGTCACAGCCCCGGTGTTGCAGACTTGCTGTTGCGGCGGGCCGGCGGTCGGCCGGAGAAGCATTGTAACTATCTGAAATTCAATCTTTTGACCGAGATCAAGACAGGGTTCGTCCGGTTCCTGTCTACCTCTGGGCTGATAGTCTGAGCCCGCCGGACCTGGAGCGGGTGGGGTAGGAGAGGACCATGGCCAAGATCGAGGTGACGCCCACGGGACGGGAAGCGCCGTTCCGGGAGGGCGAACTGATTGTCTCGAAGACCGACCCGAAAGGTCGGATCACGTACTGCAACGACGTCTTCCTGCGGGTGGCGGGCTACCGGGAGCAGGAGCTGATCGGCGCCCCGCACAGCATCATCCGCCACCCGGACATGCCCCGCTCAGTGTTCAAGCTGCTGTGGGACACGATCGGCGCGGGCAACGAGATCTTCGCCTATGTGATCAACATGGCCAGAAACGGCGATCATTACTGGGTCTTCGCCCATGTGACGCCGAGCTTCGATGCCGCCGGCCGGATCGTCAGCTACCACTCCAACCGCCGCAAGCCGCGGCCCGAGGCGGTGGCGGCGGCGCGCAGCCTCTACCGGCAGCTCAGGGACATCGAGGACGCACCCTCGAACCGCAAGGACGGCATGCAGGCCGCCTACGAAGAACTTCTCAGCATCCTGGCCAGGAAGGAGGTCGGCTATGACCGGTTCGTGCTCTCTCTCTAGGGCGAAGACGGCCCTCGGCGTCGCCGTCGTGACCGGCCTGGCCGGCGCGGTCCTGCCGGCTCTGCCGCTTGCGTATGCCGATATGGCGGCCTCTGTCTGTGCGGCTCTGGCGGCGGTCGCTGCGGTCCTGGCCTTTCTCCGTCTGACCCGGATCCAGCGTTGGGTCGACCGTGCGGCGGCCGTGGCCTCCGGCGTCGCCAAGGGCGATTTCGAGCAGCGCCTGGTGCTGATCGACGAGGCCGGCGCCTTGGGGCGGATGCTGCGCTCGATCAACGCCATGGTGGACACCTCCGACGCCTTCGTGCGCGAGGCCGGGGCCGCCATGCAAGCCGTGGAGCAGGGCAAGTTCTACCGCCATATCCGTCCGGAAGGGCTGAGCGGCCTGTACCTGCGCAATGCGGGAAAGATCAACGATGCCACCGCCAGCATGGGCGCCCGTCTGGAGGCCTTCGCCGAACTGACCGACCGTTTCGAGGGCACGGTCTGGTCGGTGGTCGACGGCGTGTCGGCCGCGGCGGAGACCCTGCAGACGACCTCCGGGCAGCTCAAGCATCAGGCCGGCGAGACGACCCGCCAGGTCGCCGGCGTGTCGGCGGCGACGGAGGAGGCCTCGAGCAACGTGGAGACCGTGGCGTCGGCGGCGGAAGAGCTGTCGGCCTCAATCATGGAGATCAGCCGGCAGGTGCAGGACGGCAGCCGCGTCACCGTCGCGGCAAGCAAGGAGGCGGAGGCGGCGGATCGGCTGGTCGGCACCTTGTCCCAGGCGGCCGAGGAAATCGGTACCGTCGGCTCGCTGATCACAGAGATCGCCGAGCAGACCAACCTGCTGGCCCTGAACGCCACCATCGAAGCGGCCCGCGCCGGCGATGCGGGCAAGGGCTTCGCCGTGGTCGCCAGCGAGGTGAAGTCGCTGGCCAACGAGACCTCGAACGCCACCCTGCGCATTCAGGAGCAGGTCGGGTCGATCCGCTCGGCGACGGCCGATGTGGTCGCGGCGATCCAGACCATCGTGTCGTCGATCGCCGAGGTGTCCTCGGTGACCGGGTCCATCGCGGCGGCGGTCGAGCAGCAGTCGGCGGCGACCAACGAGATCTCGCGCAACGTCCAGGAAGCCTCGGCCGGAACGCGCGAGGTCGCTCGCAGCACCGAGAGCGTGGCCCGTGCCGCCCGCGAGACCGACGGGGCCGCCGCTCAGCTCAGCACAGCGTCGACCGAGCTGGCGGATCAGGCCAGAACCCTGCGCAGCGAGGTTCAGGACTTCCTGTCGGTGGCCCGGCGCTCGTCCTGACCGCCGGCTGGAGGGTCAATCGAGAAACCCGGGTTGCGTCTCCAGCGTGACCCGGGCGAGCGATCCGAACGGATGGGCGTATCCGTAGAACGCCAGGGTCTTGTCCTGCATGACGGGGTCGGCCTGGAGCCGGGCCTCGTATGCGGCCCCGAGCGCCTGGAACCGGGCATCGGTCTCGGCATCGCGCTGCCAGGTGCCGGCCATGCGCCCCAGCATCTCCCCGGTCGCGGCCAGCAGTTCCTCCGCGGTGTTCTCCACCACCTGGTATCCCGCCCCGGTAATGTCTTCGCTGAAGAGCATCGCGGGGATACCGGCGTCCAGGACCTGGCGGTAGCGCATGGGCTCGGCCGACCCGGCGACGTGGTAGTGCTTGAACAGCGTCAGATCGTCATTGTACGGCATGTTCAGGTGTTCGATCGGAGCATTGGTCCGCAGCACCGGCCGGCCGAAGGCGGCCGCCACCCAGATCGGGCCGGAATTCTGCGCCACGCCGAAGGCATTGCGGGCGAGCACGAACAGATCCACCGCGCGGTCGACCCCCTCCCAGTCCGGAATGTTGACGTAGGCATCCGCCGGGAGGCCCAGCGTGTCCAGCCCGGGCTCGCCGATCCGGATCACCCGATAGCCCGCGTCGATCAGCCGCCGGATCGAGGGTTCGTACGCCTTGACCGTCGCGGTCCGGTAGGCGTGGTAGTCCATGCCCTTTCCATAGGAGAGCGTGCGGTTGTGGAAGAACACGAACGGGGCGTCGGGATCGATCCCGCGGGCGCTCAGGGTGTCGCGGGCGATGGTCTCCGCCTCGTCCGGAAGCATCAGCGGCTTGACCGCCCCGCCCGCCAGAATATGGCGGTAGAACCGGATGATGATGCTGCGCGGGCTGGAGAACAGGCAGTCGAGCTGTCCGATGTGATGCAGACCGGCATCCATCTTGCCGAGCAGGAGGATGTCGAAATTGTCGACTTCCAGAAATCGGATCTTCGGGCTGGTGCAGAACCGGATCCAGGGGTTCGTCCCCGGCCAGGACATCAGGTCGGTGATGATCAGGATGCGGTCGTAGGCGTCCTCGAACAGCGTGGCGATGATCTGGGTCTCGAGGCCGAAATGACCGATCCGCGCCGATTGCGGCAGGATGTAGACGAGCGTCTTTCCGCCCGGGGCCATGTGCGGGGCGGCCAGCGTCACCACCTCCCGCGCCGCTGTCCCGATTGCCTCCGCCGACAGGGGCGGCGGCGTCAGCTCGTCCGGGCCGCTCATGGCCGACCTGCCGGGTGTGCACTTCGCGGGACCGGTGCGGGCTGCGGCACGTCCCGTTCTCTGACCCGCCGCCGGGTCACGAGGCGGGTCCGGTCGCGCTGCGGATCACCGCGGGCCAGTCGTCCTGCGCGATCCATCCCAGATCCCGCTCGGCCGCCCGCGTGTCGAACGGGCTGCCGTCGGCGCGGCTGAACCAGCCTTCGTCGTAGAGCGGCGGGTGCATGCCCTTGGCCCGGGCGAGAAACTCCAGGGTATCGATCCCGCCGAGCGTGTCCCGGGCGGCGATCAGATAGACAGAATAGGGTGCGGTGTCGGCCAGCAAGGCGGCCCGGAAGGCGGCGGCGGCATCGCGGGAGGTCACGTAGGTCCGCAGGCCCGGCAGGTCGCCGTAGCGCGGGGCGTCGACGACGATGCCGGGATTGCCGTCCTCGGCCGACAGGGTCGCCAGCTCCGCCAGCATCTGCGGCACCTTCACCAGGCGGGCGACCAGGGTGGGACGCAGGCAGACGATGGAGGCGATGCCCCGGCCGGTGGCCGCATGGCGCCGCGCGAAGCTCTCCGCCGTGCGCTCCATGAGCTGCTTGGTCAGGTCGTATGTCCGCCGCGGGCGCTGGGCATGGGCTTCGTCCACCGGCAGATAGTCGGGCGCATCGCCGGTGTTGAAGCCGTAGGACGCCGCGGAGGAGGCGACCACCACCTTCTGCACGCCCTCCTCCTCGGCCGCGCGCAGAAGGTTCCAGGTGCCCTGGACGTTGACCTCGAAATAGGTGTGGTCGGGCACATCGACCCCGTCGTCGATCCCGGCGAGGTGGATGATCCGTTCGTGGCCGCGCACCGCGCTGCGCACCGCCGCGATGTCGCGGATATCGACCTCGCGGTAGACCACGTCCTGGGTCGGGGCGCTGACGTCGAGCACCTCGACCCGGTGATCGACGAGCATCGCGTCGACGACGAATTTCCCGAGGCGCCCGCTGCCGCCGGTGATCAGTACGCTGTTCTTCGCCACGGTGAGTTCTTCCCGTCCGGATTGCCGTCTCGGCAAGACTAGACCGTATCGGCATGCGTGAAATAGGCAACCGTCACGGCCGGGCTGAAATGTGCACAATGCGTGTTAGATTGACGGCCGACAGCATCACCCAACACGGATGAGACATGCCCGAGGAAGCGCCACAGCCCGAACATCCCCGCCAGGAGCATCTGGGCTTTGACCTGAACCACATCCTCTCCGCGGTGGTCGGCGTCCGCTGCCACATCCCCGAAGACGCCTTCACCGCCTCGGTCCTCGGCACCGAGCGCTCCGGCAACGGCGTGGTGATCCGCAGCGACGGGCTGGTGTTGACCATCGGCTATCTGGTCACCGAGGCCGAGACAATCTGGATCACCGACAACCAGGGCCGGGCCTTTCCCGGCACGGTGCTGGCCTACGACCAGGAGACCGGGCTCGGGCTGATCCAGACCCTGGGCCGGGCCAATCTGCCGGCAGTCGAGATGGGCGTGTCGTCCAACGTGCTCGAGGGCGATTCGGTCATCGTCGTCGGTCACGGCGGCCGCCGGTCGGCGATCAATGCCCGGGTCATCGCGGTGCGCGAGTTCGCCGGCTACTGGGAATATCTGCTGGACGAGGCGATCTTCACCGCGCCGGCCCATCCGAACTGGGGCGGCACCGGCATGTTCGACCAGGACGGCCGGCTGGTCGGCATCGGCTCGCTGTTCATCCAGCAGAGCCACGGCGACGAGACGCCGATCGACGGCAACATGATCGTGCCGATCGACCTGATCAAACCGATCTACGAGACCATGCTGACCAGCGGCACGGCGGGCCGGATCCCGCGGCCGTGGCTCGGCATGTACTGCACCGAGGTCGAGGAGCGGCTGGTCGTCGCCGGCCTCGCCGATGACGGCCCGTCGGAAATGGCCGACGTGCAGGTCGGCGACATCGTGGAGAAGGTCGACGGCAAGCGGGTCTCCACCCTCGCCGAGATGTTCCGCCGGGTCTGGTCGGTCGGCCCGGCCGGCGCCGATATCCCGATCACCGTGGTGCGCGAGGGCGAGCGGCTCGACCTTACCATCGCCTCGGTCGCCCGGGGCCAGCTTCTGAAGGGGCCGCAGCTGCACTGAGCCCCGCTTTCGACGGAGGATACCCCATGCGCATCGCCTTCCTCGGCCTCGGTCTCATGGGCGAGGGGTTCACCCGTCGGCTCGTCGATCTCGGACATGCGGTAACCGGGTTCGATCCCGTGGCGGAACGGCGGCTGGCGGCGGCCTCCTGGGGTGTCGAGCCGGCGGAGACGCCGGCGGCGGCTTCGGCGGGCGCCGATCTCGTCATGACCTGCGTGACCACCACCGACGATCTGGAAGCCGGCCTGTTCGGCGCGGACGGCGCGGCGGGGGCGATGTCCGAGGCGGCGGTCCTGGTGGACTTCTCCACCACGGTGGTGGCCCGGACCAGGACGATGGCCGGGCGCCTGAAGGCCGAGCGCGGTGCCGGATGGATCGACGCCCCGGTCTCCGGCGGTCCGCCGGCCGCCCGGGACGGCAAGCTGGCGATCATGATGGGCGGCGACGACGCCGATGTGGCCCGCGCACGGCCGGTGCTCGACGGGCTGGCGGGCAGCCTGGTGCATCTCGGCCCGGTCGGCGCCGGGCAGGTGACGAAGATGGTCAACCAGGTCTGCGTGCTGACCAATTTCGTGGTGCTGGCGGAGGCGCTGAACCTAGCCGAGCGCGGCGGGGTGGATACCTCCAAGCTGCAGGCCGCCCTGGAGACCGGCTATGCCGGCTCCAACCTGATGGCGGCGATGTGGCCGCGGATGATGGCCCGCGACTACGCGCCGGCGGGGTACCTGCGGCAGGTGCTGAAGGATCTCGACATGGTCCACGACCTGGCGCACGACCTGAAGGCTGCGGTCCCGATGTCGACCCAGGCGGCCGAGCTGTTCCGTCTCATGGCGGCCCGCGGCCACGAGCAGGAGGACGGCATCGCCGTTTTGAAGCTGTTCACCGGCGAGCCGGCCTAGACGATCGGATGACCGGCCCTCCCTCACCGAAAATTGTATGCAAAGTGGGGTGGGTTTTGTATTCAACTGGCTCGCGTTGGTTTGGGGGCTTTCCTGCCTGACCGATCCGAGCAAACACCGATAAGCACCGGGTCACGGTGCAGATAATGTCGCGAACAAGCCGGTCAACCGGTGCCAAAGCGACTTAAACAGTGGAGGAAGTCATGAAAGTTAAGGCGTTCATGCGCGTCTCGGCCCTGGCCGGAGTCTTTGCGCTCGGTCTAGGCGCGGCACAGGCGGCCGAGGTCGAAGGACCGAAGGTGTCCTGGAACCTGTCGACCTGGGGCAAGGCCCGCGCCTTCACCGTCGGCCCGGAATTTATCGCCGAACAACTCGCGGCGAAGACCGACGGCAAGTTCACCCTGAAGATCCATTACGGCGAGGCGCTGTCGAAGGCGCGCGAGAACCTCGACGGGATCAAGCTCGGTGCCTTCCAGGCCGCCCAGTTCTGCAATTTCTATCATCCGGGCAAGAACCCCGCCTGGATGGTGCTGACCATGCCGTTCCTGCCGCTCGGCGACCTCGAGGTCTCGATGCATGTGCGCGAGGCGATGATGGCCAGCGATGCGTTCGTGGCCGACATGGCGAACTGGAACGCCATGCCGTATTTTTCGGCACTCCTGCCGCAGTATGAGTTCCTCGGCAAGGGTCCGGCACCGAAGACGCTGGACGGCTGGAAGGGTCTGCGCGTGCGGGCCGGCGGCGGTGTCGGCACGGCGATGGAGCAGCTCGGCGCGACGCTGACCACGGTTCCGGCGACCGAGGTCTATACCGGCATGGAGCGCGGCACGATGGACGCCGCCTCGTTCCCGTACACCTACTCGCATGCCGCCTATCAGATCCAGGAAGTCAGCGACTGGTTCACCTCGAACATGTCGCCGGGCACGTCCGAGTGCGGGACGGTTCTGAACAAAAACGCCTTTGCCGAGCTGCCCGAGCAGTATCAGAAGCTGCTGATGGACGTGAAGGCCGAGGCGTACAAGGTTCAGATCCAAGCCTACCATGACATCGACAAGAAGAACCTGCCGATGTTCGAGTCCAAGCTCGAGAAGATCGTCTACACCGACGCCCAGCTCGAGGAGTTCCGTCAGATCGCCGGCAAGCCGGTCTGGGACATGTGGGTGGCCGAGAACAAGGACAAGTTCGACGCTCAGGGCCTGATCGACATGATCATGTCCGAGGCCAAGAAAGCCTCCGCGAAGTAGCGGGTACCAACGTCTCCATGACTAGGAGAGGGCCGCGCCGCGTTCGCGGCCCTCGACGCTTGGGTGGGAATCCGCCTGCCGCATCTTCCGACCCGGAAGCCTCTCTCCCTTCGCAATCGCGGGGTATCAGGACATGACCGAACCCATGACTCTGACGCCCGGACAGGAAGCGTCGGGCGGCCGCGCCATAAGCCGCGTGGACCGGCTGCTGCATGCCGTCGAGCGGGTGACCGCCATCGCTTCCGGCCTGTTCATCTTCGGATTGATGCTCGTCGGCGTCGTCCAGATCGTGGGCCGGACCGTCTTCAACATGCCGATCTTCGGCTATATCGACGCCATCGAGATGTCGATCGCGGTCTTCGCGTTCCTCGCGATCGCCTATTGCGAGCGGATGAACGGCCATGTCCGCATGGAGCTGTTCGTCGGCCGGCTGCGGGGGCGACCGTTGTGGATCGCCGAGGCGGCGGGTCAGGTCGTGGGCCTGTTCGTGATCGCCGTGCTGATCTGGTACGGCTGGGATCATGCGATGCGCGCCTACGAGTACGGCGACTCCACGATCGACGCGCAGATCCCCTGGTGGCCGTCGAAACTGCTGATCCCCTTCGCCTTCGCCCTGCTCTTCGTGCGCCTGCTGGTCAATCTGGTCGGCTACATCCGCCTAGCCGTCGACGGCAGCGCCGACCCCGTGGCGGTGCCGCTGATCTCCGACGTGCGCGAACTCGCCAAGGGAGAGGCGTCGGAGGCCGGCGCCCTTGAAACGGCGGCCTCCGAACCGGCGCAAGACACCGTCAACCGGAGGATCGGCGAATGACCGAACTCAGCAACGACACGATCGGTTTCATCGGCGTCGCCTCCCTGCTTGTCCTGGTGCTGATCGGCGTCCGGGTCTACATCGCCGCCTCGATCGTAGGCCTTGTCGGGCTGGTCGCGATGATCGGCTGGGATGCCGGGGCCGGCATGATCGGCACCATTCCGCACTCCAAGTCGGTGACCTACACCCTCTCCGTGCTGCCGATGTTCATCCTGATCGGCTATCTGGCCTTCCATGCCGGTATCACCCAGTCCCTGTTCGACGCGTCGCGCAAGTGGCTGGGCTGGATGCCCGGCGGGCTGGCCGTCGCGTCGGTCATGGCGACGGCCGGGTTCGCGGCGGTGTCCGGCGCCTCGACCGCGACGGCGGCGGTGTTCTCCCGGGTCGCCATCCCGGAGATGCTGGCGGCCGGATATTCCAGGCGGCTCGCGGCCGGGGTGGTGGCCGCCGGCGGTACCCTGGCGACGCTGATCCCGCCGAGCGCCATCCTGGTGATCTACGCGATCATCGTCGAGGAATCGGTCGGCCAGCTCCTGCTTGCCGGCTTCATTCCGGGCATCGTCTCGGCGCTGATCTATGTCGGCATCATCCTGATCTGGGCCAAGGTCGATCCCACCGTGGGCCCGGCGATCAAGGGCTACACCTGGAACGACCGGATCAAGTCGGTCCCCGGGACCTTCCCGGTGATCGCCGTGGTCGTCATCATCTTCAGCGCCATGTATCTCGGCTGGGCGACCCCGACCGAGGCCGGGGCGCTGGGAGCCTTCGTGGTGTTCCTGATGGCGCTGGCGAAGGGCATGCGCTGGCCGGCGCTGCGCGAGTCCCTGCTCGACACCGCCAAGCTCACGGTCATGATCTTCAGTCTGATCTGGGGCGTGCTGATCTTCGTGCGGTTCCTCGGCTTTGCCGGCCTGCCGGAGCATTTCACCAACTTCATCGTCTCGCTGCCGTTCGAGCCCTGGGTGGTGATGGTCTGCATCCTGCTGGCCTATGCCGTCCTGGGCATGTTCATGGACGCCATCGGAATGCTGCTGCTGACCCTGCCGGTGGTCTACCCGGCGGTGATGGCGCTGGGCTACGACTCGATCTGGTTCGGCATCATCGTCGTGAAGATGGCGGAGGTGTGCCTGGTGACGCCGCCGATCGGCCTGAACTGCTTCGTGGTCTCGGCCGTCCGGCCGGACATCCCGATCTCCAGCGTCTTCCGGGGCGTGGGCCCGTTCGTGGTCGCCGATTTCATCACCGTCGCCGTGTTCATGATCTGGCCGGAGCTGATCACCTGGCTGCCGCAGACCATTCTGAACTGAGGCCGCCTCAGACCGGTCGGTAGATCCGCATCGCGTTGTCGTGGAAGAACGCCCGCCGCTCCGCCTCCGGCATTCCGGCGGTGATCGCCTTCAGCCCGGTGAAGATCTCGTCGTAGCTGGCGCAGAGCCCGTCCACCGGGAAGTTGCTCGCCGCCATGCAGCGCGCGGGGCCGAAGATCCGCAGGGTCTCGCGCACCACCTCGCCCTGCAACGCCGGGGTCCAGCGCTGGCCCGGCACGCCGATGCCGGAGATCTTCACCGCCGTGTTCGGCTGGGCGGCGAAGCGCTCCATCCCCTCCCGCCAACCGGCGATTCCCGCCGGCGAACGGTCCGAGGGCAGGCCGGTGTGGTTCAGGATGATCAGCGTGTCCGGGAAGTCCCGGGCCAGATCCGCCGCCTCGCCCAGGTGCCACCACGGGGTCTGCAGATCGTAATGCAGGCCGTGCCGGGCCATCAGCGCATAGCCGCGGCGGAAGGCCGGGTCGGCCATCGAGCCGGGCGCTGCCGCCACGAAAGCCTCCGGCGCCGATGCCGCCGCCGGCTTCTGGCGCACCGAGCGGACCAGCGTGAAGGCGGCGTGCCCGGCCAGCACCTCGGCGATGTCGTCGCGGGCGAACCAGGCCTGGCCGATCACCGCATGGGGCCAGCCGGTGCGGTCGTGCAGGTCGTGCAGCCAGCGGCTCTCGCCGACCGGATCGGCCGGGTCCCACTCCGCCTCCATATGCACCGACTTGACGACGTTGTGGCGGCCGTGGTCGCGCCGGAAGTCGTCCACCAGGTAGTCGCGTTTGAGCGCGGTATAGTCGCCGTAGCGGAACGGGATGTCGTGGTCTCTCTCCAGCCACGGATGGTGGCCGCTGCCCAGCTTCCAGAAATGGTGATGGGCATCGACGATCGGCAGGTCGTCATCGTTCATGGGACGTCGCTCCCGGTCAGCGGGCGGGCAAGGGCCGCCTCGATGGTCGGCGCCATGGTCACCGCCGGGGCGGCGATGCCGTGCGCCGCGAGCGCCCGGCGGATATCGCTCGACGCCCCGGTCAGGACGATCTCCACCCCGTTGCGTCTGGCCCTCGCCAGCAGGCTCTCGATGGTGTTGGCGGCGGTGCTGTCGATGAAGGGCACGGCGGCCAGGTCGACGATCAGCCGGCGGTGGCTGTCGGCGATCCGGTCCAGCACCGAGCCGATGGACGCCGCTGCGCCGAAGAAGAAGGCGCCGGTGATCCGGTAGACCACGGTGTCGCGGTCGGCGGCGGTCTCCTCGTAGTCCGGGCGGTCGTCGCGCTCGTCCTCGGCCACGAAGGGTACGGCACTCTCCACCGCCGTCACCTTGGACATGCGATGGATGAACAGCACCGAGCCCAGCGCGAAGCCGACGACGATGGCCTCGGTCAGGTCGCGGAACACCGTCAGGCCGAAGGTCGCCAGCAGCACCGCCGCGTCGCCGCGCGAGGCCCGCAGCAGGGTGAGGAAGGCGTGCTTCTCCACCATGTTCCAGGCGACGAAGGCGAGCACGCCGGCCAGCGCCGCCAGCGGGATGTCGCTGGCCAGCGGGGCGGCGATCAGCACGAAGGCCAGCAGGAAAACGGCGTGCAGCATGCCGGACACCGGCCCATGGGCGCCGGCGCGCACGTTGGTCGCGGTGCGGGCGATGGTGCCGGTGACGCAGATCCCGCCGAACAGGGCCGAGCCGACATTGGCCACGCCCTGGGCCACCAACTCGCAGTTGGAGCGGTGGCGCCGGCCGGTCATGCCGTCGGCGACCACGGCCGACAGCAGGGATTCGATGGAGCCGAGCAGGGCGAAGGCGATCGCGGCGGGCAGGACGGCCTGCGCCTTCTCTAGGGAGGTCGCCGGCAGCGAGGGCATCGGGAAGCTCTGCGGGATGCCGCCGAAGACGCTGCCGATGGTCTCCACCTCCAGCCCGAAAAGCGCGGTCGCCGCCGCCGATCCTGCCACCGCGATCAGCATGCCGGGCCAGTCCGGGCGCAGCCGTTTCAGGGCGACGATCACGGCGATGGTGCCGAGGGACAGGGCGACGGCCGCACTTTCAACCGTGCCGATGGCGCCGGCCAGCGCCGGCAGTTTCTCGGCCAGCGGACCCGGCTCGCTGCCGGGCAGGGTCAGGCCGAGTAGCGGGCGGATCTGGCTGGCGAAGATGATCACCGCGATCCCGGCGGTGAAGCCGACCGTCACCGGATAGGGAATGAACTTGATGAAGGTGCCGAGCCGCAGGGCTCCGATCAGGGCGAGGATCACCCCGGCCATCAGCGTCGCCAGGATCGCCCCGTCCATGCCGTGGGCCTGCACGGTGGCGGCGACCAGAACGATGAAGGCCCCCGCCGGCCCGCCGATCTGGAACCGGCTGCCGCCGAAGGCGGAGACCAGGAAGCCGCCGACGATGGCGGTGTACAGCCCTTGGGCAGGCGTGGCGCCCGAGGCGATGGCGATCGCCATGGACAGCGGAAGGGCGACGATCGCGACCGTCAGCCCGGCGATGGCGTCGCGCCGAAGCTGGGCGGCGCCGTAGCCTTCCCGGAACACGGTGAGCAGTTTCGGGGTGAACAGCTCCAGCGTGCTGGGAGCGTCCGGGATCGGTGCGTGCTGGGTGCCTGCGGTCATGGGATCGACCGAATTCAGAAGGAAGGAGGGATCTTAGTCTGACCCTCCCTCCGCGCCGGCGCAATGGCGGCGCGGGTGACCTGCCTCTATGTCGCGGCTAGCTGTCCGGCCGCAGGACGTATCCCCGGCCACGCACGGTCTGCAGGAAACGGGGGAATTTCGGGTCCGGTTCGATCTTGCGGCGCAGGCGGGTGATCTGCACGTCGATGGAGCGCGCGTTGCCGCCGCTGTCCGGAGCCGCCCCTTCGCCCTCGGCCAGATCCTCGCGGCTGAACACGGTGCCGGGGGAGGCCGCGAACACCGCCAGCAGGGCGCCCTCGGACTCGGTCAGCCGCACCGGCTCCTCGCCGCGCCACAGCATGTTGCGCAGCGGATCGAAGCGGAACTCGCCAAAGCTGATCTCGCCGGCCGGGATCGGGGCGGCCGCCACCGGCGCCGGCTGGGACGTCCGGCGCAGGATCGTGCGGATGCGCAGCACCAGCTCGCGCGGCTCGAACGGCTTGGTCAGGTAGTCGTCGGCGCCGCTCTCCAGCCCGGCGATCCGGTCGCCGCTCTCGCCCATGGCCGTCAGCAGCAGGATCGGTACCTGGGACTCCTCGCGCAGGGACCGGGTCAGCTCCACCCCGTTCTCCCCCGGCATCATCACGTCGAGCACGATCAGATCGAAGACCAGGCTCTGGAGATGGGCGCGGGCGGCGGCGGCATCGGCGGCGACCGAGACCCGGAAGCCGTTCTCCATCAGGAAGCGGCACAGCAAATTGCGCAGTCGGGCGTCGTCGTCGACGGCCAGAATATGAGGGGCTTCCTCGCGCACCGGCTAGCGCTTGCCGCCGGCGAGTTTCCCGGTCGCGATCTTGGTCCCCGACATTTTATTTCCGACGCGGGCGACCGGCACATGGGTCGGGCCACCGGAGACGTCGAAGCGCTCGCGATCCGGCGCGTCGATGATGCCGTGCAGCACCAGCTTGAACCCCTGCACCGCGTCGGCTCCGGCCTTGCGGAAGGCGTCGGCGATGCGCTCGCGTTGGTCGGCGGTCAGCCGGCGCTCCAGCTCCACGCCCTTCTGGGTCAGGGTCAGCAGGCGCTGGCGGCGGTCGCGCTCGCCCGGCGTCTGGGTGATGAATTCCTCTTCCACCAGGTGGCTGAGCACCCGGCTCAGGCTCTGCTTGGTGATGCGCAGGATCCGGAGGAGTTCGGACACGGTGATGCCCGGATTGCGGCCGACGAAGTAGATCACCCGGTGGTGCGCCCGCCCGAGCCCGATCTCCGCCAGCATCTCGTCCGGTCCGCCGGTGAAGTCCCGGTAGGCGAAGAACAGCATCTCGATTGCCTGGCGCAGCTCCTCCTCACGCAGGAACAGCGGATTAGCGACGCTCTTTACGTCAACCATGTTGACTTACTTTCTTCCGAATGTTAGTCGTTCGGCCTGATAAGGGTAACAAAAGTACACGACCGTTGGGCTTCGCGATGGTTTGTAACGGCGGAAACCCTTCGGCTTCAGGTAGGAAACGATACCATGTCCTTGATTCCATTCGATGATCGCGACGGGTCGATCTGGTTCGACGGCCAGTTGGTTCCGTGGCGCGAAGCCTCTGTGCACGTGCTTACTCACGGGCTGCATTATGCCAGTTCCGTGTTCGAGGGCGAACGCGTTTATGCCGGCAACATCTTCAAGTCGCAGGAGCATACCGCCCGCCTGATCAAGTCGGCAGCGACGCTCGATTTCGAGATTCCGTTCTCGGCCGCCGAGATCGAAACGGCGAAGCGCGCGGTGCTCGACTCCATGGGCATCGTCGACGGCTATATCCGGCCGGTGGCCTGGCGCGGCAGTGAGATGATGGGTGTGTCTGCCCAGCAGAACACCATTCATCTGGCGATCGCGGCCTGGGAATGGCCGTCCTACTTCGATCCGGAAGCCAAGATGAAGGGCATCCGTCTGGCGCTGTCCAAGTGGCGTCGTCCGGCCCCGGAAACCGCCCCGGTCCATGCCAAGGCCGCCGGCCTGTACATGATCTGCACCCTGTCCAAGCACCGGGCGGAGAAGGAAGGCTTCCACGACGCGATGATGCTGGACTACCGCGGCTACGTGGCCGAGGCGACCGGCGCCAACGTGTTCTTCGTGATGAAGGACGGCCGGGTGCATACCCCGACGCCGGACTGCTTCCTGGACGGCATCACCCGGCGCACCGTGATCGGCCTGCTGAAGGCCCGCGGCGTCGAGGTCGTCGAGCGGCACATCAAGCCGGAAGAGATGGCCGATGCCGAAGAGTGCTTCCTGACCGGCACCGCCGCCGAGGTCACCCCGGTCGGTTCCGTCGGCGAGTACACCTTCACCCCGGGCGAGCTGACCCGTCACATGGTCGAGGATTACGACGCCCTGGTGCGCCGGCCGGCCTCGGCGGCCGAGGCTGCCGAGTAACATCCTGTCTCGGGCAACCGACGATGCGGCCGCCTCCGGGCGGCCGTTGTCGTTTCCGGCCACTCAGGATCCGCGCAGCCGCTTTTCCGCCTGCTGCGGCGGCAGGGCCTCGGATCGCGCGATCCCGGCCAGCTTCCCGAGACCCCGCACCAGCAGCGCCTCACCGGACCGCAGGCCGCGACCCGTCAGTTCCGGCAGACTGCGCACCGGGTCCGGCACCATCTCCACCGCCGCACACACCAGCAGACGCTGCATCCAACGGGCGCCTGTCGGCATGATCGGGGCGGTCTCCATGATGTCGAGGAACTCCGTCAGGATCGGCGAGCCTTCCAGGTCTGCCGCCGTGCGGGCCAGCATCGCCTGCCAGCCCTGCCATGACTCCGGTGCACCGGTGGCGCCGTAGAGTCTGGCCGAGACGGCCGCTTCCCGGAAGGCGGCGCTCTTCTCATCGTCCGACAGCCGCGAGACGTAGCGGCTATAGGCCTCCACGAAGCCGAAGGTGGCCGTCACCTGTACCCAGTTCAGCAGCCGGGGGTCGTTGGCGCGGTACGGGGTGCCGGCATCGGTCTCGCCTTCCACGCGGTCATGCATCCGAACCACATGGGCAATCATCGCCTCGGCGGCGCTGCGCGGGCCATAGACCGTGACCATGGCGGCATAGCCGGTCCGCCTCAGGCGGTTGAGCGGATCCTTGCGGAAGCTGCTGTGGTCCCACACCCCGGCCCGCACCGACGGCTCGGCCAGCTCGAGAATGACGGCCGAAACCCCGCCGATGAAGAGCGCAACCGGGTTGCGGAAGATCCGCCAGGAGACCGAGTCCGCGGCGGCGAGGGCCGGCTCGCCCTTCGGGGCGGTGAAGTCGATCTCCATACCCGCGGGCGGGCGTAGCAGGTCCTGCAGGGCGGTCGGCATGTGGGCGGCTCCCGGGTCGTTACCTGCATCGGCAACGCGGCGGCCCTTCTGTGGTTGCCGGGTGGACAGGGGCGATGGCCGTGGTCAAGCTGATCGTCAACGTCCCCGCGGAGGGACGACGCAATCACCCGCCCCCGAGGCGATCCCGAGGGAG
The DNA here is from genome assembly GCA_965228445.1 of Candidatus Endolissoclinum sp. Taxonomy (GTDB): domain Bacteria; phylum Pseudomonadota; class Alphaproteobacteria; order Thalassobaculales; family Thalassobaculaceae; genus Thalassobaculum. Next base: position 1,881,173 of record OZ245813.1, on the reverse strand, counting down.
AGCAGACGCATATGATCGGCATGGGACAGGTTCTCGAGGTCGAGGACCGACGCATCGTCTACGACGTCATCGATATCTCCGCCCCGTGGCGGGCCGGCCCGCAGCGCACGATCCTGTTCCATCACGGGGTCGCGATGGACCGGCAGATGTGGCGCGACTGGCTGCCGGCCCTGGTCAACACCCATCGGGTGGTGCTGTTCGACATGTATGGCTGCGGCGATTCGGAGGCCGAGGGGGCGGAGAAGGACTGGAGCCCGCAGGCGCGGGTCCGGGACATTCTGGCCCTGGCCGATGCGGTCGGCGCCGACCGCTTCCATCTGGTGGGCGAGTCCTATGGCGGCACGGTCGCTTTGCTGGCTGGGCTGACCGCGCCCGACCGCCTGCTCACGCTGACCGCGGTCACCACCGCCCATGTCGGCTCCTCCATCGCCGCCGTCGACTGGTGGGAACGGCAGATCGCCGAGGTCGGCATGGCCGGATGGGCCGAGGAGATGATGCCCCACCGCTTCCATCCGGACGGGGTCAGCGCGCCGATGGCGGCGTGGTACCTGAACCGCCAGGCGACGACCACGGGCGAGTCGGTGATCTGCATCCTGCGCGAGTTGCAGAACCTGGATCTGAAGGAGCGGGTGGCGGAGCTGGACCTCCCGGTCCTGCTGCTGCACGGGGATTCCAGCCCCTTCGTATCGGCCGCCCTGGTGGCCGACCTGCACGGCCGACTGCCGAACTCCCGGCTGAAGATCTTCCCGCATGCCCGGCACGGACTGCCGTTCTCCCACGGCCGGGAGTGCGGCGAGGCGCTCGCCGCCTTCCTGACGGAGTGGGAGGCGAATGCTTAGGAAGGGGAGGGCTTAAAGGCGAGCGGCCGCGGCTTCAGGCGGTCGCCGGCAACATCTCACGGGCATAGACCTCGTCGTAATCGACGATGGCATAGGCGCTCGGATCGGCGAACAGCGCGCGCAGGGCGGCATTGTTGATCTGGTGCCCGGCCTTGACCGCGTCCACATGGCCGATCAGCGGCGCGCCGGCCAAATACAGGTCGCCGACGCAGTCCAGCACCTTGTGGCGCACGAACTCGTCCTTGAAGCGCAGACCGCCTTCGTTCAGCACGGTGTCGCCATCGACGACGACGGCGTTGTCGAGGCTGCCGCCGCGGGCGAGGCCGTTGGCCTGCAGGTACTCGACCTCGTGCAGGAAGCCGAAGGTGCGGGCCTGGGCGATCTCGTGACGGAAGGTGCCGTTCACCATCTCGACGCCGAGCGAGGCGTGTCCGATCGCCTTGCTGGCGAAATCGATCTCGAAATCGATGGCGTAGCTGTCCGCCGGGCTCAGCGTCACGCGCTTGCCGTCCATGTCCACCGTGACCGGCTTGCGGATCTCGATGGCGCGGCGCGGCGCGTCCTGTTCGGCAATGCCGGCGCAGTCGATCAGGAAGACGAACGGCTCCGACGAGCCGTCCATGATCGCGACCTCGGGGCCGTCGATCTCGACCAGTGCGTTGTCGATCTCGCAGCCGGCGAAGGCGGCCATCAGATGCTCGACCGTGCCGACGCGGACATCGTCCTCATTGGCGATGACGGTGCACAGCCTGGTGTCGACCACGTTGTCGTAGCGGGCCGCGACGATCGGGTTGCGGTCGAGCACGTCGGTGCGCCGGAAGACGATGCCGTGGTTCACCGGAGCCGGGCAGAGCCGCATGGTGATGGGCTTGCCCGAGTGGAGGCCGACGCCGCGACACGGAATGGCCCGCTTGAGCGTCTTCTGTCGGGACGCTTCGGCGTGTCCGGGAAATCGTGTCGCCATGGTCACTGTCGAGCCTCAATCATTCCATGTTCAGGGTCTACTTCAGTGTCCAAGACGGACAAAAAGCGACCCCGGTAGATGTAGCAATCCAACCGGGGTCGCGAAATTCACTCTTTGTTACAGACTGTTACCGAAATTACATATCCGTATCAAAGAGTTACGGGTCAATGCTCAGTTCGCCTGCCGGCGCAGGAAGGCCGGGATGTCGAGCATCTCGTCCTCGTTCTGGCTGGCCCGCACCCGATCGCCCGGGTTGAGCGCGCCGAGACGCGGCTGAGCGGCGGCGGCGGCAGCCGGACGCTGGGTCTGCTGCGGCTGCGGAGCCGGCGCCTCGGCCGGCTTGTCGCCCTTCAGGCCAAGCCCGGTGATCTGCCGGAACAGACCGGCCCCACGGGCCTTCGGGGAGGTGTCGGCGGCTTCCGGACGGCTGGCGTTGACCATGTCGCTGCCGCGGAACGGATCCGCCGCCTTCGGGGTCATGTCCGGACGGCGCTGCGGCACGGTGGAGGCCGACGGCACGAAGGCGTCGGAAGCCACCTTGGCGACGGCCGGGGCGGCGGCGTCGACGATCTCGGCCTCGTCCTGACGCGTCGCGGTCGCGCTGTCCTCCGCGGTGTCGTCCAGAGCGACGACCTCGGCGAAGTCATCGGGCTCCGGGAAGGACAGCTCGCCGATGCCGCTCTCCGCCTGACGGGTGATGTCCAGGGTGGACATGGCGGCGGCCGGCTTCGGGGCCGGGGCCAGCGGAGCGACGGCGGCCGGGGCGGCCTCGGCGCGGATCGCGGTCTCCGGAACGGGCTCCGGCTCCGGCTGCTTGACCGGGCGCGGGGTGACGACCGAGAGCTGCGGGCGCGGCTTGGCGACCTGGCCCTCGGCGGCGATACCGGTGGCGACCACGGAGACCCGCATCACGCCTTCCATCTTCTCGTCGAAGGTCGAGCCAAAGATGATGTTGGCGTCGCTGTCCACTTCCTCGCGGATGCGGTTCGCCGCCTCGTCGACCTCGAACAGGGTCATGTCGAAGCCGCCGGTGATGTTGATCAGCACGCCCTTGGCGCCCTTCATGGAGGCGTCTTCGAGGAGCGGGTTGTTGATCGCGGCCTCGGCGGCGTCGATCGCGCGCTTCTCGCCGCTCGCCTCCCCGGTGCCCATCATCGCCTTGCCCATCTCGCTCATCACCGTGCGGATGTCGGCGAAGTCGAGGTTGATCAGGCCCGGCATGACCATCAGGTCGGTGACGCCGCGCACACCGGAATGCAGCACGTCGTCGGCCATGTTGAAGGCGTCCGCGAAGGTCGTCTTCTCGTTGGCGATCCGGAACAGGTTCTGGTTCGGGATGATGATCAGGGTGTCGACGTAGCTGGTCAGCTCCTCGATGCCACCTTCGGCCAGGCGCATGCGGTGCTGGCCCTCGAAGTGGAACGGCTTGGTGACCACGCCGACGGTGAGGATGCCGCGTTCGCGCGCCGCCCGGGCGATGACCGGAGCGGCACCCGTGCCGGTGCCGCCGCCCATGCCGGCGGTGATGAAGCACATGTTGGCGCCGCCGAGGGCGTCGAGGATCTCCTCGATCGACTCTTCGGCCGCGGCCCGACCGACATCCGGACGCGAGCCGGCGCCGAGGCCCTGGGTGACCTCCGCGCCGAGCTGGATGCGGCGCTCGGCCATCGACTGCTTGAGCGCCTGGGCGTCGGTGTTGGTCGAGATGAAGTTCACGCCGCCGAGATTGGCGCTGATCATGTTGTTGACGGCGTTGCAACCGGCGCCGCCGACACCGACCACGGTGATGTTGGGGGCCAGCTCGTTGTCTTCGTTGGGGACGGTGATGTTGATGGTCATGCGTGCCTCCGGGGTGACGTCAGTTTTGATCTTGGTGGGGGGAGCGGCCGTCGCCGCCTGGGTCTCGTTGGGGGCCGTCGCCAGGCGCGTTGGCGGCGGGGGAGTGGTGCGGGTCGCGCGAAACGACGCTGGTCGCCTGACGGCGCCAGCAGGAGCCGTGGGCACCGACCGAGGGCTGGACGGTGATCGGGCGGGCAGGGGCGGGAGAGGGCGAGGCTCGTTCGCGCATCAGAAATGCTCCTTCAGCCACGAGCCCATGCGGCCGAACAGGCCGGCGGACTCGGTTTGCGGGGCGGGTGCCGTTCGCGGGGCGTCGAGGTGGGGGTTGGCGGCGTAGACCAGCAGCCCGGCGCAGGTCGAGAAGGCGGGTCCGCCCGCAGCCTCGGCGAGGCCCTGGACACGGATCGGCCGGCCCATGCGGACCTGCTTGTCGAGGATGAGCTGGGCGAGCTCACGCGCGCCCGGCAGCTGGCTGGCGCCGCCGGTCAGCACGACGCGCCGTCCGGCGATCTTGTCGAACCCGCTGGCTTCCAGGCGGGAACGGACAAGCTCGAAGGTCTCCTCTAGGCGCGGTCGGATGATGCCGACCAGCAGCGACTTGGAGACGTGATTGGGTTGGACGTGGTCCTCCTCGCCGATCGGCGGGACGTCGATCGTCTCCTGATCGTCGAGCGGCGAGGGCAGGGCGCTGCCGTACAGCGTCTTGATCCGCTCGGCCGCCAGGATCGGGGTGGAGAAGCCACGGGCGATGTCGTTGGTGACGTGGTGGCCGCCGACCGGGATGCAGTCGGTATAGACCACGTTGCCGTCGAAGAAGACGGCGAAGCTGGTGGTGCCGCCGCCCATGTCGATGACGGTGACGCCCAGGTCCATCTCGTCGTCGACCAGGCAGGACAGGCCGGACGCGTAGGGCGAGACCACGAGCGCGTCCATGTCCAGATGGCAGCGCTCCAGCACGGTCGACAGGGTGCGCACCGCGCCGCTGTTGGCGGTGACCACGTGCATGTGGGCGCCCAGCGTCTCGCCGAACATGCCGCGCGGGTCGCGGATGCCGTTGGTGCCGTCGATGGTGAAGCCGACCGGAATGGAGTGGATCAGGTCCTGGCCGTCCAGGTCCTCCAGGTGGCGCCACTGGTCGAGCACCCGGCGCAGGTCGCTGTCGCCGACCTCGTGCCCGGCGACGGAGACTTCCACGCCGACGGTCTGCGAGGCGGGCCAGCCGCCGGAGATGTTCACCAGCACGGAGCGCAGCTCGGCCCCGGCCATCTTCTCCGCCGCATGCACGGCGTTGAGGATGGAGGCTTCGAGCTGATCCACATCGGTGATCCGACCGGCCTTCACGCCACGGCTGACCTGATGCCCGATGCCGGCCACCCGGATCGAGCCCGACGGCAGCCCGGACCCCGCCAGCAGCGGGTTCGACGACGGGTCGCCGATCTTGGCAACGAAACAGCACACCTTGCTCGACCCGATGTCGAGGGCGGCGACCAGTCCGCTTCGTGCTTTGCCCAGGGGCTTTCTCACCGTCTTGTCCTTCTGCTCGTCAGGTGTTTTCGCCGGGCGACTGGGCGCGCTCGCGCGCCGCCGGGGTCACCCGCATGATCAGTTGGTCGGGAATGCGCAGGTCGATGGTCACCACGTCGCGCTCCAGCACGCCGTGCTCGCGGGCCAGGCTCGCCAGGTGGGTCCAGGCGCCGGCCGGATCGATCTCGGGCAGTTCCACGTCCATGCCGTTGTTCAGCCGGATGGTCCAGCGCCGGCCGCTGACCCAGGTCAGGGCGCGCACCCGCTGCAGCAGGTCCGGCTCGCTCGACAGCATCGCCAGGGCCGACGCGGCGCGCCTCGGGGCCTCGTCGCCGATCACGATGGGCAGATCGTGGAACTTGCGGATGTCCTGGCCGTCGATGGCGACGCCGTCCTGATCGACCAGGGTGAAGTCGCGGCCGCGCTGCCACAGGGCCAGCGGACGCCGCTCCACCAGGGTCACGTGAAGGGTATCGGGCAGGCGGCGCTCGATCCGGGCGTCCTTCACCCAGGGCAGGTCGACCACGCGTGTCCGCATCTCGGCGAGGTCGATCGCCAGGATCGGGGTACCGCGTTGCACGCCCACCTGCTCCAGCAGGGCGGCGGCGTTGGTGTTCTCGCGGCCGGAAACGAGCACGTCGTCGATCGCCAGCCCCGCATCGGCGGTGACCTGAAGCACGCCGGTGGTGACGTTCGACCAGGCGCGGGTCAGGTGCCCGGACTGAACGGTCCAACCGATCGCGGTACCGGCGCCGACGATCACCACGGCGGCCGCCCCGAAGCGCAGCAGGTGGCCGCGCCAGGCCGGCGCCGGACGGTGGCGGCGCGGCGCCGCCTTGCCGCGCTTCGCCTTGACCGGCGTCTTCTTCGACCCGGAGAAGAGGTTCAATAGTCGCATTGGGCCCCCTCCACCATGCGGGCGACGAGCTCGGGGAAGGAGATGCCGCGGAAGGCGGCCTGCTCCGGCACCAGGGAGGTCGGGGTCATGCCCGGCTGGGTATTGATCTCCAGCAGGTACAGCACCCCCGGATCGGCCCGGGTGTCGTCGTAGCGGAAGTCGCAGCGGCTCACCCCGCGGCAGCCCAGCGCCTCGTGCGCCCGGCGCGCCATCTCCAGCGCCTCCTTGCGGATGGACGCGGGAACCGGCGCCGGCAGCAGGTGGATGGACCCGCCCTCGGCGTACTTGGCCTCGTAGTCGTAGAATCCGCGGTCGGAGGTGATCTCGGTGACCTCCAGCGGCTCGCCGTCCAGCACGGCGACGGTCAGCTCGCGGCCGTCGATGAACGGCTCAACCAGCACCCGGTCGCCGAAGGTCCAGTCCTCGCCGGTCGGCCGGTAGTTGTCGCCTTCCCTGACGATATGCACGCCGACGCTGGAACCCTGGTCGATCGGCTTGATCACATAGGGCGGCGCCATCGGGTGACCGGTCTCGAACGCGTCGAGGGTGACCACCTTGCCGCCGGGGCAGCGCAGGCCGAGGCGGGAGAACACGTCCTTCGCCGTCGGCTTGTCCATCGCCACGGCCGAGGCGCGCACGCCGGAATGGGTATAGGGGATGCCGAGCACGTTCAGCACGCCCTGGATCGTGCCGTCCTCGCCGACGGGACCATGCAGGGCGTTGAAGCACACGTCGGGGTGCATCGCCTCGAGCTTGCCGGCGATGGCGCGGTCGACATCGATCTCGGTGACCTTGAACCCGGCCTGACGCAGGGCCTTGGCGCATTCCCGGCCGGAAGAGAGCGAGACCTCGCGCTCCGGCGACCAGCCGCCCTTCAGGACGGCGACATGGGTGTCGGCGCGGCTCATGCCTGCTCTCCCGTGCCCGCGGGCTTGCCGATGCGGCGGATCTCCCAGCGCAGCTCGATGCCGCTGCGCTCCTTCACCCGGCGGCGGACTTCCTCGCCCAGGTCCTCGATCTGCTCGGCGGTCGCATCGCCCATGTTGAGCAGGAAGTTGCAGTGCAGCTCCGACACCATGGCGTCGCCGATCCGCAACCCGCGGCACCCGGCCTCGTCGATCAGCTTCCAGGCCTTGCCGCCCTCCGGATTGGCGAAGGTCGACCCGCCGGTGCGCACGCGGCGCGGCTGGGTGTCCTCGCGGGCGTCGCGGATGTCGCGCATGGTCTGGGCGATGGTCGCCGGATCGCCCGGCTTGGCCCGGAAGGTGGCGCTGGTGACGATCCAGTCCTCCGGCAGCTCGCTGTGGCGATAGGACAGGCCCATGTCCTCGGCGGTTAGCGTATGGGCATGGCCGAGCGGATCCACCGCCCGGGCGGAGATCAGCGCGTCGCGTACCTCGCTGCCATAGGCGCCGGCATTCATGCGCAGGGCGCCGCCGATCGAGCCGGGGATGCCGGACAGGAATTCCAGACCGGTCAGGCCGGCCTTCTGCGCGGTGGCGGCGACGGTCACATCCAGGGCGGCGGCGCCGGCGGTCACCCGTTCGCCGTCGACCGTGATCTGGGCGAAGGGCTTGCCCAGGCGGATCACCACGCCGTCGAGCCCGCCGGACCGCACCAGCAGGTTGGAGCCGACGCCGATCACGGTGACCGGGACGTCGCCCGGCTTGCCGGCGAGGAAGTCCATCAGGTCGGCCTCGTCGGCCGGGCGGTACAGGATCTCCGCCGGGCCGCCGACCTTGAACCAGGTCAGCGGGGCGAGCGGGGCGTCCTCGCGATACTCGCCGCGCAGCTCGGGCAGTCGGTCGATCAGTCGGGTCATGGCGGCTCGCCGGGGTGGTTTCGCCAGGGTGATCACGCCGCACCCCCTTCGCCGGTCGGACGGCGCAGCGGGAAGGGCAGCGGGTCGGCGCCGTTCTGCTCGACGGCGGCGGCATCGGGGCCGAGGATGTGGGCGATCTGGCCCGGCAGCGCCTGGGCCCAGTTGGTGATGCTCCCGGCGCCGAGGCACACGACCATGTCGCCCTTGCCGCAGAGATCGACCGCCATGGCGGCAAGCTCGACCGGATCGGTCAGGGACATGACCTTGCGGTGGCCGCGCGAGCGCAGACCGGCGACCAGGGCATCGCGGCCGATGCCGTCGATCGGCGCCTCGCCGGCGGCATAGACGTCGGCCACGATCACCGCGTCGGCGTCGTTGAAGCAGGAGCAGAAGTCCTCGAACAGGTCGCGCAGGCGGCTGTAGCGGTGCGGCTGCACGACCGCGACCACCCGGCCGTCGCCGGCCGCCGCGCGGGCGGCCGAGAGCACGGCGGAGATCTCGACCGGATGGTGGCCGTAATCGTCGATCACCGTGATGCCGCCGGCCTCGCCGGTCTTGGTGAAGCGGCGCTTCACCCCGGAGAAGCCCTCCAGGGCGGTGCGGACCTGGGCGTCGGGAATGCCCATCTCGGCGGCGACGGCGATGGAGGCCAGCGCGTTCTGGACGTTGTGGCGGCCGTACATCGGCAGCAGCAGGTTGTCGATCCGCCGCGTCTCGCCATGGGCGCGGTCGGTGATCAGCGCGGTGAAGCGCGAACCGGCCGGGGTGATGTCGACATCGACCCCGCGCACGTCGGCCTGCGGACCGAAGCCGTAGGTCACGATCCGCCGGTCGGACACCCGCGGGATCAGCGCCTGCACGGTCGGGTGGTCCAGGCACATGGCGGCGAAGCCGTAGAACGGGATGTTCTGCACGAAGCTCTCGAACGCCCGCTGCAGGTTCTCGAACGAGCCGTGGAAGTCCAGGTGCTCCGGGTCGATGTTGGTGACGACGGCGATGGTCGCGGGCAGCTTCACGAAGCTGCCGTCGCTCTCGTCGCTCTCCACCACCATCCAGTCGCTCTCGCCGAGGCGCGCGTTGGTGCCGTAGGCGTTGATGATGCCGCCGTTGATCACGGTCGGGTCGAGCCCGCCGCCGTCCAGCACGGCGGAGACCAGGGAGGTGGTCGTGGTCTTGCCGTGGGTGCCGGCGACCGCGATCGACCATTTCAGACGCATCAGCTCGCCCAGCATCTCGGCCCGGTGGACGACCGGGATCATCCGCTCGCGGGCGGCGATCAGCTCGGGATTGTCCGGCTTGATGGCGGTCGAGATCACGACGATGGCGGCCTCGGCCACGTTCTCGGCGGCCTGGCCGACGAAGACCTTGATGCCGAGCTGCTTCAGCCGCTTCACGTTCGGGTTCTCGGCGATGTCGCTGCCCTGCACCTGGTAGCCCAGGTTGTGCAGGATCTCGGCGATGCCGCTCATGCCGATGCCGCCGATACCGACGAAATGCAGGGTGCCGATGGTGAGGGGGATGGTTCTCATGCGGCGGCACTCCGGGTCGCGGGGGTTTGTGTGGCGGCGGCGCCGGTTGCAGCGGTCTCGACCATGCCGGCAGTGGACAGGACCAGCGCCGCCAGATCCTCGACCGCGTTCGGGCGGCCGTAGGCACGGGCGGCAGCGGTCATGGCGGACAGCCGGTCGGTATCGTCGAGCAGGTCGGCGAGCAACCCGGCGAGGTGCGCGGGCGTAAGGTCGGCTTGCGGCAGAACTAGGGCACCGTCGGCATCCTCGATGGCGCGGGCGTTGGCGGTCTGGTGGTCGTCGATCGCGCTGGGGTAGGGGACCAGCAGCGCGGGACGCCCGGCGACCGTGTTCTCGGCCACGGTGGAGGCGCCGGAGCGGCAGATCAGCAGGTGCGCGGCGCGCAGACGCTCCGGCATGTCGTCGAAGAAGCGGCGGACATCCGCCTCGACACCCATACCCTTATAGGCGGCGACGACCTGGTCGACCTCGGCCGGCCGGGCCTGCTGGGCAATGCGCAGACGGGCGCGAATCGGATCGGGCAGCAGGGCGATGGCCGCCGGGATCAGCTCGGCGAAGACGCTGGCGCCCTGGCTACCGCCGGTCACCAGGATCTCGCGCGGGCCGTTCTCGGTGAGCGGTGCCGGCGCCATGTCGCGCACGGCCTTGACCGCCTCGCGCACCGGGTTTCCGACCAGCGCGACCTTGCGGCGGTCGCCGGCCGGGATCTTCTCCACGCGCTCGAAGCAGGTGGCGATGGCGGCGGCCTGTTTCGCCAGCAGCCGGTTGGCCCGGCCGATCACCGCGTTCTGCTCGTGCAGCACCACCGGGATGCCCCGGCCGCCGGCGGCGAGCACGGTCGGCACGCTGGCATAGCCGCCGAAGCCGACCACGGCCGCGGGCTTCAGTTCGCCCATCAGCCGACGGGCGTCGAACCAGCCGAGCAGCAGCTTGGCCGCACCCTTGAGTTTCGGGACGATGCCGCGCCCGGCGATGCCGCCGGCGCGGATCTTGTACACCTCGATCCCCGCGGAGGCGTCGTCGAAGGCGCTGCCGCGCGTATCGGTGATCAAGGCGACGCGATAGCCGCGCGCGGCCAGCAGCTCGGCCAGCGCCTTGGCCGGGAACACATGACCGCCGGTACCACCGGATGCGAGGACGATCGGGCGCGTCATGCCAGCACCTCCCGGTCGGTGCCGCGACGACGGGTCAGGGCGAGCGCCATGCCCATGGCGAAGGCCAGCGCGATCAGCGACGAGCCGCCATAGCTGATGAACGGCAGGGTCATGCCCTTGGCCGGCATCAGGCTGACGGCCGAGGCCATGTGGATCAGCGACTGCAGGGCGATCTGGGTCAGCAGGCCGGCGGCGGCGATCAGCACGAACAGGCTGGTCTCCGACAGCAGCTTGGCGTAGCCGCGCAGCACCACGAAGGCGTAGAGCGTGATGATCAGCAGGCAGGCGAGCCCGCCGAACTCCTCGCCGGCGACCGAGAAGATGAAGTCGGCATGGGCGTCCGGCAGATAGGCCTTCACGGTGCCTTCGCCCGGGCCGGTGCCGAGCAGGCCGCCGTTCACGAAGGCCTCCAGCGAGCGGTCGACCTGATAGGTGTCGCCCGAGGCCGGATCGAGGAAGCGGTGCACGCGGCTGGCGACGTGCGGGAAGACCAGATAGGCACCGACCGCGCCGGCCATGCCGAGCCCGGCGAGGCCGCCGACGAAGATCATCGGCAGGCCGGCGAGGAAGAACTGGCCGAACCAGATCGCGCTGATCATCACCGTCATGCCGAAATCCGGCTGGGACAGCATCAGCGCGACCAGCAGGGCGTACAGCCCGATGGCGATGAAATGGCCGGGGAAGGCCGGGTCGCGGCGCCATTCGGCGAACATCCAGGCGGTCACCACGGCCATGAACGGCTTGGCGAACTCGCTGGGCTGCAGCGAGAAGCCGCCGATGTTGATCCAGCGCACCGCGCCCTTGATCTCGGTGCCGACGATCGGCACCAGGGCGAGCAGCACGATCGTGCCGGCGAGCCCGACCGTGGCCAGCCGGCGCACCTGTTGCGGCGACAGCATGGACACGCCGATCATCACCGCAACGGCGACCGGCAGGATCAGGAACTGGCGGCGTACGAAGTAGAAGCTGTCGACGCCGATCCGCTCCGCCACCGCCGGGCTGGCGGCCAGGATCAGCAGCGAGCCGATCAGCACGATCAGAAGGATGGCGCCGACCGTCCAGCGGTCGACGGTCCACCACCAGCGGCCGAGAACGGACCGGTCGGTGCGGGCGATGGCGCTCATGAGGCCCTCCGCTGCGCCGACGCGCCGTCGTCACCGTTGCCGGTGAGGTCACGGACCAGGGCGCTGAACTGCTCGCCGCGAACCTCGAAGTTCGGAAACTGGTCGAAGCTGGCCGCCGCCGGGGACAGCAGCACGGTCGCCCCCCGGATGCCGTCGGCCTGGGCGTCGGCATGGGCCTGGCGCACGGCGCTGTCGAGGGTGCGGCACAGCACGGTCGGGCAGCCGTCGCCGATCTGGCGCACGAAGGCGCCGGCGCTCTCGCCGATCAGATAGGCCCGCTTGACCCGATTGAACCAGGGGGCGAGCGGCTCCACGCCGCCTTCCTTCGCCCGACCGCCGGCGATCCAGTAGATCGTGTCGTAGCAGGCCAGCGCGCGGGCGGCGGCGTCGGCGTTCGTCGCCTTGCTGTCGTTCACGTAGGTGACGGAGCCGGACACCGCGACCCGCTCCTGGCGGTGGGCGAGACCGGGGAAGCCGGTGATCGCGTTGGAGATGTCGTCCCGACCGATGCCGAGCGCCAGGCAGGCGGCGGCCGCGGCGGCGGCATTCTGGGCGTTGTGCACGCCCGGCAGGGCCGGGGCGCGCTCAAGCTCCAGCATCCGGCGCGGCTGGCCGGTGCGGGCGTCGATCAGAACACCGTGGTCGGCATAGAGGCCGCCGACGACCTGCTCGTGGCCCGAAATCTCGATCAGCCGGGCGCCGTCGCGGCGCAGCTTCTCGGCGACCTCGTGGGACGGCTCGTCGTCGACGCCGACAACCGCCACGGAGCCGGGCGACTGGTGGGCGAAGATGCGGCGCTTGGCGGCGATGTAGCCGGCCAGGGTGCCATGCCGCTCGATATGGTCCGGCGTGATGTTCAACCAGACCGCCACGGTCGGGGCCAGGGAAGGGGTGAGCTCGAGCTGGTAGGAGCTCAGCTCAAGCACGAGCACGCCGTCGCGGCCCGGATCCTGGAAGTCGAGGGCCGGGCGGCCGAGATTGCCGCCGACTTCGACGTTCAGGCCGGCCTCGGCCAGGATGTGACCGATCAGGGCGGTGGTGGTGGACTTGCCGTTGGTGCCGGTGATGGCGACCACCCGGCGGTCGGGCAGGGCGCGCAGCAGCAGCTCGACATCGCCGATGATCGACAGGTCGCGCTTCTTGGCGTCGGCGGCCACGGGATGCGGCTCGGGGAAGGTGTGCGGGATGCCCGGCGACAGGATCAGGGCATCGACCTCGCCCAGCCCGCGGGCGGCGAGATCGACCAGTTCCACGCCCGCCATGCCGGTGACGTGGCTGCGGCCGGCCTCGGTATCGTCCCAGGCAAGGACCTTGGCGCCGGCCGCCGCCAGCGCACGCGCCGCCACCGCCCCGGATTTACCGAGGCCCATGACGGCGTAGGTCCTGTCTTTCGCGAAGTCGAGGCTCACCATGGCGCTACCTCAGCTTCAGCGTGGACAGGCCGACCAGCGCCAGGATGATGGCGATGATCCAGAACCGGATGACGATGGTCGGCTCCTGCCAGCCCTTCTTCTCGAAGTGGTGGTGCAGCGGAGCCATGCGGAAGACGCGCTTGCCGGTCAGCTTGAACGAGGCGACCTGGACGATCACCGAGACCGTCTCCAGCACGAACAGCCCGCCGACGATGGCCAGCACCAGCTCATGCTTGGTGATGACGCTGATGGTGCCGAGCGCGCCGCCCAGGGACAGCGAGCCGGTATCGCCCATGAACACCATGGCCGGCGGGGCGTTGAACCACAGGAAGCCGAGGCCGGCGCCGATCAGCGCGCCGCAGACGACGGCCAGCTCGCCGGTGCCCGGCACGTGGTGGATCTGCAGGTAGTTGGCGAAGACGGCGTTGCCGACGAGGTAGGAGATCAGCGCGAACACGCCGCCGGCGATCATCACCGGCACGATGGCGAGACCGTCGAGGCCGTCGGTCAGGTTCACCGCGTTCGAGGCGCCGATCATCACGAAGACGGCGAAGGGAATGAAGAACCAGCTCAGGTTCAGCAGCAGGTCCTTGAAGAACGGCACGGCCAGACTGAAGGTCAGCGGCTCGTCGAAGGTCGAGGTGATGGCGAGGGCCGCCGCCGTCGCGATGGCGATCTGGAAGGCGAGCTTCAGCTTGCCCGGCAGGCCCTTGGTGTTCTTCTTGGTCAGCTTCAGCCAGTCGTCGGAGAAGCCGATCGCGCCGAAGCCCAGCGTCACCATCAGGGTCGCCCAGACATAGAGGTTCGACAGGTTGGCCCAGAGCAGGGTGGAGACCACCAGCGCGATCAGGATCAGCAGGCCGCCCATGGTCGGCGTGCCCTTCTTGGTCAACAGGTGGCTTTCCGGGCCGTCCTCGCGGATCGGCTGGCCGTCGGCCTGACGGCTCTTCAGCCAGCGGATCACCGCCGGCCCCATCACGAAGGCGATGAACAGCGCCGTCATCGTCGCTCCGCCGGTGCGGAACGTCAGGTAGCGGAACAGGTTGAAGGCCTGGAACTGATCGGCGAAGGGCGCGAGGAGGTTGTACAGCATGGCTCAGCGTCCCCCGGCCTGAACGCGCGGGGCGGCGGTGCCGGCCGCTTCCAGCGCCGTCACGATCGCCTTCATGCCCATGGCGAGCGATCCTTTGATGAGTACCACGTCGCCATCCTTCACATTGTCCGCAACCGGCCCGGCAAGGGCGCCGGCGGTCTCGGCCCACAGGGTCACGCGATCCGGGCCCAGCGCGTCGCGCAGATGGGCCATGGCATCGCCGCAGAGGTAGATCGCATCCGGTTGTGCCGCCGCGACGGCGTCCTTCAGCCCGGCATGGGCGGCGGGGGCGGTGTCGCCCAGCTCGCGCATGTCGCCCAGCACCAGGATCCGTCGGCTGGCCGGGGTGCCGGCGAACACCGAAAGGGCCGCGCGCACGGCCGGCGGGCTGGCGTTGTAGCTCTCGTCGATCAGCAGCGCGGTGCCGCCATCGGCGGTGCCGAGCGCGATCTGGCCGCCGCGGCCGCGCATGGCCGAGACGGAGCCGAGACGTGCCAGGCAGGGCGCGATGTCCAGCTTCAGCGCGTGCAGCATGGCGACCACGCCGAGGCTGTTGAAGCCCCAGTGCGTGCCGATGCCGCCGACCGTCCAGCCGATCTCGGTGCCGGCCACGGCGGCGGTCACATCGGTGCCGTCGGCGCCCGCACCAATGCTGACGCCGCGCACGTCGCAGGTCGCGCCCTGGCCGAAAGTCACGACCCGGTCGACGCCGAGCGCCCGGGCCCGGGCGCGGATCCGCTGGAAGCTGCCGTTGTCGGCGTTCAGCACCGCGACGCCGCCGGGCTCCAGGCCTTCGAGGATCTCTGCCTTGGCATCGGCGATCCCGTCGATGCCGTCGAAGAACTCGATATGCACCGGCTCGACATTGGTGATGATGGCCGCATGCGGCGCCACCAGCCGGGTCAGCGGGCGGATTTCGTCCGCATGGTTCATGCCGAGCTCGAACACCGCGAAGTCGCAGTCCTGCGGCAGGCGGGCGAGGGAGAGCGGCGCACCGATGTGGTTGTTCAGGTTGCCCACGCTCGCCACCGTCTTGCCGTGGACGGCGAGGCAGGCGGCCAGCATTTCCTTAGTGCCGGTCTTGCCGACGCTGCCGGTCACCGCGACGATCCGGGCATGGGACCGGGCACGGGCGGCGCGGGCCAGATCCTCCAGCCCCTCCAGCACGTCCGTCACCACCAGCAGCGGCGCATTCTCCATCCCCTCCGGCACGCGGGAGACCAGCGCGGCGGCGGCCCCGGCCTGCAGGGCGGCGGCGACGTAGTCATGGCCGTCCACCCGCTCGCCAGGCAGGGCGACGAAGAGGTCGCCGGCCTCGATCTTGCGGCTGTCGATGGTCACGCCGGTGGCGGTCCAGTCCGGCCCGACGGCCTTGCCCTGGGTCGCTTCGACGGCGGTGTCGCGGGTCCACAGCGCGGTCATGCGGCACCGTCCCGCGCGGCGATGGCCTCGCGCGCCACGGTGGCGTCGTCGAACGGGTGCTTCACACCCTGGATCTCCTGGCCCTGCTCGTGGCCCTTGCCGGCGATCACCAGCACGTCGCCCGGGCCCAGCTGCGCGACGGTCTCGTGGATGGCGGTGCGGCGGTCGCCGATCTCCACCCCGCCCTTGCAGGCGGCCATGGTGGCGGCGCGGATCAGGGCCGGGTCCTCGGAGCGCGGATTGTCGTCGGTGACGATCGGTCGATCGGCATGTTTGGCGACGGCGCAGCCCATCATCGGCCGCTTGCCCGGGTCGCGGTCGCCGCCGCAGCCGAACACGCACCACAGCGCGCCCTCGGTATGGGGTCGCACCGCCTTCAGCACCGTCTCCAGCGCGTCGGAGGTATGGGCGAAATCCACGTAGACGGCGGCCCCGTTCGCCAGCACCGCGACCCGCTCCATGCGGCCGCGCACGCCGGTCAGGCGGGGCAGGGCGTCCAGGGCGAGCTGCATCGGCGTGCCGCTGCCGATGGCGAGGCCGAGGGCGGCCAGCGCGTTCCAGGCCTGGAAGTCGCCGATCAGCGCCAGCTCGACCAGATGGGAGCGGCCGCCGACGGCGATCTCCAGCTCCTGACCGGTCGGCCGGGCGCGCCGCTCGACGATCCGCAGCTCCGCGCCCGGGCGCATGCCGTAGGACACGACGCGGTGGCGGCGGCGCTCGGCGGCCTCGCGGAACTTGTCGAACTCGGGCGAGTCCATGTTGAGCACCGCGGTGCCGCCCGGCGCCATGACCCGGTCGAACAGACCGAGCTTGGCGGTGCGGTAGGCGTCCATGTCGCCGTGGTAGTCGAGATGGTCGCGGGTCAGGTTGGTGAAGGCGGCGGCACGGATCTCGACGCCGTCCAGCCGGGCCTGGTCCAGCCCGTGGCTGGAAGCCTCCAGCGCGGCGTGATCGACGCTGACATCCGCCAGGTCGTGCAGCAGCTGGTGCAGCTGGATCGGATCCGGCGTGGTCAGGGCCGGGCCGGTGGTCTCGCCGTCCACGGTCAGGCCGAGCGTGCCGATCGACGCGGCGGCATAGCCGGCGCCGTTCCAGATCTGGCGGGTGAACTCGGCCACGGAGGTCTTGCCGTTGGTGCCGGTCACGGCCACCACCGTCTCCGGCTGCGGACCGTAGAAGCGGGCGGCCATGCGGGCGAGGCGGCGGCGCGGGTCGGCGTCGCGTACCAGGCCGACCGCGCAGTCGGCGACGTCCGGTGTGGTCAGCACGGCGGCCGCACCCTTGGCGACCGCGTCGGCGATATAGGCACGGCCGTCCAGCTTCGAGCCCGGCAGGGCGGCGAACAGATAGCCCGGACGCACCTCGCGGCTGTCGGCGGTCAGGCCGACGATCTCCGGATCCCCGGAAACCAGGACTGAGGGCGCCGCACTCGGCGCAGCACTCTGGGCGTTGATGAGATCAGAAAGACGCAAGTCGTTTACCTCCAGCATCGGGTAAATCGACCAGCAGATCGCGGCGAATCTCGGGCGCATCCATGTCGACCGGCGCCACACCAAGGAGGGGGGCGGCGCGCTCGACGATGCGCTTGACGGCGGGGGCCGCGACCCAGCCGCCGGTGGCGTAGCCGTGGCTGAACTTCTGCCCCTTCGGCTCGTCCACCATGACCAGCACGACGTATTTCGGATCGTTGACCGGGAACGCGGCGACGAAGGAGGACAGCAGCGATTTGCGGGCATAGCCGCGGCCGCCGCCGGCCTTTTCCGCCGTACCGGTCTTGCCGCCGACCAGGTAGCCCTTGGCGTCGGCATTGCGGCCGGTGCCGTCCAGCACGACCAGACGCATCAGCTTGCGCATCGCCTGCGAGGTCGACGGCTTCAGCACCTCCTCGCCCATCACCCGGCCCTCGGTCTTCAGCAGGGTGGTCGGCCGCTTGATGCCGCCATTGACCACGGTCGCCACGCCGGCGGCGAGGTGCATCGGGCTGACCGACAGCCCGTGGCCGAAGGAGATCGTCATGGTGTTGATCGGCCGCCACGGGGACGGGACCAGCGGGTATCCGCGCTCCGGCAGTTCCAGCGACATGGGCTGCAGCATGCCCATGCGGCCCATGAACTCCTTCTGCCGCTCGGTGCCGACATCCATCGCCATCTTCACCGAGCCGATGTTGGACGAGTACTTGAAGATTTCGGCCACCGAGAGCCAGCGGTTCTCGCCGTGGAAGTCGTTGATGGTGAAGCGGGCGATCTTGATCGGCTTGCTGGCGTCGTAGCCGTCGCTCAGCGTCACCGTCCCGGCGTCGAGCGCCATGGCGGTGTTAAAGATCTTGAAGGTCGAGCCCATCTCGTAGACGCCGAGGGTCGCGCGGTTGAAGCGCTGGTCCTCGCTCATCTCGGCGGCCATGTTCGGGTCGAAATCGGGCAGCGAAACCATCGCGACGGTCTCGCCGGTATTGACGTCAAGCACGACGCCGGTGCCGCCGATCGCCTCGAAGATGCTGATCTGATGGGCCAGTTCCTGGCGCACGATGTGCTGGATGCGCAGGTCGATCGACAGGTGCAGCGACTCCCGGCCGTCGCGCAGGACCTCGTCGAACGAGCGTTCGACGCCGGAGATGCCCCGGTCGTCGATGTCGGTGAAGCCGACCACATGCGCCATCAGCGAGCTCTGCGGATAGATCCGCTTCCACTCGTCCATGAAATGCAGGCCAGGGATGCCGAGCGCGTTCACCCGGTACTGCTCGTGCGGGGTCAGGCTGCGCTTCAGCCAGACGAAGCGGCGGTTCGCCCGCAGCTTCGCCTCGACCTCGGCGACCGGCAGGTCGGTCAGCACGGTGGTCAGACGGCGCGCGGCGCGGGCCGCGTCCAGCACCTCGGTCGGGTCGGCGTAGAGCGAGGGGGTGCGCAGGGAGGTCGCCACCAGCAGCCCGTTGCGGTCGACGATGTCGGCACGGCCGGTCTGCAGCGCGGCATCGGCCGCGGCGGTCGGCACCGTCGGCTCGTTGTGGTCGCGCAGGGCGGACAGCTCGACGACCCGCCCGGCGACGGCGGTGAAGGCCAGGGTCAGCAGGCAGCCGGCGAGGATCAGGCGGTTCCGCCCGATCTCCAGCGCCTGCTTGGTGACGCCTTCAAGGCGAACCGACTTACCCGCTCTGATCTGGGGGAAGTCGGTCATCGGCGCACCTTCGCGGAGATGGTGATGGGACGGGGCAGGGGCGCAGGCGGCGCGAAGACCGCGAGGCCGTCGGCGGTGGCCGCCGCGTCCTGCAGGCCGGCGCTCATCGTGCCGGCATCGTCCAACAGCGAGGGCAGGCGGATCGGCAGCTGCTCGATCTGCCCGAGGCGGGTGGTGTCCAGCGGCACCAGGTCGAGATGGCGGCGGACCATCGCCTCCAGGTTGCTCGGCCGGTTGAGGTAGGACCACTCGGCCTCGAGCACGTGCACCGCCTCCTGGTTGGCCAGGATCTCGCGGTGCAGGGCGGCGAGCTTCTCCTCACGGTCCTGGACCTCGTACTTCACCATGAACAGGGCGACGCCCAGACAGGCGGCGACCAGGAACCAAAGGATCGTTACGCGACGCATCACGCTGCCTCCTGCCCGGTCCAGGCCGGGGCATCCGTGCGGTGGCCCACCCGCAGACGGGCGGAGCGGGCGCGGGGGTTGCGGGCGATCTCCTCCTCGGAGGGAGCGATCGGACGCGCGCTGGTCAGGGTGAAGGTCGGCTGACGCTCGGCCGGCTTGCCGGCGATGGCGTCGGGAGTATGGCGCGACGGGTTGGCGGTGCGGCCGGAGCGCTTGCGCAGGAAGGTCTTCACCCGCCGGTCCTCAAGCGAATGGAACGAGACGACCGCCAGCCGGCCGCCCGGCGCGAGCAGCCGCTCGGCCGCGTCCAGTCCCTGGTCGAGCTCTTCCAGCTCTCGGTTCACATGAATGCGCAGGCCCTGGAAGGTGCGGGTCGCGGGATCGATGCTGCGATCCGGGGCGGACGGCACCACCCGGCGGACAAGCTCGGCAAGCTCGCCGGTCCGCCGGATGGCCGTCGTCGTCCGTGCCGTGACGATCGCTTTGGCGACGCGGCGGGCATACCGCTCCTCGCCCAGATGGAAGATGATGTCGGCCAGTTCCTTCTCGCTTGCCTCGTTCACCACGTCGGCCGCGGTCGGGCCGTTCTTCTCCATGCGCATGTCCAGCGGACCGTCGAACCGGAAGGAGAAGCCGCGCTCGGCTTCGTCGAGCTGGGGCGAGGAGACGCCGAGATCGAGGGCGATGCCGTCGAGTTTCGGGTAGCCGGCGTCGCGGGCGAGAGCGTCCATCTCGCCGAATCGGCCGTGCAGGGGGATCAGCCGGCCGTCGAAATCCTGCGCCAGGGTCTGGGCTCGGGCGATCGCATCGGGGTCGCGATCCACGGCGAGGACGGTGCAGTCGGCGGCCTCCAGGATCGCGCGGGTATAGCCGCCGACCCCGAAGGTGCCGTCCAGATGGCATTCGCCGGCCTTGGGCGCGAGGGCGGTCACGACCTCGGCCAGCAGAACGGAGATGTGGAGGGAGCCGGTCATCGCCCGCCCCCCTCGTTCGGCTTCACGATGCGCAGGGTGGCGCCCTTGTCGCGGGCGCGCTGGCGGGCGGCATTGCGGTGCGCCTCGAACGCGGCCGGCTCCCACACCTGGAAGCTCTTGCCGAGGCCGACGAACATGGCGGTCTCGCCCATGCCGGCGAACTCGGCCAGATCCTTGGGCAGCATGATGCGGCCGTCGCCGTCGATGGTCAGGCGCACGCTGTCGGCCAGGATGGTCTGAAGGTTTTCGGCTTCCTCGGAGAAGGCGTCGAGCGCGTCGATCGATTCGGCGATCTGCTCGATCCGGTCGTCGCCGCAGCCTTCCAGGCAGGGATGCTTGAAGGAGGGGTAGAGAATGACGCTGCCGGAGCGCTCCTGATCGAGGGCGGCACGGAACGTCGCAGGAACCGAGACCCGGCCCTTCTTGTCGATCCTGTTCGCGAATGTGGACAGAAAAACCGCCACCCGTGCCCTCGCGTGCCGGTCACCCGGCGTTATTCCCCTACGACCTTGCGGCCTCGACCTCCTTGCACCCGTGTCCGGTTCCGAGCGTGTCCCCCGATACGGATCGGGCCGGTGAATTCCGACGGGCGTGGTCCGCCCACCGTCTTTCATGGGATATGATGGGATACCATGGGACCATATGGGGGTCAATGGGAACCGGCCCTCATTCTTTGGGAATTACAGGCGGTTTTCCGGCTTCGGCTGCCATCAGTTCTGTGAAGGGGAAGAAAAACCGTTAGGCGAGAAAGCAGAGGCTCTCGGCGCGGCAAAAGGACGTTTCGCGAATATTGTTCATGAAATGTTCTGGTTTGGTGTGCCGAGGCCCGGATGGGATGTATGGGACGCATCCATGGGACGGCATGGGACGCAGCAATGGGATCGTGCGGAAAGAACGAGCGGTTCAAAAGATCTGTGCGAGACGTCTTGGTCGCGGATGTTCGGAGCGGGTGGGTTGAACAGCTGACGGGCAGAAATTTATATGCAATGAAATCGAATGAAATTATCTAATTAACTTAATCGTCAACCGGGGCTGGCACATCTTCTTTTCGTTTTTCTAATGTAGTAAAAAATTCCATCCTAGGTCTGCTCGAGATAGTTTGACCTATAGCAGTAAATGCAGTGAATCTAAGTGTCCGTTTCATTAACCAAGACGGATTTTTTAGGTCTCTATGGGCTAGTTGTCCGATAAAGTTTCGATAGCCGTCGCCGTTCATTGTTATAGATTCGGAAGAATGGGGCTTTACAATGCGAGGTAGGCCGGTGTCAAAAAGTCCGCCTTGGTGAACAACAAAAAATAATTTTTTCCAAATCCAGATCCCGTATTCAAATCCTATTGCGGTTATTTCTTGTGGGGAGGTGCTAAGATTTTTTATTTTATAAACAAAGACATCTTCATTCACTCCGCTTCCAACAATTGCGTAAAACCCAGCCGACAAATCAAGCCTGGGCTGAGGGGATCTTAGTCCTAACCAAAGAGCGACAGCCGTGGCGGACAACGTTGAGAAGGCAGCTAACCAGTTACCTATGACCCCTAGTGCCGCCTGATTGGTCTCAATCCAAGCAAGAATGTCTGTCATGATAATCTCAAGTTATGTCGGCTTTAGATGTATGAGGTTTTTTTAGATTTTTCGCGCGGCGATCAATTCTTTTTAAGCTGCCTCATAATATCAGATTTAATGTGGGAAAGGTTCAGACGGTCTGTAAGCCGGGTTCTGTCCCCCGGACCGAGATCCGGGGCGACGGCCATTCATCTGGGACGGTCGTTGCCGACCGCCTCGCGCGACCTACCCGGACGACGACGCGGGAACGCGTCCGCTGCCCTCTTGCGAGTCAGCCGGTCATCCCTATTCGGTCTTGCTCCCGGTGGGGTTTACCCTGCCGATCCCGTTGCCGGTCTCGCGGTGCGCTCTTACCGCACCCTTTCACCCTTACCCAGGAGCCCGGACCGAGATCCTTGGCGCCTGGGCGGTTTGCTTTCTGTGGCACTGTCCCTGGGGTCGCCCCCGCCGGGTGTTACCCGGCACCGTGTTCCCGTGGAGCCCGGACTTTCCTCCCATGCCCATGCGGGCACCGGCGGCCGCCCGACCGTCTGAACGCGGCGAGAGGTAAGCCTCCCCCCGCGGTGCGTCAAGAAAAGCCGATGCTCAGCCGGTCCCGTCGGCGGTGAGCGGCAGGGTCATGCGCACGAGCAGCCCGCCTTCGGACCGGTTCTCCGCCGTCACGCCGCCGTTATGGGCGAGCATGACCTTCTGGGTGATGGTCAGGCCGATCCCCTGTCCGCCGGAGGCGTCGGCGCGGCCGTTCGGCACCCGGTAGAACGGGTCGAAGATCCGGGCGAGGTCGGAGAGGCGCAGACTGGCACCCTGGTTGGCGACCGAGATCTGCGCCTGGCCGTTGCGGGCGGCGAGCGTGACGGCGATCTGGCTGTTCGGCTCGCCATAGCGGATCGCGTTGCGGATCACGTTCTCGATTGCGCTGGCGAGCAGGGAATGCACGCCGGTCACCCGGGCCGGGGCCATCGAGACGTAATGCACCGTCATGCCCTTCTTCAGCGCCTCGAAGCTCGCATCCTTCACCAGGGACTGCAGCAGCGGATCCAGCTCGAAGGTCGCGCGTCGCTGGTCCTGCATGCCGGATTCCGCCCGGGCGAGGTCGAGAATGCGGTCGAGCATGGTCTCCAGCGCGTCGGCCTCCTTCTCCAGGCGGGCCATCCAGCGGCCGGATCCGGCCCCCGCCGCGTCGCCGGCGTCGGTCTCGTCGCGCACCAGCTCTATGGCCAGCTTGAGCCGGGCCAGCGGGGATTTCAGCTCGTGCGAGACGTCGCGCAGCAACTGGCGCTGGGCGTCGAACTGCCGCTCGATCCGGTCGGCCATGGTGTCGAAATCCGCCGCCAGCGCCCCGATCTCGTCCTTGCGCGACAGCGCGCCGACCCCGACCCGCTTGGAGAACTCTCCCGCCGCCATGCTGTTGGTGACCCGGCGCAGGTCGGTGATCGGCCGCAGCAGCGAGCGGGTGAGGGCCAGGGTGACCAGGGCGATCAGTCCGATCGCGCCGACCACGATGGCGGTCAGGGTGATGGCCGGGCGCCGGTCCACGCTCTTGGCGGTATCGACGAAGGCAGCCAGCCGGTGGTCGGGCAGAATGTCGGCCGGCACGGGCACCAGGATCTCCTCGCTGATTCCCGGCGGGCCGCTGCGGCGCTGCAGGCCCTCGCCCTCGACCTGAAGCGCCCAGCGCTGCAGGGGCGGCGGCATCCGCGTCCCGATCACCGGCTCGCCGTAGCGGTCGATCAGGAAGGCCATGATCCCCTCGCGCATCTGTTGCCGACGCCAGGCGTCGAAGCCGTCGTTGCCCTGGTCCCGGTAGGCCTTGCCGGCCTCGGCGGCGAGACGGTTCCAGTCGGCGGCCGGGGCGCCGATCACCTGGTGCATCAGCAGGGTGAGCCCCACCGCGCCGCCGGCGATGGCGATCTGGGCGACCAGCAGCATCAGGAAGATGCGCCAGTACAGGCTGAGAGACTGAAAACGTGTGGTCATCGGTCGATCAGCGGGGGACGAGGAGCTGGTAGCCGATGCCGCGGACCGCCTGGATGCGGTTGCGCCAGATCTCGGAGCCGGCGAGCTTCTTGCGCACATGGCTGATATGGACGTCCAGCGCCCGGTCGTAGGGGGTCAGGCGGCGGCCGAGCACGCTGCGGCTGAGGTCGTCCTTGGAGATCACCGTCCCAGCATGGCGCATCAGGTGGTGCAGCACGCCGAACTCGGTGGCGGTGAGGGTGAGCGGCGCGCCCGCGAGATCGGCCCGGCGCTCGCTCGGCACCAGGGCGAGGCCGTCGATCTCGATCGGCCGGTCCTCCTCGGCGATCCCCTCGGTCAGGTCCGGATCGGCGCGTCGGATCAGCGCCTTCAGCCGGGCCGCCAGCTCGCGCGGGCTGCTGGTCTTGTTCACGTAGTCGTCGGCGCCGAGCTCCAGGCCGACGATCCGGTCGGTCTCGTCGGTATTGGCGGTCAGGATCAGCACCGGGATCCAGTCGTTGGCGGCGCGCAGCCGGCGCAGCACCTCCAGCCCGTTGGGCTGGGCCATCATGAAGTCGAGGCAGACCGCGCGCGGCCGGTCCGTACGCTTCAGGTGGGCCAGGGCGGTCTCGCCGTCATGGACGACCTCTACCTGCAGGCCCTGGGTGGTGAGATACGTCGACAGCAGGTCGCAGAAGTCACGGTCGTCGTCGACCAGCAATACGTTCGCCATTCACCAACCATCGGCCGTTTGGGGCTGTGTGCCGGCCATTTTAGCGTCCGCGTCGACGCGCGACATCTCGGCCCGCCGGATTTTACAAAACTTAACCTCACCCGAACCCACGTTTACGCGGGCGTGGATAGCCTTCAGATGCCGAACGCCACCCCGGAGGAGAAACCCTCCGACAGGAATGGGGCGCTAGAAGGGCATTCGGCATGGTGTACGCAAGCCAGGAGGCGTTCGACATGACCACGATCAATGCCAACGTTGCCTCTCTGTTCCAGCAACAGAGCGTCAATCAGAACTCGCTCAACGACGATCAGAAGTCCTCCATCGCCGACATCCTGTCCAAATACGATCCGGAGAACCTTTCCGAAGAGGATGTCGAGGCGATCAAGGACGAGTTGAAGGAAGCCGGCGTCGGGCCCTCCGCGGAACTCAAGGCCGCGATCGAGGAGGCCGGCTTCGACGCCGAGGCCTTCCGTCCGTCCGGCCCGCCGCCGGGCGGTCCGGGACAGGCCGGCGGTCCGCCTCCGGGTCCTCCGCCGGGCGGCGAGAGCGAGGAGGCGTCCGAGGAGACCCTCAAGACCATCGCCTCGATCTTCGAGGAGTATGACCTGGAGAACCTGAACGAGGACGATCTCGACGAGATCCAGCAGCGGCTCCAGGAAGCCGGTATCTCGCTGCCGGGCGCGGTGATCAACCAGACCGCCTGATCCGACCGGAAAACCCCTGCCGACGCCCGGGCCGCGCCGCGGTCCGGGCCTCTGGCTTCAGGACATTTGCGGTCAGCGCTCAGCCGCGCAGCACCAGCACGTTCCCCGTCAGCACCAGGGCGACGCCGCCGGCCGCCGCCGGCGGGAGCACCAGGCCTTCGAACAGGGCCGAGAGCAGCAGCGCCACTACCGGAACCACCGCCAGTGCGTATGCCGCCCGCCCGGGTCCGATCTTTCCCACCAGGTGGAAGTAGATCAGGAAGGCGGCGACCGACGCCACCAGGGCGAGATAGACCAGGCTCGCGACGTAGCGGGCCGACGGGTCGAAGCGGAAGTCCAGCCCGGTCCCCAGCGCCCAGAGCGCCGTGGCAAGGGCGCCGACCACCGCTCCCCATACCAGGGTCGTGACCACGGGGATGCCGGCGCGCTGGTTGCGGGCGCCGATCACCGTGCCGCCGGCCGTGGCGAGCGCGGCGCCGGTTGCCCACAGCATCCCGGCGGTCGTCGCCTGCGGGTCAAGGCTTGCGGGCAGATCGAGGCCGAAGACCATGGCGACGCCGGCCACGCCGAGCGCGATGCCGATCATGGCGCGGGGCGGGATCGGCGCCCCCAGCGTCACCCGGGCGAGCAGGGTGGCGAAGACTGGAGCCGTCGAGAGCACCAGGGCGGCGAGCCCGCCGGGGATCCGGCTGGTCGCCTCGTAGAAGCAGGTGAAGGCCATGCCGAAGAACAGGATGCCCTGGGCCGCGACCCAGGCGCCGTCGCTCATGCGCAGGCCGAGCGGGACCCGCCGCACCGTCGCCCAGACGAGCAGGACCAGGGCGGCGATGGCCATGCGGTAGCTGACCGAGACGGGGGCCGGCACGAGTCCGGCCTGCATCGCCGAGGCGAGCGCCCCGCCGCCCCAGAGCAGGGCGGAGACCGCAAACAGGACGCCGGTCATTCGTCCGGTTTCCCTGGTGCAGCGAGATCGCGCCAGCCGGCGGCCTCGATCTCCGCACTGGCGCCCTCCAGCCGATCCAGCATGCCGGCAAGCTGGTCGCGCTCCTCGGCGCTCAGTACCGAGTGCAGCCTCTCTTCCGCCGCCAGCGCCAGGTCGGCGATCCGGCCATGGGCCTCGCGGCCGGCCGGGGTGAGGTTGAGCACCGCGTAGCGGCGGTCACTGGCGCCCTTCTGACGGGTGACGAAGCCGAGCGAGACCAGATGCCCGATACCGCGGCTGACGGTCACCTGATCGAAGGCGCAGGCCCGACCGATCTCCTGGGCGGTCGCGCCCGGACGGTCGGCGATCATCGCCAGGATCCGCCAGCCGGTCTGACTGAGCCCGTAGGTCTGGCCGTAGAAGTCCGACAGCGTCTGCGCGATCCGTCCGGCGACGATGAACATGCGGTACGGCAGCCACTGGCGCAGGGAGAGCGCGGGGCGGTCGTCCGCCTGTTGATTTCGAAATGATTTCATAATGAAAGTATATAGGCGATCCAAGAACGGACAAGGCCCGAAACGCGAAACGCCCGCCGGTGAGGGCGGGCGCTTGCGGGTATTCGGTGGATCGTCTGGGTCAGACGCAGACCGTCTCCAGCGGCGGGAAGCCGTTGAAGCCGACCGAGGAGTAGGTCGAGGTATAGGCGCCGGTCGCCAGGATCAGCACCTCGTCGCCCGCGCGCAGAGCGGTCGGCAGGGTATAGCCGGCCTTCTCGTACAGGATGTCGGCGCTGTCGCAGCTCGGGCCGGCCAGGATCACCGGTCCGGCGGCACCGGTCAGCTCGACGCCGTCGCGCATGGTCGTCAGCCGGTACTTGATCGCCTCGTCCATGGTCTCGGCGAGACCGGAGAACTTGCCGATGTCGAGATAGATCCAGCGCTCGTCCTCGCTGGCGTCCTTCTTCGACACCAGAACGACCTCGGAGCGGATCACGCCCGCGTCGCCGACCAGGCCGCGGCCCGGCTCGGCGATGGTGGTGATCTCGATGCCGGCGAAGTGCTTCTCCAGCGCGCCCATGATGGCGTTGCCGTAGGCTTCCGCCTCAGCGACGTCGTCACGGTAGCGGGCCGGGAAGCCGCCGCCGATATTGACCAGGTCCAGCTCGATCCCGTCCTCGGCCAGGGCGTTGAACAGCGCCGCGGTCTCGGCCAGGGCGCCGTCCCACTGGGACAGGTCGCTCTGCTGCGAGCCCACATGGAACGACACGCCCCGCGGGGTCAGGCCCATCTCGGCGGCCTTGCGCAGCAGGGTGGCGGCCATCGCCGGGGTGCAGCCGAACTTGCGCGACAGCGGCCAGTCGGCTCCTTCGCCCGACGTCAGGATGCGGCAGAACACTTCGGCACCCGGCGCGCTGCGGGCGAGCTTCTCCAGCTCCTCCTCGGCGTCGAAGGCGAACAGCGGCACGCCGACCGAATGGGCGAAGGCGATGTCGCGCTCTTTCTTAATGGTGTTGCCGAAGGACAGGCGCGCGGCATCGACGCCACGGGCCAGGCACAGCTCGATCTCGCCGCGGCTGGCCACGTCGAAACGGCAGCCGAGTGCGGCCAGCCGGTCGATCACGCCATTGGCCGGGTTGGCCTTCACCGCGTAATAGATCGCGGTTTCGGGCAGCGCCCGGGCGAGCGCCCGGTAGTTCCACTCGACGACCGACAGGTCGACGGCGAGAACCGGATGCTCATGGGCGGTGGCCGCGAAATAGTCGCGGATCGAGTCCGTCACTTCGCCACGCGGCGGGGTCGCGGCCGGCACGAGGCTCAGCAGCGGCTTTGACGCCGGAATCGGACGACGGGTATCGGTTGAGGTACGGAGACGGGCGCGCGCGCCCGCTTCGGGTTGCAGCATCGTGGGGTTCCCCCTTCGCAACCGCCCACCTAAGGGACGGGGTTGTGAAAAGAGACGCCTCTCGTCGTTGCTTAACCGCTGTGGGGCCAGGGGCACGTGCGTTTGCGTCGGTGAGCGGAACGTATGAACGAACGCTCTGCTATGCAAACGGTTTTTGGGGCGGCGGGCACATTTCCGACACCTGTTGCAACATAGCCGCTCCGCGCGGATCGAATGGCTGGCCCAGGGCCAGCGGTTCCCAATGCCGGCGGAAGCCGTTCAGCGCCATGCGCGAGACCGGATCCGCGAAAGTCGGCCTTCCGGTGCGGTACCCGATACGGGCCAGGGCGGCGACGGCCTGTGCTTCGTCCATCGCGGCCGGCGACAGCCGATCCGGGTACAGGCCGATGCCGGCGCGCGCCAGGCCGCGCCAGTCGAACAGGTGTCCCGGATCGATCTTGCGGCCGGGGGCGACGTCGCTATGCGCCAGCACCCGGTGGGCGGGGATGCGGTGGCGGGCGACGATGTCCCGGCTCAGCGCCATGACGGCGAGCATCTGCGCTTCGGGAAAGCCGCGGTAGCCGTGGCTGTGCCCGGGATTGGAGATCTCGATGCCGACGGAGCGCGAGTTGATGTCGCTCTCGCCGGCCCACCAGGCCACGCCCGCGTGCCAGGCGCGCCGGGACTCGTCGACCAGCCGCCAGACCCGGCCGTCCTCGCCGACGACGTAGTGGGCGCTGACCTGGGCGGCGGGATCGCAGAGCAGGTCCGCCGCATCCTGCGCCCGCACCATGTCGGTGTAGTGCAGCAGCAGGATGTCCACCGGCCCGCGGCGCTCGCCGTGATTCGGGGAGGGCTGCTCGATCATGCCTCGGCGGAATCCGTCTTCGGCTCGGCCGGTCTTTCCGGCGGAGTCAGAATCACGATCGCGACCCCGGCCAGGGTCAGCGCGCCGCCGATGAACTTCTCCAGCGTCGCCGGCTCGCCGAGGATGAAGATCCCGGCGGCGACGCCGAAGGTCGGGGCGAGAAGCGAGAGCGGCATGATCGTCGTCACAGGGTAGCGCTGCAGCAGACGGTACCACAGCCCGTAGCCGAAGACCGTGACCGCGACCGCCATGTAGACCACCGACCCCCAGCCGAGCCAGCCGGCCTCGGTCACCTCGCCCCAGCGGTCGCCCTCGAGCAGTGCCGAGCCCAGCAGGAGCTGCGGCACAGCGAGCAGGGCGATCCAGGCGTTCAGGGTCATGGTGTCGATCTGGCCGAGCCGCTTGACCTGGATGGCGGAGACTGCCCAGCACAGGGCCGCGAGAATCGTCAGAGACAGGTAGAACGGATCCGGCGCTTCGTGCGGCGCGCCGGCGATCAGCACGATCCCGCCGATGGCCAGGGCACCGCCCGCCGCCTTCCGCCAGCCGAGCTTGTCACGGAAGATCAGGAAGGCGAGCAGGGCGGAGAACGGCACCTGGATCTGCACGGCGATGGCCGCGACCGAGGCGTCGATGCCGCTCAGCCCGGTGAACATCAGGGCGAAATGCAGGAAGCCGAGCGTGAAGGAGATCGCCGCGACCTGACGGAACTGGCCGTGCGGCCACTTCAGCCAGGGGCTCAGCAGCAGCGCGGTGAGCGCATACCGCAGGGCAACGAGAAGCATCGGCGGCATCTCGCCGAGACCGAGCTTCGTGACTGCGAAATTGAGGCCCCACGCGACGTTGACCGCGACCGCGAGCAGAATGTCGATCGGTCTCACGGTGTTTGCGCTGCAGCAATGACAAGGAACATGGCCCGAGTGATAGGGCCAACACCCCAGGCCGTCCAGCGCTGTGATGGAAGCGGATCAGTTCTCCTGCTGCGCGTCTGGCGCCGTCTTGGCGGTCACCTCCGACGGAACCGGAGCGCGCGGCGGGGCCGGGGCTTCCAGAGGTGCGGCCACGGCGACGGCCGGCGCGAACTCGCGGCGCGCATCAGGCGCGGGGTCGGGCAGGTTGCCCTGCGCCGCCATCAGGAACATGGCGAGGAAAGGAGAAAGGGCTGCGGCAGAAAGCATGTCGTTTCCATGGGTCAGAGGGTTTGGCTCAGAACGTGCCGCGGCGCCGGTTTCCGTCGCCGAGCGGCATGTTTGTCCCAGGAGCGGGTCGATCTATCACCCAACAATGTGGCGGTTTAGTGAAGTTTTGAAAACTCCCGGACTGTTTTTGCGCGCGGCTTGACCTTCCCGTTGCTGGAAGCGCCAGCCTGACCGCAAACGGGAACCGAGGGTGAAGGGAAGGTCGATGCCGGGTCGGATGGCACTTCTGGTGCTGGGCGTGGTCGTCGTGATGGCGGCGGTCGGTGTGATCACATGGATCGGGAGGGACGACAGCGCGGCTGAAGCGATCCGTCTGGATCCGTCCGATCCGGTGCTGGTGGCGGACGGGAAGCGGATCTACGGCGAGGCCTGTGCGAGCTGTCACGGTGCCGCGCTGGAGGGGCAGGCGAACTGGCAGCAGCGCGGGCCTGACGGCCGTCTGCCGGCCCCGCCGCACGACCCGAGCGGGCACACCTGGCATCACCCCGACGACGTGCTGTTCGCCCTGACCAAGCACGGGCCGGCGGCGCTGATGAACGATCCCGCCTATCCGACGGACATGCCCGGGTTTGCCGATACCCTGAGCGACCGGGACATCCTGGCGGTGCTGTCCTATATCAAGAGCACCTGGCCGGCGGAGATCCGCCGACGCCATGACGCCATCAACGCCCGCGCCGCCGGCAGATGACCGGTTCCCGTCGGGGCGGCCCCCATGCCCAGTCCGAGGAGCATCCCATGCGCCGATTTCTGATTCCCGCCGCTCTGGCCGTCGCGGGTGCACTGCTGGTCGTGGCCTCGATGCGGGCGCCGGCGGTGCAGGCCCATGCCGGAGCCACCGGGGTGGTCAAGGAACGCATGGAGATGATGAAGGCACTCGGCGGCGAGATGAAGACGTTGGCCGCCATGTTCAGGGGCGATGCGGAGTACGATCCGCAGGCGGTCGCCGCATCGGCCAGGCGGATCGAGGACCATTCCGGCGGGCACCTGCTGGAGCTCTTCCCGGAAGGCTCGACGGCGGATCCGAGCGAGGCGGCCGACGATATCTGGCGGCACTGGCCGGAGTTCGAGGCCCTGGCGGACGAACTCGGCACCCGGGCATCGGCTCTGGCCGCGGTGGCCGATACGGGCCCCGACCAGGCAAAGGCCGCCTTCGGTCGGCTCGCCTCCAGTTGCAAGGCCTGTCACCAGGACTTCAAGGAGGACTGAGGCCGGGCGGCCCTCAGGACCCGGCCAGTTCCTCCTTCAGCGCCTCCAGCTCGAGCCAGCGGTCCTCGGCGGCGGCAAGGTCTTCCTGGGCGGCGACGAGACGGGCGCTCTTGGCCTGGAAGGTCTTCGGATCGCGGCTGAACAGGTCGGCATCTTCCAGTTCCCCGCCGAGCGTTTCGATCTCCGCTTCCAGCTTCGCGATGCGCTCGGGCAGCAGCTCGAGCTCGCGGCCGTCCTTGTAGGACATCTTGTTGGAGCGGCTCTTGGGCTTCTCGGCGGCGGGCCTGGCCTTGGCGGTCTTGGTGGCGGTGGTTTCGGCCGGCTTCTGGGTGCGCCTGCGCTCAGCCAGATAATCCTGGTAGCCGCCGACATACTCCCGGATCCGACCCTCGCCCTCGACCGCGATGATCGAGGTGACGGTGCGGTCGAGGAAGTCGCGGTCGTGGCTGACCAGCAGGACGGTGCCGTCGTAATCGGAGACCTCCTCCTGCAGCAGGTCCAGAGTCTCCACGTCCAGGTCGTTGGTCGGCTCGTCGAGGATCATCAGGTTGTGCGTCTGGGCGAACAGCTTGGCCAGCAGCAGCCGGTTGCGCTCGCCACCGGAGAGCGTCGCCACCTTGGCGGTCGCCTGACGGTCGGCGAACAGGAAATCGCGCAGGTAGGAGACCACGTGCTTCTTCTTGCCGTGGATCTCGACGCTGTCGCCGCCGCCGGGGCACAGGGTGGACCACAGGGTGTCGGCCGGATTGAGCTGCTCGCGCTTCTGGTCGAAATAGATCGTCTCGACGCCGAAGCCGGTCTTCACCCGGCCGCTGTCCGGCTCCTCCTGGCCCAGCAGCATGCGCAGCAGGGTGGTCTTGCCGGCGCCGTTTGGTCCGATGAGGCCGATCCGGTCCTTGCGCCGCACGGTGAAGGAGATGTCCGAGGCGACGGTCTTCTCCACCCCACGCTCGTCGGTGAAGCTCTTGGTGAGGTTGATCGCCTCCATCACCAGACTGCCGCTGCGGCTGGCCTCGCCGGCGTCGATCTTCATGCCTTCCGGGCGCTTGATCCGTTCGGCCCGCTCGCGGCGCAGGTCCAGCAGCCCGCGCACCCGGCCCATGTTGCGCTTGCGCCGGGCGGTCAGCCCCTCGCGCAGCCAGCGGGTCTCCTCGGCGATCTGCCGGTTCAGCTTGTGGGCCTGCACCTCCTCGTCGGCGATCAGCTTCTCCGCCCAGTCGGGGAAGGCGTCGATCCCGTCGTTCAGCCGGTGCAACTGTCCGCGCTCCAGCCACAGGGTGCGGTTGGCGAGACGGCGCAGGAAGGCCCGGTCGTGGCTGATGATCAGCAGGCCCGCCTCGAGCCCCTCCAGCATGTCCTCCAGCCATTCGATGGTCGGCAGGTCCAGGTGGTTGGTCGGCTCGTCCAGCAGCAGCACATCAGGCTCGGACACCAGCGCCCGGGCCAGCGCGCCGCGTCTTGCCTCGCCACCGGACAGACCGCCCATGGTCCGCCCGCCGTCCAGGGACAGTCCGGCGATGGCCGCCTCCACCAGATGGTCACGCGGCGCGCCGTCCGTCGCCGGCGGCAACCCGCCTTCGACATACTCGAACACGGTCATGTCCTTGGGCGGGCGCGGGTCCTGCGGCAGGTAGACGATGCGCGCACCCGGTTTGACGAAGCGGTCGCCGCTGTCGACGTCGATCTCGGCGGCAAGGGCCTTCATCAGCGTCGACTTGCCCGACCCGTTGCGGCCGACCAGGCAGATCCGGTCGCCCTTCGCCACCGGAAGGTCGATGCCGGAGAACAGCGGATTGCCGCCGAAGCCGAGACCGGCCCCACGCAGGGCAACGGCCGGAGGGGCCGCACGGTCGGTTGCAGTTGCCATGGATCAGGCTTTCATCTGGTCAGATCAGGAGATGTCCCGCGCCTTCTTGATCCGATCCCAGGCGCCGTTCAAGGCCGCCATACGCTCGGTCGCCTTCGAGATCAACTCGTCCGGCAGGCCCTGGGCGATCAGGCGGTCGGGATGATGCTCGCGGATCAGCCGCCGGTAGGCCGCCCGGGCCTCCTCGTCGGAAGCGGTATGATCGATGCCGAGCACGGAATACGGGTCGTCGCCGTTGTCGCCGACATAGATGGTGCGCAGCCGGTCGAAGGCGACCTCGTTGAAGCCGAAGATCTCGGCCACCCGGCGCAGGTAGACGACCTCGTTCTCATGGATCACGCCGTCGGCCTGGGCGATGTGGAACAGGCTGCCGATCAGCTCCTCCAGCACCGGGGAGCCCGGATTGAACAGCCGGGCGATCTGGTGGGCATAGGCCTCGAACCCGTCGCTGGTCTGGCGCGCCATGTCCCAGACCCGGCCGACGTTCTTGATCTCCTCCTGCGGCACCCGGAAGACGTCGCGGAAGGCGGAGATCTCGTCGCGGGTGACTACGCCGTCGGCCTTCGCCATCTTGGCGCCGAGCGCGATCACGCCGATGGTGAAGGCGATCTTCTTGGTCGCCGCCTCCTCGTCGATCGTCTGCTCTTCGGTGTAGCGGTCGATGGCATGGCCGCCGACCACGCCCAGGAGAGCGCCGATGGGTCCGCCGATCGCGAAACCCGCGGCACCACCGATGATCTTTCCCCAGATGCTCACGCCGTCCCGACCCGTAAATTTGCTTGTGGTAAAGCGGCGGGAGTTTGGCGTCCGCACTCCCGGGGGTCAACGTTCGCGATGGTTAATCGGTTCCGCGTCGCGCGACGGTCAGCGCTGCCCGGTTTTGCGGGCGAAATAGTCGGCGATCGCCTTCTTCTTGTGCTTGTCGATCCGGTAGAACTGGGCAGCCAGCTTGTCGCCGGCCGCGCGCACGACCACGGCCTCGGCGTTGAAGACGATGATCCGGTCGTCGTCGCGCACCTCCACCGACATCTTGAACTTCTGTCCCTTGATCAGCCGACCGTCGTGGCCGGAGATCAGAATGCCGGACAGGCTCCAGTTCTCGAGCGCGAATCTGCTGGTGTCGATGGTGACCGTGCCGATCGCGGCCACCCGGGGGGCAACCCGGCGGTCGCTGTCACCGGTGAATGCGGATTTGATCGCCGACCACATAAGAACACTTCCTGCCAGTCCAAAGGGGGCCGCCGGCCCGTCGAAAGAGTGAATGTGCGGCCATCCTGCACACCGGTCACTGAAGATTTGGTAAACTTCCGCTCACCAACGCAGATAAAAAGTTGTACGCCGCCGTGCGGAACCACCAGCCGTTGCCGAGCGCCCGGTTCGCGACGCCGCACCGGCAGGAAGCGGGGCGCCATGCCGAGGCTTGGTCGCCGGCCGCGGCGGCGGTATGAAGACGCGGCGAGGCGGCGCTGCCGCCTTGTCCCGGCGCGCCGCGGTCAGTAGCGTCGTCGCTCCGGTCCGCCGCGAGAGTCAGTCGGGCCGTCCCGGTCCCGAAAAGGAGTACGAGACCATGCAGGTCGATGCCCAGCCGTCCAACGCCACCGCCCGCGATGCCGCGATGGCCGACCTGATCGCCGCCTTCGGGAGCGAGCGGATCGTCACCGGCAGGGACATCCGCAACCGGCATGGCACCGACGAGAGCTATCACCCGACCGTCGCACCGGACGCCGTCTTCTTCGCCCACAGCACCGAAGAGGTGTCCCAGGCGGTGACGATCTGCGCCCGGCACAAGTGGCCGGTGGTGCCGTTCGGCGTCGGCACCTCGCTGGAGGGCGGCGTCGCGGCCCTGCGCGGCGGCCTGTCGGTCGACGTGTCGGAGATGAACAAGATCCTGGCGGTGAACGCCGAGGATCTGGATGTCCGCGTCCAGGCCGGTGTGACCCGCAAGCAGCTCAACGAGTATCTGCGCGATACCGGGCTGATGTTCCCGATCGATCCGGGGGCGGACGCCTCCATCGGCGGCATGTGCGCCACCCGCGCGTCCGGCACCAACGCGGTGCGCTATGGCACCATGCGCGACAACGTGCTGAGCCTGACCGTGGTGATGGCCGACGGCCGGATCGTGCAGACCGCGCGCCGGGCCAAGAAGTCGGCCGCCGGCTACGACCTCACCCGCCTGTTCGTCGGCTCCGAGGGCACGCTCGGCGTGATCACCGAGATCCAGCTCAAGGTCTACGGCATCCCCGAGGCGATCTCCTCCGCCGTCGTCCAGTTCGACGACCTGGAGAGTGCGGTGAGCACCTGTGTGCTGACCATCCAATCCGGCGTGCCGGTGGCCCGCATGGAGCTGCTGGACGACACCCAGATGGGGGCGTGCATCTCCTACTCCAAGCTGGAGGGCTACACGGACCGCCCGACCCTGTTCTTCGAATTCCACGGCTCGGAGACCGGCGTGGTCGAGCAGGCCGAGACGGTCCAGGGCATCGCCGCCGAGTTCGGCGGCACCGATTTCAAATGGGCGACCAAGGCGGAAGACCGCAACAAGCTGTGGGAGGCGCGGCACAACGCGTTCTACGCCGCCCTGTCGCTGCGTCCGGGGGCCAAGGGCTGGCCGACCGATGTCTGCGTGCCGATCTCCCGCCTGGCCGAATGCATCACCGAGACCAAGAAGGACCTGGCGGAGACCGGCCTGCTGGCGCCGCTGGTCGGCCATGTCGGCGACGGCAACTTCCACCTGGTCTATGTCATCGACCCGGAGAGCCAGGACGAGATGGACCGCGCCAAGGAGCATGCCGACCGCATGGTGCTGCGCGCCCTGTCCATGGACGGCACCTGCACCGGCGAGCACGGCGTCGGCTACGGCAAGATGGAGTTCCTGGCCGCCGAACTGCCGGAAGCGATCCCGGTGATGCGCGCGGTCAAGCAGGCGCTCGATCCCGACAACATCATGAACCCGGGCAAGCTGTTCCGGATGAACTGATCCGGTCGGCGGGCACTGAAAGGTTCCGCGACGGTTCCGAGTATCCTGCGCGTTGTTGAGGAGTTGATCGCCGTTCTGGAACCCTGACCGGAGACGCTCGCCTTGCCCATTCCCACCTCCGACCTCTCCCTCGACGAGGCCCGGGCGATCATCGCCGGGGCCTTCGCCAAGGCCGCCGAACTCGGCCTCAAGCCGCTGGCGGTTGCCGTGCTCGATGCCGGTGGCCATATCCGTGCGATCGAACGGCAGGACGGGGCCAGCATGCACCGGCCGGAGATCGCCATCGGCAAGGCCTACGGGGCGCTCGCCATGGGGCTCGGCAGCCGGGCGCTGGCGGAACGGGTGAAGGAGCGTGGGGCGGTGTTTCTCGATGCGGTGAACGGCATGATCGGCGGCCGCCTGATCCCGGCGCCGGGCGGTGTCCTTGTGAAGGACGCGGCCGGCAACGTCATCGCGGCCGTCGGCATTTCCGGCGATGCGTCGGACCGGGACGAGGCCTGCGCCGTGGCCAGCATCACCGGGGTTGGCCTGGAGGCCGTCGCCGGATGAGTGCGGTCGCCAAGCTGGCGATGGCGGTGGCCGCCATGGCGATGGTCGGCCCGCTGCTGTTCAAGGGGGCGAGCCATACCTGGGCCAGCGAGCCCTGGCATCGCGCCGACCGCAGCGCCACCGGGCTGGCCCCGGATCCCCGGGTCACGTCCGAAGCGGTCGTGCAGGTCTATGCCGCCCCGACCTATGGCTGGCGCGGCATCTTCGCGGTGCATGCCTGGATCGCCGTCAAGGACGCGGACGCCGCGCGCTACGACCGTTGGGACGTGATGGGCTGGGGCCGCGGCCGGGTGGTCCGCCACAATTACGACGGCGCCGACCACCGTTGGTTCGGACGCGAGCCCATGCTGCTGCGGGACATCCGCGGCGAGACGGCGGCGGAGCTCATCCCGCAGATCCGCGACGCGGTCGCCTCCTATCCCTGGGCCGAGACCTATCGGACCTTTCCCGGGCCGAACAGCAACACCTTCGTCGCCTATGTCGGCCGGAAGGTGCCCGGGCTGGGTCTGGACCTGCCGCCGACGGCGATCGGCAAGGACTACCGCCCGATCAGCGACCCGATCGGCCACGCGCCGAGCGGCCGTGGCCTGCAGCTCAGTCTGCTGGGCCTGGCCGGCCTCATCGTGGCGCCGGAGGAGGGGATTGAACTCAACCTGCTCGGACTGGGCATCGGCGTCGACATCGCCGAGCCGGCCCTGCGCCTGCCGGGTATCGGCCGCATCGGGGTCCAGCGCCCATCACGCACCGAACAGCCGTAGCTCCCGACCGTCTCCGGTCGCGTCTTGCTCATGCCCTGGAAGAAAGAGGGGCGCCGGCGAGGGCCGGCGCGTCACTCAGGAGATCGCCGACGCCGACAGGAACATCGTGCCGAGCAGGATGCCGTACACGAAGACCAGCGCCGGCCAGGAGGCGGCATTTCGATTGTAAGCCCGGATCATGTCATCCTTCGTCATGGTCGCCTCCTCTGAGGATCCCGGAACCCCCCGATGGGGTCCCTATGAGTGCACGGTCGCATGCATTTCATGGCGCGTACCGTCTAGAAACGCCATTTAACGTACGCTGTGAGAACATCAAGCAGGATTTGCGGTTAAGATTGCGTGAAGTCTGCAGAGCAGATGGGCGGAAACCGCATAGCTCGAAATCGCTCTTCGCGAAGCCGAAAATTCGCGCCTCCTGTAGCTGCTTGTGGCCGTCGCGAGCGGGCGGTACGGTCACCGCAAACGACAGGGTTCAAACACTGAGGGACGGAGGAGCCGTGATGGCTGATTTCCCGAGCGGCGTGTGGCGCTATCCGACTGAAATCCGTTTCGGTGTGGGCGAGATCGAAAAGCTGGACAAGGCCTGCGCGGACGCGGGAATCCAGCGGGCGCTGATCGTCACCGATGCCGGCCTGGTCCGTAACTCGATGATCACCGGGGCCCGGGACGACCTTCAGGATTCCGGCATGGCGGCGGAGGTATTTTCGCGCGTTCGTGGCAACCCGATCGGCGCGAACGTGCTCGAGGGCGCGGAGATGTTCCGCGACGGCGATTTCGACGGGGTCATCGGATTCGGCGGCGGCTCGGCGCTGGACGTTGCCAAGGCGATCGCCATGGCCGCCCACCAGGACCGGCCGCTGTTCGACCTGCATGTGAAGTCCGGCGGCCCGGCCGCGATCGACGGCTCCAAGGTGGCGCCGATCATCGCCGTGCCGACCACCGCCGGTACCGGCTCGGAGACCGGCCGCGCGTCGATCATCACCGAGGAGGAGGCGCACGAGAAACGCATCTTCCTGCACGCCCGGATGATGCCGACCATCGTCATCGAGGACCCGCAACTCACCGTCGGCCTGCCGGCGAACCTGACCGCGTGGACCGGCATCGACGCGCTGGCCCACTGCTTCGAGGGCTTCTGCGCGCCGGAGCTGCATCCGTTCTCCGACGGCGTGGCAGTGGAGGGTATGCGGCTGATCAAGGAATACCTTCCGCGGGCGGTCGCGGACGGACGCGACCTTGAGGCGCGCGGCATGATGCTGGCGGCGGCCTCCATGGGCTCGACGGCGTTCCAGAAGGGGCTCGGCGCGATCCACTCGCTCAGCCACCCGGTGGGCGCGCGCTTCGACACCCATCACGGCCTGACCAACGGCGTGTTCTTCCCCTATGTGATCGCCCATAACCGCGACGTCATCGCCGAAAAGTGCGAGCGGCTGTCGGCCTATCTCGGCTTGAAGAAATCCGGGATCGACGGGGTGATGGAGTGGATTCTGGACCTGCGCAAGGAGTTCGATATCCCTCATACTGCCAAGGAATTGGGCGTCGATCCGGACCGGGTCGATGAAATCGCAGCGGCCGCCGAAAAAGACCCGTCCACGGGCAGCAATCCGAAGCCGATGACGGCGTCGGACATGGCGACGGTCCTGCGGAACGCCCTGGAGGGAACACTCGACTGAAGGGAAATTCCGTGCGTCACAAGGCCTTACTGATCGATCCGCTCTACCACCCGGGCGGCGAGGAACATCTTCGCGCCCATGTCGATGTCGAGTTGCTGGTCCGCCCCGAACGGGACGCGGTGCTGGAGGCGGCCCGGGGCGCCCACGGCATCTGCGGGCGCTATCCGAACAAGGTGGATGCCGAGGTGATCGCGGCGGCGGAGGATCTGCTGGTGATCTGCTCCTCGGGACGCGGCACCGATGCCATCGACATCGCGGCGGCGACCGAGGCCGGCGTGGTCGTCGTGAACAACCCGGGCTTCGGCAAGATCCCGGTCTCCGAGCACGCGCTGTTCATGATGATGAGCCTGTCGCGCCACGGCTTCGAACACGATTCCATGGTCCGCTCCGGCAAGGGCTGGTCGGACCGGTTGAGCGACAGCAACACGATCAAGGACCTCGACCAGTCGGTGCTCGGCATCGTCGGGCTCGGGCAGATCGGCACCGAGATGGCGCGCAAGTGCATGGGCGCCTTCGACATGGACGTGATCGCCTACGACCCCTATGTCGACGCGGGTGCGGCCAACGATCTCGGCATCGAGATGGTCTCCGATCTGACCGACCTGCTGGCGCGGGCGGATTACGTCTCGGTTCATGCCGAGCTGAACGACGAAACCCACCACATGTTCAACGACGCGGCGTTCGAGGCGATGCAGCCGCATGCCTGTCTGATCAACACCGCGCGCGGCAAGATCGTCAGCCAGGACGCCCTGCACAGGGCGCTCAGCAGCCGCAGCATCCGGGCGGCGGCGCTGGACGTGTTCGAGGTCGAGCCGGTGGGGGCCGACAATCCGCTGTGCCGGCTCGACAACATCATCCTCTCCCCGCATGTGGGCGGCCTGACCCGCGGCTTCATGAAGGAGAGCGCGATGACGGTGGCCCGCACCATGCTGACGGTGTTCAACGCCGAGCAGCCGGCCAACATTCGCAACCCGGACGCCTGGGAACGGGCGAAGCAACGGGCGACGCGGCTGCTGGCCGCCGGCTAACGCAGGGCTGCCGGCAGCGGCACCTCCCATACCGTGCCGTCCCAGTGCGGATGCACCCGCGGCGCGTCGGTCTCGCCGGCGCGCCAGCGGGCGATCTCCTGCGACCAGACCGGCCAGTCCGGGGCGTAGACACTCTCGAGCCGCGGCACGTAGAGCCAGGCATTGACCGCCAGGGCACCGACCAGAGCCGTCTGGGCGATCCGCCGGACGAGAGGGCGATACCCGGGCGCGAAGGCGAGGCGGGCGATCGCCAGCACGATCAGGATCGCCGAGACCTCCAGATACCGCTCCCCTCCGGCCATGCGGCGGGACGCAGCGAAGGACAGCAGCGCGACCAGCCAGGCGGAAAGGATCAGCACCCGATCCGGGCTGTGCCGCAGGATGACCGCCTGGGCGATGAGTGCGGCGGCGATGCCGACCACCGACACGACGAAGAGGGCGAGGCCGAAAGGCTGCTGCAGGGTCTTCGGTCCAAGGTCGCCGGCGATCGGATAGATCAGCACGCCCTTGGTCAGGTTCTCCGCGAAATTGGCGAGCCGGCCGCTGTCCAGGACGAACCGGTCGGCTTCGCCTGGCGCGAGCAGGACGGCGGCCGATTGCACCGCGAGACAGGCCGTCAGCAGGGAGAGTGCTGCGGTGTCGAAGCGCCGGCCCCAGAGCCACCAGCGCCAGGCGAGGAGCGGCAGCAGCATGAGCGCCTGCACGCCGGTCAGGCCCGCGATCGCCAGCAGCAGGATGTAGACCGCCTGACGCGGGGCGGAGGGCTGGGTCTCGGTGTCGAGAAAGATCACCGCCGTCAGCACGGCGAGGTGGAACTGAGCGCAGATCGTCGTGGCGTGCAGCTCGCCGGCCGCCCCCACCAGCAGCACGACCAGCACGGCGGTGACGCGTCTGGCGGGGGTGTCGACCCAGGGGCCGTGACCCAGGGCGGCGATCAGGGCGGGCAGGGACTGGACCGCCAGGGCGATCGCCGTGGTCACGGCCGGCGCCTGTTCCAGCGGGACGCGCGTGGCAAGCCAGGCGGCCAGATTCGGGACCAGGGAGTAGTAGCCCTGATGCGGGGCCGTCAGGGCGTCCAGGATCGGATGGGTGAGGGCGTGGAGGAAATAGACCCGACCCTCCTCGGCCCAGAACCGGGGCTCGCTCAGGAGCTCCGGCAGGCGGAACACCGTCGCCAGGACGGCGCCCGCCGCCAGCAGCAGGGGAAGAACCGGGGACGGCCCCACCCCTGTGCGGGTCACCCCTGCGCCACCCGATAGCCGACATCCGCCGAGGCGTCGACCAGCCAGTCCCAGAGATAGGCGGCGAAGGACGGCCGCACGAACAGCCGGTAGGACTCGTCCCCCGTCTGTTCCAGGATGATCTGGGCATGGCCCAGCAGACCCTGGGAGCACTGGCCCGGCTTGAACACCGACGGATGCAGGTCCTGCGGCCAGCCCTTGGCCAGCACCCAGCGGGCGGCATGGCCGGACAGTTCGACCACCGCGTAGTTGTCGGACAGGTCGACCACCGCGTGGTGGACCCGGGACATCGCCTCTTCCAGCTTCGCGCACAGGGCGGTGCTGGCGCTGTCCTCGGACACCGCGAGCCACTCGTCCGGGCCGAGCCAGATCAGCGACAGGCCGACGGCGCGCGACGTTGTGTTGGGCGCGGTCGGCAGGGCGGCGCCCAGCACGCTCTCCACGTGCCCGGCGAAGGCCTTGGCGGAATCGCCGCGCAGGTTGATCAGGCTGAGCCCCGCGACCTCGCGCAGGACGACGCCCGCATGGTGCGGGCCGCCGACGGGGCCCGTAATGCCGGCGAGCGGGCCGAGGGCCTGGGGTGCGGTATCAGCCATCGCGGCGGCTCCCCTCCAGATCGAAGAACACGGGATCGGTCACGGTCACCTTCACTGTCTTTCCCGCCAGCGGCACCGACAGGGTATCACCTTTTCGGCCCAGCCCGCCCTTGACCAGGGCCATGGCGATCGAGCGGCCGCAATTGGCGGAGTAGTAGGACGAGGTGACGTGGCCGAGCATGACCATTGGCGGCTGCCGCTTGACCTCCTCCACGATCTGCGCGCCTTCCGGCAGCACCTCGTTCGGGTTCTCGGTCAGCAGGCCGACGAGCTGCTTGCGGTCGGACAGCATCAGGTCGGGGCGGAACAGGCCGCGCTTGCCGATGAAGTCGTCCTTCTTCTTCGACACGATCCAGTCCATGGCGAGGTCGGTCGGGGTGACCGAGCCGTCCGTCTCCTGGCCGACGATGATGAAGCCCCGCTCGGCGCGCAGCACATGCATCGCCTCGGTGCCGTAGGGGGTGATGCCGTGCTTTTCGCCCGCCGCCATCAGCGCCTCCCACAGGGCCATGCCGTAGCGCCGGGGCACGTTGATCTCGAAGGACAGCTCGCCGGTGAAGGAGATGCGGTAGACTCGGGCCGGGATGCCGGCGACGGTGCCTTCCTTCATCGCCATGAACGGGAAGGCGTCGTTCGACAGGTCGATGTCGTCGCACAGCTCGCCCAGCAACTCGCGGCACTTCGCGCCGCAGATGGACGCCACCGACCACTGCTCGGTAACCGAGGTGAGGTAGACCTCCAGGTCCGGCCATTCGGTCTGCAGATGCTCCTCCAGATGGGAGAGCACGCGGGCGGCACCGCCGGTCGTGGTGGTCATGTGGAAGTGGTCGTCGGCAAGCCGGGTGGTGACGCCGTCATCCATGACGAAGCCGGCATCGTTCAGCATCAGCCCGTAGCGACACTTGCCGATGCCGAGCTTCAGCCAGGCGTTGGTGTAGACCCGGTTCAGGAACTCGGCCGAATCCTTGCCGCGCACGTCGATCTTGCCGAGAGTGGAGGCGTCGAGAATGCCGACGGCGTTGCGTGCCGCCATGCATTCCCGGTCGACCGCCTGGCGCATGGTCTCGCCCGCCTTGGGGTAGTACCAGGGCCGCATCCACTGGCCGACATGCTCGAACTTCGCCCCGTGCGCCTTGTGCCAGGGATCGACCGCCGTGGTGCGCACCGGATCGAACAGCTTGCCGATATCGCGGCCGCCATAGGCGCCGATGGTGGTCGGCGTGTAGGGCGGGCGGAAGGTGGTGGTGCCGACCGCCGGGATGTCGGTGCCGAGCGTGGCGGCGACGATCGCCAGCGCGTTGACGTTCGACGTCTTGCCCTGGTCGGTGCCCATGCCGGTGGTGGTGTAGCGCTTCACATGCTCGATCGAGCGATAGCCCTCGCGCGCCGCCAGGTTCAGGTCGGCGGCGGTGACGTCGTTCTGGAAATCGACGAAATGCTTGCCCTTATGCCCGACCGGCTTGTCCGAGGGCAGCACCCAGATGGTGCGGTGATCGCTCGCGCCGGGCTCCTCGACCTTCGGGGCGGCCGGCTGGCGGGCGGTGTGACCGGCGGCGCGGGCGGCCTCCAGGCCGGCCCTGATGCCGTCCTTCACCGACTGGGCGACCGTCATCGTTCCGGCGCACCCGCCGACGCAGGCCTGCGGCGCCATCTTCGGGTCGTGGACCTTGTCCGGCACGAAGGCGTCCATCGCCTCGTCCCAGCGCAGCTTGCCGCGGCTCTGGCTGAACAGGTGGACCGTCGGGTTGAAGCCGCCGCACATGGCGACGAGGTCGCAGTCGATCCGGTGGGTGACCTTGGCGAGGCCGGCGCCGTCGGCGGTCATCTCGGCCACGTCGACCCCGTCGACCCGGTGGCCGCCGTGGGTGCCGGTCACCGAGTGGCCGGCTAGGATCTCGATGCCCTTCTCGCGGGCGGCGTCCACCAGCGGTCCGGTCGGCTCGCGGCGCAGGTCGACGATGGCCGCCACCCGGGCGCCGCGGGCGGCATAGGCCAGCGCGGTGCGGTAGCCGTCGTCATGGCCGGTCACGATCAGCGGCTTCTTGCCGGCGGTCACGCCGTAGCGCACCGCGTAGCCGCGCGCGGCACTGGACAGCATCACGCCCGGCCGGTCGTTGTCACGGAACACCAGCGGCCGCTCCAGCGTCCCGGTGGCGAGCACCACCTGCTTCGCACGGATCTTCCACAGGCGCTGGCGCGGGGTGTTCGGCACGACGGCGCCGATATGGTCGGTCACCCGCTCGGCGGCGAGCAGATAGTTGTGGTCGAAATAGGCATGCACGCAGGTGCGCGGCAGCACGGTCACCTCGGGCATCGAGGCGAGCTCGGCCACCACCTCGGCGACCCAGTCGGCTCCCGGCTTGCCATCGATGAACACGTCGTCCTCGACCAGCAGCGAGCCGCCGAACTCCGCCTGTTCGTCGGCCAGGACGACCCGCGCGCCGGTGCGCCCG
This sequence comes from Candidatus Endolissoclinum sp., assembly GCA_965228445.1. Taxonomy (GTDB): domain Bacteria; phylum Pseudomonadota; class Alphaproteobacteria; order Thalassobaculales; family Thalassobaculaceae; genus Thalassobaculum. Next base: position 1,836,832 of record OZ245813.1, on the reverse strand, counting down.
GCCGCCAGGGCGGCCGCCAGACCGGCCGGGCCGGCGCCGACGATCAGCACGTCCGGATGGGCGTGCATGTGCTCATAGCGGTCCGGATCCGGGCCTTCCGGTGCCTTGCCGAGACCGGCGGCGTTGCGGATCACCTCCTCGTAGGTCAGCCACATGGAGGCCGGCCACATGAAGGTCTTGTAGTAGAAGCCGGACGGGAACAGCCGGTGCAGGGCGGAGTTCACAGCACCCACGTCGTATTTCAGGCAGGGCCAGCGGTTCTGGCTGGCGGCGTCGAGCCCGTCGAACAGTTCGATCTGGGTGGCGCGCAGGTTCGGCTCGCTGCGGTTGCCGCGGGCGAGCTGGATGAGCGCGTTCGGCTCTTCCGCACCGAGCCCCAGGATGCCGCGGGGCCGGTGATATTTGAAGCTGCGGCCGACCAGGTGGACATCGTTGGCCAGCAGGGCGGAGGCGAGCGTGTCGCCGGCATAGCCGGTATAGCTCTTGCCGTCGAAGCGGAAGCCGAGCGACCGGGACCGGTCGATGCGTCCGCCGGATACGGTACGATTGGGCTGGCGGCTCACGTCAGGCGTCCTTCTTGGCGGTGAGCGCGGAGATATCCGGCCCCGGTAAATCAGGTCGGGGCTCGCCCGGCTTGTAGCTGGCGAAGATCTCGTGGGTGTAGGTGTCGCGGATCACGTTGAACCAGCGCCGGCATCCGTTGGTGTGCATCCAACGCTCGGCGAACGGGCCCTTGGTGTTGCGGCGCAGGTAGAGATACGCCTCCCACTCCGCGTCGCTGCAGTCGGTCGGGGCTTCGGGGCGGGCCACATGGGCCTCCGCTCCGTAGTGGAACTCGGCGTCGTCGCGCGGACCGCACCAGGGGCAGGGGATCAGTTGCATCTCGAATTCCTCCCGCTCAATGAGCGACGCCGGCCGCACCATGCTCGTCGACCAGGTATCCCGTGCGGAATCGGTCGAGCGAGAAGGGGGCGGCAAGCGCGTTCGGGCGGTCATGGGCGATCAGGTCGGCGAAGACATGGCCGGAACCGGGGGTCGCCTTGAACCCGCCGGTGCCCCAGCCGCAATTGAAATACAGTCCCGGAACCGGGGTCTTGGAGATGATCGGCGAGGCGTCCGGGCAGGTGTCCACGATGCCGCCCCACTGGCGCAGCATGCGCAGCCGCGAGGTGATCGGATACAGCTCCACCGTCGCCGCCAGCAGGTGCTCGGGATGGTTCGGGGAGCCGCGCTGGGCGTAGGAATTGTAGGCGTCGGTACCGGCACCCAGCACCAGTTCGCCCTTGTCGGACTGGCTGATATACATGTGCACGGCGTTCGACATGACGACCTTGTCGATGCACGGCTTGATCGGCTCCGACACCAGCGCCTGCAGCGGTCGGGCCTGGATCGGCAGCATGAAGCCCGCCATCTCGGCCAGCACGCCGGAGTGACCGGCCGGCACGCAGCCGACCTTGTTCGCGGCGATGAACCCCTTGGTGGTCTGCACGCCGATGATGTGGCCCTCCGGCGCACGCTCGAAGCCGGTGACCTCGCAGTTCTGGATGATATCGACACCCAGCGCGTCGGCGGCGCGGGCATAGCCCCAGGCGACAGCGTCGTGGCGGGCGGTGCCGCCGCGCTGCTGCAGGATGCCCCCCTTCACCGGGTACCGGATGGTCGGGTCGATGTTGATGATCGGGACCAGCTTCTTGATGTCGTCCGGCAGCACCAGCTCGATATCGACCCCGTTCAGCCGGATCGCTTCATAGCGCCGGCGCATCTCGCGCCACTCGTGCTCGCTGTGGGCCAGGTTGATGACGCCGCGCTGGCTGAACATCACGTTGAAGTTCAGCTCCTGGCTCATGCCCTCCCACAGCTTCAGCGCGTGGTCGTAGAGCTTGATCGACTCGTCCCAGAGATAGCCGGAGCGGATGATGGTGGTGTTGCGCCCGGTATTGCCGCCGCCGATCCAACCCTTCTCGATCACCGCGACGTTGCGCACACCGTGCAGCTTGGCGAGATAATAGGCCGTGGTCAGCCCGTGCCCGCCGCCGCCGACGATGATGACGTCATAGGCCTTCTTCGGCTCGGGCGAGCGCCAGGCCTGCTGCCAGCCTTCGTGATAGCTCAGCGCGTTCTTCGCCAGGGCGAAGAGGGAGTAGCGTTGCTTGGTGGTCGGTCCGGGCCGACCGGCGCTGGCGTTCATGCAGAAACCCCCGAGTAAAAAGGCACTCATACACGCCGCGCGGGTCGGCGTCAGTGCGGCAGAGTATATCGCACGTGCAGCACGGATATGCCGGGTGCGACGGCGCCTGTCGGTTTCGAGGGGATGGCGTCGGAAGTGGGCTGGTTAGAACGTCGCCCAGTCCGGTTTGTGCGGGATCACGGTGGCCTCGCCGGCGGTCAGCGGATCGCCGGAACGCAGGGCCTCGTCGAGCCTGTTGAGGCGGATCATCGCCAGGCCCATGCCGCCGCCCTCGCTGCCGCCACCATTGTTGGGGACGACGCTGCGCACCTCGCCGGCCTCGCGGCCGTCCAGGGTGATCTCGGTGCCCGGCTCGGGCAGGGGGCCGTTGATGATGATCGGCATCAGCCGGCGCTTGACCAGACCGCGATACTTGGTCCGCGCGGTGAGCTCCTGGCCCATGTAGCAGCCCTTGCCGAAATCGACGCCGCCCAGTTCCTCGAATCCGGCCTCCAGCAGCACGGTCTTCTCCACCGCCATGTCCTTCGCGCCGTCGGGCAGACCGATGGACACGCGGCGGCGGTCGTAGGCGGCACGGTCCGTCTGCTTCAGCCCGGCGGCTTCCAGGGCGGCGGCTCCGGTGATCTCGGGCAGCAAGACGCGGGCACCGGCATCGGCATGGCGCGGATCGACGAAGGTCAGGCCCTCGGCGAATCCGCTGGCGGCGCCGCGCTCGGCCGGAAGAGACAGGGCCTCGAAGGCGTCGGCGCCGAACACCGCGGCGACGATCCAGCTCTCGGAATCGACCGACAGCTCGACCTTCGAGCGCAGTTTGTACATGCGCAGCTTGCGGAAGAACTCGTCGAGCCGGTCGGCGGCCGTCTCCAGCAGCAGCGCCTCGCCGGTCTCCACCAGGAAGAAGTCGTGCAGGAACTTACCCTGGGCGGTCAGAAACGCGCCGTATCCGGCCTTCTCGGGCGTGACCTTCAGCACGTCGTTCGACACCAGGCCCTGGAGGAACGTCGCCCGGTCCTCGCCGGATATGCGGATGACGCCGCGGTCGTCGAATATGTGGAAATACGCGTTGGCCATGGTTCCTCCGATGCGGATGTAGAGGTAAGCCTCGCGGAGAGCCGCCGCAAGAGCGCAGGTCGTTCGTGCCATTGCCACCCGGCGGCGCGGTCGCCAAACTCGGGCCGATTTCGACAGGAGACAGACCATGGCCCAGTCCGACAGCCCGATCGCCCGCCCGCGCTACACCGGCATCCCGACCTTCATGCGGGCGCCCTTCGCGGCGGACTGGAGCGCGGTCGACATCGCCATGATCGGCGTGCCCTATGACGGCGGCGTCACCAACCGGCCGGGTGCGCGCCACGGCCCGCGCGAGGTGCGCAACTCCTCCAGCCTGATGCGGCTGATCAACCAGGCGACCGGCTGTTGCCCCTACGACCTCGCCCGGGTCGCCGATATCGGCGACTGCGTGATCGAGCGACCGTTCCAGCTTGAAGGCGCCCACGGCGAGATCGACCGGTATTACGAGAAGGTGGTGGCGGCGGGGCTGGTGCCGCTGTCGGTCGGCGGCGACCATTCCATCTCCCTGCCGATCCTGCGCCAGATCGGCAAGGACCGGCCGGTCGGCATGATCCATATCGACGCCCATGCCGATACCGGCGACGACTATTTCGGCTCGCGCTTCCATCACGGCGCGCCGTTCCGTCGGGCGGCGGAGGAGGGCGTGCTCGACCCCAAGCGCACGATCCAGATCGGCATCCGCGGCGGCATCAACGACCGCGACCAGTGGTCGTTCAGCCATGAGAGCGGGATGCGGGTGATCTACATGCACGAGATCCCGGGCATGGGGCTCGACGCGGTGATCGCCGAGGCGCTGAAGGTGGCCGGCGACGGTCCGACCTATCTGAGCTTCGATATCGACGCCTGCGACCCGGCCTATGCACCGGGGACCGGCACGCCGGAATTCGGCGGCTTCACCGCGGCCGAGGCCCTGCACCTGCTGCGCGGGCTGTCCGGCGTCGACTTCATCGGCGGCGACATGGTGGAGGTCTCCCCGCCCTTCGATCCGAGCGGCAATACCGCCCTGCTGGGCGCCACGATCCTGTTCGAGCAGCTCTGCCTGCTGGCGGAGGCCTTCGCGAAACGCAAGGGATAGGCCGCGCCGTCAGTTCGAGGCGAGCTGGGTCCGTTGCTGCTCGTACTGCTCCTGGCTGATCTCGCCGCGTGCCATATGGCGCGCGGTCCGGTAGACTGCGCGATATCGTCATGGTTGTGGTCGTGGGGTTCGGATGGAACGCCCGTGGACGTTTCGCATCGCTCTATGGCTTGTGCTGTCGTTTTCGGTACCCGCTCAGGCTTTTGAGGCGAGCAGGATTGCCCCGTCCGGCGGCGCTGGCGCCTCGGATGTCGGGACGCTCTATGGTGGAGTGCCGGACAATCGGGACGCCATCGCGGTGATCATCGGCAACCGACGCTACGCCCACGGTCTTCCGGACGTCCGCTATGCCGAAAACGACGCCCAGGCGGTCCGGCGGCTGGCGACCGATGTGCTCGGCCTTCGCCCCGGCAACATCATCGATCTGCGCAACGCGTCCCAGGCGGAGATGCTGTCTGTGTTCGGCAATGCCGCAGACCACCGCGGCAAGCTCTGGGCCTGGGTGAAGCCGGGCGTGTCCGATGTGCTGGTCTACTACTCCGGCCACGGTGTGCCGGGACTGCGCGACCGGCGCGGCTACCTGTTGCCGGCGGATGCCGATCCGGCGACGCCGGAGATAAACGGCTTCGCGCTGGACGTGCTGCTGTCGAACCTGTCGCGGCTGGAGGCGCGCTCCACCCTGGTTCTGCTGGATGCCTGCTTCTCGGGCAATTCCGCCGCCGGCTGGCTGCTGCGCTCTGCCTCGCCTGTCTATATCCGCACCGAGGCCCCGCCCGATCCCGCCGGCCTGACCGTGGTCAGCGCCGCCCAGGGCGATCAGGTGGCGAGCTGGGACGAGGAGCGCCGGCTTGGCCTGTTCACCCGGCACATGATGGATGCGCTGTACGACGGCGCGGCGGACCGGGGGCGGAGCGGCAACGGCGACGGGGTCGTCACGCTGGGTGAGCTGGAGGTGTACCTGGACGACGAGTTGACCTATGCCGCCCGCCGGCTGCACCGCCGCGTCCAGAAGGCGAGCGTGCTGGGCGACCCGAAGTCCGTGCTGGCGCCGGTGGTGGCCCGGCAGGGGCGGTTGCCGCCGGCCGCCGCTACCCCTCAGGCGGCGCCCCCCCTGTCCGCCGCAGCGCCCTCCGGCTCCGGACCCGCCCTGTATCCCGCTCTCGGACCGACGGTGGCCGATGCCCAGGTCTTCGTGCAGTCCCACTGGGAGGACCTGCGTCGAACCATCGAAGGCTTCTATACTCGCCAGGGAACGGTCTGGGATCAGCGGGGCAATCCGCCCCAGGTCGAGTTCGCCGAACGGATGAAGGAGATCAGCGAGAGCCGGGTGGTCAAGGTCGACGGCAACACGTTCGACCTGGAGATCCGATACCGTTGGCAGGGCGGGGGCGTGTCGGACACGGCCGAGGCGGTGATGCGGATTGCCGTCGCCCCCGATGGCCTCGCGGTGGAGAAGATGTGGCGATGACGGCCCTCGCCCGGATGGCCCGGCGCTTGGCCGCCCTGACCTTGGCCGCCCTGACCTTGGTCGCCCTGGCTCTGACAGGCGTGCCGGCGTCCGCGGACGAGGACTGGACCCGCGCTCTCGCCGCGCCTGCCGCCCACCTCTGGGCGCCGTTGCCGGCCGGGGCCCGTATCGCCCTGCAGCCGCTCGACCCGGATGAGAGCGGGTTGCCGGAGGCGGTGCTGGCCGACGTGGAGGGGGCGCTGACCGCTGCCCTCCTGGCCGCCGCCCCGCCCGGCGGGCAGGTGCTGACCCGGCGCGACCTGTCCGCCGTCTGGGACGAGGCAGCGAGCTTCGCCGAGGCGTCGTCTCAGAGCTTGCTGGCGGGAGCGGTGGTGGATGCCCTGGTCGTGGCGGCCGTGGCCGAGCAGGGGGGCGCGCTCTCGGTGGCGGCGCGGCTGGTCGGGTTGCGTGAAGGCGCGCTGGGGGAAGTGCTGGCGACGGCGCCGCCGGTCGTCCTGGACGCCGACCTGGGGCAGGCCGACGTGGTTCAGGCGCAGGTCGGCGCCCGCCGGCTCGGCATCGCCCTTGCCGAGACGCTGCGGCTGTCGGCGGATCCGGCCGCGGCGTTCGCCAGCCGGATCGAGCGGCGCGGCCCACGCGGTGCCGCCGCCGACTGGTTCGCCGGACTGGTGGCGGAGCATCTGACGCAGCGCCTGGCGACGCCGCCGCTCTACGTGACCCGTCCGCTGAGCCGGCTCGGCGCGCCGCCGGAGACGCGGGTCGTCCGCCTGGAGCTCGATCTCTGGGACCAGGGCGACCGGGTCGACGTGCAGGCCCGGGCGGCGATGGGGCCGGGCGAGGCCCATGCAACGGCCCGCATCGCTCTCGCCTCGATCCCCAGGGGCTTTCTGCCGCTCACCCGCGACGGCGGGCGGGTCGGGCAGGGACTGTACCGGGCGGTCGGCACCTTCTCGCCGACCCGTCCGACCGATCCCAGGGAGGTGCGGTTCGCCGCGCGGGTCCTGGCCCGGGCGGCGCTGATCGACGACGCGCTCGGCCGGGGCGGGGGACATGCCGGCGCCGGAACCGCACGGGAGGTGGCCGCCGCCATGGGCAGTCTCGCGCGGGCGGTCCCCCATGAGGAGATCTGGCGCGACCGGCCGGCCGGCGGCGCCGGCGCTGTGCTGGAGCTGGCGGCGCGGCTGGCCCGGCTTGGCGGCGCCGATGCTCCGCGCATCGAGGCGGCGGTGGAGCGGGCGTTATACCGACCCGGCGAGGCGCTGAGCGCGCGGGTGGTGGCACGGAACGGCCGGGCCTATGTCGCCGCCTATGCCTGGCAGGCCGACGATACTGTCGTCCGGATCGCTCCGACGGGCCGAGAGGCGCGGCTGCTGGAGGCCGACCGGCGGACGGATCTGCCCGGACCCGCCGATGCCCAGGTGACCGCCGCCGCGCTGCCGGGATCGCAGGAAAGCCTGGAGGCCCTGGTGCTGGTCGCCAGCGCGGTACCCTTCCTGGCCGATGCGCTGGCCCCGCTGGTGGGGGAGACGCCGCAGGGCAGCCTCGCCGCGGCGGCGGAGATGAGCGCGTTTCTGGACGCGCTGGCCGGTCTCGACCTGAGCCGAGTCAGCGTGACGGTGCTGCCCTATCGGACGCGGGCGCCGGACTGAGGGACGGGCGGCGCGACCGGGAGGGCGATGCGATGGAGAGGCGACTTTGATGGCCGGTCGGGCGGTGACACTGGCATTCGTTGGCGGCCTTCTGATCTGCTGTGCCTCCGCGGCCACCCGCGGTCATGCCCAGGAGGTCGGCCGGGCGCAGCCAATCGGGCCGGTGACGGTCCTGGTCCTCGGCGAGGACGGTCACGAGGCCCTGGTGCCGCGCACCGACCCGGCCTTCCGGAGGGTGGTCTCCGAGCTGCAGGACGCGCTGGACCGGCGGGGCTTCCGCGTGGTCGACGAGGAGGCGATCGCCGCCGGGTTGGGCTGGGCGGCCCGGCCGTACCGCGACAAGGTCGATGTGCTGGGAGCGGCCAAACTGGCCGATGTGGCGGAACGGGCGTCCACGCGGGTCCGGGCGGCACTGCTGTTCCGCATCGAAGCCTCCTACCGGGACCTTCGATATGCCACCCGGATCGATATCCACCTGTCCGGGGAGCTCTACGACATCCGCAGCAACCGCTTTCTCGGGGCCTTCGACCTGCCGACCGAGTCGGTGGCCGCGCCTGGCCGCTGCGTCACGGCAGCCTGCGCGTCCGACGCGGTGGGCACCAGGGCCCGGGATCTGGCGACCGAACTGGGCGCGGTGCTGGCCCGCAGGCTGGCCTCTCTCGCACCGCCGGAAGAGGCGGTTCTCGTACCGCCGGAAGAGGCGGCGACGGCGGGGGCGCGGGCACTGGAATCGGTCTACACCGTGACGCTCCGCAACCTCACCACCGAGGACGTCCTGTCCATCATCGGGGTGATGTCGGACGGGTTTCCCGGGTTCCGCAGCTATGACCTGCTGCGCAGCGGTACGGCCCTGCGGCGCTACGAATACGTCACCACGGCAAGCCCCCGCGAGATCGAGCGCTGGCTGACCCTGCTTCTGGTGGATATGGGCCTCGATCCGGAGCACGAAACCGTGCTGCGCGTACGGGTCGGGGAAATTCGGATCGAGCGGGTGCTGCCCGCCGGCGCCGGCGGCCCGCAATGACCGGACGCACCGGCGGGCGCCCATCCTATCGGGCGAGGGGAGCGGCTGTCTGATGACGCCTTTCCTCGGGCGCGACCTAGCGTCCCGCGCCTAGCTCGACCGTATCGCCGACCGCCGTGCCTGGCTCCTGGCGTTGTTTGGCGATGGTTGATAAATCCATAGTCTATGATGCCCATGCGTGCAAATTGCCGTCGCCTTGCGTAGAGTTGCTGTCCCGGCCCCGCTCACGCCTTGTTCAGGACCCCGGAATGGACGGCATCTCTCCCGAACGCGCGTTGCTCGCAGGCTCGATCAGCCCGGAACTGCAGGCGGCGTTCCGGACGGTGGCCGATGCCGATCTGGGCGGCGGGCCGAAATACGCGCCGAACGTGATGCGGGCCCTGTCTCGCACCGTCGCCGCCCGCGCCTATGGCAAGCCGTTGCTGGAGCTGTGCCATCTTCTGCGGATAGCCGATGCGGTCGGCGGCCGGCACGGCTGGCCGGCGCTGTTCTTCGGCGTGCAGGTCGCCCGCGCGCCTGCCTTCAGGGCGCAGATCCAGTCCGGGGCCCGTCACTGCGCGGCGTTCGACGCGGATTTCCGGCTGGAAGCGGACGGCGTGCGGATCGCCTATCCCGACGGGCCGTTCACCGTCAGCTATGGGCGGATGGGGTTTCTCGCCGCCCTGCTGGAACTGATGGTGACGGCCCTCGGATATCGGGCGGTCGACGCCGAGATCCGTGCCTGGCTCGACGCCCCGTTCCGGTCGCACCGGGCGGCCGGACATGCAAATGCCCTGTCGCGGCTGTTCTACGACCATCTGAAGCAGCACCTCTCCCCGGCGCAGAGCCTTCGGGTCTTCGCCCGCCTGATCGGCTTTCTGGAAATGAGCCGCGGCGCGGGCTTCGGGCTGGACGACCTCGATGACCGGGCGGTGCTGGACTACTGGTACGGCTCCGTGACCGGGAAGGGTGACGAGGCGACGGAGCTGCGCGGCTTCCGCGTGGTGACCGAACGGGTCGGCATGCTGCGCACCGCCCTGCAGGCGGCCTTCGAGCGGCACGCGATCGACAGCGCCCTGCCGGTCGGCTCGGACCGGGAGGCGGGGGAGGTCGATCCCGGCACGGTGCTGGCGCTGCTGGAGGTGCATGACGGCGAGGCGGACGAGTTGCGCGCGCTGCAGAGCGAGCCGGCCGCGGCGGTGAAGTTCCTGACCCGCCGGGAGATCGCCGAACTCGACCTGATCGCCCGGCTGGGGTCCCATGCCGGCGCCCTTGCCCTGTCGATCCTGCGCGCGGCAACCTTCGGGGCTGTGCAGTCCCGGTTGAGCCAGGCGCTGCGGCGCCATGCGCCGAGGGACGAGGTCGTCGGGCTGATCGATCTGCGGGACTGCGAGCCCTATGACAAGCGTCTCGGCCAGTGGCGCGGAATGGAGGAGCGGCTCGAGCGCATGGCCCTCGCGGCCCTGGCGGTGCTGGTGGAGGCCGACCGGGCGGAGGCGGCGCTGGAGGTGCTGGCCCGGCTGCCGGCGGCCGATCTGAGCGGGCTGCGCGACCGGCGGCCGAGCGGGGCCGACGGCGCGAATGTCGTCGCCCTGCGACCGGGGGGCGTGGCCGGCATGGTGGCGGCGCTGGCCGACCCGACCGTCGTCGGCCCGGAGGTCGCCGGGCTGATCGGCGAGGCCAGGAAGGCGCTCCGCGGTGTCGGGCGGGCCGGCTTCGGCGGCGCGGACAGCCGCTCGGGGACGGCGGTGGACGGCATGGCGACCGGCGCGCCCCTGGTCCGGCGCCTGCTGGTTCGGCTGCAGCATGTTCGCATCGCCGCCGAAGACCGCCTGGACGCCGAGACCTTCGCGCAGGATTCCGCGCGGTTCCGCGCCGGCTTCCGGGCGCTCTACGGGGACGCCGCATGACCGGGCGGTGGCGCGAGCTGGATGCCGGCGGACGCCGGACTGCGGAGACCTTGTTTGCCGCCCTCGACGCCGCGCGCGACCTGACCGACAGCCGGGTCCCGGCCCGGCCGTCGGTGTCGGCGATCTGGTCGGCCCTGGTGACCGGCCGTCCGCTGCCGGGCGGCATCCGGCCCGGTGCGGATCTGGATGCGCTGCTGGCCGACGCGGCCCTGGTCGTGTTTCCCCGCCAGGCGGCCGCGTCGACGCCGCGGACCGAAATCGATCGGCTGACGGAAGGGGCGCGCTTGCGGGTCGTAGCGTCCCGCGGCGCGCCGGGTCAGAGCTTCGTGGCCATCTCCCTGGACGACCCGGCGGCCGCGCCCGGCCGGCTGATCGCCGTCCATGACGGGGCCGAGCCGCTGGAGATCGGCCTGCCGCCCTCCGTGGACGGTCTGGTGCAGGTGCTGGTCGACAATTCCGATCCGATCCTGGTGGCCCTGGCGGATGCCGATGCCCGCCTGTACCTGGTGTGACCGCGCCCGACCGCGGCGGAGCGACAGACGATGAGGGGGCGTCTGCGGGTGGTCGTGGGGACGACCGACGGACCCAGCACGGTGCGCCGGATCACGGCGGAGGATCCGGGGCTCCGCTCGGTCGTCTGTCTGGCGGGCAGTACGACGGCCCTGCCGATCTCGGGCGACTACGACGCCTTCGTCCGGCGGCCGACCGGCGTGGTGGAGCGCGATGTCGGACATGGGGTGTTCCGGGTCGATGTGGACCGCCCCATCGACGAGGGACGCAGCTGGCAGCTTGGCTTCTACCTGGCCCACCGGCTGAAGCTGGCGGGTCGGCTGGCGGAGGATAACGGACCGGCGGACGGCGTCGTGTGGGCGACCGGTACGGTGGATCTGGACCTGGGGATCGGACCGGTGGAGCGGGTGGCGGACAAGGCGCGCCGCTCCGCCGCGTTGTTCATGGGCGATCTTCCGGTGCTCGCCGTCGCCGCCGTGGAGAATGCCGGCGACCTGACGCCGCACGCCGGCCCGAGCCCCGATCCGTTGGCCGTTAGGTCGGTCCGGGAGGTTCTGGCCCGTCTCGATCTCGACCCTCCGGCCGCTCGGGGCGGCCGTGCCCGGACCGCCATGGCGCTCGGCATGGCCGTGCTGCTGACATCCGCTACACTCGGGTGGGGACTCTGGCAGAAATCGGGCGCGGATCACGGGGATGCGCCCGCGGCCCAGATTGCGGGGCTCTCCGATCCCGGCAGCGTGTCCTTCGATCTGTTGGAGTTCCGGTCAGTCGACGGGGTGTGCGGGCCGGCCGCAGTGGCGGTCCCGGTCGCCGGCTCGGAAGCGACGGAGGGCGTCTGCGCCGTCGCGTTCCGCGCGGTCAATACGGGCGGGCGCCCGGTGCATCTGTGGCTCTACGCTGCGGTTCAGGGCGGAGTGCAGGAATACGCGCCCCGCCGTGGCCGGGGGGAGCCGGTGGTGCGGGTGCTCGACCCCGGCGACGCGGTCCAGGTGCAGGTGAGGCCGCCCGACTGGATGCGGCGCGGGGTCGACCTGCGGGGGCTGCTGGTGTTCGCCGACGGCGACCGCCCGCGGGTGGGCGAGGCGTTCGGCGAACTCGACGGCCTGTCCGGCGCCGCCTTCGATGCGCTGGTCGCCCGGCTGCGCGGAGACGACGTCGTCGTGCGTGAACTCTTCCACCGGGTGATCCCGGCGCGCTGACCACCGCGCGCCCATCCCCACATCCTCCGTACCGATCCCTTGATCCTGCAAAGCGACGGACGGATCATGGGGATCCGTTTTGCGGATTTCGACCTGGGTGAACTGAAATGTCCGGCGGCACGTCTGGCAGCATGAACTGGGATGACCTGCGCTATTTCCTGGCGGTGGCGGCGGAAGGCAGCCTGTCGGCGGCCGCCCGCACCCTGCGGGTCAACCCGGCCACGGTCAGCCGTCACGTGGATGCGCTGGAGGCGCGCTTCGAGGTGCGGCTGTTCGACCGGCGCCAGGACGGCTACGGGCTGACCGAGGCGGGCGAGAAGCTGGCCGCCCGGGCCCGGGGGATCGAGACCGAGATGTTCGGCCTGGCCCGCGCCTTCGATGCCGAGGACCGGGGCCTGACCGGCACGGTGGCGGTGACCTCGACCGAATCCCTGATCGTCCCCTTCCTGATCCGCAACCTGCCGCAGCTTCAGGAGCGCCATCCGGGCATCCGGCTGCAGATCGTCAACGAGTACCGGTTCCTCAACCTGTCCCGTCGCGAGGCCGACGTCGCCATCCGCATGGCTCGCCCGGAGCAGGGGGACCTGGTCATCCGGCGGATCGGCACGCTGGGCTTCGGCCTGTACGCCTCGCCCGCTTATCTCGAAACCCATGGCGCGCCCCAGGCGCCCGGCGACCTGGCCGACCACGCCGTCATCGACTGGCTGGACGGCTTTCCGGAGAACGCCCCGGTAAGCTGGCTGCGTCAGCAGATGGGCGGACGGCCGCCGGCCTTTTCCACCAACCCGGCCAGCGCCCGCCTCGCCGCCGCCCGGGCCGGCGTCGGCATCGCGCTGGTGCCCTGCATGGTGGCCGAGGAGGTGCCCGGTGTGGTCCGCGTGCTGCCGGGCAGCGACATCCCCGGCGTCGACCTCTGGCTGCTGGTGCACCGCGACCTGTCCAAGCTGGCCCGTATCCGCGCCGTGCTGGACTTCATCCACGAGCGCGCCCAGGAGGACGCAGACCGTATCGCCGGGAAGGTGTAACCCCTTGGGTGGCAATCCTCACGGCATTGCGAGTTGATCGAGGCAATACTGACACTTTGAATTCCAGAAGTGCTGTGACTTGCACATGTGACAGACACCTTCGGCAGATGGGGCTGTGGATGTGATGTGGACAATTTCAGGCCTTTGGAATTTCAATCGATTTAGCGAAATCGCCGTTTATTTTAAGGTCAAATTACCGCCGGATCGCTGGTTGGGCGTTAAGTACCGGTCTTCTCCCATTGGCCGGCTGTTTGCGGCTTCGTCAATATCCACAGGCTTGGCCGGGGTTTTTCTGTTTGCTGGGCTGATCTTAGGCCCGGTCGCCCAGGCCCAGACCGTCTCCCGCACCTCGGTCGATCTGGAGCTTGTTTTCGCCTCCGACGGGTCCGGCTCGATCGACGACGAGGAACTGCGGTTCCAGCGTCAGGGCTATGCCGCCGCGCTGGCCGACCCGCGGGTGCAGGAGGTGATCGCCGCCGGTCCGCTCGGCCGGATCGCCGTCGCCTTCGTCGAGTGGGGCGCGCCGGAAAGCCAGCACACGATCGTCGACTGGACCGTCATCGCCAGCCGCGAGGATGCGGTCGCCTGGGGCGCGCGGCTGGTGGCGGCTCCGCGGGCGGCCTACGGCTACAACTCGATCAGCGAGGCCATCGCCTATTCCGCCGACCTGATCCGCAGCAACGACATCGACGGCGCCCGCAAGGTGATCGACCTGTCCGGCGACGGCCCGCAGATCGGCGGCCGGCCGCTCGCCCTGGTCCGATCGATGACCGTGGCCGAGGGCATCACTATCAACGGGCTCGTCGTCGCCAACCGCAATGTCCGCACCGGACCGAGCGGCGAGCCGCTGGACGAGCACTACGAGATGGACGTGATCGGCGGGCTCGGCGCCTTCGTCGTGGTGGCGACCGAAGAGAGGGGCTTTACCCAGACCGTGCTGGCGAAGATGGTGCGCGAAATCGCCGACGCCCGCCCGACCGGGTCGGCGACCCAATTTGCCCAGGACAGGCCGGATGAGCGCTGACGAACCCATTGCCAAGAGCCTCGACGTTCAGGGCCTGAAATGCCCGCTGCCGGTGCTGAAGGCGCGCAAGGCCATTGGCCAGGTGGAGGTGGGCGCGCTCCTGGAGGTGCTGGTCACCGACCCGGCGGCAATGCTCGACTTCCGCCACTACGCCCGCCAGTCCGGCCATGAACTGGTCGCCGCGGAGGAGGGGGAGGTCCTGCGCTTCGTGCTGCGCCGCACCCACTGAATCCGCCCGAGCGCGGCATTTTGCGCGCCTTCCCAATCCGTACGTCCCGCGACTATGGTGCGCGCGGGAGGAACCAAAGAATGACCGATAATCAAACACCCAAGGGCCTCGGACGCGGCCTGACCAATTACGGCGACAACGAATTCAGCCTCTATCTGCGACGCTCCATGGCCTCGTCCATGGGCTACAGCCGCGAGATGCTGGACAAGCCGGTGGTCGGGATCTGCTCCTCGGGCAGCGGCTACAACAACTGCCATCGGCTGATGCCCGAACTGGTCGAGGCGACCAAGCGCGGCGTGCTCGCCGCCGGCGGCCTGCCGATCGAGTTCCCGACGATCTCGCTGGGCGAGACCTTCCTGAACCCGACCTCCCTCATGTACCGCAACCTGATGAGCATGGACGTGGAGGAGATGATCCGCGCCCAGCCGATGGACGCGGTCGTGGTGATCGGCGGCTGCGACAAGACCCTGCCGGCCCAGCTCATGGGAGCGGCCAACGCGGAAGTCCCGGTGGTCTACTGCGCCGTCGGCCCGATGCTGACCTCGCCCTATGACGGCGAGCGCCTGGGTGCGTGCACCGACTGCCGCCGGTTCTGGGGCAAGTACCGCGCCGGCGAGGTGTCGGACGAGGGCATCAAGCGGATCGAGGGCAGCCTCGCCACGACCGCCGGCACCTGCGCGGTGATGGGCACGGCCAGCACCATGGCCTGCATCGCCGAGGCGCTCGGCATGACCCTTCCGGGTACCGCGTCGATTCCGGCGGTCCATGCCGACCGTCTGCGCGCCGCCGAAGCGTCGGGTGCGCGCGCCATGCAGCTTGCCCTGTCCAAAGGCGACGACCGTCTGCTGCCGCGCGACATCATCACCCAGAAGTCGGTGGAGAACGCGCTCCGCGTCCTCCTCGCCATCGGCGGGTCGACCAATGCCATCGTTCACCTGACCGCCATTGCCGGCCGTCTCGGTATCCCGGTCGACCTGAACCGGCTGAACCAGATGTCGGACGAGACCCCGGTGCTGGTCGACCTGAAGCCGACCGGCGCGCATTACATGGAAGACCTGTTCGCCGCCGGCGGTCTGGTCGGCGTGCTGCACGCCCTGCGGCCGCTGCTGCATCTGGATGCGGTCAGCGTGACCGGCGAGACCCTGGGCGACCGGCTGGATGCGGACAAGACCTGGATCGACCACGACATCGTGCGCACCTTCGAGGCGCCGTTCCAGGACAAGGGCGGCCTGGTCGCCCTGTTCGGTTCGCTCGCCCCCCGCGGCGCGATCCTGAAGCGCTCGGCGGCCGACCCGACCCTGTTCGAGAAGGAAGGCCGGGCCGTGGTGTTCACCAGCCTCGCCGACCTCGCCGCCCGGATCGACGATCCGGATCTGGACGTGAAGGCCGACGACTTCCTGGTGCTGCAGAACGCCGGCCCGAAAAGCCCGGCGGCGATGCCGGAGGCGGGCTATCTGCCGATCCCCAAGAAGCTGGCCCGCGCCGGGGTGAAGGACATGGTCCGCATCTCCGACGCCCGCATGAGCGGCACCGCCTTCGGTACCATCGTTTTGCACGTCACGCCGGAAGCCGCCGATGGCGGCCCGCTGGGCATCGTGCGCACCGGCGACCGCATCAAGATCTCGGTGGAGAACCGTTCCATCGATCTGCTGGTGGACGATGCCGAGATCGCCAGGCGCCTTGAGGAGGTGAAGCCGGAAGCGGTGCAGCCGACCCACAAGCGCGGCTACCGCCACCTCTACATGAACACGGTCACCCAGGCCGATCAGGGCGTCGATTTCGACTTCCTGACCTGGAAGGACTGACAAGAAACGATCCCAAGGGAGACACCCCGCATGTCCGAGATCCAGACCGAATTCGTCATGGAGCTGAAGCTCAGCGTCGACCTGCCGCTGGCGGCGATCGGCAATACCCAGTACGGCGACCGCCGCATCGCCCGGGTGAAGGGCGGCACCTTCGAGGGGCCGACCCTGAAGGGCACCGTGCGCGACGGCGGCGGCGACTGGATCCTCAACCGGATCGACGGAGTGACCCAGCTCGACGTGCGGCTCATCCTCGACACAGAGGACGGCACGCCGATCTACATGACCTACAAGGGCCTGCGCCACGGCCCCAAGGAGGTCATGGACCGGATCGCCGCAGGCCAGCCGGTGGATCCGTCGGAGCTGTATTTCCGCACCGCCCCGTTCTTCGAGACCGCCGCCGACGGCCCCTATGCCTGGATGAACAAGTCGGTCTTCGTCTCCACCGGCGACCGCAAGCCGGAAGGGCCGGTCTACCGGGTGTTCAAGGTCCTGTAAGCCGGCGGAATTGCGTGCATTGATCTTCGGCTGACGGCTTGCCAAGCTGGCGGGGCTCACCTCGTTACCCATCCCCCGCCAGACCTGGAGACCGTCATGACCGGTGCGACGCGCTATGACCCGCGGCAATTCAAGGCCCTGACCTGGTTCGACGCGACCGCCGCCTTCGCCGACGGAGCGGACACGCCGCGCGCCTATCTGGAGCGCTGTCTGGAGGCGGTGGACGCGCGCGAGCCGGTGGTCCAGGCCTTCGCCGCATTGAACCGGGAGAGCGCCCGCGAGGCCGCCGATGCCAGCACCGCGCGCTGGAAGGACGGCAAGCCGCTCTCGCCGATCGACGGCATGCCGGTCGGCATCAAGGACCTGCTGGAAACCAAGGACATGCCCACGCAGCTCGGCTGCGAGGCGATGAAGGGCAATTTCCCGAAGAATGATAACGCGGCGGTCTGGGCGCTGCGCCAGGCCGGGGCGGTGATCTTCGGCAAGACCGTGACGGCCGAACTCGGCGGCAACCATCCGGGGCCGACCACCAACCCGTTCGACCCGGCGCGCACCCCTGGCGGCTCGTCCTCCGGCTCGGCGGCGGCGGTGGCGGCCGGGTTCATGCCGGCGGCGATCGGCTCCCAGGTCGGCGGTTCGATCATCCGACCGGCGGCCTATTGCGGCAATTTCGCCCTCAAGCCGAGCCAGGGCGGCATCCATCGCGGCGAGCGCCAGGCCACCTCCATGAGCACTCACGGCCCTCATGCCGGTTCGATCGAGGACATGTGGCAGGTCGCCATCGAGGTGGCGAAGCGCTGCGGCGGCGATCCGGGCCGGGCCGGCATCCAGGGGCCGGACACCACGCCGGTCGCGGCCAGGCCGAGCCGGTTGATCCTGCTGGAGACCGATGGCTGGGCCCGCATCGACGCAGACAGCCTGAAGGCGATGGACGGGCTGCTCGACAGCCTGCGGGCGGCCGGGGTGGAGATCCTGCGCCGGGGCGACCATCCGCTGATCGAGAGCCTGGAGCAGTCCCTGGTGGGCGCCGGCGACCTCGCCAACACCATCACCGCCTGGGAGAACCGCTGGACCCTGCGCAACCTGATCGACACCAGGGGCGAGGGGGTCAGCGAGCGGATCAAGGCCCGCGTCGGCGTGGTGGAGGCGCTGAGCCCGGACGACTACCGCCAGCTCCTGTGGCGCCGCGAGAACCTGCGCGCCGCCTGGCGGGCTCTGGCGCCGGTGGCGGATGCGTTCCTGACCTTCTCCTGCCCCGGCCCGGCACCCCTGTGGCCGGGCGACGTCCCGGGCCAGCCGCTGGCGCCGCGCCCGACCGGCGACGCGGTGTTCAACACGCCCAGTTCGCTCGCCGGCGCCCCGGCGGTGACCATGCCGATGCTGGCGGTGAACGGCCTGCCGGTCGGCGTTCAGGTGATGGGCCAGGACGGCGACGACGCCCGCATGACCAGCCTGGCCCGCTGGATCAGCGGCACGATCGCGCCGGTGATCGTCGGTTAGAACGGCACCGTCTCGCCCTTCTGATCCACCAGTTCTCCGCTTCGGTCGGGCGTCAGGGCGTCGACCACGGCGAGCAGGTCTGCCGCCGCCACCTCCGGCGGGCGGACGTCCAGGCCGGCCTTGGCGAAGGGGGCCGAGAGTGGGGTGTCGACCGTGCCCGGATGCAGGGCGATGCAGACCGCCTCGCGGTGGGTGCGCCGCAGCTCGATCGCGGCACAGCGCACCAGCTGGTTCAGCGCCGCCTTCGAGGCGCGATAGGCGTACCAGCCGCC
Source organism: Candidatus Endolissoclinum sp. (assembly GCA_965228445.1). GTDB lineage: Bacteria > Pseudomonadota > Alphaproteobacteria > Thalassobaculales > Thalassobaculaceae > Thalassobaculum. The sequence continues at coordinate 1,818,409 of OZ245813.1, read as the reverse complement.
GATCCGGTTGTCCGAGATCGAGCCCACACGGGCCGACAAGGTGGCGAACACCGCCTTGCCGTCGCGCGGCAGCAGCGGCAGCAGATGCTTCATCAGCAGGGCGGGGCCGGTGGCGTTGAGCGCGAAGGCCCGGGCCAGCCGGTCCGGATCGAGCTCGCGCCAGGATTTCTCCGGCCGATATGCGCCGTCATGCAGGAAACCGGTCGCATCCAGGATCAGCCGGGGCGGACTGCCCAGTCGGGCGATGCGGTCGGCCGCGGCCCGAATGGACGCCTCGTCCAGCAGGTCGAGGGCCGGATCGGAGCGCCGCGACAGGCCGATCACGGGGTCGAACCGGCCGGACGCCCGAAGGGCGGAGGACAGCGCGTTCCCGATGCCGCCGCCGGCGCCGACGACGACGGCAAGGGCGGGCGAGGGAAAGGAGGACAGCTCGGTCATGCGCCGACGAAGATGGACGCGCTCCGCGGCGCGTCAAGTTGTGGGTCCTCTCTTCGTCGCGCGCGGTCCGGCGGTTTTGACACATATCAATTCGTGCCGTCCGGCTGCTGCTAGACTGGCCCCGGTTGGAAGCAATCGGAGGACCCGATCATGATGACGTCCCTTCGCATAGCCCTTCTCGCGGCGGCGGCTCTGCTGTTCGTCAGCCTGCCGGTCTCGGCCCAGCAGCCCGGCTCGGACGCCGGCCCGGCGGCGCAGAAAGTCATCGAGCAGGTGGAGACGCAGCTCGACAAGACATACGTGCTCACCACTGATCAGTTCGTCGCGATCGCCGGCGGCGCCCTGGTCGGGGCGATCGCCGCCGATCTCGTGTTCCATGGCGGCGCCGGCGCTCTGTTGGGCGCGGTTGTCGGCGGGGTGATCGGGAACTGGCTCTATGTCCCGGCCGCGCCGGTCCCGAGCGGCACCTGACGCGCGGGTCGGCGGTGGTGCGGCTCAGGTTTCACGGTGCGGCGCACTGCGTCACCGGCTCCTGCTACGAGATCGAGACGGGCGCCGCCCGGATCCTGGTGGATTGCGGGCTGTTCCAGGGCTCGAAATCGGAGCGGGAGCTGAACTACGGCGACTTTCCGTTCGATCCGGCGGCGATCGACGCGGTGGTTCTGACCCACGCGCATATCGACCATAGCGGCCTGCTGCCGAAGCTGGTGCGACAGGGCTTCGCCGGGGCGATCCACGCGACCCGCCCGACGGTCGACCTGTGCTCGGTGATGCTGCCGGACTCCGCCCATATCCAGGAGGTCGAGGTCGAGCGCCTGAATCGACGCAACGCCCAGCGCGGGCGCGAGGCGGTCACACCGATCTACACGCCGCGCGACGCCGCGGCCTGCATGACCCTGTTCCGGCCGGCCGGCTACGAGGCCTGGGTGCCGGTCGCCGCCGGGATCCGGGCACGGTTCTGGAACGCCGGCCATCTGCTCGGCTCGGCCTCGGTGGAGCTCGAATTCGAGCGGACCGCCGACCGGCCGCTGCGGATGCTGTTCTCCGGCGATATCGGTCCCGGCTTCAAGCTGCTGCATCCCGACCCCCAGGGGCCGAACGCGCTCGACTATGTGATCTGCGAGGCCACCTACGGCGACCGGGAGCGGCCGGCGATCTCGGTCGATCAGCGTCGCGCCCAGCTTGCCGAGGAGGTCCGCAGGGCAGCCGAGGCCAGCGGCCCGCTGATCATCCCGTCCTTCGCCGTCGAGCGCACCCAGGAGCTGCTGGTCGACCTGCACCGGCTGATGCAGTCCGGCGAGGTTCCCTCGGCGCCGATCTTCGTCGACTCCCCGCTGGCGACCCGGGCCAGCGAGATCTTCGAGCGCCACGCGGACGAGATCGAGCAGGGGGACACCCTGCGGGCCGCCCTGAACGCCCGACGGGTCCGCTTCACCGAGACGGTGGAGCAGAGCAAGGCGATCAACCGCTTCACCGGGTTCTTCGTGGTGATCGCCGCCAGCGGCATGTGCGAGGCCGGCCGGATCCGCCATCACCTGAAGGCCAATCTCTGGCGGCGCAACGCGACGGTGATGCTGGCCGGGTTCCAGGCCCAGGGCACGCTCGGACGGATCCTGCTGGACGGGGCGCAGCGGGTCCGCATCCAGGGCGAAGAGGTGGATGTGAAGGCGAGGGTGACGCTGTTCGATCTGTATTCGGGCCATGCCGATGCCAGCGAGTTGGTCGCCTGGATCGACGGACGCGGGCCGGTCTCGGGCACGATCTTCTTGACCCACGGCGAGGAGACCGGCCTCGCCGCCCTGCATGCGCGCCTGGCGTCGCGCCATCCCGACGCCCGTATCATCGCCCCGCATCTGGACGACCAGTACGATCTGAACGGTGCGGGCACCCTGGTGGCCAAGGGCGGGCGGCCGCAACGCCTGCCTCCGGAGAAGGTCGCCCGGCTCGACTGGCACAACGACCTGTCGCGGCTGCTGCTCGACGTCTCCGAGCAGGTCGATTCCGCCGCCGACGAGCGCGGCCGCTCCGCCATCATCCGCCGGCTGCGCCGCGCCCTGGAGGAGACGGAGGACGCTTAGGCACCCGTGTGCGTCACTCCTCGGCGGTCTCCGGCCGGCCGTGGGCGGCCGGGGGACGCGGCGGGGTGAGGGACGCGGCCGCGTGACGGGCGTCCCGCGCTGTCTTCCACAGGGACACCGCGATCCCGGTGCCGAGCAGGCCTAGGGTGACCGACAGGGAGACCAGCGGCGGCAGCTTGGCCAGCCCGAGCATGTCGGCGACGAAGATCTTGGCGCCGATGAACACCAGGATCGCCGCCAGGGCATAGCGCAGATAGGCGAAGCGGTGGATCATCGCCGACAGGGCGAAGAACAGCGCGCGCAGGCCCAGGATCGCGAAGATGTTGGAGGTGTAGACCACATAGGGCTCGGTCGTGATCGCGAAGATCGCCGGGATCGAGTCCACGGCGAACACCACATCGGCCAGCTCGACCATCACCAGGGTCAGGAACAGCGGCGTCACGAACAGCACCTCCTCGCCGCTGCGGTGGTCGGTGTGGCGCACGAAGAACCGGTCGCCATGCAGCCGCCGGGTCACCCGCAGATGCCGGCGCATGAATGTCAGCACCGGGTTGTGGGCGATGTCGTAGGCGATCTCCGAGGCGAACAGCATCTTCACCCCGGTGATGGCCAGGAAGGCGGCGAACAGATACAGGACCCACTCGAACTGGGTGACCGCGGCGGCGCCGGCGACGATCATTACCCCGCGCAGCAGGATGACGCCGAGGATGCCCCAGAACAGCACCCGGTGCTGGTGGATCCGCGGGATGCCGAAGAAGCCGAAGATCATGGCGATGACGAAGATGTTGTCCATCGCCAGGCTCTGCTCGACGACGAAGCCGGTCAGGTAGTCCAGCGCCGCGTCGGCGCCGAGCCGATGCCAGATCCAGGCGGAGAAGGCCACGCCGAGGCCGATATAGAAGGCGGAGAGCTTCAGGCTCTCGGCGATGCCGATCTCGTGGCTCCGACGGTGCAGCACCCCGAGATCGAAGGCCAGCAGGGCCAGCACGAAGATCAGGAAGCCGAGCCACATCCACAGCGGCTCGCCGATCACCTGGGCGAACAGAAAGTCCATCGGAAACTACCTGCCGGTTGCCGTCGGGGTGGAACTGGGTCAGCGAGCGGCCCCGGCGGCTCGTACCGCCGGGGTCGGCCGCGGTTCGGGGATGCGGTCAGAGCGGCATCGCCTGGGCCGGCGGAATCCGGCGGGCCCGCGCGTCGTGGCGCCGCCACAGCACCCGGGCGACGATGAGCAGCGCCAGGCTGATCACCGCGCCGATCGCGATCTCGCGGACCATCTGCCCGGTGAGGGCGGCCCGGGCCAGGTAGGCGACGCCGCCGGCCAGCAGGCTGGTGATAAGGGTGCCGGCCGCCGCCGGTACCAGATAGTCGTCTTTGGTGGGACCGGCCTTCGCGACGGCGCGGTGGGTGAACAGGAGCACAGCGACACCGGCGCCGAACAGCAGGACGCCGAGCGCGATATCGACCCAGACGGAGGACATGGGGACGCTTTCAACGGCTCAGGACAGGGACCGCCAGACGAGCCGCCACTGGTGGTCCGCTCTATCTGGGGAGGCCGGGACGTTCCAGGAATGCCGCCCGCCTCAGTTTAGCCCTGCGCGTCCATCAGAGCAGGACCGCCCGCCATGCAAAAATACCGCTTCCGGAACATCGCGATCCCTGCCGCGAGCCGGAGAGCTGTTTGGCGGCGTCTTGAGACTGGTGGCCCCGGAGGGACTCGAACCCTCACGCCCGAAGGCTCGCGATTTTAAGTCGCGTGCGTCTACCAGTTCCGCCACGGGGCCGTGTGCTGCGTCGGATCGGATGCCTGTCTACCGTAATTCCTCCGCCCTGCGCCAGATCGCTGTGAACCACGCCTCCCACCCGGGGCCGAGCATCAGGTTGTGCGGGGCGTCGTCCAGGCGCAGATGGTCGCCGCCATAGAACCGGGCGATGGCCTCGTCCTGGCCCGGCGGGTGACGGGCCGGGTCGTCGCGTCCGCCCTCCACCACCAGGATCGGCAGCCCGGCCGGCAGTGCCGCCGGGTCGACCGGGATGCGCAGGTCATAGCGCTGATTCAGCAGGCGCGGGCTCTCGGCGTTCAGCCGGGCGGCCATGGTCTCGAGTTCGTCGGGCGCAAGGTGCGGGGCGTAGCGCTCCCCCGCCTGGGCGGCGCTGAGCGGCGGGCACAGGGCGCTCTCGTCGACCAGCGGCACCTTCGCGGCACCGGGCAGGTTGCCGGGCGGCGAGGGGCAGAGCAGCAGCAGGCCGGCGACCGGTCGCCGCAGCGCCGCCAGCACCACGATCAGCCCGCCCAGGGAATGGCCGACCACCAGCGGCGGCACGCCGATCGCGTCGATCGCCGCGGCCACATCCTCCGCCATTTCGGCCGCACCGTCGGTGCGGAAGGCGGCGTCGGGCGTCAGGCCGCCATGGCCGCGCAGATCGAGGGCGTGGACCGTGCGCCCGTCGGCGGCGAGGCGGGCGACCCAGTGCTCCCAGCACCAGGCGCCGTGATAGGCGCCGTGCACCAGCAGCACCGGCGGCCGCCCGTCGGCGGCGGGCGCGGTGGTGGAGTGCAGCCGGGCCGGACCCAGCGCCCGGACGGTCATCTCAGGCTGGCGCATGGCATCCTCGTTGGTAGGGAGAAGGGACTGGAAACACAAACGCGACACCCGAGGGTGCCGCGCCTGTGGAATCGCAGCTGTGCGGCCGGTTACTCGGCCGCGTTGGCCTTGGCGGCACCGTAGACCGGGGCGCGCCATTCCGGATGGGCGCCGGATTTGCCGTGGCAGACGTCGAAATAGCGCTCCTGCAGCTTCTTGGTCAGCGGGCCGACCTTGCCGCTGCCGACCGCCAGCTTGTCGATGGAGGTGATCGGCGTGACCTCCCAGGCGGTGCCGCAGAAGAACGCCTCGTCGGCAGCGACCAGCTCGGAGCGGTCCACGTCGCGCTCGACCGCCGGGGTGCCCATCTCCTCCAGGAGCTGCAGCACCGTGCTGCGGGTGATGCTTTCCAGGATGTCGCTGGAGGTGTGCGGGGTGATCGGCACGCCGTCGCGGACCATGAAGAAGCACATGCCCGGGCCTTCGGCGACCTTGCCGCGGCTGTTCAGCAGGATGGCGGTGTCGTAGTTGTCGGCATTGGCCTGCAGGGTGGCCAGACGGCCGTTCTGGTAGTTGGCGTTGACCTTCGCCCGCATCGGCATGGCGTTGTCCGGCACCCGCATCCAGGAGCTGACCTGGGCCGAGATGCCCTCGGTGATCTTCGCCGTGCGCGGCCGCTCCTGGGCGGTGATCGCCAGCTTGATCGGAGAGGTGACGTTCTGCCCGCCATGGCCGGCGACATAGGTCGTGGTCATGATGTGGACGTTCTCGCCCTGGATGCCGTTGGCGCGGATCAGCTCGATCGTCTTCTCGGTCACGTATTCCGGCGTGATGATCTCGTCATAGCGCATGAAGCGCTGGGAGAAGACGAGCCGGTCCATGTGCTCCTGCATTCGGAACAGATACATCTCCTGCTCGTCGGCGTTCCAGTAGCCGCGCACCCCCTCGAAAACGGCCGAGCCGAACTTGAACGCCGCGGTATCGACGTGAACCGTGCCTTCGTTCCAGGGCACGATGCGGTCGTCCATGAACACGTATTTGGGGGTCGCCATGATCTGATGTCCTTTTGATCTTGGTGCGGCCGAGTATTGGCAGGGCCCTCCCAAGGAAACCCGGACACGGCAGAGCACTCGATTGGGAAAGGGCAATTTATGCCCGTGGCCGGGCGGCGGCAAGACGGCTCATTTGCCCTGCAGCGCCGCCATTCCCTTCTCGCGGAGCTTGTCCGCCTTGTCCGATCCCTCGGTCAGTTCGACCAGGCGCACCGTGCAGAACAGGTCGACGGTGGAGACCGTGGCGTCGTTCGCCTCGAGCCGTTTGAGCAGGTCGCTGGAGCGGCTGTCGAGCTTGGCGCCGATCTGCTGCATGGCGGCGGCGATCTCGCCCTCCAGGCCGACATCGCCGGCATATTGGCGGCACAGCCGCAGCGAGACGATCTGATCCTCGATCGCGCGGAACCTGTCGCGGTTGGAGGTCTCGCCGTTCGAGGGGCTGTCCAGCGCCTCGATCGCCGCGACGGTCTTCGGCGCCGCGCCGGAGACCACGGTCTCGCGGGCGAGGCGGCCGAGTTCCGCCTTCACCCGCTCGATCTGCCGGGCGACACCGCGACCGCCGCCGCCGGCCGCCGCGGCCTCGCGCTGCAGCGTCTTCAGCTCGTTGCCGAGCGCGCGGGCGACGGTGACCGGGTCGTCCTTCTTCTTCTCCGCCTCGGCGCGGATATCGATGATGCGGTCTTCCTGCTGGCTGGCCACCGCCTCGCCGACCTGACCGCCCATGGCCTGGATCAGGTCGCCGGCCCCCTGTTCGACCAGACGCTCGATCAGCGCCGGGAGCATCGCCGGCGACTGCAGCCGGGCCATCAGCGTCAGCACCAGCACCGGCAGGCCGTCGCGGGTGATGGCGGCGGTCCTGGTCAGGGCGTCGACGATCAGCTTCAGGTCGGCGTTCGAGATGTCGGCGATCGGCGGCGGCGGCAGCCGGCGGCGCATCTCGGTCAGCGGCGCCGCGATCGCCAGGGCGGTGACGATGTCGTCGAGCGAGGCGAGCACCTCGGGCCCGCCGAGCTTGTCCTGCAGCCTGGCGCGGCCGCCCTTTTCCTTCGCGCTGGCGTCGGCCAGACCCTTCAGCGCCGCATGGGCGCTCGCCCAGAACGGCCGGCCGGCGGTGTCGACCGCCTCGTCGTCGCTCGGATCCAGTCCCTTCAGGGAGTCGAGGACCGGGGCGAGGCCGGCCTCGCCCAACAGGGCTTCGGCCTCGGCCCAGATCGGCTTCAGGGCGCTGCGCGGAATCCGGCCCAGGGCCTTGCGCGGGGTGTTGGGATTGTAGAGCAGATCCTCGAACGGCCGGCAGAACAGCCGCATCGGTGTGAAGCGCCGGTCCGGCCGGGTCAGCCGCAGGCGCGGGCGGATCTGCGTCAGCATGGCGACGGAGGCGGCCTGCTGCGAGGGGCGCAGCCGGCGCAGTTCCAGGGCGGTGACCAGCTTGTCGAACTCGGCCTCCGGGATCTCGAAGACCTTGTTCGCCATCTTGTCCAGGGACGTGTCACTCATGGCGCGTTCGTCCTAACCGACGGTTATCTGGATTCGCTCAACGCTTCGGCGCGGCGCCGTTCGATCCGCAGCTGCAGCTCGATGTCGGTCTCGCCCGACTGCCAGTTCTGAAGCGGCTTCACGAACTTGCGCATCGCACTCTCCAGCTCGCCCCAGGCCTTGCCCTTCTGCGCGTCGAGTTCCTTGGTGGGGACCAGCGGCAGCATGCGCACGATTTCCTCCAGGGCATCCTTCTGCTCGTGGAGGGCGCCGTCGAGAACCTCTTCCCACAGCCCGATCACATGATCCCAGCCGTCCAGCAGCCAGGAGATCCGCTTCATTCCGTCGGCGATCTCCACCCCGACGGTACTCCATTTGGCCAGCGCCGTCTTCAGATCGTTGGCATGGTCGTCGATCTCGCCGAGGACGTCGCCGCCCACATCGAGGGTCAGCAGGGCCACGTCGGCGACCAGAAACGCGAGGCCGTCCGGGTCGGCATTGGAGTTCTTGCCCCAGGCGGTGATGTTCATGCGGAACGCCTTCAGCCGGGTCATCAGCCGGCGCAGGCGGCATTCGTGCGGCATCGAGGCGACCCCGACCGGCGCGATCAGGTCTGACCATCGCTCGATATCGGCGTAGAGCTGTTCGGAGGAGACCCGCAGATCGCTGGCGATGCCGGCCATGATGCCGCGCACCTTCTTCTGGCCGGCGGCCGAGGACAGTTCCGCGACCGAGAGCTGCACCTGCGCCTTGGCGAGGCTCTTCACCACCGAGTTGACTAGGTAGTAGTTGGTGAGCAGCCGCTCGTTCTCTTCCTGCTCGACAGCCCGCTCGGCCGCGTCGATCGCGTCGGGACCGGACAGGCCGGTCATGGCGATCTCGTGGGCGCAGCGCCGAATGTCCCGCGGGGTTGCCGCCTTGCGGGTCTCGATCATGTCGTGGAAGGCGCGGTCGTGCACCGTCATGCGGAACACGTCGCGCACCCCGGACCAGCCGATGATGTAGACGCCGCTGCTGCCGGACAGGCCGGGGACGATGACCTCCAACCCGCCATTGCCGTCGGCCCGGGCCCGCGCGAAGGCCAGCATCGGGGTGGTGAACGGCACGACGACGCCGCGCTCCTCGAAGGTGGCGGGCCAGTACCGGGTATTGAGATGACCGGCGGCTTCGCCGTCGCGGGTGGCTGAATGCTTCGATTGCGTCATCGGATCCTGATCCTGTTCTAGGATCGGCTGCAGTGGCTTCGGCCGTCGCCGAAAAATATAGCCGTTACCTTAATTACCATGCACTGCACCATTGTTGGAGGCTGGAACGCCCGCCAACATGCGAAACGTTTTCAAGTAAAGCGTCTTTGCATCTTCCGGGCCAACCGGATCGATGGTGACCGGTTGCTTGACGCGGGGCGCCCCGAAGATCCGGCGCGCCTCGGCCGGATCGAAGCCGGCGATCTGGGTCGCCTCGAAGAAGGCGGCGATGCGGTCCGCCCGCTTGATCAGCTTCTCCACCGTGGCGGGCAGTTCCGCCGGCAGGCCGAAGCGGATATGGATCGCCGCCGACAGCCGCTTGTCCACCGCCTTGTAGTCCGGGCCGATGATCGCCTTGAACGGGGTGATCATGTCGCCGATCACGTATTCCGGCCCGTCATGCAGCAGCGCCGCCAGCCGCCACTTGCGCGCCAGACCGGCGTCGATGCCGGTGGCGATGCGCTCGACCAGGACGGAATGCTGGGCGACCGAATAGGCCCAGGCACCGGAGGTCTGGCCGTTCCAGCGGGCCACCCGGGACAGGCCATGGGCGATGTCCTCGATCTCCACGTCGAAGGGCGACGGGTCGAGCAGGTCGAGACGGCGGCCGCTCAGCATGCGCTGCCAAGCGCGGGGCGGCTCGTCGGCGCGGGTTCGGCTCATGTCGGGTCGGGCTCATGCTGGGGGGCGATGCGGTCGGTGCGGCGGCGGGCGGCGGAGCGGTCGCGCAGGGCCCGGGCCTTGTCCCGCGCCGCCGCGGACCGCCAGACGATCAGCAGGGCGGCCAGCAGCCCGAGCAGCGGGCCGGCGGCGATCAGCGTCCGGGTCGCCCTGGCGATGTTGATCTCCATGACGTACTGGGTGTCGAACAGATGCATGCAGCGGATCTTGGCGCCCTCGTCGACGTAGCGTTTGGTGCATTCCTGCTTGCCGGCATCGCGCTTGCGTTCGATGCGGACATGGGTGTCGTGCCATTGCCGGTAGGACACCAGCCCGATCCCGCCGGCCCACAGGATGGCGACGGAGAGCAGCACGGCGAATCCCAGCACGACGACGGTCCGGTTCATCGCTTTCCCCTACCGGGGGCGGGGAGACGGAGCAAGTGTCTTGCCCGGCGGTGAGCCAAGGGGGCCTTGACCCGCTCCGCGATCCGGGCGCACTTTCGTTGCCCAGCCAACTATTCGTCGACCGCCCCCATGACCGCCGCAACCACAACCGTCGAGGACGGCGCCGGATCGTTCCGCGATGACATGAAGGTCATCTCGCTGATCGGCACCGCCCATTTCTTCAGCCACTTCTACATCCTGCTGCTGGCCCCGCTGTTCCCGATCCTGAAGGACGCGTTCGGGGTGAGCTACGTGCAGCTCGGGCTGATCCTGACGGTGGCGAACGCGGCGACGGGGGTGAGCCAGATCCCGTTCGGCTATCTGGTCGACAAGGTCGGGGCGAAGTGGATCCTGATCGGCGGACTGGCGGCGCACGGGCTCGCCTTCGTGCTGATCGGCATCACCGGCAGCTACTGGGCGACGCTGGCCTGCATGGTGCTGGCCGGGGCGGCCAACGGGGTCTACCACCCGGCGGACTACGCGATCCTGTCGGCCTCGGTGTCGGAGAAGCGGATGGGACGCGGCTTCTCGCTGCACACCTTCACCGGGTTCGCCGGCTTCGCCGCGGTGCCGATGACCATCGTCTGGCTGGCCCAGGAATTCGGCTGGCAGGCCGGGGTGACCGCCTGCGGCGCCGCCGGCATAGTGGCCGCCTTGGCGCTGGTGGTGTTCGGCCGGTCGCTCAAGCATGCGCCGGGCTCCGACAAGCGCAAGAAGAAGGGCGCGGACGACAAGGCCGCGCCGGCCGGAGGTTCGATCATGCTGAACCCGGCGATCCTGATGTGCCTGATGTTCTTCCTGCTGCTGGCGTTGAGTTCCGGCGGCATCAACAACTTCCTGGTCTCTGCCCTGAACCGGGTGCACGGCACCCCGATCGACTCCGCCAACCTGGGCCTGACCTTCTACCTGGTCGGCTCCTCGCTCGGCATTCTGCTGGGCGGGGTGATCGCCGACCGCACGGCCAACCACAACCGGGTGGCGGCCTGCTGCTTCCTGGCGACGGCGGTGGCGGTGCTGATCGTCGGCACCGTGACGCTGCCGATCTGGGCCCTGGTGACGCTGATGGCGCTGCAGGGCCTGACCCACGGCATCATCATGCCGAGCCGCGACATGATCGTGCGCTCGGTCACCCCGGCCGGATCGATGGGCAAGGTGTTCGGCTTCGTGTCGACCGGCTTCAGCCTGGGCGGCATCGTGGCGCCGCTGATGTTCGGCTTCCTGCTCGACCGCGGCGAGCCGGCCCTGGTGTTCTACGTCATCGCCGGCTTCATGGTGGTGTCGCTGCTGACGGTCTTCACCGTCGGCGGCAAGAAGGCGGCAGCGGCGTAGGGGCGTTCGAAGGTCAGCTTCTCCGTCTTCCCGGCCTTGCGCCGGGACCGAGACGTCCGCGTGTTGGAACGTCGCTTCGGGTCTACCAAGCTCTCCAGCCGCCCCTTCCCTGGGTCCCGGGAAAGCGGCGTGAGGAAGGTGGGAGGCTACCCCTTCTTCGCGAGGGTGGCCTCGCGGTGGATGACGTAGAGGCCGCTGGCGATGACGATGGTGCCGCCGATGATCACCCAGAAATCGGGGATGTCGCCGAACACCACATAGCCCCAGAACGCCGCGAAGGTGATCTGCACGTACTGGAACGGCGCCAGGGTGGACGCGGTCGCCACCTTGTAGGCATTGATCATCAGCCATTGCGACACCCCGCCGATCGCCCCCATCGCCGCCATCCAGCCGAGCTGCTCCCAGGTCGGGGTCTGCCAGAAGAACGGCAGCAGCAGCGACGTGCCCACCGTGCCCATCAGGGCGGCGTAGAACAGGATCGACAGGGTCTCCTCGGTGCGGGTCAGCATCCGGGTGACGATGACGAAGACGGCGAAGATGAACGCCATGAAGATCATCAGCCCATAGGCCCAATGCACGTCGGCGAAACCCGGACGCACGATGACCACGACGCCGATCAGGCCGATCAGAACCGCGGCCCAGCGGCGCGGGCCGACCGTCTCGCCCAGCATGGGGATCGACAGGGCGACGACGAAGAGCGGCGCAACGAATCCGATCGCCACCGCGTCGGCCAGCGGGATGTAGCGGATCGCGGTGAAGAAGCTCATCGTCGCGGTCAGCAGCAACACGCCGCGGAACAGGGTCAGCTTCACCTGCCGGATCCGCAGCAGCGGCAGCAGCCGCCGGCCGGGAAAGAACATCAGCATGAAGCCGAGATGGAAGGCGTAGCGTCCCCACGCGACCATCGGCACCGGCATCTCCTGGCCCAGATGCTTGGCCAGGGTGTCCATGGTCGCGAACAGCAGCTCGGCGGTGATCAGCAGGCCGATGCCGCGCACCGCGTTCTCCGAGACGTCCTCGGGGCGGGTGACGGCGGCGGGGGCCCGATCGGGCACCGAGGCGGGGGGCTTGGGCATGGTCGACATGGGTCGGAAGGTGACACACGGCTGCCCCAATGGGGAAGCAGGATCGGCCCCGTCACCCCACCCCCTTCACCCGGGCGGCCTGACCGGCTAGAACACCGGCGCGGGCGGGGAAGTGGCAACTCGGTCTTCCCTCGGCGAGGAAACAGCATATGAGCCTTTACGACAGCGAGCGGCGCTACCGGCGTCGGGTGTGGGGCGGCGTGATCCGCTTCGTCCTCTATGTCGGAGTCGTTCTCGCGGCCGCCATGGTGTCTTACGAATTCGGCGCGGAGGACATCGAGGGTCAGCGGCGCATGCACCAGGAACAACTGCTGGAATTCGAGCAGGCGCGGGCGGCCAGCGAACAGGAATCCGCCAATCTGCGCGTCGAGGTCGAGCGGGCGAAGCTGGCGCTGGACGAGTGGGAGAAGCGCTACAATGCCGACGTTCCGACCGGCGCGCGGCGCGAGCTGCTGGACCTGGTGAACGAGCGTCTGGAGGCCGGCGTCGACCCCAACCGCCTGGCCTTCTTCATCAAGTCGGCCGAGGACAAGCGCGACTGCGAGGAGGTCGAGACCAAGCGGTTCCTGGTCCGCACCCCGCTGTACAACGGCGCCAACACCTCCGTCACCTTCGCCAACGACGCGGTGGCGGTCACCGGCAGCGGCGAGTCGGAGGTCACAGACGCCGGCCTGCCGCAGAACTGGTACGACCCGCACAAGCCGGTCACCCTGATTTTCACCCGCATCGACGGCCAGCGCACCGAGGTGTCCGGCACCCTGCCGCTGCAGCAGTCGGTCGTCCATGACGGCATCGAGCATCATTTCCTGGTGAAGCCGGGCGCGCGGGGCTTCGCGCAGGTGGCGGCCGAGCGCTGCACCTACCCATGAGCCCGGCGTGAGCACCGCGTCGTCCGGACCGGGCGGCGCGCTGTCGTCGCAACAGGTGCTCTGGAGCCTGCTGGCCCATTACGCGTCCTCCATGGCGATCGGCCTTGCGGTCGGTGGCTTCGTGCCGCTGATCGCCGTGACCCTGGAGGCGCGCCAGGTCGACACGGTCATGATCGGCATCAACTCCGCCATGACCTCGCTCGGCGTGCTGGTGATGGCGCCCTACGCCACCGTCATGGTCCGCCGCTTCGGCGCCAGCCCGGCCATGGTCGGCGGCCTGCTGGTGACCGCGGTCTCGGCCCTGGCCATGGCCTTCATCGACAATATCTGGGCCTGGATGGTGCTGCGCTTCCTGATCGGCGCCGGGGTCTCGATCCACTGGGTGGTCAGCGAAACCTGGATGAACGCCATCATCAGCGAGCGGCGTCGGGGGCTGGTGATGTCGATCTACATCACCTCCATCGCCTCCGGCTTCGCGCTGGGACCGATTATCCTGACCCTGATCGGCACCGAGGGACCTGCCCCCTTCGTGGTCATCGCGGCGATCACCGCGCTGACGGCACTGCCCCTGGCGCTGATCCGCAACCTGGCGCCGCCGCTGGCGCTGGAGACCAAGGGCAGCGTGATCCGACTGGCCCGCGACGCGCCGACGATCTTCGCCGCGGTGCTCACCGTCGGGCTGATCGACGCCGCCTTCTTCACCTTCCTGCCGATCTACGGCATCCGCATCGGCATGCCGTCGGACACCGCGGTGACCCTGCTCACCGCCGTCTTCGCCGGCAACATGGCGCTGCAGATCCCGCTGGGCTGGCTCGCCGACCGGGTGAACCGGCGCGGCATGCTGCTGGTGCTGGGGACGATCTGCATCGCCTGTCCGGGGCTGGTGGCCTGGCTGCTGCGGGCGGACTCGCTCGCGGCCTATCCGATCCTGTTCTTCTGGGGCGGCTGCAGCTTCGGGCTCTATACCGTCGGCGTCACCATGCTGGGCGAGCGCTATCGCGGCGGCGAGCTGGTCGCCGCCAACGCTGCGTTCGTCATGACCTTCGAATTGGCCAACCTGTTCGGGCCGCCGTTGTCGGGCTGGGCGATGGAGGTGTGGGTCCCGACCGGACTGATGGTCTACATGTCCTGCATCTGCGCCGGATTCGTGCTGCTGTCGCTGATCCGGGGCTGGATGCGGGTGCGCGGCGCGGTAGGGTAGGGGCAACCAAAGATCCCAAGGGAGACCCGCCATGCAGCCGCTCAAGAATGCCGACCACCTCTACGAGGTCGAACACCGGGCCCGGCATCTGGAGCGCCCCGGCTTCCGCATCCAGGAACTGCGGCTGTCGCCGACCCAGAAGGTGCCGTGGCACACCCACACCAATGTGGGCGACACCTTCTATGTTCTGGAAGGCACGCTGCGGATCTACCTGATGAACCCGAAGGAATCGGTCGAGCTCGCCCCCGGCAAGAGCTACGAGGTGGTCGCCGGCCGCCCGCATCTGGTGACCAATGCGGGCGACACGTCGGTCAGCTTCCTGATCATGCAGGGCGTCGGCGAGTACGACTACGTGCCGGTCGTCTGACCGACACTCGCTCGTTCAGGGCAGCGGACCGCGGGCGTCGCAGAACTGCCCTTTGGCCTTCAGCGGCCCGCAGAACTGCATCGCCGCGTCGCGGTTCGGGAAGCCCTGGGCCATCAGCCGGACATAGGTGCCGCGTCCGTTTCCCGGATCGAACTCGCTGGTGACCATCTTCTTGTCGGCCAGGGCCGGGAACCGGCGCTGCAGCAGCTTCCAGCCGTCCTGGGCCGAGCGCGCGGACCGGTAGGAGGCCAGATGCACCGCCCAGGGACCGGAAGACCCGCCGGATGCGGCGGCCGTCCGCGGTGCCGAGGACCCGGCGCTGCCGGCGGCCGGCGCCGCGGCCCGACCGGCATCCAGTCCGGCGACCTTCTCGAGACGCGCGACCACATCCTCCAGGCGCGAGATCAGGGCGTCGGCCCGCTCCGCCTCGGTGCCCATCGGCTTGGTCGCCATGGCGTCGGGCGCCATCACCGGAACCGGGGTCGGCCCCATGACCGCGACCGGCGGCGTGACCGGCGTCTGCACACTCGGGCCTTCCACCGGGTTCGGCGTGCCGGCGACGGTGGCCGGCAGTTCGCGGGTCCGGTCGTTGGCGAGCGTCACCGACAGCAGCTCCTTGCGCGACTGGCCGGTGCCGAAGTCGCGGACCCGCAGCACATAGTTCTGCACCACCGGCGAGTAGAAGTAGCTGTCGAGGAAATCCTTGCGCTGGCAGTCGATCCGGAAGGTCGTGTAGGTGCCGGCGGGAACCTGGACATCCTCCTGGCCGGAGACCACGCAGCGGTGTTCCTCCTGCCAGCCGGCCGGCGCGTTCTCTGCGGAGCCGCGCACGGAGTAGGCGATCACGTTGCCTTCCTGCAGCGGGAACAGCTGTTCGGGCGAGCCGATGATGGTCTGCTGGCCGCGGCCGAGTTCCGGATGGGACGACCAGCGCAGCTGCGGGGTGACCAGGGCCGCGTCCTTGGTCCAGATCAGGCCGCTGTCGTTGGTCCAGACCACCCGGTCCGGGGCGACGGAAACCACCTGTTCCCGGGTCGGTTGACCGTTCTCCGTATATACGAACGTATCGCCGGCGGCGTAGATCGGCGCCGGGGCCGGGGCGAGACGGTTGTCGGGGGTGCTGCCGCCGAGACTGTCGCCGATACCGCCGACGGACGAGCAGCCGGACAGCAGGGCGGTCGCGAAGGCCAGGAGAAGGAGCGGGCGGCGCTGCGCCATGCGGATCGGCCTCTCGCCACTGGAGTGCATGGATTCGTCCTGAATCATCAATATTTTGCGGTTCCTGTCAAGGAAACCGCAAGACTGACGCCCCGCAGGTCCTTGGTGCAATGGTCAAAACTTTGATGGATTGACCGCCCCTGCGGCACCCGCCACTCTCGGCTCAAACCCTACATCCCCGTCCCTCAGCCGAGGAGGCCGCCATGGCCCTTGCCTATGAGGCAGAACTTCCGTCAGTGCGCGATCTGGTGAGCGAGGAGGAATGGCAGATCCGTGTCGATCTGGCCTGTCTCTACCGGCTCGTGGCGTTCTACCGCTGGACCGATTCGATCTACACCCACCTGTCCGCCCGCCTGCCCGGGCCGGACCATCACTTCCTGCTGAACCCCTACGGGCTGATGTTCGAGGAGGTTACGGCATCCTCCCTGGTGAAGATCGACACCGAGGGCAAGACCGTCATGGACTCGCCCTTCGAGGTGAACGAGGCCGGCTTCACCATCCACTCCGCGGTGCACATGGCGCGTCCGGAGGTGATGTGCGTGGCCCATACCCATACCCGCGCCGGCATGGCGGTCTCGGCCCAGAAGGAAGGGCTGCTGCCGATCACCCAGAACGCGATGATGTTCTACGGCGACCACCTCGCCTATCACACCTATGAAGGCATCGCCCTGGATCTGGACGAGCGCGAGCGGCTGCAGGCCGATCTCGGCGACCGCTACGCCATGATCCTGCGCAACCACGGCCTGCTGGCCTGCGGGCGCACCATCGGCGAGGCGTTCGAGATCCTGCAGAACCTGGAGCATGCCTGCGTCGCCCAGCTCTCGGCCCAGACCGGCAAGGAGCTGATCATTCCGTCCGACGAGGTCTGCCAGCACACCGCCGACCAGTTCTGGGGCGACGGTACCCGGGTCTTCGGCGAGCGCGCCTGGCCGGCCATGCGCCGCATGATGGACCGCTACAGCCCGGGCTACGACGCCTGAGCGACCCAGACCCGGCCCCGTCCCCGCGACGGGGCCGACCCTTTCTGACGCCCGTCTATTCAGACGGCGGACATACACACCCCATTTTCAGGAGATGCATGCATGGCGCGGGTGGCCGCTGATACCGTCCTTTCGGGCGGAAAGGTCTTTCTTGGTCCCGGACTCGGTTTCGCCGAGGCGGTGGCGATCTGGCAGGGGCGGGTTCTGGCGACCGGCACGGCGTCGGAGATCGCCGGCCTGGTCGGGCCGGACACCAAGAAGATCGACCTCGCGGGCCGGCTGGCGGTGCCGGGACTGAACGACGCGCATCAGCACATGATGGCGGTTGGCATGGGCACGCTGGAGGTCAACCTCAAGGGCGAGGACATCACCTCGATCGCCGACATTCTGGCCGCGATCAAGGCGCGGGCGGACACGCTCGCACCCGGCGAGTGGATCATGGGCCGCGGCTACGACCACTTCAATCTGGCCGAGAAGCGCCATCCGCTGCGCGAGGAGCTGGACCTGGTGGCGCCGGAGAACCCGGTCTACATCAAGCGCACCTGCGGTCATATGGGCGTGGCGAACTCTAAGGCCCTGGAGCTGGCGCAGGTCCGCGAGGGCATCGCCCAGCCGGCCGGCGGCCATGTGGAGGCGCAGAACGGCAAGCTGACGGGGCTGATGCAGGAGACCGCCCAGCAGCTTATGTACCGCGCCTTTCCGAAGGCCGGCATGGACGACTTCGTCAACGGCATCGAGGCCGGTGCGAAGCTGAACCTGTCCTACGGCTTCACCTCCTGCACCGATCCGGGGGTCGGCCTGCGCGAAGGCTATCGCGACTGGCAGGCCTATCTCTTCGCCCGCCGCCAGGGCCGTCTGCCCCAGCGCATGTACCTGATGCCGCTGGCGGGCGCGACCGGCTGGCCCGACCGCATCCTGGACATGGACTTCATGACCGGCGACGGCGACGAGTGGGTGCGCACCGGCCCGATGAAGCTGTTCGCCGACGGCTCGGCCGGCGGCAAGACCGCGGCCATGTCGTCGCCCTATGCCGACGATGCCGAGAATTTCGGCATCATGATCTATGGCGACGAGGAGATTCACGGCTACATCGCCGACTACCACGCCCGCGGCTTCCAGATTGCCACCCACGCCATCGGCGACGTGGCGATCGAGCAGGTGCTGAGCGGCTACGAGAAGGCGATCGGCAACCAGGTCCATTCCGACCGCCGCCACCGGATCGAGCATTGCGGATTCCTGTCGAAGGAGCAGATCGCCCGCATGGCCAAGGCCGGGGTGCTGCCGGCCCCGCAGTCGATCTTCCTGTACGAGTTCGGCGACCTGTATCTCGACGCCCTCGGCCCGGAGCGGCCGGCGGCAAGCTATCCGATGCGCAGCTGGATCGATGCCGGCCTGTACCCGTCGGGCAGCTCTGACGGGCCGGTATCCCAGACCAATCCGTTCCGCGGGATCTACAACATGGTCACCCGCAAGACCTCCAAGGGCACCGTGATCGGCCCCGAGGAGCGGATCACGGTGGAGGAGGCGATCGGCGCCTATACCGTCAACGGCGCCTACGGCTCGTTCGAGGAAGGCATCAAGGGCACGCTCGCGGTCGGCATGCTCGGCGACGTGGCGGTGTTCGACACCGACCTGTTCGCCACCGAGCCGGAGGCCTGGATCGGCGCCCAGTGCGACCTGACGGTGCTCGGCGGCGAGGTGGCCTACGATCGGCAGAGCGAGGCGGCTTAGGGGTTAAACCCGACGCGTTCACTCTAATCTCGTCTTCCCGGCCTCGCGCCGGGACCGAGACCGCCGGGTGATGAAACGCTGGAGACCAATCTCCAGCGCCGCAGCGGCCCCTTCCCTCGATCCCGGCGCAAGGCCGGAAAGACGGGAAGGGGCTGAGGCGGAGGTTACCCCCGCAGCTTGCGCACCACCGCCCAGGCCGGCGGCAGGACCGCCACCGCGAGCGCGGTCTTCAGCAGGGTCGCGGCCCAGAACGGGGCGACGCCGACGGCGAAGGCCTTCTCCGCGCCGACCAGCACCGCGAGCCAGGCGAAGCCGAACGCGAACACCGCCGCGTGGCCGAGGCCCGCGGCCGCCACGGTCTTCAGCCAGGACCGGTCCCAGCCCCGCTCGGCCAGCGCGCCGCACATCCATGCCCCGGCGACGAAGCCGACCAGATAGCCCCCGGTCGGTCCGGCCATGTAGGCGAGACCCAGTCCCTTCTCCGGCGTTCCGGCGAAGACCGGCAGCCCGAGCGCGCCCTGCGTCAGGTACAGCATCACCGTGGCGGCGCCGAGACGCGGGCCGAGCGCCATGCCGAGGACCATGATGACGAAGGTCTGCATGGTCATCGGCACGGGATAGAACGGGATCTGCGTCTTGGCGGAGACGGTGAACAGAACCGATCCGGCGAGTGCCAGGCCGGCGTCGCGCAGCAGCCGGCGCGTCCGGCCGTCGGCGGGCAGGGCGGTGTCGAGGAGAGTGGGATAAGCGGTCATGCCAGAGGTCCATCGGCGGGTTGAGGAGCGCGAACGGTCCGCAGGGCGGGGCGGGCTGTCAACGGTGACCTCACGTCACTTATGGTGATTTCTACGGTTTGACGCCGCTCGCCCCGCCCCGCAAACTCGCTGCCGCTGCGGGGATCCCCGCCGACCACATCAGCAATCGAACGCGAGGAAGACGATGGGCCGCACGACGGTGATCAAGAACTGCGACTGGGTGATCGCCTGGGATCCCGAGGGCGGCGCCGAGGGCACCGGCGGGCATGTCTACCTGAAGGGCGCCGACATCGCCTTCCGCGACCACGAACTGATCCATGTGGGCAAGGGCTTCGACGGCCAGGCCGACGTCACCCTGGACGGCGCCGGCAAGATGGTGATGCCCGGCTTCATCGACGTGCATTCCCACCCGGCCTCCGAGCCCGGCAACAAGGGGCTGAACGAGGAGCTCGGCTCGCCCAAGCTCGGCCAGTCCTCGCTCTACGAGTACATGCCGGTGTTCCGCATGCTGCCCGAGGGCGCCAGCCCGGCCATGCGCTTCGCCATCCACGAGATGCTGAAGAGCGGCGTGACCACCTATTGCGACCTGTCCATGGCGCGCGACGGCTGGGTCGAGGACGTGGCCTCCACCGGCATCCGCGGCGTGCTCTGCCCGATGTACCGCTCGGCCGCCTGGACCACCAAGGACGGCCATTCCGTCGTCTATGACTGGGACGAGGGTGCCGGCGAGCGGGCCATGGAACGGGCCATCGCGACCATCGACGAGGCCGATGCCCATCCGTCGGGCCGGATGTCCGGCATGATGGGGCCGTCGCAGATCGATACCTGCACCGGCGCGCTGATCCAGGCCTCCCACAAGGAGGCGATGGACCGCGGCATCACCATGCACATCCATGCCGCCCAGAGCGTGGTCGAGTTCAACGAGATGACTCGCCGCCACGGCATGACGCCGATCGAGTGGCTGGACGATCTCGGCGTGCTGACCGACGGCACGATCGTCGCCCACGGAATCTTCCTCAACGACCATCCGTGGCTGCATTGGCCGCAGGCGAACGATTTCGGCCGGCTGGTCGCCTCGGGGGCCGGCGTCGCCCACTGCCCGAACGTGTTCTGGCGCCGCGGCATCGCGCTGAACCATGTCGGCCGCTACATGGACGCGGGCATTCCGCTCGGTCTCGGCACGGACACCTTCCCGCACAACTTCATCCACGAGATGGAGGTGGCGATGATCGCCGGGCGCCTGATGGCCGGCGACTTCACCAACGCCACGACCGAGCAGATCTTCTACGCCGCGACGGCCGGGGCGGCACGGCTGATCGGCCGCGACGACATCGGGCGGCTGGAGGTCGGCTGCAAGGCCGACTTCACCGTGGTCGACTGCGGCCACCCCTACATGCAGCCGCTGCGCGACCCGATCCGCAGCCTGATCTATTCCGCCGGCGACCGCGCGGTGGAGGATGTCTGGGTGCACGGCCAGAAGGTCGTGTCGAAGGGCGAGGTGGACAGCATCGACGTGGCGGACGTGTCGGCCAAGCTGAACGCCTTCCAGGAGGTCACCATCTCCGGCGTGCGTCAGCGTGACTGGGCCGGCCGCGACATCGACACCATGACGCCGATGGTGTTCGAGACCCGGGACTAGGACACGCTGTCGGGCGGTGGGCCGGCGCTCACCGCCCGTCACAACCGGTTGAGAACCGTGCGAGGCGATTGTAACCGATCGCCGCCGGGGGTCATTTGGGGCGGGACGTCGATCCGATCGACGTACGCAACTGAGGAGCCCGCCGTACCATGGACGCCACCGACAGCCATCGCAGCCCGTCCGTTCCGCCGCTGAACGCCGCCACGCTGGGCCTTATGTTCCTGGCCGGAGCGGTCGCCACCATGGCCTTCGACCTGTGGGGGCAGATCGTCAGCCCGGGCCTCGGCTGGGCCAACCTGTCGCCGCACGGCCTGGCCAAGAGCCTGCTCGGCACCTTCGGCCTGCCCAACGGCGATTTCGCCGGCTACTTCATGCATTTCTACCTGGTCGGGCTGATCGGCTATCCGGTCGGGTGGCTGTTCATCTTCAAGCCGCTCTGGGAGAAGGTCCTGGGCGGGCTGGGCGGCTGGTTCCTGCCGGCGGCGGTTTACGGCTTCGGCCTGTGGGTCTTCGCGATCGGCGGCATCACCGCGATCGCCGGCCTGCCGTTCTTCCTGAACTTCACCGGCATCACCTGGGTCGCCCTGGTCGGCCACGTGCTCTACGGCATCGTCCTGGTCCTGGTCATCCGGCTCGCCGGTCGGGACTGACAAACCGCCGCTTCGCCCCGTCCCCGACACTTGGGGTCGCGCTCGCACCATGGCGGCGGTAAAAGGCGCGCTATGCGGTCCGCCGGACCGTGGAGCAGGCATGGGGTGAGCGATGAAGATCGAAGCGAAGGACATCGTCGACAGGATCAAGGCCGAGGTGACGGCCGCGGTCGAAGCGCACAAGTCCTGGGGCGTCGAGCCGACGATCCGGGTGATCGTCGCCACCGACGACGCAGCGGTGCTGTCCTATGTCCGCTCCAAGGTGAAGCAGGCGGGCAATCTCGGCATCGCCGTCGAGGTGGTCGAATTCGGCCCGGAGAAGGACCAGGCGGACTTCGAGGCACTGATCCGGGCGTCGAACGACGACAGCGCGATCCACGGGGTGATGGTCGAGCTGCCGGTGCGCGACGGCCTCGACCACGACCGGGTGCTGTCGATTCTCGACCCGAAGAAGGACGTGGACGGGCTGACCACCCTGAACCAGGGCCTGATCCAGCAGGGCCGCGAGGACGAGGCGATCTGCCCGGCCACGCCGCAGGCCTGCATCCGCCTGGCGGAGACCGTCGGCGGCCTGTCGGGCGAGCCGGTCGCCGTGGTCGGCCGCGGCCCCACGGTCGGCAAGCCGCTGGCCGCCATGCTGATCAACCGCAGCGCCACCGTCACCGTCGCCCACAGCCGCACGAAGGATCTGGCGGCGACCATCGCGCCTTGCCGCTTCGTCTTCGCCGCTACCGGCCGGCCCGGCCTGCTGAACGCCGGCAATGTGACCGCCGAGCACGTAATCCTGGATGCCGGGATCGCCTATAAGGACGACAAGCTGGTCGGCGATTTCGACGCCGAGGCGGCCGAGGGCGTGGCCGCCTATACTCCCGTGCCAGGCGGGGTCGGCCGGGTCACCTCGGCGATCATCTTCGCCAATCTTCTGAAATGCATGACCTTGCAGGGGCATCCGGCATGACCGACGCAACCTTCGACCAGTCCATCGGCGGCTTTCTCGACGCCATCGCCAGCGACGCCCCGGTGCCGGGCGGCGGATCGGTCAGTTCCTACACCGCCGCCGCCGGCATGGCCCTGGTGGTCATGGCGCTGGAGGTGTCGATCAAGAAGGCTGAGGACAAGGCGCCCTTCACCGCGCTGATCGACCGCGGCCGGACGGTGATGGCCGAGCTGAAGACCAGCCTGGTGGCCGATATCGACTGTTTCTCCACCTATATGGCCACCCTGAAGATGCCGAAGGGCACCGAGCAGGAGATCGCCGCCCGCAAGGCCGCCATGGGCCAGGCCGCGGTGACCTCCACCACCGTGCCGATCGCCGCCGCCGCCCATTGCGTGGAAGGCCTCAAGGTCGCGGTCGAGGCCCGGGCGATCTGCCGGGCGACGATTCTCAGCGACGTCTATGCTGGCGCCAACCTGCTGGAGGCGTCCTGCCGGTCCATCCTGTTGAACGTCGATGCGAATCTCGGCTCGATCCCGTCCGAGGCGGACCGCATCCGGTATGCCGAGGCCAAGGCGGAACTGCTGGGCGAGTCCGCCGACCTGCTCGTCAAGGCGGCCGGATAGGGCGGCGTCCGCATTACCTCCGGGTCATGGTACAGTCCGGTCAGCACAGAGCCCGACCGGGAGGTGGATCGACGTGACCGCGAGCAACTCACCGGCAGCGATGCGCAGGCTTGCCCGCCGCGCCGCCATTCTGGAACCGGCGAACCCGCAGGCGAACCTGCATGCCGCCTGGCCGCCCCAGGGGCGTGACGGGCTGGCGCGCGCGGAGGCGCTGCTCAAACGGTTGCGCCTCCTGGCCGGTGACAGCCAGGCCTTTGCCTATATGGATGCCCGGGCCTGGGCGACGATGGAGAACTGCAAGCTCCGCACCCGGCGCTACGGTACCGACAAGCTCTGGCAGAGGGCGGCGCCGAACGGCCGACAGCTCAGCTTCCCGCTGGACACCGACGCGGCCGAGGCGTTCAAGCGGATGATCGACGAGTCCGATGGGCTCTACGAATGGCCGCTGCTCACGCTGATCGATGGGCGCGTCGGACCGGGCGACGTCTTCGTCGATGTGGGCGCCCATGTCGGCTATGTCAGCGCCATGGCGGCGACCACCGGGGCGACGGTTTTCGCCATCGAGTTCCAGCGCGAGCTCATTCCGCTGATCGAACAGGTCGCCACGCTGAACGAACTCGACCTGCTGAGACCCCTGCATGTCGGCGCGTCGCAGGCGCCCGGCCTGTCCGTCGCGATGCGCGGGCACCTGTCGCCCGGACAGAAGCTGGAGACCGCGCTCTCGCGCAAGGTGCTCGGCGACGATCCGGCGTCGATGCTGAACGACTATGTGCCGGTCATGACCCTGGACCAGTTGTTCGATACCGACCAACTGGCGCCGACGCTGGTGAAGATCGATGTGGAGGGCCACGAGATCGGGGTTCTGGAAGGGGCCCGGGGACTGATCGCGCGGGGACGGACGAGCTTCGTCGTCGAGTTCCATCCGCATCTGGTGACCGCCTACGGACGCAGCGCCGACGACCTCGTCGCGCTGCTGCCGGCGGGATGGCGGATCTCGCAGCTCACCGATGCCGGGCTAGTGCCGCTGGCGTCGATGCGGGAGGTGGTGCCGGACGTCCGCGACCCGAACCCCAAGCTGGTGTTCGATCCGCCCGGTGCCGCGATTTAGGGCCGGGTTTCGGTCGCCGACCTCTGGGCGGGTCGGTTGTCCCGTGCTTAACTCGCCGAAAGGATCAACCGACATCTCGGGAGCATGCAGGTGAGCGAGTACGACGTCATCATCAAGGGCGGGACCGTGGTCAACGCGGCCGATACGCAGAAGGCCGATATCGGCATCAAGGACGGCCGGATCGTCGCCCTGGCCGAAAGCCTCTCCGGCTCGGCTGCGCGCACCATCGATGCCGGCGGCCGCTATGTCCTGCCGGGCGGCATCGACAGCCACTGCCACATCCAGCAGCCGTCCTCCGGCGGCGGCCAGAACGCCGAGACCTGGGAGAGCGGCACCCGCTCCGCGGCCTGCGGCGGCACGACCACCGTCATCGCCTTCGCCGCCCAGGAGAAGGGCAAGGGCGTGAAGCACATGGTCGCCGACTATCACGAGAAGGCCAAGCAGGCCTGCATCGACTACAGCTTCCACATCATCCTCAACGACCCGTCCGACGAGGTGATGGCGAACGAGATCCCGGAGCTGATCGAAACCGGGCACCGGTCGCTGAAGCTGTTCATGACCTACCCGAAGAACCGGGTGGACGATAAGCAGATCCTGAAGATCTTCGAGACCGCGCGGAAGCATCAGGCGCTGGTCTGCGTCCATGCCGAGAACCACGACGCGATCATGTACATGACCGAGAAGCTGGTCGGGAACGGCTTCAACAACACCAAGTACCACGCCTGGTGCAAGCCGCCGCTGGTCGAGCGCGAAGCCTGCCAGCGCGTGATCATGCTGTCCGAGCTGATGGACCTGCCGATCCAGATCTTCCACGTCACCTGCGAGGAGGCGGCCGAGGAGATCCGCCGGGCCCAGGCCCGCGGCGTGAAGGTCTTCGCCGAGACCTGCCCGCAGTATTTCGTGCTGACGGCCGACGACCTCGACGGCGACCAGCGCCATGGCGCCCGGGTGCTCTGCTCGCCGGCGCCGCGCTCGGTGGCCGACCAGCAGGCCCTGTGGAACCACGTCCGCATGGGCACGATCGGCAACGTCACCTCCGACCACGCGCCGTACAATCTCGACGCGCCCGACGGGAAGTTCTGGGCCGGCGACAACGCGCCGTTCAGCCAGATCGCCAATGGCGTGCCGGGGCTGGAGACGCGGATGCCGATCACTTTCTCCGAAGGCGTGGTGAAGGGCCGGATCGACCTGCAGACCTTCGTCGCCCTGACCTCGACCAATTCGGCCAAGCTGTTCGGCCTGTATCCGAAGAAGGGTCGGATCGGCATCGGCGCCGATGCCGACATCGTCATCTGGGACGCCGAGAAGAAGCAGACCGTCACCCAGGACATGCTGCACCACGAGACCGACTATACGCCGTACGAGGGCATGGAGGTTGTCGGCTGGCCGGCGGTGACCCTGTCGCGCGGCAAGGTGGTCTGGAACGAGGGCGAGGTCGGCTGCGAGGCGGGCTGGGGCCGGTTCCTGGCGCGCGACCCGTACGACTACATCAAGCCGTCGGGCAAGTTCCCGACCCCGTTCAACCCGATCACCGGAAAGATCGAGGGCTGAGCGTGGACGCGGCGTCCTATCGGCTGTCGGAGACCCTGGCGAAGCGGGGCATGCGCTCGCTGCGCCAGACCGGCATCCATGCGCCGGAGTTCTTTGAATCGACCGGGTTCCTGACCCGGGTGGAGTCGATGGAGGACCTGGTGGTCCTCCTCGACGTCATGCACAACAACCGCTTCGACGATTTCGTCGCCGAACTGGGCGGGCTGACCGACGCGGACATGGCGGAACTGCTCGATGCGTTCGCCGAGTATGCCCGGTTCTTCCTGACCCAGTTTCCGTCGTCGGAGATCCCGATCCCGCTGTCGGGCATGCTGTCGCAGTATGCGATCGCGCTGAAGTTGCGGGGTATCCCGGAGCGCAGGACGGTGCTCGAGATCGGCCCGGGCAGCGGCCTGCTGTCCTTCTTCCTGGCCCGGGATCCGGGCATCGAGCGCTACGATCAGGTGGAGGCGACGGAGAGCTTCTACCTGCTGCAGAGCCTGGTGAGCCGGCATGTCTACGGCACCCGCTTTCTCGACCATGCCCAGCTCGACACGCGCAGCGCCGGGCTCGGTGGTATCGACTTCGAGACCGTCCGGACCCGGCATCGGGACATCCTGCCCAATTACGAGCAGCCGCAGTCCCTGACCGTGGAGCGTCGGCCACGGGCGGAGCATTTCCCCTGGTGGCGCCTGGAGGACGTGGCGGCGCGGCGCTACGACGTGGTGACCTCCAATGCCAACCTGACCGAGTTCAGCGAGACCGCCCTGCGCTACTACGCGGCCCTGTTCGTCACCGTGCTGAAGCCGACCGGCGTGTTTCTCGCCCAGTGCCCCGGCGGCGGCCGGACCAGCGGCGATGTGGCGTTGCGGGCACTGATGGATGTGGGGCTGCGGCCGCTGGTGATCGCGGCCCGCTACATCGGCCGGAACCCGAAGCATCCGGCCGCCCTGCCCGAGGGCAAGCAGATGACCACGGCCAACCTGGTCTTCCTGCCGCCGGGGCATCCGGCCTACGAGCGGGCCGCCGATCCGTCCCAGAAGCTGCCGATCATCGACGCGACCGACCCGCTCACCCGCTCGATCCTGGGTTTCGACTGGGACAAAGGCCCGGTGCGCAGCCGCGACGATGTGCTGACGTCGGTTGCGGAGCGGCTGACAGCGGTCGTGTGAGGTCAGGCCTTAGACGGCCGCGCCAGCTCAGCCCTGTCTAGGGGCGAAGACGATCTTCGGATTGGGGTCCCGGGCGTCCGCGGTCAGCTCCTCGACCGCCCGGATCCGGACCAGCCCATCGTCGGTCAGTTGGTGCATATCCCATTGATCAAGGTCGAACAGCGCGATGAGATCTCGCCCCGTCCGCCCGAAGAGCTGGATGAGATGGCTGTGGTATTCGACCACGAAGATCGTGTTTCTTTCGCTGATCAGCCGCCGGGCCCCGCTCAGCACCTCGATCTCATGTCCCTCGACATCGATCTTGACAACGGCAGGCCGAAGCGTCCTGCCGTCGAACAGATCGTCCAGCGCGATGACGGGCACGAAGTCGTCGGCGATGGAGCCAGGCTCATCGTCATGAGCGCGATCGGTTCGGCCCTCCAGCGCTGCTCCAAAGTTGATGCCGGTGCGCCACATCGACGTCAGTCCGGTGCTGGAGGACAGTCCAAGGTGCAGTGGCCGGATCAGGTCGAAGTCGTTGAGCGTAGCGACCGCCTCAATCTGGGAAATCAGCTCGCGCTGGATCTCGATTGCGAAGACGACGGCCCCGGTGGTCGCGGCGACGGCGCTGATGTAACCGACATTGGCGCCGCCATCGACGAAGATGTCGCCGGGCTTCAGTGTCCGGATAAGGAAGTCGGCCAGGGCTTTCTCGTAATGCGGCTCGAACTTGTCCGCCATCTCCTTGAAGGCGGCGGCCGACGGATCGGACAACGGCAAGCGGATCGTCTGTCCGTTCGAAAGCGTCTGGGACCAGGACTGGGGGCTCGCATGGCGCTGGAGGCGTTCCTTGAACACCTTGGCCAGTTCCTGCAGGCGCCAGAGCAGGACCCTGGGCGAGAGCACATAGTCCGGCATCTCTCCCGTGGCGGAGCCCAGCACCACGATCCGACGCAGGATCGCGGGAATCTTCATCATCTCCTGGCGCGAGTAGGGGGGCCAGTATCCGCCCGCCAGGGCATTCACGTCGTCCGGCGCTTCCACGGCGCTACAGCGCGCCTCATACCTCGAGCTGAAGTTCTTCATTTGCCGTTTTTCGCGTTGATTGCGCGGTGGGGTCCATATTCAATGTTACGGGATTAATATAAGAAAATCTGCAGGTTAAGTGGGATATGACGCCTCGGGACGCGCTGAGAGTATTCATCCTCCAGAATGTCGGTGACGATCGGCTGATCCTGCAGCGCGTGCTGCAGGCGCTCCACTGTGGGGAGCTTTCCTTCGAACAGGTCGCCGACTGCCTCAAGTTCGCGTTCCGGCTGACGTATTTCGTGACTTTCTTTCAGTACCTTGCCGCCTTTCTTATGGTCGGGAAAGGGCGGAGCGAGGGGCTTGAGGATATACGGCCCAACGCGCCGCAGGTCGCCGCGCTCTATCCGCTGTTTTCGGTTTGGTTGCGGCAGGCACTGGTTGAAGGGCGCCTGTCGCTTCCGCCCGTCAACGAGACGTCGGGAATGGCCTTCGTCAGCACGATCTTCGACGATGCGGAGGGCCTTCTGTTGAGCGTTCGGGCGAACGACGAAGCCCGGCGCCTGGGCGAGTTGCGGCGGCTGGTCGAGGAGACGTGGCGCAAGGCTGGTGGCCACTGGGTTCTGTCGACCGCCTACTGCAGCCATGTCGGTCATTTCGTGCACACCTCGACACTGCTGACGCTCCAGAGGTCCGGGGATCTGCCCAACCAGCCGATCGTCATGCTCCGGGGGCGGAGTGACAACGCCTACCTGGCCTCCCGGTTTGCGCAGTACATGGTCGACGTCGCCCCCCACCCGGGCGGCTATGTCGAAATGATGAGCGGCAGGAAGCTGCATTCCCTCACCCGTGGCGGTACCGCGGCGTCGATCGAGCTTGCGTCGCGCGCGACCAGAATATGGGCGGACGGTCCGGCCTTCCTCGATCCTGATTCCGATCTGGAGCGCCGTGGCGCGGCGATGCTGTCGGAGCTCGGCGTAGGGCCGAGTGATCCGGTGGTGACGATCCATGTACGGGAGCCAGGCTATAACGCCAGTATCGCCGCCGTGTCGCAGCTGCGGGACTCGGACTTCCACACCTATACATCGGCGATCCGGGAACTGACCGAAAGAGGCTTCACCGTTATCCGCCTCGGCGACCGAAGCATGAAGCCGGCTCCTGCGATCGCCGGTCTGATCGATTACCCCTTCACCGAGGCGAAGTGCGACTGGATGGACATCTACCTGGCCGGCCGATGCGCTTTTCACATCGGTACGTCGTCCGGCATGTCCTTCATTCCGCTGATGTTCGGCCGGCCCGTGCTGTTCACGAATTTTCCGACTCTGGTGCAGATCATCGCGGCTCCGTCGGTCGTGGCCCTGCCGAAGGTTCTACAGCGGCGCTCCGGAGAAGCCGTCCCGTTTGAAGAATACTGTCGCTGCCACCGCGATGTGCTCGAGGTGAACGATACGCTGCTGCACGATCTGCGTTTCGTCGACAACGATCCGGACGATCTGACCGAGGCGGCGCGGATGATGGCCGATCACCTGGATCCAGTCACCGGCCGGCTGGAGGTCCCGGCACGCCACTTCGCGCGCGCCAGGGCACTGCTTCCGTTGCAGCCTCAGATTCCCGACTGGTTCGTCGAGCGCCACGAGCCGGCCGAGGTCCGGTGAGGGAGCGGGGCCGTTCGACAGCGACCGCGAGGATTATGTCGCGGCTGTCTGGCGACAGGGGCTCTTTCTAGCGATCGGGCTTTGGGTGATCGGGGGGTGAGAAGAGCAGCTTGATGTTCTCGACAGTCGGATCGTGCACGAGGTCGGCGCCCGCCGGATCGAGCGGGCGCAGGACTCCGTCATCCTCCAGAACCTCACGGCGCCAGGTGTCCGGGAAGATCGTCAATATATCGGCCGGCTTGTGCCCGAAGCTCGTCACCGCGTGGGGATGGAACTCGATCAGGAATCGGGTACGGCCGCCGGCGATCAGCCCGGCAGCACCCTTCAGTGCCTCGAACTCGTATCCCTCGATATCGATCTTCATCAGGTCCGGGACCGCGACGTCGCGGGCGAAGAGCGTGTCGAGGCGCAGGCAGGGCACCGGGTCGTACAGAGCCTTCTCCAGGGCGTCCGTCGGCGCGGTGGTGATCGGGTCCTCCACGCGCAGGCCCGGTGTCGGATTGAAGCGGATGTTGAAGAGCAGGCCGTCGTAGTTTCCGACCGCCACGTTGAGCACATGAGCACGGTCCAGCGCGTTGACCCATAGGTTCCGCTTCACCTCCAGAAGCAGGTCCGGATGCATCTCGCAGGCGATGACCTTGGCGCCGGCGGCCCCGAGCACGGTGGTATAGAACCCGACATGGGCGCCGACATCGGCCACCACCTCGCCGCGCCGTCCGGCGGCGATCAGGTATTTCAGCACGCCCGGCTCATAGCCAGGCCCGTCACGCTCGACCAGGTCGAGAAAGGCGCGTGAAGCATCGGTCGCGATGCTGAAGTCGAGGGGGCCGAGGCCGGCAACCGTGACGGTCTTGAACGGACCGGTGCGGGCGGCAACGTCGTCACGATCGCGCAGGGTCCGGTCGACCCGGGAGAGGATGCCGGTCTGTCGAGCGATGCTGTCCGCAGGGACGCCGAGCCGCTCAAGCCAGCGCAGGATCTTCAGCGAGCGCCTTACGTCATGGCGGGAGCGCGCAAGGCCAAGCAGCGAGGCAAGCGCGACCGGATGCCCGGGATTGGCGAGCGCGGCCGCGAAGGTCTTGGCCGGTTCGGGCAGCGTCAGGGCCATCGGATCCCGCCGGCGCCGTGCAAGGGGTTGCGGGAGGTCATCGCCTTACTCCGGTCGCCAGTGATGAAGAAGAGTAGAACAGCTTGATAATGCTATAACAAATTATTTCAGGCAGCCATCGGCCGCCGGCGGTGCGACGGGGCCTTCACCTGCTCCGGCATGCACCATAGAATATGCCATCACGCCATTTACCCTGCGAGGACCGAAGCGCAATGAGCCGGATCATTAACATCGGAGCCGCCCAGATGGGCCCGATCGCCCCCGACGAGAGCCGGGTGAGCGCGGTGAACCGGATGATCGAGCTGCTGAAGCAGGCGAAGTCCGGGGCGTCAACCTGGTTGTCTTCCCCGAGCTGGCGCTGACCACCTTCTTCCCGCGCTACTACGAGGAAGACATCTCCAAGATGGACATGCACTACGAGCGCGGCGAGATGCCGACGCCGGAGTGCAAGCCGCTGTTCGAGAAGGCCAAGGAATTCGGCATCGGCTTCTATCTCGGCTATGCCGAGCTGACCGAGGACGGCCACCGCTACAACACCGCGATCCTGGTGGACGACACCGGCAAGATTGTCGGCAAATACCGCAAGGTGCACCTGCCGGGCCATTCCGAGTACGACGGCAAGCGCCCCTGGCAGCATCTGGAGAAGCGCTATTTCGAGCCGGGCGATCTCGGCTTCCCGGTCTGGCGCACCATGGGCGGCATCATGGGCATGGCGATCTGCAACGACCGCCGCTGGCCGGAAACCTACCGGGTGATGTCCCTGAAGGGGGCCGAGGTGATCATGCTCGGCTACAACACCCCGGACGTGAACACCTCCGCACCGGAGCCGAACCATCTGCGGATGTTCCACAACCACGTCGTCATGCAGGCCAGCGCCTATCAGAACTCCTGCTTCGTCATCGGCACCGCCAAGGCGGGCATCGAGGACGGCTGCATGCTGATCGGCGGCTCCTGCATCGTGCAGCCGTCGGGCGAGATGGTGGCGCTCGCCTCCGGCCTCGGCGACGAGCTGATCACCTATGCCTGCGACCTCGACCTGGCGAAGATGGGCAAGGAGACGGTGTTCAACTTCGCCAAGCACCGCCGGATCGAGCATTACGGCATCATCACCTCGCAGACCGGTGTCATCGAGCCGCCGATGGACGAGGCGGCCGAGTGACGCTGTAGGGCCTTCGGGTTCCGTCGGATCAGGGGCGCGCTCTCACCGGGCGCGCCTCTTTCTCGTTTCATCCTCTTCTTCCCGTCTCCCCGGCCTCGCGCCGGGGCCCAGCCGTCCGCGCGATGGAGCGGTTCAGAGATCACTCCCAACGTTCCTGCGGCTGCTGCTCTGGATCCCGGCGCAGGGCCGGGAAGACGGTGACGGGGTTTAGTTCAGACCCTTCACCGCGGCACTTGCGACCTTCAGCGGTCGGCGGGTGGAGAGCAGCATCCGGGCCTCGTCGGCCTTGCCCTGTTTCAGCAGGGCGTTGAGCAGCGCGTATTCCACCAGGTCGCGCTGGGCACGGCTGCCGCCGATGCGTTCGTGGCCCGACATGGTGCGGGCGAGATGTGCCTCCGCTTCGGCCCAATCCCCGGCGGCCATGGCGGCGAAGGCCTCGGCCAGCTCGCGCACGATGTCGGCGGCCGGGCCCTTGGCGTCGGCGACGATTTTCGCGACGCCCTCGCCGTTGCCGGCCATGGCATGGGCCAGGGCGGCATGCACGTCAGCGAAGGCGATGGCCGGGTTGGCGAACATCCGGGCAGCGTAGTCGCTCACCGCCCGCCAGCGCGCCGCCGGAACCTCCACGCCCGCCAGACCGGCGCGGTAGAGCAGGGCGGCGGCATCGGTCAGCACGTTCACCGGCGGCCCCCAGGCGCCCGCCCCGTTGCCGCTCTGCGGCGCGACATCGGCATCGTAGACCCGCCACATGGTCTCCACATCGCCCTGTTCCAGCGCCCAGAGCGCGATGTGCCAAGCGATGTGGCAGTGGAGCTGGCCGGCCTTGTCGTAGTCCTTGGCCCAGTCGGTGATGTAGCCGTAGCCCGCCTCGGTCTCGCCCGCCTCGTAGTAGACGTGCGAGCGGATATGGGCGCCGTGGGCGTTGCGCGGATTGAGGGCCATGGATCGTTCGATGGTAGCCGTCGCCGGACCGGTCTGGCCGGCTTCCACCTGGGAGAAGGCATGCTGGCACAGGAACCACCAGTCCTCGCCGTAATGCGGGGCCAGCGCGGCGGTGAAGGCGAGCTGTTCGGCCTCGCGGCCCGGCTGGCCGCTGAAGCCGATCAGGCCGAACACGCCGGTGCAGGTCTGCGCCACCAGGGCGTCGCGCGGGTGGTCCAGCAGATGGGCGCGGATCGCCTTGTAAGCGGCTGGACCCTGGCCGGAGACCAGCAGGCCGAGCGCGTTCACATGCGCCGCCTCGCGCCCGTCCAGCCGCTCGGAGAGGGTTGCGGCCCGACCGGCGGGACCGGCGACGTCGTGGCCCTGGCCCATCGCCTGGCGGATGCGGGCGAGGCCGATCTGGCCCAGCGCGAAATCGGGGTCGGCCGCGACGGCGGCCTCGAACGCCTCCTCGGCGCCGGACTGGGCGGCCAGGAAGCGGTCGATGCCGTCGACATAGGCGTCGCGCGCGGCGGTGGAGTGAGTGGAGAGGCTGTTGCCGTATCGGTCCTGCAGCATGGGATCTCGCCTTATGGTGACGGTTGGCCCGATTGTCGGCGCTGCGGCACGGGACTTCAAACGGTTAACGTGTGGTGCGGGTCACGTTCGTAGGGGGAGAGGAGCGTCTGATCCCGCTCACCGGCACACGCCCCAGTCCCCCATGTCGAAATGGAAGTGATCGCGGTGTGCCGCGTTGTGGTCGGGGCTCAGCACCACCTGGAACAGGCCGCAGGCGCGGTCGCGGATCTCGCGCAGGAAGGCCTGCTCGGCGGTCGTGCCCCGGCTCCAGTCCTTCAGGAGTGTCACCCGCCGGCCGTTCTCGAGCCGGAACCCGGAGACGTCGATGGCGTTGGCCGTCGCGTGTTCGCTGGGGCGGTTGCTGGATCCGCCTTTCCGGCGGCGGCAGGAATAGGTGCCCATGTGGTCGATCCGCACCAGCCGGCTGCTGAGGTATTTCACCGCGGCCGGGGCGACCACATCCCGCTCCCAGAGATAGAGGGCCGCCGCCATCGGGCAGGTGAGGTGCACGGGGCCGGAGTAGGGGACGGTGGAACGCAGGATCTGCACCACGTCGGCATAGCCGCAGAACGGCCCGCTGCGACGGTCTTCCAGGTCGCGGACCTGCAGTCGCGATGCCGCCAGGGTTGCCCGGCACCGAGCGCGGTTTTCCTTGAGGGCGAGCAGCTGACGCCCGGTGGAAGGGTCGATCGGGCGCTCCAGGTCCAACGGTCCGACCGGGCTCAGCACGGCCGGTACCGGGAACCGTTCGACGGACCCGCAGCCGGCGAGCAACAGCACGACGAGCGCGAGCGCCGGGAAGGCGGTGCGGGCCAGCGCGCCCATGCGGCCACCGGCCATGCGTGGGTCCGTCGGTTCGGCGATCGTCCGGCTCCCTTCCAGCGTCCGCATTCTCGAGGTCGGTCCGCGCTGCGGTGTTCCGATCGGTATTCTAGACGAGAACGCGTCAGCCGGAGCACCGCGCCCGGAGACCGCGCCGGGCGTGGTTCGCCCCGCCGACGCCGACCCTCATCGGCAGACGCCGAATCGGCCCATGTCGAAATGAAAGTGGTCCCGGTGGGCGGCGTTGTAGTCCGGCCCAAGCACGACCCGGAACAGGTCGCAGGCTCCATCGCGTACCGCCCGCAGAAAGGCCTGCTCCGCCGCGCTGCCGTCGGACCAGTCGCCCAGCAGGGTGACGCGGCGGCCGTCGGCGAGCCGGAAGCCGGCGATGTCGATGGCATTGGCGGTGGCGTGCTCGCTCGGCCGGCCGGTGGTGCCGCCGCCGATGCGCCGGCAGGAGTAGGTGCCCAGATGATCGATCCGCACGACCGGGCTGCCGAGATGCGTCTCCGCCGCGGGGGCGACGACCTCGCGCTCCCACAGATACAGCCCCGCCGCCATCGGGCAGGTGAGCCGCACGGGCCCCGAATACGGGACGGTCGACTGCAGGATCTGCACCGCATCGGTGAAGCCGCAGAACTCCCCGGTCTTGCGCGGCGGGATCGCTCGGACTTCGAGGGCGGAGGCGCCGATGATGCCGAGACACTGATCGAAGTCGCCCTTCAGGTTGGCGAGCTGCATCCCGGTCGCCAGGCCGAGCGGGCGCTCCAGGTCGAGCGGCTTGAACGGCAAGTGCTGGGCGGGCAGGGGGAACCGCAGGAGGATGCCGTAGATCGCGGCGGCCAACAGGGCGAGCCCGAGCAGCGGCACGGCGGCGCGGGCCAGGAAGCCGCCGAGGCCACCGGCTCTGCGTGTGTCGTTCCGATCGGCGATCGCCCCGGTCCTCCCGCACTGGTTCAACGGTATCGCTATCAGGGCAACGCGGCGGGCCGGTGGCCGGTTCTGGACGAATTGCGGCAGCGAGTGTCGGAGATCCCCGCGCCGGCTATCGTCGGGCTGGCTCCGGCGTGCCGGATCTGTAAGGTGAGCCGTATGACACGGACAGCGACAGACACCCGGCAGACCCGATGAAACGGCGCCTCGATCAGCTTCTCGTCGACCGGGGGCTTGTGGAGTCCCGCACCCGCGCCCAGGCCCTGGTGATGGCCGGCAAGGTGTTTTCCGGCGAGCGCAAGATGGAGAAGGCCGGTCAGCAGGTCGCCGAGGACATCGCCCTGGAGGTGCGCGGCCAGGACCACCCCTGGGTCTCGCGCGGCGGGCTGAAGCTCACCCATGCGCTCGAGCATTTCGGCGTCGACCCGACGGGCGCCGTCGCCATCGACGTCGGCGCCTCGACCGGCGGCTTTACCGACGTGCTGATCCAGGGCGGGGCCGCGAAGGTCTATGCGGTCGATGTCGGGCACGGCCAGCTCGCCTGGAAGCTGCGCAATGACGACCGGGTGATCGTGCTGGAGAAGACCAATGCCCGCCACCTGGGCGCCGAGCATGTGCCCGAACGGGTGGACATGGTGGTGTGCGACGCCAGCTTCATCTCGCTGAAGACGGTGCTGCCGGCGGCGATCGCCATGGTGAAGCCCGGCGGTCGGCTGGTGGCGCTGATCAAGCCGCAGTTCGAGGCCGGGCGTGAGCAGGTCGGAAAGGGCGGCGTGGTGCGCGATCCCGAGGTCCACGCGGCGGTCTGCGACGACATCCGGGCTTGGCTCGACGGCGTCGGCGGCTGGGCGATCGACGGCATCGTGCCCTCGCCGATCACCGGGCCGGAGGGTAATGTCGAGTTCCTGATATCCGCCCGCCGTCTGTGATAGTCTGTTCGGGATCGGGGGATCGGCGGCCCGTTTGTGGGAGAGGTGACCATGAGCACGATCGGCGGTGATCAGACTCCGTCCGGCCTTCATCTTGGAACCCAGGCCGGTCCCAGCGCGCCCGAGGCGGAGGCGCCGCCGCTCGGCCTTCCGAAACCCTCCGGACATTCCTCCGCCCCCGGACTCGCCCGCCTCAACGAGATGGTGGTCGCCGCGCTTGGCGCCGCCCAGCGCGACTGGGTGCGCGGGTTGCAACTCCACCGGGGCGAGGCGACCGTGGACGACGGTCTTGCCAGCCGGGTGAGCGAGCGGCTCGACCATGTGGAAGGCCGGCGTCAGCGCAACATCGAGGCGATCCTGCAGCGCGCCCTGCGCATCCTGCCCGACGAGGTGGCCGACGGGGCGCCGGACCAGGACTGGGCGGCCGCCTTCTTCACCCATGCGGGCGACACCGCCGATCCGGAATTCGCCCGGATCTGGGCCCGGCTGCTGGTGCAGGAGGTGCGCCGGCCGGGCGCCGTCCCCTGCGGCGTGCTGGTCCGGCTGCCCAGCCTGTCGAAGACGATCCTGGCGGTATTCCGACGGCTTTCCGCCTTCGCGATCAACAATTTCGTGGTCCGGCTGGAGCCGACGTTCTTCGAGGGCAAGGACCTGACCTCCGACGACATGCTGTTGCTGGAGGAATACGGGCTGATCAGGACCAACCGGGACCTGAACCGGGTGTTCCAGAGCCAGCGCGAGGACCGGTTCTCCACCAACCTGCTCTATGCCGACAAGGCGCTGCGGATCACCCACGATCACCCGGACAAGCAGCTCGTTCTGTACTGCATCCGGCTGACCGAGTTCGGCACGTCGCTCTGCCGCGCGCTGCTGGAGGAGGGCGAGCTGCGCTCGGATACCGACTACATCATCGAAGTGGTGCGGCTGCTGCAGCGCCAGGGCTTCCACACCGCCCAGGCCGACATTCTGGAGCGCACCGACGAGCAGATCGTCTCCCGCCACTCGCCGTTCTGCGACATCGTCGCGCTGGGACGCTGAGAAATGGCTAGTCGTCCAAGAGGATCTCACACGATTCCAAGGCTTGTTCTTAAAAGATTCGCAATTGAAGGTGGCTCTCAAATACATGTATACGATAAGGAAATTAAAAAGAAAAATATCTTAAATATAAATGACGCCAGTAAAATAAGAGATCACTATCGAGTTGATGGAAGAAAATCGGAAAAAATTAAAGATGAATTTTTATTTGAGAAACTTACATCGGAAATTGAAACAAAAATCGAAATTTTGTTTTCTGAAATGGAAAAATGGAGCTCTCATTGGTTGAATGATGATAATAATTATGCGATATCAGTTGCTTCATCTTATTTGATGTTAAGGTCTCCCCGGTTTCGAGGAGATATAATCGAGTTAACTTACAGAGATTACTGTAGAAGGATGAGCGTGATATTTTCTGATTCGGCTAAATTTGAAAAATGGAAACGGGAAGTTCTTTCTGAGTCCAGTCGATATACGGATAAAGATTTAGAAGATGAAAGAACTGCGTTTTTAAATACGCACATCGTTGGTACAGTTGATAAAGAGCGCCTTATATCAAATATTCTAAGTATGCAGAGTATTATGATGAATTACATGGAATCCATTAAATGGTATGCCTTGAGAAGGGAGCGGCCAGAAATTGTCTTAGGGGACTCAATCGTCCAGTGGGCGATTTTTAATCCAGATTGGACTGTCGAAGCGGAATGTTTCGGAGATGATGAGAGGGCGTTGTTATTTATGCCTTTGACGTCAAATCTTCTTCTCATAGGGTTCAGGAGTAAGGCTATTCCCATGAATTCTATCGACTTTTCCGTGAATAAGATTATGCCTTTTTTGTGCAAGTTTGCGGAAAGATGGGTGTTTTCTTCTCAGGAGGTGCCAATTTTAGAGGACTTCATCTTTAATATGGAATCAATAACCGCTCCATTTTTTAAGCCGTCCGGTATTCGTACCGACATCATTTGAAGTTTAAATCAGCGACTCGATATAGACCGCCTGGACCATGTCCGGATAGCGCGCCGAGAGCTGGGTCTGGGCTTCCGCCTTGAACAGCTCGATCTGTTCGCGGTTCGGGCGGCCCTGCTCGTATAGCTTCACCGCCAGCGGATAGACGATGCCGTTGACCGCCCATTTCTGGGCGTCCAGCGCGGTCTTGGCCTGCAGGTCCTTGGCCTCGATGGCAACCCGAAGGCGCGCCTCCAGCGGCTGGCCCTGGACGAAGACCGAGATCGAGAACGGACCGATGGGGAGCACGTTCGGCCCGACGACCCGGCGGTACTGGATCTCGCGGTTGAACTGCTTGTGTTCCTTGTCGCGCTGCTTCTGCTCTTCCTTGCGCTCCTTGGTGGACTCGGTCTCGGCCAGCGCGGGCGCCGAGAGGATCGGCGCACCTGCAACCAGCAGCGCAAGCAGGGCGGCAGCGAAGGATGTCCGGGTCATAGCGGCCTCTCTCCATGGGCCGCTCCGGCCTCAGCCGGTCGGCCCCAATCTACCCTGTGAGCGGCCCCTCGGGTCGCACCAGGCATCGTCCCCGCGCCTATTGTACCACGAGCGCGGGGGCGCGGGTCTGGATTCGCGCGCCGGCGCCGTCCAGGTCGATGCCCGCCGCCTCGACGGTCTCTCCCAGGATATGCGCCTGGTGGGCCAGCCCGGCAAGGACCCGGAGCGAGGCGCCGAAGTCGCGGTCGCGCACCAGGTCGATGAGGCGGTCCCACGGCTCCTCGTCCTGGGGATAGCGAACCCGCTCGACCGGTTCGTCCGGGGCGATGCCGGCGGCGTTGCGGGCGAGCTGCATCGCCTCGGCATAGCCGCCCACCGCGTCGACCAGTCCGACCCGCCTGGCGTCCTCGCCGGTCCAGACCCGGCCGCGGGCGAGCGCGTCGATCTCGTCGGCGGACAGCCGCCGCGCGGTGGCGACCCGGGCGGTGAAGTCGGCATAGACCGCGTCCAGCAGTCGCCGCAGGCGGTCCCGCTGACCGTCGGTGAAGGGCTCGGTCGGTGAGAACATCCCGGCATTGGCGCCGATGCTGATCCGGCCGATATTGACGTCCCACTCGCGCAGGAGCTGTTCGGCGCTGATCTTGCCGCCCAGGGTGCCGATGGAGCCGGTCAGGGTGCCCGGATGGGCGATGATGTGGTCGGCGCCCAGGGCGGCGAAGTATCCGCCCGAGGCGGCGACATCGGCGAAGCTGACGATCACCGGCCGGCCGCTCTCGCGCACCCGCTCCACCGCATGGCGGATGGTGTCGGAGGCGACGTAGCTGCCGCCGGGGGAGGAGACCCGCAGGATGAGGGCCTTCACGTCGGGATCCCGACGCACCGCGTCCAGGGCGGCCACGATCGCGCCGGAGGCGGCGTTGTCGCGGTCGAGCAGGCCGGTGCTGTCGCCGCGCACGATCGCGCCGTCCAGATGCACCAGAGCGATCCGGGTGCCGTCGTCATAGGGCCGGCCGGCGCCGTCGAGATAGTGGCCGACGCCGACGCTCTCACCCTGCAGGGTGGCGAGCGCCTGTTCGCGATAGCCCAGGCTGTCGATCAGCCCGTTGGAGACGGACTCGGTCGCCAGAAGCGGACCGCGGTCGATCACCGCCTGCACCGAACCGCCGCCCAGGCGGCGCGCGGTGGCGATGCCGCTGATCACCTGCCCGAACAGGGATTCCGCCACGCGGGTCATGTTCTCGCGCACCGCCCGGGGCATATGGTGCTCGGTGACGGCGCCGGCGGCCCCCTTGTACTCGTAGCGCTGTTCGAACTCGGCGCGCAGGCCGAGCCGGTCGAGCAGCCCGGCGGCGAAGGGGAACTCCAGTTGCAGCCCAGTCAGGCCCAGCAGGCCCGACGGCTGCAGCCAGATCCGGTCGAAGGCGCTGGCGAGGTAGTAGGGACCGTTCTCGCCGCTCTCGAAACTGTCGGCGAAGGCGATGGCGGTCTTGCCGGCCGCCCGGAAGCGGAACACGGCGGCCCGCAGCTCCTGCGCCTGGGCGAGGCCGATCGACAGGGTCGACAGGTCGGCGAACAGGGCCGTCACGCGGTCGTCGGCCGCCGCCCGGTCGAGCGCGTCCACGTAGTCGATGAGCGACAGCGGCGCGTCCTCGTCGAGCAACCCGGCCAGTTCGGGAAGCAGCGGGGATTCGTCGATCGGGCCGTTGAAATCGAGCTCGAGCACGACGCTGTCCGGCAGCGGCTCCCGTGCCCGGAAGCTGTCGGCGACCCAGAATCCGGCGGCGAAGGCGCCGATCAGCAGGACAAGGCAGAGGACGCCGATGGTGGCGAAGAATCCGACGATGAAACGACGCATGTGGTCTCGACCGGTGACGGGGTCAGGGGGTGAAAGTCTAGAGCACGATCGGCTCAGATCGAAGCGATCTGAGCCGGGAAACGTGCTCTACAGCTTTAAACCGACCGGATGTGCGGCCTGCGGCGCATGACGGCGCCGGGCTATCCGATCGGCCCGACCTGGGCTTCGTGGCGCATCAGGTGGTCGAGCAGGACGCAGGCCATCATCGCCTCGCCGACCGGCACCGCGCGGATGCCGACGCAGGGGTCGTGGCGGCCCTTGGTCACCACCTCGACCTCCTGGCCGAACCGGTCGATGGAGGCGCGCGGGGTGAGGATGGAGGAGGTCGGCTTCACCACGAAGCGCACGACCACGTCCTGGCCGCTGGAGATGCCGCCGAGGATGCCGCCGGCATGGTTCGAGGTGAAGACCGGCTTGCCGTCCTGCATCCGCATCTCGTCCGAGGCCTCGTGGCCGGGGATGCCCGCGGCGGCGAAGCCGTCGCCGATCTCCACGCCCTTGACCGCGTTGATGCTCATCATCGCCGCCGCCAGATCGGTGTCGAGCTTGCCGTAGACCGGCTCGCCCAGGCCGGCGGGCACGCCGGTGGCGACGGTCTCCACGACCGCTCCGGCCGAGGAGCCGGCCTTGCGCACGCCGTCGAGGAAGCTCTCCCACTCGGCGGCCGCGACCGGGTCGGGGCAGAACAGCGGGTTGTTGTTCACCTCGGCCCAGTCCCAGCGCGACCGGTCGATGCCGTGCGGGCCGACCTGCACCAGGGCACCGCGCACGGCGAAGGCGTTGCCGAGACGGCGGGCCAGGATCTTCTTGGCGACCGCGCCGGCGGCGACCCGCATGGCGGTCTCGCGCGCCGAGGAGCGTCCGCCGCCGCGATAGTCGCGGATGCCGTACTTGGCGTCGTAGGTGTAGTCGGCGTGGCCCGGCCGGTAGCGGTCCTTGATCTCGCCGTAGTCCTTGGAGCGCTGGTCCTGGTTGTGGATCACCAGGGAGAGCGGGGTGCCGGTGGTCTGGCCCTCGAACACGCCGGACAGGATCTCCACCTCGTCCGGTTCGCGGCGCTGGGTGGTGTGGCGCGACTGACCCGGGCGGCGGCGGTCGAGATCGTGCTGGATGTCGGCTTCGCTCAGCGGAATGCGCGGCGGCACCCCGTCGATCACGCAGCCGATCGCGGGCCCGTGGCTCTCACCCCAGGTGGTCACCCGGAAGATCTGGCCGAAAGCGTTGCTGGCCATGGCGTATGCTCCCGGTCCCGGTCAGACGACGGAGATGTCGGGCGCGTCCACCGCCTTCATGCCGACGATGTTGTAGCCGCAGTCGACGTGATGGACCTCGCCGGTCACGCCGGTCGACAGGTCCGACAGCAGGTAGACGCCGGCGCCGCCGACGTCCTCCAGGGTGACGTTGCGGCGCAGCGGCGAGTTGTACTGGTTCCACTTCAGGATATAGCGGAAGTCGCCGATGCCGGAGGCGGCCAGCGTCTTCATCGGGCCGGCCGACAGGCCGTTGACCCGCACGCCCTGGTCGCCCATGTCGACGGCGAGGTAGCGGATGCTGGCCTCCAGCGCCGCCTTGGCCACGCCCATGACGTTGTAGTGCGGCATCACCCGTTCGGCACCGTAATAGGTCAGCGTCAGCAGGCTGCCGCCGTCCTTCATCAGCGGAGCCGCGCGCTTGGCGACGGAGGTGAAGGAGTAGCAGGATATGTCCATCGTGCGGCGGAAGTTGTCGCGCGAGGTGTCCAGGTACTTGCCCTTCAGCTCGTCCTTGTCGGAATAGGCGATGGCGTGGACGACGAAATCGAGGCTGCCCCAGGTCTCGGCCACGCGGCTGAACACCCGGTCGACGCTGGCGTCGTCGTTGACGTCGCAGGCCTCGACCAGAGTGCTCCCCAACTGGTCGGCCAGCGGTCGCACCCGCTTCTCCAGGGCTTCGCCCATATAGGTGAAGGCAAGCTCGGCGCCTTGGTCGGCGGCCGCCTTTG
The DNA here is from genome assembly GCA_965228445.1 of Candidatus Endolissoclinum sp. Taxonomy (GTDB): domain Bacteria; phylum Pseudomonadota; class Alphaproteobacteria; order Thalassobaculales; family Thalassobaculaceae; genus Thalassobaculum. The sequence goes on along the minus strand of OZ245813.1, from coordinate 1,775,814 downwards.
CAATGCCCCAGGCGATCGAACGGTCGTTGGCCACGCCCATGATCAGGCCGCGCTTGCCCGCCATAATGCGGGGATCTTTAGTCATTTAGTCCTCGATATCGCCAATCAGCATGCAGTGACGCATCCTACACCAACGATCCTCACCCGCAAGCAAGCGCACCGACCCCGGTCTCGTGTTAGGATGACCCCATGGAATCACCGGACAAGAAGAAGCCGTCGAACCGGCTGGACCGATGGAAGGTGCAGAAGGCGACGCGAATCGCGGTCGATATCGGCAACTACGTGTTCTACGCGGTGCGCCGGTTCTATGCCGATCAGGGCGCCCAGGCGGCCGGGGCGCTGACCTACACCTCGCTGCTGGCGCTGGTGCCGCTGCTGGCCATCGCCTTCGCCATCTTCTCCGCCTTCCCGGTCTTCGAGGCGATCCAGGACCGGTTCGAGGCGATGCTGTTCGAGAACCTGGTGCCGGAGGTCGGCTTCGAGGTGCGCAGCTACATTGCGAACTTCACCCAGAACACCACCAACCTGACCGCGGTCGGCGTGGTGGCGCTGGGGGTGTCGGCGGTGCTGCTGCTGGCCACGATCGAGGCCACGTTCAACCGGATCTGGCGGGTGCAGCGCAGCCGGCCGATCGTCTCCCGGCTGCTGATCTTCTGGACCATGCTGACCCTGGGGCCGCTGCTGCTGGCCACCAGCTTCTCGCTGACCACCGACGTGTTCGTGGCGATCCAGCGGCTCGCCTGGGAAGGGGCGGGGGTGGTGCCGATCGATCTGGCCGAGGGCCTCGGCTTCTTCCATCGGCTGTTCGCGGCGTTGATCCAGACGGCGGCCTTCACGGTGATGTTCATGCTGGTGCCGGCGCGCCAGGTGCGGCTGCGCGACGCGCTCATCGGCGGCGCGGTCAGCGGCATCGCCCTGGAGCTGCTGAAATGGGGCTTCCGCTGGTATCTGACCTCGTTCCCGACCTACCAGACGATCTACGGCGCGGTGGCGGTGGTGCCGATCTTCCTGATCTGGCTGTACCTGGCCTGGACCATCGTGCTGTTCGGGGCGGTCTTCGCCGCGTCGTTTCCGGAGTGGTGGCGGTCGCGGGTGCCGGGCGTGACGGCGGCCCTGTCGCCGGCCCTGCGGCTGGAGGCGGCGGTGGCGCTGATCGCGGTCATCGCGGCCAAGGCGCGCACCGGAGGCGCGGTGGATGCCGAGTCCCTGGCCGACGCGCTGCCGCTCGACGCCCGGGATTCGGTGATAGAGGACCTGAGGGCGGCCGGCTATGTGGCCGCCACCGACGAGGACAACTACAGCCTGACCCGCGACCTGCGGCACGCGACGGTGGCGGATCTTGCCCGCGATCTCGGCGTCACGCTCGGCCTGGTGCGCAAGCTGGAAGAGAACAAGATGATGACCCGGGTCCTGGACGGCAGGCTCGGGCCGGTGCCGTCGCTGCTGCGCGACCTGGCGGAGGCCGAGGACCGGCTGCTGGATGTGTCCCTGGCCGACGTCATCGACCAGTCGATCCGCGATCGCGCATCGGAATGGGAGGCGAAGGGCGTCATCACCATGCGGCCGCGGGCCGACGGCACCCTCTCGGCGGAATAACCGGCGTTCAGCCCAGCGCCTTGCGCGGATTGTAGGCGTGGGTTGCGCCCCATTTCTCGATGAACTGCACCAGCTCGGCGTCCGGGTTGTCGGGCAGGACGATGCGCAGGGTGACGTACTGGTCGCCGGGCTCGCCGTCCGCCTTGGCCGGCACGCCCTTGCCGCGCAGCCGCATCCGCTTGCCGCCGTTCGAGCCCTTGGGAATCTTCAGCGACACCGAGCCGTGCACCGTCGGCACCGTGACGCTGGCGCCGAGGATCGCCTCCTGCAGGGTGATCGGCAGGTCGAGCAGGATGTCGTCGCCGTCCCGGGTGAAGTAGGCGTGCGGCTCGACATTCAGCTCCAGATAGGCGTCGCCGGCCGGCAGGGCGCCGCTGCCGGGCTTGCCCTGGCCCTTCAGCCGCAGCACGGTCCCGTCCTCGGTCGCCGGTGGGATGGTCAGGTTCACGACCTTGCCGTCGCTCAGCGTGACCCGCTTCTTGATGCCCGCGACCGCTTCGGTGAAGGGGATCTTCAGCCGGTAGCGCAGATCCTGGGAATTGCGCCGGGGAGAGGTGCGGGTGCCCGCATCTCCGGCCGATCCGCTACCCGATCCGCCACCGGGACCGCCCCGGCCGGTGCGCCACTGCTTTAGAATCTCCTCGATCGGGTCGCCGCTGCCGTCGCCGTCGAAGGTGTCGTCGAAATCGAAGGTGCTGCTGCGCCCGGAGGTCCCGGCGCTGCCGCCGGTATAGCCGCTGCGGGACTTCCAGCCCTTCGACCAGAAGCTGCCGCGGCCGCGGCGCTCGCGGCCGTCGGGATCGATCTCACCGCGGTCGTATTTCTTGCGCTTCGTCGGGTCGCCCAGCAGGTCGTAGGCCGAGCTGACTTCCTGGAACTTGCGGGCAACCGCCTCGTCGCCCTGGTTCAGGTCGGGGTGGTACTTCTTCGCCAGCTTGCGGTAGGCAGCCTTGACCTCGTCCTGGCTTGCCGACGGGCTGACGCCAAGAACCTTGTACGGATCGCTCATCCGCCGACTCCCGCCGGCGGATGAAGGATCGCTATGATCGGGAACCTGGCCGCTGGCCGTTCCATTGCCGCAGTTACCTCGTCAGGACGCTCGAAGGGTGAGTGTCCGATTAGAGGTCGTCCCGGATCAAGCCTTTGTAAAGAGGGTCGGACGACCGTCTTCAGTTCACCACCTTCCAGGTGCCGTCCGGCTGGCGGCAGGCCGTACCGAAGGCTTCCTCCGTGCGCCCGCCGACGTTGATCGTCTGCGAGTACTCACGGCAGTACTGGCCGCTGTTGGTCTGGTAGGTGCGGGTCGGCGTGACGGTGCCGTAGTTGCCCGAATCGGGATTGCTCCAGGACGCGCTGGTCCCGCTCGGCTGGTTCTCCAGCGAGTTCTGGGTGGTGGAGGCGAGCGCGGCCTTGTCGGCGCGGTCGAGCGACTTGCCGACCTCGCTGCCGATCAGCGCGCCCAGCAGGGTGCCGGCCGCGACGGCGGCGAGCTGGCCCTTGCCCTGGCCGAACTGCGAGCCGGCGACGGCGCCGCCGAGGCCGCCGAGAACGGCGCCACCGGTCTGCTTCGTGCCGGTGTCCGCACAGGCGGCGAGGCCGAGGCTGAGAGCCATGGCGGAGACGATTGCGGTCTTGCGGAACATGATCATCTTACCTTTCGCATGAGCCCGGCGCAGTGCAGGCCGGACTTTTTCCCCTGAATTCCCCATCCACCGCCGCGGCAGGAGGCCCACCGGCGGTGGAGATCGCGGAACTCGCAGCTACAAACGTAACGACCGCGGCGATCCGTCGGTTCCCAGAACTGTTTTCCGCGTGACAATATTCCATCGTCGCGCGGACCCTCAGCAAATATCGGTACTGGATATGGCGTCGCTCTCGCCATATTGAAGGCCGACCATCGGGACCCAGGGGATGTGACATGAGCGACGAAAGACCCGTTTTCGAGCCGCAGACCGACGATCCGTTCGAGCAGTTCCGGATCTGGTTCGCCGAGGCCGAGGCCAGCGAGGTCAACGACGCCAACGCGATGACGCTGGCGACCGCCGGGTCCGACGGCCGTCCGTCCGCCCGCATCGTGCTCATGAAGGGCTACGACGAGTCCGGCGTGGTCTTCTACACCAACACCGAGAGCCAGAAGGGGCTGCAGCTTGCGGTGAATCCGTTCGCCGCCCTGCTGTTCCACTGGAAGTCCCTGCGTCGCCAGGTGCGGTTCGAGGGAGCGGTAACGCCGGTGACCGCGGCCGAGGCCGATGCCTATTACGACAGCCGCCCGCGCAACAGCCGGATCGGCGCCTGGGCCTCGCAGCAGTCGCGGCCGCTCGCCGACCGGGCGACCCTGATGCAGTCGGTGGACCGGTTCAGCGGCGAGTATCCGGGTGAGGCGGTGCCGCGTCCGCCCTACTGGTCGGGCTATCGGCTGTCGCCGCTGCGCATCGAGTTCTGGCATGACGGCGCCTTCCGTCTGCACGACCGGTTCGTCTTCACGCGCCAGGCGGAAGGCCAGCCGTGGAGCGTGCAGCGCCTGTTCCCGTGACCCGCGGGACCGGTGTTTGCATCGCTTGATCTGCATCAAGGTCCGTTTGAATAGCCTGCCCTAGCCTCCACATACGAGAGGGCGTTCGCCCGATCGACGACCGGCCATGGAGGCAAGAGATGAAACGGATCTTCGTTCCGCTGCTTGGTGAGCTTGGCGACCGCGCCGCCCTGGATGCGGCAGGCAAACTGCTCGCGACGTCGGGGGGCTTCGTCGATGCGCGCGTTTTGCGGCGCGACCCGCGGGATGTGCTGCCGATCGTCGGCGAGGGCTTCGGCGCGGCCATGATCGACGAGGTCATGAGCGCCGCTGAGAAGGGTTCCAAGGAACAGGCGGAGAAGGCGCGGAAGACCTTCGACGAGTGGGCGGCCGCTTGCGGCGCCACGGTCGGTGCCGCTCCCGGCGCCGGCGGGCTGATCGCCGCGTTCGAGGAACTGGTCGGGCCCGTGCCGGGCATCGAGGTCGCCGCCGAACGGGTGAGCGACGCGGTGATCTGCGCCCGCGCCCCGCGGGACGTGAGCCCGGACCGGGCGGCGCTGCTGGAAGTGGCGGTGATGGAGGCCGGACGGCCGGTCATCGTGGTGCCCGACGCGGAACTGGAGAGCATCGCCACCACCATCTTGGTCGCCTGGAACGGCTCGGCCGAGGCGGCGCGGGCGGTGTCCATGGCCATGCCGCTGCTCATCCAGGCCGGAAAGGTCGTCGTCGTCACCGTCGATGACGGCGACGTGACCGCCGATCCGGAGCCCCTGGCGGATACCCTGCGCGCGAACGGCGTGAAGGCCGAGGCGGTGAAGGCTGCGATGGACAAGGCCGGCGTGGCCGCCACCCTGGAGGTGGAGGCGGGCAAGCAGAAGGCCGACCTGATCCTGATCGGCGCCTACAGCCACAGCCGGGTCCGGGAATTCGTCATGGGCGGCGTCACGGACGACGCCTTGACCGAAGGTTCGGTGCCCATGATGCTGGCCCGATAATAACCGAAGACGTGGAGGAACCACCGGAATGAGTGTGCGAACCATTCGTTTGGAACTGGCCCGCGGCCCCGACTTTCCCGAGGGCAGCGCCGCGCGCGGTTACGAGTTCAAGGCACCGCTGACGGCGGACGGTTCGCTGGACCACGACGCCTGGTCCAAGGTCCGGGGCGACTGCACCTTCCGGCGGTTCTGGGACGGCGCCGCCGAGGAGACGGGGCATCTCGTCCACCGGCGCGGCAATCGCTGGCTGTTCCACTACGACGGCGTGACCCACGAGGAGGACGAAGAGGACGAGGCGATCTTCAAGTTCGACCGCCATCACTTCGTCGAGGGCGAGTACGTGTCGATCACCGAACATGACGGCGAGCAGCACACCTTCCGGGTGGTGAGCGTCCGGTAGTCCGGTGTCGCGCCGTCTGGAGGAGGGCTGGCTGGTCTTCGACAGCCTCGAGAACGGTCAGCATGACCGCTGTGTCGATCTGTTCTCCCGGCCCGACGGCAGTTTCGGCTTCGAGGAGTTCCGGCGCGATCCGGAGGATTCCGGCCATTGGACGCCGGTCGCCTACCATTCGGCCGTCCGCTTCGAGACCGCGGCTGCCGCCGCCGCGGCGGCCAGGGAGAACGTGCCCTGGCTGGACGAGGCGGCGGTCAGTCGTCGCTGACCGGACCCCTGCGCCGGTCGGCGGCCCGTTCCATCAGACCGATCACGACCAGCACGATGACGCCGAGCACCGCCGTCATGCCGGCAAGATAGAGCTGGCCGACGCCGCAGGCCACGCCGAGCGCGCCGGTCAGCCACAGGCTGGCGCCGGTGGTGATGCCTTCCACCTCGCCCTTGTTGCGGATGATGGCGCCGGCGCCCAGGAAGGCGATGCCGGTGACGACGGCCTCCAGCACGCGGGTCGGGTCGATCCGGACGTGGTCGTCCCAGTCGCTGACAGAGTCGACGATCTCCATGGCGATCAGCGCGAAGGACGCGGAGGCGAGCGACACCAGCATGTGCGAGCGCAGCCCCGCGGGCTTCCTGTGCAGCTCGCGGTCGAGGCCGATCACCATGCCCAGCAGCAACGCCAGTCCCAGCCGTTCGGCGTACATGGCGGTCTCGCTGGCGACGAACGCGTCAAATCCCGGCCAGTCCTGCAAGGGGTCCTCCCTGTCGTGCCGCCGCCCGGCCGGATGGCCGAGTGTGACGGCTTGGTTACGGGGCTTGCGGAGGCAACGGGACCGGCCCCGGGAAGGTTCCCGAGAACCTTGTCGGGAGGGCCCGCCGACGCCGTCGCGGAGGGTGACGGGGCGGCCGGTTGGAGCTAGGCTCCGGCCCATGTCAGACGACTCAAAGCTTATGCTGCTCACCGGGGCGAGCCGGGGTATCGGCCATGCCACCGTTCAGATCTTCGTGCGCCGCGGCTGGCGCCTGCTGACCTGCTCGCGCGACGCGCCGCCGGCGGAATGCCTGCGCGATCCCGACCGGGCCTGGCACATTTCCGCCGACCTGTCCGACCCGAAGAGCCTGGACGCCTTCATCGACGAGGCGAACGAGTGGCTGGGCGACCGGCCGCTGCATGCGCTGGTCAACAATGCCGGCTGGTCACCGAAATCGTCGTTCAAGGAGCGGCTCGGCGTGCTGAACGGCGACCTGGAAGCCTGGCACCGGGTGTTCGAGGTGAACTTCTTCGCGCCGCTCAAGCTGGCGCGCGGCTTCGCCGCCTCGCTGCACAAGGGCAAGGGGGCGATCGTCAACATCACCTCCATCGCCGGGCACGAAATCCATCCCTTCGCCGGTTCCGCCTATTCCACCTCCAAGGCCGCACTGTCGGCGCTGACCCGGGAGATGGCCAACGAGTTCGCCGAGCTGGGTGTGCGGGTCAACGCGGTGGCGCCGGGCGAGATCGAGACCGCCATGCTGTCGCCGGAGACCGAGGTCCTTATTCCGCGCATCCCGCTGCAGAAGCTGGGCGAGCCGAAGGACGTGGCGGGGGCGATCTACTATCTCTGCAGCGAGGACAGTTCCTACGTCACCGGGACCGAGATCTTCGTGACCGGCGGCCAGCACATTCTCTGAGGAGCCTGAAGACGATGCGGATCTGCGTGATGGTATGCGCCCATGTCGGGCCGGACCTGGCCGACGTGCTCGACCCGTATCTGGAAATGTTCCGCCGGCTTCTGGCGCCGCATCTGCCCGAGGCGACGATCACCGGCTCTATGATCATCGAGGGCACGTTTCCGGCCTCGGTCGAGGACCATGACGTCTATGTGTTCACCGGCAGCCCGCACGGGGTCTACGAGGATCTCGACTGGATCCGCCGGGCCGAGCAGTTCGTGCGCGAGGCGTCGGCCGCCGGCAAGGTGCTGGTCGGCGGCTGCTTCGGCCATCAGCTCATCGCCCAGGCGCTGGGCGGCAGAGTGGAGAAATCGGATAAAGGCTGGGGCATGGGGGTGCACACCCATCCAGTGCTGAAGCGCGAGCCCTGGATGGAAGGCGGGCCGGACCGGCCGAACGTGGTGGTCAGCCATCAGGATCAGGTGGTCGAGGCCCCGGCGGACGCGACGGTTCTGGCGGGCACGGAGTTCTGCCCGAACGCCATGCTGCGGATCGGTGACCGTATCCTCACCTTCCAGGGTCACCCGGAGATGACCGTCGCGATCGTGAACCGTCTGCTCGACCTGCGCGAGCAGCGGGTCGGGGCGGAGGTCTTCGCCGCCGGCAAGAAGTCGCTGGAGAAGCCGCTCGACCACACCGCGATGGGCGCCTGGATCGCCGGCTTCATCCGCCAGGCGCTCGGCGAGGCCGCCGGCAAGACCGCGGCTTAGGGGCGGAGGTTGACGGTCACCGTCCGCCGCAACGTCATTGAGGGGGTCGACGCGGTCCTGGCCGACAGCGACCGCAGCTATCCGAAGCACTGCCACGACCAGTTCGGCGTCGGCGTGATCCTGGACGGCGCGCAGATCTCCGCCAGCGGCTGCGGCCAGGTGGAGGCCGAGGCGGGCAACGTGATCACGGTCAATCCGGGCGAGGTCCACGACGGCGCTCCGGTCGGACAGGGTCGGCGGTGGTCGATGCTGTATATCGAACCCGACCGTCTGGCGACGCTCGCCGAGGGGTTGGAGGAGGGCGGCGAGTTCACCGCGCCCGTCGTGACCGATCCGCGGGTGGCTGCCGCCGTCTCGGCGATGATCGTCGCGGTCCATCGGGCGACATCCCACGGGGAAAGCCTGGAGAGCGAGGAGCGCAGCCTGCTCGCCCTGGCGCCTCTTCTCGGCGTGCGTCAGGCCGAGGCGCCTAGGCCGGTACCGGCCGGAATCCGCCGGGCGCTTGAACTGATCGACGACGATCCGTCGGCGGCGGTCAGCCTGCGGGATCTGGCCCTTGCCGCCGGGCTCAGCCGGTTCCAGGTGGTGCGCGGGGTTTCCCGTGTGACCGGCTTCACGCCGCACGCCTATTTGCTGCGGCGTCGGCTCGAACAGGCGCGCCGGCGGATCCGCGAGGGGCTGACCCTGGCCGATGCCGCAGCCATGTGCGGCTTCGCCGACCAGAGCCATATGACGCGGCTGTTCACCCGCACCTACGGCTATCCGCCCGGAGCCTATGCGGGGGCCTGACGGGCGCCGCAACTTCATTCAAGACCACCAGCACGCGCTTCCGCTCTTCTGCCGGCACCCTGAGCCGAAGAGAGGAGAGCCACCATGCTGGACGAAACCCTTATGGCCGCGCTGGCCCCGGCGCTGACGCCGGAATACCTGCTCACATCCCTGGTCGTGGTGGTGATGCCGGGAACCGGCGTGATCTACACGCTCGCCCATGGGCTGGGGCGCGGCAGCCGGGCGAGCGTGACCGCCGCCTTCGGCTGCACCCTGGGCATCGTGCCGCATCTGGTTGCCTGCGCGGTGGGGCTTGCCGCCCTGCTGCATTCCAGCGCGGTGGCCTTCCAGGCGATCAAGCTGCTGGGTGTGGCCTATCTGTTCTACATGGCCTGGGGAACGCTGCGGGAGGGCGGTGCCCTCGACGTGAGCTCCGAGCGCGAGGGAAGGCCGGCGCACCGGATCATCCTCAGCGGCCTCCTGCTCAACCTGCTGAACCCGAAGCTGACGCTGTTCTTCCTGGCCTTCCTGCCGCTGTTCCTGCCCGCGGACAGCGCAGCACCCGCCCTGTCGATCCTCGCCTTGGGATCGGTGTTCATGGCGATGACCTTCGCGGTCTTCGTGGGCTACGGGCTCTGCGCGTCGGCGGCCAGAACCTATGTCCTGGCCAAGCCGTCGGTGATGAAGATCCTGCGGTACGGATTTGCCGGCGCCTTCGCCCTGCTCGGGCTGCGCCTGCTGCTCAGCGAGCGGTAGGAGGGCTTAGCCGCGCAGCCCGCGCACCCAGTCGATGCGGCGGTCGATCTGGTCGATCTCGTGGCCGAGCCAGTCGTCCAGCAGGCCGCCGCCCCACTCCTCATGGGCGGCGAGGTCGGCCAGCCGGGCGCGCTCGCCCTGGTACATGACCTCCAGGGCGTGCAGCTGCTCGCTGCGGCCCTCGGCGTCGAGCTGGTCGATGAAGCGCAGCTTGAGCGCAAGCACGAGCTTGTTCAGGTCGGAGACGCCCGGCCGCAGCGGCGAGGTGAGGTAGCCCGCAAGCGCCTCGTGGCCTTCGTCGCTGAGACGCAGCAGGGCGTTGTCACCGGAGCCTTGGCCGGCAACCGCCTCGATCAGGCCTTCGAACTTCAACAGCTCGATGGATGTGCCGAGCAGGTCGAGCGACGGTCCGACGATACGGGCCATGAACTCGCGGACCTCGGCTGACAGGTCGCTGTAGACCCGGTCGCCTTCCGCCAGCAGGCCGAGCGCGGCCAGACGGATCGCTTCCTTCGGTACAAGAGAGTTGTCGCGGTACATGCCCCTGCCTCCAGGCGTGGCGGATACCCAATCATATGATCGTCTGCCGGGCGGTTGTCCAGCCTCTTGTTGCGAACGGTTCGCGACAAGAGGCTGGATGACCCGATGGAGCAGGGGTCAGTAAGTGACGCCCCGCATCTTCTCGTTGCGCCGGCGCAGGATCTCGATGGTGGCGAGCAGCATGGTCGACACGATGATCAACAGGGTGGCGACGGCGAGAATCGTCGGGCTGATCTGCTCGCGGATGCCGGCCCACATCTGCCGCGGGATGGTGCGCTGCTCGAACCCGGCCATGAACAGCACCACGACCACCTCGTCGAACGAGGTGACGAAGGCGAACAGGGCGCCGGAGATCACCCCCGGCAGGATCAGCGGCATGATCACCTTGAAGAAGGTGGTCGGCATGTCCGCGCCCATGCTGTTCGACGCCCGGATCAGGTTCTTGTCGAAGCCGACCAGGGTGGCGGTTACGGTGATGACCACGAAGGGCGTGCCCAGCGCCGCGTGGGCCAGGATCACGCCGGTATAGGTCTGGGCCAGCGCGAAGTTGGTCCCGAACGGCGCCGAGTAGAAGAAGAACATCGCCGCGGCGGTGATGATCAGCGGCACGATCATCGGCGAGATCAGGATGCCCATGAGCAGGCTCTTGGCCGGCAGCTCGGCCCGCGACAGGCCCAGTGCCGCCAGGGTGCCAAGCGAGGTCGCCACCAGGGTGGAGGCGATGCCGACGATGAAGCTGTTCTTGATCGAGTGCAGCCACTGCTCGTTGTTCACGATGTCCGCGTACCAGCGCAGGGAGAACGCCTCCGGCTCGAGGCGCAGCATCTCCGGCGTGAAGGTGAAGTACGGCTCCGCGTTGAACGACAGCGGGATGATCACGATGATCGGCACGATCAGGAACACGAAGATCGCGAAGCAGATGAAGTGGTAGAGGTAGTACCAGAGCCGCTCCAGGGGACCCGCGTAGCTGGGAATTGCCATGTCGCCGTCCCTCCGTTCAGCCGAGCTTCATGTTGTCGATGCCGACCAGCCGATCGTACAGCCAGTACATGATCAGCACACCGCCGAGCAGGATCGTGCCGAGCGCGGCCGCCAGGCCCCAGTTCAGCGACTTCTGCATGTGATAGGCGATGAAGTTTGAAATGAGCTGGCCGTCCTGGCCGCCCACCAGCGCCGGGGTGATGTAGTAGCCGATGGCCAGGATGAACACGAGGATCGAGCCGGCGCCGATGCCGGGCACGGTCTGCGGCATGTACACCCGCACGAAGGCGATCAGCGGATTGGCCCCCAGCGACCGGGCGGCGCGCATGTAGCTCGGCGAGATCGTCTTCATCACCGAGTACATCGGCAGCACCATGAACGGCAGCAGGATGTGTGTCATGGCGATGATCGTGCCGGTCATGTTGTAGATCATCTCGATCCGGTTATCGTCGGAGATGATCCCCAGGAAGACCAGCGTGTCGTTGATCACGCCCTGGGTCTGCAGCAGCACAATCCAGGAGGTCGTGCGCACCAGCAGCGAGGTCCAGAACGGCAGCAGCACCAGGATCAGCAGCAGGTTGCCCTTGGACGGCGGCAGCGTCGCCAGCAGGTAGGAGATCGGATAGGCCAGGATCAGGCAGGCGAGGGTGACGCCGATGGAGACGTAGATCGTCTTCAGGAACAGCTGGACATAGATCTGCTTCCACTCCGGCTGCATGACGATGTTGCCGTCGGCGTCGTAGGTCCGGTCCACGGCGTTCAGGTAGTAGCTGACGGTAAGCGGGGAGGAGACGTTCTTGATCGTCTTCCAGGTTCCCGCCTCGCCCCAGGCCTCGTCGACGCCGACCAGGGCGAAGCGCAGCGGGTTGGCGCGGATCTGCCCGGCCTCGGCGGCTGTCTTCTCTAGAAGACCGGCGAGCTTGGAATCCTCCGCGGCGACCAGCGGCAGCAGCCGGGCGAGCGAGCCGTCGGCCTGCGCGCTCTCCAGTTCCGACAGGATCGCCGTGTAGGTCTCCGGCTTCGGCGTCTTCTCCGCGAAGGGCGAGTTGCCGGTCTCCCACTTGCGCAGCAGGGCGGCGGTCTCCGGCAGAACATCGGCGAATTCGTCGGTTTCCGCCAGGGTGTCCAGGGTCGGCCAGGTGCTCTTCGCCTCCCAGCCCTTGTCGAAGCCGACCAGGGCGAACTGCAGCGGATCTTCCTGGATCTTGGCGGCAGCGCGCTGGGACTTGTTGACCAGGGACCGGAAACCGCCGTCCTCGTAGTTCAGGCGGGCGCCCATGCGGCCCAGGTTGCGGCGCTGTTCCTCGCTGCGGTCGCCCATCTCCTGGATGAAGGCGGCGAAGACCGCGTCCGGAGGCAGACCCTCGCCGTCCCAGCTCTCGAGTTCGGCGACGGTCAGTGGGATGGCGTCGTTCACTTCCGGGTTGTCGACGCTGCGCATCAGCATGTCGACGATCGGGAAGATGAAGGTGATCAGGATGAACAGCAGCAGCGGGGCGACCAGCAGGAAGGCGCGGATCTTGCTGCGCCGGGTGGCGCGGGCCAGGGCCACCTTGAGCGGGGTGCCGTCGGCCATGGTCATCGGCCGTGCCGGGCCTGCCTCTTCTACAGCATGCGCCATCCGGATCTCCCGCAATCGGACTGTCGGCCGCTCAAGCGAGCGGGGAGAAAAGTGCAAAACGAATGAGAGGGGGAGGGGAGAGCGGCGGACCGCTCCCCCCGAAAGGTCTTAGCTGGCGAGCCAGGCGTTGAAACGCTCGTTCAGCTCGTCGCCGTAGTCCGCCCAGAACTCGAAATCGTTCTGCAGCGGGTTCTTGAAGTTGTCCGGCGCCGTCGGCATGTGCGGCTGCATGTCCGGAGCGACCTTGTCGAAGGACGACTTACGGACCGGGCCGTAAGAGATGTACTTCGCCTGGTCGGCGAGACGCTGGGTGTCGCTGGAGAACTTGATGAACTCCCAGGCGCGCTCCTTGTTCGGCGTGCCGCGCGGCATCACCCACAGGTCGATGTCCCAGACCTGGCCGTCCCAGACGATCTCGAACGGCTTCTTCTCGTTCACGATCGCGTTGAACAGGCGGCCGTTATAGGCGGTGGTCATCACGACCTCGCCGTCGGCCAGAAGCTGCGGCGGCTGCGCGCCGGCTTCCCACCAGATGGTCTCGTCCTTGATGGTGTTCAGCTTGGCGAAGGCCCGCTCGACACCCTCCGGGGTGGCCAGCACGTCGTAGACCTCGCCGGACGGCACGCCGTCGGCCAGCAGAGCGAACTCCAGGTTGGCCTTCGGGGTCTTGCGCATGCCGCGCTTGCCCGGGAACTTCTCCAGGTCGAAGAAGTCGGCGACCGTGGTCGGGCCGGTCTCGAACTTGGAGGTGTCGTAGGCGTAGACCGTGGACCACACGATCAGGCCGACGGCGCACTCATGCAGCGTGCCGGCGATGAAGTCCTCGGCGGCCGGGGTGCCGTCCGGAGCGGGCGGCAGATCGTCGATCGGCAGCGGCTCCAGGATGCCTTCGTCGCAGCCGCGGACGGCGTCCGACAGCTCCACGTCGACCAGATCCCAGGTCACGTTGCCGGCCTCGACCTGAGCGCGGACCTCGGCGAGACCGCCGTTGTAGTCCTCGGAGTTGATGGTATCGCCGGTCTTCTCCATCCAGGGCTTCTGGTAGGCCTCGACCTGGCTCTTGGTATAGGCGCCGCCCCAGGACACGATGGTCAGGGTCTCGGCGGCGGAGGTGGTCCCCGCGTAGCCGAGCGCCGCAAGCGCGAGCGACGCGACTCCCGCCGACTTCAATAGATGGTTCATTGAACAAGTCTCCCTGTGTTGTGCCGGACGTATCCGGCGACTGCCCCTGAAGTCTTTGTGTTCGTGGACCGGACGGGGGTCGCGGCCGGCCCGTACTCCCGAGTGGAGAAGGTCAGGCGTCGAGCGCCCGACAATCGTCCAGGGCCCAGCCGACCTGAACCTGCTGACCGCGGCTCAGCGACGCGTGGGCATGGGAATTCGGCACCTTCACGATGAACTCGTCATCGCCGCAGGTGCTCACCCGTGTCCGGATGTGGTCGCCGAGATAGATCAGCTCCTCGACCGTCGCATCGAACACGTTGGGCATGGTGCCAGGGGCCGGATCGAGCGCCACGCGCTCGGGCCGCAGCGACAGGGTCGTCTTCGACCCGACGCCGCTGTGATTGACGCTCAGCGCCTGGATGATGTGACCGTCCACATCGACCGTGCAGCTCTTGCCGTTCACGTCCTTCACCGTCCCGTTCAGGCGGTTGTTCTCGCCGATGAACTGGGCGACGAAGGCGTTGTTCGGTCGCTCGTAGAGATCGGGCGGCGGGGCCAGCTGCTGGATCTTGCCGTCGTTGAACACGGCGATCCGGTCCGACATGGTCAGCGCCTCGGACTGGTCGTGGGTCACGTACACGACCGTCATGCCGAGCTGCTCGTGGATGTGCTTGATCTCGTACTGCATCTGCTCGCGCAGATTCTTGTCGAGCGCGCCGAGCGGCTCGTCCATCAGCACCAGATCGGGTTCGAAGACCAGGGCGCGGGCCAGCGCGACACGCTGCTGCTGGCCGCCGGAGAGCTGTCCCGGTCGCCGGCCGCCGAAGGCGCCGAGCTCGACCATGTCGAGCGCGCGCTGCACCTTGGCCTCGGTATCCGACTTGGACATCTTCCTGACCTGCAGCGGGAACGCGAGGTTCTCGGCCACGGTCATGTGTGGGAACAGGGCATAGTTCTGGAAAACCATCCCGATTCCGCGCTTGTGCGGCGGCACGTGATTCAGCTCGCGTCCGCCCAGCATGATCGTCCCTTCGGTCGGCGTCTCGAAACCCGCCAGCATCATCAGGCAAGTTGTTTTGCCGGACCCCGAAGGACCAAGCATCGTAACGAACTCGCCGGCCTGAATATCGAGATTGAGGTCTTTAACGACGAGGATCTCCCCGTCATAGGTCTTCTGGACCTCTACGAATTGGACGAACGGCGTCTTTTTTTCCGCCATGTCCCCCTTGCCACCCTAGACTCGAGCCGTGCCGCTCTCCCTTAGCGACACGCCCTGTTCGGCACGGCATTGCGTGCCCTTTGTTTCGCGAAACCCTAAGACAACCTCGCGCGGCGTGTAAAGCGCGGCGTTGCGGTGCGAAACGAACGGCTCTCCGGAACGGCGGACCGCCGGGCCATTGCCGCAAATCCGACACACGACCGTCGCCTACGGGTCGGGACGGCTTCGCGTTCGGCGTCACTCTTCCCTCGGAACGGGCGGAGGGCCCGGTGTCGGTGGCGGGGCGTTTGCCCGGTTCGGTTGCGGGAGACGGATATGAAGGACACGGCTCGGGTCGTCGTAATCGGCGGGGGCGTGGTCGGCGTGAGCACGCTGTACCACCTCGCCAAGAAGGGCTGGTCGGACTGCGTGCTGCTGGAGCGCACCGAGCTGACCGCCGGGTCCACCTGGCACGCCGCCGGCCTGCTGCCGCTGTTCAACATGAGCTATTCGGTCGGCCAGCTGCACCAGTACTCGGTCGAGCTGTACAAGACCCTGGAGGCCGAGACCGGCCAGGACGTCAGCTTCCACGGGGTCGGCAACCTGCGGCTCGCCACCAACCGCGACCGTATGGACGAGTACCGCAACTATCAGTGCACGGCGGAGACCATCGGCGTCGACTGCCATCTGGTCGGTGTCGACGAGATCAAAAAGCTCTGGCCGCTGATCAATGCCGAGGGGCTGATCGGCGCCCTGTGGCACCCGACCGACGGCCATATCGCCCCGGTCGACGTGACCATGGCACTGGCCAAGGGCGCGCGGATGCATGGCGGCACGATCCATCAGCACACCGAGGTCACCGGCATCGAGCGCGACAACAACGAATGGATCGTCCACACGAGCAAGGGCTCGATCCGCTGCGAGCACGTGGTCTCGGCGACCGGCAACTACGCGCGCCAGACCGCGCTGATGGTCGGCCTGCAGATCCCGGCGATTCCCGTCGAGCACCAGTACATCGTCACCGATGTCGACCCGACCCTGAAGGAATACCGCGAGGCCGGGAATCCGGAGCTGCCGGTGCTGCGCGAGTCGGACAGCCAGTACTATTTCCGCGAGGAGCGGATGGGCTGGATCCTCGGCCCGTACGAGCGGTTCGCCCCGGCCTGTTTCGTCGACGGCGTGCCGTCCACCTTCGAAAAGGACCTGTTCCCGGGCGAGCTGGAACGGCTGATGCCGCATGTTGAGGCCTGCCTGAACCGGGTTCCGTCCTTCGAAAGCGCCGGCATCAAGGACATCGTCAACGGCCCGATCTCCTACACGCCGGACGGCAACCCGATGGTCGGCCCGGCCTTCGGCCTGCCGAATTTCTGGCTGTCGGAAGGCCACAGCTTCGGCGTGACCGCGGCCGGCGGTGCCGGCTGGCAGCTCGCCAACTGGATCGTCGACGGAGAACCCTCGGTCGACATGATCGGCGTCGATCCCCGGCGGTTCGGCGTGGTCTCCAAGAACTTCGCCAAGATCAAGAACGAGGAGGCGTACGAGCACGTCTTCGTCAATCACTTCCCGATGGAGGAGCGGGAGGCCGGCCGTCCGGCCAAGACGGTGCCGATCCACGGCCGGCTGGACGCCGCCGGTGCGGTCTGGGGCGCCCGCTTCGGCTGGGAGCGCCCGAACTGGTTCGCGCCGGAGGGGGTGGCCCGCAAGGACGAGTACTCCTTCCGCCGGTCCAACTGGTTCGGCCATGTCGGCAACGAGGTGGCGGCTATGCGCGAGCGGGTCGGCCTGCTGGAGCTGTCCTCCTTCGCCAAGTACATGGTCGAGGGTCCCGGCGCGCGGGCCTGGCTCGACCACATGGTCGCCAACGTCATCCCGAAGAAGATCGGCCGCATGAGCCTCAGCCACGCGCTGAACCCCTCGGGCTCGATCCGCTCGGAATTCACCATCTCGCGCCTGCCCGACGGGCTGTACGGCGAGCGGTTCTACCTGGTCGGCCCGGGTGCCGGTCACGACTACGACTGGGACTTCCTGACCAAGCAGCTGCCGCGCGACGGCTCGGTCATCCTCTCCGACCTGACCACCCAGTACGGCGTGCTGGTGCTGGCCGGCCCGATGGCCCGCAGGGTGCTGGAAAAGCTGGCCGATGCCGACGTCAGCAACGAGGCCTTCCCCTGGCTGACCGTGCAGGACATCCCGGTCGGCTGGTGTCCGAACGTGCGCGCGCTTCGGGTCAATTTCGTCGGCTCGCTCGGCTGGGAACTGCACCACCCGATCGAGTACCAGGCCCACCTGTACGACGCGATCATGGAGGCGGGCCGCGAGTTCGATATCGGCCTGGTCGGCATGCGCGCCATGGACAGCATGCGTCTGGAGAAGAGCTACCGGCTCTGGGGCACCGACCTGAACGCCGAGAACTCGGCGCTG
Organism: Candidatus Endolissoclinum sp.; assembly: GCA_965228445.1. Lineage (GTDB taxonomy): Bacteria > Pseudomonadota > Alphaproteobacteria > Thalassobaculales > Thalassobaculaceae > Thalassobaculum. The sequence goes on along the minus strand of OZ245813.1, from coordinate 1,758,451 downwards.
GAGGCCGGGCTGAACCGCTTCGTGCGGCTGAACAAGGGCGATTTCGTCGGCCGCGACGCGTTGACCCGCCAGCAGGAGGCGGGCGTGCCGAACACCTACTGCACCATCGAGATCGACGCCGGGGACGCCGACAGCTTCGGCAACGAGCCGGTCTTCATGGACGGCCAGGTGGTCGGCCGCGGCACGGCGGGCGGCTACGGCCATCACGTGAAGAAGTCGCTGATGCTGGGCTATGTGAAGACCGAGTTCGCCGAGATCGGCCGGGAGTGCCAGGTGCGCCTGATGGGCGACCTCCGCCCGGCCCGCATCGTCCCGGAAAGCCCCTACGACCCCGACAACGAGATGCTGCGGGCGTAGGGCGGAGCAGTTTCACAGGCGCATCTTGCGTCGGCAGGCGATAGGAATGCCGCCCGTTTCCGTATGCGGGGGGGCTGCTCCTCCACCTCTTCACGCCCCGGATTCATTCCGGGGCGAGGCCCAGGTCACACCGCACCCCAACGCCCGTTCGAACCGATGCCTCACCCCGGAATAAATCCGGGGAGTGCGAGTGGGGGGGCAGATATGGAAGGGCGGTTCTCGAACCCACCCGTCAGCCGCCCTGTTGGGCCGCCTCGCGCTTGGCCTTGCGTTCGCGGAAGGCGGCCAGGGCCTGAGCCTTGCGGGCCTCGAACTCCGACATCATCCGCGCCTCGGTGAGGGCCGCCTGGCGCTGCAGGAAGGCGACGTTCGCCGCCCGGGCCGCGGCGCGCACCCGCTGCAGTTCGGCCTGGCGCTCGCGCTCCTTCATCATCGCCTCGCGCTCCGCCATGCGCTGCTGGGCCACCGCGCTGTGCACGAACGGCCGGCCGGCGGCGCTGGCGACCAGATGCTCGCGCTGGCCGTACCACAGGTCGTAGACCTTCTTCTGGTAATACGGACCGCGCTCCTCGTCGCGGGAATGGTAGTAGGCCACCGCCTTGGTCCAGGACCGGGTGGTCTCGTTCAGGTCGGCCAGGAAGGCGGCGGCGTATTCCGCATTGGCGCCCGGATCGAAGGCGTGTTCCAGGTCGCGGAACGCGTCGCCATGGTAATACAGGTTGATCTGCATGCAGCCGACATCGATGTTGGTGATGCCGCGCGCCTGCAGCCGTTTCACCTCGGCAATCGCCGCCGCCTTGCTCGGCAGATATCGCCCGATGCCCTCCGCCATCACCGTCCAGGGCCAGGAAAAGCTTGCCTTGTGCTCGGGGCTCCAGCGCCCCGTCTCGGCCAGGGAGATCGCCGCCAGCAGGTGCGGCGGCAGGCGGTTATCGATCTCGGCCTGACGGGTCGCGGCCACGCAGAGCCCGTGCGCCTCGGGGGTCACCGGGGCGGCGGGTGCCGCCTGCGCCGGTCCGGACAGGGCCGGGATCAGCAGGACGGCGAGCGCGGTCAGAACGGGCAGGGCTTTGGCGAACGGCATCACGGATCTCCTTTGCCGGAGATCAAGCAAGCGGCATGCCAGTTCCGTCGGTACGGCGCCTCAATCGGCGTCGCCGAGCGGTCGCCGCGGGTCGAAGCTGGCCAGCCCGGCGATCGCCCGGCGCATGTCTGCGGCCAGCCGCGGCAGCCCGGAGGTGCGCTCCAGCCTGCGCTCGTCCATGTACAGGCCGCGCTTCACCTCGATCTGCAGGGCGTGGATGCCGAGGTCGGGTCGGCCGTAATGCCGGGTTACGTAGCCTCCGGCATAGGGCGTGTTGCGCCGGACCCGGTAGCCCTGGTGGCCGAGCAGCCGCTCGACCCGGCTGGTCATGACCGGTGAGCAGCTCGTCCCGTGGCAGTCGCCCAGCACGATGTCGCCGACCGGATAGGAGCGGCCGTCGGCGCCGATGGTCTGCACGTTGGACGGCATGGAATGGGCGTCCACCAGGATGCAGAAGCCGAAGCGGCTGCGGGTCTCCTCGATCGCCTCGGTCAGGGCGGTGTGATAGGGCCGCCAGTAGCCCTCGATCCGGTGCACCGCGTCGTCGAAGGCCAGCTTGCCGGCATAGACCGGCACCGCGTTCGAGACGACCCGGGCGATGGTGCCGAGCCCGGCCGCGATCCGGGCGTTGCGGGTGGTCACGTAATCCGGCAGCGGATCCGAGAACATCGCCGGGTCGAGCTCGTAGGGCTCGCGGTTGGCGTCCACATAGACCCGCGGGAAGGTGGCCGCGACCAGCGGCGCGCCGAGTTCCGGGGCGGCGGCGAACAGCTCGTCCACGAAACTGTCCTCGCTGGACCGCAGGGTGCGTTCGTCGAGCCCGGTGCGGGTCAGCAGGTCGTCCGGGTAGTGCCGGCCGGAATGCGGCGAGGAGACGACGATCGGCAGGGTCTGGCGCACCGGACGCCGCACCGTGACCGGCGGCGGCAGGGCGCTGTCGGTCGGGCCGGTATCCGGCGCGGGTCGGTGTGCCGCGCCGGTGGCCCGGGCATGGGCCGGGACCGGCCGGGTGGGGCGCTCGGAGAGCTGCGACGCTGCCTGGGACACCAGCCGCCGTGGGGCCGATGGCGGGGCATGCGGCGAAGGTGGCGGACCGGACGGGTCGGTCGAGAGCGCGGCGGCGACGCCCGGGCCGGGCGTGTCGGGCGGCGCGTCGGATGCGACCGTGCTCGCCGGCATGCCGGTGTCAGCGGGTTCGGGCAGGCTGTCGGCACGCTCGTCCATCCTCTTGAGATAGAGCAACCCGGCGTCGCTGTCACCGGTTTGAGCGTGGCGGCCGGGGCCGAAACGCCGCGCGCCGGCGCAGCAGGGGGGGCGGTCGAGGGCGCCCGTGTGGCCGGTACGGCGGGCTGGTGGCGAACGGAGGACCGGTTGACCTCCCTGCCGACAGGTCAACAGGAAGGCCGGCGAACGGGGCGACCTGGCGCGCCGCCCCGGCCGGCGGGTCAGTCGCGAGCCGGTCGCGGTGGCGAGGTGGTGGCATCGGATCGGTCGTCGCGGATGGTTCGGCACCTGGTGGCTTCCCCCCGGGGCAGGCCGGGTCAGGGGGAGAACGAAACAGCGGCGGTTCGGTCTTGGAGGGAGCCCGTCAACGCTGCCGCCGGCGGCGTGTCCGCCCTGTGAAAACGCCGGTCTGGCGGGGCGTGCGGCGGGGATGTGAAATTAGGGTTGCCAAGCTCTCGGTGGGGCTTTAAGACCAGCCGCTCGCGGCACGGAGTTCCCGTCAGTGCCGCCGCCGACCGGCCCCTCCACGGGGCCAGACCACCCGGCACAGTGGGCGCGTAGCTCAGCGGGAGAGCACTACGTTGACATCGTAGGGGTCGCTGGTTCAATCCCAGCCGCGCCCACCACTCAAGCCACTGAATTGATTGAAGTACTTTTTCAGGGAAGTCCGGCTCTGCGACCGGAAAAGTTCGAGTCTCGTTTTTGCCTCTTTTTTCATCCGCGTCGATCGCGGTGCGAGAGTGCAATCGGGCACCCGCCGTCGAAGCGCAAAGACCCTCGAAAGGCGGGCGGTAAGCGGATTGAACCGACGTTGGTCCAAGACCAGCCGGCGCCGTCTACCCAGGAGCCATTCCTCCACGGAGACGGTTTCTGTGTAGCAGGTAGCACTACTAACGAAGCCCACACAAATTTCGGAATGCGTATCGTCAACAAGTCGATCGCGTTTTGTTGGAACTCATGGCCGCTCATCTGCGCCGAGCTGGCGCGCGTGCTGGATCGGCAGGCGGATCTGCCGGGCTTCCATGAGCTGTCCACCGATGTCCGCACGATCAGCCAGGACAGCGGGTGGAAGACGTTCTTTCTCACCGGCTACGGGGTCTCCTCGGAGCCTAATATCCGCCAATGCCCGGAGACTTGTCGGATCGTGCAGCGGATCCCCGGGCTGAAGACTGCGATGTTCTCGATCTTCGAGCCGGGCAAGCACCTGCCGGCCCATCGCAGCCCCTATAACGGCGTGCTGAGGCTTCATCTCGGGTTGATCGTACCTGACGCGCCGGCCGACGACTTGGCGATCCAGGTCGACGAGCAGATCTGCCAATGGCGCGAGGGTAAGGCTCTGATCTTCGACGACGCCTATCGGCATGAGGCCTGGACGTGACCGACCGGACACGGGTCGTCCTGTTCGTCGACTTCGTGAAGCCGTTGCGGTTCCGCGCGCGCGTGCTGAACTGGCTGTTGCTGAACCTCGCCGTCTTCACCCCTTTCATCCGCGAAGGGATGGAGAACCAGAAGGCCTGGGAGAAGCGGTTCTATAGCAAGGGTTAGCTCTCCAGGTGCCCGTGCCGGCCCGCGTCGGCCGGATGGGCGTTCTTGGCGAACAGTCGGCCGAGCAGCCGCTCGACATCGTCCACATAAGAGAAGACCACCGGCACGACGAGCAGGCTGAGCATCGTCGAGGTCAGCAGACCGCCGATGACGGCGTACGCCATCGACTGGCGGAAACCTGAGTCGGCGCCGATGCCCAGCGCGATCGGCATCATTCCAGCCACCATCGCCACCGTGGTCATGACGATCGGACGGGCGCGTTTGTGACAGGCGTCCAACAAGGCCTCGAACAACGACAGGCGGTCGTTCTCCCGGCCCATGATCGCGTAGTCCACCAGCAGGATCGAGTTCTTGGTGACGATGCCCATGAGCATGACGAAGCCGATCATGGCCGGCAGGTTGAGCTCGCTGTTGGCCAGAAGCAGGGCGATGAAGGCGCCGCCGACCGACAGGGGGATGGCCGACAGGATGGTGAAGGGCTGCAGGAAGTCCTTGAACAAGAGGACCAGTACGCAGAACACGCAGAGCACGCCGGTCACGATCGCCATCAGGAAGCCGGAGATCAGCTCGCCGGCGATTTCGGCGTCGCCGGCTTCGATCCGTTTCACGCTCGACGGCAGCGCCTTGACCGCGGGGAGCTCTTCGACGGCGGCCTGGGCGGTCCCGAGGGCAGTGCCGCCCAGATCGGCCGTGATGGTCACATTGCGCACCCGGTCGAACCGGTCGATCTGTGTCGGACCGCTCTCGACCGACAAGCTGGCTACGCTGGACAGCGGGATCAGACCGCCGTGTCCCGCCACCCGGAGGTTCGACAGGGCATCCATGTCCCGGCGTGCGGCGTCGGGAATGCGGGTTCGGATGTAGATCTGGCGGTTGTCGAGATTGAGCCGGGCGACCTGCGGATCGAAATCGCCGCTGGTGGCGATCCGGACCGTCTCGGCAAGCTCGGCGGATGTCACGCCGAGCTCGGCGGCTCGCTTCACATTGGGCCGGACAATGATCTCGGGGCGTTCCAGGCTTGCCGTGGAGGTGATGTTCGACAGACCCGCCACGCCGCGCAGGTCGCGTTCCAGGGCCCGCGCACTGGCCGTGAGCGCGGCCGTATTGGCGCTCGCCAGGATGATCTGGAGCTTCTCCCCCGGTCCACCGCCGCCCAGGGCGAACCGCGCGCCCGGGACGTCGAGCAACCGGGTCCTGACCACGCGCTCGATCGCCTGTTGGGGCTCCCGCTCGTCGGTGGGCGCCAGGGCCAGGGTGATCGAGGCCCGGCGCACCTCTCCGGCCTGGCTGTTGCCCGGTCCCGTGCGCTGGCTGTTGCCGACCACCGCGAAGACATGGTCGATGCCGGCCACGTCCTGCAGGGCGTACCGCACAGTCTCCGAGACGCGCAGCGTGTCCTCGAGCGAGCTGGCGGGCGGCAGTTCGACGCTCACCGTGGTGAATCCCTCATCCGACGGCGGGATCAGACCAGTCTGCAGGAAGGGTACAAGGGCGAGGGAGCCTGCCAGAAACACAGTGGCGCCCAGCATCGTCGTCTTGCGATGGACGAGACACCATCGGGCCGTCGCCATGTAACTGCGCATGATCCAGCCGTCCGGATGGACGACGGCAGGCTGCGGCTTCAGGAAGTAGGCGGCCATCATCGGCGTAAGCAGCCGCGCCACGAGCAGCGAGACGACCACGGCGATCACGGCGGTCCATCCGAACTGCTTGAACAGCATGCCCGGAATGCCGCCCATGAAGGCGGTCGGAAGGAAGACGACGACCAGGGTCATCGTCGTGGCGATGACCGCGAGCGCGATCTCCGATACCGCTTCCTCGGCCGCCTGCTTGATCGGCTTGCCCATCTGCCGATGACGCTCGATGTTCTCGATCTCCACGATGGCGTCGTCGACGAGGATGCCGACGATCACGGCGAGCGCCAGGAGCGTCACCGTGTTGAGCGAGAAATCGAGCCAGGCCATGGCGGCGAAGGCCGGCAGGATGGACAGGGGCATGGCGGCGGCCGAGATGATGGTGGCCCGCCAGTCGCGCAGGAAGCACCACACGACGATGACGGCCAGGATCGCGCCCTCGTAGAGCATCGCCATCGATCCCTCATACTGTTCGAGGGTGTGGCCGACGGAGCCGGAGATCGGGGTGAGGGACAGTGACGGATCGTCGTGCTGCAGCCCGTCCAGAACCTCCTGCACGCGCTCGGCTATGCGGACCTCGTCATAGCCGCGGGCGCGGTAGATCTCGAACCCGACCACGGGCTTGCCGTCCAGGAGTGCCGCCTGGCTGCGCTCCGCTATGCCGTCGGACACGGTGGCGATCTGGTCCAGCCGGAAGCTTCGCCCGTTGCCGGCGGTGAGCTGTAGGCCCGCCAACTCCTCTGCACGCTGCACGGTCGCCAGGATCCGCACGGATTGTTCCTCGCCGCCGACCTGCCCGCGGCCGCCGGAGGCCTCCTGCTGCATCTGCTGCAGCGCGCGGGACACCTCCGCGGCAGTGATGCCCAGCCCGGCCATGCGGACCGGGTCGACCTCGACGATCACCTCGCGCTGGACGCCGCCCAAGCGCTCGAAGCGGCCGACACCGGGAACCGCGAACACCGTCTTCGCGATGGTATCGTCGACGAACCAGGACAGCCGTTCCTCATCCAGGCGCGAGGAGGACACCGCGAAGGTCAGCACCGGACTGCCGACACTCCTGCTGGCACTCACGGTCGGTGGCAGCAGGTCGGAGGGCAGATCGGAGCGGATGCCGTCCACCGCGTTCTTGGTCTCGATCAGCGCGTCGGACAGGGGTTTTTCCAGGGTGAACTCGACCTGAATGGACACCGCCCCGTCCGTGATCGAGGTCCGCAGGTGCCGCAGGCCGTTGAGCGGCGCCAGCGCGTCCTCCACCTTGCGGGCGACTTCCGTCTCGAGCTGGGCCGGTGCGGCACCCCGCAGGCTCAAGGTCACGGTGATCATGGGAAGTTCGAGATCGGGCAGGTCCTGGGTCGGAAGGCGGTGAAAGCCCCAGACGCCGGCAAGGGTCATGAGCGCGAACAGCAGAATCGCGGGGATAGGATTGTGGATGGACCAGGTGGCAAAGTTCATTGGCGGTGGGCTCCCCGGTCACCGGTCGCCGGGACGACCCTGACGACGTCGCGATCGTTCAGGAAACCCGCGCCCTCGACCGCGACCCGCTCGTCTGGGGCAAGGCCGTCCGTCACCTCCACGCTTGCGCCCAGGCGCCGGCCGATCACGACCGGGCGCAGGGTCACCGTTGCCGTCGGGTCATCACCGGTCAGCACCGGCACAAAGCTGCGTCCGTCTCGGATGATGGCGCTCTCGGCCGGCACGATCAGCGCCGCCGTGTCGCCCAGATGCACCGCGCCGGAGGCATACATCCCGGCACGCGCATGGCTTCCCTGCTGGATATCTGCGTAAACCGTGGCGAGACGGGTTTCGTTGTCCAGCGAGGGGGCAAGCTGTCGGACAGTCGCCGTTGCCACGCTGGCATCGGGCAATTCGAGGGATACTGTCTGGCCGGGTTGGACCTTGAGCAGTTGCTCGGCCGTGAGTTCGCCCCGCCACTCCAGGCGATCCTGACGGATCATGCGAAACAGCTCCTCGCCCACCGGCACCACCGCGCCCAACGTCGCGTAGCGGGCGCTGATCGTCCCGTCGTCGGGGGCGCGAACCTCGGTGTAGCCGATCTGGAGCCGCTTCAGAGCGAGGGCTGCTGAATCGGTTTTCGCCTGGGTGATGTAATCGAGCGCGTCGCGCTCGCTGATTGCGCTGCTCGCCTTCAGCCTGAGGGCGCGTTTCTGGTTGGCCTGGCTCTGCTCGTAGCTTGCAAGTAGCTGCTCTTCTTCGGCCCGAAGCAGCGATGCGTCGAGCCGGGCGAGAACGTCGCCCTTGTGGACGTGGTCGCCGACGTTCACTGCGACCTCGACAAGCTGGTAGCCGCCGATCTGGGCGCTGATGCTGGCTTCCTGCCATGCCGCGACCGTGCCGAAGGCGGACACTGTCTTCGGCCACTGGACCTGGTCCGGCAGCGTGGCCGTGACGGTCATCGACGGTGTCACTTCCCGCTCGGATGCAGGTGCGGGCTGGGTCTGAGCCGATGCGGCATCTACCCCGCCGAAGACCATCGGCAGCGTTATGGCCAGCCAACCCCACGGGGCCAACGGGTGTCGGGGTCGGGCGCCCGATTGGGCGGCCTGGGTGATGGAGGCATCTGCCATGTGATCTGCTGTGTGAGCTTGCGGTACTGCGTGCGGATGCGCTGCCCGGTATCCGGGGCAGCACGCTAGAAGCGGAAGGAGAGGCTCACCGCGCCGAACTCGTCGGCGTCTTCCTGTCCCTCGTATTCCGGCGTGCGAAAGACGTGGGTATAGGCGAGCCGCGCCGTGCCGTAGGTCACCGCGATGCCGACCTGCGCGTCGCCGACGAACAGCTCCTTGTCCACGCTGCGGCTGTCGCGCCAGGTGTTGCCGTCCAGGAAGATGTTCCGCCCCACCGCACGACCGTCCAGACCGGCGAACAGATAGATCCCGAGCCGGTCCTGCGCCTCGAAATAGCCCGACCCTGGCAGGCTCGGCTGGATGCGCGGCGGTCCGTAATCGTCCGGCAGGTTCCAGCCCAGGCGGAACGTGGCACCGGCATTCGCGTAGGTGAACACGTTGCCGAGCGAGCCGCCCACATGCGTCGTGGCGTCGAACCCGAAGCCGTGGCTCGACCCGGACACGAAGGCGCGCCAGCTTCGCTGGTAGGTCAGCACCACGCCTGGTTCGTTGTGGAGCTGGGTGTCCCATCCCTGCGGGTCGTCCGAACCTACGATCTCGTGGACCAGGCTCTGGGTCTCCCCGGCCAGTGCCGCGGGACCGACGACACCGATCTGAAGGTTCAACTGGTCGAGCCGAGACTCCGTCTGCGCCACCAGGCCGATCGACCCGTAGAGCCATCCGGCATAGGGGCGGTCGGTGAGCGGCGGGTTCTCCAGGGTGATGTCGGCCGGCGTGTACATGTTCTGGCCGAGCGCGTAACTGGCCCGAACCTCGCCGCGCCCGGGAAAGAACGGGATCGTCCGCGCCGCCCGCAGCGCCCAATCGGGGGCTTGGTCGCGGCCGGAGGTCCAGGAGATCTGGACCCCGTTCGTGTAATCGCGGTCCAGCCCATAGAAGAGGTCGTTTTCGAGCAGCAGGCTGACGGTCCCGGCCTCCGCTTCCTCGGCGAACGAGGGCCCGGTCGGGACGAGCAACGCTGTACAGGCCACTACAGCAGCCGCGACGGTCCTCATTTTCCGCATCCCGACGCCGCTCAGAACTTATAGCCGACGAAGAGGCTCACGGATGGCTGGAACTCGTCCTGGGTGATCGGACTGTCCGCCGCGTCGCCGAGCAGGTAGCCGAAGCCGAGATTGGCCCGGGTGAACCAGCGCTCGTTCATGGCCCAGGTCGCGCCGATGTTGAGGTCGGCCCGCTTGAACCCGGCCTCTGCGCTGTAGGTATCCAGGCCGGAGCTCAGGGACTGGGCGGGCGAGACGCCGAAATAGGCCTGCATGTAATCGTCGCTCGCCCAGGTGGCGGAGACACCGGCGGAGAGCGTCAGGCTCTTGGATACCGGATAAATGACCGTGGCCCCGGGCTCGAACTGCAGCCCGTCGCTGCCCCCGAGATCCTGGGAGAGATCGGCGTGCAGCCGTACCATGCCGAAGGAATAGGAGCCGAACAGGTGGACCTGGGCCGCCGGGTCGATATCGCCCAGCCCTTCCAGCGCGTCGGCATCGTCCTCGTCACGTCCCATCGAATAGCCGAGAGAGCCGCCCAGCCGGAACCGATCCGTCCGGATCGCATAGGCGCCCAGGCCCTGACGGGTGTTGAGGAAGACCCGGTCCTTCCAGGTGATATCCACCAGCGGGATCGGCGAGGGGGCCAACTCGTCGCCGCCTTCGTACTCGGGCCGATAGCTCACGCCGGCGCCCAAGGTAGCCTTCCAGTTCCCGTCTGCCTTCGACGGTCCCTGATCGACTGTCGATGTAGAGGCTTGCGGCGACGTGCCCGTGGTCTGCGACCAGGCCGGCGAGGCCGCCAGGCACAGATAGGCGGTCAGGCAGAAGGTCGCGCCAACCAGAAAGAGACTGACGGGCAGGCGTTCGCGGGCGACAAATCCCCGAAGGTTGGACGACACGTCGGCGACGGACGATACAGACATGAGCGGAGCCCCATAGGTGCACAATACGATGCACCGGACGGTAAGGGGCTTTCGCGCTACTGTGTTTTACGTGATGTTAAGAGATATTTCGCCGGCACCAGGCCGGCCAACGGGCCTGTCGCCATGACCAGACAGCTCTTTGTTATGCGGGACTGTCCGGGGTGCCGGGCAGCGTCAACCGGACGATAAGGCCGTTTGGCGAACGGTCCAGCAGGGCGATTTCGCCGCCATGTCCTCGCACCACATCGCGGGCGATCGACAGTCCCAGGCCGAAGCCGCTGCGCTTCGTCGGGCTGCGGGCCTCGTCGCCCTTGACGAAGGGATCGAAGACCTGGTCGCGCATGGTCTTGGAGATCCCGGGCCCATCGTCGGCGACGTCGATCTCGACCGTGCTGTTCTGGCAGGAGCGCAGGACGACACGACCGTGGAACCGTGTTTGACGGCATTGTCGACGATGTTGCTGACCGCGCGGGTCATGACCCCGGCCCGGCAGTTCCACGTCAATCGCGCCGGCCCCTCGTAGGAGACGGCGTGGCCGACATCGGCGAACTCGGCGCAGACCGTCTGCAGGACGCTCGGAAGATCGACGCGCGAGGTAGCCTCGGACCGGATGTCCTCACGCAGATAGTCCAGGGTCTCGTCGAGCATGCGGGTGATCTGCCCGACTTCGTGGGTAATGCCCTTGCGCAGCCCCTCGTCCGTGATGCGTTCGGCCCGCAGGCCGAGCCGGGTCAGCGGCGTGTAGAGGTCGTGACTGATCGCGGTGAGCATGCGCGTCCGGTTCTCGATCAGCGTTCTGATGCGGACCCGCATCTCGTGAACGGCGTCGGCGACGCGCGTGATCTCAAGAGGACCGCCCCGGTTCAGGCTGATCTCCTGGTCCGGAGACCGGCCGAAGGAGTGCGCGGCCTCGGCAAGGGCCCGTAGCGGGGCGATGATCCAGCACACCGCGTAGACCGAAAGCAGGGTGACGAAGACGAGGACGATCGCCAGGGTGAGCATGGTCGGCGGCAGGATGTAGTGCCACAGGCTCGTCTCCTCGCCGACATCGAAGAGCAGCACGCCGTTTTTGCCGACGTTCACGACCAGCAGTTCTGCCGTGCTGCCCGGAAGATGCGCGTTCTCCAGAACTTCGACGCCCCAGATCGATTCCAGCTTCTCCGCAAGCAGTGTGTTCGCGATCGGTATCGGCACGGGATCGCTCAAGAGCTCCAGGTCGCCGAGCGTAACCCGCCTGACCTTGATGCCGGTCGCGCGGGCGCCGGCCACGATCGCCGATGCTGCCTCGTCGGTCCCTGCGGCCTCGACCATCAGCGCGGCGGTCGCAATCCGCGCCGTGACAACCGGTGGCTTGGTGTGAGAGCCGGTGTCGAAGAAGGCGATGATCACACCGACGACCAGAACGACGCCCAGGATCACCGACACCGTGACGATCAGCGTGATCTGGGCGGTGATGCTGCGCGGCAGCAGCCGTCGGAACAGGCCGGTCATACCTCTCGCACCGTCGGGGTGAAGACATAGCCGGCCAGGCGCACGGTCTTGATGAAGCGCGGATCGCGCGGTTCGGCTTCGATCTTCTGGCGGATCCGGCTCACATGCACATCGACGCTGCGCTCGATCGGGCCGCTCGTTCTGCCATGGGTCAGTTCGATCAATTGTTCGCGGGAGAGCACGTCCCCGGAACTCTGACAGAAGGCGGCCAGCAGATCGAATTCGACGCTGGTGAGGGCGACCTGGACGCCGTCGGGATCGTAGAGCTGCCGACCGGCGAGATCGATCCTCCACCCGGCGAATTCCAGGGGACGGCTGCGCGGCTTTGCGACGCTTGTCCCGGTCTGCGACCGCCGCAGCAGCGCCCGGATGCGGGCGACGAGCTCGCGTGAATTGAACGGTTTGGTGACGTAGTCGTCCGCCCCGATCTCCAGGCCGACGATCCGGTCGATATCCGACCGCCGCGCCGTCAGCATGATGATCGGGATACCTGACCTCGCCCGCAGCCGCTGGCAGATGCTGAGCCCATCTTCGCCCGGCAGCATGATGTCCAGCACCAGCAGATCGACCGCCTCCCGGCTCAGGATCGTTTCCATGTCGATCCCGGATGACGCGCAGGAAACCCTGAAGCCGTTGTCGCGCAGGACATCGGCCATCATCTCCGAAATCTCCGGGTCGTCCTCGACCATCAGGACATGGCGACCGGCGCCGGGGTGCGGCGTAGTCGGGGCATCTTCGCTGTGGAACGTCTCTCGCATCGCCGTAATCTGCCCCCGGGTCAAGGGGGCGTCATCTCTTCAAATATTTAATTTTGTTGCGGGCAGGCGCGGTTCTCATCTGCCAGACATATCTTTTAAGAACACTTAAAACCGCTGAAGCCCCTGGATGTGTATGGCTCGGTTCCCTGCGGCATCCCGCACCCTGGGTGCTCGGGTTGCGTCGGCATTGGATCGCATCAACACAGGCGGACCGGCCCATGAGAAAAAGACGCTGGCTCGGCCTGACGGTCACCTGCGTGTTCGCGTGTCTCAGCAGCGTGTCACTGGCGGAGCAAAACGTGTCGGATCACTTCGACGGCAGGAAGTTCTTCAATCCCACTCTCACCGACCAGTTCTCTCCCGGTCTCGCCGATATCTACCGGATGATGAAAGAGGGGCGGCCGGACTGGCCGGACTCGGTTGAAAATCTGGGCAGCCCCAGAGTGGACGAACCGGTCGCGCCGGGCGACCTGGCGCTGACCTTCGTGAACCACGTCACGTTCTTGATCCAGTTCCATGGCCTGAACATTCTCACCGACCCGGTCTGGTCGACCCGCGTCAGCCCGCTGAGTTGGGTCGGCCCGAAGCGGGTCCGCGCGCCCGGGATTCCTTTGGAGGATCTTCCCCGGATCGATGTCGTGGTGATCAGCCATAACCACTACGACCATCTGGATCTCGCTACGTTGAAAGAGCTGGAGCGTCGGTTCTCGCCAACGGTCCTGGCCCCGCTCGGCGACCGGAAGCTTCTGGAGTCGATCGGCGTCGGGGAAGTTCACGAGATGGACTGGTGGCAGAGCATGGAGACCGGCGACGACACCACGATCACCTTCGCGCCGGCCCAACACTCGTCAGCCAGGGGGCTGCTGGACCGAGACAAGAGCCTATGGGGCAGCTACTTCATCCGGAGCGGTGAAAACAGCGTCTACTTCGGCGGCGACAGCGGGTACTCCACCCACTACGCGGATATCCGCCAGCGCCTCGGTGCGCCGGATATCGCCCTCCTAGGCATCGGTGCCTATGCCCCCCGGTTCTTCATGAAGGCGATCCATATGGATCCGGCCGACGCCGTGCTGGCTCACACGGACCTGAAGGCCGGCCTGAGCATCGGCATGCACCACGGCACGTTCCAACTGGCCTCCGAAGCCTTCGGCGCCCCCGAGGCCGAGCTGGCGGAGGCGCTGGCCCAACGCGGTATCTCCCCTGACCGATTTATCACTCTGGAGGAAGGCGAAACGCTGGCGATCAGACGGTGAGGGGCGACTCCAACCAGAATATTCAGCGCGAGCGAACGTCCGGTTGGAGTCGAACTACACTGAGGCGTTGCACGACCGCTATGGGTCGAAGCTCGCCGGGCGACGTGGGAATGGAAGCGAGGGGTCAACTGTTGAAATGCTCGATCTGTCACCCTGAGTGCCCTCTCTCAGCAAATATCATCCAGGACTGCAGCAACGCGAGCGTGGTTGAAGCGCCAGAGCGGTCCGTCGCGCTGAAAGCGCCTTTGGCCTCTCTCAAAGATATCGGTCGGCAGTATCTTCTCGACAGGCAAGGTGGCCGGGAACGCCGTATCGCGATCTAGAACCGCACAAAAGCCAAACCGACGGGCGGTCTCTATGGCGTTCTGGCATCTCGCATCGCGTACCGATCGTAGAAGGTTGCGAGGGACGGCAGTTCTCGAGTGAGCTCCGCTGCGGCGTCGGCCGTCTGATGGGGCGTCGCCATCGGATCGGCTTGCACTAGGGCCTGATGCCGTTGCCGAAGCGACTGGAAGCGCTGCGACCGAGCGACCGTTGGATCCCCAATGACCACATAGATCCGCTCCACCCTGCTTCGACCACGCACCGGCGTGCTGCCCAGCGACAGGGCAGCAAACCCTGGCGACCGGTTCACCACGTTCTCGTTGGCGATGATGTCCACGCCGTAAGTCTTGCACAGCACCTCCAGCCGGGACGCCACATTCACCGAGTCACCGATTGCTGTGTAGTCGAAGCGGTGATCGGATCCCAGGTTGCCGACGACCGCGGGGCCGGTGTTGATGCCGATACCGATCCTGAAGTGCACGTCGCGTGCTCCCGCCTCTTCGGCCAAGGGTTTCAAGACGGTGTTCAGCTCCCGAACGGCGGCCGCCATCTCAAGTGCGGCTGTCAGCGCGTGCTCGGCATGGCGCGGATCGTCGAGGGGCGCATTCCAGAACGCCATGACTGCATCGCCGAGATACTTGTCCACCGTTCCCCCATTACGAAGGATCGGCTCGGTCAGTGCGGTCAGCAGCCTGTTTACGATCAGCACGAACTTCTCGGGCCGATTGGCCATCTGCTCGGAAAACTGGGTGAAGCCGCGCATATCGCAGAAAAGCACGGTCAATTCGCGGACCTCGCCGCCGAGGCGCAGGCGCGTTGGGTCCTCAATCAGACGGGCTACTAGCTCGGGTGACAAATAGTGGCCCAAGGCTCTCTGGATCCGACCCCGCCGTGCGCGCTCCAGCAGGAAACGAATCGGATAGGCGAAGAACGGCCCGCAGAAGAGGGCGACCAGGGAAGCGACAGGCGGCAGCCAGATGAGCTCGCCCAGGAGCTGAACGGAGAGCCACCAGAGCCCGACCATCGAGGCGGCGCCTATCGGAAACGCAAGACGGGGAGCCAGTGTCATGCCGATCAGCGCGCCCACTCCGCCGAGCAGTGCCGGCAGGGCGATCCGATACAGCGGTCCCGCAATGATAATGGTGCGGCCGGTGATCGCGGTTTCCGCCGCCATGGCGTGGACCTGGACGCCGGCGACCGTCCCTCCTTTTGCCACCTTGATCGGTTTAATGAGGCTGAACCCGCACTCGCCTGAGCGTGACTGGGTGGTGAGATCCGGGGCCTGATGGGCCGCAAATCGGGACGAGGTGCTCTTCCGATCTTCCTCGTCAAGCCAAGTGCCGACGAAGACGAGCCGATCCGCGAGCACCGGTACGAGCTGGTCGGGCGCAGTCCGGAAGCATCTCAGAATGTCGATCAGCGAGTAGGCGGGAATACTGGAGGGTGGCCAGTCAGGCCCGAGCGTCACCGGATCGGGCATCGTCCACCCGGCCTTCGCTAGCGACGCCGAGACCAGACTTGGGACAACCTCAGCCTGGCGGATCGGCGAGCCGGTCGAAACGTGGCGGTAGATGCCATCCGGATCCGGTTCGAGCTCCATCAGCCCCAGATCCCCGGGCCCGAATCCCAGCGCAGCAACAAACGGGTCAGCCGGCATTGAGCCAGCCGACCGCCCGAGAACGATACGGTCGCGTCCTGCGTAGAGCGCAGCAAGCAATGGCCTATCATGCCCGTTTATGAGCCGATTGCCGGAATAGCTCAGGAGAAGATCCAGACTGACGACCCGTGCGCCAGCCTCGATTGCCGCCGCTATAACCTCGGCCAGACGCGGCTGCATCAGAGGGCGTGGGATATCGGTTAATTCGGGCGCGTCCAGGCTCCGATCGTCTAGGGCGATAACGACGGTATGTGCGGCGGGCGGTGGTGAAGAAGGGGTCTTCAGCGCTACGGCGAGATCAAAGAACAGGCCGTTGCCCCAGCCGAACGGGGCGAGAACCGCGCCGAGCCCGCCGCTCATCAGCATCAGGGTGCCTGCTAGTACGCATGTCTTTAGAAGATCGTTTCGGGGTCGGTCGTACCAGCGCCCAGTGTCAGTCGACACGGATCACCGAGAGACTTCCGGACGCCCTGCTCGGCGTGATCATGAAGCTGCCGAGTTGGGTGCTGTCCGCGGATAGCAGATCGACATCGTACTGCCGGCCGATCTGGAACCCGCTCCCGGGATCCTGAAGATAGAGAAGACCGCCGATAGCCCGGATTGTCGTTTCCGATCCGTCCTCTTCGGCTCGTATTCTGGCCTTGGACACCATACGGCTCCGCGAACCCGCCAAAACCACGACCCCCGACGGCGAGACCTGGAGTACCGACTGCCCTCTGAAGAGCACCCCGCCAAGGCCGTGTTCGGAAACCGTATCGCCGGTCGGCGGACAGCCGCGCATCGAACGGTCGATGATATCGCCCCCGATCAGACGGAAGGTATCGGCACGCAGGGTCAGCACGCCATTCTCCACGATCACCTCCTCGCATCTCTGATAATGCATGAAGGTAATCCGGGTTTCGGGTGCCAACCGGAGCGTCGTCCCGTCGGTAATCTCAGTGAAGGGTGTCACCTGCGGGTCGGCTCCCGCGCCATCAATCCCCACAATCAAGGCGACAGGTTCCTTCGCCTCGGCCAGACGGCCAAACCCGAGGGCAAGAGTGATCAATACCACCAACACAGGTGTCAGGTATTGGTTCCTCAGGAGATGTCGATAGGTCGCGCAGTTTACCAATCGCACCTCCGAAACGGAGAATCTGCGAACCCTGCCATAGCTTAGAGTGCACCCATTCGATGTGGAGGGCAATCCAGCATCGTGTTCCGGTCATTGCCGCCTTCGGCTCGTGGGGTTATCGTCATGCAAGATAATCCAGTTGATGGCCGTCAGGCACGGTGGCCCGGTCATCGGGAGGTCCCCATGCTACGGATGCGCTGGTGGTTCCCACTTGTCTCACTGATCGGATTGAGTCTGATCGGGGCCGTGCCGCCGACGAAAGCATCGGCCGCCACCAACACCAAAGCCTATGCCCTGATTATCGGCATCGACGATTACTCGGATGCTTGGCCCCGGCTGAACAATGCGGTGGCCGATGCCCGCGCGGTCTCAGCGGCCCTGAAAAACCTGGGGTTTAACGTCGAGCTTGAGACCAATGTCTCCGGGCCTGAGCTTCATCGGTTGATGCTTGAGTTCTTTGTGATCAAGGGGGCTGACCCGAATGCCAAGCTGCTGCTTTGGTTCGCCGGGCACGGCGAGACGATCGACGGTGAAGGCTATCTCGTTCCCCGTGACGCGCCGATTTCGGCCAAGCCCCAGTTTCTGCTCACCGCCATGCCCGTGCGCATGCTGGGCTCCTTCGTTCGTCTTGCGCAGGCGCGGCATGTGCTTGCGATCTTCGACGCGTGTTTCGCCGGCACCGTCTTCGAGGCGCGGGGGGCTGTCCACCCCAAGACGCTGGCTCGGATCAACGAGCCGGTCCGTGAGTTCCTTACCTCGGGCCGCGCAGGGCAGAGGGTGCGCGACGACGGCAGTTTCAAGGACTATTTCCTGCGGGCGGTCTCGGCGAACTCGGAGGCGGATTTCAACGACGACGGCCTAGTCACAGGGTCCGAGCTTGGCCTCTACATGTCACAAAGCATGACAACCCTGACGCAGTCGGCGCAGACCCCGCTCTACGGTAAGCTCCACGACACCCGCTTCAACCGAGGCGATTTTGTCTTCACGGTCGGTCCGGCGAAAAATCTCCGCCCGGCAACTTCCGACCGTGAGGTGCTGTTCTGGGACAGCATCAAATGGAGCGCCGCCGCGTCGGAATATGAAGCGTATCTGCGGCATTTTCCGGGAGGGATCTATGCGGCCCTCGCCCGCGGGCGTCTCAGCAGACTGAGCGCCGTGTCTGCTCCGCCTCAGACGGACGCATCCGGGATCTGGGCGCTCGACCAGACCATGACCGTCACCGCCGACACGGCGGTGAACCTGCGCAGTCAACCCGATCTCGATGCCGAGATCATCGAGCGGCTCAGTCCCGGCAGCGAGGTCTCGGTGACAGGTCGGACAGATACCGGGACCTGGTACCGCCTGCAGATGCCGAGCGGCCGCAGCGGTTTCGTGATGGGCCGATATCTGCAGACCATAAAGACCGGATCGCCGCCGAGCCAAGCCTATGCCAGTCACTCACTCAGCGTAACCTTCGGGCCTCCGGTAAATGAGACCGTGCAGTTGGCCTTCGACCCTGCACGTTCCGAGGTTCGACACACCGAATATCTGAGAAACGGCGCGATCGCGTGGTTTGACGCCGATATCTATGCTGACGAGTTGAATTTGGCCATATTCGTGGACTCCCCCGAGAACAGTACGTCCTCGACCTTTCGCCACGTGTTCAGCATTCGTCGTCCGGGTTCGGCGGACCTGCACAACCTGACGCCGGACGACATCCGAACCTGGGGACTGATCGAAACTGCATACCAATCCCTGGTCGCGCGGGTCGACCTGACGGTTCGGTAGGCGCGACTAGGCGCGCTGCGGCAGGAATTCGGTCGTCAGCTTCCGAATGACCGCTTCGGGGCGAGCGGCATGCAGACTGCCAGCGACCACTTCGGGTCGCTCCCGGCGGCAATGAAGATCTCCTGCAGCAGGGGACGTGGCGACTGGGGCCGCAGTTCACGGATTACCCGACGAACTGGGGCATGATCCAACGCGGCAGAGCGAGGATCGCGTCCGGGAACAGGATCACGAACAGAAGCACGCCGAGCATCGGCAGCAGGATGATCAGTACGTCCTTGAGTGCATGCACCAGTTTTATGTTGCCGATTGAAGCGGCGATCAGCAGGCACAGTCCATAGGGCGGCGTCACCAGACCGAAGGCGAGCGATACCACGCCGATGATGGCGAAATGGATCGGGTGCATGCCCGCGGCCTGGGCGACCGGGAACAGGACGGTGCCGAGGATGATGATCGCCGGGATGGCGTCGATGAACATGCCGACGATCAGAAACGCCGCCGCGATCAGCAGCCCCGTCTCGACCGGCCCGGTGCCCCAGGCCGCCATCACCGTCACCAGCGATTTCGGAATTTGGAAGAACGCCAGGAGCCAGCCGAAGGCCGAGGCGGTGCCGATGCAGAACAGCGAGATCGCGGCGAACCGGGCACTTTCGTACAGCACTCGGGGCAGTGTCTTCAGGGTGAAGGTGCGGTACACGAACAGGCCGATGACCAGCGCGTAGAGCACCGCGACCACCGAGGCCTCGGTCGGGGTGAAGAACCCGCCGACGATGCCGCCGACGATGATCAACGGCGTCATCAGCGGCAGAGCTGCATTCAGAATTGCGTGGCCGACCTCGGGCAGGGTCGAGCGGGCGTAGACCGGATAGCCACGCCGGATCGCGTAGAAGTAGACCAGCATCATCATCGACCCGGCGATCAGGATGCCCGGCAGGACACCAGCCAGGAACAGTCCGCCGATCGACACCGACATCAGCCCGCCCCAGACCACCATCAGGATGCTCGGCGGGATGATCACGCCCATCACGGAGGAGCAGGCGGTGATCGCCACCGAGAAGCTGGAATCATAGCCCTGCTTCTTCATCTGCGGGATCAGCAGCGAACCGATGCCGGCGGCGTCGGCGGTGGAGGATCCGGAGATTCCGGCGAACAGCATGGAGACCGTGACGTTGATGTGCCCCAGTCCACCCGGCAAATGGCCGACCAACGCCTTCGACAGGTCGATCAGCCGCTGGGTGATGCCGGCCGAGTTCATCAGGTTGGCGGCCAGCAGAAAGAACGGCACCGCCAGCAGCACGAACGAGTTGTAGGAGCTGAACATCTGGTCGAACAGCAGGCTGGGCGACAGCCGGTTCGACAGGAAGAACACGGGAACGCAGGCGAGGCCGAGGGCGAAGGCCACAGGCACCCGCAGGACGACCAGAACGCCGAAGGTCCCGAACAGGATGGCGGCAACCTCACCCGGCGACATCGGCACCTCCCACAGGGTCGTTTCCTCGGATCATGGCGATGTCGCCTGCGAGCTTCTCGATCAGAAACAGGGTCCAGACAACGCCGGCCAGGGGCCAGGCGATGAAGATGGCGATCATCGGCAGTTCGGCGATCTCAGAGGATTGCAGCAGCCCCTGCTCGGCGAATTCCTTGCCGTACCACACGAAGCAGAGCGCCAGCGCGCCCATGATCGTGTGGACCAGAAGCCTGGCCCAACCTCGGCCGGCCCGGGTTCGCGGGGTCGGCAGGACATCGACGTCGAAATGGCTTCCGTCGCGTACGGCGATCATGGCGCCGAGCATGATGATCCACACGAAGCAGAACCGGGCGGCTTCCTCGGTCCAGATGTAGCGCGGGATGAAGGGGACGTAGCGCGCGAGGATCTGCAGGGTCACGGGCACGATCAGCAACGTAATCAGCACGGTGATCGCGACCTGCAGGATCCGGTCGATCGCGTCAAGAAACTTGGTCAGTGTCGGAGTCATCAGGGGCAACCCGCCTCGTGAACGAACGGCACGCCAACCGGCAGCGAACGATCGGGGATCCAATCGCTCGCCGCCTGGATGGTTTAATTTAGGGCCGGGTTATTGGATGCTGTTGATCTTCTCGAGCACCGCAGTCGCGCCCAGTTCCTCGGCGTAGGCCTTCTTCACCGGCTCGGCCAATTCCAGAAGCTTGGCGCGGTCGTTGAAGGTGTGGGTCTTTAGCTTGCCTTCGCTCTCCATCTTGGCGAGCTTCTCGGAGTCCTGGGAGGACTCGATCTCGCGACCGTGCTTACCCGCCGCCTTGCCCGCGCTCATGATGCAGGCCTGGAGGTCGGACGGAAGCCTGTCGAAGGTCTTGCCGCTGAACCCGATCGGCCGGACTGTGATCGCGTGCTGGGTCAGCGAGATGTCCGGACCGACTTCGTAGAACTTCATCTGCTCGATGCCGGCGGCTTCGTTCTCGGCCGCGTCGATCACGCCTGTCTGGATGGCGTTGTAGACTTCCGAATAGGCGATCACGGTCGGGGCGGCGGTGATGGCCTGGAAGATCTGGGTCTGGATCGGCGCGCCCATCACGCGGATCGGCAGATCCTTCAGATCCTCCATGTTCTCCACCGGCCGCTTGACGATCAGGTTGCGGGTGCCGCCGCCGGCATAGCCGATCAGGATCACGTCGGCCTTCTCCCTGACGTCCTCGGCGATGGGGGCCAGCCCGTCCTGATCGAGCACCTTGTTCCAGTGCTCGAGGTCGCGGAACAGGAACGGCATATCCATCAGCGGGGCCATCTTGGAGTAGGTCGACATGTGCGAGGGCGACACGATCGCGTAGTCGACGGATACGCCCTTACTCATGTAGTTGAAGTAGTCCTTCTCCAGACCCAGCTCGCTGTTGCGGTGAAGCACGAACTTGATCGGCTTGTTGTAGCAGGCCGCCGTCAGCTCCTCGAACTTCAGCAGCGCCTTGTTGAAGGCATGGTTGTCGTCGAACTGCACGGCGCCGTGCAGTTCGATCTCCTGCGCGGTGGCCGGCAGCGCGGCCATGGCCAACAGGCCGGCGCCGGCGAGGACGCCGGCGATGCGGGTGCGGTAGGTCATGTTTCACTCCCCTTATGAGCGATTATCTGACCCGTCGATCGTTTGTGCTGCCGACGGGTTCGCGGTCGGCTGTTACCGACACTGGACAGCGTAGGACCGCCCTGGGGGAGCTGGCAATACGGCGGACTACGTAAGGGTGTGATGAAGTCTCTTTGACTCCGTTTCATGGGGATTTGGGAAATGCTTTTCCTGGATTGGGAGAGCGCCCGTCAGCCGGGTTCCCAGGCCAAGGTAGCCGGCACGAACAGCTCGTCGACCGCGACCGGCCGGGCGGCGATGCCCTGGGCGTGGGAATACCGGCACAGGGCCTCAAGCGCGGCCCGGTTGGCGCCGACCCCGTAGGACCAGTAATCGTCGCCCAGCACGCCCCGCGCCCGCTCGGCCTCGGCGGGCGCCCAGGGCAGGCTGGTGAAGGGGGCCTGGCTCTCGCCGGTGCGCGCGACCGCATAGCGGCGGCCGGCCTCGAAGGCGTCGCAGATCCGCAGACAGAGGTCGGGGTCGCGCTCGGCGAGCTCGCGGCGCATGCCGAGCAGGTGCATGATCGGAAAGATGCCGGTGCGGCGGCCGTAATCCGCCTCCACCGCGGTATAGTCGGCGAACAGACGGCGGACATGGGCGGCCCCCTCCAGGAAGGCCGGCGGCGGCTTGTAGGCCACCAGCGCGTCGAGCGTTCCGTCCCGCAACGCGTCCGACAGGTTGGCAGCACCCTCCAGCGGCTCCAGCTCGACCCCGCGTGGCATCACCCGCACGATCGGCGCGCTATCGCCCGCATAGGCCGGCCCGTAGCGCCACCGGATCTCCGACGACCGAATCCCGAACTCGTCCTCCAACACGCCGCGCGCTACCAGGGCCGCCGTCATCGAGTATTCGCGGACCCCGACAAGGCGGCCAGCGAGGTCGCGCGGCCCGCGGATCCCGCGGTCGGTGCGGAGATAGACCGAGGAGTGCCGGAATACCCGCGACGGGAAGATCGGCAGGCCGATATAGGGACAGTCGCCGGTCGAAGTCAGGAAAAGGTAGTTGCTGAAGGACAACTCGGTGACGTCATAGGCCTGCTGATCGAAGGCCCGGGCGAAGATCTCCTCCAGCGGTGCCGTAACGTACTCGGCCGCGGCACCCTCGATCCCGACCAGCCCCGCCATCAGCGGCAGGGTGCGGTCATAGGCGCCGACCGCGATCTTAAGAGGCGTGGTCAGTCGACCATCTCCTCAAGCACCCCGCGGCAGTCCATCTCGTATTCGAGATCGACCACGGGCGGCCGGTTGAAGTGCCACGTCACCCCGCCGGCGGCGGCCCCGCGGGACACGATCTCGCTGTCCAGGAACGGGTGGATGTCGTGGATCGTATAGATCTGGGTCGCCGTCACATCCGCCCAGCCGGCGCCGAGGGCGCCGAGCCGCCGCTCCATCTCGCCGAGCACGAAACGCGCCTTCTCGGCGATCGCGTCCGGGCTGAGCTCGCCGCGCCGTACGATGTGGTCGCGGTAGTTGCCGAGCCCCTCCGGGCATTCGCCGCTGCCGGCGACCACGAAGGACGGGTGCTCTTCGGCGCGTTCGACGGTGAAAGTAAAGGCGTGGAAGGACGGTTCGGACGGGCCGCCGATCTCGGGGCAGACATTGCTGCGGGCCACCGGGTTGGTCGTTCCATCGAAGATCCCCCAGCGCGACAGGGTGCCTACATAGCGTTCGTTGAACGCCCGGAAGCCCTCCTCGGAGAACTGGCCGGGCGACCGCAGCTCACAGGCGCAGACGGCTGTGAGGGGTCGGCCCGCCGCGGTGATGATCGCCTCGATCCGCGCGAAGCCCTCGTCGAGCGGCACCGGTCGGCGGAACTGGACCCGCCGCATCCCGTAGCCCGGCATCGCCGCGACCCCGGCGGAATACTGGAAGACACCGGGGACGAACCGGTAGGCCCCCGGCTGGAAATCGACGGTGCTCATCGCGGAGATCTCGGACTGTTGCGGCAGGCCGATCCATTCTGCGCAGTGGGCGGGGCTGCCTGCAACCATAACACCACTGCCCTTTAGTACTTGCCTCTCGTTGGTACGGATTTCAAAGAGCCGATCTGTGGGTCTGTATTTTGTTCGTTCACCCCGAAAGACTGCTGCTTTGGCTTGAACGCCGCTGCGACCGTGAATGACCGCTTCGAGGCGAGCGGCTCATAGTCCGCCAGCGACCGCTCTGGGTCGAACATTTACGGACGTGGTATGAGGGTCCAGCATCCACGAGTACCCAATCGGACAGCCTTCAAGATCGGTTGACTGAACCGCGGAGAGCCAGATCCACGACATCCCAGGCGAATGGCTTAGTCAGACCGCCATCGAAACCGCGTCCGCATCCGCGCTTTGGGTTTTCTTGCCGGCAAACTCGAGCCTAGCCTGTGACACGGTTAATGTCGGAGCCTGGGATTGGGCAGCTTGGATCTCAAAAACATGCGGGTGTTCGTGCACGTGGCCGATCAGCGGAGCCTGAGTAAGGCCGGCGCGGTGCTGAAACTGTCCCAGTCGGCAGTCAGCCGGCAGATCAGCCGGTTCGAGGAGGCGGTGGGTGCGAAGCTGTTCCACCGGCACGGCCATGGGGTCGCCCTGACCGATGCGGGTGCGCATCTGTTCCGGCGGTGCAAGCGCATCCTTGCCGACGTGGAGACCCTGGAGGGCGACGTATGGAAGCAGGCCCGTCTGGACGTGACCGGCAGCGTGACGCTGGGCGTGCCGGCGCCGATGGCCGCACGGCTCGCCGGCCCCTTTCTCGACCATTTCGCCGAGAAGTATCCCGGCGTGTCTCTACGGATCGTCGAGGGGTTCAGCAGCTTCCTGCATGAATGGCTGCTCGGCGGTACGATCGATCTCGCCATCCTGTACGGCCCGCGCCCCAGCACGATCGTCGACGCGACGGAACTCCTGGAGGAGAACCTGTTCGCGATCGGTCCGCCGGACTATCGCGACCGGGACCATATCGACCTGGAGGAACTGAACCGGCATCCCTTCATCGTCCCGCATGTCCCGCACGTGATCCGCAGCATCGTCGGGGACACCGGCATCCAGCCCGCCCGCTATGTCGAGGTGGATGCCCTCAGCCTCATGGTGGAGCTGGCGCATCAGGGGAAGGGCTTCAGCCTGCTGCCGCTCACCGCTGTGCGCCAGGAACTGCTCAGCGGCTATGTGTCGGCCCTGCCGATCACCGGTCTTGATCTCTCCTGGAGCGTTTCGCTCTGCCGAAACGACCTGCGGCCGATGACCCCGGCCATGCAGGTGCTGTATGACCATGTGCGCGAGGAGGTGGCGGCCATGGTCCGGTCGGGACAATGGGCCGCCCGACGTTAGTCGATCTTGCCCAGTTCGCGCAGCACGCCCTCGGCCACCCGGGTGGCCTCTACCGCTGCGGGCAGGCCGCAATAGACGGCGGCCTGGAGCAGCACCTCTTTGATCTCCTCCACGGTGCAGCCGTTGGCCAGCGCGCCGCGGACATGCAGGCCCAGCTCGTTGCTCTTGCCGAGCGCGGTCAGCATGCTGAGGCAGAGCAGGCTGCGGGTCTTGCGCTCCAGCCCGGGGCGCGCCCAGATGTCGCCGAAGCAGTAGATCTCGGAGAATGCCCGCAGATCCTTGTTGAAGTCGTTGGTCGAGGCGGCGCGCTTGTCGAAATAGGCGTCACCGATGATCTCCTTCATGATCTGGGCGCCGTCACGCTGCATGGTCTCGATTTCCATCGTCTTTCCTCCGTTGGGTTTTTTTGTGGGATCGCGGCGTTGGGGCCGCTTTAGGAGTTGCTGCGGACCGCCGCACCGGCCCGGTCTTCGAGGATCTTGATCGTCTCGGAATAGTCCTGGGACGTGTAGCCTTGGGAGACCGCGTGCTCAAAGAACGCGCGGGCGGCCGAGCCCATCCAGAGGCGCGCGCCCAACCCTTCCGCCTCGTCGACGGCCAGGCTCACATCCTTCAGCATCAGCTCGGTGGCGAAGCCTGGCGGGAAGGTGCCCGGCAGCACCGAGTTCGGCATCTTCTGCATCGTGGCGAAGTTCCGGCCGCTGGAGACGTTTATCACCTCCAGCATACGGTCCGCCGACAGGCCGGCCTTCACGCCGAACACGGTCGCCTCGAAGCTGGCGACGGCACAGGACGCCAGGACCATGTTGTTGACCAGCTTCATGGTCTGCCCAAGCCCGGTCTCTTCGCCCATGACGAAGATTTCCTTGGCCAGCACCTCGAACATCGGTCGGACCCGGTCCAGCGCGGCACTCGGTCCGGACGCCATCAGCGCGAGGGTGCCGGCCGCCGCACCCGGCACGCCGCCGCTGACCGGTGCATCGACCAGCGTCTTGCCGGACTGGGCGAAGACCTCGGCGATCTCGCGAACGACGGCCGGGCCCGAGGTCGACAGGTCCACGGCGACCTGCAGTCTGCCGCCCTCGTTCAGCCCGTTCTCACCCAGGCAGACAGTCTGGAGAACGGAGGGCATGGGCAGGCTGAGGAAGGCGATCTCCACCGCATCGGCGAGGGCGGCTGGCGTGTCGGCCACCTCGGCGCCCAGGGCGCTGAATCGGTCGCGGGCCTCCGGGTTGGTGTCGCAGACGACGAGGCCGTAGCCGGCCTTCAGCAGGCGCTCGGCCATCACGCCGCCGATCCGGCCGAGGCCGATGAATCCGATGCGCGTCGGTGATGTCATGGTTGTCTCTTTTCTGTCGTGGGGAGGCGGGCGCGTGAAAGGGCAGGTCGGAGCGGAGCGTCAGGTCAGCCCCAACTCGTCCGCCTTGATCTGAAGGGCGAGGTAGCGCGAGTAGATCCGGCACTGGGTCATGGACCCGGCGTTGAACCAGAGCCCCTTCTGCGGGGTGCGCTGCCACATGTTGCGCAGCTCCAGTTCCTCGCCGAAGCCCCAGACCGGCCCGATCCGGTCGGCGATCGCGTCGCCGAGATGGACCCGCACCACGTCCTGCTGGTTCAAGAAGCCGGTGGCGGTGACCAGCAGGTCCATCTCGTGCACCGAGCCGTCCTTCATGCGGATGCCCTCGGGCACGAAACGGTCGATGTCGTCGAACTGGAGGATGCCGATCTCGCCGCTGACGATCAGGTCCGAGCAGCCGACGTTGAAGTAATAGCCGCCGCCACGGGTGAGGTACTTCATCTGGAAGCCGGTGCCGTCATGACCGAAATCGAGACGAAAACCCGCCTTCTCGAGGCCCTTGAGCAGCTCGGCATCGGCCGCGCGGATGGTCTTGGTCAGCATCTTGTAGGTCTGCACCAGCACCGGATGCGGCACGGCCATGGCCAGCAGGTCGGCCTCGTCCAGCGGCCGTGGTTCGCGATAGAGCGCGTAGAGCTTCTGCGCCTCGCCCAGGCTGAGCACGGTGGTCGGGCTGCGCTGCACCATGGCGACCTGAGCCCCGCTGGCATGCAGGTCCTGGGCGACGTCGTGGGCGCTGTTGCCGGTGCCGAGCACCAGGGCCTTGCGGCCGGTCCAGCTCTTGCCGTTCCCGTAGGCGCCGGAATGCACCACCGTGCCGGCGAAATCCTCCAGGCCGGGAAGCTTGGGATGGACCGGGATGGCGCTCACGCCGGTGGCGAAGACCAGGTGTTTCGGTCTCAGGACGCGCTCTTTGCCCTCATGCTCGACCGTGACCGTCCAGTGTCCCGCCGCCTCATCGTAATCGCCGCCGAGAAACGGCGTGTCCGTCCAGACATTCAGGTCCAGCGCCTCGGCATAGGCCTTGAACCAGTCGGCCAGCTTGTCCTTGGGCACGAATTTCGGGAAGGAGGGCGGGAACGGCATGAAGGGGAGGTGGTTGCCGTTCACCTCGTTATGCAGCGCCAGGGAGTGGTAGCGCTTGCGCCAGTTGTCGCCGACCTCGCCATGGCGGTCGACGATCAGCGCGTCGATCTCCAGCGCCTTGAGCTGAGCGGCGATCGACAGACCGGCCTGGCCGGCGCCGATCACCAGGACGCAGGGCTCCCGGTCGTCGTAGCGCAGCGCCTTGCGCCGCTTGTCCGCCCAGTTCTCGCCGCCGAACTCGCGCGAGATGTTGGCGTCCTCCTCCGCCTCGATCTTCTGCCACGGGCGATGGCCGCGGATCTCCTGCAGCGCGGTCAGCAGCACCCAGCACCTGTAGGCGCCGGAGGGGTCGCGAACAAGCCGGACCACCCCTTCGCCGGGGCCCACATCGGTCTCGAAAGACACGAAGCCCTCGATGACCTCAACCCCGCCGCGGCTGACGGTGATCGGGTCGTGCCGGATATCGGAGACCTGGAAGGACTTGAGCGTCATGGCGGCGAGCCGATCGACGAAGGCCTCGGCGATCTCTTGCGGGCCGACCACCGTGTCGATGCGCCACACGAAGCCCAGCGCATCGCGCCAGCTGGCGCCGTCGGTGAAATGATCAGCAATGGCGTCGGTATCGGACTGCCTGAGTGCGGTGGCGAATCCCGTCGTCCAGTGCTCGACGATGGTCGCCAAGGACATATCCGAGTGCTCGCTGAAGGCTTCCGGTGCCGTCTTTTCGAGGTGAGCCATGCTTAATACCCGATCCAGATGTCAGGACTGATCTTGTCTGGATGGAGCCAAGATGAGTCAATTGGTCGGAGCTTGGTATGCTTGGAAGCTCTTTCAGGTATGAATTTCCGGAATACCGGCCCTGGCGGTCGCGAGCAGACGGGGCCAAGGCAGCCCGACGGCCACAGGTCGAACTATGACTTGGGAGCCGCCCGACGAGCAGGCGGCTCCCTGAATTTAGTTCGCAAGGCTGGCGGGCTGGCCCGTCTTACAAACCGGCTGCTTTCACCGCGTCGCCGAAGGCCTTGTGCTTGTTCGCCAGCCAGGTGCCGAACTTGTCGCCCAACAGAACATAGGGTTCGGTGCCCGTCTTGGTGATGTGCTCGACGAACTCGGGATCCTCCGAGGTCTTGCGGCAGGTCTCCACCAGGACATCCAGCACCGGCTGCGGCGTGCCCTTCGGCGCTCCGATCGCCCGGAACGAGCCGATATCGATGTTGAAGCCGCTCTCCGTCGCCAGCTTCACGCCCTCGATGCCGTTGGCCGGATCGTCGGTGAACACGGTGATGACCTTCAGGCGGCCGTCGGCGATCCACGGGGCCACCTCGGCCTTGTCGGCGACGGCGACATCGATGTGCTTGCCGTAGGTCGATGTCAGCGCCGGGCCGGATCCCTTGTTCGGCACATAGCGCACGTCGATCCCCGCCTGGTCGGCCAGCGAGGCGGCGATCAGGTGGGTGTTGCTGCCTGGGCCCGCCGTACCGATCGTGATCTTCCCCGGTTCGGCCTTTGCCTTGGCGATCAGGTCTTCAAGGCTGTTGATGCCGCTGTCCGGATGCACGGCGAGGGTCGCCGGCGGCGCGGTCAGAAGGCAGACCGGCGCAAAGTCCTCGTGGCTCACCGGATACTGCTCGATGGTGTGCGGGGCAGCCGCCAGGGTGGTGACGACCATGGTGATGACGTGTCCGTCCGGCTTGGCGGCGGCCCCGTAGGCGAAACCGACGGCACCGCTGCCGCCGGTTCGGTTGCTGACGAAGATCTCGGTGCCGAGATAGGGTTCGGCATATTGGGCGAAGATCCGACCGACCTGATCGGTTCCGCCGCCCTGCGAGAACGGGATCACAAGTTCCACAGGCTTCTGAGGATAGTCCGCAGCCTGGGCGGCGGTGCCGACCAGCCCGAGCGCGAGGCCGGCCAGCGTGAGTGCCTGTCCGGCACCGGTGAATTGGGTCAGTCGCATGGTCTTCTCCCTCTAGTTTTTGGTTTTGATGCGGTTTCGTAACCGCCGGCCCGCGCGACGGGCGAACGGCAGGACGAAGGGGGCGATGGCGAGCAGCCAGATCACGGAACTGATCGGGGTGAACAATCCGGTCCAGTCGGTGCCGATCAGAATCAGCGAGCGGGCGAGTTCGCCTTCCAGCATCGGCCCCAGGATCAGGCCGATGATGAGCGGTGCGCGCGGAATGCCGGTCTTGACCATCACGTAGCCGACCATGCCGGCGATGAACATGATCAGCACATCCACCGGGTTGGTGCGCATGGCATAGGCGCCGATGGCGCAGAGCAGAAGGATCGCCGGGATCAGGATGCTCTCCGGGATCTGCAGCACCCGGGCGAAGAGCTTGGAGCCGCTGAGGCCGAAGACCAGCAGCAGCAGGTTGGCGACGAAGACGCCGGCGAAGATCTGGTACACCAGCTCGGCGTTATTGTGCAGCAGCAACGGTCCCGGCTGCAGGCCATGGGTCATGAAGGTGCCGAGCATGATCGCGGTCACGGCACCGCCCGGAATGCCCAGGGTCAGGAGCGGGATTAGCGATCCGCCGGTCGCCGAGTTGTTGGCGGATTCCGCACAGGCGATGCCTTCCTCGGAACCGGTGCCGAAACGTTCCGGCTGTCGAGACAGGACCTTTCCCTGGCTGTAGCCGACGATGGCGGCCACGTCGCTGCCGGCCCCCGGAACCGCGCCGACGATGGTGCCGATCACCGACGAACGCAGTTGCGCGGGCAGGAGCGACGCGAGGATGCGGCGGCCCGGCAGGATGCGGTTCACCCGGATAGCCCGGCGCGGGGCAAGGCCGATCCGCTCGATGCTGAGAAGAGTCTCCGGGATGGCAAACAGACCAATGGTCACCGGGATGAACGAAATTCCGCCCATCAGCATCAGGTGACCGAAATGATAGCGCGATACCCCATAGGTCTCGTCGATGCCGATGCCGGCCAGGAACAGCCCGATGAATCCGGCGAACAGCCCTTTCAGAAACGCCCCGCCGGACAGGGCCGCCATCGCGGTCATGGCGAACACCACCAGGGCCAGGTACTCCTGTGGACCGAAGGCCAGGGCGAAATCGGCGATCGGATAGGACAGCAGCATCAGAGCGACCGCGCTCAGGGTGCCGCCGAGAAAGGACGACAGGGTCGCGATGCCGAGCGCGATCCCCGGCCGGCCCTGGCGCGACATGGCATAGCCGTCGAGGGTAGTGGCGACCGCGCCGGGTGTGCCGGGGATGCCGAGCAGGATTGCGGAGAGCGAGCCGCCGTAGACCGCCCCGCAATAGACGCCTACCAGGCTGAGAATCCCGATAAGCGGCTCCATGGTGAAGGTCAACGGCGCAAGAAGCGCCACGCCCATCGTGGCGGAGATCCCGGGGATGGCCCCGGCCATGATCCCGAGCAGGACCGCGCCGGCGAGATAGATCAGCGTCTGGAACTCCAGAACCGCGGAGAAGCCGTCGACCAGCAGGTTCATCGCAAGAGCCCCTCAATCAGATCGGAGGCCGGAAGCAGGATGCTGAAGACCTTGCTGAACAGCAGGAAGGTTCCGAGGCTGAGACCGGCGGCTGCGGCCAGTGAGAGTGCTGCCCGTGCGCCGGTCAGCCTGGGCCACAGCATCAGCATCAGCGCCCCGACATAGACGAATGCGGTGACGACGAAGCCGAGTTCCACCATGACGAAAGGAAAGGCGGCCAGGCCGACGATCGCGGCCACCAGGGCGACGATCTTGCCGCGCGCGATCGGCGGTGCGGATCCGGTATCCCCAAGCCGACTGAGACTGGCGCGCTGCATGTCCAGCACCCGGTGCATGGTCTCGGCCGGCAGATAGGACCATCCGCGCAGGCTGCCTTCCTCCCGCGGCAGGTCTGCCATCGCCGTGGCCAGCGCCTTTTCCAAGGCCGTCTTCTTGGCGGTGGGCATGTCGCCAGGGGCCATGAGGGCCGCCCAGTGACCGGAAGCTACCGGGTATTCCCAGCCGCCGAACCGGGCGGCTTCGTCGGCGCCCGGATGCAGGTGCGGCTGTGAGAAGATGGCGATGCAGCGCAGCGTACCGGTTCCGAGCGCCTGGCGTGCCTGGGAGAGGCGAAGCACGGCGGCGTCAAGTCCGCCATCGGCGAGGGCTTGCGTCAGAGCGCCCGCGTCGTCGCTGTAAGTTGCGTCGAAGGAGAAATCCTGAGTGGCAGCGATCCAGCGGTCGAGCGCGTGGTCGACATCCTCGTGATGGCCGAAGCCGATCCGCAGTCGACCTCCGGTCTGATCGAGGTCATGTGCGTTCTGCCAGGGGCTGTCGGCGGGGACGACCAGCAGGTCGGGGTCGAAGAACAGTCCGCCAATCGGTTCGAGCCGTCCGTCGCAGAGCGCGGCGGCATGGAAGTTCGGCAGTGTGGTGAGGTCGGAGCCAACGACCGTGAGGGCGGTACCGGCGCTTCCGCCCCGGACCCCGGCCCAAAGGGCTGAGAAGCGACCCTCGCCGTCCTTTGCAACAACCCGCACGCGCACGCCGATCGTCCGCCCCATGGCGGCGGCGACCTGTTGCAGACGGGTGTCGTCGAGGAGCCCGGGCACGAAGGGAGAATAGATCCGCAGTTCGCGGACCCGCAGGGCCTTTATGATCAGGATGGTGGTGATGAACAGAAGCCCGGCCAGCGCGGAAACCGGGTAGGCGCCGGGCCCGATCGTTCCGTCGCGCCAGAAATCGAGCGACAGACCGTGCCAGAGCAGGCCGGCTGTCAGCAGCCAGACCACACCCAGAAAGCTCAGTTCCAGACCGGTGCCGCCGCGGCTCGCATAGGAAGGTTGCGCCGACGGATCGGGTTCGCCGGTTATTCTTGGATAGAGCCCGGGGGTGCACTGCCCGGCCACGGTGTCCATGACCGGCGGGTCACGCCATTCGGGTCTTCCTTCAGAAGGCCTGTTCGCCACCATATCGATCTGCCCCGGTGAGTTCGTGCCGCTGGCGCCGGCGGGCGACCCGGCTCCGACGCGGGGAGCCTGTCCCCACATCGGAGCGATGGAGTCCGTCAGGCCTGCTCAGGCGGCTGGGAGGCCGTCGGGAGCAGGCAACGGCCCGCACCCGACTCTGCGTCAGGAAACGGCGGCAACGGCCTGGACCATGGCGGCACGGTCGGTGACGCCGGTATTGCCACGCTCGACGAAGCGACCGGTCTCCTGCTCACCTTCGAGCGAGCATCGGTGCATCACCCGTGGCCTGGTCTGATCGAAATCGCCGAGGGCGACGTGGCAGGTGCAGCGGTTGTCCCACATCACCACGTCGCCGAGGCTCCAGCGGTGGCGATAGATGAACTCCGGAGAGGCCGCGTGACGGTTCAGCAGGTCCTTGAGTGCCTGGCTTTCCTCGTCGCTCATGCCAACGAAGCCGCGGATCCGCTCGCCGACCATGTAGGACTTTCGGCCGGTCTCCGGATGCACTCGGATGACCGGGTGGATGACCGGAGGATTGCGCTGCTTCATCTCGGCGATGACCTCGGGCTCACGCTGATCCAGCCCGCGGATCAGGGTGACGTCATGAACCGCCTCGAGGCCTTCGAGCAGATCCTTGATGCGCTGCCCGAGGGTGTCGTAGGCGAGATAGAGATTGGCGAACATGGTGTCGCCCCCGACCGGCGGCTTCTCGAGGCAGTGCAGGGTGGCGCCCTTGGCCGGGCGCAGCGTGTAGCTGAGGTCGGTGTGCCAGTTGCGGCCCGAATTGTGGGTGCCCGACTTTTTTCCGCCGACCATCTTGTTCGACAGCACCAGGATCTGGTTGTGATCCGGGTGCAAGGTGGAGGCGGCCTGGCTGGTCTGGGGGTCAAGGTCGCCGAAATCCTCCGAGAAGCGAATCTGCTCCGTCGGGCTTAGATCCTGTTCGGGAAACACCAGAACCAGATGCTTCAGCCAGGCGGCGTGGATCGTTTCCCGATCCGAAGAAGACAGCGGCGCACTGAGATTAACGCCGGTCACCTGGGCGCCTGCGGCGAACCCCAACGGGGTGATTTTCAGCTCATCCATTTCCATCCCTCAGGTTTTGAATTTCTTGCTTTTCGAATCAGTACCCGACTGTCGATTGTCTGACAATATTGATTCTAAATCGGGTCCACAGCGGTGCTTTCGCCTTGCCGATGTGGCTGCTAAATGCCTAAAAGTGGTTGTGGTCGGGAGCATGTGTCGCCACCAGCCGGGGCACTCTCCTCACCCATCGGAGGGCAGGTGAACCGGCCGGACGCTATGGGGCACCGCCGTCCAGGCAGAACGAGTGATGGAAAGACAGGAACAGAATCAGGTGAGCGCGG
Organism: Candidatus Endolissoclinum sp.; assembly: GCA_965228445.1. Lineage (GTDB taxonomy): Bacteria > Pseudomonadota > Alphaproteobacteria > Thalassobaculales > Thalassobaculaceae > Thalassobaculum. The sequence continues at coordinate 1,724,578 of OZ245813.1, read as the reverse complement.
TCCCGCTTGGAAAGTCCGCCAAGTCCCTTCCGGCCCAGCTTGCCGATATCGTGCTGGCGGAGGTGATGACCGGCAAACTGGCGCCCGGAGACCGGCTGAAGGAGGAGGCCCTGGCGCAGCAGCATGCGGTCAGTCGGGCGACCGTGCGCGAGGCGCTGATCGAGCTCGAGAAGCAGGGCTACGTGGTCCGCATCCCGCGCTCCGGCGCCAGAGTGGCCGAATACTCCCAGGCCGATGTCAGCTATATCTTTGAGATCCGCGCCGCTCTTCTCGGGGTCGCCGCCGGGCGATGCGCACGCTTGAACGACCCGGTGATGCTGGCCGAACTGGATAAGGCGGTGGCGGACCTGGAACGCACAGCGACCGACGCGCACGCGGATCCCCAGACCTTCTCCAATCAGTCCATCCGTGCCCAGAACCTGCTGGTCCAGTATTCGGGAAATCAGCGACTTCCGGAGCTTTATGAACGCCTGGCCGGGATGGGGACGTGGCAGCTGATTCGTGGTCGGGCGGTCAGCTTCCTGACCGCTGATGACAGGCGTCAGTCCGCGGCCGACTGGCGTCAGCTGCTGGAAGCCATCACCCAGCGTAGCCAAGCCCGTGCAGAACGCGCCGCCCGCCAGCTTCTCACGCATTCGGCCGAACGTGTCGGCATCAACCTGTCCCGTCTCGGGCAGGGTGCCTCGCCGGAAGACGTCTCCCGAGATACCTGAGGAAGCACATCACATGGGATGTGCACCTTTTCTTTAGTCAGTTGGCGGTGCGAAGTAGCACGGCCGCCAAGGATCGATCCGTTTGAGCGCAGCGATCCTGTCCTCGCCGATCCCGAACTCAATCGCAGAGCGATGACTACTTCGACTTCATTCCGTCATTGGCGACGCACCTGATTTAGACGGTCGCGGGCTGGCCTCATACGCGACCCGGGGAGGGAATGAGAGGCCACAATCTCCTACCCTTCGAACGTCATGCGAGCCCGAACAGAGCATCATCTCCGACCGTTTCGGCGCTCCCTTCCCGTCTTCGCAAGCCCTCGCTTTTACGACTTTCTTATGGCCGGGTGCTGAGGTTCGCATGGAGCCCTTATGACGCTCCGGCGCAGATACAGAGAACTCTTCTGTCTCTGGAGAATTCACCATATGGGCTTCGATCTGGTCCTCGGCGGCATCGTCGCCTTGGCGCTGCTCGTCTATCTCCTGGCCGTGCTGATCCGGCCCGAGCGGTTCTGAGGGGCGCGTCATGGCACACCAACCCACACAGTCGATCTTCGCCGCCGAACTTCTCGGTCCGGCGCTTGGGCAGAGCTTTGCGAAACTGCATCCGCGACTGCTCGTCCGTAACCCGGTCATGTTCGCAACCGCAGTCGTTGCGCTCTTGGCGACGGTGCTGCTCCTGCGCATGGCGATCACCGGGGACGACGTCCTCTTCCCAATGCAGATCGTGTTCTGGCTCTGGCTCACCGTCCTCTTCGGCACCTTCGCCGAGGCACTGGCGGAGGGGCGGGGCAAGGCACAGGCGGCGGCGCTCCGCTCGACCAAAGCTGAGCTCAGGGGCAAGCGGATTAAGGGCGAGAGCCAACAGGACGTCCCGGCAAGCGAGCTTCACAGGGGAGACATCGTGCTCGTCGAGAGGGGTGACCTGATCCCGGCGGATGGCGAAGTCATCGAGGGCGTGGCATCGGTCAACGAGGCGGCGATCACGGGTGAGAGCGCCCCGGTGATCCGCGAGGCGGGCGGCGACCGCTCGGCCGTGACCGCCGGCACCCGGGTGATCTCCGACTGGATCAAGGTGAGGGTGACGGCCGAGCCCGGCACGGGTTTCCTCGACCGGATGATCGCGCTCGTCGAAGGCGCCACACGCGCCAAGACGCCGAATGAAGTCGCGCTCACGGTGTTGCTGACCGGGCTGACGCTGATCTTCCTTGTCGCCGTGGGCACGCTGCCTGCCTTCGCTGCCTACGCGGGCGGATCGATCGCGGTCATTGTCTTGATAGCGCTCTTCGTCGCGCTGATCCCGACGACCATCTCGGCACTCCTGTCCGCCATCGGCATCGCGGGGATGGACCGGCTGATCCGGTTCAACGTGCTGGCGAAATCGGGTCGGGCGGTCGAGGCAGCAGGCGACATCGATACGCTGCTTCTGGACAAGACCGGGACGATCACCCTGGGCGACCGGCAGGCGACCGAGTTTCTGGCCCTTTCCGGCATTCATGAGGCCGAACTGATCGAGGCCGCGCGGCTCTCCTCGCTTGGAGACGGGACGCCTGAGGGTCGTTCGATCGTCGAGCTGGCCGGCAAGGGCGCCGCAGCACCGGACGGCAGCGAAGTGGTCGCCTTCACGGCGCAGACGCGGGTGAGTGGGCTCGACATCGGCGCCCGGAAGGTCCGCAAGGGCGCCGTCGACGCGATCCTCAACCTGCATTCCTTCGAGGCTTCAGCGGTGCGCGAGTTGAAGTCTCTGACCGACCGGATCGCGCGCGCCGGCGGCACGCCGCTCGCCGTGGCCGATGACAACCGGTTGCTGGGAGCGATCCACCTCAAGGACATCGTCAAATCTGGCATCAAGGAACGCTTCGCCGAGCTGCGCCGCATGGGCATCCGCACGGTGATGATCACGGGCGACAACCCGCTGACCGCGGCGGCCATCGCGGCCGAGGCCGGAGTGGATGATTTCCTCGCCGAGGCGACGCCGGAGGACAAGCTCGGTCTGATCCGTAGGGAGCAGGCCGGCGGCAAGCTGGTCGCCATGTGCGGTGACGGGACGAACGACGCGCCTGCGCTCGCGCAGTCCGATGTCGGCGTGGCGATGAACACCGGTACCCAGGCGGCGCGGGAAGCCGGCAACATGGTCGATCTCGACAACAACCCGACAAAGCTGATCGAGGTTGTGGGGATCGGCAAGCAACTCCTGATGACACGAGGCGCGCTCACCACGTTCTCGATCTCGAACGACGTTGCGAAGTATTTCGCGATCCTCCCGGCGATCTTCGTGGCGCTCTACCCGGGCCTCGGTGCGCTGAACGTCATGGATCTGGCCAGTCCCGAAAGCGCGATCCTGTCGGCGCTGATCTTCAACGCGATCATCATTCCGCTTCTGGTGCCTCTGGCGCTGCGCGGCGTGACCTATCGCCCGCAGAGTGCCGCCAGACAGCTCATCCGCAATCTCGGTATCTACGGGGCGGGCGGACTGATCGCGCCCTTTGTCGGCATCAAGCTCATCGACCTGGCTGTCTCGAGCCTCGGCCTCGCGTGACCTGGAGACACGACATGATCCTTCTCACATATGTGCTGGGACTTCTGGTGTTCGCCGGCCTGATCGGCGCCGTGTCACGGCTCTTCAAGGACTGACGCCATGGACCAGTCTCTCGTCATCATCCTCGTCGTCGGCGGGACAGCGCTGCTGTCGGTTCCGTTCGGCGCCTATATGAAATGGGCAATGGACCCATCGTCCGGCACTGGAGATCGCTGGACCGGTCTGTTCAAGGCGATCGGCGGCTCATCGGAAGACCAGGACTGGAAGCGGTATCTGGCAACGCTGCTCGTCTTCAACGCCATCATGTTCACGGTGACCTTCGCGATTCTCGCGCTGCAGCAGTGGCTGCCTCTCAATCCAGACGCGAGGGGCGCGCTCGACCCGACCCTGGTTTTCAACACGGCGGCCTCCTTCACCACGAATACAAACCTGCAGCACTACTCGGGCGAGGCGTCGATGAGCTATCTCAGCCAGCTCGCCGGGCTCATGTGGCTCCAGTTCGTGTCGGCCGGGACCGGCATTGCCGCGCTGGCGGCGCTGGCGCGGGGTATCGCCGGCCGTGCGACCCTCGGAAATTTCTTGGTCGATGTGCAGCGTGCTTGCTTCCTCGTGCTTCTGCCGGCGGCGGTGGTCGTGGCGCTGCTCATGGTGCTCGGTGGGATGCCGATGACGCTGGAGGGGAGTGCCACGGCGACGACGCTCGAGGGAGCGATGCAAACCATCGCCCGCGGTCCGGTGGCGGCATTCCTGAGCATCAAACAACTCGGCACCAACGGAGGCGGCTTCTTCGGCCCCAATGCCACCCATCCACTGGAAAACCCGACCTTCTGGACCAACGCGCTATCCATGATCGCGATCCTGCTGATCCCGATGGCCTGCGTGTGGATGTTCGGGCGGATCATCTCACGGATGCGGCACGCGACGGTGGTCTTCGCCGTGATGACGGTGTTCATCCTGGTGAAAATCGCGGGATCGGTCGTCTTCGAGAGCGCGCCGACGCCTGCTTTCGCAAATCTTCCCGTGTCGGAGGAGACCGGCAACCTCGAAGGCAAGGAGTTGCGCCTCGGCGCCACGACGGGCCCGCTCTGGGCTGTCCTGACCACATCGACTTCCAACGGGTCGGTCGGCGCGATGCATGACAGCCTCAACCCGCTCACCGGGCTCATGCCGATGGCGGGCATGTGGCTCAACGCCACCTTCGGCGGCGTCGGCGTGGGTATGATCAACATGTTCCTCTACATCGTGGTCGCGGTCTTTGTCGCGGGCATGATGGTTGGGCGAACTCCCGAGTATCTCGGCCACAAGATCGAGGCGAAGGAGGTGCGGTTCGCCGTGCTCGCCCTCTTAGCTCACGCGGTTCTGATCCTCGGCGGTACGGCGCTCTTCGCTGCGACCGCTCTGGGTCAGGCGACGGTCCAGGATCCTGGCGCCCATGGGTTTTCGGAAATCCTCTATGAGTTCTCTTCGGCGGCTGCCAACAACGGTTCCGGCTTCGAGGGCCTTGGCGACGGCACCGGACCCTGGAACATCGCGACGGGTCTCGTGATGCTGCTCGGCCGCTACCTGCCCATCATTCTACCCTTTGCGATTGTCGGCAGCCTGATGGCGAAACGGCGTGCAGCCGAGAGCTCCGGTACGCTTGGTGTCGAAGACGCCACCTTTGCCACCATGCTGGGGCTGACCGTCATCATCTTCGGTGCGCTCACTTTCTTTCCGGCTGCGGCGCTTGGGCCGCTCGCCGAACACTTCTCGCTGCCTTGAGCGGCTGGCCTAGGAGAAGCACATATGTCCGACCTTCTTTCCGGCCTGCGTGTCACCGGAGCGACCATGGCCATCTGCGTTGCGGGCTACACCGCCGTCGTTCTTGGGTTGGCGCATGTGATAACGCCCGCCACTGCAAACGGGTCGCTCATCATCAACGAGCACGGCGAGATCATCGGCAGCCGCCTGATCGCGCAGGCGTTCACCGCGCCGGAGTACATCTGGCCCCGTCCGTCGGCGGTGGACTACGACGCGGCAGGCGCAGGCGGCTCGAACCTCTCTCCGGCGAACCCGGATTTGGCGGAGCGGGCCGCCAGACTGATCGCTGCCCATGGCGGTGCGACCGAGGAGCGGCCGATCCCCGCCGACCTCGTGACCGCGTCGGGCGCCGGTCTCGATCCGCATATCTCGCTCGACGGCGCCTTGTTCCAGGCGCCGCGGGTCGCAAAAGCGCGGGGTGTCGCACCGTCGGCCGTGGCCGGTTACATCCGGCGGCTTGCCTATGCACCGGGAGGAAGCTTGACGGACGGCCGCATCGTGAACGTCCTCGAACTCAACCTGATGCTTGATGCCGAACTGGCCGCTCCCACGGCCAAAAAATAAGGTGTTCGCATGACCACCGAAACCCGCCCTTCCCCAGACGCACTGCTCCGCGAAGCGGAACGGGAAGGGCGTGGCAGCCTGAAGATCTTTCTCGGCGCCGCTCCTGGCGTCGGAAAGACCTACGAGATGTTGCTGGAAGGTGCAGAGAAGCGCGAGGCCGGCGCCGACGTGGTCATCGGCGTCGTCGAAACCCACGGGCGCACGGAGACCGAGGCCCTCCTGGCACCGCTTCCTGTGATCCCCCGCAGGGAAATCGTCTACAATGGTCAGACTCTGACTGAGATGGATATCGATGCCGTCCTGGAGCGACGGCCGGGTATCGTTCTCGTCGACGAACTCGCCCATACGAACGCGCCGGGTAGCCGACACCCAAAGCGCTGGCAGGACATCGAGGAACTGCTCGCCGCCGGCATCGATGTGATGACCACGGTCAACATCCAGCACGTCGAGAGTTTGAACGACGTGGTGGGGTCGTTCACCCATGTGCGGGTCCGCGAGACAGTGCCGGACATGGTGTTCGAAAATGCCGAGGTCGAACTGATCGACCTTCCACCGGAGGATCTGATCGTCCGGCTCGAGACCGGCAAAGTCTATGTACCCGACCAGGCGCGTCAGGCGCTCGATCATTTTTTCTCCAAAGGGAATCTCTTGGCGCTGCGCGAACTCGCGCTCCGCCATGCCGCCTCCTATGTCGATGCAAGGATCCAGGAGCATCTGAACGTCACGGGAAAGGACGGGTACGTCGGTGGGCAGCGAATTCTTGTCGCGGTGTCAGAAGCGGTAGGCAGCGAGCAGGTCGTCCGGGCGGCAAAGCGGCTTGCCGATGCGCTTAAGGCGCCGATGACGGCGCTCTACATCGAAACTCCGTTTGCCGCGCGGTTTACCGACGCCGAGAAGACCCAGGTAGCGAGTACCTTGTCGCTCGCCTCCGCGCTGGGAGCCACGCTTCATTCCATAGCAGCGACATCGGTCCAGGAGGCCATACTTGCGCAATGCCGGGAGATGCGGGCGACCCAACTCGTCATTGGAAGTTCGCGTCATGGTCCAGGCCTCTCTTTGCTGCGTCGCTCGATCGTGAAGGATCTGATCGACAAGGCGAGCGGTGTGACCGTCCATGTCGTTCCGTTGCCCGAACACCGTCGAGCAGTCGATTGGCGTCACTATCTGCCAGGACCACCCTTGGTCGGCGACGCGGCGGCGCTCACGTCGGTCCTGGCACTGACAATCGTCGCCTATCTGCTGCAGGACTGGATCGGCCGCGGCCCGATCGACCTACTCTACCTGGTTCCGGTGATCGCCAGCGCCAGCTTCTATGGCTTCCGCGCAGGCCTTATTGCCGCGCTCGCCGCCGGGGTTGCCTACAACTTCTTTTTTCTGCCGCCCGTCCACACCTTCATCATCTACAGTCCGGCTAACATCATAACCGCCATCCTTCTTGTGGTGGTCGCGATCATCACGGGACATCTCGCGGCAAGGGCGCGGTCTGCGGCGGCGATCGCCATGCGAAGCGCCCGTGAGAACGCCGCGCTGGCAAGGTTCGCAACGCGGCTCGGCGCCTCGAAAGACAGGACGGAAACCGCCCAGATCGTCTGCGAAGAGATCCGAGCGCTCGTCGCGGTCCAGACCATTGTGCTTCACGGCTCGGGCGAGGGCGTAAAGGTTACGGCTTCGGGTCAGAAGACCACCCCGGAACTCACACAGGTCGACCGGGCCGCCGCTGATTGGGCGTTTGTGCATGGCGAAGCCGCTGGGCGCGGGACCAACACTCTGACCGCAAGCGGCTGGCAGTTTCGCCCGCTGAAGACGTCGCTTGGAACCCTCGCCGTTCTCGGCTTGCGCGGCCCACCCGGACGTGAGCCGGTGCCCAGAGCGCGAGCGGCCCTCGCCGAAAGCCTGATCGACCAAGCCGCTCTAGCCCACGAAAGGCTGAAGCTGCAAAACGACATGCGAGAAATTGAGATCGTGCGCCAGCGCGATAGCTTGCGCGCGGCGCTGCTTGCCTCCCTCAGCCACGACCTCAGGACACCTCTGACGGCGGTCACGGCGGCGGCAGAGGCCCTGTCAGTTGGCGGGCAGGAAGCGGAACTTGTCGACACGCTGCGAAGCGAAGCACGTCGGTTGAATCGGTTCCTGTCCGATCTTCTCGATCTGACCCGGATCGAGGAAGGTGCAGTCACACCCGATCTACAACCGGTCGACCTCACCGATGCTATCGGGTCGGCCGTGGCGGACCTCGCCGGGCCGCTGGAGGGCCGCACGCTGAAGGCAACGATCGACCCCAATCTTCCGCTCGTTCGGGCGGATGCGGTGCTCCTGCACCATGCGATCCTGAACCTGATCGACAATGCGGTGAAGTATTCTCCCCATGAGGCGCCCATCGAGGTGGTCGCACGGATGGGCCGGCGGGGGCCGCTGATTGAAGTCCTGGATCGGGGGGCGGGGATCCCGCAAGGCAGCGAGCAGCGCATCTTCGACCGGTTCGCGCGTGGCGAGACCTCGGACCGGACCGGCGGATCTGGGCTTGGTCTCGCCATCGTTAAGGGGTTCGCCCTCGCCATGGGCTTCACCGTTGAGGCGGCGCGCCGGCAACGCGGCGGCTCGCGGTTCACGATCCGGATCCCACCCGAAGCGATCGTGCAGGTGTCGATGGAGGACAGCGCGTGAAAGGCCATATTCTTATCGTCGACGACGAGATGCCGATCCGACGCTTGCTACGCGTCTCCGCGGAGCGGAACGGCTACACTACGCAGGAAGCTGCGACAGCGGCGGCCGCGCTCGAGGCGCTCAATCGTGCAAGACCAAGGCTGGTGCTTCTCGATCTCGGCCTGCCGGATCGGGACGGGCTCGAACTGATCGGTCCGTTTCGCTACAAGGGCGTGCCAATCATCGTGCTCACGGCCAGAGAAGGCTCAATCGAGAAGGTGGCCGCACTCGATCTCGGGGCGGATGACTACGTCACCAAGCCGTTTGACACAGAGGAACTGTTGGCTCGCATTCGCTCTTGTCTGCGCCGTGCCGACGTCAGCGCCGGCGTCATCAGGCGGATCAAAGTCGGGCAAATCGAGATCGATCTGGATGCGCATAGTGTTCGGAAGAACGGTACCGACGCGAAACTCACCCCGAAGGAGTTCTCGTTGCTCGCCGAATTGGCGGCTCATCCGGGAAAGGTGCTGACCCACACCCAGCTCCTTCGCGAGATTTGGGGGCCAGCGCATTCCGAGAACGTCGAATACCTGCGGGTCACCATCAGGTCGTTGCGTAAAAAACTAGAAGAGGACCCGTCCAGTCCGGTCCTGATCCTGAACGAGCCCGGAATAGGCTATAGATTCTTCGAGCCAAGCCTCCTTGGATTTACGGAAGACCGCCCCTGAGCGGATACTCCGCCCGATGCTGGCCCCGTGGTTGGGAACTGGTTCAACCGTCTGGGATAAGTGGGCTCGGCGACCCGCCGAGAGGCCCGGCCGGTGACCCGGAACCGGCCGCAGGCCGCCGATCTGGCGCAGCTATACGCGCTCGCCGCGCCGAGTTACGCAGCGGTGCCTAGGATCGAGGTACGATTAGTATCCTCATGCTCTCGGTCTAATCGGACGAGCTGGCCGCCTGGCGGGCATACTGTCTCGGCGAACAGCCGATTACCCGCCGGAAGGCGGTGCTGAAGGCGTGTTCGGAGCTGTATCCGGCCCGCTCGGCGATGCGGGCGATCGGGTCCCGGCCGGTGATCAGGCTCTCGCCGGCCAGCGTCATGCGCCAGCGGGTCAGATAACCCATTGGCGTCTCGCCTACCCGCTCGCGGAATCGCTCGGCGAATGTGGTCCGAGACATGCCGGCTTGGCCGGCGAGCGTCTGCAGCGTCCAGGGATGCGCAGGATCGCGGTGCATCGCGCCGAGCACCGCGCCCATCTGAGGGTCGGCAAGGGCGGTGAACCATCCGGCGGTCCCCTCGGGGCGCTGCAGCAGATAGAGCCGGAGCGCCTGCACCAGCATCAGATGCGAGAGCTGCTGGGCGACCAGATGCGCGCCCGGTCGCCCGGCGCGGAGCTCTTCCATCATCAACTCGATGGCGTATCGCAGCCGCGCACGCTCATCCGCGGTCTCGACCAGGATCAGCGCAGGCAGCGTGCGCAGGAGGCCTTCTGCGTGGCGGCCGCGGACCTCGAACCGGCTGCCGACCAGATACACATCGCCGCCGCCGTTCCAGACCACCACCTCTCCGCTGCGGTTCGGGTCCAGCACGGCGCTGGCCCGCAGCGGTTCGGCCGACAGATCTCCGGCAACCGTTACCGATCGGCCGCTGGGCAGGACGAAACAGTCGCCCGCGGTCACCCGAACCGGGGCCTCTTCGTCCAAACGGATCCAGCAGGCGCCTCGGATCACCGCATAGCACTTGATGCGGCCGGCAAGATCGTCCAGCGACAGGGCCCAGCTTCCGCCCGCATCGAACCCGCCGGTGATGTAGGCCTGCGGTTTGAGGAGAGACAGAACCTGGGAGAGCGGATCCATACGCCCCTCGGACGATTGCGAACAAATTGCGGATGTCTGCGCATAGATCGTTCAGCGTGGCGTGTCTATCTCTGGTTGCCGTCGCCGGCCGTCGGGCCGCGGATGAAGCAGTTGGAGACAAAGCCATGAAAGCAGCCATCGTGACCTCATTCGGCACGGCCCCGCAGGTGGGTGACTTCGCCGAGCCCGAGGCGGGCGGGGGAGAGACCGTCGTAACCGTGCATGCGGCTCCGCTGAGCCCGATCGTCCGGGCCCTGGCGTCGGGACGCCACTATACCAGCAGCGGCAGGACCGGGTTCGTGCCGGGGGTCGACGGTGTCGGCACCGATCCGGACGGGCGCCGTGTTTACTTCCTTTTCCCCAAGGCGCCGTTCGGCTCCATGGCGCAGCGGTGTCTGGTGTCGAGCGGAATGCTCGTTCCCGTACCGGACGGGCTCAGCGACGACCGGGCCGCGGCGATCGCCACCGGCGGTCTGGCGTCCTGGGTTGCCCTGACCCGGCGGGCGCCGATCGCGGCGGGGGACACGGTCCTGGTCACCGGTGCGAACGGTGCCGCCGGACGCATGGCCTTGCAGGTCGCCAAGCATCTCGGGGCGGCCAGGACGATCGCAGTGGTCCGTGGCGCCGACAGACTGGCCGGCCTGCAGGCGGACGCGACGGTCGCGCTCGATGCGTCCGGCGATGAGGCGCTCCGGGCCGAGTTCGAGCGCGGCGTGGACATCGTGCTCGACTTCGTCTGGGGCGAGCCCGCCAGCCGGATCCTGCAGTCGGCGGCCGCCGGCAGGGGCTCCCCGGCGGGTGAGCCGAGGCTCCGGTATGTGCAGATCGGCACCGCGGCCGGTGCCGAGATCCCGCTGCGCGGCGACATGCTACGCAGCTCGGGCCTCGAGCTGCTGGGCAGCGGCATCGGCAGCGTCTCCTTCGCCGATCTCCTCGCCGGCGCGCGGGATCTGCTGGCCGCGGCACCGGAAGCCGGGTTCGAACCGCCTTTCGAGGCCGTGCCGCTCGGCAGGGTCGCCGATGCCTGGAACGGCTCCCCCGGGATCCGATACATCGTTCGGCCGGACCTGTAGCGGGCGGCAGGCCGGGATGGCGCCGCCTCTCGCCCTCACGCCCTGATGAAGGCGAGCAGGTCCGGGTTCACGGTCTCCGGGTTCACCGTGCACAGGCCGTGCGACAGGCCGGGGTACGCCTTCAGGGAGCTGTTGCGGAGGCGCTCGGCCGCGAGGATGGCGCTGGCGTCGATCGGGACGATCTGGTCGTCGTCGCCGTGCATCACCAGGGTCGGCACCGTCACCGACGCCAGGTCGGCGTTGAAGTCGGTTTCCGAGAACGCCTTGATGCCGTCGTAATGCGCCTTGGCCCCGCCCATCATGCCCTGGCGCCACCAGTTGCGGATGATGCCCTGGGACGGCTCGGCGCCCGGCCGATTGTAGCCGTAGAACGGGCCGGTCGGCACGTCGAGATAGAACTGCGCCCGGTTGGCGGCGAGGGCGGCGCGGAAGCCGTCGAACACCTCAATCGGCAGCCCGCCGGGATTCGCCGCGGTCCTCACCATGATCGGCGGCACCGCCCCGATCAGCACGAGCTTGGCGACACGACCGGCTTTCTGGCCATGCCGGACGACGTAGCGCAGCGCCTCGCCGCCGCCGGTGGAGTGGCCGATATGAACCGCGTCGCGCAGGTCGAGATGCTCGACCAGGGCGGCGACGTCGGCGGCGTAGTGCTCCATGTCGTGGCCGTCGGCGACCTGGGCGGATCGGCCGTGGCCGCGGCGGTCATGGGCGATCACCCGGTAGCCGCGGGCGAGGAAGTACAGCATCTGGGCATCCCAGTCGTCGGCGCTGAGCGGCCAGCCGTGGTGGAACACCAGGGGCTGGGCGTCCTTCGCTCCCCAGTCCTTGAAGAAGATCTCGACGCCGTCCCTGGTGGTGATCGTGCTCATGGCTGTGCCTTTCTGTGGCTGGGATGCGTAGGCGGCGGGTGCCGCGGCGATGCCGGGCAGCGAGACGACGCCCGCTAGTGCGGTGGCGGCGATCAGGACGTCCCGACGGGTGGTGCGCGAGGCGGGCGTGGGCGTGGGGGTGGTCATGGTCTGTCTCCTGGTTCAAAGACCGTGGGTGTCGCGGATCAGTTCGGCCGCGCGTTCGCCGATGACGGCACAGGGGGCCTGGGTGTTGCCGGTGGTCACCCGCGGCATGACCGAGGCATCGGCGACGCGCAGACCGTCCAGGCCGTGGACGCGGAGCTTGCCGTCCACCACGGCCGTCCCGTCGCGCCCCATCCTGGCCGTGCCGCTCTGGTGCCAGTAGGTGACGGCGGCGTCCCGGAGGTAGCTGTCGCGCGCGTCTCCCTTGAGGTCGCCCGGCATGACCTCGCCCCGGATGAAGGGTTTGAAGGCCCTCGCGTTTCCGAGCGCGCGGCACAGCGCCAGGCAGCGTCGCGCGGTCACCAGATCTGCGGCGTCGGACAGGAAATCCGCCTCGATTGCCAGGGGGGCCGCCGGGTCGGCGCTGCGCAGACGCAGGCGTCCCCGGCTGCGCGGCTGGGCGAGGCCGGCGAACATGGTCCAGCCATGCGCCGGCACGCCGCGCCGGGCCGTCGCGTCGCTCGGTACCGGGAACTCGACCTGGCAGAACAGCAGGTCCGGCGCGTCCAGTTCGGACCGGCTCTTCCAGTACAGCGTCGCCTCGCTGCCGCTGTTGCGCGGCGCGAGCGGCTCCGCGTATTCCCAGGTGCAGCCGAACGAGACGTGATCCTGCAGGTTCCGGCCGACGCCGGGCAGGTGCGCGCGGGAGGCGATGCCGACCCGCTCCAGCTCCGCGCGATCACCGATGCCGGACTGCATCAGCACCTTGGGTGTCTGGATCGCCCCCATCGACAACACCACCTCGCAGCGGGCGCCGGTCACCACCTGCTCGCCCGCGCGCTGAGCGGCGACACCGGTCGCCCGGTGTCCGTCGAACAGCACCCGATGCACGGTCGCCCCGGTGAGAACCGTCAGGTTGGGCCGGTCGAGCCAGGGGCGGACATAGGCTCGATACAGCGACTGCCGTCGCCCGTCGCGGATCAGCGTGTCGGTGAAGGCGGCGCCGCCCGGCTGCTCCATCATGGCGCCGTTCGGATGATCGAAGACCGGAATGTCCAGCTCGCGCGCGGCGTCCAGAAGAGCGTATGCGATCGGGCTCGGCGCGGCGGCCGGCTGAACCCAGACCGGCCCGCCCGACCCTCGATAGGCAGGATCCGGGCGGCCCTGCCAGTTCTCGATGCGCCGGTAGATGTCGAGCACGTTCGCGTAGCCCCACCGGGGATCGCCGGTCTGCGCGGCGAAGTGGTCCCAGTCGCGTCGATGTCCGCGGGCCCAGACCATGACGTTGATGCTGGAGCCGCCGCCCAGGCCCTTGCCCATGGACATCGGGATCTCGCGGCCGTTCAGATGCGGGTTCGGCTCGGCCCGGAACCCCCAGTCGCGGGCGGTGCCCAGATTGGTCGGCCAGAGGGCCGGGTTCAGGACGCTGTCGGCCTCGTCGTCGCCTCCGGCCTCCAGCAGCAGGACCTGGGCCTGGCCGCTCTCGGCCAGGCGTCGGGCGATCACGGAGCCGGACGATCCGGCGCCGCAGACGATGAAGTCGTAACTGGATAGCAGGCCGGAGGTCAGGCGGGCCTGGTTCTCCCGCGCGCGGCGGGAGAAGTCGGGGTCTTCCCAGGAAGCGGTGTCGTCCATGGAGTGGGTGTCCTGTGCCGTCTGGCGGGCATCGCCCGGTGCGGGCTTGCGGGTCAGCGGGCGGCGACGCGCGAGGTCGTGCGGGCCGCGCTGTCGATCACCTCCGCCACCGCTAGCGGCTGAGTGAGAAAGGGCACGTGGCTCGCCTCGACCTCGACGATCTCGGCCCCGATGCGTTCGGCCTGCTGCCGTAGAAGGCGCGGGTCGATGGCGCGGTCCTGGGTTGCGACAACCGCCCAGCTCGGCTTGCTCCGCCAGGCGGCCTGGGTCAGGCGGGTGGCGAAGATCGCCATGTTGATCGGTACCTGCGAGTCCCGCAGGAAGGCGGCGTCGCTGTCGCTGGTGTCGCCGGCGAACCCGGTCTTGAACAGCGCGCGATCGACGAAGCCGAACCCGTCGACCCCGGTCTCGATGACGAACTCCTTCGGGGCGGGGATGTCGGCGAACTGGTCGCCGGTGCTCTCGCCGATGTCCGGCGCCAGTGCGGAGACATACACAAGCCCTGCGACGTTGGGATCGGTGCCGGCTTCGGTGATGACGGATCCGCCATAGGAATGCCCGACCAGCAGGCTGGGGCCGTCCTGACGTGCCAGGACCCGGCGGGTGGCGTTCACGTCGTCCTCGAACGAGGTCAGCGGGTTCTGCACGATGGCGACGCGGTAGCCGCGGGCGGTCAGCTCGTCATAGACGCCGCGCCAGCCCGAGCCGTCTGCGAAGGCACCGTGCACCAGAACGATGTTGCGCACCGTCTGGTCTTCCGGGATGGCCGACTTGGGATCGGCCTGGGCGGAGCCGGCCACGGCGGCGGCCGTGGCGACCGCGACGATCGTGTTGCGGAGAGGGGAGATCATGGTGGGTTCCTTCTGTTTTGAAGTCGGTTAGCCGCATCGAGCGCGCTCTATGCTTCAGACGTACAGAGACGCCGTCAGAACACGCCTGTGCGGTCCTGTGAGAGTTCGGGTGAATAGTTTCGGTCAGAGTGCGACGGCGGTGCGAATTCAGTGGTCGTTTAGGCGAGTTCTTCAGCCGCTTTTGACGCATCAAGAAATACTTCAATTCTCGTGAAATGTGCTCTCAAATATGGCGCTAGAGTTTTCCAGTTTCCGGGCTATTTCTTTAGAAGCTACGAGGTCATTCCGAATAGAGGCTGACAAATGAAAGAGTCTTCCGCATCGCCGCTCGACCGGATCGACGTCAAGATTCTGCGGGCCCTTCATGCCGAAGGCAGGCTGACCAACGCCGAGCTTGCCGCCCGCGTCAATGTCAGCGCCGCGACCTGCCACCGGCGGACGCACCGTCTGTTCGAAGAGGGCTTCATCACCGGTGTTCGGGCCGACCTGGCGCCGGCGAAGGTCGGGCTGGGCACGCTGGTGATGGTCGGCGTCATGCTGGACCGGTCGTCCCCGGAAAACCGCGCGGCCTTCGAGAACGCCGTCCTGCAGATGAAGGAGGTGCTCGACTGCGTCCTTGTGGCCGGGGATTTCGACTTCCTGCTGAAGATCCGCAGCCGCGACATGGACGATTTCAACCGGCTGCAGGGCGAGAAACTGATCGCGCTTCCCGGCGTGCGGCAGACGCGGACCTTCTTCGTGATGAAGACGGTCAAGGAGAACGCCCGGCTGCCGTTCTGATGCAGCGCGCCGCCGTTGCGGCGCCGCAGGTGGTGAGGGGAGAAGCATGGGGGTCTCCTGTGGGCGCTACGCGGTCGGGATGGTGCCGCCGTCGATGACGTAGTCGGCACCGGTGATGCTCGCGGCCCGGTCGGAGGCCAGGAACGCGATGAGGTTCGCCACCTCTTCGGGTGTGCATGGCCGGCCGATCGGGATGCCGCCCAGCGATTTCATGACGATCTCCCGGCCGCCGGCGCGGTCCGTCCCGGCGTCCCGGGCGATGCGCTCCGTCAGGCGGACGGCCGCCTCGGTCTCGATCCAGCCCGGCGAGACGCGCAGGACGCGGACCCCCTTGGGCGAGACCTCCTTCGACAGGCTCTTGCTGTAGGTGGACAAGGCGGCCTTGGCGGCGGCGTAGGCGGTCGTCGATTCCGGCAGGGGCAGGATGCTCTGGATCGAGGAGACGTGGATGACCACGCCTTGGCGCCGCCTGACCATGGCGGGCACCAGCGCCCGGTCCAGGCGTACGGCCGGCATCAGGTTGAGCGCCAGTTCGCGGGTCCAGTCGTCATCGCCCAGCGCCGCGAACCCGCCGGCGGGAGCCGACGACCCGCCCAGCATGTGAACCAGGACATCGACCTCGCCGAGACGGTCGAGCGCCGCGACGGCGAGGTCGGCGCAGCCCTGTGCCGTCGTGAGGTCCGCGCTCACGAACATATCCTCGGGCATCTCGGCCGGGCGGGAGCGGGCGACCGTCAGAACGGTGGCGCCCAGTTCCCGGAACAGGCCCACGGTGGCCGCTCCGGCACCCCGCGTTCCCGAGGTGACGAGCACACGCTTGCCGCGGAGCTGGAGAAAGTCGCTCATGCGCCGATCTCCAGCGCGGCGATCCGCGCGTCCCGCAGGGTGAAGGCGAAACTGAGAAGGGCGGGGCTGCCGGGAAACCGTCCCGTCACCCGGGCCCACACGACCGTGCGTCCTGCCGCCTCACGGAGGTCGCAAGGCTCGGCGGTATGCGCATAGGCCTCGTGCGAGGCACGCCACCAGGCCGCTATGGCCGCGTGGCCGCAATGCGTCCGGTTCTCGTCCAGCACGACGGCATCGAGGGCGAAGGCGCTCAGCGGAGCATCGCCGCCTCCGTCCGTGGCGGCTTCGAAAAATCGGTCGATCGGGGCGGGAAGATCCATGGCCGTGTTCCTCTGCGGTGTGGCGCTGACCAGTGATCTAGGCATGGACATCCATCCCGAATAGACGGACAAATCGGTATGTGAAGTTTCGGCATACAGGATAATTGGATGGGGTATCGGCCGGGTCTCGTCGAATTGGATGCCGTCGTCGCGATCGTTCGGGAGGGATCGTTCCGCGGCGCGGCCCGGGCGCTCGGGCTGTCCACTACGGCGCTGAGCAACGCGGTCGCCAGGTTCGAGGCCGGTCTCGGCGTGCGCCTGTTCAACCGGACGACCCGCAGCGTCTCCCTGACCGATGCCGGCCGGACATTCGTCGACCAGATGGGGCCGGCCCTGCGGGACATTCACGGCGCCATCGACAATGTCAGGGCGCAGCAGGTGACGCCGACCGGCGTGTTGCGGATCAACGCGTTCGCGGCGGGAGCGAGAGAGATGATCTCCGACCTGGTTCTGGGATTCGTGCGCCGGTATCCGGACGTTCACATCGATCTGGTGACCGAGGAGCGGCTCACCGACATCGTCGCCGGCGGGTTCGATCTCGGCCTGCGTCGAGCGGACCTGGTGCCCGCCGACATGATCGCCGTCCCGCTCGGCCGGCCGCAGCGCTTCGCGGTCGTCGCGTCACCCGACTACCTCGACCGGCACGGTGTACCTGGCGGTCCGGCGGATCTGGCGACCCACCGGTGCATCCGGGTGCGGCTGCCGAACGGCGCTCTGCTGCGATGGCATTTCGAGCGGCAGGGCGAGACGGTTCAGGTCGATGTGGACGGGCCGGTGACGCTGGACGAAGCCAGCCTCGCGCTGGCGGCGGCGGAGGAAGGGGTCGGCATCGGGCTGTTCCTGGAGCAGAACGTCAGAGAGGCGCTGGCCGCGGGACGGCTGAGACGCGTGCTGGAGGACTGGACCCCGCCGCTGGGGGACCTCTGCCTGTACTACCCGGGCCGCCGCAATCCGTCGGCCGCCCTGAAGGCCTTCGTCGGTCTCGCCCGCTCCGTGGCCAAGCAGCGGGGCCGCGGGTGACGCGGACGCTCTCGGCTGCATAAGAATAGATAAAGTTGAAGCATTCAGGGGATGGGCCGGATATTATCTTTCGACCTCTTTATGCGCTCTCCATCCGGGTGCCGGTTTCATTGGTATCGTCGATCTGCGGGGATCACCTGGAGTGCCTGTCGGTTTTGTTTCTAAGGACTCGATCGAATTCCGGTCGAGAGGGCCGCGATGACCTCCATTCTCATCGTCACCGATGCCTGGGTGCCCCAAGTGAACGGGGTTGTCAGATCGCTGGAGAGCATCGCCGGTGAACTGACGGCGATGGGCCTGCGCGTCGAGTTTCTCTCGCCCCTCGACTTCCCGACAGTTCCCTGTCCGAGCTATCCGGAGATCCGGCTGTCCTTGACCCGTCGGGCCGCCGTCCTGAAGCGGATCCTGGGATATGGGTGCGACTGCCTGCACATCGCCACCGAAGGACCGCTCGGGTTGCTGGCGGCGTCGGCGGCGCGGAGCATCGGGCTTCCGTACACCACCAGCTACCACACGCGGTTTCCCGAATATCTCGCGGCGCGCTGGCCGCTGCCGGTCGGATGGACCTACGCCTGGCTGCGCCGTTTCCACAATCTCGGAGCCGGGTGCATGGTTGCTACCGAGACGCTCAGGCAGGATCTGGAGCGTCGGGGGTTCAGAAACCTGATGCGCTGGACGCGCGGGGTGGATTCCGACCTGTTCCGCCCGATCGGGCATTCGCTGCTGCCGGGACACCTGGCACGCCCAATCTTCATGACCGTCGGACGGGTCTCGATCGAGAAGAACATGGACGCCTTTCTGGACCTGGAGCTTCCCGGTACGAAGGTCGTGGTCGGAGACGGCCCGCGCCTGGCGGGTCTGCGACGGAAATATCCGGATGTCGTCTTCACGGGAGAGAAGCAGGGGGAGGAGCTGGCCGGGCTGTGCGCCAGCGCGGATGTCTTCGTCTTTCCGTCCCGCACGGATACGTTCGGCCTGGTTCTGCTGGAGGCCCTGTCCTGCGGGGTGCCGGTGGCCGCCTATCCCGTCACGGG
Source organism: Candidatus Endolissoclinum sp. (assembly GCA_965228445.1). GTDB lineage: Bacteria > Pseudomonadota > Alphaproteobacteria > Thalassobaculales > Thalassobaculaceae > Thalassobaculum. The sequence goes on along the minus strand of OZ245813.1, from coordinate 1,705,890 downwards.
ACCCCGCGACATCGTGGCGGACAGCGGGGTCGGGGTGCTGAGCGAGGATCTCCGCCAGGCCGCGATGGCCGCGCTCGAGATTCCCCGGGACCGGTGTCGCGAGCACGCCCTGGGTTTCAGCTGGGCGCTGAGTGCGCGGCAGTTCCTGCACAATGCGCTCGTCGTCGACGGCTCTCCGAAGGCGGTCTCGGCTTAAGGGAGTGCAGGCGGCGGCGCCTGCCGGCCGGCCTCTACCGTGGCTACGGCCTGACGAAGGAGATCTGGCGGACATCGATGAAGCCGCCGCGAAATCCGCCCTCGCAATAGGCCAGGTAGTAGTCCCACATGCGGCGGAAACGGGCGTCGAAGCCCTGGCTCTCGATGCGCGGCCAATTGGCATGGAACCGTCGACGCCAGCAGGCGAGGGTGCGGGCGTAATGCGCGCCGAAGGCCTCCTCGGTTTCGAGGCGCAGTCCGTGCGTTGCGGCCAGGTCCATGAGGTGGCGCCGGGTCGGCAGCATGCCGCCGGGAAAGATGTAACGTTGGATGAAGTCCGGGTTCGCCCGGTAGTCCTCGAACCCGTCCTCGGCGATGGTGATCACCTGCAGCGCCGCGCGGCCACCGGGTTTGAGACGGTCGCGGAGTATCTGGAAATAGTCGGGCCAGTACGCCTCGCCGACCGCTTCGAACATCTCGATTGAGGCGATCGCATCGAACTGGCCGACCGTGTCGCGAAAATCGCGTAGCTCGATCCCAACCTGAGCCGACAGACCCTCCCGATCGACCCGGTCGACGGCATAGGCCCGCTGTTCCCGCGACAGGGTGATTCCGACAACCTCGACGTCATGGGTGCGCGCGGCCTGGATGGCGAAGCCTCCCCAGCCGCAGCCGATGTCCAGGAGCCGCTGCCCGGGGCGCAGCCCGAGCCTGGCGGCCAGACGTCGGTTCTTGGTCGCCTGCGCCGCCTCGAGGTCCTGCGCATCGTCGTCGAAGATGGCGCTCGAATAGGTCATGGAGGGGTCGAGCCAGAGGGCGTAGAAGTCGTTGCCCAGATCGTAGTGAAACGCGACGTTTCGGCTGCTGCCCTGCCGGCTGTTCCGGTTCAGCCAGTGCAGCACCCGGCGGGTCAGGATGCGTAGGAGCCCGTTCGGGTTGCCCTGGTTGAAGATGTACTTGTTGCGCTCGAACAGTTCGATCACGGCGACGATGTCGGGGCTCTCCACCGCACCGTCCATATAGGCTTCGGCGAAGGCCAGATGGCCGCCGACAAGAAACCGCTTCACGACCGACCGGTGTCGCAGATGCAGTTCCGCCTCCGGGCCGGGGGCGCCGCTGTCGAACACGGCGCGCCGTCCGTCCGCCAGGGTCACCGACAGCCGGCCGACGCCGAGGCGTCCCAGCAGGCCGAAGGCGGTGCGGGTCCAGGGATCGAGCCCGGTCAGTTCGCCCGCCTGCACGTCGGCGGTCTCGGACGAGGGACCGCTTGGTGGCCGTTGCTCGTTCATACCGTCAGCCTCCCGCCCCACCCCGTGCGTCCCGCACTTCTTGCGTGACCGCGCCCGCCGCATCCGTGACGTAGAGCGGCTCGAAGTCGCGGGCGAACTTCGCGGCGAGGCGGCGGGCCGGCCGGTAGCTGGCGCTCAACGGGTCTGTCATCGCGCAGTAGGTCCGCGGCGCCTCCCGCCAGGTCTGGCGCATCTGCGACAGCGTACCGATCCGCGGCACGCCCACGAACCTGGTCAGCGGCCCGAACAGGCTCATCAGCGACTGGGCGGTGTCGAAGGAGGCCCGGCGCGACCAGGTGTGACTCAGCGTATGCCGGATGAGGGCCCGCTTGCGGCCGCGGAAGCGCAGCAGGTCGGCAAGGTAGGGAACCACCCGTTCGAGCGGCTCCTTCGGCCATTCGACGAGCTTCTGACCATCGAGGTCGCAGAGCCGAAGGTTCGGCATCAGACGGCCCGCGGCGGCGGCCTCGTCGAAATACGGCGTGCCGAGGATCGGGATGGTCAGCGAGAGCAGCCCCGGCAGCGGCGTCTCCCTGCTGTCGAGCAGGGCGCTGATCTGCCCCTCGACCTCGGCAACCGTCTGCTGCGAGAAATCGAGCATCATCCCGTACTCGAAATGGATCCCGTGTTCCGCGCAGACCCGCGAGACGGTGTACGGATCGGACGACAGGCTCTGACGCTTGTTGTAGCTCCTGAGGACCGCCGGATCGAAGGATTCCACGCCGGAGAACAGCGCCTTGCATCCGTTGGCGGCGACCAGGGAGAGGTTCTCCGGACGCTTGAAGAAGTCGCCGGTGACCAGTGCGCCCCATCCGCGGAACGCACCGCGCCGCCAGCGCGCGCCGAGCAGGGCGACCCGGCGCTCGAAATCCTGCCGGTTGTTGCCGTAGAAGTTGTTGTCGAGGACGGCGAGAAACAGGCGCCGCCCCGCCGCGTCAAGCTGGCGGTCGATCTCTTCGGACGAACAGGGCCGGTAGGGTCGGTTCTCGCCCGTCAGGGAACAGAATGCGCAGTTGAAGTTGCAGTTCACGGTGGTCTCGACATAGCCCAGGCCGGAAAGGCCGCCGGCCATGTCGAAACGGGGGGCGGGGGTCTCGGCGCGATAACCCGGCCCGAGCAGGTCGTCGATCAGGCTGTCGATGGTGTCGACGTCGCCCTGGCAGACATGGTCGAAGACCGTCGCGCACAGGCGGGGCAGGGCGCGGGCGATCGGCCCGCCGATGGCGACCACCACCTCCGGTCGCGCGTCCCGGAAATAGGCGGAAAGCTGGCGGGCCCGGTCGAAGGCGACGGTGAGGCCGGTGAGAATGACCAGGTCCGGCCATGCGTGGAGCCTGCGGTTCAGCAGGGCGCCGTGATGGACCTCGTCATGGACCCGCACCTCCGCGCGGTGCGGGCAGAACCGGCCGGCCAGATAATACGGCGCCATGGCGCGGGGGACGAAGCCGCGGGTCGGGGCTGCGGACCGCCAGGGATCGACATAGGCATTGACGATCAGAACCCTCGGACGCCTGCTGGATGTCATGTCGTTGCCCTGTCCCCGCGTGGCGTTCCGACGCTCAGACCTGATCCAACCCAGCGAAGATGCCGAGAACGAAGATAGCGTAAACGCCTATGATCGTGTGGGAAACGATCGGCGGGACGATGCTGCCGGACCGCGTGAACAACCAGCCCCAGAGCAGGGACGGCAGGATGACGGCCAGGGAGACGAGCGGGTCGAGATGCGCGTGCAGCACCGCGAACAGCAGTGTCGCGACCCCGTTCGCGATCCAGTCGGCATATCCGACCACGCCGCTCAGAAAGCTCTGCAGCGGCGCCTGAATGGCGCAGCGGACGGCGAACTGCTGGAACAGGACCGACAGCAGGTAGATCGCCAGGCCGATCGCATAGAGCTCGACACTGTCCACCTTCGTGCCGTCGTCCAGGACGAAGAAACTGAACAGCGGCTCGGAGGAGGGCCCGTCGGCTGCGGCGGTGAACGCGATCAGGGCGTACTTGCCGATGGTCATCGCGACGCAGAACACGACCGACCAGGCGACGGCCTCGACGATGTCCCGCCGTCTGGGGCGGATCAGTCCGACCGTCTGCGACGAGGGGGTGATCCAGCGGTTGATCAGGAACGCGATGACCACGAGCGTCAGAAGCGCGATCACCGGCCCGAAATCGAAGAAGCGCTCGCGCGCCAGCCTCTGGATCGGCTCCAGCATGAGCGTGAAGACGCTGAAGATCGTCAGGATGGCGACGATGAAACGCCCGGTCGCGGCCCGCTCCTGCTCGCGCCGGGCGGTCTTCTCCAGAAGGTCGACGCGCTCGCTCTCGTCGGAGATGACGACGAGAATGCCGATCCGTTCGCCGGATCCCTTTCGGCGCAGCAGCACCGCCCGGACGCTGAGGTGAAGCACACCGTCCGGGCCGTCGAGACTGATGTTCGTGACGTGGGGCCGTTCGGGCTGACGGATCGCCTCCAGGACGCAGTCGGTGAAATCGTCGAGGCCCTCGATCGGCAGAAAGACCTCGGCCACGGTCCGTCCGATCACCTCGCCGATCTGCAGACCGAAGATCGCCTCGGCCCCCGCATTGAATGTCGTCACCCGCCCGTCCGGATCGATGGTGATGATGCCGTCCCGGGAGGAGGCGACGATGTCTTCCGTCATAGCCTCCGGCAGGGCGTGAAGCGGGCGCGACCCGGTCATGCGACAATCTCTATCAGGGCTGATCTCAAGCCAGGGTAGCGCCGGCACGCGCCGAGGGCGACGCCTCTGTACCCGACCGGTCGGACGGGCCGACGATCTGGTGCGACGACGGACTTCCCTTATACGCCGGGCCGGTGCCGACAAGGCGGGCCTGACCGTCGTGGTTCGGCGCTCCCGCTCGCGCTTTCAGGCTTGCTCGCTCGTCCTCGAACCGTCGTGGTGACGGGGCGCCCGTCTGCGTCGTCGCGCCGCGGCCAGGCGAACAGGAGGTTCACCTCGTCGATATCCGCGACGCCGATGAGCGTGACCGTGACGTCTCCTGCCGTCAGAACCAGGCCGGTCTCCGTGGCGAGCGACGTTACCTGCGTCCCAAGATCGAACCGCAGGGCGTCGGCCTCGGCGGCGCTGTAGCCCGAGACGGTGTCGTCGCCGTCTCCTGATCGGAAGACGAAAGTGTCGGCGCCGAGATTGCCGTGCAACAGATCGTCGCCCTTGTTGCCGGCGAGCGTGTCGTCACCCTGACCGCCGTAGAGCTCGTCGTCGCCCAGCCCGCCGAACAGATCGTCGTCCCCGGTATTGCCGTAGAGCATGTCGTTGCCGGTGTTGCCGTAGAGGATGTCGCCGTCCCGGTTGCCGCAGAGCCAGTCGTTGTCCGCGCCGCCGAACACCGTGTCCTCGCCCTGTCCGCCAAAGATCGTGTCATTGCCGGCCGCGCCCCGAACCGAATCCCCGCCCTGGTTGCCGTAGACCAGATCGGTGCCGGCGCCGGCGGAGATGGTGTCGTCCCCGGCGGCTCCGGTGATGACGTCGTTCCCGGCGCCGGCGGAGATCGTGTCGTTCGCCCCGCCGCCGACGACGGCGCCGGAGCCGGATGAGCCGCTGTCCCCGCCGCCGTTCCCGGGCGCTGCGGGAGCGGGGGTGGTGTCCGTCAGGGTGACGTCGTTGCCGTCCCCGGCGGCATAGCTGATCTGGAACGTGCGGCCGTCGATGGTGACACTGCTGCCCTCGGCCATGCCGTTGAAGGTGCCGGTGATCGCATCGGCGCCGTCATTGTCAATCAGCAGGAAGCTGTCGCCCCGCGCCGAGGTGAAGCCGAAATCGGCCGAGAAGGTCGCGCCGCCGAGATCGACGGTGCCGGTTACCTCGATCCGGTCGTACTCGGTGCCGGCGGTGGTGCCGTCGATCTCGAACGTCGCGGTCGCGCCCGCCGACAGGGTCAGGTCGCCGGTGGCCAGCGTGCCGGGGCTGTTGCCGGGGGTGAGCGCTCCGCCGGACGCGATGGTCACGGCGCCAGCGATGCTGCCCGAGCCGGCCAGCGTGCCGCCCGATGCGACGGTCACCGTGCCGCCGCCGTTGAGGGTGCCGTTCACTGCGAGCGTCCCCGCATCGACGCTTGCCGTCCCGGAGAATGTGTCGGTGCCGGTCAGCGTCAGCTTGTCCGTTCCGGTCTTGGTCAGATTGCCGGTGCCGGAAATCACCCCGGAATAGGTTCGGTCGCTGCCGTCGGTGGAGAGCGTTCCGTTCGAGGCTCCGAGGGTGATGTCCTTGCTGAGGGCTCCGGCGAGGATGAGGCCGCCGCCGTCGAGGGTGAGGGCGCCGCTGCCGAGGTTGCTGTCCGCCGAGACAGAGAGGTTGCCGCCCGTCACGGTCGTCCCGCCGGAAAAGGTGTTGGTCCCGGACAGCGTCAGGGTACTCGCCCCGTCCTTGGTCAGGGTGCCGGTTCCCGAGACCACGCCGGAAAGACTGGCATCGGCGCTGTTGGTGACGGTCGCGTTGGCGGAGAGCGCCACCGCATTGTCGATCGTGGCCGCCCCGGTGAGGGTGAGGTTGCCGCCGTTGAGGGTTAGGGTTCCGCTGCCGAGGTTGCCGTCGGTCGAGATCGAGAGGTTGCCGGCCGTCACGGTCGTCGAGCCGGTACGGGTGCTGGTGCCGCCGAGGGTCAGGGTGCTGGCGCCGGCCTTGGTCAGGGTGCCGGTGCCGGACACCGCGCCCGAGAGGCTGACGTCGGCGGTGTTGGTGACCGTGGCGTTGGCGGAGAGGGTCACCGCATTGTCGATGGTGGTCGCACCGGTGAGGGAGAGGTTGCCGCCGTCGAGCGTCAGGGCGCCGGTGCCGAGCTTGCTATCGGCGGAGACGGACAGGGTGCCGTCGGAGACCGTGGTGGTGCCGGTATAGGTGTTGTTCGCGGTCAGGGTGAGAACGCTGGCGCCCGCCTTTGTCAGGTTGCTGGCGCCGGAGATGACGCCGGACAGACTGGCATCGGCGCTGTTGGTGACGGTCGCGTTGGCGGAGAGCGTTACCGCATTGTCGATGGTGGTCGCCCCCGTGACGGAGAGGTTCCCGCCGTCGAGCGTCAGGGCGCCGGTCCCGAGGTTGCTGTCGGCGGCGACGGACAGCGTTCCGTCCGTGACCGTGGTCGTGCCGGTATAGGTGTTGGTTCCGGAGAGGATCAGGTTACCCGCACTCGTCTTCGTCAGCGCGTTGCCGCCGGAGATGACCCCGGAAAACGTCACGGTGTAGGTGTTCGACAGCGACGAGCCGGATGTCAGGGAAATCGCCTTGGAGAACGCGATGTTGTTTCCGGTGATGTGAAGCGTGCCGCCGTCGAGGATCAGGTCGCCGCTGCCCAGTCGGCTTTCCACCGAGATCGAGATGGTTCCCTCGGAAATGGTGGTCGTGCCGCTGTAGCTGCTGCCGGAGATCAGGGTCATTGTGCCGGCGCCGGCCTTCGTCAGACTGCCCGAGTCGTAGATCGACCCTGTGATCGAGATGTCTGCGGTGTTCGTGATCGTCGCGTCGGCATCCAGTCCGATGTCGTTGTCGATGGTGGTGGCGCCCGTGACGGCCAGGCTGCCGCCGTCGAGCGTTATGTGACTGTCTCCCAGGTTGCTGTCGGACGAGATGGACAGCGTGCCGGCCGAAACCGTTGTCGAGCCGGTATAGGTGTTCGTGCCGGACAGGGTCAGGGTGCCCGTCCCGGCCTTTGTCAGGTTGCCGTTGCTGGCGATGACGCCGGAGATCTCGGTGTTGACCGAGGTGTCGATGGTCCCGTTGCTGCCGCTGGAAAGGCTGTCGAACTCGATCGAGTTGTCGATGACCGTCGAGCCGGTGACCGTCAGGGTGCCGCCTGCGATGACGAGTTTTCCGGTTCCGAGCGCGGCATCGTCGCTGATTGAAAGCGTGTCGCCGTAGGTGATCCGGATCGAGATGGGGGCGGTCACGTTGCCGGCGTCGCCGGTCGATTTCACCATCGTGTTGGTGCCGCCGAGAACCACCGTGATGTCGTTCAGCTCATCGGCGATGTCCAGCATCCGGTTGCCGGTGAGATTCGAATTGATGGTCAGCGTCTTCGACGCGCCGGTGCCGGTGAAGATCAGCGAGGACTGGCTGGTGCCGAGGTCGATGTCGTCCCCGGTGATGGTGAGATCTGTCGTGCCGCCGATGAGGTTGAAAGTCGTGTCCGACCCGGAGCCGAGGGTGACCGCGCCGCTGCTGAGCGTGATGGTCTGGGGGCCGGTCAGCCCGTCGAACGAGATCGTGCTGTCTGCGGCCCCGGCGCGGAAGGACCCGGCGCCGGAATCGGCCGTGGTGTTCACGGTGCTCAACAGGCCCGGCCAATCGGCATGGGCCTCGGAGAACACGCTGGAGACGGGCGCCCCCATGCCTTCCGAGGCGATATCGAAGCACCAGTCGCCACCCCGTCCCGTCGCCCCGGTCGGGGTCGAACTGGCCAGGACCCGGACGCCGGTCGCCCGGGCGAGGTTTTCGACCAGCGCCTGGCCGGCGGGGCCACGTCCGGCCGAACAGCCATACAGCACGATCGTTGCGTCCGGCGAGAGATGCCGGCGCCAGCGCTGTCCCCGTTCGGCGAGGTCGTCCGCATCGAGCAGCGTGCCGCCGAGCACCAGCCGTCCGGGTGCGCCGTGGCTGACCAGATGCAGTTCCTCGACTGGGCGTTCGGCCTGCCGGAGCGCGGGTGCGACCGGATCGGCGGCGTTCGGGCAGGCCCGTACGATCGCGGTGGTCGCGTCGACGCCGGCCAGCAGCAGATCCGGATAGGGCACGTCCGCTTCGATCACCGCGAGCGCATGCCGTCGGCCCGCCCTGTGGGCTGCCGTGACAGGGGTGGTCTGGCACCAGGAGAAATCGAGAGCCATTATCGACCTTTCGCTAGATCGTCGGAGAGCCGGGCCTGCACGGGGTCGCTACCGCTACCGCTGCACGGGAATTCGGTCCGCAGGCGTTGTTGCCGGGATGGTGCGGACTGATGCACCTTTCTGAGCCTGACCCTTAGGGGCAGCGCGCGGGGGTATCAGCAGGAATGGTTGGAATGCCAAAGATGACAATCTCGGCCGCGGCGAGGGGCGCGGCCGCGGCGGCGATCCGTGTCGGAAGTCACGCCGGGCCCCGTCAATGAGGACCGAAAAACCCCAGAAAGCCGCTCCGTCTTTCGGCCCGGGCCCCCTCCCGCGTTCGGGGCGCGTGGCAGGCACGACCAATTGCCGGGTTCCGTCGCTGTCCAATGCTTTCTAAAAGTTCCACATTGGAAATCGGAACCCGGAAAGCATGATCAGTTCGGCAACCAAATCCGCCACACGGGCTTCGGCTCTGGATTTTTCGCGTAAGCTTCGCCTGGCGATGCGTGTTGCGGGGTGCACCACGCAGAAGGAGATGCACGCACGAATCAAGCAGCTAAACCCGGAAACCGGCTACGAACCGTCGCGGGCCTATAAATGGGCACAAGGTCGCTCCGTGCCCCGCGACCCCTCAGTCTACGACGACGTGGCGCGCCTGCTCGACCTGCCGATCTCCGGCGATGTCCTCCGGCTCTGCGGGTATGAGGAGTATCGCCAGCATGTCGAGGCCCGGCACGGCCCGGGCATTCCGGAAGAGGCGCCCGCAGCGGAGATCCCTCCACGGCATGCCCAGCCGATGCCGGGATTTATGGCCGGCTCGTATCTGACATTGTCGCGCGCCTGGTCGATCCATCGCTCGAACGGCTGGCTGATCGCTGGCGCGTTGACCCTTCGGCCGGTGCCCGACGGCCACTGGACGATGGACTATATTGAGCGGCTGCCGGGCGGCGAGCTGAAGATGAGCGGGCAGGTGCGCCGCCTGGGCCGGAGCCTGCATGCGGAGCTGACCAATGCCGAGCAGGAGGTTCTCATTTCGACCACCTACACCCTGCCGACGGCGCCGGCGCCGATCCTGTCGGGGGTGATGAGCGGCGCCTCCCTGCACGATCCGGAAATGCGGCCGGCCGCGTGCCGGATCATCGGGCTGCGGGTGCCGCCGGAGGCGGCGGATCTGCCGGCTTGTACCGGATATGTCCAGGCGGCCGACGCCGAGATCGCCGACTGTCTGTCCGGCGTCGGGTTCAGTCGACTTCTCGCCGACCAGATGGCGCCGGGGGTCCGTGCTTTCGCGACCGATCCCGGTGACGAGGGACTGGTCCAGGCTCCCAGCTCCCACGTGATCCACCTGATCGGCCTCATGCTGGCCGAGGGAGGCTGAGACCTCCCTCGGGCAATCGTGCGCCATGGTTGGGCGCGATCAGTATCCGAACCGGTAGCTGACACCGAACCCGACCATGAACTGGTTCTCGCTGCCGCGCTCGGCGACCAGGGGCGAGTCCGCGCCCTGGGATCCCAGCCGGTCATAGCCGCCGAAGAGGTTGATCGAGATCGCGTCCGTCACCGGCATCATGGCGAAGCCGCCGATCCCGTAGGACACGATGCCGGCCTCGGCGTCGTAGCGCGCCAGACCGGAGCTGGCGGACTGGGTGCCGTCGATGCCGAAGAAGGCGCTGTTGTAGCTCTCGTCGCCGAAGCTGAGCCGCGGTCCGAACGAGAAGAAGACCGGCGGGCCGAACAGATCCACCGCGTTGGAATAGTTCAGGCCGACCTCGCCGATCAGCCCCTCGTGCCCGTTGACGCCCTGGCGCAGTTCCAGCTTGGCGCTGAACGGCTCCAGCTCGTATTCCAGGAAGCCGCCGATCTCCACGGTGCCGTCGATGTCGCCGAGCCCCTTGAGCGCGTCGTTGTCGTCCTCCTCGCGGCCGAAGGCGTATTTGACCACCGGACCGGCGCGCCAACCGCCGCTGTTGAGGACGTTGTAGCCGACGCCGTCGAAGAACGAGGCGAAGAACGCGTCCTTGTATTCGATCTTCAGGTCCGGGACCGGAACCAGCGAGTAGTCCTCCGATCCGAGGAAGTCCGGCGTGTAGATCCCGGCCGCGCCAATGGTGAAGGTCCAGTCGGTGGCCGGCCCCTCCCTGTCCGGCCTATCCGTGTCCGGCCCGGCCTGCGCGAGCGCCAGGCTCGGCGCGGCGGCCAGCAGCAGTGATGACAGCACGGTCCGGATTATTCGGGGCGTGACGGTGACGGCAAGTCTCATGACCTCAATCCCTTATGGCCGATGGCATGGCGCCTCTATAGGGCGCGGCATGCACCTCCACATCGGCCTTAGGGCCGAGCCGGACGGGCGGATAACCCGGCGCCGATCGGCTATGATCCGGCCTCGGCCTCAAGGCCGATGCGGAGCCCCGCTGAGAGGGTTAGATCCAGGCCGATGACGCTTCTGAAACCGACATTCCCCGACTGGACGGGCAAGCTGTGGTGGCGCCTGAGCCTCACCTTCTTCGTCCTGAGCATGATCTGCATGGTCCTGCTGGTGGTGGTCTCCAGCCTGATCGCCAGCTCCGTCAACAACTGGCGGGCGTTCCATGCACGGGTCAACGCGCCCTATATCGGCGCGGTTCTCCGCGATCAGGAGCGGCTGATCCTCAGCCCGATGCTGGAGGCACCGCCCGCCGCCTGGCCAACCACCATGGCGGCACAGCTCGCCACGCTGCTGAGCCGCCTGGAGGGGCTGGACGAGGACGGCCTAAACTACAGCATCGAACTGTCCAGCGATCCGGTCGCCGGGGTGGTGATCTCGCGGGCCGACGGCTCGGTGGCGATGCGGCACGTCACCAGGGAAGGTCATGTCTTCGGACCCGAGGCGGTGGAGGTGACCCGTCCGGTGCTGAACGATACGGGTGAACGGGTCGGTACGGTGGTGGCCCGTCTGGACGCGGCCTTCGACCCTGTCCTCGACGCCTCAAACGCGCTGGCCTGGGCGGTGAACGTCTGGCTGATCTTCGTCGTCAGCGCGGCGGTCATGGGCGTCGTCTTTGGTCTGGTGGCGGCGAAATACGTGACCAGCCGGCTGCGGGTGATGAACCTGGTGACCGAGGAATGGCGGCAGGGCAAGTTCGACGCCCGGATCATGCTGGGCACCGACGACGAGCTGACGATCCACAGCCGCCGGCTCAACCGCATGGCCCAGGACCTGGAGCTGCTGTTCAGCCTGAAACAGTCCATGGCCGCCGGGGACGAGCGCAATCGGGTCGCCCGCGAACTGCACGATACGGTGAAGCAGAAGCTGTTCGCCCTCAGCCTGCAGCTCGAGGTGGTGAAACGGAAGCCGGCGGTCATGGCGGCGGCTTCCGAGCCGATCCTGGAGGCCGAGACCATCACCCGCGAAGCCCAGGCCGACCTGATGGGGATCATCACCCAGCTTCGTCCCCCGGCGTCGAGCGAAACGTCGTTAGCCGACCAGATCGCCCGCATCGCCGAGGATTTCCGCCGGCGGTTCGGCGTGCGGATCGATCTGCCGCGGATGGCGACCGGAGCGTGCAGCCTGGACACCGAGCATCATGTCAGCCGGATCGTCCAGGAGGCGCTGATGAACGCGATCCAGCACGGCGGCGCGCGTACGGTGACGATCTCGGCCGATGTGTCCGACGGCACCACCACCCTGACGATCGAGGACGACGGCAGCGGCTTCGATCCGTCGCGGGAGACCGGCGGTTTCGGCCTGGTCTCCATGCGCGACCGGGCCGGCGACCTGCCGCGCGGTCACTTCCGTCTGGACAGCCGTCCCGGCGGCGGCACCCGTATCACCCTCTCCTGGAAGCCAGAGCCATGACCGACCGCATCACCCTGACCATCGCCGACGACCATCCCATGGTGCGCAAGGGGCTCAGCGCCTTCCTGTCGACCGCCCCGGACATCGACGTGCTGGACATCGGTACCTGCATGGCCGATGCGGTGCGCGCGGTCGAGCGGCACGCACCCGACGTCGTGCTGCTCGACCTGTTCATGCCCGACCTGCCGGCGGTGGAGACGGTGCGCCGGATCAAGAAGGCGAGCCCGCGCAGCCAGATCGTCATGCTGACCTCGCACGAGGGCGACGACTATGTGGCGCCGCTGACCCAGGCCGGGGCGATCTCCTACATCCTCAAGGACTCCACCCCGGAAGAGCTGATCGGCGCTGTTCGCAACGCCGCGGCAGGGCGGAGCACGATCAGCCCGCGCGTGGCCAAGGCGCTGGTCGCCGCCCTCGACAGGGACCGCTCACGGTCGGAGGCGGCGTTCCACGACGACCTGACCGACCGCGAGACGGACGTGCTGCACTGCATCGCCGAAGGCATGTCTAACCTGGAGATCGCCGCCCGCCTGTCGATCACCGAGCGCACGGTGAAGTCCCATGTGAGCAACATCCTGAGCAAGCTCTACCTGACCGACCGTACCCAGGTCGCGGTCTATGCCTGGCGCGAAGGCATCGTGACGAAATAGGTCGGCGCCCGGCCGCGGCCGTGCGCTATGGCGGCGCAGCTACTGGGCGGGCTGTACGGCCTGACGCGATTTCGCCTCAAGCGCGCCGGAGACCCGGGTGACCAGTACGGAGAGGCCGACGATCGCGGCGCCGATGAACGGCGTAGCCGCCAGACCGGCTGTCTCGACCACATGGCCGCCGGCCCAGGCGCCGAAGGCGATGCCGAGATTGAAGGCCCCGATGTTCAGACCCGAGGCGGTATCCACCGCGCCGGGGGCGACCTGCCGGGCGATCTGCACCACATAGACCTGAAGCGGCGGCACATTGGCGAAGGCGAAGCCGCCCCAGAACGCGACGACGGCGACCGCCAGCCACGGATCGGCCAGGGCGAAGCCCAGCAGGACCAGGGTCCCGGCAAGGCCGCTGAAGATCAGGGTCAGCGCCGGAACCGGGCCGAGCCGGTCGGCCACCCGGCCGCCCAAAATGTTGCCGACCGCGACCGAGGCGCCGTAGAGCAGGATGACCAGGCTGACCGACAGGGGCGACAGGCCGGTGACCACGTTCAGCATCGGCGCCAGATAGGTGAAGGCGATGAAGTTGCCGCCATAGCCGAGCGCGGTGATGAGATAGACCAGCAGCAGCCGGCCGGAGGTCAGCACCTCGACCTGCTGCGCCAGGCTGGGGGCGGGCCCCCGACGCAGGTCCGACGGGACCAGGACGAGGCTGGCGACGAGGCCGACGACACTGAGGGCGACCACGCCGAGGAAGGTCGACTGCCAACCGAAGGTCTGGCCGATCCAGGTGCCGAGCGGCACGCCGGTCACCAGGGCGACGGTCAGTCCCATGAACACCAGGGCGATGGCGCTCGATTCCTTCTCTTCTTCCACCAGGTCGGTGGCGATGGTCGAGGCGATGGCGAAGAACACGCCGTGGGCCAGGCCGGTGACGAAGCGGGCGGCGATCAGGGCTTCGTAGCCGGGTGCGATCGCGGCCAGCAGGTTGCCGGCGGTGAACAGTGCCAACAGGGCGACGAGCAGGCGTTTGCGGGACATGCCGGCGGCGAGGGCGGTGAGGATCGGCGCGCCGATGGTCACGCCCAGGGCGTAGAGGCTGACCAGCAGCCCCGCGCTCGGCAGGGAGACGCCGAGGTCGGTCGCGATGGTCGGAATGAGGCCGACGATGACGAATTCCGTCGTCCCCACGGCGAACGCGCTGATGGTCAGCGCGAAGAGGGCAAGAGGCATGAGACTGGGTCTCCCGGTCAGAACGGTTGATCGACGCGGGAGATGGGGTCTGATATTTCCCTCCAGAACGAACACGATGCTCAAAGGATCTTTGCAGATAATGCAAGAGATGCCGCAGACCCGGGAACTGGCCGCTTTCGTCGCCGTGGTCGAGGATGGCGGGATCGCGGCGGCCGCCCGACGGCTCGACCTGTCCCCGTCGACCGTCAGCCGGATGGTCACGGCGCTGGAAGAGACCCTCGGCGTCGTCCTGCTGCGCCGCACGACGCGGCAGGTCGCCCTTACCGCGGAGGGAGCGGAGGTCCTGCAACAGGCCAGGCGGATCCTCGAGACGATGGAGGGCATGCTGGAGGTCCACGCCAGCGCGCAGCGCCCCAGGGGGCGACTGCGTGTCAACGCCGCCGTGCCCTTCATGCTACTTGTGGTCGCGCCGCTGCTGCCGGAGTTCCATCGGCGCTATCCGGAGATCGAGGTCGCCCTCACGGCCTCGGACATGCTGGTCAACCTGATCGGCGACCATGTCGACGTGGCGCTGCGGATCGGCCGGCTGCCGGATTCCGAGCTGCTGGCGAGACCCCTCGGCACCGCCTCGTGGCATGTGGTCGCCAGCCCGGCCTATCTGGATGAGGTCGGCATGCCGGAGGATGTGGGCGATCTCGCGGGGTTGAAGCAGGTCGGCTTCCTGAACCCGACGAGCAACAACGACTGGCGTTTCACCGGCGCGGCGGAGCCGGTGCGCCTTCCCCTGGCGGCGGTCGCCGACAATGGCGAGACGGTCCGGCGCCTGGTCCTCGCCGGCCTGGGTCTCGGCCGGTTCTCGGATTTCATGTGCCGCGAGGATCTCCGGACCGGGCGCCTGATCGAGGTCCTGCCCGGACGGGTCGCAGATCCGCCGCAGCCGGTGCACGCGGTCTATGCCGCCCGCGCTAGCACCTCGCGAAGGCTCGCCGTGTTCCTGGACTATCTGTCGGAAAAGCTCGGGTAGGACGGCCGGTGTGGGAGCGCCTACGCGGTCCCTCGGGCCTCGTCCTCCGGGTCATGGCGGACGACGCGGTTGCGGCCCGCGGTCTTCGCCTCGTACAGCGCTTCGTCGGCCAGACGGACCAGGGTGGCGTCGTCCATGCTGTGGGTCATCGGGCAGGTGATCATGCCGATGCTCACCGTGACCGAGGAGGAGACCTTCGACCCCTCATGGGCGAGGCCCATGCCTTCGATCGACGAGCGCAGGGAATCGAGTCGCTGGAACGCATGGTGGGCCGAAACATCCGGCATGATCAGTCCGAACTCCTCGCCGCCATACCGTGCCACGGTATCGTGCTCCGACCGCAGCCCGTCGGTCAGCCGCTTGCCGACCGCCTTCAGGCACTCGTCGCCCGCCTGGTGTCCGTAGGTGTCGTTGAACAGCTTGAAATAGTCGACATCCAGCAGCGCCAGGGACAGCGGCAGGCCGAGCCGTCGCGCTCGCTGGATCTCCTGCGCCAGACGCTGGTCGAACCCCCGGCGGTTCAGCACGCCCGTCATCCCGTCCATATAGGCCAGGCTGGCGAGCCGGTCGCGCGAGGCCTTCAGCTCCAGGTGCGTCTTGACGCGGGCATAGGTGGTGTAGGGGTTGATCGGCTTGCGGATGTAGTCGACCCCGCCGGCCTTGAACGCCTCCTCCTCGTGCTCCGTATCCTCCAGCGCGGTCACGAAAATCACCGGAACGCTGGCGAAGTAGGTGTCCTTTTTCAGCTCGCGGCACAGGCGGAAACCGCTGTCGGAGCCGATGTTGACGTCCATGAGGATGATATCGGGGTCGCAGGAGGCGAGGGTCTCCTTGAAGCCGGTCGCCTCGTGGATCACCGTCACCTCGCCGAGATTCTTGACGAAGATCTGCAGCAGCGATGCCGTGAGCGGCTCGTCCTCGATGATCAGAATGCGATGGTGGCCGTCGGACGCCTGAGAAGCCCTGCGTTCCGGGGGCGATACAAAGGCCCCTTCCGACGTCACGCGATGTTCCATTCCAGCCCTATCCAGCAAGGTGTTCTGGTTCCGAGACCGACAAGCATAATGCGGCTGAGGTTAACGGAGCCCTTACGGCCACGACGGCGTGTATGTGTCACGCACGGCCAAGGTTGGGAAGCCGGCGGATCGATCGCACCGCCAATTCGTGTCACCAGGCGCGGACCCTTTCATGGCTGTCCGATCAAGCTATAGATAGGCGGGAACCGGGCAAATCAACCCTTTGGCCCCGCGGAGGGCACGTCGGACAGGCTTCCGCTTGGGGGCGGGTAGGGAGCGGGGCACTTCGCGTCCCGGCCAGTCGCGCCCCGGCCGGGCAGGGCTGCGGGCTCAATCGGGCGTCTGACCCGCCGACGGGCCGTCCAATTCGTCGCGAATCGCACTCAGCGCGTCGCCCGCCGCGTCGGCGACCTGGGACAGGCGCGCCAATGCCTCGGCTGAGGGCGGTGCCTCGCTGTTCCGCATGGCGTCTTCCAGATGCCGGCATTCCGCCGAGAGCGCAAGCAGGCCCAGGCTGCCGGCGGCTCCGGCCAGGGTGTGGGCGGCCTCCGCGCGCTGCGCGACCTCCCCGGTCGCGATCAGGTCGAGCCGCTCCGGCAGACCGGCGAGGAACGGCTCGATCCGCTGGATCACCAGGCCGGCGCCGGCGAACTCGACCAGTTGGTCGATCACCGTGCGGTCGAGAACTGGTTCGCCGTCCGACGGATCGGTGGGTGGCGTCTCGTGCCGCGCGGGTGCGGCCGTCGGTGCCGCCGTCGGGGGCGTGCGTCCGACCGCCTTCTGGACGGCTCTCCACAGCGTCTCGGGCATGAACGGTTTCGCCAGATGCTCCGTCACCCCGAGGACCGCCAGCCGTTCCAGCGTCGCCGGATCCATATTGGCGGACAGGGCGACGATGGTGGTTCTGGCACCGGCGGATCCGAGATCGCGGATGCGCCGCACCGTCTGAAACCCGTCCATGCCGGGCATGCGCAGGTCGAGCAGGATGCAGTCGAAGGCCGCCAGCGTCAGCGCCGTCAGCGCCGCCGGGCCGCTGCCGACGCAGTGGACGATGGCCCCGGCATGGGACAGGACGTGATCGGCCACGAACAGGTTGTCCTCGTTATCGTCGACCACCAGGATGCTCAGCCCGCGCAGATCGGCGACTTCGAGCGGCGTGGCGTCGTCGACCTGGCGGTTCAGCGACGCGAGCGAGGCGAGTTCCCGCCGCCGGACCGGATAGGTCTGAGGCAACATCCCGGCCTCGGCCAGATCGACTCTGATCTCCTGTGCCGCGCCGATCGGCAGGAACAGCACCACCTGGTCGGCCCAGCGCCGGGCCAGGGTGCAGGCGGTGCGGCAGGCGCCCGGATCGATACGGTCGACCGGTGCCAGAACCATCGCCACATCTTTGCGGACCGGCGGCGCGTCCGCCCGCGTGGCCTCGATCGGCAGGACCTCCGCCGCACCGCCCGCATCCGTCAGCGCTTCCGCGATCAGCCGCGCGGTGGTCTCGGCACCGCCGAAGATCACGGCGCTGAACGGCTCCGCGGCCGTGTCCGGCCCCTCGGCGACATCGAGATAGAGCCGCAGTCCGAAGGTGCTGCCGCGGCCGACGGCGCTGTCCACGCTGATCCGACCGCCCATCTGGGTCACCAGCCGGCGCGAGATGGACAGGCCCAGCCCGGTGCCGCGGACGGCGCCCGGCCGGTCGGTCTCGACCTGGCTGAACCGCTCGAAGATGGCTTCCTGATCCTCCGGCGCGATGCCGATGCCGGTGTCGATCACGTCGACCGCCAGGGTGCCCCGGCCGGCGGTGCCCTGCCAGTCGACCCGAACCTGCACGCTGCCCTGCGAGGTGTAGTTCACCGCGTTGCCGACCAGGCTCAGGAGGACCTGGCGGACCCGCTCCTCATCGACCAAGACGGAGCGGGGGACGGTCGGGGCGATGTGGGTCGCGACGTCCAGGCCGCGCTCATGGGCGAGTGCCGCGACGCTCTCCACCACATCCTCGACGACCGTCCCGATATCGGTCGGGGTGGTGTTGAGGGTGATCTGGCCCGCCTCGATGTCGGAGAAATCCAGGATGTCCTGGACGATGGCCAGCAGCGCCTTCGACGCGGTGGAGATGGTGCCGATATAGCGCCGGTCTGTCCGGTCGCGGGTCTTGCCGAGCAGCATGCTCGACATGTTGATCACGGAGTTCAGCGGCGTCCGGATCTCGTGGCTCACCATGGACAGGAACCGGCTCTTCGCCTCGTTCGCCGCCTCCGCCGCATGCCGGAGCCCCTCAAGCTGCAGGGTCTTGGCCTCGAGATCGGCGGTGCGGTCGCGGACCCGGTCCTCCAACTCGCCGTTGAGGCGGCTGAGCTTCGCGCGGGTTTCGCCGTGGCGCCGGATCTCCAGTTCCAGCAGGAGGTTCTGGCGCTCCAGATCGGCGGTCGAGGGGATGGCAACCGCCTTCGGCAGCAGCGGCCAGAGCAGGACGGCGGTGATCGCCGAGACGACCGCTGTCAGGGCCTTGACCACCGCTTCGACGGTATAGGCGGGAATCCAGAGCGTCCAGATATCGAAGAGGTGGGACAGACCGCAGAGGGCGATAAAGAGGCCGAACAGGCCGACGATCCGGCGGTACGGAAAGTCGCGCCGGCGGAGCACGAAGACGGCGAGGGCGAGCGGTATGGACAGATGGCTAACGGCAATGACCGCGTCGGAAACCGCATGGGTCCAGAACGGTATCGAGTCCCACGGTAGGCAGGTGCCTTGGGGCAGGAAGCCTTCGTCGAACAGATAGGACCAGATATCAGCCCTCACAGGCGTCTCCTTGGCGCTCGGGATACCGGCGACCGAGTGACGCCAAGAGACACAGAGCAGGTCCTAAAGGCGCATCGCGTCCAGGCGATATCCAAATCCATGCACGGTCTCGATCAGCTTCGCCTTGTGGCCGAGATGGGCGTGCATCTTGGTGCGCAGACGATACATGGTTTTGTCGACCGCGCGCGGCGTTACGGCATCGTCGCTGTCCAGCTTCGCCAGCAGCCGCTCCCGATGGACCGGATTGCCCGGATTCTTCGCCAGGACCTCGAGAATCCGGAACTCGGACTCGGTGAGATGCTCGCGCTTGCCGTTGCCGAAATGGATCTGCCGGGCCAGCACATCCAGCGTCCAGCCTTCGAACTCGAAGCGAACGGCCGACTCCGTGGGGGCGCGGCTGGCCTGCAGACGTTTGACCAGGTTGCGCACCCGGGCGATCAGTTCGCGGGGGTGGATCGGTTTGTGCAGATAGTCGTCGGCGCCGCTCTCCAGACCGGCTAGCCGCTCCGACTCCCGGTGGCTCGAGGTCAAAACCATCACACCGGCGGTCGTTCGGTCACGAATTTCCGGAATAGCCGACAGGCCGTTGCCGTCCGGTAGGGACAGATCGAGCAGAACCACATCGTAGCGCGCCGACGTCCACCTCCGTCGCGCTTCCTTCAAGGTCGAGGCCATATCGACGGCGAACCCTGCGCCCTGGAGGACCGCGCTCTGAATTTCCCGGACCGTGTCGTCATCTTCGACAACGAGGATCCGACTGGTCCAATTGTCGATCTCGCTCACCGAACCTCCTTCCGCCCCTCACGTCTTTCGCATCGCACGTCCGCCAGCGTGCACGTGACTTGCCCCGAACCCGGTGTGACTTATCTCACGTTTGAGACAGATTGGGCACACATCTGGGAACTGCCCCCGATAATTTGCGATCCAACAAACCCCGACCGTCTCCCACCGATTGATGCAGGTGCGGCATGGGTCATCCGCAGTAAGCCTGTAAGGCTAATTAGGTATCGGTTAATGTTTCTTTACGAACTGATGTGTCGGTTGCCCGTGCCGCGCTCCTTCCTTGGCAAGATCCTGGCGGTGAGCTTCATCGGGGTCCACGTTCCGATGATCGGCGCGGTGCTCTACGTGCTGACGGCGGTCGACGTGTCGTTCGACCAGTCGATGGGACTGCTGGCCGCGCTGCTGGTGGCGACGCTGCTCGGAACGCTGGCCACGCTTGCTGCTCTGACCTTCCTGCTGGCGCCGGTTCACAAGGCGTCCAAGGCGCTGGAGGAGTATCTGGAGCGCAACGAGATCCCGGCGCTTCCGACCAGCTACTCCGACGCGGCCGGCCGACTGATGGCCAATGTCCAGAAATCGGTGACCCATCTGGATCTGCTCATCGACAGCGCCCGGACCCAGCGCCAGGAGGCGCTGTCGACCCACCGCACGAAGTTCGAGCTGCTCGCCAGCCTGAGTCATGAGATCCGCACGCCTCTGAACCATGTCATCGGGTTCGCCGAACTGATGTCGACCGAAGCGCTCGGCCCGATGGGCGGCCCGGCCTACAAGTCCTATGCGCAGAACATCGAGTCGAGCGGCCAGGGCCTGCTGGAACTGCTGCAGAGCATTCTGGAACTGAGCGCCGCCGAGGCTGGGCTGGTCGAGGCCGATCTGCAGCCGATGAAGCTGGTGCCGTTCCTGCGCCGCACCATGAGCCTGATCCACGAGACCGCGCAGGCGCAGAACATCGAGGTCGATTTCGTCACCACGCGGGAAGACGACATCTCGATCCAGACCGACGAGCGGACCCTCAAGCAGGTCGTGCTTCACAGCCTCCAGGTGGCCATGGCCACGCCGCAGACGACGACCCGGATCGGCGTGAAGATCGATCAGATCACCAACCAAGCCGTCGTCATCATCCACAGCGACTCGCCCTGGAAGACGGACGACATTCCGCCCGAATTCCTGCCGGCCGGCCATATGCGGGAGAATACCAGCCCGCCGGCCGCCACCCCG
Source organism: Candidatus Endolissoclinum sp. (assembly GCA_965228445.1). Lineage (GTDB taxonomy): Bacteria > Pseudomonadota > Alphaproteobacteria > Thalassobaculales > Thalassobaculaceae > Thalassobaculum. Next base: position 1,685,073 of record OZ245813.1, on the reverse strand, counting down.
ACCGCCGTGCGGATCGCCATGATTTCCTCGCTGATCAAGACGGTCGGCGGCGAGATCTGGATCGATGCCAGCCGGGACCAGACGGGGCGGGCGCTGAGCCTGGTGATGCCTCTCGCCGCCGAAGCGGCCGCGGAAGCGGCGCTGGCCGCCTAGAGGAAACCGTACCCCCCGAGGCGCGCCGCGCCGTTTTCAACCAACCAGAGCCGTTCGCGGGGAACCACCGCCGGGACGACGGAGCCTTTGGCCCGATCGCACCCGGGACTGCTGCCGCCCGGTACGTCGAGAAGAGGAAGTAGAGATGTTCAATCGGAACGGCCGCAAGGCGATGCAGGAGATGTCCGCGCTGGTGGAGGCGATCAGTCGCTCCCAGGCGGTCATCCAGTTCTCCCCGGACGGCACCGTGCTGACGGCCAACGACAACTTCCTCAAGGCGATGGGCTACACCCTCGACGAGATCGTCGGACAGCATCACCGGATGTTCATGCCGACGCAGGAGCGGGGCTCCGCGGAGTACGAGCAGTTCTGGGCCAGCCTGCGGCGCGGCGAATATCAGTCCGGCGACTTCAAGCGCCGCGCCAAGTCCGGCGTCGACATCTGGATCAACGCCGCCTACAGCCCGGTGCTCGACGGCAAGGGACAGACGATCAAGGTGGTGAAGGTGGCGACCGACGTCACCGCCCAGCGGCTGCGCGAGGCCGAGCACTCGGGCCAGGTGGAGGCGCTGCGCCGCTCCCAGGCCGTGATCGAGTTCGACCTGACGGGCACGATCATTACCGCCAACGAGAACTTCCTGAACGCGGTCGGCTACACCCTCGGCGAGATCAAGGGACGCCATCACGGCATGTTCGTGTCGCCGGAGGAGCGCCAGTCCGCCGAGTACCGTGCCTTCTGGGAGCGGCTGGGCAAGGGGCAGTTCGACGCCGGCGAATACCGCCGGTTCGGCAAGGACGGCCGGGAAGTCTGGATCCAGGCGTCCTACAACCCGATCTTCGATTCCAGCGGCACACCGATCAAGGTGATCAAGTTCGCCGCGGACATCACCGCCGAGAAGCGCCGGAACGCCGATTTCGTCGGCCAGATCGAGGCGATCAGCAAGTCCCAGGCGGTGATCGAGTTCACGCTTGAGGGCACGATCCTCACCGCGAACAAGAACTTCCTGGACGCGCTCGGCTACACGCTCGACGAGGTGAAGGGCAAGCATCACCGGATCTTCGTCGACTCCCGGGAGCGCGAAGGCGGCGACTATACGGAGTTCTGGGCCCGCCTCGCCCGCGGCGAATACAACACCGGCGAATACCGTCGGATCGGCAAGGGCGGCCGCGAGGTCTGGATCCAGGCGTCCTACAACCCGATCTTCGACATGAACGGCAAGCCGTTCAAGGTGGTGAAATACGCTTCCGACGTCACCGAGCAGGTCCTCGCCCGGCGTCGGGCGGAGGCGGTCGGGCGGCTGATGGAATCGGTCGCCGCCGGGGCGGAGGAGCTGGAATCCTCCGTGCGCGAGATTGCCGACAGCATGCTGCGGTCCAAGGAGACGGCGGCCAAGGCCTTCGATCTGGTGATGACCGCCGACCGCTCCACCGAGGGGCTGGCGACGTCCGCCAAGTCGATGGGCGACATCCTGGAGGCGATCAACAACATCACCAGTCAGATCAACCTCCTGGCCCTGAACGCGACCATCGAGTCCGCCCGGGCCGGCGAGGCCGGCAAGGGCTTCGCGGTGGTCGCCAACGAGGTCAAGACCCTGGCCAATCAGGCGAAGTCGGCGACCGAGGAGATCTCCACCCGAATCGAGGAGATGCAGACCAGCTCGGTGGAGACCGCCGGTTCCCTGTCGCAGATCCGTCTGTCGATGGAGCAGGTCATGGAATACGTGACCTCCACCGCCTCGGCGGTCGAGGAGCAGAGCGCGGTGGCCAGCGAGATGTCAAACTCCATGCAGCGCGCGGCGGAAGAGGCCAACGCCCGCTAAGCGCCGCGACGCCCCTCGGCCCGGAAGCCCCCCGCTCCGGGCCGGGGCCGCTCACGCGTCGCCGTCACGCGCGCGCCGAACGTCGGACGGAGCCCGGCATCCGCAACGGGGCCGCGGCGGAGCGGCCGGCACCGGTCCGTCAGATGACATCGAACATGGAAAGCGTGAGCTGATCGGCGGCGATGCCGACGAAGCGCACCACCGTGGCGGGCCCCAGATCCAGTTCGGCGTCGCCCGAGGCGGTCGTCACCGCCCCGGCGAGCACGGCCGTCAGCCTGTCCAGGGTGATCGACACGGCAACCATGTCGCCGTCGGCGCCCGAGAAGTCGGCGACGATGTCGATGCCGTCGCTGCCGACCTCGAACCGGTCCGCTCCGGCGCCACCATACAGCACGTCGTCACCCTCTCCGGCGATCAGGGTGTCGTTGCCCTGATTGCCGTAGAGGATGTCGGCATAGGCGTCCGGCGCGTCCGACCCGCCGTACAGCAGGTCGTCGCCCTGGCCGCCATACAGGGTGTCGGCCCCCAGGTTCCCGTAGAGCGTATCCGCGCCGAGATTGCCGTAGACGATGTCCGCGTGCTGGCCGCCATAGGCGAGGTCGGCCTCCTGGCCGCCGTACAGGGTGTCGAGCCCCTGGTTGCCATAGAGAAGGTCGGTCCCCTGGTTGCCATAGACCACGTCCTCGTTGGCTCCGCCCAGGACCGTGTCGGTCTCGCTGCCGCCGAAGACGATGTCGTTGCCGCCGTCGCCCTGGAGATAGTCCACCCCCGCTCCCGAGCCGACGATGTCGTTTCCGCCGCCGCCGGCCAGCGTGTCGTCGCCCACGCCGAGCGAGATGTACTGGGCCGCGTCGTCACCCACGGCGTAGTTGTCTCCGTCGCCGCCGACGATCGACGCGCTGCCGATCACCGAGACGAACTCGATGTTGTCGAGATGGACCGAACTGCCGCTCGGCAGGGAGGAGACGTCGAGCACGAAGGCTTCGGCCTGGGAGCCGGCGCCGGACGGCGTGGTCCCGGAAATCACGAAGGGCTGCGCCGGGGCGGCGGAGCCGGCCGACGGCACGATCGTCCGCACGTCCAGCCTGGTGGTCCCGGCCAGGGTCTCCAGATAGCTGCGGGCGCTCGCCACCACCGGATCCGGGCCGAGCGGGCCGCGCGCCTCGATCGCCGCCACCAGGGTGGACATGGCCGAGGTGCCGCTCTGGGCTTCGGCCGGTCCGGTCGCGGTCATCGACGTGCCGCCGGGCAGGACCGCGGTGACGGTGTTGCCGTTGTTGCCGGTGTTCTCGACGATGGCGGCCGAGCCGGTGGTCTGGCCGTTGTTGGTCAGGACCCGGGTGGGGCCGGCCTGGCCCGGCTGAGCCGCGTTGTCGCTGACCGACAGGCCGCCGCCGCTGCTGCCGTTGTCGGAGGATCCGCCGGAGGAGGCGGGGGCGGTGTAGGTGACGCTCTTGTATCCGGTCTCGGCGGTCACGGTGAAACGTGCGCCCGACGCCAACCCGGATGCGGTGATGGTCACGTCGGCGCTGCCGTTGCCGTCGGTGTCGAAGGAGAGGGTGTTGCCGTTTCGGGTGATGCCCTCGGCGGTGAGGCCGGAGGCGCCGATCAGCGCGAGGAAGTCGCCGGTCTCCCAGTCGGCGACCGTGTCGCCGTCGCCGATCACGAAGTAGTCGCTGCCGGCGCCGCCGGACAGGGTGTCCGCGCCGCTTCCGCCGGTGAGCGTGTCGTTGCCCGTGCCGCCGGAGAGCAGGTCGGCGCCGCCCCCGCCGCCGATGTCGTCCGCCCCGGTGCCGCCGGCAACGGTGTCGTTGCCGCCGCCGCCGCACAGTTCGTCGTCGCCGGCGCCGCCGGCCACCCGGTCGTCGCCGGCCTCGCCGCAGAGCAGGTCGTCCCCGTCGCCGCCGCTCAGCACGTCGTTGCCGTCGCCGCCGGACAGCGAGTCCTCGCCTGTCTCGCCCAGCAGGGTGTCGGCGCCGGCGCCTCCGGTGAGAAAATCGTCGCCGGTGCCGCCGACCAGCCGGTCGTCGCCCGCTTCGCCGGAGAGCTCGTCGTTGCCGCCGCCGCCGCTCAAAAGGTCGTTGTCGCTGCCGCCGCTGAGGTTGTCCTCCCCGGCGCCGCCATACAGCACGTCGTTGCCGCTGCCGCCGGTGAGGGAATCATCGTCGCCGCCGCCGCTGAGGGTGTCGTTGCCGCCGCCGCCGGTGATGGAGTCCTGCTTGGAGCTGCCGCGCAGCATGTCGTTGCCGGTCTGGCCGCCCATGCTGACGGCAAATCCGGTCGGCGCGATCAGCGAGACCGAGTCGGTGTCATAGGCCGCCAGGGAGACGGTCGAGGTCTCGGCCGTCAGCCCGCTGATGTCCAGAGTGCTGAGGTCGAGGCTGGTGCTGCTGCGCGCGTAGAAGCCGAAGGTTCCCTCGCCGACCAGCGCGGTGGTGGTGCCGCCGAAGACATCGGCGAAGACCGCCGTGGCGCCGGAGGAGACCGAGATAACCTCGAAGCCGGTGATGGAGCCGACATCAGTGAAGTCGCCGTAGTTGGTGACCCGGATCATGTCGGTTCCGGCACCGCCGTCGAGCGTGTCGTCGTCCGCGGCCTCGTTGCCGTAGGTGACGGTGTCGTTGCCCGCGCCGCCGCTGAGCCTGTCGCCGCCGACATTGCCGGAGAGGACGTCGTTACCCGCGCCGCCGATCAGGGTGTCGGTCTGGTCGGTGCCGATCAGCGTGAAGCTGCCGTCGGTCTCCGCCGACCCGTTCCAGGAGAGGGTGGCGGCGCTGGCCGACGCGTCCACGCTCAGGCTCTGGCCGGCGGCCACCGTGGCGTCATGGCTGGTGATCGCCTGGGCGCCGGCGGTGACGGTCACGGTCTCGAAGTTGGTGAGGGTCGCAGCCCCGAAGATCACGGTCTGGGCGGCCGACAGGGTCAGCGTGTCGGCGCCGGCAAGGCCGTCGATCGTGTCGCCGGCATTCAGGCTGCCGGCCTGCGATCCGGTCACCGTATCGCCGCCGGTCGACAGGCTCGGCGCATCGGCACCGGTTGTCAGGGTGAAGGCTACCATCGCGGACTCCCGTTCCGGGGCCCGACATCTGGACGCTGACGGTGGAGGGGGATCGTCGAACCGGGCCACGGTCGCGTGCCGTCCGGCAGCCCTCCATCCTCGGTCTGTGTCGCCATTGTCGGGCCTGATCTTTGTCGAGAACGCCAACAAAGCTGCCCGTAACCGGATCCGTCCGCCGTACAGCGCGTTCCGGAATTACGTCTTTTTGTCCGTTTTTGAGGGTGTGACCGTGGGATTGCGGGCCTGGAGCGCCGGCTGGGCGCTACAGACCGAGGTCCGACAGTCCGGGATGACCGTCCGGACGGGGACCGAGCGGCCAGTGGAACAGCCGCGCGTCCTCGCCGATGGAAAGGTCGTTGATCGAGGCGATCCGGCGGTGCATCAGGCCGTCGGGCGCGAACTCCCAGTTCTCGTTGCCGTAGGCGCGGAACCAGGACCCGCTGTCGTCGCGGTACTCGTAGGCGAAGCGGACGGCGATGCGGTCGCCGGAATAGGCCCAGAGCTCCTTGATCAGGCGATAGTCGTGCTCGCGGGCCCATTTGCGGGTCAGGAACTCAACGATCCGGTCGCGCCCGGCGAAGATCTCCGCCCGGTTCCGCCACTGGCTGTCGGGCGTATAGGCAAGCGACACCTGTTCCGGGCACCGCCCGTTCCAGGCGTCTTCGGCCTTGCGAACTTTGATCGCCGCCGTATCCGCGTCGAAGGGAGGGAGGGGTGGACGGCTCATCGCCGGTCTCCGCGTTGCTGAAGAAGGGGCGGCGTGCCGCGGGCGCGATCGCGTCGGCCCGCGGCACGCCGGCGCGTCAGGCGGCGCTGGCGCGCACCGCGGGGAAGTCGATCGGGGTGCCGAACGCCTCGTTCAGGTAGTTAGTCAGCGTGTTCAGCGCGACATGGGCGACGATCTCCACGATCTCGTCGTCGCCATAGCCGGCCATCCGAACCGCGGAGACATCGGCGTCGCTCACCCGGCCGCGCTGCTGCACCAGCTTCACCGCGAAGCGGACGGCGGCGTCGGCCGTCGGATCGTTGGAGCCGCCGGCGCGGTTCGCGGCGATCTCGGCATCGTCCAGCTTCGCCAGGTTCTTGCCCAGATAGGTGTGCGCCGACAGGCAGTAGTCGCAGCCGTTGATCTCGGCCACCGCCAGGGCGATGCGCTCACGGGTCTGCGGCTTCAGGGCGCCCTTGGCCAGCGCGCCGTTCAGGCCGAGATAGCCCTCCAGCGCCGCCGGGCTGGTCGCGGTGAGACGAAACAGGTTCGGCACGCTGCCGAGCATCTTCTTCACGCCCTCCAGCAGCGGCTGGGCGGCGGCCGGGGCGGCGTCGATCGAGGCGGGGAGCGGGATGCGGGTCATTGGGGATCTCCTTGATGGGCGCCGATGCGCCGTTGCGGTGATCGGTGAGATACAGACAGGTCTGTCTATTTTCAAGACGGCAGAATCCGGCAAGAACGCTGTTTTGCGGGTTTCCTCTTTGCCTCACGGGGATGTGAATTATATACAGACCTGTCTGAATACTGTGCGGATAGCCCAGCCAAGGAGCCTGCGCCGTGAAATCCCGCCGCGACGAACTCGTCGATACCGCCCTGCGCCTGTTCTATGCCCAGGGCTTTCATGCCACCGGGATTGACAAGGTCCTGGCCGAGGCTGGGGTGGCGAAGATGACCCTCTACAAGCACTTCCGCTCCAAGGACGAACTGATCCTGGCCGCGCTGCACCGGCGCGACGAGCAGTTCCGCAACTGGCTGATGGGGGAGATGGAGCGGGCGTCGGCCGATCCGCGCGAGCGGTTGCTGGCGATGTTCGACGCGCTGGAAGAATGGTTCGAGGGCGGCGCCTTCAAGGGACTGGGCTTCTCCGGCTGCCTCTTCATCAACGCCGCCGGCGAATTCGGCGATGCCGATCACCCGGCCCATCGCTCGTCCTGCGAGCACAAGCGGCTGATCGTCGACTACCTGACAAAGCTGTGCACCGAGGCGGGTGCGGTCGACCCCCAGGGGCTGGCGGAACAGCTCGCCCTGCTGAAGGAGGGGGCCATCGTCACCGCCCAGGTCCGGGGCATGCCGGAAGCCGCGAAGACCGCGAAGGCCATGGCGCAGGGCCTCCTCGACCAGGCCCTGGCCGACTGACGTCCCAGAGCACGAACGGGGCAGACTGATCGTGAGTTGCTCTAGCGGTAGGTGCGCTCGTCCAGCGGCGTGGTGGCGATCGCGTCGCGCAGGGCGGCGAGCAGCAGCTCCTCTGCCCGGTTCTTCGCCGTCTTCGGGTTCCAGACCAGATAGACGTCGATCGCCGGCAGCGGGTCGTAGGGCGGCACCTGCCACAGCCGGCCGTCGGCCACGTCGCGGGCGGCCACATGCACCGGCAGCGGACCGATGCCGAGACCGGTGAAGATCATCCGCGTGACCTCCTCCAGGTTGCTCGACATCCCGGTGATCCGCTGGCCAAGCTCGGCCTGGGCGCGCATCAGCGTGACCGGCTTCAGGGCGTCATGCAGGCGGTCGGTCTCGAAACTGACCGAGTTGTGTCCGGCGAGATCCGCCAGCGTCAGGTCGGTGCGGCCGAACAGGCTGTGATACGGCCCACAGAACAGCCCGAAGAACTCGCGGTAGAGCTGCTCGTATTCGAGCTGGGGGTTCGGCTCGCGCACCAGGCAGATAGCGAAGGAGGCGCGCTTGGCCAACACCTCGGACACCGCGTCGGCGCTGGACAGCACGTCGAGGGAGAGGCTGATCCCGGGATTGGCGCGATGGAACTCGGCCAGCACCCGGTCGAACAGCGGACAGACCACATGGCTCGCCACGGCGATGGTGACGTGACCGCGGATCTCATCGGTCATCTCGCGCATCAGGGTGGACAGCCGCAGCACCGAGCCGTGGATCTCCAGCGCGGCCTGGTAGAGCAGCTGGCCCGCCTCGGTCAGGGCGTACCGACCCGGCGAGCGGTCGATCAGCCGGCGGTCGAGCCGATCCTCCAACCGCTTCAAGGCGGTAGAGACCGAGGGCTGCTTCAGGCTGAGCCGCTGTGCCGCTTCGGTGATCGACCGGCTCTCCGCCAGCACCACGAAGGTTCGCAGCAGGTTCCAGTCGAGTTCGCGGGCGACCCGGTCGGGTTGCTGGCGAGGGTCCGGGCGAGGATCTGGGTGGCGGTCTGGACGCTGGTCGGGATCGGCCATTGATTTCAGCTATATTCAGAATACGCCATATCTATTTGAACTATGGCCGGGGACTTCGCAAGCTTTGCCGGCTCACAGCAACGAAAGCTGATGGATGTCGGTTGAAGCCCGCGAGGCCCGCCAGCCCTGGATTCTTCTGTCGCCGGCCCTGACCGCCGTCGGGCTGCTCCTGTTCGTGCCGCTGCTCTTCATCGTGATCTACAGCTTCTGGTTGCGCACCGCCTCGGGCGCCGATCAGGTCGGTTTCTTCCTCGACAACTGGCACGAGGCGCTGACCGACCGGTTCTACCGCGACATCCTGATCTCCACCCTGCGCATCGCCGCGATCACCACGCTGGTCTGCGCGCTGATGGGCTACCCGGCGGCCTATTTCATCGCCCGGTCGCGCGGCAACAAGGCGATCCTGCTGCTGCTCCTGATGCTGCCGTTCTGGATCAGCTACATCATCCGGACGATGAGCTGGATCAACATCCTCGGGGTGTCCGGCGCGCTGAACACCTTCCTGATGTGGACAGGGCTGATCTCCGAACCGATCCAGATGCTCTACAACGAGCCGACGGTGATCCTGGGCCTCGTCCACTTCCTGCTGCCGTTCATGATCCTCAACGTCTATGTCAGCCTCGACGGCATCGACACGACGCTGGAGGAGGCGGCGACCTCGCTGGGCGCCAGCCGGTGGGAGGCGTTCCTGCAGGTCACCCTGCCGCTGTCCCTGCCGGGCCTCGCCGCCGGCGGGCTGCTGTGCTTCGTCCTGGGCGCCGGCACCTACATCACGCCGCTGGTCCTGGGCGGGCCGCGCGACGCCATGTTCGCCAACCTGGTGTTCGAGGCCATCATCACCCAGCTCAACTGGCCGCTGGGCTCGGCGCTGAGCCTGATGCTGCTGGTCGTGCTCGGCCTGCTGGTGGCGATCTACAACCGGTATCTGGGCATGGCCCAGCTCATGAAGGGGCTCGGGTGATGCGGAGCACGAGCGGCCTCGGCTGGCACCTGATCCGCGGCTGGGCGCTGCTGGTCTATGTCTTCATGTTCCTGCCGGTGGCGGTCGTGGTGCTGCTCAGCTTCAACGCCAGCCAATTCGGCAGCTTCCCGATGACCGGCGTGTCGTTCCGCTGGTTCGTCGAGCTGGCGGAGAACGAGGCGATCCTGCGGGCCTTCGAGACGTCCATCGTGCTCGGCCTGCTGACGTCCGTCATCTCCACCACGCTGGGCGTGCTCGCCAGCCTGGCGCTCGTCCGCTACCGGGTGCCCGGCGCGAACGCGATCTCGACCCTGCTGATCGCGCCGATCCTGGTGCCGGAGGTCGTGCTGGCGGTGGCGCTGCTGCTGTTCCTCAACTTCCTCGGCATCCACAAGAGCTTCGCCCTGCTGCTCTTCGGCCACGTCATCTTCACCCTGCCCTTCGTCATTCTCGTGGTCCAGGCGCGCCTGGTCGGCATCAAGCGCGAGGTCGAGGAGGCGGCCCTGAGCCTGGGAGCCAACCCGGTCCAGACCTTCTTCCAGATCACCCTGCCGCTGATGCTGCCGGCGGTGCTGGCGGGCGCGCTGTTCGCCTTCACCATCAGCTTCGACGACATCACCGGCACCCTGTTCTGGAAGCCCGGTGGGGTCGAGACCATCCCCACCCAGATCTTCGCCATGCTCCGCAACTCGATCTCTCCGGAGATCAACGCGCTCGGCACGGTGATGATCGTGATGACCGTCGGTCTGCCGCTGTTGGGAGCGGCGGTGGCCCGACGCCTTGCCCAACGCAGCGGGGGCTGACAGCGATTTCCGCCTTTAAAAGAACCCACAGGAGAGCTTCATGACCGACAAGATGGACACCACGACCCGCCTGGAGCGCCTGCGCGAGCGCTACATGAACGGCGATCTCGACCGGCGCGGCTTTCTCGGCCTGATCGGCGCGGCCGGTCTGGCCTGTGGCGTGCACACCCCGTTCGCCCGCAACGCCCTGGCGGCCGATGTCAGCCAGGTCCGGTTCGACGGCTGGGGCGGTGTGGTCTCCGAGGCGTTCCGCAAGCACGCCTTCGATCCCTACACCAAGCAGACCGGCATCGAGGTGGTCGACGGCACCTTCGGCGGCGGCGACGAGTATCTGTCCCGCGTCAAGGCGAGCCAGACCGGCGAGTACAACATCGCCCACCTGTCCGGGGTTTTCGACTACGCCCGCTACCACAATCTGGGCCTGTCCTCGGAGCTCAACGAGGCCAACATCCCGAACCTGAAATACGTCATTCCGAAGCTGGTCGACGTGTTCCGCGCGGTCACCGACGGCAAGCTGTCCTGCGTGCCCTACGACTACGGCACCACCGGCATCGCCTATAACCGCAAGCACATCTCCGACGACGAGATGAAGGAGAAGGGTGCCAAGATCCTCATCGACGAGAAGCTGAAGGACAAGATCTCGGGCTGGGGCGACTGGCGCACCCGGATCTGGTTCGGCGCGCTGCAGACCGGCCAGGATCCGAACAACGCCACCGACATGGACGCGGTCTGGGACGCGATCCGCGCCCATCGCGACCTGTCGCTGAAGTACTGGGGCTCGGGCGCGGAGCTGATGAGCCTGCTGGCCGAGGAGGAGATCTACGTCACCGAGGGCTGGTCCGGCCGGATCTACGCGCTGCAGGAGCAGGGCCACGACATCGGCTACATGGACCCGCCGAACGGTTACGGCTGGCAGGAATGCCTGTTCGTCATGAAGGGATCGCCGATGGAGCCCTGCGAGGAGCTGCTGAACTTCATGCTGGCGCCGGAGACCTCCATCGCCGTCGCCGAGGGCCAGAACTATCCGCCGGCGCTGGATCCGAAGCAGGTCGATCTCGGGGCCAAGATCCCGACCCTGCCGGCGTTCGATCCGACCGGCACCCTGGCCGGCCTGACCTTCGCTGATCCGGACTACTGGAACGGCCACGAGGCCGAGTGGTCGAAGACCTTCGGACGGGTCCAGAAGGGCTACTGAGCCCGAGACCGACTGTGTCGCCCCTCCCGGCTTCCGCCGGGTGGGGCCTCACGCATCCAGTGAACGGGCGGGAGTGTCCAGGTGAGCTCGGTAGTCCTGAAGAACATCGTGAAGCGGTTCGGCAGCTACACTGCCGTCCATCCCTCCGATCTGGAGATCCCGGAAGGGGATTTCGTCACCCTGCTGGGCCCGTCCGGCTGCGGCAAGACGACGACCCTGCGGATGATCGCCGGTCTGCTCGACCCGAGCGAGGGCGAGATCCTGATCGGCGGCAGGCGGGTCAACGACGTTCCGATCCACAAGCGCAACCTGGGCATCGTGTTCCAGAACTATGCCCTGTTCCCGCACAAGACGGTGGCCGACAACGTCGCCTTCGGCCTGAAGTACCGCAAGGTGTCCAAGGACGAGATCGCCCGCCGGGTCGAACAGGCCCTGACCCTGGTTCAGCTTCCCCATGTGGGCGGGCGCTATCCCAAGGAACTCTCTGGCGGACAGCAGCAGCGCATCGCCCTGGCCCGGGCCATCGTCATCGAGCCGGACGTCCTGCTGCTCGACGAGCCGCTGTCGGCGCTGGACGCCAATCTGCGCGAGGACATGCGGGTCGAACTGAAGCGCATCCAGCACCAGATCGGCGTGACCACCGTCTTCGTCACCCACGACCAGTCGGAGGCGCTGGCTATGTCCGACCGCATCGTGGTGATGAGCGGCGGGCGGATCGAGCAGGTCGGTACGCCGGAAGAGGTCTATAACCGCCCGCGCAGCGAGTTCGTCGCCAATTTCCTCGGCGCCTCCAACATCCTGGACGGGGTGTGCAGGGCGCGCGGCGGCGATGCCGCGACGCTGGAGGTGCCCCTGTTCGGCACGGTGCCGGTTCCGGCCGACAAGGCGCAGAGTGTCGCCGACGGCCCGGCCAAGCTGGTGCTGCGGGCGGAGAAGCTGACGCTGATGGCCGCCGGCGCCGATACCACCGGCATGATCGCCGCCCCGGCCACGGTGGAGACCGTCGATTACCAGGGCCAGACCGTGCGTTATTTCGTGCGGGCCGGGCACCGGTCGTTCCAGGCGATCAACATGATCAACGAGCGCCCGTTCGCCGAAGGCAGCACCGTGACGGTCGCCTTCCGGCCGCAGGACTGCGCCGCCCTGCCGGGCTGAAGCAACCGAGTCTGGATCCAAGCATGACCAAGGCCGACGTCATCATCATCGGCGGCGGGATCGCCGGCATCAGCGCCGGCGCCTGCCTCGCCCGCGACCTATCCGTGCTCGTTCTGGAGGGCGAGTCCCGGATCGGCTACCACGCCACCGGCCGCTCGGCAGCGATCCTGATCCGCAACTATGGCAATGCCACCCTGCGGGCCCTGAACCTGGCTGCCGCCCCGTTTCTGGAAGCCCCCGAGGGGGTCAGCGACACCAGTCTGCTGAGCCCGCGCGGCGAGATGCTGGTGGCGGGAGAGGAGGAACTGGCGGACCTGGAGGCCTATGTGGACGGATCGACCGGGATGGAGATCCTCACCGGCGCACAGGCCCAGGAACTGGTGCCGATCCTGCGGGCCGAAGCGATCGAGAAGGCGGCGATCGAGTGGGACGCCCAGGACATCGACGTGGACCGGATGCTGTCGGGCTACGCCCGGCTGCTGCGGCGGCGAGGCGGTGCGGTCGAGACCGACGTGACGGTCCGCGAGATCCGCCGCGAGGCCGGGCACTGGAAGATCATCTCCGACCGGCAGACCTATTCCGCCGCCATCGTCATCAACGCCGCCGGCGCCTGGGCTGGAGCGGTGGGGCAGATGGCCGGCGCCACCGACATCGCCCTGTCGCCGCTGCGCCGCACGGCGGCGATTCTGCCGGCGCCGGAGGAGCACGACATCTCGCGCTGGCCGCTCTTTGCGCCGGCGACCGAGGCCTGGTACGCCAAGCCGGAGGCCGGAAAGCTGCTGGTCAGCCCGGCCGACGAGGATCCGGTGGAACCGCATGACGCCTGGGCCGACGACATGGTGCTGGCGGAAGGCCTCGACCGGTTCGAGCGGGCGGTCGACTACACCGTCTCGCGGGTGGAGACGAGTTGGGCCGGTCTGCGCACCTTCGCGCCGGACAGGACCCCGGTCGTCGGCATGGACCCTGCGACTCACGGGTTCTTCTGGCTGGCGGGGCAGGGCGGTTACGGCGTGCAGACGGCACCGGCCCTGTCCGCACTGACTGCGGAGCTGATCCTGGGCGGCCCGACCAGCCTCGCCGCCCCGGTGGTCGACGCCCTCTCGCCGCGCCGCTTCGCCTAGCGGTCGTCGAGCGGGAATGTGCACCGTACGGGGAGTGTGACTGACGCAATTGCGAATGAATCTCAACAAGGATAATCTCTCTTTGCCTTGAGATTTTGCCTTCGTGATCGACGGCCGTCGCCAACCGGATTTATCCACCGATATGCAGGACACCGCCCTTCTGAGGGCCTTTCACGAGCACGAGCAGGAACTGGTCCGGTTCCTGGCCCGTCGCCTGAACTGCTTCGCCACGGCGCGGGACCTGACGCACGACCTGTACCTCAAGCTTCGCGACCAGTCGCCGGCCGAGATCCGGCACGAGAAGGCATACCTGTTCCGCATGGCGTCGAACCTGGCGGCCGATCATCTGAGGACGGCCAGCCGACGGTCGGCACTGGCGACGGAAGCGCAGGAACTGCTCTGGTCGGGGCAGGACGACGTCACCCCTGAGCGGGCGGCGGCCGCCCGCCAGGAACTGGAGGCGATGCGTCGAACCATCGCCGCGCTGCCGGACCTCAGCCGGCGGATCTTTCAGCTCAACCGGTTCGAGGGGAAATCCCAGCGTGAGATCGCCGATCTCCTCGGCGTGTCGACCACGACGGTGGAGAACCACATGCGCAAGGCGCTGGAGAAACTGACGGCCGCACGGCGCGGCTCCGCCCCCCGGGGCCGGTGACCAGTGTTGTCCGCGCGCATTTCCCGGTTGGGTGGCCGGCCGTCTCAGACGTCACACGATTGGCGGCATAGGATTGGAGCCTCGTCAGTGGCCTTCGAAGGAACCTGTTCCAGATGAGCACAGCGCCGTTCAGGACCGCGCAGGAGGAACAGTCCGTCTTCGAGCAGGCCCATGCCTGGGTTGTCCTGCTGGCCGGGGGCGAGGCGGGGGCTGCGGAGATCGCCGCCCTGCAGGACTGGCTTGCGGCCGATCCGCGGCACCGCGCCGCCTTCGAGGAAGCCCGCGCGACCTGGCAGATGAGCGATGCCCTTGCCGACGACTTCGCTGCGGGGGACTTCGCCCCCGGGGAGGTGCTTCATGCCGGCGACGGGGCGGACGTGCTGCCGTTCGAGCGGAGGCGTCGTCGGCGGCGTGTGGTCGCGGCGGTGTCCTCCCTGGCGGCGGTCCTGGCGCTGCTCGCCGTCTTCGCCGATGACGTCGTCTTGCGCGCCTCGGCGGATTACCGCACGGAGGTCGGCGCGATCCGGTCGGTCGACCTGCCGGACGGATCGCGGGTGACCCTCAACACAGACAGCGCCATCGCCGTCGATTTCTCGTCCGACGAGCGCCGGGTCGATCTGCTGCGCGGTGAAGCCCTGTTCGAGGTGCAGGCCGACACGGCGCGACCGTTCCGCGTTTCCGCCCTCGGTGGCGCGACCCAGGCGGTCGGCACCGCCTTCACGGTCCGCCAGGCGGAGAGCGACGTATCGGTCGCGGTCTCCGAGGGAACGGTGCGTCTGACCTCGCCGGCCCGCAGCGCGGAGGGTGTGTTCCTCTCGGCCGGCGAACGTGGCGGCTACGGCAAGGGCGCTGGACCGTCGGAACGCGGAACGGTCGCGGTGGACAGCATCGCGCCGTGGCGCGGTGGCCGCATCGTCTTCGAAGGCCGTCCGTTCGAGGAGGCCGTGGACGACCTGGACCGGTATTACCCCGGGACGATCATAACGCTGCGCGGCGCCGGGCGGGGCCGTCCGGTCAGCGCCGTCTTCTCTCTCGACGCGCTCGACGGCGCCATCGCCGCCCTGGCGGAAACCCAGGGGCTGACGGTGTTCCGCATCACCGACTATCTCGTCATCCTCAGATAATCGATTTTTCTGCTTGGGTATCCCGGAACGCCACGCGTCTTAGCTTCGAATGTTGCGAATGACACGCGTTCTCAAAGGAGAGAACCGGTCATTGCGCCTACCGATGAGAGGAGCGGGATCATGGGGCGGGACAAGCGGATGGCTGACGGGGACCGGCGGCGCAGAGCCGGCGTGGAGCCGATGCAAACGGCGCGGGCGCGGCGGGTGGCCCTGCTGGGCGCCTGCGCGGCGCTGGCGCTGATGGCGGGGCCGGCGGGCTCGGCCCATGCCGAGGCCGCGCCGGCGGAACGGATCGCCCAGGCCGATGCGCAATACCAGTTCGATATCCCGGCGCAGCCGCTGGCGGCGGCCTTGCGGGCCTTCGCCGAGCAGTCGGGGCTGCAACTCGCCTACAGCACGGAGGAGCTGGCCGGGATCACATCGGCGGCCGTGACCGGGCGTCTGTCGGCCGAGCGGGCCCTGAACGCGCTGCTGGCCGGCACGCCGGTGACCTGGCGTTTCACCGATGCACGCACCGTGGTCCTGGAAAAGCCGGCCGCTTCCGGCGCGCTGATGCTGGACACCGTCCGGGTCGAAGGCGACGGGGCCGACGCGTCGGGCCGGGGACCGGTCGCCGGCTATGTCGCGACCACGAGCGCCACCGCGACCAAGACCGGCACGTCGCTGCTGGAGACGCCGCAATCCGTTTCGGTGGTGACCCGTGACCAGGCGGAGAGCCAGGGTGCCCAGAGCGTCGTCCAGTCGCTGCGCTATTCCTCCGGCGTCGCGGCGGAGATCCGCGGCTCGGCCACCCGCTACGACATTCCGTATATCCGCGGCTTCGGCGCGCCGAGCGACCCGATCCAGTACCAGGACGGGCTGCGGATGCTGCGCGGTCCGGGCTACGCCTTTCCCCAGGTCGAAGCCTACGGTGCCGAGCGGATCGAGCTGCTGAAGGGGCCGTCCTCCACCACCTACGGCTCGGCCATGCCGGGCGGTCTGGTCAACGTCGTCACCAAGAAGCCGACCGAGGAGGCGCGCGGCGAAGTCGAGCTGCTCGTCGGCAGCCATGAGCGCCGGCAGGCGGCTGTCGATGTCTCCGGCCCGGCCAACGAGGACGGCACCGTGCTGTACCGGCTGGTGGCGCTCGGCCGGGACAGCGAGACCCAGGTGGTCAACACCGAGGACCAGCGGGTCTACGTGGCGCCGTCGCTGACCTGGAAGGCGACCGAGGACACCACCCTCACGCTGCTGACGAGCTATCAGAACGACCCGGAGGGCGGCTATTACGGCATCCTGCCGACGACGGGCTCCCTGTGGGACAGCCCGAGCGGCCAGCAGATCCCGCGCGACTTCAACGACGGCGATCCGGCCTTCTCCAAGTATGACCGCGAGCAGATCTCGCTCGGCTACGAGTTCGAGCACCGGTTCGACGACACCTGGCTGATCCGGCACAACCTGCGCTACCTGGATGTGAACTCTGTCACCGAGGATGTGGCGACCCAGTCGCTCGCCTCGGACGGCCGCACCATCAACCGCTATGCGCTGGCGACGGACGAGACCGCCGCGGGCATCGCCTCCGATCTGCAGGCCCAGGCGCGCTTCGCCACCGGGCCGGTCCGGCACACCACGCTGGTCGGCTTCGACTACCAGTATCTCGACTCCACCCAGGTCCGCGATTTCGGCGCCGCCCCGTCGATCGACTATCTCGATCCGCAATACGGCATCGCCACCAACCTGACCCTGGCCCCGTTCGTCGATACCGACCAGACCATCGGCCAGAGCGGTCTATACCTGCAGGACCAGGCCGGCATCGACAACTGGACCTTCCTGGTCGGCGGACGGTTCGACCATGTCCGCACCGAGACCGACAATAACCTGACCGGTGCCAGCCAGACCCAGACGGATAACGCGTTCAGCTGGAAGGCCGGTGTCGTCTATGCCTTCGACAACGGCATCGCCCCCTATGCCAGCTACGCGACGTCCTTCCTGCCGGTGAGCGGCACCGACTACCTCGGCGACGCGCTGGCGCCGACCGAGGCCCGGCAGTACGAGATCGGCGTGAAGTATCAGCCCCGGTCGTTCGACGCGCTGTTCACCCTGGCCTATTTCGACATCACCCAGGAGGATGTGGTCACCACGGTGAACCCGATCACCCGCTACCAGACCGGCGAGGTCCGGTCCCGCGGGATCGAGTTCGAGGCGAAGGTCGCGCTCAGCGAGCAGACCAACGCCATCGCCGCCTTCACCTATACCGATGCCGAGGTGACCGAGAGCGTCGGGTTCGACGAGGGCGACGCGCCAATCGCCATTCCGGACATCACCGCCTCGCTCTGGATGGACCACCGGTTCGAACAGCCTCTGCTCGACGGCGTCACCATCGGCGGCGGCGTGCGCTATGTCGGCGAGAGTGTCGGCGGCTACAGCCCGAACGCCTTCACCGCCGGTGCGACCCGGCTGGACGTCCCCGGATACACCCTGTTCGACGCCATGGTGGAGTACGACCTCGGCACGCTCGACACCCGGCTCGACGGGGTTTCCGCCCAGCTCAACGTCACCAACCTGACCGACGAGACCTACGTCACCTGCCTGTCCAACAACTTCTGCAACTACGGCAACGGCCGCACCGTCTTCGCCACCCTGAAATACCGCTGGTGATCCGGTGACGGGCGACACGAGTGTGGCGGCCGTCGAGGGCGGCCGCCACGACCGGACGCGGCAGGTCCGGGTGCTGTTCGGCCTGAACGCGCTCTATGTGGGCTTCGGGCTGGTCATGGGCGTCGTCAATGGCGGCCTGCCCACGGTGATGCGGGCGCAGGGGATGGAGATCGGCTCGGCGGGTTGGCTCTACCTGCTCTACCTGCCGTTCGGGCTGACCTTCCTGTGGGCCTCGGTCATCGACCGGCATCCGATCCCGCTGCTGTCGCGCCAGCTCGGCTGGATCGTCGCTATGCAGGCGGTGGCGGTCGGCACGCTCTGCCTGATCGCGTTTGCCGAAGGAACATCGGTCTGGATGCTCTTCGGCCTGGGAATGGTGGTGGCCTTCGCCATCGCGACAATGGACATCGCGCTCGACGCCCAGGCCGTGCGGTCGGTGACGCCGGCCTGGCGGCCGACGACGGCGGCGACCAAGCTGGCCGCCCTGTCGATCGGTGCCATGCTCGGCGGCGGCGCCTTCGTCGCCCTGTTCGCCGATCTCGGCTGGCGGGCGGTCTTCCTGCTGGCGGCGCTGGTTCTGACCGGACTGCTGGTCCCGGCGCTCGCCCTGATCCCGCGCGACCGCTCGGCCGGTGTCGATCCGCAGAACGCAGAGTCCGGCCAGACGGCAAGCCTGCGCCGTCTGTTCACCGTGCCGGCGCTGCGCAGGCGCCTGGCGCTGCTGACGCTGGCCTGCTGCGTTCTGTTTCCGGCCTCGGGTCTGAACCGTTTGATGCTGGTCGATATCGGCGTGCCGGTCGATAGGATCGGCTGGACCGTCGGCACTCTCGGGCCGCTGTCGATGCTGGCGGTCTCCGCGGTCTCGATCCCGATCATGAACGCGTTCGGACTGGCCTGGGCGCTGCGCATCTTCGTCGCCCCGGCCTTCCTCGCGCTTGCGGCCCTGGCCTATGGCTATGCGATGGCCGACCAGGTCGTGGCGATGACCGGAGCGGTCGCCATCGGCGCCGCGGTCAGCGGCCTCTACGTGATCCTGGCCGCCCGCATTCTCGGCTGGGCGTCGGGCAGTCAGCCGGCAACGGACTATGCCGCCTATTACGGCATCAGCCGGTTCGCCAGCACGCTTGCCACCATCGCCGCCGCCCAGCTCGTCCAACAGCTCGACTGGGGCCTGTTCTATGCCCTGACCGGAGCTGCCCTGCTGGCGGCCGCCGTGGTCATCCACACGCTGATCGGAGACGAGACATGACCGACACTCCCACGGTACCGGCTGCCTTCCGCGGGCCGCAGCCGGATGCCGGGCTGTTCGACATGAGCACCTGGCCGATCGCCCATATCCGGTTCCCCGAACTGGACGAGCCGGACCGGGTGCTGCGCATCCTGACCGGATTGGAGCGGCTGCTCGCGCAGGAGACCCCCTTCGTCGCGGTCTGGACCCCCGCCAGCCACGACCACGACGACGAACCGCACGAGGACGAGCGGACCTCCAACCTCTGGATCAAGCGGCACAAGCTGGCGCTGAACACCCATTGCAAAGGGTATGGCTACGTCACCGGGGATCCGGCGTTGCGGGAGCTTCTGTCGAGCCGTATCAAGACGATCTCCGGCCGGCTGTTCACGTTTGCGATGTTCGTCGCCGAGACGCGGGCGGAGGCCGACCGACATGCGGCGGCTATCCTGGATACGGTGGGCGAGGGGAGATCGGCATGAGTCTTCAGGTTATCGGCGCCGGGTTCGGGCGCACCGGCACCCTGTCGCTGAAGCTCGCGCTGGAACAACTCGGCTTCGGCCCCTGCCATCACATGGAGGAGCTGTTCGGCAACCCGGACCAACTGCCCTACTGGCAGGATGCGGCGGCCGGGCTCGAGATGGACTGGCACCAGGTGTTCGACGGCTACCGGGCGAGCGTCGACTGGCCGAGCGCCCGCTATTGGCGCGAGCTGTCGGAGACGTTCCCGGATGCCAAGGTGATCCTCAGCCTGCGGGACGTGGACCGCTGGTGGGACAGCTTCGCCGGGACGATCCGCAAGGTCTTCGAGATCTACGACCGGTTCCCCGACCCATACGCCCGCGCCGTCGGTGCCATGGGGCACCGCACGATCATCGAGCAGACATTCGGTGGCGATGTCGGCGAGGAGAATGCCAAGCGTGTCTTCCTCGACCATTCGGAGCAGGTCCGCCGGACCATCCCGGCCGACCGCCTGCTGGTCTACGAGGTCTCCCAGGGCTGGACGCCGCTCTGCCGGTTCCTGGGGGTATCCGTTCCGGATGCTCCATTCTCGCGCAGCAACGACCGCGAGGCGTTCTGGAGCGGCTTCGACCCGGAGGCGCTGGAAGCGATCGAGGGGACGACGAGGCGCTAGAGCAGATCACGATCAGATCGAAACACCTGATCGTGTGAATTTGCTCTATCTCTAACAGGTTAGAGCACGATCGGGTCGGATCGACTCGGTCTGCCCCGATCGTGCTATACATTTTCATCGTCCCGTCAGGCCGCCTGAAACTACCGGCCCTCCAGAATGACCTCGAATCCTTCGAACTGCGGGTGGCCGAGATACAGCACCTTGCGGTCGCCGGCCCCGGCATGGGCCTTGCGGAAGGCTTCCGATTTGGTCCAGGCCTCGAACGCCGAGCGATCCCTCCAGATGGTGTGCGAGGCGAAGAGGGTGTGGTCCTCGGCCTCCGGTCCGCGCAGAAGGCGGAATTCGACGAAGCCGGGGACATCGTCGAGATGGCTGTCCCGCTCCGCCCAGACCTTCTCGAAATCCTCCTCCGATCCCTTGGTGACCTTAAACCGGTTCATGGCGATGAACATGCTGTGCTCCCTGCTCTGCGGCCGACTCCTAGTGTACATCAGGGCGAATAGCGCAACTGCGGGTCATTCTCAATAATATTGCTTTTGCGAGTCGTTCTTAATAACGTCCCGCTGCCCGACGGTTCTCGGTCGGGGTGCGTTCCTAGGGACAGGGGGATGAAGTGGCTAGCAGGATCGGGATCAGCAGCGCCGGCGTGGCGGCGCTCGCGCTTGCACTGAGCGGCTTGGCGGACGGCGCGGCTGCCCAGCAGAGCGACACGCAGACGGCGGCGACCGCGCCCGTCGAACTCGGACCGATCTCGGTGTCGGCCACCCGCAGCCCGATCTCCGCCATGCGGTATCCCGGCATGGTGACGGTGATCGACCGCGAGCAGATCGATCTCAAGGATCCCGACACGCTGGACGATATGTTCCGCTCGGTGCCGGGTGTTCATTTCGACGGCGGTCCGCGGCGTACCGGGCAGGTGCCGACGATCCGCGGCTTCGAGGGCGAGAACGTGCAGATCCGCATCGACGGCGCCCGCCAGAGCTTCGTGTCGGGCCATAACGGACGGGTCTTTGTCGACCCGGCCCTGCTGGCCGGCGGCGAGGTGGTGCGCGGCCCGGCCTCCTCGCTCTACGGAAGCGGCGCGATGGGTGGTCTGATCTCGCTGCGCACCCTGTCGGCCGACGACCTTCTTGAGGCCGACGACACCATCGCCGGCCGCGCCAAGTTCGGTTACCAGGACGTCAATCAGGAGTTTACCGAGAGCCTCGTCATCGGCGGACGGCCCATGGACGGCGTCGGGCTGCTGGGCGGCATCGTGAAGCGCGACTCCGACAACATCCAACTCGGCAACGGCACCGAACTGGTCTCCGACGACGACATCATCTCGGGACTGGCCAAGGCGGACGTGCAGTTCGTGCCCGGCCTGTCGGCATCGCTCTCCTATCTGGTCTTCAACAACGACGCCCGGGAGCCGGCGAACGGACAGCGCGGCAACACCGCGCTGGACTCCGACATCACCGACAAGGACATCCGCAGCGATACGATCCGCGGTCAGGTTCTGTATGCCCCGCTCGGGCAGAACTGGCTCGACCTCGACGCCTCGGCCTATTTCACCAACGCCCAGGTCGAGCAGGTCTACGAGGAGACCGGCCGCATCACCGACCAGGACGTCGATACCTACGGCCTGTTCATCGACAACCGCAGCCGGTTCACGCTGGCGGAGCGGTCGTCCCTGACCCTGACCTACGGCGTCGAGGCGTCGCAGGACGAGCAGGAGGGCTACGATTCTGCCAGCGGCGACGGCACCCGGTCGGGCGTGCCGAATGCGGAGGCCGAGTTCGCCGGCGCCTTCCTGCAGGGCAGCTTCGAGGTGAAGGACGTGATCCCGGGCACCCTGACCATCATCCCGGGCGTGCGCTACGACAGCTTCTCGGCCGATTCCGATATCGACGAGAGCACCAGCGACGACGAGGTTTCGCCGAAGATCGCCGTGTCCTACGAGCCGGTGCGCGGTCTGGTCGGCTTCGCCAGCTACGGCCGGGCCTTCCGCGCCCCGTCGATCAACGAGCTGTACAACGAGGGCACCCACTTCGCGATCCCGCTGCCGAACGGCCAGACCGCGGTGAACAGCTTCGTGGCCAATCCGAGCCTGAAGCCGGAAGTCTCCGACACCCTGGAGTTCGGCCTGGGTTACGAGCGTTCGGACACGCTGCTGAAGGACGACGAGTTCCGCATCAAGGGCGCCTATTTCCAGTCCGAGGTGGAGAACCTGATCGACATCTCGGTCAGCAGCGCCGGGCCGACCCGCGGCTGCTTCATCCCGCCCTATACCGGCTGTAACGCCGGCACCACGAATACGGTGAACGTGCCCGAGGCGGAGCTTGAGGGTTACGAGCTGGAGGCGTCCTACGATGCTCAGCGCTTCTACGTGACCGCCGGCTTTGCGTCGATCGACGGCGAGAACACGCGGACCGGCGAGTCGCTGGGCGTGCTGACCCCGGACCGGCTGAGCACCGATATCGGGCTGCGGCTGTTCGAGATCGACACCGTGGTGGGGATCGAGGGCGAGTTCGCCTCCGGCTTCGACAAGGTCGACGATGCCAGCGAGGAGCGGGGCGGATACTCGGTGTTCGACCTCTACCTGCAATGGGCACCGAGCGAGCAGGCCCTGAAGGGGGTGACCATCAATCTCGGCGTCGACAACGTGTTCGACCGCGACTACGAGCGGGTCTATGCCGGTGTCTCGGAGCCGGGCCGCAACTTCAAGGGCTCCATCGCCTATCGTCTGGCGTTCTGAGGGCCGGGAAGATGCGTCGTCTCATCTCGCGACTGCTGCCGGCACTGGTGCTGGCGGCCGGCCTGGCCTCTTCCGCCGCGACGCAGAGCCGGGCCGACGGGGGCCGGGTTCTCTCGATCGGCGGTTCGATCACCGAGATCGTCTATCTGCTCGGCGAGGAGGAGCGGCTGGTGGCGGTGGATTCCACCAGCCTCTACCCGGCGGAGGCCCGCGCATTGCCGGATGTCGGCTATCTGCGGCGCCTGTCGGTGGAGCCGATCCTGGCGCTGGCGCCCGACCTGATCCTCGCCGAAGGGGATGCCGGCCCCGAAGCGGTCATCGAACAGCTGGAGGCGTCCGGGATCGCTCTCACGAAGACCGAGCACACCACCGATGTGGCGGGGGTGGGCCGGAAGATCCGGGCCGTCGCCGATGCGCTGGGGCGCAGCGAGGACGGGGCGCGTCTGGCCGACGAGATCACCGCCCGAGCCTCGGCCCTGTCCGAGGCGGCGCGTCGGCGCCCGGACCCGCCGCGTGTGCTGTTCCTGCTCAGCGTCGGCAGGGGCGCGCCGCTGGCCGCCGGTCTCGATACGGCGGCGGCGGGCATCATCGAGGCTGCAGGCGGGGTGAACGCGATCTCCGGGTACGAGGGCTACAAGCCGTTATCTCCCGAGGCGGCCGTGCTCGCGGACCCGGAGATCGTGCTGGTGCCGGATCGTACCCTGGAGCAGATGGGCGGGCCGGAAGCCATTCTGCAGCGGCCGGAGATCGCGCCGACCCGCGCGGCCCGGGCGGGGCGGATCGTCAGCGTCGACGGGCTGCTGGTGTTCGGGTTCGGGCCGCGCATCGCCGAGGCGATCGAGCTGCTGTCGGCCGCCTTCCATCCCGGCTCTGTCGCACCCTCGCAATGACCCTCTGTCCGGTGGCGCGACCGGGATACCGGGCACGGCTGGCGGCCCTGGCGCCGCGCGAAAGGCGGGCGGCGGCGATCGTGGCCGGCTGCGGCGCGTTTCTGGTCTTGTCCCTGTTCCTGGCCCTGGGCATCGGTGCCGTGCCGATCCCGCCCGACGTGGTCGGCCGGCTGGTCCTCGAGGCGGTCGGCATCGACTTCACCTGGGAGACCGAAACCCGCGATGCGCTGGTCTTCTGGTCGATCCGGGTGCCGCGCGTGGCCGCGGGCTGCCTGGTCGGCGCCGCACTCGCCCTGGCCGGAGCGACGATGCAGGGGATCTTCCGCAATCCGCTGGCCGATCCGGCGCTGATCGGCGTCTCCAGCGGCGCGGCGCTCGCCGCCGTCGCGGTGATCGTGGTCGGCGGCGGGCTCATCGGCACGCTTCCGCCGGAGACCCGTGCTTTTGCCTTGCCGGCCGCGGCCCTGGCGGGCGGCCTGGCGGCGACGTTGATCGTCTATCGCCTCGGCAGTGTCGGCGGACAGGTCATGGCGGCCACGACCCTGCTGGCCGGTGTGGCGATCACCGCCATCGCCCAGGCCGGAATCGGGTTCCTGATCTTCCTCAGCGACGAGCAGCAGCTCCGCGACCTGTCGTTCTGGACGCTGGGTAGCGTCGCCGGGCTGAACTGGTCCCTGCTGCTGCCGGCGGCCGTTCTGATGATCGTTCCGATCGTCCTGCTGCCCCGGCTGGCCGGTGCCCTGAACGCGATGCTGCTGGGCGAACGCGAGAGTTTCCACCTGGGCCACGATCCGCAGCGGATCAAGCGGCTGGCCATCGGCCTCAGCGCGGTCGCGGTAGGCGGCGCGGTCTCGATCTCCGGCGTGATCGGCTTCGTTGGCCTGGTCGTCCCCCATATCGTGCGGCTTCTGGCCGGACCGGACCACCGTTGGCTGCTGCCCGGGACCGCCCTGCTCGGAGCGGGCCTGTTTCTGCTGGCCGACCTGCTGGCCCGCATGGTGGTGCTGCCGGCCGAGCTGCCGATCGGCGTGGTCACTGCCCTGGTCGGCGGACCGTTCTTCATCTGGCTTCTGGTTCGACGCAGGGACTGGGGGTGACCATGCTGCTGCAGGCACGGCGCCTGACGATGCGCTACGGTACGGCGAACGTGCTGTCCGGCGTCGACTTCTCATTGGATGCGGGCGAGCTCGTGGCGGTCGTCGGCCCGAATGGCGCCGGCAAGACCACGTTGGTCGCCGCCTTGTCCGGAGAGCTGCGTCCGACCGGCGGCGAGGTGCTGCTGCAGGGACAGCCCGTCGGCAACTACTCGGCTCGGGAGCTGGCGCTGCGCCGGACGATGCTGCCGCAGTCCAGCTCGCTGCTGTTCCACTTCACGGCCTACGAGGTGATCCAACTCGGCCTGACCTGCGCCCGCGAGGCGGGGGCGGATCTGGATGCCCAGTACCTCATCGGCGCGGCCCTGGACCAGGTCGGGGTCGCCCATCTGCGCGATCGCTACGTGCCGACCCTGTCCGGCGGTGAGCGTCAGCGCGTGCATCTCGCCCGATGCCTGGTGCAGATGCAGGCCAGTCCGAGGCTGGGGCCCAAGCTGCTGATGCTGGACGAGCCGACCGCGAGCCTGGACCCGGCGCACCAGCACCGGGTCATGGGGATCGCCAGAGACTTCACCCGATCCGGCAACGCGGTGGTCGCCGTGGTGCATGACCTGAATCTGGCCGCCGCCTATGCCGACCGGCTCGTCGTGATCCATGGTGGCGGCACGGCCTATGACGGGCCGGTGGAACGGGGTCTGACGCCGGCGCTGCTGGCCGATGTGTTCCGGCTGGATGCCGAAGTGCTGTCGCATCCCCGCACGGGACGCCCGGTCGTCCTCCAGTCCGGCACCCTGTGAGCGAGCGTCCGGTCTCGCCTCAGGGAAGCCACTCCGCGACCACATAGGGCACGAGGTCCGCCGGCACTTCGGGATGGTGCCAGGAATAGACCCGCCCCGCGGCGCGGAAGGCGGTCACGTCGTCCACCCCGTTCTCGCAGAGGCCCGTATAGGCGCGCACGACCGCCTGCCGGCAGGTCGCAGACGGACCGCAGAAGGCGATATCGTCGATATTGGTGATCCGGCCGGTCATGGCTTGCGCCCTCCCGCATCCTCGGACTTCAGTCTGGTTCCGAACAGTTCCAGGTGATGGTCCACCAGGTCGTAACCCAGTTCGTCTGCGATGCGGACCTTCAGCTCCTCGAGTTCCTGGTTGTAGAACTCGATGACCTCGCCGCTCTCGATATCGATCATGTGGTGGTGATGGTCGCGCTGGGTCATGCTGATCTCGAACCGGGCGCGCCCGTCGCCGAAGTCCCGCTTGGCGACGATGTTGAGCTTCTCCAGAAGCTGCAGGGTCCGATAGACCGTGGCGATCGAGATGGTGCCGTCCACCCCGCGCACGCGGTCGTGCAGTTCCTCGGCGTCCGGATGATCGTCGGCCTCGACCAGGGTCTGGGCGATCACCCGGCGCTGACCCGTGATCCGCAGGCCTTTCTCGTGGCAAAGCGCCTCCAGACTGTCGAGCGCCGTCTGCTCCCGCTTCTGCAAGTCCACGACCTTCTCCTCAAAATCCAAGCCAGCGCGCCGCGCGACATGCGGCCACGCTCATATGCGAATGATTATCAATAGCATGGATTTCGGGCGGCGCCAATCAGCCGGTGGAGCGGTCCGACGGCGGCCGGGTGTCGGACGAGGCTGAGGCGGCAAGGCGCGCCTCCAGCCGGGCGACCCTCTGTTCCAGCGTGCCGATCCGCCGGTCTATGCCGTCCTGCTGGACGCTTGCGGAGAGCAGGTGCGCCGGCAGGAAGTGCCGACATCGGCCGACAAGCGATGGCCACATCCGCTCCGCCGCCTGGACCAGGCGGCCGGCCGTGACCGGGTTCATCGCGGCAATCCCCCAGCCGATGACCGTGATTGCGCCGAGCCAGACGACCACATCGGAGGCGGTGCCGGCGGCGAGCAGGATCGGGCCGACACCCAGCGCAATGCTCCACGCCACCGTCGCGTGCCGGGGGCGGTGCCAGGGGGCGAGGCCGAAGGCCCGTCGGCGCTTGGGGTCCGTGGCCGCGAGATAGGCGAGGGCGGCCGTCGTGGCGGCGACGGCGAGAACGCCCAGCCCGCTCACGCCGCGCTCTCCACGGCTCCGGCCGTCGGCGGAGGGCGCCGGCGCAGAGCCGCGGCAAGCAGGCCGGCGCCGATCAGCACGAGGGCGGTGTCGACGACCAGCACCTCACCCTGGTTCCCGGCGACGGCGGCGGCCCAGTCGAGACCGCCGGTGCCCAGGCGCACGATCGGGGCGAGCAGACAGCCCACGGCCAGCAGGAGCCGGTACCGATGAACGCTGCGCCCGTCGTCACCGGCCAGCAGCGCCGGCGTCAGGCCGATTGGAATGCCGAGAAGGAACGCCCACGGCGTCCAGGAGAACGGATCGGCGCCGGCACCGAGGGCCAGGAAATGGCCGTAGGCGCTTGTCAGCATGGCCACCGGCAGCCCATAGGCGGTGGCGGTGACCGCGCGGCCGAAACGGCGCCACAGCCGGTCCGCCTCCCGCCGCCGCACCCACAGACGCAGGCCGGAGACCACCACATAGGCCATCGCCCAGCCGAGGCCGAGCCAGACCGCCTTGGAGAGCCAGCCGGCGAAATCGCCGAAATGCAGCGGTTCCATCAGGCCGACCACAATCGCTCCGGCAGACGGCGCCTGGCCGACCGCCGGGCGCAGTCCGAGGAACCGCCCGCTCGCCCCGTCGAAAACGCTCTGCGCTCCGTCCAGGCCTCCGCTCGGGATCGCATGGAACAGCCGCAGCCGGGCGTCGGCGCGGCCGTAGCGGTGGATGATCAGCGACCGGACCGGCGCTCCGGCTTGGGTCCGAGCCTCCGCGATCACCTGATCGAGGTCGGTCAGGGGCATCGCCGTCTCGTCGGGTGCCGCAGGCGGCTCGAACAGCCGGGCCACCAGGGCCGCCCGGTCGCCGCCGAACGCAACGCCGGCCAGGAGAGGGAACAGGACCGGGCCGCCGAACCCGAAGAACGCCCCGGTGAAGCCGAGCAGGAAGGCGAAGGGCAGGCCCCAGCTCGCGGCCAGCAGGTGGCGGTCGCGCATCGCCGAGAGACGCCCGCCGGGCCGCGCCGCCAGGAACAGGTCGCGGATCATCTGGCGGTGCAGGATCAGCCCGGAGACGGCGGCCGACATCGCCAGCAGGCCGAGCCCGCCGGTCAGGATGCGCCCCCAGGGGTCGGGTACATGCAGTTCCTCGTGCAGATCGACCAGGAAGGTCTCCAGGGCGTTCACCTGGAACCAGTCCGGGTGGTCGGCGAAGAAGCCTTCGTGGCGGGAGAGCAGGGCGCCGGTCTCCGGGTCCAGGCGGAAGACCTGGCCGAAGGCTTCGATCTCGCCGCGCTGCGGGTGCCGGGCATGGATCTCGGTATAGACGGTCAGCGTCCCCCTGCCGTCGATCAGGACGCCGATCTCGTTCTGGAAGCCCTTTGGTACCTGGTCGATGACGTCACGGACGGGGGCATCCAGGGGTGCCCGGAGATGCAGGGCCGCAGCTCGACCGCCCTGGGCCCAGAGGCCGATCTCCTCGCCGATCACGGCGACCGCGCCGGTGAAGACGACGACGTAGAGCAGCAGGCCGAGCACGACCCCGCTCCAGCCGTGCACCGCCGTCAGCCGTTTCATCTGCGCCTGGGTGGTCCGGGCGACGACCATCAGAACGTTCCCGAGACGGCGGTCGCGACGAGCACACCGCACAGACCGGCCTGGACCGCCAGGGCGGCGATCCCGCGCATCAGTCTTTCCTCAAGGCAGGCATAGGTGAAGAACCCGGTCCAGATCAGCGGCGCCAGGACCAGCGGCCAGACGATGTCGCCGATCCCGGCGGCCCCGGCCGGCAGCCAGACCGGCATGGCCAGAACGAAGAGCAGGGCGCCGATCAGGGCGCCCGGGCCCGCCAGGAGCCAGCGCGTCGTGCGCGGATACGCGGCGACGCCCCGGTCCAGACGCGCGACGGCGCCGCCGACGATGCCTGCGCATCGGTCGGCGACGCCCCCCAGTCCAGGACGCGTCATCGCCGCGTCAGAACTTGACCTTGGCGCTGGCGAACACCGTCAGCGGCGCGCCGAACTGGGTGTAGGATTCCGGGTTGCCCGGCGATTCCACATAGACCTCGTCGGTCAGGTTGCGGACGTTCAGCTGAAGCTCGACATTCTCCCAGCCGCGATAGAAGCCGACCAGATCGACACGCTGATAGGCGTCGCTCTTGACCGTGTTCGTCGCATCCAGGTGATAGCCGCCATGGAAGTAGACGCCGCCGCCGAAGCCGAGGCCCTGCATCGGACCCGACTGCAGCTCGTAGGTGGCGAAGATCCGGCCCACATAGTCGCGCGGGGTGCGGAACGGCGCGTTGCCGATCTCGCTGGCGGTGTTGGATTCGGTGATCTCCATGTCGAGATAGGTGAAGTTGGCGTTCAGGCGCAGGCCGGGAAGCGGCTCGCCGTTGAGGTCCAGTTCCACACCCTGGTGGCGCTGCTCGCCGGTCGCGACCGAGGCGGTGGAGCCCGGAGGGGCGTCGGGGTCCGGCGTAGAGACGTTCTGCCGGTAGGTGCGGAACAGCGCCGTGGTCAGGGACAGATCGCCGCCCATCAGGTCGAACTTGGCGCCGACCTCGTAGTTCTGGCCGGTCTCCGACGGCAGCAGGGAGCCGCTGAGGTCGGTGGCGGTGGCGTTGGGCACGAAGGATTCCTGATAGCCCGCATAGACGTTCATGAAGTCGGTCACCCGGACCGAGGCGCCGGCGCGCACCGTGAGATCGGATTCCGACCCTTTATTGATGGCCGACGCGTTCTCGTTGCTGACATCCGCCCAGTCCTGGCGGGCGCCGAACACGAGGGTGAGCCGTTCGACCGGCCGGACCACGGCCTGTCCGAACACGCCGGTCTGGTTCAGGTTGCTTTCCCTGAAGGACAGATCGCCGAAATCGGAGCGCGCGATCTGGTAGTCGGTCTGCGGGTCGAGGATGCTCTGCGTGCCGAGATAGAGCCAGTTGTTGCCGTTGACGGAATCGGTGTTGAGGTGATCGACGCCGGCGACAAGTTCGTGCGACTGGCCAAGGGCGGAGAACGACGATTTGACCGACGCCTCGCCGGTATAGGTCTCGCCGGTGGTGTTGGAATAGCCGGCCCAGATCGTCGTGGTGTTATCGGTATTGCCGAACGGCGTCATGTTCATGCTGATCAGTTCGGAATCGAGATACCGGCCCTTCAGCGACACCGTCACACCGTCGGTGATGTCGTGCTCGTAATGCACCTCGGCATTGCGTTCCTCGGCCTCGGTGAAGACGCCGCAGGTATCGGCGTTGAGGCAGGAGAGGTTCACCTCCGGCGCGTTGGACGGGATGCTGTTATCCGCGAGCAGCGGTCCGCCGGCATAGGTCTGGCCGTCGAACTTCTGGACATAGAAGGTGGTGAACAGCCGGCCGGCTCCGTCGAAGGTATCGACCTCCAGGGACGGCGCGAAGGTGATCTGCTCCTCCTCCGTCGCGTTGATATAGCTGCCGCCGGTCTCCGCCGCGGCGATCATCCGGGCCCGTACCGAGCCACTCTCCGCGATGGCACCGCCGATATCGGCGACCCCGCGCAGGTACTCGAACGACCCGGCTTCGACCTGGGCCGAGCCATGGGTCTCGGCCGTCGGGCGCTTGGTGATCCGGTTGATCACGCCGCCCGGCTGGGCCGCACCGCCGACGATGGACGCCGGACCCTTTAGCACCTCGTAGCGTTCGACCAGCGCCGGGTCGGGCGCGAAGCGGCTGGTGCCGGACAGGCCGTTGCTCTTGACCGCGCCGACGATCTCACCCGACTGATAGCGGAAGCCGCGGATCACGATGTCCTCGCCGCGGCCCTCGCGCAGGTTGCCGCGTACCACGCCGCTGACGCTTTCCAGCGCATCGCCCTGGGAGCGGGCGTGGCTGTCCTCGATCAGGTCGTTGGTGATGACGTTGATCGAGGCCGGCGTCTCCTGGATCGGGACAGAGACGCGGGTCGCGGTGGAGGCGTACTCGGCCTTGTAGCCCTGTCGCGGGTCCTGCGCCGGCGCCGGATTGCCGGATGCTCCCTGGACGGTGATCGGGTCGAGCACCACCGCGTCGCCGTTCGACTGTCCGGCGGCGATCGCCCGCAGAGACACCGTGTCCGGACCGGAGAAGCTGTAGGTCATGCCGGTGCCCGCGAGCAGCTGCGCCAGACCCTGTTCCGGGGTGAAGGTGCCGACCAGCGGTGCGCTCTCGCGGCCGCGCACGGCGCTGACGTCGTAGATCAGCTGCAGCCCGGCCCGGTCGGCGAAGCTCAGCAGCGCGCCGTTCAGATCCTGCGCCGGAATGTCGAATGCAACCGCCGCCTGCGCCAGCAGAACTTCGGCGGCCGGCTGCTCGGCCGCCTGGACCGGCCCCGACCATCCGCCCGCCAGCAAGGCCGCCAGCGTCACCGCGCATCCGCCCCGTACGAACACCGTCGCGGTCCCGCGACGCTTGTCGTTCGCCCCCATTTCTTCACCCTCTTCCGTGTTCACGATTCCACATGCAAATGCGACGCATTCGCTTTTCATGGAATGTGACGGAAATCGGCGGGCGACCCAGTAACGGATTCTGAGTTTTTTCTGCACTCCCTGTCGAAACGGGCAACCCGCCGTCAGTAGAGCAGGGTGACCAGGCCCGGCAGGGTGGCGGTTCCGACCCCGAGATCGCGGGCGATGGTGGCCAGCGCCAGGTCGGCCTGATCCGCCTGGAAGATGCCGCTGACCTTCCGGGCCGCCAGAGTCGGATCGAGAATGACCGCCCGGTTCCGGCGGTACCGGTTGAGGGCCGTGACCACGTCCGACAGGGCGACGTCGTCGAAGATCAGTCGGCCCCGGCGCCATGCGGCGGCCTGGGCGGGGTCGACCTCCCGCGGGCTGCCGATCCCATCGTGCGAATAGCGAACCGACTGGCCGCGCCCGAGAGTCACCCCGGCGGAAGACTGGTCGGTGACAGGATCGGCGGTCGTCTGTCCGGGGGGCGTCTCCAGCGACACGGCGACCCGGTGCACGGCCACCGTCACCCGGACATCCTCCGCCAGCCGCTCGACCATGAATTCCGTGCCCAGCGCCTTTGCCGTGCCGCCCTCGGCCTCCACGGCGAAGGGTCTCGGCTCGCCGGCGCCCATGGGGGCCGCCTTGAAATAGGCCACCCCTGCGAGCAGATCGATCCGGCGCTCCCGCTGCGAATAGGCCACCGCCATCGCGCTGTCCGGACCGAGGGTCACCTCGCTGCCGTCCGACAGGGTGACCTGACGCTGCTCGCCCGGTCGCGTGCGGTAGTCGGCGTTCAGCAGGAGCATGGGGTCGCCGAGCCAGGTGCCGCCGAGCACGACCAGGAAGGCCAGACAGGCGGCGACGGCGGCAACCGGAGCCCAACGCCGTCGGCCGGCCGGGCCCGGAGAGATGTCGTTCGCCGGGGTGGCGCGCGCATTGGCCCCGTCATGTTGGGCCAGGGCGTCGGGCGGCAGGGCGCCCATCATCTGCCACACGGCCCGCGCCTCCGCCAAGGCTGCCTCATGCGCCGGATCGGCGGCGAGCCAGCCGGCGAGGTCGTGGCGTTCCGCATCGCTCAGAGGGGCACCGCCGAGCCGCGCGGTCCAGTCGGCCGCCGCCGCGTCGATCGCCTCCTGTGTTTCCCGATCGATGTCCACCAGCTCACTCACGGTCGGTTGTTCCGCGTCCAACAGGCCTTCTCTTCTATAGGACGTGGCAGAGCCCCGAATCCGGTAACGGAAAGTTCGACTCTCATCGCGTTCTGTCGTCCCGCAGGCGCTGCATCACGTGTCTGGTCGCCTGCGCCAGGTGCTTCTGCACGGAGCTGGTGGAGATTTCCAGCCGGTCGGCCACCTCCTGGTAGGTCAGCCCTTCCAGGCGCGCCAGGGTGACGACCTGACGGGTGCGCTCCGGCAGTTCGGCCAGCAGCGTCTGGATGCGGTCGAGCTCGTTGCGACCGCTGACCACCGCCTCCGGCACAGGCATGTCGTCGGGAATGCCGGCCAGCGCGTCGTCGGCATTATCGGCGAACCGGGCCTGGCCCTCGCGTCTCAGATGATCGACGGCCAGATTGTAGGCGGTGCGGTACAGGTACGAGCGTTCGTGGGCGATGGCGACGGCGGGATTGCCGGCGCGGAACTCCGCGAACCGCAGGAAGGTCTCCTGGGTCAGGTCGGCCGCCAGCGTCGCGTCGCGCAGCTTTCTGGTCAGGAAGGCATGCAGCTCGCGCCGATGCGCGAGAAAGAGCCGTCTGAGATCCTTGTCCACCAAAGCTGCGGGCGCCACGCTGTCGGAACCGAGAGGGCCAGACGGTAGATAGTTTGCGAATCATTCTCAATAGCTGATCGCTGCCGCCGACGGAGCGGCCAGAGGATCCGATCCGCCGGCGGCGATGCCGAGGTTGCGGCTCAGGTCGCTCCGGCCCGCACCAGATCGTCGAGGCCGATGGGGAAGCGGCGGATGCGACGGCCGGTGGCGTGCCAGACGGCGTTGGCGATCGCCCCCACCGTGCCGACGATGCCGATCTCGCCCACGCCCTTGATGCCGAGCGCGTTCACGTGGGGGTCGTCCTCATGCACGTTGATCACCTCCAGTCCCTGGACGTCGGCATTGACCGGCACATGGTAGCCGGCGAAATCGGCATTCATGATCCGGCCGGTGCGGGGATCGTGGCGGGCCTCCTCGTGCAGGGCGAAGGACAGGCCCCAGATCATCCCGCCCATGAGCTGGCTCTCCGCCAGGCGCGGGTTGATGATCCGCCCGGCGGCAAAGGCGCCGACCAGCCGGCTCACCCGAACCTGTCCCAGCTCGGGGTCGACCCGCACCTCGGCGAACACCGCACCATGGGCGTTCATCGCGTGTGCGGCCGCAGCCTCCGGCGCGCGCGAGCCGGTGCCCATGCCGGTCAGCGGCGCACCGCCGGCCCGGGCGAGGATGTCGACGAAGCTGTCGCTGCGCCCCTCGTCGCCCTCCACGTGCAACCTTCCGTCGCGGGCGATGAAGCGGGCGTTGCCGGCGCCGTAGAGCGGCGAGTCCGGATCGGCCGCGGCCAGTTCCTCCAACTGCCGGATGACGTCGTCGCCGGCCGCGTGCAGCGCGCCGCCGGCCGTGGCGGTATGGCCCGACCCCCCGGCCACGCCGCCATCGGGCAGCGTCGACTCTCCGGCGCGGAACTCCAGCTTCTCCAGCGGCAGCCCCAGGCTGTCGGCGGCGATCTGCGCCAGCGCGGTCCAGGCGCCCTGGCCCATGTCGATGGCCGAGGTTTCCACAAGCCCTGTGCCGTCGGGCCGCAGGGTGGCGCGGGCCTCGGCGGCGAACATCGGACACGGGAACAGGGCGGTGCCCATGCCCCAGCCGACCAGCATGCCCATGTCGTCACGCATCTGCAGCGGCTTCCGCGGCCGGCCGTCCCAGCCGAACCGCTCGGCCCCCTTGCGGTAACAGTCGCGCAGGGCCTTCGACGAATACGGCCGTCCGGTCCCCGGCTCGGTCTCGGCGTAGTTCTTCAGCCGGAACTCCAGCGGGTCCATACCCACGGCTTCCGCCATCTCGTCCATGGCGCATTCCAGCGCCGCCGAACCCGAGGCCTCGCCCGGCGCCCGCATCGGGCCGGGGGTGCCGATATCGAGGCGCGCACCGCGATGGGTGGAGCGTAGGGCGCCGGCGGCGTAAAGACCCTGCGTGGCGTTCGCCGCCGGCTCGACGAAATCGTCGAAGCTCGACGTGGCGCCGATGCTGTCATGCTCGATCACGGTCAGGGCGCCGCTGTCGTCGGTGCCGAGGCGCAGACGCTGACGGGTCGCCCCGCGATGGCCGACCGGGCCGAACATCTGCTGGCGGGTCAGCATCAGCTTCACCGGCCTGCCGGCCATCCGCGCCGCCAGCGCCGCCAGGATCTGCGGCCCGGTGGAGATCGCCTTGGAGCCGAACCCGCCGCCCAGATACGGGCTGCGCAGCGTCACGTTCTCCGCCGGAATCCCGAAGAAATAGGCATAGCTCTGGCAGGACATGGCGAGCGCCTGGCTCGGCATATCGAGGCTCAGACGGTCGCCGTCCCATGAGGCCACGACGGCGTGCGTCTCCATGGCGTTGTGGTACTGGCCGGGGGTCTCGTAGGTCACGTCGATGGTTCGGGTGGCCGCCGCGTGCCCGGCCGCGACATCGCCGTGCTCGGCATCGGCCGGCAGTCCGAAGCCCGCCGGCTCAAACGCGAAGGGGTCAACCTCCTCGATGCGGGTCCGCGTGGGCTCGGCCTGGTAGCGCGGGTGCAGCAGGCGCGCGCCTTCGGTTGCGGCCTCCAGGGTCTCGCCCAGCACCATGGCGATCGGCTGGCCGGCATAGCGCACCGTCTCGTCCTGCAGCACCTCGACCCGGAAGGCGAACAGTCCGGGCTTGGCCGACGGGTCACCCTGGAGCGGCGGGCGGTTCTGCGGGGTGAGGACATGGACCACCCCCGGATGGGTCCGGGCGGCGTCCACGTCCAGGTGGGTCACCCGCCCCCGGGCGATGGCGGCGGGGACGTAGACGGCATAGAGCAGGTTCTGCGGCCGGTTGTCGGCGGCGAAAGTGGCGGCGCCGGTCACCTTGGCGATTCCGTCGCGGCGGGTGACGGGCTGTCCGGAATTGGAGCCGAAGCGGACGGGGCGGGTCAGGACATCAGACATGGGCAAGCTCTCCGGCGGTGGCGCAGGGCGCGGCGCTTCCAAAGACCGAGGCGGGCAGCGCCGGCATCCGGTCCGGGGTTCCGGCCGCGGCCATGGACAGGGCGCGGGCGGCGGTGCGTCGGGCGAGGTCGATCTTCCAGGCGTTGTCGGCCGACGGCTCCGCCCCGGCCAAAGCGGCCTCTGCGGCGCGGGCGAACAGCGCGGCATCGGGTGTCCGGCCGGCCAGC
Source organism: Candidatus Endolissoclinum sp. (assembly GCA_965228445.1). Classification (GTDB taxonomy): domain Bacteria; phylum Pseudomonadota; class Alphaproteobacteria; order Thalassobaculales; family Thalassobaculaceae; genus Thalassobaculum. Next base: position 1,649,241 of record OZ245813.1, on the reverse strand, counting down.
AGAGCTTCGGCCTCGGCCACGCGCCAGGGCTTGGCTGCGACCGCGCCGAGCGCCAGCCGGGCCTCGGCGATGCGTCCGCCCTCCATCCCCAGCGCCGCTGCGGCCGAGGCCGTGGCGAAGGCGAAGGAGGTCCGGTCGCGGATCTTCAGGTAGCGCGAATGCTTCGAGAACCCGGTGGCCCCGGCTGGAAGCCTTACGGCGAGGATCAGGTCGCCGGGGTTGAGGGCGGTCTCGCGCTCCGGCGTGTCGTCCGGCAGCAGGTGGAACTCGGCCAGGGGGATCTCGCGCCGGCCGTCCAGTCCCTGCACCTCCACCACCGCGTCGAGTGCGGCGAGCGGCACGCAGAAGTCGGACGGGTTGGTGGCGATGCAGCCGGCGCTCCACCCCATCACGGCGAACGTCTCCTCCGCACTGCCGTGGGCGTCGCAGCCGGAGCCGGCGTCGCGCCGGTTGCAGGCGGCGTTCGGATCCTGAAAGAAGGCGCAGCGGGTGCGCTGCATCAGGTTGCCGGCCACGGTGGCCGCGTTGCGGAGCTGACCCGAAGCGCCGGACAGCAGCGCTTCCGCCACCATGGGGAAGCGGCGGGCGAAATCCGGATGGTCGGCGAGGTCGGCGTTGCGCACCAGGGCGCCGATCCGCGTACCGCCGTCGGCCAGGGTTTCCACCTCCGTCAGGCCGGGCAGGCGGGTGATGTCGATCAGTCTGGACGGCTGCAGGGCGCCGGTCTTCATCAGGTCGACCAGGTTGGTGCCGCCGCCGAGCCAGGCAGCACCCGGCTCCCAGGCCGCCAGCGCCTCGTCGAGCGAGGCGGGCTGGACGAAATCGAAGCGCTTCATGCCGCCTCTCCCTTCTTCGCCGCATCCATCCGGCGGGAGGCGTCCTGCACCGCCAGGGTGATGCCGTGATAGGCCGCACAGCGGCACAGGTTGCCGCTCATGCCCTCGCGGATGCGCTCCGGATCGTCGCCGGCCCGCCCCTCGGCGATCAGGCCGACCGCGCTCATGATCTGCCCCGGCGTGCAGTAGCCGCATTGGAAGCCGTCATGCTCGATGAAGGCGCCCTGCACCGGGTGCAGGGTGTCGCCGTCTGCCAGGCCCTCGATGGTGGTGATCTCCGCACCGTCCAGGGTCGCGGCCAGGGTCAGGCAGGAATTCATCCGCCTGCCGTCGATGAGAACCGTGCAGGCGCCGCACTGGCCGCGGTCACAGCCCTTCTTGGTGCCGGGCAGGGCGAGGCGTTCGCGCAACAGGTCCAGCAGCGTGACCCGTGCATCCTCGATGACGACATGCTGCGTCGTCCCGTTTATGGTCAGGCCGATTGAGAGTGACATGCGTCCTCCCTTCATATGTCTAGGCGCTGAAGATCGGCCCCCGCGTGCAGGCGGGCGGGCCGTGTGAATGCGGTCGAAGGAGGCTCTCCCCCTCTCGGCGATCAATATACGGAGGCTGCCTCCGTTTTCAAGGGGACGGAATCTTGGCGGAGCAAAAAAAGCGGAAACCGCGCGCCGACGCCGTGAAGAACCGCGACCTTCTGGTCGCCGCCGCCAAGGACGTTCTGGGGCAGGGCGGCCCGAACGCGAGCCTGGAGGCGGTGGCGAAACAGGCGGGTGTCGGCATCGGCACCCTGTACCGCCACTTCCCGACCCGCGAGGACCTGTTCCACGCGGTGTTCAGCCGGGAGGTCGAACAGCTCATCGCCGCCCTGGAGCGGCTGGAGGGCGCCTCGGATCCCATCGAGGCGCTGCGCGGATGGCTGCATTCCAACGTGGCGGTGGTCGAGACCAAGCGCGGGCTGCTGGGCGCCCTGTCCCTGGTGATGACCGAGGAGTCGAAGCAGACCTATGCGGAGGTGTTCGGCCGGATGACGGCCGCGATTAACCGGCTGCTGGAACGCGCGGTGGCGGCTGGGCAGATCCGCGACGGGGTGACGGCCGACGATCTGCTGCAGACGATGTACGCGCTGTGCTACGCGCGCGAACCGGGCCCCGGCTGGCGCGCGAACGTCCTGCGCCTTCTCGACATCTTCATCGACGGCCTGAAGGTCGGGCGCTCCTAGACGCGGCGTCGATCACGAGACTGTGAGCACCCGTTCTCGCCGGGCCCGGCTCCACCACCTCTTGCGGAAAGCAGGTCGATCTGCGCGTAGGTTGTTGCCATGCCCGCGGCACGGATCGGCGGACCGACTTCTCTGGCAGGAGAGACTTCATGACAGCTCATCCAATTACCCGCCGAACCGTCCTCGGGGCCGTCGGGGCGGTGGCTGCGTCCGGCATGTCCGGGCTCGTCGTCCCGGCCCGCGCCCAGTCTCTGGCGGCGACGCCGTCGATGCGCGGCGGGTCCAACAACTATCTGCCGAACGCCCCCTTCGTGGAGCGGATCGGCGGCGGCGGGTTCTGGATGTCCGGGACCGTCCGGCGGGCGGGCGACGGAGCGCCGCTGGCGGGTCAGCGGATCCAGATCTGGGCCCACACCACCGAGGGTAACGAACGCGACCCGCACAGCCACGGGGCGACCCTGACCGACGAGAACGGCGTGTTCCGCCTGGAGATGCCGCAGATCGTGCCGGTCTTCGGCCAGCCGCACGGGCATCTCGCCTATGACAGCGGGGATTTTGAGACCGTGTTTCTGCGCCCGGTCATGGCGAGTTCGAGCGATACGAGTCTGGAGGCGCATTTCGTGCTCAAGCCGGCCTGACCGGCATGGCCCCCACGGGCGGGCGCACCGCCAGGACGGTCCTGGCCTGGTCTGCGCTCGCGATTGCCCTCGCCGTCCCGCTGCTCGCGGCGGCGTTCAGTCCGCTTCTGGCGTGGCGTCAGCCGGTCTACATCGCGGCCGGGTTCGCCGGCATCGCCGCGATGGGCCTGCTGCTCGTTCAGCCGCTGCTGATCGGCGGCTATATGCCGGGCCTGTCCGGTCCGCGCGCCCGCCGACTTCATCGCGCCGTCGGTGTTGCGCTGATCGCGGTGGTCGCAGTGCATGTGGCCGGGCTCTGGATCACCAGCCCGCCGGACGTGGTCGACGTCCTGCTGTTCCGCTCGCCGACTCCGTTCTCCGTCTGGGGTGCCGTCGCCATGTGGGCGGTTTTCGCCGCGGGCCTCGTCGCCGCACTGCGTAGCCGATTGAAGCTGCGGCCTCGGGACTGGCGTCTCCTCCACATGTCCCTGGCGGCGGCGACGGTACTGTGCAGCGCACTGCATGCCGTCCTCATCGAAGGCACCATGGAAACGCTGTCGAAGGTGGCGCTGTGCAGCCTGGCAATCCTGGCGGCGGCCAAACTGGCCTACGACCTTCGGGTCTGGGCGGTCCGTCCCCGCCGTTAGCGGCCGGGGCGCGCCGATACGGGTGCCGCCCTTGACAATCCTCCGCGAAGCTCTCCTACTCGGCGGGCGTTGGTGCCCGTGAATACGGGTGAATAGGGAATGCGCAGCCGAGCCGCTCGGCCAAGCGCAGCCGCCCCCGCGACCGTGACCGGAGAGGTTGTTCACCGCCACTGCCCAAACCGGGTGGGAAGGCCGGACGACCGCCGGGGCGACATTGCCCCGAGATCCGCAAGCCGGGAGACCTGCCAGCGCGCTGAACGCAACCGGGCGGGGTGATCCGGTGACGGGAGGGGTGTTGTACCGCCCGCCATCTTCCCTCGTCCCATTCCAGATGGGACCGAGATCTTATGCCGAACCAATCCGAAGGCCCGCCGCACGCCGCGTGTCTGCCGGCCGAACTGCTGGTCTGCACCCGCTGCAGACGCGGTCAGGTCGTGCCCGACGAGGCCAAGCGACCGGGCGAACTGCTGCATGACAGCCTCGCCGAGGCTCCTCTGCCGGAGGGCGTCGTCCTGACGCCAGTCGAGTGCCTGTCGAACTGTTCCAACGGCTGCACCATCGTGCTCCGGGGGCAGGGCCGCTGGACCTACATTTACGGCAACCTCCACGAAACGGACGATCTCGACGCGGTCCGCGAGGGTATCGCCCTGTACCGGGCCGCCGAGGACGGCATCGTGCCCTGGAAGGAACGGCCCGAGCGCTTCAAGCGCAACTGCGTCGCCCGCATCCCGCCCCTCGGTTTCGCCCCTCAGGAGGCCGCCAATGTCTGATCTCGCCAAGCTGCCCGTCACCGTCGTCACCGGCTTCCTCGGCTCCGGCAAGACCACCCTGATCCGCCACCTGATGCAGAACCCGCAGGGCCGCCGCCTCGCGGTCGTCGTCAACGAGTTCGGCGATGTCGGCGTCGACGGCGAGATCCTGAAGGGCTGCGCCATTCCGGAATGCCCGGCCGAGAACATCCTGGAACTGGCCAACGGCTGCATCTGCTGCACCGTCGCCGACGACTTCATTCCGACCATCGAGGCGCTGATGGCGCTCGATCCGCGGCCGGACCACATTCTGATCGAGACCTCCGGCCTCGCCCTGCCGAAGCCGCTGCTGAAGGCGTTCGACTGGCCGGACATCCGCTCGCGCATCACCGTCGACGGCGTGATCGCGCTGGCCGATGCCGAAGCGGTGGCCGCCGGCCGGTTCGCCCCGGACGTCGCCGCGGTCGATGCCCAGCGCGCGGCCGATGACAGCCTGGATCACGAGACCCCGCTGTCGGAGGTGTTCGAGGACCAGATCTCCTGCGCCGACATCATCCTGCTGACCAAGCCGGATCTGGCCGGGCCGGACGGGGTGGCCAGGGCGAAGGAGATCATCGCCGCCGAGGCGCCGCGTCCGCTGCCGGTCGTAGAGGTGGCGGAGGGCATGGTCGATCCGCGGGTCATTCTCGGCCTTGGGGCGGCGGCCGAAGACGACATGGACGCGCGGCCGAGCCATCACGACACGCCGCACGATCATGACCACGAGGATTTCGACAGCGTGGCGATCGACATTCCGGAACTCACCGACCCGGCCGAGCTGGTTGCGCGGATCGAGCACCTGGCGACCACGCGGAACATCCTGCGGATCAAGGGCTATGCCGCCGTCGCCGGCAAGCCGATGCGCCTGCTGGTCCAGGCGGTGGGCGCGCGGGTCCGCTATCAGTACGACCGGCCGTGGAAGCCCGAGGAGGGACGGCGCGGCCGGCTCGTTGTGATCGCCGAGCATGACGATATCGACGCCGCCGCCCTGCATTCAGCCCTCAACGGCCTGTCGCAGGCGGCGGAGTAGGCGACACCGCCCATGCATATCGTCTTCCGCGAAAGCCATGGTCTGGAGGAGACCGAGACACCGACAGATCTGGGCCAGAGCCCGGCCGATCTGGTGGTACTCTCGTTCTCCGACAGCGATCTCGGGGCTTTCGCGGCGGCGTGGCATCGTGGGGGCGGGCCGGACGGACGTCTGCCGACGCTGCGGCTCGCCAATCTGGCCGCGCTCAAGCATCCGCTCTCGGTCGACACCTATCTCGACCAGACGCTCGCCGGTGCCAGCGGCGTCCTGATCCGTCTGATCGGCGGGATGTCCTATTGGTCCTACGGACTGCAGCAGGTCGAAGCACTGGCCCGGCGCAAGGGACTGGCCCTGGCGGTGCTGCCGGCCGACGGGCGGGCGGACCGGCGGCTGGAGCAGATCTCCACCCTGCCGGTCTCGACCCTGCACCGGCTGTCGGCGCTGTGCGATGCCGGCGGGGTAGTCGCCGCCCAGGCGGCGCTGGCGCAGATGGCCTTGGCGGCCGGTCTCTATGCCGGTCCGGTGGCCGGCACGAAATCCGTTCCGGAGACTGGCTTCTGGACACCCGAGGACGGGGTTCTGGCCGAAACGCCGGACAGCCGGGAGCCGCTGGTTCTCGTTTGCTTCTACCGGGCCTATCTCACGGCGGCCGATACCGCGCCGATTGAGGCCATGATCCGGGTGCTTCGGTCCCGCGGACTGACGGCGCTCGGGGTCTTCGCGCCGTCGCTGAAGCAGCCGCAGGCGGCGGCCTGGCTGAGGCAGCGCATCCCCGCGCTGAAGCCCGCCGCCATCGTCAACGCCACCGCCTTCAGCGGGCGCGGCGACGACGGGACCTCGCCCCTCGATATTGCCGAGGTTCCGGTGTTCCAGGTCGCCCTGGCCACGTCGTCGCGCCAGGCCTGGGACGAGGCGGAGCGCGGCCTGTCGCCGGCCGACCTCGCCATGCATGTGGTCCTGCCCGAGGTCGACGGCCGTTTGTTCGCCGGGGTGGCGTCGTTCAAGGAGCCGCAGCCGCGCGACCCGGACCTGCAGTTCGCCCGCATGGCCCATACCCCTCACGGGGAGCGGCTGGAGGCGATCGCCGACCGGGTGGCCGCCTGGATCGCCCTGGCTCGCCGCCCGGCGGCCGAGCGTCGGCCGGCCCTGGTCCTGTCGACCTATCCGGGGCGGCCGTGGAACATGGCCCATGCGGTCGGCCTCGACGCCCTGGCCTCGGCCGAGGCGATCCTGGAGGATCTGGCCGCTGCCGGGCATCAGGTGTCTCCCGGCGGGCCACTCCCCGAGGCCCTGCGGGAGGAGCGGGTCCATTGGCCGCTGGCCGCCTATCGCGACGCCCTGTCCCGGTTGCCGGCGGCGCTGCGCGCCGATCTTTGCGCGGCCTGGGGGGAGCCGGAGGATGATCCCGCCTGTGTCGAGGGCGGCTTCGCGTTCGCCGCCCTGCGCCGGGGCAACGCGCTGGTCGCCCTGCAGCCGGAGCGGGGCAGTCCCGAGAGCCGGGACGACGACTACCACGACCTCGGCCGGGTGCCGAGGCACGGCTATGTCGCCTTCTATCTGTGGCTGCGCGGCGAGTGCGATGCGCTGATCCATATCGGTGCGCACGGCACGCTGGAATGGCTGCCGGGCAAGTCGGTGGCCTTGTCCGGGAACTGCTGGCCCGAGGCGCTGATCGGCGACCTGCCGGTGCTCTATCCCTTCATCGTCAACGATCCGGGCGAGGCGGCCCAGGCCAAGCGTCGGATCGGGGCGGTGACGGTCGGTCATATCCCGCCGCCGCTTCGGGTCGGCGGCGTGCCCGACCGGCTGGCGCGGCTGGAGGCCCTGCTCGACGAGTTCTCCAACGCCGACGGACTGGATCCGAGACGTCGGGACCGGTTGCAGGCCGATATCCGCGCCGAAGCCCAGGCCCAGGGCGTGGAGGACGATCTCGGCCTCGACGCGGCCTCAAGCCTGGCCGAGGCGATCACCCGGATCGACCGCTTCGTCTGCGACGTGAAGGAGAGCCAGTTCGGCGACGGCCTGCATGTCTGGGGCCGGCCGGCCCCGGCGCAGGAGCGGTTCGAGACCGAGGCATCGGTCGCCGCCGAGCGCCGGTCACTGACCGATGCCCTGAACGGGCGTCGGGTTGCCGGCGGACCCTCCGGTTCGCCCTATCGCGGGCGGCGGGACGTGCTGCCCACGGGCCGTAACCTCTACACCACCGATCCGCGCTCGGTACCGACCCGTGCGGCCCATGCCCAGGGGGTGAGGTTGGCCGAGGAGCTGGTCCGCCGCCACCTGCAGGACGAGGGCGACTGGCCGAAGACCCTGGTGGTCGACCTCTGGGGATCGGCGACCATGCGGACGGCCGGCGAGGAGTTCGCCATGGCCCTGCATCTGCTCGGGGTGAAGCCGGTCTGGGACGCCGGATCGGAGCGGGTGTCCGGGATCGAAATCGTCCCGATCGCCGAGATGGACCGCCCGCGGATCGACGTCACCCTGCGGCTTTCCGGGCTGTTCCGCGACGTGTTCCCGGGCCTGTCGGGCCTTTTCGCCCAGGCGGTGCGGATCCTGTCCGCCCGGCCGGAGGAGCCGGAGTGGAACCCCTTCGTCGGTCGCCCCGTAGGGCCGCGGGTCTACGGCCCGGCGCCCGGTAGCTACGGCCTCGGCATGAACGAGGTGGTCGAGGACTATTCGACGGAAGGACGGCAACGGGCGGGGGAGGCCTGGCTGGCGGCCAGCGCCTGGGCGCTGGACGGCGACCGGGCGGAACGGGACGCCGACGGGCTGCGCAGCCGCGTCGCCGATGCCGACGGGTTCGTCCATCTCCAGGACCTGCCGGAGACCGACCTGCTGCTCGCCGCAGACTACGCCGCCCATGAGGCCGGGTTTGCCGCCGCGCAGTCGGTCGCGGGCGGCCGTGCCGCGCTCTACCATCTCGACAACACCGACCCGGACCGTCCGCGCGCGCGGACGTTGGGCGAGGAGATCGCCCGGGTGGTCCGGGCGCGCGCGGCCAATCCCGGTTGGCTCGCCGGCATGCGGCGACACGGGTTCCGGGGTGCCGCCGAGATCGCCGCGACCCTCGATCACATGGGCGCCTTCGCCCATCTGGCCGACGTGGTTTCCCCGCACCTGTTCGACCTCTACTATGACGCCACGTTGGGCGATCCGGAGGTTACGGCCTTCATGCAGACCGCGAACCCCGAGGCTCTGGCCGCCATGCGCGACAGGTTCGCCGCCCTGCATGACGCCGGCCTGTGGCAGACCCGGCGCAACTCCATCGTCGCGGCGTTGGAGGCGGGGGAATGAGCGCGGCGTCTACAGACGCCCGTGTCCGGGGCTGGTGTCCCGGTGCGCACCGGCCGATGGCGTCGGGCGATGGTCTGATCGTTCGGGTCGGCGCGCCGATGGGGCGGCTGGTGCGCGATCAGGTTCTGGGCCTGTGCGATCTGGCCCGTCACTACGGCAATGGGGTGCTGGACCTGACGAGCCGCGCCAATCTGCAGATCCGCGGCGTGTCCGACCGCGATCATCCGGCCCTGGTCGCGTCTCTGGTCGATCTCGGCCTGCTCGACCCGGACCCGGCCGCCGAAACCCGGCCATCGGTCATGGTCACGCCGTTCTGGCAAGCCGGCGATCGGACCTGCCGCCTGGCCGAGGTCCTGGCCGGGTTGAACTACCCGGAGCTGCCGGCGAAGTTCGGGCTGGCGGTCGATGCCGGCACGCATCCCGTGCTGGGCCAGGCTTCCGCCGATATCCGGGTGGAGACCGCCGCGGCTGGCGGTCTGGTGGTTCGCGCCGACGGGGCGTCGAGCGGCCTTGCCGTGACCGAGGACGAGGCGCCGGATGCCGTGCTGGCACTGGCCGGCTGGTTCGCACGGACGTCCGATCACGCTACCCGGCGGATGGCGCGGCTGGTCCGCGCGGTCGGACTGCCGGATGCATGGCTCGGCACCGTGCCGGCCGCCTCCGGTGCGGACCTGAAGCCGGGACCTACCGACGGGGGCACGGTCGTCGGTGTCGCCTTCGGGCGGGCCGATGCTGGCGACCTCGCACGGCTGTTCCTGGCGTCGGATGCGGTGGCGCTGCGTCTCGCGCCGGGCCGGCTGTTCCTGCTGGAGGGGGAGGCGCCGGAGGATTGCACCCCGTTCATCTCCAACCCCGATGATCCGCTGCTTGTGGTCGATGCCTGCCCCGGCGCGCCGGCCTGTGCCAGTGCCAGCGTCGAGACCCGCGACCTCGCCCGCCGGCTGGCGGGACGGGTGCGGGGACGGATGCATGTCTCCGGGTGCCCGAAGGGTTGCGCCCGCTTGCGGCCCGCGGATATCACCCTGGTCGGCCGCGATGGCCGGTTCGATCTGATCCGAGGCGGCACCGCCGCCGATACCCCCTTCGAGCGCGGCCTCGCCGCTGCTGAGCTTCTTGCCAAGGCAGACCACCTCTGATGCCCCACCTCTATGAAACCGACGGTGCCGCGATCTATCGCCAATCCTTCGCCACCATCCGGTCGGAGGCCGATCTCGCCGGGTTCTCCCGCGACGAGGAGCCGATCGTCGTGCGGATGATCCATGCCGCCGGGCTGGTCGGGCTGGAGCGCTCGGTGCGGTTCTCGCCGGGCTTCGCCGCCGCGGCCCGGTCGGCGCTGGAGGCGGGGGCACCGATCCTGTGCGACGCCCGCATGGTGAGCGAGGGCATCACCCGTCCGCGCCTGCCGGCCGACAACCAAGTGCTGTGCACGCTGCAGCACGAGCGGGTCCGCGACCTCGCCGCGACGATGTCGAACACGCGCTCCGCCGCCGCACTGGAGCTGTGGCGCCCGCATCTGGCCGGCGCGCTGGTGGCGATCGGCAACGCCCCGACCGCGCTGTTCCACCTGCTCAACATGCTGGAGGATCCGGACTGTCCCCGCCCGGCGGCGATCATCGGCTGCCCGGTCGGTTTCGTCGGGGCGGCCGAAAGCAAGGAGGCGCTGTGGCGGGATCGGCCGGTGCCGTGCTGCATCGTCGCCGGCCGGCTCGGCGGCAGCGCCATCACCGTCGCCGCCGTCAACGCCATCGCGAGCCGCGCGGAATGAGCCCGACCCTCGGAACGGTTCATGGCGTCGGCCTCGGCCCCGGCGATCCGGACCTGATGACCCTGCGCGCCCACCGGCTGATCCGCGAGGCCCGCCACGTCGCCTATTTCCGCAAGGCGGGCCGCAAGGGGCAGGCCGCGCGGATCGTTGAGGGTCTGCTGGCGCCCGATGCCGTCGAGATCGCCATGGACTATCCGGTCACCACCGAGATCCCGGTCTCCGACCCGCGCTACAACGCGGCCCTGTCGGCGTTCTACAGCGACTGCACCGACCGGCTGCGCGCCCTGTGCGAGGCCGGTGAGGACGTGGTCGTGCTGTGCGAGGGGGATCCGTTCTTCTACGGCTCGTTCATGCACCTCCATACCCGCCTGAAGGATGTGGTGCCGGTGCAGGTGGTGCCGGCGGTCACGGGGATGTCCGGGGCCTGGACCGCCACGGGGATTCCGGTCACCTGGGGTGACGACGTGATGACGGTGCTGATGGGCACTCTGCCGGAGGACGATCTGGTCGAGCGGATGGCCCGGGCCGACGCGCTGGTGGTGATGAAGGTCGGCCGCAACCTGCCGAAGGTCCGCGCCGCCCTGACGCGGGCCGGGCGCCTCGACGCCGCCTGGCTGGTGGAATGCGCGACCATGCCGGGCGAGCGGGTGACCCGCCTCGGCGACCTGGGCGACCATGTGCCACCGTATTTCTCCATCGTCATCGTCCATGGCCAGGGGCGCCGGCCGTGACCGGCTGGCTCGCCATCGTCGGGTTCGGGCCGGGGGACGCCGCGCTCACCACGCCGCAGGTCACGCAGACCCTGGCCGCCGCGACCGACCTGATCGGCTACGCCCCCTACCTGGCGCGGGTGCCGGACAGCCCCGAGCAGAACCGCCACGCCAGCGATAACCGGGTCGAGTTGGACCGGGCGCGCCATGCCCTGGGCCTGACGGAGCAGGGCGCGCGGGTTGCGGTGGTGTCGTCGGGCGATCCGGGCGTCTTCGCCATGGCGGCCGCCGTGTTCGAGGCAATCGAGGCGGGGCCGGCCGGCTGGCGCGATCTGGATATCCGGGTGCTGCCGGGCATCACGGCGATGCTGGCCGCCGCCGCTCGGGTCGGCGCGCCGCTGGGCCATGATTTCTGCGCCATCAACCTGTCGGACAATCTGAAGCCCTGGCCGCTGATCGAAAAGCGCCTGCGCCTGGCGGTGCAGGCCGATTTCGCCGTCGCGCTGTACAACCCGCGCTCGAAGGCCCGTCCGGAAGGCTTCGCCCGCGCGCTGGAGATTCTGCGCCAGGAAAGCGGCGACGACCGCCCCGTCGTGTTCGCCCGCGCCGTCTCGACCCCGCAGGAGGAGATCCGCGTGGTGCCGCTGACGGACGCCACGTCGGAGATGGCGGACATGCGCACAGTGGTGCTTATCGGATCGTCGCTGACCCGGGTGATCGCGCGCGAAGGGCGGCCGTTCGTCTACACGCCGCGCTCGGCGCCGGCATGAGCGAGCCACGCCATCACCGCCTCCACGCTGCCGACCTCGCGCCGGGCGGGCAGGTCCGGGCGGTCGATCATCACCACCGGGATGCCGAGGCTCCGGGCCGCGGCGATCTTGGCGTAGGCCGCTGTACCGCCGGAGTTCTTCGACACCACCAGATCGACCGCGTGGTCGCGCATCAGGGCCATGTCGCCGTCCTCGGTGAACGGGCCGCGCGAGACGACGACGTGATGGTCGGGAAAGCCCGGCGGGGTCGCCGGCGGATCGACCAGCCGCAGCAGGTAGAAATGCTGGGGCCGGATTTCGAAGGCGGTCAGGTGCATCCGGCCGATCGCCAGCATCACCCGGCGCGGCGGACCGTTGAGAGCGTCCACCGCTCCGGCGATATCCGGCACGCGTCGCCACCGGTCGCCGTCCATTTCCAGCCAGGGTGGGCGGGTCAGGGCGATCAGCGGCACGCCGGCCTCCTCGCAGGCAGCGACCGCATTGGCGCTCATCCCGGCGGCAAAGGGATGGGTGGCGTCGACCACATGGGTGGTGCCGGTGTCCCGCAGATAGGCCACCAGCCCCGCCACCCCGCCGAACCCGCCGACCCGCATCGCCACCGGCTGGCGCGCCGGGCGGGCGACCCGGCCGGCCAGGGACAGAACGGCCCGACAGTCGGTCCGGGCCACGCGCCCCGCCAGGGCCGTGGCCTCGGTGGTGCCGCCGAGGATCAGAAGGGTGGGGGACATGTCTGACGGATCCGAGCCCTGGCTGACGATTGTCGGGATCGGGGAAGATGGCCCCGACGGCCTGTCGGCCGCAAGCCGGACGGCGCTGGCGGCGGCGGAGGTGGTGATGGGACCGTCCCGCCACCTGACGCTGCTGGGCGGGCTGGCGGAGCAGGCGGACGCCATCGAATGGCCTGTCCCCTTCGCGGACGGACTTGAGCTTCTGATCGGCCTGCGGGGCCGACAAGTGGTGGTGCTGGCCTCCGGCGACCCGTTCTGGTTCGGCGCCGGCGCGGTGATCGCCCGGCACCTGTCGGCGGACGAGTGGCGGGCGCTGCCGGGGCCGTCCAGCTTCTCGCTCGCCGCCGCCCGGCTCGGCTGGCCGTTGGAGCGGACGGTATGTCTCGGCCTGCATGCCGCACCTCTGAGCCGGTTGCGGCCGCATCTGGCGCCCGGTGCGCGGCTGATCGTGCTGCTGCGCGACGGTGCCGCGGTCCGGGCACTGGCCGAGTATCTGTCCCAGGCCGGCTTCGGAGCCACGTCGGTCACGGTGCTGGAGGCCCTGGGCGGGCCGCGAGAGCGGCGAACCGAGGGGCGCGCCGATGCCCTGCGGGACGATACCGTCGCCCATCCGGTCTGTGTGGCGCTGACCGTGGCGGGCGAGGGGGCCGTCGTCACCGCGGCGACCGGCCGGGCCGACCACCTGTTCGACAGCGACGGCCAGATGACCAAGCGACCGATGCGGGCGCTGACCCTGTCCGCCCTGGCGCCCCGGCCGTTCGAGCGGCTGTGGGACATCGGCGGCGGCTCGGGCTCGATCGCCATCGAATGGCTGCTCGCCCATCCCACGACCGAAGCCGTCAGTGTCGAGATCCGGCCCGACCGGGCGGCGCGCATTCGGGACAATGCCGATCGGCTCGGCGTCGACCGGCTGGAGGTCGTGACCGGCGAAGCGCCGGCCGCCCTGGCCGGCCTCGCCGACCCCGACGCCGTCTTCATCGGCGGCGGGTTGTCCGAGGCGTTGCTGACAGATCTGGCGCACCGGCTGGCGCCGGGCTCCCGGCTGGTCGCCAATGCGGTGACCCTGGAGAGCGAGGCGCTGCTGGCGCGCTGGCAGGAGGCGCGGGGCGGCGAGCTGTTGCGGGTGGATCTGTCGCGGGCCCGGCCGATGGGATCGAAGCGCGGCTGGGACGCCGCCTATCCGGTGGTGCAATGGAGCGTCGTCCTATGATCGTCGCCGGGATCGGCTGCCGCGCGGAGGTTCGGGCCGAGAGCCTTGAGAGTGCCCTGTCGCTGGCGGCGGAAGGCCGCGCGCCCGACCGGATCGCCACGGTGGATGCTCGCGCCGGGCTCCTCGTCCTGCGGGACTTCGCCGACCGGCTCGGGGTCGAACTCATCCCCGTTGCTCGCCGGGATCTCGCCGCGCAGACCACCCTCACGCGCTCGGAGGCGTCGCTGAAAGCCCATGGCATCGGCAGTGTCGCCGAGGCCGCGGCACTGGCGGCTGCCGGCCCGGGCGCGCGGCTGTTCGGGCCGCGGGTGGTGTCGGCGGACCGTCTTGCCACCTGTGCGCTGGCCGTTGTCGGAGAGTCTGAATGACCGTGCATTTCATCGGCGCCGGCCCGGGAGCGGCCGATCTGCTGACGCTGCGGGGGCGCGATCTGATCGCCGCCTGTCCGGTCTGCCTCTATGCCGGATCGCTGGTACCGACCGAGGTGCTGTCCCACTGCCCGGAGGGCGCCCGTATCGTCAATACCGCCGCCCTGGACCTGGACGCGATCGTCGCCGAGATCCGCACCGCCCATGAGGCAGGCAAGGACGTCGCCCGGCTCCATTCCGGCGACCTGTCGGTCTGGTCGGCCATGGGCGAGCAGCTCCGACGGCTCAGGGCCGAGGGTGTCCCGTTCACCGTGACCCCCGGCGTGCCGTCCTTCGCCGCCGCCGCGGCCGCGTTGGGTGCCGAGCTGACCCTGCCCGGGCTGGCCCAGTCGGTGGTTCTGACCCGCACCCCGGGCCGGGCCTCCTCCATGCCCGAGGGCGAGAGCCTGACGAACTTCGCCGCGACCGGCGCGACCCTGGCCATCCATCTCTCGATCCAGAATCTGGACAGGGTGGTGGCCGATCTGACGCCGGCCTATGGCGGCGACTGTCCGGTGGCGGTGGTCTACCGGGCAAGCTGGCCGGACCAGACGATCGTCCGCGCTACCCTGGCGACGGTGGAGGCGGCGCTGGGCGAGGGCATCAGCCGCACTGCCCTGATTTTGGTGGGGCCGGCGCTTGCCGGCGAGGATTTCACCGAGAGCCGGCTCTACGCGCCGGATTACGATCGCCGTTACAGGCCGCAATCGGCGGACAGTCCCTGGGCCGGCTGGAGGGAAGAGGATGGCTGATCTGCCCGGCCTGATGGTCTCCGCCCCCGCCTCGGGGACGGGCAAGACCACCGTGATGCTCGGCCTGACCCGGGCCCTGGTCGAGGACGGGCTCACGGTGCAGCCGTTCAAGAGCGGACCCGACTATATCGACCCGGCCTTCCATTTCGCCGCCGCCGGGCGGGCGTCGTTCAACCTCGACACCTGGGCGATGGAGGGCGGGCTGCTCGACGCGATCGCCGCCCGCGCCGCCGGGGCGGATATCGCCATCGGCGAAGGCTCGATGGGCCTCTATGACGGGGTGGCGACCCGGGGGCTGTCCGGCTTCGGCGCCAGTGCCGAGACCGCGCGGCGCATGGGGTGGCCGGTGCTGCTGGTGCTCGATGTCGGCGGCCAGGCCCAGTCGGCGGCGGCCACCGCGCTCGGCTTCGCCCGTTACGACCCCGATCTGCCCTTCGCTGGGGTGATCCTCAATCGGGTCGCCAGTCCCCGGCACGAGCGGCTGATCCGCCGCGGCATGGAGCATGCCGGAGTGCGGGTGCTCGGCGTGCTTCCCCGGCGCGGCGACCTGACCTTGCCGGAACGCCATCTGGGGCTGATCCAGGCGGTGGAGCATCCCGATCTGGAGGCGGCCATCGCCGGCTATGCCGCCTTCCTGCGGGAGCATGTGGATCTGACGGCGATCAAAGAGGCCGCCCGCGGCGGCCCAGTCCCGGTCGCTGGCGCCCTGCCGCCGCCGCCGGCCCAGCGGATCGCGATCGCCCGCGATTCTGCCTTCTCCTTCACCTATCCGCACCTGCTGGAAGGCTGGCGTGCCGCCGGGGCCGAGATCCTGCCGTTCTCGCCCCTGGCCGACGAGGCGCCGGATCCCGATGCCGATCTCGTCTGGCTGCCCGGCGGCTATCCTGAATTGCATGGCGGCACCCTGGCCGCAGCCGGGAGGTTCCTCGGCGGGCTGCGGCGGCACGCGGCGACCCGGCCGGTGCATGGCGAATGCGGCGGCTACATGGTGCTGGGCGAGGCGCTGGTCGACAAGGCAGGTGCCCGTCACCCCATGGCCGGGCTGCTCGGGCTGGTGACGAGCTACGCTCAGCGCAAGTTCCATCTCGGCTACCGCCGCGCCGTGCTGCGGGACGCGATGGCGCTGGGCGCTGCGGGCGCCGCCCTGCGCGGTCACGAGTTCCATTACTCCACCATCCTGGAGCAACCGGACTCGCCGCTGGCCGACGTGGCCGATGCCGACGGCAATCCGGTACCGGAGACGGGCTCGCGCCGCGGGAATGTGAGCGGGACCTTCTTCCACCTGATCGCCGGGGAGCGGCCATGACCGGTTTCGTCAGCTTCGTCGGGTCCGGCCCCGGCGATCCGGAGCTTCTGACCCTCAAGGCGGTGGACCGGCTGCAGCGCGCCGATGCCGTGCTGTTTGACGACCTGTCCTCCGGCCCGATACTGGCCCATGCGCGCGACGGCGCCGATCTCGTCGGCGTGGGCAAGCGCGCCGGCCGGCCGTCGCCGCGCCAGACCCATGTCAGCCGGCTGCTGGTCGACTATGCGCGCACCGGCCAGCGGATTGTTCGGCTGAAGTCGGGCGACGCCGGGCTGTTCGGCAGGCTGGAGGAGGAACTGACCGCCCTGCGCGAGGCGGGCATTCCGTTCGAGATCATCCCCGGTGTGCCCTCTGCCTGTGCGGCGGCGGCCGCCGCCGGCATCCCGCTCACCCGGCGTCTGACCGCCCGGCGGGTGCAGTTCGTGACGGGGCACGATGTCACCGGTCATCTGCCCATGGATATCGACCTGCCGGCCCTGGCCGACCCGACCGCGACCACGGTGGTGTTCATGGGACGGCGGACCTTCAGCGAGTTCGCCGCCATCCTGATCCGGCACGGCCTGCCGGCCGACACGCCGGCCCTGCTGGCCGAGGCGGTCAGCACGCCGGACCAGCACCTGCTGCGCAGCACGGTGGCAAGGCTTGCCAACCGGCTTGCCGGGGCGGACGGATCGCTGCCGGCCCTGATCCTGTACGGTCCGCTGGCCGACGAGGGAGGCGGCGAGGGTGAGGCTCGCCACGACGCCGATGGTTGAACTGCTGCTGATCGGCATCGGGACCGGAAACCCGGACCACCTCACCGGGGAGGGTCGCAGGGCCATCGCCGAGGCCGACCTGATCCTGATTCCGCGCAAGGGCGCGGACAAAGCCGACCTGGCCGACCTGCGCCGGGCGATCGTCTCGTCCGTCCTGGGCGAGGGGGACGGACCGGTCGTCGAGTTCGACATGCCGGTCCGCGATCCGGGCCTGCCCTATGCCGAGGCTGTCGACGCGTGGCACGACGAGATCGCCCGCCGCTGGGCCGCAGCCATGGCGGGCAAGCCGGAGGCGCGGACGGTGGCTCTGCTGGTCTGGGGCGACCCGTCGCTGTACGACAGCACCCTGCGCATCGCCGCCCGGCTGGACCCCAAACCCGCCCTGCGGGTCGTACCCGGCATCACGGCCCTTCAGGCGCTGACGGCGGCCCACGCCATTCCGTTCAACACCCTGGCCGGTGCCGTCACCGTCACCACGGGGCGGCGGCTGCGTCAGTCCGGCTGGCCGCCGGAGGCGGAAACCGTCGCGGTGATGCTCGACGGCACTTGTGCCTTCCAGACACTGGATCCGGCTGGTCTTGAGATCTGGTGGGGCGCCTATCTCGGCATGGAGCATCAGATCCTGCGGGCCGGGCCATTGTCGAAGGTCGGAGACGGGATCGTCGCGCTCCGCGCCGAGGCGCGGGCCCGGCACGGCTGGATCATGGACACCTATCTGCTGCGCCGGACACCCCGGTAGGCCGAACCCTTGGCAAGAGCGATGGGCGAGGCGTATGGTTCATGGGTTCGGTTCGGCTTTCATCGCGAAGGCCTCTGGGAATCCGGTGTCGGCGCATGCGCCCAGTCCGGAGCCGCCCCCGCGACTGTAAGCGGCGAACGCCTGTCCACGATGCCACTCGCGACCGCGGGGAAGGCGGGCAGCGCGTGATGACCCGCAAGCCAGGAGACCTACCGGACGACAGATTTACTCCGGCGGCCGTCGGGTGCGACGGCAGGAAGGACCGACAATGAATACCACCGCGACTGCGGCAACCGGTGCGGGCTCCAGGCTGGCACCGGCACTTCTGGCGGCGTTTTTCGGCCTCGCCATCATCTTCGTGACCGGCCATGTGCAGACCGAGACCCTGCACGACGCCGCGCATGACGTCCGTCACGCGACCGGCTTCCCCTGTCACTGACGCCATGTTCACACGGATCCTGACCAGCGCCCTGTTCGCTGGTGCTGTCGCCGGGCTGCTTGCGGCCCTGTTGCAGCTCTATTTCGTGCAGCCCGTGCTGCTCCATGCCGAACTCTACGAGGGCGGCGATCTGGTGCATTTCGGTGCGACGTCCGAGGTGTCCGCCCACCCGGAGCTTGGCGGGCTCGACCCGGTGCGGGACGGTCTGAGCACCGTCTTCACCATGCTCGTCTATTCCGGCTATGCGCTGATCATGATCGCACTGATGTCGCTGGCCGAGCAGCGCGGCGCGGTGATCTCGGCGCGGACCGGCCTGATCTGGGGCGTCGCCGGCTTCCTGGTCGTGCATTTCGCTCCCGGCTTCACCCTGGCGCCGGAGGTGCCGGGCGTTGCGGCGGCCGATGTCTATGCCCGCCAGGTCTGGTGGTTCGCGACGGTCGCGGCCGCCGCGGTGGCGCTCTGGCTGATCGCCTTCGGGCATAGCTGGAAGGCGTGGGGACCGGCGGTGGTGCTGCTGCTCGCTCCCCATGTCATCGGCGCTCCGGAGCCCGATGTGTTCACCGGGCCGGTGCCGACGGAGATCGGCGCCCTGTTCGCCGCCCGGGCCTACGGCGTCGGTCTGGCGGCCTGGGTGATGGTCGGCTGTCTCGGCGGATATTTCTGGTCGAGAGAATCGGCGAGCGTCGGCGCGGCCGAGACGGCCTGAGCCGCCTCACGCAACATTGACGGTCTCCGCCGGGTCGGTCGCGCGATCCGGCGGACGACCAGCCGGAGGTCTCCATGGACCGTTCCATCCCCATGCTGCTGATCGGACTGGTCTTCGGCGGAGGAGTCGGCTTCGCCGTCGCGGCCGGCAACGGGATCACGCTGGACGGTCACGATCACGGCGATGCGGGTCAGCATGGTCACGGACCGTCGCTCGCCCATGTCGCGGCGAAGACCGGGCTGTCTGAAGAGATGCTCGCCGGCAACATCTGCACCGTGGACGCGCCGCACGGCGTCGGCGCGGCGGCGGCCTCGCACGATCATGCGACGCCCTACATCCTGCCGGCGGATGAGGATGCGCCCTCCGTCTCGCTCGACATGCGGCCGGACCCGTCCTCCGGCTGGAACCTGCATGTCGAGACCGCCGGTTTCCGCTTTGCGCCGGAGCATGCCAGTGGTGCGCATGTGCCTGGCGAGGGGCATGCCCACGTCTACGTCAATGGCGAGAAGATCGGCCGGGTCTACGGCCCGTGGCTGCATCTCGGATCGCTTCCCGAGGGCGACGTCACGGTCGAGGTCACGCTGAACGCCAACGACCACCGTCCCTTCGTGGTCGGCGACCGGCCCTTGTCCGCGTCGGTGACCGTCCGCAACTGACGCGGCCGCCGTTCGCTCGACGATCAGACCTCCAGCGCCGGCACCCGCCCGCGCAGGCAGAAGCGGAGACGGCCGCAGCCGCGCGCGTCATCGATCCAGCCGGCCGGACTGTCGAGATAGAGGCGCAGGGTGGCCTCGATATCCGCCATATCCTCCGCCGGCTGCACGCCGGAGAACAGATAGGTCGCCCGGCCCGCCCCCTGCAGGGAGAGCGCGATCGGCTCGGCGCAGGCCCCCAGACAGCGCTGGGCGTTCACGCGCACCGCAACGGGCAGATCCGCCTGGGCCAGGCGCTGATGCAGGTTCTCCACATGTGTGCTCCCGGCGGCAGGCGAACAGGTGACGCACAGCCGCACGACGACCGCGTCGCCCACGACCTGCTCCTGTCCGTTCCCCGTTGCCCCACAGGCCATGTCCGGATCGCCCTCCCGTTGCACTCGCACTGAATCAGGGCCGTCGGTGAATCGCAAGCCGGGCGTGCCGAGTCGGTGCCGGGCGGCGCCTGCCTAGAACCTGCGATCCGGCGGCAGCGAGGGGCGGATCCGACATTGCCGGAACCGCCCGCGTGTCGTAGGGATCGGCGCCCCCCATCGGGACCGGGTGAGAGAACTTCCGCCGCGCGCGGCCGCCCGGTTCTAAGACCGTCCACATTCCGCTATCTTTTCAGCCAAACACCGGCAACTCCTGGGAATTCTCGGTGACCTCACTTCAGTTGGATGCGGTTCAGGCCCTCCTGTTCGTCAGTATCGCGCTCGCGCTGGTCTGGATTTCGGTGCCGCTGCCCCTGCGGTTCCGCGCGGCGCCCGTCTGGATGGCGGCCGGGTTCGCCGGCTTTGCCGCCGCGGAACTGACTCCACTATACGGGGTTGGCCGCCCGGACCTGGTCGAGATGGTGCTGACCGTTGCCGGGATCGGGCTGTTCGCGGCCGGCCTGCTGCAGTTCACCCGAAACATGAGCCGGAGCATCACCACCGCCGAGCTCCTCCGCTCGGCCCTCGACACCGCGTCGGACGGCGTCTGGCTGTATGACCGCGACGAGCGGGTGGTGTTCACCAACAGCCGCTACCACGAGCTCAATCCCGAGGTGCCGTCGAAGGAGGAGATCACCCGTTACACGATGGAGGATCTGCTCCGCCTCAATCAGAAGGACAAGGATCCGAAGGCGACGCCCGATCCGGAGGCCCGGATCCAGGAGATCCTGGCCGAGCGCCGCAGCGGGCGGGAGATCATCAAGGAGGTGATGCGCCCGAACGGCGTCACGTACCTGATCCGGGCCAAGCCGACGCGCGACCGCGGGCTGCTGGTCCTGCAGACCGACATCACCGCCCTGAAGAATGCCGAACGCGACCTGCGGCAGGCCAAGGACGCTGTCGATGCCGCCAACCGGGATCTCGAACGCAACGTCCGCGAGCGCACGCGCGAGATGCGCGAGGCCCTGATCCAGGCCGAGATGGCCAACCGCTCCAAGACCGACTTCCTGGCGAATATGAGCCACGAGCTGCGCACGCCGCTGAATTCGATCATCGGGTTCTCCGAGCTGATCAGCAACCGGGCGTACGGCCCGGTCGGCGACGACCGGTACCTGGAATGCGCGCGCTACGTTCAGGATTCCGGCACCCATCTGCTGGAACTGATCAACGAGGTCCTGGACGTGGCGCGGATCGAGGCGGGCCAGCTGACGATCGCGCCGCAATATGTCGGTATCGACGACGTTCTGAGGGAATGCGGCGCGATGCTGAGTTCGCGCGCCAGGGCCAAGGACATCGCGCTGACCTTCGACGCGTCGCCCGATACGCCGCCGGCCTTCGCCGACAGCCTGCGGATCAAGCAGATCGTCCTCAATCTCACCGAGAACGCGATCAAGTTCACCGGCACGGGCGGTTCGGTGACCGTGTCGTCCGACGTGACCGAGGACGGCGGGGTGCAGATCCGGATCCGCGATACCGGCATCGGCATGACCGGCCCGGAGATCCGGAAGGCGCTGGAAAGGTTCGGCCAGGTCCGCAGCGACCACATGGTGACGCGGGAGGGTGTGGGCCTCGGCCTTGCGATCTGCAAGTCCCTGATGGAGCTGCATGGCGGGACGCTCGATATCGACAGCGTGCCGGGCGAGGGGACCACAGTGTCGATCGTCTTCCCGCCGCGCGGGCCCGTGCCGCGATAGACCGGCGCCGGCAGTACAACCGGCCGTAGGGATTGCGATCACGCTGACGTGAGGCGCGACCGATTACCGCTTGCTGCGCCGGCTGTGACCCTAGCAGGGTTGAGCCTCACCACTCTGCGCAGGCAATCGCAAGACCAAGGAGGGCAGGACGTGGCGGCTTCAGACGGGTTGCAGATTCCGACCATCGACATCGCGCCGTTTCTCGCCGGTGATCCGGCGGGCAAGGACGCGGTCGCCAGGGCCGTGCGCGAGGCCTGCGAGAGCGTCGGCTTCCTGGTGATCGCCGGCCACGGCCTGCCGCCGGAGACCCTGTCCCGTGCGATCGGGTTGGGCATGGACTTCTTCGACCTGCCGCAGGCGGACAAGGACCGGTTCCACCCTACCGGTGCGGCGCGGCAGCGGGGCTACCACCGGGTGGCGACGCGCAACCTCGCTTCCACGTTGGGGGCCAAGACGCCGCCGGACCTGCGCGAGTCGATCTTCCTTGGCCCGGTCGACGACCACAGCGCCCATTACGCCGACCTGGCCGCGGCCGAGACCGCCTATGCCGGGAACACGATCCCGGACGTGCCCGCCGGCTTCGCCGGCGCCCTGGTCGACCTGTACCGGGCATTCGAACGCCTGTCGCGCGACATGATGCGGATCACCGCCCGCGCGCTCGACCAGGACGAGGACGGCTTCGCCGCCCTGCTGGACCGGCATTTCTCGATTTTCGGCATGCATCACTACCCGGTGCTTGGCACACCGCCGGAGCCGGGGCAGCTTCGTGCCGGTGCCCATACCGACTTCGGCGCGATGACCCTGCTGGCCATGACCGAGGGCAAGGGCGGGCTGGAGGCGCGGCTGGCCGACGGGAGATGGGTGCCGGTGCAGCCGAAGCCGGGCGAACTCGTGGTCAATCTGGGCGACATGATGCAGCGTTGGACCAACGACAAATGGGTCTCCACGCTGCACCGGGTGGTCGTGCCGGATACCGGCGACGCTCAGAGCCGACGCATGTCGATCGGGTATTTCGTGCATCCGAACTTCGACGCCGAGATCCGCTGCGTGCCGAGCTGTCTGGGACCGGGCGACGTGCCGCGCTACCCGACCATCACCGCCGGCGAGCATATCCGCCGCAAGATCGACGCCAGCCACAAGGCGGCGTAGAGCGCGATCAGCTGTTTCCATCTGATCGTGATTTGCTCCAGGCGGTCTCAGTCGGTCGGGATCGGCGTGTCCGACAGGTCGGCATCCACCGCCAGATCGTAGGGGATGTCGTGCGAGATCAGCCCGCCGGTGAGCAGGGCCGCCTTCAGCCGCACGAAGGCGGTCGGCGGGAAGTGCGGCGTCCGCGCCCACAGCCCGACGCCGCGCAGGGTGGCGATGATCCGGACCAGGGCTTCCTCGGACAGATCCGGGAAATAAGGGCGTACCGTCGCCGCCATCTCGGCCGGATCGGCATCGTGCAGGTAGCGCAGGCTGCGGCCGATGCCGCGGATCAGCGCGCGGCAGGTCTCGCGTTCCCGCTCGGCGAAGGCCCGGGTGGTGTAGAAGCTGGTGAAGCCGACATCGCCGCGGGTGGCGAAGCGGTGCCAGACGTGGCAGCCGTGCTCGGTGACGGCGCGGTCGGCATAGGGTTCGAACACCTGGATCACGTCGACCTCGCCGCGGCCGAGCGCCTCGACGTTCTCGCCCATGGTTCGGTCCGATGCGCGGGTCCAGTCCGAAAGTGCCACACCGGCCCGATCCAGATCGTCCTGCAGGGTCATCCAGGGGGTCGGCACCTCCACCGCCACGCCCAGCCGCTTCCCCGTCAGGTCGATGAAGCGGAAATCGGGATTGGGCTCTCGGCCGACCAGCACGAAGGGATCGCGGGCCACCACCTGGCCGAAGCAGACCAGCGGGCAGTCCTCGCCGCGCCTGCGGGCGGCGTCATGGTGCATCATCACCCGCATCGGCCCGCCCCAGGAGACGTCGGTGGCGCCCTCCAGCAGGCCCTGGGCGGTGTAGTCCGTCGAGGGCGACAGGGTGACGGTGACGTCCACGCCCTCGCGCGCCCATTCCCCGCGCTCGATGGCGAGGTAGAAGGGGACATAGCCGAGGGTGCGGAGGTTCTCGAAGAGGGTGATTCTCGGTCTGGTCATGGGGCGAGCATAGCAGCCGTAGGCAGGGCGGCCAGCCACGCAATGCGACGCCGTCGAGGGGGCGCTGAATCTGGTTTTTGCGCAGACCAAATCCTGCTTAAGTGAGCGTCCAACGGTCGCGCAGTCGGTCACAGAACCGAGGCGGGCCACCAATTGGAGGCTTCACACATGTCCAAGCTCACGTCCGCCTGGGCGCTCGGCATGCTTGCCGCGGTCACGCTGACCGCGCCCGCATCCTTTGCCGACACCCCCAAAGACACCCTCGTCGTGGCCGCGACCATCGACGACATCGTGTCGCTCGACCCTGCCGAGGCGTTCGAGTTCTCCGGGGGCGACCTGCTCCGGAACACCTACGACCATCTCGTCGAGTTCAACCCCCTCGACCTGGCCGCCGGCTATCAGCCCGGGCTGGCTGAGTCCTGGACGGTCAGCGAGGACGGCAAGACCTTCACCTTCAAGATCCGCGAGGGCATCAAGTTCCAGTCCGGCAACCCGGTGACGGCGGAGGATGCCGAGTTCTCCCTGCGCCGCGCGGTGCTGCTGGAGAAGACCCCGTCCTTCATCCTGACGCAGTTCGGTTTCACCAAGGAGAACATCGAGGACACGATCAAGGCGACCGACGCCTCGACCCTGGTGATCACCACCGACAAGGTCTACGCCCAGTCCTTCGTCCTGAACTGCCTGACCGCCACCATCGGCTCGATCGTCGACAAGAAGACGGCGATGGCGAACGAGAAGGACGGCGATCTCGGCTATGAGTGGCTGAAGACCAACACAGCCGGCTCCGGTGCCTATTCGCTGCGCTCCTGGAAGGCGAACGAGTCCTACGTGCTCGACGTCAATCCGGACTACTGGCGTGCCACGCCGGCCATGAAGCGCGTTTTTGTGCGGCATATCGCGGAATCCGCCAGCCAGCGCCTGCTGCTGGAGAAGGGCGATATCGACGTCGCGCGCAACCTGACGCCGGAAGACATCGCCGCCGTCTCCGCCAATGGCGACCTGAAGGTCGACGAGGACCTGCGCGGCCGTATCGTCTACATGTCGCTGAACCAGAAGAAGGCGCCGCTGAACGATCCGAAGGTGATCGAGGCGGTGAAGTGGGCGGTCGACTACAAGGGCATGACCGAGACCATCCTGCGCGGCCAGTACACCGTGCATCAGGCCTTCCTGCCGCTGACCTATCTGGGTGAGCTGAAGGACCAGCCCTACACGCTCGACATCGCCAAGGCGAAGGCGCTGCTGGCCGAGGCCGGTCACGCCAGCGACGTCTCGGTGAAGATCAACGTCCGCAACGAGCCGTCCTACATGGCGATGGCCCAGGCGATCCAGGGCTCGCTGACCGAGGCGGGCATCACCGTCGAGCTGACCCCGATGACCGGCAAGCAGTCGCTGGGCGAGTACCGGGCGCGCGAGCACGACATCTATCTCGGCGCCTGGGGCCCGGACTATCCGGACCCACACACCAACGCCGACACCTTCGCCCATAACCCGGACAACGCCGACGAGGCGAAGCTGACCGGCAAGCTGGCCTGGCGCAACTCCTGGGACATTCCGGAGATGACCAAGCAGACCGAAGCGGCGGTGCAGGAAGCCGACCGCGACAAGCGGGCCGAGATGTACCGGGCGATCCAGAAGGAGCATCAGGCGACCAGCCCGTTCGTGGTCATGTTCCAGAAGATCGAGCAGACCGGTCTGCGCAAGGACGTCGAGAACCTGGTGACGGGTAGCGCGATCTCGGCGGTCTATTACTGGACCGTCACGAAGTAAGCGGACGCGATGAGCCTCGCTGGTTCGCGTCCCGGCGGGAGGGGGGGATGGCTCCCCTCCCGGCAGGGAGTCCTGAAGGGCGGTCGGGTGGTCGTGACCCTGGCGGTCACGCTGCTCGGCCTGCTGCTGATCACCTTCCTGATCGGCCGGGTGATGCCGATCGATCCCGTCCTCGCCGTCGTCGGCGAGCGGGCGACGAACGAGGTCTATGAGGCCACGCGCATCGCAATGGGCCTCGACCAGCCGATCTACATCCAGTTCCTGACCTATATCGGCGAAGTGGTGCGCGGCGATTTCGGTACCTCGCTGCTGACCTCGCGCCCGGTGATCGAGGATATCGCCCGCGTGTTCCCGGCGACCCTGGAGCTGGCGACGGTCGCCACCCTGCTCGGCGTCGCCTTCGGCATCCCGGCCGGTGTGATGGCCGCGGTGCATCAGGGCCGCTGGCCGGACCACGCGGTGCGGCTGCTCGGCCTGTTTGGCTATTCCATGCCGATCTTCTGGCTCGGCCTGGTCGGTCTGCTGATCTTCTACGGCAAGCTCGACTGGGTGGCGGGACCCGGCCGGCTCGACGTGTTCTTCGAGGACATCGTCCCCCAGGTCACCGGCGTCATCCTGATCGACAGTCTGATCGCCGGCGATTTCGAGGTGTTCGCCAATGCCCTGTCGCACATCATTCTGCCGGCCTCGGTGCTCGGCTACTACTCGCTCGCCTATATCAGCCGCATGACCCGCAGCTTCATGCTGGAGCAGCTCGCCCAGGAATACATCACCACCGCCCGGGTGAAGGGCGTGTCGGAGGCGCGGGTGATCTGGGGGCACGCGCTGGGCAACGTCATGGTGCCGCTGATCACGGTGATCGCGCTCAGCTACGCCAACCTGCTGGAGGGCTCGGTGCTGACCGAGATCGTCTTCGCCTGGCCGGGCATCGGCTTCTACATCACCAACGCGCTGCTCTCGGCCGACATGAACGCCGTTCTCGGCGGCACGGTGGTGGTCGGCATCGTCTTCGTCGGCCTCAATCTGCTGTCCGACATCCTGTACCGGGTCTTCGACCCGCGCGCCCGGTGAGGAGGGAGCGATGAGCGACCGTTCCGTTTCCGCCTGCGAGCCGGGCCTGCGCGCCTGGCTGACCAGCGAGACGCCGTCGAGCCCGTTCCAGGCGCGCTGCATCCAGGCCTATCTCGGCTGGCTCGGCCTGGCCCGCAATCCGCTGGCCATGCTGGGGCTGGCGATCGTGGTCACGCTGATCCTGGCGGCGGTCTTCGCGCCGCTGCTCGCCCCCCACGACCCGATCGCCCAGGATCTGCAGCGCCGCCTGCTGCCGCCGGGCACGCCGGGCAACCTGCTGGGCACCGACGAACTCGGCCGCGACATTCTCAGCCGGCTGCTCTACGGCGCCCGGATCACCCTTTACGTCGTCGCCCTGGTGGTGGTGACGGCGCCCGTCTTCGGCCTGCTGATCGGCACGGTAGCCGGGTATGCCGGCGGCTGGGTCGATACCGTGCTGATGCGGTTCACCGACATCTTCCTGGCCTTCCCGCGGCTGGTGCTGGCTCTGGCCTTCGTCGCCGCGCTGGGTCCCGGCATCGGCAACGCGGTGCTGGCCATCGCGCTGACCTCCTGGCCGCCCTATGCCCGCATCGCCCGGGCGGAGACGCTGACGATCCGCAACTCCGACTTCATCTCGGCGATCCGTCTCCAGGGAGCCTCGCCGCTGCGCATCGTCACCGGCCATGTGGTGCCGCTCTGCCTGTCCAGCGTCATCGTCCGCGTCACCCTGGATATGGCCGGCATCATCCTGACGGCCGCCGGTCTCGGCTTCCTCGGCCTCGGCGCCCAGCCGCCGCTGCCGGAATGGGGGGCGATGATCTCCACCGGCCGGCTCTACATCCTGGACCAGTGGTGGGTCGCCACCATGCCGGGCCTTGCCATCTTTACCGTCAGCCTCGGCTTCAACCTGCTGGGCGACGGGCTGCGCGACGCCCTCGACCCGAGGTCTGCGCGATGAGTGGGCCGCTGCTCGAGGTGGAGGGGCTCAGCATCGACTTCCCCACCCGCACCCGCACGGTTCACGCGGTGCGCGACATCAGCTTTTCGGTCGGTCGCGAGAAGGTGGGCATCGTCGGCGAGTCCGGCTCCGGCAAGACCATGACCGGCCGCGCCGTGCTCGGCCTGATCCGCCCGCCAGGGATCGTCACCGCCCGCAAGATGGCGTTCGACGGCATCGACCTGACCAAGCTGTCTGAGCGGGAATACCGGCGGATCCGTGGCAACCGCATCGCCATGGTGATGCAGGACCCCAAATTCTCGCTGAACCCGGTGATGACCATCGGCAAGCAGATCGACGAGGCCTACCGGGTCAGTGCCGGCGTCGCCGGCGGGGCGGCGCGACGGCGCACCCTGGAGATGCTGGAGGCCGTTCGGATCCGCGATCCGGAGCGGGTCTACAGGGCCTACCCGCACGAGGTGTCCGGCGGCATGGGCCAGCGCATCATGATCGCCATGATGCTGATCGCCGAGCCCGACCTGCTGATCGCCGACGAGCCGACCTCGGCCCTGGACGTGACCGTGCAGATGCAGGTGCTGGCGATCGTCGACGACCTGGTCAGCCAGCGTGGCATGGGGCTGATGTTCATCTCCCACGACCTGAACCTGGTCGCCTCGTTCTGCGACCGGGTGGTGATCATGTATGCCGGGCAGATCGTGGAGACCTGCCGGGCGTCGGAGCTGCACAACGCCACCCACCCCTATACGCGCGGCCTTCTGGCCTCGCTGCCGCGGGTGGACCAGCCGGTCGAGCGCCTCTCGACCCTGGTCCGCGACGAGGCCTGGAAGACGGAGCCCGGTGTCGATGCCCGCCTCATCTGAAATGTTCGGTTCCGATGTGGCGCTGCTGATCAGCCATCTCGACGTCCGGTTCGGCGCCGGCGAGGAGGCTGTCCACGCCGTACGGGACGTGTCGCTGACCGTTCGGCGGGGTGAGAGTTTCGGGCTTGTCGGCGAGTCCGGGTCGGGAAAGTCGACGGTGCTGCGCGCGATCTCCGGCCTGGCGAAGGACTGGACCGGTCGGATCGCCGTGGACGGCAAGGATCTCGGGCCGAAGCGGTCGAAGGCGTTCTACGAGACCGTCCAGATGGTGTTTCAGGACCCCTACGGCTCGCTGCACCCGCGCCATACGGTCGACCGCACCCTGAGCGAGCCGGCGAAGATCCACGGCATCCGCAATATCGGTTCGCGGGTGGAAGCCCTCCTGCGCGATGTCGGGCTGGGGCCGGAGTTCCGCTTCCGCTATCCGCACCAGCTCTCCGGCGGTCAGCGCCAGCGGGTGGCCATCGCCCGCGCGCTGATGCTGGAGCCGCGGATCCTGCTGCTGGACGAGCCGACCTCGGCGCTGGACGTGTCGGTGCAGGCGGAGATCCTGAACCTGCTGCAGCGCCTGAAGCAGGAGCACGGGCTGACCTACATCCTGGTCAGCCACGACCTGGCCGTGATCGCCCATATGTGCGACCGGCTGGCGGTGATGAATGCAGGCCGGGTGGTGGAGGAGATGGACGTGGACCAGCTCCGCCGCTCCCAGCCTGCGCATAACTACACCCGCCAGCTCCTCAACGCGTCGCTCGGCTACGATCGGGATACGGCCGACTCGCTGCTGACGTTCGATTGACCCGTGTCCGTCATCCTGGACTTGATCCAGGATCAAGGTGCTGTTCCGTCCGGCGCATGCTCCTGACTTGCGTCAGGATGACGGGGAGTTTGGTGCACGGGAAACATATCAATAATTGTCCTGGGGCCTTGACGCCGCCCGTCGCGCGACGGAAATCCGTGCAGGCTCCGTTGAACCGAGACCGACGACCGGTTCTCGGCGTCGGATCCGTCTGAAACCGGTGGGGTCCGTGACCGACAGCGATACTCTCAGAGCGCCCGCGAAGACGCGGCGGCGCGCACGCCGCAGCCGACGCTGGCTGATCCTCCTGGTTGTCCTCGTTCTGGCGGGGGTGGGGGCGGCGGTCTATGGCCGCGACCTTCTGCTCGACCCGGCTCCGGCCGCCCCGCGCACCGTGGCCGTCACCCGCGGCTCGCTGGAGCGCACCGTCACGTCGCTCGGTACCATCAAGCCGCGCGACTACGTCGATGTCGGCGCCCAGATCTCCGGCCAGATCAGCCGGCTCTACGTGGAGATCGGCGATCAGGTGGCCCAGGGCGACCTGCTGGCGGAACTCGACGCGCGGGTGCAGGAATCCAAGGTGGTTGCCGACCGCGCCAAGCTCGCGGATCTGAGCGCGCAGCTCCGCCAGCGCGAGGCCGAGCGCCAGCTCGCCCGGCAGCAGCATCAGCGCAACCAGCGTCTGTTCTCCGCCAAGGCGATCAGCGAGGACGAACTGCAGATCGGTGCCGCCAGCCTGGCGGTGGCCGAAGCCTCCATCGCGTCTCTCGAAGCCCAGATCGACCAGGCCCAGGCCACCCTGGATGCCGACGTGACCAATCTCGGCTATACCGAGATCCGCGCACCCATGGCCGGCACCGTGGTCTCGCTCGACGCCGTGGAAGGCCAGACCCTGAACGCCAACCAGACCGCGCCGATCATCCTTCAGATCGCCGACCTCGACACCATGACCGTGTGGGCCGAGGTGGCCGAGGCCGATGTGGTTCTGTTGAAGCCCGGCACACCGCTGTACTTCACCACCCTGGGGATGCCCGACCGCGAATGGTATTCGATCGTCCGTCAGGTTCTGCCGACGCCCGAGGTGGTCAACGACGTGGTGCTCTACAACGCGCTGATCGACATCGACAATGCCGATCGGGCCCTGATGTCGGAGATGACCGCCCAGGTGTTCTTCGTGCTCGACCGGGCTGAAGACATGCCGCTGGTGCCGCTTACCGCGCTGAGCCCGGGGCGGGAGGGGCGGGGCCATTCGGCGACCGTGCTGAAGGCCGACGGAACCCAGGAGCGCCGGCGTGTGGAGGTGCGGCTCAGCAACCGGACCACCGCGGCGATCGCCTCGGGTCTGGAGGAGGGCGAGCAGGTGGTTCTGCCCACCGCCGGCGGTGCCGCGGCCTCCGGCCGGGGCGGCGGGCGCCCCGGCGGCTTCGGAGGGGCGCGGCTGTGAGCGACGCGCCCTGCCTGCTCAGCTTTCGCGGCGTCGGCAAACGCTACCCGTCGGGCGCCGGCGAGGTGGTCGCCCTCGACGGCATCGACCTGGATATCCATGACGGCGAGTTCGTCGCCATCATCGGCCAGTCCGGCTCGGGCAAGTCAACGCTGATGCATATCCTGGGCTGTCTCGACCGGCCGTCCCGCGGCACCTACACCGTGCGCGGCATCGAGGTCGACGAGCTGGACGCCGACGGGCTGGCCAGCCTGCGCCGTGACGTCTTCGGCTTCGTGTTCCAGCGCTACAACCTGATCCCGACCCTGACCGCAGCCGAGAACGTTGAGCTTCCCGCGATCTATGCCGGCAGTTCCCTGGAGCATCGCGAGGAGCGTGCCGACGACCTGCTCGACCAGCTCGGTCTCGGCGACCGCGGCCACCACAAGCCCAGCCAGCTGTCCGGCGGCCAGCAGCAGCGGGTGTCCATCGCCCGCGCCCTGATGAACGACCCCGCCGTGATCCTGGCCGACGAGCCGACCGGCGCACTGGACAGCCGTTCGGGCGCCGAGGTGCTCGACATGCTGGAGCGCCTGAACGGCGAGGGGCGTACGGTGGTGATGATCACCCACGATCCCTCCGTCGCGGCCCGCGCCCATCGGGTGATCCGCCTGCTGGACGGCCGCATCGTCGAGGATACCGGCCGGGTCGATCCGGCTGCGGTATCGGCGGCGGCGGAGCAGGCGGACGGCTGGATGCCCGCCGCCTCGAGCCTGGCCACCCTGCCGGAGGCGGTGCGGATGTCCCTGCGCTCCCTGCGCGCCAACCTGTTCCGCAGCGCTCTCACCCTGCTGGGAGTCGTGATCGGCGTCTCCGCGGTGGTGACCATGCTGGCGGTCGGCGAGGGCAGCCGGGCCGATGTGCTCGGCCGGATCCAGTCGATCGGCACGAACCTGCTGCTGGTCCGCCCCGGGTCGCCCGGGGTGCGGGGCGACGGCGATACCGCCACCCTTGTGACCGCCGACGCCGAGGCGCTCAAGAGCGTGCCCGGGGTCGCGGCCGTCAGCCCGGAGAAGCGCGGCTCGTCCACGGTCCGCTACGGCAATGTGGACTACCGTTCGTCGATCCAGGGGGTGTGGCCCGACTACGCCCCGGCGCGCGACTGGGATCTGGCGAGCGGCGGCTTTATCACCATGGCCGACGTGGACAGCTACGCCCCGGTCGCGGTGCTCGGCCAGACCGTGGTGGACAACCTGTTCCCCGATGGCGGGGAGCCGGTCGGCAGCTATGTCCTGATCGGCAATATCCCCTTCGAGGTGGTCGGCGTTCTGGCGAAGAAGGGGGCGACGCCCTTCGGCTCGGACCAGGACGACACGGTCCTGGTGCCGCTCACCACGGGCACCATGCGGATCTTCGGCCAGCCGCACCTGGGCACGATCACGGTGAAGGTCGCGGATCTGGAGACCGTGGCGGAGACGGAGCAGGCGGTGAAGGATCTGCTGCTGGCGCGGCACCGCACCGAGGACTTCCGGGTGCATAACACCGCCTCGCTGATCCAGACGGTGGAGCAGACCCAGAACACCCTGACGATCCTGCTGGGCTCGGTGGCGGCAATCTCGCTGCTGGTCGGCGGGATCGGGGTGATGAACATCATGCTGGTCAGCGTCACCGAACGGACCCGCGAGATCGGCGTGCGCATGGCCACCGGCGCCCGGATGCGGGACATCATGATCCAGTTCAACGTCGAGGCGCTGATCGTCTGCGGCATCGGTGGGCTGGCGGGGGTGGCCCTCGGCATCGCCGCCGGGCTGGCGGCCTCGAGCTTCGGCATCTCCGTCGTGTTCTCGACCGCCCCCGCCGTCCTCGCCTTCGTCTGCGCGGTGACCACCGGCCTCGTCTTCGGCTGGTTCCCGGCGCGCAAGGCCGCCCGGCTGGAGCCGGCGGTCGCCCTGACTGTGGAGTGAACAATGTCCGTGACCCGGATCGCCGCCACCCTCGGCCTGTGCCTCGTCGCCTCCGGCTGCGCCATCGCGCCCGACCGGTCGACGCCGACGGCCGCCGTACCTGCGTCGTGGTCGCAGCCGCAGTCGCAGTCGCAGCCCGTGTCGCAGTCGGCGCAGCCGCAGGCCGCGGTGGCGCCGAGCCCCGACTGGTGGCGGCGGTTCGGTAACGCCGAGCTCGACCGCCTAATGGCCCAGGCCATGGCCGAGAATGTCGACCTCGCCACTGCCCGCCATCAGATCGCACAGGCCCGGGCGGCCCTGCGGTCGGTGGCCGCCGACCGGGTGCCGTCGCTCGACGCCTCGGGCAACGTGTCGCGCGACCAGAATCTGGATGGGGGCGGGTCCGACAGCCGATGGAGCGGCGGACTGGCCCTGTCCTATGACGTGGATCCGTTCGGGCGGCTCGATGCCCAGGTGGACAGCGCGCAGTTCGCCCTGGAGGCCGAACAGTTCGGGCGGGAGGCGACCCGTCTGGTGATGGAGTCCGATCTCGCCGCCCTGTACTTCACCGTCCTGTCGATCCGGCAGCGCAGCGCCATCGCCCGGGAGAACCTGGCGGCGGCCCAGCAGGTGCTCGATCTCGTGGAGGCCCGCGTACGGGCGGGGGCGGCGACGGAACTGGATCTGGCGCAGCAGCGGTCCGCCGTCGCCGCCTTCCGCGCCCAGCTCGCCGCCCTCGACCAGCAGGACCGGGTGGCGATGAACGGACTGTCGGTGCTGATCGGCCGTCCGCCCGGTGCGATCTCGGTCCAGGAAACGGGGCTACAGGCGCTGTCGCTGCCGCGCGTGGCGACCGGGCAGCCGGCCGACCTGCTGCTGCGCCGGCCGGACCTGCGGCGGGTGGAGGCGAGCCTGCACGCCTCCGATGCCGATGTGGCGGCGGCGCGGGCCGCCTTCTATCCCTCAGCGACGATCTCGCTCGGCTCGACGGTCTCCGGTGCCTTCGACGGCGGTGTCTCGACCCTGGCCAGTCTGGCCGGCGGCCTCGCGGCGCCGATTTTCGACGGCGGACGCCTGCAGGGTCAGCTCGACGGCGCGGCGGCGCGGCGGATGGAATTGCTGGAGACCTATCGGGGGGCTGTTCTGAACGCCTATCAGGAGACCGAGGACGCGATGGCCGGGGTGGATACCGGCAACCGGCGCGTCGCCGACCTCGCCGAGGCGGCGGAGCAGGCGGGCTATGCCTATGAGCTGTCGCGTATCCGCTACGAGGCGGGGGCAGCGGATTTTCTCACCGTGCTGGACGCCCAGCGCACCAAGCTGTCGGCCGACGACACACTGGTGCAGGCCCGGCTCTCGACCTTCCTGTCCGCGGCCGACCTGTTCGTCGCCCTCGGCGGCGGCTGGGAGGTGGCTCCCGCGGGATCTGCGTTGTCGGCCCATGCCGTCGACTGAGAAGGGCGGTCAGTCGTTCTCGATCAGCGTGGGCACGAGGATGTCGTAGAACCGCCGGATGATATGCGCCTGGCGCGCCGTGGCGGCGGGGCTGAAGGCCATCCGGTCGGCGATGGAGAAGTTGGTTCCGAAGGCCTTGAACTGCAGGAGCCAATAGGTGCTGGTGAAGCTCTCCCGTCCGATCATGAGAGGATGGCGCAGGATCGCCAGATTGGCCTGATCGGGCGCCTGTTCCAGACGCACCAGGGGGCGGAAGAACGGTGTGATGTAGCCCCGCTCCCGCGCCACCTCCTGCAGCCGGGCATCGGCGGTGTGGACCGTCCTGAACCGGACTGGTCCGTCTCCGCGATGCACTGTGGCGAACGTGAAGTCCCGTTCGGTGAGATACGCGCAATAGGCCTCGAATGAGCCGCACTGTGCGGCCATGGCCCGGGCCTGGTACAGGCGGTGGGTCGGGTCGCTGTCGGCCATGTTGTGCATCGAACAGGGCAGCACGGCGTCGCAGTCGCGCTCGAAGGCGGCGACCCAGTCCTCGGGCAGGGCGCGGGCAATGCGGACCAGGAGCCGGTGGGACGGGCGCCAATCGTCATGGAGCGCACGATGGGTCTGGCTGGTGGAGACGCCGGCGAGCAGCGCCAGCTTGTACGGCGCGATCTGGTTCTCGGCCAGCCAGAGCCGCGCCATTTCGGTCATCCGGAAGAAGTCGAGTTCAATCTGATAAAGGCATCTCGGCGTGTGAGTATGGTTCAAGTCATAGTCCAGATAGGCGGAGAGGTCGGTCGTGTGGGCTTCCATGCGTACAAACCTTCGAGGCTTCGACGTCAGTCGAAAGGACATTGAACACTTCAGGTCTTATCCGCCGTCCTTCCAATGCACGTCGTATGTGCGCCCCACCGATGTCCCCTTGTCGCACCTGAGCGTGTCGTCGTCGAGATGGGGAGTTGCCCCATAAATTCAAGAAGATACGGTAGAATTCAAGTTTTGTAAGACAATTTTTGATATATTTCTCACGGAAGCCGCATCCACCAAAAAGGGAGTCGGGGCGCGTGGCTTCCGGCGTAACGAGAGGCCGGGACAGATTTGCCGAAGTCAATATTGTACTCGGGTATGCAGATCTTGAATCATAAAATGCGCGAAAAATTAAACAAAGGTATGTCGGTAATATCCACATAAACGATAGTTAGTTTTAAAAATTCGAAAATAATTGGACAAAATTTTGATATGACTTGGTTAATTGAAGTCCGTGTCGATATTCAGTCGGATCAATTGTGATGTTCTGTAAGGGGGCAAAGTTTATTATTGTGCGGCTACGATCCGGGCATTGGGCGACGCGATTGGCGTGAGGCCGGTGAGACCGGGATGCTGCGCACGGTGGACCCCCATCATGTATTCCAGAAACTGCCGTCTTGAAGCCGACACGCACGAAACGCGGATCGTCGATTGGAGCGATCAGATCGGCGAGCTCCGGGAGAGCCTGGTCGATGAGGTGATGGTGCCGGTCGCCGAGCTGTATCAGGATCGGCCGCTCTGCGACCGCCCGGCCACGCCGGCCGATCTCGATGCGCTGACCCGTCTCGGACCCTGGGGCTGCGCCCTGGAGCTGTATCCCGGGGTGACGGGCGTCGACCTGGACCGCCAGGCTCCTGTCGTCGATTTCACGCCGGAGAGCAGGGAGGCACAGTCCATCCGTCTTTCCCTGCTGGACAAGGCCCTGACCGAGTTCGCGCCGGTCGGCAGCCTGCTCGACCTCGAAACCGATTGCGGCCTGATCCCGATGAAGCTGGCCGATCGCATCGGCGGCCGTATCGTGGGCATCGACCGGCGGGCGGAGGCGATCGGCCGCGCCACGCTGCTGCACTCCCTGGGTCGCCGCTCCAACCGCCGGTTCGAGACGGCCGATCCCGCTGCGTATCTGGCCCGGCTGAACCCGGATGCGTTCGACTGCGTCTCCGCTCTTGGCGTTTTCGACCGGCAGGCCGAACCGATCCGCCTGCTGCGGCTGATGTATGAGAAGACCGCGCGGCTCGTGCTGATCGACACGGCGATCCACAACATCCCCGTTCCGGGATGGGTCCGCATGACGGATACGCACGCGCCGGCGGGCGCGGCCGCCGATGCAGGGAGCGCATCGGTGTCGGTGGCACTGCAGCCGACCTATCGCGGGCTGATCGACAGCCTGTATCAGGTCGGCTTCGAGAGCGTCACAGAAGTGGCGCCGGCCCCCAGTCTGCTGGCGGCCGTCCCGCAGCAGACCGCGTATCACAGCCATCGCCGCGCGCTGTTCGTCGCGCATAAATGGGTGGGCTGACGCCGGAGATCCGCCGGCGTCGCGTTCTGCGCGCAGTTCGGGAACCGTCCCCCGTGCCGAGGCGTTCTGCAGTCGGGCACATGGGCACCCTCACCGAGCTGCGGAGAGCGCAATGAAGGATACCGAACGGACCGCATTGGACTGCGACGGACTGGGAAACCAGGCAGGCGACCCGGCCTCGTCATTCATCTGTACCCGGAGCGTGGACAAACTCGCCTGGCGCTCGAAGATCACGACCGAAGAGTCGATGGCGATCCTGCAGGCGGCCGGCATGGCCGCGCGGCCCCATGACCGCGGCTGAAGCCTCCGCACCGATCGACCGGGGCGGTCGGCCCCGGTCGGCCTCGGACCTCCGTCGCGAGCTCGACCTGCTTGACGGGCTGGCCGACCTGATGGACAGCCGTTTCCGGGTGCCGGGAACGGGCATCCGCTTCGGCCTGGACGCCCTCATCGGCCTGATCCCCGGCATCGGCGACGGCTTGGTGACGCTGCCGGCCTTCTACATCCTGGCGCGCGCCCATCGGCTCGGTGCGCCCAAGACGCTGCTGGTGCGGATGGCCGCCAATGTGGGCATCGACTTCCTGATCGGCGCGATCCCGCTGATCGGCGACCTGCTCGATGTCGGCTATCGGGCCAACCGGCGCAACGTGGCGTTGCTGCGCGAACACTTCAAGGCGAGGGGCCGGGCCTGACGGCCCCGCCCTCGACCTTGCGTTAGCGGTCCTCTGCGTCGCGCCGGCGGCGCAGGGTGAACACGCGCCACAGATACCAGACGACGAGCACGCCGATCACCACGTTGCCGACGAGCGACAGGGAACTGGTCAGCAGGTCCCGCCGCTCGCCGAGCCAGTGGCCGGCCATGGTGAGGCCGCTCACCCAGATCAGCGAGCCGAGGGTGGTGTAGAGCAGAAACGGCAGCCATCCCATCCCGGCCACCCCGGCGGGCACGGAGATCAGGGTCCGCACCCCCGGCACCATCCGACCGAACAGCACCGCCAGATGCCCCCACCGGCGGAACCAGGCCTGGGCGCCGTCCACGTCCTCCGGCTTGATGGTCAGCCAGTGGCCGTGCCGGGCACAGAAGCGACGGATGCGGTCCGCGCCGAGCGCCAGCCCCGCCGCGAACCAGAGGGTGGCGCCGAGGACCGATCCGATCGTGCCGTAGACGATCACCGCCACCACCGACAACTCGCCCCGGGCCGCCGCCAGACCGGCGACGGGCATGACCACTTCCGAGGGGATCGGCGGGAACAGGTTCTCGATGAACATCAGCAGACCGATGGCGGGGGCTCCCCAGGCCGAAATCCAGTCGTTGATCAGCTCGACCATCGGGCGTCCTCTCCTGTCTCGTCACGTCCTGAGACAACGGTATAGAACGCGGCCGGTTGCCCGGCCGGTTCCGGATACGCACCGGCATGGCGCGGAAAAGCCGATGCTGCGTTGCAAAAACGGCCGGATTTGGGTACTTCCTGACCTCTTCGCATGACATGTCCGCCAACGCCCCGGCACCCAGGAGGGTACCTCGCTCGATACGCTCAAGAATGAATGGTTCGGCAATGTCCGCAGCGACGTGCTGGCGGCCATGGTCGTGGCTCTCGCCCTGATTCCGGAAGCCATCGCCTTCTCGATCATCGCCGGCGTCGACCCCAAGGTCGGGCTGTACGCGTCGTTCTCGATCGCCGTGCTGACCGCCATCTTCGGCGGACGTCCAGGCATGATCTCGGCGGCGACGGCGGCAACAGCGGTGCTGATGGTCACTTTGGTGCGCGACCACGGGCTGCAGTATCTGCTGGCGGCGACGGTGCTCGCCGGCCTGCTGCAGATCGCCTGCGGCTTCCTGCGGCTGGCGACGGTGATGCGCTTCGTGTCGAAGAGCGTGATGACCGGATTCGTCAACGCGCTCGCCATCCTGATCTTCATGGCCCAGCTTCCCGAGCTGATCGACGTGCCGGGCCTGACCTATGTGATGGTCGCGGCCGGGCTGGGGGTGATCTACCTGCTGCCGCGCCTGACGACCGCCGTGCCGTCGCCGCTGGTCTGCATCATCATCCTGACCGCCGTCTCCATGGGCTTCGATCTCGACCTGCGCACGGTGGGCGACATGGGCGAGCTGCCGGACACCCTGCCGATCTTCCTGCTGCCCGACGTGCCGCTGACCCTGGAGACGCTGCAGATCATCCTGCCGTACTCCGCCGGCATCGCCGTGGTCGGCCTGCTGGAATCGCTGATGACGGCGACCATCGTCGACGATCTGACAGACACCTCGTCGAACAAGCACCGCGAGTGCATCGGCCAGGGCGTCGCCAATTTCGGCACCGCCTTCATCGGCGGCATGGCCGGCTGCGCGATGATCGGTCAGTCGGTGATCAACGTGAAGTCGGGCGGCCGGGGACGGCTGTCCTGCTTCCTGGCCGGCATCTTCCTGCTGATCGCCTGCGTCGTGCTCGGCGAATGGGTGCGCCAGATCCCCATGGCCGCCCTGGTGGCGATCATGATCATGGTCTCCATCGGCACGTTCAGCTGGCAGTCGCTGAAGGACCTGCGGGTCCATCCGCGCAGCTCCTCGGTGGTCATGCTGGCCACCGTCGTGGTGGTCGTCGCCACCCATAACCTGGCCATCGGCGTGGTGGTGGGCGTGCTGCTGTCCGGCATCTTCTTCGCCTGGAAGATCGCCCAGATCTTCCGCGTGACCTCGACCCTGTCGGAGGACGGCACGGCCCGCACCTATGTGGTGGAGGGCCAGGTGTTCTTCGCGTCGGCGGACAGCTTCCTGGCGTCGTTCGACTTCCGCGAGGCGCTGGACGCCGTCACCATCGACGTGTCGCGCGCCCATATCTGGGACATCTCCAGCGTCGCCGCCCTGGACACTGTCGTCTTGAAGTTCCGCCGCGAAGGCGCCAACGTCGAGATCGTGGGGTTGAACAAGGCCAGCGAGACGATCGTCGACAAGCTGGCGGTACACGACAAGCCCGGCGCCATGGACCGGCTGCTCGAGCATTGAGCGGCCGGACCGGGCAGGGGCAGCAAGGGAGGGTGGGATGAGCAAGATCGTCGCCATGATCGACGGCTCGATCTATTCGCGCAGCGTCAGCGACCACACGGCCTGGGCGGCCGAGCGGCTGGGCGCCACCGAGATCGAGCTGGTCCATGTGCTCGGCCGCCGGGAGGCGCCGAGCGCGCCGGCCGATCTGAGCGGCAGTTTCTCCGCCGGTATGCGCGAGGAGCTGCTGAAGGAACTGGCCGATCTGGACGAGCTGAACGCCAAGGCGGCGCAGAAGCGCGGACGGCTCGTCCTGGAGGAGGCGCAGGCCGCCCTGAAGGCCAAGGGCATCGAGACGGTGGCGCCGCGGCTGCGCCATGGCGACCTGATCGAGACGCTTGAGTCGGTGGAGGCCGGGGCCGACATGCTGGTGATCGGCAAGCGGGGCGCGGCGGCGGACTTCGCCAAGATGCATCTCGGCTCGAACCTGGAGCGGGTGGTGCGCTCGTCCCACGTGCCGGTGCTGATCACCTCGCGGGCGTTCAAGCCGATCAACCGGTTCCTCATCGCTTTCGACGGCGGGCGCACCGCGCTCAAGGCGGTCGACTACGTGGCCCGCACGGCGCTGTTCTCCGGCCTCGAATGCCACCTGCTGACGGTCGGCGACCGATCGCCGGAGATCGAGCGCAGCCTGGACAACGCCAAGGCGCTGCTCAAGGGCGGCGACATCAAGGTCTCGGTCGACGTGATCCCGGGCCAGCCGGACCGGGTGATCGCCAAGTATGTCGAGGATGTGGGGATCGACCTGCTGGTCATGGGGGCCTACAGCCATTCCCGGCTGCGGCACCTGTTCCTGGGCTCGACGACGACCGAGACGATCCGCAACTGCCTGATCCCGGCGCTGATCTACCGGTAGGGGCGTAAGGCTTCTCGCCGCTTTCTCGCTGAAACTCTAACCTCTCCGCACTCCCCGGATTTATTCCGGGGCAAGGCGTCCGGCATGCGCGGATGCTGAGGTCTTACTCCGGAATAAATCCGGGGAATGTGAAAAGGGGAGGGATAGGGGAACGAGAGCGCGCTACACCCGCAGCCCGTGCACGTCCTCAAGCACCAGGTCGGCCAGCGGTTCGAGCACCTCGCGGCCGCTCGCCCCCGACAGAACGCCGATCACCAGCCCGCATCCCGCCGCACGCCCCGCGGCGAGATCGGCCGGAGAATCCCCCACCATCGCCGTCTGCGCCGGGGCGAGCCCCCATTGCGCCTGGGCCGCCAGGAGCATGCCCGGTGCCGGCTTGGCCCCGTGGCCGCTGTCGTATCCCACCGTGAAGCTCAGGTGCCGCGCGATGCCGAGGCGCTCGGCGGTGTCCCGCGCGCCGGTCTCGCTGTCGTTGGTGGCCAGGCCGCACTCGATCCCGTCGGCGCGCAGCCCGGCGAACAGGGCCGGCAGCGGATTGATCGGCGAGAGGTTCTGCATCGCGCCGTCATGCCACGCCGCGTCGAGCCAGGGGATCAGGGTGGCGTCCTCGGGCAGGTCCGGCGCCACGGCGCGCCAGAGCCGGGCGACCGCGTCGGTCGTGCCGGAGGCGAGCTCGGTGCCCGGCAAGATCCGTCTTCTGTCCCGGCACCAGCCACCGGCGACCATCAGCTCCTCGGCCAGGCCCGGACGGCCGAGGTCGGCCGCGAGCCGCTCGGCACTGGCCCAGAAGGCCGGCGTCCAGGTCTCGTCGAACCGGATCAGCGTGCCGTCCTTGTCGAAGACGATGCCGCGGATGCCGGCGGCGGCGAGGGCGGCATGCAGCATGGGGTCAGTCGGTGTCCGACGATGGCCGACGCGCACGGCGGATGCCGATCACCACGGTGATGGCTCCGAACACGACCATCCACAACGGCAGGATCCAACGGTCGCGCGGGTCCATCAGACGCGCGTCCCCGGGATTGGCCGGATCATAGGCGACCGACAGCATCTCGCCGGCCTCGGTCGGCCGGTAGGTATCGGCGGCGGTCGCCGTCATGCCGCCATTGGCGGTGAGATAACGGACCGTCGGACGGTAGAGGGTGAAGCCTTCGGTCGGATCGAAGGTCTCGACCGAAATGACCTGCGCCTCCGCCTGTTCGGCGGAGACCAGGAAACTGATGTGATCGCGCAGCCCGAACGCGCCGCCGGCCAGCGCCAGCAGGCCGACGATCACCAGGGTGCGGGGTCGGATCGCGAAGGGCGACCGGAAACGCTTGGGCGGAGTATCCGGGGTCTCCGGACGGGGATCAGGCGACACCTTCGCTCGGCCGGACTTCCACGCCCCGGCTGTTCAGGAGTTCCATCAGCTCGCCGGTCTCGAACATCTCGCGCACGATGTCGCAGCCGCCCACGAATTCGCCCTTCACATAGAGCTGCGGGATCGTCGGCCAGCTCGAGTACTCCTTGATCCCCTCGCGCAGGGACGGGTCGTCGAGCACGTTGATGCCCTTGAACTTGGTGCCCAGGTGGCTCAGCACCTGCACCACGACCGCGGAGAAACCGCATTGCGGGAACACCGGGGTGCCCTTCATGAACAGCACGACGTCGCTGCTGGCGACCTCGTCGTCGATCCGGGTCTTGAGGGCTTCGTCGAGCATCTTGAACGCTCCTTTCAGTCTCTCTAGGCGCGCCGGTTATTCCGGGGCGGCGGTTTGCAGGGCGAGCGCATGCAGCTCCGTTCCCATGCGTCCCTGAAGTGCCTTGTACACCAGCTGATGCTGCTGCACGCGGTTCTTTCCCGTGAAGGCAGACGACACGACATGGCATGCATAATGGTCGCCGTCGCCGCGCAGATCCTCGATCGTGACATGGGCGTCCGGGAGCGCTTCCTTGATCAGGCGCTCGATTTCGTTCGCTTCCATGGCCATCGTCGTCTCTCCCTCTGCCGCCGCTTCAGCTCTCGGCCGCCATGTAGGTCGGCAGCCAAGCCTCGTGCCGGCGGCTCAGTTCATCCCCCGATATGAGGGGCATACCATTGAGTGTCAATTGACCGCCTTCGGTCACCGTGCCGACGGCGGCGGCCGGGACACCGGCCGACTCGGCGCGGGCGATGAGCCCGGTGGGGTCGGAGGCGGTCACCACATAGCGGCCCTGATCCTCGCCGAAGGCCCAGGCATGGGCGACCGCGCCGTCCGGCGCGGCGACATCGGCGCCGAATGTCTTCGATGCCAGGGCCATCTCGGCCACCGCGACCAGCAGGCCGCCATCGGAGACGTCATGACAGGCGCTGACGGCACTCTCGGCGATCAGGCCGCGGACGAAATCGCCGGTGCGCTTTTCGGCGGCCAGGTCGATCGGCGGCGGCGCGCCTTCTTCCCGGCCTTCCACTTCGCGCAGGTACAGCGACGACCCGAGCCAGCCGTCTTTGCGGTCGGCCGGCTGGCCGAGCACCACCAAGCTCTCGCCCGCGGCCTTCAGGGCGGGGGTGGCGAGCTTGGCGACATCCTCGATCACACCCACGCCGCCGATAACCGGGGTCGGCAGGATGGCGGCACCCTCGGTCTCGTTGTAGAGCGAGACGTTGCCGGAGACGATCGGGTAGTCGAGTGCCCGGCAGGCGTCGCCCATGCCGGTCACGCAGCCCACGATCTGGCCCATGATGGCCGGCTTCTGCGGGTTGCCGAAGTTCAGGTTGTTGGTCGCCGCCAGCGGGGTCGCCCCGGTCGCGGTGATGTTGCGCCAGGTCTCCACCACCGCCTGCGCACCGCCGGTCTTCGGATCGGCGAGGCAGTAACGCGGGGTGCAGTCGACGGTGACGGCGAGGCCGCGGTCGGTGTCGCGGATGCGGACCACGCCGCTGTCCGCCCCCGGACGGATCATCGTGTCGCCCATGACCAGGTGGTCGTACTGCTCCCAGATCCAGCGACGGCTGGCCATGTCCGGACAGGACATCAGGGTGGCAAGCACTTCGCCCAGCGACGCCTTGGGGGCGGGGACCTCGGCGGCGGCGATCACCGGCTGCGGGGCGGTCGGGACGTGCGGTCGGTCGTATTCCGGCGCCTCGCCGACCAGCGGCTCCACCGGGATGTCGCACTGCACGGCACCGTCCTTCTTCAGGACGATATGGCCGGTCTCGGTGACCGAGCCGATCACGGCGAAGTCCAGATCCCATTTCTCGAACACCGCCCGCGCCTCGTCGGCACTCTCCGGGCGGATGATCATGAGCATGCGCTCCTGGCTCTCCGACAGCATGATCTCGTAGG
Organism: Candidatus Endolissoclinum sp.; assembly: GCA_965228445.1. Taxonomy (GTDB): domain Bacteria; phylum Pseudomonadota; class Alphaproteobacteria; order Thalassobaculales; family Thalassobaculaceae; genus Thalassobaculum. The sequence goes on along the minus strand of OZ245813.1, from coordinate 1,605,816 downwards.
CGGTCATGCCGTCTTCGCGCACCGGGACGCGGTCGAGGTCGAGCTCGATGCCGAGGCCGCCCTTGTCGGCCATCTCGACGCTGGAAGAGGTGAGGCCGGCCGCCCCCATGTCCTGGATGGCGACGATGCAGTCGCGCTCCATCAGCTCTAGGCAGGCCTCCAGCAGCAGCTTCTCGGTGAAGGGGTCGCCGACCTGGACGGTGGGCCGCTTCTCCTCGCTGTCCTCGTCGAACTCCTTGGAGGCCATGGTGGCGCCGTGGATGCCGTCGCGGCCGGTCTTCGCACCGACATAGACCACGGCGTTGCCCGGGCCGGCGGCGGCGGAATAGAAGATCCGGTCGGCCTGGGCCAGACCGACGGTCATCGCATTGACCAGGATGTTGCCGTTATAGGCCGGGTGGAAGTTCACCTCGCCGGCCACGGTCGGCACGCCGACGCAGTTGCCGTAGCCGCCGATGCCGCCGACCACCCCGGAGATCAGGTGACGGGTCTTGGGGTGGTTCGGATCGCCGAAGCGCAGGGCATTCAGGTTGGCGATCGGCCGCGCGCCCATGGTGAACACGTCGCGCAGGATGCCCCCGACACCGGTCGCAGCGCCCTGATAGGGCTCGATGAAGGACGGGTGATTGTGGCTCTCGATCTTGAAGACAGCGGCCAGACCCTCGCCGATATCGATGACGCCGGCATTCTCGCCCGGGCCCTGGATGACGTGCGGCGCCTCGGTCGGCAGCGTCTTCAGCCAGCGCTTGGACGACTTGTAGGAGCAGTGCTCCGACCACATGACCGAGAAGATGCCCAGCTCGGTCAGGTTCGGCTCGCGGCCGAGGATGCGCAGGACGACCTGATACTCGTCTTGGGTCAGGCCGTGCTCGGCCACGACCTCGTCGGTGATGGCGGCGTTGGAAAGGGTCATTGTCTATCCGGTGTTCAGTGCAGCGCTTTGACCAGGCCGTCGAACAGGCCGCGCCCGTCGGTGCCGCCATGGAGGGCTTCGATCGCGTTCTCGGGATGCGGCATCAGGCCGAGCACCGTCTTGGTCTCGTTGTAGATGCCGGCGATGTCGCGCTGGGAGCCGTTCGGGTTGCCGCCCGTGGCCCCGTCGGCGGCGACGTAGCGGAACGCGACCTGGCCGCGATCCTCCAGCCGGTCCAGCGTGTCGGCATCGGCGAAGTAGTTGCCGTCGTTATGGGCGACCGGAACCGAGATCACCTGGCCGTCGCTATAGCCGCTGGTGAACAGGCTCTGCGAGGTTTCCACTTTCAGGTGGACGGTCTTGCATACGAACTTCAGGCCGGCGTTCCGCATGAGGGCACCGGGCAGCATCCCGGCCTCGGTCAGGATCTGGAAGCCGTTGCACACGCCCAGCACCGGCACGCCCTTGTCGGAGCGTTCCTTCACCGTGCGCATGGCCGGCGAGAGCGCGCCCATGGCACCGGCGCGCAGGTAGTCGCCGTAGGAGAACCCGCCCGGGACGACGATCAGGTCGACGTCGGGGATCTCGGTCTCCTTATGCCAGATCATGGCGGGGTCGTTGCCGGAGGCCTGGCGCAGGGCCATGACCATGTCGCGGTCGCGGTTAGATCCGGGGAAGACGATGATGGCCGATTTCATGGGCGCTCCAACGGCGGTTGCCCCGGCAGCACAACGCTCCGAAGGCGGGGAGGACCTGTTCGCGCGGAAACTAGGGCCGCGCGCCTCCGTGTGCAAGCGCGGCAAGCAGCCCGGTCACCGGGCCGGAAGCGGGGCGGTGCCGTCGGCGCCGATCCGCGCCTTCGGCAGGCGCACGATGGCGGTGGTTCCGATGCCGAGTTCGCTTTGAATCTCAAGAACTCCGCCATGCAGCTCGACGAACGACTTTGACAGCGGCAGGCCGAGCCCGATGCCTTCGTATTTCCGGCTCAGCGCGCTGTCGACCTGCTCGAAGGGGCGCAGCACGGTGTCGATGTCGCGCGACCGGATCCCGATTCCCGTGTCGCACACCCGGATCTGCAGGCCGTCGTCGTCGATCTCCGCCTCGATCGCCACCCGGCCGTCGGCCATGGTGAACTTCGCGGCGTTGGAGATGAGATTGAACAGGATCTGGCGGATCAGCCGCCCATCGGCCCAGATCGGCGGCAGGTCGCCGGGCACTTCGATGGCGATCGCCGCCATGGCCCCGGTCTGCCGGCTGCGCACCATGCCGACCGAGGCGGCGACCTCGGTGGCGATGTCGACCCGGCTCTCGCGCAGCATGATCTGGCCGATCTCCGCCCGGGTCAGGTCGAGCATGTCCTCGATCAGCGACAGCAGGCTGTGGCCGCTGGCCTGCACGTCGCGGGCATAGGCGACGTAATGCGGGTCGCCGAGCGGGCCGAACACCTCGCTGACCAGCAGGTCGGAGAACCCGATGATGGCGTTGAGCGGCGTCCGCAACTCGTGGCTGACGGTGGCCAGGAACATGGACTTGGCCCGGTTGGCGGTCTCGGCGTCGCGCAGCGCCCGCTGGAGGGCCTTCTGCGCCTGGCGCAGCTCCTCGCGGTAGTCGGTCTCATCGACGGAGGTGCCGCGGTACCCGGTGAACGTCCCGGCCTCGTCGAACACCGGGACGCCGGACACGCGCCAGTGCCGGTATTCGCCGTTGGCGTTGGCGACGGCGTAGCGGAAATCGCGGAACGGCTCCCGCCGCTCCAGCGTCGCCTTGTGCTCGGCCCAATGCGGGTTGGTTTCCGGATCGATGCCCGCCGTGTCCCATCGCGTCCGGCCGAGGAAGCGGCTGGGGGGCGGATAGCTCGTATCCGCCCGCAGATCCATCAGCACGGTGAACCGCAGCTTGGCGTCCAGCTCCCAGAACCGGTCCGAGCTGGCCCGCACGAAGTCGCGCAGGCGGATGTCGCTGTCCCGCAGCGCCCGCTCCGCGCGCTTCAGCTCGGAGATGTCGCTGACCGTGGTGATGGTGCCGCCATCGGGCAGGCGGGCGTCGCGGATCAGGTACCAGCGGTTCCCGGCCCAGGGGATGAGGTGATCCTCGCCGCCGCGCCGGTGCTGCGCGACCCGATCGCGGATGTAGCGTCCCACGTCGTCCTCGTCTGGAGGAAGCGCGCCGGCCTCCGTGCGGCCGCGGATCAGATCCTCGAAGGTCATGCCGATCCGCATCGGCACGCCGGTCTCCCGCGAGATCTCCCGCATGGCCGGGTTGACGTAGAGCAGCCGGTCGGAGGAGTCCCAGATCTCGATCCCCTGACGGCTGTGCTCCAGGCCGCGGCGCAGCGACTCGTAGCTGAGCATCGAGTCGCCGAGGCGGTCCAGTGCCGTCGGGCCGCGCTCGTCGAAGGTGACCACGATGTTGCCCGAGGGCAGCCGCGAGCCGGAGATCAGCTGGACGGAGCCGTTGTCGCGAAGCCGCTCGAGCTGGAAGGGCAGGGCGGTGCGGGTGAAGGCCACGCGCTCGGCGGTGCGGGCTTCGACGTCGCCGCCGCCGTAGACGCCCTGTTCGGCATTCCGGCGGATCAGCCGTTCATAGGACCAACCCGGGACCAGGTCTTCCGGATCGAGCTCGTTGAGCGTGGCGAACCGCGGATTGCTTGCGACCAGTCTCAGGTCCTCGTCCAGAACGACGATCCCGATCGCCGCATGGGCGACGGCCTCCAGCAACGCGGCAGCTTCCTTGTCGACACGGCCTTCGGTCTGGTCGTTGGTATTCGGCGTCGGCACGGGCTCGGCTCAATTGCTCCAGGCGTGCGGATGGTAGCGCAGATTTGCCGAGAATGGCCGCGCGAAAATTACTGGTTCTTCCGAACCTTGCGATCGCACGGGGCCGCGCTGCCGGGCCGGCCGATTATCCGTCGATTCGGATGCTGTAGTTCTCGATGACCGTATTCGCCAGCAGGCGCTCGCACATCGCCTTCACGTCGGCTTCGGCCTTGGCGGCATCCGTCTGGTCGAGGTTGATCTCGATGACCTTGCCCTGACGGACTTCGCCGACGCCGGAGAAGCCGAGGGTGGACAGCGCGTGGCCGATGGCCTTGCCCTGGGGGTCGAGGACGCCGGTCTTGAGCGTCACGTGAACGGTGGCTTTCATCGTCTTATCCCGTCTGGTGCGGTCGGCGCGTTGCTGAACGGCCCGGTTACTGAACCGCCTTCGGTCCCTTGAGGTCCATCGGTCCGGCCTCCGGCAGCACGCCCAGGCGTCTCGCGACCTCCTGATAGGCCTCCTTAACACCGCCCAGATCGCGGCGGAAGCGATCCTTGTCCATCTTTTCGTTGGTGGCGATGTCCCAGAGCCGGCAGTTGTCCGGGCTGATCTCGTCGGCGAGCACGATCTGGACCTCGTCATGCTCGTTGTACCAGCGGCCGAACTCGAGCTTGAAGTCGACCAGGCGCAGGCCGACGCCGAGGAACAGGCCGACCAGGAAGTCGTTCACCCGCAGCGCCAGGGTCACCATGTCGTCGAGGTCCTGGGTGGTGGCCCAGCCGAAGCAGGTGATGTGCTCCTCCGACACCATCGGATCGCTGAGCTCGTCCGACTTGTAATAGTACTCGATGATCGAGCGCGGCAGCTGGGTGCCTTCCTCCAGGCCGAAGCGCTTGGCGAGCGAGCCGGCGACCACGTTTCGCACCACCAGCTCCACCGGCAGGATCTCGACCTCGTGGACGAGCTGCTCGCGCATGTTGACGCGACGGATGAAGTGGTTGGGAACGCCGATCTCGGTCAGCTTCGTCATCAGGTATTCGCTGATGCGGTTGTTCAGTACGCCCTTGCCGGTGATCACGCCGTGCTTCTGGTTGTTGAAGGCGGTGGCGTCGTCCTTGAAGTACTGGATGATCGTTCCGGGCTCCGGGCCCTCGTACATGATCTTGGCCTTGCCCTCGTAGAGCTTGCGGCGTCGGGCCATCAAAATGATCTCCAGTTCGGCGGATCGGGCGTCGGATCGCGGTCGTCGCGCGGCGCCGCTCTGCGCGAGAGAATGCGGTCCCTATATCAGCAGGTCCCGGCCAACTCAATCTCGGGCCTCAGCCGTCGGACCCGTCCGCCGCCCCGTCCTGCCACGCATCGATGCGCTCATAGGGGGTCGTGTCGGGCCGGCCGGCGGCGAATCTGAGGATCGGTCGACCCTCGCCCGGCGCGGGCAGGGCCACCAGACTGGAACTGCTGGTGCCGAAGCCGGTCTCGCTGACCACGGTCATCGCCCCGCCGGGTCCGGCCTCGGCGGCGAAATCGCGGGCGCCGAGCAGCATGGCCCAGACGTCCCAGTCGCCCTCGCCATCCTTGCCGCCCGCCGGATCGGGAGCCGGCGCGGCACGGAACCGGTCGAGATAGCGGGCCACCCTGGGCGACGCCCGGCGGTCGTTCAGGTCGTGAGCGGTCAGCATGGAAACGCCCTCGGGCACCGGCTCCATCGAGATTCCCTGCGGGGCCGAGGCCGAGTCGTCCTCGCGGTTGGCGATCCAGTACGCGTCGCGGCTGTCGGCGATCAGCAGGTTGAAGCCGCGGTAGCTGGACGGCTCGATGGCGGCGAGCGCCCGGGCGGCCTCGGCGGCGTCGGCATGCTCCAGCGCCTCCAGCACCAGTTCGCCGCGCGAGCGCTTCCCCGCGGCCGGCCCCAGGGTGCCGTGCCGGTTCAGGATGCAGGCCAGCACGCCGAAATCGTTGATCCCGAACCAGCTGCCGCCGGCGAGCACGTCCTGCCCGGCGACCACCTCCGGGCGGTCAGGCCAGTGACGGTCCGGCGCCTTCCAGGGTCGGTCGGCCATCTCGTCTCGGTTGGCGCCGATGATCACGGGCCATCGGTGGCCCGGCCGGCGCAGGATGATCACGCTGCACATGGGAGGCCATAAGTGGCGCGTCGAGGGCGCCGCGGCAAGGCAGATTCCAAGGCAGGTTCAGGGGCCGGCCCCCGCGTCGAACTCCCGCGTTCACATCGCCGGGGCGGTTGTGTATGGTCCGCCCGGTTCGTCCGCGCCGTCCTGCGGGCGGCATTCAGTTTTTTGGGGTTCCGCCTAGCCTGGGAGGCGTCTGATGAGCGGGTTCGACGATCGTGAGAAGGCCCAAGAGAACAAGTCCGCGCATGATGCGGAACTGCTGTTCAAGGCGACCGCCCGCCGCAACCGGATGCTGGGCGAATGGGTGGCCGAGGAGTTCCTGGGCCTGACCGGCGACGCACGCACCGAGTTCGCCAAGGAAGTCGTCGCCGCCGATTTCGACCGGCCGGGCGACAGCGACGTGGTCGAATTCGTTCAGGCCAAGGTCAGCGCCGCCGGCGGCGAGCTGTCCGAGGCCCGGCTGCGCCACAAGATGAACGAGCTGCTGGTGGTAGCCACGGCGCAGATCAGCGCCGAGTCCTGATCCGCCAGTTCCGATACCGGACGACAGACAGCCTGACATGAGCATTCCCGCCCTGCGACCGGGCGACCGGACGCCGAACCTGACCTTCCCGGACCTCAAGGGCCGGGCCCGCCAGCTCTATCTGGAGGTCAGGGGCGGACCGATCCTGGTGGCCGCGGTGCCAAATCCGACCGAGGGCGAGGGCCGCAAGATCCTGGCGGCGCTGGCGAAGCGGGCGGGCGCGCTCGACAAGCTCGGCATACATCGGTTCGCCCTGATGCGCCGCGAGGCCGGGGGCGAGATGGATCCGGGGGCGGTCGCCATGATCGACCCGTATGGCGACGGGATGCGGCTGTTCCGGCCGCTGCCCGAGGGCTCGCAGAACGACGCCGATCGTCCGGAGGCGGCCGTCGCCGCGTTGGACGCCAACCAGCGGGTGATCGCACTGTTCACCACGGCGGACAGCCGGGATCCGGTGGGCGATGCCGTCAAGGTGCTGGAGGTCGAGGCCAGGGCGGCCCGCGCCGGCGCCCAGCGGCTGGTGCGCTCGGCCCCGGCGATGATCCTGGACAAGCTGCTGCCGGACGATCTCTGCGACGCGCTCATCGAGGCGTGGAAGGCGGACAATGTCGAAGGCACCGTCAACGACGGCTTCAAGAACGTCGCCGACGACACGGTGAAGCGCAACCGCGAGCACGTGGTCAAGGATCCGGAGATGCAGCGCACCATCGCGCAGCAGATCGGCCCGCGGGTGATGAACGAGATCCAGAAGGTCTTCAATTTCCAGGCGCCGCTGCGCTTCGAGATGCTGACGGTCCTGGGCTATGGCGAGGACCGCAAGGACTTCTTCGCCCCGCACCGCGACAGCCTGCGCTCCGAGCGCCGGCGCCGCTTCGCCGTCTCCCTCAACCTGAACGAGGGGTATGAGGGCGGCGAGCTGACCTTCCCGGAATACGGCCCGCACCTTTACGCCCCGCCGAAAGGGGCGGGCGCCATCTTCGGCTGCGAGGTCCTGCACGAGGCCAAGCCCGTGACCAAGGGCCAGCGCTGGGTGCTGACGACCTTTCTCATCGATCCGAAGTGACGGCGCCGTAGGCGACGCGAGCCCCGGTGACGTCCGGGATCAGGCTGTTCCTTTTCCCGTGCCGCTTCTGTTGCAGTCGTTTCGTTCGTGTCCCTCTGCCACTGCCCGGACTTAGTCCGGGCTCTAGGCGTGGAGGAGATGAGCTGCGCAACGGCCCATCGAGTCGAAGGGCGACCCGGAGCCGATCGGGCGTCTGGAAGTCGGCGCCGTCAAAGGCGAGGGCGGGCCGACATGATCGTGCCCACCCTCGCGTCCCGGTGATCCTACTCGGTGCGGCCGAACACGCGCCGGAAGATCGTATCCACATGCTTGGTGTGGTAGCCGAGGTCGAACAGACCGTCGAGCTGCTCCGCGCTGAGAGCCGCGGTCACCTCGCTGTCGGCACCGAGCAGGGTGCGGAAGTCCTTGCCCTCCAGCCAGACCGGCATGGCGTTGCGCTGAACCAGGCGGTAGGCGTCCTCGCGGCTCACCCCGGCCTGGGTCAGCGCCAGCATGACCCGCTGGCTGTGGATCAGGCCGCCCAGCTTGTCCAGGTTCGCCTGCATGGTCTCCGGATAGACGATCAGCTTGTCGATCACACCCGTCAGACGGGCCAGCGCGAAATCCAGGGTCACCGTGGCGTCCGGGCCGATCATCCGCTCCACCGAGGAGTGGGAGATGTCCCGCTCGTGCCACAGGGCGACGTTCTCCATCGCTGGGATGGCGGTCATCCGCACCAGCCGGGCCAGGCCGGTCAGGTTCTCGGTCAGCACCGGGTTGCGCTTGTGCGGCATGGCGGACGAGCCCTTCTGCTTCTCGCTGAAGAACTCCTCGGCCTCGCGGACCTCGGTGCGCTGGAGGTGACGGATCTCGGTGGCCAGCCGCTCGACCGACGAGGCGACGACGCCGAGCACGGCGAAGAACATGGCGTGACGGTCGCGCGGGATCACCTGGGTGGAGACCGGCTCGGCCTCCAGGCCCAGGGCCTTGGCCACGTGCTCTTCGACGAACGGGTCGATATTGGCGAAGGTGCCGACCGCGCCGGAGATGGCGCAGGTGGCGATCTCCTTTCGGGCGGCGACCAGACGCTCGCGGCAGCGCTGGAACTCCACATGGTGGGACGCCAGCGTCACGCCGAAGGTGGTCGGCTCGGCATGGATGCCGTGGCTGCGGCCGACCTTGACCGTGTTCTTGTGCTCGAAGGCCCGGCGCTCAAGCGCGGCCAGCAGGGCGTCCACGTCCTCGATCAGGATGTCCGCGGCGCGGGTGAGTTGCACGGCCAGGCAGGTGTCCAGCACGTCGGAGCTGGTCATGCCCTGGTGGACGAAGCGCGCTTCCGGCCCCACATGTTCGGCGAGGTTGGTCAGGAAGGCGATGACGTCGTGCTTGACCTCGGCCTCGATGGCGTCGATGCGGTCGACCTCGAAGGCGCCACGCTCCCACACGGCCTTGGCGGCCTCCTTGGGGATCACGCCGAGTTCCGCCTGGGCGTCGCAGGCATGCGCCTCGATCTCGAACCAGATCCGGAACTTCGATTCCGGCGACCAGATGGACGCCATTTTCTCGCGGGAATAACGCGGGATCATGCGGGGACGGACTCCGGTGGCAGTTGGGAAGCCAGGGTCATATCATCCGGCCCGCCCGGAGTCACCTGAACGAAGCACCACGCCGCTGCCGGCACGCGGAGGATTTGAGACGATGAAGGTCAACGGAACCCATTACCGCCCGATCTGGCAGGCCAAGGATGGCGCTGCTGTGGAAATCATCGACCAGACGAAGCTGCCGCACGCCTTCACGACCCTGCGGCTCGTCTCGATGGCCGACGCGGCCCATGCGATCAAGGCGATGCTGGTGCGGGGCGCGCCGCTGATCGGCGCGACCGCCGCCTGGGGCCTGTGGCTGGCGATGCGCGAGGATTCCTCGGACGGCAACCTGGAGAGCGCCTACACCACGCTGATGGCGACAAGGCCGACGGCGGTCAACCTGCGCTGGGCGCTGGATGCAGGCAGGGCGAAGCTGGCGCCGCTGGCCCCCGACGCACGGGTGGACGCGGCCAAGACCTTCGCCGAGCAGGTCTGCGACGAGGATGCCGAACTGAACCACGCCATCGGCCGCCACGGGCTGGAGATCATCCGCGCCATCGCCGCGAGAAAGCCGGGAAAGACGGTCAACATCCTGACCCACTGCAACGCCGGCTGGCTGGCGACGGTGGACTGGGGCACGGCGACCTCGCCGATCTACCAGGCCCATGACGAGGGCATCCCGGTGCATGTCTGGGTCGACGAGACCCGGCCGCGCAACCAGGGCGCCTTCCTCACCGCCTGGGAACTGAACAATCACGGTGTCCCGCATACGGTGATCGTCGACAATGCCGGTGGCCATCTGATGCAGCACGGCAAGGTCGACATGGTGATCACCGGCACCGACCGGGTGACCGCCAACGGCGACGTGGCCAACAAGATCGGCACCTACCTGAAGGCGCTGGCCGCCCATGACAACGGGGTGCCGTTCTACGTCGCCCTGCCCAGCCCGACGATCGACTGGACGCTGGATGACGGCATGAAGATCGAGATCGAGGAGCGCTCCGGCGAGGAGGTGACGAAGATCCCGGGCCGGCTCGACGACGGCACGCTCGCGGCGGTGACGATCACGCCCAAGGGTTCGCCGGCGGGCAACCCGGCCTTCGACGTGACCCCGGCGCGGCTGGTGACTGGGCTGATCACCGAGCGCGGCGTGTGCGACGCCACCCCGTCGGGGCTTCTGTCGCTGTTCCCCGAGCACCGGGCGGCGGGGGAGTAGGGGCGTTTCGGCCTCCCATTCCAACAGGAGTGCTCCCCGGATTTATTCCGGGGCAAGGATGGGGCCAACACCGATCGTTTAGGACTTGGGAACTGATGCCCGGGCAGAGCGACAGGTTGGCCTAGCTGTTTAGGCAATCTCTTCGGCGACCGCGCAAGCGGAAGTCTCGCCCCGGAATAAATCCGGGGAGTGGGAGAGAGGGACGGAGGGAGAGCGCTGTTCCACTAAACCTCCCCCGAGAGCCGGGGCCCGCGCGTCGGAGGCGCCGGGCGGCGGCCTTGGGGGCGGCGACCGGTCCGGCGGGACTGCGGGCCCCGGCAGGGGGCGGGACAATGAGCGTCCGCCTTTCCCGTCCAACCTATGGAACCCCCAGGCGCAGATTCCCGCACCCGCCGACCCAGACGAATTGACCGGAGCCCTCCCGGCCCTATCCTCGGGGTGAGCCAACACGAGGTCCGACCATGCGCCGCATCCTGCTCGCCCTGTTCGCCGTCCTGGCGCTGCTGCCCCCGGTCCTGCTGTCGGGAGCCGCCCTGGCGCGCGAGACCCTGACCATCGGGGTGAGCCAGTACCCCTCGACCCTGAACCCGATGATCGACGCGATGCTGGCCAAGTCCTACGTGCTGGCGGCCACCCAGCGCCAGCTCACGGTGGAAGGCCCCGACTGGGAGACCGTCTGCCAGCTCTGCGTCAAGCTGCCGAGCCTGGAGGACGGCGACGCCGAGACCTTCCCGTCGAAGACCGAGGAGGGCGAGCCGGTCACCGGCGTGCGCAAGACCTACGAGATCCGCGACGATGCGTTCTGGGCCGACGGCACCCCGGTCACCACCGACGACGTGCTGTTCGCCTGGGAGATGGGCAAGAACCCCGAGACCGGCGTCGACATCCTGAAGGCCTATCAGGACGTGCTCGACATCGAGGTGCACGGGCCCAAGCGCTTCACCATCGTCGACCGCAAGCTCGACTACCGCTACCGCTCGATGGGCGACTTCTCGGTCATGCCGGCGCATATCGACCGCGACGCCTTCGCCGAGCCCAAGGAATACCGCAACCGCACCCTGTACCAGACGGACCCGACGAACCCGGGCCTGTGGAACGGGCCGTACCGGGTCGCCGAGGTGCAGGTCGGCAGCCAGATCGTGCTCGCCCGCAACGAGCACTGGAAGGGCACGCCGCCGGCCTTCGACCGGGTGGTGATCCGCGCCATCGAGAACACCTCGGCCCTGGAGGCGAACCTGCTGTCCGGCGCCATCGACATGATCGCCGGCGAGAGCGGGCTGGCCATCGACCAGGCCATCGCCTTCGAGAAGCGCCACGGCGACGCCTACCAGGTGATCTACCAGCCGGGGCTGATCTACGAGCACCTGGACGTCATGCTGTCCAACCCGATCCTCGGTGACCTCAAGGTCCGCCAGGCGCTGCTGCACGCGGTCGACCGCGAGGCGATCAACACCCGCCTGTTCGCCGGCAAGCAGCCGGTGGCGACCGGCTCGGTCAACCCGCTGGACTGGACCCACACCACCGAGGGCGTGCCGACCTATCCCTACGACCCCGAGGCGGCCAAGGCCTTGCTGGAGGAGGCCGGCTGGACGGAAGGGCCGGGCGGCGTGCGGGTCAATGCGAAGGGGCAGAAGCTGTCCGTCTCCCTGATGACCACGGCCGGCAATCGCACCCGGGAACTGGTGGAGCAGGTGCTGGCCGATTACTGGAAGCGGGTCGGGGTGGAGACCATCATCCGCAACGAGCCGCCGCGGGTGTTCTTCGGCGAGACCGTCTCCAAGCGCCGCTTCACCGGTCTCGCCATGTTCGCCTGGCTGTCGGCGCCGGAGCACCTGCCGCGCACCACCCTGCATTCGGAGTCGATCCCGACCGAGGCCAACAACTGGGGTGGGCAGAATTACACCGGCTACAGCAACCCGGAGATGGACCGGCTGATCGAGGCCATCGAGGTCGAGCTGGACCGCGACAAGCGTGGCGCGCTCTGGGCCGATCTGCAGCGGCTCTACGCCACCGACCTGCCGGTTCTGCCGCTGTATTTCCGGGCCGACAGCTACATCCTGCCCAAATGGCTGGAAGGCGTGCGGCCGACCGGGCACAAATACACCACCACCAACTGGATCGAGGACTGGCGGGTGGCGGAATAGGGGGCGACAAGGGGGACACGATCCGTGACGGGGGATCGGGACAGGCCGGACGGGCCGTCTCCCAGCGAGACGGGGTCGGGCGAGACGGCGTCGGACGAGACGGCGTCGGTCGCGGCAGCGACAGTGACGGTGGCGGTCGAGGAGACCGCGATCGAACACCCGGTGCTGCGCCGGCTCTACGCCTATTGGGACGACAAGCGCGGCGGGCGGGCGATGCCGGCGCGCCCGGATCTCGACCCGGTGGAGATCCCGCTGCTGCTGCGCCATCTGATCCTGCTCGACGTGACCTACGACCCGCTGCGCTTCCGGGTGCGGCTCTACGGCACGGAGGTCGCCGACCTGCGCGGCCGCGACCTCACGGGCCGCTACCTCTACGAGGCGGCACCGACGGCGATCGGCGAGACCACCCGTCCGTGGAACCTGGCCACCGTGGAAACCGGCAAGCCGCATTATGTGACCGGGCCGTACGAGGATATCAGCGACGGCCGCATCGGCCGCTTCTACCGCCTCGGCCTGCCGCTCTCGGAGACGGGGCAGCGGGTGGACATGCTGATGATCGGGCTGGTGCGGGAGTGGGAGGTGTGAGGTCGTCGACGGTGAAACGCCTGCGTCACGTATACCGCCTGAAACTCCCCTCAACCTTCACCGTCCCGCTCTGCGACACCACGACGATGCAGAGGACAAAACTGTCGATCGTCTGGCCGTCCTTCGCGAACGGCAGGATCAGGCGGTCGTAGCGCAGCTCGCTGGTGCCGTCGCCGATGGGGAAGACGCGCTGGGAGAAATGCGGGGCGCGGGCGGCCAGGATCTCCTCGTAGGTCTGCAGCGCGGTGGTCAGGTAGGCGTCGCGGTACAGCTCGTGGAAGGTCTTGCCGGTCGGGTCGCGGCCGGCGCGTTCGACGATCTCGGTGCCGGCCAGGCGGTAGCGGAACGAGCGCTCGCCCGGCCGGGCGGCGTCGGACGGCGTCGGTTCCGAAGTCACCGGGCGGCCGTCGCGGACGAGGCAGGGCTCGATCACGGCGATGCGCGGCAGCATGGCGGGAAAGTCCAGCGGTTCGAAGGTCTCGCGCGACGGCAGCCCGCCCTCCGGCCTGGCCGCCTGCCAGAACGTCAGGAGGGCCTTGTGGTCCGGATGCTGGACGGCAGCCAGGGCGGCGACGTCGGACGCGTAGTTTCGGTCATCGCTCATGGTGGCCCTAACCTAGATCGGCGAGGCGCCCCGGCAACGACGCGGCGACGGCGCGAGGCGGACATTCCGGCTGGCCGGGCGCGGGTTCCGCTGCGGGCGGCAGGCGTTGTCCGGTCGGTCCTCACGCGCGCTCCGCTCAGTCGGCTCCCGAGGATCCCATCCTGACGGCGAAGCATGAAGATTTGGTTTACGCCGTCCCCCGACCGCCATGGGGCCATTCCCTGCATTGTCGCCCGCGCGCGGGCTCTGCTAGCGTCCTTCTCCCTTCAACCGGTCCTGGCAGGGAGCGCGTCATGGCCATCACCTTCTACGATCTGTGCGGCAAGAACGGAGCGCGGTTCAGCCCCTATGGCTGGCGCACCCGCATGGCGCTGGCCCACAAGGGCTTGGAGTACGAGCTGGAGCTGGTGAAGTTCACCGAGAAGGACAAGATCGCCTTCACCGGCCAGAAGCTGGTGCCGGTGATCAAGCACGACGAGACCATCGTGGCCGACAGCTTCGCCATCGCCTGTTTTCTGGAGGACGCCTATCCGGACGCGCCGTCCCTGTTCGGCGGTGAGGCCGGCCGGGGCATGGCCAAGACCATCAACGGCTTCGTCGACCGGATGGTGCAGCCGCTGATCGCGCCGCTGATCGTCGCCGACGTGTTCGACTGCGTCGACCTGACCTGCCGCGAGTATTTCCGTACCTCGCGCGAGCAGCGCTTCGGCACCACGCTGGAGGCGTTCCAGGCCAAGCGCGACGAGAAGGTCGCTGCTTTCCGGGCCGCGCTGGAACCTGTCCGGCTGGTGGTCAAGGACCAGCCGTTCATCGGCGGGTCGGCGCCGACCTATGCCGATTACATCCTGTTCGGCTCCATGCAGTGGGCCCGGCTGACCTCGACCTATCGGCTTGTCGAGGGCGACGACCCGGTCCATGCCTGGTTCGAGCGGGTGCTCGACCTGCATGGCGGCATCGCCCGCCAGGAGCCGATCGCCGCCAAGGCCGCCTGACCAAAAAGAAAACCCCGGAGGAAACCGCATGCCGCCCGTCCTGCCGCCGCCCCGCCTGACCCTGCCCGCGCCCGACAAGCTGTCGCCCGAGCAGCGGCGCATCCATGACGAGATCGCCGCCGGTCCGCGCGGCAAGGTGCAGGGGCCGCTGGCGATCTGGCTGACCTCGCCCGACCTGGCCGACAAGGCGCAGCAGCTCGGCGCGTTCTGCCGCTACGGGTCTTCCCTGGAGCCGCGGCTGTCGGAGCTGGCGATCCTGGTGACCGGCCGGGTCTGGGGCGCGCAGTTCGAATGGACCGTGCACAAGCCGATCGCGCTCAAGGCCGGCCTGTCGGAGGCGGTGGTGGAGGCCATCCGCACCCGTCAGACCCCGCCCTTCGAAAAGGAGGACGAGCGGGTGGTGCACGACTTCGCCCAGGCGCTGCACCGTAACCGCAAAGTGACGGACGAGCTCTATGCGGAAGCGAAACGGGTGCTGGGCGAACGCGGTGTCGTCGATCTGGTCGGCATCCTCGGCTACTACACCCTGATCTCCATGACCCTGAACGCGTTCAACGTCCCGCTGGAGGGCGATGCCCAGCCCGAACTGGACTGACGCGACATGACCTGACGCCACGTAACCTGACGGAGGAGGCGGCGATGCTGGCAGCGGAACTCACGGCGATCGGACCGGCACATGACGTGGTCAAAGCGGTGGAGGTGGCGGAACCCGGCGGGCCGGCCGCCGATGAGATCGTCGTTTCCCTGTCCGCCTGCTCCATCAACCCGGCGGATCTGCTGCTGATCGAGGGCAAATACGCGAGCCTGCCCGAGGTGCCCTCGCGCCTCGGCATCGAGGGGGTCGGTACGGTCGAGGCGGTGGGAGCCGGGATCGACCACCTAGCGCCGGGCGACGTGGTGCTCAGCCTCGGCCGCACCAACTGGGCGCACAAGGTGGTGCTGAAAGGCACCCAGGCGGTGAAGCTGCCGGCGGATATCGATGTCGAGCAGGCCGCCATGCTGAAGGTCAACGGCGCCACCGCCTATCGCATGCTCAAGGACTACGTGGACCTCGCCCCCGGTGACTGGGTGATCCAGGACGCGGCCAATTCCGGTGTCGGCATCAACCTGATCCGCCTCGCCGCCGCCGCCGGCATCCGCACGGTCAACGTGGTGCGCCGCCCGGAACTGATCGAGCCGCTGATGGACCAGGGGGCCGACGTCGTCGTGGTCGACGGGCCGGACCTGGTGCGCCACGTCCACGACGCCACCAGCGGGGCCGAGATCCGGCTCGGCATCGACGCGGTTGCCGGGGCCATGGTTCAGCGCATGGCCGACTGCATGGCGTCCGGTGGCGTGCTGGTCAATTACGGGCTGCTGTCCGGCGCGCCCTGCGAAATCAGCGCCGACCACCTGGTGTTCAAAGGCCTGAGCCTGACCGGCTTCTGGCTCGCGAAGGTCGCCTCTGGCATGGCCTACGAGGACATCGCCGCGATGTACCAGGCACTGGCCGAACGCATCCAGGACGGAACCCTGGTGGTGCCGGTGGAGGCGCGCTATCCGCTGGAGCGGATCGAGGCGGCGATGCGCCATGCCGGCACCTATGGCCGCGGCGGAAAGGTGCTGCTCAGACCGAACGGATGACGGGGCCTCGACGATGGATTGTCACTAGACGCCATGTGGATTTAACGCCAATATTTTTCACAAAGAACTCACTAATTTTCATCTGACCCGTCAGACAACCGACCGGGTGTGGCGTTATGGAACCGAGGAAAATCGTCGCCGCGCTGTCCGCGCTGGCGCAGGAAACCCGATTGGGAATCTTCCGGCTGCTGGTGCGCGCCGGCCCTTCCGGCATGTCCGCGGGCGCGATCGCCCGGGAGCTTGGCGTGGTCGCCTCCACCCTGTCCCATCACCTCGGGCTGCTGGAGCAGGCCGAACTGGTGCGGTCCGCCCGCAGCGGCCGGCACGTGATCTACAGCTGCGAACTGGAAGGGGTGCGCACCCTGGTCCGGTTTCTCAGCGAGGATATCCTGGTCCCGAAGGCCAGCCTGGGCTGCGCCGCGGAGTAGGCGACGGTGCTTGACGCTGCCGACGCCTTAACCTTGTATTGAGGGGTTTCCGCGACATTTAATCGCCATGGCCCACGACCCGGAAATTATCGACCCGGAAGGTACCGATCAGGAAGGTGCAGGCCCGGTCATCGCCGCCCCGCCCGGCGTCGAGGTGAGCGAGATCGAGTTGCCGGCGGAGCTGTGCGGTGCCGCCAAGCTCGGGCTTCAGGTCTTCGGCTTCGTCTGTCTGGCGATCGGCATCGCCGGGGTCATTCTGCCCGGACTGCCGGGAACGGTCTTTCTGATCGTCGCCCTGTGGGCATTCTCGCGGTCGTCCCATCGGGTGCATCTCTGGCTCTACAGCCATCCGCGTTTCGGAGCCGGTCTGAGGGCCTGGCACCGTCACCGGGTGATCCCAACCAAGGCCAAGATCGCCGCCGTCGCCGCGATGACGGTCGCCGCCGCCATGCTGATCGCGGCGTTTCCGACGAATGCCTGGGTTCCCGGCATCGGCATCGCCGTGATGGTCGCCGTCGCGGCATGGATCGTCACCCGACCGGGCCGCATCGTCGACGCGGGCTGACCCTGGGAGCGATGGGATCTGTCCCGATCGTCCTCTGGCCCCGCCGTCGGACTGGCCCGGCGATCTCTCTTCCGTTAAACCGTCTGCTTGTTGGCCGCCCTGCCGGCGCGGCCCCGCACAGGACCGAAAGAGTCTGATCCGACATGCCACCGCGCCGCAGACGTTCCAAGCCGACGCCGATGAAGAAGGGCCGCATTCCCACCAATGCCGGCCCGGTCGATGTGGACATTGAGACCGTCGGCGGACGGGGCGACGGGGTCGGCACCGCCACCGTGAAAATCGGCTATGACGAACGGGCGCGGCTGGTCTTCGTGCCGTTCACCCTGCCGGGAGAGCGGGTGCGCGCGCGACCGGTCGCCGATCGCGGCGAGGGGGTTGCGGCGGAGCCGGTGGAACTGCTCTCGACCGCCAACGACCGGGTCGACCCGGCCTGCCCGCATTTCATGACCTGCGGCGGCTGCGCCCTGCAGCATTGGCGCGACGAAGCCTATCAGGACTGGAAGGTCGCCCAGATCCGGCAGCACCTGTCCCGGGTCGGGATCGAGGGCGTGGCCATGGCGCCGCTGGTGACGGCCGAGCCGGGCACCCGCCGGCGGGCGGACTTCGCCGTGCGCCGCCTGTCCGACCGCACCGTTCTTGGGTTTCACGAGCGCGGCGGCAACAAGGTCGTCCCGCTCGATACCTGTCCGGTGCTGACGCCGCCGCTGCAGGCGCTGCTGCACCCGGTCAGCGACGTGATGCACCATGTGTTGCAGCCGGGCGAGGGGGCCGACGTCATCCTCAACCATCTGCATACCGGCCTGGACATGCTGGTGGTTCTGCCGCGCAGCCCCGACCTCGCGGCGCGCGAGGCCTGGGCGGAATTCGCGGACACCGAAGGGCTGGCCCGACTGTCGATGCGGGTGGCGGGGGATACGGACCCGATGCCGGAGCCGCTCGCCGGGCGCAAGGCGGCGACCATCCGGCTGGGTGCCGTCGACGTGACCCCGCCGCCGGGCGCCTTCCTGCAAGCCACGGCCTCGGGCGAGACCGCCATTCAGGAGGCGGTGACCGCCGCGGCCCGCAAGAGCAAGCGTCGGCTCGATCTGTTCGCCGGCATCGGAACCCTGTCGCTGCCGCTGGCGGCCGACGGGTCGGTCCTGGCGGTCGACGGGGATGCCGCGGCGATCCGGGCGCTGCGGTCGGCGGCAGATGCGGCCGGGCTGGGCACCGCCCGCCTGAAGACCGAAGCCCGGGACCTGTTCAAGTTGCCGCTGGAGGGGCCGGAACTCGACGGCTTCGACATCGCCGTGTTCGACCCACCGCGGGCCGGAGCCAAGGCGCAGGCGGCCGCCCTGGCGGATAGCGGCATTCCGACCGTGGTCGCGGTGTCCTGCAATCCGGCGACCTTCGCCCGCGACGCGGCCGCACTGGTTCAGGGGGGCTACGCCCTGGAACGGCTGGTGCCGATCGACCAGTTTCTCTGGTCTCCCCACATCGAGCTTGTCGCCGTCTTCCGGCGATGACGCGACCCGTGGAGGAGAACTGGTGACCGTCACGTGCCTTGGACAATTCACACGGGCGCTCGACGGTGTGTCCCGGGCCGACTTGGTGTGCCCGCAGGCGATGCCGGGGCCGCGCGGATGAGCGAGACGGGTTCCGCCGCGACCGACCCGGCGGCGCCGCGCAAGCGCTCGGTGATGATCGCCGGTCATGCCACCAGCGTCTCGATGGAACAGGCGTTCTGGGATCTGCTCACCGTCTTCGCCGAGGATCGCGGCATCTCGCTCAACGTCCTGGTGACCGAGATCGACCGGAGCCGCACCGCAAACCTGTCGAGCGCCGTCCGGGTATGGGTGCTGCGGGAATGTGCTCGGCGGGCCGGACTGCTGTCCGACGCGGCCGGTTAGAGCGCCTCACGGGTCAGATCGGTTCTATCTGACCCGATCCTGTTCTAGACGACGAAGTTCAGAAGCCCGTTGCTCTGGGGCAGGATCGAGCCGATCTGGCTGGCCAGCGCGCTCTGGGCGTTGAAGTCCGAGTTCACGCTGAAACCCTGGGCTTCCAGATCCTTCTGGATCAGGTACCGCTCGATGAACTTGCGGGCCTCGTCGGTGAACTCGATCGGCTTCAGGAAGTCGCCCGCGGTGCCGCCTTCGCCTTCGATGGCGATCCTCTCCTCGTTGAGGATCTCTTTCTGGATGTTCAACGCGTAGGACTCCGCCTTCAGGCGGCCCAGCGTGCCCTGGGCGACGAACAGCGCGTCGTTCAGGGCACTGACCCGCGCGGCGTCGTCGCCGGCGGTGGCGGCGACGTAGTCGAAGCCTTCCAGAGCGGTGCGGAAGTTGGTCTCGAACGAGGTCTGAGCGTCGATGGTGATCGTCGAGCCCAGGGAGTCCAACGCCACCTTGATGTCGTTGGCGAACTCGCCGAGCAGGTTCTTTCCGTCCCGCGCCGCCCCGGAAATGAGGGTGTCGAGCTCGACGCGGAGTTCGCGCACCTGGCTGTCCAGCCGGCCGCGCGGGTCCGCCTCCTCAAGCGCGAAGGCGATGACCGTGCGGTCACGCTTGAGCTGCGAGGTGACGTCCTGCAGCGCTGGCTTCAGATCGTCGTCGAGTTGGGTGACCAGCGCCTCGCCGGCGGCCGCGTCGTCGATCGAGGCGGGCAGCAGGTCGTAGATCGAGGCGGTCAGGTCGCCGCCTTCGGCCCGGGCCAGGGTCGATCCGTTCACCGTGTAGTTGACCGTGCCGTCCGCGAGCAGATTGTCCAGGGTCGCCGAGTTTCCGCCGCTGCTGACCGTGCCGGGCGTGTTGATGAGCTGGTCCAACTCGCCGAGCCGGGCGGTGTAATAGGCGTTGATCTCGGTGAGGTCGGCGCCGTCCTTCTGCGCATCCTTGGCGAGCTGGCGGATGTCGCCGAGTACGCGCTCGATGGTCGTGGCGCGTTTCAGGCTGTCGTCGATCGATAGCAGGCCGGTGCTCAGCGACTGGGTATCCAGTTCCACCGCGAAATCGATGTTGTTCAGAGCGTTGGTGATGCTGACCACGTTGATCGAGGTCTGGGATTCCGTCGTCTTGAAGCTCGCGTTCGCCGTGTCGAAGCTGGCGTCGGCGGTGTTGAGATCGGCCGAGCGGGAGGCGTAGGTTGCCCCTTCGACCGCGTCGCGGGACGCCTGAAGGTCGGCCAGGAAGCCGGTCAGGTCGGTGGAGCGCGTGATCGCCTTCGTGCCGTCGGTGGCGACCTGGGTGGTGATCACCTCTTCGGTGGCGTCGGTGCCGGCCGGCAGGGGCCCGCCCGTCCCGTTGCGCAGCAGGTTCTGCGTCTGGCCGGTCTCCGGATCATAGAACGTGGCGGTGTTGATGAACCCGTCATCGCCGATGATGCGGTCGACATAGTCGAGATACTGCGCCTGCAGGGTGGCAAACGCCTCCTCGTCTTCCGCATTGCGCATCTTGGTCGAGATCTTGTCGAGCTCGGTCAGGACCGTCCGGGTGTTCTGGGTCGCCTGGTTGGCGACGGCGACCAGGCCGCGCTGGCGGAGCAGGTCGGGCAGGGCCGCCTGCTGCACCGGAATCTCGTCGGCGTTGACGCCGGCCGGGTCGGTAATGGCGTCGAGGTCGTCATAGGCGGTCCGGGTCGCTTCGAGCTTCTCGACGATGGAGTTGATCGCCTTGGTCGCCGCGGCGATGGCCGACGAGCCGCCGGAGATCGCCGTCAGGTCGGATTCCAGCTTCTCCAGCTTGGTGCGGTCCGAGGCCGAGGTCGAACTCAGCTTGAGCGCGCTGAGGTCGAGGCCCTTCTCCACCAGGGAGGCCTGCTTCTCGACCGACTGGTTGGCGATCTGCGCGGGCAGGTTCAGCGCATCGGTGACGATGGCGCGCAGGGCGGAATCGCCGAGGATCTGATAGGTGTTGTCGACCGAGTTGATGCGGCGCAGGAAGAACAGCGCGTCGCGCGCAGCCGTGTTCTGCGCGCCGAGGCTGCGCTCGAACTGGACGGTCAGATACTTGTCGATGACCTCGGTCTGCTCAGAGGACAGCTTGAGGTTCTTGACGCCGTATTCGGGCGTGTCGAGGAATTTCGCCAGCTCGCCATAGCGGGTGTCGGCCAGCCGGTTCGCGAAGGAGTTGACGTCGTCGGGATCGCTCTCGATGACCTTGCGGATCTTGCCGATGTTGTTGATGTCGGCATCGAGACCGAAGGAGGTCAGGACGAACTGCAGGGTGTCGCGATCCTCGAGCAGCTCATCGACGCTGTTCAGCTTGGACACGCCGGACTTGAAGTCGGCGATGGCGGCCTGGACGTCGTTGCGGTCGAGGAAGGCCTGGCGCGCGGCAACCTGATCGCGCTCGTAGCTGCGCCAGGCAGCGATTGCCGACATGGTGGATCCGCCACCATACGCGGCGCCGAGGAGCCCACCACCACCTCCGGCGGCGCCTCCAAGAATGGCCGATGCGGCTGCGAAGTTCGTCACGGCGGAAAACTCCTGTTTTTGCCGTAGGTTCGAGCGAAGACGCCCGATCCGGTCGTTTCTCGACCACCGTGCAATATACGCTCCTCGTTGCCTTCTCACAACGAGATTTACATTTCTTCACACGGCGGTCTGCGCTCGGGAGTTACCCGCCGGGCAGTTCTTGCCGGGCGAACACCCCCGCTTCTATAGTGTCGACCAATCCCATGCGAAAACCATTCCAAGAGTCTGCGCCATGTTCACGACGCGCCCCGAAATCCGCGGCACCTTCGGCGTTGTTGCCTCCACCCACTGGCTCGGGTCGGCCGCCGGCATGCGCGCGCTGGAGCGCGGCGGGAACGCCTTCGACGCCGCGGTCACCTGCGGCTTCACCCTGCAGGTGGTCGAGCCGCATCTGAACGGCCCGGGCGGCGACCTGCCGGCGCTGTTCTACAGCAAGAAGACCGGCAAGCTGCAGGCGCTCTGCGCCCAGGGGCCGAGCCCGGCGGCGATGACCATGGAGGCGATCCGCGGTCTCGGTCTCGATCTGGTACCCGGCAGCGGATTCCTCCCGGCCGTCGTTCCCGGCGCCTTCGATGGCTGGCTGCGCATGCTGCGCGACCATGGCACCATGAGCCTGGCCGAGGTGCTGGAGCCGGCGATTGACTATGCGGTGAATGGCTATCCCGCGGTCGGCCGGATCGCGGCGACGATCAACACCGTGAGGGAGCTGTTCGAGACCGAATGGCCGACCTCGGCGGCGATCTATCTGAAGAACGGCGAGCCGCCGGCGCCGGGCAGCCTGTTCGCCAACCCGAAGATGGGCGAGACCTATGCCCGCATCGTCAAGGAGGCCGAGGCCGGCGGCGGGTCGCGCGAGGCGGTGATCGACCGGGCGCGCGACATCTGGTACCGCGGCTGGGTGGCCGAGGCGATCGACGCCTATTTCCACGCCGCGCCGATGATGGACGTCACCGGCAAGCGCCATCTCGGCCTGCTGACCGCCGACGACCTGGCGGGCTGGGAATCCCATTACGAGGAACCGGCCACCTATCAGTGGGGCCGCTATACCGTGGCCAAGTGCGGGCCGTGGTCCCAGGGGCCGTCCATGCTCCAGCAGCTCGCCCTGCTCGACGGAATGGGGGTCGGCGACATGGATCCCAAGGGGCCGGACTTCGTCCACGCGGTGATCGAGGCGATCAAGCTCGCCATGGCCGACCGCGAGGCGTTCTACGGCGATCCGGACTTCGTCGACATCCCGATGCAGACCCTGCTGTCGCCGGAATACAATGCCGAGCGGCGCAAGCTGATCACCGGCGAGGCCTCCATGGACCTGCGGCCGGGCTCGATCGACGGCTATCTCGGCTCGATCGACGCCGCCCTGGGCGTCGACGTGGCGCTGGACCCGCGCGAGATGGAGCGGATGGGCATCGGCGAGCCGACCGTGTCGAAGAGCGGCGCGATGAAGGGCGACACCGTCCATATCGACGTGATCGACAAGGACGGCAACATGTTCTCCGCCACGCCGAGCGGCGGCTGGCTGCAGTCCTCGCCGATCATTCCGGAGCTCGGCTTCTGCATGGGCAACCGGGCGCAGATGTTCTGGCTGGACGAGCGCTCCCCCTCGGCCCTGGGCCCGAAGCGCCGGCCGCGCACCACCCTGTCGCCGAGCTTCGCCCTGCGCGACGGCGAGCCCTACATGGCCTTCGGCACCCCGGGCGGCGACCAGCAGGACCAGTGGCAGACCCTGATGTTCCTGCACCACGCCGAGCATGGCATGAACCTGCAGGAATCGATCGACTGCCCGGCATTCCACAGCGAGCATTTCCCGAGCTCGTTCTGGCCGCGCGGCCGCAAGCCCGGCAAGCTGGTGCTGGAGGGACGCTTCCCCGAGGCGACCGTGAAGGAACTCCAGCGCCGCGGCCATGACGTCCAGGTTGGCGAGGACTGGTCGGAAGGCCGGCTCAGCGCCGCCGTGAAGGACGGCCGGATGCTGAAGGCGGGTGCCAATCCGCGCGGCATGCAGGGCTACGCGATCGGCCGCTGAGGGTCGGGATATCCGCGGCGGGACGGCGATGATCGACGGGGTTACCTACAGTGAGCCCGATGGGCTGGTCCGGGTCACGCTCTCCGGGGACTTCGCCGTCGACGACTTCCGGCAGGCGATGGGGGAGGTGGTGCGGATCCGCCAGAGCGTCGGGCCGACCCACGCCATCTGGGACGTCACCGGGCTGGAGTTCTCGCAGATCGACATCGACGTCCTGCGCCGGACCAGCGAGGCGCGTGCCAGCTTCGCGCCCAGGCGCGGCTCCGAACGGGTCGCGGTCGTGGTCGCCGGCTCCATCGAGCAGGCGATCATGAAGCTGTTCCTGGATCTGTCGGAAGACACCGAGACCGCGCAGCGCGTGTTCACCGATCCGGCCGCCGCCGAAGCCTGGTGCCTCACCGGCGCGGAACCCGCTTAGAGCAATCCGAGCCGGTCGTGCGGATTGGCCTTAGGGATCCTCCGGCATCCCGAGGGTCGCCAGGGCGTTGGACAGATATTCGCGCAGATAGAAGGCGGTATCCGGCGTCAGCTCGACCAGCGCCACCCGGCCGTCCTCGCGCTTGATCTTGAGGATCAGGTTCTCGCCCGCCCGCTCGATGATGAAGGACTCCGCCCGCGCCGCCACGCCGGGAGCGCGCTCCCGGTCGCTCACGCTGGGCTGAGCCCGCGCGAACCTGTTCCAGTCACTTTCGGCCGGCTTCACCATGGCGCTCGGGGGACGATCATCCTCGTGTCGGCTTGCGATCCGTGATTATATAGGATTTGAAAGTGTTTGCCTCGTATTTCCTGCGGAACCGGACGAGGGCGAGAGCCGCGTTGCCATGAAGAAGCTTCTTCTGTTCGTCCTGTTGCCTCTGCTGCTGCTGATCGGTGCCGGCGCCGGCGCCTTCGTTGCCGGGCTGATTCCGGGTTTCGGCGGGCAGCCCGAGCCGGAGATGACCGCCGAGCAGAAGGCGGAGATGGAGCGGATCGCCAACACCGCGCCGTCGGCCGCCAAGCCGAGCCCGGTCGGCGCGGTATTCCACACGCTGGACGAGTTCGTGGTCAACCTGCGCTCCAACACCGGCTATCCGGTGTTCCTGCTGCTCAGCCTGACCGTCGAGCTTCCCAACGAAGGGGCGGTGCAGGCGGTGCAGGCCCAGGAGCCGCGGATCCGCGATGCCCTGATCGTCTATCTGTCGAGCCTGACGCCGCAGCAACTGAACGGCTATGACGGAATCCAGAACGTGCGCAACAATGCCTGGCGACTGCTGCGCGAGCTGGTCGGACCGGACTCCATCGTCAACGTCCAGATCGCCAAGCTCACCGTCAAATAGGCGGCCAAACAGGCGGCCGCCGCGCCGTCCGACCACCATCGTCATCCGATCCAAGGAGAATTCCATGTCCCGCATGCTCGCCGTCGCCCGCGAAAGCTGGCCGATCCGTGGAGTGTTCCGCATTTCCAGGGGCGCGCGCACCGAAGCGGAGGTGGTTCTGGTGACGATCAACGACGGCGAGATGGTCGGCCGCGGCGAGTGTGTGCCCTATACCCGCTACGGCGAGTCGATCGACAGCGTGATCGGGCAGATTCAGAGCGTCGCCGAGGCGATCGCCGACGGCATGGACCGCACCGCCCTGCTCGATGCCTTGCCGGCGGGCGCGGCGCGCAACGCCGTCGACTGCGCCCTGTGGGACCTGGAGGCGAAGAGCAAGGGCCTGCCGGCCTGGAAGCTCGCCGGTCTGGCCAGCGCCCCGAAGCCGGTGACGACGGTCTACACCTTGTCGGTGGACACGCCGGATGCCATGGGGGCGGCGGCCCGGGAGAACTCCCACCGGCCCCGGCTGAAGCTGAAGATGACCGGCGACGGCGAGGATCTGGCCCGGGTCACGAAGATTCGGGAGAACGCGCCGGGCGTGGACCTGGTGGTCGACGCCAACGAGGCCTGGACCATCGACAGCTACCTGGAGATCGCGCCGAAACTGGCGGCCCTCGGGGTGACGATGATCGAGCAGCCGCTGCCGGCCGGCGACGATGCCGCGCTGATCGGCGCGCCCCGGGCGACGGCGGTCTGCGCCGACGAGAGCTGCCACGACACGGCCACCCTCGACGGGCTGGAGGGCAAGTACGACATGGTCAACATCAAGCTCGACAAGACCGGCGGGCTGACCGAGGCGATGCGGTTGAAGGCGGAGGCCGAGAAGCGCGGGTTCCGGGTGATGGTCGGCTGCATGGTCGGCACCTCGCTCGCCATGGCGCCGGGGATGATCGTCTCCCAGGGCGCCGAACTGGTCGACCTGGACGCGCCGCTGCTGCTGGCCAAGGACCGCGACCCGTGCATGACCTACAACGGCAGCACGGTGATGCCGCCGGAACCGGCCCTCTGGGGCTGAGCCGATGAGCGGCGTCGCCGAGCATTACGAGCGCAGCGGCCTGGTCGAGCAGCTTGTCGCCCGCCTCGCGGAGCACGGCATCACGGAACCTGGCCGGGCCGATTTCTCGGCGCTCGACCAGATGCACATGCGCGGCGAGACCGGAACCGAGGACGTCATCGCCGCGACCGGCATGACCGCGGGAATGCAGGTTGCCGATCTCGGCTCGGGCCTGGGCGGCTCTGCCCGGATCTTCGCCGATACGGTCGGCGCGCGGGTGACGGCGGTCGATCTGACGCCGAGCTTCTGCGCGGCGGCGGAAGCCATCAATGGGATGGTCGGGCTGTCGGACCGCATCACCGTGGTCGAGGGCGACGCGACCGCCACCGGCCTCGGCGACGGCGTCTTCGACGTGGTCACGACCCTGCACGCCTGCATGAACATTCCGGACAAGGCGGGCGTGTACCGCGAGGCGTTCCGGCTGCTGAAGCCGGGCGGGCGGTTCTGCTTCTACGACATCGCCCTGGGACCGGGCGGGGAGCCGCGTTACCCCACGCCCTGGGCTGAACGGCCGGCGCTCAGCCACCTGATCGCGCCCCGGGAGATGCAGGCCCTGTGCGAGGCCGCCGGGTTCCGCACGGTGGACGTGCGCGACTACACCGAGGAGGCGAAGGCCGGATCGGTGAAGCGGCGCGAGGAGGCGCGGCGGCGGGCGGAGACCGGGGAGCCGGCCCCCTTGCAGGCGGGCGACATCCTGATGGGCGCCACCGCCGGCGAGAAGATGCGCAACATGGCGCATAACTTCGACGGAGACCACGTGGCCGTGGTGCTCGGGCTGTTCGAGAAGCCGCCGATCGCCTGAAAAAAAAGAGCCGCGGTAGGGGGACCGCGGCTCTTGCGACATGTCCGCAACGGGACGGAGGAAGCCCAGGGTGGACCTCAGTCGTTCGATAAGTCTAACGATAGATCGCGCGGTCTGTCAATCAACACGCGTAATGCGTGTCCGTGCGGCTCACTCCACCGGATAGGGGCCGTCCGAGAAGACCGTGTCGTGATAGCCCTTGCTGCCGACGTCCCGGGCGAGCGGGCTGCCGATCGGCTCGCCCCGGGAGAGTTGCGCGAGCACGCGGGCGAAGTCGTAATCCGGCTGCCATCCGAGGTCCCGTTGGGCCATGGCGTTGTCGTAGACCCGGTCGATCTCAGCGAACATCCGGTAGTCGAGCCGGGCATAGACCTCCCCGAACTCCGGGAACAGCCGGCCGACGACGTCTGCGGGGGCCGCGCGCAATGCCGGCAGGTCCGATTGTGTGAACGGCGTCGTCGCGCTGACGATGTAGCGCCCGAACCCGATCTCCGCCGCGCGGTCCAGAGCGCGCAGATGCGCGTCGGCGGCGTCGGCCAGATCGACCCGGCGGAACAGGAACTCGTTGGCCTTGGCATTGGCGTCGGCGTAGAGGGCCCGGCGCTCCCGGTTGTCGTCCTCTTCCGGAAAGAAGCGGGAGGTGCGCAGGACCAGACAGGGCAGGCCGTGGCGTCGGTGGAACAGCTCGCACAGGTCCTCGGCCGCCGTCTTGGTGACCCCGTAAATGTTCTTCGGCGCCCCGCGCACGGTCTCGTCGATCCAGGTCGCCGGCTCGCCAGAGGCCGGGGTGAGGGCGCCGCCGAAGGCGCTGGTGGTGCTGGTGAAGACGAAGCCGGAGACGCCGACGCGCACCGCCTCTTCCAGCAGGGTGAGGGTACCGGTGATGTTGGTGTCGACGAAATCCTGTCGGGAATGGGTGCCCACATGGGGCTTGTGCAGGGTGGCGGTGTGCAGGACGGCGTCCGCGCCCCGCATCGCGTCGGCCACGACCTGCGGGTCGGCGATGGAGCCGACGATGTCCGTGTAAGGTCCGGCCTTGATGTCGAGCCCGACCGCCTCGTGTGGCCCGTCGGCAAGCAGGCGCATCAACCCCTCGCCGAGATGGCCGGTGCTGCCGGTGACAAGGATCCTCATTCTTCCTCCAGGCCCGCTCGGGCGGCGATGTCGGCCTGGAGGATAGGCAGGGTTGGGCGCGGCTCTACGAATATTTAATACCCGACCTCCGCCTCCCACAGTTCGTCGTTCACCTCGCGCATGGTGCGGTCATGGGCGCCTTCCAGGCAGCCGCGCAGGGTCAGTTTGAAGCCCATCTCGGCGAACTGTCCGCAGCGGTCGAGCTCGCTTCTGGCGCGGGCGATTCCGTCGTCGGACAGTCCGGCCAGACCGCCGGAGTCGGCCACGCTGCTCCACAGGGCTGCCCGCTTGAACGGGTCGACCGCGCGCGGATCGACACCGCCGGACACGGTGGCGGGCAGGGCATTGATCATCCGCGTGAGGGTGACGGCCGCGTCGGGGCGGGTCTTGCCCGCATGGAAGAAGTCGGACGCGGTGAAGCGCGCCTCGCCATAGGCGGTCTCCTTGTCCCGCGCGGCCAGGTCGGCCGGGATCGGTGCGTCGGTCACCGGCACCAGAGACACCATCGGCGCGATCCGGACGGAAACCTCCGTCGCGTCGAGCGAGACGAGCCGGGCGCTGTCCATGGCGATCCGGGTGCGGGTGAAATGCCCGTCGCTGACATAGGTCAGCAGGCCGGCGGCGGAGAACTCGCGGGTGCTGCCGTCGGTCTTGCGCACCAGCAGGGTCACGTCGCCCGAGCCGGCGGTCTGGTAGGCCTGGCCGGCGCCGGGCGGCGGGCGGTGCTCCTGCAGGCAGAAGGACGAGACCAGGGCCTGGCAGGTGTCGCCCTCGCAGGTCAGCGGCACCGGGGCGTGATGGGCGACCAGGCCGAGCACCTGGGGCGGCATGGCGGTTTCGGGGGCCGCAGCGGCGGTGCCTGATGCCGCGACCAGAACGGCGAGCGCGGCGGCAGCAGATCGTGCGGCGAGAAGCGTGGGTCGGTGCATGCCCATGGGACCTCCCTCGGGCGGATCCGACGGGACGCCTTCCGCCCTGTGTCGATTATGGGAAAAGTATGGGATCGGCCGCCGGCGCGGGCAAGTCACGAAACCCGGAGCGAGGAGGGCGGCGTTGTCCGACTCCGACGCTTTCCTGTCGCGCCCGGCGAAGAACGATCGTGTCGGGGGCGCATCATCGTCGTGTCGTACGGCGTTGGAGGCGGACCATGAGCAACGATCTGGCCGAGACTGTGGGAGCGGAGACGGTGGCGGAGGCCGGTGCAGACGCCGGCGGCCGCCGCGAGCGCCGGGGCCGGTCCGGCGGCGGCGGGCGGGATGCGCGCCGGGCCGCCCGGGGGCGTCCCTCGACCGTCTATACCCCCTTCATAACCCGCAATGTCGGGACCTTCGACGTGCTGTCGCAGGAAGGTCTGGAGATCATCGAGGCCAATGCCGAGACCATCCTGGAGGAGATCGGCATCGAGTTCCGCGACGACACCGAGGCGCTGGCCATGTGGCGCGACGCCGGTGCCGATGTGGACGGCGAGCGGGTGCATGTTCCGCGCGGTCTGGCCCGCGAGCTGATCAGGACCGCGCCGGCGACCTTCACCCAGCATGCCCGCAATCCGGAGCGCTCGGTTGAGATCGGCGGCGGCAACACGGTCTTCGCGCCGGTCTACGGCCCGCCCTTCGTCAGCGACATCGACGGCGGCCGGCGCTACGCGACGATCGAGGATTTCAACAACTTCGTGAAGCTCGCCTATGCCCATCCCGGCATGCACCATTCCGGCGGCACCGTGTGCGAGCCGGTCGACCTGCCGGTGAACAAGCGGCACTTCGACATGGTCTACGCCCATATCAAATACTCCGACAAACCCTTCATGGGCTCGGTGACCCATCCGGACCGCGCGCTGGACACGCTGGAGATGGCGAAGATCGTCTTCGGCGCCGACTTCCTCGACAGCAACACGGTGCTGGTCTCGCTGATCAACGCCAACTCGCCGATGACCTGGGACGCCACCATGCTCGGCGCGCTGAAGAACTACGCGCGTGCGAACCAGGCGGTCATCACCACGCCTTTCATCCTGGCGGGCGCCATGTCGCCGGTGACGGTGGCCGGCACGCTGGCCCAGACCCTGGCCGAGGCGATGGCCGGCATGGCCTTCGCCCAGCTCTGCCGTCCCGGCGCGCCGGTCATCTTCGGCAGCTTCGCGTCGTCGATTTCCATGCAGTCGGGGGCGCCGACCTTCGGCACGCCGGAGCCGGCCCTGGTGCTGTACGGCTGCGCCCAGCTCGCGCGGCGGCTCAACGTGCCGTTCCGCTCCGGCGGGTCGCTCTGCGGCTCCAAGGTGCCGGACGCCCAGGCGGCGTTCGAGAGTGCCAACACTCTGCTGCCGACGGTGATGGGCGGGGTGAACTTCGTCCTGCACGCCGCCGGCTGGCTCGAGGGCGGGCTGGTCAGCTCCTACGAGAAGTTCATGATGGACGCCGACCAGTGCGCCATGATGCGCACCATGCTGGAGGGCGTGGATCTGTCGGAGAACGGCCAGGCGATGGACGCGATCCGCGAGGTCGGACCCGGCGCCCACTTCCTCGGCTGCACCCATACCCAGGCCAATTTCGAGAAGGCGTTCTACCGCTCCTCGATCGCCGACAACACGACCTTCGAGCAGTGGGAGTCCGAAGGCAGCCGGGACACCTATCAGCGCTCCGCCGCACTGGTGAAGAAGACCCTGGCGGAGTACGAGCCGCCGGCGCTCGACCCGGCGGTGGAGGAGGCGCTGATCGAGTTCATGGCGAAGAAGAAGGCGAGCTTCCCCGACAGCAACGTCTGAGACTCAGGCGGTCGCCCGGCCCTTGCCCTGGTGGTACGTGCCGGTGCCGCGGTGCAGGACGGTGTCGGTGTCCAGCACGTCACCGGGTGCCAGGTCGTCCGTGCCGTCCAGGCGGGCATAGATCGGGGTGAAATCGGCCTCGGTCGCCCGGCGCAGGGCCTCGAATCCGTCGATGACGAAATAGGTCTCCTGGAAATCGTCGATCCGGTAGTCGGTGCGCATCACCCGTTCCAGGTCGAAGCCGAGGCGGTCGGGGGAGGGATCGTCCAGGGCGAACATGGTCTCGCCCTTCGACGACGCGATGCCGGCCCCGAAGATCCGCAACCCGTCCTCGGACCGGGTCAGGCCGAACTCCACCGTATACCAGTACAGCCGGGCCAGCCGTCGCAGGGCGCCCTGCCCGTCGGCCTTAAGCCCGCCCTTTCCGTATTCCTGCATGTAGTCGGCATAGACCGGGTCGAGCAGCAGCGGCACATGGCCGAAGACGTCGTGGAAGACGTCCGGCTCCTCCAGGTAGTCCAGTTCGTCCATGGCGCGGATGAAACAGGTCGCCGGGAAGCGGCGGTTGGCCAGGTGGTCGAAGAACACCGCGTCGGGCACCAGGCCGGGAACGGCGACCACGGTCCAACCGGTCTCCTTCTCCAGAACCTCGTTCAGACGGCGGAAGTCGGGCACGCCGCCCCCGCCGCTCTGTGCGTCGCCCATGCTGAGCGCGTCCACATGGGCGAGAAACTCCGGCACGACCCGGTCCTTCAGCAGCGGCACCTGACGCTCGGCCAGGACACGCCAGGTGGCGTGCTCCTCGTCGGTATAGGCGTCCCAGCGCTGGTCGATGGTGAAGTCGGGCTTCACCTCGGCCATATCGCGGTGGATCTCGACGGGCATGGGTGCCTCCTGTCGGTCGTTTCCGGTCTCCCGCCCCGCGAATGTCGTCAGTCTCGGTGGATCAGAAGAAGTCTCCCGCGCCGACGATCGGCTCTTCGTTGGACAGCTTCAGCCAGCCCTTCACCACCCGGTAGATCAGCCAGAGATAGGCGAAGCCGACGAGCAGGAAGCCGAGCCCGAACACCCACCAGGTGAGGCCGCCGACGACGGTCATCAGCAGCCACAGCCAGAAGGTCCGGATCTGCCAGCGGACATGGGTTTCCAGATAGGTGCCCTCGACGTCCCCGCGCTTGAGGTAGGCGATGATCACCGCGATCACGATCGGGATCTGGAAGATCAGGTTCGCCGCATACAGCGCGTAGATCACGTGCACGGCCAGCTTGTCGTTCTCCGGGGCGGAGAGTTTGAACGGCAGGTTGCGGCGCTGCATCGCGTGGGTGTCGGACATCCGGTCTTTCTCCTCACTCGGTCACCGCTTTAAAGTGTGGACGCCCCCGACGTTTCGCAACGTCCAGCCGTCAACATCCGGAGCCTCCCATGGTCTCGTCCAACCCGACCGCCCAGCCCCGCGTCAACCTGCACAGCGATACCGCCACCCGTCCGACCGAGGGCATGCGCAAGGCGATCTACGAGGCGGAGGTCGGCGACGAGCAAGCCGGCGAGGATCCCACCGCCATCCGCCTGCAGGAGAAGGTGGCGGAACTGCTCGGCAAGGAGGCGGCCGTGTTCCTGCCGAGCGGCACCATGTGCAACGAGATCTCCTACCGCGTGTGGTGCGACCATGGCGACGAGATCATCCTGGAGGAGAACAGCCACGCCCTGCATTACGAGGTCGGCGGCCCCGGCGCGCTCGCCGGGGTGATGACCCGCACGATCACGGGCACCAAGGGCTGGTTCACCGCCGATCAGGTGGAGGCGGTGATCCGCCCGAAGTCGCGCCACATGCCGCGCCAGAAGCTGGTCTCGGTGGAGAACACCGCCAACATGGCCGGCGGCACGATCTGGCCGCTCGACACCCTGAAGGGCGTCTCCGGGGCCGCCCGCAAGCACGGCATGAGAATGCATATGGACGGCGCCCGGCTGCCGAACGCGGTGGTCGCCTCGGGCATCTCCTTCGCCCAGTTCGCCGGCACCTGCGACAGCGCCTGGATCGACCTGTCCAAGGGGCTGGGCTGCCCGATCGGCGGGGTTCTGGCCGGCGAGCGGGATTTCATCGAGGAATGCTGGCGGTTCAAGCATCAGTTCGGGGGCGCGCTGCGCCAGTCGGGCATCGTCGCGGCGGCGGGCATCTACGCGCTCGACCACCATGTGGAGCGGCTGGGCGACGACCATGCCCGGGCGCGCCGGCTGGCCGAGGGCATCGAGGACGTGGACGGCATCTCGGTCGATCCGGCTTCGGTGGAGACCAACATGGTGTTCTTCGACGTGTCCGGCACCGGGGTGAGTGCCCCGGAGTTCTCGCGCCGTCTGATGGCCGAACACGAGGTGAAGATCAGCGCGGTGCAGCCGACCATGCTGCGGGCCGTGACCTATCTCGGCATCGAGGATCCGGACATCGAGTTCGCCATCGCCGCGATCCGCGCGGTAGCGGCGGAGGCCTGACGGGCACCCTCCGATTTGCCACTGCCCGGCCCTGTGCCGGGCCGAGGCGTCGGCGTGACGAGGTTAGGCTGTTGCGTTGATGGTCAGCAGCTTCGCCGCCTCCCGTCCCGAGCGGATGGCGCCCTCGATGGTCGCCGGCAGGCCGGTATCGGTCCAGTCGCCCGCCAGCGCCAGATTGTCCCACGCCGTGCGGGCGGAGGGGCGCCGGGCGAGCGAGGCCGGGTCCTGGCGGAAGGTGGCGCGCTTCTCCTTCACCAGGCGACCCGGTGGCTGCACTCGACCGACCAGCCCGAGTACTGGGGCGATATCGCGCCACAGCATCGCCAGCAGGTCTTCGCCGGACCGCTCCAGCAGGGCGTCGGCGGCGCTGACCGTGACACTGGCGATGCTGCCGCGCAGGAAGACCCACTGGGCCGTGCCGCCGGTCAGCCCCACAAGATGCCCACCGCCGGACAGGCGAGCCGGCGCGTCGAGCTGGAAGTGGGCGTTCACGATGGCCGACGAGGTCTCCGGCACAACGAGGTCCGGCAGGAGGTCGGCCGCGACCTGCGGCGGGACGGCGAGGACCACTGCGTCGTCCGGTCCAAGATCCACGGTCCCGTCCGGAAAATTCAGGGATGCGACACGCCGGGCCGCCCGCTTGATCGACCGCAGTCGGCGACCGAACCCGAGCGTCACGCCGCGTCCGGCAAGCGCCGCCAGGGCCGGGTCGACGAAGCTCTCGCTCAGCCCGTCGCGCGCCGTCAGCGGCGTCGCTTCGCCGGTGGTCAGTACCTCGCGCAGTACCGACCGCAGCAGCCGGGCGGAGGCAACCTCCGGCTCGGCGTTCAGCACGGCCACGGTCAGCGGCCGCCAGAACCGCTCCATAAGGGCGCCGGGACCGAGGGCCTGCATCACCGTCGTGCGCGGGCCGGCCATCGCCAGCCGCAGCAGGCCGAATATGTTCGACGATCTGGCACCCGGCACCTGACGCATCGGCGCGCTCAGCCGTCGCCAAAGCCCGCCCTCGCCGGGCCGCACGGTCCAGTTGCTGCCGCGTGCAATGTCTTGGAACGGGAAGGCGGCATCGCCGGCGACGAGGGATCCGCCGGCGCCGATTTCCTCCAGATACGCCAGCGCCGCTCGGTTGGCCGACAGCAGCAGGTGGTTGCCGTTGTCGATCCGGCAGCCAAGCTGGCTGTCGACATACGACCGGCAGCGCCCGCCCGCGTGGCCCGCGGCCTCGTGCAGCACGACGGTCCGGCCGGCCGCGCTGAGCGACAGGGCGGTGGCCAGTCCCGCCAGCCCGGCGCCGACCACATGGACCGTTCCCGCGCTCACCGCCCGCGGCTCACCGGAACAGATGGCGCAGCAGCACGAGCCGGCGCCATGGGGTGAGCGAGACGCGGCGGCGCGGCTCACGCCATCCGCCGGTCTCCATCCGGTCGAGAAGTGCCTCGTACCCTTCCATCATCACCACGGCCGAGCGCATGGCGCGCCGGTCGCACTGCGCCATCAGGGCCCGCGCCTCGGCGTAGCGTCCTCGGGCCAGTGCCGCGAGGTCGCGGCAGACATCGGCGACCCGGGGATCGTCGATCACACTCTCCGGGTCGCGGGCGGCGATGCCATGGCGTTCCAGCAGCTCGCGCGGCAGGTACAGCCTGCCATCGGCCGCATCCTCGCCCAGGTCGCGCAGGATGTTGGTGATCTGCATCGCTTCGCCCAGGGCGACGGCGGCGGCGTCCGCCTCCGGCTCCTCGGCGCCGAAACACCGCATGGACAGCAGCCCGACCGCCCCGGCGACCCGGCGGCAGTACAGCGCCAGTTCGGTTTTGTCGGGTGCCACGTTGCGGCCCTGAAGGTCGGTCTCCATGCCGTCGATCAGGGCGTCGAACTCCGCCCGGGGAAGGCGGTAGCGCCGTACCGCCGGGAGCAAGGCGCGGGCGATCGGCTCGCGCAGCGTGTCGCCGGCATAGAGCCGGCCGATTTCGTCGCGCCACGCGTCCAGCCGGGCCTGCCGGTCGCCGAGATCGCCCGGCTCGTCCGCGATGTCGTCGATGATGCGGCAGAAGGCGTAGACCGCGTACATGGCGCGGCGGCGCTCCGGCGGCAGGATGCGCATGCCCCAGCGGAACGAGGAGCCAGAGGCGCGGACCACGGCTTCCGCCTCGGCCTGCGCGCCGGGATCGTCGAGGGCCAGGGCACTCATGCCGGGTGCCTGCGACCGTGCGAGCGGGGCACGAACAGCCGGCGCCACAAACAGGCGGCCGCGGCGGACAGGCCGACGGCAAACATGGCGGGGCGCGAGAGTTGCACCCGTCCGGCCAGCGGATCGCGCCGTTTCAGCCGCTCTGCCAGCGCCCGGGCGAGCGCCAGGATCGCAGCCGCCTCCAGCGCCAGCCGGGTGGAGCGCAGTCGCAGGGGGAGGGGTGCCGCCGCCGCCAGCAGGTCGTCCACCTCCGCCAGGCAGCGGTCGATCACCCGGCGCAGCGCGGGGGTCGTCCTGCCGCCGGCCAGCGCCGTCTCCGCCACCGCCTCCTGGGCCAGCCAGTCGGACGGAAGGTAGATGCGGTCGAGCGCCCGGTAGTCGTCGCCGCAATCCTGCAGGTGGTTGAGCACCTGCAGCGCGGTGCATAGGGCGTCTGACGCCGGATAGCCGGCCGGGTCCTCGCCGTGCAGATCGAGCAGGAAGCGGCCGACCGGGTTGGCGGAATCGGCGCAATACTCGGCGAGGGCATCCCAATCGGCGCAGCGCGGCTGAACCGCATCCCGGCGGAAGGCTTTCAGGAGCTGCCGAAGGTGGCCGGTCGCTGCCCTGTCGGGATGCCGGTCCAGCTCGGCCTCGACCCGGTCGAGCCGGACCAGCTTTTCCTCGGCGCTCAGGTCCGGATCGTCGGCGATGTCGTCCGCGGTCCGCGCCACCCGATAGAAGCGGGCGACCGCCGGCCGGAGCTCCGCGGCGATCAGCAGGGAGCCGACCGGGAAGTTCTCCTCCCCGGCCGTCCGGGACGGTGGCCGCGCGTTCAAGACACGGCCTCTCGGGGAGCCGCGGCCTGGGCGCCCCGGTTCGCTGCGGACGCGGCATAGGCCGAGCGCCGCAGGGCGTTGATCGAGCCGAGCGGCTCGTGGGCGGCGAGGCAGTTCCACGGCGCGAAGGTCAGGCGGTCGCCTAGTGCGATGGACGCGCCGACATCCTGGGGCGGAATTTCCAGCCGGCCCACCGTCACCGACGGGCTGCGCCAGGCGATGCGCACATCCTCCAGCGGATCGCTGTCCAGCACACGGGGCTGGACCCGGAAGTCGAACCGGATCGGGCCATTGTCGAGAACCGACTGAAGCTTGCCGGCGAGGTCCTGTCCCCCGGCCGGTCGGCGCGAGAGGGCGGTGGTGTCGGGTACCAGTCCGAACTTCATCGCACCGTCGCCCAACCGGTAGGGGGTGACGCTGCCATAGGTCAGCTGGGCGAGGTCGTGGCCGCGCAGATGCTGCAGGCCGGAGGCGCAGAGGAAGGCCAGGTAGCGCCAGCGCATGCGCCACGGCCGGAACTTGGGGATCAGATAGCGCGGGGCGACGACCGCGAGGGCAGTGGCGCGCCGGATGCCGTCCAGGGCGCGGAACAGCGCCATCGCCTCCGCCGCGTCCCGGGCCGGCCCGGTCTCGGCATTCATCAGAACGAAGTCCTGCTGCCCGGGCGGAGCGCCCTCGCAGACGGGACCCGGGACCCCCATGACCTTCAGGGCCAGACCGCGCGCATCCGGACGGTCGTCCTCGGCGAAGAAGGAGTTTGAAAACCGCACCAGGGCCTCGTAGCGGCCGGGCCGGGCGAACAGTCCGTGCCGGATGGCCGGGTCGTCGGGCGGGTCGATCGTCAGGACCGCCCGAAGACAGGCGTGGGTCTTGCGGTGGAACTGGCGCGGCAGGCTGCCATCGGGCTCGGGCCGCTGGAAGGTGCGGGCGCAGATCGCCAGCAACTCGTCGCGCAGGACCGGATCGGCCGGGCAGGTGGCCGGGCGGGTCATGGGGCGTATCCCAGCCGTTCGAGCCCCGATGCGCAGGCCCGGGCGAGGGCGGCCTGCACATCCTCCGGCAGGCTCTGGAACTTGGAGCGGGCCGGGCGTGGGATCGCCGCCACCTCGTCGAGCCAGGCGGCATCCGCGAGCGAGGGGTCGATGAAGCGGATCAGCTCGTCCAGCTTCTCGCGCGGCGCTGCCTGCACCTCCTCGAACCGGATATTCAGCAGGCGTTCCGGCGGCAGGCCCGCGAAACTCTCCAGCCCGACCAAGATCAGGTCGCTCCAGAACCGGCCGAAATCCTCCAGCGTCGGCAGGGCGGCGGTTCGGTCGATATCGAGCACCGAGAACACGAGGCGCTGGATCAGCGGGTCGAGAGGACTGCCGCGATCGGCGCGGAAGGCCTTCTGCGGGTCGATACCGAGCCGGCGGCAGCGCTTGATGGCGCCGACCAGGACCCGGAAGTTATGGTGCCGGCTCATCGACATCGCGGTGTCGCGCCCGTCCCGGTAGACATGGATCACCCGCGCCTCGGGGAACATCCGCAGCAGCTTGGCGGCGTGCATCAGCGTGCCGCCGGACCGCTCGACCCAGACCCGCCGGTCCAGCTTCGCCGCGAGATCGCCGAACAGCGCCCGATACTGATCCGCCAGGGGCATCCGGGGGCGGGCCCTGACCCGGGGCTCCAGCGCATCCAGCAGCGCCTCCGGCGTGTCGGTCAGGTGCGGCAGGGTGACGGCGATGATTGGCGGCATGTCCGCCGCCCGGTAGCGCGCGCCCGGATCGTCGTAGGGATACAGCGCCTCGTCCACCACGTGCCCGTCCTTGAGCATGGCGTGGAGCCCGGGGCTCTGGGTGGTCAGCAGCTTCCACATGCGCTCGCCGTCCGGCCGGCGGAGGGTAAAGGCCTCCGGGCCGAGCGGCACGAAGAATTCCGACAGGCTGAGAATGTCGGGATGCCGGTTCAGCAGGTCGGAGATCATCGTCGATCCGCAGCGGCCGGTGCTGAGGATGAGAACCGGGGCGATCGGCGGGCGGGGCGCAGGCGTGGCTGTCACAGCTGGCCGTCCTTCTCGGCGTGGGCATGCTCGGGCAGACGGTAGCGCGGCCCCTCGTCGCTATACAGCGAGACGTTCAGCATGGTCTGGAACTGTCCCGCCCGGCGTCGGGCGCCGAGGGAGGGGGCGAACCGGAACAGGGCCCGCTCCGCGCCGTTCTTCAGCCGCAGCGCGGTCAGGGTGCCGACGGTGTTCATCGCCGGATATCGGAGCTGATCGGCCAGCTCGTCGCCGATCATGGCCCGGGAAATCCGGTAGATCTTTCGGGCCAGCGCACGCCTCGCCCGGGGGCCGTCGAAGCCGGCGACGATCGGGGCCGAGTTGATCAGGCCGTTGGCCAGGATGATCGACTCCAGCGTCGGCGGCGGCTCGCACAGGGCGCCGATTCGGTGCAGCCGCAGGGCATCCTCCTCCGACCGGAACAGTAGGTCGTCGGGCACGCCCATCAGGTGCCCGGCATAGCGCCACACCTGCATGAAGGAGGCGCGCTCCTCGTCGCTCAGGGTCACGCCCAGCATGGCGGCGCGTTTCAGCAGCAGGCCGGAGAAGGCGGCCGTGGCGAACCCCATATGCGCCGCGCTCAGGGGCGTGCCCCAGGCGTCCTCGTCCCATTCCGGGGAGGACGTCAGCAGCTGTCTGATCCGGGCATGCACCAGACGGATACGGACCGACAGCTTCCAGCCGTCGCCGGCCCGGTCCAACCCGCCCGGCAGGAAGATCTCGACGAGCTGGCGGTTGTTCTGCTTCAGCCGCCGGACACCCTGGTCGACGATGCGGCCGGTGATGTTGAAGGACTGGCTGATCAGGGTGGAGAACCCCTCGATCAGGACCGCGGCGACGAAGGCGCCGATGAACATCTCGGAATTGCGATGGAAGGCCCGGCACCCGGGCAGGAAGCTCGCCGGATCGACCCAGGGCGGCGCGGCCTCGATATCGGCGAAGAAGGCCCGCAGGATCTCCGGCGCATCGGCGACGGCCGACGGCCCGTGCTCGATGCCCCGGGTGATCCAGGTCCGGCCGGCATCGGGATCATGCCGCGCCAGTTCGGCCATCACCGCGTCCGCCTGTGGATCTCCGAGCCCGGTGGCGGCCATGTAGCGGTCGGCGAGATCCGGGTCGATCTGGCGCGCTCTGGCGTAGCCGTCACGATAGGCCGTCGGAATGACAAGGCCGGACGGGGGCGATACGGGTCGGGTCACGGAAGCCAAACCTGGGCACTGTGTGGAGACGGCGGGGCGGGTGCGCCCAGTGTAGACTATTTCGTCTCGATCGTGCCCGGATGTCGCTTGATCGTGCCGGGGCGGGGATCGATGGTGCCGATCGGCGCCGGCGGGTCCGCCTTGCGGATCTGCGGCTGGTTCATTTCGATCGGCTTGCTCGGCTCCGGCGGCGGGTTCGGCTGGATCCGGGCCGGCCGGGTCGGCTGGCGCGTACTGCGCTCCACCGGCTCCTTGGGCGCAGTCGGCCTGGCGGTCTCCGCCTGCGGCGCTGCCGGCTTCGGCGGGACGACCTCGCTGATCGGCTTGCCCTGCGAGATCGGATGGCGCGGCGCCTTGGTGTCGGCGGCCTGTGCTCCCGCTGCGGTCAGCGCGAGCACGGCCAGGGCTGTCACGGCTGTCCGCCGCATGGGTCACCCTCCCCGGGCGATGAAGTGCCCGTTGCGGAAATCCGGCTTGCCGTAGTCGAACGGCGTGCCGTCGAACCGGGTCATGGTCCCGCCGGCGGCGAGCAGCACGGCGTGACCGGCCGCGGTGTCCCACTCCATGGTCGGGCCGGTGCGCGGATACAGATCGGCGTCGCCCCTGGCCACCAGGCAGAATTTGAGTGCCGAGCCGCGCGACACGCTTTCCTTCACATCCATGGTCTCGATATAGGCTTCCAGCTCCGGATTGCGATGGCTGCGGCTGGCGACGATGGTCAGGCCGTCCGGGCCGGGTTCGCGCACGGAGATCGCCGTCCGGGTGCCGTCGGTATCCTCTTCCCAGGCGCCTTCGCCGAGCACGCCGCCCCAGACCATGCCGTCGACCGGTGTATGCAACGCACCCAGCACCGGCACGCCGTCCCAGATAAGGCCGATATTGACGGTGAAGTCGGTGCTCTTGTTGATGAACTCCTTGGTGCCGTCGAGCGGATCGACGAGCCAGAACCGGCCGCCGGAGACGTCGGGAATATCGCCGGCCTCCACGCTCTCCTCGGCCACCACCGGGATTCCGGGTGTCAGTGCCTTCAGCACCGGCACGATATGGGCGTCGGCCGCCCGATCGGCGGCGGTCACCGGGCTGCCGTCCATCTTGTCGATCACCGCGGTGTCGGAGCGGTAATAGGGCAGGATGATCTTGCCCGCCTCGCGGGTGAGGACGGCAATGGCGTCGAGCAGGGCGATCCGGTTGGCCGGATCGACCGCTGTAACTGAAGGCATTTAGTCTACTCCGCTGCTACGGCCGGCCGTGCCGCATGAAGCGCCGCCCAGATGCGGTCGGGCGTGGCCGGCATATCGATATCGGTGACGCCGGCCGGGGCCAGGGCATCCAGGATTGCGTTGATCACCGCCGGCGGCGCGCCGATGGCGCCGGCCTCGCCGCAGCCCTTCACCCCGAGCGGGTTGGTGGCGCAGCGTGTCGGGCTCATCGAGAAGCTCACCGGCGGGACATCGACCGAGCGCGGCAGGCAGTAATCCACCAGCGACCCGGTCACGAGCTGGGCATTATCGTCATAGACGGTGCGTTCGTACAGCGCCTGGCCCACGCCCTGGGCCACGCCGCCATGGACCTGGCCCTCCAGCAGGGTCGGGTTCACCACCTCGCCGAAATCGTCGACCACGGTGAACTGGATCAGTTTCACCTTGCCCGTCTCCGGATCGATTTCCACTTCGCAGACATGCGTCCCGTTCGGGTAGGTCGAGGCGGCGGGCTTGTACATCTCCTTGGCCTCCAGCCCTGGCTCGATGCCCTCCGGCAGCCGGGACGGGTCGTTGGCGGCGGTGGCGAGTTCGCCCAGCGTGATCGACCTGTCGGTGCCGACCACGGTGAATTTGCCGTCGGCCAGCTCCAGGTCCGCATCGGCGGCTTCCAGCAGGTAGCCCGCCAGCATCCGCGCCTTGGCCGACACGCTCTGAATCGCCATGTGCAGGGCCGAGCCGCCGGCCGGCAGGGAGCGCGAGCCGTCGGTGCCGGAGCCGTTCTCGATGGCGGCGGTGTCACCCTGGATCACCTTCACCATCTCGTTGTCGACGCCGAACGCCTCGGCCACGAGCTGGGTATAGGCGGTCTCGTGACCCTGGCCGGTGGAGCGGGTGCCGATGGGGAC
This sequence comes from Candidatus Endolissoclinum sp., assembly GCA_965228445.1. Lineage (GTDB taxonomy): Bacteria > Pseudomonadota > Alphaproteobacteria > Thalassobaculales > Thalassobaculaceae > Thalassobaculum. The sequence continues at coordinate 1,564,296 of OZ245813.1, read as the reverse complement.
GACGATGGTGCCGTCCGGCTCGATCCGCATGTCGGACCATTCCGGCCCACCGCCGCCGCAGGCTTCCACATAGGTGGAGATGCCGATGCCGCGCAGCTTGCCCGCCTTCGCACTCTCCGCCTTGCGGGCGTCGATCCCGGCCCAGTCCGCCTTGGCCAGCGCCTTGTCCAGATGGGCGGTGAAGTCGCCGCTGTCATAGGTCTCGCCGAGCGCCGTGGTGAACGGCATGGAGTCGGCCGGAATGAAGTTGCGCCGCCGGATCTCGTCGCGCGGCAGGTCGGCGACCCTGGCCGCCACGTCGACCAGCCGCTCGACCAGATAGGCCGCCTCCGGTCGCCCCGCGCCGCGATAGGCGTCCACCGGCAGGGTGTTGGTGAAGTAGTTGCGCACCCGGACATGGATCGCCGGGGTGGTGTACAGCCCAGCCAGCATGCCTGAGCCGGCCACGGTCGGAATGGCGGGTCCGTAGAGCGAGAGATAGGCGCCGAGATCGGCCTTGGTGTCGACCGACAGCGCCAGAAACTTGCCGGTCTCGTCCATCGCCAGCCTGGCGTGGGAGACGTGGTCGCGGCCCTGGGTGTCGGAGACGAAGGCCTCGCTGCGGTCGGAGATCCATTTCACCGGCTGGCCCAGTTTCCTCGCCGCCCACAGCACCAGGGCGTGCTCGCGGTAGGGGAAGATCTTCATGCCGAAGCCGCCGCCCACGTCCGGCGACACGCAGCGGATCGTGGCTGCGTCCATGTTCAGCACGTCGGCGATCACGTCGCGCACCCCGTGTGGCCCCTGGGTGGAGACGTAGAGCGTGCTGTTGCCGGTCGCGGTATCCACGACTGCGGCGGCGCCGCGCGGCTCGACCGAGTTCACGATGATCCGGTTGTTGACCAGCTTCAGCTCGGCCACCTTGGCGGCTCTGGCGAAACCCGCCTCCACCGCCTCGGCGTCCCCGGTCTCCCAGTCCAGGCAAAGGTTCCCCGGCGCGGCGTCCCAGATCGTCGTGCCGTTATCGACCGCGGCCAGGCCCGGCACGGCCGGCAACTCGGCATAGTCGATCTCGATCAGTTCGGCGGCGTCGCGCGCCTGGTCCATGGTCTCCGCCACGATCAGCGCCACCGCATCGCCCACATGGCGGACCCGGTCGCCGACCAGCAGGGGATAGTCGGGGCCGACCGCCTTCCGGCCGTCCTTACCCTTCAGCAGGGCGCCGCAGGGCATCGGCTTCAGCCCGTCGGCGGCCACGTCGGCGCCGGTCAGCACCAGTTTCACCCCCGGCGCGGTCTTGGCGGCGGAGACGTCCAGGGCGGTGATGTCGCCATGGGCGATCGGGCTGCGCAGGACATAGGCGGTGAGAACGCCGTCGATCGGAACGTCGTCGGTGTACTGGCCGGTCCCGGTGAGGAAGCGCTGATCCTCCAGCCGCTTCATTGTCTGTCCGATGCCGAACTTCGCCATTGCCTGCCTCGCCGGTTCGCGGTTGGGTTGGAAGATCGTAAAGCCGGGGCCGGTTCGCGCCAAGCGGCGTGAGGGCCGGCAGAAGGGGCAGCAGGAAGGATCAGGCGAGCGATGTGCGGCCGCTACAGCATCACCACGGCACCGGAGGCCATGCGCCATCTGTTCGACGTGGAGACCGGGCTGAACCTGGAGCCGCGCTGGAACATGGCGCCGACCCAGGCGGCCCCGGTGATCAAGCTGATGGACGAGGGGCCGATGAGAGGCCGCCGGGTGCTGGCGATGATGCGCTGGGGACTGGTGCCGTCCTGGGCCAAGGACATCGATATCGGCGTGAAGATGATCAACGCCCGGGCTGAGACGGTGGACGAGAAGCCGGCCTTCCGCGGTGCCTACCGCTACCGGCGCTGCGTGATCCCGGCGGACGGGTTCTACGAATGGCGCACCGAGGGCGGGGTGAAGCAGCCCTACCGGGTGGTCCGCAGCGACCGCGCGCCCTTCGGCTTCGCCGGGCTCTGGGAACTCTGGGAGGGGACGGGCGAGGGCAGCGCGCTGGAGAGCTTCACCATCGTGACCACCGAGGCGACCGAGAGCATCGCCCATATCCACCACCGCATGCCGGTGATGCTGTTCGACCGGGACGCCTTCGCCACCTGGATGGGACCGGACAAGGCGGCGGCGGGCCAACTGATGCTCCCCTGCGATCCGGGAAGGGTGGAAGCCTATCCGGTGGACCGGCGGGTGGGGAATGTGCGCAACGACGACCCGGGACTGGTAGAGCCGGTGCGGGTCAAAGCCCCGGCGGCGCCGAAGCCGCAGCAGGGCTCGCTGTTCTGAGCTGCCCCGCTTTCCCCATTCCTCTTCCCGGACTTGATCCGGGACCCAGGAGCGGGGCGGCCGGAACGTCCGGAGATAATCTTTGACTGCTCCATCGCCCAGTGGGCTGGGTCCCGGCGCAAGGCCGGGAAGACGTGAGAGGCGGGGTTACGCCAGCAACGCATCCTCGAAGGGAAATTCGCTGAGCAGCTCGATCCCGGTCTCCGTCACCAGGATCTGCTGCTCCAGTTTCACCCCTTCGCCGCCGTCGTTATGGCCGATGAAGCTCTCCACGCAGAGGGTCATACCGGGCTCGATCACCCCGTCATAGCCGGCATCCGGGAAATCGGCCCGGTGGTAGAGATACGGATACTCCCCGGACATGCCGCAGCCATGGGCCGACAGGTAGTACCGATGGTCGGCATACTTGTCCGGGATGTCCCAGGCGCGCTCGGAATACTCCCGGAAGCTCAGACCCGGCGCGATGATCCCCATGTTGTGCCGCACCTGGTCGTAGGCCGTCCGGTACAGCGCGCGCTGATGCTCGGTGGGCCTGTCCGGCCCCGCGTGAAACGTGCGGGAGAAGTCGCTGTAATAGCCGTGGCAGCCGACCACGTCGGTATCCAGCGCGATCAGCTCATTCGGCTCGATGATCTTGGAGGAGGTCTCCTGAAACCAGGGGTTTGTGCGCTCGCCCGAGTTCAGCAGGCGGGTCTCGCAGTAATCCGCGTTGGCGGCGATGACCGACCGGTGCAGCACCGACCACAGCTCCGCCTCGGTCTGGCCGGGACGGATGGCGACGCGCATCTCGGCCACCGCGGCCTCCGTCGCCCGCAGCGAGGCGCGAACGCACTTCATCTCCTCCGTCGACTTGATGCAGCGAGCCATCTCCACCGGCTCCTGGGCATCGACCAGCCGGATGCCTTCCGCGGCGAGCGCGAGGGCGGCGCCGGCGTTCAGCCGCTCCACGCCGACCACCGGGTTCCGGCCGCAGAGCTCCCGCAGGGTCGCCGCCATTTCCCGGGCCCAGGACCGCTCCCGGTCGGCGATCGCGGGGCCGGCGGCGACGAAGCTGGCGGTCGCGCTCGGCCGCACCTCGTCCACGGTCTCGTAGCCCTCGCCGAGATGCAGGGCGCCGGTGAACTCATAGAGAATCGAGCGGTCGCCGGTCAGAAGCAGGTAGCGCGACGGCTGGTTGCGGCTGGTGAAGACCTGCATGTTCCGCGTGCCGGTGGCGTAGCGGATGTTGATCGCGTCGCTCAGGAGCAGGGCGTCGATCCCGCGCTGCGCCATCTGGCCGCGCACCCGGTCGCGTCGGTAGAGCCGGACGGCGGCGAGGTCGATGCCCGCGCTTTCTGGTGCCCGGTCCAGCAGGGCGAGATCGGGGTGGGTTCCGCGCGCCGCATGCCAGTCCAGGACGGTCATGAGGACTGCTCCTTTGGGAGGTTCGGTCCTTGGATGCGGGCTGCTCCTCGGGGGCGGTCTTTGGGGGCCGGTCGGGACGTCAGGCGGGACAGCGGGAATAGACCTCGGAGGTCCGTTGGGTGAACCCGACGGGCGTGGTGTCGCCGATCATCTGGATGTCGTCATCGCCGAGCTTCTGGAAATGCTCGACCAGGCTGTCGGACCGGCGGATGTACCAAGTGTACTCGTCCTCCAGGGTCTCCACGACCGGGACGGCGACCGAGGCGGCGCGGCCGGGCGCCTTCACCTGGAAGCCGTCGGCGGAGAACGCGATAAATTCCTGCTCGCAGTCGCCGGACGACCACCGGCCGCGGAGATCCGGCGCCACGCCGGCATGGCTCTGCGTCTCGCCGGCGGTCTGTGGCATGACGCTGTCCGCTTCCGCCCGAGGGGCGGGCTCGCCGCCCACCGCCGACTGCTTCCAGTCGCGCAGCATCTCGATATAGCGCGGGGCCGGATCGACCTTGAAGGCGACCATCAGGGCGGCGGCGGCGCCGAGGATCAGGATCAGGGCGATGATGACGGTGCCGACCATGAAGAAGGCCCGCCCGCTGCGTCGGGGTTCGGGGCGGAAGTCCGGCGGCGGCCCGACCGGCTCCTCCGCCTCGTGGTGGCCGTGCCGGAAGCCGAGCGACCGCAGGTCCTCGCTGCTGGTGTCGCCGTCATAGGCCGCGCCGCGCCGGGAGGGCGGCGGCTCGCTGGCGGTCAGGCCCGACTCGAGGTACGCGTTCTCGGGCTCCTGCTTCTCCGCGTCCTGCCGGGCGGCATGGATCGCGTCGGCGAAAGACCCGCCGGTGCCGCCGGCCGGCGCGTCGGCCAAATCCGGCACCTCGCGCTCGACGCTGCTCCAGGCGCCGCCGTTCGGCGCGTCTTCCTCGTCGTCGCCGACGGTCGGTTCGGCCAGGGTCAGGTCGATGGAACCGCGGTCGACGAAGAAGATCTGGCTGAATTCCCATTCGCCGATGGTGGCGTTCCAGTCGCCGCCGACGACCCGTAGTTCGGCGCTCTCCTCGCCGTCGAACTCCCGGATCATGGAGGCGATCAGGACCGACGCGCTCTGGGCCCGCTCGACGGTTTCCCAACCGGCGGCATCACGCTTCTGCAGAAAATACACATCGAACCGGCGCATCGCGTCGAGCCCCTACCAGCTTCTGTTCTCGCTCAGTAGCCGCTCGACTCCGTCCACGTCCAGGGGCGGGGAGAACAAAAAGCCCTGGGCGAAGCCGCAGCCGATGGCCCGCAACTGGGCGAGCTGCTCGGGAGTCTCGACGCCTTCGGCGATCACGTCCAGTCTCAGGTTCTGCGCGAGCAGGGCGATCGTCCGCACGATCTCCAGGTTGTGCCGGTTCCGGCCCATGTCCTGCACGAAGGATTTGTCGATCTTCAGGGTGTCGATCGGGAAGGTGTGCAGGTAGCTGAGCGAGCTGTAGCCGGTGCCGAAATCGTCCACGCAGACCTGGATCTTCAGCGATTTCAGGTCGCTGAGCATCTGGGCGGAGAGATGGGCGTTCTCCATCAGCGCGCTCTCGGTGATCTCCAGCTTCAGGTAGCTCGGGTCCATGCCCGTGCCTTCCAGGCTGTTGGTCACCATGTGGACTAGGTCGTACTGGTGGAACTGCCGGCTCGACAGGTTGACGCTGATCTCCAGCGGCTCCGCCTTGGGGAACTTGTCGCGCCAACGCACGGTCTGCTCGCAGGCGGTGCGGAGCACCCACTGGCCGATCTCGACGATCATCCCGGTCTCTTCGGCGAGCGGGATGAAGTCGGAGGGCGGCACCTCGCCGCGCTTGGAATGGGTCCAGCGGGCCAGCGCCTCGAAGCCCTGTATCCGCCCGGTTCCCAGCGACACGATCGGCTGGAACCGAAGGGTCAGCTCGCCGCGCTCGATCGCCCGGCGCAGGTCGGTCTCCATGTCCAGCGGGGTGACCGTGGTTCCCCGCATGTTCGGGTTGAAGGCGACCGCCTGGGCCTTCCCGAGCTCCTTGGCCTTGTACATCGCCAGTTCGGCGTCGCGCAGGATGTCCTCCGGCCGGCCGTAGCCCTCGCTGGAATGGGCCGCCCCCATGGAGGCGGTGGTGAAGATCTCCTTGCCGCTCAGGCTGAAGGGCGAGGCCAGAGCCTTCTGCAGCATGTCGCAGACGCCGATCGATTCGCCCTTGTCGCTGACATCCTCCAGCAGCATGGCGAACTCGTCGCCGCCGAGCCGGGCGACGGTGTCGCCGAACTTCAGATTGTGCTCCAGCCGCCGCGCGGCCGCGATGATCAGGTCGTCGCCGTGGATATGGCCAAGGCTCTCGTTGACCACCTTGAAGCGGTCGAGGTCGAGATACACCACCCCGAAGCAGGCCGCCGGGTTGCGGCGGAAGCGGGCGAGCGCCTGACGCACCCGCTCCAGGAACAGGGTGCGGTTGGGCAGGCCGGTCAGGTTGTCGTGAAGGGCGTCGTGGATCGACTGCTCCTCGACACGCTTGCGGTCGGTGATGTCGGTCATCGAGCCGGCGATGCGGTAGGCGTGGCCGGAGGCGTCGCGGACGCCGAGGCCGCGGATCAGCATCCAGCGATAGGTGCCGTCGCGGTGTCGCACCCGGTGCTCGCTCTCGAAGTTGCCGACCGCGCCGCTGAGATGGGCGTCGAGCTGGGCGGTGACCCGCTGCACGTCCTCGGGATGGATGCGGCTGAACCATTCCTCCGCGCCGTCGCCGATCTCCTGCTCCACATGGCCGAGCATCTGCTTCCAGCGGGTCGACAGATAGATCGAGTTGGTCGCCAGGTCCCAGTCCCACAGCCCGTCATTCGAGCCGGCCGCTGCCAGGGCGTAGCGCTCTTCGCTCTGCTTCAGGGCGCGTTGCGCCTCCTGGCGGTCGGAGATGTCCTCGTAGACGATGACGACGCCGGCATCGGGCATCGGCCGGATCCGAACCTCCATCTGGCGCCCGTCCCGGTTGGGCCGCTCGTAGACCGTCCCCTTGGTGGTGCGGATCATCTTCAGGATCTCGTCGGCGTGCTCCGCCGGATCGCCCGACCCGTATTCGCCCTGGTCGGCCAGGTGGTGGATGATGTCCGCCAGCGGCATGCCGACGCTGGCATAGCTGGCCGGGAGGCCGAGTAGGTCGAAGAAATGCGAGTTCCAGCTCAGCAGACGCCAATCCTCGTCGAAGGCGCAGATCCCCTGGTTGATCGTCTCCAGCGTGCCTTGGAGAAACAGGGTGAAGCGGGCGGTCTCCTCGAGGTTCTGGCGCTCCTCGGTGACGTCGCGATACTGGATCAGCCGGCCGCCATCATCGGTCGCGTGATCCGAGACCCGGACCCAGCGGCCCGTCGACAGGCGGCCGTCCACCAGGCCGCGCGGCTGCGCATGGGCCGCCATCCGGCGGCTGCGCCAGGTCTCGGCATCGGACGTGTACGCCGTGTCGTGCTTCGCCGTGACGTCCAGATCGACCAGGGTGGCGAATGCGGCACCGGGGACGAGGCGGTCCGCGAGATGCGGGAAGAACGAGAGCACCGGCGCGCTGAACCAGACCACCCGGTCGTCGCGGTCGAGCTGCAGGAAGCCGTCATCGATCGCGTCAAACACCGAGGTCGGATCGGTGGCGACTTTCGCGCGCGGATTGTCGGCGACGGTCATGCGCGTCCGCTTCTCCGGGGAGGGGCGGACACGGGCGTCCGGCCGGCACGAAGGCGCAGGTCCCCGTTCGGCATTTCCGTTTTCCTGTCCACGTCCCCGGCTTCCGAATGCATTTGCAGCGACTTTGTTTGAAATCCAACCCTATCAGACGCTCTGGATATCGGCCAGCAGCGTGCGGTCGCAATTGGATATCTCACAGATCCGATCCGAGAACTGCAACCCCGCGTCGTATGCGATACAGGCGCCACAGCAGATGGGCGGCGGCGCTGCGGTGCGGCGTCCATGCCGCCGACCAGGCGTCTGAGCCGGGAATGTCCGGGCGGCTCTCCAGCCCTTTCAGCATCCGGATGGCCTCGCGCAGCGCTACGTCGCCGGAGGGAAAGATGTCCGGGTCTCCCAGCGCGAACATCCGGTAGATCTCCGCGGTCCAGCGGCCGATCCCGGGCACGGCGATCAACGCGTCATGGGCCGCCTGCGGATCGAGACCGTCCAGTCGTTCGAGCGGCAGGCGACCGTCCAGCACCCGTTCCGCCAGCGCCCGTCCGTAGCGCATCTTGGCGCGCGAGAACCCGATCGCCCCGAGGTCGCCGTCGTCGAAACCGGCGAAGACCGCCGGGTCTAGGCCGCCGGCCGCGGTCAGCCGCGACAGGATCGCCGCGGCCGACGCGGTCGAGACCTGCTGGCCGACGATGATGCGGATCAGGGCGGCGAAGCCGGGCTCGAGAATGCGCGGCTCGGGGGCGCCGGCCTCCGCGAGGGCAGCCGCGATGTCCGGATCGCGGGCCGCCAGGCTGTCCAGGCCGGCCGTCAGGGCCTCCTGCCGCGTCATCCGGTGATGCCTTCCCCGGTCGCCGGCGTCTGGCCGAAATCCCTGGGCATGTATGCGATGTGGCGTGGCATCCGGGTCTCCGGCGGGATACGGTGGATCGAGGCTAGAGACGGCCCGGACCGCAAACAAGCCGGAAGGGCGAGGCCGCTTTGCAGCATGGAGTGGGAACGGTATCGGAGATGAGGGAGCGCGCGATCACGGCCTCGGAGGTGACCCGGCAGGCGCTGAGCGAGATCACCATCGCCACCGCCGGCGTCGGACTGTTCGACATTACCGACCGGGTCCGCAGCTTCGTCACCGAGTCCGGTCTCGCCGACGGTTTGCTCACGGTCTTCGTGCGGCATACCTCGGCCTCCCTGCTGATCCAGGAGAACGCCGATCCGGACGTGCGCGTCGATCTGGACCGGTTCTTCGCCCGGCTGGCGCCCTGGGATCCCACCCTCTACCGGCATGCCGCGGAAGGACCGGACGACATGCCGGCCCATATCCGCAGCGCGCTGACCCAGACCACCCTGACCATCCCCGTCGCCGGCGGTCGGCCGGTGCTCGGCACCTGGCAGGGCGTCTATCTCTACGAGCATCGCGAACATCCGCACCGACGCCACATCGTCCTCCACCTGATGGGAGCCTGACCGACATGACGACTGCCCCGCATCGCCTCGGTGCCCTGGAAGCCCTGCGCGCCATTGAAGGCGGAAGCCTGACGCCGGAAGCGCTGATGGACTCCTGCCTGGAACGGGCGGCCGAGCGCGACGGCGAGGTCGGCGCCTTCATCCATCTCGACGCCGAGCAGGCGCGCGACGCCGCCCGGGCCTCCTCCGCCTCGGGGCCGCTCGGCGGGCTGCCGGTGGCGGTGAAGGACATCGTCGAGACCGCCGACATGCCGACCGGCTACGGCTCGTCGATCTATATCGGCCATCAGCCTGAGGAGGACGCCGCCGTCGTCGCGCGGACCCGGGCGGCCGGCGGGGTGATCATGGGCAAGACCGTCTCGACGGAATTCGCCTGGCGCAATCCCGGCAAGACCCGCAACCCGCACGGGCTCGACCATACGCCGGGCGGGTCCTCCAGCGGGTCGGCCGCGGCGGTGGGCGATTTCATGGTGCCGCTGGCCTTCGGAACCCAGACGGCGGGCTCGATCATCCGGCCGGCCGCCTATTGCGGCGTGGTCGGGTTCAAGCCGACTTTCGGAACCCACGACCGGCGCGGGGTGAAGGAACTGTCGCGCTATCTCGATACCGTCGGCGGCTTCGCCCGCTCGGTCGCCGATATCGCCCATTTCGACTACGCCCTGCGCGGCGAACCGGCGCCGAGGCTGGACGGCTTCGACGGGTCGGCCCCGCGCCTGGCGTTCCACGTTCCCTTCGCCGACCGGATCGAGGAGGACGCGGTCGACGTGATGGAACGGGTGCGGATCGCTGTGCAGACCGCCGGAGCCTCCGTCGTCGGGCTGGTCGACTGGACCGCCTTCGAGAAGATGGACGACGTCCATATGCGGCTGATGACCGCCGAGGCGGCGCGGGCGCTGGCCTGGGAATACGACAACCACGCCGACAAGCTGAGCGACTTCTACCGCGAGACCATCGCCGCCGGCCGCGAGATCGACGATATCGATCTGTACAAGCTGCAGGCGGACGCTGACTCTTTCCGCAACGACGCGGCGGCGCGGTTGGACGGCATCGACGCCATCCTGACGGTGCCGGCGTCCGGCGAGGCGCCGGCGGGGCTCGAGTTCACCGGCGACCCGCTGTTCAACAAGATCTGGACGCTGCTGCGCTGGCCCTGCGTGACCATTCCGGCCGGCACGGGCGACCAGGGTCTGCCGCTCGGCGTGCAGATCGTCACGGGCTATGGCGAGGACGCCAAGGCGCTGGCGGTGGCCGACTGGATCGAACGGGCCCTTCAGGCGGATCAGTAAGCAAGACCGGTAGACGGCGAGCTTTGACGAGGAGAGTGGAATGCGACTGCAGTTGATGACGTGGATGGAGGTGGAATCCTACCTCAACGGGAACCGGGGCATCATCATCCCCATCGGCTCGACCGAGCAGCACGGGCCCAACGGCCTGTTCGGCACCGACGCCATCTGCCCCGAAGTGATCGCCGACCGGGCGGCGGAGACCCTGGGCTGCATCGTTGGCCCGACCATCTCGATCGGCATGGCCCAGCACCACCTGGCCTTTCCGGGTTCCATCGCCCTGCGGCCCTCGACCTTGATGGCTGTGGTGCGGGACAGCGTGCTGTCGCTGGCGCGCAACGGGTTTGAGCGCTTCTATTTCCTCAACGGCCATGGCGGCAACATCGCCACCGTCTCCGCGGCCTTCAGCGAGATCTATGCCGAGAAGAGCCTCGCCGTCGGCCCCAATCAGCCGCATGTCCGCTGCAAGCTGGCCAACTGGTTCGCCTTCCCGGCCGTCAAAGAGATCAGCCAGGAACTCTATGGCGACCGGGACGGCAGCCACGCCACCGCCTCGGAGATCTCGGTCACGCAATACGCCTATCCGGAGCACATCAAGAAGGTCGACATGGACCCGGCGCCGCCGCGCCCGCGGCCGTTCTACGATGCCGAGGATTACCGGCTGATCCATCCCGACGGCCGCATCGGCGCCGACAGTTTCCTTGCCACGCCGGAGGCCGGTGCCAGATTGGTGGAAGCCAGTGCGGCGGGGGTGGTCGAGGACTACCGCTCCTTCATGGCGGAGGCGTAACGGGAGCGCTCGATGGGCGAATACGACGGAAAGCCGGCCGATGCTGTGAAGGTCCGGGTCTGGGACCGCCCGCTGCGGCTGTTTCACTGGGCCCTGGTACTCTGCCTCGCCGGATCCTGGATCACCGGCGATCAGGGGATGTTGGAGTGGCATGAACGCTTCGGGCTCGCTGCCCTGGCGCTGGTGGTCTTCCGGCTGATCTGGGGCTTCGTCGGCGGCGAGTTCGCCCGTTTCTCGAGCTTCGTTCGCGGGCCGGGTGCGGTCGTGACCTATCTGCGCGAGACGCTGGCCGGACGGCATCCCGAGCATGCCGGGCACAATCCGCTCGGCGCCCTGGCGGTGCTGGCCTTGCTGCTGCTGGTGGGCGGCCAGGCCGTCCTCGGCCTGTTCGCCAATGACGACATTCTGTACGAGGGACCGCTGTATCACCTGGTCGGCTCAGGTCTGTCCGGCACGCTGACCGGCTGGCATCATCAGGTGTTCGATATCCTGCTGATCGTGGTGATCGTCCATGTGGCGGCGGTGATCGCCTACATGATCTTTCTGCGCGACGACCTGATCCTGCCGATGATCACGGGCGTGAAGCGGATGGCGCCGCGGGACGCGCCGCCGGCGGTGCGTCGGACCCCCTGGTGGGTCGCGCTGGCGATCCTCGTCCTCTGCGCCGCCGGCGCCTACGGGATTACCCTGCTCGCCTGAACGGGAAAGGCCGGCCCGACCCGCGACCGGATGCTGTCATCCGTTCGCTGATCGTCTGAATTTGCTCCAGGGCCGGCCTGACCGTGTCGGGAGGCCGAGGCTTACTTCTCGGCGCGATAGGCCTTGTGGCAGGCACCGCAGGTGGCGCCGGTGGCCTTGAGCTGGGCGCCAAGCGCCGCCGCATCGCCGGACTCGGCCGCGGCTTCCAGTTCCTCCACCGACTCAAGGTGATCGGCCGCGACCTTCTCGAAGCCGGCCCAGTCGGACCAGATGGTGGGCAGGGCCCGGGTGTCGCCCGTGCCGGAGCCTTCGGGGAACAGCGACGGGATGGTCTTGGCGAAGGCCACCATCTCCTTGGCCGGGTCGACGGCCGCGGAGGCGTCGCCGGAATCCACCGCCGCCTTGACGGCCTTCAGGTTCTCCACATGCGCCTTGAAGCCCTTGACCCGCTCGTCGACGATGTCGGCGAAGGCCGCGCCGGCGGCCATGGTGATGCCGAGCACGGCAGCCAGGGCGAGCGTCGAAACAGTCTTCATTCTTTTATCTCCTCTAGTCGGCCCGGTCGTTGCGCCGGCGCAAGCACGGTAACCCGGATCGCGATCCGGCAAGACCGGCGTCATCGGATCGAACGGGCACAACCCCATGCTCTCACGCCAATGTGATGGGCCGATGACGGACGGGCAGGGGCGCAGCGACACGTGGCGGCGACACGTGGCGGCGTCTCCTCGACGGCGCCCGAGTCGCCAAGTTGTCGACAGACCGGGCGCGACTCCGTAGAATCGGGGCGATTCGGCACGGATATGGCCACCAGCGGAGAGGGGAGGCAGCGTTTTGGATGACCGCGTAGTTCTGTTGCACCCCGGCCGCCAGGCCGAGGAAGCAGCGCCGACTCCGGCCGATGAGGGACCGGCCGCACCGACCCGTCTGACCATGGGGATCGAGGTCCCGGCCGATCGCCGGTCGGTGCTTCTCGTGCAGACCATCGCCCAGCTTGCCACCCTGGCGAAGGAGGCCGGTGTGCCGCTGGACGACGGCCTCGCCGAAGGCGTGGACCGACTGGCGCGCAACCTCCGCGGTGCCGGCCTTGCCCTGCCGGCACATCTGGAAGATGCGCTGGAGGATATCGGCCGCGCCCTGTCGCCGCCGGAGCCCGACGGACCGCGGGGCACGGTGCTGCCGTTCCGCGTCGTTTCCTCCGACGACTGACCTCCGGCGACCATCCGCCCCCATCGCGAAAACTCTCCCCGACAGCGTTCAACCGGTGACTGCGGTCCCGTCCACGCCCTGTCCGTCTCGACAGGGCGGGCGGCGGCGTAGTTAGCTGGCACGCATAAGAGGCAAAAAAAGCTTTGGGAGGACTGGGCGATGCTGCAGGGCCAGATGATGGACCGGCCGCTGATGATTTCCGACGTCATCACCTACGCGGCGCAGATCCGCGGGGACCAGGAGATCGTCTCGGCCCGGGTCGAGGGCGACCGGCACCGCTACACCTACCGGGAGCTTGCAGGCCGGGCGGCGCAACTCGCCGGCGCCCTGCGCAAGCTCGGCATCGGTCCGGGCGACCGGGTGGCGACCCTGGCCTGGAACGGCTACCGGCACCTGGAACTTTATTACGGGATCTCCGGCATCGGCGCGGTCTGCCACACCATCAACCCCCGCCTCTTCGCCGAGCAGATCGTCTATGTGGTCGGCCATGCCGAAGACAAGGTGCTGTTCCTGGACGCCACCTTCGTTCCCCTGGTGCAGGGGCTGCGCGACCGGCTTCCGGCGGGGCTGCGCTACGTGGTCCTGGGGGATGACACACACGGTCTCGACGGTGCGCTGGCGTATGAGGACCTCCTGGCCGAGCAGCCGGCGGAAATCGAATGGCCGGTCTTCGACGAACGGACGGCGAGCGGCATCTGCTACACGTCCGGGACCACCGGCCATCCGAAGGGCGTGCTCTATACCCACCGGTCGACCCTGCTGCATTCCTACGGGCTGATGGCGATCGCGTCCGAGGTGGGGCTGACCCCGACCGACAGCATCCTGCCGGTGGTGCCGCTGTTCCACGTCAATGCCTGGGGGCTGCCCTATGCCATGCCGCTGACCGGCACGCGGATTGTCATGCCGGGCCCGAAATTGGACGGCGCGAACCTGTTCCAGCTGATGGACGAGGAGCGGGTGACCTCGGCCTGGGGTGTGCCGACGGTCTGGCTCGGGCTGCTCGGCGAGATGCGCCGGCAGGGCCGCAGGCCGGACGGCTTCGACGTGGTTGTGATCGGCGGGTCCGCCGCCCCGGAGCCGATGATCCGCGAGTTCGAGGTCGATTTCGGCGTCCGCGTCGTCCATGGCTGGGGCATGACCGAGATGAGCCCGGTCGGAACGCTGACCACCATGGGGCCGCGCCTTAACGCCCTGCCCGAGGCCGAGAAGCGCGGCTTCAAGCGCAGCCAGGGCCGGCGGATGTTCGGCTGCGAGCTGAAGATCGTCGACGAGGCGGGCGAGCGTTTGCCCCATGACGGCGAGGCGTTCGGCGAACTGCTGGTGCGCGGCCACGGCGTGATGGACGGCTATTTCGGCGACGCTGAGGCCAGTGCCGCCGTCTTCGACGACGAGGGCTGGATGCGCACCGGCGACGTGGCGAAGATCGACGAACACGGGTTCCTCTACATCGTCGACCGCACCAAGGACGTCATCAAGTCCGGCGGCGAGTGGATCAGCTCGCTCGACCTGGAGGGCGCGGCCCTGGGGCATCCGGCCATCGCGGAATGCGCGGTGATCGCCGCGCCCCACCCGAAATGGGGCGAGCGGCCGCTGCTGGTCGCCCGGTTGGAGGAGGGCAGGACCGCGACGTCGGACGACATCCGCGCCTTTCTCAGCGACAAGGTCGCAAAGTGGTGGTTGCCCGACGACGTGGTTTTCGTCGACGATCTTCCCCATACCGCGACCGGCAAGCTGTCGAAGCTGACGCTGCGCGAGCGGTTCAAGGATCACGTCCTGCCGACGGCCGCGGAGTAGGCGGTCTCGGTCTTCCGAAAGGCCATATGGGACCGACAGATGAGTGACGACGCGGCGGTGAGCGCCGAACCCCCGGCGCCGCCGATCCGCTGGGCGATCCTGTTCGGCGTGTGGACGGCGTATTTCTGTTTCGGTCTGACCATCGCCGGCCTGGCGCCGATCGTCGGGCCGATCACCCGGGATCTGGAGATCAGCCACACCGCCATGGGCGCGGTGCTCGGGATCTGGCAGCTCACCTATATCGTCGCGGCCGTCCCCTGCGGCAGCTTCCTCGACCGGGTCGGGGCGCGTCGGGCGATCTTCCTCGGCGCGATGATCGTCGCCCTGTCCGGCCTGCTGCGCGGCATCGCCGACAGTGCCGCCCTGCTGTTCGTCGCCGTGGCGATCTTCGGCATCGGCGGTCCCATCGTGTCGGCCGGCGCGCCGAAGGAGATCGCCCGCTGGTTCAAGGGCAGCGACCGCGGCTTTGCGATGGGGATCTACATCACCGGCCCGGCGATCGGCTCGATCGTCGCGCTGTCGCTCACCAACTCCGTGCTGATGCCGTATTTCGACGGCGACTGGCGGGCGGTGCTGCTGCTGTGGTCGGCGGTGGCGGCTTTGGGCGCCTGCACCTGGTTCGCCATCGCCAGCCTGCCCGCCGCCCGCCGCCACGACCCGCCGGCCTCTGCCGCGAAGCCGCGTCCGCAGAAGGAGGTGATCGGCGAACTCGTCCGGTTGCCGGCGGTGCGCCTGCTGCTGGCCATGAGCGTCGCGATCTTCGCGCTGAACCACGGGCTGAACAACTGGCTGCCGGAAATCCTGCGGGTCGGCGGCATGACGCCGGTCGAGGCGGGCTACTGGGCGACCGTGCCGACCCTGATCGGCATCTTCGCCTCGCTGACCATCCCGCGGCTCGCCACGCCGGAGCGCCGGCACCTGGTCCTGGGCCTGCTGGCGGCCGGAGCGGTGCTGGCCTGTCTGCTGCTCTGGCTGTCGGGTCAGCCGGCGCTGACCATCGGCCTCGCCCTGCAGGGCATCGCTCGCTCGTCGCTGATGACGGTGGCGATCCTCACCCTGGTGGAGACGAAGGGCGTGGGCGAGGAGCGCGCCGGCACGGCGAGTGGCCTGTTCTTCTCCGCCGCCGAGGTCGGTGGCGCCGGGGGGCCGATTCTGCTGGGCCTGGTCTACGACGCGACCCACAGCTTCGACCTGTCGCTCTGGATCCTGGCGGGCGTGGCCGCCTTCCTGCTGTTGGGCACGATGCGCCTGAAGGCGTTGCAGAGCTGAGGCGGTCGGAAAAGCGGGTGGATTCTCAGAGATAGAAATGGACGATCGGCCGGCCGTCGACGAGGGCGATCGGCGGATCGATGTCGAAGATCTCCCGCAGGCCCTGGGCCGTGATCACCGCCGCCGGCGGCCCCTGGCGCACCAACCTGCCGTCGCGCATCGCGACGATCAGGTCGGCGTGGCAGGACGCGAAGTTGATGTCGTGCAGCACGAGGATCACGCTCTTTCCCAGCCCGTCGGCGGCGCGTCGGAACAGCCGCATCATCTCGGCCGCGTGCTTCATGTCGAGATTGTTGAGCGGCTCGTCCAGCAGGACGTATTTGGTGTCCTGACACAGCACCATGGCGATGAACGCACGCTGGCGCTGTCCGCCGGACAGCTCGTCCAGAAAGCGGTCGGCGAGGCCGTCCAGGCGGAGATAGGCGATGGCCTCGTCGACCTTGGCGATGTCGTCGCCGCCCAGCCGGCCGCGGGAGTGGGGATAGCGGCCGAACGCCACGAGCTCGCGCACGGTCAACCGCGCCGTGAGGTGGTTCTCCTGGCGCAGGATCGCCAAGGTCCGGGCCAGGTCCTCGCCGCGCGCCGTCGCCGTGTCCAGGCCGTCGACCAGCACCTGGCCGGCGGACAGGGGCAGCAGCCGGCTGACCATCGACAGCAGGGTCGACTTGCCGGCGCCGTTCGGGCCGATGATGGCGGTGACGCCACTGTCCGGCAGACGGACCGTGACGCCGTCCACGACGCAGGTCGCGCCATAGGTCTTGGTGACCCCGGTTGCCTCGATCATCGGGCTCCCCGCATGACAATCATGGTGATGAACACGATCCCGCCGGCGAACTCGACGATGACCGAAAGCGCGCCGTCGAAGCCGAAGACCCGTTCCAGGACGAGCTGTCCCCCGACCAGGCACAGCACGGCGATCAGGGCGGCGGCCGGCAGCACCGCCGCATGACGGTAGGTCGGCACCGCCCCGTAGGCCAGATTGGCGACCAGCAGGCCGAAGAAGGTGACCGGTCCGACCAGGGCGGTGGAGACGGCGACCAGCACCGTCACGCAGACCAGGGCGATGGACACCTCGCGCCGGTAGTCGAGACCGAGACTGACCGCGGTCTCGCGTCCGAGGGCCAGGACGTCGAACACGGCGCGGCGCGACCACAGGACACCGAGGACGCCCGCCACCAGCAACGCCGACAGGCCCAGCAGTTCCGGGTTCGCCTTGTTGAAGCTGGCGAACAGGCTGTCCTGCAGCACCAGGAAGGCGTCCGGCTCGATCACCCGGCGCATGAAGGCCGACAGGCTGCGGAACAGGATGCCGAAGACGATCCCGCTGAGCAGCAGCAGATGCAGATCCCGTGCGGCACCCCGGAACAGGAAGCGGAACAGCGCCAGCGCGAACACGCTTAGGGCGAGGGCCTGGATCACGAACAGGGTCCGCGGGTCGGCCGTCGTCAGCGTGCTGAGGCCGATGAAGAACACCACCGAGGTCTGGATCAGCATGTAGAGCGCGTCGAACCCCATGATCGACGGGGTCAGGATGCGGTTGCCGGTGACGGTCTGGAACACCACGGTCGATGCCGCGATGGCGGTGCCGACCAGTGCCAGGGTGGCGAGCTTGAGCCCGCGGAACGGCAGCACGAAGTCCCAATGGCCGTTGGCGCCGATCGTCATGAACAGGGCGGCGGAACCGAGGGCGGCGAGGCTCAGGATCGTCAGTACGCGCGCGGTGGTCGCCCAGGTCCTCAGCTCACCCAGCATGGGACCTCCGGCGGAACAGGAGCACCAGGAACAGGGACCCGCCGATCACGCCCATGACGGTGCCGATCGGCATCTCGTAGGGGGCGATGACGAGCCGGCAGAGGATGTCGCAGGCGAGCACCAGAGCGGCACCGGCCAGCGCCACCCAGGGCAGCGTGCGGCGCAGATTGTCGCCGATGGTCAGGCGCACCAGGTTCGGCACCACCAGCCCGAGAAAGGGCACCACCCCACAGGTCACCACCACGGTCGCCGTGACCAGGGCGACGATGAGCAGGCCGAGGCCCACGACGCGTCCGTAGTTCAATCCCAGGCCTGTCGCGAAATCGCTTCCCAGTCCGGCCACGGTGAAGCGGTCGGCCGCGAGATAAGCGAGACCGGCGAGCGCGAAGGAGATCCAGAGCAGCTCGTACCGCCCACCCAGGATCGCGGAGAAATCGCCGGCGGTATAAGCCTCCAGGGACTGCAGAAGCTGGTACCGGTAGGCGACGAAGGTGGTCAGCGAGTCGATCACCCCGCCGAGCATCAGACCGACCAGCGGCAGGAGGAACTCGCTGCGCAGCGGCACCCGCCGGAGGACGGCGAGAAACAGTCCGGTGCCGGCGAGGGCGAAGCCGGCGGCGACCAGCATCTTGGCGAAGACCGGCAGGCCGGGGGCGAAGATCATCACCGCCAGGATGCCCAGGCTGGCGGATTCCACCGTGCCGACGGTCGACGGCTCGACGAAACGGTTGCGCACGATCATCTGCATGATCAGACCGGCGACGGCCAGCGAAGCGCCGGCCAGCACCAGGGCGAGGGTGCGCGGGATCCGGCTCTGCATCAGTACGAGCAGGGCCTGCGCCGACGTCTCCGGGTCCAGCAGGCTCGCCACCGAGACGTCGCTGACGCCGACGAACAGGCTGACGGCGGCGAGCAGCGGCAGGCCCAGTAGGGAAAGGAGGAAGGGGGTCACGGAAGAGGCCGGGCAATCGCAAGGGTGTATGACGGGAAAGCGCCCCGGAGAACTCCGGGACGCTGTCGGCAGGTCGGGAGGACGGCGATCGGCTGCCGTCGGAGGCTACTTGGTCTCCAGGGCGCCGATGATCTGATCCACGTTGCTCTTGAGCGCCCGCGGGCCGCCGACCACCAGGTACCAGTACTGCGGATTGACGTACACGACCTGATCCTGCGACCACGCCTTGGTCTTGTGCATGATCTCGTTGTCGAAGAACTGCTGGGCCGACTGGCCCTCCCGGCCGATGGCGGCGTCGCGATCGACCACGAACAGCCAGTCGGGATCGGTTTCCAGGAGATACTCGAACGAGATCGGCTGGCCGTGGGTGCCGGTGCTCAGGCCTTCCGCCGCCGGGGTGAAACCGTAGCCGTCATACAGCACGGCGAAGCGCGAGCCCGGCCCGTGGGCGCTCATCTTGCCGCCCGTGGTGATCACCGCAAGCGCGGTCCCGGCCTCGCCCGCCAGGGAGCGCAGCTTCTCCGTCGAGGCATCGAGTTCGTCGAGCAGCGCCTGAACCTCCGCTTCCTTGTCGAAGATCCGGCCGAGGGTCCTGGCATGGCTCGCGGCGCTGGCGAGATAGTCCTCGCGGCTCGGCGTCACGTCGATCGTCGGCGCGATCTTCGCCAACTCGGCGTACTTGGCTGCGGACCGGCCGCCGATGATGATCAGATCCGGATCCAGCGCGACGATGGCTTCGTAGTCCGGCTCGAAGAGCGAGCCGATCTTCCTGTAGTCGTCGCCGGCGTATTTCGAGAGGTAGTCCGGCTTCAGACCCTTGGTCACACCCGCCACGGGCACGCCGATCGCATCGAGCGTGTCGAGCGCGCCGAGGGTGAAGACCACGACGGTCTGCGGATTGGCGGGGACCGTGGTCTCGCCCTGGGCGTGGGTGACGACGAGGTCGTCGGCCCGAACCGCGGAGGCGGTGACGGCCATGGCCAGCGCGGCCATGGGCAGGACGGCTGCCCGCATCAGGGTGCGGGTACGCGGTGATGAAAACACGGGAGTGCTCCTGGTCGGTTCGAAGTCTGCCGGATGCGGGCGTCGCACCCGGCTCTGGGGGAGGGATCAGAAATTGGCCGTGATGCTCAGCCAGATCCGCCGGCCGTCCTCGACATAGCCGTACTCCTCGTACGTCACCTCCTTGTCGGTGAGGTTGTAGGCGGCGACGTTGAGCAGGACGCTCTCGCTGACGTCATAGCTGAACCCGAGATCGAGGAAGGTGTGGGCCGGCGCCACGATCGCGCTGCTGGACGGGCCGGTATTGGGCTGGCTCTCCTCGCCGCGGAAGGTGACCCGTGCCCAGGGCCGCAGGCTTGGTGTGGCCCGCCATTCGACCTGGCCGGTGGCCTGATGCTTCGGCAGCTGGGTGAGGGGGTCGCCCTCGTAGTCGCCGCTGAGCTGTTCGGATTCCGTGTAGGTGTAGCTGCCCGACACGGTGATGGCGTCGGTCACGTCGGCCGCGAGCGAGGCCTCGAGGCCCCGGGTCATCGCCTCGTCGATGTTGACGCGGTAGGTCGGGTCGGAGCCGAACTGGTTCGGCCCGTCGGTGCAGATCGAGGTCGGGCAGGCGATCCGGGTGATCTTGTCCTGGAACGAGTTGTGGAACAGCGTGACGCTCGCTTCGATCCCGGACGGCCCGGAATAGAGAACGCCGATCTCCTTGCTGATCGAGGTCTCCGGCTCCAGGTCCGGGTTGCCGTAGACGTCGCCGCCGCGGCTCACCTGGCCCCAGTCCGGCGTGATCTCGCGCAGGTTAGGCGACCGGTAGCCGCTCGACACCCCACCCTTCAAGGTCCAGTTCGGCGAGATGGTCCAGTTGCCGTAGAGCCGGGGGCTCACATGGGCGCCGTAGTTCTCGTTGTAGTCTAGCCGCGCGCCGCCGGTGATCGAGAAATCGGGCAGGATCAGCCACTCGTCCTCGGCGAAGGCCGCGTACTGCGCCATGTCGACCTTGGTGCGGTCGGAGATCTGGTTGGTCGTGCCGTCGTACAGCTCCTCCAGCCCGTAATTGCCGCCGAACGTCACCATGTGGTCGCCGATCGGCATCCACAGGCTGGCCTTGGCCGTGGTGTTGGTGATTTCGATGTCGCGCCCCTGATTCTCGGCGACCTCGCGCTTGATGTAGCTGTCGGTCGTGCCGAAGCCGAACCGACCGGTATGGGCCAGGGACAGGTGCGTCTGGGTATAGGTGTTGTCGGAATCGGTGCAGCCGCCGCGGCAGCCGGTCGAGGCGACGGTGTTGCCGACGGTCGCGATCCGATGCTGCTCGGTGATGCCGCCTTCCAGCGTCAGGTCGTGATTGTCCGTCGGCGTCAGGCTGAAGCGGGCGGTGACGCTGCGGTGCTCGCGTTCCTCGTAGCCGTTGAGGATGCTGTCCTCCTCGCGGGTGCTGTACTGGCCGTAGAGCTGCAACCCGAGTAGATCCTCGCTCAGCGGTCCACCGACATGGAAATTGCCCTGATAGGCGTTGCCGGAGTCGCTGCTCTGCTGCAGCAGCGCGTCGCTCTGCAGGCTCGCCTGCCACTCTTTCGGCACGCGTCTGGTGATGATGTTGATCACGCCGCCGATGGCATCCGAGCCGTACAGGGTCGACATCGGACCGCGGATCACCTCGATCCGCTCGACCGCCTGGAGCGGCGGCAGCCAGTGCTGCTCGAACCCGGCGCTGCCGTTCGGCCGGCTCTCCCGGGTCTCCACGCGCTGGCCGTTGACCAGGATCAGCGTGTAGCTCGACGGCATGCCGCGGATGCTGATATCGGCGCCGTTGTCGCCCGCGCCGCCGCCGGTCACGATGACACCTGGGACGTTGCGCAGGGCGTCGGTCACGTCGGTGTACTGCCGGTTCTCCAGCTCCTCCCGCGTGATCACGCTGATCGAGGCGGGGGCGTCCTTGACGGTCTGCTCGTAGCCCGACGCGGTGACCACCAGCGGATCGAGCTTGACGGGTTCCTGCGCCAGGGCCGGCGCGGCGGTGCTTGCCAGCAAGGCGATCAGCAGCCCTCCGATCGCGTCGCCTCTCGTCCGGTCTGTCGCCTGATGTGCTACCCGGTGTCGCATATGTGCCTCCCGCACCCCGTCGAATTGGAAAGATCGTCCGCTATTGAAAATCATTCTCAATTCAAGCATTCAAGATCGAAGAGCGAGACGGGGCGTTGCAGAAATCGGAACGGAGCGCGCGGCCATCCGACTGGCCCGGCGATCTCGAGAAGAGCCGACTTAATGAGAATGATTTTCAATTGAGCCGTAGGGCGGTAAACTTGCGGGAACCGGCTCGCCCCACGCCCGGCTCGCCCTACCCACTGCCCGCCCCCATCGGCGCGGAGACGGCCCCTCCGCGCAGGAGAGACGTATGTATGACCTGAAAGCGCTGCAGATCTTCGAGTCCCTGCTGCGGCACGGCAATCTGAGCGCCTGCGCCCGGGACTTCGGGATGACGAAGTCGACCGTGAGCCGGCGTCTCCAGTCCCTGGAGGCCCAGGTCGGTCAGTCCCTGATGCGCCGCGAGACCAACCCGATGGTCGCCACGGAAGCCGGACGGGTCTTCGAGAAATACTGCCGGGCAATCCTGGCGCTGACGGAGGAGAGCCAGGAATCGCTCGGCGCCCTGAAGCGCACGGTGAGCGGAACGCTGACCCTGCATGTCCACGAAGGGCTGATGCGCGGCTGGTTCACCGAGGAGATGGAGCGCTTCATCGCCCGTCACCCGCATATACGGATCACCCTGCGCACCCAGGGCGACAGCCCGCCGTCCGAGGAGAACGACGCGGTCTGCATCTGGCTGGGGCCGCTGCCCGAGACCAACAGCCTGCAGCAGGTGCCGCTCGGCCGGCTGACGCGGGGGATCTATGCCCATCCCGACTATCTCGTCCGCCATGGCGCGCCGAGGCATCCGCGCGACCTCGCGCATCACCAGTGGATCGACCTCCTGGGCGACAGTGGCGACGGCCTGACCCTCAACCATCCGCAGCACGGGCGGGTCAGCGTCTCCCTGCCGGGCTCGCGCATCCAGGTCGACCGGCTCGCGCTGCAAGGCGATGCCATCGTGCGCGGGCATGGCGTCGGGATCCTGCCGCACTGGACCGTCGCCAAGCGCAGTCAGGCGCATCCCGGCACGCTGGCGCCCTGTCTGCCCGGATGGCAGGCGGCGCCGCTGGCGGTCCGGCTGCTGCACCCGTCCGGACAGCTTTCGCGGCGGACCCGGGCATTCATCGACCATATCCGGGCCGCCGTGCCCTCCGACTGGACCGAGGACCGCCCCGCCGTCCACCGCCCCGCCGCCGTTCAGGTGGCCTGAACCCCGGTGGCGATCGCGGTCAGGCGGCGTCGTCGACAGAGATGTGCAGTATTCCCCTGGAGCAGGGTTCGATGCGGGCTTGGACCCGGTAAACCCGCTCCAGCATCTCGGGGGTCACGACCGAGGTCGTGGGGCCGCTGGCCCACAGGCCGCCGTCGCTGAGGACCATGGCGGTGTCGGCGAAGCGCAGCACCTGGTTCAGGTCGTGGATCGCGAGGAGGACGAGCAGTCCGCTGTCCCGCGCCAGATGGCGCAGAAAGGACAGCATCTGAACCTGGCGGCGGAGATCGAGCGCGCTGGTCGGCTCGTCCAGCAGGACCATGCGCGGCTCGCAGACCAGGACCTGGGCCAGCGAGACGAGCTGGCGCTGACCGCCGCTCAGGTCGCCGAGATAGCGCATGCCCAGATCGCCGATGCCGAGGTCGCCCAGCACCCGGTCGACCGCCTCCCTGTCGCCGCGCTGGACCCGCCAGGCGCCATCGCGCTTGCGTGCCAGCAGGACCGCCTCGAAAACCGTCAGGACGGCGGCGCCGGCATGATCCTGCGGCATGTAGCCGACCTGTGCCGGCTCGGCCCCGGTCAGCCGCACCGCGCCAGGGCCCGTGGCGATCCCGGCGATGCGGCGCAGCAGGCTCGACTTCCCGGCCGCGTTCGGCCCGATCAACGCCACCACCTGGCCGCCCTCGAAGACCGACGTGGTGATGCCCTCCAGTACCGGTTTGCGGCCGTAGCGCACGCCGACCGCGTCGAGGCTGAGGCTCACCATGACGCGCGCTTCCGTGACAGGATCAGGCTGAGGAAGAACGGGATGCCGATCAGCGCGGTCACCACGCCGATGGGAAAGATCGTCCCCGGGATCAGCGCCTTGCTGACGATCGCGCTGAGCGACAGGATCAGCGCGCCGCACAGGGCTGAGGCCGGCAGGAAGTACCGCTGATCCTCGCCCACGAGCATGCGGGCGATGTGCGGTCCGACGATGCCGACGAAGCCGATGGTGCCGACAAAGGCGACCGGCACCGCCGCCAGCAGGCTGACCGCCAGGAGCGACAGCAGCCGGACCCGTCCCACCCGGATGCCGAAGCTCGCCGCCTTGTCGTCGCCCAGCCGCAGCGCGGTGAGTGCCCAGACCTGGCGGGCCAGCACCGGCAGCGCGACGGCCACGGCGAGAGCGGTGATGCCGAGGCTTTCCCAACTCGCCTTGGTCAGGTTGCCCAGCGTCCAGAACACGATGGCCGACACCGCCCGGTCCGAGGCGAAATACTGCACCAGGGCCAGCAGGGCATTGAAGGTGAAGACCAGGGCGATGCCGAACAGCACGATGGTCTCCGCCGTCACGCCGCGCCGCAGGCTGAGCAGGTGGATCAGCAACGCCGTCGCCATCGCCATCAGGAAGGCGTTCACCGGCACCACGAAGGCGGCGAAGGGCACCAGCGCGATTCCGAAGGCCAGCGACAGGGCGGCACCGAAGCCGGCCGCCGCCGAGATGCCCAGGGTGAAGGGGCTGGCCAGCGGGTTGTTCAGGATGGTCTGCATCACCCCGCCCGCCAGGGCGAGGCTGGCCCCCACCAGCACAGCCATCAGCGCGCCGGGCAGGCGGATCTGCCAGAGCACGACCCGGGTGCGGACCTCGACCTCGTCCGGCGCGACGAGCGCGGTCAGGATGTCGCTCAGCGGCATCCCCACCGGCCCCTGGCTGAGGTCGGCCGTGACGCTCGCCAGCAAGGCCGCCGCCAGTCCGGCGAGCAGGAACTGGCGCCGGCGCACCAGGTGTCCGTAGGTCAGGCTGGGCGCGGCGGTCGCGTCGTCGGTCACCGCAGGCTCACGAAGTAGCCGGGCGCGTAGCCGACGGGCAGAAACCGCTCGTGCAGGTCGCGAAACGTCGCGTCGGGGTCGAGGTCGGGGAACAGCGCTGGATGGAACCAGGCGGCCAGCCGCTGCAGGGCGATCATCTGAAACGGGCTGTTGTAGAACTGGTGCCAGAGGGCGTGAAACCGACGGTGCCGCCGGGCCGCGATCCCGTGATAGGCGGGCTTGTCGAGATAGCGCTCCAACCGGCGCCGTGCGTCCTCCAGGTCGGCTCCGGGCCCGACGCCGATCCAGTCGCCGCCCGGCACATAGGCTTCCCAGCGGGCGCTGGTGACCACCACATGTTCGGGGTCGGAGGCCAGCACCTGCTCCGGATTGATCTGGCCGAACGTCGCGGGCAGCAGGTCCGACCCGATATTGTGTCCGCCGGCCAGGGCCACCAGGCGGCCGATATTGCCGTCGCCGAAGGACAGGCAGCAATCGGTCGTGTAGCCGCCGATCCGCTCGACGAACACGGCAGGGCGGCGCGGCCTCTGGGCTTCGATGACATCGGTGACCCGCCGGATCTGCGCCTCGCGGAAGGCCAGGAAAGCCTCCGCCCGCTCCTCCTGTCCGAACAGCCGGCCGAGCAGCCTGACGCTGGCCGCGGTGTTCTCCATCGGATGGTAGCGGAAATCGACATAGACGATCGGGATGTCCAGCGCCGCCAGGGTCTGCTCGAGGCTGCTGTCCTCCACCGCGCTGCGGGTGTCGATGCCGAGCACCAGTAGGTCCGGCGACAGTGCCACCGCCTGCTCGACGTCGAACTGGCCCTGGCCGACGCCGCCGACCGTGGGTAGCTCGGCGATCTCGGGAAAGCGCGCGAGATACTGGGCATAGGTGTCCGGATCCGCCTTGATCAGGTCGTCGCGCCAGGCGACCACCCTCTGCAGCGGGTTCTCCCGGTCCAGCAGGGCGGCGAGGTAGAGCTGGCGCCCTTCGCCGAGGACGACCCGGCTTACCGGGGCGCGAACCGTCACCGTTCGGCCCGCGACATCGGTCACCTCGATGAGCTCCGGCCCCGCCGCGAAGGACGGGGCCGGTGCGACGCCCAGGCAGAGCAGGGCGCCGAGCAGCAGGCGGCGAAGCCGCATCAGAACCTCGCCGTCACCGACAGGGAGACCGTCCGCGGCGCGCCGAGACCAAGTCCGCCGTAGCTGCCGGCCACGCCGGACCAGTAGCTCTCGTCGAACACGTTCTCCACCGCCGCCCGGAAGGTCACCGGCGTGCCCTCGATCACGGTCTCGTACCGGCCGCCGAGATCGAGGCGGGTCCAGGATGGGATGTCCTGGGTGTTGGCGGTGTCGACATACTCGTCGCCGGTGTAGATCACGCTGCCGGCCAGGGTGAGGCCGTCCAGGAACGGGGTGTCCCATTCGGCCGAGAGGTTGGCCTGCATGTCCGGCACGCCGATCGGCCGGTTGCCCTGGGTGGTGGCGCTGTTGGTCTTGGTCAGTTCCGCATCGAGGAAGGTGACGCCGCCGAACACCCGCACGTCGTTCGTCACCTCGCCGAAGAGGCTGACCTCGAGGCCGCGGTTCCGCTGCTCGCCGCCATCGGTGAACGTGCCGTTCTCGAGCTGGCCGAACGGCTTCTCGATCTGGAACAGCGACACCATCGCCGCCATGCGGCCGAAATCGACCTTCACGCCGGTCTCGTACTGCTTGGCCACGTAGGGGGCCAGCGCCTCGCCGGAGTTGGAGGCGGTGGACGGCGCGATGTCGCCGCGGCTCAGGCCTTCGATGTAGTTGGCGTAGAGCGAGACATTGCTCCACGGCTTCACCACCAGTCCGACCATCGGGGTGAGGGCGTCGTCGTCGTACGAGGAGGTGACGTCGCCCGTCGCCCCGTTGAAGTTGGTCGCCTCCACCATCTGGTATCGACCGCCCAGGGTGAGCTGCACCCGGTCGCCGAAGGCCGATAGCGTGTCCGCCAGGGCGAACCCGGTAAGCGTGCTTTCAGACACCTTCGGCACATCCGTCGGTTTGGTGATGAACACCTCGGAATTGGCGATCGGGTCGTAGATGTTGGAGATCAGGGTCCGCGACGAGGAGGCGGAGCCGCGCGACAGCTCGTCTTCGTACAGGCTGGTCTGGAACGAGATCTGGTGACCGACCGGACCGGTGTCGAGTTCGGCCCGCAGGCCGGCGTCGTAGGTCACCCGGTCGACCTGGAAGCGATAGTAGAACGGCGTCGCCTGGGTGTCGCCGGCGCTGTTCTGGATGAACGGCACCTGGCCGGACAGCCGGTCGACATCGGTACGGGCGACACCGGCCCCGGCGAACAGCATCACCTGTTCGCTCAGATCGTATTCGATGCGGCCCTGGGCCGATCGGTCGCTGATCTCCGACCAGGACCAGTCGTCGGACACGTTGCGCGCGCCGTTCGGCGCGTCCGGCACCTCGACGCCGGCGGTGACCAGATACGGCCGCACCGGAGCATCCAGGTTCTCGACCTGATTGAGCAGATCGACGGTGGCGCGGAACCGGTCGCCCCTGTAGTCGGCGGCAAGCGCCCCGACGAAGGCCTCGCGGGCTTGGTTGTCCAGCGCGGTATCGCCGTTGCGGTAGCTGCCGTTGATGCGCATGCCCCAGGTCTTGTCGTGGCCGCCGCGACGGGCGACGTCCACGTGGGTGCCGACCTGTGCATCCTGGGCGTAGTCCAGGGTGATCTCCGTCAGATCCTCGTCCGGCGCGCGTTTCGGCACGATGTTGATGGTGCCGCCGACGCTGCTGTTCGGCGCCATGCCGTTCAGCAGGGCGGACGGGCCCTTCACCACCTCGATGCGTTCGGCATAGTCGGCGAATACCCGGTAGTTCGGCGCCACACCGAAGCTGCCGTTGAAGGCGATCTCGCCCAGATTGCCCTCGCCGATGGGGAAGCCGCGGATGAAGAAGGCATCGAGAATGCCGCCCTTCGTGGCACTCGGCCGTACCGAGGGATCGCGCTCCAGCACGTCGGCGACGGTCACCGCCTTGCTGTCGGCGACGGTCTTGGCGGTGTAGCTGCTGGTGCTGACCGGCGTGTCCATCATGTCGCGGTTGCCGAGCAGGCCGAGCCCCGCTCCGCGGGCGAGCTGACCACCGGCATAGGCCTCCGGCAGGTTGTCGATCTGCGCGGCGGAGACGGCCGGCCGGTCGCGCTCCACCAGCACCGTGTCGAGGCGCACGACGCCCGCCTGGTCGGCCGGCCGGGACAGGGTGACCGTCCGGTCGGCGGTGAACTCGAAGATCAGGCCCGTACCCGCCAGGAGCTGGGTAAGGGCAGCGGCCGGAGACAGCGTGCCGGACACCGCATTGCTGCGCATGTCGGCGACGGCGGCGCTTTCATAGGCGACCTGAATGCCGGACTGCTCGCGGAACTGGACCAGCGCGGGCACCAGGTCCTGGGCCGGGATCGAGAAGGCAATCGTCGTGGTGTCGGCCTGCGCCAGGGTGATTGTCGGTGCCGATCCGGCCGGTACCGACTGCCCCGGCACAGACTGCCCCGGCACAGATTGCGCCAGTGCCGGCAGGGCCCCCATGCCGGCCAGCATCACCATGGCCGTGCCCCCGACCAGTGCCCTACGAAGTCTCCGGTCGTCACCGGTTCGCCGCGCGGTATCGCTCATCGCCTTCCCCCAAGTCATGCGATGCGGTCCGCTGCACGCGTCCCGCTGTAAACTAATGCGAATGCCTGTCATTCACATTTTCTGTCGGGGCTATGACGAATGGCGCCGGGCGCTGCTCACCCCCGGGGAGCGATTTTCTTCCAGGGGGCCGATCTTTTTTTCGAACGACGGCGTCTCGGGCCCGGCTCAGTGCAGAACCATGAGGAAGGGCGTGATCTCCAGCACCGTCAGCCCGTGGGTGGCCGCAAGTCCGGCGGCCGCGCTGTCGACATCGTCGATGTCGAAGACGCCGCCCACCTCGCGGTACCGGCGGTCGCCCAGCAGGACAATCCGTCCGGGCCGGTAGCGGTCGAGCTCGGCGATGGCGGAGTCCAGCGGGAGACCGTCGATGCGGATCTCGCCTTTCCGCCAGGCGACCGCCGCTACCAGATCGGTGTCGTGCGCCGGGGAGGGGGGCTGGCCCGCGCGATAGCCCACGCTCTGTCCCGCCGTGGCGGTGACCATGCTGTCGTCCGGTCCGGACGTCACCCCGACCACGCCCTCGGTAACGGTGACCAGGGCGCCCTCCGCGCCGCTGCGCACGACAAAGGCGGTTCCCAGGGCTTCAGCCGATCCGCCCTGCGCCAGGACTCGAAACGGGCGCTGCGGATTCTTCGCGACGTCGAACAGGGCCTCGCCGCGCAGCAGCGCGATCGTGCGGACGGCATCGGTGAAGTCGACCGCCAGGGCGGTGTCCGTGTTGAAATAGATTGTGGAACCGTCCGGCAGTTCGAGCACCCGCTGCTCGCCCTGGGCGGTCGTGTAATCGGCCAGCCAGGACACCCGGGCATCCTCGGCAAACACCGCCACCAGGGCGAGGCAGGCGGCGATCAGGCCGACCGCGGCGGACCGCCAGGTCTGCGGTCGACGGGTTTCGGCGGCCGGCTCGGGGAAGGAAACGACGGTGTCCCGCGCCTCCAGCCCGCCCAGTTCCGCCCAGAGCCGGCGTTCGGCCTCAAACGCCTCGCGGTTGCGCGACGAGGCTCCGAGCCAGGTCCGGAAGGAGGCGAGCTGCGCCTCATCGACCTCCCCCGACGCGAGCACGATCACCCAGTCCCGCGCGTCCTGAGCGGGAGGGGGCGATCCGGGCTGGCTGTCGTGTGTCGGGGTCATGGCCTCAGAAATCACGGGTATCGAACCGGTCCCGGACGGGACCTCTCCTGCATAGATAGACGAATGAGGCCGCCCGTTGATCACCCCCGGTGTCGCATCGCATCGCGTCAGCCGTTCCGGCTGCGGGCGAGATGGTCGACGGCCCGGCGGATATGCTTGAACACGGCGGTGGGCGACAGGCCGACGATCTCCGCGATCTCGCGATGGGATTTCTCCTCGAACCGGTTCAACTCGAAGATCCGGCGGGTGGTCGGCGGCAGGGCGTCCAGGGCGCGGGCCATGCGGGCAAGTTCGGCACGGGACTGGGCCAGCCGCTCGGGACTGCGGGTGTCGGCGGCCTCTGTCAGATACGACTGGGCCTCGGCCTGCAGCTCGGCATGCCGTTTCTCGCGCCGCTGATGGTCCGTGGCCAGGTTGGCGGCCATGCGGAACAGATAGGCGCGGTGATTGCTGACGGAGGGAGCGGGGTCGAGGGTGCGGATCCGGACATAGAGGTCCTGCACCAGATCCTGGGCCGTGAAGGTGGATTTCAGCCGCTGCACCAGGAATTGGACGAGGTCGCGCTCGTTCTCCCGAAACGCCGCAAGCAAGCGTGACTCTGACATGCGTCCGACCGTCGATTCCCTCGCAGAGCCACAGGCCCGGTGCCGGGCCCCCGCGGACCGGGGACGCCTGTGCGGTCAGACGCTAGATTAATTGCGAATGATTCTCAATGAGGATCTCGTCGTCGCAACCGGGGCGGCCGCCTCGACGGTAGTCAGGCGGTTCCTGTGCCCTCCAGGAGAGCGAGGGCGGCCGTTTCGGAGCGGCGGGCGATGTCGCTGAGGTTCGCGGCCTGCGCTTCCTGGCAGGCCGTGGCCGGGTCCAGCGCCGAGGCGCGTTCGGCGAAGGTGGTCAGCCTCTTGTAGCCGATATTGGCAGACGTGCCCTTGATCTTGTGCAGGGCCTGTCCCATCGCCTCCGGGTCAGAAGCGGACCGCTCGACCACCGCGATCTCCTCGGAGAGCACGGTGTTGAAGCGCTCGAGCAGCCCCCTGAGCTTATCCGGCCCCATGAGATCGAGAAGCTCGAGAAACTTCTTCTCGTCCAGGAGGGGAAGGGCGTCGAGGGCCGGCTTGAGGTCCGACGACGCGGCGTCCGCCTGCGGGGCATCGGTGGGGCGCGCGCCGGTCACCTTGGCGAGGGCGGCGCGAAGCTCTGCCGGAACGACGGGCTTCGAGATGCAGCCGTCCATGCCCAGTGCCAGGTACTCGGTGACCTGTTCGGAGAACGCGTTGGCGGTCAGACCCACGATGGGAACGTCGCGCCAGTCCTGCGTGCTGCGGCGGATGGCGCGGGTGGCCTCCAGGCCGTTCATGACCGGCATGTTCACATCCATCAGAACGACGTCGAAGCGCTCGCTGCGCAGCCGCTCCAGGCATTCGGCGCCATTGACCGCCTCGGCAACCGTATGACCGTCGGCGGTCAGGTACTCGGACACGATCATCCGGTTCACGTCGACATCCTCAACGATCAGGACGCGGCATGGCGCGATGGGCAGGTTCGCGGCCTCCGCCGCTTCCGACGGCGCGGTTCCCTGTTCGGCCGCCTGATCGAGGTCGACGGCGAAGTAGAAATGGGCGCCGCCGTTGCGGGTCGGAACCAGGCCGATCTCGCCGCCCATCAGCGCGATCAGTCGGCTGGAGATGGTCAGGCCGAGACCGGTTCCCACCTTTCCGGCCACACCGTGTTCGCCGATCTGGGTGAACTCCTCGAAGATCTGAGCCTGCTTCTCCTCCGGGATGCCGGGGCCGGTATCGACCACATCGACGCGCAGGCGCTGCCGGGTGTCGGAGCGGGACTCCAGCGAGTAGCGGATCGACACGGCCCCCTGATCGGTGAACTTCACGGCGTTGCCGACCAGGTTGAACAGCACCTGGGACAGCCGCTGTGCGTCGCCGAGCAGCCAACTGCTCTGCTTGCGGGGGCTCAGGAGATCGAGCTGGATGCCCTTTTCGGAGGCCTGGACGGCGAACACCGAGCGGGCGGTCTCGACCAGCGTGTCGGGGCAGAACGGCTCGTCGGCCAGATCCATCTTCCCGGCCTCGATCTTGGAGAAGTCGAGAATCTGGTTCACCAGGTCGAGCAGATGCTGGCCGGCGGCCCGGGCGGTGTTGAGGTCGCGTTTTACGGTGGCGATGTCGTCGCGCCGGGCGGCCAGGTCGGTCATGCCGAGCAGACCCATCAGCGGCGTGCGCAGTTCGTGGCTGACCGAGGCGATGAACTGGGTCTTCGCCTGGCTGAGTTCCTCGGCCTGCTGCCGGGCCGTGTCCTCGGCCTTGATGCGTTCGTTGAGCTGGCCGCGCATCTTGTCGAGGGCGAGGAGTACGCGGCCGATCTCGTCGGTGCGCTGTGACTTGATCGGCGTGTCGAGATCGCCGTCCTCGAGCTGCTGGATCGCGGTCACCAGATCGTTCAGCGCGCTGATGGTGAAGCGGCGCAGAACCGCCTGGTGCCCGAGGCCGAGCAGGAGCAGGGCGCCGAGAACGGTGGCATTGGCCGCCAGCACGAGCGTGAAGTTCTCGTTCTGGCGGTCGTGGACCCGGGATTCGATGGCCGCCACGCGGGAGATCAGCGCGCCCTTGTTGGTGCGGACCCGGGCGGCGAGGATGGAACGGGCGATGGGCTCGCTGTTCACGCCGATCCTGGCCATGCGCTCGAAGGCCCCGTCGATCGACTCGACCCGGCTGTGAAGCTCGGCGACGACTCCGGCGGAGACCGAGGGCAGGCCCCGAAGGCCTTCGATGTGGGTCGAAAGCAGCGCGGCGAGGCGCTTCCACTGCTCGAACGGCCGTTCGCCGCCGTCGAGCAGGATCTCCGTCGCGAGCGCATCGGTGTCCCGGATCGCGACGTCCAGCATGCGGACGCGCTCAAGCCGCTCGCGATCCTGAGCGATCAAATACACCGTGCCCGCCGTGAGGCCGGCGAGCACGAGCGCTATTCCGCCAATGGTGAGGCTGAATGCCAGGATCTTGGATCTGAGATCCATCGGGGGGTCCGCTAACGAATGATCTGAACGGCGCCGGGTGCAACATCGGCAAGGGGGGCTGTCTTTATACGCTCAAGGCTGTCGAAATTCGCCCCCGAGTCCAACCCGCTGGATTCACGCCACTTGGCTTCCAGCTCCATCAGGAACAGAAGATCCTGAGGCAGACTGACGCTGAGCGTGTGCAGACCCCAGATCTGCGCGGCTTCCTCTTCGGACACGCCGAATCGCTTGGAGAAGGCCTTATGGGCGGCGCTCGCCTGATCGAGGGCGGAGCGTTCCGCCTCCACCAGCGCGCGCAACACCCGGCGAAGTTCCTCCGGCTTGCGCGTCTCCAGGTCGCACTTGCCCTGAAGGGTGAAATAATAATGCTGCTCGCTCTGATCCGGATATTCGATCAGCTCGACCGGAGTGGATTTGCGGATGTTGGTGACGTGTGGTTCCCACACGATCCCCGAATCGATCGACCCGTCCACCATGGCGGCGGTGATCTCGGCGGGCCTCATGTTCACCAGGGTCAGTTCGTCCTCGCCGATCCCGGCCAGGGTCAGAAACTGCCACAGGAAGAAGCGACTGGCGGCGCCGAAGGTGACGCCGATGCGTTTGCCGCGCAGGTCGGCCGCCTTCTGTCCGACGCGGTCGGCCCGCGACAGCAGGCGAATCGTCCGGGACGCGGAGATGGTGGCATAGATGCACAGGGACGGATCGGAGATCGCCCGGCTGATGAAGGCGAATTCCGAACTGGCGCCCAGGTCGAGTTCCCCGCTCTGGACCATGTCGAGCGCCTCGACGCCCGACGAGATCTGCCGCACCTCGACCGCGACCTCGTTGCGCTCGAAATGCCCCAGATCCTGCGCCATCCAGGCAAGGATGCCGGTGGGAGACGCGCCGATCCGGAACGGCTCCGCCGTCGCGCTCTGGCTGACCGCCTGAGCAAATGTCAGGGCGCCGAGGGTAAGGAATCCGGCGACGGCCTTCTTGATCCACTGGACCGTGATCGACCGGCTGGGTCGTCGACTTGCTGCGGCCATCTCTGCCTCCCGACGTCCGACAAACTTGTAGATTGTATTAAATCCCTTAATCAAACGTGTACGGCCCAGGTCCATCGCGGCGGCCCTGCGGCAGGTGCGGATGACGGGATCCGTGGGACCAGCGCCCGCGGCTCGCCGATAGGTCTTAGGGTACCGCGTTTGGATGTCAGCCCAAACACAGGCCTTTAGGAGGGATTTGTGCTCTTGCCGCTGATGCTCGCGCGCAACCGGTGTGGCAGGAGAGGTTTTTCTATCACGGCGTTGACCGTCAGTCCGCGGGCCTCGGCCAGGCGCTGGGCGACCGGCAGATACTCGGCCCCGGTACCGCTGACGAAGACGATCGAGCCGGAGAAATTCGCATCGGCGAGGATCTCGGTCACCCCGAGACCGTCGAGGTCGCTGTTCAGTAGGATATCGATCAGGAACACGTCCCGGTCAGAGGCCTCGGCGATCGCCTGTTCGATCGCCGCACGGTCGATCTTCACCGGCACGACCCGAGTTCCGTCCTGTTCGACAGTCAGTTTGATCCACTTGATCTGCCGCACGTCGTCCTCGATTACGAAGACCGTGCGCTGCTGGTCCGTCAAAGTCTGCTGCATGACGCGGTGCCAATAGCTTCTGCCATGGTTCGAAAGCATCGTCCGTTCGCCCGTTTTCGGCGAAGCAATATCCAATACCACGCAAATGCCGCAGATCCCAATGGTGAAGCGCGATGACAGGCGCGGGCTATCATCCGGTCACCCGCCAATGTAGAGTTAGTCGGACGACGCTCGATCTGAATGGGTAGCCTCCGCTGCATGCCCGGCGTTCTGCGGTTTGTTGCGTCTGGTCAGGATCCTGTATCGCTTCGGTCGTCATGACGGAACCCTATTCGGGTGACACAGGAGACCTTTATGGACGCGGTCGCGCAGGGCCGGCGACAGGATGGCAGCCAGGTCGACTCGGACCTTCTCGACCCATGCGTGGTGTCGGAGCTGCTCGACACGGTCGAGCCGGAGCGGCTTCTGGCCTTTTCCGACACCGTGCGGGCCGGATGCCGCGAGGCCATCGCCGAACTGCGTCTCGCGGCGTGCTCCGTTGAGGAGACGGTCACGGTCGCCCATCGGCTCAAGGGGCTGGTCGGCAATCTCGGCCTCAGGAAGCTCTCGGAGATCGCCGCCGAGCTGGAGCAGAGTCAGGCGTGGTCCGACGGCGCGCGGCTCGCTGCCGCCGACGCGCTCGAGGCGCGGCTTGAACCGTCTTTGGCCGCTTTCCGGGAGCGGGTGCGCCGCTGACCAGGGCCGGTCGGATCTCGCCCGCCGGTCTGGATCTCGGGACGGCCAGCGCCACCTTTGTCCGCTACCGACCGTGATAGGCTGTCGCGACGCGCCATTGGAAGACCCCGCATGAAACGCACCACTCTGGTCTACGTCCTCGCTCTGTCGCTGATCGCGGTTCTGGCCATCGGTACCCATGCGGTGGTCGATGCTGTCGTCCAGCAGATGGAAGACAGCGCCGAGGTGGTCAATGTCAGCGGCCGGCAACGTATGCTGTCCCAGCGAATCGCCGGATTTTCCGAGCGGCTCGCGGACCTGCCGGACGGCGCGGAGGCGACCCAGGTCAGGACGGCGCTGGCCCAGGCGGTCGACCTGATGGCGCAGTCGCACGAGGCGCTCATGGCGCCGCTTTCCAGAGAGGCCGGACGACGGTCCTTGGACGGCGATCCGATCGTCGAGATCTATCGCGGCGACGCCCACCGCTTGGACCGCCGGGTGCGGGACTACGTCGATGCGGCCCGCGCCCTCATGGCGCTGCCGGCGGGCCAGCGGGCGAGCTCCGCCTCTCTCGACCACCTGCGCCGCGAGGCGGAGCGGCCGCTGCTCGCCTCGCTGGACGCCGCCGTGACCGCCTATCAGCAGCGCAGCGAACAGCAGGTCGCCCAGCTCAGGATGATCCTGTTCGCGATGCTGGGGGCGATGCTGCTCGCCCTGATCCTCGAAGCGCTGACGATCTTCCGGCCGCTCATCGTCCGCCTGGAACGGGAGACCGAGCGGGCGGTGACGGCCAATGCCCAGAAGACGGCCTTCCTGGCGAACATGAGCCATGAGATCAGGACGCCCCTGGGCGGCATGATCGGCCTGACCGATCTGATCCTCGAGGCGCCCGGACAGGCCAAGACCCTTGAATACGCCCGCCGCCTGCGGGAGGCCGGCCGACACCTGCTGAGCGTGGTGAACGACATCCTCGACTTCACCAAAATCGCCGCGGGCAAGGTCAACCTGGATCCGGCGCCGTTCCGCGTCGCCAATCTGGCCGAGGCGGTGCAGGCGACGTTCGGTCCCACTGCGGAGCAGAAGGGACTGCGGCTGCGCCTGGACTGCCCGACGGACCGCCGGATCATCGGGGACGAGTTCCGGTTGCGGCAGATCATCTTCAACCTGATCGGCAATGCCCTGAAGGCGACCGCCGCCGGCGAGGTGGCCCTGCGGATCGAGGTTGCGGCCGACGGCGGGTCCGGCGATGCGCCCGCACTGCTCACCGTCGAGGTCACCGATACCGGATCGGGCCTGTCGGAGGAGATGCTCGCCAAGGTGTTCGAGCCGTATGTGCAGGCACGGCAGGAGGATGCCGCCAAGGGCAGCGGGCTCGGCCTGGTCATCTGCCGCGATCTGGTGCAGGCGATGGGCGGCGAGATCGACGTGAAATCGACACCGGGTCGCGGATCGACGTTCACGTTTGCGGTCCCCGTCGGTCCCGTCGAGACCGTGGACGAGCCGGTGCCGGCCACGGTCGCCCCGGAGGCGCCGCAGCGCCGGGCGGTGGCGCCGGGCACCCGGATCCTCGTCGCCGACGATGACGAGCTGAACCGGATGCTGATCGATGCCGCGATGACGAAGCTGGGGTACCACGTCACCACGGTCGCCGACGGCCGCGCCGCTCTGGAGGCCGCCCGGGCCGCCGCCTTCGATGCGATCATCCTAGACATTCAGATGCCGGTGATGGACGGGCTGAAGGCGCAGAAGGCGATCCGCGAGGAGGGGCTCAGCCGGGGGAAGCCGGTGGTGGCGATCACCGCCGATGTGGTGCCCGAGAATGTGGAACGGTACCTGGCGGAAGGATTCGACGCCTGCCTGAGCAAGCCGTTCGAGTGGGATGCCATCGACCTGGCGATCCGCGGCACGGCCTAACGCGCGCGTCTCGAGTCTCTAAGCGTCTACAGATAAAGAAAGTTCGCTCGATCGGAGAATTCCATCGCAGGGCGATTCGCTTTAGCGTGACGGTTGTAGGACCGGGCGAAAAGACCCGGCGACGAACGGGAGGACGGCCGTGGCGAGAGCGTTCGAGGGTATCCGTGTCATCGACTTCACCCAGGTGCTGTCCGGGCCGTACATGACGTCCCTGCTGGCCCAGGAAGGCGCCGACGTCATCAAGATCGAGGCCCCCGGCCCGGGCGGCGGCGATCAGATGCGCAACCGGATGATCCCGAGCAAGTACACCGAGATCGACATGGGCTCGGCCTTCCTGGCGCTGAATCCGGGCAAGCGCAGTGTCGCCCTGGACCTCAAGTCGGATGAGGGCCGCAGGATCGCCCACCGGCTGATTGAGACCGCCGACGTGGTGGCCCAGAACTTTCGGGGCGGGGTCGCCGAACGGCTCGGCCTCGGCTGGGAGGAGGTGAAGGTGATCAGGCCGGACGTCGTCTACTGCCAGATCACCGGCTACGGGTCGACCGGCCCGCGCTCCAAGGAAGGCGCCTATGACGGCGCGATCCAGGCCGCTTCGGGGATGATGTCGACCAACGGGTCGCCGCAGACCGGCCCGACGCGCACCGGCTATTTCCCGGTCGACCTGTTCACCGGCGCCTCGGCCGCCTATGCGGTGGCCGCCGCCCTGTTCCGCCGGGAACGGACGGGGGAGGGACAATACCTCGACATCGCCATGCTGGACGCCGCGCTCAATATCCAGGCGCCCTCCATCGCCCAGTGGACGGTGGACGGCAATCCGGGCGCCCTGATCGGCAACACCTCGGCGACCCATCTGCCGACGGCCAACAGCTTCGAGTGCTCGGAGGGTACGGTGCTGATGGCCGCGACCATGCAGACCCATGTTCAGGCGGTGTTCGAGGAGCTCGGTCTGGTCGAGCTTCTGGCCGATCCGCGCTTCGCCGACAGCAAGGCGCGGATCGCAAACCGGACCCTGGTCGACGAGGTTCTGCGCGACGCCTTCCTGGCCGATACGGCGGTCAACTGGGCGAGAAAGATCGGGGCGCGGGGCGTGCCGATCAGCCGGGTGAACTCGATCCCTGAGGCGGTGGCGGAACCGCAGCTCGATCACCGCGGCACGCTGGCGGAGGTGCCACCGCCGCGTGGCTTCGACCAGCCGATCCGGCTGGCGATGGCGCCCTACAGAAGTGCGGCGGACGGGCCGAAGATCGACCGTCCGCCGCCGGGATTGGGGGAGCATACGGAAGAGGTGCTCAGCGAACTCGGCATCGCTCTCCCGTCGCCCGGATGACCGGGCTTACCAGCTCCCGGTGTTCCCCATGGAGGCCCAGGGCTCGGCCGGGTCCTTCGGGCCATCGGCGTTCAGCAGCTCGATGGAGATCCCGTCGGGCGACTTCACGAAGGCCATGTAGCCGTCGCGCGGCGGACGGTTGATGGTCACGCCGTTGTCCATCAGCTTCTGGCAGGTGGCATAGACGTCGTCGACCCGGAAGGCGAGGTGGCCCCAGGCGCGGCCCTCGACCTTGTAGTCCTCGGTATCCCAGTTGTAGGTCAGCTCCAGCATCGGCGCCTTCTTGTCAGAGGCGGCGGATTCCTTGTCCTCCGGTGCTGCCAGGAAGATGTTGGTGAAGCGGCCCTTCTCGCTGTCGTAGCGCCGGATCTCCTCCAGCCCGAGCAGACCGCAGTAGAAGTTCAGGCTCTCGTCCACGTCTTTGATGCGGACCATCGTGTGGAGGTATTGCATGGGGCTCTCCGTTCGTGCGGGGCGATTGATTGGTGGGGGAGATTTGACCCCTTGGGCCGTTGATGGCAACCCCCGGCCTACAACCGCAGGGATACCTCAGAAGCCGCGGTCGTCGAGCCAGCCCAGCACATCGCCCCGGGTCGGTGCCAGGAAGGCGAGGCGGCTGGAGAAGGCGCCGATCACCCCGGCATGGGCGACTTTGGGATAGGAGATCACGGTCACGTCGCCGCCCTTGTTCCGGATGGCAGCGGCGAGATTGGTGGTATTCTTCGGCAGCACGGTCCGGTCTGCTGCGCCATGCACCAGCAACAGGGGCGGGGCGTCGCCGCGGGCATAGGCGATGGGCTGGCTAGCCTCCGCCTCGCCGCCGGGCGCCAGGATCGGCTGGAGATCCTCCGACAGGGGCAGGAAGTCGTACGGCCCGGCCAGCCCTACCGTCGCCTTCACCGTCGCGTCGACGTCGATCCCCTCCGCTGCCAGCCAATGCCGGTCGAGGGTCAGCATCATGGCGATATGGGCGCCGGCCGAATGTCCGATCAGGATGACCGGCCGCTCGATCCTCCGGGCGACGGCGGCCACCGCCTTCGCCCCATCCTCCACGAAGGCCGGGAACGCGACATCCGGATACAGCCGGTAGTCGGGGAGGGCGACCGTATAGCCGGCCTTGGCCAGGGATCGCGCGACGAAGCGATATTTGTCCTTGTCGCCGCTCTTCCAGCCGCCGCCGTAGAAATAGACCACCGCCGGAGCGTCCCGCCGCGGGCCGGTCGGCTCGTACAGGTCGTAGGTCCTGCGGGGACCGTCGGCATAGGAAATGCCCCGGACGCGCTCATAGCCCGTCGTCGGCGTCAGGTGATCGACGATCTGCAGGGGCGAGCAGGCGGCTAGGAACGACAGCACGAACAGTCCAATCCATCGGCACATGCGCATTATACGCGACGCGCGACGGATCGGACGTGTCCTGCGGATCTACCCCCTGGCCGCGTCGAGCAGGTCGCCCACGGCACCGGCGAAGACCCGGGCCCCGGCGATGATGTCCTCGTCGGAGGTGTTCTCGCTCCAGTGATGCGACACGCCGTTGATGCTGGGCACGAACAGCATGGCGCAGGGGATGTAGGGTGCCAGGGTGCGGGCGTCGTGGCCGGCGCCGCTCGGCATCAGGGTGTGCTTGCCGGGGCAGACCCGCTCGGCCGAGGTGGTGAACGCGGCCTTCAGCTTGTCGTCCATCAGTGCCGGTTTGGTGATGCTGACCACTTCCAGGCGCACGTCGCAGGGACCGTTGGTGTCCTCGTCCCGGATCAGCTCCTCCAGCTTCGCATGCATGCGGTCGAGCACGGCCTGATCGGCGTCGCGGAACTGGAACAGGATCTCCGCCCGGCCCGGCACGATGGCCGGGGCGCCGGGGTCGAGGGTGATCCGGCCGGTGGTCCAGACGCTCGGCTCGGCGGCGATCTTCGGGAACTCGTGCTCGATGGCCTGGAGCAGACGGGTGGCGGCCACGCCGGCATCGCGTCGCATCTTCATCATCGTCGTGCCCGCATGGTTCTGCTGGCCCTCGATGATGATCTTGTACTGCCAGGAGCCGACGATCGACGTGACGACGCCGATGGTCAGGTCGTTCGCCTCCAGCCAGCCGCCCTGCTCGATATGCGCCTCCAGGAAACAGAGATAGCGGTCGCGCTCCATCTGCCGGCGTGGCTTGCCGGCCAGTCCCGCCTGGGCCAGCGCCTCTCGCAGGGGCAGGCCGTGGGTGCGGTCGACCGCCGCGTCGATGGTCTCCTCAGTGAGCTGGCCTACCCAGGAATTGCTGCCCGGCATGTCGCTGAAATGGCCCTCCTCGTCGGCGAAGGCGATGACATCGACGCCGCTCCCGCCATAGGCGCCGCTTTCCGCAACGGCCCGGGCCGCCTCCAGCGCGTAGAGCACGCCGAGCGCGCCGTCGAGCCAGCCGGCCTCGTTCTGAGTCTCGATGTGGGAACCGGAGAGGATATGCGGGCCCTTGCCGGGCGCCCGGCCGATGACGTTGGCGATGCCGTCGATCTCCGCGTCGTGGCCGATGGCCCGCAGCTTGTCCACGAGCCAGTGCCGCGACGTGACGTCGTCCTTCGACAGGGTTGGCCGGTGCACGCCGGTCTTGAAGGTCCCGATCTTGCGCAGTTCGTAGAAGTCCGAGAGCAGGCGGTCGGCGTTGATTTCAAGCATCTCGGGCCTCCATGGGGCGTCTGTCGGATTGCGGCGACCGGGAACCGTCGGGCGTGGGAACCGTTGCCCTAGTCACCGGGTCGCTTTTGGTGCGGTGCACAAAAGTCTGGCCGAGACAGACCGAGTCTCTCAAGAGGGGAAACGCATTCGCGTGCCGGCGATCGGTCCGGGTCGGACGGCCCCGAAACAGATACGGAGCTGACCCCTTGAATTTGAAAGAATATTGCCGCGCATGCATCGGTTCCACAATGGAAATGGTGCGATGCGAAATGACCTTGGCCCGTTTATTGCTTGTTAAGGCGGATCAGGTATCCTTCAAAGGAATAGAGAAATGACCTCCCATCCCGCAACCCCAACCCTCGGCACGCTCCCGATGACCGTTCGCTCCCTGATCTCGCGCCTGCGTCACGATCTCTTTTCATGGTGGGGCAAGCGCGCCTATCACCCCGAGAAGCGGTACATGCGCGGCACCCGCGACGCCTGAGCGTCCCCGGGATCACATCATCTCCCTGAGCCGGGCAGCGTTCCGGCCGGCAGGCGCGAACAAAAGCTGGCGATGGCGCCCGGCGTGGTCAGCCAGATTTCGCTGCGGTGACGCAGGATATGCTGCATCGCCCGACGCAGCGCCCTCAGCCGGTAAGGCTGTCCCACGATGAACGGATGCAGGACCGCGGTGTAGACCAGCGGCCGCTTCTTCGACTGATGCAGCAGCTCGTCGAACTGATCGATCATCATTCTCTCGAATTCCTCGCCCGTATGCTGGCGGAACACCATCGCCGGGCTGTCGTTCACTTCGATCGAATAGGGCACCGACAGGATCCGGCCCTTGCGGGTGCGCATCCAGAACGGCTGGTCGTCCGCCGGCCAGTCCATGACATAGCCGTACCCGGCCTCCTGCAGCAGATCGAGGGTCAGCGGGGTCTGGGCCAGGTAGGGTCCGAGCCATCCCGTCGGTCGGTCGCCGAAGAAAGTGGTCAGGGTCTCGGTCGTCTCGCGGATCAGCCGCGCCTCGTCCATCTCGCTCAGGATGTCCTGGCGCTCGGCATTTGTGCGCCCATGGGCCACCACCTCGTCGCCGCGGGCGCGGATTCGAACGGCAATCTCCGGACAGGCGTCCAGCAGCATCGAGTTGAGGTTGTGCGAGGCCGGGACGTTCATCTCGTCGAACAGGTCGAACAGATACCACTGGCCGACGCGGTTGCCGTAGTCGCGCCAGGCGAAGTTCCGTGTCGACTGCGCGGCCCCCGGACTGGCGCTGTCGGAACCGAGCCCGTCGAGAAACGAGAAGATCTCGATGTTGTTGCAGAAGCAGACGGCGAGGCGTTTCCCACCGGGCCAGTCGTAGACCGGGCGGGAATCGAGCGGCGAATAGCCGTATCGGTTATGGGTCTTGAGCTGCATGCGCGCATGCTGTCGGCGACGACGCCCCCGGACAAGGGGATAAACGCCGGGATTCGGGCGCTTCGGTGGCTGTCGAAATGTCGGGTGCGGGTGTGGCCGATGCGGCAGGGGAACTTCTGCGTGTCGCCGTTTGCCTCTCCCAATCATCAGCCGCCATGCGCATGCTGCGGCGACCAACAGGACCATGGGAGGTTAAGGATATGGATGTGCGGCTCGACGGGCGCTCGGCGCTGATCACCGGAGGCAGTCTCGGCATCGGCAGGGCGATCGCCCTGCGCTATGCGGAAAGCGGCGGGCGGGTGGCCATCGTCGCCCGGCGTCAGGAGACGCTGGACGAGGCCGCGGCGTCCATCAAGGAGGCGACCGGGGCCGATGTGGTGACCATCGCCGCCGACATCTCCACCGCCCAGGGCTGCGAGACCGCCTGCGACATCGCCCAGGCGCAGCTCGGCGCGGTCGACATCCTGGTCAACAACGCCGGCTCCTCCAAGCGCGGTCCCTTCGCCAGCCACGACGATTCGGTGTGGCAGGCCGACTTGGACCTCAAGCTGTTCGCGGCCATTCGCCTGTGCCGCCGGCTGATGCCGGAGATGCAACAGCGCCGTTGGGGCCGGGTGATCAATATCCTGAACACCGGCGCCAAGGCCCCGCCGGCCCAGGGCGCCCCGACCGCGGTGACCCGCGCCGCGGGCATGGCGCTGACCAAGGCGATGGCGAGCGAATACGCTCCCTACAACGTCCTGGTGAACGCGCTGCTGGTCGGCCGCATCGAAAGCGACCAGTGGGTGAAGCGGCATGCATCCGAGAATGGAAATCGTTCTCTGGAGGACTATTATGCCGAGATGGGCGAGACGATCCCCATGGGCCGCGTCGGCACCGCCGAGGAGTTCGCCGCCGTCGCCACGCTGCTGGCCTCCAAGGAGGGCGGCTACGTGACCGGCACGGCGATCAACATCGACGGCGGGCTGTGCCCGGTGGTCTGACACTGGTGGGCTGAAGGGGTCGTCTGCGCCGCTCGTATCGGTTGGAGAGCAGTGCGTGAGAATTGGTAACGCCGGCCGCAGGCGCCGGTCATGACGGACGTGGCAGGCGTGCCGTTCGACTACATGCCCCTTATCCTGGCGACCACGGCGTCGCTGATGTTCGCCATCGGTGCCCAATGGCAGAACATCGGCCTGTCGACCGTGGACGGACGGACCGGGGCGATGGTCTCGATCACAGCGGCGGCGGCGACCCTCTGGGTCTTCGCCCCCTTCGCCATGGAGTGGCGCTACTGGCTGGAACCGGCGGTGCTGATCTTCGCGGCGATCGGCCTGTTCCGGCCGGCGGTCTCCGCCAATCTGGCGGTGGCGGGGATGAAGTATCTCGGCCCGACCCTGGTCAGCACGCTGGCCTGCACCTCGCCGCTGTTCGGCACGGTAATGGGCGTGCTGATCCTGGGCGAGATGTTCACCTGGCCGCTGGCGATCGGCACCGGCGGGATCATGGCCGCCGTGCTGCTGCTGTCGAAACGGGGCAAGGTCAAGGTCGACTGGCCGTTCTGGGCTCTGTTCCTGCCGATCGGTGCCGCCCTGCTGCGGGCCCTCGGTCACGTGCTGTCGAAGATCGGCATGGAGGCGGGGATCCCCGACCCGTACTTCGCCAGCATCGTCGGCTTCACGATCTCGGCGATCCTGACCTGGTCGGTGCGCGGGATACGGCGGGAGCCGGTGGTGGTGAACTGGCGCGCGCCCGGGGTGAAATGGTTCGCGCTGGGCGGGGCGACGACGTCGGCCGCGATCATCTGCCTGAACACCGGTCTTCTGCGCGGCGACCTCGTGGTCATCGCCCCGATCGTGGCCACCTCGCCGATCTTCACCATGCTGCTGTCGGCCCTGGTATTCCGCCGCGAGCGGTTGACGCGTAAGGTCGTGCTCGCGACCTTTATCGTCGTGGGCTCCGTCATCGTCATCGCGCTCGGGCGCTGAGGCACCGACGGAGACCTTTAACCCAGGAGAGTTCCATGAACGTCCAAGCCCCCCTGCCGTCGTCCGCCCGCGCCGCCGATCCGCGCGAAGTGCGCCGGCAGATCCGCGAGGGTGCCCATACCGGGCATACCGCAAGCCTGGCGCCGGGATATCTGCAGGGCAATCTGGTGATTCTGCCCGCGGCCCATGCGCTCGACTTCTTCCGGTTCTGCCAGCGAAACCCGAAGCCCTGTCCGCTGGTCGGTGTGTCCGACACCGGCAATCCGGATCTGTTCACGCTCGGCACCGATATCGATATCCGGACCGACGTGCCGTCCTACAACGTCTTCCGCGACGGGGTGCTGACGGAGTCGGTGCCC
Organism: Candidatus Endolissoclinum sp.; assembly: GCA_965228445.1. Lineage (GTDB taxonomy): Bacteria > Pseudomonadota > Alphaproteobacteria > Thalassobaculales > Thalassobaculaceae > Thalassobaculum. The sequence goes on along the minus strand of OZ245813.1, from coordinate 1,519,861 downwards.
GACATCAAGGCGCTCTGGGGCGAGGATTCGGTCGCCTTCGTGATCGGCTGCTCCTTCACCTTCGAGCAGGCGCTGGTCACCGACGGTATCCGGCTGCGGCACTGGGACGAGGACTACACCGTCTCGATGTACCGCACCAACATCCAGACCACGCCGGCCGGTCCGTTCCGCGGCGAGATGGTGGTCTCCATGCGGCCGATGACCATGGCCAACGCGATCAAGGCGGCGGCGATCACCGCCCGCTTCCCGCACGCCCACGGAGCGCCGGTGCATATCGGCGATCCGGCCCAGATCGGCATCGCCGACATCTCCAAGCCGGATTTCGGCGACGTGACGCGGTTCGAGGACGGCGAGGTTCCGGTGTTCTGGGCCTGCGGCGTCACCCCCCAGCGCACGGTGCTGGAGGCGAAGCTGCCGCTGGTCATCACCCATACGCCGGGCCACATGCTGGTCACCGACATTCCGGGCCACGAGGCCGGCGGCTGACCGGCCGCTCCTTCGACACAAAGAGAAGCCCCCTCTCCGGCGTCGGAGAGGGGGCTTTTTCGTTCCGGGTGTCGGTCGCCGCTCAGTAGAACAGCGAGGGCAGCCACAGGGCGATCTCGGGGAAGCCGACCAGCAGCGCCACCATGGCGAACATCGCCAGCAGGAACGGGATCACGCCGACCATCACATCGGACATTGGCCCGCTGCCGCGCACGCCCTGCACAACGTACAGGTTGACGCCGATCGGCGGGGTGATCAGCGCGGCCTCCAGCATCACCATCAGCAGAATGCCGAACCACACCGGGTCGTAGCCCAGGCCGACGATGATCGGGGTGATGATCGGCGCCGTGGTGATCAGCATGGAGAGCGTCTCCATGAAACAGCCGAGCACTAGATAGAACACGATGACCGCCAGCAGGGTCTGGAACGGCGACAGGCCGAGCGAGGTGATGAAGGTCGCCAGCGCCTGGGTCAGGCCGATCATGCCGAGCACGAAGTTCAGGAAGATCGCCGCCATGATGATCAGCATGACCATCGCGGTCGTCTTCATCGTGCCTTCGATGGCCTGACGCAGCATCGAGATCGACAGGCTGCGGTAGCAGGCGGCGAGGACCAGGGCCGCGACCACACCGAGCGACGCGGCCTCCGTCGGCGTGGCGATGCCGGCATAGATCGAGCCGACCACGACAAGGAAGATGCCGAGCGGCGGCAGCAGGTCGGGCAGGACCCGGGCGCGCTCGGTCCAGGAGGTCTGTACCTTGTCGCCGTCCAGGCTCGGCCGGAAGGTGCAGAACAGGATGACCGCGATCATGAACAGGCCGGCCAGGATGACGCCGGGAATGAAGCCCGCGAGATACAGCTCAGGTACCGAGGTGTCGGTCAGCAGGCCGTAGACGATCAGGTTGATCGACGGCGGGATCAGAATGCCCAAGGTGCCGCCGGCGGCGAGCGTGCCCAGGAACAGCCGCTCGTTGTAGCCGCGCTTCTCGACCTCCGGGAGGGCCACCGTGCCGACCGTGGCCGCCGTCGCGACCGAGGAGCCGGACGTCGCGGCGAACATGGCGCAGGCTCCGATATTGGAGTGCATCAGACCGCCCGGCAGCCAGGACAGCCACTGCACCAGGGCGGCGTACATGCGCTGGGCGATGCCGGCGCGCAGCAGGATCTCGCCCAGCAGCACGAACATCGGGATGGCGACCAGCAGGAACTCGATCGAGGTCTGCCAGGCGTTGTCCGCCAGTCCGCGCCACAGGAACCCGCCGGAATAGATCTGGTCGAGTGCCAGCCCGAGCGTTCCCAGCGCCGCCGCGATCGGGACGCTGAGGGCAATCAGCACAATGAGAATGATCAGCGTAGTGCCGAGCATGGCGTCTCAGTCTCCCAAATAACTGTCGCGATCAGCCGGCGTGGCCGCCGTCGCCGCTTTGCATTTCTTCATCGAGTGTCGGAACCCCGGCGATGTCGTGCACGCCGGTCAGGTCGCCGCGCAGCAGTCGGGTCAGCGAGACCACGAAGACGAGCAGCACGGTCAGGCAGAAGATGACCATGCCGGCGAACCACAGGGACTGGGGGATCGCGATCGGCGTCTGCAGGGGCGTGATCGACTTGGTCCAGAACGAGATGTTGTCCTGCAGCATCAGCCAGCAGCGCCAGGTCAGCGGGAAGAAGAACACCGCCATGCCGAACAGCGCGACCAGGTCGAGGACGGACCGCACGAAGGGGGGCAGGGGAATATACAGGGCATCGATCCGGACATTCGCGCGATGCAGAACCGCATAGGGGAAGGCGAAGGCCGTGGAGATCGCGAAGATATATCCGGAGATCTCGTCCGCGCCACCGAGAGTGACCAGGAAGACGTCGCGCAGGAAGACGTCAATGGTCACCATGATTGCGGCGCCGATCAGACCGACGCCACCAATCCAAACCATGAGGCTTGAGAGTTTGAAATTCGCTGCGAGAAGTTTATCCAGCACCGCTTGGCACCTTCCGCTCGATTGCGGGAATTGAGATCGACCCGGATACTATACAGCATCCGGGTCGACCATCCGTGAAAGGATTTTGCCTTACGGCTTCGGCGCGGTCACGCCCGTGACCTTACCGACCGTGGCATTCCAATCGTCGATGCACTTCTCGCCGGCCTTTTCGACGCAACGCTCGGCCCAACGCTTGAGGACGACTTCCTCGAGCGCCTTCTTGCGGGCGGCGGTGTCGGCATCGGAGAGTTCGACCAGCTTCATGTTGCCGGCCTCGCCCTCGGTGCAGGTCCCACCCTGGCCAGTGTTGCAGATGATGCCCATCTCGTCTTCGGCGATCATGTTCTTCCAGGCGGTGTCGTCGTATTCCTGCATGGTCTTCTCGACGAACGCCTTGGTCTCATCGCTCATGCGATTCCAGGTGCCGAGGTTCATCGCCGCGAAGGACATGGAATAGCCGACCCGCAGCGGGAAGGCGTGGGTGGCGACCTGGTACCACTTGGCCTGGTAGGCCGGCATGGTGCCGGTGATGCCGCAGTCGACGACCTTCTTCTCCAGGGCCGGAACGACCTCGGCGAAGGCGATGGTGACGGACGTGCCGCCCAGACCCTCGACCAGATCACCCATGGAGGTGGTGTAGACGCGGACCTTCTGACCCTTCAGGTCCTCGACGCTGTTGACCTCGGCGTTGCACCACAGCATCTGGCTGGGGAACGGATAGACCGCCAGGAGCTTCGCGCCGTAGGTCTCCTCGAACTGCTTCTCCATGATCGGCCAGTAGGCCTTGGCGGAGCCGCGGACGTCTTCCCAGCTCTGCGCGACGCCGGCGATGTCGATGCCCTCGACCACCGGATCCTCGCCGGCGATGTAGCCGACGACGCCGTGAGCGACGTCGAACACGCCGATCTTCAGCATGCGCATCACTTCGAAGCCCTTGATGCCGACATCGGTCTGCGGCACGGCATCGGCCGTGATCTTGCCGCCGGACTTCTCCGGCATGGTCTCGTTCCAGAAGGGACCCTCGTTGACCTTCCAGTTCGAGAGGTTGCCCCAAGTGCCAACGACCTTGAGGTTCAGGGTGTCCAGTTCAGCCGACGCCGGCCCGGCCATCAGGCCGACCGACAGCAGAGCTGCACCGAATACGGACAGGGACTTACCCATTCATTGCCTCCTCACCATTCAAAGGCGCACCTAAAATTGCGCGTGTGTGTTGTTGGCCAACGCGTGACTGGGCGGCAGTCAACACCAACGGTCGAAGCAGGTCAAAGGGGGTAATTATCCGCAATTTTTCAACGGGATTATACCCGAACCCCTTCTTACAATTGATGATCTTGACGCCCTATGGCCAACTCCCGGAGGCATTGTATACACGGTGGTGCGTTAACGATCCATTAAGGAGATGACCCATGGCTCGCGTTCGGGATGTTGAAATCGATGAGGTACCGGAGGACGTGCGGCCGGTCTACGAGCGGTTCGCCCGGGACTACGGTCCGTTCCTGAATCAGGTGAAGATCTTCGCCCATCGCCCGCCGGCCCTCAAGCACATCATGGGCCTGCTGCTCGACTTCGCCGACGAGGCGATCCTGCCGAAACGCTACCTGGAGATCGTGCTGGTCGCCGTCTCCAAGCTCAATGCCTGCGAATATTGCGTCATCCACCACGCCCCGCGGCTGGTCGAGCAGGGCGTGTCGGCGGAGAGCGTGGAGCGGATTCTGGACGACGAGGTGCCGGGCTTCGACGAGGTCGACCACCTGGTGCGGGACTATGCGGTCAAGGTGACCAACGACTTCAACCGGGTGCGCGACGCCACCTTCGATGCGCTGCGCGAGCATTTCACGGAGGAGCAGATCGTCGAACTGACCCTGCGAATCGCCCTGTGCGGCTTCTTCAACCGCTTCACCGACGTGCTGCAGATCGGTGTCGAGGAGGGCGCGCTGACCGACATGCTGTCGGTGGCGGCGGGTCCGGAAGGCCGGCCGACGGCGGCGGCCGAGTAGTCGGCGGAGGAGCCGTCATCCCGCGTCGAGCGGGATGACGGCGTTTCGTTGTCGGTTCCGGTCGCCGGGGTTACGGCTTCGGCGCGGTGACGCCGGCCACCTTGCCGATGGTGGCGTTCCAGTCGTCGATGCACTTCTCGCCGAACTTCTCCACGCAACGCTCGGCCCAGCGCTTGAGCACCACGTTCTCCAGGATCTGCTTGCGCTTGGCGTCGTCCGCCGCGCTCGGCTCGACCTTCTTCATGCCGCCGGTTTCGCCCTCGGTGCACTCGCCGCCGACGCCGGTGTTGCAGATGATCCCCATCTCATCCTCAGCCATGGTGTTGGCCCAGGAGGATGCCTCGAACTCGGCGAACTGCTTCTCGAAGAACGCCTTGGTCTCGTCGTTCATCCGGTTCCAGGTGGTCAGGTTGATGGCCGCGAAGGTCGCGGTGTAGCCGACCTTCATCAGGTAGGCATGGGTCGCGATCTGCCACCACTTGGCCTGGTAGGCCGGCATGGTGCCGGTGATGCCGCAGTCGACCACCTTCTTCTCCAGGGCCGGCACGACCTCGGCGAAGGCGATGGTGACGGACGTCGCGTTCAGGCCCTCGATGAGGTCGCCCATGGACGTGGTGTAGACGCGGACCTTTTTGCCAGCGAGGTCCTCGGCGCTGTTCACGTCGGCGTTGCACCACAGCATCTGGCTGGGGAACGGATACAGCGCCATCAGCTTGGCGCCGTAGGTCTCCTCGAACTGCTTGGCGATGATCGGCCGGTAGGCGTCCATCGAGGCCTTGGCGTCGTCCCAGTTCTGGATCACGCCCGCCAGGTCGACGCCTTCGACGATCGGATCTTCACCGGCGATGTAGCCGACCACGCCGTGGGCCACGTCGAACACGCCGATCTTCAGCATGCGGACGACTTCGAAGCCCTTCACGCCCACATCGGTCTGGGCCACCGCGTTGGCGGTCACCTTGCCGCCGGAGGCCTCCGGCATCGTCTTGTCCCAGAACGGCTGCTCGTTGACCTTCCAGTTCGACAGGTTGCCCCAGGTGCCGACGACCTTCAGGTTAAGTTGATTGAGTTCCGCCGAGGCCGGGGCGGCCATCAGGCCAAGGCTCAGCATGGCGCCGCCAAGCGCCGTCAATGTCTTACGCATCCGTGTATCCTCCACTGATCTGATCTTATGTGCGCTTGCGCCCTTCGAGCGGGGCGCTTTCGACTTTTTGATAGTCAGCGGGAAGTAGGCACCACTGAAAACGCCGGGTAAAGCCATGAAATAGAGGCAGGGCCTCGATCCGGCGGCCGACTGATGGGTGAACCTAGGCGGCGGCGCGGGCCTTGGCGTCCTGCAGCATCATCTCGGCGCCCTTCTCGGCGATCATGATGGTCGCGGCGTTGGTGTTGCCGGAGACCAGCGTCGGCATGATCGAGGCGTCGACCACGCGCAGGCCGTCGATCCCATGGACCCGCAACCGGTCGTCCACCACCGCCATCCGGTCGCTGGCCGGCCCCATCTTCGCGGTGCCGGCGATGTGGTAGAGGGTCTGTCCGGTCTCGCGGGCATACCGCTCGAAATCCGCGTCGGCGCTGCAGTCCGGCCCGGGGGTCATTTCCGGGCCTCGATAGGGGTCGAGGGCGGCGGCGCCGGCGATGCGCCGGCCGATCTTCATGCCTTCCACGATCGCGTCCACGTCGATCGGGTTGGTCAGGAACCGCCCGGTGATCGCCGGCGGGGCCGCCGGGTCCGGCGACTTGATGTGGATCATGCCCTGGCTTTCGGGCCGCAGCTGGCAGACCGCCAGGGTCATGCCCGGCTCCTTCTCCAGCTTCCGGGTCGCGGCATCGGCATAGCTCGCATGGGCCAGATGGAACTGGACGTCGGGCGTGTCCATGTCCGGCCGGGTCTTGACGAAGCCGTGCACGGCACCGGCGCCATAGGTCAGGATGCCTTCTCCGAACAGCGCATACCGGGCCAGTTCCTTGACGAAGGGCAGGCCGCGGGTGAGCTGGTTCAACGTGACCGGCTGGGTGACCCGCCACCGCATGCGGGTGCCGTAATGGTCGCGATAGTTTTCGCCCACGCCGGGCAGTTCCCGGACCACCTCGATCCCGTGCGTCGACAGGACCTCTCCCTGGCCGATGCCGGAGAGTTCGAGAAGCTGCGGCGACTGTACCGCGCCCGCGGACAGCACGACCTCGCCCGCGGCACGGGCCTCGCGCGGCTGGCCATCGACGGTGTAGCGAACTCCGACCGCCCGCGTGCCCTCCAGGATCAGACCGGTGGCGAAGGCGCGGGTTTCGACCTTCAGGTTGGGACGGCTCATCACCGGGTGCAGGAAGGCGCGCGCCGTGCTCGCCCGTTTGCCCTTGCGCATGGTGAGCTGATAGTAGCCGAAGCCTTCCTGATCCCCGTCGTTGTAGTCGGGGTTGCGCGGGAAGCCGGCCTGCTCGCCGGCATCGATCCAGGCGTCGAGCAGCGGGTGTTTCTCGGTCGTGGTCGTGACCGTCAGGGGGCCGTCGGTCCCCCGGCTGTCGTCGCCGCCGTCGACGAAGGTCTCCGACCGTCGGAAATAGGGCAGGACGGACTCGTAGCTCCAGCCGCGGTTGCCGAACTGGGCCCAGGTGTCGAAGTCGAGCGGCTGGCCGCGCACGTAGAGCAGGCCGTTGATCGAGGACGAGCCGCCGAGGGTCTTGCCGCGCGGGGTGGCGATCGCCCGGTTGCCGGTGCCTTCCTCCGGCTCGGTCCAGAAGCCCCAGTTGTAGTCCTTGCTGGTCAGCAGTTTGTAGAAGCCGACGGGAACGCCGATATACGGGCTGTCGTCCTTGGGACCGGCCTCCAGCAGCAGTACCCGGTTGGCCGGATCGGCGCTCAGGCGGTTGGCGAGCACGCAGCCGGCCGAGCCGGCGCCGACGACGATGTAGTCCCAGGAAGTGTCCGAGGCGGTGGTGGCGGTGGTCATGGGGTTTCCTCACGCGTTTTGCGCGCGAGTGTAGGACCCGAACCGGAGGCGGTGAAGGTACGGAAATCCGCTTCCTTCCAACCCTGCCTGACTCCCCGGACTTGTTCCGGGGCAACCCGTCACCAAGCGTGACCGTTCGAGAGTTATCTCAGGCGTTCGATGCGTCGGCGCTCTTGCCCCGGAACAAGTCCGGGGAGTGAATAAAGGAGGTGCAGGAGACCTAAACCGCCTGCGATTCCCGCTGGGCGGTCCGCCAGTCCGGGGCGATCCAGACCTCGGCATTCTCGCTGGCCGGGGCCGGGCGGCCGAGGATCAGGTCGGCGGCCTTCTCCGCGACCATGATGGTCGGCGCGTTCAGGTTGCCGTTCGGGATCGTCGGGAAGATCGAGCTGTCGGCCACCCGCAGCCCCTCCACGCCGATCACTGTCAGGTCCGGACGCAGCACCGCCTCGGGATCGTCCGGGTTGCCCATCCGACAGGTGCAGGACGGGTGATAGGCGCTCTCCACGTTCGCCCGTACCCAGGCGTCGATCGCCGCGTCCGAGGTGACGTCCGCGCCCGGTTGGATCTCCTCGCCGCGATAGGGATCCATCGCCGGCTGGGCGATGATCTCGCGGGTCAGCCGGACCACCCGACGCCAGTCCTGCACGTCCTGCTCGTCCTGCAGAAAGTTGAACAGGATGGTCGGCTTGGTCTCGGGATCGGCGTCGGCGATGTCGATCCGGCCCCGGCTCTTCGGCTTGTTCGGCCCGACATGGACCTGGAAGCCGTCGCCGTCGAAGGCGGCGTTGCCGTCATAGCGCATCGCGCCCGGCAGGAAATGATACTGGATGTCCGGCCATTCCAATCCGGCGCGCGAGCGGATGAAGGCGCAGGATTCGAAATGGTTGGTGGCGCCGAGCCCGTTGCGGAACAGCAGCCATTGGGCCCCGATCAGCCCCTTGCGCCAGAGCGACAGGTGTCGGTTCAGACTGAGCGGCTGGGTGCAGCGGAACTGGAAGTAGACCTCCAGGTGATCCTGCAGGTTGCCGCCCACGCCCGGCCTGTCGGCGATCACCGAGATGCCATGGCGCTTCAGTTCGGCCGCCGGTCCGATGCCGGAGCGCTGCAGGATGGTCGGCGAACCGACCGAGCCGGCCGCCAGGACGACCTCGCGCCGGGCGACCGCCTCGCGCGAGATGCCGCGGGTGGAATAGGAGATGCCGGTGGCCCGCCCGTTCTCGATGATCACCCGATCGACCAGAGCGTGTTTGACCACCCGCAGGTTCGGCCGGCCCCGGGTCGGGCGCAGATAGCCGCGGGCGGTCGACCAGCGCAGCCCGTCGCGCACGGTCATGTGCATCGCGCCGAAGCCTTCCTGGCGGCGACCATTGTAATCGTCCGTCGCACCGTACCCGGCCTGCACCCCGGCCTCGATGAAGGCCCTGTAGAGCGGGTTCTTCATGTGGTTGCCGTTGGAGGTGGCCAGCGGGCCGTCGCCGCCGCGATAGGCGTCGGCCCCGCCTTCCCAGCTCTCCGCCCGTTTGAAGTAGGGCAGCACGTCGGCATAGCCCCAGCCGGTCGCCCCATGCTCGACCCACTGGTCGTAGTCGCGGGCGTGACCGCGCACATAGACCATGCCGTTGATCGAGGAGGAGCCGCCGAGCCCCTTGCCGCGCGGGCAGTGCAGGCGGCGCCCCTCCAGCCCAGGCTCCGGCTCGCTCTCGTAGAACCAGTTGAAGCGCTTCATGTTCATCGGGATCGACAGCGCCGATGGCATGGACACGAAGATCGATCGGTCGCTGCCGCCGCCTTCCAGCAGCAGGACCCGGATGCTCGGATCCTCGCTCAAACGGTTGGCCAGCACGCAGCCCGCTGAACCGGCGCCGACGATGACGTAGTCGTAAGTGTCGATAGGGTCGCTACGATCGGGCATGAGGCCGCATGCCACGGGCTGCGCGCCGGTGCAAGCAAATCCGGAAGTCTGAGGTGGGTCCCGGCCGGCCCCCGGATCCGGTCCGATGGCCACCCGGAGCCGGTGGGCCCGGCACCGGGGGCGAGCGCGTTACGTCTGTGCGCCGCCGTTGCTGGCGATCATCTGTCCGTTGATGAAGCCCCCGCCGTCGGAGCACAGGAAGGCGGTGAGCGCCGCGATATCCTCGGGCTGGCCCAGGCGGCCGACCGGGATGCGGTCGAGCTGGCTCTGGATGTGGTGGGTCATGGAAGCGTCGGCATGCTGGGTGTCGATCGGCCCCGGGGAGATCGCGTTCACCGTGATCCCGCTCGGCCCGAACTCCTTGGCCAGCGCCTTGGTCAGGCCCCACAGCCCGTGCTTGGCGGCCGAGACCGGCGCGCGGCCGGCATAGCCGTGGATGGCGTTCATCCCAGCCAGGTTCACCACCCGACCCCAGCCGCGCTCGACCATGGCGCCGCAGAACGCCCGGCAGAGATAGAAGGCGCTGGTCAGGTCGGTGTTCATCACCCGGTGCCAGTCGTCGTCGCTCATCTCCAGGAACGGCTTCTGCGGCCGGATCGCCGCGTTGTTCACCACGATGGCGACCGGCGCCATCTCCGCCTCGACCTGGGCCTTGAGCTGCGTGACCGCGGCGGACTCGCCCACATCGGCCATCACCACCAGCGCCTTGCGGCCGAGCGCGCCCACATCCTTGGCCACCGCCTCGCAGGCCTCGCGGTTGGCGCGGCCGTTGACGACGATGTCGAAGCCGTCGCGGGCGAGGGCCACGGCGATGGCGCGGCCAATATTCTGGCCGGCGCCGGAAATGACGGCGGTCGCGGGTGTGTCGGGCATCGGGGCCTCCCTGGGCGTGTTGTATCTTCGGAACAGTGTTTTGCCGCAGCCTAGAAGATCGCGCCGGCCAAGGGACCACCCGAAATTCCGGAAGCCGGCTTCGCCTCCCGGCAGGGCTTGACCTGGATCAAGGCAGTACCCGGACGATCCGCTCAAGCTGTGCCCGACATCAGCGAACGGGAGCGAGCCCATGTTTCTGCACCGACACGCCACGGCCGCGCTGCCGCGCTACACCAGCTATCCGCCGGCCAACCGATTCCGGGACGAGGAGGGCGGGGAGCTGTACCCGTGGTGGCTCGATGGACTGAGCGCCGCGCAGCCGCTGTCGCTCTACCTTCATGTGCCGTTCTGCTCGCAGCTCTGCTGGTACTGCGGCTGCCACACCTCGGTCGCCAACGACAGCTCCCGCATCGATCGCTTCGTCGGCCTGCTGATCCGGGAGATCCTGATGGTCTCCAGCCGCGTTCGCGATCCGGGCGAGGTCTGCTCGATCCATTTCGGCGGCGGCACCCCGACCATGATGTCGCCGCAGGCAATGGCGCGCGTGATGCAGACCTTGCGTGACGTCTTTCCCGTGCGCCGCGATGCCGAGATCGCCGTGGAGATCGATCCGCGCACCCTCGACGACGCCCATGTCGAGACCATGGCCGCGGCCGGTGTAACCCGGGCCAGCCTGGGCGTGCAGGACGTCGACCCGGAGGTGCAGCGGGCGATCAACCGGATCCAGCCGACCGCGCTGGTCGCCGACCGCATCGCCGCCCTGCGCGACGCGGGGATCCGCAGCATCAACGCGGACCTGATGTACGGCCTGCCCGGCCAGACGGCCGATCATGTCCGTCGCTCGGCCGACGCCGTCAGCGGTATTGGCGTCGACCGGGTGGCGGTGTTCGGCTACGCCCACGTGCCGTGGTTCAAGAGGAACCAGAGTGCCATCGACGAAACCCTTCTGCCGGGCGCGGAGGCGCGCTTCGCCCAGGCCGAGGCGGCGGAGGATCGGCTGGTGGCCGACGGATACGCGGCCATCGGGATCGATCACTTCGCACGTCCGGAAGACGGACTTGCGGTCGCGGCGCGCGCTGGCCGGCTGCGGCGGAACTTCCAGGGTTACACGGACGACCCGGCCGAGACCCTGATCGGCTTCGGGCCGTCCTCGATCTCGGCGCTGCCCGGCGGGTATGTGCAGAACGCGCCCAACGTGAAGCAATGGAGCGACGCGGTGAATGCCGGCCGTCTGGCGGCGGGACGGGGCGTGATCGTCACCCCGGAGGACCGGCTGCGCCGGGCGGTCATCGAGCGCCTGCTGTGCGACGGAAGCGTCGATCTGCTGGCAGTCGCCGACCGGGTGGGCGAGGCTCCCGAACTGCTGACCGACGCCTTCGCGCGGCTCGGGCCGCTGGTCGAGGACGGGCTGGCCGCGATCGACGGCTGGACGGTCGCCGCCACCCCGGCCGGCCGACGGTACTGGCGCACGATCGCGGCCTGTTTCGACCCGGACCTGGCGCCGGCGACCGGTCGGCACAGCGTCGCGGTGTGACGGTACCGGACGGGCGGGTCCGAACCGGCGGGAAATGCGGTACCCTGCCGGCATGGAACTCACCTGGTATCGGGCCTTGCTGCTGCTCGTCGCCCTGGCCGTCGCCACGGCCGGCCTGTGGTCGCGGTGGCGCTCCGGCGATCTGGTCGACACCCACCGGGATCGGGTCCTGGCGCTGTGTCCCGACCGACTGGTCGCCGCCGGGTTTCGGATGGAGACCGACGGCCTGCGCGGCGACATGGCGGAGCGCTGGGACTGGGGCCGGTTCGAGCTGCGCTCAGATCTGTTCGCCGATCGCCTGAGCCACGCCGACGAACGGTTCGAGGCGGTGAGGGCGAGCCTGTACCGGCCGATGCCGGACGGGCCGGACGGCGAGAAGCGGTGTCGCCGGGCGGTCTGCCTCTACTCCGTGCCGCTGGACGCGGCCATTGCGACGGTGCGCGACGGGGCCTGTGGCGGCAGCGGCGGCCACGATCTGGTGACGCCGGGTCTGAAACCGGACGTGCTGAACCAGCAATACCGGTAAAATCCTCTTCAAACCGCCCGTTCTGCGCCCCCGGGCTTGGAAACCGGCCCCGGGCGGGGCATGCTGCACCGCGACGCCGGCCGGCTGCGGGGCCGGCCCGGGTATTGTACGCGCAAGACGGACAGGAACAGGGAACTTCCAGGGAGTGGCATGATGGGTAGGGGTATCAAGGCGCTGGCGCTGGCCGCCGGCATGACGGTCGCCGGCGCGCTCGGCGCGGCACAGGCCGCGGAGCCGCTGAAGATCGGCATGATGGTCACGCTGTCCGGCCCGCCGGCGGTGCTCGGTCAGCACATCCGCGACGGTTTCCAGCTCTTTGTCGACGAGAATGGCGGCCAGCTCGGCGGCCGCGACGTCGAGATGATCATCGTCGATGACGAACTGAAGCCGGATGTCGCCCTGACCAAGGTCAAGGAGCTGCTCGAGCGCGACAAGGTCGACTTCGTCGCCGGTGTCGTCTTCTCCAACATCCTGCAGGCGGTGTTCCGCCCGGTGACCGAGAGCGAGACCTTCCTGGTCGGCGCCAATGCCGGCACCTCGACCTTCGCCGGCCGGGGCTGCAACAAGTACTTCTTCTCGACTTCCTGGCAGAACGACCAGATCCACGAGGTCATGGGCAAATACGCCCAGGAGAAGGGCTTCAAGAAGGTCTTCCTGATGGCCCCGAACTATCAGGCCGGCAAGGACAGCATCAACGGCTTCAAGCGCTACTACGAGGGCGAGGTGGTCGACGAGGTCTACACCAAGCTCGGCAACCTGGACTTCTCCGCCGAGCTGGCGAAGATCGCCGCCGCCAAGCCGGACGCGATGTTCACCTTCATGCCGGGCGGCATGGGCGTGAACCTGGTGCGCCAGTTCAATCAGGCCGGCCTCGCCGACAGCGTGACCTTCCTGTCGGCCTTCACCGTGGACGGCACCACCCTGCCGGCGACCAAGGACGCCGCCCTCGGCCTGTTCTCGTCGTCCCAGTGGACGCCGGACATGGACAACGCCGCCAACAAGAAGTTCGTCGCCGCCTACGAGGCCAAGTACGCTTCGGTGCCGTCGCTGTATTCGAGTCAGGGCTATGACGCCGCCCAGTTGATCGACAGCGCGGTCAAGGCGGTCGGCGGCGATCTCAGCGACAAGGACGCGGTGATCGCGGCGATGGAGAAGGCCGACTTCGCCTCCGTGCGCGGCGATTTCAAGTTCAACAACAACCACTTCCCGATCCAGGACTTCTATCTGGTCAAGGCGGTGAAGCGGGACGACGGCGCCTACCACACCACCGTGGTGGAGAAGGTGTTCGACGACTATGGCGACGTCCACGCCAAGGACTGCCGCATGAAGTGATCGGCTTCGGCCGGAATGGGCGGGCGGAGCCTTCGGGTTCCGCCCGTTTCTGTTATAGGGGGGCCTCGCGGTGACCGACGGGGCTGGGGAGACATGACGGCGACGCTGTTCGCGGTGCAGGTATTGAACGGGTTGCAGCTCGGCGTGCTGCTGTTCCTGGTGGCGGCCGGGCTGACCCTGGTGTTCGGGGTGATGGACTTCATCAACCTGGCCCATGGCGTGCAGTACATGCTCGGCGCCTATCTCGCCGTCACCTTCTACGGCCTGACCGGCAACTTCTTCGCCACGGTGATTCTGGCGATGGCGGCCGCCCTGGTGCTGGGGCTGGTCCTCGAAGTTCTGGTGTTCAGACATTTCTACGACCGCGACCACCTGGACCAGGTGCTGGCGACCTTCGGCGTGATCCTCTTTCTGAACGAGGGCGTGCGGATCGTGTGGGGCGCCTCGCCGCTGAGCTATCCGGCGCCGGAAATCCTGCAGGGCGCGATCCCGGTGATGGACGGCTTCGGCTATCCGATCTACCGCATCGCCCTGATCGTCGCCGGGCTGATCTGCGCGGTCGGGCTCTGGCTGGTCGTGGCCCGTACCAGGGTCGGCATGCTGATCCGGGCCGGGGCGGCCAACCCGGCCATGCTCTCGGCCCTCGGCGTGAACGTGCGCCAGCTCTTCATGGTGGTCTTCGGCTTCGGCGCCATGCTGGCCGGTTTCGCCGGTGTCATGGCCGGGCCGATCTTCTCGGTCGAGCCGGGGATGGGCGACGGCGTGCTGATCCTCGCCTTCGTGGTCATCGTGATCGGCGGCATCGGGTCGATCCGCGGCGCTTTCCTGGCTGCCCTGATCGTCGGGCTGGTGGACACGCTCGGCCGGTCCTTCATGACCGACATCTTCAAGCTGTTCCTGGAGCCGTCGGCCGCCAACCAAGTTGGCCCGGCGATCGCCTCCATGCTGATCTACGTGCTGATGGCCGGCGTGCTGTTCTTCCGCCCGACCGGCCTGTTCCCCGCCCCGGGGCGCGCCTGATGCGGGATCTGCTGACACGCGAGCGGGCGATCACCGCGACGCTGCTGGTCCTCTTCGCCGCACTGCCGGCGGTGGCCGAGGCGCTGGGCCACGGCTATCTGACCAACATCGCCAGCCGGGTGATGATCTACGCGATCGCCGCCCTCAGCCTCGACCTGATCCTGGGCTACGGCGCGATGGTCAGCTTCGGCCATGCCGCCTTCGTCGGCATCGGCGCCTATGCGGTCGGGATCTCGGCCGAGCACAACCTGTGGGACGGCACGCTGACCCTCCCGATGGCGATGCTCGCCGCCGGGTTGTTCGCGCTGGTCACCGGGGCGATCAGCCTGCGCACCCGCGGCGTCTACTTCATCATGATCACGCTCGCCTTCGGGCAGATGGCCTACTACACGGCGTCCAGCCTGTCGGCCTATGGCGGCGATGACGGGCTGACCATCTGGGGCCGCAGCGAGTTTCTGGGTAATCCGCTGCTCGAGGACGACACCGCTCTGTATTTCTTCGTGCTGGCCTGTCTGGCGCTGTGCTGGTGGTTCGCCAGCCGCGTCGTCGGCAGCCGGTTCGGCCGGGTGCTGGCCGGGGTGCGCGAGAACCGGGCCCGCATGTCGGCCGTCGGCTTCGATCCGTACCGCCACCAGCTCGTCGCCTATGTGATCGCCGGCATGATGGCCGGGCTCGCCGGCGCGCTGCTGGCCAACCACGCCGAGTTCGTCAGCCCCGCCTACATGTCCTGGCAGCGCTCCGGCGACCTGATCATCATGGTCGTGCTCGGCGGCATGGGCTCGCTCTACGGCGCCGTGCTGGGAGCGGTGGCCTATCTGGCGCTGGAGGACGTGCTGGCCGGGGTGACCGAACACTGGCGGGTGATCTTCGGCCCGCTGCTGATACTGATCGTGCTCTATGCCCGCGGCGGCCTGGCCCGCGCCTTCCGGCGGGAGGCGCGCGATGGCTGACCCGATCCTGGAAATCGCCGGCCTTAGGAAAAGTTACGGAGCCCTCACTGTCACCGACGGCGTCAACCTGGCGGTGAAGCGCGGGGCCATTCACGCTGTTATCGGTCCGAACGGTGCCGGAAAGACGACGCTGATCAACCAGATCGGCGGCCAGGTCACCCCCGATGCCGGCAGCATCATTCTTGATGGTCGCGCCATCACGGACCAGCCGATCCATACCCGGTCCCATCTCGGGCTGGCGCGGTCGTTTCAGATCACCAACGTGCTGCCGGGTTTCTCCACCCTGGACAACGTCGCGGTTGCCGCTCAGGCCCATGCCGGGCACAGTTTCCGCTTCTTCCGTCCGGTCGCCCGTGAGACGGCGCTGACCGAACGGGCCATGGCCTGCCTGGAGACCGTCGGGCTCGCCGACCGGGCGCAGATCCTGGCCGGCGCGCTGAGCCATGGGGAGAAGCGGGCGCTGGAGATCGCCATGGCGCTGGCGACAGACCCGAAGGTGCTGCTGCTCGACGAGCCGATGGCCGGCACCACCCATGAGGAGACCGCCCGCCTGACCGAGACCCTGGAGGGACTGCGCGGCCGCTTCACCATCCTGCTGGTCGAGCACGACATGGCCGCGGTCTTCGCCCTGGCCGATACGATCTCGGTGCTGGTCTACGGAAGGGTGATCGCCGAGGGGCCGCCCGAGGCGATCCGCGCCGATCCGGAGGTCCGCTCGGCCTATCTGGGCGAGGAGGAGATCCTATGACCGCCCCGCTGCTGGAAGTGGCGGACCTGACCGCCGGCTACGGGCCCGCCCCGGTGCTGTTCGGCATGGCGCTGACCATCCATGCGGGGGAGGTCGTCACCCTGATGGGCCGCAACGGCATGGGCAAGACCACGACGATCCGGGCGGTGATGGGCCTGCTGCCGCCGACCGGCGGTCGTGTGCTGATCGCCGGGGAAGACATGCGCGGCCGCCCGCCGCATGAGATCGCTCGATGCGGCCTCGGCCTGGTGCCGGAGGGGCGGCAGATCTTCCCGACCCTGACGGTGGAGGAGAACCTGATCGCCACCGCCGCCAACCGTCAGGGGACGGGCGCGCCGCGCTGGGGCCTGGCCGAGGTGCTGGCGCTGTTCCCGCGCTTGGGCGAGCGGCGGCGGCAGATGGGCGGCTCACTGTCGGGAGGCGAGCAGCAGATGCTGGCGGTCGGCCGCGCGTTGATGACGAACCCGCGCCTGCTGATCCTGGACGAGGCGACGGAAGGCCTGGCGCCGCTGATCCGCGAGGAGATCTGGCGGGTGCTGGCGACCCTGAAAGGCGAGGGCCAGGCGATCCTGGTGATCGACAAGAACGTCTCCGCCCTGCTGGCGCTGGCCGACCGGCACACGGTGGTGGAGAAGGGCCATGTGGTCTGGGAGGGCGACACCGCCGCCTTCCGCGCCGACGGGGCGGTGATCGAGAAGTATCTGCACGTGTGAGCGCCGCCCGGCCCGTGGACGCATGTTTCGTCGTGGCGTCTCAATCGGGCATGCGCCGTGGTATGGTGGCAAAAGTGTCGCGGTGATGAAACGCCGCATGGACCGGGCAGGGCTGCGGCTCTAGGTCATCGGCGCGACGAGGGGGATCACCGCGGGCCGTCGGGCCGGCGACAACCATCGAGGAGTGCGGAGCATGGATCTGCCGCTCGCCATCGACCTGGCCCGGTTTCAGTTCGCCTTCACGGTGTCCTTCCACATCGTTTTTCCGGCCTTCTCCATCGGGCTCGCCTCCTATCTGGCGGTGCTCGAGGGGCTGTGGCTGGCGACCGGCCGACAGGTCTATATCGACACCTTCCAGTACTGGCTGAAGATCTTCGCCGTCGCCTTCGGCATGGGCGTCGTGTCGGGCATCGTCATGAGCTACCAGTTCGGCACGAACTGGAGCGTGTTCTCCGACAAGACCGGCCCGGTGCTCGGCCCGCTGATGGGATACGAGGTGCTGTCCGCCTTCTTCCTGGAGGCCGGGTTCCTCGGGATCATGCTGTTCGGGCTGAAGCGGGTCGGCAAGAAGCTGCATTTCGCCGCCACCCTGATGGTGGCGATCGGCACCTTCATCTCCGCCTTCTGGATCCTGAGCGTGAACAGCTGGATGCACACCCCGGCGGGCTACGCCATCAACGACGCGGGCCAGTTCGTGCCGGCCGACTGGTGGCAGGTGGTATTCAACCCCTCCTTCCCCTACCGGCTCGTGCACATGGTGCTGGCAGCCTACCTGACGACGGCCTTCGTGGTCGGGGCGGTCGGTGCGCTGCACCTGCTGCGGAACCGGGACAACCGGCCGGCAAGGCTGATGTTCTCCATGGCCATGTGGATGGCCGCCGTGGTGGCGCCGATCCAGATCGTGGCCGGCGACCTGCACGGCCTGAACACGCTGGAGCACCAGCCGGCGAAGATCGCCGCCATGGAGGGCCATTTCGAGTCCCAGACCGGCGCGCCGCTCTATCTGTTCGGCTGGCCCGACATGGAGGCGGAGGAGCTGCGCTACGCCATTGGGATCCCCAAGCTCGGCAGTCTGATCCTGAAACACGATCCCGACGGCTTTCTCCAGGGTCTGGAGGAGTGGCCGCGCGAGGACCGGCCGAACGCCACCGTGCTGTTCTGGACCTTCCGGGTGATGGTGGCGATCGGCTTCGCGATGGTGGCGATCGGCCTCTGGGCGCTGTGGCGGCGCTGGCGCGGGACGCTCTACGAGCCGGGCCTGCTGCACCGTCTGTCGATCGTGATGGGGCCGTCCGGCTTCGTCGCCGTGCTGGCCGGCTGGGTGACCACCGAGATGGGGCGCCAGCCCTGGACGGTCTACGGGCTGCTGCGCACCGCCGACTCGGCGTCGCCGATGGATGCGCCCGCGGTGGCGACCTCGCTGCTCGCCTTCATCGTGGTCTACTTCCTGGTGTTCGGCGCCGGCGTCTACTACGTGCTGCGGTCGATGAACGCCGCCCCGCACGATAACGAACCCGGCCTCAACGAGGACCAGCCGGTGCGCGCCGCGGGCCTGGCCCAGGCCGGAACGCCCGCATCCGGCATCGCAGGGGAGGACTGATCGTCATGGAACTCGACCTCGCCCTGATCTGGGCCCTGCTGATCGCCACCGCCGTGCTGCTCTACGTCGTCCTCGACGGGTTCGACCTCGGCATCGGACTGCTCTTCCCGTTCCTCTCGGACGAGGAGGAGCGGGACGTGGCCATGAACACCGTCGCCCCGGTCTGGGACGGCAACGAGACCTGGCTCGTGCTGGGCGGCGGCGGGCTGTTCGCCGTCTTCCCGCTGGCCTATGCAGTGGTGATGCCGGCGGTCTACGCACCGGTGACCGCCATGCTGCTGGGCCTGGTGTTCCGCGGCGTGGCCTTCGAGTTCCGCTGGAAGACGGTGCGCTGGAAGCGGGTGTGGGACTGGTCCTTCACGCTCGGCTCGCTCGTCGCCGCCCTGTCCCAGGGCATCATCCTCGGCGCCCTGGTCCAGGGGATCGAGGTCGAGAACCGCGCCTATGCCGGCGGCTGGTGGGACTGGCTGACGCCGTTCAGCCTGCTCTGCGGTGTCGCCGTCGTGATCGGCTACGCCCTGCTGGGCGCCACCTGGCTGATCATGAAGACCGAGGACGGGGTGCAGGCGCATGGCTTCCGCCTGGCCTGGCCGGCGGCGATCGGCACGGTGGCGATGGTCGGCGCGGTCAGTCTGTGGACCCCGTTCCTGGATCCGGTGTTCATGGAGCGCTGGTTCTCCACGCCGGGCCTGTTCCTGACGGCGCCTGTGCCGATCCTCACCGGGTTGACGGTGCTGAGCCTGGCCTGGGGCCTGCTCCGTCGGCGCGACCATCAGCCCTTCATCTCGGCGCAGATCCTGTTCGTGCTGTGCTTCGTCGGGCTGGGCATCAGCTTCTACCCCAACATCGTCCCACCCTCGGTCTCGATCTGGGACGCGGCCGCGCCGGACGAGAGCCTCGGCTTCCTGCTGGTCGGGACCGCCGTGCTGCTGCCGATCATCCTGGCCTACACGATCTACGCCTACAGCGTGTTTCGGGGGAAGGTCCGGGCCGGGGACGGCTACCATTGAGCGGCAAGTTCGGTCCCCGCGACGGCAGCCGGCTGACGCGGCTGGGCTGGTTCATCGCGTTGTGGCTGGCGGGCGTGGCGACGGTCGGCGTGGTCGGGCTGGTGATCAAGCTGGTGCTGGCGCCCTGATCCCGCAGCGCCTATACCGGTAGGCGGTCTCAATTTGTAAAGACAAATGCCGTGGCGGATACGCCGATCTATCAGCTTGTGAAGGACGCGCTGCGGGCGAAGATCGAGTCCGGGGCGCTGCTGGCCGGCGACATGGTGCCGGGCGAGGAGCAGCTCGCCGCCGAGTACAACTGCTCGCGCCTGACCGCCCACCGGGCCCTGCGCGAACTGGCGGACGAGGGCCTGGTGGTGCGACGTCGCCGGGCCGGAACCCAGGTTGCGCCCCGGGACAGCGGCGGCGTGCTGATCCGCATTCCCTCGGTGCGCGAGGAGATCGAGGGCAGGGGCTTCGCCTATCGCTACGAGCTGTTGTCGCGACGTCACGCCGCCCCGGCCGCCGCCCTCGCCGACACGCTGGGGACCGGGAAGGGCGAGCGGCACCTGAACGTGGTCGGCCGCCACTGGGCCGATGGCAGGGTGTTCCAGCACGACACCCGCTGGATCAATCTGGAACAGGTGCCGGCGGCGCTGGAGGTCGATTTCGCGACCGTCAGCGCCAATCACTGGCTGCTGGAGAATGTGCCCTATACCGGCGTCGACCACGAGATCTCGGCCCTGGCCGCCGATGCGAAGGCGGCGGAGGCGCTGGAGGTGGCGCTGGGAACGGCGCTGCTGCGGATCGACCGCGTGTCGCGGTTGGGCGACCGTCCGATCACCCACGCCTCCATGCTGCATCCGGGCGCGCTGTTCTCCCTGAAGTCCGAGCGGCGGTAGGGCCCTCACTCCCAGCCCACACCCGTCTTCCTGACGCACGTCAGGATCAACGCTCAGACGCCCGTGCACCGCAGATCCTGACTTTCGTCAGGACGACGGGGCGGGCGTATGACGTCCGGGCGGCCTACTCCCCCAGAATCCCCGGCAGCCGCAACTGGTGCTCCCGCGCGCACTCCACCGCGATCTCGTACCCCGCATCCGCATGGCGCATCACGCCGCTGGCCGGGTCGTTCCACAGGACACGCTCCAGACGCCGGTCGGCCGCTTCGGTGCCGTCGCAGCAGATCACCATGCCGGCGTGCTGGCTGAAGCCGATGCCGACCCCCCCGCCGTGGTGCAGGCTGACCCAGGTGGCGCCCGACGCGGTGTTCAGCAGGGCGTTCAGCAGCGGCCAGTCGGAGACCGCGTCGCTGCCGTCCTTCATCGCCTCGGTTTCCCGGTTCGGGCTGGCGACGGAGCCGCTGTCCAGGTGGTCGCGGCCGATGACGACGGGCGCTTTGAGCTCGCCGGTGCGTACCATCTCGTTGAAGGCGAGGCCGAGCTTGTGGCGCACCCCGAGCCCGACCCAGCAGATCCGGGCCGGAAGACCCTGGAAGCTGATCCGCTCGCGCGCCATGTCGAGCCACTGGTGCAGGTGCGGGTCGTCGGTCAGCTCCTTCACCTTGGCGTCGGTCTTGTAGATGTCCTCTGGGTCGCCGGACAGCGCGCACCAGCGGAACGGTCCGATGCCGCGGCAGAACAACGGGCGGATATAGGCCGGCACGAAGCCGGGGAAGGCGAAGGCGTTCTCCAGCCCTTCCTCCAGCGCGACCTGGCGGATGTTGTTGCCGTAGTCGAGGGTCGGCACCCCGGCGTTCCAGAAGTCGACCATCGCTGCTACGTGCTCTTTCATGGAGGCGCGGGCGGCCTTCTCCACCTCCTTCGGCGCGGTCTCGCGCTTGGCCCGCCATTCGGCCACCGTCCATCCCTTCGGCAGATAGCCGTTGATCGGGTCGTGGGCGCTGGTCTGGTCGGTGACGATGTCCGGCGTCACGCCACGCCGGACCAGCTCCGGGAACACGTCGGCGGCATTGCCGATCAGCGCGACGGACTTGGCCTCGCCGGCCTTCGTCCAGCGCTCGATCATCGCCAGCGCCTCGTCGAGCGAGTGGGTCTTCTCGTCCACGTAGCGGGTACGCAGGCGGAAATCGGCGCGGGTCTCGTCGCATTCCACCGCCAGGCAGCAGGCGCCGGCGAAGACCGCGGCCAGCGGCTGGGCGCCGCCCATGCCGCCGAGCCCGCCGGTCAGGATCCAGCGGCCGGTCAGGTCGCCGCCGTAATGCTGGCGCCCGGCCTCGGCGAAGGTCTCGTAGGTGCCCTGCACGATCCCCTGGGAGCCGATATAGATCCACGAGCCGGCCGTCATCTGGCCGTACATCATCAGCCCCTTGCGATCGAGATCGTTGAAGTGATCCCAGGTCGCCCAGTGCGGCACGATGTTGGAATTGGCGATCAGCACCCGCGGCGCGTCGGCATGGGTGCGGAAGATGCCGACCGGCTTGCCCGACTGCACCAGCAGGGTCTCGTCGTCCTCCAGGCTCTTCAGGCTGGCGACGATCCGGTCGAAATCCTCCCAGGTGCGCGCCGCCCGGCCGATGCCGCCATAGACCACAAGCTCGTGCGGGTTCTCCGCCACGTCGGGATGCAGGTTGTTCATCAGCATCCGCATCGGTGCCTCGGTCAGCCAGGACTTGGCGGTGATCTGCGTGCCGGTGTCGGGATAGACGTCGCGGATGTTGTGGCGGGCGTTAGTCATGGCATCACCTCCGGGTCAGGTGGCGGGAAGGTCGACATCGGCGATCAGCGCCCCGTCGGCGACGAGCGCGGCGGCGGCCTGGATGTCCGGGGCAAGCAGCCGGTCCTCGACGATGGCGGGGACGGCCGCGCGCACGAGCTTCATCACCGATACCAGGGCCGGGCTGGTCTCCAGCGGGGCGCGGAACTCGATGCCCTGGGCGGCGCACATCAGCTCCACGCCGAGGATGACGTTCAGGTTGGCGTTCATCTTGGCCAGCCGCCGCGCGCCATGGGCGGCCATGCTCACATGGTCCTCCTGATTGGCGGAGGTCGGCGTGGAATCCGTGGTGCACGGATTGGCCATGTGCTTGTTCTCGCTCATCAGCGCGGCGGTGGTGACCTCGGCGATCATCAGGCCGGAATTGAGGCCCGGATCGGGAGTGAGGAAGGGCGGCAGGTCGAAGCTCAGCGTCGGATCGACCATCAGCGCCACCCGGCGCTGGGCGATGGCGCCGATCTCGGCCACGGCGAGCGCGATCTGGTCGGCGGCGAAGCCCACCGGCTCGGCGTGGAAGTTGCCGCCGGAGACGATCAGCCCTTCCTCCACCAGCACCAGCGGGTTGTCGGTCACCGCATTGGCCTCGGTCTCCAGGGTTCGGCCGGCGAAACGCAGCAGGTCGACGGCGGCGCCGGTGACCTGGGCTTGGCAGCGGATGCAGTAGGGGTCCTGGACGCGGGTGTCGCCCTCGCGGTGGCTTTCGCGGATCGCGCTGCCGGCCATCAGGAAGGCCTGGGCGCGGGCGACATCGATCTGGCCTCGATGACCGCGCAGGGTATGGATCGCGTCGACCAGCGGGGCGGTGGAGCCCATGATCGCGTCGGTCGACAGAGACGAGGACACCACGGCGGCCCGGGCGTTGCGCCAGGCTCGGAACAGGCCGGTGAGGGCGAAGGCGGTGGAGAACTGGGTGCCGTTGATCAGCGCCAGCCCTTCCTTCGGGCCGAGCACGATGGGGGCGAGACCGGCGCGTTTCAGCGCCTCGGCGGCCGGCAGGGTCTCGCCGTCATAAATGGCTGTGCCTTCGCCGATCATAGCGGCAGCCATATGGGCCAGCGGGGCAAGGTCGCCCGAGGCGCCGACCGAGCCCTGGTCCGGGACGACCGGCAGCACGCCGGCGCCCAGCATGTCCTGGATGAGCTGCACGGTGCTCCACGGCACGCCGGAGGCGCCGCGGCCGAGCGACAGCAGCTTCAGCGCCATCATCAGCCGGGTGGTGGCCGGGTCGAGGGTGTCGCCGACGCCGCAGCAATGGCTGAGGATCAGGTTGCGCTGCAGTGTAGCGGTGTCGGCCGGCCTGATCTTGACGGTGGCCAGCTTGCCGAAGCCGGTGTTGACGCCATAGACGGCGGCGTCCTCCGAGGCGGCCTTGCGGACCAGGGCGGCCGCGGCCTCCACGCCGGACCGGGCGGCGGGGTCGAGACCGACGGGGGCGTCGCTGCGCCAGACCTGCTCCAGCGTGTCGAGGGTCGCCTCACCGGGAACCAGCGTGATCGCCATGACCTGCCTCCAGCGCTTGGGGACGTGGTGTGTGATGCAGGAGAGAATACGGCGGTTCGGATATTATGTATATACAAATAAGCGTCCCATACACACCGTTCCCGTGGCCCTGACGCAGGTCAGGGCCAAGCTACCGGCACCGGTGCACCGCAGATCCTGACGTGCGTCAGGATGACGGGAGAAAAGACATCGTCGTCCTTACGACAGTCAGGATCCGCGGTGCCCTGACGTCGGCAGCTCGGTCCCGACTCACGTCGGGATGACGGCTGCTACCCGATCTTCATGTGGTGCCCGCCATCGACCGGCAGGCATACGCCGTTGATGTATTTCGCCTCGTCGCTCGCCAGGAACAGGGCGGCGTGGGCCACGTCCCAGGCGTCGCCCATCTTGCCGGTCGGCGATTTGGCGTCGCGCTCGCGGACCATGGCGTCGAGATCGGCGTATTGCCCGGCGATCTGGGTGCGGATCAGCGGGGTGTCCATCAGGCCCGGCATGATCACGTTGGCTCGGATGCCCTGTGCGGCGTATTGCAGGGCCAGCCCGACAGTGAGCTGGTTCAGGCCGCCTTTGGAGGCGTAGTAGCTGGCATATGGGTAACCCACGTAACGGAAACCGGCGATCGAGGACACGTTGACGATCGCGCCCCGCCCGGCTTCCAGCATATGCGGTAGCACGTGCTTGCAGGCGAGGAACACGCCGGTGAGGTTCACGTCCATCACCCGGTGCCAGTCGTCCTCCGACAGCTCCACCGGCCCGCCCATCTTGGCGATGCCGACATTGTTGTGGAGGATGTCGATCCCGCCCCAGCGGTCGATCATCCGGGACACCACGCCCTCGACCTGGCCGGAGGCGGTGACATCGCAGGTCTCGGCAACGGCGTCGCCGCCCTCCTTGCGGATGATCGCGACCGTCTCCTCCGCCGCGTCCCCGTTCACATCGGCGCAGACCACCTGGGCCCCTTCGCGGGCGAACAGAACCGCCGTCGCCTTGCCATTGCCCCAGCCCGGACCGGATGATCCGGCCCCCATCACCAGCGCGCGCTTACCCGTCAGCCTACCGGCCATTGCATTCCTCCCTATGGTGCTGCACCGCCGCTTGTCTGCGGCTTGTTGGTCCGTTGCATTGCACAAAACTTTGAGCGACCGTCTAGCCGATGACAATCTCCGCTTTGAACCGGCGCTGGCGCCCGCCCGTCCTTCTGGCGATCTGGCTCGCCGCCCTGGTCCTGCTCTGGGTCGATATCGAGTGGCTGCACACGGCCGCGGCGAGCAGCCTCGGCGTGGTGGTCGTGCTGTCGCTGCTGGACGCGCGCCGGGAGACGCTCGCCGTCTTCGCGCTGATCGCCAGCCTCGGTGTCGCCCTGATCTGGGCGGGTGCCGATCCGGGCGAGATGCTGCGCGGGCTGGACCGCACGCTGATCTTTGCCGGCATGCTGCCGACCCTGGCGATGACCCGGACCGTCGCCCGCGGGCTGCCGGCGGTACGCACCGCCCAGCACCGCATCGCCTCGCTGCCGGAGCGGTTGTCGGGGATCGGGCTGCTGTTCGGCGCCCATGCCTTCGGCGCGGTGCTGAACACCGGTTCCTTTGCCTTCATGGCGTCGGTGATCCCCGACGGCGCCGGCGAGAAGCAGCGCTGGTCCTCCGCCCTGGCCTCGCTGCGCGGCATGAACACGGTGGCGCTGTACTCGCCGTTCCTGGTCGGGTTCGCCGTCGCCTACACCTATGTGCCCGAGGTGCCGGTCTGGCAGGCCTTCCTGCTCGGCGGGTCGATGGCGGTGTGCGGGCTGATCATCTCGCTGCTGATCTTCGCCCGGCCGCTCAGCGTCGATGCGGTGCGCCAGGGTCTCGCCTGCCTGGCTCCGATCGGCCTGCTGATGGTGGTCGTGGGCGGGCTGGTGATCGCCGGCTCCCAGGTCTTTCCGATCAGCACGCTCGGCGCGGTGCTGATGGTGATGCCGGTGCTCTGCGCCATCCACCTGATCCAGCAGCCGCACCGCATCACCGAGGTCTATCAGGACACCAAGGGCGCGATGTCGACCATGGGCGACGACCTGCTGATCGTCTCCACCTCGCTGGTGCTGGGCACCCTGGCGGAGACCGCGCCGCCGATCCTGGAGGTGATGGCGCCCTGGATCGCCGACCACCTGCCGGCCTGGGCGACCCTGTCGGCGGTGGCCGGAACGATGGTGCTGTTCGCCATCATGGGCGTGCATCCGATGATCACCGGGACGGTGATGATGGTGGCGGTGACCACCAGCGACCTGGCGGTGGCGCATCTGCCGCTGATGACGGCGATGCTGTTCGGGTGGGGCATGGGGGCGATGAGTTCGATCAGTTCCCTGACCGTGGTCACGGCGGGCCGCCTGTTCAGCGTGCGGCCGCTGAGCCTCGCGCTCAGCCCGAACCTGATCTACGTCGCCGCCTTCTTCGTCTTCACCATGACCGTGCTGACCGGACTGAACGCGGTGATGACCGCCGGTTAGCGCGGCCGCCGGGTCATCACCAGGAACACCGCCGCCGCCACACAGACCAGGGCGGCATAGTCCACCATCTGGGGCTGCACACCGAAGATCAGGGCGTTGGCGAAGACGCCGACCACCGGGACCATCAGCGTGCCGACCGTCGAGGCGACGACCGGCAGCAGCGAGACGACCTTGAAATAGGCCCAGTAGCAGAGGATGCCGGTGATGGTCATGTTGTAGAGCACGGCCATGGCCGGCCAGAGGGTGACCTCCCCCATGTTGTCGAGGTCCCAGAACACGGCGATCACCAGCACCGGCACCACCCCGATCAGGTGCTGCCAGCCGCAGACGACGGTGACCGGTTGGGTGAAGCCGGCGTGCTTCACGACGACCGTGCCCGCACCCCAGCAGAAGGCGGCCACGACAACCAGGATCGGGCCGAGCGGCGGGCCGGCCAGCGACTTGGCGTCGACCGAGAACAGCAGTGCCATCCCGGCCAGCCCGAGGGCGAGGCCGCAGATCGCCCGGGTGCCGAGGCCCTCCTTCAGCACGTAAGCGCCGACCAGGGTGGCCCACAGCGGCATGGTGTAGGCCAGGATCCCGGCGCGGCCGGCGTCCATCAGGTCGATTCCATACAGAACCAGGATGTTCCACAGCGCCATGTTCAGCATTCCCGACAGGAACAGGGGGCGCCATTTGTCGCGTGGGATCTTCAACGAATGACGGCCGATCAGGGCCACGGCGAACAGCCCGAAGCCGGAAACCACGCTGGCCGAGCCGCGGAATACCCAGGGCGGGACCTCGGCCAGACCCACCTTCATGATCGGCCAGTTGAAGCCCCAGAGCACGGCCAGCATGGCCAGCAGGGCGACGGCCAGGGGGGTGGAGGAGCCGGGAGCCGGTGTCTGCGGGGCGGACAGGCTGGCGGGCGCCGGATCGATCGGCGCCTGCGGCTGGGAGGAACTGGACACGGGGATGGTCATCCGGTGAAGTGCATCTAGGTCATTGCTAACTGAATTCGGCCTTGAGTGCGAGCGGGCAGGGTTTCTAGGATGCGCCCACGTGTCGAGGGGCCCTTAGGCCATTTCCTTCCGGGACCGCTCGACCCAACCAACAAGACGGGTCGCCCAGCCGGGACGATCCTTCCAGCCAATGTGCAGCGGAGACAGGCGACATGGTGAAGTTCGCAATCGGACAAGGCGTGAAGCGCGTGGAGGACAACCGGCTGCTCAAGGGCACCGGCATGTATACCGACGACATCCAGGTCGAGGGTGCCCTGGCCTCCTACGTTCTGCGCTCGCCCGTTGCCCATGCGGTGATCACGTCCATCGACACCTCGGCCGCCAAGGACGCGCCGGGCGTCGTCGCGGTCTATACCGGCGAGGACGTGAAGGCCGACGGCCTGGGCGACCTGCCCTGCGTGCCGCCGGTGACCAACCGCGACGGCACCCCGCGCGCCGACACCCCGCGCCCGATCCTGGCGGTCGGCAAGGTCCGCCATGTGGGCGAGCCGGTGGCCTTCATCATCGCCGAGACCGCGATCCAGGCGCGTGACGCCGCCGAGCTGATCGAGTTCGACTTCGACGAGTTGGACGCCACGGTGGACACCGAGGGCGCGACCGCCGACGGTGCGCCGCAGCTCTTCGACCACATCCCGAACAACATCGCCTTCGACTGGGAGAGCGGCGACAAGGCGGCGGTCAATGCGGCCTTCGACAAGGCCCACAAGAACGTCCAGGTGCGGATCGTGAACAACCGCATCGTGGTCAATTCCATGGAGGTCCGTCCGGTCGTCGCCGAGTACGACGCCGAGACCGACCGTTCGACCCTGTGGTCGTCCTCCCAGGGTCCGCACGTCTTCCAGACCCTGCTGGCGGAGAAGGTTCTCAATCTGGATCCGACCAAGCTGCGCTGCCGCACCACCGATGTCGGCGGCGGCTTCGGCATGAAGATCTTCCTGTATCCGGAGCAGGCGCTCTGCACCTGGGCCTCGCGCAAGCTGAAGAAGGCCGTTCGCTACCTGCCGGACCGCTCCGAGGCGTTCATGACCGACGCTCAGGGCCGCGACAACATCTCCTATGCGGAAGCCGCGGTCGACGCCGACGGCGTGATCCAGGCGCTGCGGGTGAAGACCTATGCGGCACTCGGCGGCTACCTGCACCACATGGGCGCCTTCATCCCGACCAATGCCGGCACCCACATGCTGTCGGGCGTCTACAAGATCCCGTCGATTTACGTGAACGTGCTGGGCGTGCTGAACAACACCACCCCGACCGACGCTTATCGCGGCGCCGGCCGTCCCGAGGCCGCCTACCTGATCGAGCGCGTCGTCGACGTGGTCGGCCAGGAGATGGGCCTGACCCCCGACGAGGTGCGCCGCCGCAACTACATTCCGTCCGAGGCGATGCCCTACACCACGCCGCTCGGCAATGTGTACGACAGCGGCGAGTTCCAGACGCTCATGGAAGAGTGCATGGCGAAGTCCGACTGGGCGTCCTTCGAGGAGCGCCGCAAGGAGGCCGCTGCTCGCGGCAAGCTGCGCGGAATCGGCATGGGTTACTACATCGAGAAGTGCGGCGGCGGCAGCCCGGAGACGGCTGATGTGCGCTTTACCGACGAGGGCAAGGTCGAGATCCGCATCGGCACCCAGTCGAACGGCCAGGGCCACGAGACCGCCTATGCCCAGATCCTGTCCGACACGATCGGCGTCGAGGGCGATGCGATCAAGGTCATCCAGGGCGACACCGACACCGTGCCGCCGGGCATGACCGGCGGGTCGCGCTCGGTCCCGGTCGGTGGCGCTGCCGTCCTGCTGGCGGGCCGTCAGATCGTCGAGAAGGGCAAGAAGATCGCCGCCAACGCCATGGAGGCGGCGGCGGCCGATATCGAGTTCTCCGACGGCACCTTCACCGTCGCCGGCACCGACAAGTCCATGACCATCATGGAAGTCGCCAAGGCGGCGAAGGACGCGGCCAACCTGGACGAGGGCATGACCCCGGGCCTGGACGACAGCCACAAGCGCACCCCGGAGGCCGCGACCTACCCGAACGGCTGCCATGTGGTCGAGCTGGAGGTCGATCCGGACACCGGAACCGTCGAGATCGAGCGCTATACGATCGTCGACGACTTCGGCGAGACCATCAATCCGCTGATGCTGGCCGGCCAGGTCCACGGGGGCATCGTCCAGGGCGTCGGCCAGGCCCTGACCGAGCACACGGTCTACGAGGAAGGCTCCGGCCAGCTCGTGACCGGCTCGTTCATGGATTACGGCATGCCGCGCGCCGACTTGGTGCCGATGTTCGACTTCAACCTGCATAACGTCCGCTGCACCACCAACCCGCTCGGCATCAAGGGCTCGGGGGAGGCCGGGGCCATCGGCGCGCCGCCGGCGGTGATCAGCGCCCTGGTGGATGCCCTGCACGCGACCACCGGCGTCACCCATATCGACATGCCGGCGACGCCGCTGGTCCTGTGGAACCTGATCCAGCAGGCCAAGCAGAAAGCGGCGTAAGCCGTTGCACAGTTGCGACATCCTGGCGGCGGCCCTCCGGTGGGGCCGCCGTCTTGCTTTTGCGGCGCTGGCGTTCGTTGCCGCCGGACCGGTTCTGGCCGACGACCCGACGCCGCAGTCGCTGCACGCGGCCGGCCTGCTGACCCTGCCGGAACCCTGTCTGGTCTCCCGCGACGAGCTGCTGCAGGCGGCACCCGACGAGAATGTCTGGGTGGCGCCCCTGGGGAAGGGGACCTGGCTCGCCATCGCCCTGTGCGAGCACCATGCCTATCAGTCGACCGAGGTGGCGCTGCGGATCGAGGAGCGGGACGGCGTGCTGACCTCGACCCTGCTGGCGTTCCCCCTGTGGCGCGAGGGCGCGCAGACGCCCTGGCCCTATCTCGCCTATCAGCCCTGGCTGACCGGTCTTGCCAGCGAGGTGACCGACGGTCGGATCTCCCTGGTGTACAAGGGCCGCGGCGTCGGCGACTGCGGCGAGCACGTGACCTACGACCTCACCGGTCCGGTGGTACGGATCGAGGAGTACCGGGCGAAGTTCGAGTGCGACGGCGAGTGGGTGGAGCCGGACAGCTGGCCGCCGGTCCCCCGGCAGGTGCTCGACGACCATGCGCCCGTACTGACCGATCGGCCGGCGGGTGCCCTGCTGAGCGCGGTGATGCTGCGCTGGCCGCGGGCCGATTGGATGGGCCATGCCATCGTCCGGGGCGATCTCGATTCCGACGGGGTCGAGGAGCGGTGGATCGGCGGATACAGCCGCGACTGGGAGACCGAGCGCACCTCGTATCACCTTGTGCGGGAGCAGGCCGGGGTCCTGCGGTCCTGGGATCTCCCGGTGGCGGACGACACCCGGTTCGTCCTGTGCCAGCCGGCGGCGTCCCTGAGCTCCGAGGGTGCGGCGACGCTGGCGATCGACGACGGGCTGTGCGACCGGGTGCGGGTCGGCTGGGACGCCGCGGCCGACACGATCACGCTCGATCGCAATTGAGGTGGCGCCGTCACCGGCCGCCCCGCCCAGACGCCCACAGCTTTAGATTGCTTGAATATTTCGTCCGCATGACTTGTGATCCGGGCCGGGACGTGGGCGTAAGGGGTGCGACAGGGGAGGCAGGGGGATGCCGACACCGCTCGACGGCTGGTGGCAGATCGACGAGACCAATTCGCTGCGATCGGCGGAACTGCAGCGGCTTCTGCGTTTGTGGCAGGCGCGCGGCGACGCGACCGGGGTGCCGCAACGCGGCGATTTCTCCGCCGAGGAGCTGATGGGATTCGGCGGGCGGGTGGTGCTGATCGATATCGAACGCGACCCTTTCCGCCTGCGCTTCCGGCTGCTGGGAACCCATGTGACCATGGCAGTCGGCCGGGATTCGACCGGCAGCTATCTCGACGAGGTCTACGACCCGGTCTACTGGGAGCGCCTGCGCCAGCATTTTCTGCGGGTGATCGAGGATAGGCGCCCGCTGCGGATGTTCGGCAACATGGCCCATTCGATGAAACCGAACGTGGCGGCGGAATCGATCGACATGCCGCTGGCCGGTCCCGACGGGACGGTGGAGATGATCCTGCAGGGCTTCGACTTCGAGCCCTGATCGTGATTTTCTCTAGTGCGTCATCGACTTCGAGAAGACGTTGACGATGATCACCCCGGCGATGATCAGGCCCAGGCCCAGCAGGGCGGCGAAATCGAGCGTCTGCTTGAACCAGAACCAGGCGACGAAACTGATCAGCACGATCCCCATGCCGGACCAGATGGCATAGACCACGCCGGTCGGCATCACCCGGATCGGGAACGACAGGCAGTAGAACGCGACGGCGTAGCCGACCACGGTGATCAGGCTTGGGGTGAGGCGGGTGAAGCCGTCCGAGCGGGCGAGGGCGGTTGTGCCGATGACCTCGGCGGCGATGGCGACGAACAGGAACAGGTAGTTGGCGATCACGGGGGCTCTCCGATCGGCTGCGGCTGCCATGGCCCGGGTCTAATGCAGATCGCGCCGCGAGGGAAACATCCGACGGTCGGGCGGGCGCGCGCGGCGGCAGTTGCCGCATTTGCAGCCCGGTCCATCTGGACTAGGGTCCAGCTCGACGCACGTCGATCAGCAACAATCAGACGGGGGAAGCGATATGATCGAACTCTACACCTGGAAGACCTCGAACGGGCGCAAGGCGTCCATCATGCTCGAGGAGATCGGGATGCCGTACAACGTGCATCCGATCCCGATCGGCCAGGACGTCCAGTTCACGCCGGAATACATCGCCATCAATCCGAACTCGAAGATCCCGGCGATCGTCGATACCGAGGGTCCGGACGGCAAGCCGTACACGGTCATCGAGTCCGGTGCGATCCTGATGTACCTGGCGGAGAAGTCCGGCAAGCTGATGCCGCAGGACACCGCCAAGCGCTATGAGGTCATCCAGTGGCTGATGTGGCAGATGGGCGGGGTCGGACCGATCTTCGGTCAGGTCCATCACTTCGAGCGCGCCGCCAAGGTCGATGTGCCCTACGGTAAGGAGCGTTACGGCAAGGAATGCCGTCGGCTCTACGCCGTCCTGAACGCCCGGCTGGAGGGTGTCGATTACGTCGCCAACAACGAGTATTCGATTGCCGACATCGCGCTGCTGCCGTGGGTGGCGCGCTTCGAGTGGCAGAAGGTCGATCTCGCCGACTATCCGAACGTGAAGCGCTGGTACGATGCGCTGATGGCGCGGCCGGCCGTGCAGCGCGGCATGGAGATCCCGGCGGACGCCTGACGGGCGCGCGGCTTTCAACCGTCGTACACAAGAAAACGGCCGCCCTTTCGGGCGGCCGCCTCTTTCAGCCATTCAGGCCGGGTCAGTCGGCGACGATCGTGCCGTCGGCGTTGACCTCAACCTCGATGTAACGATCCTCGGCGAACTGCTCACGCTTCTCCAGCTCGGCCTTGGTCGCGCCGTTCAGGATGAAGTGGTCGTCGGCGCGGGTGAACTCGCTGGCCGGGATCGCGACCTCGCGCTCGCCCAGGCCCAGGAAGCCACCGACATCGGTGACGAAGTACAGGATGCCGTCGGACTTGCCGCGGACAACCTCGTCGACCTCGCCGATCGAGTCGCCGTTAGCGTCGCGCACGGCCGTGCCTTCGATCTCGGTGATCTGGTCGCCGGCGAGAAGCTCGCGGATCTTGGTCTCGGTCGCGGTGGCGGCGGTCGTCGCGGCGTTACCCACGGCGGTCGCGGTGTCCTTGACCACCTGGCCGGCCTTGTCCGCATCCTGCTTGATCTCGGCGCCGGTCTGGCCGTCCGCGTTGATGTGGTCGGTCTTCACGGTGCCGTTGGCATTGGTTTCCACAGACGTCGTGGACCCGGCGATCGACGGGTTGCTGGCGAGGGCCAGCATGGACGCACCAGCGATCAGGCTCAGGGTCAGGGCGTTGCGTTTCATAACTTACCTCCAGTTAACCTCAAGAGAGGCGTCGTGTGAGTGTCTCGCGGGCGGCCCGTTGTCTCGGGGGGGCTGGCCGTCCGCTCGGGAAGGTAAACGTCGCGACCTCTGAGTGGTTCCACGGAACGATCAAAATCCGTTGATTTTTTGTGCCAAGGGGCTGGGTTTCGACGGATTATTCGTGCAGTTTCAGTCCTTTGAGGGCCTTGTCGACCTCCTTGCGGTCGCCGCGCAGGGCGATTCCGACCAGGTCCAGGGCCGCGGTCGGCAGGGCGGCGACGACCGCCCGGTTGTCGGCATCGTTGCCGGTCCTGAACATGCCTTCGGAGTAGACGGCGAGCTCCAGCCCGCGCTCCAGGGCCCGCCGGTGGCCCTTTGCGAGCGCCTCGGCGCTTCCGGCCAGGATCAGCACGGGCTGCCCGAGGATCGGCAGGTAGCTCTGGCCGTCGGCGTCGCGATAGGCCTCACCGATCGCCTCGGGGTGACGGGCGGCGATGGCGCTGGACAGGAAGGCGACGACGTTCAGCTTCTGCCAGGTAGCCAGGTCGTCGCGGACGGCGATGGAGATCTTGGTGTCGTGCATGTCGGGTCTGCTGTTGCGGTGACGGGAACCGCGACACTGCCGCAGACCGGCGGAGGCAGGATTGGACGTTCGTGCGGCGGCGTCAGACGCGGTAGACGGCCTGGAACCGGCCGGGCGTGACGCCATAGGCGGCCTTGAACCGCCGGCTGAGATGGCTCTGGTCGGCAAAGCCCACGGCGGCGGCAACCTCGGCCGGGCTGTCTCCCGCCTTCAGCAGGATGCGCGCGCGCTCCAGGCGGATATTGGTCAGGTAGCGGTGCGGCGGCATGCCGGTGGCAGCCTGGAACGCCCGGTTGACCTGGAAGCGGCTGCGGCCGGTCTCGCGGGCGAGGTCGTCCAGGCGGATGTCGCTTTCGAACTCCGCATGCAGGATCTCCCGGATGCGGGCGACCGTCGCCGGGTCGCCGTCCCGGTTCAGCGCGCCCGGCAGACGGGCGCGGCCGTGCCGCAGGGCCAGGGCCAGCAGCAGGAGCTCCAGCCGGCTTTCCGCGGCCAGGCTCTCCCGCGTTCCGGCGGTCTGGGTCGCCCGCGCCTGGAGTTGTGGCATGACGGTGGCGAAGAGACGGGCGACGGCGGGGTCGTCCAGCAAGGTGTCGGCGAAGAACGGCGCGTCGCCCCGGCCGGTGGCGTCCTCCAGGACCCGCTCCCAGACCCCGGCATCGGGATACAGCATCCAGTACGCGAAGCCGCTCTCGTCGGCGGCTTCCCCGTCATGGGGATCGCCCGGGTTGAAGGCGATGATCCGGCCCGGCGTGCTGGTGTGGCGGCGGCCGCGGTGGTTGAAGCGCTGCAGCCCGCGCATGGTGACGCCGATGGCGAAGGTTCCGTGGGCGTGGCGCTCGAAGGCGGGTCCGGAGAAGGCGGCCTGAAGCACGTCGACGCCGAGCGAGTCGTCGCGGTCGTAGGCCAGAAAATCCGGCGCCTTGGTCAGGGTCATGGCGCCAGTGTCACTCCCGGCGCAGGATCCTGTCGACCAGGATCTTCGCCGCCCAGTTCTCCTTGAAGGCCGCGTTCAGGGCGTCGCGGTCGTAGACCGTCTCGACCCAGTCGCGGAAGCCGATGCCGGTCTCCGCCTCGGCCTTCAGGTACTGCTCGTAGAAGAAGTCGATCACGCCGGTCTTGGCCTGACGCACATGGCCGTAGCGCAGCGAGAGGTGGTCCATCGCCTGGCGCAGGGGCACGCCCTTGTGCTGCCAGAGATACATGGTCGCCATGAAGCCGGTGCGGTCGGCGCCCGACTTGCAGTGCATCAGCACCGGGTATTCCAGGGTCTTCCAGATATCGATGGCAGCCAGCAGGGTCGGCTTGTCCAGGGCGGAACGCGAGCGGATCGGGAAGTCGACCAGGGTCAGCCCAAGCTCGGCGCAGGCCTCCCGCTCCAGGGTATAGGGACCGTCGTTGCGCGGGCCGCGCAGGTTGAGAATGGTCTTGAACCCGTCCGCCTTCGCCTTGCGCAGGTGGGTCGGACTCGGCTGGGCGGCGCGCCAGAGGTCATCGTCCACCCTGCGCTTGTTGAGGAAGACGGCGCGCAGAAAGCCGTGATCGACCAGCATGAGGTTCCACCACGCCGCCCGGCGGGCGACGGCGTCGAGGGCATCCGGCATATCGGCAATCTTCGGCAGGTCGACCATGGAGCGCTGGCTAGCACAGGCGGGGGAGGGCGGGAAGCCTTGGCGCTGCGGCCGACCGACGTCAGACGAAGACGATCGCGCCGTCGTCGAGACTGGAGACGCCGATCAGGGTGACGCGTGTGCCGGATCCCAGATCGAGCACCAGGCCGGTATCGGTCGCGCTCTGCGTTATCGCGGTGCCGGTGGCGACCCGCAGGATGTCACCTTCGGTGGCCGCGAAGTCCCGAATGGTATCGGCGCTGCCGTCGACCGCGAGCACGAAGACATCCGCGCCTGCCCCGCCCGCCAGTGTATCGTTGCCCAGCCCGCCGGAAAGCGTGTCGTTCCCGAGATTGCCGAACAGGAGATCGCCGTCGTCGCCGCCGAACAGCCGGTCGTCGCCTGCGCCGCCATAGAGCGTGTCGACGTCTGTGCCGCCGGACAGGGAGTCCGCGCCATCATTGCCGTAGAGCAGGTCGGCTCCGAAATTGCCGAACAGCCGATCCGCTCCCTGGCCGCCATGAACGGTATCGACGCCCGCCCCGCCGAACAGCGTGTCGTCGTCGCTGTTGCCGTAGATCAGGTCGGAGCCTGCGTTGCCGTAAATCAGGTCATTGTCGGCGCCGCCGACCAGCCTGTCGCCGTCGCCGCCGCCATAAAGGGTGTCCAAGCCCGCTCCGCCGGAAACGGAATCGGCGCCGTTGTTGCCGTAGAGCAGGTCGGTCCCGGCATTGCCGGCGAGACGGTCGGTGCCCTGGCCGCCGAATAGGGTGTCGTCGTCCTGGCCGCCATAGAGCGTGTCGGCGCTGCCGTTGCCGTAGATCAGGTCGGCACCCGCGTTGCCGTAGGCAATGTCGCCGTCGTCGCCGCCCTGGATCTGGTCGCTGCCGTCGCCGCCGGACAGCGTGTCGCTCCCGCCAAGCCCGACCAGGGTGTCGTCGCCTGCCCCGGTCAGCACCCGGTCGGCCGCGCTGCTGCCCTGCACCCGATCCTGGCCGGTCGTCCCGGTGGTCGTCGTGGGACCTGGCGCCGGGGTGTCTCCGCTGCCCGATCCGCCGGACCCGGACGCCGCGGCGATGTTGTAGAACTGCGCCCGAATGGCCGTGCCGTCGGTATCGCCGCCGGTGGCGCTGGCGTCGCGATAGGCGATCACCCCCTGGGTTCCGGAGGCCGCGAAGGCGACCGTCGGATCGTCCTGATCGCCCGACGTCGTCGTGTTGACCACGAATTCGGAGCCGTCCCGGGTGCCGCTTGAATCGTAGGCCTGGGCCCGCACGGCCAGGCCGCTGGTGTCGCTGCCGGTGGCGCTGGAATCGTTCCAGGTGACGATGAAGCCGCCATCCGATCGGGCGGAAACCGACGGACGGGACTGGCCACCGGCGGTCGTGGTGTTGACGACGAAGTCGTTGCCCTGGGCGGTGCCGGAGGAATCGAAGAGCCGGGCCCGGACCGCGCCGCTGCTGGTGTCGTCGCCGCTGGCGCTGAGGTCGTACCAGACCACCACGAAGCCGCCGCCGGACAGACCCGCCACATCGGAGAGCGTCTGATTGCCTGTCAGGGTGGAGTTGATCAGGATCTCACTGCCGGCCGTAGTACCGTTGGCGTCGTAGCGTTGTCCTTTGATACCGCTGCCGGCGAAGTCGTCGGCTTCGCTGGCGTCGCTCCAGGTGATGACGAAGCCGCCGCCGCTCAGGGCGGCGACCGACGGTTCGTTCTGGCTCAGGTTCGTTCTCGTGTTGACCAGGAACTCGGTGCCGTCGGTGGCGCCGGTCGAGGTGAAGCGCTGTGCCCTGACGGCCTGGCCGATTTCGTCACCTTGCCCGACGGCTCGGCTGTTGTCCGCCCAGGCGACGACGAAGCCGCCGTTCGACAGGGCGGCGACGGACGGGTCGGTCTGCTGGTTGGCCGTGAGGGTGTTGATCAGGAACTCGCTGCCCTCGGCGGTACCTGTCGCGCTGTATCGCTGACCCTTGATCGCATAGCTGGAGTTGTCACCGCCGACACCGCTCAGGTCGCCCCAGGTCACCACGAAGCCGCCATTCGACAGGCCGACCACGCTGGGGGCGTTTTGAAGGCTGCCGGTATTGGTGTTGACCAGGATCTCGGCTCCGCTGGCGTTGCCGGAGGAGTCGTAGATCTGGACGCGGATGTCGCCGCCGTTGGAGCCCGAATCCCCGAAGGCGATGACGAAGCCGCCGCCGCTGAGCGTGGCGGCGGAGGGCGTGATCTGAGCACCTGTGGTGCTGGTGTTGACGAGGATCTCCGAGCCGGAGGCGGTAGGCTGCGTCATGGGCTGGTGTTCTCCAGAGGGGCCGGTCCGACGGAGCGGAACCGCCTGCATCGGGCGTGGGGTGTAGACGCACGGGGACGCGTCTTCTGACGCGGGAGGGCGGCATTCGTACCGGCCACCTTTCAGTACGATGGTATGCGGACTTGATCGGTGATGAT
Organism: Candidatus Endolissoclinum sp.; assembly: GCA_965228445.1. Lineage (GTDB taxonomy): Bacteria > Pseudomonadota > Alphaproteobacteria > Thalassobaculales > Thalassobaculaceae > Thalassobaculum. The sequence continues at coordinate 1,481,996 of OZ245813.1, read as the reverse complement.
GTCTTGTGTGTCTCAAGAGTCTTGCTTGTACGTCTCACGCCATTCGACCGACGTGACGCTGGTCGCGCGCGGCGCTTCGGCAGCGTGGGTGCGCGCGATGGCCGGATCGTGTATCAGGGGCCGATGGCCGAGCCGAAACCCGAGAAGACCCGCATTCCGCTGAACGACGCGCGCAGCGGCCCCCTGATGCGCCGCCTGTGGCAGGCATTCGTGCGGCCCCATGCGGGATGGCTCACGGTCGCCTCCGTCGCCATGGCGATCGTCGCGGCGACCACGGCGCTGACCGCCTGGCTGATGGACCCGGTGGTCGACAAGGTCTTCGTCGAGCAGGACCGCTCCATGCTCTGGCTGGTCGGCGGGGCGGTGATCCTGACCTTCGCGCTGAAATCGGCCGCCTCGTTCTTCCAGGACGCGCTGCTTGCCCGGGTCGGAGGACGCATCGTCGCCGATGTCCAGCTCCGCCTGTTCGGTCATCTGCTGGACCAGGACGTGGCCCTGTTCCAGAGCCGGGCCACGGGCGGGCTGATCTCGCACTTCACCTTCGACGTCCAGGCGCTGCGCCAGGCGGTGTCCAACGCCATCGTCGGGCTGGTGCGCGACGGGCTGTCGGTGATCTTCCTGGTCGGGGTGATGCTGTATCAGGACTGGCTGCTGTCGCTGATCGCCCTGCTGGTGGCACCCCTTACCGTCGTGCCGATCCAGCGGCTGGGCAAGCGCATGCGCCGGGTCTCGGGCGACGCCCAGGCGCGGATGGGCGACCTCACGACCCTGCTGGGCCAGGCGTTCCAGGGCATCCGGGTGATCAAGGCCTATGCCATGGAGCGGGCTGAGACAAACCGGGTCGGCGCGCTGGTGGAGGAGATCTACCGGCTGACCTACCGCCAGGGGCGGGTACGGGCGGCGGTGCAGCCGATCGTCGATGCCTTCGGCGGCATCGCGGTGGCCGCGGTCATCGTCTATGGCGGCTACCGGGTGATCGAGGGGGCGACGACGCCGGGCGCCTTCTTCTCGTTCATCGCCGCCGTGCTGATGGCCTACCAGCCGCTGCGCGGGCTCGGCAAGGTGAGCACCACCCTGCAGGAGGGGCTGGCGGCGGCGGAGCGGCTGTTCGCGCTGCTCGACCGCCAGTCGGCCATCGCCGAGGCGCCGGATGCCAGGGCGCTGGAGCGGGCGCCGGCGGAGGTCGCACTGAAGGATGTGCGGTTCAGCTACGCCGACGGCACCGAGGCGCTGGCCGGGATCGACCTGGTGGCGCCGGCCGGCAAGGTCACCGCCCTGGTCGGGCCCAGCGGGGCCGGCAAGAGCACCGTGCTCAACCTCATTCCCCGGTTCTTCGACGTGGAGAGCGGATCGGTGTCCATCGGTGGCACCGATGTGCGCCGCCTGACCCTGGCCAGCCTGCGCGACGCGGTGGCCCTGGTCAGCCAGGAGATCGTGCTGTTCGACGACACGGTGGCCGAAAATATCCGCTTCGGCCGGCCGGACGCTACCGACGCGGAGCTCTTCGCGGCGGCCGAGGCGGCGGCGGCGCACGACTTCATCTCGGCGCTGCCCGACGGCTATGCGACCCGGGTCGGCGAACACGGCACCAAGCTGTCCGGCGGCCAGCGCCAGCGCATCGCCATCGCCCGGGCGATCCTCAAGGATGCGCCGATCCTGCTGCTCGACGAGGCGACCAGCGCGTTGGACACCGAGTCCGAGCGGCAGATCCAGGCGGCGCTCGGGCGGCTGATGAAGGGGCGCACGACCCTTGTCATCGCCCACCGGCTGTCGACGGTGCAGGGCGCCGACGTGATCCACGCCTTCGAGGCCGGCCGGGTGGTAGAGAGCGGCGACCACCACGCGCTGGTGGAGCGCGGCGGCACCTATGCCCGGCTGCACGCCCTGCAGTTCCGCGAGCCCCAGAGCGCGGCATAGGGTCGCCCTTCGACACGTCGCTGCGCTCCTGCTCAGGGTGAGGTCGAGCGAGGCTTAGAAGTCTCAATCTTCGACCTCACCCTGAGCAGCCTCGAAGGGGCGTGTCGAAGGGCCGCTACTCTCCCTTGGGCCAGCGCCGGTGCACCCAGAGCCACTGCTCCGGCCGCTCGCGGATCCAGCCCTCTAGCAGGTCGTTGAACCGCTGAACCGTGGCGGCCACCTGTTCCGACGCCTTGCCGTCGCGCGGGACCCTGACGCCTTCATAGGCCGTCACCCGGAACCGGACGCCCTCCAGCCGCTCGATCCGCACGGCGACGATCGGGCAGTCGTAGCGCCGCGCGAGCTGGGCGAAGGCCGGGGTCGTCATCGCCCTTCGGCCGAAGAACCGGGCCTCGATCCCGTCGTTCATCTTCTGGTCGATCAGCAGCCCGAGCGGGCGGCCGCGCCTGAGCGCGTCCATCACCCCGCGGGCGCCGACGCTGCCCTTGGGGAACAGCGCGGCGTCGGGATGCGATTTGCGCTTGTCGTAGAGCGAGGCGATCAGCGGGTTGTCCGGCGCGCGGTAGACGCCGTCCATCACCAGCCCGACATGGGCGGCGGCCAGCAGCATCAGCTCCCAGTTGGCGATGTGGCCGGAGACGTAGATCGCCGGCCCGCCGTCGCGCATCGCCGCGAGGGCATGCTGGGCACCGACGATCTCCACCCTCTGGTCCATCTCGCGCTGCAGGGTGCGGATATGGGCGAACTCTCCGGCGGTGCGGCCGAGATTGCGCCACATGCCGTCGAGGATGTGGTCGATCTCCGCGGCGTCCTTGTCAGGAAACGCCCGCCGAAGGTTGGTACGGGCGAGCTTCTGCAGCCGCAGCCTCGGGCCGATCCGGGCGAGCGCCGCCGCGCCCAGGGCGGAGGCGGTGTCGATCGGCAGCAGGCGCATCAGTCCGTAGACCGCCAGCGCGCCGGCCGCTTCCAACGGCCACAGCAGGCGTTTGCTCAGGGGGATCTTGCGTGCGCTCGACATGGACGGTGGTATTCGCCGTCCATGTCGGATTTGTCCACCCCCGTGTGTGGGTCAGGCGGTGACCGGGGTGAGCCTTGCCAGCGGCTTCTCGTTGATCGGCAGGTGGATGACCGCCGCCGCGATGCCCAGGGCGACGCCGGCCCACCACACGCCGTCATAGCTGCCGACCGTGTCGTACAGGTAGCCGCCGAGCCAGATCCCGGCGAAGGAGCCGAGCTGGTGGCTCAGGAACACGAAGCCGAACAGGGTCGCCATGTAGCGCACGCCGAAGACCTGGGCGACGATGCCGGTGGTCAGCGGCACGGTGGACAGCCAGAGCACGCCCATCGCTCCGGCGAAAAGATAGATCGTCAGCTCGGTCTTCGGCGCCATCAGCAGGGCGGCGATGACGATGGCGCGGGCGAAGTAGATCGTGCTGAGCCCGACCTTCTTGCTCCAGCGCTGGCCGGCCATGCCGGAGGCGAAGGAGCCGACGATGTTGAACAGCCCGACCAGGGCCAGCGCATAGGCGCCGACCGTCGGGTCGAGGCCGAGATCGCGCACATAGGACGGGAAGTGCACGGTGATGAAGGCGACGTGGAAGCCGCAGACGAAGAAGCCGATCGTCAGCAGGATGTAGCCGCGATGGGCGCCGGCCTCGGCCATGGCCTGACGGAAGGTCTGCTCGCTCGGCACCTCGCCCTTGGCGACCGTGCTCGACGGCAGGATGAAGGCGAGCGGGATGATAAAGAGGGCGGAGGCCGCCAGCATGAGCAGCGCGGTTTCCCAGCCATAGGCGCCGATGAAGCCCTGGCCCAGCGGCGAGAACACGACCTGGCCGAACGAGCCCGAGGCGGTGCCGAGGCCGAGGGCCAGCGACCGGCGCTCCGGCCCCACCACCTTGGCCATCGCGGCCATGGCCAGCGAGAATGCGGTGAAGGCGACACCGATGCCGGTCAGCACGCCGCCGAACAGATGCAGCTCGAACGAGCTGTCGGCCATCGCCATGCCCCAGACACCGACCGTGTAGATCACCGCGCCGACCGCGAGCACCCGCGCGGGTCCGAACTTGTCGGCGATCATGCCCGCCACCGGCACGCCGATGCCCCACAGCAGGTTCTGGATCGCCATGGCGAGGCCGAAGGTCTCGCGGTCCCAGCCCTTGGCGACGGTCATCGGCTCCAGGAAAAGGCCGAAGGCCGAGCGGATGCCGAAGCCGATCATGGCGATCAGGCAACCGGCGACGATCACCACGACGGGCGTCCTCCAGCTCGGCGAGGAGGGTTGGGCGAGGGACGACATGGCAGACTCCGGAAGGGTGGTTGGCCGGAAACGAGGGGTGTGATAGTATCCGTGCAGCTACACTCGTGTACCTGCACTCAATTGTCAATCGACGTGCTCTGATGGTCCTTAGTGACGAAACCGGTTTGGCCTGTACCTGCTCGCTGGTGCGCGGCGCGGCGCGCCGGCTCACCCAGTATTACGACGAGGCGCTGAAGGAAACCGGATTGAAGGTGACCCAGTACGGGCTGCTCTCCACCATCGACCGGATGGACCGCCCCTCGGTGACCGATCTCGCCGACCGGCTGGATCTCGACCGCACGACCCTGACCCGCAACCTCGCGCCGCTGCGGGACGCCGGCTGGGTGCGGCTGGCCGACGGAGTGGACCGGCGGACCCGGTCGGTGGAGCTGACCGCTGCGGGCCGCGACCTGCTGGCGCTGGCCCGGCCGCACTGGCGCCGGGCGGAGGTCGCCCTGCGCCAGCGCGCCGGCGGCGACGTGACCGACGCCCTGCAGGCCGTTCTGACCCAGACCGTCGCCGCAGTGGACGCCCAGCAGCAGTGATCCGCCGGCCTTGCCGGGGGAATCGCTGCCGCGACCGTCGCCGGCCCTCTTGCGCTGCCCTAGATCCGTCACGATCTTGCGGTTCTGTTGGGCGACCCTTGAGCCCGCACCCCGTTACGCGCTAGGGCAGGGGACATTGCCACCGGCCGGGAGCCGATGAATGACCGCACTTCGTTCGATTTCGACGGTTGCCGCCGTCGTTGCCGCTTTGACCCTTTCGATCGCCGCACCGGCCTCGGCCGCGTTCCAGAGCGGAATCTGGCAGGGTGACGCCTATATCTCCAAGGAAGGCCAGTTCCAGCGCTGCGCCATCGTCGGCGATTACGAGAGCGAGACGGATCTCGGATTCGGTCTGGCGGCGAACGGCACGTACGAGGTCTATCTGATCAACAAGACCTGGTCGCTGGAACCCGGCCAGGCCGCCAAGGTCACGATCCAGGTCGATAACGGCCCCGAGGTCAGCGGCGCCTTCCAGGTGGTGAGCAAGGACACGCTCGGCACGCTGATGAACGACCGCCCGGAACTGGTGCAGGCCTTCAAGGCGGGCAATGTCGCCACGGTGACCGGTTTCTTCGGCACCCTGAAGTTCCCGCTGAAGGGCACCGCCAAGGCGTTCGGCGTCATGGAGGAGTGCGTCCGGCAGGTGAAATCGGGCGTGCAGGACGGCAAGAAGGCCGCCGAGGCGCGCGAGAAGGTCGCCAAGGTCCAGGGTCAGGATCTGTTCAAGCTGCAGCCGCAGGCCTTCGCCTGGCGCGTGCTGAACGAGCTGCCGCAGGACCAGTTCGGCATTCCCAAGGATGTCGACCAGGCCATGAAGCGCTGGAACGCTGCGCTGGTCTGGCGGATCGAGCGCGGGCTCGGTCTGGTCCAGTCGGTGGGCGGCAAGCACAGTGAGGAGGAACTGCGGGCCGAACTGACCAAGCTGAAGGCGCCGAGCTGCAAGGGCCAGCTCAGTTCGGAGGCCGATCTGCGGATCATGCCGGGCACGGAGACCGTCCTGCCCCATGTGGAGCTGTCCTGCACCGATGTCGGCAACGGAAAGTCGGCGTATGAGGTGCTGACCTTCTTCCCGCATGCCTCGGGCAACATGATCGCGGTCAGCCATATCGGCGAGACGCTCCAGGTTGCCCAGACCGCCGATGCGACCTTCCTCAATCAGGTGGCGGTCATCGCTGGTCGGAAGTAGCCGGCGCCAGAGCGGCCCGTCCGCGGTCTAGCCTGGTAAAGACAAGGCAAATTCACACGATCAGATGGGAGCATCTGATCGTGATTTGCTCTAGCCGCAGCGTCCGTCGGTCGGCGCGATGCGGATCAGCGCGCCGTCGCTCTCGTCGGTCAGCAGCCAGATCGCGCCGTCCGGTCCCATCCGGACGTCGCGGATCCGACCGAAGCGATCCTCGAACAGCCGCTCCTCGCCGACCACCTCGCCGTTCTCCATGTCGAGGCGCACCAGCAGCCGGTCCTTGAGCGCGCCGACCAGCATGTCGCCGCGCCAGGCCGGGAACAGGTCGCCGGTCACGATGGCGAGCCCCGACGGGGCGATCGAGGGATCCCAGTAATACACCGGCTGCTCCAGGCCCTCCGCCGCGGTGCCGACGCCGATCTGACCGCCGTGATAGTGGCGGCCGTAGGAGATCGTCGGCCAGCCGTAGTTCCGGCCGGGTTCCGGCCGGTTGATCTCATCGCCGCCGCGCGCGCCGTGCTCCACGGTCCACAGGTCACCGGTCTCCGGATGGCGGGCGGCGCCCTGCGGATTGCGGTGGCCGAAGGACCAGATCTCGCGGGCGCCGTCGCGGCCGTCGGCAAAGGGATTGTCGGCCGGGATGCTCCCATCCTCGGCGATCCGCAGGACCGAGCCGGCATGGTCGTTGGGATTCTGGGCGCGCGGGCGGTCGCCCCGGTCGCCGATGGTGAACCATAATGTGCCGTCGCCCTTGAAGACGATCCGCGAGCCGAAATGGCGGGTCGTGTCGGTCGCCAGCGACATCGAGAAGATCTGGGTGATGCCGTCGAGGCGCGCGGCGTCGGCGGTCAGGGTGCCGTGGGCGATCGCGGTGCCGGTGAGCCCGTCGCCGCGCCGCTCCGAGTAGGAGAAATAGAGCCGGCGATTGTCGGCGAAGTCCGGATGCGCGACCACGTCGAGCAGACCGCCCTGGCCGGATGCCCGCACCGCGGGCGCGCCCTCGATCGCCGTCTTCTCGCCGGTCTGCGGGTCGACCAGCCAGAGCGTACCGTTCCTCTCGGTGACCACCGCATTGCCCTCCGGCAGGAAGGTGACGCCCCAGGGATGGTCCAGGCCGGACACTCTTGCTTCCGCGGTCAGGCTGCAGGCCTGTGCCCGTTCCGTCTCCTGCGCGGCGGCTAGGCCGGGCAGCGCGGCGAGTAAGGGAAGGGCAAGCAGCAGCGTGCGGGTCGGATGCATCGGAAGTCCTCTCGGCCGGGGAATGCAGGTCTATGTGAGGTGGGGGTGGGACCGGTCGGATCAACTGGGCGATCACGCCACCTTGACTTCACCGCAGGCGCGGGCTGCGATCGGGGCCTGCGAGATGAGGAGATGACGATGGCCGGATTGGAACGCTGCGACCTGAAACTCAGCGGGGGCGAGGTGATCGACGGGACCGGAGCCGCGCGGGTGCGGGCCGACGTTGCGATCACCGACGACCGGATCGTCGCCGTCGGCGACCTGTCCACCATGCAGGCCGGCAAGGAGATCGACGTCACCGGCCGGATCGTCGCGCCCGGATTCGTCGATGTGCACACCCATGACGACCGGGCGCTTCTGTCGAAGCCGACCATGGACATGAAGGTCAGCCAGGGCGTGACCAGCGTGGTCGTCGGCAACTGCGGCATCTCCCTGGCTCCGCTGGTGATGGACCGCCGTCCGCCGCCGCCGCTCGATCTGCTCGGAACCGAGGAGTGGTGGAAATACGGCACCTTCGACGCCTTTCTGTCGGCGATCGACGATGCGCCGGCCAGCGTGAACGCCGCCTTCCTGGTCGGTCACTCGACCCTGCGGGTCGGGGCGATGGACGATGTCTACCGGGCGGCGCGCGCGGACGAGATCAAGACCATGCGCGGCAAGTTGGAGGAGTCCCTCGACGCCGGCGCCTGCGGTCTGTCCACCGGCCTGTTCTACGCGCCGTCGGAGAAGGCGCCGACCGAGGAGGTGATCGAGATCGCCCGGGCGCTGAAGACCCATGGCGGGCGCTACGTCACCCATATGCGCAACGAGGGCGCCGACGTGGTGAAGAGCCTGGAGGAGACGTTCCTGATCGGTCGCGAGGCCGGCGTGCCGGTGATCGTTTCCCACCACAAGGTGCACGGGAAGGACAATTTCGGACGCTCCAAGGAAACGCTGGCGCTGTTCGACCGCTACCGCAAGAGCCAGAAGATCGGCCTGGACGTGTACCCGTATCATGCCTCTTCCACCGTGCTGAAGGCGGACAGCATCGCCTTCTCCAACCGGGTGATGGTGACATGGTCGGTACCGCATCCGGAGCACAAGGGGCGGGATCTGAAGGACATCGCCGACGAGTGGGGCATCGACGTGTACGAGGCGGCCGAGCGGCTGCAGCCGGCCGGCGCCATCTACTTCTCCATGGACGAGGACGATGTGCAGCGCATCCTGTCCTATCCCAACGCGATGTTCGGCTCCGACGGGCTGCCCCACGACGAGTTCCCGCATCCGCGCCTTTGGGGCACCTTCCCGCGCATTCTGGGGCATTACTCCCGCGATCTCGGCCTGTTCCCGCTGGAAGAGGCGGTGCGCCGCATGACCTCGCTCTCCGCCGAGGAGTTCGGCCTGAAGGACCGGGGCGAGGTGGCCGAGGGCAAGTTCGCCGATCTCTGCGTTTTCGACGCCCGCGACATCATCGACAGCGCCACCTTCGAGGATCCGATGACCCCGGCGGCCGGCATCGACACGGTGATCGTCAACGGGCGCGTCGTCTGGGCCGAGGGCCGGTGCACCGGCGAGCGCTCCGGCCGGGCGCTGCGGCAGGGACGGGCCTGAGGCACCACACGATCGGACGGCGATCTCCGGTCATGTGACCCTGCCGGCCCGGTCGTGGCCTACAGTCCGAAGGTCTCGCAGATCTGCCGGGCGGCGTCTCTCGCGCTCTGCCCGGCGGTATCGACCTGCAGATCGTAGCTCTTGCCCGCATGAACGCGGGAGATCTGCCAGCGGGCCAGGCCGAGACGCCGGTCGCCGCGTGCCGCCTCCCGCGCCTCGAGAACCTCCAGAGGCGCGTATACTCGGACCGTGTGAAACCGGAACCGGGCCAGGTGGCGTTCGTAGTCCGCCAGACCGTCGCGCAGGATCACGTCGTCAATGATCAGGTTGTTCCCGGCCTGCGCCAGCGTTGCGGCCGCCGCGGGAATGGCGAAGAACAGCTTTGCGGCCTCGGGGCCGCCGTGGACCGCCACTTCGGGCGTCCCGGCGCTGTCGAGCGGCACGAACCGGACACCCTGGGGCGTGTCGATCAACCACTCCGGCAGCATGTCGAAGAACGCGTCCATCTGCACATGCAGGAACGGCTCGCGGGCGATGTCCTGAAGGGCGCGGGCGATGGACGACTTGCCGGAACTGCCGACACCGTTGAGGAGGATGACGGTTGCGGTCACGGGCGGACTCCGGTCGGCTGCTTCGGCTGCCATCCTATCCGACCAGCACCGGTCACGATCAGACCGAAACATCTGTCTGTGTGACGTTGATTTATCTGCAACAGGTTAGACCGCGGGCGGCGCGATCCGCTAGCCGCTGACCAGGGTGATCCCGGTGCGGCCGTTGGCCCGGCTGTCCGGATGGGTGGGCAGCCGGACGGTGACCCGGGTGCCCTGGCCGACGATGCTGTCGATCGTGAGGGCGCCGCCATGCATCTCCACCAGCGACTTCGCGATCGACAGTCCGAGGCCCCAGCCGCCCTGGGCCTTGTGCGGGTCGGTCTCGCCGCGCACGAAGGAATCCGTCACTTCGTCGATGCGGTCGGCGGGGATTCCGATGCCGGTATCCTCCACCACGATCTCGGCGGTCCGGGCGTCGGCCCTGGCGGTGACCGTCACGCTACCGCCCTCCGGGGTGAACTTGACCGAGTTGGTCAGCAGGTTGATCAGGATCTGCTGCACCGCCCGCTTGTCCACATGGATCGAGGTCGGGTTCTCCGGCAGGACGGTGTGCAGCCTGGTTCCCGTGTCGGCGAGCCGATGGCCGACGATGATCACCGCCTCGTCGATCAGGTCCTTGATCTCGACCGGCACGAAGGTCAGGTCGCGGCGTCCCGCCTCGATGGTGGACACGTCGAGGATGTCGTTGACCAGTTCCAGCAGCATCCCGCCGCTGGTGTGCACGTGCCGGGCGTACTCGCAGTACCTCGGATTGCCGAGCGGGCCGAACGCCTCGGTCGTGAGGATCTCCGAAAAGCCCAGGATCGCGTTGAGCGGCGTCCTCAGCTCGTGGCTCATGGCGGCGAGGAAGTCGGACTTCGCTTGGTTGGCACGGTTTGCCTGGGCCAGAGCCTCGTCGCGGCCCCGCTCGGCGCGCTTGCGGTCGGAGATGTCGAGGGCGCTGACCGGGATGCTGGCGAAATCCTCCGTCGATGTGGGGATCGGCATGGACAGGATGACGGTCCGCTCCTCGCCATCGGCGGTGACGTGGGTTTCTTCGCTACGGAACCCGGTCTCCTGGCGCCACATCGCCAGTAGTTGATCGGTGAAGGCGGTCGAGGCGGAGGCGGTTCGGATCCGGCGGAGATGCGCGGCCAGCGCCGCGGTCGAGCCGACCCGGTACAGCCGCAGCGCGGCGGGATTGGCAAGAGTGAGCCGGGTCTTCGCCTCGAGTGTGTCCAACAGATCCGGGTGGCGGGCCAGATGGTCTGCCAGATCGACGACGCCCTGGCTCCGGAGATCCTGGAGGGCCGCGTGGACCGCCGAGGAATCCTCGGTCCAGATCGACACTTCTGAACTGTCGAACAGGGTGCGGTAGCGGTCCTCGCTGATGCGCTTCTCCCGCTCCGCCACCTGACGCCGGTCCTCGCGCTGCAGCAGCAGGCTGCCGATCAAAATGCCGACGAAGATGCCGACGCCCCAGGGAACGGCCATTCGCTGAAGCAGCACCCATCCGGTCTGCAGATCGCCGACCAGTAGGAACGCCGGCGCGGAGAACACCACGCCGACGGCGGAGGCCAGCACCAGGGTCCCGGGCCCCCGACGGTGCCAGTTGAGACGGTGGAACAGGGCCCCGATCAGCGCGGACAGCACCGCGCCGACGATCCCGGCGAAGGTGCCGATGCCGCCCAGATGCATTCTGAACAGGGCCGCCATGACGGTTGTAACCAGTCCGGCGACCGGGCCGCCGAATGCCGAGGCGAGCACGATGATCGCATTGCGCTGGTCGATGACCACGCCCTCGGCCGCGGGGATCTTCACATGCATGCTGATGATGACGACCAGACCGAAGAACAGGCCCAGAAGCGCCTGTCGGGTCAGCGGCTCACCCTCCCGCAGCCAGTCGCTGAGGAACGAATAGCCGACGATCAGAACAACAAAGATCGAGATGTTGTTGAGCAGCAGGATCAGCAGCGAAAAGTCGACTGGCATGACGGAGTCTCTGCGTGCCCCCGGTGAACCGCCGCACCCGACGCTCGCGCCGAGCGGACGGGTGCCCTATGACGGCGAGTGTCGCAGACCAAATCCTAAGACTTGGTCAAAAAAGATACGATCTAACGATTTTTTAGCAGAGATTTTACGATACGAAGCTAATGCGTCTCACATCGCGGGAAGCTCGATCGGCATCACGCCCTCGAAGGCCGACGAGGCGGTGAGCACCATGTCCTCGCCCCATTTCGGGCCGACGATCTGCAGGCCCACCGGCAGCCCGCCGACCCGGCCGCAGGGGATCGTCGCCGCCGGCTGCTGGGTCAGGTTGAACGGGTAGGAGAACGGCGTCCACTCGGTCCAGCGCTTCATGTTGGAGCCCGGCGGCACCTCATGCCCCGCCTCGAAGGCCGGCTGCGGCAGGGTCGGGGTCAGGAGCAGGTCGTAGGTCTCGTGGAACTCGTTCATCGTCGTGCCCATCGCCTCGCGCTGCTTCACGGCGGCGAAATAGTCGAGCAGCGAGTACTCGGCGCCGGCGGCCGCGACCTCCTGAAGGCCGGGATCGATCAGCGCCTTCTGCGCGTCGCTGAAGGCGGTGAACAGGTTCGCAGCCCCGGTGAACCAGTGGGCGGCGAAGATTTCGTGGCTGTTCGGCAGCGGGCTTTCGACTTCCTCGACCGTTGCGCCGAGCGCGCGGAAGATGTCCACGGCCTTGGCCACCAGCGCGGCGACCTCCGGTAGCACGGTGGCGCCGCCGAGTTCCGGGCTGTAGGCGATCCGCCAGCCGGCGACGGACGGGCGCAGGGCGTTGCGGTAGTCGGCGCCCTCATACGGGACGGCGTACCAGTCGCGGGCGTCCGGTTCGCTCATCACCGTCAGCATCAGCGCGCTATCGGCCACGGTGCGGGTCATCGGGCCGATATGGGCGACCGACCCGAACGGCGAGGCCGGATAGGCGGGCACCCGGCCGAATGTCGGCTTGATGCCGTAGATGCCGGTGTAACCGGCCGGCATGCGGATCGAGCCGCCGCCGTCCGACCCCTGATGCAGGGCGCCCATGCCGGTCGCCGCCGCAACCGCGGCCCCGCCGGAGCTGCCGCCCGGGGTCTTGGTCGGATCCCAGGGGTTGCGGGTGATGCCGGTCAGCGGGCTGTCGGTCACGCCCTTCCAGCCGAATTCCGGGGTGGTGGTCTTGCCGAGCAGCACCGCCCCGTGTTCCTTCAGACGGGCGACGAAGGGCGCATCGACGTTCCAGGGTCCGTCCTCCTTGACGGTCTTCGAACCCCGCAGCGTCGACCAGCCTTCGGTCAGCGACAGGTCCTTGATCGAGGTCGGTACGCCGTCGACCAGGCCGACCGGTTCGCCCTTCATCCAACGCGCCTCGCTGTCCTTGGCGCTGGCCAGGGCCGCCTCGTGGTCGACCAGCCGGTAGGCGTTCAGCTTGCCGTTCAGCGCATCGATCCGGTCGAGCGCCGCCTTTGTCGCCTCGACCGGCGAGACGGTCTTGCGGGCATAGGCATGCAGCAGGTCGGTGGCGGACAGGAGGGCGAGATCGGTGCTGGTCATCGGAAAGGTATCCCTGGAAGGAAGACTTCGTCGCGGCGTCAACCAAACCTTAGGAACCTCCGCGCTAACCTGTCGAGAAGGAACAGTTCACAGGGATGCCATCGCGATGACTCTCGACGCCTCTCAGCTTCGCCGACCCGAGCTTCAGAACCTCCTGGCCCTTTGGCAGAGCGGCTGCTGCGGCAGCGGCATTCCGGCCGTCGGCGGACTCTGCGACGCCGAGCTCGCGCCGTTCCTCGGGCATATGGTGGTGATCGAGATTGATGAGTCGACCGACCGACTCCGGTTCCAGCAGGTGGGACAGGAACTGACCCCGATCTTCGGCGACGACCTGGACGGCCGCTATCTCGACGACCTGCCGAGCGAGCTCCACGGCTATGTCGAAGAGATGTACCGCAGCCTGGTCGCCAACCGGGCACCGCAATATGCCGAGTTCGAGGCCGCCGGGGACAGCTGGATGGTGATCTTCGAGCGGCTGCTGCTGCCGATCCGCGATGCGGCGAGCGACCGGGTGGCCGGTGCACTCGTCGCCATCTATCCGCGGATCTCGATCAGCAAGCGCGCGCCGACGACCGACTTCCAGGAGACCAGCGTCGCTGCCTGATCGGGCGTGTCACGCGGCCGGCTTGGGCCAGCTCGGGTCGCGGAACTCCTGGATCTCGAACCGGTAGCTTCCCAGGCCCCGGAAGAATGCCGAATAGACATTGAACCGCTCGCTCAGTTCGGGCGGGGCCTCGAACTGCACGCCGCGGGCCTTCAGCGTCTCGTAGGCGGCATCCGCATCGCTCACCACGAAGGAATAGGTCACCGCCGGGTCATCCGCCGGGGGCCGGTTCGTGCACACGCCCAGGAAGGCGTTCGGTGCGGCCTGGTAGATGTGGCAGAGATCGAACTGGTTGAGCACCAGCGTCAGGCCGACCTTGTCGCGCAGGAAGGCCGAGCCGGTGGCGAGGTCCCTGGTGTACAGGAAGGTGACCTGCTGCTGGATGGTGAAAGGGGCCATGGTTTCCTCCTTCTCTTGACGATTAGATCCGGCGACGCTTGAGATCGCGGATGGTGAAGCGGTTCGGATGGACGCTTGCGGCCATCGCCCGGTCGACCGGCCAGGGCTCCCCCAGCATCTGCGAGACCACGAGCTCGGCCATCAGCGGTGCTGTCACGAGGCCGCGCGAGCCGAGCCCGGTCAACGCGTACAGCCTCTCCAGGAAGGGCGCGGGGCCGCCGTCAAGCCGCTTGGCGTCGAACCGCAGATGGCCGTAGGCGTCGGCGACGGCGGCCGCGTCGCAGAGCGGGCCGGCGATCGGCTGCCGGTCGGGGGTGACCGCGCGGATTGCCGCCCGACCGCCCAGCACGCTGGGGCCATCCGGAAACAGACGGGCGAGGGCGGGCGGCAACAGGCCGAGCGTGCGCCGATGGTCCTCGTCCTGCACCGCCACCGGCCAGGCCGTCGGCTCGAAGCCGCCGCGGGTATAGGTGGCGCCGGCGATGTGCACGCCGGACAGACCGGGCGACAGGTAGCCTCCGAACGCCACGCAACTCTGCAGGCGGCGGCTCGCCGTGGTCTCGGCCAACCGGGTGAGCTGTCCACGGATCGCCTGCATCGGCAGGTGGGCGGCGGGTGCGAGGGCGGGCGAGACCATGGCGGAGGCGAGGATGACGGCATCCGCCTGGATGAGAGGGCGGCCCTGGGGGTCGAGCAGGGCCCAGCCCGAGGGTGTTCGCGCCAGCCCGTCCACCGTGGCGCGGGACGGCCGCAGGCCGCCGGCGAGGGCGCTGCTCCAGGCGCGCGGGTCGACCCAGCCGCCCGACCGGTGCCAGAGGCCCGGATGATCCAGGGCGACGCCGGCGACCGCGCCGGCCGTGGCCGCGTCGACCGGTGTGGCATCGATCGGGTCCAGGTGGCCGGCGTCGGCCATGTCCCGGTAACGGGCACGCGTGGCCGCGTCGGTCGCGAGTTCCAGCACGCCGTTGCCGCCGACGGGCACGCCGGTCTCGCCGGCCCGGTCGAGCGCGAAGCGGAAGGCTGCGCCGCTGAGGCTGCCCTGGATGTCGCCATCGGCGGTCGGGCGGGCCATCAGCAGCCCGGCGGGATTGCCAGAAGCCTCGGCGGCGATCCGGCCGTGGCGGTCGAGCCAGATCGCTTGCACGCCCCGCCGCGCCAGGGCTCCGACCGCCGCCGCGCCCGCGATCCCGGCGCCCACCACCGCCACCTGGGCCGACGGCCGGAGCGGTGGAGCGGCATACCAGGGCTCATCGGTCCGGGGTCGCACCGGGCCTGCGAAACGGCCGGCGATGCAGTCGCGCTTGCGCCCGTAGCCGCGCCGCTTCTCGACGGAGAAGCCGAGATCGGCGAGATCCCGACGGACGGCGCCCGCGGCGGTGAAGCTGGCCAGGCTGGTGCCGGGACGGGACAGGCGCGCGACCTGCCGCAGCACGTCCGGGCGCCACATGGAGGGATTCTTGGCGGGCGCGAAACCGTCGAGGAACCAGGCATCGACCTCCGCCTCCACACCGCCGAGCACCGCCGCCGCTTCGCCGATCAGCAGGGTCAGGCAGACCCGGTCCTCGTCGAACCAGATCCGGTGATGGCCCGGGCTGGCCGGCTGGGGATAGCGCGCCCGCAGCCGGTCGGCGAGGGGGGAGAGCCGGGGGAAGGCGACCAGCGTCACGGCAAGCTGATCGCGGGACAGCGGGAAGCCCTCCACCGCGACATAGTGCAGAACCGCTCCTGCCGGCCGGGTCTCGCGCCAGAGCTGCCAGGTCGCCAGGAAGTTCAGGCCGGTACCGAAGCCGGTCTCGGCCACGGTGAAATGCCCGGTGGCGGCGCGCCACGCCTGCGGCAGCCCGCAGCCCTGCAGGAACACATGGGCGGTCTCGGCCAGCCCGTCCTCGCGCGAGAAATACACATCGTCGAACCGGCTGGAGACCGGCACGCCGTCGCGCAGGCTCAGCCCCGGATCGGTGGCGTCGAGCGGTTGGGCACCCGGCGGAGGGGCGCTGGGCGGCTCGTCAGGCGGCGGATCGTCGGCGGTGTCGGTCATGGCGGCGACACTGCCACGCCGGACCGGCGACCGCCATGTTCCGGGTGACAGCGGGTACGTGCCGCGCTAAGCCTCGGCACAACCGGACACAAGTCCCAGCGGAGGCGACCATGAGCGACGAACAACAACCGCCGATCCTGCCGGAGGATGAGCAGAAGCGCCTCGCCCTGCGGGTCATGCTCGAAGCCTGGGACGACGCGGTCGCCCAGGGCGCCTCTTCGGAAATCGTCGCATCCTCGGCGATCTTCGCCGCCCTGACCGACATGATCGACATCTACGGCGAGGAGACCGTCGCCGAGATGGTCGCCGAATGGCCCGACCGGATCCGTGAGGGCGAGTTCACCCTGAAGCCACAGGGCGGCTGAGCCGCCCCGGTCACAGGTCGAAGTTCCGCCCCCAGAGCTCGCGCAGGCTGGACAGCTTGGTGGCCGGCAGCGGACCCGCTTCCGCCGCCTTGATCGCCAGCTCCAGATGCTCCAGCTCGGCGAGGCCGACGACCACGCAGGAGATGTCCTCGTTGGCGAGGGAGAAGCGGATCGCCGTCTCCGCACGGCTCTCGCCGATATTGCCGGCGGCGGCGATGGCGGCCCGTGCCCGCTTGGCCTCCGCCTCCAGATCCCGGTTCTCCGGCGTGATCGCCACTTCGCGCCCGTGGCGGATGTCGGTGGCCAGAACGCCGGCCGCGTAGACGCGGATGTTCATGATCCCGACCTCGTGCTGCCGGCAGGCGGCCATCAGTCCGGTGAAGTCCTGGGCGACTAGGCCGTCCAGCGGCGCGCTCAGCCCGGCGGTCGGGTTGAGCATGTTGTAGTAGACCTGAGCGGTATCGACCTTGCCGCTCTCGATCACGCGGATGCAGGAGGCCGGATCGCCGAGGGCGGTGAACCCGACATGGTCGGTCAGCCCTTCCTTGCGCAGCGCGTCCAGCATGTCGGCGATGCCGCCGTCGTCGATGACGTCGTCGAGCCCGACATGCTGGCCCGTCGCCTGCGGCTCCACCGGGTTGTGCAGCTGGAACAGGCTCACCTTGTCGAGGCGCAGGCGGTCGAGACTGCGCTCGATGCCCCGGCGGATCTGGCTTTCGGCGGTCTCGTCGCTCTCCAGATCCAGCCGGACCTTGGTCGAGACATG
Organism: Candidatus Endolissoclinum sp.; assembly: GCA_965228445.1. Taxonomy (GTDB): domain Bacteria; phylum Pseudomonadota; class Alphaproteobacteria; order Thalassobaculales; family Thalassobaculaceae; genus Thalassobaculum. Next base: position 1,464,906 of record OZ245813.1, on the reverse strand, counting down.
GGGGCGTTCGGCCGGATCGATCTCCGCCAGAAGCCAGCCCAGCGCGATCTCCGACTGCCCCTGGCCGTAATCGCCGGCGGTGTCGATCCAGTTGATCCCTGCGTCGATCGCCCGGCGGAGCGCCGCCCGCTTAACCTCGTCGTCCTGGTGAATCAGGATGCCGCCGACCCAGCCACCGCCGAACACCAGTTCCGACACCTGCAGGCGCGTTCTACCCAACTGACGCGTGTTCATGTGCTTCCCTCCCTGGAAGTCCTTATTGTATTATCTTTAATGTGGTTAAGGGCGATTGCATTCGTGCGATCCGAGACGAAACGAACAGGGGGTGGCGACGATGCTCTCTGCGCGCGCGTTCCGCCAGTTGATTTCGGTCGGTCATCTTACTTTGATCGATCCCGATGGTAACCGCCATGAATGCCAGGGTTCCGAAAAGGGACCCCGCGCTTCGATCAGGCTTCTCGACCGAAGCCTAGACCGGCGTCTGATGCTCAATCCGGAACTGGCCATCGGCGAAGGCTACATGAACGGTGGCCTCGTCATGGCGGACGGGTACACGCTCTACGACTTCCTCGACCTCTGCATGATCAACATCGGCAGCGTCCGCGAAGGGACGATGCGCAAGGTGCTGGCGGGGATACGGGGGATACGGGCGGCGATCCGGAACTGGAACCCGGTGCATCTGGCCCGAGGCAAGGTCGCCCATCACTACGACCTCAGTGACGAGCTGTTCGATCTCTTCCTCGACAACGACCGCCAGTATAGCTGCGCCTATTTCCTCAATCCCGACGACGATCTGGAAACGGCGCAGTGGAACAAGAAGCTCCACCTGGCCGCCAAGTTGAACCTGAAGCCGGGTCAGCGGGTGCTCGATATCGGCTCGGGCTGGGGCGGGCTCGGCCTGTTCCTGGCCAGTCTGGTGGACGACCTACAGGTCGACGGGGTTACCCTGTCCAAGGAGCAGCACGCGGTCTCCAACCGGCGGGCCCGGGAGGCCGGGGTCGCGGACCGCGTCCGGTTCCATCTGAAGGACTATCGCGAGGTGCAGGAGCAGTACGACCGCATCGTGTCGGTGGGCATGCTCGAGCATGTCGGGCCGCGCCACTATGACGAGTTCTACGGGCAGGTGAACCGGCTGCTGACGCGGGACGGTATCGCGGTCGTCCACTCTGTCGGCGTCTTCAACCGGCCGGAGCCGCAGAACCAGTGGATGGAGAAATACATCTTCCCCGGCGCCTACACGCCGTCCCTGCGCCAGCAGTTCACCGCGATCGAGGAGACCAGGCTGTTCACCACGGACGTGGAGATCCTGCGCCAACACTATGCCGAGACCCTGAACCGCTGGCGGCTGGCCTGCGAGGCGCAGAAGGACCGGATCGTCGGGATGTATGACGAGCGGTTCTTCCGCATGTGGGACTTCTACCTCACCGCCTGCGAGACCGCGTTCCGCCACGGCACGCTGATGGTGTTCCAGATCCAGCTGGCCAAGGACCTCTACGCGGTGCCGCAGACCCGCGACTACATCGCCGATTTCGAGCGGCGCTGGCGTGGGCGGGGCGCGACCACCCTGCGTCAGGTCGGCGGGTCGGACATGCACCCCGCCGCACCCTCCGCACCCGCTGCCGGCGGCGACGAGGAGACCAGGCGGGCTTGATGTTCGGCGGATTTCCCGTCATGTGATACGCCGCCGTCCGGGGGCCGGGCGGCGGTGTAGTCTCTGGGGGATCCATGACCGCTGCTTCCGACATTTCGACCCGCCTTGGAACCGGCGAGCGCGACGGAGCGCTGATCACCGCACTGGCGGCGAAGGTCGGGACGCCCTTCTGGCTGTACGACGCCGCGCGGATCGAGAGCCAGGTCGCCCGACTTCGCGGCTTCGACACCATCCGCTATGCCCAGAAGGCCAGCAGCAATCTCGACCTGCTGCGCGTCATGCGCCGCAACGGGGTGAAGATCGACGCGGTGTCGAACGGCGAGATCTCCCGCGCGTTGGCGGCCGGCTATCAGGCGGGCGGGGACGATCTCGTCTTCACCGCCGACATCTTCGACCGGGCGACCCTGGAGCGCGTCGCCGACCTGCGCATTCCGGTCAATTGCGGCTCGCCCGACATGATCGACCAGATCGCCGCGGTCAGCCCCGGCCATCGGATCTGGCTGCGCATCAATCCCGGCTTCGGTCACGGCCACAGCAACAAGACCAATACCGGCGGCCCGTTCTCCAAGCACGGCATCTGGTACGAACAGCTCCCTGAGCTCGGGCCGCGGATCAAGGCGGCCGGCCTGGAACTGGTCGGGCTACACATGCATATCGGCTCTGGCGTGGATTACGGCCATCTCGAGCGAGTCGGCGACGCCATGATCGAGGCCTATCGCGCGCTCGGCCTGCCGGTGCAGGCGGTCTCCGCCGGCGGCGGTCTGTCCGTTCCGTATCGCGACGGCGGCAGCGAGATCGACACCGAGCATTACGTGAAGCAGTGGGATTCCGCCCGGCTGGCGATCCAGCAGCACCAGGCCTCGCCGGTGGAGATGGAGATCGAGCCGGGGCGCTTCCTGGTGGCCGCCGCCGGCTGCCTCGTCGCCGAGGTGCGGGCTGTCAAGAAGGTGGCCGACCGGTACTTCGTCGTCGTCGATGCCGGGTTCAACGATCTGGCCCGACCGGCGATGTACGGCAGCTACCACCGGATCGGCTTCGTCGACGCGGCCGGCACGCCGGTCGACGGCACCGCCCATCCGGTCGCGGTCGCCGGGCCACTCTGCGAGTCTGGCGACGTGTTCACCCAGGGCGACGGCGGCGTGGTCGAGTTCCGCGACATGCCGCTTCCCTCGGTCGGCGACTTCTGCGTCTTCGCCGATACCGGCGCCTATGGGGCGGCGATGTCGTCGAACTACAATTCCCGACCGCTGATCCCCGAAGTGGTGATCGATGGCGGGGAGGTGCGTCTGGCGCGGCGGCGGCAGACCATGGAGGAACTGCTGGCGCTGGAGACCGGCGAGACCCTGGAGATCGGCGCCGCCCTCTCCGGCGCCTGACGTCAGCCGGCCGTGCTTCTGGGAAGGATCAGGCGGACGGTCGTGCCCCGGCCGTAGTGGCTCTCCACCGAGAGGGTGCCGTCCATGGTGCGGGCCAGCGACTGGCAGATGGTCAGGCCGAGCCCGACGCCGCCGGCCGCCCGGGCGTAGGACGAGGAGAGCTGGACGAACGGCTTCATGATCTCGCCGAGCTTCTCCTCGGGAATGCCCGGTCCGTCGTCCTGCACGGCGATCTCGACCCGCTGACGGTCGAGCAGCGCGGCGCTGACCGTCACATTGGCAGCCGAGCCGGCATATTTCAGCGCGTTGTTCAGCAGGTTGGCGATGATCTGCATCACCGCCCGGCGATCGGCGAGGGCGATGATCTCCTCCGCCTCGGCCGCGACCGAGAGGGCGACGCCGTTGTTCTCGAACTCGACGCGCAGCCGGGTTGCGCTCTCCAGGATCAGCGGCACCACGTCCACATGCTCGATCGACGCGGTCCTGCGGCCGCTCTCGATCCGCGACAGGTCGAGAATGTCGTCGATGATCGACAGCAGGAACCGGCCGCTCTGGCGGATGTCGCCGACATACTCGCCCGCGCGCTCCCACACCCGGCTGTTCCGGGGACTGTTCTCAAGCAGCTCGCTGAAGCCGATGATCGCATTCAGCGGGGTGCGCAGCTCGTGGCTCATCACCGCCAGGAAGGTCGACTTGGCGGCGCTCGCCTCCTCGGCCCGCTGCAGGGCGGCGAGCACCTCCTGGTTGGCGAGGGAGCGCTCCTCCGCGCGGCGGTAGCGCGACACCGTCCACAGGGCGTAGCCGGCGAGCAGCAGGACCAGAACCGGCAGGGTCAGATAGAGATAGCTGGTGAAATTCGGCCAGCCCTCGCGCGGGGCGGCCAGGATCCGCCAGGTGCCGCTGGGCACCACCACGTCCAGGCTGATCGGCTTCAGGGCATGGATATCGGAGGCGCCCCAGATGATCTCGTCGTTGGCGGCGTCGCCGTTCCGGCCGACCAGCGCCAGATGGTAGTCGAGCCCGAACCGGTTGTAGCCGGATTGGGACAGCAGGCCGGGGAAATCGATCACGGTGGAGGCGATCCCCCACAGCGGCTGTTCGCCCTGGGCGTTCCGGCGCAGGAAGATCGGGAACCGGGCGATCAGGCCGACGCCGCCCTGGACAAGCTGCAGCGGACCGGCGACGACGATCCGCCCTTCGTCGATCACCTGCTTCACCGCGGGCCACTGCTCCGGCACCCGGCGGTAGTCGAGATCGAGCGCCTGGCGGTTCCCTTCCAGCGGGTACATGTGGGAAACCACCAGGTCCCGGGCCAGCGCCAGATTGCGGATGTGGTCCGGGGCGGCCTCCAGGATGTCCTGGGCGATCAGGTCGAATTCCTCGGTGGTGAGGTCGGGGCGCGCACGCACATAGCCGACCATGCCGCGGATCAGCTGGACGTCGCGGCCGAGGATCTGCTGCAGGTTGGCGCGCAGCCGGTTCAGGTCGTCCCGGGCCTGGTTCTCGGCGTTCTTGCGCGCCACGTCGGCCAGCGCGAATTCAAGCAGCATGGCGCAGGCCAACCCGATCAGGGTGGCGACGACCATGCGGCGGATCACGAACAGCACAAGACCTTTGTCGTTACTCCCGCCATGATCCGCGTCGTCGGTCATGGTGAACGCGCTCTGCATCGTTGGGCCTACCAGAATGCCGTGCGGGGCTGTGGAAATCGATCACCGTATGGTGACCGCGCGTCGATCCGATAGGACACCGGTATCGGTTAATTTTTCATGACCCCGTCCGTCCGGGCCGGCCCGCCTCGGTGTCTTCCAGGGCGACGGCCGGGTGTCTATGCTGCCTCAAACCCATACGATCAAGACCACAAAGGGACGGAAATGACGGGCGAAGAGATTGCGCGCACCCTGGGGCGCCTGCCTGACTTGGTAAACGGAAACGAGGGTCTGGTGCGCCGCGGCCGCACGCTGAACGGCGAGTTCCTGGTGCAGGCCGACGACACCCCGGTGCATATCCGGGTGCACGAAGGCCGAATCGAGGCGGTCGAGACCGGGCCGTTCCGCATGCGCTCCTGGCGCTTCGCGATCAAGGCCGAGGCGGATGCCTGGATCCGGCACTGGGAGCCGATGCCGGCTCCCGGCTACCACGACGTGATCGCCATGACCCGGCTCGGCGTCGCCCGGCTGGAGGGCGATCTGCAGCCGCTGATGGCGCATCTGCGCTACGTGAAGGAGGTGCTGGCCGCCCCCCGGCACGGGGCCGGCACCGGCGCGGGGAGGGGCTGACCATGGCGATCCAGTACGAACCGATCATCGGCCGCTACGCCTCGGTGTACATCGGTGGGCGTGCCTGCCGCGTCTACATTGAAGAGGCCGGCCAGGGCATCCCGCTGCTCTGCCTGCACACCGCCGGCTCCGACGGCCGCCAGTACCGGCACATGATGACCGACCCGGCGATCACCGACCATTTCCGCGTCATCGCCTTCGACCTGCCCTGGCACGGCAAGTCGAACCCGCCGGTCGGCTTCCACGAGGAGGAGTACCGGCTGACCTCCGACCTCTATACCGACGCCATCCTGGCGGTGGCCGACGCGATGGAACTCGACCGCCCGGCGCTGATCGGCTGCTCCATGGGCGGACGGATCGTCCTCAACCTCGGCGCCCATCACGCCGACCGGTTCCGCGCGCTGATCGGGGTGGAATGCGCCGACCACCAGACCTCCTGGTACGACACGAGCTGGCTGCACCGCGGCGACGTCCATGGCGGCGAGGTCTGCGCCGCCATGGTCTCCGGCCTGGTCGCCCCCCAGTCGCCGGACGAGTACCGCTGGGAGACCCTGTGGGGCTACATGCAGAGCGGACCGGGGATCTTCAAAGGCGACCTCCACTTCTACCGCGAGGATTCCGACTACCGCGACCGCACCCATCTGATCGACACGAAGCGCTGCCCGCTCTACCTGCTGACCGGCGAGTACGACTATTCCTGCACCCCGGAGGATACCGTGCGCACGGCAGAGGCCATCGACGGGGCCGAGGCGGTGATCATGAAGGAATGCGGCCACTTCCCCATGAGCGAGAACCCGGCCGTGTTCCGCGACTACATCCTGCCGGTGCTGGAGCAGATCCGCGCCGCCGGGTGAAGGGGTGGGTGAGGGGCGGGGCGCTGCTCTGGCGGCGCCCGGCCGTTTTGATACCTGACAGGCGGTGGAGGGATGCCTTCTCGGACTCCCTCCCTTGCATTCCCGCCCTCCGGCGCGCTCAATAGAGGACAGGCCGCGCCATAAGCGGCCGGAGCAAGAATTCCCGCTGGACGGTCGTCCCCGATACGACCGCCAGGGATCAGCGCCTGTCTCCACCGGAGGAACCCGCCATGAACGACATGACCCCCGTGAAGGTCGCCCGCCCCGCCGGCATCAGCGACGCCGAGTGGCAGCTCCGGGTCGAGCTCGCCGCCGCTTATCGCATGGTCGATTATTTCGGCTGGTGCGAGCTGATCTACGGCCACCTCACCGCCAAGGTGCCGGGCCCCGACCTGCATTTCCTCATCAACCCCTACGGCCTGAACTACGACGAGGTCACCGCCTCCAACCTGGTGAAGATCGACGTGGAGGGGAACAAGATCGACGTGGACAACCCGTACGGGGTGAACCAGGCCGGCTTCGTCATCCACTCCGCCGTCCATATGGCCCACAGCGACCTGCACCAGGTGGTGATGCACACCCATTCCCGCTCGGGCATGGCGATCGCCGCGGTCAAGGAGGGCGTGCTGCCGATCTCCATGGGCTCCACCGCCTTCATCGACCGGATCAGCTACCACGATTACGAGGGCGTCAGCCTGTATCTGGACGAGCGCGACCGCATCGTGGAGAGCCTGGGCGACAACCACGCCATGGTGCTGAAGAACCACGGGCTGCTGACCACTGGCCGCTCGGTGGCCGAGGCCTTCCTGTGGCTGTACCGGCTGGAGCGCGCGGCCCAGGTGCAGATCGATGCCGGCTCGGCCGGGACGCTGAACCTGATCACTGCCAATGTCGCCAAGCGGTCGGGCGACGACGTCAACGGCTTCGCGGAATCCGCCGCCGAATACGGCGCGCTGGAATTCGCCGCCCTGATGCGCAAGATGGACAAGATCGACCCCAGCTTCCGCGACTGAGACTGGGACCGACCCTCGGCGAGGCCGGCCCGACCCAGCGAACCCCGGCCTTGAGCCGGGGCGGGGCAGGGCGGGGAGGCGGGCGGCAACCAGCGCAGATGAGGCCAATGTCGGCGACTGAAGGCGAAGACCGGTTCTGGGAGCGCAAGCCGCTCTCGGAGATGACTCGTGCGGAGTGGGAGAGCCTGTGCGACGGCTGCGGCAAGTGCTGCCTGGTCAAGCTGCAGGACGCGGATACCGACGAGATCTCCTATACCGACGTGGCCTGCAAGCTGCTGGACTGCGACAGCTGCCGCTGCTCGGACTACCCGAACCGCAAGAAGATCGTGCCGGATTGCGTGGTGCTCAGCGTCAAGCTGGTCAGCCATCTGCAGTGGATGCCGTCCACCTGCGCCTATCGTCTGCTGAAAGAGGGCAAGCCGCTCCACTGGTGGCACCCGCTGGTCAGCGGCGACCCGGACACGGTGCACGAGGCCGGGTTGTCGGTGCGCGGCCGGGCGATCTCGGAGACCGTGGTGGCGGACGAGGAGCTGCTGGAGCACATCGTCGACTGGCCGGCTTGAACGGAACGGGCGGTCGCGAGCTTGTCCGTCGTCCTGATGAAAATCAGGATGACGGGAGGGGGCGGTGGCCTGGCCCTGGTTTGCATCCGGACGATGGGCGGCGCGGCGTGCGCCCGGCCGTCTGGACCCTGGTGCGGCGGCGCCTGCATCCCCATATCCCGACCACCTGAGACCCGCACACCAGAACGAGGACCCGATGGGCCGAGGCATGTGGATATTGGCGGCGATCCTCGCCGTGCTCGCCATCAGTCAGATCTATATGGCCGAGACCGGCCAGCTCGACCGCCCCTGGGAGGAGTGCAAGGAGAGCCTGTTCACCCAGGTGTTCTCCAACGAATGCACCCCGCGCGACGGCGGCCTGGCGCCGAGCACCGCCCGAAATGCGCCCGGCAGTGCGACGGACGGCGACCTGCCGCCGGTCGATGACGGCGTGACCCGGGTCGACCGGGGCCAGTGACCGCCGTCCCTTCGGTACGCCCTGAGCGCCCGGCGGACCCGCCGCGCATCCGATCGCTGACGCAGGCGGCCTTCGCCGGCGCCTCGCACAGCAGCGGCACCGAGGCCGCCATCGTCGACGCCCTGCGCGCGGCGGGCGCGCTGAGCCTGTCCCTGGTCGCGGAGCTGGAGGGGGCGGTGGTCGGCCATGTCGCTTTCTCGCCGGTCCGCATCGAGGGCGTGGATCTCGGCTGGCTTGGGCTCGGCCCGGCATCCGTCGCGCCGACGGCGCAGCGCCGGGGCATCGGCACCGCCCTGGTGGCAGCGGGGCTGGCGCGCATCCGCGCGGAAGGGGCGGACGGCTGTGTGGTGCTGGGCGATCCGGCCTTCTATCGCCGCTTCGGCTTCACGGCCGATCCGGCCCTGCGCTACGGCGACGTTCCGCCGGCGTATTTCCAATCACAGCGCTTCCGCGGTCCGGCGCCCCGGGGCGCGGTCGCCTATCATCCCGCGTTCGGGGCGGCCTGACGGGCTCCCCCGGCCATGTCACAGCGCGCCCGCGGCCTTTAGCTCGTCGAGCCGCGTGTTGCTCTCCTCGAACAGGCGCACCAGCTTCTGGCTGTCGTAGGGCGCCTCCTTCAGGGTCTCGTCGTCCCATTCGCTGCGGCCCGGCGCGAAGAAGTCGCCGCCATAGACGTGCAGCGCGCCGGTCAGCTTCGACAGTGGGTTGGTGACCGAGTGGATCGCCGTCTCGCCGAGCCAGACCGCCTCCTTCTCGCCCATCTCCTTGCCGCCGAGTTGCTGCAGCCCCTCCGGCGTGCGGCGCCAGAAGGTGTTCAGCTCGGCCCCGGTATAGATGCCGATGGATGCCCACATGTTGTGGTTATGCGGCATGAGGTGCATCTCCGGTCCCCAGACCAGGTTCAGCACGGTCAGCCGGTCGGAGCGGTGCAGGGTGTTCACCCCGGCCTGCTGCGGCTCGCCCAGCGCCTTCATCAGGGCGCTCGGATCCTCCACCGCGCGGGCGACGACCTCCTGGGCCGCGCGTTCCGGCGTCTTCTCCTCCAGCGCCGCGTAGCACTCCTCGATGAACCGATCGAGATCGAACATGGATACCTCCCGGGTGTGTTTGGCTAGGAGTATGCCGCAGCCGCCGGGCCCGGGGAATGCGGGGTCGAACGGCTGCGACCGTTCTTAGCACTCAGGCGGCGACCGCCACCGGCACCGGCTCGGCGGTGACTGCGAGGCAGGCGGCCGCCACCTCGCGGCCCTTCAGGCGGAAATGGTCGAGGAAGAACGCCTTGTGCTCCGCACTCTCGTGGAACCGGTGCGGGGTGAGCACGGCCGACAGGACCGGCACATCCGCGTCCATCTGCGCCTGCATCAGGCCGGAGATCACGCTCTGGGCGACGAAGTCGTGGCGGTAGATGCCGCCATCGACGACGAAGGCCGAGGCGACCACCGCCCGGTACCGGCCCGAGCGGGCCAGTTTCCGGGCCAGCAGCGGGATCTCGAAGGCCCCGGGCACGTCGTAGACATCGACGGCGAAGGCGCCGGGCCGGTCGCGCTTGAGACTGTCCAGGAACGAGATCCGGCAGGCATCGACGATCTCGGCATGCCAGCGCGCCTGGATGAAGGCGATGCGGTCGGGTTGAGAGGCCGTGTTGGTTTCGGTGCTCTGATTCATGCTGTCCTCCTTGGACAAGGGCGGTGAACCAGGGCGTACGAACTCGCGAACGCGGCCCGGCGCTCACGCAGCCGGTCGCGTTCTCTCCTTCGTTATCTTTCATCCGGACTGTGACCGTCGGCTCCGGGATCTCACCGGATCTGCTGTCCCCGCGATCTTACGTAAGATCACGGGCGCTCGCGGGCTCAGCCCCGGAAGGATCCGGGAGCATCACCGCCGGTGGGGACTTCCACCCCGCCCCGATAACGTGCCGCACCACCGATGCGGCGGCCGCAGAGTACAGCGGCGGGGCGGGGAAGGTCGAGGGGCGGGTTCACGGACCCGCCGCATCGAGCGCCTGAAACGCCGAGACCCATTGTCGGCCGATCTCGGCGGCGGTGTAGCGCTCGGCCAGCACCGTCTGCCCGGCCCCGATCCGCGCCTCCAGCTCCGCCGCCGGCGCGGCCAGTGCGTCGCGGATGCCGTCGGCCATCCGGTCCCGGATCAGCGCGAAATCGGCGAAGGGCAGGTAGGACGGGATCGGCGAGGCGACGGCCAGCCGCCCGGCGGCGATCGTGTTGATCAGCCGGTTCGGGCTCTTCAGGGCGGAGTCCTTCGACAGATCGCCGGGGATCAACACGATATCCGCCGCGTCGAGGGCGCGTGCCTGACCCTGCGGCGTCCACTCCTCGAACCGGATCTTGAACAGGCCCTCGTCCTGCTCGGCGGCCGCCTCGCAGAGCTGGCGGGCGACGGTGTTCTCGTGGCACACCAGGGTGACCCGGAACGGCCGATCCACGGCCAGGGCAGCGATCTCCGACAGGTGCGGAACCAGGTAGACGATGTTCCGGCTGGTGCCGAACCAGAGGAGCTCGAGCATGCCGTTGCCCTGCAGCCGCACACTGGGCGTCCGGATCGCCTCCTCCGTCGGTTCCTCGATGCAGAAGCGCCGGCAGCCGGCGGGCACCCAGGCTTCCGCCAGCTCCGTCATCCGGGCGCTCGAGCAAAACACCGCATCGGCAAGCGCCACGACGCGGCGTAACACCTCGAAATCGCCGGTCGAGCCCAGGTCGTCGGCGATGTCGGCCATCACCCTCTTGCCGGCCCGCTTCGCTTCCTGGGCCGTCGCGCTGTGATCTTCGAACGTCTTGCCGAACAGCACCGCGTCGGCCTCCCGGAACACGTCGGAGCCGATCAGGTCCGCCGGCTTGTGGCGCACGGCGAGCCAGGCGGTGAAGCCGGCGGACCGGGCCGCCCCATAGGCGACAAGCAGCCGCAGCCGGGTGGTGGCGAGCTGTGCCGTCAGCTGCCCGTCCGCCCGTTTGCCGACGGCGTCGTCGGTGATGATCAGCAGTTTCATGGGCGCTCGCAGGGTTCAGGCGGAAGAGGCGGGACCGCGGGATGGCGATCACCGGGCGGTCCGGGTGAACCCTATAGCGCGGGACACGCCCGCACCACAGCGCTGGCCCCCGGTTCAGTTCACCCGCCAGCGGTCCAGGACCTCGCGCCGCACCTCCACGCCGAGACCGGGGCCGTCCGGGACATAGGCGATGCCGTCCTCGACCCGCACCGGCTCCACCAGCAGGTCCTGGCGGAACGGGTGGGGGGTGCTGTCGTATTCCAGCAGCGGATGGTGGGCGCCGAAGGCGGGGGCGGTGGTCGGCAGCACGGCGAGAAGCTGCATCGCCGCCGCCAGTCCGATCCCGGTGCCCCAGACATGCGGGTTGTAGCGGGTGCCGTGGGTCCAGGCCATGTCGGCGATCCGCTTGGCCTCGGTCAGCCCGCCGCAGGAGGCGGTGTCCGGCTGGATCACGTCCATCGCCCCGGCCTCCAGGATGCGGCGGAAGTCGTGGCGGGTGAAGGAACACTCGCCGCCGGCGACGGGGATGGTGGTGCGGGACCGCAGCCCGGCATAGCCCTCCAGGTCCTCCGGCGCCACCGGCTCCTCGAACCAGCCGATGTCCAGCGGCTCCATGGCCCGCGCGAGTCGGGCCGCCTGCACCCGGTCGCAGCCGTGGTTGGCGTCGACGAACAGCTCGGTCCCGCCGCCGATGGTTTCCCGCAGTATCTCCACCAGGGCGATATCGTCGGCGAAGCCGAAGCCGACCTTGGTCTTCATCGCGGTGAAGCCGGCGTCGAGATAGCCCCGCGCCTCCGCGGCCAGCAGGCGGTGGTTCTCGGCCCTGTCGTCGCTGCGCCGGTACAGCCCGGTGGCGTAGGCCCGCACGCTGGACCGCACCGGCCCTCCCATCAGCACATGCACCGGCGCGTCGAAATGCTTGCCCCGCAAATCCCACAGCGCGATGTCGATCGCCGACAGCGCCTGGACCGGCACACCGCGCTGACCGTGGTCGCGCAGGGCGTTGTACAGCTCCTCCCACAGCGCGTCTCCGGCCAGGGGCGAGCGGCCGATCAGCCGCGGGGCGTAGAGCTTTTCGATCACCGTGGCCAGCGCCCAGGGCGGCCCGTAGCCGTCGCCCCAGCCGGTGATCCCGGCATCGGTCTCCACCTCGACGACCAGTCCGACGCGCCGGTCGACCCAGGCCTGGCTGAACGCGAACCGGTCGGCGATGGGCGCCTCCAGCACGTGGGCGCGGATGGCGGTGATCTTCATGGAGGCCTCCCTGGCATTTTTCGGGGAGCGTAGCAGGTGGGGAAGGCAACCATGAAGCTACCGACGTGTTAGCAGTGCATTGCCCCGTTCCGCCGGGGGCGCGCCCGTCCGGAGATCCGCATGACGCTCTTTCCCAACGCCCTGTCCGCCCGCAGCCTCCTGCGCCGCGCCGCAACGGAGGCCCGGCGTCACTGGTTGCTGCTGGGCTCCGCGCTCCTGCTCTACGGCTTCGGCGTGCTGACCAGCGAGGTCGGGGAGGGCGAGACCCAGGCGTTCGACCGGGCGGTGCTGATGCTGTTCCGGGTGGACGGCGATCCCACCGTGGCGATCGGGCCGCACTGGGTGTTCGAGGCGGCCCGGGATGTCACGGCGCTCGGCAGTTTCACCCTGCTGTTTCTTCTGGTCTTCGTGGTGGCGTCGATCCTGCTGATCCTGCGGCGCCGGGAGACCGCCGCCTATCTGGTGCTCGCCATCGCCGGCGGCACGGCGTTGAGTTCGGCCCTGAAGATCATCATCGACCGGCCCCGGCCGGATCTTACCGGGGTGGTGCAGGTGTTCACCTCGAGCTTCCCGTCCGGCCATGCGACCATGTCGGCGGTGACGTTCCTGACCCTGGGGGCCTGCCTGGCGGCGGCGACCGAGAACCAGCGGCTGCGGATCTTCGCCTATGCCTGTGCCGCCGTGCTGGCCGTGATCGTCGGCATCAGCCGGGTCTATCTGGGCGTGCACTACCCGACCGACGTGGCGGCGGGGTGGATGATCGGCGCCTCCTGGGCGGCGCTGAGCTGGCTGGGCTTCCAGGTGGTCGTGCGCCGGCGCGCCGGAGCTGCGGGCGCTAGCTCTTGCCGCCGCGGCGCATCAGCCGGAACGCCGCCGGGGCCAGGATCACGATGAAGCCGATGCGGAAGATGTGGTGGGTGGCCACGAAGGCGACGTCGCGGCCGAGGGCCAGGGCGATCAGGCTCATCTCCGCCAGGCCGCCCGGGGCGTAGGCCAGGACCAGCACGAACCAGGGCACGTCGGTGACCTGCTCCAACGCCAGGCCGAACAGCACGCCGAACACCATCAGGATGATCGTCGAGCCGATGGAGATCTTCACGATCCGGTAGATCTCGCGCACCGGCGTGCCGGCGAAGCGGCAGCCGATGCCGGTGCCCATCACCACCTGGGCGCAGGCGACCAGCAGGCTCGGCGGGCTCGCCTCGGTGACGCCGGCCAGGTGGATGATGCCCGACACCGCCATCGGCCCGACCAGGAACGAGGCCGGGATGCGCAGCAGCTTGCCGAGCAGCACGCCGACCACCGCGCAGCCGCCGAGGATCGCCCAGTCCTGCAGCGCCATGTCGAGGCCGCCGCCGGGCGGCAGCAGGGTGCCCGACGGGGTGTAGTCGGCGAAGATCCGGAACACGAACGGGATGGTCATCACCACCAGCAGGATGCGGGCGGAGTGGGTCAGCGCGATCACCCGGTCGTCGCCGCCCATGGCCCGGCCCACGAGCACCATCTCGTTGAGCCCGCCCGGCGACGACGCGAAATAGGAGGTGACGGCGTCGTAGCCGCCGACCTTGCGGAAGTACCAGGTCACCAGCGCGCCGGCGGTGATGGCGTAGACCAGCAGACCGGCGATGGACACCGCCCATTCCCCGGCCCGGTCGATGAGCTCCGGCCGGAACGCGCTGCCCAGCATGACGCCGAGGATGGCGATCATCGCCGTGCGCAGCCGGAAGTCGATGCGGATATTGGCACCGGCCACCGAGGCGACCGTGGTGGCGACCATCGCCCCCATCATCCAGGGCAGCGGCAGCTGCGCCCAGGCGAAGACCAGCCCGCCGACGGCGCCGATCGCCAGCGCCAGGAGCATGGAGCCGCGCGGCCGGCCGGTGGTCATCTTGTCGCCGCCCGGCTTGCCCGGTGTCTCCTCGGGGATCAGGTCGTCGTCGTCGGACCCGGAGGAGGGCTTGCCGTCTCTGTCAGTCATCGACCACCCGTCCCAGGCGTACCGCCGTCTGGCCGGCCGACAGGCGGCGCGACGGCATGATCAGAATGCAGTTGTCATAGGGCGTGACCACCGGAACGCCGTCGTCATGGCCGAGCACCGTGCCGGCGGCCGCGATCTCCTCCATGCCGAGATACGGCTCGACGAAGGAGAAGCTCTTGCCCTGCACGGTGACAGTCTCGGTGACCTGGATGATGCGCTGGGGCGGTGGCGGCGCGCGGTGGGCGGCGGGAACGTCCTGCGGCGCCAGGCTGCCGGCGGCGACCAGGAACCGGTCGAACGCCTCCTGGGCGACCGGCAGGGTGCCGGCGGCCCAGTGCTGTCCTGCCTCCAGCAGCAGGGCGGCGCGCGGGTCGCCGGGCTCGGCGAAGAAACCGTAGTCGCGCATTCGAGCCCCGGCCGCATGGCCGGCATCGACCACGATGGAGGCCGGGGTGCCGACCCGGCGGGCCAGGGCCACGCCCTTGTCGCAGGCTCCGGCCAGCATCAGCGGCTCCACCGGGTTCGACATGGAGTGGATGTCGAGCAGCAGGTCGGCGGTGTCGAGCAGCGGGCGGATGGCGCGGGCGCGGGCGAGTTCCACCGAGGAGCGGGGGCCCTCCAGCGTGGCCCGGTCCCAGATCCGGTTCATGTCCTCGTCGACGAAGCGCGACAGGCTGGGATAGGCCGGGTCGAAGGCACGGTAGGCGGCGACGTTGCCGAAGCCGAGGGTCAGCCGGCCGGCGCGCGGCACCTGGCCCGAGGCGAGAAAGCGGTCGAGCACGATGGCGCCGCACAGCTCGTTGCCGTGGGTGACGGCGGTCACCATCACATGCGGTCCGGGCCGGCCCGACTCCAGGGTGGTGAAGAACGGAATGCCGGTATTGCCGGCGCGCCAGCGCTCGATATCCGGGGCCGGAAGCTCGACGGGCCAGGATCCGGCGGTGGAGGAGCCGCAGACGGTCACGCAGTCGCCCCGTGGGGTGTTCCGGGGGACCGCTCGATCGGGGCAGGGGACATCACTGTCTGGCTGTTGTGGTCGACGGGGGGCGAGCGGGCGCGGCGCGGGGACAGCGCCGGATTCAGGCTATGCCAAGGCCGAAACGAACGCCATAGGACAACGAGCCGGCCCCCGGGCTTTTTCCCGGCGCGGGCGGTATTTTTGGGTGCCGTCGGGATTGTATGCGGCGGTCGTTTCCGCCATGCTCACGGCTTCGCGCGTGCAACGACACGACTGCGCATGCCAAACAATCCCAATGCAGAGATGGAGGCAGGGATGAGTTTTATTCGTCGGCTGGGGGTTACGGCGGTCGCGATGGCGGCCTTGGCCGGCCCGGCGATGGCCGAGGACATTACGATCGGCGTCCGTTCGGAGCCGTCGTCCATGGACCCGTATTTCCATAACCTGGGCCCGAACAACGCGATCATCGGGCACGTCTTCGCGCGCCTGGTCGATTTCGACCCGAACCAGCAGATCATTCCCAGCATCGCCGAGTCGTACAAGGCGCTGGACGACACGACCTGGGAATTCAAGCTGCGTCCGGGCCTGAAGTTCCATGACGGTACCGATCTGACCGTCGACGACGTGATTTATTCCTTCGAGCGGGCGGACGGCTATACCGGGGGTAACTCGTCGTTCCGGATCTACACCAAGGGCAAGACCCTGAAGAAGGTGGACGATCTGACCCTGCACATCATGACGGATGAACCCTATCCGCTGATGCCGAACGACCTGACCACCGTGATGATCATGTCGTCGGAGGCCAAGGGCACCGGCAGCGCCGACGCTAACAAGGGCATCCAGGCGAGCGACTTCAACGACGGCACCGCGGCGATCGGCTCCGGCCCGTACAAGTTCGTCGAGTGGAAGAAGGGCGACCGCATCGTCATGGAGAAGTTCGACGGCTATGTCGGACCGCTCGCCCAGACCTGGGACAAGGTCACCTTCCGCTTCATCCCGTCCGAGCCGGCGCGCGTCGCCGCGCTGCTGGCCGGCGACGTGGACATGATCGACAACGTCCCGACTTCGGACATCGCGACCCTTGAGAAGAACAAGGACGTGGCGCTGAGCGACGGCGTGTCGAACCGCGTCATCTACCTGCACCTCGACCAGTTCCGCGAGAAGTCGCCCTTCGTCACGGACAAGGACGGCAACCCGCTGGAGAAGAACCCGCTGATGGATCCGCGGGTCCGCAAGGCGATCTCCATGATGATCAACCGCCCGGCCATCGTCGAGCGGGTCATGGAGGGCGTCGCCCTGCCGGCCGGCCAGCTGCTGCCGGACACCTTCTTCGGCCGCTCGCCGAGCCTGAAGCCGGAGAAGTACGACGTCGCCGGTGCCAAGAAGCTGCTGGCGGAAGCCGGCTATCCGGACGGCTTCGGCCTGACGATCCACGGTCCGAACGACCGCTACATCAACGACGCCAAGATCTGCGAAGCGATCGGCCAGTTGCTGTCGGCGGCCGGTATCCCGACCAAGGTCGTGACCATGCCGAAGAACGTCTTCTTCTCGCGCGCCTCCAAGGGTGCGGACGGCGAGCCGGAGTTCAGCTTCGTGCTGGTCGGCTGGGGCTCGGGCACCGGTGAGGCGTCCTCGCCGCTGAAGTCGCTGCTGGCGACCCACGACCCGGCAAAGGGCTGGGGTGCGTCCAACCGCGGCCGTCACTCCGATCCGAAGGTCGACGCCCTGATCGCTCAGGCGCTGGCCACGGTCGACGACGAGAAGCGCGGCAAGCTGCTGGCGGAGGCGACCGACATCTCGATCGGTCAGAACCAGGGCATCATCCCGCTGCACTACCAGGTGAACACCTGGGCGACCCGCAAGGGGCTGGCGTACAACGCCCGCACCGACGAGCGCACGGTGGCCTACGACCTGGTCAAGGCGAACTGATCGCCCGACTGCAATCGAGGATCGCGGCCGGCTCCGGTCGGCCGCGATCCGATAACAAAAAGAACCCCGTTTCGACTTGCCTCCCGCGGGGGTCCATGTGAGACCCGTCGCGGGACAGGTATTATGAGAGGTCGGTGATGACGGTCTTCATCATCAGACGATTGATGCAGGCGGCCCTGGTCGTCCTGGTTATGTCATTTCTGGTGTTCTCGGGCGTCTTCCTGGTGGGAGATCCGACCGAGATCCTGGTGGCGGATGATGCCGACCAGGCGGAACGCGAGGCGGTCATCGAGAGCCTCGGCCTCGATAAGCCGTTCCATATCCAGTATCTGCGCTTCCTGCAGAAGGCGGCCCAGGGCAATCTCGGCGAGAGCTTCGTGTTCAACGAGCCGGCGCTGCAGCTGATCATGGACCGGCTGCCGGCGACCATGGAGCTCGCGGTCGCCGCCCTGCTGATCTCGGTGGTGCTCGGCATTCCGCTCGGCGTCATCGCCGGATTGCGGCCGGAGGCGGCCTATTCCAAGGCGATCATGACCGGCTCGATCCTCGGGTTCAGCCTGCCGACCTTCTGGGTCGGAATCATGATGATCCTGCTGTTCTCGGTGCAGCTCGGCTGGCTGCCGTCCACCGGGCGCGGCGACGAGATCACCTACGTGCTCGGTTTCCCGACCTCGCTGCTGACCCTGGACGGCTGGAGCCATGTGCTGCTGCCGGCGGTCAACCTGGCGCTGTTCAAGCTGTCGGCGGTCACCCGCCTGGCCCGCGCCGGCACCCGCGAGGTGGTGCACCAGGACTACGTCAAATTCGCCCGCGCCAAGGGACTGACCGACCGCCGGGTGATCTTCGTGCATGTGCTCAAGAACATCCTCATCCCGGTCGTCACCGTGCTCGGTCTCGAGTTCGGCGGTCTGGTGGCGTTCTCCGTCGTGACCGAGACGATCTTCGCGTGGCCCGGTATCGGCAAGCTGCTGATCGATTCGATCGGCCTTCTCGACCGGCCGGTGATCGTCGCCTACCTGATGATCATCGTGCTGCTGTTCGTCTTCCTGAATCTGCTGGTCGACATCTGCTATTCGCTGCTCGATCCGCGGGTCCGCTTGCAGGACATCAAGGCATGACTGCGATCCAAGAAGAAACCGCGGTCGAAGAGACCGTCGCCAAGCCGAAGGACGCGGCCGTCGAGAGCCCGTTCAAGCGGATTCTGTCGGATTACATGGAGAGCCCGGTCGCCGTGATCGGCGCGATCGGCGTGATCCTGGTGATCTTCATCGCCGTGATCGGCCCGTTCATCGCGCCGACCGACCCGTACGACCTCGCGGCGGTCAGCTTCATGGACAATCTGCTGGCGCCGGGCGAGACCATGGCCAACGGCACGGTGGCCTGGCTCGGCACCGACGGCGCCGGCCGCGACCTGGTCAGCGCCATGATCTACGGGCTGCGCATCAGCCTCGGCGTCGGCGTCGGCTCCGGCGTGATCGCCCTGATCCTGGGCTGCACGCTCGGCATGATCGCGGCCTATTTCGGCGGCCGCACCGACATGATCATCATGCGCATCGTCGACATGCAGCTCTCCTTCCCGGCGATCCTGGTGGCGCTGATCCTGCTCGCCGTGGTCAAGGGCGGACCGAACGAGCCCGGCTATTTCGCGGTGTTCAAGATCATCGCCGCCCTGGTGGTGGTGCAGTGGGCCTACTACGCCCGCACGATCCGCGGCTCGGCCCTGGTGGAGCGCCGCAAGGAATATGTCGAGGCGGCGAACTGCCTGGCGCTCAGCAACGGCCGGGTGGTGTTCCGCCATCTGCTGCCGAACTGCATCGCGCCGATCATCGTCGTCGGCACCATGCAGACCGCGCATGCGATCTCGCTGGAAGCGACCCTGTCGTTCCTCGGGCTCGGCCTGCCGCAGACCGAGCCGTCGCTGGGCAAGCTGATTTCCAACGGGTTCGACTACGTGATGAGCGGCAAGTACTGGATCACCGTGTTTCCGGGGCTGGCCCTGCTGTTCATGATCGTGAGCATCAACCTGGTCGGCGACCGGCTGCGCGACGTGCTCAATCCGCGACTGCAGAAGTAAGAGGGGACACCGGTGGCCAATTCCGACGTTCCGACGCTCGAGGTCCGGAACCTGCAGACCCATTTCTTCACCCGCGCTGGCGAGGTGAAGGCGGTCAACGACGTGTCCTTCACGGTCAAGCCGGGGCAGGTCCTGGGCCTGGTGGGCGAGTCCGGGTCCGGCAAGACCGTGACCGGCTTCTCCATCATGGGCCTGGTCGACGAGCCGGGCCGCATCGTGGGCGGCGAGATCCTGTACAAGGGCGAGAACATCGCGAACGCCTCCGACGAGCGCATGCGCCGTCTGCGGGGCAACAACATCGCGATGATTTTCCAGGACCCGATGATGACCCTGAACCCGGTCCTGCGTGTCGACACGCAGATGATCGAGGCGATCCAGGCGCATGAGAAGGTCAGCCGCGAGGAGGCCTGGGAGCGGTCGCGCGCCGCCCTGGAGCAGGTCGGCATCCCGGCGGCGGAGGAGCGGCTGCGCTCCTATCCGCACCAGTTCTCCGGCGGCATGCGCCAGCGCGTGGCGATCGCCATCGCCCTGCTGAACAAGCCGGACCTGATCGTCGCCGACGAGCCGACCACGGCGCTCGACGTGACGATCCAGGGCCAGATTCTCTACGAGGTGCAGAAGCTCTGCGAGGAGACCGGCACGGCGATGATCTGGATCACCCACGATCTCTCCGTGGTCGCCGGCCTCGCCGACGATATCTGCGTGATGTATGCCGGCCGGGTGGTCGAGCACGGCACCGTCAACGACGTGCTGGACAATCCGACCCATCCCTACACCCACGGGCTGATCAGTTCGGTGCCGAGCCGCAACAAGCGCGGCCAGCCCCTGGCGCAGATCCCGGGCATGACCCCGTCGCTACTCAAGCTGCCCAAGGGCTGCCCGTTCAAGACGCGCTGTCCCCGGGTCGGGCCGGACTGCGAGATCGAACCGGAGATCACCCATCCGGTGCCCGGGCGCGACGTGCGCTGCCACTACCCGGTCGCGGCAGGCGAGGCCGCCGCCGCTCCGACGCCCGAGGTGACCGCATGAGCGCCGCAACCGACCATGACGCCGTTCCGACGGCTGACAAGCCGATCGTCGAACTGCGCCACGTCTCCAAGCGCTTCGTGAAGTCGCTGGATGCCGCCGCCAAAATCGCCAACATCTTCGGCGCCGGGCTGAAGGACGAGATCGTCCATGCGGTCGACGACGTCTCCCTGACCATCGCCGACGGCGAGGTGGTCGGGCTGGTGGGCGAGTCCGGCTGCGGCAAGTCCACCCTGGGCCGCGTGGTGGCCGGCGTGCACCCGGCGACCAAGGGCGACGTGCTGTTCCGCGGCCGCGAGCTGTCGACCCAGACCTCGGCGGAGGCGCGGGACACCGCGCTGAAGGTTCAGATGATCTTCCAGGACCCGATGAGCTCGCTGAACCCGCGCATGCGGGTGCAGGACATCGTCGGCGAGGCGCCGAAGGTGCACGGCCTGGTCGATGCCAAGGGGATGGAGGCCTATGTCTCCGAGATGCTGGTCCGGGTCGGCCTCGATCCGACCTATGCCCGGCGCTATCCGCACCAGTTCTCCGGTGGTCAGCGTCAGCGTATCGGCATCGCCCGCGCGCTCGCGGTGAACCCGGACTTCCTGGTCTGCGACGAGTCCGTCGCCGCGCTGGACGTGTCGATCCAGGCCCAGGTGCTGAACCTGTTCATGCGCCTGCGCGAGGAGTTCCACCTCACCTACCTGTTCATCAGCCACGATCTCGGCGTGGTGGAACATCTCTCCGACCGGGTGGTGATCATGTATCTCGGCCGGGTGGTGGAGATGGCGAGGACGGAAGACATCTTCTCGTCGGCCAACCACCCCTACACCCAGGCTCTGCTGGCCGAGGTGCCGCGGCTCGACACCCGCAAGCGCAAGTTCGTGCCGGTGAAGGGTGAGATCCCGTCGCCGCTGAACCCGCCGCCGGGCTGCCACTTCCACCCGCGCTGCCCGCACGCCCATGCGCGCTGCAAGGCCGAACAGCCGCTGCTGAAGGAGATCGCGCCGGGCCGGTGGTCCGCGTGCCACCTGAACGACCAGGCATGACGGCGCACCGGCCGGGGCCACCCGACCACGTGGTTCCCGGCGTCCTGCAGCGCCGGGACCCGGTGGGCGCGGCGATCCCGCTGGTGGTGGACAGCCCGCATAACAGCGCCGACTGGCCGGCCGATTTCGGCCACGTGGTCACCGAGGCCGAGCTGATGACCTCGGTCGATCGCTTCGTCGACGAACTGTTCGGCCATGCGCCTGCGGTCGGCGCGACTCTGATCGCTGCCCGATTTCCGCGCGCCTATATCGACGCCAACCGAGCCGAGGACGATCTCGCCCTGGCCCTGATCGAGGGCGACTGGCCGCTGCCGGTCAATCCGGGCGAGAAGACCGAGTACGGCGTGGGCGTGATCCGCCGCTACATCTTGAAGGGCCGGCCGATCTACGACCGAAAGCTGTCCGTGGCCGAGGTGATGCACCGGCTGGAGACCTATCACCGGCCCTACCACGCCGCCGTCGCCTCGGCGATCGACGCGGCGCACGGGCGGTTCGGGACGGCGTTCCACATCGACTGCCATTCGATGAAGCCGGTCGGCAACGCGATGAACGTGGACGCGGGTGCGGCGCGGCCCGACATGGTGCTGAGCAACCGCGAAGGGGCGACCTGCGACGCCGACTTCATCGAGACGGCGGCGGGTCTGCTGCGGGGCCTGGGCTATCGGGTGTCGATCAACCATCCGTACAAGGGCGCCGAACTGGTGGTCCGGCATTCCGACCCCGCCGCCGGTCGGCACTCGCTGCAGATCGAGCTCAATCGGGCGCTATACATGGACAGCGACAGCTTCGAGAAGACCGCCGGCTTCGAGGCCCTGAAGGCGGATCTGGATGGGTTCCTGGAAGGCCTGGCGGGCTTCGTCCGGGATCGCCTGGCGGCCTGTTCCGCCCCGTCGACATAGGTCGCTCGACCGTTCCCCGACTCCGTGCCGGGGCTGGGTCATCCGCTCGTATATCCGTTTTCCACGTCGAAGGCCTTCGCCGCGGCGCTTCGCTCGGCCGGGTCGCCGTAGCCGCCGCCGCCGGCGGTCTGCAGCCGGAAGACGTCGCCCTTCGCCGCCGGCACGCCGGAGACCTTCGAGGGAAGGTCCTCAGTCTTTCCGGTCGCCGCGCGGGTCACCGTCAGGCGGCCGGGCTGGCCCGGTTCGCCGCCGGCGAGGCCATAGGGACGGACCTTGAAGCGGTCGAGATTGGCCGCGAACACCCCCGTCGGCGTCTCCAGCCGGTAGGCGCGGGCGAGTCCGAGGCCGCCGCGGGTGCGGCCCTTGCCGCCGCTGTCCGGCACCAGGGCGTATTCCTGGAACTGGATGGGCAGACTGTTCTCCAGCATCTCCATCGGGGCGTTGGAGATGTTGTGCAGCCCGCAGGAGAAGCCGCTGGCGCCGTCCTCGTCCGGATGGCCGCCCCAGCCGCCGCATTCCAGATCGAAATAGACCTGCCGGCTGCCGTCGGCGTGGATGCAGTTCATCGCCGTGGCGTAGCTGACCCCGTAATAGGCGGCCGGCACCTTGCCCGGGATCGCCTGATGGAAGGCGCCCATCACCGCGTTCACCACCCGGTGGCCGGTCGCCATCCGGTTGGCGACGGGGGCAGGGTAGCGGCAGTTCACCACCGTGCCGGGCGGGGCCGAGACCGTCGCCGGGCGGTAGCAGCCCGCATTGGCCGGGATCTCGGTGCCGAGCGACATCAGCACGCCGCACATCGCGGCCGAATAGGCCATGGCATAGGTGCAGTTCACGGGGCCCTTTGCCTGGGGGCTGGAGCCGTCCAGGTCGATCGTCATGCCGTCGCCCTTCACGGTCAGCGTCACCGCGATCCGCAGTCGGGTGTCCCGGTCGATGCCGTCGTCGTCGACGAAATCCTCGAAACTGTAGGTGCCGTCCGGCACGTCGCGGATCATCGCCCGCATGGCGGCTTCCGATTGGTCCTGGATGCGCGCCATGGCGGCGGCGAGGGTATCCGGGCCGTAGCGCGCGACAATGCGCTTCAGGTTGGCCGCACCGGTCTCCAGCGCGGCGAGCTGGGAGGCGAAGTCGCCGCCCACATTGGCCGGCTCGCGGGTCTGGCGCAGCAGCAGCTTCACCACCGCCTCGTTGCGCTTGCCGCGCTCGGCGATCTTCAGCGGCGGGATGCGGAAGCCCTCCTGCTGGATCTCGGTGGCGCTGGGATCGTAGGAGCCGGCCGCGCCGCCGCCCACGTCCAGGTGGTGCACCAGGATGCCGGCGATGGCGATCCGCCTACCTTCGTGGAACACCGGCTTGAAGGTCTGGATGTCGGACAGGTGCTGGCCGCCGGCATAGGGATCGTTGGTGATGATGATGTCGCCGTCCTCCCACTCCTCGATCGGGATGTGGTTGGCCAGGATCTCGGCCAGGCAGGAGGGCATGGAGTTCAGGTGGATCGGGATCGCGGTGGACTGCCCGACCGCGCCGCCATCGGCGTCGAACACGCAGGTCGAATAGTCGAGCAGGTCGCGCACCACCGACGAGCGGCTGGTGCGCCAGATGGTGACGCTCATCTCTTCGGCGGCCGCCACCAGGGCGTTGCGGATGATCTCCACCTGGACGGGATCGAGCTCGGGCACGCTCATGACGCATCTCCTTCGGCGGTCAGGGTGGCGATCAGGGCACCGCTGGGGTGGACGGCGAGGGCCCATCCGGGCGGGATCAGCAGGGTGGAATGGGCCTCCTCGATGATCGCCGGTCCGGCCAGCGTGGCACCGGGGCCGAGGGTCTCCCGGTCGACGATGGCGGTGTCGCGGATCGCCCCCGCGAGGCGCACGGAACGGGTCGCCTTGACGATGACGTCGCTCCCGCCCGCGAACGGCCGCGCTGCCGGCTTGCTGAGCCGGCCGGTGGCGGCCATGCGCAGGGTGACGATTTCCGGCGTCACATGCCGCTCGGCATGGGCGTACTGTTTCTCATGGGCGTCGTGGAAAGCGGTGACCGTCGCCGCCAGGTCGCCGTCGAAGGCCACGCCGATCTCGTAGGCCTGACCTGGATAGCGCAGGTCCAGGGTGACCGGATAGCTGCGCTCGCTCTCCGGGATGCCGTCGCGGGCGAGGGACGCCTCGCCGTCTGTCTGCATCTCGGCGATCAGGCTCTGCACCTCGCCCAGGTTCGCCGCCTCGGCCTTCATCAGGCGGGAGCGGGCGATGTCGTGCACCACGTCGCTGAACAGCATGCCCCAGGCGCTGAGCGTGCCGGGATCGCGCGGGAAGACGACGCGGGCGGCTCCGATCTCCGCCGCCGTGTCGCAGGCATGCAGACCGCCGGCGCCACCGAAGGAGATCAGGGCGAAGTCGCTGGGATCCAGCCCCTTCTCGAACAGCGACAGCCGGATGGCCGAGGCCATGTGGGTGGTGGCGATGGCGACGATGCCGTCGGCCGCCGGCCCGTCCTCCAGGCCGAGCGGCGTCGCCACCCGCTCCGACAGCGCGGTGCGGGCGCCATCCACGTCGAGGGTCATCGCGCCGCCGAGGAAGAAGTCCGGATCGATCCGCCCCAACGCCACATTGGCGTCGGTCACGGCGGGTTCGGTGCCGCCGCGCCGGTAGCTGACCGGGCCGGGGGTCGCGCCGGCGCTCTCCGGGCCGACATAGAGCCGGCCGGTCTCGTCCACCCGGGCGATGGAGCCGCCGCCGGCGCCGATGGTGCGGATCTCGATCATCGGCAGGCGCACCGGCAGCCCGTCGACCTTGCCCTCGGTGACCAGGCGGATGGCGCCGTTGTCGACGATCGACACGTCATAGGAGGTGCCGCCCATGTCGACGGCGATCAGGTTGCCGATGCCGAGCTCGGCCGACAGCACCTCCGCCGCCCGTGCCCCGCCGGCGGGACCCGACAGCAGCAGGCGGGCCGGCTGCTCGCCCGCGGTCTCCGGCGTGGTGACGCCGCCGTTGGACTGCACCAGATAGACCGGCGCGGTGATGCCGGTATCGGACAGCCGACCGCGCAGCTTGGACAGGTAGGTCTTCACCACCGGCATCAGCAGGGCGTTCAGCACGGTGGTCGAGGCGCGCTCGAACTCGCGGATCTCCGGGCTGACCGCGTGGGAACAGGAGACATAGGCGTCCGGCAGCTCCTCCTGCACGATGCGGGCGGCCTCCAGCTCGTGCTCCGGATTGGCATAGGCGTGCAGCAGGCAGATGGCGATGGCTTTGACCCCCGCATCGGCGGCCCTGCGGGCGGCGGCGCGCACGCTGTCGGCATCGAGCGTGCGCTCGACCGTTCCGTCGGCCCGCAGCCGCTCGCCGATCGGATAGCGCCGGGCGCGTGGGATCAGCAGCGCCCGCTCCTCGGCCTTGTTGGCATAGACCACGCTGCGGAAATGCCGGCCGATCTCCAGCACGTCGGTGAAGCCCTCGGTCATCAGCAGCGCGCCCGCCGGCAGCTTGCGCTCCAGCACCGCGTTGGTGGCGATGGTGGTGCCGTGCATGATCGCGCGGATGTCCGACAGGGCGAACCCGAGGCGTTGCGACGCTTCCACGATGCCGGTGATCAGGCCCTCCGACGGGTCGGCCGGGGTGGTCGGCACCTTGTGGGCGTCGGCCGCTCCGGACTCCTCGTTCAGGATCTGCAGATCGGTGAAGGTGCCGCCGATATCGACGGCGATGCGGATGGCGGCCAAGAGGGATCCTTCGGGGTTCGCGAGGCGGGCGATCATGACAGAGGGCGGCCCACGCGGCGTCAAGACACGATCTTGGCAGGGATTTCGGCTGCGCCTAGTCTGGCCGGATTCATGTCAGGAGCCTTCCATGCCGATCATCAACCGCATCGCCGACTTCCACGAGGAAATGACCGAGTGGCGCCGCGAAATGCACGCCCATCCCGAGACCGCCTTCGAGGAGGTCTGGACCTCGGACTTCATCGCCAAGCGGCTGGAGGAGATCGGCGTCGACCACATCGAGCGCGGGCTGGCGAAGACCGGCATCGTCGCGACGATCAAGGGGAACGGCAAACCAGTGGGGGGCGGGGACGGCGGCCGGATCGGCATCCGCGCGGATTTCGACGCGCTCGACATCATCGAGGCGACCGGCAAGCCCTGGGCCTCGACGATCCCGGGCAAGATGCATGGCTGCGGTCATGACGGCCACACCGCGATTCTGCTGGGGGCGGCGCGCTACCTGGCGGAGACCCGCAACTTCTCCGGCGAGGTCGTGCTGATCTTCCAGCCGGCCGAGGAGAACGTCGCCGGCGGCCGGGTGATGGTCGAGGATGACGGGCTGTTCGAGAAGTACCCGGTCGACGCGGTCTACGGCATGCACAACCGGCCGGGCCTGCCCGTCGGCAAGATCTGCATGCGCCCGGGCCCGTCCATGGCCGGCGCCGACATGTTCGAGATCTCCATCCATGGCTATGGCGGCCACGCGGCGCGCCCGCACAAGACCATCGACCCGATCATCGTCCAGGCGCAGATCGTGCTGGCCCTGCAGTCCATCGTCAGCCGTTCGACCGATCCGCTGGACAGCGCGGTGCTCTCGGTGACCCAGGTGTCCGGCGGTCATACCGGTAACGTGGTCCCGGACCTGGTCTACATGCAGGGCACCGTGCGGACCTTCAAGCCGGAGGTGCAGGACATGGTCGAGGCCAAGATGAAGAAGATCTGCACGTCGATTGCCGAGGGTTTCGACTGCACGGTCGAGGTCAAGTACGACCGCCGCTATCCGGCCCTGGTCAACGACCCGGCCCACATCGAGAAGGCGGCCGCCATCGCGCGCGAGCTGGTCGGCGAGGAGAATGTGGACACGGACGCCGAGCCGGTGATGGGGGCGGAGGACTTCGCCTACATGCTGCAGCACCGCCCGGGCTGCTATATCAACCTCGGCAACGGGATCGGCGACGATGGCGGGGTGAACGTCCATAACCCGGCCTACGACTTCAACGACGCGGCCCTGCCGTACGGCGCGTCCTATTGGGCGTTGCTGGTGGAGAAGCTGCTGCCGAAGGCGGCGTAAGCGGCTCGTTCGACCTCGCCCCGCCCTTCGACACGCCCCGCCCCGGATAGGCACCGTGGCGGGGCTGCTCAGGGTGAGGTCAGTCTCCTGGAACTCACAAGAAACCTCACACCCTGAGCAGCCCGCAGGGCGTGTCGAAGGGCGGGCATATTGCTCGTCTACAGGGGCTTACTTCCTTCCCGTCTTCCCGGCCCTGCGCCGGGACCGAGCCATCCGCGCGCTGGAGCCTAACTCGCAACGCTCCGGCTGCTGCTCCTCTCGGTCCCGGCGCGGGGGGCGGGAAGACTTGAAAGGGTAGCGGCGACATCAATCCCCGCAATTCATCCTGTACGGGAGGAACCCGCTCTGGGTTAAGGTTCGCTCCAACGGAACCAGACCACGGCCCCGGACGCGCCGACGCGCCCACCGGAGCGGCATGAACGGGAGGAAGTGCATGGCGAAGGCATTCGCAAGCCAGGGAGACCTGGGCGAGAAGAAGATCAGCTTCACCGAGGTTGGCAAGGATCTCTGGGCCTTCACCGCCGAGGGCGACCCGAATTCCGGCGTCATCATCGGCGAGGACAGCGTCATGATCGTCGAGGCCCAGGCCACGCCGCGCCTGGCCGAGATGGTCATCGCCAAGGTCCGCGAGGTCACCGACAAGCCGATCACCCATGTGGTCCTGACCCACTACCACGCGGTCCGCGTGCTCGGCGCCAGCGCCTTCGGCGACGTGCAGGTCATCATGTCGGACAAGGCCCGCTCCATGGTGGTCGAGCGCGGCCAGGAGGACTGGGACAGCGAGTTCCAGCGCTTCCCGCGCCTGTTCGAGGGGCATGAGAGCATCCCCGGCCTGACCTGGCCGACCACCACCTTCTCGGATTCGATGACGGTCTATCTCGGCAACCGCAAGGTCGAGATCAAGCAGATCGGC
The DNA here is from genome assembly GCA_965228445.1 of Candidatus Endolissoclinum sp. Lineage (GTDB taxonomy): Bacteria > Pseudomonadota > Alphaproteobacteria > Thalassobaculales > Thalassobaculaceae > Thalassobaculum. The sequence continues at coordinate 1,436,590 of OZ245813.1, read as the reverse complement.
CGCGCCCACACCGCCGGCGACGCGGTGATCTGGGTGCCGGACGAGCAGGTCATGTTCACTGGCGACATCGTCGAGTATCACTCCGCCTGCTACTGCGGGGACGGGCATTTCGAGGATTGGGGCGGCACGCTCGACGCGGTGAAAGCCTACAACCCGCACTCCATTGCGCCGGGCCGCGGCGACGCGCTGGTCGGGATCGACCGGGTCGATGCCGGCCTGGAGGCGACCCGCGACTTCGTGGAGAGCACCTACCGCCCGGCCCAGAAGGTGGCGGCCCGTGGCGGCAGCCTGAAGGACGCCTGGGACGCGGTGCGCGACGCCTGCGACGCCAAGTTCAAGGACTACGCCATCTACGAGCACTGCCTGCCGTTCAACGTCGCCCGCGCCTATGACGAGGCCCGCGGCATCGACACGCCGCGCATCTGGACCGCCCAGCGCGATCTGGAGATGTGGGAGGCGTTGCAGGGCTAGCTGCCGCGCGCCAGCGGGGAGACCGGCGATGCTTCAGGATCGCTACACGCTCGCCTTCCGGGAGTACCCCTACGCGCGCTCCCCTGACCAAGATGCGACAGCGCCCGTCCGCCACCCGGTGGTGATCGTCGGCGGCGGGCCGGTGGGGATGAGTGCTGCTCTCGATCTCGGGCTGAAGGGCGTGCCGGTGCTGGTGCTGGACGACCACGAGGGCATCGGCATGGGCAGCCGGGCGATCTGCATCGCCAAGCGCAGCCTGGAGATCGCCGACCGCCTCGGCTGCGGCGCGGAGCTGCTGAACCGGGGCGTGGTGTGGAACCTGGGCAAGGTGTTCCACCGCGACCGCAAGGTGTTCGAGTTCAACCTGCTGCCCGAGGCTGGGCACCGCTATCCGGCCTTCATCAACCTGCAGCAGCCGTACTTCGAAAAAGCCCTGGTCGACCGCATCCGCACCGACCAGGCGGCGGGCGCACCCGTGGAAATCCGCGGCCGCAACCGGGTAGAGGGCGTTTCGCAATCCGAGGAATGCGTGATCCTGGAGGTGCTGACCCCCGACGGGCCGTACCGGCTCGCCGCCGACTGGGTGATCGCCTGCGACGGCGCGGGTTCGCCCGTGCGGTCGGCTCTCGGCCTCGGTTTCGAGGGCCGCGTGTTCGAGGACAGTTTTCTCATCGCCGACGTGAAGATGGATGTGGACTTCCCGACCGAGCGGCGGTTCTGGTTCGACCCGCCCTTCAAGTCCGGCTCCTCGGCCCTGCTGCACAAGCAGCCGGACAACGTCTGGCGGCTCGACTTTCAGATCGGCTGGCATGTGGATCGGGAGATGGAACTGCGTGACGAGAACGTGCGGGCGCGCATCGACCGCATGCTCGGCCCCGACATCGCCTACGAGATCGCCTGGAAGTCGATCTACACCTTCCAATGCCGCCGCATGACCGGCTTTCGCCACGGCCGGGTGCTGTTCGCCGGGGACAGCGCCCACCAGGTCTCGCCCTTCGGCGCGCGCGGGGCCAATTCCGGGGTGCAGGACGTGGACAATCTGGCCTGGAAGTTGAAGCTCGTGCTCGACGGGACGGCACCCGAGAGCCTGCTCGACAGCTATGCGGCGGAGCGCGAAGCGGCGGCAGACCAGAACATCCTCGCCTCCACCCGCGCCACCGACTTCATCACCCCGAAATCGGAGACGTCCCGGCTGTTCCGCGAGGCCGTGCTGGACTTGAGCGAGCACTACGCCTTTGCCCGGCCGCTGGTGAATTCCGGCCGGCTGTCGGTGCCCTGCACCTATGACGGCTCGGCCTTGAACGGCGAGGACGCGCTGCCCGGCGGCCCCGCGCGCAGCCGGCCCGGCAGCCCGTGCTCCGATGTGCCTCTGGGCGACGGCTTCCTGCTGGATCGTCTGGTGGACGGCTTCCATCTGCTCACCATCGATGCCGACGCACCCGAGCGGCTTGAGGAGGCCGGAGTCGCGGTTTCCCGGCTCTCCCTGTCCGCGTCCGACGATCCGAGCGGAGCGCTGGCTGCGCGCTATCTGGGTGAGGCGGACGCGGCGGTCTACCTGATCCGGCCGGACCAGCATGTGGTGGCGCGCTGGCCCGCCTATGACGACGGCGCGGTGCGGCTGGCGCTGCGCCGGGCAATCGGGAGAGACTGACCATGGCCGAGCTGAACCTGACCCCGAACATCGACCGGCCGGACGATTTCTACGCCGCTCTGATTGCCGCCCATGAGGGACTGGCGAAGGAGGAGAGCGACGCGCTGAACGCCCGGCTGATCCTGATCCTGGCCAACCATATCGGCGACCGGGAGGTCCTGTCCCAGGCCCTGGACGCCGCCCGCCTGCAGGAGGATGCGCCCGAATGACCCGCCTGAACGCCACCCACGATCCCGCCCGCCGGAGCTGGGTGGAGAGCGCCAACGCCCCCGGCGCCGATTTTCCGATCCAGAACCTGCCCTTCGGCGTGTTCTCCGAAGGGGACGGGCTGAAGCGGGTCGGGGTGGCGATCGGCGACCGGATCCTCGACCTGACGGCACTGGAGGTGGCGGGAACGCTGGTCCTGGCACCGGGCAAGACGGTGTTCGCCGAGGGCACCCTCAACCCGTTCATGGCCCTGCCGCAGGAGGTCTGGTCGCAGACCCGGGCGCGGATCGGCGACCTGCTGGACGCGACCACGGGCGGGCCGGACGGACTGGTGCTGGTGGCGCAGGCCGACGCCACGATGCACCTGCCGATCTTCGTGCGCAGCTTCACCGATTTCTACGCCTCGCGCGAACACGCCAGCAACGTGGGCAGCATGTTCCGCGGGCCGGACAACGCGCTCATGCCGAACTGGCTGCACCTGCCGGTGGGCTACAACGGCCGCGCCTCCACGGTGGTGGTCTCCGGCACGGCGATCCGCCGGCCGAACGGCCAGCTCAAGGCCCCCGATGCGGACGCCCCCAGCTTCGGGCCGTGCCGCCGGCTCGATATCGAGCTGGAGATGGGCGCCATCGTCGGCACTCCCAGTGCCATGGGCCAGCCGGTCACCACGGCCCAGGCCTATGACATGATCTTCGGCTATGTGCTGCTGAACGACTGGTCGGCCCGCGACATCCAGGTCTGGGAGTACCAGCCGCTCGGGCCGTTCCAGGCCAAGGCCTTCGCGACCACGATCAGCCCCTGGGTGGTGACCCGCGAGGCGCTGGAGCCGTTCCGGGTGCCCACGCCGGCGCGGATCAAGCCGCTGCTGCCCTATCTGCAGGAGGGCAGTCCGAACAATTTCGACATTTCCCTGGCGGTCGACATGGCGCCGGCAGGCGGTTCGGCGACCACCATCAGCCGGACCAATTACCGGCAGATGTACTTCTCCTCGGCCCAGCAGCTCGCCCATCACAGCGCGTCCGGCTGTGCCATGTGCACCGGCGACCTGCTCGGCTCGGGCACGGTGTCGGGGAGCACGCCGGACAGCCTCGGCTCGCTGCTGGAGATCACCTGGAACGGCCGCGACCCGATCGACCTGGGCGGGGTAACGCGCACCTTCATCGAGGACGGCGACACGCTGACCCTGCGCGGCTGGTGCGAGGGCGATTATCGCGTCGGCTTCGGGGAATGCGCGGGGACGGTGCTGCCGGCGGTGGAGTATGGGCGCTAGGTTACCGGCCGCCGTCCAGCAACCCCTCCACCAACGCCGTCCACTCTTCCCCCAGATCGCCCCTCGTATGCGGCTTTCCCGCCCGGCGGAACCAGTAGCCGGCGTTCATCTCGTCGCCTTCCACCCGGTGCAGGTGGGCGTGGACCCAGGCGGCGTCGGCGCCGTCATCGGCCTGCACCGTCTCATGGGCCGCCTCCCAGTCGCCCTTGCCCTGGTGCCACAGCCCGAGCAGGGCCGGGCTCAACCCGGCGGGCGGGGTGGGGGCGTCGAGGGTTCGGCGGAACTCGTCCAGGGTCATGGCGTCCTCCTGTGGTCGCAACTGCCGGGCGTCAGTGCTTGTGGCGCACCGCTTCGATGGCAATGTTCGGATAGTCGGTGATGATGCCGTCCACCCCCATCTCGGCCAGCTCCTTCATCTGGGTGGCGTCGTTCACCGTCCAGACATGCACCTCCAGACCCAGCCTGTGGGCCTCCTCCACCTCCTCGGCGGTGACGTCGCGGAAATAGGGCGACCAGATATCGCCGTGCAGGGAGGCGATGGCCTGTGGGATGGAGCCACCGAAATCGTCGATGTCGAGCCCGCCGAGCCAGGGCGAAGCGTCCGGCCGTCCCACCTGCACGTTGTTCAGCCAGTTGCGCTCCGCCGTCAGGTAGGCGGTGCGGATCTCCGGCGCGAGGCGGTGGACCACCGCCAGGGTGCGCCAGTCGAAGCTCTGGACGATGGCGCGCTTCTCCACCCCGGCCTCGCGGATCGCGCCGATCACCGCGGCGGCGAAGCTCTCCGGGTCGGCGGTGTCGTCCGGGGCCAGAGGCGACAGCTTGGTCTCGATGTTGAAGCGCAGGTCGGGGCCGCCTTCCACCACCGCCATGCTCAGCACCTCGGCCAGGGTCGGCACCGGCGTGCCGTCCACCGGCGTCTGGTCCGGGAACCGCTCGGCGACCTTGCCGCCCGGCCTAGCCCGGCCGACATCGACCGCGTGCAGTTCGGCATGGGTCATGCCGCGGATCAGCATCGGCGCGTCGATCCAACTGCCGCCGATGCGGGCGAGGTCGGGCGACAGGGCCGGGTCGTGCAGCACCACCACCACGCCGTCGGCGGTCATCCCGGTGTCGAGCTCCAGTATATCGACGCCGAGCGCGATGGCCTCGCGGAAGGCGGGCAGGGTGTTCTCCGGCAGCAGACCGCGTGCCCCGCGATGACCGTGAATGTCGACGGCCATGGCGGGACCCGCGGAAAGGCTGGCCAGAACGGTCAGAAACGTCAGGGAGCGCCGCATGGAATTGTTCCTCCTGTGGGATCGGCCAGCCTCATTGAGAGGGGATTATGCGTTATCTGGCAAGCACGTAACCGGAACGTCATGGAAGTGTCATGTTGGTGTAATTGTCTCTAAGATATGCCTGCGGCGTGCCGAGTTCCTGCTGTGCATCCGGGGCCCCTCCGCTATCGCGACCCCCATTCCGCCAGCTCGGCATTGGCTATGTCGCCAATGATAAGCAACCTGTACCGGGGGAAGAGCATGTTCAACTCCAAGATGATCCTCGCCGGCATGGCGGGCGCCTTCGCGCTGTCCATGGCGAGCGAGGCGATCGCCGCCACCGAGATCCAGTGGTGGCACGCGATGGGCGGCCGCAACGGCGAGCTCGTGAACGAGATGGCCGAGGGCTACAACGCCTCGCAGTCCGAGTACAAAGTGGTGCCGGTCTACAAGGGCACCTATGCCGAGACCATGACGGCGGCGATCGCGGCGTTCCGCGCCAAGCAGCAGCCGCACATCGTCCAGGTCTTCGAGGTCGGCACCGCGACCATGATGGCGGCCGAGGGTGCCGTCTATCCGGTCTACAAGCTGATGGAAGACACCGACACGCCGTTCAATCAGGACGACTACCTGCCGGCCGTGGTCAGCTACTACACCACCCCGGACAACAAGCTGCTGTCGCTGCCGTTCAACAGCTCCACGCCGGTGATGTGGTACAACAAGGACGCGCTGGACAAGGCCGGCGTGACCGAGGCGCCGACGACCTGGAACGAGGTGTTCGAGGCCTCGCAGAAGCTGGTCGACAGCGGCATGAAGTGCGGCTTCAGCTTCGGCTGGCAGTCTTGGGTGATGGTCGAGAACTTCTCCGCCTGGCACAACATCCCGATGGGCACCAAGGAGAACGGCTTCGCCGGCTTCGACACCGAGTTCGTCTTCAACAACGACGAGGTCGTGAACACCCTGCAGAAGATCGCCGACAGCAGCGAGAAGAAGCTGTTCCAGTACGGCGGTCGTCGCGGTGAGAGCCTGCCGATGTTCACCAACGGCGAATGCGGCATGTGGATGAACTCCTCGGCCTATTACGGTTCGATGGTTCAGCAGGCCAAGTTCAACTTCGCCCAGACCATGCTGCCGCTGAACACCGACGTGGCCGACAAGGCGCAGAACTCGATCATCGGCGGCGCCACCCTGTGGGTGCTGCAGGGCAAGCCGGCGGCCGAGTACAAGGGCGTGGCGGAGTTCTTCAACTACATCTCCTCTGCCGAGGTGCAGGCCCGCTGGCACCAGGAGACCGGCTACGTGCCGATCACCACGGCCGCCTACGAGCTGTCCCAGAAGCAGGGCTTCTACGACAAGAACCCGGGCACCGACACCGCGATCAAGCAGCTCAGCCTGAACACGCCGACCCCGAACTCCAAGGGCATCCGCTTCGGCAACTTCGTCCAGGTCCGCGACGTGATCAACGAGGAGATGGAAGCGCTCTGGGCCGGTCAGAAGTCCGCCAAGGAGGCGATGGACACCGCCGTGGAGCGTGGCAACGCGCTGCTCCGCAAGTTCGAGAAGGCCAACGACTGATCCTCGGTCCTGGCCGCGGGCCTCGGCCTGCATGAACATCGCGTGGGGCCGGTGCGATCTGTGCCGGCCCCGCCTTGCGCCTCGGGGGTGAGACTTTGATCAAGCGGGTGACCTTCCGGAACCTGTGGCTGCCCTATCTGCTGCTGCTGCCACAGCTCGCGGTGACACTGATCTTCTTCATCTGGCCGGCCGTCCAGGCCCTGTACCAGTCGATGCTGGTGGAGGACGCCTTCGGTCTGTCGACGGAGTTCGTCTGGTTCGAGAACTTCGAGGAGCTGTTCTCCGACCCGCTCTATCTCGACGCGTTCGTGAACACCGTCGTCTTCAGCTTCTCCGTCGCCTTCGCGTCGATGGCCTTCGCCCTGCTGCTGGCGGTGATGGCCGACCGGACGATCAAGGGCGCGACCGCCTACAAGACGCTGCTGATCTGGCCCTATGCCGTCGCCCCGGCCGTGGCCGGCGTGCTGTGGTTCTTCATGTTCAACCCGGTGGTCGGCATCAACGCCTATCTGCTGCGCGGGCTCGGCTACGACTGGAACCACTATCTCGATGGCGGCGACGCGATGGCCCTGGTGGTCATCGCCGCCTCGTGGAAGCAGATCAGCTACAACTTCCTGTTCTTCCTCGCCGGCCTCCAGGCGATCCCGCGCTCGCTGATCGAGGCGGCGGCGATCGACGGCGCCGGTCCGTTCAAGCGGTTCTGGACGATCATCTTCCCGCTGCTGTCGCCGACCACCTTCTTCCTGCTGGTGGTCAACGTGGTCTACGCCTTCTTCGACACCTTCGGCATCATCCACGCCACCACCGAGGGCGGCCCGGCCGGGGCCACGCAGATCCTGGTCTACAAGGTGTTCAGCGACGGCTTCATCGGCCTCGATCTCGGCGGCTCGGCCGCTCAGTCGGTGGTGCTGATGGTGATCGTGATCAGCCTGACCGTGGTGCAGTTCCGCTATATCGAGCGGAGGGTCGAGTACTGATGGTCGAGAACCGCCCCTATCTGACGATCCTGTCCCACCTGGTGGTGATCCTCGGGATCATCGTCACGGTGATGCCGATCTGGATCACCTTCGTCGCCTCGACCCACCCGATCGAGCACATCATGGACGGCACGATCCCGATGTGGCCGGGGACCAAGTTCTTCGAGAACTACGCCACGGTGCTGGGCGCCGGCGTTGCCGATGCCGGCGGCATTCCGGTCGGCACGATGCTGTTCAACAGCCTGATCATGGCGCTGTCCATCACCATCGGGAAGATCGCCATCTCGCTGATCGCCGCCTATGCGATCGTGTATTTCGACTTCCCGTTCCGCATGGCCTGCTTCTGGCTGATCTTCATCACCCTGATGCTGCCGGTGGAGGTGCGCATCCTGCCGACCTTCGCGGTGGTGGCCAATCTCGGGCTGCTGAACTCCTATGTTGGGCTCAGCCTGCCGCTGATCGCCTCGGCGACGGCGACCTTCCTGTTCCGGCAGTTCTTCCTGACCGTGCCGGAGGAGCTGGCCGAGGCCGCGCGGATCGACGGGGCGGGGCCGTGGAAGTTCTTCAAGGACATCCTGCTGCCGCTGTCGCGCACCAATGTCGCGGCACTGTTCGTGATCCTCTTCATCTACGGCTGGAACCAGTATCTCTGGCCGCTTCTGGTGACCACCGACGAGTCCTTCTACACGGTCGTGATGGGCATTCAGCGCATGACCCAGGCGGCGGAATCCCTGCCGCTGTGGCACCTGGTGATGGCGACCACGATGCTGGCCATGGTGCCGCCGGTGATCGTCGTCGTGGTCATGCAGAAGCTGTTCGTCAAAGGCCTCGTCGAGACCGAGAAATAAGGGAGCGCCCGAGATGGCCGAACTGCACCTCAGCGGTGTTCAGAAGATCTATCCGAACGGCTACCACGCGATCCACGGGATCGACCTGGAGGTGACCGACGGCGAGTTCATCGTGCTGGTCGGCCCGTCCGGCTGCGGCAAGTCCACCCTGCTGCGCATGGTCGCCGGGCTGGAGACAGTGTCGGACGGCACCGTCGATATCGGCGGCCGGGTGGTGAACCGGCTGGAGCCGGCCGACCGGGACATCGCCATGGTGTTCCAGAACTACGCGCTCTACCCGCACATGAAGGTCTACGACAACATGGCCTACGGCCTGCGCAACCGCGGCATGGCCAGGGACGAGATCGACCGCCGGGTGCGCGAGGCGGCCGGCATCCTGGAGCTGGAGCCGCTGCTCGACCGCCGGCCGAACCAACTCTCCGGCGGCCAGCGCCAGCGTGTCGCCATGGGCCGGGCCATCGTGCGCGAGCCGTCGGTCTTCCTGTTCGACGAGCCTTTGTCTAACCTGGACGCCAAGCTGCGGGTGCAGATGCGGGTCGAGATCAAGCGCCTGCAGCGCCGGCTCGGCATCACCAGCCTCTACGTGACCCACGACCAGGTAGAGGCCATGACCATGGCCGACCGGCTGGTGGTGATGAACGGCGGCCGGGCCGAGCAGATCGGCACCCCTATCGAGCTCTACGACCGGCCGGCGACCACCTTCGTCGCGACCTTCATCGGTTCGCCGTCGATGAACCTGCTGGAGGGGACGGTGGCCCAGGGCGGGACCTCCGTGGCGCTGGATTCCGGGGCTTCGATCAACCTGCCGGACCCGCGTCCGGACCTAGCGGGCCGGCCGGTGACCCTGGGCGTGCGGCCGGAGCACCTGACCCCGGCGGCGGACGGCATGACCCTGCGTCTGGATCTGGTGGAGGCACTGGGCGCCGACACGCTGCTGCACGGCCATCTCGACGGCGACGAGCGCCGTCTGGTGACGGTCCGCCTGTCGGGCCATTTCGCCGCGGGGCAGGAAGCGGTTCAGGTCGCGGCCACCGACGCGGTGCACCTGTTCGACCGCGAGAATGGGGTGCGGATTTGATTTCAGCCGTCATCCCGGACGGCCCCGGGCTCGACCCGGGGACGGGCCGGGACCGTTAGACGGACGCCGCGGCTGGGTCCCGGCCCGCTCCCGGATCAGGTCCGGGCGAGGCCGGGATGACGAGATTTATGGGCGTTATGTCGCCGGGCTGGTATCCAGCACGCCTTCCTTGGCCGGAACCAGGTCGACCACGCCGACCGTCTCCAACCCGCCGAGCACCGCGTCGACCGCGATGGTGGCGAGTATGATGCCCATGATCCGGCTGATGATGTTGGCGCCGGTCGCGCCCAGGAACGGCTTCAGCCGGGCCGCCATCAGCAGCAGCAGCAGGGTGATCGCCATGACGATGAGCAGCAGCACCGCCGTCAGCCCCTGGTCCAGCAGGGTGTTCTTGGTGTTGTCGGTGAGCACCACGATCGCCAGCATGGCCCCGGGCGAGGCGATTGAGGGGATCGCGAGCGGGAAGACCGCGTTGTGCAGGTGGTCGCGCGCCGCCTCCTTGATCTCGAGCTGGGATTTCGACTCGCCAAAGACCATGGTCATGGCGAACAGGAACAGCACGATCCCGCCGGCGATCTGGAACGAGCCGAGACGCAGGCCGAGCGCCTCCAGCAGGTACTGTCCGCCCGCCAGGAAGGCCATCAGCACGATGGTGGCGATCAGAACGCCGCGGATCGCGAAGGCCCGGTGCAGCCGCCGCGGCACCGAACTGGTGGCGTAGTAGAAGACCGGCAGGGTCCCGATCGGATCGACAACCACGAGGATGGTGATAAAGGTCCGTCCAAGGTCGGGCAGGTCGATCAGCGAGATCATCGGGGCGGCGTCTCCGGTCAGGGTGGCGGGCGAGCACCTCCATCCTTACCTGCGATCTGGGCAAAAATCCGGATGAATCGCGAGAATTCAAAAGAATCCGGACGGAATCGCCGAATTTTTCGACATTTGTGATGCCGGCGCGATCAGCCCGGCTGGGTGGCGGCGAGCAGGGCGCGCGGATCGGTGTCCGTCGCGGTCAGGGCCGTGCGGCGCAGCGCGTCGGCCCGCGCCTCGCCCAGCAGCGGCACCACCAGGGTCGCGAACTTGTCGGACAGCTTGGCCTCCTGGTCGTCGAGGTCGGTGGCCGGCACGCCCACGTCGTGGATCTCGCGCAGCACCCGGCCGTCGGCCAGTTCGACCACCACTTCCGCCTTGCTCGCCTCCGAGCGGTCGATCTTGACCGGCTCCACCGTCACCCGGCGGCGCAGATCGATAAGACCAGGCTCGTTGGCGACCGCGTCGCTGAAGGTGTCGACCGCGCCGGTGTTTCGCCCGGCCAGGGCCAGGGCGGCGGTATGGCGCAGGCTGAACTTCACCTGCAGGCCGGTCTCCGGCTCGGGGATGTTGCACATCCGCAGGCTGCCCTCGCTGACCTTCAGCGTCACCTTCTTCACCTCCACCGGGTCGATGCCGTGGCGGCTGCGCAGGGTGCGGTTGGCCTCGATGGCGGAATGGGTCATGTAGCAGGCGGCGTGGAACTTGAAGAGGTTGCGCTCGATCAGGAACGGCGTGCCCGGCATCCGGTCCATGTCGTAGGGCGCGGCGTCCGGCCCCTGGGTCTCCCAGAAGCCCTGGACGCATTCCAGCCCGTCGGGCCGGGACACGAAGCCGCGCGCGGCCCAGCGCGCCGCCTTGGTGCCATTCTGCGCTGCCCGACCGGCGTGCAGCGGCTTGCCCATGGTGCCGAACTGCGACTTCAGCCCGGAGGCCAGGGTGGTGGCGAGGCCGAGCGCATGGGCGGTCTTCTCGGCGTCGAGGCCGAGCAGGTGGCAGACCCCGGCGGCGGCGCCGAAGGTGCCGACGGTCGCGGTGGCGTGCCAGCCGGTGTCGTAGTGCCCGTCGCCGGTCATGTCCCCGACCCGGCAGGCGACCTCGTAGCCGACCACGAAGGAGCGCAGCGCCTCCTCCAGGGTCCGTCCTTCGACCATCGCGGCTGTCAGCACGGCGGGCATGACGGCGACGGTCGGGTGGCCGTGCATGGTGCGGTTCACGTCGTCGAAGTCCAGCGCGTGGCCGGCCGCCCCGTTCACCAGGATCGCATCGGAGGGGCGCAGCGACTGGGACAGGCCGACCAGAGGGATGTCGCCCTCGCCGCCATCGGCCAGCGCCTCGTCCAGCAGGATCGCGACCAGCGGATCGCCGGCGCCGCTCACCGTCACGCCGATCCAGTCCATCAGGCAGTGGCGGGCCCAGCGCAGGGCACGCGCGTCGACCGCGCCGCCCGGCGTCGACGCGATCCAGTCGGCGAGCGCACGGGTCGGCGCGGCGGCCGTTCCCGTATCGGTGGCGTGAATGGTGGCCATGGCGGTCTCCCCGGGTCGTTGGCGGCGGCCCGGTTGGACGGCATGGGCCCTGGCCGAAGTCTAGGAGCCGGTTGTGGGATGGTCTACCCGCGCAGGGTTTGCTGTACTGACATCGGCCGGCCGAAATCAGCCAATCGGACCAACCAAACAGACACGGCGCCGGCGGAGGAGACGCAAGCATGGGTAAGCTGGAAGGGCGCGTGGCCCTGATTTCCGGAGCCGCGCGGGGTATCGGCGCGCAGACCGCTCGGCGCATGGTGGACGAGGGCGCGAAGGTCGTGATCGGCGACGTGCGCGCGGATCTCGGCAAGGCGACCGCGCAGGAACTGGGCGGGGACGCGGTCTGCCGGTTCGTCAGCCTCGACGTCACCGATCCGGAGAGCTGGCAGGCGGCGGTGGACCAGGCGGTCGAGGCCTTCGGCCGGCTCGACATCCTGGTGAACAACGCCGGCGTCTTCATCGGCCGGAACCTGGAGGAGATCGCCTTCGACGAGTGGAAGAAGCTGGTCGACGTGAACCTGACCGGCACCTTCCTGGGCACCCGCATCGCCGCCCCGGCGCTGCGCGAGGCGGCCAAGGACACGCCGCACGGCAGCGCGGTCATCAACGTCTCGTCCATCGCCGGTCTGGTCGGTTCGATGGTCGATCCGCTCTATTCGATGACCAAGGGTGGGGTGACGACCTTTACCAAGTCCGTGGCGCTGTATTTCGGACGGCGCGGGGACCGGATCCGGGTCAACCAGATCCATCCCGGCGTGATCGAGACCGACATGGGCGACCAGACCTACACGGCTCGGGCCCGGGCGCTGGGCACCAACGACGTGGATGCGGCGAAGAAGGCGTCGCTGAACATGCATCCGATCGGCCGCCACGGCACCGCGGACGACATCGCCGGCGGCATCGTCTTCCTGGCCTCCGACGATGCCGGCTTCATGACCGGCTCGAGTCTGGTGGTCGACGGCGGCCTGACCGCGCAGTAGCGCCCCGCATCCGCGCCGCCCGGCTTGCCCCAGGTCGAGAAGCCGGGCGGCGGCACGAACCTTGCTTCTCCGCGACGGAGCGTTGAAACCTTCGACCGCCCGGCCGTTTCCCGGTAGACTACGGCGCTTGAAGGAGGTCGGTAGTGCGGGGGGCGCGTCGATGTCCAATACCTATCTCGATCCCTATGACAGGAGCCGAAAACCGCATTCGGCGGATGCAGATGACGGCGCCATCATCGAGATGCCGGACCGGGCGGCCTGGACGCCGGGCCAGGCGTTGCTGGCCGACTGGTACGAGACCCACGCGGTGGACGCCCTGGTGCCGCCCAGCACGCCGGTCGACCGGCTGAGCCCGCTCATCGGTCTGGTCCACAAGCTGATCGTCGACCGGGCGCGCGACGATTTCCGCTACCTGATCTTCGGCCGGACCATCGCCAAGAAGGCGAATATGGGCGTCGACGGCCAATGGGTTTCCGACCTGATCGAGCCGACCCGCTCGGTCTTCCTGGCCCATTACCGCGACCTTGCCGCCCGGCCGCGGCTGTTCGTCGGGCGTCTGCGCTACGAGGGCATCGACATTCCGTACCGGGAATGGGTGCGGGCGGTGGCACCCCTTGGCATGGCCGAGGCGGGGGCCACCCATTTCATCGTCTTCACCGACGCCGTTCACGACCTGCGTCGGATCTGAGCGGAGCGCTCAGGACGGGCGCCGGGATCGGCCGGGCGCGGACTGCCGGATCTCGGCCGTGGTCTTGGTGATGCGCAGTCCCACCACCAGCGACAGCAGCAGGGGCCAGAGATGCGCCAGCGCGCCGAACGGCGAGCGGGCGGCGATCTCCTGGTCGTTCGCGACCCGCCGGACCTCCTCGAACCGCAGCCGCATCGCCCCTTCGTCGTCGCAGTAGAGCAGCGTGTAGAGTTCGGCCTCGGGCACCCGCGCGTCGGACTCGGCCGCTCCCTGGGCGGTGGCGTAGGCCGACCGGGTCACGGCGCAGATCTCGCTCAGCCGGGACATCTTGGTCTCGGCAAAGAACAGCGACCCGACGCCGCTGACATGCTCGAACACGTAGCGTTCCGCCTGGGGCAGGATCGGCTCGGCGGCGCGGCACAGCGGCAGGTCGAACATCCGCGAGGAGGCGGCATGGCCGAGACGTTCGGCCGACAGCAGCCGGTCGCACTCGGTGACCAGGGTGGCCATGATCGAGTCCTGGCGGCTCAGCTCCACCTCGACCAGCCGCTCCATGTTCTGCAGGCGGCTGACCAGGGTGTCGCGCTCGGCCTGATAGGCGCCGAGGATCAGCGACAGGAAAGCGCCGACATACCAGACGTAGTCGATCCCCCGCCAGAACCGCCGGTTTCCCTCCATCGCGCGCCATAGCAGCAGATGCCATGCCGCCACCGAGCCGGCGAACATGGTCATGATCAGCAGCGCGTGGTTGTGCGGCTGGCGCGCGCTGTCCCCGTCGACATAGGCGATCAGCCCGGCGACGGGCGAGGCGAGGGCGTCGAGCAACCAGTCCATGCGGCAAACACCGGGCGATCAGAGACGCCGACACAATGGATGATTCGGGCGCTGCGGCGAAACCGACCCCGCACAAGCGACGGGCGGCGCCGTCGCCAGCGCCGCCCGGACCACGGGGGATAGAGCCGCCTGTGTCAGATCGCCAGGTACTCGTGGCGCAGGTCGTCGTTGTCGAGCACCTCCTGGGCGGAGCCGTCGAAGACGATCTGGCCCATGTCGAGGATCAGCGCCCGGTTCGCCAGGTGCAGGGCGGCGATGGCGTTCTGCTCGACGATGATGGTGGTGATGCCGAGCTGCTTCACGCTCTCCAGGATGCCCTCGATCTCCTTCACGATGGTCGGCGCCAGACCCTCGTACGGTTCGTCCAGCAGCAGCAGCTTGAGGTCGCGGGCCAGCGCCCGGGCGACAGCCAGCATCTGCTGCTCGCCGCCGGACATGGTGACCGCGTCCTGGCGGCGGCGCTCGGCGAGGCGCGGGAAGTGGTCGTAGATCCGCTCCAGCGGCCAGCCGATCGGCTCCTCCACCTGGGCGAGCTGCAGGTTCTCCTCCACCGTCAGGCCGGGGATGATCCGCCGGTCCTCGGGGACGAGCTGGACGCCGAGGCGGGCGGCCTCGAACGCCTTCATGGAATGCAGCGGCTGGCCGTGCAGCCAGATCTCGCCGCGCTGCAGCCCCGGCGTGTCGGTGCGCGCGATGGTCCGCAGGGTGGAGGTCTTGCCCGCCCCGTTGCGGCCGAGCAGGGCGACGATGTCCTGCTCGTGCACGTCGAAGGACACGCCCTGGACGATGTACGACTCGCCGTAATAGGCGTGGACGTCCTGCACCCGAAAGAACGGGGCGGTGCCGGCGGCGGGCGCCTGATAGGCGCCGGTCGTCGCGGCGGCGGTAGCGGTGGCGTTCATCTCTTGGCCCTCTCTCCAGACTACAGGTGGGCGCCGCCCAGATAGGCTTCCTGCACCTTGGGATTGCCCCGGATCTCCTCCGGCGAGCCCTCGGCGATGACGGTGCCCTGGGCCAGGACGGAGACCTTGTGGGCCAGCGAGAACACCACATGCATGTCGTGTTCGATGACGATCTTGGTGATGCCGCGTTCGCCGATCCGCTTCAGCAGGTCGATGGTGTTGTTGGTGTCGGCCCGTGACATGCCGGCGGTCGGTTCGTCGAGCAGCAGCAGCCGGGGCTCCTGCACCAGGCACATGGCCAGCTCCAGCCGCCGCTTGTCGCCGCGCGAGAGGGCGCCGGCATGGTCCGACCGGTTATCGGCCAAGCCGACATCCTCGAGCATGTGCATGGCCTTGTCGCGGATCTCCGCCTCGCCGTCGATGCGCGGCAGCCAGTTCAGGGTGAAGGCCCCGTCGCGATGGGCGAAGGCCGGGATCATCACGTTCTCCAGCAGCGAGAGGTCCGGGAAGATCTCCGGCGTCTGGAACACCCGGGCGACGCCGAGCTGGTTGATCTCGTGCGGCCGGCGGCTCAGCAGCGACTGGCCGTCGAACATCACGGTGCCGGTGTCCGGCTCCAGCCGGCCGACGAAGCAGTTCAGCAGCGTCGACTTGCCGGCGCCGTTCGGGCCGATGATGGCGTGCACCTTGCCCTGCTCGACCTTCAGGTTGACCTGGTTGAGCGCCCGGAGGCCGGCGAAGGACTTGTTCACGCCCTGGACGGTAAGGATCGACATGGTCCCGCTCTCCCTCAGGCCGATTCACTGACGGTGCTGGAGCGTGAGGCCCCGTCCGACCGTCGGAACATCTTATGGACGCGGCGGATGCCTTCCATGATCCCGCCGGGCAGGAAGATGACGATCAGCATGAAGACCACGCCCAGCGTCAGGTGCCAGCCCTCGCCGACGAACAGGCCGGTGACGGCGACCGCCGCCTCCTGCAGCGTCTCCGGCAGGAAGTCGAACATCTGCATCAGCACCTGCTCGTTGAAGGCCGAGAAGATGTTCTCGAAGTACTTGATCACCGCGGCCCCCAGGACCGGGCCGAGCAGGGTGCCGGCGCCGCCCAGGATGGTCATCAGCACGACCTCGCCCGAGGCGGTCCACTGCATGCGCTCGGCTCCGGCCAACGGGTCGGTGGAGGCCAGCAGGGCGCCCGCCAGACCGGCATACATGCCGGAGATGATGAAGGCGGCCAGGGTGTACGGGCGGGTGTTGAACCCGGTGTAGTTCATCCGCGTCTGGTTCGACTTGATCGCCTTCAGCATGGTCCCGAAGGGCGAGCGGGCGATCTTCATGGCGACGAAGAAGCCGAGGATCAGCACCACGGCGCAGAAGTAGAAGCCGGGATAGCCGGTCATCTCCAGCCCGAACAGCGAGGTGGTCGGCGTCGACACCGTGTCGCGCACGCCGGCCAGCTCCTCCAGGATCCGCGGGTCATGCGGCAGCACCGTCAGTCCGGTCTCGCCGTTGGTGATCGGGGTGAGCACCGAATAGGCGAGATTGTAGGACATCTGGGCGAAGGCCAGGGTCAGGATCGAGAAGTAGATGCCCGAACGCCGCAGGCTGATATAGCCGATCGCCAGGGCGAAGACCGCCGAGGTGATCATGGCGAAGAACACCGCCGGCAGCACGTTCATGCCCAGCAGCTTGAACGACCACACCGCCGTGTAGGAACCGACGCCGAGGAAGGCGGCGTGGCCGAAGGACAGGTAGCCGGTCAGCCCGAACAGGATGTTGAAGCCGATCGCGAACAGGCCGTAGATCGCCCATTTCTGCAGCAGGTCCGGGTAGCCGGCGCCGATCACGCTGGCCCAGATCGGAGCGGTCAGGACGGCGGCGGCGAACAGGACCAGGAAGATCAGGTCGCTGCGGGCGCTGGTGCCGAAGGCTGAGGTCGAAGAGGCGGCCATCGGTCTAACCCTCCATCACGCCCTTGCGACCCAGGAGGCCACGAGGACGGACTTGCAACACAATCACGGCGACCAGGTAGATGATGATCTGGTCGATGCCGGGGATGACGGACTTCACCTCGTTCATCGAGGCGAAGGACTGCAGGATGCCGAGCAGGAAGCCGGCCAGGACGGCGCCGGGCAGCGAGCCCATGCCGCCGACCACGACCACCACGAAGGACAGCACCAGGAATTCCATGCCGATGTGGTAGTCGGGCGGCAGGATCGGCGTGTACATCACGCCGGCAAGCCCGGCGACCACGGCGGCGATGCCGAAGACGATGGTGAAGCGGCGCTCCACATGGATCCCCAGCAGGCCGACCGTCTCGCGGTCCTGCATGCCGGCACGCACGACCATGCCGAAGGTGGTGAACTGCAGGAAGGCGAAGACGCCGCCGATCACCATCAGCGAGAAGAACAGGTAGATCAGGCGCCAGTAGGGATAGACGATGGTGCCCGGCACGCCGGCCCAGGCGCCGAGATCGGCGCTGCCCGCGACCACTTCGGGGGCCGGGGTCGGGATCGGGTTGGCACCGAAGATCGCCTTGACCAGCTCCTGCAGCACGATCGCCAGGCCGAAGGTGACCAGGATCTGCTCGGCATGGGAGCGGTTGTAGAAGAAGCGGATCAGCCCGCGCTCCATGATCAGGCCGATGATCAGCATGATCGGGATGGCGGCGAGCAGCGAGATCGGCACCGCGTAATCGATGATCACGAGGCCGGTATCGCCGAACCAGGTCTCCAGATAGGGGACTTCCTTATAGGCGTCGAAGAAGGTGATGCTCTCGTCCTTCACCTTCTGCGACAGCGTCAGCAGCTTCTGGATCGTCACGGCACAGAAGGCGCCCAGCATGAACAGGGCGCCGTGGGCGAAGTTCACCACCCCCAGCGTGCCGAAGATCAGGGTCAGCCCGAGGGCGATCAGCGCGTAGGCGCCGCCCTTGTCGAGCCCGTTCAACATCTGAAGAACGAAAGCGTCCATGACGCGGTCCCCCCTCCGGGATTTCTATTTGCCTAAAAGTATGCCGCGCGCAGAGCTGTTCGACCATGGGTCGAGAGGGGCCTGAACGGGCAAGTCGGGGGCTCCCTTGCGGGAGCCCCCGTTGTGTCAGCGCATCTCGGTTCAGTGGTGACCCGGATGCCGGTCCCGATCAGGCGCCGTTGTTGCAGCTGCCGAGGCTGCCGGCGAACTGCGGGATGTTCGGGTCGTAGGTGACCTTCTCGCGCGGGACTTCCTGGACGACTTCCAGAAGGTCGAACTGCGAGGACGGGTTCTCCTTACCCTTCACGACCAGCACCTTCTTGAAGCACTGGTGGTCTTCCGCGCGGTACAGGGTCGGACCGTTGCCCATGCCGTCGAACTCGAAGCCCTCCAGGGCCTTGCCGAGCTCGCAGGGAGCGAAGGTGCCCGCCCGCTCGGCCGCATCGGCGTAGAGCAGGGCCTGGACGTAGCAGGTGTGCGCGGCCTGGGACGGCGGGAAGCCGTACTCGGCGCCGAAGGACTTCACGAAGGCCTGGGAGCCGGCGTCGCTCAGCGACCAGTGCCAGTTCGTCGACCCGAAGATGCCCTTCACGTTCTCGCCGGCACCCTGCGCCATCAGGCGGCTGTAGAGCGGCACCACGATGGCGAAGTCCTTGCCGTTGACCTGCTTGTCGCGCAGACCGAACTGCACGGCCTGGGTCAGCGAGTTGACCATGTCCTTGCCGTAGTGGTTCAGGATCAGCACGTCGGCGCCGGAGTTCAGCACCGGCGTGATGTACTGCGAGAAGTCACCGGCGCCGAGCGGCGTGCGGACCTTCTCCACGGTCTGCCAGCCGAGGGCCTCGGTGGCGTCGGCGATCGACTCCTCCTGAGTCCAGCCCCAGGTGTAGTCGGCCGTCAGGTGATACGCCTTGCGGTCCTTGCCGTAGTTGGCCTCGAGCACCGGGGCCAGCGCCTGGCCGGACATGTAGGCGTTGAAGAAGTGGCGGAAGCCGTTGGCACGGCGGTCCTTGCCGGTGGTGTCGTTGGAGTGCGTCAGGCCGGACATGAAGATGATGCCGGCTTCCTGGCACAGCGACTGCACCGCGATGGCCACGCCGGAGGACGAGCCGCCGGTCACCATCACGACGCCGTCCTTCTCGATCATCCGCTTGGCGGACGCGCGGGCGGCGTCGGACTTGGTCTGGGTGTCGCCCGTGACGTACTCGACCTTCTTGCCGAGGATGCCGTTGCCCTTCAGGGCCTTGGACGAGAAGGTGTTCAGCATGCCGCCGTCACCCTCGCCGTTGATGTGCTTGACGGCGAGCTGGTAGGCACGGAGCTCGTCCGCACCCTCGTCGGCATAGGCGCCGGTCTGCGGCACGTTGAAGCCGAGGGTGACGGTGCCGCCCTTCGGCTCGTTCAGATACGCATAGGCGCTTTTGGTGAAGAAATGCGGAGCGGCGAGGCCGGCGGTCAGCGCGACACCCCCCTTCATCAGCGAGCGGCGTGAGACGCCCTTATCGAAGACGGTCATTGGTTCCTCCCGTTCGGTCTTCGTCCCTGCCGCGTCGCGTCGATCCGTGTTCGATCTTGATGATGGTTCCCGAGGGCCCGAAAGCCGTCGCGAACCCGGACTGCGGCAATACGACTGTAGAGAGTATCTGAAAACTTGCAAACTAAGTTATTGTTTTGAATTGACTATTTTGTCAAAATGATACACAACGCAACTGCAAAATAGTAAATCTGTGACAAAAGCGGCCTTAACCGGCGCAGGCTGGGGAAAAAGGAGAGGTCGGAATGGCCCTTGAACTTGCCGGGTTCCGCATACGCGAGCGGCGCAAGCAGATGGAGCTCACCCAGTCCGGCCTGGCCAAGGCCGTCGGCATCTCGCCGTCCTATCTGAACCTGATCGAATCCGGGAAACGCAACATCGCCGGCGGCCTGCTGAACCGGCTCGCCGCCGCCCTGGACCTCGATGCCGAGACCCTGGCCGGCACCACGGAGCGCCGGGTGATCGACGACCTGCGCGAGATGGCGGCCGACCCGCGCCTGAAGGCGGCCCGCATGCCGGAGGAGGGCGAGCAGGATCTGGTTGCCCGCCACCTGGACTGGGCGCAGTCCATGCTGGCGCTGTACCGCGCCTATGTGGACCAGGCGGAGACCGTGTCGGCCCTGTCCGACCGGCTGAGCCGCGATCCGTTCCTCGGCGACCTGATCCACCAGGTGCTGACCCACATCACCGCCCTGCGGTCGGTCTCGGAGATCCTGGAGAACGTGGACGACATGCCGGCGCAGCAGCGCCAGCGCTTCCAGGGGATGATGACGGAGGAGAGCGCCAAGCTGAGCGACGTGGCCCAGGCACTGACCGACGTGTTCCAGGTGCCGGAGGCCGACACCCGCTCGGTCACCCCGGCGGAGGAGGTCGACGACTTCCTGATCGAGCGGCGCAACCATTTCCCCGAGCTGGAGGCCGCCGCGGCGGGCATGCGCCGGGAGGTCGAGCGCCAGGGCGAGACCATGATGAGCGCCCTGATCGACTTTCTCGACCGGCGCCACGGCATCTCCGTGGTCAACCGCGGGCGCGGCGAGACCCTGCCGCCGACCGGCGAGCGGTTCCGCAACCACTGCCGCTTCGATGCCGACAGCCGCAACATGATGTTCCTGGACAACGCCTCGATCTCGACCCGCCGGTTCCAGCTCGCCCGGGTCGCGGCCGAGCTGAGCCTGGGCGACGTCATCGCCCGCGAGATCGACGACCCCCGGCTGTCGAGCGAGGCCGCCCGGACCCAGGCGTTCCGCGCGCTCGCCTCCTATACCGCCAGCGCGGTGCTGCTGCCCTATGGCAGCTTCCTGGAGGACGCGATGGCCTGCCGCTACGACATCGAGGTGCTGCGCCAGCGCTACGCCGCCAGCTTCGAGCAGGTGGCGCACCGGCTGATCACCCTGCGCCGGCGCGGGCAGGAGGGCATCCCCTTCGCCTTCCTGCGCTCCAATCCGGCCGGACATGCCACCAAGCGCTTTCCGCTGCCGGGGCTGCCGCTGCCGCGCTACGGCCATGCCTGCCCCCTCTGGGCGATCTACCAGTCGTTCCAGACGCCGGACCGGGTGGTGCGTCAGCTCGCCGAATTTCCCGACCGGGGCCGATTCCTGTTCATCGCCCGCACGGTGACCAAGCAGCCGGCCACCTTCCACGAGCCGCCGGTGCTGCACTCGGTCATGCTGGCCTGCGAGGCGGTGCACGCGGACGCCACGGTCTATGCCGACGGACTCGACCTGTCGGCCCGCGAAATGGCGGCCCGGGTCGGGCCGAGCTGCCGGCTGTGCCCGCGCATCGAATGCCTGCACCGCGAGGAGGAGACCATCGTGCGCGGCCCGACGCTGAGCGCGGCCCTGAGTGCGGCGCTGTGAGTGCGGGACTTTGATTTTGCGCCGATCAGTGTAGGTAAGGTGGTCGCCAGGAGGCGTCCTCAGAGCCGTTCCGTGCGGGAAGGATCGGCGCTACACTACCGAAAACGTCGCCGGGTCAACCGGTGAACCCGGGGGAGGAACACAACGTGCCGGCACATGTGCTGATCGCCGAGGACGAGCCGAATATCGTCGAATCCCTGAGTTTTATTCTAAGCCGGGAGGGGTGCGAGGTGACCGCCGTGTTCGACGGCCGGGCGGTGATCGACAAGATCGGGACCATGCGGCCGAACCTGGTGATCCTCGACGTGATGCTGCCGAAGATGAACGGGTTCGAGGTCCTGAAATGGATCAAGAGTAACCCGGACCTGAAGGGCGTTCCGGTGATGATCCTGACCGCCAAGGGCCAGGACAAGGACCGCAAGACCGCCGAGGAACTGGGGGCCGACGCTTTCGTGACCAAGCCGTTCTCGAACCGCGAGGTGGTGGAGCGGGTCATGACCCTGGCCTCGGCCTGAGCGCTGTCCAGGCGTGCGCATGCCGACCCGCCCCACCAGAACCAAGGTCCGTGACGCGGTCGCCCTGATGGCGCTGCTGGGCACCTGGCTGGTGATGCCGCCGATGCTGGACGTGGTGAACCAGCCGACCTCGGTGCTCGGCATCCCGACCATCGTGGTCTACGTCTTCGCGGTCTGGGCCGGGCTGATCCTGTTCACCCGCATGGTCGCCCGCCGGGCCGGCAGCGCCTATGCCCGCGAGGAGACCGGCGCCGAGCGCAGGGGCGAGACGGACGGGGAGGGCGGCTGATGCTCTCCGCCAATGTCGTTCTCGGCACCGCGCTGGCCTATGTGGCGCTGCTGTTCATCGTCGCCTTCGTCAGCGACCGCCGGGCCCGCGCCGGTCGCGTCGGCCTCGCCCATTCGCCGCTGATCTACACCCTGTCGATCTCGGTCTACTGCACGTCCTGGACGTTCTACGGCGCGGTCGGCTCGGCGGCGCGCGACGGGCTGGAATTCGTGACCATCTATCTGGGGCCGACCCTGGTCTTCGTCGGCTGGTGGTTCGTGCTGCGCAAGCTGGTGCGGATCGGCCGGGTGCACCGCATCTCCTCGGTCGCCGACCTGGTCTCCTCGCGCTACGGCAAGAGCACCACCCTGGCGGTGCTGGTCACCATCATCGCGGTGATCGCCAGCACCCCCTACATCGCCCTGCAGCTCAAGGCGGTGACCATCAGCTTCTCGGTGGTCGGCAGTGCGGGCAACGAGGCGGTGATCGACGTCTCAACCGCCTTCTGGGTTGCCGCCGGCATGGCCGCCTTCACCATCCTGTTCGGCACCCGCAACATCGACGCCAACGAGCGCCATCACGGCGTGGTCGCCGCCATCGCCCTGGAGGCGCTGGTCAAGCTGGTCGCCCTGCTGGCGGTCGGCATCTTCGTGGTGTTCGGCGTGGCGGGCGGGCTCGGCGAGGTCTTCGCCATGCCCGGGGCCAGCATCGTGATCGACCCGGACACGGTCTACGGCCCGCGCTGGATGGCGATGACCTTCCTGGCCGGCACCGCCATCCTGTGCCTGCCGCGGCAGTTCCAGGTCACGGTGGTGGAGAACGCCGACGAGGGACAGCTGCGCACCGCCTCCTGGCTGTTCCCGCTCTACCTGTTCCTGATGTGCTGCTCGATCCTGCCGATCGCCATCGCCGGGCTGACCCTGCTGCCGCCGGGTGCCAATCCGGACATGTTCGTGCTCACCCTGCCGATGGCGCAGGGCCAGGACGCGCTGGCGCTGCTGGCCTTCATCGGCGGCTTCTCCTCGGCCACCTCCATGGTGATCGTCGCCTGCATCGCCCTGTCGATCATGGTCTCCAACCACATCGTCATCCCGGTGGTGCTGCGCCTGCCGGTGCTGAGCGAGGCGGTCAGCGGCGACATGAAGCGGCTGCTGCTGGTCAGCCGGCGGGTCAGCATCGGCCTGCTGCTGCTGCTCGGCTTCGGCTATTTCGTCGCCAGCGCCCAGTCGGACGCGCTGGCGGCCATGGGCCTGATCGCCTTCGCCGGCGCGGCCCAGATCCTGCCGGCCATGGTCGGCGGCCTGTACTGGCGGTCCGCCTCCAAGGCCGGTGCGGCGGTCGGCATGTTCGCCGGCTTCCTGGTCTGGATGTACACCCTGGTCCTGCCGAACTTCGAGGGGGTGTGGTTCGTCACCCAGGGGCTGATGGTCGACGGGCCGTGGGGCGTCGGCTGGCTGCGCCCGCATGCGCTGTTCGGGATCCAGGGCGACGATCCGCTGGTGCATTCGGTGTTCTGGAGCATGAGCGTCAACGTGGTGCTGTTCGTGGCGGTGTCGCTGTTCCGCGAACAGAACCCGCTGGAGCGGCTGCAGGGCACTTTGTTCGTCGACGTGTTCCGCAATCCCGCCGAGAGCGAGGGCCGTTTCATCACCCGCTCGGCCACGGTGGACGACCTTTACGTCATGACCCAGCGTATCCTGGGGGCGGAGGAGGCGCAGCGGGTCTTCGCCGAATTCGCTCAGCGCCAGGGCGCGGTCGGCGACATGCCGAGGCCGGATGCCGCCTTCATCTCGCATCTGGAACGGCTGCTGGCCGGCGGCATCGGCGCCGCGTCGGCCAGGGTGATGATCAGCCAGGTGGTCACCGGCGAGACCATCAGCCTGGACGAGCTGATCCGGCTGGTCGACGAGACCCAGCAGGTCATCGAGTACTCCCAGCGGCTGGAGGCCAAGTCCCAGGAGCTGCAGGACACGGCCAAGGCGCTGCAGGACGCCAACGAGCGGCTGCGCCTGCTCGACGCCCAGAAGGACGACTTCCTGAGCCAGGTGAGCCACGAGGTGCGCACGCCGATGGCCTCCATCCGCTCGTTCTCCGAGATCCTGCTGGACAACCCGGACCTGGAGTCGGAGCGCTCGCGCAAGTACCTGAAGATCATCCAGGACGAGACCCTGCGGCTGTCGCGGCTGCTCGACGAGATCCTCGATGTCTCGCATCTGGACAGCGGCCAGTTCGCCCTGCGGCTGGAGGATGTCGACGGCGCGCGCATCCTGGATCACGCGGTGGAGACCAGCCGCGGCATGGCGGCCAGCGCCGGGGTGACGATCGACTACGGGCCGGTGGCGGAGCATGCGCCGATCCGCGCCGACGGCGACCGGCTCGCCCAGGTGTTCATGAACATCCTGTCCAACGCCATCAAGTACAACACCAGCGAGGCGCCGCGGGTGACGGTCAGCAGTCGGATCGACGGCGGCACCTACTTCGCCTATGTGGACGACAACGGGCCGGGCATCCCGGCGGAGGACCGCGAGCGGATCTTCGCCAAGTTCGCCCGCGGCCGGGAACTGACCCCCGGCCACCGGACCGGCGCCGGGCTCGGCCTGTCGATCAGCCGCAGCATCGCCCGCATGCTGGGCGGCGACCTGGAACTGCTGCCGGAGCCGGGGCGCGGCTCGGGCCGGGGCGGGGCGCGTTTCCGCCTGCGCCTGCCGCTGCGGCGCGAAACCGCAGCCGCGGCGGGTGAATGACGCAGCGGGCGCGCTATGTAGTCAGGCAGTCTGCCACCATCTCCGGATCGTTCCGCCGCATGACCGCCGACGACCTTAGCGACCTGAGCCTCGGCACCCGTGCCGGCCTTCCGGAAACCCTGCGCGTGTTGGTGCAGGCGATGCCGCAGGACGCCTGGGCGGCGCATCCGAACTTCGGCGGGATGACGCAGTTCTGGCTCGAGCGCCATGCTGCCTTCCGCCAGCTGCTCGACCGGATCGCCGCCGATGCCGGCGCCTCGGCCGCCGGGGACATGGCGGCGGAGGACTACGCGCCCCGGCTCTACCAGCTCGCCAGCACGCTGCTGGGCGAGTTGCACGGCCACCACTCGGTGGAGGATGCCCATTACTGCCCGCAACTCCGTCGGCTCGAGCCGTCGGTGGCGCGGGGCTTCGACCTGCTGGAGGCCGATCACCGGGACCTGGACGCCCGCCTGCACTGGTTTGCCGGCGAGGTGAACGGCCTGCTCCAGGCGGCCCAGGCCGGTACCCTGTCGGCGGCGCAGGTGGCGCCCTTTGTGGATTCGGTGGATCAGTTCCAGACGCTGCTCGACCGCCACCTGACGGACGAGGAGGAGATCGTCATTCCCGCCCTTCTGAAGTTCTCGGGCGGGTGAAGGTACACCGTCATCCTCTCCCGTCTTCCCGGCCTTGTGCCGGGATCCAGGGAAGGGAGCGTAGGAGCGCCGGCGTTCCTGCGTCGTCGTTCCATCTCGCGCACGGCTGGGTCCCGGCGCAAAGGCCGGGAAGACAGGAAAAGAACGGTGGAGAGCCCCCCTACTGCCCCGCGACCGGGTCGCCGAAGACGCCGGCGAACTTCATCGCCATCAGCAGCACCACACCCCAAAGCCCGAGATTGACCGCGATCAGGATGCCGATCTGCAGCAGGGCGGCGCCGAGATGCCCGTGGCCTGCCCAGCGCATGGGCTCGGGCTTGGCGGGCGGCGGAGAGTGGGGGGACGGCGGCTGTTCCATCGCGGCACCGGTTGTGACCGCGACGACGGTAGCACAGCGCCGAGGCCGCGTCGCGCGGGATCGCGCGGAATTTTTTCCGGCGTCGGCGGTCTCCTCTGTTGCGGGGGATCGGGTCTTCATGCCGGCCGGGAAACCGGCGCGATCTCTTGAACCGGGTGCGCGGGCGCCCAGATCCGACATCGGATCCGGTGATACAGATTTGGCAGGAGGTTTGCGATGCGATCCACCCTTGTTCCCCTCGCGTTGGCGGGCCTGCTGCTCGTCGGCGGCACGCCGGCATCGGCCCAGAGCACGGCCCCGACCCAGCAGACGACCCCGGACAGCACGCTTGACAGCCGGGCCGAGGCCTATGTCGACAGCATGGCCGACACGATGAGCGACTGGGCCGACAGGGTCGGCGACTGGACCGCCCGTCAGGTCGATGCCGCCAGCGACGCCACCGCCCGGGCCGGCGAACGGACCGAGGAAGCGCTGGACAACGCCTGGACCGCGGTGAAGCGGGATTGGCAGCAGCTCAAGGAGGCCAGCGCCGACGGCTACGAAGCGGCCCAGGAGAAGTTCGAGGAGTCCCTCGATTCCCTGGAGAAGGCCTGGGACGAGCGGGACGACGCGACCACCTCGAAGAAGCAGTAGCGCACTTTCCCTCACTCCCTCTCACTCTCCCCGGATTTATTCCGGGGAGAGTGAGAGGGAGTGAGTGCGAGAGGGAAGATGGCATCACCTCTTACATCCCCACCAGGAACAGCGTGATCCCCGGGAACAGCACCAGCAGCAGCACCCGCAGCATGTCGCTCACCAGGAATGGGAGCGTTCCGCGATAGGTCTGGGCCATCGGCACGTCACGGGCCATGGAGTTGATGACGAACAGGTTCATCCCTACCGGCGGGGTGATCAGCCCGACCTCCACCACGATCAGCACCAGGATGCCGAACCACAGGGCGAAGGCCTCCGGGTCCATGGCGAAATCCAGGCCGCTGATCACCGGGAAGAAGATCGGCACGGTCAGCAGGATCATCGACAGCGAATCCATGAAACAGCCGAGCACCAGATACAGCAGCAGGATCGCCGCCAGCACCGTGTAGGGGCCGAAGCCCTGGCCGGTCACCCATTGGGCCGCCTCCTGGGGCAGCT
The DNA here is from genome assembly GCA_965228445.1 of Candidatus Endolissoclinum sp. Lineage (GTDB taxonomy): Bacteria > Pseudomonadota > Alphaproteobacteria > Thalassobaculales > Thalassobaculaceae > Thalassobaculum. The sequence continues at coordinate 1,409,504 of OZ245813.1, read as the reverse complement.
GGGCGAAGGCGAGGAAGGAGTTGAACACCGCCGCGCCGAGCACGATGAAGAAGATCATCGCCGTCGAGGTCGCGGTCTGAAGCAGCGAGGTCTTCAGCTTCTCCAGGGTCAGCCCGCCATTGGCGAGCGCGATCAGCCCGGTGCCGGCGGCGCCGAAGGCGGCGCCCTCGGTCGGCGTAAACAGCCCGGCATAGATGCCGCCCACCACCAGCACGAACACCGCCAGGACCGGCCAGATCCGCCACAGGGCGCGGAAGCGCTCGGCCATGGGGGCGGGGTCGCGGTGACCGGCGCTGCCCGGCTTGAGGCGGACATAGACGGCGATGGCCAGCATGTAGCCCAGCGCTGCCAGCAGGCCCGGGACGACGGCGGCGACGAACAGCTTGGCGATGTTCTGCTCGGTCAGCAGGGCATAGATCACCAGCACGACGGAGGGCGGGATCAGGATGCCCAGCGTGCCGCCGGCGGCCAGCGCGCCGGTCGACAGCGAGCCGGAATAGCCGAAGCGCTTGAGCTCCGGCAGGGCGACCTGGGCCATGGTGGCGGCGGTGGCCAACGACGAGCCGCAGATCGCGCCGAACCCACCGCAGGCGCCGACGGCGGCCATCGCCACGCCGCCCTTGCGGTGGCCGAGCCAGGCTTCCGCCGCGTCGAACAGCGCCTTGGACAACCCGCCATGGGTGGCGAACTGCCCCATCAGCAGGAACAGCGGGATGATGCCGAGCGAGTAGTTGGAGAAGGTGTCGTAGGCCATCGACTTCATCTGCGACATCACCGGCAGCCAGGTGCCGTTGACCAGCACCGAGCCGGCGACGCCGAGGCCGAGCATGGCGAGGCCGATGGGCATGCGCAGGCCGATCAGCAGCAGCAGAACCGGGAACGACCAGAGCGCGATCTCAAGCTTGTCCATCAGCGCGGCTCCGCCGCCGCCGGCGAGCCGGCGCGGGCCTCGACCAGGCCGCGGATGACGGTCCAGGCGCAGACGAGCACGAAGACGGTGCCGACCGGGACGCAGACGGCGTAGCTCCACCACACCGGGAACTGCAGGATGTAGGTGGTCTCGTTGTACTGCAGTTTGTCCTGCATCCCGGCCCACAGCCGCCACAGGATGAACCCCGCCGCCACCGTCATCGCTAGGTCGAACAGCACGCCGAGCGCGGCGTTCAGGCGCGGGCCGAACTGGTCGGCGAAGACGTCGACCGAGACGTGGCCGCGCTCCATCTGGCACCAGGGCAGGAAGCAGAACACGGCCAGGGCGGTGCCCGCCTCCACCAGCTCGAAATCGCCGGGGACCGGCCCCAGACCGGCCCAGATCAGCGCCCGGCCGCTGACGCTGATCACCACCACGGCGGTGATCGCCAGCAGCAGCGCGCCGCCGAGCAGTGCCAGCAGGCGCGACAGGCCGGTCAGAACCGCGGAAATCGTCGAATACACGCTGCCCCCTGGGCCACGGCCCGGTCTTCCAAGGAAAGAGGCAGGCGGACCGGCCGCCTGCCTCGTCAGTATCGGTGCGCGGCGGCTTACTTCGCCTCGGCGGCCACCAGGTCGCGGGCGTCCTTCACCATGCCGGCGCCGTCCATGCCCTTGCCGTCCATCTCGGCGATCCAGCTCTCGACCACCGGACCGGCGGCCTCCTTCCAGCGGGCGGTCTCGGCGGCATCCAGCGTGATGATGGTGTTGCCGGCCTTCTCGGCCTTGGCCAGACCGATCTTGTCGACCTCGTCCATGGCACGGCCGGCCAGGCGCGCGGCCTCGACGCCGGAATTGTCGTCGATCACCTTCTTCAGGTCGTCGGGCAGGGCGTCGTAGCTCGCCTTGTTCATGGCGAACAGGAAGGTGGCGGTATACAGCCCCCGGTCGCCTTCGAAGCCGGTGTGGTTGGTCACCAGCTCGGACATCTTCAGCGGCAGGGTGACCTCCCACGGGATCACCGCGCCGTCGATCACGCCCTTGGACACCGCCTCGGGCACCGCCGGGACCGGCATGCCGATCGCCACCGCGCCGAGCTGCTCCAGCATGCCCGTGATCACCCGGGTCGGGCCGCGCAGCTTCATGCCCTTCAGGTCCTCAAGCGTGTTCACCGGCGCCTTGGAGTGGATCAGCCCCGGACCGTGGGTGTGCACGGCGATGACCTTCATGCCGGGGAAATCGTCCTGCATGTGCTTGTCGGCGTATTTCTGGAAGGCGACGGAGGTCTCCTCGGCGCTGGCGACCATGAACGGCAGCTCGAAGGCCTCGGCCCGCGGGAAGCGGCCCGGGGTGTAGCCCATCACCGTCCAGATGATGTCGACCGCCCCGTCGGTGACCTGCTGAACCAGTTCCGGCGGCTTGCCGCCGAGCTGCATGGAGGGATAGTGCTCGACCTTGATGCGGCCGCCGGACTCGCTCTGCACCCGCTCGATCCACGGATTGATGAACTTGTCGGGAATCGCGGCCTTCAGCGGCAGAAGCTGGTGCAGCTTCAGGGTCACGTCCTGGGCGTCCGCCGGCGCGGCGACCGAGAACATGCCGGCGGCGACAAGGCCGGCGGAAAGCAGTTTCTTCAGCATTTGCGTGGTCCTCCCCACAGGTTGCCTTTTGGATGGGCCGGTTATGGTCCGGTTTCGTGCACGTCATCACATCCGTGCGGTCCTGTCGACGCCGGCGTCCCGGCCGTCAGCCGTTGATCAGCGACAGTCCCGGCACCTTGGTCATCAGATTGCGGTCCTCGATCATGGCGTCGAGATTGACCCTTGCCAGCCGGGCGTGCTCGCGCGCCAGCGCCTCGGCCCGGGCGCCCTCGCGCAGCTCGATGGCGTTGACGATCGCCCGGTGCTGGGCCTGGGCGACGACCAGGGAGGAGCGGATGTCCGGGCGCTCCTCCTGGGCCGAGATGAAGGCGTTCGGCCCGGCGAAGGGCAGCCGCATCGCCCGTTCCAGCTCGCGGCGGATGGTGTCGCTGCCCGACAGGGCGTGCAGGTGCTCGTGGAACGCCCCGTTGCGCGCGATATAGGCTTCGAAATCGGTCCGCGCCGGGTCGGCGACCAGGGCGTCGAGCTCGACCAGCAGGGCGTGCATCGCCTGCAGGCGGCCCGGCGGCACGCCGCGCTCGGCGGCGATGCGGGCGGCCATCCCCTCCAGAGCGCCGCGCAGTTCGATCGCGTCGGCGACGTCGGCCGGGGTGAAACCGCGCACCGTGTAGCCGCCCGACGGGATCGTCTCCACCACTCCCTCCTGGTCGAGCTGGGCGAGGGCGGCGCGGATCGGCGTGCGCGAGATGCCGAGCCGTCCCGACAGGGTGACCTCCGACAGGCGGACGCCGGGTCCGACTTCTCCGGAGAACACCATCTCGCGGATACCCAGCAGGGCTTTCAGGCTTTGCGAGGTGCCGCGCTCGCGGCGTGGCGGGCCGGCCATGGCTTAGGCTGCCCCGGCCGGCCGGAGCCCGCGACAGTCCGGGGCGGAGCCGGGGCGTGCGGGCATCTTTGCATACATTTGTATTCCGGGAGAATCCGGGTAGGCGCCGCCGGTATCGCCTGATCGTACGCTTGAGGGGGATAGGGTGACGCGCCCCGCACCAGAAGGCAGCGCGGGGCCCGGACCCAGGTCCGGTTCCCTGCGGTATGGCATCGCGTTTCCTCCCGATCGTCTCTTGCAATCGTATACCTGATGTATACAACTTATGAGAAAGACTGCGCAATCGGCCTTCTCACCGACAACGAGACCGAGCTGGAGGAAACCCCATGACGACCCCGACTCCCCCGTACCGCGCCGACGAGGTCGGCAGCCTCCTGCGTCCGGCCGAACTGAAGGCCGCGCGGGCCGATTTCGCCGCGGGAAAGCTGGATGCCGCGGGTCTGAAGGCGGTCGAGGACGACGCGATCCGCAATGTCGTCGCCCGTCAGGAGGAGGTCGGCCTGCAGGCCGTCACCGATGGCGAGTTCCGCCGCTCATGGTGGCATTTCGATTTCCTCGCCGGGCTCGACGGGGTCGAGCTGGTGCAGGGGGCGAAGGCCATTCAGTTCTCCGGTGTGCAGACCAAGTCGGAGAGCATCGGCGTGACCGGCAAGGTCGGCTTCTCCGACCATCCGATGCTGGAGCATTTCCGCTTCCTGGACAGCGTCACCAAGGTGACGCCGAAGATGACGATCCCGTCGCCGTCGGTGCTGCATTTCCGCGGCGGCCGCGAGGCGATCTCCAGAGAGGTCTATCCGGATATCGAGAACTTCTATGCCGATACCGCGGAGGCCTATGCCCAGGCGGTGCGCAGCTTCTACGAGGCCGGATGCCGCTACCTGCAGTTCGACGACACGGTCTGGGCCTATCTCTGCTCGGAGAAGGAGCGGCAGGCGGTGCGCGACCGCGGCGAGGACCCGGACGCGCTGAAGGCCGCCTATGCCGGCATGATCGCCCATGCGCTGAAGGCCAAGCCCGCCGACATGGCGATCACCACCCATGTCTGCCGCGGCAATTTCCGGTCCAGCTGGATCTCCGAGGGCGGCTACGAGCCGGTCGCCGAGATGCTGCTGGGCGAGCTGGACTATGACGGCTACTTCCTGGAATACGACACGGAGCGGGCCGGCGGATTCGAGCCGCTGCGCTTCCTGCCCAAGGGCAAGAAGAAGGTCGTGCTCGGCCTGGTGACGTCCAAGTTCGGCGAGCTGGAGGACCGCGACGGGGTCCATGCCCGGGTTGAGGAGGCGTCGAAGTTCGCCGCACTCGACCAGTTCTGCCTCAGCCCGCAATGCGGTTTCGCCTCGACCGAGGAGGGCAACATCCTCTCCGAGGAGGAGCAGTGGCGGAAGCTCGGTTTCATCGTCGAGGTCGCCAAGGATATCTGGGGCGAAACCTGATCGCCTCAGGGGATATGATTAACCGGTTCTTTACAGTGTCGGCCTAGAGTTCCTCCAATTCCTGGAGGACACCATGGTCGACGCTGTGCAGATGGACGCTACCGCTCCCAGAACTTACGATTTCGGCGCCTCGGAAGCTGCGGTCGACCGACTCTACGCCCTGCCGCTGCATGACGTCCCGCTTCAGACCCTCGGGCTGAAGAAGGCGACGATGATCAAGAACGCTCATCTGGAGAGCGTGCTGGAACTGTTCCGCGGCGACGGCATCGGCAGCGGCCAGATCCGGATCGACGAGATCCCGCAGTTCTTCACCCAGGATCCCAAGGCCCTGGAGGAGGACGTCGAGGTCCTGCGCCGGCTGGCCGAGCTCGAGAGCTTCGACGTGTTCTCCCTGCGCATCGAGCTGCGCCGCATCAACGTTGACTTCACCGGCACCGAGGCCCTGAACCTGTCGGCCGAGAAACGGGCCGAGCTGTCGGAATACATGGCCTCCTTCACCCGGCCGCTGATCATGAAGATCTACGGCCAGCAGCAGGACGCCTCGGAGGCCAGCGAACTGATCGACCTGGTTCGCAAGCCCAACCGCGAGGACGCGATGCGGGCGCTGAAGGAACTGGCCGACACCCTGAAGATCGAGCTCGAGGACGTACCGAAGTTCCTGGAGGAATGCGGCGACGTGTTCCTCAGCCTGAGCTATTTCCGCGACGCCCTGGACGAGGTGACCGGCGCGATCCCCGACATGATCGACTGGATGAACGACCTGCAGGACAACTTCCAGGTCCGCTCCGATCCGGCCAACCAGCGGGTGATCTCCGAGATCGCCAGCGACCTGACCGACATCTCGACCAGCCTGGTCGGACGGTTCGACATGTTCGACCAGCGGTCCCAGAAACTGTGGGACGACATCGACCCGCACGCCTTCGAGAACTTCCGAGACTTCGTGCGCGACCACCATGTGTCGCTCGCCGCCGTGCTGTGCGGACTGACCGTGAAGATGAAGCTCTGGGCCGAGCGCTTCCCGTCGCGCGGCGGCGCGCCCATGAAGCGGATCGAGTTCATCAAGGGCGAAATGCTGCCGGGTCTGGCGCGCATCAAGAAGCGCGAGACCGGTCATTGAGCCTGCACCGATAAAATTTTCGCTGTTAACCTTTCCTTCGGGTCTCGCCGATAGAGTCCCCTTAGAACGAAGCGGACAGTTCCGCCGAACAGGAGACCGACCATGAATGCGCTCACTCCGCAGGCCAGCGACGCAGGGAACGCCATGACCCTGGCGGACGTCGTCCAGTTCGTTACCGTCAAGGTCGGCAAGCAGAGCTTCGGCATTCCGGTGCTCGACGTGGAGGACATCATCGGCCCGCAGCCGGTGACCCGCGTGCCGCTGTCGCTCGACGTGATCCGTGGCTCGCTGAACCTGCGCGGCCGCATCGTCACCGCCGTCGACCTGCGCACCCGCCTGTCGATGCCGAAATCCGACACCGACCACCACATGAACGTGGTCGTCGAGTACAAGGGTGACCTCTACAGCCTGGTTGTGGACGAGGTCGGCGACGTCCTGAACATCAACGACGCCGCGATCGACCCGCATCCGGCCACCATGTCCGCCAAGCTGCGTGAGGTCTCCAACGGGATCCACAAGCTCGAAGGCGAACTGCTGGTCCTGCTGGACGTCTCCGAGGTTCTCACTTTCTGACTGTTTGTTCGGGGCGACCGCTCCCGATTGCCGGAGGTTTTGTCATGCCAATCTGTCTGATCGTCGATGATTCCTCGGTCGTGCGCAAAGTCGCCCGCCGCATCGTGGAGAAGTTCGGCTACGAGGTCGCGGAGGCCGCCGACGGCACCGACGCCCTCGACTACGTGAACGCCAATCCCATGCCGGAAGCGATCCTGCTCGACTGGAACATGCCGCAGATGCAGGGCATCGATTTCCTGGAAAGCCTTCGCAAGATGCCGAACGGCAAGGAGCCCAAGGTGGTGTTCTGCACCACCGAGAACGACATGGCGAAGATCAGCCGCGCTCTTTGGGCCGGTGCCGACGAATACATCATGAAGCCCTTCGACGAGGACATTCTCGCCACGAAGTTCGCGACCGTGGGCCTTCGCTCCGCCGCCTGATCCGCAACTCCAGCGTCCAGGGGGTCGCCATGAATAAAGCCGATTTCGAGCATTTTATCGGATTTCTCAAAACCAAGGCCGGAATCGTCATCACGGCCGAGAAGGCCTATCTTGTTGAGAACCGCCTGGCGCCGATCGCCCGCAAGCACGGGATGAACGATGCGGCCGAGGTTCTGACCAAGATCCGGCAGATGCCGTCCGCCGCCCTGGTCAGCGACGTGCTCGACGCGATGACGACGAACGAGACCCTGTTCTTCCGCGACCAGCGGCCGTTCGATCAGTTCCGCGACACCGTCCTTCCGACCCTGATGGAGCGCAACGCCGCCTCCAAGCGGATCCGCATCTGGTGTGCGGCCTGTTCCAGCGGACAGGAGCCCTATTCGCTGGCCATGCTGTTCAACGAGCTCGGCCCCAAGGTCGCCGGATGGCGCCTGGAGATCGTCGGCACCGACATCTCCAAGACCATCCTGGAGCGCGCCCGCAAGGCCGAATACTCCCAGTTCGAGGTCCAGCGCGGCCTGCCGATCACCATGCTGGTGAAGTATTTCGAGCAGAAGGGCGAGGCCTGGCACCTGAAGGCCGACATCAAGAACAAGGTGACGTTTCGCGAGTTCAACCTGCTGGACAACCCGCGCGCGCTCGGCCAGTTCGACGTGGTGTTCTGCCGCAACGTGCTGATCTACTTCGATCACGCGACCAAGGCGGAGATCCTGGCCCGCATCGCCGGGATCATGCCGGCCGACGGTCACCTGTTCCTCGGCGGCGCCGAGACGGTGCTTGGCGTGTCCGACAAGTTCGCCGCCGCCCAGGGCCTGCGCGGCATCTACGTCCCGACCGACAAGGCGGCCGCCCGGGCGGCGTGACCGTCCCCATAGGCCGACATCACCCCAGGCAGGTCCGGCGCGCTCCGGGCTTGGTCCGGAGCCGTCCCGGACGGCTGCTGTGGCTTGATCCCGACTTGCGTCAGGATGATGGTGGGGGAACGGTCTAAAGGCTCCCGTCATCCTGACGCAGGTCAGGATCAGTCTTCCCCCGCATCCGCCGGGTCCCGGCCCCTCTACGCTCCCACCGCGATCCCGTATTGCCGCGCCGCCGCGATCAGCCGTTCTGCCAGGCTGTGGGCGTAGCCGCGCGCCATATGGATGTCGAAGGTCGCCGAGCCCAGCCGCCGGTCCAGGGTCACCGGCACATGGAACAGTGCGGTGGAGGCCACTCGCTCCTCGGCGAAGCCGCGCGGATGCAGGTCGATCCCGGTCCCCGAGGCCAGCACGTCGCGCGCCCGCGGGCCCGCCAGGCGCAGGGTTGCCCTTCCGTGACTCTGATCGACCAGGGCGGCGCCCGATCGCGGGCAGCGCTCCTGCAGCAGCGCCATCAGATCGCCCGGCCCGGCCGAGAGCGCCATCCAACGCCCCGGCGCCAGACTGAGCAGCCGCAACCCGTCCACCGACACCGCCCGTCCGGGCGCCGGCAGCGGCAGGGCGATGGCGGCGAGCCGATCCGGCCGGCAGTCGATCTGCACCTGATCCATCACCCGCGCGGCGAGGGTCACGGCGGCCGGCGCGTCGCTGACCGTATCGGCGAACAGACCGGCGAACGGCGACAGCCGCGGCGGCAGGGTCGGTGTCTCAGCCACGCAGCTTTCCTCCCTCGGGATCGACGAAGACCGGATCGGTGATCCGCACCTCGATCTGCAGCTTCCGCAGCGGGAAGACCGCCCAGACCGTCTCGCCCTTGCGCGCCAATCCCCCTGACACGAAGCCGAGCGCGATCGGATGACCCACTGTGGGCGACAGATAGGCGCTGGAAGAGACATGGCCGAGCTTGTCGGGGCCGAGCGCGCCCGGCGGCACCGGGGCGGCCGGATCGGCGACCAGGATGGAGCCGGCGGGAATCCGCGTCTTGCCATCGACCGGCACCAGTCCGACCAGTCTCGGTCGCGCCGGGTCGGTATACGCCGGCTTGTCCAGCATGCCGCTGCCCACGAACCATTTCTTATTGCTCGCCATCCGCCCCATGCCGGCATCGTCGAGCGTCGCGCGTCCATCGAGCTCCGCATGGGTGACGTGGCCCTTCTCGATGCGCAGGATCGCCATGGCCTCGGTGCCGTAGGGGCGCAGGCCGTGCGGCTCTCCGGCCTCGATCAGCGCCTCCCAGACCCGCGCGCCCCAATCGGCCGGGGCGTTGATTTCGTAGCTGAGCTCGCCGGAGAAGCTGATCCGGAAGATCCGCACCGGCACCCCGGCGATCACCGTGTTCATCACCCCCATGAAGGGCAGGGCGGCGTCCGACACGTCGGTGCCGGGCTCCACCACCGCCGAGAGCACGTCGCGCGCCTTCGGTCCGGCCAGCGCCATGGCGGCCCACTGCTCGGTGACCGAGCAGGCATGGACGTCCAGCTCCGGCCAGACCACCTGCAGGTACCACTCGATCAGCGCCATCACGTCGCCGGCATGAGCGGTGGTGGTGGTCATCAGGTAGTGGGTTTCGCCCAGCCGCGAGGTGGTGCCGTCGTCATAGACGATCCCGTCTTCGCGCAGCATCAGCCCGTAGCGCGCCTTGCCGACCGCCAGCGTCTTGAAGCCGTTGGCGTAGAGCCGGTTCAGCAGCTCGCCCGCATCCGGTCCCTGGATGTCGATCTTGCCCAGGGTGGAGACGTCCACCAGCCCGACGGCATTGCGGACGGCGGTGACCTCCTCGGCGATCGCCCTGTCCATCGCCGCCTTGCCGCCGGTCTCCCCGGGGGCGAGGTAGTATTGCGGCCGCAGCCAGTGTCCGGCCTCCACGAAGGTGGCGCCGTTGGCGGCGTGCCAGTCATGCATGGCCGAGCGCCGCTCCGGCCGGTGATGGCGTCCCCGGTCGCCGCCGGCAAAGGCGCCCATGGCGACGGGGGTGTAGGGCGGGCGGAAGCGGGTGGTGCCGACCTGCGGGATCGGCTCGCCCCGCGCCTCCGCCATCAGCGCATGGCCGATGATGTTGGAGGTCTTGCCCTGGTCCGTCCCCATGCCCAGGGTCGTGTAGCGTTTCAGGTGCTCCACCGACACGAAGCCCTCCCGGTGAGCCAGGGTGATGTCGTCGGCGGTGACGTCGTCCTGCAGGTCGACGAACCGTTTCTTGCCGGTGCCGGTCGCCCAGAACGCCTGCAAGGGCCGCTGGCGGGGCTCGTCGGTGGTCGGCGTGTCGGGCAGCGCGCCGGCGGCAAAGCCGGCCGCCTCCGCCGCCCCGGCCCCGGCCTTGAACCCGTCTGTCAGGCAGGCGGCGAGGCTGTAGGCGCCGCGCGCGGCCCCGACCGAGACATGGGCCTGGCGCGCGACTCCGGGCACGAAGGCGGCCAGACCGGCGTCCCAGTCGATCTTCCCCAGGGCATGGGTGTGCAGATGCACGGCAGGGCTCCACCCACCCGAGACCGCCAGCAGGTCGCAGGGCTCGAACACCGGTCGGGACAGATCGTCCAGCCGGGCGATGTCGCAGCCAATCACGGCGAGCCGGCCATGCACCTTCGTCACCGCCGCGTTGTCGAGGATCTCGATCCCGGCGGCGGCGCAGCGGTCGCGCCAGGCGCTGGAGCCGGCCGGGCGGGTGTCGACCACCCGCATGACCTCGACCCCGGCGGTGTGCAGGTCCAGCGCGGTGCGGTAGCCGTCGTCGTTGTTCGCGACGACCAAGGCCCGGCGGCCCGGACGCACGGCGAAGCGGTGAAGGTAGGTGCGCACGGCCCCGGCCAGCATCACGCCGGGCCGGTCGTTATGCGGGAAGGCGATGTGTCGCTCGATCGCGCCGGTCGCCAGCACGACCCGTCCGGCGCGGATATGCCAGAGGCGCTGGCGCGGCACGTGGGGCGGCGGGACCGGCAGGTGGTCGGAGACCCGCTCCACCGCGCCGATCATATTGTCGTCGTAATAGCCGAAGGCGGTGGTTCGGGTGAGGATGCGGACCTCCGCCAGGCTCTCCAGCTCGGCCCGGGCCTGCGTCACCCAGCGCATGGCGGGCACGCCGCCGATGGTCTCGCGCTCCGAGCGCAGCCGCCCGCCGAGCCCGTCGGTCTCTTCCACCAGGATCACCCGCGCGCCGCTGCGTCCGGCGGTGAGCGCCGCGGCCAGCCCGCTCGGCCCGCCGCCGACCACCAGCACGTCGCAATGGGCCGACATCCGCTCGTAGGTGTCGGGATCGCGCTCGGTGGTGGCCCGGCCCATGCCGGCGGCGGCGCGGATGCGCTTCTCGTAGAAGTGCCAGCCGGGAAAGCCCATGAAGGTCTTGTAGTAGAAGCCGGCGACCAGGAAGCGGCCGGCGAGGTCGTTGAGCTCCATCGCGTCCAGGGCGAGGGAGGGCCAGCGGTTCTGGCTCGTCGCCTCCAGTCCGTGGAACAGCTCGGCCATGGTGGCCCGCGTGTTCGGCTCCTGCCGGCCGCCACGGCGCAGCTCGACCAGGGCATTCGGCTCCTCCGGCCCGGCGGTGAAGATGCCGCGCGGCCGGTGATACTTGAAGCTACGCCCGACCAGGGTCACCCCGTTGGCGAGCAGGGCCGAGGCCAGCGTGTCGCCGGCGTATCCCGTGTAGCTCTTGCCGTCGAAGCGGAAGGACAGGGCGCGGCGGCGGTCGATCTCCCCGCCGGTCGGCAAGCGGCAGGCGTTGATGTCCTTGAGGCGGCCGAAGATCATCGGGCCCTCTCCAGATCTTGGGGCTCCAGGTCCGCATCCGGCCAGCCGCAGGCCAGAACCTCGTGGCTGGTCACGTCGCGCAGCACCTTCACATAGCGTCGGCAGCCGTGGATGTGGTGCCAGAACTCCAGATGCGGGCCGGACGGGTTGTCGCGCAGATAGACGTAGTCGTGCCAGTCGGCGGCACTCGCCGTGGCGGGATCGGCCGGGCGGGTCTTGGTCGCGTCGCCGGCATAGGAGAACTCCGCCTGGTCGCGCGGGCCGCAATGGGGGCAGGTGATCCGGATCATGCTCGTGCGCCCCTCAATGCAGCTTCGGGGTCGGCCCCTTGCCGCCCTCGTCCAGCAGGTGTCCGGTCTCGAACCGCTCCAGCCCCATCTCCCGGTTGGTCTCGTGCGGGGCGTCATGGGCGATGGTATGGGCGAAGGCGTAGCCCGAGCCGGGGGTCGCCTTGAACCCGCCATAGCACCAGCCGGCGTTGAGATAGAGGTTGTCGAACGGCGTCTTGGAGATGATCGGGCTGCCGTCCATCGACATGTCCATGATGCCGCCCCAGCTCCGCAGGATCCGCACCCGCGACAGGTGCGGCATCATCGCCAGGCCGTTGGCCATCACGTCCTCGACCACCGGCAGGTTGCCGCGCTGGGCGTAGGAGTTGTGGAAATCGATGTCGCCGCCCAGCACCAGCCCGCCCTTGTCCGACTGGCTGATGTAGAAATGGCCGGCGCCGTAGGTGATCACCCCGTCGATCAGCGGCTTCAGCGGCTCCGACACGAAGGCCTGGAGCACGTGCGACTCGATCGGCAGCTTCCACCCCAGCATGGACGCGACCCGCGAGGTGTTGCCGGCGACGGCCATGCCGACCCGCCCGCAGCCGATGGTGCCGCGGCTGGTCTTCACCCCGGTGATCCGGTCGCCGTCGCGCTCGAAGCCGGTGACCTCGCAGTTCTGCAGGATGTCGACCCCGCGCCGGTCCGCACCGCGGGCGAAGCCCCAGGCGACCGCGTCGTGCCGGGCGGTGCCGCCGCGCGCCTGCAGCAGCCCGCCATAGATCGGCCAGCGGGCCTCCTTGGAATAGTCGAGATGCGGGTAGAGCCTGCGCACGCCGTCGCGGTCCAGTAGTTCGGCATCGATGCCGTTCAGCCGCATCAGGTTGCCGCGCCGTGCATAGGCGTCCATCTGCCCGTCGGAATGGGCGAGGTTGAGCACGCCGCGCTGGCTGAACATCACGTTGTAGTTCAGGTCTCGCGACAGGCTCTCCCAGAGCTTCAGGGAGTGCTCGTAGAAATGGGCGTTGCCGTCGAGCATGTAGTTGGAGCGCACGATGGTGGTGTTGCGCCCGACATTGCCGCCGCCGATCCAGCCCTTCTCGACCACGGCGACATTGGTGATGCCGTGGTTGCGGGCCAGGTAATAGGCGGTCGCCAGCCCATGGCCGCCGCCGCCGATGATGATGACGTCGTAGGACGGCTTCGGATCCGGATCGCGCCAGGCGCGGATCCAGCCCTTATGCCCCGTGAGCCCCTCGCGGATCAGCGAGAAGACCGAATATTCCGCCATCGCCCGGTTCCTCCCAATTGTCCGGAAGTCTGCACCAGGGAAGGGGGCGATGCGAAGCCGGGATCGGACGAAAAGTGACCCGAAGGCGTCACGCCGTCGAATTCGCCGCTTGATCCGCCCATGGCAGCCCCACTTAGGTTCTGCACCCCAACCCTGTCCGGAGATCGAGCGATGATCACAGCGGCCTATGCGGGACTTCTCGGCCTTGTCTTTCTGGTGCTGACGGTGCGGGTGGTGCTGCGCCGGGGTGCGGTGAAGACCGCGCTGGGGGATGGCGGCGACATGCTTCTCAAGCGCCGCATCCGTGCCCACGGCAATTTCATCGAGTTCGTGCCGCTGGTGCTGATCCTGATGATCCTGCTGGAGATGCAGAGCGTCTCCCTCTGGATCGTCCATCTCGTCGGCGTCTGCCTGGTGGTCGGCCGGGTGATCCACAGCGCGAACATCAGCCGCGAGAACGAGAGCCTGGGCGGCCGTGTCGTCGGCATGGCCCTGACTATGGCCGCCCTGGGCATAGCGTCGGTCTTCGCGCTGCTGCGGGCGTTCGCGGTGATGTGAGGCGAAGGTTATCTCGCCTTTCCATCACTCCCCGAATTTATTCCGGGGCCGACCCGTCCGACGCAAGGTTCCGAGAAGGTTTCTTCGGACCCGGCCAAACCGAAGCGTAGGCCCCGGAATAAAACCGGGGAGCGAACAGAATGGGTTTAGCGGCTAGCCGCTAGACTTCACACCCAGCCCCGGCCGGTCCGGCGCCAGTTCTTCCCTGGTGAGGCCGAGTTTTACCATGTCCTCCGGCACGTCGTGGCCGAGCGCCAGGGCGGCGCTGAAGCGGCCCATGGCGGCACTGGTCTGGATGCCGTAGCCGCCCTGGCCCGCGACCCACAGGAAACCCTCCGCCGACGGCGCGAAGCCCACCACCGGCGACTTGTCGGCGACAAAGCTGCGCAGGCCCGCCCAGGTCGAGTGCGGCCGGCTGATGACGAACAGGGTGTCGGTCTGGATCTTGTCGATGGCCATGGCGACGTCCTCGATCTCCGGCTGGGCGTCGGTCGGGGCTGACGGGATCTCGTCGGCCGGGCTGCCCATCATCCGCCCGCCTTCCGGGCGCACGTACCAGGATTCGTCGCACAGATCGGCCATTGCCCAGCGCGACGGATCAGCGGTGGTGCCGTCGCGCAGCGCCACGTCGAAGGTGAAGGCGGTGCGCCGCTTCGGGATCAGGCCGATCGGGGAGGCCCCCGCCATTTCGCCGACCACGTCGCACCAGGCGCCGGCGGCATTGACCACGACCGGCGCGCTGAAGCTGCCAGCACGGGTCTCGACGGTCCAGGCGCCGTCGGTGCGGGTCATGCCCATGACCTCGGCATCGGTGACCACACGCCCGCCCTTGGCCCGCAGGCCGCGCAGGAAGCCCTGCAGGATGGCGTGCACGTCCATATCCATCGCGCCCGCCTCATAGGCGCCGGCGACGATCCGGTCAGGGTCGAGATAGGGGGCGATCTCGAACAGGACCTTACCGTCGACCCGCTCCATGCTCGGTGACTGCTCGAGCTCGTGGGCGAGGGTATCGAGAAGGTCTTCGGTGGCGACGGCGACCGCGCCCCGCGGCGTCATTAGTGGGTCGGCAGCGAAACCCTCCGGCGGGCTCTCCAGGAACGGCCGGGTCGCCTTGTTCAGCTTGCGGATGGTCGCATTGCCGTAGTTCTCGAAGAACAGCGCCGCCGAGCGGCCGGTGGTGTGGTAGCCGGGCTGGCTCTCGCGCTCGAGCAAGATCACCTTGGCGTCATCGGCCATGAAATACCCGGCCGACGCACCGGCCATGCCGCCGCCGATGATCAGAATGTCTGCGGTGTTCGGGGCGGCGGTATTCGTATTCGAGGTCATGGGGCGAACTGCTCCATCAAGACGCGTTCCTCAAGATTGTGTTCCGGGTCGTAGAGCACGGTGAGCTCCACGTCGCGGTCCTCGCGGACCTCCACTTCCACCACGTCATGCACCTCCATGACGTCGGCGACCGCGTTGATCGGGCGCTTCTCCGGCCGGATGGTCTCGAAATGGATGACCGCACCACGCGGCAGCAGCGCACCGCGCCAGCGTCGCGGGCGGAAGGCGCTGATGGGGGTGAGGGCCAGCACATTGGCGCCGAGCGGGATGATCGGGCCGTGGGCCGAGAGGTTATAGGCGGTGGAGCCGGCCGGGGTCGCCACCAGCACGCCGTCGCAGACCAGCTCGGCCAGCCGCTCGCGGCCGTCGACCGAGATCCGAATCTTCGCCGCCTGAGCCGAGGCGCGGAACAGCGAGACCTCGTTGATCGCCAGGCCCTCGACCCGCGTGCCGTCGCGGCAAGTGGCATGCATCCGCAGCGGGTGCAGGGTGACCGGCTGGGCCTTCTGCAGGCGCTCGATCAGACCTTCTTCGCGGAACTCGTTCATCAGGAAGCCGACGGTGCCCCGGTTCATGCCGTAGATCGGCTTGCCGGCGCCGATGGCGGCGCGCAGGGTCTCCAGCATGTAGCCGTCGCCGCCCAGGGCCACGATCACGTCGGCCCGGGTCGGCGCCACGCTGCCGTAGCGCCGGCACAGGATCTTCTGTGCCTCTTTCGCCTCGTCCGTGTTGGCGGCCACGAAGGCGAGCGCCATACTCTGTGTTCCGGCTGTCACAGCTTTTCTCCGTCGCCCGCCGCATGGTTAACCCACTCTGCGGTTTACCCATCTTGCGGTTCGGCGGCACCATAGGCGAAACCGGGGAGCACGCGCACCCCACAATCCGCGTGTCTCTTCCCTCATGTTCCGGTCGCCCCGGCAGGGCGGCGGACGATCTGGAGACCTCCATGCGCATCGCGTTTCTCGCCGCTCCGATCCTGGTCCTGAGCCTGGCTTTCGTCGGCTCCGCATCGGCCGCGGCGGACGACCGGCACGAGGGCTACTACTACCCGAAGATCACCTCCACGGAGGCCTACCGGGCGCGGATCCAGAAGCTTCGCGATTCGGACCGGGCGCGGCGGCTGGGCTTCGTGACCGGCATGGCGGCGGGCGCCCAGGAGAAGGGTTATGCGCCGCAGATGGCGTTCTTCGCCAAGGGGCGCGACGCCGAGAAGGCAATCCTGATCGCCCTGGAGGACGGCCGGATGGACACCCTGTACCGGGCGCGGGCCGTGCTCGCCCTGCTGACGGCGACGGCGCGGGCGACGCCGGTGTTCCGGGATCTCGATCCGGAGGGTCAGTACACCTTCCTCGACCTCCTGGCGCTGCTGGGTTTCGAGCAGCTCACGGTCAGCGACGGCCGCAGCTACGCGCATCAGATCGAGATCAAGTGAGATTCTGACCTCGCCCCGAGCAGGACCCCGGCATCAGCCGGGGGACGTGTCGAAGGGCCGGTGAGCACTAGAGGACCCTTCGACACGCCCCTGCGGGGCTGCTCAGGGCGAGGTCATTTGGGGGAACGGGTCACAGGGCATGGGGCTCTACCCCTCTCGCTCTCCCCGTCCCGGATTTAATCCGGGACTGTGCCGGGGCCCAGCCATCAGCGTGATGGAGCGGTTGAGGGTAAGCTCCGGAGTGTCCGGCTGCTGCCTGTCTCGATCCCGGGGCGAGCCCGGGAAGACTGGAAATGGAGGAGGGGTGAACCCCTCACCCCCCCGTCACGCTCATGTGCCGGGAGACGGCCGGGCCGCGGTGGCGGCGGTCGATGATGAAGTCGTGACCCTTGGGCTTGCGGGTGATCGCCTCGCGGATCGCGTCGTGCAGCGCCCCGTCGCTCTCGCTGTTCCGCAGCGGTTCGCGCAGGTCGGCCGCGTCGTCCTGGCCGAGACACATGTACAGGGTGCCGGTGCAGGTCAGCCGCACCCGGTTGCAGCTCTCGCAGAAATTATGGGTCAGCGGCGTGATGAAGCCGAGCCGGCCACCGGTCTCCGCCACCGACACGTAGCGCGCCGGCCCGCCGGTCTTGTACGGAATGTCGGTCAGGGTGAAGCGCTGGGCCAGCCGCGCGCGCACCGCCGAGAGTGGCAGGTACTGGTCGAGCCGGTCCTCGCCGCCGATATCGCCCATCGGCATGACCTCGATCACGGTCATGTCGTAGCCCCGGTCGCCGCACCACTGCAGCATGTCGCCGAGCTCGTCGTCGTTCACGCCCTTCAGCGCCACGGCGTTGATCTTGACGGCGATGCCGGCCCGGTCGGCGGCGTCGAGCCCGGCCATGACCTTGTTGATGTCGCCCCAGCGGGTGATGGCGCGGAACTTGTCCGGATGCAGCGTGTCGATCGACACGTTCAGCCGCTTCACCCCGCAGGCCGCCAGGTCGTCGGCGAAGCGGGAGAGCTGGCTGGCATTGGTGGTGATCGTCAGCTCCTCCAGGCCGCCGCCGTCCAGGCGGGCGCCGAGGCGGCGGATCAGCCACATGATGTCGCGCCGCACCAGCGGCTCGCCGCCGGTCAGCCGCAGCTTCTTCACGCCGAGATCGACGAAGGCGCCGCACAGCCGGTCCAGCTCCTCCAGCGACAGAACGTCCTTCTTCGGCAGGAAGGTCATGTTCTCCGCCATGCAATAGACGCAGCGGAAGTCGCAGCGGTCGGTCACCGAGACCCGTAGATAGGAGATCGCCCGCTGGAACGGGTCAATCAAAGGCGCGGGCGCCGGGGGCGACAGGATCGAAGAAGTCGAGGTATCGGTCATCATCCCCGATATATACGACCAGAATAACGGGATCGAAAGGGGGGCGCGTTGAATGGACCAACCGGCCTCCCCAGATTTTGACCATGGACCCTGCAACGCAAACGCGAAACCGCGCCCAATCCCCGGTGGAGCCGCCCCGGTCACACGAAGACGTGCTCGGCGTCATCCTGGCCGGCGGACTGGCGCGGCGCATGGGCGGCGGCGACAAAGGCCTCGTCGAGCTCGGCGGGCGCAGCCTGCTGCAGCGGGTGATCGATCGGCTGGAGGGCCAGGTCGGCGGGCTGGCGCTGAACGCCAACGGCGATCCGCACCGGTTCGCCGCCTATCGGCTGCCGGTGATCGCCGACACGGTGGCCGGCCATCCGGGGCCGCTGGCGGGGATACTCGCCGGGCTGGAGCATGCCGAGGCGGCGGGCTGGTCGTGGGTCGCCACCGTGCCCGTCGATACGCCCTACCTGCCGCGCGATCTGGTCGACCGGTTGCTCACGGCGCTGGCGGGCGAGGCGGCGGAGATCGCCTGTGCGGCGTCGGGCGGCCGGGTGCATCCGGTGGCCGGGCTCTGGCCCGTCGGCCTGATCGGCCCGCTGCGGGCGGCTTTGGAGCAGGACGGGGTCCGCAAGGTCGACGCCTTCGCTTCGGCGCGGCCACGGGCCATCGCGTCCTGGGCCGACGTGCCGCACGACCCGTTCCTCAACGTCAATTCGCCTGCCGATCTGGCCGAACTTACCCATGCGAGGACTGTCGAATAGGCGAGGCGGCGGAAGGGCTTGCCCTACGGCGCAGAATCCCGCACGGTTCGCGCCATGATTAGAAAACCATTGATCGTGCTGGCCGCCTGTCTCGGGCTGGTCGCCTGTGGCGAGGACGAGCAGCCGCCGGGGCCGCCGACCTCGACCATCTACGTGCGCAACGAGAGCTCGACCGAGGCGAACCTGCGCATCAAGTTCTGGTCGAAGGACTATCTGAAGGTCTCCGCCGGCGACAGCGACGAGATCACCTTCGTCAACGAGGACGGCATCAACGCGGTCCAGGTCGAGGCGAAGACCCGCAAGCAGTGGGACGACTGCTGGGTGACCATGAACGTGGGCGAAACCATCGTGGTCTACGACGCGATCGAACGCATTGGCTGCCGGGTGGAGTAGTTTTCGGTTCCCATCCCCGGATTTATTCCGGGGCTAGGTTCGTGCCGTGCGTGTTCTTCGAACCGGAAAGCGATCTGACGCCTCACCCCGGAATAAATCCGGGGAGTGAAAAGGCGGAGGAGGTTCCGGAAAAAAAAACACCCACTCCCGTCATCCTGACGCACGTCAGGATCTGCGGTGCACCGGCGCCGGGGTCCGAGATGCACCGGCGCCAGGGGCTTGGTCCTGATTTGCATCAGGACGACGGGAGTTGGGGCCGCCTCGGCTCAGGCCCCCGGGATGGTCCCGTCGTACGGAATCGCTTCCTCCGACGTCTCCCAGATCGTGCGCATCGACGGCTTCTCCTGCTCCTCGCGGACATGGCCGACCAGGCCGGCGCAGCGGGTAATCAGGGCGAAGCCGCGCAGGATCTCCGCCGGCACGCCGCAATCCAGCAGCACCGCCGCGATCGCACCGGTGGCGTTGATCGTGATGTGCTTGCCGTAGACCTTGTCGATGGCGGCACTCAGCGATTTCAGCGCGGCGATATATGTGCCGGACTGGCCGTGCTCCTCGGCCAGGGCGAACAGGCGGATCGGGCGCGGGTCGTCCGGCTTGTGCAGGTGGTGGCCGAAGCCGGGTAGGGGCTTGCGGGCCGCGCGGTGCTCCTCGGCGATGCGCTGTGCCGCCGCGTCGATGCCGGCGGGATCCTCGACGATTTCCAGCAGCAGCTTGGCATTGCCCTCCATGGTCCCGACGAAGACGCTGCCCACGCCCATCAGCCCGGCCGCCACGCCCGCCTGCATCGCCTCGGGCGCGCTGGAATAGATCAGCCGCGTTGCCAGGGCGCTGGGGGTCAGCCCGTGCTCCATCAGGGTGACGAAACAGGCGTCGATCATCGCGGTCTCGGCGGCACTCGGCACCCGGCCCAGCATCTGGAAGACAATCATCTCGGTGAAGGTCAGCTTGCCGATCAGCTCGCTGCAGAGGCTCTTGTCGCGGATGTAGATGTCGTCGTTGGTATGGGTGGCGATGCTGGTCGTCGGCGCTGCTTTGGCGCTCATGCTGTTTCCTCCAGATGGAATCTTCAGTCGGCGGCCGGCAGCCGCTTCTCGAGTTCGTGGCGCTGGATCTTGCCCGACGCGGAGCGCGGGAAGTCCTCCATCGCGATGAAATGGATGCCCTTGGGCTGCTTGTAGCCGGCCAGTTCGGCCCGGCAGCGGACGTAGAGATCGGCGTCGGTCAGCGCGTCGTCCCGGCGCGCGACGAAGGCGATGGGCACCTCGCCCCATTTGGCGTCCGGCCGGCGGACCACGGCGGCGTCGATCACCCGCGGGTCCGCCAGGATCACCCGCTCGATCTCGGCCGGATAGATATTCTCGCCGCCCGATTTGATCAGGTATTTGACCCGGTCGACGAAATCGAGACTGCCGTCCGGGTTGCGGCGGAACACGTCGCCCATGTGGAACCAGCCGTCGCGGAAGTCGGACAGGTTGGTCTTCTCGTTGCGCCAGTAGCCGCTGAACAGGGTCGGGCCGCGCATGGCGAGCTCGCCGGGCACGCCGTCCTCGACCTCGGCGCCGTCCGGATCGACCAGCCGCACCTCGCAGAAGATGCTCTGCTCCTTCGACAGGCTGGTGGGCGCCACCCCCACCGGGATCAGCGAGGACGAGCAAGGCGGGCAACCGGTCTCGGTCGCGCCGAAGGTGTTGGCATAGGGGGCGTCGAGCAGGCGGGTGATGCGGGCGATCTCCGCCGGTGGGACCAGGTCGGCCATGACGCCGCAGACCTTGATGCCCTTCGGCGTGACGCCGCGCTGCTCGATCTCGGTCGCGAAGCCGCCGACCATGCCGGGCATCAGCAGCAGCCAGCCGATCGGCTCGGTGCGGACCACCTCGGCCAGATGGCCCTGGTCGAAGCCGTCGACGACGATGACCTTGCCGCCGGCCATCAGGGTGCCGATGGAGTTGTCGGCGGCCCCCATGTGGTACATCGGCGACCAGGCGACGAAGCTGTCGGCGGCATCGATGGAGAACTCGGCGCGGGTGACCATGTTGCGGATGATCTGGGCGCGGTGGCTGATCACCGCCCCCTTGGGCAGGCCTGTGGTGCCGGAGGTGTAGAGAATCAGCAGCGGCGCCTCGGGTTCGAGATCCTCCAGCGCCGAAAGGGGAGAGGGTTCGGCCGCCGCCAGGGCCGCCTCGTAGGCCGCGCCCAGCACCAGGGACGTGTCGGCGTAGCCGTCGACCTCCGCCAGCTTATCGGCATGGCGCTCGGACACCAGGACCAGCGACGGCTCCACCAGGCCCAGGCAGTGGGTCAGCTCGGCCGTCGACAGCCGCCAGTTCTGGCAGGCCAGGATGGCGCCGGTCATGGCGGCGGCGAGATAGGCCTCCAGATACTCGGCCCGGTTCTCCGACAGGATCGCGATCCGGTCGCCGGGGCCGATGCCCCTGGCTTCCAGGACCGCCGACAGACGGCGGGCGCGATCGCTTAGATCGGCATAGGAGAGGGTGGCGTCCCGGGTCTGGACCGCGGGCCGGCCGGGGCCTCGGCGGACCTGCTGCAGAAACAGCCCGGCAACGGTGCTCAGGGCACTTCGAGAGATCAGAGTGGAGGCGGAAGAAGCGGTCATGGTTCGGAAACCGTAGCGCCTTCCGCCTCCTGATCAAGCAGTCCTTATCCGCTGCAACGCAGCATCAGGCGCCCATGCCGCCGTCGATTGTGTGCATGGCGCCGGTCACGTAGCCGGCCTCCGGACCGACCAGATAGGCGACCATGCCGGCGATCTCCGTGGCCGTGCCGTAGCGCTTGAGCGCGAGCATCGGCTTGATCATCTCGCTCATGGGGCCGTCGGCCGGGTTCATGTCGGTATCGATCGGGCCCGGCTGGACCACGTTCACGGTGATCGCGCGTGGACCGAAATCATGGGCCAGGCCCCGCGCCATGCTCTGCAGGGCGGATTTGGTCATGCCGTAGGCGGCCGCTCCGGCGAAGGGCACGCGGTCGCCGTTGACCGAGCCGATCAGGACAATGCGCCCGCCGTCCCGCATGGTCTTCGACGCTTCGACGGAGGCGTGGTAGGGGCTGCGGATGTTGATGTCGATCATCCGGTCGACCTGGTCCGGGTCCATCTCGGTCGGGTCGCCGATCATGGCGACCCCGGCATTGACGACCAGGATGTCGAGCGGACCGGCCTCGCGGACGGTGCTTGTGGTGGCGTCGCGGCTGGCGCTGTCGGACTGGACGGCCTTGGCCCCCGTCTCCTTGGCGATGGTCTGGGCCGCCTCGGCGGATCCCGAATAGGTGAAGGTGACATCGGCCCCGTCGGCGGCGAGCCGGCGGACGATGGCGGCGCCGATACCCCGGCTTCCGCCGAGAACCAAGGCGCGCTTATTGGCTAGGGTGGACATCTGCGGTCTCCTTGAGGAAAAATGAAGTGACCGCTATATAAATGATCTCGATGGGCGTTCAAGGTAATTTATAGTGACCGATACAAAAAAATCCCGCAGGCGGGGCAGGCCGCGCCGTTTCGACGAGGCCGAAGCCCTGCAGATCGCCGAGCGGCTGTTCCACGACCGGGGGTATGACGGTGTCGGCGTGGCCGAGCTTGGGGCCGCCATGGGGATCGGCGCACCGAGCCTCTACGCGGCTTTCGGCAGCAAGGCCGGCCTGTTCGAGCGCGCGCTCGCGGTCTATGACGAGCAGTATGGCGGGTTCCTGGCGGAGATCCTGAGCCGGGACGGGCCGGTGGCGGAGATCCTGCCGCTCTATCTCGAGGAGGCGGCCCGGTTCTATGCGCGTCCGGGCGAGCCGTGCGGCTGCATGGTGCTGAGCGGCACCTGGAACAGCGCCGATCCGGAAGCGGTGGCGATGACTGCCCGTCTGAAACAGGCGGGGCGCGACCGGATCCGGGACCGCATCGCTCAGGAACGCCCGCAGGATGCCGACCGGCTGGCGGATTTCACGGTCAGCCTGATGGCCGGTCTGTCGGCCCTGTCGCGGGAGGGGGTGCCGCAGGACCGGCTGGTCGCCGCCGCGCGGGTGGCGGCCCCGGCCTATGCCTGACCGGCGTCCAGGGTCACCGGCCGTCCGAACCGTTTCAGCGCCTTGGCTCCCGCACCCTCCATCACCGCGGTGAAGGCGGCATCCGGTTCACTCACGACGAAACCGGCAAGGCGCCGCACCGGGCCGGCCAGCAGCTCGGGGCACAGCGGTACGGACGGTCCGACGATCGTGACGCGGGCTCCGGTCGGGACCGATCCCAGGATCTCCCCGGCGGTGCCGTTCACCAGGGTGGAGGCGGTCATCACCACGGCCCGGGCGGCAGCCAGGACCGGCCCGGCATCGGCGAAGGCGACCTCGCCGTCGCGCGGTGCGAGCTCGACCACCACAGCACCGGGAAACTTGGCATCCAGTCCGGGAAAGCGGCCGACGATGACGGTGCCGGCCAGCTCGTCCGCCAGTGCGTCCGGATCCCGCGCCCAGGGACTGAGCCCGTCGCCGTCGCGCAGCGTCGGGGAGGGGCGGTTCCAGTGCGCGTTGGCGGCGGCGAGCCCGATAGAGCGCTCGTAGGGATTGTCGCAAAGGCACAGACGGGCCAGCTCGGCCAGGGAGCGGCCGGCATAGGAGCCGGTCTGCGGCGTGGTATGGGCGCCGGTCATACCGCGAGGCGACCAGGCGAGGCCGACGGCATCGCCGCACTGCACCGCGGTCCAGTTGAAGCCGACGACGACCCGGTCGGCGCGACCGTCGCCGATCCCGGCCAGGACCGGCGCCAACAGGCTCTGACTCATGGGAGGAGGGTCAGTTCGAGCGCGCGGCGGTGTCCGCGGACAGCAGCATGGCGCGGTCCGTGTTGATCAGCTGCTTGCCCGCATGTTCGAAGTTCACCGTGACGCGCGAGCCGACCACCGACTGGATCTGACCGAGCCCCCAGTCGGGACGCCCCTCCAGTCGTACGTAGCCGCCAGGACTGAGGAATTCCATGTCTCTCTCCGAGGCCCTGATACCGACGGTTAAGAATATCAAAGTCGCATAGGGTTATTAACGATTCCTTTAAGGGGGGTATGGTGCAGATACCTTTGGATCGAGACCTGAGGAGGTCGCCTTGAGCATTTCGCCCCGTCATCTGGACCTGTTGCTGTCCCGCCTGTTCCACGACCTGATCGGCCCGGCCTCGGCGGCGCGCAACGGTTTGGAACTGGTGCGCGAGTTCGGCGCGGACGATGTCGGTGCCGAGGCCATGGATCTGGTCGCCGGTTCCGTCGATCAGGTTGCGGCCCGGCTCACCTTCTTCCGGATGAGCTTCGGCGGGGCCGGCAGCGGCGGGGGAATCGGCTATCTCGACGCCCGTCCTGTGCTCGCCGACTACCTGTCCCACCGCAAGCTGGAGCCCCGGATCGCCATCGCCGACGGCCTGGAGAAGCCGCGCGCCGGCGTGATCAAGGTGATGCTCGGCCTGGCCGTCGTCGCCGCGGAGAGCCTGCCCCGCGGCGGGGTGGTGTCCGTCGACGTGACGGCGCAGGAGATCCGGATCGGCGCGGAGGGCACCGATGCCGCGGTGTCGGAAAACGCGCTGAAGGCGCTGTCGGGCGAGTTCGAGCCGGAGGACGAGGTGCTGGTGGTGCCGGCGACCGTCGGCATGACCGCCCGGCGCTTCGAGATCGACTACAGCGTGAGCTCGGCGACGCCGCCGGGCTTCACCATCCGGCCGGACTGAGGACGCGGGCATGCGGACGGGCACAATCGCGCGCGCAGCCTGCGACTGTGCTTGTGTCGCCGCCGCATTCGAGCGAGAAAGTGCGCGTGCGGCTGTGGACGGTGCTCCACGGCCAGATCGACGGCTTCTGGCGATCGGACCGGCTGGTCCAGTGACGGACGGCAATGGCCAAAACGAACCTTCCCTCCACGCAGCGCAATTCCGGTCTTCCCCAGGCCATGGGCGGGGAGCGGGAGACCGGACAGTTCGTCTCCATCTCGATCGGCGGCCAGATGTTCGGCATCCCGGTGATGATGGTCCACGACATTCTCGGGCCGCAGCGGATCACCCGTATCCCGCTGGCGCCGCCGGAGATCGCCGGCTCGCTGAACCTGCGCGGCCGGATCGTGACCGCGGTACATGTCCGCCGCAGGCTCGGGTTGGACCCGCTGCCGCTGGGCCAGGACACCATGAGCGTTGTGGTGGAGCATCACGGCGACCTGTACAGCCTGATCGTCGACGGGGTCGGCGAGGTGCTGACCCTGGATCTCGACAGATGCGAGCCGCATCCGCCCACGATGCCGATCCGGATCCGGGAGATTTCGGCCGGCATCTTTCAGCTCAAGGACACGCTGCTGGTGATCCTCGACGTGTCCAATCTTCTCGACTTCATCGGGCATGACCCCGCATGATGATAGAGAGCATTTGAGAAGAAACTGCAAAGCCCCAGAAGGGGACACGAGGCGACGCTGATGAAGTCCTGTCTGGTAGTTGACGACTCGAAGGTCGTCCGGATGGTGGCGCGCCGGATCCTGCAGGGTCTGGAGTTCGACATCGAGGAAGCGGCCGACGGAAAGCAGGCCCTGGAAGCCTGCGAGCGCAAGCTGCCCGATGCCGTCCTGCTCGACTGGAACATGCCGGTGATGAACGGGATCGAGTTCCTGCGCGCCCTGCGCCAGATGCCCGGCGGCGACGCGCCGATCGTCGTGTTCTGCACCACCGAGAACGACATGCAGCATATCCAGGAGGCGATCTCGTCCGGTGCCAACGAGTACATCATGAAGCCGTTCGACAGCGACATCATCGCGACCAAGTTCCAGCAGGTCGGATTGATCTGATGGTGCTGACCTCGCCCCCGAAACCGCCGCGCTCGGCCGATCCGTACCGGGTCATGCTGGTCGACGATTCCGCCGTGATCCGCGGCCTGTTCTCGCGGTCGCTGGAGACCGATCCGGAGGTCCAGGTGGTCGCCTCGGTCGGCGACGGCCAGATGGCGGTCAACGCCCTGGCCAAGGACAAGGGCCGGATCGAGGTCATCGTCCTCGATATCGAGATGCCGCGGATGGACGGTCTGACAGCACTGCCGGAACTGCTGAAGATCGATCCGGACGTGCCGGTGGTCATGGCCTCGACCCTGACCGCCCGCAACGCCGACATCTCGCTGAAGGCGCTGGCGCTGGGGGCGAAGGACTACATCCCGAAGCCGAGCAGCATGCGTGAGCTGTCGGCGGCGGAGGCGTTCAAGCGCGAGCTGCTGGAGAAGGTGAAGACCCTGGCTGCCGCCCGGCGCCGCAAGTCGGGCGGGCCGGCCCCGGCGCGCCCGCGGTTCAGCGCCGACCGGAGTGCGGCGGCCACGGCGCCGCGGGCGGTCCCGGCGGCAAAGCCGGCGGCGGCGCCGATCGACCTGCGCCCGGCCGGCCGCCGGCCGCCGCAGGTGCTGTGCATCGGCAGTTCGACCGGCGGGCCCCAGGCGCTGTTCAAGGTGCTCGGCGCCCTGCCCAAGACGCTGCGGCTGCCGGTGCTGCTGACCCAGCACATGCCGGCGACCTTCACCTCGATCCTGGCCGACCACATTACGCGCTCCACCGGGTGGGAATGTGTGGAGGCGACCGACGGCATGCCGGTCCAGGCCGGACGGGTGCATCTGGCGCCGGGCGACTTCCACATGCTGGCGGAACGCTCGGGCGCCGGCGTCGTGCTGCGCCTCACCAAGGGGCCGCCGGAGAATTTCTGTCGCCCGGCGGTCGATCCGATGCTGCGCAGCGTGATCGAGGCCTGGGGCGGTCAGGCGCTGACCGTCATCCTGACGGGCATGGGACATGACGGGCAGAAGGGGGCGGAAGCGCTGGTGAATGCCGGCGGCACCGTGATCGCCCAGGACGAGGCGTCCAGCGTGGTGTGGGGGATGCCGGGGGCGGTTGCCCGCGCCGGCATCTGCACGGCCGTGCTGCCGCTGGATCAGATCGCTCCGTGGATCGATCGGCAGACGGCGAGGTGGGCGGCATGAAGGCGGCGGATCTGGAGCATCTGGCCAAGCTTCTCAAGGAGCAGTCGGGCCTCGTGATCACGCCGGAAAAGGCGTATCTGCTGGAGAACCGCCTCGCCCCGGTGGCCCGCAAATGGGGGCTCGAGACCATCGACGCCCTGGTCGCCGCCATGCGGACCCGGGCCGATCACAAGATGATCAAGGACGTGGTCGACGCCATGACCACGAACGAGTCGCTGTTCTTCCGCGACATGAAGCCGTTCGACAACCTGCGCGACCTGCTGCTGCCGGAACTGATGAAGGCGCGGGCGGCCAGCCGGCGCATCCGGATCTGGAGCGCGGCCTGTTCCAGCGGCCAGGAGCCGTACTCCATCGCCATGCTGCTCACCGAACTGGGGGCCAAGGTCAACGGCTGGCGCTTCGAGATCGTCGCCACCGACCTCTCCACCGAGATCATCGGCCGGGCAAAGCAGGGCAGCTACTCCCAGTTCGAGGTTCAGCGTGGGCTGCCGATCACCATGCTGGTGAAGTACTTCACCCAGGACGGGGAGAAGTGGCGGATCAGCGACAAGATCCGCAACATGGTCCAGTACCGCGAGTTCAATCTGCTCGACCATCCGCGCATGCTTGGCCAGTTCGACATCGTGTTCTGCCGCAACGTGCTGATCTATTTCGACCAGCCGACCAAGACCAAGGTGCTGGCCGGCATCGCCGATCAGATGGCGCCCGATGGCGGGCTGTATCTCGGCGGGGCGGAGACCGTGCTGGGCATCACCGACCGTTTCGAGCCGATCCCCGGCCAACGCGGCGTCTACCGCATCTCCCAGAAGGCTGCGGTCAAGGCCACCGCCTGACCTCAACGAAAAACGCACCGCCGAGGGGATCGGCGATGCGTTCGCTTGGGCGTGGATGTGGGTGTGGGCGGCTCAGGCCGCGTCGTTCTTCGCCTCGTTCGGATCGCGCAGCACGTAGCCGCGGCCCCAGACCGTCTCGATGTAGTTGTCGCCGCCGGTGGCGTTCGACAGCTTCTTGCGCAGCTTGCAGATGAAGACGTCGATGATCTTCAGCTCCGGCTCGTCCATCCCGTTGTAGAGATGGTTCAGGAACATTTCCTTGGTCAGGGTCGTGCCCTTGCGCAGCGAGAGCAGCTCCAGGATGCCGTATTCCTTGCCGGTCAGGTGCAGGGGCTGGCCCTCCACATCGACCGAGCGGCTGTCCAGGTTCACCTGCAGCTTGCCGGTGGAGATGATCGATTCGCTGTGGCCCATGGACCGGCGGACGATCGCCTGGATGCGGGCGACCAGCTCGCGGCGGTCGAACGGCTTGGTGACGTAGTCGTCGGCGCCGTAGCCCAGGCCCTTGATCTTGGCGTCCAGCTCGGACAGGCCGGAGAGGATCAGGATCGGGGTCTTCACCCGGGCCTGCCGCAGCCGCTTCAGGACGTCGTAGCCGTCCATGTCCGGCAGCATCAGATCCAGCAGGATGATGTCGTAATCGTAGAGCTTTCCGATCTCGAGGCCGTCTTCGCCGGCTTCGGCCCGGTCCACCACCCAGCCTTCGGCGCTCAGCATCAGCTCGATGCTGCGTGCGACCGCGTCTTCGTCTTCGACCAGCAGGATGCGCATAGCTTCTCTCCCTTTGATCCCTACCCGGGCCTTAACCACGGGTTTAAGAGACATGGCTTAAAAGAAAGGTTAACGCCAAGCCGGTGCTCGTGCCTACGAAAAGCTCGTGATATTCTCTGAAATCCCAGCGGATCAAGGAGTTGGCCGTGGCCACGCTGCTGAAGCACCTGGCGAGCGATATCGAAAAAATACCTGAATTTCGTCTCTACGGCCGGGTAACCGCGGTTCTGGGGATGATGGTGGAGATCGGCGGGGTGGAGCGCGCCCTGTCGATCGGCGACCGCTGTTTCGTCCAGGCGCGGGGCGGCCGGATGGTGGCCTGCGAGGTGGTCGGCTTCCGCGACGGACGGGCGCTGGCCATGCCGTTCGGCCCGCTGGAAGGTGTCGGCATCGGCTCCCGCGCGCAGATCTCCGACGCCGAACCGGTGATCTACCCCGACGACACCTGGCTCGGCCGGGTGGTCGACGCCATGGGCCGGTCGATCGACGGCAAGGGCCCGCTGTCGGAGGGGGCGGAGGCCTATCCCCTGCGCAACAGCCCGCCACCGGCCCATCGGCGCCAGCGGGTCGGCACCAAGCTCGATGTCGGCGTGCGGGCGATCAACCAGTTCATCTCGATCTGCCGCGGCCAGCGCATGGGCATCTTCGCCGGCTCCGGTGTCGGCAAGTCGGTGCTGATGGCCATGCTGGCCCGGTTCTCCAATGCCGACGTCTTCATCATCGGACTGATCGGCGAGCGCGGCCGCGAAGTGCAGGAGTTCATCCAGGACTATCTCGGCGAGGAGGGCATGCGCCGCTCCGTCGTGGTGGTCGCCACCTCCGACGAGAGCCCGCTGATGCGCCGACAGGCGGCCTATCTGACCCTGTCGGTGGCCGAATACTTCCGCGACCAGGGCAAGCAGGTGCTGTGCATGATGGACAGCGTGACCCGGTTCGCCATGGCCCAGCGCGAGATCGGCCTCGCCACCGGCGAGCCGCCGGCCTCCAAGGGCTACACGCCGACGGTATTCGCCGAGCTTCCGCGCCTGCTGGAGCGGGCCGGGCCGGGCGTGGACGAGGGGTCGATCACCGGCCTGTTCAGCGTGCTGGTGGAGGGCGACGACCACAACGAGCCGATCTCGGACGCGGTGCGCGGCATTCTCGACGGCCACGTGGTGCTCGAGCGCGCCATCGCCGACCGGGGGCGCTATCCGGCGATCAACATCCTGCGCTCGGTCAGCCGCATGATGCCGGACTGCAATACCGGCGAGCAGACCGCCCTGGTGCGCCGCGCCCGGGCGCTCATGTCGACCTATGAGGACATGGCCGACATGATCCGGCTCGGCGCCTACCGGCGCGGCAGCGACCCGCTGGTGGACGAGGCGATCCAGTATCATGAGCCGCTGGAGGCGTTCCTCAACCAGGACAAGGACGACAACGCCGACCTGGAGGCCGGCTATGCCGAACTGGCCGAGATTCTGGGCGTGGCCATGGGCGAGGCGGAGTAGGGGACGGCTGAACCATGCGCCCGTTCGACACGCTGATCGAACTGTCGGAGAACCAGCTCGACGAGAAGCGCAAGCGGCTCGCCACCCTGGAGGAGCGTCTCGCCCACGCCCGGGCGGTGCGTCAGGCGCTGGACGACGAGCAGGCGCATGAGCAGGAGGTCGCCGCCCAGGAGACCGGGCTGGTCGGCTTCGCCTACGGCGCCTATGCGGGCCGCCTGGTGCAGCGCCGCGCCGACGCCGATCAGGCGATCGCCAAGGCCGAGCAGTCGGTGGAGGAGCAGCGCGAGATCGTGCGCGAGGCCTTCGCCGAGCTGAAGCGTTACGAGATGGCGCATCAGGCGCGGCTGGAAAAGGCCCGCAAGGAGCGCGAGGCCAAGGAGCAGATGGAGATCGACGAGATCGCCGGCAACCTGCTGCGGCGCAAGGACGAGCGGCTTTAGGGGGCGTGCCCAGTTCGCTCGTGCTGTCGCTCCCTCTCTTCTCTTCTCCCGTCTTCCCGGGCTCGCCCCGGGATCCAGAAGGAGAGCAGCCGGAACGGCGCAAACAGACCTCAGGCGCTCCTGCACGCCGATTGCTGGATCCCGGGGCGAGCCCGGGAAGACGGTGAGGACGGTTTCCCCCTGGTTCCCTTTCATCATGCACTCCCCGGAATGGATCCGGGGAGCGTGTGAGGGGTGTTGGCGCGCGCGCGCCCTACCGCCGCCGCCGCTCGCCCCAGAGGTTGATCATGTTGCCCGAGAAGATCAGCACGCCGCCGAACAGCACGAACGGGTTCCACGGCTCGGCGTAGAACAGGTAGCCGATCACCGCGATGATCGGCAGCCGGATGAAATCCATCGGCGCCACCACCGCCGCGTCCGCGTGGCGCATGGCATGGGCCACGCACCAGTGCGAGCACAGCCCACCCAGGCCGATGGCGGCGATCCAGATGTAATTCTCCGGCGACGGCGCGACCCACATATTCAGAGCCGGGATCAGACCGAGCGGGAGCTGGATGAGGTTCATCCAGAACACGATGGCGAAGGGGCTCTCGGTGGAGGCCATGTGCCGGGTGAACACGTAGGTCGCCGCGTAGGCCATGGCGGCACCCAGCACCGCGAAGGCGGCGACGTCCAGCATCGCCGCGCCAGGCCGCACCACGATCAGGATGCCGACGAAGCCCATCGCCACCGCGATCATCCGCCAGCGGGTGAACGGCTCGCCCAGAAACATCGCGGCCAGGATCGCAGTCCAGATCGGCACGGTGAACTCGATGGAGAACACGGCGGCCAGCGGCAGCAGGCTGAGCCCGTAGACCCAGCCGAACTGGCCGCCGAAATGGATGGTATTGCGCGCCAGGTGCAGACCGATCCGGTCGGTACGGATGCCCTCGAACCGGTTGAAGGCTGCAATGCCCGTCAGCACCGCCACACAGATCAGGCTGCGGAAGCTGAGCGCCTGGAAGACCGACATCTCCTGGGTCAGTTCGCGCCCCGCCAGGGCCATGGTGGTGAACGAGGCGAGCGCGCCCATCATCCAGGCCACGGCCTTGAGCGTGTTGGTCTGCAGCGGAAGGGTCGTGGCGGCCACGGGGCGGCTCCGTCGGGTGGGATCCCTTCCGACGGCCCCTCGCGAGGGGCCCTCGCGAGGGGAGGGCGACAAGACACCCGCGGGCCTTTCGCGTCAAGGTGGCGCCGGCGGACCGGCATCCGCGACATAAAGCGCACCATTTCGGTCCCCATTTCCGTTGACCCTGCCGGAGGGGCGCCCTATCTATACCGTACCGGAAAGGTACGGTTTTTGATGTTGAGACTTAATCGCATGACGGACTACGCGATCGTCATCCTGGGCCACATGGCGCAGGACATCGGCCGCGTGCGCACGTCGGCCGCCCTGTCGGACTCGACCGGGGTGCCGCTGCCGTCCGTGGCGAAGATCCTGAAGATCATGACCCATGCCGCGCTGATCACCGCCCATCGCGGGGCCAAGGGCGGCTACTCGCTGGACCGGCCGGCCAATGCGGTCACCATGACCGAGATCATCCAGGCGCTGGAGGGCCCGATCGCCCTGACCGCCTGTGTTGACGGGGCGGAGGATAGCTGCGAAGTGGAGCATTCCTGCTTCATGCGGGGCAACTGGAACCGGGTGAACGCCGCGATCCACGCCGCGCTGGATGCCGTGACACTTGCAGACATGATGGATCCGGAAGAGATGTTCCCGGACCGCTCGGCCGACGGGACTGCCCCCCGGCAGCCGAGCCTGCAGAACGCCTGAGATTAGGACTGGGAGAGAGAAGGATGGCTGCGACAGCCGATACTGTGCGCCAGGTCGAGGAAGTCACCGGACGTGCCTACAAGCACGGCTTCGTGACCGAGATCGATATGGACATGGCGCCGAAGGGGCTCGACGAGACCACCATCCGCTTCATCTCGGCCAAGAAGGAAGAGCCGGAATGGCTGCTGGAATGGCGCCTGAAGGCGTTCCAGCAGTGGCAGCAGATGAAGGAGCCGAACTGGGCCAAGGTCGGCTATCCGCCGATCGACTACCAGGACCTGTACTACTACGCGGCGCCGACCCAGAAGCCGAAGCTGAACTCCCTGGACGAGGTCGATCCGGAACTGCTGGCGACCTATGAGAAGCTCGGCATCCCTCTGAAGGAGCAGGAGGTTCTGGCCGGCGTGGTGGCCGTCGACGCGGTGTTCGACAGCGTTTCGGTCGCGACTACCTACAAGAAAGAGCTGGAGAAGCACGGCGTCGTGTTCTGCTCGATCTCCGAGGCCGTGCGCACGCACCCGGAGCTGGTGAAGCGCTATCTCGGCTCGGTCGTGCCTGCCGCCGACAACTTCTTCGCCTGCCTGAACAGCGCCGTCTTCACCGATGGCAGCTTCGTCTACATCCCCAAGGGCGTGCGCTGCCCGATGGAGCTGAGCACATATTTCCGGATCAACGCCCAGAATACCGGGCAGTTCGAGCGCACCCTGATCGTCGCCGACGAGGGCGCCTACGTCTCCTATCTGGAGGGCTGCACGGCGCCGCAGCGTGACGAGAACCAGCTCCATGCCGCCGTGGTCGAACTGGTCGCCCTGGACGATGCGGAGATCAAGTACTCCACGGTCCAGAACTGGTACCCGGGCGACGAAGAGGGCAAGGGCGGGATCTACAACTTCGTGACCAAGCGCGGGGCCTGCCGCGGCAAGCGTTCGAAGATCTCCTGGACCCAGGTTGAGACCGGTTCGGCCATCACCTGGAAGTATCCGAGCTGCATCCTGCAGGGCGACGACAGCGTCGGCGAGTTCTACTCCGTCGCCATCACCAACAACGCCCAGCAGGCCGATACCGGCACCAAGATGATCCACCTGGGCAAGAACACCCGCTCCACGATCATCTCCAAGGGCATCAGCGCCGGCAAGGCGGACAACACCTATCGCGGCCTGGTGCGCGTGGGGAAACGGGCCGACGGCGCGCGCAACTTCACCCAGTGCGACAGCCTGCTGATCGGCGACAAGTGCGGCGCCCACACGGTTCCGTATATCGAGAGCAAGAACCGGTCCGCCCGGATCGAGCACGAGGCGACCACCTCGAAGATCAGCGAGGATCAGCTTTTCTACTGCATGTCCCGCGGTCTCTCGACCGAGGACGCGGTCGGCCTGATCGTCAACGGCTTCTGCAAGGAAGTCATGAAGGAACTGCCGATGGAGTTCGCCGTCGAGGCGCAGAAGCTCATCGGCATCAGTCTGGAAGGCAGCGTCGGTTAATCCGTCGCCTGAGGAAAATACGCTATGGCACTGTTGGAAATCGAAAATCTTCACGCCGAAGTCGACGGAAAGCCGATCCTGAAGGGCATCGACCTCTCCATCGAGGCGGGCCAGGTCCATGCGATCATGGGGCCGAACGGCTCCGGCAAGAGCACGCTGAGCTACGTGCTGGCCGGCCGTGACGGCTACGAGGTCACGGAGGGCTCGATCCGTCTGGACGGCCAGGATCTTCTGGAGATGGAGGCCGACGAGCGGGCGGTCGCCGGCGTGTTCCTCGCCATGCAGTATCCGGTGGAACTGCCCGGCGTGACCGGCATGACCTTCCTGCGCGAGGCGGTGAACGCCCGACGCAAGGCGGCCGGCGAGGAAGAGATCGACGCCATGGGCTTCCTGAAGATGGTCCGCGCCAAGGCCAAGACCCTCGGCGTGACCGACGAGATGCTGAAGCGGGCGGTCAATGTCGGCTTCTCCGGCGGCGAGAAGAAGCGCAACGAGATCTTGCAGATGGCGGTGCTGGAGCCGAAGTTCTGCGTCCTCGACGAGACCGATAGCGGGCTCGACATCGACGCGCTGAAGGTGGTCTCCGACGGGGTGAACGCCCTGCGCACGCCCGAGCGGTCGATGCTCGTCATCACCCACTACCAGCGCCTGCTGAACCATATCGAGCCGGACGTGATCCACGTGCTCGCCCATGGCCGCATCCAGAAGACCGGCGGCAAGGAACTGGCGCTGGAGCTGGAGCAGAACGGCTATGCCGACTTCGTTGAGGCGGCGGCCTGAAGGTATTGAAATGGCTGACAAATCGACTCTTCCGCTGCTGACCGCCACGCCCAAGACCGAGGGCGGGTCGGCGTGGCTGACCGCGCTGCGCCGCAAGGCGGTGGAGACCGCCGAGCGTAGCGGCCTGCCGGGCGTGCGCACCGAGGCGTGGAAGTTCACCAACCTCACCGCGCTGAAGGCCCTGGAGCCGGTCGCCGCGACCGGCACCGCCGACATCGCGCGCCTGCCGGCCTTCGCCGGGCTGGAGGCGGCGGAGTTGCACCTGTCGAACGGCACGCTGACCCGCACCGACACGCTGCCCGACGGCGTGGAGCTGGTCGGCCTTGCCGATGCGGACGATGCCCCCGACTGGGTGTCCGACACTCTCGGCTCGGTGGCCGAGACCGGTCCGCACCCCTTCACCGCGATCAATACCGGCGCCTTTGCCGGCGGCGTGGCCCTGCGCATCCGCAAGGGAGCGGCAGTGGACACCCCGATCCTGCTGCTGGTCGACACCCGGGCCGGCGGCGAGACCGTGGCCGCCCATCCCCGCGTGCTGGTCGTGGTGGAAGACGGCGCCATGGCCGATCTGGTGGAGGTCCATACCGGCAGCGGCGCCTATGTGAACAATGCCGTCACCGAACTGGTGATCGGCAAGGACGCGCGTCTGGGCCACTACAAGCTGCAGGCCGAGAGCGGCGAGGCGTTCCACATCGCCATGACCGCGGCCCGCTGTGCCGCGAACAGCACCTACGACAATTTCGCGCTCTCGACCGGCGCGAAGCTGTCGCGCAATGAGATCCGCGCCACCCTGGCCGGCCGCCACATCGAGTACCGCATCAATGGCGGCTATCTCGCCTGCGGCGACCAGCATATGGACACCGCCACCTTCATCGACCATGCCGAGCCCGATTGCGCGAGCCACGAGCTGTACAAGGGCGTGCTGGCCGACCGCGCCCATGGCGTGTTCCAGGGCAAGATCCTGGTCCGCCCGGACGCCCAGAAGACCGACGGCTACCAGATGAACCGGGCGCTGCTGCTGTCGCGGGAGGCGGAGATCAACTCCAAGCCGGAGCTCGAGATCTACGCCGACGACGTGAAGTGCAGCCACGGCGCCACCGTGGGCGAGCTGGAGGACGATCAGCTCTTCTATCTGATGGCCCGCGGCATTCCCGAGGAGCGGGCCCGCACCATCCTGGTGGCAGCCTATGTCGACGAGGCGGTCGACCACATCCAGCGCGAACCGATCCGCGACGCGTTCCGCGCGGCGGCGGCCGACTGGATGCAGCAGAACATCGCCGGCGCGCCGGCCAAAGGAGGGCTCTGACCATGCCGGAAGGTGCGGGCACCAAGGGTGAGGCCTACGACATCGCGCGGATCCGGGCGGACTTCCCGATCCTGTCCACGACGGTGCACGGCAAGCCGCTGGTCTATCTCGACAATGGGGCGTCGGCCCAGAAGCCGCGCCAGGTGATCGACCGGATCTCCGAGGTGTACAGCACCGGCTACGCCAACGTGCATCGCGGCCTGCATTACATGAGCGAGAAGGCGACCGACGATTACGAGGGCGCGCGCGAGACCGTGCGCGGCTTCCTGGGCGCCGCCTCGACCTCGGAGATCATCTTCACCCGCAACACGTCGGAAGCGATCAACCTGGTGGCGTCCAGTTGGGGCCGCGCCAACCTGCAGCCGGGCGACGAGATCCTCATCACCTATATGGAGCACCACTCCAACATCGTGCCGTGGCAGATGCTGCGCGACGAGAAGGGGCTGGTCCTGAAGGCGCTGAAGCCGGGCGAGGGCGGGGCCTTCGACATGGCTGGCTTCAAGGAGTTGCTGACCGAACGCACCAAGCTGGTGGCGATCTGCCACGTCTCCAACGTGCTGGGCACCGTGGTGCCGGTGCACGAGGTGACGAGGCTGGCGCACGAGGCCGGCGCGGCCGTGCTGCTGGACGGCAGCCAGGCGGTACAGCACATTCCGGTCGACGTCCGCGACATCGACTGCGACTTCTACTGCTTCACCGGCCACAAGCTCTATGGCCCCTCGGGCATCGGCGTGCTCTACGGCAAGGAGAGCGTGCTGGACGCCATGCCGCCGTATCAGGGCGGCGGCGACATGATCTCCTCGGTGACCATCGAGACGAGCGAATGGGCCGACCTGCCGGCCAAGTTCGAGGCCGGCACGCCCGCCATCGCCCAGGCGATCGGCCTGGCCGCGGCCATCGATTACGTGACGGGCGTCGGCCTCGACCGTATCGCCGAGCACGAGCGCGACCTGTTGAACTACGCCACCCAGAAGCTGGGCTCGGTTGAGGGGCTCGGGATCCTGGGCACGGCCGCCGGCAAGGTGTCGCTGGTGACCTTCACCCTCGACTGCGCCCATCCGCACGACATCGCCACCATCGTCGACCAGCAGGGGGTGGCGGTGCGCGCCGGCCACCACTGCGCCCAGCCGTTGATGGACTTCTACGACGTCGGCTCGACCACGCGGGCGAGCTTCGCGATGTACAACACCCGCGAGGAGATCGACGTGCTCGTCGAGGCGCTCGGCAAGGTGCGGCAGATCTTCGCCTGAGCCGGAGGCCTGATAGGGATGGATCTGATGAACCATGAGCTTGGCCTACACGATTTCATGCCCGGCGCCGTCGGCCCGGACGGCATGGCGCGTGCCGGCAAGCCGTTGGCCGATCCCAAGGGTCCGGCCGATGAAGAGGCGGTGATCGAGGCGCTGAAGACCGTGCACGACCCGGAGATCCCGGTGAACCTGTACGATCTTGGCCTGATCTACGACATCGAACGGTTCGACGACGGCTCGGTTAAGATCGAGATGACCCTGACGGCGCCGGCCTGCCCGGTGGCCGGCGAGATGCCGAAGATGGTCGCCGACGCGGTCGCCAAGGCGGACGGGGTCGGCGAGGTCGAGGTGACCCTGGTGTGGGACCCGCCCTGGACCAAGGACCGCATGAGCGAAGAGGCTCGACTGCTTCTGGACATGTTTTAAACTATCCCCACCTGTACGGTGAGGATCTGGACGCAGACTTGACCTCGGACAACCGCCCGAAACCTTAGGTGAGATCGATGTTCCAACCCGGAAAAGCCCCGATCACGCTGACCGAAGCC
Organism: Candidatus Endolissoclinum sp.; assembly: GCA_965228445.1. Classification (GTDB taxonomy): domain Bacteria; phylum Pseudomonadota; class Alphaproteobacteria; order Thalassobaculales; family Thalassobaculaceae; genus Thalassobaculum. The sequence goes on along the minus strand of OZ245813.1, from coordinate 1,371,857 downwards.
GCCGCTGCGCGCGTGCGCAACCTGATCGAGAATGCCGGCGACGACGGCGTCATCGGCCTGCGCGTCGGCGTGAAGAACACCGGCTGCTCGGGCCTGTCCTACGTGGTCGAATACGCCAAGGAGCAGAAGCGGCTCGAGGACGTGGTGGAAGACAAGGGCGTGAAGATCTTCATCGACCCGACGGCGGTGATGTTCATCCTCGGTTCGGAGATGGACTACCAGGAGGACAAGATGTTCTCCGGCTTCGTCTTCAACAACCCGAATGAGACCGGCCGCTGCGGCTGCGGCGAGAGCTTCAGCGTCGCGGCTGCCCAGTAAGTCGGCTCCATTCGGATCGGATGACCGTCTGCAGTCTGTTCCTGCCTGGCCGCTCGGCATTGGACACCTGAGGGATTGGGTGGACTGTTATTGTGAGGTTGAACAGGGTCTTTCATGCGGGGATAAGTTCCGCCAAGGAGAGGTACTATCGGGTGCTAGCGCTCGTATGGTGTCTTGGTCTTAAGCGGTCAGTCGATATACGGATCAACCGCATGCGCTCCGACGGTGAATCAGCTGTTGGCGATGTGGATTGACGGTGATCGGGGTCAATATTAGGAGGCTTTTATGGAAAATCCGATTGCTCCAGTGCATCGATATTCATCTCAGTTGGATCTATTCAAGAATAGGAATGACGCCCAATCTCTTTATCAGAATAATTCTGCTCTAGTAGTGGATGATTCCGGTATTTCTTATGATAAAGATTTTTTTTCGGTGGTTGAGATGCCGGAAAAGCATAAGAAAATTGGATCAAGGAACGGTGTTACGCTCACTCCGTTTGTGCTGAAGAATGGGGATCTTGTTAGGAATCCAGACAATTCACTTTCTGGTATTATTAAGAAAGATAGTTTCCTTTCCAAGTTGGCGTATGAGTTTCGTAATATTGAAGTTCAATTGCAAAAATTCGTACGGACGATGTTCCCTGGAGTGAAGCCGGCAGGAAGTTACAATTGTACTTTTAGATTGGTTCCAACGCGTAGCGAAGGATTGCACTTCGATTATTTCGCTGAGGGATCTGCGATGGATAATTCAGTTCCCAAGACGAGGGTGAAGATTTTCCTCAATTTGGATGCTGTCGACAGGGTATGGCGAGTGGGACCGACGTTGCCCGACTTTTTAAAAATCTCCCGGAGCGTTCTTCCTGATGTCTTACCTGCCGATCTTAACACGTTGAATTATCTGATTGACCGGATCGGGTATGCGGAGCGCTGCGCTGGCGTGGAAGTGCATATCCCGCCAGGAGGCGTGGTCATCGCCAACGGAGCGACTGTGGCCCACGAAATTGTTTATGGCAACCGTATGGCGGCCATTGAGGTCGTCGGCGAGAACACTGCGTTCGTAAATGGATTCGAAGGTGAGCGGCGCGCCTCGGAACATTGGATGAAAACCGCAGGCTATGAATTGTCGACGAATTTCGACGGCATTCTCAAATCGCTGGAGGGAGTGCCCTCCGGTCTCGATCGCGCGAAGGAAAGGTTGTTGGCGACCGCCTGACATGTGACTTGGGCTATTGCTCGATCGGCGCTCCCGTTTTCCTGCGCCAGTCTGCAAAATTTAGGCGTTCTTTTGAGGCGCTCCGCACTTATAATCGGCGGCCCGCCCGTACCGGAGGCCTCCTCGGTCAGGCCGAGGGCAGTTCGTGGTGCGTCAGCGCCTGCTGCATCGACGGCATCTGCCAGACCGCGTTCTTCATCGCCCTGACCTTCGGGCAGGCCGCCGCGAAGGCTTCCGGCTGCGGATGCCACAGGGCCATCATGGCCATGTAGACATCCGCCGCGCTGGGACTGTCTCCGAGCAGGAACGGGCCGCTGCCCGCCGCCAGGGCATCCTCAACCACCTGCCAGCGCGGCGCCAGGCCGGCGATGGCGAGACCCTTCGCCGCCGGGCGGGCGGCTTCGTCGGGCACGATGTCTTCAACGTGGTAGACCCGCTGATAGCTCGGGTACAGCGTTCCCGACGCATAGGCGACCCATTGCAGGAACATCGGCCGCTCGCCTGATCCGGCCGCCGGGGCGAGGGGCGGCACCAACTCGGCTAGGTGCAGCACCATGGCGGCCGATTCCAGGATCACCCGTCCGTCGGGCAGGCGCAGTGCCGGCACCGTGCCGAGCGGGTGGACGTCGCGCAGATAGGCGTCCGTCTTGTGTTCCCGTTCCTTGGTCCGGACCTGCACCGTGTCGTGCGGCACCCCACCCTCGATCAGCAGACAGAGCGGCGCGAGCGACCCGGCATGGCTGCTCCAGTACAGGGTGTGGACCATCGGGAACTCCTTCGGGGTTAACCAGATAAACCGTGTCGTGCCGGCATTTTCGGCGCCGTCCGCGTCAATCTGCCCGACCGGCCGGCGGATGGGAATAACTCTCCACGCGGCGGCGTCTGTTTAGGGTGTCCGGCGCGAACTCCGCTTTGCGACGGGCTTGCTCCTGCGTCCGTGAAACGGTGAACGACCGCCATGTCCAATCGCAACCGGCCTCTTCCTCCCGGCACCGCCACCGGTCACGGCCGGGTTCGGCCGCTGGTCCTGTCGGTGCTCTGCGCTGCCATGACCCTGGCGCTCACGGTGGGGATCACCGGCGAGTTTCACGACTATATCTCCCAGTCGATCGTCGGCCCGTATCAGTGGCTGCTGGTCGGGCTGTTCACCGTTCTGACGGCCTGGATCTCGGCCAATTTCAGCCTGTCGATGATCGGTGCGGTCTCGCTCGCCGTCAGCCGGCGCAGCCGCGCGCCCCAGTCGGATCGGGTGGTCGGCCGCCGGCTCGCCGTCGCGATCCCGATTTACGAGGAGGATCCCGACGCGGTCGAGGCCGGGCTCGACCGGATGTTCGCCTCGCTCAGCGCCGAAGCGCGTCTGAACGGCTTCCACCTGTTCATCCTCAGCGACACCCGCAGCGAGGCCAAGGTCGAGCTGGAGATCGCCGTCTGTCGGCGCCTGCGCCAGAAATACGACGCGGCCGACCGGATCTTCTACCGCCAGCGCAAGGACAACCATGGGCGCAAGGCGGGCAACATCCAGGACTTCGTCGAGACCTGGGGCGGCGCCTACGAGTTCGCCCTGATCCTCGATGCCGACAGCCGCATGGACGGCCCGACGGTGCAACGCCTGGCCGACGAGCTGGACGCCGATCCGAAGCTGGCCCTTGTGCAGACCTGGGTGCGGCCGGTGCGCGGCACCACCCCGTTCGGCCGCATGCAGCAGTTCGCCACCTCGGTCTACGGCCAGGCCTCGGCCGAGGGCGTGCGTCTGCTGATGGGCGACAGCGCCACCTATTGGGGCCACAACGCCATGATCCGCATGGCGGCCTTCGCCGAATGCTGCGGCCTGGCAGCACTGCCGGGCAAGGCGCCGCTGGGCGGCGAGATCCTGAGCCACGACTTCGTCGAAGCCGCCATGCTCCATCGTGGCGGCTGGTCGGTGAAGGTCGTGGCCGACCGCATGGGCAGCTTCGAGGAGCCGCCGCCCAGCCTGCTGGCCCATGCGGCCCGCGACCGGCGCTGGTGCCAGGGCAATCTGCAGCATCTCCAGCTCCTGGTGGCCGACGGCATCGGCTGGACCAACCGGCTGCATTTCTTCATGGGCGCATTGGCCTATCTCGCCTCGCCGATCTGGATGCTGTTCCTGGTTGCCGGTGCGGTGGGGCTGCTGTCGCGCGCGCCGGGCATGGCCGCGCTGTCCGGCGTGGCGCCGGTTTCCCTGCCGCCGGTGGTGGACGCCAATCCCTGGGCGCTGGTCGCGGTGTCGCTGGGCATGCTGTTCCTGCCGAAGGTCATCGGCACCGTGCTGGTCATGACCGATGGCGAACTGCGGCGCGGCCATGGCGGGTTCTTCCCGCTGCTCGGCAGCATGCTGGTCGAGATGGTCTTCAGCACGCTCAGCGCCCCGGTGATGATGCTGCTGCATACCCGCTTCGTCGGCGAGATCCTGGCCGGTTCCTCCAGCGGCTGGAAACCCGGCCAGCGTACCGGCGAGCAGACCGCCTTCCTGGACGCGTTGCGCGCCCACGGCATGCACATGTTCATCGGGGTGGTATCGGCGGTGGCGATCGGTTGGGCGTCGCTCGAGGCGCTGGCCGTCGCCTCGCCGGTGATCGCCGGCCTGGTGCTGTCGGCGCCGCTGACGGTGATCGGCAGTTCGCCGGCGCTGGGCGACGCCCTGCGGCGTTTCAAGCTGTTTCTGATCCCCGAAGAAGTTCACCCGCCCCGGGTTCTGACCGATGGCGGGTGATACTGCGTCGGGTAGTCGGGAAGGGAGGCAGGAGGGCAGTCGGCAGGCGTTCGGACGTGACCGGCTCGGGCGTTACCGGGACGCGGTCTTGTTGTCGACGGCCGGCACGGCGGCGCGCTGCGGGATGGAGGCGGGGGCCAGGGCGGCCAGCCCGGACATGGCCGAGATCATCAGCCCGCCGACCGTCCGCATCTCGCGGGCCGGCATCGCCATCGGCGCGGGCACCGGGGTCAGCGCGGGGGAGTCGTCTGCACTCTCGTTGAAGGGGTTCGCAAGATCAACGTCTGCGGAAGACATGAGGCCGGCCCTTTCTGGCGGATGGTGGGGACAACGAGGCGGAAGATCGTCTCGTGCCTCAATTGACACTGACGGCGCGCGGGTGTCGGAAATTCCGAACTTGCGTCACCAAATCCATAACGCGCGACTGGATAAACGGTTGCGCGATCCCTTTCTTCCTGTGTTCGTAGGCACTTAACGGAGGCGATATGAAGATCGACCGTCGACATCTCCTGGCTTTGGGCGTCTCGTCGCTCGCGGCGACCCTGCCGCTGCGCGGCGTCTGGGGCCAGGAGGGTGGGCTGCAGGAGCGCATGGGCCGGGTCGGCTCGTTCGAGGCGCTGCAGGCGCTCGCCCAGGAGGTCGCCAAGACCCCGTTCGAGGCGCCGGAGCGCGTGCCGGGCCGGTTCACCGACCTCAACCACGACCAGTACATGTCGATCCGCCTGGCCGAGGGCGGAAAGGTCTGGGCCGATACCGATCTGCCGTTCCGGATGGCGCCGTTCCATACCGGCTGGCTGTTCCCGCATCCGGTCGCGCTGTACCAGATCGGCCCCGACGGAACGCAGCCCGTGGCGTTCGACCCTGGCCGATTCTCCTATCCCCAGGAGATCCCGGCCCCGGATCAGGGCGAGAGCGAGCGCACCGGCTATGCCGGGTTCCGGCTGTTCGACCGCTTCGACTTCGAGCGCGACATCGCCGCCTTCCTCGGGGCGAGCTACTTCCGCGCCGTGGGCAAGGAGATGCAGTACGGTCTCTCGGCCCGCGGCCTGGCGCTGAACACCGCCCAGTTCGGCGAGGAGGAGTTCCCGATCTTCCGGGCGTTCTGGTTCCAGCGGCCGACACCGGAGAGCGGCGCGATCATCGTCTATGCCCTGCTCGACAGTGCCAGCACCGCCGGCGCCTACCGCTTCGTCATCGAGAGCGGCCGCTCCACGGTGATGGACGTGACCGCGTCGATCTTTCCGCGCACGGAACTCGACGGCATCGGCCTGGCGCCGATCACCTCGATGTACCTGCACGGCGAGAACGACTACAGCCGGCGCGACGATTTCCGCCCCGAGGTCCACGATTCCGACGGTTTGGTGATGCGCACCGGCGGCGGCGAGTGGATCTGGCGGCCGCTGCGCAACCCGGCGGAGCCGCGGATCAGCACCTTCACCGACACCACCCCCCGCGGCTTCGGACTGCAGCAGCGCGACCGCAGCTTCGCCCACTACCTGGACGACGGCGTCTATTACGACCGGCGCCCGAACCTGTGGATCGAGCCGAGCGGCGACTGGGGCAGGGGACGGGTCGAGCTGGTGGAACTGCCGGCCGACGACGAGACGGTGGACAATGTCGTGGTCTACTGGCGTCCGGAATCCACCCCCCAGCCGGACCAGCCGGTGACGGTAGGGTATCGCATGACCTGGGGCACGGAGATGCCGGACCGCCTGCCCGCGCCCGGCCGGGTGATGTCCACCTGGACGGGGATCGGCGGCATTCCGGGCGAGGAGCGCGACCCGACGGTGCGCAAGTTCGTGGTCGATTTCACCGGTGGCGACCTGGCGCGTCTGCGCGAGGGCGATGCGGTCGAGGCCGTGGTCAACAGCTCGGCCGGGTCGGTGCGACGGGTGGCCTGCCGGCCGATCGAGGAACTGGGCGGCTGGCGCATGAACTTCGATCTGGACCCGGAAGGGAACGATTCCGTGGACCTGCGCGCCTACCTGCGGTTCCGCGGCGGTGCGCTGACCGAAACCTGGATCTATACCTGGAACCCGAAGGACGGCTGACCGTCCGGAAGGCGGCGGGCGGACGGCCGGTGCGCATCGGCCGTCTCAGCGCCCGGCCGATTCCTTCAGCCCGGCCTTGGGCGCCCGCGTGCGCGGGGCCGGCTCCTCCTCGGCAGGCTCGTCCGGCTCGGGGGGCAGCGCGTCCGGGATCTCGCCGGTGATCAGCCTGTCCCCCGACCGCCAACCGAAGCCGACAAAGGCCCAGTCGCGGTACCCGGCCACGCCCTGCACCGGCTCGGTGCGGTCGGCCAGGGCGCCGCTCTCCCGCCAGTAGGCCGTATAGGCGACCTTGGCCACCCCGAGGCGTTGGCGACGCGAGGCGAGAGAGATCTCCGGAACCGACAGGTCGCCGGCCAGGGGGATCGGCACGTCGAAGGAGGGGATACCGATGATCGTCTTCTCGCCGTCGGTGGACAGCGCGCCGGAGCGGATCTCCACGATCACCTGGGCGTCGTTCACCTGGCTCACCAGATGGGCGCCGCTCTCCAGCACCCGGTCGCGAAAGGCGCTGATCGCGTAGCTCTTGTCGTAGCCCTCGAACCGTGAGGCGTCGACGAAGACTTTGGTGCCCTTCGGAACCTTCAGGGTGACCTCGTCGACCGCCCGGTCGACCGCCGTGGACAGCAGCAGCTGCTCCTCGGCGGTGCGTTCCGGATCGCTGCGCCGGGTCTCCGTGCAGCCGCTGCACAGAACCAGCACCGCCAGCGGGATCGCGATCAGTCCGGGGCTCGGTGTCATTGATGAAATCGCCGTTGCGGGTGAAGGGGCGGCGGTGGGCACCGGCGGCCGTTCAGGGCGCGCTGCCGAGCACCAGGATTCGAGAATGAGGTTTCGGCTCTTTGCCTAAGCGACTGTCGGCGCAGCGGTAAAATTCCGTTCGGGCCGTCCACTGCGGGCGCTTTCGAGCCACCCTGCATGCGTCGGTACCTGGACGCCACCCCCCTGCGGTGGATAAAACGGAAGGGACGCGCGCTCGCGCCGACGACATATCGCAAGGAGATTCCATGGCGCGGCCCGTGATCGGCATCCAGTGCAACCGCCACGTCGCCGAGGGCGTGATCGAGGCCCAGATGACCGGCAAGCGGACCATCGAGGCGGTCGGCGTGGTCGCCGGCTGTACGCCGCTGCTGATCCCCGGCATGCCCGACGCGGTCGACCTGGCCGACCTGCTGGAAGTGCTCGACGGGGTGGTGCTGACCGGCGGGCGGGCCAACGTCCATCCCCGGCATTACGGCGAGGAACTGACCGACCGTCACGGCCAGATGGATGACGGGCGCGACGGCCTGACCCTGCCGATGGTGCGGGCCTGTGTCGAGCGGGGCATTCCGATCCTTGGCCTGTGCCGGGGCATTCAGGAGATGAACGTCGCCTTCGGCGGCACCCTGCATCCGGAGATCGGCGAGCTGCCGGGCAAGCACCGGCACCGCATGCCCAAGGACTGCAAGGACCCGGAGATCATCTTCGCCCTGCGCGAGCATGTGCGGCTGACCCCCGGCGGGGTGATGGCGACCATGCTCGGCACCGAAGAGATCGTCACCAACTCGCTGCACGGCCAGGCGGTCCTGAAGACCGGCGACCGGGTGGTGGTGGAAGGCGTTGCCGCCGACGACACGATCGAGGCGATCTCCATCGCCGACGCCCCCAGCTTCGCCATCGGGGTGCAGTGGCATGCCGAGTACAACGCCGCCGCAGACCCGGTCAGCCGGGTCCTGTTCGAGCGCCTGGGCGAGGCCGCCCGCGTCCGTCGCAACCTGCGCGATGCCGGACGCCTGGCCGGAGCCGCCTGAGGTGACCATCTCCGCCGACACCTGGGCCCAGGACAACTGGGGATGGCAGGCCCGGATCGGCATGTTCATCGTCTCCAGCGAGGCGGTGCCCGAGGCCGAGTGGTGGGCGATGTGCCCGCCCCATGTCTCCGTCCATGCCGCCCGGGTCGCCGCCAGATCGCCCTGGGCCCGCTGGACCGACGACCGCACCGCCGTGATCCTGGAGCCGGACCTGCAGCGCGGGGCCGAGCATTTCGCCGCCATGCGCCTGGGGGCGGTGGTGATCGGCCACAGTTCCAGCAGCATCCTGGGCGGGGCCGGCTGGGACGAGGCCGTGGTCGACGCCCTCTCGGCGATCGTGCGGCCGGACACCATCGTCACCACAAACGGGCTCGACGGCCAGGCGGCGATGCGGGCCGCCGGCGTGCGCCGTCCCTTCATCGTGCTGCCGCCCTGGTTCAACGCCGCTACCGCCGAGAAGGCGATGGCCTATTACCGCGGGCTCGGCGTCGAGCCGGTCGGCCCGCTCAGCTACGATCCGGGCCGCGGCTGGCGCGACGTGCCGCATGGCGAGATGTATCCGCAAGGCCTGGGCTTCGAGCAGCAGGTGGAGCCGCTCTACACCCAGATCCGCAACGCCTGCCCGGCCGAGGCCGACGGCGTGTTCATCGCCGGCACCGGCTTCCGCTGCGTGGCGATCCTGGACGCCCTGGAGCGCGACCTGCAGCGCCCGGTCCTCTCGGCCAACCAGGTCAGCCTTTGGCACTGCCTGCGCCTGTCCGGGGTGAAGGCGCAGGTGTCGGGCTACGGAAGCCTGTTCGGGCTTTAGCCGGGCGCTCTCCTCAGACCTGCGATCTCTCGTAACACGCGCGATCGGTATATGCTGGCCACTCCGTCTCGGTCCGAATGGCAGAGGGTGAGGGTGCGATGGAATTCGATCAGGCAAAGGTCAAGGAATTCTATGAACAGCATCCCTACCCCTTTCGCCCGGCTTCGGCCGAGACGCTTCCGATTCAGGTCGGGCTGCCTTCCGACATCCGCTTCATCAACCACCATATTTTCGAAGGGAGACGGGATTTCTCCAAGCCGCTTCGGATTCTGGTCGCAGGGGGCGGGACGGGGGATGCCGTCGTCGGGCTGGGGAGCCAGCTCAAGGCGCTGAACTGCCCGGCAGAGATCACCTATATCGACCTGTCGGAAGCCTCCCGGACCATAGCGGAACGCCGCGCCAAGGCGGCGGCCATTCCAGATACGCGCTTCCTCCTGGGGCGTATCCAGGATCTCCCGGATCTGGTCTCGGGCACGTTCGACTACATCGACTTCTGCGGTGTGATCAACCACGTGGGCGATCAGGCGACGGTGCTGGGCGTCCTCTCATCGCTTGTCGCACCCGGCGGCGGGATCGGGGTCATGGCCTACGGGACCCTGGGACGATCCGGGGTCTATCAGGTGCAGGAGATGCTTCTGGCCGTGGGGGCCCCTCGCTCGCCCGACGGTGTCGCGATGGCGCGCGCCCTGATCGAGAGTCTGCCGCCGACCAGTCAGCTCAAGCGCAACCCGATGTTTGAAAACAACACCATGATCTCGGATGTAGAGATCGCGGACCGGTACCTCAATCCGTCGGACCGGTCGTTCACGGTCGAGGAGCTTCACGACCTCGCGGAAGGTGCGGGGCTGAAGATCGCCGCATTCGCCCCCTCGATCTTCTACAACCCGATGATGCTGCTGCGGGACGAGGGGCTCCGCAACAAAGTGAAGTCGCTGCCCTGGATCGAGCGGTGCGCGTTCGCCGAAAAGATGGGCGGCGATATCGCGATGCATAATTGCTACATGGTCGAGCCCCACCGCGATCCGAACCCGGAGCGGCTGATAGAGGACGGCAGTGCGATCCCCACGCTGATCGGCCTGAGCTACGGTGCGGCGCCGCAGGTTCAGAACAACGCCTATCAGATGACCGTGAATGTCGGACTGCAGAGCCGCCAGGTCAGTCTCCCCGGGTCGGAGATGACGGCGCCGATCCTGCGGGCGATCGACGGCCAGCGGACCCTGAAGAAGATCCATAAATCGCTGACGGGCAACCTGAGCTGGCGCACCTTCCTGCGCGAGTTTGTGGTCCTGTATCAGGGCCTGCATAGCGCGGGCAATCTGGTGCTCAGCACAACGCCGATGCCGCGGATCTGACCTGCGGCGCCCGGTCCTGTCGGCCAACCAGTCCAGCCTCTGGCCCTGCCTGCGGCTGTCCGGGGTGAGGGCTACGGTAGTCTGTTCGGGATGTGAGATCGGCGCTGGACGTATGAAGCGGCGGGAACGGCGGCGACCGTATCCATCCGGATTACGGATGGTGGCGAAATATTAGCCAATGACTTGGTTGCGTCATGTCCAGAATATCGGTCCTGTTCGACGGTGAAAATGGGTGGAGAGCGGACAGGCAGCTTTGAGAGTCATACCCGAGTCAGCGGTCCTTGATCCTATTCGTTTCCGAATGGTTGAAACGGTTAGCCTTCGCGAATTGCGTGTTCGCTGCCGATTCTCCATTATTGCGTCTGCGATGGGCAGTTATTCCACCGGCTTATTCGGAATTTCGGCGGAATGCAGCCGCTCTAGGGTGTGCTCATAGCTTGAATCCCGAATAATTTCTCATGCAAAGGGCGATTCGTATGTGGGCAGGGGTAAGGCAGCGGTTCCGCCATTTTCATGAAGATCTGAAGTTATCGAAGGCTCAGATCGATGATGGCTTGGGCAAACAGCATGGCGTCCGGAAGTCGCTTCATCGGGCCTATTACGACGAATCTACCGAAAGCCCATGCGGATTCATCGTTGGATCATGGGGTAAGGGAACGGCCGTTGCACCGCCGAGTGACGTCGATATCTTCTTCGAGTTGCCACTGGAAGTTTATCATCGCATTGAAACTTATCAGGGCAATAAGCAATCGGCATTGCTGCAAGAGGTTCGTGCGCATCTGCTTGAGACCTATTCCCAAACCAATATGCGCGGCGACGGACAAGTGGTTATCGTCGGCTTCAATACGATCTCGGTCGAGGTAGTACCGGCGTTCCGATACGATAACCACGGTCGGTTCTATATGCCCGATACCAACGATGGCGGGCGATGGAAACTGGTCGACCCCCAAGCCGAGATCGCCTTCATCGATGCCGCCGATGGCAACGCAAGCGGCAACGTGCGACCGATGGCACAGATGCTCAAGACATGGAAGCGGCATTGCAACGTGCCGCTAAAATCCTACCAAATCGAGTTGTTGGTGGCCGAGTTCATGCCAACCTACGCATACCGGCAGCATGATTATTTCTACTACGATTGGTTTGTCCGCGATTTTTTGGAATGGCTTTGCAACAAGGCTTGGGCGAATTTGACCATCCCTGGGACGCTCGAATCCATCAACCTCGGTGATGCTTGGCTATCAAGGGCGCAAACCGCCCGCGATCGGGCGATCCGCGCATGCAACGATGAATACAACGATTACACTATCTTAGCGGGTGAAGAATGGCAGAAGATATTCGGGGATCGAATCCCGATCCACGTCCTGTAAACGACCGCCGCAGAGCGATCATCGCGGAATGCCGGCGGCAGGAGGAATCTTGCCTGTACACATCCACCACGCTTTACATTTGGCTTCGGCGCGTACGCCGGCAGAAACAATTCTTCGTTGCAGCGCCTATCGTCATCGGCGGCTTCGCCGGGCTTTCTATCTTGCAGGAATGGGGGTTGGAATGGGTTATGGCAGTGCTGGCGTTAATAGCCAGTTTGTTCCCCGCCTTGGCCGACGCCTTGAAGTTCGAAACCAGCGTGGATGAAATTTCGCGTTTGGCGGCTGAGTTCAAGGCGTTGCAGGACCGCTTCCGCCGCGCCGCAACGATCACCGCTTTGGGCGATGTACAGGCCGCAGAAGACGCCTTGGCCGAACTGATGGATCGGATGGATATCGCGCGAAGCAGCAGCATCACGCCGCCGGAATCGGCTTTCAAAGAAGCCCAAGGGAAGATCGCCGAAGGACACTATGACTTTTCGGTCGATCAGCTACCAGCTGCAGAATAGGCATACGCCGTAACATCTGCGAACGTCCACAACGGGTCGAACCGCCTACTATAGATCTCGAGCGGCCGCTATGGGGTCGTGAGCGTCGATCACTCTCACTCTCCGAAGGTCTCGAACGGTCCCTGACGAATCCCCCCACCCCCTAAACCGGGTCCCGGATCAGCGGCATGGTGGAACAGTGGATGCCGCCGCCGTTCAGCATCATCTTCTCGTAGTCGATGGTGGTCCACGTCACCCCGGCGGCGGCGAGCTTGTCCAGGGTCTCGTTGGTGCCGCCCTGGGGCATGATCAGCCGGCCCGGCGCGACCGCCAGGGAGTTGATGATCGCGCGGTTGTCGGCCGGGCTGATCTCGATGGTGCGGATGCCCTTCTCCTTCAGGGTCTCCAGGAACGAGTAGGGCAGGCGGTCCTGGTCGATCAGGGCGAGGTCCGTGTCGACCATGAGGAACTGGCCGTCGATATGGATGTCGTGGCCGGGCAGGTCGATCGCCAGCAGTTCCACCCCCTGGGTCGCCAGCACCTCGGCGATCTGGCGGGCGGCCTCCCGGTTCACCCGGATGCCGCAGCCGACGACGACGGTCTTGGCATCGATCCAGGCGAAGCTGCCGCCCTCGAACAGGGCGGTGCCGGACAGGGTGCGCAGGATCGGAATGCCGAGCTCGGCGAGCGTACGGGTGATCGCCAGCACCTCGCCCCGGCGGATGCGCGCGCCCATGCGGCTGATGATGGCCCCGCCCTTCACCATGACGAAGGGATCGCGGGTGTAGCAGGATTTCAGCCGCCCGTCGGTGACGCCGTCGACCTCGAACACCTCCACGCCCTCTTGCTTCAGCGCGGCGACCAGCGCGTCGTGCTGGGCGCGCATCTCGTCGAAATCGGGGACGCTCTCGCTCTGGAAGTACCAGCCGTGCTCGACATTGCCGAAGGAACCGGTGGACGCGATGCGCTGGGACGGGTCGACCACGTCCATCTCCGGGCCCGGCCGGTGCACCATGACCGCGCGCAGACGGCCGACATCGTTGTCGACGCCCCAGTTGCGGCCCCAGATGGAGGTCATCTCGCCCTCGGTATGGAAGGCGGGCTCGGCCGGGGCGGCGAAGAGGCGGATGGTCTCGTTATAGACCCAGTGGGCCGAGGGTTTGACGGTCATGGGATGGAGGTCCTTCCTGGATCGCAGGGGCATCGGTCGCATCGGTTCGGACCAATGGTGCAGTGCGGTCGCCGGCGGCACCACCCACGGAATTCGGGGACATGGATTTCGGGACGGGCTCCTTACCCGGGGTCCGGCGTCCAGACGGACGGACCGGACCCCGGGCCTCCCCCCGGAGCTCAGGAGAACGCGAACCAGCCGCTCTGCGGGTCGCCGAGCGGGACGCCGGCCAGCGAGACGGTGTTGCCGTCTCCGGCCGTCCCGGTGATGGCCGGCTCGGTCAGCAGGCCGGGATAGACCGCGCGGGCCTGGGCGCTGAAGATCGGCTCGACCCAATCGCCCTGGGCGTCGCGCAGGATCCAGTCGCCGCCGAGCGCCAGGTTGCCGACCGGCATCAGCGAGCCGGAGATCTCGGCGCGCAGGACGACGGACAGGAAACGCGCGAAGCTCGCCCCCTTCGGTCCCGCCAGCACCGAGCAGCCGTACAGCACGACCCTGGCGTCGGGACCGAGCGTGCCGCCGATGGTCTCTAGGGTCTGATGGCTGAGCACCAGCGCCGCCAGGTCGATCCGGCTGCCGGCGAGCATCAGCGCGCCCGGTCGGCCGTGACTGAGAATGTGCAGCGCGGGAACGTCGCGTCGGTCGGCGAGAAAGTCGGCGATCTGGCCTAAGCCGCTGCGGCCGGGCACGAGAAGCAGAATATCGACGCTGTCGGAGAGATCCGCGATCAGGCAGTCGGCGTCGCGGACATCGGGATCGATCACCAGGAGCGGCTTGGCGGCGGGCCCCGCAGCGTTCGCCGCCTTGCCTCTGAGCGAATTCATTTGGGGTCTCCTTTCTGGATCCCACAAGATCGGTACGCCGATTTCCGCCCGGATTATCTCCGCCGCACGATCGGTTAACCTTATTATTGCCGAGTTCCGGGGGGCCGGATGTTCCCGGTGTCTCAAAATTCTTGCCCCAGCGTCTCATTGCGGTCCTGCGAACGGGTCTGGCCTCAGACCGGCGCGGCGTGCTCGGATGGCCCACGGGCACAAAGACCTGCGGAAGAGGATGGGATGAAGACGGATCGGGCCACGGCCCGCGATGGGGACGCTGCGCTCACGGCGTTCGCCGCCGACCTGCGCTGGGAGGACATTCCCGAACACGTGCGCCACGAGGCCAAGCGCTCGCTGATGAATATCTTCGCCACCGCGCTGGCTGGCTGCCGCGAGCCGGCGGTCGAGATCGTGCTGGCGACCACCGCCGCCTACAGCGGAGCGCCGACCAGTACCGTGATCGGGCGCAGCGAACGGCTCGACGCGCCGAGTGCCGCCTTCGTCAACGCCATGGGCGCCAACATCTTCGACTTCGACGATACCCACGAGGCGACGATCATCCATCCGGCCTCGGTCGTCTTCGCGCCGATCTTCGCCCGGGCGGAGGCGCATCCCTTCTCCGGGATCGACGCGCTGCGCGCCTTCGTGATCGGCGGCGAGGTCCTGTGCCGGATCGGGCTCGCGGTGTCGCCCTACCACTACAGCCACGGCTGGCACATCACCTCCACCTGCGGCGCCTTCGGTGCGGCGGCGGCGAGCGGGGCGCTGCTCGGTCTGGATGCGACGCAGATGACCGGCGCCTTCGCCACGGCGGCGGCCCAGTCCTCCGGGCTGGTCGATACGCTCGGGACCATGGCCAAGAGTGCCAGCGTCGGCGGGGCGGCCCGCAACGGCCTGATCGCCGCCGAGATGGCCGCCCGCGGCTTCTCCGGCCCGGCACGGCCGCTCACCGGGGCGCGGGGCTATCTCGCGGTCTACGGCAAGGAGGCGGACGCGGCCGCCCTGAACGACGATCTCGGCCACCGCTGGGAGATCGCCGACAACGCCTTCAAGCCCTATCCGGTGGGCGTTGTGCTGAACCCGGTGCTGGACGCCTGTCTGGATCTGTATCTGGAGGAGGAGGTGCGGGCCGCCGACCTCGCCTCGGTCGAGCTCACCGGGCACCCGTTGCTGCGGCAACGCACCGACCGACCCGACATCGCCACCGGCCGCGAGGCCCAGGTCAGTGCCCAGCACGCGATCGCCATGGTTCTCACCCATGGCCGGGCCGGACTGGCGGAGTTCACCGATGCCGCCGTGGCCGAGACCGCCGCCACCGGCCGCCCGGAGGTGCGCTTCCATGACGAGGCCGGCCGCGACGTCGCTTCGGCGGTGGTGACGCTCCACCTGAAGGACGGTCGTAGGCTGACCCGCGAAGTGCAGGCCGCCCGTGGGTCGAAGACCAACCCGCTCAGCGACAGCGAGTTGGAGAGCAAGCTGACGACCCTGGCCGACGGGGTCGGGTTCGCCGGCGAGGTGGATGCGCTGATCGAGGCGATCTGGACGCTGGACGCGCTGCCGGATGCCGGCGAGGTCGTCCGACTGGCGGCGGGGAGCTGAGATGCTGGCGGGACGTACCGCGCTGGTTACCGGCTCCGTCGCCGGGCTCGGCTACGCCCTGGCGGAGGGGTTGGCCGCCGCCGGGGCCAACGTGGTGATCAACGGGCTCTGTTCCGAGGCGGACGGAAAGGCGGCCGCCGACAGGCTGGCCGGCGCCCATGGGGTGGAGGCGGCGTTCGATCCCGCCGACCTGCGCGACGGCGGCCAGATCGAGGCGATGGTCGCGGCCGTCGCCGCGCGCTTCGGCTCCCTCGACATTGTCGTGAACAACGCCGTGATCCGGCACTTCTCGCCGATCGAGGAGTTCGTGCCGGCCCATTGGGAAGAGTCCTTGGCGGTCAATCTGACGGCCCCCTTCCACACCGCCCGGCTGGCGTTGCCGGGGATGAAGGCCCGGGGCTGGGGGAGGATCGTCAACCTGTCCTCCTATTACGGCTTCCGGGGGGCGGAGAACCGCATCGACTACGTCACCACCAAGACTGCGCTGATCGGTATGGCGCGGGCCATTGCCATCGAGACGGCGGGGACCGGGGTGACCTGCAACGCGCTGTGCCCCGGCTCGGTCCTGACCCCGGCGATCGAGGACCGGATCGCCGGCATCGCCGCCCAGAGCGGGGAGGATGTCGAGACGGTCGCCAGGCGCTACGCCTCCGACCGCAGTCCGATGGGACGCTTCGTCGGTCCGGCGAAACTGGCGGCGGCGCTGGTCTTCCTGTGCAGTCCGGCGGGCGACGACATCACCGGCACGGCCCTGCCGGTCGATTGCGGCTGGTTCGCCGCTTAGCGTTCCATCCGGTCGTGGTTCATGCGCCGCTGCCGCCGATCAGCGTCGGCAGGGCGATGGCGACCGCATAGACCGCCAGCATCGCGGCACTCTCCAGCCCAATACCGGCCGGTCCCTCGCGCTGGCGGTAGAGCTGGCCGAGGGTCAGCACGGCGGTCATGATCAGCCCGACGGCCAGCCAGTACAGGTCGTCCGGGCCGATCGCGTGGTACAGCGAGCCGTCGCGATAGCCGATATCCGAGATCGTCAGGAAAAGGGTGTCGAAGGTATTGCCGCCGATGATCCCTCCGACCGCAAGCTGCAGCGCGCCGCGCCGGACGGCGGCCAATGTGGTCACCAGTTCGGGCAGAGAGGTCACCACAGCCGTCATCAGCGCTCCCACCGCCGAGGCGGACAGGGCGTAGCGGTCGGTCAGGGTCTCGGCGATCTGGGCGATCACCCAGCCGATCGCCCCCATCGCCAGCATCAGCGCCAGGAACGACGCGAACAGCCAGGGGGTGGGCGGGCCGTCGTCGCTCTCCGGCTCTGGCTCGTCGGCGCGGGTGTCGCGGGTCTTCACCGGGCGCCACATGGGCTCCTCGCGGATCCGCCGGGTGGCGATCACGCCGCCGACATAGATCGCCACCAGCAGGATGGACACCGGATGCACGCCGAGCACGGACACATCCGGGCCGGTCAACGCGAACAGCGGCAGGGCCAGCATCAGCATCAGCAGCGCGCCCTGGAACACGTTCGACAGGTCGGCCGCCGCATGCTCGAGGTTCACCTTGCGGTGCAGGATGTCGGCGAGCGCCAGGAACGCGGTCTGCGCCGCGATGCCGCCGATGCCGTTGGAGAAGGCCAGGGACGCCCGTCCGTCCAGGGCGGCGGTCAGCGAGACGATCGAGCCGGACAGTGACGTGGCTGCCCCCAGCAATACGCCGCCGACCAGGGCCTCGCCGAGACCGGTCCGGTCGGCGATCTGATCGGCCTGGCCGGTCATGCGCAGGCCGCCGAGCAGAATGCCGACGGCACAGGCGGCGAAGACGGCCAGCAGCATCGGGGTGGAGAGATCGGCAAACATGCCTTGGCAACGGCCCGGACCCGCAACGGTTCTCCGCTTCGTCGTCGGCGCGCCGACGCCGGGTCCCATTCAGGCCGGATTGTACGCCAGAGCACAATCGGGTGATTTGCTCTAGCGGATCACCCAGATCGGCGGCTCGTCGGCCAGGCTCGGGTCGAGATGGGCGTGCATGCAGATGTTGTTGCCCCGGCAGGGCGGCACTTCCGTCAGGTGGACGCAGGGCGAGCAGGCGAGGCGGCTGTACTGGACCTCGTCGGTGCTGCCTTCCGGCAGAGGCAGCAACAGGGTCTGCGGGTCGGTCGGCCCCCAGAAGGACACTGTCTCCACCCCGACCAGCCGGGCGATGTGCAGCAGCCCGCTGTCGATCGAATAGAACCGGTCCATGGTGTCCAGCAGGCGCAGGCTGCCGGTCAGGTCATGGGCGCCGCATTCGTTCACGAACTCCGCCGTCGGCAGCGCCTGAGACAGCAGGTCGATGAAGCGCTCGGCCGCCGGCCGGTCCTGCTTGCCGCCGAACAGGTGCAGGGTCACGCGGGCGTCGCCCAGCCGGCCGGCCAGGATGCGGGCCCATTCTTCGGCGCTCAGCATCCGCTCCACGCTCAGATCCGAGCAGAAGCAGCCGAGGCCGATCCGGACGGCCGGGATCTGCGGGCTGCGCTGGGCCGGCAGGCCGTTGGCGGCGCGGTAGGCGGCGCGGACCTCCGCCATCGGCGCGATGGTGCCGCCGAGTGCGCGGGCGATCTGCTCGTAATGCACGTGGCTGGCGCTGGCCCGGTTGTAGAAGAACAGATGGGTCGCCACGCCCCGGCGCCAGAACGCGGTGTCCAGGTAGAAGCCGATCCGGTTGCGCGCGCAGGTCAGGCAGCCGAACACGGTGCTGAGCCGGCTGTGCACCTCCAGGTCGATGACGGTATCGACCCGCCAGCAGCGCATCAGCGCCTGCAACCCGGAGACCAGCAGCGCCCGCGCGCCGCCATCATCCACCACGATATAGTCGTCGAATACGCCCAGGGTCTCGGCGAAGGCCTTGGTCCCCCGGGTGCAGACCAGGCTGAGACGGCGCGACGGATGCGCCCGGCGCAGGGCCAGCAGGGCGGGCAGGGCGAGCACGAGGCTGCCTCCGCCCAGCAGCTTGATGACCACGATGTCGCCCTGGACGCTCAGCCCGTGGTCGCGGCGCAGCAGGAAACCGAGGGCGAGCGCCATCGGCTTCAGGATCGCGATCAGCAGGCTGCCGAGCTTGTCGTCGATCCATTGCTTGGCGCGCAGGCTCTTCATGACGGCCGGTCCTCCTCCGGCGCGGCGGCCCCACGGAACAGGGTGGAAAGGTCGGTGCGGTCGACCATCAGCGCGATGCCGCCCAGCAGCCCGCCGAACAGGGTCACTCCGCCCCAGAGCAGGGAGATGGCGACGGCGGCACTCGGCTCGACACCGAGGAAGCCCAGAGCGGTGACCATCAGTCCTTCGCGCAAGCCCCACCCGGCGATGGAGATCGGCACCGCGAGCAGCAGCATGACCGGCAGGATCAGCGCGAAGAGCTGGAGCGGGTTCAGCGCAACGCCCATGGACAGCGCGATCAGCCACACCGTGGCCACATGGCTGGTGAGGATCAGAATACTGCAGACCGACAGCACCGCCGTGGTCGCACCCCGCCGCCACAGGATCGCGCTCTGTCCGGCGGCGGCCATCAATGGGCGCAGGATCCGGCGTTCGGGCATGCGGGCGACCAGCGTCCGCATCACCACCGGGGCGACCGGCAGCACCACCGCTACCGCCATGGCGCCCAGCAGGACGAGGATTGTCAGGCTGGTGCGCGCCACCGCACTGTCGATGATCGGCGTGAGCACCGGCAGCAGCGGTACCGACAGCACCAGGATCATGAAGATCGCGGCCGCCCGGTCGACGGCGACGGCGCCGAAGGCCCGGCTCCAGCCGATGCCGGTGCGGGCCGACAGCCAGACCCGCACCCCGTCGCCGCCGATCGTGGACGGCAGGACCTGGTTGAACAGCAGGCCGATCATCAGGAAGGAGAAGGCGTCGCGAAACGCCATGGCGACGCCGTCCTCGGCCAGGATCATCCGCCAGCGCCAGGCACCGATCGGGAACTGGGCACATTGGGCCAGCACGGCGGCGATGCCGAAGACCGGATCGATTCGAGCGATCTGGGCCAACACCGCCTCGCGGTCGACCAGGGAGAACACCCAGGCGAGCAGGCCGAGGGTGACGCAGACCTTCAGTCCCGTCTTCAGGTACCCGGTCCTCACGGCAGCGTCCGCGCCCAGACGGCGCCGTCGGCCATGGTGCAGCCCGCCGGCAGGGTCAGAGCGAAGCGCGCCGATCTGGTCGCCGGGGCGACGGCCTGGGACGGCCAGATGTCGAGGGGCAGCAGGTTCAAACCGGTGCTCGGGCTGAAGGTGAAGCGCGGGGTCGCGGCGCCGGCCGTCCAGGACAGGGTGGCGTCGCCCCTCTCACCCATACAGGTCAGCGTCAGCCCAAGGAAGTCGATTGCCCCGGGTTGCTCCAGCGCGACCTCGATGGTGGTGCCGTCAAAGGTGACCTCGGCGGCCAGCGGCGTCAGGTCGTCGGCGATGGTGTCGGCCGACGCCCCCCAGGCGGTCGGCAGGTGCGCCAGCTCCGGCCGTCCCCAGATCACGTCGAGCCGGGCGATGCCCTCGGCGGTCGACAGAGGTGGGGACGGTGCACGGTCGGGGACGATCAGCGCGGTCAGCCTTCCGTCGGTCCACACCGCATATCGGCCGGCGGCCAGCTCCGCCATGAGGTAGCGGTACAGCAGCGGCGTGCGCAGCGGCGGCGGGAAAGGCTGGCTTGTCGTATAGCCGGCATCGACGAGCACCAGCGGCACCGGCTCGGCGCGCAGGCGGGCGATGGAGCGGGTCTGCATTCCTTCCGTCGCCATCGTCGCCACCGCGCCGCTCTCCACCGGCACGGGGCGGCGCAGGTAGAAGTAGTTGGCATTGCGCTCGGTCAGGTCGAGATAGGTCTCGCCGTCGGTGAGAACGTCGTCGACCAGATTACGGACCGGCCTCACCAGGGCGATCAGGTCGGGCGGGATCAGACCGGTGCCGAGTGCCGGAAGACCCTCCGCCGGCCCGTCGATCCAGCGGCGACCGGGCTGCTCCTGGTCGCGCGACTGGTGCAGGTGCGCCAGGGCGGCCGGGTCGAGGACGGCGCGGAAGGCCGGGCTCAGCAACCCGATCGGTACCAGCGCCAGCCACAGCGCCGGCAGCAGGAGCCGGGGCGACAGCATCGCCATCACCATCGGCAGCAGGATCGCCAGCGCGAAGACGGTCTGCGCCCCGGTGCGCGACGGCCCGCCCAGGTCGATGCGGCCCAGCGTGTGGCCGATGGTGCCGAGCAGGTAGACCAGCACCGCCACGGCCATGAAGATCCAGGCGCCGCGCAGCTCCCGCCGTGTCGCGGTCAGGACGAGCACTCCGATTAGTCCGGTGGCGACCGGGATCCACAGCGCGCGCAGCACTTCCCAGGCAACCGGACCGAGCAGCATGTCGCGGGGGAAGGACGCTGTCCAGGGCAGGCCGTGGACGGCTTCGTATAGGGCGCGGTTCTCCAGGATGAAGCGGATCTGCGCCCCCAGGATCGGTCCCGGCCCAAATCCGGCGAGGCCCACCAAGACGACGAGCGCGAACAGGGCCAGCACGACCGCCACCGCGATCAGCAGGGCGCGGCGCTGGGCCTGCCAGGCGCGCCACAGCATCAGCACGATGACCGGCAGCAGCGCGACCGAGGCGATGGCGCCCTGCCCGGGGGCGAGGCCGACCATGGCGACGCACACCGCCAGCGCGGCGCAGAGCCAGGCGACCGGGTGCCGGGTCTGGGTGCGGGAAATGAACCAGGCGAAGGCGGCGGCGACCAGCAGCAGGATCGGCGTGCGGCCGCTGAACGGCAGCAACACCAGGGCCAGCAGGGCGGCCGGCCCGCCAAGTAACCGGCCGAGCACCAGGGCGGCCACCGTCAGCGCCGCACCCCGGATCAGCAGCTGGCCCTGCTGCAACCCGACCATGGTTCCGTCGCCAAACAGGGCCGCCACACCGCCGACCAGCAGATTGATCAGGCCGTGGGACGGGCTGCTGTCCACATAGGGGATCACCCCGTGCCGCCAGAACTGGTCCCAGGGGATCAGCCACTCGCCGTGATGATAGAGGTCCAGCGGGTTGTCCATCGCATAGGCGACGGCGCCGCCGTCGCCGAGCTTGAGGGCGATCGCCGCCCCCGCCACGGCCCAGGGCGACAGGCTCGGCGTTTCTTGCGCCCGGGATCCACGCAGGATGAAGAGGACCGCGCCGACCGAAACCAGCGCCAGCAGGATCGGCAGGGCCGGTCCGCTCAGCCCGCCCTGACGCAGAAGCGCACCGCCGACCTCGGCCGGCGGCAGCAGCAGGCAGAGGAACCCGGCCGCCAGCGGGATCTGCGCGACGAGCGTCAGCCGGGCGAGCCAGGCCGCCCGCGCGTTCTCCGGCAGGGAGAAGCCGACCAGGCCGAGCGCGGTAAGTAGCGCCGGGAACCAGGCCAGATGCCCGGCACTTACCTCCGACAGCAGGGCAAGAGCACCGAGGTCCAGCCGCCCGATCCCGGTCAGCACGGCGACACCGGACACCGTGCCCAGCACCGGCAGCAGCAGCCCCCAGCCGGCATCCCGCGCCCAGCCCTCGGGATGGCCCCGGCCGACAACTGCGAACAGGATTGTCAGGACGACGAGACCGGCGGAGACGAACAGCCAGCCGGTATCGACCAGCACCTCGGCGACGGAGGCGGGCGGCGCCAGGACGCGGGTAGCCAGCCAGTATACGGTCGGCATCAGCGCCAACCACAGCACCCTGTGCAGCTCCGGCAGCACCCGCTGCCGCAGCGTCTCCAGCCCGGCGACGGCGAGGCCGGACATCAGCAGCAGGACCCACAGGAACCGGCTTTCCAGCGCCTTGCCACCGCCGATCAGGCTCATCTCGCCGGCGACGAAGCTCGGGTGATGGGCGGGGGAGACCGGTCCGGCGACCGCGACCGCCAGGATCGCAGCCGTTCCGCCCAGAACCAGCCCAGCGAGCAGCAACCCGCAAAGGGCGCTGACCGACGGCGTTCCGGCATTGGCATCAGGCATCGTGCAGGGTCTTCATCGGTCCCGGGCGGCGCTTGATACCGTACAGGCGTCAGGCATTTCCAGGGGAACCTGATTTCACGCCGCCCCGAAACCCCGCTCGCGCCGAGCCTCAGCTCCGGCCCTCAGCTCCGGCCCTTCCAGGGCACAAGCCAGGTCTCCAGCTTGCGCATCGCCACATCGATGCCGAAGCCGATGATGCCGATCAGGATGATGCCCATGATCACGATGTCGGTGAGCTGGAACTTGGAGGCGGCGACGATCATCTTGCCCGCACCCTTCTCGGCGGCGACCAGTTCGGCGGCCACTACCGTGCCCCAGCACACGCCCATGGCGACCCGCGCGCCGGTGAAGATCTCCGGCAGCGAGTTCGGCACGATCACGTGCCACAGGATCTGCACCTTCGAGGCGCCGAGCGAATAGGCTGCGTGCACCTTGGAGATGTTCACCCCGGACACGCCCGCCCGTGCGGCGATGGTCATGATCCAGAGGGCGGCGAGGAACAGCAAGATGACCTTGCCGGTCTCGCCGATGCCGAACCAGATGATCACCAGCGGGATCAGCGCCAGCGGCGGCACCGGACGCATGAACTCCACGATCGGGTCGAACCAGCCGCGGAACCAGCCCGACAGGCCCATGGCGTAGCCAAGCGGGATGCCCAGGATGCACCCCGCCAGGAAGCCCGCCAGCACGCGGATCAGCGACCAGCCGAGATGTTCGCTCAGGGTGATCGCCTGATAGCCCTCGCTCCAGATCTCCACGAAGCGGTGCCAGACGGCCTCCGGCGAGGGCAGCCAGATCGGCTCCATCTGCATGCCGGCTTCCGGCGTGAAGTTCAGCGATCCCTTCGGCGTCATGGTCAGGGTGCCATCGGCCACGCTCACGGTCGTCGAGGAATCGATCGGCTGGCCGTCGACGGCGACGATCGTGTAGCCGTCCTCCTTGCCACCCTCGTCGTTGCGGTCCGGGCGGATCAGGCCGCTGCGCCAGGCGCCGACCTTGTCCACGTCGTTCTTGGCGAAGCCAGAGCCTGGCTCGATATCCGGCAGGGTGACTTCCTCGCCGATCTTGTGCACGACCACGGTGACCGTGGCGTCGTCGGTCTCGCCGGTGGCGTTCTTGGCGGTATAGGTGAACTGGGTGGTGCCGATGAACGGGCCCGGCACATGGATCGGCACCAGGCTGGAGCCGGTGAAGGCGCCCCAGATCGCGAAGATCGCCAGGATCGACACGATGGAGGCGACGCGGTGCGGCTTGACCGCGCTCTCGTCGCCGAAGGTGACGGTCTTCAGGCTGGTGAAATCGTGGCGGGCGGCCATCCGCCGTCCGACGAATCCGGCAATCAGCATGGCGGCGACGAAGACGGCGATATAGGCGAGCAGGATGATCATGCCGCGGTCTCCGAGCGGCCCATGATCTCCTCTTCCATCTCCCAGATCATCGACAGGATTTCCTCGCGCCGCTCACCGAATTCCGGCTGCTTCTTGACCGCGCGCAGGTCGGCATTGACCGCGCTGTCGGCGAAGGGGAGGGCGTATTCGCGGTGGATCCGGCCCGGCCGCGGCGCCATGACCAGCAGGCGCTCGCCCAACAGCAGGGCCTCCTCCACCGAGTGGGTGATTAGGATCACGGTCTTGCCGGTCTCCTTCCACAGCTTCAGCACCAGACCCTGCATCTTCTCGCGGGTCAGGGCGTCGAGCGCGCCTAGCGGCTCGTCCATCAGGATCACGTCGGGGTCGTTGGCGAGGCAGCGCGCCAGGGCCACGCGCTGCTGCATGCCGCCGGAGAGTTCGTAGACCGCCTTCTCCTTGAAATCCTGCAACCCGACCGTCTCCAGAAGGTGGTCGGTAATGGCATCGCGCTCGCCCTTTGGCATGCCCTTCATGCGCGGACCGAAATCGACGTTCTGGCGCACGTTCATCCACTCGAACAGCGCGCCCTTCTGGAACACCATCCCGCGCTCCGGCGCCGGGCCGGTGACCGTCTCACCGTTCAGCGCGACCCGTCCCCCGGTCGGCGCCAGGAAGCCCGCGGCGATGTTCAGCAGAGTGGTCTTCCCGCAGCCCGACGGACCCAGCACCGACAACAGCTCGCCGTCGTTGAGGGAGAGCGAGACGTCCTTCAGCGCCTGGACGGCGGTGCCGTTGGGCAGGTCGAAGCGCATGGAGAGGTTTTCGATGGTCAGCGTCACCGCGGGCCCCCTGGTCGGTCGGTTGGGCGGCAGCGACGGCGGCCGGACGACCGCCGTCGCAAGTTTGGCAGCAGGCCGGAGCGGCTTACATCATGCCGCTGGCGGCCTTGAGCGGGCCAGTGTCGACCGCACCCTCATAGGTGTCGCGGGCCGAGGGGATGCTGCCGGCGTCCAGGAACACCTTGGCCACGCCCTTCATGAATTCCTGGGCGCCGCCGCCGAGCCATTTCGGGCCGAGCTGCTCCGCCACGGTCGGGAAGACGAAGGTCGCCATCGTGCTCTCGGTGGCCTCCTCGGACATGCCGGCATCCTTGGCGATGACCGGCAGCATCTCGTCCTTATGCTCGCCCGAGGCCCACATGGCGTTCATCTCGGCGGTGACCTTCAGGAACTTGGCCACCAGCTCGCTCTGCTCGGCGACGAAGGAGGCGGGCGCCGAGGTCACGTCGAACACCAGGATGCCCAGCTCCTCCTTCTCGGCCCCGGTCAGCAGCACGTTGCCGTGCTCCTTCATCCGGCGCAGCGCTCCGCCCCAGCCGCAGACCATGTCCAGGCTGCCCTGGGCGAAGGCGGCGGCGCCGTCGGCCGGTGCCATGTCGACGATCTCCATGGTGGTGATGTCGACCTTGAAATGGGTCATCTGCTTCAGGAAGCCGTAATGGGCGGCGGTGCCGATCGGCACGCCGACCTTCTTGCCTTCCAGTTCCTTCGCACTGGTCTTGTCGATCTCCAGCTTCTCGGCGACGACGCAGTTGTCGTTCTCCGAGTAGCTGACGGCGACATCGACGATCTTCAGGTCCTGACCGGCCGAGGTGGCGACCACGAAGGGCGGCACGCCCTGGCTGACCGAGAGCTGCACGTCGCCGGAGGCCATGGCGGCCGACATGGCGGTGCCGGCGTCGAAGGACACCCAGTTGACCTTCACGCCCAGGGCCTCGTCATACTTGCCCGTGGCCTTGCCGTATTCGAACGGCATCGGCCATTCCAGGAAGTAGCCGACGGTGATCTCCTCGAGCGCCGAGGCGGACTGGGCGGAAGCGAGAAGGGCGAAAGCGGCGAGCGTTGCGCGTGCTTTGACTTTGACTGACATGATTTTCTCTTTCTTGTTGCGCCGGAGGCCTGCGGCGCGCCCGTCACCGATCCGAACGGTGCGACGGCGGCCGGCCCGCGGCGGCCCCTGTTCCGGCGCCGGACCTGCCGCCGGCGCCGTGTGTGCTGCAGTGCAAAAATAACGCTACGGTGGTCAGCTCGGGCTCGGCAAGAGGGTGCAGTCGTCTGGACTTATGTGTAATGTCTTCCTGGCCCTATAATTTGGCGATGGACTGTGCAAATTAGGCTCTGGGCGCGCTAATTTGACTAAATTCTGTGCAGGCGCCAGTTCCGGAGGACAAGACGCCGTGGCTACCACCCATCTCGAGAATGACCTGTCCGATGTCGTCGCCGCCGACAAGGCGCATGTCTGGCATCATCTGATGCAGCACAAGGCGCTGGAGACGGCCGACCCGCGGGTCATCGTCGAGGGTCGCGGCATGAAGGTCTGGGACGCCGCGGGCAAGGAGTCCCTGGACGCGGTCTCCGGCGGTGTGTGGACGGTCAATGTGGGCTACGGGCGCGAGACCATCGCCGACGCAGTGCGCGACCAGCTCGTGAAGATGAACTATTTCGCCAACACGGTCGGCTCGGTCCCCGGCGCGCGCTTCGCCGAGCGGCTGATCTCGAAGATGCCGGGCATGAGCCGGGTCTTCTATTCGAACTCCGGGTCGGAGGCGAACGAGAAGGTCTTCAAGATGGTGCGGCAGATCTCGCAGCGTCATCACGGCGGCAAGAAGTACAAGATCCTATACCGCGAGCGCGACTACCACGGCACGACGATCACCGCGCTCTCCGCCGCCGGCCAGCCGCAGCGCCAGGCCCAGTACGGCCCGTTCACCCCGGGCTTCGTCATGGTCCCGCACTGCCTGGAATACCGCAGCCAATACGGCGCCATCGAGAATTACGGCGAGCGGGCGGCCGACGCGATCGAGGAGGTGATCCTGCGCGAGGGGCCGGACACGGTCGGCGCGATCTGCCTGGAGACCATCACCGCCGGCGGCGGCATCATCACCCCGCCGGAAGGCTACTGGGAGCGGGTGCAGGAGATCTGCACCAAGTACGGCGTGCTGATCCACCTGGACGAGGTGGTCTGCGGCGTCGGCCGCACCGGCGAGTGGTTCGGCTACCAGCATTACGGCGTGAAGCCGGACTTCGTGACCATGGCCAAGGGGGTCGCGTCGGGCTACGCCGCGATCTCCTGCACGGTGACGACGGAAGAGATCTTCGACCTGTTCAAGGACGACGCGGCTGATCCGCTCGGCTATTTCCGCGACATCTCCACCTTCGGCGGCTGCACCTCCGGCCCGGCGGCGGCGCTTGAGAACATGCGGATCATCGAGGACGAGGGCCTGCTGGCGAACACCACCGCCATGGGCAACCGGCTGATGGGCAACCTGCGCGCCCTGCAGGACACGCTGCCGGCCATCGGCGAGGTGCGCGGCAAGGGCCTGCTCTGCGGCGTGGAGCTGGTCGCCGACCGCGAGACCCGCGCCCCGGCCGAGGAGTTCAAGGTGCAGGCCGTGGTCGGCCACTGCCTGTCCAACGGCGTCATCATCGGCATGACCAGCCGGTCGCTGGAAGGGTTGAACAACACCCTCTGCCTCGCCCCGGCGCTGATCGCCACGCCGCAGGAGATCGACCAGATCTCCGACGCCATCGGCAACGCGATCGAGGCTGTGTTCGGCAAGGGCTGAGGCCAAAAGCAGGGAGCGCGATGGGGATCCAGGCGACGCAGTTCCACCTCGAACCCGGGTTCGACGGCACGCTGCAGCAGCAGATCCAGCAGATGGTCAGCCAGGGCATCCTGGCCGGCCGCTTCCTGCCCGGCGAGAAGATGCCGTCCAGCCGCGAACTGGCGGTGCGGCTCGGCATCAGCCGGATCACCGTCACCTTGGCCTATGCCGAGCTGGTGGCGACCGAATACCTGGTGGCGCGCGGACGCTCGGGCTATTTCGTCTCCGAGAACGCGCCGCTGCCGCCCCATTACAAGCTGACCAACACCGATCCGGGCGAGCTGTTCGATTGGAACAGGGTGCTGGGCGACCGCTATGCCGGGCATCTGCACCTGCTGGTGCGGCCGCCGAACTGGCGCGAGTACGAGTTCCCGTTCATCTACGGCCAGCCCGACCCGACCCTGTTCGATCACCACAACTGGCGGCGCTGCGCGCTGGAGGCGCACGGGCTGCGGGATTTCGAGGCGGTCACCTCGGATACCTACGAGCAGGACGATCCCAAGCTGATCGAATACATCGTGCGCAACGTCCTGCCGCGCCGGGGCATCTCGGCCCAGCAGGACGAGGTGCTGCTGACCCTCGGCGCCCAGAATGCGATCTGGATGTGTGCCCAGCTCCTGCTGAGCCGGGGCCGTACAGCGGTGATCGAAAACCCGTGCTATCCCGGCCTGCGCGAGGTCCTGCAGCACATCAACTGTCCGGTGATCCCGATCGACGTGGATGCCGACGGCCTACCGCCGGAGCGCATTCCGGAGGAGGCGGGCGTGGTCTTCACCACCGCCAGCCACCAGTGCCCGACCAACACCACGATGCCCATGGAGCGGCGCCAGCACCTGCTGACCCGCTCGGCCGAGCGGGGTTTCGTGCTGGTGGAGGACGATTACGAGTTCGAGATGTCCTTCGCCAAGCAGCCGACCCCGGCGCTGAAGTCGCTCGATCGCGCCGGATCGGTCGTCTATATCGGCTCCTTCTCCAAGTCGCTGTTTCCGGGCCTGCGCCTCGGCTACATCGTCGGCTCGCCCGCCTTCATCCGCGAGGCACGAGGGCTGCGCTCCATCGTCATGCGGCACCCGCCGGGCAGCCTGCAGCGCACCACCGCCTATTTCCTGTCGCGCGGCTATCACGACAGCATGCTGAACCGGGTCGGCAAGGCCTATGGCCGGCGCCGGGCGGTCATGGACAAGGCGATCCGCGACTGCGGGCTGGAGGTCGCCGGGGCAGGGGCCTTCGGCGGGTCGAGCTTCTGGATGAAGGCGCCCGAGGGCGTGAACACAACCGAACTGGCCCTGTCGCTGCGCAAACAGGGGGTGCTGATCGAGCCGGGCCAGGCGTTCTTCGACCCGGCCGACGGCAATGTGCAGTTCTACCGGCTGGCCTATTCCTCGATTCCGTCGGCCCGCATTGCCGAGGGCATAGAGCGGATCGCCGCCTCACTTTCCTGAGAGGCCGCACTTTCCGCAGCCGTCTCGCGCAACTGCGGACCCGCCGCCGCGTTCCTCCAGCGAAGGGGCGATACCCTAGGAGGACTGACATGGCCAAGAAGCACGGCCCGAGCGTTAAAGACAACGAGACCTACGAGGCCCTGCGCGAGGAGGGCGCCAGCAAGGAGAAGGCGGCGCGCATCGCCAACGCCAAGGGCGCCTCGAAAAAGGGCGGCAAGGCCGATCCCTACGAGGAGCGGACCAAGGACGAACTCTACAAACGCGCCCAGGAAGTCGGCATCGAGGGCCGCTCCGATATGAACAAGCCGCAGCTCGTGAAGGCCCTGCGGAACAACTGACGGCTTTCGGGTGCCTGCCCGGCCAGCAATACAGAAGACGCAAAGCTGTACATTTGCCGCGCTGCGGCATATGGTGCGCGCCGCTTTGACACGACCCTGCGCCCGGTAGCGCAGGACTGCCGATCCCGCCTGGAAAGATCCATTTCCCGACCGGCCGATCGCAGGCACCCGAAAGACATGAAATGACGGAAATCGACGGCGTTGTTCCTGCGCTTGCCCAGGCTTTGGCGAAGCGCGGATACGAGACGCTGACCCCCGTGCAGCAGGCCGTTCTTGGCGAGGAAATGAACGGCCGCGACGCGCTGGTGTCCGCCCAGACCGGCTCCGGCAAGACCGTGGCCTTCGGCATCGCCATGGCGCCGACCCTGTTGGAGGGTGCCGAGCGGCTGGAGCGCGCCGACCTGCCGATCGCCCTGGCGGTGGCGCCGACCCGCGAGCTCGCCCTGCAGGTGAAGCGCGAACTCGGCTGGCTGTATGAATTCGCCGGCGCCTCCGTGGCGTCCTGCGTCGGCGGCATGGACATGCGCACCGAGCGCGCGGCGCTGGAGCGTGGTGCTCATATCGTCGTCGGCACCCCGGGCCGCCTGCGCGACCATATCGAGCGCGGCTCCCTTGACATGTCGGCCATGAAGGTCGTTGTCCTGGACGAGGCCGACGAGATGCTCGATCTCGGCTTCCGCGAGGATCTGGAGTTCATCCTGCAGTCCGCGCCCGAGACCCGCCGCACTCTGATGTTCTCGGCCACCGTGCCGCCGACCATCGCATCCATGGCCAAGCGCTACCAGCGCGACGCGGTGCGCCTGACCACGGCGAGCGAGAGCCGTCAGCACGGCGATATCGAGTACCGGGCCCTGACCTGCGCGCCGACCGACCGCGAGAACGCGATCATCAACGTGCTGCGCCACGCCAATCCGAAATCGGCCATCGTGTTCTGCGGCACCCGCGCCACGGTGAACCACCTGACCAGCCGCTTCACCAACCGCGGCCTGTCGGTGGTGGCGCTGTCGGGCGAACTGAACCAGGGCGCGCGCACCCACGCGCTGCAGGCGCTGCGCGACGGCCGGGCCTCGGTCTGCATCGCCACCGACGTGGCGGCGCGCGGCATCGACCTGCCGAACCTGGAACTGGTGATCCACGCCGACCTGCCGAAGAACCCGGAATCCCTCCTGCACCGCAGTGGGCGCACCGGTCGGGCAGGACGCAAGGGCATCTCGGCGCTGATCGTGCCCTATCCGCGCCGCCGCCATACCGAGCGGCTGCTGAACAACGCCAACATCAAGGCGAGTTGGGGCAAGCCGCCCTCGGCCGACGAGGTCCTGGCGCTCGACCGGCAACGGATCCTGGAGGATGCCGACCTCACCGGGGAGACCACCGAGGAGGAGCAGGCCTTCGCCGCGGAGCTGCTCGGCAAGTACGACGCCAACGCGGTCGCCATCGCCTTCCTGCGCAAGCACATGGCCGGGCTGACCGCGCCGGAGGAACTGCTGGACGGTCCCGCCGCCGGCGAGCGACACGAGCGGCCGGACCGTGGCCGCCGGGACGATCGCGGGCCGCGACCGGAGCGGGATCGGGGCGACCGAGGCGGCAAGCGTCCGGGCGATTTCGACAGCGGCACCTGGGTGCGCTTGTCGGTCGGCCGCCACCACAGTGCCGAGCCGCGCTGGCTGCTGCCGATGCTGTGCCGGGCCGGCAACCTGACCAAGAACCACGTGGGCGCGATTCGCATCCACGAGAATGAGACCCATGTGGAGCTGCATCCGCAGGCCGCCGACGCGTTCCTGGAGGCGGTGGGGCCGAGCCGCAAGATCGAGAAGAGCATCACCGTCGACCGGATCGACGGCGTGCCGGCCGAACCGGCTCCCTCACCGCGCAAGAAGTGGCCCGATCGCGTCGACCGTGCCGAGCGCGCTGATCGCGGAGACCGTCCCGACCGTGCCCCGCGCAAGCCGAAGCCGCAGGGTACCCTGCGCGCGGCGGCGCCCAAGCAAGAGACCGTGGCCGCGCCGGCGCCGGTTCCCGCCCCTGAACCGGCCGCCGCAGCACAGGTCGCCGCAGCACCGGCCGAGGCGCCGAAATCGGACCGCTCATTCGGGGAGAAGCGCCGTCGCGAGGCGCCGAGCTTCAAGCGCGAGACCGTGAACCCGGCCGAGCGTCCGCTGAAGCGCCGCCGCGACCAGACGCCGGCCCGCGATGTCGGCGGCCCTGTGGACGCGACGCCGCTGGCCACCGCGGAAGACCGCGCTCCCGCGCCGAAGAAGCCCTGGAAGGGCAAGGACGGCGACGCCAAGGGCGGCTTCAAGGACGGAGGCAAGAAGTTCGGCGGCAAGCCAAGTGGGGGCAAGCCGGGAGGCAAGAAATTCGGCAAGCCGCATCCGGCGAAGACCCGGCTCGGCACCGACAAGCCGAAGAAGAAGCCGCACCGCAAGGGCGACGCCGGGTCGTAACGGTCTCGGACCCGTGGAACTGCTGGGGCACGCGGCGTCTTGCCTGTGCCCCGCCGCCCGCCCCATGATCGGACCTCATCTCCGAAGACGAGGCTCCCGACGTGACCGTATCCGACCCCTACCGCCTGACGGCCGGTGAGGCCGCCGCCGCCATGGCGCAAGGCACTCTCACAGCCGTCGACCTGCTGACCAGCGTTCTGACCCGCATCGACGCCCGCGAACCCGTCGTCCGCGCCTGGCTGCATGTCGAACGCGCCGGCGCGATGGCGGAGGCGAAGCGGCTGGACGCGGAGCGCGCGGCCGGGAAAGTGCGCGGCCCGCTGCACGGTATTCCGATCGCCATCAAGGACGTGATCGACGTCGCCGGCATGCCCGGCACTCACAACTCTCCCCTGCATCAGGGCCGGGTGCCGGTGGACGATGCCGGCTGCGTGGCGCTCATGCGTGCGGCGGGGGCGATCGTTCTCGGCAAGCTGGACACGGTGGAGTTCGCCGCCCTGGGGCATTTGCCGAAGACGGTGAACCCGCACCGGCTGACCCATACCGCCGGCGGCTCCTCCAGCGGCTCGGGGGCGGCGGTCGGCGACCTGCATGTGCCGATCAGCTTCGGCACCCAGACGGGCGGCTCGGTCATGCGCCCGGCCTCCTACTGCGGCACCTATGCGCTGAAGCCGACCTGGGGTGTCGTCAGCCGGGAGGGCGCAAAGCTGTTCGCCGCGAGCCTGGACACGATCGGCTGGTACGCCCGCTCGGTGCAGGACCTGCGCCTGGTGGCGGCGGCGAGCGGCATCGCGGAGCAGACAGGGGGCAAGCGCGACGTGTCCTCCCTGCGCATCGCGCTCTGCCACACGCCCTATGCCGACAAGGCCCGCGACGGTGCCTTGGATGTTCTGACCCGGGCGGCCGCGGCGCTGAAAGCGGCGGGTGCGGTGGTGGAGCGGCTGGAGCTGCCGGCCTCCTTCGCCGAGATCGACGACGCCAAGGACACGATCATGCGCGGCGAGGGCCGGGCGGCCTTCCTGCCGGCGCTGATGACCCGGGGCGACGACCTGCACGACACCCTGCGCGGTATCGCCGAGTACCGCACCGGCATCACGCCCCTGACCCTGAAGGCGGCCCAGGACTACGCCGCCCATCTGCGCGTGGCCTATGAAGGGCATTTCCGCGGGTATGACGCGGTGCTGACCTTCGGCGCGACCGGCGAGGCGGATGCGGGGCTGGAGAGCACCGGCAACTCGGTCTTCAACTCGCTATGGACTTTACTGCATCTGCCGGTGGTCGGCGTGCCGGCCGGCGACGGGCCGACGGGGCTGCCGATCGGCGTTCAGCTCGTCGGTTTCCGGCACGGCGACGACGCCCTGCTCGACGTCGCGGCGGCGGTGGCCCCGGTCGTGGACCCGTGGCACGGCAAGGTGCGGGTACCGGCGGGGTAACCACCTAACCCCCACCGACCTCGCCCTGAGCAGCCCCATCGGGGCGTGTCGAAGGGCCACCGCGTGATGCCCGGCCCTTCGACACGCTCCTGACGGAGCTGCTCAGGGCGAGGTCAGGAAGTTTGGATGGGGGCCGGTGCGGTCTCCTCAGCCCGTCATCCTGACGCACGTCAGGATCTGCGGTGCACTGCCGCTGGGAGCTTGATCCTGATGTGCGTCAGGATGACGGGAGGGGCGGAGCGAGTATCTCGCGTCTCCTCCTAAGTCACGCCCCGAACCCACACCGGGCTCCCTCACGACCCCGGGATGGTCCCCTCCGGCAGACCGGCGCAGTATTTGGCGATCTCGCCGGGCGTCGTCACCCAGATGTCGTCGCGGTGATTGAGGATGTGCGCCATCGCCCGGCGCAGGGCCCGCAGGCGGAACGGCTGGCCGACCACAAAGGGATGCAGCACGGCGGTATAGACCAGCGGCCGTTTCCTCGACTGCAGCAGCATCTCGTCGAACTGGTCGATCATCATCCGCTCGAACTCCTCGCCGGAATGCTGGCGGAACACCATGGCCGGGCTGTCGTTCAGCTCGATGGAGTAGGGGACCGACAGGATCCTTCCCTTGCGGGTGCGCATCCAGAACGGCTGGTCGTCGGCCGGCCAGTCCATCACGTAGTCGTAGCCGGCCTCGTCCAGCAGATCGAGGGTCACCGGGGTCTGCGCCAGATACGGGCCGAGCCAGCCCTTGGGCTGGGTCCCGAAGAAGTCCGCAAGCGTATCCGTGGTCTCCTTGATCAGCCTGGCCTCACCGGCCTCGTCCAGCACGTCCTGGCGCTCGGCATTGGTGCGGCCGTGGCCGACCACCTCGTCGCCCCGTGCCTTGATCTTCTCGCCGATCTGCGGGCAGTGCTCCATCAGCAACGCGTTCAGGTTGTGCGAGGCCGGGACGCCGAACTCCTCGAACAGGTCGAACATGTACCACTGGCCGACCCGGTTGCCGTAGTCGCGCCAGGCGAAGTTGCGCGTGGTCTGCGGCGCGCCGATCACCGTGCTGTCCGTGCCCAGACCCTCCAGAAAGGAGAACACCTCGATGTTGTTGCAGAAGCACACGGCCAGACGCTTGCCGCCGGGCCAGTCATAGACCGAGCGGTCGTCCAGGGGGATGTAGTCGTAGCGGTCGTGAACAGCGAGTTTCATGGCGTATAACCGGCGTTGGGGTGAAGGGGGAATGTTGACAAGGCGGGTCTTCGGATCGTCAACTGTCGACACTTTAGCAGGCCGATAAGCGTAATGGGGAGGGTGCGATGAACCCGTGGTCGCAGACAATCACCGAAGACGAACAGAAGCGCTACGACGCGGCCGGTTTCGGTCGACCCAGCGGCATCGGCAAGCGGCCCGCCCTGCTGATCATCGACGTCCAGTACCGCACCGTCGGCACCGAGCGCCGGCCCTACTGGGACGCCATCAAGGAATACCCAACCGCCTGCGGCGATGTCGGTTGGGAGGCGGTGGACAACATCGTGCCGCTGCTGGCCGAGTTCCGCCGCCTGGGTCTGCCGGTGCTCTATCCCCATGTGGCGCCGAAGAACGTCGACACCGATTCCGGCCGCCTGGCCGAGAAGGTGCCGGCGATCATGACCGTTGACGCCAAGGGCTACGAATTCGTGAAGGAAATCGCGCCGGTGAAGGGCGACGTGTTGCTGCCCAAAAAGCATCCGAGCGCCTTCTTCGGCACGCCGCTGGTCAGCCACCTGATCGATCTCGGCGCCGACACCCTGTTCGTCACCGGCTGCACCACCAGCGGCTGCGTGCGATCCTCGGTGACCGACGGTTTCGCGTACAATTTCAAATGCGTCGTGCCGCAGGAATGCGTCTACGACCGCAGCCCGACCAGCCACGCGGTCAACCTGTTCGATATGAACGCGAAATACGCCGACGTCATGCCCACGGCCGATGCCATCGGCCTGCTGAAGGGCCTGGAGAGCGGCATCACCCGCGCTGCCGGAGAATAGGATGGACGGCACCCCCCAGCCGACCGACCCCGCCCGCCGCATCGTCGAGAGCATCGACGGCCTGACCCGCTGGGCGGCGGCGCTCCGCTTCGAGGACATCCCCGAACCGATCCGGGTGCGTGCCGCCACCGTGCTGGCCGACGATCTGGCCGCCATCGTCGCCGCCCGGGAGGAGCCGGAACTGATCGGCTTGACCGCGGGCATGGCGAAATCCTCGGGTGCCGCCGAGGCGACCGTGTTCGACGGGCGCGGCACGCGGCTCGACCGCTATTCGGCCGCCACGGTCAACGGCAGTGCCGCCGACTGGTGCGAGCTGGACGAGGGCTACCGCCGGGTGATCTGCCACGCCGGCCTGTACTGCGTGCCGGCCCTGCTGGCCGAGGCCGAGGCGAGCGGGGCGACCGCGCGCGACCTGCTGCGGGCGCTGGCCGTGGGCTACGAGATCGCCGGCCGGGTCGCCCGCGCCTTCGGCTGGGCCACCCTGACCCTGCACCCCCATGGCAGCCTCGCCGCCGTCGGCGCCGCCGCGTCGGTGGCATCCCTGCGTGGCTTGTCGGCCGAGGAGATGGCCAAGGCGATTTCGACCGCCTGCACCCTGGTCGTACCCGGCCCGTTCAATCACACGGTGGAAGGGGCGCTGGTGCGCAACGTCTGGCCGGGTGTCGGCGCCTGGAGCGGGCTGCGGGCGGTCGACTGGACGCTCTGCGGCATCACCGGCCGGCCGGAAAGCCTGCACGACGTCTATGCCAGCGCCTTCAATGGCGAGCCGCATCCCGAGGAACTGACCGACGGGCTGGGCGCGGAATGGGCGCTGTCGGACGGCTATCACAAGCTGCACGCCTGCTGCCAATACGCCCACTCGGCGGTGGAGGCGAGCCTGGCGCTGCATGCCAGGGCCGACGCCTCGAAGATCCGCGAGATCCATATCGACACCCACTGGAAGGGCCGCCATCTGGACAACGCCCAGCCGGCGACGACGCTCGCGGCGAAGTTCTCCATGCAGCACATCCTGGCGGCGACCGCCCAGTTCGGCCATGCCGGGGCGGAGGCGTTCCATGCTTCCACCCTGACCGCGCCCGACGTGTCGGCGATGCGGGAGAAGGTGACCATCGGCGCCTATGATCCCGAGCCGGCATGGCCGAACGACCGCCCGGCCCGGGTGACCTGGGTGCTGGCCGACGGCGACCGGGTGACCGAGGAATGCCTGAGCGCCCGCGGCGGCCCCGACCGGCCGTTCGCTCCGTCGGAGGTGCGCGCCAAGATCCGTGGCATCGTCGATGCGCCGTATCCGGCCATGGGTGCCGTGCTGGAGCGGCTGCTGGATCTGGATCCGAGCGCGCTGGACCGGTCCTGGGCTGAAACCGTTGCCGAGATGACGGCCTGACCCATGGCTGACGTGGACACCGACCTGCTGGTCATCGGCGCCGGCGCCTGCGGGCTTGCCGGGGCGATCGCCGCCCATGATGCGGGCATCTCCGTCGCCATCGTCGAGAAACTGGCCCGTCCGGGCGGCAATTCCTCGCTCAGCACCGGCTCGGTGCCCGGGGCGGGCAGCCGCTTCCAACGCGACGCCGGGGTCGAGGACTCGCCGGAGCAACTCGTCGCCGACCTGCTGGCGACCGCCGGACATCACGACGCCGACGGCCTGACCCGGCGGATGGCCGAGCAGTCCGCACCCCTGGTGGAGTGGCTGATCGACGGTCTCGGCGCCCGCATGGAGCTGGTCACCGCCTACAAGCATGTGGGCCACAGCGTGCCGCGCCTGCATGCGCCGCGCTCGCGCCGAGGGCAGGACCTGGTGGACGACCTGTTGGGCTTCGTCTCCGACCGGGGCATTCCGCTGGCGGTCGGCAACCCGGTCGACCGGCTGATCGTCGAGGACGGGGCCGTGCAGGGCGCCATCGTCGCCGGCGAGCCGATCCGCGCGTCCAAGGTGCTGGTGGCGACCAACGGCTTCGCCGGCAACCGCGAGATGGTCGCCCGCTGGTGCCCGGAGATCGCGCCCGCGGAGTATTTCGGGGCGCTGGGCAGCACCGGCGAGGCGGCGGCCTGGGGCGAGGAGATCGGCGCCGCCCTGGGCAATATGGGCGCCTATCAGGGTTATGCGGCCGTCGCCTATCCCCAGGGCAGCCTGCTGTCCTGGACCACGATCGAGAAGGGCGGGATCCTGGTCTCCGCGAACGGGCAGCGCTTCGGCAACGAGGATGCCGGCTATTCCGGCTTCGCGCCCAACGTGATGGGGCAGGGCGAGTTGGCCTACGCCGTCTACGACCGCCGCATCCACGAGATCGCCGCCCAGGAGGAGGAATACGCCGAACTGGCCGAGATGGGCGGCGTGCGCTGGGCCGACACGCCTGCCGGGTTGGCCGACCACATGGAGGTCGACGGGGCGGCTCTGGCCGAGACGGTGGCGGCCTATAACGCGGCGGCGCGGAGCGTGGCCGAGGACGCGTTCGGCCGGATGAAATTTGAGCTGGCGCCGCTGCAGCCGCCCTTCGCCTTCGTGCGGGTGAAACCGGGCCTGTTCCATACCCAGGGCGGGCTGATGGTGGACGACGACGCCCGGGTGCTGAGGCCGGACGGGGCAGTGGTGGAGAACCTCTTCGCCGGCGGCGGGGCGGCGGCCGGGATCAGCGGCCGGACCGGCGCGGGCGGCTATGCGTCGGGCAACGGTCTCCTCACCGCCCTGGCGCTGGGGCGCCTGGCGGGGCTGCGCGCGGCGCGGGATCTGCGGGGGTGATTGTCTGCCTAATCCCCCATCCCTCCCGTCATCCTGACGCACGTCAGGATCAAGCTCTAGGCGATGGTGCGCCGCAGATCCTGACGTGCGTCAGGATGACGGGGAGTGAGAGTGGGAAACGCGAATGCGAACCCGCTTTGCGGACGTCCGGGTTTCTCGTTACCCCACCGCGGCGCTAACCTTCCCGTTCTCGAAACCACCTGAGGCCGCGCGCCATGACCCGGATCGCGTTTCCCGGTCGCATCCTGTTCCTGTCCGACGACCCGGCCAAGCTGGCCCGGCAGTTCGCTGGCGAGGACCTGTCCGTCGAGGCCGCCGCGCCGCTGCGCACCGATATCTCCACCGACGAGATCACCCCGATCCCGACCCTGGTGCATTACGACGACACCATTGCCCGCTTCGCCCATACCGGCTTCGAGACGCGGGGGCAGCGGCCGATCGGCGAGGCCGCCATCCTAGACGGCGGCTTCTGCGTGCTGGTCGGCGGCAACCGCTACGGCAAGGGTTCCTCGCGCGAGCACAGCCCACTGGCCGAGGTGCGGGCTGGGATCCGGCTGATCGTCGCCGAAGGGTTCGAGCGGCTGTACCGGCAGAACGCCGACAATCTCGGCCTGTTCACCTCCACCGATTTCGGGCTGATCGACCGCATCCGCGCCGGCGAGGCGATCCCATTGGAAGATCTGCTGGCGGGCCGCGACCCCCAGGCCCAGGCGATCCTGCGCGCCGGCGGCCTGCTCGGCTACGGCCGCACCATCGCGCCGACCGCTACCCCGCTGCCGCCGGAGCGCCTGGCGGAGGGTGGTCCAAAAACCCTTGCGGAGAAGATCATCGCCCGCCACGCCGTGGAGATCGGCGGCGAGAGCTGGAGCCTGGCGCCCGGTTCGGCCGGCTTCGTGCGCCCGGCCTGGCGCTACTTCCACGACATCTACACCGCCATGTGCGGCCATATGCTGGAGGCGGCCTATGGCGAGGGGCTGCGCTTCGAGAACCCGGCGACGGTGGTGTCCTTCGAGGACCATTACTCCTACGCCCACCGGCCCGACGTGAACGCCAAGGTCGACCGCATGCCCGGCATCCGCCGCATGTCGGCCGGTCACCGGGCCTTCGTGGCGAAATACGGGCTGCGCGACCACGGCTATCTGCATGGCGAGGAGGGCTCGGAGGGCATCTCCCACGCCATGATGACCGAGCAGTATGTGCTGCCGGGCCAGCTCGCTGCGGGCACGGATTCCCACACGCCCCATTGCGGCGCCATCGGCGCGCTGGCTTACGGCATCGGCAGCACCGAGATGTCGAACGCGTTGATGACCGGCCTGACCCGGATCAAGGTGCCGCAGACCGTGCGGGTGACCCTGACCGGCGACATCCCCGCCGGCGTGATGGCCAAGGACATCGTGCTGCATCTGCTGGCCGACCCGTTCGTGCGCGACGGCGGCGGCATCGGCTGCGTGTTCGAGTTCTCCGGTCCGGCCGCCGCCCAGCTCTCCATCGACGAGCGGGCGACCTTCACCAATATGACCGCCGAGATGGGCGGGCTCAGCGGCCTGTTCGTGCCGGACGCGGAGACCTGCCGGTTCCTGAAGGAGCGGCGCGGGATCGATTTTGCCGTTGAACCCTGGATGAAGAGCGATCCGGGCGCGGCCTATGCTCAGGAGATCGAGATCGACTGCTCGGCGCTGGTGCCGATGCTGGCGGCCCCTGGCGATCCGGGCAACGGGGTGAAGCTGTCCGAGCTGGCCGAGACGGTGTTCGTCGACATCGCCTATGGCGGCTCCTGCACCGCCGGCAAGCGCGAGGACTTCGACGGCTACCACGAGGTGCTGCGCTGGGCCGCCGACCACGGACTCGCCGTGCCGGACGGGGTGAAGCTCTACCTGCAGTTCGGCACCACGGCGGTGCGGGACTACTGCCGCGAGCGTGGGTATCTGGACGCGTTCGCGGCTGTCGGGGCGGAGATCCTGCAGCCGGCCTGCGGCGCCTGTGCCGGCTGCGGGCCGGGCCTGTCGCTGGAGAGCGACCAGGTGACGGTGAGCGCGATCAACCGCAACTTCCCGGGCCGCTCGGGTCCCGGCAAGGTCTGGCTCGCCAGCCCGAAGACGGTGGCGGCCAGCGCCATCGCCGGCCGGATTCTCTCCTTCGAGGCGCTGAAGGAAGGGCGGGGGTAACCTTCTCCTCCTCTCTCACTCCCCGGATTTATTCCGGGGCCAACTCTTCCGCGTGACCGGACGGATGACCGAGGCACCCCTGGCGTAGGTCCCGGAATGAATCCGGGGAGTGAATCATTATTCTGAGGGAAATGAAAACGGCCGCACCAGGCATCCGGCGCGGCCGCTGTCGTTTGGCATTTCCGGGCTGCCTACCGCATCAGCTCCGGCAGGAAGGTGACGATGGCCGGGAAGGCGATCAGCAGGCCGAGCGTGATCACGTCCATCAGCACGAAGGGCATGACGCCGGAGAACACCTCCTCGAGGGTCAGCGGAATCGGCGAGGCGCTGCGCACCACGTAGACGTTCAGGCCGACCGGCGGGGTCATCAGTGAGATCTCCGCCAGCTTGATCGAGATCACGCCGAGCCAGATCGGATCGAAGCCGACGCTGGTCAGGATCGGGAACATCACCGGCAGGGTCATGACCATGATCGCGATCGGCTCGATCAGCATGCCGAGGATCAGGTAGATGACCGCGAAGGCCAGCAGGTACAGATACGGGTTGAGGTCCCAGGACAGCAGGATCGTCGAGATGTCGGCGATCAGGCCCGTATAGGTCAGGAACCGGGCGAACAGGATACCGCCGATCACGATGATGAAGATCACCGAGGTCGTCACGCCGGCGTCCTTGAAGGTGTCGACCATGGACTTGCCGGAGAACCGGCC
Organism: Candidatus Endolissoclinum sp.; assembly: GCA_965228445.1. Classification (GTDB taxonomy): domain Bacteria; phylum Pseudomonadota; class Alphaproteobacteria; order Thalassobaculales; family Thalassobaculaceae; genus Thalassobaculum. The sequence goes on along the minus strand of OZ245813.1, from coordinate 1,330,893 downwards.
CTTGGCGAGCACGATCAGGAAGGCGCCGAAGGCCCCGACCGCGCCGGCATAGGTCGGCACGAAGAAGCCGGTATAGATGCCGCCGATCACCAGGACGAACAGGAACAGGATGCCCCATACGCCGTAGAGCGACTTGTAGCGCTCCTTGGCGGAGACCCGCATCTCCAGGGTCGGGGCGATCTCCGGCCGGCGCCGCACCCAGATGTAGATGCCGACGATGAACACCGCGGCGGACAGCAGACCCGGCACCAGGCCGGCCATCAGCAGCACGGCGATCGACTGCTCCGTGATGACCGCGTAGATCACCATCAGGATGCTCGGCGGGATCAGTGACGCCAGCGTGCCGGAGGCGGCGATACACCCTGCACTCAGCCGCTTGTCGTAGCCGAAATTGGTCATCTCCGGCAGCGCCATGCGGGTGAAGACGGCGGCGTTCACCACGGTCGATCCGCAGGCCGCGCCGAAGGCGGCCGAGGCCAGGGTGGTGGCTATGGCGAGGCCGCCGCGCAGATGGCCGAGCCAGTTGTAGGCCGCCTTGTACAGATCCGTGGTGATACCTGCCGTCGTCGCCAGCGAGCCCATCAGGATGAACAGCGGAATGACGGCGAGCGTGAACTCGTTGGTCGTGCTGAACGGGATCGTGGCGAGCTGGGCCCAGGCGGCGTCCGGCCCGATGGCCAGATACATGCCGAGAATGCCGCCCAGCCCAAGCGCGACGCCGATATGGACGCCGACCGCGAGGAAGAAGACCAGCAGAAGACCGACCAGGATACCTGTCGTTGCGGGATCGAGCATGCGGGTGTCCTCAGTCGGTGCCGGTGGGGCGCGTGGGGTCGTAGTCCTCGGCCGCCACGATCTCGCTGCCGTCGATCAGCCGGCGGATGTCGGTGATCAGGTCGAGGACGAGCTGCAGGATCAGCATGGCGGTTCCGAGCGCCAGAACGATGCGGGCCGGGAACAGCGGGAAGCGGATCAGGCCGACGGTGGCCTCGCCGATCTGCAGGCTGTAGGCGGCCTCGTTATAGGCCTGCCACAGCAGCAGCGAGAAGAACACCAGGCCGCACAGGTCGGCGAAGATGTCCATGGCGGCGCGCGCCCGCGGTCCGGTGTTGGTGTAGATCAGCTCGACCCGGATGTGGCTGCGGCGGATCTGGGCGTAGCACAGGGCGCCGAACACGATCAGCACCATGGTGCTCTCGGTGAGCTCGAGCGCGCCCGGCACCGGAGTGTGGAAGATCTGCGTCCCCACCACCTCGATGGTGCCGAGGAACATCGCGGCCATCGTGCCGATCCCGCCGATCAGCAGGATGGCGAGCGCGAGGCGCCGCAGAATGCCTGAAACAAGAACCATGGTCCCGCCGTACCGGTAAGGGGAAGAAAGGGTCTAACCAAAGGATGTGCGAAAAAGATCCCGGCCGCCGAAAGCGGCGGCCGGGTGGGTGTGCGTCAGATCAGCGGCCGAGCCAGGCGTGCCACTGGTCGTAGACCTTCTGGGCCTCGTCGCCGAGACCGCGGCCTTCCATGTCCTTCACCCAGTCGCCGAGCAGATCCGGAGCCATCTCCTTCCACTTGGCGAGCTCGGCCTCCGGGAACTCCTTCACGGTGCCGCCATTGGCCTTGATGTCCTCGACGGCCTTGCTCTCGAAGGCGTCGATCCAGTCCAGGTATTCCTGCTGGCTGGCCTTGGCCTCCTCGACGAAGATCGCCTGGGTCTCCGGGGTCAGCTTGTCCCAGGCGCGCTTGCCGATGGTGATCAGGTGACCGGTGATCGCCATGACCGGGCCGCAGTTGAACTTACCCGGCTCGTAGAAGCGGTTGGTGACGATGTTGCCCGGGTTGATGAACGAGTAGTCCAGCGTGCCGCGCTGCAGGGCCTCGTAGATGTCGCCGACGCCGATGGTGACGGGCACCGCACCGACCGCGTTATGCAGCTTCGGGATGTCGGCGCCGAAGCTGCGGATCTTCTTGTCCTTCAGGCCGGCGACCGTGTCGCAGTTCTCGTCCGGGCCGGTCAGGTAGTACTGGCCGAGCGGCTGGTGGAACAGGAACTTCACGTTGTACTTGTCCAGCTCCTCCGAGAACATCGGCAGCTCGGCGAAGGAGTTGCGCGACAGCGTCATCGCCTCGGCCGGCGTGTCGAACACGAACGGGATCTGGAAGGCGCGGATGTACAGCAGCTGGTCGGCATAGTAGCCCGGCACGACCGAGGCCATGTCGATGGCGCCGCGACCGGCGAGGGTCATCAGCTCGTTGCCCTTGCCGAGGCCGCCCGCATAGGTGATGTCGATCTTCACCTTGCCACCGGTACGCTCCTCGATGGTCTTGGCGAAGTTCTGTTCGACCTCCAGGAACGGGCTGTTCGGCAGGTAATGGCCCCAGCGCAGCGTGACCTCGTCCTGAGCCAGCGCGTTGCCGGCGACGCCGAGCGACGCGGCGATCGCGGCTCCCTTGATAAAGCTTCCGATATATTTGTTCATTGAAGTACTCCGTCTCCCTGTTTCAGCGCCGTTGCGGCGGACTATCCCCTGGGCGGGCACCGGCTTGGCATCATCTGCGGTCCGGCGCCTCGGGTCGACCAGAATTCCGGCTCCGGCCGCTGGCCGGGCGTACTCTTAGGAGGCGCCAGAATAGTCAACTGTTGACATTTTTCCGCCCCGGCAGCCTTCTGTCAACGCCTCCTCCGCAGGGGTAGTCTAAGGGAAATCGCCGATAGGAGACTAGGGATGGATGACGCGCTTTCGCGCCCGCATTCTTCGGACGCCCAGGCCGTGGAAGCCAACGCCGTGGAGGACTGGAGTCGCATCCTGGGGCTGCTGGCGGACCGGCGGTCGTGCCGCGATTTCGACGGCACACCCATGGATCGCGCCGTGCTGGCCGAGATCGTGCGCGACGGCATGCAGGCACCATCCTCGTGCAACCAGCAGCAATGGCACTACATCATCGTCGACGACCGCGACCTGCTGCAGCGCTGCCACGACATTTCGGGCGGCAACCACCATTTCGCCGAGTGCTCGGCCCTGGTCTATCTGTGCTTCCAGAAGGGCTGGACCCACGGCAACTTCTCGGTGGTCCAGTCGGTTGCCGGCGCCTGCTATCACATGATCCTGAGCGCCCACCTGCGCGGCTATGACACAATCTGGAACGCCGGGATCGGCGACAACGCCGCGCTGGCCGAGCTGTTCGACGTGCCGCCGACCTTCGAGATCTGCGGGGCGCTGGCGATCGGCCGGGCGCGGCCGACTGCGCCGGCGATGAAGGCGCCGCGCCGGCCGTTCGAGGAGGTGCATTCCTGGAACGGCTTCGCCCGGCCCGGACACACGCTCTATCCGGTGAAGCCGGCCAAGGCCTATCCGTATTTCGAGATCAGCAACGCCTCCAACCCCTTCGCCGTGTGGGATCCGCGCGGCTGGTCGTGGGAGCAGCTCGGCGACTTCCGCGGCTACGCCGTCTGGGCCAAGTCGCCGCTCGCCGGCGTCTACGTCTCGCGCCGCCAGGGCGAGGCGACCCGTGCCGAGCTCAACCTGCTGCCCGACCTGAAGTCGGGCGCGCGGGTGGCCGAGATCATGCCGTGGGGCGGGACCTACAGCGCGGAGATCCGACGCCGGCTCGACCTGGGCGTGGAGTTCCATCTGGCCGAGCTGTCCCAGGGCAACCTGAGTTTCGTTCTGGAGCGGCTGAAGCGGGAGGGCTTCGCCATGGACCGCACCCATGCGGATCTGATCGACGGCCCGTCGCTGCCCTATGCCGACGACAGCCTGGACGCGGTGATCCTGCCCCAGGTGCTGGAGCAGATGCCGCAGCCGGAGAAGATGCTGGACGAGGTCCGCCGGGTCCTGAAGCCGGGCGGGGCGGTGATCGCCAGCGTGCGCAACCTGGATTCCGACTATGGCGACCACTGGAGCGAGGTGGAGTCGCGCGGCTGCATCCCCAATCAGGGTCCGTTCACCCCGCTCTCGGCGGAGACCGTGCGCGGCTGGATGGTCGCCCGCTTCACCGCCGAGGTGGAGCAGGGCATCGGCACGGCGGTGAGCCATGACGCGACGATCGTCACCGACGACAGCCGCACCGGGTGCCGGCTCTATGCCGGGCGCTGGCGGGCGGCCTGACGGCTCAGGCGAGGGTGCGGGCCATGAACCGGCCGGTGCCCTCGCTGCCTTCCACGAGCGCGCCGTCGCGGACCACGAAGCCGCCGCGCACGACGGTGTGCAGGACCTTGCAGGCCATCTCCTGGCCCTCCCAGACGGAGTAGCCGGCATCGCTCTGCAGGCTGGACTTCTCCACGGTCCACGGCGCCTTCATGTCGAGAATCGCGAAATCCGCATCCGCCCCTGGCGTGATCCGACCCTTGCGCGGCGACAGCCCCATGGCGTCGGCCGGCTGGCAGGTTACCAGCTTCGCCAGGTGCTCCAGCGGGATGCCGCGCTTGACGTGTCCCTCGGTGAAGAACGCCGGCAGGAACGCGTCGAGGCCGGGGAAGCCCGGCTGGGCCTTCCAGATGCCGCCGTCCTTGCTGGAGATCGGCCGATGGATATGGTCGGTGCCGAGGGTGTCGATGTCGCCGCGGCGGATCCCCTCCCACAGCGCCTCCCGGTCGGCGGAATCGCGCAGCGGCGGGTTCACCTTGGCGACCGCGCCCCAATGGGTCGTGGTGTCGTGGGTCAGGTAGTGGGTGCAGGTCTCGATGGTCAGCTTGGAGCCGGCCTTGCGCTGCTCTATGGCGGCTGCAAGCGCCTCGCCCGAGGAGGTATGCACGGTGTAGACCCGCGCCCCGGTCACCCGGCCGAAATAGGCCGCCCGGCGGATCGCGTCGGCCTCCACGAAGGGCGGGCGGGTCGCGTTCCAGCTCGCCAGGCCGTTCTTGCCGTCCGGATCGGCCGCCATCACCCGGTCGCGCAGCACCCAGGCCGCCTCGATGTTCTCCGGGTGCGGGCACATCATGCCGCCATGCTCTGCCAGCACCTCCAGCAGGCGCAGCATGAAGCCGTCATCGGTGCCGGGCAGGCCGAGCCGTTTGCCCTCGTCGCCGCGGATGTTCATGAACAGCTTCGCCGTCGGGACGCCGAACTCCTTGATGTAGCGCGGCAGTTCGGCAAGCTGGTCGTCGGTGGCAATGACGAAATGGAAGCCGAAATCGATCCGCGCGCCGGCCTCGGTGACGGTCTTCAGCTCCTCGAACTGGGCACCGTAGGGATCGGGGCTCATCACGTAGGGAATGAAGGAGGTCACGCCGCCGATGGCCGCCGCCGCCGTCTCGCTGGCGGCGTCGGAGGGCACCCGCGGCTTGGAGATGTCGCTGCCGTGGCCCAGATGCAGGTGCACGTCGCAGGCGCCCGGCAGCACGGTCAGCCCACCGAGCTGGACGGTCTCGGCGGCCTCCGGGCCGCTGCCCGGTTCGGTCACTGCGGCGATGCGGCCGTCTGCGACCAGGACGTCGACGTCGCGGAACCCCTGTCCCGGCAGCAGCACCGACCCGCCGGCCAGTCTCAGATCCATCTTCGTCATCGTGTCGTCTCCATCCTGTGCTTGTCTGTCGGGCGTCCGGCGTCGCGGTCGGGCGCGTTCCGCGGTTCGGAATGGTGGGGTGAATTATGGGCGGCGGCGCAAGGCGGCGTGGCAAATTCATCGTCGAAAGGACGGATTTGACACAGATGCGCGGGCATTCTCGCGCTATTGTGATTAGAATGATAATGGAGCCGGGCACGTTTAAGCGACCGGCCATAGGTTGAGGAACCGTAACTGTGGCGACGATTGAAACGATGCAGCCGATCACCTCCACGAACCTGTCGACGCTGGCCTTCGAGCGGCTGGAGCAGGCGATCATGTCCGGCGAGCTGAAGCCCGGCGAGCGGCTGTCGGAGGTCACCCTGGCCCGGCGCTACGGCATCAGCCGCGGCCCGTTGCGCGAGGCAATCGGCCGGCTGGAAGGCCGCAACCTGGTGGAGCGCCAGGCCAACCAGGGCGCGCGGGTGGTCTCCCTCGACCAGGCCCAGATCCTCGACCTGCTGGTGATCCGGGAGAGCCTGGAGGGCATGGCCTGTCGTCTGGCGGCGACCCGGATGAAGCCGGCCGAGCTGAAGCGTCTGCAGCGTATGCTTGAAGATCATGCCGCCGACGAGCATGTGGTCGCCGGCAAAGGCTACTTCCAGGGCGGCGGCGATCTCGACTTCCACTACCGCATCGTGCGCGCCAGCCGGAACGAACGGCTGATCAAGATGCTCGACGAGGACCTGTATTCGCTGCTGCGCCTGTTCCGGCAGCGGTTGAGCACCGCGCCCGGCCGTCCGGCCCAGGCGCTGGAGGAGCACCGGGCGGTGCTGGCGGCGCTGGAGGCACGCGACCCGGATGCGGCCGAGGCGGCGATGCGCACGCATATCCGCAACAGCCGCGCCAGCATCAACCATCTGGTCGCCGCCGACGTGGCGTAACGCTGCGGGCTCAGGCCGCCGGCACATCGTTGATCGGGATGTCGACGTCGAGCATCGGGGCGTGCTGCTGGCAGCCATAGACGTCGGTGTCGCCGAGATCGCCCGCCGGGGTGTGTCGGGGAATCGTCGCCTTGAACGCCAGTCCGGCCGGATAGGGCGTGAACAGCACGTCCTCCTCCGCCACGTCGTACAGATCGGCGATCAGCTTCGGCGTCAGCACGCTGGTCGCCGCCACCGCGTCGTAGGTGGCGCGGGTCTCGAACACCACGTCGATCGTGAGCTGGAACGGGCCGGCGTTCTTCGATTTGCAGACCTTGGCGATATCGCGGATCCGGGGCATCACAGGTCCTCGTAGGTGATCGGAAACGGGGCGAGCGGGTCGTCCACCGCCATGGTCTGGAACACCGAGAACCGGTAGACCGGCCCGGCCTGGATGTCCGACGGCGAGTAGGGGAAGGCCATGTTGCCCTCGCGGCAGAGCCGGCCGGGGAAGTCGGTATGCAGCATGGTTACCCGGGCGACCGACAGCACGGCGTCGGCGGTGTCCTGGTCGTCGGCGACGGCCTCGACCACGAAGCCGATCTCGTGCGGCCTGGCGGTGCCGCGCAGCGGCTCGGCGGCGCCCATCACCCCGTCCAGCCCGTAGCGGCGGATGATGAGTTTGTAGTCGTCCGGCGTGACCCCGAGATTGCCGACCTTGGTGGCGGTCGACTCGTGGATCGTCTTCAGGAAATCGTCCAGGGTGTCGATCAGCAGCGGGTCGCGGGTGCCGCAGATGCTGATGGCGCGGTAGCCGACCAGCTCCACGCCTTCCAGCTTCACCGTGTAGGGCGACGGGCTCCAGGTCATGCCGGAGACGCGCACCGCCCGGTCGTTCACCGCGTCGAACCGGCAGTCGGTCGTGTCGAGAATGCCGCCGGGCTCCACATGGATGCAGGGGCTGGGGTTCTCGTGCAGGGCATGGTTGGCGACGGAGGAGGGAGTGCAGGCCCGCTCCGGTGCGGTCGGCTCCAGCACCACGCCCTCGTCGTCGACGGTCACGTAGAGACAGTCATGGCCCTTGGGAATCGACGGGGTGGCGCCGCATTCCAGCATCTTGCCGGCATACCAGGCGGGGGCCGGGGCCTTGCCGGCGCGGATCGCCATGGCGGCCCAGGGGGCGGGGTCGCTCGACCGTCCGGCCAGCACCACGTCGGCGCCGCCGTCCAGCGCCGCGGCGAACGGCTCCGGGCCCATCATGCCCACCACCCGCTCGGCCCGGTCGATGGCGTCTACGTCGATCGCCGGCCCGCCGGTCAGTTTCTTCATGCGGCCGTCGGCGGTGGCCTGTTTCAGCGCCGCCTTGTCCTGCTCGGCCTCGATGGTGGCCAGCCGCAGGTGGATGCCGTCCTCGCGGGCGATCTCGCGCACGATATCGGCGGTGATCTCCAGATGCGGCGCGCCGCCCGCACCGCCGGCCGTACCGATGACCACGGGCACGCCCTGGCGCTTGCCGGCCTGCACCATCAGCCGCAGGTCGCGCTTCATGGCGCGGCGCGAGCTCAGCGTCTTGCCGGAGCCCAGATAGAACGGGCCGGGATCGGTGCTGCCGCCATCGACGCCGATCATGTCGACGCCGCGTTCCTCGCCCTTCAGCAGGGACGATTCAGGGAACCCGTAGCCGAGGATGCCGCTGGTCGATAGCATTCGGTAGGCGCCGCTGCTCACGTGGTTTCCTCCTCTTTATCGTTGCGCGGGATCATCCCCGTCGGGATCGATAACTGTCAACAGTTGACGATGTGGGTTGGCGCGGCTGTAATCCGGATGGGCGGTAAGTCCCCGCAGTAAGTCCCCATAGAAACAGGGCCGGGAGGTTTGGAACAGATGACGACGCTTGCTGATCGCCGAAAGAAATTCAGGGCGATGCTGGAGGAACGGCGGGCCGTTCTCGTTCCCGGCGCGGCCAACGCGCTGACCGCGCGGGTGATCGAGGATCAGGGCTTCGAGGCCTGCTACGTGACCGGCGCCGGCATTGCCAACACCCTGCTCGGCGTGCCCGATATCGGCCTGGTCACCATGAGCGAGATCCAGACCACCACCGCCGCGATCGCCGAGATCAGCAGCCTGCCGCTCTTCGTCGACATGGACACCGGCTTCGGCAACGCCATCAATACCCACCGCACGGTCCGGGTGCTGGAACGGGCGGGCGCCTGTGCGGTGCAGATCGAAGACCAGGTCTTCCCGAAGAAATGCGGCCATTTCGACGGCAAGGCGGTGATCCCGGCCAAGGAGATGGCGACCAAGGTCCGCGCCGCCGCCGACGCCCGCGAGGACGAGAACTTCCTCATCATCGCCCGCACCGACGCCCGCGCTATCGAGGGCATCGACGGCGCCCTGGACCGCGCCCGGATGTATATCGAGGCGGGTGCCGACGTGACCTTCGTCGAGGCGCCGACCTCGGTGGAGGAGATGCAGCGGATCTGCGCCGAACTGCCGGTACCCCAGGTGGCCAATCTGGTGGTCGGCGGCCGCACGCCGATGCTGTCCCAGGAGGAACTGGCGAAGATCGGCTTCGCCATCGTGCTCTACGCCAACACCCCGCTGCAGGCCGCCATGCGGGCCATGAGCGAGGTGCTGGGCGCGCTGAAGCGGGACGGCAACTTGGACGCCGTGCAGGACCGGCTGGCCGATTTCGTCGAGCGCCAGCGGCTGGTCCACAAATCGACCTACGACGCCATGGAGAAGACCTACGCCGTCGAGGACTAAGAGGGGCGAAGACTGAGGGGATGGCTGCATGAAGTTCGCATACGAGGACCGCGCCCCGTATTCAGCGATCGTCGACCGCCCGAAGCTGACCTGGCCGAACGGCGCGAAGATCGCGGTGTGGGTGGTGCCGAATGTCGAGCACTACGAGTTCCTGCCCCGGCCGTCACGGATCCGCGATCCCTGGCCCCGCACGCCGCATCCGGACGTGCATGGCTACGGGGTGCGGGACTACGGTAACCGGGTCGGGCTGTGGCGGATGATGGAGGTCATGGACGCCCACGGCGTGCGCGGCACCCTGTCGCTCAGCATGTCGAACTTCGTGCACTACCCCGAGATCTTCGAGGCCTGCGAGGCGCGCAAGTGGGCGATCATGTCCCACGGCATGTACAACACCCGCTACCACTGGGGCTATTCCGAGGAGGAGGAGCGGGACGCGATCCACGAGAGCATGGATCTGCACACCAAGCTTACCGGCCGCAAGCTGCGCGGCTGGTTCTCCCCGGCCGGGTCCTGGACCTTCAACACGCCCGACCTCGTGGCCGAGGCGGGCATCGATTACTACTGCGACTGGTACCATGACGATCAGCCGTTCCCGATGCGCACCCGCTCGGGCCGGTCGCTGGTCACCATCCCCTATACGATGGAGCTGAACGACGCGGTCATGTACCGCAACCAGTTCGACGGCGAGGATTTCGCCAACTGGACCTGCGACGCCTTCGACACGCTGTACAAGGAGGGGGACGAGCAGCCGCGGGTGCTCTGCCTGGCGCTGCATCCCTACATCCTGGGGCAGCCGCACCGGATCAAGCATCTGGACCGCACGCTCGCCTATATCACCGGTCACGACAAAGTCTGGATGGCCACCGGCGAGGAGATCGCCGACTGGTACATCGCCAACCACCTGGAGACGATGAAGGCCCATCTGGGCTGGGAGGACGCGCAATGACCGAACCGCGTCCCGGGATGGACCACGACCTCTATCCCTATTCAGCGATGGACCGGCGGCCGGCGATCTCCTGGCCCGAGGGCAACGGGTTGGCCTTCACCGTGCTGCTGCATCTGGAGTTCTGGCGGCTCGACCCGCCGAAGGAGGACTGGCGCGACCCGCGCTATCAGGGCGCCTTCGGCAACTTCTATCCGGACTATACTGGCTACACCCAGCGCGAATACGGCAACCGGATCGGCATCTTCCGGGTACTCGACCGGCTCGACAGGTTCGGCCTGAAGTTGACCGTCCCGGCCAATGCCTCGGCGCTGGAACGCTATCCGGCGATCGTCGAGCGGCTGGTCGACCGAAAGGTCGAGTTCGTCGCCGCCGGCACCCATTCCGACCGGATGATCACCTCCAGGCTCGACGCCGACGCCCAGCGCTGGATGGTCGACGAGAGCGTGGAGACGGTGCAGCGCATCACCGGCCAGCGGCCGACCGGCTGGGCCGGCCCCGCCTATGGCGAGAGCGAGATCACCGCCGGCCTGCTGGCCGAGTTCGGGCTCGACTACGTCATGGACTGGCCGAACGACGACCAGCCCTACATGCTCAACACCAGGCCGGCCCTGGTCTCGGTCCCGCGCCAGCCAGAATGGGACGACGGCGAGATCATGTGGCTGCGCAAGGTGCCGCGCGAGACCTGGGAGGAGATGGTCGTGGCCGCCTTCGAGCAGCTCTACGCGGAGCGGGCGGCGGGGCGGTACTTCTCGCTGTCCCTGCATCCCTGGATCGTCGGCCAGTTCCACCGCATCCGCTTCCTGGAGCAGGTGCTGGAGCGCATCGCGCCGCCGCGCGACGGCGTGTGGCAGACCACCGCCGGCGAGGTCGCCCGGCACTTCCGCGCGCTGCACTCCACTTGAAAATCCGCCCCTAAGGAGAGACTGACATGGCCACCGCAGGCATCGACAATGTCGACTATATCCGCGCGTTCATGACCGAGCGCCCGGTGGTGTTCGAGCGCTCGGCTCTGGTGATCGTCGACATGCAGAACGCGTCGGGCTCGCGCACCGGCGCGCTCGGCCGCCGGATGAAGGCGGAGGGCTCGACCTCCACCGACTACCGCTTCGACCGGATCGAGAACCTGGTGGTGCCGAACATCCGCCGCATGCTGGACGGCTTCCGGGCCAAGGGCGGCGGCATCGTCTACGTCACCCTCGGCGCCCAGCGCCAGGACGCCGCCGACGCCCCGCCGCACATGCGTAAGATGTTCCAGGAGACCAACAACTGGGTCGGCAGCGAGGAGCACAAGGTCGTCGCCGGGCTGGAGCCGCAGCCGGGCGAGTTGATCGTGCGCAAGACCAGCATCGGCGCCTTCGCCTCCACCGGCCTCGACCATCTGCTGCGCTCGATGGGCTGGGACAATCTCTACATGACCGGCGTGTCGACCAACATGTGCGTGGAGACCACGGCGCGCGAGGCCGCCGACCGCGGCTACCACGTCACCATGGTGGAGGACGGCTGCGCCACCACCCGCAAGGAGCTGCACGAGGGCACGATGCAGAACTTCCAGCGCCTGTTCGGCCGGGTCCGCAGCACCGACGAGGTGGTCGGTGAGCTGAGCCTTTAGAGACTGGCTAGTCAGTTTGCAGGCCGAGGCCCGGGCGGCGCCGAAGGCGCCGCCCGGGCCTCGGCCGTATATTATCAATCTTGTTTGTTTATTTCTCAGATAGGTAAGTTCCTACAACCGTTACCATCTGCTTGACGTCACCTCTGCACATTGAGATTATAATGCAACCATGCAGGGAAGACTCATGGCAAAGATCAGCCGTATATGCGTGTCCACTTCTGATGACCGTAAGGCAGCGGTCCTAGATTTCGGTTACGGAAAGCTAACTCTTACGACCGAGCAACTTGAAAAAGTGCTAGGTGCATTGGTTGAGGTTCGGGCGCAGTTAATTCCGGAGGTTCCGAGGTCATTCGGAAGTGCCGGGTCTATATCGGCTTGCCAAAACCCGAGCATCGAGACTGGGCGTGATGCTCTGCAAAGCAGGGTTTTGATGAAAATTCGATCTCCAGGTCATGGGTGGTGGGCGGCTGCATTTGACCCAGACTATGCGGACAAAGTCGGTACGGCGCTTCTGGCAACTGTCGGAGAAATACGTCAGCTAAATCGAGGCAAACTAAGAAACTAGGGTGTCTTAGAGTGTGCAGGCGCTACGGCTGCCCAGCCGTAGCGCTTCCCGTATTTCTGGCCGAATGATCACCATCACCTCGACGGTGTCTCCGCCAGGAAGGCGAGCACCGCCTCGCAGAACGCTCGGGGCTGCTGGCGGAACATGCTGTGGCCGGCATCGGCGATCATCGCCGTCTTCGCGCCCGGCACATGGGCGGCGAGCGCCCGCAGGACGACCGGCAGGAGACCCGGGGTGTCCGCGCCGCCAACGAACAGGGTCGGAACCGACAGCGCCTCGGCCTCCGCGCGGGCGAAGGGCTGTCGCCCCTCGTTCACCTGGGCCAGCAGAGTGTGGGCGTTGTCCTCGCGCATCTGCCGGTCGGCCGCCGGCAACCGGTCCCAGGCCCCCGGCCCGTTGATCCCGTCGATGAAGGCGCGCAGACCGCCCTCCAGATCCCCGGCGGCGATCTTCTCGGAAGACTGGGCGACATGGGCGCGGGTGCCCGCCGCCGGACCGGCATCGGGGCCGTCCTTCGGCATCAGCGTGTCGTCCAGCGTGCCGCCGGGCTCGGCCAGGACCAGCCGGTCGACCAGGTCGGGCCGCTGCGAGGCGAGGCGGAACGACAGGTGGCCGCCGCGGGAATGGCCGATCAGATCGACCGGCCGGACATCCAGCGCCTCGATGAAGGCGATGGTGTCGGCGACGTGCTGGGCGATGGTGAAGGTCGGCTCGTCCGCCCGGCAGGTGCCCGGGAAGTAGTGGCGCAGGCTCGGCGCGATCAGGCGACGGCCGGTGGAGAGCGGCTTCAGGACCGGCACCCAGGCGCGGAAGTCGTTCAGCGAGCCGTGCACGCAGACCAGCGGCTTGCCCTGACCGATATCGAGATAGGCCATGTCGAAGCCGTTGACGGGGAGTGTCTTCATGGCGGGGAGGTCCTGACCGTGGCGGGAGGGATCCGACTCTCCTATCGGCTTCAGCGGTCGGCGGCAATCCGCGTTCGGGCGCGCGGGTTCCGCTCCGGTTCAGGCGACGGGGCGGTCCTTGCGCTCCAGCGTGGCCTCGATCCGGCCGATCAGCTCCCGCTTGTCGGCGGGCAGCTGGCCGCTGGCCTCGGCCTCCTCGGCGAGCAGGCGCAGCTCGTCGACCATGGCCCCGCGCTGGTCGGGCTCGGCGTTGCGGATCATCCGCGAGATCGCGCGTTCCAGCGCCAGGCTCATCAGCCCGTTGTTCCGGGCGGCGCGGCGCAGGGGCGGAAACGCCTCCAGGAACAGGGTGTCGGCGGTGAGCGAGGGGGAGACCACGCGGGCGACGCCCTCGCTGTCGAGATAGACCCCGGAGGACAGCCGCTCGGCCCGGGCGGTGGCGAGGGCGGCCGACAGCCGGTCGACGCAGGCGATGGCGGTGAAGGTGTCGTTGACCCCGGGGGACAGCGCCCGCAGGGCGATCTCCACCAGCAGGTTCACCGAGAAGCGCAGATCGCCCTCGGGGGTGCGCACCGACAGCAGCGGCAGCGCCTCGATCACATGGCTGTCCAGGGCCTGGTCCGGGTCGTTGAACACGGTGGCGATCGGCTCGCCGGCGATCACGAAATCGCCGGGCTGAACGTCGTAGTACACGGTCGCGCCGATCGCCTGGGAGGCACGCAGGAGCTGCTCCGGCTCGACCGCGTCCACATAGCCGTCGGCGGGGGAACGAACCTTGCGCTCGCTGCTCTCCGGCAGCACCAGGTCGCCCGACAGGGCCGGGGTGCTGCGGCCGATGGCGTCGTCGATCTGGCGGTCCAGGGCCAAGGCGATCTCGGCGGCTTCCTGGTCGATGCTGACCCGCGTCGAGACCCGCTGCACGAAGACCAGGAGCAGCAGGACGGAGACGATCATGTAGGCCGCGCCGACGGCGACGGTCAGATCCAGCGTCTCCTGATGGATCAGCCAGAGGGACTGCAGCGAATACAGAAACGTGGCGCCCAGGGAGCCGACCGCGACCTGGCTGACGCGGTCGTCGCCGAAGCGCTGCAGCAGGCGCGGTCCGATGGCGCTGGCGGCCATGGTGTAGACCAGCAGGACGATGGAATAGACCATCACCAGCGCCGACATGGACGCGCCGGCCGAGGTGGTGAAGACGTCGCGCGCGGTCTCCGGCTGGACGACCAGGAAATCCGGGATCAGACCCGGATGCGCGGCGTGCAGATAGCCTTCCAGGTGCCAGACCCCGATCGCTACGAGCAGGCCGGACAGGCTGATCGCGCCCGGAATGGTCAGGAATCCGCGCAGGACGCGGATGGTTCGACGAAACGGGCTGAGGACCATGGGCGGGCCGTTGTGTGTCTGCTGGGTGACTGCGGCGGAATGGCTTGGATCTGGATTGCCACGGTGGGGGGAGGACGTCCAGCAGAACCACGGGCGACGGCCATGCGCCTGCGGCACCTTTGCGCAGCGCAGCATGGCCGCGATCCGGACAGGATACGGGTCTGCGTGCCGTGTTGGCCGATGGAGGAGGGTAGTCGAATGCAGGACCGTCAGATGCACCTGGTCGCGTATCTGAAGACGGGGCCGACCGCCCTGCATGTGGGCGGCTGGCGTCATCCGGAATCGACCCTCGACGACATCCTGCATCCCGGCCGCTACCAGCACATCGCCCGGGTGCTGGAGGCCGGCTGTTTCGACGGCTGCTTCTTCGCCGACCTGTTCGGCCTGTACGACATCCACGGCGCCAGCTTCGACCCCTATGTGCGGCGCGGCGGGCAGATCAGCTATCTCGATCCCACGGTCGTCCTGCCGGTGATGGCCGCGGCGACCACCCATCTGGGCCTGGGGGCGACGCTGTCGACCAGCTTCCACACGCCCTATCACCTGGCCCGCTGGCTCGGCTCGCTCGATGTGATGAGCGGCGGCCGGGTCGCCTGGAACGTGGTGACCTCGGCCACCGATCTGGAGGCGCAGAACGCCGGCATGGACGCCCTGCCGCCGCGCGAGGAGCGATACGACCGGGCCGACGAGGTGCTGGAGGCCTGCTTTGCGCTCTGGAACTCCTGGGACGAGGACGCCTTCGTGCTGGACAAGGAGGCCGGGTACTTCGCCGATCCGGCCAAGGTGCATTACGCCAATTACGAGGGCCGCTGGGTGAAGACCCGAGGGCCGCTGTCGATCCCGCGCAGCCCACAGGGCCACCCGGTGATCATGCAGGCCGGCAGCTCCGACCGCGGCCGAGAGTTCGCCGCCCGCTGGGCCGAGGTGGTGTTCACCGTCCAGCGTGGCAAGGAGGAGATGAACGCGTTCTACGACGATCTCCACGCCCGCATGGACAGGATCGGCCGCCGGCCCAACGAGTGCGCCGTGCTGCCGGCCGTGTCGGTGGTGCTGGGCGAGACCGAGGCCATCGCCCGCGAGAAGGCCGACTATCTCGACAGTCTGATCGATCCGGAACTGATCACCGCCTCGACCTCGAACAGCGTCGGCGTCGACCTGACCAAGCTGAAGGACCCGGCCGAGCTGGCGACGCTGCAGGGCAACCAGGGCATGAAGGGCACCGAGCAGGTGCTGCAGCAGGCGATGAAGGCGGAGGGCCTCACCCTGGCCCAGGCGGCGCAGACCCGGCACCGCCGCCGTGAGCTGGTCGGCACGCCCGCGATGGTCGCCGACCGGCTGCAAGACATGTTCGAGGCCGGCTGCTGCGACGGCTTCGTGCTGGCGCCGACCACCTTCCCGGCGATGTTCGAGCAGTTCTGTCGCGGCGTGGTGCCGGAACTCCAGCGACGCGGCCTGTTCCGCACCGCCTATACCGGCCGCACCCTGCGCGAGAACCTGCGGAGCTGACGGAAGGGCCGTCCCGCCGGGTGCATCCGCTTGGCCTGTGAGGCCGCAGTGGCCTATCGTTTCGTGATGGCTGCGGAGGAACGATGGCGCCGGCAGTTCAGATCTACACGCGCCGCATCGAGGATGTGGGCGAGGCCGACCTCGCCGCCGAGCGGGCGCTGCTCGACGACGGCGAGCGCGAGCGGTCCGGCCGCTTCGTCTTCGAGGCCGGGCGGGTCGAGTATATCGCCGCCCATGCCCTGGTGCGCACCGCGCTCGCCCGTCGGCTCGACGCCGACCCGCGGGAGTTCCACTTCGTGGAGGGCCGCTACGGCAAGCCGACGGCCTGGCTCGGCGACCGCCCGGCGCCGGTCTCCTTCAACCTGTCGCATACCCGGGGCATGGTGGCGGTGGGGCTGGCCGAAGGCGGGACGGCGCTGGGCGTCGACGTGGAGAACGGGTCGCGCAAGATCGACCTGTCGATAGCCGAGCATTACTTCGCACCGCCGGAACTGGCGTGGCTGACGGCCCGCGCGGACGCGGAACGGGCACCCGGCTTCATGACCCTCTGGACCCTGAAGGAGGCCTTCGTCAAGGCGACGGGCAAGGGTCTGTCCCAGGAGCTCGACCGGTTCTGGTTCGCCGACCCCGACGCCCGGCCGATCCGCGTCGGGTTTGCGCCGGATCTCGCGGAGGACCCGGCGCAGTGGGGCTTCGAGCACCGGGTGATGCCGGAGGACTACCACCTCTCGGTCGGCTGGCGCGGGCCGGGTCAGCTGGAATGGCTGGGGATGCCAGACTGAGGCGGTTCCCGAAGCGTGCGGCCGGCCCTTCTGCCTTTTTCGTCTTCCCGGCCTTGCGCCGGGATCCAGGATGGGGATCGCCGGAGCGCGTGGAACTCTTCTCCACGGCTCCGGCAAGCGTCTCCCTGGGCCCCGGCGCGAGGCCGGAGAGACGGGTGCGTTTGGGCGCTCCGCTACTCCGCGGCCGCCTTGGCGCTGGCGCCGGTATAGGCGGCCGCGCTGTTGCCGGCGAGGCGGCCGAAGACGGTGCCGGCCATCAGCCCGCTGCCGCCCGGATAGTTCTCCACGAACAGACCGCCGACCAACTCCCCCGCGGCATAGAGGCCAGGGATGGTCTGGTCCTGCATGTCCTGGACCTCGCCCTTGTCGTTGATCTTCAGGCCACCGAAGGTGAAGGTGATGCCCGTGGTCGTGACATAGGCCTCGAACGGTCCCTCGTTGATCGGCAGCGCCCAGTTCGTCTTGTTGATCTCCAGGCCCTCGGTGGTCACGCCGTCCAACACCGACGGATTGAACTTGCCCGGCTTGCAGGCGGCGTTGAACGCGTCGACCGTCTTCTTCAGGGCCTCGGGCGCGATCTCGAGCTGTGTCGCCAGATCCTCGATGGTGTCGGCGGTCACCTTGGTGACCTCGCGGATCCGGTACTCGTCGCGCAGCAGCGGGATGGTCTTCTGGTCGAAGATCTGCACCGCCGTGCGGTAGGGCTGGCTCATGATGGCGCGGCCGAACTTCACATAGGTGTGGTTGCGGACGTCCTCGCCCTCGTTGACGAAGCGCTCGCCGTTGAGGTTGACCATGATGCCCCAGGGGTAGGAGTGCTTCTGGAAGTTGTCGAGCACCGAGTAGTCGCCGTAGGGCGGGGCGGAGATGTCCCAGCCGACCGAGTGGCAGCCGGACCAGTTGCCGTAGGGACGGGCACCCATATCGAGTGCCATGCGGATGCCGTCGCCCATGTTGTGGCGGGTGCCGCGGACCCGGCAGAGGTCCCAGCCCGGGCCGAGATAGCGCACCCGCATCTCCGGATTGGACTCGAACCCGCCGCAGGCCAGGATGACAGCGTCGGTGGTGATCTCCTCGTAGCCGTTCGGGCCGAACACTTCCACGCCGGTGATCTTGCGGCGCTTATCGTGGATCAGTTTCGTGGCACCCGTGCCGTAGCGGATCTCGCAGCCCATGCGCGCCACTTCGGCCAGCTCCATCTCGATCAGGCCGGCACCGCCGCCGACCGCCTCGATGTTCACGCCGCCGTAGAAGTGGTGCTTGCCGTCGACCATGAAGGACTGGCGGCCGAACATCGGGATGAAGCGGATGCGGTGCTCGCGCAGCCAGGCCATGGCCGGGCGGGAGCCGTCGATCAGGGTCCACGCCATGTCCTCGTCGGACTGGTGGCGGGTGACCTTCATCAGGTTGTCGTAGAACGCCTGGCGGTCATGGGACGGCAGGACGATCTGCTCGCGCTCGGCATCGGACAGGTCGACCAGCACGTCGGTCACCGCGTCGTCGATGCCGGTATGGCAGAAGCGGAAGCCGCCGGCGGTGAAGTAGGAGTTGCCGCCCTTCTCCTCCTCGTTGGCCTTCTCCAGGATCAGGACGCTGGCGCCGTTCTCGCGCGCGGCCATCGCCGCCGACAGCGCCGCGTTGCCGGCGCCGACAACGACCACATCATACTCCGCCATTCTTTCCTCCCATGGCTGTTGGGGACGAGATTGACAGGCGGTATTTCGACAGTAAATTGAAACATTCTTGATGATTGATAAGAAATTCTGAATTTCAGATGGATTACCTGCTCAAGGAAATCGCGGTCTTCGTGAAGATCATCGAGCTCGGCAGCTTCCGGGCGGCGGCCGAGGATCTGAACCTGACCCAGTCGGCCCTGACCCAGCGGGTGAAGAAGCTGGAGGAGGCGGTGGGGGTGCGGCTGATCGAACGCACGACCCGCACCGTGGCGCCGACGGTTGTGGGGGCCAGCTTCCTGCCGGTCGCCAAGCGCATGCTGGTGCAGTTCGAACAGTCGATGGAGGACCTCAACACCCTGATCCGGGCGCGCACCGGTCAGGTGACGATCGCCAGCCTGATCTCGGTGGCGACCTACGTGCTGCCCGGTGCGCTCAAGCGGTTCAGCGAGGCGCATCCCAATGTGAGCGTGCGGATCTTCGACGACCCGGAGCAGGAGATCGCCGGACGGGTGCGGCGCGGCGAGGCGGAGTTCGGCATCGACATGGAGACCGCCGAGCAGGACCCGGACGTGGAGGTCACGCCGCTGCTGGAGGACCGCTATGTGCTGGTGTTCCATCCGGACTATCCGGGCGTGCCGGACGGACCGGTGGCCTGGGCCGATCTGGCGGAGCTGCCGCTGGTGACCTACGGCGCGCGCAGCGGCACCAACCGGCTGATGCACGAGCGGGTGGCGGGCCTGCCGCGCACCGGCAAGTGGCGCTACGAGGTGCAGCACCTGTCGACCCTGCTGGGACTGGTGCGGGCGGGGTTGGGGGTCGGGATCGTGCCAACCCTGGCGATGGCGGGGCAGGAGGAGGGGGCGCTGCTGCAGCGACCGCTGGTGGCGCCGGACATGCGGCGCACCATCGTGATGGTTCAGCGCCGCGGCGCAGAACTGTCGCCGGCAGCGGAGATTCTGAAATCCTTCACCCTGGCCGCCTTCGCAAGGGTCGGGACGGCGTCGGCCAATTAGGACGGCGTCACTTCGGCCACTTGCCGGCGAGGCCGAGATCCCGTTCGCGCTGGTGCATCTCGTGCCAAACTTCGGCCGGGGTGATGCCCATCCAGACCCAGAGGACGGTGAGGTTGTAGAGCAGGTCGGCCGACTCCCGAATCACCCCGTCGCGATCGGCGACGGCGGCGTCCAGCGCCACCTCGGCGGCCTCCTCGACCACCTTCTTGGCGATCTTCGGGTTGCCGTCGCGCAGCAGCTGCGCGGTCCGGTTGCCCACCTTGGTGTCGGCGCGGGAGGTCTGGACCATCTCGAAAAGCTGGTCGATCGGATGGGTCATGGGCACTCCGGCACGGCTCTGAACGTTCAGTCGGTCAGGCATCGATCAGACGGCTCTCGGCGATCTGACCGGTCGATTCCAGGATCGGATAAGCCACCGACGTGATGTGGCTGTTGATCCGCTTCAAGTCCCGCAGCACATCCAGATGCAGCGACGAGCTGCCCAGGGACTCCGGCTTGCCGTCGCGGATGCGGGCGTAGTGGGCCTCGGCGAACTTCTGCTCCAGCTCCCGGATATGGACCTTCTGCTCCATCAGCCGGCGGGCCAGCAGCGCGTCGCCGCTCATGAACACGCTGAGCGCCAGTTTCAGGTTGGCGACGACCTCGCTGTGCATCGCCTGCAGCTCGGCCATGCCGGCTTCCGAGAAGCGGGTGCCGTCCTTGATCTTCTTTGCCGCCAGCTCCAGCAGGTTCTTGTCGATGATGTCGCCGATATGTTCCAGATTGGTGTTGAAGGTCAGGATTTCCACGACCCGCCGGCTTTCCTTGGGATCCAGTTCCTGGCGCGACAGCCGGGTCAGATAGAGCTTCACCGCCTCGTGCAGCACGTCGACGACGTCGTCGTCCCGCTCGATCTCCTTGATCAGGTCGCTGCGCCCGCTCTTGAAAACCTCCATGGTGCGCTCGAGCATCGACTCCACGGTGTCGCCGATCCGCAGGGTCTCCCGGGCGGCGCTGGACAGGGCGACGCCGGGGGAATCCAAGGCGGACTCCTCCAGATGCTTCGGCGCCTTCTCGTCCTCCGCCACCGGGCTGTCCGGCAGCAGTCGGGTGACCAGGGCGGCGACGATGCCGACGAAGGGCAGGAACAGGAGCGCGACCGCCAGGTTGAACCCGGTATGGAAATTGGCGATCAGCCGGGCCGGGTCGTCGGAGATGTCGCGCAGATAGGGGATGATCCACGGCACCATCCAGAACACCAGGGCCACGCCGGTGGTGCGCATCAGCAGGTTGCCGAGCGGAATGCGCCGGGCCGAGGGATCGGCCCGCCAGTTCATCGCCACCGGCGTGATGGAGCTGCCGATATTGGCCCCCAGCACCAGCGCCATGGCGAGCTGGACCTCGACCACATGCAGCGAGACCAGGGTCATCACCAGCACGATGACGGTGAGGCTGGAATGCGCCAGCCAGGCCAGCGCGGCACCCAGCAGGATGGCCAGGATCGGCTCGTTCACCATCGGCGCCAGCAGCACCGACAAGGTCGGCCCCTCGCGCAGCGGTACGGACGCGAGCATCACCATCTTGATCGCCAGCAGCATCAGGCCGAGGCCGATCAGCACCCGCGCCATGGCCCGGCGCCGGGAATCGTCGGACGACAGGAACACCGTCACGCCGACGAACAGGAACAGTGGCGAGATCCAGGAGACGTCGAAGGCGAGCACCTGGACGACCACCGTGCTGCCCACATCCGCGCCCAGCATGATCGCCAGGCCGGCCGGTACGGCGATCATCTTGCGTCCGCCGAAGGAGCCGACGATCAGCGCGGTTGCCGTGCTGCTCTGCAGGAAGCCGGTGACCGTGAACCCGGTCAGGAACGAGGTCAGCCGGTTCCTGGTCGCCGCCGCGATGCCGCGTCGGATCGCCGAGCCGAAGGCCCGGGTGATTCCGGTGCGGACCATGCGCACACCCCACAGGAGCAGGGCGACGCCGCCGGCGATTTCAATGAGCAGATGCATGCGCGATCCCCGAGGTCACGGCCGGTGCGGCCGCGGCCCTTGGCTAGATGATGGCATGACGGACCTTGGCGGAAACCCACTCGCTGACCAGAACCGTGATCAGGATCAGGATGAAGATCACCGTCACCTGCGGCCAGGCCAAGACGTTGAGGGATTCCTGCAGCCGCAGCCCCAGGCCGCCGGCGCCGACCAGGCCGAGCACCGTGGACTCGCGGATGTTGATGTCCCAGCGGAACACGGTGATCCCGGCGAAGGCCGGCAGGATCTGCGGCACCACGGCGTAGTCCATGACCTGCGCCTTGCTGGCCCCGGTCGAGGCCACGGCCTCCACCTGCACCGCGTCGATCTCCTCGATCGCCTCGTAGAGCAGCTTGGCGACGAAGCCGATGGAGCGCAGGGCGATGGCGACGATGCCGGCCATCACGCCGGGGCCGATCACCGCGACCAGCAGCAGCGCCCAGATCAGCGAGTTGATCGAGCGGCTGGAGACGATGATCAGCAGCGCGATCGGCCGCACGAAGCGGACGCTCGGCGTCGTGTTGCGGGCCGCCAGGAAGGCTACGGGCACCGCCATGAACAGCGCCAGCAAGGTGCCCAGGGTGGCGATGTTGAGGGTGTCCCACAGCGGCTCCAGGAGTACCGGCAGGTACTCCCAGCGCGGCGGGAACATGCGCGATCCGATATCAGCGGCCTGACGCGGGGCGTCGGTGACGAAGGCCCAGATCGTGCTCTCGGTCATCACCTGCCAGCAGAACACGAACAGGGCGACCAGGAGGAGCCAGCCGAGCCAGAGGGCCAGTTCCTGTTTCGTCGAACGCCGGCGCCAGGTCCGGTTGGCGAGGTCGGTCATCGTCATTACTGCACCCACTTCCGCACGAAGCCCGACAGGTACTCGGCGGCCATGACGATCAGGATGATCAGGATCAGAATGGCGGCGGCGGAATCGTATTCGTAGCGGTCCATCGCGGTGTTCAGCGTGGCGCCGATGCCGCCGGCGCCGACGATGCCGATCACCGCGGATTCCCGGAAATTGATGTCCAGCCGATACAGGCTAAGGCCGATCAGGCGCGGCATGACCTGGGGCTGGATCGCGTAGTTCACGATCTGCCACCAGCCGGCACCGGTCGCCCGCACCGCCTCGGCCTGGGACTCGTCGATATCCTCGATATCCTCGGCCAGCAGCTTGGCCAGGAAGCCGATGGTGGCGAAGGACAGGGTGAGGAAGCCGGCGAAGGGCCCGAAGCCGAACATGGCGACGAACAGGATGGCGACGATGATCTCCTGGAAGCTGCGCGAGAGGGCGACGATGGCCCGGCACACGGCGTAGACCGGCAGCGGCGCGATGTTGCGGGCCGCCCCGATGCCGATCGGGATGGAGATCAGCACGCCGACCACGGTCGCCGTCACCGACATGGTGAGGCTTTCCTCCATGCCCTGGAGGATGTCTTCCCAGCGGCTGGTGAAGTCGGGCACCAGGAATCCTTCGATGAAGCGCTGGCCGCGCTCCAGGCCTTCCCAGACGCGGACCCAGTTGACCTCGACCGAGGTGACGGCGAGGACGAGATACAGCAGTCCGCCGCCGTACAGCGCCCAGCGCAGCCAGGCCCGCTTGATGAAGGGCGGTCGCTTCCAGTGCCGATAGTCGACCGCGTCCGTCATGTGAGACCCGCCAGGCGTTCGCGGTCGACCGGGACGGTGGCGTGGTGGTCGGCGTCCTCCTCGGACTCCTCGCCGTCCTCGTCCGCCTTGCGGATCGTGGCGGACCAGTCCTCCTCGCCGTAGATCTGGGTCAGCACGTCGGGCGTCAGCTCGTCCGGGCTGCCGTCGAACACCACGCGGCCGGCCCGCAGGCCGATGATCCGGCGGACGAACTGCTGCGCCAGGGCGACGTCGTGGATGTTGATGATCGCCGGCAGGCCGCGCTCGTCGCAGATCTCCACGATGAGCCGCATGATCTGCCGCGAGGTCTTGGGATCGAGCGAGGCGGTCGGCTCGTCGATCAGCAGCAGGTCGGGGTCCTGCTCAAGCGCGCGGGCGATGCCGACCCGCTGGCGCTGGCCGCCGGACAGGGCGTCGGCGCGCTTGTTCACATGGGCGGCCAGCCCGACCCGGTTGAGCAGCCGGTAGGCGTTCTCGATCGCCTCGGGCGGAAACTTGCGAAAGAAGCTGCGCCAGAACCCGACATAGCCGAGCCGGCCGGACAGCACGTTCTCCATCACGGTGAGGCGTTCCACCAGGGCGTATTCCTGGAAGATCATGCCGATCCGCCGGCGGGCGCGGCGCAGACCGCCGCGGCTCAGGCCGGAGATTTCGATATCGCCGAGATGGACCTGGCCGGAGGTCGGCTCCACCAGGCGGTTGATACAGCGGATCAGGGTGGATTTCCCCGCCCCGGACGGCCCGATCAGGCCAACGACCTGACCGGGCTCGACCGTTAGGCTCACGTCGGTGAGCGCCCGATCTCCGGTTGCATAGACCTTCGAGAGGTCATTCAAGCGCAGCATTCGGCCGCTCCCCTAGTTGTCTTGGTCACGTGATGCGGAGTGCCGGGACGGTCACTTGCAGTCGTAGGAAACGCCGTTGGCGGTGTCGATCTTCCGGATCACTTCCCAATGTTCCTTGTAGGTGATCGGAATGAACTGCTCCTCGCCGGACCGGGCGAACTCCTCCTTCAGCGCCGAGCCTTCCCAGTCGAAGGTGAAGAACGACTCCTTGATCTTCTCCTGCAGCTCCGGCTTCAGGTTGTAGACGTAGCCGAACCCGGTGGTCGGAAACTTCTGCGACTTGTAGATCGACTTCACCTGGTCGGCCTTGATCACGTCGCGCGCGACCATGCGGTGCAGGACCGAGTTGGCGATCGCGGCGGCCGGATAGTCCTTGTTGGCCACGCCCAGGATCGAGTTGTCGTGCTTGCCGGAGAACACCGGCTCGAAGTCCTTCTCCGGCTCCATGCCGTAATCGGCCTTCAGGATCGCCGACGGCGCCTTGAAGCCCGAGTTCGAGGTCTGCGAGGTGAAGGCCATCTTCTTGCCCTTGATGTCCTCGACCTTGTCGATACCGCTGCCCGGATAGGTGATGATTTCCATGTTGTAGCCGAAATCGCCGTCCTTCGAGGCCATGATGGTGAAGGACACGAAGCCGGCGCAGTTCACGGCGAGCGGGTTGGAGCCGGTGTTGAAGCCGGCGACATGCAGACGGCCCGCGCGCATCGCCTCGATCTGGGCGGCGTTGGACTGCACCGGGAAGAACTGGACCTTCTTGCCGGTCACGCTCTCCATGTGCCGCAGGAAGCCGTCCCACACCTTGGCATAGACCGCCGGGTCCTCGACCGGGGTGTAGGCGAAGATGAGGGTGTCCGGATCGACCTGCTGGCTCGGGTCGGTCGGCGTGTCGGCCACCAGGTCGCCGTTGTCGTCCTTGAAGCGGGAATCCAGCGCGTAGCCGGGGGTGGCCCAGCTCAGCGAGACGGCGCCGACCAGACCAGCGAGGGCCGACAGCATCAAGTTTCTGCGAATCATCTGATTCTCCCTACAGGTCGTTATCGTCGGCCCCACCTGCGGCATGACCGAACATTACAGTTTTGTGACAGTAGGAATATATGGGTCGAGGACATGACCCAAGCGCAAAATATATACGTCAGTTTCGGGCCTTAGCCCGGGCCGCCGGAACCCCCGTCAGTGCGGCAGGACCCACGGTCTTCCGGTCAGCGGATCCGCCATCACCTGGGCCTCCAGGCCGAACGCCCGCCGCAGATGCTCGGGCGTCATGACCGACTCGGGCGGACCTTCGGCGATCAGCCCCTGCGGGCTCAGCAGCACCAGATGGTCGCTGAACCGGGCGGCGAGGTTCAGGTCGTGCAGCACGCTGACCACGGTCATCCCGGTATCGCCGACCCGCCGCTGCAGCAGGCGCAGCATCTCGATCTGCTGGGCGAGGTCGAGATGCGAGGTCGGCTCGTCGAGCAGCAGCAGCGGGGTCTGCTGGGCCAGGACGAGGGCCAGCCAGGCGCGCTGGCGCTGGCCGCCGGACAGCTCGGCCAGCGGACGTTCGGCCATCTCGGCCATGCCGACGGCTTCGAGCGCCTCGGTGCAGGCCGTAGTGTCGGCCTGGGTCCAGGGCGAGAGCAGCCCGCGCCAGGGCGTGCGGCCGCGGCGCACCAGCTCGCCCACATTGATCGCGTCCGGCGCCAGCGGGAACTGCGGCAGGATGGCGAGCCGGCGGGCCAGATCCCTGGTGTCGGTGGCATGCACGTCGTCGTCGCCCAGCAGCACCCGGCCCGCCGCCGGCTTCAGCAGCCGGGCCAGTGCGCGCAGCAGGGTGGACTTGCCGCAGCCGTTGGGGCCGAGGATGGCGGTGCTCCTGCCTACCGGGAAGGCGAGGTCCAGACCCTGGATCACCCGGCGGTCCTGATATCCGACCGAGAGCGCTTCGGTACGCAGGCTGACCTGACTCACAGCTCGCCCCTTTCCATCTCGCGTGACAGGCGCCACAGCAGGTAGGGCGCGCCGAGGATTCCCGTGGTGACCCCGATCGGGAGCTGCAGGCCGGGCAGGGTGGCCCGGGCGACGAGATCGGCCAGCACCATGATCACGGCACCCGCCGCCGCGGCCGATACGAGCCGGGCCCCTGCATCCGTCGCCCCGGCAAGACGGGCGCCGACCGGCGGGGCCATCAGCGCCACGAAGGCGACCGGGCCGACCACCGAGACCGCGACGGCGCAGAAGCCGATGGCAGTCGCCGCCAGCAGCAGCCGCGCCCGGGCGACGTTCAGGCCGAGACCGGACGCCAGCTCGGCGCCGAGTTCGAGCAGCCGCAGCGCCCGCACCTGCAGCGCCAGGCACAGGGCGAGGGCGCCGCCGGCCGCCGCCAGGATCTGCACGTGCGACCAGTCGCGGGCGGAGAGCGATCCGACAAGCCAGCGCTGGGCCTCGGCCGCCTGCGGACCGGAGAGGCGGGTCATCATGAACGAGCCCACCGCCGAGGCGGCGAAACCGACGCCGATGCCGACCAGCACGATGGTGACCGGGGAGGCCCCGTCGACGCCGCCGCGGCTGCCGCCGGGGCGCGACAGGGTCAGCACGATGATCCCCGCCGCCAGGCCGCCCGCCGCCGCCACCAGGGGCAACGGCACGGTCAGGCCGAAGGTGATCGCCGCCAGGATCGCCAGGCCGGAGCCGCCGGTGAAGCCCATCACGTCGGGCGAGGCGAGCGGATTGCGCAGCAATTGCTGAAACACCGCCCCGGCCAGACCGAGTGCCGCGCCGGACAGCAGGGCGACGGCGACCCGCGGGCCGCGCAGCACCGAAATCGTCAGGGCCGCCGGCCCGTCGCCGCCGGTCAGCCCGTCCCACAGGCTCGCCGGGCTCAGATGGATCTGGCCGACCAGCAGCGCCAGCGCGGCGGAGCCGGCCAGCAGCAGGGCAAGGGAGACGCCGCGGATCACGCCATCGCCCCCGGCCGCATGCGGCGCGCGATCAGAACGAAGATCGGACCGCCCAGCAGCGCCGTCATCACGCCGGCACGGATCTCCGCCGGGGCCAGCAGCAGGCGTCCGACGCTGTCGGCAAGCAGCAGGACCGCGGCACTGAGCAGTGCTGCGGCGATCAGCCCCGGGCGCAGCGACCCGCCGACCAGCCGCCGGGCGATCGGCGGCACCATGAGGCCGAGGAAGGCGATCGGCCCGGCGATCGCCACCGCCGCGCCGGTGAGCAGGGAGATGCAGACCAGCGCGCCGGCCTGGACCCGGCCGGGCCGGGTGCCGAGGCCGCGGGACAGGGCGTCGCCCAGGGCCAAAGCCTCCAGTTTGGGCGACAGCGCCAGGATGAGGAGCAGACCGGCACCGGCGGCCAGCGACATCTCCAGCAGCGGACGCGCCCGTGCCTCGGCCAGCGAGCCGACGATCCAGAACCGGACCACGTCGAGGGTCTCGCCGCGCATCAGCACCGAGGCGGTGACCAGCGACAGCAGCAGCACACTCAGCGCCGCGCCGGCCAGGGTCAGGCGGACCGGGCTGGCATTGCCGTGCAGCCCGCCGCCCAGGGCGAAGACCGCGGTCGCCGCCAGCGCTGCTCCGGGGAAGGCCAGCACCGACAGGATGCCGGCATCGACCTGTCCCAGGATCAGCGCGCCGAGGACGACGCCGAAGGCCGCGCCGGCGTTGATCCCGAGGATACCGGGATCGGCCAGCGGGTTGCGGGTGAGCGCCTGGATCGCCATGCCGGCGGCGCCGAGGGCCCCGCCGCAGACCAGGCCGGCGATGGTCCTGGGGATGCGGATCGAGCGGATGGTGACATGGGCGGCGTCGGTCGGGTCCGGGGCCATGAGCGCGTGCCAAAGCTCCGCGGGCGCGATCGGCCGGTAGCCGACCAGCAGGCTGACCAGCACCGCCAGGATCAGCAGGCCGACGAGCGGGATCCAGCGGGTCATTGCGCCAGCCCCGCTTTGCGCGCGCTGGCGACCGGGGTCGACGGATCGCCGTCGAGCGCCGCGGCGATGTCCTCCTCCAGCGCGTTCAGCGCGTAGGGCAGGGACAGCACGCTGCCGAAGGACAGGGCGGCGGCCAGCACGCCGCCGGCGAATACCTCGCGCCCCTCGCGGCAGGCGGCCAGGGTCTGCCGCATCGGCAGTGCCGCGAGGTCGGGACTGGTCTCGAAGCTGGAGACCCAGAGCAGCAGATCGCCGTCCAGGGGCGAGAGGTCCTCCGGCGAGAGGGGCGCGTAGAAGTCGTTCACGCCGGACAGGGCGGCCACGGCCTCGGTCGGTCGGAAGCCGAGTTCGATCAGGAAGCGGGCCCGGGTGTCGGCGCCGATGAAGGCACCGGTCTCGCCGCTCCAGTGGTAGGCGGCCACGCCGGACCGGCCTTCCCAGCCGGGATGGCGGCGCCGGGCGTCGGCGAAGGCGGAGCGCACGCCGTCCACCAGGTTCCCTGCCTTGGCCAGGCGGCCGGTCGCCCGGCCGAGGGTCAGCGTCATGCGGTCCCAGGGCGTGCCGTAGGCGCTGTCGGAGGCCTCGTGGACCAGCACCGGCGCGATGCGCGAGAGCACGTCGTACTCCGCCTTGGAGATGCCGGCGCCGATGGCGACGATGAGGTCGGGATCGAGCGAGGCGACCCGTTCCATCGACACCTCGCCGATCAGGACGTCCGGTGTCGCGTCGCCGAGCTGGCGCTGCGCCCAGGGCCACACACCGTAGGGAAAGGCCCCGAACCAGTGGCGCACCGCGACCGGGCGCACGCCCAGCGCCAGCAGCGGGTCGTGGGTGGTGTAGCCGAGCGAGACGACACGCTGCGCCGGGCGCGGCAGCACGGTCGTCCCGAAGGCATGCTCGAACTGTAGGTCGTCGGCGGCCCGTGCCTGTCCGCAGACAGTCACCGCGGCCGCCAGGCCGGTCAGGAAGGAACGGCGCGAGAAGACCGCGCGCCGTCCGTCGATTTTCACTGCCCGCCGATCGGCAGAATTCGTCACCAAGTGTACCTTAGCGTCGCTTTCACTGTGCGTCCGTCGGCGTAATAGGCGGTGTTCGAATAGGTGTCGATACTCGAGATGTCCCGTTCGTCGAAGATGTTGGTGGCGTTCAGCTGCAGGCTCGCCTGGTCGGTGAGCTGGTAGCCGATAGCCGCATCGAAAGTGGTCCGCGAGTCGATCTCGATCGAGTTGGCGTTGTCGGCATAGGTCGAGCCGACATAGCGCACGCCGCCGCCGATGGAGACATCGTTGAAGGTCTGACCGCCCGGGATCGTGTAGTTCAGCCAGGCCGAGCCGATGTGGTTCGGGACGAGCTGCGGCCGGTTGCCCACGTTGCCGTTGACCCCGTCCTCTTCGATCGACGCGTCCCAGTAGGAATAGGCGAGCGTGCCGTCGAGCCGGTCGGTGAGCTCCATCTTGCCCTCGAACTCGACGCCGCGAACGTTCACTTCGCCGATCTGTTCCTGGGTGGTCGCGTTCACGTAGTAGGGCACGTTGGTCTGGGTCAGGTCGAACAGCGCCAGGGAGAACAGCGCATTGTCCAGGGCCGCCGGCGCGAATTTCACGCCGATCTCGTACTGGGTGCCTTCCTTCGGCTTCGGCGTGCCGGACAGCGCGGTCTCGCTGGAGACCGGCTCGAAGGATTCCGAATAGTTGGCGTAGACCGACAGGTCCTTGCGCAGCTTGTAGGTCACGCCGGCCCGCGTGGTGAAGGCGTCGTCGCTGTCGCTGTAGGCCAGCCCGTAGGTCGGGTATTCGGCGTCGGTGTCGACGGTGTCGTAGCGCCCGCCCAGGGTGACGATCAGGCGGTCGGCGAAGGTCGCCTCCTCCTGCAGATAGAAACCGAAGCCGCTCTGTTCCTGCTCGTAGGTGTAGCCCGGCGGCATGGTGATGCAGGACGATCCGCAATAGACCGGGTTGTAGACGTCGATCCCGGCGGCCGAGCCGAAGACCCGCTCCTCGCTGCTGTCCTGGTAGAAATAGTCGACCCCCGCCAGGGTCCGGCTGTCCACCCACGAGAAGCTGGTGTCGTACTGGAGCTGGTTGTCGATGGAGAAGCGCTGGGTATCGCCGTAGACCGCCCAGGCGCTGCGGGCGACGGTCGGATCCGTCGTCGCGCCGTAGACCGATTCATAGGTCAGGTCGAGGTCGCTGTACCGCGCGTTCTGGCGGAACTGCAGGTCGTTGGAAAAGCGGTGGCTGAACTGGTAGCCGAGGTTCCACTCTTCGGTGTCCATGTTGTCGAAGTCCGGCTCGCCCAGATAGGTGTCCGGGTCGAGGCCCGAGCCGACCGGGATGCCGTGGGAGGTGTTGCCCTCGCGCCGACTGAAGTCGCTGAGCAGGGTCAGTTCGGTGGCGGCGGTCGGGCGCCAGGTCAGGGACGGAGCGAAGTAGAAGCGGTCGTCGTCGGAGTATTCCGTGCCGTCCTCGCTCTTCTGACCCTTGGTGGTGATCCGGTACGCCCACTTCTCGTCCTCGCCGATCGGCGCGCCGAAATCGGTGCCGATCTCGTAGTGATCCTCGCCCAGCGTGGTGTAGATCTCGCCGAACTCCTCGTTCAGCGGCTTCTTGGTCACGCCGTTGATCAGGCCGCCCGGCGCGTTCAGGCCGAACAGGGTGGAGGTCGAGCCCTTCAGGACCTCGATCCGCTCCATCGCATAGGGCTCCATGCGGTTGCCGGTGAAGCCCGGGTTCCGCATCGCCAGCCCGTCGCGGTACATGCCGAGACCGGTCTGGTAGAAGCCGCGCACCATGAAGTGGTCGTAGCGGTTGTCGCTGCCGTAGATGTCCGGCAGCACGCCGGCCGTATAGGCCATGGCCTCGTCCAGGTTCTCCACGCCGCGCTGCCGCATCTCCTTCTGGGTGACCACGGAGACGCTTGCCGGCGTGTCGAGCAGCGGGGTGCCGGTCTTGGTGCCGACGGTGGACTGGGTGGCTACGACCGAGGTGCGGTCGCGGGCGGCGCGGCCCGCGCCAAAGACATTGTCGTCGACAGTGGGCGTGTCGGCCTCGACGACGACGGGATCCAGTTTCATCGACCCGGAGCTGCCGCTGTCCTGCGCGAAGGCTCCCTGGGTCGCTAGCAAAGTCGCCACGGTTACCAGACTGACGTTTTTAAGCATGCGTGCTCATTTCCCGAACTAGAGGAGTGAGTGGGCAGTCGGCATGGGTTTGGTGGCAGGCTTTTTGTTGATGTTGCCTGGATAGCGAGAAGTCGATATGACGGCAATACAAAATGTAAGTTCAGACTTACGTTTTGTGTGGCGCCCCACCGGCTCTCCGTCGGTCGGGCCCGGTGTGATAGGGTTCGAACGACCAAGGCGCCGCGTTCGGCGGCCGATAACAATCACCAATTGCCATGCTTCGGGGAGATGAGGGTGCAAATGGCAGAATCGCGTCCGGTCTCCGTCAGGCGACAGGCCAAGCAGCAGCGCTCGAAGAAGAAGGTCCAGCAGATCCTCGACACCACTCTCGACATGCTGGGAGCGATGCCGTCCGACCGGATCACCACCAACGAGATCGCCAAAACGGCCGGGGTGAACATCGCCACCGTCTATCAGTACTTCCCGAAGAAGGAATCGATCTATTTCGAGATCTACCGCCGCTGGCTCGAGCAGACGCTGACTCTGCTCCACGCGGTCGACGATCGGTTCGACGGCACCGAGGGCCTGGATGCCTATGCCGACGCGGTCTTCGCCTGTCTGTCGTCCGAACAGAGCATCAATGCGCCCGGCCTTTGGAAGCTGCGGTTCGCGCTGGGCAGCTCGCCGGAACTGGCGGAATTGGAGGCCGAGCACGAGGTGAAGGCGTTCCGCCGGATCATCGCGGCCCAGGAGAAATTCGCCCGTACGGTCTCGCCGGAACAGGCGCGGGCGCTGGCCCGCCTGCAGCACCACGTGTCGGTTTCCTGTCTCTACGCCGCCGCGGAGGCCACCGATCCGGCGGAACGCGCCGTGCTGCTGGACTGGGGCCGCAAGACGGTGCGCTTCGTCTATGACGTCGAGAACCTGAAAGGCTGACCCGGCCGAGGACGCCATGCTGCTGCGCGCGCTGGACCTGGTGCTCCGCCGGGCCGCCTTCCTCCGGCGGCGGCGCGGTCTGGTGGGTGCGCAAGGACCCGCAGGCGGTCCTTTGGAGCCGATCGGCGAGGGGCTGACGCTTCCGGACGTGCGGGAGTTCGCCATCCACGGAGACGCCGGTGCATATCGGATCTTCGTCGCCGTGCCTCCGTCGCCTCCGCCGGCGGCCGGTTGGCCGGTCCTGTGGCTGCTGGACGGCAATGCCTGGATCGCCGGGGCGGCGGAGGCGCTGGCCATGCAAGGTCGCTATGCCGCCTCCAGCGAGATCGATCCGCCGCTGATCGTCGCCGTCGGGTATCCGGGGGCTGATCCCTATGACGGCGCGCGCCGGGCCTATGACTATCTGCCGGCGCACAGCTCGGGCCGGATGGCCGCCCGGTTCATGCAGGGCGCGCCCTGGTTCCAGCCGGGCGCAGCGACGGCGTTTCTCGACTTTCTGACCGGCCCGCTGCGCACGGCGATCGCCGGCCGCTACCCGGTGGATTCCACCCGGCAGGTTCTGTGCGGGCACAGCTTCGGCGGGTTGTTCGCGCTGCGCTGTCTGCTGGGGCGGCCGGACGCGTTCTCGGGCTACGCGGCGCTCAGCCCGTCGCTGTGGTGGGACGAGGGCAGGGGGCTGCGGGAGGCGGAGGCACGGATCGACGCGCTGCCTGCCGATCTGTCGGTCCGGCTCTTCATGGCCGTCGGCGGCCGGGAGATGCCCGACCGGCCGGAGATCAGTGCCCGGATGCTGACCGATGCTGCGGCCTTTGCCGATCTGCTGCGGGAGCGGGCGCCCCGCGGCGTTGCGGTCGAGCATCGGGTGCTGGCCGAGGAGAACCACCTGTCACTGCCGACGGCCGCATTCCCGGCCATGCTGCGCTTCGCCACCCGGCGGGACTGAGAGCCGACCTTGCCCGCGTCGGGTCGACCCGCGGTGTTGCGGGGTGGATGGCGGTGATATATGAAACGTATATATTTCGTATACGAAGAGGTTCTCCATGGGCATCGTCAAGATCGGCGACGACCTCCACGAGGAGGTGCGCCGGGCCAGCGCGGTGATGTGTCGCTCGATCAACGCCCAGGCGGAGTTCTGGATGAAGATCGGCAGGCTGGCCGAGGCCAATCCGACGGCTTCCTTCACTGACATCGTCCGGATGGAGTTGGAGGCCGCCCGCATTGATCCGGTCGCCGCGAACCGGGGGAGCGCCTGACATGGTCAAAACCCCGGACGAACTGGCCCTGCTGCGGGTCTCCGGCCGGCTGCTCGCCTCGGTGTTCGAGATGCTGGACGCCGTCGACCTCAAGGGCATGTCGACCCTGCAGGTCAACGACCTGGTCGATCGCTTCATCACCCAGGACCTCGACGCCCGGCCGGCGAGCAAGGGGCAGTACGGCTACGAGTATGTGCTGAACTGCTCGCGCAACCATGTGGTCTGCCACGGCGTGCCCAGCGCGGAGGAGATCATTGCCGACGGCGACATCATCAACCTGGACATCACCCTGGAGAAGGACGGCTTCATCGCCGATTCCAGCAAGACCTACGTCATCGGCGAGGCCGCGCCCGCCACTCGTCGGCTGGTCCGTCTGGCCCAGGCGACCATGTGGAAGGGCATCGCCCAGGTCCGGCCGGGCGCGACGCTGGGGGATGTCGGCCACGCCATCGAACGCCACGCCAAGCGCAACGGCTGCTCGGTGGTGCGCGAGTATTGCGGCCACGGCATCGGTCGCGCGATGCACGAGGAGCCGCAGGTCCTGAACTTCGGCCAGCCCGGGCGGGGCGTGCGGCTGCGCGAGGGCATGGTCTTCACCGTCGAGCCGATGGTGAACCAGGGCACCCGCCAGACCGCGACCGAGCCCGACGGCTGGACCGTGGTGACCTGCGACGGAAAACTCTCCGCCCAGTTCGAGCACACCGTGGCGGTAACGGCGACCGGCGTGGAGGTGCTCACCCTGCGTCAGGACGAGCGGCGCATGTGACGGTTACGGGTTGTGGAGGCGGGGCGTCGGGGCCATCCGCTCGTGCAGGACATGCACGATCAACACCCCACCTGGCTCCAGCCGATAGACGATCCGGTGCTACTCGTAGCGTGCCTCCAAGGAGGTAAGCACCTCAGATGATGGCAATGTCTGTCGCAATATACTCAGAATCCGGCCGCCCGGATCGCCATGCCGCCGAGGGCGGCCACCGCGAGCACTTTGGCGATCCCGAAATGGAACCGGAACGCGAGCAGGGCGGCGACGGCGAAGAGGAAGACGGCGGGCAGGTTCAGACTTGCCGGATCGGGCCAGGAGAAGCGCAGCCACCCCTGGTCGACCTGACCGACGCGCACGAAGAACACGTGCATGGCGAACCATAGGGACAGGTTCAGGATCACGCCGACCACGGCCGCGGTGACCATGGACAATGCCTGGCGCAGCCGTCGTCGGCCGGCCAGCCAGTCGATATACGGCGCGCCGGCGAAGATCCACAGGAAGCATGGCGCGAAGGTCACCCACAGCGCCATGGCCGCACCCGCCACCCCGCCGGCTAGGCCGCCGACCTTCCAGGCGGCGAGGAAGCCGACGAATTCCGTCACCAGGATCAGCGGTCCCGGCGTGGTCTCGGCCAGTCCGAGCCCGTCCATCATCTCACCCGTGGTCAGCCATCCCTGCTGCGCCACGACGTCCTGGGCCATATAGGCGAGCACCGCGTAGGCGCCGCCGAAGGTGACCACCGCCAGCTTGGAGAAGAACACGCCGATCTGCAGCAGCAGTCCGCCCGGGTCGAGCACCGCGACGGTCAGCACCGGCGCCCACCACAGCACCGACCAGAGCGCCACGGTGCCGGCGGTGCCGGCCAGGCTCGGAGCGGTCGCCGGAACGTGCTCGTCCGCCGGCGGCCCGGCCGGTCGCAGCAGGCCGAGGATCGCGGCGCCCAGGATGATCAGCGGGAAGGGCAGGGCGAGGCAGAAGATTGCCACGAAGGCCAGGCCGGCGACCCACCAATGCAGGGCCGAGGTCAGGGTGCGGCGGGCGATCCGCAGCAGCGCCTCGATGACGATGACGACCACGGCCGCCTTGACCCCCAGGAACAGGGCATCGACCAGCGGCACCTCGCCGAATGTGGCGTAGAGGGCGGCCAGGATCAGGATCACCAGGGCGCCCGGCAGGACGAAGAGCAGGCCCGCCGCCAGGCCGCCGAGGGTCCCGTGCAGCCGCCAGCCGGCATAAGTGGCGAGTTGCATCGCCTCCGGCCCGGGCAGCAGCATGCAGAAGTTAAGGGCGTTGAGGAACTGGTTCTCGCCGAGCCAGCGGCGCTCCTCCACGATTTCCCGGTGCATCAGGGCGATCTGGGCGGTCGGGCCGCCGAAGGACAGCAGGCCGATCCGCAGCCATACCCTCAGCGCCTCGGCGAAGCTCGGCGCCGGCGGGGCGCTTTCGTTCACGGTCTCGCTCATCCAGCCGCCCCCTCCGATCCGAGCCGGCCGATGCCGTCCCGCGTGGCCCGCATGCGGGCGCGGTACAGGACCATGACCGTGCCGTCTTCGGCAAGCGGCTCGCGCGGGCCTCGGTTAGGGGCCGGCTCCGGGGGGCAGCGCGGCATAATACGCCGCCAGGGCGCGCAGCTGGTCGTCGTCGAGGTTGCGTGCCGCCTGGTGCATCAGGTGCGCGCGGGACGTCCCGCCCCGGTCGCCGTCGCGCCACAGCTCGAGCTGCCGCAGGAGATAGGGTTCCGGCTGTCCGGCCAGCCTCGGAAACAGCGCCGACAGGCGCTCCGGCCAGGGACCGTGGCAGGCGCTGCAGGCCGGGATGTCCGTGGCCGTCGGCGAGCCCATCGCCAGCGTGCGGCCGAGGGCAATCCGGTCCGGGTCGCGGTTCGGCCGCGGAGCATTGTCGGCAGCGGGCGCGGGCGTCCGCGCCGGTGCGCCGTAGAAGCGGGCGAGGCGGGCATCGCCGGTGGCATCCAGGGTCGAGGCGGCATGCCGCATGATCCCGCTCTGCCGCGCGCCGGATCGGTAGGCGGCCAGGGTCTCGGCGATATAGGCCTCGCTGAGCACGTCGAGGCGGGGAACCTGGGCGTTGCCGCGCCCCCGCCCGTCGGCGCCGTGGCACGAGGCGCAGTAGGCGATGTCTGCATCATCCGCGGCCTCGGGGGCCTCGGGGACATCGGGGACATCGGGGGGCGCCACCAGATCCTCGTACTCGGGGAGGCTCATCTGCGGCACACGGACCAGGAAGGCGACCACCGGCCAGACGTCGTCGTCGCGGGTCCGGGTCGGCCAGGCGGGCATGCCGCTCATCTTCACGCCGTGCTTCACGATCCAGAACAGGTGCTGCGGCTCCCAGTCGGCGACGGCCTGCCTGATCGGTGGCGGGGCCGGCAGCATGGACAGCATCGTCGCCGTGCGCCCTTCGTCCGGGGCGGCGTGGCAGGTCCGGCATGCCCCGTCGTAGTGCCGCGCGCCGAGGGCGATCAGGTCAGGATCCGACAGATCGGGCACCGTCGCGGCCGGTGGTGCGCGGAGCTCGACGGAATTGCGGAAGGTCGTGTGCAGGATCCAGGACACGCCCGGCAGGTGACCGCTGCGGGCCGACACATTGAACAGACCGAGGGAGACCACGAGCCCGCCCGCCACCGCGGCCAGTGCCGCCAGGATGGCGGTGTGGATCAGGAAGCGTCTCATGATCCCGCCACCTCGCGGCCTCGCCGGAGCCTGGGCGTGTCGGCCAGCAGGTCGCGGGCCACCAGGACCAGGCCGGCGATCAGGTAGATCGGCGTACCGACGGCGAGCATGATCATGCCGCCGACCTGCTGATCCGCCGCCCCGCCGCAGATCTCCGAGGGGTAGACCGCCCGGGTCCCGAAGATCAGCAGGGCGCCGAGCAGCGTCATGTGCATCGAGGTCAGCAGCAGTCCGACCGGCCCCGCCAGCGACAGGCTGGGCCGGAGCACGGCGACCCAGACCAGCACGCCGGCGCCGAGATAGGAGGCCTGCTCAACCGCGAACCAGAACGGCGAGGTCTGGGCCGCGGCATGGGCCGCGGGAAGGTGCCATCCCCAGACGGCGACGAACTCGACCACCACCGCGGCCATCGGCGAGACCCGCCGTGCGAACCGGCTGTCGGCCAGCGGCACGGCGACCAGCGGAGCGGCGATCGCGACGACCGCGATGTGCCGGGCCATGTGGTCGGCGAAGGACCATGGCCAAGCGACCTGCGGCGCGAACCAGGCGAGCGCGCAGACCGCCAGACCGGTGGCCAGACACAGGGAAGGAACGGCGCCATGCTTCATCACACGCATCCCTCCACGAAGACCGCCGGCAGGGCGACGTACAACACGCCGACGAAGGACAGGCAGGCCAGCAGGAACGAGGCATGGCCGAGGAACTCGTGGCGATGCTCGGTCACCGGCTTGTGGTGGACGTAGTCCCAGTCGTCGAGGAAATCCCACTGGCGCCACGACCGCCAGCCGATCCAGGCGATCGCCGCGAGTGCCAGCGCGGTGGCGCCGCCGATCACCACTCGCAGCAGCCCGCCGTCCTGCGCCGCACTTTCCAGCTTGGCGCAGACCACGGCGGTTGCGGCATAGCAGACGATGAAATGCAGCGCCCAGATCGTCGGACCGAGCGCGATCAGCCACAGGCTGCTCTGCTCTTCGGAGAAGGTCTTGAGCTCGGTCTTTTCCTCCTGCTGGCGGGCCATGTCAGACCATCCCCGGGAGCAGGTCGACCACCGCCGCCGACACCAGGACCGTCACCGCCATGAAGTTCCAGTACAGCGACACGTTCCACAGGTCGGCGTCATAGTCGGGCGTCAGCTTGCCGAACAGGCTCCCGGCCAGGCAGTAGAGCTGCATGATGCAGCCGGCCGATACATGCACCGCCGTCCAGACCAGGATCGCCCAGACCGTGGCCGGATACACGTGGGAGGTCGGGTCGAGCCCGTTGACATGGGCCGACCACAGCATGGCGGCGGCGCCGAGAACGGTCAGCGCGGCGGCCGCCGCCAGCGACAGACGGGCGGTGCCGACCTGCGCGGCCCGGTTGACCCGCCTGGCGTAGCGGGTCAGGGCCCAGGAGGCGGTGAGCGCGGCCGCTCCGGCCCAGACCCAGACGCTGGACACATGAGCCGCTCCCTGCGGCGGGAAATCCGAACTGGCGGTCCAGAAATAGAAGAATCCGAAGATCAGGCTGGCGAAGGCGGTGGCATCGGCCAGCATGGTGATCCACATGCCCCACCAGCCGGGTGCCGCCGGGCCGGAGACGTAGATCGGGACCGTCAGCCCGAGGCCGATCTCCTTCTCCGTCTTCTCCGGCGGCCGGGCCGTGCCGGTCCACAGCCACCAGATCACGCAGGCGATCGCCAGCACGCCGCAGACGATGGCCGGCGGATACCAGTGGAAGGTCGGGAAGATGAAGGCCCCACCGGTGAACAGCGCGGCGAAATGGGTGATCCATGTCGGCCCGCCGACGCGCAGGCACTGCACCGGCACGGCATCGAGCACGGTGGTAACCAGGGTCTCGCGCTTTCCCTCCTCGGCGTCGGGCAGGTAGTAGCGGCCGGCATCCATGCGCTCGACGATCTTCGGCTGGTCCCAGAGCGGATAGCGGCTCTCGATATAGGGGATCGAGCGCACCCCCCAGGCCTGATCGGGGATGTCGTGCGACCATTCGAGCGTGCCGCCGTTCCACGGGTTGCGCGCCGTGTAGGGCTGGCGCCCCTTGGGTCGGATCAGATCCCAGGCGAAGACCAGGAACCCGGCGGCGACGATGAAGGCGCCGGCGGTGGAGATCAGGTTCGGCAGATCCCAGCCGATATCGCCCGGATAGGTATAGACCCGGCGCGGCATGCCCATCAGACCGGCGAAATGCATCGGCATGAAGGTGATGTTGAAGCCGACGAAGGCCAGCCAGAAGGCCCAGCGCCCCAGCCGCGGCGACATCTGCTTCTTGGTGAAGAACGGGTAGAAGTAATAGACCCCGGCCATCACCGGGAACACCATGCCCCCGAAGATCGTGTAGTGCAGGTGGGCGACGATGAAATAGGTGTCGTGCACCTGCCAGTCCATCGGCGCCAGGGCCAGCATCACCCCGGTCAGCCCGCCCGCGGTGAAGATCGCCAGCGAGCCGGCGATGTAAAGCATCGGCACGCTCCAGGTCACCCGGCCGACCATCAGCGTGGCGAGGAAGGCGAAGATCTGTACGCCGGTCGGGATCACCACCGCCTCCGAGGCGGCGGAGAAGAAGCCCAGCGACAGGGCCGGCAGCCCGGTGGTGAACATGTGGTGGGCCCACAGGCCGAAGGACAGGAACCCGGTGCCCACCGCCGACAGCACGATCCAGGAATAGCCAAAGATCGGCCGCTGGGCGGCGGTCGGGATCACCATCGCGGCGATGGCGATGGACGGCAGGAAGATGATGTAGACCTCCGGATGGCCGAAGATCCAGAACAGGTGCTGCCACAGCATCGGGTCGCCGCCGCGCTCCGGATCGAAGAACGGCCAGTCGAAGCTGCGCTCCAGCTCGAACAGGAAGTCGCCGGCGATCAGCGGCGGGAAGGCGAACAGGATCATCCCGCCTACCACCAGCACGTACCAGGCATAGAGCGGCATCAGGTTGATCCGCATCCCCGGCGGCCGGCACTTCAGCGCGCCGACGATCAGCTCGACGGCGGCGGCGATGGAAGCGACCTCGATGAAGGACAGACCGAGCAGCCAGATATCGGCGCCCACCCCCTCGCTCTTGGTGGCGAGCGGCGGATACATGAACCAGCCCGAACTCGGACCCACGCCGAACAGCACGGAGCCGAGCACGAAGATGCCGCCGATGAGAAAACACCAGTAGCCGTAGGCCGACAGCCGGGGGAAGGGCATGTCCCGGGCGCCGAGAAAGGCCGGCAGCAGCAGGATCGAGATCGCCTCGAACATCGGCACGGCGAACAGGAACATCATCGCCGAGCCGTGCATCGTGAAGAACTGGTTGAACGTGTCGGCCGGCAGGAAGTCGTTCTCCGGCACCGCGAGCTGCACGCGGATCAGCAGGGCCAGAACCCCGGCGCAGAGCATGAAGAAGAAGGCGGTCAGCGAGTACCAGGCGCCGACCTCGGAGTTGTTCACCGCCGACCAGTAACGCCAGCCGGTCGGGGTCTTCCAGGCGGCGCGCAGCCGCTCGGCCGAGGCTTCGGCATAGTCCGGGTCGACCGGCGCATCGAGCATCGCTTCGCTCGGCGGATAAGCGTCGCCATGGGCCTCGGCGGCGTCGCGCGGCTCGTCGCGGCCTCCCGGGTTGCGGCCCGAACGATGATCGGTGGTGTCGGTCATCACCGGAGCCCCTTCAGATAGGTCGCCAGGTCGAGCAGGTCCCGCTCCGGCAGATCGCGATAGGTCGGCATCCGCACGTCCGGCTTGATGTGGTCGGTGCGGGCCAGCCACTGCCCGAACGCCTCGGCGCTCGCCGGCAGCGTGCCCGCCCCGATGGTGCGCCGCCCGCCGACATGGGTCAGGTCCGGCCCGAACGTGCCCTGCGCCGCGGTGCCGCGCACGACGTGGCAGGCACCGCATCCCTCGGCCAGGAAGACCTCGCGGCCGCGCTCGGAGGCGGCATCGGCCGGCGGCTCGGCGTCCCGGCGTTCCTTCTGCAGCCACGCCTCGAACTCCTCGGGTGGCATCACGAGAACCGGGAACGCCATCAGGGCGTGGCTGGTGCCGCAGAACTCGGCGCACTGGCCGCGGAACGCGCCGGTCCGCGTGGGCTCCACCGCCATGCGGGTCTCGCGGCCCGGGAACATGTCCATCTTGCCGGCCAGGTTCGGGACCCAGAAGGAATGAATGACCTTGGCGGCGCCGAGCCGGATCTCGGTCCGCGCGCCGACCGGCAGCCGCAGCTCGTTGGCCGAGACCACCGGCGCGCTTCCGTCGGCCGGCAGGTATTCGACCCGCCACCACCACTGCTCACCGGTGACGCGCACGGTGAGGCCGTCTCCGGGTGCCCGCTGGTCCGGCATGATGGACAGTCCGTAGGACAGCAGGATCGCCAGTAGCACCGTCGGAAAGGCGATGCCGGCGCCGATGATGACCGCCTCGCCGATCTTCTGGGACATCGGCCGGAACCGCATGCGGGTGACATAGAAGAAGGTGCCGTTCAGCAGCAGCCAAAGCACGACCGCGCCGGCGAGCAGCACCCAGAACAGGGTTGCCAGGACCTCGGCGTCCGTCCCGGCCGGATCGAGCACCGACTGCACGCCCTCGCAGCCCGCGAGCCAGGGCAGGCAGGCCGTGACGACGGCCGCGCGACGTCCGCCCCGCAACCTCACGGCGTCGCCGATCCGGAGGTCGGCTTGGCGCGGACGACCAGGGCATCTGGCGAAATCATTCAGGCCTCGGATCAAGCAAACGGCACCGCTGCCGCCCACCGACCCTGTGTCTGGTCGGACGGCGACAGGGACGCAACGCCCGGGAGGCGCGCCGGTTCCCCGAGATCGCGAAATCGTCGATTGAGGAGAAAGGTCGACCGGTCAGTCGCTGAAGGACTGGGAGATCTCGTACATCCGGTCGGCGATGTTCATGAACGCATCGACCACGTCCGGGTCGAACTGGGTGCCGCGGCCGCCCTCGATTTCGCGCAGGGCGACCTCGTGGGGGAAGGCGGGTTTGTAGACCCGTTCGGAGATCAGCGCGTCATAGACGTCGGCCACCGTCATGATGCGGCCGGAGAGGGGGATGGCCTCACCGGCGAGGCCCTGGGGATAGCCGGTCCCGTCCCAGCGCTCGTGGTGGGTCAGCGCGATCTCCCGCGCATAGCGCAGGAACGACATGTCGGTGTTGTCCAGCCCGCGTTCGGCGGCCTTGAGGGCCTCGTAGCCGAGCACCGTATGGGTCTTCATCTGCGCGAATTCATCGTCGGTGAGCCGCTCCGGCTTCAGCAGAATCGAGTCCGGAAGGCCGACCTTGCCGATGTCGTGCAGCGCCGCGGAGCGGAACAGCAGATCGACGGTCTCCGGCTCCAGCACGTCGCGGAACTTCGGCATGGCGGCCATGGCGTTGGCCAGGGCGCGGACATAGTGCTGGGTGCGCCGGATGTGGTTGCCGGTCTCGTTGTCGCGGGTTTCGGCCAGCGACGCCATGGCGACGATCGCCGCGTCGCGGATCGTGCGGACGTCCCGGGTACGGCGCTCGATCTCCTCCTCCAGAAACGCGTTCTGGTTCCGCAGCACGTCGTTGGCCTGCTTCAACTGCAGGTGATTGCGCACCCGGGCGATCACGATCGGCGGACTGATCGGCTTGGTGATGTAGTCGACCGCGCCGAGTTCCAGGCCGATCTGCTCGTCCACCTGGTCGGCGCGGGCCGTCAGGAAGACCACCGGAATGTCGCGACTGCCCGGGTCGGCCTTCAGCCGGCGGCAGACCTCGTAGCCGTCCATCACCGGCATCATCACGTCCAGCAGGATGAGATCCGGCTGCGGGTCGGAGCGCGCGATCGCCAGCGCCCGTTCGCCGCCGTTGGCGACCCTGACCCGGTAGGAGTCCTTCAGCAGCCCGCTCATCAGGCTCAGATTGTCTGGCGTGTCGTCGACGACCAGGACGGTGCGCCGGTTGTCACCGGTGGTGGTCATGAAGCGATGTCCTCGCGTTTGGCGTCTGCTGCCTGCGCGCAGAGGCGACGGGCGGACTCGAAATCGAAGGCCTGCACCGCCTTGGCCAGCGGCGTGAACAGCCGGTCGCCGATCCCGGCCCGGATCGTCGCCCCTTCCGCCGCGAGCAGGTCGAGCGCCTCGGCGTCGTCGTCGTCCAGCAGGCGCTGCAGCCGCACCAGCAGTTCGTCGACTGCCGCATCGCTGCGGGCGGATCCGCCGGTCTCCTCGGGCGAGCTGTCGGCCAGGGCCTGGATGCCGTCGAGCACGGGGGGCAGGGCGGCCGCCAGCGCGTCGACCAGCGGCGCGATCTCCTGCGGCTGCCGGCTCGCCTGGATCGCCTTCTCGACGGCCTCGGCCCGGGTGGCGATCTCGGTGGCGCCGATATTCCCGGCCAGGGCGCGGGCGGTGTGGGCCTCGCGCTCGGCCGTCGCCATGTCGCCGGCGGCGACCAGGCTGGCGATCCGGTCTGCGGCATCCGCCTGGCTGTCGGCATAGCGCCGGAGCATCTCGATATAGCGGTCGCGACGTCCGAGCACCCGGCGCAGCCCGGCCTCGGCATCGACCGAGGGATGCACATGGGGCACCTCTTCGGCGTCGGCCTCCGCTGCCGCCGTCTGGTCGGCGGTCGGCGCCGAGCCGAGCCAGCGGGACAGCACGGCATAGAGATCGACCGGGTCGATCGGCTTGGCGACATGGTCGTTCATGCCGGCTTCCAGGCACCGTTCGCGGTCGCCCGACATGGCGTTGGCGGTCATCGCGATGATCGGCAGGTCGCTGTCGGGTGCGCGGCGACGGTACTCGCGGGCCGCGGTGTAGCCGTCCATGACCGGCATCTGCACATCCATCAGAACCGCGTCGTAGGAGACCTTCGCCATGGCCTCCAGGGCGAGGGCGCCGTTCTCGACGGTATCCACCCGAAGCCCGACGGCCTTCAGAAGATCGATGGCGACGTCGCGGTTGAGGTCGTTGTCCTCGACCACGAGCACGTGGCGCCCCTCCATGGTGAGGCGTTCGCTCTGGGTCGAGCTGTCCCGGACGACGGCGTTCTCTTCGGTGATCCCGGCGCGGTGGCGCAGGACCCGGACAACCGAGTCGAAGAGCTGCGAGGGGTTGAGCGGCTTGATGAGAATGTCATCCACATCCGCGGTCTCGGCCTCCCGCAGCACGTCCTCGCGCCCATAGGCAGTCACCAGGACATAGGCCGGTGCCGGGCCGTCGGTCGCCAGGCTCTTCATGGTCCGGATCGCCTCGATCCCATCCATGCCGGGCATGCGCCAGTCGACGAAGACGGCGTCGTAGCCGGGATGGGTCCGGATGTGCTCGATCGCCTCCGGTCCGCTGGCCGAAGCGTCGACCTTGAAGGTCATGGACCGCAGCATGTCGCAGAGCGCCTGGCGGGCCGAGGG
Organism: Candidatus Endolissoclinum sp.; assembly: GCA_965228445.1. GTDB lineage: Bacteria > Pseudomonadota > Alphaproteobacteria > Thalassobaculales > Thalassobaculaceae > Thalassobaculum. The sequence continues at coordinate 1,286,802 of OZ245813.1, read as the reverse complement.
ATTGTCCTCGACCACCAGCGCCCGGCAGCCGCGCAGGGTGGGCTCCGGCAGCAGGGCCTCGGCGCTCCGGCTGCTCTTCTTCAGCGGCACCTCGAGCCAAAATCGGCTGCCTTCGCCATAGACGCTGTCGACCCCGACCTCGCCGCCCATCAGCTCGGCGAGGCGGCGGGAGATGGCGAGGCCGAGGCCGGTGCCGCCGAACCGGCGCGTGGTCGACTCGTCGGCTTGCTGGAACGACTGGAACAGCCGGCTCTTCTGCTCCTCGGTCACGCCGATGCCGGTGTCCCGCACGCAGAACCGCAGCCTTACCGTCTCGGCACTGTCCTCCAGCAGCGCGACGCCGACCTCGATCTCGCCGGCTTCGGTGAATTTCACCGCGTTGTTGGCGAAGTTGATCAGGATCTGGCTCAGGCGCAGCGGGTCGCCGCAATAATGCCGGGGAATGTCGAGCGGCACGTCGAACACCAGCTCCAGCCCCTGGGCCGAGGCGCGCTCGGAGACGACCGAGGAGATGCTCTCCAGCACCTCGTCCAGGTCGAACGCGGTCTGTTCCAGCGTGAGCTGGCCGGCCTCGATCTTCGAGAAATCGAGGATGTCGTTGATGATCTTCAGCAGGTGGCGGCCGGACTGATGGATCTTGCGCGCGTACTCGGCCTGCAGCCGGTCGAGATCGGTCTTCTGCAGCAGGTGCGCCATGCCGATGATCGGGTTCAGCGGCGTGCGGATCTCGTGGCTCATGTTGGCCAGGAACATCGACTTGGCGCGGCTCGCCGCGTCGGCCTGCTCGCGGGCGCCGATCAGCTCGTCCAGGATCCGCTTGCGTTCGGTCACGTCCCTGAGGATGCCGGTGAACAGCACCCGCCCGTCGACCTCGGCCCGGCTGATGTTGAGCTCCAGCGGCACCGAGGAGCCGTCGCGGCGCCGGCCCTCGACCTCGCGCCCGATGCCGATGATCTTGGCGACGCCGGTGCGCAGATAGGCATCGATATGAGAGTGGTGATCCCGGGCGACCTCGGCCGGCATGATCAGGGTGACGTTCTGGCCGACCGCTTCCTCGGCGCTGTAGCCGAAGATCTTCGTGGCGCCCGGGGACCAGTGCAGGATCGTGCCGGATTCCTCGATGGTGATGATCGCTTCCTGCACGTTGTCGATGATGGTCTGCAGCCGGGTATGGCCGGCCCGGGCCTCCTGCTCCAGGGCCGCCCGGCGGGCCATCTCCTCGCGCAGATGCACCGCGGTGTCGAACTGCCGGCCGGCGAAGGAGGCGGCCAGCGTGGCGATCCCGAAGCAGACGATCAGCAGCGTGATGACGATCGCCATCACGGTCGGGTCGAAGGCGCTGGTGATGTCCTGTTCCCCCGGCAGCGGGAAGAACAGGGCCGCCTGCATCGCGGTGTAGTGCATGCCGGCGACGCTACAGCCCATGATCGCGGCGGCCAGCGGGATCGCCAGCGGCCGCAGCACGGCGCTTCGGCGCAGCAGGAACAGCGCGCTGAGCGAGATGAACGCCAGGACCACCGCGACAACGACAGACACCGCAACCATCAGGGCGTCGTAGGTCAGGATCGCCGGCAGCCGCATGGCCGCCATGCCCGAATAGTGCATGGCGCCGATGCCCGCTCCCATCAGGCCGGCGCCGCCGATCAGCCCGGTCAAGCTGGTCGAGGTGCCCCGGCTGATCACCCAGAGCGCGGTCCCGCTGGCGATCATCCCGGGGATCATCGAGCCCAGGGTGACCAGGGGATCGTAGGTGATGCCGCAGGGCAGGGAGAAGGCGAGCATGCCGACGAAGTGCATGCCCCAGATGCCGCCGCCCATACAGCCGCCGCCGGCGACCAGCCAGGCGATCCGTCCGCTGGGACTGGCGGCCGAGGATACCCGCTCCGAGGTCGATAGTGCGACGGTCGCGGCGAGGATGGCGATGAACACCGAGAGACCGACCAGCCCCGGGCTGTAGGTACCCGGGAGGGCCGCGGCGGGGTCGAAGATGGACTGGGCCGGGAGGAGGAGCCGGTCTAGCTGCATTACGTCGTCAATCTGCTCTGGCTTCCTGTCGTCCGGCCCCGAAGTATGCAGCGGGCCCAGGACGAGGGAGAAGACGAAAACGGCGGTTTCGGGAAGGGTTCGGCGATGGATGGCGCTGCGTTATGTCGGCTCCGGCATTCTGAGCGGAAAGACAATAAGTCAAATACGTTATAATTGGGAGGTTAATGTTCTCTTACGCATGCGGGGGCCTGCCCGGCAGGGGAGAACCACACGGGCGCGTGCCGGCGCCGAAGCGCGGATGTATGAGATCTGGAAGGGGAGAGTGGCTGGGGGACCTGGATTCGAACCAGGGTTGACGGAGTCAGAGTCCGTAGTCCTACCGCTAGACGATCCCCCAGTAGGACCGGGAGGCTCAGGTCCGTGGACCGGGGCGCTCCCTCGCGGTGAGCCGGGCTTCTAACACAGCCCGGCCCCAGGATGCAAACCCTTGCGGCAACCATTTTTACCGGAGCCCTCCGCGGCGGGTTTCCGCGCGTTTCGACGGGTGTGCGCCGCCGGAGACTGGAATGACCTACCTGTTCCTGTCGGGCGGCGGCAGCCGTTCGCACCCCGGCGCGGCGACGCGGCCGGGTCGCCCCCAACCCGGTGCGCTTGCCGTAACGCTGGTGGCTCCGTGCCCGGGCGGCTAGACTGGTCGCGAAGAAAGCGCCGGGGACACACACAACACCGGCGCACAGAACAGGGAAGGACGTCAGGGGAATGGAGACCGGTACGCATCGTGCCGGCCGTTCCCGCCCGCAGGAAACGGCGCACCGGTCGGGTAACGATCGGGCGGCGGGTGCTGCAATTCGGGACGGGATCGGCGACGGCGCCACCAGGCCGGCCACGCGCCGGCACACCTCGCGCGGCAGCGGCGCCGCCGGGGGAAACGACGTAATCGCCGCCCTCGACCTCGGCACAAACAACTGCCGCCTGCTGGTCGCGCGTCCGGCGGGACAGGGTGGGTTCCGGGTGATCGATGCGTTCTCGCGCATCGTTCGCTTGGGCGAAGGGGTCGGCGCCTCGGGCCAGCTCGCCGACGCCGCCATCGAGCGCACCCTGGACGCCCTTCGGGTCTGCGGCTCGAAAATCCACCGTCGGCGGGTGACCCGGTTCCGGGCGGTCGCCACCGAGGCCTGCCGCCGGGCCCGCAACGGGCCAGAGTTCCTCGCCCGGGTGGAACAGGAGACCGGCATCGCCCTGGAGGTGATCTCCTCCTCGGAGGAGGCAGGGCTGGCCCTGGCCGGCTGCGCGCCGCTGCTCGATCCGGAGGTGCCGGGGGCCCTGGTCTTCGATATCGGCGGCGGATCGACCGAGCTCGCCTGGTCGCGAGGGACTTTCGGCAAGGAGCGGGCGGCGGTCACGTCCATTCCGATCGGCGTGGTCACCCTCGCGGAGACTTATGGCGGCGACCGCTATGGGCCGGGGGTGTACGAGCGGATGATCGAGGACGTGTCGGTCTGGCTGCGCGGCTACGAACGCGAGCACGCCATCACCGCCGAGGTCGAGGCCGGGCGGGTGCAGGTGGTCGGCACCTCGGGCACGGTGACCACCCTGGCCGGGGTGCACCTGAACCTGCCGCGCTATGTGCGCGACCGGGTGGACGGGCTGTTCCTGGATGTGGCAGACACGCTGGCCATCGGCCGACGGCTGGCGGATCAGAGCTTCGAGGGCCGGGCGGCCCATCCCTGCATCGGCCGCGAGCGCGCCGATCTTGTAGTGGCCGGCTGCGCGATTCTGGAGGCGATCTGCCGGCAATGGCCGGTGACGCGGATGAGGGTTGCCGACCGGGGGGTGCGTGAGGGCATCCTGTTCGGACTGATCGCGGGGGCGTCCTGACCCCCGCAGGCTTGCAGGGAGCGGCGACGGCGCATGGCATCGAGAGGCTCAGGGAGCGGCAGCCGGGGGTCCGGCAGCCGGCAGACCACGGTCAAGCTGCGCACCGCCCGCGGGCGCTCGGCCTCGTCACAGCGCTGGCTGCAGCGCCAGCTCAACGACCCCTATGTCGCCGAGTCCAAGCGGCTGGGCTATCGCTCGCGCGCCGCCTTCAAGCTGACCGAGATTGATGACCGCTTCAAACTGCTGAAGAAGGGCCAGCGGGTGGTGGACCTGGGCTGCGCCCCCGGCGGCTGGACCCAGATCGCCGTGCAGCGGGTCGGCGCGCCGGACAAGGGGCAGGTGGTCGGTCTCGACATCCTGCCGCTCGATCCGATCCCCGGTGCCGAGCTGCTGCTGGCCGACTTCACCGAGGCGTCGGCGCCCGAGCTGCTGAAGTCGAAGCTGGGCGGGCCGGTGGACGTGGTGCTGTCCGACATGGCGGCCTCCTCCACCGGGCATAAGAAGACCGACCATATCCGCATCGTCATGCTGGCCGAGCTGGCGCTCGACTTCGCCTTCGAGGTTCTGGCGCCCGACGGCGTGTTCGTCGCCAAGGTGTTCCTGGGCGGCAGCGAGCGCGACCTGCTTAACCCGCTGCGCCAGGCGTTCCGGCAGGTGCGCCACTTCAAGCCGCCGGCGAGCCGGTCCGAGTCGGCGGAAACCTATGTCATCGCCACCGGGTATCGCGGCCGTCCGGACAGCGTCCGGCAGGACGACCCGGAGCCCGAGGAAGAGGGTTGAGGCGGCGATGATACGGCCGGGCTGCGGCCTTTGCGCCCGCCCGGATTATGCCGCTTGGCATGTGAGTGCCGCAGTGTATATTGCGCCGCCACCGACCCACCGGAGGCACCATGGACATCCGTGACGCGCTGACTTTCGACGACGTTCTTCTCGAACCCGCCCGCTCCAATGTCCTGCCGGCCAAGGTCGACACCCGAACCCAGGTCACCCGCAGCATCGAACTCGGCATCCCGCTGCTCTCCAGCGCGATGGATACCGTGACCGAGTCCCGCCTCGCCATCGCCATGGCCCAGGCCGGCGGCATCGGCGTCGTGCACAAGAACCTCGATATCGACGCCCAGGCCAACGAGGTCCGGGCGGTGAAGAAGTTCGAGGCCGGCATGGTCATCAACCCGGTGACCATCCATCCCGAGGCCACCCTGGCCGAGGCGCTGGACCTGATGAAGCGGCACGGCATCAACGGCGTGCCGGTGGTTCAGACCCGGACCGGCAAACTGGTCGGTATCCTGACCCACCGCGACGTGCGCTTCGCCACCGACGAGAGCCAACCGATCAAGGAACTGATGACCAAGCGGGTCATCACCGTCGGCGAGGACGTGAAGGCCGCAGAGGCGCGGGCGCTGCTGCACAAGCACCGCATCGAGAAGCTGCTGGTGGTCGACGGCGACAAGCGCTGCATCGGGCTGATCACCGTCAAGGACATGGAGAAGGCGCAGAATCACCCGAATGCCGCCAAGGACGACAAGGGCCGCCTGCGGGTCGCCGCGGCGACCGGCGTGGGCACCGAGGGCATCGCCCGGGCCGAGGCGCTGATCGATGCCGAGGTCGACATCGTCGTCATCGACACCGCTCATGGCCATAGCGAGGGCGTGCTGGGCGCGGTTCAGGAGATCCGCAAGCGGGCCAACTACACCCAGATCATCGCCGGCAACGTTGCCACCGCCGAGGGGGCCAGGGCCCTGATCGACGCCGGGGCGGACGCGGTGAAGATCGGCATCGGCCCGGGTTCGATCTGCACCACCCGCATGGTCGCCGGCGTCGGCGTGCCGCAGCTCACCGCGATCGTCGACGCCTCCAAGGTCTGCCGCGAGGCCGGCGTGCCCTGCATCGCCGATGGCGGCATCAAGTATTCCGGCGATCTGGCCAAGGCGCTGGCCGCCGGTGCCGACTGCGCCATGATCGGCTCGCTGCTGGCCGGCACCGACGAGAGCCCGGGAGAGGTCTACCTGTACCAGGGCCGCTCCTATAAGGCGTATCGCGGCATGGGCTCCATGGGCGCGATGGCCCGCGGGTCGGCCGACCGCTACTTCCAAGAGGAGGTCAGCGACACCCTGAAGCTGGTGCCGGAAGGCATCGAGGGCCAGGTGCCGTACAAGGGCCCGGCCGGCGCCGTCGTGCACCAGCTTGTCGGCGGCCTGCGCGCGGCCATGGGCTATACCGGCAGCCCGTCGATCAAGGACCTGCAGGCCAACGCCAAGTTCCTGCGGATCTCCAACGCCGGCCTGCGCGAGAGCCATGTGCACGACGTCACCATCACCCGCGAGGCGCCGAACTACCGGCCGGGCATGTAGGCCGAAAGCGTAGCGTCATGAAACCCGCGGGCCGCCTGGCGGCGGCAATCGAGATTCTCGAGGCGATCGACGCGACCGACCGGCCGGCCGACCGCGTGCTCGACCGCTACGTGCGCGACCGGCGCTATATCGGCGGCGGCGACCGCTCGGCCATCGCCGCGCGGGTCTGGGGCATCTTTCGCCGCCGCGCCCGGCTCGACTGGTGGATCAAGAAGGCGGGCAAGGGCATCGGCCGCGACGCCCGCGGACGCGTACTGGCCGACCTGGTGCTGCACGACCGCCAGGACGTGCCCGGCATCGCCGAGATGTTCGACGGCTCGCGCCACGCGCCGGCCACCCTGGCGAAATCCGAGAGCGAGGCGCTGCGCAAGATCGTCGGCGGCGAGCTCGACAGTGCCGACATGCCGGACGCGGTGCGCGCGGAATGCCCGAACTGGCTGTGGCCGCATATGGACGCCCGCTTCGGCGCCGAGGTCGGCCCGGCCGTTGCCGCCCTCGGTCAGGAGGCGCCGTTCGACCTGCGGGTGAACCCGCTCGCCGGGATGAGCCGCGAGGCGGTGATCGCCGCCCTGGCCGCCGAGCAGGTGCCCGCCGTGCCGACCGCGCTGTCGCCGTTCGGGCTGCGGCTCGACCGGCGGCGGCCGGTGGATGCCATGGCGCCGTTCAAGTCCGGAGCCGTGGAAGTGCAGGACGAAGGCTCGCAGCTTGCCGCCCTGCTGGTCGGCGCCGGGCCGGGGATGCTGGCGGTCGATTACTGTGCCGGGGCCGGCGGCAAGGCGCTGGCGCTGGCGGCCGGGATGGAGAACAAGGGCCGTCTGGTGCTGTTCGACGTATCCAAGGGCCGGCTCGATCGCGCCGCGGTGCGGCTGCGCCGGGCGGGGATCCACAACGCCGAACGCAAGGTGCTGGCCGAGGGCGACAAATCGGTGAAGCGAATGGCCGGCAAGGCCGACCGCGTCCTGGTCGACGCGCCGTGCTCCGGGACAGGCACCTGGCGACGCAACCCGGACGCCAAATGGCGCTACGGCGAGCAGGACCTGGCGGAGCTGACCAAGACCCAGCGCGCGATCCTGGAACGCGCGGCCAGTCTGGTGAAGCCAGGCGGTCGGGTGATCTACGTGACCTGTTCCGTTCTGCGGGCGGAGAACGAGGACGTGGTGGAGGGTTTCCTCGCCGACAGCGACCGGTTCTCGGTGCTGCCGGTGGCGGGGGTGTGGGCGCAGACCATCGGCGAGGTGCCGTGCCCGGCATCGGGTCCGTACCTGACCCTGGCACCCCATCGCGAAGGCACCGACGGGTTCTTCGTCGCAGTGCTCGAGCGCGCGGTGCAGCCGTAGGCCGCTGATCCCTCCTTCATCCTACATCCTTCTCAGCGTTTCCCCGGCCTCGCGCCGGGACCCAGAGTAGAGCGGCCGCGGCTCTGGGCACACGCGCTCCATCACGCTGACGGCTTTGCCCCGGCGCAAAGCCGGGGAGACGGGTAAGGTTGATGCGGTTACTAACCCCGTTGCCCCCGCCTCTCCCTCTCTTCACTCCCCGGATTTATTCCGGGGCGAGCCTTCCGATGCGCGAACCTTGGTCGGCCCGGTACAGCTTCACACATTGCCCCGGAATAAATCCGGGGAGTGTGATGGGGCTTTGAACAGGCGATACACCCGCGTCCCGCTCTCCCTGTCGAACAGGTGGCAGCGCCCGTGCCCCGGCATCACGGTCAGCCGATCTCCCCGGGAGGGCAAGGCCACCTCGGCCGGGACGCGCACCGTCGCCTGCGGCCCTCCGGCGAGCACCCCGTGCAGCACGCAGGTGTCGCCCAGATCCTCCACCACCTCCACCTCGAAGGGCAGGCCGCCCTCGCGCAGCTCCACATGCTCCGGGCGGAAGCCCAGGGTCACCGGGCCCTGCACCCGATCCACGCCCTCCACCCCCTCGATCCGCGCGTCCGTCCCCTCCAGCACCACCGCGCCGCCCTCCACCCTCGCGTCCAGCAGGTTCATGGCCGGCGAGCCGATGAACCCGGCCACGAAGGAGTTGGCCGGCCGGTCGTACAGATCCCGGGGCGCGCCCGCCTGCGCCACCACGCCCTGGTTCAGCACCACGATCTGGTCGGCCAGCGTCATCGCCTCCACCTGGTCGTGGGTGACGTGGATCATCGTCGTGCCGAGCCGTCGGTGCAGCCGGCTGATCTCCAGCCGCATCTGCACCCGCAGTGCTGCGTCCAGATTGGACAGCGGCTCGTCGAACAGGAAGACCGTGGGGTCGCGCACGATGGCCCGGCCGATGGCGACGCGCTGGCGCTGGCCACCGGACAAGGCCTTGGGCTTGCGGTCGAGCAGGTCGGTGAGCTGCAGGATCTCCGCTGCGTTGCGCACCCGCTGCTCCACCGTGTCGTCGGCGGTCTTCGCCAGCTTCAGCCCGAAGCTCATGTTCTGATAGACCGTCATGTGCGGGTAGAGCGCGTAGCTCTGGAACACCATGGAGACGCCGCGTTCGGCAGGCTCGGTGTCGTTCATCACCGCGCCGCCGATGAACAGCTCGCCGGCGTCGATATCCTCGAGGCCCGCGATCATCCGCAGCAGGGTGGACTTCCCGCATCCCGACGGTCCGACCAGCACGCAGAAGGCGCCGTCCTCGATCTCCAGGTTGATGCCCTTGATCACCTCGGTGTCGCCGAAGCTCTTGGTCAGGTTGCGCAGGGTGACGGCGGCCATTGCTTATCCTTTCACGGCACCGGCGGTCAGGCCCGAGACGATGCGGCGCTGGAAAATAAGAACCAGGGCGATCAGCGGCACGGTGACGATGACCGAGGCGGCCATGATCCGGCCCCAGGGTACCTCGAACTCGCTGCCGCCGGTGATCAGCGCGATAGCGACCGGCACCGTGCGCTGGTCGTTGCTCAGGGTGAAGGTTAGGGCGAACAGGAACTCGTTCCAGGCGACGATGAAGGCGAGCAGGCCGGTGGTGACCATGGCCGGCCACATCATCGGCAGGAAGATGCGGGTCAGCAGGGTCCAGGGTTTTGCGCCGTCCATGATCGCGGCCTCCTCGACCTCGGCCGGCAGGTCGCGGATGAAGCTGGTCAGCACCCAGACGGTGAAGGGCAGGGTGAAGATCAGGTAGGACAGGATCAGCCCGCCCGGATTGTTGAACAGCCCGAGCACGCGGATCAGCTCGAACATGCCGGACAGCACGGCGACCTGCGGGAACATCGACACGCTGAGCACCGCCAGCAGCATCATCCGCCGGCCCTTGAACTGGAACCGGCCCAGCGCGAGGGCGGCCGTCAACCCGAGGAACAGCGAGATCCCGACCACCGCGACGGAGACGATCAGCGAGTTGAGAATGTTCCGGCCGAACGGCTGCTCGGCGAAGATGGAGAGGTAATTGGCGACGGACAGCTCGGCCGGCAGGTAGTCGACTTCGAAAATGGAGGAGCCGGATTTGAACGAGGTGATCACCGCGTAATAGAACGGGAACAGCAGGATCACCAGCAGGGCGGCGACCAGCAGCCAGAAGCCGATCGTTGCGGCGAGGGAGGTGTGACGGCGGGCCATCAGCGTCCCTCCTTCATCACGTCGGCGCGCATCGCCGTCAGGTACAGCGCGGTCATGAAGGCGATCACCATGAACAGCAGGGTCGAGGCGGCGGAGCCGTATCCCACGTCCTGGAAATCCACGAGTTGCTGGCGGGCATAGACGGACATGGTCATGGTCGTTTCCGCGTTGCCGGTCATGATGTAGACCACGTCGAACACCCGCATCGCGTCGAGCAGGCGGAAGATGATCGCCACGGTCAGCGCCGGGCGGATCAGCGGCAGGGTGACGCCGAAGAACACCTTGATCGGATGCACCCCGTCGACCCGGGCGGCCTCGTAGCAGTCCTTGGGCAGCATCTGCAGGGCCGCCAGCACCAGAAGCGCCACGAAGGGCGCGGTCTTCCAGGCGTCCACCAGGATGACCGACAGCATGGTGAGATCCGGGTCGGCCAGCCAGGCGATCGGCGTGGCGATCAGGCCGAGGCTCATCAGGGTGTGGTTCACCACGCCGAACTGGTCGTGCAGCATCCAGGCCCACATCTTGGCGGAGACCACGGTCGGGATCGCCCAGGGGATGAGCACGGCGGCGCGGAACAGGGCGCGGCCGGGAAACTCGGCGTTCATCACCAGGGCCAGGATCACCCCCAGCACCACCTCGATGGCGACCGACCCGGCCGCGAAGACCAGGGTGTTCCAGACCGCGTTCCACCACAGCGGATCGGTCAGCAGGCCGTACCAGTAGCCGCCGTCCTCGACCGCGAAATTCTCCAGCCCGAGAAAGGCGTAGTCGCCGGGGGCGGAGAGCGAGGCGTCGGTGAAGGCGTAGAAGACCGTGCGGGCCAGCGGCCAGATCGCGACGACCGTCAGTGCCACCAGCATCGGCGCCAGGAACAGCCAGGCGGTCCGCACCCGTCGCCTGCGATGGGAGGAGGTCCCGCCCTCGGTCTGTTCCGTTGCGGCCTTCACCGGGTGACCACCGACGTTACCAGCGGCCGCGCCGGCCGAGACGGTTCAGGCTGTTCTCCAGCCCGGCCAGGGCCGGTCCCGCTTCCTGCTGGCCGGAGAGCACGCCGTGCACCGCCGACCAGAACTGGGAGGACACCCGGTTGTACTTGTCGCCGACGATGGCGGAGGGGCGGGCGACGGCATTGGTGAAGGTCTCCTCCAGCGTGCCGAAGAACGGGTTGGCGGCCAGCACCTCCTCGTCTTCGTACAGTTCCGGATAGGTCGGGTTGTAGGAGGAGGAGATGGCGCGCTGCTTCTGCTGCGCCTGGCTGGTCAGGAACATGGCCAGATCGACCGCCAGCTCCGGGTTCTTGGAGTATTTGGACACCGCAAGGTTCCAGCCGCCGAGCGTACCGGTGTGGCCACCGTCCTCGCCGCCCTTGGGCAGCGCCACCACGCCGACCTTGCCCTTGATCGGGCTGTCGTCGCTCTGCGCCAGGGCCCAGGCATAGGGCCAGTTGCGCATGAACACGGCGTTGCCGGACTGGAACACGCCGCGCGAGGCCTCCTCGTCGTAGTTCAGCACGCCCTGGGGGGTGATGTCGCCGACCCAGGAAGCGGCCATCTCCAGGGCCGCCACCGCCTGCGGGTTGTTGACGGTGACCTTGCCCTCGGCATCGACGATGGCGCCGCCGCCAAAGCTGTCGACCCATTCCAGCGCGTCGCAGGTCAGCCCCTCATAGGACTTGCCCTGCCAGACGAAGCCCCAGAGGTCTTCGTCGCCGGCGGCGCGCTCCTTGTCCATGATCGTCTTCGCCGCCTCGGTCATCTGCGCCCAGGTCGTCGGTGCCTCGAAGCTATGTTTCTCCAGCAGGTCCTTGCGGTAGTAGAGCACGCCCGCATCGGTCCACCACGGCAGGGCGAGCAGCTTGCCGTCCACCGTGTTGTTCTCGATCAGCGCCGGGAAGTGGCCCGAGCCGGCCTCCGGGTTGACCGAACCGAGGTCGACCAGATGCGGCGCCAGCACGCCGGGCCAGACCACGTCGACCTGCAGGATGTCGATGTCGTCGCCCTGGGCGGCCAGGATCTGCTGATACAGTGCCAGCCGTTCGGTGGAGGAATTCGGAGTTGAGACGATCTCCACTTCGACGTCCTTGTCCTTCGACCAGGCCTCGACGCCGGCCTTGCAGAGTTCCAGTTCGACGCCCACGGCACCGCAGGAGATGGAGAGGGCCTGGGCCGAAGCGGTAGGCGCGGCGACGACCTGCGCCCCGATCACCGCGCCGGCGCCGAGGGCCAGAGAAGCAAGTGTTCGTGCGATCTTCGAGCGGACCATGGTGCCTTCCCCAAGTGATGAAACGCTGCGCCGACCGGCGCCGCTGGGGGCCGTCGGACACGCGCAATATTTTTGTCGGTTAATTTCGATATATGATCGTTGTGCGGCCCGTCTACCCAAAGACCCTACACTTGAAATTTATTTTCCAAACGTCATCTTGTCCCAAACACGACAATCAGAGAGGCGCTTATGTGCGGATTAGCCGGCGAGCTAAAGTTCGACGGAGGCTTTGTTACGTTCGATGGCCTGTCCTCCATGGCCGACGCCATGGCGGCCCGGGGACCCGATGCCCAGGGAACCTACGTACAGAGCGGTATCGGTCTTGCCCACCGGCGACTGTCCATCATCGACCTGTCCGACAGAGCGCAGCAGCCGATGCACGACCCCTCCCTGGGGCTGACCATCGTGTTCAACGGCGCGATCTATAACTACAAGGAGCTGCGCCCGGAGCTGGAGGCCAAGGGCTACAGCTTCTACAGCGACGGCGACACCGAGGTGATCCTCAAGGCGTTCCACGCCTGGGGCGAGGCGTGCGTGGAACGGTTCCACGGCATGTTCGCCTTCGCCGTCTGGGACCGGACGAACCGGACGCTGACCCTCGCGCGCGACCGTCTCGGCATCAAGCCGCTCTACCTGGCGCCGATCCAGGGCGGGCTGCGGTTCGCCTCCAACATGCAGGCGGTGCTGGCGGCCGGCGGGGTCGACACCGCGATCGATCCGGTGGCGCTGAACCACTACATGAACTTCCATGCCGTCGTGCCGGCGCCGTACACCATCGTCTCCGGCGTGCGCAAACTGCCGCCGGCCACGACGATGACGGTCACCGCAGACGGCAAGCAGACCCAGCGCCGCTACTGGGAGCCGGTCTATGGCACCCCCGACGAGGACCTGCGGGTCTCCGAGGACGAGTGGCGCGACCGGGTGCTGGACTCGCTGCGAGTCGCCGTCCAGCGCCGGCTCGTCGCCGACGTGCCGGTCGGCGTGCTGCTGTCGGGCGGCGTCGACAGCTCGATGATCACCGCCCTGGTGGCCGAGCAGACCGGCGGCAACCTCGACACCTTCAGCGTCGGCTTCGAGACCGTCGGCAACGAGCAGGGCGACGAGTTCCGCTATTCCGACGTGATCGCCGAGAAATTCGGCACCCGCCACCACAAGATCCAGGTGAACAGCCGCGACCGCCTGCTGCCGAGCCTGCCGGGCTGCATCGCCGCCATGTCGGAGCCGATGGTCAGCCATGACTGCATCGGCTTCTACCTGCTGTCGCAGGAAGTGGCGAAGAACGTGAAGGTCGTGCAGTCGGGCCAGGGCGCTGACGAGGTGTTCGGCGGCTATCACTGGTACCCGCCGCTGATGGAGAAGGGCGCCGGCTCGGCCGATTACGCCCGGCTGTTCCGCGACCGCACCCACGAGGAGTTCCTCTCGATCGTCCACCCGCGCTACCGCAACGGCGACCATGCCGGGGAGTTCATCGAAGAGATGTTCGACCGCCCGGGCGCGTCCAGCGCGGTCGACAAGGCGTTGCGTCTCGACACCACCGTCATGCTGGTCGACGATCCGGTGAAGCGGGTCGACAATATGACCATGGCCTGGAGCCTGGAGGCCCGCGTGCCGTTCCTCGACCACGAGTTGGTCGAGCTGGCCGCCAAGATCCCGCCGGAGCTGAAGGCCGGCCACGGCGGCAAGCACATCCTGAAGGAGGCCGCACGCAAGATCGTCCCGTCCGAGGTGATCGACCGGCCGAAGGGGTATTTCCCGGTACCGGCGCTCAAGTACATCCAGGGCGACACGCTGGATTATGTGCGCGGCGTGATGGACAGCCAGAAGGCGCGGGAGCGGGAACTGTTCGACCGGGCTTACGTTGACCAGCTGCTGGACAAGCCCGAGGACCAGATCACCCCGCTCGGCGGCTCCAAGCTCTGGCAGATCACGCTCCTGGAAGCGTGGCTGCAGACCAACGGACTGTAAGAACCCGGAGGAACGGGATGAAGGACCGCGCACAGCGTGAATTCAAGCAGCGCCGCGCCCGGGCGCGGGGCCGTTCGCGCCGGGGCTGGCCGCGCCTGCCGGGCGAGGGACCGTATCAGGAGCGGGGACAGCAGAATTCGGTGGTGAATGTCGGCTGGGGCCGGCTGATCTTCGCCGACACGTTCGAGACCGCCGAGGAACTGGCCGAGGTGATGCGCCAGGAGGCGCCGGACGAACGCGACATCACGATAAACGTCAACAACCCGCATGTGGTGCTGGCCCAGGCGCCGGAGGCGTTCTTCCTCGACCCGTCGCACACGTTCCGCCTGGAGTTCGAGCATTACCGCCCGCGCACCGACCGGATGGTCGGGGTCTATGTCCGTCGGCTGCGCTCCAGCGCCGATGCCGAGGCCGTGAACCGGATCTACGCCAAGGTCGGCATGGTGCCGGTGGGGCGCGACTTCCTGCTGTCGCACCGGGGCTCGCGCCGGATCGTGCATCTGGTGGCAGTGGACGAGACCACCGAGCAGGTGGTCGGCACCATCACCGGCGTCGACCATGAGCGGGTCTACGACGATCCGGAGGGCGGCTCCAGCCTGTGGTGCCTGGCGGTCGACCCGCAGGCGCCGCTGCCCGGCATCGGCGAGGTGCTGCTGCGCCACCTGATCGAGACCTTCCAGACCCGCGGCCTCGCGCATATCGACCTGTCGGTGATGCATGACAACGCGCCGGCCATCAAGCTGTACGAGAAGCTCGGATTCCAGCGCATTCCGCTGTTCAGCCTGAAATACAAGAACCCGATCAACGAGAAGCTCTACAGCGCGCCGATGCCCGAGGCGAAGCTGAACCCCTATGCCCGGATCCTGATCAACGAGGCGCGGCGGCGCGGCGTCACGGTCGAGATCGAGGATGCCGAAGGCGGGCTGTTCGCCCTGTCCCATGGCGGGCGGCGGGTGAGCTGCCGGGAATCCCTGTCGGAGCTCACCAGTGCGGTGGCGCTCAGCCGCTGCGACGACAAGGCACTGACCCATCGGCTGCTCTCCCGCCACGGTCTGCGGGTGCCGGCACAGCACGAGGTCGACGACGAGAGCGACGCTCGGGCGTTCCTGCAGAAATACGGCCGCATCGTCGTCAAGCCGGCGCGCGGCGAGCAGGGGCGGGGGATTTCGGTGGACATCACCGATCCGGTGGACATGGTGCGGGCCATCGAGGATGCCGAGATCGTCAGCGACCGGGTCCTGCTGGAGGAGTTCTGCGAGGGCGCGGATCTGCGCATCATCGTCATCGGCTTCAAGGTGATCGCCGCCGCCGTCCGGGTGCCCGCCACAGTGATCGGCGACGGGGTCAGCGACGTGCGCAGCCTGATCGACCGGCAGAGCCGGCGCCGCGCCTCTGCCACCGGCGGCGAAAGCCGCATCCCGGTGGACGGCGAGACCGAGCGCTGCGTGAAGTCGGCCGGCTACGACTTCGACATGATCCTGCCCAAGGGCCAGTCGCTTGCGGTGCGCAAGACCGCCAACCTGCACACCGGCGGCACGATCCACGACGTCACCGACCAGCTCCATCCGCATCTGCGCGACGTGGCCGAGGAGGGCGCGCGGATCCTCGACATTCCGGTGGTCGGGTTCGACTTCCTTGTGCCCGACGTGGCGGGCGATGATTATGTGATCATCGAAGCGAACGAGCGCCCAGGCCTGGCGAACCACGAACCGCAGCCCACGGCGGAAGCGTTCGTCGATCTGCTGTTCCCGCAGACGACGGACCGTTTTCTCGAGATGAAGGAACCCCGCAATGCCACCGGCTGATCACGGCCATCTCCGCCCGATCGACACCCGCGACCCGATCTCCCGCGTCATGCGACGCATCGACGGCGAGCGCATCATCGAACTGCTGCTGGAACTGCAGAACATCCCGAGCCCGACCGGCTATACCGACACCATAATCCACCATGTCTGCGGCATCCTCGACGGGCTGAAGGTCGATTACGAGATCACCCGACGCGGGGCGATCCGGGTCAATCTGCGGGGCGACGTGTACAGTCCCGACCGGGCCGTGGTGTCCCATGTGGACACGCTCGGTGCGCAGGTGACCGCGCTGAAGGAGAACGGCCGGCTGTCGGTGCGGCCGATCGGCACCTGGGCCGCCCGCTTCGCCGAGGGCGCGCGGGTCACGATCTTCACCGATGTGGGACCGCGTCGCGGCACCATCCTGCCGCTGAAGGCCTCGGGCCACACCTACGACACGCTGATCGATACCCAGCCGTCGGAATGGGACAACCTGGAGATCCGTTTGGACGAGAGGGTGTCCTCCTACGGCGACCTGGTGGGCGCGCGGTTCAATGTCGGCGACATGGTCTCCGTGGATCCGCAGCCCGAGGTGACGCCCGCCGGCTTCATCAACAGCCGCCATCTCGACGACAAGGCCGGCGTGGCCGCCATGCTGGTCGCCCTGGAAGCCGTCCTGGCGGAGGAGCTGCCGCTGCCGGTGGACTGCCATTTCCTGTTCACGATCTCCGAGGAGACCGGCTCGGGCGCGTCGTCCATCCTGCATGGCGACGTGGCCGAGCTGCTGTCGGTGGACAATGCCACCGTGGCACCGGGCCAGAACTCGTCGGAATACGGCGTCACCATCGCCATGGGCGATATGACCGGTCCGTTCGACTATCACCTGTCCCACGGCCTGATCAATCTGGCCGAGCGCCACGGGATCGAGCACAGCCGCGACGTCTTCAAGCATTACCGCTGCGACGCCGCCTCCGCGATCGAGGCCGGCAACGACATCCGCACAGCTTTGATTGCCTTCGGTCTGGATGGCAGCCATGGCTGGGAGCGGGTGCATGTCGACAGCCTCGTCGCCGTCGCCCGGCTCGTCGCCGTCTACATGGCCTCCCCGCCGGTGGTCGCTCGCGACACCAAGGGCCTGGGCCCGATCGAGGGATTCCCGAACGTCCAGGAATAGTGTGTCGAAGGGGCCGTCCTCAGCAATTTATAACGATTCCAAACTTCGCGCTTCACCTCGGACCCGCGAGCGCCCATCATCGCGGGAAAACAAGCGTACCCGAGGGAGGAAGGCGATGACGGAGTGTGGAACCGTGCTCGTGGAGCAGGTTGACGGCGTGTGCCGGATCACCCTGAACCGTCCGGACAAGCTGAATGCGTTCAACGGGGCGATGCACACCGCCTTCTATGCGGCGCTGGATGCCGCGGGGCGGGACGAGGCGGTGCGTGCGGTGCTGCTGACCGGCGCCGGCCGCGCGTTCTGCGCCGGCCAGGATCTCGGCGATCGGGATCCCGCCAAACAGGCCTCCGCGCCGGATCTCGGCGCCATGCTGGACCGCACCTACAACCCGCTGATCCGCCGCCTGCGGTCGCTGGACAAGCCGGTGGTCTGCGCGGTGAACGGCGTGGCGGCCGGGGCGGGGGCGAGCCTGGCGCTGGCCTGCGACATCGTCCTGGCGGCACGGTCGGCCCGGTTCATCCAGGCCTTCTGCCGGATCGGCCTGGTACCGGATTCCGGGGCGACCTGGACCCTGCCGCATCTGATCGGCGAGGCGCGCGCCAAGGGGCTGGCGCTGACCGGCATGCCGCTGGCGGCGCAGACCGCGGCCGATTGGGGGCTGATCTGGGGCGTGGTCGCCGACGGGCTGCTGCTCGACGAGGCCCGCACCCTGGCCGCCGAGCTGGCCGAAGGGCCGACCGTCGGTCTCGGCCTAACCAAGCGGGCGATCCAGGCGGCCGGCGGCAACAGCCTGGACGCCCAGCTCGATCTGGAGCGCGATCTGCAGCGCGAGGCCGGACGCAGCGCCGACTATGCCGAGGGGGTGACGGCCTTCCTGGAGAAACGCAGCCCCGCCTTCACGGGCAGGCGCGGATGAGGGCGGCGGACGACATCTCAGCCCAGGAGTTGGCCGAGGCCTGCGCCACCGCCATGTGGGCGCAGGAACGCGCCTCCCGCGAGCTGGGCATGGTCCTGGAGCGGGTGGCGCCGGGGGAGGCGGTGCTGTCCATGGAAGTGACCGAGGCGATGACCAACGGCCACGGCACGACCCATGGCGGCTTCATCTTCACCCTGGCGGATTCCGCCTTCGGCTATGCCTGCAACACCCGCAACCAGCGCACCGTCGCGCAGCACTGCAGCATCACCTTTCTCGCGCCCTCCGCCGTCGGCGACCGGCTCACCGCCCATGCGGTGGAGCGGGCGCTGGCGGGACGGAACGGCATCTACGATATCGCCGTGACCGACCAGACCGGCCGCCTGGTGGCGGAGTTCCGCGGCCAGTCGCGCACGGTGAAGGGCACGCTGCTGGGCGAGTAGACGCTGCGCCCGCCCTTCGACACGCCCCCGGACCAAGTCCGGTGGCTGCTCAGGGTGAGGTCTTTTCTTTTCCTGCCGTCAGCTTACTCGGAGCAGGAGCACAGGAGCGCGCCCATCGGGGGCCTCGGTGCAAGGTCCACCGGCTCCACCCTGTGACCTCACCCTGAGCAGGAGCGCAGCGACGTGTCGAAGTGCGGTTTCGGAGCGAGGTCCACCGGTTCCACCCCATGACCTCATCCTGAACAGAAGCGCAGCGACGTGTCGAAGGGTGGCCTCGGGTCGAGGTTCACCGGTTCTACCCTGTGACCTCATCCTGAGCAGGAGCGCAGCGACGTGTCGAAGGACTTCAGGGTTCGTTCACCCGGTCGAGCGGGTAGATCGGGCGCCGCACCTTCTTGAAATCCAGGATCGAGTTGTCAGAGGTGGTCACGCCCTCGCCGTCCAGGGTGATCGTCGCCTTGCCCAGGTTGCCGAAGCCCGCCCGGTAGTGGATGCGCGACTTCAGCAGCAGGTAGCGCTTGTGCTGCGGCTGGATGCCGACCGACGTGAACACCCCCACATCCCAGGGCTCGTGGTGGTTGGAGGTGACGACGATCTCCACCTTGCCGGTGTCGAGCACCGCGCTGTGGCCCATGGAAACCTGCACGCCGGTATACATCGGCCCGCGCACGGTCCAGCGGCCGTCGGTCAGGGTCTTCACCGTGCCGGTGATCTCCAGCGGCCGGCCCTTCAGGTCAATGGACGGCATGTCAGTCTTGCCGCCGAGCTTGAGGGTGATCTTGGCGCCGATGCCGGCCTTCTGCATCTGCTTCACCGCCTCCGGGTCGTAGACCGCGGCGACCGCGACGTCCTCCAGCCCCTGGTTCAGCACCTCCTCGATCACCGTCATGACGTCCTGGGTGCCGCCGGAGCCGGTATTGTCGGCGTGGTCGAGCAGCAGGGTCGGGCCGCCCTCGGTCTTCAGGGTATTGACCTCCTTGGCCCGGGCGACGGCGTCGACCAGCGGCTCGTGCTGGTACACGAACTCCTCGCGCCGCTGCCACATCTCCTTCACCAGCCGGTCGCGCCACCTGTCGGCGAGCGCCTGGTCGTTGTCGGTGACGACGACGACGCTGGAGCCGGCATCCTGGAAATCGGCCAGCGGGAAGCCGCCGAACACGGTGGCGGCCAGCACCTTCGGATCCTCTTCGGCCTCGCGGGCCAGGGCGAGGAGGGTCTTCATCGGCTCGTCGTCATGGCCCATGCGCAGGGTCTGGGCGAGCAGGGCGGGCTGGCCCCAGGCCATCACCGGCGTCACCTCGCCGGCGATGGTGCGCATGAGCACGTGCGCGATCTGGCTGCCGACCTCGACCATGTCGATATGCGGGTAGGTCTTGTAGCCGATCAGGCAGGTGCAGTTGTCGACCATCTTCTGGGTCAGGTTGGTGTGCAGGTCGTAGGTCACCGCGATCGGGATGCCCGGCGCGATCCTGCGGATGTTCTCCAGCAGCGTGCCTTCGCCGTCGTCCGTGGTCTCCGCCACCATGGCGCCATGCAGGTCGAGCAGGCAGGCATCCACTCCGTCGCGGACCGCATCGAGGATCTTGCCGGTGAGAAACTCGTAGGCCTCTGCCTTGACCGGGCCGGACGGCATGGCTTCGGCGGCGACCGGGGTGACGACCTCGTGCCCGGCGGCTTCCGCGATGTCGAGATAGGCGCCGAACGGCATGCCCGTGCCCTTATAGGCCTTGTACGCCTCGTCGCCGACATACCCGCCCCAGGCCATGAACCGGTCCAGATCGGTGACCACGGGCGAGAAGGTGTTGGTCTCGTGCTTCATCATGGCAACGAGCAGGCGCATGGGGACGGCTCCGGGTAGGTTGGAGAGAAGGGCGCGTGGACAACCCGGCGATCTTGTGGACTCCGCGGCGGCTTGTCGACCCTTCGACACGCGCCCCCTTGGGGCGCTGCTCAGGGTGAGGTTGCCCGGTTGGGGGAGGTCGGCACTAAGGATGAGGGTCGAATTGAGGTGAGGTCAGACCTGTTCAGCGCGCGGCCAACACAAACCACGTCATGATCTCGCCCCGAGCAGCGCCCCGAGGGCGCGCGTGTCGAAGGGTCGAAGGACCGAGCGGGTCAATGGCGCAATACTTCACGCCCCCGGCCAGGTATCGCTCAGCCGGTAGCCGGCCTGCCAGGGATCGCTCGGATCGAGCAGGATCTGCCGGGTGTCGGTCAGCCAGGCGCGGCCCTCCAGGCTCGGGGTGATCCAGGTCCGCCCGGCGCGCTGCTCCACCGTCTCGATGCGGCAATGGAAGCGGCTGTCGATCAGCGAGGTGCCCGTGAAGCTCTGGCCGATGTCGAGCTGTCCCTTGGCATGCAGCACCGCCATCCGGGCGGAGCAGCCGGTCCCGCAGGGCGAGCGGTCGATCTTGCCGGGCCGGATCGCCACCGCGTTGCGGCCGACCAGCCCGTCACCCTCCGAGCGCACGGCGGCGGCGACCTGACAGAACGAGATGTGGCGCCAGCCGGCGAGCTCCGGATGGGCGAAGCCGAGCTGCTCGTTCGCCGCCGCGGTGATCTTCGTCCCCAGCACGGCGATGTCCCGCGCCTCGTCGGGGCGGAGCGAGAAGCCGAGAGCCTCGGCCGAGACGATCACGAAACTGTCGCCACCGAACGCCGTGTCCACGCTCAGCGTCCCGACACCCTCCACCTCCAGGGCGGCGTCCAGCTTGTCGGCGAAGGAGGGCAGGTTGCGCATCCGCACCTTCTCCACCCTCCCGTCGCGGCAGGTCGCGGTCGCCTGCACCAGCCCGCCGGGCGCCTCCAGGGTGATCACCGTCTCCGGCTCGGTCATGGCAACGATGCCGGTCTCCAGCAGCACGGTGGCGACGCACAGGCTGTTGGAGCCGGACATCGGCGGGGTATCGGCCGGCTCCATGATGATGAAGCCCATGGCGGCGCGCGGGTCCTTTGGCGGGACCAGCAGGTTCACATGGCGGAACACGCCGCCCCGCGGCTCGTTCAGCACCAGGTTCCGCAGGGTCTCGTCGGTGGCGATGAAGCGCGACTGTTCCCACAGGGTGTCGCCGGGCGGCGGGGCGACCCCACCGGTGATGACGTCGCCGACTTCGCCCTCGGCGTGACACCCGACGATCTGAATCATGCTGCTCGAGCGCATTCCGTCCCCCTTTCGCCCCCGCCGGGCCCGCTTTTATCCCCGCCCGGTCACAGCCATATCACAGCCGGCCCCGCATATCAGTGGTGTGGCGGCGACACCCCACCCGGGTCCTCCCGGGCGCCCCAGCAGAGTTCGAGAACAGCACATTTCGAAACCCCAGTGTGATGAGGGAGACGGCTATGACACAGAACACGAAGACGACGATCACCGGCGCTTCCTTTGCGACCGTCCTGTCCCTGGCGATGGCCCAGACCGCCGCGGCCGACCCGCAGATCCCGTCGCCGACCTATCGCTGGCAGGCCCAGCAGCAGGAGACGGTCGCCTATGTTCCGGCGCCCACCCCGGACATCCTGGTGCCGAGCACCGATGCCGCGGCGATGACCTGCAACCGCCCGCTGCTCGCCAGCAACCCGCCGCTCGCCGGCCAGATCCTGGGCAACGCCCATGGCGACATGGCCAACAAGCCGGTCGGTCGCGGCGCGCAGAACCTGTCGGCCACCGCCGGCGGCGTGCTGATCGGCGTTCTCGCCAACGAGCCCTATGTGGACCGCGTGGTTCCGGCCGACGCCGCCTGTGCCCAGTACGCGCTGGAAAACACCCGCAACGGCCAGACCGTGTCGTGGATCAGCCCGGAATACGGCCAGCACTTCGCCTTCACCGCCTATGACAGCTCCGCCATCGCCGGCAACGAGTACTGCCGCGATTATACCGGCCAGAGCTTCGTCAACGGTGAGACCACGACGATGGCCGGCACCGTGTGCCGCCGCGCCAACGGTCAGTGGAAGGTCGTCAACTGATCGGCCGGCCCCAGCCGGCTGGTACATCCCGGCTGGCACATCCTTTGCTTCAGGAAGTGGAGGGCCGAGCGGCCCTCTCAACGGAGGATAGAACGATGCGACACGTTCCGAAGTTTTCCGACGATTACGGCCTCGCGCCGACCAATCCGGCCGAGGCGGCCATCCTGTCGGCCGACATGGACGAGCTGCTCGACGCGATCGGCGACGACTGGTCGCTGGAGGACGCCGAGGAGCTGGAGCTGATCAGCGCTCACTGAGCGGACCGGCTGATCGTTCCGAACCAGCGCAGCGCGGGGCCGAGTTCCTCGCGCCACAGGCGCCATTCGTGGTCGCCGTCGCGCACCCGAAGTTCCACCGCATGACCGGCGCCGCGCGCCGCGCGAAAGAAGCGCAGCGCGCCG
This sequence comes from Candidatus Endolissoclinum sp., assembly GCA_965228445.1. Lineage (GTDB taxonomy): Bacteria > Pseudomonadota > Alphaproteobacteria > Thalassobaculales > Thalassobaculaceae > Thalassobaculum. The sequence goes on along the minus strand of OZ245813.1, from coordinate 1,264,137 downwards.
TCCCACAGACCCAGGCCGTCATGGTCGCCGGTCATGACGTAGAAACCGACCGGCAGATCCTTCGGGATCCCACCCAGCGGCGCGAAGGCATTGGCCCGGTTGAACCGCAGCGGGTCGAACGGCTCCCCGAAGGCACCGGCGAAGAAGGCGAGCTGGAAGTCGGGGAACGCCTCGGCCGAGGTCACGTCCTCGAACACCGCCGGGCTGAAGGCGGCCGCCGCCCGGAAGGTCCGCGGATGATGTGCCGCCAGCCGCAGCGCCCCGTATCCCCCCATCGACAGACCGGCGACGAAGCGCTGACCGCGTTCCGCCCGGGTCGGATACAGCCGCTCGATCGCCGGGATCAGGTCGTCGAGCAGGGCGCGTTCCCAGGGGCCGTATGTCTCGGAATCCACGTACCAGGAATTCCCCACCCCCGGCATGACCAGCAGCATGGGCACGGCATCCGGCTCGGCGAACACGACGTCCGCCGTGGCTTCGGCATCGCCGCCGCCGGTCCAGTCATGCGCGCCGCCGCCATAGCCGTGCAGCAGATAGACCACCGGCAGGGGCGCCGACCTCTCGTCCGGCACATAGACGCGGATGTCGATCGGGCGGCCGAGGGCCGGACTGGGGATCGAGCGCCGTTCGAGCGTTCCCGCGTGAGCGGGGGAGACGGCGGCCAGGAACGCCAGCAGGAGGACCAGGCGGGCGATCACTCCGCCGGTGCCGTATAGGCGCTGCGCGGCGAGCCGGCGGCGTCGCCCGGATGGCGCTGGGTCGATGGCCGGGGTGCCGTCCGGGCGTCGTGCTCGGCCGCCAGTTTCCGCCAGGGCTGTTTCTTCAGCATGGTGCACCAGTAGGCGAACCCGACAATGATCGCGAGACCGGCGATATTGACCAGGGCGATGGCCGGCGTCGAGCGTCCGATCTGGTCCAGCGCCATACCGGCGACCCGCGACAGGCCCATGGACAGCAGGAATACGGCGAGTGAGTTCTGCCCGACGGTGACGATCGGCTTGGCCCAGTCGCCGCGCAGAAGCTCGATGCGCGGGTTCACGACGGCGATGGCGATATAGGCCAGCGCCAGGAAGTGGAGGTATCGCAGCAGGCCGAAATCGGTCTTCTCCTGCAGGTCCCAGATCACCTCGCGTACCCAGCGCAGAAGCTCGACATCCTTGGCGATGTCCCAGTTCGCTGCCGGCGCCGACAGCACCACGAAGACGGCGGCCGCGATCACCCAGGGCCGCGAGATCCGCGGAGCCGGCAGCCAGCCCAGCGCGAAGGCGAAGCCGGTGAAGAACAGAAGCTGCCAGGCCAGCGGGTTGAAGAACCAGGGGATGTCGGCATGCTCCGGATGGGCCGGTAACATCAGACCGAAGGCGTGGACACTGGCATAGACGGCCGCCACGAAGCCCATGGCCGCCCAGGGGTGCATCCGGGACAGCGCCATCACCGCCGGCACCATGACCAGCGCGCCGATATACATGGGCAGGATGTCGAAATAGTTCGGCACGTAGGTCAGCGTGAACAGCCCGACCAGGGCCCGGGCCGGGTTCTCGAAGAACCAGGTGAGGTTGAGCTGACGGACATAGTCGTGCTCGCCGCCGATCAGGCCGGTCATCGCCAGGACCAGGGTGGCGATGAAGATGAACATGGCGATATGGGCCACGTAGATCTGCCACACGCGAAAGCCGATCCGCATGGTGCCGTAGGCGAAGCTCGCCTTGTGGAAGGTGGAGCCGAAGGCGAGCGCCGCGGCGAAGCCGGAGCAGAACACGAACATCTCGGTCGCGTCGGACCAGCCGAACCGGGCGGGAATGTAGTTCGCCCACAGGTTTTCCGGCACATGCGCGATGAAGATGATCAGCATCGCGATGCCGCGGAAGAAATCCAGGCGGGGGTCGCGCGGAGCGCGGCCGGGAAGGCTCATAGGAGGGTCCTCGACTGAGTATCCCTAAAACAGATAGGCCTTCGGTCGGATGATGGCCAATCAAACCCCCGTAATGACTGGCCCACGGGTTCGTGAACGCATCGTGCCGCCGCTCCATCTCACGATTAGGTCACCGGGCTCTCGAGCCTATGGAAGGAATGGCGAAGGCACACATATTGTGCGGCGCAAACCCGGCACAGCGGCCGGGGCGCGGGAGAGCTTCAACGGTCGGATGGACGACATGACGGCGAATGACCCGGACGGTTCCGGGAGCGGGAGAACACGGACTGGGCGTATCCGGACTGGGCGTATCCGGGCTGGACGGACCCAGACCGGATGGACACCGACGATGCGGATCCGCCGGGCGGTCTTTCTCGGCCTGGTGGGGGTTTCCTGCCTGGCGCTGTTCGGCTGGATGACCCGGTTGCTCGGCGCCGACGGGGTCGACGCGCTCGATATCGCCATGCTGGCGCTCTATGCCGGCACGCTGCCCTGGGTGATCATCGGGTTGTGGAACGCGGTGATCGGTGTCGCCCTACTGCATCTGCGCCGGGACTGGCTTTCCCTGGTGCTGCCGCTCGACGGGCTGTCGGACGACAGCTCCGACGTCACCGCACCGACCGCGATCGTCATGCCGGTCTTCAACGAGGATCCGACCCGCGTCTTCCGCCATCTGCGGGTGGTGGAGACCTCGCTCGCCCGCACCGGCCAGGACGGCGCCTTCGAGATCTTCCTGCTGTCGGACACCACCGACCCGGAGATCGCAGCGGAAGAGGCCCGCCGCTTCGCCGCCTGGCAGGCGGTCTCGCCCCGTCCGACCCGCATCCATTACCGCCGCCGCACCGACAACACCCGCCAGAAGGTCGGCAATATCGAGGATTTCTGCGCCACCTGGGGTGACCGGTTCGAGCACATGATCGTGCTCGACGCCGACAGCCTGATGACCGGCGAGGCGATCCTGCGGCTGGTGCGGCTGATGCAGCGCAACCCGTCGCTCGGCATCCTGCAGACGCTGGCCGTGGGCCTGCCGTCCTCCAGCGCCTTCGCGCGGATCTTCCAGTTCGGCATGCGCCACGGTATGCGCGCCTACACCACCGGCAGTGCATGGTGGCAGGGCGACAGCGGCCCGTATTGGGGTCACAACGCGATCCTGCGTCTGGCGCCGTTCCGTGCCCATTGCCACCTGCCGCGCCTGCCCGGCAACCCGCCGCTCGGCGGCGAAATCCTCAGCCACGATCAGGTCGAGGCGGCGCTGATGCGGTCGGCCGGCTACGAGGTGCGGGTGCTGCCCGTTGAGGGAGGCTCCTACGAGGAGAACCCGCCGAGCCTGCTCGACTTCATCAAGCGCGACCTGCGCTGGTGCCAGGGCAATCTGCAGTATTTCAAGCTGATCGGCTGGCCGGTCTGGCGGCCGCTGGGCCGGGTCCAGTTGGCGCTCGCCATCCTGATGTACCTGTCGGCGCCGATGTGGCTCGGCTTCATCGCGCTCGGCATGACACGGCTGTTTGCCGGCGGCTTCGCGCCCGCCAGCGACATGGCGTTTTCCGAGGCGCTGTGGTCGGCGGTGCAGTGGGGCGAGGGGGTGGCGCTGTTCGCCACCATGATGACCATCACCTTCGCGCCGAAGATCATGGGCGTGCTCGACATCCTGCTGTCCGCGGCGAAGCGGCGGCTCTACGGTGGCGGCCCGCGCATCCTGGCCGGTGCCGTGGTGGAACTGGTGTTCGGCATGCTGGTCGCACCGGCGGTGGCGGTGGCCCAGACGATCTTCATCGGCGGTCTGATGATCGGCCGGCGCATCAGCTGGAACGCCCAGATGCGCGATCCGCGCGAGGTGCGCTGGGGGCAGGCGCTGTCCACGCTCTGGCCGCAGACGCTGATCGGGCTCGCCATGGCGACCGGCCTGGCGCTCTACGCCCCGTCCATGCTGCCCTGGGCCGCACCCATCGTGCTGGCCTGGCTGCTGGCCGTGCCCTTCGCGGTCGGTTCGGCGGTGCCGCGCCTGGGGCGTCTGTTGCAGCGTTGGCGGCTCTGCGCCGTGCCGGAGGAGTTCGACACCCCGCCGGAGATCGCCGCCGCCCTGGCGCCGGAGGAGCAGGACATCGTCGAAATCCTGCCGGCCGGCGGACGGGTCGCGCCGGCGCTTGCGAACCGGGTGCCGGTACCGCTCAAGCCGGTGCCGCTGAAGCCGGAGAGTTGACGCCGGCCGCTTGCTGGCGTTGGTTCTGCGGATGGAGCTTCACTCCCCGACCTGGATCGACTGGGAACACCTGACCACCGCCGATCTCGACGGCGGGGTGCCGGAGCGAGCGGTGGCGCTGCTGCCGGTCGCGGCGGTGGAGCAGCACGGCCCGCATCTGCCGCTTGGAACGGACGCGATTCTGGCCGATGCGGTGGTCGCCGCCGCCCGCGCAAAGGGCGGGCGCTCGGCGAGCGTGCTGCGCCTGCCGACCCAGCGCATCGGCCTCAGCCCTGAACATCTGGCCTTTCCCGGCACCCTGTCCCTGGAGGCGGAGACGGTGATCGCCGCCTGGACCGCCATCGGTGCCTCGGTCGCACGGGCGGGGCTCCGCAAGCTGGTGATCCTGAACGGCCATGGCGGCCAGACCGGGCTGGTCGACGTGGTCGCCACGCGGCTGCGCGTTTCCCACGGCATGACGGTCGTGCGGGCCACCACGTTCCGCCTGTTGGGCGATGACGTGGAACTGGGGGCGGTGGAAGAGCGTTACGGTCTGCATGGCGGGATGCTGGAGACGTCCATGATGCTGGCCGCGGCCCCCGACCTGGTGCGCCGCTCGGCCGCGGTCGATTTCGTCTCCAGCGCCCAGGCATGGGAAAAGCGGTTTGCCGCGCTGGAGGGCGAGGGGGCGACCGGCCTCGGCTGGATGGCTCAGGACCTGAACCCGGCCGGGGTGACCGGCAATGCGGCGGCGGCGACGGCGGAGCTGGGCCATCGCATCATCGACGCGATGGCCGGCCGGCTGGCCGCGATATTGGACGATCTGGCGGGGTTTGAGGGGCTGACGTGAGCATATCCTGGGAGACGATCCGAGAGACCATGCTGTACGCCCGCGAGGTGCGCCGGCTGGACGGCGACGCGCGGCCGCTGATCGCCGAGATCGGTCGGATGCGGGCGGAGGGTTCCGACATTCCCGGCGCTGCGGCGCTGCTGGACCTAGTGGAGGCGGCGACCCGCGGCCGGGTCGCCATCGGCCAGTGCGGCCAGACCCTCGACGGCCGCATCGCCACCGAGCGCGGACATTCCCATTACGTGAACGGTCCCGAGGCGCTGGACCATCTGCACCGGCTCCGCGCGTTGGCGGATGCGGTGATCGTCGGGGCGGGAACCCTGCGCGCCGACGATCCGTCGCTCACCGTGCGACGCTGCGCCGGCGCGAACCCGACCCGGGTGGTGCTCTCCGGCAACGGCTCCGTGCCCGAGGACCGCAAGCTGTTCACCGACGACAAAGCCCCGACCATGGTGACCGGCGTCGACCTGCCCTGCGAGCCGGACGAGAACGGCATTGTCGATCCCTGCGGAGTGCTCGACAGCCTGTCGGTCATCGGCCTCGACGTGGTGCTGGTGGAGGGCGGCGCGGCGACCCTGTCGCATTTCCTGCGGGCGGGATGTCTCAACCGGCTGCATGTGATGGTGGCGCCGACCATTCTCGGCTCCGGCCGCCAGGGAGTGATGCTGGAGGAGGTGGCGACGATGGACGAGGCGATGCGCTTCTCCAGCGCGCGCTACGACCTGGGCGCGGATACGCTGTTCGATCTGGTGCCGCAGCGCTAGGGAGCGGGGGCTCTCACCCCACTCAAGTACTCCACGGAATAGATCCGGGGAGCGTGTGCGTTTGGTGAGCGTCTTCCCGGACTTGATCCGGGATCGAGGGAGGACGTCCGCGGGACCGACGGAATGACTTCTCCGACGGTCCAGCGCGTTGCGTTCTAGATCCCGGCTCAGGGCCGGGAAGACGGGGGAGGGGAGCGAATGCCCCCCTTACGCCTTCAGCATGATCTTGCCGATGTGCTGGCTCGATTCCATCAGGGCGTGGGCCTCGGCCGCCTGTTTGAGCGGGAAGGTCTTGTACATGATCGGCTTCACCGTGCGGGCGGCGAGCAGCGGCCAGACCTTGTCCTCCAACTGGCGGGCGATGGCGGCCTTCTGAGCCACCGTGCGCGGCCGCAGGGTCGAGCCGGTGATCGTCAACCGGTTGGTCATCACCTTGAGGAAGTTGAACTTCTCGACCTGCGGCGGCTGCAGGAAGGCGATCTGCACCAGCCGGCCCTCCAGCTTCAGGCTGTCCAGGTTCTTCTGGATATACGGGCCGCCGACCATGTCGAGAATGACGTCGGCGCCACCGGCCTCCTTCATCACCGCCTGGAAGTCCTCCTCGCGGTAGTTGATCGCCCGGTCGGCGCCGAGATCCGTGCAGACCTTGCATTTATCGGCCGAGCCGGCGGTGGCGTAGACCGTCGCGCCGAAATGATGGGCAAGCTGGATCGCGGTCGTGCCGATTCCCGACGAGCCACCGTGGATCAGAACGGTTTCGCCCTTCTGCAGCCGGCCGCGCTCGAACACGTTGGTCCAGACCGTGTAGTAGTTCTCCGGGATTGCCGCGGCCTCCTCCAGGGAATAGCCCTCGGGGATCGGCGAGCAGGTGTCTTCCGCCGCGGTGCAGAACTCGGCATAGCCGCCGCCCGGCACCAGGGCGCAGACCTGGTCGCCGACCTTCCAGCGGGTCACGTCCGGCGCGATGGAGACGACCTCGCCGGCGATCTCCAGGCCCGGGATGTCGGAGGCGCCCGGCGGCGGCGGATAGCCGCCCGAGCGCTGGATGCAGTCGGGCCGGTTGACCCCGGCATAGGCGACCTTCACGAGCACCTCGCCGGCCTTCGGCGCGGGCACGTCGCGGGTGGTCGGCTTCAGCACCTCGGGCGGGCCGCCCGCGCCTTCGATTTCGATCGCCGTCATCGTCGCCGGAATGTCGGTCATGGTTTCCTCCCAGTTGGTCGACGCCCCTTCCTAGACCATGCGACGCCCGCTTGGGAATTGCCCACGCGGAACGGCTCAAACGCCGGTGTCGGGTGCAGCCTGCGAAAGGCTGCACCAGTAATGCGGGGTATTGATGTGCGTTTACCATCTTGACTCTTAAGAGCCTCGGTTTCGACACTTGGCGTCCAATCAACGATCCGGGATCACCGGACGTGAATGCTCTGAAGAGCAGGAGGAAACGTCATGAAATCCAGCAAGGTCGCCCGTCGGGCGGCGGTGTCCGCGCTTGGCGCGGCCGCACTCGCCCTACCGCTATTCTCCCTGATGCCGGCCCCGGCACAGGCGGCCGATCCGATCCGGATCGGCGTGATCTACGACTTCACCGGGCCGTTCGCGGCCGGTGGCTCGACGGCGGCCGCCGTCGGCAACGAGATCGCCGTGGAGCTGATCAACGAACAGGGGGGCGTTGAGGGTCACAAGATCGAGACGATCGTCGCCGACGCCCAGTCCAAGGCCGAGGTCGCGATCAACGAGGCCACCCGTCTGCTCGACCAGGAGAATGTCGACCTGGTCATGGGCGTGTTCTCCTCGGCCCATTGCGTGCCGATGGCGCAGAAGGTCGACGCGCAGCAGAAGTTCATGTGGGCGAACGTCTGCGTGTCCTCCGCGGTGTTCAAGGACAAGAACCTGAAATACGTATTCCGGGGCCAGGTGCACTCCGACCAGTTCGGCTGGGCGTCCTGCACCTTCCTGAACGAATACGCCGAGAGCAAGCTCGGCATGAAGCCGTCCGACCTGAAGGTCGCGATCATCTATGAGGACGGTCCCTACGGCTCCGGCGTCGCCGCGGGCAACGAGGAGACCTGCAAGGGCTACGGCATGGACGTGACCCTGAAGGAAGGCTACTCGGCAACCGCGCCCGACCTGTCCAGCCTGGTCACCAAGCTGCGCCGCTCCCGGGCCGACGTGATCCTGCACACCGGCTACAACCCGGACATCACGCTGTTCCTGCGTCAGGCCAAGGAGCAGGGCCTGAAGTGGAAGGCGCTGATCGGCCACGGTGCGGGCTACGGCCAGATCGACAAGCTGACCGAGGCCTTCGGCGAGGACGCCAACTTCATCTACAACACCGACCCGGTGGCGGCCCAACTGCTCGATCCGAAGACGCTCGCTCCGGGCCTGGGCGATCTGACCGCCGAGATGGTGAAGCGCTACAAGGAGAAGACCGGCGCGAACGAAGTGCCGCCGCACACCTCCATGGGCTTCAACCAGGCCTGGATCTTCTTCTCCGACGTGCTGCCGCGCGCGATCAAGACCTATGGCGGCTACGATCCGGAATCCCTGCGCAAGGCCGCGCTCGACACCGACATCCCGGTCGGCGGCACGGTCCAGGGCTATGGCGTGAAGTTCAACCCGCCGGGCCATCAGATGGCGGGCCAGAACGAGCGTTCCTCGCCGGTGGTCATGCAGTACGTGGACGGTGCGACGAAGATCGTCTGGCCGACCGCGATCCAGACCATGGACCCGGTGCTACCGCTGCCGGACGGCCACACCTACGCGCGCTGACGCTGACCTAAGCGTTCAGAGATCGGACACGTCGGCACAGGGGTTTCGGCGATGGGAGAGATGTTGCAGGTCCGCGGCCTGACCAAGAAGTTCGGCGGCTTCACCGCCGTCAGCGAGGTCGCGTTCGATCTGGGCGAGGGGGAGATCCTCGGACTGATCGGACCGAACGGCTCGGGCAAGAGCACCACCTTCAACCTGATCGCCGGGGCACTGACGCCGACCGCCGGCAGCATCACCCTGGAGGGGCGGGACATCACCGGTCTCGCCCCCACCCAGGTCTGTCACAAGGGGGTGGGACGGACCTATCAGATCCCGCGTCCTTTCAGAAAACTGACCATCCTGGAGAACGTGGCGCTGGCCGCGTATTTCGGCTCCGACGGCTCGATCTCCCGCGAGGAGGCTTGGTCCCGGGCCGAGGACGCGCTCGAGCTCACGCAGCTCCCGGTGGACGGCCGCGCCCGGGTTGACGGGCTGGGGGCAGCAGGGCTGAAGAAGCTCGAGTTGGCCCGGGCGTTGGCCACCCAACCGCGTCTTCTCCTGGCCGACGAGAGCCTCGGCGGCCTTGACGAGAAGGAGATGGACCAGGCGGCGGACATGCTCAGCCATATCCGCGCGAAGCGGGGCATCACCATCATCTGGGTCGAGCACATCATGGGCGTGCTGATGCGCGTGGTCGACCGCTGCATCGTGCTGGATCACGGCGAGATCATCGCCGCCGGGCTGCCGCAGGAGGTGGCCCACGATCCCAAGGTGGTCGAGGTCTATCTCGGCACCGATGCGGAAGCGGTGCAGAGCCAGGTGGGCGGCCAGGCCGCTGCCGAGACAACCGGCGCGTGACGGGGGGCGGCATGCTGGAATTGAGAAACGTTTCCGCCGGCTACGGCACTTTCCAGGCGCTGTTCGATGTCAGCCTGGAGGTCCGCGCCGGCGAGGCGGTGGCGGTGATCGGCCCGAACGGGGCCGGCAAGACCTCGCTGCTGCGGGTGATCTCCAAGGTCATCGACCTGAACGGCGGCGAGATCGCCATGGAGGGGGTGTCGCTGAACGATGTCCCCGCCCACAAGATCATCGAGATGGGCATCGCCCACGTGCCGGAGCACCGGCGCCTGTTCCCCCGGCTGACGGTCGAGGAGAACCTGAAGATGGGCGGCTTCATCTCCTCGGCCCGGTCGCATTTCGACGACCGGCTCGCCTATGTCTACGAGCTGTTCCCGCGCATGAAGGAGCGGCGTCACCAGCTCGCCGGGACGATGTCCGGCGGCGAGCAGCAGATGTGCGCCATCGGCCGCGGGCTGATGTCCGGGCCGAAACTGCTGCTGCTGGACGAGCCGTCGGCCGGTCTGGCCCCGGTGATCGTGCAGCAGGTGTTCGACCTGGTCCGGCGCATCCGCCAGGAGGGCTACACCGTGCTGATCGTCGAGCAGAACATCCAGCAGGTCCTCAAGGTGGTGGACCGCGCCTACCTGCTCGAGGTCGGCCAGATCAAGATGAGCGGATCGTCCCAGGAACTCCTGGAGAACGATGAAGTCCGCCGCGCCTATATCGGCCTCTGAGGGAGGGCAGACATGGATTTTCCGCTCACCGACCCGTTCTTCTGGGAGACCGTCATCCAGGGCCTGCTGTTCGGCGGCGTCCTGGCCCTGCTTTCCCTCGGCCTCAACATCATCTTCGGCGTCATCGACGTGGTGTGGATCTGCTACGCCGAGCTGATCATGCTCGGCATGTACACAATCTACTTCCTGTACAGCGACTACGGGGTGCCGCTGCCGCTGGCGATGGTCGCCGGAATCCTGGTGGTCGCCGTGCTCGGCGCGGCGCTGCACCACTTCATCATCCGGCCGATCCTGCATACCGAGCCGATCAACCAGCTCCTGGTGACCGGCGGCGTGCTGTTCTTCCTGCAGGGTTTCGCGACGCTGGCCTTCTCCGTGGAGTTCCGGAACCTGGGCGTCTCCTTCGGCAGCATCGAGGCCGGGGACATGTACATCCCCACCACCCGCCTGCTGGCCTTCATCGTTAGCCTGGTGGCGGTCGTCGGGCTGTGGCTGTTCCTGAAGCGCACCTATCTCGGCACCGCCATCCGCGCGATCAGCCAGGACCGGGACGTGATGCCGCTGATGGGGGTGAGCCCGCGCAAGATCTACCTGGTGACCTCGGCGCTCGGCGGCGGGCTCGCCGGGCTCGGCGCCTGCCTGCTGGTGCTGCTGTACGACATCCATCCGGCGATCGGGCTCACCTTCGGGCCGATCACCTTCATGGTCTGCGTGATGGGCGGGCTTGGCAACATGATCGGCGGGTTCATCGCCGCCTTCATCTTCGCCGAGTTCATCGCGCTCGGCGGCTTCTACGCCGAGATCGAATGGGGCTACGTGATCGCCTTCGCCTTCTTCATCGTCATGATGTTCATCCGCCCGCAGGGCATTCTCGGATCCAAGAGCTGAGGGGCCGGCCATGAACCCTGCCATGAACAAGACGGGCCTGATCATCAAGACGGTCGGCCTGATCGCCGTCCTCGCCTTCCCGATGCTGGGCTTCAGCGACTACGTGCTGCACATCGCCATCTCGGTGCTGCTCTGGGGCTACATCTACACCGGCTGGTCGGTGATGGGCCGGTTCGGGCTGGTCTCGCTCGGCCACGGCGCCTTCATGGGCATCGGCGCCTATGTGGTGACCATGCTGTGGAACCATGCCGGCATCACGCCGTGGATCGGCATTCCGGTGGCGGTGGTCGTGTCGGTCGCGGTCGGCATCATGATCGGCTTCCCGTGCTTCCGCTTCAGGATCACCGGCCACTACTTCGCGCTGGTGACCCTGGCCCTGTCGGAGGTGGCGCGGCTGCTGATCGTGGCCCTGCGCGAGTATACCGGCGGCTCGCTCGGCGTGACGCCGGACAGCGTGATCTCCGCCGATACCCCGAACTCGTTCATCGCCATGCAGTTCTCCGACAAGGTGACCTGGTTCTACATCGTGGTGGTGGTCTGGGTGCTCGGCCTGCTGGTCTGGCGGGCGGTGGACCGGTCGATGATCCGCTATGCCATGGAGGCGGTCAGCCAGGAGGAGGACGCCGCCGCCTCGCTCGGCGTGCACGTCACCCGCACCAAGCTGATCGTCACCATGATCTCCGCCGGCATGACGGCGGTCGGCGGGGCGATCTACGGCCAGTACCAGCTCTACATCAACCCGGAGACCACCTCGGGCATCGCCATCTCGTTGCAGATCGTCTTCGCGGCCATCGCCGGCGGTATGTTCGTGCAACTCGGCCCGACGGTCGGGGCGGTTATCACGTTGCTCCTTACCGAAGGGCTGCGCCAGACTGTGGGTCATGATGTCCACGGCCTGGACGTCATGATCTACGGGGCGATGCTGGTTCTGTTCATCATCTACATGCCGCGCGGCGTGCTCGGGCGGGTGATCGAGATGTTTGACAGGCGATCCGATAGCGGCGGCCCGACCGCGCAACCGAGGCCGCAGCCGGGGGAATAGTGTCCGACGCCGCATCGAAGAGCCCACCCGCCCACGCGCCGTCCCTGTGGGCGGCCACCGCCCCGCCGCCGCCGCTGACCACCGAATTTCGCGACTCGCTGAAAGCGGATGTCGTCATCGTCGGCGGCGGCGTTACCGGGCTCTCCACCGCCCTGCACATGGCCGAGCGCGGCATCTCGGCGGTGGTGCTTGAGGCGGCGCGGACCGGCTTCGGCGGCTCCGGGCGCAACAGCGGCCACATCATCCCCACACTCGCCGCCGGCGATCCGGATTTCCTGGTGTCGAAGTTCGGCGCCGATGCGGGCGAGCGCATGGTTGCCTTCCTGCGGGACAGCGCGTCCCTGACCTTCGACCTGATCCGCAAATACGACATCGACTGCGACGCGGTGCAGACCGGTTGGGCCCAGCCGGCGCACCGGGCCTCGCGCCTGAAGCTGCTGGAGAAGCGCTACGGCGAGTGGACCCGGCGCCAGGCCCGGGCTGAGATGCTGGATTCCGGCCAGATCGCCGAGAAGCTCGGGACCGACATCTATCACGGCGCGCTGTTCATGCATTCCGGCGGCCATGTGAACCCGCTGGCCCTGGCCCAGGGCCTCGCCAAGGCGGCGATGGAGCAGGGGGCGAAGGTCTTCACCGGCTCGCCGGCGCTGACCGTCACCCGCGAGGGCACGGACTGGCGGGTGACGACGCCGCAGGGGCAGGTGACGGCCGACCGGCTGGTGGTGGCGACCAACGCCTATACCGGCGCGCTGATCCCGTCGCTCGCCAAGACCCTGGTGCGGATCATCAACTACCAGGTCTCCACCCACCCGATGCCGGCCGATATCGCCGCCAGCGTGATCCCGAGCGACATCTCCTCCTCCGACACCAGGCGCGACCTCTATCCGTTCCGCAAGGACCGGGCGGGCCGGCTGGTCACCGGGGCGACCCTGGCGCTGCCCCTCAACATGGACGCGCGCATCCGTCCCTGGATCGCCGAGCGCATCGGCAACGCCTTCCCGCAGGTGCAGGACCGCAGGCTGGAATATGTCTGGAACGGCCGCATCGCCATGACCCCGAACCGGCTGCCGCGGGTGCACTCGATCGGGCCGGGCGCCATCACCCCGATCGCCTATAACGGCCGCGGCATGGCTCTGGGCGTGGCGATGGGCAAGGAACTGGCCGACTGGGCCCAGGGCAAGCCGGACGACGCGCTGGGGCTGCCGAAGATGGAGGTCGAGCCGATGCCGTTCCTCAGTTCGCTCGGCCGTCTGGCCCAGGCGGCCCTGGTGCGCTACCGGCAGTTGGACGCACGGGACTGAGACACGTCGCTGAACCGCCGTTCAGGCGCTTCGGTTGACCTCTTCCGGATCTGTGCTGTGATAGGCAACCGATCGCCCGCAACCGGTGGGCGATCAAAGCCATTCAGATGAAACGGGGGAGTTTTCTCGATGAGAACCAGAACCGCCGCGCTTGCCCTGGCGCTGAGCCTCACCGCCGGCACCGCCTATGCGAGCTGCGATACCGTCACCTTCTCCGATGTCGGCTGGACCGACATCACCGCCACCACAGCCGCCACCACCGAGGTGCTGCAGGCGCTGGGCTACGAGACCGACATCAAGGTCCTGTCCGTGCCGGTGACCTACACCTCCATGGCCCAGGGCGATATCGACGTGTTCCTCGGCAACTGGATGCCGACCATGGAAGGCGACATCGCGCCGTATCGGGAGAAGGGCACGGTCGATACCGTGCGCGAGAACCTGGAAGGGGCGAAGTACACGCTGGCGACCAACGCCGCCGGCGCCAAGCTCGGCATCAAGAGCTTCGCCGACATCGCCAAGCATGCCGATGCGCTGGACGAGACGATCTACGGCATCGAGCCGGGCAATGACGGCAACCGCCTGATCCTCGACATGATCGAGAAGGACGCCTTCGGGCTGAAGGGCTTCAGCGTCAAGGAAAGCTCCGAGCAGGGCATGCTGGCCCAGGTGAAGCGGGCCGACCAGCGCGGCGAGCCGGTGGTCTTCCTCGGCTGGGAGCCGCACCCGATGAACGCCAATTTCGACCTCACCTACCTGACCGGCGGCGACGATTATTTCGGCCCGGATCTGGGCGGGGCGACCGTCTACACCAACACCCGCGCGGGCTATGTGGACGAGTGCAAGAACGTCGGCGCGCTGCTGAAGAACCTGAAGTTCACGCTCGCCATGGAGAACGAGATCATGGGCGCGATCCTGGACGACGGCATGGCGCCCGACGCGGCCGCGACCGCCTGGCTGAAGGCCAATCCGGACACGGTCATGGGCTGGCTCGAGGGCGTGACCGCCAAGGACGGCGGCGACGCCAAGGCGGCGGTGAAGGCGTCGCTCGGCCTCTGAGCTGTATCGGGTAGGCGGAAGGGGCCCCGCGCCCCTTCCGTCCTCGTTGTGACGGATTGGCGGGGGGTGCCATGGAGTGGTTGACCGAGACCAAGATCCCGGTCGGCCGGACGGCGGGGGAGCTGTTCGACTGGCTGCAGACCAATGGCGGCTGGTTCTTCTGGACCCTGTCGGACGCGCTGGAATGGATGATCGACGCGATCCTGTGGGTGCTGCAGGGACCGCATCCGCTGGTGATCGTCGCGGTCTTCGCGGGGCTGACCTACGCGCTCCAGCGCAACTGGAAGACCACCGCCTTCATCGTGGTCGGTTTCCTGTTCATCCTGAACCAGGGCTACTGGGAGGAGACGACGGAATCCCTGACCCTGGTGCTGTCGGCCTGCGTGGTGTGCATGGGCATCGGCGTGCCGATCGGCATCGCCGTCGCCCACCGCCCGCGGCTCTATCGGGTGATGCGGCCGGTGCTCGACCTGATGCAGACCCTGCCGACCTTCGTCTATCTGATCCCGGCCATCGTGTTCTTCGGCATCGGCATGGTGCCGGGTCTGATCGCCACGGTGATCTTCGTGGTGCCGGCCCCGATCCGGCTGACCCATCTGGGCGTGGTCTCGACCCCGACCCATCTGCTGGAGGCGGCGGAGGCGTTCGGCGCCACGCCGTCGCAGAAACTGTGGAAGGTGGAACTGCCCTACGCCTTCCCGCAGATCATGGCCGGGCTGAACCAGACCATCATGCTGTCCCTGTCCATGGTCGTCATCGCCGCCCTGGTCGGGGCCGACGGGCTCGGCGTGCCGGTGGTCCGGGCGCTGAACCAGGTCAACACCGCGCTCGGGTTCGAGAGTGGCTTCATCATCGTCGTGGTCGCCATCATGCTCGACCGCATGCTGCGGGTGACGAAGGAATGAGTGTCGCGGTCGAGTTCCAGAACGTCTCCATCGTCTTCGGCGACACGCCGCAGACCGCCCTGCCGATGATGGACGCGGGCCGGTCGCGCGCCGAGATTCAGGCCGAGACCGGGCAGGTGCTGGGCGTGCACGACTGCTCGCTGAGCGTGGGCGAGGGCGAGATCCTGGTGCTGATGGGCCTGTCCGGCTCCGGCAAGTCGACCCTGCTGCGGGCGGTCAATGCGCTGAACCCGGTCACCCGCGGCTGCGTAATGGTCAATGACGGCGCCGGGATGGTGAACATCTCCGACACCGATCCGGCCACCCTGCGCCGGCTGCGGCAGAACCGCGTGGCCATGGTGTTCCAGCAGTTCGGCCTGCTGCCCTGGCGCAGCGTGGCGGAGAATGTCGGCCTTGGGCTTGAGCTGGCCGGCATGGGGGCGCGGGAGCGCGGCGAGCAGGTCGCCGAGCAGCTGGCACTCGTCGGGCTGTCCGACTGGGCCGACCGCAAGGTCGGAGAGCTGTCCGGCGGCATGCAGCAGCGGGTCGGCCTCGCCCGCGCCTTCGCCACCAAGGCGCCGATCCTGCTGATGGACGAGCCGTTCTCGGCGCTCGACCCGCTGATCCGCACCCATCTGCAGAACGAGCTGCTCGACCTGCAGAAGAGCCTGAAGCGGACGATAATCTTCGTCAGCCACGATCTGGACGAGGCGTTCAAGCTGGGCGACCGGATCGCGATCATGGAGGGCGGGCGGATCGTTCAGTGCGGAACGCCCCGCGAGATTTATTCCGATCCGGCAAATGATTACGTGGCTGAGTTCGTGCACAACATGAACCCGCTCGGCGTGCTGACGGCGGGGGATGTGATGGTGCCGGTGGCGGGCACGGTCTCCGAGGTGACCGTGGCGCGCGAGGCCGAGATCGAGGACGTCATGGAATGCATCCTGCGCGACCCGAACCCGGTGGTGGTGCGTGACGGCGAGCGGACGGTGGGGATGGTCACCCGCGACTCGCTGCTGTCCCGGCTGGTGGCGCTGGGCGAGGGGAAGGGGTAGCGCTCTCCGCTTCCACCATTTGCGTCTTCCCGGCCTCGCGCCGGGATCCAGACGGATGCGTGCTGGAGCGTCAATTATGGATCTTTGGCTCTCCAGTGAGCGTCACCCTCGATCCCGGCGCGGGGCCGGGAAGACGAATTGGGAGGGCGCGTCGGGTGCCCTTGCGCACCCCTTCTACGTCAGTCCCATCAGCCGGTCGATCTCGCCGCTGTCGGGGCCGTCGGGGCGGCCGTGGAAGACGACGCGGCCGCGGCTCATCACCAGCACCGTGTCGGCCAGGGCCTTGGCGAAGTCCAGATATTGCTCCACCAGCAGGATCGCCATCTCGCCGCGGTCGCGCAGGATCTCGATGGCCCGGCCGATATCCTTGATGATGGACGGCTGGATGCCCTCGGTCGGCTCGTCCAGGATCAGCAGCTTCGGCCTGGTCACCAGCGCCCGGGCGATGGCGAGCTGCTGCTGCTGTCCGCCGGACAGGTCGCCGCCGCGCCGGTCCAGCATCGACTTCAGCACCGGGAACAGCTCGAAGATCTCATCGGGAACCTTGCGCTCGCCCGCCGGTAGGCAGGCGTAGCCGGTCTGCAGGTTCTCCTTCACCGTCAGCAGCGGGAAGATCTCGCGGCCCTGGGGCACATAGGCGATGCCGGAGCGGGCGCGCTCGAAGGAGGGCAGGCCGGTCAGGTCGGCCGCGTCCCACGCCAGCGTGCCGCCGCTCACCGGGTGGTGCCCGACGATGCCGCGCAGCAGGCTGGTCTTGCCCACGCCGTTGCGGCCGAGCACGCAGGTCACCTTGCCGACCTCCGCCTGCAGGTCGATGCCCCAGAGAATCTGGGCGGCGCCGTAATGCAGGGTGAGGTCCTTGATCGTCAGCATGTCGATATCCTCACCGGCCGAGATAGACGTCGATGACGCGGTCGTCGGCGCTCACATGGTCGAGCGAACCTTCCGCCAAGACCGAGCCCTCATGCAGCACGGTGACCATCACGCCCAGGTCCTGCACGAAGCTCATGTCGTGCTCGACCACAACGACCGAGTGGTCTCGGGCGATCTCCTTGAGCAGGGTCGCGGTCTGCACCGTCTCGGCGTCGGTCATGCCGGCCACCGGCTCGTCGACCAGCAGCAGGGATGGGTCCTGGGCCAGCAGCATGCCGATCTCCAGCCACTGTTTCTGCCCGTGGCTGAGATCGGCGGCCATCATGCCGGCCCGGTCGGCGAGGCGGATGGTGTCGAGCACCCGGTCGATCTTCTCGGCCTCCTCCTCGGTGGCGCGGGCGAACAGCGTGTCGAACACGGTCCGCTTGCCGGCCAGCGCCAGGACGATGTTGTCGCGCACCGTATGGCTCTCGAACACGGTCGGGCGCTGGAACTTGCGGCCGATGCCGAGCTCGGCGATGGCAGCCTCGTCCAGCTTGGTGAGATCGTGCTGACCGGCGAACAGGGCGGTGCCGACATCGGGCCGGGTCTTGCCGGTGATGACGTCCATCATCGTGGTCTTGCCGGCCCCGTTCGGGCCGATGATGGCGCGCATCTCGCCCGGTTCGACCACGAAGGACAGCTCGTTCAGCGCCTTGAACCCGTCGAAGGAGACGCTGATGCCGTCGAGATAGAGGACGGTGCGGGTCAGTTCCTTGTGGAGGGTGGTCATGCCCGTTCCTCCGCCTCGGTGGTCTGAGCGTCGGCCGGTTCGGGCGGCGGCTGGCGCCGGCGCCACTGGGAGATCAGGCCGAGGATGCCCTTCGGCATGAACAGGGTGACGACCACGAACAGGCCGCCCAGCGCGAACAGCCAGATCTCGGGCAAGGCACCGGTGAAGTAGCTCTTGGCCAGGTTGACGCCGATGCCGCCGATGACCGCGCCGACCAGGGTGCCGCGGCCGCCGACGGCGACCCAGATCACCGCCTCGATCGAGTTGGCCGGGGCGAACTCGCCCGGATTGATGATGCCGACCTGGGGCACGTAGAGCGCGCCCGCCACCCCGGCCATCATCGCCGAGACGGTGAAGACGAAGAGCTTGTAGTGCTCCACCCGGTAGCCGATGAAGCGGGTCCGGCTCTCGGCGTCGCGTACGGCGACCAGCACCTTGCCGAGCCGCGACAGTACGATCGCCCGACACATCATAAACATGACCGCCAGGGCGACGATCGACAGCAGATAGAGGCCGATGCGGGTGCTGTCTGCCTGCAGGTCGAAGCCGAGCACGTCCTTGAAGTCGGTCAGGCCGTTATTGCCGCCGAACCCCATCTCGTTGCGGAAGAAGGCGAGCATCAGGGCGAAGGTCATGGCCTGGGTGATGATCGAGAGATAGACCCCGGTCACCCGCGAGCGGAAGGCGAGGAAGCCGAACACGAAGGCCAGCAGCCCCGGCACCAGCAGCACCATCGCCATGGCGAACCAGAACATGTCGAAGCCGTGCCAGAACCAGGGCAGGGCCTCCCAGTTCAGGAACACCATGAAGTCGGGCAGGATCGGGTTGCCGTAGACCCCGCGCGGGCCGATCTCGCGCATCAGATGCATGCCCATGGCATAGCCGCCGAGCGCGAAGAAGGCGCCGTGGCCGAGCGAGAGAATGCCGCAGAAGCCCCAGACCAGATCGATCGACAGGGCCAGCATGGCGAAGCAGAGATACTTGCCGAACACCACTACCGACGCCGTCGTGACGTGGAAGGGCGAGCCCTGGGGGATGAACTGGTTGGCGACGGGCACGTAGACCGCCGCCGCCAGCAGGCAGGCCAGCAGGATCAGGCCCGAGGTGCCGGTCAGGCGCAGGAAGCGGCCGGTCATCATGATTCCACCGCCCGGCCCTTGAGCGCGAACAACCCGCGCGGGCGCTTCTGAATGAACAGGATGATGAACACCAGCACCAGGATCTTGCCGAGCACGGCGCCGGCATAGGGCTCCAGGAACTTGTTCAGCACGCCGAGAGAGAGGGCGCCGACCAGGGTGCCCCAGAGGTTCCCGACCCCGCCGAACACCACCACCAGGAAGCTGTCGATGATGTAGGACTGGCCCAGGTTCGGGCTGACGTTGTCGATCTGCGACAGCGCCACCCCGGCGACCCCGGCGATGCCGGAGCCGAGGCCGAAGGTCAGGGCGTCGGTCCAGTTGGTGCGGATGCCCATGGAGCTGGCCATCCGCCGGTTCTGGGTGACCGCCCGCATCTGCAGCCCGAAGGAGGTATGGCGGAGCACCAGCACCAGCACGGCGAAGACCGCCATGGCGAAGACGATGATCCAGACCCGCCCGTAGGTGAGGGTCAGGCCGCCCAGCTCGAAGGCGCCGCTCATCCAGCTCGGCGCCCCGACCTCCTGGTTGGTCGGGCCGAACAGGCTGCGCACCACCTGCTGCAGGATCAGCGACAGGCCCCAGGTCGCCAGCAGGGTCTCCAGCGGCCGGCCGTACAGGAAGCGGATGATGCCGCGCTCGATCGCCATGCCGACCGCGCCGGCGATGGCGAAGGCGAGCGGCAGGGCGATCAGCAGCGAGACGTCGAACAGGAAGGGCGCGTGGTTGCGAATGATCTCCTGCACCACGAAGGTCACATAGGCGCCGATCATGACCATCTCGCCATGGGCCATGTTGATGACGCCCATCACGCCGAAGGTGATGGCGAGGCCGATGGCCGCCAGCAGCAGCACCGAGCCGAGCGACAGGCCGTACCAGACGTTCTGCGCCGCGGACCACATCGCAAGATCGCCCTCGACCCGGCGCACCGCGTCGGCGATGGCGGAGCCGAGCGCCTGGCTGGCGCCGTTGGAGGCGGCGAGCAGGATCGCCCGGGCCTCCTGGTTGCTCTTGGCGGCGACGGTTTTTACCGCCTCGATCTTGGTGGCGTCGTCGGCGTCGCTGTTGAGGATGGCGGCGGCCCGGGCGCGTTCCATGACGGCGCGCACGCTGTCGTTCTGCTCGGCCTCGATGGCTTCGGTCAGCGGCTCGATGGCTTCGGGGTCGCGGCTCTTCAGGACCGACTGGGCGGCGGCGATGCGGATCGTCGGATCGGGGCTGCGCAGGGTCAGGGTGCCGATGGCCGCCCGCACGGCCCGCCGCAGGCTGTTGTTGACCCGGACCTTGGTGACCTCGCGCCGGCCGGCTTCGCCTGCGCTGGTTCCGGTCAGCGGATCGGTCAGCAGGTAGCCTTCGCCGCCGCGGGTGGCGATGAACACCGCATTGTCCGACCGGCGGAAGTAGAGGTCGCCATTGCCCAGGGCTTCCAGGAGCGGGGCGACGGCGGCGTCGCCGGTGGCGGCCAGGGCGCCGACGACCCGCTCGGTCTCGGTGAAGTCCGCCCCGGCGAGCCGGGAGACCAGGTCGGGGATGGACTCGGATTGTGCTTGTGCTGGCCCGCCGAGGGCGGCGGCTGCCAGGACAAGCACAAGCGCGATCCGCTGCAGGATCTGAAGGAGAGGGCGTGCCATCTCTCGGGGAACTCGCTTGGCTGCTGCAACAGGGCCGGGAGGTACGGCCGGGAGGAGCCCCGCCGGTCGGGCGGCGGGGCTCGGGATGTCAGGCGGTCGGGATCAGCTGCCCTTGCCGCCGCACTTGCCGGTCGCGGTGTTGAAGTTGCCGCAGCTCATCGGCTTGCGCCAATCGGAGATCAGGTCCTTTGAGTCCGGCAGGAAGTCGGACCACGCGTCGCCGACCACCAGGCCCGGGGTTTCGAACACGGTCTCGAACTGCCCGTCGTCCTGGATCTCGCCGATCAGCACCGGCTTGGTGATGTGGTGGTTCGGCATCATCGCCGAGTAGCCGCCGGTCAGGTTCGGCACAGAGACGCCGACGATGCTGTCGATGACCGCATCCGCGTCGACGGTCCCGGCCTTCTCGACCGCCTTAACCCACATGTTGAAGCCGATATAGTGGGCCTCCATCGGGTCGTTGGTCACGCGCTTCTCGTCGCCGATGAACTTGTGCCAGGCGGCGATGAACTCGTCGTTCTCCGGGGTCGGCGCGGACATGAAGTAGTTCCACGCGGCCAGGTGACCGACCAGCGGACCGGTGTCGATACCGGCCAGCTCTTCCTCACCGACGGAGAAGGCCACGACCGGAATGTCTTCAGCCTTGATGCCCTGGTTGGCCAGTTCCTTGTAGAACGGCACGTTGGCGTCGCCATTGATCGTCGACACCACGGCGGTCTTCTTGCCGGCCGACCCGAACGCCTTGATCTCGGCGACGATGGTCTGCCAGTCGGAATGACCGAACGGGGTGTAGTTGATCATGATGTCCTCGGCGGCCACGCCCTTGTCGAGCAGGTAGGTCTCGAGGATCTTGTTAGTCGTGCGCGGATACACATAGTCGGTACCGGCCAGCACCCAGCGCTCCACGCCTTCGGTCTGGGCCAGGTAGTCGACGGCCGGAATGGCCTGCTGGTTCGGCGCAGCGCCGGTGTAGAACACGTTGCGCTGGCTCTCCTCGCCCTCGTACTGCACCGGGTAGAACAGGAGGCTGTTCAGCTCTTCGAACACCGGCAGCACGGACTTGCGCGACACCGAGGTCCAGCAGCCGAACACCGCGGCCACCTGGGAGCCGGTGATCAGCTCGCGCGCCTTTTCGGCGAACAGCGGCCAGTCGGACGCCGGATCCACCACCACCGGCTCGAGCTTCTTGCCCAGCAGGCCGCCCTTGGCGTTCTGCTGCTCGATCAGCATCAGCATGGCGTCCTTCAGCGTGGTCTCGCTGATCGCCATGGTGCCGGACAGCGAGTGCAGAATGCCGACCTTGATCGTTTCCTGAGCCTGAACGGCCGTGGACAGCAGCAGGCCTGCCGCCAGGCCGATCGCCGATCCCCTCAACATCTTCGTCATTTTCATGGATGAAGCCCCTTTCTGGGCGGGCAGACGCCCGCGACAACGGGGAACAGGCGCAAGAGGTGTGCCACTGTGGCGGGTAAATCAATCTTAATAAAAAGTGAGGTATTTCATGCGGTTTGGCGCAATAACCCTACCGGCGATCTACCTTTGCGTGCTTCATATTTTTGCAACGCACAAAAGGCTGCACAAAATTGGGGCAATTCGGTCGGGGCAGCCACTGACGAGCGGGGCGATGCGTCTCACCCGTCTTCCCGGCCTCGCGCCGGGATCCAGAGAGACGCCGCCGAAGCGCCGTCTCTCTAAGGCTCGGCCCCCCAGCACGCCGACGGCTGGATCCCGGCGCGAGGCCGGGAAGACGGTGCGGAGAGGGGGGCGAGCAGTGCAATCCCGCTTTCCCGGACGGGGGAAACCCGCTACACGGGCGCCATGGCTTTTCCCCGAGAGATCCGCGCCGTCGTGTTCGACATGGACGGCCTGCTGGTCGATACCGAGACCGGCTTCCGCGACAGCTTTCTCGCCGTGGCGGCCGAGCGCGGGCACGAGGTGCCGATGTCGCTGTTCCAGCAGCTGATCGGGGTGCCGAACGTCTCCGCCCTGGACGCGCTACGCGGCCATTACGGTCCGGATTTCGATGCCGAAGGAGTGTTCGAGGCCTGCTGGGTGCGGGTGCACGCCACCCTCGATGTCAGCACCATCCTGAAGGCCGGGGTGCTGGAACTGCTCGACCATCTGGACGACCTGCGCATCCCCCGCGCGATCGCCACCTCCTCGCCGCGCGAGGCGGTGACGCGCTATCTCGCCCCGGGCGGCCTGGAGGAGAGGTTCCACGCGATCGTGACCAAGGGCGATTACGACCGTCCGAAGCCGGCGCCCGATCCCTTTCTCACCGCGGCCTCCCGGCTCGGCATCGAGCCGACCGACTGCCTGGCGCTGGAGGACTCCCACAACGGCGTCCGCGCCGCCCATGCCGCCGGCATGATGACGGTGATGGTGCCGGACCTGCTCGACCCGACGGAGGAGATGCGCGAGAAGTGCCTCCATGTGGTCGAGACGCTGCACCACGTGCTCGACTTGATGCGGCCAGCCCGCACGGTGTGACGCGGCGGCCTCACGCCGCCATCTCCATCATCCCCCCATCCCCGGTGTTCCCGGCTTTTCGCCGTCGCACGCGTCGTGTAGGACTTCCGGCATCAACCGGTCGGCCCTGAACGCCGGCTGCCTTCGTCTGTTCGGGAGAACGCCATGAAGTTCGTGAAGCCGCTGGCCGTTGCCGGCCTCGCGCTCGCCCTGTCGGCAACCGCCGCCTCGGCCGAGACCCGCGTCACCTACAAGTCCGCCAAGTCCAGCTCGTCCTATTACCAGATGGGCGTGCAGATCGCCGAGGCTATGAAGGCCGGCACCGACGGCGCCGTCATCGTCACCGTCGAGGAGAGCCAGGGCTCCGTCCAGAACGTGATGGAGGTGATGGGGCGCAAGGGCAACTACGTCTTCACCACGCCGCCGGCGCTGGTCGGCCTCGCCCAGGGCGGCAAGGCGATGTTCGAGGGCAAGGGCAACCCGCGCTTCGACGAGATCCGCGCGCTGTTCCCGATCCCGTCCCTGACCATGCACTTCGTGGTGCGCTCCGACGCTGGCGTGGCCGGCCTGGCCGACCTGGAAGGCAAGACCATCCTGCTGGGCAAGGGCTCCTTCGGCGCCACCGAGGGTGAGAAGTACCTCAAGATGTTCGGCCTCGAGGATAAGGTGACGCTCGCCGATGTGGAACTGTCCAACGCCGTCCCGGCGCTGAAGAACGGCCAGATCGACGGCTTCGTGACCGCCGGCTCCTACCCGGCGCCGAACGTGATCGAGGCTGCGGCCGGCACCGGCGTGACCGTGCTGTCCCTGACCGACGACCAGATCGCCCAGACCAAGCGCGCCAAGCTTGTGATCCCGGCGGGCACCTATGCCGGCCAGGAGAGCGACATCGTCACCACCTCGCTGCCGGTGGTCGCCTATACCACCACCGACATGGACGACGAGACCGCCTACCAGCTCACCAAGACCTTCTGGGACCAGAAGGCGAAGATGGGCAAGGACGCGGCCTGGTGGAACGGCGTGAACCAGGATCTGATGGCCAACATCGCCGGCAAGATCCATCCGGGTGCGGTGAAGTTCTACAAGGAGAAGGGGTTCACGCTGACCGACGCGCAGATGTGATCCGCCCTTCCTGATCCGACCGGCCCGAGCGCGCGAGCGTTATCGGGCCGGTTTCGTTTAGAGATACCCGATGACCCCCACCGCCCGCCTGATCTGGTCCGCCCTCGGCGCCGTCTCGATCGCCTTTCACCTCTGGCTGATCTTCTCCGGTCTTGTGCCGAACCTGGTCAGCCGGCCGCTGCACATGGCCCTGGCGCTGCCCTGGACCATGCTGTTCGTCGCCCGCGGCCGGGTCGAGCTGATCACCGGGGCGGTGCTGGGCACGGCCGGGCTGGCGGCTTGTCTGTGGGTCGTCTTCAACGCGGATGGCCTGTCCGACCAGTACGGGTTCCTGGCGGACGGTTTCCAGACGGCGATCGCGGCGACGCTGCTGGTTGTGGTGCTCGAGATGGCCCGGCGGGCGATCGGTTGGCCGCTGCCGCTGGTTGCCTTCCTCGCCCTGATGTACGGCCTGTTCGGCGAATGGATCCCCGGCGAGTTCGGCCATCCGGGCACCCCGATCACCAGCTTCCTCGGCACACTCACCATCGCCGAGGGTGGGCTGTGGGGCAGCCTGACCGCCGTGTCGGTGAACATCGTCGCCATCTTCGTGATCTTCGGCGCGGTGCTGAACGCCGGCGAAGCGGGGCAGGGCTTCATGAACGTGGCCGCCGCCGCGGCCGGACGGCTGCGCGCAGGCGCGGCCAAGGTGTCGGTCATCTCCTCGGCCCTGTTCGGCTCGATCTCCGGCTCGGCCTCCGCCAATGTCGCCTCCACCGGTGCGATCACTCTGCCGACCATGCTGAAGCTCGGCTATCCGCGCTCGCTTGCCGCCGCTGTCGAGGCGGTCGCGTCCTCCGGCGGACAGATCATGCCGCCGCTGATGGGGGCGGGGGCCTTTGTGATGGTCGAGCTGACGGGGACGCCCTACACCGCGATCATGGCCGCCGCCCTGCTGCCGGCGATCTTGTACTTCCTGGCGGTCTGGGTCGGCATCGACGGCTTCTCCCTGCGCCACGACCTGCGCGGGCTGGCAGCGGAGGCCCGACCGACCGGCCGCGACGTCCTCGTCACTTCCGCCTTCTTCCTGGTGCCGTTCAGCATCCTGCTCTGGGGCATGTTCGGCGCCGGCTACACCCCACAGTATGCCGCCTGTCTGGCGATCCTGGCCGGCGCGGTCCTGCTGCTGGTGGATGGGCGGCTGAGTTTCGACTGGCGCCGCACCCTGGACCGGGTCGAGCAGGCCTGCATGGGGGCGGGCAAGCAGATCGCCACAATCGCCTCCATCATCCTGTGCGCGTCGATCATCATCGGGGTGCTCGGCATCACCGGGCTCGGGGTGAAGATCACCTCTCTCATCCTGTCCGGCTCCGGCGGGTCGCTCTGGCCGGCGTTGCTGCTGACCGCGCTCGCCTGCCTGGTGCTCGGCATGGAGGTGCCGACGACGGCCGCCTACGTGATCTGCGTCTCGGTGGCGGGTCCTGCTCTCACCGAATTGGGCCTGACGCCGCTGCAGGCGCATCTTTTCGTCTTCTGGTTCGCCCTGCTCAGCACCATCACCCCGCCGGTCTGCGGTGCCGTCTTCATCGCCGCCGGCATGGTGGAGGAGAACTGGCTGAAGGTGGCCGGCCACGCCATGGCGTTGGGCATCGGGCTGTACCTGATCCCGCTGGCGATGATCGCCAATCCCGACCTGATCGCGCTCGCCACCGATCCGGCCTGGGCGATCGCGGCGGCGGTGAAGGTGGCGCTCGGCCTGACGGCGGTGTCCTTCGCGGTGATTGCCCCGCGCCACTACGCGCTGCGGGCCGGGCTGATGGTGGCGGGAGCCCTGCTGCTGTTCTGGCCGCTCTGATCCGCCCGTCGGACGCATTCCGCCTCTGGTTCGACGATCCCGCCGCGCGCTAGGCTCCTCTTAACCTAAGCGCGAGGAGGACGGCGGCGATGAAGATCCTGATGGCGATGATGCAGCACGAGACCAACACCTTCTCCACGGTGCCGACGCCGCTCGGGAGGTTCTGCCGGGGCAGCAGCACGGGCCTGCCGCTGGAAGGCGATGCCGCGGTGAAGGCGTTCAAGGGCACCGGGTCGGCGCTGGGCGCCTATATCGAGATCTGCGAAGCCGAGGGGCTGGAGTTCGTGCTGCCGCTGGCGGCCGGCGCCTGGCCGAGCGGGCCGGTGGAGGATGCCGCCTACGACTACATGACCGACAAGATCTGCGACGCCGTCGCCGCCGAGAAGCCGGACGCGATCCTGCTGCACCTGCACGGCGCCATGGTCACCGAAAGCCGCGAGGACGGCGAGGGGCCGTTGATTGCGCGGGTGCGGGAACTCGCACCGGACACGCCGATCGGCGTCACCCTCGACATGCACACCAACATGTATCCGGCCATCGTCGAGAATGCCGACGTGGTCGCCGGCTACCAGACCTATCCGCACGTGGACATCTACGAGACCGGCCGGCGCACGGCGCTGCCGATCCTGGCGATGCTGCGCGGGGCCGCGAAGCCGACCATGGCGTGGGGCAACCGGCCGATGCTGCCGCATGTGATGCGCCAGGGCACCCACGACTTCCCGAACAAGCAGATCCAGGAACTGGCCCAGAAGATGGAAGCCGACGGCGCGCTCTGCGCCAGCTTCTTCACCGGCTTCCCGCATGCCGACATCCGGCTGGCCGGCTCCAGTGCGGTGGTGGTGACGGACGACGATCCGGACGGGGCGCAGCGCATGGTCGACGAACTGCTCGACCTCGCCTGGAAGGAGCGCCGGGCCTTCGTCTACGAGATCGAGCCGCTGGAGGAGTCCCTGAAGCGGGCGCAGGAAATGACGGCGGACGGGCCGATCGTGCTGCTCGACCATTACGACAACGCGGCCTCGGGCGGGTCGATGGACACCATGGCGGTGCTCAAGGGCATCCTGGACGCGGGGCTTGAGGACGTGGCCGCCTTCGCGATCTGCGATCCGGCAGCGGTGGAGACCATGATCGCGGCAGGCATCGGCAATCCGGTGACGGTGTCGCTCGGCGGCAAGACCGACATGCCGTCCATCGGCCGCACCGGCGAGCCGCTGGAGGTGAGCGGCCGGGTCAAGCTGATCTCCGACGGCCGGTTCCGCAATGTCGGACCGATGAGCAAGGGCGTGCTGAACGCGATGGGGCCGACCGTGGTGCTCGACACCGGCAAGGTCGAGATCGTCGTCACCTCCACCCAGCAGGAACCGAACGACACCGCCGCCTTCACCTCGCTCGGCATCGACCCGACGGCGAAGAAATACCTGATGCTGAAGAGCCGGATTCACTGGCGCGCCGGGTTCCGCGACCTCGCCGCCCAGACGGTGGAATGCGCCGGTGTCGGGGTGTGCACCTCAGACTATTCGATGCTGAATTTCGAGACCGTGCGCCGGCCGATCTTCCCGCTGGACGAGGATCTGCAGCCGGTCTCGGTCACCCGGTGAGCAGCGCGCCGACGGCCTTCGCGTAGGCCGCGCGGATCTCCTCGCGCCTGGGGTGCCGGCCGCCGCTGATCACGTGCCGGCCGGCCGACCAGACGTCGCTGACCACGCGGTCGCCGGCGGCGAAGCACAGCCCGTCGAGGACCTGTCCGTCACTCAGCGCGCAGAGGGCCGGGTCCACGGTGTCGATCGCCACCAGATCGGCGAGCGCTCCCTGGCGGATCGTCCCGGCGTCCCGGCCCAGCGCCGTGGCGCCGCCGGCGGCAGATCCGAGATACAGCGTCTCACCGACCGAGCCCTCGCCCGGCACCAGCACGTTGCGGGCCCGGTCGCGCAGGCGTTGGGAGTATTCGAGCATCCGCACCTCCTCGCCGAGCGCGATGCGGACGTTGCTGTCGGAGCCGATGCCGAAGGCGCCGCCGGCCACCAGGTAGCGCGAGCCGTCGAACACGCCGTCGCCGAGATTGGCCTCGGTGATCGGGCAGAGCCCGGCGACCGCGCCGGAGCGGGCGGCACCGACCGTCTCCTGCGGCGTCATGTGGGTGGCATGAACCAGACACCAGCGCCCGTCCACCGGCTGGTTCGCCAGCAGCCATTCGACCGGCCGGGAGCCGAGCCACGCCTCGATCTGTTCGATCTCGGCGGTCTGTTCGGCGATGTGGATATGCATCGGGCCGTCGGGATGGGCCGCCACCGTGGCGGCGAGTTCGTCCGGCGCGGTTGCCCGCAGGGAATGCGGCGCGATCCCGACCACCGTGTCGGCGGGGAGGGACGCGGTCGCCGCCTTTGCATCCTGCACCAGCCTGGCGAAGCTCTCCGGATCGTTGGCGAAGCGGCGCTGGCCGCCGGCCACCGGCTGCTGTCCGGCCCCGCCGTATGTGTACAGCACCGGCAGCAGGGTCAGTCCGATCCCGGTCCGCCCGGCCGCCGCCGCGATCCGGCCGCTCATCTCGGCGCGGTCCTGGTACGGCGTGCCGTCCGGCTGATGGTGCAGATAGTGGAATTCGCCCACCGAGGCATAGCCCGCCTCCAGCATCTCCAGATAGACCTGGGCGGCGAGCGCCTCCACCTGCTCCGGGGTGAGGCGCTCCAGGAAGCCGTACATCAGGGTGCGCCAGGTCCAGAAGCTGTCCTGACCGGCGCGCCGCCGCTCGGTCATGCCGGCCATGGCGCGCTGGAAGGCATGGCTGTGCAGGTTACCCAGGGCCGGCAGAAGCGTGTCGACCCGAACCGCCTCCGCCGTCGGATCGCCGCCCGGCGCGATCTGCGCGATCTTGCCGTCGATGACCCGGACCCAGACGTCGGAGGCCCAGCCGTCGTGCAGCCGCGCCCGGCGGGCGAAGATCTCTGTCGTCGTCATGCGGGGCGACGGCCTCAGTCGCCGGCCCGGACCGCGACATAACTGCCGGGAGCGTCCTCCAGGGCCTTCAGCTTGCCGTCGCCGGGTGTGCGGGCCGGCACCTTGCCGCCGCTCTGCTTGTCGAGCCAGGCCTTCCATTCCGGCCACCATGAGCCTTCATGGGCGGTCGCGCCGGCCAGCCACTTTTCCGGATCCTTCGGCGCCCGGCCGCTCTTGGTCCAGTAGCCGTATTTCGGCTTGTCCGAGGGCGGGTTCACCACGCCGGCGATGTGGCCCGACATGGCCAGCACGAACTTCACCGGCCCCTTGTAGAGCTGGGTCGCCGCGTAGGTCGACTTCCACGGCGCGATGTGGTCCTCGCGGGTCGACAGCATGAAGGTCGGCAGCTTCACCGTCGTCAGGTCGATCGGCACGCCGCAGAGCTTGATGCCGCCCGGCTCGACCAGCTTGTTCTCCTGATACATCCGGCGCAGGTAGAAGCTGTGCATCGCGGCCGGCATGCGAGTGCTGTCGGAGTTCCAGTACAGCAGGTCGAAGGGGAAGGGCTCCTTGCCCATCAGGTAGTTGTTCACCACGAAGGACCAGATCAGGTCGTTGGCCCGCAGCATGTTGAAGGTGGTCGCCATGGCCCGGCCGTCCAGGTAGCCGTCCTTGTTCATGCGGTCTTCCAGGGCGCCGAGCTGCTCCTCGTCGATGAAGACCGACAGCTCGCCCGCCTCGGTGAAGTCCACCATCGTGGTGAAGAAGGTGATCGACTTGATCCGGTCGTCCTTCTTGGCGGCCATGTAGGCCAGCGTGCTGGCCATCAGGGTGCCGCCGATGCAGTAGCCGATGGCGTTCACCTCGCGCTCGCCGGTCGCCTGCTCGATGGCGTCCAGGGCGGTCAGCGGGCCCTCCATCATGTAGTCCTCGAAGCTCTTGGCCGCGAGTTCGGCGTCGGGATTGACCCAGGACACGATGAAGACCGTGATGCCCTGGTCCACGGCCCATTTGATGAAGGAGTTCTTGGCCCGCAGGTCGAGGATGTAGAACTTGTTGATCCACGGCGGCACGATCAGCAGCGGCCGGCGGTGCACCGTCTCGGTGGTCGGCGTGTACTGGATCAGCTGCATCAGGTCGTTCTGGAACACCACCTTGCCCGGGGTGGTGGCGACATTCTCGCCGATCTTGAAGGCGTCCTCGTCGACCATCTTGATCGACAGCTTGCCCTTGCCGCGCTCCAGATCCTCCAGCAGATGCTCCAGCCCCTTGAGCAGGTTCTCGCCGCCGCTCTCGATGGTCTCGCGCAGCACCTCCGGGTTGGTCATCACGAAATTGGAGGGCGCGACGGCGTCGGCGAACTGCTTGGTGTAGAAGTCGACCTTGCGCCGGGTCTTGTCGTCCAGACCCTCGACCTCGTGGACCGTGCGCTGCATCCATTCCGCGGTCAGCAGGTAGCTCTGCTTGATGTAGTCGAAGACGACGTTCTCGTTCCACGCGGCGTCCTTGAACCGGCGGTCGCCCTGGGCGCTGGAGGCCACGGGCTCCACGGTGCCGCCCATCATGCGCGTGGCCGTGGTGTGCCACAGCGTCATGTAGGACTGCCACAGGTCCATCTGCGCCTTCATGATCTTGCCCGGGTCGGCCATCATCTTGGAGGTCATGTCCAGGAAGGCCTGGCCGATGTTCAGCGGGTCCGACATGCCCAGCGCATTGGGGTCCTGATGTTCCAGGAAATCCATGACAAGGCGCTGGCTGCGCTCGGCGATCTGGGTCATCGCCTGGGAGATCTCGACCGGATCGGGGGTCGAGACCTTCTTCTCGCTGCTGTCGGTCATGACCGGCATCCTCGTTGGTGCGTTCGACCGGAGGCGTGCGGGGGGATCCGTTGAGACGCGCCGTCCGCACGCCCGCTTGTTGTAGCAGAAACCCGCCGCCCAAGGCCAATGGGAAGGGGCTCGGTTCGCCATCATGTGCGCTGAGGGAAAGTCGTGGTATTTTAGACGCTTGGAATGCTGGCTTGCGTGGAATAGGAAACGTACACTCCGGGCGCGGTGTCGCGACGCCGCTGGCCAGCCGATGCGGGAGAGAAGAATGGTCGAGACCACGATGAAGAACGGGTCTGGGTTCGTGGGGCCGCGTGGAACCGCGCGGCGCCGGATCTCGGCGTCGCCCGTGCTCACCCTGGCCGCGGTCCTCATGCTGACCGGCTGTTCCTCGGTGCCCGATGCGCTCAACCCGGTGGAATGGTACGAGGGCACGACCGACACCGTCGGCGGCTGGTTCTCCGACGAGGAGCAGCAGGCCACCGATGCCTCCGGCGCCTCGACCGCCGACAAGCCGTTCCCGAACCTCGCCAGCGTACCCGAGCGTCCGACCCCGTCGACCACCGCGGAAGAGCGGGCCGCCATCCAGCAGGGGCTGGTCGCGGACCGCGACAGTGCGCGCTACACCGACAGCGCCGATGCCTCCGCGCCGGCCGCCGCTCCGAAGCCGCGCAGCTCGTCGACCCAAAGCAGCGAGGCCCAAACCGCGTCGCTGCCGGCCTCGCCGCCGCCGCGCGCCTCGGTCTCGCCGGAGCCGGCTCCGGCGCCGGACCAGGCGGCCGTGATGCGAAGTGCGCCGCCGCCCGCGCCGGCTGCCGCCCCGGCAGTTGAGACTTCTGCTTCTGCGCCCGAGCCCGCGCCCCAGGCCGCGCCGGCCGCCTCCGAAGGCGGGTCGGGGCTTTGGCCGCGCCGTCCGGCACCGGAGCGCGAGAGCATCACGCCCGTCACCACCGGCAAGGTTACCGACGCCCATTCGACGGTGAAGGAGAACCCCAACGCGCCGACCCGGGCCTTGGCGTCGGAGCCGCGCATGCCGGCCAGCCAGGCGGGCCGCCCGGCGGCGCAGGCCCCGGCTCCGTCCGGCCGCAGCCTGGATTCCGCCGGCAACCAGCCGACCTCCCGGCCAACCCCGCCGCCGAGTGCCACCTCGGATGCCGGTCCGGAAATCACCCGCACGCTGATCTCGACGCGCACGGTGAAGCGCACGGCCGATGGCGAAGTCCACAGCGAGACCGTGACCCACGCCGACGGCACGACGACCCCGGCCCCGGTCTCCTCGACGCCGGCCGCGTCGGCCGCGGCGCCGAATGCCCCGTCGCCAACGGTCGCCAGCCCGACCCAATCTCAACCGGCCCCGGCCCAACAGGCGGCTGCTCCGGCGATGCCGGCGCAGGACAGCGCGGCCGATCAGTCGCCCTCCGTCATCGTCGACGGCGCCACGCTCGACCAGTATCAGATGGGCTTCACCGGCCCGGCATATCTCGTCGGCACGGTGAACTTCGCCCACGGCTCCTCCGCCCTGAGCGCCGACGACCTGGACATGATCCGGTCCATCGCTTCGGCGGCCCAGGAGACCGACGCCTATATCCGGGTGATCGGCCATGCCTCGGCCCGCACCGCCGAGATGGAGCTTGCGTCCCACGAGCTGGCGAACTTCCAGGAGTCGATGGCCCGCGCGGAACGGGTGGGCCAGGCGCTGATTCAGGCCGGTGTGCCGCGGGAGCGGGTGCTGGTGGAGGCGATGAGTGCCAGCCAGCCGCTGTTCTACGAGAGCATGCCCTCGGGCGAAGCGGGCAACCGCCGGGCCGAGATCCTGTTCCAGTACTGAATCATTTCATTCAGCGATATCAATTCGCTGTAGTCGATATCTAATCTAATAGGTGAAATCATGAGCGAGGCGCTTCGGGTAGCCGTCGCGGGCTTGGGGACGGTCGGCGCCGAAACGGTGCGCCTGTTGGCGAAACGGCGCGAGGTCATCGCCTCCCATGCCGGCCGGCCGGTGGAAGTGGTGGCGGTGTCCGCCCGCAGCAAGGGCAAGGACCGGGGCATCGATCTGTCCGGCATCGACTGGGCCGACGATCCGCTGAGCCTCGCGACCCGCGACGACGTGGACGTGGTCTGCGAGCTGATCGGCGGCTCCGACGGGGTGGCGAAGACACTGGTGGAAACCGCCATGGCGTCGGGCAAGTCGGTGGTGACCGCCAACAAGGCGCTGCTGGCCCATCACGGATCCGACCTGGCCCGCCGGGCCGAGAGCGGTGGCGTGACCCTGGCCTATGAGGCGGCGGTGGCCGGCGGAATCCCGATCATCCGCGCCCTGCGCGAAGGGCTGGTCGTGAACGAGGTCAGCCGCGTCTACGGCATCCTGAACGGGACCTGCAACTACATCCTGACGGCCATGCGCGAGAGCGGCCGAGCCTTCGACGACGTTCTCGCCGAGGCGCAGGAGCTCGGTTACGCGGAGGCCGATCCGACTTTCGACGTGGACGGGATCGACGCCGCCCACAAGCTGGCCCTGCTGTCGGCGCTGGCCTTCGGCCACGCGGTCGATTTCGACGCGGTCCACACCGAGGGCATCCGGTCGATCTCGGCCCTCGACATCGCCTATGCCGAGGAGTTCGGCTACCGCATCAAGCTGCTGGGCATCGCCGAGCGCACCGAGGAGGGCATCCGCCAGCGGGTGCATCCCTGCATGGTCGCCAAGGATGCGCCGATCGCCCAGGTCGAGGGCGTGTTCAACGCCGTGATGGCCGAGGGCGACGCGGTCGGCACCACCCTGCATTACGGTCGCGGCGCGGGCGCCGGGCCGACCGCGTCGGCGGTCATCGGCGACATCGTCGACATCGCCTCCGGCCGGGGCGCGCCGGTCTTCGGCGTGCCGGCGGACGAGCTGTCGGCCAGCAAGGAAGCCCCGTGGGAGACCATGCGGGGCGGCTACTACGTCCGGCTGATGGTGATCGACCGGCCGGGCGTGCTGGCCGATGTGACGGCGATCATGCGCGACCAGAACATCTCCCTGGAGTCGATGGTCCAGCGCGGCCGAGATCCGTTCGAGAAGGTGCCGGTGGCGCTCACCACCCACGAGGTGGACGAGGCCTCCATGCGCAAGGCCCTGGCCGATATCGCCAAGCTCGACGCCGTGCAGGAGCCGCCGGCGATGATCCGCGTCGTGGACCTTTGACGACGGAATAGGGAGTCGCGGAGGCGGTCTGGATCGGTTAAGAACCCGCCCAACGGGATTCACCGCCGCCTCCACGGGATCGACCCGGCGGGGCCGACCCCAGGAAAGACCGGGAGAAAAAAGAATGTCCGAGACCGCCGAAGTCTTCACCATGGACCGCAACCTCGCCCTGGAGGCCGTCCGGGTCACCGAGGCGGCGGCGCTCGCGGCCTCCCGGCTCATGGGCCGGGGCGATGAGAAGATGGCCGACCAGGCGGCGGTCGACGCCATGCGCACCGCGCTGAACAACCTCGAGATCGACGGCACCGTCGTGATCGGCGAGGGCGAGCGCGACGAGGCGCCGATGCTTTATATCGGCGAGAAGGTAGGCCGCGGCGGCCCGAAGATCGACATCGCGCTCGATCCGCTGGAAGGGACCACCATCACCGCCAAGGGCGGTCAGAACGCGCTTGCCGTGGTGGCGCTGGCATCCGAGGGCGGCTTCCTGAACGCGCCGGACGTCTACATGGACAAGATCGCCGTCGGCGGCGGCCTGCCGGAAGGCGTGGTCGATCTCGACAACTCGGTCGCCGTGAACATGAAGAACCTGGCCAAGGCCAAGGGCGTCGAGGTGTCCGACATCGTCGCCTGCATTCTGGACCGGCCGCGCCACGCCGAACTGATCGCACAGGTGCGCGAGTCCGGAGCGCGGATCATGCTGATCTCCGACGGCGACGTGTCCGGCGTCATCGCCACGTCGCAGCCGACCAGCGGCGTCGACATCTACATGGGCTCGGGCGGTGCGCCGGAAGGTGTGCTGGCGGCCGCGGCGCTGCGCTGCATCGGCGGCCAGATCCAGGGCCGTCTGCTGTTCCGCAACGACGACGAGAAGGCCCGGGCCAAGCGCTGGGGCATCACCGATCTCGACAAGAAGTACGACCTGATGGGCCTGGCCGGCGGCGACGTGATGTTCGCGGCCACCGGTGTGACCAACGGGGCGATGCTGCGCGGCGTGCGCCGCTATGCCGGCGGCGCGACCACCCACTCGATCATCATGCGCTCGAAGACCGGGACGGTGCGCACGGTCGAGGCGACGCACGACTTCACCCGCAAGCCGTCGGTCGATTGATCGTCTGAACCGAAGGAGAGAACGCGTGCCCGAGACAGCCGCGTTCCTCGGCATCGACCGATCCATGACCGCGCGGCGCTGGACGCTGCGCGGCGGCAGCGGCGTCGAGGTCGACCGGCTCGGCCTCGCCATCGCCCAGCGCTTCGCCGTGCCGGAGATCGTCGGCCGGATCATGGCCCAGCGCGGCATCGATCTGGATGCGGTGGAGCGGTTTCTGGAGCCGACCCTGCGCACCGAGCTGCCCGATCCCAGCCGGTTCCGCGACATGGACGCCGCCGCCGAGCGGCTGGCCGATGCGGTGATCGCCGGCCAGACCATCGGTCTGTTCGCCGACTACGACGTGGACGGCGCGACCTCGGCGGCCAGCATGGCGCGGTATTTCCGGGCCGTCGGCGCGCCGGTGCTCCTGCATATTCCCGACCGCATCGACGAGGGCTATGGGCCGAACCTGCCGGCGCTCCAGGGACTGGCGCAGAAGGGGGCGGGCGTCGTGGTCTGCCTCGACTGCGGCATCCTGGCGATCGACACCCTGGGGCAGGCGCGTGAGGCCGGCATCGACGTCATCGTCGTCGATCATCACATCGCCGAACCGGAGCTGCCGGCCGCCGTCGCCGTGGTCAATCCGAACCGGCTCGACGAGGCGCCCGGTTTCGGCCATCTCGCCGCCTGCGGCGTCACCTTCGTCACCCTGGTCGCCGTCAATCGGGCGCTGCGGGCGAAGGGCTGGTTCGCCGGCAAGGCGGAGCCCGACCTGCGGGCCATCCTCGACCTGACCGCTCTCGGCACCGTCTGCGACGTGGTCCCGCTCACCGGGCTCAACCGGGCCTTCATCGCCCAGGGGCTGAAGGTGATGGCCGGCCGGTCCTCTGTGGGACTGGCGGCCCTGGCCGATGTGGCCGGTCTCGACCGCAAGCCCGACCCGTTCCATCTCGGCTTCGTGCTCGGTCCGCGCATCAATGCCGGCGGGCGGGTCGGCAAGGCCGATCTCGGCGCGCGGCTGCTCTCCACCGACGACCCGAACGAGGCGCGGCGGATCGCCGGCGAACTCGACCGCTACAATGACGAGCGCCGGGCCATCGAGGCCGAGGTGCTGGAGAATGCGATCGCCCAGGCCGAGGCGGCGGGGGACGCGCCGGTTCTGGTGGTCTCCGGGCAGAGCTGGCATCCCGGGGTGGTGGGGATTGTGGCCAGCCGACTGAAGGATCGGTTCCATCGTCCGGCCTGCGTGGTCGGCATCGACGACGCCGGAATGGGCAAGGGATCCGGCCGGTCGGTGCCGGGACTCGATCTGGGGGCCGCGGTGATCGCCGCGCATCAGGCCGGGGTGCTGGAGAAGGGCGGGGGCCATGCCATGGCGGCCGGCTTCACCGTCGCCGCCGACCGGATCGACGCCTTCCGCGCCTTCCTGGCCGACCGGGTGGCCGCCGCGCTGGCGGGGGCGCCCTTGGTGGCCGAGCTGTCGGTGGATGCGGCCCTGGCGCCGCGCGGGGCGACGGCGGACCTGGTGCGCGCGGTGTCCCGCGTCGGACCGTTCGGCACCGGCAATTCCGAGCCGCGGTTCGTGCTGTCCGGAGCCAAGGTGGTCTCAAGCGGCGTGGTCGGCGAGAACCATGTGCGCTGCACGCTTGCCGGTGGCGATGGCGGCCGGGTCAACGCGATCGCCTTCCGCGCGATGGCGAGCGATCTCGGCCCAGGCCTGCTGCAGGCGGGCCAGCTGCCGATCCACGTCGCCGGCCACCTGCGGCTCGACGATTTCCGGGGCGGCGACAACGTCCAGTTCGTCATCGACGACGCCGCGCCGGCGATCTGATCGGCTCACGCCGCTACCGACACGTCCACCCAGAAGCCGCGCACCGTCGCCTCGTCCAGGTCGCGGGTGATGAAGACGATGCGCGAGCGCCGGTCACCGTCGGGCCAGTCCGCCAGCCGGGCCGGGGAGTGGAAGACGTGGTGCACGCCGTGGACCACCACCGGGGAGGTCTCGCCGTCCAGGTTGAGGATCCCCTTCACCCGCAGCAGCCGGTCGCCATGCCGGTCGCGCAGGGCCGAGAGCCATCGATTGACCCGGTCCCAGTCGAGCGGATCGGCGAAGGTCACGGCGAAGGCGGCGATCCCGCCGTCGTGCCGGTTCCGGTCGTGGTGGTGGTCATGATCGTGGCCCGGGCCGTCGGCCAGCGCCTCGTCGCGCAGCCAGCGCCGCACATCGGGCGTCTTGGTCTGCGGATCGTACCAGCCGGCATCGAATAGCCGCGCCGCCTCGACCGCTCCGCTGATGGCGCGGATCCGCTCGCCCGTCGGGTTCAGGACTGCCAGTCGCTGATCCAGCGCGGCGATGGCGCCGGGCTCGGCCAGGTCCGTCTTGGTCAGGATCAGCCGATCCGCCATGGCCGCCTGCTTCACCGCTTCGGCCTGAGCGTCGAGCTGTGCCGTTCCGTGCACCGCGTCCACGGTGGTGATCACCGCGTCGAGCCGGAAGAAGCCGGAGACCAGCGGATTGTTCAGCAGCATCTGCACGATGGGGGCGGGGTCCGCCAGGCCGGTGGTCTCCACCACGACGCGGCGGAACGCGGGCAGGGTCCCTGCCCGGGCGCGGGACAGCAGGTCGCGCAGGGTGGTCTCCAGGTCGGAACGGATGGTGCAGCAGATGCAGCCGGACGCCATCACCGTCATCTCGCCGTCCACCGTCTCCATCAGCAGGTGGTCGAGACCGACCTCGCCGAACTCGTTGACGATGACCGCGGTGTCCGCCAGGGCCGGGTCGCGCAGAAGGGCGTTCAGCAGGGTGGTCTTGCCGCTGCCCAGGAAGCCGGTCAGGACGGAGACCGGAATGCGGTCGGCGGATTTGTCCGTTTCGAACAGGGACATCGGTCGGTGGCCCTCCCAAGCCGTTACCTTCGCGTCGCGGCGGATCTGTCCGCTCTTGTCGTGCGATAGCTTGACACTTTGTCGCAGCCGCCGTCACCATTCTACCTATGGCGGCGGGAACGGCCGCCCTCACCACAAGAAAATCGGGAGGAGACGGCCATGCGCAGGAGCAAATTCGAGGCGGGCGACGGGACCGATCCGCAATCCCCCAGCCGCCGGGACTTCATGAAAACGGCGGCGATCGGGGCGGCGGCCGGCAGTGCCGCGTTCGTCGGCAGCGGCGGGTCGGACCAGCTCGCCCAGGCGCAGACCCCGTCCACCGAGCCGTGGTGGCCGTCGCGCTGGGGGGCGGAGGATCAGGCCGGCGCGTCCAACTGGATGACGCCGGAGAAGACGCTGGAGGCCGCCGCGCAGATCAAGGAAGGCAAGGTCTACAAGATCGGCCGGGTCTACGAGGCCGGTATGCCAATGTTCGGCGCCCGGGTCTTCGCCGTGCGCATTCCCGGCGCTCCCACCGGCGGGCCGTTCGGCCAGAACAACCTGATCTACAACGACGAGTTCCTGTCGACCGAGGTCGGGCAGGTCGGTACGCAGTTCGACGGGCTCGGCCACATCGGCGTGGTCGATGGCGACGCCGCGAACAAATCGGACCAGAAATACTACAACGGGTTCGACGGCAGCGTCGTCAGCGGCGCCTATGGTCTCGGCAAGCTCGGCGTTGAGCATGTGAAGCCGTTCTTCACCCCGGCCCACCTGATCGACGTGCACGGTTCGCTTGGGGAGATGAAGGACGCCGGTTACGAGATCACCCTGGCCGACGTCCAGGGCGCGCTGTCGAAGCAGGGCATGTCCGAGGGCGACATCAAGTCGGGCGACGCGGTGTTCTTCAACACCGGCTGGGGCTCGCTGTGGATGAAGAACAACGATCGCTTCAACTCGGGGTGTCCGGGCATCGGCCTGGAGGTGGCGCGCTGGCTGATCGAGAAGGAGATTTCGATCACCGGCGCGGATACCTGGCCGACCGAGGTGGTGCCGAATCCGGACCCGAACCTGGCCTTCCCGGTCCATGCCGAGCTGATCACCAAGAACGGGATCTTCAATCACGAGAACCTGTTCTTCGACGCGCTGATCGCCGACGGCAAGTACCGCTTCGTCTATGTCTTTGCACCGACCCCGATCAAGGGGGGAACGGGGTCGGCGGGCTCGCCGATCGCGATCACCTGATCCGGACCCGCCGCTGAGAGGGGGAGGGGCCGCCCGTCAGGACGGCCCCGGTCGGTTCGGCGGCGATCAGGCCGCCTTCTTGTTGAGGGTGCCGACCGCGAGGGTCGACAGCTTCTTGTCGGCGGCGACCTCCTGGTCGAGGTTGGCCTTGAGCAGCTTGGCGGCGTCCGCCATGCCGAGCTGCTTGGCCCAGGCGATCATGGTGCCGTAGCGGTTGATCTCGTAATGCTCGACCGCCTGGGCGCCGGCGATCATGCCCGCATCGCGGGCCTGGGGCTCTTCGGCCTCCTCCATGATCTCCTTGCCTTCGTCGAGAATGCCGAGAATCGCGTCGCAGGTGACGCCGCGCGGCTTCAGGTCGAGCATCTCGAAAATCTTCTCCAGATTCTCGATCTGCTCCTCGGTCTCCTCGCGGTGATCTTCGAAGGCGGTGCGCAGCTCGTCCGAGCCGGCCTTGCGGGCCATCTTCGGCAGAGTCTTCAGCACCTGCTTCTCGGCGTAGTACATGTCGCGCAGGAAGTGCTTGAACAGGTCTTCCAGGGTCTTCATGGACATCGGGGATCTCCCTCGGATGGGTGCGATTGCTTTCCCGCGGGGCGGCGGCGTGGGGGATGTCGCCCTGCGTGACGCCTTAACGGAGCGGATTCCCGTCGGTTGCGAACTGGCGGTAGCGATTGCCCGAAGGCGGCGGGAACCGCGGTCAGCGGGAAACGCATCACGGGGCGACCTTCGGGCTTGATTTCGCGAACGGTGGCCTGTATTTCCACCCTCCTCGGATGACCCCTTCGTCTAGAGGCCTAGGACACCGCCCTTTCACGGCGGCGACACGGGTTCGAATCCCGTAGGGGTCGCCATTCTACAAGCGGATCGCAGCCGCCCGAGAAATTCGGTTCCAAGGATGCGATCGCGCTTGCAAAGCTGTCGGCGGATTGATATCAACCCGCTTTCCTCTGCGACCCCTTCGTCTAGAGGCCTAGGACACCGCCCTCTCACGGCGGCAACACGGGTTCGAATCCCGTAGGGGTCGCCAAAGGCTTTCCGCACAACCTGCGTCCGACCGCACCGATTTTCGGTGTCGTCGCCCTGTGCGATCCTTCACAGTCTCGTTGTATTTCAACGGAACGGTCGGTCATCTAGAGTACTATTCTGCTCCGATGAGGGTGCCGGGGACGTTCCGGCCGGCGATGGTAGGGAGGATTGCGTGCGGACCAAGACGCTTACCGGCTTGCTGGTGGGATGTGTGTCGCTGGGACTGGCTGTCGGCGCCAGACCGGCCGAGTCCGCGTCGCCGCTGCCGTTCTTCCGGGGGGTGGAGCGTTTCGCCGTGTTCTGCGGCCGCCCGGTGGATGCCGATCAGCGGGGTACGCTGTGTACGATCGCCCGGGACGTCCTGGCGGAGCTGACCGGTCGGCCGGTCGCGGTCGGGACCGCCGCCATATCAGACGTCGCCGCGGTCACGGTACTGGTGAACGGCTTTCCGACGGAGGGTCCGAACGGACCCGTTCTCGCCATCAACATCGATCTGCTGCGCAAGGATCAGGTCAATGCGCAGCTCTTCGGCGCACCGCCGGTTCTGGTTCCGGTCGAGGGACTGGCGAGCGCACCGGGGCTCGTCGCCGAGGGCCTGCGCCGCCAGCTGGCCGAGCGGGTCGTCGACCCGTGGCGCCGCGCGGTTCCGGCCGCTCAGTCCGGCTCGGCCGGAAAAGGGGGATAGAGGATGAGTTCCGCTCTCGAAAACGCTCCGCCCGCAGCCTGTGCCTGTGGTGCCTGCGCCTGCTATGGACACAGTTCCGGCAGTGCCGCCGCCACGCTGTCGGGCGAAGGCCGGCAGGCCCTGTCCGGGTCGGAGACGTCGGGCGACAACAACATCGATACGGTCGTCGTCGGTGCGTCCAGCAAGTGGGGCATCGGCATGATGGGGGTGGGAACGACCGTCACCTATTCCTTCATGGACAGCCTGCCCAGCTATCACGATGCGGATTCGTCCTTCACGGTGTTCAACAGCACGATGGAGGCGGCTGCCCGCAGTGCCCTGGATGCCTGGGCGGCCGTAGCGAACATTTCCTTCGTCGAAGTCTCGGATGCCGGCGCCGGCGGGCAGATCCGGTTCGGCGCGAACTACCAGTCGGGCTCGTCGGGCTACGCCTACTACCCGTCGTCGAGCGAGATCGGCGGCGATGTGATGATCGCCAACAACTATTCCTATAACCTGGCGCCCGAGGCCGGGAACTACGGCTATCTGACTCTGCTGCACGAAATCGGCCACGCCATCGGTCTGAAGCATCCGGGCAATTACAGCTCCGGCTCCGAGGGGCCGTTCCTGGACGGCTCGATCGACAACACGGACACCACCGTGATGTCGTACTATGACGGGTCGGCCTCCTATGCGTCCGGGCTCGGCTGGCTGGACGTTCTCGCGGTGCGCTAC
The DNA here is from genome assembly GCA_965228445.1 of Candidatus Endolissoclinum sp. GTDB lineage: Bacteria > Pseudomonadota > Alphaproteobacteria > Thalassobaculales > Thalassobaculaceae > Thalassobaculum. Next base: position 1,222,481 of record OZ245813.1, on the reverse strand, counting down.
CTCTACGGCACCGACACCGCCGGCTCGATCGGCAACGTCACCTGGGGCGAGGACACGGCCGAGGTCTTCACCGGCGATTCCGGCATCAACTACTATCTCGGCAACGGCGGCAGCGACCTGTTCCGCCTCGGGGCCGGCGATGACGGCGTCATGGCCGGCGACGGCGAGGACACCCTGAGCGGCGGGGCCGGCGATGACCTGCTCTACGGCAATGTCGGCACCGACCTGGTCCTGGCCGGCGACGGCGACGACACGGTGTTCGGCGGCCAGAACGGCGGTGCTACCCGGACCTACGGATCGGGCACGACGCTGGCCTATCGCGAAGGCTCCGACACGATCTCCGGCGGGGCCGGCTCCGACATGATCTACGGCAACCACGGCGGCGACCTGCTGTTCGGCGGGACCGACGCGGACCAGGTCTACGGCGGCCAGGACAGCGACACGATCTCCGGCGGGGCCGGCGGCGACCGGCTGTACGGCAATCTGGGCGACGATCTGCTGGTCGGCGGCGACGGGTACGACTACTTCTATTTCACCTCCAACGGCGGCAACGACACGATCAGCGATTTCACCTACTTCACCGACTACGTGGCGGTTCAGTCCAACATCAACGGGACCGGCATCTCCACCGCCGCCGACGTGATCGCCCGGGCCACCCAGTCCGGCGCCGATGTGGTCATCGACCTGGGGGCGGGCAATTCGGTGACCCTGTCGAACTACTCTGTCGCCTCGCTGAACACCTTCGACGTCTACGTGTTCTAGACGGGCATTATCGGTGTTTACCTGAGCGGCGGGGGCGACGCAGACTGGCGGCCCTTTCCCAGGAGGCACATATGTCCGCGACGAACGCCTATCCGGTCGAACTGGAGGCGCCCGATATCTCTGCGTACCGGACCGGCAACACCGGTATCGACTACGTCCATACGTTCGATTCCGGCAAGCCCGGCCCCGATGCGATGATCAACGCGGTCATTCACGGCAACGAGCTGTGCGGCGCCATCGCGCTCGACTACCTGTTGAAACGGGAGATCCGGCCGACCCGCGGCAAGCTGACAGTCGCCTTCGTCAATCCGGACGCTTATCTGCGGTTCGATCCTGCGCACCCGACGAAGACCCGCTTCGTCGACGAGGACATGAACCGGGTCTGGACCCAGGAGCGGCTGAACGGGCCGGACAGCACGGTTGAACTGCGCCGGGCGCGCGAATTGCGTCCGCTCTACGACCGGGTCGAGCGGCTGCTGGACATCCACTCCATGGGCACCTATTCCGACCCGATCATGCTGATCCACGGGCTGGAGAAGGAGCGCCGTTTCACCCGCGAAATGGGCTATCCGGCGATGATCGCCTGCGGATCCGGCCATGTGGAAGGGCTGCGGCTGATCGAATACGCGCCGTTCAACGACCCGGCGACCGACCGCATCGCCTGCCTCGTCGAGTGCGGCCAGCACTGGGCTAAGTCGAGCGCCGACGTGGCCATCGACACCGCTCTCCACTATCTGCTCGCGCTGGACATGATCAGCCCGGAGACGATGGCCGAACACCGCCACACCGACCCGGTCGAGACGGTGACCGTCGCCGACGTGACCCACGGCTACGCCATCCGCACCGACGACTTCTTCTTCGCGCAGAACTTCAAGGGGCTGGAGCGGTTCGAGAAGGCCGGGGCGGTGATCGCCGTGGATGGCGGCGAGGAGATCGTCACCCCCTATGACGACTGTATCCTGGTCATGCCCAACCACCGCGCGGTGAAGGGACAGCGCGCGTTCCGCCTGGCCCGGCTGTCCGACGCGGAGAACTGACCGGCCCGGTCAGGGGGCTGCCCAGGCTGCCTCCCGCCGGCCGTCGGCCGACCAGGTGAAGCGGGCCCGCCGGTGCGGGGCGTCGCCGATCCACAGCCAGTCCCACGCGTCCCAGCGGAGGTCGAGGACCACGAAACGGGCCGGATCGTCAGCGTAGAGCGCCCGGCCGGCAGGGCCGATCGCCTGCCAGCGCGCGGCGAGCCGCGCGGGGTCCGCGACCGCCAGGGCGTGACCGGTCATCCGGAGCTGCTCGGCGGCTTCGGGATCCCAGAAGGTCAGCGCTGCCCGCGGTTCGGCGGCGATCTCCGCGATCTTCGCGGCGCGGGCATCGGTGAAGATCTCCAGCCGGCGCCGTTCCGCTGCGACGGCGCGCATGACCACCACCCGTGCGCTCGGTCCGTTGTCCGAGACCGTGGCCAGCACCGGCGTCCGCCAGGCACCCCGGCGGGTCTCCGCCGCCCGTCGCAGGCGGTCCGCGATCCGGGCCGCCAGGGCGTCTAGGTCGTCGGGCGGCCCGCCGTTCATTCGCCGCGCGGCGCCGTGCGGGCGAGCAGGTAGAACAGCAGCGAACTGACGGTGGCGAACAGGATCATCGACGACATGGCCGCGTGGTCGTGGTCGTTCTGAAAGTATCCGACCGCCACGGTGAAGCAGGCGCCGATCACCATCTGACCGAACCCCATCAGCCCGGAGGCCGCACCGGCGATGGTCGGGTTGACGCTGACGGCACCGGAGATGCCGTTTGGCTGGCTCAGCCCGTTGCCGATGGCGACGACGCACATCGGCAGGAACACCACCACCGGGTTCACCAGCCCGGCCATCATCAGCGCAAAGCCGGTGACCGCCCCCACCAGGGAGACGCCGACGCCGAGCGGGATCATGCGGTCGACGCCGAGCCGGCTCGACAGCCGGCTGGCAAGGAAGTTCCCGGTCATGTAGCCGACCGAGATCAGCACGAAATAGAACCCGTAGACCTCGGGCCCCGCGTGCAGAACCTCGATCATCACGTAGGGGGCGCCGGCGATGAAGGAGAAGAACGCGCCGACCGACATCGCGGTGTTGCAGGCGTAGCCGATATACGCGCGCGACCGCAGCAGGCTGGCGTAGTTGCGCAGCATGGCCGTCAGGTCGATGGTCGGGATCGGATGGATGTTGGTCTCGTTTAGCCGGAACCACGCGCCGCCCAGCACGACCAGGCCGACGATCAGCGGCACGACGAAGGTCCCCTGCCAGCCGAAATGGGTGTCTATCAGCCCGCCGATCGCCGGTCCCATGGCCGGCGCGACCGCCATGGCCATGGTGATGAGGGCGATGGCGCTGGCCGCCCGGTCGCGGTCGTAGACGTCGCGCACGATCGCCCGACCGAGCACCATGCCGGCGCATCCGCCGATCGCCTGCAGCACCCGGGCGGCGATCAGGCTCTCGATCGACCAGGCCAGCATGCAGGCGATGTTCGCGATGGCATAGACGACGAGCCCGCCGAGCAGGGCCGGGCGCCGGCCGAACCGGTCGGAGATCGGCCCGTAGGCGAGCTGGGCCACGCCGACGGCCACCAGATAGGAGGTCAGGGCGAGCTGCACCATGGCGTAGTCGGTGTCGAAGACGTCCACCAGACCCGGCATTGAGGGCACGAAGATGTTCAGGGCGAGCGGACCCGTGGCCGTCGCCACGATCAGGATCCAGATCGGCGGGGGAAGCGGTTTGTCTGACATGGTGCCTTTGGGGGCGAGGAGGGATCTCTAACTTAGCGCCGAATTCAGGTTCGGCCAGCCCCCTTCGCCCCGGCCTCGGCCGCCGCCTTGCGCACGACCAGGGCCACCCCCAGGGCGGTGACCGCGATCCCCACGGCGCCGAGGAGCCCGATGCGTTCGTCGAAGGCGATCCAGGCCAACACCGCGGTGGTCGGCGGCACCATGTAGAACAGGCTGACGACCTTCACCGCCTCGCCGAGCCGGATCATCATCATGAGCAGGGAGAAGGCGCCGATCGACACCACCACCGTCAGCCAGGCGAGGGACAGGGTGAAGGCGGGGACCCAGTCCACCTGCATCTCTTCGAAGGCCAGCGCGCCGAGCAGGGTGAGGACCGTCGCCGTGAGATTCTGGATCGCGCTGCCCGAGGCGACGTGCATGGAGCTGGCATACCGCTTCTGGTGCAGGGTGCCGAAACTGATGGCGATCAGGCCGGCGACGCAGGTCATCAGCCCGACCGGGTCGACATGCGCCGCCTCCATCCGCTCGCCCAGAACCATCGCGACGCCCGCCAGCCCCAGGCCGAGGCCCGCCCATTGCCGTCCCGACGTGCGCTCGCCCAGCAGCCGGCCGGCCAGGACGGCGGTCAGGATCGGCTGCAGCCCGACGATCAGCGAGGCCAGCCCCGCCGGCACGCCCCGGTGGATCGCCACGAACACGCCGCCCAGATACACGCCCTGGACCAGCGCGCCGACCACCGCGATATGACCGGTCTGCCGCCAGCTCGTCGGCCAAGGAGCCGACAGCGCGCGGGCGATCAGCACGAACAGCGCGGTCACCAGAGCGAAGCGGATCGCCAGGAAGGTCATGGGTTCGGCGTGCGGCAGGCCGAACTTGGCGCCGACGAAGGCGGAGCTCCAGAGCAGCACGAAGAGCGGAGGGGCGAGATAGGGGAGTGCGGACATCGGGCCGTCGGGAAATCGGAGAGGAGCCGCCGGGAGCGAGCCTGGGGCTGTGTTCTCGCATCTTCCGGCGAGTCGTGCTATGAGATCCGTGGGAGAGTAGGACATTTCGAACGTGACTGTGGCCGCGAACGTCGGCCGTAACCTTTGGAGTGCCTGGTCAGAATGACCTCGACCGCCCCTCTTACCCCCATCGGAGCCGGGAGCCTGCCGCCCCTCGGACCGCCTTCGGGCGCCGGTCCGCGGTCGCGCGAGGACGACTCCGCACGGGTATCGGGCAGCGGGCGCAGCCTGGCCGGGCAGAGAGGCGACGCGGCGCGCGGTCGGGCGGTTTCCGAAAGCGGGTCATCGGGCCAGCAGCCGCAGGCCGAGCCGCTGCGGCCGGGCCGTCCGCTGATCGGCGGCGGGCCGTTCACCCTGGCGGTGGCGTTCGGACTGCAGGCCGACGAGACGGCGCAGACCGTCACTGCGGGCAGCGCCGATAGTCCGGCCCAGGCGGCGGAGATCGCCGCCCAGTCCTCCTCCAGCGCCGAAGAAGCAGCGTCCGGGACCGAGCTGTCGGAGGAGGAGCAGCAGGTCGTCCGCGAACTGCAGCAGCGCGATCGTGAAGTGCGCCAGCACGAGGCGGCCCACGCCGCCGCCGGCGGTGCGCATGCGGGGGCGCCGACCTATACCTACCAGCGCGGCCCCGACGGCCGGCAATACGCGGTCGGCGGGTCGGTCTCCATCGATACCTCGCCGGTGAAGGGCGATCCGGAAGCGACACTGCAGAAGGCCCGGCAGATCCGCGCCGCCGCCCTGGCTCCGGCCGACCCGTCCGGGCAGGACAAGTCGGTCGCCTCCGCCGCCTCTGCCCTCGAGCGCCAGGCCCAGGCTGAGATCGCGGCCGAGCGCCGCGCCGAACAGAGCGGCGAGGGCGGGGAGGGCACGGCTGAAGAGGCCCCGGTAGAGCCGATTGTCGAAAGCGAAACCGTCGATACCACGCCCACGGTCAACGGTGCGGCTCCGGCCGAGGGTTCGGAAGGGACGGATGCCGGCCAGGCTGCGAGCATCGGTACCGCATTCGGCGCCGACCCCCGTGGCGAGGGCGGATCGTCCTTCGGGCCGGCGGCCGGCGCGGAACCGGACGACCGGCCCCAGGTCGGGCCCGCGGCGTCCTCGCCCTTCGACTTTGCCGGACTGGTCGGCCGCGCCTCGACCGGCTTCGACGGGCGGACCCCCCGACCGCAATTCCTCTCCATCACCGTCTGATCGTTCGGCTCGGCAAGTCCGGTCAGTTGGCCCGGGTCGCCGGGGCGGCGGACTCGGTATCGGGGCCCGGCGGCTCGTCCCGTGCCTCCAGCATGGCAGGATCGAAGCCCAGGCACTGCTTGAAGCTTTCCGCCGTCTGCTCCGGCGCTTCGGAGCAGGTGTAGAAGGTGTTGCGGCAGGCGGTGTAGTCGCTCTCGCTGCCGCCGAAGCGCAGGTCGTCGCACAGTTCGGTGAAGCGCCGGGCGATAAGCGCGAAGGTCTGGGTCTGATCCTCCACCGAATCCTTCTCCGGGTTGAGCGGCCGGACCCGCAGGAACTGGGCGATCGCCTGATTGGCCCGGTTGAGGGTGAGTTCGGCCGACTGGCGTTCCCCGAGCATGGTGAAATAGGTCACGTGGATGTTCTCGCCGAGCATCATCTGGCGCAGGATCGGCGGGATGAATCCCTCCCGGGCGTCGCCCCAGATGATGAACTGCACGTCGCGGCCCGCGACCTTGTAGAGGGTCGGCTCGCTGGTCACCTCCAGGGCCTTGAGTTCCTCCAGGTCCACCGGGTCATGCTCGTCGATGCGATAGAGCGGCAGGTGGTCGGGCGTCAGCATCGCCTGGGACGAGCGGGGCAGGGAGAACTGACCCCAGATCGAGTTGTCCTTCATGCGCATCAGCCGGAAACGGTAGCCGTCGCGGGTGAGGATCCGCGCCTCCAGGATCGGCCGGGGGCTGAGCGGGTCCTCGATCACCTCCACATACCACTGGATACGCTGCGCCCGGACCTCCCCGGCGCCCAGGAGAGGCAGCGCCGCGAGGATCGCCAGCGCGATGAGAAAGGTCCTCGCCAGGGGCATGGATCGGCCGCTCCGCAGGGGGTGAATGCCGCCCCATGATAACGGCCGACGGCGGCCGTGACGATCCTGGCGAACGCGGTGCGTTAACCCGATCTAAACCGGCGGTGCGGTAGCGTGGATGCGGTATGGCTGGTAGGATATCCGAATGGCGATCACCAACGGCATCTACAGCGCCCTGAGCGGGGCCACCGCGGCGACCCGGCGGTTCGACAATTCGGCGTCGAACGTCGCGAATCTGGAAAGCGTGGCGGCGCCCCGCGGCACGACCGAAGCGACGGATGCCGAGGGCAACAGCCTGTTCCGGACCCAGCGGACCGTGGACAGCACGACGGCGACCGGCGGGGTGCGCTCCACCCAGCAGCTCGCCGATCCGGTCTCTGTGCAGCGCTACGACCCCGACGCGCCGGATGCGGATGGTGAGGGTCTGGTGAACCGTCCGAACGTCTCGCTCGAGCGTGAAGCGGTCGATCAGATCGCCGCGCAGAAACAGTTCGAGGCCAATCTGGCCACCATCAGGACGGCCGACGAGCTGTTCGAGTCCACTCTCGACATCCTGGGCTGATCTCCGGCCGCACGGCGGACGAACGCTCGACCGTCAGCCCGTTTCCGTCAGCGCCTTGTTGGCCGCACGGAACGGCAGCATGACGCATTCCCAGCGCGACTTGGCGGCGCGGACCGGCGCAAAGGCGGACAGCGCCGTCCAGGGCAGCAGGTCCGCCTTGCCGGCGAGATAGGCCTCCACCGCCTGGGCGACCTCCGGCAGCACGTCCGGCTTCTGGCCGATCACGTTGTCGGCGATGATCGCGACCGACGCCTGGCACAGCGCGCAGCCCTGGACCTTGGCGCCCACGGCGGTGACGGTGCCGTTCTCGATCGTCAGGTCCACGGTGATGCGGTCGCCGCAGACCGGGTTGTCGACCCTGGCGGTGACGGTCGGCGCGTCAAGCCGGGGCAGGGCACGCCCGGTCCGGGCCAGGGCGACGATCTCGTCCTGATACAGTGCGTCGTTCATCAGCCCGTCCCCCCGTTCTTTCCCCGGGCCTTCGCCAGCGCTTCCGGCGTGTCGATGTCGGTGAGCACCGCCTCGTCGTCGACCTCGATCTCGACCATCAGGTCCTCGTGGTTGCCGATCAGATGCCGCGCGCCGACATCGCCGGACACCCGGGCCATCTCCTCGAAGAACCGTTTGGCGAACAGCACCGGATTGCCGCGCTTGCCGCGCCGGGTCGGCACGACGATGGCGCGGCCCTCCACCGGGTCGAAGGCGGCGATCATCCGGTCGATGATGGCCGTGCTGACCATCGGCATGTCGCCGAGGCAGATGACGACCCCGTCGACCTCCTCGCCGACGGCGGCGAGACCCGATTTCATCGAGGTCGACAGCCCTTCGGCATAGTCCGGGTTATAGGCATAGGACGGTTTCAGGTCGGCCAGCGCCGCCCGCACCGTGTCGGCCTCGTGGCCGAGCACCACGGTCATCGACGAGGCCTTGGAGGCGGCCACGGCTTCCGCCACGTGGCGGACCATCGGCTTGCCGTCCAACTGGGCCAGCAGCTTGTTCTCCGCGCCCATCCGCCGCGACTGGCCGGCGGCGAGTACGATCGCCGCGATCTTCGGCGCCCGGGCGGAGACGGTGTCGCTCTCGCCCGACCCGGCGCGCCGGCGGGAGCGGGGCATGGGCCGGGTCGGAATGTCCTTGAGCAGGCCGCCGGCTCCCATCCGGCCGATCTCGGTGCGACCGACCGGTACGCCGGCGATCAGCCGCTGCAGGACCCAGTCGAAGCCGTTCAGCTTGGGCGAGCGCGCGCAGCCGGGCAGGCCGACCACCGGAATGTCGCCGATGCGGCCGATCAGCATCAGGTTGCCCGGGTCCACCGGCATGCCGAAATGCTCGACAATGCCGCCGGCCTGCTCGATGGCGGCGGGCACCACGTCGCGCCGGTCGACCACGGCCGAGGCGCCGGAGACCAGCACCAGCCGGGCGCCCTTGTTCATGGTCTCGTCGATCGCCTTGGCCAGGGCGGCGGTGGTGTGGTCGCAGCGCACCTCGTGGCAGATCTCGCTGGCCATGCCGTGCAGGCGGGCCCGGGTCACCTCCATGGTGCTGTCGAGCACGCTCTCCTTGGTCCCGGACAGACGGGACTGGACCAGCCCGACTGGGGTGGCCGTGTAGGGCTGCAGCCGGACCATCGGCTGGTCGCGGCGGCCGATCTCCTCGGTCAGCAGCACCCGGTCGCCGCTGACCGCAAAGGAGATGATCTTCAGCGTGCCGATCATCTGACCTTCCTCGACCGCCTGATAGGGCGGGACCAGGGCCAGGGTGATGGCCTCGTCGACCAGATTGAAGGCGTCCAGCCGCACCGGGTCGTAGAGCACGACGCCGGCGGTCTTGGCGTAGAGGTTGGCGCGGCCGGTGAAGGCGGCGCTGACCGTCGTCCCGTCGCCGGCCAGCGCTGCGGCCAGCCGGTCGGCGGCCGCATCCTCGGACACGTCGCCGTCCTCCAGCCGAGCGGCGATGACGCTGGCGAAGCCGGCATCGCGCAGCAGCGCCACGTCGTCGCCGTCCAGGACCCGGCCCTTCTTCAGGCTGCGCTTCTCGAGGCGATGGGAATGGGCCAGCACGGCCCCCTCGGCCTGATCCAGCGGGGTATCACCGAATATCACGGGCGATGGTCTCCAAAGGCGTCGGTCGCGGTCGCTCAGGCGGCGGCGGCCACGATCGGCTTGGCATGCAGGACGGCGGTCAGTTCGGCCAGGACCGACAGGGCGATCTCGGCCGGCGAGACAGCGCCGATATCGAGCCCGGCGGGGGCGTAGATCCGGCCGATGGTGGCATCGTCGAAGCCCATCGCCTTCAGCCGCTCGACCCGCTTGGCATGGGTGCGCCGGGAGCCGAGGCAGGTGATGTAGAAGGCGTCCGACTTCAGCGCGATCTCCAGGGCCGGGTCGTCCAGCTTCGGGTCGTGGGTCAGGGTGACCACGGCCGTGCGGCTGTCAGGCTTGAGCGCTTCCATCGCTTCGTCCGGCCAGTCGTCGATCAGGGTGACGTTGGGGAAGCGCTCGGCCGTGGCGAAGCTGGCCCGCGGATCGACCACGATCACCTCGTAGCCGGCGATGGCGGCCATCGGCACCAGGGTCTGGCTGATATGCACCGCGCCGATGATGATCAGCCGCAGCGGCGGGTTGAGGCAGTCGAAGAACCAGCGGCCGCTACCCACTTCGGCCACGCCGCTCTTGTTGTCGCGCAGCCGGTCGCGGGCTTCGGTGACGACGGCTTCCGGCAGGTCGCCGTCGACCGTATCGGCATAGACCAGGGCCTGAGTCTTGCCGTCGAGGCCGTCGACCAGGGTGACCGGTGTCTTCGACCGGCGCGCGGTCTGCAGCTTGGAGAAGATATCGGCGCGCATCGCTCAGGCCTCCATCCGTTCGACCCAGACCTGGACGTTGCCGCCGCAGGCGAGGCCCACATCCCAGGCCTGCTCGTCGCTGACGCCGAATTCCATCAGCCGCGCGTCGGCGCCCTGCATGATCTCGAAGGCTTCCTTGATGACCGCGCCCTCGATGCAGCCGCCGGAGACGGAGCCGACCATGGCGCCGTCGCCGTCGATCACCAGGCGCGAGCCGACGGGGCGGGGCGAACTGCCCCAGGTCTTCACGACGGTGGCGAGCGCCACCTTGCGCCCCTCGGACAGCCAGCCCTCGGCGGTGCCCAGCACGTCGTCGATGCTGGCGAACGGTGTCGGATCGGTCATGAATGCGCCCTCCACGGTCGGATATGTCCGGATCTACTCAGCCTGCTGTCGAGCCTCGTCCTCGACCCGGCGCAGTTCGGCGAGCCAGTCGTCCATCCCCTCGCGCCGGCGCAGGGACGGCTGGCCGATGGCTTCCGCCAGTTGCTCCAGGCTATCGAGCGAATGGACCGGCCGGAAGTCGTCGACATGGGGAAGGATAGCCCGCACCCCCTGAGATTTGGGGGCGAAACCATCGTAGCGCAACAAGGGATTGAGCCAAATCAGCCGTCTGCACGACTTGTGCAGTCGGTCCATTTCTCCGGCCAGACCGGCGCCGACTTCGCGGTCGAGCCCATCGGTGATCAGCACGACGATGGCGCCCTGGGTCAATACCCGGCGGCCCCAGAACCGGTTGAACTCGTGCAGGCAGTGGCCGATGCGTGTGCCGCCGGACCAGTCGTTCACCACGTCGCCGACCTGCTCCAGGGCCTCGTCCACGTCCTTGTTGCGCAGGTAACGGGTGACGTTGGTCAGCCGCGTGCCGAACAGGAAGGTGTGCACCCGGTCGCGGTCGTTGGTGATCGCGTGCATGAAATGCAGCAGCATGCGGGAGTACCGGCTCATGGAGCCGGAGATGTCGCACAGCACCACCAGCGGCGGCCGCCGGGTGCGCTGCTTGCGGCGCTGCAGGGCGATCTCGTCGCCGCCCGAGCGCATGGTGGCCGACATGGTGCGGCGCAGGTCGACGCGCAGGCCGTGCGGGGAGGGGCGGAAGCGGCGGGTCCTGATCTCGGCGATCGGCAGGCGCATGTCGCGGATCACCTGCTTGGCGCGCAGGACCTCCTCGGCCGTCATCTTCTCGAAATCCATCTCGCGCAGCAATTCCCGGTCTGACCAGGTCATCGCCGCGTCGAGTTCGATCTCCTCTTCCTCCGGCTCCTGGCTCTCGCCGGCGCCGGGGTTCTCGGATTTCAGCGCCTCGGCCAGGCGCCGGTTCATCTCCTGGCCCTTTTCCCGCTCCTCGTCGGCCTCGCCGCGGAACTCGGGCAGGATCATCTGCAGCATGCGTTCCAGCAGGCGCGGGTTGCGCCAGAACACGTGGAAGGCCTGGTCGAAGATCTCGCGCTGGTCGCGGCGGTTCACGAAGACCGCGTGCAGGGTCCAGTAGAAGTCGCGCCGGTTGGTGATGCCGGCGACCCGCACCGCCTCGACCGCGTCGAGCACCTTGCCCGGCCCCACGGGCAGGCCGGCGGCGCGCAGGGTGCGGCCGAAATGCATGATGTTCTGGATCAGCTTGCCGCCGCCCTCGCCGCCGGCATCGGGCAGGGAGTAGTCGGGCGGGCTGAGATCGTCGGGCATGACCGGCCCCTTACGCGACCGCCGCCGCGCCGGCCAGCTCCGCCTTGATCTGGTTCAGGATCCGCGTCGCCTCGTGGCCCTGGATCTTGGCGATGTCGTCCTGGTACTTCAGCAGCACGCCCAGCGAGTTCTCGATCGCCTCCGGGCTCAGCGCCAGGTGGTCGAGCTGCACCAGCGCATGCACCCAGTCGATGGTCTCGGCCACGCCCGGGACCTTGAACAGGTCCAGCTTGCGCAGCTCGTGGACGAAGGCGACGACCTGCTTCGACAGGTCCTCCGGCGCGCCGGGGGCCTTCACCTTCAGGATCTCCAGCTCGCGGGCGGCGGAGGGATAGTCGACCCAGTAGTAGAAGCAGCGGCGCTTCAGCGCGTCGTGGATCTCGCGGGTCCGGTTGGAGGTGATGATCACGATCGGCGGGGTCTTGGCGACCTGGGGGCCGAGCTCGGGGATCGTCACCTGGAAGTCGGACAGCACCTCCAGCAGGAAAGCCTCGAACGGCTCGTCGGTGCGGTCCAGCTCGTCGATCAGCAGCACCGGCGCGCCGCCCTCGTCGGCCTCCAGCGCCTGCAGGATCGGGCGCTTGATCAGGAAGCGCTCGTCGAAGATGTCCTTGGCCAGGGCGTCGCGGTCGGCCCCGCCGGCGGCCTCGGCCAGGCGGATCTCCACCATCTGGCGGGCGTAGTTCCATTCGTAGACGGCGGAGGAGACGTCCAGGCCCTCGTAGCATTGCAGGCGGATCAGCTTGCGCCCGAGGGTCTCGCTCAGCACCTTGGCGATCTCGGTCTTGCCGACCCCGGCCTCGCCCTCCAGGAACAGCGGCCGGCCCAGGCTCAGCGCCAGGTGCAGGGCCGTGGCGAGGGAGCGGTCGGCGACGTATCTGCCGGCGCCGAGAAGCTCCAGGGTGGCATCGACGGATTTCGGCTGCTCAAGGGCCATCGGGCAATCCATGGGACGAGTGAGAGGAGGCGCGGCCCGTGGCCGCTTCGTGTACGGACATAGCACTTGCACCCGGGGTCTGCCAGGGGGCGGCCGGATGCGTCCGGGCGCTGATCCGGCCCCGGTTGCAGGTCTGGCCGGCTACGGCCAGTAAGGACCGGTCGCGGCGACGACCATGGTGATCATCCCAAGCGCCAGGTTCACGTGGACGATCTTGCGGATCAGCGCCAGCCGCCGGCCGGCCTGCTCGAAGTCGCCCGCATCCACCGCGTTGCGGAACTTCGGCCAGACGGCGAAGCGCAGGTGGCCGTAGAGCAGGATCATGACCAGGCCGACGCCGTGCATGATGTGGATGTGCACGCCTCCGCCGGCGAAACCGCCGAACACCAGGAAAATCATGGCATAGCCGGTCGCCAGCAGGACCAGCACGCTGGCGGACACGAACAGGAAGAAGCGGTGGAAGACGCGGCGCCACAGGCGGGGCCGTTCGGGCGCCGGCTCGATGCCTCCGACCGCCGGCCGCAGCACCACATAGGCGAAGAACATGCCGCCGACCCAGATCGTGGCGGCGACAATATGAAGGGCGAGGAGAACCGTCATCGTCATTCTGCGTTGCCTCTCATGGGCGGGATCTGCGGCGCATGCTAGCGGCTTGAGCCGGCCCGATCGATGTCTCACAAGGACGCGCCCCCCTTTCGGCCGTCCGTAAGCACAGTGGAGCCGGCCTTGTCAGAACTCGAGACCCCCAGCCCGAAGGCTGTCCACGAGCATTTCGGTCACGCGATAAGTTCGGTCATCGGCGACCGGCGGCTGCTGGTCCCGCTCTGGATTCTGGCTGCGGTGGCAACGATCTTCTTCTTCCGCGAGGCCGAGCCGTTCCTGGCCCCGGTGCTGGGCAGTGCGGTGCTGGCTATTGCGCTGAGCCCGATCACCCGTTTCCTGGAACGCCATGCCGGGCTGGGACGGGGCTTTGCCGCCTTCATCTCGATGATCATCGCCGCCGGCGTGGTGGCAGGCATCCTGTGGATCCTCATTCCCGCCGCCGACAACTGGCAGGACCGCCTGAGCGAGCTGACGGAGCAGGCCGAACGCAAGCTGTTCCCGATCAGCAAGACGATGGAGGAGGTGAAGAAGGCGACTGAGAAGGTGGGCGAGGCGGCCAACCTGTCCAACGGCGACCAGCCGAAGATCGTGGTCGATACCGACGGCAGCTATCTCAGCCAGGTGCTCGGCGGCGCGCCCTTCGTGGTGATCCAGATCCTGACCACCGCGATCGTCTCGTTCTTCTTCCTGCGCGAGCGGCGATGGCTGCTGCGCAGCGGCATCGCCTTCTTCGCCACCTATCGCGAGCGCTACCGGATGGCCCAGATCGCCCGGGAGATCCGGCGCAACGTGGGCAGCTACTTCCTCATCCAGATCACCATCTCCGCCGGCGTGGGGCTGGTGACGGCCCTCAGTTTCTGGGCGATCGGCATGCCGGCGCCGGCGACCTGGGGCGGTGCCATCGCAGTGGCGAACTTCGTGCCCTTCATCGGGCCGTTCCTGATCGCGGTGATGTCGTTCGTCGGCGGCCTGGTCACCTTCGACACCCTGCAGATGTGCTTCCTCCCGCCGGCCATCGTCTTCGCGGTGAACGCTGTGGAGGAGAACGTCGTCATCCCCATGGTCATGAGCAGCCGGTTCTATACCAGCCCGGTCGTGATCATCCTGGCGGTCCTGTTCGGCGCCTGGATGTGGGGCACGATCGGCGGCGTGCTGGCGGTACCGTCCGCCGTGGTCGTTCTCTCCGCCCTGCGCCGCTGGCGCGAGACGGAAGAGGTCGAGGACGCCAACGAGGAAGAGCTGGACGACTGAGCCGGAGCCGCGGCGCGCGCCGGGCAGGCGACCGTCCACTTCCGCGTCCTCGATCGATCTGCGGCAGACAAAAAAGAACCCCGGTCACATGCGGTGACCGGGGTTCGTCGTTTGGGGTGGGTCGTGCGCGGTCGGACGGTGTCAGCCTCGCTTGCGGCCGGAGATGAGCCCCAGGGCGACCAGACCGCCGATCACCAGGACCGGAGAGATCGAACTCCCGAGCTGCTCGCCGAGGCGGTAGGCGTCCTGCACCGCGGCGGAGGACGCCGTGCCCGGTACCGGCCCGGCGCCGACGGGCGGCGGGGCGCCTGTGAGGCTGCCCAGCGCGGTGCGGGAGGCGGCCGGATGGACATAGCGGCGCCGGCTGCCGGCGATCATCAGCACGCCGACGGACACCAGGAAGGTCACGCCGGCCCAGATGCCCAGAGACGCGGCGAGCCCGACATGGGTGCTGGTCTCGATCACCGCCGCCGACAGGCCGAGGCCGACCGCACCGAGCAGCAGGGTCGTGCCCGCGAACGCGATGAGCCCGCGCCGGAAGGCCAGGGCGGCCTCGGCGCGGGCGATGGCTGTAAGCCCGGACAGCATGGGGACCGGCCTAGCGGCGCGACCACATGCCGAGCAGCATGCCGACGCCGAACGCCGCGAGCACGGAGGTGGTCGGATTCGCCTCGATCACGCTGTTGACCTTCTGATGCGCCTCTTCGGCCTGGTCGCGGGCCTGATAGGCGGCATTGCGGGCGCGGTCGGCGGTCTCGTACGCCTTCTGGCGCACGCCGTCCTTGAGGGCTTCGGTGCTGTGGCTGGCGAGCGAGGAGACGGCGTCGGACAGACCCTTGAGGTCCTGGCGCAGCACGCGGAGCTGCTCCTCGACGGAGGCTTCGGAGGCGCGGGCCGCCTGGGCTTCCGCGTTCTTCGAGGCTTGGGCCGATTGACTCGATTGAGACATCGTGGATGCTCCTGGTTGGGTGAAAACTGATCAGGGAACGTTTCAGCCGCCCAACGGTTTCATAGGGGAGACCTGTCTCCCCGGTGATCATCGCCCTGTGTGCTTTTGCAGGTCTGCATATCGGTTGACGTCGCGGTCGCAGCGACTGGAGAGGAGCTTCCATTGGCCGACACCCCAGCGACGGAAACCCGCAGCCGGCGCCGCTTCAGTGACGCCACCGCGCTCGCCGCAGCCCTGCGTCCGAGCTATCCGGTCTACTGCTTTCGGCCGCACAAGGTGCGCGCCGTGGCCCGGCACTTCGTCGACACCTTCCCGGGCAAGGTCGTCTATGCGGTGAAGTGCAACATCGAGCCCCGCGTCCTGGGCTGGCTGGCGGAGGCCGGGGTGACCGCCTTCGATACCGCCTCGCTGACGGAGATCGCCGCCGTGCGCGAGCGGCTGCCCGATGCCGATGCCCTGTTCATGCATCCGGTGAAGAGCCGCGCCGCAATCCTGGCCGCCGACCGGGTCTATGACGTGTCGACCTACTGCGTCGATTCCATGGCCGAACTGGAGAAGGTGCTGCAGGTCGCCAAGCGGCGCGACCTGAAGATCTTCGTCCGGGTCGCCACGCCGGGCGGCGGGGCCGCGTTCGAACTGTCGATCAAGTTCGGCGCCACCCAGGCCGAGGCGGTCGAGATCCTCGACCGCGTCGCGGAGGAGGGGCTGCAGGCCGGCATCGCGTTCCATATCGGCTCGCAATGCCTCAACCCGCGGGCCTTCCGCACCGCCTTCGCGGTGATCGCCGATGTCTGGCGCGGCACCAAGGCCGAGGTGCGGGAGATCGATGTCGGCGGCGGGTTCCCGGTCGCTTATGCGGGACAGCCGGTGCCGCCGCTGGAGGATTTCGTCACCGAGATCATCGAGGGGCGGCGCGAGGCCGGGATAGACGAGGATGTCGCGCTGCTGTGTGAGCCTGGCCGCGCCCTGGTCGCCGACGGCTGTTCGATGTTGTGCCAGGTCCACCTGCGCAAGGGCGACCGGCTGTATCTGAACGACGGCGTCTACGGCAACCTGTCGGAACCGTATTGGTCGCGGGTGCGTTTACCTGCCCGACTGATCCGGCCGGAGGGAATCAATGGCGGGATCAGCGACGCGCCGCTGCAGGACTTCACCATCTTCGGACCGACCTGCGACGGCAACGACCTGCTGCCGACGCCGTTCAGGCTGCCGGCCGACGTGGCCGAGGGCGACTGGATCGAGGTCGGGCAGATCGGAGCCTATGGAGCCGCCCTTGCGACACGATTTAACGGGTTCTTCGCCGACGCACAGGTTGAACTTGCCGACGAACCGCCCGACACTGCCTAACGTCCTTAAAGTGCATCGGGTTTCCGACCATGCGTCCTAGCGCTGGCAGTTTTCCCTACACCGACCGAAACGGCACCGTCTGGCTGGCGTTTCAGGATTTCGGCGACCGGCCACGCGACCGGGTGGTCGTCTGCGTCCACGGCCTGACCCGCAACGGTCGTGACTTCGACCGGCTGGCCATCGCCATGGCCAAGGACTACCGGGTGGTCGAAGTCGACATCGCCGGCCGCGGGCGCTCCGGCTGGCTGGCCGACAAGGGCGACTACAACTACGCCACCTATCTCAAGCACATGGACGCGTTCTTCCAGTATCGCGGTCTGGAGGAGGTCGACTTCGTGGGCACCTCCATGGGCGGGCTGATCGGGATGATGCTGGCGGCGCGCGAGGAATCGCCGATCCGCCGGCTGATCCTGAACGACGTCGGGCCGGTGATCCCCGGCGCGGCGCTGACCCGCATCGGTGCTCGGGTGGGCGAGGATCCCCGCTTCCACAGGCTCCAGGAGGCAGCGGAGTACTTCAAGGAGATCTATGCCGATTTCGGCATCCCGGACGATCTCGCCTGGTCCGACCTGACCCTGCATTCCGCGATCCGCCAGGAGAACGGCACCTACGCGCTGCATTACGACCCGGCGATCGGCGATGTCTTCACCGAGGACATGCCGGACGTGAAGCTGTGGGACGTGTGGGACAATGTGCGCTGTCCCACCCTGGTGCTGCGCGGCGAGCATTCCGACGTGCTGACGCGCGAGACGGCGGAGCGGATGACCCGCTCCGGCCCCAAAGCCGAGCTGGTCGAGTTCCCCGGCGTCGGCCATGCCCCCTCGCTGATGACCGAGGAGCAGATCAAGGTCATTCACGACTGGCTGCGCTCCTTCGACCAGGACGAAGCGGAGGAGGACGCCGTCGCCGATGCCGGCTGAGATCGGCGTCCAGCCGTTCCGCCAGCGGTTTCCCTGGATCGGCGGTGATCTCCAGACCCTCCGGGACTTCATCGTGCGGCCGGACGAACCGGTGCCCTCGGTGTCGACGGAGACCCTGTCCTTCGAGATGCCGGACGGCACCGGCGATACGCTGATCGGCCTGCTGGACCGGCCGGCGAACCCGGTAGCCGGGCGGCCGCTCGCGGTGCTGATCCACGGCCTGACGGGGGATGCGGAGAGCATCTATATGCGGCGTGCGGCGCGGCGCTTCCTGGAGGCCGGCTTCTCCACCCTTCGGCTCAACCTGCGCGGCGCCGGGGCCAGCCGGCCGCTCTGCCGTCAGCAGTACCATTCGGGCCGCAGCGAGGATCTGGCGGCGGTGATCGACCGGCTCCAGGGCAACGGAAGCGCCGCGCGCGACGGCGTGGCGCTGATCGGCTGGTCACTGGGCGCCAACATGCTGCTGAAGGGTGTGGCGGAGTTCGGTGCCGAGACGGGGATCCGGGGCGCGGTGGCGGTCTCCGCTCCGGTCGACCTGATGGGCACGGCCCGCCATTTCACCGTTCCCCGCAACACCGCCTATCACCGTCACCTGCTCGCCGCGATGCGGGCGGAGACGGCGTCGGTCCCCGGTGGATTGTCGCCGCAGGAGCGGGAGAGGCTGGCGGCGGCACGCTCGGTGATCGCCTTCGACGACGCCTTCACCGCGCCGTGTAACGGGTTTGCCGACGCGGCCGACTACTACGCCCGGAACTCGGCCGCCGGCTTCCTGGCGCGGATCGCGGTGCCGACCCGGGTGATCCACGCGCTCGACGATCCCTGGATCCCGAAAGAAGGGTATCTGGCGGTGGACTGGGAGGCCTGCCCGGCGGTGCAGGCGACCCTGACCCGCCACGGCGGCCATGTGGGGTTCCACGGGCCGGACGGCGTGTGGTCGGACGCCGAAGCGGTGCGGTTTCTGGCGGGGGTGTGAACCCTACTTTCCCTCACATTCCCCGGACTTGTTCCGGGGCGAGCCGGTCATCAGGCGTCGTTAGTCCGGGGAGCGTGGGAAGGTGGTAAGGTGCTGAGGGGAGAGAAGAAGCGCCCCCCTACTTCAGACGCTTGGCCGCCTCGATCGCGAAATACGTCAGGATCCCGTCCGCCCCCGCGCGCTTGAAGCCCATAAGGCTCTCCATCATCGCCCGCTCGCCGTCGAGCCAGCCACGCTCGGCCGCGGCCATGATCATCGAGTACTCGCCGGAGACCTGGTAGGCGTAGGTCGGCACCCCGAAGGTGTCCTTCACCCGGCGCACGATGTCGAGATAGGGCATGCCGGGCTTGACCATGACCATGTCGGCGCCCTCGGCGATGTCCAGGGCCACCTCGCGCAGGGCCTCGTCGGTGTTGGCCGGGTCCATCTGGTAGGTCGATTTGGAGGCGGTGCCCAGGGTCGAGGCCGACCCGACCGCCGCGCGGAACGGCGCGTAGAAGCCCGAGGCGTATTTCGCCGCGTAGGACATGATCAGCACGTTCTGGAACCCGGCCTCGTCCAGGCCCTTGCGGATCGCGCCGACCCGGCCGTCCATCATGTCCGACGGCGAGATGATGTCGCAGCCGGCACTGGCCTGAAGCACCGACTGGCGGACCAGGATCTCCACCGTCTCGTCGTTCAGGATGGAGCCGTCCTCCAGCAGCCCGTCATGGCCGTGGCTGGTGAACGGGTCGAGGGCGGCGTCGCACATCACGCCGAGGGTCGGCACGGCGTTCTTCACCGCCTCGACCGCCTGGCAGACCACGTTGTTGTCGGCCACCGCATAGCTGCCCTGGGCGTCCTTCAGGTCGCCTTCCACATAGGGAAACACGCCGATCACCGGGATTCCGAGATCGGCGGCCTCGCGGGCCACCTCGGCCAGTTCGGCGACGGAATAGCGCACGACGCCGGGCATGCTCTCCACCGGAACCCGGGGCTCGTCGCCGGCATGGACGAAGACCGGCCAGATCAGGTCGTTCACGCTCAGCGCGTTCTCGGCGACCAGCCGGCGCGACCAGTCGGCCTGGCGCGGGCGGCGCAGACGGGTGGTGGGGTAGCCGGTTGACGGGGCGATCAGGGTCTTGGGGCGGCCGTTGAAGGGCATGGCGTCCTCGTTCGTCTTGTTGTTGCGCCGGAGTGTAAGCGACCCATCTTGCGATGCAACGGCGGCAGGGTCCGGTTGACCTTGGGGCACCGTTGACTTGTCCGAAAGCGGTTCAGATTATCCCGCGCCGCCGCGATCGGTAAGCCCAGACCGTCTATAATCCGGGTACCGGCGTAGACGAAGAGGCGCAGGGTGGCAGCCGGGGGGCGCAACCGGGGCCTCAGCCCGCAGGAGGGACGCAGATGGATTTCCAACTCAGTGAAGAGCAGCACGCGATCCGCGACATGGCGCGTTCCTTTGCCGCCGACCGGTTGGCACCGAACGCCGCCGAATGGGACGAGACCGCGCATTTCCCGGTCGACGTGCTGAAGGAACTGGCCGAACTCGGCCTCGGCGCGATCTATGTGCGCGACGATGTGGGCGGGTCCGGGCTCGGGCGGCTGGACGCCGCGATCGCATTCGAGGAACTCTCGGCCGGCTGCGTGTCGACGGCCGCCTTCCTGTCGATCCACAACATGGTCGCCTGGATGGTCGACAGCTACGGCAGCGACGAGATCCGCCAGCGCTTCCTGCCGAAGCTCGCCACCATGGAGCAGATCGCCAGCTACTGCCTGACCGAGCCGGGAGCCGGCTCCGACGCGGCGGCGCTCAAGACCCGGGCGGAAAAGGTCGGCAACTCCCACTATGTGCTGAACGGCGGCAAGGCCTTCATTTCCGGCGGTGGCACCAGCGACGTCTATGCGGTCATGTGCCGGACCGGGGAGGAGGGGGCCAGGGGCATCTCCTGCATCCTGGTGGAGAAGGACACGCCGGGCCTGTCCTTCGGCGAGAACGAGAAGAAGCTCGGCTGGAACAGCCAGCCGACCGCCATGGTCAATTTCGACGACTGCAAGGTGCCGGCGGAGAATCTGGTCGGGGCCGAGGGCCAGGGTTTCCGCATCGCCATGGCCGGGCTAGACGGCGGGCGAATCAACATCGCGGCCTGTTCGCTCGGCGGCGCGCGGGCGTCGCTGGAGGCGTCGCTGTCCTATGTGAAGGACCGCAAGGCCTTCGGCCAGGCGATTGCCGATTTCCAGGCGACCCAGTTCCGCCTCGCCGACATGGCGACCGAGTTGGAGGCCGCCCGTCTGATGGTGCACCGGGCGGCGGCCAGTCTCGATGCGAAATCGCCCGAGGCGACCCAGCACGCCGCCATGGCGAAGCGCTTCGCCACCGATATCGGCTACCGGATCGTCGACGAGGCATTGCAGCTTCATGGCGGTTACGGGTACCTGAGGGATTATCCGATCGAGCGGCTGCTGCGGGATCTGCGCGTGCATCGGATCCTGGAAGGGACCAATGAGATCATGCGCGTGATCATCGCCCGCAAGCTGCTGGCCGACTGACACCACCCCACCTGACCCACCCGGAGACGGATGTGAGCGACGAGATCAAGTTTTCGACCGATGGCGGCCTGGCGACGGTCGAGCTGACCCGGCCCAAGGCGCTGAACGCGCTGACCCACGGCATGGTCAAGGAGATGGCGGCAAAGCTGGACGTGTGGGAGCACGACGACGCCATCGGCGCCGTGGCGATCAAGGGCGAGGGCGAGAAGGCGTTCTGCGCCGGCGGCGACGTCCGCGCGGTGTGGAAATCGGTCAAGGAGCAGAACGGCGGCGAGCCGTCTGAACTCTCCAAGTGGTTCTTCTTCGACGAATACCGGCTCAACCACCAGATCCACGCCTTCTCCAAGCCGTTCGTGGCGCTGCTGGACGGCGTGACCATGGGCGGCGGGGTCGGCGTGTCGATCCACGGCTCGCACCGGATCGTCACCGAACGGCTGATGTTCGCCATGCCGGAGACGGCGATCGGCCTGTTCCCGGACGTGGGCGGCGGCTGGTTCCTGCCCCGGCTGCCGGGCGAGACCGGCACGTATCTGGCGCTGACCGGCGCCCGGCTGGATGCAGCCGGCGCCTGTGCGCTGGGCATCGGCACCCATTTCGTGCCGTCGAGCCGGCTGGAGGGATTCGAGGCGCAGGTCGCCTCGGCGATGGCCGCCGGATCGGGCGGCCGTCAGGCGGTGAACGACGTTCTGGAGCGCCTGGCCGAGCCGGCCGGCGAGGATCCGCTCGCCCCGCATCGCGGCGTGATCGACAGCTGCTTCAAGGCGAGCACGGTGGAGGGGATCGTCGACGCCCTGTCGGCGGAGGGCTCCGATTTCGCGTTGGAAACCCGCGACAACCTGCTGCACAAGTCGCCGACCAGCATGAAGATCAGCCTGGAGCTGATGCGCCGCGGCAAGGAGGCGTCCAGCCTGGCCGAGGTGCTGCTGCTGGAGTATCGGCTGTCCCAGGCCTGCATGGCCGGCCACGACTACTACGAGGGCATCCGCGCGGTGCTGGTCGACAAGGACCATGCGCCGAAATGGCAGCCGGCCACCCTGGCGGAGGTCGGGAGCGACATCGTCGCGGCGCATTTCAGCGCACCGCCCCAGGGGGACTGGTCCCTGGCTTGACCGCGGGCCGGGCAGGCTTGAGCATGCCCGACACGCGACTGCGTCAACGACAATAGGGTCCTCGGGAGGGACAGCATGGCGACGATCGGTTTCATCGGCCTCGGCAACATGGGCCTGCCCATGGCGACCAACCTGATCAAGGCCGGGCACACGGTGCGCGGGTTCGATCTGTCGGATGACCAGCGCAAGGCTCTGGAGGCGGCCGGCGGCGCGGCGGCCGGCTCGACCGAGGAGTGTGTCGATTCGGTGGAGATCGTCGTCTCCATGCTCCCCGCCGGGCCGCAGGTCAAAAAGGTCTACGGCGAGTCGATTCTGCCAAAGGTTGCGGACGGGACCCTGCTGATCGACTGCTCGACCATCGATGTGGCGACGGCCCGGGAGGTTGCCTCCGACGCCGCCGGCAAAGGCCTGGAGATGGTCGACGCACCGGTCTCCGGCGGCACCACCGGTGCGGCGGCGGCCACCCTGACCTTCATGGTCGGCGGCACCGACGCGGCGTTCGAGCGCGCCAAACCGATCCTGGAGGCGATGGGCAAGACCATCGTCCATGCCGGCGGCAGCGGCAACGGCCAGGCGGCGAAGATCTGCAACAACATGATGTTGGCGATCAACATGATCGGCCAGTGCGAGGCGTTCTCCATGGCGGAAAAGCTGGGCTTGGACACCGCCAAGCTGTTCGCCATCAGCTCCAAATCCTCGGGTCAGAGCTGGTCGATGACCGTGAACTGCCCGGTGCCGGGGCTGACCGAGACGGCGGCCTCGAACCGCGATTTCAAGCCGGGCTTCACCGCGGCGATGATGCTGAAGGATCTGGGGCTGTCGCAGGACGCCGCCGAGCAGGTTCACGCCCAGACGCCGCTGGGCGCGGAGGCGATGCAATTGTTCCGTGACTTTGTCGACCGCGGCCATGCCGAGACGGACTTCTCCGGCATCATCAAGATGATCCGGGGCGACGGAGATTTCTAATTCAGCGAAACGAGTTGCGTGTGTAGACGTGTTGGTCTAGACCCGTTGATGGGTGCGCTTCTCCAATGGTATCGGTTATAGGGGCGAGTTGCGGCGGGATATGCAATGACAATGACGGATGATGTGACGGACCTCCGCCGCGAGTATTTGGACGCGATCAAGCTGATCGAGCGTCTCCACCGCCAGTTCCTGGAAGTGGTGAAGACCGAGCTCGACCGCATCGGCGTCGAGGACATCAACAACATCCAGGCGCTCATCCTGTTCAATATCAGCGATGAGGAGCTGACGGTCGGCGAACTGACCAACCGCGGCTACTACCTGGGCTCCAACGTCTCCTACAACGTCCGCAAGATGGTCGAGAACGGCTATCTGGTGCAGGAACGCTCGACCCACGACCGCCGTTCGATCCGCGTGCGGTTGTCGGACAAGGGCCTGTCCCTGTGCAAGGAGATCGACGCTATGTTCGAGCGCCATGCCAAGGCGCTGCCGGGCGTGCCGGTCGAGGCGGGCAACCTGAAGACCGCCAGCACCTCCTACCGCGATCTCGAGCGGTTCTGGATCTCGCTGCTGAACTTCGGCCTGCGCGGCGTCTGAGACCCTCGGGCCGCCGACGCGGCTTCCCATCCGACCGACCTGCGAGCCTTCGTGACGTCCGCCCTGGGACGGGATTTCCCTTGGACAGGGCAGGGGCGCTTTTCTAGAGTGCGCCGCACCGTGCCCGGGCTCTTTCGCCGGCGCGCGCAGACCCGCGCCCGACGGCGCCATGTATGTAGTTGCCGAGGAACTCGATGCGCCTGTCCCGCTATTTCCTGCCGACCCTGAAGGACACGCCCCGCGAGGCGGAGATCGTGTCCCACCGTCTGATGCTGCGGGCGGGGATGATGCAGCAGTCCAGCGCCGGCATCTATTCCTGGCTCCCGCTCGGCTTCAAGGTGCTAAAGCGGATCGAGCAGATCGTGCGCGAGGAGCAGAACGCCGCGGGCTGGAACGAGGTCCTGATGCCGACCATCCAACCGGCCGACCTGTGGCGCGAGAGCGGTCGCTACGACGACTACGGCAAGGAGATGCTCCGCATCACCGACCGGCACGAGCGCGACATGCTCTACGGGCCGACCAACGAGGAGCAGATCACCGACATCTTCCGCACCCATGTGCGCAGCTACAAGGAACTGCCGGGCCGGCTCTATCACATCCAGTGGAAGTTCCGCGACGAGGTGCGTCCCCGCTTCGGCGTGATGCGTGGGCGTGAGTTCCTGATGAAGGACGCCTATTCCTTCGACGTGGACAAGGACGCCGCGCGCCTCGCCTACAACCGCCAGTTCGTCGCCTATCTGCGGACGTTCGACCGGCTCGGCCTGAAGGCGATCCCGATGGCCGCCGACAGCGGCCCGATCGGCGGCGACATGAGCCACGAGTTCATCATCCTGGCCGAGACCGGCGAGAGCGAGGTGTTCTGCCACAAGGACTGGCTGACCACCGACGCGGTGCCGGCCGGTGTCGACTACGAGGGCGACCTGCAGCCGATCGTCGATGCCTGTCTGGCGCGCTACGCCGCCACCGACGAGAAGCACGACCCGGCCAACTGCCCGGTCGACCCGGCGGATCTGGTGAACACCCGCGGCATCGAGGTCGGCCACATCTTCTATTTCGGCACCAAGTACTCCGCGCCGATGGGCGCCAAGGTCGCCGGGGCCGACGGCAAGGAGACCGAGGTCCATATGGGCTCCTACGGCGTCGGCGTGTCCCGCCTGGTCGGCGGCATCATCGAGGCCAGCCACGACGAGAACGGCATCGTCTGGCCGGAGGAGGTCGCGCCCTTCCATATCGGTCTGGTCAACCTGAAGGTCGGCGACGCCGCCTGCGATTCGGCGACGGAAGATCTGTACGCCAAGCTGGGCAAGGCGGGGGTCGAGGTGCTGATGGATGACAGCGCCGACCGGCCGGGCGCCAAGCTGGCGACCATGGACCTGATCGGGCTGCCCTGGCAGATCGTGGTCGGACCGCGCGGCCTCGGCAACGGGGTGGTCGAGGTGAAGAACCGCAAGACCGGGGAGCGCGAGGAGATGTCGCCGGAGGCCGCGCTGAACCGGTTCGCCGGCTGACCGGCGGCCCGGGAACGATGCCGCACGCCACGATCTCGCCGCATATGGCGCCGACAGTGCGCGCCGCACACAGAGGGCGGGCATGATTTTCGGTGCTTTCGAGCGGATGGTGGCGATGCGCTACCTGCGGGCGCGCCGCCAGGAGGGATTCATCTCGGTGATCGCCGGGTTCTCTCTCCTCGGCATCGGGCTTGGGGTGGCCACCCTGATCATCGTCATGAGCGTGATGAACGGGTTCCGGGCCGAGCTGATCGGCCGGATTCTGGGCCTGAACGGCCATGCCGGCGTCTACGCGGTGGACGGATCGATCGAGAACTACGACCAGCTCGTGGTGGAAGCCGCCTCGGTGCCCGGCGTGTTCAGCGTCACCCCGCAGGTCGAGGGTCAGGCCATGCTGACCGCCAACGGCGTCGCGTCCGGCGGCGCGGTGCGCGGCATGCGGCCGAGCGACCTGAAGGCCAAGCCGCTGATCGCCGACAACATCAAGGAAGGCTCGCTCGACGCCTTCGAGGGCAAGGACTCGGTGGTGGTCGGGTCCCGTCTGGCCCACCGGCTCGGCCTGCGGATCGGCGACCGGGTCACCCTGATCTCGCCGAGCTCCGCCGTCACCGTCGTCGGCAGCATGCCGCGCATGAAGGCCTATGAGGTCGTCGCGCTGTTCGAGGTCGGCATGTACGAATACGACAACAGCTTCGTCTACATGCCGCTGGAGGCCGCCCAGGTGTTCTTCCAGAAGGGCGACTCGGTGAACGCGCTGGAGATCTTCACGGTCGATCCGGATTCGCTGAAGGAAGTCCGGCTCGACATGATGCAGGCGCTGCCGCCGGAAGTGTATTTCCGCGACTGGCAGCAGCAGAACAGCAGCTTCTTCAACGCGCTGCAGGTCGAGCGGAACGTCATGTTCCTGATCCTGACGCTGATCATCCTGGTCGCCGCCTTCAACATCATCAGCTCGATGATCATGCTGGTGAAGGACAAGGGCAGGGACATCGCGGTGCTGCGCACCATGGGCGCCTCGCGCGGGATGATCACCCGTATCTTCTTCATGACCGGGGCCAGCATCGGCGTGCTCGGCACGGTCGTCGGCGCGGTGCTCGGCCTGCTGTTCGTGATCAACATCCATGCGATCCAGGACTGGGTCGAGACGGTATTCGGCACCTCGGTGTTCCCGCCGGAGATCTACTTCCTGACCAACGTGCCGGCGAAGATGGATCCCACCGAGGTCGTGGTGGTGATCGCCATGGCCCTGGGGCTGAGCTTCGCCGCCACCATCTATCCGGCCTGGCGCGCGGCCCGCGTCGATCCGGTAGAGGCCCTGCGCTATGAATGAGCCGCTGACGCCGCCGCCGGCACCGCGACAGGCGGGCAAGGACGGCAAGGCCCTGGTGCTGGAAGGCGTCACCCGCGTCTTCGGCATGGGCGACCAGTCCCTGCGGGTCCTGCGCGGCATCGACCTGACCCTGAACGAGGGCCAGATCGTCGCCCTGGTGGGACCGTCTGGCGCCGGCAAGTCGACCCTGCTGCACATCGCCGGGCTGCTGGAGCAGCCGACCAGCGGCAAGGTCCTGGTCGGCGGACGCAACTGCGCCGAGCTGGGCGACGGCGAGCGCACCCGCTTCCGTCAGACCACCATCGGTTTCGTCTACCAGTTCCACCACCTGCTGCCGGAGTTCTCGGCCCGCGAGAACGTCATGATTCCGCAGATGATCGCTGGCCTGTCGCGCCGCGAGGCGCGGGAGCGGGCCGATCAGCTGCTGAACATGGTCGGGCTGAGCGAGCGGGCGACCCACCGGCCGGCCCGGCTGTCCGGCGGCGAGCAGCAGCGGGTCGCCATCGTGCGCGGCATCGCCAACGTACCGCGGGTCCTGCTGGCGGACGAGCCGACCGGCAACCTGGATCCGCAGACGGCGGCGGACGTCTTCGCCCAGCTCACCCACATCGTGCGCGGCACCGGACTGTCGGCGCTGATCGCCACCCATAACCTGGACCTGGCGGCGCAGATGGACCGGGTGGTGGAACTCAGGGACGGACGGCTGGTCGAACGGACCCTGTAGACGTCGATCCGTTCATGGCGGCGCGTTCGGGCGGGCAAACCGTGTTCTGACCGATCCCGGCGGAAGCAACCTCACCCGACCCGATGGCATCATCCGATCGTGCGACGTTGCTCGACGCGTTCTCAGTCCAGGCCGCGGGCCCGCTTGATCTTGGCGAACTCGAGCTTGGCGCCAGTCAGGTCGGCGTCGGAGAGATCGGCCCCGTCCAGCACACAGCCGGCGAAATTGGCACCGTGCAGATCCGCGCCCCGGAAGCGGGCGAACAGGCTGCGGCCGGTCTTGTGGCCGTCCGGGCCGATGATCTCCGCATCCTCGACCCGGGTGCTGATGAACACCGCGCCCGCCAGGACGGCGCCGGCGAAGTTGGTGCCGGAAGCCCGGGCGAAGGAGAAATCCGTATCCTCCAGGTTGGCGCCCTGGAACGAGGTCAGGAACAGCTCGGAGCGCACGAAGGCGGCGCCCTTCAGGTTCGCGCCGTCGAAGCAGACGCCGCGCACGTCGCAGCTCGAGAAGTCCAGCTCGGTGAGGTCGTAGTCCTTCAGGTTTGCCCGCTCGCCCATCGCGCCGTTGCTGGCGATCCACTTGCTGTGCTCGCGCAGCATGACCTCGATCTCGCCCGGCAGCGGCCGCTGACTGTCGCGGTGGATCGCGCCCATCATGTTGGCGGTCTCGACATTCGCCTTCGACAGATCGACGTTGCGCAGGTTCGCGTCCGTCAGGTTGGCGCCGCTGAGATCGGCACCGTCCAGATTTGTACCGGTCAGGTTGGCGTTCTTCAGGTTGCAGCCGGTCAGATCGGCGCCCGACAGGTCGGCACCCGCCAGGTTGACCGCGTGCAGCACCACGTCGTGGAACACCGCCCCCTTGGCGCTGGCCATGGCCAGGTTGGCCTCCGACACGTTCGCGTCGGTCAGGTCGGCGCCGTCGAGATTGGCGTCGGCCAGGCTGGAGACGCGTTTGACCTCCTCGCCCCATTGCAGGATGTGGCCGGGACGCAGATCGGCAGCGCGCAGCTTGGCCCCGGACAGATTCGCCAGGGTGAAATTCGCGCCGCGCAGGTCGGCCTTGTTCAGGCAGGCATTGCGCAGGTTCGCCGCCGAGAAGTCGCAGGCGAACAGGTCGGCGTTGGAAAGATCGGTCTCCTCCAGGGAGCTGCGGGTGAAGGTCGACCCCGACAGCGTGGCCTGGTGCAGATTGATGTTGTCCAGCTTGCGGCCGTCGAACTTGGCCGACTTGATCAGGCAGCGCCGGCCGCCGGGCTCGCCACGCAGATAGGCTGCATGGGAGCGGAAGACCGCCTGGATATCAGACGGTGTCTTCGGGGGCTCGCTGGTCTCTGCGACGGACATGTCTGCAAATACCTCTACACGTTTGAACCTCATCATCCGCCTATGAGACTTAAAACTGTCTTAACTTCAGTGCCCCGATGCGAAAAAAAACATAAGCGTCTCGGAGATTTAGATAGAATTTTAGGCTTATCCAATTCGACTTGACCTTCCGGTGCGAGGCGGCGGACCGGCGGCGATTCCCGGCACCGGACGGCGGTCCGGGCCGGGCGGAACGGGGCGACCTGCTTCGGTTGGATCGACCCGGGTGACCCGGCCGCGTTGGCGTGGGAAGATCGGCTATTCCTCCGGAGGCTCCCGCATGACCCACGCCGATTTCGTCCATCTCCGTGTGCATTCCGCCTATTCCCTGGCGGAGGGGGCGATTCACGCCAAGCAACTGGTGAAGCTGGCGAAGCAGAACAACATGCCGGCGGTCGCGATGACCGACAGCGGCAACATGTTCGGCGCGCTGGAATTCGCGGTGACGGCGTCGGGCGAGGGCGTGCAGCCGATCGTCGGCGTGCAGCTCAACATCCGGCGCCCGGTCGATACCGAGCGGCGCGGGCTCCGGGTCGTGGGCGGCCGGGACGTTCTGCCGGACCAGCTTCCCCTGATCGCCCAGAACGAGGCCGGCTACCGCAATCTGATGAGCCTGGTCAGCCAGGCCTTCCTCGACGGCACCGGGGAGGAGGCGCCGCAGATCTCCCTGGACGACATGGAGGGACGGACGGAAGGCCTGATCGGGCTCACCGGGGGCCTGAAGGGCGGCGTGGGCCGGCTGCTGCTGGAGGGTCGCCGCAGCGATGCGGAGGCCATGCTGAGCCGGCTCCAGGCTCTGTTTCCCGACCGGCTCTATATCGAGCTGCAGCGGCACTTCCTGGACGAGGAGAACCAGATCGAGGGGCCGCTGATCGAGCTGGCCTATTCCCGGCACCTGCCGCTGGTGGCGACCAACGACGTGTTCTTCGCCGATCCGGGCATGCACGAGCCGCAGGATGTGCTGCTCTGCATCGCCCAGAGCACCACAATCGGCAATCCCAAGCGCTGGCGGGTGACGCCGCATCACCGCTTCAAGACGGCGGAGGAGATGCGCGAGCTGTTCGCCGACCTGCCGGAAGCCATCGACAACACCCTGGTGATCGCGAAGCGCTGCGCGGTGATGCCGGAGAAGCTGGCGCCGATTCTGCCGCGCTTCGACACCGAGGGCGGACGCACCGAGGCGGAGGAGCTGCGGGCCCAGGCGGAGGAGGGGCTGGAGGGCCGGCTCGCGGCCCATGTCTACACCGCCGAGATGGACGAGGCGGCCCGGGTGGAGGCGGCGAAACCCTATCGCGAGCGGCTGGCGATGGAGCTCGGGGTCATCGAGCATATGGGCTTCCCCGGCTACTTCCTGATCGTGTCGGACTTCATCAAATGGGCGAAGGCCAAGAACATCCCGGTCGGTCCGGGCCGCGGATCGGGCGCCGGCTCGCTCGTCGCCTATTCGCTGCTGATCACCGACCTGGACCCGCTGCGCTGGGGGCTGCTGTTCGAGCGCTTCCTGAACCCGGAACGCGTGTCGATGCCCGACTTCGACATCGACTTCTGCCAGGACCGCCGAGACGAGGTGATCCGGTACGTGCAGGAGAAGTACGGCCGCGACCGGGTCGCCCAGATCATCACATTCGGTAAGCTGCAGGCCCGCGCGGCGCTGCGCGACGTCGGCCGCGTGCTGGAGATGCCCTACGGCCAGGTCGACCGGATCTGCAAGCTGGTGCCGAACAACCCGGCCAACCCGGTGACCCTGGAGCAGGCGCTGCAGACCGAGGAGGAGCTTCGGGCCCAGCGCGATGCCGACGAGAACGTCGCCGCCCTGATCAAGACCGCGCTGAAGCTGGAGGGGCTGTACCGCAACTCCTCCACCCATGCCGCCGGCGTGGTGATCGGCGACCGGCCGCTGGACCATCTGGTGCCGCTCTACCGCGACCCGCGCTCCGACATGCCGGTCACCCAGTTCAACATGAAATGGGTCGAGCAGGCGGGCCTGGTGAAGTTCGACTTCCTCGGCCTGAAGACGCTGACCGTGCTGCAGCGGGCCGTCGACCACCTGAAGGAGCGGGGGATCGAGATCGACCTGTCCCAGGTGCCGCTCGACGACGGGCCGACCTACGCCATGCTGGCCAAGGGCGAGAGCACCGGCGTGTTCCAGCTTGAAAGTTCGGGCATGCGCGACGTGCTGCGCCGCCTGCGCCCTGACCGCTTCGAGGACATCATCGCGCTGGTGGCCCTGTACCGGCCGGGCCCGATGGCCAACATCCCGAAATACATCGCCTGTAAGCACGGCGAGGAGCAGCCGGACTACATGCACCCGGTCCTGGAGCCGGTGCTGAAGGAGACCTTCGGCATCATGATCTACCAGGAGCAGGTGCAGCAGGCGGCCCAGCGTCTCTCCGGCTACACCCTCGGCGGCGCCGACCTGCTGCGGCGGGCCATGGGTAAGAAGATCAAGGAGGAGATGGACGCCCAGCGCGAGAAGTTCGTGAACGGCGCCGTCGAGCAGGGCGTGGACAAGGCCCAGGCCAGCGGCATCTTCGACCAGATCGCCGCCTTCGCCGGCTACGGCTTTAACAAGTCGCACGCCGCCGCCTATGCCCTGGTCAGCTATCACACCGCTTATCTGAAGGCGAACTACCCGGTCGAATTCCTGGCCGCGTCGATGACCTACGACATGGGGAACACCGACAAGCTCAACGTGTTTCGTCAGGAATTGCAGAAGCTTAAGATCGAGCTCCTGCCGCCCGACATCAACAAGTCACGCCGCGACTTCTCGGTCGAGAAGCAGGCCGACGGCAGCTACGGCATCCGCTACGCCCTGGCGGCGGTGAAGAATGTCGGCGGTTCTGCCATGGATGCGCTGGTCGAGACCCGCGAGGCGGACGGTCCGTTCAAGAGTCTGGCCGAGTTCGCCGACCGCGCCGACCCGACCCAGGTGAACAAGCGGCTTCTGGAGAATCTGGTGCGGGCCGGCGCCTTCGATCAACTTCATAAAAACCGTGCGGAACTATTTGAAAGCCTTGAGACTGTCGTCCGCCATGTGAGCCTCGCGGCAAGTGAGCGGAAGTCCAACCAGGTGAGCCTGTTCGCCGTCGATGGCGGGGCGGCTCCGGAGCAGGACATTCGTCTGAAGAGTCGTCCGGAATGGCCGCAGATGGACCGGTTGAAGGAGGAGTTTGACGCGCTCGGTTTCTATCTCTCGGCCCACCCGCTCGACGCCTATGCCGAAAGCCTCGCCCGGCTGGAGGTGGTGTCCTCCACCGAGGCTCATGCGGCGGCGGTGCGCAAGGGCGGCCAGACCCGGCTGGTGCTGGCGGGAATCGTGGTCGGCCGGCAGATCCGGACGTCGAAATCCGGCAACCGTTTCGCCTTCGCCCAGCTTACCGATCGGACCGGCGTGTTCGAGGTGACCATGTTCTCCGAGGTGCTGGCCTCCTGCCGGGACCTGCTGGACGCGGGGGAGCCGCTGCTGGTCCGCGCCGACGCCCGGATCGAGGACGACAACCTGCGTCTGCTCGCCTCCTCGGTGGAGCCGCTCGACAAGGCGGTGGAGCGCACGGCGGCGGGACTGGAGATCTTCCTGCACGACATCTCGCCGCTGGAGCCGCTGAAGAACCTGATCCAGAACGAGGGCAGGGGCCGCGGCCGGATCCATGTGGTGGTCCCGACCGCCCGCGGCGACGTGCGCATCAAGCTGCCCGAGGCCTATCAGGTATCGAGCCGCCTGCGCGGTGCCGTGAAGGCGCTGCCGGGCATCGACTACGTGCGGGATCTGTAGGCGGTGCTGGACGCACGGCTGCTGGGCGAGGCGGTCTCCGAAGGGATCATCAGCCCGGACCAGGAACAGCGGCTTCTCGCCCTCGCGGCGGCGCGGCCCGTCTTCGACCCGAGGGGGCCGCAGGAGCGGTTCCGGGTGATCCGCGACTTCAACGACGTGTTCATTTCCGTCGGAGTGGGGCTGGTCTCGGTCGCCGTCCATTTCCTGCTGCCCTGGGTGTCGCAGTCGATCTGGGATCCGGCGTCCGGCGGACTGATGGCCAACCCGGTCATGCGGGGTCTCGTCGAGGCGGTGGCCGGGGGCGCGGTGTTCTGGCTTCTGGCTGAGCTCCTGGTGCCGCGCCGGCGCTCGGCCCTGACGGGACTGGTTCTGCTGCTGATCATAGCCGGGTTCCTGGTCGATCCGCTCGCCTCGGCCCTGCATGCGGTCACCGCGTGGGCGGCCCCGTCCGCGACGCCGGCCGACGAGTTCGCCTGGAATTCCGACTGGTTCAGGACGGTGCATGCGTTCGGCCTGCTCGCGCTCCTGTTCTTCCTCAGGTTCAAGCTGCCGATCGCGCTCGGCCTGTTCGCGGGCTGCGCCTCGCTGTCGCTTCTGAGCCTTATCGGCGGCGGGCCGGACGCGGGCTGGGGCTTCAGAGCCGCGGCCGTTCTCATCGGCCTGGTCATCCTGGCCGCGGCCATCGCTCTGGATATTCGAGACCGGATGCGCCTGACCTGGCGGTCCGATGCGGCGTTCTGGCTGCATGCCGTGTCGGCCCCCTACATCGTCATGGGGGTCGTCGGACCGCAGGCGCTTCGCATCGTCACCAACAGTGCCGGGGTGATCGACGTATCGACCCAGCAATGGGCGCTGCTCGTCGTCAGCCTCGTCGCCCTGGCCCTGGTCGCGCTCGTCATCGACCGGCGCAGCCTGATCCTGTCGTCGATCCTGGCGTGGGGCGTGGTGCTGTACGGTGCGTTCGGCTCCGCGCAGCTCGGCTGGTCCGGCTCGATCGCCCAGATCCTGCTGGTGCTGGGAATCGGTGTTCTGCTGCTCGGCTCGTTCTGGCAGCCGATCCGCCGTGCCGTGTTCTACGCCACCCGCTGGTTGCCGGTCTGGGCCTGGCTGGCGCCGGTGCAGCCGGCAGGACCGAGCTGGCCGCCGGCCGCTGCGACCCGGCCGCCCGTCACCGACGCCCAGACCACCGACGAACGGTGACACAGACCGACTTCCGAGGATTGCCCTGGCCGCAATTCGGTGGATGATGGACGCGAGCCCGACCGGCGCCCTGCCGCCGGTCCCGCTGCGGTCCGCCCTGGGCTGCGGACTGCCGAGCCAAGCCAAGGAAATCCCATGAAACGCATCGCCATCCTCGGATTCTCGCTGGAGAGCAACGCCTTCGCGCCGCCCTGCAAGCGCTGGGATTTCGAGCAGCGGGGCTATTACCGCGGCGCCGAGATCACCGAGTTGGCGCGCCAGGAGCCGTCGCCGCTCTATAACGGCATCCGCGGCTTCTATGCGGTGATGGACGAGACATACGGCCGCGACGGCTGGAAGCCGGTGCCGGTCACCCATGCCGCTTCGCAGCCCGCCGGCCCGGTGGAGGAGGCGTTCTTCAACGAGCTGCTCGCCGAGTTCGAAGCGGGCCTGAAGGCCGCCGGCAAGCTGGACGGTGTCTATATCGCCGAGCATGGCGGGGCGACCGCCACCCACACCCATGACCCGGACGGGGAGGTCTTCGCCCTGGTGCGCCGCTGCGTCGGCCCGGACGTGGCCGTGGTGGCGACCCTGGACCTGCACTGCAACATCTCCGAAATCATGATGGACAGTGCCGACATCCTGATCGGCTACCGCCAGAACCCGCATGTGGACATCTACGAGCGCGGGGCGGAGGCGGCCACGCTGATGGACGAGATGTTCACCACCGGGGTTAAGCCGACCGCGTACCGGGTGCGGCTGCCGCTGGTTGCCCCGTCGGTCACCCAGCTCACCGCCGAGGGGCATCCCTATGGCGACCTGATCCGGCTCGGTCAGACCAAGCTGGACGAGCGGGTGATGAACGTCTCCATCGTCTCCGGCTTCGCCTTCGCCGACACGCCGAAGAACGGCATGACGGTGATCGTCACCACCCGCAACGATCCGGCCCATGCCAAGGCGCTGGCGATCGAGCTGGCCAAGGCCGGCTGGGCCGAGCACGAGCGCTATCAGACCAACATGCTGGCCCTCGACGCGGCGGTGGCGAAGGCCCAGGCGGTCGGGGCGGACGAGGTGCTGCCCTCGCTGCTCTTCGCCGATCCGGCCGACAATCCCGGCGGCGGCGGGCGCGGCAACACAACGTACATCCTCAAGGCGTTCCTGGAGGCGGGCGTGCACGGGGCGGTCTTCGCCGTGTTCTACGACCCGGCCCTGGTGAAGCAGGCCCAGGCGGCGGGCGAGGGCGGTTCCTTCCGGGCCAAGATGAACACCGAGGAGACGGCCAACTATTCCGATCCGCTGGAATGGGACGCCCGGGTCGTGCGGCTGCATGACGGCGAGTTCGTCGGCCGCTACGGCATGGTCGAGGGCAAGAGCGTCAGCCTGGGGGACACCGCGATCCTGGCGCTGGACGGCATCACCCTGATCGTCATCACCAAGCGCCAGCAGTGCCTGTCCACCGACTTCATCGAGGAGCTGGGCCTGGACGTCGTCGGCGCGCGCTCGATCGTGGTGAAGTCCCGCGGCCATTTCCGCGCCGGCTTCCAGCACCTGTTCCCGCCGGAGCGGATCATCGAGGTCGACGTGCCGGGGCTGACCTCGCCGAACCTGGCGAATTTCGACTGGAAGGGGCTGCCGCGGCCGGTCTACCCGCTCGATCCGCAGACCACCTGGACGCCGCCGGTTTAGGGGCGTGTGACCTTCCTCAACCTTTTCCCGGCCCTGAGCCGGGACCGAGGAAGGGAGTGTGCTGGAGCGTCGGAGTTCGGTCCCGACCGTTCCAGCGGGCTAGGCTCTGGGCCCCGGCGCAGGGCCGGGAAGAAAAGAATGACCGATGAGGCGAGCGTTTCCCCCGCTCACCCCTCCAGCGAATCCATGGTGAAAACCAGAACGCCCAGCATCATGTCGACGCGGCGGCCGTCCTCGGCCAGGGGCAGATAGAGCCGCTCGACCGTGTAGAAGTCGGTCGGAAAGCGCAGGGACGGCCGGCCGATCCGGTGACTCGGCTTGCCCATCTCGAACACCTGATCACGGTAGCGCTTGCTCTCGCTGTGCTCGAAATCGGGGTAGATCTCGTCCAGATAACGGCCGGTCGGATCGTGACCCAGCGCCTCGACCAGGGCCGAGCCCAGCAGCCGGTAGCGGTAGCGGCCGCTCGGCGTCTCGCGCTCCACCAGGGAGATGTTGGGCAGCACGCGGGGCATCTCGACCGGATCGATATCGCCGCGGGCTGGCAGGGCGCGGCCCCGCTTCTTGCCGCACCAATAGGTATAGGCCTGCCGGACGATCGGCGACTGCATCCGGTCGCACCGCAGGGCGTCGGAGATCATGACGGGCTGCATACGGAGACCTCAGTCTGAACCGTACAACGATAGGATATTTCCGGCCCGGGTCTATGGTAATTTACATAAACGCGGCGTAGTTTTTCGCAGATGGTCGCCTTCGAGCGCGACCGGGGCGCAGAAATACAGGGTCATCGCCGAATTGGCCGGGGTCCGGCAGCGCGCCGTGCCGTCGTCCAGAACGTCGAACCAGGCCCGCGCCTCGCTGCCCTGAATGTCGCGGTAGTCGCCGCTCACGGGCGGGGCGGCAAGCAGGCGGTCTCGCTCCGCCCGGTCGAGGGCCAGGCGCTCGACGCTCGGCGGATAGCACAGGAATTCGGCGATCCTGTCGCCCAGCGGCTCGGCGGTGGCGGAACCCGCGGCGCAGCACAGGCCGAGGGCCAGGGATACGGCGCGGGAAATAGGCGCTCTGCGTTCTTGCAAAACCGGTCTGCAGCCTGTAGAGAGACGCCCGCTTAAATCCGCACACGAGCACGCGTTCCTCCGACCCCGGTTTCCGCCGGATCGGACGGCCCGCTCCGGTGTCGAGACCGTGTCTCGGCTATCGCTCGTGGAGGTTGAACCGGAAAACCCGAGGAAAGACATGACCGTCCCTACCTTTACCATGCGCCAGCTGCTTGAGGCCGGTGTCCATTTCGGCCACCACACCCGCCGCTGGAACCCGAAGATGGAGCCGTACATCTTCGGCGTGCGCAACAACGTCCACATTCTCGACCTGCGCCAGACCGTTCCGCTGCTGCACCGTGCCCTCGAGGCCGTGCGCGACGTCGTCGCCAACAACGGCCGCGTGCTGTTCGTGGGCACCAAGCGCCAGGCGGCCGACATGATCGCCGAGGCGGCGAAGCAGTCGGGCCAGTACTACGTCAACCACCGCTGGCTCGGCGGCATGCTGACCAACTGGAAGACCATCTCCAACTCGATCCGGCGCCTGCGGGAGCTGGAGGAGCGTCTGGACGCCGGCGTCGGCGGCCTGACCAAGAAGGAGACCCTGGGCCTGACCCGTGAGCGCGACAAGCTGGAGCGCGCGCTGGGCGGCATCAAGGAGATGGGCGGTCTGCCGGACATCATGGTGGTGATCGACACCAACAAGGAGTCGCTGGCCATTCAGGAAGCCAACACGCTGGGCATTCCGGTCGTGGCCATCCTGGACAGCAACTGCGATCCGGACGGCGTCACCTACCCGGTCCCGGGCAACGACGACGCCATGCGCGCCATCGCGCTCTACACCGAGCTGCTGGGTCAGGCCGTGATCGGCGGCATCCAGGCCGAGGCCGCGGCCTCCGGCGTCGATGTCGGCGAGAGCGCCGAGGCTCCGGTCGAGCCGGCTCTGGCCGAGGCCGAGACCCCGGCGTCCGAGCCGGCCAGCGCCTGATCTGACGACCGTCGCCCGGCCCGTCCGGCGCGGCACAAGACAACGGCATAGTCGAGGCGGCGGCCAGCAGGGTCGCCGCCATGGAACCTTACCAGCGACGAGGATGTAACCATGGCTGTCACGGCTGCTCTGGTGAAAGAACTGCGCGAGAAGTCCGGCGCAGGCATGATGGATTGCAAGAAGGCCCTGACCGAGACCGACGGCGATCTCGACGCGGCTGTGGACTGGCTCCGCACCAAGGGCCTGGCCGCCGCGGCGAAGAAGTCCGGCCGTGTGGCCGCCGAGGGTCTGGTCGGCACCGCCGTCGACGGCACCAAGGGCGCGGTCATGGAGATCAACGCCGAGACCGACTTCGTGGCCCGCAACGACACCTTCCAGGCGTTCGTCGAGACCGTGACGAAGCTGGCGCTGTCCCATGGCGAGGACATTGCGACCCTGAAGGGCGTGGCCTATCCGGAGACGGGCCGCTCCGTCGAGGAGCAGCTGACCCACAACATCGCCACCATCGGCGAGAACATGTCCCTGCGCCGCGCGCAGGTGCTGTCGGTGAGCGACGGCGTGGTGGTCCCGTACGTCCACAACGCGG
Source organism: Candidatus Endolissoclinum sp. (assembly GCA_965228445.1). Classification (GTDB taxonomy): domain Bacteria; phylum Pseudomonadota; class Alphaproteobacteria; order Thalassobaculales; family Thalassobaculaceae; genus Thalassobaculum. Next base: position 1,184,489 of record OZ245813.1, on the reverse strand, counting down.
TCCAGCCGGGCCTGGGCAAGATCGGCGTGCTGGTCGCGCTGGAGTCCACCGGCGACAAGGACAAGCTGAACGAGCTGGGCAAGCAGATCGCCATGCACGTGGCCGCCGCCGCCCCGCAGAGCCTGTCCACCGACGATCTGGACCCGGCCGCCATCGAGCGCGAGCGTGCGGTGCTGGTCGAGCAGGCCCGCGACAGCGGCAAGACCGACGAGATCATCGCCAAGATGATCGAGGGCCGTCTGCGCAAGTTCTACCAGGAGGTCGTCCTGCTTGAGCAGACGTTCGTGGTCGACGGCGAGACCCGGGTCTCCAAGGTCGTCGAGAACGCCGCCAAGACCGTCGGCGCCCCGGTGAAGCTGACCGGCTTCGCCCGCGTCCAGCTCGGCGAGGGCATCGAGCGCGAGGAAAGCGACTTCGCTGCCGAGGTTGCGGCAACGCTCGCCCACTGACCCAAGCGCCATAGCGGCAAGGAGAGACGCATGGCGGAGGACGGAAGCGGGGAGACGGCCGGCGATCAAGCCAAGGGCCCGGGGCCCGTCTACAAACGCGTCCTGCTGAAAATCTCGGGGGAGGCCCTCATGGGGGGCCTCTCCTACGGGATCGACCCGGAGATGGTCGATCGGGTGGCCGGCGAGATCGAGTCGGTCTCCAAGGCCGGCACCGAGGTCTGCCTCGTCATCGGCGGCGGCAACATCTTTCGCGGCATCTCCGCGGCGGCCGCCGGCATGGAGCGGGCCACCGGCGACTACATGGGCATGCTTGCCACCGTGATGAACTCGCTGGCCATGCAGAGCGCCCTGGAGCGCCGCAACATCCAGACCCGGGTTCTGTCGGCCCTGCCGATCGCCGCGGTGTGCGAGCCCTATATCCGGCGGCGCGCCATGCGTCACATGGAGAAGGGCCGGGTGGTGATCTTCGCCGCCGGCACCGGCAACCCGTTCTTCACCACCGACACCGCCGCCGCCCTGCGGGCATCGGAGATGGGCTGCGACGCGCTGCTGAAGGCGACCAAGGTCGACGGCGTGTATGATGCCGATCCGATGAAGGTCCCGACGGCGACGCGCTACGAGCGTCTGAGCTATATGGACGTGCTGACGCGCGACCTGAAGGTGATGGATGCCTCGGCGATCTCGCTCGCCCGCGAGAACGAGATTCCGATCCTGGTCTTTTCCATCCACAATAACGGGGCCTTCGCCGAGGTGGTCCACGCCAGGGGCCGGTATACGATCATTACGGAGTAGCAGAAGATGGCGGAACCCGATCTCGACGACATCCAGCGCCGCATGGACGGCGCCGTGACCGCCCTGAAGGGCGAGTTCGGCGGCCTGCGGACGGGCCGGGCGTCGGTCAACCTGCTGGACCCGATCATGGTCGACGCCTATGGCGCGAAGATGCCGATCAACCAGGTCGGCACGGTCAGCGTTCCGGAACCCCGGATGCTGTCGGTGCAGGTCTGGGACCGCGGCATGACCAAGGCGGTGGAGAAGGCGATTCGCGACAGCGACCTCGGCCTGAACCCGCAGTCCGACGGCCAGCTCATCCGCATTCCGCTGCCCGACCTGTCGGAGGAGCGCCGCAAGGAACTGAGCCGCATCGCCGCGAAATACGCCGAGACCGCCCGCGTGGCCGTGCGCAACGTGCGCCGCGACGGCATGGATATGCTCAAGAAGGCGGAGAAGGACGGCGACCTCAGCCAGGACGACCGCCACATCTACGAGCAGGAAATCCAGGATCTGACCGACACCCACGTCAAGGCGATCGACGAGGCGTTGGAGGCCAAGGAAAAGGACATCATGCAGGTCTGAGATGGTGGATGCCGCACCCTCCATCGGCGCCGGCGAGACGGCCGCTCCCCTGCATGTCGCCATCATCATGGACGGCAACGGCCGCTGGGCCCGCGCCCGGAGCATGCCGCGCACCTTCGGTCACCGCGAGGGCGTGAAGGCGGTGCGTCGGGTCGTGGACTGCGCCCCGTCGCTCGGCATCACGCATCTCACCCTGTTCGGCTTCTCCTCGGAGAACTGGAGCCGGCCGCAGGAGGAGGTGTCGGAGCTGATGAACATCCTGCGCTACTACCTGCGGCGCGAGGTGGCCGAGCTTCACAAGAACAACGTGCGCATCCGCATGCTGGGCGACCGTGCCCGGCTGTCCGCCGATATCGTGGCGCTGATCGACAACGCCGAGCAACTCACTGCCGGGAACAGCGGCCTGTGCCTGAACATCGCACTCAGCTACGGCGCGCGCGGCGAGATCACCAACGCGGTGCGCCGCATCGCCGAGGCCGTGGCGGCCGGCAGCCTGTCGCCTGCGGAGATCGATGACGAGACCGTGCAGTCCCGCCTGGATACCGACGGGCTTCCGGATCCGGACCTGCTGATCCGCACCAGCGGCGAGCGGCGGATCTCCAACTTCCTGCTCTGGCAGATCGCCTACGCCGAGCTGGTATTCACCGACGTTCTGTGGCCGGACTTCGATCGGGCGCATCTGGTCGAGGCGCTGGAGGAGTTCTCCCGCCGCGACCGGCGCTATGGTCGGGCAACCGGATAGAAGGTGATCGCATGACGGCCGGCAAGGACGACGGAAGGGAGGCTGCACCCGTTTCCGCGGCCCGCTCCGGCGACCTGCGCAAGCGTGTCCTGTCCTCGCTGGTTCTGGTCCCGGCGGCCGGTCTGCTGATCTGGGCCGGCGGTTCCGCATTCGATATCGGCATCCTGTTCATCGCCGGGGTGATGGCCTGGGAGTGGGGGGCACTGATCTCGGCGCCGTCCGACCGCCACCGCACCCGGCTGGTGCTCGCGGTCGCCCTGCTGGTGTGCTTCGTCATCGCCCTGCTGTTCCATGTCCCCGCCGGCGTGGCCTGCGCTGCTGTGGCGGTGCCGATCTCGATCGTGCTCGCCCGCCAGCTTCGGGTCGTCGGGCCGATCTGGGTTGGCGTGGCGGTGATCGGCACCGTGTTCCCAGCGCTGGCCCTGGTGTGGATGCGCTCGCATATCGATTTCGGCCTGGAGACGGTGATCTATGTGATCGCCAGCGTGGCGGCGACCGATATCGGCGCCTACGCGGCCGGGCGGACCATCGGGGGGCCGAAGCTGATGCCGAAGGTGAGCCCGTCGAAGACCTGGGCCGGGCTGGCCGGCGGCATGGCCGGCTCGATGCTGGTCGCCACCGTCTTCACGCTCCTGCTGGAGGATGCCCGCGGCGCCGCGCTGGTGCCGCTGGCCATGGGCATCGCCCTGATCGCGCAGGCCGGGGACCTCCTGGAATCGGCGGTGAAGCGGCATTTCAAGGTGAAGGATTCCGGCAGTCTGATCCCCGGCCATGGCGGCATTCTCGACCGGGTCGACGGCATGATGACGGTTCTGCCCGTCGTGGCGCTCGCCATGTGGGTGAGCGGGAGGAGCGTTCTGCAGTGGTAGATCCCGTGGAGGACGGCGTGCGCCGGATCAGCATTCTCGGCTCTACCGGGTCGGTCGGCACCAGCACCATCGACCTGATCGCCCGGACGCCGGACCGGTTCGCCGTGGCCGCGCTGGCCGGCGGCGCGAACGCGGACCTGCTGGCCCAGCAGGCCAGGGCCGTTGGCGCCGAGTTCGTGGCGATCGCCGACGAGGCCGCCTGGCCGGTCCTGCGCGAGGCGCTGTCCGGCACAGGGATCGAGGCGGCGGCCGGCGAGGATGCCGTGCTGGAGGCCGGGCGACGGAATGCCGACTGGACCATGGGCTCGATCGTCGGCGCGGCGGGGCTCGCCCCGACCCTGGAGGCGGTGCGGCGTGGCGGCATCGTGGCCCTGGCCAACAAGGAATCGCTGGTCTGCGCCGGCCGTCTCTTCACCGACGAGGCGGAGCGGGCGGGCTGTCGCATCCTGCCGGTGGACAGCGAGCACAACGCGATCTTCCAGGTGTTCGACGACGCCCGGCGCGAGGGCATCGAGAAGATCATCCTCACCGCGTCCGGCGGTCCGTTCCGCACCCTCTCCACCGAGGAGATGGCGCGCAAGACCCCGGCCCAGGCGGTGGCGCATCCGAACTGGTCGATGGGCGTGAAGATCTCCATCGACAGCGCCACGATGATGAACAAGGGGCTCGAGCTGATCGAGGCGCATCACCTCTTCGCCCTGCCGGAGGAGCGCATCGACGTGCTGGTGCACCCGCAGTCGGTCGTGCACTCGATGGTCTCCTACGTGGACGGGTCGGTCCTGGCCCAGCTCGGGTCGCCGGACATGCGCACGCCGATCGCCCATTGCCTGGCTTGGCCGCGGCGGATGGACACGCCGGTCGAGCGGCTGGATCTGGCCGCGATCGGCCAGCTCAGCTTCTTCGCGCCGGATACCGAGCGCTTCCCGGCACTGCGTCTGGCGCGCGAGGCGCTGCGCGTGGAAGGCGACGCGGCCTGTATCCTGAACGCGGCGAACGAGGCGGCGGTCGCGGCCTTCGTCGATGGCCGGATCGGCTTCACCGAGATCGCCGCGGTGGTCGAGGAGACCCTGCAGCGCTGCCCCACGCGGAAGATCGGCGACCTGGACGCGGTGTTCGCCGCCGATGCCGAGGGTCGCCGTGTCGCCGGGGAGGTGATCGCCGGTTTCGCGGGCGTCTCCATTGCGCATGCCGGGGCGGCGATTTAAGTTCGGTGCCCAGGAGAGAGGGGCCGGACTGCGGGGGCGAGACGGTTTAGGGACACAGGACTCGTATGATCGATATCATCGCCGACTACGCATTGCCGTTTCTCGTGATTCTGACCGTGCTGGTCTTCGTTCACGAGTGGGGCCACTACTTCGTGGCCCGGCGCAACGGCGTGCGGGTCGAGGCGTTCGCAATCGGGTTCGGACCGGAGCTGTTCGGCTGGAACGCCGCCAGCGGCACCCGCTGGAAGGTCTGCGCCATCCCGCTGGGCGGCTATGTGAAGATGTTCGGCGATGCCGATCCCGCCAGCGCCGGAGCGGCCGACGACAGCGGCTACAGCGAGGAGGATCGACGCGAGTCCTTCCACCATAAGGGCCTGGGCGCCCGGGCGGCGATCGTCGCCGCCGGCCCCGCGGCCAATTTCATCTTCGCCATCCTGGTGCTGGCCGGCCTGTACATGGTCGAGGGTCGCCCCTACGCGCCGGCGGTGGTCGACGCGGTGATCGAAAATTCCGCCGCCGAGCGCGCCGGCCTCATGGTCGAGGACCGGGTGGTCAGCGCCGACGGCAAGAAGGTCAGCCGGTTCACCGATCTCAGCCGGATCGTGTTCGAGCGGCCGGGCCAGCCCATCCTGCTGGTGGTCGAGCGGGACGGCGCCACCCGGGAGATCACGGTCACCCCGGATCCGGTCACCGAGACCGACCGCTTCGGCAACGAGATCTCCTTTGGCCGGCTCGGCATCCAGTCGAACCAGACCACCATCGAGAAGCTCGATCCGCTGAACGCCGTCATGGTGGCCACCACCGAGACCGTCTCGATCGTCGAGCAGACCCTGGACGCGGTCGGCGAGATGATCATCGGCGTGCGCGGCACCGAGGAGCTCGGCGGCCCCCTGCGGATCGCGGAGATGTCCGGCACGGTGGCCCAGAGCGGCCTGGTGATGACCCTGTGGTTCACCGCGGTGCTGTCGATCAATCTGGGACTGATCAACCTGTTCCCGGTGCCGATCCTGGATGGCGGGCACCTGATGTTCTACGCGCTCGAGGCGATCCGCGGCCGGCCGCTGGGCGAGCGGGCGCAGGAATGGGCGTCGATCGCCGGGCTGAGCCTGGTGGTGATGCTGATGCTGTTCGTGACCTGGAACGATCTGATGCGGTTCGACATCGTCGGCTATCTCGGATCGCTGGTCGGGTAACCGCTTCGACTATCAACGGTTTGCGGCGCCGGTGGGCGAGGCTATAGTCGCGCTCCCGGGCGCAGCCGCGGGAATGATCTGAGTGCCGGTTCCAGCCGGCGGGGTGCTGACTTGACCACTGGGGACCGACCTTGCCCACACGATTGATCCGGTTTAGCCAGGTGGCGACGCTCGCGCTTGTCCTGGCCCTCGGAACGGCCCCCGCGGCGAAGGCCCAGTTCCTGAGCCCGTCGGCCAACACCGTCACCGACGTGGTGGTGGAGGGGACGCAGCGTATCGACCCGGCCACGGTCCGGTCCTACCTGCTGGTTCAGCCCGGCGACAGTTTCGATTCGGACCGGCTCGACCGCTCCCTGAAGGCGCTCTACGCGACCGGCCTGTTCGCCGACGTCACCATGCGGCGCGACGGCGACGCCCTGGTGATCAACGTGGCCGAGAACCCGATCATCAACCGCATCGCCTTCGAGGGTAACAAGCGCATCGACGACGAGGAGCTCGACCGGGAAGTCCAGCTCCGGCCGCGTCTGGTCTACTCGCGCACCCGCGTCCAGCAGGATGTCCAGCGCATCATCGAGATCTACCAGCGCTCCGGCCGCTATGCGGTGACCGTCGAGCCGAAGGTGATCCGCCAGGACCAGAACCGGGTCGATCTGGTCTTCGAGATCGACGAGGGCGAGCTGACCCCGGTGCGGACCATCACGTTCCTGGGCAACCGCGAGTTCAGCGACTCGACCCTGCGCGGCGTGATCCAGACCAAGGAATACGCGTTCTATCGGTTCCTCAGCTCCGACGACACCTACGATCCGGACCGGCTGAGCTACGACCGCGAGCTGCTGCGCCGCTACTACCTGGAGAACGGCTACGCCGATTTCCGCGTGCTGTCGGCGGTCGCCGAACTGGCGCCGGACCGCGAGTCCTTCGTGGTGACCTTCACGGTCGAGGAGGGCGAGCTCTACACCTTCGGCCCGACCGACTTCGAGGTCTCGCTGCCGCGGCTGGAGCCGGAAGCTCTGCGCGAGTTCGTGGCGACCGAGGAGGGCGAGACCTACGATTCCACCCTGGTGGACGATACGGTCGACGCCATCACCGATTATCTCGGGACCCTCGGCTATGCCTTTGTCGACGTGCGCCCGCGGGTGAACCGCGACCCGGAGAACCGCACCGTCGGGATCACCTATCAGGTCGGCGAGGCGAGCAAGGTCTTCGTCGAACGCATCAACATCAACGGCAACGTCCGTACCCTCGACCGGGTGATCCGGCGCGAGATGAGCCTGGTGGAGGGCGACGCCTTCAACACCGCCAAGCTGCGGCGGTCCGAGCGGCGCGTCCGCAACCTGGGTTTCTTCAAGACCGTGGACGTGAAGAACTCCGAAGGCAGCGCGCCCGACCGGACGGTGGTGGACGTGGAGGTCGAGGAGCAGTCGACCGGTGAAATCTCCTTCGGTATCGGCTTCTCCACGGCGGAATCGATCATCGGCGATATCGGCATCCGCGAGCGCAACCTGCTCGGTCGGGGCCAGGACCTGCGCTTCGGCGTGACTGCGTCCGGCCGGTCGACCGAGTTCGACGTGGCCTTCACCGAGCCGTACTTCCTCGACCGCGACGTCGCGGCCGGTTTCGACCTGTTCCGGGTCGAGCGCGAGCTGGACGAGAGCTCCTATGACGAGCTGCGGTTCGGCGGCGTGCTGCGCGCGTCCTATACGCTGCAGCCCGATCTGACCCAGCAGATCAACTACCGGATCGAGCAGACCGAGATTAAGGACGTCGACGACGACGCCTCGCGCTTCATCCAGGACCAGGAAGGCGTGCGCGTGGTCTCCCAGGTCGGTCAGACGCTGACCTACGACAAGCGCGACAACCGCCTCGATCCGCGCGACGGCTACATCGCCCAGCTCACCACCGAGGTGGCGGGCGCCGGCGGCGACGAGCGGTTCTTCCGCACCCGGGTCAAGGGCGGCTACTACTATCCGTTCGACGACGTCTGGGGCCTGTCCTTCCTGGCCCAGGGCGGCTTCATCGTCGGTCTCGGCGAGGACGTCTCCATCGCCGAGCGCTTCTTCATCGGTGCCAGCTCCTTCCGCGGCTTCGAGCGCGGCGGTGTCGGCCCGCGCGATACGGCGACGGACGACGCGCTGGGCGCCAACAACTACTATGTCGGCTCCATCGAGCTCGCCTTCCCCTCCGGCATGCCGAAGGATCTGGGCGTGCGCACCTTCCTGTTCACCGATTTCGGCAGCGTGTGGGGCGTCGACGAGAGCGGCAGCGACATTGCGGACGCCACGTCGATCCGTGCCTCCGTCGGCGTCGGCCTGTCGTTCTCCACGGCCTTCGGAACGATCCGGGTCGATGCGGCCGAAGCCGTGGCGAAGGAAGATTTCGACGTTCCCGAGGTGTTCCGACTGAGCTTCGGCACGCGGTTCTGATCGTGCCGGGCCCGCGGACGGGACCCCAGGAGCGGGAGGCACTGCACGGAACGGCCCGCCGGGGAAGGAGAGCATGATGGTCCGGTCGCTCACCCATGCGGCGGTGACCCTGTTCACGGCGATCGCGCTGAGCTGGACCGCCGCCGACGCGGCGCTGGCCCAGGATGCCCGCAGCCCGATCGCGGTCGTCGATGTGCAGGGCGCCCTGCGCAACTCCGACGCCGCCAAGGAGGTCCAGGCGAAGATCAACGAGCGCCGCCAGGCCTATCAGCGCCAGGTTACCGAGGAGGAGAAGGCGCTGCGGGCCAGCGAGCAGGAGCTGCAGCAGCAACGCTCGACCCTCGCGCCGGAGGTCTATCAGCAGCGGCTGCGGGCGTTCCGCGATCGGGTGACGGACGTGCAGAAATCGGTCCAGGAGCGCCGCCGGGCCCTGGACCAGGCCTTCACCAACGCCATGAACAAGGTGCGCGACGTGCTGGTCTCGGTGATCGCCGAAATCGCCGACGAACGCGGCGCCCAGGTGGTCCTTTTCAAGGACCACATCGTAATAGCGGAGAAGTCTCTGGATTTCAGCGACGAGGCCCTGCGCCGGCTGAACGAGCGGCTGCCGTCCGTTGCGGTCGAGCTGCCGCCGCTGGACTGACACCGGGCAGGAGGGAGGACGACAGACGATGGTCGACAACCGATTCCACAACGAAGCGGGTCCCTTCACCCTGGGGCAGATCGTCGAGATGACGGGCGCCGAGCTCCGCGGCGGGGCCGATCCGTCCCGCGCGTTCCGCGACGTCGGCACCCTGGAGGGCGGCGGGCCGGAGGATGTGGCGTTCCTGGAGAACCGCCGATATGCCGCCGGTTTCCGGGCGTCCAAGGCCGGCGCCTGCCTGGTCACCCCGGAATTTGCCGACCAGGCGCCCGACGGCATGGCGATCCTGGTCACCGCCCTGCCGCGCCGCAACTACGCCAAGCTGGCCCGCCTGTTCCATCCGCCGGAGAGTGCCGCGGGCGGGGTGCATCCGGCCGCGGTGGTTGACCCGTCCGCGACGCTCGGCGAGGGCGTGTCGGTCGGGCCGGGGGCGGTGATCGGCGCCCGCGCCGCGCTGGGCAAGGGCGTCTGGATCGAGGCCAACGCGGTGATCGGCGACGCGGTCGAGATCGGCGAGGGCACCCGGGTCGGTCCGGGCGCAGCGATTTCGCACGCCCTGATCGGCGCGCGCTGCTTCATCTATCCCGGGGCGCGCATCGGCCAGCCCGGATTCGGCTTCGAGATGGACGCCAGCGGGCCATTCCTGGTGCCGCAGCTGGGACGGGTCATCATCGAGGACGACGTGGAGGTCGGCGCCAACACCACCATCGACCGAGGCAGCAATGCCGACACGGTCATCGGCCGGGGCTCGATGATTGATAATCTTGTACAAATCGGTCACAACGTCGTGCTCGGGCGCGGCTGCATCATCGTCTCCCAGGTCGGGATTTCGGGAAGCACCAGACTGGGCGACCGCGTGGTTCTTGCGGGACAGGCCGGCATCGCCGGTCACCTGGAAATCGGCAGCGACGTTCAGGTCGCGGCCAAGTCCGGCGTCAACCGCAGCCTGCCCGGCGGGGCCGTCTATGGCGGAGCGCCGGCGATCCCGGTACGCGAGTGGCGACGGCAGATCGCGGCATTGAAGAGACTGGGCCAGGGCAAGTCGACGCCCGGTTCGACGAATGAGGGGTGAGGCGGAGGAACCATGAGTGATGCGGTGAACGAGCCGGTCGGCGGCTATCCGGATATCGACGTGATGCGGGTCATGGATCTGATCCCGCACCGCTATCCGTTCCTCCTGGTCGACAAGGTCGTCCAGATCGAGCCGAATGTCGGCTGTATCGGCATCAAGAACGTCACCATCAACGAGCCGTTCTTCGCCGGGCACTTCCCGCAGCGGCCGGTCATGCCGGGCGTGCTGATCATCGAGTCGATGGCGCAGACCGCCGGCTGCCTGGTGGTGGCGACCCTGGGACCGGAATCCGAGGGCAAGCTCGTTTACTTCATGACGGTCGACAATGCCCGGTTCCGCCGCCCGGTGGTGCCCGGTGACCGCATGGAGGTCCATGTGAAGAAACTGCGCAATCGCGGAAATGTCTGGAAGTTCGAGGGTCAGGCCAAGGTGGACGGTGTCCTGGTGGCCGAAGCGACCTACTCGGCAATGATTCTGGACAATTGAGGAGGTGGCCGTGGCCACGCAGATCCACCCGACAGCGGTGGTCGAGCCCGGCGCGCGCCTGGGCGAGGGCGTCCGGATCGGCGCCTATTCGATCGTCGGTCCGGAGGTGTCGCTCGGCGACGGCTGCGTGCTGCACGGCCATGTGGTCGTCGGCGGACGCACCACCATCGGGCCGCGCACCGAGATCTTTCCGTTCGCCAGCATCGGCCTGCGTCCGCAGGACCTGAAGTATCGGGGCGAGGCCTCGACCCTGGAGATCGGCGCCGACAACGTCATCCGCGAACACGTGACGATGAACCCCGGCACCGAGGGTGGCGGCATGGTCACCCGGGTCGGCGACGGCTGCCTGTTCATGGTCGGCGTGCATGTCGGCCACGACTGCCAGGTCGGCAACCAGGTGATCATGGCCAACAACGCCACGCTCGCCGGCCATGTCACCGTGCAGGACTTCGCCGTGCTGGGCGGGCTGTCGGCGGTGCACCAGTTCGCGCGCATCGGCCGCTACGCCATGGTCGGCGGCGTCACCGGTGTCGAGCGCGACGTGATTCCCTTCGGATCGGTCATGGGCGACCGGGCGCGGCTGTCCGGCATCAACATCGTCGGCATGAAGCGCCGCGGCCTGTCCCGCGACGAGATCCACGACGTGCGCAAGGCCTATCGCCTGCTGTTCGCCAGCGAAGGCACCTTCCAGGAGCGCCTGGAGGAGGTTGCGGCGGAATTCACGTCGTCGGCGCCGGTCATGGAGATCGTCGACTTCATCCGGGCCGATTCCTCGCGCAAGATCTGTCAACCGGAAGACGCCAACGATCTCTGAGAGCGTGATGGCTGGTCATCCAAACGGTGGTCTCGGGATCCTGGCCGGCGGCGGTCCGCTGCCGCGCCGGATTGCCGATACGGTGCTGGGCGAAGGACGTCCGGTCTTCGTCGTGGCGTTCGAGGGTCAGACCGACCCGGCGACGGTGGAAGGCCTGCCCCATGCCTGGATGCGCCTGGGCGCGACGTCCAAGACCCTGGAGGCGCTGCATGCCGCCGGCTGCGGCGAGGTGGTCATGGCCGGACCGATGAAGCGGCCGTCCCTGTCCTCCCTGCGGCTCGACCTGCGCTCGACCGCGGCCATCGCCCGGGCCGGCGCGCGGGTGTTCGGCGATGACGGCCTGCTATCCCTGATCGTGGAGGAGATGGAGCGCGAGGGTCTGCGGGTCGTCGGCATCGAGGATCTGCTCGGCGGCTACCTGATGCCGGCCGGCACCCGCACCGCCACCGGACCCGATGACCGGGCCCTGGCGGATGCCGCCCGCGGCATCGCCGTGCTGCGGACGCTGGCGCGGGCCGATATCGGCCAGGCCGTCGCGATCCAGGAGGGCCTGGTCCTGGCCGTGGAGGCCGTGGAGGGCACCGATGCGATGATTCTGCGCGCCGGAGAGCTGCGTCGAGACGGCGCCGGCCCGGTCCTGGTCAAGGGCCGCAAGTCGGGGCAGAACGACCGGGTGGACCGGCCGACCATCGGTCCCGCCACCATCGCCAACGCTGCCGCCGCCGGGTTCGCCGGCATCGTGGTGGAGGCGCTGGAGACCTTGATCGTCGACCGCGACGCGACGGTGGCCGCCGCCGACGCCGCCGGTCTGTTCCTTCACGCCATGTCCTTCGATGGAGCGCAGACGTGACCCCTGAGTCGGGTACTGTGTCCGGTGCTGAATCCGGTGTGCCTCTGATCTACATCATCGCCGGGGAGGCCTCGGGCGACGCGCTCGGTGCCGGGCTGATCCGTGCGCTGCGGGCCGAGACAGGCGGGCGGGTCGAGGTGGCCGGCATTGGCGGTGACCGCATGGCGGCGGAAGGGCTGCAGACCCTGTTTCCGATCAGCGAGATGGCGGTCATGGGGATCGTCGAGATCCTGCCCAAGGCTCCGAAGCTGCTCGGCCGCATCCGCCAGACCGTCGCCGATATCCGCGCCCGCAACCCGGCCGCCGTGGTGACCATCGACAGCAAGGCCTTCACCATGCGGGTGAACAAGCGGCTGCACGCGCTACGGGCCAAGACCGGCGAGGGGCCGAAACTGATCCACTGGGTGCCGCCGACCGTCTGGGCCTGGCGGCCGGGCCGGGCCGAGGCGATCGCCAGGTATCTCGACCACCTGCTGGCGCTGTACCCCTTCGAGCCGCCGTATTTCGAGGCGCACGGCCTGCCGACCACCTTCGTCGGCCATCCGGCTTCCGTGGCACCGGACGGCAACGGCAAGCGCTTCAAGGGCCGTTACGGGCTGCCGGCCGGCGCCCCCGTCCTGGGCGTGTTCCCAGGCAGCCGGCCGGGCGAGGTGAAGCGGCTGCTACCTGTATTCGGCGATGTGGTCGACCGTCTCGCCGCCCGCTACCAGGGCCTGCGGGTGGTGCTGCCCACGGTCTCCGTCGTGGCCGACGCGGTGCGTGAGGGCACGAAGACCTGGCGCGCGCCGGTCAGCATCGTCACCGAGCACCGGCATAAGGCCGATGCCTTCGCCGCCTGCACGGTCGCCCTGGCGGCGTCGGGTACGGTGACGCTGGAGCTGAGCCTGGCGGGCGTTCCGACGGTGGTGGCCTATCGCGTCAACGCCCTGTCGGCGGCCATCGCCCGCCGCCTGGTCGACCCGGAGGCGGTGGTGCTGACCAACAAGCTGATGGGCAAGCGGGTGATCCCGCAGTTCCTGCAGGAGGACTGCACCGCAGACCGCCTGACCGTGGCCATCGAGCGCCTGTTCGACGACCCGCGCGCCCGGGCGGAGCAGGGGGCGGCGAGCGAGGCGATCCGCCGGATGCTCACCGTCGACGGCGAGGACCCCTCGGTGCGGGCCGCGCGGGCGGTGCTGACGGTCGTTCGCGAAGAGGCCGACGCACTCGTCGCGGACTAAAGCTCCGCTAAAAATCCCTCCACACTCCCCGGCCTTGCCCCGGCACGAGGCCGGGGAGAGCGCGTCTTAAGGCGATTTGGTGAGCGAACAAAAAGGGCGGCCCGGAGGCCGCCCTTTGCCGTCGTATCGGTGAAGGTCGAGAAGGCTCAGCTGCGCTTCTCCAGCGCCACGTATTCGCGCTCGGTCGGGCCGGTGTAGAGCTGGCGCGGACGACCGATCTTCTGGCCCGGCTCCTCGATCATCTCCTTCCACTGCGCGACCCAGCCGACCGTACGGGCGACGGCGAACAGCACGGTGAACATGGAGGTCGGGAAGCCCAGCGCCTTCAGCACGATGCCTGAGTAGAAGTCGACGTTCGGGAACAGCTTCTTCTCGACGAAGTACGGATCCGACAGCGCGATCTTCTCCAGCTCCATGGCCAGCTCGAGCAGCGGATCGTCCAGGTTCAGCTCTTCCAGCACCTCGTGGCAGGACTTCTGCATCACCTTGGCGCGCGGATCGTAGTTCTTGTAGACCCGGTGGCCGAAGCCCATCAGGCGGAATGGATCGTCCTTGTCCTTCGCGCGCTTGATGAACTCGGGGATGTTGTCCTTATGGCCGATCTCCTCGAGCATCTTCAGCACGGCCTCGTTGGCGCCGCCATGGGCCGGACCCCACAGCGAGGCAACGCCGGCGGCGATGCAGGCGAACGGATTGGCGCCCGAGGAGCCCGCCAGACGCACCGTGGAGGTGGAGGCGTTCTGCTCGTGGTCGGCGTGCAGGATCAGGATCCGGTCCATGGCACGGGCCACGGTCGGGCTGATCACATATTCCTCGGCCGGCACCGCGAACATCATGTAGAGGAAGTTCTCGGCGTAGGAGAGGTCGTTGCGCGGGTAGTTGAACGGCTGGCCGACCGAGTACTTGTAGGCCATGGCCGCGATGGTCGGCATCTTGGCGATCAGGCGGAAGGACGCGACCATCCGCTGATGCTCATCCTGGATGTCCGTGCTGTCGTGGTAGAACGCCGACAGGCCGCCGACCACGCCGCACATGATGGCCATCGGGTGCGCGTCGCGTCGGAAGCCACGATAGAAGTACGCGAGCTGCTCGTGCAGCATCGTGTGGTACGTCACGTCGTGGACGAACTTTTCCTTCTGCTTCTGGGTCGGCAGCTCTCCGTAGAGCAGCAGGTGCGCGACATCCATGAAGTCGGACTTCTCGGCCAGATCCTCGATCGAATAGCCGCGGTGCAGCAGCTGGCCGACATCGCCGTCGATGTAGGTCAGGCCCGACTCGCAGGACCCGGTGGAGGTGAAGCCCGGGTCGTAGGTGAAGTGCCCGGTCTGCGCATACAGCTTGCGCACATCGATCACGCTCGGGCCCATGGTGCCCGGAATCACGGGAAGCTCGAAGCTTTCGCCGGACGCGTTATCGGTGAGGGTGAACGTGCCGGTATTGCTCTGGCTCATCATTTATTCCCCTGTTTCGAAGCCGCGCTCCCGGTTGGCCAGGATGAACGCGCGGCGGCGCGCGGATACTATCCGCTAGTGTGCGGTGCCGCAAACGGCGTCGATGCGCCTCAGCGACTCGTCTTTGCCTAGAACCGCCAGAACCTCGAAAATGCCCGGCGACGTGGTTGATCCAGTAAGGGCGGCGCGCAAGGGTTGCGCGGCTTTGCCGAGCTTCAGTTCCTGAGTCTCAGCAAAGGAGCGCACTGCCTGCTCAACGTCCCCCTCCTGGAAAGAATTAAGCCCACGGAGCTTTTCCGCAAGCCCTGACAACACGCTCCTGCCGTCGGCATCGAGCAGCTTGTTTGCCTTTTCGTCGAAATTCAGCGGGACCGTCGCCGCGTAGAACCGCGCGTTGTCCGCGAGTTCCTTGATTGTGCGGGCGCGAGCTTTCAGCCCTTCCATGCCGGCGCGGATGCGGTTCTCGGCCACGGCGTCGAGTTCCAAGCCGTCCGGCTCCGCCCGCAGGCGCTCCAGGACCAGATCGGACAGCCGGGCGTTGTCGGCCTCCCGGATGTAGTGGCCGTTCAGGTTCTCCAGTTTGGCGAAATCGAAGCGCGAGGCCGAGCGGCCCACGCCGTCCAGGTCGAACAGTTCGATCGCCTTGTCCCGCGGCACGATCTCCTCGTCGCCATGGGCCCAGCCGAGACGCAGCAGGTAGTTGTTCAGCGCCTCGGGCAGATAACCCATGTCGCGATAGGCATCGACGCCCAGCGCCCCGTGCCGCTTCGACAGCTTGGCGCCGTCCGGCCCGTGGATCAGCGGAATATGGGCGAAGGTCGGCACGTCCCAGCCCATGGCCCGGTAGATCACCGCCTGACGGAACGCATTGTTCAGGTGATCGTCGCCGCGGATCACATGGGTGATGCCCATGTCGTGATCGTCGACCACGACGGAATGCATGTAGGTCGGCGTCCCGTCGGCCCGCAGGATGATCATGTCGTCGAGCTGGGCATTTGGCACGGTGACCGAGCCCTGGACGGCGTCGACGATCGTGGTGTCGCCGTCCCGCGGCGCCTTGATGCGGATCACCGGATCGATCCCGGCCGGTGCCTCCGACGGGTCGCGGTCGCGCCAGATGCCGTCGTAGCGCGGCTGGCGGCCCTCGGCGCGGGCGGTCTCGCGCATCTGCTCCAGTTCCTCCGGCGAGCAGTAGCAGCGATAGGCCTCGCCCTTCTCCAGGAGTTGATGCGCCACCTCGGTGTGCCGCTCGATGCGGGAGAGCTGGAACACCGGCTCCTCGTCGCCGTTCAGCCCGAGCCACGCCAGCCCGTCGAGAATCGCCTCCACGGCTTCCGGGGTGGAGCGTTTGCGGTCTGTGTCTTCGATACGCAGCAGGTAGCGCCCGCCGTGGTGGCGCGCGAACAGCCAGTTGAACAGCGCCGTGCGCGCACCGCCGATATGCAGGAACCCGGTGGGCGAGGGGGCGAAGCGGGTGACGACCGACATGGAAAGCCTTTCACATGCGCGAGCGGTTGAACGGGAGCCTGAATGGCGGGCCTCCCGGCGCCCGGCGCCTGGGAGTGCGCCCGGTGTCTAGCACAGCGACGCCCGAGGCGCGACCACGGCGCCCGCCCCGGCCAATCGCGCAGCGCGGGACGTCGGTTGCAACGGCCCCAGCGGGACGAGCGTTCATTCGGCCGACACCGCGCCGGCGGGGCATAGGGTCGGACTTTCTGGCGGAACAGATGTCCGCCTGGGCGGCGGCGCTGAGCGCCGATCGGGCGCGCTGGCCGCTCTGGCTGCCGGTCGCTTTCGCTGCGGGCATCGGGCTGTACTTCGCGCTGCCGTCGGAGCCCCCCCTGGCGGCCGCCGTGGTGGCGCCGCCGCTGCTCGGCCTGGCCGCCTGGGCGGTGCGGGGGCGCGAGGCGGCGTGCTGGGGGCTGCTGATCCTGCTGTTCGCCGCGCTCGGCGCCTCGGCGGCGCAGTTTCGGACCGCTGCCACCGACACGATCCTGCTGACGCGGGCGGTCTGGGCGGATGTGGACGGCGTGGTGGAGCAGATCGAGCGCCGGCCCAAGGACCTCCGCCTGACCCTGGGGGAAGTGCGGATCGAGGACCATCGGGGCCCGGCGCCGCGGCGGGTGCGGGTGGTGAGCCGGTCGCGCGAGGCGGCGCCCGGCATCGGCGACCGGGTTCGGCTGCGGGTCCGGCTGACCCCGCCGCCGCCGCCCTCCGTACCCGGCGGCTTCGACTTCCAGCGCAGCGCGTTCTTCGACGGGCTCGGCGCGGTCGGGTTCACGATCGGGCAGCCCGTCGTCCTGTCCGCCGGCGCGTCGGGACGGCTGTCCCTTGCGGTCGCCGCATTAAGGGCACGGATCGCGGTCCGGCTGGGGGCGGCGCTGCCGGGATCGACCGGGGCGGTGGCGGCGGCGCTCATCGTCGGCGAGCGGGCGGGGTTGGATGAGACGACCCAGGCGGCGTTCCGCGATTCCGGGCTGGCGCATCTGCTGGCGATCTCGGGGCTGCATATGGGGCTGGTGGCGGGCACGCTGTTCGCCGGGGTGCGACTGGCCCTGTGCCTGATGCCGGGGGTGGCCCTGCGACGGCCGGTGAAGAAGATCGCGGCCTGCGTCGCCCTGGTCGGCAGCGCCGCCTATCTGGTGCTGGCCGGTGCGCCGGTGCCGACCCAGCGCGCCTTTCTCATGGCGGCCGTGGTGCTCTCGGCGGTGCTGGTCGATCGTGAGGCGGTGAGCCTGCGGCTGGTCGCCCTGTCGGCCTTCACGGTTCTGGCGATCCGTCCCGACGTCCTGACCGGCGCCAGTTTCCAGCTCTCCTTCGCCGCGGTAATCGCCCTGGTCGCGGTGCACGAGAGCTGGCGCCGCCACGGAGGGCATGGGCGGGGCGGCTGGGCGATGCGGGGAGGGCGGTATCTCGTCGGCGTCGGCGTGACCTCGATCGTCGCGACCCTGGCCACGGCGCCCTTCGTGACCTTCCATTTCCAGGCGCTCGCCCTGGGCGGCATCCTCGCCAATATGCTGGCGGTGCCGCTGACCGCCTTCGTGACCATGCCGGCCGGCATCGTCGCCTTGCTGGCCATGCCGCTCGGGCTGGAGGGTTGGGCGCTTCCGGTCATGGGATGGGGGATCGACGCCACCCTGGCCGTCGCCGACCGGGTGGTGGCGTGGACCGGGCCCGCCGCGAACGTCTACCCCCAGCCGGTCGCCGGACTGGCCGCGGTCTCCCTCGGCGGCTGCTGGCTGGCGATCTGGCGAACCCGCCTGCGCTGGCTGGGGCTCGTTCCCGTCGCGGCCGGCGGGTTTCTGTGGCTGACGGTGGCCCCGCCGGACGTGCTGATCTCCGCCGACGGGCAGCTCAGCGCGGTGGCGGCGGATGGCGGCGACGGCGCCTGGGTGGTGTCGACCGCCCGGGGCAACACGTTCTCCCGGTCGGTCTGGGCGCGCCGCTGGGGCGTGGAGGACACGGTGACGCTGACCGCCTGGGACGGGGAGGGGCGCGACGGGGCGGAAGCCCTGGCCTGCGACGATCTGGGTTGTACCCTGCGCCGCAACGGCCTGCTCCTGTCGCTTGTGACCGGACACGAGGCCGCGGTGGAGGATTGTGCCGCCGCCGACCTGCTGATCGCGGTGGTGCGGATCCGGACCGACTGTCCGGTGCCCCGCATCATCGTCCACAGCCCGGACCTGCGGCGTGACGGGGCGCACGCCTTCTGGCTGGAGCGGGACGGGCCGCGGATGGAGTCGGTCCGTTCCCGTCGGGGCGAGCGGCCGTGGAGTACCGGTCGGGCGGACGACTAATCCTCAGAAGCCCTTAGGCTTAGAGTTATGAGACAAAGGGGTAAAACTTTTCACTGTTTCGGTTCCGTAATATGGATTAAATCCAATATATACATTGTTGCGTGGGACGATGGGGAGCCGTGATGCGCATGCCGGTACGGGAATGCTCGTTCGCGATCCTTGCGGACTCTGTCGCCGAGGTCGTCGGCAAGAAGAATCTCGCCTATGTCGCCATCAAGCAGGCGGCGTCCACGGACAACCCCGCGCGCGAACGTTGGGCGTCCAACCTCTTCGGACAGATTTCCCTGACCAACCGCAAGCAGATCCGCTCCAACGCCATGGACAAGGCCTATGTCGAGCGCGACAAGCGCCGCTCCGAAGACCAGCGGGTCAAGGAAGTGAAGGGCGTCGACTGGGGCAATCTGTTCGCCCGGACCTGATCCGGCCGGCCTCACCGGTCACCTGCAGGAGGCCGCCCGGGCAGGGGCTCTCCTGGTGGGATCCGCCCGACCGCCGGACGGATCCATATCTCCGAAAGTCAGTAGTTCCGGATCAGGCCGACGAGCCGGCCCTGGATCCGCACCCGGTCCGGGCCGAAGATCTGCGTCTTGTAGGCTTGGTTGGCGGGTTCCAGCGCGACGGAGTTTCCTTTGCGGCGCAACCGCTTGAGAGTCGCCTCCCGCTCGTCGATCAGGGCGACGACGATGGAGCCGTTCTCGGCCGTGTCGCAGCGCCGGATGATCACCGTGTCGCCGTCGAAGATGCCGTCCTCGATCATCGAATCACCGGCGATCTCCAGGGCGTAGTGCTCCCCGCCGGCGACCATGGAGAGCGGCACCGAGACGGTGGTGGTCGGGTCGCTGATCGCCTCGATCGCGGTACCGGCCGCGATCCGGCCGTACAGTGGCAGCTCGAAACCGCCATCGCTCTCCGACGGCTGCTCGCGCCCGCCGCTGCGCATCGGGAAATTGCCGGGGATCACGTTCGGCGAGAAGCCGCGGATCGCCGGTGCGGGATCTGCCGCCGCCACGCCCGCGCCCTCGGGCAGCTTCAGCACCTCCAGCGCCCGCGCCCGGTGCGGCAGGCGGCGGATGAAGCCGCGCTCCTCCAGTGCGGTGATCAGCCGATGGATGCCTGACTTGGACTTGAGGCTCAGCGCCTCCTTCATCTCGTCGAACGAGGGGGAGACCCCGCCTTCCTCCAGCCGCCTGTGGATGAACATCAGCAGTTCGTGCTGCTTGCGGGTGAGCATCGGGTCCCTCGGCTTTCTCTCGCCGGCACGCTTTGCTGGTGAGTAAGCATGCAGGCGAACAAACGTGGTACAAACACCGATGTTCTACTTTTGATCCGCCCGCAGGTCAAGGCCTGTGGATAAGTCGGGGGACAGTATCCGGCGCGACTCGCCTAAATGGACAGGAAGTCGCCGTCGAGGCAGAGCACACGAACGCTGTCGCCAGCCTTGCGACTCGGATCGTGGGCGGGGCGGACGATCAGACAATCGGCGGCGGCGAGGCGCGACATCATCGAGCTGTCCTGGCGCGGAAAGGGTCGGACATGGCGGCGGCCGTCCGCCCCTCTTTCCCAGGTGGCGCGGACATAGTCCTGACGTCTGTCGTTCTCCTTTAGGTCGACGGCGAGGACGGCCTGCTCCTCTTTCGCGCCGACCGTCTCCAGGCCCAGCATGGTCTCGATCGCCGGGCGCATAAACACGGTGGCGCAGACCACCGTGGACACCGGATTCCCTGGCAGTCCGAGCATCGGCACGCCGGCGAAGCGGCCGAAGATCAGCGGCTTGCCCGGGCGCATGGCGATCTTCCAGAAGCCGACCTCCAGTGCGTCGGCGCCGAACTCTCCATCGCCGAGGGCTTTCTGCACAAGGTCGTGGCGGCCGACCGACGCGCCGCCGGTGGTGACCAGCATATCGGCGCCGCGCGCGCCGGCCGCGATCCGGCGCAGCGCGCCCTCGTCGTCGGGAGCGATGCCGAGATCGACCGGCTCGCCACCGACCGCCCGAACCACCGCCGCGAGCGCGTAGGCATTGGACGAGACGATACGCATCGGGTCGGTCAGCTCGCCCGGACGCACGATTTCGTCGCCGGTGGACAGAATCGCGACACGCGGTTTCCGGCGCACGCTGATCCAGGGCACGTTCATGGTCGCCGCCAGGCCGATGTCGCGGGCCGACAGGCGCCGGCCTGCGGCGATGCCGAGGTCGCCCGCATGGAAATCCAGCCCGGCCGGGCGGATATAGGTTCCGGCCGTCGCCCCTTCGCGCACGATGACGGTGGCGCCGTCCTCCTCGCTGTCGGCGTCGACATCCTCCTGGATGACGATGGCATCGGCGCCCTCGGGCACCGGACCACCGGTGAAGATCCGAACGCACTCGCCTGGGCCGACGGTGCCCTGGAACATCCCCCCGGCCGGGGCGGCGCCGATGCGCGTGAGGGTCGCCGGCACGTTGGCCACGTCCTCGGCCCGAACCGCGTAGCCGTCCATCGCGGAGACCGCGACCGGCGGCTGGGTGCGTCGGGCGGTGATCGGCTCGGCGGTGACCCGGCCGAGCGCATCGGTCAGGGCGACGGTCTCCGCCGGCATCGGCGTCATCGCGCCGAGGATGCGCGCCAGCGCGTCGGACACCGGCAGCAGGTCGTCACTCACCCTTGTAGTCTCCGGATTTGCCGCCGGACTTGGCGACCAGGCGGATATCGCCGATGCGCATCGCCTTATCCACCGCCTTGGCCATGTCGTAGACGGTCAATGCGGCGACCGAGACGGCGGTCAGCGCTTCCATCTCCACGCCGGTGCGGCCCTTCAGCTTGCACGTCGCCTCGATGTCGACGGCGTCGCGCGCCTCGTCGATGGTCAGGGCCACCTTCACCGAGGTCAGGGCGAGCGGGTGGCAGAGCGGGATCAGCTCCGGGGTGCGCTTGGCGCCCATGATGCCGGCCAGCCGGGCCACGGAGAGCACGTCGCCCTTCTTCACGCCGCCGTCGCGGATCAGGGCGATCGTCGCCGGCGATGCGTATACCGAGCCGCGGGCGGTGGCGAGGCGTTCGGTCTCCTCCTTGTCGCCGACATCGACCATATGCGCCTTGCCGGCGGCGTCGAAATGCGTGAAGTCGCTCATTCTCTCGGGCCCTGGTTCAGGCGACGGCGGGAAGCGGATCCGCCAGGAGCTTGCGGGTCGCCGCGGTCACGTCGTCCTGACGCATCAGCGACTCGCCGATCAGGAAGCAGCGCGCGCCGATCCGCGCCATGCGGCCGAGATCCTCGGACGTGAACAGCCCGCTCTCGGCGATCAGGGTGCGGTCATCCGGCACCATCCTGGCCAGCGTCTCGGTCGTTCCGAGGTCGGTGGTCATGGTCTTCAGGTTGCGGTTGTTCACCCCGATCAGCGGCGAAGCCAGCTTCAGCGCCCGCTCCATCTCCTCGGAATCGTGCACCTCCACCAGCACGTCCATGCCCAGGCCGGTGGCGGCCTTCTCCAGCTCGGCGGCGAGGCCGTCGTCCAGGGCCGCCATGATCAGCAGGATACAGTCCGCTCCCAGCGCCCGGGCCTCCACGATCTGGTAGGGATCGAGCATGAAGTCCTTGCGCAGGGCCGGCAGTTCCACCGCGGCGCGGGCGGCTTCCAGGAAGGCATCGGCCCCCTGGAAATACTTCTCGTCGGTCAGCACGGACAGGCAGGTAGCCCCGCCCTCGGCATAGGAGCGGGCGAGGGAGGGCGGATCGAAATCGGCTCGGATCAGACCCTTGGACGGCGAGGCTTTCTTGATCTCGGCGATCAGGCCGTAGCCCGTCTTCGACGCCGACTGCAGCGCCTTGGCGAAGCCGCGCGGCGCCGAGGCAGCCTTCGCCAGTTCCTCCAGCTCGGCCAGCGCGCGCCGCTCCTTGCGCGCGGCGATCTCGCCCCGCTTGTGCTCGCAGATTTCCGCCAGAACGTCGCGCATCAGGCGCTCCCCCGGTTGGTCATCTCGACCAGGGCATCCAGTTTCGCCTTGGCCTTGCCGCTGTCGATGCTCTCGGCGGCCATGTCGGCCCCGGCTCTGATATCGGCAGCCTTGCCGGCCACCACCAGGGCGGCCCCGGCATTCAGCAGCACGATGTCGCGATACGGGCCGGATGCCCCGTCCAGCACCTCGCGCAGGGCGGCGGCGTTGTGTTCCGGATCGCCGCCGCGCACGGCGTCCAGCGGCGCCCGCTCCAGCCCGGCATCCTCCGGCGTCACCTCGAAGGTTTCGACCGTGCCGTCCTGCAGGCTCGCCACATGGGTCGGGCCCGACAGGGTCAGCTCGTCCAGCCCGTCGCCATGCACCACCCAGGCGCGGGTGGAGCCGAGCTTGCCGAGGGTCTCCGCCATCGGAACGATCCAGTCCTTGGAGAACGTGCCGACGAGCTGGGTCTTCACCATGCCCGGGTTGGACAGCGGCCCCAGGATGTTGAACAGGGTGCGCGTGCCGAGCTCGACCCGCGGGCCGGCCACATGGCGCATGGCGCTGTGGTGGCGCGGCGCCATGAAGAAGCAGATGCCGACCTCGTCGATCGCCTTCTTCACCAGCTTCATGTCGCAGTCGGTGTTCACGCCCAGATGGGACAGGACGTCGGCCGCTCCCGAGCGCGAGGACAGCGCGCGGTTGCCGTGCTTGGCCACCGGCACGCCGGCTCCTGCGATCACGAAGGAGGCGGCGGTGGAGATGTTGTAGGTCTTCGCCCCGTCGCCGCCGGTGCCGACATTGTCCATCGCGTTGGCGGGAACCTCGACCTTCAGCGCCTTGGCCCGCATCGCACGGGCCGCACCGGTGATCTCCGGCACGGTCTCGCCGCGCACCCGCAGCGCCATCAGGAAGCCGCCGACCTGGGCCGGGGTCGCGTTGCCCGACATGATGATGTCGAACGCGCTCTCCGCCTGGCTCTCGCTCAGGGGCTCCCCGGTCGCCGCATGGGCGATCAGGGCTTTCATGTCCCCAAGATCGCCGCTCATGTCCCGGTTCTCTGCAGGCGCGCCTCGATCTCCTCGATCGGCTGGATCGGCTGACCGTTGAACCCGGCCAGACGCAGGAAGTTGCCCAGCATCCGGTGGCCGAACTGCGAGGCGATGCTCTCCGGGTGGAACTGCACGCCGTAGCACGGGTAGTCGCGGTGCTTCAGCCCCATCACGATCCCGTCCTCGGTCCAGGCCGTCTTCTCCAAGACATCCGGCCAGCCGTCGGCGGGGACCACGAGGGAATGGTAGCGGGTCACCTGGAAGGGGGAGGGCAGTCCCTCGAACACGCCGGTGCCGGTATGCTGCACCTCCGACACCTTGCCGTGCATCGGCACCGGTGCCCGGGTTACCGTGCCGCCGAAGGCCTGACCCATCGTCTGGTGGCCCAGGCAGACACCCAGCATCGGAATGGTCGCCGCACAGCGTTCCACCAGCTCCAGGCAGATGCCGGCGCGGTCCGGATCGCAGGGGCCGGGGGAGATGACGATGCCCTCCGGGTTGAGATCGATGATCTCGTCCACGGTGATCTTGTCGTTCCGCCGCACCTCGAACCGCGCGCCCAGCTCCCCGAGGAAGTGGTAGAGGTTGTAGGTGAAGCTGTCGTAGTTATCGATCAGCAGAAACATTTCAATCGCTTGGAGACGGTTGTTTATGTAGCGGACTAGCCGTTGCGTGCTACCTTATCAACCCCAGTCCCGGCAGAGAAGCGGCTAGCATGGCGGCACAGCGCAAGAAGCCCACCCGCAGCAGGAAGAAGGCGTCGCCGTCCGGCGGCGGGTTCCTGCGGCGTGCCGGGGTGGCCGTCGTCGCGGCCGGTATTCTGTTCGGCGGCGGGATCGCCGTCGGTGCCTGGATCGCCGGCGGGGCGACCCTGCCGGAACTGAGTGCGAGTCGCGATCTTCTGGGCTCACCGCAGGGGGCGAGCAAGGTTCCGGTCCCGACCCAGAAACCGGTCCAGGCCGCCGCGATCCAGGGGCCGAAACCGGTCGAGCCGCAGCCCGGCATTCCGTTGCCGAAGATGACCAAAGCCGTCGAGGCGATGAAGCAGGCCGAGGCGCCGCCGCAACCTGCATCCGCGCCGGCCCAGGTCGCCGCCCTGCCGGCCAAGCCGCTGGTCGCGGATCGCGCCGATCTGCCGGCCTGGCAGCGCTATGCGGTCGCCGCCGATATGTCCGGCGGCGGGCCGTTCATCGCCATCGTCCTGGACGATCTCGGCATCGACGTGCGCCGCTCGAACCGGGCGGTGGCGCTGTCGGCGCCGATGACGCTCGCCTATCTGCCCTATGCCGAGGGTCTGGAGGCGCAGACCGCCGCCGCCCGCGCCGCCGGGCACGAGCTGCTGGTCCATATCCCGATGCAGCCCCATGGCGAGGATGCCGATCCGGGGCCGAACGCGCTGGACATGCGTCTGGGCGCCATCGAGGTGCTGAGCCGGCTCGACTGGGATCTCGCCCGGTTCTCCGGCTATGTCGGCATCAACAACCACATGGGCAGCCTGTTCACCGAGAGCGAGGAGGGCATGCGCCTGGTGGCCGAAGGACTGCGCGACCGGGGACTGATGTTCCTCGACAGCCTGACCTCGCCGAAGAGCGTGGCCGCATCCACCGTCGCCTCCTACGGCGTGCCGACCACCGTGCGCGACGTGTTCCTCGACAACACCGACAGCATGGAGGAGGTGGCGATGCGCCTGGAGCAGACCGAGAAGGTGGCGCGCAAGGCGGGCACCGCGATTGCGATCGGCCATCCGCGCGACAACACCCTGGCCGTGCTGGAGGACTGGATTCCGAAAGCGCAGGCGGCGGGCTTCACCCTGGTGCCGCTGACCGCCGTGCTGGACGTGCGGCGCGGCATGGCCACCCAGCAGGCGAGCCGGCCGTGAGCGGGGTAACGTTACCGCCGGTCACCTGGCGCTGGCACCGCTGGGATCAGCTCGACCGCGACCAGCTCTACGCGATCCTGAAGGCGCGGGTGGACATCTTCGTGGTCGAGCAGGAATGCCCCTATCCGGAGATCGACGGCAAGGATCCGACGGCCCTGCACCTGCTGGGCTATGACGGCCATCCGGGCGACGCCGTGCTGCTGGCCTATGCGCGGCTGTTCGCGCCGGGCGACTACTACGCCGAGCCTGCGGTCGGCCGGGTTCTGACCACGGCGGCGGCGCGGGGACGGGGCGTGGGCCGGCTGCTGATGGCCGAGTGCCATCGCTTCGCGCAGGCCAGCTTCGGCACCCCGGCGGTGCGGCTGAACGGTCAGGCGTATCTGAAGGAGTTCTACGAGAGCCTGGGCTACGCCGCCGTGAAGGGACCGTATGACGAGGACGGCATCCCGCATTACGAGATGCTTCGGTCGGCGCCGTAGCGTTCGCCGGGCGGCGGTGCCTATCGTGACGCCATGACTGACCTCTCCGATCTTGCCGCCATCATCGGCGTTCTGTTCCTCGCCGGCCTGGTGAAGGGCGTGGTCGGGCTCGGCCTGCCGACGGTGAGCCTGGCACTGCTGACCCCCATCCTCGGCCTGCCGGCGGCCATGGCGGCGATGCTGCTGCCGTCCTTTCTCACAAACCTCCAGCAGGCGCTCACCGGCGGCGAGATCGTGGCGATGCTGCGCCGGTTCTGGCCGTTCCTGGCGGCGGTGGCGCTCGGCACGCTGGCGACCTCCGGTGCGGTCGCCGCGGTGTCGACCGACCTGCTGGTGATCCTCCTGGGCGCGTCCATCGCGCTCTACGCGGCTCTCGGACTGCTGACCCCGCCCTGGCCGCATCCGGGGCGGCGCGAGGGCTGGCTCGGGCCGCTCTGCGGCCTCGCCACCGGGCTGCTGACCGGGATGACCGGCTCCTTCGTGATCCCGTCGGTGCCGTATCTGCAGTCCCTGACGCTGGGACGTGACCGGCTGGTGCAGATGATGGGAGCCACCTTCACGGTCGCCACCTTGGCCCTGGCGCTCGGGCTCGGCGGGCGCGGGCTGATCGGCAGCGGAGCGGCGCTGGGCACCCTGGCCGGCGTGATTCCCGCTTTCCTCGGCATGGAGATCGGCCGTCGGCTGCGCGGCCGGTTGTCGGAACAGGCCTTTAGGCGCGCATTGTTCATGGCATTGTTGCTGCTGGGGCTCTGGATGATCGGGCGGGAACTGGCTAGCGTCGCCGCATGACAGATCATGCACCCCGTATTCCGCTCCCCGTTTCCGACCTGAACCCGGTCGAGGAGGCCGTCGGCCAACGCCGCTCCGTGCGCGGATTCAAGCCCGATCCGGTGCCGCGCGAGACCGTCGAGCGCATCCTTCAGATCGCCGCCCGCGCCCCGTCCGGCACCAACATGCAGCCCTGGAAGGTCCATGTCCTGACCGGCAAGGCGCGCCAGGACCTGTCCGCGGCGATCATGGCCGCCTTCGACGGCGACGAGGAGCACAAGGGCGAGTGGGCCTATTACCCCAAGAAGTTCCGCGACCCGTATCTGGCGCGCCGGCGCAAGGTGGGCTGGGACCTCTACGGTCTGGTCGGCATCGCCAAGGGCGATACCGAGAAGATGCATGTGCAGCACGGCCGCAACTACACCTTCTTCGACGCGCCGGTCGGGCTGGTCTTCACCATCGACCGGGATCTGGAGATCGGCTCCTGGCTCGATTATGGGATGTTCCTGCAGAACGTGATGCTGGTCGCCCGCTCCCACGGGCTGGAGACCTGCCCCCAGGCCGCCTTCGCGCCGTATCACACGGTGATCCGGGAAAGCCTCGGGCTGGACGAGATGGAGGCCGTGGTCTGCGGCATGTCGCTCGGCTACGCGGATTGGGAGCGGCCGGAGAACACCCTGATCACCGATCGCGCGCCGCTCGAGGACTTCGTGACGTTTCGGGAGTAGGGCTGCTCGGCGTCCCCTGACCCAACCCGTCTTCCCGGACTTGGTCCGGGACCCAGCCATCCGCGCGATGGAGCGCTTGAAGAAGCTCTCATGCTTTCCGGCGCACTGCTGCTCTGGGCCCCGGCGCAGGGCCGGGGAGACAACCGGGGTTGGGGAAAAGGTAGTGCGCATTCCCCCCATTGCCGCCGGCCCCGCCCGCTTGCCATGATCGCGGCCAGCCAATCACTAATCAGAACACCAGAGGGCGCAGCCCCGGGAGAGGAAACATGAGCCGGATCAGTGTCATCACCGGCGGTGCCAGCGGCATCGGCCGGGCCTGCGCGGATGTGCTGGCGGAAGCGGGCGACACCCTCGTCATCGCCGACATGAATGCAGACGGAGCCGCCAAGGCCGCCGAGGAGCTGAAGGCGGCCGGAGCCGCCGCCCATGCGCTGGCGCTCGACGTCGCCGACGACGCGGCGGTGGAGGATTTCTTCGACCGGGTGGAGAGCGAGATCGGCGCGGTCGGCGCGGTGGTCCACGCCGCCGGCATCCTGCAGAACGCGATGACCACAGAGCGCATGGACCGGGCCGAGGCCGACCGGATCATGGACGTGAACTATCGCGGCACCTGGTCGGTGAATGTCGCCGCCTGTCGCCGCATGAAGGCGCGGCAGGCCGGGGCGGTGGTGAATCTCGCCTCGATCAACAGCTTCACCGCCCTGCCGATCCCCAGCTACAACGTCTCCAAGGTCGCGGTGAAGGCGCTGACCGAGATCCTGGCGGTCGAATACGGCATCCACGGCATCCGGGTGAACGCGGTCGCCCCGACCTACACCATCACCCCGGCGATCCAGGCCCGCATCGACAGCGGCCACCGCGATCCCGAGGCGATCCGCGATGCCGGCGCGCTGAAGATCCTGGTCACCCCGCGCAACATCGCCGAGCCGATCGCCTTCCTGCTCTCCGATGCCGCCGCCGCGATCACCGGCGTGACCCTGCCGGTCGATGCGGGCTATGCGCCGAACACCACCTACCGCAGCTACGTGGCCTCCATTGAGGGCTTTGGGCAGTAGTCTGATGCCCGCGTAGGCGTTGATCCGCCTCCGCGGCAGGCGCAGACTTCCGCCAACATCGGGAGGAAAACGATGACCGAGAGGATGACCAGCCTCGACGCGCTCGCCGCCAGGGTGACGGACGGCGCGCAGATCGCCCTGCCGCCGGACTATTCCGGCTGCGCCAATGCCCTGTGGCGGGCGGTGATCCGCCGTGGGGTGAAGGACCTGCACCTCGTCGGCGTGCCGGTCTTCGGCTATCACGGCGACCTGCTGATCGGGGCCGGCTGCGTGAAGGTGGCCGAGACTTCCGCCGTGACCCTGGGCGAGCACGGCCTGGCGCCGCGCTTCACCGCCGCGGTGAAGGCCGGCAGCATCATCGTGAAGGACGCCACCTGTCCCGCCATCCATGCCGGGTTGCAGGCGGCGGAACGCGGGGCGCCGTTCTCGGTCATGCGCGGGTTGATCGGCTCCGATATCCTGGCCCGGCGCGCCGACTGGAAGGTCATCGACAACCCGTTCGGCGAGAACGACCCGGTGGTGGCGATCCCGGCCCTGACACCCGACCTCGCCGTGTTCCACGCCGCCAAGGCCGACCGGCACGGCAATGTGTGGATCGGCGTGCGGCGCGAGCTGATGGTCATGGCCCATGCCGCCCGCGACACGCTGGTGACCGTGGAGGAGATCGTCGACGGCGACCTGATGGCCGATCCGGTGACCAAGGCCGGCACCATCCCCGGCCTCTACGTCACCGCCCTGGCCGAGGCCAAGGAGGGAAGCTGGCCCCAGGGTCTGCCCGCCACCGACCTGGTCGCCGACCAGGACCACCTGGCGCGCTATGCCGAGATGGCGAAGACGGAGGACGGGTTCGCCGCCTATCTGGCCGAATTCGTGACCGGCCGGGAGGCGGCGGAATGAGCGGTTCCGATGTTCAGCTTGAAGAGATCCTGATTCACACCATCGCCGGCATGCTGGACGGCTTGCGCCATGTGGCGGTCGGCGCGTCCTCGCCGGTGCCGGGGGCGGCTGCCCTGCTTGCCCGGGCGCGCTCGAACGGCGGCACGCGGGTGTCGGTGCTGGGGTCGGAGGATCACAACTTCTTCTCCGACGGCGGCAAGGAGCTGTTCGACTGCGCCGGTCAGGGGCGGATCGACGCCTTCTTCCTCTCCGGCGCGCAGATCGACGGCAAGGCCAACATCAACCTGGTCTCCATCGGCGACCCGGACCTGCCCAAGGCGCGGTTCCCGGGCTCGTTCGGGTCCGGCTATCTCTATTACGTGGTGCCGCGGGTGATCCTGTTCCGGCTGGAGCACACCAGGCGGACGCTGGTGGAGCAGGTCGACTTCATCTCCGCCCCCGGCTTCTCCGAGCCGAACGTCTACCGGCCGGGCGGCCCGTTCGCGATGATCACCGACCGCTGCCTGTTCGACGTGGACAAGGCGCGGCAGCGCTTCGTGCTGAAGAGCGTGCATCCGGGCGAGAGCGTGGAGAGCATCGCGGAGAATACCGGGTTCGAGTACGACGTGCCGGCCGAGGTCCCGACCACGCCGTTGCCGGACGCGGAAACCCTGGCGCTGATGCGCGGCCGCATCGCCAGCGAGATCGCGGAAATCTATCCGGGTTTCGCCAAGCGGGTCTTCGGGTTGGAGAAGGCGGCTTAGCGGCGCCCTTCGACATGCCCCCCGGATTAGCTCCGGGGCGCTGCTCAGGGTGAGGTCAATGGATTGGACGTTGTTCCCCCGACCTCGTCGACCTCACCCTGAGCAGCCCCATCGGGGCGTGTCGAAGGGCCGTCCACGCATGACCGCTCTTCCCGACTCAGATCCGGGATGACGGGAGGGGCGCTTACGCCGCCCGCTTTAGCCCCGAACGGGTCCAGATCGTCTCCAGCGACGCCACCAGATGGGCGATATCCGCGTCCGAATGGGCCGGCGACGGGGTGATGCGCAGGCGTTCGGTGCCGCGCGGGACCGTGGGGTAGTTGATCGGCTGCACGTAGATCCCGAATTCGTCCAGCAGCTCGTCGCTGATCCGCTTGGCGTGGACCGGGTCGCCGACCATCACCGGAACGATATGGCTCGGATTGGCGAGGTGCGGGATGCCGGCGGCGTCGAGGCCGGCGCGGACCTTGGCCACCCGGTCGCGCTGGGCCTCGCGCTCGGCATTGCTGGTCTTTAGGTGCCGGATGCTGGCGCGCGCGCCGGCGGCGACCGACGGGGGCAGGGCGGTGGTGAAGATGAAACCGGAGGCATAGCTGCGCACAAAGTCGCACAAGGCCGCGGAGGCGGCGATATAGCCGCCCATCACGCCGAACGCCTTGCCAAGCGTGCCCTCGATCACCGTCAGCCGATGCGCCAGACCCTCGCGCTCGGAGATCCCGCCGCCGCGCGGACCGTACAGGCCGACCGCATGCACCTCGTCGAGATAGGTCATGGCGCCGTGCTTCTCGGCCACGTCGCAGATCTCGACGATCGGCGCGATGTCGCCGTCCATGGAGTACACGCTCTCGAAGGCGACCAGCTTCGGCCGGTTCGGCGCGATCTCCGACAGCTTGCGGTCCAGGTCCTCGGGGTCGTTGTGGTTCCAGATCACCTTCTCGGCGCGGGAATGGCGGATGCCCTCGATCATGGAGGCATGGTTGGAGGCGTCCGACAGCACGACGCAGCCGGCCATGCGCGCGGCGAGCGTGCCCAGGGCCGCCCAGTTCGACACATAGCCCGAGGTGAACAGCAGCCCGGCTTCCTTGCCGTGCAGATCGGCGAGTTCCTCCTCCAGCAGCACATGGTCGTGGTTGGTGCCGGAGATGTTGCGGGTGCCGCCGGCGCCGGCGCCCGAACGGTCGAGCGCGTCGTGCATCGCCTGCAGGACGGCGGGATACTGGCCCATGCCGAGATAGTCGTTGGAGCACCAGACGGTGACCTCGCCGGTACCACCGTCGCGATAGCGGGTGGCACGGGGGAAGGCGCCCTGGTGCCGCTCGATATCGGTGAAGACCCGATAGCGGCCCTCGCCGCGCAGGGCGTCGAGCTGGTCCCGGAAATAGGCCTCGTAATCCATGGTCGTCTCCTCGCGGGTCGCCCCGACGCCGGAAGCGGTACACTACCCGAAATCGCTATGCTCCGGCGCGAAAATGGCCCGTGCGGGGGACGCCATCAACCTGTCACATCAGCGCAGGGTGGCCGGCATCGGGCCGTCTAGAAGCGCTTGCTGAAGAAATAGCGGCGGTGGCCGGGCGGCATATCCTCGATCCGGCCGACCTCGGCATAGCCGAAGCGCGGGTAGAAGTCGGGCGCCTGGAAATCGTAGGTGTCGAGCCAGGCGCCGATGCAGCCGCGCTGGCGGCCGATCTCCTCCGCGCGGCGCAGCAACGCGCCGCCGACGCCGCCCTTGCGGACGGCCGGGCTCACGGCCAGCAGGCTGACATGCAGCCAGGAGATGTTGGTGCTGCCGATCAGCGTGCCGACCAGCGCGCCGTCACGCAGCGCCCGCAGGGCGAATTCCTGCAGATCCCAGCGCACGCCGAACCCGTCGGCGTGCTCGCCGAGCCAGTCGATCGCCTGTTTGCGGGCGGCCTCCAGCGGGTCGCCCTTGCCCTCGACGAGTTCGACCTCGACCGACATGACCGGTCAGCTTCCCTTGGTGGAGAAGTTCGCTTCCACATAACCCAGGAGCTGCTCGACCGACTGGGCCAGGGAGAGGGAGCCGGTATCGACCTCCACTTCCGGTGCCTCCGGCGCCTCGTAGGGAGCGGAGATGCCGGTGAACTCCGGGATCTCGCCCTTGCGCGCCTTCTTGTAGAGGCCCTTGGGGTCGCGCTCCTCGCACACCTCCAGGCCGGCATTCACATAGACCTCGTGGAACAGGTCCGGCGCGACGGCGCGGGCCCGGTCGCGGTCGGAGCGGTAGGGCGAGATGAAGGCGGTGATCACCAGGATCCCGGCGCGGGCGAACAGGGCGGCCACCTCGCCGACGCGGCGGATGTTCTCCTCGCGATCCTCCGGCGCGAAGCCGAGATCGGCGGAGAGGCCGAAGCGGATGTTGTCGCCGTCCAGCACATAGACCTGCCAGCCCTTGCGGAACAGGGTCTGCTCCAGCTCCAGGGCGAGGGTGGACTTGCCCGCACCCGACAGGCCGGTCAGCCAGAGCACGCCCGACTTGTGACCGTTGGCGGCCCAGCGGGCGTCGGTGGTGACCCGGGTCTCCACCGCGGTGATGTTCTGCGAGGTCGGGGCGTTGGAGCGGCGCAGGTCGTGGAACCCGTCCATGGAGACCAGACCGCCGCCGGCCATGTCGTAGCCGTCGATCAGCACGAAGCGGCCGAGGCGCGGATTGGCGGTGAACTCGTCCACCGACAGCATGGCGCGGGCGCGCAGCACCACCTCGCCGACCTCGTTGCGCTCGATCCGGTCGGCCGGCCGTTCGGACAGGTCGGAGACGTCGATCACCCGCTCGATCGCCTGCACCTCGACCGGGTGCTCCAGGGTGGCGAGCTTCAGCTTGTAGCGCCGGCCCACCTCCAGCGGCGCGCGGCCGAGCCAGAAGATGCGGGCGCGGAACACGTTGGTCTGGACCGGCGGCTCGGCCTCGTGGCTGGCGACGAAGCCGCGTTCGACGAAGAGCTGGTCGTCCAGGGTGATGCCGATCGACTGGCCGGCGGACGCCGACAGGACCGGGCCGTCGACGCTCCAGGCCTCGATCGACTGCACCTTGGCGCGGGCGTTGCTCGGGCTGAACAGCAGGGTGTCCCCGACATTGACCTTACCGCTCTCGATGCGGCCGGCGAGAATGCGACGCTCGTCGAACTTGTAGACGTCCTGGATCGGGAAGCGCAGCGGCAGCTCGACTGGCAGCGGCTTCGGCGCCAGCGCGTCGAGCGCGGCGATCAGCGTCTCGCCCTCGAACCAGGACATGTTCTGCGACTTGTTCGCCAGGCCGTCGCCGTGCCGGGCGGAAACCGGCAAGATCGCCGCCGGGGTGATGCCCATGCCGGCCAGGTACTTGTGGACCTCGCCGGCAACCTCGTCGAAGCGCGCCTTGGAATGGTCGACCAGGTCCATCTTGTTGACCGCGACCACCACGTTGTCGAGGCCGAGCAGGTGCAGGATGTAACCGTGGCGGCGGGTCTGCTCCTGCACGCCTTCCTTGGCGTCGACCACCAGGATGGCGGCATCGGCCGAGGCGGCCCCGGAGACCATGTTCTTCAGGAACTCCTTATGGCCCGGCGCGTCGATGATGACGTAGGGCCGCTCGGGGGTCTTGAAGAAGATCTGGGTGGTGTCGATGGTGATGCCCTGGTCGCGCTCGGCCTGCAGGGCGTCGAGCACGAAGGCCCATTCCATCGGCATGCCGCGGCGCTCGGACATGGCCTTCACCGCTTCCATCTTGCCGTCGGGCAGGGAGCCGGTGTCGTGCAGCATGCGGCCGATCAGGGTCGACTTGCCGTGGTCCACATGGCCGACGATGACGAGCTTCATCGGTGCGAGATCGGTAACGGGAGGGACGGTCATCTGGGCGGACTCTCTTACATGTATCCCGCGGAGCGCAGGCGCTCGAACGCGTCTTCGGCCTCATGGTCCATCGCCCTGCCGCTGCGCTCGGCCACCTTGGTGGCGCGCAGCTCGGCGATGATCTTCTCCACGGTGTCGGCGTCGCTGTTCACCGGATTGGTGATGTCCATGTCGCCGAGCGAGCGGTAGCGCTTGCCGTCCCGGGCGAAATACAGCGGCACCAGCGGAATGCCCTCGCGTTGGATGTACAGCCAGATGTCCAACTCGGTCCAGTGCAGCAGCGGGTGGACGCGAATATGGGTGCCGGGCGCAAAGTCGGTCTTGAACTGGTCCCAGAATTCCGGCGGCTGGTCGCGGAAATCCCATTCGGCGTTCTCGCCGCGCGGGCTGAAGACCCGTTCCTTGGCGCGGGTGGCTTCCTCGTCGCGGCGGATGCCGGCGATCACCGCCTGCAGGTCCAGCTCGGCGATCAGCCGCTTCAGCGCCTCGGTCTTGCGCGCGGCGGAGCGGGCGGCCGGCGGCAGGGTCGGGTCGATCTCCTCGATCGGCGGGCAGTCCCGGCGGATGAAGTTCAACCCCCACTTCTCGGCGTACTCCTTCTGGAAGGCGTACATTTCGGGGAACTTCTTGCCGGTGTCGCAGAACATGGCCGGGAAGGGCACATGGCCGAAGAACGCCTTCTTGGCCAGCCAGAGCATGACGTTGGAGTCCTTGCCCAGCGACCAGAGCATGCCCAGTCGGTCGAACTTGTTGAACGCCTCGCGCAGGATGTAGACGCTCTGCGCTTCGAGGGAGTCGAGATGGTTCATCGGAAACCCGTGTCCCCGGTTGCGGTTGGCGCGTTGATAGGCGCGCGCAGAAGCGCTGTCAAAGGAACTGCAAGGCGTTCCGGTCGCTCAAAGGTGGTGGGAATGGCCGCTCGGGACGCGGATTTGACCCAGCGGTTCCCATCGGGCGGCCCAGGCGGACAGACGCGTTCCGGGGATCGGGAACGGGCGGAACCGTCCGTTCCCGAATTTTTTTCCAGTGAGGCTTAACTTTCAATCACCGCGAAGGTGCGGACCTCGATGCTTTCGCGGGGCGGGGCGCTGGGATCCTGGTTCGGGATCTGGAAGGCGCCGTGCGGGGTGTACTTGGATACGCCGTCCTTTGTGTCCCAGCCCTTGATCAGCAGCACCTCGTCGCGGGCCATCTCCGGCGCCCAGTACCAGCGCTGGCCCGGCTGGTGGGCGAGCTGGTAGATCTCGCCGACCCGGTCGGGGAAGACCTGATCGGTGGCGAGCAGGGCGTCAGGAGCGATCGACTCCGCATCGGCCAGGGCCAGCGGCGCGCGCTGCACCGGACCGGCGATCGGGCGCCAGACATTGACCTGAACCACGCGGCCGCCCTTGGCCAGGATCTCCTCCACCTGTCCCGCGCCGAGCGCGTCGTTGCCGCGCTTCGGCCCGGAGCCGGCGGTGTAGTCCACATGCACCCGGGAGGCGGGGCCGCGAGCGCCGTCCTTGTTGGCGGCACCGGCGCCGCTGTCCGAGCGTCGGGTATGGTCGAAGATCACGACTTTGGTCGCGCCGACCGCCTGCTTCACCAGCTCGACGACCTCGTCGTAGTAGATCGTGGTCACCGCCTCGTCGTCATACAGGTCGGCGACGGCGGTCTCGTGCCGCTGCAGGGTGAAGCCCTGGCGGTCGAGGTCCAGATCGTCGGCGATCGGACGCATGTCGGCGATCTCGACCGGGATCTCCTCCACCTGAAAGAAGATCTTCGGCGCGCCGCCGGTCAGGGCCGAACTGTGGAAGACGGGCTTCTCGTCCTGCGGCACGGTGAAGCCCAGCGGGGCGGTGATGCTGCGGCCGGCCCGGGCCTGGGTCTCGGACTTCGAAAGAACCATCTGGTTCATGACGGTATCTCCACTCGACGTTGCGATCTCGTTCCGTTTCGCAAAAGGTAGGGTCGATTGATGGGTGAATTAATGCCGATATCGGAAACAATCCCGCTCTTCGGCGGCATGGTTTCTGGCATGGATCTGCACGTATCCTGGGGCGTGAAGGAGACGCGGCGATGCTGACACGACGGCACTTTACCGGCGGCCTGGCGGGCGGCCTGCTTACCGGTGGGCTCCTGACGCCCCGCCTCGCCGCGGCCTTCAAACCGGCCGAACTGACCGGTGCCGACCGGATCTTCCCGGCCGAGGCGAGCGGCGGCATGGTCGCCAGCCGGGAGGCGACGGCGACCCAAGTCGGCGTCGACGTGCTGGCCGCGGGGGGCAACGCGGTGGATGCGGCGGTGGCCGTGGCCTTCGCTCTGGCGGTGACCCTGCCCCAGGCGGGCAATCTCGGGGGCGGCGGATTTGCGCTGGTCCATCATCCGGCCGACCGCTCGACCCATGCACTGGATTTTCGCGAGACGGCGCCAGCCGCCGCCCATCGCGACGTGTTTCTCGCTCCGGACGGCGCGGTCGACAGCGAGCGCTCGCGCTATTCGCACCATGCGGTGGGCGTGCCGGGCTCGGTCGCCGGGTATCTCGACCTGCTGGAGCGCTTCGGGACCTGGCCGCGCGACCGGGTGATGGCGCCGGCGATCCGGCTGGCCGAGGAGGGCATTCCGGTCACACGAACCTTCAGCCGCAACATCGAGCAGCGGATGAAGCGGTTCCAGACCTGGCCGGCGACGATGGCGGTGGTTGCCCGTCCGGACGGGACCGCCCTTCAGCCGGGCGACATGTTCCGTCAGCCGGACCTGGCGGCGAGCCTGCGGCAGATCGCCGAGCAGGGGGCGGATGCGTTCTACAACGGCGCCATCGCAGAGCTGATCGCGGCGGAGATGACCCGGCACGACGGGCCGATCTCCCTGGCCGACCTCGCCGGCTACCACACGGTGTGGCGCGAGCCTGTGCTGGGCCGCTATCGCGACATCGGCATCGCCTCCATGCCGCCGCCCAGCTCCGGCGGCGCGCATCTGGTGCAGATGCTCAACATCCTGGAAGGCTGGGATCTGGCGGCGCTGGGCCATAACTCGGCCGCCGCCCTGCACCGGATGGCGGAAGCGATGCGCCGGGCCTATGCCGACCGGGCGGTCCATCTGGGCGACCCTGATTTCTGGGACGTCCCGCTCGACTGGCTCACCTCCAAGGCCTATGGCGCGGACCTGCGGGCCGGGATCGACCTCGGCCGGGCGACCCCGTCCCAGGCGGTGCAGCCGGGCACTCCGAAACCGGAGGGTGCGAACACCACGCACCTCTCGGTCATGGACCGCGACGGCGGGGCGGTGTCGATGACGACGACGGTGAATTTCGGCTTCGGCAGCGGCATCGTCGCCGCGGGCACCGGCATCTTCCTGAACAACGAGATGGACGACTTCTCCGCCAAGCCGGGCGTACCCAATGCCTACGGCCTGATCGGCGGCGAGGCCAATGCGGTGGCGCCGGGCAAGCGGCCGCTCTCCTCGATGACGCCGACCCTGCTGCTGGACGAGGCGGGGCGGGCCGTCGCGGCGATCGGCAGCCCCGACGGAAGCCGGATCATCACCGCCGTCCTCCAGGTCGTTCTCAACCTGATCGACCACGGGATGAACCTGGCCGAGGCAACCGCGGCCCCGCGGATGCATCATCAATGGCAGCCGGACCGGATCTGGCTGGAGGAGGGGATCTCGGCCGATACCGTCGATCTGCTGCGGCGCCTCGGCCATACGGTCGAAACCCGGCGGGCGTTCGGGGCGGTTCAGTCGGTCGTGTCGGCGGCGGACGGGTTCAGGGGGATGACCGATCCCCGACGGCCGGGCGGACTGGCCGCGGGGCCGGATCTGTGAGGCACGCGGCGGGCTGACCCGGGCGAGTTTTCTCTACCCGAGCGGCTGCGCTTCAGTTGGTGAGATTGGTGTTCTCGTTCAGAAATGCTTCCAAGTCCTGAGGAGCGATGCGCCATTCCTTACCGAGCTTGATCGCTCTGATGCGCTTGTCCCGAATCCAGGACCGCACGGTTGCTTCCTGTACTTGGAGCATTGACGCCGCGTCGTGCACGGTCAGGAGAGGACGATTCAGCATAGATCCCAATTACCCACCAGCATTATGGATATTGTCTTCAATACATACAGAGCGCAGTCAGTATATGCATTGTCCTAGAGGCGGCAAGCTGATTGACGAGGCGAATGTTCCATTTGATTGAGAATCTTACTGCGAGTGTTTAGAGCAATCGCAGGTTTTGTCCCAGCCCGTTGACGAGGTCTGGCAGTTCGTCTGGCCCGGCGGCGGCAGCGGGCGCTCGGTCAGCCGCGCCGGACGCGCTCCGTCAGCCGAAGGGTGATCGCGGCGGAGACCCGGCCGGCCTCGCTCGCCATGGCATCCACCAGGGTCATGTCCAGGTTGGTCACGCTCCGCCGGACCCGCTCGGCGATCGTGCGGCCGGGCGAGTCGGCCTCGTCGAGGGCGCGGTCGACGAGGGCGGCCAGCCGGTCCTGCACGGCGACGAGTCGGGCCGGCGCGGCGGCGAGCCAGCGCGCGGCCTGACGCCGGACGGCCGCTAAAGACGGATCCTCCAGCACGAAGCGGCGGGCGCGCTCGCCTTCCGGATCGCCGCCGGAGCGGGCGATCAGCTCGATGGCGATCCAGGCGAACCACCAACGCCAGGGATCGGCCCGCAGCACGCCGTCGTCATAGACGTCCTGCATATAATGCAGGGTGACCATGGGCGCGTCCGACTTGAGCCGAACCAACTGCGGCGGCAGGGTCGTCAGGGACAGCGGCCGAAGCCCCTTGTCGTAGGATTTGTCGTCGGCGCGGGTCGGCAGGATGCCCAGCCGGCGCTGCTCCTCCTCCACATTGCGGATTTCGAACCAGTGCCGCAGGGCCATCGCCACGCCGCGGAGCTGGTCGTCGTGTGAGGGGGGAGTGTCCAACCAAATCTCCGCGATGCGCAGATTGCCCGTCGGCGCGCTTCCGATCTTGCTAAAGACTACTCTGAAAATGTACCTTTCGGCGACCTCTCGGGAGAGGCGCTCGGCGAAAGGAAATGGCAGGTCGGTGGTTGCCGGCCACGCAATCGATTGCGGGGGAGTATACATGACCGATGAGTCCGTGGGTTGGGCGGACCGCACGGTGCAGAAGGTCCGGCGGCTCCTGCCTGAGCGCCAGATCATTATCCGCACCGAGGGGGAGACCAGCTATCTACGACTGAGCACGGCGCTGCAGGTCAGTGTCATCGCAATCTGGATCGGTGTCGCCGGCTGGGTCGGATTCGCCACCGTCGGCTTCCAGAATCAGAAGGAGATGATCGCGGAGAAGGTCGACGCGATCTCCCGGTCCCGGCAGGCCTATCGCAAGCTGCTCGATCAGGTCTCGGACTATCAGCTCTCGATCGTCGGCATCACCCGAGACCTCAAGGAAACCGAAGCCCATCTGCGCGGCCTGTTCAGCCAGAACGAGGAGCTGAAGCAGGATCTGAGCTCCACGGAGGTGGCACTGCGCAGCTCCGAGGAGGAGCGCAGCCGGATCGCCTCGGCCCGCAAGCAGATGAACGACCAGCTCGAGCTGTTCAGCTCCGAGCTGCGGCAGATTACCGGTAAGAACAACGCGCTGGAGGCCCATATCGGGACCCTGCGCCAGCACTTGGCGGTGGTCGAGGCCGAGAAGGCCGAGATCGCGGCCGAGCGGGCGGCGCTCGACGACCGGCTCTGGGCCCTGCACAACGAGCTCGAAGGCTCCAACGCCAAGGTCGCGCTGCTGGAGAACAACGTCCGGGCGCTGAAGACCGACCTGCGCACCGTGATCCTGGAGCGCAGTGCCGTCGCGGTGGACAACGACACCCTGCGCGCCCAGGTCGCCGATCTGGAGAGCACGCTGGACGGTGAGCGGGATGCCCATCGCCGCGAGCTGCGGGAGATCTCGGAGCGCACCCACGGACAGATCGCCCAGGTCGAGGACGTGATCCGGCGCACCGGCCTGAAGCTGGACAAGGTGGTGCCGCTGCGCCCAGAGGACGCCACCGGCAAGGGCGGTCCGTTCCAGGAACTGGCCCCGGACATGAGCCTGAGCGACGAGGACGACGCCCTGCGCATCGAGCTCGAGCGCCGGCTGGAGCGCTGGGAGCAGGTGGTCGCGTTCTACACCGCGCTGCCGCTCGCCAAGCCGCTCGAGCAATACTACATCACCAGCTATTTCGGGCGCCGCAAGGATCCGATCAACGGCCGGTACTCAATGCATAGCGGCATCGATCTGGCCGGCCCCTACAAACAGGAAGTGACTGCAACCGCTCCGGGCGTGGTCAGCTTCGCCGGCCGGCGCACCGCCTATGGTCGGGTGATCGACATCGACCATGGACATGGGCTGGTGACGCGCTACGCGCACCTCGCTAAGATCAAGGTCAAAGTGGGCCAGAAAGTCGATCTCGGAACGACGATCGCACTTCTGGGTTCCAGCGGTCGGAGCACCGGACCGCACGTGCACTACGAAGTGCGGTACAATGATAAGCCGATCAACCCGTCCAAGTTCATGAAAGCGGGCACCCATGTTCAGCAGCAAGCAAAAACCGGCGAGTAGGCCCGAGGCGGGCAGCGCGCCGAAGGCGCCGGCGGCGCCGTCGATCATCAGCTCCGATCTGACGATCAACGGCAACCTGACCAGCGAGGGCGACGTTCAGGTAGACGGCACGGTCGAAGGCGACATCATCTCCAACAAGCTCACGGTCTCCTCCTCCGCGACGGTCCGTGGCGCGATCGAGGCGGAGACGGTGGTCATCGCCGGCCACGTCACCGGGCAGATCAAGGCGCGGCATGTGACCCTGGCGAAGACGGCCCGGGTGATCGCCGACGTGATACAGGAGCGTCTGTCGATCGAGCCGGGCGCGTTCTTCGAAGGCAACTGCCGCCACTTCCCGAGCGACTCCGACAAGAAGGCGCTGCCGAAGCTGGAGCCGGTCAAACCGGCGGTCGCCAAGCAGGGCAACGGTGCGGCCGTCCCGGTCGAGGCGACCCCCTGAACGACTGAGCGGAAGGCCCCGGACGGGGCCTTCTCTCTTTGGAGAGGCGACAGTACGGCGCGGCGGTGCTACTCCGAGCCCGGCTGGCTGTACCCGCTGGACGTCAGGAAGCGCGGGTTGGACAGGCCGAGCCGCTCGACCACCTGGGTCTCCAGCACGGTGAAGACCGGACCGAGCAGGTCCGCGTCATAGGTCCCGTTGCGGATCTCCCGCGCCAGATCGCCCGACAGCTCGTTGATCCGCTCGTCCCCGTTGCCGCCGCTGCGGTACACATTGTCCTGGCCGTACAGTTCCGCATAGGCGTCGAGCGTGCGGCGCGAAGCGTCGTGACCGGTCTCGATCTCCCGGCGGACGGTGGCGATGGCGGCGGCCACCATCAGCGCGGCGTACTTGGCGCTGCCTTGCAGGGCGGGCAGTACCTCGTCCCGCATGGTCTCCTCGGCGGCGGCCAGCAACTCGCCCCGGTTCGGCCGGTCGCTCATGACACCCGCTCCATCTTGCCCGTCTCGATCGCCCGGATCTGCGTCAGCACGTCGAACTCCATCTCGACCGCCTTACGTCCGGTCAGCGCCAGCTCCATCGACATCTCCTCGCCCGACAGATGGCGTTCGCCCTGGTGCAGGGCGATGATGGCCCAGCGCACCGTTGCCAGAACCTCCCAGAAGCCGACATTGTTCCAGTCCAGGGCGTGGCCGGCCTCGGCCTCGTAGCCG
The DNA here is from genome assembly GCA_965228445.1 of Candidatus Endolissoclinum sp. Classification (GTDB taxonomy): domain Bacteria; phylum Pseudomonadota; class Alphaproteobacteria; order Thalassobaculales; family Thalassobaculaceae; genus Thalassobaculum. The sequence continues at coordinate 1,142,880 of OZ245813.1, read as the reverse complement.
CGCCGGAAGTCGGCCAGATCGCCGATACCGCCCACGATCCGCTCGTCGACGCCGAAGCGCCAGCAGCGGGCGCAGATCCAGCCCACATCCTCCATCGGGTCAGACCAGCCGGCGAATTCCCAGTCGAGGACCGCGGTCACCTCGGCCCCGTCGGCCATGATGTTGCCGCAGCGGAAATCGCCGTGGCCGAGCACCGTGGCGCGGCTGGCCGGCGCGTTCATCTCCAGCCAGCGGATCGCCCATTCCAGGGCCGGATAGGCGAGCGGCAGGGCATCGAGCTGGGCCCGGAACTCGTCCAGCCGCCGCGCCACCGGCGGTCGCGGGTCCTGCGGCAGGAAGCCGAGGTCCTCGCGGGGCGGGGCGATCGAGTGGATGCGTGCCAGCTCCCGGCCGATCGACGCGGTCAGCGCCGCGCGGTGCGGATCCAGCCCCGTGTCCCGGGACAGGGTCCGCGGGTTCGCGGTGCCGGATGCCCGGCGCATCAGATAGAACGGCTTGCCCAGCACGTCCCCGGCGTCGTCCAGGGCCAGCGGCTCCGGCGCGGTGGCGCCGGCGGCGAACGCCGCCCGCAGCAGGGCGAACTCATGGGCGCGGGGATGGCTGACCGACACGCCCGACGGGGCGTCTGTCCGCAGCACGAGGGCCAGGGCGCCGGCATGGTCGCCACCGCTCACCTCGGCATCCAGCTTCCAGTTCTCCTGGATTGCGCCGCCCGACATCTTGGCGGGTGGGGCAAGCCGGACGGCGTCGGCGCCGAACCGAGTTTTCATCCAGTTGGCGAGGGCGGAAATCTGCTCCGGCGTCACCGCGTGCCGTCCCCGGCCGTCAGGGTGTTCGGGAGGGGAAGGAAACGTCGGTCCGCGTCCATCGGGGCTCGCTCAACAGGTGGGTCCTAGTTAGGATGACGGCGCCAACCATAACGGCCTCGCGCGCAAGCGGCTAGGTCACCCAAGACGAAGATCAGAAGGAACGATGCGATGAGCATTCAGCGCTTCCAGACCAACACGCGCATGAGCCAGGTCGTGGTCCATAACGGCACCGTCTACCTGGCCGGCCAGGTCGCCCAGGACAAGCAGGGCGCCAGCGCGGGCGGGCAGACCAAGAACATTCTCGACCGGATCGACGCGCTGCTGGCCGAGGCCGGCACCGACAAGACCAAGCTGCTGTCGGCCACCATCTGGCTGAACACCATGGACGATTTCGATGCGATGAACGCCGAGTGGGACGCCTGGGTGCCGGAAGGCTGCGCCCCGGCCCGGGCCTGCGTGGAGTCGCCCCGTCTTGCCCGCCCGGTCTTCACCGTGGAAATCGGTGTGATCGCCGCGGCCGACTAAGCCCAAGATGCGAGACCGGGGCGCGGACGAGCGTTCGCGCTCCGGCTCCAAAGCGCCTAACGGCAAAGGGCGCGAAGCCAGGCCTCCTGGCTCGCGGTTTCGATTGCCGCGGGCCTGTCGGCCCGGACCAGATCGATCGCTTCCTGCGCCGGGAGCCCGCCGGCGATCAGCAGCGCGGCAGCGATCGTGCCGCTGCGGCCCTGACCACCCCGGCAGTGCACCAGGACCTTGCCGCCCTCCGCCAGCAGGCCGAGAGCCCGGGCGCGATGTATCGGCCATGCCGTCTCGAAAGCGTCGTCGGGCACGCTGTAGTCGGCGATCGGCAGACGCAGGCAAGCCAGGTCGGCCGCCTGGAACCGCCCGCTCAGCTCGGGCAGGCCGAGACCGGCGACCTCGCCATCCTCGACGAGCGACAGCACCAGATCCGCACTCCAGGCGCGGATCGCGGCCAAATCGTCATCGGTGCGGGGAAGGGGGGCGATCGCGAGGCGACCCGGCCAGGGGCCGCCCCGGATCTCGACAAGTGCGTAGGTCAGGAGACCTCGCGGATGAACTTGGTGATCTCCGGCAGGATGTTCTCGCGCCATTTGCGGCCGTTGAAGATGCCGTAATGGCCGACCGCCTTTTCCAGGTGGTTGCGGCGCCGGGTCTTCGGAATGCCGGTGGTCATGTCGTGGGCGGCGAGCGTCTGGCCGGGGGCGGAGATGTCGTCCTTCTCGCCCTCGATCGTCAGCATGGCGGTCTTCTGGATCGCCGCCGGCTTCACCAGCTGGCCGCGCCATTTCATGATGCCGCGCGGAAGCTGGCGTTCCTTGAACACCCGCTCCACGGTCTCGAGATAGTACTCCGCCGGCACGTCCATGACCGACAGGTACTCGTCGTAGAACCGCTGCTTGGCCTCGGCCGACTCGCCGTCGCCCTCGACCAGATGGCGGAACATGGCCAGGTGGGCGGAGACATGGCGGTCCGGGTTCATGGCGATGAAGGCGCCGACCTGCATGAAGCCCGGATACACCCGGCGGAACGCGCCCGGATAGTACACCGGAACCCGGGTGATGCAGCGGGTCTCGAACCAGCTCATCGGCCGGGCATCGGCCAGTTCGGTGACCACCGTCGGGGCAGCGTGCGGGTCGATCGGGCCGCCCATCAGGGTCATCGAGGCGGGCTGCGCCGGATCGTCCATCTCCGCCATCAGCGAGACGGTCGCGAGAACGATCGGGGCCGGCTGGCAAACGGCGACGATGTGAACGTCGGGGCCGAGATGGCGGATGAACTCCATCAGCAGCGCGATGTAGTCGTCGAGATGGAACGAGCCGTCGCTCAACGGGATCGAGCGGGCGTCCTTCCAGTCGGTGACGTAGACGTCGTGCTCCTTGATGAGACCCTCGACGGTCCCGCGCAGCAGCGTCGCGTAGTGGCCGGACACCGGAGCGACCAGGAGGACCTTGGGATCCTTGCGCTCGGTGTCACGGAAGACATGGACGAGATCGCAGAACGGGGTATCGATCACCGGGTCGAAGCTGACCGGGACGGGACCGTCCGGGGTCTCGGCGAAATCGATCTCCCACTCCGGCTTTCCGCGGTCCTTGATGACGCCGTCCAGCACTTCCATGCCGGCTTCGAGCGCCTTGCCGAAAGCCATGTAGGAGTAGGGAGCCAGGGGGTGACCGTTCATGGCCTTGGAGGCCTGGGTCAGGAAGCGCATGGGCGCCATGAAGGCGCGCTGGGCTTCGTACATCGAGTAGAGCAAGCTGATCCCTCGATCATTGTGTCGGTTATTTCGCAAGTGCGAAAGGGCCGGAAGCTGACTACCAAACGGCCTCCAGCGCAACCCTTTATATAGCGAAATGCCTTATCGTCTCTTAACGAAAGCGTTCATTGGCGGCGTATCCTCCTGTCCGTCCGGTGCATTGGACCCATATCCGAATGCGACTCTGGATGCAGGGAAGGATACAGAATGAGCAGCAAACTACCGGCCGGCAGCGCTCTGCCGACGATGACTCTGGCGACCGTGGACGGGGCCAAGGTGACCCTGGGCGGCAAGCGGGACGGGTGGCAGGCGATCTTCGTCTATCGCGGCCTGCACTGTCCGATCTGCAAGGCCTATCTCGCCAAGGTCGAGGCCAAGCTGGGCGAGTTCGCCGAACTCGGCGCCGAGGTGGTGGCCGTCTCCGGCGACCCGCAGGAGAAGGCTGAGGCCTTCGCCAAGGAGGTCGGCCTGACCATGCCGGTGGGTTACGACCTGAGCGTCGAGCAGATGCGCGATCTCGGGCTCTACATCTCCACCCCGCGCAGCGACACCGAGACCGACCGGCCGTTTCCCGAGCCGGGCCTGTTCGTCGTCACGCCCGAGGGCGACCTTCAGATCGTGGAGATCGCCAACGCCCCCTTCGTGCGGCCGGAGCTCGACTGGGTGGTGCGCGGGCTGAAGCTCGGCAAGGACGGCTATCCGATCCGCGGCACCATGGCCTGAGCGCCGGTCCTCGCGACCGGTTGAAGTGCCGTAGAACTGGGGCGAACATGGGCGGGGCGTGAGTCCCGCCCTTGTCGTATCTGGACCGTCCCCCTGCGCCGTCCGGCGCCGCTTCTTCGGAGATCCCCATGGCCGCGTTCGCCGAGTACATGACCCATGACGCCCTGGCCCTGGCCGAGCTGATCCGCGAGGGGGAGGTGAGCGCCAGCGATGTGCTCGATTCCGCTCTGGCGCGGGCCGATGCGGTCAACCCGACGATCAACGCCATCGTCTCCCGCAACGACGGGGCGGCCCGCGGCCGCGTCGCCGCCGGACTGCCCCAGGGCCCGCTCGCCGGGGTGCCGTTCCTGCTGAAGGATCTCGGCGCCATGCAGGCGGGCGTCTCCATGGGCAACGGCTCGCGCCTGTGGAAGGACTTCGTCGGGCCGATCGACTTCACCTACACCGAGCGGGCCGAGGATGCCGGGTTGGTGATCTTCGGGCGCACCAACACGCCGGAGCTCGGCATCTCCTGGACCACCGAGCCCGTTGCCAACGGCCCGACCCGAAACCCGTGGAACCTCGACCATTCGGCCGGCGGCTCCTCCGGCGGCGCGGCGGCGGCCGTGGCGGCCGGTATCGTGCCGGTGGCCCATGCCACCGACGGCGGCGGCTCGATCCGCATTCCGGCCGCCAATTGCGGGCTCTTCGGCCTGAAGCCGACCCGGGCGCGCAACCCGTCCGGCCCGATCGTCGGCGAGGGCTGGGCCGGGCTCGCCACCGGCCATGTGGTCAGCCGCAGCGTGCGCGACAGCGCGGCACTGCTGGACGTCACCCACGGACCCGCGCCGGGCGATCCCTATGGCGCGCCAGCGCCCGAGGGGCCCTATCTGGCCGAGGTCGGGCGCGATCCGGGCAAGTTGCGGGTCGCCCTGCACCTGACCGGGCTGGACGGCACACCGCTGAACCCGGAGAACAAGGCGGCCGCCGAGGCCGCCGCCAAGCTGTTCGCCGATCTCGGCCACGAGGTCGAGGAGGCCATGCCGCAGGTCGATACCGACGCCCTGCGCGACGCCCTCACCGTGATCATCGCCGGCAATCTCTGGGTCGGCATCTCCGCGCGCTACGCCCAACTCGACAAGGATCCGGACGGCGAGGGCCTGGAGAAGGTCACCTGGGCCTGGGCGAAGCATGGCCGGGAGCGCATGGCGGCCGACTACGCCGCCGCCGTCGCCGCGATCCATAAGGCCGGTCGCCAGCTCGCCGCGTTCTACGAGCGCTACGACGTGATGCTGTCGACCGTGCTGCGCAACCCGCCGCGCCCGATCGGCTTCCTGCGCCAGGATGAGCGCGACCTGGACGATTTCGTCACCACCCTGGCAGACGAGATGCCCGTGACGCCGCTGGCCAACATGACCGGCACGCCGGCGATGTCCCTGCCGCTCGCCTGGAGTGGCGACGGCCTGCCGATCGGCATCCATGTGGGCGCAGCCTTCGGTCGCGAGGATGTTCTGCTGCGCCTCGCCGGGCAGGTGGAACAGGCACATTCCTGGGCCGAGCGGCGGCCGGAGATCTGACCCCATGATCAGCTTCGAGGAGTATGTCGAGCAGGATGCGCTCGGCCTGGCGAAACTGATCCGCGACGGCCAGTTGTCGTCCGCCGAGGTGGTCGAGGCCGCGCTGGACCGGGCCGACGCGGTCAACCCGCAGATCAACGCCATCGTCGCCCGCCGCGACGAGGTTGCCCGGGAGCAGGCGGCCGGACCGGTCGGCAAGGGCCCCTTCGCCGGCGTGCCCTTCGTCTTCAAGGATCTCGGCTGCTGGCAGGAAGGCTGGCCGGCGGAGGCGGGCTCCAACCTGTACCGCGGTTTCGTCGCCCCGACCGACTTCACCCATACCCGGCGGGTCAAGGAGACCGGCGCGATCCCGGTCGCCCGGACCACCACCTCGGAATTCGGCATCAGCATCTCGACCGAGACCGAGGCCTATGGACCGACGCGCAATCCCTGGAACCTGGAGCGGTCGGCCGGCGGCTCCTCAGGCGGAACGGCGGCCGCGGTCGCTGCCGGGATTGTGCCCATGGGGCATGCGAGCGACGGCGGCGGGTCGATCCGCATCCCGGCGGCCAATTGCGGGCTGTTCGGCCTGAAGCCGAGCCGGGGGCGCAATCCCTTCGGCCCGTTCGTCGGCGAGGGCTGGGCCGGTCTCGCCTCCCAGCACGTGCTGTCGCGCAGCGTGCGGGACAGTGCCGCCATGCTGGACGCCACCCAGGGCGCGGAGCCGGGCGATCCCTATGCCTGCCGGCCGCCGGCCCGGCCGTATCTGGACGAGGTCGGGGCCGATCCGGGCAAGCTGAGGATCGCCTACCACGTCACCGGGCTGGGCGGCTTGCCGCTCGATCCGGTGAACAAGGCCGCCGTCCTGGATGCCGTCGACCTGCTGCGCTCGCTCGGCCACGAGGTGGAGGAGGCGCATCCCGAGGTCGATACCGAGGTGCTCGGCCCGGCGATGATCGCGGTGGTCGCGCCGAACCAGAAGCTGTCCCTGGACGCGCGCTATGCCGATCTCGGCCGTGCGCCGGAGGACGGCGATGTGGAGCACATCACCCGGGCCTTCGCCGAGCGTGCCGCCGACCTCACCGCCGCCGACTACGCCGCCGCCGTCGGGGCCTTCCATCAGCTCGGCCGGCGGTTCGGCACTTTCTTCGAGGACTATGACGTGCTGGTCTCCACCGTCCTGGCCCAGCCGCCGGCCGAACTCGGCGAGATCCGCACCGACTGCGGATCGGCGGACGATTTTCTTGAGGATGTCTGGCAGAGGATGCCCGTGACCCAATACTTCAACATGACCGGCTGCCCCGCCATGTCGGTGCCGCTCTACTGGTCGCAGCGCGGTCTGCCGATCGGTGTGCATTTCGGCGCCGGCTTCGGCCGCGAGGATCTTCTGTTCCGGCTCGCGGCCCAACTGGAAGAGACCCGGCCGTGGTTCCACCGGAGGCCGGCGCTGTGAGCTTCCTGTTGACCGACGACCAGCAGGAGCTGGTCGCCGCCGTCGGTCGGATCGCCGACCGGTTCGATGCTGCCTACTGGCGCGACAAGGATGCGACGGCCGTCTTCCCGCACGAGTTCGCCGGCGCCATGGCGGAGGGCGGATGGCTCGGCATCGCCATGCCCGAGGAGGTCGGCGGCGCCGGCCTGGGTGTCACCGAGGCCGCGCTGATGATGGAGCGGGTGGCCCACTCGCCGGGCGCGATGGCGGCCGCCTCGTCGATCCACATCAACATCTTCGGTCTGCACCCGGTCGTCGTCTTCGGCACGCCCGAGCAGCGCCAGCGCTTCCTGCCGCCGCTGATCGCGGGCGAGGAGCGGGGCTGCTTCGGCGTGACGGAGCCGGACTCGGGGCTCGACACCGGCCGGCTGAAGACCCGGGCCGAGCGCGATGGCGACATCTACCGGATCAGCGGGCGCAAGATCTGGACCTCGACCGCCCAGGAGGCGGACCGGGTGCTGATCATCGCCCGGACCAGCCCGGTGGAGGCAGGAGCGAAACCGACCGACGGCCTGACCCTGTTCTACGCCCCGCTCGACCGCAGCAAGGTCGAGGTCCGGGCGATCGACAAGATGGGCCGCCATGCGGTCGACTCCAACATGCTGTTCATCGACGGGCTGGAAGTGTCCGTGGAGGACCGGATCGGCGAGGAGGGGCAGGGGTTCCGCTGCCTGCTGCATGGGCTCAACCCGGAGCGGATCCTGATCGCCGCCGAGGCGATCGGTGTCGGACGGCAGGCGCTGGAGGCGGCCACAACCTACGCCCGCGAGCGCGAGGTGTTCGGCCGGCCGATCGGCCAGAACCAGGCGATCCAGCATCCGCTTGCCGAGTGCTGGATGGCGCTGGAGGCGGCCTGGCTGATGGTGCTGAAGGCGGCCGCGCTGTACGATTCGGGTGCGCCGTGCGGAGCCGAGGCGAACTCAGCCAAGTATCTCGCGGGTGAGGCGGCGTTCCGGGCCTGTGAGCGTGCCGTGATGACGCTCGGCGGCATGGGCTATGCGGCGGAGTACGACGTGGAGCGCTATTTCCGCGAGGTGCTGATCACCCGGATCGCGCCGGTCTCGCCGGAGCTGATCAAATGCTTCATCGCCGAGCGGGTTCTGGGGCTGCCCCGCAGCTACTGAGATCATGGCGACTGGGAACGGAGTGACTGGGAACGGGGCGGCTCAGCGTTTGCCGTATTTGGCGTCGAGCCCGAGCATCTGCTGCCGCAACTCGGCCACCGGGTCGAGGGCGGCGGACTTCTTGCGGCCGCCGTTGAGCACCGGGTCCTCCGGGATCTTCCGCCAGTCCCAGTCCTTCTGATCGTCCTCCCAGTCGCCAGCGGGCTGCGGCGCCGGTTTGGGAGGTGCCGCCTTGGCGGTGCGGCCGACGGTCGGCATCTTGGGGTTGCCCGGGATGGCGCCGAGCTTCCAGGTCATGCCGTCCTCCTGCTCCTCGACGGCCGGACGCTTCGCGGTGCGGGCGGGCTTTCTCGGCGGTGGGGGCGGGGAGTCCTGAGGCGCTTCCTGGAAGATCGGTTTCCACTGCAGCGGCTCGTCGTCGTTCAGCGGGCGTCTGCCGCCCGGCGACGGATCGGCCTTGCCGGTGGGGGGAGGTGCGGCACGGCGGCGGCGGTCCAGCAGATCGCGCTCGGTGGTAGCCTGTTTCTCGGCCTTGGCGCTGATCATCAGGCGGTCTTCGGGGGGCAGGCTGTCGAAGGTCTGCTCGGCTCGCTGATAGTCCTGTCGAAGTCCGGACTCAGCCGCGCGTTCCAGCCGCTCGGTCAGCCGCGCTCCTGAGGCGGAGCTCTTGCTCGACTGCGCCAATATTCTCAGGCTGCGGCGATCGATATCGCTCAGCCGCTCGTCATCGGACATTGCCGTCCCACCGATTAAGACTTCAGGCCGAAGTCTCTCATTCCCCACCAGGAAACAGTATCAGCGAATGTACCTAAAATTCAATTGATTAAGTCGCGATCAGCCGTCGACTTGCGTGCATTCGGGGCGTCAAAAGATGAAATTAATATCCGTGAGGCCGATATCCTGGATCCCTACGAGCCGCACCGCATCGCTGTAGTCGTAGGTCGATCCGGATGTGTCGGGGTCGATCCGCAGCAGCATGTCGTCGCCGTCATCGATAAGCTGCATGTAGAGGGTCGATCCCGAAACCCCTGAGGCAAAGGCGCCGGACACGTCGATGAACTCGCCGACCACGAAATCGGCGATGACGTCGACTTCGGCATAGTTCCGCTGGTCGCCGTCGACGACGAAGGTATCGAGCCCGCTGCCGCCGTACAGCGTGTCGGAATCGGCGACCAGGGTGTCGGAGCCGCTAACCGTGCCGTCGAGGAGGTCGTCCCCCCGGTTGCCGTAGAGCACGTCGTTGCCTCGGGACCCGGAGATGACGTCGTTGTCCTGACCGCCATAGATCGTGTTGTTGCCGTAGGAGCCGACCAGCGTGTCGTTGCCGAAGTTGCCGTACAGGACATCGGCGTCGGTGCTGGTGCTGGACGAGGCATCCGCATAGACCTCGTCATTGTCCTGGCCGCCATACAGGCTGTCGACGCCGGCACCGCCGAAGATGATGTCCGATCCCTTGTTGCCGTAGATGAGATCGTCACCATCGTCGCCGGCCATGTAGTCGCCTTCGTCGCCCCCGGACATCGTGTCGTTCCCGGTTCCCCCGCTCATCCGGTCGATACCGGCGCCGCCGTACATGAGGTCGTCGTTGCCGTTGCCGGACAGGGTGTCGTTGCCGAGATTGCCCATGATCACGTCGTTGCCGACACCGCCGCTGACGATGTCGTTGCCCTGGCCGCCATACAGCGAGTCGATCGCGTCACCGCCCTGGATCGTGTCGTCGCCGTCATTGCCATAGACGATGTCCTCGCCCTGACTGCCGGACAGGGCGTCGTTGTCCTGGCCGCCGAAGATCGTGTCATCGCCGGCATTGCCCTGAATCGTATCGGCGTCGCCGTTTCCGTACAGGAGGTCCGCAGCATTGAGGCCCTGGATGAAGTCGTTACCCGCATTGCCCAGGACGGTATCGTTCTCAATGGTGCCAACGATGGTTTCGGAGGCGACGGTTCCGTTGATCAGGGCCATGGGATCGCACCAACAAGTGACAGGAGTAAGGGCCCCAGAGTCTCAATCGGGCGGTGAATCGCGCAAGCGTTAAATTTAAGCTACATTTACGGAAAAGGTCGGTAGCATCTGTTTTTACTCATGAATCGCGACCCGGGTGGACACGGTGCGATTGTCCGGAACGCCTTGAGAATGACACGATTTCCGGCTATCGCTTGTCGACCTTGAACGGGAGGACGCCATGGGGATTACCGCTCGCATTTTTTCCGCCGCAGCCGTGCTGATGGGCCTCGCTGCCGCCGCTCCGGCGATGGCCGACGACGCGCGAATCGGGATCGAACTTAACAAACTCGAACCGGCGGAGAATGCCTGCCGCTCCTACATCGTGGTCCGCAACCCGGCGGAGCAGACCTACACCGCCTTCAACATGGAAGTCCTGGTGTTCGATACCGACGGGGTGATTCAGAACCGGATCGCCATGGATCTGGCGCCGATCCGCCCGAACAAGACCAGCGTGCTGATCGTCAATCTGGCCGGGATTCAGTGCGACAAGATCGGCGAGGTCCTGGTCAACAGCTTCCTCGACTGCGAGCGCGGCGACGAGCGACTGGGCGACTGCCTCGCCCGGGTCGATCTGTCCACGAAGACCAGCGCCCGGCTGTTCAAGTAATCCCGTATCCGTTCCCGGACCGCGTGTCCGGGCTCACCCCACGCACCGTTATATCCTAACGCGCACCATTGCGACGGCGCGTCAGGCGGCTCACCTTCGGGTCAACCTGGAGGTGAGAGATGTCCGGATCCTGTGGACACGACGTTGCGTTCGACGGCATGTCGACCGGCTACAAGCGCGCCCTGATCGCGGTGGTGCTGATCAACGCGGCCATGTTCGTGGTCGAGCTCGGCGGCGGTGCCTTCGCCGGCTCGATGGCGCTGACCGCCGACAGTCTGGACTTCCTGGCCGACAGCCTGACCTACGCGGTGAGCCTGTGGGTGATCGGCAAGGCGGCGACCTGGCGCGCCTGGGCGGCCTTCGGTAAGGGCCTGTCCCTGGCGGTGATGGGCGTCGGGGTCTTTGCCACCACGATCTACCAGGTCTTCGTGCTGGGTGTGCCCGACGCTGCGGTGATGAGCGGCATCGGCATCCTGGCCATGGCGGCCAACATCGCCAGCGTTCTGATCCTGTTCAACTGGCGCGACGGCGACGCCAATGTGCGCTCGGTCTGGCTGTGCTCGCGCAACGACGCGATCGGCAACGCGGCCGTCGTGGTCGCCGCCGGTCTGGTCTGGTGGACCGGCACCGGCTGGCCCGACGTGATCGTCGCCCTGCTGATGTCCGGCCTGTTCCTGCGCTCGGCCTATCAGATTCTGACCCAGTCGATCGCCGAATTGAAGCAGGCCAAGGCGAACGGCCCGGAGCATGATCACGTCCACGCGCCGGCGACGGAGGCGGGGGAGTAGACGATCCTCACCGGCGCCCTCGGGTGATGTTGTTACAGGGGAGGCCGCGCGAACACGCAGATTGCGGGATATGTTGCTTCCACCTGCGGGACGCGGCCTGTCTTCCGCGTTAGTCTGCGCTCCTCGTCCATATCAGGGGAGGCAGGGATGCCGGAAGACGCCAGGGATGCTATCGAGCGATTTGCGGATCATGTGATCGACACTCCGTTCGAGGCGATCCCCGACGCGGCCGTCGCGGCGGCCAAGACCTATCTGCTCGACAGTCTCGGCGTCGGCGTCTCGGGCACGCAGGCCTCCTATGTCGAGGCCTGGATCGTCGGCCAGGGCACGGCTGCACCGGGGACCGGCGCCAGGATCTGGGGCCTGGGTGGGGCGCTGCCGCCGGCGGCGGCCGCCGCGGTGAACGGCTTTCTCATTCATAACTCCGAATACGACTGCGTCCATGAGGGCGCGGTGCTGCACCCGATGGCGACCCTGCTATCGGCGCTGATGGCGGAGATGGAGGCGCGGGCCGCGGCCGGGCGGCCGACCGGCGGCAAGAGCCTGCTACGCGCCATCGTGCTGGGGGTCGATGTCTCCACCTCCACCGGCAACGCGGTGACCACGAGTCTGAAATTCTTCCGGCCGGCCACCGCCGGCGGGTTCGGGGCGACCGCCGCCCTCGGCGCCGTCGCCGGCCTGGACCGCGAGACCCTGCTCGATGCCTTCGGCCTGTATTACGCCCAGGCCGGCGGCACCATGCAGGCGCATACCGAGGGGCTGGCGCTGCTCGCCATGCAGGCCGGGTTCTGCGCCCGCGATGCCGTGGTCGCGCTGCACATGGCCGAACAGGGCATCCCCGGCACCCGCGGCACCCTGGAGGGGCCGTACGGCTATCTGCGTCTCATGGAGGACCGCTACGACCGCGACGCGCTGCTTGGCGGATTGGGGAAGGTCTGGCGCATCACCGAGGTGGCGCACAAGCCGTTCCCCAGCGGCCGGGCGACCCACGGGCTGCTCGACGGGCTGTCGGCGCTGATCGCCGAACACGGTGTCTCGGTCGACGCGGTGGAGCGGGTCGAGGCGGCGGTTCCGCCGCTGACCCAGCGCCTGATCGGCCGGCCGGTGAAGCCCGGGATGAAGGCGAACTACGCCCGGCTCTCGGGCCCCTACACGGCGGCGCGGATGCTGCTGACCGGCAAGCTCGACCTGACGGACTTCACCGATGAGGCGCTGGCCGATCCGGCCACCCTGGACCTGGGCGCGCGGGTTGCGGTGGAGGCCGACGGCAATCCCGATCCCAACGCCTTCTCCCCGGTAACGGTCACCCTGGTGCTCAAGGACGGCAGCCGCCTGGAGCGCTCGGTGGATGTGGTCTATGGCAGCCCCGCCAAGCCGATGAGCCGCGAGGCGCACCTGGAGAAGTTCCGCACTAATATCGCCCACGGCCGCGGCGGCCTGCCGCCCAGCAACGCGGACAGGCTGATCGCCCTGGTCGACGATCTGGAGAGCGTGTCGGACACGCGGGCGCTGATCGACCTGATCGTTCCGGCGTGAACGGCTTGACCCGTACGGGATACGGGGGCAGGACGGGGGCAGCGATCCTACACCCGAACATGGCCGGAATTCGATGACAGGACTGGTTGACCTCTCGCTCGCCGAAATGGTGGGCGGACTCGACGATGGGGCGATCTCCTCGGTGGACCTGGTGACGGCCCATCTCCAGGCGATCGCCGAAGCCAACCCGGTGCTGAACGCGGTCTGGGACGTGGATGCCGAGGGAGCGCTCGCCGCCGCTCGGGAGAGCGACGCCCGGCGCGGGGAGGGGGCGACCCTGTCGGAGCTGGACGGCATTCCGGTGGCGCTGAAGGACAATATCGACGTGGCCGACCGGCCCAGCACGGCCGGGCTCGGAACCGCCTGGACGGCGAAGACGGACGCCGCGGTCACCGGCAGGCTGCGCGAGGCCGGCGCCATTCCGATCGCCAAGCTCGCCATGCACGAGGCTGCCCTGGGGGCCACCAGCGACAACCCGCACCGCGGCCGGGTCGACAATCCCGCCGTTCCCGGTCACACCCCCGGCGGCTCGTCCGGCGGATCGGCCGCTGCGGTGGCGGCCGGTCTGGTGCCGCTGGCGCTCGGCACCGATACGCTCGGCTCGGTGCGCATTCCGGCCGCCTATTGCGGCGTGGCGGGGTTCAAGCCCAGCTTCGACCTGTTGCCGATGGCCGGGGTGACGCCGCTGTGCTGGACCCTGGACCATGTGGGACCGCTGGCCCGCTCGGTCTTCGACCTGGCGCTGTCCCTGCCGGTGCTGGCCAATGTGGAGGCCGAGCCGGTGGATCTCAGCGGTCTGGTGCTCGGCTGGCCGGCGGAAGTGGATTCCTGCGAGATCGAACCGGCGGTGCAGGGGGTGATCGACGCGGCGCTGGACAAGCTGCGGGCCGGCGGGGTGACGATCAAGCAGATCAAGCTCGGTCTCGGCGATCTGTCTCTGCTGCGCCGGGCCGCCCTGCTGCTGATCGAGGCGGAGGGCGCGGTGGCGCTGGAGGAGATCTGGCGCGACCACCCCGAGGCGCTGTCGGACACGCTCACGGCGATGCTGAGCTACGGCCGCGATGCGCCGGCGTCGAAATACGTGAAGGCCTATCGTCGGGTGGAGGACGCCGGCGAGCTGATCAACGCCGCCTTCGACGAGGTCGACGCGCTGGTCCTGCCGACCGTGCCGCAGACCGCCTTCGCCGCCGATGCGCCGGTGCCGGTGAATCAGGCCGACCTGACCTCCCTGGCGAACTACGCGGGGGCTCCGGCGGTGAGCCTGCCCGTGCCGGGCGGCGGTGCGCCGGTCGGGCTGCAGCTTGTCGGCGGATTCTACGAGGACGCGCGGCTGATCGGCATGGCGCTGGCGGTGGAGGATCTGCTGCGCCGGTAGGACGCTCGGCAAACCCCAACCGTCATCCTGGACTTGATCCAGGATCAGGCCGCCGGCGCCCGCCGCATCCGAGCGACGAGGGGAGCGGCATGATCCAGGATCAAGTCCAGGATGACGGCTTGACCGGTGTCTCCGTGCCCCGTCACCCGCCGATCCGCACCGCGCTGGCGAGCTGTTTGACCGTCTTGGTCACCGCCATGGCGACGATCTTGCCGGTCTTGCGGTTCTCCTCGGCCACGGCGACGTCCTCGGTGAAGGAGAACGCGCCGAAGGCGCCGCGCGCCTCCACCGTGATGATGTGGGTCTCGATGGTCGGGTCGGCGACGATCACCAGCCGCGTGCGGTCGAGCCCGATCCCGGCCAGTGCCACCGCGGCCGAGATGTTCACGTTCTGTGGATAGGTCGCCGCGCCCTCGCGGGCCGTGCCCTCGAAGATCACCGTCGGCTCGCGCATGGCGGCAAGGTCGAACAGCTCCTCCGCCGCCGTGCCGTACCAGGCGCTCGGATCCTTGCGCACGGTCATCTCCACGGAATCCAGGCCGCCGACGGCGGCGCCGGAGAGGATGTCCAGGGCGCCGATCCCGGCCGAGGCCAGGGTCAGGGAGGCCCCACCTTCCTCCGCCGCCCGTCGGCAGCTTTCGTACAGCGCGTCGTCGGTGAAGGCGCCGATGGAGGTGACGATCACCGGAATGCCGCGCCTGAGAAGCGGGATCACGTGGTCGCGCACCGCCTGATGGCCGGCCCCCTCCAGCACCACGTCGTACGCGCCGGCGTGGAACTCGATGGGGTCGGTCAGATAGTCGGGCCCGTCGGTCGATGCGGGCCGTGGCGTGCGGACCAGGACCGCCGGGATGGTGACGCGGTCGGCGAGTTCGCCGGCGACGAAGTCGATGACGTGGGCGCCGATGGCACCGGCGCCGATCAGGCCGAGGCGGAGGGGAGGTTTGCTGTGCATCCGGCAAGCTTACGCCCGAGCGGGCGCCTTGCCCAAGCCACCTTCGTGCGCCCGGTGGTCCGACCGCGCCGCTCACTCGGCGGCCGGAGTCTCCTCGATCCAGCCCTCGTCGTTCAGCAGGATCCAGTCCAGCTCCGGCTCGACCAGGAAGTCGATGGTGTGGACCACGACGCTGTCCTGCTCGATCAGGACCACGTTGTAGTTCGGTGCCAGGGGGCCGACGCCGATCGCGTTGCGTCCGCCCAGGTCCGGGGCGTTGGGATGGTTGGTCGAGCGCGGGGCCGACATCGGAATGCCGCAGACCGAGCCGGAGAGGGTGGTGTGGCAGTGACCGAAGAAGATGTGCCGGATGAGATCGCGGTATTCGGCCAGAAGCGCGCGCACCGCCGCACCGTCGAGCAGGCCGATCATGTCGGAGGCCGGCGCGCCGATCGGGCAGGGCTGGTGGTGCATGAACAGATAGACGGGTCCGCCGTCGGCGCGGGCCCGTGCCAACTCATGGGCCAGCCAGGTCTGGCGGTCCGTGCCGTAGCGGCCCGCATGGGTGCCCGGTTCCAGGGTGTCGAGATACAGGAACCGGCCGGCCGGCGTGTCCTCTGCATATTGGACATAGCCGGCCATATCGACCGGGATCTCCGGGAACACCGCCCGGAAGGTCGGGCGGTCGTCGTGGTTGCCGAGCAGCAGCCGCGGCTCCAGCGGCGAGGCCATGACGATCTCGCGCAGCTGGGCATAGGAATGGCGCGAGCCGTGATGGGTCAGGTCGCCGGTGATGACCACCCGGTCGGCATCCCGGTGGTGCGTCTCGACATGCGCCAGGCAGGCGGTGAAATTGGCGATCGGCGCCTGGCCCAGGATCTTGTCGTCCTGGATATGAATATCGGTGATGTGGATCAGTTTCACGGCCGCGCTCCCCTTAAAGTCTCCAGGGGGCATCCTACGGCGGCCATGTGACAGGAGTTCGTGCGGGCCCTCGGATGAAAAAACTCCCCGGTCGCACGCGGCCGGGGAGTGGAGTCTGAGGTTACACTTCAGTCGTCCGGGGCAGCGTCACCGCTGACCCCGCACTACCCGGCCGGGGAGCGCGCCCGTGGGCGAACCATCCCGGTAGGTCACTTCGCCCGCGGCGATGGTCGCCGCGTAGCCCTTCGACTTCTGCAGGAGGCGCTTGCCGCCCGCCGGGAGGTCGAAGGTGACGTAGGGGTCGGAGAACCCGACCGAATCCCAGTCGATGACGTTCACATCCGCCTTCTTGCCGGCCTTCAGCACGCCGCGGTCGGAGAGGCCCGCCGCACCGGCGGTGTCGGAGGTGAGGCGTCGGATGACGTCTTCCATGGGGAAGCGCGAGCGGTCGCGGCCCCAGTAGCTCATCAGCCAGGTCGGGAACCCGGCGTCGAGGATGAAGCCGACATGGGCGCCGCCGTCGCCGAGGCCCATGATCACGTTCGGATCGGCCAGCATCGCTTCCGGCGTCGACATGTCGTAGTTCACGAAGTTCACCAGCGGCGTATAGATGAACGCCTTGCCGTCGCGCTCCAGCAGGATGTCGTAGGCGACCTCCTGGGCGGTGCGGCCTTCGCGCTCGGCCATGGCGGCGATCGACTGGTCGCGCTGCGGCTCGTAGTTGGCCGGCGAGCCGAGACGGAACATCTTCGAGAACGAGATCCGGTGGATCAGCGGGAAGGTGCTCTCCTTGATCGGATCGTCGGCCAGGATCTTCGCCCGCACCTCCGGGTCGCGCATCGCTTCCACGCGCTTGTCCAGGGGCAGGTGGGCGATGGAACGGTAGGTCTGGGTGCCGGAGAACGGGTTCTGGCTGCCCTCCAGGCCGAGCAGGATGCCGATCGGACGCGGGGCGGCCACCGGGCGGATCGACAGGCCGTCGGCCTTCGCCTCGTTCGACATGCGCATCAGGTCGCGCCAGAAGTCCGGACGGTCATGGCGCTGGGTCAGGGAGAACACCGCCGTGCGGCCGCTCTTCTCGACCACGCGGCGCAGCACGGCGAACTCGCCCTCGGGGCTCGGCTCGTTCCAGTCGGACACGATCTCCAGGAAGCCGGAGCCGGCCTCCTTCATGCCCATGGCGATGCCGGTCAGCTCGTCCTCATGGGCCCGCAGGGTCGGGGTCAGGTCGCCGGCCAGCGTCTTGTGGCTGATGGTGCGCGAGGTGGAGAAGCCGAAGGCGCCGGCTTTCATCGCTTCGCAGGTCAGCTCGCGCATCCGGGCGATGTCGGCCTGGTTGGCCTGCTCGTGCTGGATCGCGCGCTCGCCCATCACATAGACGCGCAGGGCGGCGTGGGGCAGCAGGGTGCACAGGTCGATGTCGCGGGGCAGACGGTCGAGCGTGTCGAGATACTCGCCGAAGCTCTCCCACTGCCAGTTCAGGCCCTCGTGCATGACCGGGCCGGGGATGTCCTCCACGCCTTCCATCAGCTCGACCAGCTTCTCGCGGTCGGCCGGCTTGCAGGGGGCGAAGCCGACGCCGCAATTGCCCATGACCGCGGTGGTCACGCCGTGCCAGGCCGACGGGGCCATGTGCCGGTCCCAGACCGCCTGGCCGTCGTAGTGGGTGTGGATGTCGACGAAGCCGGGGGTGACGATCTTGCCCTTGGCGTCGATCTCCTCGGCCGCCTTGGTGGCGCCGATATCGCCGACCGCGAGGATCTTGTCGCCGGCGAGCGCCACGTCGCCTTCATAGGCGGGGCTGCCGGTTCCATCGACGATCGTACCGCCGCGGATGATGAGAGTGGCTTCGCTGGGCATGGGGTGTTTCCTCCGATGGTCGAGTTTCCCGACCTTATTGGTTGTCTTGGCAACTATAATCTAGCCAATGAAACCACACTTCGGGAAGTGCCATCCATGCACGACACTTTCTCTGCGGAGAAAGTCATGGGTATCATCGGCTTCCCGCCACCGGTCGGGCCTCCGCGCCCGGCCCCGGAACGACATCCATGACCGACAAGAACACACCGTCGATGGCGGGCCCTGCTGCTGACGACCCGCCGGCCGACCGACCCGCGCTGGGCATCGCCATGCTTCTGCTGGGCATGTTCGTCTTCACTGCCATGGACGGCGTCGCCAAGGGTCTGGCGAGCCAGGGCATGCCGCCGGAGCGGATTGCGCTGCTGCGCTACGTTCTGGTGTCGGCCATCCTGACGCCGGTGGTGATCGCGCGCTGGAACCACCGGCCGCTGCATACCTCGCGGCCGGTGCTACACATCCTGCGCGGCGTCCTGCTGATCGCCTCGGCGACCCTGTTCGTTTATGCCATGCGTACCCTGCCGCTGGAGACGGCGACCGCGATCGGCTTCGTCTCGCCGCTCTATGTGACGGCGCTGTCGATCCCGTTCCTGGGCGAAAAGGTGGGGATGCGCCGCTGGGCGGCGGTCGGGGTCGGCTTCCTCGGCGTCATGGTGATCCTGCGGCCGGGGACGGCGGCCTTCGTGCCGGAGATGCTGATCCCACTGGTGTCGTCCTTCTGCTGGGCCTGCGGCCTTATCATCACCCGGGCGATGCGGGGGCGCGAAGGGGCGCTGACCATCCTGGTCTGGTCGACGGTCAGCGGCATGGTGGTGATCGCGCCGCTCGGCGTCTCGATCTGGGAGATGCCGACGTCCACCCAGTGGGGAATGCTGGTGGTGATCGCCTTCTGCCACGCGGCCGGTCAGTACCTGACGATCCGCGCGTTCAGCCTGGCCTCGGCCTCGGTGCTGGCGCCGTTCTCCTACAGCACGATCATCTGGGCGACGCTGATCGGGATCTTCGCCTTCGACTCCTATCCCGATTTCTGGACCATTGCCGGTACCTGCCTGCTGGCCGGCGCCGGACTGTATGTCTGGCATCGCGAGCGCACCGTCACCGGCCAGCCGACGGTGCCGGGCGGGTCGATCTCCGAAGTGGCGCAGGAACCGCTGGAGAGCGAGGACATCGACGAGGCCGTGGCGCAGGACGCCTCAGAACGTCTTGGCCCCCGTGACCGGTAGCATGACCGAATAGACCGACGTCGTGGCGGCGATGAACATGCGGTTGCGCTTCGGCCCGCCGAACACCAGATTCGCCACCCGCTCGCCCAGCTTGATCCGGCCGAGCAGGGTGCCGTCGGGGGCGTAGCACTCCACCCCGGTACCGGCACTGGTCCAGATCCGACCCTCGGTATCGAGACGGAAGCCGTCATAGATCCCGCTTTGGCAGGTCATCAGCACCTCGCCGCCGGACAGGCTGCCATCGGCGTTCACCGCGAACCTGCGGATGTGCCGGTTGCCGTCCTTGTAGCGGCTGAAGCCGCTGTCAACGATGTAAAGGGTCTGCTCGTCCACCGAGAAGGCGAGGCCGTTGGGCCGCTGGAAGTCGTCGGCCACCACCGTCAGCGTGCCGCTGTCCGGGTCGAGCCGGAAGACGTAGTCACCGTCCTGCTCCTGCGGGGCCTTGAAGCCCTCGTAGTCGCTGTCGATGCCATAGGCCGGGTCGGTGAACCAGATCGATCCGTCGGCGCGGACGACCACGTCGTTCGGGCTGTTCAGCTTCCTGCCGTCATAGCTGTCGGCCAGAACGGTGATGGTGCCGTCATGCTCCGTGCGGGTGACCCGCCGCGTGCCGTGCTCGCAGCTCACCAGACGGCCCTGGCGGTCGACCGTGTGGCCGTTGGTGTAGTGCCCGTGATTGCCGCGGAACACGCCGGTCTCGCCCGTGCATTCGTCCCAGCGCATGATGCGGTCGTTGGGGATGTCGCTCCACAGCAGGGAACGCAGGGCCGGGAAATAGACCGCACCCTCGGCCCAGCGGCCGCCGGTCCAGATCCGCTCCACATTGGCGGCGGTCTTCACCAGGGTCCGGAACCGGTCGTCGAGGATATCGAAGTCGCTCTCGGCCATGGCGGCCTCCTATCGCTGAAGTCTCTCGAAAAATGTGCGGATGCGCTTGGCGTTGGTCCCGAGATCGTGGTTGCCGGTCCGCGAGCGAGAGCGCATGTCGACACGGGTGCCGTTCTCCTCGGCCCGCAGCCGCACGACGACGTCGTCCTTGAAGCGCAGCAGCGGGGTGGTGGCGACCGCTTCCAGCAGGCCGTCGCCCGGTTCGGCCGCGCGGATCCGCCAGCCCATGTCGATGGCGGCGTCACGCGCTTTCTCGAAGACGGTATCGGGCGGCGCGTCCAGCAGGAGTGGGCCGACCTCCGGATAGCCGCGACGCTGCCGGTCGGCGAACTCGGGCGGATAGGGCGGGAGGTCGGCGGTGGCGAAGGACGGCGGGTCCGCCAGGTCGGTGCTGATGTCGTTTATGGAGGGTTTGGTGAACAGGGTCTGGAGCATCGGCGCATTCACATACAGGACGGCCAGCACGGCACCGGCGAGGATGCAGAGAACCCCATAGGTCGCCGTGCTGGTCGCGGCCATGGCGTCACCCCTCCAGGAACTCCTTCGTCCATTTCGCGTAGTTGGCGTCGCGGGTGACCCGTTTCATCAGCTCGCCCGATGCCACGCCTTGCAGGTCGCCCGGCGCGGTGCCGTCGCGCAGGGCCTTCAGGGTGTTGTAGGTCGCCTGGACCGAGGCGGCGAAGGGCTGGTGACCGGTCAGGCAGATCCGCACACCCAGCGACGCCAGCCAGTCGGCATCGCGCAGGCTTTCCGGCAGACCGCCGAGCATGATCGGCAGGTTTGTCTCGGCCGCAACGGCCTCCAGGTCCGACTTTTCGGTGCCGCCGACCAGGAAGATCGCGTCGACCCCGGCGGCGTCATAGGCCTTCACCCGCTTGATGCAGTCGTCCAACCCGGTGACGGCGAGCGCGCTGGTGCGCCCGAAGATCGACAGGGACTTGTCCACGCGGCCGGCGAGCGCCGCCTTCATCTTGCCGGTGCCTTCCTCGACCGAGAGCAGGGCGGTCTTGCCGCCGGAGCGGTGGGCGTAGGGCAGGACGGTGTCCTCGATGCTCATGCCGGAGATGCCGGCGATCTCCAGCTCCTCCACCGTACGCTGGACGTTCAGCGCATTGCCGTAGCCGTGATCGGCATCGACCATCAGGGGGAGGGCGGAGGCGCGGCAGATGCGGCCCGCCTGGTCGGCGAACTCGCTGAGGGTCAGCACGATCAGGTCGGGGGCGCCCAGCACGGTCATCGAGGCGACGGAACCGGCGAACATGCCGATCTCGAAACCGACCTCCTCGGCGATCCGGGCCGAGATCGGATCGAAGACCGACCCCGGATAGACACAGGCCTTGCCGTCCAGCACCGCCCGGAACCGTTCGCGCCGCTCATTCCACTTCATATTCGTCTCCAACCCTTAAGTGTTCTTGGGCAGGAGACTAGCCGCGGTACCCTCCGGCGACCAGGGTGGAACCGCTCAAGTCTCGCGCTCGCCGGACGCGATGGCCTTGGCGACCTCGTCGGCCGGGATGTCGTCGAACGAGGCGTAGTTCATCCGGTACAGCCGCGCGTAGAGCCCGCCCGAGGCCATCAGCTCGTCATGGCTGCCCTGCTCGACGATCTCGCCGCCCTCCAGCACGATGATCCGGTCGGCGCCGCGGATGGTGGCCAGACGGTGGGCGATGACCATGGCGGTGCGCCCCTTCAGCAGGCGGGCGAGCGCGCGCTGGATCTCCAGCTCGGTATAGCTGTCGATGCTGGCGGTGGCTTCGTCCAGCACCAGGATCTTCGCATCGGCCAACAGGGCGCGGGCGAAGCTGATAAGCTGGCGCTGGCCGAGCGACAGGTTGGCGCCGCGCTGGTCGAGCTGGGTGTCGTAACCCTTGTCCAGCCGCAGGATGAACTCATGGGCGCCGACCGCCTTCGCCGCCTCCTCGACCTGCTCCCGCGTGGCGCCGGTCTGGGCGTAGCGGATGTTCTCCTCGATGGTGGCGGAGAACAGGAACGGCTCCTGCAGCACCATGGCGATGTGCCGGCCGAGACTGTCCTGGGTGACCGCGCGCACGTCGCGGCCGCCGACCAGGACCTCGCCCTCCCAGACATCGTAGAAGCGGTGGACCAGCGCGGTGGTGCTGGTCTTGCCGGAGCCGGTCGGGCCGACCAGGGCCACGGTCTCGCCCGGCTTCACCTTGAAGGTGATGTTGCGCAGGACCGGATTGCCGCGCTCGTAGCCGAAGGTCACGTCGCGGAACTCGATGGCGCCGTCGATCTCGGCCGGATCCTCGGCGTCGGGCGCATCCTGCACCTCGACCTCCACGTCCATGACCTCGAAGATCCGCTGCCCCGCCGCCATGGCGCGCTGCATGATGCTGTACTGCAGGGTCAGCGAGCGGATCGGGTCGAAGAAGCGCTGGACGTAGAACAGGAAGGCGACCATCACGCCGACATCCAGGGCGTTGTCCAGCACCATGGAACCGCCGATCAGGATCACGATCGCCATGGCCGAGCCGGTGAGGGTGTCGACGATCGGCACCATGACGTTGGTGTAGCGCGACGCGGCCAGATGGGCGTTCAGGTTCTCGCGCGCCTTCTCCTCGAACAGCTCGAAATTCACCGCCTCGCGCCGCAGCTCTTGGATCGCGCGGATGCCGTGGACGTTCTCGGCCAGGGCGGCGTTGGTGGTGGAGCTCGCCTCGCGCGCCCGCATGAAGGCCTTGCGGGCCAGCGGCAGCCAGATGATGCGGACCAGGAGCAGCAGCGGCAGGACCGAGAGGGTCAGCCCGCCGAGCGCCGGATCCAGGCTCAGCAGCACCGCCACGATGCCGAACAGCAGGACCAGGTCGCCGATGGCGAAGATCGAGGATTCCAGGAACTCCTGCAGCGCATTCACGTCGCCCTGGAGGCGCGACATCAGCCGGCCGACCTCGGTGCGGTCCATGAAGGACAGCGAGACCACCTGGAGATGGGCGTACATCGCCCGGCGCAGGTCGAATAGCAGCCGCTGCGCGGTCCTGCCGATCAGCGTCTCCATGAAATGGTTGGCGGCGTAGTTCAGCACCACCACGCCGAGGAAGGCGGCGACGAAGATCTGCAGCAGGTCGAGATCGCCGGCCCCGTCCGCCAGGGCGTGGTCGATGGCGGCACGCACCAGCAGCGGCAGGGTGAGCTGGGTGAGGGTGAACGCCAGGACGCAGCCGAGACCGATGAGAAGCTGCCGCTTGTACGGCGCCAGATACACCATGAAGCGCTTGATCACCCACGGATCGAAGGCGCGGCCGAACAGCTCCTCGTCCTGGCTGATCTGCGAACCGACCACGGCCAGGGGCGGGCGGTCGGTCTCGGCCCCGCTGCCGTCGCGCCGGGCGGTGTCCTGCTGGTTCTGCACCGGCGTCATGACGCACCCCCGGTCTTGTCGTCGGCCGTCTTCGTCGGCGCGGGTGTCACCGTCGGTTCCGCTCCGGTCCGCGCCTGCAACTCGTAGAGCTGGGCGTAGCGGCCGCCCAGCGCCATCAGGCTGTCATGGTCGCCGCGCTCGACGATCCGGCCGGCCTCCAGGAACACGATCTCGTCGGCATGCATCAGCGAGGACAGGCGGTGGGCGATGACGATCACCCCGCGCTCCCTGGTGTAGTCCTTCAGCGCCTCGCGGATGCGGCGCTCGGTGGCGGCGTCGATGGCGGCAGTGCTGTCGTCGAGCACCAGCAGCTTCGCGTCGGGCAGAATGGCGCGGGCGATCGACAGGCGCTGACGCTGGCCTCCGGACAGGGACACCCCGCGCTCGCCGACCAGGGTCTCGTAGTCGTTCGGCAGGGCCTTGATGTAGTTGTGAAGCTGCGCCGTCTGGGCCGAGCGCTCGATGCTGGACCGGCCGGCCCAGGGATCGCCGTAGGCCACGTTGTGGTCGATGCTGGCGGTGAACAGGAACGGCTCCTGCTGCACGATCGCCACGGTCTCGCGCAGCGAGGCCAGCGTGATGTCGCGGATGTCCTGGCCGTCGACGGTGATCCGCCCGCCGGTGACGTCGTAGTAGCGGCCGAGAAGCTGGGCGATGGTGGTCTTGCCGGAGCCGGGCGGGCCGACGATGCCGATCATCTTGCCCGACCGGGCCTCCAGGTCGATGCCGGCGAGGGTGCGGTCGTCCTTGGCCCAGCTCGGATAGCTGAAATCGACGTTCTCGAACCGCACCACGCCCTCGGTGAGGTCGAGATCCTTGGCGCCGGGCTTGTCGGCGATGGACGGCTCCAGGTCGATGACGTTGAACAGCCGGCCGCCGCAGGTCGACGCTCGGGCGATGGAGTTGATCATCCAGCCGATCTGCCGCACTGGCATCTGCAGAATCAGCATGAAGGCCAGCGCCTCGGTGAGCTGGCCGAGCGTGATCTCGCCCGCCGCAACCTTGGTGCCGCCGACCCACAGCGTGAGGCCCATCGCCAGGAAGTAGACGAAGGTCATCTGCGTCGTGGACAGCACGAACAACCGCACCCGCCGGCTGGCGATGGCCAGCGCCTGCTCAGAAATCCGGTCGTAGCGGCCGAGCTCGAAGGCCTGGGCGGCGAAGGCGCGGACCACGCGGATGCCGCCGAGATTCTCCTCCATCACGTTGGTCAGCTCGGACATCTTGTCCTGCATGACGATCCAGGTGTCGCGCAGCTTGAGCCGGGCGATGGAGGCGCGGATGCCGACGATCGGCACGAAGCTCAGCGCGACGCAGGCGAGGATCGGATCGTTGCGGAACAGCACCACGGCGCCGCCGCCGATCAGCACGGTCAGCAGCACGCTGCGCAGGATGCCGGTATCCACCCACAGCCGCACGCCCTCGATATCGAGGATGCCGCGGGTCATCAGGTCGCCGGTATGTACCCGGTCATGCCAGGACAGGCTGAGCCGCTGGAGCTGGCGGTAATAGTCGAGCCGCAGCTTGTAGCCGATGAGCTGGCCGACCGCTTCGCCCTGGTAGTTGTGCAGCATGGTGAACACGCCGCGCAGGACGGCGGCCCCGAGCAGCAGCAGGGCGCTGGACATAAGGGCGGCCTCGGCCGCGCCCTGATCGGAGACCCCGGCGGCGGCGTCGCGCAACAGCCCCTGGGCCTGGTCGACGGCCTGGCCGAGATACTGCGGCACCATGAGTTGGAACAGGCCGCCAAGCATGGTCGTCACCACGGCGACCGCCATCCGCCACCGGTAGCGGAACGCCATCGCGGTGATCCGCAGCAGCACGGTCGCGTCCACGTTCGAGACGTCGATGCTGTAGGCGCCGTCGACCTGGGTGTCGAGGCGTTTGGCGATGTGAGGCGCGCGGGCCATGGGAACTTCCGTTGGGGGGAACGGGGCCGCGGACTATGCCAGAAGCGGCACGCGATGGCGAGCAGTGCCCGGACCGGTCGTCAGCCGGTACACCATCTACGGCCGCCGCAGGACCCCGCCGTGGGTCAGTACACCAGCTGATCGTCGCCGCTGGAGCCGCCGAGCACGATCTCACCGCGGTCGGCCAGGTCCTTGGCGGACTGCACCATGGCGGTCTGGCTGTCTTCCACGTCCTTCAGGCGGATCGGACCGAGCGCCTGCATGTCCTCGCGCATCAGCTTGGCGGCGCGTTCGGACATGTTGCCGAAGAACAGATCGCGCAGCTCCTCCGACGCACCCTTGAGGGCGATGGTGAGCTTGTCCTTGTCCACCGCCCGCAGCAGGGTTTGCACGCCCGCCGGGTCGAGACGGTTCAGGTCCTCGAAGGTGAACATCAGCGAGCGGATCTTCTCCGCACTGTCCTTGTTGCGCTCTTCCAGGGCGGACAGGAAGTGGCTCTCGGTCGCCCGGTCGAGGCTGTTGAAGATCTCCGCCATCATCTCATGGCTGTCGCGCCGGTTGGTCCGCGCCAGGTTCGACATGAACTCGGTGCGCAGCACGCGCTCCACGTCCTTCTCGATATCCTTGTTCACCGCCTCCATGCGCAGCATGCGCATGACGACTTCCATGGCGAAGTTCTCGGGCAGGGTGGCCAGCACCTTGGCGGCGTGGCTCTGGCTGATCTTGCCGAGGATGACGGCGACGGTCTGCGGATATTCGTTCTTCAGATAGTTCGCCAGGACCTGTTCGCTGACATTGGCCAGCTTGTCCCACATGGTGCGACCCGCAGGGCCGCGGATCTCCTCCATGATGTCTTCCACCCGGTCCTCGCCGAGCACCTTGGCGAGCAGGCGTTGGGTGGAATCCATGGAGCCGACGAGCGAGCCGGTGGACGAGACCTGTTCGGCGAACTCGACGAAGAGCCGCTCGACGATGTTCGAGGACACCATGCCGAGGCCGGCCATCACCTGGGAGATCTCCTTGATCTCCTCGTCATCCATCTGGCCGAACAGGGCGGCAGCCTGCTGCTCGCCCAGGGACATCAACAGGATGGCGGCCTTTTCCGGGCCGGTGATGCTGCGGTAGTCTTCGCGGGTGCGCTGCCCCATGGTGCCGTCTCCGAAGCCGACGTGACCGCGCCGACGACCCGGTGACACCCGACCGGCGGCGCATGGCCGATACGCCTCGCTCTTAAGCGAATCGCGTTACTAAATCGTAACGAAGCCTCGGCCAAATTTCGAGACTTTTATATATTTCGGACATTTCGAAGCGTTTGCTGCGACCCGTCCGCCACACTCCACGGTCTCGGGCCGATCAGATCTTCAGGTCCCGGGGATTGTGGAAGCGCGGCATCGAAGGCGGCGGCTTGGTCGGCGGCAGGGCCGGGGGAACGATCTCGACGTTCAGGTCGCCGAACTCGCCCGACCGCCGGTTCTCGAACGGATTGCGCAGCACGAGCTTGCCCTGGTTCTCCATGGCGGTGTCGATGTCCTCCTCCAGCTTTTCCGCCAGCCGGAGGTCCCAGGGGAACTTGTAGTAGCGCGGCTCCCGTTCGCCGCTGAGCCGCAGCCACATGTAGATCGCCTCGCCCTCGGCCAGGCTGACGGCAAGCACCTCGGCGGCGGCCGCGTTGCGTTGCATCCATTCCATCGCCTGGGGTTTCGGCCGGCTCAGGAACTCCACGAACTGGATGTAGCTGATCGGGATCAGCAGGCAGGCGGCGACGAGGGCGCTGATCCGCACCCAGGGCAGGCGCGGGGCCCAGATCGCCAGGCTGGCGAGCGCGGCGGCGACGGCGGTGCTGACGGCGAAGACGTAGATCAGAGTGTCCATCGTGTCCTCCGGGTGTCCCCGACCGGCGCGCGCCTAGTCGCCGGTGATCAGGGGGTAGCGCAGGGTGTTCACGCTGTTTTCGACCAGGTCGCCCTGCGACGACAGCCGGAAGCGGAAGGCCGTCTCCTCCTGGTTGTAGCGCCTCAGCTCCACCGTGGTCTCCAGGATCTGCCGGGTCTCCTCGCGCGGCTTCTTCACGCTGACCACCACCTTCACCGGGATGGTGCGGCCCTTCGGCGGCGGGCCGTACATATGGACGTTCACCACATACTCGCCCGACGGGATGCCGCGGCTGTAGCTGACCTCGTAGTTCTCGTCGGTGGCGTCGCCGATGGCGCCCAGATCGTCGCGCAGCAGGTTGAACACCTCGCCGCCCTGGTTCCAGAACCCGACCGGCGCCTCGCCCGGCGCCTTCACCCACAGATCGACGTCGTTCGCCAGATCGGAGGGCCAGTGCATCTCCACGATGACGTTGCCGGGCGCGTTGTCGTCCTTGGTCTCCTGCTTCTCCCGGCTGATATGCGGCAGCAGCATGATGACCATGGCGACGAAGCCGATCAGGGCCAGCATGATCACGTCGCGGAAGACCGTGTCGGTGCCGTCCTCCTCGAAATCGTCGAACGGATCCTCCATGGCCGGGCGCTATCCGCCGTCGCCGCGGTCGATGGTCTCGGTCAGCAGGTCGACCGTGGCGCTGGCCAGCAGCCGGTAGTTCACGATCAGCCAGACATAGAGCACCGCGCCGACCAGGGTGGTGTTCAGGGCCACCGACATGCCGGAGATCAGCGTGGCGACCATGTCGGCGACGTTGTCGGCGTCCGCCGCGCGCGTGGGGTCGACGCCGGACAGGGCGATGATGAAGCCGATCACCGTGCCGATCAGCCCAAGGAACACCAGGCTGTTGGCGATGTGCCGCACGGTGGCGATGCGCCGCCCGAGCCGCAGGCGCAGGGTTCCGCGCGGGCTCTCCCGGTCGTGGGTGAAGCGGACCTTCTCCAGATAGAGGGCCGACGGGGTGCCCTCGCTCGGGTCGGCGTTGCGGATCTCGTCGAGCTCGCCGCTGGTCTCGCCGATCCGCAGGGCGCAGTACAGGAAGCCGTAGGAGAAGACGGCGGCGATGACGAGGGAGAGTTCGATCAGGTCGCCGCGGATCACCGCATCCAGCCAGCCCTGAAGATAGGCGCCGACGAGCAGGGCGGCGGCCACCACATTGATCAGCACGAAACGGACGATCAGCAGGTATCGGTACATCGCACCAACCGGGTCGGGACGCCTGCCGATATCAGACCCGCTCCGGCGGGCGCGCACAAGCGGGAAGGGTGAGGCCGGCTCGGGCCACCCCTTCCTCCTCGTCTTCCCGGACCTGATCCGGGATCCAGGGACGCCGCGCGCCGAGACGCCTCAGGGCCTCGTTCTGTGCTCCGGCTGGCGTCCACTCTAGATCCCGGATCAAGTCCGGGAAGACGCAGTAGGAAAGGAGGAGGGAGTGCCTAGCCCGCCAGGAACGGCACCAGCGCGGCCAGCGTCGCCTCCGGGTCCTCCTCGGCGAGATAGTGCCCGGTGTCGATCGCCTGGCTGGTCACCGGGCCGTCGCAATACTGCGTCCAGATCGCCACCGGGTCGTACCACTGGCCGATCTTGCCCTTGGTGCCCCACATCGTCAGCAGCGGGCAGCGGATGCGGTCGCCCGCCTCCCGGCTCGCCCGGTCGTGCTCCAGGTCGATGGTCGCCGCCGCCCGGTAGTCCTCGCACATGCCGCGGATCATCTCCGGATTGCGGGCCGCGGCGAGGTAGTCGGCGAAGGCGTCGGGGTGGAAGAACCCGTCATCCTTCGGCTCCCGGTTGGTATGGGCGCGGAACCAGGCCTCCGGGGCGGCCGAGATGACGGTCTCGGGGAACGGGTGCGGCTGGGCGAACCAGAACCAGTGGTAATAGCCCATGGCGAAGGCCATATCGGCCCGCTCGAAATGCTCGATGGTCGGCACGATGTCGAGCACGGCCATGCGTTCCACCCGATCCGGATGGTCGATCGCCAGCCGGTGCGACACCCGGGCCCCGCGGTCGTGTCCGACCAGCCGGAACCGGTCGTGGCCGAGAGCCGCCATCAGATCGACCAGATCCTGGGCCATCGCCCGCTTCGCGTAGGGCGCGTGGTCGGCCGTCGCCGGCGGCTTGTGCGAGCCGCCATAGCCGCGCAGGTCCGGGCAGATCACCGTGTAGGTCTCGGCCAGGCGGGGCGCCACCGCGTGCCACATGGCGTGGGTCTGCGGGTTGCCGTGTACCATCAACAGCGGCGGTCCGTCGCCGCCCCGGCGCAGGCGCATCGTTCCATGAGAAATGCGTGCCTCACAAAGAGAGAACTCGGAAAAAAAATCCATCTAAGGTACTTTCTGTTTTTATCGAGGCGATTGTCGCGAGTTTGTGAGTTAGACAATTAACTTAACCTGGGGGTCAACATGCTTGGAAGTATATCTGTCACATCTATTGTCGAATTAATTGCCGCATCGATGCTTCCTATCGGTTTTATTGGATTGATGATTCAAAGATTTGTAACAAGAAAAAGTATTGGGGCGAGAATTATACAGTTTGTTGCAGTGATAATGTTGATTCCAACAATTCTGATTTTGTCTTTGGAAAAAGTGCTGGACTCGACAACGGTCGGAACACTGCTTGGTGGGTTTGCTGGATACCTTCTGTCAGGACTGAGTAACTACGATCGCCCATCTTCTTCTGACTGACGGTCGGTCTGGTTCAATAATTTGACCACTTGATAAAACTTTTGCCGGCAGGCACGCTTTTCTCCTGGTCCGGCCATGGGAGAGTGCCATGACGCATGGTTTCGAGGGAGCGGACGTTAAGGCCGGCAGGCTGACGTCGGAACAGGTCGCGGTGAACTTCGCGGACCTCCACCCGCCACTCACCCGGCACGAGGCCGCCGTCGCCGCCGACCGGTGCTACTTCTGCTACGACGCGCCGTGCATGACGGCGTGCCCGACCACCATCGACATCCCGATGTTCATCCGCCAGATCGCCGCCGACAACCCGGCGGGCGCGGCGAAGACGATCTTCGACCAGAACATCCTGGGCGGCATGTGCGCCCGGGTCTGCCCGACCGAGACCCTGTGCGAGGAGGCCTGCGTGCGCGAGGTCGCCGAGGGCAAGCCGGTGGAGATCGGCCGGCTGCAGCGCTTCGCCACCGACCACCTGATGGCGTCCAACACCCATCCCTACGAGCGCGGCTGCAATACGGGCAAGAAGGTCGCCGTGGTCGGCGCCGGACCGGCCGGCCTCGCCTGCGCCCATCGGCTGGCGATGAAGGGCCACGCGGTCACCCTGTTCGACGCGCGCCCGAAGCCGGGCGGGCTGAACGAGTACGGCATCGCCGCCTACAAGACCCCCGGCGGCTTCGCCCGCGAGGAGGTCGATTTCGTCCTGGGCATCGGCAACATCACCCTGGAGACCGGCAAGGCGCTCGGCCGCGACATCTCGATCGATGGGCTGAAATGGGATTATGACGCCGTGTTTCTCGGCATCGGGCTGGCCGGCGTCAACGCGCTCGGCGTGCCGGGAGAGGAACTGCCGGGTGTCGAGGACGCGGTCGAGTTCATCGCCGAGCTGCGGTCGTCCGACGATCCGTCGTCGCTGGCCGTCGGCCGCCGGGTGGTGGTGATCGGCGGCGGCATGACGGCGATCGACGCCGCCGTGCAGTCAAAGCTGCTGGGGGCGGAGGACGTCACCATCGTCTATCGCCGCGGCCAGGAGTCGATGAACGCCAGCCTGTTCGAACAGGACCTGGCCCAGACCAAGGGCGTCGCCATCAAGCACTGGGCCAAGCCGGTCCGAGTCCTGGACGAGGACGGCAAGCGGGGAGTCGAGTTCGAATACACCCGCGCCGGTGCGGCCGGTCTGGAAGGCACCGGCGAGACCTTCTTCGTCGCCGCCGACGTCGTGCTGAAGGCCATCGGCCAGACCCTGGAGGCGCCGGAAGGCCCGGCGACCGAGCGCGGCCGGCTGGTGGTCGACGCGGAGTTTCGCACCAGCCTGGATCGGGTCTGGGCCGGTGGTGACTGCGTGGCGGCGGGCGACGACCTGACCGTGACGGCCGTGGCCCAGGGCCGCGACGCCGCCGAAAGCATCCACCGCGCCCTGACGGCGTGAGACGGAGGATCAGAGCATGGCAGACCTGCGCAGCGACTTCGTCGGCATCAAGTCCCCGAACCCGTTCTGGCTGGCTTCGGCGCCGCCGACGGACAAGGAATACAACGTGGTCCGCGCCTTCCAGGCCGGCTGGGGCGGGGTGGTGTGGAAGACCCTCGGCCTCGACCCGCATATCGTCAACGTCAACGGGCCG
Source organism: Candidatus Endolissoclinum sp. (assembly GCA_965228445.1). Taxonomy (GTDB): domain Bacteria; phylum Pseudomonadota; class Alphaproteobacteria; order Thalassobaculales; family Thalassobaculaceae; genus Thalassobaculum. The sequence goes on along the minus strand of OZ245813.1, from coordinate 1,111,274 downwards.
CGCTACGGCGCCGTGTGGGGGGCGGACCGCCGGCTGCTCGGCCTGAACAACATCGAATTGATCACCGACCGGCCGCTGCAGACCAACCTGGACGAGATCAAGGCGGTGAAGCGCGCCTGGCCGGACCGGGCGGTGGTGGTGTCGCTGATGGTCCCCTGCGAGGAGGTCTGCTGGACCGACATCCTGAAGCAGGTCGAGGACACCGGCGCCGACGGGGTGGAGCTGAATTTCGGCTGCCCGCACGGCATGTCCGAGCGCGGCATGGGGTCCGCCGTCGGCCAGGTGCCGGAATACATCGAGATGGTCACCCGCTGGTGCAAGCAGAACACCCGCATGCCGGTGATCGTGAAGCTGACCCCGAACATCACCGATATCCGCTACCCGGCGCGCGCGGCGAAGAAGGGCGGGGCCGACGCGGTGTCGCTGATCAACACGGTGAGTTCGATCACCTCGGTCGATCTCGACCTGATGGCGCCGGAACCGACCATCGACGGCAAGGGCAGCCATGGCGGCTATTGCGGGCCGGCGGTGAAGCCGATCGCCCTCAACATGGTGGCCGAGATCGCCCGCGACGCCGAGACGGCGGGCCTGCCGATCTCCGGCATCGGCGGCGTGACGACCTGGCGCGACGCGGCGGAGTTCATGGCGCTGGGGGCCGGCAACGTGCAGGTCTGCACCGCTGCCATGACCTACGGCTTCCGCATCGTGACGGAGATGATCGACGGCCTGTCGCGCTGGATGGACGGTAAGGGCTATGCCCGGACCCCGGACTTCACCGGGATGGCCACGCCGAACGTGACCGACTGGCAGTACCTGAACCTGAACTACGTCGCCAAGGCGCGGATCGACCAGGATCTCTGCATCAAATGCGGCCGCTGCCATATCGCCTGCGAGGACACCTCGCATCAGGCGATCACGTCGATGAAGGACGGGATGCGGCATTTCGAGGTGATCGACGCCGAATGCGTGGCCTGCAATCTCTGCGTCAATGTCTGCCCGGTGGACGGCTGCATCACCATGGAGAAGATGCCGGCCGGCAGTGTCGACCCGCGCACCGGCCGCACGATCCCTGCGGAGTACGGCAACTGGACCCAGCACCCGAACAATCCGTCTACGGTGGCGGCGGAGTAGGTTCAAGGAGGTAGGCGCGGCGACACGCCCCATCCGTCATCCTGACGCGAGTCAGGATCATGATTCCGGCACCCAGCCTTGCCTAGATCCCGATTTGCATCAGGATGACGGTCTATATTTAACAAGCAAATGCTTGTTTTATACCCGCCCCAGCGCTATCCCTCCCGTCCGGCGCCAACACCGGCGCACCTATGGAGAGTTGGGTAAGGCATGCGGATCCTGATGACCGGGGCCACGGGCTTCATCGGTTCGGCCGTCGCGCAGAACCTGCTGGCGACCGGGCACGAGGTGGCGGCCCTCGCGCGCAGTGCCGCGGCTGATGACAAGATCACCGCAATGGGCGCCCGGCCGATCCGGGGCATGCTGGGCGACGCGCCGGGCTGGCTTCCCGATCCGGCCAAAGTCGATGCGGTCGTGCACACGGCGGCGACCTTCGCGTCCGACATGGCGGAGCAGGAGGCGGCGTTCCTGCTGGCCCTGGTCGACTGGTCGGGCACCTGGGTAGCCGCACGGGGCGGGCGGCTGCCGCTGGTCTATACCGGCGGATGCTGGCTGTACGGGCCCGTCGGTGATGATACGGCCGTTGAAGGCACCCCTTTCGATCCGCTGCCCGCCTTTGCCTTCATGGTCGATCACCGCCGCCGCCTGCTGGCCGAGCCGGGACTCGACGTCCGGATCGTCCATCCGGCGATGGTCTGGGATGACGGCGCCGGGGTGATCGGCGGCTTCTTCGAGGCGGCCTGGGAAGGGATGCCGCCACCGGTGGTCGGCCCGCTCGACACCCGCTGGCCGTTGGTCCATCGGCAGGACCTCGCGCGTCTTTACCGGCTCGTGCTGGAGCGGGGTGCCGCCGGCGCCGACTATCACGGCGTGGCCGAGACCGGCGTGCCGGTCGGCGAGATCGCCGCCGCGGTGGCCAAGCGCTGCCGGGCGCCGGCCCCGGTCACCCGCCTCGTCGAGCATGCCGTCGCCGAACTCGGCGATTGGGCGGCCGGATATGCCCTTGACCAGACGATGGACGCGCCGCACACCCGTCAGGCGCTCGGATGGCGCCCCGACAAACCCACCGTGATCGAAGCGATCCTGAATGGCTGACACCTCCACCGCCCGCCTGGAGGCCCTCAAGGGCCACGCCGCGATGCTGCTGTTCGCGACGCTGATCAGCGGATCCTTCACCCTTGGTCATCTGACCGCGCCGCATATCGACCCGGGCGCCCTGACGGCCCTGCGCTTCGCCCTGGCGGCCGCGGTGATGGCCGCAGTGATCCTGGCCGGTCGCAAGGAGGAGCGCCGGCTCACCGTCTCCGCTCCCTGGCGCTTCCTGCTGCTGGGCGTGCTGCTCGGCTCCTATTTCGTGCTGATGTTCGAGGCGTTGCGGCTGACCGATCCGGTGAGTCTCGCCGCCGTGTTCACCATGACGCCGCTGATGACTGCGCTGTTCGGCTACCTGATCCTGCGCCAGGGGATCGGTCCGCTGGTCGGCGGCAGCCTGCTGCTGGCGGCGACAGGGGCGGTCTGGGTTGTGTTCCGCGGTGATGTGGACGCCCTGCTGGCCTTCGACGTTGGGAAGGGGGAGTTGATCTTCCTCGGTGCCTGCGCCTGCCACGCGCTGTACATCCCGCTGATCACCGTCCTGAACCGGGGGGAGAGCGGCAAGCTGTTCACCCTGTGGACCGTGCTGGGCGGCTTCCTGGTCGTCGGGATCTACGCCTTTCCGGCGATCCTGCGCACCGACTGGACGGACCTCCCGGCGATCGTCTGGGTGACGGCGGTGTACATCTCGGTCTTCGCCTCGGCGCTGACCTTCTTCCTGATGCGTTACGGCGCATTGCGGCTGCCGGCGGCCAAGGTGATGGCCTACGGCTATCTCATCCCCACGGTGGTCATCGTGCTGGAGGGGCTGAGCGGCCACGGCTGGGTCGAGCCGCCGGTGCTGCTCGGCGTCGCGGCGACGGTGCTGGCCCTGTTGATGCTGGTCGCGAACCGGGATGCGGCGCGCTGATCGTCCGGTGGCGTCATTCCACCGGCAGAAAGACGTGGTTGCTGCCCAAGTGTTTCAACCGCAGGGCAGCCGCGGTCGGCACCACACGGACCTCAATCGACCTCCTTCGCCCGGATTTAGCGAGATTCTGCTGGGTGCCATGAATGAACTGATGATCGAAGACGATCACGTCGCCGGCTTCGAGCACGGTGTCGAACAGGAGGCTCTGGTCCTCGTTCTCCGCTAACGCCAGGATCTCGTCCTTCTGGTACTTGGCATCCTCGGCCCGGGCGTTGGGAATGAGGCCGTTTGCGTCGGTCATTTCCACCTCCCGGTGCCAGTAATCGTAGGGCCAGTGAGGCACCGAGCTCATGGTCATGCCGGGCGCAGTGCGGCCGACATCGTTTAGCGGGATCCAGGTGTTGAGCATCGGGGTCGAGTGCCCGAGCAGGAAGGCGTCGTAATGCCAGCGGGCGGGGACCGGCCGATTCGTCGGATTGAAATCGCGCACGAGCGTTAGGGTCAGGCACATGGCGATATCGGGCCCTAGCACGTCGTGCCATACGGCTTCGATCTCAGTCCCCTTGAACAGGTCGAAGAATTGCTTCGGGTGCCCGATCAAACCCTCGCCGACCATTTGCCGAAAGCTCTTCTCCCAGCGGACTTGCGGCTGGCCGGATGCGGGAGGTGTTAATCCACCTAGTGCCCAGGCGTTCAGCCCGCGCAATCTATCGATTTTCGCGGGTGATATGGCTTGTCGCAGGACCCTTTGAGTCGGTGACACTGCGTAAGGCATGTCGAGAGGCATAACCTATCTCCATCCAGAGTGATGGAAATACCCATAACAACCTTCGGTGATTTTAATCTATCGCAAAAATCCGTGAATCGGGAGTTTTCAGCGTGGCATCAACCCGTTGATTAAAATGTCCTCAAGAAAGTTAAATGCTCCCTCGAAACGCTTCGTCTCTGTTGTGTCCGTCCCTAGAACTGCGCGAATCTGTACGTCGAAATCGGCGTAGTGCTGGGTCGTCGCCCAGAGCGCGAAGATCAGGTGGTAAGGGTCGTGCGGCGCCAGCTTGCCGTCGGCGATCCACTGGCGGATCACCGCCACCTTCTCGTCCACCAGCTCCTTCAGTTCGCCCTCCAGTACGTCGCGGATGAGCGGCGCGCCGGCCAGGATCTCACCGGCGAACAGCCGCGACTCCTGCGGCCGGTCGCGCGACATCTCCAGCTTGCGGTGGATGTAGCCGCGGATCTCCGCCAGCGGCTCGCCAGCCGGGTCGAGCGCGATCAGCGGCTCCAGCCAGGTCTCCAGCGTGCGACCCAGCACCGCGCGATAGACGTCTTCCTTGCTGGCGAAATAATAGATCAGGTTGGGCTTCGACATGCCGGCACCGGCGGCGATCTCGTCCAGGGTTGCGCCGGCGAAGCCGCTCTGAGCGAAGACGTCCAGCGCGGAGGCCAGAATCCGGCCTTCCTTCTCCTCCTGGATGCGGGTGCGGCGGCGGGTTTGAGCGGCGCGGGCCATGCAACTCCGAAAAGGCTCCGGGGCCCGATAGGCGCATGATTCTGCACAAAAATCGGGCAGGCGGCGGGTAAACTATGACCTTGACCGGCACCCATGGCCTGATAGCCTAGTTTTTGACCATTTGGTCAAGGTCACAGTGATTACAGGCGGAAGTCGCGCGGCCTGCAACCCCCAAGCGGTTGGGGGCCTCTGCGGGCAGGCGGACTCCCGGGCAGGCAAGGGGGAGTCCGGCATGTCGGCGGCGAGCAATCTGCGGATCAACGGCGATCGGCTGTGGGACAGCCTGATGGAGATGGCGAAGATCGGCCCCGGCATCGCCGGCGGCAACAACCGCCAGACCCTCACCGACGAGGATGCGGAGGGCCGCGCCCTGTTCCAGAAATGGTGCGAGGCCGAGGGCTGCACCATGGGCGTTGACAAGGCCGGCAACATGTTTTTCCGGCGAGAGGGCACCGATCCGGACGCGCTGCCCGTCTATGTCGGCAGCCATCTCGACACCCAGCCGACCGGCGGCAAGTACGACGGCGTTCTGGGCGTGCTCGGCGCGCTTGAGGTCGTGCGCACGCTGAACGAGGCCGGCGTGAAGACCAAGCATCCGATCGTCGTGGTCAACTGGACCAACGAGGAGGGCACCCGCTTCGCTCCGGCGATGATGGCGTCGGGCGTGTTCGCCGGCATCCACACCCTGGACTGGGCCTATGCCCGCACCGACCGCGACGGCAAGACCTTCGGCGAGGAGCTGACGCGCATCGGCTGGGTCGGCGACGAGGAAGTGGGTGCCCGCAAGATGAAGGCCTTCTTCGAGCTGCATATCGAGCAGGGCCCGATCCTGGAGGCCGAGGGCAAGGATATCGGCGTGGTCACCCACGGCCAGGGCCTGAGTTGGCTGCAGTTCACCGTCACCGGCAAGGAGAGCCATACCGGCTCCACCCCGATGCCGATGCGGGTCAATGCCGGGCTCGGCATGGCGCGGATCACCCAACTGGTCGACGAGATCGCCTGGAGCCACGAGCCGCACGCGGTCGGCGCCATCGGCCACTGCGAGGTCTATCCCAACTCCCGCAACATCATCCCCGGTCGAGCCGTCTTCACCGTGGACTTCCGCTCGCCGAACAAGGCGGTGATCGAGGACATGGAGACCCGGCTGAAGGAAGGGGCGCAGAAGATCTGCGACGAGATCGGCCTGACCCTGGACGTCGAGAAGGTCGGCGGCTTCGATCCGGTGGAATTCGACAAGGGCTGCGTGACCATGATCCGCGAGGCGGCCGAGCGGCTCGGCTACAGCCATCGCAACTTGGTTTCGGGTGCGGGTCACGACGCCTGCTGGATCAACCGGGTGGCGCCGACCGCCATGGTCATGTGCCCCTGCGTCGACGGGCTGAGCCACAACGAGGCGGAGGAGATCTCCGTGGACTGGGCGCGGGCCGGCACCGACGTGCTGTTCCAGGCCGTTGTGGAAGCGGCGGAGATCGTCTCCTGACCTGACAATCAAAAACAGATCCGCCCAAAAACAGATCCATACAGGACAGAGGAGGAGTAGATGGCGAGCAAGGTGATCAAGGGCGGGACCGTCGTCACCGCCGACCTGACCTTCGAGGCGGATGTCCTGGTGGAGGACGGCAGGATCACCGCCGTCGGACCGAACCTGTCCGGCGACGAGGTGCTGGACGCCGCCGGCTGCTACGTCATGCCGGGCGGCATCGACCCGCACACCCATATGGAAATGCCCTTCATGGGCACCTATTCCTCCGACGATTTCGAGAGCGGCACCCGCGCCGGCCTGTCCGGCGGCACCACCATGGTGGTGGACTTCTGCCTGCCGGCGCCCGGCCAGTCGCTGCTGGAGGCGATGCAGGCCTGGGACAACAAGTCGTCCAAGGCTTGTGCCGATTACTCCTTCCACATGGCCATCACCTGGTGGGGCGAGCAGGTCTGGAAGGAGATGGAGACGGTGGTCGATCGCGGCATCACCACCTTCAAGCACTTCATGGCCTATAAGGGCGCGTTGATGATCGACGATGACGAGATGTACTCGTCGTTCCAGCGCTGCGCCGATCTGGGTGCGATGCCCCTGGTCCATGCCGAGAACGGCGACGTGGTCGCCCAGCTCCAGGCCAAGCTGATGGCCGAGGGCAATACCGGGCCCGAGGCCCATGCCTATTCCCGCCCGCCGGAGGTGGAAGGCGAGGCGGCGAACCGCGCCATCATGATCGCCGACATGGCCGGCGTGCCGCTCTACATCGTCCACGTCTCCTGCGAGCAGGCCCATGAGGCGATCCGCCGGGCGCGGCAGAAGGGCATGCGCGTCTTCGGCGAGCCGCTGGTTCAGCATCTGGTTCTGGACGAGAGCGAGTATCAGCACCCGGACTGGGACCATGCTGCCCGCCGGGTGATGTCGCCGCCGTTCCGCTCCAAGCTGCACCAGGACGGGCTGTGGGCCGGACTCGCCGCCGGCAGTCTGCAGGTGGTGGCGACCGACCACTGCGCCTTCACCACCGAGCAGAAGCGCTACGGCGTCGGCGACTTCACGAAGATTCCCAACGGCACGGGCGGCCTGGAAGACCGCCTGCCGGTGCTGTGGAGCCGGGGCGTGAACACCGGCCGGCTGACCATGAACGAATTCGTCGCCGTCACCTCGACCAACATCGCCAAGATCCTGAACATGTACCCGCGCAAGGGCGCGATCCGCGAAGGCTCCGACGCCGATATCGTGGTGTGGGATCCGAAGCGGTCGAAGACGATCGCCGCCGGCACGCAGCAGTCGGCCATCGACTACAATGTTTTCGAGGGGATCGAGGTGACCGGCCTGCCGCGCTTCACCCTGACCCGGGGCGAGGTCGCCATCGTCGAGAGCGAGGTGAAGGCACGGCCGGGCCATGGCGAGTTCGTAAAGCGGCCGCCGAACCCGGCGCCCAATCGGGCACTGTCGACCTGGAAGGAGATCACCGCGCCGCGCAAGGTGATCCGCGACCCGGCCAAGATGCCGGCCGGCGTCTGATCCGCAGATGACGCGCTCTCCGACGAGGGAGCGCGGTAAGAGCGCCGAGGAGGGCGTCGCCTTGACCACTGCTTCGTCGAGCGGACAGCCCGTGATCCGGGCCGATCGCCTGGACCTGACGTTCCAGACCGGGGACGGCCCGGTCCACGCGCTCAGCGACGTGTCGCTGACCATCGACAAGGGCGACTTCGTTTCCTTCATCGGCCCGTCCGGCTGCGGCAAGACCACCCTGCTGCGGGTGATCGCGGATCTGGAACAGCCGACCGGCGGCCGCATCTCGGTCAACGGCGTCTCGCCGGAGCAGGCGCGGCTGGATCGTGCCTACGGCTACGTTTTCCAGGCGGCCGCCCTGTATCCCTGGCGCACCATCGCGCGAAACGTCGCGCTGCCGCTGGAGATCATGGGCTACACCAAGGCCGAGCAGAAGGAGCGGGTGGCCCGGACCCTGGAGCTGGTCAACCTGACCGGTTTCGAGAACAAGTTCCCCTGGCAGCTCTCCGGCGGCATGCAGCAGCGCGCCTCCATTGCCCGGGCCCTGTCCTTCGATGCCGACATCCTGCTGATGGACGAGCCGTTCGGCGCCCTGGACGAGATCGTGCGCGACCACCTGAACGAGCAGCTTCTGCAGCTCTGGGCGCGGACCACCAAGACCATCGCCTTCGTCACCCACTCGATCCCCGAGGCGGTCTATCTCTCCACCAAGATCGTCGTCATGTCGCCGCGCCCCGGCCGGGTGACCGACGTGATCGAGAGCACCCTGCCGCGCGAGCGCCCGCTCGACATCCGTGAGACGCCCGAGTTTCTGGAGATCGCCCACCGGGTGCGCGAGGGGCTGCGCGCCGGCCATTCCTATGAGGACGCGGAATGACGGGCTCCGGTGGCAAGACCGTTCCGATCCTGGTCGTCGTCGCGGCGATAATCGGCATCTGGTACGCCGCCACCGTCTGGCTCAACACCCCGTGGCAGCTCGGCGTCTACGAGCGCGAGGGCAGGGACTGGACCGCTGCCGATCTGGTCGTCGACACCATGGCGCAGGAGCGCCCAGTTCTGCCGTCGCCGCATCAGGTGGCGGTAGAGATCTGGCAGACCACGGCGGAGAAGAAGGTCACCTCCAAGCGCAGCCTCGTCTACCACGCCTGGATCACGCTCTCGGCGACGCTGGCCGGCTTCGCCATGGGCACGGGGCTCGGTATCGTACTCGCGGTCGCCATCGTCCATAACCGGGCGACGGACAGGTCGGTGATGCCCTGGGTGATCGCCAGCCAGACCATTCCCATTCTCGCCATCGCGCCGATGATCATCGTGGTGCTGAACGCGGTCGGCCTGTCCGGCCTGCTGCCCAAGGCGTTGATCTCGACCTATCTCAGCTTCTTCCCGGTCGTGGTCGGCATGGTGAAGGGCCTGCGCGCGCCCGAGGCGATCCAGCTCGACCTGATGCGGACCTACAGCGCCACCACCGCCCAGGTGTTCTGGAAGCTGCGCTGGCCGCATTCCATGCCCTATCTCTTCGCCTCGATGAAGGTGGCGGTCGCCATCAGCCTGGTCGGCGCCATCGTCGGCGAGCTGCCGACCGGGGCGGTGGCCGGGCTCGGCGCGCGACTGCTGGCGGGCTCGTATTACGGTCAGACCGTGCAGATCTGGTCGGCGCTGATCGTTGCCGCCGTGCTGGCCTCGGTGCTGGTCACCCTGGTGGGCGCTGCCGGAAGCTATGTCTCCCAGCGCATGGGGGTGCGGCCATGACCCGGTTGCAGGCGGGGTTGGCGGGGGCGATCGGGCTGCTGGGCCTGCTCGGGCTCGTGCTGCCGCACTCGGCCGGGGCAGGCGTCCTCGACACGCCGTTCCTGGCGACCTTCGCGCTGCTCTGCGTGCTGACCCTGGTCCGTTTCCGCTATCCGCTGCCGGTCGTGGTGGACGGCTGCCTGACCCTGGCGGCGGGCATCGCCCTGCTGATGGCGCTGACGGTCATCGACCGGGCGTCGGTCGGCTTCTGGTGCCTGGCGGTGGCCGGCTGGCTCGCGGCCTGGCTGTTCGCCGAGCGGCTGACCGCTTCGGGACGGGGAGGGCGCTGGTCGGTTCTCGCCGTGCCGGTGCTGTTCGGCGTGACCCTTCTGGTGCTGTGGGAGGTGATCACCCGCGGCCTGAACGTACCGATGGTGCTGCTGCCGCCGCCCTCGGCCATCGGTGCGCGCTTTGCCGCCTCCATTCCGATCCTGTGGGCCGATTTCCAGCAGACCTTTCTCAAGGCCGTGCTGATCGGCTACGCGTTGGGCTGCGGCTCGGCTTTCCTCGCCGCCATCGCCATCGACCGCTCGCCCTTCCTGCAGCGCGGGCTGCTGCCGGTCGGCAACCTGGTCTCGGCCCTGCCGATCATCGGCATCGCGCCGATCATGGTGATGTGGTTCGGCTTCGACTGGCCGTCCAAGGCGGCGGTGGTCGTGGTCATGACTTTCTTCCCGATGCTGGTGAACACGGTCGCCGGCCTGGCCGAGGCCGGGCGGATGGAGCGCGACCTGATGCGCACCTACGCGGCCGGCTACTGGCAGACCCTGGTGAAGCTGCGGCTGCCGGCGGCGGCGCCGTTCATCTTCAACGCGCTGAAGATCAACTCCACCCTGGCGCTGATCGGTGCCATCGTGGCGGAGTTCTTCGGCACCCCCATCGTCGGCATGGGGTTCCGTATTTCCACCGAAGTCGGCCGCATGAACGTCGACATGGTGTGGGCAGAGATCGCGGTGGCCGCTGTGGCCGGCTCCGCGTTTTTCGGTGCCGTCGCGCTCGTGGAGCGGGCCGTCACTTTCTGGCATCCGTCGAACCGGACCTGACAGCTCGGGGGCGGGCAGGCGGATGCGTCAACAAGAACAGGGAGCACAGACATGCGCACACTGATTGCAGGAGCCGTATTGGGAGTGATGGGTCTGGCCGCCTCCCAGGCCATGGCGGCGGACGAGGTGACGCTGCAGCTCAAATGGGTCACCCAGGCCCAGTTCGCCGGCTACTACGTGGCCCAGGACAAGGGCTTCTACGACGAGGAGAATCTCGACGTCACGATCAAGCCGGGCGGCCCGGACATCGCTCCGCCCCAGGTGATCGCCGGCGGCGGCGCCGACGTGATCATCGACTGGATGCCCTCGGCGCTGGCGAGCCGCGAGAAGGGCGTGCCGCTGGTCAACATCGCCCAGCCGTTCAAGAGCTCGGGCATGATGCTGACCTGCCGCAAGGACACCGGCATCACCAAGCCGGACGACTTCAAGGGCAAGACGCTCGGCGTGTGGTTCTACGGCAACGAGTATCCGTTCCTGTCCTGGATGGCCCATCTCGGCATTCCGACCGACGGCTCGGCCGAGGGCGTGAAGGTCCTCAAGCAGGGCTTCAACGTCGATCCGCTGCTGCAGAAGCAGGCCGACTGCGTGTCGACCATGACCTATAACGAGTACTGGCAGGTGATCGACGCCGGCATTCCGGCCGACGAGCTGGTGGTGTTCAAGTATCAGGACCAGGGCGTGGCGACCCTGGAGGACGGGCTGTACGTCCTTGAGGAGAATCTCGCCGACCCCGCCTTCGCGGACAAGATGGTCCGCTTCGTGCGCGCCTCCATGAAGGGCTGGAAATGGGCCGAGGCGAACCCGGACGAGGCGGCGGAGATCGTGCTCGACAACGACGCGAGCGGCGCGCAGACCGAGAAGCACCAGAAGCGGATGATGGGCGAGATCGCCAAGCTGACCGCCGGCTCCAACGGCGCCCTGGACGAGGCCGATTACACCCGCACGGTCGACACGCTGCTGGCCGGCGGCTCCGACCCGGTGATTTCCAAACAGCCGGAAGGCGCCTGGACCCACGCCATCACCGACGCCGCGCTGAAGTGAGACGGGCCTGAGGTCAGATCGGCGAGTTAACCGACCAGCCGATCTCCGTTGAACGATCGCGAAGCCCGGCCCGGGCGACTGGGCCGGGCTTTCTGTTGCCGGCCTTTCCACGCCTCGCTCCGGCCATGTCGGCAGGCGAGAGGCGGGGGCGGCTGGGGAGAGGGGGACGCCGCCCCCGCTTGAGCCCGTCCGGTCGCCTGGAGAGTGCGGCGGCCGCAGGGCTTGGTGAAGGTCGGCTCGCAGGGGCGGGCCCGCGCCGACCGATCTCTTGTGGCGCCAATGTGTACGGCGCACGTTTCTCTTCCGTTTCGTCCGATCGGGCGGTCGTTTCAGGCAGGTTTCAGGGCGTCCGGAACCCGGACGTCAGCCCAACCCCTTCGCCGGCACGAACAGATACCCGGCCCCGCGCACCGTCTTGATCACCGTCGGGGTCTTCGGGTCCGGTTCGATCTTGCGGCGCAGTCGGGCGATGCGGATGTCGATCGAGCGGTCGAAGGGATCGCTGTCGCGGTTATGCGCCAGGTCGAGGAGCTGCTCGCGCGACAGCACCCGGTTCGGCCGCTCGGCGAAGGTGCGCAGGAGCTCGAACTCCATCGCCGTGATCGCCACCTCGCCGCCGCCGCCGTCGAACAGCTTGTGGGCGTCCAGGTCCAGAACATGATGGCCGAACGTCACGCGCTGCCCGGCATCGACGGCCGGATTGGCGGTCCGGCGCACCCGGCGCAGCACCGCCTTCACCCGGGCCAGCAGCTCTCGCAGGTCGAACGGCTTGGTGACGTAGTCGTCCGCGCCCATCTCGATGCCGACCACGCGCTCCACCACCGCGTCGCGGGCGGTGAGCATGATCACCCCGGCGCCGCTCTTGTCGCGCAGGTGTCGGGCGAGGCTGAGCCCGTCCTCGCCCGGCATGGTGATGTCGAGGATCACGAGGTCCAGGTCGGACTGCTCCACCAGTCGGCGCAGGGCCGTGCCGCCGTCGGCCTTGCTGACCCGGTAGCCGTTGATCTCCAGATACTCGGCGACGGTCTCTCGGATGTCGCGCTCGTCGTCGACGACGGCGATGTGGATCCGGTCGCTCATGCAGCCGGTTCCGCCAGCCGCGCGATCAGGCCGCGCAGGTCGCCCGGCATCACCGGCTTCTCCAGATAGGGGCGTCCGGCATCGTTCAGGAAGCGGCGGATCGCCGGGCTCATGGTGTCGCCGGTGACGAAGGCCATCCGGGCCAGCAGGTCAGGATGACGGTCGCAGATGACGGAATAGAGGGCGGGGCCGTCGAGATCGGGCATCCGCACGTCGCTCAGGATCGCGTCGTACTGGCGGAACAGCAGCCGCTCCAGCGCCGCGCGGCCGGACGTCACCACATCGATCGAATGGCCGTCGGAGGCCAGGGACTCGCGGATGATCTCGGCCACGTCCGGCTCATCGTCGATCACCAGGACCGAGAGGCCGCCATCCTCGCCGCCCTCGGCCTCGCCATCGTCGGCGTCGCCCGAGGCGGCACAGGTGGGGAAGCGCAGAACGAAGCTGGCGCCGCGGCCGGGGGCGCTCTCCAGCGCGATCGAGCCGCCATGGGCATCGACGATGCGATGGACGATGGTCAGGCCGATCCCGGTGCCTTCGCCGTGATCCTTGGTGGTGAAGAACGGCTCGAAGATCCTAGAGGCCACCTCCTCGGGCACGCCGCGGCCGTTGTCGACGACCTTGAGGACCGCCTGGCGCCGGCCGCGGTCGTAATGGGTCACCAGCCGCAGGCGATGCGGCATCGGCTGGTTCTCCATGGCATGCAGGGCGTTGACGATCAGGTTGGTCAGCACCTGATTGATCTGGTCGCCGTCGGCCAGGATCGGCGGCACGGTCGGGTTCAGCTCCAGGCTCACATCCACGTCGTGGGTGCGCAGCATGTAGCCGGTCATCTCCAGCGCGCTCTCCACGACGTCGTTCAGGCGGACCGGCCGCATCTCGCTCGGCTGCTGGCGGGCCATGGCGAGGAAGGTCTTCACGATCCGGGCGCAGCGGTCGGCGGCATCGCCGATCTTGCGGGCGCGCTCGACGATGGCCGCCTCCTTGGCGGTCTCGCGCAGCAGCATGGCCTGACCGACGACGACGGAGAGCGGGTTGTTCAGCTCATGGCTGACCCCGGCGAGCAGCTCGCCCAGGGCGCTCAGCTTCTCCGACTGGTGGAGTGCCTCGCGCTGGCGGGCCATCTCCTCTTCCATCTTGCGGCGTTCGGTCAGGTCATAGGTCGAGGAGACCACCACCTCATGGCCCTGGTATTCCACCAGCCGGGCCGCGACCGAAGCGCAGAAATCGGTGCCGTCCGCGCGGCGCAGGAAGGTCTCGAAGGCATCGACCCGACGGTCGCGGCGCAGCACCTCCAGATACCGCTCGCGGTCTGCCGGATCGACGAAGAAGTCCCGGGTCGACAGGGCGCTGCCCATGGAGTCGCGCTGGAACATCTGCCGCGAGGCCGGGCTCTCGTAGATGATGCGGCCGCTCTCGGCCTCGGTCATGCCCACCGGAACGGGGCAGGCATCGAGGATCCGGCGGATCAGCGCCTCGCTCTGGCGCAGCGATTGCTCGGCCCGTTTCCGGTCGGTGATGTCGGCCCGGATGGTGACCGAACCGCCGTCCGTGGTGCGGTGGTTGACCATCAGGCGCCACTCGCCGCTGGTCAGCTCGACCTCGATGGGCTGGCCGTCGTAATCGGCCAGGCGGGAGACGATCCCGCGGATCTGGCTGGTGTCGCCCTCGACCAGGCGGCCGTCGAAGCGGCGCACATTCTTGAAGAAACGCTTGATGTTCTGGGTCCGGTCGCTGCCCACCATCTCCTCGGGCGTCAGGCCGTAGGGGGCGGAGAAGGCTTCGTTGCAGTACAGGACCGTGCTGTCCGGGGCGCTGATGACGAACCCCTCGCTCATGCTGTTGATCGCGTCCTGCAGGAGCTGGGCGATCTTCTGGCGCTCGGCCCGGGCGGCGAGCCGCTCGGAAATGTCCTGGATATCGGCGATGACGATCGCCCGACCGTCGATCTCGGCATGGGCGATGGCGATCTCGACCGGGAAGACGCTGCCGTCGGCCCGCTTGGCCTCGGTCTCCATGCGGCGGTTCGGCCAGCTCATCCGGCCGCTGGCGGTGAACAGCGCCATGCCGGCATCGTGGCCGGCGCGGCGGTCGTCCGGCAGGATCAGGTCGCCGATCGGCTGGCCGATGGCGCGTCCGCGGGAATAGCCGAACATCTTCTCGGCCGCTGGATTGAACTCGACGATCAGCCCCTGTTCGTCGGTGGCGACGATGGCGTCGAGGACGTTCCCGAGCAGCACCCGGTTGATCGCCTCGGCCTGGCCGACCCGGGCGACCGCCTCCTTCTCGACGGTGATGTCGGCCATGCTGCCGACCAGCATGCGCGGCTCCCCCGGCGCCCGGTCCTCGATCATCCGCAGGCGGTCGCGGATCCACATGTACACGCCGTCGCTGTCGCGCAGCCGGTACTCGATCACCGTCTCGCCGGGTTTGTTCGGCACCGCGTCGAGGGCGGTGAAATAGGCGTCGCGGTCCTCGGGATGGATCAGCGTGGTGCCGAACCCGCTCACGTCGACGAAGCGGGCGGCGGGATGGCCGGTCACCGTCCCGACATTGTCACTGATATAGACGGTGCGGCGGTCGGCATCGATATCGACCAGGTAGAAGACGATGGAGGAATGGGCGACCGCGAAGTCGAGCAGGGCGGCGCGATGGGCCTCGCCCATTTCCACGTACCGGACGGGCGCGGAGACGGGCGAGGCCGCGAGGGCCGGATCGGCTTTCGGGTCGGCGATCATGGCGGGGCGGCGTCGCGATCTTGCTGCGGGGTGTCCGGGGAGGACCGGACGCGGACGCTGTATTATGCCATGTCTCGCCATCCTCCGCGTCTCCGCATCAGCGCCAGGTGATGGCCTGGCGCGGGTCCGCGGTCGGGTGGTCGACCGAGGCGCGGGCGATGCGGTTGATGCTCATGCGCTCGATGCCGATATCGCGCAGGGTCCGGGCGTCGAGCGTCGCCAGCTCCGCCGAGGTGCGGCGCATCCGGTAGGCCCGACTGATCGAGCGCAGCGGCCAGGCGGCCAGACGGAGGATGCCCGCCAGGGCGCGATACGGCTCGGACAGGGCCGAGGCGGCGATCATGAAGGGATTGTCGGTTCTCTGTGTCATGGCGATCTCCTGTGGGGGGACACGGTTCGCTACTCTGTCGGGTGGCGACTCTGAGGGAGCCATGTTTCGGCCCGACTTCGAGGCACTCGCCGTTTTGTTTCAATTGTTTCCGGCCAGCCGTTCGTGGAACGATGGAGATCTCAGCGTCAGCGAGACCGCCATGGCCGATGCCCGACCCCCGCGCGGGTTTCCGATCTCCGAGTTCGAGACCCGCCTGCACCGCGCCCAGGATCTCATGGCGGCACGCGGCTTCGATGCGCTGCTGCTGACGACCGAGCCGGATATCCGCTGGTTCACCGGCTTCCTGACCCAGTTCTGGCTGAGCCCGACCCGGCCCTGGTTCCTGGTGGTCCCGGCTGTCGGCAAGCCGATAGCCGTCATCCCCGGTATCGGATCGGAGGCGATGGGGCGGACCTGGATCGACGATATTCGCACCTGGTCATCGCCGGATCCGAACGACGACGGCCTGTCGCTGCTGACCGATACCCTGCGACAGACGGCGGGCGACGGTGCCACGGTCGGCATGCCCATCGGGCCGGAGACCCAGGTCCGGATGCCGCTGGCCGATCTTCAGGCGCTGCGCGCGCGGCTGCCAAGGGTGGAGTGGGCGGATGCAACGGCCGTGATGCGGGCCCTGCGTCAGATCAAGTCGTCGGCGGAGATCGCCAAGATCGCCGAGGCCTGCCGCATCGCCTGCGACGCCTTCGACCGCCTGCCGGAGATCGCCGGGGGCGGGATGACCGAGGTGGAGGTATTCCGCGCCTTCAAGATCGCCTGCCTGCAGGCCGGGGCCGACGACGTGGATTATCTGGTCGGCGGCGCCGGGCCGGGCGGCTATGGCGACATCATCTCGCCGCCCTCCGAGCGCCGGCTCCAGAGGGGGGACGTGCTGATCCTCGATGTCGGGCTGGTGTTCGACGGCTATTACTGCGACTTCGACCGGAACTTCTCCGTCGGTCCGCCGTCCGATGCGGTGACACGCGCCTACGAGGCGGTGTGGCAGGCGACCGAGGCGGGGCTGGCCGTCGCCCGGGCCGGCTCAACCTGCGCCAAGCTGTTCCGGGCGATGAACGCGGTGACCGCCCCGTTGGCCGATCCGTCGGCGGGCGGCGCGGTCGGACGGCTGGGGCACGGGCTCGGCATGGTGCTGACCGAGTTCCCGTCGATCGCCGCCTGGGACGACACCGCGCTGGCGCCGGGTTTCGTGATGACCCTGGAGCCGGGCATGGCGACCGCACCGGGCCGGATGATGGTGCATGAGGAGAACATCGCCGTCACCGACGGGGCGCCGCGGCTGCTGACCCGCCGCGCGGCGCGGGAGATCCCGGTGCTGAGCGCTTCGTAGACCTCATACCTCGTTTTCCCGGCCTTGAGTCGGGACCTGGGATGCCCGCATGCTGGAGCTTCCGAGTTTACAGAGAGGGGCCGCAGCACGCCGCGTCCCTCGGGCCCGGCGTAATCCCGGATCCGGTCCGGGACGGGAAAACGAGAGGACAAAGGGACCGAAAAATGCCCCTGGCATTCGAAACCGATGACGGCATCGGCACGCGCGCGACGCTCGGCCTGATCGTGCTGAAGACCGACGAGACCATCGAGCACGAGTTCCGGGTCTTCGTGCCGAGCGATGGCGTCGCGCTCTATCACAGCCGGGTGCAGATGGCGTCTGACGTGACGGCCGAGACCCTGGGACGGATGCGCGAGGACATTCCGCGCGCCGCCGCCATGTTGCCGGAGACCGCCCCGTTCGACGTGATCGGGTACGGCTGCACCTCGGGCGCCACGGTGATCGGGCCCGAGGGTGTGGCCGCCGGCATCCGCCAGCCGTTTCCCGACACGGCGGTCACCGAACCCCTGTCGGCGGCGCGGGCGGCCTTTCAGGCTTTGGGACTGCGCCGGATCGCCCTGCTGTCTCCGTATATCGAGCCGGTGTCGCGGGCGCTGCGCGAGGCGTTTCAGGCCTCGGGCACCGAGATCGCCGCCTTCGCCAGTTTCGACGAGGGGCGCGAGAGCGTGGTGGCGCGGATGACGCCGCGCTCCCTGCTGGCGGCGATCGAACAGACGGTCGCCGGGCAGCAGGTCGACGGCGTGTTCATGTCCTGCACAAACCTGCGCATGGCCCCGGTGCTGGCCGAAGCGGAGCGGCGCATCGGCGTGCCGGTCCTGGCCAGCAACCAGGTGCTCGCCTGGCACATGATGCGACTGGCGGGCGTGGGCGATGCCGTGCCGGAAGGCGGACGGCTGTTTTCGGTCGCGGGGTTGGCGAAGGCTGCGTAGAAGCCGCCGTTGTGCAGCCTGACACGTGGGTCCCGGCACAAGGCCGGGAAGCGATATTAAGAAATTATCAGCCGAGTGGGGCGAACCGTCTGATCCACCCTCGTTCTCTTCACGCACTCCCCGGCCTTGTGCCGGGGCCCGCTTGTCCGAGTGACTGAGTCTCCGCAGATCTGCTGCCCGCCAATCACGCCGCCAGCTTCGGCAGCAGCCGTTCGATCATCGTGGCGCATTGCTGGAGCTGGTCGAGGCTGACGAACTCGTCCGGCTTGTGCGCCTGGGCGATGCTGCCCGGCCCGCAGACCACGGTGTGGATGCCGGCTGCCTGGAACAGGCCCGCCTCGGTGCCGAAGGCGACGACCTCCGCCGCATTGGCGCCGGTCAGTTCCGACACCAGGGCGACCGCCTCGCTGTCCAGCATCGGCTCCAGCCCCTCGATCTCGCCGATGGTGTGGGTCACGATCCCGGCGTTCAGGTCGATGGCGTGCATGCGCGGCAGCAGTTCCCGGTCGACATAGTCGCGCAGGATCTCCTTCGCCAGATCGGCGTCGGCCCGGTTGACCGGCCGCATCTCCCAGTCCAGCGCGCAGTGCCGCGGGATGACGTTGCGGGCGATGCCGCCGTGGATCACCCCGCATTGCAGGGTGGTGTGCGGCGGGTCGAACCGGCTGTCCGCCGGGGCGCGGTGGCGCATGACCTCAGCGGTCTCAAGCAGCTTGGCGATGAAGCGCGCGGCGAACTCCACCGCGTTGACGCCGGCATCCGGGTTGGAGGCGTGCCCCTCCAGCCCGGTGAACTCGGTGGTGTATTCGTAGGTGCCCTTGTGACCCTCGATGATCCGCATCTCGGTCGGCTCGCCGACGATGCAGATCCGCGGCTTCAGCCCGCTGTCGGCGATGCCCTGGATCAGGCGCGGCGCGCCGAAGCAGCCGGTCTCCTCGTCATAGGTGAAGGCGAGGTGCAGCGGACGGGCCAGATTGGCGGCGGCGAAGCGCGGGGCGAGCGCCAGGGCGGTCGCCAGGAACCCCTTCATGTCGCAGGCGCCGCGCCCCAGGATCCTGCCGTCGCGCTCTTCCGCTCGGAACGGGTCGGAGGTCCAGGGCTGGCCTTCGGCCGGCACCACGTCGGTGTGGCCCGACAGCACGATGCCGCCGTCGACCTTCGGGCCGATGGTGGCGAACAGGTTGGCCTTCAGCCCGGTATCGTCGCTGGTCAGGGTCACGTCGGCGCCGATCGCGGAAAGCCGGTCGGCGCAATGCTCGATGAGGTTCAGGTTGCTCTCCGCCGAGACGGTCGGAAAGGAGATCAGGTCGCCGAGGATGTCCCGGATATCGGAGAGCGGGTCGTTCATGAGGTCAGCGTCCGTTTCACCGCGTCGCGCCAGTCGGCGAGCAGCCGGTCGCGTTCCGTGTCGCCCATGGCCGGCTCGAACCTGCGGTCGCGCTTCCATTGCTTGGCGAAGCCCGCCATGTCCGGCCATACCCCCGCCTTCTGCCCGGCCAGCCAGGCCGCGCCCAGGGCGGTGGTCTCGAGCACCATCGGCCGGTCGACCTGGGCGGCGAGGATGTCCGTCAGCCGCTGCATCAGCCAGTCGTTCGCCACCATGCCGCCATCCACCCGCAGGACCACGTCGCCGCCATCGGACCAGTCGGCATGCATGGCGTCGATCAGGTCGGCGGTCTGGAAGCACACGCTGTCCAGGGCGGCGCGGGCGAACTCCTTCGGCCCGGTGCCGCGCGTGAGGCCGAACATGGTGCCGCGCGCCTCCGGGTCCCAGTGCGGTGCGCCGAGGCCGGTGAAGGCCGGCACCAGATAGACCGCCTGTTCCGGGTCGGCCTCCGCCGCCATCTTCGCGGTCTGGTCGGCCCGGTCGATGATGCCGAGCCCGTCGCGCAGCCACTGGATCGCCGCGCCGGCGACGAAGATCGAGCCTTCCAGGGCATAGGTCGCCTTGCCGTCGAGCTGGTAGGCGATGGTCGTGAGCAGCCGGTTCTTCGACAGGACCGGGGTATCGCCGGTATTCAGCAGGGCGAAGCAGCCGGTGCCGTAGGTCGATTTCACCATGCCCGGCTCGAAGCAGGCCTGGCCGACCGTGGCGGCCTGCTGGTCGCCGGCCACGCCCAGGATCGGGATCGCGGCGCCGAACAGGGTCGGCTCCGTCGTGCCGAACTCGGCCGCACTGTCGAGCACCTCCGGCAGCAGCGCCTCGGGAATGTCGAGCAGCTTCAGGATGTCCTCGTCCCAGCGGCCGTCGCGGATGTTGTAGAGCAGGGTGCGGGCGGCATTGGTGGCGTCGGTGACATGCCGCTTGCCGCCGGTCAGGTGCCAGATCAGGAAGCTGTCGACCGTCCCGAAGGCGAGCTTGCCGGCCGCCGCCTTCTCGCGGGCGCCGTCGACCGTGTCGAGCAGCCAGGCGAGCTTGGTGCCGGAGAAATAGGGATCGAGCAGCAGCCCGGTCTTCTCGGCGACCATGGCCTCGTTTCCGTCGGCCTTCAGCCGGGCGCACATCTCGGCGGTGCGCCGGTCCTGCCACACGATGGCCCGGTGCACGGCCTCGCCGGTCTCGCGGTCCCACAGGACCGTAGTCTCGCGCTGGTTGGTAATGCCGATGGCCGCGATGTCGCCGGCGGAGAGCCCGGCATCGGCCAGGGCGATGCGCACGGTCGCCTCGGTCGTCCGCCACAGATCGCCCGCCTCGTGCTCCACCCAGCCGGAGCGGGGAAAATGCTGGTCGAACTCCTGCTGGCCGACGCCCTTGATGCTGAACTGTCCGTCAAAGACAATGGCGCGGGACGAGGTCGTCCCCTGGTCGATGGCGAGAACGTAGCCGGACATTCGGCCTCCCTGCGGTGCGTGTTCTTATGTCCCCCGACACGGTCGGCCGGGTGATCCCCCCGATGGTCTCGTCAACCTACTCTGCCGCCTCGGCCCGGCCGGTGCGAGCGCTAATCCAGTCGTCCAGAGCCTCGGCGGCCGTATCGTCGATCTTCAGGCCGAGCTTGGAGCGGCGCCACAGCACGTCCTCGGCACGCATCGCCCATTCGTGTTCGATCAGATAGGCGACCTCGGCGGCGTAGAGGGTGTCGCCGAAATGCTGGCCGAGATCGGCGAGGGTGGTGGCGTCGCCCAGGAAATGGCGGGCGCGGGTGCCGTACTGGCGGACCAGACGGTGAGCATGCGGCTCGGTGAGGAATGGATAATCGCGGATCAGGTCGGCCACCAGGTCGGAGAAGCCGCCGATCGGGAAATCGCCGCCGGGCAGGGTAGCACCGTGGGTCCAGGCGTCGCCGCGCTTGCCGAGCGCATCCTCGATCTTCTCCACCACCGCCTCGGCGAGCTTGCGATAGGTGGTGATCTTGCCGCCGAAGATATTGATCAGCAGGCCGTCCTTACCCTTGCCGTCGGTCCGCAGCACGTAGTCGCGGGTCGCCACCTGGGCCTCCGAGGCGCCGTCGTCGTAGAGCGGACGGACGCCGGAATAGGTCCACACGATGTCGTCGGGCGAGATGTCCTGCTCGAAATACTCGCTCGCCCCCTTGCAGAGATAGGCGATCTCCTCGTCGGAGATCTTAACCTTGGCCGGATCGTCCTTCCAGTCCCGGTCGGTGGTGCCGATCAGCGTGTAGTCGCGCTGGTAGGGGATGGCGAAGAAGATCCGGTTGTCGGCGTTCTGGAAGATGTAGCAACGGTCGTGGTCATAGAGCTTCGGCACGACGATGTGGCTGCCCTGGACCAGGCGGACATTGTGGGTGTCGTTCTTCCCGGCGGCGCGGGTCAGCACCTTGTCGACCCAGGGGCCGGCGGCGTTGACCACCACCCGGGCGGTCACCTTGGACTGGGCGCCGCTGACAGTATCGCGCAGGGAGACGCTCCAGCGGTCACCGGTGCGCTCTAGGGCGGTGACCTCGGTACGGGTGCGGATGTCCACACCCCGGTCGGCGGCGTCGCGGGCGTTCAGCACCACCAGCCGGGCGTCATCCACGGCGCAGTCGGAGTATTCGAACGCCTTGGTGAACTCCGATTTCAGCGGCGTGCCGACCTCGTCGGAGGAGAGATCGACGGTGCGCGTCGGCGGCAGGTGCTTACGGCCGCCGAGATTGTCATAGAGGAACAGACCGAGCCGCAGCAGCCAGGCCGGACGCAGGCCCTTGTGATGCGGCAGCACGAAGCGCAGCGGCCAGATGATGTGCGGGGCATTGCCCCAGAGCACCTCGCGCTCGATCAGCGCCTCGCGGACCAGACGGAACTCGTAATGCTCCAGATAGCGCAACCCACCATGAATCAGCTTGGTCGACCAGGAGGAGGTGCCCGAGGCAAGGTCGTTCATCTCGGCCAGCGCCACGGTATAGCCGCGGCCAGCCGCGTCGCGGGCGATCCCGCAGCCGTTCACGCCGCCGCCGATGACGAAGACGTCCAGATCCAAGTCCTGAGGGGCGGCCGCCGGATCAACTCCGGCATCGGTCGCGGCCATGCGGCACTCCGTGATTTGCTGTTCTTCTCAACCTAGGGTCCGCGCCGCAGATTTCCATGGCGCCGACATGCCGCGGTGGATCTTCGCCGCAGCGCAGCATGGTACACAGATCCGGCGGAGATGGCCAATCTCGGCCCGTCGACAGGCCTTCCCGGTCGGGCCCGATTCCCTAGGCCGCGTGGACAAATTTGACCCAGTATCTGGCGGTTGTCAGATGGACCATGCTGAGGAAGCTGTTTGCGAGTTGTTCGTCAAATAGTTCTGTGAGCGGTCATTGCTAACAAATAATTCCCGGTTGCTGCAGGGTGAAGACCGTAGAAAATTGAAAGCATGAAAGCACTATCGATTGTAGCCCCCGGCGGCAGGCGGATCGCGTCCGGTGAAAAAACCTTGGAAGTGCGGCGTTGGAAACCCACCATAGGCGTCGATGAAGACCTTTTGATCGTCGAGAACGGCCGGTTTCTTCGGACAGAAGGAGACGAAGACGATGAAGGCAAAGCTGTCGCTATCGTTCGCGTCGGCGCTTTTCGTCCATTCGTGCCTGAAGATTTGGCAGCCGCCTGCGGCAGCTCTTTCGAGGAGGGGTGGCTGGCTTGGGAATTGCTGGATGTCCGGCCCGTATCTTCAACTATCAGCATCAAGGCAGCGCGCGGCATATACGAAATCGACCCCCCTTCCGATATGCAGTTGCGGTCGTAATCGGCGACATCAGCCAACTACAAATTTTGTCCACGCGGCCTAGGTCTCAACTTGTTTCCTGCCTCCGTTATCCCGGACGACCCCGGACCTGATCCGGGGGCGGGCCGGGACCCGGGTAAGATATCCTGGCGAGGTCCCGGCCGACCGCCGGATCGAGCCCGGCGCTCGCCGGGATGACGGTTGAGGCTGGGCGTGTGGAAGGATCAGAAATCCTTCACCAGCCGGATCGCGTCGTAGATCGCCGCATGGATATTCCGCGAGGCCACGGCGTCGCCGATGCGGAAGAGCTGATAGGTACCCTCGTCATTCCGAACCACGGT
This sequence comes from Candidatus Endolissoclinum sp., assembly GCA_965228445.1. Classification (GTDB taxonomy): domain Bacteria; phylum Pseudomonadota; class Alphaproteobacteria; order Thalassobaculales; family Thalassobaculaceae; genus Thalassobaculum. Next base: position 1,087,824 of record OZ245813.1, on the reverse strand, counting down.
CTGCGGCCGGCCGGCGGTCAGCGCGGTGTAGTCCATCTCGCCACCATTCCGGCTGCCCGGCTTCAGGGCGAAATACACCTCGTCCAGGGGCAGGGTGCCGTGCTCGACCACGACCTGGTCGACCTCGCGCTCTTCCACCCGTTCCGAATAGTCGGAGCCGATCTGCGCGATCAGCCCGTTGCCGGAGCGGCGGACGCCCAGCACCCGCTTGTTGATGGTGATCCGGGTGCCGGCCCGGTCGAAGGCGCGGGCATAGGCCACATGGTTCAGCCCGCCGATATCGACGGCGAAGAACCGTTCCGGCGTGACGATCTCCAGCGCCGAGCCGCCATTGGCGATCACCTCGCCGGCGGACAGGCCCTGATGGGCGGCGTTGTCGTCGTAGATGATCACCCGTTCGCCCGGTTTCACGTCGCCGGACAGGATGTCCCAGGAACTGACCACCAGATCGGCTCCCTCGACGATATCCGTGTTCGGCAGGCCGCCGGTGGCGATCAGCACCACGTCCGGGCTCTCGGCCAGCACGTCGGAGGCCTCGGCATAGGTGTTGAACCGCATGTCGATGCCGAGCCGGGTGCATTGCTCGGCCCGCCAGTCGATGATGCCGATCAACTCGCGCCGGCGCGGGACCCGGGCGGCGAGGCGGACCTGACCGCCGGGCCGGTCGGCGGCCTCGAACAGCACGACGTCGTGACCGCGCTCGCCGGCGACCCTGGCGGCCTCCAGCCCGGCGGGGCCGGCACCGACGATGACAACCTTCCTGGCCGGGCCCTCGCTGCGGGCGATGATGTGGGGGATGGTGCGCTCGCGCCCGGTGGCCGGGTTGTGGATGCACAGCGCCTCGTGGCCTTCGTAGATCCGGTCGAGACAGTAGGTGGCGCCGACGCAGGGGCGGATGTCGGCCTCGCGCCCGGCGGCGACCTTGTTGGCGATATGCGGGTCGGCGATGTGGGGCCGGGTCATGCCGACCATGTCGAGCTTGCCCTCGGCGATGGCGTGGCGGGCGGTGGCGACGTCGCTGATCCGGGCGGCGTGGAAGATGGGAAACCGGGTCTCCTCCCGGATCTCGCCGCAGAAGTCGAGATGCGGGGCGGAGGGCGCGCCCTGGATCGGAATGACCTCGGACAGGGCGGCATCGCTGTCGATATGGCCGCGGATCAGGTTGAGGAAATCGACCTTGCCGCAGGTGGCGAGGCGGCGGGCGATCTCGGAGCCGTCCGCGCGGGTGAGGCCCTTGTCCCAGTCCTCGTCGGCGACCATGCGCAGGCCGATCAGGAAGTCGGGGCCGACCCGCTCGCGCATGGCGTCCAGCACCCGCCAGGTGAAGCGCAGCCGGTTGTCGAGGGAGCCGTTGTACTCGTCGGAGCGCTGGTTGGTCGCGGGCGACCAGAATCCGTCGAGGAAATGTCCGTAGGCCTCGATCTCGATGCCGTCGAGCCCGCCGGCCTGCATGCGCTCCGCCGCGTCCGCATAGTCCTGCACGATGCGGTCGAGGTCCCAGTCCTCCGCCTCCTTCGGAAACGCCCGGTGGGCCGGTTCGCGCACCGGCGAGGGGGCCAGCACCGGCAGCCAGTCGGAGTGGTTCCAGTTGGTGCGCCGCCCCAGATGGGTGATCTGCATCATGATGGCGGAGCCGTGCTCGTGGCACGCGTCGCTCATCTCGCGCAGCCAGGGCACGATCTCGTCCTTGTAGGCATAGAGGTTGCCGAAGGCGGCGGGGCTGTCGGCGCTGACCACGGCGGAGCCGGCGGTCATGGTGAGGGCGATTCCGCCCTTGGCCTTTTCCGTGTGATACAGGCGGTAACGCGCGGTCGGCATGCCGTCCTCGGAATAGGACGGCTCGTGCGATGTCGACATCAGCCGGTTGCGCAGGGTCAGGTGCTTGAGCTGATAGGGCTGCAGCAGCGGATCGGTCGACATCATTCCCCCTGTGAATCGCGCCGCGTCGCCCCTCGACGCTGCCAGAACGCATCGTGTCTGAAAAATCGTGCCGGGAAAATGCTCGCGTCGCGCCTTCAGGGAGGGCGCCAAGTGCTGCGGACAAGTTGAGCGGCGGCAGTGGCGAGGCGTGCCCTTGGCGGGCACGCGCCCGGGGCCTGCGCGTCTGGAACAGCCCATGACTCAAGGCGCTTGGAGCCGGACGCGGTGCGGCCGGCGCTCATCGGAGCGGTCTCTGAAAAATACATCCTATGAAAGAAAAATATGGCAAGAATGTCTCAGGGACGTGCCTCTATTTTGGGATGGAAGCCGACTGTCGGACTGCCATAATCCCATAAACTGAAAGTGGGATCGCCCGGTGGCCACGCAATTCGACGGCCACCAGCCGCTCGGTCCGATCAAATACGAACTTCGATCCTGTTAGTGTTGTTGAAGACCGCGCGATCAGAAGTTGTTCGGGCGCGCATATCGGGGAAATGCATGAAATCAGCCGTGTTGTTTCCTGATTTTCAATGAAAGTAGTTCAGCATACACTCCCGGCATGGCTCCGAGACTCGAAATCCGTCATCTGCAGATGATCCAGGCGATCGCCGAGACCGGCCGGGTGACCGAGGCGGCGGAGAAACTCGGCCTGACGCCGTCGGCCCTGTCGCACCGGATCCGCGAGGCGGAACGGCGGCTCGACGTGACGCTCTATACCCGGCTGCACAAGCGCCTGCGGATGACGCCCGCGGCGGAGCACCTCGCCCATGTGGCGGAACGGGTGCTGGCCGATATGGAGCGGGCCGAGGAGGATGTGTGGCGGACCAGCCGGGGCGTGGTCCATGTCGTGCGCATCGGCATCGAGGCGTACAGCTCCTATCACTGGCTCCCGGGCTTTCTCAGCCATCTGCAGAATGCCGCTCCGGATATCGACATTCAGGTCATGGCCGGGGCCAGCCGCGAGCCGATGCAGAGCCTGTCCAACCGCCATGTCGACCTGGCGATCATGAGCGGCGAGATCGCCCGCCCGGGCGCGACGGCGGTGCCGCTGTTCGACGACCATCAGCTGTTCATCATGCCCCCCGGTCACGAGCTCGCCGACCGGCCCTATGTGGAGGTCTCCGAACTCGCGGCAGAGGACCTGATCAGCTACAGCAAGACGCCGGGCACCGACGGCGAGGTCGGCCAGATGCTGCGCAACGGCGACAGCGCGAAAAGCCGGTCGGTCACGGTCGAACTGCCGGAAGTCATCGTCGAACTGGTCGCCGCCGGGCAGGGCACGAGCGTGCTTGCCGGCTGGGCGGTGGAGACGGCGGTGCGGGCGGGGCGCATCAAGGCGGCGCGCATCAGCCATGACGGGGTGGTATCATCCTGGTCGGCGGTCATCCGCAGCGAGGACAACGAGCCGGGCAATCCGATCCGGACCGTCGCGTCGCTGCTCTCGAACTGGTGTTCGCGCACCGGGCACGGGTTCCGGCCGGCCCCGGAGTAGCGGAGGCACGGGCGTTCGATTTCGGCTGTAAAGGTCGGGACTAGGGACGGGGGCGCCGGGGATCGTTCAGGACGGCGATCGCGGGCGCGGGTTTCGCATAGAGGAAGCCCTGGGCGAAGCGTACGCCGAGGCCCTTCAGAAAGTCGGCCTGACCTTCCGTCTCCACGCCCTCGACGACGATCGTACGGCCGAGATCCTGGACCAGGGTGACGAGCGTCCGCAGCAGGCGGCGGTCGCTCTCCCGGTCCTCGATGCGGCGCAGGAACTGCCGGTCGATCTTCAGAATATCGATGGGCAGGTCGATCAGCGCCGCGAGCGAGGAGTAGCCGATCCCGAAATCGTCCATGGCGATCGAGACGCCCAGGGCCCGGATCCGGTCGAGGGTCGCCCGGATGGCCTCGCTGCCCCGGGCCATGTCGCGTTCGGTGATCTCAAGTTCGAGCGCGCCGGGCTCGACGCCCGATTTCTCGAGCAGCCCGGCGATGACCTGGTCGAAGTCGGGGGTGTCGAGGTCCTGGGCGGAGATGTTGACCGAAACTGGCGCCTGATGGGACCAGTCGCTGTCGGCCAGCGACCGCAGGGTCTGGGACAGCATGTGGTGGTTCAGGGCCGTCACCAGCCCGGCCTGTTCGGCCAGCGGTATGAACTCCCCGGGCGAGATCATCGTGCCGTCGGCCTGGGTCCAGCGGGCGAGCGCTTCGGCACCGACCCAGCTGCCGTCCGTGATGTCGATCTTCGGCTGCAGGTAGACGCTGAACTCCTGGCCTTCGATCGCCCGGCTGATGTTGTGGACCAGACGGGTCCGCCGGCTCATCTGATCGATGATGCTCGGCAGGTAGGCGTGCATCCGCGGCATGCCGGGCTGCGGCGCGGTGGATTTCACCTCCATCAGGGTGGCGGCGGCCCGGTGCATCGCCTGGCGCGGGTTGGCCGCCTGCTCGGGCAAGGCGACCGTACCGGCGCAGACATCGACGGAGATCGAGATGTCCTGGATCTCGATCGGCTCGGCGACGACGGAGACCAGCTTGGCCTCTAGGCTGTCGCTCTCCTCCATCGGCATGACAACGTGGAAGGTATTGCCGAAGCCGCGGCCGATCAGCACCGCCGTCCCGAAGACCCGTTTCAGCCGCTGGGAGAACGCGACGACGAGCTGCTCGAACTCCTCGATGCCGAAACAGGCGGTGAGCTGGCTGGTGTTGTTCAGCGACATGTGCACGAACAGCATCGGCGGCGGGGTCGGCGCAGCGAAATAGGATTCCAGATAGCTCAGGATTCCGTGCCGGTTCGGCAGCTTGGTCGCTTCGTCGTGGAAGGCGAGGAATCGGATCTGGTCCTCGCGGGCGCGCTCGTGGGTCATGTCCCGGATCGAGGCGACGAACCGGCGCGGCTCGGCGGCCGAACCGGGGATCTCCGACAGGGTGATCGACACCGGGAACTGGCGGCCGTTGGCGTGCAGCGCCGACAGGGTCCGCGCCTGACCGAAGGCCGAGCGGGCGTGCGGGCGCGCCGTGCGCAGATACTGGTCGTGATTGATCGCGGCCGATTCCGGCATGAGCTTGTTCACCGAGTGGTGGACCAGCTCGAAACTCGGGCGACCGAACATCTTGCAGGCGGCGTCGTTGACGGTCTCGATGATGCCGCGCTCGTCGACCACGACGATGGCATCGTTGACGGCGTTGAAGACGGTGGACAGCTGGCGGCGCTGCGCTTCGATCGTCTCGAGCGCCCGCGACAGCTTGTCCTCGACGGTAGAAAGGCGCCGGGGCCGCTGCGGGCCCCGATTGCCGTCGCTACCTTCCGGCGTCATCCGCATTGTCCGACCATCCTCGGGCATCGCATCCCAAAACCCACATCGCCCCCGCCCGTCTTCTCTAAAGAGCATGGGTGTCGTTAATGGAATGTGAAGATGGGCGGCTAAATCCGGGCTAACGGCCGAGGACGAGAAGCAGGATGCCTCCGACGACGAGGAGGATGCCGACGATCTCCGCCCGGTTGGTGGTCTCGCGGAAGATGAACACCGATGCGATGAAGGTGAAGACCAGTTCGATCTGACCCAGGGCGCGGACAAAGGCGGCGTTTTCCAGGGTGAAGGCGGTGAACCAGCCGATCGACCCGAGCACGCCGCAGACGCCGACGGCCATGGACCATTTCCAGTGCACGAAGACGTCGACCAGGGTCCGGCGCTCGTAGATCGCCAGATAGACGCCCATGATCACCGTCTGCATCACCACCGACACCGCCAGGGTGAAGGCGGCGGCCATGACGAAGCCGTCATAGTCCAGGGTCAGTGCTGCCTTGCGGAAGAACACCACCGAGGAGCCGAGCAGGGCGCCGCAGAGCAGGCCGATCAGGGTCGGCTTCTCGATCAGGCCGGTGAACAGCCGACCGACCGAGACCTTGGTCTGACCGACCGAGAGCGCCATCACGCCGACCGCGGACACGATGATGGCGATCAGCGGCACCAGACCCAGCCCGTCGCCGATCACCAACCAGCCGAGCAGCGCGACCTGGACCGTCTCGGTCTTCGAGTAGGTGGTGCCGACGGCGAAGTTCCGGAACTGGAACAGCCAGAGCAACACGGCGGTGAACAGGATCTGCGAGATGCCGCCCAACAGGCAGTAGATCAGAAACTCCGCATGCACGGTGGGCCAGGGATAGCCGCCGACCTCGTGTACCGCGCCGGCATAGAGCAGCGCGAACGGCATGGCGTAGAGGAACCGGACATAGGAGGCGCCGAGAGTGGTGAGCCGGCCCTTCAGATGCTTCTGCAGCGCCGAGCGCGCGTTCTGCATGAACGCGGCGAAGATCGTGATCGGTATCCAGAGTTCCATCGGCGTTCCGCTCCCCCCGCGGGTCTGTCGCCGCGGCCCGGCAGCATGGGCGCCGACCCTTGCGGATGTCCATGGCTCGCCCGCGCGAGCAAAGGCGGTTTGCGGGTATGCAGCGAGGGGATGTTGGGAGAATGATAGGTCAAACCCAACACTTCAGACGGATGGAGGCTCGGATGAGCGGCGTGACCAAGAGTCAGGCGGAAAAGGATCTTATGGAACGGGCCCGGGCGGTATTGCCGGCCGGCGGGTTCGGCAACTTCACGCCGGACGTCGTGATCGCCCGCGGCGAGGGCTCGCGGGTCTGGGACGTCAGCGGCAACGAGTATGTGGACTATCTGCTCGGCTCCGGCCCGATGGTGATCGGTCACGCCCATCCCGAGGTGGTCGAGGCGGTGACCGCCCAGCTTCCGCTCGGCAGCACCTTCTTCGCCGACAGCGAGCCGGGCATCGTCCTGGCCGAGGAGATCTGCCGGGCGGTTCCCTGCGCCGACAAGGTCCGCTTCGTCAGCTCCGGCTCGGAAGCCGACATGTACGCCATGCGTCTGGCGCGGGCTCATTCCAAGCGCGAGAAGATCCTGAAGTTCGAGGGCGGCTACCACGGGATGAGCGATTTCGGGCTGATGAGCCTGGCGCCGAAGAAGCTCGCCAATTTCCCGCAGGCGGTACCGGACAGCGCCGGCATCCCGAAGGGCGTCAGCGATGACGTGATCGTGGCGCCGTACAACGACACCGACCTGGCGGTGCGAATGATCGCCGAATACGCCAGCGAGCTGGGCGGGGTGATCGTCGAGCCGTTCCAGCGCCTGCTTCCGCCGAAGCCGGGCTTCCTGGAGGCGCTGCGCGAGGCGACGAAGAAGCACAACGTGCCGCTGATCTTCGACGAGGTGGTGACCGGCTTCCGCTTCGCCTATGGCGGCGCCCAGGAATACTACGGCGTCACCCCGGACCTCTGCACGCTGGGCAAGGTGATCGGCGGCGGCTACCCGCTCGCGGCGATCGCCGGCAGCGACGAGATCATGGCCCATTTCGACAAGAGCCAGGTGGGCGAGGAAGGGTTCACCTTCCAGGTCGGCACGCTGAGCGGCAACCCGGTCGCCTCGGTGGCGGGGTTGAAGACTATGGAGATCCTCAAGCGCGACGACGCCTATACCAAGATGTTCGCCACCGGCCGGGCCATCATGGCCGCGCTGGAGGAGCATCTGGACCGGGCCGGGGTCGCCGCCAAGGTCGTGGGCGTGCCGCCGCTGTTCGACGTGGTCTTCACCGATCGGGAGGTCACCGACTATCGCGGCATGTTCGCCGGCGACGCCGCTCTGGCGAAGCGGTTCAACGCGACCATGCGCGAGTGCGGCGTCCTGAAGCCGGACAGCAAATACTATATCGGCCTGTGCCACACGGAAGCCGATGTGGCGCTGACCATCGACGCCATCGCCACCGCCGCCCAGGGGCTGCGCAAGGCGGCCTGACCGCAGCGTCCGGCGGATGGTCAGGTAGTGCTGGCCATCCGCCCGCCACGGCCCATATCGTCCGGGACGCAATCGAACCGACCGGGGCAGGGCCGTGGATTCAGTTACTCAATTGGTGCTCGGCGCCGGCGTCGCCACTGCGGTGATCGGTCCCCATGCCGGCGCGCGCAAGGCGGCGATCATCGGCGCGGTCCTGGGCACGGTGCCGGACCTGGACGTGTTCATCCCGCTGGGCGACCCAGTGACCGATTTCGTCCAGCACCGCGGCCCGTCCCACTCCCTGCTCGTCCAGGCCCTGGTCACGCCGATCTTCGCGGAGCCGCTGGTTCGGGTGTTCCGCGGCCTGCGCGACCACCGGGGCGCCACCTATCTCGCGGTCTTTCTGTGTCTGGCGACCCACGCGCTGCTCGACGCGCTGACGATCTACGGAACGCGGATCTTCTGGCCGGTCATGCCCGAGCCGTTGGGGCTCGGTTCGATGTTCATCATCGATCCGCTCTATACGATACCGCTGATCGTGGCCTTCATCTGGGCGCTGTGCGTGCGGTCCTGGACGCCGCGGATCGCCCGGGTGGTCAGCGTGGCGCTGATCGTCTCCACCGCCTATCTCGGCTGGAGTGCCATCGCCCAGCAGGTGGCGGAGAAGCGCGGCGAGCTGGTGCTGGCCGATCTCGGCATCGAGGCCGAGCGGACCTGGGCCACGCCGATGCCGTTCAACACCCTGTTCTGGCGGGTCATCGCCATCGACGGCGACCGCTACGTCAATCTCTACATCCCGCTGCTCGGCACCGAGGAGACGGTGACCGCCTATGCCCATCCGCGGGGAGAAGATCTTCTGGCCTGTATCGAGGATCTCCCGAAGGCGGCCGAACTGGTCGCCTTCTCCAAGGGGTTCTTCAAGGTCTGGGAGGTGGACGGACGCATCCGGGTCTCCGATCTGCGCATGGGGGTGACGCCGAATTACGTCTTCCAGTTCGAGGTGGCCGAGCGCACCGGGGAGGGGCTGACGGAGATCCCGCCGGTGCGTCTGAGCTCCGTGCGTGGCGCGGCCGACGCGGATATCGACTGGCTGTGGACCAGCATCCTCGGCGAACGCATGGTGCGCCCGGCCGAGGAGGACGATCTCTACACCGGCGATGCCGGCATCAGGGTCGCGGGCCCCATGGCGCCCCCGTCATCAGTTTGTTCTCCTGGCTGATCAGGTTCGGCCGCAGCTTGGCGGCGAAGGCCATGAACCTCTCGTTGGCATAGACCGCCGCCCAATGGGCCCGGCGGTCGGCATCGTCGGTGTATTTCCAGACATGGATGAGCTCGTTCATCCCGCCGACATCGCCGACGAAATAGCCGACCAGCTTGTCCTTGTGCGGATCCAGCGCCGGCCAGCCTTCGGTCTCGTAGAGCTTCAGGACTTCCTGCAGCTTGCCGACGACGATCTTGTAGGTGCGCAGCTCGTACAGATCCATGACCCGGTTCCTCCTGTTCGGTTGTGCCGACGATCGTGGCGGAGGAGGGCGGCCGGCTGCAAGCGGCCGGCTGACGGAGCATCACGATCCTGTGTTTGCGCAGGTTCATGGGGTTCGAGCCGCCGCTGACGGCTGGCCGGCGCCGTCCGTTGCGCTAGTGTTCGCCGCGCCGGCGTTTCCGCGCCGGTCCAGTCATTCACAGGCACGCCGGGCCGCCGAGGGGGCGGCGCCGCGTGTCCAGCGGAGGCAACGCATGCTCAAGTTCTATTACAGCCTGGCCCCGAACCCGATGAAGGTGGCGCTGTTCCTGGAGGAATCCGGTCTCGAGTACGAGGCGATCCCGGTGGATACCCGCAAGGGCCAGCAGCACCTGCCGGAGTTCAAGGCGCTGAACCCGAACGCCAAGGTCCCGGTCATCGTCGACGGCGACGTCACCGTCTTCGACAGCAACGGCATCCTGCTCTACCTGGCCGAGAAGACCGGCAAGTTCCTGCCGCCGGCGGGCGACAAGAACCGGGGCGAGCTGATCTCCTGGCTGATGTTCGTCGCCACCGGCCTCGGCCCGTATTCGGGTCAGAAGGTGCATTTCGGCAACCATGCGCCGGAGAAGATCGAGTACGCCATCAAGCGCTACGACTTCGAGGCGAATCGCCATTACGGCATCCTGAACGACCATCTCGAGGGCAAGACCTGGATGGTCGGCGACACCTACAGCATCGTCGACATGGCGCTGTGGGGCTGGGGCCGTATGGCCAAGTTCGTCCTCGGCGAGGAAGCGGCGGCGAAGTATCCGAACGTGCTCGACCTGGTCGCCCGGATCAGCGCGACCGAGCCGGCCAAGCGGGCCGAGGCGATCAAGGAACGCCACGCCTTCAAGACCGAGATGGACGACGAGAGCTTCCGCTCGATGTTCCCGGGCACCCACCGGTAGAACCCACCGGCAGGGGAGGTCCGGCACCGGGCCTCCCCACCCGTCATCCCGGACGACGCCGGACCTGATCCGGCGTCGTCCGGGACCATGCTCAAACACCGACCACACGGTCCCGGAATAAATCCGGGACGGGGCTGTCCGAGATGACGATAGTTTGCGTTGAATTGAGGGATTAAAATACCCGTCTCCTCAATTGGTTGGAGTGCATTTTTACAGTCCCGCCTGAGTCCCTGATCCGGTACGCTTGCGCGTGTTCCAAGAGGGAGGGGGAGTGGCATGACAGAGGGGATCGGTGCGTTCGTGCCCGGCACGGATATCCGCGTTCAGGGTACGGATGACGGGCCGCTCAAGGGGCTGACCTTCGCCGCCAAGGATCTGTTCGACGTTGCCGGCCATCCGACCGGCGGCGGCAACCACGACTGGCCCACCGGCCGCGCCGTCCCGACCCGCAACGCCTGGGCGGTGCAGAAGCTGCTGGACGGCGGTGCCACCCTGGTGGGCAAGACCATCACCGACGAGGTCTCGCTCGGCATCCTGGGAGAGAGTGCCTTCGACGGCACGCCGGTCAACGTGAACGCGCCGGGCCGGGTGCCGGGGGGCTCGTCCTCCGGCTCCGCCGCCGCCGTGGCCGCCGGGCTCTGCGATACCGCGCTCGGCACCGATACCGGCGGTTCGGTCCGCGTCCCGTCCAGCTTCTGCGGCCTGTACGGAATCCGCCCGACCCATGGCCGGCTGCCGGTCGACGGGATGATGCCCCAGGCGCCGACCTCCGACACCACCGGCTGGTTCGCCCGCGACGCCGCCACCTTTGCCCGGGTTTCCTCCCATCTGCTGGACGAAGCGATCCCGAGCGACCTGCCGACGAAACTGCTGGTCACCACCGATACCTTCGCCTTCGCAGAGGAGGCGGTCGCCGAGGCGCTGGCGCCTCTGGTGGGTCGCCTCGCCGACCTGATCGGCAGCCGCGAGGACGTTCTGCTGGCGCCCCAGGGCCTGTCGGTCTGGGCGCGGGCGCAGCGCACGATCCAGCCGCGCGAGGCCTATGAGACCTTCAAGGACTGGCTCGACACCAACCCGCGCATGGCCTTCGGCGTGGCCCGTGCGCTGGTTCAGGGCGCGTCGGTGAGCGAGAGCGAGCTCGGCTGGGCCAACCAGATGCGCCGCGAGGCGCGGGGGCGGCTGAAATCGCTGCTGCCGGCCGGCATCATCCTGTGCCTGCCCACCACCCCGTTCCCGGCGCCGCCCACGGGGCTGTCGATCTCGCAGCAGACGCCGCTGCGCGAGCAGATCACCTGCCTGTGCGCCCATGGCGGCTTGGCGGGGCGGCCGCAGGTGTCTATCCCGGGAGCAAGCGTGGACGGCCTGCCGGTCGGCCTGTCGATCATCGGCGGCCCCGGGACCGACGCCACCCTGATTGCCGTTGCCCAAGCCCTGGAGACCCATCGATGACCGATACCGCCCCCCAATCTGGAACTGGCCAGCCCGACCGCCGCGTGAACCTCCCCGAGGTGGTGGCCGAGATCACCGAGATCTTCGAACGCTACGAAGCCGCCCTGGCGACCAAGGACGTGGACGTTCTGGACAACACGTTCTGGAACTCGCCGCACACCATCCGCTACGCCATGCACGAGAACGGCTACGGTTTCGACGAGATCCACGCCCACCGTGTTCGTCGTCCGTCGGGGATCAACATCAAGCAGGAGCGGCTGAAGCTGGTGATCACCACCATCGGCACCGACTTCGCGACCACCAACCTGGAATTCCGCATGCCGAACGGCCGCACCGGCCGGCAGAGCCAGAGCTTCGTGAAGTTCCCCGACGTCGGCTGGAAGGTCGTCGCCGCCCATGTCTCCACCCAGGAAGAGAAGGCGCTCTGGTGATTACCCGACGCGATACTCCTCCAGGGCGTCGAAATTGAAGGTCACGCCGTGCCCCGGGCGTTCCGGGGCGACGGCGCGGCCGTTCTCGATGACGAGCGGGTTCTCGATGAACCGCTCCAGCTCGAAGCCGTGTCGCTCCAGATAGGAGGCATTCGGCACGGCCGCCATCAGGTGAACGTGCAGGTCGTGCACCCCGTGGGAGGTGACCGGCAGGTGCGCCGCCTCGGCCATCCGGGCGGCCTTCATCCAGGCGGTGATGCCGCCCATGCAGGCCAGGTCCGGCTCCACGTAATGCACCCCGCCGACGCCGATCAGCTGCTCGAACTCAGCCAGGTTGTGGAAGTTCTCTCCGGCCGCGACCGGCGTGCCAAGCTTGGCGACCTCGGCATATCCGGCGACGTCCTCCGGCTCCAGCGGCTCTTCCAGCCACACCAGGTCGTAGGGGGCGAGCGCGCGGGCGGCGGCGATCGCCCGCGGCCGGTCCCATCCCATGTTGGCGTCGACCATCAGCGCGAAGCCGTCGCCCAGATACTCCCGCATGGCCGCGACCCGTTCCACATCCTCGCTGAGCTTCTTGCGGCCGACCTTCATCTTGATCGCCTCGAAGCCGGCGTCGAGATTGCCGGCGGTCTGTTCCAGCAGGGCATCCAGGGTGAAGAACAGGTCGATGCCGCCGGCATAGACCGGCACGGTCGGATCCGCCCCGCCGAGCAGCCGCCACAGGGGCAGGCCGGCGCGCTTGCCCATGATGTCCCACAGGGCCACGTCCACCGCCGCCATGGCGAAGGCGGTCGAGCCGCCGCGTCCGACCCAGTGCAGCCGCCACCACATCTCCTTCCACAGCGCCTCCAGCCGGGTCTCGTCGGCGCCGAGCAGCAGGTCGGGCAGGTCGCGGGTGAGCAGGGACTGCACCGAGCCGCCGCCATAGCCCACCGTATAGGTGTAGCCCAGCCCCTCGGTCCCGTCGGTCGTGCCGATCCGGGTGGTGATCAGCTCGAAATGGGTGATCTCCTTATGGGTGGAATCCGACAGCACAACCGGCAGCGGGATGCGGTAGTGATCGGATCGGAGACGGTCGATGGCCATTGTCGGTTTCCCCCCGGGGTCATTGTCTGTAAGCGTTTGTTCACGCCTTTATGGCCCGATCATCCGCCCGCGACCCGCCAACCGGCAACCCCACGCCGGTGCCATCTGCCCTGGAGCGCCCGTGCCCGCTGAAACCCTCGTCCTGATCCCCGGTCTGCTGAACGACGCCGAACTCTGGGCCAAACAGGTGCCGGTGCTGGACGACCTGGTCGACCGGATCGTGATCCCGGACACCACCGCCCACGAGGATATCCGCGACATCGCCGCCCAGGTGCTGGCCGAGACTGAGGGCGAGCTGGCGGTGGCCGGCCTGTCCATGGGCGGCTATGTGGCTCTGGAGATCCTGCGCCAGGCGCCGCAGCGGATCGAGCGGCTGGCCCTGCTCGACACCTCCGCGCGTCAGGATTCCGACGACCAGCGCCGCCGGCGCACCGGGCTGATCGAGCTGGCCGACAAGGGCCGCTTCAAGGGGGTGACGCCGCGGCTGCTGCCGATGCTGGTGCACCAGAGCCGGCTGGAGGACGAGACGGTGACCCGGCCGATCTTCGACATGGCCGCCCGCATCGGCAAGGACGGCTTCATCCGTCAGCAGAAGGCGATTCTCAGCCGGGACGACAGCCGCGACCTTCTCGCCGGCGTGACGGTGCCGACCCTGGTGATGTGCGGCCGCGACGACCAGCTCACCCCGGTCGCGCTCAGCGAGGAGATGGCGGCCGCGATCCCCCATGCCGACCTGCGCATCGTGGAGACCTGCGGCCACCTGCCGGCCCTGGAAAGGCCGGAGCTGTGCGGCGAGGCGCTGCGCGACTGGCTGGAGGCCTGACCGCCGGAATCGATGCCGGCGGCGGGACGGTCCCTGTCGATTTCTCCGTCTTCCGGGCGGCGGTGCGGCTGCCGTAGGCTTGCGGCTCCCTTCCTTCGTCCCGGCCCATGCCCCCTGCGCCGGCCCCAACCTGATGGATGCCGTAATGAAGAATGTCGAGCCGATCCTCACCCATATCGACACCCACACGCCGGACCTGATCGCGCTGTCCGACACCGTCTGGGGCACGCCCGAGACCCTCTATGCCGAGTACGAGTCCTGCGCCCAGCACACCGCCGTGCTGAAGGCCAAGGGTTTCGCCGTCACCGAGGAAGTCGCGGGCATCCCGACCGCGGTGATGGGCGAGGCGGGCGAGGGCGGCCCGGTGATCGCCATCCTGGGTGAGTACGACGCGCTGCCGGGCCTCAGCCAGGTCGCCAACATCGCCGAGCCGAAGCCGCTGGCCGTCGGCGGCGCCGGCCATGGCTGCGGCCACAACCTGCTCGGCTCCGCCGCGCTGCTGGCCGCCTGCGCGCTGAAGGACTGGCTGGCGCAGACCGGCACGCCGGGCCGTGTGCGCTACTACGGCTGTCCGGCCGAGGAGGGCGGGGCCGCCAAGGCCTTCATGGTGCGCGACGGCGCCTTCGACGACGTCGATGCCGCCATCACCTGGCACCCGGCGACCCACACCAAGGTGGACGACGCCCAGAGCCTGGCGAATACCCGCATCGACTTCACCTTCACCGGCCGCTCCAGCCATGCCGCCGCCGCCCCGCATCTGGGCCGCAGCGCGCTCGACGCGGTGGAGCTGATGAATGTCGGCGTGCAGTACATGCGCGAGCATATGCCGAGCTCGGCCCGCATCCACTACGCCTATCTGGATGCCGGCGGCACCGCGCCGAACGTGGTCCAGGGCCGCGCCAAGATCCGCTACACCGTGCGCGCCACCGACCTGCCGGGGATGATGGCGCTGATCGAACGGGTGAAGAAGGTGGCCGAGGGTGCCGCGCTGATGACCGAAACCTCGGTGCAGCCGCAGGTGATCTCCGCCGTCTCCAACCTGCTCGGCAACACGCCGCTTGAGGAGGCGCTGCAGGACGTCATGGACGGCCTGGGCGGGGTCGCCTTCGACGATGCCGACCGCAAATACGCGGCCGATATCCAGGCGACCCTGAGCGAGGGCGACATCCTGGCGAGCTACCGCCGGTTCGGCGTCGAGCCGCGCGAGAACGAGCCGCTCTGCGACTATGTCGTCCCGCGCGAGTTGAAGGGCGACGGCATGATGGGCTCCACCGACGTCGCCGACGTCTCCTGGGCGGTGCCGACCGTGCAGGCCCGGGTCGCGACCCACGCCATCGGCACGCCGGGCCATTCCTGGCAGATCACCGCCCAGGGCAAGGCGCCGGCCGCGCACAAGGGCATGACCTATGCCGGGGCGGCCATGGGCGCGCTCGCCCGCAAGCTGTTCACCGACGAGGTGCTGCTGGCCCGGGCCAAGAAGGATCACCAGGCCCGGCTCGCCAAACAGCCCTATACCTGCCCGATCCCGGCGGAGGTCACCCCGCCGCTGCAGCCGCGCCCGTCGGCGGCTGCCGAGTAACGGAACACTGCGGAGGGGCGCCGGATCAGTCCCGCAGCTCCTCCGCCAGCCACTCCAGTAGCGCCCGGGTTTCCGGGCGTTTCGCGTTTCCGGGACCGGTGTAGACGGCGATCTCCGCCGGGCGTTGCACGCTCTCGCGGCACGGGCGGACCAGCTTGCCCTCGCTCAGCATGCCCTCCACCGTCCGACGCCAGCCGAGCGCCATGCCCTGGCCGGCGACGGCCGCCTGGAGCACCAGCGGGAAACTGTCGAAGCTGCGCAGCCGGGAGCCGGCCCGCCGATCGCTGCCCACGGCCGCGAACCAGTCGTCCCACTCCATCCAGGCCTGCGGCACCACGCTGTGGGCGAGCAGCGGGAAGCCGGCCATCTCCTCCGGCGCCAGGGGCAGGGCGTGTCCGGCGACGAGGGCGGGCGCGCAGACCGGAAAGATCTCGTCGCTGGCGGTGAAGGCGAGGGCGGCCGATCCGAACGGGCGGGACGCGGTCTGCAGCGCAACGTCATAGGGCTGGGTCGCCTCGGTCACCGGCTGCAGGGTAGAGATCACCCGCACGGCGATCTCCGGATGCCGCTCGTGGAATCTCGAGAGCCGGGGCATCAGCCAGTAGAACGCCTCGCAGAGCTGGCAGAGCAGCACCGCTTCCCCGGCTTCGGGCCGGCCGCGGATGCGGGTCGCCTCGGCGGCGATGTCGCCCAGGGCGGCGCTGACCGTGCGGCCGAGACGCCGTCCGTCCTCGGTCAGGAAGACCGCGCGGTTGCGCCGCTCGAACAGGGCGGTCCCGAGATCCTGTTCAAGCTGGCGAACCTGCTTGCTGATCGCCGCCTGGGTCAGACCGAGCTCGTCGGCGGCCAGGGTGAAGCTCTCGTGGCGCGCGGCAGCCTCGAAGCAGCGCAGGGCGGAGAGCGGCGGCAGGTGGCGGGCGATAAAATGCATAACTTTGGGTAACCAAATTCTGAGGCTTAGTCGTTTGTGCCGTATCCCAGGATCGGTTTCAACAACCGCATGGAACTGGTCCTTCATCGCCGGGCGGCTATCCGCCTGACCGTCGCCCCGACCGTGCAGGGGGCGCTGGCGATCCTCGCCGCCGTGTTTCTGCTGTCCCTGTCCGACGCTCTGGTGAAGCTGACGAGCGACCGGCTGGCGCTGGGACAGCTCTTCCTGCTGCGCTCGACGGTCGCGGCCGGGGTGATCGCGGCACTGATCCGGGTCGCCGTGCCGCCCTCGGGGCGCCGGTGGCGCGCAAGATCGGCGGTGTGGCTGCGTAGCCTGTGTCTGACCGGCATGTGGGCGGCGTATTACGCGGCCCTGCCGAGCCTGAGCTTCTCCCTGGCGGCAGCGGCGTTCTACACGTCGCCGCTCTGGATGGCGGTGTTGTCGCGGGTGCTGCTGTGCGAGAGGGTAGGCCCGAGGCGCTGGGTGGCGGTGGCGATCGGCTTCGTCGGCGTGCTGCTGGTGCTGCGGCCGGAAGCGGGGAGCGTGTCGCCGGCCGCTCTGCTGCCGCTGCTGGCCGCCTTCCTCTATGCGCTGGCCGGGGTGATCACCTGGCGCTGGTGCCGGGAGGAGGAGCCGCTCGGCATGGCGCTCAACTTGAACCTCTGCCTGGGGCTGGCGGGGGCGGGGGCCGTTTTGGCGGTGGCCGTGCTGCACCCGTCGACCGTAGAGCACTCGTTCCTGCTGTTGGTCTGGCCGGATCTGGCGGTTCGGGAGTGGGTATTGGTCGGGCTGCTCGGCCTGTTCATGGCGATCATCGCCACCGCCGTCGCCCGGGCCTACCAGCTCGCCCCGGCCCCGGTCGTGGGCGTGTTCGACAACGCGTATCTGCTGTTCGCGATGCTCTGGGCGGTGCTGCTCTTCGGGGAGGTCCCCGGCGTTGCCGCCGGCCTGGGCGTTGCGCTGATCGGCGGGTCGGCGATCCTGGTCAGCCTGCGGCGTCGCTGAGGTGCGGGGCTGGATTGAGGGTGGGTAGCTTGATCCTGATTGGCATCAGGATGACGGGGTGTCGCGTTCAACTTGGGATGTCATCCTGACGCAAGTCAGGATCGAGCCGCTCCGGCCAACGCCCCGTTCAGCCGCCTCGCGCCGCCAGCTCAGACATCCACCTCGAGCACGAACTTCGCGTTCGCCTGGATGAAGTCGAAGCGCTTCTCCGCCTTCTTCCCCATCAGGGTCTCGACCATGTCGCGGGTGCGCACGGTCTCGCTCTCCAACTCCGGCTCGACCATCAGTTCCGGTCCGCCGCTCGGCGGGATCTTCACCCGCAGGAGCTGGCGCGACTTCGGATCCATGGTGGTTTCCTTGAGCTGCATGGGCGGCATCTCGCCCAGGCCCTTGAACCGGCTGATTTCCACTTTGCCCCGGGCGTTGAAGTCGGTCTTCATCAGCTGCTCGCGATGGGCGTCGTCGCGGGCGTAGACAGTCTTCCCACCCTGCACCAGCCGGTAGAGCGGCGGCATGGCGAGGTACAGGTGGCCGTCGGCGATCAGGCGCGGCATCTCGCGATAGAAGAAGGTCATCAGCAGCGAGGCGATATGGGCGCCGTCCACGTCGGCGTCGGTCATGATGATGACCTTCTCGTAGCGCAGCGCGTCCTGCTTGTAGGCCGAGCCCGAGCCGCAGCCCAGTGCCAGCAGCAGGTCGCTGAGCTCCTGGTTGGCCCGCAGCTTCTCGACCGAGGCGCTGGCCACGTTCAGGATCTTGCCGCGCAGGGGCAGCACGGCCTGGGTCGCCCGGTTGCGGGCCTGCTTGGCCGAGCCGCCGGCGCTGTCGCCCTCGACCAGGAAGATCTCGGTGCCCTCGTTGTCGGAGCGCGAGCAGTCGGCAAGCTTGCCCGGCAGGCGCAGCTTGCGGGTGGCGGTCTTGCGGCTGACCTCCTTCTGCTGGCGGCGGCGCAGCCGGTCCTCGGCGCGCTCGATCAGCCGCTCGAGAAGCTGGTTGGCGGTGTCCGGATCGCCGGAGAGCCAGTGGTCGAAATGGTCCTTCACCGCCTGGTCGACCAGCTTGGTGGCGTGCGGGCTGGCCAGCTTGTCCTTGGTCTGGCCCTGGAACGCCGGCTCGCGGATGAAGACGCTGAGCATGACGCAGGCGCCGGCCATCACGTCCTCGGCGGTGATCTGCGCCGCCTTCTTGTTGTTCACCAGCTCGCCATAGGCCTTGATGCCGCGCGCCAGGGCGGTGCGCAGTCCGGCCTCGTGGGTGCCGCCCATCGGCGTGGGGATGGTGTTGCAGTAGGCGTGCAGGAAGCCGTCATCCTGGTCGTCGGGCCAGGTCACCGCCCATTCCACGCGACCCTGCTCGCCGGCCGCCTCCACGTCGCCGGTGAAAGGCTGGGTGGCGACGGTGCGCCGTCCCTCCATGGCGCTGGCCAGGAAGTCGGCCAGGCCGCCGGGATAGTGCAAGGTGGCCTCCGCCGGCGTGCTGTCGCCGTCGCGCAGCATTTCCGGATCGCATTTCCAGCGGATCTCCACGCCCTTGAACAGATAGGCCTTGGAGCGGGCCATCTTAAACAGGGTGGAGGGGCGGAACCTCAGCGCCCCGCCGAAGATCTCGGCGTCGGGGTGGAACCGCACCGTCGTGCCGCGCCGGTTCGGGGCCGCACCCACGGTCTCCAGCGCGCCCTGGGGGATGCCGCGCGAGAAATGCTGGGCATAGAGCCGCTTGTCGCGGGCGACCTCCACTTCCAGCCGGTCGGACAGGGCGTTCACCACCGAGATGCCGACGCCGTGCAGGCCACCGGCGGTGGCGTAGACCTTGTCGGAGAACTTGCCGCCGGCATGCAGGGTGGTCAGGATCACCTCAAGCGCCGACTTGTCCGGGAAGCGCGGATGCGGGTCGACCGGGATGCCGCGGCCGTTGTCGCGGATGGTGACGGTCTGGTCGGCCGAGAGCTCGATCTCGATCCGCGAGGCGAAGCCGGCGACGGCCTCGTCCATGGAGTTGTCCAGCACCTCGGCGACCAGATGGTGCAGCGCCCGCTCGTCGGTGCCGCCGATATACATGCCCGGGCGGCGGCGCACCGGCTCCAGACCCTCAAGGACCTCGATATCCTTGGCGGAGTAACCCGAAGTGTCGGCCGCGGCATTGCTTGCGAACAGGTCTGACATGGGATCTGACTGTGCGAGTGGGACGAGGACGCGTTAGTCTATCGTGTAGCCGCCTATAGGGCGAGCGCTAGATATAGTGCGGATTAGACCGAAAAGGGAAGCCTGATGGAAACCGAGTCGGGCCGCCAGCCGCGCGGCGAGATGCAGATCCGTACCATCGCCATGCCGGCCGACACAAACCCGAACGGCGACATCTTCGGCGGCTGGGTGCTGAGCCAGATGGACATCGCCGGCGGGCTCGCCGCCGCCCATCGCGCCCACGGTCGGGTGGCGACCGTCGGGATCGAGGCGATGACCTTCATCCGGCCGGTCGGGGTCGGCGACGTGCTGTGCTGCTACGGCGATATCGAGACGGTCGGCCGCACCTCCATCACCGTGGCGATCGAGGCCTGGAAGATCCGCTGGTTTCAGGAACGCGAGGAGCGGCTGTTGGTGACCGAAGGCCGCTTTACCTACGTGGCGATCGACGAGACCGGGAAGAAGCGGCCGGTCGGTTGAGGGGCGGAACCGGATCCGTCGCGGCGCGTTGACCCGACACCGGGCGCCGGGACATGGGGGCGGCTGGCGATAAGACACGCACCAGCCGACGGCCCGCCTGCGCATGACCTTCGACGACATCGAACCCGCCCTGCAATCCCTGTGGGCGGAGTCCGCGCAGCTCTGGCGTGGCGACATCTTCGGCATCAACACCGGGCTGATCGTCGCCGGGCTGGCGGTCCTGATCGTCTGCCTGATCCTGCCGAGCGTGCTGGCGCGGGTGATCTCGCGGACGGTCGTCACCGTCGCCGATGACGGCCGGGCGGTGCATTACCGGCGGCTGCTGGATGCGGTGAAGGCGCCGCTGCGGCTGCTGCCGCCGATCATCGCCGCGATGATCGCCTATCAGTACCTGGAACCGGACAGCACCCTGCGCTGGGTGCTCGGCAATCTGGCGCGGTCGCTTCTGGTAGTGATGCTGTTCTGGGCGCTCTACCGCGCGGTCGACCCCTTCGTGCAGCTCAGCACCGGGCTGCGGCAGCGGCTCGGCGGGCCGCTGGTGGACTGGCTGGCGAAATCGACGAAGGTGGTTCTCCTGTTCCTCGGCGGCACGGCGGTGCTGGAGGTTTGGGGGGTGAACGTGGTCGGTCTTCTGGCCGGGCTCGGGCTGGTCGGTGTCGCTGTGGCCCTGGGCGCCCAGGATCTGTTCAAGAACCTGATCGCCGGCATCCTCATCCTGGCGGAGCGGCGGTTCGAGAACGGCGACTGGATCGAAGTCGACGGGGTGATCGAAGGCACGGTGATGGAGATCGGCTTCCGCTCGACCTCGATCCGCCGGTTCGACCTCTCGCCGGTCTATGTGCCGAACACCAAGCTGTCGGACAACGCGCTGACCAACTACTCGCGGATGACCGAGCGGCGGATCTATTGGAGCATCGCGGTCGAGTACCGGACCTCCATCGACCAGCTCCGCGAGATCCGCGACGGCATCGAGAGCTACCTGGTCGGCAATGACGAGTTCGTCCAGCCGGAGCGCGGCAGCCTGTTCGTGCGGGTGAACGACTTCTCCGACTGCGCCATCGAGATCCTGGTCTACTGCTTCACCAAGACCACGGACTGGGGCGAGTGGCTGGAAATCCGAGAGCGCTTCGCCTACCGCATCAAGGAGGTGGTGGAGGGCGCCGGTGCCGGCTTCGCCTTCCCGAGCCGCTCGCTCTATGTGGAGGCCATGCCGGACGGAGACGGCGGGAGGGGGGCGGATCCCCAGGCGGATCCGGACGCGCCGGAAGCCTTCGCGCCGCCCCAGGGTCAGGCGGACCGCCGCCGGGCGCCGCGCCCGGGAAGTGCGGATGACGAGCGCGGTGACGGCGCCGAGGAAGAGGGAGAGTAGGCTCGGGCGCCGGTTCGCTCACGCATCCGTTTGTCGACCACCGCGGCACGGCCGGCCATCCTGTGCCGTCCTGCAGAAGTGGAGGTCCCGATGATCCGATCCCCCCGTAGACCGTTGATCCTCGCCGCGATCCTGGCCGGCGCCGTCGCTGCGAGTGCGGGGAGCGCTGTGGCGGGAGAGGCGGACGTGGTCGGCGTCGAGGCCCGCCGAAGCGGCGAGACCTGGACCTTCGATGTCACCGTGCGCCATGCCGATACCGGCTGGGATCATTACGCCGACCGCTGGGAGGTCATCGGGCCCGACGGCACGGTTCTGGCCACCCGCACGCTGCATCACCCCCATGTGGACGAACAGCCCTTCACCCGCAGCCTGGGCGGTGTCGCGATCCCCGCCGATGTCGAGGCGGTGACGCTGCGCGCCCATGACAGTGTCCACGGGTATGGCGGCGAGGAGGTGAGGGTGGCGCTGCCGCGCTGACGGCGGGGCCGCAAACGCGAACGGGCCGCCTCGAAGGACGGCCCGCCGCGAAAAGGAGCCCGGCCCGGAGGCCGGGATGCCTGATCAGTTCGAGTAGTACATGTCGAACTCGACCGGATGCGGGGTGTGCTCGAAGCGGTACACCTCTTCCATCTTCAGCTCGATGAAGCCGTCGATCTGGTCGTCGGTGAACACGCCGCCCTGGGTCAGGAACGCGCGGTCCTTGTCCAGGTTCTCGAGCGCCTCGCGGAGCGAGCCGCAGACGGTCGGGATGTCGGCCAGCTCTTCGGCCGGCAGGTCGTACAGGTTCTTGTCCATCGGGTCGCCCGGATGGATCTTGTTCTGGATGCCGTCCAGACCGGCCATCAGCATCGCGGCGAAGCCGAGATACGGGTTGCCGGCCGGATCCGGGAACCGGACCTCGACGCGCTTGCCCTTCGGGCTGTTCACGTGCGGGATACGGCAGGAGGCCGAGCGGTTCCGCGACGAGTAGGCCAGCAGCACCGGAGCCTCGAAGCCCGGGATCAGGCGCTTGTAGCTGTTGGTCGTCGAGTTGGTGAAGGCGTTGATCGCACGGGCGTGCTTGATGATGCCGCCGATGTAGTACAGCGCCATGTCGGACAGGTCGGCATAGCCGGAACCCGCGAACATCGGCTTGCCGTCCTTCCAGATCGACTGGTGAACGTGCATGCCCGAGCCGTTGTCGCCGGTGATCGGCTTCGGCATGAACGTCGCGGTCTTGCCGTAGGCGGCGGCGACCTGCTTGACCACGTACTTGTAGATCTGCAGGTGGTCGGCGGTCTGGATCAGCGTGCCGAACTCCATGCCCAGCTCGTGCTGGGACGGGGCCACCTCGTGGTGGTGCTTCTCGACCTTCACGCCCATCTCGTCCATGACGGACAGCATCTCGGAGCGGATGTCCTGGCCGCTGTCGACCGGCGGGACCGGGAAGTAGCCGCCCTTGACGCCCGGACGGTGCGCCAGGTTGCCTTCCTCGTACTCGCGGGAGGAGTTGTACGGGCCTTCCTCGTTGTCGACCTCGTAGTACCCCTTGTTCATGCTGACTTCGATCTTCACGTCGTCGAACAGGAAGAACTCGGCTTCCGGACCGAAGAACGCGGTGTCGCCGATGCCCAGGCTGTCCATGTACTTGACGGCGGCCTTGGCGGTCGAGCGCGGGTCGCGCTCGTACGGCTGGCCGGTCGACGGCTCGACGATGTCGCAGGTGATGGCCAGGGTCGGCTGCGCGAAGAACGGATCCATCACGGCGGTGGCCAGGTCCGGCTTCAGACCCATGTCGGACTCGTTGATGGCCTTCCAGCCGGCAATGGACGAGCCGTCGAACATGAAGCCGTCGACCAGGCTCTCCTCATCGATCGTGCGCACGTGCTGGGTGACGTGCTGGACCGCGCCGCGCGGGTCCGTGAAGCGGAGATCGACGTACTTAACGTCGTGCTCCTCGATCATCTTCATAACGTTCTTCACGTCGTCAGACATGGTTTCCTTCCTAACGTTGCCGTAGCGCCCCGGAAATTTCCGTGGGGGCCACACTCCCTCTCAATTGCCGGTCTGGTGGAGACCGGCGCGTCGGACCCCGAGGGTCCGTCAGATCGCGTCCGTGCCGGTTTCGCCCGTACGAATACGAACAATTTCATCGACGGTCGAGACGAAGATCTTGCCGTCCCCGATCCGTCCCGTGTGGGCCGCGCTCTGGATGGCTTCGACCGCGCGTTCGACCTGGCCGTCCTCCATCACGATCTCCACCTTCACCTTCGGCAGAAAGTCCACGACGTACTCGGCGCCGCGGTACAACTCGGTGTGACCTTTCTGCCGTCCGAATCCTTTCGCCTCAGTCACGGTGATCCCTTGGATCCCGATCTCATGGAGCGCTTCCTTAACCTCGTCGAGTTTGAACGGTTTGATGATCGCCTCGACCTTCTTCATGGGTCCGTGCCTTCGGGGTTGCGTGCGAATGCCCCGCCGAGTGGCGGGGCAACGAGGTGGTTAGCACGCTGTGTGCCAACCCTCGCACCTTGGTTAGTGCCTTGATTTCCAAGCCTTCGGCCCGGATCTCGGCGGGAGCTACGAGGATAGTGTGCCTGAATTTTCGCCATTCGCATAAAAGTCAGTCAACAGTCGCTCGCTTCTTAAGCAAACGGCCTTTCGGGGCGGATCGTCAGCCCGCCAGCATCTGTTTGATGCGCCGGATCGCCTCGCGGATGTTCTCGGTGGAATTGGCGTAGGAGAACCGCAGGTAGCCCTCGCCATAGGCGCCGAAGCTGGTTCCGGCGATGACCGCGACGCCGGCCTCCTCGAGCAGCTTGGTCTGCAGCGCCTTCGCGCCCAGGCCGGTGCCCTCGATGTTCGGGAAGGCGTAGAATGCGCCGCCCGGCTCCACACAGCGGAAGCCCGGGATCTGGTTCAGCTCGCCGACGATGACGCGGCGGCGGTCGTCGAACGCCTTCACCATGTCCTTGACCGCGTCCTGCGGGCCGTCCAGGGCGGCGAGGCCGGCGAACTGGGTCGGCGCGTTGACGCAGCTGTGGCAGTTCACCGCCAGCTTCTCCGCATGCCCGAAGATCGCCTTCGGCCAGACCGAGAAGCCGAGGCGCCAGCCGGTCATGGCATAGGTCTTCGACCAGCCGTCCAGCAGGATCACCCGGTCGGCGATCTCCGGATAGGTCAGCAGGCTCACGTGCTCGCGGCCGTCATACAGCATCTGGCTGTAGATCTCGTCCGACAGCAGGTAGACGTTCGGCCACTTCTGCAGGCCGGCCACCAGCTTGTCGATCTCCTCCTTCGGCACCGCGCCGCCGGTCGGGTTGGCGGGCGAGTTCAGGATGATCAGCCGGGTCTGTTCGGTGACCTTCGACAGCATCTCGTCGGCGGAGAAGGCGAAGCCGTTCTCTTCCGACAGCCGATACGGCACCGGCTTGGCGCCGGAGAACTTCACCGAGCTCTCGTAGATCGGGAATCCGGGGTTCGGGTACAGGATCTCGGTGCCGGGCTGGCCGAAGATCAGGCAGGCGAAGAACATGGTCGGCTTGCCGCCGGGCATGATCATCACGGTGTCCGGATCGACCGTGACGCCGTGGCGCGTGTTCAGGTCGCGGGCGACCGCCTGGCGGAGCTGCGGGATGCCGGCGGCCGGCGTGTAGCCGTGATGGCCGTCGCGCAGCGCCTTGATGCCGGCCTCCACGATGTGTTCCGGCGTTTTGAAATCGGGCTGGCCGATGCCGAGGTTGATGATGTCCTTGCCGGAGGCGGCAAGCGCGTTGGCGCGGGCGAGCACTTCAAAGGCGGTCTCGGTGCCGAGAACGGACATCCGGTCTGCGAGCATGGCGGGCATCGGGCGGTTCCTCGAAATCGTTCAGGTCTCAGGTGCGTTCTGGCGACGCTCGGATCGGCAGTGATACGCTGCCGGCCGCAAAACCGCCAGACAACGAAATCCGCGCGGGAACACGTCTACCAACAAGGGGAAACTGCCGCACATGATCGAAGTCGTCGAGGACATCGCCACGCCCGACGGGGCCATGGAGACCTTTATCGTGCGTCCGGAACGCCCCAGGGCGAACGGCGAACCGCATCCGGCCGTGCTGATGCTGATGGATGCGCCGGGGATCCGCGAGGAGCTGTACGACATGGCCCGGCGACTGGCGACGGTGGGCTACTGCGTGCTGCTGCCGAACCTGTATTACCGGGCCGGGCGCGACACCAAGTACGGGCCGCACGTGCTGACGGCCGGCAGCGACGACCACACCGCCATGCGCGCGATCCGCACCAAGATGACGATTCCGCCGGTCATGGCCGACATTCAGGTGATGCTGGACTACATCGACAGCACCGGGATCGCCCGGCCGGGCAAGGTCGGCGTCCACGGCTACTGCATGAGCGGGCCCTATGCCCTGGCGGCGGCGGCGCGCTATCCCGACCGGGTGGCCGCGGCCGCGTCCTTCTACGGCACCTGGATCGTCAGCGATGCGGTGGAAAGCCCGCATGCCACCCTCGGCCAGGCCAAGGGCGAACTCTATATAAGCTGCGCGGAGACCGACGATCTTGCGCCGCCGGACATGGTGGCCGAACTCAAACGCCTGTTCGAGGCGTCAGGGGCGAGGGGAGAGCTGGAGGTGCATCCGGGCACCCATCACGGCTTCGCGTTCCCGGGCCGCTGGTGCTACGACAAGCCCGCCGCCGAACGGCATTGGGAGCGTCTCATCGCGCTGTACCGCAGAACCATCGAATAAACTCATGGTGCAGTGCGGTAGAGGTTTCCGGAGGCCGGAAACAAGTGCGGCGCCACCCCGGGGCGGGGGTGACGCCGCTCTGACGACAGCCGTTAAGCAGGGATCAAACGGCTGCCGGATGGGCACCGCCATGGCCGGCGGATTTGGTGTTCGAGAAGAGCGAGACGACCGGCTTGGTCAGCGCGGTAAAGGCGCTGCGGAACATGGACTGAACCGCGAGGGCGCGCATCCGGCGACCGGCAGCGATGCCGCGCGCGATGTCTTGCTCGGTGATGGTGCGCATCTGGATCGTCTGAGTGGTCATGGTGTGTCTCCTGTCTGGGGCACCGGAGCGCGTTCCGTCGTGGTGGCGTCCGTTGCTGATACGGAAGATGATCTTCGCAGCGCACAATTACAAATTCGTAATTTAAAGAAGCGAATTTAGAAAAATTAATATAGGCACCGGCCACCGAAACCGGCCGAGAGGAGGCTTCCGATGATCACCCTGCGCCAGGTCCGCTACTTCCTCGCGGTGGCCGAGACGGAGAAGGTCTCCGCCGCCGCGACCAACCTGGGCATCTCCCAATCGGCCATCACCCTGTCGATCAAGGAGCTGGAGAACCAGCTCGGCGTCACCCTGTTCGAGCGAAGGGTCGGCGGCGTCGCGCTCACCCGGGAAGGCCAGAACTTCATCGGCCATGCCCGCAACATCGAGGCGGCGGTCGCCGACGCCGTGGCCGACATGCACCCCGACCGCACCGACGTGGAAGGCAATGTGAAGCTCGGGGTGACCAATGCCGGCGCCGGCTATTTTCTGATCCCGCCGCTTGCCCGGTTCCAGCGGGCCTTTCCAAACGTGTCGGTGCAGCTACTGGAGCGCGAGCGGGTCGAGATGGAGGACCAGGTGCTGTCGGGCACGGTGGATATCGCGCTGCTGCTGACCTCCAACCTGTCGAACGCTCCGGACCTGGAGCATCGCGGGTTGTTCCAAAGCCCGCGCGGCGCCTGGGTGGCGACCAACCATCCGCTGGCAAGCCGCGACACGGTCAGCCGGGCCGACGTGATCGAGTACCCCTATGTGCTCTACCAGATCGACGAGGCCGACCGGTCGTCGCGCGAATACCTGGCCGCCTCGGGCCTGGAGCCGAAGGTGCTGTTCGAGACCACGTCCCTGGAGGCGCTGCGCAGCATGGTGGCGACGGGGCTGGGGGTGACGATCCTGTCGCGCATGCTGTTCCGCCCCTGGTCGCTGGACGGCGGCCGGCTGGAATGGGTCCCCATCACCGACGCCCCGCCGCCGATGGAGATCGGCCTGGTCTGGCGCAAGGGCCACGAGTTCTCCGCCGCCGAGGCCCGGCTGGTCGAGTATCTGGAGGCGGCGGTGGGGTGATTTCGGCACGTTGCCGGGGGCTTCCCCCGGTGCTAAACCGCCCGACCCATATCTGACGCACGGGGGACCGCCCGATGAAGGCCGCCAACTCGCTCCTGTCCTCCTACGGCACCACGGTGTTCGAGGTGATGTCGCGGCTCGCCATCGAGCATAAGGCGATCAATCTCGGCCAGGGCTTCCCCGACGACCGCGGTCCCGACCCGGTGCTGGAGCAGGCCTCCAAGGCGCTGTACGACCCGCCGAACCAGTATCCGCCGATGATGGGCGTGCCCGAGTTGCGCCAGGCGGTCGCCGCCCATAACAAGCGGTTCTACGGCCTTGACGTCGACTGGCAGAAGGAGGTCATGGTCTCCACCGGCGCCACAGAGGGGCTGGCGGCCTGTTTCCTTGGCCTGATCGAGCCGGGCGACGAGGTGGTGGTGATCGAGCCGCTCTACGACTGCTACCTGCCGATGATCCGCCGGGCCGGCGGCATCCCGCGGCCGGTGCGGCTGACCCCGCCGGACTGGAAGCTGGACCTGGACGCGCTGGAGAACGCGTTCAGCGACCGCACCAAGATGATCGTGGTCAACGACCCGCAGAACCCGGCCTCCAAGGTCTACAGCCGGGAGGAACTGACGGCGATCGCCGACCTGTGCCAGCGTTACGACGCCTATGCGCTGTGCGACGAGGCCTACGAGCACCTGGCCTTCGACGGCCGCTCGCATATCCCGCTGATGACGCTGGACGGCATGCGGGAGCGCTGCGTGCGGATCGGCTCGGCCGGCAAGACCTTCTCGCTGACCGGCTGGAAGGTCGGCTACATCACCGCCCCGGAGCATCTGCTGGGCCCGATCTCCAAGGCGCATCAGTTCCTGGTCTTCACGACGGCGCCGAACCTGCAGCGCGCCGTCGCCTTCGGCCTGAGCCAGGACGATTCGTATTTCGACGGGCTGCGCGACGACATGGCGCGGCGCCGCGACCGGCTGACCGACGGCCTGACCTCCATCGGCCTGGCGCCGGTGACCTGTCAGGGGACGTACTTCCTGTTCGTCGACGTCGCCGCCCATCTTTACGACGCGGAGACGGACGAGGGCTTCTGCCGGCGTCTGGTGACCGATGCCGGAGTGGCCGCCGTGCCGGTCTCCGCCTTCTATCTCGACCCGCAGAGCGCGCCGCGGAACTACATCCGGTTCTGCTTCGCCAAGCAGGATCCGGTGCTGGACGGGGCGGTCGAGCGGCTGGATACCTATTTGAAGGAGGTCGGCCTCGGCATTTAGGTTGACGCCAAGCCGGTGCTGGAATAACAAACGCGTCCGCCGAGCCGAGATGGTTCGGCGCCCGGTGGCGGGTGTAGCTCAGGTGGTTAGAGCGCCAGATTGTGGCTCTGGAGGCCGTGGGTTCGAGTCCCATCACTCGCCCCAATTCCCTATGCTGTCGGCATGACATTGCCGACAGACACGGGTCCGACGATACGCGACGCGCTGCTCTCCTGCGAGCAGATGGGCGCCTGCGATCGTCTCGCCATTGAAAACGGAATACCTGGATTCACCCTCATGCTCCGCGCGGGGCAGGGGGCCGCACGCCATATCCGCCGAACCTTCCGGCCGGGGCGGGTGCTGGTGGCCTGCGGGCCGGGCAACAACGGCGGGGACGGCTTCGTCATCGCCCGCAACCTGCGCGACCACGGCTGGGACGTCACGGTGGCGCTGCTGGGCGCGGTCGCCGGCCTGACCGGCGACGCCGCCGAGGCGGCCGCCGATTGGGGCAGACCGGTCGAGCCCCTGTCCGCCGACCTGGTGACCTCCGCCGACCTGCTGGTCGATGCCCTGTTCGGGGCGGGACTGACCCGGCCGATCGATGGGGCAGCGGCGGAGCTGCTGGCCAGGGCCGCCGGACGGGCGGCCAGCGGCCGGCTGAAGGTGGTGGCCGTCGATGTGCCGAGCGGCGTGCATGGCGACACGGGTCAGGTCCTGGGGACGGCCTGTCCCGCCGATCTCACCGTGACCTTCCACTGCCGCAAGCCGGGCCACCTGCTGCATCCCGGAGCGGCCCTGTGCGGCGGGGTGAGGGTGGTGGATATCGGTCTCGGCCCGGCCGCACCGGCGATGAGCGCACCGGCAGCGCGGGCGATCACGCCGGCTCTGTGGGCGGACCGGCTGCTTCCTGCGGGACCGTCGGACCATAAGTATACCCGCGGCCATGTTCTGGTCCTGGGCGGGGCGATGCCGGGCGCGGCGCGGCTGACTGCCCGCGCGGCGCGGCGCATGGGGGCGGGGCTGGTGACGGTCTGCGCACCGGAGGAGGCGGTGACGCTGGTTGCCGGCGACGCGCCCGGCCTGATCGTCCAGGACATCCCCTACGATCTCGACGCCTTCGTCTCCGCCCGCAAGGTCGCATCCATCGTGGTCGGGCCGGGCCTCGGTACCGGCGCCGACGCGAGGCGGCTGGTCGAGGCGGCCCTGGCCTGTGCGGTGCCGATCGTGCTCGATGCCGACGTGTTCTCGATCTTCGCCGGCAAGCGCCTGCCCGAAGGCGGGCCGGCCGTGCTCACCCCCCATGGCGGCGAGTTCGGGCGCCTGTTTCCGAAGATCGACGTGGGCGCCGTCGGCCGGGTCGCCGCGGTGGGCCGGGCGGCCGAGCAGTGCGGCCACACGGTCCTGCTGAAGGGTCCGGACAGCACGGTCGCCGATCCCGACGGACGCTGCGCCATTCTGGACGGCGCGCCGGCAACGCTCGCCACCGGCGGCACGGGCGACGTGCTGGCCGGCGCGGTCGCCGCACTGCTGGGACGGGGGATGCCGGGGTTCGAGGCGGCCTGCGCCGGCGCCTGGTTCCATCGCGAGGCCGCCCGGCGCCTGGGCGGGACCGCGCTGCTAGCCGAGGACCTCGCCGACGCGCTCTGACGGGTCGGACGCGTGCTCGATCCGCGGGTGGCCGAAGGCGATGTCCGTCGTCTTGTCGAGTTTGCGGACCATGTGCTTCAGCAGCAGGCGGGCAAGGGTGTGGCTGCTGTCCAAAACCGCCTCGAGCTGGTCCGGCGCCACTTCCAGGGCGATGACCGGGGAGACCGCCCGGGCGCCGCGGGTATGGGTCGCCCCCTCGATCAGCGCCAGCTCGCCCACCACCTCGCCGGGGCCCAGCCGGGTGAGGGACACGGTGCGCGCACCGGCGGTCTGATAGACCTCGACCGTGCCGTCCTCGATCAGGAACAGGCTGGTCGCCGGATCGCCCTGTTCGAACAGGGGCTCATGGGGGTCGAAGTAGAACTTCGAGACGGTCAACCCGTCGCCCGATTTGCTTCCCACCTTCTTGGTCCTCAGCGTTAAAGCCCCTGGCGGTACTACGCGTTACCCGGCGGCGGGTTCCCGGTGAGTATACGCTTTAGATCAAAGGCGTTTGAGGCAAGTTTTCAGCGGTGGGTCGGTCCGTCAGGAGGGCCGCTTCGAGGCGCCGAAGGCGACGTCGTTGGTGCGGTGAACCTTGCGCACCACCCGTTTCAGCACCATGCGGATCAGCGCCGGGCTGGCGGCGAGACTCTGTTCGAGCTGGACCGGATCGACCTTGAGGGCGGAGACCGCGGTGACGGCCCGCACGCTGCGGGTATGGGGGATGCCTTCGATCAGGGCGAGTTCGCCCACGACCTCGCCGCGGCCGAGCCGCGCCGTCGTGATCGTACGCGCACCGGATACCCGGAAGACCTCCACCGTGCCTTCCTCGATGAGAAAGATCCCGGTCGGCGGGTCGCCTTCGTTGAAGAGAAGCTCCTTGGGCTCGTAATAGACCTTCGAGACCTTCAGGCCGGTTTCCGCATTTCCTGCCAAGATGTCATTCCCTTCGGGCTGCCGTACTGCTCTCCATCCTACGCGAGTTCGCCCCGGGCGGATGGCCTTCGGGTCGCGTCGAGGTCACCTGGACGCCGGACCGTCGCGCAGCGCGGACAGGATCCGGTCGACGCAGCGCTCCGGCTCCTGGGTGACCTCGACGGTGATCGCGGCCTCGTCCGGCGCCGGCGGTTCCAGCGTTGCGAGCTGGGACAGCAGCAGGCTGGGCGGCATGTAATGGTCGGTGCGCTTCTCCATGCGGGCGCGGATCAGCGCCTCCTCGCCGGCCAGGCGGACCAGCCGCACATCGGCCCGCTCGCCGATGAGAACATCGCGGTAGCGGCGCTTCAGCGCGGAGCAGGCGACGACCATGCCCTGTCCCGCCGCCCGCCAGCGGTCGATATCTGCGGCGATGGCGGCGAGCCAGGGTCCGCGGTCGGCATCGTCCAGCGGCGTGCCGGCCCGCATCTTCTCCACGTTGGCGGGCGGGTGGTAGCTGTCGCCCTCGGCATAGCCCCAGCCCAGGCGCTCGGCCAGCAGGGTGCCGATGGTGGTCTTGCCGACGCCGGACACACCCATCATGACGACGACGATGGGAGCGGTGCTCATGAGCCGCTCCAATCGGCGTGATGGCTGCCGGGGGTGTCGATCCGCTCGAAGCTGTGAGCCCCGAACCGGTCGCGCAGCCCCTGAAGAAAGTCGGCCGGGACCCGGGCGCGCACCATGCCGTCATGCCAAGACAGGGCGGAGGTGAGGACGGGGACGGCATAGCCGGCGCCGATCGCGGCGGCCGCCGTCCGGCGCAGGCCGGGCAGGGTCTCCGCCAGCTCCGCCCGCAGCGCCGGCGCCGCCAGCGGGTGAGATTCCGACGGCAGACTGCCGAAGGCCTCGGCCAGCCGGTCGAGCAGGGGGGCGCGCAGGATGCAGCCGGCCCGCCAGACCGTCGCCACGGCTACCGGGTCGACCTGCCAGCCGTCCCGCGCATCGGCGGCGGCGATCAGGGAGAAGCCCTGAAGGAAGGAGAGCAGGGTGGCTGCCCGCACGGCATGCTCAAGATCGCTGGCGCCGAGCGTGACCGTGCCCGGCGGGTCGCCGGCCAGGGACAGGCGCGTGTCGCGGGCCGAGGAGACCGCGCGGGCGAAGACCGCTTCGGCGATGGACGGGGCCGCCACGCCCAGGTCGAGTGCGGCCAGGGAGGCCCAGCGGCCGGTGCCCTTCTGGCCGGCGCGGTCGACCACCTTGTCCAGCAGCGGCGCGCCGTCGCCGTCGCGGGTGCGCACCACATCGGCGGCGATCTCCACCAGATAACCGCCGCCCGGTCCCTGGTTCCAGCGCGCGAAGGTCTCGCCGATCGCGGCCATCTCGAGGCCCTGGCCGTGACGCATCAGGTCATAGGCCTCGGCCAGGGCCTGCATGACGGCGTATTCGATGCCGTTATGAACCGTCTTCACGAAATGCCCGGCCGCGCCGCCGCCGAGCCGGTCGCAGCAGGGCGTGCCGTCCTGCGCGCGGGCGGCAACGGAGCGCAGGGTCGGGGCCACCCGGTCCCAGGCCGCCAGGTCGCCGCCGGCCATGAGGGCGGGGCCATGGCGCGCGCCCTCCTCGCCGCCGGACACCCCGAGCCCGATCAGGTGGATGCCGTCCTCCGCCAGATCCTTCTGCCGGCGGGTGGTGTCGGCGGCATCGGTGTTGCCGCCGTCGATGATCACATCGCCGGCCTGCAGATGCCCACGCAGCCCGTCGATCACCGCGTCGACGGCGGCCCCGGCGGTCACCATCAGCAACACGGCGCGCGGTCCGGTCAGTTGCCGGGCGAGATCGGCCGCGTCGGCGGCCCAGAGCGTGGCATCCGGCAGTTCGGCGCGGGCGCGGGCGGCGAGGGCGGCGTCGCGCTCCCAGGCAACCAGGGGGACGCCGTGATCGGCCAGGTTCAGCGCCAGGTTCCGGCCCATGGTGCCGAGGCCGATGATGCCGAGCGGCGGGTGCTTCTGCGTCATGTCGGCTCCTTATCCCAGGCTCTCGCGCCAGGCGTCGCGGGCCTGATAGGCCCAATAGACCATCTGGGCGTACCAGGCGCCGATCGGGCCGCCCACCGGCGTGAGGCCGAAGGGCTTGAACAGTTCCCATCGGTCGTCGCCCTCGGCGATGGCCGACGCGATCAGCTCGCCGCCCATGGTCGTGGTGGCCATGCCGTGCCCGCCATAGCCCTGGCTGTACCACACGCCGGGGCGCAGGCGGCCGATCTGGGGCATCTTGTGGGCGGCATAGCCCATGGTACCCGGCCAGGCGACCTCCGCCTTCAGATCCGAGAGCTGCGGGTACACCTTCTTCAGGTCGGCCATCATGATGTCGGCCAGATGCGACGGGTTGGTCCAGCGGCTGATCCGGCCGCCCCACAGGATCCGGGTATCGGGCAGCGGACGGTAGTAATCGGCGGCGAAACGGGTGTCGCCGACGCCGTTGGGCAGGCCCATGACCTCGGTCAATCGGTCACCGACCGGCTCGGTCAGCACCACATAGGTGCCGATCGGCAGGGTCGCCGCCGACAGACGCGGCACCAGGCCTTCGATATAGCCGGAGCAGCAGACCACCACATGCTCGGCGCGGATCGTACCGGTGGCGGTGTGGACCAGCTTCGGGTCGCGGCCGAGTTCGATCAGGGTCGCCGGAGTGTTCTCGAAGATCTTGGCGCCGGCATTGACCGCCAGCCGGGCGTTTCCGCGGGTGAAGTTCAGCGAGTGGAAGGTGAAGCCCTTGGGCCGCCACATGCCCTCGTAGTAGCGCGGGCTGCGCCAGATCGAGCGGACCTTGTCGCGGTCCCAGACCTCGATATCGGCACCGACTAGCTCGTTCAACCAGTCGGCCTCGCGCTTCACGCCATCCGGATCGTCGAACCACGAGCAGGTGATGCGGCCGTCGACGATCGGCGCCACGCCGCCGACGATCGCGTCGGCCCGCTTGCGGACCAAGGCCACCCCCATCTCGCTCAGCCGGTAGAGCCGCAGGGCGTGCTCCCGGCCGACCCGCGAGATCAGCGCGCTCAGTCCGCGGGAGAAACCGGCGCCGACGAAGCCGCCATTGCGACCCGAAGCGCCCCAGCCGATCCGCCGCGCCTCCACCAGGGCGACGGACTTGCCGCGCTCGGCCAGCCCCAGGGCGGTGGACACGCCGGCCATGCCGCCGCCGACAACGCAGACCTCGACATCCAGATCCCCGTCGAGCGGGGCGAAGGGCGGGCTGTCGTCGCGGGTGCGGCTGTAGTAGCTGTCGATATAGCCGTCGAGACCGATGTTGCTCGGTTCCATGTGTCCTCCCTGCGATGCGGCGCGCAGTCTAGCCGGGAGTGAAGCACGGTTGAACGATTGTGACGCGCGGTCAGGCGCGGCGCATGGCGGCGTCGGCCGGGCCGGTGTGGAGTTTCCGCGCGTCGGACGGATCCAGGGGTGCGCCGAAGATCGCACCGCTCGCCACCGAGCAGCCGCAGCCCTGAAGGAAGGCCAGCTCCTCGGCCGTCTGAATACCGTCGGCGCCGACGCTGCGGCCGAGCGCCTGGGCGAAGGCGATGGTCGCGGCCACGGTCTCGTCGAGCGGACCGAGGGTTCGGGTCGCGAGAACCACGTGCCGGAACGGCTGGCGGGCCAAGGCCAGCATGGGATTGCCGCCGGCGCCGAATCCGGTGAGCGCCAGGCCTACCCCCAGCCCGGCCAGCGCATTCAGCACGTTCGTGGTCGCGTCCGGATCGGCGGCGACCGCGCTTTCCTCCACGGTCAGTTCCAGATGGTCGGCCGGCAGACGGCTGCGGTCGAGCAGATCCGTAAGGGTGTCGATCAGGTCCGGCTGCATCAGCAGTCCGGGGGCGAGGGGGACGGCGATCAGCGGCGGCTGCTTCCACCCGGCGGCCACGTGGCAGGCATCGCGGATCAGCCGCTCGCACAGATCGATCGAGAGGCTGTCGGCGGCGGCGGAAAGCGCCGGATCGGTGAGCCGGTCGGTGTGCGGCGTGCCGAGCAGCGGGCGGTCCAGACTGTCGAACAGACAGGCCTGAAATCCGGCCAACCGCTGATCGGGCAGCGTGCGCAGCGGACGCAGACGCAGGTGCAGGCGGTCGTGTTCCAGGTCGCGGCGCAGGGCCTTGGCGGCTTCGCGGCGGGCCTCGAAGTAGCTGTCGATATCCCCATTGCCCCGCGCCACCGGCGCGACCGGCGCGCGGGACTGCACCCTCAGGCCGTGCTCGGCGGCATGTAGCAGCGTTTCTGCATCGGCGCCTGTATCGGGATAGACCGCCAGCCCGGCGCGGCATTTCGGAACCACCGTGGCGCCGGCGGCGGTGAGCGCGCGCCCGCCGCGGGCGACCAGCCGGGCGGCCTCGGCCTCGAAGGCGGCGGAATCGTCCGGGTTCGGCACCACCAGGGCGAAGGAGGTGTCGTCGAACCTGGACAGGACGCAGGTCTCGGGGATCAGGCCGCCCAGGCGGATCGCCAGGCGTCGGACCACGCTGTCGCGCACGACCGGTCCAAGATCGTCTCCGATGTCGGACAGGTTGGTGATGCTGAGCAGCACCAGGCCGACCCGGCGGCCGTCGCGTTTGGCCGCGCGGATCTGCGCGCTCAGGATCTGCTGCAACGCGCCCCGGTTGGGCAGCCCCGTCATCTCGTCGAGCAGCGACAGGCGCTCCAGCCGCTCCTCGGCGGCGGTGGCGTGGGTCACGTCGATGCCGACGAAAAGGACGCGCTGGACCAGCCCCTTGGCGTCGTGCATCGCGGCCCGGGTGGTCATGAAGGTGCGGGTGCGGCCGTCGGCGTCGACCAGCTTCTCCGGACCGAGCTGGGAGACGGCCGCGCCGGTCGCGATGCGCCGGTCGGCCGTGTCGATCGGTCGACCGCCATCGGCCCCGAGCAGATCCTCGGCCGACCGGCCGACCGCCTCGCCCGGATCGACGCCGAACACATCGCCCTGATAGGCGTTGATGAACTCGTAGGTCCCGTCCAGGGACTTGGCACTGACCATCGCGGGCATGCCGCTGAGGATGGCGTCGAGCAGGGCGCGGGACTCCCGGGCCGTCCGGTCCGCCTGCAGCCGTTCGGTGGCGTCGAGCAGGGCGAAGACGCAGATGACGTCGTCGCCGAGGCGGTGGGCACTGGCCTGGATGTCGACCGGGAAGGCCGACGCATCGCGGCGCAGGGCGCGGCGCCGACTGGGACCGATGGCGATCTCCGGACCGTCGCTGCCGCCGGTGAGTTTGATCGTGACACCGGGAATGATCGCGGCGATCGGCTTGTCGAGCAGCTCGACCTCCGACAGGCCGAGCACGTCGCGGGTGTGCTGCGTCGTCATCACGATGCGGCCGGCCCGGTCGGTGGCGATGATCAGGACAGGAAACGATCCGATCACCCGCTCGAGCGTGTGAATCGTATCGTAGAGCGACGCGAGCGTGAGCCCTGTCATCCGACGTCCAACCAGGTGAAAAGATTCCGTGCCTGCAGAAAGAGTCACATTTCACTTTAAGAATTGCAATTGATTTCGCTAAATCAGTTCTAGATACTGAATAGGAAAGGGCGTTTCGCCCTGTGGGGTGCCTTCTGCAGAACGCATGGAGCCGTCCGGATGGATGCCGCCAGACAGAACCGAAACCTCGAGCGCCTGTCCCAGGAAGACCTGGACGGGTTGATCAAGCGTCACATGCGGTTCCGCAACGGACGGCTCGGCGGGGCACGGGCGGTGCTCTCCTTCTTCGACCTGTCCTGGCTCGATTTCCGCGGCGCCGATCTGACCGACGCGGATTTCACCGGCGCCTCCCTGTCGCGCGCGGCGCTGAGCGGCGTGAAGCTGGATTACGCCTCGCTGTTCGCGGTCGACCTGCGCGGCGCCAATCTCGACGGCGCGAGCCTGATCAAGACAGACATGCGGGGGGTGTGCCTGCGCGGCGCCCGGCTGGTCGGGGCGACCCTGATCGATGCGGACCTGCGGGAAAGCCATCTGGCGGAGACCGGGGAGCGCGACCGCGACCTGCATTGGATCGACATCGACCCCTCCGTCACCGAACTGCATCAGGCCGATCTCGCCGGCGCCGACCTGACGCGGGCGAAGATCTCGGGTGCCATCTGCGTCAACGCCAACCTGTCCGACGCGATCCTGCGCGACGCCAAACTGGTCCGCTGCAACCTGCGCGGCGCCAATCTGAGCGGCGCCAACATGGACGGGGCCGATCTGAGCTGGGCCAGTCTGGAGAAGGCGGTGCTGCGCGACGCGGTGTTCACCCGGATCACCACCAACATGACCGAACTCGGGGGCGCCGACCTGACGGGTGCGCTGAACGACCGCCCGGCCGGCCGTACCGAAGAGGATCTGGAGATCCCGCTGGACGAGCTGCTCGACCGGCATGAGACCTGGGTCGCGTCGTCGAGCGGGCAGGGGCAACAGCTCGATGTGTCGGGCATGGATCTGCGGGCCATGGACCGGCTGGCCAGCGCCGACCTGACCGCGCTCATCGCCGAGGGCAGCGTCTTCTGCGCGATGGATCTGACCGGCGTGCGCATGGCGGCCGGTCGTCTGGCGGGCGCCGACCTGCGTTTCACCGCCCTGGAAGGGGCGGATCTGCGCGGCGTCGATCTCAGCGACGCCCGGCTGCAGAACGCGAGGCTGACCGGAGCAAACCTGCGCTCCCTGGTGACCGACGCCGGTCACAGCGTCGCCAGCCGGCTGGCCGGTGCCGACCTGCGCTTCGCCGATCTGCGCGGTGTCGACCTGCGCGGCGCCGACGTGCGCAAGGCCGATCTTTCGAATGCCGTCCTGCAAGGGACGGATCTGCGTGGCGCCGACCTGAGCGACGCGGTCATGAGCGACCCCACCCGTGCCGGCGCCCGTGTGGACGAGACCACAAGGCTGCCCTTCCGGTAGTCTCTGCGGTGACTTCCCGTTCCCGAGATCCTTGCCTCAGACCCGCTTCGGCGGGTCTTTTTCTGTCCGTGTGATGGGGCGCATTTTACGAATAAAAGTCGATGTTTTCCGGGCGTTTAGCCGGCGTATTGCAGCAGAAGGATTTGATGGAGCGGGGCAGGCTGCCTTGGTACCGTTTTCCCACGTCGAGTTTAGGGAAAAGCGAACCTCCCGAGCGGGCGATCCGGCAAACACGGTTCTCGGTCGGATGTGACAGAAACTGGATCGGGGAAGTGCCCAACAGGCTGCCCCGCGCGACGGCCAGTCGCTTCATCCCAACCGCCCAGCGCTGGCCGTCGCATTTCTTTCGCTCAGGTGGCTACCCGACCCGACGCCGGCGGCTCAGCGCCAGACCATACCCGCGGCGGGCTGAGCGGGAACGGACGTGTCGATCAGCGTCGGCGCGACGAGGGGAGCGGTCGGCAATCCCGGAGACGGCGCGGCATCGGCGGTCGCCAGCGCTGCCGTCGTTCCCTCGACTGCCGGTGCGGCGATCAGGGCCAGAACATGCTGCCGGCCGTCCATGGCGGCGAGGTCCGACGGGTCGATCCGCAGAACCAGTTCATAGGCGGACAGGGCTTCGTCCAGGCGATCCAGGTCGACCAGCGCATCGGCCAGGCCGGCGGCGGCGTCGATATCGTCGGGATCGATGTCGACCGCGGCGGCGAGCAGCGTGGCCGCCTGTTCGGCCGCCCCGAGCCGGGCCGCCAGTAGCCCCCAGCCGGTCAGCGGCGCGCTGGCCCAGGGAAAGGCTTCCTGGGCCCGGCGGTAGTGCGCGATCGCCATGCGGTGATCACCGCGCCGCTCGGCCGCCGCCGCCAGCTCCAGCATGCCCTCCGGCCCGCCGAGCGTGGCCTCCTCGGCCAATGCCGGGCGCAGGTTGCCGGGGGTCGCGATCGCGACCATCAGCAGCATGCCGACCAGAAAAATCGAACGCCCCATGTCAGTCCTACCCCCGAGTCCGCATGACGGACACGATTCGTATTCGGAAAATCGAAGGTAAATATACCAAAACGCTTTTCATTCTGTAATGTATTTGTGAAACTGTTAATAATTTCTTACCTGCGAGGGGCGGCAGGCCGGTAGGAGGTATCCATGCGCGATGCGACAGTCCGCGCGCTCGACGCGTCCGGAACGGGGCCGGACAACGCGGGCGACGGCGGCACCCGGGACCCGGATGCGGCGGAGACCGCGGCGCTGTACGGCGATCTCACGGGATTGCTCGAACGGCTGCATCGCCGGCACCTGGACGTGGTCCGCCTGGCCCTGGAGGGCATGGGCGTCACCGACATCAACGCCAACCAGGGGCTTCTGCTGCTGTCGATCGGCGACGGCGAGGTGCCGGTCCGCGATCTGATTCAGCGCGGCTACTATCAGGCCAGTTCGGCGACCTACAACATCAAGAAGCTGGTGGATTACGGCTATCTGGAGCAGATCCGTTCGGAGCACGATCGCCGCGCCGCCCGCCTGCGCCTCGGCGCGCCGGGACGGCATGTCGCCGACCGGCTGCGCGATCTGGACCGTCGGCTGGCGCGGATCGCGGTCGAGGAGGAGGATCTGGGCGCCCCGCTGCAGGAGGCCCTGCGGACGCTGAAGAAGCTCGACCGGGTCTGGGCGGATTTTCTGAGTTTCGGGTGAGGATCCCTTGCCAGCCGGACTGGTGTCCGGCGGAAATTTGCCTGTCACGGTAGACGAACGGCTCGCTTTCCTCCGTAATCCGCGCTCTTTTGCACTTTAGGTGACAGCGGGGAGACGGCGGATGCGGATAGTGGTCATGGGCGCCGGGGGTGTCGGCGGGTATTTCGGCGCCTATCTGGCTCAGGCCGGGCACGACGTCGCCTTCGTGGCGCGCGGCGCGCATCTGGAGGCGATGCAGGCCAACGGTCTGCGCCTGGAGGGCTCCCGCGGCGATATCGTGCTGCCGAAGGTCACCGCGACCGAGGATCCGGCCACCCTGGGCGGTACCGCCGATGTCGTGCTGTTCGCCGTCAAGCTCTACGACACCGAGACCGCCGGCGTGACCCTGATGCCGATCGTCGGGCCCCAGACCATGGTGGTCACCCTGCAGAACGGCGTGGACGGTCCCGACCGGCTGGCCCAAGTGCTCGGCGCCCGGACGGTGCTCGGCGGCGCCGCCTATGTCTCCGCGCTGATCGCCGAGCCCGGCGTGGTGCGCTACACCTCGGACATGTCCCGCATCGTCTTCGGCGAACTCGACGGCAGCCGGTCGGAGCGGGCCGCGCGTCTAGCCGATGCCTGCATCGCCGCCGGATTCGGGGCCGAGGTCTCGGCGGATATCCGGGCGACCCTGTGGGAGAAGTTCGTGCTGCTCGCCACCAACTCCGCGCTGACCACAGTGCTGCGCAAGCCGGCCGGCGAGATTTATCACGACGCCGAACTGGCCGGCGTCGCGCGGGAGATGATGGAGGAGGTGGCGGCCCTGGCGGCGGCGGAGGGCATCGCCATCGACCCGCAGACTGTGGAGCGCTCGATCGCGCTGACCCGCAGCTTTCCGCCGGGCATGTACGCGTCGATGTACCACGACCTCGCCCGCGGCCGCCGGATCGAGGCGGAGAGCCTGTCCGGACTGGTGTCGCGGCTGGGCCGGGCGCGGGGCGTCCCGGTCCCGCTCCACACGATGGCCTGGGCCGCGATGAAGCCCTGGGTGAACGGCGGGTAGCGCCTGCGGCTCCCCATAAAACACCCCCGGCCTTGTGCCGGGGCAAGGCCAGGGATGCGTCGGGCGTCGAAACAAACTGTTCGGCGCCCGTCTGGCCTTTTTGTCTCGCCCCGGCACACGGCCGGGGAGTGGAGTTTTTTGAGCGGAAAAGAGGCGTTACGCCATCTTCCGGCGGCCGGTCGCGGCTGCGTCCTTGTAGAGGATGCTCTCGCGTCGCCGGAAGGCCTCCCGGCACCGCTCGATATCCTCGGCCGCGAAACCGCCGGTCGGCCGCTCGGCCAGCTCGAAATTGCCGAACCGGTCCTCGCCGCGCGCCAGCACCGCGATGGTCTTGGTGCCGGAGGTCTGGCGCATGCTCGGCTTGATGTAGCGCACCGCCAGCCCGATCCGCCGGTCGTCGGACCGGTTCGGGTGGGACGCGTGAAAGATCCGGCCGTGGTGCAGCGACATCTTGCCGGTCGGCAGGACAACGTTGACCGCGTCCTCGTCCTTCACCTCGACGGCGACCTCCTGTCCGCGGGTCAGCAGGTTCTCCGGGTCGAACGTGTCCTTGTGCGGCACGATCTGCTGCAGGTGGCTGCCGGGCACGAAGCGCATGCAGCCGCTCTCCACCGTGGCGGGGGAGAGGGCGACCCAGGCGGTGATCTGATCGGCGTCGTCCAGGCCCCAGTAGGTCAGATCCTGGTGCCAGGACACGAAGCTCTTCGTATGCGGCTCCTTGGTGAAGAACGAGCAACCCCATACCAGCAGGTCCTCGCCCATGATCTCCGAGACCGGCCCGGTCAGCGCCGGATCGCGGACGATGTCGTAGAACTCCGGCAGGATCAGGTGCGGCAGGCCGGCCACCATGGATTTCACTTCGGCGTCCGGCGCGGCGGCCTCGGCCTCCTCCAGGGTGCGGCGCAGGCCGGCGGCCACGTCCTCGGACAGCGCGCGGATCGGGTAGACATAGCCGTCGCGCCGGAAGGCGTCGGCCAGGGACGAACCTATACGGACGGCATGGGAAAGAACGGTCATGTTTCCTCCTGTCGGCCCCCCATTGTTTTTAGGTGCCTTGCCCGGATCTCCGCCCGGTGGCCGGCAGGGGGTGCATCGGCGATATTGTTACACCACAGGTAGCGGCTGATAAGCCCGATCTTGCGGGAACCGGCGGCCACGGCGCTGCGAAATCCGTTGCGTTCCGTCCGCCGCATCGGCACTACACCTGCACGGGCTCCGGTCGCGGGGCTTGAAATTCCGGCCGCCGGCATGACCTCTCACTGATACAGCGATCCAGGCAAGCTAATAGAATGAACATATTCAATTGGATGAAAGACGAAATTAAAGCTGTCCTGGAGACCATGTCGGCCTCGGAGGGCTGGCCTGAGGGGCTGCCGTTCGACCGCATCACCGCCGAGCCGCCGCGCGACGCCTCCCACGGCGACATCGCGACGAATGCCGCCATGGTGCTGGCGAAGCCGGTCGGCACCAAGCCGCGTGCCATCGCCGAGCCGCTGGCCGAGGCGCTGAACAGGCTCGACGCGGTGGACAGTGTCGAGGTGGCCGGCCCCGGTTTCATCAATATCCGGCTGTCGCCCGCCGTCTGGCTCGACCAGGTCGGCAAGATCCTGGAGGCCGGCGCGGGTTTCGGCGCGTCCGCCATGGGCAACGGCCGCAAGGTCAATGTGGAGTACGTCTCCGCCAATCCGACCGGCCCGCTGCACGCCGCCCATGCGCGCGGCGCTGTGTTCGGCGACGCGCTGGCGGCGCTGCTGGAGAAGGCCGGGTTCGAGGTGGCGCGTGAGTACTACATCAACGATGCCGGCGCCCAGGTCGAGACGCTGGCCCGCTCGACCCATCTGCGCTACCGCGAGGCGCTGGGCGAGACCGTCACCATTCCCGAAGGCCACTATCCGGGCGAGTACCTGAAGGATGTCGGCCGCGCCATCGCCGAGCGCGACGGCGACAAGTGGGTCTCCAAACCGGAAGATGCGTGGCTGGAGCCGTTCCGTGCCTTCGCGGTCGAGCTGATGATGGCCGATATCGAGAAGGACCTGATCGCCCTCGGCATCCGCATGGACCGCTTCTCCTCCGAGCGGGCCCTGGTCGACGACAAGGCGGTCGACCGGGTGCTCGCCAAGCTGGAGGGTGACGGGCTGGTCTATACCGGCGTGCTGGAACCGCCGAAGGGCAAGACGCCCGACGACTGGGAGCCGCGGCCGCAGCTGCTGTTCAAGGCGACCCAGTTCGGCGACGACGTGGACCGGCCGCTGAAGAAGTCGGACGGGTCCTGGACCTATTTCTCCAACGACATCGCCTACCACCTGGACAAGGTGGAACGCGGCTTCCCCGAGATGATCGACGTCTGGGGCGCCGATCACGGCGGCTACGTGAAGCGCATGAAGGCGGCGGTCACGGCGATCACCGGCGGCAAGGGCGATCTGGACGTCAAGCTTTGCCAGCTCGTTCACCTGTT
Source organism: Candidatus Endolissoclinum sp. (assembly GCA_965228445.1). Taxonomy (GTDB): domain Bacteria; phylum Pseudomonadota; class Alphaproteobacteria; order Thalassobaculales; family Thalassobaculaceae; genus Thalassobaculum. The sequence goes on along the minus strand of OZ245813.1, from coordinate 1,044,424 downwards.
CGACGGCGGCAAGCCGGTGCGGATGTCGAAACGCGCGGGCACCTTCGTGACCCTGTCCGACGTCCTGGAGGCGGTGGGACCGGACGTGCTGCGCTTCATCATGCTGACCCGGCGCAACGACCAGACCCTGGAGTTCGACTACCAGAAGGTCAGCGAGCAGAGCCGGGACAATCCGGTGTTCTACGTTCAGTACGCCCATGCCCGGGCCTGTTCGGTGATTCGCAACGCCGGCGAGACGTTTTCAGCCGACGACCTCTCGGACGCGGCACTTTCCAAGGCTTCCATGGGTTCCTTGACCGACCCGGACGAGATTGGTCTCATCAAGCTGCTCGCGGGCTGGCCGCGCGTCGTTGAAAGCGCGGCGGAAGCCCATGAGCCGCATCGCGTCGCATTCTATCTTGGTGACGTGGCCGCCGCGTTCCACGGTCTGTGGAACAAGGGCAGGGAAGATGCCCGGCTGCGCTTCATCCTGGACGACGATCGCGAGACGACCTTGGCCCGGATGGCCCTGGTGCGGGCGACGGCCACGGTGGTCGCGTCGGGTCTCGGGGTGATGGGCGTCACGCCGGTGGAGGAGCTTAGGGAATGAGCCAGGATGGCGACGGCCTTCACGCCGACGGTTACGACCGTCCGGGTCCCCCGCCGGAATTGCGCGACCCGCCCCGGCGCTCGCGGGCGGTCGGCGCGTTCCTGGCGACCTTCGCGCTGGCGGCCTTCGCCGGCGTGGTCTGGTACGCCTATGACCGCGGCCTGCATGCGGGCAGCGAAGCCACCGCGCCGCTGATCCAGGCCGACCCGTCGCCGATTAAGGTGCGCCCGGAGCAGCCCGGCGGGCTCGATGTTCCGAATCAGGACAAGCCGGTCTACGGCGCGCTGCGCCCGGGGCAGGGCGAGGATTCCTCGGTCGAGCGCCTGCTGCCGCCGCCCGAGAAGCCGGCCGAACCGCCGGCACCGCCGCCCGCACCCGCCGCCTCGGAGAGCCCGCCCGCCCAGGAGAGCGGTGCCCCCGACAGCCGTGCTCAGGACAGCGGTGCTCAGGACAGTGACGCCTCCACGACCGTGCCGATCCCGGCCCGCACGCCCCAGGCTGCACCGACGACCGCACAGGACGGCTCCGGTCAGACCCCGGCGCCGGTGACCAGCCAGTCGGTCCCGGCTCCCGAGCCTGCGCCCCAACCGAGCGCCCAGGTGGCCCAGCAGCCTCAGGCGAGCGACATTCCGCCGGCCAAGGCGCCGGAGCCTTCGGCCGCCGAGACCCAGGTGGCGGCCGCCGTGCCGCCGCCGGCTCCCGAGCCGAAGCCGGCACCCGAACCGGCTCCGGCTCCGGCGGCGAAGCCCGAACCGGCGCCGAAGCCCGCCGCCAGCGACGGCAGGTTCCGGGTGCAGCTCGGCGCGTTCCGTGACGAGGCGGCCGCGCGGGGTGAATGGAACCGGTTGACCAAGCGCTATCCGACCGTGCTGGGCGGGCTCAGCCTGCGTATCCAACAGGTCGATCTCGGCGCCGGCAAGGGCGTGTTCCACCGGATCCAGGGCGGCATGCTGACCGAGGATGCCGCGGAGAAAGCCTGCGCTGCCCTGAAGGCCCAGAATCAGGCCTGTCTGCTGGTCCGCCCGTAGAATGACGCGGGCGATCGTTTTCGGCTGTGCCGGCACGGCGCTGAGCGCGGAGGAGCGGGCGTTCTTCCGCGAGGTCGATCCGTACGGCTTCATCCTCTTCGCCCGCAACATCGAGGACCGCGAGCAGGTCCGCGCCCTGGTGGACGATCTGCGCGGCTGCGTGAGCCATGCCCACGCGCCGGTGCTGATCGACCAGGAGGGCGGCCGGGTCCGCCGGATGCGTCCGCCGCATTGGCGCGAGTATCTGGCACCGGGCGTGTTCACCGACGCCTTCGCCACCCGGCCGGAGCAGGCGCTGGAAGCCTTCGCCGTGTCGGCGGAACTGATGGCGGCCGACCTGTTTGAGATCGGCATCGACGTTGACTGCGTGCCGATGCTGGACGTGCGCCAGCCAGGTTCCGACAAACAGGTCATCGGCGACCGGGCGCTCGGCGACGACCCGCAGACCGTGATCCGGCTGGGCGACGCGATGGTGGCCGGGATCGAGCGGGCCGGCGTGGTCGGCGTGATAAAGCACATGCCGGGTCACGGCCGATCGGTGGTCGACAGTCACCTCGATCTGCCGCTGATCGAGGCGACGGCCGACGACCTCAGGGCGGTGGACTACGTACCGTTTCGGCATTTCGCCGACAGCGTGCCCTACGGCATGACCGGTCATCTGCTCTACACCGCGCTCGATGCCGACTGTCCGTCCACGCTGTCGCCCAAGGTGATCCAGGACGTGATCCGCGGCGAGATCGGCTTCGACGGGCTTCTGTTCACCGATGACATCTCCATGGGGGCGCTGTCGGAAACCAGGGGCGGCGGTCCGATCGGCGAACGCTCGCGCCGGTCGATCGAGGCCGGCTGCGACGTCCTCCTGCACTGCAACGGCGAGATGGACGAGATGCGCGCGGTTGCCGACGCGGTCGGCAGGCTTGACGGTGACGGGGCGCGTCGGGCGGCCAGGGCCGATGCCAAGCGGGCGGCGGTGGCCCGGGGCCGGAACTCCCTAGATGCCGAGAAGGCCGAGCGGCGGCTCGATGCGCTGCTGAAGGACCTGCGGGGATGATGTCCGGCCTCGACATCAACGGGTTCCTGCTGAATGCCTCCATCTGGGCGCTGCCGGTGCTGCTGGCCATCACCCTGCACGAGGCGGCCCACGGTTGGGCCGCGGCGAAGCTCGGCGATCCGACGGCGCGGCTGATGGGCCGGGTGACGCTGAACCCGTTCGCCCATGTCGATCTGGTCGGCACCGTGCTGATTCCGCTGGCCCTGCTGCTGATGAGCGCGCCGTTCCTGTTCGGCTATGCCAAGCCGGTGCCGGTCAACTTCTCGCGCCTGCGCAATCCGCGTCGGGATATGGCCCTGGTGGCCCTGGCCGGGCCGGCCTCGAACATCGTGCTTGCGATCCTCGGCGCGCTTGCCTTCCACCTGGTACCGGTGCTGCCGGACAGCGCGACCCAGTGGGCGGCCGAGATGCTGCAGCGCCTGGTGCTGCTGAACCTGATCCTGGCGGTGTTCAACATGCTGCCCATCCCGCCGCTGGACGGCGGCCGCATCCTGGTGTCGATCCTGCCGGACTGGGCCGCCTGGAAGGTCGCCCGGCTGGAGCGGGCCGGGCTGTTCATCGTCATCGGCGTGCTGTTCCTGCTGCCGTATTTCGCCCAGGAACTGGGCTATAGTTTCGACGTCGCCGGCCTGCTGATCTGGGTGCCGGTGGATTTCCTGATGTCGGTTATCGCGACATTGACCGGTCACTGAGACCGGATCCGGAGGAGGGGACGCGTCCCATTGGTGACGAGCGAACCGTTCGAGAGCACGCAGCCTGACTATCGCCGGCCCGAGCCGGTGCAGCTGTCGCTGTTCCTCAACCTCGACGGTTTCGAAGGCCCGATCGACGTACTGCTGACCCTGGCGCGCGACCAGAAGGTCGACCTGCACCAGATCTCGATCCTGGCGCTCGCCGAACAGTATCTTCAGTTCGTCCAGCAGGCGCAGAGCCTGAACCTGGAACTCGCCGCCGACTATCTGGTGATGGCCGCCTGGCTGGCTTACCTGAAGTCCCGTCTGCTGCTGCCGCCGGACGAGAGCGACGAGGAGGAGATGGACCCGGCCGCCCTGGCGGAGGCCCTGCGGTTCCAGCTTCAGCGGCTCGAGGCGATGCAGGATGCCGGGCGCAAGCTCATGGGGCGCGCGCAGCTCGGCGTCGACGTCTTCGCCCGCGGCGCGCCGGAGAACATCGCCGCCCGGTTCCGCTCGGTCTACGACGTCACCCTGTACGATCTGCTGCGCGGCTACGGCGACCAGCACGCCCGCAAGCAGCATCAGACCCTGCGCATCGCCGCCACCGACCTCTATGCCGTGGAGGACGCGGTCGAGCGGCTGGCGGCCTTTGTCGGCCGGGTGCCGAAATGGCGTATGCTGTTCACCTTTCTGCCCGACGGGCTGCGCGGCTCCCTGCTGATCCGCTCGGCCCTGGCCTCGCATCTGGTCGCCGGGCTGCAGCTGGCGAAGGACGGCGCGGCGGAACTGCGGCAAGACGAGACGTTCGGGCCGATCTGGCTGCGGTCCGGATCGCGGGAGGATACCGCCGGATGAGCAAGGCCGTGGAACCCGACGACGAGGCGGAACTGCCCGACCTGCTGGTCGATCCGGCGGAACGGAACCGCTGGCTTCGGTTCGTGGAGGCGCTGCTGTTCGCCAGCGCCGATCCGATCGACGAGAGCGAGCTGCGCCGCCGCGTGCCGGAGGAGATCAACGTCCGGCAGTTGCTCGCCGACCTGGCCGAGCACTACGCCGACCGCGGCGTCGTTCTGAACAAATCGGGCAGCCGCTGGGCGTTCCGAACGGCGGTCGACCTCGGACCGATGCTGCGCCACGAACGGGCCCAGCGGCGCAAGCTGTCGCGCGCGGCGATCGAGACCCTAGCCATCATCGCCTACCACCAGCCGACGACGCGGGCCGAGATCGAGGAGATCCGCGGCGTCGCCCTGTCCAAAGGCACCATCGACACGCTGCTGGAGGCTGGCTGGATCGCCCCGCGGGGCCGTCGCGAGACTCCGGGCCGCCCGCTGCAATGGGGCACGACCACCGGTTTCCTCGACCATTTCGGACTGGATTCGGTGAAGGAACTGCCGGGCATCGAGGAACTCCGGGCCGCCGGCCTGCTGGACCGACGGTCCGGGGCCACCAGCATCGCCATGCAGCAGGAGGATCTCGAGGACGACGAGGAGGAGGACGAGGACATCCAGCTCGACTTCCTGCCCGACACCAACGATCCGGACGAGGGCGACAAGCCCTGAGCGGGGCGCGCCTTGTCCTCCAGTGGACCGATATGTATCTGACAGACCATGACAGCGACTGACTTTCAGCCAGACCTGCCGGACGCCGATGCGCCGACCCGGGTCCCCGCGGCCCTCGACATGACCGGCATCCGTCACGCCTATGGCGGCATTCAGGCGGTCGACGGGGTGGATGTGGCCGTGGCGCCGGGCGAGGTCGTCTGCCTGCTCGGACCGTCGGGCTGCGGCAAGACCACGATCCTGCGCCTTGCAGCCGGCCTGGAGGACATCCAGGAGGGCGAGGTCGCGCTCGACGGCCAGCGGGTCGCCGGCGCCGGCACCAACCTGCCGCCGGAGAAGCGCGGCGTCGGCCTCGTGTTCCAGGACTATGCCCTGTTCCCGCATCTCGACGTCATGGGCAACGTGACCTTCGGGCTGACCGGCTGGCCGTCCGGCGACCGGATCGCGCGCGCCATCGAGGTGCTGGACATGGTCGGGCTGGCCGATCTGGCCAAGGCGTTCCCCCACGAGCTGTCCGGCGGTCAGCAGCAGCGGGTGGCGCTGGCCCGCGCCCTGGCCCCCAAGCCGCGGGTCGTGCTGCTGGACGAACCGTATTCCGGCCTGGACGCCCGGCTGCGCGACCGGGTCCGCGACGAGGTCCTGCACATCCTGAAGTCCAGCGGGTCGGCCTGCCTGATGGTCACCCACGATTCCGAGGAGGCGATGTTCATGGCCGACCGGATCGCGGTGATGCGCGGCGGCCGGATCGTCCAGCAGGGCAGCCCGGCCGACCTCTACTGCGCCCCGGCCGACGCCTTCGTCGCTGCGTTTTTCGGCGAGGTGAACCTAGTGGAGGGCCAAGTCCACGGGAATTCCGTGGACACCTTGGCGGGCCCCGTCGCTGCCGTCGGGCTCACGGACGGAGCACCGGTTTCGGTGGTGATCCGTCCCGAAGGCGTCCGCATCGATCCGCTGACGGAAGGGTTCACGCGCGAACCATGCGGCGAGGTCGAGCAGGCGCGGCTTCTGGGGCGCACGAGCCTTGTGCATCTGACCATGCGCGGCGAGGGGGCACGGGTCGGCGAGACGCTGCATCTGCATGCCCGGGTGCCGGGCGTCTTTTTGCCGCGACCGGGGACCCGGGTGCGCGTCTCGGTGGATCCGGCGCAAACCTTTGTCTTTCCGGGCTGAGCCCCCAGATAAATGAGTGGGCCGGAGTGCGTTGCCGCCCGCGGGGTTGGTCGTGTATGGTCCGCCCCGAATTAATGGGCATGATCTGGCCGCAATCGCCCGGTACGGTCAGAGAATCATCCCCGACTCGAATTTTGGGAGCGTTTCATGGGTAGCTTCAGCATCTGGCACTGGCTCGTCGTTCTGGCCGTCGTGCTCCTGCTGTTCGGCGGTAAAGGTAAGATCTCCAGCCTGATGGGGGACTTCGGCAAGGGCCTGAAGAACTTCAAACAGGGCATGAAGTCCGAGGACGACGAGGCCGCGCAGGCCAACAAGTCCGTCGCCGACGAGAGCGGCGAGCAGCAGGACGTCAACAAGACCAATCAGACCGTCAAGAGCTGATCCCCGTTCGCGGTCGCGCCCTCCGGGCGCGATTCCGGGCGTAAGCGGGCGCAGCGAGGGCCGCCATGTTCGACCTTGGATGGCAGGAATTCATCCTGATCGCCATCATTACCGTGATCGTGGTGGGTCCCAAGGATCTGCCGCGCGTGGTCCGCTCCATCAGCCAATGGGTGCGCAAGGCGCGCTCCATGGCGCGGGAGTTCCAGAACAGCCTGGAAGAGGTGGCCCGCGAGGCGGAGCTGGAGGACGTGCGCCGCGAGGTTCAGTCGATCTCCAAGGACGGGATCGGCAAGAGCCTGGAGAAGCAGTTCGATCCCGACGGCTCGGTGCGCAGTAGCGTCGAAGAGGCGCGCAAATCGGCCAACGCCGATGCCGAGGAGATCGAGTCCGATCTGAAGGCGCTGGACACCGGGACCAAGAACGGGATGTCGGCCTCGACCCCGGCGGCGCCGAAACCGGCGCCGGCCGTCGAGACGGCGGACGACTATGCCGCCAAGTCGGTGACCTCCGCGCCGCCGAAGACGGAGGCCGCGCCCGCACCGACCCCGGCCACTCCGGCTGACGACCCCAAGACCACTCGGCCGACGGCCGACAGCGCCGCCTCCGGACAGAGCTGACCTCCATGGCCGACAGCAAGAACGACCCCGATGCCGATCTCGAGGGCGGCAAGATGCCGCTGCTCGATCACCTGGTCGAACTGCGAAGCCGGCTGATCTATGCGGTCGCCGCCTTCGTCGTGTGCTTCTTCCTCGGCTACTATCTCGCCGAGCCGATCTTCCGCTTCCTGGTCGAGCCGCTGCACGAGATGTGGGCCGGCCAGGAGAACCGGCGGCTGATCTACACCGCCCTGCACGAGGCGTTCTTCACCTACATCAAGGTCGGCTTCTTCTTCGCCGCCTGCGTGTCCTTCCCGCTGGTGTCGATGCAGATCTGGCTGTTCATCGCGCCGGGTCTGTACAAGCACGAGCGTCGCGCGTTCCTGCCGTTCCTGGTGGCGACGCCGGTGCTGTTCATGCTCGGCGCGGCGATGGTCTATTACATCGTCATTCCGCTGGCCTGGCAGTTCTTCGCCAGCTTCGAGACCTCAGGCGTCGACGGCAACCTGGCCATGACCCTGGAGCCGAAGGTCGACCAGTACCTGTCGCTGGTCATGCGCCTGATCTTCGCCTTCGGCGTGGCTTTCGAGCTGCCGGTGCTGCTCATCCTGCTGGCCAAGGTCGGCATCGTCAGCGCCCAGGGCCTGCGCGATAAGCGGAAATACGCCATCGTGGTGGCCTTCGTCGCCGCCGCGATCCTGACGCCGCCCGACGTGATCAGTCAGGTGCTGCTCGCCGTGCCGATCATCCTGCTTTACGAGATCTCGATCTTCGTCGCTCAGTTCATCGAGAAGAAGCGCGAGGAAGAGGCGCAGGCCGCCGACAGCGACACCGACGGGTCCACGCCCTGACCGCAAGGCTCTCTGGACCGGTTCGGACACCGTCGATATAACCGGCGGACCCGCAATCAGCCCGCAGAGCCGGTCATGCACGACATTCGCAGCATCCGCGACGACGCCGCCGCCTTCGACAAAGGACTAGCCCGACGGGGCGTGGCGCCGTCCTCCGAAGCCATTCTGGCCAAGGACGCGGAATGGCGATCCGTGACCACCGAGCTGCAGTCCGCCCAGCAGCGCCGAAACGAGGCGTCCAAGCAGATCGGCATCGCCAAGCGCAGCGGCGAAGACGCCGACGCGCTGATGGCCGAGGTGGCCGCCCTGAAGGATCGTATGGCCGAGCTTGAGGAGGCCGAGCGCGCGCTCGCCGCCGAGGTGGAGACGCTGCTGGCGACCCTGCCGAACATTCCGGCCGACGACGTGCCGGACGGACCGGACGAGAGCGCCAACGCCCTGGTCCGCACGGTCGGCGAGCCGCGCAGCTTCAATTTCCAGCCCAAGGACCATGTCGCCCTGGGCGAGGGCTTCGGCATGATGGATTTCGAACTGGGCGCCAAGCTGGCCGGCTCCCGATTCGTGGTGCTGAAGAGCGACCTCGCCCGGCTCGAGCGGGCGCTGGCCGCCTTCATGCTCGACGTCCATACCGGCGAGTTCGGCTATACCGAGGTGATCCCGCCCTACATGGTGCGCGACGCGGCGGTGTACGGCACCGGACAGCTCCCGAAGTTCGCCGAGGACCTGTTCCAGACCACCGACGGCCGCTGGCTGATCCCGACCGCCGAGGTGCCGCTGACCAACCTGGTCGCCGACAGCATCGTGGAGGAGGAGGAGCTTCCGCTGCGCTTCACCGCCTACACGCCGTGCTTTCGCTCGGAGGCCGGCGCGGCGGGCCGCGACACCCGCGGCATGATCCGCCAGCACCAGTTCACCAAGGTCGAGCTCGTCTCCGTGGTGCATCCGGACAAGTCGGACGAGGAGCTGGAGCGCATGACCAACTGCGCCGAGACCATCCTGCAGAAGCTCGGTCTCGCCTATCGGGTCATGAAGCTGTCCACCGGCGACATGGGCTTCACCGCCCGCCGTACCTACGACCTTGAGGTCTGGCTGCCGGGGCAGGACGAGGGCAAGGGGCAGTACCGCGAGATCTCCTCCTGCTCGACCTGCGGCCCGTTCCAGGCGCGCCGGATGAAGGGCCGCTTCAAGGCGAAGGGCGAGAAGAAGACCGATTTCGTCCACACCCTGAACGGTTCCGGTCTCGCCATCGGCCGCACCATGATCGCCGTGCTGGAGACCTATCAGGAGCAGGACGGCACGGTGATGATTCCGGACGTGCTGCGGCCGTATTTCGGGCGCGACCGGATCGAGCCCGCGGCATGACCCACCGTCCGGTCGACCTCGACGGCGCGCGCATCCTCGTCACCAACGATGACGGGGTGAACGCCGAGGGCATTGCCGTGCTGACCCGCATCGCGCGGACCTTCAGCGACGACGTCTGGGTGGTGGCGCCGGAGACGAACCAGAGCGGCACCGGCCATTCCCTGACCCTGCTGCGGCCCCTGCGGCTGCGGCAGATCGAGGAGAAGCGCTTCGCGGTCGACGGCACGCCCACGGACTGCGTGCTGCTCGCCATCCACGAGCTGCTGCAGGACCGCAAGCCGACCCTGGTGCTATCCGGGGTGAACCATGGCTATAATCTCGGCGAGGACGTGCGGTATTCGGGCACGATCTCGGCGGCGATGGAGGGTATGGTTCTGGGCATTCCGGCGATCGCACTCAGCCAGTTCGTGCCGCCCGACGGGCAGGCGCCCTGGGCGACTGCGGAGACCCACGCGCCCGATCTGATCCGCCGGCTCTGCGCCGACGGCTGGCCGTCCGACACGGTGATGAGCGTCAACTTCCCGCCCTGCGGACCGGAAGCGGTCACCGGCATCCGGGCGACCGCCCAGGGCCGGCAGAAGACCGGGGACGAGGTGGTCCGCGGGACCGATCCGCGCGGCCGGCCGTATTTCTGGGTCGGCGCGATGCTCAAGGCCCGCGACGCCGAGCCGGGCACGGATATCGCCGCGGTGCGCGACAACGCCATCTCGGTGACGCCGATCGCGCTCGATTCCACGGACCGCACGACCCTGGAGGAGCTGAAGGGGACGCTGGGGTGAGCCACGACAAGGCGCGCAAGATCCGTCTCATCATGGGGCTGCGGCGCGGCGGCATCACCGATGCCCGCGTGCTCGGCGCCCTGGAGCGCGTCCCGCGGGAACTGTTCGTCGATCCGGCCTTCCTCGACCAGGCCTGGGAGGATCGCGCCCTGCCGATCGCCCAGGGCCAGACCATCAGCCAGCCCTTCGTCGTCGCCTACATGACCCAGGCGCTGGAGCTGACCGACCGGACCAAGGTGCTGGAGATCGGCACCGGCTCGGGCTACCAGGCGGCGGTTCTGTCGAAGGTGGCCCGCCGGGTCTACACGGTCGAGCGCCACAAGGAACTGATGGCCACCGCCGAGGCGCGCTTCGCCGAGATGAAGCTGCACAATCTGCACACCCGGGTCGGCGACGGCTGGAAGGGCTGGCCGGAACAGGCGCCGTTCGAGGCGATCATCGTCACCGCCGCCGCCTCCAGGGTGCCGGACGCCCTTCTAGAGCAGCTGGGCGAGGGCGGGCGGCTGGTCATCCCGGTCGGACGTTCCTCCGACGTGCAGAAGCTGATCCGCTACCGCCGCACGGCCGAGGGGATCGTTGAGGAGCCGCTGCTGGACGTCCGCTTCGTCCCTCTTGTGCCGGGTGAGGTACGCTCGATCGCCGGGTGAGGGGGCCGGTTGCCGATTCGGGAACCGATCATCACCTTGAGCGTTAAAGTATTCCGAGAGCCATTGGATTTCGTTGAATAATTCGGCGTTTGAGGGCATAAGGACGGTGTGTCACGATACTCGTCCTTTCCGCGATTGCCGATGGGGGTGACGTGAAGCAGGCCGTTCTCATCGCGGTAACCGCACTGCTCCTGGCCGGATGCGCCATGAGTTCGCAGCCGCGTGCCCTCAACGCGCCGCGCCAGTCGGCCTCGGTCAGCACCGCTCCGGCCAACGGCGTCGTGGTCGTCCGGCCGGGCGACAACGTCTACCAGATCTCCCAACGCTACGGCGTCACCCCGCGGGCGATCATCGACGCCAACGGACTGCGCCCGCCCTATCTGCTGCGTCCGGGCGACCAGATCCGCCTGCCCGACAGTGCGGTGCACGTGGTCCGGTCGGGCGATACGGTGTCGGAGATCGCCGAACAGTACGGCGTGTCGACCCGCGCGCTGATCGTCGCCAACAGCCTGAGGCCGCCCTACACCATAAGGGTGGGTCAGCAGCTGCGGCTTCCGGGCGGATCGGGCGCGCCGAGTGGCGACAGCGGCATTACGGTCGCCGCCCGCCAGCCGATGGCAGCGCCTCAGCCTCCCGTCACCGCCAGCGACGTGCCGGCGCCCGGCACCGACCGCAGCAAGCCCTGGAGCGGCGGCGGACAGCTGCACTTCCCGGTTTCGGGCGGAGGTACGCAGAGCACGACCGTCGCCGCGGCCCCGGGCACCCCGGTACCGCAGCCCCGCCCCGGGACGGCGAGCCCGGCGGCGCCGACCACGCAGACCGTCGCCACCGGCCGGACGCTCACGCCGACGGAGACCCGCGCGGTGCTGCTGACGCCGCCGCCGAAGACCGGTCGCGGCTTCACCTGGCCGGTGAAGGGCCGGGTGATCTCCGGTTTCGGACCGCGCGAGGGCGGGCTGCACAACGACGGCATCAATATCCTGGCGCCGGCCGGCTCCGAAGTGCGGGCGGCGGAGAACGGGATCGTCGTCTATGCCGGCAACGAGCTGCGCGGCTTCGGCAACCTGCTGCTGGTCAAGCATGGCGACGGCTACACGACAGCCTATGCCCATGCCGACCAGCTTCTCGTCGGCCGCGGCGACCAGGTGCAGCGCGGTCAGGTGATCGCCACCGTGGGTCAGACCGGCAACGTCTCCCAGCCGCAGCTCCATTTCGAGATCCGCAAGGGTCCGCGGCCGGTCGATCCCCGCAAGGAGCTGCCGCCGGCCCAGATCTCGATGCTGGAAGCCGACTGACATGACACCCGAGGAGTTCCGCCGCCACGCCCATTCCATGGTCGACTGGATGGCGGACTTCCTGGAGGGCGTCGAGCAGCATCCCGTCCGCGCGCAGACCCGGCCCGGAGAGATCGCCGCAAAACTGCCGGAGACCCCTCCGGAGCAGGGCGAGGCGATGGAGACGATCTTCGCCGACTTCCAGCGCGACGTGCTCCCCGGCGTGACCCACTGGCAGCACCCACGCTTCTTCGCCTATTTCCCGGCCAATTCCAGCCCGCCCTCCGTCCTGGCGGAGATGCTGACCGCCACCCTCGGCGCCCAGTGCATGCTGTGGCAGACCAGCCCGGCGGCGACCGAGATGGAGACCAGGGTCCTCGACTGGCTGCGCCAGATGGTCGGCATGCCCGAGGGCTTCACCGGGGTGATCCAGGACAGCGCCTCGAGCGCGATCCTGGCCGCCATCCTGACCGCGCGGGAGAAGGCGACCGGTTGGGGCGTCAACGCCGAGGGGCTGAAGGCACACCCGCCAATGGCCGTGTACACCTCCGAGCAGACCCATTCCGCGACTGAGAAGAATGTGAAGATCGCCGGGCTGGGCCTCACCGGATTCCGCAAGATACCGGTGGACGAGCGCTTCCGTCTGCGCGTGGACGCGCTGGAGGCGGCGATTGAGGCCGATCTCGCCGCCGGCATCCGCCCGGCCTGCGTGGTGGCCTCCATCGGCGGCACCGGCGTGGGCGCGGTCGATCCGCTGCGGGCGATCGGCGAGCTGTGCCGGCGCCACGACATCTTCCTGCATGTGGACGCCGCCTGGGCCGGCAGCGCGCTGATCTGTCCCGAGCACCGCTGGATGTTCGATGGCATCGAGCTCGCCGACAGCGTGGTGTTCAACCCGCATAAATGGCTGCTGACCAACTTCGACTGCTCGGCCCATTACGTGAAGGACCCCAACGCGCTGATCCGCACCTTCTCGATCCTGCCGGAGTTCCTGAAGAGCCGGGAGGCCGACGCGGTCATCGACTACCGCGACTGGGGCGTGCCCCTTGGCCGCCGATTCCGGGCGCTGAAGCTGTGGTTCGTGATCCGCAGCTACGGGGTGGAGGGGCTGCGCGCGATCATCCGCGAGCATGTCCGCCTTGGCGGTCTGTTCGCCGAGTGGGTCGAGGCCGATCCGGAGTTCGAGATCATGGCGCCGCCTGTGCTGTCGCTGATCAACTTCCGTTACCACCCGCGCGGCATGGACGACGAGGCCGAGCTCGACCGGCTGAACGAAGCGCTGCTGCATCGGATCAACGACGACGGCCGGATCTATCTCACCCAGAACCGGGTGGGCGGCCGCTACGCGATCCGCATGTCGATCGGCCAGACCCGCACCGAGCAGCGCCACGTGGAGGAGGGCTGGGCGGTGATCCGGGAATTAACCAAGGCGTAGCCGACGGGCACCCATCAATACGCCCGCGACCAGTGCATCATCGGCGGCGGCGGGAGTTCGGGTCCGTAGAGGCTCCAGTCGGCTTCCACCACCGGTGCGGTCACGCCGCCATAGGCCGCCAGGGCCCGGTTGACGATCTCGGGCTTGTACGGGGTCTGCGCCACGTTCAGCACGTTGCTCGATCGGGTCCACTCGAAGGCGAAATGGCCGAGCGACGTGACCTGACCGGCGGGAACCGTGATGATCCAGGCTTGGTTCTCCACCCCGCGCGGGCCGTTCTTCACCTGGAAGCGCTCACCCTCGGTCACCGTGACGCGCTCCGAGCGCCAGTTGCCGTGCCAGCCACCATGCCAGCCGTGGTGAAACCAGTAAGGATGCGGGCTGTGCCGGTAGTCGTGATAGCCGAAGCCGCCGCCGTAGGAGGGGCGGTACTCCTGGCTCTTCCCCGTGAGGATGGCGGCCTCGCTGATCAGATATCGACCGGGCGCCACCAGCAGCACCGTCGCCGCGTCGTCGTTGGACACCTTGAAGCGGATCGGCAGATCCCGGTCGCTCGAGGTCAGCAGGTGATCGCTGCCGTCCGCCAGCCGGGTGAAGGTGAGGGTGCCGTCGCGCTGTCCGGCGCTGATGCCGACCAGCACCAGGGCGCGCGGGTCGCCGGGACCGAAGGCGATCTCCGGGGGGGCCACCTGCCGTCCGGCGCAGCCGCCCAGGACGAGCAGGAGCGTCAGCAGGGCAAGGGCGAACGCGGGGCGTTCACCGAACGACTGGCTTCGGCGCGCGGCTATGGTCTGCGCCATGACGACGTCTCCTCGATCCACCGGCAGGTAACGGATAACGCGCGAGCGTCGAAAACCCGTCGCCGCTTATATGGGGATCAGAACAACCATGCCCAGAGCAGGGGCAACAGGATTGCCGTCGCCAGCGCGTTCAGCCCCATGGCGAGGCCGGCAAAGGCGCCGGCGACCTCGTTGACCTGCATGGCCCGGGCGGTACCGATGCCGTGACCGCCGACGCCGATGGCAAGGCCCCGGGCGCGCCAGTCGCGGATCCGCAGCAGGTTGAGCAGGAGCGGCCCCAGGGTGGCGCCGAGCACGCCGGTCAGGATCACCAGCACCGCGGTCAGCGACGGCAGGCCGCCCAGCTTTTCCGAGATGCCCATGGCGATCGGCGTGGTGACCGATTTCGGCGCGATGGATGCGACGACCTGCGGGCTGGCCCCCATCGCCCAGGCGATCGCCGCCGCACTGCCGGCCGCCGACAGCGAGCCCAGGACCAGCGCGCTTAGCAGCGAGACCACAGAGCGCCGCACTCGGTCGATCTGGTTGTACAGCGGGATCGCCAGGGCCACCGTCGCCGGCCCGAGCAGGAAATGCACGAACTGCGCGCCCTCGAAATAGGTCGCGTAATCCGTATCCGTGACCACCAGCACGGTCACCAGGATCAGCACGGCGATCAGCACCGGGTTCAGCAGCGGATGCAGGTTGAACCCGCGGTACAGGCGCGCCCCGATCAGATAGGCCATCAGGGTCAGCGTCAGATGAAGCAGGGGGCTGGAGGAGAGATAGACCCAGATCTGGCCGAGATCGTTCACGGCGCGTCGCTCCCCTTGCGTCGGGTCAGCTTCTCGAAGCCGACCATGGCGAGCGCGGTGACCGCGACGGCGGTCAGGGTGCTGAGCACGAGGGAGACGCCGATCGGCAGCAGGGCCTCGCGGATCAGGGAGACGTGCAGCAGCACGCCGGTGCCGGCCGGCACGAACAGCAGCGACAAATTGGACAGTAGGCCGGTCGCGGTCTGCTGCAGCGGGGCCGGTACACCGCGCCGGACGCAGAGCCCGAGAAACAGCAGCACCATCCCGACGACCGGACCGGGAACCGGGATGGCGAAATAAGCGACGATCACCTCGCCCACGAGTTGGCAGGCGAGCAGGAGGGTCAGGCTTTCGAGCATGGTCCCTCCGTCCCGAATGGCCTCAGGCGACCTTCTTGCCGAACTCGCCGGCCAGGTCCTGGATGAACTGCCAGGCCACGCGGCCGGAGCGCGAGCCGCGGGTGACCGACCATTCGCGGGCCCGGGCGATCAGCTCGTCGCCGCTCACCGGTATGTCGTAGGCGGCCACATAGCCCTCGATCATGGCGAAGTAGGTGTCCTGGTCGCAGGTGTGGAAGCCGAGCCACAGGCCGAACCGGTCGGACAACGACACTTTCTCCTCGACCGCCTCCGACGGATTGATCGCGGTGGAGCGCTCGTTCTCGATCATGTCGCGGGCCATCAGGTGGCGCCGGTTCGAGGTGGCGTAGAACAGCACGTTGTCCGGTCGGCCCTCGATGCCGCCGTCCAGCACCGCCTTCAGCGATTTGTAGGCGTTGTCCTGGTGATCGAAGGAGAGGTCGTCGCAGAACACGATGGCCCGGCGGTCGCCCTCGCGCAGCACGTTCAGCAGGCGCGGCAGGCTCTCCATGTCCTCGCGGTGCATCTCCACCAGCGCCAGGGCGCCCGGCGTCTCGGCGTTGATCTCGGCGTGGATCGCCTTCACCAGGGAGGATTTTCCCATGCCGCGCGCGCCCCAGAGCAGGGCGTTGTTGGCCGGGAAGCCCCGGGCGAAGCGCTGGGTGTTCTCCAGCAGGGTCTTGCGCTGCAGTTCCACGCCCTTGAGCAGGTTCATGTCGACCCGGTTGATCTTCTTGACCGGGTCGAGGCGGCCGTGCTCGGCGTTCCAGATGAAGCCGTCGGCGGCGCGGATGTCGCTCGGCGCCGGCGGCGGCGGGGCGAGGCGGTCCAGCGCGTCGGCGATGCGGGTCAGCAGGGCGTGGGTATCGGCGTCAAGGCTCATCGGTCGCGGTCCGGTTGTGAGGTCCAGGGCGGCACCGATCGCGGCGCCAGACAGATCCGCGCCAACACCGGTGGAGGCGCTGGGGCGCGGCCGGAGATCCGGCCATGCGCGCGCGGGAGCGCCGGACGTTACCCACGCGCGCATCGGCGGTCAATCGGACCACTAAGGCCCGGGTCAGAAGAATCCGAACCAACTCTCCTGAAGCTGGTCGGCCTGCACCCCGACAAGGCGGACATAGAAATCCCCCCCGAGATTGATCTCGGTATTGCCGTCCACCGTCGTGGCGTTGGCCAGGATCTCCGCGAAGGTGTCGATCTCGGTCCCGTTGGCGTTCGCCTGGATCTGGATCTGATCGCCGGAGCCGCCGTCGAAGTCGAGAATCACATCGTAGCCGTGGTTCTCCTCGATCACGAACCGGTCGGCACCGTCGCCGCCATAGAGGTAGTCGACGCCTTCGCCGCCATACAGGCTGTCGTCGCCGGCACCGCCGGAGAGGGTGTCGGCCGCGGTGAGGGAACTCGCCACGCCGCCATACAGGGCATCGTCTCCGTCGCCGCCGACGATGCTGTCGTCGCCCGCACCGCCGTACAGGCCGTCATTGTCGGCGCCGCCGAACAGCTGATCGTTGCCCTGGTTGCCGTACAGCAGGTCGGACTGGGCATTGCCGTGGACGATGTCGTCCTGCTGGCCGCCGAACAGGGTGTCGTCGTCCTGGCCGCCGAACAGGGTGTCGTTCGACTGGTTGCCGTACAGGACGTCCGCCGCCTGGTTGCCGTAGACCACGTCGGTGCCGCCGCCGCCGAAGGCCGTGTCGTTCTCGTTGCCGAGGGTCACAGACTGGGCGTTCTCGTCGCCGGTCAGGAAGTTCGCGCCGAGGCCGCCGCTGACCGTCGCCGTGCCGATGACGGAGGCGAACTCGATGTTGTCCAGATGGACGGTGGAGCCGGTCGGCAGCGACCGCATGTCGATCACGAACGCCTCCGACTGGCCGCTTCCGGCGCTGCCGGTGAAGAAGATCGGCGTGACGAGGCTGCTGTCCGTGCTGGTCGGAATGATGGTCCGCACATCCAGCGTCGTGTTCTGCGCCAGAGTGTTCAGATAGGTCTGCGCGTGGGAGACCAGGGTCGTGCCGTCCGGCGCGCCGCGGGACTCGATGGAACTGGTCAGCGTCTGCAGCGCCGTGCCCACGTTCTGGGCGACGGCGGGGCCTTCCGAGGTCAGCGAGGTGTTCCGCGGCAGGGTGGCGGTCACCACGTTGCCGTTGTTCTCGGTGTTCTGCAGAAGGGCGGTGGTGGCGCCGGTGCTGCCGTTGTTGGCCAGGGTCGAGGCCGAGGTGGAGCCGGTAAGCGTCGGCGTGGTCGGCGTGACCACAATGGTGTTGGAGGTGCCGCCGCTTGAGCCGCCGCTCGAACCGCCGCCGGACGGGGCGGCCGCTGCGGTTAGGGTGATGGTCGTGTCAGTTCCGTCATAGGTGGCGTTGAAGGTCCAGGTCGAGGCCGTCAGGCCGGTCAGGGTGATGGTCTCCCCACCGTTGAGCGTGATGGACCCGGCGGTCGCGCTGCCGTTCAACGACGAAACGTCCGAGGCTTTGACCACGATCTGATCGCCGACGGAGAAGTCGCTGATCGTGTCGCCATTGAAATCGGAAGCGCTGCTGATGAAAACGTCGTTCCCGGAGCCGCCCACAAGAACGTCCTCATCGGAGCCGCCGCTCATGGTATCGGCACCGACACCGCCGGAAAGCGTATCGGCCTGCGCATTCCCGATCAGAAGGTCGGCGCCTTCTCCGCCTCGGATGATGTCGGTTCCGCTGCCGCCGGATTGCGTATCGTCGCCCTCGTTGCCGTAGAGCGTGTCCGCCCCGTCGCCGCCGGAAACGGTATCATTGCCGGCGCCGCCGGACAGGAGGTCATCGCCTTTCTGCCCCCAGATCCAGTCGACACCATCTCCGCCCCGGGCGACATCGTTGCCGCTGCTGCTGGCGATCGTGTCATTGCCGGCGCCTCCCGAGAGCGTGTCGTCGCCTTCACCGCCCGACATGCCGTCGTTGCCAGCCCCTCCGTAGAGGCTGTCATTGCCGGCGGCACCGTACAGGAAGTCGTTGTCAGCTCCGCCGTAGATGGTGTCCGCCCCCGTGCCGCCGGACAGGGTGTCGTTTCCGTCGCCGCCGGAAATCAGGTCATCACCCGCTCGGGCGGAAACCGTGTCGTTGTTCGCGCCGGTGCTGATCGTGTCCGCCAGCTCACCGCCGATGATGGTATCGCGCCCGCTTCCCGATCTGATCGAGAAGTGGCCGTCGGTCTCCGCCGCGCCGGTCCACTTCATATGGGCGGTCGACGTGCTTCCATCCACGGACAGGGTCAGGCCGGTGCCGACGGTGGCGTCGTGGGTCGTGATGTCCTGGACGCCGTCGGTGATCGTGAAATTCTCGACATTCGTGACGGTCGTCGCATTTAAGGTGACCGACTGGGCCCCCGAGATGGTGATGGTGTCGTTGCCGGCACCGCCATCCAGGACATCGCCTGCGTTCAGACTGTTGCTGAGCGCCGCGATGAATTCGTCGTCGCCGCCTCCGGGGTTCAGCGTATCGTTTCCGGTCGACAGGGTGACCTGCGCCAGCAGCCCCTGCCAGGCGCTTCGGGCCGCCGGCGAGAACGCGATCGGTGTCCCCGGTACGGGACGGTTGAAGGCGGACCAGTCGCCCCCCAGCCGAGTCGCACCGACCGGCGTCGCCGCCGCGATCACTGGGGCGCCGAACTGCTCGGTCAGAAGGGCGGTGAACCGGCGGCCTTCATCGTCGGCGCCGAGCGAGCAGCTGTAGAACAGGACCGATGCCGTCGGTGCCAGGGCGTCCGCGATTCTCTCGATGGCGCCGGACCCCGTCTCCAGCGCGTCGGCGTCGATCCGTTCGCCGGCAAGGTACACCGCGCCCGGCGTTCCGTGGGCCAGCACATGCAGACCGGTCAGATCCGCGTCTCTATCCGCCAGATGGCGGGCGATCTGGCCAAGCGCATCGCCCGTCGGGCTCAGATAGAGGCAGTCGATCCCGTCTCGGAGGCCGGCGAGCAAAGCATCGAGGTCTTGCACGGCCGGATCCACGACCAGCAGTTCAGACGATCGGGAGACATGAATGGGCCGGGCCGCGCCCGCAACGATGCGGGACGCCGTAATCGAATGCATTCTGGTTACTCCTGGAGCGGATCGATGAGACCGGGACGCGATGCGGCCACCTGACGAGACCCTTACTTAGACTGGTCTCGGCGGATCGGCCAAGGAGAACCGCTACCGTAACTAACTGAACAAAATACTAATTTTTCGAAAGAAAATGATCGTGTTCGGCGCAAAACGCACGCCCAGTCTGCCTCGAAAGTCGCATTCGACGTTAGAGCTCGTCCTTTAGGTTTGCGCTGTGCGAAAACGACACCCGCGAGAGCGGCAAGACGGGACGGTGAACTCCGGAGGGCGGGTGAAACGACCGGCCCTTTCGGTCGGAGCAGCGGCAGAGGGGCGCGGCCTCCGCGCGCGGTCCTGCGCGATGCCGCCGCGTCGTTGCATTTCATGCCTTCGTCGGTATAGTCCGGTCACTTCGCGCCCCCATATATGGCGGGATTAACGAAAGCGGATGCGGTCCGCGGGAGATTTTCGCATGCTCATTTCCACAGCCCACGCGCAGTCACTCGGTGGCGGTGGCGGCGATTTCCTGGTCCAGCTCCTGCCGCTGGTTCTGATCTTCGTCGTCTTCTACTTCCTGCTCATTCGTCCGCAGCAGAAGCGGATGAAACAGCACAAGGAAATGCTGGCGAATGTCCGCCGCGGCGACCGGATCGTCGGGAATGGCGGCCTGATGGGCACCGTGACCAAGGTCAGCGACGACGACGACACCCTGACCGTCGAGATCGCCGACGGCGTGCGCGTCCAGATGCTGCGTTCCATGCTCGCCGAGGTGCGGGGCAAGGGCGAGCCGGTCGGCAAGCCGCCGAAGAAGAAGGCGGGCAAGGCCGAGGCCGCTGCGGCGGACGAGACCGCCGAGGCCGAGCCGGAGCCGGCGGCGGTCGTCGATGGGGACAAGTCGCACAAGACCTGACCCGCGCATCGCCTGATCCAGCCCGAGCCCCCCGGAGAGCCGGCCCATGATGCAGTTCGATACCTGGAAGACGATCCTCGTGGCGTTCGTCTGCCTCGCGGGGATCGCCTACGCCGCCCCGAACTTGATGGAGAAGGGAATCGGCGACGATCTGCCGATGGGCGTGCCGGGCAAGCAGATCAGTCTCGGTCTCGACCTGCAGGGCGGCTCCTACCTGCTGCTGGAGGTCGAGGCCGACGTGGTCGTCCAGGAACGGCTGGAAGCCATCGTCGACGGGGCGCGCCGCGCCCTGCGCGAGGCCCGGATAGGCTATGTCGGACTCGGGGTCGAGGGCGGAACCGCCGGATTCACCCTGCGCGAGCCGTCCGATCTGGAACGGGCGCGCGACATCGCCGCCGATCTGGACAGCGACGCCACGGTCTCGGTCGAGGGCAACCGCGTCTCCCTGACCATGGGCGAGGACGCAATCCGGCAGATCAAGATCAACGCCGTGCAGCAGTCGATCGAGATCGTTCGCCGCCGCGTCGACGAGACCGGCACCCGCGAGCCGCTGATCCAGCGCCAGGGCATCGACCGGATCCTGATCCAGCTTCCGGGCATCGACGATCCGCAGCGGATCAAGGAACTGATCGGACAGACCGCCAAGCTGACCTTCCATCTGGTCGCCATCGGCGCCGATACGGACCGGCCGCCGCCGGGTGCGCGCACCCTGCCGCTGCTCGAGGGCGGCAACATCGTGGTCGAGCGCCGGGTCATGGTCAGCGGCGAGAACCTGGTGGATGCCCAGCCGTCCTTCGACCAGAGCAGCCAGCCGGTCGTCACCATCCGCTTCGACAGCGCCGGCGGTCAGAGGTTCGGTCGCGCCACCTCCGAGAACGTGGGCAAGCCCTTTGCCATCGTGCTCGACGGTCAGGTGATCTCCGCGCCGGTGATCCGCGAGCCGATCCTCGGTGGTTCGGCGCAGATCAGCGGCCGTTTCACCGTTCAGGAAGCCCAGGACCTCGCCCTGCTGCTACGGGCCGGTGCGCTGCCCGCACCGCTGATGGTGCTGGAGGAACGCTCCGTCGGGCCGGGCCTGGGGGCCGATTCCATTGCCGCCGGCGAGATCGCCGCGGTGATCGGCCTCGTCCTGGTCGTCGGCTTCATGATCCTGTCCTACGGGCTGTTCGGCGTCTTCGCCAACATGGCCCTGTTCGTGAACATCGTGCTGATCCTCGGCGCGCTCTCCGCGCTCCAGGCGACGCTGACCCTGCCGGGCATCGCCGGCATCGTGCTGACCATCGGCATGGCGGTCGACGCGAACGTGCTGATCTTCGAACGGGTGCGCGACGAGCTCGCGGCCGGTCGGTCGCCGATCAACGCGCTGGATGCCGGCTACAGCCGGGCGCTGACGACGATCGTCGACAGCAACCTGACGACCCTGTTCGCCGCGGTGTTCCTGTTCGCGCTCGGCTCCGGTCCGGTGAAGGGCTTCGCCGTCACGCTCGGCATCGGCATCCTGACGTCCATGTTCACCGCCATCATGGTCACCCGGATGTTCGTTGCCATCTGGGCGCGGCGCCGCCGTCCGACCAGCCTGCCGATCTGAGGGGAGAGACGAGATGAAACCGCTCCGCCTCGTTCCGAACAAGACGACGATCGCGTTCGTCAAATACCGGCTGATCGCCTTCGCCCTGTCGGCCGCGCTGGTGCTCGGGTCGATCGGCGCCGTGCTCGGCATCGGGCTGAACTTCGGCATCGACTTCAAGGGCGGCACCCTGATCGAGGTGCAGACCAGCGGTCCGGCCGACATCGCCCAGATGCGCTCGGACCTCAACGGGCTCGGGCTCGGCGAGGTGGCGCTGCAGGAGTTCGGCTCCGACCGCGACGTGCTGATCCGCATCCAGCGCCAGGAGGGCGAGGAGGCCGAGCAGATCAAGGCGATCGAGATCGTGCGTCAGGCCCTGCCGGAGGATGTCGAGTTCCGCCGCACCGAGTTCGTGGGACCGACCGTCGGCCAGGAACTGATCGAGGCGGGGATCCTGGCCGTCGGCCTCGCGCTGCTGTCGATCCTGATCTACATCTGGTTCCGTTTCGAGTGGCAGTTCGGCGTCGGGGCCATCGTGGCGCTCAGTCACGACATCATCTCGACCCTCGGCCTGTTCGCGATCATCCAGCACGAGTTCAACCTGGCGACCGTCGCCGCGGTGCTGACCATCGCCGGTTACTCGATCAACGACACCGTCGTGGTCTATGACCGGGTGCGCGAGAACCTGCGGCGCTACAAGACCATGCCGCTGGCCGAGCTGTTCGAGCTGTCGATCAACGATACCCTGTCGCGCACCACCATGACCTCGCTGACCACGCTGCTGGCGCTGGTCTCGATCTATTTCTTCGGCGGCGCGGTTCTGGCCGACTTCGCCCTGGCGATGATCTGGGGCATCGTGATCGGCACCTATTCCTCGATCTTCATCGCCGTGCCCCTGCTGCTCTACACGGGGCTGCGCCGGGGCGACGACGATGCCGGCGACGAGAGCATGCTGCCGGAATACGAACGGACCGTGAAGAACGGGAGCTAGTCCATGGTCGACATCACGCCGATGGTCGCCCAGGGCGTGCAGATCATCCACGGCTACGGCGACGGCAAGTTCCGGATCGGCGACGTGAGCCATAGCGGCCCGGTCCTGGTGCGTCCGGAGAACACCCAGCCCTGGGACGTGGACCTAGACGTGGTGCTGGCGGAGCTGGATCTCGCCACGCTCGGTCCGATCCTGGAGGCCGAGCACGGCTACGACATCCTGCTGATCGGCACCGGCACCAAGCAGGTCTTCCTGCCGCCGGCCAAGCGCCGGGATATCCGCGAGAAGGGGCCGGTCGCCGAGGTCATGGATACCGGGGCCGCCTGCCGCACCTTCAACCTGCTGCTGGCCGAGGGCCGGCGGGTGGCGGCGGCGCTCTTGCCGGTTGCGTGAGACGGCGGCCGATCGGCCGTTCACATCCGCGCCCTGGCTCCTGTCTGTGGATAATGGGGACAACCCAGCAATGCGCCGATCCGGAATGTGTTTCCATCCGACGATCCGGGGACGGTTCCGGGCATGGATTGGGCATCGAATGGCTTTTTGCCCGGCCGGGTCCCGACGCTAGGATGACCGACCGCCAAACCGGCGGAAGACGAGGGTTTCCGTGATGAATTTCGATACACCGAACGATCTGATGCAGTCCGGCGACGGCCCGCGCGGCCAATGGGCCAAGCCGACCACCGGCGTCCTGCCGTATCAGGAGATCGATCGGATGATCGAGGACGGCCAGATCAGGGGCACGGTCGCGGTCGACCCGTCGCAGATCCAGCCGGCCAGCCTCGACCTGCGGCTCGGCCCGAAGGCCTATCGGGTGCGGGCGAGCTTCCTGCCGGGCCAGGGCGGCACGGTGATGGAGAAGATCGACCAGCTCGACGGGCGCCCGGAACTGGACCTGACCAATGGCGCGGCGCTGGAGCGCGGCTGCGTCTACGTCATCGAACTGCTGGAGAGCCTGAACCTGCCCCATGACGTGGAGGCGCTGGCCAATCCGAAGAGTTCGACCGGCCGGCTCGACATCCTGACCCGGCTGATCACCGATGGCGGCACCGCCTTCGACCGGATCGACAAGGGCTACAAGGGCAAGCTGTTCCTGGAGGTCGTGCCGCTGTCCTTCAGCGTGGTGGTCAGCCAGGGCTCGCGCCTGAACCAGCTCCGTTTCCAGCGCGGCGCCAGCACGCTGTCGGCCAAGGAGGTGCGCGAGCGCCACGCGCTGGGCCATTTCGCCAAGGTCGCCGAGGGCGACGCCCTGATCCCGCCGCGCGACACGCTGGTGCCGTTCTCGATCGACCTGCAGGGGGCGGGGAAGGGCGCGATCGTTGGCTATAAGGCCCGCAAGAACGCCCGCAAGATCGATGTGGACCGCCCGCGCGCCTATCCGGTCGCCGAGTTCTGGGAGCCGCTGTACTGGGACCAGGGGCGGCTGATCCTGGAGAAGGACGAGTTCTACATCCTCGCCACCCGCGAGGAGGTCGCCGTTCCGCCGGACCTCGCCGCGGAAATGCTGCCCTTCGACAGCCAGTCCGGGGAGTTCCGGGTGCACTATGCCGGCTTCTTCGATCCCGGGTTCGGCTGGATCGACGGCCGGGCCCAGGGCAGCCGGGCGGTGCTCGAGGTGCGCTCCTACGGCGTGCCGTTCACCCTTGAGCATGGACAGATCGTCGGCTGGCTCGACTACCGCCGGATCGCCAACGGTCAGACCGACATGGTCTATGGCGAGGAGATCAAGTCGAACTACCAGGGCCAAGGCATCGCGCTGGCCAAGCATTTCATCGCCGACGCGGACGGCTGAGCCCTCTGGCCGGCCCGATGACCGACGACACCCTCGCATCCCAAACGGCCGCCTGTGCCGACATCGCACGGCGGCATGACCGCGAGCGGTACCTGGTGGCGCTCTTCGCGCCGCCGGAGCAGCGCGACGGCCTGTTCGCCGTGCTCGCCGCCAATCACGAGATCGCCAAGACCGCCGAGGTCGTCAGCGAACCGACCATCGGCCTGATCCGACTGCAGTGGTGGCGCGAGGCCTTCGACGGCATCGAGGCGGGCATGCCGCGCGCCCATGAGGTGGTCCTGCCCCTGGCCCGGGCGGCCGCTCGGCATCCGGCGGTGCTGGACGACCTGCGCCGGGTCGTCGACGCCCGCGAGGCCGATCTCTCCGGCGCGCCGGCGGTGGATCTGGACGCCCTGGAGGCCTACGCCGAGGCCACCGGCGGAGACGTGACGGTGGCGCTCGCCCGCATCCTGGGCGCCGACACCGGGATGGCCCGCGATCTCGGCACCGCCTGGGCGCTGATCGGTCTGGTGCGCGCACTGCCGGCGCTGCTCGCAAGCGGCCGCGCGCCGCTGCCGGCCTCCCTTCTGGAGGCGAACGGCGTCACCCATTCCCGGATCAAGGACCTGCCGGCATCGGTCGATCTGGCGCCGTTGTGCCGGCCGATCCTGGCCCGCGGGCGGGCCCGGCTGGAGGCCACCCAGTCCACCGCAGCGCTGCGCCAGCGCCCCGCCCGGGTGCTCCGCCTGATGGCCGCGCGGGCGCAGGATCTGTCGACGACCCTGGCCCGCGCCGGCGACGACCCGCGCTTCCCTGCCGTGTCGGATATCCCCAGCGGCCTCGCCTGGCGCCACATGCGGCGGGCGGCCTGGTATCGGCTGGCCTAGGTCACAGTTCCGACCACCCGTCTTCCCGGCCCTGAGCCGGGATCCAGGATGGGGTGCGCTGTGGCCTCCTGAGATTAGGTGTCCGGCGCTCCGGCAGACTGCCCTCTGGGCCCCGGCTCAAGGCCGGGGAGACGATGAATGGTGAGCGAAGGGCCGCTACTCCGCGGCGGCGTCCGTCGGGCGGCCGAGCCAGGCGTCGAGATCGGTCAGGGCGCGCTCCGCCAGCGCCTTGCGGCGGTCGGTTCCCTTCAGCTTGCGACGCTTGCCGTTCGCGGTGATCTGTTCCTCCGGCGGCGGGAACAGGCCGAAATTCACGTTCATGGGCTGGAAGGTCTCGGCGTTCGCGCCGCCGGTGATATGGTCGATCAGCGCGCCGAACGCGGTCGTCGCCGGCGGCATGTCGGCTGTGCGGCCCAGGCGCTCGGCGGCGGCGAAGCGCCCGGCCATCAGGCCGATGGCGGAGCTCTCCACATAGCCTTCCACTCCGGTGATCTGCCCGGCGAAGCGCAGGCGCGGATCGGCCTTCAGCCGAAGCGTGCCGTCCAGCAGGCTGGGCGAGTGGATGAAGGTGTTGCGGTGCAGCCCGCCCAGCCGGGCGAACTCGGCATTCTGCAGGCCCGGGATCATGCGGAAGATCCGGGTCTGCTCGCCGTAGCGCAGCTTGGTCTGGAAGCCGACGATGTTGTACAGCGTGCCGAGCGCATTGTCCTGACGCAGCTGCACCACCGCATGGGGGCGACGTCCGGTGCGCGGATCGGTCAGGCCGACCGGCTTCATCGGCCCGAAGCGCAGGGTCTCCGGCCCGCGCGAGGCCATGATCTCGATCGGCATGCAGCCCTCGAAATAGGGGGTGTTCTCCTCCCATTCCTTGAAGTCCATCTTGTCGCCGTCGAGCAGCGCCTGGACGAAGGCGGTGTACTGCGCCTCGTCCATCGGGCAGTTCACATAGTCCGCCCCCGTGCCGCCCGGGCCCGGCTTGTCGTAGCGCGACTGGAACCAGGCGGTATCGAAATCGATGCTCTCGGCATGCACGATGGGCGCGATGGCGTCGAAAAAGGCGAGGCTGTCGGCCCCGGTCAGCTCCCGGATCGCCTCGGCCAGCGGATCGGAGGTGAGGGGGCCGGTGGCCACGATCACGCTGTCCCACTCCTTCGGCGGCAGGCCGGCGATCTCGCCGCGCTCGATGGTGATCAGTGGCTCGGCCTCCAGGCGCGCCTGTACGGCGGCGGAGAAGCCGACCCGGTCGACCGCCAGGGCCGAGCCCGCTGGGACCTGATGCGCATCGGCGGCGGCCATGATGATCGAGTCGCAGCGCCGCATCTCCTCATGCAGCACGCCGACCGCGTTGGCGGAGTGATCGTCGGAGCGGAAGGAATTGGAGCAGACCAGCTCCGCGAGCTGTTCGGTCTGATGGGCCGCGGTCGCACGCTGCGGGCGCATTTCGTGCAGCACGACCGGCACGCCGGCACGGGCGAGCTGCCAGGCGGCTTCGCTCCCGGCCAGTCCTCCTCCCACCACATGGACGGGGGCGGCGGTGTCGGGGCGGTCGGCGGCGGGGCGGTCGGCGGCGGTCGTTAACGGAATAGACATCGGATCCTCGCAGTCTGTGCGGGAGATAACCTCCGTCCGCCGGGCGTGCAAGGGCGGGCAGGCGCGCATGGGCGGGGCAGCGGCGAAATATCGTGGTTTCGCCTAAAATCGTGGCGAAGTTTCCGGTAGTGTAATCTCCGGATCGTCAGTCTGCGGCCCCGTTTCGGGGCAGGACGCCCTACCGGGGAAGGCATGTCAGAGACCTACGAGAGCGGAATTCCTCGAGAGACGAAGAGAACCGGCTTTCTGCAATCCTTCGACCGGCAGAAACTCGACCCGAGCGATGCTGCCGATTTCACCTCCAAAGTCCTGTCTTTCGTCCGCGAGAACCGGGTCGCCGCCGACGCGCTGATCGCCGGCAACGTGCAGATGCTCGGCTTCGAGGCCCTGAAGGCGCGGTTCGGGGACAGCTGGGAGGGGATCAAGGACAAGGTCCATCTGCTGACCGAGGGCGTGATCAAGCGCCACATCTCCTCCTCCGACGTCTTCCTGTTGATGAATGACGAGAAGTTCGTCGTGCTGTTCGGCAAGGCCAGCCGCCCGGAAGCCGACGCCACCGCCCGCAAGATCGCCCAGGAGGTCAATGCCAAGCTGAGCGGCGCGGGGGTCGGGATGGACGCGGTGTCCGTGCGCCCGGTGGTGTTCGAGATGCCGCGCGAGGACACCTCGGCGCTGAAGAGCCCGGTGACCCTGGAGAAGTCGGTCGAAGAGGCCCAGCGCGAGGCGGAGCGGGCCGAGGAGGCCCGGGTCGATGCGGCGAAGGACCGGATGGTCATGCGGTTCTGGCCGGTCGCCAATGTGCGCAAGCGGCTGGTCTCCTGCTACCACGCCGACCTGCACGTGCCCGACGATCTCGATCTGGGACAGGGCGAGGGGGGCAGTTCCGGCACCGGCGCGGTCGAGGCGGCCCTCGACCGGATGGTCCTGACCCATGCCGGCCGTGCCCTGACCGAAGCGGCTGGCCGGAAGATGCGGGCCCTGCTGATCGTGCCGGTGCACTTCGAGACGGTGGCGGTGAAGGGCTTCCGCTCGGCCTATCTGGAGGTCTGCAAGCTGCTGCCGCGGATCGCCGAGCAGCGGATGCTGCTGATGGTCCGCGACCTGCCCGATGACGTGCCCCAGGGGCGGCTGCACACGATCTTCACCTATCTCTCCCCGTATTTCTCCGGCTTCGTCGGCGATTTCAGCCTGTCCTTCCGGCGGGCGGAGAAGCTGGGCGGGGTCGGGCTGGTGGCCGTCGCGGTCGATGGCGGCCGGATCGGCACGCCGACACCGGCGGTGGCCAAGGAGATGAAGGCGTTCAGCGCCGCCAACCGCTCGGGCAAGATGCGGCGGTATTTCTACGGCGCCACGACCTTCGACGCCGCCACCGCCGCCCGGCGCGCCCAGTTCGACTACGTACAGGGGTTGGGCGTCGCGCCGTCGATGCCGATCCACGGCAAGGTGTTCAACATCTGACGGGCCTCGGTTCCGGGACAAGCAGAGCCGCCGCTTCGTCTTCAGAGAAAACTGCGACCAGTCCGACGCAACCTGGCGCTCGCCCCGGCACAGGGCCGGGGAGTCGCTGAGATGAAACGGGAAAGCGGGGAAGGGGCGGGAACGCCTCGTCCTAAGCCGACTTCTTCGCCGGGGCGGGGCGCAGGTAGCGCTTCAGGTAGGCGCCCGTATAGCTCTCCTCGGTGGCCGCAACCTCCTCGGGCGTGCCCTGGGCGACGATGCGGCCGCCGCCGTCTCCCCCTTCGGGGCCGAGATCGACCACGTGGTCGGCGGTCTTGATGACCTCCAGATTGTGCTCGATCACGATCACCGTGTTGCCGGTATCCACCAGCGCCTGGAGCACCTCCAGCAGCTTGCGCACATCCTCGAAATGCAGGCCGGTGGTCGGCTCGTCCAGGATGTAGACGGTCCGGCCGGTCGCCCGGCGCGACAGCTCCTTGGCCAGCTTGACCCGCTGCGCCTCGCCGCCGGACAGGGTGGTCGCCTGCTGGCCGATCTTCACATAGCCGAGGCCGACCCGTTCCAGGGTCTCCAGCTTGTCGCGGATCGACGGCACCGCCTTGAAGAAGGCCGCACCTTCCTCCACCGTCATATCAAGAACGTCGGATATCGATTTGTCCCGGAACGTAATTTCCAGTGTCTCGCGATTGTAGCGCTTGCCTTTGCAGACGTCGCAGGTGACGTAGACGTCGGGCAGGAAGTGCATCTCGATCTTGATGACGCCGTCGCCCTGACAGGCCTCGCAGCGGCCGCCCTTCACGTTGAACGAGAAGCGGCCAGGCGCGTAGCCGCGGGCCTTGGCCTCCGGCAGGCCGGCGAACCAGTCGCGGATCGGGGTGAAGGCGCCGGAATAGGTCGCCGGGTTCGAGCGCGGGGTGCGGCCGATCGGCGACTGGTCGATATCGACCACCTTGTCGATGTTCTCCAGCCCGGCCAAGTGCTCGAACGGGGCGGCGTGTTCGCGGGCGTTGTGCAGGCGGCGGGCCAGCGCCTTCCACAGGGTTTCGATCACCAGGGTCGACTTGCCGCCGCCGGACACGCCGGAGATGCAGGTGAAGGTACCCAGCGGGATCTTCAGGGTGACGTTCTTCAGGTTGTTGCCGGTGGCCCCGGTCAGCGCGATCTGCTTGCGCTTCTTCGCCTTACGGCGGTTTGCGGGGATCTCGATCTGCTCGAAGCCGGCCAGGTACTTGCCGGTCAGGCTCGCCGGGTTTGCCATGATCTCGGCCGGCGTACCCGCGGCGACCACGGTGCCGCCATGGACGCCGGCGCCAGGGCCCATATCGACCACGTAATCGGCCTCGCGGATCGCGTCCTCGTCATGTTCGACGACGATTACCGTGTTGCCGAGGTCCCGCAGCCGCTTGAGGGTCGCGAGCAGCCGGTCGTTGTCGCGCTGGTGCAGACCGATGGACGGCTCGTCCAGCACGTAGAGCACGCCGGTCAGGCCGGAGCCGATCTGCGAGGCGAGGCGGATGCGCTGGCTCTCGCCACCGGAAAGCGTGCCCGAGGAGCGCGACAGGGTCAGGTATTCGAGGCCCACATTGTTCAGGAAGCCGAGCCGCTCGTTGATCTCCTTCAGGATGCGCTCGGCGATCTCGCCCTGCTTGGCGGTGAGGGTGTCGGACAGCCGGGTGAACCAGTCGACCGCCGTGCCGATGGAGAACTCGGTCACCTCGGAGATGTTCAGCCCGGCGATCTTCACCGCCAGCGCCTCCGGCTTGAGCCGCTGACCGTGACAGGCCTCGCAGGGGGCGACGGACTGGTACCGGCCCAGTTCCTCGCGCACCCAGGAGCTGTCGGTTTCCTTCCAGCGTCGGTCCATGTTGGGGATCACGCCCTCGAACGGCTTGTTGGTCTTGTAGCTGCGCAGCCCGTCGTCGAAGGTCATGGTCACCGGGGTCGTTCCGGTACCGAATAGAATCCCCTTTTGGGCTTCCTCGGGCAGATCCTCGAACGGGGTGTCCTGGGAGATGTCGAAATGCTTCGCCAGGCTCTTGAGCGACTGGGCGTAGTATTTCGACGAAGAGCCGGCCCAGGGGGCGATGGCACCCGCCTTCAGGCTCAGCTTCGGGTTCGGCACCACGAGCTGCTCGTCGAAATACATCTGGCTGCCGAGCCCGTCGCAGGTCGGGCAGGCGCCGAACGGGTTGTTGAACGAGAACAGCCGCGGCTCGATCTCGTCGATGGTGAAGCCGCTGACCGGGCAGGCGAACTTGGCGGAGAAGGTGTGCCGTTCGCCACTGTCGGCATCGTCGGCGAACAGCAGGCCGTCGGACAGCTCCAGCGCCGTCTCGATCGAATCGGCCAGCCGGGTCTCGATGCCTTCGCGCACCACCAGACGGTCGACCACCACCTCGATGTCGTGCTTCCGCTTCTTGTCGAGCGCCGGCACGTCCTCGATCTCGTACAGCTCGCCGTCGACGCGGACGCGCTGGAAGCCGCGCTTGCGCAGTTCCAGCAGTTCCTTGCGGTACTCGCCCTTGCGGCCGCGCACGACGGGGGCCAGCAGGTAGAGGCGCGTGCTCTCGGGCAGGGCACAGATCCGGTCGACCATCTGGCTGACGGTCTGGCTCTCGATCGGGAGACCGGTGGCCGGCGAGTAGGGGACGCCGATCCGGGCATAGAGCAGACGCAGATAGTCGTAGATTTCCGTCACCGTGCCGACGGTCGAGCGCGGGTTGCGTGAGGTGGTCTTCTGCTCGATGGAGATCGCCGGCGACAGGCCCTCGATCAGGTCCACGTCCGGCTTCTGCATCAGTTCCAGGAACTGGCGGGCATAGGCCGACAGGCTCTCCACGTAGCGGCGCTGCCCCTCGGCATAGATCGTGTCGAAGGCGAGGGACGACTTGCCCGACCCGCTCAGACCGGTGAGCACCACCAAGCTGTCCCGCGGCAGGTCGACATCGACGTTGCGCAGGTTGTGTTCGCGCGCCCCACGGATGCGGATCGCCCGCAGTTCTTCGGCAGCGGGCTTGGGCAGGGACGAGTCGGGAGCCATCGGGGCCTCGAAAGTCGGAGAGGGAGAACAAATATAGTACACGGCAGTCGGGTATGACCACCGGGATGAATACCCACACTAGGTATTGCCCCGGGTCCGCGAGACAAGGCTGTGGATAACTTTCAGCGGGTTGCGGCGTCCGGCGCGCGACTCGGATCGTTACGGAAGGGCATCGAGACTGTCAACGGAATGGCGGCGTAACCGCATATGGAGTTTCTGGCGGAATTCCGCCGCCGGTGAATTTGCGACGGGACCAACCCGCAGGCTTTGCGCCGAAGGGCAGGCTGTGGGATTGTCGCCCAAACCGTTCCATGGACCGCATCATGGAGCGCGGACCGGAACAAAGAGAGAGCGAGAGACATGGCGGGCAGCGTCAACAAGGTGATCCTGGTCGGCAACCTGGGCCGCGACCCGGAGGTGCGATCGACCCAGGACGGCATGAAAATCGTCAACCTGGCGATCGCCACGTCGGAGCGCTGGCGCGACCGGAACTCCGGCGAGCAGCGGGAGCGCACCGAGTGGCACCGCGTGGTGATCTTCAACGAGAACCTGGCGCGGATCGCCGAGCAGTACCTGCGCAAGGGCAGCTCAGTTTACATCGAGGGCCAGCTCCAGACCCGCAAATGGACCGACCAGAGCGGCCAGGAGCGCTATTCGACCGAAGTCGTCCTGCAGCGTTATCGCGGCGAGCTGACGCTGCTCGGCGGCCGTGGTGACGGCGGTGGCGGCGGCGACTACAGCCGCGGCGACGATTACGGCGGCGGCTCATCGGGTGGTGGCTACGGGGGCGGTTCCTCCGGCGGGGGCGGCTATGGTGGCGGATCGTCCGGCGGCAGCGGCGGCGGCCAGCCTCCCATGGGTGGGCCGAGCGATCTGGACGACGAAATCCCGTTCTGATCGGGACCGGAGCACGAAACGGGGATGGACCGGTATCGCGACGCCAACCGGGCGAAATGGGACGAACTGGTCCAACCCCACCTGACCTCCGGCTTCTATTCGATCGACGCCCTGCGCGCCGGCAACCGGAAGCTGGATCCCATCGTGGAGGGGGAGCTTGGCGATGTCGCCGGGCTCTCCGTCTTGCACCTGCAGTGCCATTTCGGCCTCGACACCCTGACCCTGGCCCAGCGCGGGGCCAGGGTGACCGGGCTGGACTTCTCCGGTGAGGCGATCCGCGCGGCCCGCGCCCTGGCGCAGGAGACCGGTCTCGCCGGGACCTTCGTGGAAGGCGACCTCTACGCCGCGCCCGACCTCATCTCCGGAAGCTTCGACCTGGTGTTCGTGAGCTGGGGGACGATCTGCTGGCTGCCCGACCTGGCCGGCTGGGCGCGGGTGGCGGCCCATTTCCTGAAGCCCGGCGGCCGGCTGTACTACGCCGACTGCCATCCCATGGCCTATGTCTGGGACGAGGGGCAGGGCGCGTGCGATCCGACGGCGGGGCGGTTCAAGACCAAGTATCCGTACTTCCACGATCCGGCGCCGATCGAACTGGACGACCCGGACGACTACGGCAGCAGCCACAAGACCACCAACACCCGCACCTACGAATGGGCGCATCCGGTGTCCGAGATCGTCACCGCCGTGGCCTCGGCCGGGCTGGCGTTCGAGTTCCTGCACGAGCATCCGACGATCGCCTGGTCACTGCTCCCGAGCTTGGTGAAGCAGGGCGACGACCTCCACACCTGGCCGGACGGCACTGACCCGATACTGCCGCTGAGCCTGTCTTTCCAGGCCCGCAAACCGGCCTGAGCCAGGGACGTTGGGCGCGGAATGTGTACGATATCTTTCGAATGTTAACGGTATTGAAGGTATTTCGCCCGATCCTGCCCTAGGCAAACCTCCGGTCGTTCGATCTTGACCGGCGGCCCAACGCTCAGAACGAAGCAGGCATAGGGATGAAGCGAGCAGCGATGACCGGCGGCCAGGGGTCTGCGGCACCGCGCTTAGGGCTTCTGACGCCTGTGATCGGACTGATCGCCGTTCTCATGATTTCGGTCTTCGCCGTCGCCTGGCTCGCCGCCGATGCGCAGGATCGCCAGGCCGTCGCCGCCATGCGGCACACCGTGGGCAGCGTGATCGACGGCAACCGCCGGGAACTGGGCGGCTGGGCCTCCGACTACGCCTATTGGGACTCCTTCGTGGAACATGCCGTCGTCGAACCCGATCCGATCTGGATCGACGACAATGTGGGCCTGTACGCGCAGGAGAACCTGGAAGTCGACATCACCCTGGTGATCGACGGGGCGAACGAGCCGTTCGTCGTCTCGGTCGCCGACGATGTGTCGGTGGAGGAGTCCCTGATCAGCCTGCCGCAGGAGCTGGTAGCGCTTGCCCGTGCCGCCCGGCGCAGCGCCGGACCGCTGGACAAGCGGCCCGATCCGCAGGTGACCTATGTCCGGCTCGGCGACCAGCTCTTCATCGCCGCCGCCGCGGTGGCGAAGTGGGAGGACATGCCGACCCTGCCGGTGCGCAAGGGCGGACCCGTGGTGCTGATGTTCCTGCGGCATGTCGATCAGGCGCTTCTGCACAGTTTCGCTGACGACTACATGATCGGCGGCCTGCGCCTGGTCCCGGCGACCGCCTCCACCCCGGACGGCCTGGATCTGACGGGGCTGGACGGCAGCACCGTCGCCCGCCTCGCCTGGATCAATCCGCGGCCGGGGACCAAGTTCCTCAGCGATCTGACCGTGCCGATGCTGGCCATCCTCGCGGTTGCGGTTCTGGCCTTGGGCTGGATCGTCGTCCGGGTGCGCGCCATGTTCGCCCAACTCGCGGCGGCCCACGAGACGCTGAACCAGCGCACCGAAGCCCTGCGGATCGCCCGCGACGAGGCGGACCGCGCCAACCGGACCAAGACTGAGTTCCTGGCGCAGATGAGCCACGACCTGCGCACGCCGCTGAACGCCATTCTGGGGTTCTCGGAGGTGATCGCGCTGCAGACCTTCGGGTCCGACGCGGCGGCGTTCGCCCGGTACCGGGACTACGCGCGCCAGATCCATACCGGCGGCGACCATCTGCGGTCGCTGATCGACAGCATTCTCGACGTGGCCCGTCTGGACGCGGGGCGTTACGAGATCCACTGCCAGACGGTCGCGCTCGACGAGGCGGTGGAGACCTGCTTGTCGCTGCTGAAGGAGACGATCGACGCCAAGGCGCTCAAGGTCTCCGCGCCGACCGCGGGCCTGAATGTCTGGGCCGACCCCAGCGCTCTGGAACAGGTGCTGCTCAATCTGGTCGGCAACGCCGCCAAATACACCCCGAAGGATGGGACGATCTCCATCGTGACGGACCGGGTGCCCGGCGGAGTCTCGATCACCATCCGCGATACCGGGCGCGGCATGTCTCCCGCCGATCTGGAGACCGCCTTCGAGCTGTTCAGCCGGGGGACGGCGGGCGCGGGCACGGCGACCGAAGGGGCGGGGATCGGGCTCAGCATCGTCAGACGTCTGGTCGACCTGCATCAGGGTACGGTGGAGATCGAGTCCGCGCCCGGCGTCGGGACGACCGTGACCGTGGTCCTGCCCGACCGGGCGGCCGTGGGGGACGCGCTCGCGCCGGTGCCGGGGCCGGCTTAAGCCCCTGTCTGCGGGGACTTATGGGGCGGAGCACGTGCCGCCGCCGCGGCTTCCGCTGCGGGATGCACTGCGATCTTGATCCCCGGGGCCCGAACCGCGATATTTCGGCGCCGCAACATTGCCGGAAATCGGCGATTTTGCTAAGATTTAGCGAATCAGTCGGCGCTGTGTTTTCGTCCCGTTCCAAGCCGGCCTGATCTCAGTCGAAACCTACGATCGGAACCCCTCGGTTGTCTGACTCAACTCCCGGTCCGCACGACATCGCGCCTGTCTCCATCGAAGACGAAATGCGCCGCTCGTACCTCGATTACGCCATGAGCGTGATCGTGGCCCGGGCGCTGCCCGACGTCCGCGATGGCCTGAAGCCGGTGCACCGTCGCATCCTGTACGCCATGAAGGTCGGCGGCTACGACTGGAGCCGCCCGTACCGCAAGTCGGCCAACATCGTCGGCGCGGTCATGGGTCAGTACCACCCGCATGGCGACAGCGCGATCTACGACGCGATGGTCCGCATGGCGCAGGAGTTCTCCATGCGCCTGCCCCTGGTCGACGGCCAGGGCAATTTCGGCTCCATGGACGGCGATCCGGCGGCGGCCATGCGCTACACCGAGGCCCGCCTCGCCAAGGCGGCCGAGGGCCTGCTGCGCGACATCGACAAGGAAACCGTCAACTTCGTCCCGAACTACGACGAGACGACGGAAGAGCCTTCGGTGCTGCCGGCGGAGTTCCCGAATCTGCTGGTGAACGGCGCGGGCGGCATTGCCGTCGGCATGGCGACCAACATTCCGCCGCACAATCTGGGCGAGGTGATCGACGCCTGCCTGGCGATGGTCGACAAC
This sequence comes from Candidatus Endolissoclinum sp., assembly GCA_965228445.1. Lineage (GTDB taxonomy): Bacteria > Pseudomonadota > Alphaproteobacteria > Thalassobaculales > Thalassobaculaceae > Thalassobaculum. Next base: position 1,008,393 of record OZ245813.1, on the reverse strand, counting down.
CCGGGCATCACCGTCGACGAGCTGATGACCCACGTGCCGGGGCCGGACTTCCCGACCGGTGGCCTGATTCTCGGCCGTGCGGGCATCCGCGACGCCTATCACACCGGACGCGGTTCGGTGGTGATGCGCGGCCGCGCGGAGATCGAGGAGATCCGCAAGGACCGGATGGCGATCGTCGTCTCCGAGATCCCGTATCAGGTCAACAAGGCCCGCATGATCGAGCGCATCGGCGAGATCGTGCGCGAGAAGGTCGTGGAAGGCATCGCCGACCTGCGCGACGAGAGCGACCGGGACGGCGTGCGCGTCGTGGTCGAGCTGAAGCGCGACGCGGTGCCCGAGGTGGTGCTCAACCAGCTCTACCGCTTCACCCCGCTGCAGACCAGCTTCGGGGTGAACATGCTGGCGCTGAACGGCGGCCGGCCGGAGCAGATGAATCTGCGCGATGTGATCTACGCCTTCGTGCAGTTCCGCGAGGAGGTGATCACCCGGCGCACCCGCTTCCTGCTGCGCAAGGCGCGCGAGCGGGCGCATATCCTGGCCGGCCTGATGGTCGCCATCACCAACCTGGACCCGGTGATCGAGCTGATCCGCTCGTCCTCGGATGCCGGTGAGGCGCGCCGCCGCCTGTGCGAGCGGGCCTGGCCGGCGGGTGACGTGGCGCCGTTCATCGGCCTGATCGACGATCCGGGGCATAAGGTGCTGGACGACGGCACCTACATCCTGTCGGAGATCCAGGCCCGCGCCATCCTGGAGCTGCGCCTGCAGCGCCTGACCGGGATGGAGCGCAGCAAGCTGATCGAGGAGGCTGAGGAGATCGCCGCCAAGATCAAGGACTTCCTGGAGATCCTGACCTCCCGCCCGCGTCTGCTCGACGTGATGCGCGGCGAGTTCCTGCAGTCGAAGGAGGCCTGGGCCAACCCGCGCCGGACCGAGATCGAAGAGAACGAGTTCGAGCACGACATCGAGGACCTGATCCCGCGCGAGGACATGGTCGTCACCGTCAGCCATGCCGGCTACATCAAGCGGGTTCCGCTGGCGACCTACCGGGCGCAGAAGCGCGGCGGCAAGGGCCGCTCGGGCATGGCGACCCGCGAGGAGGATGTGGTCAGCCGGCTGTTCGTGGCCAATTCCCACGCGCCGATCCTGTTCTTCACCTCCCGCGGCCAGGTCTACCAGCTCAAGACCTACCGCCTGCCGGAAGGCACGCCGCAGTCCCGCGGCCGGCCGATGGTCAACCTGCTGCCCCTGGAAGAAGGCGAGTGGATCCAGACCGTCATGCCGATGCCGGCGGACGAGGAGAGCTGGAAGCAGCTCCACGTCATGTTCGCCACCGAGGCGGGCACGGTGCGGCGCAACGCGCTCAGCGACTTCACCAACATCAACAAGGCCGGCAAGCGCGCCATGCGGCTGGACGGGGACGACCGCCTGATCGGCGTGATGCCCTGCACCGATGCCGACGACGTGTTCCTGGCGACCCGCGACGGCAAGGCGATCCGCTTCCACGTCACCGACGTGCGCGTGTTCCAGGGGCGTGATTCCCTCGGCGTGCGCGGCATCCGGCTGCTCGGCGAGGACAAGGTCGTGTCCATGTCGATCCTGCGCCGCTTCGACATCGAAGGGGCGGCCGGCGGCGAGGCCGACGCGACGGACGAGATCCGCCGCCAGAACATCCTCACCGTCACCACCAAGGGCTTCGGCAAGCGGACCCTGATCGAGAACTACCGCCTGACCAACCGCGGCGGGCAGGGCATCGCCAACATCAACCTGACCGACAAGAACGGACTGGTGGCGGCGTCCTTCCCGGTGGCGGAGACCGACCAGATCATGGCGGTGACCGACCGGGGGCAGGTGATCCGGTGCCCGATCGGCGACGTGCGGCAGACCGCGCGCCAGGCCAACGGGGTCTACATCTTCCGGGTCAGCGAGGAGGAGAATGTCGTCTCCGTCTCGCTGGTCGGAGAGACCAGCGAGGAGGAAGTGGCCGAGGACGCGACCGACGACGAGGTCGCGATCGGTGAGGCGGAGGAGAGCGGAGGCGATGCGCCCGAGGCTCCTTCGGACGATGCGGACGAAGGGGGAGAGGCGCCGCAATGACCGACAAGACGAAGCGGGTAGGGGTCTATCCCGGCACCTTCGATCCGATCACCAAGGGCCATATCGACATCATCCGCCGCGCCAGCAAGACGGTCGACCATCTGGTGGTCGCCGTCGCCCGCAACGCCGGCAAGGGTCCGCTGTTCAGCCTGGACGAGCGGGTGGAGATGGTGCGCGACGAGCTCGAGGACATCCTGGCCCGCAATCTGGCCGACGGGTTTCCCGGCACGATCGAGGTGAAGCCCTTCGGCTCGCTGCTGATGCACTTCGCGGAGTCCCAGGGCGCCAGCGTGATCATCCGCGGCCTGCGGGCGGTCTCCGACTTCGAGTACGAGTTCCAGATGGCCGGCATGAACGCCCGTCTGAACCCGAAGATCGAGACCACCTTCCTGATGGCCTCGGACCGTCACCAGTTCATCTCCTCGCGCTTCGTGAAGGAGATCGGGCGGCTGGGCGGCGAGATCACCGAGTTCGTCTCCGCCCGCGTGGCCGAGCGGGTGATGCACCGGTTCGACGGCGACCCGGCGAAGGACAGCCAGGCGAAGCAGACCGGACCGTTCACCGGGTAGCGGTCCGGGGGGCGGCGGTCCCAGCCGGTTCAGGGAAAAGGATACGGTTTTGTGTCCGCTTTTACTTGACCCGGCGGGGCGTGCTGCCTAGCTTCCGGCCACCCTTGGCGGGCGCGTAGCTCAGTTGGTAGAGCATCTGACTTTTAATCAGACGGTCACAGGTTCGAACCCTGTCGCGCTCACCATTCCCGCCTTTGTCGACCAGTCCCATCTTCCAGATCAGTCTTCCGGCAGTCCGCCGGCCGCGACGTCATGCCGGACCGGGGCGCATTTCATACGAGTACTGCTCTAATACCGGACGATTTATCGGGCTTTACTTCGGCGCCCCGGCGCGCGTGGCTACACGCTTTCCACGATCCTCCAGGCATCGTATATTGCAAAAGCGTTAACGACGCGAGGGCGTGGGAGTCCGGCGATGTTCGACTTTCTGAAGGTCAACAAAGACAAGAAGAAGCCCGTCCGACCGAAGGTGATGGGCAACCCGAAAAAAGCCGAATCCAAGGGCGTCGTCAAAATCGACAAATTTGTCTTTAATATTCGGGACATCAACGACAAGGGTTTCATCCTGGATCCCTATGATAAGGACATCGTGATCTCCGGCCAGCGATTCCGCTTCGAAATCAACGCGATGTACAACGATAAACAGATCAAGGGACGGGCGGAGGCGGTGGTGACCAAGATCGTCGACAACGCGCTGGCCGCGGCCTTCGTCACCAAGTTCTTCTGAGGCCCGTCACCCGCCGACCCCGCGCTCCATTGTCGCCCGCCCGCGATTCGGCCATACTCGGATCATGAGCGAGCGCGACAAGGCCCTGAAGATCCTGCGTGCGGTCCGGCAGAAGATCGACCCGGACGTGCTGGCCCGCGCCCAGCGCGCCGCCATGGTTCAGATCGGACAGACACCGCCGGAGCCGGAGAACGAGGCCTCCCGCCTGTTCAAGCTGGCTCTGGAGAACGGCGGCAAGCGACGCGTGGAGATCCTGCGCGAGCTCGAGCGCAAATTCCGCCACAAGCTGAACTGACCCTCTAACGCCGGAATGACGGGTCAGGCATTCGGTCGCTTGGCGAGCACAGCATCCGCCAGGGCGTCGATCTCGGCGATATCGTTGTAGATCTGGCTCGACACCCGGACATAGAGCCCGCCGGCCAGCGGGTTCACCCGGGTCTGGATCCGGTCCTCGCGCAGCAGACGCATCCGCAGCTCGTAGGCGGTCTCCGCCCCGGTGCCGTAGCCGTCGGGCAGCCGCACCATCACCATCGAGCCCACCATGCTCTCCGGCTGCCCCATCTCCGTGCCCCAGGCACTGGCCAAGCGGCGTCCGGCAGCCATGGCCAGCGCATGGTTGTGGGTGCGGATCGCCTCCACACCGAACCGGTCGACGAAATCCAGGGCCGCCGGCAAGGCATGCTGGGCCGAGCCGTCGCGGGTGCCGACCCAGTCGAACTCCTCGTGGAAGCCCGCGAGATAGCCGTGGCTGACCACCGCCGGGTGCAGGCGGTCGATCACCCGCGGACCGGCCCACAGGAAGGCGCAGCCCTTGGCCGCGAACAGCCATTTGTGGCAGGTGCCGGTGTACCAGTCGGCCCCGAGCGCCTCGATATCGAGCCCCATCATGCCGGGGGCATGGGCGCCGTCGATCAGCACCAGCGCGCCGGCCTCCCGGGCCGCCGCCGTCATGCTCTCCACCGGCAGGGCCAGCGCCGTGGGCGAGGTGACGTGGTCAATGATCGCCACGCGCGGCTTGCTCTGCGCCAGGGCCGTCTTGAACGACGCCTGGGCCTGCTCGGGCGACTGCGCCGGAAAGGGCAGCGTCCACTCGGCGATCTCGGCACCGGTCATGCTGCACACGAACCGCACCGTGTTGCGCACCGCGCCGTAGGTCTGGTCGTTGATCAGGATGCGGTCGCCCGGCTTCAGGTCGAGCGAGCGCAGGATCGCGTTCACCGCCTGGGTCGGGTTTTCCACCATGGCGAGGTCGTCGGCCTTCGCCCCCACATACGGGGCCAGCCTGGCGGCGGCGGCGCGCAGGGCGGGGCGGAACTCGAACTCCATGAACCGGCTCGGCTCCGCCTCCATCCGGTCGCGCCAGTCGCGCTGGGCTTCGAGCACCGCGCGCGGCGTCGCGCCGAACGAACCGTGATTGAGGTGGACGGGACCGTCTTCCAACTGGAAGAGCGGACGGAGGTCGGCGCCGAAGGCGGTGGGAGCGGTTGTCATGGCGCGAGTGTGCAGGACGGTGACGGCCCCCGCCACGGGTAGTTTGTCCTAAGGACAATGAATCCATGCCTTATTCCGGTCGAAGCATGGCGGTATCTCCGGTCGCCATGAGTGCCCGGAAACAGGAGGGGCGATTGTGCGGCACGAACGCTTGCGGCTAAGCTGGCGCTTGTTTTGCACCGCACACGGAATTCGTCGCGGACCCTGGCGGCACGGCACCGGGCTCCCTAGATTATCGTGATTGCCGATCCGATTATTCGCGTAGAGGAGGCCGCCGCACATGGCGCCCAGCATGAAGGTCTCGCTGTTTGCCCGTCTGAGGACATATTTCTTCGCCGGGGTCCTGGTGACGGCGCCGATCGGCATAACCCTGTATCTGGCCTGGCTGATCATCGATTTCATCGACAATCAGGTCACGCCGCTGATCCCGGCCCGCTACAATCCGGAGACCTACCTGCCGTTCGGCATCCCCGGCCTCGGGGTGATCGTAGCCATCGTCGTGCTGACGATCATCGGCGCCTTCACCGCGGGGCTGGTCGGGCGCTGGCTGGTCAGCCTGTCGGAACGGCTGATGGCACGCATGCCGGTGATCCGCAACGTGCACAGCGCGCTGAAGCAGATCCTGGAGACCGTGCTGGCGCAGCAGTCCAAGGCGTTCCGCCAGGTCGTGATGATCGAGTATCCGCGCCGGGGCATCTGGGCGCTGGGCTTTCTGACCGGCGACACGGTCGGCGAGGTGCAGAACCTGACCGCCGACGACGTGGTCAACGTGTTCCTGCCGACCACGCCGAACCCGACCTCCGGCTTCCTGCTCTTCGTCCCGCGCGAGGACTGCCACGTGCTGTCGATGACCGTGGAGGAGGGGATCAAGATGGTGGTGTCCGGCGGCATCGTCACCCCGCCCGACCGCCGGCCCAAGGACGCCCGCGAGGTGCCGGTCATTCCCGCCGCCACGCCGGACCACCCGGAAGGTCCGACCCGGCGCATCGACGCGGCCTGAACCAACCAAAAAGACGACAGCAGGGAGGAGAGACGCATGACCGATGCGGCCATGGCGGTCTGGGGCGACACCGCCTCCGAGGGCGACGCCGAATTCAGCGAGTGGTACCACCGCGAGCACATCCCCGAGCGGGTCGGCATGCCCGGCTGGCGCAACGGCCGGCGCTACCGCAAGATCGGCCGCGGCAAGCACAAGTACCTGGCGGTCTACGACGTCGACAGCATGGCCTGTTTCGACGACCCGGCCTACCGCCACGCGCTCGACCATCCGACCGAGTGGACCAGTCGGATGATGGGGCATTTCCGCAATTTCGTGCGGGCCACCAGCCGGGTGCGGTTCTCCAGCGGCGAGGCGCTCGGCTCGGTGATCGCCACCGTGCGCTACGATCCGGGGGCGGGCGACGGCGAGGAGATCGCCCGCTGGCTCGCCGGCACCGCGCTGCACGACCTGCGCACCCGCGAGGGCATCACCCGGGTGCAGCACTGGCAGGCCGATATGGACCGCTCTCTGGCGAAGACCGCCGAGCAGTCGATCCGCGCCGGCAAGGACGGCAAGGCGCCCTTCACCGCCGTGGTGGAGGGCACGGAGCGGGCCTTCGTCGAGGCGGCGCTGGTGGAGGCTGGCATCGTCGAGGGCCTCGCCGACCGCGGCGCGCGGAACATCGAGAGCGGTCTGTACGGCATGCTGTTCGCATTGCACGGCTGACCCTTCGACACGTTGCTGCGCTCCTGCTCAGGGTGAGGTCCGTAAGGGAAGGGACGGGGTGAGGTCGGAAATATTAGGTGCAGGGTGAGGCCGTAGAGTCCTGATCGCCTCTCTCAGACCTCACCCTGGAGACCTTTGCGCGGATGACCATGATGTGATTCGCTTCAGCTTGTTTGGCTAGGGAGCGGTCGATGTCACGCAAGCAGATCGGTCAACTTGGTTTTGCAGAGGCTGGTTTAGAGGCGGGTCGTTCTGGGTCAGGTGATCGTCTTGGTCGGATCGATGCGCTGATCGACTGGTCGGGTTTCGCGGGAGTGCTGGAGAGCGTGTATCGCTCGCGTCGGGGCGAGCCGGCCTATCCGCCGCTTGCGATGTTCAAGGTTCTGCTGCTGCAGCGCTGGTACGCGCTGTCGGATCCGGCGATGGAGGAGGCGCTGGCGGACCGGCTGTCGTTCCGGCGCTTCGTGGGCCTGAGCCTGTCGGACCCGACGCCGGACCACACGACGATCCACCGCTTCCGCGACCGGTTGAGCCGGGAGGGGCGTCTCGACGCGCTGATGGGGGAGCTGGCGCGGCAGTTGGATCTGTGCGGCGCGGTGGTGCGTCAGGGCACGCTGATCGACGCCAGCCTGGTGAGCAGTGCTGCCCGGCGGCCGACGATGAAGGAGGACAAGATCAGCCCGGCCGATCCGGATGCGCGGTTCGGCACCAACAACGAGCGCCGCCGCTTCCAGTTCGGCTACAAGCTGCATGTGGCGGTGGACCTGGGCTCGTGCCTGGTGCGCCGGGTGCTGCTGTCGCCGGCCAACCGCCAGGAGGTCGATGTCGCCGCGGCGCTGATCCAGGGCGACGAGGCCATGGTCTATGGCGATCGCGGCTATGACGCCGCTGCCCTGCGCCACACCCTCGCCGAGCGCGGCATCGCTGACGGCATCATGCGGCGTGCCCGCTCCAACCGGCCTCTGAGTGACGAGGAGGTTGCGCGCAACCACCGCCTGATCGCCCCGCGCCGCCAGGTCGAGAAGCTGTTCGGCACCCTGAAGCGCAGTTATCGGCTGGAGCGCGTTCCGCATTTCAGCCTGATCAGAAACCAGGTCACCTTCACCCTGGCCTGCATCGCCTACAACCTACGACGTCTCGACACCCTCCGTGCGACTTGAGCCCGCCAGAAGGCTACGAACAGCCCACAAAATACCCACCAACGACCAAAACCTCACGGGCTAACCGCGCGCCAACGCCACCAAACACCATCACCACCCAAACCAAACAGCATCGCCGCCTACCACGCAAAGGTCTCCAGGATGAGCAGCCCCGGCCCATGGCCGGGGCGTGTCGAAGGGCGGGGCGGGGCGCGCTCTACCCCGCCATCTCGCCGAGCCGCTTGTAGAGATACGTCCGGCTGATCCCCAGCGCCTCGGCGGCGCGCTTCTTGTTGCCTTCGGCCCGGTCCAGCGCCTCAGCGATCAGCCGCTCCTCCAGCGCCCGCAACTGCCGCTCCAGCGATGCCGCCGGGTCGGGCTGCGGCTCCTCGCCCACCAGGTCGGACAGGTCGGCCGGGGTCAGCTCCTCGCCGTCGCAGAAGATCGCCGCCTTCTGCACCGTGTTGAACAGCTCGCGCACGTTGCCGGGCCAGGGGTGGGCGGTCAGCAGCGCCATGGCGTCGGCCCGCACCCCCCGGCTGGGCAGGTTGTGGCGCTTCACCGTGCGGGCGAGGAAGGTGCGCACCAGGGCCGGAATGTCGGCCGCCCGGTCGCGCAGCGGCGGCAGCCACAGGGTGATGGCGCCGATGCGGAAATACAGATCGGCGCGGAAATCCTCCTCCTCGATCATCCGCTCCACCGGCCGGTTGGTGGCGGTGACCAGCCGGAAGTCGGCACTGCGCGAGCGGTGGCCGCCGAGCCGCTCGAAGGTGCCTTCCTCCAGCACCCGCAGCACCTTGGCCTGGATGTCGATGCCCATGTCGCCGATCTCGTCGAGGAACAGGGTGCCCTTGTCGGCCAGTTCGAACTTGCCCGAGCGGCCGCGCTTGTCGGCCCCGGTGAACGACCCGGGCTCGTAGCCGAACAGCTCCGCTTCCACGAGGGTGGCGGGCAGGGCTGCGGCATTCAGCACCACCAGGGGCTTGGCGGCCCGGTTCGACTGGCCGTGCAGCGCGCGGGCGACCAGCTCCTTGCCGGTCCCGCTCTCGCCGCGGATCAGCACGGAGATGTCCAGCGGGGCGACGCGGGCGATATCGGCCTTCAGTTTGCGGATCGGCGGGCTGTCGCCGATGATCGCCTCCAGATCGGCCGGGCGCGGACGCATCTCCTCCAGCTCCCGGCGGTAATAATCCACCTCGGCCCGCAGCTTGGCGATCTCGCGGCCGAATTCGAGCGCCTGGTCCGGGCCCTTGAACATCACCTGGCCGATGGCGCCGACGGTGCGGTCGTCTCGGCTTATCGGAAAGCGGCTGACGATGCGGGCGACGCCGTTCATCTCCTGCAATCGGCCGATCTGCGCCCGGCCGGACCGCGCCACCTCCGGCAGGCGGGTGTTCTCGATCACCTCCTCCGCCGGCAGGCCCAGGCCCTCGCCGCGCTTCATCCCGAAGAAGCGGGCATGGACCGGACTGACCCAGCGCAGCAGGCCCTGGGCATCGACTACGGTGATCGCCTCGTAGGGGTTGGTGAGGAAATGCGCCATGATCTCGTGGGCGAAGTCGACGCTGGCGGCAAAGTCGACCACCGGGTCCTCGGCTCCGGCCGGCCAGACCAGATGCAGGGCGACGCCGCTGTCGGCATGGCGCGAGAGCACCGACCAGACCGTGTCGCCGAGATCGACGCTCCAGATCCGGCGATCGGACGGCGCCTTGGCAAGCGCGCGATCCACGGCGTCGGGTAGGCGGGCGCCGTCGGCGAAGAGCAGGGACCCGTCGGGGCCGAGAAGGCGGATGCTGGGCGATGTGTCCATGTTGCGCACAGTAGAAAATCCGACTGTCCGCGTCGAGAACATATCCGTGTTCCGGTCCCAGGGTTTCCGCGGCTCTCCCGACTGGCACGCGGGTTGCGGATAGCGCGGCGGAGGAAATGCCCATGACCGAACCGAGACTTCCGCTGGACGATCTGCCCGCGGCGCCGACCGGCGCGCCGTTCGACCTGCTCGATGGGGTGCGGGTGCTGGACCTGACCACGTCCATCGCCGGACCCTACGCCACGCTGCTGCTGGCGGATTACGGCGCCGACGTGGTGAAGATCGAGCGGCCCGGCAGCGGCGACGACGCCCGCGCCTGGGGCCCGCCGTTCCTGGACGGCGACTCCCTGTGGTTCATGTCGGTCAACCGGAACAAGCGCAGTGTAGCCATCGACTACACGGTCGATCCGGGTCGCTCCCTGTTCGAGAAGCTGGTGGCCGTCGCCGACGTGGTGGTGCTGAACCAGGTGCCGCGGGTGCAGGAGAAGCTGAAGACCGATCCGGCTTCCCTGCAGAAGCTCAATCCCGGGGTGATCGTCGCCTCGGTCACCGGCTTCGGGCTGACCGGCGAGCGCAAGGACAAGCCCTGTTACGACCTGATCGCCGAGGGCTATTCCGGCGTCATGGACCTGACCGGCGAGCCGGACAGCCCGCCGCAGAAGGTCGGAACGCCCGCCGCCGACCTGCTGGCCGGCCACGACCTGGCGCTGGCCGTCGCGGCAGCCCTGGTGCGCAAGGGCCGCACGGGGCAGGGGGCCGTGGTCGACGTGTCCATGGTCGAGAGTATGACCCGGTTCATGGTGCCGCGCATCGCCAGCTATCTCGGTTCCGGCGAGGTGCCGGCCCGCTCCGGCGCCCGGGACAGCGTGATCGCGATCTACCAGGTGTTCGACACCGCCGACGATCCGATGACCCTGGGCCTCGGCAATGATGCGATCTGGCGCCGCTTCTGGCAGGCGGTGGGAGATGCCGGGCGCGGCGAGGATCCGGCGACGGCGACCAATGCCGGCCGCCGCGAGGTCCGCGCCGAGCTGGTGGCGGAGATCCAGGCGATCCTGAAGACAAGGCCGCGCGCCGAGTGGCTCGACCTGTTCGATGCCAACAAGGTCCCTGCCGGTCCGATCCAGCGGGTCGACGAGGTCTGCGCCGATCGCCATCTGTACGAGCGCGGCTTCCTCTATACCATCGCGCGGGAGGGCAAGAGCCCGTCGCCCCAGGTCGGCACGGGCGTGCAGATCGACGGCCGGGCCAACACGCCGCGCCGCGCCCCGCCCGACCTCGGCGCCCACGAGACCGATATCCGCGCCGACTGGCTCGGCGATAGCTGACCCCGACTCTCTGAAGAACACCATCCCAAGGGAAGAGACGCATGTCCCAGACGTTCGAGACCATCCTGTACGAGGAAGACGGCCCCATCGGCTGGATCACCATCAACCGGCCGGAAGACGGGAACATGTTCACCCCCGTCACCTGCGTTGAGATCCGCGACTGCATCGAGCAGATCCGCCGCGAAACCCGCACCCGCGTGGTGGTGCTGACCGGTGCCGGCGAGAAGTTCTTCTGCATCGGCGGCCGCAAGGACGGGATGGAGGACACCAACCTCTATGCCGGCGTGCTGCCGACGCTGGAGATGTACGACGCGATCGACAAGCTGCAGAAGCCGGTGATCGCCATGGTCAACGGCTTTGCCGTCGGCGGCGGCAACGTGCTGCACACCGTCTGCGACCTGACCATCGCCAAGGAAAGCGCGGTGTTCCGCCAGGTCGGCCCGATGATGGGCAGCTTCGACGCCGGCTACGGCACCTGGTACCTGGAAGACGCCATCGGCAAGAAGCGGGCGAAGGAGATGTGGTACACCAACCGCAAGCTCTCCGCCGCCGAGGCGCTGGACTGGGGCCTGATCAACCGTATGGTGCCCGACGACACGCTGCGCGAGGAGACCCGCGCCTGGGCGATGTCGATCTCCGAGCGCGGTCCGCTGGCGCTGGCCGGCATCAAGCACGCCTTCCTGGCCCGCCATGGCGGCGTCGGCGGCCTGGGCCGTGTCTCCCACGACATGCTGCTGAAGCTGTACCTGAAGACCGAGGAGAGCCAGGAGCTGTCCAAGGCCTTCGGTGAGCGCCGCACGCCCGATCCGGACAAGTTCGGCCACTGAGGGCGGCGCGATGAGCCGGCTTCTCACCCTGCACGACCCGGCCACCGCCCGACGCTACTACGAGGCCGGGCTGTGGCATGACGAGACCTTCTACGCCCTGCTGACCAAGCATGCGGCGGCGCGTCCGGACGCCAAGGCGGTGCGGGATTCGTCCCGCCACCTGACCTGGGGGCAGTTGAAGGACTGGGTCGACGCCATCGCCGACAGCCTGCACGAGGCCGGCGTGGTCACCGGCGAGCGGGTGGCCCTCTGGGCATCGAACCGGGTCGAGGTCGTGGCCTCGTTCCTGGCCTGTTCGCGCAACGGCTATGTCTGCAACCCGTCGCTTCACCGCAACTACACGGTGGAGGAGATCACCGGCCTGCTGGAGCGGGTCGGGGCGACGGCGGCGGTTGTGGAGACCGGATGGGGGGCGGATACCGACCGGCACGATCCCGTCGCCGCGCTGCAGGGGCTGGAGGCGATGCGCAAGGTCTTCGTCCTGCCGCCGCAGCGCGTGGAGGGCGATCTGCCGAAGATCGGCACCGCGCCGCGCACCCTGCGGGAGCCGGACCCGAACCCGGACAGCATCTGCTATCTCGCCTTCACCAGCGGCACCACCGGGCGGCCGAAAGGGGTGATGCATTCCGACAACTCGCTGCTGACCAACTGCCGCGATCTGGTGAAGGACTGGCACCACGATACGTCCACCGTGCTGCTGACCCTGTCGCCGCTCAGCCATCACATCGCCTGGGTGGCGGTCGGCCAGTGGCTGGTCGCCGGGATGGAACTGATCATCGACGACCCGGCCCCCGGGCTGTCGCGCCTGGACTGGATGATCGAGACCGGGGCGACCTACGTCATGGGCGTGCCGACCCATGCCATGGACATCCAGGCGGAGCAGGCCCGGCGCGGCATCGAGAAGCTCGGCTCTGTGAACCTGTTCTACATGGCCGGCTCGCCGATCCCGCCGGCCGTGGCCGAGCGCTTCGTGCGCCAGGGCGTGCGGCCGCAGAACATCTACGGCATGACCGAGAACTCCTCGCACCAGTACACCCACCCGGTCGACGACGAGGCGACGATCTGCGCCACCTGCGGGCGCGGCGGGGCCGGCTACCAGGTCCGGATCTTCTCCCAGGAGAACCGGGACGAGGAGGTGCCTGCCGGCACGATCGGCGAGATCGGCGGCAAGGGTGCGGCCCTGATGCTCGGCTATTTCGACAACCAGGCGGCCACCGAGGGTTCGTTCAACCGGGACGGCTGGTTCCTGTCCGGCGATCTCGGCGTGCTCGACGGCAACGGCAACCTGTCCATCGTCGGGCGCCTGAAGGACGTGGTGATCCGCGGCGGCCACAACATCTTCCCCGCCCGGGTGGAAGACCTGGCGGTGAAGCACCCGGACATCGCCAAGGCGGCGGCCTTCCCGGTGCCGGACGAGCGGCTCGGCGAGAAGCTGGCCCTGGCGGTCCTGCCGAGCGGCGACGCGCCCGACGCGGCGACCGTCCTGAACCATCTCTACGCCGTGGGCCTGTCGAAATACGACATGCCGGAATACTTCCTGGTGATGGACAGCTTTCCACTGACCCCCAGCGGCAAGATCCTGAAGCGCGAGCTGGCGGACTGGGCGAAGTCGGGGCGGATCGCGCCCGAGCCCTGCCGGTTCAAGGTGCCCGAAGACGCCTGAGGAGTGAGGAAACGATGACCGTGACCCTGGCCCTGTCCGAGGGGATCGCCACCCTGACCATCGACCGTCAGGAGGCGTTGAATGCGCTTAATTTCAGTCTGATATCCGATATATCTGAGAAACTGGACGAGGTCCGTGATTCCTCGGCCCGCGGGTTGCTGATCACCGGGGCGGGCGAGAAGGCGTTCTGTGCCGGTGCCGATATCAAGGAGCTGATGGGCCGTGACCTGATGGCCCAGAAGCGCGGGGCCGAGGCGGGACAGGCGACCTTCGCCAAGATCGCCGCCCTGGAGATCCCGTCGCTGGCGCTGATCAATGGCTTCGCCTTCGGCGGCGGGCTGGAGATGGCGCTGGCCTGCACCTTCCGCATGGCGGTGCCGACGGCGAAGATGGGCCTGCCGGAGATCAAGCTGGGCCTGATCCCGGGCTATGGCGGGACCCAGCGCCTGCCGCGCCTGATCGGTGAGGGCCGGGCCCTGGAGATGATCCTGACGGGCCGCACCGTCGACGCCGAGGAGGCGCACCGCATCGGCCTGGTGAACCGGCTGGCCGAGACGGCCGATCCGCTGGCCGAGGCGACCGGCTTCCTGGGCGAGGTGACCCGCTACGGCCTGCCGGCCATCAGCTTCGCCAAGGAGGCGGTGACCCGCGCCCTGGACCTGCCGATCCATGAGGGGCTGAAGGTGGAGGCGGACCTGTCCACCCTGTCCTTCCGCACCGAGGATGCCGACGAGGGCCTCGCCGCCTTCGTCGAGAAGCGCAAACCGACCTTCAAGGATCGCTGATGGCCACCGTACTCGACCGCCTGGACGCCAGCCTCGACCTGCCCGAGGACGAGGCCATGGTGCTGGACAGCGTGCGCCAGCTCGCCACCGAGAAGATCGCGCCGCGCGCCGCCGAACACGACCGCAACGGCACCTATCCGGCCGACAACATCGCCGAGATGACCGAGCTCGGCATGAACGCCATGTTCGTGCCGGAGGAATACGGCGGGCTCGGCCTGTCCTATACGGTCTATCTCGCCTGCGTGCGGGAGATCTCCAAGGCCTGTGCGTCGACCGGCATCATCTGGGCAACCAATTTCCACGGCATGAAGCCGGTGATGGATTTCGGTACCGAGGCGCAGAAGCAGCGCATCCTGCCGACCATCGCCGCCGGCGGTATCGGCTCGCTCTGCATCACCGAGCCGACCGCCGGATCGGATGCCACCGGCATGAAGACCCGCATCACCCCGGACGGCAACGAGAGCGTGGTGGTGAACGGCGGCAAGACCTTCATCTCCAACGGCAACGTGGCCGACCACCTGCTGGTCTTCGGCAAGTGGAGCGAGATCGACGATCCGCGCAAGTCGATCACCGCCTTCGTGGTCGACAAGGACACGCCCGGCCTGGAGGTGCTCCGCAAGGAGGAGAAGATGGGCCACCGGGCGGCTCCCACGGTGGCGCTGTCCTTCGAGGACATGAAGATCCCGCGCGAGAACATCATCGGCGAGCCGGGCGACGGCCTGCGGATCCTGCTGTCCTCGCTGAACAAATCGCGGCCCAGCGTGGCCGCCCATGCGCTCGGCATCGCCCGGGCGGCGTTCGAGGACGCGATCGACTACATCAACGACCGCCGCCAGTCGGGCCGGCGGATCGTCGAGTTCCAGGGCATCCAGTTCACCCTTGCCGACCTCGCCACCGATCTCGCCATGTGCGAGGCGTGGCTGTGGAAGGTCGGGCGGATGGTGGACGCCGGGGCGACGGATTTCGGCATCGAGGCGTCGATGCTGAAGATGCGCGGCTCCGACCTGGCCATGCGGATCGCCGACGAGGCGGTGCAGCTCCACGGCGGCTACGGCTACTGCCAGGACTACCGGGTCGAGCGGCTGATGCGGGATGCGAAGATCACCCAGATCTGGGAAGGCACCAACCAGATCCACCGCCAGCTCATCGGCCGCAGTTTTGCGCGGAAGGAGTAGGGGTCTCGCAGAAGCCCCGCCGTCATCCTGACGCAAGTCAGGATCATGATTCCGGCGCCACAGCCTCGATCCTGACTTTCGTCAGGATGACGGACAGATTGAAGATCGAGAGGTTCGCATGACAACCATCCAGACCGTCGGCGTGTGCGGGGCGGGGACCATGGGGGCGGGGATCGCCATCGTGGCGGCCCGCGCCGGGTACCGCACCGTGCTATACGACACCAACACCAAGGCGCTGGAGCGGGCCAGGGGCCAGACGGCGGCCTTCCTCGCCAAATCGGTGGAGCGCGGCAAGCTGACCCAGGAGCAGGTCGATGCCGCCCTGGCCGCCTACAAGACCACCGACAAACTGGACGGCCTCGCCGAGTGCGACATCGTCATCGAGGCGGTGTTCGAGAACCTGGCCGTCAAGCAGGAGCTGTTCGCCAAGCTCAACAAGGTCTGCCCGGAGCACACCCTGTTCGCCTCCAACACCTCCACCCTGTCGATCACCCAGATCGCGTCGGGCTGCGGCCGCGAGGACCGGGTGGTGGGCATGCATTTCTGTCTGCCGGCCCAGCTCATGAAGCTGGTGGAGATGTCGCCGGGGCTGAACACCTCGGACACCACCTTCGCCGCCGCCTGGGCGTTCTGCGAGGCGCTGGGGCAGAAGCCGGTGAAGACCAAGGACGCGCCGGGCTTCATCCTCAACTACTTCCTGGTGCCGTTTAACAACGACGTCATCCGCCTGATCGAGGCGGGCGTGGCCGAGCCGGCCGATATCGACCGGGCGATCAAGGCCGGGCTGGGCTACAAGATGGGGCCGTGCGAGCTGCTCGACCTGATCGGGCTCGACACCCAGGTGCTGCTCTGCGACGCGTTCTACGGCGTCACCCACGACCCGCGCTGCGCCGCTCCGCCGCTGCTCCACCGGATGGTCGCGGCGGGCCATCTCGGGCGCAAGTCCGGGCGCGGCTTCTTCACCTATGACAGCGACAAGATGTACGGGGCCTGAGCCATGGTCAGCTATTCGATCGTCGATACCGGCGACAGCCGGTCGTTCCCCGAGGACCACCCCTTCCTGGCCGGCGCCGGCGGGGAGGGCGAGGTCGTCGCCTATATCGGCTCCGGGGCCATCACCGCGTGGCAGGAAGACCCGTCGCGCACCGCCATCCTGGTCGAGCTCACCACCGAGACCCTAGGCGAGGTGACCGGGGAGAGCCGGGGCGAGGAGGGTTCCAACACCATCGGCTTCGCCCGCTTCCGCGTCGGCGACGGGGCACCCTCCGACCTGGTCGAGCTGGTGCGCCAGCCGCATACCGATCCGGCCGCCCTGGAGGCTGCGCGGATGGTGCTGGAGGGCGCCGGGCTGCAGGTCTCCGAATGCTTCGACTTCGCCGGCCGCATCCTCGATCGCCTCATCCGGCCCTACTACAACGAGGCGCTGGCCAAGCTGGACGAGGGGCTCGCAACCGCCGACGACATGGATCTCACCGTGAAGCTGGGCCTGGGCTATCCCGAAGGCCCGATCGAGCTGCTGGAGCGGACCGGCCTGCACCACCACCACGACGTCACCCAGGCGCTGTTCGAGGTCTACGGCACCAAGCACTACGCCCCGGCGCGCCGGGCGCGGGTGGCGAAGAAGCGGGCGCAGCGGGGGATCTCCTGATGGCGCCCATGCCGCAGAAGCCGCGAAAGCCGCTGGCCGGGGTGCGGGTGATCGACTTCTCGACCCTGCTGCCCGGACCGATGGCGACCCTGATCCTGGCCGAGGCCGGGGCCGAGGTGATCAAGCTGGAACGGCCCGGCAGCGGCGAGGACATGCGGGCCTATCCACCGATGGTGACGCAGGACAGCGGCGTCAATTTCGCCCTGCTGAACCGGGGCAAGCGCTCGCTCGCCGTCGACCTGAAGGATCCGGCGGCGGTCGCGCGGGTGAAGGACCTGATCAAGGATGCCGACGTGCTCGTGGAACAGTTCCGGCCGGGCGTGATGGACCGGTTGGGCCTGGGTTACGAGACGGTCAAGGCGCTGAACCCGGCCATCGTCTACTGCTCGATCACCGGTTTCGGGCAGACCGGCCCGAAAGCGAAGCTCGCCGCCCATGATCTGAACTACATGTCGGAGACCGGCATGCTGAACCTGGGCGCCGACAGCCGGGGCGATCCGGTCCTGCCGCCGGTGCTGGTGGCGGATATCGGCGGCGGCACCATGCCGGCTGTGATCTCCATCCTGCTGGCCCTGCGCGAGGCGGAGAAGACCGGCGAGGGCGCCTATCTGGACGTGGCGATGGGCGACAACCTCTTCGCCTGGGGCTACTGGGCGCTGGGCGAGCGGGCGGCCGGCAAGGGCGACCCGAAGCCGGGCGGGGAACTGGTCACAGGCGGCACGCCGCGCTACCAGGTCTATCGCTGCGCCGACGGCCGGTGGCTCGCCTGCGCGCCGCTGGAACCGAAGTTCTGGGCCAATTTCTGCGAGGTGATCAACCTCGCCCCGGCCCTGCGCGACGACGCGAAGGATCCGAAGGCCACGACCCAGGAGGTCCGCGCGATCATCGCCTCTCGGACCAGCGCCGACTGGCTAGTGGCCTTCGACGGCATCGATGCCTGCGTCACCCTGGTGAAGTCGCTCTCGGAAGCCGCCGAGGACCCGCACTTCCAGCAGCGCGGCCTGTTCGCCGGCACCATGCAGGCCGGCGACACGTCGATGACCCCGCTGCCGCCGCCGATCGCCCCGATCTACCGCGATCCCGAGGGGGGACAGTCGTTCCCGGCCCTGGGGGACGCCAATGCCGATCTATTGAAGGACTAGTCCCATGCGCGCAGTGATGATGGAGGCGTTCGGCGCCCCGCAGACGGCGGTGGTCAAGGACATGCCGTCGCCCGTGCCGGGGCCGGACCAGGTGGCGATCCGCACCCGGGCGGCCGGGGTGAACTATCCGGACCTGCTGGTGGTCGAGGGCAAGTACCAGGTCAAGCCGCCGCTGCCGTTCATCCCCGGCAAGGAACTGGCCGGCGAGATCACCGCGGTCGGCGACGGCGTGACCGCCTGGAAGCCGGGCGACCGGGTAATGGCGCAGATGGAATACGGCGCCTTCGCCGAGCATGTGGTGGCCGGGGTCGAACAATGCTTCGCCATGCCCGACGGCATGGCCTTCACCGGCGCCGCCGCGATGGGGCTGGTCTATCAGACCGCCTGGTTCGCGCTGCTCGACCGCGGCGGGTTCAAGCCCGGCGAGACCGTGCTGGTCCTCGGCGCCACCGGCGGGGTCGGCATGGCGGCGATCCAACTGGTGAAGGCGCTGGGCGGCACCGCGCTGGCGGGTGTCTCCACGATGTCCAAGGCCGACGCCGCGCGTCAGGCCGGGGCCGATCACATCATCGACCTGTCGGTGGAGAACCTGCGCGACGGGCTGCGCGACCAGGTCCATGCGGCGACCGGCGGCCAGGGCGCGGATGTCTGCATCGATCCGCTGGGCGGTGACCCGTTCGACGCGGCGATGCGGGCGCTGGCCTGGTGCGGCCGCATGGTCGTGGTCGGCTTCGCGGCCGGGCGCATTCCGGTGATCAAGGCGAACTATCTGCTGGTGAAGAACATCGCGGTCACCGGCCTGCAATGGTCGGACTACCGCGACCGCACGCCCGAGCGCATGGCCGAGGCCCAGGCCGAGATCTTCCGCCTGCATGCAGAGGGCAGGCTGTCCGCCAACGTGATGGCGACCTTCCCGCTGGAGCAGATGGCCGAGGCCATGGCGGTGATCTCCGACCGTAAGGTGGTGGGCAAGGTGGTGCTGGAGATGTGAAGCCGCCGACCCTTCGACTCGCCCCGGATTGGATCCGGGGGCTGCTCGGGGCGACGTGTCGAAGGGCGGCCGACAGACTTCCTAGACAAGTTCCGGTCTTCCCGGGCCCGCCCCGGGACCCAGCCCGCCGCGTGCCGGAGCGGTCGGTTTCGGATCCCTGGCGTTCCAGCGGCACCTTTCCTCGATCCCGGCGCAAGGCCGGGAAGACGAAGTGGAGCCCTAATACCTTGCCAGAAACCGCTCCAGCGCCTCGCGCGCCGGCGGCTCGTTCAGGATCGGCGCGTGGCCGACTTCCGGTAGGGTCACCGTCTCCATCGCCGGGTGCCGGCGCGCCATCTCCGCCGCCGTCTCCGCCGTCAGGACGATCGACCGGCCGCCGCGCACCAGCAGCACCGGCTTGGCCGTCAGAGCGCCGAACAGCGCCCAGAGATCGGCGTCCTTCGCCTCGTCCCCGGCCAGCGGCTTCACGATCGCCGGATCCCAGTCCTGGCGCAGGCTGCCGTCCGGCTCCTCGCGATAGGTTGTCCTGGCGAAGGCGATCCACTCCTCCTCGGTGGTGAAGGACAGATCGGGCAGGATCCGACGCATCTCCGCCGCCGCCGCCGCCCAGTCGGCCGGCCGGCGCTCGCGGCCCATGACCTCGATGAGGAACTCGCCGCCGCCGTCGGGAATGTCGGCGCCGATGTCGTTGAGGACGACGGCTTTCAGGCAGCCGGGCGCGATCACCGCCAGCGCCATGGCCATCAGGCCACCGAAGGAGGTGCCGATCGCCACCACCCGATGCAGGCCCAGCGCCACCATCGCCGCGCGCACGTCGTCGACCATCTTCGGCGGCGCGTAGTCGGAAGGGTCCTCGGCGTAGTCGGAGCGGCCCCGGCCGCGATAATCCAGGCTGACCAGCCGCCGCGGGGCGATGCGCTCGGCGATATGCGCGAAATCCTTGGTGGACCGGGCATATCCCGGCAGGCCCAGGACCGGCACCCGCGGATCCAGCGGGTCGCCCCAGTCGGCGGTGAACAGCCGCGCCCCCGACCGGCTGGTGACGTAACGCTCCCGGCAGTCGACCATCGCCGGTCCCTGTCAGCCCAGACCGACGATGCCGGGCAGCGGCTCCAAGGTCTTCAGCTCGATGTCCGGCGTGCCGGGCAGCCGCTCGCGGGCCTGGCCGAAGCGGTTGCACCAGGCAACGCGGAAGCCGAAGGCAGAGGCCGCCGCCGCGTCCCAGGCATTGGAGGACTGGAAACTGATCGCCGCCGGATCGGACACGCCGAGCCCGGCCATGGCGAGCTGGTAGACCCGCGGGTCCGGCTTGAACACGCCGAGTTCGTCGACCGACAGCACCGCGTCCAGCAGATCCGCGCAACCGGTGCTGACGCACACGCTGTCCAGCATGTCCGGCGACCCGTTGGACAGGATCGCCGTCTTCATCCCGCCGGCCTTGAGCGTCCGCAGGACGTCGAGCACCTCCGGATAGGTGTCCAGGGTCCGGTAGCTGTCCATCAGCGCCTGACGCAGCCCGGTCGGCGGGCCGCCGGGGAACGCGGTCTCCAGCGCGAAATCCAGCGCATGGCCGGTGACGTCCCAGAACGGCACGTAATGCTGCGGCCCCATCAGGCTGCGCAGCCACGAATAGCTGAGCTGCTTGGTCCGCCAGGTGTCGGACATGACCTGCGCCGGCTCGACCTCGAGGCCGAAATCCTCGCGGCAGCGTGCGACGGCGGAATGGACGTCGAACAGCGTGCCATAGGCATCGAAGACGCAGGCCTCGATACCCTCGAACCGGTCGGTCATGTCGCCCCCCTCAGTTGCGTTTCAGCGCAGCCTGCTGATTGTCCAACAATACGCCGCACGAGTAGACGCACCAGACCTTCTGGGCGCTGGGGGAGAGGGCGGCCAGCGCGGTCGCCTGATCGTGATGGTTGGCGAGGCGTTCGCGATAGACGTGGAGCGCTTCCAGCACCCGCTGGACGTAGTTCCGGGTCTCCGAGAACGGGATGCGCTCGATCCAGTCGATCACATCGACGCTCGGGTCGCTCGGATCGCCGTTGGCCCTTACCCAGGAGACGACGCGGCCGGGCCCGGCGTTGTAGGCGGCGATCGCCTTGATGTAGTGGCCGTTGAACCGGTCCACCATCTGCTTCAGGTAGGTGCTGCCGAGCCGGACGTTGTAGTCCGGTCGGGCGATCAGCGAGCCCAGGTCGTATTCCAGCCCGATCGACTTGGCGGTCATCTCGGCCGTTCCGGGCATGAGCTGCATCAGCCCGCGGGCGCCGACCCGACTGATCGCCGTCGTCTCGAAACTGCTCTCCTGGCGGATGATCGCGTGTACGAAGGCCGGCTCCGGCCCCGTGGTCGGAAGCGGGTCGAGCAGCGGATAGCCCAGGGCCGGCAGGATCATCCGCCCGGTCGCCGCCCGCCGGGCGGTGAACACGGCCGTGCCGAGCTCTCCGGCATCGGCGGCCATCTCGGCGATGAGGGCGGAGCGGTCGATGTCGTCGCTGGCGACCGCCAGGTGCCGCAGGAACAGCCGCGCCGTCCCGTCCAGCCGCAGGCGCAGCAGCGCGCGCGCCGCTCGTACCTCGTCATCGGCCGCGAAGGCGGCCCGCGCCGCGGCGTCCGGCGCCGCCGGATCGGGCAGGGCGATCCGCTTCGCCCCGATGCGGGCGGCGGCGAGCTGGCCATAGAAGGTGGTCTGGAAGGCCGCGCCCCGGGCGTACCACTCGCGGGCCGCATCCGGATTGCCCAGGGCCTCGGCGGCGCGGCCGGCCCAGTAGGCGGCCCGGCCCGAGCTGATCGGGGTCGAGACGTTGCCGTGAAGCTGGGTGAAGTGGCGCAGCGCGTCCTGCGGCTTGTTCAGGAAGCGCAGGGCGATCCAGCCGGCCAGCCATTCGGCATCGGCGAAGGGGGCGCCGGAGCGCTGGTTGTGGGAGGCCGCCAGCAGGTAGGCGTCCTGGATCCTGCCGTCGTCGAGCGCCTCCCGGATGTGCCAGGCCCGCTCGCGCCACCAGAGCGCGGCGAATTCGGCCGAGGGCGGAGCCTCGAACATCAGCTCGCGGGCGCCGATCTCCATGCCGGCCTGGCGACGCCAGCGCAGCCGCTCGTAATGCAGACCCGGATCGTCCTGCAGATCCTTCGGCACCCGGCGGATGGCGTCGTCGACGCCGGCCTGCTTGTAGCGCAGCCGCAGGCGGGCGTCGGCCAGCTTCCGCCAGCCGTCGGGCACGTGGTCCATCGCCTGGCGGGCGGCACCCGAATGGCCGCGCCACAGCATCTCGTCCAGCCGCTCGATATGGTCGATCTGGCGCAGATGCTTGCCGTACCGGTTCAGGAACAGGGTCTCGTCACGCTTGCCGAGCTCGATATGGCGCCAGGTCTCGCGGACCAGGGCCTGCACGGTCGCCGCGTCGGCGGTCTTGGCGACCGCCTCCAGATGCGCGATCCGGCCCTGGGTGGAGCGCGGCGGATGCCTGTCGAACCAGGCGAGCCGCCGGGCCAGGCTGACATCGCCGGTCATCAGTTCCTCGCCGCGGGCGACCAGCGTCGCCTCGTCCGGCCAGCCCGGGTGATCGTGCAGGAAGCGCTCGATCGCCGCGAAACTGGTCGGCTGATCGCCGTCGCGCAGGCGGGTCCACTGGTACAGGGCCTCCAGGCTCGGATCCTTGCCGCGACCGCGAACAGCGGCCGCCTTGTCCCAGTCTCCGGCGCCGGCGAAGGCGAGGGTGGTGCGCCAGGCGGCATCCGATGGGGACAGCCCGCCTATCCCGGCCGGCCGCGCCTGGGGCAGCGGCACGGACCCGACGGCGACCGGCGTCGACGATCCGGGTCGCGGCTCGGGCGCCGGCGCGGTTGCGGCGGCCTGCGCGATGCCGGTGACGGCCAGCGCGGCGACGCCGAAGACGAACGAAAGACCGCGAACGATCATAGCTCTTCTCCGCTCGATCGACGGCGCCTGTGGGGGGAGCGTGGGGCCGACGACGAACGACCAAGGTAATGCTGCAACCGCTAACCGCCAAGCGGGCATGAGAAATTAGCCACAAGGGCGACTTGCTACCTCGTGGGTGCGGGCGTAATGTCCGCCCTTCAACTTTCCTGAAACTGCCGACTCGGAGAGAACCGATGGGCTACGCATTCGGACAGCCGTTGTTCAAGGGATCACTCGTTGCCTTGATCACGCCGTTCAAAAACGGCGCGGTGGATGAGGATGCGTTCCGAAAACTCGTGGACTGGCAGATCGAGCAGGGCACGCACGGCCTTGTTCCGGTCGGCACCACGGGGGAAAGCCCGACGCTGAGCCACGAGGAGCACAAGCGGGTCATCGAGCTGTGCATCGAGCAGACGGCCGGCCGGGTGCCGGTCATCGCCGGCGCGGGGTCGAACTCCACCCAGGAAGCGGTCGAGTTCACCGAGCACGCGGCGGAAGCCGGTGCCGACGCGGTGCTGCACGTCATGCCGTACTACAACAAGCCGACCCAGGAAGGCATGTTCCGGCATTTCGAGGCGATCAATAACGCGGTCGATATCCCGATCATCATCTACAACATTCCCGGCCGGTCGGTCGTGGACATGTCGGTGGACACGATGAAGCGGTGCTACGAGCAGCTGAAGAACGTCGTCGGGGTGAAGGACGCGACCGCCGATCTGGTCAGGCCGATCAAGCAGCGGATGGCCATGGGGGCGGATTTCTGCCAGCTCACCGGCGAGGATGCCTCGGTGCTGCCGTTCCTGTCCCATGGCGGCCACGGCTGCATCTCGGTCACGGCGAATGTCGCGCCGAAGCAGCTCTCCGAGCTGCATGAGGCCTGGCAGAACCGGGACCTGGACACTGCCTTCGCGATCAACGAGCGGCTGCAGCCGCTGCATGCCGCGCTGTTCAGCGAGTCGAGCCCGGGCCCGGTGAAATACGCCGCCAGCCTGATCGGGATCTGCGAGTCGACGGCGCGCCTGCCGATCTACGAGATCGCCGACGAGAACAAGGCCAAGGTCGAGAGCGCCATGCGCTATGCCGGCCTGCTGAACTGACCTTCCGCCGATCGGTGGAAGCCGGCGCGGCCCGCCCTGGTGGCGGGCCGTTGCCGTTCGGGAGCCCGGCGCGGAGCCCCGGCCTCGACAACCGGGACGGGCTGCCTATATACGCACGTCTGAATATAAGGAGAGCGCGCCATGGCGGGGAAGCAGGGCGCCCGCAAAGAGGTTGCTCGCAACCGGCGGGCCCGATACGAATACATGATCGAGGACACTCTGGAGGTCGGGCTCATCCTGACCGGTTCGGAGGTGAAGTCGCTGCGCCAGGGGCGCGGCGCGTCGATCAACGAGTCCTATGCCGGCTCCGAGCACGGCGACCTGGCTCTGATCAACGCCCATATTCCGGAATACAAGCCGGCTGAGCCGTTCAATCACGAGCCGCGCCGGGTCCGTCGATTGCTGGCCCATCGCCGGGAGCGCGACAGGCTGCTCGGGTTGGTGAAGCGTGATGGCTACACGCTCGTGCCGCTGTCGCTGTATTTCAACGAGCGCGGCATCGCCAAGCTCGAGCTCGGTCTCGCCCGCGGCAAGAAGCTGGCCGACAAGCGGGAGGACGCCAAGAAGCGCGACTGGGAACGCCAGAAGGCCCGGCTGATGCGCGAGAAGGGGTGAGGGCGGTCAGCCCCTAGTCCAGCAACTCCCGCACCTGCCGGAACACGTCGTGGAACATCGCTTCCGTCAGCCGGCCGGTGTTCGTGTTGTAGCGCGAGCAGTGGTAGGAGCCGACCAGCATCCGGCCGTCCTCCAGGTCGTGCAGCGCGTTGTGCCCGAATTTCGCCGAGGACTTCTTGCGGCCCAGCGCGGCCAGCGTCGCGCCGTGGGCCAGCGAACCCAGCACCAGGATCACCTTCAGTGCCGGCATCTCGGCGAGGGTCCGTTCCAGGAAGGGCCGGCAGTTGGCGGATTCCGAGCCGATCAGCTTGTTCTGCGGCGGCACGCAGCGTGCCGCGTTGGTGATCCGGCAGTCGACCAGCGACAGCCCGTCGTCCGGCCGCTTGTCGTAGCTGCCGGTGGCGAATCCAAACCGCAGCAAGGTGTCGTACAGCAGATCGCCCGCGTAATCGCCGGTGAAGGGGCGGCCGGTCCGGTTCGCCCCTTTCAGACCCGGGGCCATCCCGACCACCAGCAGCCGCGCGTCGGCGCCGCCGAAGCTCGGCACCGGCGCGTTGTGGAAGTCGGGATACAGCCGCCGGTTCTGCTCCCGGAACGCGACAAGGCGCGGGCACAGGACGCAATCCGGCGGCGGATCGCTCATCAGGGTTTCAGGCATCGGCTCCAGCAGACGGTCGGTAGCGGGCCGGCTCAGTCGCGGCGGCGCGGCGGCGCCCGACGAACCACCGCGGGCGGCTCGTCGTCATCGTAATCGTCGTCGACGTAATCGTCGTCGAGATCCTCGTCCGCCTCGACAGGGGCGGCGTGCGGAGCACCCGGCCGCTCTCGACGCGGACCTCTGTCGGAGTGGACGCGCTCGATCTGGGAGGCGAGCTGGTCGAGCTCGATGAACTGGTCGGCCTGGCGCCGCAGCTCGTCGGCGATCATCGGCGGCTGGGTCCGGATCGAGGAGACGATGGACGCGCGCACGCCTTTGCGCTGCACCGCCTCGATCAGCGACCGGAAATCGCCGTCGCCGGAGAACAGGACCACATGGTCGACCCGGTCGACCATTTCCATCATGTCGACGGCAAGTTCGATGTCCATGTTGCCCTTCACCTTGCGGCGTCCGGCGCTGTCGGTGAACTCTTTGGCCGGCTTGGTCACCAGCGTGTAACCGTTGTAGTCGAGCCAGTCGACCAGCGGTCGAATCGGCGAATACTCCTGATCTTCAAGCAATGCGGTATAATAAAACGCGCGGATCAACCGGCCTTTACCTGCGAAAAGGTCGAGAAGTCGCTTGTAGTCGATGTCGAAACCCAGCGAACGCGCTGCGGAATAGAGGTTGGCGCCGTCTATAAAGAGGGCCATCCGTTCATCAGGATGGAACAACATATGCAATCCTTTCAATTGCTTTTAGGCTCTTCTTGAGCTGAATTCTTCAGAATTCGGCGGGTGGCAGAGTAATGAATGCCCCCGTATCGAACTGTTTGCAGTCTAGGTCCGAATATGGGCTGATGTACAGGCCAAAGGCCCGCCGTGGAGGCACCGATCATATGATAGTAATCGCGCTGGCGACCCCGATCCGGACGTGTGTATACGCCCCCAGAGGCGCCCGTTTTCGGGCCTGTTTGCGGGGAGAGTCCGTATGATCGTCGTCGCCATCGGGGCCAACCTTCCGGCCGCCGGATACGAGACGCCGCTGGCGACCTGCGAG
This sequence comes from Candidatus Endolissoclinum sp., assembly GCA_965228445.1. Classification (GTDB taxonomy): domain Bacteria; phylum Pseudomonadota; class Alphaproteobacteria; order Thalassobaculales; family Thalassobaculaceae; genus Thalassobaculum. The sequence goes on along the minus strand of OZ245813.1, from coordinate 981,969 downwards.
GCGGCGGTCGCGCGTCTGGCCGAGGATGCCGATATCCGGGTCACCGGCCGCTCGCGCTGGTACGAATCCGAGCCGGTCCCGACATCGGACCAGCCCTGGTTCGTGAACGGCGCGGTCGCGGTCGAGACCGACCTGATCGCCGAGGTCCTGCTTGCCCGGCTGCACGAGATCGAGGACTCGTTCGGCCGGGTCCGGCGGGTGCGCAACGAGGCGCGGCCGCTGGATCTCGACCTGATCGACTACCGCGGCCAGATCCGGGTCGGCGCGATGGCCCCGACGCTGCCGCATCCGCGCGCGGCCGAGCGGGCCTTCGTGCTGCTGCCCCTGCGCGACCTGAACCCGGACTGGCGCCACCCGGTCACCGGGGAGGGGGTCGCCGACCTGATCGCCGCCTTGCCGCGCGACGGCGGGGAGATCCGTCCGCTCCCCGCCTGACCCGCCCCGCGCATCGTCGGAGCGCCGGGGCCGCGGGTCGGCGTCCGAACGCGCCGATCCGCGCTTGTTTTCCGCGGCTCACGCCACTATATTCCGCGGCTCCGCCCAATATCGTGCGCACCCGATCGAGAGGCTATTGATGGCCCGCGTTACCGTCGAAGACTGCATCGTCAAGATCCCGAACCGGTTCGACCTGGTGATGGCCGCGGCCCAGCGCTCGCGCGACGTCTCCTCCGGTTCGGCCATTACCGTCGACCGCGACAACGACAAGAACCCGGTCATCGCGCTGCGCGAGATCGCCGAAGAGACCGTCGATATCGCGGCGCTGAACGAGGCCCTCATCAAGGGGCTGCAGAAGCATGTCGAGGTCGACGAGCCCGAGGACGACGACATGGAGCGCCTGATCGGCTCCGACGCCGGCGCCGGCAGTGTCGGGCTGGACGGCCGCCTCGCGGAGGGTGACACTCTCGACGAGGATTCGGCGGCGGGTCTCGGCATGGGAATCGAGCAGAGTGACGGTGGCCAGTTCGAGGATGTCGACGACAGCGAGCTCGACCGCGAAGGTTGATCGCATCGCTGTGCGCGCGGCTTGCGGCCCGGCCCGGCGACCACATTTCCGTCAGCACCGGTCTGAGGTGCTGACGCCATGATCCGCCAATACGAACTCGTCGAGCGCGTGCGCGCCTACGATCCGACCACGGACGAGGCGGCGCTCGACCGCGCCTATGTCTACGCGATGAAGATGCACGGCTCGCAGACGCGGGCCTCCGGCGATCCGTATTTCTCCCATCCGCTCGAAGTCGCCGGCATCCTGACCGAGATGAAGCTCGATCACGGCACGGTCATCACCGCGCTGCTGCACGATGTCATCGAGGACACCGAGGCGACGCTCAGCGACGTCCGCAACCTGTTCGGCGACGAGATCGCGCGGCTGGTGGACGGCGTCACCAAGCTGACCCGGATCGAGCTGCAGTCCGACCGCACCAAACAGGCCGAGAACTTCCGCAAGCTGGTGCTGGCCATGAGCCAGGACATCCGGGTGCTGCTGGTCAAGCTGGCGGACCGGGTGCACAACATGCGCACCCTGCATTTCATCAAGAATCCGGACAAGCGCCGGCGGATCGCCGCCGAGACCATGGACATCTACGCGCCGCTCGCCGCGCGGATCGGCATCAACGAGATCAAGGACGAACTGGAAGACCTCGCCTTCGCCGAGATCAACCCGGACGCCCGCACCTCGATCAAGGCCCGGCTCGACTACCTGCGCAGCCAGGGCGGCGACATGGTCAACAGCATCATCGGCGAGCTGCACGAGAAGCTGGCCGACGCCGGCGTGCATGCCGACATCTCCGGCCGCATGAAGACGCCGTATTCGATCTGGCAGAAGATGCAGCGCAAGGAAGTCGGGATCGAACAGCTCTCCGACATCATGGCGTTCCGGCTGGTGGTCGACGATATCGGCGGCTGCTACCAGTGCCTCGGCGCCATGCACGGCTCCTATCCGGTCGTTCCCGGCCGCTTCAAGGACTACATCTCCACGCCCAAGCCGAACGGCTACCGCTCGCTGCATACCGGCGTGATCGGCCCGCACCGGCAGCGCATCGAGGTGCAGATCCGCACCCGCGAGATGCACGACATCGCCGAGCTCGGCGTCGCCGCGCACTGGAACTACAAGCAGCGCGAGGCGGTCAACGAGGGCAAGCAGTACCGATGGATTCGCGAACTGCTCGACATTCTCGAGCAGGCGTCGGGGCCGGAGGAGTTCCTGGAGCACACCAAGCTGGAGATGTACCAGGATCAGGTGTTCTGCTTCACGCCGAAGGGCGACCTGATCGCCCTGCCGCAGGGGGCCGTGCCGATCGACTTCGCCTACGCGGTCCATTCCGAGGTCGGCGACCGCACCGTCGGCGCCAAGCTGAACGGGCGCCTGGTGCCGCTGATGACCCAGCTGCGCAACGGCGACCAGGTGGAGATCGTCACCTCCAAGACCTCGACCCCGTCGCCGAACTGGGAACAGATCGTCGTCACCGGCAAGGCCAAGGCGCGGATCCGCCGCTTCGTGCGTCTCAAGCGCCGCCAGCAGTTCTCCGATCTCGGCAAGGCCATGCTGCAGAAGGCGTTCCGCCAGGAGGGCCATCCGTTCTCCGAGAAGCAGCTCGACCCGCTGCTCGGCCGGTTCCGGGCCGAGGCGGTGGAGGATCTCTATGCCGGCATCGGCGAGGGGCTGGAGAGCGCGCTGGAGGTGGTGCATGCGGTCCACCCGCCGGTGGTGGAGCCGAAGAAGGAAGAGAACGTCGTTCCGATCGCCCGGGCGCGCGGCCGGGCCAAGCGGGGCCGGCAGAAGGACGCGCTGCCGATCCGTGGCCTGATCGACGGCATGGCAATGCATTTCGCTCGCTGCTGCCATCCGCTGCCGGGCGAGCGGATCGTCGGCATCGTGACCACCGGCAAGGGCGTGACCATCCACACCATCGACTGCGAGACGCTGGAGGGCTTCCAGGACCAGCCCGAGCGCTGGGTCGACGTCGCTTGGGACGACGACGCCGAAACCGCCCATGTCGGCCGCCTCTATGTGGTGATCGCCAACGAACCCGGCAGTCTCGGCTCGCTGTCGACCGTCATCGGCAAGAACGGCGGGAACATCATGAATCTGAAGATCGTGAACCGGTCGATCGACTTCTTCGAGATGCTGATCGACGTGGAGGTGGCCGATGTGCGCCATCTGACGACGATCATCGCGGCGCTGCGCGCGACGCCGGTCATCAACTCCGTCGACCGCGCGCGCGGCTGAGGGGCGGGGAATGATCCTGGGCATCGGCGCCGACCTGGTCGATACGAGACGGATCGCTTCGGCGCTGGACCGGTTCGGCGACCGCTTCCGCCGGCGCTGCTTCGCCGAGCCGGAGATCGCCCGGGCGGAAGGGGCGGCCGACCCGGCCCTGGTCTATGCCAAGCGCTTCGCCGCCAAGGAGGCGGTGTGGAAGGCGCTGGGGGACGAGGCGCGCGACGGCATCCAGTGGCGCGAGCTGGTGGTGGAGAACGCCAGCTCCGGCAAGCCGCGCTTCGTGCTCAGCGGTCGGGCGGCGGCCCGCCTGGTGGAACTGACGCCGCAGGGAATGATTGCCCGTATAGACCTGTCCCTGTCGGACGAACCGCCGTTTGCCCAGGCCTTCGTGGTGGTGTCGGCGGCGCCGGCGCCGCTGGAGGCCCTGCGGCCGGCGGAAGGCTAGGGACAATCGGTCGCCGCGGGGCGACAGGCCGAGGGCATCGCTTGCTCCGGCGCGTCAAATTCGGCATACCGGTCCATGCTCCCGCATGTGACGGAGGGTGCCAGGGTCTTGTCAGGATGGGTTTCGATGGCTGCAAAAAAGTCGGGCGGGTACGGTGAGTTGATCCGCACCGTGGTAATCGCCTGTGCCATCGCGCTCGGCATCCGGACCTTCTTCTACGAGCCGTTCAACATTCCGTCCGGCTCGATGATCCCGACGCTGCTGGTCGGCGACTATCTGTTCGTGTCGAAGGCGTCCTACGGCTACAGCCGCTATTCGCTGCCGCTGTCGCTGCCGCTGATCCCGGGCCGGGTGCTGTTCTCGCCGCCGGAACGCGGCGACGTCGTCGTCTTCAAGCTGCCGAGCGACAACAGCACCGACTACATCAAGCGGGTCGTCGGCCTGCCCGGCGATACGGTTCAGGTGAAGGGCGGCGTCCTGCACATCAACGGCGCGGCGGTGAAGCGCCGGCAGATCGAGGACTTCCAGCCGGAGAACGGCGCGCGGCCGGTGGCACAGTTCATCGAGACCCTGCCGAACGGCCGGGAGCACCGGATTCTCGAACTGAGCGACAGCATGAGCGCCGACAACACCCCGGTCTATCACGTGCCGGCCGGGCACTATTTCGCGATGGGCGACAACCGGGACAATTCCCGGGACAGCCGCTTCCCGGAGGTCGGCCCGATCCCGGAACAGAACCTGGTCGGCCGGGCGGACATCCTGTTCTTCTCCCATGACGGCGGCGCCCGCCTCTGGGAGGTCTGGAAATGGCCGTTCGCGATCCGTTACGGCCGCTTGCTGGACGGCATCGAATGAGTTCCGACGACACGGATCTGGCCGCCCTAGCCGCGATCCTGGAGCATGAGTTCGAGCATACCGAAGTGCTGCGCCGGGCGGTCACCCATGCCAGCGCAGAGCCGCGCGCCTGGAATGCCTACGAGCGTCTGGAGTTCCTGGGCGATCGGGTGCTGGCCCTTATCGTCGCCGAACAGCTGCTCGATCGTTTCCCGCATGAGCGCGAGGGCGCGATCGCCAAGCGCCACGTCAACCTGGTCCGGCGCGAGGCGCTGGCCCAGGTGGCGCGCACCATCGATCTGGGACGGTTCCTGATCCTGTCCCGCGGCGAGGAGGATGCCGGCTCGCGCAACAGCGACACGATCCTGTCGGACGCCATGGAGGCGGTGATCGGCGCGCTGTATCTTGATGGCGGGCTGGAAGCGGCGCGGCACTTCATCCTGACCGAATGGAACAAGCTGCTGGAGCTGGATCTGCGTCCGCCCCAGGATCCCAAGACCACGCTGCAGGAATGGGCCCAGGGTCGCAAACTGGCCCTGCCGCGCTATGTGACGGTGACCCAGTCCGGTCCGGCCCATGCGCCGGAATTCACCGTGCAGGTCGTCGTCGAAGGACAGGAGCCGACCACCGGGATCGGCAAATCCAAGCGGCTCGCCGAACAGGCGGCGGCCGCCGAACTCATCAAACGGGTGGGAGCATGAACGCGCCCAAGTCCCATTGCGGTTTCGTCGCCCTGCTGGGCGCGCCCAATGCCGGCAAATCGACCCTGGTGAACCAGCTCGTGGGCGCCAAGGTCTCGATCGTCACCCACAAGGTGCAGACGACCCGCACCCGCATCCGCGGCATCGCCCTGGAGGGCGATACCCAGATCGTGCTGGTCGACACGCCGGGCATCTTCAAGCCGAAGCGGCGGTTGGACCGCGCGATGGTGCATGCCGCCTGGGCCGGGGCAGGGGATGCCGATGTGGTGGTTCTCGTCGCCGACGCGCGCCAGGGCCTCGACGACGACACCATGCGGATCGTCGAGGGGCTGAAGGAGAACGGCCGCAAGGCGGTGCTCGCCCTGAACAAGGTGGACGACATCAAGCGCGAGAAGCTGCTGCCGATTGCCGCTCAGTTCAGCGAGGCCTTCGACTTCGAGAAGGTGTTCATGATCTCCGCGCTGAACGGCAGCGGCTGCGCCGATCTGCGCAGCTATCTGGCCGGCAAGATGGCGCCGGGACCGTGGCTCTATCCCGAGGACGAGCTCAGCGACCTGCCGATGCGGCTGATGGCGGCCGAGATCACCCGCGAGAAGGTCTTCCTGCGTCTGCATGACGAGCTGCCGTATTCGGCGACGGTCGAGACCGACCAGTGGACCGAACGCGACGACGGCTCTGTGCGGATCGACCAGACCTTGTACGTGGAGCGCGACAGCCAGAAGAAGATCGCGCTCGGCAAGGGCGGCCAGAAGATCAAGGACATCGGCTCCCTGGCCCGCACCGAGCTGGAGGAGATGCTGGAGCGCCGGGTCCACCTGTTCCTGTTCGTGAAGGTCCGGGAGAACTGGCAGGAAGACCGCCAGCACCTGCGCGAATGGGGACTGGAATGGGATGTGTGAGGCGGCGGTGTCTGCCGTCCTTCACCCGCGTCCCATCGTCCACCCGCTCCCCGTCATCCTGACGGTTGTCGTCACCGCCCACGGCCACCCGACCCGATGATCGACTGGACCGACACCGGCATCGTGCTCTCCGCTCGCCCGCATGGGGAGGGCTCGGCCATCGTCACCCTGCTGACCGCCGAGCACGGGCGCCATGCCGGCTTGGCGCGGGGTGCGTTCAGCGGGCGCGGACGCGGCGTGTACCAGCCCGGCAACCGGGTCACCGCCGAATGGCGGGCCCGTCTGGCCGAGCATCTGGGCTCCTGGGCCTGCGAGCTGGACACCGGTTACGCCGCCGGGGTGATGCACGACCCGCTGCGCCTGTCCGGCCTGTCGGCGGTCTGCGCCGTCGCCGATGCCGCCCTGCCGGAGCGCGAGCCCCATCCGCGCCTTTACGACGCGCTCTCCGCCCTGTTGGACGTCATGGCGGACGACAGCCTGGGGGATGCCTGGATCGCGGTCTATGTGCGCTGGGAGATCGGGCTGCTGGCCGATCTCGGCTATGGGCTCGACCTCGACACCTGTGCCGCCACCGGCGCCAATGACGATCTCGCCTATGTCAGTCCGCGATCGGGCCGGGCGGTGTCGCTCGCGGCCGGGGAGCCGTACCGCGACAAGCTGCTGACGCTGCCCCGATTCCTTGTCGGAAATCCGGGGAGTCGCGGCGGCGGCGACTCGGACGATCTGTTCGCCGGCCTGGCCCTGTCCGGGTTTTTCCTTGAGCGCCATGTATTTGCAACCCACGGCCGGCAGCCACCGCCGGCCCGGACGCGATTCGTTGAACGGTTTGCCGAGCGCGCTACAGTATCTGGTGGAGGTTCCAACGCATGAGCACGACATCTTCTGATCTGCCGCCGCCGCACCCGAGCGAGCCCGGCACCGTCCGCGACACCTGGCTGGCCGATGCGCTGAGCGAGCGCTATCTGGCCTATGCCCTGTCGACCATCATGGCACGGTCACTGCCGGACGTGCGCGACGGGCTGAAGCCGGTGCACCGGCGGCTGCTGTTCGCCATGCGGCAGCTCAGGCTCGACCCGGACAGCGCTTTCAAGAAGTCGGCCCGCGTGGTCGGCGACGTTATGGGTAAGTTCCACCCCCATGGCGACGCCGCGATCTACGACGCCATGGTGCGCCTCGCCCAGGACTTCGCCGTGCGCTACCCGCTGGTCGACGGCCAGGGGAACTTCGGCAACGTGGACGGCGATAACGCGGCGGCCATGCGCTACACGGAGGCGCGGCTCACCGAGGTCGCCCAGCGTCTGCTGGAAGGCATCGACGAGGACACGGTCGACTTCCGCGCCACCTATGACGGCGAGGGCGAGGAGCCGGTCGTCCTGCCGGCGGCCTTCCCGAACCTGCTGGCCAACGGCGCCCAGGGCATCGCGGTCGGCATGGCGACGTCGATCCCGCCGCACAATGTGGACGAGCTCTGCGACGCACTGCAGCACCTGATCCGCCACCCGGACGCCCGGATCGAGACCCTGGTGGAGAAGGTCTCCGGCCCGGACTTCCCAACCGGCGGCATCCTGGTGGAATCCCGGGAGTCGGTGACCGAGGCCTACCGCACCGGGCGCGGCTCGTTCCGTGTCCGGGCCCGCTGGGAGGTCGAACGGCTGAAGAACGGCACCTGGCAGGTCGTGGTCACCGAGATCCCCTATCAGGTGCAGAAATCCCGTCTGGTCGAGCGCATGGCGGAGCTGCTGCAGGCCCGCAAGCTGACCCTGCTGGGCGACATCCGCGACGAGTCGGCCGCCGATATCCGCCTGGTGCTGGAGCCGAAGAGCCGCAACGTCGATCCCGACGTGCTGATGGAGAGCCTGTTCAAGCAGACCGACCTGGAGAGCCGGGTCTCGCTGAACCTGAACGTGCTCGACAAGGACAACGTCCCCCGGGTGATGAGCCTGCCGGAGGCGCTGAAGGCGTTCCTCGACCACCGCCACGAGGTGCTGATCCGGCGCACCAACCACCGGCTGGCCAAGATCGCCCACCGGCTGGAGGTGCTCGGCGGCTACCTGATCGCCTTCCTCAACCTCGACGAGGTGATCCGGATCATCCGCGAGGAGGACGAGCCGAAGGCCGAGCTGATGAGGACCTTCGAGCTCACCGACGTGCAGGCCGAGGCGATCCTCAACATGCGCCTGCGGTCCCTGCGCAAGCTGGAGGAGATTGAGCTGCGCAAGGAGCACGAGCAGCTCTCAGCCGAGCGCGACGACCTCACCGATCTGCTCGGCGACGAGGAGCGGCGCTGGAAGGTCGTGGGCCAGCAGATCGGCGACATCCGCCGCGAGTTCGGCAAGTCCACCGAGATCGGCCGCCGCCGCACCGAGATCGGCTCGGCCCCCAGCGCGGTGATCATTCCGACCGAGGCCATGGTCGAGCGCGAGCCGATCACCGTGATCTGCTCCGAGAAGGGCTGGATCCGGGCGCTGCGCGGCCATATCGGCCCGGACCAGGAGGTGAAGTACAAGGAGGGCGACGGCGAGCGGTTCCGCGTCCATGCGGAGACCACGGACAAGATCCTGGTCTTCGCCACCGACGGCCGCTTCTACACGATCGGCGGCGACAAGCTGCCGTCGGGCCGCGGCCATGGCGAGCCGATCCGCCTGATGATCGACCTGGCCAACGACGAGGACATCGTCACGATCTTCCCGCACCGGCCCGGCGAGAAGCTGCTGGTCGCCTCGACGGAAGGACGCGGCTTCATCGTGCCGTCCGACGACGTGCTGGCCCAGACCCGGGCCGGCAAGCAGGTGCTGGGCACCGACGCCAAATCGAAGGCGCGCGTCTGCATCGCGGTCACCGGCGACACCGTTGCGGTGGTCGGCACCAACCGCAAGCTGCTGGTCTTCGACGTCGCCGACCTGCCGGAGATGGGCCGGGGCAAGGGCGTGATCCTGCAGAAGTACAAGTCCGGCGGCACCCTGGCCGACGTGACGGTGTTCAGGGCGGAAGACGGTCTGTCCTGGTCGCTGCAGGGCGGCCGCCGGCGCACGGAGACCGACCTGACCGCCTGGCGCGGCAAGCGCGCCGGCGCCGGCAAGATGCCGCCGACCGGCTTCCCCCGCCCGCCGCGGTTTACGTAAACCCACTCCTCGTCATCCCGGGAGGCTCCGGTTTTGATCCGGAGACTTCCCAGGACCCCGGCGAGGGCGGCTGGGTCCCGGCCGACCCCCGGATCAGGTCCGGGGCTCGCCGGGATGACGGTTCTGGAGAAACAAACCCACACCCTGACCTCGCCCTGAGCAGGAGCGGAGCGACGTGTCGAAGGGCAGGGATTGCCCACCACCCTTCGACACGCCCCGGAATAGATCCGGGGCTGCTCAGGGCGAGGTCAGAGAGGGAGTGCGGCGCGGACGGGGTTACTCGTCCTCAGGCGCCGTATAGGTCTGCCAGCCGTCCGGGCCGAGCAGTTCGACCGGGCGGTACATCGTCTTGTACGACATCTTCCGGCAGCCCTCGATCCAGTAGCCCAGATAGACATAGGGCAGCCCGGCGGCGGCGGAGCGGCGGACCGCGTCGAGCACCATGAACCGGCCGAGCGCCCGCTTCGGCGCGCCGGGCTCGAAGAAGCTGTAGACCGCCGACAATCCGTCGTCCTGGTGGTCGATCAGGATCGTGCCCCACAGCACGCCGCGCGGGTCGCGGTATTCGATCAGCGACGACTCGATTGGCGAGCGCTCCACCATGGCGGCGTAGTCGGCCTCGTCCATCAGCGCCATCTCGCCGTCGCCGTGGCGGCCGGACTGGTAGCGCGAGAACAGGTCGAACTGCTCGCGGGTCGCCTCGTTCGGGACCACTTCGCCGGTCAGGTCCGCATTGGCCCGCAGGATGCGCCGCTGGCCCTTGCTCCAGTGGAAGTCGGCCACCCGGATGCGGACCGGCACGCAGGCCCGGCAGCCTTCGCAGGCGGGCCGATAGGCGAGGTGCTGGGTCCGGCGGAAGCCGGCGCGGGCCAGGGTGTCGTGGGCGTGGCGGCCGCGTCGGGTGGAGAGGTCGCAGACCAGGCGGCGTTCCTGCCGGCCCGGCAGATAGGGGCACGGCATCGGCAGCGTATGGAAGAACGTCAGCGGCGGTGCGAGCGTGGCGTCATGCATGCGGGGTGATCAGCCTCCCACCCGTGGGGCCGGTGCCCCGGTATCGTTCAGGACCGGACCGCCGGCGTCGTTCGAGGCGGCCGGCGGTGCCGTCGGGAGCGTGCCCGGAGGCGCGCCGTCGTCGTTGGCCCGGCCGCCCGGCGCGCCGGCGGGCGTGCCGCCGACGGTCACGCCCGGCGTGGAGCCGGCGACCGACGGATCGAGCAGGTTCAGGTTCTGCGCCTGTTCCGGCGTCAGGTTCTTCAGCACGATGCTGATCCGGCGGTTGGTCGGATCTGCCGGGTTCTCCACCAGCGGCTCGCGGTCGGCGCGCCCGGCGACCTTCTCGATCCGGCTGCTGGGGATGCCGTTGTCCTCCAGCACCCGGCGCGACGCGTTGGCCCGGTCGGAGGAGAGCTCCCAGTTGGTGTAGGTCGAGCCGGGGGCGAACTGCGAGCTGTCCGTGTGCCCCGAGATCTCGATGTTGTTCGGCATCTTCTTGATGACCTCGGCCACCTTCTGCAGCAGCGCCCGGGTCTGGTCGTACATGGCGGCGCTGCCGTTCGGGAACAGGGCGATCCGCTCCTGATCGATGAGCTGGATGCGCAGGCCCTCCGGCACCGCGTCGATCTTCAGGGACTCGCCGGCCTCGGACAGTTCGGGGGTCTGTTCGATCGCCTCCTTCAGCGCCGCCTCGGCCTCCTCGAACTGCTGCTGCTCGCGCTCGCGCAGCATCTGCTCCATGACCTCCTGGTTCACCGTGCCTTCCTCGTCCTCGCGGGAGCCGAGCCGGGATTCGATGTTCTCCGGATCGTCTGAATCGGGATCGAGGGATTCGGTGCGCTCGGCCTGCGGGCGGGCGACCTGCGGCGTCGAGATCATCGGCGGGGAGGAGGCGGATTTCAGCGCGCCGGGAACGGTGATGGAGGTGCCGCCGAGCACGCCGCCAGAGCCGGAGCGGGTCGAACGGCTGATGGCCGTCGGGTCAAAATAGTTGGAGATACCCATCTTCTGCTCCTCGGTGGTCGCGTTGAGCAACCAGAGCAGCAGGAAGAAGGCCATCATCGCGGTCACGAAGTCGGCATACGCCACCTTCCAGGCGCCGCCATGGTGCCCGCCATGGCCGCCTTTCTTGACCTTCTTGATGACGATTGTGGCGTGGTTGTCCACCGTTCGCGTCCCCTAACCGTGACCAGTGGCTACGCTCTTGCAAAGTCGGTGCCGAAACCGGCTGCGTCAACCCCCAGGCTGGGCGCCGCGTACGGGCTCCGACTAGACCGGGGGCAGGGCGGCAACGGCTTCTTCCACCTCGAAGAACGACGGCCGGTCCTTGGACAGCAGCGTCTTGCGCGCGAACTCCACGGAGACAGCCGGAGCGTAACCGGACACATGGGCCAGCAGCCCGGCCCGGATACATCCCATATACTTGGAATCCGCCGCGAATGTGGCGCCCATGGAGGCCGCCAGCGGGCTGACGAAACCGTAGGCCAGGAGAATGCCGAGGAAGGTTCCGACCAGGGCGCCGCCGATCAGCTTGCCGAGCACTTCCGGCGGCTCGGTGATCGAGCCCATGGTCTTGATGATGCCGAGCACGGCGGCGACGATCCCGAGCGCGGGGAAGCCGTCGCCCATGGTCTGGTAGGCGGTCTGCACCGAGGCGTCCTCGGCGTGGTGGGTCTCCAGTTCCTCGTCCAGCAGGTCGGCCAGCTCATGCGGGTTGTCGGTGCCCAGGGTCATCATGCGCAGGTAGTCGCACAGGAACTCCATGGCATGGTGGTCGCCGGAGAACTTCGGAAAGGCCTGGAAGAGCGAACTCTCCTCCGGTCTTTCGATATGCGATTCGATCGCCAGCATGCCCTTGGTCTTCGCCAGCTTGAAGATGGCGTAGAGCAGGGAGAGCAGCTCCAGGTAATCGTCCTTGCTGTATTTCGGACCCTTGAGCGCCGATTTGAAGCCGTAGCCGGCCTTCGCCAGGATGTGCTTGGGGTTGGCGACGATGAAGGCGCCGACGCCGGCGCCGCCGATGATCACGAGCTCGAACGGCTGCCACAACGGCGCCAGCTTTCCGCCCATCGCCATGTAACCGCCGATCACACAGACGATGACGACCAACCATCCGACGATAATGAACATCCTTGGCCCCGCTCGCGATTCTGCCGCTTTGCCATGCACCGGTTCCGGCGCGATGAACCAGGATACCCGGTATTGCGCGCAATCGCGAGCCTTTCACCGCACGGCAGTTTGAAACAGGCTGTCGCGCGCGCTATGTAGCGTGGCTCCGCCGTTACGCGAGGTTCCGAATGACCGCCCCAGCCGATGTGTCGCCCGGAGATTTCCGGGCTGTCCTAGGACGCTACGCGACGGGCGTGACCGTGGTGACCACCCGGGCGTCCGACGGCGAGCCGGTCGGGCTGACCGTGAACAGCTTCACCTCGGTCTCCCTCGACCCGCCGCTGGTGCTGTTCTGCCTCGACCTGGAAGCGGGCAGCCTGCCGGCCTTCCAGTCGGCGGAGGGGTTCGCGGTGAACATCCTGCGGGCCGAGCAGGAGGCCGTGTCCAACCGTTTCGCCGACCCGCTCGCCGCCCGGTTCGACGGCTACGGGCTGGCCGGCTGGTCGACCGGCGCGCCGATCCTCGCAGATGCCCTGGCCGCACTGGACTGCACCGTGCACGCGCGCCACGACGGCGGCGACCACGTGATCCTGGTCGGCCGGGTGCGGCGGCTGGCGGTGCTGTCGGACGACGAGCCCCTGATCTACTGGCGCGGGGCCTACCGCAAGCTCTGCTGAGGCGCGGCTTACCCGGCCTCGGTGCTGAGCAGCCGGGCCTCGATGCCCAGCGCCTTGAACCGGTCCAGGATCTCGTCCACATGGGCTGGGTTCCGGGTCTCCACGACCACGTCCAGGTCGGCGTTCTTGATCGGCGTGTCCTGGAACATCCGCTGGTGCAGCACTTCAACGATGTTGCCGCCGGTCCGGCCGATCGTGTCGGCCACCGTCGCCAGCATGCCGGGCTCGTCGTGGATCTCCAGCCGCAGGCGGATCAGGCGGCGGTCGTGCACCAGCCCGCGCATCAGCACGGTGGAGAGCAGCCGGGAATCGATGTTGCCGCCGCAGATGACCGTCGCCACCGACTGGTTGGCGAAGCGCTCCGGCGCATGCAGCAGGGCGGCGATGCCCGCGGCGCCCGCGCCCTCGGCGACCACCCGCTGCTGCTCGACCAGCAGCTGAACCGCCCGCTCGATCGCCTGTTCCGGCACCAGCACGATGTCGTCGACCAGGTCGGTGATGATCCGGCGGGTCAGAATGCCGGGCTCCTTGACGGCGATGCCCTCGGCCAGGGTCGAGCCGCCGGCCCGGTTGGGCAGGCCCTTCACCGCGTCGTACATCGACGGGAAGCTCTCGACCTGCACGCCGATCATCCGGATGTCGGGGCGCCGGGCCTTCAGGGCGACCGCCATGCCCGCCATCATGCCGCCGCCGCCGATCGGCACGATGACGCTGTCCAGGTGCCCGGCATCGTCATCGATCTCCAGGCCGATTGTGCCCTGGCCGCGGATGATGTCCGGGTCGTCGAACGGGTGGACGGGGATCAGGCCCTCGGCGTCGATCAGCGCCTGGGTGCGGGCGGCGCAGTCGGCGAAACTGCGGCCCTCCAGCACGATCCGGGCGCCGTGGGCGCGGGTCCGCTCGACCTTGGAGAACGGCGTGGTGGCCGGCATCACGATGGTCGCGGGAATACCGAGCCGGGCGGCGTGATAGGCGACGCCCTGGGCGTGGTTCCCGGCCGACATGGCGACCACGCCGCGCCGGCGCTCCGTCTCGGTCAGCCCGTGGAGCTTCACGAAGGCGCCGCGCACCTTGAAGGCGCTGGTGTGCTGCAGGTTCTCCAGCTTCAGCGAGAGGGTGCAGCCCAGGGTGGCGCTAAGGATCGGCGCCTCGATCAGCGGCGTGCGCAGAACGGCGCCGTCCAGCAGCCGGGCGGCGTCTTCGACCATCGAGAGGGTGACCGGAAGGTCGGCGACGTGGGTTTGGGGCAAGCTTGTCATGGCGGCGGGATCATACTCACGACCCCCGGGAACGGAAGCGATTCCCGTCGTTTGCCGAACTGCCGCCTGATGTGACTCCGATTTGCCGGGGCTTGCGGAATCCTCCGATTGGATTCCGCATTGCAAAATGATAACAATAGAAGGTCAGGGGAAAGGGCGCGGGTGCTGTTTGGTGGCCCGCCTATTTATTGCCTTTTCGAGGAGGCGTCCTTGTCTGGCGGTCGCATTCAGCATCGGATCCGGACCATCGCGGCGGCTGCCGCGACGGTGTCGGCGATGCTGTGTCTGACGGGACAGGCCGGCGCCCAGACCCTCGCCCAACCGCAAACCCTTACCCAGCCCCAGATGCTGACCGGCACGGCGGACGCTCCGACGGCGGCCTGGTACGTCGTCGGGAATTTCGACCGCAGCGGCCACGACGAGATGGACGGGTTCGTCGGTTTCGACGACCGCCAGGTCCTCGCCGACGAGGGGGCGGGCGGCGTCGGGCTCGGCCTGACCTTCTCGAACGCCGAGGCGGATCGCACCCTGAACTTCACCGCGCCGTCGACCGATCTGGGGGGCGACTCGGAGGACCGGTTCACCTTCCTGGTGTCCGGCGCCTACGACTGGCACACCGGCACGATCGTCACGCCGCGGTTCATGGCCGGTGTCGGGGTGAGTTATGTCGATCCGAACGCGGTGCCCACGCGGCTCCGGCAGGACGGCGGGACGGCCGGCGACATGGCGCCGGCCATGCAGGTGGGAATCGGCGCGGATGTCAGCCTGTCCTCGGCCCTCGACCTGAGCGCCGAATACCGCGCCTCGGTCCGCGGCGGGGCCGATCCCGGCTCGCAGCAGGAGCCGCAGGTCGATCAGAAATTCATGATCGGCGCGAAACTCCGCTTCTGATCGTCGATCAACGTCGTCCTGTAAGACTCTGAAAAAATAATAACTAAGGCGACAGCGTGAGCTCGTGGCTCGGCTCTTCCTGAGCCGTCAGCCGCTGGCCTTCGTTGCGCGCCCAGGCAGCATGCCAGGTGAGGCTGAACGGGGAGAGCAGGTTGCCGGACGGACCGAGCGCCGCCACGAACCGCGAGTTGCCGAGGTCGGCGAGGTCGTAGATCACCCGCAATCCGGCGCCATGGCGGTGACGGAACGGGTCGTCGGCCGGCCCGGAGAAGCTGCCGCGCGACACAGTGTAGTCGCCGCCGCCGGTCGGCGTACGGGTGGTCAGGATCGGCCCGATCACGGGAATGCGGGTCCACAGCGGATGGGAGAACCAGGCCCGGTGCGCCGTTCCCCAGGACCAGCCGTCGATATCGCTGCCGTGCAGCCGGGCGAGCTGGGCCAGGGCGTCCTCGTAGGCCCCGGTGACCATCTCGGCGCAGCCCTCCCGCGTGTCCGCCGTCCGGACATCGTCGCAGAACGCATGCTCGTCGCTGAGGACACGGATCAGGGTCGCCGCCCGCGCCCGGCTGTAGTCCTCCAGCAGCGGACCCAGCTCGTCGGCGAACAGGCGGGTGTTCAGCGCCGCGACCCAGGCGGCGAAGATCAGCGGCTCGGCCCGGTCGGCAGCCATGCTGCCGTCCCAGCCGCGCATCAGGGCGCCGGCGCGGGCCTTCAGTCCCTTGCCCTCGGCCGGGGACAGGTGCGGCAGCATCAGCGGCAGCAGATCGCGGGCGAACAGCGAGACCGTATCCATCTGCATCGCCGCCATGCCGGCGACGGAGCGGTCGCCCTCGGCCAGCATCCCGGCGATCCGCCGGGCCCGGTAGGGGGCATCGAAGGCGCGCGCGATGAACAGCTCCGGATCGGCGCCGACCACCCGCTCGTTGGCGTTCACCAGCACATCGCCGGCCGGATCCAGAACCTGGGGCAGGGCCTCGAACGGCGCCCAGCCGGTCCAGTCATGGGTGCCGGTCCAGCCCGGGCTCGGATAGAACCCGCCGCCCGACTTCCGGAGCGGAACCCGGCCGGCGGAGACCATGCCCATCCGGCCGGCGGTGTCGGCGAAGACGGCGTTCTGCTGCGGCGCCTGGAACCGGCGCAATGCCCGCACGACGCCGTTCACATCGATCGCCGCACCGAGGTCGAACAGGGCCTGGGAGGTGTCGTCGTCCGCGGCGAAGGAGGCCGAGGCCAGGGCGAGAACCGTCCCGTCGGCGGCGGCATCGGCCGCGCTGGCCAGGGCATCCGAGACCACAGGCCCGTGGCGGGTGGTGCGGACAGTGTGCTCCACCGTCTCCCCGTCGACGCCGATGCGCTCGACCCGGGTCTCGAACGGGGCCGGGCCGTCGGGTGTCAGATAGCGCGTGGGGTCCGTCGGATCGACGCGCTCGACGAACAGGTCCTGGGTGTCGGAGTGGGTCGTGGTGAAGGTCCAGGCCACCGCACCGTTATGCCCGATCACCAGGAACGGCACCCCCGGCACGAAGGCGCCGACCCGCAGGTAGCCCGGCGACTCGACCCGGGCCAGCCACCACAGGTTCGGGCTCTGCAGGCCGAGATGCGGGTCGCCCGCCACGATCGGCTGGCCCGAGGGCGAAAGCAGCCCGTCCACCGCCCATGCGTTGGACGCCCGGCGCGGCCGCAGGATCTCGGGCAGAGCCGCCTGATAGGTCGCCAGGCGGGTGTCGTCGATCAGCTCGAGCGCGGACAGGTCGGGCGCAGTCAGGTCCGGCGCGGTCAGGCTGCCGTCGCTGCCCTCGAAGGGCGCGTAGAGCAGGTCGATCTGGTCGGTCGACAGGCCGGCCTTCAGCATGCGGGCCCGGGTGATCTCGCTGAACCAGTTGCCGGCGAGCTGCATGGACATCAGGCGCGCCCAGACCAGGCTGTCGGCCGGCTCCCAAGGTTCCGGATCGATCCCGGCGATCAGGAATTCCGGCGGCAGCGGTCCGGTCCGGGTCGCCAGATAGCCGTTCACCCCGGCCACATAGCTGTCCACGTGGGATTTGGCCCGCGCATCCAGCCGCGTATAGGTGGTTTCCGCCAGCCGGCGCAGGCCCAGGGTCCGCAGCAGCCTGTCGGTGGACAGGGTGGCCTCGCCGACGATCTCCGACAGGCGGCCGGCGCCGGCGCGGCGCATCATCTCCATCTGCCACAGCCGGTCCTGGGCATGGGCATAGCCCAGCGCGAAGCTTGCATCCTGGGGGTGGGCGGCGCGGATGGTGACGGTGCCGGTCTCGTCGCGCTCGATCAGCGCGGGGGCGGCGAGGGCGGAGAAGCCGACGATCTCGCCGTCGGTCTCCGGCAGGGAGCCCTGGAGCCAGAACAGCCCCAGGGCGCCTAGAAAGTTCAGTCCGAGAAAGACGAGGACCGCGCCGACCAGCAGGCGGCGGATCAGACTGGAGCCCATACCGATCCCTCGCTCTGGCTCTGCGCGGTGCCTGTCGTCGCGGTGCCTGTCGTCATCAGGTCTTGTTGAAGATGACCGTCTTCTTGTGGGTGAAGTGCTCCAGCATCGCCTCCAGGGTGGCTTCCTTGCCGAGGCCGGAGTTCTTCACGCCGCCGTAGCTGAGGCCCGGCTGCACGACCAGATTCTGGTTCACCTGGACGAACCCGGCTTCCAGCTTCTCGGTCACGTTCAGCGCCGCGTGCAGGTCGTTGGTCCACAGGGTGGCCGCCAGCCCGTACTCGGTGTCGTTCGCCGCCGCGACGACCTCGTCCAGGTCGGTCCAGCGGATGATGCAGGTGACCGGGCCGAAGATCTCCTCGCGGGACAGCCGGCTGTCGTTGGTCATCTCGGTGAACAGCACCGGACGCACGAACAGGCCGTCCTTGAACTTCTCGTCGGTCGGCATGGCCGAGCATTCAATCGGCTTCGCACCCTTCTCGGACTTGCCGTGCTCGATATAACCGGTGACCTTCTTGAACTGCTCCGGCGAGATGATCGTGCCGATATCGGTTTTCTCGTCGAGCGGGTCGCCCATGACCATGGCGTCGACCTGGGCGCGCAGCTTCTCCACGAAGGTGTCGTACAGGCTGTCATGCACGAAGATGCGGCTGGCCGCGGTGCAGGACTGGCCCTGACGGGTGAAGCGCATGCCGACCACGGCGCCGTTCAGCGCCTTGTCGATATTGGCATCGGCCATGATGATCATCGGCGACTTGCCGCCCAGTTCCAGCGTGACCGGGATCAGCTTGTCGGCGGCGGTCTTGTAGACGATCTTGCCGGTCTCCACCGAGCCGGTGAAGGTCACCTTGCCGACCTTCTTGTGCTCGACCAGCGGGGCGCCGCATTCCGGACCGAAGCCGGACAGCATGTTGAAGATGCCCGGCGGCAGGATCGAATTCATGATCTGGCACACGCGCAGCACGGTCAGCGGCGCTTCCTCGGCCGACTTAACCACGACCGCGTTGCCGGCCAGCATCGCCGGGGCGATCTTCAGCGCCATCAGCAGCAGCGGCACGTTCCACGGGATGATGGCGCCGACCACGCCGATCGGCTCGCGCACCGTGATGGTGAGCATGTCCGGATGGTGCGGGACGGTCTCGCCCTTCAGCTCCGACCCCAGACCGGCATGGAAATGGAAGGCGTCGGCCAGGATGGAGGCCTCCACCCGGCTCTCGGTGCGCAGGGCCTTGCCGGTCTCCAACGCGATCAGTCGGCCGAGCTCCTCGACATGCTCCTCCAGCGCCTCGGCGCATTTGTAGAGCAGCTTGCCGCGGTCGCGGGCGCGCATCTTGCCCCAGGCCTTCTGCGCGGCGGCGGCATCCTCGACCGCCCGGTTGACGTCCTCCGCATCACCGGCGGCGCCGAAGCCGATGATCTCGCCGGTCGCCGGATAGATCACCTCGAAGGTCTTGCCCGAGGCGGCCTGCACCAGCTTGCCGCCGATCAGATGGCGGCCGCTGAGCGCCTTGGCCAGCGCGTACGGGTCCAGGTTCGGCTCGAGCGACGGCTCCTGGCCGTAGTCGAGATCGCTCACCATCAGGTTCATTGTTCGATCTCCCTCAGAATGGTCTCGCGGTCCTGGTCCAGGTTCGGAGCCGGAAGCCGCGTTGTCGGGTCCGGAAAGCCGGAAATCTTGATCGGGTTGCCGACCACCTTCATCGGACCGGTGACCGGATCGTCCACGGTGACGACCATGTTGCGGGCCGCGGTCTGCGGATATTCGACCGCCTGGCCGATGTTGTTGATCGGTCCGGCCGGCACACCGGCGGCGTCCATCACGGTCATCCAGTGGGCGGTCGGGTGGGTCTTCAGCACCGCCTCGACTTCGGCCTCCAGCTCGGTGACGTGGGTCGCCCGCAGGTCGTTGGTGGTGTAGCGGTCGTCGGTCTTCCACTCCGGCTTGCCCA
Organism: Candidatus Endolissoclinum sp.; assembly: GCA_965228445.1. Classification (GTDB taxonomy): domain Bacteria; phylum Pseudomonadota; class Alphaproteobacteria; order Thalassobaculales; family Thalassobaculaceae; genus Thalassobaculum. The sequence continues at coordinate 962,427 of OZ245813.1, read as the reverse complement.
GGGCATCGGCCATCTTGTGGAACAGCCCGTCATTGCCGGCGGCGATGATGATGTGGCCGTCGGCGGTGTTGAAAGCCTGGAACGGCGTGATCGACGGGTGCCGGGCGCCGAGCGGTCCGGGCGCCTTGCCGGTCACGAAATAGCGCATGGCGGCGTTTTCCAGCAGCGCCACCTGGCAGTCGAACATGCCGATATCGACCTTGCGCGCCTCGCCGGTCATCGCCCGGCCGAACAGGGCGGACATGACGCCGATCGCGGTGAACAGGCCGGCGCCGATATCGCCGATCGAGGTGCCGATCCGGGTCGGCGGCGCGCCCTCATGGCCGGTGATGCTCATGATGCCGCCCATGCCCTGGACGACCATGTCATAGGCCGGGCGCGTCATCTCCGGGCCGGAATGGCCGAAGCCGGAGGCGGCGGCGTAGATCAGCTTGGGATACTTGGCGTGGAGCGTGTCCCAGCCGTAGCCGAGCTTCTCCATGGTGCCGGGGCGGAAGTTCTCGACGATGACGTCGGCCTTCTCCAGCAGCTTCTCGAAGGTGGCGCGGTCGCCGTCGTCCTTCAGGTTCAGCGCGATGCTCTGCTTGCCGCGGTTGACCGACTGAAAATAGGCCGACTTGCCGTTGACGAAGGGGCCGTAGTGGCGGGCGTCGTCGCCGGTTCCGGGGGTCTCCACCTTGATCACCCGGGCGCCGAGCTCGGCCATCATCAGGGTGCAGTAGGGACCGGCGAGGATGCGGCTCAGGTCGACGACGGTGATGCCGCTGAGCGGTCCGGCCTGTGAGGTTGTCTCGGACGCAGTCTGCTCCGCTGCCATGCGGGGCTCTCCCTTCCTGGATTACACGCTTTTGGCCGGTTTTAGACCACGGGCGGGGAGGGGACAAGCCGGGGAGCTAGCACCAATGTCCAATGTTCATTTGTTTCAATGTTTCACGCCGACATTGCGGGGATTGAAGGCGCTATTTTCAGGCGCAGTTGTTTTTGTGGAACCCGCTAGTGGCAAATCTTCTGATATAGGGAAGAGCGGACTATAGAGAAAGCAGTAAAAAGCCGTATTATTATGACAAACTGACCGGTAATCAGCCAAAGAACTAAAAATAGCCGAAGTAAGTGCGGAAAAAGCAATAATAGCTGCACTCCATTGAACTGACCTGAGCAATGTTTCAAATTTAGGAACTAAAGGTTTCTCGTTCCAGTAAGGTTCATTCGTTTCCACGTTTATAGACATATATTTTTCTAAATCATCACGATTTACCGGTCGAAGGGCACTATTTTTATCCATAAGAATAATCTCAAAATTCAGCGATGTATTCTGGATAATTCTTTAATAATTAATGATCGCAACGCTTCCTCTTGCTGTTTCTGTGCTTCAAGCAAATCTCTCTTAAGGCGGTCTGATTGATTCTGTATTGCCTCAAACCTGTCTATCATTTCACGCCCAAGCGCGGCTAGGTAGCCGTTCGTAGTTTCTAGCTGGTTCTGAAGATCCAAAATTCGGCTGTCACCTTCAGGATCAAAGCCACCTGCATCCGCCTTCCTAAACTTCCAAGCTCTTATTACTAAATCTGAAAGATAAAAGGTGTGTTGGTGTTCAGTGTGGCGAGAAAATCTGTATGGGTAAACTATACATCTAAAATCTTTTGTTTTTGGAATACCTCTTCCGATATCGTATTTTGGCGATTCTATAAAGTCATTAAGATACGTCTGATAATATCCCATGAGAGAGAGGATTGATCTATCGTTGTCTAATTCTGGTGTATTTTCTGCTAATTCTCTAGTTTTCTGAATGTTAGAGTAGCCGGGATATTTGTGATCGTCAAAGTGAATATTTAAACCGTTTTCGATTCCAATAATGACGACAGTTTTATCGGCAAACTGCGGGTATAACTCCGCCGCATTTTGCTGAATATCACGCCGAAGTGTAGCAATCAAATAACTTATAAGCCGGATTTCAGGGCTTTTTTCACCTAAGTTGTCTGCAGGAATAATTATATGGCTATTGTTTTCTTGATGCTTTTCAAACTTAGAAGCATCTTCTAACTTCCGTTGACGCACAAGTCCCCCCTACTCAGCTAGTCGAACGCAAAGTCCTGTGCCACCGTCCCACCGCGGCAAGAATCAATTTAGCTACGGTATGCGTACTCAAGGTGGTGGTCAACTCAACTATTCAGGCATGTTCGAGGTCTGACCGTATTGGGGAACTGCAAACAACTTCGGGGCCGACGGTGCGGCCCCGGAAGCGTTATGTTCTGCTGGAACCGGAGAGCGGTTCCCTTTCACAAACCGCCCGCATTTCGAGGGACTGGCTGATGGCCGAAGCCGAGGAGCAGTCCCGCTATCGCGAGCGCCTGGAAGCGGCCGCCTGAGTTACTCGGCGGCCTTTTTCTTGGCGGCCTCGATGCCTTCGCTGATCAGCTTGCGGGCTTCCTCGGCGTCGCCCCAACGGTCGACGCGCACCCACTTGCCGACCTCGAGGTCTTTGTAGTGGGTGAAGAAGTGCTTGATCTGGTCGGTCAGGATCGTCGGCAGGTCGGTCCAGGACGCCACGTCCGTGTAGTACGGGTGCAGCTTGTCGACCGGCACGGCGAGGATCTTCTCGTCCATGCCTTCCTGGTCTTCCATGATCAGCACGCCGACCGGGCGCACGTTGATGACCGCCTTCGGCATGATCGGGTTGCTGCCGACCACCAGCACGTCCACCGGGTCGCCGTCATTCGCCAGGGTGTGCGGCACGAAGCCGTAGTTGCACGGGTAGGTCATCGCGGTGTGCAGGAAACGGTCGACGAACAGCGCGCCGCTGTCCTCGTCGAACTCGTACTTCACCGGATCCGAGCCGAGCGACACCTCGATCAGGACGTTGACGTCGTGGGGCGGGTTCTTGCCGATGGGAATGTGGGAAATGCGCATGGGAAAGTCCCCGGGGTGGCGTGAAGTGGATTTTGCTGCGCCGCGACATAGACCGCCAGCGAGCCCAGGGCAAGGTGCGATTAGTGACGGATCACGTCTTTGAGCAGGTCTGCGACAATCCGCGTGCCGATTTCGATCAGAACCACGTCGGTACCCACGGTTTCCAGCGCATAACCCCGCGGAATCGTCAGCTGCCGCAGCAGATCGCCCGGCGCCGCCCGCTTGGCGATGCCCGGCGGCAGCGGCTTGCCGCGCGCAAGGTTCTTGGCGATTCCCGGGGGCAGCGGCTTCACCGGCTGCGGGTGGGTCTGGAAGTAGCGGGTGATGGTGGCCCGCTCCTGATCGCTCAGCAGGATGCCGGCGAGGACAGCGCCGGCGGCGGCGGCCGCGGCGACGCCGTCCGACGTGCGGCTGCTACCGCTGCCGCCCTTGTCGACCGACTTGCCGGCATGGGCGGGCTTGCCGTTGGCGGGAACCTTGTCGTTCTTCGCCAGGGCCGGTCCGGCGAGGGCGACCGCCAAAGCGGCGGCCAGGACGATCGGTCTGAGGGCCATGGGTGCGTCTCCTGAAAGCTCAAACGCCCGGCGCTGTCGTAGGCGCCAAAGCAACGGGCCGGTTCCACATATAGAACCGGCCCGGGCCTCAGAAATTCCGACAGACGGTCAGGAAAGCGCGGCAACCGCGCGCTTGGCCATCACCGTGATCAGGTGCGCGCGGTACTCGGCGCTGGCATGGATGTCGGAGTTCAGGGTGTCCGCATCCACCGCGATCCCGTCCAGGGCGCCGGCGGACAGGTTCGAGGACAGGGCGCTTTCCATCTCCGGCACCCGGAACACGCCGTCCTGGCCGGCACCGGTGACGGCGACCTTCACGCCGGCGCCGGTCTTGGCGACGAACACGCCGACCAGGGCATAGCGCGACGCCGGGTTGATGAACTTCTGATAGCCCGCCTTCTCCGGCTTCGGGAAGGAGACGGAGACGATCATCTCACCCTCGTCCAGAGCGGTCTCGAACAGGCCGGTGAAGAAGTCGTCGGCCGACAGCTCGCGCTTGTCGGTCTTGATGGTCGCGCCGAGCGCCAGACAGGCCGCCGGGTAGTCGGCCGCCGGATCGTTGTTGGCCACCGAGCCGCCGATGGTGCCGCGGTTGCGGACCTGCGGGTCGCCGATGCTGCCGGCAAGCGCCGCCAGGGCCGGGATCGCCGCCTGCACCTCGGCGGAGTTGGCGACGGCGCCGTGGGTGGTCATCGCGCCGATGGTGACGGTGTCACCGGACACGGTGATGCCCTTCAGGTCGCCGATGGCGCCGAGATCGACCAGGTCGGAGGGCTGGGCCAGACGCTGCTTGAGCGTCGGCACCAGCGTCATGCCGCCGGCCACGTAGGTGCCGTCCTCGGCCCCGGTACGGGCAGAAACCGCATCGGCGACGGATGACGGCTTGTGATAGGCGAAATCGTACATGGCTTGTGTCTCCTGTAACCCTTGGTCAGGTCATCTGTCGTCGTGTCATTCGGCGGCCGCGGCCGGAGCGGCGGCCCGGAGGGCCTTCCACACCGTCTGCGGGGTTGCGGGCATCGGCATGTCATGTACGCCCAAATCCCAGAGCGCGTCGACCACCGCATTGATCACGGCCGGCGGCGATCCGATCGCGCCGACCTCGCCGCAGCCCTTCACCCCCAGGGAGTTATGGGCGCACAGCGTGATCTCGGTGCCGGCCGAGAAGCTCGGCAGATCATGGGCACGCGGCATGCTGTAGTCCATATAGGATCCGGTCACGAGCTGGCCCTCGTCGTTGTAGACGCAGCCCTCCTGCAGTGCCTGACCGATCCCCTGGGCGAGCCCGCCGTGGATCTGGCCTTCCACGATCATCGGGTTGATGACGCGGCCGACATCGTCCACCGCGGTCATCCGGTCGATCCGCACCTTGCCGGTGTCCGGATCCACCTCCACCTCGCAGATGTGGCAACCGCCGGGGAAGGTGAAGTTCAGCGGGTCGTAGAACGCCTTCTCGTCCAGCCCCGGCTCCAGCTCGTCGTGCGGGAAGTTGTGCGGGACATAGGCGGCCAGGGCGACCTCGCCGAAGGCCATCGAGCGGTCGGTGCCGGCGACGGTGAAGCTGCCGTCCTTGAACTCGATGTCGCTCTCCGACGCCTCCAGAATGTGGGCGGCGATCTTCTTGGCCTTGTTCACGACCTTGTCCATCGCCTTGACGATGGCCTCGCCGCCGACCGCCAGCGAGCGCGAGCCGTAGGTGCCCATGCCGAACTGGACCTTGTTGGTGTCGCCGTGGCTGATCTCGATATTGGCCATCGGCAGCCCGAGCCGTTCCGACACGAGCTGGGCGAAGGTGGTCTCGTGGCCCTGGCCGTGGCTGTGCGAGCCGGTGAACACGGTTACCGAGCCGGTCGGATGCACCCGGACCTCGGCCGACTCGTAGAGACCGGCCCGGGCGCCGAGCGAGCCGACGACCGCGGACGGCGCGATGCCGCAGGCCTCCAGATAGGTGGAGTAGCCGATGCCCCGGCGCTTGCCCTTGGCCTCGGACTCGGCCCTGCGGGCGGCGAAGCCGGCGACGTCGTGGGCGGCCTCCGCCTTGTCCAGGGTCGCGGTGTAGTTGCCGCTGTCGTACTGCAGCGCCACCGGCGTCTGGTAGGGGAAGGCGTCGGCCGGGATGAAGTTCGCCCGGCGGATGTCGGTCTGGCTCATGCCCATCTCTCGGGCGCATTTCGCCACCAGCCGCTCCAGCAGGTAGGTCGCCTCCGGCCGTCCGGCGCCGCGATAGGCGTCCACCGGCACCGTGTTGGTGAAGATCGCCTTCACGTTGCAGTAGATCAGCGGCGTCGCGTACACGCCGGCCAGCAGCGTGGCGTAGAGATAGGTCGGCACGCAGGGCGCGAAGGTGGACAGGTAGGCGCCCATATTGGCCTTGGTCTCGACCTTCAGCGCCAGGAACTTGCCCTCGCTGTCCATCGCCATCTTTGCCTTGGAGATGTGGTCGCGGCCATGGGCATCGGAGATGAAGGCGTCGGAGCGGTCGCAGGTCCACTTGATCGGCCGGCCGACCCGCGGGGCCGCCCAGGTGACGATCGCCTCCTCGGCATAGTGGTAGATCTTCGAGCCGAAACCGCCGCCCACATCCGGGGCCACGACCCGCAGCTTGTGCTCGGGAATCGACAGCACGAAGGCGCCCATCAGCAGCCGGATCACATGCGGGTTCTGGCTGGTGGTGAACAGCGTGTACTCGTCGGTCGAGCGGTCGTACTCGGCCACCGCCGCCCGCGGCTCCATCGCGTTGGGGATCAGGCGGTTGTTGACGATGTCGATCTCGGTGATGTGGTGCGCCTTGGCGAAGGCCTCGTCGATCTGGGCCTCGTCGCCGATCTCCCAGTCGTAGCAGAGATTCGTACCGATCTCGTCATGCACCAGGGTCTTGCCGGCCAGGGCGTCGTTCATGTTCACGACGGCCGGCAGCGTGCCGTAGTCGACCGAGATCAGCTCGGCCGCGTCCTTGGCCTGGGCGTAGGTCTCGGCGATCACCACGGCGACCGGATCGCCCACATGGCGCACCTTGCCCTTGGCGAGCGGCGGATGGGCCGGCTCGTGCATCGGCGAGCCGTCCTTGGAATGCACCTGCCAGCCGCAGGGCAGCCCGCCGGTCTCCATATCCGCGCCGGTGAACACCGCCAGCACGCCCGGCGCCGACGAGGCGGCGCCGGTGTCGATCCCGTCGATCGAGGCGTGGGCGTGCGAACTGCGCAGGATATAGGCGTAGCTCTGGTTGGGACGGTTGATGTCGTCGGTGTAGTTGCCGCGACCGGTCAGGAACCGCTTGTCTTCGACGCGCTTCACGGCCGCGCCAATACCGGTACCTCCCTCAGGCATGCTCTCTCACTCCCTAGTCGCCGGTCCCCTCATTCGTTTTTATGACAAGGGGTTGCCGGGCATTGTTTCGAGATCAGTCTAAGTGAACCGTGCGAATCGCCGGTCCGGTCACATCGTCTGCTGGGCCTGCTGGATCGACTTCACGATGTTGTGGTAGCCGGTGCAGCGGCAGATGTTACCCTCGAGCCACTCGCGGATTTCCTGCTCGCTGGCCTTCGGGTTCTTCTTCACCAGATCGACCGCGCTCATCACCATGCCCGGGGTGCAGAAGCCGCACTGCAGGCCGTGGTTGTCGCGGAAGGCTTCCTGCATCGGGTGCAGCGTGTCGCCGTCGGCCAGGCCTTCGATGGTGGTGACCTCGGCGCCCTCGGCCTGGACCGCCAGCAGGGTGCAGGACTTCATGCTGTCGCCGTTCACGTGCACGACGCACGCGCCGCACTGGCTGGTGTCGCACCCGACATGGGTGCCGGTCAGGCGGAGATTCTCGCGCAGGAACTGAACGAGCAGGGTCCGGCCCTCGACCTCGCCGGAGACCTTCTTGCCGTTCACCGTCATGGATACCGTGGGCATGCCCTTATACTCCCTCGTGAAACAGTCGAATGGTTTGGTTGGCAGGGGGCTCTTGTGGCGACCGTTAACCAGGTGCCGCCCCTCTCAGGGTGCAGTCTCATTCCCCGCCCGCCCAAGGTCAAGCGGGGAGGCCGGTCCCCAGGTGCCCCGTTATGTCGCGCCGGGTTGGGGTCGATCCCAATCCCCCACTCACACTCCCCGGATTTTTTCCGGGGCAAGGCCCGATGGCCGGACCGAGCGGATGGAATAGCTCTCCAACGGTCGTCTCCTGGACCGCTCGCCCCGGAGTAAATCCGGGGGATGAGGGAAGGAGAAGGATGGAAAAAAGAAAATGGCCGCCGGATTGCTCGCGGCGGCCATCGTCAGGCGTTCGATGGGGGCAGGGCGGTCAGTACACAACCACGCTGCGGATCGACTTGCCCTCGTGCATGAGATGGAAGCCCTCGTTGATTTCGTCCAGCGGCATGGTGTGGGTGATCAGGGAGTCGATGTCGATCTTCCCGTCCATGTACCAGTCGACGATCTTCGGCACGTCGGTGCGGCCGCGGGCCCCGCCGAAGGCCGTGCCGCGCCAGGACCGGCCGGTGACGAGCTGGAACGGCCGGGTGGAGATCTCCTGGCCGGCACCGGCGACGCCGATGATGATGCTCTCGCCCCAGCCCTTATGGGCGCATTCCAGGGCCTGACGCATGGTGGTGGTGTTGCCGATGCACTCGAAGGAGTAGTCGGCACCGCCGCCGGTCAGCTCCACCAGATGGCCGACGATGTCGCCGTCGATTTCCTTGGGGTTGACGAAGTGGGTCATGCCGAACTGCTCGCCCAGAGCCTTGCGGGCCGGGTTCAGATCGACACCGACGATCATGTTGGCGCCGACCATCTTCGCGCCCTGGATCACGTTCAGGCCGATGCCGCCCAGGCCGAACACCACGACATTGGAGCCGGGCTCCACCTTGGCGGTGTTCACCACCGCGCCGATGCCCGTGGTCACGCCGCAGCCGATGTAGCAGATCTTGTCGAACGGCGCGTCGGAGCGGACCTTGGCCAGTGCGATCTCCGGCAGCACGGTGTGGTTCGCGAAGGTCGAGCAGCCCATGTAGTGGAACAGCGGCTTGCCATCGAGCGAGAACCGCGAGGTGCCGTCGGGCATCAGACCCTGGCCCTGGGTGGTGCGGATCTTCTGGCAGAGATTGGTTTTCGGGTTCAGGCAGTACTCGCACTCCCGGCATTCCGGGGTGTAGAGCGGGATCACGTGATCGCCCTTCTTCAGGGTCTTCACGCCGGGGCCGACATCGACGACGACGCCCGCGCCCTCATGGCCGAGGATCGAGGGAAAGATGCCTTCCGGGTCGCCGCCCGACAGGGTGAAGGCGTCGGTGTGGCAGATGCCGGTGGCCTTGACCTCGACCAGAACCTCGCCCTCCTTTGGGCCTTCCAGATCGACGTCGCAGATTTCCAGCGGCTTGCCGGCGGCGAAAGCGACGGCGGCACGTGTCTTCATGGTTTCCCCCTCGGGCTCGGCGGTTTGGATCCGGGTCTTGGCGCCCGGTCCGGGCTCGGACGGCTCAGGCGTTCGCCGTGACGACCAGCAGAACGGCGGCGGCGGCCAGGGCAACCCAGGACAGGCCGGCGGCCCAGTGCAGGCCCTCGTAGACGTTCTCGGCGGGGATCCCGAGGCGCTTCATCTCTTCGCTGCGGGTGTCGGCGGGTTGGGCCACGGCATGGTCCTCCTTCTTGGCAGGGGTAGCGGCAGGTGTCGGCGCGGGAGCGGCAGCCGCGGTCTGTGCACCGGCGGGCTTCGCTTCGGTTGCCGGGGTCTCGGTTACCGGCGCGGCCACGGCGGCCGGAGCGGCATCGCCCGGCGCGCGGTTGGACGCGATCTCCTTGAATTTCTCGAAGAAGTCGTTGGCGTACTTCTTCGCCGTCGAATCGATCAGCCGGCTGCCGATCGCGGCGAGCTTGCCGCCGACGCTGGCGTTGACCTCATAGGTCAGCAGGGTCGCGGGCTGGCCGTTCTCGGTCGTCTCCTCGAGATTGACCTTGGCGCCGCCCTTGGCGAAGCCGGCGGCACCGCCCTTGCCCTCGCCGACGATGGTGTAGCTGACCGGCGGGTTGAGGTCCTGCAGTTCGACCGCGCCGGAGAACTTCGCCTTCACCGGCCCGACCTTGGCCGAGACCTTCGCGGTGAAGCCGTTGTCGCCCGTCTTCTCGATCTCCTCGCAGCCCGGAATGCATTCCTTCAGCACGTCCGGATCGTTCAGCGCCTCCCAAACCGTCTGGCGGGGAGCGGGGATGGTCTGCTGGCCGGTCATGTCCATCGGGACGATCTCCTGGGTCGGCGGGACTCTGGTCGGGATAAGAGTTCGTCACGGCATCTATCATGATTGCGCGCGGCTTGTCACCGCGTTGGCTCGGCGAAACGACTTACTGACGCAGGGGTTTCGGGGGGGCAACCGTTGGGGCATACTCGCGCGCCTTTAAGGGCCGGTGCCGGAATACCGGCGGGACATCGGTCGCGAAGACGCCGTGGGAGGACGAGTTAGGATGCCGAAGACGATGATTGGCTGGAACGGGGCGCGCCGCCTTTTGACATCCCTGCCGGCGGCGTTGGCCCTGGCGGCCGTCAGCGCCGGGTCGGCTTGGGCGGCCGGCGAGGGTGCGCCGCACCTGGACGGCGCCGAGATGAACCTGCTCTGGGTGATCCCGTTCGCCGGCATCCTGCTGTCCATCGCCATCTTCCCGCTGGTCGCCGGCGAGTTCTGGCACCACCATTTCGGCAAGATCTCGGCCTTCTGGGCGCTGTCCTTCATGGTGCCCTTCGCCCTGGTCTTCGGCTTCGACCTCGCGCTCTACGAGGTCCTGCATGTCGGCCTGCTGGAGTACATCCCCTTCATCATTCTGCTGCTCTCACTGTTCACGGTGGCCGGCGGCGTCCGGGTGACCGGGACCCTGCGCGGCACGCCGGAGATGAACACCGGGATCCTGCTGCTGGGCACGGTGATCGCGAGCTGGATGGGCACCACCGGTGCCGCCATGCTGCTGATCCGCCCGATCCTGAACGCCAACGAGGACCGCCGGCACAAGGTCCATGTGGTCGTCTTCTTCATCTTCCTGGTGGCCAATGTCGGCGGCTCACTGACGCCGCTCGGCGATCCGCCGCTGTTCCTGGGCTTCCTGAAGGGCGTGTCGTTCTTCTGGCCGACCACCCACATGCTGGCCCCGATGGCGCTGGTGTCGGCGATCCTGCTGGTGCTGTTCTACGGGCTCGACCGGTATTTCTGGGCCAAGGAGAGCGAGGAGGTCCGGGCGGTTCCGACCACGGCGGGCGAGAAGATCGGCCTGGAGGGCAAGTTCAACATCATCCTGCTGGCCGGCGTGGTCGGCGCGGTGCTGCTGTCGGGCGTCTGGAAGCCGGGGATCAGCATCGACATCTACCATGTGCCGTGGGAGATCCAGAACATCGTGCGCGATCTGCTGCTGCTGGCGATCGCCTTCATCTCCTGGAAGGTCACCAGCCTGGAGAGCCGGCTGGCCAACGGCTTCACCTGGTTCCCGATCCTGGAGGTCGCCAAGCTGTTCGCCGGCATCTTCCTGACCATCATCCCGGCGATCGCCATCCTGAAGGCCGGTACCGACGGGTCCCTGCGCGACGTCGTCTCCGCGGTGTCGACCGAGACCGGCGAGCCGGTGAACCTGGCGTATTTCTGGCTGACCGGCATCCTGTCGTCCTTCCTGGACAACGCGCCGACCTACCTGGTGTTCTTCAACACCGCCGGCGGCGACGCCCAGCAGCTCATGGGGCCGATGGCCAACACCCTGCTGGCGATCTCGGCCGGTGCGGTGTTCATGGGCGCCAACACCTATATCGGCAACGCGCCGAACTTCATGGTCAAGGCGATCGCCGAGGAGCGCGGCATCCCGATGCCGAGCTTCTTCGGCTACATGATCTGGTCGGGTCTGATCCTGATGCCGATCTTCGTTCTGGTCGGGTTCGTGTTCTTCGCCTGACCGGCGGCCGCCCGCGCCGCATGAAAAAGGCCGGACGCCCCTGCGGCTGTCCGGCCTTTCTCTTTGGCGCCCGGGGTGGCGCCGCCGCTTCGACGATCGGTCAGGCGGTGAGGGGCGTCGTTTCGCCTTCGCGGATCACCGCCGGGTCGTAGGCCTTACGGGCGAACACCGCCCGGACCATCGGCTCGAAATGTTCCAGCGGCGGGGTCGGGTAGTCCGGGTCGAACGAGGCCTGATCCCAGCGCTCGCAGAACTCGGCGCATTGCTGGAAGCATGGATGGTCGCGGAACCGGTCGCGGGCGTCGCGGTCCCAGCCGTAGTGATGGGCGTAGTACAGCATCTGGAAGATGCCGTGATGCTCCACCACCCAGCTCACGTCCCAACGCACGAACGGGCGGATCACCTCGGCCGCCATGCGGTCGTGGTTCTGCGGAGCGAGCGCGTCGCCGATGTCGTGCAGCAGGGCGCCGACGATCCAGTCGAGATCGGCGCCGTCCGCCTCGGCCCGGGCCGCCGACTGGAGACCGTGCTCCAGCCGGGTGATCCGGTAGCCCTCCAGGGTCTGCTCGCCCTGGCGCCGCAGTTCGGACAGAACCCGATCGGCGGTGCCGGCCTGATAGGCGTGTTCATGCTCGGCGAGGAGCAGGTAGTCCTCGCGCGTGCCGTCCTTCATCTGGGTGAAGGACACCGTCCCCGCTGCACTGCCGCCGTCCATGCGCATCCTCCTCGGTTCGGTCGAGGCGTGCTCGACCGGGTCAGTGAGACATCGCGGTCAGTGGGACATCAGGACCGGTCGGTCCAGGTGGTGCAGGACGTATTCCGACACACCGCCCATCAGCAGCTCGCGCCAGCGCGCCCGGCTGTAGGCGCCCATGACCAGCAGGTCGCAGTCGTAGGCGGCGGCGCGCGCCAGAAGCTGCTCGCCGATATTGCCCTCGTCGTGGATGTCGGTGTGCACGGTGGCGTTCACCCCGTGCATCGACAGGTAGCGGCCGATTCCGACACCCTTCAGGGACTTGGCCTCTTCCTGCTCGGTGAAGACATGGACGTCGTCCGCCTCCAGCAGGAACGGCATGGCCTCGCGCACCGCGCGGCTGGCCTCCTTGCAGTTGCGCCAGGCGACGGCGACCCGCTTGCCGACCATGCGGCCGGGCGACCAGAACTCCTCCTCGTGCGGCAGCACCAGGGTGGCGCAGCCGGCCTCCAGCGCGATCTCCTCCGGGTGGTGCAGGGCGATGCTGCTGGTCACCCCCTTCGGCGGCGCCTGGGAGACGACGACCAGGTCGCTCAGATGGGCGTATTCGGCCAGTTTCTCGACGTGATCGCCCTCGGTCTGGTGGTAGGCGTGGCCGACATCCACCTTGGCGAAGCGCTCGTCCAGTTCCTGGCGGATCGCCTCGGCCTTCTTCTTGGCGATGTCGCGCTGTTCGGCCAGAAACACGTTGGAGGCCGCACGGCCGGCCGCGCCCGCCGGCATGGCGACCGGGGCGGTGTTGTAGAGCACGTCCAGGTGTCCGGAGAACCGGGTGGTCAGCTGAATGGCGAGTTCCAGGCGGTCCCTGTGCCTGTCGTCGTTCGCCATGTGACAGAGGATCGATTTGATCGCCATCGGGCCGTCTCCGGTTCGGTTTCTTATGGTTCAATGCGGGCCGAAACCCTACCGGGCGCGCGGTTGCGAAGCAATGCGGCGTGGTGCGCGCGCCGCTGTTTTCACTGGCGATTGTCACCCTGACGCCGCGTCGGCGCAAAGCCCTTTGCGAAAATAGGTATGGAATGCTGACCTAAAAAAGGTCAGAAACACTGCCATAACAATTTTATGTCCTGATGGAGGGTCGTTATGGAAGGTGTGTATTACTACGGCGGCGAATGGCGAAACGAACAGCCGCTGGTGTCGGGGCCACTCGACCTGGCGTTCTGGTCCGGCAACACGGTGTTCGACGGTGCCCGGGCGATCGCGGGCTGTACGCCGGATCTGGATCGGCACTGCGAGCGTATGGTGCGCTCGGCGGCGGCGATCGGCATGACCTGTCCGCTGACGGCGGAGGAAATCCACAAGCTCTGCATCGAGGGGCTGGAGATGCTGCCGGCCGACCGCGACTACTACATCCGGCCGATGGTGTTCTGCAGCGGCGGGTCGATCCTGCCGGAGACGGGGGACATCCAGTTCACCCTGGCGATCTTCGAGGCGCCGCTGCCGTCCGAGAACGCCGGCAAGGCGATACTGGCCTCGGTCCGGCGACCGGCGCCGGATCAGGCGCCCACCGACGCCAAGGCGGGCGCCCTGTATCCGAACTCCCAGCGCGCCCGCCGCGAGGCGATGGAGAAGGGCTTCAACCTCGCCGTCGTTCGCGACCACGAGGGCAACGTGGCGGAGTTCAGCCACGCCAATCTCTGGTTCGCCAAGGACGGCGTGGCGGTCACGCCGAAGCCGAACGGCACCTTCCTGGACGGCATCACCAAGAACCGGGTGATCCAGCTTCTGACGGAGGCGGGCATTCCGGTCGAGCAGCGCACCGTGACCCCGGCCGATCTCGACACCGCGGACGAGATCTTCATGACCGGGAACATGGGCAAGGTGCAGAGCGTGACCGGGTGGGAGGCGCGGGAGCTTCAGCCGGGGCCGATCTTCCGCACCGCCCATGATCTCTATGCGGCACACGTGGCGGCGTGCCGCGTCCCGAGCGCCGGCAGCGCCTACCGCAAGGCGGTCGCGTAGGTTTCCACCGGCGGGGTGGTCTCCACCAGTCCCGCCGCCTTCATGAAGGCCGCGAACCGTTCGTAGCGGCCGATATCGAGGGCGGCGGGCCGCAGGGCGAAGCGGGGCAGGGTGTCCCGCCAGGCCCGCTTGTTCAGCTCGTCGTCCAGGTCCGGGTTCAGCTCGATGAACCTGGTCCACGACTCGTCCGGGTGGTTGATCAGGTACTGGGTTCCGACCTCGACCGCGTTGAGGAACCGCTTCAGCCGGTCGTCGCCGACCAGATCCGTGTTGGTCAGATAGATCAGCTCGTCATAGGGCGGCACGCCGTGCTCCTCGACATAGAAGGCGCGCCCCGGCCGGCCGACGATTTCCATCTGGTTCAGCTCGAAGTTCCGGTAGGCGCCGATCACCGCGTCCACCTGCCCGGCGATCAGCGCCGGGGAGAGCGAGAAGTTCACGTTCACCAGCTCGTAGTCGCCCTTGCCCAGCCCGGCATGCTTCAGGATCGCGCCCAGCACGGCGTGTTCGAAGCCGCCGACGGAGAAGCCGATCTTGCGGCCCTTCAGGTCGGCGATCTCCTTGATCGGACCGTCCTCCAGCACCACCAGGGTGTTCAGGGGTGTGGCGACCAGCGTGCCGAAGCGGACCAGCGGCAGGCCGGCGGCGGCCTGGATGTGGAGCTGCGGCTGATAGGAGATGGCGATCTCGGCCTTGCCGGCGGCGACCAGCTTCGGCGGGTCGTTCGGATCGGCCGGGGCGATCATCTCCACATCCAGCCCCTCCGCCTCAAAGGCGCCGATGGCCTGGGCGACGTAGAGCGGGGCGTGGTCCGGGTTCACGAACCAGTCGAGCAGGATGGTCAGCTTGTCCGCCGCGCGTGCCGGCGCGGCGAGCGACAGGGCGAACAACAGGGTGAGCAGGAAGCGCATGCGTTTCTCTCCGAGTGAGGGGCGTGTTCAGGAATCGGCCTCGCCGGGCTGCCAGGCCACGGCGCGGCGCAGAAGGAAATCGACGGCGGCGTAGAGCGTGACCGCCATCAGGGCGAGGGTGAGCAGGGCGGCGAACATCAGATCGATCTGCAGCCGCGCGTTGGCGTGCAGCATCAGGTAGCCGAGCCCGGCGGACGACCCGACCCACTCGCCGACCACCGCGCCGATGGGCGCGACGGCGGTGGCGACCCGCAGGCCGGAGGCGAAGGCGGGCAGGGCGGCCGGCAGGCGCACCCGCCGGAATAGCCGCGTGCCGCTGCAGCCGAGCGAGCGGGCGGCCTCCAGCCACAGCGGATCGACCCGCCGCAAGCCGTCATACAGCGCGGATGTCACGGGAAAGAAGATGATGAGGGCGGCCATGGCGACCTTGCTGGCCATCCCGTAGCCGAGCCACAGCACCAGGATCGGCGCCAGGGCGAAGACCGGGATCGCCTGGCTGATGACCAGGATCGGCAGCAGCCAGGGCCGCAGCCGGCGCCATTCCGACAGCATCACCGCCGTCGCCAGCCCGACCAGCACGCCGATCATCAGCCCGAGCACGATCTCCAGGATGGTGATCCCGGCATGGTGCAGGATGATGTTGGAGCGCTTCACCCAGGTCGCGGCGACCTCGGCCGGGCCCGGCAGGATGAATGCGGGCACGCCGCTCAGCCAGACCAGCAACTGCCAGGCCGCGATCAGACCGGCGGCGATGGCGAGCGGTCGCAACCGTTTCACGAGGGCGGAGTCGGACGAATAGGCGGGTGCGCTGGCGCGCATTCAGGCCTCCTTGCTCCCTACGCCGGTACAAACCGGATCAGGTTCCTGGGGTCGTCCGAAGATCGGACCTCTCAGCCGCAGGATGCGGCTCCCCCGAAGTGGCGAGGCGGAGAATAGGACCGGGCGGACGCGCTTGGCAATCCGTCATCGAGCGGCAAGGCACGGTCGACCTTCGACGGCAGGCACTTGGCAAGAGGGGGCGGGCGTTCCAGATTTCGCTCCATGGATATGGTCCGCCCCGCCGAGCACAGCCCGATCGTCGATCCGTCCGTCACCGCACGCCGCGACCCGGCCTGGACCGCCGGTGTGCTCAAGCCGGCGCCGGCCGCCTTTCCGCGTCGGCCGATCCTGATCGCCAACGAGATCTACCGGCACTCCATCTACGGCCGCCGCCATCCGCTCTCCATTCAGCGGGTCACCCCGGTGCTGGATCTGGCGCGGGCGCTCGGCTGGCTCGGCGAGGCGCAGTATCTCGACTGCCTGCAGGCCGGTCCGGAGCAGCTCAACCGGTTCCACGATCCCGACTATATCGCCGCGGTGGCCGAGGCCGAGCGGACCCGGCACGTGCCGGACGCGATCCGCGACCGCTACAATATCGGCCGCAACGGTAACCCGGTCTTCGCCGAGATCTTCCGGCGGCCGGCGACCTCCTCCGGCGCCTCGATTCTCGCCGGCACCCTGCTGGCCGGGGGCGAGCGCGGGGTGATCCATTCGCTCGCCGGCGGCACCCATCACGGCCGCCGCGACATGGCCTGGGGTTTCTGCTTCTTCAACGATCCGGTGCTCGGCATCCTGGCCATGCTCGACCACGGGCTGGAGCGGATCGCCTATGTGGATCTCGACGCCCATCACGGCGACGGGGTTCAGGACGCCTTCCACCATGACGACCGGGTGCTGACCATTTCCGTTCACGAGGACGGCCGCTGGCCGCGTACCGGCGCGGTGGACGACCGGGCCGGCGGCCTGGCGCGGAACCTTCCGGTCCCCCGGGGCTTCAACGACAGCGAACTCGAGGTCCTGGTAGAGACGGCGATCGTTCCCTTGGTCGACCGGTTCTTCCCCGACGCGCTGGTCATCCAGACCGGCGCCGACGGACTGGCCGACGACCCGCAGGCCAAGCTGGACCTGTCCAACCGGGCACTCTGGGCGGCGGTGGAGCGGCTGGTGCACTGCGCGCCGCGGGTTCTGGTGGTCGGCGGTGGCGGTTACAATCCCTGGTCGGTCGCCCGGGCCTGGACCGGGATCTGGGCGACGCTGAACGGGATCGATCCGGACGTGCCGACCCGAGGCGCGGCGGAAGAGGTCCTGCGGGGGCTGGAATGGAACCACAGCCGCGGCCGCAATCCGCCGGAGCACTGGTTCACCACGCTCGCCGACCCGCCGAACCGCGGCCCTGTCCGCGACGAGATCCACCGACTGGCCGAGGCCGTGCTGTCGCCATGAGATTGTTTGCCCTGACCGTTTTCCTGCTGCTCGCAGCCCTGCCTGCCACCCGTCCGGCGGGGGCGCAGGAGTTGGTGCCGCTGACCGTCACGACCGAGGCAGGCCAGGAGCATCCGTTCCAGGTCGAGATCGCCGGCACCCCGGAGGAGCGGGCGCGGGGCCTGATGTTCCGCGAGGAGCTGGCGGACGACCGCGGCATGCTGTTCATCTTCCCCCGGCGCGAGCGCATCGCCATGTGGATGCGCAACACCGAGATCCCGCTCGACATGCTGTTCATCTCCGACGACGGACGGGTGACCCAGATCCACGAGCGCGCGGTGCCGCATTCCGAAGCGGTGATCTCCTCGCGGCGGCGGGTGCGGTATGTGCTGGAGCTGCCCGGCGGCACGGCCGAGCGGCTTGGTCTGGCCCCGGGCGCGCTGGTGACGTCCCGGGCGATGCAATAGGGGACGGATCTTTGTCCGTCGACACGCCCTTCGACACGCGCCTCCGGCGCTGCTCAGGGTGAGGTCATTCTTATCGTTAACGCGTAAATTATTAAAAATAATCAGAGAATTAAGTGAGTGAATTAATCTCATTTATTAAAATAGACCTCACCCTGAGCAGCCCCGGACGCAGTCCGGGGCGTGTCGAAGGGCGACGACAGCCCCATCACCGCTTGCGCACCATCGTCAGCCCGTCGCCGATCCCCAGCATGGCCATGGAGACCCGCTCGTCTTCGCGGATCTTGGCGTTGAGGGCGCGGATGGCCTGGGTGCTTTCGCCCTGGTTCTCCTCGTCCGCCACGGCACCGGACCACAGCACGTTGTCGACCAGGATCAGCCCGCCGGGTCGCACCAGCACCAGGGCCAACTCGTAATAGGCGTCGTAGTTCGGCTTGTCGGCGTCGATGAACATCAGGTCGACCGTCCCGGCCGCGCCGCCGTCGATCATAGCCTGCAGCGTCTCGGTCGCCGGCGCCAGGCGCAGGTCGATGCGGTCGGCGACGCCGGCCTCCTCCCAGAACGGCTTGCCGATCCGGGTGAACTCGTCGCTGACGTCGCAGCAGACCAGCAAGCCGCCCTCGGGAAGGACCAGGGCCATGCGCAGGGCCGAATAGCCCGTGAAGGTGCCGACCTCCACCGCCCGTTTGACGCCCAGGAGCTCGACCAGAAACGCCATCACGTTGCCCTGGTCGGCGGAGATCTGCATGCCGGCGGTCGGCATGTCGGCGGTGGCGGCGCGCAGTCGGGCGCCGATCTCCGGCTCGCGGCCGCCGACATTGGCGAGATAGGCGTAGAGGGTGTCGTCGAACGTCAGGGATCGGTTGGCCATGGGTCTCTCGCTGCAGCTAGCCGGGGAGGGAGGCGCAGGGTGGAGGACCGGCGCGGCCCCGGCAAGCCACGGCGCACGGCATCGCGGAAACGCGCGGCCGGGCACCGGGTTCTGCGACGGCCGGCACGGGGCCCTGCGGCGGGTGCGACGACTCTCGTCTTGCGGTGCCGGGTATGTGCGGATATCCATCTGCCAGGGATGTCGGGGCACAACGGGGTGTAGCGCAGCCTGGTAGCGCATCTGCTTTGGGAGCAGAGGGCCGGCGGTTCGAATCCGTCCACCCCGACCACGACATGGGATACACTTGCCGCCACATGCTGGACGGCGACGGAGTGAGGAGCGGCCTTGCGATGATGGTGCGTATCTACAAGCCGGCGAAGACGGCCATGCAGTCGGGCCGGGCCAAAACCAAGGCCTGGATGCTGGAATACCGGGCCGAATCCCGTCGCATTCCCGAGCCGCTCATGGGCTGGGTCTCGGCCGGCGACACGACCAACCAGGTCCGCATTCCGTTCGACAGCAAGGAGGAGGCGATCGCCTTCGCCCGCAAGCACGGGTTCGCCTTCGTCGTGCAGGAGCCGCGCGAGCGGGTGCTGAAGCCGAAGGCCTATGCCGACAACTTCGCGTTCAACCGGCGCAGCAACTGGACGCACTGACGTCTGCCAGCCGCCGCGTTGCGTGGCGCACGAGAGCAAGTCACGCTCGGATGGAAACATCTGATCGTGTTGGTTTTGCGTTATCTTTACTCGTCCTCTAGGGCGCCCATAGCTCAACTGGATAGAGCATCCGCCTTCTAAGCGGACGGTTGCAGGTTCGAGTCCTGCTGGGCGCGCCATTTCCCCGTTCCGCACCGATCCACCGTGTCTCGCCCGGCGCCCTGCCGCGGAACCGCTAGGCATGTCCCGTCGTTGATCCGCAGGGGCGCGGCCGAGTCGCCGCGGCCCCGCACTGTCCACGTTCGACGGGGAATGACATGCCGATTTCCGCCCGGGCCATCTGGAAAGGGCAGCTGCGCCTGTCGCTGGTCGCCATTCCGGTCGAGCTGTATTCCGCCACCGACCGACGGGCGCGGATCAGCCTGCGTCAGTTCCATGAGCCGAGCGGCGAGCGGATCCGCTACGAAAAGACCGTTCCCGGCTTAGGACCCGTCGAAACCGACGAGATCATCAAGGGCTACGAGGTCGAGGACGACTTCATCCCGGTGACCAAGGAGGAATTGGACGAGATCAAGCTGGAGAGCCGCAAGACCATCGAACTCGTCCAGTTCGTCGGGGCCTGCGAGATCGACCCGATCTATTTCGACAAGCCGTATTACGTCGTCCCCCAGGACGACCTGTCCGAGGACGCCTTCCGGGTGGTGCGCGACGCGCTGAAGGAATCCGAGAAGATCGGCATCGGCCAGATGACCCTGCGCGGTCGGGAGTATCTGGTCGCCGTGAAGAACTGCGGCAACGGGTTGCTGCTGGAGACCCTGCATTACGAGGAGGAGATCCGGAAGACCGACTCGTTCTTCGCCGAGCTCGACTCGTCCTCCGCCGAAGAGGACCTGCTGAAGGTCGCCCGCGACCTGATCACCTCGAAGAGCGCGCCGTTCGATGCCGGCGCCTTCAAGGACCGGTACTCGGAGGAGCTGCGCAAGCTCGTCGACCGTAAATCCAAAGGCAAGACCCCGATCGCCAAGGGCTCCAAGTCCAGCAAGAGCGGAACGGGCGGCGACAACGTCATCGACCTGATGGCGGCGCTGAAAAAGAGCCTGGCGGAGAGCAGCGGGTCGAAGAAGCGCGCGACCAAATCCTCGAGCAAATCGGCGGCGAAGAAATCGACCTCGGCCCGCAGCCGGTCATCGAAATCGAATTCCAGCCAGAGCCGCAAAGCGTCCTGATCGCCCGGGGTTGAGCGATGGCAGACAGATCCCCCGACACCGAGGCGAACGAGCGCCTGGAGCGCTATTTCGAGAAGCGCGACTTCACCCGCACGCCCGAGCCGCGCGAGGCGGGCGAGCCGGAAGGTCTGGCGCTGCGCTATTCGATGCAGAAGCACGACGCCACACGGACCCATTTCGACCTGCGACTGGAGTGGAAGGGCGTGCTGCTGAGCTGGGCGGTGACCAAGGGGCCCTCCTTTCAGACAAGCCAGAAGCGTCTCGCGGTGCGCACCGAGGACCATCCGGTCTCCTATCTCGACTTCGAGGGCGCGATTCCGAAGGACAATTACGGTGCCGGCACCGTCATGCTGTGGGATATCGGCCATTGGCGGCCGCTGGAGCCGCTGGAGACGGGGCTGAAGAAGGGGCATATCCACTTCGCGCTGCATGGTCGCCGGCTGACCGGTGGCTGGCACCTTGTCCGCATGGGCGGCAAGAAGCCCGGCGACAGGGGGAAAGAGAACTGGCTGCTCATCAAGGAAGACGACGAGGCGGCCGGCGAGCGGGATCCGGTCCGGCGTTATCGGCGCAGCGTGGCCTCAAACCGGACTTTCCGGGAGATCGCCGGGGACGCCGAGCCGCTGCCCCTCGTCGCGCGCGCGAAGTCCCGACCGCGCTTTCGGAAGGTGCAACTCGCCACCTTGAGGGACCGTCTGGTCGACGGAGAAGACTGGTGGCACGAGCTCAAATTCGACGGCTACCGTGCGCTCGTCGCCCTCGGGAAGGCGGGGCCGAAGATCTATACCCGCAACGGCCATGACTGGACCGACAAGTTCGCGAGCCTGTTGCCCGACCTGGCGGCCCTGGACGGTGACAGCGCGCTGATCGACGGCGAAATCGTCGCCGGCGCGGGGTTGAGCGGCTTTTCCACCTTGCAGAAGGCGATCAAGGCCGGGGGACCCTTCACGTATTACGCCTTCGACCTGCTGGAGCGGGACGGCACGGATCTGACCTCCGAACCACTGACGGACCGCCGGGCGGCGCTGGAAGAGATCTTCAAGCCGGCGCCGCCGCTCGGTGCCGTGCAACTCAGCCCGGTGATCGAGCAGAACGCGGCGGAGGCCTTGGAGGCGATCTGCGAGGCCCGGGGCGAGGGACTGATCGCCAAACGCAAGGACGCTCGCTATCGCGCTGGGCGAGGGCGCGACTGGATCAAGGTCAAATGCACCCGCCGAGACGAGTTCGTCGTCGTCGGGTGGCAGGCGAGCGACAAGAAGGGCCGGCCCTTCGCCTCCCTGGTGCTGGGCGCCCACGAGGAGGGGGCGCTCACCTACGTCGGCAAGGTCGGCACGGGGTTCGACGGCGACCTCATGGAGGAACTGGCGGCGGCCATGAGGCCCCTGGCGCGTAAGACGGCGCCTGTCGAGCTGCCCGCGGCCGATGCCAGGGGCGTCACGTGGATCACGCCGAAACTGGTGGCCGAGGTCACCTATTCGGAGTTCACCGCCGACGGACGGGTCCGCCATGCGGTGTTCGAGGGGCTGCGCGCGGACAAGCCGGCCAAGGCCGTGAAACTGGGAGGGGACACCATGCCGGAGGAGGGCCGCATCGAGGTCGCCGGGATCTCCGTCAGCCATCCGGAGCGGGTGGTCTATCCCAAGGCCAAGATCACCAAGCGGCGGGTCGCCGAGTACTACGAGGCGATCGCCGACCGGATGCTGGAAGGCTGCGCCGACCGGCCGCTGTCATTGGTGCGCCTGCCGACCGGGCTGGAGGGGGAGCGGTTCTTCCAGAAGCATGCCGGCACCGGCTTCCCGGACGCGCTGAAGACCGTCGAGATTGAGGAAAAGGACGGCGGCAAGGAGCCGTATATGTACGCCACCGACGCCGCCGGCCTGGTCGCGGCGGCGCAGATGGGAACGCTGGAGTTCCACATCTGGGGGTCGAAGCGCGACCGGCTCGACCAACCCGACCGCATGGTCTTCGACTTGGACCCCGACGAGGGGCTCGGATTCAAGGCGGTGAAGCGCGCGGCGGTCGAGCTTCGCGACCGGCTGGACGATCTGGGCCTGCCCTCCTGGCCGATGGTGACCGGCGGCAAGGGCGTCCACGTCGTCGTTCCGCTCCGCCGGGTGGCGGAATGGGAGACGGTGAAGCTCTATGCCCGGATCTTCGCCACTCTGGTCGCCCAGGACGAGCCGGAGCGCTACCTCGCGGAAGCGTCCAAAGCCAAACGCAAGGGCCGGATCTTCATCGACTGGCTGCGCAACCAGCGCGGCGCCACCGCCATCGCACCGTTCTCGCTGCGGGCACGAGAGGGGGCGCCGGCCGCCGTGCCGGTCTCCTGGGACGACCTCCAGACGCTGAAATCCGCCCAGGCCTTTCCGTTGGAGGCCGCCCTGGAGCGGAGCTGGACGGATCTGACCCTGCCCAAGCCGGTCGGCCTGTCCCAGAAGCTGATCGACCGGTTGGAGAAGGCGGCCGGCGGCTGAACGTCAGACCGCGGCGACAATGCCGTAGCGGATCTGGACCTTGGTGCCGAACTCGGGATTGCCGGGGATGTAGGGCATCGGGCCTGTGACCTCGACACGCTTCAGGCTGCCTTCGGCCTCCAGGGTGCCGAGACTACTCTCGAAATCGCGGCTGTCCCAGAAGTCCTGGCGGCAGGTGAACACCGCCACGCCACCCGGCCGCAGAACCCGCATCCACTCGCGCAGCAACGGCGTCTGGTCGACATAGGTCAGAACCCCGACGCAGAGGATGCCGTCGATGCTGTCGTTCTCCAACGGCAGCGGCCCGTTCAGGTCGACCGGCTGGAGATCGGCGTAGATGCGCTTCTCGCGGGCGACGTCGAGGCTCGCGGTGGACATGTCGAACCCGACCAGGGGACCGGCAAAGCCGGCCTCGCGCAGGGCGACACCGGTCATCCCGGTTCCGCAGCCGCAATCCAGCACCCGCGCGCCGGCGTGGTCGTCCAGATGCTGGGCCAGGAATTCGGCGGCGCGGGTGGGGGCCTCATAGCCCCAGGCCGCGAGCTCGCGGTCGTAGTCGCTGGCCCAGGCATCGTAGGTCACGGCATTGGCGCTGCCGTCCATGGAGACCTGGCCGTCGCTGCGCAGAATCTTGTCGTAATCGGTCACAATCGCTTCCCGTCGGGTCTTGTGGATCTCTCTTCGGGTGAGCGCGCAAGCCTAGCGCCCCAGCCCCCGATGTCGACCCCCGCATCCCCGACGGGCGACGCGTGCGCCGATCAGACCGGTTGCGCAGCCCCCCGGGCCAGGGCCTTCGACGGGTCGACGAAGGGCATCTGGACGATCGTGGCCGCGCGGGGACCCGACGGGGTGTCGACGATCACACCGGTGCCGATCGCGGCGTCGCCCGTCGGCGCATAGCCCAGGGCGATGTTGCGGTGCAGCCGGGGCGAGTAGATCGCGCTCGTGACCATGCCGGGCTTGCCCTCGGTGCCGAAGCGGGCGGTCCAGCGCTCCACGTTGGCGGCGATCGGATCGCCCAGGATCTCGATGCCGACGAGCCTGCGGGTTATACCCTCGGCGGCGATCCGGCGCAGGGCGTCCTTGCCGACGTAATCGGCCGCGAGGTCCAGCGCCACCAGCCGGTCCAGACCGAGCTCGAACGGGTTGTTCTCGACCGTCATGTCGGCGCCGTAGGACAGCAGACCCGCCTCGATGCGGCGGATCGCGTTCGGGCCGGACGGCGCCACCCCGAGATCGGCTCCCAGCTCGAACAGCCGCTCCCACAGGGCGTCGCCGTAGCGGCCGTCGCGCAGGAAGATCTCGTAGCCGAATTCACCGGACCAGCCGGTACGCGCGACCACCACCGGGGCGCCGTCCAGCTCGGTCTCCACGAAACGGAAGTATTTCAAGTCCTCGACCCAGTCGCCGAACACCCGCCTCATCAGCGTGCCGGACTTCGGCCCCTGGATCTGCAGCGGCGAGACGTCGGGTTCGGTCACCGTCACGTTCCAGTTTCCGGCCTTGGCCAGTGCCTTGACCCAGAGCAGCAGATCGCCGTCGGCCACCGAGATCCAGAACTGTTCGTCGCTCAGCTTCAGCAGCACCGGATCGTTCAGCACGCCGCCGTCGTGGTCGCAGATCAGCACGTATCTGGCCTGGCCGGCACGCATCTTCGACAGGTCGCGGGGCGTCAGGTACTGGGTGAAGGCGGCGGCGTCCGGTCCGGCGATCTCGACCTGCCGCTCGGCAGCGACGTCCCAGACGGTCACGTCGTGGATCAGCGACCAGTAATCCGCCTCGCCCCGGTACGAGACCGGCATGTACATGTGGTTGTAGATCGTGAACGCGCTGGCGCCCCAGCGCCGGGTCGCGGCGTAGTAGGGCGAGGTGCGCACCCGCGGGCCGAAGACGAGGCTGGGGGCCTCTCCGGCGAGGTTGGCGGTCGGGGTCAGGTCGATGTTGCGGCTCACAGCAGCCTCCTTCGGTTTGTCGAGGGGCCGGTCGGTGCCGAAGCGCTTTAGCTTTTGGTAACCCGGAGCAAGCTGCCCCTCAAATCGCCGGGGGTCCGTCAGGGTGGACCAGGCCGATACGCGGTGAGGGGAGACAAAAAATCCGCCCTCGAAAGCCGATGCGGCCGGGCGGATGCGTCGATCCGTTTAGCCGCATTTGTTAAGCGCCCGCAAGCAGGATGCAAATCGGCGCTGATCCGAAAATGGGCGGCGAGAGCGGTCGCGTCAAGCGGATTCGACGCCGGTCAGCCGCGCCGCCGCACGACGGTTTCCCGATGCCAGATATAGAGCCCGCTGACGACCACCAGCGCGGCACCCGCCAGGGTCCACACGCCCGGCACGTCGCCCCAGACCAGCAGGCCCAGCACCAGCGCCCAGAGCAGGCTGGTGTACTTGAACGGCCCGACCAGGCCGACCTCGCCGAGGCGCAGGCTCTCGATCATCAGCCCCTGGGCGAAGGCCACCAGCACGGCGGTGAGGGCGATCAGCCCGAATTCGGCGGGCGTCGGGACGACCCAGCCGAAGGGGAGGGTGAGCAGGCCGGCGAAGGCGACGATGCTGGTCGAGACGATCAGCACCATCAGGGTGGATTCCCCGCCGGTGCCGAGCTTGCGGGTGACGATGTCGCGCAGCGCGCCGACAAAGGCGGCGACGATCGGGATCAGGGCCACCATCCGGAACATCTCGGGGGTCGGCCGGACCATGACCACCACGCCGGCGAAGCCGACCGCCACCGCGCTCCAGCGCCGCCAGCCCACGGGCTCGCCCAGGATGAGGGCCGCCAGGGCCGTGGCGAAGATCGGTCCGGCGAAGGAGATCGCGATGGCGTCGGCGATCGGCAGCAACCAGAGCGAGGTGACGAACAGGAAGGTGGACACCGCCATCAGCCCGCCCCGCGCCAGGTGCAGCGGCCAGCTCTTCACCCGCAGCGCCGACGCCCGTCCGGAAACCACCGCCCAGGCATAGACCAGCATGACGACCAGCCCGCCGCGCATCGCCAGAACCTGGCCGACCGGATAGCGCTCGGTCAGCCATTTGGCGATGGCGTCGTTGACGGTGAGGATGCCGGCGGCGGCAACCATCATCAGGATCGCCTTGGTGGCGTTTGAGGAGCCGGAACTCGGCAAGGCGGGAGAAACCATTTGTCCAGTCATACGCCGGGCGGTGGGGGGAGGGAAGGTGCGAAGGAACGCGGGTTCCCGCTTGGCCGGCTCGGCCCCGTGGTGCTATCACCGCGCCCATGCTGTCGATCCGCAACATCACCGTCCGCGTCGCCGGGCGCGTCCTGCTCGAGGACGCCACCGCCACCATCCCGCCGGGCCACCGGGTCGGGCTCGTCGGCCGCAACGGCACCGGCAAGTCCACCCTGCTCAAGGTCATCGTCGGCGACCTGCAGACCGACATGGGCTCGGTCAGTCTGACCGGTCCGTTCGCGCTGAACAACGCGATCGGCTGGGTGCGCCAGGAGGCGCCCGGCGGCGCCGAGACACCGATCGAGCACGTGCTCGCCGCCGACAAGGAGCGCGCGCAGCTTCTGGACGAGGCGGAGACGGCGACCGATCCGAACCGCATCGCCGAGATCCAGACCCGTCTGGTCGATATCGACGCCCATGCGGCGCCGGCCCGGGCGGCCCGGATCCTGGCCGGCCTCGGCTTCACCGAGGAGATGCAGCAGCGCCCGCTGTCGGAGTATTCCGGCGGCTGGCGGATGCGCGTCGCGCTGGCCGGCGTGCTGTTCCAGGAGCCGGAACTGCTGCTGCTCGACGAGCCGACCAACCACCTGGACCTGGAGACCACGGTCTGGCTCGAGCAGCACCTCAAGGCCTATCCCAAGACGCTGATCGTCGTCAGCCACGACCGCGACCTGCTGAACGCGGTGCCGACCACGATCCTGCATGTCGAGCGGCAGACCCTGACCCAGTACACCGGCAACTACGACACCTTCGAGCGCATGCGCGAGGAGCGGCTGGCCCAGATCGAGGCCGAGCGCACCAAGCAGGAGGCGCAGCGCAAGCACCTGCAGTCCTTCGTCGACCGGTTCCGCGCCAAGGCCTCCAAGGCCCGCCAGGCCCAGAGCCGGATCAAGATGCTAGAGAAGATGGACGTGATCCCGGCGGCGGTGGCCGATCCGGAGACCCGCTTCCGCTTTCCCGAGCCGGAGGAACTGGCGCCGCCGCTGCTGGCGATCGACAAGGCGTCCATCGCCTACGAGCCTGGCAAGCCGATCCTGCGCAATCTCGACCTGCGCCTGGACCCGGACGACCGCATCGGCCTGCTCGGCGCCAACGGCAACGGCAAGACGACCCTGGCGCGCTTCATCGCCGGCGAACTGAAGGCCGCCAGCGGCGAGATCCACCGGGCCGCCAAGCTGCGCGTCGGCTATGTCGCCCAGCACCATGCCGACGAGCTCGACCCGAACGACACCGCCGTCGACCACCTGACCCGCCGACTGAAGGGGCAGGCGGTCGACCGGGTGCGCGCCCGTCTCGGCTCGGTCGGTCTGACCCAGGACAAGCAGACCACCCGCGTCGGCGCGCTGTCCGGCGGTGAGAAGGCGCGGCTGTCCCTGGCCCTGGTCATGGCCGACGACCCGCATGTGCTGGTGCTCGACGAGCCGACCAACCACCTGGATATCGACGCCCGCATCGCCCTGGTGCAGGCGATGAACGACTTCTCCGGTGCCGTCATCCTGATCAGCCACGACCGGCGGCTGATGGAGCTGACCGTCGACCGGCTGTGGCTGGTGGCCGATGGCACGGTGTCGCGCTTCGACGGCGATCTCGCGGCCTATCGCGACCGCATCCGCGACGACCGGCGCAACGAGAAAAGCCGGGACAAGGACGGCGGCGAGAAGGTCAACAAGAAGGACCAGCGTCGCCAGAATGCGGAGAGCCGGCGCCAGAACGCCGAACTGCGCAAGGCCGCCAGGGACGCGGAGAAGGCGCTGGAGAAACTGGTGCAGCAGCGCGACACGGTCGTCGCCAAGCTGGGCGACGCCTCGACATATGACGGGTCGACCGCGGAGCTGCAGAAGCTTATCCAGAAGAAGGCGGAACTCGACGCCGCCATCGAAAAGGCCGAGGAATACTGGCTGGAAACCGCCGAGGCGCTGGAATCGACAGCGGCCTGAACCGGCGGACCGAGGAGGGAACGGAATGGCCAAGATGATCGACGCCGCGCGCCTGAAGGCGGCACTGGACGGCAGCGGGGAGATCGCGCTGATCGACGTGCGCGAACAGGCGGCCTACGGCGCCTCCCACCCGATCCTGGCGGCCAACATTCCGCTCGGCCAGCTCGAGCTTCGTGTCGGTGAGCAGATCCCGCGCCGCTCCACCCCGATCGTCGTGGAAGATGCGGGGGAGGGGCTGGCGCAGCGCGCGGCGGCCCTGCTGGAGGGTTTCGGCTATACCGACGTCTCGGTCCTGGACGGCGGCACCAAGGCCTGGGCCGCGGCCGGGTTCGAGCTGTTCAGCGGGATGTACGTCCCCTCCAAGGCGTTCGGAGAGTTCGTCGAACATGCCTACGACACGCCCTCGGTCTCGGCCGACGAGCTGAAGGCGATGATGGAGTCCGGCGAGAAGCTGGTGGTGCTCGACAGCCGCCCGATGGACGAATACCGGGTGATGAACATTCCCACCGGCATCGACGTGCCGGGTGCGGAACTCGTCTACCGGGTTGGGCAGGTGGCCCCCGATGCCGACACCACGGTGGTGGTGAACTGCGCCGGCCGCACCCGGTCGATCATCGGCGCCCAGTCGCTGATCAATGCCGGAATCCCGAACAAGGTCGTCGCCCTGCGCAACGGCACCATGGGCTGGCACCTGTCGGGATACCAGCTCGAGCACGGCAACAACCGCACCGCGCCGGATCCGGCGGAGGACAGCTTGGCCAAGGCCGTCGCCCAGGCCGAGGCCTGCGCCAAGCGCTTCGGCGTGAAGACCGTCGACGCCGACACGTTGGATACCTGGCGCGACGAGCGGGACAGCCGCACCCTGGCGATCCTGGACGTCCGCACGCTGGAGGAGTTCGAGGCCCGGCGCATCGCCGACAGCCGGCACGCCCCGGGCGGTCAGCTCGTCCAAGCGACGGACAGCTACCTGCCGGTGCGCAATGCCCGGGTCGTGCTGGTCGACGACCGCAAGGTCCGCGCGCTGATGACGGCGAGCTGGCTCGTGCAGCTCGGCTGGCAGGACGTCTACGTGCTGACCTCGTCGCTCGACAGCCAGCGCACCGTACATGGCCGATACACGCCGACCATCCTCGGCGCCGACAAGCTCGACGGGGTGAAGACGATTCCCGCCGCCGCCGCCCGGTCGCTGGCGGAAGCCGGTGCCGTGATTCTCGATCTGGCCAAGGCCCTGGACTACCGCGACGCCCATCCGGAGGGCGCGTGGTGGGCCGGTCGCGTGGCGATTGCCGACAACCTGTCTAAGATCCCGGCGGATAAGACCATCGTGCTGACCTCGCCGGACGGCGTGCTCGCCCGTTTCGCCGCCGCCGATCTGGCCGGAAGCGGCCGGGACGTGAAGGTGGTGGAAGGCGGCACCGCGGGGTGGAAGGTCGCCGGTCTGCCGATGCAGAGCGGCATGACCGCCGTGCTGTCCGAGCCCGACGACAGCTACCTGCGCCCTTACGACCGCACCAACAAGGCCGAGATCGAGAAGGCGATGAACGACTACCTGACCTGGGAAGTCGCGCTGGTCGAGCAGATCAAGAAGGCCGGCGGCATCAGCTTCCGGCACTTCCCGGCCTGAGCGGTCGGGCGCGTCAGGGCGCCCCGTCCATCATCGGATCCTCGGCCAGGCTGGTGTCGAGCACCAGCTCGCGGAAGCGGCGGTACAGGCGCGGCTCGAGATGCGGGCCGGCCATGGAATCCATGATGGCGAAGGCCTGCTCGCGTTCCATCGCCGCCTTGTAGTCGCGCCGGTCGGTGAGGGCCGAGAATACGTCGACCACGGCCGTGCACAGCGACATCTCGTGGATCTGCCCACGGGACTGTCCATCGGGGTAGCCGGAACCGTCCAGCTTCTCGTGGTGGTGTCGGACCGCGGTGATCAGGTCGGGCAGGTCGCGGTATCCCTCGTTCACCAGTTGGGCGCCGAAGACCGGGTGCAGGCTCATCGCCTTGCGTTCCTCTTCGGTGAGCGAGCCCGGTTTCGCCAGGATCGAGAGCGGGACCTGCATCTTTCCCAGGTCGTGCAGCAGTCCGGTTTCCGCCATCAGCCGAAGCTGATCGTCCGGCACGCCGATTGCCCGTCCGAACGAGGCCATGAGGATGCCGACCCGCAGACTGTGGGCGAAGGTGCTGTCATGGTGCCCGCGCAGCTGATGGAGCATCGGCGCCACGCTGGGATCCCCGGCCAGGTCGACGACGCTGGCGGCGGCATTGGCGACCAGTTTGCGGCCTTCGCGGTCGATGCCGCCGGTGGCCGTGATCTCCTCGAGCTGGGTGAAAAGCTGCCGGCTGCTCCGCATCACCTTGCCGGCCGGCTTGGAGAGGGCGGCGATCTCGTCGTCCTCGATCGCGGTGCCGTGAATGCGCCAGAATTTGCTGAGGAACTCGCCGGGTTCGGGCGAGCCGGTGATCGCGGCATCGATCACCCGCTCCTCCAGCAGGCGACCGAGCGGCAGCGTCATCTTCGGCGACACCATGATCACCGTCTGCGCGCCGCCGGACCGCAGGGAGTTGGCGTGCTGCGCCAGCCAGATGCCATCGCCGCCGACGAGCTGGTTCTCGATCACGATGCAGTCGGGATTCGTCTCGAACACGTCCGAGGCGCTCGGATCGTTCGGCGTCACCGTGATCGCGAAGGTCTGGCGCAGGGCGTTGAGCACGGCGGCATAGCGTGCCGGCCGGCTGGTGCAGAACACCAGCCGCTGCTTGCCCGTCGCCTTGGACGTCCGTTTGGCCAAATACCCACCTCGATCGATCGCATCCGTCCCGCGAACAGGGACGGCCGTTCAGGTTACCTGCGATCGTGTTGAAGAGCGGTTAACGCAGCTGTCATCCGGTCGCCGCCGCGACCGATACCATGCGCTCCAGCCCGGCCTCCACATCGGCGATCAGGTCGGCCGGATCCTCCAGGCCGGTGTAGAACCGCACGATCGGACCGTCATGGGGCCAGGTGGTGGCGCTGCGTTCCAGGGCGATGTCCGTCGGTTTCACCAGGCTCTCGAAGCCGCCCCAGCTCGCGCCCATGCCGAACAGCTCGAGTCCGTCGTAGAACGCGGCCAGCGCCTGATCCGGCACCGGCTTGAAGACGGCCGAGAACAGACCGCTGCAGCCGCTGAAGTCGCGCTGCCACAGGGCGTGGTCGGGATGGCTCTCCAGCGCCGGATGCAGCACGCATTCGACCTCCGGACGGCCCTCCAGCCAGCGGGCCAGCGCAAGGCCGGTCTCGCCGGTCTGGCGCAGACGGAACTCCATGGTCCGCAGGCCGCGCGCCGCCAGATACAGATCGTCCGGCGCCACGTAGTGGCCGTGCAGCCGCACGGTGGCGCGGACCTGTTCGCTGTACTCGCGGGTGCTGGCGATCAGCCCCATGATCACGTCGGAATGGCCGCCGATATACTTGGTTACCGCTTCGTTGACGATGTCGACGCCCAGCGCGAAGGGATCGCAGAACAGCGGCGTGCCCCAGGTGTTGTCCATCATCACCACCGCCCCGGCCTTGTGCGCGACCTCGGCGATGGCCGGGATGTCCTGAATCTCGAAGGTCTGGGAGCCCGGGCTTTCGGTGTAGACGCACGCTGTGTTCGGTCGCATCAGCTCGGCGATGCCGGCGCCGATGCGCGGGTCGTAATAGGTCGTCTCGACGCCGTATTTCGCCAGCACCTGCTCGCAGAACTTGCGGGTCGGAAAATAGGCGGTGTCGGTCATCAGCAGATGGTCGCCGGCCTTCAGCACCGCCAGCAGCCCCGCGGTGATGGCGGACAGGCCGGAGGAGGTCATGACCACGTCCCCGGCCTTGTAGATCTCGCAGAGCGCGGCCTCCAGGCGGAACGTGGTGGGGGTGCCGCTGACGCCGTAGGTCACCGGGGCATCGACGCCCTCGCGGTAGTTCGGCGGCGGGGCGGAGCGCACCTGCCGCCAGGCCGCCAGGCTCGGGGCGAGGACCGTGGAGGCGTGGAACACCGGAGTATTCACGACTCCTTTGAATTCGTGCGGCGTCCGCCCGGCGTGAACCAGTCGGGTGCGTGTCTTGTGC
The DNA here is from genome assembly GCA_965228445.1 of Candidatus Endolissoclinum sp. Taxonomy (GTDB): domain Bacteria; phylum Pseudomonadota; class Alphaproteobacteria; order Thalassobaculales; family Thalassobaculaceae; genus Thalassobaculum. Next base: position 930,306 of record OZ245813.1, on the reverse strand, counting down.
TGGCGGTCTTCGGCCATCGTTTCCTCAAAAGCGTTATCGCGGGCGGCCGGGACAGGCCAGGACAGTGTTCGTTGTAGAGCAGTCTCCGTTTCTCTGGCGCCGCCGACAAGAGCACTCGCGCCGAGACCCGGAAAGCTTGCTTTTCAGGTAAACGCCATGTTGGAATGATCACGTTCCGGGCTGCTTGCATCCTTTGACGGCATCCGAACGGCAATTGCACGCCTTTTGGGCAATTGTCTGGTGTGACGGGGGCAAAAAGGCGCGGAATTCGGTCAATGCTGTCCTGGCAAGGTCTTTGCGAAGACCGGGGTCCGGGATCGCATCGGTCGATCCAGTTACAACGATAACCTGGGTGGGTTTCACATCATGAAGAAGGTCAGCCTTTTGGCTCTGGGCGCGGGGTTCCTGGCAAGCCTCGCGTTTACTCCCGAGCCGGTCCTGGCACAGGACAGCACGCTGGAGATCGTCAAGAACCGCGGCATTCTGCGCTGCCAGGTCGGTACTCCGGCACCGGGCTTCTACGCGCTGTCCGATGACGGCAAGTGGTCCGGCTTCGACGTCGAGAACTGCCGCGCGGTTTCCGCGGCGATCTTCGGCGACCCCGACAAGATCGAGTACCAGTCGGTGACCTCCGCCGTCCGGTTCACCGCGATGGCGAACGGCGAGTCCGACATGCTGTCGCGTACCACCACGTGGACCCTGTTCCGCGACACCCAGCTCGGCCTGGATTTCACCACGGTGAACTTCTATGACGGCCAGGGCTTCATGGTCACCAACGACCTCGGCGTGAACAGCTCGCTCGAGCTCGCCGGCGCCACCGTCTGCGTTCTGACCGGCACCACGACCGAGCTGAACCTGACCGACTACAGCCGGACCAACGATCTCGGCATCGAGCCGGTCGTGTTCGAGGACAGCAACGTCCGCGACAGCACGTTCTTCTCCGGTGGCTGCGACGCCATCACCAACGACAAGTCCAGCCTGGCCTCGACCCGCGCCAAGGCCCCGGACCAGTCGATCTTCACGATCCTGCCGGAGACCATCTCCAAGGAGCCGCTCGGCCCGGTCGTTCGTCAGAACGACAGCCAGTGGAACGACATCGTGATGTGGTCGCTGTTCGCCATGATCAACGCCGAGGAACTCGGCCTGAACTCCGGCAACGTCGACGAGATGAAGGCCAGCAGCGCCAACCCGGAAGTCAAGCGCATGCTGGGCGTCGAGGGTGACCTGAACAAGGGCCTCGGCCTCGAGCCGGAGTGGGCCTACAACATCGTCAAGATGGTCGGCAACTTCGCCGAGATCTACGAAGAGCACATGGGTCCGAAGACCGTGATGAACATCCCGCGGGCCGGGTCGGTCAACGACCTGTGGACCAAGGGCGGTCTGATGTATTCGCCGCCGTTCCGGTGATCGACTGATTGCCTCGGTGCCCGGTCGTTCTTCGGCCGGGCACCGATTGCTTTCGTTTGAAAATTTATCGGTTCGGAGGGCTTGGCGATGGCCGTGGTCGATAAGGCTGGCCCACGCAGGGACGGGCGATCTTTTACTGAGATCGTCAACGACGAGAGATATCGCTCCATATTCTACCAGGTGATCGTCGCGGTCGCCGTGATCTGGACGGCGAATTATCTGATCACCAACACGGCCGAGAACCTGCAGGCCCGCGGCATGTCCGCCGGGTTCGGGTTCCTTGGCTCGACGGCGGGCTTCTCGATCGCGTGGTCGATCATCGACTACGAGCCGGGCGACACCTATTTCGACGTCTTTCTCGTCGGCATCGCCAATACGCTGATCGTCTCCTTCTTCGCCATTCTGGCCACGACGCTGTTCGGCTTCATCGTCGGCGTCATGCGGCTGTCCAGCAACTTCGTCATCTCCAAGCTCGCCTCGGCCTATGTCGAGGTGATGCGGAACGTGCCGCTGCTGCTGCACATCCTGTTCTGGTTCACGCTGTCGGCGGCACTGCCCCGGCCGAAGGACAGCATCGGCTTCGCCGACATGTTCTTCCTGAACAACCGCGGATTCTACGTGCCGGCCCCGGTGCCGGGCGAAGGCTTCATGATGGTCGTCGTGATGGCGGTGATCGGTCTCGTCGCCGCCTATGCGGTCGCCGTCTGGTCGGCGAAGCGGCAGATGGCCACCGGCGAGCGCTTTCCGGCCTTCTGGGTCGGCGTCGGCCTGGTCCTCGGGCTGCCGCTGCTGACCTTCGTGGCGCTCGGAGCGCCGCTCAGCTTCGACTATCCGTCGCTGAAGGGCTTCAACTTCCAGGGCGGCGCCGATGTGCCGCGGGCGTTCTGCGCGCTGCTGTTCGCCCTGGTGCTGTACCACACGGTGTTCATGGCCGAGGCGGTGCGCGCCGGCATCCTGTCGGTCAGCCACGGCCAGACCGAGGCGTCCTATTCCCTCGGCCTGAAGCCGAGCTGGACCCTGCGCCTGGTGGTCATCCCGCAGGCCATGCGCGCGGTCGTTCCGCCGATGATCAGCAACTGGATGAACGTGGTGAAGAACTCGTCGCTGGCGATCGCCATCGGCTATCCGGACCTCGTCGCGGTCTTCATGCAGACCTCGCTGAACCAATCCGGCCACGCGATCGAGATCGTCGGCATGGTGATGCTGTTCTACATGACCGTCAGCCTGACCATCTCGGCGGCGCTGAACTACTACAACAAACTCGTTCAGATTAAGGAGCGGTGACCATGACGGATGCGACCCAGTCCGACACCGCCTTCCACCCGAAGCCCAGCCTGCCACCGCCCGCCAACACGGTCGGGGTGGTCGGCTGGCTGCGCAAGAACCTGTTTGGCGGTCCGGTCGACACCATCCTGACGCTGCTCGGCGTCTATGTGCTGTATCTGATCATCCAGTTCGCGATCGAATACGGCATCCTCAACGCGGTCTGGACGGCAGATACCTACCGCGAGTGCCTCGACATCAACCAGGGCGAGGGTGCCTGCTGGGCCGGCATCAGCGTCTGGTTCAACAGCATGATGTACGGCCGCTATCCCGACGAGGAGCAGTGGCGGGTCAATCTCGGCGGCATCATCCTGCTGCTCTGGCTGATCCCGTTCTGGCTGCCGAAGGTCACCGGCAAGATCCAGGTCGGCATGTCCGCCGTCCTGACCTTCCCGTTCCTGGCCGCCGCGCTGTTCATCGGCGGCGATATCGGCATCTTCCTGCATGTCATGACGGCGATCGCCCTGACCCTGTTCGTCTCGGTCTGGCTGCATGTCGCCCTGTGCTACACGCTGGGCAGGTCGCTGCCGGAGGTCCTGATCTCGGCCACTGGCTTCGCCGACAAGGACGACCGGCTGCACAAGTACGTGCTGCTCGCCGGCTTCGCGGTCGGCTTCGTCATCGCCTTGCTCTACCAGATGACCTGGGACCTGGTTGAGGTGCCGACCACGATCTGGGGCGGCCTGTTCCTGACCCTGGTGATTTCCGGCATCGGCATCGCCTCGGCGCTGCCGAACGGCATCCTGCTGGCGCTCGGCCGGCGTTCCAAGATGCCGGTCATCCGGGTGTTCTGCACGGCGTTCATCGAGCTGTTCCGCTCGGTGCCGCTGATCACCATCCTGTTCATGGCCGTGACCATGATGCCGCTGTTCCTGCCGGTCGAGTTCAACCCGCCGAAGCTGGCGATGGTCATCGTGGCGGTCTGCATCTTCGCCGCCGCCTATATGGCGGAGACGGTGCGCGGCGGCCTGCAGGCGGTGAACAAGGGACAGTACGAGGCGGCCCAGGCCATGGGCCTGAGCTTCTGGAAGATGATGGCTCTGATCGTGATGCCGCAGGCCCTGAAGCTGATGATCCCGAACATCGTCGGCAGCTTCATGGGCCTGATGAAGGACACCACGCTGGTCTCCATCATCGGCCTCTACGACATCCTGCTGATGGGCAAGGCCGCGGGCCAGAACCCGTCCTGGCTGGGCTTCCACACGGAGCCGCTGCTGTTCACGGCGGCGATCTTCTTCGTGCTCTGCTTCGCCATGTCGAAATACAGCCAGCATCTCGAGCGGACGATCGGCGGCGGCTACGGCCGGCGGTGACGGACCGATAACGAACGAGAACAGGGAATCGATCAATGAGCCTCGACACTCAACTCCCCGAAGACGGCGTCCACGTCGCCTCCGCCATCTCCGACGAGGTGGTCATCGAGCTGGCCTCGGTGAACAAGTGGTATGGCGAGTTCCACGTCCTCAAGGACATCAACCTGTCGGTCAACAAGGGCGAGCGCATCGTCATCTGCGGGCCTTCGGGCTCCGGCAAGTCGACGATGATCCGCTGCATCAACCGGCTGGAGGAACACCAGTCGGGCGACATCATCGTCAACGGCACCGAGATGGGGAACAACCTGAAGAACATCGACGCCATTCGGCGCGATGTCGGCATGGTGTTCCAGCAGTTCAACCTGTTCCCGCACCTCACCGTGCTGGAGAACTGCACCCTGGCGCCGGTCTGGGTGAAGAACATGCCCAAGGCCGAGGCCGAGAAGATCGCCATGCACTACCTGGAGCGGGTGAAGATCCCGGAGCAGGCCGGCAAGTATCCGGGCCAGCTCTCCGGCGGCCAGCAGCAGCGCGTGGCGATCGCCCGCTCGCTGTGCATGAGCCCGAACATCATGCTGTTCGACGAGCCGACCTCGGCGCTCGATCCGGAAATGATTTCCGAAGTGCTGGACGTCATGGTCGGTCTCGCCGAGACCGGCATGACCATGCTGGTGGTCACCCACGAGATGGGCTTCGCCAAGCGTGTGGCCGACCGGGTGATTTTCATGGACCAAGGCGAGATCGTGGAGCAGAACACCCCGGACGAGTTCTTCACCAATCCGAAGTCCGACCGCACCAAGCTGTTCCTGAGCCAGATCCTGGCCCACTGATCGCTGCTGCCGGCGGGGGAAGAGACGACCAAACCCGCGGGGGGCGGGGGAGGTCCTGGGGGGCGTACCGGTTCGCCGGTGCGCCCCCCAACTGTTCGGGCTACAAGAAACAAAAGATCAACGGGAGGACTGCATGGCCAAGGAGACGGGCGTCGCCCTGATCGCCGGGGTTTCGGGCATCGTCGGGCGCGGCATCGCCGCGCGGCTGCTGGGCGAGGGGTGGCGGGTGATCGGCCTGTCGCGGACCCCGCCGCGGCCGGGCATCGACGGGCTGGAGCATGTGGCCGCGGACCTCACCGACGCCGACGCGCTGCGCGCCGCCCTGACCGGTGTCGGCGGGCGGGTGACCCACATCTTCTATGCCGGCCGCGCGCCCGATCCGGACCCGGTGGTCGAAGCGGCCCGCAACACGGCGATGCTGGTGAACACGGTCGAGGCGGCGCTGGCGGCGGGCGCGCCGCTCGCCCATGTCCATGCGGTGCACGGCACCAAGTGGTACGGCAGCCATGTCGGGCCGTTCAAGACGCCTGCGGCCGAGGACGATCCGCGCTGCCCCGTGCCGAACTTCTATTTCGACCAGCAGGACTGGCTCGAGGCGGAGGCGCCGAAGCGCGGCTTCACCTGGTCGACCACCCGGCCGCACCTGCTGATCGGCTTCTCGCTGGGCTATCCGCACAACATCCTGAGCGTGGTCGCCGTGCATGCGGTACTGTGCCGCGAGCAGGGCCGCGCCTTGACCTTTCCCGGAGCCCAGCGGCATTTCGACCGGGTGTCGCAGCTCACCGATATCGACCTGCTGGTCGACGCCATGCAGTGGTGTGCCACGGACCCGGCGGCCGCCAACAAGGCCTTCAACATCGTCAATGCCGACTATTTCCGCTGGAAGGACGTGTGGGCCGACATCGCCGGCTTCTTCGGGCTGGAGGCCGGCGGCGTGCAGCCGGAGAGCCTGACCGACTCGTTCCGCGCGGCCGAGCAGCCCTGGCGGGAGATGGCGGCGCGGGACGGGCTGAGCGAGCCGGAGATCGGCCGGATCGCCAGCGGCCCCTATGGCGACGGCACCTTCGCCGCCACCTGGGACGACATGTCGTCGACGGTGAAGATCCGCCGCGCCGGGTTCGACCGGGTGTATTCCTGCCGCGAGAGCCTGCTCGGCGCCCTAGCGGCGTATCGGCGTCACCGTGTCATCCCCTGACGCGCTGACCGCGTCCGACGGCACCGGCCGGCGCCGCGGCAGCGGGAGACCGGCAAGCCGCGGATCCGGCAGGGTCTCGACATACTGGTCGAAGGGGACGAATCCGGCCTTCTGATACGTGCCGATCGCCCTCGGGTGGTCGAGATCGCAGGTATGCACCCACAGACGGGTGGTCGGTCCGGTCCAGGCGATGTCCACGATCGTATCCAGCAGATACCGCCCGACGCCGCGGCCGATGAAGTCGGGCATCAGGCCGAAATAGGCCAGCTCCACATCGCCACTCTCGGATCGCCGGTCGATCTCGCCATAGCCCGCCGGCGCGCCGTCCACGTACAGCACGTAGATCTCGACCTTCGGATCGGCGATGTGCCCGGTCAGTTCCGCGTCGTCCATCAGCCGGCGCGACACCCAGGTCCAGTCGCCGCCGACCGTGTTGTAGAGGTAGCGGTAGAACGAGACCGTCGGCGGCTCCGCCCGGATCAGGGCCGTGCGCACGCTGGACGGCGGGTGCGGGGAAGGGCGGGTCGGCCGGTTCAGCATCTCCAGGGAGGTGACGACGGTGTCCACCGTGCCGAGCCCGATCGCCGGCGCATCGGCCATCGGTTTGCTCATCACCACCCGCGGCTCCTCGGTCCAGCCGAGCCTGGCGTAGAAGTCGCGCACCTGAACATTGGTGTCGCGGATCAGCAGTTCGGCCTTGGGTACGCCGCGGGCCTTCATCCAGGCCTCGGCCGCCTCCATCACCTGCCGCCCCATGCTGGCACGGCGCCGGCCGGGATCGACCGCCACGTAATAGACCCAGCCGCGATGGCCGTCATATCCGACCATGCAGGAGGCCACGACCTTGCCCAGCACGTCGGCGACCAGCACCTCGGCATCGGGGGCGCGGCGCGCGGATTCGATGTCGCGCCGCGGATCGTTATGCGGCACCAGCAGGCCGCAGCGCTCCCACAGATCGACGACGCCGTCGATATCGCCGGTCTCGATCGGCCGGAATGTCAGGCTCATCAGGCGTCGGCCGGCCCGGTATCGACCGGCGTGTCCTGACGCGAGCCCCAGTCCGACCAGGACCCGTCATAGACCGCCATGTCCGGATGGCCCAGGCGATAGGCCGACAGCGCGACGATGCAGGCGGTCACCCCCGAGCCGCAGGACGAGATCGTCGGCTTCGACGGATCGATGCCGGCGGCCTGGAACTGTGTCGCCAGGGTGTCGGTATCCACCATGGTCTTCGTCGTCTTGTCGGTGAAGCCGCTGCTCGGCATCGAGCGGGAGCCCGGGATATGACCGGAGCGCATGCCCGGGCGCGGCTCCGGCTCCTCGCCGGTGAAGCGGCCGGCCGGGCGGGCGTCGACGATCTGCATGTCGCCGGCCTTCACCGCCGCCAGCACGTCCTCGCGGGACTTCACCAGCTCGGGGCGGAACGTCGCCTTGAAGTCGGTCGCCGGGCGCGATTTTGCCGGGCCGGTCTCCATCGTCCGACCTTCCGCCTGCCATTTGGGCATGCCGCCGTCGAGCACGGCCACCTTGTCGTGGCCGAACAGCCGGAACATCCACCAGGTCCGGGCCGACGACTGCAGACCATAGACGTCATAGGCGACGACCGTGGTGTCGCTGTCGATGCCGAGCGCGCTCGCCGCCTCGGCGAAGGCCTCGGCCGTCGGGATCATGTGGGGCAGGGGGTCGTTCGGATCGCACACCTTGTCGATATCGAAGCGCTGGGCGCCGGGGATGTGCGCGTCCGGGAACTCCGCGTCGGCGTCGCGCTTGGCGGTCGGCAGGTGATAGGTGCCGTCGAGCACGACCACCTTCGGGTCGTCCAGATGGGCTGCCAGCCAGTCGGTGGTGACGAGTGCGTCGGTCATGGTCTTCAATCCTCTCAGTCAGCCAGCCAGGCCGGAACGGGCAGGTTCTTCTCGCGCAGGAAAGCCGGGTTGAACAGCTTCGACTGGTAGCGCGCGCCACCGTCGCAGAGGATGGTGACGATGGTGTGACCGGGGCCCATCTGCTCGGCCAGCTTGATCGCGCCCATCACGTTGATGCCGCTGGAACCGCCCAGGCACAGGCCTTCCTCCTTCAGCAGGTCGAACACCACCGGCAGGGCCTCCTCGTCGGTCACCTGGAACGGCTGGTCGACGACGATATCCTCCAGATTGGCGGTGATGCGGCCCTGGCCGATGCCTTCGGTGATCGAGTTGCCCTCGGCCTTCAGCTCGCCGTTGGCGTAGTAGCCGAAGATGGCGCTGCCCATCGGGTCGGCGAGGCCGATCTGGATATCCTTGTTGCGCTCCTTCAGGGCGAGGCTGATGCCGCCGAGCGTGCCGCCGCTGCCGACCGAGCAGATGAAGCCGTCGACCTTGCCGTCGGTCTGCTCCCAGATCTCCGGGCCGGTGGTCTCGTAATGGCCCTTGCGGTTGGCGACGTTGTCGAACTGATTGGCCCAGATGGCGCCGTTCTCCTCCTGCGCCGCGATCTCCTCGGCGAGGCGGCCGGAATAGCGCACGTAGTTGTTCGGATCCTTGTACGGAACGGCCGGCACCAGGCGCAGATCGGCGCCGCACAGGCGCAGCATGTCCTTCTTCTCCTGGCTCTGGGTCTCCGGCATGACGATGACGCTGCGGTAGCCGAGCGCGTTGCCGACCAGGGACAGGCCGATTCCGGTGTTACCGGCCGTGCCCTCGACGATGACGCCGCCGGGGCGCAGCAGGCCCTTCTCCTCGGCATCGCGCACAATCGCCAGCGCCGCGCGGTCCTTGACCGATCCACCGGGGTTGAGGAACTCGGCCTTGCCGAGGATCGTGCAGCCGGTGCGTTCCGACGCCGCCTTGAGCTTGATCAGGGGCGTATTGCCGATCGCGCCGATGAAACCGTCACGCACGTCCATGGGGTCGTCTCCGTCCGTCAACCTGTGGCCGGCGCGGGTCGCGCCGAACTCGTTGCTGGGAGCCTAGCGGGAGCGGACGCGGGGATAAAGCACGGGCGACCGGGAAGCGGGCGCCGGACGGTCAATACAGTGATCGCGGATGCGAACGAGGGGCTCAGTCCTGGCCCTGGTCGACCAGCTTGCCGAGGCGCGGACCCAGCATGCGGTAGTACATCTTCTCGCTCTTCAGCAGCGGTCCCATGGACTCGTAGAAGCTGCGCGCCTTGTCGTTCCACGGGTCGGCGGTCCAGTCGAGCTGGGTCACGCCGCGTTCCACGCAGATCTCCGCCAGACGGGTCATCAGCCGGCGGCCGATCCCGCCGGTGCGCGCCTTGCGGGTCACGAACAGGTCCTGGATGAACACCGCGCTCTGGCAGTTGGCCAGGGCGAAGGTCTCGTTGAAGGCAAGGAAGCCGACCGCCCGATCGGCGCCGGTGGCGATCAGGATCTCCACGCTCGGCGGGTCGCGGAACGCCTTGTCGGCGATCACATGCGCCATGTAGGAGCGCTGGTAGTGCACCGGCAGGGTGTAGAAGGCGAGCAACTCCTGGCTCAGCAGCGCGAGCGCGTCCGCGTCGGCCGGGGTGGCGAAGCGGATATCGACCGGCGCCGGTTCGCGGCCGCCATAGGCTATCGCTTCCCCCTCTGCCGCCATGTGGTAGAACCCCCTAAGTCCCCGCCAACCAATGAGATCGACCATGGCTGTGCGTACGGAAAGTGTCAACTTCACCGGGGCTTTGGGCGACACCTTGGCCGCCCGGATCGACCGCCCGACGGGTCCGGCCCGCGGATATGCGCTGTTCGCGCACTGTTTCACCTGTTCAAAGGATCTGGCCGCCGCCCGCCATATCGCCGGCGGCCTCGCCGAGCGCGGCATCGCGGTGGTGCGATTCGATTTCACCGGCCTCGGCCACAGCGAAGGCGAGTTCGCCAACACGACCTTCGCCTCCAACGTGGATGACCTCGTGGCGGCGGCCGATTTCATGCGCCGCGAGCTGCAGGCGCCGACCATCCTGGTCGGGCATTCCCTGGGCGGCGCCGCGGTGCTGGCGGCGGCCGGACGGATCGAAGAGGTGAGGGGCGTGGCGACCATCGGCGCGCCGGCCGACCCGCTTCACGTGCTGCACAACTTCAAGGGCGATGTCGAGGCGATCGAGCGCGACGGCGAGGCCGAAGTCGAGCTCGGCGGTCGGCCGTTCCGGATCCGCCGCTCCTTCGTGGAGGACCTGCGGGACCATCGCCTGACCGAGATGGTCGCCGGATTGCGCAAGGACCTGCTGATCTTCCACGCCCCGCTCGACGAGACCGTCGGTATCGGCAACGCCACCGAGATCTTCGTCGCCGCCAAGCATCCGAAGAGCTTCGTGTCGCTCGACAAGGCGGACCATCTGCTGACCCGCAAGGCGGACAGCGCCTACGTGGCCTCGGTCCTGGCCGGCTGGGCCGACCGGTTCCTGCCGGCCGCCGAGGCCCCGCAGCACCGCGCCCGGGACGGCGAGGTGGTGGTCAGCGATGCCGCGGACGGGCTGTTTCCGCAGTGGATCTCCGCCGGGCCGCATCACCGGCTGCGCGCAGATGAGCCGGTCTCGGTCGGCGGCACGGACAGCGGGCCGGGTCCCTACGATCTGCTGCTGGCCGGGCTCGGCGCCTGCACCAACATGACGCTGAAGATGTATGCCGATCGAAAGGGTTGGCGCTTCGACCGGTTCGAGACCCGGCTGCGCCATGCGAAGGTCCATGCCGAGGACTGCGCCGAATGCGAGACCCGCGAGGGCAAGATCGACCGGATCGAGCGGGTGCTGGTGATCGAGGGCGCGTTCGACGCTGAGCAGCGGGCCAAGCTGCTGGAGATCGCCGACAAATGCCCGGTGCACCGCACGCTGCATTCGGAGATCTCCATCGTCACGAAACTGGCCGACGGAGCTGGGGAATGATCACGCTCCATCTGCTGCGGCATGCCAAGTCGGACTGGGATGGCGGCGAGGCGGATCACGACCGGCCGCTGGCGCCGCGCGGAGAGCGGGCGGCGGCGGCGATGGCCGTGTACTGTCGCCAGCAGGGGATCGCGCCGGACGTCGTTCTGTGTTCCAGCGCCCGCCGGACCCAGGAGACCCTGGCCCTCCTGCGCGGCGGCCTGCCCGAGGGTGTCCGCGTGGAGACCACCCGCGATCTTTACGAGGTCGGTGCGGCGCAGATCGTCGCCCGGCTCAAGAGCATCCCGGTCAAGGTCAGGGTCGCCCTGGTGATCGGCCACAATCCGGGTATGGAGGACACCGTCCGCCTGCTGTCGGGGGACGGCGTGGGCGTGAAGTTCTCGACCTGCGCGCTGGCCACCCTGGAGTCGACCTCCGGCTGGGCGGCGCTCGGCCCGCGACGCGCGGAGCTGCGCCGTTTCATCACCCCGAAGGAACTGGTCTGACCGGCCGGCGGATCACGCCCGGGTGGTGATCGTCAGGATGCGGCCGTCCGGGCGCGGCAGGCGCAGCGAGTAGTACCGCCAGACGGTCCGGTTGCCGTCCACCTCGACCATGCCGTGGCACAGCTCGAACATCGGCTCGCCGGCCTGATACGACCGCAGCATGCGGCCTTCCGCCCATCGGCCGTAATTCGCGTCCGGCATCTCCGACAGCGGCATGCCGGCCAGGCTGGAGTTCCGCGGGAACAGCTGGATGCCGGAGCCCTGCCATTCCATCAGCATGCGGTCGGCGTCGACCCGCGCCATGGTGGCGCGTCGCGCTACGTCTTCGGGCACATGGCCCACGCCGGATCGGAACAGTTCCAGGGCCTGGCGCTGCTCCGGCGAGGCGAAGCGCTCGAACTCGCGGACGGTCAGTTCCGTCGCCTCGTAGGTCCGGGCCGGCACCACACCGTTCTTCGGCGGCATGATGATGGAGCCGGCATGCGCGCCCTGGTCGGCATTTCCCTTCAGGAGGCCAGGCCGGTCCAGAACCGTGCGCCGGGCGACGGTGCGCGGCAGCAGGGCGTCCTCGGTCTCCAGGTCGCGGAACCGCACGCCCGATCCGCCGCCATTGCCCTGCAGGAACTCGATCCCGGCATTCTCCAGCGCCCATTGCAGGCTGCGGCTCGTGGTGATCAGCGGAACGCGGATGCCGCCCTCGAACTCGATCACCGTGCGCTTGCTGATTCCGGCGAGATCGGCGAGCTGCTGCTGGGTGATGCCAAGCAGGGCGCGGGCGCCGCGGCATTGACTGGGGTTGATCATCCGTCTGTCACTCACTGCCCGTCCCGAAAGTGTCGGCGTGCGGGACCGGCACCATGCTGGTTCGTCCTTTCGATGATTATGCATGTTTGGCCATCAATGGACACCGTAGCAACGTCCTGTCGTGCCGCGCTCCCGGGCGGCTCTGTAATAACCCGTCAGCAATGCGGGTTATGGTAAGCACTCGTTAATCGTTACCGCCCAATAATTGTATTGCGACGACCCGCCCGGAGGGGACGAGATGGCGATCATGAGTCCGGCAACGCCGCGCGCGAGCGAAATCGACGGGTTCGACCTGCGGATCGTCCAGTGGTCCTTCCTGCGACGCCTGATGAACGAGCGGCAGCGGATTCTCTATACATACTGGCTCTCAGGCTGTGTCGACGGCGCCTTCGACCTCTCCCGATTCGACCCGCTGCAGGTCTGGCAATGCGTCGGCTACCTTCACATCGTCCAGTACAACGCCGAGCGCGACGACTTCTACTACCGCCTTTCGGGCGACATCTCGGCCCGGGCCGCGCGGCGCTCGCTGCACAAGCACTGGGTCGAGGACCATCCGGATCCGGGGCGCAGCAAGGTGCGGGCCCATTACCGGGAGATGATGGCCGCGCGGCAGCCGTGGCTGGGCGAGGTCTATGCCGTCGACAGTCTCACGATCGCGCCGTACTGGAACCGCATGGTCCTACCGGTGGTCGATCCTGAGGATCCGGACGGCTTCGTCTGTCTGGCCCTGGCCGAGCCGCATAACGAGCTTCCGGTCCCGCCTCGGCCCGCCACCCCGACCGACGCCTGAACAGGGGCGGATGCCGGGGGCGAGGCCCCTACGGTTCTGTCGGTCGGATGTGAGCCTGAGAAGTTGGCTCCCGGGGAGGGATTCGAACCCCCGACCAAGCGGTTAACAGCCGCTCGCTCTACCACTGAGCTACCCGGGACCAGAGACCGCGCTGTATAGCGTCCTGTCCGATATGGTTCAAGGCGAATGTCACCTTGTTTCCCACTCTGGAGGCCCCGACCGGAATCGAACCGATGTACAAGGATTTGCAGTCCTCTGCATAACCACTCTGCCACGGGGCCATGTCTGAGCGGGAGAGGCGTGATACCCGAGCCGGCATGCCCGTGCAAGAGGGTTCCGGCCGGAAAGCGGTTCGCACCGGTGCCGATCTCCCCGTCGCCGCCCGGTTTTCTTTCCCGCGCCGCGGATTTGCGTCCCTGACCGGTGTCCCGAGGTCTCTCGACGGCAATGTGAGCAGGTGCAGCATTTCGGGTATTGCCACGCCTAAAAGATATATCATTATATCATTTCATGAGATCCCGTTCGCCCCGCAGCCCCCGTGATTCCCGCCCAGCGCCGATGGCCGGGCGGGCGTCGGAGCGTGCGGCGGGCGGCGAGGCCGGAGCACTCGGGCGGTTCCGCTCGCCGCTCTACCACCAGATCTACCTGATCATGCGCCAGCGCATCGTCGATGGTGAGTTCGGCACCGGCGGCACCCTGCCGAGCGAGCAGGACCTGGCGGAATTCCATGGCGTGTCGCGAATCACCGCCAAGCGCGCCCTGGACGAGCTGGCCAATGACGGTCTGGTCGTGCGGGAGCGCGGCCGGGGCACGCGGGTCGTGGAAGGCCGCGCCGGCGTGAAGATCTCCGGCCAGGGTACCGGCGCCTTCGATGCCCTGCTCGCCATGGGCGGGGAGACCGAGGTCTCGGTGAAGGAGTTCGGCTACGGCCCGGCCGAGGAGGATGTCGCGTCCGCGCTCGGTCTGCCCGTCGGCACCGTCGTGCAGCGCTCGGTGCGTGTGCGCTCCGTCGGCGGCGACCCGTTCTCCCACCTGACCACCCACGTCCCGGAAGAGATCGGCCGGCAGTTCGAGAAGTCGGACCTCGCCAATACGCCGCTGTTGACGCTGTTGGAGCGCGCAGGCGTCAAGCCGGCCACGGCCGACCAGGCGGTATCGGCCACCCTGGCCGACATGGTGGTGGCCGACCGTCTGGGAATCGGCGTCGGCGCGCCGCTGCTGCGGATCCGGCGGGTGGTGCGCGACGGCGAGGGCCGGGCGATCGAACTGCTGGTCGCGCTGTACCGATCGGATCTCTACCGCCTGACCATGACCCTGAGCCGCGGCGGCGACGCCGAGGCCGGCTGGTCGCCCGACGCGGTGACCGGAACGCCACTCTCCGCCGGCGAAACCTGGCGTGCCTCCGGGCAGGCCGCGGGAACGACCGCAGGAGATGCCGCGGAGTAGGGAGAGAGTGACCGACTTTCGGGACCCCGCGGCAAGACGGGGCCCGTTCCAACGGCGAGAGATCGCCAGAACCTGAACAGGAGACGGAGGTTAGTGATGAATAAGTCTGTGCTTTTGGGGGCCGTCGCAGCGCTGGGCCTGGCGGTCGCCGCCCCGGTTTCGGCCGAGACCATGAAATTCGCCGCCGATGTCGGCTACTCGCCGCACGTGATGGCGGTGCCCGCCGGCGGCGTCGAAGGCTACAACGTCGACCTGACCGCCGAGGCGGCCAAGCGCCTGGGTGTCGAATACGAGATCGTCGACCAGGAATGGTCCGGCATCTTCGCCGGCCTGGCCGCCGGCAAGTACGTCGCCATCATCGCCCCGACCACCGTGACCCAGGAGCGCGCCGAGAAGATGCTCTTCGGCGAGCCCTATTTCGAGGTGAACTACCAGTTCCTGGTGAAGCGCGGCGCGCCGCAGGTCGAGAAGCTGGAGGACCTGAAGGGCAAGACCATCGCGGTCAACAAGGGCAACTTCTACGACAAGTACCTGTCCGAGCGTGAAGCCGAGTACGGCTGGAAGATCGAGCGCTTCGGCAAGAACGCCGACGCCATCGCCGCCGTGGCCGCCGGCCGGGCCGATGCCAACTTCGCCGGCGACACCGTGGTCGGCTGGACGGCGAAGAAGAACCCGCTGGTCGTCCCGTCCACGCTGGTGATCAAGTCGGGCAGCGTCGGCGCCTTTGCCTTCGACACCACCAATGCCGAACTGCGCGCCAGGTTCGAGAAGGTCATCGAGTGCATGAAGGCCGACGGCACGGTCGCGGCGATCCACGAGAAGTGGACCGGCCAGAAGCCGATCGAGGGCGGTGCGGCCTACAAGGTCGAGCCCGGCATCGGCGTTCCGGGCATGCCCGGCTACGACGAGACCCCGTCCGACAGCGGCTGCTGAGGACCTGACCTACGCCGCCGGCCGCCTCGCGTGGTCGGTGGCGCTCCGCCCGCTCCAGCCGTCATCCGTCCGCGCGAGGTTCCCTATGGCGCCAGCCCAGGCCGTTCCGCCGAAATATGTCGTCGAGGCCTATGACATCCGCAAATCCTTCGGCGATTTCGAGGCGTTGAAGGGCGTCAATCTGACCGTCGCCCCGCAGGAGCTGGTGTTCATCATTGGCCCGTCGGGATCGGGCAAGAGCACGATGCTGCGCTGCTGCAACCTGCTGGAGCAGCCGACAAGCGGCCAGGTCAAGATCACCGGCGAGGAGATCACCAGCCGCAGCGTCGACATCAACAAGGTGCGCCAGCGCATCGGCATGGTGTTCCAGCAGTTCAATCTCTATCCGCACATGTCCGCCCTGGGGAACGTGTCGCTGGCCCTGCGCAAGGTGAAGAAGATGGCGCGCGGCGAGGCCGAGGACCGGGCCCATGCCGCGCTCAAGCGCGTCGGGCTGGACGAGAAGGCCGGCAATCACCCCACCGAGCTTTCCGGCGGTCAGCAGCAGCGGGTGGCGATCGCCCGCGCCATCGCCATGGAACCCGACGTCATCCTGTTCGACGAACCGACCTCGGCCCTCGACCCCGAACTGGTCGGCTCGGTGCTGGAGGTGATGCGCGAGCTGCGCGAGAGCGGCATGACCATGGTCGTGGTCAGCCACGAAATGCGCTTCGCCCGCGATGCCGCCGACCGGGTCATCTTCATGGATGGCGGTCTCGTGGTGGAGGAGGGCAGCCCGGAACGGATCTTCACCGACGCCCGCTCGGACCGGCTGAAGTCGTTCCTCCAGAGCGTCACCGGGCACTGAGGCGGCGGTATGGAGCGCTTCCTCGACCAGTTCTTCAATCTGGAGATCATGGCCCGCTACCTGCCGGACGTGGCGGCGGGCTTCGTGGTCACCATCCAGCTCGCGATCTCGGTCATCTTCACCGGCCTGGCTCTCGGTCTCGGACTTGCCGTGCTGCGGGCGTTCCAGATCCGGCCGGTCAACTGGCTGATCATCCTGTTCGTCGACCTGTTTCGGGCACTGCCGCCGCTGGTGATCCTGATCATCTTTTATTTCGGCCTGCCCTTCGTCGGCATCACCCTGTCCGCCTTCGTGATCTCCTGGGTGGTGCTGGCCTCGGTGCTGGCCGCCTTCGCGGAGGAGATCTACTGGGCCGGAATCACGTCGGTGAACAAGGGGCAGTGGGAGGCGTCGCGCTCCACCGGTCTCGGCTTCACCCAGACCTTGTTCTACGTGGTGATCCCCCAGGCGATCCGGATGACCATCCCGCCGCTGACCAACCGCACCATCGCCATCACCAAGAACACCGCGCTGGCCAGCGTGGTGACGGTGGAGGAGATGCTGACGGTGGCGCAGACCTCGCTCGCCTATGCCGCCAACACCTCGCCGCTGACCATGGCGGCGATCGGCTACCTGCTGATTTTCTTCCCGCTCACCATGGCGTCGCGCTGTGTCGAGACCCGCTACGCCTGGAAGCGGTGAGGGGGAGGGACGATCATGCTCGACTGGGAAGTCATCAAGTTCAGCTTCTTCAACGAGGACAGCCTGCGCGAGGTCTGGCCGCTGCTGGCCGACGGCTGGTGGATGACCATCAAGCTCTGCCTCGCCGTGGTGCCGCTCGGCTTCTGCTTCGGCGTGTTCCTGGCCACGGTCCATAGCTTCCACATCCGGGCGCTGAACCGAGGGCTGGTGATCTTCGTCGATTTCTTCCGCTCGATCCCGCCGCTGGTGCTGCTGATCTACGTGACCTACGGCCTGCCGTTCTTCGGCTGGGACGTGCCGCCCTTCGCTGCGGTGCTGGTTGCCTTCACGTTCAATTCCGGCAGCTATTACGGCGAGATCGTGCGCGCCGGCATCGAGAGCATTCCGGCCGGCCAGATGGAGGCGGCGCGATCGACGGGGCTGACCCGTGTACAGGCGATGATCTACGTGATCCTGCCCCAGGCCTTGCGCAACGTCGCCCCCGACCTGACCTCCAATACGATCGAGCTGATCAAGGCGACGTCCATTGCCAGCGTCGTGGCCCTGCCGGAGCTGCTGCGCATGGGCCGCGTCGCCCAGGGACTTGTCTACAACGCGACGCCGCTGATCGCGGTGGCGGCGATCTATCTGCTGATGCTGTGGCCGATGGTCCGCCTGCTCTCCCGACTGGAGCGGCGGATGATGTCGGCCCGTTAAGAACCTAACCCATGGGAGGATGAGATGACCGGCTATCTGGATACGGTCTGCGACTTCATCGCGAACACCACGCTGGCCGATATCGCGCCGGCGGCGGTCGATCGGGGCCATCGTGTCTTCGCAGACACCATGGCCGCGGTCGGCGCGGGTGCGCGCGAGCCGGAGGTCCAGGCACTCAAGGCGAAGCTCGTGCCCAATCCGGGCGGCGAGTCGAGCATCATCGGCACCGGCCAGCGGACCGAGCCGGCCAAGGCCGCGTTCCTGAACGGCACCGCCGGCACCTTCCTGGAGCTGGACGAGGGCAACCAATACAGCCGCGGCCATCCGGGCATCCACGCCATCCCGGCCGCCCTGGCCTATGGCGAGGCGCACGGCAAGTCCGGCGCGGAGGTGCTGACTGCCGCCATCCTCGGCTACGAGATCGGCGCGCGGATCGGCATCGCCGCCAAGATCCTGCCGACCATGCACCCGCACGGCACCTGGGGCACCGTCGGTTCCGCCGTCGCCGTCGCCAAGCTGGCCGGGGCCGACGCCGCCCAGGTGCGCGAGACCATCAACGTCGCCTCCAGCCTCGGCCTCGCCACCAGCCGGCAGACGATGCTGCAGGGCGGCACGGTGCGGAACTCCTTCGCCGGCTTCTCGGGTCAGATGGGCGTCCTCGCCTGGCAGATGGTCGAGAGCGGCTTCACGGGCGAGGCCGACGGCCTGTCGACCATCTGGGGCACGGTGATCTCCACCGAGTGGAAGCCGGAGGAGATGACCCGCGAGCTCGGCTCGCGCTGGGAGATTGCCCGCAACTACTTCAAGCGCCACGCCTGCTGCCGCTACAACCACGGCACCCTCGACGCCTTGGCGATGATCGTCGACAAACGCGGCGGTCTCTCCCCCGACGAGGTGCGGAAGGTGCGGGTGGAGACCTATTCGCTCGCCGCCCAGCTCCGCGACACCTCGCCGAGGAACACGCTGGCCGGCAAGTTCTCCGTGCCCTTCGCCGTCGCCTCGACCCTAATCAACGGGTCCAGCGGCGTGGAGAGCTTCACCTGGGACAAGGTGCTCGACGAGACCATCCAGGCCTTCGCCGACAAGGTCGAGGTGGCCGAGGATCCGGCCCTGACCGCCATGATGCCGGACTTCCGGCCGGCCCGGGTCATCGTCACCCTGACCGACGGCACGGTTCTGGAGGCGGATACCAAGACCAACCGCGGCGACACCGAGGATCCCTACGACGATGCCGAGCTCGACCGGAAGTATGCCGAGCTGACCAGCCTGGTCTGGCCGGATGCGGTCGCCCGGGGCGTCTACGAGGACTGCTTCCGCCTGGAGGAGCTGGACGACATCAACGCCCTGACCCGCCGGCTCAACGCGGTCGACCTCGCCGAGGCGGGGGAGTAACGAGGCATGACCGACACGACGGAACGGATGCGCGCCCTGCTGCAGGGCGATGGCATCGTGCTGGCGCCCGGTTGCTGGGATGCGCTGACCGGTCTGCTGGTGGAGCAGGCCGGGTTCGACGCCGCCTATGTCAGCGGCGCCAGCATCGCCTATGGCCGGCTCGGCCGCCCGGATATCGGGCTGATGGGCCTGCGCGAGATCGCCGACACCCTCACGACGATCCGCGAGCGGATCTCGATCCCGATGATCGTCGACGGCGACAACGGCCACGGCAACGCGTTGAGCGTGCAGCGCACGGTGCGCGAGTACGAACGGGCCGGGGCCGACGTGATCCAGCTTGAGGACCAGTCGCTGCCGAAACGCTGCGGTCACCTCAAGGGCAAGGGCCTGGTCAGCGCCGACGAGATGGTCGGCAAGCTCCAGGCCGCGCTGGACGCGCGACGGGACACGCTGATCATGGCCCGCACCGACGCCATCGCCGTGGAAGGCTTCGAGGCTGCCCTGGACAGAGCCGAGCGCTATGTCGAGGCCGGCGTCGACATGCTCTTCGTCGAGGCTCCGGAGAGCGACGAGCAGATCGCCGAGATCTCCCGCCGTTTCGCCGGCCGGGTGCCGCTGCTCGCCAACATGGTGGAGGGCGGGGCGACCCCGATCCGCTCCACTGAGCAGATGGCCGCGCACGGCTTCAAGGTGGTGATCTTCCCGGGCGGCACGGCGCGGGCGATGGTTCCCGCCCTGCAGGCCTATTTCGCCTCCCTCAAAGAGCACGGCACCACCGCGCCCTGGCGCGACCGGATGCTCGACCTCAAGGGCCTCAACGACGTGCTCGGCACGCCGGCGATGCTGGAAGAGGGCGCCAGATACGACGCCGCCACGGTGGCAAAGACGTCAACTCGCAGAGGAACTGGAACCGATGGGGACGATTGATCCCGTCACGCTGGCGGTCCTGAACGGCCGCCTGGAGCAGATCGCGGACGAAATGGACGCCACGCTGTTCCGCAGCGCCTTCAACCCGATCATCGCCGAGGCGCACGACGCGTCCCACGGGCTGTACCACGCCGAGACCGGCGAGACGCTGGTGCAGGGCAAGTCGGGCCTGCCGATCTTCGTCGGCGCCATGGCCTTCGCGGTGAAGACCGTGATCGACAAGGCGGCGCGCGACGGCGGCCTGGAAGAGGGCGACGTCTACATCTTTAACGACCCGTATGACGGCGGCACGCACCTGTCCGACTTCCGGCTGGTGCAGCCGATCTTCCGCGACGGCAAGGTGTTCTGCTACCTGGCCTCGGTCGGCCATTACCACGATGTCGGCGGCAACGTGCCGGGCAACTACAACCCGGCGGCCACGGAAAGCTTCCAGGAAGGCTTCCTGATGCCGCCGGTGAAGCTGTTCGAGGCCGGCCGCTTCCGCCAGGACGTGGTCGACATCCTGCAGGCCAACTCGCGCCTGCCTAACAGCCTCTACGGCGATCTGAACGGCCAGATCAACGCCTTGAAGCTGGGCGAGGGACGGCTGAAGGACCTGCTGGACGAGTATGGCGACGCCACCGTCGCTACCGCCTTCGAGGAGCTGAAGTCCCGGGCAGCCGCCCTGATGCGGGCGCAGGTCGCCTCGCTGCCGGACGGCACCTACCGGGCCAAGGACTACCTGGACAATGACGGCATCGTCGACGAGGCGCTGCCGCTGGAACTGGCGATCACCGTCAAGGGCGAGCGGCTGACCCTGGACTTCACCGGCTCGGCCCCGGCCTGCCTCGGTCCGGTGAATATCGCCCGCTCGACCACGATCGCCGCCTGCTATGTGGCGATGAAGCACGTGTTCCAGGAAGTGCCGGCCAATGCCGGCGTGCTGGAGCCGATCGACTTCGTCATCCCGGAGAAGTCGATCCTGGCGGCCACGGCCCCGCGTCCGGTTGGCGGCTATACCGAGACGATCCTGCGGCTGATCGATCTCAGCTTCCAGGCCCTGGCCCAGGCCGCACCCGAGCGGGTGAACGGCTGCGCCTACGGCACCATCAACGCCCTGTCCCTGGCCGGCTACCGGCGCGAGGACGGGCGGCGCTGGGTCATGTTCAGCTTCTTCGGCGGCGGCCATGGCGGCCATCCGGAGGGCGACGGGCTGAACCATGGCAACGCGCCGATCTCCACGGCCACCATCCCGCCGCTGGAGATCCTGGAGGCGGCCTATCCGGTGATGTTCAAACAGTGGGCCCTGCGCAGCGATTCCGGCGGGCCGGGTCGCAACCGCGGCGGTCTCGGCGCGGTCTATGAGATCGAGCTGCTGGAGGAGAAGGCGGACGCCTTCCTGTTCGGCGAGCGCGGCCGGCACGCGCCCTCCGGCGTGGTCGGCGGCGAGGCGGCGTCCCTGAACCGCTTCACCTATCCGGCCGGACCCGACGGCGGCGAAGCGCATCCGCCCATGGCCTCCAAGATGGTCGGCATCAAGCTGGTGAAGGGTCAGTCGGTCCTGCTGGAGACGCCCGGCGGCGGCGGCTACGGCGCGCCGGGCGAGCGCGATCCCGCCCGCGTGGCCGAGGATGTGCGCCTCGGCTATGTCAGCGTGGCCTCCGCCCGCGACCGGTACCGGGTCGTCGTCTCCGCAGACGGCACCCTCGACGAAAAAGCGACCAGCGAGCTTCGAGCAGCATGAGTACGAACAGTCCCCATCTGATCGCCGGCGTCGATGTCGGCGGCACCTTCACCGATGTCTTCGTCCTGGACGAGGCCGCCGGCACCGCGCGCGTCGCCAAGGTTCCCTCCACCCCCGCGAACCAGGCGGTCGGCTTCCTGTCCGGCCTGGAATCCGGGGCAGGCGACCTGACCGCCCTGTCCACAGTGGTTCACGGCACCACGGTCGGCACCAACGCCCTGCTGGAGCGCAAGGGTGCCGTCACCGGCGTGATCACCACCGCGGGTTTCCGTGACGTTCTGGAGATGCGCCGGCGCGACCGGCCGCAGACCTGGGGCCTGTGGGGCCAGTTCGTGCCCGTGGTCCCGCGCGACCGCCGCCTTGAGGTCGGCGAGCGCACCCTGGCCGACGGCACCGTGCGCCAGGCGGTCGATCCGGAGGAGGTGAAGGCGGCGGCCAGGCGGCTGCAGGAGCTCGGCTGCGAGGCCGTGTCCATCGTCTTCATCAACGCCTATGCCAACGATGCGAACGAGCGGGCCGCCCTGGAGGCGCTGCGCTCGGTCTGGCCGAACGACTACATCACCGCCAGCCACCAGATCGTGCCGGAGATCCGCGAGTTCGAGCGCAGCTCGACCGCCGCGCTCAACGCCTATCTGCAGCCTCCCGTCGGCCGCTATCTCGCCCGCCTGGAACAGGCGCTGGGCGAGGCCAACTCGCCGGCCCAGGTGCTGATCGTGCAGTCGAACGGCGGCGTGATGAGCCTGGACACCGCCCGCAAGGTACCGATCCGCACCGCCCTGTCCGGCCCGGCGGCCGGGGTGACCGCGGCGGCCCATATCGGCTCGGTCGCGGGCTATCCGAACCTGATCACCTGCGACATGGGCGGCACGTCCTTCGACGTTTCCCTGGTCGTGGAAGGCGAAAGCGCGCTGGCGGCCCAGACCTCCATCGATTTCGGCCTGGTCGTCCGCTCGCCGATGATCGAGATCATCACCATCGGCGCCGGCGGCGGTTCCATTGCCCGGGTCGATGCCGGTGGTCTGCTCCAGGTCGGCCCGGAAAGTGCGGGTTCCGACCCGGGACCGGTCTGCTACGGTCTCGGCAACACCCGGCCGACCGTGACCGACGCCAATCTGGTGCTGGGCCGGATCAACGCCGACCGACCGATCGGGGGCAAGCTGGACAAGCTCGACGTGGCGGCCGCCCGCCAGGCGATCACCGACCATGTGGCGATCCCGGTCGGCCTGGAGACGCCGGAGGCCGCCGCCGAGGCGATCATCCGCGTCGCCAACGCCAAGATGGCCGGCGCGATCCGGGTCGTCTCCATCGAGCGCGGCCACGATCCCAAGGAGTTCGTCGCCGTGCCGTTCGGCGGTGGCGGCTCGCTGCATGCCGGCGCGCTGATCCGGGAGGTCGGGCTCAAGAAGGCCCTGGTCCCGCGCTATCCGGGCGTAACCAGCGCGCTCGGCTGCACCATTGCCGACCTGCGTCAGGATTTCGTGGAGACCTGGAACGTCCTGCTGGACGATCTCGACGCCACGGCCCTGCGCGATGCCATCGACCGGCTTTCGGCCAAGGGCACGAAGACGGTCAAGGGCGCGGGCGTCACCCTGGAGGGCATGGAGACCGTGGTCGAGCTCGACATGCTCTATGTCGGCCAGACCCACACCGTCGCCGTGCCGATCGAGGCGGGTGCGGGCAAAGCGGTCGACAAGGACGCCGTGACCGCCGCGTTCGAGGCGGCCTATCAGACGACCTACGGCCGGCTGCTCAAGGGCATCCCCATGCGCATCCTGAACCTGCGGGTCGCGGTGGTCGGCAAGCGCCCGCGTTTCGACCTGTCGCTTCTGGCGCCGGAGGCGGGCACGACCGTGGACGGCGCGATCCGCGGCAAGCGCAACGTCTTTGTGGACGGCGCCTGGCACGAGGCCACCATCGTCGACCGTCTGGCCCTGCCGGCCGGCGCCGAGATCAAGGGCCCGGCGGTGCTGGAGCAGAGCGACACCACCATCCTCATCGAGCCGGGTCTGGTCGGCGAGGTGGACGCCTATGGCAACGTGCTGATCGGAGAGGCCTCATGAGCGGCGAGCTCGCGTTCCCGGATCCGTCGGCCACCGCGTTGGTGCTGGTCGACCTGCAGAACGACTTCATCCATCCCGACGGCGCCTACGCTCGGGGTGGCTCCAAGGCGGACGAGATCGCCGCCTTGCCGGCCCGTCTGGCGCCGCTGGCGGAGGCGGTGCGGGCGAAGGGCGGGTGGATCGTCTCCACCCACTTCACCCTGGTGCCCGGCAAGGGCGGCGAGCCGATGATCTCGCCGCACCTGAAAGCCATCCGGCCGTTCCTGCGCAAGGGCGACTTCCTGTCCGGCGGCTGGGGCCACGATGTTGTCGATGCACTACAGCCGATCGATCTCAAGGTAGAGAAGGTCGCGTTTTCAGCCTTCTACATGAGCCGGCTCGAGTGGGTTCTCAGGAAAGCCGGCATTACCACGCTGATCTTCGGCGGCATCGTCACCAATGGCGGCGTCGCCTCCACGGTGCGCGACGCCCATGTCCGCGACCTGGAGACGGTGATTTTGGAGGACGGCTGCGCCGCCTTCTCCGAGCAGGTCCACCGCACCGCCATCGACGCCCTGCGCCCGGTCAGCACCGTGGCGACCATCGCCGAGGTGGCCGCCGCCTGGGAGGCGGCCTGATGGGTATCGTCCGTCGGGAGACCGGTCCCGAGGCGCATGTGCCGGTGCTGGTCATCGGCGCGGGCGCCTGCGGACTGATCGCCGCCCTGGCCGCCCATGACGCGGGAGCGGAGGTGATGGTGCTGGAGCGCGACCCGGTGCCGGCCGGCTCCACCTCGCTCTCGGCCGGGTACATCCCGGCCTGCAACACCCGCTGGCAGCGCGAGGCCGACGCCGAAGACGGTGTCGACCGCATGCTCGGCGACATCCAGAAGAAGAACCACGGGGAGGGCGACCCGGTGCTCGGCCGGGCGGTCTGCGAAGCCTCCGGTCCGGCGCTGGAATGGCTGGCCGACGCCCATGGCCAGTCCTTCATCCTGGAAACCGCTTTTCGCTACCCGGGGCACACCGCCTATCGGATGCATTCCCATCCGCAGAAGACCGGCGTCGCTCTGGTCGGTTCGCTCGCCGCGGCGGCGGAACGGGCCGGCATCGACATCGTCTGCGAAGCCCCGGTGCGCGACCTGATCGCGACCGCGGCGGGCAAGGTGCTTGGCGTGGTGATCGAGCGGCCGGACGGCTCGACCGACGAGATCGGCTGCGACGCGCTGGTCCTGGCCTGCAACGGCTATGGCGGCAATCCGGAGATGCTGCGCACCTACATCCCCGAAATGGCCGACGCCCTGTATTTCGGCCATACCGGCAACCAGGGCGACGCGGTGCGCTGGGGCACGGACCTCGGGGCCACCATCGCCCAGATGGGCAGCTACCAGGGGCACGGCTCGGTCGCCCATCCCCACGGCGCGCTGATCTCCTGGGCGTTGATGATGGAAGGCGGCGTGCAGGTAAACACGGAGGGTCAGCGCTTCTCCAACGAACATGCCGGCTATTCGGAACAGGCGCTGAAGGTGCTGGCCCAGCCGGGCGGGATCGCCTGGAACGTCTACGACCGGCGCCTGCACGAGCTCGGCATGCGGCACGAGGACTATCGCGGCGCTAACGAGATGGGTGCGATCCGCGAACTGCCCGATCTGGCCGCCCTGGCCGCCCTGATCGGCTGTCCGGAAGGCGTTCTGTCCGAAACCCTGAGCCACGCGGCCGAAGCCGCGGCGGGACGGGTGGACGATCCGTTCGGCCGGGATTTCGCCACCGCCCCGGCCCTGGACACCCCGACGTATTACGCCGTGCGGGTGACCGGTGCCCTGTTCCATACCCAGGGCGGGCTGTCGATCGACACTTCGGCCCGGGTGCTGACCGGGTCCGGCGAGGCGCTGCCGAACCTGTTAGCCGGCGGCGGTGCCGCGGTGGGTCTGTCCGGCTCCGGCGTGGAGGGCTACCTTTCCGGCAACGGGCTGCTGACGGCGGTCACCCTGGGCCGGATCGCCGGCACCGGTGCGGCCCGTCTGGCACAGGAGCAGGCATCATGAGCGAGTATCCCCGGGATCTGATCGGCTACGGCGCCGAGCCGCCGCACGCGGCCTGGCCGGACGGCGCGCGGGTCGCAGTCAATTTCGTGCTCAATGTGGAGGAGGGGTCGGAGACCAACATCCTGCACGGCGACGCGAAGAACGAAAGCGGGCTGTCGGAAGTGGTCGGCGGCCGTCATCCGCCGGGTCAGCGCGATCTCGGGCTGGAGTCGCTGTACGACTACGGGCCACGTGCCGGGTTCTGGCGGATCCACCGGCTGTTCACCGAGCGCAACCTGCCGCTCACCGTCTACGCCTGCGCCATGGCGCTTGAGCGCAACCCGGTGGCGACCGAGGCCATGGCCAAGGCCGGCTGGGACTTCGCCGGTCATGGCTGGCGCTGGATCAATCACTACGAGCTCAGCGAGGACGAGGAACGCGAGCACATCGCCCGCGCCATCGAGATCACCCAGCGGCTCACCGGTCAGCGGCTGAAGGGCTGGTACTGTCGCTACGCCCCCAGCGCGAACACCCGCCGCCTGCTGGTAGAGGAGGGTGGTTTCCTTTACGACAGCGACAGTTACAGCGATGATCTACCGTACTGGGTGAAGGTCGAAGGCGCCGATCATCTGGTCATCCCCTATGCGCTCGACACCAACGACGTGAAGTTCGGCGCCCCGGCCTCCTACAGCTCGGGCGAGGACTTCTTTCGCTACATCACCGACGCCTTCGACCAGCTCTGGGACGAGGGGGCGGAGACGCCGCGCATGCTGTCGATCGGCCTGCACCAGCGGCTGGTGGGCCGACCGGGGCGCGCCCGCGCCCTGGCGAAGTTCCTGGATCATGTGCAGGCCAAGGGGGCGACCTGGATCACCCGCCGGGTCGAGATCGCCGAGCACTGGCGGCGGGTGCATCCGCCCGCCTGATCCGACAGGCCTTCGCTCCATCACAGACAAAAAAGCCGCGGTCCCGGGAAGGGGCCGCGGCTCAGATCGATACCGGCATGGTTACCTCAGCGTTTGCGCACTCCGAACCAGCCGGATGCGAGATACGGTGATGCGAGCATCGTTGCCTCCGTTTGCTACTTTGACGATCTGTCGACTATGGGGAGGCGCACTGTGTGCGTCAATCTGCGATTTAATCGACGAATCCGTGATTTGTCGGGCCTGTCCACAGGTTGTCCACAGGCTTTGCACAGCCGGCCGATGGCCGATTTCGGCGCGGAGTTCATTGTGTCGGGCCAATGTCTTGCCTATAAAGCACGTCTAGGAATTTCTGCGCCGTCCGTCGGGTCGACCGCCGGTCTGTCGACGGGGCGCACCTTGCGGTGAGGAATACGATGGTCGATTACGCCCTGGCCCGCCTGAACATGGTCGAGAGCCAGATCAGGACCAACAAGGTCACCGACCCGGCCCTGATCGACGCCTTCGATACGATCCCACGCGAGCTGTTCGTGCCGAAGTCCAAGCGCGGCATCGCCTATGTCGACGAGGCGCTGGAGGTCGGCGCCGGCCGGTACATGCTGGAGCCGATGGTGCTTGCGCGCCTGTTGCAGGCGGCGCTGCCGAAGCCGGGCGACGTCGCCCTCGACGTGGCCTGCGGCACCGGCTACGCCACGGTGGTGCTGTCCAAGCTCGTGTCGGTCGTGGTTGGCGTCGAGGAGGAGCAGGCCCTGGTCGATGCCGGCAACGCCAATCTCGAGGCGCTGGCGATCGACAACGCGGCGATCGTCGCCGGACCGCTGACCCAGGGCTATGCCAAGCAGGCGCCCTATGACGTCATTCTGGTCGATGGCAGCGTCGAGACGGTTCCGCAGAAACTGTTCGACGAGCTGGCCGATGGCGGCCGTCTGGTCACCGTGGAGGGCGGCTCGCCGACCGAACCGGGCGTGGCGGTGCTCTACGAGAAGCTCGGCTCCCATATCGGGCGCCGCATTCTGTTCGACGCGGGCACGCCGCTGCTCGCAGGCTTCCGACAGGAGGCCGGGTTTGTCTTCTGATCGTGGGACGCCATATACCCGCGACATCGATCTGCCTGGGCGTTTGAAAGCTGAAAGGAAGACCATGACCTCGTTCGCGAAGTCGCTCCGTTCGTCGGCCGCGGTCGTGGCCCTTCTGGCCGGGATCGCCGTCGCCGGAGCCCCCACCGCCCAGGGCCAGACCCTGGAGGAGGCCCTGTCGCTGGCCTACGAGACCAATCCGGAACTGCTGGC
This sequence comes from Candidatus Endolissoclinum sp., assembly GCA_965228445.1. GTDB lineage: Bacteria > Pseudomonadota > Alphaproteobacteria > Thalassobaculales > Thalassobaculaceae > Thalassobaculum. The sequence goes on along the minus strand of OZ245813.1, from coordinate 902,383 downwards.
GGCGCGCGCCGACCTGCGGCGCACGGATGAAAGCGTCACCCAGGCCAAGGGCGGCTGGCGGCCGAGCATCAGCGCCGCGGGCAGCTTCGGCGTGACCGACGTGAACGCCGAGAACCGGGGCGTCACCACGACAGACGACCACTCCTTCCCGATCACCGGCTCGATCACGGCGACCCAGCCGCTGTACACCTTCGGACGCGTGGACGCCCAGGTGGACCAGGCCGACGCCAACGTCGAGGCGGCGCGGGCCGGTCTGTTCCAGACCGAGCAGAGCACGCTGCTGGACGCGGTCGTCGCCTATGTGAACGTGATCCGCGACACCTCGATCCTCGAGCTCCAGATCAACAACGTGGAGCGGCTCGACAAGCAGTTGGAAGCGACCCGCGACCGGTTCCGCGTCGGCGAGGTGACCCGCACGGACGTCGCCCAGTCGGATGCCCGCCGCGCCAGTTCCGAGGCCGATCGCACCCAGGCCGAGGGCAACCTCGTCACCTCCCGCGTCGCCTTCGAGCGCGTGGTCGGCACGGTGCCGACGACGCTGACCGAGCCGGCGATCCCGCCGGGCCTGCCTCAGAGCCGGGACGAGGCGGTCGATATCGCGGTTCAGGAGAGCTACACCCTGATCCAGGCGAAGTTCCAGGAGCTGGCCGCCCGTCACGGCGTGTCCCAGGCCGAGGCCGAACTGCTGCCGGAGCTGAACCTGGTGACCCAGGCGGAGCAGACCTACAACACCAGCGGCGGCGACAACGAAGTCACAACCCTGACGGCCGAGCTGCAGATCTCCGTGCCGATCTATCAGAGCGGCGTGGTCTATTCCCAGGTCCGCTCGGCCAAGGAGAACGTCAACCGGGTCCGCCTTCTGGTGGATAACGAGCGTCGCGCGGTGGTCGAGTCCGCGGCCAGCGCGTTCGAGTCGTACAAGACCGCGCTCGCCCAGATCGAGTCGCTGCGCTCCGAGGTGAACTCCGCCGAGATCGCCCTGGACGGCGTCCAGCAGGAAGCCACGGTCGGCGCCCGCACCGTGCTGGACGTGCTCGACGCCGAACAGGAGCTGCTCGACGCCCAGGTCAGCCTGGTCACCGCCGACCGCAACGCCATCGTCGCCGCGTTCTCTCTGCTGGCCTCGCTGGGCAGGCTGACGGCTCAGGATCTGGGCCTGCCGGTCGAGATCTACGACTATGACCGTCACTACCTCGCGGTCGAGTCGAAGTATTACGGCACCGAGCCTCCGGGACGCATGCCGGGCAACTGACGGCGATTCGCGTGAAGGATTGGCCCGACAGAGGTTTATCGGCTAGTCTTCAGATTCGAATGTACCGGACAGCCAGGGTCGCCGGGGCGAACGCATGAGCGATACACAAGAACCATCCATGGAAGAGATCCTGGCGTCGATTCGCCGGATCATTTCCGAGGATGGGGACGAAGAGGAAGAGGCGCCGGCGGAAGAGGAATCCGTCGAGGAGGCCGAGCCGGATCCGGAGCCCGAACCCGAGCCGGAACCTGAGCCGCTGCCCGAACCGGAGCCTGAGCCGGAACCCGAGCTGGAAGAGGAAGAAGAGGAGGAGGACGTCCTCGACCTGTCGGACATGGAAGCCGACGAGGACGAGGATGCCGAACCGCTGTTCGAGGAGCAGCGGTACTCCGATCCGGAACCGGAGCCCGAGCCGGAACCCGAGCCGGAGCCGGAACCGCTTCCGGAACCCGAGCCGGAGCCGGAACCCGAACCGGAGCCCGCGCCGCAGCCGGTCTACGCGCCGCCGCCGCCGCCCGCGCCGCGTCCGGCACCGCAGCCCCAGGGGCTGGTGTCGCCGCCGCAGGCCCAGGAGACGGTGCACTCCTTCTCCGAGCTGCAGGCCAAGCTCAACGAGGACTATCAGGAACTGCCGCTCGGCAACGGCGCGGTCACCCTGGAGCGTCTGACCCGCGAGCTGATGCGGCCGATGCTGAAGGACTGGCTGGACCAGCATCTGCCGTCCATGGTCGAGCGTCTGGTGCGCGAGGAAATCGAGCGCCTGGTCATGCTGTCCCAGCGCCGCGACCGCTGGTAACGCCAACTTCCGCTCCGATCCGAGCGGTGAGGGGCGGATAACCTCACGAAATCCGACGGGCGGGTGTGGCGTTTCGCGCCCGCTTGTCCTATGAACGGCGTCCGTCGTCATTGAAGCATGTGGACGGCCCCGGTTCCTGTCCGGACGGCCCCGTCCCTGCGCCGGTCAAGGACCCGACAGATGCTTGAGAAGACCTATTCCCCCGCCGATGTCGAGGCCCGGCTGTACGGCCGCTGGGAGCAGTCCGGAGCCTTCGCCTGCGACCCGGATTCGAACGCGGCGCCCTACACCATCATGATGCCGCCGCCGAACGTCACCGGCAGCCTGCACATGGGCCACGCGCTCACCATGACGGTGCAGGACATCCTGACCCGCTACAACCGCATGGCCGGCCGCGACGCCCTGTGGCAGCCGGGCACCGACCATGCCGGCATCGCCACCCAGATGGTGGTGGAGCGCAACCTGGGTGCGGAGGGCATCGACCGCCGCGACATCGGGCGCGAGGCCTTCATCGACAAGGTCTGGGAGTGGAAGGCGCAGTCCGGCGGGACCATCGTCAACCAGCTCCGCCGCCTGGGCGCCAGCCCGGACTGGGAGCGCGAGCGCTTCACCATGGACGAGGGCCTGTCCAAGGCCGTCCTCAAGGTCTTCGTGCAGCTCTACAACGAGGGCCTGATCTACCGCGACAAGCGGCTGGTGAACTGGGACCCTAAGATGGTCACGGCGATCTCCGACCTGGAGGTCGAGCCGAAGGAGGTCGACGGCAACCTCTGGCACTTCCGCTATCCGCTGGAGAGCGACCCGTCCAAGCACATCATCGTCGCCACCACCCGGCCGGAGACCATGCTGGGCGACACCGCCATCGCCGTGCATCCGGAGGACGAGCGCTACAAGGACCTGATCGGCCAGTACGCCATCCTGCCGCTGGTCGGCCGGCGCATCCCGATCGTCGGCGACGAGTATGCCGACCCGGAGCAGGGCTCGGGCGCGGTGAAGATCACCCCGGCCCATGACTTCAACGACTTCGAGGTCGGCAAGCGCCATAACCTCGAGATGATCAACATCATGGACGCCCGGGCGCATCTCAACGACGAGGTGCCGGAGAAATATCGCGGCATGGAGCGGTTCGCCGCCCGCAAGGCCGTGATCGCCGACCTGGACGAGGCCGGGCTGCTGGAGAAGATCGAGCCGCACCGCCACACTGTGCCGCACGGCGACCGCGGCGGCGTGCCGCTGGAGCCCTGGCTGACCGACCAGTGGTACTGCGACGCCGCCACCCTGGCGAAGCCGGCCATCGAGGCGGTGGAGACCGGCAAGACCGTCTTCGTCCCAAAGAACTGGGAGAAGACCTATTTCGAATGGATGCGCAACATCCAGCCCTGGTGCATCTCGCGCCAGCTCTGGTGGGGCCATCAGATCCCGGCCTGGTACGGCCCGGACGGCGAGGTCTTCGTCGCCGAGAGCGAGGAGGGGGCCGCTGCCGCCGCCGAAAAGCATTACGGCAAGGCCGTGGAGCTGACCCGCGACGAGGACGTGCTCGACACCTGGTTCTCGTCCGCCCTGTGGCCGTTCTCCACGCTCGGCTGGCCGGACAAGACGCCTGAGCTCGACCGCTACTATCCTGGCGACGTGCTGGTCACCGGCTTCGACATCATCTTCTTCTGGGTCGCCCGGATGATGATGATGGGGCTGCACTTCATGAAGGAGGTGCCGTTCCACACCGTCTACATCCATGCCCTGGTGCGCGACGCCAAGGGCCAGAAGATGTCGAAGTCGAAGAACAACATCATCGACCCGCTCGACCTGATCGGGCAGTACGGCACCGACGCCCTGCGCTTCACGCTGGCCGCCATGGCCGCCCAGGGCCGCGACATCAAGCTGGCCGAGGGCCGGGTCGAGGGGTACCGCAACTTCGCCACCAAGATCTGGAACGCCGCCCGGTTCTGCGAAATGAACGGCTGCAAGGCCGATCCGGCCTTCGATCCGTCCTCCTGCACGGAGACGGTGAACCGCTGGATCGTCGGCGAGGTGGCCAAGACCGCCGAGGCGGTCGCCGGCGCGATGGACGCCTATAAGTTCAACGAGGCCGCGGCCGCGCTCTACCAGTTCTTCTGGGGCACGTTCTGCGACTGGTACCTGGAGTTCACCAAGCCGATCCTGCAGACCCCGGAGGGCGGCAGCGAGCATCCGAGTGCGGCCGAGACCCGGGCGACCACGGCCTGGGCGCTGAACCGGGCGCTGCACCTGCTGCACCCGATCATGCCGTACATCACCGAGGAGCTCTGGGCGAGCTTCGGCGAGGAAGGCGACCAGCTGCTCGTCTCGCGCCCCTGGCCGGAACTGCCGACCGCTCTGGTCGACGCCAAGGCCTCGGCCGAAATGGACTGGGTGGTGCGGCTGATCTCCGAGGTCCGCTCGATCCGGGCCGAGATGAACGTGCCGCCCTCGGCCCAGATCCCGCTGCTGCTGATCGGCGCCAATGCCGAGACGGCGGTACGGGCGGAGAAGTACGGCGACCTGCTGACCCGTCTGGCGCGGCTGTCCTCCATCGAGACCGGCGGGACCGCCCCGGCCGGCGCCGTGCAGGGCGTGCTGGACGAGGCCACCCTGGTGCTGCCGATCGCCGACGTGATCGACATCGCCCAGGAGCGCGCCCGCCTCTCCAAGGAGATCGCCAAGGCGGAAGGCGAGATGACCAAAATCGGCAAGAAGCTGTCGAACCAGGGCTTCCTCGCCAAGGCGCCGGAAGAGGTCGTCGAGGAAAACAAGGAGCGGCTGGCCGAGGAAACGGAACGCCGCGACCGTCTCGCCGCCGCCCTCAGCCGCCTGGAGCAGGTCGGCTAGGCCCGCGCCGCCGACACCGGTATCGAAGCAAGGACGCAGCGCCGGGGCATTGGTCCCGGCGCTGTGTTTCGTTCCGGGGAAGGTCGACGAATCGCAACATCCATGATTCGCTGAGCAATTCCGTTCGCTATATTGGGCCGTGGGCCATGATCTCCGGTCGGTGCGTCTCCGCCAGGTGCCGGCGTGTCCGCTGGGGACGCTGCGTCACCGCGTGGAAGCGGCCAGGCCTGCAGGTCGGGCCGATTGCCGATACGGACCCGCGCCGCCCGGCGATGAGAGGTTCGGGTAGTGCCGGTGTCCTACCGACCGCCCGGGAGATTTTCTCTGTCTTTGACTGGGTAGAGGACGATCCACGGGACCGATCGATCGGATCTCTCCCGATCGTGCTCTAGCGCCGGTGGATCCGTGCGACTTCCAGAAATGCCGCCAACCCAACACACGCGACCGCGGCAAGTATGGCTAACGCGACCGCAGGACTGAGCCAGTCCAGCAGCCTGGCAAAGGCAAAAGGGGCTGCAGCCGCCAGGAACTGTCGGACCAGAGCCATCCGGCCAAGACGCGTCCCGTAAGAACCGCTGCCGAACAGCGCCAGCGGCAGGGTGCCCTGAACGATGCTTTTCAGCCCGGAGCCGAAGCCGAGCAGGATCGCGAATATTGCAGCGCCAAGGGCCGACGGTGCGGTCAGGATGAGAACCACGGCGGCAAGCGGAACCATCGCGGCCGAGACGATCGTCACTGTCAGAGGGTGTTGACGGACGCCGACGATCATATTGACGAACCGCACCAGCACCTGCGCCGGCCCGAAGAGGGTAGAGACGGCCAGTGCGGACGCTCCGAGACCCATCGCCGTCAGCATCGGAACCATCTGAGCGAGCACCGCCGACAACAGGAACCCCGACAGGGCGAACCCCAGGGTCACCAACCCGAAGATGCGCCGGTTGATGGGGGCCTGGATCTCGGGTGGAGGGCGCGATGGAGCACCTGCCGACAGCCGGGCGTCCTGCTGGCTCTCGAAGGTCCGGGGGAGCCCCGTCAGAATCAGATGGATGGGCAGACACACCAGCAGGTTCAGGCCGGCAAACACCATGAACACGTCGCGCCAGTCCAGCCACCCATGCAGCCAGGTGGTCAGCGGCCAGAACAATGTCGAGGCGAAGCCTGCGATCAGGGTGAGATGCGTGATCCGCGGTCTGGCATCGGTACCGCAGGTCTGGACCAGCGCGGCGAACGCCGCGTCGTAAAGCATGAGGGTCGAGGCGATCTCGATGGCGATCAGCCCGATGCCGAAGACCAGGTGATTCGGCGCCCAGGCTGCGAAGACCAGCGCCAGACCTGCCGCCAGGGAGCCCGCAGCCATCACGCTCGGCGCACCGTTCATGTCGATCCGGCGGCCGACGATCGGGGCAACGGCGCCGCCGAACAGCAGGGCAAGCGAGAAGCCTGCGAAGATCCAGGAAACCGGCACGTCGAAGTCGGCGGCGATGCTGTCCGCCAGGATCGCCAGGCTGTAATAGACCGTTCCGTAGCCGATCACCTGCGTTGTCCCGAGCATCCAGACGGCTTCCGCAGGGCCCAGGCGGCGCATCCGGTTCAAAATGGACCTTCTCATGCCCGTCTCCAGCGTCGAGTCCAGCGTCGATCGCGACTGCATCGGAGCGGTCATATACCTCGACCATCGAGGTATGAATGTGAAACTTTTTAGGAGCAGACGCCGCGCGGGGGCGCATCTGGCCGGTCGACGATCCTGTCGGCCGCGACAAGCGCCTCGGTCACTTCCATCCAGGCGTCGATCGCAACCCGAAGCGCTTGATGGCCGTCATCCGTCAACGCATAGACCTTGCGCCTGCGCCCCGCGACGATCGTCGGCTCGACGGTGACATAACCGCCGGCCTCGAACTCGCGCAGGACCGGATAGATCGTCCCTTCCGACGGCGAGCAGCAGCCATTGGTCATCGCTTCGACGGTGCGGGCGATCTCGTAGCCGTGCATGGGGCGGTCATACAGCACCCGCAAGATGAAGAACTTGGACAGGCTCATCTTGATCGTGCCGTTCCAATAGGCCCGGCTCGACAGGTCGGTCGGAGAGGTCGATCGTTCCTGTGTCGGCGGCTGGGGCATGCGGACGACGCTAGGTTTGGCGGTCCGGGGTGTCAACGATCGCTGACCGGGTAGAGGCTTCGGCCGTCCGCACCCTGGCCCAGACCACGATCAGCGTGCCGGCGACCACCCCCGCAGTCAGCAGCACGGTCTCCGGGCGGAAGCGGGAGATGTCGATCAGGCCCCACTGGAACGCCGCCTGTTCCAGCACCATGCCGATCACCGGCAGGGCGGTGCAGCAGGCCAGGTAGTTCTGCGAGCCGATCAGCCGGGTGGACCAGAAGGTGAGGAACATCGACGGACCGCGCAGGAACACGCCGACCAGCACGGCCGAGACGATCAGCGGCGCGCTCCAGTCGACATCGCCGACGCCGCCGTCTTCCGCGACCCGCAACGCCAGGAACAGGCCCGCCGTCACCAGCAGCACTGCCCCGGTGAAGCGGGCGCGGCTTCCCGGTGTGCTGGCGCTGTTGTCCGGATGGCGCTCGGCCAGCAAGGTGCCGGCCACCAGAACGACCTCGTTCAGCAGCATCAGGATCACCGCCGGATTGGCGAACCCACCCTCCAGGGTCAGGACCAGCGGCGCGATCGCGGCCAGGATGACCGCGTGGCCGAGCCATTCCAGACGCGCCGGCCGGCGGCCGAAGACCAGCCAGACCGCGACCGCGACCATGGGCACGTTGACCGCGCCGAGGATTCCGGCCTCCATCGCGCTGACCCAGACCAGCACCGCGGTGAACAGGGCGGCGGAGAGCACCCGCAGAACCCCGAGGACCCAGGTGCTCGGCCGCCGGAAGCTGTCCAGGGACAGCCTTCCCCGGCCGCCGATCGCCAGCAGGCAGATCCCGCCGGCGCAGAGCTGCAGGAAGGTATAGGCCCAGGGATCGAACGCGTAGCGAACCAGCAGGATGCGGCTGATCGCTATGAGCGCCGACCAGGACAGGATGGCGGCGGCGGTGACAAGGATCGGATGGCGCATCGGTGGGTCCTGCAGTGGAGCGGCACCTCCCGTATACGACAGCCGACCTACGGTTTTCGTTCCACGATTCTGGTTCTGGCGTTACATATTCGTTTCATGAATTGGGACGATCTGCAGGCGTTTCTCGCCGTCGCGCGCACCGGCAGCCTCCGGCGGGCCTCGCTGGAGCTGGCGGTGAGCCAGCCCACCGTCGCCCGGCGCATCCGGGCGCTGGAGGAGGATCTCGGCCTGCCGCTGTTCGACCGCGACCGTGACGGCCACCGGCTGACCGCGGAGGGGGCGGAGTTGCTGCCGGAGGTGCGGGCGGTGGAGACCTCGGCCCTGCGGGTCGAGCGCCGCGCCCGCGACAAGATCAGCGGCCTGGCCGAGACGGTGCGGGTCGAGGCGATGGAGTGGCCGGCCGCGCTGCTGGCCCGCGGCCTCGGCACGATACCGGACGGCCCGCGGGTCGAACTGGTGCTGTCGGGCGACACCATCGCGCAGGCGGCCAGGGTGCCGGAGATCGTCGTGCGCCACGGCATGCCGTCGACCGGCGACGGGCTGATCTGGCGGATCGGGTCGATCGCCTGCGCGGTCTATGGGCAGGAGCCGTTCTCCGACGGCCGCGCCCTGCCGCTCGACCGGGCCGATCTGGCGGCCTTGCCCTGGCTGACATTCATTGCCGAGCAGCAGCACTACAGCGTCATGAACTGGATCACCGGGCTGATCGGCGACCGACCGGCGGCCGCCCGCATGTCGCGGTCCGACCAGATGGCGGCCGCGGTCGCCGCCGGCGCCGGGGTGGCGGTGCTGCCATGCTTTCTCGGCAACGGCCTGCCGGGGGTACGGCGCCTGTCGCCGGAGATCGCCGAACTGCGGGCCGATTACTGGGTCGTCGCCCGCCCGGAACTCTCCGGCAATCCGTCAGTCCGCAGCGTCGCCGGCTGGATCGCAACCTGCTTCCACGCGGCCCAGTTCGAAAAGGCCTGAGCTCTCACCCGGCCATCACCGCGTCCCGGAAGTCGGACCAGCCCTCCGGCGCGTCGTCGCGGGCGACCAGTTCCACCTCCACGTCGGGCAGCGGCGCGAATCCGTCCTCCGCGCCTAGGATCCGCATGTCCGGCGTGAGGGTGCTCTGGGCCAGAATCGCCACCGCCATGTCGCCGGTCACCGCGATCTGCAGGGCCGACAGGGCCGGGCTCGAGCAGACCAGGCGGGTCGGCCGTCCCAGCCGCTCCGCCGCCTGGGCGGCGAAACGGCGAAACAGACAGCCGGACGGAAAGGCGGCGACGGGCAGGGGCGTGCGGGTATGGGCACTGCCGTCGCGGGCGCTCGCCCAGACGATGCGCTCGCGCCGCACCAGGTCGCCCCGGGCGCCGTGCTCCGGATCGCGGGTGACCAGGGCGACGTCGATCCGTCCGGCGGCCAGCTTCTCCAGCAGAATGGGGCTGAGGTCGCACTCAACCTCCAGGTCGATCTGCGGATGGGTGCGCCCGAAGCTCGGTAGGATGCCCGCGAGAAAGCTGGTGGCGTAGTCCGCCGGCGTGCCGATGCGCAGCAGGGAGCGCCGGCGGGCGGGGGCGAGGGCGCCCATCGCCTCGTCATGCAGGTCGACCATCCGCCGCGCATAGCGGGCCAGGGTCTCGCCGGCGGCGGTCGGGCGCAGGTTCTGACGCTCGCGGATCAGCACCGGCGACCCCACCGTCTCCTCCAGCCGGCGGATCTGCATGCTGATGGTCGATTGCGGCTTGCCGGTCAGGGCGGCGGCGGCGTTGAAGCCGCCCTGGTCCAGGACGGTGAGATACGTGCGCAGGGCGGTGACATCGAGCATCCATCCAAATTAATGATCTTCAGAATCAAAACAACTCGTTTGATTGATTGATGCGAAACCCATACCTGCCAGAGCCGACACCACAAGGAGTTGGCCATGGGCTTCGTCGCCGTCGAAACCGTCTTCGTCCTGATCTGGGCGTTCGGCTTCATTTCCGTGGAGGTCGCGCTGGCCGATGCCGGCCCGTTCACCACGCTCACCATCCGGCTGTGGCTCGCCGCCGCCCTGCTGCTGCCGTTCCTTCTGCGCGCCCGTCATCGGTTCGACCGCAGGCGGCTGTCGGATGCGGTGGTGCAGGGGCTGATGGCCCAGGCGTTCTGGTTGATCTGCATCTATCAGAGCCAGGCGCTCGGCGCCCGGCCGGGGGAGGTGGCGCTGATTGCCGCCCTGCAGCCCCTGGCGACCGCCGCGCTGGCCGGCTGGGCGGTGGGCGAGCGCACCGAGCAGCGGCACTGGCTCGGCCTGGCGCTGGGCCTCGCCGGCACCGCCCTGGTGATCGCCCCCGGCGCGCAACCCGGCGGGAGCCTCGCACCGGGCCATCTGCTGGCGGCGGGTGCGGCGATCACCATGACCGTCGCCGTCCTGCACCGTCGGCGCCGGGGCGAGGCCGGATCGGCTCCGTCCGGCCCGGCGGTCGACGGTTTCGCCCAGCTTGCCGTGCAGTTCGTCACCGCCGCCCTGCTGATCACGCCGATCGCGCTGTTCGTCGAGGGCTGGACCGTCGACTGGACGCCGCTCTACGCGCTGAACATGGTCTGGCAGGTCACCGGCCAGTCGATCGCCAGCTTCGGCCTGCTGTGGTGGCTGCTCGACCGCTCGAGCGCGGTGCGGATCTCCAGCCTGTTCTACTTCACCCCGCCGGTGACCATGCTGCTCGGCTATCTCGCGTTCGGCGACCGGGTCGACTGGCTCGACGGGGCCGGAATGGGGCTCGCCCTGGTCGGCCTGATCCTGGTGCGGATGCCGATTTCCATGCGTTTTCGCGGCCTCGCTCCTCGTCTAAGCTCGGCCTGCGAGAAAACCTGAGGACGGGACAGACCATGGCGCGCATCGCGATCGGCGGCTTTCAGCACGAGACCAACACCTTCGCGCCGACCAAGGCCGGCTGGGACGCCTTCAACATCGGCGGCGGCTGGCCGCCGGTGACCACCGGCAACGACCTGTTCCCCGCCATGGAGGGCCGCAACATCTCCTGCGCCGGTTTCATCGAGGGGGCGCAGGCGCTCGGGCATGAGCTGGTCGCCACCACCTGGGCGGCGGCCTCGCCCTCCGACGCGGTCACCGACGACGCCTTCGACCGGATCACCGGGATGATCTGCGACGGCATCCGCAATGCCGGCGCCATCGACGCGGTGTATCTCTGTTTGCACGGCGCGATGGTGACCGAGAGCCACGAGGACGGGGAGGGCGAGACCGTCGCCCGGGTGCGCGAGGTGGTCGGCCCGGACCTGCCGATCATCGTGTCGCTCGACCTGCACGGCAACATGACCCGGCGGTTCCACGAGCTGGTGACCGCCTGCGTGGCCTACAAGACCTATCCCCATGTGGACATGGCCGATACCGGCAAGCGGACCGCCGCCGTGCTCGACCGCATTCTGAAGGAAGGCAAGCCGGCCAAGGCGTATCGCCAGATCGACTTCCTCATCCCGCTGTCCTGGCAGTGTACGATGATGGCGCCGTCCGGCCCGATCTACGACCGGATGACGGCGATGGAGACCGGCGGGGTGTGGACCACCTCCTACCTGCCGGGCTTCCCGGCCGCCGACATCGCCGATTGCGGGCCGAGCATCTTCGCCTATGGCGCCACCCAGGAAGACGCGGACCGGGCGGCCGATGCGATCGCCGCCGATATCCGCCGGCTGGAGCCGGAATTCGCCGGCAAGATCTACGACCCGGACGAGGCGGTGGCCGAGGCGCTGCGCCTGTCCCAGGGCGCCGACAAGCCGGTGGTCATCGCCGATACCCAGGACAATCCGGGAGCGGGCGGCAACGGCGACACCGCCGGGATGCTGAAGGCGCTGGTCAACGCGGGTGTGGAGAAGGCGGCGATCGGCCTGATGATCGATCCGGAAGCCGCCAAGGCGGCCCATGCGGCGGGCGTCGGCGCCGAGATCACCATCCCGCTCGGCGGCTGCTCCGGCATTCCGGGCGACACCCCGCTGGAGGCGACCTACACGGTGGAGGCTCTGCATGACGGCTTCACCACCGGCACCGGCCCGTTCTACAAGAACGCCAAGATGCGGCTCGGCCTCTCGGCCTGCCTGCGGATCGGCGGGGTGCGGATCGCGCTGGCGACCCACAAGGTGCAGATGGCCGACCAGAATCTGTATCGCTATGTCGGCATCGAGCCGACCGAGCAGGCGATCCTGGTGAACAAGTCGTCCGTCCACTTCCGCGCCGATTTCGCGCCGATCGCCCACCAGATCCTGGTGGCGGCGGCGCCGGGCCCGATGATCGCCGACCCGGCCAAGCTGCCCTGGACCCGCCTGCGCAAGGGCATGCGCCTGTCGCCGCTCGGCCCGGTCTGGAACGGATAGGGGCTATTTGGCCGCCGCGGCGGCCGGCGGCGGCGCGCTCATCCGGTCGGCGAAGCCCTGGGCCAGCACCTGGGCGGCGTTGCCGGTGGCGAAGAACTTCTGCAGGCCGGCCGAGACCGGGCCGGACGCGCCGGTCTCCAGATCGAACTGACCGATGGTCGACAGCGCGTCGGACAGGCCGCCCGCCGATGCGCCCTGGTCGTCCAGCTTCCTGGTCTCTCCCTTGATCACGATGTTGCCCTCGGCAGTCTCGACCACGACGGGGATGATGGCGATGTCCACGCTGCTGTAGCCGAGGTTCAGCCCGCCGCCCTGCTGCGGGGCCGAGCCCGAGATCGTCAGGCCGACGCTCTCCTGCTGGCCGAAGATCAGGTCAGCGCCTTGGGTATTGCCGCAGGCGGACAGCCCAAGCCCGGCCAGGGCGGCGATGGCGATTATCGGTTTCATTCTCCCCTCCATGAACAGGTCAGCGCGCGCCGGGACCGACGGCGCAGATCTCGGGTTGTCCGTCGAGCAGCGGTGCCAGGGCGGCGGACGCTTCGGCCGCCCGCTCCGCCCACACCACCAGCCGGCAGTCCTGCGCCGGAAGCAGCACGGTATTCGAGGACAGGTAGCCGAGCGTGATCGCGCCGCTCTGGCCGACGATCCCGATGCCCTCGATTTCAACAATCTGCGCGGTGGTGCCGGGCCGCAGATCGAGCGACACGATCCCGAACCGGATGTCGCGCGATACGCTGCCATCGCCCGCCTGAACGGTGACCTGGGCGCAGGCCGTTGCCGCCGCCAGGACCCCGCAGATCGGCAGGACAGCCGCCCATCTTTGCGCAAATTCCGGCATCACTCCCCCGCACGATCGATCCAGCAGAGGATAGGGTGAGTATTATATTATGTCGACTGAAAATGCGCGCTAAACGGGTTTTAATTCAGACATATCACCCGTTATCGGGCGTGCCGCGCAACAGCGCCGGATTCGGTGAGCCCACGCCCCGGGCCCCGGGCCATCGCGGGAGATCGTCGCCCATCACCAGGCCCGGCACCGCGTCGGCGGCGTAGAGATGGCAGGGCGGGGTCAGGGCGGCCGGATCGTCGAGCAGCGGCAGCATCACCTCCCACACGCTCGGGTCGGTCAGCATCTCGAAGAACACGGTAGCGCCGCAGGTCGGGCAGAAATGCCGGCGCGCGCCGGCGGAGGAGCGATAGGCCGTCGTCTCGCCGCTCCACCTCACGGCCTCGCGGCCCCAGACCCCGCCGGCTCCGAACGGTCCGCCGGTCTCGCGCCGGCAGATCCCGCAATGGCAGAGCGAACTGCGCAGGGGCGGGCCGGCGACCTCGAAACGCACCCCGCCGCAGAAGCAGGCGCCCGCATGCGGGCCGTCGGCGGTGACGCAGACAGTCGGCCGCACGGCCGGACCGTCGCCCTCGCGGAACGGGACCTGTGGGTCGATATCGATCCAGGACAGGCGCGCGGCCCCGTAGATCTGACTGATCGGTCGGACCGATCCTGGGCGGTCGAGCGAGCCGACCGCGATATCCACATCGCCCGGCCGCTTGACGTCGGTGAAGGTCAGCTTGGCGCCGCAGGCCGCGCAGAACGTCCGTTCGCAGCCGGGCGAGGAGACGAAACGGGCAGGGGCGCCGTCGGTCCAGATGAAATGCACGGGATAGCAGACCGTCCAGGTGACCAGCGGTGCGCCGGAGGTCCTGCGGCACATGGTGCAGTGGCAATGGGTGGTCTCGCGCAGGGACCGAGACGGCGGACCGTCCACCCGGTAGCGCACCGCGCCGCAGAGACAGCCTCCCGTCGCCTCGCTCATCGCGCCTCCGACAGGGTGCACCAGACCGGGGTGTGGTCGCTCGCCTTCTGTTTCCCGCGCGGAGCGGTGTCGATCCCGGCGGCCTCCAGCCGGTCGGCCGCCTGGGGCGACAGCAGCAGGTGGTCGATGCGGATGCCGTGGTCCTTCTGCCAGGCGCCGCCCTGGTAGTCCCAGAACGAGTAGCGGTGCGGGGTCGGATCCTTGGCGCGGAAGGCGTCGGTATAGCCGAGATAGAGGATCTCGCGGAACGCGGCACGGGTCTCCGGCTTGATCAGCGCATCGCCCTGCCAGGCGATCGGATCGTGCACGTCGTCGTCGGTCGGGATGACGTTGTAGTCGCCGCCCAGCACCACCGGACGCTCCTCCGCCAGCAGTTCGGCGGCGCGGGCCTTCAGCCGCTTCATCCAGCCGAGCTTGTAGGGGTATTTCTCGCTGTCGGCCGGATTGCCGTTCGGCAGGTAGATCGTCGCCACCCGCACGCCGGCGACCGTCGCCTCCAGATAGCGGGCCTGCTCGTCCGCGTCGTCGCCGGCGAGCCGGGCGGAGACATCCTCCAGCCCTCGCCTGGAGAGAATCGCCACGCCGTTATAGCTCTTCTGGCCGTGCACGGCGCATTCGTAGCCGAGTTCCTCGATCTCAAGCCGGGGGAAGCCGTCATCGACCGTCTTGATCTCCTGCATCAGCACCACGTCCGGTTCGGCCGCTTTCAGCCAGTCCAGGACATTCGGCAGACGCGCCTTGACCGAGTTGACGTTCCAGGTGGCGATTTTCATGGGGTCGGCTTCATGGGCTTGGGCCTTCTCGCTCGCGGATGGGCGCGGGAGGCCAAAGGTCAGCGCAAACGGTCGGCGACCGCAAGCCCGTTAGCCGAAGATGCGGGAAAGGGGCGCTCTCAGCCGATGGCGAAGCTGGTGCCGCAGCCGCAGGAGGAGGTCGCGTTCGGATTCTCCACTGCGAAATAGGCGCCGATCAGTTCGTCCTTGTAGTCGAGCTGGGCGCCGGCGAGCAGGTCGAGCGACACGTCGTCGACCAGAACCTCCACGCCGTTACGCTCGAAGACATGGTCGTCCTCGTTCACGCTGCGGTCGAAATCGAAGACGTACTGGAAGCCGGAACAGCCGCCGCCGAGAACGGACACGCGCATCCGCAGCCCGTCGCCGTCCGCCTCCTGTGTCTTCAAGAAGGCGATGCGCTTGGCCGCACTCTCGGTGATGGCGAAGGCTTTGTCCTGGACTGCACCGTCGGGCATGTTTGCGATCCCTTAACTCTCTTGCCTCAAAGATAAGCGCCGCGGGCCCAGGCTTCAACGGGTGGCGGGATGTACGGACAGGCGGAACGACAGGATATCACGGAACGGGCGGATCGGTTCGCAACCTGGACACGGTCGTTTCCCGCGTCCCAGGCGGACCTGCCGGAGGGCACGTGGCGCGAGCTGTTCCGGGTCTGGGTCGAGGCCGGCGGCGCGATCGGCACCCTTCCGGACTATGCCCATTTCGACATCCTCAACCTGCCGGCCCGGCACTGGGCGAATGTCTGCCTCACGAAACTGATCGGATCGCCGAGGCGGGAGTTCAGCGTGGTCATGATCGGCAGCGCCATCGAGGCCCATAACGGCTTCTACGGCAACAACCGGCCGATGCGCGATCTGCCGGTCAAGAGCCGGCACGTCATGCGCCGGGAGTTCGCCTGGACCCTGCGTCACGGTGGGCCGGTGCTGTCGGAAGGGCCGTATATCGGCGCGCTGGACTATGTGCGGAGCGTGCGCCGCCTGATCACGCCCTACCGGATCTCGGCGCGTGAATACGCCTTTATCTTCTGCGCCTTCTTCGAGCCGTATCCGGAAAAGCGTTCCCGGCTGTAGTCGGGACAGTGAGAGCGGCCCTAGGACAGGGTTGCGTGTGACGGTACTATTGTATTCAGATGTCGGCATGACGGATCCGAATCGGGTCGGAAGGCACGGGATGAACGGGTATTCCATCTCCTTCAACGCCGAGCGCGATGTCGCCGAAATCGACTTTCGCGACCGCTTCGTCGCCGAGACGATCATTCCGATCATTCAGGAACTGAAGACGATCGCCACCGGGGTCGAGCGCAAGGGCATCGTCTGGGACCTGCGCCAGGCCGATCTCAGCGACCTGACGATGGCCTCGCTGCGCGAGATCTTCGCCCTGAAGAACAAGATCCGGCCGATCCGGCCGCTCTACGTCGCCTGCGTGGTGTCCAGCCCGACCGATGCCCACATCATCAAGCTCTGGGCCGAGGGGTTCGAAGATACCAAGCAGTACTTCCGACGCTGGTTCTTCACCCCCCAGGAGGCCCATGCCTGGATCCGCAGCCAGGTGCTGACCGAACCCTACGGGGCGGACGACGACGGCACCGCCGGGGCGTCCGACGGGCCGACATCGTCCGCGGGTGCGGCCGGCTAACTCCGATCACGATCAGACGGAAACACCGCTGCATGCTCGGGCAAGCCGGCCGAGCGGCTGCTCAGGTCTCGGCCCGCGCCACCACGAGCTGCGGCACCCCGTTGCCCGTCCTGGCGATGGACGTGCCGCCGGGGGAGATCGTCGCCGTCACCCGGCTTCGAAAGGCCGAGAAGCTGTCGAAGGTGACCACGTCCACCGGCGCGTCGAATTGCAAGGTGATCTCCAGCGACCCGTCCTGACCCAGCCGGCGCACCGCCAGAACGGTGGCCTCGAACGGCTGCCCCAGGTAGCGGCCGGCCGTCCGGTCGCCGACCTGAAGCGCAATCTCCGGAGCGTTCGACAGCCGGGCCGACAATACGTTCCAGCTCGCATAGCCCTGGTCGCGGGCGACCTGCTCCAGGGCGGCGGAATGGCTGATCGGGCGGCCGGCGGCGGCCTGGTCGGCGCGCAGGGTCCGGGCCTGGGCCTTGGCCTGATCGATGGTGTGGATGGGGGAGGTCATGGTGGCTCCGATCCTCGCGTCCGGTCGCGCTGAGCGGGGCTCGCCTTGCCGCCGGACCGGGAGGAGGGGTCGCAGGCCGGGTCGTCGTCGCGGCCCTCGGGGCCGGGAGATCTTCACCATCGGGACAGTCCCGGCGAGCGGCGGGCGTCTCTCACCCGCCGCGGTAGCTACGGCCGCGCCGGCGCGCTGTCAACCGCCGTTTCCGGATCTCGGGGCCTCGTCGCGCGGCAGGATGGCCACTTCGAGCCAGTATTCCCGCAGCGCCTTCAGGGCGGCGAAGAAGCCCTCCAGATTGACCGGCTTCTTGATGTAGGTGTTGGCGCCCGCCTCGTAGCAGTTGTTGATGTCCCAGTCCTCGTCCGAGGTGGTGAGGATGACCACCGGGATCTGGGCGGTGGACGGATCGCCCTTGAGGGTCTGCAGCACCGCCCGGCCGTCGATCCCGGGCATGTTCAGGTCGAGCAGCACGAGGCCGGGCCGGGGACACTCCGCGGTGCCGATCCGCGCGATATAGTCGAGCGCCTCGCGCCCGGTCTCGCACCGCAGGATCGGATTGGCCAGCGGGCCTTCGCGCTTCAGGGCGCGCACCGTGGCCTCGTAGTCGTCGTCGCTGTCCTCGACGATGAGGAGGGGCTGGCCGTTCAGGGGCCGCTTCATGGGGTTGTTCTCCCTTGCAGATCGAAGAAGAAGGTCGTGCCGCCGCCGGGGGCGGCCTCGAAGGACAGCCTGCCGCCATGGCGTTCCACGATCTTGCGCGCGAAGCTCAGTCCCACGCCGGAACCCGGTCCGTAGGTCTTGTCGCTGTTCAGGCGCTTGAAGATCTTGAAGACGGTGTCCTGGAACTCCGGCGCGATGCCGATGCCGTTGTCGCGCACATAGACCGTGACCCGAGACGCGTCGGTCTTGGCGTTGGTGTTGGCATCGGCGTCTGCGCCGTCTTGGGCCACGCCGATCTCCACCTGAGGTTCCGCCGCGTCGTTGTATTTCAGGCCGTTGACGGCGAGGTTGTGGAGCAGGCTCGCCAGGCGGGTCCGGTCGCCGCGCACGGTGGGCAGGTCGGGAGCGATCCGCAGCGTCGCGTTGCGCTCCGCCAGGGTGTCGGCGAGGTCCGCTCGCACCTGCTCGGCC
Source organism: Candidatus Endolissoclinum sp. (assembly GCA_965228445.1). GTDB lineage: Bacteria > Pseudomonadota > Alphaproteobacteria > Thalassobaculales > Thalassobaculaceae > Thalassobaculum. The sequence continues at coordinate 884,198 of OZ245813.1, read as the reverse complement.
AGGCCGCCGAGATCGACCGCCTCGATCTTGAGGTCGTCCGACCCCAGGCGGGAGAACTGGAGCAGTTCGGTGATCAGCCGGTCGGCGCGGGCGCAGAGCTCCTGCAGCCGAGCGATGCGCCGCAGGCCGTCCTCGTCCAGCTTGTCGCCGTGGTCCTCGGCCAGGAACTGGGTGTGGTTGCTGATCGCCCGCAGCGGCTCCTTCAGGTCGTGGGAGGCGATATAGGCGAACTCCTCGAGCTCGGTGTTGCTGCGTTCCAGGGCCGCCGCGTGGGCAGCGAGTGCCGCCTCCAGGCGCTTGCGCTCGCCGATCTCCCGGATGATGCAGCTGAACACGAGACCGGCGGCGGTCCGCACCTCGCTGACCGAAAGCTCCACCGGGATGTGCCGGCCGTCCCGGGTCCGGATCTCCTGTTCGCGGATCTCGCCCGTCGGACCGTCGAGGATCGGCGCCAGCAGCAGCTCGTCCGCCGTCCGACCGATGATCTCCTCGGCGGTGTAGCCCAGGATCCGGACCGCACCCTTGTTGAAGCTCTGGATCCGGCGGTCCCCGTCCAGGGTGACGATCGCGTCCACGGTGTTGTCGAGGATCGACTGCAGCCGGGCGAGGGTGGAGGCCTGGATCGCCTCGATGCGCCGGCGCCGGGCGATCAGCGTCTCCATCGCGCGGGCGACCTCGCCGACCTCGTCCCCCCGGTCGGTCGGCAGGTCGGGTTCCGCATCGTCGGGCGTGCGGGCCCGCAGGGCGGTCGCGAGCCGGAGCAGGGGGGCGGTCAGCCATCGCGAGACCAGGAAGCCCGGAACCGTCATGGCCAGGATCAGGCCAAGCGCCAGGATGGCGGCCCGGCGCCGGGCGTCGAACACCTCCCGCAGCAGCTCGTCGCGGCTCTGGGTGAGCACCACGCCGATGCCGATCGTCGTCTTCACCGCCGGCGCGAAGCGGACCGTGCTGACGACCCGGTCGTCGTAGACGCGGGTGATCGCCCCGTGCAGGGCCGGCCCCTCCTGCTCGACCGCCCGGCCGAGCAGCGCGGGCAGGCCGCCGCCGCCCTCCGCCAGAACCAGATCGTCGATCCGGCCCTCGGCGCTGCGGTGCACGTAGTCGCCGGCCGCGGTCACGATATAGAGGTCGGGCGAGGGCGGGACCTGCTCCAGGATGCCGCGCACCATGCGGCCGAAATGGGCGTTGATGACGAGCAGCCCGAAGACGCGCCCGCCGCGGTCGGCGATCGGCGTCACGGCACGCAGCATCGGATTGTCGAATTCGCGCCGGCCGAAATCGATGTTCGGGGTGATCTCGGAGAAGTAGACCTCGTCCGGCGCCAGCGTCAGGCCTTCCCGGAAATACGGTTCGGTGCCCTTCGGCTGCAGGTCCTCCGGCTCAGAGGCTTGGAGTCGGTCGTCGGTGTCCTTGTCGACCCGGACCAGTTCCAGGCCTTCGTCCTCCAGGCCGATGAACCGCATCTGCACGTAGTCCGCCCGGTTCTCCATGATCGAGGTGAAGATCGTCTGCAGCCGGTCGTGCCAGTCCTCCAGGGTCGAGCCGTCCAGCGGATCCACGCCGCCATTGCGCGTGCTGCGGATGATCCCGAGCATCGGCGGCATGCGCGACACGGTCAGGACGTCGTCGCGGAGCCGCTCGATGTTCAGCTTCACCTGCGTGGCCACCAGTTCGGCCTCGGAATCGAGGCTGTCGGTGGCGTTGGCGACGGTCAGCCGCTCGATCCACAGGAAATAGGGCACACTGACGGCGACCGTCGCGGTCACCACCGCGACACCGACCAGAATCAGATATTTCGCCCTGAGGGTAAGCGAGACCCGTCCCGTCGGCGCGGTTCGGACAACCAAATGCCACTCCCGTTTCGCAGGCCCGCGGCGCTCGGCGGGCATCCATGCCAGTCATCGTGTTGACTTAACCACATTGTTGGGCGAGGGGGTATGGAGCACACCGTAAGGGCGTGGTTGAACCGTTCGGGTCGAAATCACATCTCAGTATGGTTCAGCCATTACTTTTGGTTGCGCCGTCCTCCACGCCATCCCGCGACCGTAGTCAGAGCAGCGAGCATGAACCAGGACACCCGCCCGTCGATCCGAGACGTTGTCATCATCGATGACAGCCGCGACGACGCCGAGGCGCTGTCCCGTGCGCTGAAGGGCTACGGGGTCGCCCAGATCCGCTGCTACACCGCACCTCCGGACATGGGCACGCTCGCCATGGACGAGCACAGCCTGATCGTCCTCGACCTGATTCTCGGCAAGGATGTCGACGGCCTCCAGGTGCTGGAGCAGATGGCGGCCTGGGGACTGACGAAGACCCCGATCTTCCTCGTCACCGGGCTGATGGGTCCGCTGCTGGACGTCGCCGTTTCCTACGGCCGGGCCCGCGGGCTGACCATCGTCGGCTCGGTGGAGAAGCCGGTCCGCCCCTCGGAAATCGCCAAGGTGCTGTCGTTCGGGTGAGGGAGCGCCCGCTCCCTGTGCGGCCATCGCGCGTCTGTCGCCCGTCGCGTCCCCGCCTTAGGCTGCGTGGTCGCCGGGCCGACGGCGACGGAAGGACCACGATCAAAGCGCAGCGGAGGGGAACGGCATGACCATCGGAATCGGCGCCTTCGGGCGGCGGGCGGGTGCCGCGGTGCTGGCCGCCTGGGAGGAGGCGGAGCGCCGGGCGACGGGCTCGCTGCACGGCTTCGCCGTCTTCACGGTGCTGGACGAGGACGGCCGCCCGATCACCGTGACATGCCAGCGCGGCGGCCTGGCGACGCTGCGCGCCCGCCCGGACGCACAGCGGGACCTGCTCGACCGCATGGCCGAGGCGGCGGTGGCCGGGGTCATCACCAGCGGCCCGGACCGTCCCGAGCCGCTCACACAGTTCCTCGCCGCCGGTCCCGCGGGCCTGGTGACCGGGCACCGGCTGCCCAACCTGCCGACCGCGGAGGGCGTGCCGGCGAACCGGGCGGCCCTGGCGCTGCTGGAGAAGGGGCTGCCGCCCCGTCACGCGGCGGAGGCCGTGCTGGACGGCAATCCCGACCTGGATGCCGGGCTGATCGCGGTCACCCGGTCGGGTGTCGGCCTGGCGAACAGCGCCCATGTGGCCGGCCGCGACGACCTGGGCAAGGCCCTGATCCTCGCCGAGGACCGCCGCTACGGTCTCGGCCTCCTGCACAACTCCATCACGCCGATCGAGGGCCTCGCCGAGGCGGTGGCGGCGGCCGGAGAAGCGGTGCTGCGCGGGATGTGAGTCGGGACGGGAAGGTTGGCGGACGGGGTGGGATTCGAACCCACGAGAGGCTTGCACCCCTGGCGGTTTTCAAGACCGCTGCCTTCAACCACTCGGCCACCCGTCCATGGCCCTGCGACGGTGCGCGGCGGGCCGTGATGGGGCATCGATACCTGGGCCGGCGCGCCGCCGCAAGGTTCTCGCCGCAAGACCCGCCACAGCCGCGCCCGTGCCGCCCCCGTGCCGCCCCGGGCCGCCCTGTCGCTGCGCGTTTCCGATCCTCGCCCCGCGCGACGGACTTGATGCCGCCGCGCAGCCGTGGCACACGCCTAGGGGGGACGCGGGTTCGGACATCAGCCAGGGAGTTGGCGGTGAGGATGAGTTTTGGAACTGTGCCCTCGGTAGCGCGTCTGACCGGTCTCGCGGTCGTCGCCGGCGGGTTGCTGCTGGCCGGTCTCGCCGGCCCGGCGGGCGCCAACGAACAGCCGTTCGACACCTGGCTCGACGGCGTGCGGCAGGAGGCAAAGGGACGCGGCGTCTCCGACCGGATCCTCGACGCCTCGCTGACCGGCATCAAGCCGATCCCCCGGATCATCGAGCTCGACCGCAGCCAGCCCGAGTTCAAGCTGAAGGTCGACGAGTATCTCGCCCGGGTGGTCACCGACGGCCGCATCCAGTACGGCCGCACCCTGCTGGAGCGCCACCAAGACCTGCTCGACGCCGTCTCCAGACAGTACGGCGTGCAGAAGCGGTTCATCGTCGCCCTGTGGGGCATCGAGACCGATTTCGGCCGGATCACCGGCGGTTTCGACGTGGTCACCGCGCTGGCAACGCTGGCCTATGACGGGCGGCGCAGCGACTTCTTCCGCAAGGAGCTGATGTTCGCCCTGGAGATCCTCGAGCAGGGCCATATCGCGCCCAAGGACATGCAGGGCTCCTGGGCCGGCGCCATGGGCCAGAGCCAGTTCATGCCCTCCAGCTTCCACCGCTTCGCCGTCGACCACGACAAGGACGGCGACAAGGACATCTGGGGCAGCCTGCCCGACGTGTTCGGCTCGATCGCCACGTATCTGTCCAGGTCGGGCTGGCGCGACGACCTGACCTGGGGACGGGAGGTCTCGATTCCCGCCGGCTTCGACCGCTCGGTGATCGAGAAGGAGACCAGGAAGACCCTGCCGGAATGGGAGGCGCTCGGCGTGCGCAAGGCCGGCGGCGGCGCGCTGCCGGGGCGCGAGGTCGAGGGCCGGATCGTCGAGGTCACCCAACGCAATGGCTCTTCGCGCTACTTCATGGCCTACGAGAACTTCGAGACCATCCTGAAGTGGAACCGCTCAACCTATTTCGCCATCGCGGTCGGTACGCTTGCCGATGCCCTGGAGGCACGGTAGTTTCACGATCTAGCGGTGGAAATCATCGGGACCACCACATTATGGTAATTTTGGAACGTTTTCCTTTGGCTGGACGCTGGCTTTCGGCCCTGCTGCTCGGCTCGGCCCTGGTCCTGGCGGGCTGCGCCGAGACCGAACTGCTGGTGCATACGGCCAAGACGGCCAAGAGCCACAGTGCCGACACCGGATCGAAGGGCCGCTACAAGGTCGGCAACGCCTATCAGATCAAGGGCGTGTGGTATTACCCCAAGGAGGAGTGGGACTACGCGGAGACCGGGATCGCCTCCTGGTACGGCCCGGGCTTCCACGGCAAGAGTACCGCCAATGGCGAGGTGTTCGACGAGAACGCCCTGACCGCCGCGCACCGCACCCTGCCGATGCCGAGCATCGTGCGGGTCACCAATCTGGACAACGGCCGCTCGATCGTCGTGCGGGTGAACGACCGCGGGCCCTTCGCCCATGGCCGGATCATCGACATGTCGCGGCGCAGCGCCCAGTTGCTGGGCTTCATGAACAAGGGCACGGCCAAGGTCCGGGTCGAGCTGATGGAATCGGAGAGCCTGCAGGAGCGGGCCGCCGCCCGCGGCGAGGAGTACGTGCCGAGCCCGGATCCGACCCTGCCGTCGGCCCCGGCGCCCAGCGCGGCGCCGTCCGGATCGGTGCAGGTCGCCGTCCTGAACGCCCCGACCGGTGCCCGCGCCGCGCAGGCCGCACCGGCGGCGACCGCGATCGCGGCGCCTGCCGCCACGGCGACGGTCCCGGCCGCCCGTGTGCCGGCCCGTGCCACCACCAGCGCGGCGAGCGCCTCGCCGGTGCGCCCGCTGGTCAGCCGGACCAAACCGGAACCGACCCAGATCTACATTCAGGCGGGCTCCTTCGAGGACGCCGACAACGCCCATCGCCTGACCGGCCGGCTGGGCGCGTTCTTCCGCGGCGCCCATGTGCAGCCCGCCCAGGTCTCGGGCAAGACCTACTACCGGGTGCGGATCGGACCGATCAACGACGTGGACAATGCCGACCGGCTGCTCGAGCGGGTGATCGTCGCCGGCTATCCGGGTTCGCGCATCGTCGTCGACTGACGGCATGGCCCGCCTAGTCAGCCATACCGGGGCAGCCGCCGCACTTCCGTCCCATTCCGCGGCCAGACTGCCGTCCCATCGCATTACCAGAGCCACCCTGACCGGAGCGGACCGCCGAAGATGAGAGTCAGCATCCTTCCCCGTCTCGCCACACTCGCCCTGATCATCGGGCTCGCCGTCCCGTCCGCCGCCGAAGCGGCGCGGATCGAGACCAACGCCCGCGAGGCGATCCTGCTCGACTACGACACCGGCCAGGTGCTGTTCCAGAAGAACGCCGACGAGCCGATGCCGCCGGCATCCATGACCAAGATCATGACTGTCTTCATGGCCTTCGAGCGGCTCGCCGACGGCCGGCTGAAGATGGAGGACGAGATCCCGATCTCCGAGAAGGCCTGGCGCAAGGGCGGCTCGAAGATGTTCGTGGAGATCGGCTCCCGGGTGACCGTGCACGACATCCTGCGCGGCATCATCGTGCAGTCGGGCAACGACGCCGCCATCGCACTGGCCGAGGCGATCGCCGGCACCGAGGAGGCCTTCGCCGAGCTGATGACCGAGGAGGCGGCGGCGATCGGCATGGAGAACGCCACCTTCCGCAACGCCACCGGCTGGCCCGATCCCGAGCACCGGATGACGGCCCGGGGTCTCGCCGTGCTGGCGTCGGAGACCATCCGCCGGTTCCCCGAGTACTACAAGATATATGCCGAGGAGACCTTCACCTATAACGAGATCAAGCAGGGCAACCGCAACCCGCTGCTCTACAAGGCGATGGGCGCCGACGGCCTGAAAACGGGTCACACCGAGAACGCCGGCTACGGCCTGACCGCCAGCGCGACGCGCGGCGACCGCCGGCTGATCCTGGTGGTGAACGGCCTGGAGAGCGTCAGCCAGCGCTCCAGCGAGAGCGAGCGCATTTTGGAATGGGGGTTCCGCGAGTTCGACAACTACAAGCTCCTCGAACGCGGCGAGGCGATCGATCAGGCGACGGTCTGGCTCGGCGACCAGCCGACGGTGCCGCTGGTGACCGAGGAGGAGCTGTTCCTCACGATGCCGCGCGCCGCGCGCAAGGAGATGAAGGTCACCGTGGAATACGAGGGCCCGATCCCGGCCCCGATCGTGAAGGGCCAGGTGCTGGCGCGGATGCGGATCGCCGCGCCGGACATGGAGGATCGGATCGTGCCGCTGCTCGCCGGCGAGGATGTCGGCAAGCTCGGCCCGCTCGGCCGCATCACCTCGGCCGTCGGCCACCTGATCTGGGGACCGAGCACGGGTGACTGACCTCAAGACGGCACCGGGCCGCTTCATCACCCTGGAAGGCGGCGAGGGGGCCGGCAAATCCACGCAGATCTCCGCCCTGTGCGACTGGCTGGCCGCGCGTGGCGTCACGCCCGTGCGCACCCGCGAGCCCGGTGGCGCGCCAGGGGCGGAGGAGATCCGCTCCCTGCTGGTCACCGGCGAGCCCGGCAAGTGGGACGCCATCACGGAAGCTCTGCTGATGAACGCCGCCCGCCGCGACCACGTGGTCCGCACCATCCGGCCGGCGCTAGAGCGCGGCGACTGGGTGATCTGCGACCGGTTCTACGACAGCACGCTGGTCTATCAGGGGGCCGCCGGCGGCGTGCCGATGGCGACCCTGCGCAGCCTGATCGACATGGCGGTGGGCGATACGCGGCCGGATCTGACGCTGGTGCTCGACATCGACCCGCAGACCGGGCTTGGGCGGGCCGGCGCCCGGGCAGGGGCGGAGACGCGGTTCGAGCGCAAGGGCGGCGCCTTCCATGCCAGGGTGGCCCAGGGCTTCCGCGACCTTGCCGCCGCCGAGCCGGAGCGCTGCGCCCTGATCGATGCCGCCCAGCCGCTGGACGCTGTGACGCGGGACATTCTGTCGGCCGTGTCCGACCGGCTCTCCCTCCGCTAAGCTGGCCCGATGAGCGACACCTCAGACGACGAAGCAGAGGGCCTGCCGTCCCCGGCGGCCGCCACCGAGCTGCTCGGCCATGGCGATGCCGAGGACCGGCTGCTGGAGGCCTGGAACTCGGGCCGCATGCCGCATGCCTGGCTGTTCGCCGGCCCGCCCGGCATCGGCAAGGCGACGCTCGCCTTCCGCTTGGCGAAGTTCGTGCTGTCGGAGGGCGGGGAGGCGGCCGGCGGGCTGTTCGGCGAGCCGCTGCCGCCCACCAGCCTTTCCGTCGACCCGGCGGGTCAGGCCGCGCGCCAGGTCTCGGCCGAATCCCATCCCGATCTGAAGATCCTGCGCCGCAAGCCGAACGACCGCGGCGTGATGAGCGCGGTGATCCGGGTCGACGACGTGCGCGCCTTCGAGAGCTCGCTTCATTTCAAGACCAGCTCCGGCGGCTGGCGCGTCGCGATCGTCGACGAAGCCGAGAAGATGAACTCGAACGCCGAGAACGCGCTTCTCAAGATACTTGAAGAACCACCGGCCAAGACACTGATAATAATCGTTTCCAATGCGCTGAACGCGATGCTGCCGACGACAAGGTCGCGCTGCCGCCGGCTGATGCTCGCGCCGCTGTCGGACGACGTCGTGACCACCCTGGTCAACCGGGCCCATCCGCATCTGCCGCGCCCGGACATGGACCTGATCCTGCGGCTGGCCGAGGGCAGCCCGGGTCGGGCGCTGGAGTTCGTGGAGGCCGGCGGGGCGGAGCTCTACCGCAACGTCGCCAAGGTGCTGTCCGACCTACCCGAGGTCAGCGGCGAGAACCTGCACGCGCTCGCCGGAAGCTGGGGTGGGCGCAAGCCGAAGGAGGGCGAACAGGACGCCTTCCGCACCGGCACCGACCTGCTGCTGCGCTGGATCGACCGCGCCATCCGGGCCGCCAACCACGCGCCCGGACTGCACGAGATCATCCCGGGCGACCTGGAGGCCGGCCGGATCTATGTCGCGCGCATCGGGGTTGAGGCGGCGTTCCGGCGACGCGAGGCGGTGCAGCGGCTGATCCGGCTGGAGAGCGCACTGAACCTGGACCGCAAGCAGGTGCTGATCGACGCCATCCACACCCTGGCCTTCGGCGAGGGGCTGGAACGCCGCCGCGCCTGAGCGAACCTCGGCATCACCGGTTCTGGTCGGCCCGGCCCTTGATCAGTTCAGGTTGGCGGGGTAGGCAAGGGCCGCCTCCTTCCGGGGCCCCAGCGGAGACTTGGCCATGAGCCCGACCTACTACATCACGACGCCGATCTACTACGTGAACGACAAGCCGCATATCGGCCATGCCTATACCACGCTCGCCTGCGACGTGATGGCCCGGTTCAAGCGGCTCGACGGCTACGACGTGATGTTCCTGACCGGCACCGACGAGCACGGCCAGAAGGTGGAGAAGGCGGCCGAGGCGGCCGGCATCGACCCGCAGAGATTCACCGACCGGGTGAGCCAGAACTTCCGCGATCTGGCGGCGTTCATGGGCTTCAGCCAGGACGACTTCATCCGTACCACCGAGCCCCGCCACGTGAAGGCGACCCAGGAGATCTGGCGCCGCCTGAAGGACAACGGTCACATCTATCTCGGCGCCTATGCCGGCTGGTACTCGGTGCGCGACGAGGCGTTCTACACCGAAACCGAGGTGAAGACCGTCGACGGCCAGAAGATCGCCCCGACCGGTGCACCGGTGGAGTGGGTGGAGGAGCCGTCCTACTTCTTCGATCTGTCGAAATGGCAGGACAAGCTGCTCGCCTTCTACGAAGCGAACCCTGACTTCATCGCCCCGGAGAGCCGCCGCAACGAGGTGATCTCCTTCGTGAAGGGTGGGTTGAAGGACCTGTCGGTCAGCCGCACCAGCTTCAAATGGGGCATCCCGGTGCCGGGCGACGAGGACCACATCATGTATGTGTGGCTCGACGCCCTGACCAACTACATCACCGCCGCCGGCTTCCCCGACACTTCCGGCGCCTACGCCAAGTTCTGGCCGGCCGACGTTCACATGGTCGGTAAGGACATCCTGCGTTTCCACGCCGTCTACTGGCCGGCCTTCCTGATGGGGGCGGGGCTGGAGCCGCCGAAGCGGGTCTTTGCCCATGGCTGGTGGACCAACGAGGGGCAGAAGATCTCCAAGTCGCTCGGCAACGTGATCGATCCGATCGCGCTGGTGGAGACCTACGGCCTCGACCAGGTGCGCTACTTCCTGATGCGCGACGTACCGTTCGGCAACGACGGCGACTTCAACCACCGTTCCATGACCAACCGGATGACCTCCGAGCTCGCCAACGACATCGGCAACCTGTCCCAGCGGGTGCTGTCCATGGTGGCGAAGAACTGCGGGGCCGCCGTGCCGACCCCGGGCGCCTTTGCGCCGGAGGACGAAGCCCTGCTGGCGTCCGCGGATGCGCTGCTCGACACCGTGCGCAGGCATTTCGACGCCCAGGCCTTCCACAAGGGGCTGGAGGCGATCTTCGACGTGGTCGGGGCCGCCAACCGCTATGTGGACGAGCAGGCGCCCTGGGCACTGCGCAAGACCGATCCGGAGCGCATGGCCACCGTGCTGTACACCCTGGCGGAGACGATCCGGCACGCCGCCCTGCTGCTGCAGCCGGTGATGCCGACATCCTGTGCGAAGATGCTGGACCAGCTCGCGATCCCGGCCGAGGCCCGGAGCTTCGCCCATCTGAGCACCGAGCACCGGCTGGTGCCGGGCACGCCGCTGCCGAAGCCGGAAGGCGTGTTCCCGCGCTGGGTCGCCCCCGAGGAGGCCTCGGCGTGACGGAAACCACCGTTCCGACCCTTGTGGACAGTCATTGCCACCTGGATTTCGACGACTTCGCCCCCGAGCTGGACGAGGTCGTCGCCCGGGCCGAGCGCGCCGGGATTGCCCGGATGGTGACGATCTGCACGCGGATCCGGCGCTTTGCGAAGATCCGTGCCATCGCCGAGCGGTTTCCGCAGGTCTACTGTTCCGTCGGCACCCACCCGCACCAGGCGGGCGAGGAGCGGGGCATCCCGACCGAGGAGATCGTCGCCCTGGCGAAGAGCTACGACAAGGTCGTCGCGATCGGCGAATGCGGGCTCGACTATTTCTACGACAACAGCCCGCGGGACGCCCAGGCCGAAGGCTTCCGCGCCCATATCGCCGCCGCGCGCGAAACCGGCCTGCCGCTGATCGTCCATACCCGCGATGCCGACGAGGACACCGCGGCGATCCTGGAGGAGGAATACGCCAAGGGGCCGTTCACCGGCGTCCTGCACTGTTTCTCCAGCGGCCGCGAACTGGCGATGCGGGCGGTCGATATCGGCTTCTACGTGTCGCTGTCCGGCATCGTGACCTTCAAGAAGAGCCAGGACATCCGCGACACCGTCGCCGACCTGCCGGTCGACCGGCTGCTGGTGGAAACCGACGCGCCGTTCCTCGCGCCGCCGCCCCATCGCGGCAAGCGCAACGAGCCGGCCTACGTCGTCCATACCCACCGGGTGGTGGCGGAAACCAAGGGGCTGGACGAGGCGGAGAGCGCCCGGATCACCACGCAGAACTTCCTGCGCCTGTTCAACCGGGTTCCGGCACCCGAAGGGTTCGGGCAAGCGGCATGAAGGTCACCATGCTCGGGTGCGGGGCCTCGGTCGGCGTACCGAGCCTGAGCGGCGGCTGGGGCCAGTGCGACCCGGCCGAGCCGAGGAACCGCCGCCGCCGCTGTTCCATCCTGGTGGAGAAGGACGGCCGCCGCGTGCTGGTCGACGCCTCGCCGGACCTGCGCGAGCAGTTGCTGGATGCGCAGGTCGACAGCATCGACGCGCTGCTCTTCACCCATATGCATGCCGACCACACCCACGGCATGGACGACCTGCGGCCGCTGTTCTGGACCACGCGGGAGCGGATCCCGACCTATGCCGACGCGGTGACCTGGGCCGACCTGATGGCCCGCTTCGGCTACATGGTCGAGGCCGCGCCGTCCTCGCCGCCCCATTTCGTGCCGCCGCTGCAGCGGCACGACATCGACGAGGGGGGCTACCAGATCGCCGGGATGTCGGTGGAGGTGATGCGCCAGGACCACGGCGTGTCCGGCGAGAGCCTCGGCTTCATCTTCGACGGCAAGGTGGCGTACTCGACCGATGTGGCGGTGTTGAGCGAGGCGCAGCTCGACCGGCTGGAAGGGTTCGGGCTGGACCTGTGGATCGTCGACTGCCTGCGCGAGGAGGAGAGCGGGGCGCATGCCTCGCTGGCGCAGGCGACAAGCTGGATCGCCCGCGTGGCGCCGAAACAGGCGTTTCTCACCCACATGAACGGCCGTCTGGATTACGCCAAGACCCTGGCGAAATGCCCGCCGGGGGTCGAGCCGGGGTATGACGGGCTGGTGGTGGAGGTTTAGCGGCGCTGACAGCCCGCTGCCGCCGTCATCCGAATGGCCCCCCAACCGTCGTCCTGACGTAAGTCAGGACCAAGCCGCAAACTTCAAGAACTGGGTACCGGCCAACCTCCGGATCAGGTCCGGAGCTCGCCGGCATGACGGGTAAGTTTTTCAAGTATATGAACGTCATCCCGGCAAGCTCCGGGCTCGACCCGGAGGTTGGACGGGACCAAGAACGGGCGTCGGATGCCGGAACCTGACTTTCGTCAGGACGACGGGGGAAATATCTCAGTTCACTCTACGTCCAAACCTCCTCCGGCACCGCGTCCTCGCTCAGCGCCGCCGGCCGCTCGGGCTCATGCCCCGGGCGCCGTCGCAGCATGGTCCGAAACCCGTCGCGCACCCGCTCCATGTCCAGCACCAGGTCGTGCCGGGCCGAAACCGCCTCGCAGCGGTCGAGCAGCTCGTCGAAGGCGGCGGCACAGCGGGCGGGACGGCGGATATGGGGGCTCGCCAGGATCAGCCAGCGCGGCTCCTTCTCCGGCCGGAACGGGTCGGTGCGCGCCATCACCCGCTGGGTCACGTAGAACTCCAGGCAACCCTGGAAATAGCCCTGCACCTCGAACAGCACCGCACCGCCGCCTTCCGGCGTGCGCGGGATCAGCGGGTCATCGCGCGCCATCTCCTCCATCTCGGCCTCCAGCGCGGCGAGGTCGATCAGCATCTCCTCCAGGAACAGCTCCAGCACGTCGGCCTCGGTCGTGTGCGAGCCGAAGCCGTGGACGAAGGACGCCAGATGAGGGGGGATGACCGTGTAGTAGTCCTCCCGGGCGGAGGTCTTGTGGCTGCGGCAGCCCGCACCGGCATGCCAGGTCAGAATGCGGCCCGGTTTCTTCAGCGCTCGTTCGAGTGCTACCCTGGTCATGGAAGAATCGTATCGCGAAAACGGAGCGGCGTCCCGCCATGATTGATCCGAAGCTGCTGGGCGACCTCGCCAAGGACCACCAGAAGAACGTGATGACCCGCGACGAGGCGCGCGCCTTTCTGAAGGATCTGATGGCGGTCTGCCGCCAGCACCGGGTGTTCCTGCGCACCGCCGACCAGACCATCCGCTTCTCCAAGGTCTTCGCCGACAGCGACCAGCGCACGGTGCTCCGCGCCATGGTCGACAAGGAGGGCCGCTGCGCCGCCGCCCAGATCGACTACAAGAGCCCGTCGCCCTCCGCCGACTAGGGCGGCATGACCCTCCCGGAATGATGGTGCGGCATCGCTGTGATCCGTCCGGGGCGCCAGCACGGCTGCGAGCCGGCCCTGCGCCGGGATCGAGGGTGACACGCGCCGGAACCGACGCGATCGGTCTTCGAGGCTCCAACCCGCCCGTGGCTGGGTCCCGGCTCAAGGCCGGGAAGACGAAAAGAGCCGGGAGAGCGGAAATGCCGGGAGAACGGGAAGGGGCGGGAACCCCGCAACGGGCCGGCTGACGGAAAAAGTCGGAAAGATGGAAGAGGGGACAGGGCGGGGGATCGGGTGGCCGGTAGAGGAAACATCGAGGGGGAACAGCGCGCCGGCTCTCTCCCGCCTCACCGTCGCTGCGCCTCTCCGTTCCCAATCATTATAGCTCTCCGCCCCCAACCTCTCCGACCTCACCCTGAGCAGCCCCGCAGGGGCGTGTCGAAGGGCGGGCCCCGGAAGAACGGCGCGGTGACCGCCCCTAGGACCGCCCCTTAGGACCGCACCAGCACCCCGTACCAGCCGAGCCCGGCATAGGTCTCGTAGCCCGGGGTGCGGTGGAAACCCACCGTGGTGCCGTCGGCCGCGTGGTAGGTGCCGGATGCCTGGCCGTCGGTGCGCAGGTCGAACCTGTCGCTGCTGCCGCTGTTGCGGCCGGCATCGGCGATGATCCGATTCTTGGCGTCCACCAGCATGACCCGCGTGGTGGCCTGCTCGGCCGCGGACAGGCGCACGCCGCGGACGATCGCCTCGGCCTGCGGACCCCAGTCGAAATGGATCCCGAGCACGCCCAGGGGCCGGCCGTCGTGCCGGGCGTCCTGGCGGATCGCCGCCGCGTAGGTGGCGACCGGCCTGTGGTCGAGATGCGGATTGCTGGCGATGTCGGCGACCACGTAGTCGTCGCCGGTCGCGGTCTGCATCGCCTCGCGGAACCAGGGCTCGCGCGACACGTCGGCGCCGGCCGCCCGGTAGCGGTCCGGCCGCCCGTTGGCGACGACGCGGCCCTCGGCATCGGCGATCCACAGGTCGAGATAGACGGTATAGGCGTCGAGGATAACGCCGAGCCGCTGGGAGGCGTGGCGCGCGGCGTCGGCCTCCGCGGTCTGCAGGCAGTCGACCACCGCGCTGTCCGTCGCCCACCAGCGCACGTCGCAGGTCCGCTCGTACAGGTTCCGGTCGATCAGTTCGATGGCGTTGAGCGCCAGGTCGATGAGACGCTGGCCGGTGAGGTGGTCGACCACCGAGCGGCCGATGGTCTCCAGCAGGGTGGTCTTCTCCGACAGTTCCTTCACCAGGGCGTCGGCGATAGCGGCGATCTCCGTGGACACGCCCTTGACCTCGCCGGCGACCACGGCGAAGCCGCGGCCCAGCTCGCCGACCCGCGCGCTCTCGATCAGCGCGTTGAGCGCCAGGATCCGGGTGCGGCCGGTGATCGACTGGATTTCGGTGATCTTCTCCCGGCTTATGCGCGCGACTTCCTCGCTCAGCCGGATGATCTGGCCGGGGTCGGTGGCGTCGGCGATGCCGGCCTTGCTGTCGGCGGGCGCGGCAAGGCGGGTCAGTTTCGGCTCGGAATTCATCGGCAGCCCCTGGCGGCGAGGTCGGAACGGTTCACTTCGGGGCGCCCGCCGGCGCCTCCAAGAAAAACGTTACCGACCGGTTCCGTCGGAGCGACGGCGTCGGGAAGGACGACGACCGGACTGCGAGCCGCAGTATCGCTAAATCGCCCGTGCGGACCAAGAATCTTCGCCCGGGACGCCGGCAACCGTGGCAGAACGCGGGTTGCGGCTGGCGACAACAGTCGAGATTCGGCGGAGCCGGGCCACAACGCGGTACGGGGACTCGGAACGTGAGGCGGTGGTTGCGACGGATGGATCGGCGCCTGTATCGAGCCGGATTAAACGCCCTGGCGTGGAACGAACAATAATTCCCATAATATACATTATGCGCGTCACTCGGAACGGATGTTCCACATGACCGCAGCCACGGCACCTCTCTCCCACCGTTAGCGACCGAGGTGCCCCATGGCACCTAAGGTCAAGCACCAGCGGGATAATTCCCCGACCATCACCCTCTCAATCGAGCTTCCGGCAGACCTTGTCGAAGCCGTCGCGCTGGTTCTTGAGGCGACGGCGGATGCATTGCGCCGCGCGTCACCGGAAATTGGGAAATCGACCGCCGACGACGGCGGCTACGCCGACGTACCGGGCAGCGCCGCGAAAGGCAGCGCCTATCTCTCCGACCGGCGCCAGCGAAGCTGGATGCTGTACCGGTTCGTACGCCGCTCCGTCACCAACCAGGCCATCCCTCGGACGCTTGAGGAGATCATCGCCGAAGCCGCTGCGCTGGTGGATTTCGATGACGCCACGGCGCAGCAACTCTACCAGGTCAAACTGCGGGTTCAGAACCGCAAGCTACGCAAGCGCAGGAACCTGGAAATCACCCGCCTCGCCCGCAGCGATGCGTCCCTCACGATCACTCACATCGCCGAACTGATCCATCGGAGGCGCGTCTACGGCGACGTCTCACGTTCCACGGTTTCGCGCGTCCTCTCAGCAGCAGAACGCGAGCGCAACCGGGTCGCCCAAGATACGACGAGAACGGCCGTCAGCCGCCTTCTAGCGGCGACCACCTTCAATCCAGCCGGAAATCGTCGGGATGCCGGGGGTGAGCCGTGAGCGCCCGCCTCAGCCGCCTACCGACGCCATTCCAGTGCACGGACGCTGTCCGCTCATGCGCGAGCGGAGGAGCGCCGTCAGGGTCCTTCTCGGGAGACCGCACGCGCAGCGTGCGGCGGAAGGGCCTTGACGGCGTGGAGCCGCTCCCACGCTGGGGGCGGGTGCCTGGACCGGAAAGAGGCAGAGCGCAGCGGCGCCTCTCTTCCTGCCCAGGCACCCTGCCCGTCGGCGAGACGCGGGGGTGCGGGGGCAAGGCCCCTGCTCTTGATTTCGCGATTTTCCAAAACCGATTGAAATCATTGCGAGTTGGGAGTTTTGGCCGGTGCCAGACCTCCAGTGAAACGCTCGGCCTGCTTGTAGAGTTCACGGGCGGTCTGGTCATCGATTGGCTCAAGAGCCATGCCCGCACTTTCAGGATTTCTATTTATTATCCGATCAAGAAACCTGCTCAATATTCCTTTTCTATCGACAATATTAGAAATCAAAATCGAGACACTCTCTTTGACAATTGGATCACTTTCAAGAACCCGCTGGTCAAAGACCTTCAAAGAATCGAATATCCTATTAAAATCATTCACAACCTCAAGATATTCGATAGCAATAACTGGATTGACTTTAAAAATATAAGAATCGTCGTACGGCAAAAATTCAATATTTTTATTAAGAAGCACAAAAGAAGAAAACTCGTCCGCCGATGTGATTCGGTCGATTTTGCTTTTCAACATCGCGCACGAAACTCTCTCTTCTTCATATCGGTCTGCAAGTATTCGTGCTTTTTCGTAGGCCTTATCGTCTCTGCCACGTTGGTCTATCCAACCCTGGTTTATAAAAACCGCGCAAATACCACCCAGTGCGGCAATAAGCGCAAGAGTGCTCGAAATCAAAATTTGGAATTCTTTTGGATCACTAGAGGATTTTTCAATAGCGCCAAAAACAACCGAAAGACTAATTGCAGAAAAGAACACCAAAACTGCAATAGGAACTACGGACGTAGAACGCATTGGCGGTCCTCAAATGACCTAATGGATTCACCCGTCACGGGAGGCCAGAAGTGACCTCCCTTGATATACACGCAAGCAGTGTTTCACCCGCTGCGCAAGCGGTCGTTGCACAGGCCCTACCCTATGCCCCTACCTGTGCCCCTCACCCGGCCCCAGCACACAGCCGGAAGACCTCGCCCAAGCGCCTCCGGCATGCGTCCCGGAACATGGCCGGGCGGATCCTCGGTGAGGGCTGGCGGGTCCGGAATTGCGGCCGCAAGACCATCGGTCACAGAGCTACGCTCCATGACAGCGACGGCGTAGCACATTTCGGAGGTGTCGAGACCTGCGGCTCTGTGTGGGTCTGCCCGGTCTGCGCCGCGAAGATCACCGAGGGCCGACGCTCCGAGATCGATGCGGTTCTAAGTGCCCACCGGGAAGCTGGTGGCGTGGCGTATATGGCTACCCTCACCCTGCCCCATTACGCCTTCCAGGCATGCGCGCCGCTCCGGTCCGCCGTCTCGACCGGCTGGCGCAAAGTGAAGTCCGGCAAAGCCTGGATCGAAGCCCGAGAGCGGTACGGCTGGATGGGCGATATCCGCGCCCTGGAAGTCACCCACGGTAAGAACGGGTGGCACCCTCACCTGCACGTGGTGCTGTTCTTCGAGCCGTGGGCAACGAAGGATGACGCCTACGGGCTGGCGGGCTGGATCTTCGACCGTTGGCGGACCGCTATCGAGCGCATGGGGCTCGGCCGGTGCAGCGTCGATGCCTTCGCCTTCGAGCCGGTGAATCTGGACCAGGGAGCGGCCGACTACGTCGCCAAGTGGGGGGCGGCGCTGGAACTCACGAAGGCGCACACGAAGCGCTCCAAGAACGGCAGAACACCGTTCCAGATCCTCGCTGATCACATCGGCGACCGCTCCCCGTCCGACGCCCGCCTGTTCCGCGAGTATGCGACCGCCTTCAAAGGGACGCGGCATCTGACGTGGAGCCGCGACCTGCGGCGCCGGTACGCCCTGCCCGACGCGCCCGAAGACGAAACGCTCGCCAAGGCCGACCTGTCGAAAGAGACACATCGCGTGACGATCGATCGCGACGTGTTCGATGCCGTTGTCGCCAAGCGCCTGACGGCAGACGTGCTGGTCGCCTTCGAGACCGGCGGCCTCGACGGCGTGACCGCGCTCCTCACCCAACACGCAATCCCCTGGCGCTTGTTCGAGGCACCAGGGCTCAACCGGTGCCCCGTTCCGGTGATTACCGGGCCTGTCCCAGGGCAACGCCCAGGGTCGGCCCGGGGCGATCCACCGGGACAGGCACCATGGCCGGGGTGCCGCAGAAATCCTGGCGTCTCACCACCACGAACTGAACCGAGAGAGGTACACAATGTCCACTGACACTCTAATGCATACCGACGACGACACCGCCCTGATCGCTGAGCGCATCAAGCGGGCGCGCACCGAGGCTGGCCTGTCCCGCAAAGGGCTGTCCAACTTGATCGGGATCTCCCCCCGCACCATCGAACGTATCGAGAATGGCGAACAGGAGGTGACCGTGCAGCGGGTCAAACTGTTCGCCACAGCCACGGGCAAGTCCGCCGCGTGGCTCCAGGGCGACGAGGAGCCGGACGAGGAGGTTGACGACTTTCCGACCCCGGCGCCCAAGCCCGCCCCGTCGCGGCGCTCGGGCCCGCCCGCACCTCCAACGGTCGCCGACGTTTACGCTTCGCTTCGTGTGATCGACACCCTGCGCTCGGAGGGATTCGACGGCACGATCCGTCAGGCCATGGCTACCTGTGATCAGGTCCGGACCATGCTGGCGTATCAGGAGCCCGCGGCGCTGGTCGAAATTGCCAACTCCCGCGGCATCGACCGAACCACCTTCCCGAAAGCGCGGGAGATCCAGGAGCGCCTGGAGAATGCCCCTGAGGCTGGTCAGCAGGACTGCGCGGCGATCCAGGAGAGGATCATCGATACCGCCATTCTCGGCGTGGATCTGCACGTGGTGCCCCCCAAGGCCCTACAGGACATCGCGAGAGCGGCTGGTCTGGAATCCGATGGATGGCTCGGATGGTCCAATGACGACGTGATGATCGAGGCTGTGCGCCCGACCGTCCGGCGCATGGCCTTGTCCGACCAGCTCCCCGACGATCTGCGGGACTTCATGTACGCGCTGTAGATCTACATTCTGTGTCCATCAGATAGGCCAGCCGCCTGATATAGCGGCTGGCTTTTTACAGTCGGGACTGTTTGGAAATTCGGTTCTTGCGATTGCGTCAGATATGGGTAATTATTCTTGTACCAATATGCGCAATACGGCAGAGCGAGTGATATGGATTTCGGCCAACACCGTTGGACCTTGGGGGCGATCATCCGCCAAGCGAGAGAGGATGCGGGGATCTCACGCACCGGCCTCGCAAAAATCACGGGGATAAGTCCAAATTCAATGGTGAAATACGAAAGAGCTGGAGAGCCAGAGGGAAAATTTCCTTCACTTCAAAACATGGCAAAGATCGCCCAGAAACTGGACATTGATCCGAGGCGAATTTTTGATATGTGCTTGGATGATCAGGCCGATTACAGCTTTTCACTCCATTTTTACACATTCGACATGGACGAGCGCGACGACGCTCTAGCTGATCCGCGCGTCATCAAGGCCATTAATCTCATTCGCGAGGTTGGCCACGAGCACCATGCGTTCGGACAAATGGTGGAACACTACCAAGGCAGAGCACGCGCTTCTGACAATGCAAAGCCCGGAGAACCGACTTCCGAAGAGCCCATCCAACCGTCCACACGGGCGGGCAGTGAGGGCTCACAATGAGAGACTTGATAAGAAGGCGACTGCCTGAAAGGGGGGAAACGAGAACGACGACAAGAACCAATAGCAAGACGGCCCGGACGCGAAGTCCGAGCCGCCTGTCTGACCTGTCTGCTCCGAGACCGTTGGCCCGGTCCCTGCAACCTTCCAAAAAGGATAGATCACATGAAGCTTTCAGAGCGGAATTCTACTGAATCCGCCGGTGCGCGGCAAGCGTTCGCCTTAGATGTGAAACGCGATCCGCACGGTGTGACCGTCGAACTCCAGATTTCCGAGGCGGTTCTTCGCGACAGCGTCAACCTGCTTTGCAAGTTCATAGCTATCGCCCATGCCGCAAACGAAGCGGCAAACGACAACATCCGCCAAGAAGAACGGCGGGAGCGCGATTACGAGGACGCCAAGCGTCGTTCAACGCATCGCCGGCGCCTATTGATCGTAGGGGCGGCTCTCTTCCGATTTTGGCGACGCCAGACCCCGTCCCCCGAAGCGTGGGCGGCGCATCTGGACGAACAAGCCGCATTCTACGGAATCAGTCGCCCCGCTTTGGTTGGCATCACGAAGCTGCACGAACGGAGAGCAAGACGGCGTCTCAACGACATTCGCAGAGCAGTCGCCTTGAGCATGGCTCAGCGTGGGGCGTCGGGGGTCGAGATCGGCAATCGCCTTGGCGTCGGCGCACGCGCAGCAAACAAGATGGTTCGAGCGGAACTTGATCGTCGGAACCAAACCGTCCGAAAGACGGCATGATGCGGTTCCAACGTTCCTGTAACGTTCTTGTCAATGGTTCCCCGTGGAGAACACGGGGAACCTATCTATCTGAGCAATATACATTATGCGCGTTATCACTTCATGCCCACACCCCGACTTTCCTCCGACGCCCTCCCTGGTTAGTCTCGCGCCGACATGACAGACAGCGCTCCCCCCTCCAACCGTTCCGATGCCCTGGCCGCCCTGCCGGACGACCCGGCGATCGACCGGCTGATCGCCATCATGGCGAAGCTGCGCGATCCCGAGGGCGGCTGCCCCTGGGATCTGGAACAGACCTTCGAGACGATCGCGCCCTATACGATCGAGGAAGCCTATGAGGTGGCCGAGGCGATCACCCTCGGAGACATGACGGCCCTGCGCGACGAACTCGGCGATCTGCTGCTGCAGGTAGTCTACCATGCCCAGATGGCGCGCGAGACGCGCCCGAAGGACGGCGCCTTTACGTTCGACGACGTCGCCCGCGGCATCTCCGACAAGATGGTGCGCCGTCACCCCCACGTCTTCGCCGGCGCCAGCGTCGAGGACGCCCGGGCCCAGACCGACGCCTGGGAGAAGCAGAAAGCGGCGGAACGCGCCGCCAAGGCAGCGGCCGAGAACCGGACGGCCTCGGTGCTCGACGGGGTGTCGAGCGCCCTGCCCGCGCTGATCCGCGCGCTCAAGCTGCAGAACCGCGCCGTGCGGGCCGGCTTCGACTGGCCGAGCATCGACGGGGTGTTCGACAAGATCGACGAGGAGCTGGGCGAACTGCGGGCCGAGGTCACCGGGACCGAGCAGGACGATCCGGCGCGGATCGAGGACGAGGTCGGCGATCTGCTGTTCACCGTGGTCAACCTGGCCCGCCGCCTCGACATCGACCCGGAGACCGCCCTGCGCCGCTGCAACGCCAAGTTCGAGCGCCGCTTCCGCTTCATGGAGGACGGGCTGGCGGCCGAGGGAACCCCGATCCAGACCGTCGGCCTGGCCGATATGGAACGCCACTGGATGCGCGTCAAGCAGGCCGAAAAACCTGATAAATAACACCAATAACGACTCGCAAATCGCTGATATCAGACACTGAAGGAGGACACAGAATGGCGAAGACGGCATTCATCACCGGCGCCACAAGCGGCTTCGGCAGGGCGACCGCGAAGCGCTTCGACGCCGAAGGCTGGCAGACCGTGATCTCGGGCCGGCGCGGCGAGCGTCTGGACGCCCTGAAGGCGGAACTGAAGAACCCGTCCCACAGCATCGTGCTCGACGTGCGCGACCGCAACGCGGTGGCGGCGGCGGTCGAGGCCCTGCCCGCCGAGTTCACCCCGATCGACGTGCTGGTCAACAATGCCGGCCTGGCGGTCGGTCTGGAGGGTGCCGACGAGGTCTCGCTCGACGACTGGGAACTGATGGTCGACACCAACATCAAGGGCCTGCTGTACTGCACCCGCACCCTGCTGCCGCAGATGGTCGCCAACGGCTACGGCCATGTGGTGAATATCGGCTCGATCGCCGGCTACTGGCCCTATCCGGGCGGCAACGTCTACGGCGCCACCAAGGCGTTCGTGCGCCAGTTCTCCCTGAACCTGCGCGCCGATCTCGTCGGCAAAAACATCCATGTCACCGATATCGAACCGGGTCTGGCCGAGACCGAGTTCTCGGAAGTCCGCTTCAAGGGCGACAAGGACAAGGCGTCGGCCGTCTACGACGACGTCGAGCCGATCAAGCCGGAGGACGTGGCCGACGCCGTGTTCTGGGCCGCCACCCGGCCGCGCAACATCAACGTGAACCGGATCGAGATCATGGCCGGCGCCCAGGCGTTCTCGCCGTTCAACATCGTGCGCGGGTTGAAGTAAGAAACGGCGATAGGAGCCCTGGCGGTGGAGCCGGGGCTCCGGCCCACTGCCGCTCTTGCCGATACATTGGATCTATCCGTCTTCCCGGCGCCCGGCTGGAAAGACGGGATACAGGTGCCCGAGCGTGGGCCACTCTCCCCTTCTCTTCAGTTAGGGCCGGACGCACTCACCCGCACAACCGCTGCCGGCAAACGCCCCTACCCCTCGCCCCCGGCTTTCCTGTATGGTGCGCCTCCCGAAAACAGAGGAGGCGATCATGGGATCGGCACGGGTGTTCATCGACGGCGAGGCGGGTACGACGGGTCTGCAGATCCGTGAGCGCCTGGTCGCGCGTCGGGACATCGAGCTGATCTCCCTGGACGACTCCCAGCGCAAGGATGCCGGCGCCCGGCGCGACGCCCTGCATGCCGCCGACGTGGCGATCCTGTGCCTGCCGGACGACGCCGCCCGGGAAGCCGCCGCCCTGGCGGACGGCTCCGGCACCAAGCTGATCGACGCCTCCACCGCGCACCGGACCGACGACAACTGGATCTACGGTTTCGCCGAGTTCCGCGCCGGCCAGCGCGAGGCGATCGTCGGGGCGACGCGGATCTCCAACCCGGGCTGCTATCCGACGGGTGCCATCGCCATCCTGGCGCCGCTGGTCGCCGCCGGCCTGCTGCCGGCCGACTACCCGGTCACGATCAACGCGGTCTCCGGCTATACCGGCGGCGGCAAGGCGCTGATCGCCCGCTACGAGTCCGAGGACGCGGCCGGCTACAAGCCCGATCCGTTCTGGCAGTACGGCCTCACCCTGAACCACAAGCACGTGCCGGAGATCACCCGCTGGTCGGGCCTGGCCCAGGCGCCGATCTTCCAGCCGTCGGTGGCGAACTACGCCCAGGGCATGCTGGTCAGCGTGCCCCTGGCCCTGTGGTCGATCGAGGGCGGGCCGACCGCCGCCGCCGCGCACGAGATCCTGCTGGCCCAGTATGCCGACAGCCGGTTCGTCCGGGTGGCGCCGCTCGGCGAGGCCGAGGGGCTGAAGGAACTGGATCCGCAGGGGCTGAACGGCACCAACCTGCTGGAGATCTTCGTGTTCTCCGACGAGAAGACCGGCCGTGCGGTGATCACCGCACGCCTGGACAATCTCGGCAAGGGGGCGTCGGGCGCGGCGGTGCAGAACATGAACCTGCTGCTCGGCATGCAAGAGGATGCCGGCATCGAGGCGGCGGCCGCCGCCTGATCCGGCCCGCAGGGGTCTCCCCGAAAGGTCTTCCCCGAAAGGCTTCCCAATGTGGGTCAATGACGGCCAGGACCCGATCTATGCCGCGTTCTGGCGGTCGCTGGTCCTGTTCCTGGCCGTGGTCCTCGCGGTGATGCTGGCGCAGATCGCGCCGGTGTTCCTGGAGGGCCGGTTCGGCGGCACCTCGGCGCTGGGCTACCTGACGGTCTACCTGCTCGGCTTCCCCATCGTCGCCATCGCCGTCTCCGCCCTGTCGGCGGCCGTGTTCTACGGCATTCCGGCGGTGCGCAGGCTGACCGGGCGGATGCCCTACCCCGTGCTCATGCTGCAGCCGCTGCACCTGGTCTCGGGTGCCGTGTTCTTCCTGGTCTTCGTGAAGCCGTAGACTCGACCCAAAAATGCAAACGGCCCTCCTCCCCGTCGCCGGGAAGGAAGGCCGTTAAAGCGAACGCCTGCTCGGTCAGGCGGCGCTGCTCGTGTCCTTCTCGCGCACCGAGGTATAGGCGACGGCGCAGTGCTGCGAGCAGTACGGCCGGCCCGGCTCGACCGTGGAGCCGCAGAAGCTGAAATTGTCGGTCTTCGGATCGCCGATCGGCCAGGAGCAGGTGTTGCGGTCCCACTGCTCCAGGGTCAGCGGGACGGCGCGGCGGCGCTGGATCGGGCGGTCGTCGTGCTTCGGATTGGCGCTGCGCACGATCGGCGACTGGCGCTTCGGCAGCCCCATGCGGTGGACCTTGCCGACCACGGCATTGCGCGACACGCCCAATTTCAGGCCGATCTGCGTGATCGACAGCCCCTCGCCCCACAGCGCCTTGAGCTGCTCGAGGCGCTCGTCGGTCCACACGCTCTGCGAATTGTCGCCCATTTCTACCTCCTTGCCGGCCGGTCCAGGGCGAACGGGTCGCATTCGACTCGTTTCACCCACATCTAGTGGCTAACTGGCAAGAGGCTACGTGATCTGGGGTTATCCCACAAGCGCGTTCACCAGATATCGCGCAGAATGCTGTGGATAACACAAGAAATTGTTGATTCGCCGCGACTCGTTGGCATCCCTGCCCCTGCGCCGAAGCGACTCCGCAAAGGAATCGGGGCGCGATTTCCATAGCACGATTCGCGAATCGCCCTGATCGGATTCTCGCACAACCCGCTGATTTCCTGTGGAAAACTGTGCCGTAATACGCAGAACGCCCGACCCGGAACCGGGTCGGGCGTCTGCCGTCTACAACGTCATCCGATCCGGCGCGCCGGCGTCTATCGACGCACGGCCACCTTGGGGGCCGAGAGCCGGCGGTTGCGCTCGCGGATCAGGTAGTCGACCAGCGCCTGCGGAGCGGACACGCCGGCGGCCGCCTCGGCGTCCGGATTATAGTTTGTGTTGGTGTTCACGTCGTAGACGAAGGGGCGACCCTGCCCGTCGCGGGCGAACTCCACGCCGGCGATGTCGATGCCGGCATCCGCCAGGAACCGCTCGATGGCGGCCTGGAACTCGGGCTCCAGGGCGTTCTCGACCACGGCGAAGACCGGACCGCCGGTCGCTTCCGCCTCGTCCGGCGCGCAGACATCGGCCGGGCACAGCTCGAAGGTGCCGCCGGTATCGATGCGCACGGCGTAGAACAGTTTGCCGCCGATGAACTCGGCCCGGGTGACGCTGCCGTCGGTCGTGGCGATGTAGTCCTGCAGCAGGGTGATGCCGTCAATGGAACCCTGCAGGGTGCCGGAGGCGGCCCGTTCGACCACCTCGCGGGCGGCCTCGAAGAGCTGGATGCCGAGGCCCTTGCCGCCGCGGTTCGGCTTCACGATGACCGGGCCCTCGCCCCAGAGCCTAGCCGCCTCGGCCACCTTGGCGTCGCCCAGGGCGGCGACGGTGCGCGGCACCGGCACGCCGGCGCGCTTTAGCCGGGCGAGCTGGGCCGCCTTATTGACCTCCAGGGAGATCGCGCCCGAGCCGTTGATCACCGGACGGTCGTGCGCCTCCAGCCAGGCGATGACCGCGGCGGCGTATTCCGGGGAGTAGCGGTGGCCGCGGGTATGGGCCGACGCACTCATTCGGTTGTAGAACAAGCCAGCCGGCGGCTCGGCGGCCAGGTCGATGGCGCCGTCCGACAGGTCGAGATCGACGAAGGCCTCGCCGCGCACCTCGAAGGCACGCGCGAAGGGCGGAAGCCATTCCGGATTCTCGTGGATCACATGGATGGGGTGATCGGTCATCGCGGGCCCTCCCAGGTCCTGTGGCGCCCGTTCGGGCTCGCCAAGAGATGGGAGACTGCCGCGAGGCCGCAACCGATCAGAACCGGAAAGCCGGGAAGCGGTGAGTTGCTTCCCGGGCGCTAATTAATTTGCCTTCCGGGTCGAGGGGCCGGCTTTCGCCCTCAGTCGGGCAGCGGACAGCCCATGAAGGCGCCGATCAGCTTGATCTGCTCCTCCAGCATCGGCTTGCCGAAATAGATCGGATGGCCCTTGGCCTCCGCCTGTTTCAGCAGCTCGGTGTGGACCGGGGTCATGATGATCTCGCTGACCGCCGTGCCGGGGCTGAGCTTCGTCACGTCCACCGGCAGCGCATCGCCGTCATGCAGGCCGAGCGAGGTGGTGTTGATCACCACGTCGTAGCCCGACGGATCGGCATCGGCGGCCACGCCGGTGACCTTGGTGCTCGGAAACGCCGCGTTCACCCGCTGTCCCAGGGCCTCGGCCTTGGACACCGTGCGGTTGGCGATGGCGATTTCCGCCGCCCCGGCCTCGGCCACGGAGAAGGCGATCGACATCCCTGCCCCGCCGGCGCCGAGCTGGAGCACGCGTCTGCCGGTGAAGTCGTACCCGGCCTTCTGCATGCCGGTGACGTAGCCCTTGCCGTCGAAATTGTCGCCCAGCATGCGGCCGTCCTCGGTGAAGCGGATGGCGTTGACCGAGCCGACCCGTTCGCCGCCGGGGGCGAGTTCGTCGCACAGCTCGGCCATCGCCACCTTGTGCGGCACCGTGACGGTGAGGCCGTGGAAGTTGCGGGTGGCCTTCAGCGCGGAGACGACGGTGGCCAG
The DNA here is from genome assembly GCA_965228445.1 of Candidatus Endolissoclinum sp. Lineage (GTDB taxonomy): Bacteria > Pseudomonadota > Alphaproteobacteria > Thalassobaculales > Thalassobaculaceae > Thalassobaculum. The sequence continues at coordinate 857,668 of OZ245813.1, read as the reverse complement.
GTTCTCCGGCGTCACGTCGAGCGGCACCAGCACCGCGTCGATCCCCGCCGCCTCATAGGCCGCGTTGAACACCTGCGGCGCCCGCACATGGTCGGTGGGGTGGGCAAGAATACCGTAGACGGTCGTCTTGCCCGTGATGTTGAGGTTGGGCATCTGGGTCAGCCGATCAGAACTTCACCATGTCGCCGCCCTTGAGCGCCAGCATCTGCCGGGCTTCCTGCGGGGTGGCGACCTCCAGGCTCAGCTCTTCCACGATGCGGCGGATCTTGGCGACCTGCTCGGCATTCGACTTCGCCAGCTCGCCCTTGCCGATATACAGGCTGTCCTCCAGGCCGACGCGGACGTTGCCGCCGTTGATCGCGGCCATGGTGGTGAAGTTCATCTGGTGACGCCCGGCCGCCAGGACCGACCAGTTGTACTGGTCGCCGAACAGCTTGTCGGCGGTGCGCTTCATGAACATCAGGTTCTCCGGATCGGCGCCGATGCCGCCGAGGATGCCGAAGATCGTCTGCACGAAGAGCGGCGGCTTCACCAGGCCGCGATCGAGGAAATGGGCCAGGTTGTACAGGTGGCCGACATCGTAGCACTCGTACTCGAACTTCACGCCGTGGCCTTCGCCCAGCTCCTTAAGGACGTACTCGATATCCTTGAAGGTGTTTCGGAAAATGAAGTCGCGGCTGTTCTCCAGGAACTTCGGCTCCCACTCGTGCTGGAAGTCCTTCATCTTGTCCAGGATCGGGAACAGGCCGAAATTCATCGAACCCATGTTGAGCGAGGTCATCTCCGGGCTGGCCGCCACGGCCGCCGCCAGACGCTCCTCCAGGGTCATGCCGTGACCGCCGCCGGTGGTGATGTTCACCACCGCGTCGGAGTTCTGCTTGATGCGCGGCAGGAACTCCATGAACGCCTTGGGGTCCGGGGTCGGGCTGCCGTCGGGATTGCGGGCGTGCAGGTGCAGGATGGAGGCGCCGGCCTCGGCCGCGTCGATGGCCTGCTGGGCGACCTCGTCGGCGGTGATCGGCAGGTGCGGGCTCATGGTCGGGGTGTGGATCGACCCGGTGACCGCGCACGTGATGATCACCTTGTTCTGCTTCGCCGCCATGGTTTCCTCCGTCTGACCGGCTTCTCGTTTTCGCGCGCTACGGTAGCGGTTCGCGACCGGCCGTCAAAGGCCTGTAAACAAAGTGCGACGGATTTCCCGGAAGGCCCCGTTGAGGAAGGTACAGGTGGCCACCTGATGCCTTATCAGCCCCCCAAACGGAGACATCCACGATGACCACCCGTATCAAAGCCCTCGCCCTCGCCGCGGCCCTCGGCACGGCGGTGATCGTCCCGACCCTGGCTGTGGCCCATGGCGACGGCCCCAAGGACGGCCCGCGGGACGCCATGCGCGCCGAGCACATGGAGAAGCGCTTCACCGAGATGGACGCGGACAAGGACGGCAAGATCACCGCGGCCGAGCTGGAAGCCTTCCGCGCCGCCCGGTTCGCCGCTGCCGACGCCAACGGCGACGGCAAGCTGAGCCTGGAGGAGATGGACGCGGCCCGCGCCGAGCAGCGCAAGGAGCGGTTCGGGCGTATGATCGCCAAGCTCGACAAGGACGGCGACGGCCAGCTCAGCGCCGAGGAGATGCCGGCGCGTGGCGACCGTATGATGAAGCTCGACACGGATGGCGACGGCGCCGTCTCGCTCGAGGAGATGAAGGCGGCCAAGGGTCGTCACGGCCCGAAGAAGTAAGGCCGGAGACGGACGATCCGAAGGCGCGTTCCTTTGGACGACGCAGCCAGCACGGGAGGCGGCAGTTTGACGAATCAGAGCCAGGAGGACCCGGATGCGGCGCTTATGCCGCGGGTCGCCGACGGCGATTCGGCCGCCTTCCGCCTGCTGGTGGATCGCCACGCGGACCGTCTGCTCGGCTTCGCCCAGCGCATGCTGGGCGACCGGGCGGCGGCCGAGGACGTGGTGCAGGACACCTACCTGTCGCTCTGGCGCAAGGCCGGCGACTGGACGCCCCAGGCCCGGGTGTCGACCTGGCTCTACCGGGTCGCCCGCAACGCCGCCCTCGACCGGCTGCGCCGGCTCAAGCCGACCGTCGACCCGGAGGATGTGACCCTGACCGACAGCGGCCCCGCCCCCGATCGCGGGCTCGAGGACGCGGCGACCGCCGAGACGGTGCGCGCCGCCCTGGACGCCCTGCCCGAACGCCAGCGCGCCGCGATCGTGCTGGTGCACTACGAAGGCCTGTCCGGGGCCGACGCCTCCGCCGCCCTCGACATCTCGGTCGAGGCGCTCGAATCCCTGCTGGCCCGGGGCCGGCGGTCCCTGCGCCAGGCCCTGTCCGACCGGCGCGCCGAACTGTTGGGAGAAGCCCGATGACACAGACTTCCATGACCAAGACCCGGGTTCTCGCACTGGTGGACGCCTATGGCGGCGATCCCGCCCGCTGGCCGTCCGGCGAGCGCGAGGCGGCGGTGGCCCTGCTGTCCGGCGACCGGGAGTTGGCCCGCGCGGCCGACGAGGCCCGGCACCTGGACCTGATGCTGGACACCCTGCCGGTGCCGCAGCCGAGCCCGGCCCTGCGGGTGGCGCTGAAGGAAATCCCGGAGCGCGGCAGCCCGTTGCTGGAGGTGATCGCCGGATGGATCGGCCTGTGGCGTCCGGCCGCCGGTCTCGCCGCCGCCGCCGTGCTCGGCATCGTCATCGGCGCGGCCAACCCGGAGCTGCCCCTGCCCGGCTTCGACGCCGAGATCACGACAGCGGCGGCCGAGACGACGGCCGATACCGACACCTACTCCCTGGCCGCGGCCTCCGCGGTCGGTTTCACCACCCAGGACACGTTCTGAGCCGAGACCCGACATGACGCGCACCCGCTGGCTGACCCTCCTCCTCCTCGCCTCCCTGGGCGTGAACCTGTTCATCGGCGGCCTCGCCATCGGCCGCTGGGTCGATCACGGTCGGGGCGGCCCGGGCCGCCATGCCGGCCCGCCGCCGCCGCCAGAGGGACCGGGTCCGCGCTGGCTGCGCCGGATGGTGGGCGAGGACGGGATCGACACGGTACGCGCGGTCTGGCGCGAGCACGAGGCGACCATCGAGCCGCTGCGCCGGGAGGCGGACGCGGCCCGCAGCGCGGTGACCGACACCCTGTCGGCCGATCCGTTCGTGCGCGCTGATTACGAGGCCGCCCTGGGCCGCATGCGCGACGCGATGGACCGGATGGAGACGGCGGTGCATGCGGCGATCACCGACGTGGTGACGTCCATGACGCCGGAGCAGCGCCATGCCTTCGCCGACCGCGCCCGCGCCTGGGCCGACAAGCACAAGGGCCCGCCCCAGCCGCCGAAGGAGTGAGGGGGATCGTCAGGGGTGCGCGCGCCGCCCTTCGACACGCTCCCGCTGGTCGCTGCTCAGGGTGAGGTCGGTCGTTTGGCTGTTCAAGACCTCACCCTGAGCAGGACCCCGGCGTTAAGCCGGGGGACGTGTCGAAGGGCGGCCGCAGGGCGCTTGCAGTTCAGACCGTGGTCGGCACCGGCCCCACCACCTGATCCCGCAGGGCCTGCCAGCCGGCCGCGTCGGCCGCGGCGATGATGCCGCCGCCGAGTTCCCCCGGACGGTAGGGCGTGCCGTCGACACAGGCCGAATAGCCGCCGGCCTCGCCATGGATCAGCAGGCCGGGGGCGTGGTCCCAGGGCATCTTCTTCCAGTACACCGCGTAGTGCCACCGGCCGGTGGCGAGCTGGATGTAGTCGTAGCCGGCGCAGCCGCGGCGGTAATGGCGGTCGCCCAGCACCTCGTTCGCCCGCGCCCGGATGCCGGGGCGCACGGTCTCGGGGAAGAAACGGAAGTTGAAGGAGCCCTCCATCGCGCCGATCCCGGCGGCGGGGGCGACCTGCAGCCGCTCCCGGCCTCCGGCGCCCAGCATCCAGGCGCCCTCGCCCTTGGCGGCGACGGCGGTGCGTTTCTCGACCGGCTGATGGATGGCCGAGGCGATGGTCTCGCCGCGATGGGTCAGGGCCACCATCACGCAGAACCGGTCCTTGCCCTCGGCGAAGTTGTTGGTGCCGTCCACCGGGTCGACGATCCAGACCGGCGCCTCGCCGTCGATCCGGCCGAGCAGCGAACGGTCCTTCTCCACCGACTCCTCGCCGATGACGATCGAGCCGGGATAGAGGTCCGGCAGCAGCTCGACCAGACGGCGCTCGGCCGCCTCGTCGGCGACGGTGACCAGGTCGGTCGGGCCGGTCTTCTCGCGGATGTCGCCGTCGTCCAGGTTGCGCCAGCGCGGCAGGATCTCCGCCTCGGCCACCTCGGTCAGGGTGGCGGCCAGCCGGTCGAGGTCGACGGTCGTCATCGGCAATGCGCTCCGTGAAGAAAAAAGGCCCCGTTGAAACGAGAAAGGGCCGGACACACGGCCCGGCCCTTCCCTAACACGAGTGCGGCTGGCTCAGAAGCCCATGCCGCCCATGCCACCCATTCCGCCCATGTCACCCATGTCCGGCATGCCGCCGCCGGCGGCACCGGCCGGCTCCGGCTTCTCGGCGACCATGGCCTCGGTGGTGATCAGCAGACCGGCGATCGAGGCGGCGTCCTGCAGCGCGGTGCGCACGACCTTGGTCGGGTCGATGACACCGGCCTTGATCAGGTCCTCGTAGGTGTCGGTCGCGGCGTTGTAGCCGAAGGTGTTCGACTTCTGCTCGAGCAGCTTGCCGACCACGACCGAGCCGTCGGCACCGGCGTTCGCGGCGATCTGCCGGCACGGGGCCTGCAGGGCGCGGCGGACGATGTCGATGCCCATGCGCTGGTCGTCGTTGCCCGGCTTCAGCTTGTCGAGCGAGCGGGTGCCGTACAGCAGCGCGGTGCCGCCGCCGGCGACGATGCCTTCCTGGACCGCGGCGCGGGTCGCGTGCATCGCGTCGTCGACCCGATCCTTGCGCTCCTTCACCTCGACTTCGGTCGCACCGCCGACGCGCAGAACCGCGACGCCGCCGACCAGCTTCGCCAGACGCTCCTGGAGCTTCTCGCGGTCGTAGTCGGAGGTGGTCTCCTCGACCTGCGCCTTGATCTGGGTGACGCGGGCCTGGATGTCCTTCTTCTTGCCGGCGCCGTCGACGACCGTGGTCTCGTCCTTGGTCAGCGTGACGCTCTTGGCGGTGCCGAGCATCTTGATGTCGACGGTCTCCAGGTTGATGCCGACATCCTCGGACACCACGGTGCCGCCGGTCAGGACGGCGATGTCCTCGAGCATCGCCTTGCGGCGATCACCGAAGCCCGGCGCCTTCACGGCCGCGACCTTCAGGCCGCCGCGCAGCTTGTTCACCACCAGGGTGGCCAGGGCCTCGCCCTCGACATCCTCGGCGATGATCAGGAACGGACGGGACGAGCGGGCCACCTGCTCCAGCAGCGGCAGCATCGGCTGCAGGCTGGACAGCTTCTTCTCGTGGATGAGGATCAGCGGGTTTTCCAGCTCGCAGATCATCTTGTCGGCGTTGGTCACGAAGTACGGCGAGAGATAGCCGCGGTCGAACTGCATGCCCTCGACGACGTCGAGCTCGGTGTGCAGGGACTTGGCTTCCTCGACGGTGATCACGCCTTCCTGGCCGACCTTGTCCATCGCCTGGGCGAGCAGCTTGCCGACATCGGCGTCGCCGTTCGCGGAGATCGTGCCGACCTGGGCGACTTCGCTGGACGACTTGATCTTCTTGGAGTTGCTTTCGACGTCCTTGATGACGGCGGCGACGGCGAGGTCGATGCCGCGCTTCAGGTCCATCGGGTTCAGTCCGGCGGCGACGGCGCGCACGCCCTCGCGGACGATGGCCTGGGCCAGCACGGTGGCGGTGGTGGTGCCGTCACCGGCGAGGTCGGAGGTCTTCGAGGCCACTTCGCGCACCATCTGCGCGCCCATGTTCTCGAACTTGTCCTTCAGCTCGATGTCCTTGGCGACGGTGACGCCGTCCTTGGTGATGCGCGGGGCACCGAACGACTTGTCCAGCACCACGTTGCGGCCTTTCGGGCCGAGGGTCACCTTGACGGCGTTGGCCAGCGTGTCCACGCCCTTGAGCAGGCGGTCGCGGGCGTCGACGTCGAATTTCACGTCCTTGGCAGCCATTCTCTATCTCCGTAGTTCGTTTGCCGGTTGGCGGCAGGGTCGGTCCGGATGGCGGCGGCGGATCAGCCGACCACACCCATGATGTCCGACTCCTTCATGATCAGCAGGTCCTTGCCGTCGATCTTCACCTCGGTGCCGGACCACTTGCCGTACAGCACGGTGTCGCCCTTCTTCACGTCCAGCGCGACGACCTTGCCGGACTCGTCACGGGCGCCGGCGCCGACGGCGACGACCTTGCCCTGCATCGGCTTTTCCTTGGCGGTGTCGGGGATGATGATCCCACCGGCGGTCTTGGTGTCGCTCACCAGCGGCTCGACAACGACGCGGTCATGCAGCGGACGGAATTTCATGGGGCTTCCTCCATGGCTCGGCCAATGAAAACGGCGGGCATTAGCACTCGCCGTGAATGAGTGCCAGGGGTATGGAGGCTTAACCCAATCCTGTCAACCGGCTGGCCGTCATTCGACCCGCTGAAACCGCTCTCCGAAGCGCTTTTCGGCCCGTGCCAGGCTGCTCGGGTCGAGGCCGACGGTGATGGTCGAGCCGGTCTCGTCGTCGGTCCGGTCGATGATGTCGCCATGGCTGTGCAGCCAGGCGGTGATCTCGCCGTCGGCATAGTCCACATGCAGGGTGACGACCCGGTGGTCGGCCGACAGGAAGGCGTCGATCGCGGCGACCAGATCCTCGATGCCCTCGCCGGTCACCGCCGAGACGCAGACGCTGCGGCCGTTGGACCGCGCGACCTCGTTGCGCAGGGTGATGCGCTGATCCTCGGGCAGCCGGTCGATCTTGTTCAGCACGTCCAGCATGCGGCCCGGCCGGGTGGTTTCGTCGACGCCCAGATCCTCCAGCACCGCCAGCACGTCGCGCTTCTGCGCCTCGGTGTCGGGGTGCGAGATGTCGCGCACATGCAGGACCAGATCGGCCTCGGTGACCTCCTCCAGGGTCGCGCGGAACGCCGCGACCAGGTGGGTCGGCAGGTCTGAGATGAAGCCGACCGTGTCGGAGACGATGACGGTGCGGCCGCCCGGCAGGTCGATGCGGCGCATGGTCGGATCCAGCGTGGCGAACAGCAGGTCCTGGGCCATCACCGAGGCGCCGGACATCCGGTTGAACAGGGTCGACTTGCCGGCGTTGGTGTAGCCGACGAGTGCGACGATCGGGAACGGCACCCGGCGGCGCGCCTCACGGTGCAGCTCGCGGGTCCGCTTGACCTCGTCGAGCTCGCGCTTGATCCGGGTGATGCGGTCGCCGATCAGCCGGCGGTCGAGTTCGAGCTGGCGCTCGCCCGGGCCGCCGAGGAAGCCGGCGCCGCCGCGCTGGCGCTCCAGGTGGGTCCAGGACCGCACCAGGCGGGAGCGCTGGAAGGTCAGCGAGGCGAGCTCGACCTGGAGCCGGCCTTCGTGGGTCCGCGCGCGGGCGCCGAAGATCTCGAGGATGAGCTGGGTGCGGTCGATGACCTTGACGTTCAGCCCCTTCTCCAGGTTGCGCTGCTGAACCGGGGTCAGGGCGTGGTCGATGACGACGACCTCCACCTCCATCGCCTCGGCCAGCGCCTGGAAGCGCTCGATCTGGCCGCCGCCGAACAGCGTGCTCGGGCGCGGCCGGTTCACGGTCAGCACCTCGCTGTGGACGGTCTCCAGATCGATCGCCGCGGTCAGGCCGACCGCCTCCTCCAGACGCGCCTCGGGGTCGCGGACACCGGGGGTGTCCTCGTCCTTCGACGGCAGGCGCGGATGCAGCACGATGGCGCGGGTCTTACCCAAGCGGGGCTCCTTTCACGGGGACCCGCCTCGATCGGCCCGCTCCCCGGCCGAGCGCCGGGCCGAGACCAGGGGCGTGCGGAAGCGCAGACGAGTCCTCTCCAGCGCTCCTAGATGTGGATGGCCGGGTCCCGGATCAAGTCCGGGCAGACAGCACCTGACCCTTACCCCTACCCCGGAACGGGGCATGCGTGTCAGCTGTCGCTGTCCTCGCCGGGCTCGAACAGGCTGACCGGGTGCTGCGGCATGATGGTCGACACCGCGTGCTTGTAGACGAGCTGGGAATGGGCGTCGCGTCGCAGCAGCAGACAGAAATTGTCGAACCACGTGACGATACCCTGGAGTTTCACCCCGTTCACGAGGAACACGGTGACGGGCGTCTTGTCTTTGCGGATCTTGTTGAGAAAGACATCTTGGACGCTCTGGCTCTTTTCTGCGGCCATGGTTTTTTCCTTCGCTCCTCAATCGGCTCGTCCGCGCGGGCGGTGGCACCACCTCTTTCGCAGATGCGAGATCAGATTGAAAGATATACCGCGAAATCGTTGCGACTCAACCGCGTAGCTCGCCGAGAAGCGCGTAACAGTCAAAAACCTGCACCGCGGGCGGACAATCGCTGAGATCCTCGGGGTGCGGATGCTCCGGATGCAGCAGCACCGGCACGCACCGCGCGGCATGGGCGGCGGCCAGATCGACCGCGCTGTCGCCCACGAACCAGACGCTCGGCCCGGCCGCCACGCCGGTGCCGTCGAGCGCCATATGGATCGGATCGGCCGCCGGCTTGTCCTTCGGCGCGTCGTGCGAGCCGAGGATCCTGTGAAAATACCGGTCCCAGCCGAGATGCGCCGTCTCGAGCCGCAGGTAGGTGCCCGACTTGTTGCTGACCACACCCATGGGAATGCCCTCGGCGGCGAGCGCGTCGAGCAACTCGACCGAGCCCGGCAGCGGGCGCAGGGTCTCCAGGTGGATCGAGGCGAAGCTCTCGTAGAACCGCTTGGAGGCATCCTCCCAGCGCTCGCCGAACAGCTTCGGGAAGCTGTCGCGCATGGAGAGCTTGGCGTTGGCGCGCACCTGCGCCTCGTCCCAGGGGTCGAGACCGTATTCGGTGAAGGTGGTGGACAGCGCCCGGGTGATGCCGCCCCAGTTGTCCACCAGGGTGGAGTCCCAGTCGAACAGGACCGCGTCGGGACGCGGCAGTCGCGTCACGCGGTGGCCCCTTCCCCGGCGGCGTATTCCATGTAGCTGTCCCGCAGGCCGCGCGACAGAGTGCCGGCCTTGCCGTTGCCGATCACCACGTCGTCGATCTGGGTGACCGGGGTGACGAAGGCCGTGGCCGAGGAGGCGAAGGCCTCGCGCGCCTTCTTGGCCTCCTCCACCGAGAACGCCCGTTCGACGTATTTCAGCCCCTGGCGTTCGGCCAGCTTCAGGATCGACAGCCGGGTGATGCCGTTCAGGATGTCGTGGGTCGCCGGCCGGGTGACCAGCTCGCCGTCCTGGGTGACGATCCAGGCGTTGCTCGACGTCCCCTCGGTGACGTTGCCGTCCTCGTCCACCTGCCAGGCCTCGAAGGCACCGTTCTCGCGGGCCTGCTGCTTGCCCAGAATATTAGGAAGAAGCGCTACCGACTTGATATCGCAGCGTTCCCATCGGATATCGCGGATCGTGATGACCTTGACGCCGTTCTCCACCGTTTCCTGGCTCGGCATGGCGATCCGCTTGGCGGTCAGCACGATGCTCGGCTTGGCGTTCTTCGGGAACGGGTGGTCGCGCTTGGCCACGCCGCGGGTCACCTGCATGTAGACCAGCCCGTTGCGGATCCGGTTGAGGCGCACCAGCTCGCGCATGACCGAGCGCAGCGCGCCCCGGCTCATGGGATGGGCGATGCGCAGCTCGTCCAGCGACCGGTCCAGGCGATCCAGATGCGGCAGCTCGTCGACCATCACGCCGTTCTGCACGAGCACCACCTCGTAGACGCCGTCGGCAAACTGGTAGCCCCGGTCCTCGACATGGACCTCGGCGTGGGAATGGGGAAGGAAACGGCCGTTCACATAGGCGATCCGGGACATGGGACCTCCGGCTGGGCAGGGATGGGGGACAGGAAGGACTTAGGGCTATCTAGAAGAAATCGAGGCGGACGGCGAACAGTTTCTCGACTTTCTTCACCGCTTCATAGGTGGCAAAGACGACCACCCGGTCGCGGGCCTGCACCACGGTGTCGGCGCGCGGCACGATGACCTCCTCGCCGCGCACGATGGCACCGACGATCACCCCGTTGGGCAGTTTGGCGTCCTTCAGCGGGTGACCGACCAGCACAGAGGTCTCCAGCGCCTCGGCCTCGATCACCTCGCCGAAATCCTCGCGCAGGGAATAGACGCTGCGGATCCGGCCGCGGCGGACGTGCTGCAGGATGGTGGACACGGTAATGGCCCGCGGGTTGACCACGGCGTCGATGCCGAGCTGGGTGATCAGCGGGGCGTAGGTGGAGGCGTTGATCAGCGACACCGTGCGCTTGCAGCCCGAGCGCTTGGCCAGCAGCGAGCTCAGGATGTTGACCTCGTCGTCGTTGGAGACGGCGACGAAGGTCTCGGTCTGGGAGATGTTGGCCTCTTCCAGGATCTCCGGGTCCAGCACGTCGCCGTTCAGCACCATGGTGCGCTGGAGCGACTGGGCGACCGACCGGGCGCGGGCGCGGTTGAACTCGATCACCTTGGCGTTCACGCCGTGGTGCTCGCGCTCGATCTCCTCGGCCAGGGTGAGGCCGATATTGCCGCCACCGGCGATGATGACGCTGCGCGCCTCCGGCTCCTCATGGCCGAAACTGGCGAGCGCGCGCGACAGGTGATGGCTGTCGCAGACGAAATAGACCTCGTCGCCGGGCAGCATCTGGTCTTCCGCCTTCGGCACGATCGCCCGGCCTTCGCGCAGGATGCCGACGATGACGATGGCCAGATCGGTGAACAGCGAGGTGAGCTGGCGCAGCGGGGTGTGGATGATGGGCGTGCTCTCCTCGCAGCGCACGCCGACCACCCGGACCTTGCCGTCGGCCATGGGCACCACGTCGAGCGCGCCCGGCACCTGCAGGCGGCGGCCGATGGCGCGGGCGACCTCGCGCTCCGGCGAAATGATCACGTCGATCGGCATATGCTCGCGCGAGAACAGGTCGGCCCAGATCGGCAGCAGATAGTCCTGGTTGCGCACCCGGGCGATCTTGGTCGGGACGTTGAAGATCGAATGGCCGACCTGGCAGGCGACCATGTTGACTTCGTCGCTGTAGGTCACCGCGATCAGCATGTCGGCATCGCGCAGACCCGCCTGCTCCAGCACGCTGGGATAGGAGGCGAAGCCGGCGATGGCGCGCACGTCCAGGGTGTCGCTGAGCTTCTGGATCAGCTCGGCCGACTGGTCGATCACGGTGACGTCGTTGTTCTCGCCGGCAAGATGGCGGGCGATGCTGGTGCCGACCTGGCCGGCGCCGCAGATGACGACTTTCATCGGGCGATGACTTTCATAAGGGCGTCAACCGGTCTGCCGGACCGGCTTTTCCGCCTGCTGCAGACCGAGGGACTTGAGCTTGCGGTGCAGCGCCGAGCGCTCCATGCCGACGAAGGAGGCGGTGCGCGAGATGTTGCCGCCGAACCGGTTCACCTGGGCCAGCAGATATTCGCGCTCGAAGGTCTCGCGCGCCTCGCGCAGGCTGAGCCCCATGATCTCGCTGCCCTTCTCCCAGCGCAGGGCGGCCGGGGTGGCGGAGCCGATCTCCGGCGGAAGCTGGTCGGCGCGGATCGGCTCGCGCGCGCCGCCGCCGGCCATGATCAGCATCCAGTCGACCACGTTGCGCAGCTGCCGCACGTTGCCCGGCCACTCGTACGCCTGCAGGGCGGCGACCGCGTCCTCGCCCAGGGGCCGGGCGACCATGCCGCTGGCCTCGGCCGAGAGGGTGACGAAATGGCGGGCGAGCAGCGGCACGTCCTCGCGGCGCTCGCGCAGCGGCGGCACGCGGATCGGCACCACGTTCAGGCGGTAGAACAGATCCTCGCGGAACCGGCCGGCGCTCATCTCCTGCTGCAGGTCGCGGTTGGTCGCGGCGATGACGCGCACGTCCACCTCGACTTCGGTGTCGCCGCCGACCCGGCGAAACGACTGCTCCTGGAGCACCCGCAGGATCTTGCCCTGGGTCTCCAGCGGCATGTCGGCGACCTCGTCGAGCAGCAGCGTCCCCTTATGGGCCAGCTCCAAGGTGCCGATGGTGCGCGGTTCCGCCCCGCCCGGCTCGGTGCCGAACAGTTCGGTCTCCAGGCGGTCCGGGGTCAGGGTGGCGCAGTTCAGCACCACGAAAGGACCGACGGCACGGCGCGAACGTTCGTGGATCCGCCGAGCGACGATCTCCTTGCCGACACCGGCCGGGCCGGTGATCAGCACGCGGCTGCCGGTCGGCGCCACCTTCTCCACCGAGGCCCGCACGGTGTTGATGCCCGCGGAGATCCCCACCAGGTCGCTGCCGGTGCCGGTGCGCTTCTTCAGGTCGTCGTTCTCGCGCCGCAGCCGCGCGGCCTCGATCGCGCGCTGCACCATGAACAGCAGCCGGTCGGCCTTGAACGGCTTCTCGATGAAGTCGTAGGCGCCCTTCTTGATGGCGGTGACGGCGGTCTCGATAGTGCCGTGGCCGCTGATCATGATCACCGGCAGGCCCGGATGGTCGCGCTGAATGGCGCTGAGGATGCCGAGCCCGTCGAGCTCACTGTTCTGCAGCCAGATATCCAGGATCACCAGGGAGGGCATGCGCCGGCGGATGACGTCGAGCGCCTCCGTCGAATTCGCCGCCTGCCGTGACTCATACCCCTCGTCCTCGAGGATATCGCCGATCAGCATCCGGATATCGGCTTCGTCGTCGACGATCAGGATATCATTGGCCATGGTATGCCAGAGCCGGGTTGGTTTCGTTCAGGACCGCGGGCGAGGTTGAGAATACCAGACTAACCGCTGCGCCGCCTTCGGGACGGTCCCGGAGTTCAATCGAACCGCCGTGATCTTCCATGATTTTCTTCACGATGGCCAGCCCGAGGCCGGTCCCTTTCTCGCGCGTTGTGACATACGGCTCGGTCAGCCGATCCCGTTCAGTATCAGGCAATCCGCGGCCATTATCTGCGACGGTTGTCACAATCGCATCCCCTCGTGGCTCGATTGTGACACGGATCGAGCCCGGTGCCGCGCCCTCGCCTTCGAGCTGCTGACGGCCCTCGATCGCGTCCATCGCGTTCTGCAGCAGATTGGTGAGTGCCTGGCGGATCTGACGCGAATCGCAGCGCAGCATCACCGGCTGGTCGCCGGCCTCCACGGTCAGCGTCACCCCGGGCCTCGCGCCGCGCTGCAGGTCGGCCGCCGACGTCACCAGCTCGCGCAGATCCTCGTCGCGCATGACCGGCGTGGGCATCCGCGCGAAGGAGGAGAACTCGTCGACCATGCGCCCGATATCGCCGACCTGGCGCACGATGGTGTCGATCATCCGCGCGAAGGTGTCCGGATCGGACTCGATCTCCTTCAGGTACTTGCGGCGCAGTCGCTCGGCGGAAAGCTGGATCGGGGTCAGCGGGTTCTTGATCTCGTGGGCGATCCGGCGGGCGACGTCGGCCCAGGCCGCCTTGCGCTGGGCGGAGAGCAACTCGGTCACGTCGTCGAAGGTCAGCACGTAGCCGGAAATCACCCCGTCGGAGATCTCCGCCGTCAGCCGGGCGTGGAAGGTCCGGTGCTCGCCGTCGTCCAGGGTCATGGCGATCTGGTCGGTCGCTTCGCGCCACGGCCGCTGCGCCACTTCGGCCATCAGCGGGTCGAACTCCGGCAGCGTCTCGGCGAAGGTGGTGCCGAGCTTTCCCTCCAGATCGATCCCCAGCAGCCGGCTCGCCGCCCGGTTCGGCAGGTTGATCCGGCCGTCATCGTCCAGCCCGACCACGCCGGATGACACCCCGCCCAGCACCGCCTCGGTGAAGCGGCGGCGCTCGTCGAGTTGGGTATTGGCGTCGACCAGCTCCTCGTGCTGGGATTCGAGCTGCGCCGTCATCCGGTTGAACGCGCGGGTCAGGCTGGCGATCTCGTCCAGGCCGATGCCGAGCGGCACCCGGACCGACAGGTCGCCGTGGCGCACCCGCTCCGCCCCGTCGATCAGCGAACTAACCGGCCGCACCAGCCGGTCGGCCAGCAGCAGTCCGACCCAGATCGCCGCCAGCAGGATTAGCAGGGCGACCAGGGCGAAGACGATGGCGAAGGTGAGCTGGAAGTCCTGGCGCCGCCCCTCCAGCGCCTCGTACTGCGAGACCGCCTGCTGGGTGTCCTCCACCCGGGCCAGCAGGGCCGGGTCGACGAAGCGGCCGACGAACAGGAAGGTGTCGACGATCTGGTTGAGCGCGACCAGGGCGCGCATCCGGTCGTCGTCCTCGGAGGTGATGATCACCACCTCGCCGCGCCGCGCCCGCTCCAGCGCGCTTTCGGGCACCGGCTCGAAATCGAACGCGAAGGACAGGCCAGTACGGGCATAGACCCGGCCGGAACCGTCGAACACCACCGCCTCGGTCAAATTGCGGACGGCTGCCTGGGCGGTGATGACCTGCTCGAACCGGCGGCTGTCCGACAGCAGGAACGGCGCCTCCCGGTTCAGGTCGTTGGCCATGGCCAGCACGTCGCCGCGGATGGTCTGACGGTGCTCCTCCAGATAGGCGTCGGCGACCGCCGCCGACTGGGTCACCGCCGTCGACACCCGCTCGCTGAACCAGCCGCGCACCCCGAGATCGAAGAACACGGCGGAGAACACCGACACGATCAGGGTCGGCGTCACCGCGATCAGCGCGAACAGCAGGGCCAGCCGCAGGTGCAGCCGCGCGCCGGCCAGGCCGCGGCGGCGCTCGATCCAGATGCGGATGAGCTGGCGCACCACCAGGGCCCCGAGGCCCATCAGGAAGGCGATGTTCAGGTAGACGCAGATCAGCACCAGATCGGGGGCCGGCCCCTCCGGACCCGAGCGGGTGATGACGATCGCCGTGGCCGCGCCGGAGAGGATCGCCAGCAGGCTGAACAGCACCGCGAGCTTGCGCTCCAGCGCCACGCGCCGGGCCCAGCGTCGGAAGGCCATCCACAGGGTCAGCCGCGGAGGCTCCGGCTGCGCCTCGTTGAAGGGAGCCTCGGGAAACGGGGATGTGTCGGTCATTGTGCCGTCGCGGTGGTCCCACCGATCGTCGCGGGCCGGCACGGGCCGGTAGCGATCAGGGGTCGGATCGTACGCTCCGGATCACCGGAATGTCCAACTCCCGGATCTTTTTCCGCAGGGTGTTGCGGTTCAGGCCGAGCAGTTCGGCGGCGCGAATCTGATTGCCCCGCGTCGCCTTCAGGCTCAACGAGATCAGCGGCCGCTCCACCTCGCGCAGCACCCGCTCGTGCAGGCCGGAGGCGGGAAGCTCGTCCTTGTGGGCGTTGAAATAGGCCGACAGGTGCCGCTCGACGGCGCTCGACAGGTTCTCGTCGTCGACCGCCGGGGCGACCCCGTCGCCGTCGATCAGCGGCGGCTCGGAAAGTTCCGCCTCGATCGCCTCCGCGCCGATGGTCTCCTCGACGTACAGCGCCGCGAGGCGGCGGCACAGGTTCTCCAGCTCGCGCACGTTGCCGGGCCAGGAATAGGCCTGAAGCCGGGTGATGGCGCCGGAATCCAGGTGTTTGCTCGGCAGGCCCTCGGCCGGCATCTGGGCCAGGAAGTGGCGGGCCAGGTCGGGCACGTCCTCGCGCCGTTCGCGCAGGGCCGGCAGGCGGATCGGCACCACGTTGAGGCGGTAGAACAGGTCCTCGCGGAACAGTCCCTGGCGGATCAGCTGGCGCAGGTCGCGGTGGGTGGCGGCGACGATCCGGACATTGGCCTGGATCGCGGTGCGCCCGCCGACCGTGGTGTACTCGCCCTCCTGCAGCACGCGCAGCAGCCGGGTCTGCGCCTCCAGCGGCATGTCGCCGATCTCGTCGAGGAACAGGGTACCCCCCTGGGCCTGCTCGAACCGGCCGGTGGCCCGCACGGTGGCGCCGGTGAAGGCCCCCTTCTCGTGGCCGAACAGCTCCGACTCGATCAGCTCGCGCGGGATGGCCGCCATGTTGATGGCGACGAACGGGCCCTCCGCCCGCTTGCCGTAGTCGTGCAGGGCGCGGGCGACCAGCTCCTTGCCGGTACCGCTCTCGCCGGTGATCATCACCGTGAGGTCGGTGCCCATCAGGCGGGCCAGCACCCGGTAGATCTCCTGCATGGCCGGCGAGCGGCCGATCAGCGGCAGGGTGTCCTCGCTGCGCTCGGCGACCTCGCGCACGGCGCTCTCGGTCTCCTTGACACCCGGCGCCGGGGCGGCCAGCGCCTTGCCGACGGTCGCCACCAGCTCGTTCAGGTCGAACGGCTTCGGCAGATACTCGAAGGCCCCGCGCTCGCTCGCCTTGACCGCCGTCAGCAGGGTGTTCTGCGCGCTCATCACGATCACCCGCAGATCCGGTCGGATCTTGCGGATGCGCGGCAAGAGGTCGAGGCCGTTGTCGTCCGGCATCACCACGTCGGTGATCACCAGATCGCCCTCGCCGTCCTCGATCCAGCGCCACAGCCCGGCGGCGGTGCCGGTGCTGCGCACGGAATGGCCGAGCCGGGTCAGGGCATGACCGAGAACGGTCCGGATCGCGCGATCGTCGTCGGCAATCAGGATGGAAGCCGCCTGCTGGCTCATATACCGGTGCTCCCACCGCTGTCGGTTGCCGGGACCGGAGGCTGATCGCGGCGGCGGCGCACGCGGCGCGGCTTGGGCGCGTCGACGATCGGCAGGGTCAGGCGCAGGATCGTGCGGCGCGGCACCGAATCCACCTCGATCACCCCGCCATGATCGGCCACCGCCTTGGCGACGAAGGCCAGGCCCAGGCCGGATCCGTTGGTCTTCGTCGTCACGAAGGGCTCGAACAGGTTGGCCTGCAGTTCCTCGGGAATGCCGGGACCGTTGTCCTGCACGGTGACCTGCAGCGGCAGGTGCACCCGCTCGCGCGAGCCGGAGACCGCCACCCGCATGCCGTGGCGGTAGCTGGTGGTCAGCGTGATCTCGCCCCCCTCCTCCGGCACCGCCTCGGCGGCATTCTTGATCAGGTTGAGGAACACCTGGACCAGCAGGTCGTGATTGCCGAGCACCGCCGGCAGCGAGGGATCGTAGCGCTCGATGAAGGTCGCCTTGCGGCCGAAGCCGTTCTGGGCGACCCGCCGGCAGCGCTCCAACACCTCGTGGATGTTCACCGCCGTGCGCTCGATCGGCCTGTCGTCGCTGAACACCTCCATGCGATCGACCAGGGCGCAGATGCGGTCGGTCTCGTCGCAGATCAGCCTGGTAAGCACCTGCTCCTCGCCGTGTACCGACTGCTCCAGGAGCTGGGCGGCACCGCGGATACCGGAGAGCGGGTTCTTCACCTCATGGGCCAGCATCGAGGCCATGGCGCTGACCGAGCGGGCGGCACCGCGATAGGAGAGCTGGCGGTGCATCTTGGAGGCGATGGTGCGTTCCTGCAGGTTGACCGCCACCGCCCCCGGCATCTCCGGGATCGGCGCGATCTGCACGTTGACGACGATCTGGCCGATGCGCGGGGATTCGATCTCCAGGTCGTAGTCGCTGAGCCCCGACTGGGAGGCCCGGGACTGGGCGACCATGCCCAGCAGCGGGCTGTCCTGCGGCACCCAGTCCGTCAGGTTACGGCCCGCGGCGGCCGCGACGCTGGAGGCGAGAAGGTTCTCGGCGGCGATGTTGAGGGACAGCACGCAGTTGTCGCCATCCAGTACGATCACCGCCCATGGCAGGGCGTTGAGGACCGTGTTGCCGTCCATGAAGGACGGGAGCTTGCCCGGCTCCAGTGTCGCCACTGCCGTCATGCAGCGATCCTCCCCGCGTTGTCTTCGCCCGCGTTCTTGTCGTTATTCTCGGCGGAACCGTAGTCGGCGAAATACCGGTCGATCTCGGCGAAGACGACCGCCGGCTCCGTCGTGTTGTTGACCCGCTGGCGGAACGCGGCCGAGCCGGCCAGTCCCTCGGTGTACCAGCCGATATGCTTTCGCGCGTTGCGGATGCCCGACTGCACGCCGTAATGGCTCAGCATCGCCTCCAGGTGCTCGGCCAGGATGTCCCGACGCTCCTGCGCGTCCGGATCGGCCCGCGGCGTCTCGCCGTTCAGCGCGGCGGCCACCTGGGCCGGCAGCCAGGGCCGGCCGTAGCAGCCGCGCCCGATCATCACCCCCTGGGCGCCGGACTCGGCCAGACAGGCCTTTGCCGTTTCGATATCGACCACATCGCCATTGGCGACCACCGGCAGCGACACGGTCTCCACCACCTCGCGGATGCCCGACCAGTCGGCGGTGCCGGTATACATCTGGCAGCGGGTGCGCCCGTGGACGGTGATCAGCCGGATACCAGAGGCCTCGGCGATGCGGGCCAGTTCCGGCGCGTTGCGGTTCTCCGCGTCCCAGCCGAGCCGCATCTTCAGGGTCACCGGCAGGTCGACGGCGCCGACCACCGCCTCCATGATCCGGCCGGCCAGCACCTCGTCTCGCATCAGCGCGGAGCCGGCGTATTTGTTGACCACCTTCTTGGCCGGGCAGCCCATGTTGATGTCGATCGCGTCGGCCCCGCGGTCGGCCATCATGCGGGCCGCCTCGGCCATGACCTCCGGCTCCCAGCCGGCGATCTGCACGACGGCGGGCGTGTCCTCGGAATCGATCTCCGCCTTGCGGGTCTCCTCCAGTACGTCGCGCAGCACCGCATGGCTGGCGATCATCTCCGTCACCACCAGGGGCGCGCCGAGGCGGCGTGCCAGGCGTCGGAAGGGCCGGTCGGTCACCCCGGACATCGGCGCGACCACGACGGGGGCCGACAGGGTGTGGGATCCGATCTGAATGCACATTAAATAGGCATCCGCCGATTGTGATCAATGTTTGGGCAAGATAGCCGGGAATCTATGGAGCGCAAAGGGTCTATCACTCAACCGCCGCTCACCGGGCCCTTACCAGGCGCTCGCCGGTGCCCCAGACCGCCGGGTGCGGCTGGAAAGCGTCAGCTTCCGACCAGGGCGTGAACCGCCTTCACGCCAGGATATGCGAGGGTGAGAAGCAGATAGACCGCGAGCACGCCGCGCACTGCCCGCCGGCCCCGCAGGCCGAGTCGCGCATGGGCGAGCAGGACACCCCCTACCACGATGAAGGCGCCGAGCGACAGCACGGATTTGTGATCGCTGGTCAACCATCCATGCCCTGAGGTCACGTTCAGTGCGATTCCCGATAGGATTCCGACGCCCAGCACCCCTTCCGCCGTGGTCAGCAGCCGGAACAGCAGCGCCTCGGCGTCGGCGACCGCGGGCAGGCCGGAACTCAGCCCGCCGGAGCGCTTCGACTTCAGCGCCCGCTCCTTCAGCACCACGCCGAGCCCGGCCACGGCGGCCAGGGTCGCGAGCGCGTAGGTCGCCAGGGACACGACGATGTGCAGCACCACCCAGCCCTCGGGCATGCCGCTGACCCCACCGGCCGCCGGCCGGTCCAGCAGGCTGGCGAGCGCGACCATGATCAGCAGATAGGGTCCCAGCAGCCCGGCCAGCCGGGCCATCGTCTGCGACATCGCCGAGATCGCGGCGAACAGACCGACCGTCGCCGCCGCCGACACCCAGAGCGCCGCCCCCAGCCCGCCGTCCCAGTGGTTGCCGAAGCGCACCAGCGTCCAGCCCACCACACCGAAGGCGGCCACCGCCACGGCGATCCAGAACCGACGGTCCCGGGCCGGCTGCGGGCGCGAGGCGAGCAGCGCCATCGGCAGGATGGAGACCACCGCCGAGAGATTGACCAGCAGAGAGTTGCCCAGCAGAGACATAGGCCGTTGCCTACACTAAGATCCGCCCCCACTCCAGCGGCCACCATAGACCCGAATTTCCGTAATGACTTCCAGGATCTTGATCGCATGAGCGTCACCGCCCTGATCGTGGCCGCCGGCAAGGGTGAGCGCGCCGGCGGCGGCGTGCCGAAACAGTACCGGCCGCTCGGCGGACTCCCGGTCCTGCGCCGGGCCGTGCTGGCCTTCCTGCGGCATCCCCGGATCGATGCGGTGCGGGTGATGATCGCCGAAGAACATCGCGCCCTGTACGAGGCGGCCGTGGCCGGGCTGGACCTCGGGGAACCGGTGATCGGCGGCGCCGAACGTCAGGTGTCGGTGCGGAACGGGCTGGAGAGCCTGGCGGACGGCGTGCCGGAGGTGGTGCTGATCCACGACGCCGCCCGCCCGCTGGTGCCGGCCGCGGTGATCGACCGGGTGCTGGACGCCCTGGAGCGCGCGCCGGCCGCCCTGCCCGTGCTGCCGGTGACCGATACGCTGAAACGCGGCGTGGACGGACTGGCGGCCGGAACGGTCAGCCGCGACGGGTTGTGGCGGGCGCAGACGCCCCAGGGCATGCGCTTCGACGCCGTTCTCGACGCGCACCGCCGCGCGGCGGCCGAGGACGTCACGGTGACCGACGATGCCGCGCTGATGGAATGGGCCGGGCACGGCGTCACGCTGGTGGCCGGATCGGAGGATGCGATGAAGATCACCACGGCCGAGGATTTCGCCCTGGCCGACCGCCTGCTAAGCGGCGCGCTGGAGACCCGGGTCGGCACCGGCTTCGACGTGCACAGGCTGGCCGACAAGGTGCCGGGCGGGGTGGACGGCGTGGCACTCGGCGGCATCGTCATCCCGCATGACCAGGCGCTGCTCGGCCATTCCGACGCCGATGTCGGGCTGCACGCGATCACCGACGCCCTGCTCGGCGCGCTGGGCGACGGCGATATCGGGTCCCATTTCCCGCCCAGCGACCCGCAATGGAAGGGGGCGGCCTCCGACCGCTTCCTGGCCGACGCCTGCCGTCGGGTGCGCGCGGCCGGCGGCCAGATCCGCCATCTCGACCTCACGGTGATCTGCGAGCGTCCCAAGGTCGGCCCGCACCGCGAGGCCATGCGCGGCCGCATCGCCGAGATCTGCGGCGTGCCGGTGGCGCGGGTGTCGGTGAAGGCGACCACGACCGAGCGGCTCGGCTTTCCCGGCCGCGGCGAAGGCATCGCCGCCCAGGCCGCCGCGACCATCGCCCTGCCCGCCCCCGAGGAGCCGTGAGCGGGCGTCCACCGGCGGCGCGGCCCTCCCTCGCCTCCCCGGCGGTGCTGATCGCCACCGGGCTCGGCACCGGCTACCTGCCCAAGGCGCCGGGCACCTGGGGCTCGCTGCTGGCGGCGGTGCTGGCCTGGCCGATCGCCCAGGCGGGCGGCACGCCGGCGCTGCTGGCCGCCGCCGTGCTGGCGACCGTCGCCGGAACCTGGGCAACCGGCGTCTACATGCGGCGCACCGGCATGCACGATCCCGGCGCGGTGGTGATCGACGAGGTCGCCGGCCAGTGGCTGGCCCTGGCGCTGTGTCCGCTGCACCCGCTGTGGTGGCTCATCGCCTTCGTCGCCTTCCGGGTCGCCGACATCACCAAGCCGTTCCCGGCCAACCGCATCGACCGCGACATGCACAGCGCCTTCGGGGTGATCCTGGACGACCTGGTGGCCGGCGCCTATGCCGCCCTGGTGGTCTGGATCGCCGCCGCCTGGCTGTGGACCGCGCCCTGAGTTTCTGTCCGGAGGTTCCCATGCTCCCCGCCCCGCTTCTCGATCTCGCCACCCAGGTGCTCGACCGTGCCAAAGCGCGGGGAGTGATGATCGCCACGGCCGAGTCCTGCACTGGCGGTCTGATCGCCGGGTGTCTGACCGAAATCGCCGGGTCCTCGGCGGTGGTCGAGCGCGGGTTCGTCACCTATTCCAACGAAGCGAAGACCGAAATGCTCGGCGTGCCGGCGGCGACGATCGGAGCCGTGGGGGCTGTGTCCGAGGAGGTCGCCCGGGCGATGGCCGAGGGGGCGCTGACGGCGTCTCGCGCCGGGCTGACGGTGGCGGTCACGGGGGTTGCCGGGCCGGGCGGCGGCTCGGCGGAGAAGCCGGTCGGGCTGGTGCATTTCGGCTGCGCGGTGGAAGGGGCCGAGACGCTGCACCGGCGCGAGGTGTTCCCAGGCGATCGCTCTGCCGTGCGCGAGGCGACGGTACGCACGGCGCTGGAGATGCTGCTGGCGCGGCTTTAGCGCCCTGCCGCCCTTCGACACGCTCCCGTTGGTCGCTGCTCAGGGTGAGGTCTTAAACGTAAAACATGCCCCCCTGAGCAGCCCTAGCTCGACGCCGGGGCGTCTCGAAGGGCCTGAGAGATCGTTCCGCCGGGCGCGAGGCGACGGTTCGTACCGCGTTTGAAACGCTGCTGGCGCGTCTCGAAGACCCCATCCGCGCCCCCCAACCAACCTCACCCTGAGCAGCGACCGGAGGGAGCCTGTCGAAGGGCCGCCGCCGCATCCAGGGCGGCCCGGGTTCAAGACCGGGGCGTGTCGAGGGACGATGGGCCGTACAGCGCCTTCGCCCGGTCCTCGAAGGCCTGCACCATGCGCCGGACCGCCTCGTTGAAGAACAGGCCCATCACCCGCTGCAGCACCAGGTTCTTGAACTCGAAATCCACGTAGAAATCGATCAGACAGCCGCCGTCCTGCTCGATGAAGAGCCAGTGGTTGTTGAGATACCGGAACGGCCCGTCCGTGTAGGTCACGTCGATCCGCCGCGCCTCCGGATGCAGCTCCACCCGGGATGTAAACCGCTCGCGGATCAGCTTGTAGCCGATCATCAGGTCGGCGAAGAACACGTTGCCCTCGCGCTTCTTGATCCGCGCGCCGACGCACCAGGGCAGAAAGTCCGGGTAGGTCTCCACGTCGGCGACGAGCGCGTACATCTGGTCCGGGGAATACGGAACGATGCGCTTTTCGGCGTGTGTCGGCATCCAGCGGCGATCGGGTCGGTTATTCGGCGGCGGGCGCGGCGATAGCCGGCTCGATGGGGGCCGGCTCGACAGGCGCGGAGATCGCGTCGGCCTCGCGCACCGGCTTGCCCGCCAGACGGGCGTCGCGGGCGGCGCGCAGCCGGGCGAAATCGTCGCCGGCGAAATAGGACGAGCGGGTCAGCGGCGAGGACGAGACCATGAGGAAGCCCTTGTTGAAGGCCCGGCTCTTGTAGGTGTCGAACTCCGCCGGCTCCACGAACCGGTCAACCGCATGGTGCTTCGGCGTCGGCTGCAGGTACTGGCCGATGGTCATGAAATCCACCTCGGCCGAGCGCAGGTCGTCCATCACCTGATGGACCTCCTCGGCACTCTCGCCCAGGCCGACCATGATGCCGGACTTGGTGAAGATGGACGGGTCCATCTCCTTGACCTGGTGCAGCAGGTGCAGCGAGCCGAAATAGCGCGCACCCGGCCGCACCGAGCCGTAGAGCCGCGGCACGGTCTCCAGGTTGTGGTTGAACACGTCCGGCTTCGCCCCCACGACGATGGCCAGCGCGTCCTTCTTGCGCCGGAAGTCGGGGGTGAGCACCTCCACGGTGGTGCCCGGCGAGTGCTTGCGGATCTGCAGGATCGTCTCGGCGAAATGCCCCGCCCCGCCGTCGGGCAGGTCGTCACGGTCCACCGAGGTGATGACCACGTGGTTCAGGCCGAGCTTGGCGACCGACTTGGCCACGTTCTCCGGCTCGTGCGGATCGAGCTGGTCCGGCCGGCCGGTGGCGATGTTGCAGAAGGCGCAGGCCCGGGTGCAGACCGAGCCCAGGATCATCATCGTCGCATGCCGCTTGGACCAGCATTCGCCGATATTCGGGCAGGCCGCTTCCTCGCACACGGTGCGGAGGTTGTGGTCGCGCATGATCTGGCGCGTTTCCTGGTAGGTCGCCGAGGTCGGCGCCTTCACCCGGATCCAGGCCGGCTTGCGCTTCTGCACCGGATTGTCCGGCTTGTGCGCCTTCTCGGGATGGCGGACCCGCGCCTTGTCGGCAGATATGGTCGCCTCTGTCATTGCTCGGTCCTTTGCAGGCTCGATCCGTGCGGAATTGCGAACCTCAGAAGTGGATGGCCCGGCCGTACGCGTCAAGGACGGACTCGTGCATCATCTCGCTGAGGGTCGGGTGCGGGAAGATGGTGTGCATCAGCTCCGCCTCCGTGGTCTCCAGCGTCATGGCCACGCCATAGCCCTGGATCAGCTCGGTCACTTCGGCGCCGATCATGTGCGCGCCCAGCATCTCGCCGGTCTTGGCGTCGAAGATGGTCTTCACCATGCCCTCGGGCTCGCCGAGCGCGATCGCCTTGCCGTTGCCGATGAACGGGAAGCGGCCGACCTTCAGCTCATGCCCCTTCTCCTTGGCTTCCGCCTCGGTCAGGCCGACGCTGGCGATCTGCGGACGGCAGTAGGTGCAGCCCGGGACCAGATCGGTGTTCAGCGGGTGCAGCCCCTTCACGCCGGCGATCTTCTCCACACAGAGCACGCCCTCGTGGCTGGCCTTGTGGGCGAGCCAGGGCGGCCCGGTCAGGTCGCCGATGGCGTAGACGCCGGGCTCGCCGGTCTCCAGCCATTCGTTGGTCACCACGTGGGTCTTCTCGACCTTCACCTTGGTGCCTTCCAGGCCGATATCCTCCACATTGCCGACGATGCCGACGGCGAGGATGACGCGGTCGACCTCCAGGGTCTCCTTCTTGCCCTTCACCTCGATCTCGGCCTTGGCCCCCTTCGAGGTGGCCTCCAGCTTGTGGACCTTGGCGCCGGTGTGGACCTTCATGCCCTGCTTGGTGAACTGCTTCAGCGCGAAGGCGGAGATCTCCGCGTCCTCGGCCGGCAGGATCCGGTCGACCACCTCCACGACGGTCACCTCGGCGCCCATGTCGTGGTGGAAGCTCGCGAACTCCATACCGATGGCGCCGGAGCCGATGACCAGCAGCTTCTTCGGCATGGTCTCGGGCACCATCGCTTCCTTGTAGGTCACGATGGTCTTGCCGTTCGGCTCCATGCCCGGAAGCGTGCGCGCGCGGGCGCCGGTGGCCAGGATGACGTGCTTGGCGCTGTAGGTGCCGACCGCCTTGCCGTCCTTGCTCACCTCGACCTTGCGCAGGCCGCCCGACGACCCGGCCAGCTTGCCCTGGCCGTCGATGACGGTGACCTTGTTCTTCTTCAGCAGGTGGGCGACGCCCGAGGACAGCTGCTTCGCCACGTCGCGCGAGCGCTTAACCACCTTCTTAAGATCGAACGATATGTCCTTGGCGGAAAAGCCATAGGCGTCGAGGTTGTGCAGGATGTGCCCGACCTCGGACGAGCGCAGCAGCGCCTTGGTCGGGATACAGCCCCAGTTCAGGCAGATGCCGCCGAGATGCTCGCGCTCGACCACCGCCGCCTTCATGCCGAGCTGGGCGGCGCGGATCGCGGCGACGTAGCCGCCGGGCCCGCCGCCGACCACGATGACGTCGAATTGGGTATCGGCCATGATTCGCCTCCCCCTTACAGAAGCATGGTGAGCGGATCTTCGATCAGCTTCTTGAACGCCGCCAGGAACTCGGCCCCGACCGCGCCGTCCACCACCCGGTGGTCGACCGACAGGGTGCAGCTCATCACCGTGGCGACGGCCAGCGCGCCGTCCTTGACCACCGGACGCTGCTCGCCGGCGCCGACCGCCAGGATCGCGCCCTGGGGCGGGTTGATGACGGCGGCGAAGTCCTTGATGCCGAACATGCCCAGGTTGGAGATCGAGAAGGTGCCGCCCTGGTACTCCTCCGGCGACAACTTGCCGTCGCGCGCCCGGGTGGCGAGGTCCTTCATGGAGGACGAGATCTCGATCAGGCCCTTGGAGCCGGCATCGCGGATCACCGGGGTGATCAGCCCGCCCTCGATCGCCACGGCGACCGAGATGTCGACCTGGTCGTAGATCCGGATCGCCTTCTCGGTCCAGGTGGCGTTGGCCGCCGGAACCTGCTTCAGCGCGATGGCCGAGGCGCGGATCACCAGATCGTTGACCGACAGCTTGTACTTGTCGGACTTGGCGTTCAGGTCCTTGCGGACCTTCAGCAGCTCGTCGATCTCGCAGTCGATCGTCAGGTAGAAATGCGGGGCGAACTGCTTGGATTCCGTCAGGCGCTTGGCGATGACCTTGCGCATGTTGGTGTTCGGAATCTCCTTGTAGCTCGGCAGGCCCGGGACGTCGGGCGACGGCGCCTGGGCAGCCGGTGCGGCGGCAGCAGCCGGGGCCGCAGCGGGCGCCGCCCCCTGGGCAGCGGCCTTCTTCGGCGCGCCGCCGGCCATCGCCTTCTCGATATCCGCCTTCACGATCCGGCCGTTCGGCCCGGAACCGGCGATGTCGTTCAGGTCCAGACCGGCCTGCTCGGCCATGCGCTTGGCCAGCGGGCTGGCGAAGACACGCCCGCCGCTGCTCTTCTGGGCGGCCGGCTGCGGCGCAGGGGCCGGCTTGGCCTCCTGCTTCGGGGCTTCCTGCTTGGGGGCCTCCTGCTTCGGCTCCTCCTTGGGAGCCTCTTCCTTCTTCGGCGCCGGAGCGGCCGCGGCCTCGCCGCCATCGGCGGGGATGTCGTCGGCGCTCTCGCCCTCTTCCAGCAGATAGGCGATGACCGCGTTCACGGCGACACCCTCGGTGCCGTCGGCCACGACGATCTTGCCGATCTTACCTTCGTCGACGGCTTCCACTTCCATGGTCGCCTTGTCGGTCTCGATTTCGGCGATCACGTCGCCCGGAGAGACGGTGTCGCCCTCCTTGACCATCCACTTGGCGAGGTTGCCCTCGGTCATGGTCGGCGAAAGGGCCGGCATCAGAATGGGAGTAGGCATCGCTCAGTCCCCCCTCAGGAGCGGTAGCAGGCGGCTTTGGCCGCGGCGACGATATTCTCCGCCTGCGGCACGGCCAGCTTCTCGAGATTGGCGGCATAGGGCATCGGCACATCGGCGCCGGCGACCCGGCCGACCGGCGCGTCCAGATGGTCGAAGGCGACCTCCATGACCTGGGTCGCGATCTCCGAGCCGATGCCGGAATAGGCCCAGCCTTCCTCCACGGTGACCAGACGGTTGGTCTTCTGCACCGAGGTGATGATGGTCTGGATGTCGAGCGGGCGGATCGTGCGCAGGTCGATGACCTCGGCCTCGATCCCCTCGTCCGCCAGCTTCTCGGCGGCTTCCAGCGCCTTGCCGACCATGATCGAGAAGGCGGTGATGGTGACGTCCTTGCCCGAACGCACGATCTTCGCCTTGCCGATCGGCAGCACGAAGTCCGGATCCGTCGGCACGTCGAAGGACTGGCCGTACAGAACCTCGTTCTCCAGGAAGATCACCGGGTTCGGATCGCGGATCGCCGCCTTGAGCAGGCCCTTGGCATCGGCCGCCGACCAGGGCGAGATGACCTTCAGGCCCGGGCAGTGGGCGTACCAGCTCGCATAGCACTGGGAGTGCTGGGCGGCGACGCGGGCGGCCGCGCCGTTCGGGCCGCGGAACACGATCGGGCACCCCATCTGGCCGCCGGACATGTACAGCGTCTTGGCGGCGGAGTTGATGATCTGGTCGATCGCCTGCATGGCGAAGTTGAAGGTCATGAACTCGACGATCGGCTTCAGGTTGCCGAAGGCCGCGCCGACCGCGAGACCGGCGAAGCCGTGCTCGGTGATCGGCGTGTCGATGACCCGTTCGGCGCCGAACTCGTCCAACAGCCCCTGGGTGACCTTGTAGGCGCCCTGGTACTCGGCGACCTCCTCGCCCATGAGGAAGACTTCGCCGTCGTTGCGCATCTCCTCGGCCATCGCGTCGCGCAAGGCCTCGCGCACGGTCTGGCGGGTGGTCTCCTTGAAGAACTTCGCCTCGTCGAGGTCGTCGGGTAGCTGGGTCGCGGTGGCGAGCGGCGAGCCCGGATCGCCCGACGGGGCGGAGACCGGCGCCGGACGGGCCGGGCCGTCGGCGATCTCGGCCGGCGCCTCATCCTTATCGCCGCCCTCGTCCGACGTCGCGTCATCCGACTGCGCCTCGGCCTTCGGCGCTGGCGCGTCGCCGCCGTCGGCCGGGATGTCGTCGGCGCTCTCGCCCTCCTCCAGCAGGTAGGCGATGACCGCATTCACCTGAACGCCCTCGCTGCCCTCGGAGACGACGATCTTGCCGACCTTCCCCTCGTCGACGGCTTCCACTTCCATGGTCGCCTTGTCCGTTTCGATCTCGGCGATAACGTCGCCGGCGGAGACCGTGTCCCCTTCCTTCACCATCCATTTCGCGAGGTTGCCCTCGGTCATGGTCGGCGACAGGGCCGGCATCAGAATGGGAGTAGGCATTCGGTGTCCCCCCTCTCGGGTGCAGCGGCCATGTCGCCCCTCGGGCCGGACCGCGCGTTTGTTTCGCTCGCGACGGTGGCGGGCGCGCTCAGCGCGCCTCGACCAGCACGTCGGTCCACAGCTCCTCGACGTCCGGCTCCGGGCTCTGCTGCGAGAAGTCGGCGGCGTCGGTGATCAGATCCTTCACCTCGCGGTCGACCTTCTTCAGCGTGTCCTCGTCCACGCCCTGCTCCAGCACCAGGCGGCGCAGGGTGTCGATCGGGTCGTGCTCCTGGCGCATCTTGTTGACCTCCTCCTTGGTCCGGTACTTAGCCGGATCGGACATGGAGTGGCCGCGATAGCGGTAGGTCTTCATCTCCAGGATGTACGGGCCCTTGCCCTCGCGGCAGTGCTTCACCGCCTTCTCGCCGGCGGCCTTGACCGCCAGGATGTCCATCCCGTCGACCTCTTCGCCCGGAATGCCGTAGGCGTGGCCGCGCTGCGCCAGGGACGGGCCGGCCGCCGCGCGCTGCTGCGAGGTGCCCATGGCGTATTTGTTGTTCTCGATGATGAAGATCACCGGGAGCTTCCACAGCGCCGCCATGTTGAAGCTCTCGTAGACCTGGCCCTGGTTCACCGCCCCGTCGCCGAGATAGGTGAGCGAGACCCGGTCGGTCTTGCGGTACTTGTGATTGAAGCCGAGGCCGGTGCCGATCGGCACCTGGGCGCCGACGATGCCGTGGCCGCCGAAGAAGTTCTTCTCGCGGCTGAACATGTGCATCGAGCCGCCCTTGCCCTTGGAGTAGCCGCCGATACGACCGGTCAGCTCGGCCATCACGCCGCGGGCTTCCATGCCGCAGGCCAGCATGTGGCCATGGTCGCGGTAGGAGGTGACGACCGTGTCGCCGTCGCCGATCGCAGCCTGCATGCCGACGACGACCGCTTCCTGGCCGATATAGAGGTGACAGAAGCCGCCGATCAGGCCCATGCCGTAGAGCTGGCCCGCCTTCTCCTCGAAGCGTCGGATCACCAGCATGTCGCGATAGAAGCCGACGAGCTCGTCCTTGGACGGCATCGCCTGCTTCGCGGGCGCGGATTTGGTCGATCGGGACGTGCGTTTGGCGGCGGCGGGTTTCTTTGCGGCTCCCGAGGAATTCGAGGCCGATTTCGTGGTGGCTGCACGGGCCATGGGTCTCCCCCTGTACGTGGCCGGGGCGCGCTGAATCCGCGCCAACTCGGTACCCACACAACTAAGGGAAAGGCGTCACATTTTCAAGATGCCTAACATCTTGTGTTGCAACGCAAAAACGTAACTTAACTGAATTTTGGTTAAGCCGTCGAAATCACTCAGCGAACAGCAACATTCAGCACCAGACCGTCGCGCGGCACCAGGCCGTTGCCGATCACGACCGCGTTTGATGGCACGTATCCGAGAACGAGACGGGCCCGCTCCTCGAGCATGTCGGTGTCCAGGCTGTTGGGGTTCAGGCGGGCGACCTTGTTCTGCAGCGCCTCGCGCTCGGACGTCACTTCCGCGAGCACATCGCTGGCATCGGCGATCTCCACGTCCAGCCGCTGCCAGGCGCGCAGGCCGCGATCGCCCTCGACCGCGTGATAGGCGAAATACGCCATCAGCAGCGAGGCCATGAGCGGGCCGAGGACCTTGGGAACGCGTCGCTTCAGTTCAGCCGAAAGGGACACCGGGCCCTCCAATCTGCGAATACAACGCATTGAATCATGAAGGGGATTAACGGTCACCGTGAACAGAACGCGAATCGAAACGCTGTAAA
This sequence comes from Candidatus Endolissoclinum sp., assembly GCA_965228445.1. GTDB lineage: Bacteria > Pseudomonadota > Alphaproteobacteria > Thalassobaculales > Thalassobaculaceae > Thalassobaculum. The sequence goes on along the minus strand of OZ245813.1, from coordinate 827,793 downwards.
GAGCGAATCCGCAGACCTGTTGCAGAAATGACTCAGCCCTTCGGCGCCCGCCTCGGGACGTGCTTCAGCGCCCGGGTGCGCCAGGCGTTGAGCACGTCGGCGACGACGATGGCGTCGCCGGATCCGTCCTCGAAGACCAGCCCGACCGGCAGGATCTGGTTCTTTCCGGTCAGGAAGCGGTTCATCGCCCGGCCGATCCCGGTGCCGCGCTCGGCGTCGAACACCACGTAGGCCAGCTTGGCGCCGCGGGAGACGCCCCGCCCCGACACCGTGAACTCCGACACCTCGTCCCAGCCGTAGCGGCGCACCGTCAGCAGCTTGGCGACGGTCAGCCCGTCGCGGTCCAGATGCACCTGCAGCCGGTTCAGCGCGTTGGTGGCGAACAGGAACAGCGCGCCGGCGATCAGGCCGATCAGGACCATGGCTCCGCCGGTCTCGATCCGCGGCTCCTCGCCGGACATCAGGCCGATGCCCGAGGCGACCACCACGGCGCAGGCGAGCGGGAACACCCCGCGGCGCCATCCCGGCAGCTTCAGCGTGGCGCTGTCGCCGAGCCGGGACGGATGGGTGCGCGGCTTCTCGGCCACGGGGCGCAGTCCGGTCGGCGCTTAGCCGGCCAGCGGCGCCAGGGACTGGCGGCCGGCGTAGCGGGCTGCCGGGCCGAGCGCCTCTTCGATGCGCAGGAGCTGGTTGTACTTGGCGATCCGGTCGGACCGGGACAGCGAGCCGGTCTTGATCTGGCCGGCATTGGTGGCCACCGCGATGTCGGCGATGGTGGTGTCCTCGGTCTCGCCGGAGCGGTGCGAGATCACCGTGCCGAAGCGCGCCGCCTGGGCGGTGTGGATGGTCTCCAGGGTCTCCGACAGGGTGCCGATCTGGTTGACCTTCACCAGGATGGCGTTGCCGCTGTCCTCGGCGATGCCGCGTCTCAGGCGCGTCGGGTTGGTGACGTACAGGTCGTCGCCGACGATCTGCACCTTCTTGCCGATCTCGGCGGTCAGCGCCTTGAAACCGTCCCAGTCGTCCTCGGACAGGGCGTCCTCGATCGAGACGATCGGGTAGCGCGCGCACAGGTCGGCGTAGAGCTTGATCATGCCGTCGGTGTCGAGGGTCTTGCCCTCGCCCGCCAGCACGTACTTGCCGTCCTTGAAGAACTCGGTGGAAGCCGGGTCGAGGGCGATCATCACGTCCTCGCCGGGCTTGTAGCCGGCCGCCTCGATCGACTTCATGATGGCGCCCAGCGCCTCGTCGGCGGTCGACAGGTTCGGGGCGAAGCCGCCCTCGTCACCCACATTGGTGTTGTGGCCGTCGGCGACCAGCCGCTTCTTCAGAGCCTGGAACACCTCGGCACCGCAGCGCAGCGCCTCGGCGAAGGTCGGCGCCGACACCGGCATGATCATGAATTCCTGGAAGTCGATCGGGTTGTCCGCATGGGCACCGCCGTTGACGATGTTCATCATCGGGGTCGGCAGCACATGGGCGTAGGCGCCGCCCAGATAGCGCCACAGCGGCTGCTCCATCTCGGACGCCGAGGCCTTGGCGACGGCCATGGAGACGCCCAGCAGCGCATTGGCGCCGAGACGGCCCTTGTTCTCGGTGCCGTCCAGCTCGATCAGCGCCCGGTCGATGAGAAGCTGCTCGGAGGCCTCGCGGCCGGACAGGGTGTCGAAGATCTCGCCGTTCACCGCGTCGACGGCAGCGAGCACGCCCTTGCCGCCGTAGCGCTTGGCATCGCCGTCGCGCTTCTCCACCGCCTCGTAGGCGCCCGTGGAGGCGCCGGACGGAACGGCGGCGCGGCCGATGGCGCCCGTCTCCAGCGCCACGTCAACCTCGACGGTCGGATTGCCGCGGCTGTCCAGGACTTCGCGGGCGGTGATGTCGATAATGGCGCTCATATCTGTCCTCGTCACAGAAGGGGTGGGCGAAAGGGGTGGCGGCGCGTTCGGTCGGCCTCTGTTCTGTCGGCGCGCTCTCAATAGCCTTGCTCCCCGCCGCATTCAACACGGCAAGTTCAACGGCACGTGACCGCGCAGCGGGTTTTCGGTGGTGCGCCGGATTTGTATTTCACCCGCAGAAGGACTAAATTGGGAGAGTTGCCCGACAGACAAATCGGGAAGCGACGATTAGGGAGCGCGACATGGCAATCGCCGGCGTCGACACACAGGGCGGATCTCAGCTTACCGCCCTCCGGAACACCCAGCAGCCCAGCCCGGCGGACGACGCCCGCGCCCAGGAGGCGCGCGACGCCCGGTTCGGGACCGACGACACCTCCGAGGCGGAAGCGCGGCAGGATCGGTTCGGCACGCAGAGCAGCCCGCCCCCGGGGCAGGACTCCAACGTTCCTGGCCCGTCCCTTGACAGCCAGTCGCTCAGCGCCCTGATCCAGGCGACCCAGGAACAGGATACCGAGTCGGCGCAGGCCGCCAACGAGGACGAGGAACGCCAGGAAGAGGCGGGTGCCGCCAACAGCACCAGCTCCCTGCTTCCGGGCGCGACCGCCCAGAGCGGGACCGGCACGGCCGATACCCGGGGCGTATCCCTGTTCGTCTGACAGCGGCGCTGAGCCCGGTACACGCGGCGGCCTTCGGGCCGCCGTTTTCGTTTCGGGCCGGGGCTGTAGACTGACGCCAGCCCTTCCAGCCTGAATGGCCCCGCCGAAATGGACGCGCCGAAACGGACCCGCGATGACCGACAGCCCGACCACCCCCTCCTACCCCGCCCTGTCGGTCCCGCCGGAGACCGGCAACCCCTATCCGGACGCCTATGCCGACGGATCGGCCGGGCGGATCAAGCGCAAGCTCGGCAATCACGGCGGGATCGGCAATTTCGGCGTGAATCACGTCACCCTGCCCGCCGGCTGCCAGTCCGCGCTGCGCCACTGGCACACGCGGCAGGACGAGTTCGTCATGGTGCTGACCGGCGAGCTGGTGCTGCAGACCGACGCCGGCGAGCGGCTGCTCGGCCCGGGCGACTGCGCGGCCTTCCCCAAGGGCACCGGGGACGGCCACGCCCTGCAGAACCGGTCGGACGCCGAGGCGACCTATCTGGAGATCGGCGACCGCACCGAGGGTGACGAGGTCGACTATTCCGACATCGACATGGCGGTGCGCTGGATCGACGGCGAGGAATACTTCGTGCGCCGCAGCGACGGCTTGGTGATCCAGAAGGCGTGAGGCCGCCCTATCGGTCCATAGCCAGCAGGGCCGACGCGCGGGCCTGCGCCAAGTCGGCGGCCTGATCCCGACCAGTCGCCTTCAGCGCCGCGGCGTATTTGCCCCAGCTCCAGGCGGAGTTCGGCTTGGACGCCGTGCGTTCGGCCAGCAGCGCGCGGGCCAGATTGGGATCGGCCTCGACCGCGGCGGAGACCAGCATCTCGTGGAACAGGTCGCGCTGGGCGTGGCTGCCGCCCATGCAGTAGAGGTCGTAGCGCACCGGATACAGCGCCTCCACCGCACGCGCCGCATCGCCCTTGGCGAGGGCCGCCAGGGCATCGGCGGTGGCGGTGCCGACCCGGGCGGCGACCTTGCCCTGTGTCGTCGCGGCATTGGCGTAGCTTTCCAGATGCCCGGCCAGCGTCGCCGCGGCCTGCGGCTCGCCGCCCTTGATCAGCGCCATCAGGTAGTGCAGCGACACGAAGATCAGCTCGTGATCCTCGGCATGGCGCAGGGCGACCCGCGCCAGCGCCTTCCAGCGGTCGCCGACATCGACCCCGTACATCTCCAGCCGCCACAGCAGCGACGCGCCGTTGCAGACGTCGAGGTACATATCTGCCTCGAGATCGGACGCGATCTGCCCGTCATAGAGCGCCAGCACGGCCTCCGTCTCGCCGCGCTCCAGGTGGAACAGCGCCTGGTGCCAGTGGAGATGGAAGCGGAAGTTGTTGGTGGCCGACCAGGACGGCGCCAGGCCGGCGACCCAGTCCACCCCCTCGCGGTGACGGCCCTGCATCTCCATGATGTGCGCGACCGCATGAACCGCCCAGGCATCGGCCGGGTTAAGCTCCACCGCCTGACGGCCGAACGGTTCGGCCGCGGCGTAGTCGCCCGCCTCCTCCAGCCCGAAGGCGTGCATGCCGAGCAGGTAGCCGTAGTCCGGATCGTCCTTGGTCCATTCCGGCAGCACGCGGGCGGTGCTGTCGCGCATCATCCGGCCCTCGCCGGCGTAGAAATGGTTGAAATGGGCGAGCCGCAGGGCGAGCGCGTCCTTGGGATAGTCGAGCACCGCCCGCTCCCAACAGGCGGTGGTGCGGTCGATATCCTCCGCACACCAGGCCTCCAGGGCGGCCAGATGCAGCGCCTCGCGCTCGGTCACCCCGTGGGTCTCGGCCCGGGCCTTGGCCTCGGCCAGCGCCTTCCTGGCGCGCTCGGCCATCGCCCCGCTGCCGAACAGCTTGAACAGATAGCCCTTGGCCACATGGGCCATCGGCATGTCGGGATCGGCGGCGAACACCTGCTTCAGTCGGTCGCCGATATCTCGGCCGAAGCCGAGATAGGAGGTGACCATGCCGTCGAAGGCCTCAACGGCCTCCGGGCGCGCGGTGGTGTAGGTCAGGCCGTATCGGCCTTCCTGGAGTGCCATGACGCTCCTTGTCGGCCCTTAACCGAGCGTGATCGGATTCGCTTTGGCAATGCTATCGAAGGCTTTGAAGGTCGCCAACAGGCCGCCGACCTGATCGAGCGGCACCATGTTCGGGCCGTCGGACGGGGCGCTGTCCGGGTCCGGGTGGCATTCCATGAAGAGAGCCGCGATGCCGACCGCCAGGGCCGCGCGGGCGATCACCGGCACGAACTCGCGCTGGCCGCCGGTCGAACCACCCTTGCCGCCCGGCTGCTGCACCGAATGCGTGGCGTCCATCACCACCGGATAGCCGTCGCGGGCCATTTCCGGCAGGCCGCGCATGTCGGAGACCAGGGTGTTGTAGCCGAAGCTGGTGCCCCGGTCGGTCAGCAGGATGTTCTGGTTGCCGGTGGCGACCACCTTGGCGGCGATGTTGGCCACGTCCCAAGGAGCGAGGAACTGCCCCTTCTTGACGTTCACCGCCTTGCCGGTTTCGCCGGCGGCGACCACCAGGTCGGTCTGGCGGCACAGGAAGGCCGGGATCTGCAGCACGTCGACCGCCTCGGCGGCGATCGCGCATTGCGGCGGCTCGTGCACGTCGGTCAGCACCGGGCAGCCGAACTTCTCGCGCACCTCGGCCAGGATCGACAGACCCTGATCGATGCCGACGCCGCGGCCGGCGTTGAGGCTGGTCCGGTTGGCCTTGTCGTAGGACGACTTGAAGATCAGCGGGACGTCGGCCGCCGCGCAGACCTTCACCAGCTCCTCGGCGATCTCCAGCACGTGCTCCCGGCTTTCGATCTGGCACGGACCGGCGATCAGGGTGAACGGACGGTCGTTGGCGACGGCGAGGTCGCCGATGCGAACGGTGCGGGAGGCAACCATGGGATCAGCCCTTTGCTGGATCAGACCAGACGCGACTGCTCCACCGCCGCGGCGATGAAGCTGGTGAACAGCGGATGTGGGTCGAACGGCTTGGACTTCAATTCCGGGTGGAACTGCACGCCGACGAACCACGGATGGTCCGGCCGCTCGATGATCTCCGGCAGCACGCCGTCCGGCGACATGCCGGCGAAGCGCAGCCCGGCCTGCTCGAGCGCCGGCTTGTAGTTGATGTTCACCTCGTAGCGGTGCCGGTGGCGTTCGTGGATCAGGCCGTCGCCGTAGATGTCGTGCACCCGGCTGCCCTCCTCCAGCCGGCACTCGTAGGCGCCGAGCCGCATGGTGCCGCCGTAGTCGCTGTCCGAATCGCGGGTCTCTGTGACGTTGCCCCGGGTCCATTCGGTGAGCAGGCCGACGACCGGCTCATCGCAGGGACCGAACTCGGTGGAGCCGGCGTTCGGAACCCCGCCGCCGGAGCGCGCCGCCTCGATGCAGGCCATCTGCATGCCGAAGCAGATGCCGAAATACGGGATCCTGCGTTCGCGTGCGAAGGTCACCGCCGCGATCTTGCCCTCCGAGCCGCGCTCGCCGAAGCCGCCCGGCACCAGGATGCCGTGGACATCCTCCAGGCGCATGACCGCTTCGCTCTCGGTCTCGAAGATCTCGCTGTCGATCCAGTCGAGCTCGACCTTCACATTGTTTGCGATGCCGCCATGGGTCAGCGCCTCGGCCAGCGACTTGTAGCTGTCCAGCAGGCTGGTGTACTTGCCGACCACGGCGATCTTGACGTGGCCTTCCGGGTTGTCGACCCGGTCCATGATGCCGGTCCAGCGCTCCAGATTCGGCTCGCTCTCGTCCTGCAGCAGGCCGAAATGGCGGAGCACCTCGGTGTCCAGTCCGTCCTCATGGTAGCGCAGCGGCACCTCGTAGATCGACGAGGCGTCCAGCGCCGGGATCACCGCTTCCGGACGGATGTTGCAGAACTGGCCGATCTTGCGGCGCTGGTCGCTCGGGATCTCCCGGTCGCAGCGGCACAGCAAGATGTCCGGCTGGATACCCACGCTCTGCAGTTCCTTCACCGAGTGCTGGGTCGGCTTGGTCTTCAGCTCGCCGGCCGACGGGATGAAGGGCACCAGGGTCAGGTGCAGGAACAGCGACCGCTCGTGGCCGAGTTCGTTGCCGAGCTGGCGAATCGCCTCCAGGAACGGCAGGCCCTCGATATCGCCGACCGTGCCGCCGATCTCGCACAGGACGAAATCCTCGTCCGCGATGTCGCCTTTGGCGAATTCCTTGATGGCGTCGGTGACGTGCGGGATGACCTGGATCGTGGCGCCGAGATAGTCGCCGCGCCGCTCCCGCGTGATCACGTCCATATAGATCTGGCCGGTGGTCACGTTGTCGCTCTTGCGGGCGGAGACGCCGGTGAAGCGCTCGTAGTGGCCGAGATCGAGATCGGTCTCCGCACCGTCATCGGTGACGTAGACCTCGCCGTGCTGATACGGGCTCATGGTGCCCGGATCCACGTTCAGATAGGGGTCCAGCTTGCGCAGCCGGACTTTATAGCCGCGCGCTTGGAGCAGCGCGCCCAGGGCGGCAGAGGCGAGACCTTTTCCAAGAGAGGAGACCACGCCGCCGGTAATGAAGATAAACCGCGTCATGGGCGTTCCTTATACATCATCGGGTGCGATCCAAGCACACGTTGTGGCCATCCGGCGCCACGAATGCGGTGCCGGTCGAGAACGGGCGGGAAAATCCCGCCGAATCAGAATGTTACTGCGAGAGGGGTGCGGCCGGGGCCGACGGCTCCACAGGGGTTTCGACGGCCGGAGCCTGGTCGACGATGGACGTGGACTTGGTCTGCGAGGCGAGAATCGCCAGCGTGAGGCTGGTGGCCATGAAGCAGGCGGCCAGAATCGCCGTGGTCCGCGTCAGCAGGTTCGCGGTACCGCGCGCCGACATGAAGGACCCGAGGCCGCCACCGCCACCACCGCCGCCGCCGATGCCCAGGCCGCCGCCCTCGCTGCGCTGCAGCAGGACGGTGACGATCAGCGCCAGCGCGATCATGAGATGTACGGTGAGAATGATCAGTGCCATGTCGAACCCCGGTCTTCGGTCGGCGCGGGTTGTAACGGTTCCGGCGCCCGTTGGCCAGTCTGTCGTGCGTTTATCTCAGAAGCCCGGTCACGGCGTCGCCTTGGCGATCCCGAGGAAGTCCTCCGCCTTGAGCGACGCGCCGCCGACCAGGGCGCCGTTCACGTTCGCCACCGCCATCAGCTCCTTGGCGTTGCCCGGCTTCACCGACCCACCGTAGAGCAGCCGGACATTGGCGGCGTCGCCGCAGATGTCGCCCAGAACTGTACGGATATGGGCGTGGACGGCCGCCACATCGTCGGCGGTCGGGGTGCGGCCGGTGCCGATCGCCCAGACCGGCTCGTAGGCGATGACCAGCGTCTTGCCGTCGAGGCCCTCGGGCACGGAGCCGCGCACCTGGCTCTCCACGACCTCCAGCGCCTTGCCGGCGTCGCGTTCGGCCTCGGTCTCGCCGACGCAGACGATCGGCACCAGTCCGGCACGCCGGGCGGCTTCTGCCTTGGCCCGAACCGTGGCGTCGTCCTCTCCGTGATCGGCCCGGCGCTCGGAATGGCCGACTATGACATAGGTGCAGCCGAGATCGGCCAGCATCTCCGGCGAGACGTCTCCGGTATGGGCGCCGCTCTCCGCGGTGTGGCAGTCCTGACCGCCGAGCGCGACACCGCTGGAGCCGAGCACCACGCTGACCGGGGACAGATAGACGGCAGGCGGACAGACCGCGAGCTCGACCGCCACGGAGCCGACCTTCTGGGACAGGGCCGCCGCCAGCACCTCGCTGGAGACGCGGTCCATGTTCATCTTCCAATTGCCGGCGATCAGCGCGCGTGGAGCCACGGCGAAACCCTCCTTGGTCATCACTGGGTGCTTTGAAACGTGGGGACGCTCTAGCACGGGGCAAGTGCCGCCGCCACCCGCCTGCCCCTTACACTAAGGCCTGCCCCTGCCCCAAGCCTTGCGTTTGCAGGCGGACGAAGCCTACAACCCTGATCCGAACGACCATCCGCGACCCGCTGCATCAGGCCGCCCGATCATGCTTCAGTTTATCCGCTCCAAGGTCACCTCCATCTTCGTGAAGATCCTGTTCGTTCTTCTGATCGCCAGCTTCGCGATCTGGGGGATCGGCGACACGATCTTCGGCAGCCCGGCGGGCCGCGCCGCGGTCGAGGTCGATGGCGACGTACGCGTCACCGCGGTCGAGGCGGCGGAGGAGTTCGACCGGTCGCGTCGGCGGCTCGGCATTCCGATCACCGTGGACCAGGCGATCCAGCTCGGTCTGCTGGACCAGACCCTGCAGAACCTGACGGTGCAGAGCCTCATGGTCGTGGCCACAAACCGGCTCGGCCTGTCGGCCAGCGACGCCCAGATCGTGGACCTGATCCATCGGCAGTTCCGCGACAGCCTGGGCCAGTTCGACCGCACCGCCTATCAGACCTTCCTGGCTTCCAACGGTTGGAGCGAGGCGGAGTTCGTCTCCCGCGCCCGCCGCGACCTGGCCCGCAACCAGCTGATCGGCGCGGTCGCCGCCGGCAGCGAGACGACCGTGCCGGACGCGCTGGTCAAGACCCTGCACCAGTACCGCGAGGAGCGCCGCATCGCCGCCGCCGTGCGCATCGACGCCGCCGCGCTGCCCGCCCCGGAGCAGCCGGATGAGGCGACGCTGAGCGCCTATTACGACGAGAACAAGCAGGATTACGAGACGCCGGAGTATCGCGGCATCAGCTGGATCGGCGTCTCGCCGCAGTCGCTGGCCGAGGGCATCGAGATCCCCGAGGACGAACTGCGCACCCTGTTCGAGGAGCGCCGAGACAGCTTCAGCACCCGCGGATCGCGCACGGTCGACCAGGCCCTGTTCACGGAGGAGGCCGAGGCCCGCGCCGCCTACGACCGGATCCAGGCCGGCGAGGACTTCGCCGCCGTGGTCGAGGACCTCACCGGCATGAGTGCGGCCGAGCAGGACTTCGGCAAGGTCGGCCGCGACGACCTGCCCGAGGGCACGGCCGAGGCCGTCTTCGCCGTCACCGAGCCCGGCACCGTCGCCGAGCCGGTGGAGAGCCCGTTCGGCTGGCACCTGTTCCGCATCCGCGAGGCCGAGATCAGCGCGCCGGCCACCTTCGAGGACGTGCGCGACGAGCTGCAGCGCGAGGTCGCCCTGGAACGCGCCTATGACGAGGTGTTCGAGCGTTCCAACGCGCTCGAGGACGCGCTGGCCGGCGGCTCGACCCTGGAGGAGGCCGCCCAGACGCTTAACATTCCGCTGAATCAGATCCCGTTCGTCGCCCGCGACGGCAGCCAGCCGGCCGGCGGGATCGTCACCACCCTGCCCGGCGACCCGTTCCTGGAGACCGCCTTCGAGACCGAGACCGGTACCCAGAGCGTGCTGACCGAGAGCCGGGACGGCACCTACTTCATCCTGCGGGTCGACGGGGTGGAGCCGCCGCGGATCCCCGAGCTGGATCAGATCCGTCCGGCGGTGATCGCCGACTGGACGACCGGGCAGCGCCTGGAACAGGCCGAGGACATCGCCGACGCCATCGTGTCGGCCGTCTCCCAGGGGACCCCGCTGGCCGAGGCCGCGGCCGAGCATGGCCTCGAGGTCGAACGCCTGCCGGCCATCACCCGCCGGGGCCAGGCCCTGCCCTCCGGCTGGCCGCCGGCGGTCGCGGGCGCCCTGTTCGAGCAGGAGGCGGGCGGCGCCAGCGCGGTCAGCAGCGACCGGGGGGCCGCCGTGATCTCGCTGGTTGAGGTGATCGAGGGTGGCGGCGACATGGCCGCTCCGGCCGATCAGGTGCGCCGCGAGCTCGCCGGTGCCGTCTCCAACGACCTGATCGAGCTGCTGCTCGCCGACCTGGAGACCCGCCACGAGGTCACCGTCAATCCCGGCGCCGTGCGCCAGCTGTTCACCGTGAGCGAAGGCCTGCAATGACCACCAGTCCGGAGTTCGAGACGTTCCGCGGCGAGTACGAGGCCGGGCGCGCGCAGGTCGTCTGGACCACCCTGGTCGCCGACCTGGAGACGCCGGTCTCGGCCATGCTCAAGCTGGCGGACGGCCGGGCCAACGCCTTCCTGCTGGAATCGGTCGAGGGCGGCGCGGTGCGCGGCCGCTACTCGATCATCGGCCTGAAGCCGGACCTGATCTGGCGGTTCTACAAGGACAAGGCCGAGATCAACCGCCAGGCCCGGATCGACACCGACGCCTTCGAGCCGCTGGCGGAGCCGCCGCTGGCCTCGCTGCGGTCGCTGATCGCCGAGAGCCGGATCGACCTGCCGCCCGAGGTTCCGCCGATGGCCGCCGGCCTGTTCGGCTATATGGGCTACGACGCCATCCGCCTGTTCGAGGACATTCCGGACGACAATCCGGACACGCTCGGCATCCAGGACGGCATCATGCTGCGGCCGACCATCGTCTGCGTGTTCGACAACATCGAGGACATGGTCACCATCATCACCCCGGTCTATCCGGACGCTGAGATGGGCGCGCGGGCGGCCTATGCGGCGGCGGCCGAGCGGCTGGCCGACGTGGTCTCCGACTTCGAGCGCTCCCTGCCCTACCGCCGCGAGCGGCCGGGGCCGGAGGAGGCGCTGCCGGAGCCGGTCTCCAATACCGGGCGCGAGCAGTATCACGAGATGGTCCGCCGCACGGTGGAGTACATCAATGCCGGCGACGCCTTCCAGGTGGTGCCGTCGCACCGCATGTCGGTGCCCTTCACCCTGCCGCCCTTCGCGCTGTACCGCTCGCTGCGCCGGCTGAACCCGTCGCCGTTCCTGTTCTTCTTCGATTTCGGCGCCTACTCCATCGTCGGCTCCAGCCCGGAGATCCTGGTGCGGTTGCGCGACGGCGTGGTGACCATCCGCCCGCTCGCCGGCACCCGCAAGCGCGGCGAGACGCCGGAGGAGGACACCGCGCTGGCCGAGGAGCTGCTGGCCGATCCGAAGGAACGGGCCGAGCACCTGATGCTGCTGGACCTGGGCCGCAACGATGTCGGCCGGGTCGCCAAGATCGGCACGGTCGAGGTGAAGGACCAGTTCACCATCGAGCGCTACAGCCACGTCATGCACATCGCCAGCCATGTCGACGGCGAGCTGGCCGAGGACAAGGACGTGCTGGAGGCGCTGTTCGCCGGCTTCCCGGCGGGCACGGTGTCCGGCGCGCCGAAGGTGCGGGCGATGGAGATCATCGACGAGCTGGAGGTCTCGCGGCGCGGCGTCTATGCCGGCGCGGTCGGGTATCTCTCGGCGACGTCCATGGACACCTGCATCGCGCTGCGTACCGCCCTGGTGAAGGACGGCACCATGCATGTTCAGGCCGGCGGCGGCGTGGTGGCGGACAGCGACCCCGAGGCCGAGTGGCAGGAAACCCAGAACAAGGCCCGCGCCCTGATCCGCGCGGCGCAAGAAGCCGTCAGGTTCGCCGCCCGACGGAGCTGATCCGGCGCCCTTCGACACGCCCCGGCCTTGGGCCGGGGCTGCTCAGGGTGATTTCCTTTGTAGTTTTTCTCTCTCAGACCTCACCCTGAGCAGCGTCCCTTCGGGCGCGTGTCGAAGGGCCGCTCTCGCTCACTGGCCTCCCGGGCCCGTCACGCTACGCCCATCGGCCGCGGCGTGTGTTGGTCGAGAAACAATCTCGAGCAGATGGATGGGCTCGTAACCCCAACCCAGGCAAGCCCTTCGACACGCTCCCGTTGGTCGCTGCTCAGGGTGAGGTCTGAGAGAAATAAAGACGGAAAAACCACAGCCTGAGCAGCCCCGGCCCAGGACGGGGCGTGTCGAAGGGCGCCCGGTTCCCATCCGACCTCACCCTGAGCAGCGCCCCTTGGGGCGCATGTCGAAGGGCGGTGCCGGTCACTCCGCCGGCTGGGCCACCGGCTCGGCGCGCCGCGCGGCCGGCAGCAGCAGCCCCGCGATCGCTCCGCCCGCCGCGAACAGCGCGAGCAGCACCAGCAGCGGCTCGAAATCGCCCGCCATGTCGTAGAGCTGACCGACCAGCGGCACGCTGATCGCCGACACGCCCAGCGACACCAGGAACTTCACCCCGAAGGCCGTCCCCCGCCAGGCCGGCGGCGAGTAGCGGGCGAACAGGCTGTTCTCGGCCGGCACGAAGGCCGTGTTGGTCAGCACCATCATCGCCGCGATCGGCAGCAGCAGCGGCCCCGCCAGGGTCGCGGCGACCGCCAGGAACGGGATCTGCAGCGCCCAGCAGGTGATATAGACCCGCTTCAGGTCGAACCGGTCGGCCATCCAGCCGCCGACCACCTGGGCCAGGGCTGAGACGCCGTAGATCAGCGACACCAGCAGGCCGACGCCCGCCGTGGTGCTTACCATCCCGACCAGACGCTGATCGAACAGCTTGGGCATGGCGAAGGAGGTCGACTGATAGATCAGCCCGGACAGGGCGATGGTCACCATCAGCACCATCGCGCCGCGCAGCATGTCGCCGCGGCTGGCCTCGGTGGCCGCCGCGTGATGGACCGCCCGGTTGTCCCTGACCAGCCCGAGCGCGATGGCAACGACCAGGGCGATGCCGACCAGGACGCAGACCGCCCCCGGCACGAAGAACGCCCATTGCCAGCCGAAGGCGGCGGCGAGCGTGCCGGCGACGACCGCGCCGCCCGCCGTGCCCAACGAGCCGAACACGCCGTTGATGCCGAGCGCGCGGCCGCGTGTCGCCGGGTCGCGGGTCACCCAGGCGATGCCGACCGGATGGTAAATCGAGGCGAACAGCCCAATGCCGCCGAGCCCGATCGCCATGGCAAGAGGTCCGTCGGCGAAGCCGGTGGCGACGCACATGCCGCCGGTCCCCAGGAAGAACAGCGCCATCATCCCCGGCGCGCTCCAGCGGTCGGCCAGCCAGCCGGCGGGAACAGCCGCGGCGCCGAACAGGATCTGCCCCGCCAGCATCAGCGCGATCAGCTCGCCGAACCGCATGTCCCAGGCGCCTTCGAGCGACAGGACGACGGTCGGATACAGCAGCATCAGCAGATGCGAGAAGGTATGGCCGACGCAGGAGAAGCCGAGCGCCAGGCGCGACGAGACGGACAGGGACGGATCAGGGGGGGACATGGAGCGTTTCCTCTTTCGGTCGTTATCCCACGCCACGCAAACCGCCGACAAGCCGTCGCCGCATGCTTGCGGTGGGCCAAGGGGGTTTCTACAGTCGGGTCCATGGCGGGATCGGGGACATCGGGGGGAGCATCCGGCGCCGGGCCGACCAGGGCTCAGCGCGCCTGGCTGACGCGTGGCCTCGACCAGCCCGGCGGCAAGCTGCCGCTGTTCGATCGTAACGGACAGCGGGTCAACGCCCGGATGGTCCGCGCCTGCATGGACCGGGGCTGGGCCGAGCCGTGGTTCGAGAACCCGCTCAAACCGGACTGGCTGGTCTGCAAACTGACGGCGGAGGGTCGCAAGGCGGTCGGCGGCGCCTGATCCGCTACCGCCGGGCGCGGCTGGACAGGCCCGGTCCGGGCGGCCATGATCCAGCAGCATTCCTGGGGAGATGCATGACCTTAGACGACTATCTGACGGTGATCGCCACCAGCAAGCCGGAGGACTGGCGCGCCACGGTGCTGCCGACCTTCATGTTCCGCGTGGTTCCGGTCCGCGCCGCCGGCGGCGGCACCGTCGATTTCGAGCTGCAGGAGCACACCACCACCCTCACCTTTCTGCGCGACGTCCGCTTCGGCATGGCCTGGGGCATGGTCGGCGACAAGAACTACAAGGAGGAGTGGATCGAGAAGCTGCCCAACAAGCGGGCCCAGGGCGTGCTGATCGATTTCCTGTTCAACGGCGCGATGATCTACCGCGACATGCTGGTGGCGGTCGACGGCTGGCGCTGCATCCTGCCCCAGCCGGTCAACGAGACCGGCCCGGTCTTCAAGGTGCCGCAGCGCCGCCTGGAGATCGCCAAGCTGGTGCACCGCCTCGTCGGTCCGGAGACCAGCTTCGACTCGTACTTCAAGCGCGTCGGCATGCAGTCGAACGACCAGCCCTGGCCATAAAGCGAATTATCACAGAACACTAACAAAACACCTTCATCCGATCTCTTAGATGAAGGTGTCGATGTCTTATGCCGGTGAGGCCGGCGGATCAGTCCTTGTAGTCCGGCTCGTCGCGGTCGAGCAGCCGCATCAGGGCGGCGAAGTGGCGGTGGGCCTGGGCGCGTTCGGAGTTCGACGCCATCTGGTCGGCGGTCATCCGGGCCACGTCCTGCGGCACCCGGCGCAGCGGCGCCTGGGTCGACATGGCGATCACCTGGGCCTGGGCGGCACGCTCGAGATAATAGAGGTCGTCGAACGCCTCTGCGATGTTGCGGCCGGTGACGACCACGCCGTGATTGGCCAGGAACGCGACCCGCTTGCCGCCCTGCAGCGAGGCGGCAATGCGCTCGCCCTCGGAATCGTCCAGCGCCAGCCCGTTGTACAGATCGTCATAGGCGATCTGGTCGTAGAACTTCAGCGAGGTCTGCAGCACCGGCTCCAGCCGTCCCGCCTCCAGCATGGTGATCGCCGTGGCATAGGGCATGTGGGTGTGCAGGACGACCTTGGCGTCCGGCACCAGGCGGTGGATGTGATAGTGGATGAAGAAGGCGGTCGGCTCCGGCGGCTCCTTGCCGTCCACGGCCTGGCCGTCGGCATCGACCTCCACCAGGTCGCTCGCCCGCACCTCCGACCAGTGATAGCCGTGCGGGTTCAGCAGGAAACGGTCGTCCTCTCCCGGGATCACCGCGGAGAAGTGGTTGCAGATCCCTTCATGCATGCCCATCCGCACCGCCCAGCGCAGCGCGGCCGCCAGTTCGATGCGGGTCTTGGCACGGGCATCGAGGCCTTCGGACTCGGGAACGGCGGCGAGCGACATGGGGTTCTCCATCGGCAAAAGGCGCGGATACGGGATGCGCCAAGACTATCGAGGGAGAACGGGGGCGTCGAGAGATCAAGATGGTCGGAGCGGCGGGATTCGAACCCACGACCCCCACACCCCCAGTGTGGTGCGCTACCAGGCTGCGCTACGCTCCGACGCGGCGGACTATAGGCGATCCGCCTGGGGGCCACAACACGAAGCGGCCCCGAATTTCAGCTCTTTTTGATCGGTCGATCCGGGCGGCTTCCGGTCACGCCCGAGCGGCGGCCAACAGCTTCTTCAGGGCGGTGAGTTCGTCCAGAACAGCCTTGATGGCGGTGCGGTCCACGGCTGCCGGCAGGTCGGCCTCGTCGCCGGACGCCACCGCCGGCGGATGCTCGCCGCCATTGCCGTTCCCGTTGCTGGGCGCCGGAACCGGTTCGGCATCGCCGGACTGCACGGCCCGGGCGGTCTCGCCCGCCGTCGGCATCCGCACGGCCCCCTCGCGCAGCAGCTTCTGCACGCCCTTGATGGTGTAGCCTTCGCGGTACAGCAGCTCGCGGATACGGCGCAGCAGCGCGATATCCTCCGGGCGGTAATAGCGCCGCCCGCCGCCGCGCTTCAGCGGCCGGACCTGGTTGAACTTGGTTTCCCAGAAGCGCAGGACGTGCGGCGGCACATCCAGATCGTCGGCGACCTCGCTGATCGTGCGGAAGGCCGCCGCCGACTTGCCGTTGCGGCGCGGCGCGGAGGAGCTTGCTTGCGTGTCGGCCATTGCGCCCTACCCCCCGGGGGTCAGTCTTCCGACTCTCGGTTGATCCGATTCTTCAGGACATGGGACGGACGGAACACCAGAACCCGGCGCGGCAGGATCGGAACCTCCTCGCCCGTCTTGGGATTACGTCCGATCCGCTCGCCCTTCTGGCGGACCGAGAAGCTGCCGAACGAGGAGATCTTGACCATCTCCCCGCGAACCAGCGCTTCAATCATTTCATCAAGAACCGACTCGACGAGGTCCGCCGATTCGTTTCGGGACAGGCCGACTTCCTGGTAGACGGCCTCGCTCAAATGAGCGCGGGTGATCGTTTCGCCGGTCATGCGCACCCCCGTTGTGGAACAGAAAGGTACCCCGAACGAATCGAAGCGTCAATTAATTCGGTGATTTCAGGCGATTGGCGCGACTTCCTCGCGTGCCGTCTCGCTCCCCGAGCGCTCGGAGCGCGCCGGAATGCCAAAGCGGACAAGGCCGGCACCCCAGGCAAGCCCGCCGCCGATGGCCTCCAGCAGCAGCAGATCGCCCGAGCGGACCCGGCCGTCGCGCACCGCCTCGTCCAGCGCCAGCGGCACCGAGGCGGCCGAGGTGTTGGCATGGCGCTCGATCGACACCACCACCTTCTCGGCCGGCAGCTTCATGCGGTTGGCCATGGCGTCGATGATGCGGCGGTTGGCCTGGTGCGGGATCAGCCAATCGACATCGGCCGGCGTCAGGCCATTCGCGTCCAGCGATTCGTCGATCACGCCGGACAGCTTGGAGACCGCGTGGCGGAACACCTCCTTGCCGTTCATGCGTACATGGCCGACGGTCTTGGTCGCCGAGGGGCCGCCATCGACATAGAGGATGTCGCGCTCGCGGCCGTCGGTGTGCAGATGGGTGGAGAGCACGCCCCAGCCGTCGCCGGCCGCGTCGGTGGCCCGCAGCAGCACGGCCCCGGCCCCGTCGCCGAACAGCACGCAGGTGGTCCGGTCCTCCCAGTCCAGCAGCCGCGAGAAGGTCTCCGCCCCGATCACCAGGGCGGTGCGGGCCTGGCCCGCCTTCAGGAAATTGTCGGCCACCGCCAGGGCATAGACGAAGCCGGCGCAGACCGCCTGGACGTCGAAGGCGGCACCGTTGAAGGCGCCCAGCGCCTTCTGGACCTTGGTGGCGGTCGCCGGGAAGGTGTCGTCCGGCGTGGTGGTGGCGACGACGATCAGGTCGATGTCCTCGCCTTCCAGCCCGGCCATGTCGAGGGCGTTGCGCGCCGCCTTGATCGCGAGGTCGCTGGTCAGCTCGCCCTCGCCAGCAAGGTGGCGTTGCCGGATACCGGTGCGCTGGCGGATCCAGTCGTCGGAGGTATCGACCCAGGTCGACAGCTCCTCGTTGCTGACCACGCGCTCGGGGAGATAGGACCCGGTCGCGATCATCAGGGACCGTTTCATCATGCCGTTGCCACCGCTGTTGGTTGCTCGTCCGGCCGATCGAGGCCGCCGTTGGTCAATTCTTCACGCACTTTCTCAAGGAACCCATAACGCTTCATGTCCGCCGCCACGCCGATCGCGTTGGCGAAGCCCAGGGCGTCGGTGCCGCCATGGCTCTTCACCGCGATGCCGTTGAGGCCGAGGAACATGGCACCGTTGTAGCGCCGCGGGTCCATGCGCTGGCGCAGCTGGCCCACCGCGCCGCGCGCCAGCAGGTAACCGAGCTTCGACAGCAGGGAGTTGCGGAACGCGTCGCGCAGGAACTGGCCGATCAGCCGCGAGGTGCCTTCGGCCGTCTTCAGCGCGATATTGCCGGAGAACCCGTCGGTGACGACCACGTCGACCGTGCCGGCCGGAATATCGTCCCCCTCCACGAAGCCGTGGAACTCGAAGGGCATGTCGGTCATGCCGCGCAGGATCGCCGCGGCCTCGCGGACCGAGTCGTGGCCCTTCTGCTCCTCGCTGCCGACATTGAGGATGCCGACCACCGGCCGCTCCAGCCCGAGGACCGTGCGCACGAAGATCTGCCCCATGATGGCGAACTGCACCAGGTTGGTGGCGTCGCAGGTGATATTGGCGCCCAGGTCGAGCATCGCGCTCTCGCCGCGGCGGGTCGGGAAGAACCCGGCGATCGCCGGCCGGTCGATCCCCGGCATCGGCCGCAGCACGAGCTTGGCGATCGCCATCAGCGCGCCGGTGTTGCCGGCCGAGACCACGCCGTCGGCCTTGCCCTGGCCGACCAGGTCGATGGCCATGCGCATGCTCGAGCCCTTGCCCTGGCGCAGCGCCACGGACGGCTTGTCCTCATCGGCAATCGCCTTGTCCGTATGGACGATCTCCGGGGACTGCGCTTTCAGCCGCTTGGTCTTCTCGACCAGCGGACGGATCCGCGCCTCATCGCCCACCAGGATGATCTTCAGGTCGGGACTGCGCTCCAGCGCGATATCGGCACCCTGGACGACCATGTCCGGTGCCTTGTCCCCACCCATAGCGTCCAATGCGATCGTCAGACCGTTCGACACTCGTCGACCCTCATCGTCGCCTCTCCAACGGTCCCCAGTCCCCCCAGACCGGTTGAATCGATCGAGCGGACTCTAGCGTTCCCGCCAGCGCGCGTCGACCGCTGCCGGAAAATCG
Source organism: Candidatus Endolissoclinum sp. (assembly GCA_965228445.1). Taxonomy (GTDB): domain Bacteria; phylum Pseudomonadota; class Alphaproteobacteria; order Thalassobaculales; family Thalassobaculaceae; genus Thalassobaculum. Next base: position 809,061 of record OZ245813.1, on the reverse strand, counting down.
ATCCGGCACGACCGGCTCCAGCGAACCGGGCGCGTCTTTTACGCCACATCCGGCCCACCGGACAACCACGTTACCGTTTCTTGACATCCCTGTCTTTCAGCAAGGCCAGCGCGGCGAAGGGCGACGCCGTGCCGCCCTCCCCGTCGCCGCCGTCCTCGGCGTCGGGCGCGCTGTCCTGGCGGTCGACCGGCGGCACGCCCGGCGCGCGCGGATAGGGATCGAGGGACAGGGACAGCACCTGGGCGAACACCTCGCCCACGTCCAGCACCTCGCCCTCCAGCGGCTCGGGATCCTCCGCCACCGGGTCGAGCTCGACCTCGTAGCCGTCGACCTCGCGGCTGTCGTCGAATAGCTCGTCGATCTCGCCCTCGACCTCAGCGGCGACCGGCTCCAGGGTGACGACGCATTCCTGGACGACGCTGGCGGTCAGCCCGCCCTTCAGCTCGATCCAGCCGGTGTCCTTGCGCCGGCGCAGCACCGCCTTGGCGCTGAAGGCCGACAGCTCGATCAGCCCGAACCGCTGGGCCAGGGCCGCCCGCGCCTCCGGGCCGGCCTCGAAGCTGATGGTCTTGGCCTGCTGCCCGATCCGGGCGACCGGAATCGGCTCCATCAGCGGGATCTGTTCCTGTTCGGTCATCGGCTCTCCTCCGGTGCGGACCGCGTGACCGGCGGGAAGCTCACCGCGCCGCGCATCAGCTCGGCCACCGGCAGGGCGTCGATCCGCTCCCGCGCCTGCTGCACATAGGCGGCGAGCGCCGGGGCGTGCGGCGCGTCCGCCGCGCCCTGGTAGACGTTGCGGGCGATCGCCGCGGTCAGATCCCCCTCGCCCGCCAGCGCCTCCTCATAGGCCGCGCAGCGGCCGTAATAGGCCCGCACCATGTCCTTCACCTTCTTGCCGACGCTCATGTCGCCGACGCCCATGGCCCGCAGGGTGCGGTCCATGTCGTGGAAGAACGTGTCGAACAGCGCCTGCGACATCCGCCGGGCGGCCGGATCCTCGCTCGCGGACAGCCGGCGGATCACCAGATGGAGATGCAGGACCAGAAGGTCGAAGCGGCCTTCGAGATGGTCCGCAACGCCGAAATCGGCATAGAAGCCGGGCGTGCGCGCCTGCTCGACCACGGCGTCATACAGCCGTTCGACCGCCTTGCGGGTCTCGTCCCTCTTGAAAAACCGTGCGAAAATCTTTGTTCTCCGTTACTCCGACAGCGACCATACCGTCGCCCCGTTCGATGCGGGATACTCAGATACCAGGATCCGCGATGCGCCCGCCCGTCACGCCTTCACTTCTCCGCTCCGCCCTGGCCGGCGTGGCCCTGGCCGTTACGGTCGCCGCCTGCAGCCCGCAGATCGCGACCCATGGCAACATGGTGGATGTGGACGCCCTCGCCAAGATCGAACCGGGCCGCACGCCGCAGTCCGAGGTTCTGGCCCTGCTTGGCTCGCCCTCCAGCCAGGCCAATTTCGGCGAGCCGACATGGTACTACATCGGCCAGCGCACCGAACGCCAGGCCTTCTACCGTCCGGAAACCATCGAGCGCCGCGTCGTCTACGTGGACTTCGAGCCGACCGGGGCGGTGAAGTCGATCGGCACCCTCGATCTGGAAGACGGCAAAAAGATCGCCATCGTCGACCGCGAGACGCCGACCGCCGGCCAGCGCATCACCCTGCTCAAGCAGCTCATCGGCAACGTCGGCCGCTTCACCCCGACCGAATAAGGCACCTAGCACCCGAATCACAAAGGCCCCGGAGATCCTCCGGGGCCTTTGCCGTTCTTGGGTCGGGTCGATCAGCCTGCCAGTGCTGCCAGCAGCAGGATCGCCACGATGTTGATGATCTTGATCATCGGGTTCACGGCCGGGCCGGCGGTGTCCTTGTAGGGATCGCCGACCGTGTCGCCGGTCACCGCGGCCTTGTGCGCCTCGGAGCCCTTGCCGCCGTGATGGCCATCCTCAATGTACTTCTTGGCATTGTCCCAGGCGCCGCCGCCGGCGGTCATGGAGATCGCCACGAAGATGCCGGTCACGATCGTGCCCAGCAGCATCGCGCCCAGGGCGGTGAAGGCCGCCGACTGGTCGGCGATCCACAGCACCACGAAGTAGACCACCGGGGGGGCCAGCACCGGCAGCATCGAGGGGACGATCATCTCCTTGATCGCCGCCTTGGTCAGCATGTCGACACAGGTGCCGTATTCCGGCTTGTCCGTACCCTTCATGATGCCCGGCTTCTCGCGGAACTGGCGCCGGACCTCCTCGACGACCGCACCGCCGGCCCGACCGACCGACTGCATGCCGAGCGCGCCGAACAGGTAGGGCAGCATGCCGCCGATGAACAGGCCGACCACCACGAACGGATCCTGCAGGCGGAACTGCACCTCAAGATCCGGGAAGTAGTAGCGCAGGTCCTCGGTATAGGCCGCGAACAGCACCAGGGCCGCGAGGCCGGCGGAGCCGATGGCATAGCCCTTGGTCACCGCCTTGGTGGTGTTGCCGACCGCGTCCAGGGCATCGGTGACGTTGCGCACGTCCTCCGGCAGCTCCGACATCTCGGCGATGCCGCCGGCGTTGTCGGTGACCGGACCGTAGGCGTCGAGCGCCACCACCATGCCGGCCAGCGCCAGCATCGTGGTCGCCGCCACGCCGATGCCGAAAACGCCGGCGCACAGATAGGAGACGATGATGCCGCCGGCGATGATGATCGCCGGAAGCGCACAGGCCTCCATGGACACCGCGAGGCCCTGGATGACGTTGGTGCCGTGGCCGGTCTCCGACGACTTGGCGATCGACTTCACCGGGCGGAACTCGGTGGAGGTGTAGTACTCGGTCACCCAGATCAGCAGCCCCGTCACCACCAGGCCGGTCAGGGCGCAGTAGAACAGCAGGCGGCCGTTCACCGTGGTCTCGCCCATGGCGATCTCCTCGGTGGTGCCGAACAGGTAGAAGGTCAGCCCGGCGATCAGGATCGCGGACAGCACGGCGGACACGATGAAGCCCTTGTAAAGGGCCGCCATGATCTTCTGGCTGGAGCCGAGCTTGACGAAGAAGGTGCCGACCACGGAGGCCAGGATGCACACGCCGCCGATCAGCAGCGGGTAGGTCATCATCGCCATGACGTCGGCGCCTGCGAAGAAGATCGCCGCCAGCAGCATGGTGGCGACCACGGTCACCGCGTAGGTCTCGAACAGGTCGGCGGCCATACCGGCGCAGTCGCCGACATTGTCGCCCACGTTGTCGGCGATCACCGCCGGGTTGCGGGGATCGTCCTCGGGGATGCCGGCTTCCACCTTGCCCACCAGGTCGGCGCCCACATCGGCGCCCTTGGTGAAGATACCGCCGCCGAGACGGGCGAAGATGGAGATCAGCGAGGCGCCGAAGCTCAGCGCCACCAGGGCCTCCAGGATATGGCGCAGGCCGACCGGATCGGCGGTGTCGTAGATCGACTGCAGGACCAGGTAGTAGCCCGAGACGCCCAGCAGGCCGAGGCCGACCACCAGCATGCCGGTGACCGCGCCCGACTTGAACGCCACGTCCAGCGCCGCGACCATCGAGGTGGTCGCCGCCTGGGTGGTGCGGACGTTGGCGCGCACCGAGACGTTCATGCCAACATATCCGGCCACGCCCGACAGCACCGCGCCGATCACGAAGCCCAGCGCCACGGTCATGCCCAGGGTCACGAGCAGAATCACGGTCACAACCGCGCCGACGATGGCGATCGTGGTGTACTGCCGGTTCAGGTAGGCGCTGGCGCCTTCCTGAATCGCGCCGGCGATTTCCTGCATGCGCTCGGATCCGGCGCTAGCAGACAGGATCGACCTGCTCGCCCACCAGCCGTAGATCAAGGCGGCAACGCCGCACAGGACTACGAACAGAAGCTTTTCATCCATCTTTGGAAGCCCTTCCATCCCTCTAAGGAGATCCCGGTGCCGATCTTTTGCGACGGCTTGACGAGATCTCTAATGACAACAGCCGGAGGGTAGTATTCGCGAGCTTCCGCCCCCGGTTCAAAAGCCCAATGGACAATAGCAAAGATTGCTGTCCATTCAACTATCCCCGGTTTTTCTAGGGCTTTCAGGCAGCCGAAACGCGGCGTCGGCTTCCGTACCAGATGAGGGCGATACCGACGGCCACGGCGAGCGGGAGGATGCCCAGATTCACCGCCTGCCATCCGAAGTTATGGTTGATGTAGCCGGACGAGAACGCCGCCACCGTGGACGCCGAGAACACCAGGAAATCGCCGAAGCCCTGCACCTTGGCGCGCTCCGACGGGCGGTACGACTCGGTAAGAAGCGTGGTGCCGCCAATGAACAGGAAGTTCCAGCCAATACCGAGCAAGACCAGGGCCGAGAAGAACTGCAGGAACTCGATGCCGGAGAAGTTGATGGCAATGCAGAGCAGGTAGGCGGCCACGCCGGTCAGCATGATCCGGATCACGCCGAAGCGGTTGATCAGGGAGCCGGTGAAGAAGGACGGCGCGAACATGCCGACCGCATGCCACTGGATCACCACGGCGGAGTCGTGGAACGCGAATCCGCAATCCTCCATGGCCAGCGGCGTGGCGGTCATCACGAAGGTCATGCTGCCATAGCCGACCATCGCGCCCATGACGGCGACCAGGAAGGTCGGCTGGCGCGCGATCTCCAGCAGCGGCCGGCCGCTCTCCGCCCGGCTCTCCGCACTGGGGCGCGGGATCTGCACGAACGCCAGGAAGATCAGGCTGAGCGCCTGCACGACGGCGATCGCCACGAAGCTGCCGGCGAACATGACCGGCGCGAACCAGTCGTAGGACGCCTTCGCCAGTTCCGGGCCAAGCAGTGCCGCCACCACGCCGCCGGCCAGCACCAGCGAGATCGCCCGCGGCCGGAAGCTGTCCGAAGCGGTATCGGCCGCCGCATAGCGGTACAGCACGGCGAAGCCCTGGAACGAGCCGATCATCATGGAGGCCAGGCAGAACAGCAGGAAATTGCCGGAGAAGATCGCCGACACGCCGACGAAGGCGCCTGTCACCCCGATCAGCACGCCGGTCGTGAAGCCGAGCCGCCTGCCGACCTGGCGCATGTAGAGCGCGGCCGGCATGGTGGTGAGCATGGTCGCGGTGAACTGGAACGCCAGCGGCAGCGTCGCATAGGCCGGGTCCGGCGCCAGGGTCTCCCCCGCCAAGGCCGTCACCGTCATGTTCATGATCATCCCGGACATCGACAGGGCCTGGCAGATCGCCAGCAGCACCACATTCTTGACCGAGGGGTCGCGGAGGGACATTCGGGAGGCTCCTGAACGCGCCCGGTTCCGCGACACACGGGCGGAAACCGGTTGAAGGGGGGATCAGTCCCCTACTCCCCGCGACCGATGCCGTCCACCCCCGATCCGCCTTGGCCCATTCCCGGCCAGAGCGCACGATCAGGTCAGCCGACGCCCTCCCGACCCCCTCAATCGTTCCCGAAACGCCCGATACCGGAATGAAACCACGCCATGGGATGGCCCCATCCGGTCGGGCTCCGCTTGCGCCGAGCTTCGGCGCGCGGCACGCGTTCGCCTCAGCCTAGCGGGCGTTCGAAAAGGTTCTGGAACAATATGTTATGGATATATCCCTTACCTATTGTCTCATCCAACTTGGCGAGCAGCCGTTCCTTCAGGAACTGCCGGTCGGAGATCCCCGGCTCGATGTTCAGGGCGGCCAGGGCGTGGACATAGGTCAGGATGGTGTCGATGATCCGGGGCATCTGCTGGTTGACGTAGTTCTGTTTCTCGCCGAACTCCACCTCCAGCAGGATGTCCATCACCAGGAAGCGCGAGACGTCCCCGTCCTCGAAGATCGGAATGGTCAGCGGGTCGACGTCGATCAGGGTGGTGTTCTCCGGCGGCTTGTCCTCGACGGGTTCCTCCGCCTCGGCAACCTCGATGCCCATCAGCGACTGGAGCGGAGGCGGCAGCAGGTCCGGGGCGAAGGACGCCACGCCGAACAGCCCGCCGCCGGCAAGCGCGAGCAGGACGACGAGGATGATGACGATCTTCATCGTTCAGCGCTCCGTCAGAAGTGGCTCCAGCCCCGGACGGCCAGGCCTTCCAGCGGGGCACCGCGATGGTCGAGAACCTCGACCCCGGCGCCGGACTCTACCCGACCGATGCGGGTGACGGATACGCCCGCCTCGCGCCCGGCCTGCTCGACGGCGGAGGCGGCCTGCGGGGCGGCGGTGAACAGCAGCTCGTAGTCGTCGCCGCCGGTCAGCACCAGAGCGAACAGTTCCGGATCGTCGCTGACCAGCTCGGCCACCGAGGGCGACACCGGAACCCGCGGCGCGTCGATGATCACGCGGCAGCCGGACTGGGCGGCGATATGCCCGGCGTCCTGAACCAGCCCGTCGGAGACGTCGAGGGCGGCGGCAGCTGTGCCGGCCAACCTCGGGCCGAGCGCGACGCGTGGCTGCGGCAGCCGGTAGCGGTCCGCCAAGTCGGAGAACCGGCCCGACAGCAGCCCCTGGGCGACCCGCAGGCCCAGCGCGCTGTCGCCAACCGTCCCGCTGACCCAGAGGTCGTGGCCCGGCTCGGCGGCGGCCCGGCGCAGGATGCTGTCCCGTTGCGCGACGCCGAAGGCGGTGATCGACAGGGTGATCGGCCCCTTGGTGGAGACGCTGTCGCCGCCCAGCAGATGGATGCCGTACTCCGCCTGATCGGCCGCCAGACCCCGGGCGAACGCCTTAAGCCAGCGCTGCGGCTCCGGCAGGTCCTTCGGCAGGGCCAGGGCGAGGGTGTAGCCGTACGGCGCGGCGCCCATGGCCGCCAGGTCCGACAGGTTCACCCGCAGCGCCTTGCGGGCCACCAGGTCGGGCGGGTCGTCGGGCAGGAAATGGATGGCGGAGACCAGCGCGTCGACGGTGACCACCCAGTCGCGGCCTGGCTCCAGCGGCGGCAGGGCGGCGGCGTCGTCGGTCAGGCCGAACGCTCCCGGCGCCTCCTCGGCCAGGGGCGCGAAAAACCGGGCGATCCGGTCGAATTCGCCGAGCGGCTCGGACTCCTCGCTCATCGCCGCGCCGCCCCTCGCCGTCTCACTCGGTCCGGTCGGCGATCTCGCCCTCGCGCAGCAGCCGCGCGAGCCGGTCGAGGACCGCGTTCACCAGCGCCGGCTCCCGGCCGGAGAAGAAGTCTCGACCGAGCTCGACATACTCGGTGATCACCACCTTCGCCGGAACATCGCCAAAGGACAGCAGCTCGTAGGTGCCCAGGCGCAGGATGGCGCGCAGCAGCACCTCCAGGCGGCCCAGGTTGAAGTCCGGCTCCAGGGCGTTCACCAGCATCGGATCGATGGTCGGCATGTCGCCGACCGTGCCGAGCACCAGCTTCTCGAAGAACAGCGCGTCCACCGGGCGCGACTCGGCATCGTCGACGATGCCGCTGAAGCCGCTCGACACGAAGGTCGGCACCACCTGATGCGGCGAAGCCTTGGCCACCTCGATCTCGTACAGCGCCTGGGCGGCGGCGAGTCGGGCCAGCCGGCGGGCGACGGTCTTGCCGCGGCCGTGCTTGGCGGATTTGCCGGTGTCGCTCATGACAGGGCGAACTGGTGGCGCAGGGAGACCATCGCCAGGCAGGCCTCGGCGGCGTCCTTGCCCTTGTTCTTCTCGCTGACCCGCGCACGCGCCCAGGCCTGGTCGCCGATCTCGACGGTCAGGATACCGTAGCCGATCGCCAGGTTGTCGCGCACGGACAGGTCCATCAGGCCCCGCGCGCTCTCGCCGCAGACATAGTCGTAATGGGTGGTCTCGCCGCGGATCACGCAGCCGAGCGCGACATAGCCGTCATAGGCCACCCCGCCCTTCAGCGAGCCCTGATGGGCCATGGAGATGGCGCCGGGGATCTCGAAGGCGCCCGGCACGGTGATGCGGTCGTACTCGACGCCGGCGGCCTCCAGATGCTGGATGGCACCGCGGCCGAGTTCATCGGCGATGTCCTCGTAAAACCTGGCTTCTACGATCAGGATGCGGGGCATGGTCTTGTTCTTCTCACTCGTCGATAGGGATCGGGCGCTGTTCGACGACGCTGAGGCCGTAGCCGTCGAGCCCGATGATGGTTCGTTTGGTGTTGGACAGCAGCACCATCTCGTGGATGCCGAGGTCCAGCAGGATCTGCGCGCCGACGCCGTAGTCGCGCAGCTCGGCATGGGGCACGCGGCCCTCCGCTTCGGCGCGCAGCTTGTCGCGCACCCGGTCGGACAGCGAGGTGGCGCTCGGCTCGCGGATCAGCACGACCACGCCGCGCCCGACCTCGCCGATCAGCTTCATGGCGGCGCCGAGGGTGCCGCCGCGCTTGCCGCTGTCGTCGCCGAGCACGTCGTCCAGCACGTTCAGCGCGTGCATGCGGACCAGCACCGGGTCCTTGGTGGTGATGTCGCCCTTCACCAGGACCACATGCTCCGCATAGGTCACCTTGTTGGTGTAGACGATCATGCGCCAGTCGCCGCCGAACTTGCTGCGCAGGGTGGTCTCCACCGCGCGGTCGACGACGCTCTCGGTGCGCCGGCGATAGGCGATCAGGTCGGCGATCGTGGCGATCTTCATGTTGTGGAACTGGGCGAACTGCACCAGATCCGGCAGCCGCGCCATGGTGCCGTCGTCGTTCATGATCTCGCAGATCACGCCGGACGGGTTCAGCCCGGCCATGCGGGCGATGTCGACCACCGCCTCGGTATGGCCGGCGCGCACCAGGGTGCCGCCCTCGCGCGCCATCAGCGGGAACACGTGACCCGGGGTGACGATGTCCTCGCGGCCGCGCTGCGGGTCGATGGCGACCTGGATGGTATGGGCCCGGTCATGGGCCGAGATGCCGGTGGTCACGCCGTCGCGCGCCTCGATGGAGACGGTGAAGGCGGTCTCGTGCCGGGTCTCGTTGCGCGACGACATCAGCGGCAGGCCGAGCTTGTCGATCCGTTCGCGGGTCAGCGACAGGCAGATCAGCCCGCGCGCATGCTTGGCCATGAAATTGATGACTTCCGGCGTGGCCATCTGCGCGACCACGCAGATATCGCCCTCGTTCTCCCGGTTCTCGTCATCGACCAGGATGAACATCCGTCCGGAGCGGGCCTCCTCGACGACTTCCTCGATGGAGGAGAGCGCGCCGGTATAGACCTCCGACAGGGATTGCGGTTGCTGCTCGGACATCACGATCCATTCGTTCGGCTGATCAGCGACGAGACGGGCACCGTCCCGGTCTCGGCGAGGCGCGCAACGTAACGCGCAAGCAGGTCCACTTCCATGTTCAAATTATCCCCGACCGCGCGCTCGCGGAACGTGGTGTGGTCCCAGGTATGGGGGATCAGGTTGAGCTCGAACCGGCGGCCCTGGACCGCGTTCACGGTCAGCGACACGCCGTCGAGGCAGACCGAGCCCTTGGTGGCCACGAACCCTTCCAGACCTTCGGGCGCCTCCACCGACAGCCGGTGGCTGTCGCCGTCCCGCTCGACCGCGACCAACCTCGCCAGCCCGTCCACATGGCCGGTGACCAGATGGCCGCCCAGTTCCGAGCCCAGGGTTAGGGAGCGCTCCAGGTTGACCGGCGTGCCGTCGACCCACGTGCCGAGCGTGGTCTTCGACAGGGTCTCGGCGGAGACGTCGACGGTGAAGCTGTCCGCCGTCTTCTCGACCACGGTCAGACAGGCGCCGCCGCAGGCGATGGAGGCGCCGATATCGACGCTGTCCATGGCGTAGCCGGTGGCGATGACGAAGCGCGTGTCGCCGCGCTGCTCGACCGACCGCACGCGGCCGATATCGGTGATGATGCCTGTGAACATGGCCGCAACCTATGTCCGTCGGCGCAGAGTTTCCAGCGTATCCGTACCGAGCCGGTCGATCCCGGCCGACCGGAAGCGCGGGGCCCCGTCCAGATCGGTGACCGAAAGCCCGTCCAGCACGGCCCGTCCGTCGCCGCCGATCGCCACCGGTGCGCGGAACAGGGCGAGCGTGTCGACCGCATCCGCCCGCAGGAAGGCCGCGGCCACGGCGGCCCCGCCCTCCACCAGCAGGCTGTTGATCCCGCGCCCGGCGAGCGCCGACAACGCCGCGGCGACGGCCGGGCGGCCCTCGCCATCCACGGCCACCGGCAGAACGGTGACGCCCTGCGCCTCGAACGCCGCACGCCGCGCCGGCTCGGCCGCCGCACCGCAGACGACCCAGGTCGGAACCTCGCCGGCGGTGACCGCGAGACGCGCGCTCGGCGACAGGGACAGCGCGCTGTCGAGCACCACCCGCACCGGCGACTGCGCCTGCAGCCCCGGCAGCCGGCAGGTCAGGTCCGGATCGTCGGCCGCGGCGGTGCCGGAGCCGACCAGGATGGCGTCGTGCCGCGCCCGCATCAGGTGCCCGCGCGCCCTGGCCTCCGCCCCGGTGATCCAGCGGCTGGCGCCGGTCGCGGTGGCGATGCGGCCGTCCAGGCTGGCGGCGAGCTTGAGGGTGACCGCCGGGCGTCCGGTGCGCCGGCTGGAGAGATATCCCGCGAGCCCCGCTTCGGCCTCCGCGGTGCAGACGCCGGTCACGACCTCGATCCCGGCCGCCCGCAGCATGGCGAACCCGCCGCCATCGACCCGCGGGTCGGGATCCTCGGCGGCGACCACGACCCGGGCGACGCCGGCATCGATCAGCGCCTGGGAACAGGGCGGCGTGCGGCCCCAATGGGCGCAGGGTTCCAGGGTGACATAGGCGGTGGTGCCGCGGGCCGCAGCCCCCGCCTGGGCCAGGGCATTGGCCTCGGCATGGGGCCGGCCGCCGTCGGCGGTGCGGGCCCGGGCGACGATCTCGCCGTCGCGGACCAGCACGCAGCCGACCGACGGGTTGTCGGCGGTGCGCCCCATGCCGCGCCGGGCCAGCCGCAGCGCGACCGCCATGAACCGGCGGTCGGTCTCGGTGATGGAGGATGCGGAGGTCATGGCGGACCGCCCTGCCCGTCGGCGGTCAGTCGTCGATGAAGTTGCCGCCGCTCTGGATTTCCTCGACGAAGTTCTCGAAGTCCTTCGCCTCGCGGAAATTCTTGTAGACCGAGGCGAAGCGCACATAGGCGACCGGGTCGACATTGGCGAGCGCGTCCATGACCATCTCGCCGATGACCTCGGACGGGATCTCGCTCTCGCCCATGCTCTCCAGGCGCCGGACGATGCCGGTCACCAGGCGCTCTATACGCTCGGGATCGACCGGGCGCTTGCGCAGCGCGATCTGGATCGACCGCGCCAGCTTGTCCCGGTCGAAAGGCGCGCGCTTGCCCGTCTTCTTGACCACCGTCAGCTCCCGGAGCTGCACCCGCTCGAACGTGGTGAAGCGGGCGCTGCATTCCGGGCAGAACCGGCGGCGCCTTATGGCGGTGTTGTCCTCGGTGGGACGGGAGTCCTTCACCTGGGTGTCTTCATTCCCGCAGAACGGACAGCGCATGCCTCTACTCCCTCACTCGCTCAGGCCGGATAGATCGGGAAGCGGTTGCACAGCGCCTCGACCTTGGCCCGGACCTGGGCTTCCACCTGGCCGTCGCCTTCCGGATTGCGGGCCAGACCATCGACCACGTCGCCGATCAGCTCACCGATCTGGCGGAACTCGGCCACGCCGAAGCCGCGGGTGGTACCGGCCGGGGTGCCGAGACGGACACCGGAGGTGACCATCGGCTTCTGCGGGTCGAACGGCACGCCGTTCTTGTTGCAGGTGATGCCGGCGCGCTCCAGGGCGTGCTCGGTATCGCGGCCGGTCAGGCCCTTGGGCCGCAGGTCGACCAGCATCAGGTGGCTGTCGGTGCCGCCGGACACGATGTCGAGACCGCGGCTCTTGAGCACCTCGGCCAGGGCCCGGGCGTTGTCGACCACGGCCTGGGCATAGGCCTTGAACTCCGGCCGCAGCGCCTCGCCGAAGGCGACCGCCTTGGCGGCGATCACATGCATCAGCGGGCCGCCCTGCAGGCCCGGGAAGACGGCGGAGTTGATCTTCTTCCCGATATCCTCGTCGCGCGACAGGATCATGCCGCCGCGCGGACCGCGCAGGGTCTTGTGGGTGGTGGTGGTGACCACATCGGCATGGGGCAGCGGGCTCGGCAGCACGCCGCCGGCGACCAGGCCGGCGAAATGCGCCATATCGACCATGAACAGCGCGCCGACGCCGTCGGCGATCTGCCGGAAGCGCGCGAAGTCGATCTCGCGCGGATAGGCGGAGCCGCCGGCGATGATCATGGCCGGCTTGTGTTCCTTCGCCAGCGCCTCGAGCTGATCGTAGTCGATCCGGCCCTCGTCCTTGGTCACGCCGTAGCCGATGGCGTTGAACCACTTGCCCGACAGGTTCGGCTTGGCGCCGTGGGTCAGGTGACCGCCGGCGTCCAGCGACATGCCCAGGATGGTGTCGCCCGGCTTCAGCAGCGCCAGGAACACCGCCTGGTTGGCGGAGGCGCCGCAATGGGGCTGCACGTTCACGAAGGGGCAGTCGAAGAGTTGCTTCGCCCGGTCGATGGCGAGCTGCTCGGCGATGTCGACGAACTCGCAGCCGCCATAATAGCGTCGGCCGGGATAGCCTTCGGCGTATTTGTTGGTGAGCACGGAGCCCTGGGCCTCGAGCACGGCGCGGGAGACGATGTTCTCCGAGGCGATCAGCTCGATCTGGGACTGCTGACGGTGCAGCTCCTTGGTGATCGAGCCGAGCAGCTCGGAATCGCTCTCGGCCAGGCTGGCGCCGAAGAAGGTGTCGGCATCGGTGTGGAAATCTGTCGCGAGGGTCATGAAGAGATCGGTCTCCTTAGGACCTCAGTCTGGTGTCGGATGGTGACGGTTGTCGCTCGGCGCCGGTCGGTGGCGCCTTACAGTTCCGGCGGATTGGTCATCTTGCCGACCCGCCGTGCGTGACGGTCGCCGCCGAACTCGGTGGCAAGAAACGTCTCCAGGCAGTCGCGCGCAAGCTCGACGCCGAGCAGCCGACCGCCGAGGGCGATGACATTGGCGTCGTTATGCTCGCGGCACAGCCGCGCGGTGGTGACGTCGTGGCACAGGGCGGCGCGCACCCAGGGATATCTGTTGGCGGCGATGCTGATTCCAAGTCCGGTGCCGCAGACCAGCACGCCGCGGGCGGCCTTTCCGTCCTTCAGCGCGCGCGCCATCTCGAAGGCGAAGTCCGGATAATCGACTGACGCGGCACCGTCAGTACCGAGATCCAGCACCTCGAATCCTTTCTCGCGCAGAAAGTCCGCGAGATCGTTCTTCAGCGGAAAACCGGCATGATCGGACGCAACGGCGATCGCGACAGAGGTCATTATGGAAGGCTCCGGGGCAAGTTCGCCCCTATATAAGCCAACTTGGCGGTGCGATGCCACAAAAGCTGGCGCGAGTCGGTATTGAATTCCGGAACCCTTTCACCACCTGCGGGCTTCGTGGCGAAACCCGGCCAAACCCGAGCGATGACGATGGACTTTCTCTTCGATGACAAATTTCATAGGGAAATTATTTCAACGTCGATGCAATAAGTGCTGCGCCATACTTAAAGATAGTACGTGATTTTCTTGCGGAATGTATTGACTTTCCTTTTCGCATGTGTCAGCCATCTGTGATGCAATGTTCCCCACAAAATTGAGCTTTTCAATGAGCGAAGATACCAAGACTGAAACGGCCGCCGGTAAATCGATGATCGAGATGACGACCCAGGTCGTCGCGGCTTATCTGAGCAACAACTCGGTCGCCTCCAATCAAATCGCGGAGGTGATCAATACGGTGCACGACGCGCTCAACAATCTGACTGAGGGTGGCGGCGAGCCGGAGCCGGAGCCGCTGAAGCCGGCCGTTCCGGTGAAGAAGTCGGTGACGCCCGATTACATCGTCTGCCTGGAAGATGGCAAGCAGCTCAAGATGCTGAAGCGCCACCTGCGCACCACCTATGACATGACTCCGGAGGATTATCGGGCGAAGTGGGGGCTCCCGGCCGATTATCCGATGGTCGCGCCGAACTACGCCGCCCAGCGCTCGGAGTTCGCCAAGAAGATCGGCCTCGGCCGTCAGACCTCCCGCCGCGGGGGCCGTCGCAAGGGCGCGTAACCGCCGCCTTTCCGACCGAGCGATTGCAGGACGGCCGTCGGACTACCGGCGGCCGTCTTTCTTTTGCTTGTCCATCACATAGTGCAGCTTGCGGATCGCGAGCTGGCGCAGGGCGGCCTCGCCGCGCGTCGGATCGCCGACGATCGACACCTCGGTGCCGGTGACCGGATCGATGGCGCTCACCTTGACGTAGGCGCCCCGCTGAATGAACTCCAGAATCACTCGGTTGTCGTCTCTAGGGGGCATTCTCGTCTCTGGATGTTTGGACGGCGCACGTCGCCGCCGTATATAAGAACGAACGAACCAAGATTACGAGGTAGATCGACATGGCCCCGCCCGTTGCCGCCGTCGCAGACAAGCCGGCATCCGAAATCAAGAAGCGTCCCGATTTCGCCTGGGATGATCCGCTCCTGCTCGACGACCAGCTCACCGAAGAAGAGCGGATGATCCGAGACGCGGCCCGCGACTACTGTCAGGACAAGCTGCTGTCCCGGGTCACCGAGGGATTCCGCCACGAGACCTTCGACCGCGACATCATGACCGAGATGGGCGAACTGGGCCTGCTCGGCGCCACCATCCCCGAGGAATACGGCGGCGCCGGCGTGAACCACGTCTGCTACGGCCTGATCGCCCGCGAGGTCGAGCGGGTCGATTCCGGCTACCGCTCGGCGATGAGCGTGCAGTCCAGCCTGGTGATGCACCCGATCTACACCTACGGCTCCGAGGAGCAGCGCAAGAAGTACCTGCCGAAGCTCGCCAGCGGCGAGTGGGTCGGCTGCTTCGGCCTGACCGAGCCGGATCACGGCTCCGATCCGGGCGGCATGAAGACCCGCGCGGTGAAGGTCGACGGCGGCTACAAGCTGTCGGGCGCGAAGATGTGGATCACCAACTCGCCGATCGCCGACGTGTTCGTGGTCTGGGGAAAGACCGAGGACGGCAAGATCCGCGGCTTCGTGCTCGAGAAGGGCATGGAGGGTCTGTCCGCTCCGAAGATCGAGGGCAAGTTCAGCCTGCGCGCCTCCATCACCGGCGAGATCGTGATGGACGACGTCTTCGTGCCGGAAGAGAACCTGCTGCCGAACATCTCCGGCCTGGGCGGCCCGTTCGGCTGCCTGAACAAGGCCCGTTACGGCATCTCCTGGGGCGCGCTGGGCGCGGCCGAGGCCTGCTGGCACGCCGCCCGCGACTACACCATGGAGCGCACCCAGTTCGGCCGGCCGCTGGCCGCCAACCAGCTGATCCAGAAGAAGCTGGCCGACATGCAGACCGAGATCACCATCGGCCTGCAGGCCTGCCTGCGTCTGGGTCATCTGCTGGACCAGGGCCGCGGTGCGCCGGAGGCGATCTCCCTCGCCAAGCGCAACTCCTGCGGCAAGGCGCTCGACATCGCCCGCATGGCCCGCGACATGCACGGCGGCAACGGCATCTCCGACGAGTACGGCGTGATCCGTCACGTGCTGAACCTGGAGGCCGTGAACACTTACGAGGGCACCCACGACGTGCACGCCCTGATCCTCGGCCGTGCCCAGACCGGCCTGCAGGCGTTCACCGGCTGAGCCACGCCCGACCGGATGCAAGACGAAGGGCTCCGCTGCGGCGGGGCCCTTTTTCTTTCCCCGTGCCTGGCCGACGTCCGGGAGCTGGTCTCTGTCCCCCGTCACCCCTCCCCGTCCTCCTGACATGCGTCAGGATTACGGATGGGTAACTACTGCGCCTGCGCCGCCTTGCATAATTCGCTCAGCGCCGCGGTCTCGGCGGCGTCGAGCCGCTCACCGTTGAAGGTCAGCGCGCCGGACAGCAGATCGTACGTCACCGTCCCGACCACCGCCTCGCCGCGCGGCGCCAGCGCCGTATCGGTCGTCACCCCGAAATTGGACAGCAGGTCGTAGCTGACGTCGAAGGTCACCTCGCTCGGGGTCTTGATCGTCACCGCTCCCGGCAGGTCGGCCGGCGCGACCGGATTGCCCTTGGCGTCGACGCCCGGCGTATAGGCCACATCGGCGCTCGGCTGGTGACGGATCAGGCGCTGGCAGTCGGCCGCCGTCACGGTGATGGTCGAGGCCCGGGCGTCCGAATCATGGAACAGCAGCGCGCAGGCACCGACGGTTGCAGCCAGGAACAGGCGCTTCGCGCGTTCCGACGACCTTCTGAACGGAAAGCGAGGCGCGACCATGACCGTTTCTCCTAACAGCGAGATACAAACATACTCGTTAGGATGCGAACGTGTTCAAAAATTGTCCGCAAAGCGCTTTTTTTGGTCGACGCGCCCGGCGTGATCCCCTATCTTTCGCGGGCAAAGAAAAGACCGCACCGGCGTAGCCGGCACGGCCCGAGTTTAGGGAGGAAACGCCATCAGGCGTATGTGATCGCCAACGATCACGGTGAGAAAATAGGACTCACGAAAGGGAGTGGCAAGGCTTTATCGCCTCAGCCGCTCTTTTTTTTGGCAAAAAACATACGTATGTATATTTTTTGTGCAATTGTCACTTAAAGCGGCGGGTGTTTGGCACACTATTGTGCATCGCAACAAGATTCCGCGCTGCAGCAGCCGCCCTCCTCCGCATTCCTCTTCGCAATGTTGTGCCGGAAACCGGAAAAAGAGCGGCTGGAACGCCGGAAATCGCCGTGAGTCGCCTTCGCAGGCGCCACTTGCAGCCGCGGCGCACTCCCGGAAGACGTCCAGGCGGGAAGACCGGGTCATGCGGACGGCAACGTGGGCGCACGCGCGGTTGCCCGACCGGGACAATGAAAGGGAAACGACGACGGCAGAGGCGACGGGAGCGCGTCGCCCCCGCACGGCCCGTCCCTACCCGGCCATCCAGTCCTGGATCATCTCGCGGAAAGAGATCAGATCGGAGCGGATGATCTGGTCGACGATCACCCACAGAACCGCGGCGATCACCGTGGTGGCGATCAGTTTCACCGGGAGCATCGCCTTCTGCGGGGCGCCGACGTCGTTGCCGGGCTGCACCTCTGCCTGGCGGCGCACGCCGACCGGCAGGGTCATGAACAGCACCCACCACCACAGGATGACGTAGACGACGAGTCCGGAAACGAGATCCATGGCCGGGCTCAGACCTGCTCGAGTTCGACCAGGGTGCCGGTGAAGTCCTTGGGGTGCAGGAACAGGACCGGTTTGCCATGGGCGCCGATCTTCGGCTCCCCGTCGCCCAGCACCCGCGCGCCCTCGGTCTTCAGCCGGTCGCGGGCGGCGAGGATGTCGTCGACCTCGTAGCAGACATGGTGGATGCCGCCCGACGCGTTCTTCTCCAGGAAGCCGGCGATCGGCGAGCCGTCGCCCAGCGGGTGCAGCAGCTCGATCTTGGTGTTCGGCAGCTCGACGAACACCACAGTCACGCCATGCTCCGGCAGGTCCAGCGGCTGCGAAACCGCCGCCCCCAGGGTATCGCGGTAGGTCGCGGTGGCCGCCTCCAGGTCGGGAACGGCGATGGCGACATGGTTCAATCGGCCGATCATGGCTTCGGGCTCCGTCAGATCCTCACGATATGGACGTCGGTCACCGGGCGCTTGTTGAACTCGTCCCGCACGATGCGCCGCACCCTGCGCCGGGCGGCCTCGCGCACGGCCTCGTCGTCGCGCCGGTCGCGGTTCGACAGCTTGCGCAGGGCCTCCTCGACCGCCTCGGCGGCGTCCAGGGCGACATCCTCGGCGTCCTCCGGATCGGCAATGCCGACCAGGGAGACGATGGGATCCGCCTGCAGGGCGCCCTTGGCATCCAGCACCAGGGTGACCGTCGCCGCCCCGTTGTGCAGCATCCGCCGCCGGTCGCGCAAGGTTTCCGACTGCAGGCCGAGGATCTGGCCGTCATCGACGACCTGGGCCCCCTCGCCTTCCACCCACTCGACGATCTCGGCATGGCCGGCCGACAGGCGGATCAGGCTGCCGTTCGACGGCACCACGGTCTCCGGCACCTGGCAGGCCTTGGCCAGCCGGGCGTGCTCGCGCAGATGGCGGGCGTCGCCGTGCACCGGGATGGCGATCTGCGGCCGCAGCATCTGGTACATCTCGGCCAGCTCCTCGCGGGCGGGGTGGCCGGAGACATGAATGCCGGGCTGGTCCTCGGTGGTGATGATCTCCACCCCGCGGGCCGACAGCCGGTTCTGCACCCGGGCGATCGCCCGCTCGTTGCCGGGGATCTGGCGCGAGGAGAAGACGCAGATATCGCCGTCGCCGAGCGAGACATGTGGATGGGCGCCGTCGGAGATCCGCGCCAGGGCCGCCCGGGACTCGCCCTGGCTGCCGGTGCAGATCAGCACGATCTTGTCCTCCGGGAAGTAGCCGGCCTCGTCCTCCTTCACGAAGGTCGGGGCGTCCTGGAGATAGCCGTTCTCCTTGGCCGCGTCGTGCATTCGCCACAGCGACCGGCCAACCAGGGCGCATTGCCGGTCGTTGGCGGCCGCCGCCACGGCGATGCTCTCCAGCCGGGCGACATTCGAGGCGAAGCAGGCGACCGCGATCCGGCCCTTGCCGTCGTACTGGGCGAACAGCTCGGTCATCGCCATGCGGACCTCGGCCTCCGAGCCGGTGCGGCCGGGCACGAAGACGTTGGTGCTGTCGCCCATCAGCGCCAGCACCCCCTCCTCGCCGACGGCTCGGATGGCGTCGAAATCGGTCGGCTTGCCGACGAAGGGCGTGGGGTCGAACTTCCAGTCGCCGCTATGCACGACCGTGCCGGCGCCGCAGCGCAGGACGATCATGTTCGGCTCCGGGATCGAGTGGGTCACCCGGATCATCTCGACCTCGAACGGGCCGACGACCGCCGTGCCGGCGACCGGGATCTCGATCAGGTCCACCTTCTCCAGCAGCCCGGCATCGACCAGCTTGCGGCGCACCAGCGAGGCGGTGAACGGCGTGCAGTAGATCGGGCAGCCGAGCCGCTCCCACAGATACGGCACGGCGCCGATATGGTCCTCGTGCCCATGGGTCAGCAGCAGGCCGCAGAGCTTGTCGCGATGCGGTTCGATGGACGAGATGTCCGGCAGGATGACGTCCACGCCCGGCGTGGTGTCGTCGCCGAAGGTGATGCCGAGATCGACCATCAGCCACTGTCCGGCATAGCCGTACAGGTTGACGTTCATCCCGATCTCGTCGGACCCGCCGAGCGGCAGGAAGTACAGGTCGTCGTCGTTCGGATCGAGCGTCAGGGTCATGCAGATCCCGTCTGCGCGCGGTTCTTGTCATGTATCATGCGTAATCCCGCCAATGTCAGGTCGTCGTCCACGATTTCGATGACCGAGGTCCAGTCGGCGAACAGCGCCGCCAGCCCCCCGGTGCCGACCACCTTCATCGGCCGGCCGTATTCGGTGCGGATGCGAGAGACCAGGCCCTCGATCATCGCCACATAACCCCAGAAGATCCCGGAATGCATCGCCGCCCGCGTGTTCTTGCCGATCACCCGGACCGGGTCGTTGTCGCCGGGCATCCGTTCCGGCGGCCGGATCGCCACCCGGGGGAGCTGGGCCGCCGCCATATACAGCGCGTCCAGGCTGAGGTTGATGCCCGGACAGATGATGCCGCCGGCATAGCCGCCATCCTCGTCCACGACGTCGAAGGTCGTGGCCGTGCCGAAATCGACGATGATCAGCGGACCGCCATAGAGCTTGCGCGCCGCGACCGCGTTGACAACCCGGTCGGCGCCGACCTCCTCGGGCCGGTCGATGCGGACCTCGATGCCGAGCGTGGTCGGATGCTCGCCGACCACCATGGGATCGATGCCGAAATGCTTGCGGCACAGGGTCTTCAGGTTGAACAGCGTCGCCGGCACCACGGTGGCGATGATGACGCTGTCGATGCCGTCCGTGGCCAGGTCGTTCAGGGCCATGAGCTGGGTCAGCCAGACGGCATATTCGTCCGCCGTCCGGTCGGCATTGGTCGAGGTGCGCCAGGAGCCGATCGCCTCCTCGCGCCCGTTCTCATAGACGGCGAACACCGTGTTGGTGTTGCCGCAGTCGATCACCAGCAGCATCTGTCAGTCCCGGACGTGGCCTTCACCGGATCGGTCGCCGGATCGCCGCGCACCCGGCGGGGATCATGCCCCGATCAGGCTGGCGGCAGCGGCGGCGGCGGTATCGTAGATCGGCGACAGGGCGAGGAAGAACAGCACCGTCACCACGGCCGAGCCGTACAGGATCAGCCGAAGGTCGCCGGCGACCGCCCCGTCGAGCGGCTGCTGCGCCTCGTCGAAATACATGATCTTCACGATCCGCAGATAGTAGAACGCACCGATCACGCTCGCCAGGACGCCGACCACGGCGAGGCCGTAGAGACCCGCGTCGAGCGCCGACATGAACACGTACCACTTGCCGAAGAAGCCCGCGAGCGGCGGAATGCCGGCCATGGAGAACATGAAGATCATCAGCGCCAGCGCCATCATCGGATGGGTGCGCGACAGGCCGGCGAGATCCGACAGGTTCTCCACCAGGCGGCCGTCGCGGCGCATGCCGAGGATCACGGCGAAGGTGCCGATGTTCATGAAGATGTAGGTCGCCAGGTAGATCATGACGCCCGTCACCCCGGCCTCGGTGCCGGCGGCGAGCCCGACCAGGGCGTAGCCCATGTGGCCGATCGAGCTGTAGGCCATCAGCCGCTTGATGTTGGTCTGCATGATCGCGGCGAGCGCGCCCACCACCATGGAGGCGAGCGAGACGAACACCACGACCTGCTGCCAGGAGGCGACCAGGTCGCCGAACGGATCGACCATGACCCGCAGGAACAGCGCGAGGGCGGCGACCTTCGGGGCGACGGCGAACAGCGCGGTCACCGGGGTCGGGGCCCCCTCGTACACGTCCGGCGTCCACATGTGGAACGGCACGGCGGAGACCTTGAAGGCGAGGCCGCAGACCAGGAACACCAGACCGACGACCAGGCCGGTGGACGGCGCCTCGCCGGTGCCGAGCACGCTGGCCAGGATCTCGAAGCTGGTGGTGCCGGTGAAGCCGTAGATCATCGAGCAGCCGTACAGCAGCATGCCCGAGCTGAGCGCGCCGAGGACGAAGTACTTCAGACCGGCTTCGGTGGATTTCAGCGTGTCGCGCCGGATCGAGGCGACCACGTACAGCGCCAGGCTCTGCAGCTCCAGGCCCATGTACAGCATGATCAGGTCCTTGGCGGAGACCATCAGCATCATGCCGAGCGTGGCGAACAGGATCAGCACCGGATACTCGAACCGCCCGGCCTGCTCGCGCTCCAGATAGCCGAGCGACAGGACGATCGAGAAGGCCGATCCCAGCAGGATCAGGATCTTGGCGTACTGCGCGAAGCCGTCGGTGACGAACAGGCCCTGGAAGGCGAGCGCCTCGCCGCCCTTGACCACCACCAGGACGGCCGCGACCGCCAGGGCGGCGATGGTCGCCCAGGACAGGGTCTTCAGGCTGCCCTCGCCCTTGAACACGCCCGCCATGAGCAGTGCCAGGCCGGCGATGGCCAGAAAGATCTCCGCCGAGGCCGGCGCCATGATCGGAAGGGTCGTTGCCGCGTCCATATCCGTGCTCCCGGCCGCTTTAGCGGGCCGCCAGGGCGGTGCCGGCTTCGCCGAGCGCCACCTTGTAATTCGTGATCAGGTTCTCCACCGAAGCCGACATCAGGTCGGTGAAGGTCGAAGGATAGATGCCCATCCACAGCACCAGGATGACCAGCGGCGCGAACACCGCGATCTCCCGCGGGCTGAGATCCAGCAGCGCCTTGAGCTGCTCCTTCTCCAGCTTGCCGAAAATGACCCGGCGGTAGAGATAGAGCATGTAGGCCGCCCCCAGGATCAGGCCGGTGGCGGTGAAGGCCGCCAGCCAGGTATTGGCCTGGAACGCGCCGGCCAGGATCAACAGCTCGCCGACGAAGCCGGAGGTGCCGGGCAGGCCGACCGAGGCCATCATGAACAGCATGAAGATCAGGGCGTAGCGCGGCATGTTCTCCGCCAGCCCGCCATAGGCGTCGATCTCGCGGGTGTGCATGCGGTCATAGACCACGCCGACGCAGAGGAAGAGCGCGCCCGACACGATGCCGTGGGACAGCATCTGGAAGATCGAGCCCTCCACCCCCTGGGTGGTCATGGTGAACATGCCGACCGTCACGAAGCCCATATGGGCGACCGACGAATAGGCGATCAGCTTCTTCATGTCCTGCTGCACCAGCGCCACCAGCGAGGTGTAGATCACCGCCACGACGCTCAGCGTGTAGACCAGCGGCGCGAAATCCGCGGAGGCCTCCGGGAACATCGGGATCGAGAACCGCAGGAAGCCGTAGCCGCCCATCTTCAGCAGCACGCCGGCCAGGATGACGGAGCCGGCGGTCGGCGCCTCCACGTGGGCGTCCGGCAGCCAGGTATGCACCGGCCACATCGGCACCTTCACCGCGAAGGAGGCGAAGAATGCCAGCCACAGCCAGGTCTGCAGCTCCGGCAGGAAACGGGTGGCCATCAGCGTCGGGATGTCGGTCGTGCCGGCCTGCCAGTACATCGCCAGAATGGCCAGCAACATCAGCACCGAGCCGGCCAGGGTGTACAGAAAGAACTTGAACGCGGCATAGACCCGGCGCGCCCCGCCCCACACGCCGATGATCAGGAACATCGGGATCAGGACGGCTTCGAAGAAGATGTAGAACAGGAAGATGTCCAGGGCGCAGAACATGCCCACCATCATGGTCTCCAGGACCAGGAAGGCGATCATGTACTCGCGCACCCGCTTCTGCACCGCTTCCCAGCTCGCCAGGATGCAGATCGGCGTCAGCAGGGTCGACAGCAGCACGAACCACACCGAGATCCCGTCCACGCCCATGTGATAGGCGATCGACGAGCCCGGGATCCACTCGACCTTCTGGACCAGCTGGAACTCAGCGGAGGCCGGGTCGAAATAGGTCAGGATCAGCAGCGAGATCAGGAACACCGAGCCGGAGGCCACCAAGGCCAGCCAGCGCGAGGAACTCGCGACCTGCTCCGGGGTGCCGCGGACCGTCAGAATGAACGCCACCCCAAGCAGGGGGCCGAACGTCACGATCGTCAGAAGCCATTGCTCGAGCATCAGCTCAACCCCCGAAGGCCAGGTACCAGGAGACCAGCGCCACGACACCGATCAGCATGGCGAATGCGTAGTGATAGAGGTAACCGGTCTGCAGCCGGGCCACCTGCCCCGCGCACCAGCGGGTCATGGCGCTCACGCCGTCCGGACCGAAACCATTGATGATGGTGCCGTCGCCGGTCTTCCAGAACGCCAGCCCGGCCTGCCAGGAGCGCTTCACGAACAGCCAGTCGTACAGCTCGTCGAAGTACCACTTGTTCAGCAGGAACAGGTAGACCGGGCGGATCGCGCCGGCGACCTTCGCCGGGATGCCCGGGTTCAGGATATAGGCCACATAGGCCGCGCCGATCCCGATGATGCCGACCACCAGCGGCGCCAGCTTGACCCAGGTCGGCGAATGGTGCGCCGCCTCGATCACGTTGTTCTCTTCTAGGATCTTGATGGAGGCGCCCCAGAAGGCGTCCATCTCGTGGCCGACGAAATACTCGTAGCCGATGAAGCCGCTGAAGATCGCGCCGATCGCCAGGACGATCAGAGGAACCAGCATCACCGGCGGCGACTCATGGGCATGGTCGAAGGTGTGCTGGTCCATCCGCGGCTTGCCGTGGAAGGTCATGAACAGCAGACGCCAGGAATAGAACGCGGTCAGCAGCGCGGCGACGATGCCGGCCCAGAAGGCGAAGGTGCCCGCACCCGTATGGGCGGCGAAGGCGGACTCCAGGATCATGTCCTTGGAGTAGTAGCCGGCGAAGAACGGGATGCCGGCCAGCGCCAGGCTGCCGATCCAGAACATGGCATAGGTCCACGGGATCTTGCGCCAGATGCCGCCCATGTTCCGCATGTCCTGCTCGTCGTGCAGGGCGTGGATCACCGAGCCGGCCGACAGGAACAGCAGCGCCTTGAAGAAGGCGTGGGTCATCAGGTGGAAGATCGCCGCCGGATAGGCCGACACGCCGAGCGCGAAGAACATGTAGCCGAGCTGCGAACAGGTCGAATAGGCGATCACCCGCTTGATGTCGTTCTGGGTGGTGCCGACCGTCGCCGCGAAGAACGCGGTGGCGGCTCCGACCACGGTGACGACGACCAGGGCGGTCGGGGCGTATTCGAATAGCGGCGACATGCGCGCGACCAGGAACACGCCGGCGGTCACCATGGTGGCGGCGTGGATCAGCGCGGAGACCGGAGTCGGGCCCTCCATGGCGTCCGGCAGCCAGGTGTGCAGGCCGAGCTGGGCCGACTTACCCATGGCGCCGATGAACAGCAGGATGGCGATCACCGTCAGCGCGTCGACATCGGTGAACCACAGGAAGTCGAAGGTGGTCCCGGCCATCTCCGGCGCGGCGGCGAAGATCGCGTCGAAATTCACCGCGTCGAACAGCAGGAAGCAGCCGAAGATGCCGAGCGCGAAGCCGAAATCGCCGACCCGGTTGACCACGAAGGCCTTGATCGCGGCCGCATTGGCCGACGGCCGGTCGTACCAGAACCCGATCAGCAGGTAGGAGGCGACACCCACGCCCTCCCAGCCGAAGAACATCTGGATCAGGTTGTCGGAGGTCACCAGCATCAGCATGGCGAAGGTGAAGAACGACAGATAGGCCATGAACCGCGGGATCGAGGGATCGTGGCTCATGTAGCCGACGGAATAGACGTGCACGCAGGACGACACGACGGTGACCACGATCACCATCACGGCGGTCAGCGTGTCCCAGCGCAGCGCCCAGCTCGCCTCGAAGCTGCCGCTGTCGATCCAGGTGAAGAGCTCCACGGTCTGGGCGTTGCCCTGCAGGGCGACTTCCCAGAAGGCGACGATGCCCAGCACGGCCGAGGTCAGCATGGTGGCGCAGGTCACGATCTGCGCGCCCCGATCCCCCAGTTTCTTGTTTCCGAACCCGGCGATCAGCGCGCCGATGAGCGGAAGAAAGACGATGGCGGCGTACATCGGCTCAGCCCTTCATCAGATTGATGTCGTCGACGGCGATGGACCCGCGGTTGCGGAAGAACACCACCAGGATGGCGAGGCCGATGGCCGCCTCGGCCGCGGCGACCGTCAGCACGAACACCGCGAAGACCTGGCCGGCCAGATCGCCGAGCTGGGTGGAGAACGCCACGAAGTTGATGTTGACGGCCAGCAGCATGAGCTCGACCGACATCAGGATGATGATCACGTTCTTCCGGTTCAGGAAGATGCCGAAGATCCCGAGGGTGAACAGGATCGCGGCGACCGTCAGGTAATGGCCCAGAGCGATTTCCATGTCAGACCCCTCCCCCGCGGGTCACCTTGACGACTTCCACGACATCCTCGGGACGGCGCAGGTTCTGCTTGTCGATCGACTGGCGCTTGACGCCCGGACGCTGGCGCAGGGTCAGCACGATGGCCCCGATCATGGCGACCAGCAGCACGAGGCCGGCGGTCTGGAAGGCCAGGACGTAGTGGGTGTAGATCACCTGCCCGAGCGCCTCGGTATTGGTCACTTCGGTCGGAATGGGCGACGCGGCGGTCACCGTGACCTCCGGCGCGAAGCTCCACACGCCCACCACCAGGATCAACTCGGCCAGCAGCACCAGGCCGATCAGCCCGCCGATCGGCAGATAGCGCGCGAAGCCCTGGCGCAGCTCGACGAAGTTGATGTCGAGCATCATGACCACGAACAGGAACAGCACCGCGACGGCGCCGACATAGACGACGACCAGGATCATCGCCAGGAACTCGGCGCCCATCAGGACGAAGAGGCCGGCGGCGTTGAAGAAGGCCAGGATGAGGAACAGCACCGAATGCACCGGATTGCGCGATGTGACGACCATCACGCCCGATGCAACCGCCACGAAGGCGAACAGGTAGAAGACTAAGGCCTGTAGAGCCATGCCGATCCCTTTCCCCGGTCTTTCGACCCGTCACCGATCAAAAACAATCGGTTATCCCGCATTCTTAATCCGTTACCTAAACCAACCGGCCCGCGCTCAGCGGTACGGCGCGTCGGCCGTCAGGTTCCGGCTGATCTCGACTTCCCAGCGGTCGCCGTTCGCGAGCAGCTTGTCCTTGTTGTAGAACAGCTCCTCGCGGGTCTCCGTCGCGAACTCGAAATTCGGTCCTTCGACGATGGCGTCCACCGGGCAGGCTTCCTGGCAGAAGCCGCAGTAGATGCACTTCGTCATGTCGATGTCGTAGCGCGTGGTGCGGCGCGACCCGTCGGCCCGCGGCTCGGCCTCGATGGTGATGGCCTGGGCCGGGCAGATCGCCTCGCACAGCTTGCACGCGATGCAGCGCTCCTCGCCGTTCGGATAGCGGCGCAGCGCGTGCTCGCCCCGGAAGCGCGGGCTGAGCGGCCCCTTCTCATAGGGGTAGTTCAGCGTCACCTTGGGACGGAAGAAGTACTTCAGCGTCAGCGCCATTCCGCTGACCAGCTCGGCCAGCAGCATGCTCTTGGCGCGGTATTGGACGGAAGCCATGGCTCAGCCTCTTCCTTTCCTCACGGAACCCAGTCGAAGGTCACCAGCACGCCGGCGGTGATCACCACCCACAGCAGCGACAGGGGCAGGAAGACCTTCCAGCCGAGACGCATGAGCTGATCGTAGCGATAGCGCGGGAACGTGGCGCGGACCCACAAGAAGACGAACAGGACCAGGGAGATCTTCAGGATGAACCAGATCGGACCCGGGACCCAGTTGAACGGGGCGATGTCGAACGGTGCCAGCCAGCCGCCGAGGAACAGCACGACGGTAATGCCGCTCATCAGGATCATGTTGGCGTATTCGCCGAGGAAGAAGAGCGCGAAGCTCATCGACGAGTATTCGACGAAGTATCCGGCGACCAGCTCGGACTCGCCTTCCGGCAGATCGAACGGCGCGCGGTTGGTCTCGGCCAGGGCCGAGATGAAGAACACCACGAACATCGGCAGCAGCGGGATGGCGAACCATACGGTGCGCTGCGCCTCGACGATGGCGGTCAGGTTCAGCGAGCCGACGCAGAGCAGCACGGTGATGATCACGAAGCCGATGGAAACCTCGTAGGAGACCATCTGCGCCGCCGAGCGCAGGGCGCCGAGGAAGGCGTATTTCGAGTTCGACGCCCAGCCCGACATGATGACGCCGTAGACGCCGAGCGAGCTGATCGCGAACAGGTACAGCACGCCGACATTGATGTCGGCCAGCACCATGCCCTCGTCGAACGGGATCACCGCCCAGGCGATCAGGCTGAGGATGAAGGTCAGCATCGGCGCCAGCAGGAAGATCACCTTGTTGGCGCCGGCCGGCAGGATGGTCTCCTTCGACAGCAGCTTCAGCGCGTCGGCGAACGGCTGGAACAGGCCGAACGGCCCGACCACGTTCGGCCCCTTGCGGAGCTGAATCGCACCGATGACCTTGCGCTCGAAGAAGGTCAGATAGGCCACCGCCACCAGCAGCGGCACGACCAAGGCCAGGATCTGGGCGACGATGATCGCGCCCGGGATCACGTATGTATCGATGAACTCCATTACCCGCGCCCTGCCCCGCCGCTCATCCGTCCGTTCCGGTCGCCGCGCCGGCACGCTTCGGCAGCACGAAGGCTTCCGTGCACTCGGCCATCGTCTTCGACGCGCGGCTGATCGGGTCGGTCATGTAGAAGTTATCGACCGGATACGCAAACGGCGTGTCGTCCGTCGCGCCGGCGGCACCGAAGGCGCCCCACTCGGCCGGCTCGATCGTGTCGATGGCGGCGAAGGTCGGATGGTCGCCGCGCAGCGCCGAGCGCACATCCTCCAGCGTGGTGAAGGGAAGCGTCTTGCCGACCGCCTCGGACAGCGCGCGCAGGATCTTCCAGTCCTCGCGGGCCTCGCCCGGCGGGAAGGTCGCCGCCACGCCCATCTGGATCCGGCCCTCGGTATTGACGTAGAGCCCGTCCTTCTCGGTATAGGCCGCCCCGGGCAGGATCACGTCGGCGCCATGGGCACCCTTGTCGCCGTGATGGCCCTGATAGACCACGAAGGCGTCGCCGAAATCGCCGTCGACCTCGTCCGCCCCCAGCAGATAGACCAGCTTGACCGCCCCCGACGTCGCCCCCTCGACGATGCCGGCCACGTCGCGGCCGCCCTCGCCCGGCAGGAAGCCCATGTCCAGGCCCGCGACGCGCGAGGCGGCGGTGTGCAGGACGTTGAAGCCGTTCCAGCCCGGGATCTCGTTGCCGTCGTCGTCGCTCGCGGCGGCGACGATCATGCCGGTGTCGTCGGCGATCTTGCGGGCGGCGGCCAGCACCGCGGCACCGTCCGCGCGGGCCAGCGCACCCATGCCGACGATGACCATCGGCTTCTTGGCGTCGGCCAGCACCTTGGCGAAGGTGTGGGTGCCGTCGGCGACCTCGGCCAGGGTCTTCGGACCCGCGCCCAGATGCTCGTAGTCGTAGGTCAGGTCGACCGGCGCGCCGATCAGGCCGATGGCGACCGGGCCGGCCATCCAGCGCTTGCGAATGCGGGCGTTGACCAGCGCCGCTTCCCAGCGCGGGTTGGTGCCAACCAGCAGGATGGCGTCCGCCTCCTCGATCCCGGCGATGGTGGTGTTGAACAGGTGACCGGCGCGGGCACCGCCGCCGATCTTCGCCCCGTCCTGGCGGCAGTCGATATTGGCGCTGCCCAGATCGCCCATCAGGCGCTTCAGCGCGTACATCGCCTCGGCATCGACCGTGTCGCCGGCGATGGCGGCCATCTGGTCGCCCTTCAGGCCCTTCATGGCGCCGGCCACGGCGGCGAAGGCCTCGGGCCAGCTCGCCGGCTGCAGCTTGCCGTCCTTGCGGACGTACGGCCGGTCCAGCCGCTGGCGCTTCAGGCCGTCGCAGGCATAGCGGGTCTTGTCGGAGATCCACTCCTCGTTGACGTCCTCGTGCAGCCGCGGCAGCACGCGCAGCACCTCGGCGCCGCGGGCGTCCACCCGGATGTTGGAGCCGACCGCGTCCATCACGTCGATGGTCTCGGTCTTCTTCAGCTCCCACGGGCGGGCGACGAAGGCATAGGGCTTGGAGGTCAGGGCGCCGACCGGGCACAGGTCGATCACGTTGGCCGACAGCTCGCTGTCGAGCGCCTTCTCCAGATAGGTAGTGATCTCGGCGTCCTCGCCGCGGTTCAGCATGCCCATGTCGGTCACGCCGGCGATCTCGGTCGAGAAGCGCACACACCGCGTGCAGTGGATGCAACGGGTCATGATCGTCTTGACCAGCGGGCCCATGTACTTGTCGGTCACCGCGCGCTTGTTCTCGTCGTAGCGCGTCGAGTGATAGCCATAGCCCATGGCCTGGTCCTGCAGGTCGCACTCGCCGCCCTGGTCGCAGATCGGGCAATCCAGCGGGTGGTTGATCAGCAGGAACTCCATCGTGCCCTTCTGGGCCTTGCGGGCGACGTCGGACGTGGTGTGGATCACCATGCCATCGCCGGCCGGGAAGGCGCAGGACGCGATCGGCTTCGGCGCCTTCTCCATCTCCACCAGGCACATGCGGCAGTTGCCCGCGACCGACAGGCGGTCGTGGAAACAGAAGCGCGGCACCTCGGCGCCCGC
This sequence comes from Candidatus Endolissoclinum sp., assembly GCA_965228445.1. Classification (GTDB taxonomy): domain Bacteria; phylum Pseudomonadota; class Alphaproteobacteria; order Thalassobaculales; family Thalassobaculaceae; genus Thalassobaculum. The sequence goes on along the minus strand of OZ245813.1, from coordinate 779,485 downwards.
CGCCTCGCAGGCCTGCAGAACGGTGGCTCCCTGGGGGACCTCGACCTCAATTCCGTCGACTGTCAGCTTCGGCATCGTGCTCTCTCCCGACCGTTCCTGGCCGTTACTCGGCGGCCTGGGCGGTCGCCGTCACCGGCTGCCCCGCCTTATGCGCCGCGATCCGACGCTCCATCTCCGGCCGGAAATGCCGGATCAGGCCCTGGATCGGCCATGCGGCCGCGTCACCCAATGCGCAGATCGTGTGACCCTCCACCTGGCGGGTCACCTCCTCCAGCGTGTCGATCTCGTCGACATCCGCCTCGCCGCGCACCATGCGCTGCATCACCCGGTACATCCAGCCGGTGCCCTCGCGGCACGGGGTGCACTGGCCGCAGCTCTCGTGCTTGTAGAAGGCGCTCAACCGGGCGATCGCCTTCACCACGTCGGTCTGCTTGTTCATGACGATGACCGCCGCGGTGCCGAGGCCCGAGCGGACCTCGCGCAGCGAATCGAAGTCCATGAGGATCTCGTCGCAGGTCGATTTCGGCATCAGCGGCACCGAGGAGCCGCCCGGGATCACCGCCAGCAGGTTGTCCCAGCCGCCGATCACGCCGCCGGCATGCTTCTCGATCAGCTCGCGCAGCGGAATGCCGAGCTCTTCCTCGACATTGCACGGATTGTTCACGTGGCCGGAGATCGAGAAGATCTTAGGGCCCGCATTCTTAGGGCGGCCGATGCCGGCGAACCACTCCGCACCCCGGCGCATGATCGTCGGCGTGACGGCGATAGACTCGACGTTGTTCACCGTGGTCGGGCAGCCGTACAGGCCCACACCCGCCGGGAACGGCGGCTTCAGGCGCGGCTGGCCCTTCTTGCCTTCCAGCGACTCCAGCAGCGCGGTCTCCTCGCCGCAGATATAGGCGCCGGCGCCGCGGTGCAGGACCACGTCGAAATCGTAGCCCGAGCCGCAGGCGTTCTTGCCGATCAGCCCCGCGTCATACGCCTCGTCGATGGCGCGCTGCAGGGCCACGGCCTCGTTGTAGAACTCGCCGCGGATATAGATGTAGGCAGCCCGGGCGCGCATGGCGTAGCCGCCGACCACGCAGCCCTCGATCAGCTTGTGCGGATCGTGGCGCATGATCTCCCGGTCCTTGCAGGTACCGGGCTCCGACTCGTCGGCATTGACCACCAGGTAATGCGGCTTGTCCTTCACTTCCTTCGGCATGAAGGACCACTTCAGGCCGGTCGGGAAGCCCGCCCCGCCGCGGCCGCGCAGGCCGGACGCCTTGATCACCTCGACCACGTCCTCCGGGGACATGGCGAGGATCTCCTTGGTGTTGGACCAGTCGCCGCGCTTGCGCGCACCGGCGAGGCTCGGGTCGAACCAACCGTAGAGGTTGGTGAAGATGCGATCTTCGTCCTTCAGCATCTCAATCGTCTCCGCCGGCAGAGGCCTGTTTCTCGGCGAACCAGGCCGGCACCCCGTCGCTGTCCTTCAGCGAGACCAGCGAGGTCGGGCCGTCCTTGGACATCGAACCCTTGCGGCCGGACATCGAGCCGACCTCGGGCCCCTTGCCGGCCTTCAGGTCGTCGATCAGCCTGGCCGTCAGCTCGTAGTCCAGGTCCTCGTAGACATCGTCGTTCACCTGCACGACCGGCGCATTGGCGCAGACGCCGAGACACTCGACCTCGAGCAGCGTGAACTGTCCGTCCGCCGTGGTGGTGTAGTTCTTCGACAGGCCGAGCTTGTCCTTGATGCAGCGCATCACGTCGTCCGACCCGCGCAGCCAGCACGGGGTCGTGGTGCAGGCCTGCAGGAACCACTTCCCCACCGGGGCGAGGTTGAACATCGTATAGAAGGTCGCCACCTCCATGACCCGGATGCGCGGCATGTCCAGGGTCGCCGCGATCGTGTCCATCGCCTTCAGCGGAATCCAGTTGTCGTGCTGGCGCTGGGCGAGATCGAGCAGCGGGATCACCGCGCTGGCCTGCCGGCCGGCGGGATACTTCGCCACGATCTTCTCGATCGTCGCCTTGCTCTCCGCCGTCCACTCGAAGCTGGCCGGCTGGAGATGGGCCTCGGCGATCGGTTTGGTGCTCATCGGTCGATCTCCCCGAACACGATGTCCAGCGACCCGATGATCGCCACCGTGTCCGCCAGCATGTGTCCGCGTCCCAGGAAGTCCATGGCGGCCAGGAAGGCGAATCCCGGCGCGCGGATCTTGCAGCGGTACGGCTTGTTGGTTCCGTCGGACATCAGGAACACGCCGAACTCGCCCTTCGGCGCCTCGACCGCCGTGTAGGTCTCGCCGGCGGGCACGTGATAGCCCTCGGTGTAGAGCTTGAAGTGGTGAATCAGCGCTTCCATCGAGCGCTTCATCTCGCCGCGCTTCGGCGGCGTGACCTTGCGGTCCAGCGCCTTCACCGGGCCGTCCGGCATCTTCTCGATCACCTGATGGATGATCCGAAGCGACTGGCGCATCTCCTCGACACGGACCAGGTAGCGCGCATAGCAGTCGCCGGTCTTGCCGATGGGGATGTCGAAGTCGAAATCCTCGTACGAATCGTACGGCTGAGCCGTCCGCAGATCCCAGGCCGCGCCGGCGCCGCGCAGCACCGGACCGGAGAAGCCCAGATCCAGGGCCTCCGCGCGCGTCACCACGCCGATATCGACGGTGCGCTGCTTGAAGATCCGGTTACCGGTCAGCAGGCTCTCAAGGTCGTCGATGAAGGTGGGGAACTTGTCGGCCCAGGCCTTGATGTCCTCCAGCAGCCCTGCCGGCAGGTCCTGATGCACGCCGCCTGGACGGAAATACGCCGCGTGGAGCCGCGCGCCCGAGGCCCGCTCGTAGAACTCCATAAGCTTCTCGCGCTCCTCGAAGCCCCAGAGCAGCGGCGTCATGGCGCCGACGTCGAGCGCGAAGGTGGTGATGTTCAGCAGGTGGTTCAGCAGCCGGCCGATCTCGGCGTAGAGCACGCGGATGTACTGGCCGCGCTTCGGCACCTCCAGCCCCAGCAGCTTCTCGACGGCCAGGGCATAGGCATGCTCCTGGTTCATCGGCGCCACATAGTCGAGCCGGTCGAAATACGGCACCGCCTGCAGGTAGGTCTTGTGCTCGATCAGCTTCTCGGTGCCGCGGTGCAGCAGGCCGATATGCGGGTCGGCGCGCTCGACCACCTCGCCGTCCATCTCCAGCACCAGGCGCAGCACGCCGTGGGCCGCAGGGTGCTGCGGCCCGAAGTTCATGGTGAGCGGTTTGATCTGCGATTCGGCCATCAGCTCGCCGCCTCTTCCCCAGCCTTCTCATCGGCCTTCTCGTCGCCCGGAAGCAGCGACTGCGCGCCTTCCCACGGGCTCAGGAAGTCGAAATTCCGGAATTCCTGCACCAGCTTCACCGGCTCGTACACGACCCGCTTCTGCTCGTCGTCGTAGCGGACCTCGACATAGCCGGTCAGCGGGAAGTCCTTGCGCATCGGATGGCCCTCGAACCCGTAATCGGTGAGGATCCGACGCAGGTCCGGGTGATCGGCGAAGAAGATGCCGTACATGTCCCAGGTCTCGCGCTCCCACCAGTTGGCGGAATGGAAGACCGCAGTGGCCGACGGCACCGGGGTGTTCTCGTCGGTCGCCGTCTTCAGGCGGATGCGCGTGTTCTGGCTGATCGAGAGCAGGTTGTAGACCACGTCGAACCGGGGCTCGCGCTCCGGATGGTCGACGCCGCACAGATCCATCAGCGCCTTGAACTGGCACTGGGTGTCGTCGCGCAGGAAGGTCAGGACCTTGATCAGGTTGTTCGAGGCACAGCGCAGCGAAAGCTCGCCGTTGCTGATCGCCACCTCGCTCACGTCGCTTCCGAGCTGGGCTTGGATATAGCCCGCCAGCTCTTTGAGCGCGGTAGCCGTCTGATTTGGCGTCGCCGTCTCCATGTCGTCGCTCGCCCCGTCCTCGCTGTTAGCGGCGGCAGCCCGCCGTCTTTCCCCAGAGCCCGCGGTCGGCGGGCGCCCCAGAACCCGCGGTCAGCGGGCGATCGTCGCCGTGCGGCGGATTTTACGCTGGAGCTGCATCACACCGTACAGCAGCGCCTCAGCCGTCGGCGGACAGCCCGGCACGTAGATGTCGACCGGCACGATCCGGTCGCAGCCGCGCACGACGGAATAGGAATAGTGGTAATAGCCGCCGCCATTGGCGCAGGAGCCCATGGAAATGACCCAGCGCGGCTCGGCCATCTGGTCGTAGACCTTGCGCAGGGCGGGCGCCATCTTGTTGGTCAGCGTGCCGGCGACGATCATCACGTCGGACTGGCGCGGCGACGGCCGGAAAATGATCCCGAAGCGGTCCAGGTCGTAGCGGCTGGCCGCGGTGTGCATCATCTCGACCGCGCAGCAGGCCAGACCGAAGGTCATCGGCCAGAGCGAGCCGGTGCGGGCCCAGTTGAACAGTTTGTCGGCCTGGGCGACGACGAACCCCTTCTCCTGAAGCTCGTCGCCGACGGCGGAAAGGACCGCGTCCTGGTCGGCGCCCGCCGGCAGCGGACGGTCGGACTGCATCACTCCCATTCCAGGGCTCCCTTCTTCCACTCGTAGACGAAGCCGATCGTCAGCACCCCGAGGAACGCCATCATCGACCAGAAGCCGAACAGCCCGATATCGCCCAGCGAAACTGCCCAGGGGAACAGGAAGGCCACTTCGAGGTCGAAGATGATGAACAGGATGGCGACCAGATAGAACCGCACGTCGAACTGTCGGCGCGAATCATCGAAAGCCTCGAATCCGCACTCGTAGGCGGAGAGCTTTTCGGAATCGGGCCGCTGATGACCGACGACGAAGGAGGCCGCCACAATGACGGCCGACAGTCCGATCGCGATCACCAGGAACACCAGGATAGGCAGGTATTCGGTCAGCATGGCGTTCATGGGGAAGTCCCCTTTTATCTCTACGGCTTTAGTGCCGTTTTACCACGATCCAGAACCGGGTTCGGTCGCGCACCGCACAATGCGGCGGACTATAGTGCGGTGCAACCCGTTTCGGAAGGCCGTTGGTCGATTTCGGGGCGCGGCTTAAGCGCGCGGAACGGCCGTTCGCGCATGGCGACAGATCCCCGGGCGGGGAACTTTCCGACGTCGTCGCAATGTCGAAGAGTGGCGGGAGTGACGGGACTCGAACCCGCGGCCTCTGGCGTGACAGGCCAGCGCTCTAACCAACTGAGCTACACCCCCTCCGGGAGGCGTCGGGGCGGTTCAAGTGAATGCCGCCCGGCGCCGAGGGCCGTGGTGTACTCGCTACCCCCGGGGCTGTCAACAACACTTGCTGCGCTTTTTTGACGGTTTTTGCGTGCCGGTCGCCGCCGCCCCCGAAGAGCCGAGGGTTCCTGCCGATCCGGCGTTCAACATTCTTCGCCGACCGCCGGTGCTCCCCCCTCTGCGTCCTGGTCCCCCTCCCCGGCAAAAGACGCTAAACTGTTAAGACAGCGTGAAGACGCCCTGGGAGGGCCGCCTTGGACCAGATGACCGCCGGCGACTATGAGCGCCTTCTGAAGCTGATCAACATGCTGGGCAGCGACAGCGACGGCGAGGTGCTGAACGCCACCACCGCGCTCAACCGGCTGCTCAACGCCCACGGCCTGGCCTGGAGCGACATCATCCTGCCGCGCAAGCTGCTGCCGGTGCGCGCCAACGCACCCGAGGACGCCGATGTGGCCGCCGCGGCTTTCGATTCCGAGCCCGCCGGGCCTCCGCCGCTGGGACAGGCCACGCCGCAGCAGATGTACGACCTGCTGCTGGCCAGCGGGAACGTGTCGGTCGATGCCAAGCGCGACATCCGCCGGCTGGCCGGAGCGATCCGCGAGGGCCGCCTCACCCCCGCCGCCCGGGGCGAGCTGCAGACCATGTACAACTACGCCGTCCTGCGCCGCACCCGGATCTGAACCGGGGCACCCGGCATCGATGGCATCCGTGCCGAAGGAATCCGCGAACAAGGAGCCCGCGGTGAAGGAATCGGACCTCTATCTGCCGGTGAAGCGTTTTCTGGAGGCGCGGGGCTACGAGGTGAAGGCCGAGGTGAAGGGCTGCGACGTGGTCGCCCGCCTGCCCGACCCCGACACGCCGTCCCTGGTGGTCGAGCTGAAGACCGCCTTCTCCCTCGACCTGGTGCTGCAGGGAATCAGCCGCCAGCGGCTCTGTGACGACGTCTACCTGGCCGTCCCCGTCCCGGACACCCCGGCCAAGCGCAGGAACTGGCGCGGACGCAGGCGGGCGCTGCTGCGGCTGTGCCGGCGTCTGGAGCTCGGGCTGATGCTGGTCGATGCCGGTGCCGCCCGACCGGAGCGCGCGGTGGAGATCGTGGTCGATCCCGGCCCCTACAAGCCGCGCCGCGACCGCAAGGCCCATCACCGGCTGGCGACGGAGTTCGCGAAACGGGTCGGAGACCCGAATCTGGGCGGGGTGACCCGGCGCACGATCGTCACCGCCTATCGGCAGGATGCGATTCGCTGCGCCCTGGCGCTGGCCGACGGTCCGCGCCCGGTGAAGGTGATTCGGGAGACCGCGCGGGTCGAACGCGCGGCGGCGATCCTGCAGAAGAACCATTACGGCTGGTTCGAGCGCGTGTCCCGGGGCACCTACCGGCTCACGGGGCTCGGCGAAGCCGGGCTGCAGGCCCATGGCGCGCAGCTCGAACAGCTCGAGGCCGCACAGGACGTCACGGAGGACGCCGCAGCCTGACCGGTCTCGCGACTTGTCGGATAAAGTGGTGGGCGGTGACGGGTTCGAACCGCCGACCTAGCGGGTGTAAACCGCTCGCTCTCCCAGCTGAGCTAACCGCCCCCAAGAAGCGTCTCGGACTCTGGCACAGCTGGTGCCCGAGCCGGAAAAGAAAACGCCAGCCTTCCGGGGAAGGCTGGCGCCTCGTACTCCAGGAAACCGTCTTAGTTGACGGCGTCCTTCAGGCCCTTGACCGGCTTGAACTTGGGCAGCTTGGAAGCCGGAATGCTGATCTTCTCACCGGTGCGCGGATTGCGGCCCTCGCTGGCGGCACGGGCCGCCACGGAGAAAGTACCAAAACCGACAAGACGGACATCCCCGCCGGACTTCAGAACGCCAGTGATGGAGTCGAACACTGCGTCAACAGCCTTGGCCGCGTCGGACTTGGAGAGATCGGCCGCCTCGGCGACCTGAGCAATGAGATCATTCTTGTTCACTTTAAGAGCCCCCCAATGTGGCTGGGTAAATCATAAATGGCGTCGTCTGGGCGACGCTAGCGGCCCAGACTCTATGCCGCTCATTCTGCGTCCGTCAACGTTCGTGAGGACCAGAATTCAAGGTTTTCTGCGGTTTTCGAGCTTGACTTCAAAGCAAGATCACCACTTCACCCCCTGAATGCAACCGGCCGCTGCACAGTGTGAGCGGCCGGAGAAGCATATAGGGAAGCCGAAGGATGTCAGTGCGTTACCACACCTTCCACGCCTTCCGGTTTGGCCGGCTTGGACAGGCCCTCGATATCGGCCTTGTCCGGGTCCAGCGTCGCCGGATCGATCGGGACCGGCTGCGAGGTCAGGGCGTGCCCGATCACCTCGTCGACCGTGGAGACCGGGATAATCTTCAAGCCCTGCTTGACGTTATCCGGAATCTCCGCGAGGTCCTTCTCGTTCTCGCGCGGGATCAGGACGGTCTTCAGGCCACCGCGCAGGGCGGCCAGAAGCTTCTCCTTCAGCCCGCCGATCGGCAGCACCCGACCGCGCAGCGTGATCTCGCCGGTCATCGCCACGTCGCGGCGCACCGGAATGCCGGTGAGCACCGAGACGATGGAGGTGACCATTGCCACGCCGGCCGACGGACCGTCCTTCGGCGTCGCCCCCTCCGGCACGTGCACGTGGATATCGCGGGATTCGATGACCTTGGGCTGGATGCCGAAGGTCAGCGAGCGCGCCTTCACGAACGACTCGGCCGCCTGGACCGATTCCTTCATCACGTCGCCGAGCTTGCCGGTTGAGGTGACCTTGCCCTTGCCCGGCAGGGTCAGGGCCTCGATCGACAGCAGCTCGCCGCCGACCTCGGTCCAGGCCAGACCGGTGGTGACGCCCACCATGTCGGTCTCTTCCACCTCGCCGTAGCGGTAGCGGCGGACACCGGCGAACTTGTCCAGGTTCTTCGGCGTGACGGCGACCTTCTTCTTGCCGTTCTGCACGATCTCCTTGACCGCCTTGCGGGCCAGGTTGGCCAGCTCACGCTCCAGGTTCCGCACGCCCGACTCACGGGTGTAGTAGCGGATCAGGTCGTACAGGGCGTCGTCGGAGATCGTCCACTCGCCCTTGCGCAGGCCGTGATCGGAGATCTGCTTGTCGATCAGGTGGCGGCGGGCGATCTGGACCTTCTCGTCCTCAGTGTAACCCGAGAGCCGGATGATCTCCATGCGGTCGAGCAGCGGCTGCGGCATCCGCAGCGTGTTCGCCGTGGTCACGAACATCACGTCCGACAGGTCGTAATCGACCTCCAGATAGTGATCCTGGAAGCTGTTGTTCTGCTCCGGATCCAGCACCTCGAGCAGGGCCGAGGACGGGTCGCCCCGATAGTCCTGGCCGAGCTTGTCGATCTCGTCGAGCAGGAACAGCGGGTTCGAGGTCTTGGCCTTCTTCATGCCCTGGATGACCTTGCCCGGCAGCGCCCCTATGTAGGTGCGCCGGTGGCCGCGGATCTCCGCCTCGTCCCGCACGCCGCCGAGCGACATGCGCACGAAGTTGCGGCCGGTCGCCTTGGCGATCGACTTGCCGAGCGAGGTCTTGCCGACGCCCGGCGGGCCGACGAGGCACAGGATCGGGCCCTTCATCTTGCCGACCCGGGCCTGGACCGCGAGATACTCCAGGATCCGCTCCTTGACCTTCTCCAGGCCGTAATGGTCGGCATCGAGCACGACCTCGGCATGGGAGATGTCCTTCTTCACCTTGGAGCGCTTGCGCCACGGAATGTTGACCAGCCAGTCGAGGTAGTTGCGCACCACCGTCGCCTCGGCGGACATCGGGCTCATGTTGCGGAGCTTCTTGAACTCCTGCATGGCCTTGTCCTTGGCCTCCTTGGAGAGCTTGGTCTTGTTGATCTGCTCTTCCAGCTCGGCCAGGTCGTCGCGGCCGTCGTCGGTCTCGCCCAGCTCCTTCTGAATGGCCTTCATCTGCTCATTCAGATAGTACTCGCGCTGGGTCTTCTCCATCTGGCGCTTCACGCGGGTGCGGATGCGCTTCTCGACCTGGAGAACCCCGATCTCGCCTTCCATGAAGCCGTAGACCCGCTCCAGCCGGTCCATGACGCCGGCGCTCTCCAGCAGCTCCTGCTTGTCGGAGATCTTCAGGGCCAGATGCGAGGCGACAGTATCGGCGAGCTTCGCCGGTTCCTCGATCTGATTAACGGAAACAAGCACTTCCGGCGGAATCTTCTTATTGAGCTTGATGTACTGCTCGAACTGACCCACGACCGCGCGGGACAGGGCTTCGACTTCCTGCTCGTCGCCCTCGTCCTCGTCGATGATCTCCGCCTCGGCCTCGAAGAAGGCGACGGTGGAGGTGTAGCGGTGGATCTTCGCCCGCTGGCCGCCCTCGACCAGCACCTTCACGGTGCCGTCGGGCAGTTTCAGGAGCTGCAACACCGTCCCGATGGTGCCGATGTCGTAGATGTCGCCCGGTGCCGGATCGTCGTCCGCCGCATTGCGCTGCGTTACGAGCAGGATCTTCTTGTCGTCCTGCATGACGTCCTCGAGCGCCCGCACCGACTTATCGCGCCCTACGAAGAGCGGCACGATCATGTGCGGGAACACCACGATGTCCCGAAGCGGGAGGACGGGGTAGACCTCGTTTCCTGCGGTCACGTCAAATGGCCTCGATATAAGCGCCTCCCCCGTGACGAAAGCATCTCGGCGTCACACAGGGCGGGGGATGAACCCTGCGCACGAACACCTTAAGTGGCGCGCGGCCCCCCGAGGATCAAGGCTTCTCGGTCACGCGCCGGCGTTTGCATCCTCGCGGCGTTCGCCATGGACGAAGATCGGCTTGGCCCCGGAGGTGACGACATCACCGTTGATGATGATCTCCTCCACATCGTCCGCGCTCGGCAGGTCGTACATGGGATCGAGCAGGATGCTCTCCAGGATCGACCGCAGGCCGCGGGCGCCGGTCTTGCGCTCGATGGCCTTCTGCGCGATGGCGGACAGGGCGTCCTCGCGGAACTCGAGCTTCACGTCCTCCATCTCGAAGAGGCGCTGGTACTGCTTGACCAGGGCGTTCTTCGGCTTGGTGAGGATCTCGATCAGCGCCTCTTCGTCCAGGTCCTCCAGGGTCGCCAGGACCGGCAGACGGCCGACGAACTCGGGGATCAGGCCGAACTTCAGCAGATCCTCCGGCTCGACCTCGCGCAGGATCTCGCCGGTGCGGCGGTCGTCCGGCGCGCGGACATCGGCGCCGAAGCCGATCGACGAGCCCTTGGAGCGGTTGGAGATGATCTTCTCCAGGCCGGCGAAGGCGCCGCCGCAGATGAACAGGATGTTGGTCGTGTCGACCTGCAGGAACTCCTGCTGCGGGTGCTTGCGGCCGCCCTGGGGCGGCACGCTGGCGACCGTGCCTTCCATGATCTTCAGCAGCGCCTGCTGGACGCCCTCGCCCGACACGTCGCGGGTGATGGAGGGGTTGTCCGACTTGCGGCTGATCTTGTCGACCTCGTCGATATAGACGATGCCGCGCTGCGCCCGCTCGACATTATAGTCGGCGGCCTGCAGCAGCTTGAGGATGATGTTCTCGACGTCCTCGCCGACATAGCCTGCCTCGGTCAGGGTCGTCGCGTCCGCCATGGTGAACGGCACGTCGATGATCCGGGCCAGGGTCTGGGCCAGCAGCGTCTTGCCGCAGCCGGTCGGACCGATCAGCAGGATGTTCGACTTCGCCAGTTCGACGTCGTTGTTCTTCTGCCCGTGGGCGAGGCGCTTGTAGTGGTTATGCACCGCCACCGACAGGATCCGCTTCGCGGTGAACTGGCCGATGACGTAATCGTCCAGCACCTGGCAGATGTCCTGGGGCGTGGGGACGCCGTCGCGCGACTTCACCAGCGTGGTCTTGTGTTCCTCGCGGATGATGTCCATGCACAGCTCGACACACTCGTCGCAGATGAACACCGTCGGGCCCGCGATAAGCTTGCGGACCTCGTGCTGACTCTTTCCGCAGAAGGAGCAGTAGAGGGTGTTCTTGGACTCGCTGGAGCCGCTGCCGCTACCAGATTTGCTCATGGTTCTCGGCCCTGTTTACCTGTTCCATCGGTTCTATGTTAGCCACCCGGCCCGCATAGTCACAATGCGAAATATCCCACGTAACTGGTAAAAAACCCCTTACCAGCGGTATACCGCGAGAAACCGGATTCAGCTTTTCGTATGCGGAAGGCAAGGCGCGCCCGTCAGGCCGCGCCGTCTTCCACGGGACTCGCGCGCTTGTCGATCACCTCGTCGATGATCCCGAAGCTCTTCGCGGTCTCGGGGGTCATGAAGTTGTCGCGCTCCATGGCCTTCTCGATCTCGTCCAGCTTCTGGCCGGTGTGCTTAACGTAGATCTCGTTCAGACGCGCGCGCACCGCCAGGATCTCGCGGGCGTGGATCTCGATATCCGTCGCCTGGCCCTGGAAGCCGCCGGAGGGCTGGTGGACCATGATCCGGGCGTTCGGCAGGGCATAACGCTTGCCCTCCTTGCCGGCGGTCAGCAGCAGCGACCCCATGGACGCGGCCTGACCGATGCAGACGGTCGACACGTCGGGGCGGATGTACTCCATGGTGTCGTACATCGCGAGGCCGGAGGTCACCACACCGCCCGGCGAGTTGATGTACATGGAGATGTCCTTGGTCGGGTTCTCCGCCTCCAGGAACAGCAGCTGGGCGCAGACCACGCTGGCGACCGCATCGTTCACCGGGCCCATCACGAAGATGATCCGCTCCTTGAGCAGGCGCGAATAGATGTCATACGCGCGCTCGCCGCGGTTGGTCTGTTCGACCACCATCGGCACCAGGGAGTTCATGTAGATTTCGGCCGGGTTGGCCATCGTGCCTCTTCCTTCGTCCGGTTGGTCGCGGGCCGCTTCCCAGCCCCTTCGGTGTCACGACCCGCTGGTGCGGGTCGTCCCCCTAATATGGGTCGTCGGAAGCGCCGGCACCAGTCCGTCGGTTGCCGGCGCGTTCCGGTCAGGCGTCGGCGTCGCCCTCGGCGTCGGACTCGTCCGCCTTCTTCTTCGACTTGGAGGCGGTCTTCGCCTTGGAGGAAGCGGCCTTCGGCTTGGCCGCGGCCTTCTTCTTCGCCGGCTTCTTCTCGGCCTCCTCGGCCTTGGCCTCGCCCGCATCCTCGGCGTCCGGGTCGCGGAACAGCTCCTCGGCGCTCACGGTCTTGTCGGTGACCTTGGCCATCTCGACGACGAAGTCGACGACCTTGTCCTCGAACAGCGGCGCGCGGACCTGAGCCAGGGCCTGCGGGTTCTTCTGATAGTAGTCGAAGACGAACCGCTCCTGACCCGGGAATCGGGCAGCCTGCTCCTGGATCGCGCGGGAGACTTCCTCGTCGGTCACCTGGATGTTGTTCTGACGGCCGACCTCGGAGAGCAGCAGGCCCAGGCGCACGCGGCGCTCGGCGATGCCGCGATACTCGGCGCGGTCCTCCTCGCTTAGCTTCTTCTCGTCGGCGTCGTGACCGGCATCGTGGTCATGGGCGTGATCGTGGTCATGATCATGATCGTGGCCGTGATCATGGTCATGATCGTGGTCGTGGTCATGATCATCACCCTGCTCGCCGCCGGAGTGATGGACGACCTGGTGCACGATGCCCTTGTACTCCTCCTCCACCATCTTCGGCGGGACCTCGAAGGAGTGCTTGTCGGCCAGGATGTCGAGCAGCTGGCGCTTCATGCGGGTGCGGGTGGCGGTCAGGTACTCGCCCTTCATCTGCTCGCCGATCGCCTCCTTGAGGGCATCCAGCGAGTCCAGGCCGAAGCGCTGGGCGAAGGCGTCGTCGATCTCGACCGGCTTCGGCTCGCGGATCTCCTTCACGGTGACGTCGAACACCGCTTCCTTACCGGCCAGATGGGAGGCCTGGTAGTCCTCCGGGAAGCTGACGGTGACCGCCTTCTCGTCGCCGGCATTGGCGCCGATCAGCTGGTCCTCGAAGCCCGGGATGAAGGTGTTGGAGCCCAGCTCCAGGTGGTGATCCTGCGCGGCGCCGCCGTCGAAGGCCTCGCCGTCGATCTTGCCGACGAAGTCGATGACCACCACGTCGCCCGAGGCGGCCGGGCGCGGCGTCTCGATCGGCGCCGACTCCTTCTGGCCCTCGGCCATGCGGCTCAGCGCGTCCTTGATGTCGTCCTCGCTCGGCTCCGCGGTGACCCGCTCCAGCTCCAGCGTGGAGAAATCGACGGTCTCGATCTCCGGCATCAGCTCGACCGAGAGCTTGTACTCCAGGTCCTTGCCCTTCTCGTAGGAGGTGATCTCCACGTTCGGCTGGGAGGCCGGGCGCAGATCGCGCTCGTCCAGGGCGCGCTGGGAGCTCTCGTTGACCGACTTCTCGATCACCTCACCGAGCAGCGCGTCGCCGTAGCGCTGACGCAGCAGCGCCGGCGGCACCTTGCCGGGACGGAAACCGGGCATATTCACCTGCGGCGCGAGCTCGACCAGACGGCCGTTCAGCTCAGCGTCCAGATCCGCTGCCGGAATGATGATGGTGAATTCGCGCGTCAGTCCCTCGTTGAGGGTTTCGTTCACTTGCATAAGGAAAAATCCCGCTCGAACAGGGCCATTTTCGTGGCGTGGGCCAGTGTGTCTCTTCCCCGGCGGATCGCGCGTCCTGGCCGCGTGGTGCGGGTGGAGGGACTTGAACCCCCATGGCTTGCGCCACTGGAACCTAAATCCAGCGTGTCTACCAATTCCACCACACCCGCGCCGGGCAAACGCGCCCACATTGGGGACGCGCACTGCTATATGACGGCGGGGGCGGCGTCAACCGTGCCAGGGGAGCGTCACTGCCTCAGAGCCGCGCGCAGAGCGGCGCAGCGGCCGCCCGGCGCCCTCGCCTGCTCCGCTCAGCCTTTGGAAAGGCTGCGGATCTGCGACGACTGGGCGATCCGCCCGTCATCGGTATAGGCCTCGTGGTTGTCGTCGATCTCGGCCAACCGGTAGAGGTAGTTGATCATCATGCCGCAGGACTGACGGAAGCCGTTGGCCGAGCGGTCGCCGAGCCAGTTCAGCCGCTCCATCCGCGCGCCGTTCGACAGGTGGAAATGCGCCACCGGGTCGCCGGCGCCGCTGCCGCCGCGCCGCTTCTCTGTGGTCAGGTAGCGCGCGGCCCCCCGCATGAGCGGGCCCTTCAGCGCCTCCGACAGGTCCTCGTCGTCCCACCAGCCGTCGACCCCGAGACCGGTCTTGATCAGCTCCACATCGGCGACGTCCTTGCCCGGCTCCAGCACCTGCGCCAGCGCCTTGCGCTCCGAGGCGGTGAGCGAGAGCCCCTCGCCCTCCTCCAGCCGGCCGTTCAGCCAGCGGCGGTAGCCCGGAATCGGCGACAGGGTGGCGAAGGTCTTCAGGTTCGGCATCTCGTTCTTCAGCACGTCGACGACGCGCTTGATCAGGAAATTGCCGAAGCTGATCCCGGCCAGCCCGCGCTGGGCGTTGGAGATCGAATAGAAGATCGCCGCGTCGGCGTTCCGCGGATCGCTCGCCGGCGCGTCCTCGTCCAGCAGGGTCTGCACGTTGTCGGACATGCCGCTCACCAGCGCGACCTCGACGAAGATCAGCGGCTCGTCCGGCATGTTCGGGTGGAAGAACGCGAAGCAGCGGCGGTCGCTGTCCAGCCGGTTCTTCAGATCCTCCCAGGAGCGGATGGCATGCACCGCCTCGTAGGCGATCAGCTTCTCCAGCAGGGCGGCGGGCGCGCTCCAGGTGATGCGCTTCATCTCCAGCAGCCCGACATCGAACCAGGCGCCGAGCAGGTCCTTCAGATCGGCGTCGAGATCGGCCAGCTCCGGGGTCTCGCGGGCGAAGGGAATCAGTTCGGCGCGCAGGTCGACCAGGAACTTCACACCCTCCGGCAGGGCGGTGAAGCGGCGCAGCAGGGTGCGCCAGCGCGGGATCAGCGCGGTCCGCAGCGCCCGCTCGGCCCGGCGGCGGCCCTCCTCGTCCTTGGCCTCGCGCAGCTTGGCGATGGCGGCGTCGACCGCCTTGTGATCGGCGCCGAACTCGGTCGCCAGCAGCGACAGGAACCGGTGCCGGCCGGTCTGGTTCAGCGACAGATATGAGCGGCCGAGATCGGCGGCCCGGACGCGCGCGGTGACCTCGCCGCCCTTGTCCGACAGGCAGTCCGACATCTGGCCGCGGATCTTCTCCAGATCGTCGGTCGGCAGATCCGGGCGCGGCTCGCCGGTCCAGTAGTGGCGGGTCGAGACCGAAATGTCCTCCCACGCACCACGGAGGTTGCGCAGGGTCCGGTCGAGAAAACTTTCAACGGTCGCGTCGCTCATGGCCGCAGCATGCCTCCAACCTGAAATCCCGACAACTCACTTAACCCGCACTCCCCTGCGATTTTATGACGCCCGTGCCCGTCAGGTCGCAGGCTCCTTGGTGGCGAGCATCTTCAGCTTCGGCCAGGTCTCAGCCGTGTGGTTCAGATGCCAGCCGTTGCGGGCCAGGAACACCGGATCGCCGTCGTGGTCCTCGGCCAGGTCGCCACCATGGGCGTCGGTGAACTTCTTCAGTTCCGCCGGGTCCTCGGCGGCGAGCCAGCGGGCGGTATAGAGCCCGGCGGATTCGAAGGTCACCGGCACGTCGTATTCGGTACGGATCCGGTCGGCCAGAACCTCGAACTGCAGGGCGCCGACCACGCCGACGATCCACTGGCTGCCCAAGCGGGTCTTGAAGGCCTTGGCCGCACCTTCTTCAGCCAATTGCTCAACAGCACGTGACAAGTGCTTCATTTTCATAGGATCTGTCGGGCGCACGCGCTGCAGCAGTTCCGGCGCGAAGCTCGGGATGCCCTTGACGTGCAGTTCCTCGCCCTCGGTCAGCGTGTCGCCGATCCGCAGGTTGCCGTGGTTCGGGATGCCGATGATGTCGCCCGGCCAGGCCTCCTCCGCCACCTCGCGGTCGCGGGCGAGGAACAGCACCGGGTTGTGCATGGTCATCATCTTGCCCGAGCGCACATGCTTCAGCTTCATGCCGCGCTTGAAGTGGCCGGAGCTGAGCCGCACGAAGGCGATGCGGTCGCGGTGCTTGGGATCCATGTTCGCCTGGATCTTGAAGACGAAGGCCGAGACCTTGTCCTCCGACGGGGCGATCTGACGCTCCACCGCCGGCTGCGGGCGCGGCGACGGCGCGTATTCCGCCACCCCCTCCAGCAGCTCGCGCACGCCGAAATTGTTCAGCGCGCTGCCGAAAAAGACCGGTGTCATGGTGCCGTCGCGGAATGCCTCCAAGTCGAATTCCGGGCACAGGCCGCGGGCCATCTCGACCTGCTCGCGCAGCTCGGTCACCAGATCGGCCGGCAGCAGCTCGTCCAGCTTCGGATCGTCGAGGCCGTTGCACTGGATGCCTTCGGCCGGACGGTCGTTGTTGCCGCGCTCCACCAGGATCAGACGGTCGTTGATCAGGTCGTAGCAGCCCTTGAAGCGCTGCCCCATGCCGATCGGCCAGCTCGCCGGCGTGACGTCGAGGGCGAGGGTCTGCTCGACCTCGTCCAGCAGCTCGAACGGGTCGCGGCCCTCGCGGTCCAGCTTGTTGACGAACGTGACGATCGGCACGTCGCGCAGGCGGCAGACCTCGAACAGCTTGCGGGTCTGGGCCTCGATGCCCTTGGCGGCGTCGATCACCATGACCGCGCTGTCGACGGCGGTCAGCGTGCGGTAGGTGTCCTCCGAAAAGTCCTCGTGGCCCGGCGTGTCCAGCAGGTTGAAGGTCCGGCCGAGATACTCGTAGGTCATGACCGAGGAAGCGACCGAGATGCCGCGCTCCTGCTCGACCTTCATCCAGTCGGAACGCGCACGGCGCCGCTCGCCGCGCGCCTTGACCGCGCCGGCCATCTGGATGGCACCTCCGAACAGCAGCAGCTTTTCGGTCAGTGTCGTCTTGCCGGCGTCCGGGTGCGAGATGATCGCAAAGGTCCGGCGCCGGTCCACTTCCTCGGCCAGGCTGGGCATGGACATTTCCGCTCGGTGTAGAGACCGGCGCTAGATAAACCCCGGGCGGGTTATCATCAAGTAAAGGCTCGGCCCCGGCCCCTCTCGGCGTTGTGCTGGACGCCGCCTCGCCGGGCGCTTATGCACGTATGTGATGTTCACGCGCAAAAAGCCCATGCTGCGTCCGCGCAGCGTTCCGATCGCCTGGCTGCTGCTGGGTGGGGTCGGCACCTTGGTGACCCTGTCCCTGGTGGTCGTGCTGGCCACCGGTTTCATCGCCGCCGGCAAGAACACGGTCGACCTCCTGCGCAATCAGGTGTCGGAGACCATGGCCGCCGTCATCGACCGCACCGAGGCGCATCTGAAGGCGGCGGACGTGCACGCCCGGACCGTGGCGGCGCTGGTGCGCGACGATCCCTTCGCCTTCCGGTCGGCCGATGTCGAACGCATCCGGCTGACCATGGCGGCGCTGCCTCAGATTCGCGGAACGGCTATCGTGCTCGCCGACGGACGCACGATCCGCATCGGCCGCGACGGCCTGGTCGTGCGCGGCACCTGGGCGGAGATCGGCGTCACCCAGGAGGGGTTCGAGACGATCACCGGGGCTGATGCCGTCACCTGGACCGACCCGATCTGGGGCGTCGATATCGGTCACGCGATCGTGGTCGCCAGCTATCCGATCCGTACCGAGGAAGAGACCCTCGGCTTCGTGTCGAGCGTCATCACGGTCGACGATCTGTCCAACTTCCTCACCCAGCTCTCCACGCCGACGGTCCGCGCCTTCCTGCTCGATTCCACCAACCACATCGTCGCCCACAGCGATCCGGAGGTCACCAAGCGGCACGAGCACGCCGACCCGGCGGCGGCGCGCGAGCCGATCGGCGATGCGGTGCTGGAAGCCTATGTGTCCGGTGACTTCCAGGACACCAGCCTGCTGCGCGGCCTGGAGGGACTGTCCGCCTCCGTCGTGGTCTCCGACGAGCGCGAGTTCGTGGTGGTCACCTCGCCGCTGCCCGCCGTCGCGCCGCTGTCCTGGACCGTGGGCGTCGTCGCCGGCACCGAAGGCTCCGACGTCCTGTTCACCCGGCTCTACGCCATCCTGATCGCCGGCGGGGCGGTGCTCGCCCTCACCCTGTTCCTGCTGTGGCGTGTCGCGCAGTCGGTGCGCCAGCCGGTCACCGCCCTGGCGCTCGCGTCCGACAGCATCCGCCGGCTCGACCTCGATTCGATCCCCGACGCGCCGGAGACCGCCGTCGCCGAGCTGCGCGAGGCCGCGGCCGCCTTTCACAGCATGGTCGGGGCGCTGCGCTGGTTCGAGATCTACGTCCCGCGCCGGCTGGTCAAGCGGCTGATGGACGCCTCGCAGACCGACGGCTATCCGACCCGCAGCCGCGAGGTCACCGTAATGTTCACCGACATCGCCGGCTTCACCACCCTGTCGGAGAACAAGGAGGCGGGCGAGATCTCCGAACTGCTCAACGCCCATTTCTCGCTGATCGCCCGCTGCGTCGAGGCCGAGGACGGCACCATCGACAAGTATATCGGCGACAGCGTGATGGCGTTCTGGGGCGCGCCGAGCCGGCAGGAGGATCACGCCGCCCGCGCGATCCGCGCCGCCCGCGCCATTGCCACGGCGATCCACGCCGAGAACGAGGTCCGCGCGGCGGCCGGCGAACCGCCGGTGCGAACCCGCATCGGGCTGCATTCCGGCACCGTGGTGGTCGGCAATATCGGCGCCCCGGGCCGGGTGAACTACACGCTGGTCGGCGACCCGGTGAATGTCGCCAACCGGATCGAGCAGCTCGGCAAGGAGGTCGATCCGGCGGCCGAGGTGATCGCCCTGGCGAGCGCCGCCACGGTCGACGGCGCCGGCGACCCGCCGGCCGGGGCGCAGAGTCTCGGCGAACGCACCCTGCGCGGCCTGTCCCACACGATCGGGGTCTGGCGACTGAGCTGAGACCTCAGACGTCCAGACGCCGCCCGGTCTCGCTGGACCGGTAGGCCGCCTCGACCAGCTCCATGTTACGCAGATAGGCCCGGCCCTCGTTCTGGGCGACGTTTCCCGACCGCCAAGCCTCGACGATATGGGCGTTGGTCGCGTAGACGCAGTCGCCGCCGAAGCCGATATTCTCCCAGGGATAGGCGTGCTCGGCCTCTTTCCCGCCATGAGGCTTCCAGTACAGCCGGCCGGACCCGTCGAGCCGCAGCACGCCGCCCTCGCCCTCCAGCCACATCTCGCCCATGGTCAGCCGCGTGTTCTCGGCCACGTGGTCGTTCAGCCGGTTGCCGTCGACCGCGCCGGTGCTGCCGCACTCGAAACCCAGCAGGATGTAGCCGGCATCCTCGCCGGCGATCGCCGGGTTGATCCGGCGCAGATCGGCGTAGAGCGAGGTGACCTCGCCCATCAGCATGCGGAAGGTGTCGATCAGGTGCACCGCGGTCTCGTGCACCAGGAATCGCGGCATCTGCTGGAAATACGGCTGGCGGTCGAGATAGGCCCGCGGCCCCTGCCCGTCCCCCGGCCGCATCCGGAAGGCGACCGAATGCAGCCGGCCGAACCTGCCGTCGTCGATCAGCCGGCGGGCCTCGCGGAACCAGGGCTGAAACCGGAAATTTTCGTGCACCGCCAGGCGGATCCCCGCGGTCTCGGCCTCGTCGACCAGGCGACGGGCGGCGGGCAGATCGGGCGCGAGCGGCTTCTGGCACACCACGTCGATGCCGCGCGCCGCACAGAGCGCCACCAGCGGTGCATGGGTCGCCGGCGGGGTGACGATGTCGACCAGGCTCGGCCCGGTCGCGTCGAGCATCTGCGCGGCGTCGTCGAACACGGCGGCGGACGGGTGATGGGCCAGGCGCACCGCCTCGGCCTTGTCCCGCTCGCGGTCGCAGATTGCGACCACCTCCACGCCGGGCATCCCGGCCCAGGCCTCGTGATGGAACGCGGCGAAGTAGCCGCAGCCGATGATCGCGATCCGGTCCGTCATGCGTTTTCCCCGTTTCTTGTTGGCGATCAGGCTCGGCCAGACGCCGCTTGTGCGCAAGCGTCCGCCATGGCACATCGCCCCCATGCTGCGCCCCGCCCTCCTTGTCGGCTTCGTCCTCGCGACCGTGGCGTGCTGCCTGGCGGCCGGGCAGGTCCACGCCCAGGCGGCCGACACGCCGACCACGGGCGGCCTGCAGGACACCATCTCCCGGTCGCTCGGGCCGGCCCCGACGCTCGATATCGACGACGTGCTGCGCGAGACCGACGGCGACATCGCGCGCTGGGAACAGGCGCTGGAGGTGTTCCGGCTGATCGGCGGCCGGGCCGACCTCAGCCAGGAACAGCTCGCGGTCATCCGCACCCAGATCGTCGACACCAAGACGGTGATCGAGGAACGCCGGCGCCAGCTCGACGCCCAGGTCTCGCAGCTCCATGCCCAGCTCGATTCCCTCGGGCCGGCGCCGGACGACGGACTGGAGCCGGAGGCGGTGCTCCGGCGGCGCGGCGAGCTGACCGACCGCATCCGCGAGGTCGAGGGCCGGCACAAGGAGATCGGCCTGCTGATCGAACTGGCCGACCAGCTGGTCGAGCGGATCGGCGTCGCCCGGGTCGCCGAACTGCGCGAGCGGCTGTTCACCCAGTACCCCATCCCGCTGCGCCCGGAGGTCTTCGTGACCGGGCTGCGCGACGGTCTGGACGTGCTGGCCCGGATCATCTCGGCGCCGCTGGTCGATCTGAGCCGGGGGCTGGAGCGCAGCCTGTCGGCCGTGCCGCCGCTGATCACGGTGACGCTCATCGCCGTCGCGGTCTGGCTGGCGGCCCTGTTCTGGCTGGAGCGGCGCTTCGGCCCCCATGGCGAGCCCGGCTCCTATTCCCGCCGGGTGCTGGCGGCCATCGTCGTCGCCGTCTCCCGCGGGCTGGCGCCGGCGGCGGTGATCGCCGCCCCGGTCTTCGTGATGGAACAGCTTGCGGTCGCCTCCGGGCTGGCCGCCATCGTCCTGGCCTCGGCCCAGGAGGCGCTGGTCCGCTACCTGCTGCTCACCGGGCTGATCCGTGCCGCCCTGGCGCCGCACAACACGCCCTGGCGCCTGCCCAACATCCCGGACGAGTCGGTCTCGGTGATCTGGCGGCGCTCGCTGATCCTGCTGACGACCCTGCATGTCGCCCTGTTCCTGATCGAGGTGGCGCAGAACCTGAACATCTCGCCGGAGCTGCGCTCCGGTTTCGCGCTGGTGTTCAGCGTGCTGATTGCCACCAACCTGCTGGCGCTGCTGCGCCGCGACTACTGGGAGCCGCAGGCCCAGGCGGTCGAAGGCGAGGACGACTCGGACGACGCCCGCACCGGCGTGGATCCCGGCACCGTGATCCGCTGGATGCTGATCCTGGTCGCCGTGTCCGGCGTCGCCTTCGCCCTGGTCGGCTACAGCGAGGCGGCGATCTGGCTGCTGTCGAAGTTGATCGACGTCAGCTTCCTGGCGCTGGCCCTGGTCATGGCCCGCGGGCTCGTGCGCGATCTCACCGGGATCATCGACGACCCGACGACCCGCGCCCATCGCTGGATCCAGCGCATGACCGGCGCCGGCGACGGGGCGATCACCCGCACGCTGTTCTGGCTCAACATCCTGATCGACCTGGCCACCTTCGCCGGTGCGCTGCTCGGCATCGCGCTGATCGTCGGCATGAGCGCCGGCGACCTGTATCTGATCGTGCTGGGCGCGATGGAAGGCTTCGACGTCGGCACGGTGCGGATCTCGCCCGGCAGCCTGCTGGCCGGGCTGGTCGCCTTCATCGTCGCCCTGGTGATCACCCGGATGATCCAGCGCGGCCTGGTGCGACGGATCTTCCCGCACACCCATATCGATACCGGCGTGCAGCATTCGGTCACCGCCGGCATCGGCTATGTCGGGGTGACGCTCGCCCTGCTGACCGCCGTGGCGACGGTCGGCTTCGACCTGTCCAACCTGGCGCTGATCGCCGGTGCGCTCTCGGTCGGTATCGGCTTCGGGCTGCAGGCGATCGTGAACAACTTCGTCTCCGGCCTGATCCTGCTGGCGGAGCGGCCGGTGAAGGTCGGCGACTGGATCAAGATCGGCAATTACGAAGGCACGGTGAAGCGGATCAACGTGCGGGCGACGGAGATCCAGACCTTCCAGCGCTCCGAGGTGATCATCCCGAACTCCGAGCTGATCACCTCGGCGCTGATCAACTACACCCACAAGGACAAGTACGGCCGGATCGACGTGGCCGTACCGGTGAGCTACGGCGAGGATCCGAAGCGGGTCGGCGACATCCTGCTCGAGCTTGCCGCCGAGCATCCGATGGTCGCCACCTGGCCCGAGCCGTACCTGTATTTCCACGGGTTCGACGACGTGGCGATGCGGCTGCAGCTCCGGGTCTATCTGATCGACATCAACAATTTCCTGACGGTGACCAACGACCTGCATTTCGGCATAGCCGAGCGCCTGCGCGCCGCCGGCATCGCCTTCCCGCGCCCGCATATGGACACCCGCCTGCGCCGCGACGACGTGCAGGAACGCATGCTCGGCCCAGTCCCCGCCGAGCCCGGCTTCGACCACCAGGCGCCGCAGGGCGGTGAGATGGACAGCTAGCGGCTGCGGCCGCCCTTCGGCACGCCCCGGCGAAGGGCGACCGGCGCTACATCGCCACGGCCTGCTCGCGCAGGACGAACTTCTGGATCTTGCCGGTGGAGGTCTTCGGCAGGTCGGTGAAGACGATGGTCTTCGGCACCTTGAAATGCGCCATGTTCTCCCGGCAGAAGGCGATCACCTCCTCCTTGGTGAGCTCGGCTCCCGGCTTCGGGGTGACGAAGGCGCAGGGCGTCTCGCCCCATTTCTCGTCCGGCCGGGCGACCACCGCCGCCTCCATGATCTTCGGATGGCGGAACAGCACGTCTTCCACTTCGAGCGAGGAGATGTTCTCGCCGCCGGAGATGATGATGTCCTTGGAACGGTCCTTCACCTCCGCATACCCGTCGGGATGCATCACCGCCAGGTCGCCGGAGCGGAACCAGCCGTCGACGAACGCCTTGGCGGTGGCCGACGGATTCTTCAGGTAGCCCTTCATCACCGTGTTGCCGCGGATGGCGATCTCGCCGATCGTCATCCCGTCGCGCGGCACGTCGGCGCCGGTATCGGGGTCAACCACGCGGAAGCCTTCCAGGGTCGGGTAACCGACGCCCTGGCGGGCCATCTTGCGGGCCTTGTCGTCGAGCATCAGCTCGTTCCATTCCGGCGGCCAGGCGCAGATGCCCGACGGGCCGTAGGTCTCGGTCAGGCCGTACAGATGCACCACCTTGAAGCCCATCTGCTCCATGCCCGAGATCACAGCACTGGGCGGGGCCGCCCCGCCGGTCCCGATATGGATCTCGTGCTCGAAGCGCCGCTTCACGTCCTCGGGCGCATGGATCAGCATGGTGAGCACGATCGGCGCCCCGCACATATGGGTGACCGTGTGCTCGCCGATCAGCTCGAAGATCAGCTTGGGATCGACCTTGCGCAGGCAGACATGGGTGCCGCAGGCCGCCGTCACGCCCCAGGTGAAGGTCCAGCCGTTGCAGTGGAACATCGGCAGGGTCCACAGGTAGCGCGAGTTCCGGTCGACCTCGAACGCGATGGCGTTGCCCATGCCGTTCAGGTAGGCGCCGCGGTGGTGGTAGACCACGCCCTTCGGATCGCCGGTGGTGCCGGAGGTGTAGTTCAGGCAGATCGCCTGCCATTCGTCCGCCGGCGGCGACCAGGCGAATTCCGGATCGCCCTCGGCCAGGAAAGCCTCGTACTCGCACTCGCCCAGCGGATCGCCGCTTTCGGCCAGGATGTCGTCGATCCACACCACGGTCGGATCGCCCTTGGACTCGGCCAGGGCGCTCGACATCACGCCGGTGAACTCGCGGTCGACCAGCACGATCTCGGCGGCGCCGTGATCCAGGATGAAGGCGACGGTGGATGCGTCGAGGCGGGTGTTGATGGCGTTCAGGACCGCCCCGGCCATCGGCACGCCGTAATGCGCCTCCAGCATCGCCGGGGTGTTCGGCGCCAGGATCGCCACCGTGTCGCCGATGCCGATCCCCCGCTTCGTCAGCGCCGAGGCCAGGCGCCGGGCACGGGCATAAGTCTCCGCGTAGGTCTGGCGCAGGTCGCCATGGATCACCGCCACCTTGTCCGGATAGGTGTGGGCCGCCCGCGCCAGAAAATCGCTCGGCGTCAGCGCGGCGTAATTGGCCGGATTTCGGTCCAGGTCGCGGTCAAAGATGGAATCGGTCATCTGCGTTCGGTCCTTGGCGGGCGTTTCCGTGGCAGCGGGGCCTCAACCATTTCCGTGGGCCGGACAAAGGTCAAGCGTCCGATCGGTCCGACCCGTCATGCGCCAGCCAGCAGACCGGGCTGCGGGCGATCCAGGCGATCACTTCGGCCTTGTCGGTCACGCCGAGCTTCGCCTGCAGGTTCTTCAGGTGCCAGCGCACCGTGCTGGTCTTGCTGCCCCGCACCTGTGCGATCTCGGCCAGCGACCGGCCGGCGAGCATGCCGAACAGCACGGCCTGCTCGGTTGCCGTGATGTCGCCGCCCAGGGTCGGCAGGCTCAGCGACTCCGGCCGGCCCGGGTCGGCGACTGAAACCGTCAACAGATACGCCTTCTGATTGCAGTCCGCGAGCGGCCGCAGACCGACGATCCGTGGCCCAGCGAGGCCGCTGCCGGCATCCAGAACGAACCGGGTACTCCCGTCGCGGGCGGGGCAGATCTCCAGTCGTCGCCACAGGCGACCGCCGGCCGGGGTGCCCAAAAATTCGCGGAACGGTCGGTTGGCGTGAAGGATCTTCTTACCGGTATCGACGAGGGCCGCGGGGAATCCGAGAGCATTCACAACCGCGCCGGAAGCGACCGCGTCCCCCGGCCCTGTCTCTCCGCCGACACCGTGCATCCGCCAGTTCCTTCTCCCTCCCAAATGGGAGGAGAAACACTTTTACCGTGCATTTACCCTGCATGAATATCCCGCTATTCGCAACCTCGCGGTATGTCGGGATCCGGCCGTGCGCGGCCGCAACGCAGGAGGACGCCATGAAGCCAATGACATACGCCTACGCCATCGGGGCCGCGACGCTCGCCTTCGGGCTCTCAGTCGCCACCCCGGCGCAGGCGGCCTGCTCCGTCGCCAACCAGAACTGGGGGCTGCCCGCCAATGTGCAGCAGTGGATTGCCAACGCGAGCCTGCAGGAGCTTCGCAACGGCTATACCGCGGGCCGGTGCGAGATCAAGTCGACCCTCCACCAGAGCGGCAGCGAATGCATCGCAGGGTCGGGCAACAACCACGTCGTCGTCGAGGTCTGGAACCGCAACAACCAGGTTCTGCCCCGGTTCCACGTGTTCGACTACACGATCACGATCAACAACGTGGTTCGCCAATGCGCGACGCAGTGACCGGCGATCCGTCCGGCCACGCGGCTCCCCCGTTTCTGGCCGTCAGTTACGCGATCGCCGACGCACATCCCTACGATCAGGAGGTTCGCATGAGAAGCATCGTTATCGCCCTCGGTTTCATCGTCGCGCTGCTCTTGGCCACCTCGCCGGCCTCGGCCTGCGTGGCTACCAACAATCCCACGCATCGGATCGGAGTCGCGGATTTCGACCGCGTCGCGGACTCGACCAGTCGCATCCTTCGGGACGCATACGACCGCAATACCTGCACCATTCTGGATGGGGAACACGCGAGCGGGTCGGAATGCGTGAACGGGGCGGGAAACTCGCACACGACGGTCAGAGTGGAGCAGACCACGTATCATGTCTTCAATTACATGGTCGATGGCAGCGGTCGAGTTGTCAGCCAGGGCGGGCAGTACTGCACAACCGATCGCGAGAACGGCCCGATCGTTCGCTGACCGGGAACATCGGGGTCACCTCGGCTCAACCCTGGACGTTGGCCGATATCCGGCTGTCCCACGGAGTCCCATTCCCGGCGCGGCCGCCATAGACCGGTTGTCTGCGCCGGGGGTGCACGTTAGGGTCTTTGCATGCGTATCGACATTTTCTCCGACGTCGTCTGTCCCTGGTGCTTCATCGGCAAGCGCCGGCTCGAGCGTGCCCTGGCCGAACGGCCGCAGGAGCAGGTCGAGATCCACTGGCGGGCCTTTCAGCTCAACCCGGACATGCCGGTGCAGGGCATGCCGCGTCAGACCTACCTGCAGACCAAGTTCGGCGGCCCCGAACGCGCGGCGCAGATCTACGAGACGATCCGCGAGAACGGCCGCAAGGAAGGCCTCGACTTCCAGTTCGAGAAGATCGGCACCACGCCGAACACCGTGCGAGCGCACCGGCTGATCCGCTTCGCGTCGGAGCGCGGCGCCTCGGACGCCCTGGTGGAGAAGCTGTTCACCGGCTACTTCTACGACGGTCGGAACATCGGCGACGTGGAAGCGCTGGCCGACATCGCCGAAGACGCTGGGCTCGACCGGGACGAGGCGATCGCCTTCCTGAACGGCAACGAGTCCGTGGCCGACGTGCTGGCGGAGACGCGCTTCGCCTATGAGAACGGCATCAACGGCGTGCCCTGCTTCATCTTCGACCGGCGCTACGCGCTGGCCGGGGCGCAGGAGCCGGAGGCGTTCTTCCCGCTGTTCGAGCTGGTGCAGAACGAGGCCGCCGGCAAGCCGGTCGCCGCCAACACCGCCTGATTTGATCTGTCTTCGATCTGACCCGATCGCGCTCTAGCCCGTCGCCAGGGCCACCCGCCTCAGCGCGTCGCGCGCGACCAGGACGTGGAACGGCAGGATCGCCCTGAGGTACAGCCGGCCGCCGAGATTGTGCGGATGGACCCAGGTGGCGAGAAACACCCGCCCCCTCTCCGCATAGACCGAGACCCGGAAATCGAGATGCCTGTCGTCGAAGCCGGCGATGAGTTCGTGGTCGCTTTCCCCCTCGACCGGGAACGGCCCGATCTTGTCGGGCGCCGCCGGACCGTCCCTGGACAGTCCGAACGGTGCGGTCAGCACGCCACGCACCGACATCAGGAAGCGGGTCCAGCCCGGAAAATCCGTGATGACTTCAGCGGCCCGGCGCGGTTTCA
Source organism: Candidatus Endolissoclinum sp. (assembly GCA_965228445.1). GTDB lineage: Bacteria > Pseudomonadota > Alphaproteobacteria > Thalassobaculales > Thalassobaculaceae > Thalassobaculum. Next base: position 752,289 of record OZ245813.1, on the reverse strand, counting down.
GATCGGCGCGCACTGAATAGCAGTCCAGGAAATCGCCGAGACGCAAGCGATCGTACAGGGCGCTCGCTACGGGCAGTTCGGTCGCCTCGATCTTCATCGCCGTGCCCTCTGCCATGACGCCGCCGCCGAGATCGGGCGGCTTCTGTCAGATAGGGACGCGGCACGCGCCGCACCAGACCCTAAGATTTGTATGGATTAGGCATCCGACCTCAGGTCCGGTCATCCATCCAGCTGGCGACCTTCTCGTGCTTCACCTCGGTCTGGGCGTAGGTGCGGTAATAGTTGATCAGATCGCGCAGCGGCTCGGCCATCCGATTGAAGCCGGAGATGAAGGCCACGATCACGCCGACCTCGGTCTCGCCCTGCACCACCATCCAGCCGCCGAAGGCCAGCACCATCAGCGGCGCCGCGGCGTTCAGGAAGTTCAGCGCCACCTTACCCAGGAACTTCCAGATGAAGAACCGCATCCGGTTGCCGAACACGCGGCGGATATCGTGTTCGGTGCGCATCTGGTCGTCGGAATCCTGCGACTGCTCGGCAACGTCCTCGCTGAGCGAGCGGATCAGATCGACCCGCCGGTCGACCAGGGCATTCAACTTGCGCTGGATCACCGGGATCAGCACGATCTGCGGGCCGAGGAACACCACGCTGACCAGCGCGATCATCGGCTCGACCGTCACCATGTAGATTACGATCGCCAGCAGCACGCCGACCTGAGCCAATGGGTCGGAGATGCCGTCGCCGACGAAGCCGCCGATCGCCTCCAACTCGTGGTTCACGATGGACACCGCGGTGCCACCCTGCCCGTCGTCCCGGGGCTGACGGCCGTGCAGGTCGATGATGTGCCGCCGGCAATAGGCGATGGCGCTCTCCGCCATCCAGCCCTGATAGATCCGCAGGGTGAATTTGATCACGGCGTTGAGGGTGATCACCCCGAGATAGGCCAGCGCCAGGGTCATCAGAAGCTCGGCATTCCCCTCGCTCAGGGCATCGTCGATGATCCGGCGCTGCAGTTCCAGCGGTACCACGGTCAGGGCCGCCACCAGCAGCGCCAGAGCGCATGCCGGCGCCTGGTACCAGCCGCTCATGCGCCACATGAATGCGATCAGGTTCGGGGCCGGCCGGTCGTCGCCCGTCCGGTCGATCCGCTTGGGCCTGCTCAGAAACACCTCAGATCTCCTGGTAGACCTGGCCGTAGGAAATGAAGGCGAACAGGACCGTGCCGCCGATGACGTTGCCGATCAGGGCGGGCAGGAAGAACCCGAAGACGGCGCCGGACAGGCTGATATTGTCGACCATCACCAGGGCGGCGATCTCCATGGTGCCGGCGATCACATGGGAGAACTCGCACAGCGCGATCACGTAGGTGATCACGAAGACGGCCGCCAGGCTGGCGCCGCGGCTGTTGGCGTTCACCCAGACCAGGGCCGCCACCAGGAAGCCGGCCCCCACGCCTTTGGTCATGGTCACGAAGAACCCGCCATCGACCGAATGCCGGCCCAGATCCACGACGGCCTCGCGCATCTCGTGGGAAATCGCGGGCAGCCACATGAGGAACGCGGCGAAGATGGTGACGCCGACGATATTGGCGGTCAGCACCACGCTCCAGTTGCGGGCCAGGGCCAGAAAGTTCCGGCGGGTCGGCGCGTGGCAGATCGGCAGGACGGGGGTGATGGTGTTCTCGGTGAACAGCTGCAGGCGACCGAGCACGACGATGATGAAACCGACAGTGTAGCCCATGTCGCCCACCAGGGACGCCCAGCCGGCATCGCTGTCCAGGCGGCCGACGACCGCGGCTTCGGCGATCACCGAGAAGCCAATGGCGAGGCCGGCGGCGAGACCGGAGAAGGCCAGGGAAATGGTGGGACGGCTCAGCTCCTCCACGCCGTTGAGGCGGACCACCTCGAACATCTCGTCGGAGGACAGCGGCCGCAGCTCCTCCACCCGTTCCGCGCTCTTTTCCTGCTCTTCCCGTTCCGTACGCTCATGCACCATGCGGTCGGTCGCTCCTCCTCGGGCCGGACCGCGCTTGGCCGGTCGGCGCATGGGATCCCGCATGGAATCCCCTCCGGGGGTAACCCGCGAAAGGCGGCAACGGTTCCCGGGATCGGATTCAGAGCGGGAAGAGATGCCCGGCCAACTCGTCCAGCGTGGCCGGCACGCGGCCCTGGAGCAGGTCCGGCACGCGGTGGGAGACGTCCATGGAGGGATGCTGTACCAGACCGACCGCCTGGCGCCGGATCGCCTGGGCCAGGCAGCGCCGTGCGAAGTCCGGGCCGACCGCCCAGTTCGCCGCCGACAGGAAGGCGCGCAGGAGCAGCCCGTCGCCGGCGAACAGGCCCAGATGCAGCTTGGCCAGCTCGTAATGCGGGTCGGCGACCATCGCGTCGCCCCAGTCGATGATCCCGGTCAGCCGGCCATGTTCCACGAAGGCGTGGCGTTCCATCAGGTCGCCATGGACCAGCACCGGCGCCCCCTCGCCCGTCCGCGCGACAAAGGCCTCCACGTCTGCGACGAGGTGGGACGGCAGCGCGCTGCGGCCGCAGGCCTCCTCAAGATCCAGCGTCGCCCAGGCCGGCAGGTCCGGCGGCGGCAGGCGATGCAGGCGCGCCACCTGTTCGCCCAACTGTGCGGCCACGGCAATCCGTTGCCTGTCGGACAGCTCGGCGCGGTCCCAGGAGAGTCCGGCGACCCGTGCGGTCACCAGATACGGCCAGGCATCCGGAGATTCGGCGAACAGGGTTCCCTCGGCCACCGATGCGGGCACGAGAAGACCGGGGTCGCGCGCCAGCACGACCTGGACCGCGCTTTCGGCGGAGAAACTCTGCCGCCATGTCGGCCAGCCGCCGAACAGTTTGACGACCAGGTCGCCACACAGAAACGTGGGGTAGGTGGCGCCGATGCCGGGCCGCATCGCCGCCGGATCGCCGGGTAACCCGTGGCGCGCCAGCACCTCCGCCACATGCGGTTGCCAGAAGCCGGTATCCGCCTGCCGCGCCCGATAGGCCTCCAGCGACGCGAAGACCGGGGAAGGCGCCATCCGTCAGGCCGCCAGGGCCGCCAGTTCCTCCATCAGCCGGGTCAGGCCCAGCACCCGCTGCTCCGGCTTGTTCCAGGCGCGGCGGTAGACCAGCTTGTGGTCCGGGCGGAGCTGCACCGAGCCCGCCTGCTGCTGCATGAAATTCACCAGCTTCTGCGGGTTGGCAAAGCTGTTGTTGCGGAAGGCGACGATGGCGCCCTTCGGTCCGGCATCGACCTTCTCGATCCCGGCCGAGCGGCACAGGCCCTTGATGGCGACGACCTTGAGCAGGTTCTCCACCTCCGGCGGGGTCGGCCCGAAGCGGTCCGCCAGCTCGGCGGCGAAGCCGTCGATCTCGTCCTGGTCCACCAGCATGGCGATGCGGCGATACAGGCTCATGCGGACCGAAAGGTCGGGCACATAGGCGTCGGGGATCAGCACCGGCATGCCGATGGCGATCTGCGGCGTCCAGGAGCTGTCCTCGCTGACCGCCCCTTCGCCCGAGCGCGCCGCCTCCACCGCCTCGCGCAGCAATTCCTGATACAGCTCGATGCCGACTTCCTTCACCTGCCCCGACTGCTCGTCGCCCAGCAGGTTGCCGGCCCCGCGGATGTCCATGTCGTGGCTGGCCAGCGAGAAGCCCGCCCCCAGGGTATCCAGGGTCTGCATCACCTCCAGCCGGCGCTTGGCGATCGGCGGCAGGATCTTGGTCGGATGGGTGGTGAGGTAGGCGTAGGCCCGGGTCTTCGAGCGTCCCACCCGGCCGCGGAGCTGGTAGAGCTGAGCCAGACCGAACATGTCGGAGCGGTGGATGATGATGGTGTTGGCCGACGGGATGTCGAGCCCGCTCTCAACGATGTTGGTGGAGAGCAGCACGTCGTAATTGCCGTCGGTGAAGGAGGTCATCACGTCCTCCAGCTCCGTCGGCGCCATGCGGCCGTGGGCGAGGCCGATGCGCAGGTCCGGCACCAGCTTCAGCAGACGCTCGTGCACCCGGCTGAGATCCTCGATGCGCGGGCAGACATAGAAGGTCTGGCCGCCGCGGTAGCGCTCGCGCAGCAGAGCTTCGCGGATGATCACCCCGTCATAGGGCATGACGAAGGTGCGCACCGCCAGCCGGTCGACCGGCGGGGTGGCGATCAGGCTCATCTCGCGCACGCCGGACAGCGCCATCTGCAGGGTGCGCGGGATCGGCGTCGCCGTCATGGTCAGGACGTGCACCTCCTTGCGCAGGTCCTTCAGCCGTTCCTTCTGGGTCACGCCGAAATGCTGTTCCTCGTCGACGATGACGAGGCCGAGATTATCGAACTGGTTCTGCTTCGACAGCACCGCGTGGGTGCCGACGACGATGTTCACGTCGCCGGTGCGCAGGCCCTCGCGGATCTCGTTCGCCTCCTTGGTCGTCACCAACCGCGAGAGCTGGGCGACCCGCATGGGGAAGCCCTGGAAGCGGTCGCGGAAGTTCCGGTAATGCTGGCGGCAGAGCAGCGTGGTCGGCACCACGACCGCCACCTGATACCCCTGCCCGGCGGCGACCAGGGCGGCGCGCAGGGCGACCTCGGTCTTGCCGAAGCCGACATCGCCGCAGACCAGCCGGTCCATCGGCCGCGACGAGGCCATGTCGTCCAGCACGTCCTCGATGGCCTTGAGCTGGTCGTCGGTCTCGGTGAACGGGAAGCGGGCGCAGAACTCGTCATAGGTGCCCGGCGGCGGATACAGCGGCTCGGTCTTGCGCAGCTCGCGCTCGGCGGCGATGGCGATCAATGCCTCGGCCATGTCGAGCAGCCGCTTCTTGACCTTGGCCTTGCGCGACTGCCAGCCGGCGCCGCCCAGCTTGTCGAGCTGCGCCTTGGTCTCCTGGCTGCCATAGCGCGACAGCACGTCGATGTTCTCGACCGGTACGAACAGCTTGTCGCCGCCCAGGTACTCCAGGCGCAGCACGTCGTGGGGTGCGCCGCCGATCTCCAGGGTCTCCAAGCCGAGATAGCGACCGATTCCATGCTCGGAATGAACGACGTAGTCGCCCTCCTCCAGCGAGGAGACCTCGCGCAGGAAGTCCTCACCGCGCCGCTTGCGCCGCCGCGACGGGCGCACCAGCCGCTCGCCGACGATGTCCGGCTCGGAGATGACGGTCAGCTCGCCGCGCCGGTAGCCGTGCTCCAGCGGCAGCACCGCGGTCGCCACGGTGGACGGCGGCAGGGCCATCGCCGCGTCCAGGGACGCCGCCGCCTCGATCGTGTCGATACCATGGTCACGCAGCAGATGGGCGAGCCGGTCGCAGGAGCCTTCGCTGTAGCCGGCGACGACGACCCGGCGGCCCTTGCCGATCTCCTCCACCACCGCGTCGCGCACGGCGTCGTAGACCGCGGAGCCGCCACGGGCCCGCGCCTCGGCCAGGTCGATGCCGGACTTCGCGCCGAAGTCGATGACGGCACCGTCCTCCGGCAGAGAGAACGGCGTGAAGGCGCCCACCGCCCGGTCGGCCATCAGCACCGCCCAGTCCGCCGGCGCCAGATACAGGGCATAGGGGCCGAGCGGCCGGTAGATCCCCCCGGCCTCCGCCCCGCCGGCGCGCAGCATCTGCACGCGCGCGTCGTGGTACTCCTCGATCTGCTCGAACCGGGCCGAGGCGGATTCCTCCGCCTGATGATCCAGGGTGACCGGCGCATCGCCGACATAGTCGAGCACCGTGCCGAGGGTCTCGTGGAACAGCGGCAGCCAGTGCTCCATGCCGCCATGGCGCCGACCCGCCGACACCGCCTCATAGACCGGGTCGGCCGTCACCTCGGCGCCGAACAGGGAGCGGTAGCCGGAACGGAAGCGCTGGATCGTCGCATCGTCCAGCAGCACCTCGCCGACCGGCAGGAAGGCGACGCTCTTGCGCTTGCCGGTGGTGCGCTGGGACATCGGGTCGAAGCGCCGGATCTCCTCCAGGTCGTCGCCGAAGAAGTCGAGCCGTACCGGCTCCTCGGTGCCCGTCGGAAACACGTCGACGATGCCGCCGCGCACGGCGTATTCGCCGGGCTCGCGCACCGTGTCGGAGCGGTTGTAGCCGTTGCGGGTGAAGAAGCCTGTCAGCTCGTCCAGCGGCATCGACTGGCCGAGCTTGAGGACCAGGGTGGCGCCGTCGAAGAAGCTCTTGGGCGGCACCCGCTGCAGGACGGCGTTCACCGTTGTCAGGACAACCGTCGGCTTGGCGTTGCGCTTGCGCACGGCGAGCCGGGCCAGGGTGTCGATCCGGCGGCTGACGATCTCGGTATTCGGCGACACCCGGTCATAGGGCAGACAGTCCCAGGCCGGCAGCTGCATCACCCGCAGGGCGGGATCGAAGAAGGCGATGGCACGGGCCAGGGCCGCGACCCGTGCGTCGTCGCGGGCGACATGGAGCAACAGGCCGCGGGCATTGGCCAGCGCGGCGATCGCCTCGGCATCCACCCCTTCGGGAGCCGACGCGATGGCGACGCGGCCGACCGCTTTCGGGAAGTCAGCAAACAACCGGTCGTGGTCGCCCACCATGTCCATGGGCCGGTCCTTCTGTTCAGGCCTGGGTCAGTTTGAAGTCACGCAGCATCTGCAAGACCGGCGTGTCGAACGCCTCCGGCGGCGTCTCCTGCCCGGTGATCCAGGTGTAGAGCCGCGGGTCCTCGATGCTGAGCAGATGCTCGTAATCGTCCAGATCGGCGACCGACAGGGTGCCGAGATGCTTGTCGGCAAAGGCGCCGAGCAGCAGGTCGGTCTCCTTGGTGCCGGTATAGGTGCTGCGGTAGCGCAGGCGCTTGCGGCGGGCTTCAAGGGCCTCGGTCATGCCGCACTCCTCTTCAAGCTGTCGCCCGTCGGGCGGTCCCGAGGGGGATGTCATACTCTCGCAATGCCGGGCTGTGGGATATAAAGCAGGGACCGACCCGAGACCACCCCCGGCACGCCGACTGGACGAGTTGCGACATTGCGCCCCGAGATCCTTTTCCCGCTCTTCGCCGATCTGTCCCAGCTTGCCGGGATCGGGCCGCGCTATGCCAAGTTGATCGAGAAGGCCGCCGGCCCGCAGATCGTCGACCTGCTCTGGCACCTGCCGAGCGGCATGGTCGACCGCCGGTTCTCGCCGACCGTCGCCGACGCGCCGGACGGGATGATCGCCACCCTGACCGTCACCGTGATGCGCCACGAGCCGGGCCGCGGCCGCGCTCCCTACCGGGTGATCTGCGCCGATGAGACCGGGGAGATCGAGCTGGTCTATTTCCACGCCAAGGGCGACTGGCTGGAGAAGCTGCTGCCGCACGGGCAGAAGCGGGTGATCAGCGGCAAGGTCGAGCGGTTCCGCGGCAAGGCGCAGATGCCCCATCCCGACCACGTGGTCCCGCTCGACGAGGCGGAGAGCGTGCGGATCGTGGAGCCGACCCACCCCTCTACCGACGGACTGCACCAGCGCACCATCCGCAAGGCCGTCGAGGGCGCGCTGGCCCGGGTGCCGGCCCTGGAGGAATGGATCAACCCGACCCTGATGCAGGCCCGCGGCTGGCCGGCCTGGGACGCGGCGGTCAAGGCCGTGCATCACCCGGAGAGCCGGCTGGAGATGGAGCCGACCTCCCTGCCCCGCCAGCGGCTCGCCTATGACGAGATCCTGGCCAACCAGCTCGCGCTCGCCCTGGTGCGCGCCCGGATGAAGAAACAGAAGGGCCGTATCATCAAAGGCGACGGCCGGCTGCGCGACGCGATTCTGAAGAACCTGCCCTTCAACCTCACCGGCGCCCAACGCACCGCCCTAGCCGAGATCGAGGGCGACATGGCGGCCCCGAACCGGATGCTGCGGCTGCTGCAGGGCGATGTCGGCAGCGGCAAGACCCTGGTGGCGCTGGTCACCATGGCGAACGCGATCGAATGCGGGGCCCAGGCGGCGCTGATGGCGCCGACCGAGATCCTGGCCCGCCAGCATTTCGCCACCATCGAGCCCCTGGCCCGCGCCGCCGGCATCCGCTGCGAGATCCTGACGGGCCGCGACAAGGGCAAGACCCGGGGGGCGATCCTCGGCCGCATCGCCGAAGGCAGCGCGCAGATCGTCGTCGGCACCCATGCCCTGTTCCAGGAGGAGGTCGAGTTCCGCGACCTCGCGGTGGCGGTGATCGACGAGCAGCACCGCTTCGGCGTGCATCAGCGCATGGTCCTGGGACAGAAGGGCCAGGGCGTCGACATCCTGGTGATGACCGCCACCCCGATCCCCCGCACCCTGGTGATGACCGCCTATGGCGACCTGGACGTCTCGCGCCTGACCGAGAAGCCGCCGGGGCGCCAGCCGATCGACACGCGGGTGGTCTCCAACGACCGGCTGATGGACGTGATCGACGGCATCGCCCGGCGCATGGAGGCCGGCGCCAAGGTCTATTGGGTCTGCCCGCTGGTGGAGGAGTCCGAGGTGCTGGACGTCGCCGCCGCCGAGGAGCGGGCCTCCACCCTGCGCGAGCGGTTCGGCGACCGGGTCGGGCTGATCCACGGCCGCATGAAAGGGCCTGAGAAGGACAAGATGATGGTGTCCTTCAAGGAAGGCCCGGTAGACCTGCTGGTCGCCACCACCGTCATCGAGGTCGGCGTGGATGTACCCGACGCGACGGTGATGGTGATCGAACATGCCGAACGCTTCGGCCTCGCCCAGCTTCACCAGCTCCGCGGCCGGATCGGGCGCGGCGACAAGGCGTCGACCTGTCTGCTGGTCTACGCCCCGCCGCTGAGCGAGACCGGCCGTGCGCGGCTCTCGGTCATGCGCGACAGCGAGGACGGCTTCCGCATCGCCGAAGAGGATCTGAAGCTGCGCGGAGCCGGCGAAGTGCTCGGCACGCGGCAGAGCGGGCTGCCGACCTTCCGTCTGGCCGATGCCGCCGCCCATAACGACCTGTTCGAGGTCGCCCGCGACGACGCCCGCCTGCTGCTCGACAAGGACCCGGAACTGGAAGGATCGCGCGGCAAGGCGGTCCGCACCCTTCTCTACCTGTTCGAGCGGGACGCCGCCGTGCGATACCTGCGGGGCGCGTGATCCAAAAGAACATAAGGGAGGAACGGGTGAAGCTGCTGCTGATCCAGGGCGCCAACATGGAATGGCTCGGCCGGCGCCAGCCGGAAGTCTACGGCACGACGACCGCCGACGAACTCGACGCGATCCTGCTGGAGGAGGCCAAGCGGCACGGCGTCGAGCTGGACATCTTCTATACAAACGTCGAGGGGGAGGCGATCACCCGGATCTATCAGGCAGCCCGCGACGGCATCGACGGGCTGATGATGAACCCGGCGGGCTTCAACTACGCCGGATACGCCCTGCGCGACTGCCTGCGCGGCGTGGAACTGCCCTATGTGGAAGTGCACATGTCGAATATCGAGCGGCGCGGCATCCCCTCCATCCCGTCCAGCGAGGCCGACGGCATGGTCACCGGGATGGGCATCGATTCCTATCTGCTCGGTCTCGATGCCCTGATCCGGGTGGTGAAGAAGAAGCGGGCGGCCTGACCGTTCTCAGGCCGCCGGCATCCCGAAGGCGGCGCGGATCGACCGGGCGGAATCCGCGATGGTCTGACGGGCCGCGTCGATCAGAGCCAGGGCCCGCAGGTAGCCGTGGATCATGCCGGGATAGTCGATGTACTCGACCGGCACGCCGTCGGCCTTCAGCTTCTCCACATAGGCCCTGCCCTCGTCCTTCAGCGGATCGAAGCCGGCCGTGGTGACCAGGGCCGGCGCCACCCCGGCGAGGCTCTCGACCCGCAGCGGCGAGCAGAGCGGGTTGAGACGGCTCGCGTTGTCCGGCGCGTAGAAGTTCTTGTACCAGTCCATCGCCGACTTGGTGAGGAAGTAGCCGTCGGCGAAGTCGTCGATCGACCCGCCCTCCGCCGCCAGATCCACGTTCGGATAGATCAGCCACTGGAAACAGGGTGGGATCGGGTCGCCGCGCGTCTCGTTGCTGACCACGGCGGCCAGGTTGCCGCCCGCGCTGTCGCCGCCCACCGCGACCCGCGCCGGGTCGATGCCGAGCGCGTCCGCATTGGCCACCACCCAGCGGAAGGCGGCGATCGCATCCTCCGCCGCGCCGGGGAACGGCGTCTCCGGTGCGAGGCGATAGTCGATGGAGATCACGGTGCACGGCACGGCCTCGGCAATCGCCCGGCAGATCGGATCGTGGCTGTCGAGCGAGCCGAACACCATGCCGCCGCCGTGGTAGTAGACCAGCACCGGGCCCGGACTCTCGAGCGCCTCCTCCGGGCGGTACAGTCGGTAGGCGATGCGCCCGGCCGGGCCGTCGAAACCGCCGTCCTGCACCTCCCTGAACCGGCCGCCGTAGGGCTTGGAGCGGTTGACGGATTCCTGCACCCGCCGGCGTGCCTCGACCGGATCGTCCGTGTCGAAGGGCGAGCCGATGTCGTTGATCGCGGCCATCAGCTCCACGCATTGCGGATCCAGCGCCATGGTCTTCCTCTCCTGATGTCGGCTTTTGAAGCTCTGAGGGAGGGATCGTAGCGCGGCGGGTCGCCAATGAGAACGGCCGCTCCGGAGGTCCGGAGCGGCCGCGATGGTGGGGATGTTCCGGTCGGGCCGGCTAGCGCCCGAGGATCTGCTCCGGAAGCCAGAGCGCGAGACCCGGGAACTCCAGGACCAGCAGGATGCCGATCACCTGCAGCGCCACGAACGGGATGATGCCGAAGTAGATGTCCTGCATCTTCACCGACGAGGGCGCCACGCCCTTCATGTAGAACAGCGCGAACCCGAAAGGTGGCGTGAGGAACGAGGTCTGCAGGTTCGTCGCCACCAGAATGGCGAACCAGTATATGACCTGTCCCTCCAAGAACTGCGTTTCCGCCATGTTCGACGGCTCCGCATAGCCCAGATGGGTCGCGAAAGCCGGTGCCAGGGTCCGGATCACCGGCGCGAAGACCGGCAGGATGATGAGCGTGATCTCCAGGAAGTCGAAGAAGAAGCCCAGCAGGAAGATGGTGAACATCAGCATGAACAGCAGCGACCAGGGGTGCAGGTCGAGCCATTCGATGAACTCGATGATCAGGTCCTCGCCGTAGACGTTCCGGAAGATCGTCGAGAACGCCGTGGCCCCCACGAAGATGAAGAAGATCATCGCGGTGGTCAGGGCGGTCCGGTGGATCACCTGGGTCAGAACCTCACGGGTCAGCGTTCGGTTGAACCAGGCGAGGATCAGGGAGCCGAAGGCGCCCACACCCGCCGCCTCGGTCGGCGTCGCCCAGCCGGCGAAGATCGAGCCCAGCACCATGACGATCAGGAAGATCGGCGGCACGAAGCCCCTGAGCACACCGCCCAGCATCGTGTCGCCTTCCATGCGGCCGAGGATCATGCAGGCCGCGAAGATCGCTAGGAAGCCGGACAGGCCCCAGTTGATCGTGTCGTCCCCGATCAGCGTCTCGCCGAGATAGGCCACCAGAATGATGCCGGCGACGATCAGGAAGGCGCGGGCGATGCTCTTCTTCTCGGTCGGGTCGAGCACGATGGCGTCGTCCGGCAACGGCGGCGCGAGTTGTGGCCGGATGCCGCTGATCAGCAGGATATAGGCGAAGTACAGACCCGACAGCACCAGTCCGGGGAAGATCGCCCCGATGAACAGGTTGCCGACCGACACCGCCAGCAGGTTGGCCATGAGAACCAGCATGATGGACGGCGGGATCAGGATGCCGAGCGTGGCCGAGGCGGCGATCGTGCCGGTGGCAAGCGCCGGATGGTAGCCGCGCTGCAGCATCGCCGGCAGGGCCAGCAGGGTCATCATGACCACCGAGGCGCCGATGATGCCGGTGGTCGCCGCCATGATCGTGCCCATGACCGTGACCGAGAGCGCCAGGGCGCCCGGCACCCGCCGCAGCATGACCTGCAGGATGTGCAGCAGGTCCTCGGCGACCCGGGATTTCTCCAGCATCGTCCCCATGAAGACGAAACAGGGGACCGCCACCAGGATCGGGTTCTGCACGGCACCGGAGGCGCCGTCGCCGCCCCAGACCCGCTGGATGACCTGGAAGAACACGGCGAAGTCGAGGAATTCCAGATAGATGGCGAGACCGCCGAAAATCACCGAGATACCGCCCAGGGCGATGGCCACGGGCAGGCCCGTGAACAGCGTCAGGGCCAGCGCCAGGAACATGTAGGCGCCGATATAGTCGTAGAGGTGATCGTAGATCGCGTCGAAGAGTTCCATCGGTCAGTCCCCCCCACGCTTGAGGGCTTCTTCCGCCTGTCGACGGGCGGCCTCGAGCTCTTCATGATCGTCCGCGAAGATTTCCAGCCCCTCGGCCGCCTCTTCCTGGGCATCCTGGCTGCCGAAGAGATATGCGATCAGGCGGAACAGGGTCGCCAGGATCGCCATCATGGTCACGATGAAGCCCCAGAGCATAAAGCTCTTGATGAACCAGCGCTGACCGATGCCGGTCATCGATTCCGAGCCCTCGCCCTGATGAAAGGACAGCTCGGTCATCTGGTAGGAGTAGTAGATCATCAGCACGACGAACGGGAATCCGAAGAACAGCAGACCGCAGATCTCGATCCAGGCCTGGGGCCGGCGCGACAGCAACTCCCGAAAGACATCCACGCGCACATGCGCGTTCGCCAGGTAGCCGAAACCGAAAGACAGCATCAGCAGAGCCGCGTGGAAGTGCCACTGCAGGTCCTGCAGGATCGTGGAGACCGAATAACCGGACGTCGCCGTGTATTCGGCAAACAGCAAACGCGTGAAGTCGATCTTCCGCGTGATCACGTCGAAAATAATCACCAGGATCAGGGGGATCATTATCCAGCCGATGGTCTTTCCGATCCATCTGGCGATCCCGTCCAGGAGTCCGGCGACGCTTAGAAGTGCACCCATCTCTCTGCTTTCGGTTGGTTGCTACGCCTCGGCCTCGGCGCACGAATGCGCGAGCCGCGTCCAAACTGACACTCGGTAAAGAAACGGCGGCGCTTCTCGCCGCCGTAAAGCTAAGCAGTCAGAGCAGCCGGGGACGGATGTCCCGCCCCCGGCCAGGCGTCGTGAGGCTTACTTGAGGTAGCCCATCTCACCCCAGACCTTGTACTCCTCATGGAACGCCGTGTAGCTGTCCCAGAGTTTCTGAACGTCGGGGTTCGCGGCGAGCTCCTCCTGCAGGACCTCTTCCCACTTCTCACGCAGAGTATTCAGGACGTCGTCGGACCAGCTGACGTTGGTCACCCCGTCCTTCTGGTTGGCGATCATCGCCGCCGGCTGAAGCGCCTCGCCCTCGGCCAGCTCCACGCCGATATTGGCGGTGCAGGCGACCTCGAACTGAGCCTTCTTCACGTCTTCCAGCTTTTCCCAGTTGGCCTTGTTGACCAGGACCTCGTTGGTCGTCGACTGCTGGTGCCAGCCCGGGAAGTAGTTGTACTTCGCGATCTGATAGAAGCCGTAGGACCGGTCGATGGCCGGCATGGAGAACTCGGTCGCGTCGATGGTGCCGAGTTCCAGAGCCGGGTAGATGTCGCCGCCGGCAAGCTGCTGGGTGGACACGCCGAGCTTCTGCATCACCTTGGCGCCGACGCCGAAGAAGCGCATCTTCAGGCCCTTCAGCTGGTCGAGGCTCTCGATCGGCTGACGGAACCAACCCGAGGTCTCCGGCGGGATCATGCCGCAGTAGAAGTACTCGATGCCGTCGCGGGCATAGAGCTCCTTGCCGATCTCGACGCCGCCGCCGTACTGCAGCCACGCATTGAACTCGAGCGCCCCCGGGCCGAACGGCCAGGTGGACAGGAACGCGAAGGCCGAGTTCTTGCCCTGGTTGGCGCCCGGCGTGCCGTAGGCCGCGTCGAACGCGCCCTGGCTGACCGGATCATAGTAGGCGTAGCCGCCGGCCAGTGCGCCCGGCTCGAACAGCTTGATGTCGAAATCGCCGTCCGAGATCTTGTTGACCCAGTCGGTGATGCGAATTCCAACGTTGCCGAGCACCGCGACGTTCGTGCCGAACGCCGAATGCATCTTCCAGCGCACCTTTTTGGCTTCCGCATCGCCCGCACCGGCGGAGAGAACGAAAGCCGCAGCGGCAGCTACCAGACCTACCTTTTTTAACATATTCAACGACATAGAGGTAACCTCCCTTTTTTATTGCGGGTTATTTTTTGTTTTGCCCGCATTTCACGATCAACACGATCGATTGATCCTCGACACCTTAGCGGAAACCGTCCGGTTTATGTCAATAGACCATTTGCCATTTGGCATGGATAAGGGGGTTGTCGTCTCACCGTTGCTGTTTTGAAGCATAAATGAATTCAGAAATTCCATCTGAATTCTGTGGTTTAACTGATTTCCACCATGACCTGTTCTGCAGCGGGGATCGGCGCAACCGCACCGTAGCCGGTGGTCGTGAGCGCGGCAGCGACCGCGGCATATCGCCCCGCCTCCACCGGGTCGGATCCGGCGGCCAGGCGGGCCAAGAAGGCGCCGTCGAAGGTGTCGCCGGCCCCGGTCGCGTCCACCGGTGTGACCGGATGTGGCGGGATCAGCACACGTGTCCTTCTGGTTGCGATCATCGCCCCCGCCTCACCCATCTTCAGGGCGACGATGCCCGGCCCCATGGCCAGATAGGCATCGGCGATGGCGTCGGCATCCTCCAGGCCCGTCAGGACCCTCGAATCGTCGATCGACGGCAGCGCGATGGTGCAGCGGGCCATGGCCGCGTGCATCGTCTCGCGGGCGGCATCCAGGTCCCAGAGCTTCAGACGCAGGTTGGTGTCGTAGGCCACCTCGCAGCCGGCCTCCCGCGCCGCCTCGATCAGCGCCATACCGGCGGCACAGGGCCCCTCGCCGATGGCCTGGCTGATGCCGGAGAGCTGCACGATCCGGGTGCGGGCCAGAGCGGCGCGCGGCAGGTCGGCGGCGGTGTAGCGGCTGGCGGCCGAGCCGGCCCGGTAATAGGCGAAGTCCCGCCCCGCCGGGCTCGGGGTGATGATGTAGAGGCCGGTCGGCGCGGCCGGATCGGTCCGCACGAAGTCGGTGGCCACCCGCTCGTGCTGCCAGAGGTCGATCAGCTCGCGCCCGAACGCGTCGTCTCCGACCGCGGTGATGTAGCCGGCCCGCGCTCCCTGCCGGGCGGCGGCGATGGCGCAGTTCGAGGTATCGCCGCCATAGCCGGCCTTGTAGTCGCCGGAGCCCATCCGGGTGAGCTCCATCATCGCCTCGCCGAAGCACAGCAGGTCGAAGTCCATGCGATTTTTTCCTCCCGGGACGCGCGTTCTGGCGGTCTGCCGCCGCTCCGCGACAGCCTATGGCCTGTTCCACGATGCGAAAAGCTCACCTTGGCCGCTTGCGCCCCGTCGCGGCTTCGGGCCACCATCATAGGCGGCAAGACAGGTGGGCCGTCCGGCACCACCGATGACAAAAGCATTCATAGGGAAGAAACGATGACCGACATCACGGCGGCTGATCTCGAACGCCTGACCGAGTGGGACACCCCCACGATCTGCAACGGCCTGGAAGTGACCAACCCGGAGCGGCGCGCGCTGGGCTTCACCACCGGCGTGATGTTCTGCGCCTTTCCCGAGCTGAAGCCGATCTGCGGCTATGCCCGCACCGCCACGATCCGCGCCATGGCCGCGCCGAAGCGCACCGCCGCCGAGAACGTCGCCTCGCGTCAGGCCTATTATGAATATGTAGCGAAGGGCGGGCCGGCCCCGTCCATCTCCGTGATCCAGGACCTCGACAGCGAGCCCGGCTTCGGCGCCTTCTGGGGCGAGGTCAACACCTCCATCCATAAGGGCCTCGGCGCGCTCGGCGTGATCACCGACGGCTCGATCCGCGACCTCGACGCCAGCGCCCCGGGCTTCCAGCTTCTGGCCCGCAAGGTCGGCCCGAGCCACGCCCATGTGCATGTGGTCGACCACGGCGGCCAGGTGAACATCTTCGGCATGGTCGTGAACGACGGCGACATCGTGCATGCCGACCGCCACGGCGCTGTCGTGATCCCGCCGGAGTCGGTCAAGAAGCTGCCGGGCGCCATCGACCTCCTGACCCGCCGCGAGGCGGTGATCCTGGACGCCGCCCGCGCGCCGGACTTCAGTTTCGAGAAGCTCAAGGCCGCCATGGGCCAGTCCGCCGACATCCACTGAGTCGGGCCCAGGGAGGACGCAAGCAATGAGCACGAACAAGAAGAAGGTGCTGATCGTCGGCCCGATCCACGAGCACGGAATGGCCCTGCTCGAGGCCCGGGACGACGTCACGGTCGAGGTGATCGACACCCTCGACCCCGAGGTGATCAAGGCCCATGCCGCCGATGCCCACGGCATCGGCGTGCGGGTCGCCCAGATCAACCGCATGGTCATCGAGAACGCGGCGAACCTGCAGGTCGTCTCGCGTCACGGCGTCGGCTACGACAGCGTCGACACCGACGCCCTGACGGAGCGCGGGATCCCGCTCTGCATCGCGCCGCGCTCCAACGCCCCCTCGGTGGCGGAGCAGGCGATGATGTTCATGCTGGTCCATGCCAAGCAGATGCATGTGCTCGACCCGATGGTCCGGGCCAACACCTGGAACCGCCGGTCCGAGGTGGAGGCCTTTGACCTGGCCGGCCGTACCCTGCTGATCTGCGGCCTGGGCCGCATCGGCTCGCGGCTGGCCAAGCGGGCGCTCGCCTTCGACATGAAGGTGTTCGGCTACGACCCGTATATCGACCAGGAGAAGATCCGGGCGATGGGCATCGAGCCGGTGGCCGATTTCCACACGGTGCTGGGCGAATGCCACATGGTCAGCGTGCACTGCCCACGCAACAAGGAGACCATCGGCCTGATCGGCAAGAAGGAGCTCGACGCCCTTCCCGCCGGCGCGCTGGTGATCAACTGCGCGCGCGGCGGCATCGTCGACGAGCCGGCCCTGCTGGCGGCGGTGAAGTCCGGCCATCTGGTCGGCGCCGGCCTTGACGTGTTCGACGAGGAACCGGCGATCGACCATCCGTTCTTCGGCGAGCCCAACATCCTCATGACGCCGCATTCCGCGGGCATGAGCCTGGAGGCGCGGCAGCGGTCCTCCTACCAGACCGTGGAGAACATCCTGGCGGTCTTCGACGGCACCCTCGACCCCGATGTGGTCGTCAACAAGGAGGTCCTCGCTTAAGGGGACCCCAACTTCCGGAGGAAACAGCATGAACAGCCGCCTGCATGACGTCTGGGCCGCCGACCGTGGCGCGCTCAACGGCTGGCTCTCCATCCCGTCCACGGTGACCGCGGAGATCACGGCCCTTCAGGATTACGACAGCCTCACCCTCGACCTGCAGCACGGGCTGGTGGACTACCAGAGTGCGCTGGAGCTCATGCAGGCGGTACACGGCCACGGCAAGACCGTGCTCGCCCGGGTGCCGTGGAACGAGCCCGGCATCATCATGAAGCTGCTGGACGGCGGCGCGCTCGGCATCATCTGCCCGATGATCAACACCGCCGAGGAGGCCGCCCGCTTCGTCGGCGCCTGCCAGTATGCGCCGCGCGGCTACCGCTCCTCCGGTCCGACCCGGGCCGGGCTGGTCTATCCGGACTACTTCAACCAGGCCAACGACACGATCGTCACCCTGGCGATGATCGAGACGGTGCAGGCGGTGGAGAACCTGGACGGCATCCTGGCGACCCCGAACCTGACCGGCGTGTATGTCGGCCCGGGCGACCTCGCCGTTTCCATGGGCAAGCCGCCGGCCCTCGACCACACCGATCCGGAGATGGCCGGGGTGATCGACGGCATCCTGCAGAAGACCAAGGCCGCCGGCCTGAAATGCGGCATGCACTGCCTCAGCCCGGCCTTCATGGCCGACTCGGTGAAGCAGGGCTTCGACTTCGTCACCCTGGCCAGCGACGTGCGGATCTTCACCGCCGCCCAGGCCGCCGGCGTGGCCGAGTTCCGCAAGCTCGGCGGAGGCGACCGATGAGCTCCGCCGCGTCGAAATCGGTCCGGCGCGAAGGCAAGGAGGTCTTCGTCCCGGTCGAGGTGATGGAACGGGTCGGCAAGGCCACCTTCGAGGCGAGCGGCTGCTCGTCCAAGGAGGCCGAGACCATCATCACCCGCCTCGCCGGCGCCAACCTGCGCGGCCATGACAGCCACGGCGTGATCCGTGTGCCCCGCTACGTGCAGTGGATCGACGAGGGCCGCCAGGTTCCGAACCAGTCGATCGAGGTCATGCTCGACCAGCCGAGCTTCGCCGTCATCGACGGCCGCTTCGGCTTCGGCCAGAGCATCGGCGAGCAGACCGTGGATATCGGCATCGCCAAGGCCAAGCAGCACGGCGTGGCGATGACCGCCCTGCGCAACTCGGGCCATCTCGGCCGGATCGGCGACTGGGCCGAGCGGGCGGCGGCGGAAGGCATCGTGTCCATCCACATGGTCAACGTGCGCGGCTCGCTCATCGTCGCCCCGTTCGGCGGGGTCGACCGGCGCGGCAGCACCAACCCGTTCTGCGCCGGCATCCCGATGCCGGACAACGATCCGATCATCCTCGACTTCGCGACCTCGCTGGTGGCCGAGGGCAAGGCCCTGGTCGCCCTCAAAGGCGGCAAGCCGCTGCCCCCGGGCGCCCTGGTCGATGCGGACGGCACGATCACCAGCGACCCCGCGCCGCTCTACGGCGAGACCCCGCCGGGCCAGTATCCCGATCCGTCGCGCGGTCCGGGCGCCCTGCGGGCATTCGGCGACCACAAGGGGTTCGGCATGAACTTCCTGATGGAGATGATGGCCGGCGCCCTCACCGGCTCGGGCACCGCCGGCGCGCTCGACGAGGAGAAGAACCGGCCGTTCTGCAACGGCATGTTCTCGATCTACGTCAATCTGGAGGCGGTGACCGGCGTGCCCACCCATATGGGCCACCCCTTCGCCGAGGAGGTCCGCAACTACGTCGACTTCGTGAAGTCGGCCCGCCCGACCGAGCCCGGCGGCCATGTGCTGATCCCGGGCGAGAAGGAGAAGATGGTCATGGCGGAGCGGCTGACGACCGGTCTGCCGCTGGCGGCCGAGGCCTGGGACGACATCGTCGCCACCGCCCGCTCCAAGGGCGTCAACGACGTCGACTTCGACTGAGAGGCGCTTCAGTCACGGGGAAAAACGGGCCGCCGGGGTACCGGCGGCCCGCTCCGTTGAACCAGGCCGGCGCCAAATAGCCGCGAAATTTCGGAAAGATTTCGCAATCCTTGCGGGTATTCGATTCGAGAGCCTCGCACACTGCATCGACCTCACTCTGACAGGAGACGTCGATGCCCCCGTTCATCCGCCTATCCCGGTCGGCGCTTTGGCAAAGCGTCGCGATATCCCTGCCTGCGTTGTCCCCGCCTGCGATCTACTTGCCGGCCGCCGCCGCGCTGGCCGGCCTCATGCTGGCCACCTCCACCCCCGGCGCGCTGGCGCAGTCGGTGACGCCGATCATCGCGCCGCACAAGGCCAACTCGACCGACACGGCCATGTATTTCCACAGCTATGTGCAGGATGCCGAGATCTGCGCCATGACCGCGACCGGCTCGGGCTCGATCGCGTTCGCCGACGGGATCTCCAATCCATCGGCCACCTGCCCCGACGCCTTCGGCTGGAAGCAGATGCTGGAGGCCATCCAGGCGGAATTCTGGAAGAACTGGGCCTATGACCAGACGGTCTGGGCCGCCGAGCCGAAGCCGCTCTGCACCAGCGACGCCGACAAGGACTGCTGCTTCGTGAACAGCGCCGCGGCCGAAGGGGAGCCACGGGTCGGTTACCGGGACGCCGGCGGCACGATCGTCGCCCCGTCCGACATCGGCGCCGCCGCCCAGTACTGTCCGTATATCCCCGGCGATTATGGCGGGTCGGCGGAGACCTTCTTCAACGAAGCGAACCAGCAGACCAGCCACAACACGACGTTCCTG
This sequence comes from Candidatus Endolissoclinum sp., assembly GCA_965228445.1. GTDB lineage: Bacteria > Pseudomonadota > Alphaproteobacteria > Thalassobaculales > Thalassobaculaceae > Thalassobaculum. Next base: position 732,425 of record OZ245813.1, on the reverse strand, counting down.
CGCTCGCTCGACCCCGCCCGGATCGCCCGGCAGCGCGAGTCGGAGATCGTCTACCGCAACGATCCGTTCGTCCTCTACGCCACCACCCACGAGCTGTACTCGGTCGCCGGGCTGAAGAAGACCTTCCGGAAGATCGCCGGCGAAGCCGCCAACAGCAAACCGTTCCGCCCGACCGGCCAGGGCGTGTCCTTCCCGCCGGACGCAGTGATGTTCAAGGTCGACTGGATCCCCGAGGCGACGATGGTGAGCCTGGGCTATGTCAGCGACCTGGACGGCGATCCGTCCACCCCGCCGAACAACGCCACCCACCCCTACGTCACCATGCGGATGAAGGTCTCCGCCGGGCCGTCGGCCGAGCCCACCACCGGCGTCTATTATCTCGCCGCCATCACCGGGGCGTCGAAGGCCCTGCCGACCTGGCACTGGTACGCGTTCGAGCATGCGCTGAACCTGGGCCGCTGCGACTATATCGGCTGCAACGACAGCTACGGCTACAGCACGCCGATGGAGATCGCCGCGCCCGAGCAGCCGGACGGCTCGAAGACCACGGCGACCATGATCATCCAGAGCAACTTCATCCCGCCGCTGGTGACCTCGGATCAGCTCAAGGACGGCACCGCCCTGTTCGATCCGGGCAAACGCTATCCGAGCGGCACGATCAGCACCGGCCTGGCCGATCTGTTCGGCGCGCTGAATATCGGCACCGGCGACCGGGTTGCGAACCCCGACCGTCCGTCGATCGCCGACCCGGCCTGGAGGAGCTATCGCCTGAAGGGCACCCAGACCCAGTTCTATTCGACCGACGGCTACCCCACCCAGATGGGCGCATCGATCACCGAGGGCGGGTTCGTCAATTCCGCATCCTGCATGAGCTGCCACGTCCAGGCGTCGGTGGTCTCCAGCGGCGCGCCCAACGCGGCCTCGGTCGGCAGTACCGGGCGGCTGGCGGAATCCGGCATCGGCACGGTGGTCCAGGGCGCGCCGTATATCGGCGACTACTACATCCGCGGCTCGACCCGGCAGCATGCGGTCCAGACCGACTTCGTGTGGGGCGTTCTGAACGCGAACTGACCGGCACAACGCCGTCCCGGCCGGCAGGGTCCGCCGGCCGGGGCGGTCCGGACTATCCCAGGACCACGCCGTCGCGGCCGACCACCCGGTCCTTGCCGGCGGCCTTGGCCTCGCGCAGGCGGGCTTCCGCGACGGCGAAGGCCCGATACAGGTCACGCCCGTCCTCCGGACCGGTCGCCACGCCGGCGCTCACCGTCACGATCGACCCGCGCTCCGACATCTCCGCCCGGGCGGTGGTCCGGCGCAGCAGCTCCGCCAGCTCCACCGCGGCCGGATGGCTCAGACCCTGGGCCACGATGGCGAAGGTCCCCCCGCCATGGCGGAACAGATGGCATCGGGCGTCGCCGACGGTGCCGATCAGCAGGCGCGTGAGATCCCGCAGGATCAGGTCGCCCGCCGCCCGTCCCTCGCGGTCGTTGATCCGCCCCAGGTCGTCCACGTCGATCGCCAGCAGGCTCACCGGCTCGCCGATGGCCAGCGTCGGCCCGACCAGATCCTGCCCCATGGAGTCGAAGCGCCCCCGGTCGAGCGCGCCGGTCAGCCGGTCGCGGCCGCTCTCGCCGAGCAGGTCCAGGTAGCGCTCGCGATAGGTCAGCGTGTCGAACACGTCGGAGAGCTGGGTCGGGATCAGCTCCCGGGTCCGGCGCTCCACCAGGCGCAGATAGGCGAAGACCATCAGGCTGAACACGACGGCCGCCCCCATCTTCGCCGCCCAGCCGCCGTACAGCACGTGCAAGGGGGCGCCGGTGACGTAGTACAGCGCCAGGAAGAAGCCGATCTGGTCGAAGGTCAGCATCGCCGCCGAAGCGACGAAGATTCGGGCGAGCTGGTGGTTGCGCAGCCAGCGGCCGAGCTGTTCGTAGAGCAGGATGACGCCGATAGAATCGAGGAACAGCAGCGTCGTGCCCCACACCATCAGCCAGCCCATCTCGTCGACGAAGGCGATGTTCGGCTCGCGCCCGGGGACGGCCGGCACGACCTCGTGGTTGCGCAGAACCACCACCAGCCCGACGATCAGAAAGTTGCCGATCAGCAGCCCGTAGATCGGCTGACGGACCGTCGCCGCATCCTCCTTGATGTAGAGCAGCAGAATCATCAGCAGCTTGCCGGAGAACAGCACGGTCGATCCCGGCGAGATGATCCCGAACGGCAGCTGGATATAGAAGACCGCCGCCAGATAGGTCTCCAGGAAGTGCATGACCCCGAGCGCGCACAGGAACACGCCGAGACCGACCCGGCGGCGCGCCCAGAACAGGGCGACCATCACACAGAAATAGAGGACGGCCTGGACCAGCAGCAGCAGGAAGTTGCCGGTTTCCAGTGTTATGGCCATGGGTCCGAAGTCCTTGGAGCGGGTTGGCCGACAGTCCTACACGCCTCGCCGGCCAGCGACAACGCCCGCGCCGACCCTGTCCGCTGGGCCGACGTCAGGCGCCCCTGCGACGACGGTATGCCTCGATCAGTTCCGCCAGGCGCCGGCCGTCGAACGAGGCGAAGTGCCCCGGCAGCGCGCGGTCGACCTCAAGGGCCGACAGACGGCGGTGGCTGGCCAGGAGCGCGTCGATATCGGCGCCCGGAATGTCGTCCAGGATGTCGCCCTCATAGGCGAGGTCGACCGGAAACAGGGTTCGAGTCGCGGCCTCGTAGAAGCTGAGATGGCCCGGAGAATGCCCGGGCGTGTGGAGGCAGACGATCTCCCGCCCGCCGAGATCGATCACCTGCCCGTCCTCGATGAGCCCGGTCGCCGGGGCCGGCGCGATGTGCCAGTCCCGGGCGGTGAACCCGGCTCCGGTCGGATCGAACGCCAGCGACTCGGGATACTCCTCCAGATAGGGCAGGATCTGGGTCGCCTCCTGCCCCGGCTCCGCCAGGATGCCGGCCTCCAGCGGGTGGACCAGCCGCTCGGCGAACTGGTGCATGCCGCCGATATGGTCGAAATGGGTGTGGCTGGCGACCGCGACGATCGGCCGGTCGAACAGCGCCGGCAGGCGGTCGCGCAGCGGCACCAGGCCCCAGCCGGCATCGATCACCAGCCGACGGTCGCGCCCGTCCACCACCCAGATCGCCCCGCGGGCGGCGGGCGTGGCGAAGAGCTCCTCGATCCGCCAGAACCCGCCGCCGTGATCCTCCAGGCGAATCGCCCCGTCGTCATAGGGCTTCATGGCGGGCCCCCTGGGTCGGAGGGCGGACGCGAAAAAGCCCCGATGCGGCACATCGGGGCTCGTTCGAACTCAATGCGGCGTTCAACGAACGCCGCCGGGGCGGGATCAGACCCGCTCCTTCACCTTCAGGACCTGGCGACCGCGGTACATGCCGGTCTTCAGATCGATGTGGTGCGGCCGGTGCAGCTCGCCGGTGTCCGGGCTCTCGACATAGGCATCGGACGTCAGCTTGTCGTGCGCCCGGCGCATGCCCCGCTTGGACGGGGTAGTTTTACGCTTGGGAACCGCCATCGTTCGCACTCCAATAGAAACACGGTGCCGCGGGCACCCCCGCAGCGGAGCGCGGTATATACGGAACTTGGCGGTGCGACGCAAGGGTTCCTGTCCAGATGCGACACATAAAGGTAACTTGCCCGCGCATCCCTCGCCGCCTACTCGACTCCTCCCAACGGCCGTACAAGCTTCCGCCATGTTCCTCGCCTTCAAGAATGCCCGGATCGTCCTGCCCGATGCCGTGATCGACGGCACCCTTTCGGTGCGGAACGCGCTGATCGCCGCCGTCGACGAGACCGCCGCAGCACCACCGGACGCGGTGGACTGCGAGGGCGATTACCTGCTGCCGGGTCTGGTCGAACTGCATACCGACAATATTGAGAAGCATTTCCAGCCGCGCGCCCAGGTGTTCTGGGACGCGGTCTCGGCCGCGGTCGCCCATGACGGCCATATCGCCACCTCCGGCATCACCACGGTCTACGATTCGCTGTGCCTCGGCCTGACCGAGAAGGGCGAGCTGCGCGCCGCCCATGTGGGACCGATCATCCAGGGCATCGCCGACGCGCGGAAGGCCGGGATGCTGCGGGCCGACCACCGGATCCACCTGCGCTGCGAGGTGATCGGCGAGGAGGTACTGGACCAGCTCGCCGAGCACGACGACAACGCGCTGGTCGGGCTGGTGTCGCTGATGGACCACGCGCCGGGCCAGCGACAGACCGCCGATATCGAGGTCTGGCGCCGTCTGCGCCGCGAGGTCGACGGCCAGAGCGAGGACGAGATCGCCGAAGCCTATGAGCGGCTGACCGAGGCCTCGCGCACCCGCGGCCCGCGCCAGCGCCGGGCGGTGGCCGACTGGGCCCGAGCCCGCGGCATCAGCCTGGCGAGCCACGACGACGAGACCGCGGAGCATGTGCGGGAATCGGCCGAGATCGGCTGTTCTATCGCCGAGTTCCCGACCACGCGGGTCGCCGCCGAAGCCTGCCGCGCCCATGGCATGGCGGTGCTGATGGGCGGGCCGAACCTGGTCCGGGGGCGTTCCTCCTACGGCAACATCACCGCGCGCGACCTGGCGGCGGCCGGTCTGCTGGACATCGTTTCGTCGGACTACGTGCCGGCGAGCATGCTGCACGGGGCGTTCTCGCTGGTGGCGCATGTGGACGGCTGGGACGTGCCGCGGGCGGTGGCGACGGTCACCGCGACGCCGGCGCGCCATGCCGGCCTGGACGACCGCGGCGTGCTCGCGCCGGGCAAACGCGCCGACCTGATCCGGGTCCGCCTGGTCGACGGCCGCCCGGTGGTGCGCGGCGTCTGGGTCGAAGGCGAGCGGGTGGCATAACCCTTCGGCTGGGGCCCTTTCGCTCGCGGCGACTGTCGAGATGGCCGCCCGGGCTTCCGAAATGCCCCGCCCTTCGACACGCCCCGGCGCGAGGCCGGGGCGTGTCGAAGGGCTACTCCTCGAACGTGTAGCGGAAGTCGCAGTGGCTTGCCCCGCCCATGAGGGTCTGGGTGCGTTCCAGCTTGATGCGCGGGTCGTAGCCCTCGCAGAAGGTGCCGTCGCGGTTGCAGGACAGCAGATGGCCGATCTCGCCCAGGCCCATCGCCTTGTACATCTCCGAATACCGGCAGCGGGTGACGTTGAAATCCAGGGTCTGCGGCGTGCGGTCGACCGGCTCGATCTCCAGGGCGCCGCTGGCGGTCCAGTGCTTCTGGATATCGGCGAAACTGTCCAGGTCGGTGCCGCCCTCGGCCTCGGCGGCGAAGCTTTGGCCCTGGGCGATCGCCGCCTTGCGGATCGCGGTGTCGAGGATGTCCCGGGCCTGCACCGTGCCGAGCTGGGCGACCATCTCCTCGTAGATCGGCTTGATCACCTCCGCCTCGATGCGGCGCTGTTCCAGGATCGGCAGTCTCTCACCCATCACATCCTCCTCGCCACCGGCCGCGACAGCCGGCGGTCCGCCTCGTCGATCTCGGCCACCACCGCGGACACCGCAGGGCGGGCCAGCATGCGCCGATACCATAGCGCCAGCGCGGGAGCGCTGTCCAAGGACGGCCCCCCCAGCCGCACGCCGTAATGCACGCTCGTGAACAGCGCGATATCGGCCATCGAGAACCGCTCGCAGAACCAGTCGCCGCGCAGCTCGCCGGCGAGCGTCCCGTAGAGTGCGAGCAAGTCCTCCTCCGCCCCGGCGGCGGCCGCCTCCAGCCTCGCCTCCTCGGCCGGGTCGGCGCGGGCCGGCTCGGTGCGGAACATCAGGCGCGACAGCGGCTTCAGCAGGATCTCGTCGGCGGTGAGCTCCAGCAGCCGGCAGCGCGCCCTTGCCTTGGGCTCGGTCGGCATCAGCGCCGGCTCCGGCCAGCCCTCCTCCAGGTATTCCAGGATCACGGTGGAATCGAACAGGGTGAGGTCGCCGTCCCCCAGCACCGGCACCTGGCCCTTCGGATTGCCGGCCAGCACCGCCGGGTGCTTCGGCGCATAGCCCCTGGTCTGGCTGAAGGTCACGACCTCGCGCTCATGGGCGATGCCCTTCTCGGCGAGCGCGATCTCGACCTTGCGGGAGAACAGGCTGAGCGGACCGGAATACAGCTTCACGTCGGGGCTCCTGCGGCAGGGTGATACGATCAGAACATATCACGAACACTTGCCGCAGCCAGCCTCAACATATCGTCTTCCCGGCCTCGCGCCAGGACCTAGAACAGGTGCTGGAAGGCCGCAGAAATCCCACCGGCGCTCCAGCACGCCGTTGTCTGGATCCTGGCGCAGGGCCGGGAAGACGCAACGGAAGGGCGGCGCGTCCGCCCCCCTCACCGCGCGCTGTAGCCGCCGTCGAGCAGCAGGTCCGCCCCGGTCATGAAGCTGGAATCGTCGCTCGCCAGGAACACCGCCCCCCGGCCCATCTCCGACGGCTGGCCCAGGCGGCCGAGCGGGTGCATGGCGAGGCCCCACTGCTTCTCCGCCTCCTCCATCGTGCCGAACTGGGAGGTCATGCGGTCGGTGGCGGTGCCGCCGGGGGACAGGGTGTTCACCCGGATGCCGTCCTCGGCGTGGTCGAGGGCCATGCCCTTGGCCATCTGGATCAGCGCGCCCTTGGTGGTGCAGTAGGGCGTGCTGCCGGCCCGGGCGACCCGTCCCATCTGCGAGGCGGTGAGGATGATCGATCCGCCGCCGGCCCGCTTCAGGTGGGGGATGCCGTGCTTGCACAGGTGGAAGGCGCCGGTGAGGTTGACCGCCAGCGCCTGGGTCCAGTCCTCCTCCTCCAGCGTCTCGATGGTCGCCTTGGGGGTCATGGTCGCCGCGTTGGCCACCAGGATGTCCAGGCCGCCGAAGCTGCGGGCCGCCTGCTCGACCACGTCGCGGACGCTGTCGGTGGAGCGCACGTCGCAATAGCCGCCGGCCGCCCGGCCGCCGCTCTCCACCAGGGACGCCGCCAGGGCCTCCGCCTCGCCGCCATGCAGGTCGGCGACGAAGACCGCCGCCCCCTCCTCCACGAACGCCTCGCAGATCGCCCGACCGATGCCGCGGGCGGCCCCGGTCACGATCGCCGCCCGTCCTTCCAGCTTGTCCGCCATGTCGGCAGCCTCCCCTTACTTGTCGTTGACCGGTCCCGCCGTGATGATGGCGCCGGTGGTCGAGCGCGGGTCGCGCAATCCCCAGCGCCCACACTCCACGGTGTGGAAGAAATCCTCCACCACCGCGTTGAACAGCGCCGGTTCCTCGATGTTCAAGGTGTGGCCGGTCTTCGGCAGCACCGACAGGGCGGCGGACGGGATCATCCGCTTCATGAAGTTGCCCACGTCCAGACAGGGATCGTCCTCGTCGCCGTTGACGATCAGGGTCGGGACGGTGAGCGCGTTCATCTGCTCGACCAGGTCGTAAAGCGACGGCCGGCGCGCCTGCACGCCGCGCATGGTGTTGGCCGAGCCGAGCGTGGAATGCTCGCAGAGCTGGGTCTCGAACTCCTTCCAGCCGCGCGGATCCTTGGCCTCGAACTGCACCCGGGTCGGGCCGATGGCATAGGCCTTGCCGACCACCTCCATGCCCTCGGCGGCGATCCGGTCGGCGGTCGCCTCGGTCTCCTTGCGGAACTGCTCGCGGCGCTCGGCATCCGCGCCGTAGCCGCAGCCGGCGACGGTCAGCGACAGCGCCCGGTCGGGATGGTGGAAGCCGAAATGCAGGGTGGCGAAGCCGCCCATCGACAGTCCCACGATATGGGCGGCATCGATGCCGAGCCCGTCCATGATCGAGCGGATATCCTCGCGCGCCCGGTCCTGGCCATAGGCCTCGGGGCTCTCAGGAATGTCGGACGGGGCGTAGCCGCGGGCCGAATAGGTGATGCAGCGGTAGCGCCGGCCGAAATGGCGCATCTGCGGCTCCCACGAGCGCCAGTCGCCGGCATATTCGTGGACGAACACGATCGGCGTGCCTTCTCCGACCTCCTCGAAGTAGAGCTTCACACCGTCGTCGGTCGTCACGTGACCCATAGTCTTCCCCTGGGAGCGTCCTGCTCGATTGATTGCTGAGAGCGGCATTGGAGCACCGCTTCCGGCGCAACGGCAATGGCCGAACAGCGTCACCGACGCGACAGACGCATCAGCACCAGGGCATAGAGGCCGGCCACGACCCCGGACAGGGCGAAGGCGGTGAGCACCGCGGCGACGCCCCCCATCGGCCCGGCGAGCAGGTGCAGCGCCAGGCAGAAGCTCGCATAAACCACCAGGGAGGGCTGGGCGGCGTTCATGGTGGCGGCGGTAAAGTCGCGGCCGTAATGGCCCCACAGCATCCAGGTCGACGCCAGCAGCGTCGTCGGAAAGGCCAGCAGGATCCCGGACCAGTGGGCGCCGAGCCAGGGGCTGGCGGTGGCGACCGTCGCCACGACGATGCCCGCGGCCAGGCCGCGCACGATGGCGAAGCGCCACCCGGCGGCCGAGGGCGGGGCGACCGGCTTGGGGATGTCGCGCCGGCGCAGCACCAGCGCCACCAGACTGCCGATGACGACCGCGCAGCTCGCCACCAGCAGCGACGGCGGCAGCAGGTCCAGAACCAGCACGCAGGCCAGCCAGACCCCGATCCCCAGCAGCGAGGTGACGAGGAAACTGAAATACCGGGCGGCATGCACCCAGGCGGTGCAGTAGATGACGATGATGCCGGCGACGCCGAACGCCATCAGCGCTCCCTCGGCGACGAAGGCCGGCTCCTGGTCCAGGGCGACGAAGAAGAAGCCCGGCCCGGCGTTGAAGGGCATGGTGATCAGCACCGAGGTCAGCAGCGGGCCGAGGCGGCGGGCGAGCCGGCCGGCGGCGATGATCACCGAGGCGGTGGCGAGGGTCTTCCAGAGGATGGAGAAGAGAACGAGGGTCATGAAACCGCGAGACGAAGGGGGCGCCCGGAGAGAGCGGCAGAGACAAGCCTCTGAGCGCGGCAAAAGCAACCGCCCGCGTTGCCGGTCAGCCCCCCGGCTCGCGCATGACACCCGTCGCCGCATCGAACGAGAGGGTCGCGAAACCCTGCTTGCCGTACGCCACCCAGTCGAGCCAGGCGGCGACCATGCGGTTCGACGGCGCGTCCGGCGGATCGTCCGCCCGGGTCACCACCCACCAGTCGAGGGACAGCCCGTCCTCGCCGATCGGCTTGCCGACCAGGGTGCCGTCGGCCAGTTCCGGACGGATCGCCCAGCGGCTGAACAGGGCGACCCCGTACCCGGCCCGCAGCAGGTCGATCGAGGCCTCCGGCGTCGGTAGCATGGTCAGCCGCCGGTACGGCGTGGTCGGCGGGCCGATCAGCGTCTCCCATTCGAAGCCGGGATCGCTGGCGAAGGGATAGGTGAACACCCGCTCGTTCGCCAGCATGGACGAGTCGACAAAGGGCTCGCCGGCAAGCCGATGCTCCGGCGCCATCACCGCCACGACCGGGTCGCTCGCCAGCCACTGCCACTTGAACCGCCGGGAGGCGGTCGGCTTGCCGTAGACCGCACTGACATCGACCGCGCCCTCCTGCAGACACCCCAGGGGCCGCAGGGTGGCGCCGACGGACAGATCGCAGGACAGGGTCGGGTCGCGGCGCTCGAGGAACTCCAGGAAGGCCGGCAGCCAGTGAAACCGGCTGTAGGTCGCCTGGCCGACCCGGACCAGATCGCGACCGCTCGCGCGGGCGGTCTCGATATCCTGCTCCAGACGCCCGAGCTCGCGCAGGAAGCGGTCGGCGAAGGCGTGCAGCCGCTCGCCCTCCTCGGTCAGGGTGACGCCGGTCGAGCTGCGCCGGACCAGCGGGGTGTTCAGCCGCCGCTCGGCCTCCCGCAGCCGATGGGAGGCGGCCGACTGGGTGATGCCCAGCCGGTTTCCCGCCGCGGCCACGCTGCCGGTCTCGGCCAGCGCGATCAGCAGTGCGAGATGATTCGTGCCGAGCCGGGGGTTCATGGGGGTATTAAATCATTTCATGTTAGCCATGAACATTTGGAAATTTTCGACGATCCGGTCCGCGCGTATGTCATCGCCCATGACCCTGCTACGACCCTCCTCCCTGCGCGCCCTCCGGATGACCCCGGCCACGGCGACGCTCGCCGTCACCCTGGCTTGCGTGAGCTTCGGCATGGTGCCGCTGTTCGCCAAGCTGCTGCTCGAGGCCGGCATGTCGGCGGCGTCGATCGGCTTCTTCCGTTACGCCTCCAGCGCGCTGGTGATGTTTCCGTTCCTGCCGCTGGCCCGGGAGAAGCGGCGCGACGCGCTGCGGCTGGTCGGCGCGGGCGTGCTGATGGGCATCGGCTGGGTCAGCTATCTGGAGGCGCTGGAGACCCAGTCGGTGGCCATGGTGGGGCTGGTCTACATGACCTATCCGGTCTTCGCGCTTCTGCTCGCCTGGCTGCTGGCGCGGCAGACGCCGAGCCTGCGCGCCTGGGGCGGCTGCGCCCTGGTGCTGGGCGCCGCCCTGCTGATCTTCGACGGCGGGGTGAGCGGCGCCGCCTCCTGGTCCCTGCTGCTGTCGCTGCCGGCCCCGATCATGTTCGCCCTGATCATCGTGGTGCTGACCTGCCTCACGCCCCGCCTGACCTCCGTCGAGAAGCTGGCCTGCGGCATGGTCGGCTGCGTGATCGGTCTGGCGCCGCTGGTGGCGCTGACCGACCCGGCGGCGTTCCTGCCGCGCGACGGCGGCGTCTGGCTGACCCTGCTGGCGATGGGTCTGGTCACCGCCCTGATCCCGCAGATGCTGTACACGATCGCCGCCCCGAAGATCGGCCCCGGCCGCAGTGCCGCGGCCGGCGCGATCGAGCTGCCGACCATGATCGCGCTGGGCTGGCTGGCCTTCGGCGAGGCGGTCGGCCTGCGCGAGATCGCGGCATCCGGGCTGGTTCTGGCGGCGATTCTGCTGGTGCCGCCGATCGCGCCGTCGCGTCCCCACCCCGCAGGCGGCCAGGCCGCCGAGAGCCCGGCCGCGTAGTTCGGGTCACCGCGGCAGGAATTGCACCGGCGTCCACACACCCGAGGCGGGGTGCCGGCCGACGGCGGTATAGCCGCCGGTGCGCAGCGAGCCGCCGGTCGCGTTCAGGTGATAGAACACCACCGGCCGCATCTTGCCCGAGGCCGTGTACTCCTCGCCCACGATCGACAGATACAGGCCGTCGCACTTGTTGGCTGCGGTGATCGTCCAGGGATCCTTGCGCTCCACCGCCCGCGGCCCGCAGGCTTCCAGCGACGGCTCGCGGAAGCCGCCCAGGGAGACGCCGCGCCGCACCGACTCGTCGACCGCATCGGCGACGTTGGCGGAGACCGCGAGCTGGAACCAGGCCGACCACAGGTCGAGGACGTCGGCATGCAGGGTGTGCTTCGGCGCGGTGGTCTCCTCGAAGGTCGCCGCCTTGTAGCGCGCGCCCATCCGGCACACGTCCGATACCACCGTCTCCTGCGCCATGCCCTGGGAGGTGAAGGTGTAGTACCCCTCCTCCTGGCGGGCCTTCAGGGTCGCGCAGTCGGTCACCGGCGGGATCACCACGTCCTGCTTCGCCGCCTCGTCGTATTTCGACATCTCGAGCGGCGCCTCGCGCAGCAGCAGGTCGGGCTCGGCGAACTGCGCCAGGATCTCCGGGGTCAGGCGAACCAGAACCACGGGATCCTTCTCCGGCGCGGCGGCGACAGCCTGGCCGGCGCCGAGCATGGCCAGGGCGGCGCACAGGGTACTGATCAGACGCTGCACGCCGGTCACCGCCCGGCCATGTAGCTGCGGGCCATCTCGCAGTAGTTCTCGGCTGACCGGTGGATCTGCGCGAAGTCGGCTTCGGTCAGGTCGCGCATCTTCTTCGCCGGCGACCCGGCCCAGAGCTCGCCGGTCGGCACCACCTTGCCCGGCGTCACCAGGGCACCGGCCGCGACCATCGCATGGCGCTGCACCACCGCCCCGTCCATGACGGTAGCGCCCATGCCGACGAAGCTGTCATCCTCCAGGGTGCAGGCGTGGATGATCGCGCCATGGCCGATGGTGATGCCGGACCCGATCACCGTCGCGAACCGGTCGGAGGTGATATGGACGATGGTGCCGTCCTGGATGTTGGTGCGGGCGCCGACCGTGATCGAATGGCCGTCGCCGCGCAGGACCGTGCCGTACCAGATGGAGGCGTCCTCGCCGATCTCGACCTCGCCGATCAGCACGGCGGTCTCGGCGATGAAGGCACCGGTCGCCACCCGGGGCGTCTGGCCGTGATGGGGGCGGATAAGAGCGGGCATCTGTTTCCTCCGAGTTTTTATCAGTTGCGGCGCACTGTAGCCGAACTCGCCGCCAGCCTTCATCGCCCAAGTGGCGAGATCGTGACACGGGCCGGTTTCGGGAGCGGCCTGTGACGGCCGCCCCTATCGCCCTGCTCACCGACATGGTGTCGGCCGCCGCGATCTCGACCCTGTCGGCGGCGCGCGGTCTGCCCAACACCGTCTTCTTCGTCTCCAGCCGCGCCGCCCTGGACCGGCTGTTCGAGCCGTTCGACGCCGAGCGGCCCTGGCCCGGCCGGCTGATCGCGTTCTACAGCGACGTGATCGTGCCCCGGCACCATCTCGACGCCATGTCGCTGGAGCCGGTGAACATCCATCCCGCGCCGCCGGAATATCCAGGCAAGCGCGCCCTGGAATTCGCCCTGCGCGACGGCATCAGCGCCTATGGCGTCACCGCCCACGTGATGACCCTGCCGGTGGATTCGGGACCGATCCTGTCGGTGCAGCGGTTCCCGGTCGCCCCGGGCATGAGCGAGGAGGCGCTTCGCTACCTCACCTAGCGGGCCGGGTTCGCCCTGATGTTCGCGATGATGCCGGGTCTGGCGGCGGACGCGCCGCTGTCCCCCGACCCGGCGCTGGTCTGGGGCGATCGCGACTGCAGCGAGGCCGCCTGGCGGGCAGCCTGCGGCACCCGTCCGGAATAGCGACGCTCGGTTCAGGGCGGATCGGTCCGATCTGCCCTGATCGTGCTCTACTCTAACGGTCGCAGAGCACCCGGCGCGCCATCATCGTCATCGCCGCCACATAGCGGTCCTGCGACCAGCCCCGGTCGCGCGTAAGGTGCTCCCAGTTGCGCACCGACAACAGAGTCCACAGCAGGTCGGTCGCGTCGTCGGCGTCGAGGCCGGGTCGCAAGGCCCCGTCCGCGGCCAGGTCGCGCACGCCGGAGGCACATCCCTCGCGCAGCGCCGCCATGCGGTCGTCCCAGGCCGCCGCGGCCTCGGCATCGCTGTCGCGCATCGCCATCAGCGCGCTGCAGACCCCATGCACCTCGGGAATGTAGCCGCACCAGGCCCGGATGAAGGCGTCCAGACGGGCAAGCCCCCCGACGGCGGCACGGCTCTCCGCCAGGCGGCCGTCCACATCCATCACCGCGTCGATATGCCGGGTCGTGGCGATCAGCAGCTCGGCCCGGCTGGGGAAATGCAGATAGACCGCCTGCCGGCTGACCCCCGCCTGCCGGGCCACGTCGGCCATGCGCACGCCACGGCCGCCGCCGTCCTCGAGCAGGGTCCAGGCGGCGGTGAGGATGCGTTCTCGGGTATCGGGCTGCGAACTTGACATGGCGTCAATCTAAACATATTTGACACCGCGTCAATTGACACCATGTAAACCTAAACCGACGGAGCCTGCCATGACCAAGCGCATCTTCATCTGGGTTGCCCACCCCAAGGCCGAAACGCTGTGCGGAGGCATGGCCGACGCCTACCAGTCCGGCGCGCAGGCCGAAGGCTGCGAGGTCCGCCGCATGAACCTCAGCGACATGGCCTTCGACCTGAACACCGACGGCTACGGCGCGGACGCCGCCCCACTGGAGCCCGACCTGATCGCCTGGCAGGAGGCGGTCGCCTGGGCCGACCACCTCATGATCGTTCATCCCTGCTGGTGGGGCGTCATGCCGACCAAGGCGAAGGCGGTGATCGACCGCGCACTCGCACCCGGTTTCGCCTTCAAGTATCACCGCCGGGGTCTGGCCTGGGACAAGCTGCTGGCCGGCAAGACGGCCGACGTCATCATCACCTCCGACACCCCGCCCCTGCTCGACACCCTGCTGTACTGGCGGGCGGGCCGCCGGCTGCTGGTCAATCAGATCCTCGGTTTCTGCGGGGTCAGGACGCGGCGGGCAGTGCAGTTCGGGTCGGTGAAGACCGCCACCGCCGACAAGATCCGCAGATGGATCGACCGCTCGCGCGCCCTTGGCGTCAGGGCGGCGGCGTGACGCATGACGGTGAAATCCGGCCGTCCCGCTCCATATGCCGGTGTTCCATCGAGCGTGGGAGCCCTATCCTTCGGATCGGAGAGCGGAGCGGGACTGCATGAGTTTCATCGGCGCCTTTGGCGGCCTGTTTCTGATATCGCTGGGGGCCGCCACCTTCCTGCCGATCCAGTCCGAATTCCTGCTGACCGGTCTGCTGCTGAAGACCGACTATTCGGTCGCGGCCCTGGTCATCGTCGCCAGCATCGGCAACACGCTCGGCTCGATGATCAACTGGGCGATCGGCCTGCAGATTGAGAAGTTCAAGGACCGCAAATGGTTTCCGGCCTCACCGGAACAGCTCGACCGCGCCTCGAACTGGTACCGACGCTACGGCTACTGGTCGCTGCTGCTGAGCTGGGCGCCGTTCATCGGCGACCCGCTCACCCTGGCGGCCGGGTTGATGCGCGAGCCGCTCTGGGTCTTCGTCATCCTGGTCGGTATCGCCAAGACGGCGCGGTACGTGCTGTTCACCGCACTGATCCTGGGCGTCTTCTGACTCTAGTTAAAGATCGACCTGCAACATATTGACTACATTAAACTCTCTCACGGCCGGGCGTTTCGACCCGACCGTGAGATGTCTTGGAGACTCAGCGCAGACGGCAGCCCATGAACAGCGCGTCATAGGTCGTGCCCAGCTCACCGCAGGTGTCCGTCAGCGTGCCCACCGGATGCCGGCCGGGGTTTGCCCCCTTGTATTTCCCGGTCCCCCCGTCGACCTCGATATTGTTCAGCGTGAAGCTGAGACCGGTGGTCTGAGCGTTGCCGTGGCACCCCATGCAGCCCCCCATATTGACCGCGATCCCGCCACCGAGACCGTAGATCTTGACGTTCGGCGTTCCCGACACGGCGAAGCCGCCTTCGAAGAACTGGAACCGCTGGCTGGTCTCCACCACCGGGTTGGCCAGGTAGTATTCCTGGGTGCCGAAATAGCTGGGGTAGTAGCCGTCGAGGGTCCCGTCCGCGTTGGCCGGACCGCCCTGGTCATAGAACCGCTGCGGACCGAGCCCCGCGGCACTGACCGGTTCCGTCTGGTAGCCGACCAGCTCGTAGTTCTGCAGCAGCGTGCCCTGGAGCAGCCGCTCCGCCTCGCGGTTGACCGAGGTCACCGCCGTTTGCGGCGCGATCAGCCGGTCGGCGGCATAGGGCACCGGGGCGGTGGTCTGCGTGCGGCGCGTGGCGTCGTAGACCGGCTGCGGGTCGGCCGGATTGCTGTACGGAATGCCGTGGGCGTTCGGCAGGGTCGACGACACCGTCATCGGGTTCTTTCCGAGCCCGACCGTGTTCGCGTACGCGAATTTGTCCGGATAGTTCTGCTTGAACTGGAAGGTCGAGAACAGGAGATACGGCAGCGTCTCCGTACGCCGGATGATGTGCAGGGCGATCAGGCCGTAGACGTCGTAGAGATAGCAGACGTCGGGCAACTGGCCGGGGGTCGGCTGGTGCGGCGGTCGCCCCACATAGACCAGGGCGGTCTGGGTGTAATAGGCGGCGCTCTTGACCTCGGCTTCCGACAGCTTCTTCCAGGCGCTCTTGATCAGGATCGACCCGGTGGTGAGCGTGGTGTTGCTGCCGGCGGGCAGCACGACGCCGATGCGGTTGCCGTCGGCGATCTGCTCGTTCACCGCGCCGGCGAGCGTGTCCGGGTTCCAGTAGCTCTGGTCGCGCACATAGCTGTAGTGATCCCGGTTGAACTTCACCTGATAGCGCACGAGGCTAGTCTCGGTCGGGCCGCCGGGCGCGGCCTGGGCCAGCCCCTCCCACAGCACCGCGAGGCCGATCTCGTCGGTCTCGTCGAGATAGTTCTCGACCTTGTTGGTCTGCAGCGGGGTGACGTGGCCGCCCGGCAGCGACTGCGCCGCGCAGGCTCCGACCTGCGGCACCGGCCCGGTCTTCTCCGGCGGCCGGCCGTTGTTGAAGGGCTCCGGCTGGGCGAACTTGAACCCGGCGGTCTCGTTCCCGACCACGCGGAACAGGTCCCGCTTCTCGCGCCAGCTGTCCCAGATCGAGATGTAGTCGGGCACGGTGCCGTCGTTCGGACGCGAGGCTTCCACCAGCGCGGAGAAGTCGCCCGCCACACCGCGCTCGTAAGGCGGGCTGTACGGACTCTTCGCCGGCCAGTTCAGCGCGATGAACGTGTTCCAGGCGAAGCGCGCCTGCGCGACGGTGTTCCCCTCGAGAAGGACCGTCAGCGGAATATCGCAGGGCGGCACCGACGTCAGGCGCAGCTGGAAGGAGTCCTCGTTGCGGTAGCAGGCCGGCGTGTCGAGCGCGGTCTGGCCGCGCGCCGGCTCGGCCGACGCCGCCAGCAGACCGAGCAGGCCCGAAAGGAGAATCGTTCTGTAGGTCATCACATCCCACTCCTCAGTCGTCCCCACGCCTGAAGAAACTCCCCACATCGAAATGATACACGTTTTGCGTTTTATTAATACCTTTCACCAAAGCCATATGGCGCATCTGCCGCCCCTCATGGGCCGACCGGCGCGATGCCAGGGTGCGATTACGGTCGGTGTGGAGAAAGACCGATGCGCGAGAGGGACTACTGTCGGGTCGGGTTGTGGGTTGTAATCGCCGCCCGCCAAGCCAGATCGCCAGGACCGGGCTGCAACACCCGATATAGGGCGCCCGCCACAGACACGCCGACACCGCTTCAGGGCAGATGCCTCTGCCGACGACGCCATCAGCAACGGAGACCGCGATGAACGACATGCCGTCCTACACCCCGCCGAAAGTCTGGACCTGGGACAAGGAGAACGGGGGCCGTTTCGCCAGCACCAACCGGCCGATCGCCGGCGCCACCCACGACAAGGAGCTGCCGGTCGGCGAGCATCCGCTGCAGCTCTACTCCCTGGGCACCCCGAACGGCGTGAAGGTCACGATCATGCTGGAGGAGCTGCTGGCGGCCGGTCACACCGGCGCCGAGTACGATGCCTGGATCATCAAGATCGGCGATGGCGACCAGTTCGGCAGCGGCTTCGTCGAGATCAACCCGAACTCCAAGATCCCGGCCCTGCTCGACCGCAGCGTCGACAAGCCGATCCGGGTCTTCGAGTCCGGCTCGATCCTGTTCTACCTGGCCGAGAAGTTCGGCGCCTTCCTGCCGAAGGATCCGGCCAAGCGCACCGAGACCATGAACTGGCTGTTCTGGCAGATGGGCAGCGCACCCTATCTCGGCGGCGGCTTCGGCCATTTCTACGCCTATGCGCCGGAGCGCTGGGAGTACCCGATCAACCGCTTCGCCATGGAGACCAAGCGTCAGCTCGACGTGATGGAGCGCCAGCTCGCCGACAACCGCTACATTGCCGGCGACGAGTACACGATCGCCGACATCGCGATCTGGGGTTGGTACGGCCAGCTCGCCCAGGGCAAGCTCTACGATGCCGGCGAGTTCCTCGACGTCGCCTCCTACAAGAACGTCCAGCGCTGGACCGACGAGATCGCCGCGCGCAAGGGCGTGAAGCGCGGCCGCGTGGTCAACCGGGTCCGCGGCTCCGAGGACGAGAAGCTGGAAGAGCGCCACAGCGCCGCCGACATCGACGCGCTCGGCCTCTGAAGTCTGTCGACACGCGGGGAAGCGGCACCGGTCGCTTCCCCCTGATGACTTGAACCATGCGTAGAAACTGACATCCTTCGAAGCAGGTTCCCGACCCTGCTCGAATTAACCTCGAAGGCTCGTTGAGCCCTCGGTGGTTACCCCATCGTCGCCCGCCAATGCGCGGCGATCTCTCCCGCTTCGCAGAGCCAGATCTCGTCGCGGTGCCGGGCGATGTGCTCCAGCGCCGCGCGCAGCGGGCGCAGCCGGTGCGGCTGGCCGACGATGTAGGGGTGCAGCGCGATGCCGAGCACCAGGGGCTGCTTGGCCGACTGGGCCAGCTGCTCGTCGAAACCGTCGATGATCATCTCGGCGAAGGCGCGGCCCTCGACTTTACGGGCGACCACGGCGGGAATGTCGTTCAGTTCCTGCGGATAGGGCACCGACAGGATGCGGCCGCCGTCGCGGGTCGCCATCCAGACCGGCTGATCGTCATGGCACCAGTCCAGCAGGTAGTCGTACCCGGCCTCGGCCAGCAGGTCCGGGGTGGTGCGGCTCTGGGAGATCCAAGGGCCGAGCCAGCCCTTGGGCCGACGCCCCTCCTCCCGCGCGATGACCTCGGTCGTCTCGGCGATCAGCGCGCGCTCGCCGGCCTCGTCCAGCACGCCCTGGCGCTCGGAGTTGGTGCGGCCATGGGCCACCACCTCGTCGCCGCGCCTGCGGAACGCCTCCATGATCCCCGGGGCCGCCGCATAGGTCTCGCTGTTGGCGAGCACGCTGACCGGCAGCTCCAGGCGGTAGAACTCGTCCAGCAGCCGCCATACACCGACCCGGTTGCCGTAGTCGCGCCACGCGTAGTTCAGCACGTCGGGCTGGGGGATGCCGACCGACGCCCCCGGCGCCAGCTCCGCGCCAAGCCCCTCGCCGAAGCCGAAGACTTCCACGTTCAGCGCGATATAGACGGCGAGCCGCCTGCCGCCGGGCCAGTCCGGCGCGTCGCGGGTCTCGATCGACGAATAAGGATAGCGGCCGTGATCGGCGAGCACCGGGCGGCGGTCCTTACTCGGCGGCCATGGCCGGGGCGGCGGCGAGGCCGTTGGTCTGGCGCAGCATCACCGCCCCGATCGCCATGGACACCGCCGCCTGGGTCGGGTCGACCACCGGGATGCCGAGCCGGTCGGACAGGCGCTCGCGATAGCGCGCCATGCCGGCGCAGCCCATGACCAGCACGTTGGCGCCGTCGGTGTCGCGCAGGGTGGTGCCGACCTGGACCATCCGCTCGAAGGTCTTGCCCTCGTCCGACAGCTCCACGACGCCGAGCTCGATGCCCCGGTCGCCGGCGACCCGGCCTTCGACGCCGATGCCGCGGAAATAGCGCATGTGGCGCGGCACCGAGCGGCTGAGGATGGCGATCACCCCGACCTTGGCGCCGAGCGACATGGCGGTCAGCATCCCGCTCTCCGCGATGCCGAAGACCGGCCGGCTGGTCGCCTCCCGCGCGGCATAGATACCCGGGTCGGAGAAACAGGCGATGACGAAGGCGGACGCGTCGGCGTCGCGCTCGGCGATGATCCGGCGGATGTCGCGCGACACGTCGTCGGCATGGGCCTGGCACTCGATCCCCGCCGGACCGTTGGCGTTCGTCACGCTCTCGATCTCCGGCGCGCCGGCCAGGCGCAGCGGATCGAGCGCCCGGTCCATCGCCTCGGTCACGGCCTCGGTGGAGTTCGGATTGATGACGATGATGCGTCCGGTCATGGCGGGGTCCTCACGGAACAACGGATCTCAGGACAGGCCCTTCGAGGCGATCTCGAAGACGTCCTTCGACAGAGTGGGCCGCTCGACGATCCGGCGCAAGGCACCGGTCATCGCCTTGGCCCGCTCGCCGTCGAACCGGCGCCAGCGCACGAGCGGCTGGCACAGGCGCGAGGCGATCTGCGGATTGAGCGCGTCGATCCGCAGAACCTCGTCGGCCAGGAAGGCATAGCCGGAGCCGTCCTCGGCGTGGAAGCGCACCGGGTTGCCCATGGTGAAGCCGCCGACCAGGGCGCGGATGCGGTTCGGGTTCTTCGGGTCGAAGCGCGGATGGGACTGCAGTTCCTTCACCCGGTCCAAGGTGCCCGGCAGGGTGGAGGAGGCCTCCAGGGTGAACCACTTGTCCAGCACCAGCGGATTGTCCTGCCAGCGGTCGTGGAACGCCTGCAGCGCCGCCGTTCGCTCCGGACAGTCGGTGTCGTTCAGGGCCGACAGCGCGCCCATCACATCGGTCATGGAGTCCGCCTTGGCCTGAGCCGCCGCCCGCGCCAGCCCTTCCGGCCGGCCGGAGGCGACCAGGAACTGAAGGGCACGGTTGCGCAGCGCCCGGCGGCCCATGGCGGCGGTGGACAGATCGTCCGACGCGACCTCGCCGGACAGCCGGTCATAAAGGGCCAGCCAGGTGTCGAACAGGGTGTCGCCGAGGGTGCGGATCGCCGCCTCGCGCGCCTCGTGCACCGCCTCCACATGCCAGACATCCATCGCCTGGCCGAGCATGGACTCGCCCGGCAGGGCCAGCAGCTCGGCGAGGAAAGCCGGCTCCAGCCGCGCGTCCTCCAGCCCATCGCGCACCGCGGAGACCACCGCCGCGTCCAGCGACGTCGGCCGGCCGGCACGCTGGGCCTCGACCATCGCCAGGATGGCGCGGGTCGCGAGCGTCTGCAGCGCCTCCCAGCGGGAGAACGGGTCGTCGTCGGTGGCCGCCAGGAAGCCGAGATCGGCGTCCCTCCAGGCGGCGTCCAGCTTGACCGGGGCGGAGAAGCCGCGCAGCAGGGACGGCACCGCGCCCTTGGGCACGTCGCTGAAGGTCACGCTGCGCGCCGCCTCGTCAAGCACCAGAACGGTCTCGTCGCCGGCCTCCTCCCCGTCGACGGTCAGCGGCAGGCGTTGGCCGTTCTCGCCGATCAGCGCCGTGCGCACCGGAATCACCACCGGCTGCTTGTCCGGCTGGCCCGGGGTCGGGTCGGTCGCCTGGGCGAGGTCGAGGGTCAGGGTCCGCGCGCCCTCGTCATAGGTCCAGTCGGCGGAGACCCGCGGCGTGCCGGCCTGGGAGTACCAGCGCTTGAACTTGGTCAGATCCACGCCGCTGGCATCCTGCATGGCGGCCACGAAGTCGTCGCAGGTCACCGCCTGCCCGTCATGGCGTTCCACATAGAGGTCGATGCCCTTGCGGTAGGCTCCGGCGCCGAGAAGCGTGTGGATCATCCGCACCACCTCGGCCCCCTTCTCGTAGACCGTGACGGTGTAGAAGTTGTTGATCTCGATATAGCTGTCCGGGCGCACCGGGTGGGCGGTGGGGCCGCCATCCTCGGGGAACTGCGCCGCGCGCAGCAGGCGCACGTCGCTGACCCGCTTCACGCCCCTGTCATGGGTGTCGGCGGAGAATTCCTGGTCGCGGAAGACGGTCAGCCCCTCCTTCAGGGAGAGCTGGAACCAGTCGCGGCAGGTGATGCGGTTGCCGGTCCAGTTGTGGAAATACTCATGGGCGACGATCGCCTCGATGCGCTGGAAGTCGGCGTCCGTCGCCGTGGAGAGATCGGCCAGGATGAATTTATCATTAAAGATATTCAGACCCTTATTCTCCATTGCTCCCATATTAAATGAAGAAACGGCGACGATCATGAAGATGTCGAGATCGTATTCGAGGCCGTAGACCTCCTCGTCCCAGCTCATGGAGCGCTTCAGCGAATCCATGGCATGGCCGGTCCGGCCCTCGTTGCCCGGCTCGACATAGATCTCGAGATCGACCTTGCGGCCCGAGCGGGTGGTGAAGCTGTCGCGGTCGACCATCAGGTCGCCGGCCACCATGGCGAAGAGATAGGCCGGCTTGCGGAACGGGTCGTGCCAGACGGCGTAGTGACGCCCCGCGTCCAGGTCGCCGGTCTCGATCCGGTTGCCGTTGGACAGCAGCACCGGATAGCGCGCCTTGTCGGCTTCGATCCGCACCGTATAGACGGCCATCACGTCGGGCCGGTCGGGGAAATGGGTGATGCGGCGGAAGCCCTCGGCCTCGCACTGGGTGCAGTACATGCCGCCGGCCTTGTACAGGCCCTCCAGGCGGGTGTTGTCCTGCGGCCGGATGCGACCTTCCACCTCCAGGATGAAGTCGCCGGCGATGCCGGGAATGACGATGCCCTCGGGGAGTTGCCGCCACTCGCCCTGGGCCAGCGTGCGGCCGTCGAGGGTCAGGGAAACCAGTTCCTGGTCCTCGCCGTCGAGATAGAGGTCCGCCGGACCCGATCCCGAGGCCGGGTTGCGCTTGCCCACCAGCTTGGCCGACACGGTGGTGACGTCGTCGTCCAGACGGATCGTCAGGTCGATCGTGTCGATCAGATGGGTCGGCGGGGTGTAGTCCTTCAGGAAGATCGTGCTCGGTTCGGTCTTCACGGCGGCGTCGGCGCGGTCCATCGGGATCCTCGGAGGTTCGGGCCAGTCGGTGCGAGACCCCTGTATGGGGATTACCCTATGTGGGTCGGCGGCCTCAATTTGCCATCCAGCCGCCGTCCACCATCAGGTTCTCGCCGGTAATGTAGCTCGCCTCGTCGCTGGCGAGGAACAGGGCTGCGTTGGCCACGTCCATCGGCCGGCCGAGGCGCGGCCAGGGGGCGCGGCTGTGGGAGTATTCCAGCATCTCCGGGGCGATGGCGCGGCCGGACTTCCCGGTCAGGATCTTGCCGGGTGCGACGGCGTTGCAGACGATGCCGTGCTGCGCGTAGTCGCCGGCGATCTGACGGGTCATGTAGACCACCGTCGCCTTGCCGACTCCGTAGGCGAAGTCGTGCGGCGCCCGGATCATGCCGTGCTGGGAGGAGATGTTGACGATGCGTCCCCTCACCTCGCCGTCGCCCTGCGGCTTCTGCCCGAGCATCTGCCGCACGGCCGCCCGGCAGCCGAGGAACACGCCCTTGGCGTTGACCGCCATGACCCGGTCGAAATCCTCTTCGGAAGTCTCGTGCAGTGGGGTGTCGGTGCCGATGGCCGCGT
The DNA here is from genome assembly GCA_965228445.1 of Candidatus Endolissoclinum sp. Classification (GTDB taxonomy): domain Bacteria; phylum Pseudomonadota; class Alphaproteobacteria; order Thalassobaculales; family Thalassobaculaceae; genus Thalassobaculum. The sequence goes on along the minus strand of OZ245813.1, from coordinate 709,645 downwards.
TGTTGACGATGACGTCGAGCCGTCCGCCCAGTTCAACCGCGCGGGCGACGGCGGCCTCCAGGTCGGCCGACCGGGTGACGTCGCACTTGAGGAACTCGGCGGTGCCGCCGGCCTCGAAGATCGCGTCGACCGTCGGCAGGCCGCCCTCGCGCGGCTCCTCGGTCACGTCGGCGACGATCACACTGGCGCCTTCCTGGGCGAAGCGCAGGGCGATCGCCTTGCCGATGCCACCGGCGGCTCCGGTGACGATGGCTGTGCGGTTGGCAAGGCGCATGGAAACTCCCGTGAAATCTCATCGTCTTCCCCCGGGTCGGATCCGGGGGAAGACGTAGAAGAGATAGGAAGTTACCGCCCTTCGGCCAGGGCTGTCTCGCGGATGGAGGACAGCGACTTGGCGATGGTGAGGGCTTCCGGATCGACCTGGATCTCGATCAGGGCCGGCGTGCCGGCCGCCTTCGCCCGCTCGAAGGCAGGCGCGAAATCGGCTGTCCGGGTGACCGTCTCGCCGTGCGCGCCGTACGCGCGCGCCAGGGCCGCGAAATCCGGATTCTGCAGGCCCGTGCCGCTGACCCGGCCCGGGTATTCCCGTTCCTGGTGCATGCGGATGGTGCCGTACATGCCGTTGTTCACCACCACGAAGATGGTGTTGACGCCATACTGCACCGCCGTTGCCAGCTCCTGGCCGTGCATCATGTAGCAGCCGTCGCCGTTGAACGAGACGACGGTGCGCTCCGGATGCACGATCTTCGCGGCCACGCCTGCCGGCACGCCGTAGCCCATGGAACCGCAGGTCGGCGCCAGGCAGGTCCGCCAGGCCTTGTAGCCGTAGTAGCGGTGCACCCAGGTGGCGTAGTTGCCCGCACCGTTGGTGACGATCGTGTCCTCGGGCAGCGCTTCGTCGAGATACTTGATGATCTCGGCCATCTGCACGTCGCCCGGGCCATGCAGCACGGTACGTGTCGCCTCGTACTCGGAGCGCGCCACCTTGGTGTCCTCGGCCCAGGCGGCACTGTCGACCGGCGCCATCTCGGCGGCGGCCTTGAAGAAGCTGCGCTGGCTGGCGTTGATCAGCAGGTCGCCCTGATAGACCTGCCCCAGCTCGTCGGAGCCGGCATGGACATGGACCAACCCCTGGCGCGGTCGCGGAATGTCGAGCAGCGTGTAGCCGCTGGTCGTCATCTCGCCGAGGCGCGAGCCGACGACGATCAGCAGGTCGGAGTCCCGCACCCGGGCGCCGAGCTTCGGATCGATGCCGATGCCCACATGGCCGACATAGTTCGGATGCCGGTTGTCGAGATAGTCCTGGCAGCGGAAGGAGGCGCCGACCGGCAGGTTGTTGGCCGCGGCGAACCGCGCAACGTCGGCCGCGACGCCGGCATCCCAGCCGCCGCCGCCGATGATCACCAGCGGCTTCTTCGCCTTGGCGAGCAGTTCGCGGAAGCGGGCCATGTCGTCGGCGCCGACATGCGGCTCGGTGCGCTTGTAGCGGTCGAAGTCGCCGGTCTCCGCCCGCTCGGTCAGCATGTCCTCGGGCAGCGCCAGGACGACGGGGCCCGGGCGGCCGGAGGTGGCGACGTGATAGGCCCGGCTGACATATTCCGGGATCCGCGCCGGATCGTCGATCTGCGCCACCCACTTGGCCATCTGGCCGAACATGCGGCGGTAGTCGAGCTCCTGGAACGCCTCCCGGTCGAACATCTCGCGGCCGACCTGGCCGACCAGCAGGATCATCGGGGTGCTGTCCTGCATGGCGATGTGCACGCCGGCGCTGGCATTGGTCGCGCCCGGACCGCGGGTGACCATGCAGATGCCCGGCTTGCCGGTCAGCTTGCCGTAGGCCTCCGCCATCATCGCGGCACCACCTTCCTGGCGGCAGACGATGGTCTTGATCTCCGGGGCGTCGACCAGACCGTCGAGCACGGCGAGGTAGCTCTCGCCCGGGACCGCGAAGGCGAGATCGGCGCCATGGGCGCGCAGGCTCTCCACCAGGATGTGACCGCCGATCTTGCCGGCGTTGCGTCGTTGGTCAGTGCTCGATGGGTTCGTCGACATAATGCTGGTACCGCTGTGACTTGGGTTTATCGATATCGTCCGGATTGATGTACTGGATGGAGCTCTTACCACGCAGCTCCGCGGGCAACACCATGACCCGAACGAAGGAGGTGCAGCGCTCCGAACAGGCCTGAGCGAAGACCGGCTCGGGGCCGGGCTCGAACCAGGCGTCGCCCGGCTGGTATTCCTTGGATCTGCCGGCGGTCTCGATCCGGATCTTGCCCTCGCGCAGGCAGCGGATACCCGGCCCCTGGTGGATATGCGAGAAAGCCTGGCCGCCCATGGGGAACTTCACCCCGTCGCAGCGCAGGATCCAGTCGCCGGACGGGTCCGGCCCCTCGATCTCGGATTCCAAGGTAAGCACCGACGACACGCCGGTCCCGGCGGCCATCTTCGCCGGCGCGTCGCTGCCCGCCAGCTCATAGCGCCAGATCACGGCACCGTTTTCCCCCGCCTTCACCGTGACGCTGCCGGACCCGAACCAGGCCCGGTCCTCGCCGACCGTCTCGTCTTCCTTGCCGACCACCACGAAAGAGCCTTCGTGGCAGTACAGAACGCGGTTGAGTGCCGGCAGGGGCTCGAAATATGCCGCCCCCGGAGCCAGCCGATCGACGATGTGGCGGAGTTTGTACCCCGTTCTCGACATCGTTTCCTCCCTCAGACCTTTGCGGTCTTCCCTGTCCATCATTGTGCCTGCACGCTTCCCCGTTCGATCACGTAGGTACGGTCGAGCAGACCGTGCAGATGTGTATCGTTGGACTCGGCGATGAGGACCGACAACCCCTCTTGTTTCAAATCCGATAGAACCTCGACCATCCGCCGGGCCAGAACCGGCGCGATCCCTTCGGTCGGCTCGTCCAGCAGCAGCAGCCGCTCGCCCACCATCAGCGCCCGCGCCAGCGCCACCAGCTTCTGCTGACCGCCGGACAGGCTGGTCGACGCGCGGGCGCGGAATTCCGCGACTTCCGGCATCAGCTTGTAGACCCAGGCCAGCCGATCCTCGGCGTCCGGGATCTCGGTCGACCAGACCGGCAGCAGGATGTTCTCCTCCGCCGTCAGCGCCGGCACCAGCTTGCGGTCCTCCGGCATATAACCAATTCCGAAATGCGCACGCTTGAAATCGGCCACCTTGACCAGATCGTGGTGGTCGAAGCCGATGCTTCCGGCCGAGGCGGCGAGCATGCCCATGACGCTGCGCATGAAGGTGGTCTTGCCGGCCCCGTTGCGGCCGATCAGCCCGCACATCGCGCCGGTCGGCACCTGCAGCGAGACCTGCCGCAGGATCGGGATCGGCCCGATATCGACGTCGAGCCCCTGAACGTCAAGCATCGCTGCCCTCCCCCTTGGACGACGGGACGGGAGCCGCGCTCAGGCCCGCCCGTTCCCGCATCATCTGTCCCTGCGGTTCGTCGCCGATGACGAACTCGATGACCTTCGGATCGACCAGCGCCTCGGCCGGCGGCGCGTCGCAGATGATCTCGCCCTGATAGAAGGCGAGCACTCGGCCGACATACCGTTCGACGATCTCCATGTCGTGCTCGACGAAGAGCACGGTCACGCCGTCCTCCTTCAGCGCCGCCATCACGATGTCCATCAGGCCGAACTTCTCCTCCACCGAGATTCCGGAGGTCGGCTCGTCCAGCAGCAGGATCTTCGGCTCCGCCACCATGGCCATGGCGATGTCCAGCAGCTTGCGGATGCCCTGGGGCAACGTGCTGGCCACCTGGTCGCGATAGTCGTGGATCCGGTAGCGCCGCAGGATCGCATCCGCCCGCGCCTCGCGCTCGCCGACCCGCAGCGGCTTCAGCGCGCCGAGCCCGTGGCTGTCGGCGATGCCGAGGGCGATCATCAGGTTGTCGAACACGGTGGCGGTCATGAAGACCTGGGCCACCTGGAACGACCGGCAGATGCCGAGCTTCGTGATCCGGCGCGGCGCCAGGCCGGTGATGTCCCGGCCGTCGAACCTGATGGTGCCCGAGGTCGGCGGCAGCCAGCCGGTGACCATGTTGACGAAGGTCGTCTTTCCGGCGCCGTTGGCGCCGATGATGCCGACGATCTCGTCCCGGGCGACGGAGACGTTGATGTCCTTGGCCGCGGTCACCGCGCCGAAGGTCTTGTTGAGGCTGGCGGCCTCCAGGATGGCGCTCATCGGCCGGCCTCCCCGCGGTTCGCGTCCGGTTGGGCGGCGGCCCGACGGCCGCCGAGCTTGGCGATCACCGACCACAATCCTCCGGGCAGGAAGAAGATCACGGCCAGCAGCGTGCCGCCGACGATGAGCTGCCAGGCGAAGGGCGCCAGCTCGAAGGCGTAGGTCCGCAGCAGCTCGAACACCAGCGATCCGATGAACGGGGCGGCGACGCTTCCCGGACCGGCCAGGACGGTCACGAAGACCAGCTCGCCGGACACCGTCCAGTTGACCATCGATTCCGGATCGACCTGCCCCAGGGCCAGGGCGGTGAAGCCGCCGGCGAGGCCGGTCAGCGCGGCGGACATGACGTACTTGCCGTGGATCGCCTGGGCGACCGAATAGCCGAGATACTCCACGCGGATCTCATTGTCGCGCACCGCCGTGGTCAGACTGCCGAGCACCGAGCCGAGATAGCGGTGCACCAGGACGGCAGCGAGCCAGCCGAGGGCGCAGACGCCGAGGAACAGCGCGGTGAGCTTGGTCGTCGCGTCGTCGGTGCCGACGCCGAACAGGGTCGGCTGCTCGACGCTGAACCCGTCGGTCGAGCCGAGCGCTTCGGTCTTCACCAGGATGCCGAACAGCACCATGGAGAACGCCAGGTTCAGCATGGCGAAGAAGATCTCGCGGTATTTGCGGATGATGAAGCCGAGCGCGAAGCCGACCACCGCGGCCACCAGTCCCGCCGCCGGCAGGGTGATCAGCACCTCGGTGACCCCGAGATCCTTGCCGAGCATCGCCACCGTGTAGGCGCCGAGCCCGAAATACAGGGCGTGGCCGAAGGAGATCAGGCCGGTGCGCCACAGCACCAGCAGCCCGAGCACCGCCAGCGCCCGGGAGAACGCGACGAGGATCTGGCTCATCAGCCAGTCCGGTAGAACGATGACGCCGAGAATGGCGACGAGGGCGAAACCGACCGTAAGGCCGACCAGGGTCCGGTCCATGAACTGTCTCAATCCCCCGTCCTCAGATCTTGCGGGCCTTGGCGGGCGCGAACAGGCCCTCCGGGCGGAAAATCAGCACGGCGGCCATGACGGCATAGACCACGAACAGCTCGATCTCGGGCCATTGCAGCACCGCATAGGCCCGCAACAGGCCGACCATCAGCGCGCCGATGGCGGCACCGCCGATGCTCCCCATGCCGCCGATCACCACCACGGCGAAGGACAGCACGATCACCTCCACGCCGAAGCCCGGAGAGACCGAGATCGTCGGCGCGATATAGGCTCCGCCCAGCGCGCCGAGGATGGCGCCGATGACGAAGACCACCAGGAAGACGCGCCGCACGTTGATGCCCATGGCGACCGCGAGCTCGTTGTCGAAGATGATCGCCGACACCAGCTTGCCCCAGTGGGTGCGGTTCAGCACGACCCAGGAGATCACGCCGACCACCAGGCTGAGGGCGATCATCGTCAGCTTGTAGCCGTCCTGGTAGATGCCGCCGAGCTGCACGCCCGGGATCGCCAGGGTCGGCTGGAACGCGAAATACGGATCGACGCCGAACACCAGGAGGATGACGTCCTCCAGCACCAGGAACAGGCCGAAGGTCGCCAGGACGATGATGACCTCGTCGCGGCCGTAGAGGTTGCGGATGATCGTGCGCTCGATCGCCGAGCCGAGCACCACGCCGACGATCAGCGCGGCGATCGGGATGGCGATCATCGTGCCGAGATCCGATACCCCCATGGTCGAGAGCTCGCCGATCAGGAAGGCGCAGGAATAGGCGCCCCAGGCGTAGAACGCGCCATGGGCCACGTTGAGGATCTTCAGCACGCCGAAAATGATCGTCAGGCCGAGCGAGACGATGAACAGATACGAGGCGTAGCCCAATCCCTCGACTAGGATCGTCAGAGCTAGGTTCATATGACTTTTCCCGGCCGGCGGAGCGGCGCGACCAACGTCGCGCCCCCTGCCGGCGGTCTCGAGTTTAAAGGGTTCAACGAAAGAGTGACGGCGCCGGGCGCCGTCACTCGCGCGATGTCCGTAACGGTCTCAGCCGGTCAGCACTTGGCGCCCGGCATCCCGCTTTCGATCCACTCGACGCTGGTCTTGTCGGCCGGCGGCATGACGCACTCTGCCGGGTAGACCTTCACGTCGCGCATGCGCAGCTCGCCGGCGTCGTTGTCCCACTCGACGATGCCGTACATGTGCTCGGTGATCGCCTGGTGGCCGTTGCCCAGCGCCATCTTCACCGGGGCCGCGAAGCTCTCGAACTCCAGGCCGGTCAGCGCGTCGCGCACCTGCTTCTCGTCCGGGAAGGAACCCGCCGCCTCGGCCGCCTTGTCGTAGGCGATCTTGGTGGCCAGGATCGCCTGGGCGTACTGGTAGGCCGCACCCGACGGGTACTCGCCATAGGCTTCCTTGTAGGTGTTCACGAACCAGTTGTTCAGCGGCGTGTCGCGGTCACGGACCAGGATGCCGTACGGGCCGCGGCTGCCGATGGCCACGCCGTCGGGCATCCGCTTGCCGAGCCGGTAGGCGCTGACGCCACCGACCGTGAGGATCACCTTCTTCTGCTTGAAGAAGCCGCGCGGGGTGGCCTGCAGGATGAAGGCCTCGAAGTCGCCGCCCCAGAACGAGGAGTGCACCAGCTCGGCGTCGTCCAGCGAGAGCGCCGAGATCTCAGAGCCGTACTGGCCGGCGAAGATCTTCGGGAACTGCGGCTTGTCGGACATCTTGGCGTCCGGCATGACGTCCGCCATGGTCAGCGAGAAGTCGCGCCAGCTGTCCTGGCCCCAGGCGTAGTTCTGGTTGATGCCGGTGTAGGACTTCACGTCCGGCATCATCTCCTTGACGTAGTGCGCCGCGGCGATGTTGTCGGCCGTGGCGTGGCCCATGGTGCGGAACACGTACTCGCGCGGCGCTTCCTCGAAGATCCGCGGGGTGCCGCACACCGACATGATGGTCAGGGTCTGCAGTTCCTCGGCGACCGGCGCCACGGCGGCGCAGGAACCCGACGACACGTAGCCGATGACCGCATCGACCTCACGCTTCTGAACCAGGTTGCGGTACTCCGACACCTGCTTGGTGTTGCCGCCGGACTCGTCGATATACTCGGCGGTCACGTTGGCGCCGGCGAATCCCTTGGTGTTGTACGGGGCCGGCATGGTGCCGTTGTTGATGGCGTCGATCACCATCTCGGCGCCGTTGCGGCCGGGCACGCCGTAGGGGCCCGCCGCCGGTCCGGACAGGAAGGCGACGATTCCGAGCGACACCGTGTCCTTCGCCAGCACCGGCGCCGAAATCGCAAATGCGGCAGCAAGGCCGGCGCCGATAACGCCAGCATATCTTATTGCTTTCATTCTATTTTTTCCCTCTCTCAAACGGTGAAGCCAATCGCGCAAGCGCGGTCACACATGCGGGGTTGTCTCGCCCGGCGTTTTGGCTCCGCGAGCTCGCGGTTCGTCTAAGGGTAAACATGCCCGTCGCTGCGATGCAACGTAGAGGACCGCTTGCATGGTCCCGGTCGGGGCGTTACCTCAGTCTCCAAAATATTTCTGAACCCCCGTAGGGAGAAAGCTCATGGGCGTGCAACAGAACTATATCGGCGGCAAATGGACCGACGGCGCCGCCGCCAAGGACAACATCAATCCCTCCGATCTGAAGGACGTCATCGGCAGCTACGCACAGGCCGACGCGGCCGGCGTCGCCGCCGCGGTCGATGCCGCCAAGGCCGCCGCCCATGGCTGGAATCGCTCCACGCCGCAGCAGCGCTACGACGTGCTTGAGTTCGTCGGCAACGAGATCATGGCCCGGCGCGAGGAACTCGGCCGCCTGCTGTCCCGCGAAGAGGGCAAGACCCTGCCGGAAGGCATCGGCGAGGCGACCCGCGCGGCGCAGATCTTCAAGTTCTTCGCCGGCGAGGCCCTGCGAATCCAGGGCGAGAAGCTGGCCAGCGTCCGGCCGGGCGTGGAAGTGGAGATCACCCGCGAGCCGGTCGGCATCGTCGGCATCATCACCCCGTGGAACTTCCCGATCGCCATTCCGGCCTGGAAGATTGCCCCGGCCCTCGCCTACGGCAACTGCGTGGTGTTCAAGCCGGCCGACCTGGTCCCGGGCTGCGCCTGGGCGCTGGCCGAGATCCTGTCGCGCGCCGGTCTGCCGGAAGGCGTCTTCAACCTGGTGATGGGCCGCGGCTCCGTGGTCGGCGAGGCGATCCTCAACGCCGACGCGCTCGGCGCCATCAGCTTCACCGGCTCGGTGGAGACCGGCAAGCACGTGGCCGCGACCTGCGCCGGCCGTCTGGCCAAGGTGCAGCTCGAGATGGGCGGCAAGAACCCGTTCGTGGTGCTCGACGACGCCGATCTGAACGTGGCGGTGAACTGCGCGGTCAACAGCGCCTTCTTCTCCACCGGTCAGCGCTGCACCGCCTCCTCGCGCCTGATCGTCACCGAGGGCATCCACGACAAGTTCGTCAAGGCGATGTCCGACCGGATCGACACCCTGAAGGTCGACGACGCCCTGGCCCAGGGCACTGAGATCGGTCCGGTGGTCGACGAGAACCAGCTCAAGCAGGACATGGACTACATCGAGATCGGCAAGAGCGAGGGCGCGAAGCTGATCGGCGGCGACCGCCTGAAGCTCGACAAGGACGGCTACTACATGAAGCCGGCGCTGTTCACCGAAACCACCAACGGCATGCGGATCAACCGCGAGGAGATCTTCGGTCCGGTGGCGTCGGTCATCCGGGTGAAGGACTACGACGAGGCGCTGGCCGTCGCCAACGACACCAGCTTCGGCCTGTCGTCCGGCATCGCCACGACCTCGCTGAAATTCGCGTCCGACTTCAAGCGCAATGCCGAGGCCGGCATGGTCATGGTCAACCTGCCGACCGCGGGCGTGGACTATCACGTGCCGTTCGGCGGCCGGAAGGGCTCCAGCTACGGCCCGCGTGAGCAGGGTCGCTACGCCGCCGAGTTCTACACCACGGTGAAGACCACCTACATTCAGCCGTAAGAACGAAGGCCGCCGGAACCCGGCGGCCTTTCCCTTGCGACGATCCTGCGATGCGGCCGGCGTTCAGTGAGCGTCGGCCGCAACCGTATCCTGGGCCGGATCGCGGGCAGGCTCCGCCTCCGCCGACGGCATGCGGGTCTTGTCCAGGTTGGCGTTCTCGAAGCTCGCCCCGTCGATCGTGCAGTCCGCCAACTGGGCATGCGACAGGTCGCAGCCGTCCAGCACGGCGCCGGACAGGTTGGCCGACGAGAAGTCGACCCGCTGGAAATTGGCGCCGGACGCCTTCGCGCCGCTCAGATCGGCGGCCCAGATCCCCTTCTCCTCGCCCGAGCGCGGGTCGACGACCCGCATGGGCGTCAGGACGGCGGCCTGCAGATTGGCCTCGTCGAGGATCGCGTCGCGGAAATTCGCCCCGCGCAGGTCGCTGCGCTGGATCTGCGCGCCGGCGAGGCTGGCCGTGGCGAATTTGGTGAAGCGGAACGAGCAGCGCCGCAGGTTGGCGCCGTTGAGGTTGGCGCCGGTGAAGTCCGCCGCCGACAGATCCGCTCCGGAGAAGTTCACGCCCTCCAGATTGCGGCCGGAGAAGTCGGCCGGGGCGCCCTTGCGGCCGCCGGAGCTGATCCAGGCGAAGTGCCGGACCAACAGCTCCCGCACATCGGCCTCCAGCGCCTCCATGTCGGACGCGATGACACAGCCGGACAGGTCGGCGCCGGACATGTCGGCCCCGTCGAGATGGCAGGACCGCAGGTCCGCCCCGGTCAGATCGGTATTGGCCAGCCGGGCGTCGGCGAAGTTCACGTCCTGGAGGTTGGCGCCGCGCAGGCTGGAATTCTCGAAGGTGGCGCCGGTCAGGATCGCGCCCTTCAGGTTGGTCGCGTCCATGGCGCAGCCGTCGAAATGCGCCCCGCGCGCCGTCACCCCCATCATGTTGGCCCGGCCCAGATTGGTGCGCACGGCCCGGGCGTTGTCCAGATCGGCGCCGCCCAGATTGGTGACCGTCTCCTGCCCCTTCTTCGCACCGATCTTGCTGGCGCGGAAATCGGCATCGGTCAGATCGGCGGACGCCAGGCGCGCCTGCTCCAGATCGGCGCCCCGGAAATCGGTCTTGATGAGCTTGGCGCCGGTAAGGTCCGCCGCCCGGAGCTGCGAGCTGGCGAAGGTCGCCTCCGACAGGTTGGCGCCGACGAACTGGGCGCCCCGGAAATCCGCGTTGCTGATCAGGGCGCGGCGCAGGTCGACACCGTTGAGCAGCGCGCCGCGTTGCTGCTGGCCGCGCAGGTCGGCCCGCTTGCCGTCACCGTAGTTGTTCAGGAAGTTGACATGCTTCCTGATGATGTCGGCGAGTTTCCAGTCCACATGGCTTGGATCGAATGCCAAGCGCCCTCTCCTCGGATCCCCACTATCCCCGGCTGTAACCGGATGACGCCACTCCGGGAAAACGGCCGAAGATGCGCCATCTATCACTGTACCGGATAAAATCCGGTGCCGCAGACTTTTTCAGTCGCCTTCAAAGTACCTGGCGCCTTCGGAGAGAGTTTCGAACACCATTTGGAAGCGGTCTGCGGCATATCTCACATGCGAGAGCTGAACCGGCACACCGTCCGGGTCCACATTGACCGCTTCCACATAAAGCACGGGACGGTTGCGCGGCTGCCCCAGCACCTCTGCTTCCGTCACGTCGGGCATGCGCGCCGTGACCTTGGTCACCGCGCGGGCATAGTTCGGGATGCCGTGGTGCTCCATCACCCGGGTGATGGAATGGGTCGCGTCGTAGACCTCCTGGAAATCGGGAAACCGCTTCGCCGGAAACCAGTGGAAACCGATCGACAGCGGGCGGTCGTCGACCTGGTTGACCGTTTCCACCTGCAGGATCGCGGTACCGGGCGCCAACCGGAGAACCTCGGCCACGTCCTTCGGCGCCCGCATCCGCCGGAACGACAGCAATCGACCGCTGGCCGAGCGGTTGGCCCGGCGCACGTTCTCGGTGAACCGGGTGCGCTGGCCGACGAGGTACTCCAGCACGTTCTCGCGCACGAAGGCGCCGCGTCCCTGCTCCACCCGAACCAGACCGCGATCGACCAGGGCGGACACCGCCCGGCGCAGCGTGTGCCGGTTGACGCCGAAGCGCTGCGACAGCTCCGCTTCGGTCGGCAGCCGCTGACCTTCGGTCCAGCGGCGGCTGCGGATCTCCTCGGCCAGCGTCTCCTCGATCTGCCGCCAAACCGCCAGACCGGAATCTCGATCAATCGCGACCACGCAGGTCCTCCCGTCACGAAAGCTTAACCATCGACGGCTTTACAGCCTCGGATTTGTTGATCATATTGCGCTTAATAAGTCTGGATGTCTAGACAAATCGGAAATTCGTCGATGAGCTCGAAACGCCCCACAGCCTGCTCCCCCGAACAAAGCGCAGAGCGCCGCGCCCGCCAGCGTTGGATGTCCGCCCTGGCCAAGGCCGAGTTCGGCGACCTGGACTCGCTCTGGAACAACCTGCCGTCCAAACCGGCCTGGACCGTGATCCGGGCGCCGGAGGTCGGGATGGTCATGGCCCGCGGCCGCGCCGGCGGCACCGGCGCCCGCTTCAACATCGGCGAGGTGACCGTCACCCGCTGCGCCGTGCAGCTCGACTACGGCGCGGTCGGCTTCGGCTACGTCATGGGCCGCAATAAGCGGCATGCCGAGCTGGCGGCGGTGGTCGACGCGATCATGCAGACCCCCTCGCGCCGCGACGCGCTGGAGCGGGCGGTGATCGCCCCCCTGTCGCTGCGCCAGGAAGCGGCGAAGCGCGAGCGCGGCCAGAAGGCGGCCTCCACCAAAGTCGATTTCTTCACCCTCGTGCGGGAGAGCTGAGCATGGCGCCGATGACCGACATCAAGCCGGGCTTCCGCGACCCGGTGCTCGACAGCCAGGCGGTGTTCCGCGCGGTGCTCGACGCCATGGCACGGCCGGGCCGGCTGCAGAAAGTCGCCCTGCTCGACGAGGCGCCGGCCCCGCTGGCGCCGGCCACCGCCGCCATCTGCCTCGCCCTGGTCGATCAAGACACGCCTCTGTGGATCGCCCCCGACCTGCGGTCCCAGGCGGCGGAGACCTTCCTGAAATTCCATTGCGGCTGCCCGATCGTCGACGACCGGTCCAAGGCGGCCTTCGCCATCGCCTCGGCCGGCAAGCTGCCGTCCCTGGACGGCTTCGCGATCGGCGACGACGCCTATCCGGAGACCTCCACCACGGTGATCGTCCAGACCGACGGGCTCGCCACCGAGGGCGAACTGACCCTGAGCGGTCCCGGCATCAAGGACACCCACCGCCTCGCCGTCACCGGCCTGCGCGCCGGCGTCTGGCGGGAATGGAATGAGAACGGGGTGCTGTTCCCCTGCGGCATCGATCTGATCCTGGCGGACGGTGCCACGCTCGCCGCCCTGCCCCGCACCATCAACGTCACGGAGGCCTGAGCCATGTATGTCGCCGTCAAGGGTGGCGAGAAGGCCATCGAGAATTCCCAGAAGCTCCTGGCCGAGGAACGCCGGGGCGACCGGCGGGTCCCCGAGCTCAGCCTGGACCAGATCCGCGAGCAGATGAGCCTCGCCGTCGACCGGGTGATGACCGAGGGTTCGCTCTACGACCCCGAACTGGCGGCACTTGCCATCAAGCAGGCGCGCGGCGACCTGCAGGAGGCGATTTTCCTGCTGCGCGCCTACCGCACCACCCTGCCCCGCTTCGGCGAGGGCGAGCCGATCGACACCGCCGAGATGAACGTGCGGCGCCGGATCTCCGCCACCTACAAGGACCTGCCCGGCGGCCAGGTGCTGGGTCCGAGTTTCGACTACACCCACCGCCTGCTCGATTTCGCGCTGGCCGCCGGCGACAACCGTCCGGCCGCCGAGATCGCCGAGGCCCCGGTGGAAGGCGGCATGCCGCGGGTCACCGAGATCCTGAACTACGAGGGCCTGATCGAGACCGAGCAGCCGGACAACGCGGCCGACCCGGTGTTCGATCTGACCCGCAACTCGCCGCGCTATCCGGCCGAGCGGGCCGCCCGGTTGCAGAACCTGGCCCGCGGCGACGAAGGCTTCCTGCTGGCGCTCGGCTACTCGACCCAGCGCGGCTACGGCAACAACCACCCCTTCGCAGGCGAGATCCGCATGGGCGAGGTCGCGGTCGAGTTCGCGCCGGAGGAGCTCGGCTTCCCGATCGAAATCGGCGAGATCACCGTGACCGAGTGCCAGATGATCAACCAGTTCAAGGGCTCGGCCACCCAGCCGCCGCAGTTCACCCAGGGCTATGGCCTGACCTTCGGCCATTGCGAGCGCAAGGCGATGTCCATGGCCCTGGTCGACCGGGCGTTGCGGGCGCGCGAGTTCGACGAGCCGATCGACGCCCCGGCCCAGGACGAGGAATTCGTCATGGCCCATTCCGACAATGTGGAGGCGTCCGGCTTCGTGCAGCACCTGAAGCTGCCGCACTACGTCGACTTCCAGGCCGAGCTGGTCACCGTGCGCGCCCTGCGCAAAGCGTTCGAGGAGCGCACCCCGGAAGACGCCGACGACGCCGTTTCCGATGCGGCGGAATGAGGACGAGAACAATGGCTGACGTGATCGACCACCCGAGCCGCGGCGCCGCCGCCGAGACGCGCGCCGCCACCGGTTACAACTTCGCCTATCTGGACGAGCAGACGAAGCGGATGATCCGCCGCGCTATCCTCAAGGGCGTGGCCGTCCCCGGCTACCAGGTGCCGTTCGGCTCGCGCGAGATGCCGCTGCCTTATGGCTGGGGCACGGGCGGCATCCAGGTGACCGCCGCCGTCATCGGCCCGGACGACACCCTGAAGGTCATCGACCAGGGTGCGGACGACACCACCAACGCGGTCAACATCCGCAGCTTCTTCGCCAAGACCGCCGGCGTGGCGACGACGGAGAAGACGGTGGAGGCGTCGGTGATCCAGACCCGGCACCGGATCCCGGAGACGCCGCTGACCGAGGATCAGATCCTGGTCTACCAGGTGCCGATCCCGGAGCCGCTGCGCTGGCTGGAGCCGCGCGAGACCGAGACCCGCAGGATGCACGCGCTGGAGGAATACGGCGCGATGCATGTGAGCCTGTACGAGGACATCGCCAAGTACGGCCGCATCACCAAGTCCTACAATTACCCGGTCCGGGTGAACGGCCGCTACGTCATGTCACCGAGCCCGATCCCGAAATTCGACAACCCGAAGATGGACCGCATGGCGGCCCTGCAGCTCTTTGGCGCCGGGCGCGAGAAGCGGATATATGCCGTGCCGCCCTATACCGAGGTGAAGTCGCTCGATTTCGAGGACCACCCCTTCACCATCGAGAGCTGGGACCAGTGCTGCGCGCTGTGCGGCGCCGGCGACAGCTATCTCGACGAGGTCGTGACCGACGACAAGGGCGGCAAGATGTACGTCTGCTCCGACAGCGACTACTGCGAACAGCGCCGCGAGGCCGGCCATGTGGGCGATGGCGGCGACAGCGCCTATGCCACCCGCGACAAGACCCCGGCAGGAGACGTGCAATGACCCCCGCCTCGGCATTCGAGATGCCCGACCCGCTGCTGCAGGTGCGCGGGCTGACCCACCGCTACGGCCCCCATATCGGCTGCCGCGACGTCTCCTTCGACCTCTATCCGGGCGAAGTGCTCGGCATCGTCGGCGAGTCCGGCTCCGGCAAGACCACCCTGCTGAAATGCATCTCCGGCCAGATGGAACCGAGCGAGGGGTCGGTGGAATACGAGACCCGCGACGCCGGTTTGATCGACCTGTTCGCGATGAGCGAGGCGCGCCGCCGCCTGCTGATGCGCACCGACTGGGGCATCGTCTACCAGAACCCGCGCGACGGGTTGCGCATGCGGGTCTCGGCCGGCGCCAATGTTGGCGAACGGCTGATGGCGATCGGCGACCGCAACTACGGCCATATCCGCTCCGAGGCGGTGGACTGGCTGGAGCGAGTGGAGATGGATATCGGCCGGATCGACGACATGCCGCACACCTTCTCCGGCGGCATGCAGCAGCGCCTGCAGATCGCCCGCAACCTGGTGACCAAGCCGCGTCTGGTCTTCATGGACGAGCCGACCTCTGGCCTCGACGTGTCGGTGCAGGCCCGCCTGCTCGACCTGGTGCGCGGGCTGGTGCGCACGCTGGGCATCGCCTGCGTGATCGTGACCCACGATCTCGGCGTGGTCCGGCTGCTGTCGCACCGGCTGATGGTGATGAAGGGCGGCAACGTGGTGGAGAGCGGCCTGACCGACCAGGTGCTCGACGACCCGCAGCACCCCTACACCCAGCTCCTCGTCTCCTCGATCCTTCCGGTGTGATGCCATGACCCAGTTCGACGACACCGTGATGCTCCACGCCCAAGGCCTCGCCAAGCACTTCATCCTGCACAACCAGGGCGGGGTGAAGATCGACGTGTTCGAGAAGGTGGAGTTCACCGCCCGCCAGGGCGAATGCGTGATCCTGGCCGGGCCTTCGGGCTCCGGCAAATCCACCCTGCTGCGCTCGCTCTACGCCAACTACAAGCCGCAGGCCGGCTCGATCTATGTCCGCCACGGGGCGGCCTGGGTCGACCTGTGCTCGGCCCGGCCGTTCCAGATCATGGAGATCCGCCGCGACACGCTCGGCTATGTCAGCCAGTTCCTGCGGGTCATCCCGCGCGTCGCCACCCTGGACCTGGTCTGCGAACCGCTGATCGGCCAGGGGCTCAGCGTGGAGGGGGCGAAGGAACGGGCCGCGACCATCCTCACCCGCCTGCGCATTCCCGAGGCGCTCTGGTCCCTGCCGCCCTCCACCTTCTCCGGCGGCGAGCAGCAGCGCGTGAACATCGCCATGACCTTCGTGCAGGACTATCCCATCCTGCTGCTGGACGAGCCGACCGCCTCGCTGGACAAGGACAACCGCGAGACCGTGATGGCGCTGATCAACGAGGCCAAGGGCCGCGGCGCCGCGGTCATCGGCATCTTCCACGACGCCGAGGTGCGCGAAGCCGTCGGCACCCGGTCCTACGACGTCACCGAAGCGAGACAGGCCGCATGAACCACGCCCTCACCCTGACCAACGCGCAGATCGTCCTCGACGACGAGATCGTCCACGGCACCCTGCGGATCGAGAACGGGCGCATCGCCGGTGTCAGCAGCGGCGGCACCGGCGTGACCGCGGCCGAGGATCTGGAGGGCGACTATCTCTGCCCCGGTCTGGTGGAACTGCATACCGACAACCTGGAGAAGCATGTCCAGCCCCGCCCCAAGGTGAAGTGGCCGACCTCGTCGGCCCTGCTCGCCCATGACGCCCAGGTGGTCGCCTCCGGCATCACCACCGTGCTCGACGCCATCGCCGTCGGCGGTACGCTGAGCGAGGACGTGCGCGACTATCTGGTGCGGGAGTCCTCCGAGGCGATCCACGCGTTCCGCGCCGACGGCCTGCTGCGCGCCGACCACCACCTGCACATGCGCTGCGAGGTGGCGCACAAGGACGTGCTGAGCCTGTTCGAGCCGTTCAAGAGCGACCCGCTGGTCAAGCTGGTCTCGCTGATGGACCACACGCCGGGTCAACGCCAGTTCGTGAACCTGGAGAAGCTGCGGGTCTACTACAAGGGCCGCCACCACCTGGACGATGCCGCCTTCGAGCAGATGATCATCGACCGCAAGGAGGCGCAGATCCTGTACTCGGACAAGCACCGCCGGATCCTGGTCGAGATGGCGCACGAGGCCGGATATCCGCTCGCCAGCCATGACGACGCCACCGTCGAGCATGTGGACGAGGCCGCCGAGCTTGGCCTGACCATCAGCGAGTTCCCGACCACCCTGGAGGCCGCCAAGGCCGCCCATGCCAAGGGGCTGCGCACCATCATGGGCGGACCGAACGTGGTCCGCGGCGGCTCCCATTCCGGCAACGTGTCTGCCGGCGAGCTGGCCGAGGCCGGCGTGCTCGACTGCCTGTCCAGCGACTACGTGCCGGCGAGCCTGCTGCACGGCGCGCTGCTGCTGAACAGCCTTCACGGCATCGCCCTGCCCAAGGCGCTGGCGACGGTCACCAGCAACCCGGCGGCGATGGTCGGCATGGAGGATCGCGGTCGGATCGCGACCGGTCGGCGCGCCGACCTGGTGCGGTTCCGGGCCCTGCCGGACGGCGTGCCGGCGGTCCGCCGCGTGTGGCGCGAAGGGATGCGGGTGCTG
Source organism: Candidatus Endolissoclinum sp. (assembly GCA_965228445.1). Taxonomy (GTDB): domain Bacteria; phylum Pseudomonadota; class Alphaproteobacteria; order Thalassobaculales; family Thalassobaculaceae; genus Thalassobaculum. Next base: position 692,271 of record OZ245813.1, on the reverse strand, counting down.
TGATGGACGGTCTGAAATCGAGCCCGAAGAAGCTCAAGGCCGACGGCCCGCTGATCCACCCGGACGCCCACGTACAGGACAGCACCTTCGGCGGCTGGACCGAGGTGGGTGCGCGCACCAGCGTGGTGGAGAGCAGCTTCGGCGACTACAGCTACGTCGTCTCCGACAGCCAGATCATCTACACCACGGTCGGCAAGTTCGCGAACATCGCCTCCCACACCCGCATCAACCCGGGCAACCACCCGCACTGGCGTGCCAGCCTGCACCACTTCATGTACCGGGCCGCCTCCTACGATCTCGGCGAGGATGAGGAGGAGTTCTTCGACTGGCGCCGCGACCACCACTGCACCATCGGCCACGACACCTGGATCGGCCATGGTGCTGTGGTCATGGCCGGGGTCAGCGTCGGCGACGGGGCGATCATCGGCTCCGGCGCGATCGTCACCAAGGACGTGCCGGCCTATACGATCGTTGTCGGCAATCCGGGCCGCGTCCTGCGCCGCCGGGTATCGGAGGCGACCGAGGAGAAACTGCGCCGGATCGCCTGGTGGGACTGGAGCCACGACCAGCTGCGCGAGCGCATGGCCGATTTCCGCTCACTGGAAGCCGAAGCCTTCGTCGAGAAATACGCGGACTGACATTCTCATGACCCGAGGCACGCTCATCTTGGTCGTCGGACCGTCCGGGTCCGGCAAGGACACGCTGATCGACGCCGCCAAGACCGCACTGGCCGACGATCCGCGCTTCCACTTCCCCCAGCGCGACATCACCCGCCCGGCCGAGGCCGGCGGCGAGGACCACAACCCGGTCGACACCGCCGGCTTCGAGGCTCGCAAGGCGGCCGGTGCCTATGCCCTGAGCTGGGGCGCCCATGAGCTGTTCTACGGCGTGCCGGCCGCCATCGCGAACAAACTGGCTTCCGGCGTGTCGGTGGTCGTCAACGTCTCCCGCTCGGTCATCGACGAGGCGCGCGCGGCCTACCCCCCGACTGCCGTGATCAGCCTCTCGGTGCCCGAGGCGGTGCTGCGCCAACGGCTCGCCGCCCGCGGTCGGGAAACTGCCGAGCAAATCGAAGCCCGGGTCGCCCGCGCCGCCGCCGTGCCGGTCTCCGGCGACAACGTGTTCGAGGTGGTCAACGACGACACGGTGGAGACGGCGGTCGCCCGCTTCCTCGCCGCCTTGGAGGCTGCGTCCGCGCTCGCCCGATAGGACAGAGACTCCGCGTCTTGCGCCGGGCAAGAATCCGGTTACCGTCGCGCCCCATGAAAACCGATGTCGATTACATCTACGGCGAGACCCTGCCCGAACCGGGCACGGCCATGGAGGTCGCTCCCGGAATCCGCTGGATTCGGATGCCCCTGCCCTTCGCCCTCGACCATGTGAACCTGTTCCTGCTGGACGACGGCGCGGAGGGCTGGGTTCTCGTGGATACCGGAGCCGCGCTGAAGCCGACCCAGGATCTCTGGGAACTGGTGCTGGCCAACGAGCTCCAGGGCAAGCCGATCTCGCAGATCATCGTCACCCATTTCCACCCGGACCATGTCGGCAATGCCGGCTGGCTGCAGGAGCGCACCGGCGCGCCGCTGTGGATGAGCCGCACCGAGTGGCTGTCCGCCCGGGTCAACCGCGCCGAGCCGCCGGAGCAATTCCAGACCTACGCCCCGGACTTCTACAGCCGGGCCGGCCTGTCCGACCTGCTGGTCGCCGAGCTGCGCGACCTGGGCAACCACTTCCACTCCCTGGTGTCGCCGGTGCCGCCGATCTATCGCCGGATCAGCGAGGAGACCGCCCTGGAGATCGGCGGCCGGACCTGGGTTCCGATCCTGTCCGGTGGCCACTCTCCGGAGCATATCTGCCTGTACTGCCCGGACGACAACATGGTGCTCGGCGGCGACTTCCTGCTGCCGCGGATCTCGCCGAACGTGTCGGTCTGGTGGAACGAGCCGGAAGGCAACCCGCTGGCCGACTACATCCGGTTCCTGGAGAACCTGGACTACATGGAGCCGGACATCCTGGTGCTGCCGTCGCACGACCGGCCCTATCGCGGCCTGCACGAGCGCCGCGCCGACCTGATCGCCCACCACCACGAGCGGTTCGAACTCGCCCTGGAGGTCTGCGCCGAGCCGTCCACGGCGGCCGACGTCATGTACAAGATGTTCAAGCGCCAGCTCGACGCCCACCAGAGCCGTTTCGCCATCGGCGAGGCGCTCGCGCATCTGAACTACCTGGTGGAGGACGGCCAGCTCGACCGCAGCCTGGACGACAGCGGGGTGTGGCGCTACCGGGCGGAGGAGTGAGGGGGCTTTTGCCTCCTCTTTCCTCTCTCCGACGGCTCTCTCACTCGCACTCCCCGGACTTGTTCCGGGGCAAGCCTTCCGCCCCGCGAAGCCCGCGCCCTACTGTCTGGCGACGACCCGTGCCTTTGCCCTGCCCCGGAACAATGGCGCTTCTTCTCCTCGTCTCCCCGGCCTTGCGCCGGGGCCCAGGGGGAACGCTCACCGAGACCCTTCCGACGATCCAGCAAAACCCACCCTCGATCCCGGCGCGTGGCCGGGAAGACGCCTGAGGGTCTGGAAGACGTTCGAGGGCCGGGACGACGTCTGAGGGGCGGGAACCCTCCACCACGAAAACTCCCGCCCCAGTTCCCCCTCGAACCCGCACCCGGACTCGTGGAATACTGGTCCTGCGCGACACCGGCTCCGACCCGGCCGCGTGCGGAGGAGCGGATAACCGACCCCGGCCTTGGGAGGACACCTAGGAAGCCAGAAAATCACCCGCTCGGGCGCGGTGACCAGGAGGAGTTTTCCCGTGTCCCAGGCCGAAACCTCCCGCGACGATCAGCCCAAGACGCCCGCCGACGCGTCGGTCCATCCGCTGCGCCCGGCCTCCCACGATCTCGTCGCCTGGTGCCTCGACCGGCTGACCCATCACGATTCCATCGCCCAGCACGATCCGCTCGCCACCGGGGTACGCAGCCTCGCCATCGACCTGCTGGAGCATCTGGAAGACGGCTCCCTTGACCTCGCCGCCCTGCATTCGGTCGTGCGCCAGATCAGCGACCGCGCCCTGATCGAGCGCGCCGGACGGCTGCGCGAACAGTGCCCGCCGGCCGACTGGACGGCTTGCGTCGAGGCTGCGCTCGCCCCGCTGGAGGAAGCCGGGGTGGCGGAGATCCGCGCCGCGGTGGAGACGACCCGCGCCGGGATCGTCTTCACCGCCCATCCGACCTTCGCGCTGTCCCGCCGGATGCGCGCCATCCTCGCCGGCATCGCCAGCGGCCAGGCCGACGCCGCCTCCGCTCTCGGCGACGTTCCCCATGCGCCGGATCCGTCGATCACCCTGGCTGCCGAACATGAGGACGTCCGGGCAGCACTGCTCAACGCCCAGGACGCGCTGCGCAAGCTGAACGGCGCGATCCTCGACTGGCTGGAGACCCATGTCCCGAACAAATGGTGGAGCATCCGCCCCGCCCCGCTGCAGCTCGCCACCTGGGTCGGCTACGACCTGGACGGCCGCACCGACATTCACTGGGCGGAGACCCTGCGCTTCCGCCTGGAGGAGAAGGCGCTGCAACTCGGCCGCTACCGCGACGGTCTGGCGGAGATCGGCGGCGACGCCCTGCGGTCGCTGATCGACCGATTGAGCGCGGCCGAGGCCGAGACCGTTGCCCAGGCCGCCCAGTTCGCCGGCGACCTGGAGGATCCGGACGTGGTGGTGACCGCCGCCAACCGGCTGACCGCCGACGGACCGGGCCGTCTCACCTCCCTCACTCCGATCCTCGACGCGCTGGACGGCATCATCGCCGAGGAGAGCGACACCACCCGGCGCAAGGCGCTCTGCGTGCTCGCCGCCGAGATGGCGGCCTGCGGGCTCGGCATCGCCAAGATCCATCTGCGGGTGAACGCGGCCCAGGTGCGCTCCGCCGTGCAGGCCGACCTGGAGCTGTCCGGCCTGGCCGAGTTCCACGACCGCCGCGCGCTGGCCGCCGCCGCCGAGAAGACCGCCCGAACCACCGCCGCCAACGTGAATTTCGGCGCGGTGTTCCAGGAGAGCATGACGGCGCGGCGGCAGATGATGCTCTGCGCCCAGATCCTCAAGCATATCGACGCCGACGCGCCGATCCGTTTCCTGATCGCCGAAGTCGAGGCGCCGGCCACGATCATGGGCGCCGTATATCTCGCCCGGCATTACGGCATCGCCGACCGGGTCGACATCTCGCCGCTGTTCGAGACCCCGCCGGTGATCGAGCGCGGCGGGCGGTTCATGGAACGGCTGTTCGACGAGGAGGAATACGTCGCCTATATCCGCGGCCGGGGCCGGGTCAGCCTGCAGTTCGGCTTCTCCGACAGCGGGCGGTTCATGGGTCAGATCGGCGCCAACCTGGCGATCGAGCGCCTGCAGATCCAGGTCGCTCGCGCCATGGCCGCCCGCGGGATCGACGACGTGGAGGTGCTGCTGTTCAACACCCATGGGGAATCCATGGGCCGCGGCGGCTTCCCCGGCACGCTGGCCGACCGGTTCGACCATCTCTTCACCCCCTGGGCCCGGGCGCGCTACGCCCAGAAGGGCCTGCGGGCGCTGGCGGAGATGAGCTTCCAGGGCGGCGACGGCTATCTTTACTTCACCACCCCGGCGCTGGCGGAGGCGACCACCTGCGGCATCGCCCGCTGGGCCTTCGCCCCTCCCGGCATCGCGGCGCCGGAGGAGGACGCGTTCTACGCCGATATCGACTTCTCCTGGGACATCTACCGGGCGGTGAAGTCCTGGCAGGAAGCGCTGTTCGAGGACGAGCATTACCAGGACGTGCTCGGTGCCTTCCCGCCGAACCTGCTGCCTGCCACCGGCTCGCGCAAGACGCGACGGCAGAGCGGCACCTCGAAAGGGGCCGGCGCGCGGGGCATGCGGGCGATCCCGCACAACGCCGCCCTGCAACAGCTCGCCGCTCCGGCCAACGTCATGGGCGGACTGGGTCTGGCGGCGCGGCGCGAGCCGGAGCGGTTCCTGGCGCTGGTCGAGGGCTCGCCCCGGTTCTCGCGGCTGATGGCGATGGTGATGCGGGCACGCCGGCTGACCAGCATGGCGGTGCTACGGACCTATGCCGACCTGTACAGCCCCAGCTTCTGGACCATCCAGGCGTCGCGCACCGACAGCGAGGATGCGGCCAAGGTCGCCTACCGGATCGCCGACCGGCTCAGCCGGCGCGACCACGACCACGCGATCCAACGGCTGGCAAACCTGCTGTCCCGCGACCGCCGCCAGCTCGACACGGTCTGCGGCGACATGGCGAACGACGGGATCGGCGACCGCAGCTTCCCGCGCGAGCTCTACGTGCTGCACGCGGTGCGGCTGGTGCTGGTGATGCAGGCCTTCTCGCTGACCGCGTCGACGCCGGGCTTCTCGCACCGCCACGACCTGACCCATGCGGTGCTGATCGACATGGCGCTGGATCTACGCTTCGCCGAGGTGGCGGAGACGATCGAGACCATCTTCCCGACGGGTACCGAGGCGGCGGAGGCGTTCTCGGCCCTCACCGAGCCGAGCGACATCGCCGCCGAGCAGGCCGGCTATCCGGAGGTCAAGCGGGGCATCGCCGATCCGCTGCGCTGGATCGACGGAGCGATCAAGGAGATCAGCGTCGGCATCGCGCATTTCTATGGGGCGTATGGGTGACGGCTGGCCGCTCCTAGCCTTCCCCACTTACCTTTCCCGTCATCCCGGTTGACTCCGGGCTCGCCCCGGGGACGGACCGGGACCTGGGACTGACGTCGCGTCTAGGTCCCGGCCCGCCCCGGATCGCGTCCGGGCCCGTCCGGAATGACGGGGTGAAGACGTTGGGAGGTATTCCCTCTCCCACTCCCCGGATTTATTCCAGGGCGAGACATCCACCACGCGAACGGTGGGGAGCCCGGCACTGCCCCATCCCCTGCCCCGGAATAGATCCGGGGAGCGCTCTAAGAGAAAAGGAGCGAGCGAAACGCCCCCTCAATCCATCGGCCCGACAACCCCGCTGACCAGGTTCTCGCGGTACAGCGCCGCCTCGTCGAGCCAGGCGCCCGCCCGCTCGAACCGGTCGATCACCTTCGCCGTCGCCACCTCGAGCTCGGCGCGGATCGCCTGGGCGTCCTCCACCGAAACCTGCTCGAACCGGATCTCATCGCCCGGCCGCAGCCGGCCCAGCCGCGGCACATCGGCGGAGATCACCGTGCCGACCTTGGGATAGCCGCCGGTGGTCTGGTGATCCGCCAGCAGCAGGATCGGCATGCCGTTGCCCGGCACCTGGATCGCGCCGGTGACGATGCCGTCCGACACGATGTCGTGGCCCTTCACGTGTTTCAGCGCCGGACCGTCGAGCCGGATGCCCATCCGGTCGGCCTCCCGCGTGCAGGTATAGGTCTCGTCGAACAGCCCGGCGATGCTCTCGTCGGAGAAGAAATCGTCCTGCGGACCGAGCACCACCCGGATCGGGCCGCTCACTCGGGCCCAGTCCAGGTCCGGACATCTGATCTCGCTGCGCTCGCCGACGGCATCCTGGGCCAGCGGCAACAGGTCGCCGTCCTTCACCGCGCGGCCCTCGATGCCGCCGATCTGCGAGCGGGTATAGGTGGCGCGGGAGCCGTAGACCTCCGGCACGTCGATCCCGCCCTCCACGGCCAGATAGGCGACACCGGTATCCGACAGCCCGCCGATGCGGAACTTGGTGCCCCGGCCGAAGCGGACCGAGCGGTTGGCATCCACCGGCCCGCCGCGCTCGCCCTGCACTTCCAGGGCCGCCACGGTGCCGACCAGGGCGACGCGCGCGGACTCCGCCTCCACCTCCAGGGTCGGGCCCATCACCCGCAGTTCCAGGGCGGCGGCTCCCGGCTCGTTGCCGACCAGGGCGTTGGCGATGGCCAGCGCCACCGGGTCGAGCGCGCCCGAGGGCGGGACGCCCAGATGCTGAACCTGGGGCCGGCCGAGATCCTGGATGGTCGGCGCGAAGCCGGCGCTGACGACGCGAAGCCCGCTCATGCGCCGTCTCCCGAAGCGGTCAGTTCCTGAGGTTCGATGACGGGGTCGCCCTCGTCGGCACGCGCCCGCATCTCCCTATAGGTCGCCTCGTCGATCTCGTAGAACTGCACGCTGTCGCCGGCATTGAGCAGGATCGGCTCCGGGCGGCGCAGGTCGAACAGCTCGATCGGCGTGCGGCCCAGCAGATGCCAGCCGCCCGGCGATTCCTTGGTATAGATGTTGGTCAGGTTGGTGGCGATGGAGACCGACCCGCCCGGGACGCGGACCCGCGGCTCGGTACGGCGCGGCAGAGCCAATTCGTCCGGCAGGATGCCGAGATAGCCGAGCCCCGGCATGAAGCCCATCATGTAGCACTCGTAGGTGCCGGAGGAATGGATCTCGACGACCTTCTCGGCCGTCATGCCCGTGCGCTGCGCCACATCCTCCAGGTCGGGGCCATATTCCCCGCCATACAGGGTCGGCACGCGCCACAGCCGGCCGCCGGTCGCCTCGTCGCTGAGATCCGGCAGCAGGGCGTTCACCTTGTCCTCGATCTCGGCCCGGCGCACCACCGTCGGATCGTAATGCACCATCAGCGAGCGGAAGGTCGGCACCAGGTCGACGATCCCGGCCATCTCCGCCGCCCGCAGCGCCCGGCCGAGGCTGGTCACACGCCGGTTGACGGCGCGGTCGACGACCGTCCCGAACTCGACCACCACGGCCGTATCTCCCGCCGCCAGGAAGCGCGGAGCGGAAACGGTTTCGTCGGGTGTGGCTGGAGGCATGGACCTGTCCGTTCGTGGGGTGTTTACTCAGACCAGTTCCCACCTCCGTAGGATGAAGTCGCAATGGCTCGCAAGGTCAATTTGAACGCCGATATGGGTGAAGGTTTCGGCGATTACGATATCGGCAACGACAGCGAGATGCTGAAGATCATCAAATCGGCCAACGTTGCCTGCGGCTTCCACGGCGGCGACTGGAACGTGATGGACCGGGTCTGCAAGCAGTCCAAGGAGCGCGGCGTCTCCGTCGGCGCCCATCCCGGCTTCAACGATCTGTGGGGTTTCGGCCGGCGCAAGATCCAGATGGCGACCGACGATGTGGAGCGGATGGTCTGCTACCAGATCGGCGCGCTGCAGGCGATGGCGGCGGCCAACGGCATGAAGGTTACCCATGTGAAGACCCACGGCGCGCTGGGCAACATCTGCGCCGTCGAGCTGGACTGGGCCCAGGCCATCGGCCGGGCGATCAAGGCCGTCGACCCCTCGCTGATCTTCCTCGCCCCGACCGGCTGCAAGATGATCGAGGTCGCCCAGGACATGGGTCTGACCTTCGCCTCGGAGGTCTTCGCCGACCGTACCTATGACGACGACGGCAACCTGACCCCGCGCAGCCAGCCCAACGCCATGGTCCACGATCCGGACGAGGCGGCCGAGCGGATCATCCACATGATCCAGAACCAGGAAGTGGTCTCGACCTCCGGCAAGCATGTGCCGGCCGTGGTCCACAGCATCTGCGTCCATGGCGACGGCCCGACCGCGGTCGCCGTCGCCACCAAGGTCCGCGCCGGTATCGAATCCGCCGGCATCGAGATCGTCCCCCTTCCCGAGATGGAGCTTGGCTGACCATGACTTCACCCGCCTTCTCCCACGCCGAATACACCGCCCGTCAGGACGCCGTTCGGCGCTCCATGGAGAAGGCGGGCCTCGATACCCTGGTCGTCACCGAGCCGGCCAACATGTGCTACCTGACCGGCTATGACGGCTGGTCGTTCTACACGCCGCAATGCCTGCTGGTGGCGCTGACGCTGGACGAGCCGGTGCTGATCGTGCGCGGCATGGACGCCAATGCCGGCAAGGTCACCACCCATCTGCGGCACGAGAACATCCTGGGCTTCCCGGATCACTACGTGCAGCAGCCCGACCGCCATCCCATGGACTGGGTGGCCGAGGAGATGGGGCGCCGCGACATCAACGGCGGCACCGTCGGCCTGGAGATGGACAGCTACTACTTCTCGCCGATGGCCTACGAGCATCTGAAGAAGGCGCTGCCGAATGCCCGCTTCGCCAACGGCAACAACGTCGTAAACTGGGTGCGGTCGATCAAGTCGCCGGCCGAACTCGCCTATATGCGCGAGGCCGCCAAGATCATCGCCGAGACCATGCGGGTCGGCATCGAGGCGGTGCGGCCCGGCGTGCGCCAATGCGATGCGGTGGCGCAGATCTACGACACCGCCATCCGCGGCGTGGACGGGATCGGCGGCGACTATCCCGCCATCGTCCCGATGCTGCCCTCGGGCATCGGCGCTTCCACACCGCACCTGACCTGGTCGGACGCGCCGTTCAAGTCCGGCGAGGCGACGATCCTGGAACTGGCGGGCGTGCGCAGGCGCTACCACTGCCCGATGGCCCGCACCGTGTCGCTCGGCAAGCCGCCGCAGAAGCTGGCCGATGCCAGTGCCACGATCTGCGACGGCATCGCCGCCGCCCTGAACGCCGCCAAGCCGGGCGCGACCTGCGAGGAGGTGGAGGCCGCCTGGCGCCGCGAGTTGGCGAAGTCCGGCTTCGAGAAGGAAAGCCGGATCGGCTACTCCGTCGGCCTGAACTACCCGCCGGACTGGGGCGAGCACACCATGAGCCTGCGCCCGGGCGACAGGACCGTGATCCAGCCGAACATGACCTTCCACATGATTCCCGGCCTGATGCTCGACGATTGCGGCATCGAGATCTCGGAATGCTTTCTGATCACGGAAACCGGCGCGGAATGCTTCTACGACTTCCCGCGGCCGATGGTGGTCAAGGACTGACGCTGAATCGCCGCGACGGAAGGGTTTAGCCGTCGCGGCACCCTCGCTGCCAAGGTCACAGTTCGGCTAATTCTTCTATATAGTCGTCAGTAAATCTTGCAGTGCAACAAAAGATCGCTATTTTCCGGCCATCCCAACGTTGGTGGCCCCCGAAAATGTCGCTCCGTAATATCGCGATCATCGCGCATGTCGACCATGGCAAGACGACCCTCGTCGACGTCCTGCTGAAGCAGTCCGGTACCTTCCGCGAAAACCAGCAGACCGCTGAGCGGATGATGGACAGCAACGACATCGAACGCGAGCGCGGGATCACCATTCTCGCCAAGTGCACCTCCGTCGACTGGAAGGGCACGCGGGTCAACATCGTCGACACCCCGGGCCACGCCGATTTCGGCGGCGAGGTGGAGCGCATCCTGACCATGGTCGACGGCGCCCTGCTGCTGGTCGACGCGTCGGAAGGCCCCATGCCGCAGACCAAGTTCGTGCTCGGCAAGGCGCTGGCCCTGGGCCTGCGCCCGATCGTCGTGGTCAACAAGGTCGACAAGCCGGAACAGCGTGCCTACGAGGTCCAGGACGAGGTCTTCGACCTGTTCAGCGCGCTGGGCGCCGACGAGCACCAGCTCGACTTCCCGACCATCTTCGCCTCCGCCAAGATGGGCTGGGCGTCGGAGACCCCGGACGAGAAGGGTACCGACATGGCGGTGCTGTTCGAGCGCATCGTCGCCCATGTGCCGCGGCCGACCGTGCAGCCGGACGAGCCCTTCGCCATGCTGGCGACCACGGTGGAGAGCGACCCGTATCTCGGCCGCATCCTGACCGGCCGCATCCAGTCCGGCCGGATCAAGCCGAACACCAGCCTGAAGGCCCTGTCGCGCACCGGCAAGGAGCTGGAGCGCGCCCGCGTGTCGAAGATCCTGGCCTTCCGCGGTCTGGAACGCACGCCGCTGGAGAGTGCCGAGGCCGGCGACATCGTCGCCCTGGCCGGTTTCTCGGAGGCCACCGTCGCCGACACGCTCTGCGCCCCGGAGGTGGAAGCCCCCCTGCCCGCCAACCCGATCGACCCGTCGACCATCGCCGTCACCTTCGCGGTGAACGACAGCCCGCTCTCGGGCCGCGAGGGCGACAAGATCACCTCGCGCCTGATCCGCGACCGCCTGTTCCGCGAGGCCGAGGGCAATGTCGCCATCCGGGTGAAGGAAACCGAGGACAAGGACGCCTTCGAGGTGGCCGGCCGCGGCGAACTGCAGCTCGCGGTGCTGATCGAACAGATGCGCCGCGAGGGCTTCGAGCTGTCGATCAGCCGGCCGCGCGTGCTGCTGAAGACCGATGCGGAGACCGGTCAGCGCCAGGAGCCGATCGACGAGGTCTTCGTCGACGTTGACGAGGAGTTCTCCGGCGCGGTGATCGAGGCGGTCACCATGCGCAAGGGCGAACTGCTGGAGATGAAGCCGTCGGGCGGCGGCAAGCAGCGCCTTGTGTTCAGCGCCCCGGCCCGCGGTCTGATCGGCTATCACGGCGAGTTCCTGACCGCGACCCGCGGCACCGGCATCATGAACCGGGTGTTCCAGGGCTATGCCCCGTACAAGGGTCCGATCCCCGGCCGTCGCGCCGGCGTGCTGGTCTCCATGGAACAGGGCGAGGCCGTTGCCTATGCCCTGCAGAACCTGGAGGAGCGCGGCCCGCTGATGGTGTCGCCCGGCGACAAGGTCTATTCCGGCATGATCCTGGGCGAGCACAACAAGGGCCAGGACCTGGAAGTGAACCCGCTGAAAGCCAAGCAGCTCACCAACTTCCGCGCGTCCGGCAAGGACGACGCCCTCGACCTGACCCCGCCGATCCGCATGACCCTGGAGCGGGCGATCGCCTATATCGAGGACGACGAGCTGGTCGAGGTGACGCCAAAAAGCGTGCGCCTGCGCAAGCGCTACCTCGATCCGCATGAGCGCAAGCGCATGCTGAAGAAGAGTGTCCAGCAAAGCGCCTGACCCAGACAAGGCAGCTGAGAAATTCGGGGGCGTCCGATCTGATCGGGCGCCCCTTTTCCTTTTCCTCAGACGATGTGTCGAACTGCCCGGCCTGCCCTTCGCGGGCACGCACGTGGGCTACGTCATCCCGTTCCACGGGCCGGGCGAGCGCAACAGGTCAGTGCGTCGAGGGGCAGGTATTGCCATCGCCTCGGAGACCCTGAACGGCCTTCAGGCGTTCTTGCCGTACCGGCCTTCGAGCTCTACCGCGAGCGCCTCTTCCGGGACCAGACGATTTCCGCCGAGCACGAGTTCGACGACCTTCCCGTCCCCACCACGGACTAGCTTCGCCTGCTCGCCGTGATTGGCGAAGCCGCCGGCAAGCCGGATCGTTCCGGTATCGTCACCGGTCACCGCAATCTCGGCCGCGTCCATCAATGGGTTCATCATGCCGGGCGCGCACAGCAGGACATGGTCCTTCATCGGAACGAGATCGATCGGCCCCCAGAGTGTCCACCAGCGCCCGCACCACTCCTCGGTCCGCCTGGTCGGCGCGCCGCGGCTCTCGAAGCCGCGCAGGATGTGCAGCACACCGTCGGACCAGGGATGGGCATACCCGTCGACCGCGTTGGTCAGGATCGATACCGCCAGGTCCTTGCCGGGGATCACGGTCGTGCGGCTGATGCAGCTCTGGAAGCCGCCACTGTGGCCGAACCACTCCCAGTCGCCGAGATCACCAAGGATAACGCCGAGACCATAGTGGCGGGGGAGGCTCGAATGCGCGTCGCTCCACTGCCGCCGGATCATCTCCCGCCGGCTTTCCGGCGACAGGACGCTGCGCCTGGCTGCCGGATCCAGGCTCGCGAAGAAGCGGACGAGATCGCTGGCGGTCGACACGAAACCGGTGGCCGAGCTGAGCGCACGGGTATCGTTGGTCCCCGGTACGACAAGCCGGCGTCCGAGCGGCAGCTTGCCGGTATGGCCTCGCCCCATCACCGCCCTGTCGGGCAGCGGCATGTCCGGCTCGGTCTCGGCGAGTTTCGAGGGGACCACGATGCGCCGCCTGATCCAGTCCCGATACGGCCTACCGGTTACCGCTTCGATCACCAGCCCGAGCAGGCCGAATCCGTGGTTCGAGTATTTGAAGCGCGTGCTGGCGGGAATGATCGGCGGTTCGGTAAGCGCTGCGCGCAGTTCCGCCTCGTCGAGATAGGGGCGACGGTCCTGCCATTGGCCCGCATCCAGGCCGTCTCGAATGATGCCGGCGCTGTGCGACAGCAGCTGCCCGACGGTCGCCCGGGCGATCTTAGGGTGCAGCCCGTCGACATAGCGGCCCACGGGATCGTCGAGACGGAGCTTGTCCGCCTCGCGCAGCTTCATGATGCCGGCCGCCGTAAAGGTCTTGGAATGCGAGGCGACACGCAGCCGATGGCGCGGGGTCAGGGCTTCGCCGCTCGCCAGGCTGGCGTAACCGAACGCCTGCTCCAGAACCACCTTGCCCCGATGCGCGATCGAGATCGAGCAGCCCGGCTGTTCCGATAGCCGCATCTGGTAGTCGATCCACCGCGGCACGTAGTCCAACGCCGCCGTCAGCCAGCTCTTCATGGTCGCGCTCTCTAACAGGAGGAAAGTTGGAGGTCGGCACTGAATCCGTCCAGGCCTCCCTCACCCCACCCGGCTGACCCGCCCCTCGATCGGATATTGCGGATCGTTGTAGCCCGGCGTCGACGGGTGGCCGGGCACCACGAGCGCATCGATCAGCGCCTCGTCCTCGGCGGTGAAGTCGTAGTCCAGCGCCTTCAGATAACCCTCCCACTGGGTCATGGTGCGCGGGCCGGCCAGGGTCGCGGTGACCAGCTTGTTGTTCAGCACCCACCGCACCGCCAGGTCGATCGGCGTCGCCCCCTTGGCTTCGGCATGGGCCTTGATCTTCTGGGCGATCTCCAGGCTCTCGTGACGCCATTCGGTCTGCATCATCCGCTTGTCCTCGCGGCCGGCGCGGCTGCCCTCCTCCGGCGCGACGTTCGGGGCGTACTTGCCGGTCAGGATACCGCGGGCCAGCGGGCTGTAGGGCACCACGCCGAGGCCGTAATGGTTGCAGGCCGGCAGATGCTCGACCTCGGGCATGCGGTTCAGGGCGTTGTAATACGGCTGGCTGACGACCGGACGGTCGATGCCGAGCTCGTCGCAGAGCCGGCAGATCTCGGCGACCCGCCAGGACCGGTAGTTGGACACGCCGAAATAGCGGATCTTGCCGGCCTTCATCAGGTCGCCCAGCGCCGTCACCGTCTCGCGCAGGTCGGTCGCGTGGTCTTCCTTGTGCAGGTAGTAGATGTCGATCACGTCGGTGCCGAGCCGCTTCAGCGACGCGTCGCAGGCCATGTGGACCCAGCGCCGCGACAGGCCGCCCCGGTTCGGATCGCCGCCCAGCGGGTTGGCGAGCTTGGTCGCCAGCACCCAGTAGTCGCGGCCCTCTGAGATCGCCCGGCCGACCACCGCCTCGCTCGCCCCGCCGTTATAGGCGTCGGCGGTGTCGATGAAGTTGATCCCGGCATCGCGGGCGGCGGCGATGATCTCCCGGCTCTCCGCCTCGGGGGTCGGACCGCCGAACATCATCGCCCCCAGGCAGAGCGGCGAGACCTTCAGGCCGGAACGGCCCATCGTGCGGTAATCCATGACAACCTCCGGTTCGAAACGGGGCGGCAGTCTTGCGCAGCGCGCGGAGCACGTCCAGCCGGCGCCGACCTGCCGCCGCCGGCCGCTCTCCCGAGAGGCCCCTTGCCTCCCGCGCGCCCGCGTGGTGCCATCGCGCCAACCAGAACGAGCGCCCGAGGGAGGGGCCCCATGAGCACCGACACTTTGTCCGCCGAGACCCGCGAGAAGCTGTCGACGGTCAGCACCGCGACGCTGACCACGCAGATGTACAAGCGGGGCTTCCGCAACGTCTTCATGCAGGGCGTGGGCCGCCTGACCACGGCGCACGACCGCAACATGGTCGGTCCCGCCTTCACCCTGCGCTACATCCCGGCGCGCGAGGATCTGGACGACCTGTCGGTGTTCCAGGACTACGACCATCCGCAGCGCAAGGCGATCGAGACCTGCCCGGAAGGCCATGTTCTGGTGATGGACAGTCGCGGCGATGCCAGCGCCGCCTCGTCCGGCAACATCCTGATCACCCGGCTGATGAAGCGCGGCGCCGCCGGGATCGTCACCGACGGCGGCCTGCGCGACAGCTACGAGATCGCCGAGTACGACATCTGCTCGTACCACTCGCACCCCTCGCCGCCGACCAACCTGATCAAGCACCATGCCGTCGAGACCCTGAACGAGCCGATCGCCTGCGGCGGGGTCGCGGTCTACCCAGGCGACGTGCTTGTCGGCGACTTGGACGGCGTGGTCGTCATCCCGCGGCATCTGGCCGACGAGGTGGCGAAGGACGCCGCCGAGCAGGAGATCCACGAGGAGTTCATCTATTCCGAGGTTGCCGGGGGCAAGCCGCTGCGCGGCACCTATCCGCCGGACGAGGCCGCCAAGGCGCGCTATGCCGAATGGCGCAAGAAGCGCGATGGCTGACACCGCACCCACGGTCGACGACGCCATCGCCGACTACGACCGGCTGGCGGGGACGCTGGCGCCCCGCTATGCCGGCTCCGGCGCGGCGGAGCGCCTGGTCAGACGGCACGCGGCGATTCTCCCGAAGCCGCCCGGCCCGGTGCTGGATATCGGCGCCGGCAGCGGCGCCCATGCGGTCGCCTTCGAGGCCAAGGGCTACCGCGTCGTGGCGGTCGAGCCGTCGGCCGGCATGCGGGCCCAGGCACTCACCCTGTTTCCGGACATGGACGCCGAATGGATCGACGACCGCCTGCCGGATCTGTCCGCGGTCCGGGCCCGGGACGAGCGCTTCCCCTTCATCCTGATCAACGCGGTCTGGATGCATGTGCCGCCGGCCGACCGGGCCCGGGCGGTCGCCGCGGTCGCCGAACTGCTCACCCCGGGGGGCATCGTCTCGATCGCCCTGCGCCAGGGTCCGCCACCGGCCGACCGTCCGATGTACGAGGTGTTGCCGGACGCGATCGCCGCCGATTTCCGCGAGGCCGGCTTCGAAGAGCTGGAACGCTCCGACCACGGCGGGGGTGGCGGATCCGATGCCGGCTTCGTGCGTCTGGTGCTGCGCAAAGCGTAATCATTTATTATCCGCGTTTCTGTTACGGTCTTGGGATGGCCTCCGCGACGCAGGATCCCATGACGGACACCGATGACGATGAATGGGCCCCGGCGGATCCGGACGCGGCCACCGAGCAGAGCGCCACGCCGAAGAAGGCCCGGCGCCGTCCGGAGGCCCCGCCGACCGTCGAGGACCGGCTGGAGGACATCTCCGACGAAAGGCTCGAGGAGATCCTCGCCGCGCATCAGAAGTATGTCGCCGGGCGGGCCGGCGGCGCACGGGCCAACCTGTCGTTCAAGAACCTCAGCGGCCGGGACCTGTCGGGCCGCGACCTGAGCTACATCGACCTCACCGCCTCCCGCCTGCGCGGCGCGAGTCTGTCCGGCACGATCCTGCGGGCGGCGACGGTGTTCTGCGCCGACCTGCGGGACGCCAAGATGGTCGCCGCCCAGCTCGATCGCGCCGATCTGCGCGGCTCCTGCCTGCGCGGCGCCAACCTGACCGGATCGAGCATGGTGGACGCCGATTTCCGCGAAGGCACGCTGTTCTACTGGGACCGGGGCAACCTGACCGCCTGGATCCACGAGGACGACGCCAACAACGCCAGCAGCGCCATCATCCGCAACGCCGACCTGACCGATGCCAAACTTTCCAACTCTTTCGTGCGGCAGACGGACTTCACCGATTCGGTTCTGCGCAACGTGAAGCTGAACCGGGCCGATCTGAGCCATTCGGACCTGACCGGCGCCGATCTCGGCGGCTCGGACCTGAGCGAAGCCAACCTGACCGGCGCGAAGCTGAACGGCGCCATGCTGGCCGACGTGATCCTCAGCCACGCCAATCTCACCGATGCCGACCTGTCCGGCGCGTTGATCGACGCGGTCGACATGGACGCCTCCTCGATCGCCAACGCCACCCTGCCCCGGACGCTGGAGTCGCTGGACAAGTCTCTGCGCGAAATCCTCGACCTGCACCTGCGGTTCTACCGCACCGGCGGCCGCGAAGGGGTCCGGGCCGACCTGGAGCGGGTCGACCTGTCGCAGAAGGAACTGGAGAAGGTCACCCTGGTTGCTGGCAACCTGCGCTACGCGATCCTGCGCGGAGCCCGCCTCAGCCGGGCCTCGCTGATCATGGCAGACCTCGCCTTCGCCGACCTGACCGGCGCCGACCTGACCTTCGCCGACCTGCGCGGCGCCAATCTGCACCGCGCCCGGCTGACCGGCGCGCGGATGCGGCGGGCGCGGCTGGAGCCGGTCGATATCGCCGGCTTCGCCATGCAGAAATGGCCGACCAACGCCAGCAACGCGACCTTCGACGAGGCGATCCTCGACGAGGCTTGCCTGCGCGCGGCCAAACTGGGAGAAGCGAAGTTCCGGAACACCTCGCTCAAGAACACCGACATGGAGGACGCCGACCTCCAGCGTGCCGACTTCAGTGGCAGCAGTTGCGCCTCGCTGAAGCTCGACCGGGCGGATACGCGCGATGCCGAGGGACTGCCGGACCAAACCGAGTAGACAGCGACGCACCATGGTTCAAAGCATCTCCACCGACGAGGCCGTCGATTTCGCCCGCGGCCTGATCGCAGAGCTCCGGGACCGGCGCCTCACCGCCCTGGCCGGGGTGACCGCCAAGGTCGATCCGATCATGGAACGCCGCGTCGCACTCGATGTCGGCGGCGACGACCTCAAGGAGCTGGCCAAGCGCAGCCACGGTCTGGAGGAAGCCGTCAAACGGGCCCGCCGACAGGCCGAGCCGCGGAACTCGACCACCAACTTCGCCTCCGCCCGGCGTTACGAGAAGGCGCGGCGGCAGGATGCGGAGATCGAGCGGGCGCAGCAGCGGGCCCGGCAGGCGCGGGCCAAGTTCCAGTTCGTCTATGACGGCGTCATCGCCTCCGACGCCTTCACCAGGCGCCTGGCCGAGGAGATGGTGGCCGCCGACCCCGCCTATGCCCGGGTCGCCCAGTTCGACGGGGCGATCAGCGGGGTCGAGGCGGTGATCGACATCTGGCTCGCCCGCCAGGGCCAGGGCGAGCGGACCGTCGCGATCGACTTCGCCGCGCTGCGGGACATGGCGCCCTACGACGCCGCCCGGCGTCTGATGACGCTCGCCCACGCCGAGAAGAGCACGGCGGAGGCGCCGCCCGCCCCGGGCTGAAACTCGGCCGTTCTATCCTGCGGTCTCAGGCTCTAAGCTCCCGGAAAACGCCAACACGGTACAGTCCCTGGGAGGACCCATGAGTTTCGAGACCATCACCCTGGAGCGCATCGGCGACGTCGCCCGGCTGTCGATCGACCGGCCGGAGAAGCGCAACGCCGTCAACGAACAGGTCCATCAGGAGATGCGCGCCGCCGTGGCCGAGATCTCCGGCGGCGACACCCCCGCCAAGGCGCTGATCCTCACCGGCACCGGCGACCGCGCCTTCTGCTCCGGCCAGGACCTGTCCGACCGCATGCCGCCGGAGAGCGGTCCGCCGACCCGCGACCTCGGGGCCGGGCTCGACATGTACTACAATGCCCTGATCCGCCGACTGCGCCAGGTCGAGATGCCGGTGATCACCGCCCTGAACGGCGTGGCCGCCGGCGCCGGTGTCGGCGTGGCGCTTGCCGGCGACATCATCCTCGCCGCCCGCTCGGCCAAGATCGTGGTCAGCTTCTCCCGCGTCGGCCTGATCCCCGATGCCGGCGTCACCCATCACCTGCCCCGCCTGATCGGCGAGAACCGCGCCCTCGCCCTGGCGCTGACTGCCGATCCGCTCGACGCCGAGACCGCGGAGAAGTGGGGTCTGGTGTGGAAGGTGTATGACGACGACAGCCTGCAGGACGAGGCCGTGGCGCTGGCGGCCAAGTTGGCCAAGCTGTCGCCCCGGGTCGTGCAGCGCACCCGCCGGGCGATCCGAGCCGCCATGTCGAACGACCTGGACACCCAGCTCGCCCTGGAACGGGACATCCAGCGCGAGGTCGGCTTCGGCAACGACTATGCCGAGGGCGTGCGGGCGTTCCTGGAGAAGCGCGAGCCCCAGTTTACCGGGACCTGAGCTCCTCCCAGGTCCTGCGCGGGATCCGGTAGAGCACGTGGCGCAGCAGCCGGTGCCCCGCCGGCAGCAGCGGATGGTCGAAGTCGCCGTTTTCGTCGCGGGTCATGCCGATGCGGCGCATCACCGCCTGGGAGCGCTCGTTCTGCACGGCGGTGAAGGACACCACCTCGTCGCGGCCCAGGGTGGCGAAGGCGAAATCGAGCGAGGCCGACGCCGCCTCGCTCGCATAGCCCTTGCCCCAGGCGGCCCGGCTCAACCGCCAGCCGATCTCGGTGCAGGGACCGCAGGGGAGCTGCGCGCCGTAGGGCGGCACGCTCGGGCCCACCATGCCGATGAAGCCCGGCCCGCCCTTCACCTCCACGGCGAAGAACCCCAGACCCTCGGTCTCGATCCGCTCCCTCACCCGCAGGGCCAGCGCGTCGCTGTCGGCGCGGCTCAGGGTGTCGGGGAAGAACTCCATGACCTCCGGATCGGCGTTGAGCGCGGCGAAGGGGACCAGATCGCTCTCCCGCCAGGGCCGCAGGATCAGGCGCTCGGTTTCGATCGGCAGGCCGGAAGCAGGCATGGGATCACCCTTGGGCTTGGAGCGCGATCGGATCGCCGATGGCGCCGACACGGCCCTTCGGACTACCTTAGGCGCCGGATTTTGTGGAGACGGAAATGACGGTTCGGATCTATCACAACCCGCGCTGCTCCAAGTCGCGTCAGACCCTGGCCCTGCTGCAGGACAAGGGCATCGAGCCGCAGGTGGTGGAATACCTGAAGACGCCGCCGAGCGCAGTCGAACTGGACGCGCTGCTCGCCGCCATGGGCCTGGAGCCCCGCGACGCGATGCGCCGCAAGGAGGCGGCGTACAAGGAGCTCGGCCTGGACGCCCCCACCCTCGACCGCGCCGCGCTGATCAAGGCGATGGTGGAGAACCCGATCCTGATCGAACGCCCGATCGTGTCCAAGGACGGCAAGGCCGCCCTGGGCCGCCCGCCGGAAGCAGTGCTGGAAATTCTCTAGCGACAGAAGCCGCCCTTCGACACGTCGCTTCGCTCCTGCTCAGGGAGAGGTCAGCTCAGAGCAACGGTGGCCTTCACCCGCGCCAGAAGTCCCGGTCGAAGAACACCAGCAGGGCGAGGACTTCCAGGCGGCCGGCCAGCATGGCCACCACCAGCACCCATTTGGCGGCATCGGGCAGCGACTGGAACGTGCCAGCCGGTCCGATCGTCGGGCCGAGGCCCGGGCCGACGTTGGAGATCGCCGTGATCGACGCCGAATAGGCGGTGATCAGATCCAGATCGAAGAAGGTCAGCACCACGGTGAAGATCGCGATCGTCGCGATGAACACCGCCAGGAAGGCCAGCACCGACAGCGGCACGTCCTCGCCCAGGGTGGCGCCGTTGTAGCGCAGCACCACGATCCGGCGCGGCGAGAACAGGCGCTTCAGATGGGCGCGCACGAACAGCCACAGTACCTGGTAGCGGTATATCTTGATCGACCCCGAGGTCGACCCGGAACAGCCGCCGACGAACATCAGCAGCAGGAACAGGCCGACCGCGCCGTTGCCCCAGGTGGTGTAGTCGGCCGTCGCGAAGCCGGTCGTCGTGACGATGGCGGTGATGTTGAAGGCGGTCAGGGTCAGCGCCCGGCCGAAGCCCAGCGCGTCGTCCCGGCTCATCAGCCACAGCGCGGTCAGCACGCTGAACACCGCCAGGAAGCCGAGGAAGCCGCGCACCTGGGCGTCCCTGACCAGCCCGCGCAGGTTGCCCTGGGTCGCGCGCACGAACAGGATGAACGGGATCGCCCCGCAGATCATGAAGACGATCGCCGCCCAGTGCAGCCAGGGCGAGCGGAAATGGCCGAACGACGCGTCGTGGGTGGAGTACCCGCCGGTGGAGATCGTCGCCATGGAATGGGTCACGGCGTCGAAGAAACTCATGCCGAGCACCCAGTAGACCGCGAAGCACAGGATCGTCAGGCCGATATAGACCACCGTCAGACGCAGCAGGATGCGGCTGGTGAAGGAGGCCTTCTCGCCCTCGTGGACCGAGGTCTCCATCTTGTAGATCTGCATGCCGCCGACCCGCAGATACGGCAGGATCATCACCGCGATGGCGATGATGCCGATGCCGCCGATCCAGTGCAGCAGGGCGCGCCACAGCAGAATGCCCTCCGGCATGGCGTCGAGCCCGGTCAGCACGGTCGAGCCGGTGGTGGTGATGCCCGACATGGTCTCGAACACCGCGTCGGTCAGCGACATGCCGTAGGCCATGAACGGGATCGCCCCGAACAGGCAGACCGTGAGCCAGCCCGAGGCGATCAGCACGAAGGCCTGGCGCAGGCTGAGCTCCGGGCGCTCCGGCATGGTGTTGGCCAGGATCATCAGCGCCCCGAACAGAGCCGAGATCACCGCCGCCACCACGAAGGCCGGCCAGTCGGCATCGTCGCGGATCCAGTCGAGGCCGGCGGGCAGCAGCAGCATGGCCGCGACGGAAATCATCACCCATCCCAGGATGTGGGCAACGACCCTGAGGTCCAGCACCGCGGACTCCCCTTCTGTGTCGGTGATCGCCGGTCCGGCGGCGGGGCCGGGTCGGCGGATCGCCGGGATGATGCACCAGAAACCGAAAAAGCGCTGCCCGAAGACAGCGCTTTTCCAAGATGTTTGCCTGTCCGGGCCCGTTGCCCGGCTCCGAACCGCCTTAGCGCTTGGAGAACTGGAAGCTGCGGCGGGCCTTGGCCTTGCCGTACTTCTTACGCTCGACCATGCGCGGGTCGCGGGTCAGGAAGCCGCCCTTCTTCAGGGTCGGGCGCAGCGCCGGCTCGAACAGGGTCAGGGCCTGGGAGATCCCGTGGCGCACCGCACCGGCCTGGCCGGAGAGACCGCCGCCGGTGACCGTGCAGAACACGTCGAACTGGCCGGTCCGCTCGGCAACCTCGAACGGCTGGTCGATGATCATCTGCAGCACCGGACGGGCGAAGTACTCGCTGGCCGGCTTGCCGTTGACGGTGATGATGCCCTGGCCGCGCTTCACCCAGACACGGGCGATGGCGTTCTTGCGGCGGCCGGTCGCGTAGGAGCGGCCGAACTTGTCGACCACCGGCTCCGCCGGAGCGGCAGAGGTCTCGGCCTGCAGCTCGGCCAGCTTGTCGAGGCCCTGGGCCTCATCCGTCGACGTGGTCTCGGTTTCCATCGACATCGCTTACCTCGCGTTCTTCGGGTTCATGGCCGCAACGTCCAGCACCTGGGGCTGCTGCGCCTCATGCGGATGCTCCGCACCGGCATAGACCCGCAGGTTGGACATCTGCTGACGGCCGAGGGGGCCGCGGGTGATCATCCGCTGCACCGCCTTGGTGATCACGCGCTCGGGATGCGCGCCGCCCAGCACCTGGTCGGCCCGGCGCGACTTGATGCCGCCCGGATGGCCGGTGTGCCAGTAGTACTGCTTCTGGGTCATCTTGTTGCCGGTCAGCTTGACCTTCTCGGCATTGATGACGATGACGTTGTCACCGCAATCCATATGCGGCGTGAAGGTCGGCTTGTGCTTGCCGCGCAGATAGTTCGCGATGATCGAAGCGAGCCGGCCGAGGACGAGCCCTTCGGCATCGACCACAACCCACTTCTTCTCGATCTCGCTCGGCTTTGCCGAATAGGTCCGCATGACGGTCCCCTCGCTCGATCGGCCCTGTACACGCGGCACAGAACCAGGTTCATGGAAATCTGGAGTCGGCACGGACACGGGCCCGCCTCCGACGGAGCGCGCCTTATGCCGCGCGGACGGTCCGGAATCAAGCGGAAAAGCGCCGATTTTTCAGTGCGGTTGCGAATGAGGTATTATAATACCGCGACCGTAAACCTCAGAGATACCGAAAACTCCGCGCCGGCCGGCAGCAGGACGTGTCCGGTTTCCGCGATCCCCCGGGTTTCCGCCAGATTTGCCGCGTCGATCGCATGGGTCACCGGCTCGATGCAGAAGTACCGGTTATGGGCCGGGGTATAGACAATGACATGGTCCAGCGGCCCCTCGCCGGTGATGGTCAGGGCCAGCCCGTGTTCCGGCCAGGCGATGCGGGCGGTCTTCTCCCAGCCGCCGAAGCCCTGATCCAGGCCCATCGGCACCGGCCCCTCCTCCCGCCGGTCGAGCCCGGCCGGGACCGGCCGGCTGCCGCCGGCGGGAAACTTCTCCGCCTCGGTCGGCGGCCAGGATGTCGCGACCGGCAGGGTCAGCCGGGTCCCGGGGGTCTGCGGGAAATACGGATGGAAGCCGAGGCCGACGGGCATCGCGCCCTCGCCGCTGTTGAGCACCGACAGGGCGACGGTCATGCCATCCCCGTCGAGTTTGATCACCTGGGCCGCGCGGTACGGCCAGGGCCAGCCGCCCGCGCCGGCCTGGTGGGCGTAGTGCATGCGCAGGGTGGCGGCGACGTGCTCCGCCTCCCAGATCCGGCGCAGGCCGTGGCCGTGAATCGCGTGGCCGGCCGGCCGTTCGGTCGCCGCCAGTTCGACGGTCTCGCCCTCGACGGTCAGCCGGGCGCCGCGGATCCGGTTCGACCAGGGCACCAGCGGGAAACAGCCGCAGGAAGCCGGTGCCGCCAGGTCGCGCGACCCGTCGGCCGGGACCGGGGCGAAGATGTCGGTCTCGCCATGCCGGAACGCGGTGATGCGCCCGCCGAAGGCCGGTTCCACGACGGCGCTGATCGCACCGCTGGAGAGGGTGATCGGATGGCTCATGGCTGCGCTCTCCCTTATCCGGTGGGCCGGTCCTCCTTCGGCGGGATCGAATACGTCCCGGTGACATGACAGACCGGGTCGTCGTCCCTTCCATCTATATGGAGAAGCACCTCGCCATAGGCCAGACGCTGACCGCATTTGATCAGCTTGCCCACGGCCATCAGGTCGCCCGGTTTGGGTCGGCGCAGGAAGTTCGCAGTCAGGCTGGTGGTCACCGCCAGCTTCACCATGCCGATGCGCGACAGCACGACGGCATAGAGCACCGCGTCGGCCAGCCCCATCATCGCCGGCCCGTTGATCGTCCCGCCGGGCCGCAGCAGCAGATCGGAATAGGGCAGCCGGGCGACCACGTGGCCGTCGGTCATCTCCTCGAACCGGGCGCCCAGATTCCCCATGAAGGACAGGTCCTCCTGCAGAATCTGGTTCATCTCGGCGACAGACACTTTTGCCGTCATGGCACTTCCTCCCCCTGGCGCGAGCCGTTACCGTCCCCCCGCCTGCCCGACAGGACAACCAGAGGGGACCCTATGAGCCAACTGTTTTCGCCGATCTCGATGCGCGACGTCACCCTGCCAAACCGCATCGTGGTGGCACCGATGTGCCAGTACGTCTCCAAGGACGGCAGCGCCAACGACTGGCACCTCATGCATCTGGGCCAGTTCGCCATGGGAGCCGGCGGCCTCGTCATCACCGAGGCGACCCATGTGTCGCCGGAAGGGCGCATCACGCCGGGCTGCCTCGGCCTGTGGTCGGACGAGAACGAGCGGACCCTGAAGCGGGTCATCGATTTCTGTTACGAATACGGCACCTCGGTCATGGGCATCCAGATCGCCCATGCCGGCCGCAAGGCGTCGAACCGCATTCCGCTGAACGGCGGCGGTCCGCTGCAGCCGGACGAGAACCCGTGGCAGACCCTGGGTCCGTCCGACCGCGCCTATGGCGACTGGCCGGCGCCGAAGGCGCTGGACGCCGACGGGCTGGAGATGGTCAAGCAGCAGTTCGTCGACAGCACCAAGCGGGCCGACCGGGTCGGCTTCGAGGTCGCCGAGGTCCACGGCGCCCACGGCTACCTGCTGCACCAGTTCCTGTCGCCGCTGTCCAACACCCGCAACGACGGTTACGGCGGCTCGATCGAGGGCCGGATGCGCTTCCCGTTGGAGGTGTTCAAGGCCTGCCGCGCGGTCTGGCCGGAAGGCAAGGCCATGGGCATGCGCCTGTCGGCCTCCGACTGGGTCGAGGGCGGCCTGACGCCGGAGGAGACGGTCGAGGTCTGCAAGGCGCTGAAGGAGGCCGGCTGCGATTTCGTCGACATCAGCTCCGGCGGCAACGACCCGGCGCAGAAGATCTCCGTCGGTCCGGGCTACCAGGTGCCCTTCGCCGAGAAGGTGAAGGAGGAGGTCGGCATCGCGGTCATGGCCGTCGGCATGATCACCGGCGCCACCCAGGCCGAGGAAATCGTCGCCTCCGGCAAGGCCGACATGGTCGCCGTCGCCCGCGGTGCGATGGACGATCCGCGCTGGGCCTGGCACGCCGCCCAGACCCTGGGCGTGCAGGTCGAGTACCCGCCGCAGTATGTCCGCTGCCGTCCGGACATCTGGCGTGCCGGTCACGGCTCCTTCGTGCCGAAGAAGTAGAACGGCATCGCGGGCCGGCCGCTCCCGCAGCGGCCGGCTTCGCCTCTCTCAGCCGCCGACGCCGAGAATCCGCGGCAGGTCCGCCATGTTCTCGAAGGTCACGTGGGCGCCGGCCTCCTTCAGCCGGTCGACGCCGGAATCCCGGCCGTAGCCGAAGACCCGCATCCCGGCGGCCACGCCCGCGCGCACGCCCGGCGGGCTGTCCTCCACCACCGCCACATCCCCCGGCGGCACGTCGAAATTCGCCGCCGCATGCAGGAACAGGTCCGGCGCCGGCTTCGGCTCCGGCACCATGTCGGCGGAGAAGATGCGGTGCTCCAGCCGCCCGTACAGGCCGGTGACCGCCAGCGAGACGTCCATCTTGTAGAGCGGGCCGTTGGAGCCGACGCAGTACTGCACCCCGGCGAGGTCGAGGGCGTCGAGCGCCTCGACGATGCCCGGGATCGCCTGCAATTCCGCCCGGAAGGCGGCGAACTGCTTCTCGTAGATCGCCTCGACCCAGCCGTCGCCGAGCTCGATGCCGAGATCCTCCTCGACCTTGATCTTGATGCGGGTGAGCTTGCCGCCGAGATACTGGTGCAGGGCCGCCTCCCCGCTCATCTCCAGCCCTGCCTTGGTCAGCGCGGCGGCGATGATGCGGGTGGCGATCGGCTCGCTGTCCACCAGGACGCCGTCGCAATCGAAAATAACCAGCGCCGGCTTCCAGGCCACGGCCCTCTCCCCTTCAAATGGTCTTCGCGAAATCCAGCAGCGCCTCGGTGAAGGCGGCCGGCCGCTCGATCGGTATCAGATGCCCCGCATCGGGGAACACGACCCGCGAGGTGGTCGGGATCCGCGCGGCGAGTTCATCCACGTCATCAGCAACGTAGAATACCCGATCGTGCAAGCCGACCATGATCTGCGCCGGAATGTCGAGCCTCTCCCACGGGAAGTCCCAGTCGGTGGCGACCGACTCGACCATCAGCCGGTAACCGCCATCGGCCGGGTCGATCGGCGCGTAGGGCGCGCCGGTCTGCACGTCGGCCCGCATCTTGGCGAGCTGCTCCGGGTTCACCAGCATCGGCAGGTTGAGCTCCATGATCAGCCGGAAGCCGCCGGCCGCCACGCCATGCGCCATGGCGGTGTTGATCCATTCCAGCCGCTCGGTCGGCTTGCGCAGGGTGTTGATCAGCACGATCCCGTCGGCCGCGGTCCCCTTGGCATAGGCCTGGGCGGCGAACAGCCCGCCGATCGACAGGCCGACCAGGACCGGCCGGGCGGGGTTCACCTCGGCGCAGAGCCGGTGCAGGTCGTCGACGATTTGGGTCGGGGTCGGCTTGGTGGTCGGCGCCGTGCGGCTCTCGGCCTGGCCGCGGAAGTTATAGACCAGGGTGCCGTGCCCGGCCCCGCGCAGGGCCGGCGCGATGGACGCCTCCCACATGGTGTAGCTGCCGGTCAGCGCGTTGACGAAGACGAAGGTCCTGCCCGCCGGGTCGGTCGGCGGCGTGTGCTCGTAGTACAGGCTCTCGCCCTCGGCGATCTCGAGATGCGGCATCGTCGTCCTCCCTTGTGTTTTTTTCCACCGTACGATTTTTTCGGCCGCCTTACGCGGCTGAATCGGCCGGCCGGCGTGTTTCGTCTCTAGCGCTTTGCTGCACTGCAGCGTAAAGCGGATTAAATGGGAATTCTGCTTGAGATCATCGTTCCAGTCTTCGGACTCGTCGCCATCGGATTTGTGGCGGCGCGCAGCGGTTTTTTCCCACAGGGTGCTGCCCGCGGCCTGTCGCGCTTCGTCTTCGACTTCGCAATCCCGGCCATGCTGTTCCGCACAATGGTCACCACGGAGATGCCCCGGGACATCCCGTGGAGCTACCTGATCTCGTATTACGGCGCGGCCTATATCGCCTGGGCGGCGGGCACGCTGATCAGCGCCGTCGGCTTCAGGGCCAAGCGGGCGGAGCCGGCCGTCGCCGGCATGACGGCCGGCTTCTCGAACACGGCCATGCTCGGCATCCCGGTGGTACTGACGACCTTCGGCGAACGGGCCACCCTGCCGCTGTTCCTGCTCATCGCCTTCCATTCCTGGCAGCTGTTCTCCCTGGTCACGATCCAGGCCGAGCTCGGCGTCGGCGCGCGGCAGGAGATGCGCAACCTGCCGCTCAACGTCGCCCGGAGCCTGGCGACCAACCCGATCATCCTCGCCCTGCTGCTCGGTCTGGCGGTCAACCTGCTCGGCCTCCCCCTGCCGCATTTCCTCGACCGCCTGACCGAAACCCTCGGCCAGGCGGCCCTGCCCTGCGCGGTGTTCGCCATGGGTGCAGCGGTGGCCGCCTATCGGATCGCCGGTGCGCTGCCCGAGGCGAGCGTCGGCGTGCTGCTCAAGCTGGTGATCCACCCGCTGCTGGTGTGGCTGCTGTCGACCCAGGTGTTCGAGATCGATCCCCTGTGGCGTGACGTGGCGGTGCTGATGGCGGCCATGCCCGTGGGCATGAACGTCTACCTGATGGCCCAGCGCTATCACTCGGGCACCACCCAGGCGGCGACCTCGGTGCTGCTCTCCACCGCCCTGTCGGTGCTGAGCGTCGGCGGCGTGCTCTGGTTGCTGGACGTGCGCTAGACTCCGCGCCGGCCGGGTGGCGACGACGCGATTACCCTCTGGCGTTGCCGCCCCGCCGGGCTTAATCCCATGGCATGGAGATCCTTCTCGAGATCATCGTGCCGGTCTTCGGCATCGTGGCCATCGGCTACGGCGCCGCCCGCACGGGCCTGTTCCCGCACGACGCGACCAAGGGCCTGTCGCGCTTCGTCTTCGACTACGCGATTCCCGCCATGCTGTTCCGCACCATGGCGACGACGGAGCTGCCGGAGACGATCCAGTGGGGCTACCTGATCTCGTATTTCGGCGGCGGCTATATCGCCTGGACCGCCGGCACGCTGATCAACCGGTTCGTCTTCCGGGGCGGCGGCGCCGAGCCCGCCATCGCCGGCATGACCGGCGCCTTCTCCAATACGGTCATGCTCGGCGTGCCGCTGGTACTGACGACCTTCGGCGACACCGCCACCTTGCCGCTGTTCCTGATCATCGCCTTCCATTCCTGGCAGCTGCTCTCGGTGGTCACGATCCAGGCCGAGATCGGCGTCGGCGCGCGGCAGGAGATGCGGCGGC
Organism: Candidatus Endolissoclinum sp.; assembly: GCA_965228445.1. GTDB lineage: Bacteria > Pseudomonadota > Alphaproteobacteria > Thalassobaculales > Thalassobaculaceae > Thalassobaculum. The sequence goes on along the minus strand of OZ245813.1, from coordinate 663,813 downwards.
TGCCGGTCAACGTCGCCAAGGGGCTGGTGACCAACCCGATCATCATCGCCCTGCTGCTGGGGGTGCTGGTCAACCTGCTGGGGCTGACGCTGCCGGGCTTCGTCGACACCCTGACCGGCACGCTCGGCCGGGCCGCCCTGCCCTGCGCCGTCTTCGCCATGGGCGCGTCCATCGCCGCCTACCGGATCGCCGGCGCGGTGCAGCAGGCGGCGGTCGGCACGGCGCTGAAGCTGGCCCTGCACCCGCTGCTGGTCTGGGTGCTGGCGACCCATGTGTTCCAGGTCGAGCCCCTGTGGCGCGACGTGGCGGTGCTGCTGGCCTCCCTGCCGGTCGGGATCAACGTCTACCTGATGGCCCAGCGCTACCAGTCGGCCATCGCCCAGTCGACCACCGCGATCCTGATCTCCACCGGCCTGTCGGTCGTCACCGTGGCCGGGGTGCTGCTGCTGCTGGACGTGCGCTAGGGATCGACTCCCGGGATCGACGTTCAGGGGAAAGCCCCCTTGAATTTCGGTCCCGCGGGCGCATTGTGGGACAAAAGAAAATCACCACAGACCGTATCGAGGGAGACAGCCATGGCTCTGCCCCAGGCTGAGACGCCGGACACCGACGCCCTGCCGATCCTGGTCCGCGAGGACCGCGACGGCGTCGCCACCCTGACCCTGAACCGGCCGAAGCAGCGCAACGCCCTGTCGCGCGCCCTGATGGCCGAGCTGCAGCGCGAGCTGGCCGCGATCGCCGGCGACCGCACGGTCAAGGTCGTGGTGCTGGCCGCCGCCGGGCCCGCCTTCTGCGCCGGTCACGACCTGAAGGAGGTGCGCGAGAACGACGGCGAGCCGTTTTTCCGGGCCCTGTTCGAGCAGTGCTCCGAGCTGATGATGGCGATCAACCGCCTGCCGCAGATCGTGATCGCCAGGGTCCATGCCATGGCCACGGCCGCCGGCTGCCAGCTGGTCGCCGCCTGCGATCTCGCCGTCGCCGCCGACACCGCCAAGTTCGCCACGCCGGGCGTCAATATCGGCCTGTTCTGCTCGACCCCGATGGTCGCGATCAGCCGCAATGTCGGCCGCAAGAAGATGATGGAGATGCTGGTGACCGGCGAGCCGCTGGACGCCGCCACCGCCGAAGCCGCCGGTCTGCTGAACACGGTCGTCCCGGCCGAGGAGCTCGACGCCGCGGTGGACGCGCTGACCGCCAGGATCACCTCGAAATCCCCGCTCACGCTGACCATCGGCAAGGAAGCGTTCTACCGGCAGCTCGAGCAGCCGATGGAGGACGCCTACGCCTATGCCAGTGCCGTGATGACCCGCAACATGCTCGCCCGCGACGCCCGGGAAGGCATCGACGCCTTCATCGAGAAGCGCGCCCCCGTCTGGAAGGGAGAATAACCCCATGGCCGAAATCGACCCTAAGCGCGCGACCGACGCCAATGGCGGGCTCGTGTATGACGACGACCTGATCCGCGACATCCTGCGCGACGTGAAGACCATCGCCATGGTCGGCGCGTCGGACAACTGGAACCGGCCCTCCTACTTCGCCATGAAGTACCTGCAGCAGAAGGGCTACAAGGTCTATCCGGTGAACCCCAAGGTGGCCGGTGCCGGCGGCGAGATCCTGGGCGAGAAGGCCTATGCCGACCTCTCCGACCTGCCGGAGACCGTCGACATGGTCGACGTGTTCCGCAACTCCGCCGCCGCCGGGCCGATCGCCGATGCCGCCATCGCGCACGGGGCCAAGGTGCTGTGGATGCAGCTCGGCGTGCGCAACGACGAGGCCGCCGACCGGGCCGAGGCCGCCGGCCTGACCGTGATCATGGACCGCTGCCCGAAGATCGAGTTCTCCCGCCTGTTCGGCGAGCTCGGCTGGCACGGATTCAACAGCCGGGTGATCTCCGCCAAGCGCCGCATGCCGGGCCGCGCCGACAAGGTGTCGAAGCAGAGCGACGTGGGCGACGGCTTCATCCCCAAGGGTTTCGAGACCATGGCGGTGCATTCCGGCGCCTCGCCCGATCCGGCGACCGGCGCCCGCGGCACGCCGATCTACCAGACCACCGCCTACGTGTTCGACGACGCCGACCACGCCGCCTCGCTGTTCAACCTGCAGACCTTCGGCAACATCTACTCGCGCCTGTCGAACCCGACCGTCGCGGTGCTGGAGGAGCGGATCGCGGCGCTGGAAGGCGGGCGCGGCACCACCTGCACGGCGTCCGGCCATTCCGCCCAGATGCTGGCGCTGTTCGCGCTGATGAGCCCGGGCGACCGGTTCGTCGCCTCGCGCCGGCTCTACGGCGGCTCGATCACCCAGTTCGGCCGCACCTTCCAGAAGTTCGACTGGCACTGCGACTTCGTCGATGCCGAGGACCTGGACGCGGTGCGCGCGGCCGCCATGCAGGACAAGTGCAAGGCGATCTTCGCCGAAAGCCTCGCCAATCCGGGCGGCGTGATCACCGACATCGCGGCCCTGGCGCGGATCGCCGAGGAGGCTGGCGTGCCGCTGATCATCGACAACACCATGGCCACCCCCTACCTGTGCCGGCCGATCGAGCATGGTGCGGATCTGGTGGTGCATTCCACGACCAAGTTCCTGTCCGGTCACGGCAACGCCATGGGCGGGGCGGTTGTCGACAGCGGCACCTTCGACTGGTCGCAGAACGACAAGTTCCCGTCCCTGTCCCAGCCGGAGCCGGCCTATCACGGGCTGACCTTCTACGAGACCTTCGGCGACCTCGCCTTCACCACCTACGGCCACGCCGTCGGCCTGCGCGACCTCGGGCCGACCATGGCGCCGATGAACGCCTATCTGACCATCACCGGCATCGAGACCCTGGCCCTGCGCATGGAACGCCATGTCGCCAACGCCCAGAAGGTGGCGGAATGGCTGGAGGCGCACGACAAGGTCGCCTGGGTCAGCTACGCGGGCCTGAAGGGCAACACATACAAACAGCTCGCCGAGCGCTACCTGCCCAAGGGCGCCGGCTCGGTCTTCACCTTCGGGGTGACGGGCGGCTACGAGGCCGGCATGGCGGTGGTGGAGCGCTGCCGCCTGCTGTCGCATCTGGCCAATATCGGCGACACCCGCTCGCTGATCCTGCACCCGGCCAGCACCACCCACCGCCAGCTCACCGAGGAGCAGCGGACCGCGGCGGGGGCCGGCGACGACGTCATCCGCCTCTCCATCGGCCTGGAGACCGCCGAGGACATCATCGCCGATCTGGAGCGGGCCCTGGGCTGAACCGGCTGAACCGGGCGCCGGGGCAGCGCGCGTTGAGGGACCGGGCGCCGGGCTGGCCTGGCGTCCGGCCGACCGGCCCGGCTCACCCCCGGTAGGTCGCGACCTCGTAGGCCGCGACGGTGAAGAACACGCCGAGCGCGCCGTCGATCCAGCGCCGCGCCCGGCGGTAGAACAGCACCACGGGCCGGGTCGAGAAGGTCACCGCATAGGCCAGGTGGCCGGCGATCGACAGCAGGGTCGTCGTCCCGATCAGGGTCAGTCCCATCCAGAGCGGAGCGTCGGCGCCGAGCCCGAGACCGACGATCGCCACCCAATGCAGGGCCGCCTTCGGGTTGGTCATCTGGATGAGCAGTCCGTGGGCGTAGAGGTTGCGCCCCTGGGCCGACCGCGGCCGGACATCCGCCTCAGCCGTGGCCGCCGAGCGGAAGGCCCGCCAGGCCAGCCACAGCAGATACGCCGCGCCGAAGATCTTCAACACCAGGATCACCTCGGCATAGGCGGCGATCAGCGCCGTCAGCCCGGCGACGGTCAGGGTCGCCCAAATGCCGGAACCGGTGCCGACGCCCAGCGCCAGCCGCACGCCCTGCGCCCGGCCGCGCTCCATCGAGGTGCCGATGATGGCCAGGATGTTCGGCCCGATACTCACGAACCCCAGGGCGAAGATCCCGAGCGCGAGCATCAGGTTCGACAGATCGCCATCCATGGGAGCCTCCGGTCGTGGGGTTGCCTGCACCGGTTGACATCATGCCCCAAAACGGAACAAATAGCGAACAAATTATTTCCGGAGGCCCCCCGCGATGACCGATCTTTCCGACTACCGCGCGGCGTCGGGCCGCTTCGTGCCGGTCTGGACGCTGGAGATCCAGACGCTGCCGCAGGATACCGACCGCATTCTCGACGCGGTGATGCAGGTGCACCCGCTGAGCTTCGGGCGGTACCGGCGCAATGCCAGCATCTCGGCGGTCGGACGGGAGACGGCGCAGCCCGAGCCCGGCTCCACCACCACCACCCATGTGGCGGGTTTCGAGGCCGGCTCCACGGAGACCTATCCGATGGTCGAGCTGAAGATCTCCATCGAGCGCGATCCGAGCGTTCTGGCGGCGGTCATGGACGCGATCCTGCACGTCCACCACTACGAGGAACCGGTGATCTTCCTGCGCGAGGACTGGGCCAGCCGGGCGGCTTACGACCCGGCCAGCGACAACCCGAACCGCTGGTGGAACAACGGCCGCGGCCTGCCGGACCGGCTCGACTGACCCGGCCCGCCCGGCTTACTCCCGCAGCCTTACTCCCGCGCCCCTAGTCCCGCGCCCCTAGTCGCGCCGGCTTACTCATACCCCTTCGGGGCGATGAAGCCGCCGATCTCGCGCTCCATCATCTTGGCGAAGGCGATCGCCCGCTTGTCGTGGCCGTGCGGCGCGACGATCTGCAGGCCGACCGGCAGCCCGTCGCTGGCCAGGCCGACCGGCGCCACCGTGCTCGGCAGGTGGAACGCCCCGGTATAGCCGGCCCAGAACAGCTGGTCGGTCACATGGACCTTCTTGTTGTTCACCACGATCTTGCGGTGGATGCGCTCCCCCTCCTGATCGTGCGGGAAGGCCGTGCTCGAGGCGATCGGGCAGAGCAGCAGGTCGACCTCCTCGAACAGGTCCTGCCAGGTCTCGCGCATCTGGTTGCGCCGGTTGTTCAGCTTGATCCAGTCCCGGTGCAGCATGGTGTTCCCGCGGGCCATCTCGGCGATGTAGCTGTCGTCGTCCTCGCCCAGTTCGGCCAGCAGCGCGTGCTGCTGCGCCATCTCCTCATCGTTGACCCGGCCGGAGGTGGCGGCGCGTAGCAGGCGGATATAGACGCTGTGCGCCTCCTTGGTGTCGAAGGCCGGCTTGGCGCCGGACACCACCGTCATCCCCTTGGCGGCGAGCGCCTCGATCGCCTTCTGCAGGGCGTCGGTAAGGACCGTGTCCTGGTCGACGTTCTGGTCCTCCAGCACCACCGCGACCTTGAAGTCGCCCGGCGCGCGCTGGGGGGCCTGCGGCAGGTTGAGGCTCCAGCAGGCGGCGTCCAGGCCGTGCGGCCCGGCCATCACGTCAAGCGAGATGTCCAGGTCCTCCGCCGAGCGGGCGAGCGGGCCGATCACCGAGATGTCGGCCGGGGTGATGGTCCCGGGCAGGGCATGGCCGCGCGGCGGCAGGATGCCCCAGGTCGGCTTGTGGCCGTAGACGCCGCAGTAATGCGCCGGGTTGCGAATGGAAGCGCCGATATCCGAGCCGGCCTCCAGTCCCGTCAGCCCGGCCGCCAGCGCCGCCGCCGACCCGCCGGACGACCCGCCCGGCGTGCGGCTCAGGTCCCAGGGGTTGTTGGTGGAGCCGTAGACCGGATTGAAGCTCTGCCAGTCGGCCAGCATGACCGGCACGTTGGTCTTGCCGAACACCACCGCGCCGGCCGCCTTCATCCGCGCAACCGGCACGCTGTCGACCTCGGGCACGTTCTCCGCCAGGCGCTCCAGCCCCCAGGTGGTGGGCATGTGGACCGCGTCATAGCTCTCCTTGAAGGTCATCGGCACGCCGTGTAGCGGCCCGGAGATCTCGCCCTTGGCAAGAGCGGCGTCGGCCGCGTCGGCCGCCTTGCGCGCCCCGTCGTAATCGGTGGCGATGATGGCGTTCAGCGGCGGATTGTACTTCTCGACCCGCGCCAGATAGTGCTCCAGCAGTTCCCGCGACCCGATCTCCTTGGAGCGGATCTTGGCGGCGAGTTCATGCGCGGGCGCGAAGGCGATGTCGGTCATGGGACGACTCCGGAAAAACGGTCAGACGGGCTGTCGAGGCGGGAGCACGAGGCTGGACCGGCAGCGTGACCCAGTCCCGCGGCCCGATCAACTCACCGATCCTGGTGCGCGATGAACTTTCGGAATTGCGAAAATTATCATAGGGTGTGTGATAACTCACAAACTTCAGTTGACGCGCGACTTCTGCATACCGTCGTATGTCAGCCCTTGGCTCAGAGTGACTTGGCACGGAACCCTGCAATGGATGGCGACCGAAACTGGCCCGCCGAGCTGGATCTGACAGCACCTGCCCATGTGGCCGCCTATTCCTATTGGCTGGCCCGCAAGCCCGGCCGTGGCCTGCTGCCCTCGCGGCGGGATATCGATCCGCTGGAGATGCCGCGCACGCTGCTGCCCTGGATCAACCTGATCGAGGTGCACCGACCCGGCGGGAAGCTGAGCTACCGGCACCGGCTGGTCGGCACCGGCATCGTCGACATGCGCAACCGGGACGGGACCGGGCGCTGGTTCGAGGAACTTTACGACGAGGCCCGCCGGGCCCGGGTCCACCGGGTGCTGGATCAGGTGGTGCGGGACGGCGAGCCGCAGATCCTGCGCGACGACCTCGGCAATACCGGCCGCTCATACCGCACCCTGCACTCCCTGGTCCTGCCGCTGGCCGCCGACGGAGTGACCATCGACATGCTCATGGCGGTCGCCCATTACGACTGATCTCGGTCCCGCGCGGCCATCGCCCCGCGCCGGACCGCCAGCTCCGGCACCACCCAGAAGACGGTCATCGCCGCCAGCATGAAGCCGCTGGACACCATGAAACCGGCCGTGTAGCCGCCGGTGACGTCGTGCAGAAAGCCGGCGAGCCAGGTGCCGATCGCCGCGCCCAGCCCCTGCCCCGTGGTGATCGTCCCGTAGATCGCGCCGATGCCCCGGCCGCTGAAGATGGTCGCTGACAGGGTCGAGATGATCGGCCCCCGCGCGCCCATGGAGCCGCCGAAGAAGATCACGAAGCCGACGACGAAGGCGAAGCCCGGATGCACCTGGACCAGGGCAAGCGACACGATGCCCACGATTGTGGAGATGTAGCTGACGCTGACCGTCACCCGGTTGCCGTAGCGGTCGGCGGCCGCACCCACCACCAGCATGCCGAAGATCGACAGCATGCCGGCGAAGCCGAAGGCGCTGGCGGCCTCGATCGGCGCGAAGCCCTCCTCCACCAGATAGGCCACGGTCTGCAGGGCGACGCCGTAACCGCCGACCGCCGTGCCGAAGAAGGCGAGGAACAGCGCCCAGAACGGCCGGGTGCGGATCGCCCGGGCGATGCCCTCGCTCGGCAGCCCCGCGCTCGCCGGGACGCCGCGGCGCACCACCCCGGCCGTGATCCGCCCCCAGGGCAGCAGCGCCACCGGAACGGCGAGCAGCAGAACCGTGCCGCCGATCAGCCCGTAGCCGCCGCGCCAGCCGACGCTGTCCACCATCACCTGGGCCAGCGGCGCCAGCACCAGCGTGCCGGTGCCGAGCCCGGCGGAGGCGATGGCCATGGCGGTACCCATGCGGGCGTCGAACCAGCGGCTGATCAGGATCGAGCCCGGGACCATGCCGAGCGAGGCGATGCCGAGGCCGCCCAAGATTCCGACCGTGACCGAGAGATGCCACAGATGCTCCATCCGGCCGGCGAGCCAGAAGCCGCCGCCCAGGGCGAGCAGCCCGAAGACGTAGAGCGCCCGTCCGCCGAACCGGTCGAACGCCGCGCCGACGAAGGGCGAGGCCAGGCCGTTGGCCAGCATGTAGACCGAATAGACCGAGGTCAGGTCGGCCCGGTCCCAGCCGGTCTCCTCGCCGATCGGCAGCAGGAAGACCGCGTAGGTCTCTCCCGCCCCGCGGGCCAGGGCGTTCAGCAGAAAGCAGAGGGCGAGCACGCCGAGAGCGGCCCAGCCTATCGTGGAGCCGGTCTTGTGCATGTGCGAAGTCTAGAACCGCCGCCGCGTCCTGCCTACCCGCTCAGCGCCGGTCGGCCGGCCGGTCAGCTCCAGAGCCGGTGGACGTACACCGCGCTCAGAACCAGCCCGAAGGCGATGACGAGCCGGCGCAGGATCTCGCCGTTGACCCGTCGCCCGTAATGGCCGCCGAGATAGCCGCCGGCCAAGCTGCCCGCCATCATCACCAGCGCCTGCGGCCAGGCGATCAGCCCGCCGAAGCCGAAGACCAGAATGCTGAGGATCGTGAAGCTGGTGGCCAGCAGGTTCTTCAGCGCGTTGGCGGTGTGGAAGGCGGTGAAGCCCAGCACCTGCAGGATCGCCATCAGGATGAAGCTCAGCCCGGCGCCGAAATAGCCGCCATAGATCGACATCACGAACAGCGCGGGATAGACCACCGCCCGGCTGCCGTGATCGCCGACCCGGCGCAGGATCGCCACGCGCAGGGCGGGTCCGAAGGCGAAGAGCCCTGTCGCGGTCAGGATCAGGAACGGGATCAGTCCCATGAACAGTTCCGGGTCGGACACGGTCAGCAGCCAGGCGCCGACCAGCGCCCCCGCCCCCGACACCGCGAGCAGCGGCCAGACCCGGCGACCGACCTCCGCCAGCTCGTGCCGATAGGCCGGCAGGGCCGCGGCATTCGACGGCAGCATCGCCGGATAGTTCGTCGCGTTGGCCACCACGGGGGGCAGCCCCGCCGCCATGAGGGCGGGAAAGGTGAACAGCGTCGCCCCGCCGGCGACGGCGTTCCAGGCCCCGCCGAGCAGACCGACGGCGAACAGGATGGCGATGGTTTCGAGCGGCATGGGACGTCCCTGAGCGGTTGACCGTCTCCGGCTTAGCCGCGATGGTCGGATCGATAAAACGAATAGATGCGATCGGATCCATGAACGAAATCGAACAGGCACCGGCGAACAGCGAGCATCTGCGCACGTTCGTGGCGATCGCGGAATGCGCAAACCTGAGCCAGGCGGCGCAGCGGCTGAACCGCACCCAGTCGGCGATCAGCGTGCAGCTCCGCAAGCTGGAGCAGAGCCTGGGCGTCCCGCTGTTCGAGCGCCACGCCCGCGGCATGACCCTCACGCCGAGCGGCGAGACCCTGCTGCCGGCCGCCCGCCGCGCCCTGACCGAGCTGGACCGCGCGACCCGGATCTTCGCCAAGCCGCTAGCGGGGCGGCTTCGGGTCGGACTGCCCGACGATTTCGACGACACCGTCCTGGAGCACGCCCTGGCCGCCTTCTCGGCGCGGCATCCCGGTGTCGAGATCGTCGCCACCTCCGGCTGCACCGCCGCCTATGGCGAGGCGGTGCGCCGCCGGGAACTCGACCTGGCGATCAGTTCCGGCCCGACGCGCACGTCCGGTCCGGCCCTGACCAGCGAGCCGACGGTCTGGGCCTGCGCGCCGTCCCTCACCCTCCTTGACGATCTGCCGGTGCCGCTTGCCCTGCTCGACCGCGGCTGCTGGTGGCGTTCGTTGGCGACCGACGCCCTGGACCGGGCGGGCCGCCCCTGGCGGGTGGTCTACAAATCGGCGAGTTTCGCCAGCGTGCGGGCGGCCGTGCGGGCCGGACTGGCCGTCGCCCCCTGCCCGCCGGCTGTGTAGAGCCGGGCCTGCGGATGCTGGGCGAGGCCGACGGCCTGGCGCCGCTGCCCGCCGCCCATCGGGCCATCCTGGTCTCCGACACCGCCCCGAAGGACCTGACCGACGCCATGGCGGAGGCCCTGCGGCAGGCGGTGACGCGTTAGGCAGCGCTCTGTTCGGCGGGCCGAGCACTGGATCGGCGGCGCTGACGCAAGAGCGGCAGCACGGCGACGCCGAGTCCCGCGACCAGAACCCACCAGGCCGGTCGGATCGTGTCGGGCAGCATCAGGTTGGCCTCCAGCACCCGCAGCGGCGGCACGCTGGTGCCGGCCCAGAACCACAGCGCCTCCGCGCCGGCGGTCAACATGCCGCCGAGGAGGGCAATCGACACCAGGACAACCGGCGCGGTCAGGGCCAGCCGCCGCTTCCCCGCCAACCGGTACAGGCCGAGGGTCAGCAGGAAGCCGGCGATCAGGCTTGCCTCGTAGGCCTGGATCTTGGTCTGCATGAAAAAATGCACCGCCGCCAGGGCCGCCGCCGGATAAACGAGCCTGTGCAGTTGGGTCCAGCGCCGCCCGAGCCGGCGGACCATGCCGTCGAAGCTGGTCGCCCCCAGGGCCGCCAGGATCAGCAAGGCAACGAAGCCGATGGTCAGGTAGGTCCGCAGCACGATCTCGCTGCCGACCTTCGGCAGGTCGAACCCCTGGTCCGCGATGTAGAGCAGCACATGCAGCAGCAGATAGGCGAGCGCGCCGACCCCGAGCATCCGCCGGATCGAGATCAGCCGGGGGTATGTGAGGATTCGGATCGCCGGGGTGACCGCCAGCGAGACCGTCAGGATGCGGATCGCCCAGTCGCCGCTGCGGTGGATCGCCTCGTCATAGGGCCGGGCCCCGAGCCCGCCCAGCAGCGCGTCGGCAGCCAGCATGAGGGCGGGCACCGTCACGGCGACCAGGGTCGCGATCTTCAGCCCCGAAACCCGTCCGGCCCGGTCGTGCCATAGCGCCATGGTGTCCTTCCGATGGAACAGTCTCGGACCGCCGGTGCCTGCCGGCGACGGAGGCCCGAACATGAGGCGGCGGCGCGCGCCCGTCCAGGCGTTCGAGCGCGCACGGGCGATCAACTGTGCGGCACCGGCGCTGCCGTCCGGGCCGGCCGTTCACGACACTCGTGCCGTCGCACCGGTTGGCAGCGGCGTCCGGCACCCCCACCATAGGAAGCCAACCACCACAAAGCCCGTCCGGTGCCATGCCCCTGATCTCCGTCCTCGACCAGTCCCCGATCCGTGCCGGTGCCACCCCCGCCGACGCGGTCGCCGAAACCATCGAGCTTGCCCGGCTGTCTGACCGGCTCGGCTTCCACCGCTACTGGGTGGCGGAGCACCACTCGTCGGAAGGCCTCGCCGGCTCGGTGCCGGAGATCCTGATCACCCGGCTGGCCAACGAGACGCGCCGGATCCGGGTCGGCTCGGGCGGGGTGATGCTGCCGCATTACGCGCCGCTGAAGGTGGCGGAGACCTTCCGCATGCTGGAGACGATGTATCCCGGCCGCATCGACCTCGGCATCGGCCGCGCGCCCGGCTCCGACCAGCGCACCGCCCGCGCCCTCTCCTATGTCCGCGATCCGATCCCGATCGAGTATTTCCCGCGCCAGGTCCAGGATCTGATGGACTGGATGGACGGCGCCCTGGAGGACGACCACCCGTTCCGCGGCGTGACGGCCCAGCCGGCCGGCCCGGCCTCGCCGCCGGTCTGGTTGCTCGGCTCCAGCGACCAGGGTGCCCAGGTTGCGGCCCATTTCGGCACCGCCTTCTCCTTCGCCCATTTCATCACCGAGGGCGGCGAGCCGGTGGTGGAGATGTACAAGAAGCGCTTCCAGCCCTCCAAGACGCTGCCCGAACCGCAGGCCAATATCGGCGTCTTCGTGATCTGCGCGGAGACCGAGGAGGAGGCGAAATACCACGCCGCCTCCCGCGATCTCTGGCGGGTCCGCCTCGATCAGGGCCACATCACCCCGATCCCCACGCCGGAGGAGGCGCTGGCCTACGAGTTCACCGAGTCCGAACGCCAGCGCGCCGCCTTCCACCGCCGCCGCAACATCGTCGGCACGCCGGATCAGGTGCGCGAGAAGCTGGACGCGGTGATGGCGCGATATGGCGTGGACGAGGCGGTGGTGGTGACCATCACCCACGACCACCGGGCGCGGCTGAAATCCTACGAGCTGCTGGCCCAGGCCTACGACCTGGCACCGCAGGCCCAGGCGGCGGAGTAGCGGTACGCCACCCTTCGACACGCCCCGGACCAGGTCCGAGGCTGCTTAGGGTGAGGGTTTGATCCCCACTGCAAAGAACGACCTCACCCTGAGCAGCCCCGAAGGGGCGTGTCGAAGGGCAGGCCCCCAATCCCTATTCCGCATACAGCTCCTCGCGCAGCCTGCTCCACAGCCACTTGCGTTCGCGGGCCGAGCGAATCTGGCGGGTGCGCGGGCTGGTGGGGACGATGAACGGATCGTCCCCGTCCGGGCGGATCTCGAAGCTGCGGCTCGCGGCGATCGGCAGGTTCTCCGACGCGTAATGCGCCATGACCAGGATGTCGACGCAGTGCTGTCCGTTCTCCAGATCCAGCGATCCGGATCCGGCGCTGTCATAGGCGCGCTGGATCACGCTCTCGAACGACCCCAGGTCCATCATCTCGCCGGGTTCCAGGGGGCCCTGGTGGGTCTGCTCGCGGACGTCGCCGCCCTTACCCGTGTCGGACGGCCGGCGCACATCGGTGATCGGCCGGGTCGACGCCCCGTTCTCCGAGCGGATCGAGACGGTGACGCTCATGACGAAGATAATCTGGGCGCTCATGTTGCAGATCATGCAATGGGAACTGGCGCGCTGGCCGCCGCCGCGGGTGATCAGGATGGAGGACCGCTCGTTCTTGCGGATCGTCTGGATGAACAGCCGCAGATAGACCAGCCAGATCACCACCATCGCCGCGTTCACGCCGACGCTGAGGAGCTGGGAGTGGTTCTGGATCCAGGACAGCATGGGCACTCCGGGTCGCGGAAAGGTCGGCGCAGATACCTTCCGCTAACGGCGCACCGATAAAATCGTTCCGAAATCCCTCTCTAACCAATCACGCCCCGGCCTTGTGCCGGGGCGAGGGTTGGGTCGTGCGGGCTGTCTCAGCAGCCGGTCCCTTCCTTCGGCCTCACTCCGGAATAAATCCGGGGAGTGCGTGGGGATTGCGAAGGGCGGCCCGCTACTCCGCCTCGAACCAGTCCGCCGGCACCTCGGCCCCGGCGATCACCAGGCAGCATTCGCCGGTCGGCTGATTGCCGCGGCCGTCGAGGAACGCCTTCACCTCGCTCAGCCGGCCGCGCACCACCTCCTCGTGCAGCTTGGTCAACTCGCGCGCCAGGGCGGCCGGGCGGTCGCCATAGACCTCAAGGCACGCGTCCACCAGCTTGCCGATCCGGTACGGGCTCTCGTACAGCACCAGGGTGTGCGGGCTGGCGATGTCCACCTCCAGAAACCGCTGGCGCTGGCCCGACTTCTTCGGCGGGAAGCCGCGGAAGGTGATGCCGTGCACCGGCAGGCCGGACAGCACCGCCGCCATGACGAAGGCCACCGGCCCCGGCACCATGGTGATCTCCACCCCGGCCCGCGCCGCCGCGCGCACGAGCGTAAAACCCGGATCGCTGACCCCCGGCGTGCCGCCGTCCGTCGCCACCGCGATCCGCTGGCCCTGGACCGCCCAGTCCACCAGGGTGGCGGCCATCTGGCGCTCGTTGTGCTCGTGATAGGCCACCATGCGACGCTTCAGTCCGGCGGCCTGCAGCAGCCGTCCGGTGCGCCGGGTGTCCTCCGCCGCTACCACATCGGCCTTCTCGAAGGCCGCGCGGGCCCGGGGACTGAGGTCTTCCAGGTTGCCGATCGGCGTGGCCACCAGTTCGATCATGCCGTCTCTCCAGTGGACTGCGTACCAGGGGCCTGCTTGCGGATCCGGCAGACGAAGAACGCCTCCAGAAAGTCGCTCGGCACCACCCGCATGGCGTGGCGCAGGTCCGGATGGTAGCTGCGCCCCTCCCATTTCGCGAGGCCGGGCCGACCCTCCGGCACGTCGACACCGATCGGCTCGATCACCGCGTCCTCGTTGTGCTTCACCAGATGGTCGACCGGGGCCTCGTTCTCCTCCGGCGCGATGGTGCAGGTCGAATAGACCAGCACGCCGCCGGGGCGGAGCTGCTTGAAGGCGGCGACCAGCATGCGCTGCTGCAGCCGGCTCATCTTCTCGATGCGGTCGGGGGTCCAGAACTTCAGCGCGTCGGGCCGCGACAGGTCCGCCATGCCCTCGCCGGAACACTGGGCGTCGAGCAGGATGCGGTCGTAGGTCGCGTCGAGGAACTTGTCCAGGTACTGGCCCTGGATCTCTGTCATGTCGGTGATCTCCACTCCCATCAGATCAACAACTTCCCGGAGTTTCTTCAACCGCGCCCTGATCCCGTCATTGACGTGCAGCCGCGCTCTGTTGTGGGTCAGCGCGGCGATATGGGCCGCCTTGCCGCCGGGCGAGGAGCAGATGTCGAGGATGTCCTCCCCCTCCTGCGGGTCCATGGCGAGGCCTGGGATCAGCGAGGAGGCGTTCATCACATAGACCTCGCCGGCCGCATGGATCGCGCTCTCCGTCACCGCCTTGCGGTCGCCCAGGATGTGGAAGGCGTTCTCGCACCAGGGGATCGGCTCGACTTCCGTCAAAGATTCAAGATCGGATCGTATCTCGTTGACGGTACGGGATTTCAGTGGGTTGATCCGTACGCTGGAGCGCAGGCCGCCGCTGGCCAACCGCTCGGCCTCGTAGGACTTCACCTCCCAGACGGAGGCGGCGCGGGCCAGAAAGGCGTCGCGCCGGCGCTGGTCGGCCGGATGGCCCCGAAACCCTCCCCCTCCGGATCTCTTCGCCATGCTACTCCAGCCCCCCGGCCCCGCCGGCGAGCCCCTGCAGCATGATGGCGGTCGCCGCCGCCAGGTTCAGGCTGTCGGCGCCCGGCCGCATGGGGATGCGCACCAGCGTATCGCAGGCCTGGGCCATCTCGGTCGGCAGGCCGGCCTGCTCGTTGCCCATCAGCAGCACGGTCGGCGTGGCGGCGCGCAGACCTTCCGGGCGGTGCGGACCCGCCAGATGAGTGCCGACCACCCGGCCCGGCCAGGATTTTCGCCACGCCAGGAACGCGGCCTCGTCGCAGCGCACCAGGGGCACATTCACGATGGCGCCCATGGTGGCGCGTACCGACTCGATGGAGAACGGGTCGACCGTATGCCCCACCAGGATCACCCCCCTGGCGCCGAAGGCGTCGGCGCTGCGCATGACCGAGCCGAGATTGCCGGGATCGCGCACGCTCTCCAGGGCGACCCACAGAGCGCCCGGCTCCGGCGTGACGGCGGAGAGCGGGCTGGTCTTCTGCTCGATCACGGCGATGACGCTCTGGGCGTTGTCGCGCTTGGCGATGCGGGTCATCAGCTCGCCGCTGACGGTGATCACCCGGCCGCCGGCATTCAGGCAGGCCCGGCGGGCCTCGTCCATCACCGGGCTCGGCGCCTGCTTGTCGGCGACGATCAGCCGGCGGATCACCCAGCCGGCACGGGCCGCCTCCACCACATGGCGCAGGCCTTCCGACACGAAGGCGTTCTGCTGCTGCCGGCCCTTCTTGGTGGTCAGCGCCTTGACCGCCTTGATCTCGGGATTGGCGGAACTGGTGATGACGAGGTCAGTCATGGCGCTGCCACCGCACGAAGAGGGAGGTCGGCAGCAGGCGGCCGCTGCCCTCCTCACGGATCGTCATCTCGCCATGGGAGATGGTGCCGCCGAGCCCATCCAGCGCATCCTCCACCAGCCGGCGCAGGGTGATCGCCGACAGGTGGGTGGCATAGGCGGTCAGCACCATGAAGGACGAGTCCCCGTCCAGCATCGCCCGCACATCGGCCAGCAGGCCGGGAAGCTGCTCCTCCAGCCGCCAGACCTCGTTCTTCGGGCCGCGTCCGTATTTCGGCGGGTCGAGCACGATGCCGTCATAGCGGTTGCCACGCCGGACCTCGCGGGCGGCGAAGCGGGCGGCGTCGTCGCAGATCCAGCGCACCGGCGCCTCGGTCAGCCCGGAGGCCTCCTGGTTGGCGCGGGCCCAGGCGATGGCCTTCTTCGACGCGTCCACATGGGTGACCTTCGCCCCCCTGGCCGCCGGCAGCAGCGAGGCGAGGCCGGTATAGCCGAACAGGTTCAGCAGGCCGAACTCGGGCCCGACCCGGTCATTCATGAAGTCCCAGTGCACCCGCTGCTCGGGGAAGATTCCGACATGGCGGAAGCTGGAAAGCTGGGCCTCGCAGCGGACATCTCCACAGGTCAGCGGCCAGGCACTGTCGGCGTGACGCTTGAGGATGTCCCAGTTGCCCTGGCCTTCCTCGTCCTTGCCACCGGTGAACCGGGCATCGGCGGCGTTCCAGGCGGCCTCCGGCTGGCTGCGCGCCCACAGCGCCTGGCTGTCCGGCCGGTCGAGGATGCGCGCGCCGAACCGCTCCAGCTTGCGGCCCTCGCCGCTGTCCAGCAGGGCGTAGTCGCTCCAGGGCTCGGCGACGAGCGTGGCGGAGGAAGGATCGGTCGGCACGTGGGGCTGCCCGTCAGGTTACGAAGCGCGGGACAATAACGCCGGCGGGCGATGAAGCCAAACGCCTCGGCAGCCGTCAGCCCGATGACAATCGGGACCGAGCCACCAGCCCATCCCCTTCGGCCGTCACCCTGACGGCAATCAGGACCCTGCACCTGACCTGCCCACCTCGACGCCCCTGACCCTTACGCCCAACCCGGATTTATTCCAGGGCAAGGCCGGGGCCGTGCGTGTCCATCGAACAGGGACGCGAGGTGATGCCTCGCCCCGGAATAAATCCGGGGAGTGAAGAAAGGGAGGTGGTACAGAGAAAACACCGCCGCCCCGTCGTCCTGATGACAATCAGGACCTGCGGTGCACCGGCGCCAGGTTCGACGGGTCTCAGACGTGGAAGGCTTGGTCCTGATTGTCATCAGGACGACGCTCCACCCTCACCCGTCAGGACACAGCCGCGGCTCGGGGATCGCGTCGACCGTGGCCTGAATGCCGTCGGAATACTGCTGTTTCAGCTCGGCGAAGTACGGGTCGCTGTTCTTGTACTTCATCAGGTTGCGCGTCGAGAAACTGTCGGTCTGGTAGCACAGCACGTCGATCGGGGCGCCCACCGACAGGTTGCTGCGGATCGTGGCGTCGAACGAGATCAGCGCCAGCTTGGCCGCCCGCGCCAGGCTGTTGTCGAAGCGCAGGGCGCGGTCGAGGATTGGCTTGCCGTATTTGGTCTCGCCGATCTGGAGGTAGTGGTTGCGGGACGTCGCCTCGACGAAATTGCCGGCGGAATAGATCTGGAACAGCCGGGGCGGCTCTCCCCGGATCTGCCCGGCCAGCAGGAAGGTGCCGTTCGGATCGCCGAACCGCTCCACATACTGGGCGTCGCGTTCCAGGATCCGGCGGAGCAGCGCGCCGACCGTCTGGGCGACGTCGAACATGGAACTGTGCAGGAACAGGTCGCGCTCAGGCGTGCCGGTGCCGGCGGCCTGTTTCAGCGTGGTGATCACGGTCTGGGTGGTGGCGAGGTTGCCGGCGGACATCAGGGCGATCACCGCCTTGTCCGGATCCTCCAGGATCGACAGTTTGCGCACGGTGGCGATCTGGTCGACGCCCGCATTGGTGCGGGAGTCCGACGCAAGCACAAGGCCCTCCGGCAGGAGGATGCCCAGGCAGTATGTCATCTCAGTCTCTCCCCCCGTCGCCCGCTCCACGCTCCCGTTCTCGGGCGTCCTTTCGGGCATCTGGGCCACGACACGTTGACCGCACCCGCGTCGGGATGCAATGCCGTCGACCATGACCGAGCGCAAATGCCTGCTTATCGTCGCCAACGCCCCCTCGCCGAACACGCAGCGACTCCGCGATGCGGTCGTGGCGGGCGCCCGCAGCGAGGAGGTCGACGGCGTCGACGTGGTCGTGCTGTCGCCCTTCGACACCGGTCCGCACCATGTCCTGGCCGCCGACGCCATCATCCTGGGGACCACGGAGAACCTCGGTTACATGAGCGGCGCGCTGAAGGACTTCTTCGACCGCTGCTACTACCCGTGTCTGGAGGAGACCCAGGGCCGGCCCTATGCGCTCTATATCCGGGCCGGTCACGACGGCACCGGCACGCGGCGCGGGGTCGAGACGATCGTCACCGGGCTGCGCTGGAAGCCGGTGCAGGAGCCGCTGCTGTGCCGAGGCGACTGGGACGATGCGTTCCTCGAACGGGCCCGCGATCTCGGCCTGTACCTGGCCGCCGGACTGGAAGCCGGCGTGCTGTAGGTCAGCGCTCCTTCACGATCGCAAGGGCCTCGCGGAACGCCGGGTGGTCGGCGCTCTCCAGCCACTCGAAGATCAGCGCCTCGACCGTCACCGGGATCGCGCCGGCCGCCCGCAGCCTCGCCAGTCCGGCCGCACGCTCCTCCTCCCGGCGACTGCCGCAGGCGTCCTCCGCGACGGCCACGCGCCAGCCGAGGCGCATGAGCCCCAGCGCGCTCTGGGCGACGCAGACATGGGTCTCCACCCCCGCGACCACGGCGACCGGCCGCCGTAGGGCCGACAGGCCGTCCGCCAGCCCCGGCGCGCGGGTTGCGTCGAAGTGGCGCTTGGCCAGGATCTCTTGCGGATCGAGTCGGTCGGCGAGCGGCGGCACCGTCGGGCCGATGGCCTCGGCGCAGTGTTCGGTCGCCCGCACGGGAACCCCCAGAATCCGCGCGGCCCGGGCCAGCCGGTCCAACGCGGACACCACCTCATCGGCGCGGGAAATCGCCGGAACCAGACGGGCCTGAGCGTCGATCAGAAGGATGAAACAAGACTTAACCGGGCACGCCATGGGGTTATTTCCGGAAATACCTAGTGAAACCGCGCCTTTCGGGCTGTCCTGCATTGACATGAAGGCTTTTGTCCTTATAGTCCGCTCGCATCTCGACCGGACCGATGCCGGGAGAGTCCACAACCTAAGCCGACATGTCAGACACGCAAAAAACATTCGCCGATCTCGGCCTCTCGGACGAGATCGTTGAGGCGGTTACCGCCGCCGGTTACACCACCCCGACCCCGATCCAGGAAAAGGCGATCCCTTACGTCCTGATGGGTCGCGACGTGCTTGGATGCGCGCAGACGGGTACCGGCAAGACCGCTTCCTTCACCCTTCCGATGATCGACATCCTGTCGGCCGGCCGCGCCAAGGCGCGGATGCCGCGCTCGCTGATCATCGCGCCGACCCGTGAACTCGCCGCCCAGGTGGCCGAGAACTTCACCAAGTACGGCGCCAACACCAAGCTGACCATGGCGCTGCTGATCGGCGGCGTCTCCTTCGACGATCAGGAGTCCAAGCTGGACCGCGGCGTCGACGTGCTGATCGCCACCCCGGGCCGCCTGCTCGACCATTTCGAGCGCGGCAAGGTGCTGCTGACGGACGTCAAGGTGCTGGTGATCGACGAAGCCGACCGCATGCTGGACATGGGCTTCATCCCCGATGTCGAGCGGATCGTGTCGCTGCTGCCGACGATCCGGCAGACCCTGTTCTTCTCCGCCACCATGGCGCCGGAGATCAAGCGGATCGCCGACAAGTTCCTGATGAACCCGAAGGAAGTCACGGTCGCCCCGCCGGCCTCGACGGCCGATACGGTCGCCCAGCACCTGGTGCGCTGCGCGCCGAAGGACAAGCGCGAGGTCCTGCGCAAGATCATCAACCGCGAGAATGTCGAAAGCGCGCTGATCTTCTGCAACCGCAAGCGCGACATCGGCATCCTGCACCGCTCGCTGGTGCGCCACGGTTTCGACGCGGTCCAGCTGCACGGCGACATGACCCAGCCGGCGCGGATGGAGACCCTGAAGAAGTTCAAGAACAACGAAGCCCGCATGGTGGTGTGCAGCGACGTCGCCGCGCGCGGCCTGGACATCAAGGGGCTGAGCCACGTCTTCAACTTCGACGTCCCGTCCAACGCGGAAGACTATGTCCACCGCATCGGCCGCACCGGCCGTGCCGGCATGACCGGCCGCGCCTTCACGCTCACCACCTCCGACGACGCCAAGTTCCTGGCGGCGGTGCAGCGGCTGATCAAGAAGGACATTCCGGAAGTCGACGAGGACGGCAATCCGGTCGGTGCCGGTGCCGCCAAGGCGCCCCGCAAGGCGAAGCCGGAAACCTCCGACGGCCAGGCCGATGAGGCCGCGGCCGTCGACAACATCGCCCGGGACAAGCCGACCGAGGACAAGCCGGCCGGGGAAAAGACCACCGGGGAAAAGACGGCCGAGAAGCGTCCGCGCCGGTCGCGCGGCGGCAAGAAGTCGGCCGCCAAGGACACCGCTCCGCAGAAGGAGGCCGCATCCGCGAAGGAGGCTGCGGCCAAAACCGAGCGGGCACCGTCGGTCACCGGCGGCGGCGTGGTCGAGCAGTTCCCGGACAAGCGCCGCCGCGGCGGCCGCGACGACAGCTCGCGGGTGGTCGGCTTCGGCGACGACGTGCCGGCGTTCCTGCTGCGTCCGGTTCCCAAGAAGGCGATGGGCGGCTGAGCCGCCCGTCTCTCTCCGGATTTCGCGCCCGCTCCGGTTTCCGCGACGGCATTTTCCGCACCACCTCCTGAGCCGGCCAGCCACTTGATTCGGATCGGCCGCTGGCCGATCCTGCCTCCCTCAATTTCAGGGGCGGGCGGCAACGCCCGGTGATCCGCGATGCAAACCATCTTCATTCAGGTCAAATGCGAGCTCGGCAAGGCCTATGACGTGGCCGACGCCGCGGTGCTCGACGTGGAGGAGGTCTCCGAGGTGTACTCGACCTCCGGCCAGTACGACCTGCTGATGAAGTGCTATCTGGGCGACGACCACGACATCGGCCGCTTCGTCACCGAACAGGTCCAGACCCTGCCCGGCGTGAAGGACACCTTCACGCTGATCACCTTCAAGGCGTTCGGGTAACGGGCCTCAAGTCCCGAGCCTCGCTAAACGACAGCCACTTTCTCCAAGACCGGAGAGTTGGTCCCATTCGGAGTTCCTCTCCGCGGGAGATCGCATCTGGAACAGGACAGCGAGCCTGCCCTAAGATGTGCTCTAACCTCTCCCATCGACGGATACCAGCCATGTCCAAACTCGATCTCCAGCCACTTGCGGGGGCCAATTTCGGCCGGCATGTCCGGGTAACCGGCGCGGGCAGCGACGCGGAGGTGATCGAGGCGCTGGAGAGCGAGGCCGACACCCTGCTCAAGGCGTTCTACGACGGTCACGGCTTCATGCTGCTGACCGGGCTTCACAGCATGACCCGCGACCCGTCGCAGCTCGTGCGGCTGTCCCGGCTGTTCGGCCCGGAGGTGGAGGACTACACCAAGACCGGCATGACCCTGGACCGGGTGCACAAGGAGGTGCCCGAGATCCTGGTGATCTCCAACGCCGCGCCGATGAACCAGAAACCGCCGGCGCGTCCGGAGCCGGCGCTGACCGCCGACGGCGGGCTGCCGGTCCAGTTCCCGCACCGGCGCGGCTGGCATACTGACCAGAGCTACCGCCGCCCGCCGCCGGACATCTCGCTGTTCTACTGCGTGCACCCCGCGCCGATCGACCAGGCCCAGACGCTCTATGCCGACGGGATTTCGGCCTATGAGGCGCTGTCCGACGCGATGAAGGCGCGGATCGAGGGCATGGAGGCGCTGCACGTGCAGCCGGGCACCGGCCGGGCCGAGCTGGCGGTGAAGGCCGGCGAGACGCCGAAGCCGCTCGGCCCGCTGCAGCAGCCGCAGCGCCAGCCGATCGTGCGCACCCACCCGGTGACCGGGCAGAAGGCCCTGTACCTGTGCGAGTCCGGACAGCTCGACTGGATCGAGGGGCCGATCGTCGGCATGGAGACGGGCGTCGACGGCGACGGGGCGAAGCTGGTCTACGAGTTGATGAGCCATTACACCAGCGCCGCCCATGCCTATGTCCAGCAATGGCGGACCGGCGACCTGGTGATCTACGACAACCGCTGCACCATCCACAGCGCCACCTGGTTCGACGGCGACGCGGTCGACCGGGTGATGTGGCGCACCACCGTGCGGGGCAATCCCGGCCCGGAATACGCCGCCGAAGCGCCGAGCTGGCTGCCGGCCGCCTGAGGCCGCCCTTCGACACGCTTCCTACGGTCGCTGCTCAGGGTGAGGTCGGGTTATGCGGGGGACAGGCCCTTCGACGCGTGCCCTGCGGTCGCCGCTCGGGGTGAGGTCGTGATGTGCGAGGGACAGGCCCCTCGACGCGTGCCCTGCGGTCGCCGCATAGGGTGAGGTCGATACAATCAGACAAACACAACCCTCATCCTGAGCAGCCCCGGCCCGCGGCCGGGGCGTGTCGAAGGACGGGGCGTCAGAAAGAGCGGGGCATCTGGAAGAGCGGGGCGTGTCGAAGGACCGGACGCGCCAAAGGGCACAACGCCAATACCGCGACGCGCCGATTGAACCCGGCCCGAGAGAAACGCTAAAATGCCCCGCAATCTCCATCCATCGGGTGGCGAGCGGATCAACGGCGCAGCGGGGGGCGGGCCTTGGAGATCTCACTGGCGACTATCTACGGGCTGCTGCTGGCGGTCGGGCTCGTCTCGGTCGACACCGTGCTCAACGCGAACACCCTGTTCCTCGACTCCCACGTGGCGAGCAAGTTCGAGGAGTCCGGCTATTCCGCCAAGGTGGTCGAGCAGCATCTGATCAGCGAGCTGTCGATCATCGCGGACACCAAGTCGCTGGTGAAGGCGCCGGTGATCAAGTCGAGCGACGCGCCCTCGGTCTCCGCGGCCCTTGCCTCGGTCGTGAACCTGCAGGATTCGCTCGAAGCCGCCCAGCAACTGGTCGGTTTCGCGCCGCCGAAGCTGTTCGCGGCCGCCGTCCAGCACGGTGAGACCGACACGATCGAGCTGACCGGACGCTCTCCCCTGTTCGGCCGCTTCTCGATCTCCGTCGACGGGGCGGAAAAGAACATGGACCAGATGATCGAGGAAGCGGCCTACCGCACCTTCCGCGAGCTCGATCCCTACACGGCCGTGCTGTCCCGCTTCACCCTCGACGCCGACGATCTGTCGTCGGTCGAGGCCGAGCTGGACGCCGTTCTGGCCCGGGTCTGGTCGTCGGTCCATACCGACACCAAGGCCCAGCTGGAAAACCTGAAGGGCATCATCGCCCTGGACCGCAACGACATCGACGGGGCGATCGAGCTGTTCCGCGCGGCGCTGAAGGACGATCCGCATTTCCACGTGGTCCGTCTCAACCTCGCCCTGGCCCTGGTCCAGCTCGACCGCTACGAGGAGGCGATCGCCGAGACCAGCTTCCTGTCCGAGCCGGCCTACTGGCCGATGACCGGCGACCCGGTGCTGCTCTCCACCGCCTACGTGCTGCGCGCCGTGTCCCATTGGGGCATGGGCAACCTGGCCGGCGCGAAGGCGGACCTGGACTATGCCCTCTACCTCCAGCCGACCTCGACCGCCGCCGCCTGGTACCTGTCGGGCGTGCTGCACGCCATGGGAAAGCCGGTCCAGGGCGACATGATGCTGCGGAAGGCGGAGGACAGCCTGGTCTATTTCGAGACCTATCCGGAGATCGCCCTGCTGTATTTCTGGGTGTCGGCCGAGGACATGCGCCCGCTGGAGCGCCGCACCGCCAAGCTGCCGAGCTGGCACGAGCGGACCAAGGCGGTCGCGCCGGTCGCGCCGCAGAGCAAGCCGGACGCCGCCCCGCGCGCACCGACGCCGGCGCAGGCACCGATCCGCCAGAACACCTGACCGCGCCAGGGCCGGAAACGAGAACGGGGCCACCCGATGGTGACCCCGCTCCGGCGACGGACCGGCTCTGGAGGGAGGAACGGGCTGTCGCCGCAGCGTTATCGCCGCTCGCCCGCCCCGCTTCCAATCGAAGCACCGTATGGCGGCGATCGGTTCTCCCTATCGCCCGCTCCCGCCCGGCTCGAACCGGTCAGGATCCGGCGGCGGCGGAGCCGACGGTAAAGCCGCCGCAGATATACATGACCTGCCCGGTCACGAAGCCGGACCGCCGGTCCATGAAGAAGCTCACCCCGTTGGCGATATCCTCCGGCGTGCCGAGCCGGCCGACCGGGATGCCATCGATGATCTTCTGGGTGCGCGGATCCTCGGGCGGATTGGCGGCATGCCACAGCGGGGTGGAGATGCTGCCGGGGCCGATGGCGTTCACGGTGACGCCGTCGCGGGCCAGCTCCAGCGCCCAGGTGCGGGTCATGCCGTGGATCGCCGCCTTGGACGCCGCATAGGCGGTACGCAGCTCCTTGCCCATGGCGGCGCGCGAGGAAATGGACACGATACGGCCGAAGCCCTCCGCCCGCATGCCTTCGACCAGGCGCTTGGTGATGGTCAGGATCGGCTTCACGTTGAGGCCCATGACCGCGTCGAAATCGTCGAGCGTCGTGTCGTCGAGCAGGGCCGGCTTCACATGGCCGACATTGTGGCACACGCGGGTGATCGGCCCGTCCTTGAGCACGTCGTCCAGCGCCGCATGGATGGCGTCGGTGTTCATCAGGTCGACATTGACCCAGCGGGTCTGCAGCGGCGGATCGGGCTCGACCCGATCGAGGATCACGACCTCGTAGCCGTCCTCGATCAGCCGTTGGACGATCCCGCGGCCGATCGACCGCGACCCTCCGGTCACCAGTGCCCGTTCCATGCGTCTTCTCCCTCTTGGTCTTTGATCAGGTTCTAGAGTTGTGGGCGATCCAGGGGTCCATCTCCGGCACCTCCCAGGCCGCGTACCAGGCTTCGATATGCGGTTTCAGCGCTGCGTAGAGCGCGGCGTAGTCCTCGTCATAGGGCAGCGAGGAGACCTGTTCGGCCAGTTCGGCCGCCACCGCCTTCAGATCGAAGCGGGTCGGCCAGCCGTGCTGCAGCACGACCTCGCCCCCGATGATCACCGTGTCCACGTCACCCTGCCTGGCGCGCTGCAGGACCACCGCGAAGGGATCGGCCTCGGGCGCGATATAGGGCCAGCTCAGCCGCTCGACATTCACCAGCACCAGATCGGCGATCATGCCCGGCGCGATGCGGCCGAGCTCGTCCTCGCGGCGCAGCAGTGTCGCGCCACCGGTGGTCGCCAGACCGAAACTCTGCGCCAACGACGGTGCCGGTGCGCCGATGCGCGGCGTGCGGTGCAGCCGGTGGGCCAGACGGATCTCGGCGAACATGTCCTCGTCGTCGCCGATGGTCGTGCCGTCCATGCCGAGCCCGGTCGTTACGCCACCCGCCAGGAACCCGTTCAGCGGGGCCACGCCGGAGCGTAGGCGGAGGTTCGAGCTGGGGTTGTGCGATACCGCCGCCCCGGTCTCCGCCAGGATCTCCACGTCACGCTCCGACGACCAGACCGCGTGGGCGAAGGAGATGCGGGGCGACAGCACACCCAGATCCTTCAGATGCGCGGTCATCGACCTGCCCAGCGCCCGCTCCGCCTCCAGCCGCTCGTACAGGCTCTCCTGCACGTGGGTCTGGATGCCGGTGTCGTGGCGGGCGGCGCCGTCGGCGATGGCGACCATCAGCTCGTCGCCGACCCATTGCGGGCCTGGCGGGCCGTACCAGGCACGGGCGCGTTTCATATCCTTGGCCTGGGCGATCAGGCTCTCCATCAGGGCGAGGTAGTCCTGCTCGCTGCCCTTGTCGGCGTCGAGGAAGGCGGCGCGCGCCCGCTTCGCAAGGTCGCCCGGCAGCGAGGCGACGAAGGCCTCGTCCTCGCGATGGACCAGCCGGCTGTGGAAGCTGACCCCGCCCGCCAGATGGCCGCGGATGCCGCTCTCCTCATAGGCGTCGAGCCGGGCCGACAGGTCGTCATGGCCGGATTGATAGGCGTTGCCGACCGAAGCCATGTCGACCACGGCGGTCACCCCGGTCTGCAGCAGCCGTCCCGCCGCCACCAGGGTGCGCAGCCGCGGATCGGTCCAGCGCATGCGGGGATTGCCGAGGATCCAGGGCTCCAGCACCCCGTCCTCGATCCCGTGCTGGATATGGGTGATGGCGTTGGAATGGTGGTGGGCGTTGATCAGCCCCGGCAGCAGCGCCTGGGTTCCGTCGCCGAAGGTCGGGGCGGTGGGAAACCGGGCAAGCAGATCTGCTGCCGGAGCGATCTCCACGATCACGCCGTGCCGCACCAGCACGGCGACGTCGTCGAGCCGCCGGGGGGCTGGATCGGAGGCGTCCTGGACGAAGGCCCAGCGGGCCCGGATCACGATCGGCATGGCATCCTCCCAACCATTGAACGTGGCGGATGATACGACGCGGCCGTGGGTCCGAAACCTGTTCTTCGAGACCGGATCACCGGCGGCCGCCGGCGAGCTTTATGGCATCCGGATGGGCCCGCAGCTTGAGCATCGCCCAGATGCCGAAGGCCGGACCCAGCGCCAGCGGCGCGAAGGCCCAGGTCCACCCCACCGCGTCGACGAAGACCGGCATCAGGTGGATGCTCACCAGGGTCAACAGGAAGCCGATGGCGGTCTGCAGGGTGATCATGGTGCCGACCAGATAGCGGTTCGACAGCTCCGCCACCGAGGCCGAGAACTGGGCGCTGTCGGCAATGATGCTGACGCCCCAGAGCAGGCAGACCGCGATCAGCAGCAGCGGCGGGCCGCCGAAGAAAAGGCCGACGGTGAGCGAGCAGATGCCGCTGACCGCCATGGCAACGGATGTGACCATGGTCCGCCCCACCTTGTCCGCCAGCACGCCGGCGGCGAAGGCCCCGGCAGCGCCGACGGCGATGGTGGCGAAGGTTGCGAGCCGCGCCCAGGTGACCGCCGCCCCCTCGTCCATCACCAGCCGGAAACTCGCGTCCAGGAACACGCCGATCCAGGCCCAGGCGGCGTACAGCTCCCACATGTGGCCGAAATAGCCGAAATTGGCGAGGCGTAGGGCCGGCAGCTTCCAGGCCCAGAGCGCCGATTTCGGATCGAAGCGGGCGCCGACGGTCATCAGCGGGCCGCTTCCGGCGAAGCGGATGGCCACCGCCGAGCTGACCGCGAGGAGCGAGGTGACGGCGATGGTCCAGCGCCAGTCCACCAGGATCAGGCCGTTCACCAGATGCGGTGAGGCCGAGCCCAAGGTCAGGGCCGCGACCAGAAATCCGACCAGCAGGCCGAGATCGCCCTTGGCCCAACTCGCCGCGATCTTCATGCCGACGGGGTAGATACCGGCGATGCAGGCCCCGGTGATGAAGCGCAGCACGAGGACTACCGGCGAAGCCGGATCGACCGTCAGGATCAAGGCGTTCGCGGTGGCCGCCACCAGGGCGGAAACCGTAAAGAACCGCCGCGGGTCGATCCGGTCAGCCAGCGCCAGGAAGGCGCTGGTCAGGCTGCCGACAACGAAGCCGGCCTGCACCGCGCTGGTGAAGGCCGACTGCTGGAAATCGGACAGCGCCACCTCATCGCGCAGCGCCGGCATGACCGCCGAGGCGGAGAACCACAGAGACATCGCCGCGACCTCGGCATAGGCGAGGACGGCGAGCGACGCTCCCTTCGTGCGGAACGGCATGACCCGCGACCGGCAGCGATCAGCCGCCGATGACCCGCATCGGCGTGCCGTCGACCCAGGCCCGGATGTTCTCCACCATCTGGCCGTAGAACGTCCGGTAAGATTCCTGCGTGACATAGCCGACATGGGGCGTGGTCAGCAGGTTGTCGATCTTGCGGAACGGATGGTCGGCGGGCAGCGGCTCCTGGTCGTAGACGTCGACCGCCGCCGCCCGGATCTTACCGCTGGTCAGCGCGTCGATCAGCGCCTGCTGCTCGACGATCGGCCCGCGCGAGGTGTTCACCAGGATCGCCGAGGATTTCATCCGGCCGAGATCCTCGGAAGTGACCAGCCCGCGCGACCGGTCCGACAGGATCATGTGGATCGTCACGATGTCGGCGCGGCTGAACAGCTCCTCCTTCGACACCTTCTTCACGCCCAGCTCGTCGCAGCGCTCCTGCTTCAGGTTCGGCGACCAGGCGATGACGTCGAGGCCGAATTTCGGCGCGATATCCGCCACCATGCCGCCCAGCTTGCCGAGACCGACCACGCCCAGGGTCTTGCCGGAGACGGCCGAGCCGGTGCGTTCCTGCCAGCCGCCCTGCTTCATGGTCAGGTGGTCGAAGGCGACGTTGCGCATCGTCCCCAGGATCAGCGCCCAGGTGAGCTCCACTGTGCTGGAGCCGGGGCTGTCGGTTCCGCACGTGACGACGCCCATCTCCTTGGCCGTCTTGAAGTCGACCGCGTTGTTGCGCATGCCCGAGGTGATGAACAGCTTCAGGTTCGGCAGCCGCTTGAACACCTCGCCGGGAAACGGGGTGCGTTCCCGCATGGCGCAGACGATCTCGAACTCCTTCAGCCGTTCGACCAGAGGCTCCACCGCGACCAGGTTGCCGGTGAAGACCACCGGCTCGAACCCGTCGGGCAGGCTCGACCAGTCGGCGCTGGTCAGGGCGGCGTTGGCGTAGTCGTCCAGGATCGCGATCTTGGGCACGGGCGTTTCCTCATATTTTAGATCAGGATTCGTCCTGATCTTTTTGTTTTTCCTGCAGAACCATGCTGGCCGAGTTCATGCAGTACCGCAGGCCGGTCGGGGCCGGTCCGTCCGGGAACATGTGGCCGAGATGAGCCTCGCACTTGCTGCAATGGACCTCGGTGCGGGTCATGAAGAACGAGCGGTCGGTCTTGGTGCCGACCGCCTCGTCGCTGATCGGAGCCCAGAAGCTCGGCCAGCCGGTACCGCTGTCGTACTTGGTGTCGCTCTCGAACAGCGGCTGGCCGCAGCACACGCAGACATAGGTGCCCGGCGTCTTGCTGTCGTGATAGGCGTTCGCGAAGGGCCGCTCGGTGCCGTGCTTGCGCGCCACCTTGTACTGCTCGGGCGTCAGTTCGGCCTTCCACTCGGCATCGGTCTTTTCGATCTTGTCGGTCATAAGAACTCCTCCGCTCAGTCTGAGGTTTTTGGAACGTTGAGCTGAATCAGCATTTACGAACACACGGCGCATTACATATCTAAGTAATATCAAATAGATACCAAACAAGAGGAATATCATAAAATAAACTCTGGAAAACCAATTCATAAACTCCAATAAATATTCCGACAACGGAATATGATACAACACGATATATGTCGTACTCCAAACACGATACCAGTAAAAATTTACTGCATAATATATAACTATATACCCTGCGACGGAGAGCGTCAGCATCACAGCAACACGCCAGATCTTACTAACGTTTAACGCCATTCACGGCTCATTCTGTTCCGTCGCAGGGCTATTCAACATCATCTGAAGGTAGTCACGACTTGCGGCGCGCCTCAAGCACGGTGCCGTCGGCGATCAGACCCTCGACCTCGTCCGCGCTGAAGCCGTTCTCCTCCAACAGCTCGCGGCCATGCTCGCCGAAGCGCGGCGGGCGGCGCTTGATCTCGCCCGGCGTGCGGGAGAATTTGATCGGGATGCCCCAGCCCTTCCAGCCGTCCTTTTCCGCCGCCATGCCGCGGTGAACGGTGTGCGGATGGGCCATCACCTCCTCGGTGTTGCGCATCGGTCCGACCGGCAGGCCGGCGGCCAGCAGGCGGTCGCACAGCTCGTTGCCGTCAACCTCGGCCAGCAGCGCCTGCAGCTCGGCGCGAAGAGAATCCTGATTGTCGAGCCGGTCGCCGTTGGTGGCGTAACGCGGATCGTCGCCCAGCGCTGGCTTGCCCAGCTCCTTGCACAGCTTCTTGAAGGCCCGGTCGTTGCCGCCGGCGACGAAGATGTCGACGGTCGCGGTCTTGAACAGGTCGTAAGGGCTGATGTTCGGATGCTGGTTGCCGGTCAGCTTCGGCACCCGGCCGGACAGCGAGTAGTTGGCGACATGCGGGTGCATCAGCGCCAGGCCGCAATCGTACAGGGTCATGTCGATATACTGGCCGTGTCCCGACCGCCCGCGTTCCAGCAGCGCCATCAAGATGGCGTTGCACGAGTACAGGCCGGTGCCGATATCGACCATGGGGATGCCGAGACGGACCGGGCCGGCCTCGGGCGCGCCGTTGATCGAGAAATGCCCGACCATCGCCTGGATGATCCCGTCATAGCCCGGGAACCCGCCATAGGGACCGTCGGCGCCGAAGCCGGAGATGCGGCAATGCACGAGCTTCGGGAAGCGCTCCTTCAGCACCTCCTCGTAGCCCAGACCCCACTTCTCCATCGAGCCCGGCTTGTAGTTCTCGACCAGCACGTCCGCCTCTTCCAGCAGGCGCAGGAGAACCTCCTTGCCGCGGTCGGTGGACAGGTCGAGGGCGAGCGATCGCTTGTTGCGGTTCACGCCAAGGAAGTAGCTGGCATCCTTGCCGTCGTCGAAGGGCGGGCCCCAGTCGCGCACCTCGTCGCCCTGGGGCGGCTCGATCTTGATGATCTCCGCGCCATGATCGCCCAGCATCTGGGTGCAGTACGGCCCGCCGAGCACGCGGGTGCAGTCGACAACCTTGATCCCGGCGAGTGTGCCGCCGGACGTCTTCTCATTCGCCACCGAAATCCTCCCGAAGGGTAAGCGGGTGCAGCCTAACGGCGGGGCGGCCAAAGCGGAAGACGGCGAGATCCGAGGCCGGTAAGACGGCCCCACCCCCTACGGCAGGATGTCGATCATCCGGTCGAATTTGATCCAGCACCACACGATGTCGACGCGACGGCCGGTTCCACCGAGCAGCGGCATGACCAGCCGGCTGTAGCTCTCGAACTGCTGCCGCCGGTCGACAAGCGACACCCGCTGGCCGCGATAACAGGCATGGTCGCCGATCACCCGGGAATAGATCTCCCAATCGCGGCTCTTGAACTCGGTGCCGAAGGCCTCCTCAACCGTCAGCCCGGTCGGATCGCGCCCGGCATACTCGACCAGCAGCGTCCCGATCAGGCGATAGCGCAGGGTCTGGAATCCGCCCTCCGCATCACGCACCACGTCGAACAGGATCGTCGTCGGCAGGAAGTCGGGCAGCTCCAGAGGCGGGTCGATATCCGCGCGGCGGGGCGCGGGACCCGGTCCGGCCGCCCGGCTCCAGTAGCCGAACAGGTGCTGCAGATCGAGGTCGCCGAGCGTCTCCCCGCTGTCGCCGAGCGACAGCCAGTGCGCCCGTTCCTCCAGATCGACCATAGCGGCGCGATCCCTTCAGATGGCGTGAACCGATGTCCGGATAACAACCGGCTGGGTACGCCTGTTGCCCATGGACTTCAAACTGATTTTCGGAAAATGCTGGGCACACGCTCCCTTCACCCGGCCGGACCGACCCATGACCGACACCAACCGCATCCCCGCCGTCTTCATCCGCGGCGGCACCAGTAAGGGCGTGTTCTTCCATGCCCGGGACCTGCCGTCCGACCCGGCGGCGCGCGACGCCCTGTTTCTGACAGTGATCGGCAGCCCCGATCCGTACGGCCGCCAGTTGGACGGCATGGGCGGCGGCTATTCCTCGGTCTCCAAGGCGGTGATCATCGCGCCGTCCGACCGGGACGATGCGGACGTGGATTTCACCTTCGCCCAGGTGGTGGTGGACAAGCCGCTGGTCGACTACGCCCAGACCTGCGGCAACCTCTCCAGCGCCGTCGGTCCCTTCGCCGTGGACGAGGGGTTGGTGCGCGTGCCGGACGGACCCGCCGTGGTGCGGGTGTTCAATACCAACACGGCCAAGATCTACCACGCGCATTTCCAGGTGCGCGGCGGCCGGGCGGTGGAGGTCGGCGACTATGTGCTGGCCGGCGTGTCGGGAAGTGCCGCCCTGGTGCGGCTGGACTATGTCCATCCGGGCGGGGCGATGACCCGCGCCTTCCTGCCGACCGGCAACGCGGTCGATACCTTCGAGCTGGCCGAGGTCGGAAAGGTGGAGGCGTCGCTGGTGGACGCGACCAATCCGGTGGTCTTCGTCGACGCCGCCGCCTTCGGCAAGACCGCCACCGAGCATCCGGACACGCTCGACGCCGACAAGGCCTTCATGGCGGCGATGGACGACCTGCGACGCCAGGCGGGGGTGGCGATGGGCATGGCCGAGCGGCCGCAGGACGTGCCGCTGTCCAACCCGAAGATCGCCATTCTCGCATCCCCGACCGACTGCACCACCATCGCCGGCGAGGCCATCGGCGCGGCGGAGCATGACATCCTCATCCGCATCCTATCGATGGAGAAATGCCACAAGGCGGTCACCGGGACCGGGGCGATGTGCCTGTCGGCCGCCTGCGGGGTGGTGGGATCGATCCCGCACCGCCTGCGCCGGGGGAACGACCCGAAGGTGCGGATCTGCTCACCCTCGGGGGTGGTGGAGCTGGCGGCCGATGTGGGGCAGACGGAAGACGGTACCTGGGAGGCGCGGGCGATCTCCGTGGAGCGCACCCAGCGGCGGCTCATGGAAGGCTGGGTGCGCTTGCCGCACGGCTAAGATTTTTTCCTCACTCCCCGGATTTAGTCGGGGGCCCACTTCCGGGGCAATCGCGCATGCTGAAGAGTAGGCCCCGGAATAAATTCGGGGAGTGAGTAGAAGGTTCGTGGAGGTGGGGATCAGGCGTCGCCGAATCCCTTGCCCTCTTCGGCCAGCCTCAGCAGCAGCGGGCTCGGAGCCATCCAGGGGCCCTGGTCCTTCTCGAAGGCCTGGAGCTTCGCCGCGATGGTCTTCAACCCGACCTTGTCGGCCCAGAACATCGGCCCGCCCCGGTAACGCGGGAAGCCGTAGCCGTGCATCCACACCGCGTCGATGTCGCTCGACCGCAGGGCGATGCCCTCGTCCAGGATCTTCGCGCCCTCGTTCACCAGCGGGTAGAGGCAGCGCTCCAGGATTTCCTCGTCCGACACCGTACGGCGCTCGATGCCCAGTTCCTTCGAGGTCTCCACGATGATCGCCTCGACCTCGACATCCGGCTCCGGCGTGCGGCCGTCGGCGTAGCTGAACCAGCCCTTGCCGGTCTTTTGCCCGAACCAGCCGCGATCGCAGATCTTGTCGGCGATGGTGCCCGAGTAGCGGCCGTTGTCCGGCTGGCCACTCTTGGCCTTGATCTGCTCCTGGCGCACCCGCCAGCCGACATCGTTGCCCGCCAGATCGCACATGGCGAACGGTCCCATGGGCATGCCGAAATCGTACATCACCCGGTCGATATCCTGGGGCAGCGCCCCCTCCTCCACCAGGAACATCGCCTCGCGCAGATACTGGTGCAGCATGCGGTTGCCGACGAACCCGTGACAGACGCCGACCAGCACCCCGACCTTGCCGAGCGTCTTGGACAGGGTCATCACCGTGGCGATCACGTCCTTCGCGGTCTGCTTGCCGCGCACATTCTCCATCAGCCGCATGACATTGGCCGGGCTGAAGAAGTGGGTGCCGATCACGTCCTGCGGCCGCTGGGTAGCCGCGGCGATCTCGTTCACGTCCAGGGTGGAGGTGTTGGTCGCCAGGATCGCACCCGGCCTGCAGATGCCGTCCAGCTTCGCGAACAGGTCCTTCTTGACGGCCATGTTCTCGAACACGGCCTCGACCACCATGTCGACATCGGCCAGCGCGCCCATGTCGGTGGTGCCGGTGATCAAGCTCATGCGCTTGTCCATCGCCGCCTGGGCCAGCCGGCCCTTGGACACGGTGGCGGCATAGTTCTTGGCGATCTTCTCGAGGCCCGCATCGAGCGCCGCCTGCTCGCTCTCCACCACGGTGACCGGGAGGCCGGCATTGGCGAAGACCATGGCGATACCGCCGCCCATCGTGCCGCAGCCGACGACGCCGACCGTCTGCACGGGCCGGGTCGGCGTGTCCTTCGGCACGTCGGGGATCTTGGCCACCTCGCGCTCGGCGAAGAAGGCGTGGCGCATGGACTGCGCCTCCACCGCGTTGACCAGTTGCTCGAACTCCGCCCGCTCGAACGCCAATCCCTCGGCGAGATCGAGACGGGTCGCCGCCTCCACGCAGCGCACGCAGGCATAGGGCGCATTCATGCCGCGCGCCCGCTTGGCCATGGACTTGCGGAAATCGTCGAACAGACCCGGATTGGTCTTGGCCTCCTGCAGCCGGTCGGTGCGCTGGCCCGAGCGGGGCAGCGGCGCGTCCGAGGCGGCAAGCCGCTCGGCGGCGGCAACGGCCGCATCGATCACGGCGGCGACGTCGCCCTCCACGAGTTCGTCGACGACCCCGGCTTCATAGGCTTCCTTCTCGGAGATCAGCCGGCCCGACACGATCAGGTCCAGCGCCCTGGCGACGCCGGCCACCCGCGGCATGCGCTGGGTGCCGCCGGCGCCCGGCAGGATGCCGAGAGTGACCTCGGGCAGGCCGAGCTTGGTCTTCGGTCCGCAGACCCGGTAGTGGCAGCCGAGCGCCAGCTCCATCCCGCCGCCGGCGGCGACCCCGTGGATGGCGGCGACCACCGGCTTGTCCGATCCTTCCATGTCGTCGAGGATCGGGGTGAGACGGCGCACATGGGCCGGCGGCGTGGTACCGAACTCGCGGATATCCGCCCCGGCGCAGAACATCCGCCCGTCGCCGGTCAGCACGATGCCGTCGACCTCCGGATCGTCACCGAGGCGCGCGACCGCGGCGTCCAGCCCCTCGCGCACCGGCCAGCCCAGGCCGTTGACCGGCGGGTTGTTCAGCCGCAGCAGGGCGATGCGCCCGCGGCGCTCTTCGATCACGGCGCTCATCTCGTTTCCTCTCCGGTTCGGTCTTCTGCCTTGAGCCATGTGCCGCAGGTCAAATGCCCAGGGCCATGCGCTTCGGATCTTCGATATCAGGCCGCGCGGGCGCTTGCCAGACGACACGAAGCCCGCGACGCTATCGCGAAAACATAAGCAGGCGCAAAAATACAATCGGGAGGAGTGTGAGCGTGACAATGGTCAATCTGGCCCATGCGCTGGAAGCCTCCGCGAGCCTGTACCCGGACCGCGAGGCCGTGATCTGCGGCACGCGCCGGCTGACCTACCGGCAACTGGAGCACGGCGCGAACCGCCTGGCCGCGGGGCTCGCGGCGCGCGGCATCGGGCCCGGCAGCATCGTCGCACTCGCCTGCCCCAACGTTCCCGCCTTCCCCACCGCCTATTTCGCGATCCTGAAGACCGGCGCCACCGTCCTGCCGATCAGCCTGCTGCTGAAGGCCGAGGAGATCGCCTACATGCTCCGCCATTCCGGCGCGGTGGCTTTGCTGTGCCATGTCGGCTCCGAGACGGCACCGATCGGCCGCGAGGGCCTGGCGGCGTTCGACCGGACGGAGAGCTGCCGCCTGTTCGCCTGGATCGCCGGGGAGGACGGCGCCCGTCCCGCCGACAGCCACCCCGGGCTGGACGCACTGGAGGCGGGTGACGGCCGGTTCGACACCGTCAACCGGCGCGCCGACGACACCGCCGTGGTGGTCTACACGTCGGGCACGACGGGACGGCCGAAGGGGGCGGAGCTCACCCATTCCAACCTGCTGATCCACGCCCTGATGATCCGCAACAACGGCGCCTGGGGCGACGACGAGGTGCTGCTGGTCGCCCTGCCGCTGTTCCACATCTTCGGTCAGATCTGCCAGATGGCGGCCGGCCTCTCCGGCGGCGCCGCCCTCGTCCTGGTGCCGAGGTTCGATGCCGCCACGGTGCTGCGGCTGATCGAACACGAAGGGGCGACCCGCTTCTCCGGGGTCCCGACCATGTACTGGGCGATGCTGGCCCACGCGGAGAAGCAGGGGATCGGCTGGCAGGCCTTCGCCAGCATCCGCGGCGTGACCTCGGGCGGCGCGTCGATGCCGGTCGACATCATGCGCCGCTTCGACGCCCGCTTCGGCACCGAGATCCGCGAGGGCTACGGGCTGAGCGAGACCTCACCGGCCGCCACCACCCACGCGCCGGGCCGGCCGCGCAAGCCGGGCTCGGTCGGCACGCCGCTCTGGGGCGTGCAGGTGCGGATCGTCGGAGATGACGGCGCCGAGATGCCACGCGGCGAACGCGGCGAGGTCGTGGTGCGCGGGCATTGCGTGATGAAGGGGTATCTCAACGACCCGGAGGCGACGGCGGAGGCATTCCGCGGCGGGTGGTTCCATACCGGCGATATCGGCCTGCTGGACGCCGACGGCTACCTGTTCATCGTCGACCGCAAGAAGGAGATGATCATCCGCAACGGGATGAACGTCTATCCGCGCGAGGTCGAGGAGATCCTGATCACCCACCCGGAGATCTCGCTGGTCGCCGTCATCGGCGTGCCGCACGAGGAGCACGGCCAGGAGGTGAAGGCCGTCGCCGTTCGGGCGCCGGGAGCGTCGATCTGCGAAAGGGGCCTGATCGACTGGGCCCGCGGGCAGATGGGTGCGCACAAATACCCCCGCATCGTCGAGTTCCGGGATGCCCTGCCGATGAACGCGACGGGCAAGATCCTGAAGCGGGAACTGAACTGAAACCCGATGCCCCATCCCCCAGACCTCACTACCCTGAGCAGCCCCGGCCGAAAGCCGGGGTGTGCCGAAGGGGATTGGTCGGAGCTTGGAACGCCCTACGCTTCCCGTCGCACCCGTTTCGGACACGGAACGACCGTCCCCGCCAGCGGGTTGAACTCGCTGCGGTCGGTTTTCGCCAGGCTGCGGCCGTAGAGATGGAGCGACAGCGACGGTCCAGCCGAGGCGTTGCGGATGCTGTGGATCTCATCCGGGCGGAAGGTCTTCACCACCCCACCGGTTACCACCGTCTCTCCCGCCTGCTCGAGTGCTGCCCTGCCCGGCTCCGAGCCGTCGTCGGTGCGCCGCCAGTCGACATTGATCTCCTCGCCGGTGAGCCCCATCACCACGCCCCAGGTCTGATGGTCGTGCGGCGCCACCCCGCGGCCCGGTTCCCAGCAGACCGTCTCCAGCAGGAAGCCGTCACCCGGTTCCTCGTGCAGCACGGAGATGCTGAAGCCCTGGGTCGCGTCGGTCTCGTAAAGCTCCTGGCCGATCCAGGACGTGTCCTCGGCCAAGGGCGCCAGCCGGTTCACCAGCGCCGCAAGCAGGACATCCCCCGCCGGCTCGTCGCGCAGAATGCGGCGGATATCGCCGACCAGGGTGTCGATCATGGCGTTCGCTCCGTTTGTGGTTTCGGCCATCATCCCATTCCGCCGCTTCCTCCTGAACCCGGAATCATCCGCCGAACTCGTTGCGAGTCCGGATCGATTGAAACTCGATAAAAAGATACATAACCCCACGCGTCGCAACGTCCGTGCCGCCGCCCGCCCCATGAAACCGCATTTCCAGTCACAACCGGCAGACTCGCCGACCTCCGCCGCGAGGGAGGCTTTCCACCTCTCGACGCCCGTCCTCCGCCGGGTCTACCCTCACGGCAACCAAGAAGGATCCATCAAGCACAAGTGAGGAAACCGTGTCGGGCAAGACCGTCCATATCGGCTGCGGAGCTGGCTTCGCCGGCGACCGCTGGGACGCCGCCATCCCCATCGTCGCCACGCTGGCCACCCGCGAGGGGCCGCGCTACCTTATGTACGAGACCCTGGCCGAGCGCACCCTGGCGCTGGCGCAGCAGGCGAAGATCGAGGATCCGTCCAAGGGCTATTCGCCCTATCTGGAGCGCATCCTGCGCCCCGTGCTGGCCAAAGCGAAGGCGTCCGGCATCAAGATCGTCTCCAATTTCGGCGCCGCCAATCCGGGAGCCGGCGCCAGGCGCATCCTGGAGATGGCCAGGGAAGAGGGTGTGGCCGGCCTCAAGGTCGCGGTCGTGGAGGGCGACGACCTGACCACGGTGATGAGCGAAGGCGATATCCGGGGGCACAAGGCGGTCGAGGGACTGGAGATGCCCGAGGGCAAGCTGGTCGCCGCGAATGTCTATCTCGGCGCCCAGGCGATCGCCGACGCGCTGGCGATGGGCGCCGACGTGGTGGTGGTCGGCCGCTGCGCCGATCCGGCCCTCGCGCTGGGTCCGCTGATCCACGAGCACGGCTGGACCTTCGACGACCTCGACCGGATCGCTGCCGGCACCATGTGCGGCCACCTGCTGGAATGCGGCGCCCAGGTCACCGGCGGTTACTTCGCCGACCCGGGCTACAAGGATGTCCCCGATTTCGGCCATGTCGGCTTCCCGATCGCCGAGGTCGAGGCCGACGGCACGGTGACCGTCACCAAGGCCGACAAGACCGGCGGGCTGGTCAGCCACCGCACGGTGAAGGAGCAGCTCCTGTACGAGATGCACGATCCCGGCAACTACCTCACGCCCGACGTGGTGCTGGACATCACCGGCGTGCGGATCGAGGAGGTCGGCCAGGACCGGGTGAAGATCACCGGAGCGAAAGGCAAGCAGCGCCCGGCGACCCTCAAGGCGACCGTCAGCTTCGAGGGCGGCTGGCTCGGCGAAGGCGAGATCACCTATGCCGGCCCGAACGCCCGGCGGCGGGCCGAGCTCGCCATCGACGTGCTGCGGACCCGGGCCCGCGATCTCGGCACCAACTGGCCGCTGCGGTTCGATCTGATCGGCACCGTCTCCACCTTCGACGGCGACGGCGGCGCCCTGCGCGGCGGCGCCGACTGGAACGACGACGGGGAATATCGGGTGCGCATGGCGACCAAGGGGCCGGACAAGCAGATCGCCCAGTGGATCGCCGACGAGGTTCTGTCGCTCTACTGCTCCGGCCCGGCCGGCGGCGGCGGGGTGCGGCACCGCATCGTCCCGCAGATCACCACCGCGTCCATTCTGGTCGACCGCGCCAAGGTTTCGGCCTCCGCCCGTCTCGTCGAGGAGAACGCCTGATGGCCGCCGATAGTGACACCAAGACCCGCCGCGTTCTGCGCGTCCCGCTGCACGAGGTCGCCCACGGCCGTACCGGCGACAAGGGCAACCGGATCAACATCAGCCTGATCCCCTATCACGACGAGGCCTTCCCCTTCCTGCGCGAGCAGGTGACGGAGGCGGCGGTGAAGCAGCACTTCGCCCATAAGGGCGCCAGCGGGGTGACCCGCTACGAGCTGCCGACCTTTCCGGCGTTCAACTTCGTCATCGACGACGTGCTGGAGGGCGGGGTGAACGGCGCGCTCAATCTGGACACCCACGGCAAGTCCTTCGCCTTCCACCTGCTGGCGATGGAAGTGGACATGCCCGAAGACCTGGTCCTGCACCCGGAGAAAGGCGGGCGCTGACGTCCACTTCCCGATGCACGCCCAAAGACGTCACGGCCGGAGGCTCGCCTCCGGCCGTGACGCGTTTCAGGGGGCCTCAGCCGGGGTGGCGGGACGGGTGTCGGCCGCGCCGGACTTGTCCTTCAGCGCCCAGGCCAGGGCGCTCATGCCGAGAACGATCGACACGATGGTGCCGCCCAGCACGCCGATACGCACCGCCGCCTGGATCTCGGCGTCGGCGAAGGCCAGGGTGCCGATGAACAGCGACATGGTGAAACCGATGCCGGCGAGTTGGGAGACGCCGTAGAGCTTCAGCCAGGTTACGCCTTCCGGCAGGTTGGCCCAGCCGAGCCGCACCGCGATCCAGCACGCGCCGAGGATACCGACAGGCTTGCCGACCACCAGACCGGCGGCGATGCCGAGGGGCACCGGCGCGAACAGATCGGACAGCGACATGCCGGCGAGCGGAACACCCGCGTTGGCGAAGGCGAACAGCGGCAGGATCATGAAGGCGACCCAGGGGTGCAGCACGTGCTCCAGCACCTCCAGGGGCGACCCGCCCTCGCGGAATTCCCCCTCCTTGCCGCGCAACGGCAGGGTGAAGGCCACGATCACGCCGGCCAGGGTGGCATGGACGCCCGATTTCAGCACCGCCACCCAGATCACCAGGCCGACCACGATGTAGAGGCCGATCCGCTTGACTCCGAGCAGGTTCATGGCGAGCAGCACGGCAAAACCGGCGGCCGCAATGCCCAGCGCGCCGAGCGACAGGTTGGACGTGTAGAACAGCGCGATCACCACGATGGCACCGAGATCGTCCAGCACCGCCAGGGCCAGCAGGAAGATCTTCAGCCCGGCCGGCGCGCGCGAACCGACCAGCGCCAGCGCGCCCAGCGCGAAGGCGATGTCGGTGGCGGCGGGGATCGCCCAGCCGCCGAGGGTCTCCGGCGTGGCGGCGTTCAGCGCGACGTAGATCAGCGCCGGAACGACCATGCCGCCCACGGCGCCGAAGGCCGGCAGGCTCGCCGCGCGCAGCGACGAGAGCTTGCCCTGCACCACCTCGCGTTTGATCTCCAGCCCGACCAGGAAGAAGAAGATCGCCATGAGGCCGTCGTTGATCCAGAGCAGCAGCGGCTTCTCGATCCCGACATCCTCGATCGTCACGGAAACGAAGGCGAGCAGCAGCCGATCGTAAAGTCCGGCGAAGACGGAATTGTCGGCGATCAGGGCGATGACCGCAGCGATGGCCAGCAGAACGCCCGGGGCGGCTTCATGATGGAAAAGGGCGGCAAGCGTAGGCTTTCCTGCCGCGAGATTGGGGGTCGTCGTCATGGCGATCTCCATACCCGCGGATTGGCGCCCGCGATGCTTTTGAGAGTCTATGCGACGTATTTAGGTACTCATGCGCTATTGGCAAACTTAAACACGGTGCCTGACATCAATTTTTCCTGAACTTCCCGTTCCTGCTGGTTCAGAAGCGCCAGATCGTCGGATTTCATCTCCTCCGCCAGCGCCTTCATTGCCTCGCTCCACTTGGGCAGGCCCGTGTCGATTTCGGCTTTCACCCGACGCATCTCGTTTAACTTGTCGAGTTCGGTCTGGATCCGCTCTTCGATTCCGGCGTTGCGGAGTTCCACATAGTCGCGGTGATTGGGAAGTACCTGCGCGATCGCCGGGATCACCGCGTTGACGTAGTTCTGGTCCGCCTCGATGCGCGACGCCGACTGGATGCCGAGGATGGCCCAGCCCTGGACCGCTCCGAGTCGGTAGGATCCGAGATTGCACACATCGAAGACATACTGCGCCGGATAATGCTGAGCCAGTTCCTCCAGGGTCCGCAGCGCCTTGGTGGAGTTGGTGTAGGTGTCCCGCATGGCCTTGATCAGAATGTCTACCTTGGCGCGGTGCCGGTCGAAGAAGGTCTTGTCCTCCTTCAGCTTGCTGTAGTTCCGCTCCTGCTTGCGCAGTTCTCCACCCAGCTTCTCGCCGGTCTTGTAGCTGGTATCCAGCAGCTTGACGTAAGCACGGAACGACTCCACGCGGTCCACGCCCTTGGTGGCTTCCTTTAACAACTGTTCGATGTTTTTCGGAAGATTTGACGCCATCGGACCAAAGGCCTGCTGTTGGGACCAATACTATATCGACCATTTTGGTTTACAGACCCTTAAAGCAAAACGCTGGCAATCGGCCATGGGCGCATGCGACGCTCCCGGACGGCGCGGCCCGGTGCTCGCGCCTCCCGGACCACTCACCGCAGGCCCTCCATGTATCGATTTGAAGACGCCCGACTGCTGACCGGCGGGGGCCGCTACGTGGAGGACGTCCGCCCGGCCGATGCCCTGGCGATGCGCGTCCTCCGTTCCCCCGCGGCCCACGGCACGATCGCGGAGCTCGATGTGGAGGCCGCCCGGGCGCTGCCGGGGGTTGTCGCCGTTCTGACCGCGGCGGACCTGGTCGACCTCGGGGTCGGCCCGATGACCGCGCTGTCGCCCGTCGACAACGCCGACGGCACCCCCATGGCGGAGCCGCGCCGCCCGGTCCTGGCCGAGGGCGAGGTGAAATATGTCGGCCAGCCGGTCGCCGCGATCCTGGCGGAGACCGAGGCTGCGGCCGAGGACGCGCTGGAGGCGATCCTCCTGGATGTCGACGAGTTGCCGAGCGTCACGGATCCGGAGGCCGCGTTCGAAGGCACGGTGCAGATCTGGCCCGAGGTGCCGGGCAACGTCGCCATCGATTGGGGCAAGGGCAACCGGGAAGAGACCGAGGCCGCCTTCGCCGCCGCCGCCCATGTGATCGAGCTGACCGTGCGCCACCCGCGCGTCGCCATCCAGCCGATCGAGACCCGCGGCTGCATCGGCGCCTTCGATCCGGAGACCGGGCGCTACACGCTCACCACCCCGTCCCAGGGCGTGATGTCGCTGAAGGGGGCGATGGCCCAATACCTGGGGGTGGAGGCCGACCTCGTCCGCGTCGTCACCGAGGACGTGGGCGGCAGCTTCGCGGTCAAGATCTGGCCCTATCCGGAGCAGGTCCTGGTGCTGGCCGCCGCGAAGGCGACGGGACGCCCGGTGGCCTGGCAGGCCTCGCGCACCGAGAGCTTCGTGTCCGACGCCATGGGCCGCGGTCGGGTCGACCGCGCCGCCCTCGCCCTGGATGCCGACGGCAGGTTCCTCGGCTTCAGGATCGACGCGCTGGCCGATATCGGCGCCTATTGGAACGCGGTAAACCCGGCCATCGTCACCGGCGGAGCGGTGCGGACCTTCGGCCACTGCTACCGCATTCCCGGCATGCACTACCGGGTGCGCGGCGTCTTCACCAACGCCATGACCACCGACGCCTATCGCGGCGCCGGCAAACCGGAGAGCGGCGGCACCCTGGAGCGGCTGATCGACGTGGCCGCCGACCGGCTCGGCATCGACCGGATGGAGCTGCGCCGGCGCAACCTGATCACCCCGGACCTGCTCCCCTACACCACCGCGATGAGCGAGACGATCGACGGCGGCGACTTCCCCAACGTCTTCGCCCGCATCCACGAGATCAGCGAGGCCGAAGGCATCGGCCGGCGCAAGCAAGACAGCGCGCGCAGTGGCAGGCGCCGCGGCTTCGCCATCGGCACCCACATGCACGCCACCGGCGGTTCGGTCGCCGAACGCTCGGAAGTACGGGCCCTCCCCGACGGCTCGGTTCTGGTGCGTACCGGCACCCAGGATTCCGGACAGGGTCACCGCACCGCCCTGGCCATGGTCGCCGCCGAGACCCTGGAGATCCCGGTGGAGCGCATCCGGGTCGAACAGGGCGACAGCGACTTCCTCACCAAGGGCGGCGGCACCGGCGGTTCCAACCTGATGCCGATCGCCGCCAACACGGTCCACCGCACCGCCCTGCACATGCTGGACAAGGCCAAGCAGGTCGCGGGCCATCTGCTGGAGGCGGCTCCCGTCGATATCGAATACGGGCTCGGCGATTTCCGCATCGCCGGCACCGACCGCCGGATCAGTCTCGCCGACGTCGCCGCCGGCTGGGAGACCGTCCCGCCGGAGCAGTATGACGGCGATCTCGGCACCGGCTGCATGGCCCAGCTCGATTTCGAAGGGCTGCACACCACCTTCCCCAACGGCTCCTACGCCGTGGAGGTGGAGGTCGATCCCGATACCGGCCATGTCCGCATCGAACGGTTCAGCGGCATCGACGACCTCGGCCGGGTGATCAACGAGCAGACCGCCCGCGGCCAGCTCCATGGCGGCATCGGCCAGGCCATCGGCGAGGCGCTGATGGAGGCGATGGTGCACGACCCGGAGTCCGGCCAGGTGCTGTCCGGCTCGCTGATGGACTACGCCCTGCCCCGGGCCGACGACATGCCGCTGTTCGACCTGCACTGGGCGCCGACCGCCAGCCCGAACAGCCTGATCGGCGCCAAGGGGGTGGGCGAGGTCTCCTCGATCGGCGCCCCCGGCGTTATCGTCAATGCCGTGGTCGACGCCCTGCGCCCGCTGGGGGTGGAGCATGTGGACCTGCCCCTCACCCCGGAGAAGGTCTGGCGGGCGATCCGCGACGCCCGGGCGTAACCATCAAAGAAAAACGACAAACAAGAACGAGGCTCCATCCATGAACGGCTCTCCCCGCACCCCGATCTCCGGTGGTGAAGCCATGGTCCACGCGCTGACCGCCCACGGCATCGACACCGTGTTCGGCCTGCCCGGCATCCAGCTCGACCACCTTTTCAACGCGTTCCACGACCATTCCAACGAGATCCGCGTGCTGAACGCCCGCCACGAGCAGGGTACGGCCTACATGGCCTTCGGCTGGGCCCAGTCGACCGGCAAGGTCGGCGCCTATGCCGTCGTGCCCGGTCCGGGCATCCTGAACACCGGCGCGGCCCTATCGACCGCCTACGGATGCAGCGCCAAGGTTCTGGCGCTGACCGGGCAGATCCTGTCCGGCGCCATGGGCCGCGGCTACGGCATGCTGCACGAAATCCCGGACCAGCTCGGGATCCTGGAGCGGCTGACCAAATACGCCGGGCGGGCCGATCACCCGAGCGAGGTGCCGGGCGTCGTCGCCGACGCGTTCCGCGCCATGTATTCCGGCCGCCCGCGCCCCGCCGCGGTGGAAGTGCCGATGGATGTGCTGGAACAGCGCGCCATGGTGGCTCCCGTCGCGCCCCATGAGATCCGCCACCCGGAGGCCGATCCCGACCTGATCGAGTCGGCGGCGAAGCTGCTGGGCAAGGCGAAGAACCCGATGATCCTGGTCGGCGGCGGTGCCTACGACGCAGCCGAGGCGGTGCGCGAGCTGTCGGCCGCCCTGGAAGCGCCGGTGGTGTCCTACCAGAACGGCCGCGGCGTGATCGACGAGCGCTCGCCCTATGCCCTGCCCCATCCGGCCGGTGCGGAATACTGGTCGACCTGCGATGTCGCCATCGGCATCGGCTGCCGCATGCAGCCGGAACGGATGATGTGGGGCACCGACGACGAGCTGAAGATCATCCATATCGACCTCGATCCGACCGAGCTGGTGCGCATCGCCAAGCCGGAGATCGGCATCCTGGCCGACGCCGACACCGCGACCCGCGCGATCCTGGCGGCCCTGCCGAAGCACAATGCCGCCCGCGCCTCCCGATCCGACGAGTTCGCCGCGCTGAAGGCCCGCTACTGGCAGCGGTTCCACGATCTCTGCGGCCCGCAGATGGCCTTCCTGGACGCGCTGCGGCGCGCCCTGCCGGAGAACGGCTACTTCGTCGACGAGTTCACCCAGGTCGGCTACGTCAGCCGCATCGGCTTCCCGGTTTACGGGCCGCGCCAGATGGTCACCCCCGGCTACCAGGGCACGCTCGGCTATGGCTACGCCACCGCGCTGGGCGTGCAGGCGGCCCATCCGGACAAGCCGGTGCTGTCGGTCAATGGCGATGGCGGCTTCATGTTCACCTCCAACGAGATCGCCACGGCCGTGCATCACGGCCTGCCGCTGGTCGCGGTGGTCTTCGCCGACGGCGCCTATGGCAACGTCCTGCGCATGCAGAAAAACCTGCACG
Organism: Candidatus Endolissoclinum sp.; assembly: GCA_965228445.1. Taxonomy (GTDB): domain Bacteria; phylum Pseudomonadota; class Alphaproteobacteria; order Thalassobaculales; family Thalassobaculaceae; genus Thalassobaculum. The sequence goes on along the minus strand of OZ245813.1, from coordinate 619,066 downwards.
ACAACCGGGTCATCGCGTCAACGTTCACAAACCCGGACTTCGTCAAACTGGCCGAGGCCTATGGCGCCGACGGACGCCGGGCGGAAACGCCGGAAGCGCTTGAGGTTCAGGTGAAGGAAGCCTTCGCCGCCCGCCGCCCGACCATCATCGAGGTCCCGGTCGGCGAGATGCCCGAACCCTGGGATGTGATTAGACCGACGGCGACGCGCGGCCCTAAGAAAGGCTGACGCCGAACCAACGGCCAAACCAATTGGGGGAACGTCATGTCCGAGAAGACCGCGCTCATCATCGGCGCGGGCGCTGGCCTCAGCGCCTCGCTCGCCCGCAAGTTCGCGACCAACGGCTACAAGGTGGCGCTCGCCGCCCGCAACGCCGACAAGCTGGCCGAACTGGCGAAAGAGACCGATGCCAGGGCCTACGCCTGCGACGCCGGCTCGCCCCAGGACATGGCGGCCCTCTTCTCGTCCGTGGACCGCGATCTCGGCGAGCCCGAGGTCGTGGTCTACAACCCGTCCGCCCGGGTCCGCGGCCCGGTGCACGAGACCGATCCGGACAAGGTGCGCGACGCCCTGCAGATCACCGGCTACGGCGCCTATCTGGCGGCGCAGGAGGCGGTGAAGCGGATGCTGCCGAAGAACCGGGGCGCCCTGCTCTTCACCGGCGCCTCGGCCGGCGTGAAGGGGTTTCCCAATTCCTCCAGCTTCGCCATGGGCAAGTTCGCCCTGCGCGGCCTTGCCCAGGCGCTGGCCCGCGAACTGCACCCGCAGGGGATCCATGTCGGCCATTTCGTGATCGACGGCGGGATCGCGTCCTCCTACGGGACCAAGGAGGACGACAGCACGCTCGACCCGGACGCGATCGCCGAGACTTACTGGCAGTTCGTCCAGCAGCACCGCAGCGCCTGGGCCTGGGAGATCGAGCTGCGGCCCTGGGTGGAGAAGTTCTAGAAGCTGCGGTTTCCCGGGACGGGGTAAAGCCGAGACGATCGAGCCGTTTCTTAACGAAGCGACAGCCGCCCGACCGCCCCGGAACGCCCTTTGACGCGAGTCGACTGGTGCGAAAATACCGCAGTGGTCGACATGAATGACCCCATGCAACCCACGGATATTGTTAAAAAATCTCAAAAGAAACTGAAGCCCGGCCGACGCTCTCCTCGGCCTGTCACAGCAGTTTCAAATATTGTTGATCGACAATTTCTCCGTTAACCTTTACGAATCGGCAAAGTCCCGGTGGGACTGGCATCGTCTGAGGAGACGGGACGAGACGTCGTCCCACGTGCGTGCGGTAGCCTTTTGAGGGCCCCTCGAACGTCCTGAGAGGGTGTACTTTCAAGATTGGTGGACGCATCACGTGGAGTGCATATCGAATGGCCACTGGCACGGTAAAGTGGTTCAACACCACTAAGGGTTACGGGTTCATCAAGCCGGACGACGGCGGCGCGGACGTGTTCGTTCACATCACCGCTGTTCAGCGCTCTGGTCTGCAGGGCCTCGATGAAGGTCAGGCTATCGCCTTTGAGCTGAAGCCGCAGCGCAACGGGAAGATGGCGGCAGAGGATCTCAGCCCGCTCTGAGGTTCGACCGACGCGACAAGTATTCGAACGGCGGCGCAGCTTCTGCGCCGCCGTTTCTTTTTGCCCGATCGCTCCTGACATCGACCGGAACCGGTATTCAGCCGCCCCTGGGCGGGCTGTCCGCGCGTGACTGTTGATTTTCATATATCGCGGCAGCATATATCGGCTGGATATGTAACTAGCCGATAGCTACAGGTGTTCGCGCCCATGGATGTCCGCACCCTCTGCCTCGCCGTTCTGACCAAGGGCGAAGCGACCGGTTACGAGATCAAGAAGATGTTCGAGGAAGGCCCGTTCGCGCATTTCCAGAGCGCGAGCTTCGGGTCGATCTATCCCGCCCTCTCCCGGCTGCTGTCCGAGGGGCTGGTGGAGGCGCGCGCCCAGGAACAGGACGGCCGGCCCGACAAGAAGGTCTATTCCATCACCCCCGCCGGCAACGCGGTGGTCGACGAGGCCCTGACGGCGATGCCGGAGCCGGACATCTTCCGCTCCGACTTCCTGTTTCTGCTGTTCTTCGCCATCCGCCTGCCCGAAGCCCGCGTGATCGAGCTGATCGACGAGCGCGTCGCCTGGTACCGCGCCAAGCAGGAGCATATCGCCGAACAAATCGCCCTGAGGGCCGACGTCGACTGCAGCGGCGACCCTGGTCGTGAGACCGTCGCCGGCTTCGGCGTCGCCCTCTATCGTGCGGCCGCAGACTATCTCGAGAGCAACAAAGACACCCTGATCGCGGACCTGCGCGCGTATCGCGCCCGGCGCCCCGAAGCAGCTGAGTAGGACCCCGGCATGCGCATCAAAGGATCCATCGTTCTGGCCGGCATATTGGCGGTCGCAGCCGTCGCCTGGATCGCCTCCGGTCAGATGGGCGAGAAGCCGGCCACCGCGTCGCAGGACGCCCCGAAGATCACGGCCCCGCCGGAAGACGCCCTCACCCGCGTCCGGGTCCGCGCGCTGACGGCCGCTCCCTTCGTCGCCTCCGTCGTCACCTCGGGTCACACCGAGGCGGTGCGGATCGTGACCCTGAAGGCCGAGACCGCCGGCCGGGTCGTCGCCACCCCGACGGCCAAGGGCGCGGCGGTCGCGGCCGGGACGCAGATCGTGCGCCTGGACGAGGCCGACCGCTCGGCCCGCCTCGAGGAGGCGAAGGCCCGCATCGCGCAGCGCCAGATGGAGCACAACGCCGCCTCCAAGCTCGCCGCGAAAGGCTTCCAGGCCGAGACCACCCTGGCCGGCGCGAAGGCCGAGCTCGAAGCCGCGAAATCCGAGCGGCGGACGATCGAGGTCGATCTGGAGCGCACCAACATCCAGGCTCCGGTCCGGGGGATCCTGGACGACCGCATGGTCGAGGTCGGCGACTACGTGGCCGTCGGAGACGAGGTCGCCACGGTCGTGGAACTGGACCCGCTGCTGATCACCGCCCAGATCGCCGAGCGCCAGGCGCCGCTGATCCAGGTCGGCATGCCGGCCCATGCCCGGCTGTCGACCGGCGCCGATCTGATCGGCGTGGTCAGCTACGTCTCCGCCGTTGCCGACGATGCCACCCGGACCTTCCGGCTGGAGATCGAGGTCGACAACCCGGCGAACAGGTTCGGCCAGGGCCTGTCCTCGGAGATCAGGATCGACCTGCCTTCGACCAACGCCCACCGGGTCACGCCCTCGATCTTCCGTCTGGACGAGCTCGGCCGGGTCGGCGTCATGACGGTCGACGACGAGGACCGGGCCCGGTTCGCGCCGGTCACGATCATCGGCATCGACGATAACGGCACCTGGGTCGGCGGCCTGCCGGAAAGCGTCCGGGTCATCGTGGTCGGCCAGGATCTGGTGGAGGACGGCGACGTCGTCGAGCCGGTGCCCGCCGGCGGCGAGGCCAGCTCATGAAGGCGCTGATCTCCGCCGCGCTGTCGCGCAGCCGCACGACCCTGTCGGCGCTGCTGCTGATCCTGATTGCCGGCACGGTGTCCTATATCGAGATTCCCAAGGAAGCGGATCCGGACGTCAACATCCCGATCATCTACGTCTCGATGACCTTCGAGGGCATCTCGCCGGAGGATTCCGAGCGGCTGCTGCTGCGCCCGATGGAGCAGGAACTTCGCTCGATCGAAGGCATCAAGGAACTGCGGTCCACGGCGTATGAAGGCGGCGCCAACGTCACCCTGGAGTTCGACGCCGGCTTCAACGCCGATCAGGCGCTGGACGACGTGCGCGAGCGGGTCGATATCGCCAAACCAGAGCTACCAGAAGACGCCGACGAGCCGACCGTCCACGAGATCAACTTCTCCCTGTTCCCCGTACTCGTCGTCACCCTGTCCGGAAATGTGGAGGAACAGATCCTGCTGCGAACCGCACAGGAACTGCGCGACGCGGTGGAAGGAATTCCCTCTGTGCTGGAGGCCAATCTTGCCGGACAGCGCGAGGAACTGGTCGAGGTGGTGATCGACCCGATCCGGTTGGAAACCTACGGGCTGCAGGCCGCCGACGTGCTGGACATGGTGGCGCGCTCCAACAACCTGATCGCCGCTGGTGCGCTGGACACCGGAACCGGCCGCTTCCCGATCAAGGTGCCCGGTCTCTACGAGAACGTTCTCGACATTCTCGACCAGCCGCTGAAGGCAAATGGCGATGCCGTCGTGCGCATCCGCGACATCGGCACGGTGCAGCGCAGCTTCAAGGACCGGGAGACCTACGCCCGGCTCAATGGCGAACCGGCCATTGCCCTGGAGGTCTCCAAGCGTTCCGGCGAGAACGTGATCGAGACGATCGAGTATGTCCGTGCCGTGGTGAACGAGGCGAAGCCCCATCTGCCGGAAGGCATCTCCGTCACCTTCAGCCAGGACAAGTCGGACAACATCCGCCTGATGCTGAGCGACCTGCAGAACAACGTGATGAGCGCGATTCTGCTGGTGATGATCGTGATCGTCGGGGCTCTGGGAATCCGCACCGCCGGTCTGGTCGGCATCGCCATTCCCGGCTCGTTCCTGCTCGGCATCCTGGTGCTGTCGTCGCTCGGTCTGACCATCAACATCGTCGTGCTGTTCAGCCTGATCCTGGCGGTCGGCATGATGGTCGACGGCGCCATCGTGGTGACCGAGTTCGCCGACCGCAAGATGGCTGAGGGCGCGACGAAGCTGGAGGCCTACCGCCAGGCGGCCCAGCGCATGGCCTGGCCGATCACCGCCTCGACCGCCACGACGCTGGCGGCGTTCTTCCCGCTGCTGTTCTGGCCCGGCGTGGTCGGCGAGTTCATGAAGTTCCTGCCGATCACCCTGCTCGCGACCCTGTCGGCCTCGCTGCTGATGGCGCTGATCTTCGTGCCGGCCCTGGGCGCGCAGATCGGCAAGGCGAGCGCCTCCAACGAGGCGGAGCGCCGCCAGCTCGCCGCCGCGGAGACCGGCGACCTGCGCGACATCAAGGGCTTCACCGGAGCCTACCTCAAGGTGCTGAACGGGGCCCTGCGGATGCCCGGGACCGTGCTGTTGCTGGCGATCGCCACCCTGGTCGGCGTCCAGTACTACTACGCGACCCACGGCAACGGCATCGAGTTCTTCCCCGAGGTCGAACCGGACCTCGCTCAGGTCTATGTCCACGCCCGGGGCAACTTGTCCGTGGAGGAGAAGCTGGACCTGGTTCTGCCGGTGGAGCGGGTGGTCATGGATGTGGGCGGCTTCAAGTCGCTCTACACCTATGTCGGCTCGGCCCGGCAGGGTGGCGGGGAGGAAGTCGCCGACGATGTGATCGGCAGCATCCAGATCGAGTTCGCCGACTGGCAGCTACGCCCCCCGGCCAGCCAGATCCTGGCCGAGATCGCCGAGCGGACCCGGGATATGGCCGGCATCGTGGTCGAGCCCCGCGAGGAGGAGAGCGGCCCGCCGACCGGCAAACCGGTTCAGCTCCAGCTCCGGTCACGCGACCGGGAGGCATTGAACGAGGCGGCGGAAATTGCGGTGGCGAAGTTCCGCTCGATGCAGGGCCTGAAGGATCTCGAGGACACCCGCGACGTCCCCGGCATCGAGTGGGAGATCACGATCGATCGCACGAAGGCGGCCCGCTACGCGGCGGACGTCTCGCTCGCCGGCCAGTATGTGCAGCTCGTCACCAAGGGGCTCAAGATCACCGACTACCGGCCGAACGACAGCGACGAGGAGATCGACATCGTCGTGCGCTATCCGGAGGCCTACCGCACCCTGCAGCAGCTCGACCGGATCCGCCTGGAGACCGCGAAGGGACTGGTGCCGATCTCCAACTTCATGGAGCGCAACGCCGAGCCGAAGACCGGCAAGATCCGACGGGTCGACACCCGCGAGGCGATCACCGTGAAGGCCGACGTGCTCGACGGCGTCCTGCCGAACAACAAGGTCCTGGAACTGCGCCAGTGGCTCGACGGCAACCCGCTGCCGGCCAATGTCGAGGCGACCTTCAAGGGCGAGGACGAGGAGCAGCAGGAGGCCCAGGCCTTCCTGGTCAAGGCGTTCGGCGTCGCCCTGTTCATCATGGCGATCATCCTGGTCACCCAGTTCAACAGCTTCTACTCCGCCTTCCTGATCCTGTCGGCGGTGATCATGTCGACCATCGGTGTGATCATCGGGCTGATGATCACCGGCTCGCCCTTCGGCATCGTCATGACCGGCATCGGCGTCATCGCGCTGGCCGGGATCGTGGTGAACAACAACATCGTGCTGATCGACACCTTCGACACGATCCGGCCGGACTGCGTGGACACCCGCGACGCCATCCTGCGGACCGGCGCCCAGCGCCTGCGGCCGGTGATGCTGACCACGATCACCACGATCCTCGGCCTGATCCCCATGGTCATGCAGGTGAATATCGACTTCATCTCGCGCGACGTCAGCGTCGGCGCGCCCTCCACCCAGTGGTGGGTGGCGCTGGCCACCGCGATCGTCTACGGCCTCGCCTTCGCCACGGTGCTCACGCTCCTGGTGACGCCCTGCGCGCTGATGTTCCGCGACACGGCGGCGGCCGGCTGGCACGGCTTCAAGAACCGGGTCGGCGGGGCCTTCAAGCGCGGTCGCGCGGACAAGTCGGAGGCCGGCAGCGGCGGCGGCAGTCCGGAACCGCAGGCGGCGGAGTAGCACTCCCTCACCGTCATCCCGGACGCGACCGGACCCGATCCGGTCGCGGGCCGGGACCTGGAACGGACGGTGCAGCTGGGTCCCGGCCCGCCCCCGGGTCAATCCCGGATTAAATCCGGGACGGGGCCGTCCGGGATGACGGGTATTAGGATTTGAACGACCCCACCGCCTGAGCGATGCGGCTGGCCGTCGTCAGCCAGCACATCGCGCCGAAGATCGCGGCGATCCAGGGAAACCACGCCGGAAACAGGCAGATCGCGACGAAGCAGCCGATGGTCTCGGCCCCTTCGGTCAGCCCGCCGAGATAGAAGATCGATTTCCGGCCTCGCGCCTCGGTGGTCACGCCCCGTTTGGCGGCGATGATCGCATAGGCAAGGAACGACGCCCCGGTGCCGATGAAACTGAAGATCAGGAAGGCGGCGAAGACCGCCTCATCCGGTCGGCCCAGGGCGACACCGAACACCACCGCGCTGTAGAAGATGAAGTCGAGCACGATGTCGAGATAGCCGCCCAGGTCGCTCGGCCCGGCCGTTCGGGCGACCGCCCCGTCGAGCCCGTCCGACAGCCGGTTGAGCAGGATCAGCACCAGGGCGATGTCGTAGCGCTGGAGCGCGAGGGCCGGGATCGCGCCGAGGCCGATGCCGAAGCCGATCACGGTCACCGCGTTTGCCGAGACCCCTGCCGCCGCGAGCCGCCGGCCGGCCGCGTTCAGCGGCGGGTCGATGACCCGACGGAGGGCCGAGTCGAACACGCCGTCACTCCGCCGCCTTGGAGCGCTCCGAGTGCGGCTGTGCCGGCGCATCGGCCGCGCCCGGATCCTGATGCGGCTGTTCCGACATCTCCTCGGCCGCGCGCAGCAGCTTGCGGTAGGTGTTCACCGACAGCGGGATGGTCGACAGATAGACGATCAGCACGATGCCAAGGGAGAACCAGGGTGCGCTGATCACCGCGGCGATGACCAGCCCGGCGCCGATCAGCGTCGGCAGCACCCAGCGCTGCGGTACCTTCATCTGTTTGAAGGAGTACGTGGGGATCTGGCTGACCATCAGCAGGCCGACGGCGGTGAGCCAGATCGCCACGAAGACCGGCGCATCCTTCAGACCGACCTCGAACTGGAAATCCAGGATCATCGGCAGCAGCGCCAGGCCGGCGCCGGCCGGCGCCGGGACGCCGGTGAAGTAGTTATAGGCGAAGGCCGGCTTGTCGTCGTCCAGGCGCACGTTGAACCGCGCCAGCCGCAGCACGCAGCAGGTGGCGAAGAACAGCACCGCCATCCAGCCGAAATTCTGCAGTTCCACCATGGACCACAGGAACACGACGACGGCCGGCACGACGCCGAAACACAGGAAGTCCGAGAGCGAATCCAGCTCGGCGCCGAACTTCGACTGGGCCCGCAGCAGGCGGGCCATGCGACCGTCCAGCGCGTCGAACACCGCCGCCAACAGGATCATGCCGACCGCGAACTCCCACCGCTCGGCCAGCGCGAAGCGCAGGCCCGACAGCCCGAAGCACAGCGCCATCACGGTGATGATATTCGGCAGCAGCTTGTTGAAAGACAGGCCGCTGAAGCGTTGACCTCTGCGCCGGCGCAGGCGGCTCATCGCACCGCCCCTTCCCGCGCCTTCTCGGCGCTGTCGAGATCGGCGATCACGGTCTCGCCGGCGACGCAGCGCTGGCCGAGCGCCACCAGGGGTTCCACCTCCGGCGGCAGGTACACGTCGACCCGGCTGCCGAAGCGGATCATGCCCATCCGCTCGCCCGCCAGCAGGGTCTGGCCTTCGCTGATCTTGCAGACGATGCGGCGGGCCACCAGGCCGGCGATCTGCACGAAGGCGGTCGGACGGCCGTCGCGGGTCTCCATCGCCACGAGCTGACGCTCGTTCTGCTCGCTCGCCTTGTCCAGCGAGGCGTTGACGAAGGCGCCGGGAACGTAGGCGAGCTTCACGATCCGCCCGTCGACCGGGATGCGGTTCACGTGGACGTCGAAGACGTTCATGAAGATGCAGACCCGCTGCACCTCGCCTTCGCCCATGGCCAGTTCCTTCGGCCAGGGGGCGGGGCCGACCGAAACGACGACGCCGTCGGCCGGGCTGATCATCAGCCCGTTGCGTACCGGCGTCACCCGGTTCGGGTCGCGGAAGAAGTACACGCACCACGCCGTCAGGATCAGCCCCGGAACCAGGAGCCAGTCGGCGATCATGGCCAGGACGATCGTCGCCACGGCGAAAATCGCGATGAACGGTCGCCCTTCCCGGGCGATCGGTACGAGAATTGAGTTCAGCACGGCTGTTTTCCGTCGATCAGTTCACCGTCGGCAGGCCGAAGACCTGCCCGGGGAAGATCAGATCCGGATTCTGGATCTGATCGCGATTGGCGTCGTGGATCTGCACATAGCGCAGTCCCTCGCCGTACACCCGGGTCGCAATGACCCAGAGATTGTTACCCGGCTGGATAACCACAAGCCGGTCGTTCGGCAAACCTTTCAGCGGGGCGGCCCGCACGAAGGGGAACGCGACCCGCGCCTTGACCGTGCCGCCGGGCTCGACCTTGTCGACCCGCAGGTTGTAGTTGCCCGGCGCCACCGGATCCTTCGGGCTGAGCTGCCAGCGGCCTTCCGCGTCGGCGGTGGCGCTGCCGGCGGGCTTGTTGTCGATATAGACTTCCACATCGGCATTCGGCTCGGTGCGGCCGCCGAACACCACCTCTCCCTTGTCGTCGTATTCGATCACGTCGACCGATACGTCTCCCGACTGCGCCACCTCGCCGGAGGCCGGCTGGTCGGCGGAAGACGGCGCCTTGGCCGGTTCCGGGAAAGCCTGCACCACGGCGGCAGGGGCTTGCTTGTCGCCCGCCGCGGTGGACGGCGGTACCGCATTGGTGTCGGATCCCGGCGCGGATTTCGGCTCGGCGGTCGCGGTTTGGGTCGCCTCAGGCGCCGCCTTGGCCGTGTCGGAGAGTTTGGTTCCTTCCGGCTTCGCCGCGGCGAGGCCGGTGCTCGACGACGTCGTGTCGGCGGCCTTGGTCTCGGCGGTCTGCGTCTCCGACTTGGCCGGAGCAGTGGTGTCCGGCGTCACCGGTCCCGCGGAGGGGGCCTGCAGCACCCGGGTGGCTCCGCCCTTGGCCTCGTCCCGCGGCATGACCATGGCCAGCGGCTGACTGGGCTCGTTCGAGTCCCGTCCGGCGATGTCCTTGCCGGCCTCCGGTACCACCAGAACGACGGCCTCCTCGGACTCGGCATCCTCGGCCTCGCCCGACTGACGGAGGGTCAGCGCGAACTGGCCCGGGCCGAGCTGATGGTCGGGCAGGAACACCCACTCGCCGCGCTCGTCGCTGGTCACCTTGCCGATCTCGCGTTCGCCGTCGAGGATCGTGACCTCCGCGTTCGGCTTCGCCCGGCCGGCGATCACCGTGTTGCCGTCCGGATCGACGCGCACGATGTCGAAGCTCGGCTTGCGCCGGGCGATGGCGGCGGCACTCTCGGTCGAGCGGGTCGATCCCGCCGCCGGGTTCTTCGCCGACTCACGCTTCGGCAGCACCGATCCGTAGCCGGCGGAGCCCGAGGATGCCGACGAGGACCCGCTCTGCTGGCTCCCCATGGAGGGCGGCGCCGGCGCGGTCACGTTGGTCGCGGGTTCCTCCTCGTCGCCAGGGACCAGCCAAAAGTTCAGCCCCAGCGCCGCGAGGATCGCGACACCGCCCATAACGCCCACAATTGCCGGCTTTGAAACCATTAGGCTGCAGCCCTTTTCGTTTCACGCACATTAAACCTACAGGACGCGTCACACAATCGCGGTCCAGGTGATTGACCTTGCCGGCCGGCGGTGCGAAAGACGGCCCATGAGCAAGTCAAAGCCCCAATCCATTTGCGTCTTCTGCGGATCATCTTCCAGGGTTGACGACATTTACAAGAACGCCGCCACCGAAATGGGCGGTATCATCGGCCGGCGCGGCGACACGCTGATCTACGGCGGCGGACGGGTCGGCCTGATGGGTCTGGCCGCCGACGCCACCCTGGAGGCCGGCGGCCAGGTGATCGGCGTGATCCCCAGCTTCCTCCAGCATCTCGAGGTCGGCCATGCCGGGCTGAACGAGCTGGTGGTCACCGACAGCATGCACGAGCGCAAGCGCATCATGTACGAGCGCGCCGACGCCTTCGTCATCCTGCCGGGCGGCCTTGGCACGCTCGACGAGACCATGGAGGTCCTGACCTGGTCGCAGCTCAAGCTGTCGGACAAGCCGGTGATCATCGTCGACGTGAACGGCTTCTGGCAGCCGCTGCTCGCCCTGATCGAGCACACGATCGGCGCCGGCTTCACCCGCGAGGAGAACCGCGGCCTCTACAAAGTCGTCGACAGCCCCGCCGGCGTGTTCGACGTCATCGGCAACTGGCACGCACCCGAAGGCGACCTGAAGGCCAAGTGGCTGTAAAGGCGGCCTTGAACCGCGGCGGCCCGGTGATATTGTGCCGCCGACCTCTCAGAAATCCCGACCCGACCAACATCCTCAGGAGTACGCAATGGCGAAGATCAAAGTAGCCAAGCCGATCGTCGAACTCGACGGCGACGAGATGACCCGGATCATCTGGCAGATGATCAAGGACAAACTGATCTTCCCCTATCTCGACATCGACCTGAAGTACTACGACCTCGGCGTCGAGGCCCGCGACAAGACGGACGACCAGATCACCATCGACTCCGCCAACGCCATCAAGGAGTACGGCGTCGGCGTGAAGTGCGCGACCATCACCCCCGATGAGGCGCGCGTCGAGGAGTTCAAGCTGAAGAAGATGTGGCGGTCGCCGAACGGCACAATCCGCAACATCCTGGGCGGCACCGTGTTCCGTCAGCCGATCATCTGCAAGAACGTCCCGCGCCTGGTGCCGGGCTGGACCCAGCCGATCGTCATCGGCCGTCACGCCTTCGGCGACCAGTACCGCGCCACCGACTTCCTGGTCGACGGCCCCGGCAAGCTGACCATCACCTTCCAGCCGGAGAACGGCGATCCGGTGACCCGCGAGGTCTACGACTTCCCGGGCAGCGGCGTGGCCATGGCCATGTACAACCTGGACGAGTCGATCCGCGGCTTCGCCCGGGCCTGCTTCAACTACGGCCTCGACCTCGGCTGGCCGGTCTACCTGTCGACCAAGAACACGATCCTCAAGGCCTATGACGGCCGCTTCAAGGATCTGTTCGAGGAGGTCTTCAACGCCGAGTTCAAGTCCAAGTTCGAAGCCAAGGGCATCGTCTACGAGCACCGCCTGATCGACGACATGGTCGCCTCGGCGCTGAAGTGGTCCGGCAACTTCGTGTGGGCCTGCAAGAACTACGACGGCGACGTGCAGTCCGACACCGTGGCCCAGGGCTTCGGCTCGCTCGGCCTGATGACCTCGGTGCTGATGACGCCGGACGGCAAGACCGTCGAGGCCGAGGCCGCCCACGGCACGGTGACCCGTCACTACCGCCAGCACCAGCAGGGCAAGGAGACCTCGACCAACCCGATCGCGTCGATCTTCGCCTGGACCCGGGGTCTGTCCTTCCGCGCCAAGTTCGACGAGACGCCGGAAGTGGCCGAGTTCGCCCAGAAGCTGGAGAAGGTCTGCATCGACACCGTCGAAAGCGGCGCGATGACCAAGGACCTGGCCCTGCTGATCAGCCCGGACCAGCCGTGGTTGACCACGCAGCAGTTCCTCGCCAAGCTGGACGAGAACCTGCAGAAGGCCATGAGCTGAGGACACAGATGTCGCCACGTTCACTGGTTACTGCCGCCGCGGTCTTCGCGGCGGCACTGGTTTCCCTGAATGCGGCGGCTCGGGCCGAATGCGTGCCCGGAGAACTCAAGGACGGGTGGCTCCTCGAGCAGGAAACCAAGGGGGGCCACACCGTCGACCGCCACGTCGCCAAGAGCGATGCCTGGCTGATCGATCGGCTCAAGCGCGAGCCGAAGATTCCCGCCGCCAGCTCCTTCCCCGACCGGGTCACCGCCCGGCAGGTGATCGGCCTGGCCCTCGCCCCGGACAAGACCGACCTGGACGACTGGGCGACCACGGCCAGGGGCGGTGACGTCGCCGAGATCCGCATGGCCTTCGAGCAGCCGATCGGGCGGCTCGTCGAACGCGGTACGGCGGTGGCCATTCCGGCCCACGGCCTCCGCCTCTTCGTAATGGCCGACGGCGCCGGGAAGTGCCATCTGCTGACCGCCTATCCGACCACCCACCAGTGATCATCAGTCTAGCGATCCCCAGCTCGGTGATCTTCGGCAGACCGCGCCGGTGACCGACCTCGCTCCGCTGCTGATCGCCGCCGTCGCCGGTGGCGCGCTGCTCGGCGGGCTCGCCAGCGGGCTTGCCGGCTTCGCCTTCGCCGCGACGACGCTGGGCATCTACACCCACGTCGTTCCGGCTCCGCTGATCTCGCCCCTGATCGTCGGCTGTTCCCTCGCCGTGCAGCTTCAGATTATGCCGATGCTCTGGCGCCGGCTCGACTGGCGCGCCGCCCTGCCCTTCGTGATCGGCGGGGTGATCGGCGTCCCGGTCGGCGTCTGGCTGCTCAGCCAGATGTCTGCGGACACCTTCCGTCTGTTCGCCGGTATCGTCCTGATCGTCTATGCCACCTCGGCCCTGGTCAGCCGGCGGATGCCCTCGGTCACGATCGAGAACCGCCGGATCGACGGGCTGATCGGCTGGACTGGCGGTGTCCTCGGCGGTTTCGCCGGCCTGTCGGGCGTGGTGCCGACCATCTGGTGCTCCCTGCGCCGCTGGCCGAAGGACCGCCAGCGCAGCGTCTTCCAGCTGTTCAACACCGCCATGCATATCGCCACACTCACCGGCTACGCGGCGGCCGGGCGGCTGACGGTCGAGGTCGGACAGCTCATTCTCGTCGCCCTGCCCGCGGCCTGGCTCGGCGGCTGGCTCGGATTCAAGGTCTACCGGCGCATCGACGACCAGGCGTTCGCGCGCGTCCTCTTGATTCTGCTGGGCTTTTCCGGCGTCACCATGGTCGTTCCGCACCTCGCGCGATAACCGGGACATTCCCTTCCGGATATGCTACTTGCTGCACTGCAGCATTAACCAACGAGCGCCGCATTATCGGCCTGAGCCTCCTATTTTCACCAAATCGGATTTAAGTGATGACGCTCCCGACTTCGTCGAGCGATCGGATAAGCCGTCTGTTCAGCTACTGGAGCCAACTTCGCCGCGACGGCGATGTGCCGTCGATCGACGCGTTCGACCCGCTCCAGGTGCCGGACCTGATGCCCAACCTCTGGATGGCGGCCTGGAAGGACGACGCGGCGGATTTCGTCTATCGGATCGCCGGCGACGCGATCCTGACGACCCATGACCGGCCGATGCATCACCGCAGCCTTAGGGAGATCTATCCCGAGGAACTCGCCGCCAACCTGCGGGAGCGCTTCCAGCGGATCTGTGCGGAGCCCTGCATCTACCACTCCGCGGGGACCGTCTATCTGCGCATCAGCCGGTACGGCCTGGGGGAGCGGCTGATCCTGCCGTTCCGGGACCGCGACGGCAGCACCCCTGTGGTCCTGGGGTGTACCGACTACCGCGTGATCGCCAGGACGAGCCTGACCACAACCGATCCGGCGGACCGGATCGTCGAGCTGCGCAGCATACTCTCCCTCGACGGCACGCTGATTTCCAGCGAGCAGGCCGAGCTGGCCAAGCCGACCGACTGATCTGAAAGACGGATTACTTTCTATTTATTCAATACGTTGAGTGAGTCACCTCATTTCTTGAATTAAAGGTGATGCAGGGAACCAAGTCCTTTGAGCGATATTTTATCGACATATAGTGAAAGTTATTAGTTTGTTCGCCCTACCATTGACCGGCATGGTGACGGGCAGGATTCAAGGCACGCCACCTGGTGGAAAAGGGAAACGCTATGACGTTCCCACTATGCCGAGACAGCCGGATTTCTCAGTTCTACGACTATTGGAACAGCCTCAGGGTTTCCGACGAGATCCCGGGCCTGGCCGCGTTCGATCCGATCGAAATAGCACCGCTCCTCTCCGGCGTCTGGAAGATGCACTGGGAGGACGCCGCCCGCGATTTCGTCTACCGCCTGGCCGGCGAGGACATCCTGAAGCTGTTCGCCATGCCGATGCGCCACAAGGCCCTGGGCGAGATCCATGATCGCGACCTGTCGGATACCCTGCGTACCCGCTACCAGACGGTCTGCCGGACGCCGGTGGCGTTCTATGCGCGTGGACAGGTCTATCGCGACCTCGGGCGCTACGGTACCGGCGAGGGGCTGGTTCTGCCGCTGACCGACACGGCGGGACGGCCGCGGATCGTGATCGGCTACACGACCTATACAGCGTCGCTGTGGCCGAACCCCGCAGGTCGCGGGGCGCCGCAGGACGCGGACGTCACCCTCTTCACAAGCCTGGATGGCGAGCCGCTGGAGCGGGTCAGAGCAGCATGTTGAGATAGCTGCCCGGCGGCGCATCGGGATCGATATTGTCGTTGGCGATCAGCGTCATCAGCCGCTGGATCTGGCGCTCGATCTCGGCATCCGTCGTCGCGGTCTTCAACCGGTAGCCGCGGGTCGGCGCAGTCCGCTCCGCCGGTGCTGCCGGAGCTGGAACCGCCGGGGCATCGACCCGCGAGGGCACGACCGCCCTGCCTCCGGTACGGCTGGGAATGCGGGTGTCGCCGGGACCTGTCGGGCGCAGCGCCATGGGAATGCCTCCGGGTCAGTCTGCCATCATCTTAGCGCAGTTTCCGGACGCCGTCAGGGCCTGCGGCCCTGGTCCGCGCCCTTACCCAGGATCGGCTCCAGCCGGTCCATCCCCTTGTGCAGGGTCTCGGCCCGGGCGGCGAAGCAGAGCCGCAGATAGCCTTCGCCCGCCGGGCCGAAGGCGCTGCCCGGCGCGAGGCCGACATTGGCCTCGTCGATGATGCGCTTCGCCATTTCCAGGCTGTCCGACATGCCCTCGACCGCGAAGAAGGCATAGAAGGCCGCCTTCGGTCGGGCGGCGCGCACCATCGGCCAGGACTCCAGACGGTCGAACACGATGTCCCGGCCGGCCTGGCACTGGGCCCGCAGGTCCTGGATGACCTGATCGCCGTCGCGCAGGGCGGCGATCGCGCCGCGCTGCAGGAACTGCGGCACGCCGGAGGTGGTGATCTGCACCAGCTTCGCGATCACCGGCGCCAGCGCCGCCGGATGGGTCAGCCAGCCGAGCCGCCACCCGGTCATCATCCAGGATTTGGAGAACGAGTTGACCACGATCAGCCGGTCGTCCGGCCGCGCCACCTGGAGGAAGGACGGCGCCACGTCCCGGTCGAAGACGAGCTGGTGATAGACCTCGTCGGCCACCACCCACACGCCCTTCTCACGGGCGAAATCCATCACCGCCTGCTGCTGGTCGCGCTCCATCAGCCAGCCGGTCGGGTTGCCCGGAGAATTGATGAAGATCGCCTTGGTCTTGTCGGTCACGGCGGCGAACAGCGCCTCGAGATCGAGCGTCCAGCCGTCGTCTTCCAGGGTGATCGACACGTCGCGGACGGTGCCGCCATGGACCGTCACGGTGGAATAGATGTTCGGCCAGACCGGCCCGACCACCACCACCTCGTCGCCGGGATCGACCAGCATGTCCATGACCAGGTACAGGCCCGACATGCCGGCGGTGACCAGGCTGACCTGGTCGTCGGAGACCGAAACGTCGAAGGTGCGCTTGGTATAGGCGACCAGTTCGTCGCGCAGTTCCTTGATGCCGCGCTGATCGGTGTAGAAGGTTTCGCCGCGCAGGAGCGACTCCGAGGCCGCCTTGGAGATGAACTCCGGCGTGGCGCGGTCGCCCTCGCCGAACCAGAACGGGACGAGATCCTTCTTGTCCCACCCATGCACGGCGACCCGGACGATGTCCGTCTCCTCGAGCGCGGCGACGTCCCGGCGCAGATCGGCCAGAAGCGGGCGGGGCATGGTGTTGGCGGTCATCCTGGGCTCCCTTTCTGATCGCGCCCCCGATACCCCATCGCACCGGCAGGCGATAGGGCTTTTTCCGGCGCGCCGGTTGGGCTAATCGAAACCCATGGACAGCACGATCTATCTCATCCGGCACGGCGAGACCGTGTGGAACCGCACCGGTCGCCTGCAGGGCCACCTCGACGCTCCCCTGACCCATGCCGGCCTGGCCCAGGCCCATGCGATCGGCCGCGACCTCAGACAGGTGCTGGGCGGTGCCGACCCGCTGCTGACGGCCAGCCCACTCGGGCGCACGCGCCAGACCGCGGCGATCATCGCCGAGCATCTGGGGATCGACTTCGACGCCATCGTCCTGGACGACCGGCTGAAGGAGATCACCCTGGGCGATCACGACGGCTATGGCGGCTGGGACAAGATCGACCGCGACCATCCGGATCTGGCCGAACTGCGCCGCCGCGATCCGTGGAACTTCCAGCACCCGAACGGCGAGTCGACCCAGATGGTGCAGGACCGGCTGCGGCCGGTGCTTGAGCACCTGAAGGCCACGCCGGGCATTCATGTGGTGATCGCCCACGGGGTGGTGAACAAGGTGTTCCGCGGGCTGTATCTGGGGCTGACGCAGGAAGAGACGTTTGCCTTGGACCGCCCGCAGAACGCCTATTTTCGCCTCACCGCCGGGACCGAGGCGCGGCTCGAGGTGGATGTGGACGCGACGGTTTCCAGCGGGATCTGATTTTTATCAGCGAACACTCCCCGGATTTATTCCGGGGCAGCGGTAACCGCGTGCGTGAACCTTTCCCGGTCACGCACGCGGCAGGCCTCGCCCCGGAATAAATCCGGGGCGTGTAAAAGTTTATGGAAGAAAAACAGAGGTCTCCCCGGCCCTGCGCCGGGACCTAGGATCGGGGGTGCTGGAGCGCCGAAGGATCTCTCCGGCGCTCCAGCGCGTTGTGCTCTCGGTCCCGGCGCAAAGCCGGGAAGAAAGTGTGAGAGAAGGAGGTGCCCCCTACTTCTCGCAGTGGTCCCGCACCAGCCGATCGAGCGCGCGGACGCCGAAGCCGGTCGCCCCCTTCGGCGTGGTCGCCCGGTCCTTGCGCGACCAGGTGACGCCGGCGATGTCCATGTGGATCCACGGCACTTTGTTCACGAAACGCTCCAGGAAGCACGCGGCGGTGATCGCCCCGCCCCAGCGCGCACCGGCGTTCTTCATGTCGGCGACGTCGCTGTCCATCATCTTGTTGTAGGCGTCGCCCAGGGGCATGCGCCACACCGCCTCGCCGACCGCGTCGGCCGCGGCCTGGAGCTCGCCAGCCAGCGTATCGTCGTTGGCGAAGTAGCCGCAGGTCTCCTCGCCGAGCGCCACCATCATCGCGCCGGTCAGGGTGGCGAGGTCGATCATGAACTCGGGCTTGTACTTGTCCTGGGTGTACCAGAGCGCGTCGGCCAGAACGAGCCGGCCCTCGGCATCGGTGTTGATGATCTCGATGGTCTGGCCGGACATCGACTTGACGATGTCGCCCGGGCGCTGGGCGTTGCCGTCCGGCATGTTCTCGACCAGGCCGATCACGCCGATGACGTTCGCCTTGGCCTTGCGCTTGGCCAGCCCGCACATCAGGCCGGACACCACGCCGGCGCCGCCCATGTCGAACTTCATGTCCTCCATGCCGCCGGCCGGCTTCAGCGAGATGCCGCCGGTGTCGAAGCACACGCCCTTGCCGATGAAGGCGACGGGCTTCTGGTTCTTCGCCCCGCCTTCCCAGCGCATCACGACCATCCGCGATTCGCGGGTGCTGCCCTGGCCGACGCCGAGCAGCGCGCCCATGCCCAGCTTGGCCATCTGCTTCTCGTCCAGGATGTCGATCTTCAGCCCGAGATCCTTCATCGCCGCGACGCGGTTGGCGAACTCCACCGGGAACAGAACGTTCGGCGGCTCGGACACCAGGTCGCGGGTGAAGGCCACGCCCTCGGCGACCGCGGCCTCGACGTCATAGACCCTCTTCGCCTCGGCATGGCCGTCGACCGACACCGTCACCTTCGCCAGGGTCGGCTTGTCGTCCTTGGTCAGCTTGGTCTTGTAGAGATCGAAGCTGTAGGACCGCAGGGTGATGCCGAGCGCCAGATGGGCGGCGACCTCGGCGCGCTTCGCCTCCGAGGCCTCGATCATCACCGTTGCTTCCTTCTCGCCGCTGTTGGCCAGGGCGGCATAGATCGTGCCGCCCGCCGTTTCGGCGAAGGTCGCGTCGATCTTCTCCGGATCGCCGACACCCAGCAGCACCACCCGGCCGGCCGGGGTGAAGACCGTCAGTGTCTGGTTGGCCTTGCCCGAGAACCGGGAGCCGGCGATCGCGGTGCCGATCAGCCCTTTCGTCTCGCGGTCGATCTCGCGGGCGGTGGGCGACAGTTTGCCGCCCTCCATGACGGCACACACCACCGCACCCTTTTTCGGGCGGCCGGGCTTGGTGAAGGCGATCTTCATCGAATGCTCCCATGGTTGCGGGCAGGCGGTTGCGGGCAGGCTGACTTTGGGGTAGCCGTCTGGCTTGTGCGGTGTCAACGCCGCTCCTTGCGGCTATCATGCGCCGCCACAACGAATTTGGTGATACAGGCGAGACTGGCGATCCGGCGCGCGAATGCGGTTGAACCTCTACCTGGTACGACAAATCGTCACCGCGATGATCTTCATCGTAGTGTCGCTGACCTGTGTGATCTGGCTGTCCCAATCGCTGCGGTTCGTCGATCTGATCGTCAACCGGGGCCTGCCGATCCACACCTTCATCTATCTGACCGTCATGCTGATGCCGACCTGGCTGTCGATCGTCCTGCCGATCGCCAGCTTCGCCAGCGTGCTTTTCGTCTACAACAAGATGACCGCCGACCGGGAGATGGTGGTGATGGCCGCCGCCGGGCTGAGCCCGCTGCGCCTCGCCCAGCCGGCACTGCTCGTCGCGGTCGGCACCACCGCCCTGTGCTTCCTGATGACGGCGTATCTGATGCCGATGAGCTATCGCGGCTTCAAGGAGCTGCAGTGGCAGATCCGGCATAACTTCGAGAACCTGATCCTGCGCGAGGGTGAGTTCCGCACGCTGGGCGACGACCTGACCGTCTATGTGCGCACCCGGGAGGACGAAGGCACCCTGCTCGGCATCGTGGTCCACGACCAGCGCAACAAGGCGAAACCGGTCACCCTGGTGGCCGAGCGCGGCGCCCTGGTCAGCACGCCGAAGGGACCCCGGGTGGTCATGGCGAACGGCAGCCGGCAGGAACGCGACGTCCAGACCGGTCGGGTGAACATCCTCTATTTCGACCGCTACACGATCGATCTCGGCGGCGCCGACGAACAGGAACAGCGGAACTACCGTGACGCCAACGAGCTGTTCATCCACGAGCTCCTCGACCCGACGGAGGCCGTGGCGACCGGCGGCAACGCGGCCGAACTGATCGCGGAGGGCCATCAGCGCCTGACCAGTCCGCTGCTGGCCCTCACTCTCACCGCGATCGGTCTCGCGGTTCTGCTCTCCGGTGAATTCTCCCGGCGCGGCCAGGCCGTGCGGATCATCCTGGCGGTGCTGCTCGCCGGCGTGGCGGAGGCGGCCGGCCTGGGGACGAAATACCTGGCGGCGAAGTCGCCCCCGATGATCGCGGCCATGTGGCTGGCGGTGCTTGTGCCGATGATCCTCTCGCTGGTTGCGCTGTCCAGGACCCGGCTGCGGAACCGCTCCGCTGCCGCCTCCTCCCCGTCTTCCGCCGCGGCCGGCTGACGCGATGCGGTTCTCCTGGACCCTCTCGGGCTATATCGGCCGCCAGTTCGCCGTCTGGGTGCTGGGCTCCTTCGCGGCGATCATGGCGATCGTGTTCCTGCTCGACTTCATCGAGCTGCTGCGCCGCGGCGCCGGCAAGGACAACGCCTATTTCTTCATCCTGCTGCAGATGGCGCTGCTGAAGCTGCCGAACATGGCGCGCCAGATCATGCCGTTCGCCGTGCTGTTCGGCTCGATGCTCGCGTTCTCCCGGCTGACCCGCACGAACGAGCTGGTGGTCGCGCGGGCCGCCGGCGTGTCGGTGTGGCAGTTCATGATGCCGGCGATCATGGTCGCCCTGACCCTGGGCGTCATCAAGGTGGCGGTCCTCAACCCGATCTCGTCGGTTATGATCGAGCGGTTCCACGCGCTGGAGGACTCCGTCCTGCGCAACCGGGCCGACAGCTTCCTCTCCGTCGGGTCGGGCGGGCTCTGGCTGCGCGAACGCAGCGAGGATCGCCAGGTCGTGCTGAACGCCCGCAGCGCGCATGAGAAGGAAGCCCGGCTGGGCGACGTCATGGTGCTCACCTTCGACGGCGAGGACCGGTTCCAGCGGCGCATCGACGCCCGCGAGGCGATACTCGCCAATGGCAGCTGGACCCTGCACGACGTGGTGGTCACCACCGCCCAGAACCGGCCGGAGCGGCTCGACGAGGTCTCGCTGCCGACCAACCTGACCGTGGACAACATCCAGGACAGCTTCGCCTCGCCGGAAACCATGTCGTTCTGGGAACTGCCGGGCTTCATCGAGGTGCTGGAGAATGCCGGGTTCTCGGCGATCAAGCACCGGCTCTACTGGCATGCGGAACTGGCCTCGCCGCTGCTGATGACCGCCATGGTGCTGATCGCGGCCACGTTCTCGCTGCGGCTGACACGCCGCGGCAACGCGCTGTCCTGGGCCTCGAGCGGGCTGTTCTTCGGATTCCTGCTGTATTTCCTGTCGGACATCGTCTTCGCCCTTGGCCTTTCCGCCAGGATTCCGGAAGTTCTGGCGGCATGGACGCCGGCTACGGTTACAATGCTGCTCGGCATGACCAGCCTTTTGCACCTCGAGGACGGATGACCCGCACCCATCTCCTTGCCGCCATCCTGGTTCTCGTCTCCGCCCTCGCCGCGCCTGTTACCGCCGCGGCACAGGAAGTGAACGTGGAGGAGACCCCGGTCCTTCTGGTGGCGGATGAGGTGGTCTACGACGAATCTCTCGGCATCGTGACCGCGCGCGGCAATGTCGAGCTGAGCCAGGGCCCGCGGGTGCTGCTGGCCGATACGGTGAGCTACAACCGCAAGGCCGACACGGTCATCGCCACCGGCAACGTCTCCCTGATGGAGCCCTCGGGCGAGGTGCTGTTCAGCGACTATGTCGAGCTGAACGACCAGCTCAAGACCGGCACGATCGACAATTTCCGCGGCCTGCTGGTCGACGGCTCCCGCCTCGCCGCGGTGCAGGGCCGGCGCACCGGCGGTCAGCGCAAGGAACTGGACAAGGCCGTGTTCTCGCCCTGCGACCTCTGCAAGGAGGACCCGACCAAGGCGCCGCTGTGGCAGATCAAGGCGGTCAAGGTCGTGCATGACGAGGTCGCCAAGGACATCATCTACAGGGACGCGACCATCGAGTTCTACGGTTTCCCGGTCGCCTACACGCCGTATCTCCGCCACCCGGACCCCACGGTCGAACGCCGCTCGGGTCTGCTGGCGCCGACCATGGGGATTTCCGAGGAGCTGGGTGTGATCTTCGGCCAGCCCTATTACCAGGTGATCGACGACACCAGCGACATCGTGGTCGAGCCGCGGATGCACTCCGCGGCCGGCGGAATCCTGCTCACCGACTACCGCAAGCGGTTCTCGCGCGGCGAGATCGACCTGAAGACCTCCCTCGCCTATGTCGAGCAGAGCACCGACCAGCGCGAGTCCGACGAGTACGATTTCGAGGGGCATGCCGACTGGGAGGGCAAGTTCAGCCTGAACCCGACCTGGCGCGCCGGCTTCGACTTCGAGCAGGCAAGCCAGCGCACTTATCTGCGGCGCTACAACATCGGCGGCCCGGACGTGCTGACCAGCCGGCTCTACGCCGAGGGCTTCCGCGGGCGCAACTACACCTCGCTGGCGGCCTACAAGTTCCAGGACCTGCGCGCCAGCAGCGATTCCGACGACACCCCCATCGTGCTGCCGCTGGCCGAGTACAGCCATGTCGGACAGCCCGGGCGGTTCGGCGGCCGCACCAGCCTCGACGCCAGCCTGCTCGCCCTCACCCGCGAGTCCGGCGACGACACCCGCCGCGCCTCGGCGGTCACCGGCTGGGAGCTGCCCTACACCTCAGACGGCGGCGAGATCTACACCCTCAACGCGCGCCTGCAGACCGACGCCTACTACGCGACGGACGCCAGCGCGATGTCGAGCGGCAATACCGAGACCAGCGGCCGGGTGTTCCCGCAGCTCGGCCTGAAATGGCAGTACCCGCTCGCCCGCCGAAGCGGCACCTCGACGACGGTGATCGAGCCGATCGCCGGCATCGTGCTCGGCCCGCGTGGCGGCAATCCGGACGAGATCCCGAACGAGGACAGCCGGTCGTTCGAGTTCGACGAGACCAACCTGTTCCGCCTGAACCGTTACGAGGGTGTCGACCGGGTGACCAGCGGCAGCCACGTCAATTACGGGCTGCGCACCGGCGTCTACGGCGACGGCGGCGGCTCGACGGAGATCCTGGTCGGTCAGAGCTACCGGTTCTACGGCAACAGCTCGTTCGACGACGGGTCGGGCCTGGAGGAGGATCTGTCCGACGTGGTCGGCGCCCTGTCGCTGCGACCGACCGGCGGCCCGCTCACCTTCACCTACCGGTTCCGTCTGGACCCGGAAGACGCGACGCTGAACCGCAACGAGATCGGGTTCAACTTCTCCCAGCCCCGGTTCTATTTCGGCGGCAACTACGTGACCCTGGACGAGAACGCCAGCAGCGATCTGACCGGCGACCGTGAGCAGCTCGACATGTATGGCGGCGTCACCCTGACCGACCACTGGCGGGTCGCGGGCAACCTGACCCACGACCTGTCCCAGGGCCGCAGCCGGTTGCTGCGCGGCCGGTTCGGCTTTACCTATACGGACGAATGCACGATCTTCGGCATCGACTTCGAGCGCTCCAACATCAGCGACGAGGATATCGAACCCGACGACCGGGTCATGTTCCGTCTGATCCTGACCCATCTCGGCGGACTGGAGAGCAAATAACGCGCGTTTCGTCCGCCAACGCGTTGGTGGACCTCCGACAACACTGATATTGTTCGCCGCCGTTCCGCCTGCACGAGTATGCTGATCCGATGCCTCGACGCCTTGCCCCGCTGTTCCTTGCCGCCCTGGTCTCCGTAAGCGCCGGTGCCCTGACCGTGGCCTCGCCGCCGACGGCGCACGCGCAACAGATGCAGCGGATCGCCGCCGTAGTGAACGACGAGATCATCTCGGTCCGCGATCTGCGCAACCGCATCGAAATGGTGATCGTCACCTCGCAGCTTCCGCGCACCTCGGAGACCGCCCAGCGGCTCGCCCCCCAGGTGCTGCGCAACCTGATCGACGAACAGCTTCAGATGCAGGAGGCCGCCCGCCTGAGCGTCAGCATCACCGACGCGGAGATGGACCGCGCGCGCAGCGATCTGGAGGCCCGCAACGGCCTGCGCCCCGGCCAGTTCCACGATTTCGTCACCCAGCTCGGCATCGATCCGGGAACGGTCGAGCGCCAGCTCCGCTCGAACCTGCTCTGGTCGAAGCTGGTGCAGCGCCGGTTCGCAAGTCAGGTCGAGATCAGCGCCGAGGAGGTCGACGAGACCCGGGCGCGCCTCGCCGCCGATGTCGGCAAGGAGCAGAAGCGGGTCTCGGAAATCCTGCTGACGATCGAGGATCCGACGAAGGAAGGCGAGGTCGTGCAACTCGCCAACCGGCTCGTGGAACAGCTTCGCGGGGGCGCCTCGTTCGGCGCGGTGGCGCGGCAGTTCTCCCAGGCCTCCAACGCCACTGTGGGCGGCGATGTGGGCTGGGTGCTCTCCGACCAGCTCGCGCCGGAGCTCGCCGACGCGGTCCAGACGATGTCCACCGGAGAGATCTCCGACCCGATCCGCACCATCGTCGGCTATCACATCCTCCAGGTGTCGGACACCCGGATCCTCGCCAAGCCGGACCCGGGCCAGTCGGAGATCCGGCTGAGCCAGGTGTTCCTGCCCGTGCGGCCGAGCGACGATGCCGACCAGCGCCGGACCCAGACCGAAGCGGTGCGGGCCGTGACCGCCCAGGCGACGAGTTGCGAGCAGCTCGCCACCCTCGCCCAGGAGGCCGGCTCGCCGGTGGCCGCGGATCTCGGCACATCGAGCCTTGCCGCCCTGCCCGAGATCCTGCGGGGCCAGGTCGCCACCCTCCAGGTCGGTCAGACGACGTCCCCGATCGATCTGCCCAACGGCGTGATGGCGGTCATGGTCTGCGAGCGCAACGACCCCGAAAGCAACCTGCCGGATCCGACCCAGATCCGCCGGCAGCTCGAGAACCAGCGCTTCGAAGTTCTCGCCCAGCGCTATCTGCGCGACCTGCGCCAGGCCGCGTTCATCGAAACCCGTGTCTGACGCCCCGCTCGCCGTCACGCCGGGCGAGCCCGCCGGTGTCGGCGTCGACCTGGCGCTTGGCCTGTGGGCGGCCCGCACGGCGCAGACCCCGCCGTTCTTCCTGATCGACGATCCGGATCGTGTCGCGGCCCGTGCCCGGCTGCTCGGCATCGCCGCCGAACTGGCCCCCCTGGACGATCCTTCCGACGCCGTGGCCGCGTTCTCCGGCGCCCTCCCCGTCCTGCGCCACGCCTTTCCCGCTGACAGCGTGCCCGGCCGCCCCGATCCGGCCAACGGTCCGGCGACGGTGGATGCCATCACCCGCGCCGTCGCGCTGGTCCGCAACGGTCAGGCCTCGGCGGTCGTCACCAATCCGATCCAGAAGGAAACCCTGTACCAGGCCGGCTTCACCCATCCGGGCCATACCGAGTATCTGGCCGCCCTGTCCGGGCCCGAGGTGGTGCCGGTGATGCTGCTGGCCGCGCCGGAGCTGAAGGTGGTTCCGGTGACGATCCACATCCCGCTCGCCGACGTGCCGCGCCAGCTGACGACGGATCGGATCGTGACCACCGCCCGCATCACCGCCGCCGCCCTGCGGCGCGACTTCGGGATCGAAGCGCCGCGGCTGGCCCTGGCCGGCCTCAACCCCCATGCCGGCGAAGGCGGCGCCCTGGGCCGCGAGGAAGGTGAGATCATCGCCCCGGCCGTGGCCGCCTTGCGGGCCGAAGGGATCGATGCCCGCGGGCCGCTGCCGGCGGACACCCTGTTCCACGAAGAGGCGCGGGCCACCTACGACGTGGTCCTCGGCATGTATCACGACCAGGTGCTGGTGCCGATCAAGACCCTGGATTTCTGGGGCGGGGTCAACGTCACCCTGGGCCTGCCCTTCGTGCGTACCTCCCCCGATCACGGCACGGCCCTGTCGCTGGCCGGGACCGGCACGGCGCGGATCGACAGCCTGAAGGCCGCGGTCGAGATGGCCCGGGCCATGGCGAGCCGACGCGCCACCTTGCGATGACCCTGACCGCGGAAGAGATCGCCGCCCGGGTCGCCGCGCTGCCGCCGCTGCGCGAAGCGATCGCCGCCGCCGGCATGTCGGCCCGCAAGTCGCTGGGGCAGAACTTCCTGCTCGACCTCAACCTGACCCGCCGGATCGCCCGCTCGGCCGGCGATCTGTCGACCGGCACGACGATCGAGGTCGGGCCGGGACCGGGAGGCCTGACCCGCGGCCTTCTGCTGGAGGGCGCGGGCCATGTGGTGGCGATCGAGCGCGACGCCCGCGCCGCCGAGGTGCTGGCGCCGTTGATCGATGCGGCCGGCGGCCGGCTGACCCTGATCGAGGACGACGCCCTGAAGGTCGATCTCGCGGCGACCGGCGAGGCGCCCCGCCGCATCGTCGCCAACCTGCCCTACAATGTCGGCACCCGCCTGCTGCTGATCTGGCTGCGCACGCCCGAGGCCTTCGAGTCCCTCACCCTGATGTTCCAGCGCGAGGTGGCCGACCGACTCACCGCCGCCCCCGGAACCGACGCCTACGGCCGCCTCACGGTGCTGGTGTCCTGGCTGTGCGAGGCGCGCAAGGTCATGGACGTGCCGCCGACCGCCTTCACCCCGGCGCCGAAGATCTGGTCCAGCGTGGTCCGTCTGGCGCCGCGCACCGAGCCGCTGGCCCCGGCCGACCGGGCCGCCCTGGA
This sequence comes from Candidatus Endolissoclinum sp., assembly GCA_965228445.1. Lineage (GTDB taxonomy): Bacteria > Pseudomonadota > Alphaproteobacteria > Thalassobaculales > Thalassobaculaceae > Thalassobaculum. The sequence goes on along the minus strand of OZ245813.1, from coordinate 592,394 downwards.
GACGGTCACCGAGGCCGCGTTCTCCCAGCGCCGCAAGATGCTGCGCCAAAGCCTGAAGCGGCTCGGCGGCGACGCGCTGATCAAGGCGGCGGAGCTGGATCCGACCCTGCGCCCGGAGCGGCTCACGGTCGAGGAATTCTGCCGGTTGGCCAATGCCTACACCGCCCTCAACCCGACCGATGAAAGCCGCCGATGACCGCCGACGCGATCCTGGCCGAGAGCCGCCGCTACGATAACGACGTGACGATCCGGCCGGCCGGCGAGGCCGACCTGCCCGCCATCATCGCGCTGCTGATCGACGATCCCCTCGGCAAGACCCGCGAGCGCCTGGAGGACCCGCTGCCGCGCAGCTATGTGGATGCGTTCCACGCCATGGCGGCCCAGGGCGGCAACGTCTACCTCGTCGCCGAGCAGGCCAGCGCAGTGATCGGATGCCTGCAGCTCACGTTCATCGCCGGGATCAGCCGCGAAGGAATGACCCGGGCGAACATCGAAGGGGTCCGCATCGCCTCCACAGCCCGGGGGATCGGCCTGGGCAAGACGATGATGGGAGACGCCATCGAGCGGTCGCGGCGGGCCGGATGCGGTCTGGTCCAGTTAACGACCGATGCGCGACGCGAGGATGCGCAGAAATTTTACAAGGCGCTCGGTTTCACCGCCTCGCATATCGGCATGAAGCTCGACCTTGCGTGATTGAAATCGCCGAATACCGACACAAACAAATACTAAAATAGTAAAAACCCCAAATTACTGAACGAGAACCATCGAACTGTCCGATTGTCGAAATACTGAAAAAACGACATGCATGGTTAACCAGGACAGGTCTTCAATAATCAAATGTTAAGAAATTAATACTTAAAACGGCGCTCCTTCCGCACCGAACTCTCCGTCCGGGCGCTCGATGCTCTGAGTTAAAGGAGTATACGCCGTGAATTTATTTAAAAATACACGCATATCGACTCTTCTGATGGGCCTGTACGGTGCGCTGCTGTTCATCGTGGCGGCGTTCGGTGTCCATACGATGACCCTCGCGGTGATCGAAGCCCACCAGTCCGGCGAGGTGGTTCAGTCCGCCGAAGCCCTGAAAGAGACGTTCGTCGCCCTTCAGAACACCCGCCGCGAGCGCGGCCCGGTCGTCAACATGCTCAAGGCGAACGATCCGGCCAGCGCCTCCTTCCTCGCCTCCGTGGCCGAGGTCCGAAGCGCGTCGCTGCCGGCCACCCAGCATCTCATCGACCTGTGCGCGGAGATCACCTGTGCCCGGTCGGTGACCAGCGCCACCCTGGCCAGCGACCTGGAGACGATCGAGAGCCTGCGCAAACAGGTCGACGCGGCCCTCAAGCAGCCGCTGGCGAACCGCCCCGACACGCTCGCCGCCGACTGGCGCGCTGCCGCGACCAGCATCATCAACCAGTTCGAGACGATCTCCAGCGAACTCGGCGCCGACATGCGGATGGTCGACCCGGTCATCGCCGAACTGGTCTCGATCAAGGACGCCGCCTATCTGACCCGCGACGCCGTCGGCCTTGAGGCGACCGCGATCCAGGCCGCCGTCGGCGACGGCGCGTTCTCCGACGCCTCGCTCGCCAAGATCCACCAGCTCCGCGGCAAGGCTCAGGCCGGCTGGCAGCAGCTCACCGAGCTCATGGCCCGCCCCGGCATCCCGGCCGCGCTGCAGGACGACATGACGACGGCGACCGCCAGCGTTACCCGGGAATACGCCCAGAAGCGCGACGCCGTCGAGGCTGCCATCAATGACGGCAAGGCCGGCACCGTGGACCGCGATGCCTGGGAAGCGCTCAACGGCAGCGTGCTGAACGATCTGGTGGCGATCTGCATGACCGCCCTGGACCTGACCATCGGCTATGCCGGCGACGACGCGACCGAGAGCTGGATGGTTGTCTATCTCGTGGGCGCCCTGCTGTTCGGCATGGTCATCCTGGGCTTTTCCGGCCTCCAGGTAATCCGCCGCCGGGTGTCCGGCCCGATCCAGAACATCACCCGGACCATGCGCGATGTGTCGGGCGGGGACCTGGACGCCGATGTCCCCTATCTCGACCGCAAGGATGAGATCGGCGGCATGGCGGCCACCCTGGAGACCTTCAAGCAGGCCCTGATCCGCCAGCGCGAGAGCGACCAGGCGGCCAACGCGGAGGCCGAGGCCAAGCTGAAGCGCGCCCAGGCCATGCAGGAGATCATCGCGGGCTTCGAGAAGGTGGTCGCCGACCTGATCCAGCGCCTCTCCTCCTCCGCGACCGAGATGCAGGCCTCCGCCCAGTCGATGACCGAGACCGCCGAACGCACGGAATCCCAGTCCTCGACCGTGGAGCGGGCGTCGTCCATGGCGTCGAGCAATGTGGAAAGTGCGGCGGCCGCCGCCGAGGAGCTGACCAGCTCGATCGCCGAGATCGGCCGCGAACTCGAGCAGGCGACGCAGATCGCCGGCCGGGCCGTGGACGCCGCGTCGAAGACCAACGACACGGTGCAGGGTCTGGAAGTCTCCAGCCAGGCGATCGGCGACGTGGTCCGCCTGATTCAGGACATCGCCGAGCAGACCAACCTGCTGGCGCTGAACGCGACCATCGAGGCGGCCCGCGCCGGCGAGGCCGGTCGCGGCTTCGCCGTCGTCGCCTCCGAGGTGAAGGCGCTCGCCACCCAGACGGCCAGCGCCACCCAGGAGATCAGCGGCCGAATCGAGGAGATGCAGACCGCGACCCAGAGTTCGGTCAGCGAGATCCAGGAGATCGTGAAGGTCATCGGCGAGATCAACCAGATCGCCACCGTGATCGCCGCGGCCGTGGAGCAGCAGACCGCCGCCACCCAGGAGATCGCCCGCAACGTCACCGAGGCGTCGCGCGGCACCACGGAGGTGTCCAGCAACATCTCCGGCGTGTCGGACGCCGCCCGTCAGACCGGCGAAGCGGCCTCGCAGGTGCTCTCGGCGGCCGGCGATCTGAACAAGCAGTCCTCGACCCTCGAAAGCGAGGTCGGGCAGTTCATCCGCTCGGTCCAGGCGCTCTAGACGTCCCAGCCCCCAACGAAAACAGCCCCGGACCGCAAATCCGGGGCTGTTCGCGCTTCAGGGCTGCGGGTCGGCGCCGATCAGGCGATCCACTCCGACACCGGGGCGGCCGCCTCGTGCAGCGGCTGGGAGATGACGTCGACCAGGGTCGGACCGTCATGCTCCAGCGCCTGCTTCATCACCGAGGTGAACTCCGCCGGATCCTCCACGGTCCAGGACTTCACGCCGAAGGCGCTCGCCACGGCCGCATGGTCGGTGCGGTTGAAGTCGACGTTGTAGAACCGCTGGCCGAAGCCGGAATTCTGCCCCGCCTTGATCCAGCCATAGACCGAGTTGGAGAACACCACCGACTTGATCGGCAGTTTGTTGCGCACGATCGTCTCGTACTCGCCGCAGCAGAAGCCGAAGGACCCATCGCCCATGACTGACAGGACCTGGGAATTCGGCCGGCCGACCTGCGCACCCATGGCGGCGGCCAGCGAATAGCCGAGCGCGCCGTGGGCCCGGTTGGTGATGAAGTGCCGGCCCGGAATGCGCCAGCGGTAGTGCGCCGAGAAGTAAGGGCACGGGGTCCCCGGATCGGCGACGATGACCGCGTCGTCGTCCAGGATGTCCATCAGCCCCTGGATCACGACTTCCGGCTTGATCGGCCGGTCCTGGCTCGCCGCGAGCGGCCCGTACTCGTCCAGCTTGCCCTTCCAGGCACCGGCCGCCCGCTCGGCCCCGTTCTGCTGAGCCAGACCGGACATGCCTTCCAGCTCGGCCACCAGCGCATCCAGCGCCAGCCGCGCATCGGCGCAGATCGCCACCGCGGTGGAATAGTTGGCGCCGATCACCATCGGATCGCTGTCGATATGGATGATGGTCTTGTCGGTCGACGGCCAGCGCCAGCGCTCGGTCGTCACCGAACCGGCGCGGCAGCCGATGAACAGCACCACGTCGGCAGCCTCCACCACATCGCGGGTGGCCTGGACGCCGCCATTGGTGCCGACCACGCCGACGGCACGCGGATCGGTCTCGGCGATGGCGCCCTGGCCCGACACGGTGGTGGCGATCGGCAGGTCGAGCAGCTCGGCCAGACGGGCCAGCGGCGCCTCGGCCCCGGCGATCACCGGACCGCCGCCGCAGATCGCGATGGCGGACTTCGCCTTGCCGAGGATCGCGGCGGCTTCGCGGATCGCGTCCGGATCGGCGCCGGCGCGTTCGGCGGGATAGGTCTGGTGGCGCGGATCGGCCCAGAGCTCGCCGGCATCGACATAGCCCTTCTGGGTGTCGAACGGCAGCGCCAGGTGCACCGCCCCCGGCCGGCCGGTGGTCATCGCCCGAAAGGCGGTGCGCATCATCGCCGGCAAGCGGCTGGCATCGTCCAGGCTGGTGTTCCACTTGGTCAGCGGCCGCATCATCGAGACCTGGTCCAGCTCGGTCAGCGGGTAGCGGCCGCGCGCGGTGGTCGACACGTCGGTGGTGATCGCCAGGATCGGCACGGAGCTCTCGTTGGCCTCCACCAGACCCGGCAGGATATAGGTCGCGCCGCCGCCGGACGGGCCCTCGCACACGCCGGGCTTGCCGGTGACCCGGGCATAGGCATCGGCCATGTAGGCGGCGTGACGCTCGTCGCGGGTCAGGATGTGGTGGATGTTGTGGTCGAGCCTCGCCAGCGCGTCGTAGAACGGCAGCGTCGTGTCGCCGCACAGCCCGAACATATGAGTTACGCCATGGGCCTCCAGCATGCGCACCATGGCTTCCGCCCCAGTCGGCCGATTGTCGCCGTCACTCGCCATTCTCAAGTCCTTCCGTTGATGAAGGCGCGACAATAGCCGAGGGGCATATGACAGGGCCAGACATGCGTGGCCCGGACCGCACCGTCTGAGGCACGGCTGCGTTTCCGGAGCGGGGTGATTGGGGACGGGAGCTGTTACTCTGCCTGCTGCGCCACGGACTCCCGGGGTTCAATCCGGGGCCTCCGCCGGGAACCGCAGGACCTGCGATCGGGCACGCTCGACAGTGGACCCCGGGACAAGTGCGGGGAGTGGCTCAGTTCGGAAGGGCGTTCAGGCTTCCGCGTCGGGTCGCTTCACGCCCATGGCCCAGGCGAAGCCGACCACGAGGCCCTTCATATACGGCAGCGACAGCACGCAACCCGCCAGGGTCAGCGGAAGCCAGATGGACGCCATGACCCAGATCGGCGGATCCAGGTCGCGCGACATCATGACAATGAACGGCATCAGCAGGTGGCCGACCAGAAACAGCGACAGATAGGGCGGGGCGTCGTCGCAGGGATAGACCGTGTTGTCGGCGCCGCAGCTCTCGCAGTGATCGGAGACCTTCAGGAACTTGCGGAACAGCCGCCCCTCGCCGCATTGCGGGCATTTCAGGCGCAGGCCCCTGCGCACGCCAAGTCCGATCGGCCGATCACTCATGACATCCTCCGCTCATCGCGATCGGCACAAAACAGCAAAGCCAGTTGCCGTGCAATGCGTCCGACTGACGCCGGGTGTCGCCTGTCCCGGCTGCCATCGATAAAATTTTATCTATGTCCGACGGAAATACAAAGGCGCCCCGTTCAGTCTTCTAGAAAGGTCGAATAATTCGACCAATGCAGAACGGATTCAGAGGATGCGCCCGATATCCGCCCCCACACGCCGCCGCTCGGATGCCCTGGTGCCCGCGACGCTCGGCCTGACCGGGCTGTCGATGATGACGGTCGCCCTGGTGGTGCTGCTCCTCTCCTGACCTCCAGTTCGGTGCCGATGACCTGACTGCGGTGCTCCGATCACCACCGGAGCCCCTCTGTCGCGGCACCCCACCAGCGGGGCTCGCTTCGTTACCGGGCCCTGACGCCGGGACCTTCCCCCCCCAGTCCCGGCCAATTCGGCCCCGGATCCGACCCCCCGTCGGGTCCGGGGTTCTCTTTCAGCTCAGGCGCTGCGGTAGAGCTTCGTCAGCACGAACTCCACATGGCCCAGCGCCTCGGCCGCGGTATGCCGTCCGTTGGCGGTGCGCACGATCATCTCGATCAGGCTGTCGCCCGCCTCGTCGATCGTCTGAGAGCCCTTCAGCACGCCGGAGACGTCCACGTCCACGTGTTCGGACATGGTCCGCACGGTGCGCGGGTTACCGGTGATCTTGATGACCGGGACGATCGGGTTGCCGATCACGTTGCCCTGCCCGGTCGGGAAGGTGTGGATCACGTAGCCGGCCGCCGCCATCAGGGTCACGCATTCGGCCGCGGCCGAGGAGGTGTCCATGAAATACAGCCCGTTGCCCTTGGCCGGCGCTTCGGCCGGCTCCAGCACGTCGATGTATTTCGAGGTGCGGCCGATCTTCTCCAGATTGCCGAGAGCCTTCTCCTCGATAGTGGTCAGCCCGCCCAGGATGTTGCCCTTGGTCGGCTGGCTGTCCGACAGGTCGGAGGTCTTGTGCGGCTCGATCACCTCGTCCTGATAGGCCTGGAAGGTGCGCAGGAACTTGTCGCGCGCCTCGTTGTTGGCCGCCCGGTCGGCGCAGATATGCTCGCCGCCGGTGATCTCGGAGGTCTCGCCGAAGCAGCCGTAGAGCCCGTGCGGCAGCAGCTTGTCGTACATATTGCCGACGGTCGGGCAGCTCGACAGGCCGGTGGTGGTGTCGCTCTCGCCGCATTTGGTGGAGACCCAGAGCTCGTTGAGCCCGCATTCCTCCTTCTGCTGCTCGGTCGCCCAGTGGACGAACTCCTTGGCCTTCCAGCTCGCCTGCCGGATGGTCTCGAAATCGCCTTTCTGTTCGATGGAGAAGCCCTCCACCGGCTTGCCAGTCTTGGCGATGCCATCGACGATGACCTTGGTCCATTCCGGCTCGATGCCGATCACCACGACGGCGGCGACGTTCGGGTTCGCCCCGGTACCGATGATGGTGCGGAAATGCAGGTCCAGATCCTCGCCGAACTGCAGCCGGCCGTAGGAATGCGGGATCGCCATCGTGCCCTTCACGTTGTTGGCGACGGCCTCGCAGGCGGCGTTTGAGATGTCGTCAACCGGCAGGATGACGACGTGGTTGCGCACCGCCACCCGGCCGTTCTCCCGGCGCCAGGCGGTCACGCTCTGATTGGCATAGTCGATCTCGGTTGCCATGGGGCGTTCCTCCTACCAGCGCTTGGTTTTCAGGTTGTGCACGTGGACGTGCTTGCCCTTGGCGGCACCGCCGACCATGCGGCCGATATCCTCGCCGTACTTGATCGCGGTATCGCCTTCGGAGAGGTCGACCAGAGCCACCTTGTGGCCGATCGGCACGTCGTCGAGCACCGTCAGGTGGAACGTCGAATTGTCTTCGGTGATCCGGCACAGCATGTCGGTGCCTGCCGCCAGGTTCTCCACCACGACCACGCCGACATTGTCCTTGCGGTCATGGACCAGGAGATGCGGTTCATTACTCATGGGTTTCCTCTCAGACCTGTTTGTCCCCGGGTCTCGTTGGCAGGCGCGGTCGGGCCGCGCCGGAAAGTTGCCCGGTCACCGTGAGACTATCGCCTTGGAGGAACCGACGCCAAGCCACCCAAAGGCGGCACCGGCCGCCGGTCAGCTCGGGGTCCGGTAGGGGTGGACGCGCCAGGCGGGGAAAGTGGCGGTGGCGGTGGTCCCCTCACCCGGCCGGCTCCGCAGCGTGAGGCTGCCGCCGTGCAGGACCATCAGACTGGTGCTCAGCGACAGGCCGAGGCCGGTGCCGTCCTTGCTGTGATGCGGATCGGCTTCGATCCGGCTGAACGGCTTCTGCACCAACTGGATTTCGGCCTCGGTCATGCCGATGCCGGTATCGGCGACGACGATGTCCATCGCCCCGTCGGCCGCCACCTGGGCGGTGACCTTCACTAGGCCGCCCGCCTCGGAGAACTTCACCGCGTTGGAGATCAGGTTCAGCAGCACCTGCATCGTCTTCGTCCGGTCGGCATTCAGGCGCGGCAGGTCTGGTGGCAGGTCGACCGTCACCGCGACCGTGTCGCGTTCGGCCTCCGCGGAGAGGATCGACACGGCCTCGTGGACCGTGGCGTCGAGGCTGAACTCCCCCTCCGTCAGGGTGTCCTTACCGAGTTCGATGCGCGCGTGGTCGAGGATATGTCCGACCAGCCGGACCAGGTGCAGACCCGACCGGTGGATGTTCTCGGCGTATTCGACGTTGCGGACGTTGCCCAGCGAGCCGAAGGTCTCGCTCGCCAGTACCTGCGAGAAGCCGATGATCGCATTCAGCGGCGTGCGGAGTTCGTGGCTGAGATGGGCCAGGAAGGAATCCCGCAAACGCCGGTTCTCCGTCGCCTCGGCGAGCGAGGCCTGCAGCGCGCTCTCACGCTGCGCCGCGCGGATCAGCCTGGACAGGTACAGTCCGGCCCAGACCGAGACCCAGACCACGACCATGGCCGCGATGCCCAGCGGCAGCAGCATGTGATGCAGGAAGACGGCGGTCTCGGGATGGCCGGCCTCGAAGACCAGCACGGTCGCCGATCCGCCGGGCTGGGTTTCGGACCCGGCCCATACGAAGCGGCGCCCCTCGATCTCTGTCCACCCCGGCTCGACCGGTATCGCCTCGGCGATGTGGGCCAGAACCTGTTCGGGGAGCACGCCGTGCAGCAGGCTGGCGCCATCGCCGTCGATACGCACCGTGGCGAAGCGATCGCCGGTCCGCGACGGCACATCCTGGCGAAGGGCGGCGAGCAGATCCGCCTGCCCGAAGGCGGCGACCGACTGCGCACCCTGATACGAGATCAGAAAGAGGAACCCGAGGCAGGCCAGGCCGATGGCGCCGATCAGCGCGGCAAGCCGCGCGGCGAGCGCTTTCACCCCTCGACCCTGTTGGTCCTGATGCCGCCCAGCCGATAGACCGGACAATGGCCCAGGGTGGCGGACACGAGGTTTACGATCCCGAAGCATCCGACGATCACGGAGATCACCGCGTTCGGAATCAGGCTCCCCTCAACGAAGCCGACATAGATGCAGGCAAGTCCGATCACGATCCGCAGAGCGCGATCGACGGCGTGCATATTGGGCACGAAAAAACGCAGCATGGGCATAAGCAAGGTCAACCGTTCGACTTTGCTAAATTTACATCAAAATCGAATTATTTAAAAGAAAATCGGCACCTCGGCCCGCCCGGCACGCACGGGGCTTAACGCGGAACTCGTGCCGTACCGGCTCCGAGACGGCCGAGCTTGTCCGGGTTACGGATGACGTAGATGGCGGCGATGCGCCCGTCGCGGACCTCCAGCACCGTCGCCTGCACCGTGTCGCCGGACCGCGACACGAGCGCGGGCTGTCCGCCGACCGCCACCAGATCGAGCAGTTCCGCCGTCCCCCGGTGCTTCTGCGCCAGACCGCAGAACAGGCGGACCGCCTTGTCGAGGCCGAGAATGGTGTTAGGAAAGGCGATGACCTTGCCGCCGCCGTCAGACCGCACGGTCACGTCCTCGGCGAGCAGCGCAGTCAGCGACGCGGCGTCGCCGAGCCGGGCAGCATCGAAGAACGCTTGGGCAAGCCGCTTGCCCTCCTCGGGATCCACCGGATAGCGCGGCCGGTCGCCCCGGACGTGCCGCCGCGCGCGGACCGCGAGCTGCCGGACCGAGGCCGGCGCCCGGTCCAGCGCCGCCGCGACCTCGTCCAGCGGCGTGTCGAACACGTCATGCAGCAGAAAGGCGGCACGCTCCAGCGGCGACAGGCGTTCCAAAGCCAGCATCAGCGTATAGGTCAGGTTGTCGGCCAGCAGGTCCGGATCCGGCGCGTCGACCACCGGTTCCGGCAACCAGTTGCCGACATACGTCTCCCGCCGCGCCCGGGCCGATTTGATCTGGTCCAGGCACAGCCGCGTCACCACCCGGCGCAGCCAGCCGGCGGGGTTGTCGATCGTTTCCCGCTCCGCCCTGCTCCAACGGAGCCACCCTTCCTGAACCACGTCCTCGGCTTCCGCCATGGAGCCGAGCATGCGGTAGGCCAGACGCAGCAGCGCCGGCCGCTGCGTCTGGAAACTGTCGATCTGGTCCTCAGGCCGCATTCTCGGCTCCGGCGCCGCTGTCGACCGGGTGGCTGTAGCGGAACCCGACCGCAACCCGGTTCCATACATTGATCGCCCCGACGGTCAGCGACAACCAGGCCCGTTCGGCCTCGTCGAACTGCTCGCAGACCAGGTCCCAGTCGGCATCCGGCGCGCCGGTGTCGGCCACCCGGGTCAGCGTCTCGGTCCAGGCCAGGGCGGCCCGCTCCCGCGCCGAATACAGCGACGACTCCCGCCAGGCGCTGGTCATGTACAGGCGCATCTCGCTCTCGCCGTCGCGCCGGGCTTCGGTGGTGTGCATGTGAATGCAGTAGGCGCAGCCGTTCATCTGCGAGGCCCGCAGCTTGATCAGATGGACCAGCGTCTTCTCGATCGGGCTGTTCGAGATGGCCTTCTCGAGCGCCACCATGGCGGCGAAGCCGTCCTTGGCGAGCGGATAGGGATTGGCAAGGCGGGGGGTCATGGGGATCTCCATCGTGTCGGGTCAACGGGTCGCGACGTGCGACACGGACATGACGACGGAGCGTCCGCAGGTGTGACATGCACCGCCAAAAAAAATCGTCGGGCGGGATCCGGAGATGGAGGGAACCGGGCCTGCCCTCACCCCAACGGAAAACGGGCGGCCCGTTTGGACCGCCCGCTCCCTGTGCCAGGTCTTCCGTGTTCAGGCGGCGCGGACATCCCGCAGGAACGCCTGGACCCGGTTCTTCAGCCCCTCCGCCTGCTCGGTCAGGCTTCGGGCCGTGGTAAGCACCCGGCCGGACGACTCACCGGTCTCGCTCGCCGCTTCGCGAACGCCGGAGATGTTGGTGTTCACCTCGTTGGCGGCGGTGGCGACCTCTTCGACGTTGCGCGAGATCTCCTTGGTCGCGGAGTCCTGCTCCTCGACCGCCGCCGCGACGGCCGCGGCCACTTCTTGCACCTCGTTCACCCGCGTGACGATATTGGCGATCGCCGTCACGGCGGTCTTGGTGCGGTCCTGCACGGCCTGGATCTGCGAGGCGATCTCCTCGGTCGCCTTGCCGGTCTGGCCGGCCAGGTTCTTGACCTCCGAGGCGACCACCGCGAAGCCCTTGCCGGCATCGCCGGCGCGGGCGGACTCGATGGTGGCGTTCAGGGCCAGGAGGTTGGTCTGCTCGGCGATCTCCTGGATCAGGGTCACGACGGTGCCGATGCGCTGCACTGCCTCGTCCAGCGCCCGGACCTCGGCCTCGGTCGACTGCGCATCGTTGCGCGCCGCACTGGCCAGGGTGTTGGCGTTGGCGACCTGATGGGAGATCTCGCTGATCGACGCCGACAGCTCGGTGCTCGCGGTGGCGACCGTCTGCACATTGGCCGACGTCTCCTCCGACGCGCTCGCCACCACCGTCGCCCGGTGGGTCGACTGGTCGGCGATGGCGTTCAGAGCCTGGGCGGTGCTCTCGAGCTCGGTCGCCGCGTCGGCAACCGCCGAGGTCATCGACTGCGCCTCGGACTCGAACTGCTGGGTGATGTCCCGCAGCGCCTGCGCCCGGTCGAGCTCGGCCTTCTGCTTGGCGGCCGCTTCGGCCTGGAGGCGCTCGTTCTCCACCATGTTGCGACGGAACACTTCGACGGCCTCGGACATCTGCCCGATCTCGTCGCCACGACCCATGCCCGGGACGGTGACGTTGTGGGTGCCGGTGGCCATCTCGCCCATGACGCCGGTCATCGCCCGGATTGGCACGGCGATGCCACGGGTCAGCGTGAGATAGGCCAGGGCGGCGAAGATGATGCCCAGGATGGCGGAGCCGGCGGCGAAAGCCTCGACGGCCAGGAGGACCCGGTCCTGCTCGTTGTTGGCATCATTGACAATTTCGGCGCCGACCGCCTTCAGCTCGGCGAACTTGCCCGAGAGCTCGGCCACGTAGTCGCGCCCGGCCCCGTTGCTTTCGATCTGCCGGGCCTCGTCGACGGTGAACGGCTGGCGCATCAACGCGATCTGCCGGTCCGCCGTGGTGCGCCAGGCGCGGTTCACCCCGATATAGGCCTCGGTCAGGCTCCGCGTCTCCGGATCGCCGGACAGGGCGGCCAGCATGCTCTCCGCCGCCGCGTCGAACGCCTCGCCATGCTCGCGGTAACGTTCGATCGCAGTCCGGTCGCCGCTGATCAGCAGTTCCTTCAGGCTGCCGGACTGATCGATGGCCTCGCCCTGCATGGTGTCCAGGGTGTCCAGCAGATCGTTGACCCTGGCGACTTCCGCCGCGGCCCGGTTGGCCTGGTTGATCTGATAGAAGGTCAGAGCGCCCGACGTCAGCATGATCGCCACCAGAATGGCGAAGGCTGCGGCGAACTTCCGACCGATCGAAATGTCGTTCAGAAAGGTCATGGCTTCCTCCTCACGCGCCCAGGCCGGCCAGCTTGCGCCGCTCGAGCTCCGTCAGATTGACCTCCACGGTGATCGCACCCACCGGATTGCCCTCGGCATTGTCGATGGTCATGTTGATCTGCGCCCGCCAGGTCAGGGTGCCCTCGTGAAACTCCGGCTCGTCGACGAACACCGTTCCGGGACCGACATCGACGGTCTTCTGGAATTTCGCCTCGTCGCCCTGCCAGTAGTCGGAGGTGACCGAGCTCTGGCCGACATTCAGACCGTTGCGATCCATGACGAACACTTCGGTGAAGAGCCCGACGGACCGGGCCTGAACGCGGAAGAGATAGGAGGACAGCGGATTGGCCAGCACCGAGGTGATCAGCGGCTGATCGTCCTTCTCGGTCTCCGCGCGCCACTGCTTGTCGAGGCGGTCGATCTCGCTCTGTTCGAGCTGACCCGCCCCCTCGTTGCGGCTGCGCAGCGCCTCCATGACGACCGGGGCATTCGCCCACTCGCGGATGTCGGCGATGACCTTGTCCGTCACGAGTTCGTCCATGGTCAGCGTCAGAGCTTTGGGCTCTGCCCTGACCGGACCGGACAGCAGGCAGATCGCAAAAACCGACACGGCCACGGTGGCGATACACGTCCGAACGGTCAGGACCTTGTCGGCAAGCCTCATATCCATCACTCCCTCCAGAACTACGCGTTAAGCTGTCTTCGATTTGATCCGAAAAGAAATAAAGATTGGTTAAAAAGTCCCGCATTTTATCAGAAGATTTCAGTGGAATCGTAAATATTTAATTGCGAGTGCGTCGCAATTTCTTCAACGCACTGCACGTCAATCCGCTAAGCCCGTCTATAAACTGGCGCCGGTCGGCATCTCCCTTCAAGATAAACGGGATTGTTCTCTTGGAACCGTTCCAGTCTTCGGCGCCGCTGATCCGGGAACTCCATGACCCGACGAGGTCCGGCCCGACGCGATTTCCCGGCTGACCGTGAGATTCTACACAGCGCGCCCGTGACCGACGTGGTCGCATGTGCCGGCCTGCAGGAGCAGGTTGAGAACGTGGCGCTCGTCATCTTTGGGGGCAGACCAAGACAGACACATAGCGCCTTGCCGGGTCGCCGCCGCTTACTCCCGACGGTGGCGGCCCGGCTCCCCTGAACCGGAGACGACAGCGGAACCGACCTCTGAAGAATGGATCACGCAGACCCAATCGCCGCCGCGTTTGAAGAGCTGACCTCGGGCGCCGGCATGAATGCGGGCTGGGCCCGCGACGGGGGCGTTTTAGGTTTCGGGATCGGGTTGCGGCGGACCATGGCCGCGTATGACGGCGAACGCTGCCTCAAGGTCTTCGTCCACAGGAAACAGCCCAGACAGCGGTTGGCCGAGCCGATCCCGCCCGCCCTGCTCCTCACAGGTTCCGGTGCCGTGGTGCCGGTCGATGTGGAAGAGATCTCCCCCCTGATCTCCCAGGCTACGACCGCGGTGGCCGCCGCGCCGGATGCCGGCCGCAACGCCGTCCGGTCAGGGCAACCGGGTTCCTCCTGGGGATCCTATGGCTTCGTCCTGCGCCATCGCTTCGACGGACGGACCTATCTGCTGGGGTCAGGCCACGTGCTCGCCGGCGGTTCCTCCCCGCGCATCGGCGACCGCATCATGCTCTGTGACGGCACGCCGGAAGGTCGGCCCGCCGCCCGCCTGACCGCCTGGACGACCCCGGTCCCCAGCGACGCCGGGTTTCCGAACCGCCTCGACGCCGCGCTCGCCGAGATCGACCGGCCGGAGACCGTAGCCCGCCTGAGCGGCACCCTGCCCAACGGCATCAGCGGCGACATCCGCAGCGGCATGCGCCTCCACCTCGCCGGGGCCGCCAGCGGGCGCCAGCGCACCACCGTCGTCTGTGAACGGGCCACCTTCTGCGTCGAGGCGGAAGTTCCGGGCATCGGTCGGCGGCGGGTCGGCTTCCGTGACCAGGCGTTCTGTCGGGCCGCCACGCTGCCGGGCGACAGCGGAGCCAGCCTGATCAACGACCGCGGACGGGCGGTCGGCCTGCACGGCTGGGGCAGCGGTGGCCGCGGCGAGGATGGCGCCGGCGAGATCAGCGTTTTCACGCCGATCACCACCATCCTCGACTCCTTCACCAAGAATCGGGAACTCGACCTGGTAACAGACACGGACGTTATCACCATGCCGCTCGACCGTCCTCCCGTCGACGACCTCGACGACGCCATCGATCTGGTTGCCCGGACCCTTTACGGAGAGGCCCGGCGGGAACCGTCGGAGACCCGCTTCGCCATCGCCGAGGTGGTCTATAACCGCGCCATCCAGCGGTCCCCGAGATTCGGCCTCAGCGTGGAAGCGGTCTGCCGTCAGCCCGACCAGTTCAGCTGCTGGAACCCTGGCGACCCGAGCCGCAGCCGGACCCTGTCCATCTCGCTCGCGGATCCTGAAATCGCGGAGTGCGTCACCATCGCCCGCGATCTGGTCGCCGGCCGGGTCGGCGGACTCACGCTCGGCGCCGACCATTTCCATCACCGCCGGGTCTCTCCGTACTACTCCCGCGAACACGCCCCCTGCGCGCAGATCGGCAACTACGTCTTCTTCAACGACATCCCCTAGCTCTCACCGCGCCCGCCAGGAGTCCGGCATGCCCGTTTCCGGATCGTTGATCGAGGTGGTTGTCGGCCTGGCCCTCGTCTACATCCTGACAGCCCTGATCTGCGCCGCCGCCCGAGAGGGTTTCGCCTTCGCGTTCCGGCTGCGGGAAAAGCTTCTCATCGGCACGATCCGCGCGCTCCTCGGCGGCGACGACGGCGCCGCACAACTTTGCGACCGCATTCTGGGCCACCCGGCGATCCGAAACCCCCGCCTGCCGGGCGGCAGCGGACCGTCCTATCTCCCCGCGCGCCTTTTCGCCGCCGCCCTGCTGGACGACCTGACGGTCCGCGCCAGGGCATCGGGCACCGCCCACCCCCGCGTCGTCGACCTGGTGACGGCTGCGCCGAACGGCGATCTGCAGCGCAGCCTCCACCTGTTCGCCCAGGAGGCAGGTCTAGATCGCGAGCTTTTCCGTCAGCGGATCGAGGCTTGGTATGACGACGCGATGGGTCGGGCTTCCGCCTGTTACCGGCGACGCAGCCGAACCTGGATCCTGGCCTTCGCGGTCGCGGGTGTCGCCGTTGCCAATATCGACACCCTGGAAATCGCCCGCGCCCTCTGGGGCGGGGGCGCGACGGTCGGGTCGGGCTTCCCGATCGGCTGGACAGCGTCCGACCCGGGCGGCGTCCTGGCGACCATCCTCGATCATCCATCCAAGCTGTTGGGGTTCCTGATCACGGCCGTCGCCGTGTCGTACGCCGCCGAATTCGGATACTCGCTGCTGCAACGGCGCGGCTCGCCGGGAACGGCCGCCGAACGGAGCGCGCATGGGCCCGGCGCCTCCCCCGTCTCCGGCCCGCCCCTGACCGGTCCACGGATCGTGTCGGAACGGCCGGAGAGCGATCTGGAAGCCTCGGGCCTCACCCGGGACGATATCGAGGACATCCAGCGCGCCCTCGGCATGACCGGCCGCTTCCTCACCGGGCAGCTCGATCCGGCAACCCGGTCGATGATCGAGGAATATCAGCTCTCCGTGGGCCGACGACCGACGGGAGTCCTCACACCGTTTCTGGTGGAACGCCTTCTGGCGCCGGCCGAACGGTAGAAATTCAAATCCCCAATTTCTATCCGAGATCGATGTTCTCGGCGGCCGGGCCGATCTACATCTATGGGGCGCGGAGGATCACATCGGTATACGCCGGAGACGAGAGTGCTACAGTCGACGGGCGCAAACCGATAAGCTGAATATCTATTGTTTCACACGCCTTACACTTGGGGGAAAAGGCGTTGTCCGAGGAACAGCGGCGTCCGGTCAAGGAACGACGCCATCTGACGGTCATGTTCGTCGATCTGGTGGGGTCCACCAGCCTGGTCGACGAGTTCGATCCGGAGGATGCGCAGAACGTCTTCGATGCGTTCTCGGGCAAGTGCGCCCAGTTGATCAAGGAGTTCGGTGGCTACATCGCCCGCATCGAGGGCGATGGCGTGCTCGCCTATTTCGGGTTTCCCGCCGCTCGCGAGGATGCCAGCGAGCAGGCCGTGCGCGCCGGACTGGCGGTCGCCGCCGCCGTTTCCAAGATCCGCACGCCGACCGGGGAGCCGCTGGCCTGCCGCACCGGCATCGCCTCGGGCTCCGTGCTCGTCGGCGAGGCCTATACCAGCGGCGGCTCGATCTTCTACGAGGTCATCGGCCGCGCCCCCCACGTCGCCCGGCGCCTGCAGGAACAGGTCGATCCCGGCGAGGTCTCGATCTCCGACGCCGTGTACCGCAAGGCCGGAGGCTTCTTCGTCTGCGCCCCGAACCCGCCGATCCGGCTGAAGGGCTTCCGGAACCCGGAGATGTTCTGGCGGGTGCGCGGCCACCGCGAGCTTCCCCTGCGCTTCCTCGCCCGCGACGCCCTGCAGCGCTGCGCCTTCGTCGGCCGCACCGAGGAACTGACGGTTCTGCACCGGCTGTGGGACGGCGCCCGGCTCGGCCAGGGGGCGGCGGTCGGCGTGGTCGGCCCGGCCGGCATCGGCAAGTCGCGGGTGATCTACGAGTTCGTCCATTCGGTGACCGAGGACGCGCCGCACCTGGTGCTGATGCAGGGCAACACCCACCACCGCAACAGTCCCTGGCAGCCGCTGCGCGACGAACTGGTCCGCCACCTCGACACCGCCACGCAGGCCGGCGGGTCGCGGCTGGAGACGCTGACGGGCGAGCTGGCCTCTTCGGCCGGCGCGCAGGAGCTGGAGGACGCCCAGGCGATCCTGCGCATCCTGGAGGACGGGCAGTCCGGCATCGCCACCTCACGCCCCGGCGAGGAGCGCGCCCGTGTGGTCGCCGCCCTGGTACGACGCCTGGTCGCACTGGCCGCCCGCACGCCGGTCATCGTGGTCATCGAGGACGTTCAATGGCTGGACGATTCCTCCACCGAGTGGCTGGAGGCGCTGTGTCAGGTGGTGGAGCAGCACCCGATCCTGGTGGTGCTGACCAGCCGGGAGACTCTGTCCGCCCGCCTCAAGCTCGATGTCACCGAACTCCAGCTTCCCGGCCTGACCCAGGACGACGCGCGGGAGATGGTCGACCTGCTGATCTCGGAGAAGCCGTTCGCCCATCTCGACGCCCAGACCATCCTGGCTAAGGTCGGCGGCATGCCGCTGTATATCGAGGAGTACGTCACCCACCAGCTCGACCGAGTCGCCGCCCGCAAGGGCAACGGGAACGGCCAGGAGGTCGATCCGGACGACGCGCCGGCCACCCTGGCCGACCTACTCAACGAGCGGATCGACGAACTCGGCCCCGGCAAGGCCTTCATTCAAGCCTGCGCGGTCTGCGGCGACGTCTTCGACCTGCGGCTGGTGGCCCGGACGGTGGGGGTCGATATCGACCGGGCGATCGCGGTGATCTCCGACCTGGAGTCCCGCGACATCCTGACCGGCAGTGCGGCGGTCGGCGACGAGTTCCGGTTCCGCCACGCCCTGCTGCGCGACGCCGGCTATTCCAGCCTGCTGAAGGCCGACCGCTCGGCCCTGCACGGCAGGATCGCCCAGGCGATGGAGACCTACGCGGCGGAGGACGGCTTCGCCGCCCTGCCGGAGGTGCTCGCCTGGCATTTCTCCGAGGCGGACAACGTCGAGAAGTGCCTGACCTACCGTCTGGTGGCGGCCGAGAAGTTCAAGGGACAGTACGCCGCGACGGAGTCCCTCCACCAGCTCGACCTCGCCGCCGCCGAGGCCGACGCCATGGAGGAAGGCGGCCGCCGCCGGGAATGGCTGGTGCGAATCTACAACCAGCTCGGGACGACGCGGAGCATCTTCTTCGGCTGGGGCGATCAGGTCGCCCAAGAGCTGTTCGAGAAGGCGCTGTCCCTGACGGTGACGAGTGACGAGATCCGCTCTACCTTCGACGCGGTACGCGGGTTGTGGAACGCCAACATGATCCAGGGGAACTTCCCCATGGTCGCCGTGCTGACCCCGCAGTTCAGCGCGGTCGCCAGCCGTTCCAACGATCCGGCGATGAAGCTCGTCGCCTCGAACGCCAGCGGCGCCTATCACCTGTGGTCAGGCCATTTCCGGCGCGCGCAGCACCATTTCGACGAGTCCCTGCAGATCTTCGAGAAGATCAAAGGCAGCCATGAAACGGGGTCGGGTCGAAGCAACCCCGGAATCGCGACGCTTTCATTGAGCGCTTGGAACACGTGGTTTCTTGGCGACAGAGACGCTGCGTTACGCAAGATCGACGAGGCAAAGGAGTGGGCGAACGCGGTCGGCAACCCGTTCGATATCGCGTACGCCTACAGCATGTCCGCGTCCATTTGGCAGACCGAACGCAACGCCGAAGCAGCGAAGGCCGATGCAGAAAAGTCGATCGCGTTCGCCAGCGAGAACATCTCGAGCATGCGTTACTGGATTGACCGAAGCGGCATTATTTCCGGCTGGGCCCTGTGTCACATGGGCGATTTTGAAACCGGGATCGCTCGCGTACAGGACGCGATCACCTCCTATCAGGGCGCAGGCGGCGGCCTTCACCTCTCGTACGGCCTCACCTTGCTCGGTGAATGCCTGCTCGCCAAGGGCGCCGAATTGGAAAGCGAGAGCGAGCTGAGGAGGGCAGAACAAGCTCTAACGTCGGATCATCCGTATTATTACGACTCGGAACGCTTCCGGCTATTGGGAGAGGCGCGTACCCGATTGGGATATGAAACCGAAGGCAACCAAGCCTTCGCCTCTGCCTTATCGTCCGCCGAGACTTTTGAGTCGCCCTACCTGCGGCAGACGATTCTCGACACCCAGGCGCGTCTGAAACGGCGGTGACTCTCGTCAGGCCACCCTTGGCCATGTTTGACCCTCCGCCCAGGCGACAAAAGCCCGCCAGGCCGACGTCTCGCTAAACGTGTAGCGCACGGTCTTCGGCTGCGCGAATTCCCCTGCCCGGTCGCGCATTACCGTCATCAGCGTCTCCGCGTCCTCGGCTTTCACATCGACAAGATGCTCCGCCAGATGGCCCGACAATGCGGCGATATCCGCTGCATGGCCCCCAAGGTCCAGGGCGCGCGTCGAGATCCGCGGCACCATCCGGTCGCGATACCCCAACGCCTTCGCCGCATCCCGAAACAGCGGGAGACTGCCCGGCTCTGCCAGCCGGTCGGCCGGGAAGGCGTCAAGGGTGGCCCGGATGCTGACCATGGCCAGGGTCAGTGGCCGATGGCCGAGTTCGAGCGGCCCGTGGGTGACGGCCACCTCATCGTCATCCTCCAACTCCCCGTCGCGAAACGCCTCGTAGACGCTGCCGACACCTTCCATGCCGAAACTGTCGAGCTCGGCCGCGCGCAGGGCGCCGATGCTGGATGCTCCGAGGATATGGACACCCTGAGCCATCGCCCAGAGAACCTCCTTGTGCCAGACCGAGGGCACGGCATCGAAGAAACCGTCGATGATGCCGATCGCCCGGGGCGACCCGCGCAGGGCGAGGTACACGTCGCCCTGACGGGCCGGGCCGCGGAGGGACAGCTCCGGGAAGCGCTCCCGCGCGCCGGCCTTCAGGGATGGGCCGCCGAACACGATCAGGGTCATGACGCCTCTCCCCCCTGCGGATCGATCCCGGCGGCCTGGAGCGCACGCCGGCCCGGCCGGTACAGGCGGGCGTTGGGGTTGCCTTCCAGGCCCGGCACAGTCACCCGCGCCACCGGGATGTTGAATTCGGGGCGGGTCAGATCAACCACGATCACCTGATCCAAACCTATCGACGAAAGCCGCTCGACCATCCGTTCGATCAACGCCCGGGAACTGCGACCCGGCAGGCTGGGAACGTCGCCATAAGAAACCGGCGGCGGCGCCGAGCGGGTCTCGACCGCCGGCTTGGGGACCGGCGCGTCTTCGGGACGCTCGTCGTAATAGGTCGGGTCGATATCGTCGCGCACGCCGGCGATCATGGTCAGCCGGCCCTGGGCTGCCTCCGACAAGGCGCGGGACAGGGCAATATGGGCGAAGGGATGGCATCCATGCCCGTCGAACCCGGTGACTGAAATCGGCACCCCGGACGGCGGTGTGGGGATCCAGACGTTGAAAACCGGGACGCCGATCTCCGAGGTGAGGTTCCAGGCCCGTACCGGCACCTCGGCGGCGGCATAACGGTCGAGCAGCGCCCGGCAGTGCGGATCGCTCACCGTGGACAGATCGACCTCGCAGCGATCCCGATCCTCCTTGGATTTCAGGCGCCAAAGCGCCAGGCAGTCGCGCTCGATCACCTCGCTCAACCCGTGACAGATCGCCTCCTCGATGGTGTTGCCGGAGGCCAGGCCGTTGGACGTGCAGAGAAAATAGCCGCTGCCTTCGGGAAACGGCGTTCGGAAGTCTGTATGGACCGCCTCATACGGCACCCAGACGGGCTCGCCGGAGGTCAGGTCGTAGCCCTGGGCCCAAAGCAGGCGGGCCGACGCCGTCATGTCCTTTCGGGTCGACAGGGCCATCGCGGTCACGTCCGCGACGGTTTCGCGGAACCGAAGCTCGTTGTACGAGCCCAGCAGCAGCGGCGTCAGGATATGTTCGGCGTGATGGATCTCGATCGCCTCCATCAGGCCAGACGCCTTGGCCGCGTCCAGGGTCGCGCCCTTGCCCTGTGATACCGAGACGGAACGGGCGTTCGGTCGGGTGACCATCACCACCGGAATGCCGATGGTGTCGAGGCCGGTCACATTGGCGACCCGCGTGATGCCGAAGACAGGCAGCAACGGCATCACGCGGTCTATCGTCTCGCGCGGTGAACAGGCGCGCGTGGTACCTTCGACTTCTGCGAAGGTCATCGGGGCGGCATCGTTCACCGCTCCCTCCTATCGTCTGAGACTACAGGAGCGATCGTCGGGGCTATTCGTCGGAGCGAGCTCAGGCCCCGTCGACGCCGTCCATGCAGTTGAAGCTGTCGCTGCGGTCGGCGGTGCCGTCGCTGCGCAGCACGAAGGCCTTGTTCGGGAACTGAGCGCCCGCCTTGTTCAGGACCTTTTCGAAATTCGGGTTGCTGTCCAGCCGGTCCAGCAGCCGGGTCTTCTTGATCTCGTACCAGTCGCCGTTATCGGCCTGGTAGAAAATCCCAACATTCCACACGTCGTCGGCCATCGCCCCACTCCTTACAAATTGCGCATGACGCGGGCGGGAGAGTAACACCAACCCGGCCATGGGCTTCACCCACTAGCTGTGTGAGAATTCACACTGACGCAAAGCAAGCGCAAGAAAAAGCTGCCGCGCTTTTCTCATTCACCTCGCCGGGAGGCTGGTTCCGTGGACGTCTCGTCGATTGTCGCGCCGCATGCCGATGTATTCGCGGGGGTCGCCGCAAGTCCAGCCGCCAGCCCCTGCCCCTGGCCTCCCTCCCCGGCCCAGGCGGCCGATGCCGCCCTGACGCCCGCGCTCGCGATCGGCTCCTGGTATCTGATGACCTTGGCGGAGGATGGAACGCCGGCCCATCAGGGGACGCTTCGGGTCTCGCTGGAGGACGGACGGCTCTGCGTCTCCGGCGACCTGTATCGGGTCCCCGCAGGCCTTGCCGCCGCCGACCTGCCCCATGCCGCCGACCGCCTCGCCGTGGGCGAAAACTGGTTCTGCCAGCCGAACCGCAGCGACTATGCCTGCCACTTCCGGTCGCTCGGCGGCGGGCTGTCGGGGAACGTGCTGACCGTGCAGGCCCGGGTCTTCGCCTGGCAGCCGACCATCGGCAGCGCCGTCAGCAACAAGGTCGGCGAGTTCGAGAGTTTCGCCGACTGCCTCCTGTCGCTCGGCCTGCAGCCCACCCGCCATCACCATGCGGCCGCCGCGGCCCCCGCTCCGATCCTGGCCGGATCGATCCAGTGCGACGGCGCCGACCATGCCCTCTGGGCGGTGAAGGCCTCCGCCTATCCCCGCGGCATGCGGCTGGTGGTGCACGAGATGGAGGGCCGGCCCTGGCCGGAGGACGAGACCCACAACGCCGCCGCACTGGTGGAGATCTACCGCAAGGCCGGCATCGACCTGGAGGTAATCCGACCCGAGGACAAGATCCCGTCCGACGACAGCCTGATCCGCAGCGAACTCGACACCATGCTGGCCGCGCAGGTCAACCGCTATGCCGCCGGGCCGCTGTGGATCCAGCATCTGTTCCTGGTGTCGTCGCTGAACTGGTCCGGCCTCGACGGCAGCGGTCAGTTCGGCAACATCGCCGGGCTAATGTTCGACAACATCGACCGTCACCGCCAGGGCGCCGCGGTGTTCCTCGACGCCGACCTCGCCAGCTCGGTGGACGAGTTGAACACCAGGATCGATCAGAGCGTGCGCGGCCTGCCGATCGGCAAGTCGCCGCAGGTCGCCCTGCGCACCATGGCCCATGAGATGGGGCATACGCTCGGGCTGCGGCACTCGCCGGTGGACCGGGCGCAGAACTGCGGGATCATGAACCAGATCCAGGAACTGCTGCGGATCGTCGATCCGGCCAAGGGGCCGCTGTTTCCGGCGATCTCCCGGCTGGAGTTCGACGCGGTCGACAGCCGCAACCTGAGCCACCGGCCGGACCCGGAAGTCTGTCCCGGCTGGGGCAACTGGAGCGCACCGCCCAAGGGCATCGAGATCGGCCTGCAGCCCGATCCCGGCCGTACCCCCGCCTTCAAGACCGATCCGGTGCTCGACATCCGGGTCTCGGTGCGACCGGCCAACGAGTTGGCGGCGGACGACGCGCCGGCCTCGATCAAGCGCAGCTTCGACCTGGGCGAGCCGGTGTTCCTGGAGATGACCCTGCGCAACATCACCGCCACGCCGATTACCGTGCCGGCTTCGGTCACGCTGACCGACGGGCTGAGCGAGGTGGCGGTGATGGACCCGGTCGCCGTGCGCCGGCGGCTGATCGGTGCCGCCCAGACGATGTGCGACGGCATGGAGATGGTCAGCCTCGCCCCCGGCGAGCGGCACCGGCACATCCTGCAGCTGCACAGCAGCGGTGACGATCCGGTCTTCACCAAGGTGGGGGACCATGTGGTGGAACTGGCGGTGAAGACCCGCGAACGCGGCTGGATCGAGGGACCGTCGGTCACCGTCACAGTGCGGGCCGACCCGCCGCTGTGCCGCAGCACGTCGCGCATCACCGCCCGACGGCCGTTCTGCGAGGCCATGGCGCTCGGCTATCTGGCAAGCTATCGCGGGGTCGAGGATACCGACATGCTGCTGCGCCAGCCGGCCTATCCGCTCGGCGCCCGGCTCGCGGCCGGCCTGCTGCAGATCGCGACCTTCGCCGAGTCGCCGGTCTCCGGGAAGACCCGCATGTCGCCGATGAAACCGAACGGCAAGCGGGTCCAGTCCGCCGTCACCGCCCTGAAGCAGACCGGCGTCACCCGCGAGACGGTGATCGCCGTCGCGGGCGCGATCAATCCGCTGACCGACAGCCGCTCGGCCGTCGCCAGGGCGGTGGAGGAGAACTGGTAGGCAGGGTCAGATGTTGGAGATCATCGCCCGCAGCCGCTCGATATCGAGGATCTCGAGCACCTGCCGCGACTTCCTGATCAGCCCTTCGCTCTCCAGGTAGGCCAGTTCCCGGGACACCGCCTCGCGGTGCGTACTGATCCGGTTGGCGATCTCGAGATGGGTCGGCGGGCTCTTTATCCGGTGCACGCCCCCCGCCTCCTCCGGCGCGTCGCCGGCCATGCGCACCAGTTCGGCGTGGATCCGGTTGTTCACCGCCAGCGTACTGAACTCGAACACCCGGTCGCTCAGGCTGCGGACCTGCTGGACCAGTTCCTTGATGAACCTCATGGCGACGGCCGGGTGTTCCTGAATCAGCGTCAGGAACTCCGCCTGACCGAGCACCGCGGTCTCGCAGTCGGTCAGCGCCACCACCGTCGCCGAGCGCGGCCGGGCGTCGATCGCCGAGTACTCGCCGAACGTGGCGCCCTCGTCGAGGTCGCGATAGGAGACCTCCTTGCCGCTGGTGGAGAACCGCTTGGCCCGCACCTTGCCGGCCGTGAGGATGTAGACCACATTGGTCAGATCCTGCTCGCCGACGATCTGGCGCCCCTTCTGATAGCGGCGCCAGTCGCACAGGTCGGCGATCCGATCGAGCACGACATCGTCGATATCGCTGAACAGATAAGCTTTCTTCAGCTTGACGGCACGCGCGTTCATGGCCCCACCCAGATCCCCATTGCCCCGGAACTAACACCAGATGGCGGCCCCGGGAAATCCCAGTCCGCCCTTATGCATAAAAAGTTAACTCATCCTGTAGTATCGAAACACCGTTTGGGTTCATCCGGCAACAGGCCCCGTCAGACACCGATATCGGACGATCGACGGCCAGAAACGGATCTCTGCCCGCCGGAAACCCCGAACGAAACGCCTATGGACCTGAAAAAGCGGTAAAATGATCTCTTCGAGACAGGACATCGATCAAAGGCGCGACAAACGCGCGGCCAAGTCCGGCCTGATGGTCGAGGTCGATCGCCAGCGCTATTCCGTTCTCAACTTCTCCGCCGGCGGCCTGCTGATCGGCGACGCCAGCCTCGGCTTCGTCACCGGCAAGAAGGTCTTTCTGACCCTGTTTCACGAATCCAATCCGAACGACAAGGCCTTCCTGTACGGCCACGTGGTCTGGCTCGACATCTTCCGGAAAGTGGTGGGCATCGACTTCGCCACGCCGAGCGAACATTCCTACCGCTACCTGGAGACGATGCTGACGTCGTCCGCCCGCCGGCCCCAGCCGAAGCCGAAGAAGGTCGGCCTGCTGAAGCGGCTGTTCGGGTAGAGCAGATCGCGATCGGCTGGAAACATCCGCTCGACGGCATGTCACGGGTCAGATCGATTTGATCCGGACCGATGGCGCCTTCAAAGGGCCCTTGAGAGTCGTCGCCTTAAACGCCGTCCACGTCGCAGAGTCGCGTATCCACTTCATCGCCGTACACCCAGGCTCGGTTCTTTCCCTGCCGCTTGGCCTTGTACAGGGCCGCGTCGGCCAGCGTCATGACCCGGTTCAGGTTCGCCCCGTCGCGCGGATAGAACGCGACGCCGACGCTGGCGCCCACCCTCAGGGACAGAGGCAGCCGACCGTCGCCTGCCCGTACATCGAAGGGCTCGGCGATCTGCGCCACGATCCGCTCGGCGATCCCGCGGATCGGGCCGTCGAGCGAAGGGTCGCCCATGACCAGAAAGGCGAGGAACTCGTCGCCGCCCAGTCGGACCAGGAAGTCGCCCGACCGCATGCAGCCGCGCAGCCGCGCGGCCACCTGCTGCAGAACCAGATCGCCAGCGTCGTGCCCGTGTGTGTCGTTGACCAGCTTGAACCCGTCGAGATCGATCGCGAGGACCGCATAGGCCCCTTCCGCCTGCTGGCGGGCCTCAAGAAACCGTTCCAGCGCCGCCCGGTTCGCCAGATCGGTCAGCGGATCGCTGAACGCCTGGTCGGTCACCGCGTCCAGGTCCGTCTGCTTGGCGATCAGGGTATCGATCAGTTCCTCGAACGCCTCGGAGAGCACCTCGATCTCGCGGGGGCCATGGATCTTCGGGAAGGCCGCCGTCTGGTCCTGCCTCAGGGTGTTCGCCGCCCGCGAGAGCGCCTTGACCGGTCCGGCGATGCGGCTCGAGACGATCCAGCCCAAGGCCGCGGCAAGGCCGGCGAAGACCAGCCCGATCACCGCGATGCGGGTCGCCAGGTCGGTGATGGGCTGGAAGGCGACGGCGACGGGCCGGCGGGCCAGAACGACCCAACCGAAGCCATCGAACTGACCGTGGCCGCGGACCTCCGTGAACCCGGTCAGGTAGTCCTCGCCGTCGCGCCAGGTTTCGATGGCCCACCCGGTGCGCCCCGCCTTCGCCTCGGTCACGGCCGCGAACGACAAGCGCTGACCCACCAGATCCGGGGCCGGACCGAGCAGGACGGTGCCGTCCGCGGAGACCACGAAGAGGTCGACATCCTGTCGGCTGCCGCGACCCTTGAGCAGGGCCTGTTCGACCGAGCGCACCCAGGTCCAGCTCAGATGGGTAGCGAGGACACCGGCCTTCTCGCCCGCCTGGTCGTAGATCGGCATGGCGATATCGACGAACTTCATCGGCTCGCCCGTCGGATTCTTGAGCAGGGAGGCCAGCAACACCGCATCGTGGACATCGCCCACGAATCGCTCCCGGATGCCTTCGCTGAACACCGGCCGCTGGCTGATGTTGACGCCTTCCAGGATCCGGTCGGTCGCCGCCAGCACCGTGCCGCCCGTGTCGAGCACGCCGATCCAGGAGAACTCCGGCACCGAGCGTTGCAGATGCTCGATCACCGACCGCGTCTGCGCCACGTCCTGCAGATCACCGAGCGCCGGCAGGCTGGCCAGCACGTCGACCTCCGCGATCCGCACGGCCATTTCCCGGCTGAGCCGGTCGGCCATCTCGGTGGAGAGGTCGCTCAGGGTAACGCCGATGCGCTCGCGGATCTGGTCGGTGACGAGGTCGCCGACCACCAGCGCGATGGCCGCCGCGACGGCGATCGCCAGCCCCAGCGTCGCCCCAATAATCTGGCCCTTCAGGGTCATCGGTCTGTCATTCCCACGGTTTGCCGATTACCCTGGCGGTCGATGGTGGCGAGCTATGGAAGATGCCGTTCACGGCCATACTTTGGTACAAACCCTAAAACACAGTAAATTATCATGCTCACTCGACGCGAAATGATAGCTTCCATGGCCCTCGGCGCCCTTAGCGCCAAGGGAAATCAGGCGTTTGCGCGCTCGCTTCGAGACGAATCGCCCTATCAATGGGCTGTCTTTTACGCCTCGGATGTCGCGTTGGAGACGCTTCTGCCCTTCGAACCGCTGGTGTTCGACCGGACCTACCATCCACCGCTGGAGCCGCTCGCAGATTCGGGCAAGACCCTCTACGGCTATATCAGCCTCGGCGAGATGAACCGGGAGCGGCCAGAGTTCGCGCGGCTGCAGGAATGGGGCCTGCTCGGCGAGGAGAACCCGTTCTGGAAGGGCAGCCTGTTCATCGACGTCCGCGATCCGCGATGGGTCGCCATGGTGGTCGAAGAGGTGGTGCCGGCCATCCTGCACAGTGGTTTCCATGGTATCTTCCTCGACACGCTGGACAACCCGGTTGAGCTGGAGCGGCGCGATCCGGTCAAGAACGCCGGCATGACAAAGGCCGCCGCCCGGCTGGTCCAGGCCCTGAAGCTGCACTGGCCGGACGTGCCGATCATCCTCAACCGGGCCTACGGACTGCTCGACGACGTGGCGTTCCATATCGACCATGTGCTCGGCGAGTCGGTCTATGCCGATTACGACTTTTCTACCAAAACCTATCAAAAGGTCCCGGACGACCTGTACCGCGAGCAGGTCGAGATCCTCAAGAAGGCGCAGAAGAAGAACCCCAATCTCAGCGTGCTGACCCTCGACTACTGGGACCCGGGCGATCCTGAGACGATCGCGGAGATCTACCGCGTCCAGCGCGCCAACGGCTTCTCGCCCTATGTGGCGACGATCGAGCTCGACCTCATCGTTCCCGAACCGACCGGCTGATCATGGACCGCCTCGGTCTGGTCATTGTCCTGCTGCTCGGGTTTCTGCTGCCGGGAACGGCCGTCGCTCAATCCGTCGGCGCGGTGCAGCGCCCAACCCCGATCCCCCGCACGATCATCGCCCTGGTCGAGGGCGGGCCGGATTTCCGCCTGCGCGAGACCCGCATACACCAGATCGCCGCCATGCCGTTGGAACAGCTCGGTCTGGTCGTCGAATACCACCGCGCCGACCGGCCGCTACCCGACCTGACCGACCGCGGCGACGTGCGCGGGGTGTTCGCCTGGCTGACCGCCTCGTCCCGACCGGGGGCGGGCGAGCTGCTCTCGTGGTACGAGCGCACGCTGGACCTCGGCAAGAAGCTGGTGATCTTCGGCGATATCGGCATCTCCACCGACGCCGAGGCGGGCCGGCTTCCGCCAGGCCGGGTCAACCGGCTGATGCGGCGGCTCGGCGTGGAGATGAGCGGGCGCTACATCGCCTATACCGCCGGCGCCACCTATCCGATCTGGAACCGGGAAATCTGGGGGTTCGAATACACCCCGGACCTGCCGCCGCCGTTTCAGGAACAGCGGCTGGTCGATCCGCAGGCCCGGTCGCATCTGACGGTCGAGGTCGCCGGCAGGGTGCAGGCGCATGGCGACCTCGTGGTCACCGGCCCCAATGGCGGCATCGCGGCACCGTTCTACGCGGCCGATATCGATCCGCCGTCCAATATCCGGCGCTGGATCGTCAATCCGTTCGAGTTCTTCCGCCTCGCCTTCGCCACCGACGACCTGCCGAAACCCGACACCACCACCCTGGTCGGCCGCCGGCTGTTCTACAGCCATGTGGACGGCGACGGCTGGCGCAGCGTGTCCGAGGTGATGATCGACGGCAAGGCGGTCAGCGCCGCCCGGGTGCTGCTGGAGCGGGTGGTGGCGCGCTTTCCGGACCTGCCGGTCACCATCGCGCCGATCGGGGCGGAACTGGATCCGGAATGGGTCGACGATCCGGAAGCGCGAGCGGTCGCCCGCGATTTCTTCGAACTCCCTCACGTGGAGGCCGGCAGCCACACCTACAGTCATCCGTTCAACTGGTCGTTCTTCGAGGACTACGACCGTGCCGCCGAGCAGGAGATCGTCCGGCGCAGCGGCGCCGAACCCGGGATATACGAACACAGCGCCGGTATGGCCGACGCACAGTCCGCCGGAAGCGTCGACGAGGAGAAGCTGGATATCGGCATATACAGCCTGCCCCGGCCGTTCCTGGCCAAGCCGTTCGATCTGGACATGGAAATATCCGGGTCCTTCGACAAGATCGCCGAGGTCGGGGGCAAACAGGTGCGTGTGCTGCAATGGTCGGGCGACACCTCGCCCTTCGAAGGGGCGATCGCCGCGACCCGCGAGGCCGGGGTGCCGAACATCAATGGCGGCGACACCCGCTTCGACAGCGACTATCGCTCCTATGCCTTCGTCGCCCCGATCGGCCGTCCGGTCGGTGCGGAACGGCAGATCTATGCCTCGATGAGTAACGAGAACACCTATACCGACCTGTGGACCAACCGGTTCTTCGCCTACCGCCACGTGCTGCAGACGATCCGCAACACCGAGCTGCCGATCCGGGTCAAGCCGGTCAACCTGTACTATCACAGCTATTCCGCGGAGAAGGTGGCCTCCACCAACGCCCTGATCCAGCTCCACGCCGACATGCGCCAGCGCGACATCGCGCCGGTGACCACCTCCGGCTACACGCGGATCGCGGGGGGGTACTACACCACCCAGTTCGTCCCGCTCGGCGAGCGACGCTGGCGGGTGGAGGGACGCGGCGCCCTTCAGACGATCCGCTTCGACCGGGCCAGTCGCACGGCTGTGGATTTCGCCAACTCCGTCGGCGTGCTCGGCGCGCGTCCGTCCCATGGCAGTCTGTACGTGTCTCTCGACCCCGAGGTTGCCGCGCCGGTGATCGCGCTGACCGACCGGGGCCACCCGCTCGACCCCGATCCGTCCGGCCGACCCTACCTGTTCGAAAGCCGCTGGCCGATGCGCGGGCTGACCGCTGACGGCGACGAGGCGCTGTCGGTGTCCGCCGAGGGCTTCGGCCCGCTCGTCATGACCTGGATCGTGCCCCGCCCGGGCCGTTGGCGGGTCAGGATCGGTCAGGACGAGGACACGGTCTGGAGCGACACGATCGACGTGGGCGAGGACCGGCGGCTGACGATCGACGCCGGCGATGACGCCGAGGCGACGGTCGAGGCCCGCATCCGGATCGAGCGGGTCGGCGACTGATGCGCCATTTCGCAGTCATCACCGTCTTCGTCGTCGTCGTGGCCCTGGGCCTGAGCTTCCTGCTGCTGCCGAGCCAGAAGGAACTCGGGACCATGCTGCTGCGCGACCGCGAGTACGAGGAGTCGCGCAAGTATTTCGAGGAACAGATCGCCGCCGGGGACCACTCTCCCGAAGTGGTGACGGGACTGCTGGAGATCTATATCCGGAACGGCGATGTCGACCGGGCGATCGAGCTGGTTGGCCGCTACGAGGCGGCGATCGGCACCTCGCCGGACATTCTGAGGCGGCTGGCGGAACTGTACCGGCTGGACCGGCGCTTCGGCCTCTACCTGCGCACCCTGGAGCGGCTGACCGCCGCAGAACCGACCGAGGAACGCCTGGAGGCCTTGGCGGAGGCCTATTACAAGGCCGGCGATTCGGAGAAACAGATCGCCGCACTCGTCTGGATGCGATCCCAGGGCTTCGCCTCGGCGGAGCGTCTCCTGGAACTGGCCGAGGTGCAGTTGGACACCGGCGCGTATGAGGCCGCCGCCGACACGCTCGTCGACGTGCTCGACGACTATCCCGACGCGCTCGACGCCTCCTACCGACGCCAGCTCTTCGATATCGTTCTATTCCTCGGGGACCGCGACCGCGCCACCCGGCTCGCCGACCGCATCCTGACGCCCGAGGCACCGGGTCGGCTGACCGTCGCGTTCGCCGATGCCGCGATCTATCGCGATGCGCCGACGCTCGGCCTCGCGCTGCTCGACCGACGTCCGGATCTCGAAGAGAGCGACCCGGACTGGCGCCGGCTGCATGCCAGCGCGCTGCGGGCGCTCGGCCGTCACGGCGAGGCCTGGGCCGCCCTGAAGCGCTGGTGGGAATCCGACCGGCTGCCCCCGGCCAGCGCCTCCAGCCTGGTCGAGCTCGCCCTCGACAATGCGGCTCTGCCCCTCGCCCTCGACGTGATCTCGCGCCTCGGGCTGGATGCGCTGGATGTGTCGGTCGCCCTGTCGGTGATCGGCGAGTTGCACCGGATGGGCCGTACCGAGACCGTCGATGCCCTGCTCGCCGAGCTCGGCGAGGACGCGCTGGAGGAACAGCCGATCCTCGGGGCGGAGATCATGCTCGACCGCGGCGACCGCGACGCCGCCACCCGCTTCGCCGAGCTCGCCCTGCGCACATCCGCCGGCACCATGGGCGGCCGGCTCGCGCTGGCCAACGTGCTGAGCCGGCTGGAGCGCAACGAGGAAGCCTTCGCGCTGCTGCATCCGTTCATCGCCGACCCGAACCTTCCCGTCGAGGGGGCCCTGTTTCTGGCCGAGCTCTATGTCAGCCTCGACCGCGCGGAGGCCGGGTTCTGGGACGTGGCCGCCCTGCTCGCCCAGCGCAGCACCCCGCGCCTGCGGGCGATCTGGGCGCAGCTAGCGCTGGCGACCGGCCGTACGACGATGGTGGCGGAATGGCTGGTCCGCGAACCGGTCCTGGAGGCCGGGACCGCCACCGATCTGTATTTCCTGGCGGAGCGGAACCAGGCCTGGGACGTGGCAATTCCGGCGGCCCGGCGGCTGATGGACCTGGCGCCGGGGTACGAGTCCGCCCAACGGCTCGCCTACGCCCTGTTCCAGACCGGCCAGACCGAGGAAGCGCTGGCGGTGCTGCGGCCGGTGATCGACGACCATCCGGACACCGAGCCGCTCTATGCCGACCTGCTCGTCGCCCTCGGCCGTACGGACGACCTGATCGCGCTCTGGACGCGGCAGCTGGACCGAGCCGACCTGACGGACGAAGCCCGGGAGGGCCTGGTCTACAACCTGCTCCAGGTCGGTGCCGACGCGGCGGTCTGGGACCAGTTGCTGGCACTCGTCGAGAGCCAGGGCGGCGGTTGGTGGTACACGGCGGCGGCCGCGGCCAAACGGCTCGACCGCATCGACCGCCTCGCCGAACTGGCGCTGGCCGGGATCGAAAGGGTCGATCCGACCTCCGAGGAGGCCACGGCCATCGTCTACGCGCTGGCCGATGCCGACCGCGCAGTGGCCGTCCCGCTTTTCCGGAGCCTCGCCGACCGGGCGCCCGCCCAGTGGGACCCCGCCTATATGAGCGTCCTGCGCGACCTCGGCCGCCGCGACGAGTTGATCGCCTGGACCACGCAGCGGCTGGCGCAGGCCAGGGATCCCGAGATCGCCTTGTCCCTGGCCTACGGCCTCGCCGAGATGGATGCGGCGGCCGCCGCTTCGGCGGTGAAGCCGCGTGCGGACAGCAGTCGCGTCTTCGCCGATCTCTACGCCGACCTGCTGCGCCGCTCCGGCCAGCGCGACAAGGCGTTGGCGTTCGAGATGGGCCTGGCCGAGAGCGGCCGCTTCGGCGCGGCCTACACCCGCGAGGCCGCCTTTCGCGCCCTGGAAGCCGGCGACAGGACGACGGCGGAGCGGCTGTTCCGGCGGGTCGCGGCCGATGCCGCCCCGGACAGCGAGAGCGTCCGGCAACTGCTGTATCTCTGGGGACCGCGGCCGCGCCCCGAGGCGCTCGACTGGATCGAGAACCGCGCGCGCAAGGCCACGGGCGAGGAACGCAACGCCTGGCTCGACCGACTGATCGACATGCGCGCCGGCAAGCGGGTCGCTGCCATCATCGGCGGCGTCGACGGTGTGCGCAACGACCGCAACCTGCTGCATCTGGTGAGCGCCTATGCCCAGGGCGACGACCGCCAGAAGCTTCGGGACGCCATGGTCCAGGCGATCGGCCGGATCAAGCAGCCGGATCGGCTGCGCAGCCTCGCCCAGATCGCCGAGAACACGCGTGACCGGGGTCTGATCACCGAGGCCTGGCAGGCGGTCCTGGCGGCCGCCCCCGCCGATCCAGAGGCGCAGCGCACGCTCGGCCTGATCGCCTATGACGAGGGCCGGCTGATCGATGCCGAACGGCTCCTCGGCGCCTATCTGGCCAACGGCAAGGGGGACTACGAGGCCAATTACTACTTTGCCGACACCCTGGCCCGGACCAACCGCACGGCCCAGGCGATGCCGTTTTACCGCCGGGCTCACGAACAGCTCCTGGCGATCGAGCCGCGCGATTTCACTCAGGAGGTCGCTCGGGCTAATGTGCTGCGCCGGCTCGGCCGGATCGACGATGCGGTGGAACTGATGGACAGACTGGTCCGGCAGCGGCCGGAGGACGAGGGCTTGCGCGCCGACTTCGCAGACCTGCTGATCGAAACCGGGGATCTGCGGCGCGCCCGTACGATCCTGAAGCTGAAGTGAGCGGTCGATGCGCCTCCTTCTCGCCCTGACGGCGTCCACCCTGGCCTGGGGCCTGTGCGTGGCCGCGCCCGCGCGTGCCCAGGCGCCGGTGACGCTGCGGGCGAGTACGGACAGCGGAACCGCGCTGGATCTGGTGATCCGGGGGGCGGTGCCGCAGGACACCGAGCTGGAGGGCCAGGAGGTGGTGCTGCGCTTCCTCGGTCCCATCGAGCCGCGGGAGGTCGACGCGGCGGTGCAGGACGGCGCCGCATGGATCGAGACCATCGAATACGGCTACGATTCCCTGCTGATCCGCTTCGCGGAGGGGGTGGAGGTGCTGGTGGAGCCGCGGTCCGACGGCGTCACCCTGTTCGCCAGCCGACCGGCCGTCGAGGAAGCCCCTGCGGCCGAGCAGCGCAACGACCCGCAACGCATCCGCCTGGACTACTATCGCGCGCTGGCCCAGATCGAGTCCGGGGCGGTGGCCGACGGCCGGGCGATGCTCGTGGGCCTGCTGCGGGCCGACCCGCGCAACATAGAGGTCATGCTGCTGTTGGCCCGGGCCGAGGAGCAGCTCGGCCGACCGCGCCAGGCGGTGGCGCTGTACGACCGGGCGCTGGCGCTCGATCCGAATCTGCCCGGCGCGATCCGCGACCGCCAGCGGCTCGCCCGTGACCTGGCGGATACCGCCCGGATCGTTACCCGCTTTCAGGACGTGGAGAACGGCGAGACCCAGATCCTCACCGCCCTCGACGGACGCGTTTCCAGCGCCGAAGGGACGAGCCTGGAATACCTGCTGGAAAACCGGAACATGGTGGCGGGAGCGGTGACCCGGCCCAGCGGCGCGGTCGAGCGGTTCGAGGGCGACCGGCAGCGCGCCGCCCTCACCGTCACCCCGCCGCGCGACGGCGCCGCCCAGGTCTCTGCCAGCCTGTATGCCTCCAATTACGTCGCCGGCGCGGGCCTCGCCCTCGACCTGGATCGCGGCACCAGCCGGATCGGCCTGGAAGCGCGCTGGTCGGAACCGGACTTCAACTTCGTGGAAGGCATCGTCTTCGGCGGCGCCCGCGACCGTGTCGCCGCCGACTGGCAGTGGCAGGCCGGCGAGGTCTACCAGTTCACCGCCGGCACCGCGCTGAACCGCTACAGCCTGGACGGCGATCACGCCGGCGCCGGGGCCGAGTTCCTGCTGGAGGCGCGCCGCCTGCTGCCCGAGCACTGGCCGCTGTCCACGGTCGGCTACCGCTTCGACGCCGAATACATGCTGAACTCTCAGGCCAATCCCGCCAGCGGGGCCGACCTGCTGCCGCTCAGCTCCCGCGAGGGCCACACGTTCGACGCCACCGCCGAGCGCGCGCTCGGGCCGTACATCCGCGCCCAGGGCATCGCCGGCTATACCTACGACCGGCTGAACGGCGGCGGTCCGCTGGCGGAAGTCAGCCTGATCTACGAGCCCCTGGTCGATCTGGAGATAAGCACTACCCTCGGGACCAACATCAGCGAATCCCGCGGCACCAAGAATCAGCTCTTCTATGGAGGGCTGTCCCTGAGAACCCGGTTCTGACCGCAATCCGGCGCGGCACGGAGGAGAAACCCATGACGACGATCGCAACTCCGCTGGCGGCGGCCGCCCGAAGCCTGGCGTTCCTGGCCCTGACCCTGGTCCTGGCGTCCTGCGCGTCCGGCGATCGCCAGGCGCGCGACTATATCGACCCGAGCGCGAACTTCGCCTCGATGACCGTCGCAGTCCTGCCGTTCGAGAACCTGACCAACTATCCCAATGCCGGACGCATCGCCGCCGAACTGCTCGCCACCGAGCTGTATCAGCGTGGGGTCTTCCAGCTTCAGGAGGACACCGAGACCCGGCGCGCGCTGGCCCAGCTCAAGATCGACCCGGAGAACCTGACTTCGGTCGCCGCCGCTCAGCAGGCCGCCGGCCTGCTCGAGGTCGACGCCATCATCGTCGGCAGCGTGTCGGAGTTCGGTTATCAGCAGGGTCTGCGCGAGGAGCCCGTTGTGGGCCTGAACGCGCGGCTGATCGAAGCCGGCAACGGCGACGTACTGTGGGCGTCGAGCCATTCGGTGATGGGCGGCGGCTACCTCGAACGCGGCTCGCTCAACGCCACGGCCCAGCGGGTCGTCTCCGCGATGGTCGCCCCGCTGGTCGACCGCTGACGCCCGCCTGTTGCCGACGGACGCCTGATGACCGACCTCCGCTCCGCCGACCAGCCGGCCGCCCCGCCCTCGCCGCGCCGGGTGCTTGGCGTGCGCACCGTCGCCTGGCTGGAGATCATCCTGTTCTTCGCCGTGGTGCTGTCGATCGACTATTTCCTGCTCGACGGCGACCGGTTCTGGAGCGTGCGTCCGCATCCGTTCTGGCTGATCGTGATCCTGCTGGCGGTGCAGTACGGCGCCAATGCGAGCCTCCTCGCCGCCCTGACGGCGAGTCTGGCGCTGATTGTCGGGAACCTGCCGCCGTCGGAGCTGGGGGCGGACATCTTCGACTACTGGGCCGGCATCGGCCTCCGGCCGGCCCTGTGGATCGGCGTCGGTCAGATCCTGGGCCAGATGCGGGACCGGGAGCTGGCGCAGCGCTCCCGGCTGACCGCGCGGATCGCCGTGCTGGAGCACCAGAACCACCTGATCGCCCAGGGATTCGAGGAACTGAAGCGCACCAAGTCCGCGCTGGAGGCCCGGATTGCCCGGCAGTTCCGCACGGTGATCACGACCTACCGGGCGGCCCAGTCGATGGACGTGACCGATGAGGCGCGGCTGACCCGCGGCCTCGACCAGCTGATCCAGTCGGTGCTGTCGCCGCAGAAATACTCCCTGTGGGTGCTCGGCCCCGACGGGTTCCGGCTGGAGCGGACCGTCGGCTGGACGGAGAGCGACACCTACCAGCGCCAGCTAGAACTTTCGCATCCCATCGTGCAGCATCTGCTGGCCCGCGAGCCCGCCCTGTGCGCCGCCCGTCCGACCGACGAACGCAAGCTGATGGGCCAGGGCCTTCTGGCCGGTGCCCTGACTGATCTCGACAGCGGCGAAATCGTCGGCATGCTGAAGATCGAGGAGACCGCCTTCCTCGACTTCAACCTGTACACCCTGGAGAACTTCAACGTGATCTGCTCCTGGATCGCGGCGGCGCGGATCCGCGCCCGCCGCTGGGAGCAGCTCCAGGCCGACCGGGTGACCGGCGCCAACGACCTGCTGATGACCGCCGAGGTGTCCGAACGGATCTACGCCCTGCTGGCCCAGCTCGGACGCCGCAAGGGCTTCTCGTCGAGTCAGCTCATCGTCCGGCCGCACGATCCCGACGCGCTGGCCCCTGAGCAGCATTCGATTCTGGCCCTGGCGCTCGGCGAGGCGGCCCGGACCACCTTCCGCTCCACCGACCTCGCCTTCGAGCGCGCGGCGGAGGACGCCGAGTTCGCCATCCTGCTTCCGGGCACCCCGCTCGACGATGCGGAACTGCTCGCCGGCAAGCTGCGCGACGCCCTCCGGCCGCACCTGCCGTCGAGCGTGCCGCTGGACACCATCCTGATCGACGCCAGACCGATCGAGGACGCGCACCAGACGCTGTCCGACAGGGGGTCGGCATGAGCGCCCCCTCGCCGGCCGGTTTCCCCACCGAGCGTCCGGTGCGCCTCTGGGACGCCGCGCTGGAGACGATCGTCGCCCAGGCAGTCGAGATCGCCCTGCTGTGGGCCGTGCTCGGCGGCCGGATCGACTGGCCGACCGCCCTTGCCGGCCATGTCGTGTTCTGCGTGATCCTCGGCGTCTACACGCTGCTGTGGGCCCGCCGCGACCGGGATGTGCGGCTGCTGTCCTGGCTGACCTGGCTGACCCTGACCCTCGGACCGGCGGGACCGCTGGCCGCCGGGCTGCTTGCCCTGATGACGGCCGTCTTCACCCGGGCCGCCCGCCCGTTCGACGAGTGGTACGATGCCCTGTTCCCCGACGATCAGGAGACCCGCAGCGAGGTGCTGTATCGCCGCTTGTTGGAAGGCCGCGAGGATGCCGTCGTCGAGGGCTCGGTCAACTCGCTGACCGACGTGCTGTTCACCGGCACCACCCGCGCCAAACAGGCAGTCGTCGCTCTTCTGGCGCGGCGGTTCCGCAGCGAGTTCGCCCCGGCCCTGCAGATGGCCCTGTCGGATCCGGAGGCCTCGATCCGGGTGCAGGCGGCAACGGCGGCCAGCACCATCGAGGAGCGCTACCACGCCACCCGCCTCGAGCTGGAGGACGCGGTCCGCGATGCGCCGGAGAG
The DNA here is from genome assembly GCA_965228445.1 of Candidatus Endolissoclinum sp. Classification (GTDB taxonomy): domain Bacteria; phylum Pseudomonadota; class Alphaproteobacteria; order Thalassobaculales; family Thalassobaculaceae; genus Thalassobaculum. The sequence continues at coordinate 554,695 of OZ245813.1, read as the reverse complement.
TGCGGACGCCCTGCTCGACCTGGCGCGGCATCTGGACGATTACGCCTATGCCGGCGTGCTGGACGAGGACCGCCAGCGGGCGGTCATGGCCGATGCGCTGGCCGCCTACCGTTCCGCCAACCGGCGGCTGGGAGCGCGCGAGGATGTCGACCTGGCGATCGGCCGCCTGATGCTGCGCCTCGACCTGATCGAGGAGGCGGAGCTGCACCTGTCCGCCCTGTCTCTGCGCTACGAGGATCCGCGCCCGATGCTGTGGCACGCGGAGTGCCTGTTCCGGCTGCGCCGCTTCGACGAGCTGCGGCGGGTACTGGACGACCCGAAGCTGGCCCAGCTCGGCCTGCGCGAGGAGTACACGGGCGTCAATCCGATGATCAATCTCTGGCAGGTCTCCGGCCTCGCCGGCCTGCCGCCGCTGGAGGCCGCACCATGAGCCGGTCTGCCGAGGCGCCCGAGGCCGATGTCTGCCTGATCCTGGAGGGCTCCTACCCCTATGTCGCCGGCGGGGTCTCCACCTGGGCCCACGATCTGATCAAGGCCCAGGCGCCGATGAGCTTCTCCATCGTCGCCCTCACCGCCGACGAGAAGCCGCGCGAACTGCGCTACCAGCTTCCGGAGAACGTGGTTCAGCTGGTCAACCTGCCCCTGCGCTCCCCGGCGGACGGGCCGGAGAGCCGGCTCGGCGCCACCCGGCTGATGCGCGACCTGACCCAGGCCCTGATCGCCATGCGCGGCGACACGGCACAGCACGGGTTCCGGCGGGCGGTCGAACTGATCGCCCAGACCCGGGGAGCGGTCGGCACGCGGCTGCTGATGAACTCGCCGGCGGCCTGGGAGATGGTCACCGCCATGTACCGCGAGGACGCCCCGGAAAGCTCCTTCCTGGAGTATTTCTGGACCTGGCGGGCGCTGTTCGGCGGCCTGTTCGCCACCCTGCTCTGCGATCTGCCGAAGGCCCGGGTCTATCACACGATCTCGACGGGCTATGCCGGGTTGGTCGCGGCGCGGGCGGCATTGGAGACCGGCCGGCCGGCGGTCCTGACCGAACATGGCATCTACACCAACGAGCGCCGCATCGAGATCACCATGGCCGAGTGGCTCTACGACGCGGCCGAGAGCTGGTACCAGATCGAGACCCCGCGCTGGGACCTGCGCCAGCTCTGGATGGCGGCGTTCCAGGCCTATGCCCGGGTCTGCTACGAGTGCTGCACCGAGATCACCACCCTGTACGGCGGCAACCAGATCCTCCAGCGGGCCGACGGCGCGCCACCGGAACGGATGCGGATCATTCCCAACGGCATCGACGTGGCCATGTACAGCGCACTGACACGGGAGACCGCCGCGCGGCGCCCGACCGTCGCCCTGATCGGCCGCGTCGTGCCGATCAAGGACATCAAGACCTATATCCGCGCCGCCGATGCGCTGCGCAGAACCGTGCCCGACGTGCTGTGCTGGGTCATGGGGCCGGCCGACGAGGATGCCGAGTACGCCGAGGAGTGTTTCGAGCTGGTCCGCTATCTCGGGCTGCAGGAAACCGTCGTCTTCCTCGGCCGCGTGAAGATCTCGGAATATCTCGGCCGTATCGACGTGCTCGCCCTCACCTCGATCTCCGAGGCCCAGCCCCTGGTGATCCTCGAAGCGGGCGCCGCCGGAGTGCCGACCGTGGCAACGGATGTGGGAGCCTGCCGCGAGATGCTCGAGGGGCATCCGGACGAGACCCCGGCCCTGGGTGCCGGCGGCGAGGTTGTGCCGCTCTCCTCGCCCAACGCCGCCGCCGCCGCCATGAGCCGGCTGCTGACCGACCCGGACTGGTGGCAGCGCTGCAGCGATGCCATCCGCACCCGGACCGAGCGCTACTACAACAAGCGCGAGATCGACCGGATCTACGGCGATATGTACCGCGACATGATGGCCAGGCCCGACGGGCTTCAGGTCGCCGATGGAGCCAAGAGCGCCGGCGGGCTGGCCGCGGTCGCCGCGACAGGGCGGCGCTGATGGCGGGCATCGGTTTCACCCTGCGTCGGCTGACCCAGCGCGACGACCTGATCGGCGCGGTGATCGGCTACGGCCATTCCGTGTTCATCTCCGCCGGGCCGTGGCTGCTGACCGTGCTGGCGCTGGTCGCCATTACCGTCATCCTGAAGGATGCGATGCCGCGCGAAAGCCTTGAGCTGTTCCGCTCGATCATCGTCTACAATTTCTCGGTCAGCCTGGTGATCACCGGACCGGTCATCCTGGTCGCCACCCGCTACCTGGCCGACCGGATCTTCGAGAAACGGGTGGAGACGGCTCCGGCACTGATGGTGACGGCGATGGTGCTCGGCACCGCCCCCGGTCTGGCGCTGGGGATCTGGTTCTATTTCTTCGTCTGCACCATCCCGATTCCGCTCGCCCTGCTGGCGCTGGCGAACTACGCGGTGATCTCGGCAATCTGGGTGGCCGGACTGTTCCTGTCTGCGCTCAAGGCCTATGTGCGGGTCACCCTGTCTTTCGGCTTCGGCATGGCCGGGTCGGTGGCGCTGACCTATGTCGTCGGCGCCGAATACGGGGCCACCGGCGCGCTGGCGGCGTTCAGCGGCGGGCTGGCACTGACCATGCTGGTGCTGATGGCCACCATGCTGGCCGAGTACCGCTATCCGATGTCCCGGCCCGGCACCCTGCTGCGGTACTTCCGCGACTACTGGGAGCTGGCGCTGAGCGGGCTGCTCTACAATCTGGCGATCTGGATCGACAAATGGGTGATCTGGGCGACCGTGCCCGACACCGTGGTGGTCGGCGGCGCCCTGGTGACCACGCCGCTGTACGACGGGGCGATGTTCCTTGCCTATCTGACCATCGTGCCCGCCCTGGCGATCTTTACCGTGGCGGTGGAGACCCGGTTCTTCGAGGACTACCAGCGCTTCTACCGGCAGATCGGCGACCACGCGACCCTGGAGGCGATCCGCGAGAACCAGGACAGCGTGGAGCGCTCGGCGACGGACGGGCTGCGCTCGGTCATGGTGATTCAGATCGTGATCTCGGTGCTGGTGATCTTCTTCGCGCCGACCATTCTCGAGGCGGCCGGCGGCGCGTCTCGGCAGATCGCCATGTTCCGCTTCGGCGTGCTGGGGGCGCTGTTCCACGTCCTGATGCTGTTCTGCGGCATCCTGCTCATGTACTTCGACGCGCGGCGGCCGTCGCTGATCCTCAATGCGGTGTTCCTGGTGACCAATGGCGGCTTCACCTGGGCGACCGCGCAGCTCGGGTTTCCGTATCTCGGCTACGGCTACTTCGCGGCCACGCTGCTGAGCTTCGCGCTGGGGGTGGTGCTGGTGTTCAACGTGCTGCGCCACCTGCCCTACTTCACCTTCGTGCGCAACAATCCGTCGGTCACCGGGGTCTAGGAGAGCACCGCCATGCGCCGGGACGCGCCCATCTTCGAATCCGTCGTCCGGGATCCCGATCTCGGCTCGCTGCGCAGCCTGCGCCATGGCCTGAAGGACGCCCTTGGCCGGTCCGACATCCCGCGCCGTCTGGCCCAGGATCTACAGCTCGCGCTGCAGGAATACGCCACCAACCTGATCGTCCACGGCGAGCCGGCCCCGAGCGAGATCATCGTCCATCTGCACAACGACGGCTCGGTCTGGGAACTGGAGATCATCGACAACGGCGGCGCCTTTCAGAACTTCGACGCCTATCTCGCCCTCGCCACCTTCGCCGACCGCCGCAAGGGACCGCGCACGAACGGCATGGGGATGAAATTCATCGGCACCCGGTTCGCCGACTACGAGTACGACGCGGGCAATGGAGGGAGCCGTCCCAACCGGCTGTCGCTCTGCTTCCCGCCGCGGGCCGCCTTCATCATCCGCCCAGTGATCGTGATCATCGAGGACGAGCCGCTGACCCGGCACCTGATCAAGTCGATCCTGCGCCGCGATTTCCGGGTGTTCGACTTCGAGCGCCCCGGCCAGGCGCTGCGGCTGATCCGCAGCTACCAGCCCGACCTGATCCTCTCGGACATCGGCCTGCCGGAGATGGACGGCATCACCCTGCGCAAGGAACTGGCGCGCGATATCGACACCGACATCGTCCCCTTCGTGTTTCTCTCCGCGCATGGCGACGAGGGCACCATGGCCGAGGCCGGCGATCTGGGCATCGACGATTTCGTGCCAAAGCCGATCGACCCGCCGACCCTCACGCGCATCGCCCGACGGCTGATCACCCGGTCGCGCAAGGTTCGCGAGGCACTGATCGCCAAGTCGGCGAAGGACCTCACCGAGGGGCTGCAGCCGAACCTGCCGGCCGCCTTCCGGGATTTCGACATCGGCTTCGCCAGCCAGCCGGCCACCCTGGGCGGCGGCGACCTGATCCAGTCGGGACCGCTCGGCGACCGTCTGGTCGTGCTGCTGGCGGATGTCATGGGGCACGGCCTCGCCGCCCGGTTCTACGCCCATGGGGTGGCCGCGTATTTCAGATCGGTCATCCATGCCGCGGAGCCGGACACCGAGCTGGACAACCTGATGACCCAGCTTTCGGACAGCCTGTTCTCGGACCCGACCTTCGAGCGCACGATCGTCTCGATACAGATGGTGGCCCTCGACCCCGACGGCGGCGTGGAGATCTGTTCGGCGGGACACCCCTTCCCGGTGGTGACCGCCGACGGAACGGCCCGCTGGGCGGAGATCAGCGGCCCCCTACCGGCGCTGGAGATGAACCTGCCGTTCCCCTCCATGCGCCTGACCCTGGAGCCGGGCAGCCGGCTGCTGCTCTATACCGATGGTCTGTCGGAGGTCGAATCGGTCCGCCGCAATCCTTCGGCGGCCGGGGCCCGGCTGTTCGACATGGTGCTGCGGCACGGGGACGGACCGGTCGTCGATATGCCGTCCAAAGTGCTGCAGGACCATGTCGCCTCTACCCGCACCCTCGCCGACGACACCAGCCTGGTCGCGATCGGCCGGCGACGCCTCCCTTAGATCGGAGCGGTCAGCTGACGCCGACGGCGGTGCGCGCCTCGCCGGGGGAGTCGGAGAACGCCATGAAACGGTCGAGCTGGGTCGCCTTCAGCAGTTCCAGCGGCTGATCGGTCGCCCCGCAGACCGCGACCTTGGCGCGCTTGGCGCTCAGCGCCCGGAAGGCGTGGACGATCAGTCCGATCCCGGAGCTGTCGATAAACTCGACGGCGGTCAGGTCGAACACCAGCGGTTTACCCTCATTGATCAGGGTCTCGACCTCGCCGCGGACCATCTGCACCTCGGCGGAGTCCAGGTCCCCCTCGAAGGCGATCACCGAATGGCTGTCCGCCCTGTCGATGGAAAAGCCCATTCCAACCCCCGTCTGTGCCGGTAACGCTCGCATTTGGAGCCGCCTTTCACTCATTACTCAAGAGTCCGAATCAATGCCGTAGTCTGCGCCCAGCAGACGCCGAAGCCCCTCTTCGAGGCTCACCTCGGACCGTATCCGCATACGGTGGCTCGCCAGATCCGGATTGCCGATCGACACGCGGATGTCGCCGGCCCGGGCCGGTCCGAAGACGATCTCGCCCGAACTGCCCGTCATCGATTTCAATACCTCGGCAAGGCCGAGCACGCTGGTCTGCCTGCCGGTGCAGACATTGGCAACCGGCGCCGAGACATCCGCCGCCTGCAGCGCCGCCAGGATATGCGCCACCACATCGCCCACATAGACGAAGTCGCGGATCTGGCCGCCGTCGCCGTGGATCGTCACCCCGTCGCCCCGCGCGAATCGCGAGGCGAAGATCGAGATCACGCCCGAATAGGGCGACGACGGATCCTGACGCGGGCCGAAGACGTTGAAGAACCTGAGCCCAAAGCTCGGCACCCCGTGGATCCGCCCGGCCACGCCGGCATGCAGTTCCGAGCCGTACTTGTCGACCCCGTAAGCGGTCAACGGAGCCGGCGCCTCGCGCTCGGTCAGCGGCGTGTTAGTGTTGTCGCCGTAGATTGCCGCCGACGATGCATAGACCACCGGAACGCGGCCTGCATTCCGCGCCGCCTCCAGAACCTTGACCGTCCCGGTCACGTTGACCGCGTGGCTGGCCGCCCAGGTCTCGTTACACTTCTGCACCGAGGCGATCGCCGCCAGGTGCACGACCGCCCCGCAGCCGTCGATCGCCCGCGCGACCGTTTCGGAATCCTCGATGGAGCCCTCGATCACCATGACGCCGTCCGGCAGGTTCGACCGCTTGCCGGTGGACAGATCGTCCAGAACCACAGGCTCGTCGCCCCGGGCCAGCAGGGCATCGACAACGTGGCTGCCGATGAACCCGCATCCTCCCGTCACCAGGATCTTCACGTGTCTCTCCAACCGATGGAAACGAACTGAGGTCTATCCGAACTTCACACTGATCGGCACCGTGCGCGACCACAGAAAACACCAAAACGGCTTAACATTCGTTAAATTTCGCAAACTTTGTCGGGAAATACAGCCAGCGCTGATTTTCCCCGAACACCAGTTCGCGCAAGGGCCGTATGGGGCGCCGAAAGTCGCTCGGTCGGTCCAGGAACGCCCCGGCACCGCCTCGGTTCGGCAAAAACAAAACCCCTCCCCGGCGAACCGGAGAGGGGTCGGATACGATGCGGTGGGATCGGCTTTGTGCGACCGGCCCCAGGACCGTCGCCTTACTGCGGCAGGGTGTCGTCGACGCCCTGGACGTACCAGTTCATGCCCAGCAGCGTGCCGTCGTCCAGGGTCTTGCCCTCTTCCACCGCAAGCGTGCCGTCCTGCTTGTAGATCGGCCCGGTGAACGGATGGAACGCACCTGAGGTGATCTTGGCCTCGGTCTCCTCGGCCATCGCCTTCACGTCGTCGGGCATGTTGGTGTAGTCGGCCATGATCACCATCTCGGCATCCATGCCGCCCCAGGTGTCGCCGGCGGTCCAGGTGCCGTCCAGAACGGCCTTGGTCCGCGCGATGTAGTAGGCCGACCAGTCGTCGATGATCGCGGTGAGCTGCGCCTTGGGGGCGAACTTGATCATGTCCGAGGCCTGGCCGAAGCCGACCACGCCCTGCTCCTCGGCGATCTGCAGCGGCGCGGTGGAATCGGTGTGCTGGGTGATGATGTCCGCACCCTGGCCGATCAGCACCTTGGCGGCGTCGGCTTCCTTGCCCGGATCGAACCAGGAGTTCACCCACACGACCTTCAGCTTGAAGTCCGGGTTGACCGACTGCGCGCCAAGCAGGAACGCGTTGATGCCGCGGACGACCTCGGGGATCGGGAACGAGGCGACATAGCCCGCCACGCCGCTCTTCGACATCTTGGCGGCGATCTGGCCGATCACGTAGCGGCCCTCGTAGAAGCGGGCGGAGTAGGTCGAGACGTTGTCGGCCTGCTTGTAGCCGGTGGCATGCTCGAACTTGATCTCCGGGAACTTCTTGGCGACCGCCAGGGTCTGCTCCATGAAGCCGAAGGAAGTGGTGAAGATCAGGCCGGCCCCCTGGCGCGCCAGACGGGTGATCGCGCGCTCGGCGTCCGGACCCTCGGCGACCTTCTCGACATAGACGGTCTCGACCTTGTCGCCGAACTCCTTCTCGATGGCGAGGCGGCCCTGGTCATGCTGATAAGACCAGCCGTGATCGCCGATCGGGCCGACATAGATGAAGCCGACCTTCAGCGGATCGGCGGCGTCGGCCGTCGTGGCGCCGACGGCACCGGCGGCCAGCATCGCCGAGGCGACCGCCAGCTTGAAAAACTTCCTCATGATCCCCGTCTCCTGTCCTGTTCCAAGGGGTGGCGGATGTCGGACCGCGACCGCGCGGCCCACTGCTTACTCACCGGTCCGGCACGAAGGTCTGCCCGATGCAGGCCGGTGTGTTGATCCTGGTCAGCGTCCTGTTCCTGGAAATCAGAACGAGGACCAGAATGGTTATCAGATAGGGGAAGGACGACAAGACCTGGGACGGAATGCCGACCCCCAGCGCCTGGGCGTACAGCCCCATGATCCAGACGGCGCCGAACAGATAGGCGCCGATCAGCACGCGCCGGGCGATCCAGGTGGCGAAGACCACCAGCGCCAGCGCGATCCAGCCGCGACCGGACGTCATGTTCTCCACCCATTGCGGGGTATAGGCGAGCGAGAGATACGCCCCCGCCAGGCCGGCGCAGGCGCCGCCGAACAGGATGCAGCCGTACCTTACGGCGATGACGTTATAGCCGAGTGCGTGGGCCGAATGGTGGTTGTCGCCGACCGCCCGGATGATCAGCCCCGTGCGGGTCCGGGTCATCAGATAGGAAACGGCGAAGACCAGCACGAAGGACGCGTAGACCAGGATATCCTGGCCGAACAGGATCGGGCCGACGAACGGGATGTCGGTCAGCACCGGGATGTCCAGCGGCTGCAGCTTCACGCCCGGCAGGCCGGTGAAGCTCTCGCCGATCAGGCCCGAGAGCCCGAGGCCCAGCAGGGTCAGCGCCAGGCCGGAAGCCACCTGATTGGTCGCCAGCGTCTGGGTGAGGAAGCCGAACAGCAGCCCCATCCCCATGCCCGCGAGCACCCCGGCCAGCACGCCGAGATAGGGCGAGCCGGTCGTGTAGGCGGAGGCAAAGCCACAGACGGCCCCCACCACCATCATTCCCTCGACCCCGAGATTGAGGACGCCGGAGCGCTCCACCACCAGCTCGCCGATAGCGGCCAGCAGCAGCGGCGTGGAGGCCGTGATGATCGTCAGGATGACCGCTTCCAGACCCGTCATCGCCCTGCCCTCACGCCGTCTGGGGACGCAGCAGGCGGATCCGGTAGAGGATCAGCGTGTCGCAGGCCAGGATGAAGAACAGCAGGATGCCCTGGAACACCTGGGCGGTCTTGTCGGAGATGCCGAGATCGATCTGCGCCGCCTCGCCGCCGAGATAGCTGATGCCGAGCATGATCCCGGCGATCAGCACGCCGACCGGGTTCAGCCGGCCGAGAAAGGCGACGATGATCGCGGTGAAGCCGTAGCCGGGCGATATGGAGGGCTGCAGATGCCCGCTCGGCCCCGCCACCTCGCAGATCCCGGCCAGCCCCGCCAGCCCGCCCGACAGCAGCAGGCAGAACCAGACCATCCGGGTCGAGGAGAAACCGGCGAAGGTCCCCGCCCGCGGCGCGGTGCCGACCACCCGCACCTCGAAACCCTTCAGGGTGCGCGACATCACCACGTACAGCACTGCCACCGCTACCAGGGCGAGCCCGGCGCCGAGATGGATGCGGCCGTCGCCGATCGTCGGCAGCAGCTGCCAACCCTCGAACTGGACCGACTTGGGGAAGTTGAACCCGGCCGGATCGCGCCAGGGGCCGCGGATGAACCAGTCGGCGATGAGCTGGGCGACATAGACCAGCATCAGGCTGGTCAGGATCTCGTTGGTGCCGAAGCGGGTGCGCAGATAGGCCGGGATCGCCGCATAGAGCGCGCCGCCAAGCGCCCCCATGGCGAGCATCAGCACCATGACCGGGAAGCTCTGGAACTCGTGCCACAGGATCGGCAGGGCGGAGCCGAACAGTGCGCCGATGGTGAGTTGGCCCTCGGCCCCGATGTTCCAGACATTGGCCCGGAAGCAGACCGCCAGGCCGACGCCGATCAGCACCAGCGGCGCCGCCTTGACCACCAGCTCCTCCAGCGACCACCACCAGAGCACCGGCTCCAGGAAATAGACGTAGAGCGCGTGGATCGGGTCGAGGCCCATCAGCGAGAAGATCACCGCACCGACCACCAGGGTCAGCCCCACGGCGAGCAGCGGCGACAGCCAGGTCATCAGCTTCGAGCGCTCGGCCCGTCTCTCCAGCACCAGCTTCATGACACGGCCTTCTCATGCGCGCCCGCCATAAGCAGGCCGATCGCCTCGCGGTCCAGGCTGGCAGTGGGTCTCGCCTCGGACAGCTCGCCGCGGGAGATCACCGCGATGCGGTCGGCGATGGCGAAGATCTCGTCGAGATCCTGGCTGATCACCAGCACGGCCGAGCCGCCATCGGCCAGATTGATCAGCGCCTGGCGGATCACCGCGGCCGCACCCGCATCCACCCCCCAGGTCGGCTGGTTCACCACCAGCAGCCGCGGTTTGCGATCCAGCTCGCGGCCGATCACGAATTTCTGCAGGTTCCCGCCGGACAGCGACCGCGCCTCCGGGTCGTTGCGCGAGGTGCGCACGTCGAAGGCGCCGGCCACGCGCCCGGCCACGTCCCCGGCAAGCCCGAGATTGACCAGGCCGCGCTTCACCATGCCGTCATCGACCGCGAAACGGGTCAGGATCACATTCTGCGACAGCGGGAAGTCGGGCACCGCCCCATGGCCGAGCCGCTCCTCCGGCACGAAGGCGGCCCCCAGCGCCCGACGCGCCTTGATCCCACGTCCGGCACAGACCTGACCGGCGATGGTGATGCTGCCGCTCAACCCGTCCAGCCGCTCGCCGGATACCGCGTCGAACAGCTCCGACTGGCCGTTGCCGGCGACCCCGGCGATGGCGACGATCTCGCCCGCGGCGATCTGCAGCGACACGTCGCGCAGGGCGGTCCCGAACGGACCGTCCGCCGGCAGCGACACCTGCTCGAGCGTCAGGATCGGTTCGCCGGCCACCGCTCCGGTCCGGGTCGAGACCACGGCGACATCGACTCCGACCATGTGGCGGGCGAGCGAGGCGGCGGTCTCTCGGCGCGGATCGACAGCTGCGACCACCTTGCCGCGCCGCAGGATCGTCGCCTCGTGGCACAGCGCCTTCACCTCCTCCAGCCGGTGGGAGATGTAGAGGATGGCACAGCCTTCGGCGGCCAGCCGGCGCAGGGTGACGAAGAGCTGGTCGGCCTCCTGCGGGGTGAGCACCGCCGTCGGCTCGTCCATGATCAGCAGCGACGGCTCCTGCAACAGGCAGCGCACGATCTCGATCCGCTGGCGTTCGCCGACCGACAGGTCCGCCACCAGCGCGCCCGGCTCCAGCGGCAGACCGTATTCCCGCGACACCGCGGCGATGCGGCCGGCGAGTTCCTTCATGTCGGCCTTGCCCGGCAGCGCCAGGGCGATGTTCTCGGTGACGGTCAGCGCCTCGAACAGCGAGAAGTGCTGGAACACCATGCCGATGCCGAGGGTCCGGGCGGCGGCCGGATTGGCGATGCGCACGGGCCGGCCGCGCCAGCGCAGCTCGCCCTCGCTCGGCTGCAGGGCGCCGTACATCATCTTGACCAGGGTCGACTTGCCGGCGCCATTCTCGCCCAGGAGCGCGTGAATCTCGCCCGGCCGGAGCCGCAGAGTCACGTCGTCATTGGCGGCGAACTCGCCGAATTTCTTGGTGATATGGACGGCCTCCAGAAGGAAGTCGCTCATTCGGCCCTGCCCCCGCCGGGTGGTTCGCGTGTCGATCTTCCTGGGTAGAGGCTGGCGGCGCCGGAGTCGAGTGTCTTGTTGCAGCGCACCCGCCAGCTTTGGGGTGCATGGGCCGCAAGTCGTGTCATAGACTGCCGCGGAACCAGCCCGCGCGAGACGGGCGCGCGACAATCGCAGGGAGGACGCATGGCCGCCGGACGGAACAGGCTTGCAGGCAAGACGGCGCTGATCACCGGTGGTGCGTCTGGAATCGGCCGATCGATCGCGGAGACCTTCGTCGAGCAGGGAGCGACCGTCGTCATCGCCGATATCGATGCCGACCGGGGCAACGCGGTCGCGGCCCAGATCGGTGCAACCTTTGCGCTCCTCGACGTGCGCGACGAGGGCGGCTGGCAGCAGGTGACCACCGGCATCCTGGACCGTCACCACCGCCTGGACGTGGTGGTGAACAATGCCGGCACCGGCGGCTCGGGCGGGTCGATCGAGGATGCCTCGGTCGACGACTGGGACCGGGTGATGGACATCAACGGCAAGGGCGTGTTCCTCGGCTGCAAGTACGGCGTGGCGGCGATGAAGGCGAACGAGGCTCCGGCCGGCGGCTCCATCGTCAACATGTCGAGCATCGCCGGTCTGGTCGGCGCCCCGGCCCTGCCCGTCTATTCCGCCTCCAAGGGGGCCGTGCGGCTGATGACCAAGTCGGTCGCCCTGCACTGCGCGAAGAAGGGCTACGCGATCCGCTGCAACTCGGTGCATCCGTCCTATACCGACACGCCGATGGTCGACCGCATGGTCGACGGCCACCACAACCCGGACCGCCTGCGTCAGGCGATCGAGACCGCCGCCCCGCTCGGCCGCATGGGCGCACCCGCCGACGTGGCCGGCGCCGTCCTGTACCTGGCGAGCGACGACAGCGCCTTCGTCACCGGCACCGAACTGACGGTCGATGGCGGCATCTGCGCGATGTGACGCCCGACGCCATTTTCCGAAGGAGACACACGCATGTTCGATCTGACCGGCAAGGTGGCGCTGATCACCGGCTCGTCGCGCGGCATCGGTAAATCGATCGCCGAATGCATGGTGAAACAGGGTGCGAAGGTGGTGATCTCCTCGCGCAAGGCCGAGGCCTGCACCGCCGTCGCCGACGAGATCACCGCGGCCGGCGGCGAGGCGGTGGCGATCCCCTGCAATATCGGCCGCAAGGAGGAACTGCAGGCGCTGGTCGACGGCACCCGCAAGGCCTTCGGCAAGATCGACGTGCTGGTCTGCAACGCCGCCACCAACCCGGTCTTCGGCCCGATGGCCGAGGTGTCCGACGACGCCTATGACAAGATCATGGACACCAACGTGAAGAGCGCCTTCTGGCTCTGCAACATGGTGCTGCCGGAGATGGCCGAGCGCGGCGACGGCGCGGTGATCCTGATCTCCTCCATCGCCTCCATGTACGGCAACCGCAAGCTCGGCATCTACGGCATCTCCAAGGCCGCCGAGCAGCAGCTCGTGCGCAACCTGGCCGTCGAGTGGGGGCCGAAGAACATCCGGGTCAACGCCATCGCCCCGGGCCTGATCCGCACCGATTTCGCCCGCGCCCTGTGGGAGGACGACAAGCGCCGCACCATCATGGAGAACGTCACCCCGCTGCAGCGGATCGGCGAGCCGGAGGATATCGGCTGGCTGGCGACCTACCTCGCCTCCGACGGCGCGCGGTTCGTGACCGGCCAGACCATCGTGGCCGATGGCGGGCGCACCATCGGCGATCCGTCCTGAGGCCGGCGGCATGGCGCATCTCGGCCCGGTCACCGACGCCCACCGCTTCGACGAGGCGGGACTGGCCCGCTATCTGGCGGACCAGGGCCTGGACGGTACCGCCTCCGGCCTGACCGTCCGGCAGTTCCAGGGCGGCCAATCCAACCCGACCTTCCGTCTCGACACCGCCGACGGCAACGCCGCCTACGTGCTGCGCAAGAAGCCGCCGGGGGAGCTGCTGCCCTCCGCCCATATGGTGGAGCGCGAGTACCGGGTGATGGCTGCCCTGGCACAGACCGACGTGCCGGTGCCGGTGATGCGCCATCTCTGCGAGGACGCGTCGGTGATCGGCACGGCGTTCTACGTCATGGATTTCCTCGACGGCCGCATCCCGGATGAGCCGTCCCTGGACGAGGGCTACACGCCGGAGGAACGCACCGCGATCTGGGACAGCGCAAATGCGGCGCTGGCCAAGCTGCACAGCGTCGACGTTGACGCGGTGGGGCTGGCCGATTTCGGCCGGCCGGCGAATTACTGCGGCCGGCAGATCGCCCGCTGGACCAAGCAGTTCGAGGCCTCCAAGACCGATCCGATGCCGGACATGGACCGGCTGACCGAGTGGCTGAACGCCCATCCCGGCGTGCCGGACGAGGTGGCGATCGCCCATGGCGATTTCCGCCTGCCGAACATGATGCTGCACCCGACCGAACCACGGGTGATCGCCGTGCTCGACTGGGAACTGGCGACCCTGGGACACCCGCTGGCCGATGTCGCCTATACCTGCATGCCCTATCACATGGCCCATGCGGAGAAGGCGCTGAAGGGCATGGTCGGGCTCGACCTGGAGGCCATGGGCATCCCGGGCGAGACGGAATACCTGGAGAAGTATCGGGAGCGCACCGGCCGCGAGGCGCTGCCGGACATGCGCTATTTCTTCGCGCTGTCGTTCTTCCGGCTCGCGGCGATCTGCCAGGGCGTCTACTTCCGCGGGCTGAAGGGCAATGCCAGCTCGGCCAACGCGCTGGAGGTCGGGGCCAAGGCGCCGCGGCTGGCCGAGATCGGCTGGGCCATCGCCAGTCGGGACGCCTGAGCGTGGCGCAGATCAAGATCCATGCCCGGCGCGGTTTCATCGACCGCCACCGCCAGGCGCTGTCGGATGCGATCCACGGGGTGATGATGGCCGCACTCGGCCTGCCGGAGGACAAGCGCTTCCACCGGTTCATCGCCCTGGACGATGCGGACTTCATCCACCCGGCCGACCGGGGCGACGGCTATACGGCGATCGAGATCCTGATGTTCGAGGGCCGCAGCGACGCCGCCAAACGCGCCTGCCTGCGCGGGCTGATGCAGGCGATCCCCGAGGCAACCGGCATTCCGGTCGAGGCGGTGGAGATCACCATCATCGAAACGCCGATGGCCAACTGGGGGATCCGGGGAAAGGTCGGCGACGAGCTTACGCTGACCTACAAGGTGGAGACGTAGGGGCGATCACCACGCCTCCCCCTAGCACACTCCCCGGACCTGTTCCGGGGCGAGCCATCCGACGCGCGAAGCTGGGAAATATTGCGACTGACCCCACCCTTGCCCCGGCACCAGGCCGGGGTGTGCTTTTGGGTTGGCGGCTGGATGAGGTAGCAGCCCCTCACCGCGTCCCGCTGAATCGCCGTTGGCCTTCCTTCGCCGCCATCAGCCGCGCGTACAGGTCCACGTAGCGCTCCGCCGGGCCGTCCCAGCCGACCGGGTGGCGCATGGCGTTGCGCTGCATCTGGCGCCACAGGCCCGGCTCGTGGAACACCGCGAACACCTTGGCGATGGCGTTGGCGAAGGCCTCGCGCGAGCCCGGCTCGAACTGGAAGCCGGTCGCCACCCCGGCGCTGATCGCCGCGGCGTTGGCGTCGATCACCGTGTCGGCCAGACCGCCGGTCCGCGCCACCACCGGCAGGGCGCCGTAGCGCATGGCATACATCTGCGTCAGCCCGCACGGCTCGAAGCGCGACGGAACCAAGATCGCGTCGGCCCCGGCATAGATCCGATGGGCCAGATCCTCGTCATAGCCGATGCGCACGCCGACCGAGCCGGCATGGTCGCGGGCGGCCACACGGAACGCCTCCTCCAGCCGCCGGTCGCCACTCCCGAGCAGGATGAGGGACCCGTCGACCCGCAGCATGTCCGGCAGGATGCCGAGCAGCAGGTCCAGCCCCTTCTGGTCGGTCAGGCGGCTGACCACGGCGAAGACCGGCCCGGTGCGGCCCGGATCGATGTCGAAGGTCTCCAGTAGCGTCTTGCGCGCCGACTTGCGTCCGGACAGCGACCGGGTGGTGAAGGACGGCACCGCCGGATCGGACATCGGATCCCAGAGTTCGGTATCGATGCCGTTGAGGATACCGATCGCCCGCTCTTGCCGAGCGGCCAGCACCCCTTCCAGGCCCCAGCCGAATTCCGGGCTCTCAAGCTCCCGCGCATAGGTCGGGCTGACCGTGGTCACCAGATCGGAATGGATCAGCCCGGCCTTGAGGAAATTGACCTTGCCGTAGAACTCGTAGCCCTGGGAGGTGAAACCGGCCTCCGGCAGGTTCAGGTCCGTCCGCAGATCGGCATCGCACACGCCCTGATAGGACATGTTGTGGATCGTCAGGATGGTGGCGACGTCGCTGACGCCCCAGTCCCGCAGGTAGAGCGGCGCCAGGGCGGCCTGCCAGTCATGGGCATGGACGATGTCGGGGCGCCAGCCGCCCTGCAGCCCGTCGCGGGCGATGCGCGCCGCCACCCAGGCGAGCGAGGCGAAGCGGAACGGGTTGTCCGGCCAGTCCTCGCCCTCCGGCGTGACGTAGAGCCCGTCGCGCTCGAAGAACTCGGGCATGTCGAGGGCCAGAACGTCGAGCCCGGCGACAGCGGCCCGGCGCACGGCAGCCGGCTTGCCGAACACGTCGTCGTCCTGCCAGACCGTCTCGCCCTGTGAGGTGGGCGCGCTGACGCCGGGAAAGCCCGGCAGCAGCACCCGCACGTCCACGCCCTTGGCGGTCAGCGCCTTGGGCAGCGCGCCGGCCACATCGGCCAGCCCGCCCGTCTTGACCAGCGGAACGCATTCCGAGGCGACGAACAGAACCCTCATCGCGCCGCCATCCATCGCTCGATCATCGGCTTGGTGATCAGGCAGGTCCCGGCCTCGGTCCGGCGGAACCACCTGGCGTCCTCCTCCGGATCCTCGCCGACCACGAGCCCTTCCGGGATCTCCACCCCGCGGTCGATCACCACCCGGTTCAGGCGGGCGTGCCGGTTCACCACCACCTTGGGCAGGGCCACGACCTCGCAGAGCTCAGAATAGGAGTGGGTATGGCAGCGCGTGAACAGGAGCGAGCGCTCGATGTTCGAGCCGGAGATGATGCAGCCGCCCGAGACCATCGAGCTGACCGCCCGGCCACGGCGTCGATCCTCGTTATGGACGAACTTCGCCGGCGGCACGACCTCGCCATAGGTCCAGATCGGCCAGTCCTCGTGGAACAGGTCGAGGCCGGGCACGAAGTCGGTCAGGTCGATATTCGCTTCCCAGAAGGCGTCCACCGTGCCGACATCGCGCCAGTACGGCGCCGGCTCCAGCCCGCTCATCACGCAGCTGTCGGAGAAGAAATGCGCATAGGCGGACCCGCCCTTCACCATCGCCGGGATCAGGTCCTTGCCGAAATCGTGGCTGGAGTTGGGGTCGTCGGCGTCCTCCAGCAGCAGCTCGCGCAGGGTCGCCCAGTTGAAGACGTAGATCCCCATGCTGGCCAGCGCCTTGTCCGGATCGTTCGGCAGCGGCGGCGGGTCGGCCGGCTTCTCCACGAAGTCAACGATCCGCCCGCGCCCGTCCACCGCCATGACGCCGAAGGCGGAGGCCTCGGAGCGGTTGAGCGTCAGGCAGCCGACCGTCACGTCCGCCCCGGTCTCCACGTGCTGCATGAGCATCCGCTCGTAGTCCATCTTGTAGATGTGATCGCCGGCCAGGATGACGATGTATTCCGGCTCGTAGCTGTCGATCACATCGATGTTCTGGGCCACCGCGTCGGCGGTGCCGAGATACCAGTTCTCGCCGCCGGACTGCTGCGAGGCCGGCAGGATGTCGAGGAACTCGTTACGCTCGGCCCGAAAGAAGCTCCAGCCGCGCTGCAGGTGGCGGATCAGGCTGTGGGCCCGGTACTGGGTGGCGACGGCGATCTTGCGGATGCCGGAATTCACCGCGTTGGACAGGGCGAAGTCGATAATCCGGCTCTTGCCGCCGAAATAGACCGCCGGCTTGGCGCGCCGGTCGGTCAGTTCCATCAGCCGGCTGCCGCGCCCACCGGCCAGAACGAAGGCCATGGACTGCTGTGCCAGCCTCGTCGGCCCCGGTGTATGGACCATCTCTCCCTCCCCTTGCGCGCCGGGCGTTCCGCGAACCCCATCGCGGACCCCGTTGTACAAGAGTGGGGTGGAACGGTCAGCAGTACACCCCCGGATCGCAGAAGATCTGCAGCCGCCTGTTGCACAGGTTGGGCCGCGACCCTTCGGCGCCCTGCTCCGAGGTGACGAGGCTGTCTTAGGCCGTGGCCAGGGCCGCCTCGACCTCGCGCTCCAACCGAAGGCGCAGGTCGTCCGGCAGGCGCAGGGCGTCGCCCAGGCGCTGCTTGTAACGGGCATCGCCCGGCACATCCGGGTCCAGCACCACCAGGGAGGCCAGATAGACCTCGGTCGCCTGCGGCTCGTCGGCGCAGAGCGAGGCGATGGCGATCGGGTCGGCCGGGCGGTCGAGCTGATCGGAAATGAAGCGGCGCTCGTCTTCGGCCAGATCGGCAGACCCGATCTGCTGATCGATCAGCGCCTGTTCCTCGGCGTTGATATGCCCGTCGGCCAGGGCCGCGCTGACCATCGCGCGCACCAGCGTCAGTCGGAAATCCTCTCCCCGGCTGTCGCGCAGACGGGCGGGGTCGAAGCCGCTGTCGGCCGGCGGCGCGGATGGGGCCGTGGTGGCCGGGCTCTCCGGCCGGTTGGCGCGATGGTCGCTCCAGGCCTTGTAGGCGAGGCCGCCCAGAACGGCGAGGCCGCCATAGGTGATCGCCTTGCCGCCGAGCTTGCGCGCCTTCTTGGAACTCAGCAGGGCCGCGACGAGACCGCCGGCGGCGGCCCCGCCCATCATCCCACCGGGCATCTTATCGGCCAGACCGCCGAGTCCGGCCTTCGACTTGCCGCCCGTTCCGTTGCCCAGGAACCCGTCCAGCAGACGTTGAACGTCCATCGCCTCGCACCTTCGTCAAAAACTTCGGTACCGGCGAAAAGGGGATTGGAGCGACCGATTTCAATAGCCGCCCCCGGCCACGGGGTCAGGCGTTCTTCTTCAGCTCCGCCCGGGCGATCGACTCCAGATGCACCTCGTCCGGGCCGTCGGCCAGGCGCAGGGCGCGGCTGTGGCCATAGGCATGGGCCAGGTGAAAATCCTGGGAGACGCCGCCGCCGCCATGCACCTGGATCGCCTTGTCGATCACCTCGCAGGCCATGCGCGGCGCGATCACCTTGATCATGGCGATCTCCTGCCGCGCGGCCTTGTTGCCGACCGTATCCATCTTGTGGGCGGCGTAGAGTACCATCAGCCGGGCCTGGTCGATGGCGATGCGGCATTCGGCGATGGTGTGGCGCAACGCACCCTGGTCCGACAGCGGCTTGCCGAAAGCGACGCGGGAGCGCGCCCGCGCCTTCATCGACTCGATCGCCCGCTCGGCCTGGCCGATCAGCCGCATGCAGTGGTGGATGCGGCCCGGGCCGAGCCGCCCCTGGGCGATCTCGAAGCCCCTGCCCTCGCCCAGCAGCACGTTGGAGACCGACACCCGGACGTTCTCGAAGGTGACCTCCGCATGGCCGTGCGGCGCGTGGTCGTAGCCAAAGACGGTCAGCGCCCGCTTCACCGTAACGCCCGGCGTGTCGAGCGGGACGAGGATCATCGACTGCTGGCGGTACTTCTCCGCGTTCGGGTCCGTCTTGCCCATGAAGATCATGATCTTGCAGCGCTCGTCGAGCGCGCCCGACGTCCACCACTTGCGGGCGTTGATCACATAGTCGTCGCCGTCGCGGGTGATCTGCGCCTCGATATTGGTGGCGTCGGAGGACGCGACCGCCGGCTCGGTCATGGCGAAGGCGGAGCGGATCTCGCCGTTCAGCAGCGGCGTCAGCCACCTCGCCTTCTGCTCCTCGGTCCCGTAGCGGACCAGCACCTCCATGTTGCCGGTATCCGGGGCGGAGCAGTTGAACACCTCCGACCCCATCGACGACCGGCCCATCACCTCGCAGATCGGGGCATAGTCGCGGTTCGAAAGGCCCGCACCGAGATCGCTCTCCGGCAGGAACATGTTCCACAGGCCGGCGGCCTTCGCCTTGGCCTTCAGTTCCTCCATGATCGGCGGCGCGGTCCAGCGGCTCGCACCGTCGGCGATCTGCTCCTCATAGACATGCTCGGCCGGATAGACATGCTCGTCCATGAAGGCCTGCACGCGGTTGCGCAGCTCGGCCGCCTTGTCGCTCATCTCGGGGATCATGGAAGGTCCTTCCCTTAGGCCATGCCGACGATGCGGCTCAGGTGATGGCCGGCATTGCCGAAGGTCACGTCGATCAGCCGAAGCCGCTTGAAATAATGGCCGACCGCCATCTCGTCGGTCATCCCCATGCCGCCATGAAGCTGCACCGCCTCCTCGCCGACCATCTTGCCGGCGCGGCCGATCTCGGACTTGATGATCGAGGCGGCGCGGGCGCGCTCCACCCCGCTCACGCTGTCCATCAGCCCGGCCGTGCGGTAGCACAGCGCATGGGCGAACCGTGTCTCCGACAGCATGTCGACCGCCCGGTGCTGCAGCACCTGGAAGCTGCCCAGCGGCTTGCCGAACTGGGTGCGGGTCTTGAGGTACTCGGTGGTCAGGTCGACCGTCGCCTGCATGGCCCCGACCCCTTCCGCCGCAAGCGCGACGCAGGCCCGGTCCACCACGCCCTCGACGATATCCAGCGCCTTGCCGATCTCGCCGAGCACCGCGTCGCGGCCGACCTCCACGCCGTCGAACTCCAGATCGGCGCCGCGCATGCCGTCGATCGTCGGATAGGTCTTCTTGGTCAGCCCCTCGGCATCGCCCGGGACCAGGAACAGGGTGATGCCCTCGCGCTCGTCGTCGCGGCCGCCGGTGCGGGCCGACACGATCAGCGTGTCGGCGCAGTCGCCGTGCAGCACCACCGCCTTGTGCCCGTCGAGGACCCAGCCGTCGTCGCTCTCGGTCGCCATGGTGGAAACCCGCGGCAGGTCGTAGCGGCTGTTCGGCTCGCTGTGGGCGAAGGCCAGCAGGTGCTCGCCGGCCGCCACCTTGGGCAGCAGCTTGGCGGCGCGCTGCGGATCGGCCTTGGCGACGATCTCGGCGCCCAGCACGATGGTGGCGATGAACGGCTCGACCACCAGGGCCTTGCCGAACGCCTCCATCATCAGCGCCAGGTCCACGGTGGAGCCGCCCAGGCCGCCATGCTCCTCGGCGATCGGGAAGGCGAGCCAGCCCAGCTCGGCGAAATCGGCCCAGACCGCCCGGGACCAACCGCCCTCGCCCTGTCGGATCTTATTGCGCTGCTCGAAGCCGTACTTGTCGGCGAGATAGCGCTCGATGCTCTCGGCCAGCTGGCGCTGGTCGTCGGTGAACGTGAAACTCATAGGCCAAGCACCATCTTCGCCAGGATGTTCTTCTGGATCTCGTTCGACCCGCCGTAGATCGACGCCTTGCGCCAGTTGAAGTACAGCGGCGCCAGGGCCGGTCCGTAATCCGGGCCGACCGGCTCCTCGTTCCAGCCCTCGTCGCGGAAGGTTTCCGGCTGATAGGGTGCTGCATAGGGGCCGATGGCCTCCATCAGCAGGTCGGTCAGGCCCTGCTGGATCTGGGTGCCCTTGATCTTCAGGAAGGACGGCTCCGCCCCCACCGGTCGGCCCTCGCTCTCGGCGTAGAGGGTGCGCAGGACCAGACTCTCCAGGGACAGCAGGTCGATCTCGATCTGCGCCAGCCGGCGGGCGTAGTCCGGGTCCTTGATGATCGGCCGGCCGCCGGCCAGCTCGGTCCTGGCGATGGCCTTCAGCTTGCGGAGCTGCGCCTTGGAGCGGCCGACCGCGGCGATGCTGGTGCGCTCATGGCCGAGCAGATACTTGGCATAGGTCCAGCCCTTGTGCTCCTCGCCGACCCGGTTCTCCACCGGGACCCGCACATCCTCCAGGAAAACGCTGTTGATCTCCGCACTGCCGTCCAGGGTGGTGATCGGGTGGACGCTGATCCCCGGGCTCTTCATATCGATCAGCAGGAAGGTGATGCCCTCCTGCGGCTTGCCGGCATCGGAGGTGCGCACCAGGGTGAACATCCAGTCGGCATGCTGCGCCAGGGTGGTCCAGGTCTTCTGGCCGTTGACGACGTAATGGTCGCCGTCCAGCACCGCCTTGGTGCGCAGCGAGGCGAGGTCGGAGCCGGAGCCGGGCTCGGAATAGCCCTGGCACCACCAGTCGTCGGAGCTGAGGATACGCGGCAGGAACCGGTCCTTCAGCGCCTGGCTGCCGAACTTCATGATCACAGGGGCGACCATGGTCACGCCGAACGGGATGACCATCGGCGCGCCGGCCAGCGCGCATTCCTCGTCGAAGATGTGCTTCTGCATCGGCGTCCAGCCGGTGCCGCCGTGCTCGACCGGCCAGTTCGGGGCGATCCAGCCCTTCTCGTGCAGGATCTTCTGCCAGCGCACATGATCCTGCTTGGAGATGCGAAAGCCGTTGCCGGTCTTCTCGGCGATGTCGGCGGGGAGCTTCTCCTTCAGGAAGTCGCGGACCTCCTGGCGGAAGGACTCCTCCTCGGGCGACAGAACCACGTCCATGGCCATCTTCTCCTCGTCGAAACTCTCAGGCGACCTCGAACAGGCCGGCCACGCCCTGGCCGCCGCCGACGCACATGGTGGTGACCACGTACTTCGCGCCGCGCCGCCGGCCCTCGATCAGCGCATGCCCGACCATCCGCGCCCCGGTCATGCCGTAGGGGTGGCCGATGGAGATCGACCCGCCGTTCACGTTCAGCTTCTCGTTCGGGATGCCGAGTCTGTCGCGACAGTAGATCACCTGGCTGGCGAAGGCCTCGTTCAGCTCCCACAGGTCGATATCGTCGGTCTTCAGCCCGGCCCGCTCCAGCAGGCGCGGCACGGCGAAGACCGGACCGATGCCCATCTCGTCCGGCTCACAGCCGGCGGCGACGAGGCCGCGGTAGATCCCCAGCGGCTCGATGTTGCGGCGCTCGGCCTCCCTGGCGTCCATGACCACGCAGGCCGAGGCCCCGTCGGAGAGCTGGCTGGCATTGCCGGCGGTGATGAACTGGTCGGGACCGCGTACCGGCTCCAGCCCGGACAGCGCCTCCACGGTGGTGCCGGGCCGGTTGCCCTCGTCCTTCTCCAGGGTCACCGTCTTCTCGCTGACCGCGCCGGTCTCCTTGTCCTTGACCAGCATGGTGCTCTGCAGCGGAGCGATCTCCTCGGACACCCGGCCTTCCACCTGGGCGGCGGCGGTTCGGCGCTGGCTCTCGGCGGCGTATGCGTCCTGCGCCTCGCGGCTGACGCCATAGCGCTCGGCGACGATGTCGGCGGTCTCGATCATCGACATCCACAGGGCCGGCTTGTGCTCCATGAGCCAGGCCTCGGTGATGTGGTTCTTGTTCAGGTTGGCTTGCGTGAGGCTGATCGATTCCACGCCGCCGGCGACCATGGCCGGCACGCCGTCGACGATCACCCGCTGGGCCGCCATGGAGATCGTCTGCAGGCCGGAGCTGCAGAACCGGTTCACGGTGGTCCCGGCAGTGCCGACCGGCAGGCCGGCGCGCACGGCGGACAGGCGGGCGATGTTCTGGCCGGTGGCCCCTTCGGGCAGGCCGCAGCCGAGGATCACGTCCTCGATCTCCGCCGGGTCGAGGCCGGACCGGGCCACCGCGTGGCTGATCGCATGACCGGCCAGCACCGCGCCGTGCGTGTTGTTGAACGCGCCGCGGAACGCTTTGCCGATCGGTGTCCGGGCGGTGGACACGATGACCGCCTCACGCATGAGGCCCTCCCTGTTTGCTCCCTCGTCGACGCCGGCAGCGGCGCCGCGAAATGGTTGTAGCATCGATAGCAGCACCACGGTGGCACGGGAACCATGATCGTGCCAACGGCCGGCCGCACCGATGCGTGTTCCGCCTCTTGCCACGGCGCCGCCCAGGGGGTCTCCTCCCTGCCGCAGTAAGACGTTTCCGGGAGGACCACAATGAGCGCATCGCCGCGCCTATTCGAGCCGCTGACCATCCGGTCGACGACCCTGAACAACCGCATCGTCATTTCGCCGATGGACCAGTATTCGGCCGTGGACGGCGTACCGAACGCCTATCACATGGTGCATTACGGCAAGTTCGCGATGGGCGGAGCCGCCGCGGTGATCGTGGAGGCGACCGGCGTCTCGGAGGCGGGTCGCATCACCAACGGCTGCCCCGGCCTGTACAACCAGGCCCAGGTCGACGCCTTCCGCCCGATCACCGAGTTCATCCGCCAGCAGCGCTCGGTCCCGGCCGTGCAGATCGGACATGGCGGCCGCAAGGCCTCGACCCAGCGCCCCTGGGAGGGCGGCGGCCCGGTCGGCCCGAAGGAGATCGCCAACGGCGACAAGCTCTGGCAGCCCTACGGCCCCTCGGACCTGGCCCTCACAGACGGCTGGCTGACCCCGAAGATGATGGACGCGGCCGACCTGAAGCAGACCAAACAGGACTTCGCCGACGCCGCCAGGCGCGCGCTCGATGCCGGCTTCGAGTTGGTCGAGATCCATATGGCCCACGGCTACCTGCTGCAGACCTTCCTGTCGCCGCTCTCCAATACCCGCAACGACGGCTATGGCGGCGACGTGGAAGGACGGATGCGCTTCCCGCTCGAGGTCGCCGAGGCGGTGCGCGCCGCCTGGCCCGCCGACAAGCCGCTCTTCGTGCGCATCTCCTCGGTGGACGGCATCGACGGCGGCTGGGAGATGGACGACAGCGTGGTCCTGGCCAAGGCGCTGAAGGAGCGCGGGGTCGACGTGATCGACTGTTCCTCAGGCGGCAATTCGCCGAAGGGGGCGACGAACGCCAACCTGAAGCGCGGCCCAGGCTACCAGGTGCCCTTCGCCGAGCGCATCAGGCAAGAGGTCGGCATCCAGACCATGGCGGTCGGCCTGATCCGGGAGCCGGACCTGGCCGAGCAGATCCTGCAGGAGGGCCGCGCCGATCTGGTCGCCATCGGCCGCCAGGCGCTGGTCGACCCGTTCTGGGCGCTGCATGCGGCCCAGCATTTCGACATCGACCCCGATTTCGAGAAGTGGCCGCACCAGTACGCCTGGTGGCTGGAGAAGTGGGACAAGGGCCTGCGCGCCTATGCCCGAGAGCAGGCGGCCGAATAGGTCCCGCAAACGAAGAAGCGCTGGCGTCGGGGGAACGCCAGCGCTTGGAACGGAGCGGCGGTGTCGGGGGAGAAGCTGACCGCTCCGGATCTGTTCAGGACCGTCCTACCGCTCGATCGGCGGCTTCTTGTCCTTGTGATTCTCTTCGTGGTCCGCATCACCGGCATCCGGCGCCTTAGGAAGCGGCGGATCGGAGAACGGCACCGTGCCCGGCTGCAGCGGATCGACCGGGTGGTCCGGGGGATTGGTCTTGTCGGCCATTGTCATCCCTCGCGTTATTGCGTCTGCCTGGGTAACGCCGGAGCCCTGCGATGGTTCCCGTCCTGTTTTCCACGCCGTACCGACCGGCCCTCGCGG
Source organism: Candidatus Endolissoclinum sp. (assembly GCA_965228445.1). Lineage (GTDB taxonomy): Bacteria > Pseudomonadota > Alphaproteobacteria > Thalassobaculales > Thalassobaculaceae > Thalassobaculum. The sequence continues at coordinate 529,866 of OZ245813.1, read as the reverse complement.
ACGAAATCACTTACGTCACTTACCCCCACTGGGAACCGGGAAATAGACCGCCTCGTTGTACCGGCACCCCCCAACGTTTATCGAGGCAAGAGCCATGAACTGGGATCAAATCGAAGGCAACTGGAAGTCGTTCAAGGGTAAGGCGCAGCAGCAGTGGGGCGAGCTTACCAACGACGAGCTGGACAAGGTCGAGGGCAAGCAGACCGAGCTGGAAGGCCTGATCCAGCAGCGCTACGGCAAGTCCCGCGAGGAGGCCAAGAAGGCCGTGCACGACTGGGCTGACCGCCTCTGATCGGCATCGGCTGATACGATGGAAGGCCGCACCATGCGTGCGGCCTTCTTTGTTTCCAGGACCGTTCCCTGCACCGGCAGCCCCTCGTGCGTTTTCAGACGATCGTCCGCCCGCAGGTCACCGGGATGACGATCGTCTCAAACGTCCCGTTTCCCTCAGGCCGCCACGATGTATTGGGCGATGGCGGCGGCGACGCAGGCGGGCTTGTCGCCACCCTCCAGTTCCACGGTCACGGTCATGTGGAGGCGGATGGTGTCCGGCTTCTGGCGCACCACCTGGTCGAGCACCACCCGACCCCGAATGCGGCTCTCGGCCGGGACCGGTGCGATGAAACGCACCCGGTCGAGGCCGTAGTTGATCCCCGCCACCCGCGGCTTCAGCTCGAACACTTCGGCGGTGATCCGCGGCAGCATGGAAAGGGTCAGGTAGCCGTGGGCGACAGTGGTGCCGTAGGGCGATTCCGTCGCCGCACGCTCCGGATCGAGGTGGATCCACTGGCGGTCGTCGGTGGCGTCGGCGAAACGGTAGATCCGCGACTGGGAGATCTCGATCCAGCCGCTGACCCCGATCTCCTCGCCGACACAGGCCTCCAGGTCCTCGACCGTATCGAAGCTGCGCGCACTAACCACGGGTCGGGTCCGCGGACACGCGGATCAGCTGCTTACCGAAGTTCTTCCCCTTCAGCAGGCCGACGAAGGTCTCCGGCGCGTTCTCCAGCCCCTCGACGATGTCCTCGCGGTACTTCAGCTCGCCGGAGCGGATATAACCGCCGACCTCCTTCACGAAGGCGCCGAACCGGTCCCAGCGCTCGGTCACGATGAAGCCCTGGATGTGCAGCCGGTCGGTCAGGATCTGCCGCATCAGGCTGGCCCGGCTCGGCCCGCCGTCGAGGGACGTCGCGTTGTACAGCGAGATCATGCCGCAGACCGGGATGCGCCCGAACGGGTTCATCAGGGACAGGGCCGCGTCCAGCGTCGCCCCGCCGACATTCTCGAAATACACGTCCACGCCCTTCGGGCAGACCGCCTTCAGATCCTCCTTCAGGCTGTCGGAGCGGTGCAAGACACAGGCGTCGAAGCCGAGTTCGTCCTTCACGAAGGCCACCTTCTCCGCGGAGCCGGCAACGCCGACCGCCCGCGCACCCTTGATCCGGGCGAGCTGGCCGACGACGGAGCCGACCGCACCGGACGCGGCGGAAACCACCACCGTCTCCCCGGCCTTCGGCTGGCCGATATCGAGCAGGCCGACATAGGCCGTCAGACCGGGCATGCCGAGCACACCGACCGCCGTGGAGATCGGCGCATCGGCCGGGTCCAGCTTGCGCAGTCCCTTGGCATCGACCACATCCGCGCTCTGCCAGCCGGACATGGAGAGCACGAAGTCGCCCTCCTTGAACTTGTCGGAGCCGGACTCGACCACCTGGCAGACGGTGCCGCCGGTGATCACCCCGCCGATCTCCACCGGCTGGGCATAGGAGCGGGCGTCGCTCATCCGCCCGCGCATATAGGGGTCGAGCGACAGGTAGATGGTGCGCAGCGCCACCTGCCCGTCCCCGACCTTCGGCAGGTCGACCTCGACCTTCTCGAAATCGCCGGCCACGGGCTCCCCCTTGGGGCGGGAGGCGAGGCGGATCTGGGTAGACTTCATGGCTGGTTCCTCATTTCGGATGGTCTTCGCGGATCAGGTCGGAGGCCTTCTCGCCGATCATGATCGCGGCGGCATTGGTGTTGCCCGACACCATGGTCGGCATGATGGAGGCATCCGCCACCCGCAGCCCGGCAATGCCGTGCACCCGCAGCCGGCTGTCGACCACGCAGTCCGCGCCCGGCCCCATGCGGCAGGTACCGACCGGGTGGAAGGCGGTGTTGGCGGTGTTGCGGATGTGGGTCAGCAGGTCCTCGTCGCTGCTCGCGCCGGAGCCAGGCTCCACCTCCTCGCCGCGCAGCGGGTCCATCGGGGCAGCCTCGGCCACCTTGCGGATCAGCCGCAGCCCGTCGGTCATGGTCTGCCGGTCCAGGGCGTCGGACAGGAAGTTGAAGCGGATATCGGGATGCTCGCGGGCATCGGCCGAGCGAACATGAATGGTGCCCAGGCTCTCCGGGCGGAGCTGGTAGCAGGTCATGGTCATGCCCGGCCAGTCATGCAGCAGCCGGCGTTTGGCGTCGCGGATGACATAGGGCATCACATGGACCTGGATGTCCGGCGTCTCAAGCTCCGGCCGGGTCTTCAGGAAGCCCAGCATCGGCGCGGAAGGCATCGCCATGAAACCGCGCCGGGTGGTCAGGTAGCGCAGGAACTGCCAGCCGCGCGGGATCAGCCCGGCCATGCGCTCGTTGTACGACACGCCGCGCTGCTTCAGCCGCCAGACCATCCGCGCGTTGATATGGTCGCGCAGGTTCTCGCCGACGGCCGGGAGCTCGTGCCGCACCTCGATGCCGAGCGGCTTCAGCACGTCCGGCCGCCCGATCCCCGACAGCTCCAGAAGTTGCGGCGCCGCCACCCCGCCGCAGGAGACGATGACCTCGCGCCCGGCCCGGACCTCGACCTCCTCGCTGTTCGCGACCCGGTAGGCGACGCCCACGCAGCGCGTGCCGTCCAGGATCAGGCGGGTGGCCAGCGCATCGGTGACGATCCGCAGGTTCGGCCGCTTGCGCGCCGGCTCCAGATAGGCGACCGCCGTGCTCTGCCGGAAGCCGTTCTTGATCGTGGTCTGGGTGCGCACGAAGCCTTCCTGGTCGGCGCCGTTGTAGTCCGGATTGCGCCGGATCCCGACCGCCTCGCCGGCCCGGAACAGCGCCTCGTAGAGCGGGCTCTGGTCGTAGGACTCGCAGACATGCAGCGGGCCGCCCTGGGCGCGCATGTCGTCGGCGCCGTGCTCGTAGTTCTCCATCCGCTTGAAGAGCGGCAGCACGTCGTCGAAGCTCCAGCCGCGGTTGCCGCGCTGGGCCCAGGTGTCGTAGTCGAGCGGCTGGCCGCGCACATAGACGAGTCCGTTGATGGAGGACGACCCGCCGAGCAGCTTGCCGCGGGGGACGGGAATTTCCCGGTTTGCGGTGGCCGGCTCGGGCGTGGAGGCGTAGCACCAGTTCGCGGCGGGATCGGAGATCAGCAGACCGAAGCTGGCCGGCATGCGGCTGTACGGATGGCTCGCCGCCCCCGCCTCGAGCAGCAGAACCTTGTGTTTTCCGCTTTCGGTCAGCCGGTTGGCGAGCGCCGCCCCGGCCGAGCCCGCGCCGACAATGATGAAATCGACCTCGGCAGTCATCGCGTCCGAGTTCCGTTGCGCGTCTTGCATCGTCCTTCCCTCCCATGCTGCCCTTATTTCCGAGCAGCTTCGTGGAATGCGAGCACGGCGCGCACGATCTGTCGAGCCGCCAACCGAGCCGCGCTATGCTGCCCAGGAACGACCAATCTCAAGGACTGCCGGAATGCCCGTTACCGCCTTAGACTCCGCCCTCACCGCCCCTCTCCTGTCCGACCCCGAGATCGCCGCCCTGATCGACGACGCCGCCGTCACCCGGCAGATGGTCGAGGTCGAACGCGCGCTGTCCCGGGTCGAGGGGCGCATGGGGGTGATCCCGCAGGACGCGGCCGCGGCAATCGACGCGGCCCTGGACGGCTTCATGCCGGACATGGAGAAACTTGGGGCCGGCATGCAGGCCGCCGGCGTGCCGATCGTGGCCCTGGTCGCCCAGCTCCGCGACACGGTCGGCGCTCCGGCCCGCGACTATGTCCATGCCGGCGCCACCAGCCAGGACATCTACGACAACGCTCTGCTGCTCTGCTTCGCCGCCGCGACCGACCGGATGAAGGCCAGGCTGGACGCGGTCATCACCCTGCTGTCCGTGATGGCGGACGACCATCGTCACACGGTGATGGCCGGCCGGACCCGGACCCAGCAGGGCATCCCGATCAGCTTCGGCGCCAAGGTCGCCGGATGGCTCGCGCCGCTGAAGCGCTACCGCGAGCGGCTGATCTGGGTGCGCGAGGAGCTGCTGGTGGTGCAGTTCGGCGGCGCCGCCGGCACGCTCGCCGCCATCGGGCCGCGCGGCATGGACGTGGCCGACATGCTGGCCGACGAACTCGGGCTGGAGCGGGCCGTCTCGCCCTGGCACACCGCGCGCGACGGCATGCTGGGCCTGGGCGACTGGCTGTCCGGTGTGACCGGAACGCTCGGCAAGATCGGCGCGGACCTGCTGCTCATGGGGCAGAACGAGGTGGGCGAGATCAGGGCCGGCGCCGGGGGCGGGTCCAGCGCGATGCCGCAGAAGGCCAATCCGATCGGCATCGAGATGCTGGTCACCCTGTCGCGGGCGAATGCCACCAACCTGTCGGGCCTGCATCACGCGGCGATCCAGGAGCACGAGCGCGGCGGGCCGGGCTGGACGCTGGAATGGATCTGCCTGCCGCCGATGATCCTGGCGACGGCGGCGGCCCTGCGGATCGTGAGCGAGACGCTCGCGGGCCTCAAGGTCGACGTCGCCCGGATGCGCGCCAACCTGGAGCTCGAAACCGGCCTGATCATGGCCGAGGCGGTGGCGACCGAGCTGGCCAGGCATGTCGGCAAGGTGGAAGCCCAGGCGCTGGTCAAGCAGGCCTGCCTGGACGCGCCGGGCGCGGGCCGCTCGATCACCGACCTGCTGCGCGAGCGGACCGATGCCCCGGTCGACTGGGACGCGGCGGCGGATCCGCTGAACTACCTCGGCGCCTCGCAGGAGATCATCAACCGGGTGCTGGCGCTGTGATTTTGAAATGACCTCATCCTGAGCAGCAGAGGCCAAGCCGGAGCGTGTCGAAGGGCCTGCTGCAGCGAGCCTGTCCTTCGACACGCCCCGTTGGGGCTGCTCAGGATGAGGTCGAAAAATTAAGCCTCGCCTCACCCCTTTGCGTAGGGCGGCGGGGTGTAGTAGCGCGGGTATGGCCCGATCGCGGTCATGTCGACCTCCACCAGCGCCGGGCCCGGCACGGCAAGCGCTTCGGACAGCGCCGCCTCCAGCGCGTCCATCGACTGCACCACGGCGTAGGGCATGCCGCTGCCCTCAGCCAGACGCTTCAGGTCCGGCGGGGTCGGGTCGGCGAAATGGTGGCGGCCGCCGTACAGGCTGTCCTGGATGTGCTTGATCACTCCGAAACCGCGGTCGTTCATCACCAGGAACACCACATCCGCCCGCTCGTCAGCCGCGGTCCAGAGCTCGCCCAGGTTCATCGCGAAGCCGCCGTCGCCGCTGATGCAGAGCGTCTTGCGCCCGCCGGCCCCCAAGGCCGCGCCGATGCCCATGGACAGCCCCGGTCCGATCGCCGCCCCCACCGGGTACAGCGTGTCGCGCGGTCCATAGACCTCGAAGGCGCGATGGCCCCAGGTGGTGTGCGACAGGGTGACGTCGCGCACGAACACCCCGTCGCGCGGCAGCACCTGGCGCACGATCTCCGGCATGGCGGCATAGCCGTCCAGGAAGGCGCTGTACGCCGCCTTGGCCGCCTTGCGCGCCGCCGCCGCATCCCTCGCCAGGGCCGGATCGAGGGACAGGCCGCCCGCCAGCCGCTCGGCCAGGGCGGTCAGGGTCGCCCCGGCCTCGCCGCGCACGAACAGGTCGGTGCCGTAGGTGCGCCCTTGCGCCTTGGCGTCGATGTCGATCTGCACCCGCCGGGCCGGCAGCGCCAGGGACTGGTCCTGGGTCTCGTGCCCGCGCAGCCGCGAGCCGGCGACGATCAGCAGGTCGACCGTGTCCAGGAACGACTGGATCTCCGGCAGCCCGGCACCGGCGGCGAGCGACAGCGGATGGTCCTCCGGCACCGCACCGCGGCCGTTCCAGCTGCTGATCACCGGGATGCCGAGATCGACCAGCGCCTGCACCGCCCCGGTCGCCTGCTTGCCGCCGTTGCCGACCCAGAGCAGCGGCCGCTTCGCCGATTTCACCATCTCCACCAGGGCCGACAGCGAGGCCGCGTCGGGCAGGTCGGCGGAGGGGCGCGGCAGCGTCAGGGTCTCCAGCTCCGCCGGCCGCGGGATCTCGGCGCGCTGAACGTCGATCGGGATCTCCACGGTGACCGGCCCGGTCGGCGCGGTCATCGCATCGGCCACCGCCCGGGTCAGGATTCCCAGCGCCTGGCCCGGCGACAGGATGCGGTAGGCGCTCTTGCAGACGGCGGCCAGCATGTCGGACTGGCCCGGCACGTCGTGCACCGGGCCCATGTCGCGATCGAGCATCCCGGTCGGTGTCTGACCGGTGATGTGAAGCATCGGGGTGGAGGCGAAGCCGGCCTCCACCAGCGCCGGCACCGCGTTCGCCGCCCCCGGCCCGGTGCTGGTGATCAGCACGCCGAGCCCGCCATGCACCCGGGCATAGGCATCGGCCATGTGCCCGCCGCCGTATTCGCTGCGGGCGGTCACGAAGCGGATGGCGTTGCGGCGGCCGATCGCGTCCAGGGTGGGGATATTGTGCACCGAGACGATGCCGAACACCGTCTCCACCTCCATGCGCTGCAGAAAATCAGCGACGAGGTCGCCCACCCGATACGTCTCGGCCATCTCTATCCTCCCGGGATCATTTTTTGGTTTGTTGCCGGGAGTATGGCGAGGCGGCGGCGGGCGTGCCTAGAGACGGAATCGCTCCAGCCTGCACGGCTGCAATGCCTCTTCGGAACGACCGTCCAGGATTTCCGACGCCGCCAGCCGGCCGACCAGCGGCGCCAGGATGATGCCCGCGTGCATGACCGTCAGATACAGACCGCCCAGGCCGGGCACGAACCCGATCAGCGGCGCGCCGTCTTGCGGCATCGGGCGCCAGCCGGGGATAGCGTCGATCAGCGCGATGTCGTCGGCGCCGCGCATCCCTGAGCGCACGGCCTCCAGCACCCGCCGGCCGATCGCCATCGGACCGTTCTCCGGGCTCTCGTCGATATAATCGGCCGCCGACAGCATCAACGTGTCGCCCGCCTGGCGGATTTCGAAGTCCGGCGAACAGACGATGCGCCCCACCAGCGGGCCGGACGTCCGTATCCGGACCAGAGTGGCGGGCGAGGCCCTGAGCGGCAGATCCAGACCAACGCCGCGCGCCAGATCGACCGAACCGACCCCCGCCGCCAGGACCACCACATCGGCGGCGATCTCTCCCCCGTCGACGGCGACGCCTGTCACCTTTCCTGCGGTTTCGGTCAGACCGGTAACCCGCGCTCCGAGCCGCAGGTCCGCGCCGGCCTGACGCGCGGCGGCGCACAGCGCCCGGGTCGCTCCGACCGGATCGACACTGCCCTCCCCCGGTGCGTAGGCCGCTACCCGAGGCGGGGCGATCAGGCCGGGTTGCAGCTCGGCGATCTCCGAGGCGGAGACGACCCGGACGTCGTACCCGGCGGCCGCATGGTGTTCTACCAGCCGTTCGGTGACGGCCAGATCCGCGTCCCAGCTCAGCGCGCCGGTCCAAGTCACCCTCACCGCGCCGGCAAGCTCCGCCTCCACCCGATGCCAGTCCCCGATCGCCGCCTGGCGTAGCGCCTGATAGGAGTGCGGATTGGTGTGGGCGATGTTGATCCAGGAGAATGCCCGCGCGGTCACGCCGGCGCCGGGCTCGCCGGCATCCACCAGGGTCACGGACGCGCCCCGTTTCGCCAGGTGATAGGCCATGGAGGCGCCGACGATCCCGGCGCCGACCACTGCGATCCGCGGCCCGGTCACCGGCCCCGCTCCGTCCCCATTGCGACCCGCACCGCGACCTCCACCGCCGCCCCGGTCTCCGGATCGAGACCCGGCCGGTGCATCGGGACAAGCCGGGACGGCGCCACCGCCGGCAGCCAGGCGACCCGCTCGAGCCCCGGACCGAGTCCCCGATCGTGTCCCTGCTTCTTGCGTCCCAAATCGGCCTCCCCCAACAGCGCCACGGCGATCCCGGACCGCACGGCCGCCACGATGCCGGTTACCGACTCGCTCGTAAACACCACCCGATCGGGCCCGCCCGTCCGCTCAAGCGCCGTCAGGGCCAGATCCCGCCACGCCCAATCCCGGTCGAACAACGCCACGGGCAACGGCTCCCGTGCCTCCGGACGATGGGCCGAGGCGGTAAGCCACATCCGCTCGACGGTCGTGAGCACGGGCCAGTCCGGCCGCGCGGTCTCGACATCGCAGATCGCGGCATCGAGCGCTCCGGCCGATACAGTGTCGGAGCGCCTGCCTATCTCGACGGCTATGCCGCCCTGCCGCTGACCCGCAGTCTGATGGACCATGGCATGGCGCCGGGCGCGGCCCTGGCCTTCCTGGTCTCCGGCGGCGTGATCAGCCTCTGGGGGGCGATGGCCATCGCGCCTGACCTCCGGCGTCTACCTTTCCTGCTGTACCTCGCGCTGAGGGTCGGAGGCTCGCTTGCCGCCGGCCATGTCTACGCGGTCCTGGCCTGACCGGCCGAGGCGAAACCTGTTGCACCTCGGCGGACGGTTTCTATATCGGTCGTTCGGTACACAAGGAGACCGCCATGCCGCGTCCCGCCGCCCCGCGCGAAGAGATCGTCGACCGTCTGGGCGAGGTGTTTCGCCGCCACGGCTACGAGGGGGCCAGCCTGAAGCTGTTGTCCGACGCCACCGGGCTCGGGCGCTCCAGCCTGTATCACCACTTCCCCAACGGGAAGGAGGACATGGCGTCGGCCGTGCTCGACAGCGCCGAGCAGTGGATGGCCGAGGAAGTCGCCCCGCTGCTGCAGGGCAATGCCTCGCCGCAGGACAAGGTACGCGGCCTGGTGGCTGCCCTCGACCGGTTCTATCTCGGCGGCCGGCGCTCCTGCCTGCTGGAACTGTTCGCCATCGGCGACGCCCGGCTCATCTTCGGGCCGAGGGTGTCGCAGCGTCTGGTCACCCTGCGCGACGCCCTGGCCGGGATCGCCCGTCAGGCCGGCTGCGACAGCGACGAGGCCGCCCGCCGGGCGGAGGACGCGATGATCGCCATCCATGGCGGCCTCGTGGTGTCGCGCGGGCTGGACGACACCGCCCCGTTCCGCCGGGTGCTGGACCGGCTCGAGGCGACGCTGATCGGGTAGCGCCGGTCGACACGTCCCGGCGCAAGGCCGGACCTTGACACTGAAACCTCCCCGGCCCCCTTGACGCCAGACGCCTCAATACTATGTACCGATCGTTCGGTTCATATTTCTGCGCGGAGCTTTCCCATGCCCTCGACGATCAAACTCTACGGTACGGCGCTGTCCGGTCATTGCCACCGGATCTCGCTCGCCCTGTCCCTGCTCGGCCTGCCATTCGAGACCGTCGAGGTCGACATGCGCGCAGGCGGGCACAGGACGCCGGAATTCCTGGCCCTCAACCCGTTCGGTCAGGTTCCAGTGCTCGACGACGACGGCACCGTCATCGCCGACAGCAACGCCATCCTCGCCTATCTCGGCGCCAGGTATGACGACGGCGCGCTGATGCCGCGCGATCCGGTCGGGGCGTCGGAGGTGCAGCGCTGGTTCTCCGTCGCGGCGGGCGAGATCAAGTACGGCCCCGGCGCCGCACGGCTGGTGAAGGTGTTCGGCGCGACGCTGGACCACGCCGCCGCCGTCGCGATCGCGGGGCAGATCCTGTCCCTGCTCGACGCCCATCTCGCCGAGCGGGAGTATTTGGCGGCCGGCCGGCTGACCTTCGCCGACGTCGCGATCTACAGCTACGTCGCCCACGCGCCGGAAGGCGATGTCGACCTGTCGCCCTATGCCCATGTGCGGCGCTGGCTGGCGCGGATCGAAGCCCATCCCCGCTTCGTGCCCTTCCCCGCCGCGGCCGATATTCTCGGCTGACCCGGACCGTCCCGATCAGGAGCACGCCATGTCCAGTTCCGATCCGACGCCTTTCCATGCCGGCGAACTTGCGGTGCAGGAGCGGGCCGGCGTGCGCCAGCGCATCGCCCCTGTCGGCGCCCATAACATCAGACGGTTCCTGCCGGACCAGCACCGCCAGTTCTTCGCGGATCTGGATCTGCTGCTCGTCGGGTCGGTCGATCCTTCGGGCCGGCCCTGGGCGACCGTGCTGGCCGGCGCGCCGGGTTTCATCACCTCGCCGACCCGCACGTCGCTGACCGTCGGCCTGTTGCCGGAAACCGACGATCCGGCATTCCAGGGGATGCGGGCCGGCGCCCCTCTTGGCCTGCTCGGCCTGATGCCGCAGAACCGGCGGCGCAACCGGGCGAACGGTCGGATCGCGACCCTGGATGCGGCCGGCTTCACGGTTGAGGTGACCGAGAGCTTCGGCAACTGCCCGCAATACATCCACACCCGCGCTCGCGAGCCGGCGGCCGTGTCCGAGCGTCCGGCCCCGGAAACCTGGGACGCCCTCACCGACGCGATCCGCGCGCGGATCGAGCGGGCGGACACCTTCTTCATCGCCAGCACCGCCGCGGAAGGCGCTGACGTCTCCCACCGGGGCGGGCGTCCCGGCTTCGTGACGGTCACCCGGGACGGCTCCCTGCTCTGGCCCGACTTCTCCGGCAACAACTTCTTCAACACGCTGGGCAACCTGGCGGTCGATCCGCGTGCGGGGCTGCTCTTCGCCGACTTCGAGACTGGCGATCTGCTGCAGCTCACCGGCACGGCCGAAATCCTCTGGGAGGGACCGGAACTGGCCGCCTTCCGCGGCGCGGAGCGGCTGGTGACATTCACCCCAAGCTCGGTCGTGCTCCGGCGCGGCGTCCTGCCGATCCGGTTCGCGCCGCTGGAAGCCTCGCCGGTCCTGGTCACCACCGGCACCTGGGACGAGGCGGAGCGGACCCGCGCCGCCCTGGCCGACCGCGACACCTGGCGACCGTTCACGGTCGCCCGGATCGAGGCGGAGAGCGACACCATCCGCTCGTTCTACCTGACCCCGGCCGATGGCGGCGGCATCGTCCCGCACCGGGCCGGCCAGTATCTGCCGCTCCGACTGACCCTGCCCGGCGCCGACAGGCCGCTGCTGCGCACCTACACGCTGTCCGATGCGGCCCAGCCGGGCCATCTGCGGATCAGCGTCAAACGCGAAGCCGCTGGGGCCGCGTCCGGGTTCCTGCACGACCGTGTGAAGACCGGCGACCGGGTGGAGGCGATGGCGCCGCGGGGCGAGTTCGTGCTCGACGCGCAGTCGGAGCGGCCCGTGGTGCTGCTGTCGGCCGGCGTCGGCATCACGCCGATGGTCGCGATACTCAACGACGTGGTCCGGGCCGGCCTGCGCAGCGGGACGCCCCGCGAGGTCTATTTCATCCATGGCGCGCGCGACGGCGCCGAGATGGCGTTCGCCGCGCATCTGCGCCAGCTCGCCCTCCACGCTCCGGGAGTGCATCTGCACATCCGCTTCAGCCGGCCACGGGCGCAGGACGTGCGAGGCGAGGATTATGCGGAGGCCGGCCGGGTGAACATCACCCTGCTCCGGGGGCTGCTGCCGTTCGGGGATTACGATTTCTACCTGTGCGGACCGGGCGGGTTCGTCGCCGACCTGCATGCCGGTCTGCGCGGGCTGAACGTGGCCGCCGACCGCATTCACTACGAGTTCTTCGGGCCGTCGGCCCTGCCGGGCACGGCCCCGGCCGTGATCGATGCCGCACCGGCGACCGTCACCTTCGCGACAAGCGGTCGGACCGTCGACTGGACACCGGAGGCGGGCAGCCTGCTCGATCTGGCCGACGCCTCGGACGTCCCGGTCGACTTCTCCTGCCGGTCGGGGCGCTGCGGCACCTGCGCGGTGAAGGTCTTTTCCGGCGAGATCGGCTACGCCAAGGCACCGGAGGCCGTGGTGCCGGAGGGCTATGCCCTCACCTGCCAGGCGCATCCGCGGGGGCCGGTGAGCCTGGACGCCTGAGGCGCGCCCTTCGCCTCCCTTGGGATGGAACGGGCGGATGGGACGGAGGCATGGTCCTGACTTGCGTCAGGATCAGTCCCCGACGTCAAAGCTCCCCCAAAACAAGTCCGGCCCCGGATCAACCCCGGGGCCGGAACAAGAGTCCGGACAGTGAGAGCCCTCGTCAGGCCGCCACCGGCTCCACCCCGCACCAGTCGGCGATGAACAGGGCGATGGCCTTGGTCGACTCGCGGATCGACTCGATGCTCACCCGCTCGTCGAAGCCGTGCACGTTCTCCGCATGGGCACCGTAGACCAGGCACGGAATGCCCGCGTAGAGCACGAAGACCCGGCTGTCGATATAGGCCGTGGCGATCCGCTCCTCCAGCTTGGCGCCGGACACCGCCTCGTGCTGGCGGGCAAGCGTCAGCTCGGCGTCGCTGCCCGGCTCCAGGTCGTACCCCTCGGTGAAGAAGCCGTTGAACTCGACCTCCGGCGGGCTGTTGGACAGGAACGGATGATTGGCCGAGGCCTTGCGGATCGTGTCCTCGATGTCGCGGGCCATCTCCTGCGGCTTGAAGCCCGGGAAGTAGGAGACCCGGCAGTCGAAGGTGCACCAGGCCGGCACCGAGGAGGCCCAGTCGCCGCCCTCGATCTTGCCGACGTTCAGGTTGATCGGGTGCTTGGCGTCCTTGTAGTTCTTCGTCTCGCCCTTCTTGGCGTTCCAGCGCGCCTCCAGCTCCTTCAGATCCTTCATCAGGTCATAGGCGGCCAGGATGGCGTTGGAGCCGCTGCCGGCGGTCGCCACATGCACCGGGAAACCGCGGACATGGACGCGGAACCAGGTCACGCCCATGACGGCCCGGTTCACATGGCCCGAGGACGGCTCGCTGATCAGGCAGGCATCGGCGGTATAGCCGCGCACCAGGGTGGCGAGCGCGCCGTTGCCGGTGCTCTCCTCTTCGCAGACGCTTTCCAGATGCACCCGCCCGGCCGGTTGCACTCCGGCGGCCTTCAGGGCGTCGAGCGCGAACATGTTGGAGACGACACCGGCCTTCATGTCGCCGGCGCCGCGGCCGTACATCCAGTCGCCGTCGATGCGCGGCTGGTAGGGCGGGCTGGTCCACATGTCGAGCGGGCCTTCGGGCACGACGTCCACATGGCCGTTCAGCACCAGGGAGCGGCCGGTCTCGTTGCGCGGACGATGGGTACCGACCACGTTCCACGCGTTGGCGTAGTCGACCTTGATCGGCGAGAAGCCTTCGTGGTGCTTGATGTCGTCCTCGCGGACCAGCCAGCGGTCGACGGCATAGCCGCGCTTGGCCATGGCTTCGGCCATGAGGTCCTGGGCGAGGTGTTCCTGGCCGCGGATCGAGGGGCGGGAGACCAGCTCCTTGGTGAACTCGATCTGGGCGTCGAACGCGGCGTCAACCGCATCGGTGATGCGTTTGGCGAGTTCCGGGTCGAGTTTTCCGGGAGCGGAGGCATTCATCGTACGATCCTTCGGCCGTTTTGGGAGGGGGACTGGCCGAAGGATCGTACGGTGCGCGGCTAGCGCGCAAGCCGGGGAATGCGAAACAGTATCAGGCGGAAATATCGAGAAGCTGGCCACGGCCCGACCCGGCCGGCGGGGCCGGCGGCGTGGCGGTGGAGGACGTGGTCTGCTCCGCGCCGAGGTTCGACGTGTCGGTCTCTTCCACGGCATTTGGCGTAATGTTGGTCGCCGCGGCCGACTGGGACGGCCCCTGGATGCGGACACCCTGGCCGCCGGCCTGCTGGGCCGACTGGCTGCCCCCCTGGCCCGTGCCTTGGGTACCGCCGAGCGCCTGGCCCGCCTGCAGCCCCTGAAGCTGGCTCAGGGCCTGGGAGCCTAACCCGGTGCCGGCACCGATACCGCTGATCGCCATGGACGTCCTCCTGAAGACTTTTGCTTTGTTCGAGAGGACTATCGCCCGGGCAGTCTAAAGATTCGGTAAACGTCGAAACTAATTTTTCGCAGCGACACTATTTTTCGGTGTGGCGCGCTTACGGCGCCCAGAGCGCCCCTGAAAACGGCAAGAGCGCCCGGATCGGGGCCGGGCGCTCTCGGAAGCCTGCGGTATCGCGGATCAGGTGATATGCGCGCCGCGGGTCTCCACATAGACCGCATAGATCGACTGGCTCGCGGTCATGAACAGCCGGTTGCGCTTGGTGCCGCCGAAGCAGAGGTTCGAGCAGATCTCCGGCAGCTTGATCTGTCCGATGCGATCGCCGTTCGGGGCAAAGATATGCACCCCGTCATACCCGTCGCCGACCCAGCCCGCACTCGACCAGACATTGCCGTCCTCGTCGCAGCGGATGCCGTCGGCGAAGCCGGTCCGGCCCTCCCATTCCATGCTGGCGAAGGTGCGCGGGTTCGACAGCGTGTCGCCGCTGATGTCGTACTGCCAGATCTGGCTCTTCGCCTCCGGATAGTGCGAGACGCCGGTATCGGCGACATACAGCTTCTTGTAGTCGTGGGAGAAGCACAGACCGTTCGGCTTGAACGGCTCGTCGGCCACCTTGGTGATGGCGCCGGAATTCGCATCGATGCGGTACACCGCCTCCTTGCGGTTCGGCTGCACCGAGCCGGTGTCGAGCCGGTTGCCCTCGTATTCCATCAGCCCGCCGTAGCCGGGATCGGTGAACCAGATGGAGCCATCGTCGGGATGCACCACCGCATCGTTCGGGGCGTTGAACTCGCCGCCCTCGAAACTGTCGGCCAGCACCGTGATCGAGCCGTCGTATTCGTAGCGCACCACCCGCCGGTTCCCGTGCTCGCAGGAGATCTGCCGGCCACGGTAGTCGAAGGTGTTGCCGTTGGAATTGCCGGACGGATAGCGGAAACGGCGGGTGACCTGCCCCTCCTCCTCGACCCAGCGGAGCTGCTCGTTGTTGGGGATGTCGCTCCAGATCAGGTAGCGCCCCACCCCGTTCCAGGCCGGCCCCTCGGCCCAGAGGGTGCCGGTATGCAGGCGCTGGATCGGCGTGTTGCCGAGCTTGTACTTGAAACGCGGGTCGAGACCGATGACGTCCGGCTCGGGATAACGCACCGGATCGGCATTCGGCCCGAAATTGCGGGCGAAGGCGTCCGGTGCCATCGCCGAGGTCGCCGCGACGGCCGCCGCCGCGGCCAGGAACTTCCGGCGATCCAGTCCCCCGGTCGCGGTTTCAGAAACAGAATCACAGGGTTCGCCGCCCGACAGCGGCGCTGCACGCTTGCTCATGTCGTCCTCCCGAATGTTCTTGTTTCCGGTCGGTCGCCGGTTCTTCGGGCCGGTCGAACCGCCGGTCGGGAGAGACTACACTATCTTTGCGTGTCCATCAGGAATTTGCGACGGGCTTGATGTCCTGGGTTCCGCGCCGCGCGTCCAGCTCGCTTTCCTCGAGATCGCAATGCAAAGCGACGAAGGGGAATTCGGTCTTCACCGCGTCGTGCAACCGATGGGCGACAGTGCGCAGGGTGGCGTGCACCGTCTTGCCCGAGCGCAGTTCGGCCACATAGGCCATCTGCCGCAGGTCGTAGACAACCCGGCACGGCACCAGCAGGCCGAGCGGCAGGTAGTTCTGACGCTCCTCGTCGGTAGCGGCCAGCTTCTCCGACGCGGCGCGCAGTTCGGCCATGCGCGGCTCGACCGCGGCCCGGGTCGCGGCGGGCAGGCTGTCTAGGTACCAGGGATGGAACCCGTAGGCCCAGCTCAGGAGCGGCATCTCGCAATAGCCGTTGCGATGGCGCTGGATGTCGCGGAACGACCCGAAGTCGAGCAGGAACTGGCACTCGAACGAGGCGTAAGAACCGGCCCGTCGCGGCAGCGGCTCGTATTTCGGCCGGTCGGTGAAGATCCGCCGGTCGAGAAGGTCGATGCCCTCCCGGTCGGCGCTGCAGACATAGGCGAAGGCCGGATGGTCGGGCTGGCCGCGGTAATAGGCCTCGCCGCCGGCGGTCATCGCCCGATAGGCGGACTGGGCCGGGTAGTCCTTGTGGCTGAACGAGCCGGGATACTTGTCCTTCAGTTCGGCCAGGATCCTGGCCGCGGTGTCCCGGGTCTCGGCCAGCGGATGGACCGCGAGGTCGCGCAGGTGGTCGGCGGCCTGGCGTAGGTTGGTGGTCCAGGAAAGCTGGGAATGGATGCCGGCCGGCAGGAAGCCGCGGGCGATGTCGAAGGCGCGGGCCTCCAGCGTCTTCGCCCAGACCCCCTCCTTCACCCCCTCCGGGCAGGGCCGGGTGGCGGTCAGCTCCGCCAGGGTCTCGGCATTGACCTGGGCATAGAGGTCGAGCCAGCCGCGGATGATCGCCTCGGAGGCCGAGCTGCCCACCGGATCGCTGTAGCCCTGGGCCGAGAAGTCGAGATAGCGGGTCGAGGTCTCCTGGCCGAAATAGAGCGGCGTGTCCTGAACTGCCTTGCAGGTCAGGATTGAGACGTCCTCGATGAAGATCGTGGTGAAGCCGCAATCGCCGATCGATTCATGGCCATAGCCCACATAGTAGCTCTCCATGAACTTGCGGAACCCGCGCTCCTGCACGCGGGTCAGGTGATCGACGACGCTCGACGCCGACCGGCTGTACAGCGCCTGCAGCATGGCGTTTGCCTCCGGTGCCACGCCGTCCTCGATCACGATCCGCATATCCGCATTCCCTCGCGCGCCCCCGATTGCGACCGGACCGGTGGGGCGGCGCCCCGATCCTGGCCGCAATATATAGCGCCGAGACACAAGACGCACGCTACTCGTTGTTGAAAACAGGGTGTGCCGGGGGCCCGGGCGATCATTGCTTCCCCGCGCCGGCCCGTCACGCGCTAGAATCGGTCCGCGGTCGCCCTGGTATGACCGCCGGGACCTACCCGCGACCCACCCGCCCGGGACGCGGCAGCCCGAAAGGCGCAGAGATCTGTAAGAATTAGTTAAATTTTCCCTGATATGCGGTATGACTTCGCGATCGGTGGGGGCATCTGGATTACGACCATGAACGCAGGCGGGGGAACCTTCGCGACCGAGATCGAGAGAATTCCCAGCCCGGCGACCCCGTCGATCGTGCTGGCCTCTCTGATCTCGAACCTGATGGCGACGGGCCTGCCCATCGCCATTCTGATCATCTATGACCGGGTCCTGCCCAACGCCTCGGAATACACGCTCAGTCTGCTGACCGGCCGAGCCCTGCAGCCGCTGAATCGCGCCTCGATGCTGTGGAGCCAGTATCAGTCGGTGCGCATCGCCAAGCAGCGCATCAAGGAACTGGCCGCCATGCCGACCATCGACAGCGGCGGCGGCATCGTGCGGGACTCCCTGCAGGGTGCCATCGAGTTCCGCGACGTCACCTTCAGCTATTCCAACGGCCGGATGGTGTTCGAGAACCTGACCCTGGCGATCGACGCGGCGGAGACGGTGCTGATCTCGACCCGCGGCAACTGGGGCGGCAGGTCGACCCTGCTGGCCCTCGCCGGGCATATCCTGCTGCCGGACCGGGGCACGGTGCTGTACGACAATGTCGAGGCCGAAGCGTTCGACGACGAGTGGCTGCGCTCGCGCATCGCCTATCTCGGTTCGAACCCGGCGCTGTTCGAGGGCACGATCTTCGACAACATCACCGGCTTCGACCCGTCGCCGGAGCACATCGCCGAGGTCGAGGACATCGCCGAGGAGCTGGGCCTGACCGAGGCGGTCTCCAAGCTTCCCATGGGCTTCCAGACCGAGGTGCGCCCCGGTATCGGCGACACGCTGCCGGCCTCGATCCGCCAGCAGATCCCGATCGTGCGCGCCCTGGCGCGGCTGCCTGACATCGTCCTCATGGACGAGTGCAACTCCAACCTGGACCGCGACGCCGACGACCGGTTCCGCGCCGCCCTCGCCCGCCGGCAGACCAGCACCACGATCCTGATGGTCACCCCGCGCCCGTCCTTCCAGGCGCTGGCCCATCGGGAGATCACCATCGGATCGGAACGCGAGCCGGGCGGTGCCGGAGACGGCGCGCCGCCGGTCGAGGTCCACGCGGAACTGCGGGTCATGGGCGCGGGGGGCGGCGGCTCATGAGCACCATGACGATCCGCGACGGTCTCGCCGAGGCCCTGCGGCAGGAGGAGATGGGCCGCTTCGAGTTGGCCTCCGATTTCGCCTCCTGCCTGATGCCGCTCCTCACCGCGCTGGGCTGGGTGCCGGATCCAGACAAGCTGCTGCGCGCCCTGCCCCACGTCGCCGAGCGCATCGACCTGATAGACTTCCGCAACGTCCTGGCCGAGCTCGGCTATGTGAGCGTGCGCCACAAGGGCCGGGCCTCCGACATCGACGCCCGGCTGACGCCCTGCCTGTTCGTGTCGGAGACCGGCGTGCCGCTGGTGATCCTGACCCGCAGCGGCGGCGAGGTCACCGCCTTCGACAGCCGCAGCCGCGAGGTGGTCCGGTTCCGGGCGACCAAGGTGATCGGCTACTACTACACCTTTGCCCGCGACGAGCCGGAGGAGGAGGCCGGCGCCCAGGAGACCTCCTTCGTCGGTTCCCTGTTCCGGCGGTTCCGCCGGGAGATCGCCATGGTGGTGATCACCAGCGTGATCGGCTCGCTGTTCGGGGTGATCGTGCCGATCTTCGTGATGACCGTGTATGACAGCGTCATCCCGGCGGCCTCGCCCACCAGCCTGTACTGGCTGCTGCCGGGCGTCGCGCTGGCGCTGTTCGTCGACTACTGCCTGCGCCAGATCCGCGGCGCGTCGGTCGCCCATGTGGCCGGACGGATCGACTTCCTGCTGTCGACCGAGGCCTTCCGCAAGATCCTCTCCCTGCCGCCCAGCGGGACCGAGGCCAACACCCTGGGCACCCAGCTCGCCCGGTTCCGCGGCTTCCAGGGCCTGCGTGACGTGATGAATTCTCCGGTCATGACTCTGATCCTGGAGGTGCCGCTGATCCTCACCTCGATCCTGGTCATCGCGCTGATCGCCCAGCCGATCGTGCTGGTCCCGCTCCTCGGCCTCGTCGCCATCGGCCTGCTCGGCGCCCTGTTCGTGCCGTCGATCCAACGGGCCGAGCGTAGCGCCGCCTCCGCCCGGGCGGCGCGCGATCAGGTGGCGACCGAGGTGATCTCCAAACAGCGCAGCATCCGCGCGACCGTGATGGGCTCGGCCTTCATGGACCGCCTGCGTCCGCTCTCGGCCCGCACGGCTCTGGAGCGCAACCGCGCGTCCCGGCTGAACACGACGCTGCAGTCGCTGCTGCACGGCGTCCTGATGGCCACCGGGCTGATGACCCTGTTCTTCGGCGCCGAGGCGGTGATCGACCAGCGGATGACCACCGGTGCCCTGGTCGCCTCCATGGCCCTGGTCTGGCGCATCCTGGTGCCGGCCCAGGTCGGCTGCCAGAGCCTGCCCCGGCTGGTGCAGATGCGCGGCACCATCGCCCAGGTCGACCGGCTGATGCGGGCGAAATCGGAGGACTCCACGACCGACGACCGGGTCGCCGATCATCGCTTCACCTCCAACATCGCCGTGCGCCGCCTGTCGGTCCGCTACAACCAGGAGGCCGATCCGGCCCTGCTGGCCGTCTCCCTCGACGTGAAGCCGGGCGAGATGGTGGCGCTGATCGGACCGAGCGGATCCGGCAAGTCCACCCTGCTCAAGGTGATGGCCGGGCTGCTGCGGCCGCAGGCCGGCACGATCTCCTTCGGCGGGGTCGAGATGCGCCACCTGGGGCCGGTCGAGCATCGCCGCAATGTCGGCTACCTGTCGCAGACCACCGACCTGTTCCACGGCACCATTGCCCAGAACCTACGCCTCGCCCGGCCCGACGCGCCGTTCCAGTCGCTGCGCGACGCCTGCGACCGGGCCGGCGTTCTCGACGAGGTCGAGAGCCTGCCCGAGGGGTTCGAGACGGTGATCGGCGACGAGAAGAGCGTCAGTCTCTCGGAGAGCTTCCGCCAGAAGCTGTCGCTGGCCCGGATCTGGCTGAAGGACAGCCCCGTCATGCTGCTCGACGAGCCGGCCCAGAACCTGGACGACATCGGCGATGCCGCCCTGACCCGCGAGCTGCAGTCGCTCAAGGGCCACCGCACCATCTTCTTCGTGACGCACCGGCCGAGCGCGATGCGCCTGGCCGACCGTGTGTTCGAGCTCAACCAGGGACGCCTCACCGAGGCCAAGCGCGACTCCCTGTCGATCTCCGGGATCCAGAACCCATGAGCAATCTGACCGTCTCTCCCCGTCCGGGCCGTCCCGCCGGCACGCCCGCCGTGCGCCGCACCTCCTATCTCGCTCAGTCGATCCATCTGGAGGAGAGCAGTTCGCCCCGGCTGATCCGCCTGACCATCCTGCTCATGGCCGTCGCCGTCGCCGGTGCCGTCGCCTGGGCGTCGATGGCCCGGCTCGACCAGGTCGCCCGCGCCGACGGGGCCGTCATCCCGTCGACCAACGTCACGGTGCTGCAGCATCTGGAGGGCGGCATCGTCGAGCAGGTGCTCGTGCGTCCCGGCGACATCGTCGAGCCCGGCCAGACCGTGATGCGGATGAGCGGGACAGGAGCCGGCTCCGAACTGCGGCAGCTGCGCACCCGGGAGGCCTCCCTGGCGGCCCGGCTGGAGCGGCTCTATGCCCAGATCCAGGACCGCGACCCCGACTTCTCGCCCTGGCGCGAGGCCTATCCGGAACTGACCAACGAGCAGAGCGAGCTGCTCGCCGCCAGCCGGGCGACCCGCAGGGACCGGATGCAGCTGTTCGACGAGCAGCTCAAGGATCAGAACATCCAGCTCGCCACCCTGCTGTCGCAGCGCACCACCATCGAGGACAGCATCAAGCTGATCGAGGAGGAGGAGCGGCTGCGCAAGGAGCTGCTGGACAAGGGACTGACCCGACGCTTCACCTATCTCGACGTGCTGCGCGACCTGAACCGCACCCGCGGCCAGCTGGTCCAGCTCGAGGGACTGATCTCGCGCAACCGCCAGGAGATCGCAGAGATCGAGGCGCGCCGGGTGTCGTTCGAGAGCACCAACGACAGCCAGGCCCTGTCCGAGATCACCACGATCTCCGCCGAGCGCGCCGAGGTGAAGGAGTCGATCAGCCGGTTCGAGGACCGTTTCGCCCGGCTGGAGATCACCTCGCCGATCCGCGGCGTGGTGCAGGAACTCGCCTTCACCTCGTCCGGCGCCGTGGTCGCTCCGGGCGCGGCGGTGGCGCAGATCGTGCCGATCGACGACGACTACGTGGTTGAAGTGCTGCTGAACCCGAAGGACGTGGCGTTCGTTGCCCCGGGTCAGGACGCGACGGTACGGGTGACCGCCTATGACTTCGCCCAGTTCGGCGGCATGCCGGGCAAGGTGGAGCGGATCTCGCCGACCACGGTGACGACCAGCAACGGCGGCAGCTTTTACAACGTTGTGATCCGACTGGAGCACAACCATTTCGGCGAGCAACCGGGCAAGCACATGATTCTGCCGGGCATGATCGTTCAGGCGGACATCCGCACCTCGGACCGCACGCTGCTGGACTACCTGGCCAAGCCGATCACCCGCGCCTTCCAGATCGGCTTCACCGAACGGTAGGCCGCCGGCACGGGGCGGATTGGCATCCGCCCCTTTCCCGTCTCCCCGGCCTTGCGCCGGGGCCCAGGGCTGCCTTGCGCCGGGGCTCATCCGACCTAACCACCGACGCTCCAGCACGCGGACACCTAGATCCCGGCGCAAGGCCGGGAAGACGATCACGTGGAGCACGAGGCCGTAGAAGCGGCACCGCTGGAGCCGGGGCTGTGGCAGTGAGGCTATCGCCGTGACCACCGCCCCGTTCCCGTCTCCCCAGCCTTGCGCCGGGGCCCAGGGCTGCCGCGCGCAGGGCCTCATCCGACCTAACCACCGACGCTCCAGCACGCGGACGTCTGGGTCCCGGCGCAAGGCCGGGAAGACGATCAGGTGAAGCACGAGGCCGTGGAAGCGACACCAGGAGTTGGGCTGTAGCGGCGAGGCGATCGCCGTGACGACCGCCCCTTCTCGTCACCCCGGCCTTGCGTCGGGGGCCAGGGCTGCTGTGCGCCGGGCCTCATCCGACCTATTCGCCAACGCTCCAGCACGCGGACGCCTGGGTCCCGGTGCAAGGCAGGGACGACGCCCCCATATGAGTCGCTCGGAAAGCGGGCGCGGGCGCCGGGGGTCAGCCGAAGCCGGCGACCTGCATGTTGTCGTCGAGGTCCTCGCCGGCCGGGGTACCGCCGCCGTCACCGCCGCCGCCGCTGTCGCCGCCGTCGTTCCAGCCGTCCCCGCCGCCGTCATCGCCGCCCTCGCCACCGCCGTCGCTGACCTGGTCGCCGGACTCGCCCTCGCTGAGCGAGACCCAGTCCTGGCTCTGGGAGGCGGCATCGCCGGACTCGACCTCGGCGAACAGGGCCGCGTCCTCCTCCGCACCGTCGCCGCCATAGAGCACGTCGTCGTCATGGCCGCCGATCAGCGTGTCGTCGCCGTCGCCGCCGGCCAGCGTGTCCCGGCCGTTGCCCGCGGACAGGGTGTCGTTGCCGGCACCGCCGGACATCTCGTCGCTGTCATGATTGCCGGCCAGGACGTCATCGCCGTGGCCGCCCGACAGGGTGTCGGCGCCGTTACCGCCGGACAGGGTGTCGTTGCCCCCCCCACCCGACATGGCGTCATGGTCGTGGCTGCCGGCCAGCGAGTCGTCGCCGTCACCCCCGGCCAGCGTATCCATGCCGTTGCCGCCCGACAGGGTATCGTTGCCGGCCCCGCCATCGAGCAGATCCGCATCGTGGCTGCCCTCCAGCCGGTCGTTGCCCGCGCCGCCCGAAAGCGTGTCGAGACCGTTACCGCCTTTCAGGGTGTCGTCGCCCTCGCCACCCTGGAGCGAATCCGGATCGTGGCTGCCGTCGAGGGAGTCGTTCCCGGTGCCGCCCGACAGGGTGTCGCTGCCGTTGCCGCCGTTTAGCGTGTCGTTGCCGGCACCGCCGGAGATCAGGTCGTCGCCGTGGCTGCCGTTCAGACGGTCGTCACCGTCGGTCCCGGTGATGGTCTCGCCGGCCCGCGGATTCCTCGACCCGCCGCCCTGGTTCCCGTTGTTGCCGTTATTGCCGTTGTTCCAATTGCCGCCGTTGCCGTTGTTCGGCTGACCGGAACCGAAATACAGGTCGGTGGTCGTGCCGTTGCTGGAGGCGGACACCGAGCTGAAGTTGCCGGTCATGGAGAAGGCGCCGTCGCCCTCGCCGTCGCCGTCGATATCGATGCTGACCTCGGTGGTCGTTCCGTCCGAGCTCAGGGCGACGTTGTCGCTGCCGACATTGGCATTGATCCGGACCACGTCCTGATTGTCGTAGTCGGTGATCAGGTCGCCATGGGTCGCCACGAAGGTGTCGCGCCCGTTGCCGCCGGCCATGGTGTCGGCCCCGGACCCGCCGTCGAGATAGTCGTCGTTCTCTCCGCCCGAGAGCGTGTCGCTGCCGGACCCGCCATAGAGCCTGTCCGACCCGTTGCCGCCGATCAGCAGGTCGTTGCCGTCCTGCCGTGCCGCAGGCGTGTCCTCGCCCGCGCCGCCGGAGATGCTGTCGTCGCCCTCGCCGCCGCTCAGCGTATCGCCGCCGGCCTCGCCGGATAGGCTGTCATTGCCGGATCCGCCGGTGAGCGTGTCGCCGCCCGAGCCGCCGCTGACACTGTCGTTGCCTTCACCGCCGCTCAGCGTGTCGCCGCCGGAGACACTGTCGTTCCCCTCGCCTCCGCTCAGCGTATCCGCGCCGGCGTCCCCGGAAACGCTGTCGTTGTCCGCACCGCCACTCAGTGTGTCGGCACCGGAACCGCCGGAGATACTGTCGTTGCCGGTTCCGCCGATCAGCGTATTGGCACCATCGTCACCGGATACGGTGTCGTTGCCTTCACCACCGCTCAGCGTGTCCGCACCGGAGCCGCCAGAGAGGCTGTCGTTGCCCTCGCCGCCGGTCAGCGTATCCGCACCGGAACCGCCGGAGAGGCTGTCGTTCCCCTCGCCGCCGGTCAGCGTATCCGCACCGGAACCGCCGGAGAGGCTGTCGTTGCCCTCACCACCGCTCAGCGTATCCGCTCCGGAACCGCCGGAGAGGCTGTCGCTGCCCTCACCACCGCTCAGCGTATCCGCACCGGAACCGCCGGAGGGGCTGTCGTTGCCCTCACCACCGCTCAGCGTGTCGCCGCCGATCACCGTGTCGGCGCCATCGCCGCCCGTCAGGGTATCGTGGGCCGCCCCACCGCTCAGCGTGTCGGCTCCGTCGCCCTCGATCACCTCGGGGCGCTCGTCCTCGATGTCGAGCCCGGCACTCGCGGCCGCATTGCTGGCGCCGTGCTCGTCCTGGACCACGACGCTGATCCGCGCCGCACTGCCGCCGGACGGGGTCTCGGACAGGCTGAGCGACACCGACCGCAGGGCTTCGGTGTAGCGCGAGGGCGGCGCGTCGCCTTCGAAGGTGACGACGACGCTGCCGTCTTCCTGTGCCACCACCGTCGCGGCGATACCGGCGACGCCGGTGGCCACGGTGACCGTCCCGGCGCCGCCCAGGTTCTCGATCCGGACCTCCGCCCGGCTGATGCGGTCCTCGCGGTCGGCGTCGCTGACCTCGACCTGGGACAGCAGGGCCACGCTGCCGGGGCTGGCCTCCAGCGCTCCCGCTGAAACCGTCAGGTCGGCGGCATTGCGTCCGCCGCCCACCGTGGCGCCGTCGAGCCCGCCTTCCTCACCGATGGAGAGGTTGATCGCCTGCACGCCGGTGACCACCGGACCGCGGTTGAGGTCGGCGACCGCGCCATCGACCACGAACTCGACATCCTCGAAGCTGTCGATCGTCAGGTCGAGGCCGTCGAAGGTCCGGCTGGTCTCGGCATCGGCCAGCCCGTCGCGGATATCCTGGAAATGGTCCTTCAGCTCGAACAGGTCGTCGCCGGCCGCGCCGTCCAGCCGTTCGGAGGACACCTCCACCCGCAGCGTGTCCCGACCGGAGCCGCCCTGGTAGTCGTCAACGCCCCGCGTGTTGCGGTTGACATCGACATTGTAGACGCCGACATCGTTGCCAGCGCCCAGATCGATCGTATCGGCACCGGATCCGCCGGCCACCGTATCGTTCCCCGCCCCGGCCAGGATGCGGTCATTGCCGGCGCCGCCGGACAGCGCGTCGCGACCCGAGCCGGCGCTGATCGTGTCGTTGCCGGCGCCGCCATCGACCTGGTTGTCGCCGTTACCGGCCCGCAGCAGGTCGTTGCCGTCCCCGCCGGACAGCGTATCGCGGCCGGAGCCCGCGGTCACACGGTCGTCGCCGCTGCCCGCCGCCACGCTGTTGTTACCGTCGCCGACCCGGATGGTGTCGTCGCCACGGCCGCTGGAGACCGTGTCCGACCCGCTGCCGGCCGACACGACGTTGTCGCCGTGCCCGGCATCGACCCGGTTCGAGCCGTTGCCCGCATAGATCGTATCGTCGCCGTTCCCGGTCGAGATCACGTCGCTGTCGCGGCCGGCGCTCACGTAGTTGTCGCCCTCACCCGCATCGACGGTGTTGCGGCCGTCACCGACGGTCAGCGTGTCGTCGCCCAGGCCGGCCGTCACCCGGTCCGCACCGGAACCGGTCGTCACCCGGTTGTCGCCATTGCCGACATCGATGTCGTTGTTGCCGGACCCGGCCTTCACCGTGTCGTCGTTGCTGCCCGTGCGGATCGTGTCCGACCCGGAGCCCGCCGTGATCTGGTTCTCGCCATGACCGGCCGAGATGGAATTGTTGCCGTCCCCGGCGCGGATCGTGTCGTCGCCCGACCCGGCGGAGATCGTGTCGCTGCCGGAGCCGGCGCTGAGCAGATTGTCGCCGCTGCCCGCCTCAACCCGGTTCGAGCCGTCACCGGCATAGATCGTGTCGTCACCATTCCCGGCGCTGATCACGTCGCTGTCGCGGCCGGCGCGCACGTAGTTGTCACCGCCACCGGCTTCCACCGTGTTGCGGCCGTCGCCGACGATCAGCCGGTCGTCGCCGGAGCCCGCGGTCACCCGATCGGCACCGGAACCGGCGGTGACCTGGTTGTCGCCCTTGCCGACATCGATGTCGTTGTTGCCGGACCCGGCGCGCACCGTGTCGTCATGATTGCCGGTGCGGATCGTGTCCGAGCCGGAACCGGCGGACACCAGGTTGTCGCCGTTGCCGGCAGAAATGGAATTGTTGCCGTCGCCCGCGCGGATCGTGTCGTCGCCATGGCCGGCGGACAGGGTGTCGCTGCCCGAGCCGGCCGAGATCAGGTTGTCGCCGCCTCCCGCCGCCACGCGGTTCGAGCCATTGCCGGCATAGATCGTGTCGTCGCCGGACCCGGCGGAGATCACGTCACTGTCGCGGCCGGCGCTCACATAGTTGTCGCCGGAGCCGGCTTCCACCGTGTTGCGCCCGTCACCCACAACCAGGCGGTCGTCACCGTACCCTGCCGTGACCCGGTCGGCTCCCGACCCGGCGGAGACGGTGTTATCACCCTTACCGACATCGATGTCGTTGCTGCCGGATCCGGCGCGGACGAGGTCGTCGTCGTTGCCGGTGCGGATCGTGTCCGAGCCCGAGCCCGCGGTGATCTGGTTCTCGCCGTTGCCGGCCGAGATGAAATTGTTGCCGTCCCCGGCGCGGATCGTGTCGTCGCCGGAGCCAGCCGAGATCGTGTCGCTGCCCGACCCCGCCGTCACCCGGTTATCGCCGTCGCCGGCGGAGATCCGGTTCGACCCATTGCCGCCATAGATCGTGTCGTCGCCGCTGCCGGCAGAGATCACGTCATTGTCGCGACCGGCGCTCACATAGTTATCGCCCGACCCGGCTTCCACCGTGTTGCGGCCGTCGCCGACGATAAGCCGGTCGTCGCCCGACCCGGCGGTGACCCGGTCGGAGCCGGACCCGGAGGTGACCCGGTTGTCGCCGTCGCCGACCTTGATGTCATTGTTGCCGTTGCCGGCGATCACCGTGTCGTCGTCATTGCCGGTGCGGATCGTGTCCGAGCCCGAGCCCGCGGTGATCTGGTTCTCGCCGTTGCCGGCCGAGATGGAATTGTTGCCGTCCCCGGCGCGGATCGTGTCGTCGCCGGAGCCAGCCGAGATCGTGTCGCTGCCCGACCCCGCCGTCACCCTGTTGTCGCCGTCGCCGGCGGAGATCCGGTTCGACCCATTGCCGCCATAGATCGTGTCGTCGCCGCTGCCGGCAGAGATCACGTCATTGTCGCGACCGGCGCTGACGTAGTTGTCGCCGGAGCCAGCTTCCACCGTGTTGCGCCCGTCGCCGACCACAAGGCGGTCGTCGCCCGACCCGGCGGTCACCCGGTCGGAGCCGGAGCCGGCGGAGACGGTGTTATCACCCTTACCGACATCGATGTCGTTGCTGCCGGATCCGGCGCGGACGAGGTCGTCGTCGTTGCCGGTGCGGATCGTGTCCGAGCCCGAGCCCGCGGTGATCTGGTTCTCGCCGTTGCCGGCCGAGATGGAATTGTTGCCGTCACCCGCGCGGATCGTGTCATCGCCACGGCCCGAGGAGATCGTGTCGCTGCCCGAGCCGGCCGTCACCCGGTTGTCGCCGTCGCCGGCAGAGATCCGGTTCGACCCGTTGCCGCCGTAGATCGTGTCGTCGCCGGAACCGGCGGAGATCACGTCATTGTCGCGGCCGGCGCTGACATAGTTGTCGCCGGAGCCCGCCACCACCGTGTTGCGGCCGTCGCCCACCACCAGGCGGTCGTCGCCCGAGCCCGCGGTGACCCGGTCGGAGCCGGAGCCGGAGGTGACCCGGTTGTCGCCGTCGCCGACCTTGATGTCGTTATTGCCGGAACCCGCGATCACCGTGTCGTCGTCATTGCCGGTACGGATCGTGTCCGACCCGGACCCCGCCGTGATCTGGTTCTCGCCATGGCCGGCGGAGATGGAATTGTTGCCGTCGCCCGCGCGGATCGTGTCGTCGCCACGGCCCGAGGAGATCGTGTCGCTGCCGGAGCCGGCGCTGAGCAGATTGTCGCCGCTGCCCGCCTCGACCCGGTTGGAGCCGTCACCGGCATAGATCGTGTCGTCACCGTCCCCGGCGCTGATCACGTCATTGTCTCGGCCGGCGCTCACATAGTTGTCGCCGGAGCCTGCTTCCACCGTGTTGCGCCCGTCGCCGACCACCAGGCGGTCGTCGCCCGACCCGGCCGTGACCCGGTCGGAGCCGGAGCCGGCGGAGACGATGTTGTCGCCATCGCCGACCTTGACGTCGTTATTGCCGCTGCCGGCGATCACCGTGTCGTCGTCATTGCCGGTGCGGATCGTGTCCGAGCCCGACCCAGCCGTGATCTGGTTCTCGCCATGGCCGGCCGAGATGGAATTGTTGCCGTCACCCGCGCGGATCGTGTCGTCGCCCCGGCCCGAGGAGATCGTGTCGCTGCCCGACCCCGCCGTCACCCGGTTATCGCCGTCGCCGGCGGAGATCCGGTTCGAGCCGTTCCCACCGTAGATCGTGTCGTCACCGGAACCGGCGTTGATCACGTCACTGTCGCGCCCGGCGCTGACGTAGTTGTCGCCGGAGCCCGCTTCCACCGTGTTGCGGCCGTCGCCGACCAGCAGACGGTCGTCGCCCGAGCCCGCGGTGACCCGGTCGGAGCCGGAGCCGGCACTGACGATGTTGTCGCCATCGCCGACCTTGACGTCGTTATTGCCGCTGCCGGCGATCACCGTGTCGTCGTCATTGCCGGTGCGGATCGTGTCCGAGCCCGACCCAGCCGTGATCTGGTTCTCGCCATGGCCGGCCGAGATGGAATTGTTGCCGTCCCCGGCGCGGATCGTGTCGTCGCCCCGGCCCGAGGAGATCGTGTCGCTGCCCGACCCCGCCGTCACCCGGTTGTCACCGTCGCCGGCGGAGATCCGGTTCGAGCCGTTCCCACCGTAGATCGTGTCGTCGCCGCTGCCGGCGCTGATCACATCATTGTCGCGGCCGGCGCTCACATAGTTGTCGCCCGACCCGGCCTCGACCGTGTTGCGGCCGTCGCCCACCACCAGGCGGTCGTCGCCCGACCCGGCGGTGACCCGGTCGGAGCCGGACCCGGAAGTGACGATGTTGTCGCCGTCGCCGACCTTGATGTCGTTATTGCCGCTGCCGGCGATCACCGTGTCGTCGTCGTTGCCGGTGCGGATCGTATCGGAGCCGGACCCCGCGGTGATCTGGTTCTCGCCGCTTCCGGCGGAGATGGAATTGTTGCCGTCACCCGCCCGGATCGTGTCGTCGCCACGGCCCGAGGAGATCGTGTCGCTGCCGGTGCCCGCCGTCACCCGGTTGTCGCCGTCACCGGCGCTGATCCGGTTCGAGCCGTTGCCGCCGTAGATCGTGTCGTCGCCGCTGCCGGCAGAGATCACGTCATTGTCGCGGCCGGCGCTCACATAGTTGTCGCCCGACCCGGCTTCCACCGTGTTGCGGCCGTCGCCGACCACCAGGCGGTCGTCGCCCGACCCAGCGGTGACCCGGTCGGAGCCGGAGCCGGAGGTGACCCGGTTGTCGCCGTCGCCGACCTTGATGTCGTTGGTGCCGCTGCCGGCTATCACCGTATCGTCGTCGTTGCCGGTACGGATCGTGTCCGAGCCCGACCCAGCCGTGATCTGGTTCTCGCCCTGGCCGGCCGAGATGGAGTTGTTGCCGTCGCCGGCGCGGATCGTGTCGTCGCCACGGCCCGAGGAGATCGTGTCGCTGCCGGTGCCCGCCGTCACCCGGTTGTCGCCGTCACCGGCGCTGATCCGGTTCGAGCCATTGCCGCCATGGATCGTGTCGTCGCCGGAACCGGCGGAGATCACGTCATTGTCGCGGCCGGCGCTGACATAGTTGTCGCCGGAGCCCGCCACCACCGTGTTGCGGCCGTCGCCCACGATAAGCCGGTCATCGCCCGACCCGGCGGTGACGCGGTCGGAGCCGGAGCCGGAAGTGACCCGGTTGTCGCCGTCGCCGACCTTGATGTCGTTGGTGCCGCTGCCCGCGATCACCGTGTCGTCGTCATTGCCGGTGCGGATCGTGTCCGAGCCGGAGCCAGCCGTGATCTGGTTCTCGCCCTGGCCGGCCGAGATGGAATTGTTGCCGTCACCCGCGCGGATCGTGTCATCGCCACGGCCCGAGGAGATCGTGTCGCTGCCCGAGCCGGCCGTCACCCGGTTGTCGCCGTCGCCGGCGGAGATCCGGTTCGAGCCGTTGCCGCCGTAGATCGTGTCGTCGCCCTTGCCGGCGTTGATCACGTCATTGTCGCGGCCGGCGCTGACATAGTTGTCGCCGGAGCCCGCCTCCACCGTGTTGCGGCCGTCGCCGACCACCAGGCGGTCGTCGCCCGAGCCCGCGGTGACCCGGTCGGAGCCGGACCCGGCACTGACGATGTTGTCGCCGTCGCCGACCTTGATGTCGTTGGTGCCGCTGCCGGCGATCACCGTGTCGTCGTCGTTGCCGGTGCGGATCGTGTCCGACCCGGAGCCCGCCGTGATCTGGTTCTCGCCCTGGCCGGCGGAGATGGAATTGTTGCCGTCACCCGCCCGGATCGTGTCGTCGCCACGGCCCGAGGAGATCGTGTCGCTGCCGGTGCCCGCCGTCACCCGGTTGTCGCCGTCGCCGGCAGAGATCCGGTTCGAGCCGTTGCCGCCGTAGATCGTGTCGTCGCCGCTGCCGGCGGAGATCACGTCACTGTCGCGCCCGGCGCTGACATAGTTGTCGCCCGACCCGGCCTCGACCGTGTTGCGGCCGTCACCCACCACCAGGCGGTCGTCGCCCGACCCGGCGGTGACGCGGTCGGAGCCGGAGCCGGAGGTGACCCGGTTGTCGCCGTCGCCGACCTTGACGTCGTTATTGCCGGAACCCGCAATCACCGTGTCGTCGTCGTTGCCGGTGCGGATCGTGTCCGACCCGGACCCAGCCGTGATCTGGTTCTCGCCCTGGCCGGCGGAGATGGAATTGTTGCCGTCACCCGCCCGGATCGTGTCGTCGCCCCGGCCCGAGGAGATCGTGTCGCTGCCCGACCCCGCCGTCACCCGGTTATCGCCGTCGCCGGCGCTGATCCGGTTCGACCCATTGCCGCCGTAGATCGTGTCGTCGCCGGAACCGGCGCTGATCACGTCATTGTCGCGACCGGCGCTCACATAGTTGTCGCCCGACCCGGCCTCCACCGTGTTGCGGCCGTCACCCACCACCAGGCGGTCGTCGCCCGACCCGGCGGTGACCCGGTCGGAGCCGGACCCGGAAGTGACCCGGTTGTCGCCGTCGCCGACCTTGATGTCGTTATTGCCGGAACCGGCGATCACCGTGTCGTCGTCATTGCCGGTACGGATCGTGTCCGACCCGGAGCCCGCCGTGATCTGGTTCTCGCCATGGCCGGCGGAGATGGAATTGTTGCCGTCGCCCGCGCGGATCGTGTCGTCGCCCGAGCCCGAGGAGATCGTGTCGCTGCCCGACCCCGCCGTCACCCGGTTGTCGCCGTCGCCGGCGCTGATCCGGTTCGAGCCGTTGCCGCCATAGATCGTGTCGTCGCCGGACCCGGCGCTGATCACGTCATTGTCGCGGCCGGCGCTCACATAGTTGTCGCCGGAGCCCGCCTCCACCGTGTTGCGCCCGTCGCCCACCACCAGCCGGTCGTCGCCCGACCCGGCGGTGACCCGGTCGGAGCCGGAGCCGGAAGTGACTCGGTTGTCGCCGTCGCCGACCTTGATGTCGTTGGT
Organism: Candidatus Endolissoclinum sp.; assembly: GCA_965228445.1. Taxonomy (GTDB): domain Bacteria; phylum Pseudomonadota; class Alphaproteobacteria; order Thalassobaculales; family Thalassobaculaceae; genus Thalassobaculum. The sequence continues at coordinate 498,147 of OZ245813.1, read as the reverse complement.
GCCGGAACCCGCGATCACCGTGTCGTCGTCGTTGCCGGCGCGGATCGTGTCCGACCCGGACCCCGCCGTGATCTGGTTCTCGCCATGGCCGGCCGAGATGGAATTGTTGCCGTCCCCGGCGCGGATCGTGTCGTCGCCCCGGCCCGAGGAGATCGTGTCGCTGCCGGTGCCTGCCGTCACCCGGTTGTCGCCGTCGCCGGCGGAGATCCGGTTCGACCCATTGCCGCCGTAGATCGTGTCGTCGCCGCTGCCGGCGCTGATCACGTCATTGTCGCGACCGGCGCTGACATAGTTGTCGCCCGACCCGGCCTCGACCGTGTTGCGGCCGTCGCCCACCACCAGGCGGTCGTCGCCCGACCCGGCGGTGACCCGGTCGGAGCCGGACCCGGAAGTGACCCGGTTGTCGCCGTCGCCGACCTTGATGTCGTTATTGCCGGAACCCGCGATCACCGTGTCGTCGTCGTTGCCGGTGCGGATCGTGTCCGAGCCCGAGCCTGCGGTGATCTGGTTCTCGCCATGGCCGGCGGAGATGGAATTGTTGCCGTCCCCGGCGCGGATCGTGTCGTCGCCCCGACCCGAGGAGATCGTGTCGCTGCCGGTGCCCGCCGTCACCCGGTTGTCGCCGTCACCGGCGCTGATCCGGTTCGAGCCATTGCCGCCATGGATCGTGTCGTCGCCGGAACCGGCGGAGATCACGTCATTGTCGCGGCCGGCGCTGACATAGTTGTCGCCGGAGCCCGCCACCACCGTGTTGCGGCCGTCGCCCACGATAAGCCGGTCATCGCCCGACCCGGCGGTGACGCGGTCGGAGCCGGAGCCGGAAGTGACCCGGTTGTCGCCGTCGCCGACCTTGATGTCGTTGGTGCCGCTGCCCGCGATCACCGTGTCGTCGTCATTGCCGGTGCGGATCGTGTCCGAGCCGGAGCCAGCCGTGATCTGGTTCTCGCCCTGGCCGACCGAGATGGAATTGTTGCCGTCACCCGCGCGGATCGTGTCATCGCCACGGCCCGAGGAGATCGTGTCGCTGCCCGACCCCGCCGTCACCCGGTTGTCGCCGTCACCGGCGCTGATCCGGTTCGAGCCATTGCCGCCATGGATCGTGTCGTCGCCGGACCCGGCGGAGATCGTGTCGCGACCGCCGCCCGCACTGACGTAATTGTCGCCGTCGCCGGCCTGGACGCGGTTGTGGCCCTCGCCCGCCAGGATGCGGTCGTTCCCCAGGCCCGTCTCGATCGAATCGTCGCCGGCTCCGCCGGTGATCGACTGGTGCTGCGGGATATTGCCCGCACCGCCCCCGGGGGTCTCGTTGCCGCCGGAGTCAGGCGTGTCCCCGCCCGACCCGGTGTCATCGCCGCCGGAGGACGTCGTGTCGTCACCACCTGACGGACTGTCTTCACCGGGGGAAACCGTATCGTCGCCGCCCGACGGGCTGTCATCACCGGAGGAAACCGTATCGTCGCCGCCCGACGGGCTGTCATCACCGGAGGAAACCGTGTCGTCGCCGCCCGACGGGCTGTCGTCACCGGAGGAAACCGTGTCGTCGCCGCCCGAGGGGCTGTCGTCGCCGGACGAGACCGTGTCGTCACCGACCGAGGGGCTGTCGTCGCCGCCCGAGGTGTCGCCGGAGGAAACCGTGTCGTCGCCGCCCGACGGGCTGTCGTCACCGGACGGAGCTGGGGGTGGGGGCGGGGTCCGGTCGGTGGTCCCGCCGGAGAGCGGGCTGGTGGCAGTCTCATCGGCGACGTCGTCCGTGCTGGTGCCACGGGCGGTGGTCGTCGGCTGGGTTCCCGGGGTCGCGTCGGTGGCCGGACCGGTCGATCCCGAAGGGCCCGACTGGCCGGGGGTGCCCTGGCCGGTTCCGCTCCCGCTGCGGGTCTGTATGCCGCTGCCCGAGCCGGTCTCGGGAGCGCCAGCGCCGGAGCCGGAGCGCCCGATCCGGCCATCGCCACCCACTCCGCTCTGACCGGCATCGCCGGGCGCGTCGCGGCCGCCGCCATCACGCCCGTCGGAGTCGCTCCCGCGGCCGTCCCGGTCGGACGACGCCACGGATCGCTGGCCGGCACCCGGTTGCGCGCCGTTGCCCGGTCCGAGCGTATCGCCTGCCATGCCCCCGACCGCGTCGCCGCTGCCGTCGCCTCCGGAAACCGCTCCATCGGACCGGCCGGACTGCCCGGCCTCGGCCGAGCCGTCCTCGGATGCCCCGCCATTGGCGCCGCCCTGGGGGCCACCGGCCTGCTGAGCGCCCGCCTCGCCGGCTTGCGCGGGATTGCCGTCGGACTGTGCGCCCGCACCGTCGCCGCCTCCCGGCCGGCCGCCCGCGGTGGCGGCCAGGTCGCCCGAGCCGACCGCGCCGGACGGCACACCGCCCGCGCCGCCGGCAGGAGCCGTTCCGGGAGCAGCCGTCTGTCCGGACGCCCCGGGCGCACCGTCGCCCGATGCGGGCCGGTCGGTGCCACCGATGCGGCTGTCGCCCCGATCGCCCCCGCCGCGTTCCGCGTTGTCGCGTCCGCCGCGCCCCTGGGGCGTGTTCCCCTGGGACTGCGCCTCGCCGCGGTCGCCCTGCCGCTCGGCGTCGTTGCTGCGGCCGGTACGGCGCGCCTCGGCCTCGCGGACGCTCACATCCTCGTTCTGGACGGTGCGCTGATCGGACTGTTCGACCGTGGAGGTATCCGGATTTCGCTGGGATCCGAGATGAACGTTACCATCTGCGGACCGCGGATCATCGCCCTGATCGGACACGCCGGACGCATCGCCTTCAGCGGCGCCGGGCCGGTCCGTGCGCGCCGACGGCTGCTCCGGACCACGGTTGTCCATGCCGGCATCCGCCTCAGCATCCAGGTCGTGTCGATCGTCGGCCATACGTGTTTCCCCCTACCTGAGGAGAACAATATTATATTTTAGATAAAATACAATTTATTTGACCGTCTGCGCGCGATTTCTCCGGCTTTTTCCAGTAAATCGCACGCGCATTCCGAGTATTCGATCACAAACAGAGACAAACGACCGTTTTTAACCACAACGCCCGAAGGGAAAACGCCCGGCACGATAGCCGAGCCTTCCCTGACGCGGGACGAGGACCACTTTCTTCACGTCGACTGCGCAAGACCGGTGACGGGCAGGATTTGCGACGACGCGCCCGTTGGGCGCAGGACCACGACCGCGGCCGCCCCACGCGCCCTCCGCCGAAGAGGCAAAGATGCGTCCTAGTACTGAACGGTGAAAATCCGGGTCACCGCGATGGTCACGAGCTCCAGATACAGGATCATCGCCGCCAACATGCCGTAACGCTGCACATCGCTCATGACCTTCGACTTGCGGCGCCGGGCGGCGGTGGCGAAGCTCGACCACTTGGCGGTGACGAAGGCGATCTTCTGGTGCTCGGCCGCCTGCCACCACTGCAGGCTCAGGATGATCAGCACCGTCAGGATGCTGCAGAGCCAGGTGATGACCAGGAGATACTGGCAGAGCTGCGGGTCGCTCCATCGGGTGACCACGCCGTAGCCGGTGACGGCGATGGCTCCGGCGCTGAAATACAGCAGGGAGCGCCACATCTGTTCCTTGGCGAAGCGGATATTGGCCGAGGCGTCGCGGTAGATCTCGACGAACTCCGCATGGGTCAGATCGTCGAGCGCGCTCGGTTCGTTTTCGACCGGGTTGAGCGGATCGTCCTCCGCCTCAGGCTCTGCGCGCTGAGGTGACGGGGACCCACCGGGTTTCGGGCGCAGGTCACGAGCCATCGGCTTTCCTCCAGCCGGCCGTCACACGGGACGACCGCCCAGAGTCTGCGCCCAAGCGCCCGAAGTTGCAAACCCGGCGCCGGTCCGCCCTCAGTAATCGAAACCGGAAGCCGCTTTTATGCCGGCGTCGAACGGGTGTTTCACCTTGGTCATCTCGGTCACCAGATCGGCCGACTCGATCAGGGCGGCCGGGGCGTTGCGGCCGGTCACGATCACCGTGGTGCGCGGATGCCGGCCGGCCAGCGCCTCCACCACCTCGCCCGCGTCGAGATATTCGTAGCGCAGGGCGATATTCAGCTCGTCCAGCACCACAAGGTCGTAGTCGCCGCCGGTGAACATCTGCTGGGCCTCGTCCCAGGCCGCCCTGGCGGCGCGGATGTCCTGTGCGCGGTCCTGGGTATCCCAGGTGAAGCCGTCGCCCATGCGCTTGAAGGTCAGCAGATCGGGGAAGCGCTTGAAGAACTCGTTCTCGCCGGTCTTCCAGGTGCCCTTGATGAACTGCACGACGCCGACGGTGCGGCCCCAGCCGAGCGCGCGGATGATGGTGCCGAAAGCGGCGGTCGACTTGCCCTTGCCGTCGCCGGTATGGACCGCGAGCAGGCCGCGTTCGGCCTTCTGCTTGGTCTTGATCCGGGCGCGGTGCTCTGCCTGTACCCGTTTCATCTCGGCACGGTGGGCCTCGGCCCGGGCGGCGTCGGTCTCGGTCATGGCGTCCTTCCTCGTCAGTCGGCGATGAGTGCCGCGGCAACCGCGGCGGCGATCAGGCCAATCCAGACCCGGCGGGCGATGTGCAGCGCCCGGGCCAGATCGGCGGTGTCGGCGTTCTCGCGCCCGGTACCGAACCAGGCGCCGTCGACCTGCTCCGACCCGTAGCGGCGCGGACCGCCCAACCGGACGTCCAGCGCTCCGGCCATGGCGGCCTCAGGCCAGCCGGCATTGGGCGACAGGTGCTGCCCCGCGTCGCGACGGGCAGTGGACCAGGCGGCGCCTGCCCGCCCCTCCTTCAGGGCCGCCAGGGCGAGCAGGGCTGCGGTCAGGCGGGCGGGGATCCAGTTCGCCAGATCGTCCAGCCGGGCAGCCGCCCAGCCGAAGGCACGATAGCGCTCGCTGCGGTGACCGATCAGGCTGTCCGCGGTATTGATCGCCTTGTAGGCGACCAGCCCGGGAAAGCCCGCCACCGCGAACCAGAAGACCGGGGCGACGAACCCGTCGGACAGGTTCTCCGCCAGGCTTTCGATGGCGGCGCGGGCGATGGCGGAGCGGTCGAGAAAGGCGGTCTCGCGGCCGACGATCCGGCCGACCGCCGCGCGGGCCTCGGTCAGATCTTCCGCATCGTCGAGAGCCTTGGCGACCGCGCCCACATGATCCAGCAGGTCGCGCCCGGCCAGCAGGGTCGAGGCCAGGGCGATCAGCAGCACCATGCCCATGGACCCGTCCAGCACCCGCGTCAGGGCAATGCCCAGCGCCGTCCAGCCGCCGACATAGGCCGCCAGGCTCACGACCCCCATCGCCCGGCGCGGCCCGTCGGACTCTTCGGCACGGTTCAGGCGGCCTTCCAACAGCATGAGGCTCCGGGCCATCAGCGTGACCGGATGCGGAACCCTGGCATAGAGGGAGCGCGGGTCGCCGGTCACCGCGTCAAGCACCATCGCGCCGGCGAGCACGAGCGCGCTCACCGGGCCGCCTCCAGCAGGGCGTCCACGTCCAGATGTTCTTCCAGCGCGTCGGCCAGGGCGTCCAGGGCGGCCTCCACCTGGTCGGCGAAGACCAGATCCGGCGTGCCGCAGAGCCCGGCGAACCGCAGGTAGCGGGCGCGGAAGCTGTCGTCGCCAAGCATGCCGTGCAGATAGGTGCCGACTACCAGCCCGTCCGACGAGACGATCCCGACCGTCTCGCCCTCACGCTCCAGGAAGGTGCGCGACAGGCCCGGCCCGGTGGTTCGGCCGGCATGGATCTCGTAACCGCGGGCGTCGGCGTCGAGCAGGGTGCTGCGGCAGACCGCATTGCGCACGGTCTTGGCCGGCTCGATCACCGTCGCCACGTCCAGCAGCCCGAGCCCGGCCTCCTCCCCCGCCGGCCCTTCGATGCCGTCCGGATCGCTGACCCGGGTGCCGAGCATCTGGTAACCGCCGCACAGACCGAGCACCCGCCCGCCCCGGCGCACATGGGCCTGGATGTCGATATCCCAGCCCTGAGCTTTGAGAAAGCGTAGGTCGGAGAGGGTCGATTTGGTCCCCGGCAGCACCACCAGGGCGGCATCGCCCGGCAACGGCGTGCCCGGCGGACAGAACCGCACGTCGAAGGCGGGGTCGGCCCGCAGCGGGTCGAGATCGTCGAAATTCGCGATCCGGGCGACCATCGGCACCGCGATCACGATGCGGCCGTCCTCGCCGGCCCGGCCCTGTTCCAGGACCACCGCGTCCTCGGCGGGGAGCGCCTTGATTTGCGGCAGGAAGGGCACGACGCCGAAGCTGCGCCATCCGGTGCGCTCCGCGATCATGGCGAGCCCGTCGTCGAACAGGCGCGGATCGCCGCGGAACAGGTTGACGATGAAGCCGGCCACCATCGCCCGATCCGCGGCATCGAGCACCGCCTGCGTGCCGACCAGGGCGGCGATCACCCCGCCCCGGTTGATGTCGCCGACCAGCACCACCGGGGTCTGCGTCGGCACGGCGAAGCCCATATTGGCGATATCGCCCCGGCGCAGATTGGCTTCGGCGGCACTGCCAGCCCCTTCGACCACCACCAGATCGGCCTGGGTCTTCAGGTGCTCGAAGCTCTCGATCACCGGGGCGAGCAGCGCGCCGCGCGTGCCCCAGTACTGGCGCGCCTCCGCCACCTCCAGCGCCCGGCCGCGCAGCACGACCTGGGAGCCGGTATCGCTGTTCGGCTTCAGCAGTACCGGGTTCATGTGCACGCTCGGCGCCACGCCGCAGGCCAGGGCCTGGAGCCACTGCGCCCGCCCGATCTCGCCGCCGCCACCCTCTGCGTCGTCGGCCACGGCGGCGTTGTTGGACATGTTCTGCGGCTTGAACGGCCGCACGGTCAGCCCGCGCCGTACGAAGGCCCGGCACAGGCCGGCGGTCAGGACCGACTTGCCGACATCGGAGCCGGTGCCCTGCAGCATGATCGCCCGGCCGTTCTTCATACCACCCGTCATCGGCTCGCCATCCAGGAGCGCTGAACGATCCAGATGAAGACCGGCGCACCGATCAGGGCCGTCACCACGCCGAGCTGGAGACGCTCGCCGCCGGTCGGGATGCGGGTGAGCAGGTCGGCCAGGGTGATGAGCACCGCCCCGCCGAGGGCACTGGCCGCCAGCACCCGCCCCGGCCGGTAGCCGACGAAGGGCCGCACCATATGCGGCACCACCAGGCCGACGAAGCCGACCGCGCCGCAGACCGCCACCATGGCGCCGACCGAGGCCGAGACGCCCAGCACCACCCGCCAGCGCAGATGGCCGACGTCGATGCCGAGCGACCGCGTCGTCTCCTCGCCGAGGCTGAGGGCATCGAGGCCGCGCCCGATCGTCGCCATGGCGGCCCAGCCGGCCAGCACGAAGGGGGCAGCGATGGCGAGGTCGGTGGTGGTGCGGTTCTCAAGCGAGCCGAGCAGCCACAGGATCATGTCGCGCAGGGTGATCGGATCGGGCGCCAGATTGAAGGCGAGCGAGGTCAGGGCCGTGGCCAGGCTGGAGATGCCGATGCCGGTCAGGATCAGCACCAGCAGGCTGTCGTTGCGCGCGGCGACGGCGAAGAGCAGGACCGTTGCCAGGGCCGCTCCGGCGATCGCCGCCAGCGGCACGATCAGGATCGAGACCGCCGCCAGGCCGAATCCGATCGCCACCACCGCGCCGAACCCGGCCGCCGCCGTCACGCCGATCACCCCCGGATCGGCCAGCGGGTTGCGCAGGAGCCCCTGCAGGGCCGCCCCGGAGAAGCCCAGCACCGCCCCGAGCAGAATACCCAGCGCGACGCGCGGCAGGCGCAGCTCGAAGACGATGATCCGATCCACCTCGCCGCCCAGCCCGAGCAGCGCCGACAGCACCCGGGAGGGCGTCAGCGGCGCCGCGCCGATGCAGAGCGAGACCAGGGCCGCGGCGACCAGGATCGCCGCCAGGACGGGCAGCAGGACGCGGTCTCTGATCTCCACCGATCGCGTCATTGGGTGCCGTCCAGGGCCGCGCGCAGATACTCGGCCGCATCCACCGAGAACAGGCCGCTGCAGGACAGGAAGCGCCCCGGCACCGGCAGCGTCCGCACCGCTTCCATCATCCGGGCGAGACGGGGATGCCGGGCCGGCGACCAGGAGGAACGGGCCACGTCGCCGTCATCGAAGAAGCTGCCGATGAAGACATCGGGCGGGTTGATCACGAGTTCCTCCAGCGACACCGTGCGCCAGCCACGATAGCCCAGTTCCGCCGCCATGTTCTCCAGTCCGGCCAGGCGGATCATCGCGTCCACATCGGTCCCGGCGCCGCCGGTGGTGCCGCTGGGCGTCAGGTACAGGGCGCGCTGACCGAGGCGCGGCTTCGCCTCCAGGGCGGCGATGCGAGCGCGCTGCTCGGCCACCAGACGGTCGGCCTCGCCGGGCCGGCCGAGGGCGGCCGCGACCGTGGCCAGATTGGCGAAGATGGTCTCGTCGTCATGACCGTAGGCGATGCTCACCGTGCCCACGCCGATGCGGTCCAACATGGAGACGAGACGCCGGTTGCCGCCCCAGAAGCGCACCACCAGATCCGGGGCGGCCGCCAGGATCGCCTCGGCCACCGGCTCCACCACCGGCACGCCGACGGCCCGCTCGCGGTGATAGGAGAAGGCCTGGCGGGCGCGCGGCGAGACCCCATGGATCTGCGCCCGGTCGGCCAGCGCCAGCACGTACTGGTCGGCGCAGTAGTCGATCGAGACCACGGCGGGAGCGGAGGGCGCCGCCGCAGCCGGTCCCGCCCAGAACAGGCAGACCGCCAGTGCGAACGCCATCCGCCCCATGGGCTAGCGCCGGTAGGTCAGGCGCAGGAAGAACGCCCGGCCCTGCTGGTTGTAGTAGGACGCGGTCTTGTAGTCCTCGTCGAACACGTTGGAGAGCTTGACGCCCACGCCCCAGTTCTCCGTCGCCTCCCAACTCGCCCGCAGGTCGAGCGTCGTGTAGGCGTCCAGCTTGCGGGTATTGGCGAGGTCGTCATAGCGTTCGCTCTCGTGATGGACGTCGCCGCCCACCGCGAATTCGCCGAGCCCCAGGCCCAGACCGCCCAACGCGCGATCGACCGAGAGGCTGTAGACCTGCTCGGCCCGGCGCGGCAGCAGATTGCCGTCATTGGCGCCGCCCGAGGCATTCACCGGGTCGAGGAAGGTCGCGGCACCGGACACCAGGAAGCCCGCCACCTCACCCGAGGCGGTCAGTTCCAGGCCGGTGATCCGCGCCTTGTCCACATTTGCCGGGGCGAAGATCGAGCTGTCATAGGCGATCAGTTCATCGATCTCCGTATGGAACAGGTTGGCGCCGAGCTCGAAGCCGCCGACGGTCGCGGCCAGACCGATCTCCGCGCTTTCGGACTGCTCCGGGTCGAGGTCCTCGTTGCCGAAGCCCGGAAAGTACAGCTCGTTGAAGGACGGGGCCTTGAACGCGGTGGCGTAGGACGCGGTGGCGCGCAGGGTCTCGGTGATCCGATAGCCGTACGCCGCACCGCCGGTCAGGTAGCCGCCGAACTGCTCGTTCTCGTCCACCCGGCCGCTGAGCTGAAACGTATGCCGGCCGAACTCGGCCCGGTGCTGGGCGAAGATGCCGGTGTTGTCGCGGCTGTCCTCGACATAGCTGGTGGACCCGCTGATCAGATCGCGCTGGAAGTCCGCCCCCAGCGTCGTCACCTGATTGTCGAGAAGATAGAGGTCATTCTGCAAAGACAGAGAGTTACGCTCCGTCTTGAAAGTCGATTCGTAGGAACCGTCCAGGAAGTTGTCTGCGTCGTCCACCGTGTGTCCGACCGCCGCCGTGATGTCCCAGAAGTCGGTCGGCGATCCCAGCGCCCGTACGCCGAGCACATAGTTCACGGCCTCCGACTCGTTCGAGGTCGAGCCGTCGTATTCGTTCTCACTCGTTGCATAAAGACCGGTCGCTTCGAGCCTGATACCATTGGAAAAAGCATAATCCAAGGCACCGGTCACCGAGCTGCGTTCGAAGCCGTCCTTATCCGGTTGATTGGCGTAGCAGCCGCCCATCGGAAGCGTCGTCCCGTCGCCGCAGGAGTTGAAGCCGTCGGTCCGGATGTAGTTCGCGCCGGCCGAAAATCCGATACCGGACGCGCGCCCGGAGAAGCCGGCACTGCCTTCCATCGTCTCGTCGCTGCCGTAGCCGACGCTGGCGTGGGCGGCGGTGGTCTCGCTCGGCCGGCGGGTGAAGATCTGGATGATCCCGCCCAGCGCCTCGGAACCGTAGAGGTGGGATCGCGGACCGCGCACCACCTCGATCCGCTCCACATCGTCGATCGACAGGCTCTCGAAATTGAACGTGCCCAAGGTGGCCGATCCGACCTTCACGCCGTTGATCAGCACCAGCACATGATCGCTCTCTGTGCCGCGCAGGAAGACCGAGGTCGTCTTGCCGATACCGCCGTTGTTGACCAAGGTCAGGCCCGGCACCCTGCGCAGCGCCTCTGGAACGGATCGGATCTGGCGGCGCTCGATCTCCGCGCGGGTGATGATGCTCACCGGCGCCAGGGTCTCGTCGGTGGTCTCGGCGAGGCGGGAGGCCGTCACCACCACCCGGTCGGTCATGGCGATCGCAGCGCGGTCGCCGGCGGCGAGTTGCTCGGCCTGCGCCGGCAGCGAGCCGGCCACCACCAAGGCGCCCATCAGGGCGGATGCCCTCAGCGACCGGGAAACGGTCAGGCGGTTCTGGGAAAGCACTCCATCCTCCTTGTCCGGCGCACACCCGCGCGGCCTTGACGTTGGACATCGACGGATCGGAGGGAGGGGACGGCATCGGGGAGCGCCCAAGGCCGAACCCGAGCACCGCGCCCCGCGATATCGAGGTTGCACGCTGTGGCCGGTCTCCGGACTTGCAAGGACGGCCGCGCGGGCCGCGATCCCGCCGCGCCTTCCCATGTCCTGGCGACACAGTGGCACTCTGCGGCGGATCAGCCTTGCCTACCGTTGCGGGGGCAGTGCCGGAATCTGACCGGCTTCCCGTTTCATCCCGACCCAGATCGCGGGCCGGGACACCACATGCGATTGACGGCCGGACGCTACGGTCGGGGGTTAGGCCTGTCAATCTTCCCTTTGATCGACAAGGCTTCTGGGGAACCATACGCCTTCGATACACCTGGAACGCGGGAGCCGATGATGTCCGGTCCGAGCCAAAGCCGATCCGCCCTCCGCGCCGCCCTGGCGGCCCTGGTCCTGTTCGCCGGGATCTCGCATCCGGCGGCCGCACAGAGCGCGGACGCCGCCTCGGTGGTGGAAACCTTCCACGCCGCCCGGACCGACGGATACGCCTGGGTCGAAGAGAACGAGGCCCCTACCCTCAACGCCAAGGGCGCCGCCGTGATCCGGGTGCTGGAGCGGGCGGAACGTCAGGGCCTGCGCCCGGCCGACTACGCCCTCCCCGCTGCCGATACCCCGGAAGCGCTGGACCAGGCGGTCAGCCGAACGCTGCTGCGCTATCTGACCGATCTGCAGGCCGGACGGGTGGCCCCGAAGAAGGCCGACCCGGCGCTGTTCGTCTTTCCCCGCGATGTCGACGGTCTGGCGCTGCTGGAGACGGTGCATGCCGCGCCGGAGACCGCCAAGGCGATGGCCGGCCTGGCGCCGGGCAACCCGATCTACCGCCGCCTGCGCCGGCTGCTGCTGGACTACCGCGCCCTGGCGCGCACCGGCGGCTGGCATCCGGTGCCGGAGGGCCCGACCCTGAAGCCCGGCATGACGGATGCCCGGGTCGCCGAAGTGCGCCGGCGCCTGTCCTCCACCGCCGACCTCACCCTGGTTTCCGGGGCATCGGACCTGTACGATCCGGCGCTGGAGAGCGCCGTGCGCCAGTTCCAGCGCCGTCACGGGCTCGATGCCGACGGCGCCATCGGCGCCAAGACGGTGGCGGCGATGAACGTCCCGGTACAGGAGCGGGTCCGGCAGATCGTTCTGAACATGGAGCGGTTCCGCTGGATGCCGGACGATTTCGGCGACGACCATGTCTTCGTCAACATGGCCGGCTTCGAGCTCGACTACGTGGTCGGCGGGGTCACCCGTCTGGCCATGCGGGTGATCATCGGCCGGCCGTACCGCGAGACCCCGATCTTCAGCGATCAGATCCGCTACATGGAGTTCAACCCGACCTGGAGCGTTCCGGCCAGGATCGCCGCCCAGGATCTGCTGCCGAAGATCAAGAAGGACCCGTCCTACCTGTCGGCCGGGGGCTACGAGCTGTACGCCGGCTATCAGAACGACGCGCCGCGCGTCGATCCCGCCTCGGTCGACTGGGCCGCCATCCCCAAGGGCCGGTTCCCCTACCGCCTGCGCCAGGCGCCCGGCGAGAAGAATGCCCTGGGCCAGGTGAAGTTCATGTTCCCGAACCAGTTCGACGTCTATCTGCACGACACCCCGGCGCGCGAGCTGTTCGCCAAATCGGTGCGCAACTTCAGCTCAGGCTGCATCCGGCTGCAGAAGCCGATCACGCTGGCCGAGGTCATGCTCACGGCCGACGGCCAGGATCCGGCCCAGGTCGCCCGAATTCTGGCCAGCAAGAAGACCACCCGGATCAATCTGAAGACGCCGGTGCCGGTCCACCTGACTTACCTGACGGCCTGGATCGGCGAAGGCGGGACGGTCGAGTTCCGCGACGACATCTACGGCCGCGACGCCCTGCTGGCAAAGGCGCTGGGGCTCATTTGACTTCCAGAAAACGGCGCCGACGAAAGTGCTTGCGCGCCGCCGCAAACCGATGGAAAGAGGGCTTCTCGCGCCACGGCGCCTCGGAGACCATCGGACATGACGGAACACTTTGCTTCCTCGCCCCGACGCCGGGTTTCGCGGCGGGCGGCCCTCGGCGCTTTGGCGCTGCTGATGACCGGCGGAACGCCCGCCCGGTCGGCCATCGTCGCTGCCCATGACACCCGCAAACTGAAGATCGAGCACCTCCACACCGACGAGCGGCTCGACATCACCTATTTCCGCAACGGCCGCTATGACGCGGAGGCGCTGCGTAAGATCAATTTCTGCCTGCGCGACCACCGGGACGGCACGGTCCATGCGATCGACACCCGGGTGCTGGACTATCTGCACGACCTGTCCTTCCGGCTCGGCATCACCCAGCGGATCGGCATCGTCTGCGGCTACCGGTCGCCGAAGACCAACGAGGCGCTGCGGGCCAACAGCTCCGGCGTCGCCAAGCGCAGCCTGCACATGCAGGGCATGGCGCTGGACATCCGCGTTCCCGGCATGCGGGTCGGCACCATCGCCAAGGCGGCGATCGCCATGAACCGCGGCGGCGTCGGCCTCTATTCCCGATCCAATTTCGTCCATATCGATTGCGGCGAGCCGAGGACCTGGGGGGCGTAATCCGCCCCGCCTTCCCGGCCTAATCGCAAAACTCGGCCATTCTGTAGGTGTCGCTGGCGCTTTCGCCCGCGGCACCGCTTACATGGTCGAAAGTCAGCGTGTCGCCGCTTCGGGTGACGCGGAAGCACCCTTCCCGGCCCTGTGCCCAGCCGTTGTTCCAAGTGCGGCAGTAGAGATCGTCGCCGGTGACCCGCCAGGTCCCGGTGGCGTCTTCGCGCTTGCTGCCGGCCAGCACCACCGCTTCCATGCTGCCGTCGCGCCGGTGACGGGCCGTGTACTGCCACGGGCCGAGCAGACGGCTGCCGCAACGACTGAGAGCGGAGCCGGTCACGGTTTGGCGGATCTCATGAGCACTCAGGACCTTAGGGCCGGCTTCCGGCGCGGCGCAAGCGGCGAGGGTTGCTGCGAGGCACAGCACGCCAGCGATCCGCCCGAGCGTGCCGCAAGCATCACGCATGGACAGTCTGGCCAACCACGCGCTTGGCCCCAGCCAGGGCGAGGTCGTTGAACCCCGCCTCGTCCTCGGCAAGCTGGGCCGCCAAAGCGGCCCGCATGCGGGGATCCCAGAAGTCGATGATGTGCTGTGCGACGCCGGCGACCGCCTCGTCCCGCGGATAGGGACGGTGGAAGTCGGCAATCTGATTGGCCATGCGGATGATGTCCTGGCGCTTCATGCCACCTTCTCCGTGCGCGTGTTCGGGCTGGCGTCGAAGACCATGATCCCGTCGGCGGCGAGGCTCGCCAGCCCCATGCCGCAGCGACCGGCGACATCGATCGCCAGCTTGCTGGGGGCCGAGACCGCGGCCAGGAACGGCGCGCCGGCGACCGCCGCCTTCTGCACCAGCTCGACGCTGATCCGGCTCGACATCAGGATGAAGCCGTCGCGCGCGGCGTGACCCTCGCGGGCGAGCGAGCCGATCAGCTTGTCCAGCGCGTTGTGCCGGCCGATATCCTCGCGCACCCGCTCGATGCTCCCATCCGCCCGGCAGAAAGCGGCGGCGTGAGTGGAGTGGTTGGAGCGGTTCATTACCTGGGCGTCGCGCAGGGCGTCATAGGCGCGGGTCAGGGCGGCAGCCTCGGGCGTGCGGCCCTGCACCCGCGGCGGACGCGGCACGGCGGCCTCGATGGTCTGCGCCCCGCAGATGCCGCAGCCCGAGCGCCCGGCGATGGACCGCTTGCGATCCTGGGCGGCATCGGCATACCGCTCGGCGACCCGCAGGTTCAGCAGATAGCCGCCCCCCGCCTCGCCGATCCGCAGGCTCTCGATCTTGGCGGCCGAGGGCACGATCCCCTCGGTCAGCGCGAAGCCGACGGCGAAATCCTCCAGATCGGCCGGGGTCGCCATCATCACGGCGAAGCTGTCGCCGTTAACCAGGACCGCGACCGGCGTCTCCTCCGGCACCTGCCAGGCCTCCGCGCGCGCCCCGTCGGCGGACACCAGACGGCCGGTGACCTTGGGCGAGACGTCGCTCGCCTTGCCGTCGAGGCGCCGGATCTCCATCGCGCTACTCCGTTCCGTCCGTCATTCCGCCGCCACCACATATTGGCGCTCATGGACGTCACGGAAGTGCTCCTGCCAGTCCGACGGCCGGTTCGACTTGGTCACCTGCACCGCCGTCACCTTGTATTCCGGGCAGTTGGTGGCCCAGTCCGAATACTCGGTGGTGATGACGTTGGCACCGCTGACCGGATGGTGGAAGGTCGTGTAGACCACGCCCTGGGGCACCCGGTCGGTGATGGTGGCGCGCAGGGCGGTGGCGCCGATGCGCGAGCCGACGCTGACCATGTCGCCCTCGCCAATCCCCCGCTCCTCCGCGTCGTGCGGGTGGATCTCCAGGATGTCCTCCGGGTGCCAGCGGCCGTTCTCGGTGCGCCGGGTCTGGGCACCGACATTGTACTGGCTGAGGATCCGCCCGGTGGTGAGGATCAGCGGATAGTGGCGGTTGGTGCGCTCGTCCGTGGCGACGTATTCGGTCACCATGAACCGGCCCTTGCCGCGCACGAAGCCGTCGCGGTGCATGGTCGGCGTGCCGTCCGGCGCAGACGCATTGACCGGCCATTGCAGCGAGGCACCGCCGTCGAGCCGGGCATGGCTGACGCCGGCGAAGGTCGGGGTCAGGGCGGCGATCTCGTCCATGATCTCGCCGGCCGAGGCATAGGCCATGTCCGTGTAGCCCATGGCGTTGGCGAGACGGCAGACCGCCTCCCACTCGCTCAGCCCGGTCGCCTCCTTCATCACCGGGCGCACCCGGTTGATGCGGCGTTCGGCATTGGTGAAGGTGCCGTCCTTCTCCAGGAACGAGGTGCCCGGCAGGAACACATGGGCGTAGCCGGCGGTCTCGTTCAGGAACAGGTCCTGCACGACGACGCAGTCCATCGCCTCCAGGGCCGCCGTGACATGGGTGGTGTTCGGGTCGGATTGGGCGATGTCCTCGCCCTGGATGAAGATGCCGCGATAGGTGCCGTCGATGGCGGCGGCCAGCATGTTCGGGATGCGCAGCCCCGGCTCGGCCAGCAGCGGACGGCCCCAGGCCTTCTCGAACAGCTCGCGCGTGGCGATGTCGGACACGTGGCGGTAGCCCGGGAACTCGTGCGGGAAGCTGCCCATGTCGCAGGAGCCCTGCACATTGTTCTGGCCGCGCAGCGGGTTCACGCCGACGCCCTCGCGGCCGATATTGCCGGTCGCCATGGCGAGGTTGGCCATGGCCATGACCATGGTCGAACCCTGGCTGTGCTCGGTCACGCCGAGACCGTAATAGATTGCGCCGTTGCCGGCCTTGGCATAGAGCCGGGCGGCCTCCCGCAGGGTCTCCGGCGCGGCGCCGATCCGTTCGGCCAGGGCTTCCGGGGAGTTGCGCTCCTCGGCGACGAAGGCCCGCCAGCGCTCGAAATCGGCGCCCTCGCAGCGCTCGGCCACGAATTTCTCGTCGACCAGCCCCTCGGTGACGATGGTGTGGGCCAGCGCGTTCATCACCGCCACGTTGGTGCCGGGGCGAAGCTGCACATGCTGCGCCGCCTTGATATGCGGCGACTTCACCAGGTCGATGCGGCGCGGGTCGAGGACGACGATCTGCGCCCCCTCGCGCAGCCGCTTCTTCATGCGCGAGGCGAAGACCGGATGACCGTCGGTCGGGTTGGCGCCGATCAGCAGGATCACGTCGGCCTTCTCCACCGACTTGAAGTTCTGGGTGCCGGCCGAGGTGCCGAAAGTGGTCTTCAGGCCGTAGCCGGTCGGCGAGTGGCAGACCCGGGCGCAGGTATCGACGTTGTTGTTGCCGAAGGCGGCCCGGATCATCTTCTGGACGACATAGACCTCCTCGTTGGTGCAGCGCGACGAGGTGATGCCGCCGATCGCACCGGTGCCGTGCTCGGCCTGGATCTTCTTGAACCGCTCGGCGGCGAAGGAGATCGCCTCGTCCCAGGAGACGGCGCGCCACGGATCGGTGATCTTCTCGCGCACCATCGGCGTGGTCACCCGGTCCTTATGGGTGGCGTAGCCCCAGGCGAAGCGGCCCTTCACGCAGGAATGGCCCTCGTTCGCGCCGCCGGACTTCTGCGGCACCATGCGCACGACCTTGTCGCCCTGCAGCTCCGCCTTGAAGGAGCAGCCGACGCCACAATAGGCGCAGGTTGTCTCCACCGAGCGGGTCGGCACGCCCTTCTCCACCACCGAGGCTTCCATCAGCGTGGCGGTCGGACAGGCCTGGACGCAGGCGCCGCAGGACACGCATTCCGACGAGAAGAAATCGTCGATCTGGGTCCCGGCCGACACCATGGACGCGAAGCCGCGGCCGTCGATGGTCAGCGCGAAGGTGCCCTGCACCTCCTCGCAGGCCCGCACGCAGCGGGAGCAGACGATGCACTTGGCCGGATCGAACTGAAAATACGGGTTGGAGGTGTCGACCGGCTTGCGGCTCTCGGCGGCGAAGTGGTTCGCGCCGTCCATGCCGTAGCGCACCTCGCGCAGGCCGACCGCGCCGGCCATGTCCTGCAGCTCGCAGTCGCCATTGGCCGAGCAGGTCAGGCAGTCCAGCGGGTGGTCGGAGATGTAGAGCTCCATCACCCCCTTGCGGATCTTCGCCAGGCGGTCGTTCTGGGTGGTGACGACCATGCCGGCGCGCACCGGGGTGGTGCAGGAGGCGGGCGTGCCCCGTACCCCCTCCACTTCCACAAGACACATGCGGCAGGAGCCCCAGGGGTCCAGGCTGTCGGTGGCGCAGAGCTTCGGGATAGGCCGGTCGATCTCGGACGCTGCGCGCATAATGGAGGTGCCCTCGGGCACGGTGACCTCCACGCCGTCGATGGTGAGGGTGACCGGAGCGCCTTGCTTCGCGGGCGTGCCGTAGTCCTGTTCTTTCAGAAGGGCCATCGCGCGCACTCCTACTCGGCCGCCATACGGGGGCTTGTGTCGAAATCCTCGGGGAACAAACGCATCGCGGAGAGCACCGGCATCGGCGTCAGGCCGCCCATGGCGCAGAGCGAACCGTCGCGCATGGTCTCGCAGAGATCGGCGACCAGCTCGAGATTGTCGGCGACGTTCTCGCCGCGCTGGATCTTCTCCACCGTCTCCCTGCCGCGCACCGCACCGATCCGGCAGGGGGTGCATTTGCCGCAGCTCTCGATCTCGCAGAACTCGAAGGCGAAGCGCGCCATGGCCGCCATGTCGACGCTGTCGTCGAACACCACGATCCCGCCATGGCCGAGCATGGCGTCGTTGCCGGCGAAGTTCTCGTAGTCGGTGGCCAGGTCCAGCATCGCCGCGTCCACATAGGCGCCGAGCGGACCGCCGACCTGGGCGGCGCGGAACGGGCGGCCGGACGCGGTGCCGCCACCGAACTCCTCCACGAGCTGGCGCAGGGTGACGCCGAACGCCTTCTCCACCAGGCCGCCGTGGCGGATGTTGCCGGCGAGCTGGAACGGCTTGGTCCCGCGCGAGCGGCCCATGCCGAACTCTTTGTAGAAGGCCGCCCCCTTGGCCAGGATCACCGGGACGGTGGCGAGCGTCAGGACGTTGTTGACCACGGTGGGCTTGCCGAACAGACCGTGGATCGCCGGGATCGGCGGCTTGGCTCGCACGGTCCCGCGCTTGCCCTCCAGGCTCTCCAGCATCGACGACTCTTCGCCGCAGATATAGGCCCCCGCCCCCCGGCGGATGTGGAGGCGGAAGGTCTTGCCGCTGCCGCCGATATCGGCACCCAGCCAGCCCGCCTGCTCCATCAGCTCGGCGGCGGCACTCATGGTCGCGATCGCGTCGGGATATTCGGAGCGGATGTAGACGTAGCCGTCCTCCGCCCCCACCGCGAGGCCGGCGATGGCCATGCCCTCGATCAGGGTGAACGGGTCGCCCTCCATGATCATCCGGTCGGCGAAGGTGCCGCTGTCGCCCTCGTCGGCGTTGCAGCAGATGTATTTCTGGCCCGCCGGCTGGTCGTGCACGGTCTTCCACTTGATCCCGGCTGGGAAGCCGGCGCCGCCGCGACCGCGCAGACCGGACTCGCTGATGGCGGCGCAGATCGCCGCCCCGTCCATCTCCAGCGCCGCCTTCAGCCCATCCAGCCCGCCCAAGGCGCTGAGCGAGGCGAGATCGAGCGGATCGATCACCCCGACACGGGCGAAGGTCAGTCGCTCCTGATGCTTCAGGTAGGGGATCTCCTCGGTCAGACCCAGCGCCAGGGCGTGGTGGCCGTCTCCGGCGAGCAGACCGGCGTCGAACAGCGCAGGCACATCGGACACGGCGACCGGACCATAGGCGACGCGGCCGGCGGCGGTCTCCACCTCCACCAGCGGCTCCAGCCAGAACATGCCGCGCGAGCCGTTGCGCACGATGGTCACCGAGTCGCCACGCTTGGCCGCCTCGGCGGCGATCGCCTTGACGACGGCGTCGGCGCCAACCGAACGGGCGGCGGAATCCCGGGGGACGTAGAGCGTGACGGTCATGAGCGCGCCTCCCGCACGGCGGTGTCGAGACGCCCGGTATCGGCGCGGCCGACCAGCTTGCCGTTCACCATCGCGGCGGGGGCGAGCGCGCAGTTGCCCAGGCAATAGACCGGTTCGATGGTCACACCATCCTCCGACGTGCCGCCGAGCGTGATATCGCGGGCGGCGCAGACCGCCTCGATCAGCGCCAGGGCGCCCATCGACTGGCAGGCCTCGGCGCGGCAGAGCTTGACGACGACGGGGCCGGCCGGGACGCGGCGGTAGTCATGGTAGAAGCTGACGACGCCCTGCACCTCGGCGCGGGACAGGTTGAGGGCGCTGGCGATGGCCGGCAGTGTGGCCTCGGGGACGTAACCGGCCGCGTCCTGCAGGTCGTGCAGGATCTCCAGCAGGGCTGCCGGATCGTTTCGATGGCGGGAACAGATCTCGGTCGCCTCGGCAACCGCGCCCGCCGGGGCTGTGTCAGCCTCGATCATCCGTGTCTGTCTCCCATTCGCCAGCACTGTCGACCGACACGGCGCAGTGTTCCGAGCACGATGGGCTCAGCCGCAAGTTGCGGTCAAATCGGACGATTCAATGCCTTGATAGACGCGCTCTATGGTGCAGCGCGGGAGAAAATGGGCGCACCACGCCACTCTGAATCCGGTTTCCCGGCCCTGCGCCGGGACCGAGGGTGACGCTCACGGGCGCGTTGGGCGAAAGTCTTTGACGCTCCAGCAGCGCGAACTCTGGATCCCGGGTCGAGCCCGGGAAGACGGAAACGATGGAACGGGCGTCCCTCACTCCTCGGCGAGGTATCCCCGCTCGATCATCGCCTCCGGGTTCTCGAACACTGCCATGGCGGTCGTCATGCGGCGGAAGCCGTATTTCCGGTACAGCGGCTCCTTGCCGGGCACGGCGTAGAGCAGAATCTTGCGGTGGCCGCGCAGCCGGTCCAGCAGGCGACGGATGATCTGACCGCCGAGCCCCTGCCCCTGGTGGCTCGGATGCACCACGATATCGCCGAGATAGGCCACGTCCGCCCCATCCGACAGCGCCCGGCCGGCGGCGACCAGCCGGCCGTCGTCGCGGGCGAACTCGCGGAACAGGCTGTTGGTGAAGACCGTGCGCAGGAAGTCCGGCGTCTTGTCGCCGAGCGGGGCGGCGCGGACCAGGTCCGCCAGCTCCTGCCAATCCACATCCTCCGCCGACTGGCTCCACACGATCGCCATTCCCGCCTCCCCGGTTCCGTCACGCACCCTGCATAGCCGAGCCGGCCCCCGACGGCGCAGGCCCAACCGGCCGCCGCCGAACCGGGCCAAGCTCAGAGCGCCTCGATCCCGGCCTCGGCGTCGAGCTGGCCCGGGGTCAGGGCGTACAGCGCGTCCATCAGGGCCGGGCCGAAACTTCCGGGACCCTCGGCAGCAGCCGCCGCGATCGCCCCGGCCCGACCGAAGCAGCTATGGGCCGCCACCGTCGCCGGGAGCGGGTCCTGCCCGACCAGAAAGGCGCCGACCACGCCGGTCAGGGCACAGCCCATCGCGGTGACCCGACCCATCATCGGATCGCCGCCGGAGATGCGGGCCGCCCGCTCGCCGTCGGTGACGAAATCGACCGCGCCGCTCACCGCCACGACCCCGCCGGTGCGCTGCGCCAGGAACCGGGCGGCGTCCTCGGCCGCGGAGACCGGATCGCCGGCATCGACCCCCCTGCCGCTGGCCACCGCCCCGCTCAGCGCGAGGATCTCCGAGGCGTTGCCGCGCAGCACCGTCGGATTGAGGGCGAGGAGACGGGCGGCCAGCCGGTTGCGGAAGCCGGTCGCCCCCACGGCCACGGGATCGAGCACCCAGGGCTTGCCGGCCGACGCGGCGGCCTGGGCGGCTGCGACCATGGAGGCCTCCCACCCGGCATCGGCGGTGCCGATATTCACGGTCAGGGCACCGGCGATCCCGGCAAACTCAGCCGCCTCCTCCAGCGCATGCACCATGGCCGGCGAGGCGCCGACCGCGAGCTGGGCGTTGGCGACCACGTTCATGGCGACGAAATTGGTGATGTTCTGGACCAGCGGGGCGGTCTCCCGCAGGGTCTGAAGATGCGCGCCTGGGCTGTACATGGACTGCCTTTCCGCCGGACGGAACCTGGTGGCGGTCCGCTTCCGTTCGGCGGCCCCGCAACTTCCTCCGCCGGCATGATCCGGTTCAGGTTCGAAGGGTGCTTCTCAGCCCGCCGATGCGGACGCCCCCGTGCGAACCCTCAACCTGGCCACGGAGCGGCATGACCGCAAGGTCAATTCAGTGCTGAACAGGCGTCGGAATCACCAAGCGCGCACGCCTTGCGCCGGAGAGACGCCGCGCGCTCCTGCTGACGGGGCACGCCCAGCCCACCGCTGTAGATCGAGGCCGCTCGACGGCAGCCATAGCTGTCGCCCAGATCGCAGGCTCGGTGAAACAGGGACAGCGCTTCGCTCCAACCTCGCTCGAACGACCACCCGGGCTCCATCGCCCGCACCCCCAAAACCAGCATGTCACCGAGCATCGGACAGGCGACGGCCACACCGCCGTCGCAGGCGCGTCCGTAACCGTCGATGGCGATGTCGAACTTGCCCTGGCCGGCGCCGGCGAGACCGGCAAGCATGCAAGCGAGAGGATCGCCTCCCTCGCATGACCGGACCGCAAGGGCTTCCGCCGCCTCGAACTCATGCACCGTGATCAGAGCGAGCGTCGCGGTCAGGCAGACCGTCGTTCCGACGTCCTCGCAGACGCGTTCGGCAACCTCGCGGTTCTCATCGAACGTCCGCGGCTCCGTGCCCGCACCGCCGGCCGCCATGGCGGTTCCGAACGTCAGGGTCTGCGCCAGGAACCAGAAGGAGAACACGGAGAGCGCGGCGGTGAGAGATCGCATCGGCGCTCCGACCCCCACTATCGCGCCGACCCGAAGACCATGGCGCCGATGAAGCGGTCGACGTTGCGGCCGTCATCCGCCAGGGGAAGCAGCAGGGTCTCGTACGACTTGTGATCCTTGTCCAGCCAGTCGACGACCCCCCAGACCCGCACCGGGCGCTGGGCGTCGCGTACCTGGCGGTACAGGTCCAGCCCGGCCGGCCCGAACACCTCACCGACCCGGCGGCCGGTGTTGTCGCGGCCGACATGTGCGGTGATTTCTGTGCCGATCAGCGTGTAGCGGAAATCGTCGTCTTCGGGCTCGACCTGCACCACGAACAGCCAGCCCAGACACTCCCGCATGTCCAGCGGATCGAAGTCGCGGCGCGCGGGGAGCATGCCGTGCCGGCACTTCGCCTGCCAGGTGTCCAAGAGGCCCCGAAGCATCGGACTGCTGAGCGAAACGGTCCAGTCCCACTCGCCAGGCTTCGGCGGCGTGGGCGAGCCCGCCTTGCCGAGGGTATCGCGCGCACCGGGACGGACGGATCTGCTGGCCATCGACATTCCCTTCTTGGATCACGCGTCATGATCCGGACCTTTTCCCCTATACGGCAAAGCCGTCCCGGCGACAACCGGAGCGAACTTAGGGATTCCGCGCCTTAGCGGGCCAGCGGATCGGGATATCCCTTGGCGGCCTCCAGCAGCATTTCCACCAGGGGCGACATCGGCTCGCGGTCCAGAGCCACCACCCCGATCGTATGCTCCACCACCGGGTCGACCAGCGGGATCGCCCGCAGACCGGCCCCCTCCCCGACCACCCGTGTCAGCGCTTCCGGCAGCACGCTGACGAGACCCGCGGTCTGCACATAGGCGCAAAGGTTGATCACCGAGTTGCTCTCGATCTCGGGATGCGGATGACAGCCGGCCTTGGCGAAGGCCCGGTCGATGATGCGCCGGTTCTGCATGTCGGGCGTCAGCGCGCAGATCGCGTGCGCCGCGGCTTCCGACCAGGCGACGCTGTCGCGGTCCGCCAGCGGGTGATCCTCGCGCACCACCAGCCGGTAGCGCTCGCGGTACAGCGGCTGGGCGGCGGAGATGTCGATCGGCTCGCTGTCCAGATAGGTGATGCCGGCGTCGATGGCGAACTCGCCCAGGTGGCGCTCGATCTCCTTCGACGACAGGGAGCGTACGCTGAAGGTCAGTTTCGGATAGCGCCTGCGCAGCAGCTCGGTCAGCGGCGGCACGGCGGCGAGCGCGGAGGGAATGACGCCGAGCACGAGGCGGCCCTCAGGCGCCCCGGCCAGGGCCGAGAGGTCGTCGCGCAGGCTGTCGCAATCCTCAAGGATGCGCTGCGCCCATTTCAGGATATGCTGGCCCTCGTTGGTCAGGCCGATATAGCGCTGGCCGCGCAGAACAATCGGAACGCCGAGCTCGTGCTCGAGCTGGCGGATGCGGCCGGACAGGGTGGGCTGGGTGATCCCGCAGGCTTCGGCGGCACGGGTGAAATGCTGCTCGCGGGCCAGGGCGACGAGGTACTGGAGCTGTCTGATATCCATGGGCGCGACGCTCCGGCACGACGTGGAAGGGCCGCGCACCGCTCGGGACATTCGGTGCGCGGCCCTAAAGGTGCCGGTAACTTACGCGTCGCGCAACGGCACCGCCACGTAGCGCTGCTGACCGTCGCGGCGGACCAGCAGGAGGACGGACTTCTTGTGTCCGGACCTCGCCGCGTCGATCGCGGCGCGCGCTTCCTTCGCATTGGCGACCTGGGACTGGCCGACGGCGGCGATCACATCGCCCGGGCGCAGCTCCTCGGCCCCGTCGGGCGCGACGGAGAGGACGACGGCGCCCTCCTCCTCGTCGCCCAGGGTGACGCCGAGCGGCGGGACCTCAAGGCCGTTGGCGCTCGGCGCACCGGTGGTCGCCTCGGCCATGCGGTCTTCCTTCGGATAGGTGCCGACCTGCAGATCCAGGTCGCGGCCGCTCCCGTCGCGCCAGACGGTCACGTTGGCGCTCTGGCCCGGATCGGTGTCGGCCACCGCGCGGGTGAGGTCGCGGACCTCGGAGATGGCCGTGTTGCCGAAGCGCAGGATGACGTCGCCCGCCTTCAGCCCGGCCTTGCCGGCCGGTCCGGTCGGATCGACATCGGCGACCAGCGCGCCGTCCTGGGAGGACAGGCCGAGGCTGTCGGCGATCTCCGGCGTGACCGGCTGAATGCGGACACCGATGAAGCCGCGCTCAACGGTCCCCTTTTCCAGAATCTCGGCGACGATGGCGCGGGTCTGGTTCGCCGGCACCGAAAAGCCGAGACCGATATTGCCGCCGTTGGGCGAGAAGATCGCGGTGTTCATGCCGACCACCTGACCGTCGGTGTTGAACAGCGGACCGCCGGAGTTCCCGCGGTTGATGGCGGCGTCGACCTGAATGAAGTCGTCATACGGGCCGGCATTGATGTCGCGGCCCCGAGCCGAGACGATGCCGGAGGTCACCGTGCCGCCGAGACCGAACGGGTTGCCTATGGCGACCACCCAGTCGCCGACTTCGAGCCGGTCGCTGTCGCCCCAGGGGACGGTCGGCAGCGGCTTGTCGCTGGAGGCCTTCAGCACCGCGACGTCGGTCTTCGGATCGTGCCCGACCAGGGTGGCGTCAAGCTCGGTGCCGTCGTCCAGCACCACCTTGATCTCCTCCGCCCCGTCGATGACGTGGTTGTTGGTGACAATGGTGCCGGACGCGTCGACGATGAAGCCGGAGCCGAGACCGCGCGCCTCGCGTGGGGCCTGCTGCTGCCCCATCGGCGGCTGACCGCCGAAGAACTTGTCGAAGAAGTCGTGCAGCGGATGGCCCGGCGGCAGTTCGGGGATCTGCTGGCCGCCGACTTCCGGCGCGCCACCGGAGGTCTTGGTCAGCACGGTCACCACGGCCGGCTTGGCCTTCTTGACCAGCTCCGAGAAGGAACCAGGCAGCTCGCCATGGGCCTCGGCGACGCCTGGAGCGAATATCGGCTGGGCGATCATCGGTGCGGCGACCAGCGCGGTCGCCAGGAGTGCCGCGCGGAAGCCGGCACGGGTTCGAGAACGGGTCATGAAGAATGCCCTCCATCGATCGGTTGAGCTGAGGCGACGTCGGGGCCGTCTCATCAACGTCGCCTTCGCCGTCGATCGCAGAAGTAGGAGGGGATCTGTACAGGACGCGGACCGAGATGAGGCAATTTCGCGGCAGATGTGGCGGCGAGGTGTCAATTCACCGGACCGTCAAGTGGGACCGGCACATGCGGCAGCGCAAGCGGACCCGTCAGATCGCCTGGCTGAAGTGCTCCGCCACCCCGAGCAGCCGGATGACCGGTCCGCCGGGCTCCTCGACCATCGGCATGACAATGGTCTCGTACCACTGTCGGGACCCGGTCTTGGCGAGATAGGCGATGCGCTGGACCGCCGGAACCGCGGCCTCGCTGGCCAGCCCGTACAGCCGGATCAGCGTCGCCTGGCTGCCCTGCCCGGCGATGTCCGAAAGGCGCCGACCGGTATTGTCGGCGGCGGTGTGGGAGACGACGTCGGTTCCCACCAGCCGGTAGCGGAAGTCCGGCCCCTCCAGCCGCCCGGGGCCGCGCTTCCAGTCGACATCGACCAGATAGACATAAGGCAGGATGCCGGCCAGGGCCTCGGCCTTCAGGCTTTCGGCCAGCGGCAGGTCGCCGTCGCGGCACGCCGACCGCCAGGCCGCGAACCCCCGGGCCACGATCGGCGAGACCAGCGACGGCTCGCCCACCACGAGATGGCCGGAAGCCTCCACCACGGACTGGGCACGCGGGTGCTGACGCAAGGTCGAATGAAGAGGTCCGACAGCCATATCCATCCCAACGAAGTTGCACCGGTTCGATTTCCAGAATCGGCTCTCGCCGCCGATAGTGAAGACAAATGGTTAGCAAAATCCTTACAGCCCCACCGCAGCCGAGACCGCCGATTGGGCGTGCGATTTCTCGCATATCTCTGCGATGACCGGCGCTCAGAAAGACAACCACCCGATTCGATAGAGTTTTCATAAGAGAACTCGCCGGATGGTGAAGCGCCGGCCGACTGCGGTAGGCTGGAGCCGTTCCGGCGCCACGTCCGGATCCTCAACGATGATCATCAAGGGAGCACTTCATGGACCTCGACCTCACCGGCAAGACCGCCCTCGTCACCGGCTCGACCCGCGGCATCGGCCTGGCCACGGCGAAGGGGCTTGCCGCCATGGGGGCGGACGTCGTGATCAACGGGCGCAGCGACGGCCCCGTCGCCGAGGCCGTCGAAGCGGTGCTGACCGCCGCACCCGGCGCAACCGTCCATGGTCAGGTCGCCGATCTCGGCACGGCGCGAGGCTGCGCCGCCCTGATCGAAGCGGTGCCCGGCGTCGATATCCTGGTCAACAACATGGGGATCTACGGCCCCAAACCGTTCTTCGAGATCGAGGACGCCGACTGGCAGGAGATGTTCGAGGTCAACGTGATGAGCGGGGTGCGGCTGACCCGGCACTACCTGAAGGACATGCTCGACAGCCGGGACTGGGGCCGCGTGGTCTTCGTGTCCAGCGAGTCCGGCATCTACATCCCCAAGGAGATGGTGCATTACGGCATGTCGAAGAGCGCCCAGCTCGTGATCGCCCGGGGCGCCGCCGAAGCGACCAAGGGCACCAACATCACCGTCAATTCGGTGCTGCCGGGTCCGACCTGGGTCGAGGCCCAGACGGAGCGGCTGACCGCCCGCGCCAAGGCGCAGGGCACGACCCTGGAGGCGCTCACATCCACCATGTTCACCGAGCGGCGCCCGGCCTCGCTGATCCAGCGCTACGCGACGCCGGAAGAGGTCGCGAACATGATCTGCTACGTCTGCTCCAAGGCGTCGAGCGCCACCAACGGCGCCGCGCTCAGGGTCGAGGGCGGAATCGTCACCAACCCGTTCTGAGCCGGCGGCGATCAGAGATCGGCCACGGGGACCTTCACCACCGTGTCGGGAACCGTTCCCGTGGCCCCTCCTGCCGCCGCCTCGCGCTCGCGGCGCTGGTCGTACAGGCTGATGCCGAGAATGCTGTCGATCTCCCCGCCCCGCGACATCAGCGGCAGGATCAGACGCTCGACCCGATAGATCAGATGCGGTGCGGGAAACCGCTCCATCGAGCTGTAGAGGATCGCCGGCTCGCCCAGGACTGCCGCCCAGCGGTCCGCCAGGATCGGCTGATGCTCGGTTCCGACGATCTCGGTCAGCGTGCGTCCCTTGACCGAGCCGCCCCAGACCGCGTTCACCTCCTCGCCGGCCAGCTCGCAGACATAGTCGCCCCGCTCCGGGTGCCGTCGGTAGATCCACAGGAAGCCGAGCAGGGGCGCCACCCGCATGGGATCGAACTCGGAGCGATGGGCCACCGCGCCGCCGTTGCGGGCCGCGGCCCAGCCGTCGAACATCTGGAAGATCCGCGGGTCGGCCGTCGGGACGAGCGCGCGCATCAGCCTCTCTCCGACGACGGCTTCTCGCGTCCTGGATCCTTGGGGGATTGATTCGGAGGTGCGGGCAGGAAGATCATTGCATCCACTTCCATAAATCGACCGCAGGACGTACTGCGGCAGCGGAGGAACCGCCCATGCTGAGCGATGCCGAAGTCGCCCATTATCACGAAAAAGGTTACCTATTTCCTGACTACCGGTTGCCGGCGGAGACGCTGGAAGCGATCCGCGACGACCACGACAGGCTGCTGAAGCGCCATCCGGAGTTTCGCGACAATTGCCCGGACCTGCTGACCTTCGACAGCGGGTTCCTGAACTACGCCCGCGATCCGGCGATCCTCGACATGGTCGCCCAGCTCATCGGTCCCGACATCGCGCTGTGGAACATGAGCTTCTTCGCCAAACCGCCCCTGAACGGCAAGCGCACGCCCTGGCATCAGGACGGCGCCTACTGGCCGATCCGACCGCTGGCGACCTGCACGGTGTGGATCGCCGTCGACGACGCGACGCCGGAGAACGGCTGCATGCGGTTCATCCCCGGGTCCCACCGGTCGAAGGACCTTGCGCCACACGACCTGAAGAAGGATCCGACGGCCACCCTGAACCAGGAACTGTCGGCCGGCACCTTCGACGAGGCCGAGGCCGTCGATGTCGCTCTGGAGGCTGGCCAGATCTCGCTGCACGACGTGTATCTGTATCACGGCTCCGAGGCGAACGCCTCGCCCAGGCCGCGGCGCGGCATGACCCTGAGGCTGATGCCGACCGGCTCGTTCTACGACCGCGACATGGCGCGGAAGGCGGCGCAGGAGCGCGGCGACTACGACCAGTCGGTTCGCACGCTGTTCCTGCTGCGCGGCGAGGACCGGTCGGGCCGCAACGATTTCCGGGTGCGCGAGCTGACTTAGAGCGGATCGCGATCGGTTTCCCTTGCCGGCCCGGCTCAGATCAGGCTGGGCGGGCGGGACGAGCGCTCGGTGAAGTCGAGGACGATCAGCAGCATCGTCACCCTCTCCCCGTCCTCCGAGAGGGGCAGGATCAGGCGCTCGAGATCAAAGATCTCACCGCCCAGGTTGCGGTGCCAGTGGTCCGAGCACACCGGGCGCGCTCCGGCCGCGGCCGCGCTGTATTCCCGCACGATCTCGTCCTGGGCTTCGCCGAAATCGATCTCGTCCAGATACCGGCCCGTATAGTCGCGATCGAACTGCTTCACGATCCAGGTGCCGGCGAGCCGGACCCTCAGGCGGCCCGACGGTGGCAGCACGTCGATCAGGATGAGGTTCGGCAGCGCCGCCGGAATGTCGATCGGGTCCAGGTCGGCCCGCGCGGGCATGGGACGGTCGCCGCGCTTGGCCTGCCAGTACTCGTAGACGTCGTGCAACAACGGCGACCTGGCTTCCTCGACCGGTTTGATCCTGTTCTCAAGACGATCGCCGTCGTTCATCGCGCCGCCCAGCCAGTGGCCCCATGACAAGGGTCCGAGGCCGCACCGGTCCGGCAAAGCCCTATTAGGGCGGCCCGCTTCGTCTCGTCCTCAGGTCCTTCGGCGACATTCTAGGCAAAGACTTTCCGACAACTCAAATCTAGGTGGGCCGCCCGCTCTGCGTTAACCTTTTCTTTGAACTCTGGTGGCAAACAGGTAATGCGTTTGCGTACCACGACAGGGGTCAGGGATCATGGATGAGCTGCTGAGCGAATTCCTCACCGAGACGGCGGAAGGTCTCGCCGAACTCGACGTTGAAATCGTCAAGCTGGAGCAGAACCCGAACGACGCGGGTCTGATCGCCAGCATTTTCCGGATCGTGCACACGATCAAGGGAACCTGCGGCTTCATCGGCCTGCCGCGGCTCGAGACCGTGGCCCATGCCGCCGAGAACGTGCTCGGCAAGTACCGCGACAAGGAGCTGGAGGTCACCCCGACCTCGGTGACGGTCATCCTCGCCTCGCTTGACCGCATCAAGAGCATCCTGGCCCATATCGAGCAGACCGAGCAGGAGCCCGAGGGCAGCGACGACGACCTGATCGTGCAGCTTAACGAACTCGCCGAGGGTCGGACCCCGGACGCGGCCGCCCCTGCCGCAGCACCGGCTGCCGCCGCCCAGGAGCCCGACGACGCCGCCGATGCCAGCATGGAAAGCATGGGCGAGACCGACATGGACGCCCCCGTACCCGGCTCCGACGTGATCGGCACCCGCCCCGGCGAGGTTCCGCTCGACGAGCTTGAGGCCGCCTTCCTGGCCGCCCCCGGCCCGGACGAGACGCCGAGTGCGGCGGATCCCGAGCCCGAACTGCCGGCCGCCCCGCCGTCTGTTCCCGCCGTCGCCGAGAAGGCGCCGGAAGCCTCCGCCACGGCCGAGGCGCTGCCGATCGCCGAGAGCAAGGCCGCGTCGCAGAACATCCGCGTGAACGTGGACCTGCTCGAGAACCTGATGACCATGGTCTCCGAGCTGGTCCTGACCCGGAACCAGCTGCTGCAGATCGCCCGCAGCAACGGCCGCGAGATCGAAGGCTTCAGCGTCCCGCTGCAGCGCCTGAGCCAGGTGACGTCCGAGCTGCAGGAAGGCGTCATGAAGACGCGCATGCAGCCGATCGGCAACGCCTGGTCGAAGCTGCCGCGGATCGTGCGCGACCTGGCGCACGAACTGAACAAGAAGATCGAGCTGGTCATGCAGGGCGCGGACACCGAGCTCGACCGCCAGGTCCTTGAGATGATTAAGGATCCGCTCACCCACATGGTGCGCAACTCCGCCGATCACGGCGTCGAGGATCCCGCCACCCGTCTCGCCTTCGGCAAGTCGGAGACCGGCCATATCCGCCTGAACGCCTATCACGAGGGCGGTCACATCATCATCGAGATCGCCGATGACGGTAAGGGCATCGACCCGGAGAAGATCCGCAACAAGGCGATCGAGAAGAACGTGGTCGGCTCGGCCGATGCGGCCAACATGTCGGATCAGCAGATCCTGCAGCTGATCTTCAAGCCGGGCTTCTCCACCGCGGAGAAGATCACCAGCGTGTCCGGCCGCGGCGTCGGCATGGACGTGGTGAAGACCAACATCGAGAAGATCGGCGGCACCGTCGACCTCACCAGCCAGGTCGGCAAGGGCTCGGTCTTCAAGATCAAGATCCCGCTGACCCTCGCCATCGTGTCGGCCCTGGTGGTCGCCTCCTCCAGCGAGCGTTTCGCCATTCCGCAGCTCTCGGTCCTGGAGCTGGTGAAGACCACCACCGACGGCCCGAACCGGATCGAGACGGTCCAGGGCACCCGGGTGATGCGCCTGCGCGACCGCCTGCTGCCGTTGGTCTCCCTGCGCGACCTGCTGCGCCTGGACGAGGGCAAGGAAGCCGGCGACACCGCCTCGGAGACCTTCGTGGTCGTGATGCAGGTCGGCACCTATTCCTTCGGCCTGCTGGTCGACAAGGTGTTCGATACCGAGGAGATCGTGGTCAAGCCGGTCGCCCCGGTGCTGCGCGACCTGACCGTGTTCTCCGGCAACACGATCCTCGGCGACGGCTCGGTGATCATGATCCTCGACCCGAACGGCATCGCCCAGGAGACCGGCGAGGTCATCGTCCCGGATCAGGCCGAGTACGACGAGAACGACGAGTTCGACATCTCGCTGGAAGAGCAGACCCTGCTGCTGTTCAAGTCCGGCAATGACGGCCCGAAGGCCGTGCCGCTCTCGCTGGTCGCCCGTATCGAGATGCTCGACCTGAAGACCGTGGAGCATTCCGAAGGCCGCCCGCTGGTCCAGTATCGCGGCGCGCTGATGCCGCTGGTTCTCTGCAAGGGGGCGGCACCGCTCGAGCGGGAGGGTCAGCGCCCGGCGCTGGTCTTCACCGACGACGGTCAGTCGATGGGTCTGGTGGTCGACGAGATCCTCGACGTGGTCGAGGACCGGATCGACGTCACCATCGCCCCGGACGGGGCCGGCATGATGGGCTCGGCGATCATCAAGGACAAGGCGACCGACATCGTCGATGCCGGCTTCTACCTGACCGAGGCCTTCGGCGACTGGTTCCGCCGCTCGCGCCAGGGCAAGGAGAGCACCAGCAAGCGCCGTCTGCTGCTGGTGGACGACAGCGCCTTCTTCCGCAACCTGATGACCCCGCTGCTCGCCACCTCCGGCTACAAGGTGGTGCCGGTCGACAGCGCGCAGAAGGCCCTCGACCTGTGCGAGCAGGGTGCGAATTTCGACCTGATCGTCACCGATATCGAGATGCCGGATATGGACGGCTTCACCTTCGCCGAGAAGCTGAAGGAGACCGCCTGGGCCGACACCCCGGTCGTCGCGCTGTCCTCGCGCACGTCCGAGCAGGACCTGGAGCGCGGCCATCAGGTCGGCTTCGCGGACTACGTGGCGAAGTCGGACCGCGAGGCCCTGCTGGACGCCCTGCCGGAGCTGCTGAAGGAGTAGTCCAGCGGGCTCTACGCCACACCAATCAACCGATCAATCCGGGCGCCCTAGCGGCGCCCGTTTTGTTTTGGCGCTCCCGACCTGGCGTCTTCCCGCCGCGGCGGCCCGGCGGCTAAACTACACGCCAACGTCATCAAGAAACCCAATTGAGGGAACGTCATGCCCGAGACCTTCGCGGTTGCCGGGGCCGGCCTGATCGGTCGGGCCTGGGCCATCGTCTTCGCCCGCGCCGGCCATTCCGTCCGCCTGTGGGACGGCTCGCCCGAGGCCCTGGCCGCCTCCCTGCCGCTGCTGCGTGCCAACCTGGACGACCTGGAGGCCCAGGGCCTGATCGACAGCGCGCAGGACGTCGCGTCCCGGGTCACGCCTGTGGACACCCTGGGCGACGCCCTGGAGGGTGCGCGCTGGATGCAGGAATGCGTCGCCGAGACGGTTGAAGCCAAGATCGGCGTGTTCGAGGAGGCCGACCGCTATGCCGAGCCGGACGCCATCCTCGCCTCGTCCTCCTCGGCGATCGCCGCCTCGAAATACACCGAAGACCTGCCGGGCCGGCTGCGCTGCCTGGTCGCCCATCCAGTGAACCCGCCCTATCTCGTCCCGCTGGTCGAACTCTGCCCCGCGCCTTGGACCGATCCCGCAGTGATCCAGCGCGCCCGCCAGGTCATGGATTCCGTCGGCATGGTGCCGGTCGCGGTGAACAAGGAGGTGGAGGGCTTCGTGCTGAACCGCCTGCAGGGCGCCCTGCTGGCGGAAGCCTTCAAGCTGGTCGCCGACGGGGTGATCTCCACCGACGACCTGGACAAGACGGTGAAGGACGGGCTCGGCCTGCGCTGGTCGTTCATGGGGCCGTTCGAGACCATCGACCTGAACGCCCCCGGCGGCCTCGCCGATTACTGCGGACGCTACGGCCCGTTCTACGAGCGGCTCCAGGCCGAACAGGCGGAGGTGCGGGCCTGGGACACGGACACGGTCAAGCGCATGGAGGGCGAGCGGCGCAAGCTGCTGGGTGCGGACGAACTCGACAGCCGCCAGGTCTGGCGCGACCGACGGCTGATGGCCCTGCTGAAGCACAAGCAGGCCGCCAATGACGAATTCGGCGGCTGACGCACCGATGAGCGATCAATTGGACACCTCGCCGGCGGCCGTGCGCCGGCGGCTGACGATCTGCGATGCCGACCGCGCGGCCTACGGAATCCCCGAGGACTGGCAGTCCGGCATGGCCCGGCTGGTGGAATGGTCGGACGTGGACGCCTTCGCCCATGCCAACCACACCAGCTTCCTGCTGTGGTTCGAGGCGGCGCGGAACCTGTACCTGGAAAGCGTCGGCATCCCGCGCCATGCGGTCGACAAGCCGGGACCGGTGATGATGAGCCTCACCACCCGTTACCTGAAGCCGCTGGCCTATCACGACCCGGTCTTCGTCACCGCCCGAGTGAAGTCGATGCGGCGAACCTCCTTCGTCATGGACTATGCCGCCTGGGGCAAGGACGGCTGTGCCTGCACCTGCGAGGCCGTGCTGGTGCTGATGATCAACGCCACCGGCGAGAAGGTGGCGATCCCTGACGACGTGCGGGCGGCGATCCGCGACCGCGACGCGCCGGAAGAGCAGTGAGGACCCGCGCATGACCAGTACACCCCAGACCCATGCCGGCCGGGTGGCCGTCGTCACCGGTGCCGGCTCCGGCATCGGCCGGGCGATCGCCGAGGCGTTGGCCGCCGCCGGCGCACAGATCGCGGTGCTCGACGCCAACGGCACTGCGGCGGAGGAGACGGCGGGGCTGCTCGCCGGGGCCGGGCACAGGGCCATGGCGGTGACCTGCGACGTCGCTCGCTGGGAGGATGTGGCCGCCGCCGCCCGCGAGGTGGAGGCCGGGCTCGGCGTGGCCGATATCCTGATCAACAATGCCGGCATCTCGCCCAAGCATGCCGGCAAGCCGGCCCCCACCCTGGAGATGGACCCGGCGGAATGGGCCCACGTGCTGGCGGTGAACCTGACCGGGGCGTTCCACGGGGTGCGGGCCTTCGGGCCGGGCATGGCGGCGCGCGGCTGGGGCTCGATCGTCAACCAGTCCTCGGTCTCGGCAAAGCGGCATCTGACCTTCGTCGGCGTGCATTACCCGGCGAGCAAGGCCGGGCTGATCGGCATGACCAAACAGCTCGCCGGCGAGCTCGGACCGTCCAACATCAACGTCAACGCCCTGGCACCCGGCCGCATCGAGACGCCCTTGATGCGCGGGGTTGATCCGGCGGTGAACGAGGCGGCCCGGATGGACACGCCCCTGCGCCGACTCGGCCAACCGGAGGACGTGGCGTCGGCGGCGCTCTACCTGACCTCGGAGGCCGGACATTTCGTCACCGGCCAGGTGCTGGATGTGGCCGGCGGCTGGATGATGAGCTGAGGGGTCATTGACCCCTCCCCGTCATCCTGATGCAAATCCGCCGGATCTGCGGTGCACTGGCGCCGGCAGCATGATCCTGATTTGCATCAGGATGACGGTCCAAGTTTGGCCTACTGCAGCGGCACCTCGTTGAAGCTCCGCAGCTTGCGGGAGTGCAGCTTCTCCGGTGGCAGGCTGCGCAGGATCTCCATGGCGCGGAAGCCGATGTCCAGATGCTGGGCGACCTGGCGGCGGTAGAAGTCGTCCGCCATGCCCGGCAGCTTCAGCTCGCCATGCAGCGGCTTGTCGGACACGCAGAGCAGCGTCCCGTAGGGCACGCGCATCCGGAAGCCGTTGGCCGCTACCGTCGCACTCTCCATGTCCAGCGCGATCGCCCGCGACAGGCTGAGCGCGCGGTCGGGCTCGCGCTGGTCGCGCAGTTCCCAGTTCCGGTTGTCGGTGGAGGCCACCGTACCGGTGCGCATGATCCGCTTCACTCCGACCGTGTCGAGCCCGGTGATGTCCGCCACCGCCTGCTCCAGGGCGAGCTGCACCTCCGCCAGGGCCGGGATCGGCACCCAGACCGGCAGGTCGGCGTCGAGCACGTGGTCGTCGCGGTGATAGGCATGGGCCAGCACGTAATCGCCCAGCCGCTGCATGTTTCTCAACCCGGCGCAGTGGCCGAGCATCAGCCAGGCGTTGGGCCGCAGCACGGCCACGTGATCGGTGATGGTCTTCGCGTTGGACGGGCCGACGCCGATATTCACCATGGTGATGCCCTGATGCCCCTCGCGCACCAGATGGTAGGCCGGCATCTGCGGCGCGCGCGGAGCCGGCGCGCCGACCGCCGTGCCGTCCTGCCGCAGCACCCGGTCGCCCGGCTCGACGAAGGCGGTGTAGCCGCTGCCCTTCTGCTGCACCAGTTCCTCGGCCCGCTGGATGAAGCCGTCGATATAGACCTGGTAGTTGGTGAACAGGACGTAGTTCTGGAAATGCTCCGCCGAGGTGCCGCAGTAATGGCGCAGCCGGTGCAGCGAGTAGTCGATGCGCGGCGCGGTGAACAGCGCCAGCGGCAGACCGCCGCTCGGCGTGTGGTCGAGTTCGCCGTTGACGATGCAGTCGTCCATCACCCGCAGGGAGGGCATGTCGAAATGCCGCTTCAGCCGGGACATGGCCGCCCCGTCGAATCCGTCGCCGACCTTCATGCCGTCGGGAAAGGCGAAGGGCAGCGGGATCGGCAGCTCGGACAGTCCGACCTCCAGCGGCCGGCGGTGGTTCTCCAGGATCGCGCCGAACTGCTTGGTGAGATGGGCCCTGAACAGGTCGATGCGGGTGAAGGTGCCCTCGTACACGCCGGGCTCGTCGGCGAAGCCGAAGGCGCCGGTGGAGAGCGGGCCGCTGTCGTCGTCGGTCACGGTCAGCCGGACCGTCGGATAGGTCGCCCGCACCCGCCCGGTCATGGTACCGGCCTCGAAGTCGTGGAACGCCGCCTGCAGCCGTTCGATCTCGCCACCATAGAGGCGGTCGAGTTCGGCGACCACCGCCTCGGCGGTGTCGAAGCCCCGCATCTGCCCTGCGCCCGATCCGGCCATGGCTCCCTCCGTCGCTTGCCCGTCGCCATAATCCTGCCGCGCGGGTAGCATTGCTTGGTCATAGTGATAGCGCGATTCCGGGCGCAACGGGAGGACAGGATGGGCGAGTTGAGCAGGCTTGGCGAGATGGCGGGCCGGCTGTTGAAGGCGCGGGGCGAGACCATCGCCGTGGCCGAGTCCTCCAGCGGCGGGCTGATCTCTTCCTGCCTGCTGGCGGTGCCGGGCGCGTCGGCCTACTTCGTCGCCGGCGGCGTGATCTACACCCACAAGGCGCGCGAGATCTTCACCGATATCGAGTTCGAGCAGCATCCGGGCATGCGCTCCTCCTCCGAGCCCTACGCGGCCCTGCTGGCGGAGACCATGCGGCGACGGATGGAGACGACCTGGGGCCTGGCGGAGACCGGCGCGGCCGGACCGCTCGGCAACCGCTACGGCGATGCCGCCGGCCATACCTGCATCGCCCTGTCGGGTCCGGTGACCCGGGTCTTCACCCTCGAAACAGGCGACCGCCACCGGGAGCCGAACATGTGGCGCTTCACCGAGGCCGCGCTCGAGGCCCTGGTGCAGGCCCTCGACCAGCCGATGACCGCCTGAGAGTTCCATGACCGCACTTCTGCGCGCCTACGACATCACGCCCGACGGCCGTGCCACCCCGCTGTCCGGTCCGGATCTCGCCCGGCCGGTCCCCGAAGGATCGTGGCGCTGGGTCAACCTGCTGCGCACGGAGGCCGATGTGGCCGAGATCCTCACCACCCTGGGCCTGCCCGAGGCGGCGATCGACGCGCTGCTGGTGGAGGAGACCCGACCCCGCGCCTGGAACGTGGGCGGGCGCACCCTGATGGTGCTGCGCGGGGTGAACCTGAACGAGGAGATCGGCGACCATCCGCTGATCGCTCTGCGCATGAGCGTGTCGGAGCGCAAGGTCGTCACCTGCCGCAAGTTCCGGTTCCGCGCGCTGGAGGATCTGGTCAACCGCTGCGAGGCGGGCAACGCACCACCCTCCCCGGCGGCCTTCGTCACCGACCTGATCGAAGGCCTCTCCAACCGATTCGACACCCGGATCATCGAGCTGGACCAGCGGCTTGAGCGGATCGACCAGGCCGACGGCCCGGACCGCGAGGACGACCTCGCCGGTCTGCGCCGCGACCTGCTGCCGCTCGGCCGGTTCATGACGCCCCAGCGCGAGGCGCTCAGCCGGCTGGGCACCCTCGCCCAGGGCTGGACCACCTCGGAGGATCTGGCGGCCATCGCCGATTGCGAGAACGAGTTCGTGCGCCAGATCGAACATCTGCGCGAGATCGAGAGCCAAGCGGCCCTGCTGCGCGACGACCTGGCGGCGGAGACGGCGGCGACCCAGGCGCGCCATACCTACCTGATCACCATCCTGGCCGCCCTGTTCGTGCCGCTGAGCTTCATCACCGGCTTGCTGGGAATGAACGTGGCCGGCATTCCGGGCGCCGACACGCCCTATGCGTTCGTGCTCGTCCTGCTGCTGATGGCCGGCAGCTTCGCCGCCGGGATCGGCCTGCTGAAATGGCGGGGCTGGATCTGAGGGTGGAACGCCCCCGGAGCGGTCCGGGGGCGCCGGAACCCCTTACAGGTCGATCTTGTTCTCCAGACTGTCGCCGCCGGCGAAGCGGACCGCGTTCTGGAACATCTCGCGGAACTTGCGACGCATGATGTCCTGGGTGCCCGGCGCGTTGTGCGGGGTCAGGATGACGTTGCGGAACTTGGCGAAAGGCGACGGACCCTGCACCGGCTCGATCTCGAACACGTCGAGGCCCGCCCCGCCGAGATGCCCGCTTTCCAGCGCCTCCAGCAGGGCCGGCTCGGCCACCACCGGGCCGCGGGCGCAGTTGATCAGGATCGCGCCCGGCTTCATCGCCGCGAGCTGCGGCTTGTCGATCATATGATGGGACAGCTCGGTGAGCGGCAGGTGCAGGGTGACGAAGTCGCTGGTGGCGATCAGCTCGTCGAAGCCCATCCGGGTGACCCGCAGGTCATGCTCGACCGCCGGGTCCATCTCCAGCAGGTCGTGATAGACCACCTCGCAGTCGAACGGGACCAGGCGCTTGGCCACCTGCTTGCCGATGCGGCCGAGACCGACGATGCCGACCCGCGATCCGCCCAGGCCGCGCGCCTCGGCTCGGAAGGTGTTGGAATGCCAGCGCCCGGCCCGCAGCTCGTTGTCCTGGAACGCGAGCCGACGGCCGGTCGCCAGCATCATCATCAGCGCGTGCTCGGCCACGCCCTCCGGCGTGCCGCCCGGGGTGATTGCCAGCGGGATCTGCCGGTCGCGGATCGCCTTGGTCGCCACCGTGTCGTGGTAGCCCACCCCCTGGTGCAGCACGAGGCGCAGCTTGGGGGCCGCCGCCACGTCGGCTTCGGTCAGGCGGCGGGCGCCGACCATGATCACCTCCGCCTCCGCCAGCTTCGCCGCGAGCTCCGCCGGCTCGTCGCTGTCGAGGTAATCGACGGTGAAACCCTCGGGTTTCTCACCTTCGATCAAAGTCCGCAGCTTGTCGTCGGCGGGCACGAAGTAGAGGATGCGGGAAGTCATAAAGCGTCTCCGGAGTAAGGGGATGCGCGATCCTATCGAGGAAAAGGGAGAATTGTCATGACCCTGTCGAAGCGGCGCCTGAATCCGGTGATCGGGACGGAGATCAGCGGGATCCAGGTCACGCGCGACCTCGGCGACAACGCGTTCGGCGAGCTGTACCAGGCCTGGCTGGACAGCGGCGGACTGCTGGTCCTGCGCGATCAGGAGCTCGAGCCGGAGGACCAGATCGCCTTCTCGCAGCGGTTCGGCGAGCTGGACCCGCTCAAGGGCCAGACGGTGGAGCCGTACCTGCTGCCCGGCCATCCGGAGATCTACCGGGTCTCCAACAAGGTCAAGGATGGCGAGAAGCTGGGCCGCCAGCGTGCCGGCACCTACTGGCATTCCGACAACAGCCATAAGGAGCGCGCGGCCAAGTGCTCGCTGCTCTATGGCATCGAGGTGCCGGAATACGGCGGCGACACCCAGTTCGCGGCGATGACCCGGGCCTGGGACGAACTGTCCCCGACCTATCAGAGGATGATCGAGGGACTGCGCTGCGTGCACGATTTCGAGAAGGCCAAATCCGGCAGCTTCAAGAACGAGACGGTGACCGACAGTCACCTGCTCACCACCCCGGCGATCAGCCATCCGCTGGTCCGCACCCATCCGGAGACCGGCCGCAAGTGTCTGTTTCTCAACGCCGGTGTGATCACCCATATCGAGGGCATGTCGGTGGAGGAGAGCCAGCCGATCCTCGACTACCTCTACAGGCACTGCACCCGGCCGGAATTCGTCTATCGCCACCAGTGGCGCAAGGGCGACCTGCTGGTCTGGGACAACCGGTCGACCATGCACTACGCCGTGGCCGACTACGACGGCGTGGGCGACCGATACATGCACCGCACCACGGTGTTCGGCGACCGTCCGGTCTGAGGGTAACGCTTCTTCGGCGGCGCGCCTGCGGGCGCGCCGTCACCGGTTCCGGGCCCCGAGCGTCGCTCGGCCGTCAGTTCGGCGTCCGACGAGGGATCGGCAGAGCCGACGCCACCTCCTCGATGCGCTTGCATTTGACGGTGATCTCGCCCAGTTCGAACGAGCCGTAGGCCCTTTCCAGCGCGCCGCCGGCGACCAGATAGCCCAGCCGCTCGCACGCATCCTTGTTTTCAAACGTGGCCACGTTCGTGCGGTACGTGCAGACGTCACCGTTGAGCGAACAGACCACGATCATTGCCAGGTGCCACATGAGGAAAAGCGTGCGCGCACATGGTGCGCACGTCAAGCGCACTTTGTGCGCTTATTGGCAATTCCGTGACAGATCACCGGTGAGGCTAACCACCAGCCGCCCTGCGACTACACCCTGCGGCTACATGCGGAACAGGGCTTCCACCTTCTTCTTCAGCGCCTCGGGCGAGAAGGGTTTGACCACATAGGCGTCGACATCGAGCTCCCGGGCCTGCAGCACCGCGTCGGTCTGCTTGCGTCCGGTCAGCATGATGAACTTCATGGGGCTGTGGTACATGCGCACGTAGCGCAGCAGCTCGATGCCGGAGATCGTCGGCATGTTCCAGTCGGAGATCACCAGCTGGAAGC
Source organism: Candidatus Endolissoclinum sp. (assembly GCA_965228445.1). Lineage (GTDB taxonomy): Bacteria > Pseudomonadota > Alphaproteobacteria > Thalassobaculales > Thalassobaculaceae > Thalassobaculum. The sequence goes on along the minus strand of OZ245813.1, from coordinate 458,083 downwards.
TGCCGCGCTGGCTGTCCAGCGCCTTCACCGCCTCCGAACCGTCTCGGCAATAGACGATGTCGGTGATACCGGCGAGGCGGAGCGCACCGCGCGCGAGCTTGGAGGCCATCTCCTCATCCTCGGCGAGGAGAACCCGCAGGCCCGAGAAATTGCGTCCCAGTTCCGTCATACCGCTCTATCCGTCCTTGCTAGGCGTCTTCGGTCACCGAGACGTGGCGCAAATGGCCGGCCAGCAGCGCCTGTCCTTCGGCGATCAGCGATGGCAGACGGTCGCTTGCCGCACCCGCACTGCCGGTATCGCCCGCCTCGGCGTCGCGTTCAATCCCTTCCGCGAGGCGCCAGACCGCGCGCAGGCCGATCGCCCCGGCCCCGCTCTTCAGCTTGTGCGCGGCTTCCGCCCAGGCGGCGGCGTCTCCGGTGGTCCTGGCGTCGGCGATCTCGGCGAGCGCCTCCTGCGCCGTGCCGTCGAAGTCCCGCGCCATTTCCTCCGCGAAATCGGGACCGAGCTGATCGGCCAGACGGTCGATCAGGATCGGCTCGAAGGGTGCCTCGCCGCGCTCCAGAATGGCCGACGCATCATCCTCGTCCTCCTCCGCCTCGAAGAGGTCGTCGTCCAAGGTCTCGTCCCCGCCGCCGATCACGCTCGCCAGGGTCCGGTTCAGGACGCGCGGGTCGATCGGCTTCGGCACGGCGGCGTTCATGCCGGCCTCCAGACAGGCGCGGATCTCGTGGTCCATCGCCCCGGCGGTGGCGGCCACGATCGGCACCCCTGCCGCCGGACCGTCCAGCGCCCGGATCGCCCGTGTCGCCTCAAGCCCGCCCATCTGCGGCATGTGAAGGTCCATCAGTACCACGTCGAATGCGCCGTCGCGCACGGCTTCCACCGCGGCCAGGCCGGTCTCCACGATGGTCACGCTGTGCCCGTCGCGCCCGAGCAGCCCGCGGGCGACCTGCTGGTTCACGACGTTGTCCTCGGCCACCAGGACCTTGAGCGGGCGCAGCGAAACGGAACTCTCCGCCGCGCTCTCGTTCACCGCCTCGCCTTCCGGCAGGTCGATCTCCACCCGGAAGGTCGAGCCTTCGCCCACCGCGCTGATCACGGTCAGGCTGCCGCCCATGCGGTCGACGATGCGCTTAGCGATGGACAGGCCGAGACCGGTGCCGCCGAACTTGCGGGCGACCGAGGCGTCAGCCTGGGCGAATTCGCGGAACAGCCGGCATTGGGTCTCGGCATCCATGCCGATGCCGGTATCGATCACCGACAGGACCACACGGCCGCCCGCCCCACGCTCGGTCACCAGCCGGACCGAGCCGGTCTCGGTGAACTTCACCGCGTTGCCGACCAGGTTCAGCAGCACCTGGCGCAGGCGGCCGGGATCGCCGACAAGATAGCGCGGGACGTCCTGGGAGATCTCCGCCGACAGGGTCAGCCCGCGCTCCGACGCCCGCCCCTGCATCAGCGACACCGCTCCTCGGATCACCCGGTGCAGGTCGAAATCCACCGCCTCCAGGTCTAGCCGGCCGGCCTCCAGCTTGGAATGGTCCAGGATGTCGTTGAGGATGGTCATCAGGCTCTCGCCCGATTCCAGCACCGTGCGGGCGGTGTCGCGGGACGACGGGTCCAGATCGCTGTCCATCAGCAGCCGGGTCATGCCGATCACCCCGTTCATCGGGGTGCGGATCTCGTGCGACATGATCGCCAGGAACTCGGACTTCGCCCGGGTCGCGTCCTCGGCCCGGTCCTTGGCCTCGCGCACCTCCGCCATGGCGGTCTTGAACACCGCCAGCGCGGAGGCCATCGCACCGATCTCGTCACCACGGCCGAGATCGGGGACCGCCACCTCCCCCTCCCCGGCGGCCAGCCGGGTCATGGCGGCCTCCATGCGGCCGAGCGGGCGTACGATGGTGCGAGCCAGCAGGAAGGCGACCGCGACCGCGGCGACCAGCACGCCGGCGACGACCGCGATGGTGAACAGCTTGGTCTGCTCGATCAGCCGCTCGGCCTCAAGCCAGAACCGGAACCCGCCCGAGGCCGCCACCTCCACCAGGATCTCCAGGTTGAGCGCAATCTCCTCGGCGAGCGCGGGCTCCGGCGCCGCGCGCCAGGCCTCCAGCCCGCCACGGATCATGTCGAGCAGTTCGGGCACGGCGGCGTCGCTGGAGCGCTCCTCCACCACCGCCAGGTCGGACAGCAGATCCTCCCAGCGGGTCTCCCGGTCGGTCTCTGCATCGGCCCGGCGGAGAACGGCGAAGTTCACTTGGGCGGATCGGGCGTGGTTGATCGCCTGCAGCGGCTGGTCGTAGAGCCGCTGGGCCAGATCGCCGAGCGACCAGGTGGCGGTCAGCGCCACCGCCGCCAGTGCAGCAGCGGCCACCACGGCGACCAGGAAGGCGCCGATCAGCTTCCAGCGGATGGAGATCCGATCCAGCATCGCGCCTCACCTCTTGCAGGACGGGGGAAGAATATCACGGGTGGGGGTGGGGCGCCTGGAGCTCTCACCTAAACCAAATCACTCCCCGGCCTTGTGCCGGGGCTAGGCTCGATACCGGGACGGGCGACCGGTGGTTGATCCCAAGTGGACGCGCATTCCGGAACGCTTGCCCCGGCACAAGGCCGGGGAGTGAGATAAGGGTTAGGCGGTGCGTACAAGGAAAACGCCGCCGCCCCGCTCACTCCACCGTGGCGATCAGCTTCATCTTGGGGTGGATGCGGCACAGAATCTCCACCGTGCCCGGCTTGTCGAGGGTGATGTGGGTGGTCTCGCCGCGGATCTGGACGCCGATGTTGAACTCGCTGCCCGGGGTCTCGGAATAGACGTTGTGGTCGTAGAAGTCGTCATTCACGAAGGCGATGCTGTCGCCCGCCTTGAGGGTGATCTCGCCCGGCCGGAAGGAGCGGTGCTTCTGCAGGACCTCATGCTCGGACGAGGCCCAGGCCACGCCGATACCCGCGCCGGCGGCCGCACCGATCGCCCCGCCCAGCACCATCACACAGAAAACCGGAGCGACTCTCGCACCCATCAATACCGTCCCAAACCACTACAACCGAAGGCAGCAGTATACCGCGTGTCTCGCAAATGCGAAACGGCACCGTTGGTACGGAACCGACGGGCGGCATCGACGCCCGCCCGCCGGATCGGGTGTCAGCCGTCGAGCTTCTTGCGCAGCAGCTCGTTGACCATGCCGGGGTTGGCCTTGCCCTGGCTCTTCTTCATGGTCTGACCGACGAAGAAGCCGAACAGCTTGTCCTTGCCGCCCCTGTACTGCTCGACCTTGTCGGCGTTCTCGGCCAGGACCTCGTCGATGATGCCCTCGATGGCGCCGGTATCGGACACCTGCTTCAGGCCCTTCTCCTCGACGATGTCGCCGGCCGGCTTGCCGGTCTCGAACATCTCGGCGAAGACCTCCTTGGCGATCCGCCCGGAAATCGTGCCGTCGCCGATCAGGTCGACCAGCCCGCCCAGCGCATCGGCCGAGACCGGGCTGTCGGACAGGTCCTTGCCGGCCTTGTTCAGCGCGCCGAACAGTTCGGAGATCATCCAATTGGCAGCGATCTTCGGATCGCGGCCCTTGGCGAGCTGCTCGTACCAGTCGGCGGTGGCGCGCTCCTCCACCAGGATGGCGGCATCATAGGCCGACAGACCGAATGCCGACATGAACCGGGCCTTCTTGACGTCCGGCAGCTCCGGCAGATCCTTGCCCAACTCATCCACCCGCGCCTGCTCCAGCACCAGCGGCAGCAGGTCCGGGTCCGGGAAGTAACGGTAGTCGTGCGCGTCCTCCTTGGAGCGCATGGAACGGGTCTCGCCTCGGCCGGTGTCGAACAGGCGGGTCTCCTGGTCGATCTCGCCGCCGCTCTCCAGGATCTCGATCTGGCGCCGCGCCTCGTACTCGATCGCCTGATAGATGAAGCGCACCGAGTTCATGTTCTTGATCTCGCAGCGCGTGCCCAGCGGGTCGCCCGGCTTGCGCACCGACACGTTCACGTCGGCGCGCAGGGAGCCTTCCTGCATGTTGCCGTCGCAGGTACCGACATAGCGCAGGATCGAGCGCAGCTTCTTCACGTAGAGCCCGGCCTCCTCCGGGGAGGAGAGATCCGGCTTGGAGACAATCTCCATCAGCGCCACACCCGACCGGTTCAGGTCGATATAGGTCTTCTGCGGATGCTGGTCGTGCAGCGACTTGCCTGCGTCCTGCTCCAGGTGCAGCCGTTCGATCCCGACCGACTTGGTCGAGCCGTCCGGCAGGTCGAGCAGCAGTTCGCCCTCGCCGACGATCGGGTCCTTGTACTGGCTGATCTGATAGCCCTGGGGCAGATCGGCGTAGAAGTAGTTCTTGCGGTCGAACACGCTGCGCAGGTTGATCTTGGCCTTCAGCGCCAGACCGGTGCGCACCGCCTGCTCGACGCATTCCCGATTGATCACCGGCAGCATGCCCGGCATGGCGGCGTCGACCAGGCTGACCTGGGTGTTCGCCTCCGCGCCGAACGCGGTGGCCGATCCGGAGAACAGCTTGGCCTTGGAGATCACCTGGGCATGCACCTCGAGGCCGAGCACGACCTCCCACTCGCCCGTCTCACCCTTGATGCGATACGGCTCGGTCATCGATCAGCCCTCCCGCACCATGGCCGGCACGGCCTTGAAGTCCGCCGCCCGTTCCAGCGCCCGGCCGACCCGGACCACGGAAGCCTCGTCGAACATGCGGCCCAGCACCTGCAGCCCCATGGGCAGGCCGCGCGCCGACAGGCCGGCGGGCACGGAGATGCCGGGCAGGCCGGCGAGGCTGGCGGGCACGGTGAACACGTCTTGCAGGTACATCTTGACCGGATCGTCCTCGTTCTCGCCGATGGCGAAGGCATCCGACGGCGCCGTCGGCGTCAGGATGGCATCGACCTTCTCGAAGGCCTGGTCGAAGTCGCGGCGCAGCAGGGCGCGGACCTTCTGGGCCTTCAGGTAATAGGCGTCGTAATAGCCGGCGGAGAGCACATAGGTGCCGATCAGCACCCGGCGCTGCACCTCGTCGCCGAAGCCCTCGGCCCGGGTGTTGGCGTACATCTCGGCCAGGCTGCCGCCATCGACCCGCAGGCCGTAACGCACGCCGTCATAGCGCGCCAGGTTGGACGAGGCCTCGGCCGGGGCGATGATGTAGTAGGTCGCCAGCGCGTATTTGGTGTGCGGCAGGGAGATGTCGACGATCTCGGCACCCTCGGCCTTAAGCCAGTCGATACCCTGCTGCCAGACCTTGGAGATCTCGTCGGGCAGGCCGTCGACCCGGTACTCGGCCGGAACGCCGATGCGCAGGCCCTTCACACCCTGGTTCAGGGCCGCCGACAGGTCCGGCATGGCTTCCGCCGCCGAGGTCGAGTCCTTCGGGTCGTGACCGGCCATCGACTGCAGCAGGAGGGAGGCGTCCTCCACCGTACGGGCCATCGGGCCGGCCTGGTCGAGCGACGAGGCGAAGGCGACGATGCCCCAGCGCGAGCAGCGGCCATAGGTCGGCTTCAGCCCGACGATGCCGGTGAGGCTGGCCGGCTGGCGGATCGAGCCGCCGGTATCGGTGCCCGTCGCGGCCAGGGCCGAGCGCGCGGCGACGACCGCCGCCGAGCCGCCGGACGACCCGCCCGGCACCCGCTTCTTGTCGGGCGCATCGGTCGAACGCCACGGGTTCTCCACCGCGCCGTAATAGGAGGTGCCGTTGGACGAGCCCATGGCGAACTCGTCCAGGTTGGTCTTGCCCAGCAGCACCGCGCCGGCGTTCCACAGGTTCGTGGTCACCGTCGATTCATAGGGCGGGATGAACCCGTCCAGGATGTGGCTGGCAGCCGTGGTCTGCACGCCCTCGGTGCAGAACAGGTCCTTGATGGCCAGCGGAATGCCCTCCAGCGCCCCGCCCTCGCCCTTGGCCAGGCGCGCATCGGCCTGCTCGGCCATCTGCAGCGCCTTGTCCGGCGTGGTGGTGATGTAGGCGTTCAGGTCCGCCGTCGCCTCCATGCGGGCGATATAGGCCTTGGTCAGCTCGGTGCTCGAGATGTCCTTGGCGGCGAGCTTGGCCTTGGCGTCGGCCAGGCTCAGGTCCAACAGATCGCTCATTACTCGACAACCTTCGGCACGACAAAGAAACCATGGGCGGAGTCGGGCGCGTTCGCGGTGACGCGGGCCTGATACCCGCCGTCGGTGACCGCGTCCTCGCGTTGCGGCAGGGTATGGCCGGTCACGCTGGCGAGTGGTTCGACGCCGGAGGTATCGACCTCGTCGAGCTGCTCGACGAAGCCGAGAATGGCGTTCAGATCGCCGACCATCGCCTCCAGGCGGTCGTCAGATACCTTGATCCGTGCGAGATTCGCGATTGACGCGACAGTGGCCTTGTCGAGCGACATGGGCTAAGACCGTCCCAGTTATTCTCAGGAGCGCGAAAAACGGCGGATTTCCGCCGTTTGGAAGCGCGGAAGCTAGCACCGCCCATGCCCATCTGCAAGCCCGGCGACCTCGTTCGCCTTCTCGCCCCCGGCGCCCGTCTGATCGGCCTCGATTTCGGCTCGAAGACCATCGGCGTCGCCATTTCCGATGCCGCCCTGCGCGTCGCCGCCCCGGTGACGACGATCCGGCGCAAGAAGTTCTCGGCCGATGCCGACGCGCTGATCAAGATCGCCGAGGATCGCGGGGTCGGCGGCTTCGTCATCGGACTGCCGCTGAACATGGACGGCACCGAGGGTCCGCGCTGCCAGTCGACCCGGGACCTCACCGAGGAACTTCTGAAGCGCCACAACCTGCCGACCATCTTCCAGGACGAGCGCATGAGCAGCCAGGCGGTGGAGCGGGCGATGATCGCCGAGGACCTCAGCCGCAAGCGCCGCGGCGAATCGATCGACGCGGCGGCGGCGGCGTACATTCTTCAGTCGGCGCTGGACGCTCTTTGACCGCCCTCCTCCCCGTCTTCGGCCTGATCGTCCTCGGCGCGGTCCTGGGACGGATCGGACCGCTGGGGGACGACGGCTGGCGGGGGGTGGAGCAGCTCACCTACTGGCTGCTGCTGCCGGCCCTGCTGGTGCTGAAGCTCGGCGGCACCGACCTCTCCGACTACACGATCGGCCCGATGGTGATCGCCATGGCCGGGGCGGTGATCCTCGCCACGGTCTTTCTGCTCGCGATCCACCGTCTCACCCGCATCGACGGCCCGGCCTTTACCAGCGTCATCCAGGGGGCGATCCGGCAGAACACCTATATCGGCGTGGCCAGCGTCGGTGCGCTCTACGGGGACGAGGGCGAGGCGCTCGCCGCCGCCGGCATCGCGGCGGTGATTCCGCTGGTGAACTCGATCTCCATCTGGGTGCTGACCCGCATGGCCGGGCGCGAACCGGTGACAGGCCTGCGGGTGTTCTGGGCGATGCTGAAGAACCCGATCTTCCTCGCCTGCATGATCGGCATCGCGCTGAACGCCACCGGCATCGGCCTCCATTCGCTGATCGCCGACGGGCTGGAGAAACTCGGCAGCGCCGCCCTGGCACTGGGCCTGCTGGCGGTCGGCGCCGGGCTACGTTTCGCGGTGCTGAAGCGCGGCTGGCCGGCGCTGGTGCTGTCGAACGCGGTGAAGCTGGTGGCCCTGCCGGCGCTGACCATCGCGCTCGCGGTGCCGCTTGGCGTCACCGGGGTGCCGCTGGCGGTCGCCGTGCTGTTCAACGCGCTGCCGAGTTCCGCGTCGTCCTACGTTTTCGCCCGGCAATTGGGCGGCGATCACGAGCTGATGGCGGCGATCCTGACCACCCAGGTGATCGTGGCGGCGGTGACCCTGCCGGTGTTCCTGGCGCTGGTTTAGGGGGCGGTACCGCCTCCTCCCCCCGTCCTCCCGGCCCCCGCGCCGGGACCCAGACATCCGTGTGATGGAACGCCGGTAGATCATCTCCAACGGTTCCGGCGGCCCTTCTGCTGGATCCCGGCGCATGGCCGGGAAGACGGGAGAACAATTAGTGATCCCTGGCCCGCTCCCTCGACACGCCCCGTCCCGGATTAGATCCGGGGTTGATCCAGGGGCCGTGTCGAAGGGCCGCCCCTGCTGCGAAGAAATTCATCAGATGAAACCGCCGCACCCGGCCCATTGCCGCGGCATTCGGCGTGATCTACCAAGATCGTCCCGCCGCTCTGCCGAGGCCGCCCGCATGACCGACACCACCCCCGCCACTCCCATGGCCTCCACCCCGATGGCGCTGGACGGCATCCGCATCGTCGACGCCTCGCGCATCCTCGCCGCCCCGATCGCCACCCAGACCCTGGGCGATCTCGGCGCCGACGTGATCAAGATCGAGCGGCCGGGCGCCGGCGACGATATCCGGCGCTGGGGCCCGCCCTTCTTGAAGGACGGGGACGGCAACGACACCACCGAAAGCGCCTATTACCTCGGCACCAACCGCAACAAGCGCTCCATCACCCTCGACTTCACCCAGGAAGAGGGCCGCGAGATCCTCTTCAGGCTGCTGGAGACCGCCGACGTCTTCGTCGAGAACTACAAGGTCGGCGATCTCGCCCGCCACGGCCTCGCCTACGACCAGATCAAGGAGCGCTTCCCGCGCCTGGTCTACGCCAGCGTCACCGGCTTCGGGCAGACGGGCCCCTATGCGCCGCGCCCGGGCTACGACCTGCTGGCTCAGGCCATGGGCGGGATCATGAGCGTGACCGGCGATCCGACCGGCCAGCCGACCAAGGTGGGCGTCGCCATCGCCGACATGATGACCGGCATGTACACCACCAGCGCGATCCTGGCCGCCCTGCGCCACCGCGACGCCACCGGCCAGGGCCAGCATATCGACGCCGCCCTGCTCGACACCCAGGTGTCGTGGCTGATGAACCAGGCGATGAACTACCTGGTCGGCGGCGTGGTGCCCGGCCGGCTCGGCAACGCCCATCCGAACGTGGCCCCCTACGAGGTCTTCGCCAGTTCCGACGGCTTCGTCATCCTCGGCTGCGGCGCCGACCGTCAGTTCCAGGCCTTCCTGGCGGTCGCCGGACGGTCCGAGCTGGGCGAGGATCCCCGGTTCGTCGACAACCGCTCCCGGCTGGCCAATATCGACGCCCTGCGCGCCGAACTCTCGGCGATCTTCGCCACCCGCACCACCGACGACTGGGTCGCCGCCCTGGAAGCCGCCAAGGTGCCCTGCGGCCCGGTGAACACCATCGACCGGGTCTTCGCCGACCCGCAGGTCCAGGCCCGCGGCATGGCGACCAGCATCCCCGGGCACGCGCTGACACCCGAGGGCGTGCCGGCGATCGCCTATCCGCTGAAGCTGTCGGAGACGCCCGCCACCTATCGCCGCCCGCCCCCGATTCTCGGCCAGCATACCGACGAGGTGCTGACCGGCGAGCTCGGGCTCGACGCCGACGCGGTCGCCAAACTGCGGGATGCAAAGGTGATCTGATTTTCCGTGTCGGTTTCTGCCGGGGCGCGGTTGCTCATGCCGGCAACGAGGCATATACAGCCCCTTTAATGACCGACGCCCTTTCCCAGCTCGCGACGCCCGCATCCGATGATGACGGCCGTACGTACCCCCACCGTCACCTGCTCGGCATCGAGGGGCTGACCCGACCGGATATCGATCTTCTGCTCGACCGCTCGGAGCGCTTCGTCGCCCAGAACCGCCAGCTGGACAAAAAAGTGTCCAGCCTGCGCGGCCGCACGGTGATCAACCTGTTCTTCGAGAACTCCACCCGAACCCGCACCAGCTTCGAGCTGGCCGGCAAGAGGCTCGGCGGCGACGTGATCAACATGTCCGTCGGCACCTCGTCGATCAAGAAGGGCGAGAGCCTGATCGACACCGCCATGACGCTGAACGCGATGCACCCCGACGCCCTGGTGGTCCGGCATTCGGAATCGGGCGCGGTGCAGCTCCTGTCGGAGAAGGTGAACTGCTCGGTGATCAATGCCGGCGACGGCAGCCACGAGCACCCTACCCAGGCGCTGCTCGACGCGCTGACCATCCGGCGGCGCAAGGGGCATCTGGAGGGATTGGAGGTCGCGATCTGCGGCGACGTAGCCCATAGCCGGGTGGCCCGCTCCAACATCCACCTGCTGTCGATCATGGGTGCGCGCGTCCGTCTCGTCGCGCCGCCGACCCTGCTGCCCAGCGGGATCGAGCGCATGGGGGTGGAGATCCACCATGACATGGAGCGCGGCATTGCCGGCTGCGACATCGTCATGATGCTGCGGCTGCAGACCGAGCGGATGCGCGGTTCCTTCGTGCCGTCGGTGCGCGAGTATTTCCGCTATTTCGGCCTCGACGTGGACAAGCTCCAGGCGGCCAAGCCGGACGCGCTGATCATGCATCCGGGCCCGATGAACCGCGGGGTGGAGATCGACAGCCTGGTGGCCGACGACATCGACCGCTCGCTGATCCGCGAGCAGGTGGAGATGGGCGTCGCCGTGCGCATGGCGATCCTCGACATCCTGGTGACCAATCAGACCGAACCCTGGGCGAAGAACCAATGAGGCCGACCCTCTTCAAGAACGCGCGCCTGCTGGATCCGGCCAGCGGGCTGGACGCCAATGGCGCGCTGCTGGTCCGCGACGGCAAGATCGCCGAACTCGGCCCGGATCTCTTCGTGGACGCGCTTCAGGCCGATGCCGAAGTGGTCGACTGCGCCGGCCGCTGCCTGGCGCCCGGGCTGGTCGATATGCGCGTGCAGGTCCGCGAGCCGGGCGACGAGCATATGGAGACCCTGGCCTCGGCCCAGAAGGCGGCGGTCGCCGGCGGGGTGACCAGCTTCGCCACCCTGCCGAACACCAACCCGATCATCGACGACGTGTCGCTGCTGGAGTTCGTCGAGCGCCGGGCGCTGGAGGTCGGGATCGCCAACGTGCATCCCTATGCCGCCGCCACCAAGGGGCTGCGCGGCGAGGAGATGACCGAGTTCGGCATGCTGGCCGACAGCGGGGCGGTGGCCTTCACCGACGGCGAGCACGCCATCGCCGACGCCCTGGTGATGCGCCGGGCGCTGTCCTACGCCAGCATCTTCAAGCGCACCATCGTCCAGCATCCCGAGGACCCGGCCCTGGCCCGCGAGGGCTCGGCCAACGAGGGCGAGACCGCGACGCGACTGGGCCTGTCCGGCATCCCGGCGGTGGCCGAGGTGATGATGGTAGAGCGCGACCTGCGGCTGGTGGAGCTTACCGGCGGCAGCTACCACGCCGCCCATCTGTCGACCGGGGCCGCTGTGGAAGCGATCCGCCAGGCCAAGAAGCGCGGCCTGCCGGTGACCTGCGACACCGCCCCGCCCTATTTCGCGCTGAACGAGGGCGCCGTCGTCGACTACCGCACCTTCGCCCGGCTCTCGCCGCCGCTGCGCAGCGAACAGGACCGGCTGGCGGTCGTCGCCGGCCTCGCCGACGGCACGATCGACGCCATCGCCAGCGACCACTCCCCGCACGACCAGGACAGCAAGCGCGTCCCGTTCTCCCAGGCGCTGCCTGGCGGGGTCGGCCTGGAGACGCTGCTGGCGGTCAGCCTGGAACTGGTCCATACCGAGGCGATGGCGCTGATCGACCTGCTGCACCGGCTCACTGTCGCCCCGGCGCGGATCCTGGGCCTGCCCTACGGCACCCTGGCGGTCGGCGGCGACGCCGATCTGGTGATCTTCGACCTGAACCGCGCCGGCAAGGTCGAGCCGGAGCGTTTCGCCTCGAAGTCCCGCAACACGCCGTTCGACGGCCGTCCCGTCGAGGGGCGCGTCTGGCGCACGGTCTATCGCGGGACGACCGTGTATGATGTAGAGACCGAGGCACCGCCTCCGATACGACGCAGAGCTTTTGTCGATGCCTGATCCTCTCGGACCGATCGAATACACGTGGCCGTTCTATGCCGGCTTCCTGCTGGCCTATCTGGTGGGCTCCATCCCGTTCGGGCTGGTGCTCACCCGGTTCGCCGGGCTGGGCGACATCCGGGCCATCGGCTCGCATAACATCGGCGCCACCAACGTCCTGCGCACCGGACGCAAGGGCCTGGCCGCGGCCACCCTGCTGCTGGATGGCGGCAAGGGCCTGCTGGCTGTCGCGGTCGGCTGGCAGTTCGGCACCGACATGGCGATCCTCGCCGCGGTCGGCGCCGTGCTCGGCCACTGCTTCCCGGTCTGGCTCAAGTTCAAGGGCGGCAAGGGCGTGGCGACCGCCATCGGCGTCTGGCTCGCGCTGGTGCCGAATGTGGGTGTCGTCGTCTGCGGCCTGTGGCTCGCGATCGCCTTCGTGTTCCGATACTCCTCGGCCGCCGCGCTGGTGGCCCTGGCCGTCGCCCCGTTCCTGGCGTGGCACCTGGAAGGCCCGCAGATCGCCCAGGCCGGCGGCGTGATCGCCGCGATCATCTGGCTGCGCCATCACCAGAACATCCGCCGCCTGCTCAAGGGCCAGGAAAGCAAGATCAGCTTCGGCAAGAAGTGAAACCGCGGAGCCGGTTTCACGCCGCCGACCTCGTTCCGGCACCGCAACGTTCCTCAAACGGCCCCGGCCCTGCCATAGCCCCTGCGACCTCGATCGACAGGGAACCGGCCGATGCCCTTCTCCACCGCGCGCCTCCCCGCTCCCACCCCGCTTGCCGAGCGGGAGCGGATCGCCCGACTGCGGCTGATCCGCACCGAGAATGTCGGGCCGATCACCTTCCGCCAGCTCCTGGACCGCTTCGGCAGCGCCGAGCGCGCGATCGCCGCTCTGCCCGATCTGGCGCGGCGCGGCGGGCGGCGCAGTCCGCTGCGGGTCCCCGGTGTTCCGGCGGCTGAGCGCGAGGTCGAGGACAACGCCCGTGCCGGCGCCTCCCTCGTCGTTTTCGGCGACCCCGCCTATCCGCCCGCCCTAGCGGCGATCGAGGATGCGCCGGGGGCCTTCTCCCTGATCGGCCATGCCCATCTGCCGGCCGAGCGTACCGTGGCGGTGGTCGGTGCCCGCAATGCCTCGATGAACGGCAGGAAGCTGGCGCATGCGCTGGCCCGCGAGATCGGCCAGGGCGGCTACGCCGTCGCGTCCGGTCTGGCCCGCGGGATCGACGGTGCCGCCCATGAAGGCGCGCTGGAATGCGGCACGATCGCCGTGGTGGCCGGCGGGATCGACGTGGTCTACCCGCCGGAGCACACCGAGCTGTTCCGGCGCATCGCCGACGCCGGCGCCATCATCGCCGAGCAGCCGGTCGGCACCACGCCCCAGGCGCGGCATTTCCCCTCGCGCAACCGGATCATCGCCGGGCTCAGCCTCGGTGTGCTCGTGGTCGAGGCGGCGGCCCGCTCCGGCTCGCTGATCACCGCGCGGCGGGCGCTGGATCAGGGCCGCGAGGTGTTCGCCGTCCCGGGCTCCCCGCTCGACCCGCGCTGCGGCGGCACCAACGGTCTGATTAAGGAGGGAGCGGCCTTCCTCGTCGAGTCTGCGGTCGATGTCCTGCGGGTTCTGGACGGATTGCCCCAGAGAAAATTGGGCGAACCGACGGGGCCGGATTGGGAGGGCTCGTATGGCGGCGAACCCCTTGAATCGTCCGCGATAGAGGTCGGTGACACTGTCCGTCGTCGGATCCTGGAAGCGCTGAGCTCGGAACCGGTCGCGGTTGACGAACTGATCCGCGGGTGCCAATTGTCGGCTCCGATCGTCGCGACGGTGCTTCTGGAGGCGGAGCTTGCGGGGCTTATTGACCGTCATCCCGGAAATCAGGTGTCGCGGCGAATGGACATACCGACCTGACCGCCCGGCTTTTCCGCCGGCCAGGGTTCGGGCCGGTTCCTGGGAAAGCGAACGGTACGTATGACCAAAGTCGTTGTCGTCGAATCCCCGGCCAAGGCCAAAACCATCAACAAGTATCTCGGCAGCGACTATCACGTGCTGGCGAGCTACGGCCACATCCGGGACCTGCCACCGAAGGACGGATCCGTCGATCCGGACCATGACTTCCAGATGCTGTGGCAGACCGACCAGCGCTCCGAGAAGCAGGTCAAGGCGATCGCCGACGCCGTGAAGGGCGCCGAGCAGCTCATCCTCGCCACTGACCCCGACCGCGAGGGCGAGGCGATCAGCTGGCACATCCGCAACGTGCTGGACGAGCGCAAGGTGCTGAAGGACATCGACGTCAAGCGGGTGGCCTTCAACGCCATCACCAAGGACGCGGTGCTAGACGCCATCGCCCATCCGCGCGACCTCGACCAGGACCTGATCGACGCCTATCTGGCGCGCCGGGCGCTCGACTATCTGGTCGGCTTCACCCTGTCGCCGGTGCTGTGGCGCAAACTGCCGGGCGCCCGCTCGGCCGGCCGCGTACAGTCCGTCGCCTTGCGGTTGGTCTGCGAGCGGGAGTCCGAGATCGAGCGCTTCGTCGCCCAGGAATACTGGTCGGTCGAAGCCGTGTTCCGCACCGAGGAACGCAAGACCTTCACCGCGCGCCTGACCCATCTGGACGGCAAGAAGCTCGACCGGCTGGACATCAAGTCTGAAGCGGAGGCCAAGGCCGCCGTCGCCGCGATCGAGGCCGGCAGCTTCACCATCGGCTCGGTGGAGAAGAAGCGGGTCAAGCGCAACCCGGCCCCGCCCTTCACCACCTCCACGCTGCAGCAGGAGGCCTCGCGCAAGCTCGGCTTCGGCGCGACCCGCACCATGCAGCTCGCCCAGCGGCTCTACGAGGGTGTCGATATCGGCGGCGAGACCACCGGTCTCATCACCTATATGCGAACCGACGGCGTGCAGATGTCGCCGGAGGCGATCACCCAGATCCGCCGCTCGATCGGCGGCGAATACGGCGACCGCTACCTGCCGAACACGCCGCGGGTCTACAGCACCAAGGCGAAGAACGCCCAGGAGGCGCACGAGGCGATCCGCCCGACCGACGTGACCCGCACGCCGGAGATGCTGCGCTCGCGCCTCGATCCGGATCAGTGGAAGCTGTACTCGCTCATCTGGAAGCGCGCCGTCGCCAGCCAGATGGCCAGCGCCGAACTCGACCAGACCACCATCGACGTGACCGACAAAGGCGGCCGCAGCGTGCTGCGGGCCACCGGCTCGGTCATCGCCTTCGACGGCTTCCTGAAGCTGTACCGCGAGGATCGCGACGACAGCGAGAGCGCCGATCTCGGCGGCGGTGACGACGAAAGCGACAAGATCCTGCCCGCCGTGACCGGCGGCGATGCGGTCACCCGCCAGGAGGTCACCCCGGAGCAGCACTTCACCCAGCCGCCGCCGCGCTATTCGGAAGCCAGCCTGGTGAAGAAGATGGAGGAGCTCGGCATCGGCCGGCCGTCCACCTATGCCAGCATCCTGCAGGTGCTGCAGGACCGCGAATACGTGCGCCTGGACCGCCGCCGGTTCGTGCCGGAGGACCGGGGCCGGCTGGTCACCACCTTCCTGTCCAGCTTCTTCGAGCGCTACGTCCAGTACAACTTCACCGCCGACCTGGAGACCCAGCTCGACGACGTGTCGGACGGTCAGATCGACTGGCGCCAGGTGCTGCGCGACTTCTGGTCGGCATTCAAGGGCTCGGTCGACGGCACCAAGGACCTGTCGATCGGCGACGTCATCGAGAAGCTCGACGCCGAACTGGCCGACCACTTCTTCCCGAAGGGACCGGACGGCCAGCCCGCCCGCGAGTGCCCGAGCTGCGGCGACGGCAACCTGTCGCTGCGTCTCGGCAAGTTCGGCGCCTTCATCGGCTGCTCGAACTATCCGAACTGCAAGTTCACCCGCCAGCTCGGCGAGGCCGCCGGCGGCCGTCCGGTCGACGGCGAGGGCGAGGGCGGCACCCTGCCCCGCGTGCTCGGCCAGGATCCGGCCACCGGCAAGGATGTCAGCCTGAAGAAGGGCCCCTACGGCGTCTATGTGCAGCTCGGCGAGCCCGAGGAAGGCTCCAAGGAGAAGCCGAAACGGGCCTCGCTGCCCAAGCAGATGCCGCCCGCCGATATCGACCTGGAGAAAGGCCTCGCCCTGCTCTCCCTGCCCCGCCCGGTCGGCGAACACCCCGAGACCAAGGACATGATCCAGGCCGGCATCGGCCGTTTCGGTCCGTATCTGAAATATGCCGGCAGCTATGTCAGCCTGCCGGGCGACGACACCGTGCTGACCATCGGCCTGAACCACGCGGTGCAGATCATCGCCGAGAAGGGGTCGAAGAAGAAGCCGGGCCGCCCGCTGGGCGACCATCCGGTGGACGGCAAGCCGGTGACGGTCCAGGCCGGCCGCTACGGCCCCTACGCCCAGCACGGCTCCCTGCGCGCCACCCTGCCGAAGGGCGAGGAGATGGACGACATCACCCTGGAGCGGGCGATCGAGCTGCTGAACGCCAAGGCCGAGAAGAGCGGCAAGGGCGCGCCGAAGAAGGCCGCCGCCAAGAAGACCGCAACGAAGAAAACTACGGCGAAGAAGACGACCGCGAAGAAGGCGGATGCCAAGACGGACGACGGCGACAAGCCGGCGCCCAAGAAGGCGGCGCCGAAGAAGAAGACGGCCGCGAAGAAGACCCCGGCGAAGAAAGCCCCGGCCAAGAAGGCCGCCGACGGGGATTCCGCCGGGACGACGGGAAGCTGAGCCCGGACGACGTGGCCCGTCCCCCCGCCCAGCTTCCCACCCGCGAGCAGATCCTCGCCTTCGTCGAGGACAGCCCGACGCCGGTCGGCCGTCGCGAGATCGCCCGCGCCTTCGACATCAAGGGGCCGATGCGCGCGGAGCTGCGCGGCCTGCTGAAGGAGATGGCCGAGGCCGGCGACCTGGATCTGGGCCGCAAGCGCAAGGTCGCCCCGCCGGGCGCCCTGCCCGAAGTCACCGTGCTGGAAGTGACCGGGACCGATTCGGACGGCGAGGTACTGGCCCGGGCGGTCGGCCGTGAGGCCGAGGATCCGGCGCCGCGCATCCATCTGCTCGCCGACCGCCGCTCCGGCCCCATGGGGCCCGGCGACCGCGCCCTGTGCCGCCTGGAGCGCCGGGGCGAGGCCTCCTACCTCGCCCGGGTCATCCGCCGGCTCGGCCGTACCGCCGCCCGCACCTTCGGCGTGTTCGAGAAGACCGACAGCGGCGGCCGGGTACGCCCGACCGACAAGAAGGCGAAGTCCGAGATCCGCATCCCCAAGGGCGACGAGAAGGACGCCGTCACCGGCGATCTGGTCACCGTCGAGATCATGCCCAAGGGTCGGCTCGGCCTGCCGGTCGGCCGGGTGATCGAGCGGTTCGCCGGTGCCGCCGATCCGCGCTCCTTCAGCCGCATCGCCATCCACGAGCAGGAAATTCCCGACGTCTTCCCGGAAGCCGCCGAGGCGCTGGCGGAAAAGGCGAAGCCAGTGGCGCTCGGCAAGCGCACCGACCTGCGCGCCATCCCGCTGGTGACCATCGACGGCATCGATGCGCGCGACTTCGACGACGCGGTCTTCGCCGAGGCCGACGACGACCCGGCCAATCCCGGCGGCTACCGCCTGCTGGTCGCCATCGCCGACGTGGCCCATTACGTGCGCCCCGGCGATGCGCTGGACCGCGAGGCGCTGAAGCGCGGCAACTCGGTCTATTTCCCCGACCGGGTCGTGCCCATGCTGCCGGAGGCCCTGTCCAACGGCCTGTGCTCCCTGCGTCCCGACGAGGACCGCGCCTGCATGGCGGTGGAGATCGTCATCGACGCCGAGGGCAACAAGCGCCGCCACAAGTTCATGCGCGGCCTGATGCGCTCCCAGGCCCGCCTCACCTACCGCCAGGTCCAGCAGGCCCGCGACGGCGGCAGCAAAGAGGGCATTCCGGACGGCGTGCTGGAGCCGCTCTACGGCGCCTTCGAGGCCCTGCGCAAGGCGCGGGCGGAGCGGGGCGCGCTGGACATCGAACTGCCGGAGAAGCGGGTCATCCTCGACGAGGCCGGCAACATCACCGAGATCGGCATCCGAGAGCGGCTGGACGCCCATATGCTGATCGAGGAGTTCATGGTGCTGGCGAATGTCTGCGCCGCCGAGACCCTTGAGGACCGCCGTCAGCCCTGCATGTACCGGGTGCACGAGACGCCGGATCCGGAGAAGGTCGCCGCCCTGGGCGAGGTGCTGGACGGACTCGGCATCGCCTTCGCCAAGGGCCAGGTGGTGCGGCCGAAGACCTTCAACGGCGTGCTGGCCAAGGTGAAGGGCGAACCGCATGAGCGCATGGTCAACGAGCTGGTCCTGCGCTCCCAGTCCCAGGCGGTCTATGCGCCGGAGAATCTGGGGCATTTCGGCCTGGCGCTGACCAAATACGCCCATTTCACCTCGCCGATCCGCCGCTATTCCGACCTGCTGGTGCACCGCGCGCTGATCCGCGGCCTGAAGTTCGGCGACGACGGCCTGCTGCCGGACGATGACGGTTCGTTTCAGGAATGGGGCGAGCACATCTCCATGACCGAGCGCCGCGCCGCCGTGGCCGAGCGCACGACACTCGACCGCTACCTCGCCCGCCATCTGTCCGACCGGGTCGGCGGCGTCTTCCCCGGCCGGATCAATGGCGTTACCAAGTTCGGCGTGTTCGTCACCCTGGACGAGACCGGCGCCGACGGGCTGGTGCCGATCCGCTCCCTGCCGGACGACTATTACGACCACGACGACGTCCACCACACGCTGACCGGCCGGTCCCACGGCTGGGTCTTCCGCATGGGGGACCGGGTCGAGGTCAGGCTGGTCGATGCCGATCCGGCCTCCGGCGGGATCGTGGTGGAGATCGTCTCCGGCGGCGAGCAGGGCACCGGGCCGCGCGGCGGACGGCGTCATGGGGGACCGAAGCGCCGGCCCCAGGCCCGCGGGCGGCCGCACAAGGGTCGCAAGCGGCGGTGACACCGCCGCGCCGTCCGGTGGTCGCGATTGATTCACCCCCGGATTTGCAGCATTGTTGGTGCATCGCGGAAACCTGATTCCATGCGTATTGCCGAGTGCCCGTGAATGTTTAAGCCCGGTCGGTTCTCGCCGCTCAACACGTTCCCGTCCGTTGCCCTGCGGCGGCTCGGTGCTGCCGGTCTGGCCCTGCTGCTGCTCGGATCCTGCACCGGCGCGCGGCCAGAATCCGGCGGGCCGGCCTCGTTCGCCATGGATACCGGGGCGGAAGCCTTCTCCATTGGCTACGAAGGTATCGCCGACCTCTATGTCGAACCGGTCCCCACCCAGTCGCTGGCGCTTGCCGCGCTGGACGGGGTCGCGGCCCTGGACCAGGCGATCGACTTCGTGCGGCGCGGCGACTCGCTGATCGTCACCGATGCGGGCACGCCCTTCGCCAAGTTCACCGTGCCGGCCGACGACAATCCGACCCAGTGGGCCCGGCTCACCGCGGCGGCGATCGAGTCGGCGCGCAAACGCTCGGCGGCGCTCGCCGACACCGATGCCGACCGGATCTACGAGGTCGCCTTCGACGCGATCACCGGCAAGCTCGACCGCTTCTCGCGCTACCACAACGCCTCCGAAACCCGGGCCGGCCGGGCGGCGCGCAAGGGCTATACCGGGATCGGCGTCACCATCGGCGAGGCCGACGGATCCGTCATCGTGGCGTCGATCTTCCGGGGATCGCCTGCCGACGGCGCCGGGCTGAAGGTCGGCGACCGCTTCGTCGCGGTCGACGGCCGGTCGGTCGCCGACAAGGACATGGAGACGACCGCCAACCTGCTGCGCGGCGCCATCGGCACCACGGTCGACATCCGCGTCGCCCGCGGGTCGCAGGAGCGCGACGTCCGCATCCTGCGCCAGCGGGTGATCGAGGATACCGTCAGCTTCGCCGCGGTCGACGGGATCGCCTATTTCAAGATCAGCGGCTTCAACAGCGACACCGCCAACGCCCTGTCCCAGGCGCTGGGCGAGGCCAAGGGCATCCTGGGCGAGGAGCTGCCCGGCATCATTCTGGACCTGCGGCAGAACCGCGGCGGCACCCTGGACGAGGCTGTGGAGGTGGCCGACCTGTTCGTCGATACCGGCATTATCCTGGAGACTCAGGGCCGCCACAGCATGTCGCGGCACCGCTACGACGCGCAGTACGGCAACACCACCACCCTGGCGCCGATCGCCGTGCTGATCGACAGCGGCTCGGCCTCTGCCGCCGAGGTGGTGGCCGCCGCGTTGCAGGATTCCGGCCGCGCCCTGGTGATCGGCGCCCGGTCCTACGGCAAGGGCACGGTGCAGCGGGTGATCGACATTCCGCCGATCTCCAGCGAACTGATTCTCACCTGGGCGCGCATGCATGCGCCGTCCGGCTACGCCCTCTCGGATTTCGGCGTGTTCCCATCGATCTGCACCCCGGACTACGGCGACGATCCGGAGATCAGCGCGGCGGCGCTCGAGTCGGGCGAGTTGCGTCTGAGCGAGACCATGCAGAAGCGCCTGTTCGTCACCCGCATGGACGAGACCGAGCGCAATAAGCTGCTCGGGTGGTGTCATGCCGACCACCCGCCCTCGACCACCGACAGCGACACGCGGCTGGCGCTGCGCCTGCTGTCGGACCGCAAGCTCTTCCAGCTCGCCTTCCACGCCTCGCGCGTGGCCCTGGGCGAGCGCCCGGCCAACCCCAACTAGTGTACCGAACTCAGCACGCTTGACATGTGCGGCGCCGTAGCTATTTTGCGGCCTCCGCGAAGGCGAAGGAGATGAGAGATGGCGAAGCCCGCGACCGTTCTGATCAAGATGGTCAGCACCGCCGAGACTGGGTACTTCTACGTGACCAAGAAGAACCCGCGCACCAAGACCGAGAAGCTCGAGCTGCGCAAGTACGACCCGGTCGCGCGCAAGCACGTGCTGTTCAAGGAAGCCAAGATCAAGTGATCCTGGCCTCTGGCTGACGACCCCGAGGGTCGCCCGGTGGGCGGCCCTTTTGTTTTGTCCGAACGATGGGATCGCGAGCCGAAGAGCTCGGATGCGGTTGAACTCGGTGTGTCAGGGATCGACGGCCCGCGGCGCGCCTAACCGGGCGGGTATCGTCCGGGTCAGCTCACCGCGCTGACGTTCGTCGCCGAATCGTCCTTGGCCAGAACCACCCGGTCGCGGCCCTGGCGCTTGGCCTGATAC
The DNA here is from genome assembly GCA_965228445.1 of Candidatus Endolissoclinum sp. Classification (GTDB taxonomy): domain Bacteria; phylum Pseudomonadota; class Alphaproteobacteria; order Thalassobaculales; family Thalassobaculaceae; genus Thalassobaculum. The sequence goes on along the minus strand of OZ245813.1, from coordinate 437,114 downwards.
AGCGCGTCGTCCGCCCGGCCGATCAGCTTGTCGATGCTGTCTTCCGCGTCGACGTTGCGCAGCGCGCAGCCGATGCTGATCGTCACCCCCAGCTCCCTGCCGTCCTCCAGCTTCAGCGGCGTGGAGGCGATCACGTCGCGCAGCCGCTCGGCCACGACCAGGGCGAACGGTTCCGGCGTATCCGGCATCACCACGACGAACTCCTCGCCGCCGAGCCGCGACACCAGGTCGACATTGCGCACGCTGCTGCGCATCAGCTCGGTAATGTGCTGCAGCACCCGGTCACCCGCCCCGTGGCCGTAGGTGTCGTTCACCTGCTTGAAGTGGTCGACGTCGATCACCAGCAGCGCCAGCGGCTTCTGGCGCTCCGCCGTGTCGCTCATCAGCCGGCCCAGGTGGGTCAGCAGGTAACGGCGGTTGTACAGGCCCGTCAGGCTGTCGGTGAGCGCCAGGGCGAGGCTCTGCTCGTAGGTCTCACGCATCCGCTCCTGATAGCGGCGCCGGCGGATCTGCGTGCGCACCCGCGCCAGCATCTCGTTCCGGTCAATCGGTTTCATCAGGTAGTCGTTCACCCCGAGATCCAGCGCCTTGGCCAGCTTCTCGGTTTGATCCTCCTCGCCGACCATGAGGATCGGGATATGCCGGGTCGCCTCGGCGGCCCGGAACTGCGAGACCAGACGCAAGGCGTCGTCCCCGGCGAGGTTCAGACTGCAGATCACCAGGTCGAACTCTTCGGCCGATGCCCTCGCGAAGCCCGTCGCTCCGTCGGAGGCCTGCTCCACCGTGTCGCCGTCCACCGCCAGGCTTTCGCGCAGGTTCATGGCGTCGATCCGGTTGTCCTCGATGGCGAGGACCCGGGCATTGGTGACGTCGATCTCGGTCATCGCCCGGGGTTCCTGCATCCCGAGCTGGGACGAGGTCTCCACCCGCAGGCGCCACTCGTCCATCATCATCTTCAGGCGCAGCAGCGAGCGGACCCGCGCGAACAGGGCGGCGTCCACCACCGGCTTGGTCAGGAAGTCGTCGGCGCCTGCCTCGATCCCGCGCACCCGGTCCGACACGTCGGACAGGGCGGTGACCATGACCACCGGCAGATGGGTCGTGCGCGGATCGGCCTTGATCCGGCGGCAGACCTCGAACCCGTCCATGCCCGGCATCATGACGTCAAGCAGCACGATGTCCGGGATCTCGCGCTCGATCATCTCGAGCGCCTCCGGACCGTTGTAGGCGGACAGGACGTCGAAATACTCCGCCGTCAGCTTCGCTTCGAGCAGCTTGACGTTCGGCAGCACATCGTCGACGACGAGGACGCGGCCCGGCATGGCTCTATCCCAGGAACTTTTTTACGGTATCCAGGAAGTGTCCGACCGAAATCGGCTTGGCGATATACGCTTCGCACCCGCCTTCTCGGATCTTCTCCTCGTCGCCCTTCATCGCGAAGGCGGTCACGGCGATCACCGGGATCGACTTCAGACGGTCATCCTCCTTGATCCACTTGGTCACCTCCAGCCCGGAGACCTCCGGCAGCTGGATGTCCATGAGGATCAAATCGGGACGCTTGTCCCGTGCAAGCCGCAGGGCGTCCATCCCGTCCCGCGTGCAGATGATGTCGTAGCCATGAGCCTCCAGCAGGTCATGGAAGAGCTTCATGTTGAGCTCGTTGTCCTCGACAATGAGGACGGTCTTCGGCGTGGACGAAGCCGGTCCGGAGTTTCCGTTCTGTGTCTCGACCGAGGTCATGCCCTCATCCACCTTGATCCGTTCTGGGATACACTCGACCCGTTTCGGCGAGCCGGATAGAGATAATACCAAGCCCTGTAACCCGATTCCATCATCCACGGGCTTAACACGGATGAGGCAGTTTTGCACCAAAAGCCGATCCAGCGCCACCTGCGCATAGGCGTCGATCTTGGCGGTACCAAGACCGAGGCGATCGCCCTCGCCGAGGACGGACGCGAGCTGCTCCGTCGGCGGGTTCCGACCACAAAGGAGGACTACACGGGCACCGTACGCGGGGCGGCGGAGCTGGTGCGCGCCCTGGAGTCGGAGCTCGGCGCCCGCGGCACGGTGGGCGTGGGCATTCCCGGCAGCCTGTCGCGGGCCAGCGGGGTGGTGAAGAACGCCAACTCCACCTGGCTGAACGGCCGCCCCCTGGATCGCGACCTGTCGGCGGCGATGGGGCGCACGGTGCGGGTGCAGAACGACGCCAACTGCTTCGCGGTCTCCGAGGCGACCGACGGCGCGGCACAGGGCGCGGCCATTGCCTTCGGGGTAATCCTCGGCACCGGGGTCGGCGGCGGGCTGGCGATCAACGGCCGGGTGGTCGACGGCCCGATGGGCGTGACCGGGGAATGGGGCCACAACCCCCTGCCCGCCCCGCGCGACGACGAGCGGCCCGGCCCCGCCTGCTATTGCGGACGCCGTGGCTGTCTGGAGACCTTCCTGTCCGGCCCCGGCATGGCCCGGCGCTTCGCCGAGAGCGGCGGTCCCGACCTGACCGCCCTGCAGATCGCGGAGGCGGCCGAGGCCGGCGCCCCCGACGCCCGCACCTACATGGAACGCTATGCCGACCGACTGGCGCGGGGCCTCGCCGGGGTGATCAACATCCTGGACCCGGACGTGATCGTGCTCGGCGGCGGCCTGTCGCGGATCGCGATGCTGTACGAGCGCCTGCCGCAGATCCTGCCGAACCATGTGTTCACCGACCGGCTCGACACCCGCATCCTACCGCCCGTCCATGGCGACAGCAGCGGCGTGCGCGGCGCCGCCTGGCTGTGGCGCTCGGATGAGGCGGCGGAACGTCGGGCCGGGACGGGGTAGCCGGGAGATGGCGGCCGGCGAGACCCTCTGCCGCGACTGCTTCAGCTGGAGCCCGGGCGCGCCCGCGCGCTGCCCGTCCTGCGGTTCGCCGCGGGTGCTGTCCCATCCGGAGCTGCGCTCCCTGAGCATCGCGCATCTGGACTGCGACGCCTTCTACGCCAGCGTGGAGAAGCGCGACGACCCGTCCCTGCTCGACAAGCCGGTGATCGTCGGCGGCCGGCACCGGGGCGTGGTCTCCGCCGCCTGCTACGTCGCGCGGATCTACGGCGTGCGCTCGGCCATGCCGATGTTCAAGGCGCTGGACGCCTGCCCCCATGCGGTGGTCATCAAGCCGGACATGAAGAAGTATGCGGCCGTCGGCGGAGAGATCCGGGAAATGATGCGGGCGATCACCCCGATGGTGGAGCCGCTGTCCATCGACGAGGCCTTCATGGACCTGGGCGGAACCGAGCGGCTGCATCGCGCCCCGCCGGCGGAGAGCCTGGCCCGGCTGGCCAAACGGGTGGAGGAGACGATCCGCGTCACCGTCTCCATCGGCCTCAGCTTCAACAAGTTCCTGGCCAAGGTCGCCTCCGACCTGGACAAGCCGCGCGGCTTCCACGTCATCGGCCAGGGCGAGGCCCTGTCGTTCCTGGCGGAGCAGCCGGTCTCGATCCTCTGGGGCGTGGGCAAGAGCCTCCAGCGCAAGCTGATCGATGACGGCATCCGCACCATCGGCGACCTGCAGCCGATGGAGGAGACCGACCTGATGCGCCGCTACGGCAGCATCGGCCAGCGCCTCTCCCGGTTCTCCCGCGGCCGCGACGACCGGCGCATCGAGCCCGGATCGGTGGTGAAGAGCGTGTCGAACGAGACCACCTTCGACACCGACATCTCCGATATCGACGTACTGCGCCCCTATCTCTGGCGGCTGAGCGAGGAGGTTTCCGGCCGCCTGAAGCGCAAGGCGATCGCCGGCGAGGTGGTCACGCTCAAGCTGAAGACCAAGGACTTCAAGATCGTCACCCGCCAGCAGCACCTGATGGCGCCGACCCAGCTCGCCGACCGGATCTACCGCACCGCCGACGCCCTCCTGACGAAGCAGGCCGACGGTCGCCGGTTCCGCCTGATCGGCGTCGGGGTCAGCGACCTGGCCGGGGAGAAGCTTGCCGATCCGGCCGATCTCGCCGATCCCGGCTTCGAGACCAGGCGCAAGGTGGAGAGCGCCATGGACGCAGTCCGCGCCAAGCTAGGCGACGCCGCGATCACCAAGGGGATCGGCCTGAAAGCCCGCAAGATCCGGCAGCAGCCGTCCGACAAGATGCCGGAAGGCGAGGAACTGTAAGGGGCCTCAGCAGTCCGGCGCCGGCAGCGCCTCGACCTCCTCAAGGCTCATGCGGACCGAGAAGTCCGAGTAGTGCACCAGGATCATCCGGGCGATGCCGTTGGCCAGAACCTCGATGCTCATCTCGAAATCGGGCTCCGAGCCTTCGCTGTCCGGGCCGAACCAGGCCAGGCGCGACGGGTAGTAGGTCCCCTGCACCGCCTCCGCCTTGATCGACGGCAGGGCGTCGTTCCTGCCCTTGCCCATCACGGCCGAGATCAGGGACGGGGCTTCCGGCTCGCCGCCGTCGAAAACCGGCGCGCGCAGGAAGCGCTTGCCCGAGGTCGCGGCCTGGATCATCCGGATCGTGTGCTCGGTCGGGAACAGCGTGTCCTTCGGCAGCTTCAGTTCCTGCTCCTCGGGCTCGGCGAACGTGACCCTGCCGGGGCCGGAGCCGAGCGGCAGCGGCATCACCGCCTTGCCCTCAATCCGCTCCTCGCCGCCGCCGCGGTCGCGTTTGACGAAGAACCGGTAGATGTCTCCGGCCTTGGATTCCCAGGTCGAATAGGTCGACTGGATAACCGAACCGTCGCCGTCGGCGCGCGAGAACTCCATGGCGTAGCGCTGCTCAACCGCCCAGCCGTCGCAGGCGTCCCGCCACTCGAACCCCATGCGGCCCTGGACGTCGACGATCGACGATCCGGACGACGCCTGGTCCAGCGTCACCTTGTACAGCGCGCGATGCGGCAGGATATCCACGGCCGTCGCCGGGCTGGCGCCAGCCGGGGCCATGACCGCCGTCATGCCCAACACGGTAACCGCAAGGACAGCCGCGGCCCGGGCTCGGTCCAACATATGGCACTCCTTCATCTCACTCTCCGCCGACTATGACATGGCGAACAGGGCGGAAAAATGGCCCCTGTCCGCGTGCCGCCATCGGCAAGTTTTTCCCAATGCGGGATCCCCCCGGGCACCTTCGAGAAATTCATAAACGGTTTCATACCCTTACGCGACAGATAGAAACGCCGCACGTGGCACGGCCGATGCATGGCTCGGGGTGACCAACGTGCGAGGTGACCCATGTCACACGATCCGAGCTTGATGACCGCGCCCCTGGACGGCCCGAGCGCCCGCATGTACGCCGAAGTGGCGGGCATGCTGGCCCGTTTCAACGGCGCCCTCGACCCGGCAAACGATGCCGAGGAGCTCAGCCCATCGGAGACCACGGCCGCGCTGAAGCTGGCGCTGGTCGCCATGACCGAAGCGCAGAAGCGCATCGAGCGTCAGCAGCTTCGGATCGCCGAGCTGGAGAACCTCTCCGTCACCGACGAACTGACCGGCGCGATGAACCGCCGCGGCTTCGACATGCAGCTGCGCAAGTCGATGGCCCAGCAGAAGCGCAACAGCGAGGACGGAGACGACGGGCCCGGCGGGGTCGTGCTGATGATCGACCTGGACCGCTTCAAGGCGGTGAACGACACATACGGCCACGCCGCCGGCGACGAACTGCTGCGGCTGGTGGCCGGCGTGCTGACCCGCGACGTGCGGGCCAGCGACACGGTGGCCCGCCTGGGCGGCGACGAGTTCGCGGTGCTGATGCCGGACCTCGACGCGGAGGATGGGCTGATCCGCGCCCGGCGGCTCGAGAAGCGCCTGAACACCACGAGATTGAGCTGGGGCGAGCTGGTTCTGCCAGTCTCCGCCAGCGTCGGCGCGGTCAGCTATCGGCCGCAGGACCGGCCGGCCGAAGTGCTGAACCGCGCCGATGAGACCATGTACCTGCGCAAGGCCGAGCGCCGCGCCTGAGTTCCGTCGCCCCGTCAGGTCTCACAACGGAAAAGGGCGGCCTGAAGCCGCCCTGCCCTGTCCCCGATGTCGAAACCGTCGACCGGGTCCCGGATCGAAGCGCCTCAGCGCATCGCCACCTGTTCGCCCTGCGGCGCGAGGCGGATGATCCAGGGCTGGCGGCCGTCGACCTCGCCTAGATCCGCTTTCGTAACCCGTGCCTCCTGCAGCCCGTAGGGGCCGACCAGCACGCGGTGCCAGACCCGGCCGTCCACCGCGACCGAGCGGATCTCCGCCATGCGGTCGGCAAAACGCTCCGCCAGGGCCACGGCCCGGTCGCTGTCGCGCACGGACCCGACGACGACGTAGCGCTGAGCGTCGGCGGCCGGCGTCTCGGCGGTCGGCATGTCGGCGATGACCGTCTCGGCGGTCGGCGCGACCGGCATGGCCCGCGCGCTGCGGTCGCCCTTGGTGTAGCCCGCGGGCGGCGTCCACGGCTCGATCGGAGCGGAGAAACCGGTCGTCGGAGCCGCAGCCGCGCCGGAGATCGAGGCCGGACGAACGATCGGCACCGGCGGCATGGCTGCCGTCGGAGCGGATTTCGGAGCCGCTTTCGGAGCGGCGAGCACGGCAAGCGACGCCGGCTCCGGCGTGGCGAGACCTGGCGTTTCGATCGGCGCGCGCGGCGGGGTGACCGTCAGGGCCGTCGCCACCGTCGCCGGCTCATTCTGGAAGCCGTCGACCTTCATCGCGCCGAGACTGATCTCGGGATCGTTGTTCGAGCGGAAGCTTCCGCCGTCCCGATCGCCCGGATAGGCGGCGACGACAACCCGCTCATCGGCGGCGGCGCTGGCCGGGTCGATATCGTGGCAGATCTCCTCGCCCATGATCGGTCGGCTGAACTCGCAATCCTGTTCGATGAAGGCGGAAAGCACATGATCCGCCGAGAACTTGCCGGTCTTCATGTAGCTGATGCCGGAGATTGCGGTCGACGCGATCGTCACAGGAATCGGCAGACATCCGCCGAGCAGCAATGGCATCGCAGCGACCGCGATGATGCGTTTCATGAGAAATCCCCCGTCCCACCAGGTGCTTACTGTGTGAATCTTCACTTAATAGCCGGACGAGCGCAACTGTCGCAGTTTATTCTAAATTGTATCTTAATGCGGCAGTGTATCGGTGGGCGTCACGGCACCCCCGAGGGCGACGCGGCGACGAACCGCGGATGCGCGCGCTCTTGCGCCGCTGCAAAGCTCGTGTATTACCACCCGCCATGACACTCGTCACGGACACGGAAACCCTCGCCGCCGTTTGCCAGCGAATCGCGGCCGAGCCCTACGTCGCGATCGACACCGAATTTCTGCGCGACAAGACCTACTACTCCCGACTCTGCCTGGTGCAGCTTGCCGGCGCGCAGGACGTGGTCGCGGTCGATACCCTGGCGCCGGATATCGACCTGACGCCGCTGTTCGACCTGATGGCCAATCCGGACGTGCTCAAGGTGTTCCACGCCGCCCGCCAGGACATCGAGATCTTCGTCCATATGGCAGGCCGGGTGCCGGCGCCGATGTTCGACACGCAGATCGCCGCCATGGTCTGCGGCTTCGGCGACGCGGTCAGCTACGACCGGCTGGTGCGGGCGATGACGGGTGTGAACATCGACAAGACCTCGCGCTTCACCGATTGGAGCCACAGGCCGCTGTCGCAGCACCAGATCGACTACGCGCTGGCCGACGTGATCCACCTGCGGCCCTGCTACGAGCGGCTGGCAAAGCGGTTGGCCAAGACCAAGCGCTCGGAGTGGCTGGACGAGGAGATGGCGGTCCTGACCGACATGGCCACCTACGTGACCGAGCCGGAGGAGTCCTGGAAGCGGCTGAAGACCCGCTCCACCAAGCCGAAGTTCCTCGCCGTGCTGCGCGCCCTGTCGGCCTGGCGGGAAGTGGAAGCGCAGACCCGTGACATCCCGCGCAGCCGCGTCCTGCGCGACGACGCCCTGGTCGATATCGCCGCCCAGGCGCCGACCTCGGCCGACGAGCTGTCGCGCTCGCGCTCCTTCAATCGGGATTCGGCCAACGGCAAGACCGGCCGCGCCATCCTGGACGCGGTCAAGTCGGCGCTGGAGGCGCCGAAGGAGACCTGGCCGAAGGTGGCCGATCAGCGCGACAAGCCCCAGGGCCGTCAGCCGGTGGCCGAACTGCTGCGCGTGCTGCTGAAGGTGCAGTGCGACGCCCATGACGTTGCGCCGAAGCTGGTGGCCAGCGCCGACGACCTGGACGCCATCGCCGCCGACGACAACGCCGACGTGCCGGCGATGAAGGGCTGGCGGCGCGAGGTGTTCGGCGACGCGGCCCTGGCCGTGAAGCACGGCAGGCTCGCCTTCGCCTTCGATCCGGAAAAGGACCGGCTGGCGCTGATCGACGTGCCGGAATAACCGAAACGCCGCACGCGCGGATCGTCCCGTCCGAGCGTGGTCCGCTCTAGCGCTTGCCGTTGCGGGCCGGGCGCACGGCGAGCACGACCGGCCGCTGCAGCGCGTCGGAGACGGACTGCACCCGGCGCTCGACCACCTCGCCCATCAGCACCACGGCCTCCGGCGCCACCGTCAGGGCGAACCCGTCGTCGCGCGGTTCGATGCGGGTCCGGCGCAGCAGGGCCGTGGCCCCGCCAGACAGGGTCAGCCCGAGGCGCAGCGCCAGACCGACCTGCACCGCCAGCTGGCGGCGCTGCGGGTCGAGCAGCCCCTCCACCTTGCGCGCGGCGTCGAGCTGCACATGGCCACTGTAGCGCGCGAGCATGCCCAGCCCGAGAAAGACCCGGTCGGCATGGTCCAGCCCGGCCACCGGCATCCGCGAGATGCGCAGGAAGGCGTGTTCGCCGCGATAGCTCGGATGCTCGGCCCAGGCCATGTCGCTCAGCATGCACAGCGCGCGCACCAGCCGCTCGTCGCGCTGGGCGAACGCGCCGAACAGCGGCTTCAGCCAGTTGAAGACCGTCTCCGCCGGCGGCGCGAACCGGTTGGTCTCGCGCGCGATCGACACGGCGGCGACCAGCAGCGGGTCCTGGTGGCGCTCCTCTTCCGGCAGCCGGTCGAAGATGCAGCCCTCGCGCAGGCCGAAGGCGGAGAACACCACCCGGTCGGGCTTGCCCCGCGCCAGCACCCGCTGCAGCACCAGGGCGGCCGTGGCCATGGTGTCGGCGCGCCGACGCGACACGCCCGGGGTCGCGCGGATCGCCTTCTTCGACTGGACCGCCAGGGTCGACAGGAAGGCGCTGAGGGTCGCCCGGTCTATCGTGTAGCCGTGGATCACCTCGATCGGATAGTTGGTCGCCGCCATATGGGCCTTGGCCACGCTGCGCCAGGCGCCGCCGACCGCGTAGAGGGTGCGCCCCTCCAGGTTGACCAGCCAGGGCGCGCTGTCGAGATAGCCGTCGACCAGGGACTGCATCTTGCGCCGCTTGCCCGGCTCCACCTCGCCGATACGCAGGGGGCCGACCGGCATCGTGGTATGGGCCCCGAGCTGCTGGTCGGCCACGTCGATCAGCTCCAGGCTGCCGCCGCCGAGATCGCCGACCACGCCGTTGGCATCCGGGAAGCCGCTGACCACGCCCAGCGCGGACAGCCGGGCCTCCTCGTCGCCGCCGATGATCTGCACGGTATAGCCGGTCCGCCGCTCGATCTCGGCGACGAACTCCGGCCCGTTCGAGGCGTCGCGCACGGCCGAGGTGGCGAGCACGTCGACCCGACCGACCCGCATGGCATGCGCGACCGCCGCGAAGCGCTGCAGGTTGGTCAGCGCGGAGCCCATGGCCTCCGGCGATAGCGCCCCCGTCTCGTCCAGGCCGCGGCCCAGCCCGCACAGGGCCTTCTCATTGAACACCGGCACCGGCGACAGCCCCTCGTGGTCGTAGACCACGAGCCGGATCGAATTGGAGCCGATATCGAGGACGCCGATGCGATGGTCGCGGCGGGCCTTCTTCGAGCGGGGGTCGGAAGTCTCGGTATTCAGTGTTTCACTCGCGCCTAGGGCTCAGAGGGACGACCCGCCGATGGTCTTCGGACCACCGCCGCGCCGCAGCGCGCTGCCCCGTCCGGACAGGCTCGGGTTCGTCATGAAATAGGTATGCGCCGAGAAGTCGTCCTCGCCGGCGACCAGCCGCTCGAACCGGCCCGAGCTGCGCAGGATCCAGCTGTTGGTCTGGTCCTTGAGGTTGGCGACCATGATCTGATCCAGGATCTGCCGGTGGACGGTCGGGTTCTCGATCGGGACCAGATGCTCCACCCGTCGATAAAGGTTGCGGGGCATCCAGTCGGCCGAGGAGATGTACACCTTCGCATCATCCGACGGCAACTTCGACCCGCTGCCGAACACGACGATGCGCGAATGCTCCAGGAAGCGGCCGACGATGGAGCGCACCCGGATGTTCTCCGACAGGTCCTTCACTCCGGGGCGCAGGCAGCAGATGCCGCGGATCACCAGGTCGATCTGCACCCCGGCCCGGCTCGCCTTGTACAGCTCGTCGATCAGGATCGGGTCGACCAGGCTGTTCATCTTCGCCCAGATCGCGGCCGGGCGGCCCGCCTTGGCGTGCTCGATCTCCTGGGCGATGCCCTCGATGATCGTCTTGTGCAGGGTCAGCGGCGAGATCGCCAGCTTCTCCATTTCTTCCGGCAAGGCGTAGCCGGTCATGTAGTTGAACATCCGCGCCGCATCCCGGCACAGGGCCGGATCGCAGGTGAAGAACGACAGGTCGGTGTAGATCTTCGCGGTGATCGGATGATAGTTGCCGGTGCCGAAATGCACGTAGTTGCGCAGGCCGTTGCCCTCGCGCCGCACCACCAGCGAGATCTTGGCATGGGTCTTCAGGTGGACGAAGCCGTAGACCACCTGGACCCCGGCCCGCTCCAGGTCGCGCGACAGCCGGATATTGGCCTCCTCGTCGAACCGCGCCTTGATCTCGACCATCGCGGTGACCGTCTTGCCGGCCTCCGCCGCCTCGATCAGCGCCTTGACGATCGGGCTGTCCTTGGACGTGCGGTACAGGGTCTGCTTGATGGCGATGACCGACGGATCGGCGGCCGCCTGGCGCAGGAACTGGACGACGACGTCGAAGCTCTCATACGGGTGGTGGACGACGATGTCCTTGGCCCGGATCGCCGCGAAGCAGTCGCCGGCGAAGTCGCGGATCCGCTCCGGAAAGCGGGCGTTGAACGTCGGCCACAGCAGGTCCGGCCGCTCCGAGGTGATCAGCTGCGACAGATCCGCCAGCCCGACCATCGCCTCCAGCGCGAAGACGTCCTCCTCGGCCACGTTGAGCTCGTTGATGACCATCGCCTTGAGCTCTTCCGGCATGGCGAGATCGACCGCCAGACGGATCACGTTGCCGCGCCGCCGCGCCTTCAGCGCCGTCTCGAAGGACAGCACCAGATCCTCGGCCTCCTCGTCGATCTCCATTTCGCTGTCGCGGATCACCCGGAAGACGCCCTGGCCGGTGACCTCGTATTTCGGGAACAGCCGGTCGACGTTCAGCAGGATCGCCTGCTCGATCGCGATGAAGCGGATGGTGTCGCCCGGCAGCCGCACGAAGCGGCCGACCTGGGACGGCAGCGGGATCAGGCCCTGCATGTCCGCCGCCCCGCCGGTGCCGCGCAGGGTCAGGGCGAGACACAGGCCCTTGTTGGGAATGAACGGAAACGGGTGGGCCGGGTCGATCGCCAGCGGGGTGAGCACCGGGAAGACATGCTCGCTGTAATGGCCGCGCAGGAACTCGCGGTCGTCCTCGGTCAGTTCGGAGATGTCCACGAGGTGGAAATCGACCGCCTTGAGCTCTTCGCGCAGCCGCTTCATGCAGGTCTGCTGGTCGCTCATCAGAGTGGCGACCTCGCGGGTGATCTCGGCGAGCTGCTGGGCCGGGCTGAGCCCGTCCTCGCTGGGCGAGGTGATACCGGCGTTGACCATGCCCTTCAGGCCGGCCACGCGGACCATGTAGAACTCGTCCAGGTTCGACGCGGAGATCGCGACAAAGCGGAGCCGCTCCAGCGGCGGGTTCCGGGTGTTGAGGGACTCCTCCATCACCCGCGTGTTGAAGGACAGCCAGGAAAGCTCACGGTTGATCAGCCGGTCGGGGCTGTCGAGCGTGATCGCGGGCGCGTCGTCGGCGACCGGCTTGGCGACCGTCCGGCTGCGTCGTGCCGTCGGCTTACGGGAACTTTCGCTCTGGCTGGCCTGCTCGCTCACGTCCGCTCTCCTCGCTGGTCCGGCCGCCGGTAGCGGCGGGCGCCGTCCGGTGTACGCGCCCCATGTGACAGGAGCATGACACCGGACGGCTTTCCGGACTGCAGTCAGAGAGTACCAGGGAACGAGCCGCCATCGAGCAGGATGTTCTGGCCGGTCATGAAACCGGCGTGAACGCTGCACATGAAGGCGCAGGTGGCGCCGAACTCGTCGGGCTCGCCGAAGCGGCCGGCCGGGTTCTTCGACGCCTGCTCGGCGGCGTAGTCCTCGAACGTCCGGCCCGCCTTCTCGGCCTGCAGACGCAGGTTGCCGTGCAGGCGGTCGGTGGCGAACGGACCCGGCAGCAGGCCGTTGATCGTCACGTTGTGGCGCACGGTCTCGCGGGCGATGCCGGCGACGAAGCCGGTCAGGCCGGCGCGGGCGCCGTTGGACAGGCCGAGATAGGAGATCGGCGCCTTCACCGCGCCCGACGTGATGTTGACGACGCGGCCGAACTTGCGGTCGATCATGCCGTCGACGGTCGCCTTGATCAGTTCGATCGGGGTCAGCATGTTGGCGTTCACGGCCTTTTGCCAGTCCTCGATCTCCCAGTCGCGGAAGTTGCCCGGCGGCGGGCCGCCCGCGTTGTTGACCAGGATGTCCACGTCACCGGCGGCGTCGAGCACCTGCTTGCGGCCTTCCGGCGTGGTGATGTCGCAGGCCACCGCGACCACGTTCGCGCCGGTCGCCTTGCGGATCTCCTCGGCCGTGGCGTCCAGGGTCTCCTGGGTGCGCGAGTTGATCACCAGATCGACTCCGGCCTCGCCCAGCTTCATGGCGCAGGCCTTGCCCAGCCCCTTGCTGGCGGCGCAGACGACGGCCTTGCGGCCCTTGATTCCCAGATCCATTGCGATGGTCTCCTCTCCTGTTCGGCGCGCCCCTCGGCGTTCCCCGTTGGTGTTGCACGTTGGCTCTTACAGCCCGTCACCGTCGTCCATGTCTTCGTCGGCCATGGCGAGACGCGCGACGCGCATCGAAATCTTCCCGTCCCCCTCCAGGGCGGCCCGGTCCATCCGGTCGGCCAGCCGATCGGCGGCGTCGAAGGACCGTTCCATCCGGTTGACCAGATACGCGATGACGTCATCGCGCACCAGAACCTGACGGTCGGCGAAGTGCTTGGCGAGCACACCCGCCAGCAGGGCTTCGTCCGGCAGTCCGATGGTCGCGACCGGCAGGGTCGCCAGCCTGGAGGCCAGATCCGGAAGCGAAATCTCCAGCCTGGCCGGGGGAGTGCGCGACAGGATAACGAGGGAGCCGCCCCGCTCAACCACCATATTGAACAGGTGGAACAGCGCCGGCTCGTCGATCGCGCCGTCGACCCGGTCGACCACGGCATTGCGGGCGGCGCCGAGCGCGTCGGGCACGCCGTGCGCCGTCAGGTCCGGGGCGTCGATCAGCGCGGCACCGCTCGCCGTCTGCCAGACCGCGGCCAGATGGTTCTTTCCGGAGCCGGCCGGTCCGACCAGCGCGAGGCCTCTTGCCGGTTCCGGCCAGTCCGGCCAGCGGTCGATCCAGGCCGCCGCCTCGGCATTGGAGGCGCCGACCAGGAAGTCGGCCCGGCCGAGCGCCGGCCGGAATCCGAGGTCGAGGGCGAGCTGTTTCCGGGCGGCGTCGGGGTTAGCGGTCATCGAATCCGGTGCGGTTCGGGGCGTCATCCGGCGGCGGTATGCCATGCAGATGCAACGGGCTGGCGAGATAGTGCTCCAGCGCGAACCGCGTCAAGACACCGATCACCGCGGCCACCGGCACCGCCAGCAACACTCCCAGGAAACCGAACAGCGCACCGCCCGCCAGCAGGGCGAAAATGACCCAGACCGGGTGCAGGCCGACCGCATCGCCCACCAGATTCGGCGTCAGGAAATTGCCCTCGATGAGCTGGCCCGCGAGAAAGACCCCGGCGACGATCGCCACCGGCTGCCAGGAGTCGAACTGGGCGGCGGCCAGCCCGACGCTGAGGATCGCCCCGACCGTCGAGCCGACGAAGGGGACGAAGGAGATCAGCCCGGCGAACAGGCCGATCACCAGGCCGAAGTTCAGCCCGGCCAGCGACAGGCCGATGGCGTAGAACACCCCCAGGATCAGGCAGACGGTCCCCTGGCCCCGTACGAAGGCGGCGAGCGTTCGGTCGATGGCGCGCATCTGATCGCGGATCATCGGCGCCTGCTCGCGCGGCAGCCAGCTGTCGATGGTCGCCACCATCTTGTCCCAGTCGCGCAGCAGGTAGAATGAGACGATCGGCGTGATCACCAGGATCGACAGGACATTCGCCAGCCAGGCGCCGCCGCTCAGCAGCTTGCCGAAGATGTTGCCGATCCAGGTCAGCGCGTTGCCGGCGATGTCCGGCAGCTTGTTGACCGCCGATTCCTCGTCGAAACCGGACAGCAGATCCTGGATCGTCGGCCCGACCCGCTCGCGGATGATCTCCACATAGGTCGGCACCGCCTTGGCGAACTGCTCCACCTGGGTCTGCAGCAGCGGCAGCAGCAACAGCAGCAGGCCGATGGTGATCACGAAGAACGCCAGCACGACGATGGTGGTCGCCAGGGTGCGGTTCAGCTTCAGCCGCTCCAGGCGGTCGGCCACCGGGTCGAGCAGATACGCGACCGCCATGCCGGCGACGAACGGCAGCAGCACGTCGCGCAGCACGTAGATCAGGATCAGGAACCCGGCGAGGAACAGGAGCCAGAAGACCTGGCGCTCGCGCCTTGTCACGGCGGTTATCCGGCGGCGGGAGCGGGCAGCGGCGAGACATTCCCCGGCGCGGGCGAGAAGCCGCCCGGCCCGCCGACCGGCGGCGGCGTGGACGTTCCGCCCGGCACCGTGGTCGATCCCGGCGCGGGCCTAGGCCCCGGGGCGGACCCTGGAGTTGAACCCGGAGCCGCCCCCGGCGCCGGGGTGCGGTAGCTGTCACGTGGCGGGGGGATGTCCTGACCGCGCTGCACCAGGATGTAGTCACCGGCCCCCGGCACCAGTCGGAGGTTCTGCTGCTCCAGCGCGACGCGAAGCTGTTCGGTGCCGCCGGTGACCCAGACATCGACCAGGGCCTCGACGCGGGTGAGCTGGATCACATCGTAGCGAGAGACGATCGCGGTCCGGTCGAGCCCCTCGCGGATCGCCAGCCAGCGCCGCATGCTGTCTATCGGCACCGTCACGGTGACCCGCGATTCCGTGCCGCCGCGGATCGTGTTCTCCTGCTTCCAGGCATCCTCGAGCAAGGAAACCGTCTTCTGGACCGCGGCGTTGTAGCGGTCGGCGTCGGTCTCGCCCGACACCGAGCCGGACAGGGTCTTGCCCGAACCCGACGGGCCGATGCGGCGGACGGTGAGACCGAGCGCGCTGCCGCTCGGCTTGGCGACGACCACCACGGCGTCGCGGGCGCCGTAGCGTTCGGCGATACTGGTCAGTGCACGCTCGTCGCCCTCCAGCGCCTGGGACGTGCTGAGTTCGCGCACATCGGCGATATCGGAATACGGCACCACCACCGGCACCAGACCGCCCTCGACCGGCGAGCGGCTCCAGGCCGCGCGGAACGGGTTGCCCTCCTCCCACAGCACCGGGCCGTTGCTGCCGTCGAGCACCGGGATCACCAGAACCGGCAGGCTCTTGGTCTCGGTATAGGCCGCCCCGCTCTGATTCAGGAACCTGCGCACCCGCGCCTCGTCGAAGGCGAAAGTGAGGTTGGCGACGTACCGGACCGCGGAGCTGCGCTCGTCGGCGACCTCGAAGCCCAGGGTCATCAGGGCCAGGTCGTTGTCCGATTGCTGCGGCACCGAGGAGGACGCGCCCTCGGGCAGCAGCCGGTCCATCAGAATGTCGAACGCCTTGCGGCGCCCCTCGCGCACCGCCTTCTCACGGGCGGCGGAGGGACTGTCCGCAGTCGCGTCCACGGGGACGCCGCGCACGGTGTAGATCTCCTGGGCCGAGGCACCGGCGCTGCCAAAGGCAGCCGCCAGGAGCATGAGCGAGGCGATGAGGATGGATCGATGGTGCACGGTTTCTTCCCACTTGCCGCTTGCGGGGAGCATGAGCGTCACGGCATAAACCGCCAACGCGGCGAAAGGTTCCCTTACCCTTTGGGTCAAAGGCAACCGGAGCGAGTTATAGCCCAGCGCGGTGGAGGACACCATAACCGCCCCTAGCGACAATTACTCAAAAGGCCCCGGCGCCGATGGCCGGAACACCCCGCTCACCTACCGGGACGCGGGTGTCGACATCGACGCGGGCGACGCCCTGGTGGAGGCGATCAAGCCGCTTGCCGCCTCGACCCGCCGCCCCGGCGCGAACGCGGATCTCGGCGGTTTCGGCGGGCTGTTCGACCTGAAGGCGGCCGGCTTCTCCGACCCGATCCTGGTGGCCGCCACCGACGGCGTGGGCACCAAGCTGCGGGTGGCGCTGGAATCCGGCAAGCACGACACGGTCGGCATCGATCTGGTCGCCATGTGCGTCAACGATCTGGTGGTCCAGGGTGCCGAGCCGCTGATGTTTCTCGACTACTACGCCACCGGCAAGCTCGAGGTGGCGGTCGCCCGCGACGTGGTCGCCGGCATCGCCGAGGGCTGCCGCCAGGCCGGCTGCGGGCTGATCGGCGGCGAGACCGCCGAGATGCCGGGCATGTATTCCGAGGGCGATTACGACCTCGCCGGCTTCTCGGTCGGTGCCGTCGAGCGCGACCGGGTGCTGGAGCGCGACAAGGTAGGCGACGGCGACATCGTGCTCGGCCTCGCCTCCTCCGGCGTGCATTCCAACGGTTACTCCCTGGTCCGCCGGGTGGTGGAGCGTACGGGCCTCGCCTGGGACGCGCCGGCGCCGTTCGAGAGCGAAAAGACCCTGGCCGAGGCCCTGCTGGCGCCCACCCGTATCTACGTGAAGGCCTGCCTCGCCGCCCTGCAGACCGATGCGGTGCACGGCTTCGTCCATGTCACCGGCGGCGGCCTGGTGGAGAACCCGCCGCGGGTCTATGGCGACGACCTGGCCCTGCGACTCGACCTCACGAGCTGGACACCGCCCGCGGTGTTCCCGTGGCTCGCCAAGGAAGGCGGCATCGAGGGGCGCGAGATGCTGCGCACCTTCAACTGCGGCCTCGGCATGCTGGTGGTGGTGCAGGCCGACGCCGTGGCATCCGTCGAAGCCGCCCTGGAAGCCCATGGCGAGGCGCCCGTCCGGGTCGGCCGGATCGAGAAGCGCACCGGCGACGCGGTGGTATTCGACGGCCTCGACCAGACCTGGCTGGCGTGATGGCCCGCAAACGCGTCGGCGTGCTGATCTCTGGCGGCGGCAGCAACCTGCAGGCGCTGATCGACGCGGCCTCCGAGCCGACCTATCCCGCGGAGATCGCCCTGGTGATCTCCAACAAGGCCGCCGCCTTCGGCCTGCAGCGCGCCGAGACCGCCGGGATCGCCACCCGGGTGTTCGACCACAAGGCCTATCCCGACCGGGCGAGCTTCGACGCCGCCATGGACGCCGCCCTGCGCGAGGCGGGCTGCGAGATCGTCTGCCTCGCCGGCTTCATGCGGATCCTGTCGACCGGATTCGTCGAGGCCTGGTCCGGGAAGATGCTGAATATCCACCCCTCCCTGCTGCCCTGCTTCAAGGGCCTACATCCTCAGCAGCAGGCGCTCGACGCGGGGGTGAAGGTGGCCGGCTGCACCGTGCATCTGGTGACCCCGGACCTGGACGACGGGCCGATTCTCGAACAGGCGACCGTCCCCGTCCTGGACAGCGACGACGAAGCGGCGCTCTCGGCCCGGATCCTGGAGCAGGAGCACCGGATCTATCCCAAGGGGCTGGCGCTCCTGGCCGGCGGATCGGTGCGGATCGAAGGCCGGCGCGCCTTCACGGGCTGACCGCCGGGCGCGGCGACGCGCCCGACGGCTTGTTGCAGCGCAAAACCCCGGTCTAGACTTCCGCCATCGTCATTCCGGAGGTCCATCCCATGCGCTCGCTTCCCGTCGCCGCCCTGGCCGTCGCCGCCCTGGCCGTCGCCGTCATCGGCCTCTTCACGACCTCCGCCTCGGCGCATACGGGCGTCGGGCCGACCGGGAGCTTTCTGACCGGCTTCCTGCACCCGCTCGGCGGGGTCGATCACATGCTGACCATGGTCGCCGTCGGCGCCATGGCGGCCACGGTCGGCGGCCGGGCGATGTGGACCGTGCCCTGCGCGTTCGTCACGGTCATGATGCTCGGCGCAACCGCGGGGGCCGCCGGTCTGGCGCTGCCGCTGGTCGAGTTTGGGATCGCCGCCTCCATCGTCGCCGCCGGCGTCGCCGTCGCGGTCGGCCGGTCGCTGACCGAGGTGGCCGCGGTCGGGCTGGCCGCCGTCTTCGCCGTCTTTCACGGCCATGCCCACGGCACCGAGATGGCGCCGGCGCTGACCGCCGCCGGGTACGGGGCCGGCTTCGCCCTGGCCACCGCCCTGCTGCACGCTGCGGGCCTGTCCGGCGCCCTGCTGCTGAGCCGGCGCTTCTCGACGACCGGGACGCAGGCCGTCCGGATCGCCGGCATCACCGTGGCGGCCGTCGGCGCCGGCATGATCGGCACGATGATCTGAGCGGTCGACCGGATGGCGCCAAGAGACTTTTCGCGCGCCGCCCGTTCCCGTATAACCGCCTCAGACGAACACACCTGCGCCTTGGAGGGTATGGAGCATGGCCGGTAACGATCAATTCGCTGAAATGCACCGTGAGCGGAAGGCGTTCTGGAACGGCTTCATGAGCTTCACGACCTGGACCGGGGTGGCCCTGGCGATCTTCGTGGCGCTGCTGGCGATCTTCGTCGCCTGATCGACGCGGTTCCGCGCATGAAAAAAGGGCCGGTCCTGAGGACCGGCCCTTTTCGTTTCAGCGTCGGGCTGAAAATCAGCCGACGATCTCGTTGCCGCTGAAGAACTGGGCGATCTCGATCGCCGCGGTCTCAGCCGCGTCGGAGCCGTGCACCGAGTTCTCGCCGATCGACTTGGCGAAGGCCTTGCGGATCGTGCCCTCGGCGGCCTGCTCCGGGTTGGTGGCGCCCATGACGTCGCGGTACTTCGCGATGGCGTTCTCGCCTTCCAGCACCTGGACGACGACCGGGGCGGAGATCATGAAGTCGACCAGCTCACCGAAGAACGGACGCTCCTTGTGGACGGCGTAGAAGGTCTCGGCCTGGCCGCGGGTCATCTGGATTCGCTTCTGGGCGACGATGCGCAGACCCGCCTCTTCGATCTTGGCGTTGACGGCGCCGGTCAGATTCCGCTCGGTGGCGTCCGGCTTGATGATGGAGAAGGTGCGCTCGAGGGCCATGGCTCTCTCTTCCGTTGGCTTGATTGCGGGATATGAAGCTCGGGCACAGCGCCCGGATGTCCTGTAATGGCGCGGGCCTTATAGCGACGCGGGTGCGGGGCGGCAAGCGTCCCCGGCGATTCCGCCCCGCGCCGGCACCCTACCCCGCCTTCTCCCAGCCGCCATTGTCCTTCTGGCGCCAGTAGGTGAGCGTGTGGCCGGCATCCTTGGCGGCCTTCCAGCGCACCCGGGCGGCGGCCACCGCCTGGTCGTCGCGGCCGTCGAACAGGTCGAAGACCCGCTTGAAGCTGTCCAGGTCGGACGCCTCCACCCCTTCGGCCAGGAACAGGAAGCCGGCCCCGTTCGGGTTCTCCTCCCGGTCGGTCAGCCAGACCGGCTGGAGATCCGCCTCGCCGTCCTTCTGGCTTCCGTGCGGCAGCCAGGACCGCTCCTCGTAGACCCAGAAATGGGCGTTCAGCGCCTGTACCCGCTCGGCCGAGGCCAGCCGCACGACGGCGCGTTCGCCGGACTCCAGGGTCTTCTCCAGCAGCTTCGGCAGGGCGCGGTCCATGGCCGTCGCCGTCAGGTGGTAGAAGCCGATCTCGGTCACCGCAGCAAGCGCTCCGACAGGTGTCACAAGCGATGACGGACCGCCCCTCCAGCGTGTAGGTTTCCGCTAACCCTATATCGGAGAAGGCAATGACCGCACCGTCGGCCGAGCATAGCCATTCCACCGCCTCCCTGGCCACCGCTACCCACGCGAATGCGGACCTGCGGGCCGAGATCCGGGCCGCCACGCTGGCCGAGGAGAGCGGGCGGATCGCGGCTCTCAAGGAGGCGGCCGGCCTGTCGGAGGCCGATCGGATGGCGATCTCCAGGGATGCCGCCCGGCTGGTGGAGAGCGTGCGCTCCTCCACCGAGCCGACCGCGATGGAGAGTTTCCTGGCCGAGTACGGCCTCTCCACCAAGGAGGGCATCGCCCTGATGTGCCTGGCCGAGGCGCTGCTGCGGGTACCGGACACGCCGACCATCGATGCGCTGATCGAGGACAAGATCGTCCCCGGCGAGTGGGGCCAGCACCTGGGCCATTCCTCCTCCTCCCTGGTCAATGCCTCGACCTGGGCGCTGATGCTCACCGGCTCGGTCCTGCGGCCGGGCGAGCAGCAGGGGCTGGTCACCGCCCTGCGCGGCGCCGTGCGGCGGCTGGGCGAGCCGGTGGTCCGCACCGCCACCGGTCAGGCGATGATCGAGCTCGGCCGCCAGTTCGTGCTCGGCCGCACCATCGAGGAGGCGATGAAGCGCGGTTCCGGCATGGAGGAGCGCGGCTACACCTACTCCTTCGACATGCTCGGCGAGGCCGCCCGCACCGAGGCCGACGCGCGGCGCTATCACCTGGCCTATTCCGACGCCATCACCGCCATCGCACCCGGCTGCAAGTCCAAGGACATCCGCGAGAACCCGGGCATCTCGGTGAAGCTCTCCGCCCTGCACCCGCGCTACGAGGTACCGCAGAAGCAGCGGGTGATGTCGCAGCTCACCGCCCGCTGCCGCTCGCTCGCCCTGCTGGCGAAGAGCGCGAACATGGGCTTCAACATCGACGCCGAGGAGGCCGACCGGCTCGACCTCTCGCTCGACGTGATCGAGGCGGTGTTGAGCGACGAGGCGCTGGACGGCTGGGACGGTTTCGGCGTGGTGGTCCAGGCCTTCGGGCCGCGCGCCCATTTCGTGCTGCGCTGGCTCTACGACCTGGCCGAGCGGCTGGACCGAAAGATCATGGTGCGCCTGGTCAAGGGGGCGTACTGGGACACCGAGATCAAGCGCGCCCAGACCCTCGGACTGGACGGCTATCCGGTGTTCACCCAGAAGGCCAACACCGACGTCTCCTATATCGCCTGCGCCCGGCTGCTGCTGGGTATGACCGACCGGATCTACCCGCAGTTCGCCAGCCACAACGCCCATACCGCCGCCGCCATCCTGCACATGGCCGGAGCGGATCGGGACAGCTTCGAGTTCCAGCGCCTGCATGGCATGGGCGAGTCGCTGCACGACACGGTGAAGGCCGAGTACGGCACCCGCTGCCGGATCTACGCGCCGGTGGGCAAGCACCAGGACCTGCTCGCCTATCTGGTGCGGCGCCTGCTGGAGAACGGGGCCAATTCGTCCTTCGTGAACCAGATCGTCGACGAGAGCGTGCCGGCCGAGCAGGTCGCCGCCGACCCCTTCCCGCGCGCCGGCTTCGCCAATCCGCGGATTCCGAAGCCGGCCGATCTCTATGGAGCAGAACGGCGCAACGCCCAGGGCTGGGACCATACCGATCCGGTCGACCTTGCCGCCCTGGACGAAGCGCGCGCGCCCTTCGCCAAGGCGACCTGGAGCGCCGGTCCCACCCATGGCGGCGACCGGGCAGGTTTCGAGGTGATCAACCCCGCCGACCCGCATGACCTGGTCGGCCGGGTCGTCGAGACGAGCGACCAGGAGGTGGAAGATGCCCTCCTGCGCGCCAGAGCGGCTCAGGAGGCCTGGCGCGCCCGCCCCGCCGCCGAACGCGCCGGGCTGATCGAGACGGTTGCCGATCTCTACGAGGCGAACGCGCCGGAACTCTTCGTCATCCTGGCCCGCGAGGCCGGCAAGACCCTGCTCGACGCCATCGGGGAGGTGCGCGAGGCGGTCGACTTCTGCCGCTACTACGCCGCCGAGACCCGGCGCTTCGGCGATGCTGAGAAGGGACGCGGCACTTTCGTGTGCATCTCTCCCTGGAACTTCCCGCTGGCGATCTTCACCGGACAGATCACCGCCGCGCTGGCCGCCGGCAACACGGTGATCGCCAAGCCGGCCGAACAGACCCCGCTGATCGCCGCCCGCGCCGTGGCACTGATGCACGAGGCCGGACTGCCCGACGACGTGATCCAGCTCTTGCCCGGCGACGGGGCCAATGTGGGCGCGGCTCTGGTGGGCGACCCGCGCATCGACGGGGTGTGCTTCACCGGCTCCACCGAGACCGCTCGGCGCATCCAGCAGGCGATGGCCGAAACCGGGGCGGCCGACGCGCCGCTGATCGCGGAGACCGGCGGGCTGAACGCCATGATCGTCGACAGCACCGCACTGCCCGAGCAGGCGGTACGCGATATCATCGCCTCCGCCTTCCAGAGCGCGGGCCAGCGCTGCTCCGCCCTGCGCTGCCTTTATGTCCAGCAGGAGGTGAAGGAGAAGCTGCTGGAGATGCTGTTCGGCGCCATGGACGAGCTGAAGCTCGGCGACCCGCGCTTGCTCTCCACCGATGTCGGCCCGGTGATCGACGCCGAGGCGCGCGACGGGATCGAGACCCACTGCACCGCCATGGCGGACGCCGGCAAGGTGCTGAAGCGGCTGAAGACCCCGGCCACGGGCACCTTCGTGCCGCCCACGGTGATCGAGGTGGACGGGATCGAGGAGCTGGAGCGCGAGATCTTCGGACCGGTGCTGCATGTGGCGACCTTCGCGCCGGACGATATCGACGGAGTGGTCGCGCGGGTCAACGCCAAGGGCTACGGCCTGACCTTCGGCCTGCACACCCGGGTGGACAGCCGGGTGCAGCAGGTGGTCGACCGCGCCGAGGTCGGCAACCTCTACGTCAACCGCAACCAGATCGGCGCCATCGTCGGCTCACAACCCTTCGGCGGCGAGGGCCTGTCCGGGACCGGCCCGAAGGCGGGCGGGCCGCACTACCTGTCGCGCTTCCGCACCTCCGAGGAGCCGCCGGTGCCGGCCCAGCCGCCGGCCGGTTTCGTCGATGCCGCCGCGCTGTCCCGGCTGGTGTCGTCGGCCCGGGGGCGCGCGTCCCTGCGGGCGGTCGGCCGGGCGCTGTCCGCCGGATCCCCGGCGTTAAGTGCCGCGGCCGACATCGCCGACCAGGTGCTGGAGCTGCCGGGGCCGACCGGCGAGAGCAACCGGTTCAGCGTGCATCCGCGCGGGCTGATCCTGTGCCTCGGCCCGAGTGCCGAGGCGGCGCGGGACCAGGCGATCCAGGCGCTGGCCACCGGCAACCGCGCGGTCGTGGTCGCCCCGGGCGCCGAAGGGGCGCTGGCCGACCTGAAGGAGCTGGCCCCGGCCCTGATCGTCGCAGAGGGCACGATCGCGGTGGACGCCCTGGCCGACCTGCCGGGTCTCGACGGGGTCGCCTTTGCCGGCGAGCGGGAGGACGTCCGCCCGATCGCCCGGGCGCTGGCAAAACGCGACGGGCCGCTGCTGGTGCCGATCACCGACCGGATCGATCCGGAGCGCTACGTGCTGGAGCGCCACCTCTGCATCGACACGACCGCGGCCGGCGGCAACGCCTCGCTGCTGGCGGCGAGCGGGCCTGCATAGCCCCACCCCGTCATCCTGAAACATGTTCAGGATGACGGAGGGTGATTTGAAACGGCGGAAGGGGTTACGCCGCCCGCTCCCGCCGCGCCAGGGTCATGGCGGTGAGGAACGCCGTCATCCCGACCAGGACGCAGCCGAACACCGTCCAGCGCACGGCCGCGTAGCCGCCGACCTCCCAGATCGCCGCCCCGAGGGTCGCCGCCGCCGCGGCGGCTCCCATGAAGCCCAGCGCAAGGGCGCCGGAGATCGACCCGAAGCCCTGGCGGCCCAGGATCTCCGCGGTCACCACCGGCCGGGTGATGGAGGTCACCCCGTAGCCGGAGCCCTGGAAGAACACGAACACGGCCAGCAGGAACGGCCAGGCGGTCGAGCCGATCAGCGAAGAGATGGCGGCGATCATGAAGACGAAGGACACCGCGCAGATCACCTGCATCGACAGCCGCTTCTCCACCACCATCATCGCCACCCGGCCGGCGACCTGCATCGGGCCGATCATCGAGGCGGCGAGCACCGCGGTCGCCACCGGCACGTCGCGCTCGGCCAGCATCGGCAACAGATGGGTGATGATGATGCCGTGGGTCAGGCCGATCATCGAGAAGGTGATGCCGAGCAGCCAGAAGGTCGGCTTGGCCATCGCCCGGCGCAGGTCGGAGGAGCCGCCCGGCAGGCTGCTGGGGGTTTCCGCCTCCTCCTCCGGCGCCGGCAGGGCGGTGCCGTAGCGAAACAGCGGGATCGCCACCGCGAGGATGATCACCGCGAAGGTCATCACCGCTACCCGCCAGCCGTACGCCTCCGACACGAAGCCGGCCAGCGGGAAGGACACGGTACCAGCGAATCCGGCGATCAGGGTGATGCGGGTGATCGCCCGGCGCGCCTGTCCGCCCATCATCCGGGTGATGAAGGCGAAGCACGGCTCGTACAGGCAGCCGGACATGCACACGCCGATGCCGAGCCAGAGCACGAAGAATTGCCAGGAGGCCTGAACCTGGCTCAACAGCCCGACCAGCACGCCGCCGGTGACCGCGCAGGTCGTCAGCACGGCGCGGCCGTGGCCCCGGTCGATGATCTTGCCCATGAGCGGCGCGCACAGGGCGGAGCAGACCAGGGCGGCCGAATAGGCGCCGGCAAGCTCGGTCTTCGACCAGCCGAGATCGGCTTCCCAATACGCGATCAGGGCGGGGAAGCTGTAGAACATCCCGGCCCAGACGAGGGTTTCGGCAATGGCGAGCGCGGCGACGCGCCCGGTGGGGAACGTCGCCGCGGTGGAGGCGGAAGAGGTCAAGCGATCACGCCGTACAGCGCTCCCATGGAGAAGGCCCCGATAAAGGCGAACCCCAGGTATACGGCGAACACATGCGGCCGGGCCAGTGCCCAAACCGCGATCATCGCCGGAATGGAACTGACACCGCCGGCCAGCAGGAAGGCCATGCCCGCCCCCGGCGCCATGCCCTGCTCGATCAGCCCGCCGACCAGCGGCAGGGCGGCATAGCCGTTCAGATAGGCCGGCACGCCCACCAGGGTGGCTCCGAGCACCGGCAGCCAGCCCTCGCCGCCGATCACCGAACTCACGGTCTCGGCCGGAATATAGGCCAGCATCAGGCTCTCCAGGAAGAAGGCGACGGCCAGCCACTTGCCCAGGAACAGGGTGTTCTCCCAGGCATTCTTGGCGAACTTCTCGCGCCGTCCCTGCTCGTCCCAGAACTTCCACACCACCTGCTTGGGCGCGCGGATGCTGGAGGCGCCGCAGCCGCCATTGCCCACCCCCTCGCGCAGCGGGTTCTCGAAGCCGCCGGAGCGGACCACCGCATAGGTGCCGAATCCGCCGATCAGGCCGACCGCGATTGCGGCGAAGACCTTGAACATGGCGAAGTCCATGCCGAGCGTGCCGGCGGTCAGGAAGAACATGGACGGGTCCATCAGCGGCGAGGCCAGCCAGAACGCCATCACCGGGGCCAGCGGCACGCCCATGGACAGCAGAGCGGCGATCAGCGGGATCACGCCGCAGCTGCAGAACGGCGACAGCGCCCCCATCAGGGCCGCGGCCCCGATCATGGTCACCTCCCGCCCCTCGAAGGCGCGGGCGATCAGACCGTCGGCCCCGCTGGCCTTGGCGTAGGCGGCAATGGCGATGGAGGCGAACAGGAACGGAGCGACGCCGAGCAGCGCATCGCCGACGAAGATCGCGCTGTCCCGCGCCTGGCCGCCGTCGAGCAAGGCCAGCACGGCGAAGGCCGCCAGAACGACGACGAGCGTCCAGTCTATTCTGCCGGCGAGACGCCGGGTGGTCAGGGCCATATCGGCCATGGCACGTCTCCTTGTTCCTTATTCCCAAGAATATCGACATTCCTGGGCAAAAAAAGCCGCGATTATGCGGCGTCGCAGGACTTCCCGCGCGCATCGGCGCAGCATTCCCGGGTGAGGTAGTCGATGGTCGCCTGCATCTCGGAATAGATGGCATGGCAGTACAGGGTGGTGCCCTCGCGCTCCTGGCGGACCAGGCCGACGGCGATCAGCTTGTGCAGGTGATGCGACAGGGTCGAGCGCGCCGTTCCGGTGCGGGACTGGATCTCCCCCACCGGCAGCCCGTCCGGCCCCGCCCGCACCAGGGTGCGGAAGATCTCCAGCCGGGTCTCGTTGCCGAGCGCCTCAAGGCGGCGCGCTGTCTCGGTACTGTCCATGAAGCGACTATAGCGATTGGGCCGTCACACTGCAACGGTATTCCGAAGAATATCGGAATATAAAATCTGCGGAGAAACAGAGTACATCCTCCTGCTCCCCACACTGAAAATTCCGTGCAACGCCGACCCGTGGGCCCCGGCACGAGGCCGGGGAGTGAGAAGAAAGGAATCTGGGGGTGGAGCGAGGACGCTGGGTGTCGCGGCGCTACGCCACAGGGCCGGCGCCGGATGCGATGGTCGCTCCTGTCGCCATCAGGGCGCCGAGCGCGGTGTTCACGATCGCGTCCGCGTCGAGACCGGCATCCTTGTACTGGGCGGTCTGGCTGTCGTGGTCGATCGGCCGGTCCGGCAGGACCATCGGCCGAACGGCCAGGCCGGAATCCAGCGCTCCGGCATGGGCCAGATGGTGCAGCACCTGGGTGGCGAAGCCGCCGATGGCGTTCTCCTCCACCGTGATCAGCACCGCATGCTCGCGGGCCAGCCGGGTCACCAGATCGCCGTCGATCGGCTTGGCGAACCGGGCATCGGCGACCGTGGCGGAGATGCCGCGCGCCTGCAGCGCCTCCGCGGCGGCCAGCGCGTCCTGCAGCCGGCTGCCGAGCGACAGGATCGCGACGGTCGTGCCCTCGCGCACCACCCTGCCCTTGCCGATCGGCAGCACCCACCCGGTCGCCGGCAGTTCGACGCCCACCCCCTCACCGCGCGGATAGCGCACGGCGGACGGTCCGTCGTCGATGGCGGCGGCGGTGGCGACCATGTGCTTCAGCTCCGCCTCGTCCGACGGCGCCATGATCACGAAGTTCGGCAGGCAGCCGAGATAGGTCAGGTCGAAGGCGCCCGCATGGGTCGCACCGTCGGCACCGACCAGGCCGGCCCGGTCGATGGCGAAGCGCACCGGCAGCTCCTGCAGCATCACGTCGTGGACCACCTGGTCGTAGCCGCGCTGCAGGAAAGTGGAGTAGATCGCCGCGAACGGCTTCATCCCCTCGCAGGCCATGCCGGCGGCGAAGGTGACCGCGTGCTGCTCGGCGATGCCGACATCGAAGCTGCGCTCCGGAAAGCGCTCGGCGAACTTGTTCAGGCCGGTGCCGGACGGCATGGCGGCGGTGACCGCGACGATCCGCTCGTCGGCCTCGGCCGCCTGAATCAGGCTCTCGGCGAAGACGTTGGTGTAGCTCGGCGCGTTCGGCTTCGGCTTGGCCTGAGCGCCGGTGACCAGGTCGAACTTGGCGACGGCGTGGTACTTCTCGGCATTGGCCTCGTTGAACGGGTGGCCGCGCCCCTTCTCGGTGACCACGTGCAGCAGGACCGGCCCCTGCTTGCGGCCCTTCAGCTTCTTCAGGATCGGCACGAGATGGTCAAGGTTGTGGCCGTCGACCGGGCCGACATAGAAGAAGCCCATCTCCTCGAACAGGGTGCCGCCGGTCAGCATGCCGCGGGCGAATTCCTCGGCCCGCTGGGCGGCGCGCTCCAGCGGCTTCGGGAAATGCCGGGCGACCTGCTTGCCGAGCTCGCGGAACGAGGCGAAGGAGCGCGACGAGACGATCTGCGACAGGTAGGCGCTCATCGCGCCCACCGGCGGGGCGATCGACATGTCGTTGTCGTTCAGGATCACCAGCATGCGGCTGGCCGAGGCCCCGGCGTTGTTCATCGCCTCATAGGCCATGCCGGCGCTCATCGAGCCGTCGCCGATCACCGACACCACGTCGAAATCGTCGCCCAGCAGGTCGCGGGCGGCGGCCATGCCGAGGCCGGAGGAAATGGAGGTGGAGCTGTGCGCCGCCCCGAACGGGTCGTATGCGCTCTCCGACCGCTTGGTGAAGCCGGACAGCCCGCCCCCCTGGCGCAGGGTGCGGATGCGGTCGCGCCGACCGGTCAGGATCTTATGCGGATAGGCCTGGTGGCCGACGTCCCAGATCACCTTGTCGCGCGGCGTGTCGAAGACGTGATGCAGCGCGACCGTCAGCTCGACCACGCCGAGCCCGGCGCCCAGATGCCCGCCGGTCACCGACACCGCCGAGATCGTCTCGGCGCGCAGCTCGTCGGCGACCTGGCGCAGTTCGGCGACGCTCAGCCCCTTCAGATCGTCCGGCGTGGCGATCCGGTCCAGAAGCGGGGTCTCGGGCCGATGGCTCATAATCTCACTATCCAGTCCGTCAGTTCGTGCGGTCGACGACGTAACGCGCCGCTTCGCGCAGCGGATCCGCGGCCTCGTCGAACACCTCGAGCGCGTGGATCGCCTGATCGATCAGCAGGTGGGCCTGCGCCCGCGCCCGCTCGGCTCCCAGAATAGACACGAACGTCGCCTTCCCGGCTGCGGCGTCCTGACCCACCGGCTTGCCGGTCTTCTCGGGATCGCCCTCGGCGTCGAGCAGATCGTCGGCGATCTGGAAGGCCAGGCCGAATTCCTGCGCGAAGTTATGCAGAGCCATATAGGACCGGTTGGAGCCTTTGCCCAGGATCGCGCCGGCCACGGACGAGAACGCGAACATCTCGCCGGTCTTCAGGCGCTGCAGGCGGGTGATGGCGCCGATGTTCATCTCGCCCTCCTCTTCCGCCAGCAGGTCGATCATCTGGCCGCCGCACATGCCGTGGCCGCCGGCCGCCTGGGACAGCTCGCGGACCAGTTCAATGCGCACCGAGGGATCCGCGTGGGTCTCCGGCGCGGACAGCACCTCGAACGCCAAGGCCTGCAGCGCGTCGCCGGCCAGGATGGCGGTCGCCTCGTCGAACTGCTTGTGGCAGCTCGGCCGGCCACGGCGGGTATCGGCATTGTCCATGGCCGGCAGGTCGTCATGGATCAGCGAGTAGGTATGCATGAATTCCACGGCCGCCGCGACCCGGGCGGCGCAGCGCCGGTCGACGCGGAACAGCGCGGCCGACTGCATCACCAGGAACGGCCGCAGCCGCTTGCCGCCGGCCGTGCAGGAATAGCGCATCGCCTCGAAGAGCTGCGCCTCGGCATCGTCCGGCTGCGGCAGCAGCAGGTCCATGGTCTTGTCGACCGCGGCGGCGCAGTCCGCCAGCAGCGTCGGCAGATCGGCCATCGCCAGCTCTCCTCAGGCGTCGAAATCGGTGGTGCCGGACGGCTGGCCGCTCTCGTCGAGTTTGATCTTCTCGACCTTGAGGCGGGCCTCCTCCAGTTTCTTCTGGCAGTGCTTCTTCAGCGCCGCCCCCCGCTCGTAGGCGGCAATGGCGTCGTCCAGCGAACCGCGACCCTGCTCCAGGGTCTCGACGATCGCCTCGAGCTCGCGCAGGGCGTCCTCGAAGCTCATGGCCTCGACGGGAGCCGCGGGGGTGGCTTGTGTATCAGTCACGTCTGTCCTCCGAAAAGCGCGCGGAGTGTATGCAGGGTGCGGGTGCGAGACAAGGCCGGCGGCCGGTGTTTCGCGTACCATCCGACAGCGCCGGTCAGCCCTTCATCAGCTGCTTCACATGGGCCGCCGTCGCGGTGGCGAGCGCCTGCAGGTCGTAGCCTCCCTCTAGGCAGGAGACGACCTTGCCGCCGCAGACCTTCTTGGCCACTGCCATCAGCTCCTTGGTGACCCACACGAAGTCTTCGGTCTCCAGCATCAGCGAGGCGAGCGGGTCGTCGCGATGGGCATCGAACCCGGCGGAAATGATCAGCAGCTCCGGCTGAAACGCCTCCAGTGCCGGCAGGATACGGTCGCTCATCGTCTGGCGGAACTCAGCGCCGCCCGACATCGGCGCCAGCGGCGCGTTGACGATGTTGCCCTGCCCGCGCTCGTTCGCCGCCCCGGTACCGGGATAGAGCGGCATCTGATGGGTCGAGGCGTAGAGCAGGCTCGGCGTGTCCCAGAACGCCGCCTGGGTGCCATTGCCGTGATGGACGTCGAAATCCATCACCGCGACGCGCTTCAGCCCGTGCACCTCCTGGGCGTGACGGGCGGCGATGGCGACGTTGTTGAAGAAGCAGAAGCCCATGGCCCGTTCGGGCTCGGCATGGTGGCCCGGCGGGCGGGTGGCGCAGAATGCATTGGCCGCCTCGCCGCCGAGCACCGCGTCGGTCGCCGCCACCGCCGCGCCGGCGCCGCGCAGGGCCGCCTCGCCCGACCCCGGCGACAGGAAGGTATCGCCGTCGATCGCCGCCATGCCGCTGTCCGGAACTGCATCGAGGATTGCCGTGACGTAACGCTCGGGGTGGACGCGGGCGATCTGCGCCACCGTGGCCTGCGGCGGCTCGCGCCGCTCCAGCGCCTTGTACGCCGGCTCGTCGAGTGCCTTCCAGATCGCCTTCAGGCGGGCCGGGTGCTCGGGATGCATCTTGCCCGGTTCGTGGTGAACGCAGGCGTCGTGGGTATAGAGAAGCGTTGTCATGGGCGGAGCCTATC
Source organism: Candidatus Endolissoclinum sp. (assembly GCA_965228445.1). Taxonomy (GTDB): domain Bacteria; phylum Pseudomonadota; class Alphaproteobacteria; order Thalassobaculales; family Thalassobaculaceae; genus Thalassobaculum. Next base: position 406,301 of record OZ245813.1, on the reverse strand, counting down.
AAGCCCCCTACGCCCGCACCAGCGGCAGAGCGGAACGCGGGACGGGTCGTGCGCCGCCGGCGCTAACGATCGCGTCAACACGAGCCCGAACGCGTCAATAATTGCGGACTCTGCCCTGTCCCACCCTGTAGACTTGCAAAGGCGCGTCGAGTGCTACCTTGTGATTCGTTCGGACATGTTGAGGACTTGCATAAGATGCCCGTTCCTGCCCGTTCTGCCGTCCTGCTGCTCGGGCTCTTCGGCCTCTGCGCGGTCCTTCTTTCTCCCGCCTCCGGCCTGGCTCAGGGACGCGAAGCCGCGGTCGCCGTCGATCCGGTGACCCGCCAGCCGCTGATCGCCACGGTCAACGTGCTCGGCCGCTTCGTCGCCCGGCAGTCCGGCGTGCTCGCCGCCCGCATCGCCGAGCGGGTCGATCAGGTCACGGTTCAGGTCGGCGACCGGGTGACCAGGGGGCAGGTCGTCGCCCGGCTGTCCAGCGACCGGCTGGCGGCGGAGCAGGTGCGGGCCGAGGCCCAGGCCAAGGCGGCTGATTCCGACATCATCCAGGAGCGCGCCAATCTGGCGAAGGCGCAGCAGACGCTGGACCGGCTCAACAAGCTGCGCAATTCCAGCGCCCACCGGCCCGACCGGATGGAGGACGCCGAGCGCGACGTGGAAGCCCACCGCGCCGCCCTGCGCGCTGCCGAGGCCGACGCCTCGGTCGCCCGTGCCCAGCTCGAGCTGGCGGAGATCGCCCTGCGCGACGCCGAGATCAACGCGCCCTATGACGGGGTGGTCACGGTGAAGCACGTGTCCGAGGGCTCCTATGTCCGGCTCGGCGACCCGGTGCTGACCATGCTGAACCACACCGAGCTGGAGATCGAGGCGGACGTGCCGGCCAACCGCACCGGCGGCCTCGCCCCCGGCACGCTCGTCGAGGGCCTGCTGCAGGACGGCGCCCGCGTCGCGGCCATCGTCCGCGCGGTGATCCCGGAGGAGAACACCCGCACCCGGACCCGCGCCGTTCGCTTCACCCCGCAGGACAGCGCCCAGGTCGGTAACGCCGCCAACCAGGCCGTGACCCTGGCGGTGCCGCTGGACCAGAGCCGGCAGGTTCTGACCGTCGACAAGGACGCGGTCACCGTACAGCGCGGCGAAAACATCGTCTTCATCGTGCAGGACGGCAAGGCGGTGCCCCGCTCGGTCCGTCTCGGCGAGAGCGTGGGCAACCGGTTCGAGGTGCTGGACGGGCTGGCCGACGGCGACATGGCCGTGATCCGGGGCAACGAGGTGCTGCGTCCCGGGCAGGCGGTATCCGTGGACCAGGGTCAGGGCTGACGGGCGAGCGGGGGACAGGGCCATGAACATCATCCGCGCCTCGATCGAGCGGCCGATCGCCATCATCTCCGCCGTGATGATGGTGGTGATGTTCGGCATCGTCGCCCTGCTCAACATCCCGATCCAGCTCGCCCCGGACGTGAACCGGCCGGTCATCACGGTGGAGACCGAGTGGTTCGGCGCCGCCCCGGCCGAGGTCGAGCGCGAGATCGTCAACCGTCAGGAGGACGAGCTGCGCGGCCTGGAAGGGCTGGAGGAAATGATCGGCACGGCCGAGACCGGGCGCGGCCGGATCGAGCTGGAGTTCCAGGTCGCCACCGACATGGACCGGGCCCTGCTGCTGGTGGCGAACCGGCTCGACCGGGTCGGCGACTATCCGGCCGAGGTCGACCAGCCGACCCTGAGCACCGCCGGGGCCGAGGACAATGCCATCGCCTGGCTCACCCTGCGCCGGGTGCCGGGCAACGATCGGCCGATCCACACCTTCGGCGACTTCGCCGAGGACGTGATCAAGACCCGGATCGAGCGGGTGCCGGGTGTCAGCCGCGTCGACGTCTATGGCGGCGCCGAGCGCGAGATGCAGCTCATCGTCGATCCGGAGCGGCTGGCCCATAACCGCATCACCATCGGCCAGGTGGTCCAGGGCCTGCGCGCCGCCAACGCCTCCATCTCCGCCGGAGCCGTGGAAGAAGGCAAGCGCCGCTACACCGTGCGCACGGAAGGCGATTTCGAGAGCATCCAGTCGGTCCGCGACGTGGTCCTGCGCTCCACCGTCGATCCGGTGACCGGCCGGGTCGCCCGGCTGACCGTGGCCGATATCGGCGCCGTGGTCTTCGACTACAAGGAACCGGTCGCTCGCATCCGCTATTTCGGCATACCCGGCATGGCCATGCCCGTGCGGCGCGAGACCGGCGCCAACGTGATCGAGACCATGGCGGGCGTCGACGCCGCCCTGGCCGATCTGTCGGCCCGCGATCTGCCGGCCGAGGGGCTGTACATCAACAAGGTCTATGACGAGACCACCTACATCACCTCCGCGATCGAGCTGGTGCAGCAGAACATCTGGGTCGGCGGCCTGCTGGCGGCCGCGGTGCTGATGACCTTCCTGCGGTCGGGATCGGCGACGCTGGTGGTGTCGCTCGCCATCCCCGTCTCGGTGGTCGGATCCTTCGTCGCCATGGCCGCGCTCGGGCGATCGATCAACGTGATCTCGCTGGCCGGCCTCGCCTTCGCGGTCGGCATGGTGGTGGATGCCGCCATCGTCGTGCTGGAGAACATCTTCCGGCTGCGCCAGAACGGCCGCAGCGCCAAGGACGCGGCCTATCTCGGCGCCTCCCAGGTCTGGGGCGCGGTGCTGGTCTCCGCGCTGACCACGGTGATGGTGTTCATCCCGATCCTGGTGATGCAGCTCGAGGTCGGACAGCTGTTCCGCGACATCGCCGTGGCGATCTCGGTCTCGGTGCTGCTGTCGCTGCTGGTCTCGGTCACCGTGGTGCCGGCCCTGGCCAGCCGCCTGCTCGGTCCCGGAGTGGAGAAGGCGCAGAACCGGCGGGTGCCGGGCATCGACCATTTCGCCCGCGGCTTCCACCACGGTGTCATGACGATCACCCGCAGCGCCGTACGCTCCCGCGCCTTCGCCGCGGCCATGATCATCGCGCTGACGGCGGTATGCTCGATCTCGACCTATATCTTCCTGCCGAAGCTCGACTATCTGCCGAACGGCAACCGCAACCTGGTGATCGGCCGCCTGTCGCCGCCGCCGGGCTACAACCTGGATACCCAGACCGCCATTGCCGGGCAGTTGGAGAACGCCACACGGCCGATCTGGGACGAGACCGGCGAGCGGCTGACGACCGAGGACGGCACGCCGACCCTGTCGCGCTTCTTCTTCGTCGCCTTCCGGGCCAACACCATCATCGGCGCCGCGGCGGCCGACGACAGCCGAGTGGCAGACCTCATCCCGGTCCTGAGCGCGCCGGTGCGTTCGGTGCCCGGTACCCGCTCCTTCTTCTTCCAGACCTCCCTGTTCGGCCGCGGGGTCGGCGGGTCCGGAGCGGTCGACCTCGACATCTCCGGCGGCGACATGAACGAGATCGTCGAGGTGGCCCAGCGCATCGACCGCGCGATTAACGACGTCCTGCCGCGCAGCGAGGGGACCCAGATCCGTCCGCTGCCGAGCCTCACCCTCGGCGCGCCGGAGGTACGGCTGCTGCCCGACCGCACCAAACTGGCCGATAACGGAATCTCCGCCCAGGAGCTCGGCCAGACCGTGGACGCCTTCAACGACGGGCTGCGGGTGGCGGAGATCACCGTCGACGGCGAGCGGGTCGACCTGACCCTGCGCGGGCCGGTGAAGAACGTCACCCAGACCCAGGGGATCGAGGCCCTGCCGGTGGTCACCGAACAGGGCATGATCCTGCCCGCCAGTTCCCTGGCCACAGTCGCCGTCACCACCGGCCCGACAGAGATCCGCCACCGCGAACGGCTGCGCACCATCACCCTGGTGGTGCAGCCGCCGCCCTCCATCGCCCTGGAGGAGAGCATGGATATCCTGCGCGACCAGGTGATCGCCAAGGTCGTGGCCGAGGGCGTGCCGGCGGGCGTGACCATGCGGCTCTCGGGCACGGCCAGCAAGCTGCAGGAGACCTGGGGCGAGATGCAGATCGACCTGGTGATGGCGCTGGCCATCGTCTACCTGGTCATGGCGATCCTGTTCGAGAGCTTCCTGTACCCGATCATCATCGTGTTCTCGGTCCCGCTGGCGACTGCCGGCGGCATGCTCGGTCTCGGGGTGCTGAACGCCTTCACCCCGCAGAAGCTCGACATGCTCACCCTGCTCGGCTTCGTGATCCTGATCGGCATCGTGGTGAACAACGCCATCCTGCTGGTGCATCAGACCCTGCACCACCTGCGCGACGAGGGCATGGCGCCGGGGGCGGCGATCCTGGAAGCCACCAGCAACCGGATCCGGCCGATCTTCATGTCCACCCTGACCAGCGTGCTGGGGATGCTGCCGCTGGTGGTGTTTCCCGGGGCGGGTTCCGAACTATATCGCGGGCTCGGGTCGGTGGTGGTTGGCGGCCTGGCACTCTCGGCGGTGCTGACCCTCGGGCTGATCCCGCCGATGCTGTCGCTGTTCATGTCGGCGATCGAGGGCCGGTCGACGACCAGCCCGGTGCCGGCCGACAGCAACGGGACGGCGGCGCCCGGCGGCACCCCTGCCCCCAAGGGCGCGCCGGCCGAATAGCCGGAAACGCACCGCCCGCGCATCGTCGCCACCGAGCAACCTTCTGCATCGGGCAAACGATGTGTTAACGTTTGCCCGGCACGGTGGGGGAGACTGTCGCGCTATGAAACCGCAAGGGATTGGGGCATCCCGATGACGCCGCAACAATTCGTCATGATCCTTCAGGAGCACGAGTCCTGGCTGACCAAGGGTCGCGGGGGCGTGCGCGCGAATCTGTCCCGCCAGAACCTTACCGGTTTCTCGCTGGAGGGCGCCCGGCTCCGCGGGGCGAAGATGTCCGGCTGCGACCTGACCCGCGCCATCCTGCAGCGCACCGACCTGTCGGAAGCCGATCTGTTCTGCGCGGTCCTGGACGGCGTCGACGCCAAGAGCTGCAACCTGGAGAACGCCGACCTGCGCGGCGCCAATATCCGCAACGTGAACCTGACCGGGGCGAATCTGCGCGGCGCCGACTTCCGCGGCGGCACCCTGATGTTCGGCAGCGACGACGAGGACGGCGAGCGGGAGAGCCCGACCAAGAACGAGCGCGGCGCCAACCTGTCGAACTCGGCCATGGCCAACGCCAACCTGGCCGGCGCCACGCTGGCCGGCGCCAACCTCTCCGGGGTCAATCTGCGCAATGCCAATCTGGAAGGCGCGGACATGAAGGGCTGCATCCTCAGCGACACGGACTTCACCGGTGCCAACCTGCAGGACGTCCAGCTCCAGGGCGCGGTCATCAACAACACGGTGTTCAAGCACGCCAACCTGTCGGGCGCGAACATCGAGGGCTGCGACATGGCCACGGCGAACCTCACCGGCGCCAATATGGTGCGCAGCGAGGACACCCTGCCCTCCGATATCCGCGACATGCTGAACAATCACTATGTCTGGATCCGCGAGGACGGCCGTCTCGGCGATCGCGCCGTTCTGGTCGGCGTCGATCTCAGCCATATCGACCTGTCCGGCGTGAACCTGTCCGGCGCCGACCTGCATACCTCGATCCTGACCGGCGCCAATCTGTCCGAGACCCTGCTGGTGATGTCCGACCTCGCCAAATGCAACCTGGAGGGGACGGATCTGACCAAGGCGGTGCTGGAAGGCGTCAACCTCTCCAATGCCAGCCTGGTCGGCGCCAATCTTCAGAAGGCCAACATCTCCCCGGTCAATCTGAAGGACAGCAAGGGCCGTCCGACCGGCCGGCTCTGGCCCGCCAATCTGTCGGGCGCCAAGCTCAACGGCGCGGACCTGCGCGGCGCCAACCTGCGCGGCGCCAACCTGTCCCACTGCGACCTCACCGGCGCGATGCTGACGGGGGCCAATCTGACCGGCGCCAACCTCACCGATACGGTGGTCGACCCGGAGCAGTTGGAAACCGCGCTGAACACTGAAGCCGCCGCTGTCTGATCCGGTTCCAGTTGTCGTGCGGCCCTTAACACACTATCCTTGGGGTCTACAGATAGGAGGCACATAATGCGCACCCTCATCGTTATCCTCGGATTGACTTTCGGCCTGTCCTCGCTTGGCGTCACCAGCGCCTCGGCTTGCGGCTGGTCTTCGAAATCCGCGTCCGACAAGTCGACCAGCCAGACGGTCATGGCGCCGCAATCTCCCACGACCGCCCCGTCCTCGGACGGTTGATCGACGGCGAACAGCGCGGGCAGTGTTCGGGTCTTTGCCGGCGTTTCCAGATGTTGCGGACCCCTGTTTCCGCATCGGCGCGACGTTTGGTCGAGAGATTGAACGTCGCGTCGAGCTTTTTACGCTATGTCTTGGTCGGTCCATCGACGCCCAAACATGAGATCGGATTGACCTTCAACTATGAAGACCACTGTGGCCGAGCCTAACGCATCGTTTCTTCACGCGGTCAGCGACCAACTTCTGGAATTGGTGAACCGTGTCGAGGACGACGTGGCGCGCTATGCGGACTCCCGCGTCGGGCCCGCCGGCGGCGGTTTCGTGATCTACTATCTGACGGACGAGAACGGCGAACCGCTGAAGGACGTCACGGCGGCGGATCTCGGCACGAGCCTGGCAGACATCGTCGAGACCAGAGGATTTCAACAGTTGCAGGAACACTGCGAGATGCGGAACCTGAAGGTCCGCATAGACGAGCATTTCTATGCTTCCGATCCGCGGCCGACGAAGATCTACCGCGTAATCATAGACGGTTGGCAGATGGGGTCGTTCACATGACCCCCGAACAGATTCTCAAGATGATCGAGAGCCACGAGCGGTGGCTCCAGCGCAAGTCGGGCGGCCAGCGTGCCGACCTGTCGGGCTGCAATCTGTCGGAATTCAACTTGACCGCCGCCATGCTGCAGTCGGCGAAGCTGTCGGGCGCCTATATGGCGCGCACCATCCTGGTGGGAGCGGACCTGTCCTATGCCGACATGTTCTGCGCCAATCTCGATGGGGCGGATCTGGCGAAGTCGATGCTGATGCGGGCCGATCTGCGCGGCGCCTTCATGCGCGGCGCCAACCTGGCCGGCGCCAACCTGAAGGAAGCCGACCTGCGCGGCGGTGCGCTGATCAGCGGCAATCCGGCCGCCCCGGCGACGATCATCCGCGCCAATATCGGCCAATCCGAACTGGACGAGGCGGAGCTGAACGGCGCCAACCTGTCGGGCACCGACCTGTCCCATTCCAGCATGGTCGGCGCGACGCTGGAGAAGACCCTGCTGTGCGGCGCCAACCTGTCGGGCGTCAATCTGGAGAATGCCAACCTGCAGGGGGCCGACCTGTCCGGCGCCAACCTGTCGGACGCGAAGATCGTCGGCGCCAATCTGGCCGGCGCCAACCTGTCCGGCGCGCTGATCCACCGCACGATGCTGCGCAATTCCGACCTGCACGGCGCAATTCTGGAGAATGTCGACCTGTCCTCGGCCGACCTCGCCGGCGCGAACCTGGTCAATTCCGACGGCCGCGGTCTGTCCCGCTCCATGCGCGACATCCTGCGCGACCACGCGGTCTGGATCCGCGAACAGGGCCGCGGCGGCTCGCGCGCCCAGCTCGCCAAGACCGACCTTCAGGGCATCGACATTTCCGACGTGAACCTGTCCGGCGCCGACCTGCGCGAGGCGCAGATGGCCGGATCGACCATGCGGCGGACCAGCCTGGTGATGTCGGACCTGTCCGGCGTCGATCTCTCCGGTGCCGACCTGCGCGACGCGGAGCTGGCGGGGATCAACCTGTCCGGCGCCAACCTGACCGGCACGCGGGCGGCGGGCGCGAATTTCTCCGAGGTCGAGCTGAAATCCGCCGACGGCACGCCGACCGGCCGGATGTGGGTCTCGAACCTGTCCGGCGCGGTGTTCGTCGATGCCGACCTGACCGGGGCAAAGCTGACCGGCGCCAACCTGCGCGGCGCGAACTTTCAGGGTGCGCGCCTCAACCGGGCTCATCTGCGCGGGGCCGAGCTGGACGGGGCCAATCTGACCGACGAGCAGATGGCCGAGCTCGCCTCCAAGCCGTAAGCCGGGCGGTGGACGGCTACCAGCCGTTCACCCGCTCCCAGAACGCCACCACCGGCTGGTTCGGTCCTCGATCCAGGCCGTCCACCACGGCGTAGCGCTCATACATCGCCGCCGTCATGCAGACGTGGTTCGGCAGCACATGCACTCGGCTGCCGATCGGCAGCACCGCCGGGTCGGCCCCGACGCCGCCGATGCGGCCATGCTCCTGATGCACCGCCTCCACGGTCAGGCCCGGCAGCGGCCGACCGAAGGCATCGGTCAGCAGGCCGAAATCGCAGTCGCGCGGCTGCGCCTGGGTCGAGCGATCCTTGGACAGGGCCAGCGCCCCGGCATCGATGATCGCCGTGCCCTGGTCCGGGCGCAGATTGGTGATGCTGGCCATCACCGTGACGGCGATGTCCTCCAACCCACAGCAGCCCACGCCCGACTGGAACAGGTCCATGAACATGTAGACCCCGGGCCGCATCTCGGTGACGCCGTCCAGCGATCTGGCGAACAGCGCGCCGGGGGTGGAGCCGACGCTGACCACCGGGCAGGCGTGGCCGGCCTGACGCAGCCGTTCCGCCGCCAGCACGGCGCCGGCGCGCTCCTGCTCGGCGATCTCGGCGACCGCCTCGGGGCTGCGGCAGCCATAGGTGTGGCCGCCATGGGCGAGGATGCCGCGCAGGTCCTGGCCGCCCTCCGCGAGGATCCGGGCGATCTCCAGCAGCTCCGGCGCATGGGCGTCGATCCCGGCGCGGTGTTCGCCGACATCGACCTCGATCATCACCGCGAAGGTGACGCCCCGCGCCTTGCCGGCGGCGACGATCTCGCCGGCGATGACCGCGTTGTCGGTGATCACCGACAGGTCGACGCCGCGGGCCAGCAGCTCGGCCGCCTGTCCCAGCCGCGACGGCGAGATGCCGACCGCAAGGGTGATGTCGGTGAAGCCGTTGTCGGCGAAATACTGCGCCTCGCGCATGGTCGATACCGTAATCGGCCCGACCTCGCCGCCCAGGGCCAGCCGCGCCACCTCGGCGGATTTCGCCGTCTTGCAGTGCGGCCGTAGGCGCACGCCGAGGGTCTCCGCTCGCGTCAGCATGCGCGCAAGGTTGCGGTCCATCTTGCTGCGGTCCAGCACCAGGCAGGGGGTCGGCAGGTCGCCGAGGGTCGGGGCGATATCGCTCACACTGGTCTCCTCGTGTCGATGCGTCCGGGCGGCTCAGGCGACCCGGTGCAGCAGCGCGCGTCCGTCGCGCAGGCGGCTGATGTTCTCGCTCACCACCGCCAGGCTGCGCTCCAGCGTGCCCAGGGTGAAGAACGCCACATGAGGGGCGAGCACAACGTTGTCCAGCTTGAACAGCGGATTGTTGGCCGGCGACGGCTCCTCGGCGAAGACGTCGAGCCCCGCCCCCATGATCCGTCCGGCGGACAGGGCGGCAGCCAGCGCCTCCTCGTCGACCAGCGGGCCGCGCGCCGTGTTCACCAGGATCGCCCCCGGCCTCATCTGGGCGATGGCCTCGCGGTCGAGCCAGTGGCGGGTCTCCTCCACCAGCGGAATGTGCAGGGAGATGATGTCGGACTCGGCGAGCAGCGTCGCCTTGTCGACCCAGGCAGGCGTCGCCGGATCAGGCGTGCCGCGCTTGGTGAAGATCACCTTGGCCCCCATCGCCTCCAGCACCGGGGTGAGAAGCTGCGGCACCGAGCCGTTGCCGACCAGGCCGACGGTCTTGCCGGCGATCTCCCCCAGCGTGTCCTGCATCGCTGGCGGCCAGCCCCAGCCGTCGCCCCGTGCGGTGCGGGCATGGAACACCGGCAGGCGGCGCAGGCAGGCCAGCATCAGCAGCAGGGTCATCTCCGAAACCGCCTGGCTGTTGGTGCCAGGCATGTTGCACACCGCGATGCCGCGTTCCTGGGCCGCGTCCAGGTCGATGGTGTTCACCCCGACGCCGATCTTCTGCACCAGCTTGAGCTTGGGTGCTGCGGCCATATGCTCTTCCTTCACCGGCTCCAGGTTGTGCAGCAGCACGTCGGTGTCGGCCAACTGCTCCAGGAACCCCTCGTGGTCCCGCTCCGAGCAGATCGCGACCCGCAGCCCCTCCTCCTTCGCCATCCGGTTCAGCCGGTCGCGCAGCCAGGGGCCGACATCGTAGTGATACAGAACCTTCATGCCGCTGATCGTCCTCGCTACTTGCGTCCCCAGGGATAGGCCGACCGCGCCGGCAGGGCGGTGCCGGTCGGCACCTGCTCGGCCAGCCGCAGCCCCTCGTTCCATTTCGCCATGCGTTCGGAGCGGGTGAAAGACCCTACCTTGAGCTGCAGAATGCCCCAGCCCACGCCCAGATGGACGATGGTGACGTCCTCGGTCTCGCCGGACCGCGCCGAGACGATGGCGCCCCAGCCCTTGGCCCGGGCGGTTTCCAGCGCCTCATGGGTCTCGGTCAGGGTGCCGATCTGGTTCGGCTTGATCAGCGCGGTGTTGCCGGCGCCCAGGGCCGCACACTCGGCGATGCGCGGCGCGTTGGTGGTCACCAGGTCGTCGCCGACGATCTGCACGCCCTTGGGCGCGGCAGCCGTGAAGCGGGCGAAGGCCTGCTCGTCATCCTCGCCCAGCGGATCCTCGATGGAGACGACCGGATATTTGGCGAGCCAGCCGAGCAGCATCTCGCTCAGCCCGTCGCTGTCGATCTCCCGGCCGTCGCGGGCGAGCGTGTAGCGCCCGCCCTTGCCGAAATCGGAGGCGGCAATGTCGAGCGCGATCGCGACATCGTCCCCCGGCGTATGGCCGGAGGCTTCGATGGCGCGGAGCAAACAGTCCAGCGCCTCCTCGTTGCTGTCGAAGGCCGGCCAGAACCCGCCCTCGTCGGCCACGCCCTGCAGCTTGCCGGCATCGGCGAGGATCTTGCCCGCCGCCCGGTAGACATCGGCCGTCCAGTCCAGGGAGGTGGGGTAGTCCGGCGCGCCGACCGCGATCACCATGAAGTCCTGCACGTCGACCCGGCGCGCGGCATGGGCGCCGCCACCGAGGATCTGGATCTCCGGCAGCGGCAGCGGGCCGGGCGCATCGTCGCCCGCCAGATGGCGCCACAGGGGCAGACCGGCCGAGGCCGCCGCCGTATGGGCCAGCGCCATGGAGGTGGCGATGATCGCGTTGCCGCCGAGCCGTGACTTGTCGCCCGTGCCGTCGAGCTCGACCAGACCGCGGTCGATGCCGGCCTGATCGTCCACCGGCCGCCCCGTCAGCGCCTTGGCGATCTCGCCGTTCACGGAGTCCACCGCACCGCGCACGTCGAGCCCGCCGAAGGCCGACCCGCCGTCGCGCCGGTCCAGCGCCTCGCCCGACCCGGTCGAGGCGCCAGCCGGCGCGATCGCCCGGCCCGTGGCCCCGGAAGCCGTGCGGATCTCCACTTCAACGGTCGGGCGCCCCCGGCTGTCCCAGACCCGCCGGCCGATCACCGCGTCGATCGTATCGCTCATGCCTTTTCGCCTTCCGCACTCACCCGTTTCGCCCAATCGGCCCGTAGCGCCGCCAGCGTCGCCGGCGGGCGCTTCAGCCAGCCGATCGCCGTCTCGCGCACCAGCGCCTTGTCCGTCTCTTCCGTCAGGTATTCCACCGGGGACTTGCCGTCGACCCGAGCCAGGAACAGCCCCGGCAGCAGGCTCGCCACCCGCGCCTCCAGCGCCTCCGCCTCCTCCCAGTCGACCTGGGCGAAATACGCGGCACTCATCCGCTCGAAACAGCGCAGGAAACCGGCCGCCTTGCCCGGCACCCACAGGCATTTCAGCAGCAGATGGTTCAGGCAGAAGGCCAGGTCGAAGGCCGGGTCGCCCCACCAGGCGCATTCCGCGTCCAGGAACAGCGGGCCGGTCGGGCCGACCTGAATGTTCTTCGGACTGACATCGCCATGCACCAGGCAGCGCCTGGTCGAGGCCGTGCGGGCGACCAGAGCGGTCAGTTCCGCCGCCACCTCGGGCCGGGTGCGGCCGGCCGCCTCCAGATAGGGTTCCAGCCGGATGGCGTGGAAGATGCTGTCGGTGGGGAAAACCTCCGCCAACTCGGGCCGCCCCGCGGTCGCCGCATGGATCCGGCCGAGCCGGTCGCCGACCGCATGGGCCACCGCCGGATCGGCGACGCCCGCAGCGAGATCCGCCTTCCACAGCCGGTGGTTCGACGGGTCGAGCCAGGCCATGGCGAACAGCCCGGCCTCGGGATCGTGGCCCAGGATCTCCGGCACAGCTTCCGGCACCGCCTCGGCGACCGTCTCGAACCAGGCGACCTCGTACTCGTTGCGGATCACCGGCGCGCGCCAGTCGGCGGCGACCTTGAGCTTGGCCAGGGCCCGCTTCACGCAGAACGCTCCCCGCGCCGCGTCGACCCGCCAGATATCGGAGGCGACACCGCCGGTCAGCGGCGTCATCACCGGGGTCTCGTCGCTCCCCAGCAAGCCGAGGCCGCGCAGCGAGGCGACAACCTCCGGCGGCGTTTGCGGCATGGTCATGGCGCCAGATCCCGCGTCATGAGCTGGACCCGCTTGCCGCCCGCCTCCTGCGTCCCGACGGGCACGAAGCCGAGCCGCTCGTGGAACCGGATCGAGCCGGGATTGGGCGGATCGAGGTTCACCTCGCAGGTCAGGCGCGGCACGCCGAGCCGGCGACCGGCGGCGGCGAAATCGTCGTAGAGCACGGCGCCCAGCCCCTGGCCCCGCTGGGTCTCGGAGACCACCACCCGGTCCACATAGAGGAAGCTGTAATAGGTCCGCTCGAACCAGCGGTAGTTCTGGCTGTCATAGTCGCGCCCCGGCTGCAGGGCGATCAGCAGCGCCTGCGGGGCTGCCGGGGCGCCAATGACCCGGAACAGGTCGGCCTGACGCGCGAAATCGGCGAAGTCGGTTACGGTCAGCGCATTCACCGCCGGCACGGCGGCATTGTTGAGGGCGACCAGCGCCTCATAGTCGCCGGGCTCGGCATCGCGGATAGTCTCTGTCATTCCGTCCGACGGCCGCGTGCCGCCCCTCCCCGTCCGCCACGGCGTCTGCGCGCCGGTATGTTTCGTCCCAGCATCACCAGCACGGGCGAAATGTCCACCGGTAGAGTGGCCGGGTCGAGATGGGCGAGCCCGTCCAGCGGAAGCCGGTCCAGCGTCTCTCGTCCCTCGTCCTGCGGATCGAGCGTCTGTGAGAGGAATGAGAGGAGAGGTTCCGGTCCCGCGCCCGACGCCACGACCGCCGCCAGCACGGACCCGGGCGGCAGTTCCGCCGCCACCTCGCCGAGAGCGGCGAAGACCCGGGCCGGACCAAGGGACCGCTCCAGCAGCCCTGCGATCTCCAGCGCGATCGCCGGACGCCGCTCCGGACCCGCCGTCGTCAGCCGCTCGGCCATGGCCGCATCCCCGGCATCGAGCGCCAGGCCAGCCACGAACGCCGGGCCGTCGTCCCCTCCCGGCAACGGGGACCAGGTGGCGGCGCCGGGGCGCAGCAGCGGGTCCCGCATGAGGAAAGGGCAGCCGCGATCGTCAATCAGCAGCCGGGCCCCACCGAGCGCGGCCAGACCGCCCAGATCCGTCGCAATGGCCAGACAGGGGGCGCCGCCGCGGGGGTCCGACGTGGCCGATCCATTCGCCAGATCCGGCAGCGGCCGGCGCTGCCCCGCCATGAAAGCGGTCAGGGTGGCACGCTCCACTGCCGATCGACCGCCCAGCCCGACGACTCCGTCGCACTGGTCGAAATGATAGGCGGCCACCGCCTCGGCGGCCGACGCCACCGACGGTCCGCCGGGATGCTCGAAGGGAAAGACCGCCAGGCCGGCCCGTTCCAGGTCGGGGATCGGCACGTCCGCAGCGGCGGCGGCCTCGTGCATCAGCAGCAGGCGCCGGATGCCGCGCGCCTTCGCCCAGCCGATCGCCGCCGCACCGGCGGGCAGACCGGTCAGCACCGGCACCACCCCGCCCCAGATCACGTCCGTGTCCGCCGTCATCCGTCACCCCGATCCGGATTTTCCGCTTCCCGGCCTTCAAATCCGTCTCATCCTGCCCTACTGTAGGGAGACTGATCCGTCGGTTTCAGGAGCGACACGGCATGGCGATTTCGAGCGCAGCAGCGGCAAGTGCGACCCTTTCGGTGTCGGGTGTGCGCGCGGCGAACGAGCAGGTCCGCGTCCTCGGCCAGGGCCTGTCCTCCCTGCTTGCCGTGGCGGAGCAGGTTGCCGATCAGGTTCCGACGTCGGCCGCGACCCCGGCCGTGCCGGTCGACGCCAGCCGCGGTCAGAGCGTCGACGTCTCAGCCTGATCGGGCGGCGCCCGCCCCCGCATCTCTCACAGAACCAGTCGCACAAACGAAAAGCGCGCCGACGAGCGGCGCGCTTAGCGAATAAAGTCGTGGGGAGAAAAGGGCTTACTTCTCTTCCGGCAGCGCGGTGGCGACCGACTTCACCATTTCGGTGATGCGCTTGCGCAGGTTCGGATTCTTGATCGAATAATAGGCGCGCACCAGCTCGAGGGTCTCGCGGCGGGCCATCGGGTCCGTCGGGTTCTCCTCGTACTCGTCGCGCGGCTGGCCCGACTTCATGCGGCGCGGGGAATGCGCCATCGTGTCGTCGGACATGTCGTCGAAGAAGAAGCTGACCGGAACGTCCAGGATCTGGGCGATGTCCCACAGACGCGACGAGCTGATGCGGTTGCTGCCGCGCTCGTACTTCTGGACCTGCTGAAAGGTGATGTTGAGCGCTTCGCCGAGCTGCTCCTGGCTCATCCCCAGCAACGTGCGACGCAGCCGCACACGGCGACCGACATGCACGTCGATCGGGTTGTTGTTCGTGATCTGGTAGTTCGGATCATCACGACGCTTATCTACTTTGGCTTTAGCCATGGAGCTACTTCAACCTCCTTACCTCGAGACGAAGGTGTGCGTAACCATCCGTCTCACTAAAAGTGCAGTATGGGTTTCGCACCGCCTTGTTGACAAGGCAATACACGTTTATCGGGCTTGCGACTGCCACACGCTTGAGGCGAACTGACCGGGATCAGGGAAGCCCTCTCCCGCTCGGGACTCCAGGTGAGATTGGCTGTCGGGTTCGCCCATTCGTATATCCTTCGATTGCGGGAGCGACAACAAACTTGAAATGACTTTCATCCAAGCCCGGGACACTCCACGGATATACGTTGTATTACATGGATTTATTTAAAACTCGTTAATGGCGAAATAAAACGAATTTCGGATAAATTAACCACTTAATCATTGGCGCCCGACTACAAAAACAATGACTTCTTACCCCGCTACAACTCCCAGGGTTGAGTTTCCATTAGCGATATATGGGGTGAATCGGGTGATCTCGAGGCGAAAAAAGATACCGCGCCGCCATTTTGGCGTAGGACTCGAAGCGGTAGCCGCCATTGCGCGCGAGTATCCCGCCGCGTCCGTCGCGGAACACGCGGCGCAGGAGATACCAAGGCAAACCGGGCCTTTCATGGTGCAGTGCATGAAGATTGTTCGACAGGAACAGCAGTCCGAAAGCCCCACCGGCCTCGACAATGACGCTCCGCTGGGCCGGAATGGGGTCCGGACGGTGCTCGGCGAAGCTACGCACCAGCATCAGTCCGGTCGCCGGCCATACCACCAGAACCAAGTAACCCCAGACAGGCACACCAGCAGCCGACAGTACAAATAAGACCGTCGATAGCTGGACCAGATGCAACGTCAGGCTGTACAGCCGCCGTCCGCCCCTCAGGTCGCGACCATCGGTCGCAAGGGACAAAGCCAGAATCCAGAGCGGTCCAAGCACAATCCGCCCCGCCAGCGTGTTCATCGTCCAACGCAGTGCCCGTTCCAGCCGCCCCGCCCGCTGCCAGCGCGCCGCAGTGACGTACCAGCTCTCCGGGTCGTCCAGCGGATCGGTCAACCGCTCGTCGACATGATGGGCCAGATGACTGTCGCGGTAGCGGTCGAACGGCACGAACAGCAGCAGCGGCGGTCCCGCGATGAACCGGTTCACCCAGGCCCAGGGGGTCGGGTGGCCATGGATCACCTCATGCTGCAGCGACGCCTGCCAGGCCACGCACCAGGCCAGGACCGGGGCCGCCGCCCACCAAGCGATCCAGTCGGCCGCCACCAGCAGCAGCGCGCCGACGATCGGCAGATACACCGCCAGCGCGACCCAGACGGTCGGCCATTCGACGCGGTCCGGCAGGCGGACCCGGGCGCGGAGGGCGGCAACGGGAAGCGGAGCGACAGCAGGGCCATGGCCGGAACTGTCGGCGGCAACGCGATGAACTTGATCCATGGCGCGACCCTATCGGCAGCTCCGATGTTGCCGCAATTGAGCCAATGCGAAACTAATGTTGACAAAGCGCTACTTAGAAAACGATGTTTACTAAATGCAACATACTCTACAACCGGCCGACAAACGCGACGTCGCGCGGCTGTTCCGTGACCGGCTGGCGGTGGCGATGGACCGCGCCGGCCTGTCCCGCTCCGCCGTGGCCAAGCGCATCGGCGTCGACCGGTCGACCCTGTCGCAGATCCTGTCCGACGAGGGAGTCCGCCTGCCCCGGGCCGACACCGTGGCGGCCCTGGCGGTCACCCTGCAGGTCTCGCTCGACTGGCTGCTCGGCCTCGCCGAGGAGGGACAGTTCACCGCCGATATCATGGAGCGGTCGCCGGAGATCAGTCCGCACAACCGCACCGTCGCCGATGAGAACCTGCTGCGCTGGCATGCCGAGGCGGCCGGCTACAAGATCCGCTACGTGCCGACCAGCCTGCCCGACCAGGTGAAGATCCCGGAGGTCATCGCCTACGAATATCAGGCGCCCGGCGGCGCCCTGGCCGATCAGGCGATCCGCCGCTCCCGCGACCGGCTGGACTATGTCCGCCAGCCGGAGACCGACGTGGAGATCTGCACCTCGATCCAGTCGATGCGGGATTTCGCCGACGGCACCGGCGTGTGGCGCGACCTGCCGGTGGAGGTGCGGCGCCGACAACTCACCCATATCGCCGACCTGGTGGACGAGCTGTATCCGAGCGTGCGCTGGTTTCTGTTCGACGGGGTGCGCGACTACGCCATCCCGGTGACCATCTTCGGACCGAAACGGGCGGCGATCTATGCCGGCGACATGTACATCGTCTTCACCACGACAGAGCATATCCGGGTTCTCACCCGCCGCTTCGACGAGTTGATCCGCCACGCCGTGGTCCATGCCCACGAGATCCCGGCCTATATGCGCACGCTGATCGACCGGCTCGACAGGGGGGTGCCCGCATGACCGCCCTCGCCGCCCTGACCATGTACGACCTGCCGGAGCTGCAGGCGGCGACCGACGCCTGGTGGTCGGTGATCGCCCGACACCTGCGCCGGGTCGGGATCGCCGATGTGCCGGACGCACTCACCCGGAACCGTCCGATGGCCGAGACCTGGCGCGACCCGGCCCTGCTGCTGACCCAGACATGCGGCTATCCGCTGACCCACGACCATGCCGACGACCTGACCGCCGTTGCCGTGCCGGACTACCGGGCCGAAGGCTGCGGCGGCGGGCTGTATCGCAGCGCCTTCGTGGTGCGCTCCGATGATTCCGCGGCACGCCTGGAGGACCTTCGAGGAAGGCGGGTAGCCGCCAACGGGCCCGACAGCCAGTCCGGCTGCAACGCCCTGCGCGCCGCCGTGTCCGAGATCGCCGGCGGTGACCGGTTCTTCGGCTCGGTTTGCTGGAGCGGCGCCCATCGCCGGAGCCTCGCCCTGGTGCGCGCGGGCAAGGCCGACATCGCGGCGATCGACGGGGTGACCCTCGCCCTGATCGGCGACGTCGCCCCGCAAGAGATCGCCGGCCTCCGGGTGCTGGCCTGGAGTGCGGCCACCCCCGCCCTGCCCTACGCCGTGCGCAAGACCTTGGACGTCGACACCCGCACCCGGGTTACACGGGCGCTGCTGGCTGCGGCGGACGATCCGGACGGCGCCGCCGCCCGCGACACCCTGCGCCTCGCCGGGCTGAGCCCGGCCGCCGATGCCGACTACGCCGTCATGGTCGGCCTGCGGGAAGCGGCGGAGGCACGCGGCTACCCGCTGCTCGCCTGAGCCCTATTCGGCCTCCAGGATGGCCCTGCCGAGTTCCAGCAGCTCGGCATCGTCGGGACGGATGGCATTGTTGTCGATCATCGGCCGGTTCTCCGCCGCCACCGCAATGGTGACCAGCCGGCTGGCATCCGTGCCGTCCAGCCCCTTGTCCGCCAGCGAGACCGGCAGGCCGACCGTGCGCAGCAGCGTCTCGAACCGGTCGGCGCCGGCCGCCGCATGTTCGGTCTCGTCGCTCGTCCGGCGCGGATCCACCCCCAGGGCCGTGGCGATCGGCGCGTAGAGATCCGGTCGCCGCGCCGCCGACCAGGGCAGCGTCACCCGCATCGCCAGCGCCACCGCCCGGCCATGATGCACATGGGCCAGGGTGCCGAGCGCATGGCCATAGGCATGGGCGATGCCGGTGCCGCAGGCGTCGATCGCCACCCCGGCCAGCGCGGAGCCCAGCGCCATGCGGCCACGCGCCTCCACGTCGCCCGGCACGGTCACCGCCCGCTCCAGGTTCTGCGCCACCAGGGCCACCGCCTGCAGCGCCATGCCGGCGACCACCGGGGTCGAGCGCACATGGGTATAGGCTTCGATGGCATGGACCAGGGCGTCCAACCCGGTCGCCGCCGTCAGCGGTCCCGGCAGGCCGAGGGTCATGGACGGGTCGAGGATGGACAGGTCGGCTTTCAGCGTGCTGCCCCAGGCCCAGACCTTGCGCCCGCCGTCGAGCCCGTAGACCGAGGTGCGGGTCATCTCCGCCCCGGTGCCCGAGGTCGTCGGGATCAGGATCTTTCGGATCGCGCGGGACGGCAGCGGGTTCGCCATGACCGCATAGGATTCCGCCGGCGCGTCGGCCACCGCGACCGAGGCGGCGAGCTTGGCCACGTCCAGCGCCGAGCCGCCGCCGATGCCGAGGATCAGATCCGCCTTATGGGTCTTCGCCTTGCGCGAGGCGGCGTCGATCGAGGCGGCCGAAGGGTCGCTCTCGACCTCGTCAAACTGCTCCACCGCCATGCCGGCGGCGGCAAGGCGCCGGGCGGCGGCGTCCGGGATCCCTGTCGCGGCGACGCCGGGATCGGTGACGATCAGCACCCGCGCCCGGGTGCCGCACAGGGCGGCCACGTCATCCGGCAGGGCGTCGACCCGGTCGAGCCCGTAGCTCATCGACGGGCTGGGCTCATGGGTGAAGGCGGACAGCATGGGGCGTCTCCGTCTGATTGGATGACCACAGGGTTTCAGGTTTGCGTTTCAGTTTCGCGTCGGAAAGCGGCACGGGGCGTCGCATTCGCCGTTGACGGGCGCAACCTGAAAGTCCCCACTGCGGCGCATGAAAATCGACCGCATCGACATCACCCATCACCGTCTGCCCCTCGATCCGCCGTTCCGGGCGAGCTGGGACACCCGTCCCCGCACCGAGTTCGACGCCACCGTCGTGCGCGTCGTCACCGACGACGGGCTGGTGGGAATCGGCTCCGGCGACACCATGCTCGGCTTCGAACGGCATGCCGAGCTGTTCGTCGGACAGAACCCGCTGGATCTCGACCGGCACAACCGGGTGCTGGACAACCTCGCCTTCCACTACAGCCGCTACTGGCCGCTCGACCTGGCCCTGTGGGACCTCGCCGGCAAGATCCTGGGACAGCCGGTCTGGCGGCTGGCGGGCGGACGCTCGGACCGCACCCGCCTCTACGCGTCCTCCGGTACCCTGCGCGGCCCGCAAGAGATGGCCGACGCCGCGCTGTCCTTCGTGGAGGCCGGGTTCCCGGCGATGAAGATCCGCTTCCACCGGGGCGACTGGCGCGACGACATCAAGGCGCTGGAGGCGGTCCGTGCCGCGGTCGGCGACCGGCTGACCCTGATGGTCGACTGTAACCAGGGCTGGCGCATGCCCTGGGACACCGAGCGGCCCTGGTCGCTGAAGGACGCGCTCGCCGTCGCCCGCGAGCTGGAGCGGCTCGACATCTACTGGATGGAGGAGCCGCTGCACCGGGCCGACTATGCCGGCATGGCGGCCCTGCGCTCGGCGGTCGACATCCGGATCGCCGGCGGCGAGATGAACCGCGAGGTCTTCGAGTTCGACACCATCATCGAGCGGCGCTGTCTCGACGTGCTGCAGCCGGACGCGGCGCTGACCGGCGGGATCGGCGGCCTGAAGCGGATCGCCGAAGCCGCCGTCGCCGCCAACCTGATCTTCACCCCCCATACCTGGTCGAACGGGCTCGGGGTCGCGGCCAATGCCCATCTGGCCTGCGGGGCCGGCAACCCGCCCTTCCTGGAATTCCCCTACGACCCGCCGGAATGGTCGGCCGAGCGCCGCGACTACATGCTGAGCGAGACCCTGGCCTGGGAGGACGGCTGGATGATCCTGGGCGAGGCACCGGGCCTGGGGGTCGCGCTGGACGAGGACAGACTGGCGAAAACCCGCCTCGCATAGGCACCGGTCTGCTATCGTCCGCGACGGGGACGAAGCGCGCATCCCGGGGGAAGGCAGCGATGGGTCCGATCACGTCAGCCGGAGTGCGGTGTCTGATCGTTACGACGGCGCTGACGGTCTGGACGGCCGCGCCGGCCCGGTCACAGCAGCCCCCGGCTGATGCGCCGGCCGCCGTCAGCGAGCCGGAAGCCGACGACGCCCTGCCCCTGTGGCAGCGCACCCTGTACAAGACCCTGACCTATCAGACCGCCGCCAACGCCGCGGACGTGCTGGTCTTCGACCTGCTGGTGGGGGCGTCGGCGGCGACCACGACCGGGTTCTTCGTCGCCAACGCGGCGACGGCGGCGGCGGCCTATTACGGCTTCGAATATGCCTGGCAGAATCTCGGCCCGTCCCTGGACGAGACCACCGAGCAGACGATCGTCGAGAAGACCATCCTGTACCGCTTCATCGGCATTGGCCGGAACGTCACCCTCGGCTACCTGTACGGCGGCAGCGTGGCGACCGCCGGCGCCTTCGCCGGGCTCAACATCGTCTACGACACCAGCATCTTTCTCACAAACGAGTATGTCTGGGACATCCTACGCCCGGAGCAGGTGCCCTGAGCGCCCTATAGCGGCTCGGCCGTGCCGTTCCGCAGGGCGGCGATGCGCTCGCCATGGAACGGCAGGTATCCGGCCGCCTCGACCTTGCGGGAGCCCTGCATCGCCGTGCCGTAGGCCGGCAGGGCGTGGAACGGGATGCCCGGATTGGCGTGATGCTCGGCGTGGTAGGGCATGTTCCAGGCGAGCCATCGGATCGGCGCGATGCTGACCACCGAGCGGGTGTTCGCCCACATGTCCTTGACCGAGGAGCAGCCCCAGTGCTCCGACAGAAGATAGGCGCGCAGGAACGGCTGGCCCAGCAGAGCCGGCCCGACCCAGAGCACCAGCACCGGCCGCGGATCGGTCAGCGCCGACACCGCCGCGATCGCGGCATAAAGCGCGAGATAGACCCGTGCCTCTGTGATCGAGCGCCCGCGGGAACGGCTGTCAAGGAACGCGCCGGGCGTATGGCCGAAGGCGCGGCCGACCAGCCCCTTCACCATCCGGTACCAGTATTCCAGACCGGTGAGCAGGTAGAGGTATCCCAGAAACGTCGTCGGCTTCGGGCTCGCCAGCTCCGGATCGCGCTCGGGATCCTGGGTGAAACGGTGATGCGCCATGTGGAAGGCGGTGAACCAGCGCGGCGGCAGCAGCAGCAGGAAGCCGCAGAGCTCGGCGACCGCCTTGTTGAGCCAGACCGTCTTGAACGCGGTGCGGTGAACGCATTCATGCAGCGGCGGGAACAGGAAGGACAGCAGGATGCCGTGGGCCACCATCGCCGCCACCAGCGGCCAACCCTCCAGGGTCAGACACAGCGCCCCGGTTGCGGCCAGGAACAGCCCCTGCAAGGCAAGGTGCCAAAGGCCGGGAGAGTCCCTTCTCGTTGTAAGGTGACGGGTGGTTGGGACATCCCTTTGATCTTTCGGGGTTTCCGGCATTCCGTTTTGTTCCTGCTCTGATTTTTTTGCGTCGCGGCATGGAAAAGGTGTTGCAAAGCATATCCCAGCCGATCATATTTTGCAGTGCAGCATGACTGCCCAACATGCTGTGTACACTTCTTGGGCGTTTCCTCCCTTAACTCGGGCCGCGCTTGTCGCGGCCCCTTTTTTTGCCCGCCGCGGGCCGACGCGACCGGCGCAGACTGACCGAGGCGGAGTTTTCCGTCCAGAGCGGCAGCGCTTGCCGGGTCAGCCCCCGGCAATTCCTACCCGCAGCAAACCGGAAACCCTCACTTCTATTATATATCAATATCTTAACGCAGTTCCGGCCCTGGCCCGGCCCTTGCGTTGCCTCTCCCGAACACAATCCAGCTGCGGGAGAGGCAGAATGCGCAATACCGATCAGATCCAGTTCCAGGCTTCCAACGACGGGGCCGTCGCCCTTGGCGTCGCCCATGCCCGACACGTGCCGATGATGAGCGCGGTCGGCCTCTGCGGCCGCGCCGCCGGCCCAATTCAGCTCGACACCGTCTTCGGCGTCGCCAACGAGAACGTCCCGACCGCCGAGGGCCTGCTGTTCAACCAGCTTCCCAAGGCCATCCGCGGCGCCATCGACGAGTGGGCGATTCAGCTCTCGGCCCGCCCCTGGCGCTTCCGGCGCGAAGCCATGACCCATTTCGCCCGGGTCTTCGCCGAGCAGTTCCGCCAGCACATGGACGAGATGACCGACGAGGAGTTCGAGAGCCTGAAGGAGGTCGGCTACACCTGCCTTCTGGAGCGCATGGATCACGGCACGCGGATCGCCGACCTGCACCAGGCCCGGATCTATCTGGACAGCGTCCACGACCATCACCGCGAGGCCGCCCGCCGGTTCCTGAACAGCCAGGCCCCGCGCGCCCTGCACCACGCCTGAGACCGCAGCTGGTCCAAAACCAATTCCTTCGCCGTCGGGAGGGCCCAAGCCCAAGACGGCACACTCTCCCCTCACCTCACCCGCTCCCTCGCCGGAGCGGGTTTTTTCTTGAGCCGGCTAGGTTGGGATGAAGAGAGGATCGGCACGGCAGGCTTCGCTGCTCGTACCTCCCCCTGCCCCGTCATCCTGACGAAAGTCAGGATCGAGCCGCTCCCGTCGCCGGAGGCTTGATTTTGACTTTCGTCAGGATGACGGGAGGGGTCGTTCCCCGACTCCCCGGCCCTGCGCCGGGCCTCAGGCAGGCCGCCCGTTGGACCGTGAGAATTGAATCCGCGACCTTCCAGCAACGCCAACTCTGGATCCCGGCGCAGAGCCGGGAGGACGGTATGGGGACGTGGGACGCCGGCCAATCGCTCCGCCAGGAACGCTCGCCCGACAAAGAACCTCATTACCCCAAAAAAAGAGAGCCGCCCGCAGGCGGCCCTCGATACTCGGGTAGGAATGTGGCTCTTCGCGTCGGGCCCCAGGAGCGGATGCCCCGGGGGTGCTGTCCGTCAGCGCCGAACCGTTCCGGAGACGGAGATGTCCCCGGCCTCGATCGCGGACTTCAGGATATCGAGCCCGCGAGCAAGCTCTTCATAGGTCTCACGGTAGCGGGTCAGTTCGTTCACTTCCGCCTCCATGACGCCGGATTTCGACTTGTTGCCGATATCCAGCAGCTTCGCGAGGTAGCGCCCCTTGATCCGGGCCGCGTGGCGGACCACGCCTTCCACCTCGCTCTGGTTCACTTCCATAACAACGTCCGAGACCGCCCGTCGGTTCTCTTCCGCGGCAAGTCTGTCCAGTTCGCGCACGTACTGGGCGGCGTTCACCCGACCGCCGGGCACGGCGTCATGCAGCCAGTTGGCCCGCTGCGTCGGCTTCTGTCCCGGGTGTTGAGCCGTCTTCTGGCCGCCCTGGCGCGTCGCCATGCGCTGCTGCGCCGTCGACGCGGTCCGGGCCGGTGCCGCCGGGGCATGGGCCTGGGAGGCGACCGGCTGCGCCGCCTTCGTCTTCTGGGCCACAGCCTGGCCGGTGGCCTGCCTGCCGCCCTCGCGCACCGCGGCGATCGGGCTGCGCCGGGCGGTCTCGTCCTCGGCGACCAGACCACGCCCGGTCGCGTTGGTGTTGGCCGGTCCGGAAGGCGCGGCGCCGGAGGTCGGTCGCGGCGCCGCCTTGGCCTTGGTCTCTTCGGCGAACGGGTCCCAGTTGCCGATGCTGTCGGCGGTCTCCAGACCCTTCTTCAGTGCGGCGGCAAGCGACATGCTGTTCTCCCTTGGCTAGACCGACGGAAATCTGCCGATCCGATGTCTCACCAGGGTCAAAGCAAGAGCCGTGCCGTTTTCGCGATCATGCCGAGTCGCGGGGCCTCCGGCTCTCTCAGGCCGCCGCCCGCAGCCGGTCCCGGTCATGCGGGGCGGCAAAATCGATGCGCGGGCCTTTCGGCACGATCCCCGTCGGGTTCACCGTGCGATGGCTGCCGTAATAGTGACTCTGGATGTGGTCGAGATGCACCGTGGATGCAACCCCGCCCCACTGGTAAAGCTCGCGCGTGTAGGCCCAGAGGTTGGGGAAATCGACCACCCGGTCGCGGTTGCACTTGAAGTGGCCGTGATAGACCGGATCGAAGCGCAGCAGGGTCGGCAGCAGGCGCCAGTCCGCCTCGGTGACGCGCTCTCCCAGCAGATAACGCCGGGTGCTGAGCCGCTCCTCCAGCCAGTCCATCGTCTCGAAAAGATCGTCGAAGGCCGCCTCATAGGCCGACTGCTTGGTCGCGAACCCGGCCCGGTAGACGCCGTTGTTGACGGTCTCGTAGATCCGCTCGTTTACCGCGTCGATCTCGCCGGCAAGCTCCGCCGGGTAATAATCGCCGGGCTTGGCACCGACGTCATCGAAGGCGCTGTTGAACATGCGGATGATCTCAGCCGACTCGTTGCTGACGATCGTGCCTTCCTTCTTGTCCCAGAGCACCGGCACCGTGACTTTGCCCGTGTATTTGGGGTCGGCCCGGGTGTAGACCTGATGCAGGTACTCCGCGCCGTGCAGCGTGTCCGGGTTGTCGTCGGTGAACTGCCAGCCGTTCTCCAGCATCAGCGGATCGACCACGGTGACGCCGATCATGGTCTCCAGCCCCTTGAGCTTGCGGAAGATCAGCGTGCGGTGCGCCCAGGGACAGGCGTAGGACACATAGAGATGGTAACGCCCGCCCTCGGGCTGAAACCGCGCATCCGGTTCATCGCGGATCCAGTCGCGGAAGGCGCTTTCCTTGCGCTTGAAGCTTCCGTCGTCCGTCGCGCCGCGTACATCGCCGGTCTGCCAGACTCCGTCGACCAGCTGTCCCATGAAATCCTCGTCCGTTGAATTACTTGCCACAGAGTGACTTGATCGAAAGGCCAAGGTGGGGTGGATTGCGCACGGGTCAACACCGGTCGGGTCATTCGGGAGACGGAAATGGTTGCGGTGATCGAAGGTCTGCTCAGCAAGGAGCAGGTGCAATCCATCGCCAAGCGCCTGTTCAGCGCGAAATTCGCCGACGGCTCCATGAGCGGCGGCCCGCTGGGCAAGGAGATCAAGAAGAACACCCAGGTCGCGCCGAACAGCCCGGAGTATCGGGAGATGGCCGATTTCGTGATGTCGATCATCAAGCAGAACCCGACCGTCGCGATCGCCGCCATCCCGCGCCGCATCCTGCCGCCGATCTTCGCCTCCTACACGGAAGGCCACCGCTATGGCGACCATGTGGACGCGGCACTGATGGGACAGTGGCCCGGCATGCGCACCGACCTGTCGATGACGATCTTTCTCAACGATCCCGGCGCCTACCAGGGCGGCGAACTGGTGCTGATCACCGATTTCGGCGAGCAGGTCTACAAGGGCAAGGCGGGCGATGCGGTGCTCTATCCGACCCATTACCGCCACCGGGTGAACCCGGTCACCAAGGGCCGGCGCATGGCGATCGTCACCTGGATGGAGAGCATGGTGCGCGATCCCGCACAGCGCGAGATCATCGGCGATCTCGCCGCCGTGATGGAGCGGTTGGTCAGCACCAAGGGCGACGAGGAACTGATGCTCCGCGTGGAGAAGGCCCGGCTCAACCTGCTGCGCATGTGGGCCGACAGCTAGACGCCCTAGCCCCCCGCGATCCTTGACCCGATGCCTGCCGCCGGGCGACCATCCGCTGTTATCGCCCAACAAGAAGCCCCGACCGGAAGAGCCATGGTCAAAGGCCCCACGACCGCCCTGCTGAGACGCCTGAAACCCGCCCGCGCGGCCGAGGCTCCCGACCTGCCGTATTTCTCCTACGCCTCGGCGGAGCACCCGCTTCTCAAGCGTCTGGTGATCCAGGCGGTGGAGCGGATGACAGGACAACCGCGGGTCAAGCGGCTGTATCTGGAGCACCGCCTGAACCCGGTGCCGGACGAGGACTTCTGGTCGGCGGCGGTGCGCAAGCTCGAACTCAACCTGGTCTACGACAAGGCGAAATGGTCGGCGGTGCCGAAGGACGGACCGCTGGTCATCGTCGCCAATCATCCGTTCGGGGTGCTTGACGGGATTGTGATCAGCTACCTCACCTCCCGCATCCGCCCGCGCTTCAAGGTGCTGACGAACTCGGTCCTGTTCCGCGCGCCGGAAGTGCGCCCGTTCCTGCTGCCGATCGACTTCGCCGAGAGCCGGGAAGCCCTGGCCACCAACATCGAGACCCGCAAGCTCGCCCTGCAGGAGCTGAACGAGGGCGGCGCCATCGTCGTGTTTCCCGGCGGCACGGTATCGACCGCGCCGTCCGCCTTCGGCCGGGCGGTGGATCCGGACTGGAAGCCCTTCACCTCGAAGCTGATCGTCTCGGCCAAGGCCAGCGTGGTGCCGGTCTATTTCGAGGGGCAGAACAGCAAGCTGTTCCAGTTCGCCAGCAATGTCAGCCAGACCTTCCGCGAGGCGCTGTTGTTCAAGGAAGTGGCCAACAAGATCGGCACCGATATGGGGCTGACCATCGGCGACACGATCCCGTTCGAGCACCTGGCCCACCTGAAGGACCGCCGGCTGCTCATCGACCACCTGCGCTCGATCACCTACGACCTCGGCCCGACCCGATAAGCCTTCGTCTATAACTTGCCAAACCGATATAAATAAACAACTATAGACAGCGGACAATGGTGACGGAGCTGTGCGGTCGGATGGCTGAAGCTCTTGGCGGGGGTCCCGAATGGCGGGGGAGTCCGAGCAGAACTGGGACGATCTGCTGTCTCTTGGCGGCGTCTTCGGTCTGTTCTTCGTGATCCAGACCTACGGCTATCAAGTCGGCATCTCTCCGGGCAGCGAGCCGGATGCGAGCAAGCAAATCGTTCTGACGGCCGTGACCAACGGCGCCCGACATCTCAGCCATATTCTGCTGCCCTTCTCCGGCGTCGCCTGGCCTCTAGGTCCGACGGTCTGCTGTGTTCTTTTACTCTATGCGACATTCCTGCCCAGTCAGCTCCGCCGCGCCGGATCCGACGCACGTGCCAGCCGCATGCTCAGCCGTTTCGTGGTTCTACTCATCGCAATGAGCATCCTGGTCTGCTCGGGCGCCACGCTAATCCGCTATCCCTGGGCGCTCGAGCTTTGGCGAGGACCGGCGGCCGTCCAATACTACGAAGTTCCGGCCTACATCCTTCTTGTCTGGGCGACCTGGCGCGCCCTGCCGCGCCGACGCCTGCAGTCGGCCACCCTTCGTCTTGCCGGCGACTGGTCGGATCACCCCTGGCCCGAGATCACCCGCGCGCTCTGCATCGCGTGGCTGTTCCTGCTAGCCTTTCTGGGCTCGGAGATCGACGGCCGTCTCGACGCCCATCGGCACAATCAACGCCTCGAGAATTCAAGAAGCTTTCACGCCGACCTCCCCGCCGCTGTTAGAGACGGAAGCCGGCGCTAGTAGCCCAGCGCACGGGCGACCGGTTCCGGCAGTTCGCCGCGTCGGCCGAGGATCTCGACCTTCATCAGCATGAGCTGGGAGAAGGCGTCCCGGATCTCGCCGGTCACCGCCATCTCCAGGGCTTCGGCGAAGGGCAGGCGCCTGATCTCGAGCTTCTCCACATCCTCCGGCTCCGGTGTGCCGGCGGTGAGATCCCAGGCGAGGAAGCCGACGCCGATCTCGTCGGTGACCGCGTTGGAGAAGTCGAGCCGCAGCAGCTCCTGCCAGCTGCCGGCACTGACGCCGGTTTCCTCCTTCAGCTCGCGCTGCGCGGACTCCACCGGCGATACGGCCATGTCGCCGCCGCCCTCGGGCAGCTCCCAGGAATAGTAGTCCCGGGGAAACCGGTGCTGGCCGACCAGCCACACATGCCCCTCGGCGTCGACCGGCACCACTCCGACGGCGAGGCCCTTCATGTGGCAGACCCCATAGAGGCCGGGCTTGCCGCCCGGATGGGTGACGTCGTGCTCGCTCACCTGGATCCACGGGTTGTCGTAGACCTGCCGGCTGGCATGCACGATCCACGGGCCGCGCCGCGTCGGCGTCTCGGTCATCGCTCGGGTTCCTCACCGGTGATGCGGGGACCCGCAGCCTCGCGGCTGCGGCGCATCGGATCAAGCCCCGCGACCGGTCCGTCTCAGCTCTGCTCGACCGCCAAAGCGGCGGCGTCGAGGGCGGCCGCGACGGTGCGGGCCTGCTCTTCGCTGAGCGGTCCCCTGGCCATCCGCAGGCGCATCGCCAGCTTCAGGTTTTCCATGGCGCGCACCACCTGCGGATCGGGACCGCGGCCCGCCTCGGCGGCAAAGGCATCCATGCGGGCCATGGCGGCGTCGGCGGCGGGTCGGTTGCCGTCCAGGAAGGCCGCGCCTTCCTCGGTGATGGCGTAGCGCTTCTTGCCGCCCTCCTCGCTCACCGTGGCGTGGCCCATCTCCTCCAGCAGGGTGAGGGACGGATAGATCACGCCGGGGCTCGGCGTGTAGGTGCCGGCGACCCGGTCCTCGATCTCCTTGATCAGCTCGTAGCCGTGGCGCGGCTGCTCGGAGATCAGTGCGAGGACGACGTAGCGCAGCTCGCCGTGATCGAACAGCCGGCCGGAGCGGCGCCCGCCGCGGCGCTCGCCCTGGTGGTCGGCATGACGGCCGCCGCGATGACCGCCGCGATGGCCGGAACGTCCTCCGCGCCGGCTGCCCTCCTCATGGGCGAAGCGGCAGCCGCGATGACGCCCGCGGTGGTGGTCGTGATGGGGGTCGCAAGCATGGTCGTGGTGTCTCACGATACTCTCCGATAGGGTTTCGTTATATCGAATTAAAAGATATATCGAAACCCTATCGTGTCAAGGATACAGGTTTGAGACTTCGAGCCCCTTCCGCCTCTCATACCCCCTTCCGTCTCCCCGGCTCAGGGCCGGGAAGACAGCGAATGGGAGACGAGTTGAGGGATCCCTATTCCTGGCGGATCGCCTCGAACTCCAGCACGATATCGACCTCGTCGCCGACCATGTCGCCCTCCAGGGCGTAGGTCATGCCGAACTCGGAACGCAGGATCGTCGTTCGCGCCGAGAGGCCGATGGCGTAGTGCTTGTCGCCGAAAGGATAGCGGGCGCTGCGGTTCCAGGTCACGTCCAGCGCCACCGGCCGGGTGACCCCCCGGATCGTGAGATCGCCGAACACCTTGCCGGTGCGCTCGCCGGTCGGCTCCGCCCCGGTCCCGACGAAGCGGATCACCGGGTGTTCGCCGACCCACAGGAAATCCTGCTTGCGCAGATGGTCGTCGCGGGCCTCGTGGTCGGAGGTCACGCTGGCCGCCTGGATCTCCGCGGTGACATCGCTGAGGGTTCGGGCCTCCTCGTCGAAGGTGAAGGAGCCGGCGACCTCCAGGAACCGCCCGAGCACGTCGGCAAAGCCCAGATGGCGGACCGAAAAGGCGACCGCCGTGTGATCCGGGTCGATCACATACTCATAGGGTTGCGCGCGTGCGGCGCCCGGCGCCAGCCACAGACCTGCGGCCACGAGCGCTGCGATCGTCGTTCGGCTCAGCGGTCCGGCCAGACGGGCCATCGCGGGGATGTGAGTCGGCATGGTGCATTCCTCCTTCCGGCTGCCCCTCCTCCGGGCTAGTACGGGGCAAGCTAGAGCGGCGAGCCGGACCGGCAACCGGGGCGTCGGCCCACAACCGCACGAGACGAACATGGCGCAGGCCCGAGCATTCTGGGTGGTCCGGCCGGGACAGGGAGAGATCCGCGCGGAGCCGCTTCCTCCCGCCGGCGCGGGCGAGGTGTCGGTCCGCACGCTGTATTCCGGGATCAGCAGGGGCACCGAGACGCTGGTCTTCGGCGGCCGGGTACCCGAGAGCCAGCGCGCCGCCATGCGCTGCCCGTTCCAGGCGGGCGAGTTCCCCGGCCCGGTGAAATACGGCTACTGCGCGGTCGGAGTTCTGGAGAACGGACAGAGGGTGTTCTGCCTGCACCCGCACCAGGACCGGTTCGTGCTGCCGGCCGATGCAGTGCGCCACCTGCCCGACGACGTCCCGGCCGCCCGCGCCGTGCTCGCGGCCAACATGGAGACGGCGCTCAACGCGCTCTGGGATTCCGCCATCGCCCCCGGGGACCGGGTGGCGGTGGTCGGCCTCGGCGTCGTCGGCCTGCTGATCGCCCATCTGGCCGCCCGGATCCCCGGCATCGACCTGGTCGGCATCGACCCGAACCCGAAGCGGGAGGAGACCGCCCGAGCGCTGAGCGTCCCGTTCTCCCCAGACGCCCCGAAGGACTACGACGCCGATGTCGTGGTCCATGCCAGCGGGACGCCCGACGGGCTGGCGACCGCCCTCACCCTCGCCGGTACGGAGGCGACGGTGCTCGAGGCGAGCTGGCACGGCGCCACGCCCGTTCCCCTGCCCCTGGGCGAGGCGTTCCACAGCCGGCGCCTGGTCCTGCGCTCCACCCAGGTCGGCATGGTCTCGCCCAGCCACCGGCCGCGCTGGGACTACGCCCGCCGGCTCGACAAGGCGCTCAGCCTTCTGGCCGACCCGGCGCTCGACGTGCTGATCGACGGCGAGAGCCCGTTCGAGGAGCTGCCCGCGACCATGGCCGCCCTTGCCGATGGCCGCCTGCCCGCCCTATGTCATCGCATCCGCTACCCGGACTGAAGGAGTTCGCATGTTCACCGTCACCGTGCGCGACCACGTCATGATCGCGCACTCCTTCAAGGGCGACCTGTTCGGTCCGGCCCAGCGTCTGCACGGCGCCACCTATGTGGTCGACCTCCGCATCAATGCCGAGACCCTGGACGCCAACAGCGTGGTCGTCGATATCGGCGCCGCCCATGCCGCCCTGTCCGAAACCCTCAAGCCCTGGGCCTACCGGAACCTGGACGAGTTGGAGGAATTCGCCGGCCTGAACACCACGACCGAGTTCCTGGCCAAGACCGCCTTCGACCGGATCGCGGCGGTGGCCCGATCCGGCGGATTGGGGCGGCCGGGCGACGAGCTCCATTCGCTGGAGGTCGTCTTCAACGAATCCCACGTCGCCTCCGCCGGCTATCGCGGCACGCTCTGAGCGGCACCGGTGGCGGGCGCCGACATCCATTTCCTGGTTCCCGGCGACCCGGCGACACCGACCGGCGGCTTCGTCTATGACCGGCACGCGGTGGCGGGTCTGCGGGACGCCGGATTGCTCGCCGGCGTTATCCGCGTGGACGGACCGTTCCCCGATGCGGACGCCGCCGCCCTGGAAACGGCCGAGACGGCCCTGGCCGCCGTGCCGGACGGCCACCGGGTGATCGTCGACGGCCTCGCCTTCACCGCCCTGGCGCCGGCAATCGCCCGGCAGGCCCAGCGGCTGCGCTTCGTCGCGCTGGTGCATCATCCACTGGGCGACGAGACCGGGTTGAGCGGCGCGGCGCGGGAGCGCTGGCTGCACGACGAGGCGGCGGCGCTCGTGCACGCCCGGCACATCCTGGTGACCAGCCGCACCACCCGCGCCCGGCTGGGCGCGCTGGGCATCGATATCGGCCGGGTCTCGGCGGTGGTGCCGGGCGTCGATCCTGCCCCCGACCTGCGCTTCCGCGATCGCCGCGCGCCCGGCCCCTGCCGGCTGCTCTGCGTCGCCACGCTGATTCCGCGCAAGGCCCAGCACCTGCTGCTGGAGGCGCTGGCGCCGCTGGTGGACCGGGACTGGCATCTGACCCTGGTGGGCGATGCCCGCGACCCGGCCTATGGGGCGCGGATCGCCGCGACGGCCGGGGAAGCGGAACTGGCCGGTCGGGTCACCCTCGCCGGCGCCGTCAGCGCGGCGGAGCTGGAACGGCACTGGCGCCGGGCCGATGCCTTCGTCTTCCCGAGCCTGCACGAGGGCTGGGGCATCGCCCCGGTGGAGGCGGTGCGCTGGGGCCTGCCGGTGATCGTCAGCGATGCCGGCGCCCTGCCCGAATCCGTACCGGAGGCCGCCCGCGTCATGGTGCCGGCCGACGACGTCGCCGCCCTGACCGATGCCCTGGCCCGGCTGCTCGACGACGCCGATCACCGCGCCGCCCTGGCCGGGCGGGCCCGCTCCGCCGCAGGCGGACTGCAAACCTGGGCGCAGATGCGCGAGGAATTTGCGTCGATAGCAGGGAGCCTCGAATGAGCTTCTCGCCAGACTGGCTCGCCCTACGCGCCCCCTACGACACCGCCGCCAGAGCGACGGCGCTGGAGGCCCGGTTGGCAGCATGGCTGTCGGGGCGCGAGGCGATCTCGGTGGTCGATCTCGGCGCGGGCTCGGGCAACAACCTGGCCCATCTCGCCCCGCGCCTGCCGGTGGAGCAGCGCTGGACCCTGGTCGACGCCGACGGTGCTCTGCTGGCCGAGGCGGCGCGGCGCCATCCGGGGGTGACGGTTTGCCAAGGTGATCTCGCCGGCGACCTCGACGCGCTGATCCCGCCGGGAACCGACCTTGTCACCGCCTCGGCGCTGATCGATCTGGTGTCGGAGACCTGGCTGTCCCGGCTGGCCGACCGGGTGCGCATGGTCGGCAGTGCGCTGCTCGTGGTCCTGACCTATGACGGCCGGATCGACTGGGTGCCCGAGACGGAGACGGATGCGGAGATCCGCGCCCTGGTGAACCGGCACCAGCGCGGCGACAAGGGCTTCGGCCCGGCTCTCGGCCCCGCGGCCCCGGAAGCGCTGTCGGCCCTGCTGGAGGGCGTCGAGACGGCCCGCAGCGACTGGCGGATCGGCCCGGACGAGACCGTCATGCGCGGCGCGCTGGTGGAAGGCTGGGCCGGCGCGGCGGCGGAACTCGCCCTGGACCGGGCTGGGATTATCGCCCCGTGGCGCGACCAGGCGGCGTCACGGCCCCGCGCCCTCGCCGTCGGCCATGCCGACCAGCTCTGGCTGCCGGACTGAGTCCTTTGACACGCCCCGTTCGGAATTGGGCCGGGGCGGGTCGAAAAGCGGTCCTCAGTCCCCGCTGCCGTCCTGCAGCCCCCGCACGAAGTCGGGCAGGCCCACGAGGCGCTCGCGCTTCAGACGTTCGGCATGGAGGATCGCGCGGATCTTCGCCACGCTGGCGGCGATGTCGTCGTTGAGCACGATGTACTGGTATTCGGGATAGTGGCTGATCTCGTCGGCCGCCTTGGCCATGCGCTGGGCCACCACCTCGTCGCTGTCCTGGGCGCGGGTCCGCAGCCGACGCTCGAGCTCGCGGGTCGAGGGCGGCAGGATGAACACGCTGACGAGATCCTGACGGGCGTTGGCCGCGAGTTGCTGGGTGCCCTGCCAGTCGATGTCGAACAGCACGTCCTTGCCCGACGCCAGCGCCGCCTCCACCGCCCCGCGCGGGGTGCCGTAGTAGTTGCCGAAGACCTTGGCGTGCTCCAGCAGTTCGCTGCGGTTGGCCATCAGCTGGAATTCGGTCGGATCGATGAAGAAATAGTCCCGTCCATGGGCTTCGCCCGGCCGGCGTGGCCGGGTGGTGACCGAGATCGACATGGACAGGTCGTCCTCGTGCTCCAGCAGCTTGCGGGAGATGGAAGTCTTGCCCGCGCCGGAGGGGGAGGACAGCACGAGCATCAGGCCGCGGCGGGTGATCATGGGTCGGCTCTCCGGCTTATTCGACGTTCTGGATCTGCTCGCGGAAGCGCTCGATCCGCGTCTTCAGCTCGACCCCGATATTGGTCAGGTCCAGATCGACCGCCTTCGAGCACAGGGTGTTCGCCTCGCGGTTCAGCTCCTGGCACAGGAAGTCGAGCTTGCGCCCCACGGCACCGCCGCCGGTGAGCAGCTCGCGGCAGGCATGGACATGGGCCGCCAGCCGGTCGGTCTCCTCGCGCACGTCGGCCTTGGTCGCCAGCAGCGCCAGCTCCTGGGCCAGCCGCTCCTCCGACACCGGCGGCGACGACGCGAGCAGCAGAGCGAGCTGTGCCTCCATCCGCTTGCGCAGGGCGGCAGGCTGGGCCTCGGCGGTCCGGGCGGCATCGGCGGTCAGACCGTCGATCTCCTCCAGATGGCCGAGCAGAACCGTCTCCAGCCGCGCGCCCTCGCGCCGCCGGGCCTCCACCAGGGCCGCCAGGGCCGTGTCCAGATCGGCGAAGGCCGGCGCCTGGAGTTGCTCGATCACGTTGGTGTCGGCCACCCGCTCCACCGTCTCCAGCACGCCGCGCACGTTCAACAGCCGGTCTAGGCTGGGGGCCGTGGGAAACACCAGTCCCTTGTCCTCCAGCTTCTGCTGCAGGCCGAGCACGGTCTCCAGAAACGCCTCGTTGACCACCAGGTCCGGCGCGGTCGCCCGATCGGCCTTCTCCAGCGTCCAGTTCACCGTGACCGAGCCCCGGTTCAACGCGGCGGAAACCCGCTCGCGGACCGCCTGCTCCCAGCTCTCGGCGACCGAGGGCAGGCGCATGCGCAGGTCGAGG
The DNA here is from genome assembly GCA_965228445.1 of Candidatus Endolissoclinum sp. Lineage (GTDB taxonomy): Bacteria > Pseudomonadota > Alphaproteobacteria > Thalassobaculales > Thalassobaculaceae > Thalassobaculum. The sequence continues at coordinate 371,516 of OZ245813.1, read as the reverse complement.
CCCTTGGAATTGACGCTGCGGATCTCCCAGCTCCAGGACCAGGCGGTGGCGGCACCGTCGTCGGAGGTCGAGGTCGCACCACCGTCGCTGCGCGCGAAACCGGTCATGCTGGTGACGCGGGCGCTCTGTTCGCTCACGGGATATCCTTTCGTCATCAAGAGTCCCGGCCCTTATATCCATGGCTACCCGAGGCGCCAAGCAGGAGGCACCGATCATGAGCGAACCAGGCACGATCCTGATCACCGGCGCCTCCAGCGGGCTGGGGGCGGCCCTGGCGGAGGAATACGCCCGCCCCGGCGTCCGACTGTTCCTGTCCGGCCGCAGCGCCGGGCGGCTGGAGGCGGTGGCGACGCGCGTGCGAACGCGCGGTGCCGACTGCGAGACGGCGGTCGTCGATGTCTGCGACGCGGCGGCGGTGAAGGCCTGGGTCGAGGCCTGCGACGATGCCGCCGCGCTGGACCTGGTGATCGCCAATGCAGGCATCTCGGCGGGCACCGCCGGACGCGACGGGGCCGAACCGGGCGAGCAGGTGCGTGCGGTGTTCGCGACCAACGTGGACGGGGTGCTGAACACGATCCTGCCGGCGATCGAACGGATGGAGGCGCGCGGACACGGGCAGCTCGGCCTCGTCGCCTCTCTGGCCGGCTATCGCGGCGTGCCCGGCGCGCCCAGCTACTGCGCGTCCAAGGCGGCGGTGAAGGTGCTGGGCGAAGGCCTGCGCGGCAGCCTGCACGGCAAGGGCATCCGGGTGTCGGTGATCTGTCCGGGCTATGTGCGCACGCCGATGACCGACGTGAACGACTTCCCCATGCCGCTGCTCATGGAGGCCGACCGGGCGGCGCGGATCATCCGCCGCCGGTTGGCGCGGAATGTCGGCCGGATCAGCTTTCCCTGGCCGATGGCGGCGGCGGTGTGGCTGCTCCAGACCCTGCCGCCGGCCTGGATCGACCCGCTGCTGCGGCGGCTGCCGCGCAAGAGCTGAAAAGCCGACCAATCGATACGCCCCGGAACAAGTGCGAGGGTGTCGAAGGGCAGGCCCGTGAGAAGCCGCTACTCCGCCCGCTTCGCGCGCTGGTGCCTGCGCCAGGCGCGGACGTTGCGGTTGTGGCCGGCCAGAGTCTCGGAGAATGCGTGGCCGCCGGTACCGTCGGCGACGAAATACAGGTACTTGGTCTCCGCCGGTTGCAGCACGGCCGCGATGGCGGCCGTTCCCGGATTGGCGATCGGGCCCGGCGGCAGCCCCGGGATCACATAGGTGTTGTACGGGGTCTCGCCCTTCAGGTCGGCCCGCGTCAGCGGCCGGTCCAGCCCCTCGCCGCCGGCGATGCCATAGGCCACCGTCGGGTCCGACTGCAGCCGCATGCCCCGGTTGAGGCGGTTGACGAAGACGCTGGCCACCAGCGGGCGTTCGTTCGCCACGCCGGTCTCCTTCTCGACGATGGAGGCCAGGATCACCGCCTCCTGCGGGCTGGCGATCGGCAGGTCGGGGGCGCGGCTCTCCCACAGGGTGCGGACGGTCTCGTCCATCTCGGCCCGCATGCGGGCGACGATGTCGGCCCGGTCGTCGCCATAGGCGTAGTGATAGGTCTCCGGGAGCAGGGTGCCTTCCAGCGGCACGTCCTCTATCTCCCCTTCGAGCCCCTCGGCCGCGTTGACCACCGCGACCACCTCGAGGCTGGACAGGCCCTCCGCCACGGTGACCCGACGGACCACGGTCACGCCGCTTTCCAGAATATCGAGAGCGCCCTGGGGACTGACCGAGGCAGGGAAGGCGAACTCGCCGGCCTTCAGGCGGCGGGCCTGGCCGGTGACCTTGGCGCCGAGCGCCAGGATGCGGGGATCGGCGATCACCCCGGCCTCGAACAGCCGGTGTGCGATCGTCTCCATGCCGGAGCCGCGGGGAATGACGACGTTGGTCTCAGCCGCGAGCGGGCCAGGACGGGTGAACTCGGTCCAGGCCCAGACCCCGGCGAAACCGACGATCACTGCCGCGGACAGCAGCAGGGATGCCAGACGGAGGAGCCAGCGCCCCATCCCTCCCCCCGGTCAGGCGACCTGGGAGAAGATCAGGGCGGCGTTGGTGCCTCCGAAGCCGAAGGAGTTCGACAGGGCGGTGCGGACCTGACGCTCGCGCGCCTGGTTCGGCACCAGATCCATGCCGTCGATGCCCTCCGACGGGGTATGCAGGTTCAGTGTGGGCGGCACCGCCTGGTCACGGATCGCCATGACCGAGTAGATCGCCTCCACCGCGCCGGCGGCGCCCAGCAGGTGACCGATCGCCGACTTGGTCGACGACATGGACACGTTGGCGGCGGCGTTGCCGAACAGGCGCTTCACCGCGCCGAACTCGATCGCGTCGCCGAGCGGCGTGGAGGTGCCGTGCGCGTTGATGTAGTCGATATCGTCGACCGAGAGCTGCGCCCGCTTGAGCGCGGCCTTCATCGCCCGGAACCCGCCATCGCCATCGTCGGCCGGGGCCGTGATGTGGTGCGCGTCGCCGGACAGGCCGTAGCCGATCACCTCGGCATAGATCGTCGCCCCGCGCTTCTTGGCATGCTCGTATTCCTCGAGCACGACCACGCCGGAGCCCTCGCCCATGATAAAGCCGTCGCGGCCTTCATCCCAGGGGCGCGAGGCCTCTTCGGGGGTGTCGTTGTAGCCGGTGGACAGTGCCCGGGCGGCGGCGAAGCCGGCCACGCCGAGACGGCAGATCGCCGCTTCCGCTCCGCCGGCGACCATGACGTCGGCATCGTCCAGCGCGATCAGTCGCGCGGCATCGCCGATGGCATGGGCTCCGGTGGCGCAGGCCGTCACCGCCGAATGGTTCGGTCCCTTGAAGCCGTATTTGATCGACACGTGGCCGGAGACCAGGTTGATCAGGGCGGAGGGAATGAAGAACGGGCTGATACGGCGGGGACCGCGCTCCTGCAGCAGCACCGCGGCATCGGCGATCGTCGTCAGACCGCCGATCCCCGAGCCGATCATCACGCCGGTGCGCTCCTGGCCCTCGGCGTCCGTCGGCAGCCAGCCGGAATCCTCGACCGCCTGCTGGGCGGCAACCAGGCCCAGCAGAATGAAGCGGTCGATCTTCCGCTGCTCCTTCGGTTCGATCCACTCGGAGGGATCGAAGCCGCCCTCGTCCTTCGTGCCTTCCGGAACCATGCCGGCGATCTTCGCCGGGAGATCCGAAACGTCGAAGGTGTCGATTGCCCGAATGCCGGATTTACCGGCCATCAGACGGTCCCAGTTGGCCTTCACACCGCAACCCAGCGGGCTGACCATCCCGAGGCCGGTGATGACGACGCGTCGCATGACGTCACTCATTTCCAGCTGCACGAAGCGAGACGGCGCCGGAGCCGGAGCTCCGGCAGACGACTCAGCCTTCCTGGCTCTTGATGAAGTCGATCGCGTCCTTGACGGTCAGGATCTTCTCGGCCGCATCGTCCGGGATCTCGCAGGAGAACTCTTCCTCGAAAGCCATGACGAGCTCGACGGTGTCGAGGCTGTCGGCGCCCAGATCGTCGATGAAGCTGGCATCCTCGGTCACCTTCGCCTCGTCAACACCGAGATGCTCGACGACGATCTTCTTAACCCGCTCGGCAACGTCACTCATGATCCTGAACCTCTGATCTCTCTCTACTGCGGGCGCTTTCGCTGCCCAGTTGTCGCGGCCCGCCCGCTATTCAGACGAACCCGCGATATTTGGATCGGCGGGCTGTAACACAAGTCTTTTGTTAAGACCAGCACACCCGGCCGCTTTTACAGGCTATCCGACGCCGGTCGGCGTCAAAGCATTGCCATGCCGCCATTGACGTGGATCGTCGCTCCCGTGACATAGCCCGCCTCTTCGCTGGCGAGGTACAGCACGGAGGCCGCGATGTCCTCCGGCGTGCCGAGTCGGCCCGCCGGAACGTTCTCCAGAAGCTTCTCCTTCTGCGCGTCGGGAAGCGCATCCGTCATCGCCGTGGCGATAAATCCCGGGGCGACAACGTTCACCGTGATGCCCCGGTTCGCGACTTCCGCCGCCAGCGCCTTGGAGAAGCCGACCATGCCGGCCTTCGCCGCCGCATAGTTGGCCTGACCCGGGTTGCCGGTGGCGCCGACGATGGAGGAGATGCCGATGATCCGGCCCCAGCGCTTCTTCATCATGCCGCGGACCAGCGCGCGCGACAGCCGGAAACCGGAGGTCAGGTTGACCGCAATCACCTGATCCCAGTCGTCGTCCTTCATGCGCATGAGCAGCTGGTCGCGGGTGATGCCCGCGTTGTTCACCAGAATATCGACCGGCGCGCCGGCAGCGGCCTCGGCCGCCTTCGGCAGGGCTTCCACCGCCTCGGCGTCGCCCAGGTTGCAGGCGGCCACGGAGACGCGCTCGCCCAGGGCGGCGGCCTTCTCCTCCAGCACCGCCTGGCGGGTGCCGGACAGGACCACATGGGCGCCCTGACGGTGCAGGGTCTCGGCGATGGCGGCGCCGATACCGCCGGTCGCCCCGGTCACCAGCGCGGTCTTGCCGCTCAGGTCGAACATGTCTTCCTCCCGTTGCGTTGCGCCGTCAGAGCGCGGCGACGAAGCCGGCGACGTCGGCCGGCGTGTTGATGGCATGGGCATCGACCGCCTTGTCGACGCGCTTCACGATGCCGGAGAGCACCTTGCCGGCGCCGAGCTCGGCCACGCTGGTCACGCCCAGACCGGAAAAGCCCTCCACCGTCTCGCGCCAGCGTACCCGACCGGTCACCTGTTCGACCAGTTGGCGGCGGATGTCGTCCGGCTCGTCGCAGGGCGCGGCGGTCACGTTGGCGATCAGTGGCACCAGGGGCGCGCGCAGGTCGGTCGCGGCCAGCGCGTCGGCCATCACGTCGGCGGCCGGGGCCATCAGCGAGCAGTGGAACGGGGCGCTGACCGGCAGCTTGACCGCCCGGCGCACGCCATGCTCGCCGGCCAGGGTCAGCACCCGCTCGATCGCCTCGGCATGGCCGGACAGCACGATCTGACCGCCGCCATTGTCGTTCGCGATATCGCAGACCTGATCCCCGTCCGGCCCCGGGCGGGCGGCGGCGGCGATCTTCTCGGCGGTCTCCAGATCGGCGCCGATCAGGGCGGCCATCGCGCCCTCGCCCACCGGCACGGCCTTCTGCATAGATTCGCCGCGCAGGCGCAGCAGGCGGGCGGCGACGGCGATGTCCAGGGTGCCGGCGGCGGCCAGCGCGGAGTACTCGCCCAGGGAATGACCGGCCACGTAGTCGCAGATCTCGGCGACGGTCTTGCCGCTCTCGGCCTCGATCGCGCGCAGGGCGGCAAGGCTGACGGCCATCAGCGCCGGCTGGGCGTTGGCAGTCAGGGTCAGCTTGTCCTCGGGGCCCTCGAAGATCAGCTTGGAGAAGGATTCGCCGAGCGCTTCGTCGACCTGTTCGAACACCTGGGCGGCGGCGGGATAGGCGTCGGCGAGGTCCTTGCCCATGCCGACGGCCTGGCTGCCCTGGCCCGGAAACACGAGTGCCCGCGCGGTGCCGGCCATGATCGTTCCTCCCGTATCAATCTTGTCGCGCTCACGGCGTCGGGGCCGCGGCGGCGGGGGGTCGTTTGCGACGGACCGGCCGGCTTGTCAAGGCGCACGGGGTACAGTTAACGCCCTACCAGCTGCCGACGATCAGCGGGTCCGGGGTCTTCGCCGCCCGGGTGTTCTTGCCCGGATAGTCCAGGGAATGGACGAAGTGGCGGATCACCGCGATGCGGGCGCGCTTTTTGTCGGACGCCTTGATGATGGTCCAGGGCGCGTCGGCGGTATGGGTGTGGAAGAACATGGTCTCCTTCGCCTCGGTATAGGCGTCCCACCGGCGCGCGGACTCCCGGTCCATGGGCGACAGCTTCCAGCGCTTCAGCGGGTTGATCTCGCGGCCGTGCAGCCGCTTGGCCTGCTCCTCCCGGTTGACCGAGAACCAGTATTTGAACAGCCGGATGCCCGAGCGCACCCACATCCGTTCCAGCTCCGGCGCCTCGCGCAGGAACTCCCGGTATTCCTGCTCGTCGCAGAAGCCCATCACCCGCTCGACCCCGGCGCGGTTGTACCAGGAGCGGTCGAACAGCACGATCTCGCCGCGGGTCGGCAGATGCTCGATATAGCGCTGGAAGTACCACTGGCCCTGCTCGCGGTCGTTCGGCTTGTCGAGCGCGACCACGCGGGCGCCGCGCGGGTTCATGTTCTCCATGAACCGCCGGATCGCCCCGCCCTTGCTCGCGGCGTCACGGCCCTCGAAGACGATGACGATGCGCTGGCCGGTATCCTTCACCCAGCGCTGCAGCTTCAACAGTTCGATCTGCAGGTCGCGCTTCTGCTTCTCATAGGAGGCGCGTTCCATCGGCGACTTGTAGGGATAGTCGCCGCTTTCGAAGAGGTGGCGCAGGACGGCCGGATCATGCCGCATCTCGGCCTGGCGATGCCGCGCCTCGGCACTGGCGCGCACGCCGGGATTGGCGGCGTCTGCGGCCGGCTTCGGTTTCTTGGTGCTTTTCTCTGTCGCCATCTGTTTCCCACCTTCATCCAATCGTCTTCCCGGCCCTGCGCCGGGACCCAGGATCAGGACTGCCGGATCGTCGGTGATTATCCGCCAGCGCTCCAGCACGCGTCACCCTGGATCCCGGCGCAGGGCCGGGAAGACGAGAGTGCATCGAGAACGCGGGCACCCTCTCCCCCCAGACCGCCATTCTCCCTGGGGAAAACCCTTGCGCGCGGCGGAATTCTGCGTATTGTGCGCGCTCTTCCGGGCACCCTGGTGTCCGGTGACCATAGCTCCTTGCTGCCTCGGCCCGCCCTAAGCGCTCCGATGCGGCTTTGCCCGAGGGGTGATGCCCCGGGCGCAACATCCACAAGGAGTGCGCGATGCCGTACTACGAGAGCGTGTTCATCGCACGCCAGGACGTTTCGTCCACCCAAGTCGAACAGCTGACCGACCAGTTCGCTGAAGTCGTCGCCGGTCTCGGTGGCGAAGTGAAGAAGCGCGAGTACTGGGGTCTGCGGAACCTCGCCTACAAGGTGAACAAGAACCGCAAGGGCCACTACGTGCTCTTCAACCTCGACGCCCCTTCCGAGGCGGTGACCGAGATGGAGCGCCTGATGCGTCTGAACGAAGACGTGCTGCGCTACATGACCATCAAGGTCGAGGAACTCGAGGAAGGCCCCTCCATCATGATGCAGGCCAAGTCCGACCGCGATCGCGGCCGTGGCGGCCGTGGCGATCGTGATCGTGGTGACCGCGGCGATCGTGGTGACCGGGGAGATCGCGGTGACCGGGGAGATCGCGGTGACCGTGGGGATCGGGGCGATCGCCGCGAGCGTGATTCCTCCAGCAAGGGAGATGCAGAATGAGCCAGTTGCAGATCGCTCGCGCGGCCGTGCGCAAGCCGTTCATGCGCCGCCGGAAGTCCTGCCCGTTCTCCGGCGCCAACGCGCCGAAGATCGACTACAAGGACACCAAGCTGCTGTCCCGTTTCATCTCCGAGCGCGGCAAGATCGTGCCGAGCCGGATCACCGCCGTTTCGGCCAAGAAGCAGCGTGAGCTGGCCCGCGCGATCAAGCGTGCCCGCAACATGGCGCTTCTGCCGTTCGTGGTGAGCTGAGCGACCGGACCGGCATCCGGCGGCACCCTGACGAGCGTCGGCACGACGATGGCCCTTCATGAACTACGGTTGGCTAACGGTTGGAATAGCGGCAGCAGCAAGCGCGCTGATGACGGTGGCGGTCTATCCGTCGCCGTTCTTCGCGATGCTGCAGCTGTCTCTGACCTCGCTGCCGCTGTTTCTGGTGGGTCTGGCCTACGGGGCGGTTCTGGGCATGGCGGCGGCCGCGGCGGCCTTCGTCGCGCTCGGTCTGTCGCTGGGCCTCGACGTCGCGGCCTATCATGCGGCGATGACCGGCGTTCCGGCCGGCCTGCTGATCTGGCAGGCCGAACGGAGCGGCAGCCATCCCAGGGTCCTGCTGCTCACCATGATCGCCTATGCCTGCGCGATGATCGCGCTGGCCGGCCTGCTTCTGTCCGGGCATCCGGACGGCATGCAGGGGGTGATCGCGGACGAGCTGCAGCAGACGTTCGAGACGATCTCCCGCTATGCGGAGGAGGCCGGGCAACCGCCGCTTCCGATGGCGGAGCTTCAGGACATGCTGTCCTCCCTGGCCAGCCTGTTCCCGGCCTTCGCGGCCGCGGGATGGGTGCTGACGACGGCGGCCAGCGCCGGGCTCGCGCAGCTTCTGCTGCGCCGGTTCGGCAAGGCGACGCTGCCGACGCCGGACATCGCCGACCTGCGGGCGCCGCGCTGGATCGCGTTCGTGCTCGTGGCGGTGCTGGCCCTGGCCTACCTGCCGGAGGGGATCGGCTTCGCCGCCAAGAACATGGTTCCGGTGGTGCTGCTGCTCTTCCTGTTCACCGGGCTCGGCGTGGTTCACGCCCTGGCCCGGCGCAGCGGCAGCGGCGGCCTCTGGCTCGGTGGAACCTATGCCCTGCTGATCGTCTTCAGCTGGGCGGCGGCTGCCGTGATCGTGCTGGTCGGAATGCTGGACGTGGTTTTCGATTTTCGCCGTCGCGCGGGGCCTCCCCCGCAGGAATGACCGTCGGCGGATAAAGACAAGCGGTCGCCTCGGCGCCGCCCTGATGAGGAAATCCGGATACCTATCCGGGGGGCGTAGGCCCGCAAGAGAAGGAGTGAGGACGATGGAAGTCATCCTGCTGGAACGGATCGAGAGCCTCGGCCAGATGGGCGATGTGGTCTCGGTCAAGGCGGGCTACGCCCGTAACTATCTGCTGCCGCAGAAGAAGGCGCTGCGCGCCAACGACGGCAACCGCAAGGTGTTCGAGGAGCGCCGCGCCCAGCTCGAGGCCGAGAACCTCGAGCGCAAGTCGGAGGCCGAGCAGGTCTCCAAGACCCTCGACGGCATGACCGTGGTTCTGGTCCGCGCCGCCGGCGAGAGCGGCCAGCTCTACGGCTCGGTGTCGGCCCGCGACATCGCCGACGCCGTCACCGCCGCCGGCGTCACCGTCGGCCGCAGCCAGGTCAAGCTGGACAAGGCGCTGAAGGCCCTCGGGCTGGAGCCGGTGCGCGTCCAGCTGCACCCGGAGGTCGCGGTGAACGTCACCGTGAACATCGCCCGTTCCCAGGACGAAGCCGAGACCCAGGCCCGTCTGGGCCGCGCGCTCGACCGCGGCATCCTGGACGAGGAAGAGCGGATGGAAGACGAGGCTCCCGAGGTCGAGGAACTGCTCGATCCGGAAGCGGTCGCTTCCGAGGACGAGGAGGAGAAGGCCGAGGCCTGATCCATCCTGCGAGCGCTATGGTTTGCGACGGGCCGTCCTTCGGGGCGGCCCTTTGCTTTTTGGGATCGGACGTTCCGGGGAGTGGGTTGGGAGACGTCGAGGGTACTGGAAAAGGCCGCCATGCCGAACCTGATCCGGGGCGTGTCGAAGGGCCGACAACCCGCGCTGGACATCCACCGCCAGTCATCCACGGTCACCAAACCATCATGCAACCGACGCCGTTGCGACACCGTACCGTCACACCGGCGACCGCCGGCGCGTGATAGCGCCTAGGCCATCCGAATGATCCGGGCATCTGCCCGCCCCTGAGGAGGCCATCATGAAGCTTCGCGCCCTGCTCGCCGCCGCCGCCCTGGCGGTCGCCATCCCGTCCGCGGCGCACGCCGCCGACACCGTCAAGCTCGCCGTCACCGACATCGAGGGCCTGGAAGCCCTGCAGAGCGAGTTCGGCCCATTCGAGGCGGCCCTGGAAAAAAGCACCGGCCTCGACATCGAGCTGTTCCCGGTCGGCAACCGCACCGCCGCCGTCGAGGCGATCAATGCCGGCCAGGTCGACATGGTCCTGACCGGCCCGGCCGAGTATGTAGTGATCAAGGAACTGACCGACGCCAAGATCGTCGTCGGCTGGCAGCGTCCGGACTATTTCGCCCAGGTGGTCACCCTGGCCGACGGTCCGATCCGCCGCGTCGACGACCTGAAGGGCAAGATCATCTCCTTCGGGTCGGTCGGCTCGACCTCCCAGCATCTCGGCCCGGCGCAGGCCCTGGCCGATATCGGCCTGGTCTACGGCCAGGACTACGAGCCGAAGATCATCTCGCGCAACGTTGCGGTGGAAGCGCTGATCCGTGGCGACATCGCCGCCATCGGCATGAATTTCGGCCATCTGGAGCGCGCCCGCGAGGCCTATCCGGACGTCGCCTTCACCGTCGTCGCCCGCGGCCGCGACCTGCCGAACGACATCCTGGTCGCCCGCGCCGATGCCGACCCGGCCGCCGTGGAGAAGATCAAGACGGCCTTCGTCGATGACGGTAAGTCCCTGCTCGCCGCCGTGATCCAGGGCGAGGACAACAAGAAGTACAAGGGCGGCTTCTTCCTCGCGACTGTGGACGACAGCGACTACGACTACGTCCGCTCGATGTACAAGACCATCGGCGTCGACGGCTTCAAGAACTTCGTCGGCAACTGAGCCAGGCAGGGCGCCGGCCGCTCCGGTCGGCGCCCGCCCGCTGACGTCATGACAGCCCTGCTCAACCCCTCCCCGCTCAACGCGGACCCTGTCGCCCCGCTCCCGGCGACGCCGCCGGCCCCGGCTCGGACCGCAGCGCCGCTGATCGTCGCCGAGTCCGTGGCCAAGCGCTTCGCCGGCGGCCCGCCGGTCCTGAACGGCGTGACCCTGGCGATCCGCCCGGGCGAGCGCGTCGCCCTGCTCGGGGCCAACGGCGCCGGCAAGTCGACCCTGCTGCGCGCCCTGGTCGGGCTGATCCCGATCACCGGCGGCTCGGTCGAGATCCTCGGCCAGCGCTTCACCCACCTGCCCAACGGCCGCCAGCGCGCCGCCCTGCGCCGCCGGCTCGGCTTCGTCTTCCAGTTCCACGGGCTGGTCGGCCGTACCAGCGCGCTGTCCAACGTGGTCAACGGCGCGCTGGGCCAGGGACACAGCTGGCGCAGCTGGCACCAGTCGCTGGCGCCGGCAGGCCTGCGCGATGCCGCCTTGCAGGCGCTGGACGCGGTCGGGCTGGCCGACCGGGCGACCGCCCGGGCCGACACGCTGTCCGGCGGCCAGTCCCAGCGGGTCGCCATCGCCCGAGCCATCGTGCACGGTCCCGACCTGATCTTCGCCGACGAGCCGGCTGCCAGCCTCGACCCCGCCGCCGGTCTCGACATCATGCGGCTGTTCACCCGGCTCGCCTCCGAGCAGGGGCGCACCCTGGTCTACACCACCCATGACATGCGCCACGCCCTGGAGCACGCCGACCGCATCGTCGCGCTCAAGGCCGGCCGCGTCGTGTTCGATGCCGCCGCCGCCGATCTCGCCGAGCGCGACCTGGAGCCGATCTACCGTGGCTGATACGACGTCGCCCCGGCCCGACACCCGGCCTCACGCCCGCGACATCGCCCGCTGGCCCCGGCTGACGCCGCTGCGCTTCGCCCTGCTCGTCGCCGCCGGTGCGTTCCTTCTGACCTCCATCGGCGAGGTCGCGCCCTCGGCCGACCGGCTGCTCGGCGCGGTGCCCCGCATGGGATCGCTGCTGGAACGCATGCTGCCGCCGGAAACCGACCCGGCGTTCCTCGGCCGGATGGGACTGCGCCTGCTGGAGACGCTGCAGATCGCTCTGGTGGGCACCCTGTTCGGCATCCTGCTGAGCTTCCCCCTGGCCTGGTTCTCGGCCGCGGGCTTGAGCCCGCTCGGCCGCCTGCGCTGGCTGGCGCGGGGCACGGTCTCGCTGTTCCGCACGGTGCCGGACCTGGTCTGGGCGCTGTTCTTCGTCTCCGCTGTCGGCCTCGGCGCCATCGCCGGAACCCTGACCATCATCGTCGACACGGCGGGCTTCTGCGGCCGGTTCTTCGCCGAGGCGATGGAGGACAGCGACAAGCGCCCGCGCGAGGCGCTGGAGGCAGTCGGCGCCCGCAAGGTCGACGTCCTGGCCGCCGCGGTCGTGCCGCAATGCATGCCGTCCTTCATCAACACCTCGCTGTTCGCGCTCGAACTGTCGGTGCGGTCCTCGGTGGTGCTGGGCATCGTCGGCGCCGGCGGCATCGGCCAGGAGCTGAAGAGCGCGTTCGAGCTGTTCCAGTATCCCAAGGCCTCGGCGATCATCCTGGCGATCTTCGTGATCGTGCTGGTGATGGAACACCTCACCGACTGGCTGCGGCGGCGGCTGGGGTAGCCGCAACGCGTTGCAGAACCGCCCTGCCGTATCGAGACCGTCGTCGCCCAGCGAGACATGACCGATCAGAGCCGTCCTCCACCGCTCAGCCGCCGACGGCACCGTTCCGGGACCGTATCATTCACACGTGCCGAGTCGCGCAAGCCTATGGCGTCTCCGCTCCCCGCCAAACGATCCACAGCTAAGCCGCGGTTTCGTCCCCACAATCCTTTTCAATACTATGTGCAAGAGGCTCGCAAACCGGGGCTCCGACGGGCTATGCGTTAGAGTCTGTCCCGAGGGAACACGAACAGCAAAGCCGAGTCGCCTCGTCATGTCCGATCCCGAGTCCAGCATCGCCCCCTTCCCCGGTCCCACAGCCTTCGCCCCGGACGAGCCGGCGCCCGGTGCCTCCGCCTTCCGCGAGCCGCCGCACAACCTGGAGGCAGAGCAGGCGCTGCTGGGCGCCATCCTGGTCAACAACCGCTCCTATGAAAGGGTCAGCGAGTTTCTGCGCCCGGAGCATTTCGCCGATCCGGTGCACGGCCGCATCTTCGCCTCCTGCGCCAAGCTGATCGACCGCGGCCAGATCGCCACGCCGGTCACGCTCAAGGGGCTGTTCGACCAGGACGAGGCCCTGGCCGAGGTCGGCGGCGCGCAGTACCTGGTGAAGCTCGCCGCCTCCGTCGTCACGGTGATCAACGCCGCCGATTACGGCCGCGAGATCCGCGACTGCTACCTGCGGCGCGAGCTGATCGAGATCGGCGAGGCGGTGGTCAACGACGCCTTCGACCGCGACCTCGACACCGCCGCCCAGGAGCTGATCGAAAAGGCCGAGAACCAGCTCTTCACCCTGGCCGAGACCGGCGAGGGCGAGAACGGGCTGAAGGAACTGAAGCTGGCGCTGCTGGAATCCGTCGCCCAGGCGGAGGCCGCCTTCAAGCGCGACGGCGGGCTGGCCGGCTATTCCACCGGCCTGATCGACATCGACAACCTGCTGGGCGGCCTGCACCCGTCGGATCTGCTGATCCTCGCCGCCCGTCCGGCCATGGGCAAGTCGACCCTGGCCTCCAACATCGCCTTCCATATCGCCACCGGCTCGATGGACGATCCGGACACCCCGCCGCAGCCGGTCGCGTTCTTCTCGCTGGAAATGTCGGCCGAGCAGCTTGCCACCCGTATCCTGTCCGAGCGCACCGGCATCGCCTCGGAGAAGCTGCGCCGCGGCCAGCTCGACAACGAGGATTTCGGCAAGCTGGTGGAGGCGAGCCAGGACCTGGAACGGGCGCCGATGTTCATCGACGACACCCCGGCCATCCCGATCTCCACCCTGCGCACCCGGGCCCGGCGGCTGAAGCGCCAGCACGGCCTGGCGCTGATCGTGGTCGACTACCTGCAGCTCATGCGGCCCGCCCCCGGCGCGCGCATCGACAACCGCGTGCAGGAGATCTCGGCGATCTCCCAGGGCCTGAAGGCGATCGCCAAGGAACTGGACGTCCCGGTCCTGGCGCTCTCCCAGCTCTCCCGCGCGGTCGAGCAGCGCGAGGACAAGCGGCCGGTGCTGGCCGACCTGCGTGAATCCGGATCGATCGAGCAGGACGCCGACATCGTCATGTTCATCTACCGCGAGGACTACTATCTGCAGAAGGCCGAGCCGATCCAGCGGATCGAGGAGGACGCGCAGAAGTTCCACGACCGCTACGACCAGTGGAAGGAGCGCTGCGAGAAGGCCCACGGCAAGGCCGAGGTGATCATCTCCAAGCAGCGCCACGGCCCCACGGGCGTGGTCACCCTGCATTTCGACGGCTCCACGACGAAGTTCACCAACTACGTCGCCGACGACCACGTGCCGGACCACTACTGACGCGGCCGCGGCTCCCCGCCCCTAGACACGCGCCTCCCTTCGGTAGGGGCCGCCCTTCGACACGTCGCTGCGCTCCTGCTCAGGGTGAGGTCGAGCGAGGGTGACAACTCTTACTGTTCGGCCTCACCCTGAGCAGCCCCGGCATCGGGCCGGGGCGTGTCGAAGGGCCGAAGCGTCCACCCTCGTAAACTAGAAAGGCCGCCCGAAGCGGGCGGCCTTTCCGTGAGCCGATGAGGGCTCGAACTCTTTTTCGTGCTTCAGACGGCCGCCGAAGGCTGCTCCGACATCCTGCCAAGGCACACGAGCTCGCCCCGCATCGCAAGATCACTAGACACCGGATCACCTCCTTTCAGTTGGTTGAACACCACGGAAATGGTGCGGTGCGTGGCGCGGTTCCACAACCCGTCGCCTGAAACCCAGGAATACCGGGCGCTTGCCGTCCGTCGCGCCGCCCGGTGTCCGGTACGGTTGCGGGGCGAATCCGGTCACCGGCTTGTCATTGGACGCCCGGCTGCGCCGCCCCCAGGCTGCGCCCATGACCCGCCTGTTGCTGCTGCTCCTCCCCGCCCTTCTGCTTCTGACCGCCGCCGGAACCGCCCAGGCGGAGCCGTACGGCGTCGAGACAGGCACCTATCGGGCGCATGTTCCTGCCGGCTGGGACGGCGCCACGCCGCTGCCGCTGCTCATGTTCTTCCACGGCTACGGCCAGGACGGCGCGGCCGTCATGGGGAATGCGGAGCTGATGACGCTCGCCGACGAGCAGGGCGTGCTGGTGATCGCCCCGGACGGCCAGGAGAAGCGCTGGGCCCATCAGGGTGCTCCCCTGCGCGAGCGGCTGCGCGACGACGACGCTTTCGTGCGCGCCGTGCTAGCCGATGCGCAGCGCCGCTGGCCGGTGGAGTCCCGGCGTGTGTGGGCCTCCGGCTTCTCCATCGGCGGGTCGATGGCCTGGCATCAGGCCTGCTTCCAGGGCGGTCTGTTCACCGCCTTCCTGCCGGCCGCCGGCGCGTTCTGGCGCCCGCACCCGCAGAGCTGCCCTTCCGGTCCGGTCAACCTGATGCATGTGCACGGCACGGCCGACACCGTCGTGCCGATGCAGGGCCGGGCGATCCGCGAGGTGTATCACCAGGGCGACGTGCTGGAGGGCATGGCCCTCTGGCGCGATCGGAACGGCTGCGCAGACGCGCCGAGCGCGGTCACCGAGGCCGGCGACCTGCGCTGCGAGATCTGGCGCCGCTGCGGCTCCGGCAAGGAGCTGCAGCTCTGCCTGCACCCCGGCGGGCACGTCATTCCAAAGGGCTACATGGCGAAGGCGATCGCCTGGGCGAAGGCCGTGTCCGACGCGCCCTGACCTAGGCGGCCACCTCGACCGATACGCTGCCCAGCCCTTCGACGGTATAGACCGCCTTGTCGCCCGCCTTCGGATAGCGGGTCTTCACCGTCGATCCGGTCATCACCCAGTGGCCGGCGCGCAGGGGTCGGCCCTGCTGAGCCAGCAGGTTGGCGACCCACGCCAGGGCGTTCAGCGGGTTGCCCATGGCCGCGCCGGTGACCGCTTCCTCGACGTCGTCGTTGTATTCCAGGCGCACCGGCGTGGCGGCGAGGTCCAGCGCCCGCCAGTCTCCCGTCGCCTCGCCGAGCACGATGCCGCCGGACCACGCGTTGTCCGCGGCCATGGAGATGCCGTCGAGGGTGCTGTAATCGGCATCGCGATCCTCGATCAACTCGAAGGCCGGTACCGCCCGATCGACCGCATCGCGCACGGAATCGGCAGTGTATTTTCCAGATTTATCAGCAAGATCTGACCCAATCTTGAGACACAACTCAAACTCAAGACCGACCCGCACGAAGTCCGACAGCTTCACCACCGCGGGGGATGTGTGGACGGTGGACGCGAAGATCGCGCCGACCAGGGACTGGTTGACCCCGCACAGCTCCTGCACCGCCTTGGAGGTCAGGGCGATCTTGTAGCCGGCGATCGCCCCTTTGGCCCCGGCCTCCCACCCGGCGATCAGCCGGCGCTGCGCGTCGTAGGCGGCGTCGAGATCGGGCAGCGCCAGGTCGCCGGCCAGCGGCGCGTAGCGCGCCCGGCGGGCATGCTGATCGGCCAACGCATCGGCGACGCGGACGATCCTGTCGGTATCGGTCATGATGTTTCCTCGACCATGTCTGAAGTTTCTTTGTTGGAATTTGCGGCCATCATGGCGGGGAGGACGAAATGACTGAAGACGAAAAGACGATCCCGTCCCGGGTCATCGCCGGAGTGATTACCGCAACCAAGTGCCTGCACGGTCAGTGGGCAACGACTCCTGCATGGACGAAAGAGCTTCTCGGCTCGATCGCCCGGCAAGCCGACGAGAACCGTCATTATGTCTGCGGGATCGGATTGCGCGCCGAGGGTATCGGCAAGCACGGCGAGTGGCTCTTCGATCAGACCTGGTACGAATGCCCAGTGAGGATGGTTGATGGCAAACCTGAATTCGACCCCCACCGCCTCGAGCGTCTGACGCTGGCGCTCGAATCTGAATGGCTCGATGGCGACGGCAACCACCTCGATGATTTTCTCAAGCTCGCTGTCTCAGTGGCGGAAACGCGAGTGATGATCTTCCAGTCCGCAACCCCCGACACCGCGGTGCGGTCGTGCACGACCATGATGGACGCGGCCCGTCGCGTGCGCACCGGAACCGATGCCGATTATCTTTTCGCCTGCTATGTCCGGAGCATTGCAGATGCCGACACTTCACAGGCCGATTTTCCCAATCTGAAGACCTTCCCCTTCCGGTTCTGGCGCTCCCGGCTACAGGGACCGCTTGTCGCCGTCCCGCCCGCCTGATATCGGACCTTGATGGTCACGACGACATTCGCCTTCGACGCCGCCCTGTCCCGCCTCACCATCGATCTGGGTGCGGTGCGGCATAACTACCGGTGCCTGCGTCAGGAGCTGGGCGACGTGCCCTGCGCCGGCGTGGTGAAGGCGGACGGCTACGGCCTGGGCGCCGACCATGTGGCGCCGGTCCTGTACGAGGAGGGCTGCCGCACCTTCTTCGTGGCCACCTTCGACGAGGCGGTCGGCCTGCGCCAGATCCTGCCCGACGGCGTCATCGCCTGCCTGAACGGCCTGCTGCCCGGGACAGAGGCGGCCTATGTCGAGCACGGCCTTACCCCGGTGCTGAACGATCTCGGCCAGGTGGCGCGGTGGCGCGCGCACGGAGCCAAGACCGGGGCGCCGCTGGCGGCGATGCTGCACGTGGATACCGGCATGAACCGGCTCGGCCTGGACGGCCGCGAGATGGACCGGGTGGCGGAGGATCCGTCCCTGCTCGACGGCATCGACTGGCAGTATGTGCTCTCCCATCTCTGCGCCGCCGACGAGCCGGACAACCCGATGAGCGCGCAGCAGCTCGACCGGTTCCGCGCCGCCCGCGCCCGCCTGCCCGGCGGCATCAAGGCCAGCTTCGCGAATTCCTCCGGCATCTTTCTCGGCCCCGAGTACCACCACGATCTGGCGCGGCCCGGCATCGCCCTCTATGGCGGACGCCCGTCGGCCGGACGCGACAATCCGCTGCGCTGCCCGATCCGAATCGAGGGCCGCATCCTCCAGACCCGCACGGTCGAGCCCGGCTGGACCGTCGGCTATGGCGGGTCATGGCGGGCCGAGCGCGAGACCCGGATCGCCACCGTGGCCGCCGGTTACGCGGACGGCTACCTCCGCAGCCTGTCCTCGGTCGGACGCGTGGCGGTTGGTGGCCGGCTGTGCAACGTGGTAGGACGCGTCTCCATGGACATGATCACAGTCGATGTGACCGACATGGACCCTGCAGCCGTCGCCCCCGGAGGGATGGTGGAGGTGCTGGGCC
Organism: Candidatus Endolissoclinum sp.; assembly: GCA_965228445.1. Lineage (GTDB taxonomy): Bacteria > Pseudomonadota > Alphaproteobacteria > Thalassobaculales > Thalassobaculaceae > Thalassobaculum. The sequence continues at coordinate 353,626 of OZ245813.1, read as the reverse complement.
CGACGGTTACCCCCGACGCCATGGCGGATCTGGCGGGCACGATCGGCTACGAGCTTCTCACCTCGCTCGGCAGCCGCTATGTGCGCCACTACGTCGACGGCGCCGTATGACGGCCGGGATCGCTCTCAGCAACGACCCATCGGGGACTTCCGGCGGATGAATCCACTTGCGGCGATCGGCCGAGGCTTCCTGACGATCCTGGCGACCACCGGGCGCATCGGGCTGTTCGCCTCCGCTGCGGTGGGCCATTGCGTGCGCCCGCCGTTCTATCCGCGGCTGATCCTGCGGCAGTTCATGGAGATCGGCTACTACTCCCTGCCCGTGGTCGGCATGACCACCCTGTTCTCGGGCATGGTGCTGGCGCTGCAGAGCTATACCGGCTTCGCCCGGTTCTCAGCCGAGGGCGCGGTCGCCACGGTGGTGGTGCTGTCGATGACCCGCGAGCTCGCCCCGGTGCTGGCCGGGCTGATGGTCGCCGGCCGGGTCGGAGCGGCGATGGCGGCCGAGATCGGCACCATGCGGGTGACCGAGCAGATCGACGCGCTGACCACCCTGTCGACCAACCCGTTCAAGTACCTGATCGCCCCACGGATCATCGCCGCCACGATCAGCCTGCCGATCCTGGTGCTGATCGGCGACATCATCGGCGTGTTCGGCGGCTATGTGGTCGGCGTCTACAAGCTGGACTTCAACGCCGCCAACTACCTGACCTCGACCATCCAGTATCTGGAGCGGATCGACGTGATCTCCGGCCTGGTGAAGGCGGCGGTGTTCGGCTTCCTGATCTCGCTGATGGGCTGCTACCACGGCTTCAACTCGCGCGGCGGCGCCCAGGGCGTCGGGGCTGCGACGACCAACGCCGTGGTGACCGCCTCGATCATGATCCTGGTGGCGAACTACGTGATCACCGAAATGTTCTTCGCGGATTGAGGACGCGGCCGATGAGCGACACTCCCAAGCTGCGCATCCGCGACCTGAGGAAGAGCTTCGGCTCGAAGGTCGTGCTCGACGGAATCGACCTCGATATCGGCGACGGCGAGAGCGTGGTCGTGATCGGCGGCTCCGGCACCGGCAAGTCGGTGCTGCTGAAATGCATCATCGGCCTGATGGAGCCGGATAGCGGCATCATCGAGATCGACGGCGAGAACGTGGTCGGCCTGCCGCGCTCCGAGCGCGAGGCCTATATGCGCAAGTTCGGCATGCTGTTCCAGGGCGGCGCCCTGTTCGACAGCCTGCCCGTCTGGGAGAACGTCGCCTTCGGCCTGATGGCCGCCAAACAGGTCGACCGGGCGGATGCCCGCAAGGTCGCCCTCGACAAGCTGGCCCAGGTCGGCCTCAGCGAGGACGTCTCCACCCTGTCGCCCTCCGAACTGTCCGGCGGCATGCAGAAGCGGGTCTCGCTGGCCAGGGCGATCGCGACCGATCCGGAGATCATCTTCTTCGACGAACCGACCACCGGCCTCGATCCGATCATGGCCGACGTGATCAACGACCTGATCGTGAAGTGCACCCGCGAGCTCGGGGCGACCGGCCTGTCGATCACCCACGACATGGCGAGCTGCCGCAAGATCGCCGACCGGGTCGCCATGCTGTACCAGGGCCGGATCATCTGGGCCGGGCCGGTCGCCGACATCGACAGCTCCGGCAACGACTATGTCGACCAGTTCATCCACGGCCGGGCCGAAGGGCCGATCCAGATGGCCGTGCGGCGCGGCTGAGGACGGAGCGACGGATGGCGAAATCGACCAGCCGCTACGTCTGTCAGGAATGCGGTGCCGTCTCGGCCAAATGGGCCGGCAAGTGCGACGCCTGCGGCGCCTGGAACACCCTGGTGGAGGAGGTCGTCGAGACCGCGCCCAAGGGCATGAAGCCGGGCGGCGGCAAACGCATCACCTTCGTCGAACTGGCGGGCCAGAGCCGGGAGACGCCCCGGCGGATCACCGGCATCGGCGAGTTCGACCGCGTGCTTGGCGGCGGGCTGGTCCCCGGGTCGGCGACCCTCATCGGCGGCGATCCGGGGATCGGCAAGTCGACCGTGCTGCTGCAGGTCGTCGCCGGCCTGTCCGGCACCTGCCGCTGCGCCTATGTCTCCGGCGAGGAGGCGGTGGACCAGGTCCGCATGCGCGCCCAGCGGCTCGGCGTGGCCGGGGCCTCGGTCGGGCTGGCGGCGGCGACCAGCGTGCGCGACATCATCTCCAGCATGGAGGCGGCCGACAGCCCCGACGTCGTGGTGATCGACTCGATCCAGACCATGTACGTGGACGCGCTGGACAGCGCGCCCGGCACCGTCGCCCAGGTCCGCGCTTCGGCCCAGGAGCTGATCCGGGTGGCCAAGAAGCGCGGCATCGCCCTGCTGCTGGTCGGCCACGTCACCAAGGAGGGCGCCATCGCCGGCCCCCGGGTGCTGGAGCACATGGTCGACACCGTCCTCTACTTCGAGGGCGAGCGCGGCCACCAGTTCCGCATCCTGCGCGGGGTGAAGAACCGGTTCGGTCCGACCGACGAGATCGGCGTGTTCGAGATGACCGAGGGTGGGCTGATGGAGGTCGCCAACCCGTCTGCCCTGTTCCTGTCCGACCGCCAGGACGACATCTCCGGCGCCTGCGTCTTCGCCGGGGTGGAGGGTACGCGGCCGGTGCTGGTGGAGATCCAGGCGCTGATCGCCCCCTCGCCCTACGGCACCCCGCGCCGCGCCGTGGTCGGCTGGGACGGCAACCGGCTGGCCATGGTCACCGCCGTGCTGGAGGCGCGCTGCGGCGTCTCGCTGGCCGGCAACGACGTGTTCCTCAACGTCGCCGGCGGACTTCGGGTGTCGGAGCCGGCGGCGGACCTGGCGGTGGCGGCCGCTCTGCTCTCCTCGCTGACCGGCGTGCCGGTGCCCAAGGGCTCGGTCGTGTTCGGCGAGATCGGCCTGTCGGCGGAGGTGCGGGCCGTCACCCAGGCCGAGGCCCGGCTGAAGGAGGCGGCCAAGCTCGGCTTCGAGAAGGCGCTCCTCCCGGCATCGCGGCGCAAAGGGGGCAAGGCGGTGTCCGGCGGCCTCGATTTGGTCGAAATCTCCCGGCTACATGATCTGGTGGACCTGCTCCACGATCCCGGCGACGATGCCCGCATCGGCCGCCGAGTCGTCGCCTCCTGATACGGGCCCTCAATGGATTCTCTGCCGATCAACATCACCGACATCGCGGTCATCACCGTCGTGGTCCTGTCGGGCCTGCTCGCGCTGATGCGCGGTTTTGTCGCGGAGGTGTTTTCCATCGTCGCCTGGGTCGGCGCGCTTGCGGTCGGCATCTACGGCTACAAGCCGGCGACGCCGATCGTGGTCGATCTGACGGGCATCGACGGCCCGCTGGGCGAGCTGATCGCCGGCGGCGTGCTGTTCATCGTCGCCCTCATCGTTTTCATGATCCTCGCCCGACTGGCGAGCGGGACCCTGCAGATGGTGGGGCTCGGCGCGGTCGACCGGTCGCTCGGATTCCTGTTCGGCATCCTGCGCGGCGCGGTTCTCGTGTGCGTCGCCTACCTGCTGGTGCTCTGGGCCGAGCCCGATCCACAGGATCACCCCTCTTGGCTTACCGAGGCCAAATCACTACCTCTGATCGTGGCCGGGTCGGACATGCTGGTGACCCTGGTGCCGGAGCATCTGCGCAGCCAGGCCGATACCGAGGCGGCCCGACTCCGCAGGCAGGCTGAGGACGAGACCCGCGAGGCCTTGAAGGAGCGGCTGCTCAGCCCCACACCTCGCAGCGAAACCCCGAATCCCGATGCGTCGGGAGCCGATCAGGGGTATACTGACAAGGAACGTCAGGAACTGAACCGCGCCATCCAAAGCACCCAATAGGTGGGTGCTGTTTCGTTTTGGAGGGCAGCCGTCGCTCGGATGGGGTATGACCCCGTCCGACATCTCCCCCTCGAGTGAGGACCGGACCCGCGCATGACGCTCACGACCTCCCCCTACGACGACGACCATCTTCACGAAGAGTGTGCGATCTACGGCATCTTCGGGACGCCCGATGCCGCAGCGAACACGGCTCTGGGTCTTCACGCCCTGCAGCATCGCGGCCAGGAAGCGGCCGGGATCGTGGCAACCGACGGGAAGACGTTCAATGTCTATCGCGGGCTCGGCCACGTGGGCGAGAACTTCGGTGAGGACAATCAGGAGGTCATGGACCAGCTCGTCGGCCACTCGGCGATCGGCCATACCCGCTACTCCACCACCGGCGAGACGGCGCTGCGCAACGTGCAACCGCTGTTCGCGGATCTGGAGTTCGGCGGCTTCGCCCTATGCCACAACGGCAACCTGACCAACGCCCTGCAGGTGCGCGAGGGTCTGGTGCGCCAGGGCTCGATCTTCCAGTCGACCATGGACACCGAGGTCATCATCCATCTGGTCGCCCGCTCGCGGCGGGCCTCGGTGGTCGACCGTCTGGTGGAGGCGATGAACCAGGTCGAGGGCGGCTATTCCCTGATCTGCATGAGCAAGGACACGCTGATCGGCCTGCGCGACCCGTTCGGCGTGCGCCCGCTGGTGCTCGGCAAGATCGGCGACGCCTACATCCTCTGCTCGGAGACCTGCGGCCTGGACATCATCGGCGCCGATTTCGTGCGCGACATCAATCCGGGCGAGCTGGTGGTGATCGACGGCAAGGGCGTGCGGTCGTTCTTCCCGTTCCGCCCGCGCCAGAGCCGGTTCTGCATCTTCGAGTACATCTACTTCGCCCGCCCCGACAGCATGGTCGAGGGTCACAGCGTCTATGCCGCCCGCAAGGGGATCGGCAGCGAACTGGCGCGCGAGAGCGGCGTCGATGCCGACGTGGTCGTCCCGGTGCCGGATTCCGGCGTGCCGGCGGCGATCGGCTATGCCGAGGCCTCGGGCCTGCCGTTCGAACTCGGCATCATCCGCAACCACTATGTCGGCCGGACCTTCATTCAGCCGACCGACAAGGTCCGTCACCTGGGCGTGAAGCTGAAGCACAACGCCAACCGCGGCCAGCTCGAGGGCAAGCGGGTCATCCTGGTCGACGATTCCATCGTCCGCGGCACCACGTCCACAAAGATCGTGGAGATGGTGCGCCAGGCCGGGGCGACCGAGGTGCATATGCGCATCGCCAGCCCGCCGACCACCCATTCCTGCTTCTACGGCGTCGACACGCCGGAGCGCGAAAAGCTGCTCGCCGCCCAGATGAGCGTGGAGGAGATGGCGGAGAAGATCGGCGTCGACAGCCTCGCCTTCATCTCCATCGACGGTCTGTACCGGGCAATGGGCGAAGCGGCGCGGAACAACGATCAGCCGCAGTTCTGCGACGCCTGCTTCACCGGCGACTATCCGATCTCGCTGACCGATTACAGCGGGGGCCGGACCCGTCAGCTTTCCCTGCTCGCCGAAGCTTCCTGAGGACTTGATGACTGGCATTCTCGAAGGGCGTGTCGCGCTCATCACCGGCGCGTCGCGGGGCATCGGTGCCGCCGTCGCCGAGGCCTTCGCCCGCGAAGGCGCCCATCTGATCCTGGTGGCGCGCACCGTCGGCGGCCTGGAGGAGACCGACGACCGGGTCAAGGCGGCCGGCGGATCGGCGACCCTGGTGCCGATGGACATCACCGATTTCGAGGCGATCAACCGTCTGGGCGCCTCGATCTACGAGCGCTGGGGCAAGCTGGACGTGCTGGTGGCCAACCACGGCATCCTCGGCGTGCTCAGCCCGATCTCGCACTACGATCCCAAGCTGTGGGACGAGGTGATGACGATCAACCTGACCTCCTGCCAGCGCCTGGTGCGCAGCCTCGACCCGCTGCTGCGGCAGTCCGATGCCGGCCGGGCGATCTTCGTGACCTCCGGCGCCGCCGTCGGCGAGCGGCCGAACTGGGGCGCCTACGCCGTCTCCAAGGCGGCTCTGGAGGCCATGGTCCGCTCCTATGCCGGCGAGACCCGGCGCACCAACCTGCGGATCAACCTGCTCAATCCGGGCGGCACGCGTACGAAGATGCGGGCGGCCGCCTTCCCGGGCGAGGACCCGATGACCCTGAAGACGCCGGAGGATATCGCCCCGGCCTTCCTCGACCTCGCCTCCCCGGCCTGCGTGGCCCATGGCGAGCGGATCGACGCCCAGGGCTGACGACACCCAGGGCTGAGGCCCGCGCTACCGCCCCGACGGCCGGACGGGTTCGGCACTGAACCGACTCGGCTCCAGCGCCTTCAGGATGCGCGTCACCGAGCAGCCGTTCGGGCGGATCGGCAGCAGCAGCCGGATATAGCTCCACGGCTTTCCGTTGATCGAGACGTAGGAGCGCCGGGTCAGCATCGGCGCCTCGCTCCCCGCCACGCTCAGCAGGTCGTCGAGCACGAGGCCGGCGTCGCGGGCGCCGAAGAAGTCGTGCACGCTGGTGCCGCGCAGCTCGCGGCCGTAGATGTCGCAGGCCGCCGTTCCGGCCAGGCGGATCACCGCATCCTGCGTCCCCTCCAGATCCACCAGCATCAGATAGGGCAGCGCCTTGGGCGGCAGATCCAGCGCGTCGACCACCGTTGGCGTGCCCCCCTCGCCGACCCGCTTCCAGGTATCGAGGACACCGGACAGAACCGGAAACGCCCCGATCTCGGCCATGTCGAGGGGTTCGTTGACCGATACGAAGGTGTCGGGACACAGCATGGGCGGGGAATCCGTAATCTGAACCGGGAAGTGACGGACAGCGGTCCGCAGGGATGGGGAAAGGCCGGCGCGCGGCCGGGGTTGGCGGAAGCCGCCAAACTTGGCGTCGGCGAGGCCGCTGTCAACCCGCGGTCACTGTCTCATAAAGCCGCTTGAAGCCGGAGGGTGCACAGTTTGCTGTACCCGTGAGACCGCGATTTGCTCTAGCGGTACGCCCGTACCCTGCTCTCGTAGTTCGCCAGCGTGAACGCAAGCGCGTCGCCGGAGGTCGGATCCCACAGGGTGCGCTCGATACCGACGATGTCGCCCAGATAGACATGAATGCCCAGGGACGGGGTCGGGTCCGGATTGGCGATGGCGTGCACGTCGCGTGGCGCCAGCACCAGCACGCCACCGGGTACCGTCGTCTGTTCCCGCTCCAGGGCGATGCTCTCGCCGTCGCGCCGATAGCGGCGGTGGATCTCCACCACCTCCAGCATGGCGATCACCGCCGTCATGCCGTGATCGTGCGGCGGCCCGGCCGTATTCGGCGCCTGCCGCACCACAAAGACCGACAGGTCGTCGGACCGATGGAGCACGAAGTCCTCGCCCTCGAACGCCGGTATCTCGGCGATCGCCTGCTCCGGCTCGGCCGTCGCCTGCGACAGCGCCGCCCGCACCTTGGCGACCGGATCGGCCGCCTCCGCCGCCTTCCGGCACTCGCTCACCAGTCTGTCGAGAATTCCGCTCACCCGCCTCACTCGCTCTTCAGGGTGTTTTCCATGCCCTGGATCGCCAGTTCCAGGTTCCGCAGCGTCTGCTCCAACTCCCGGGTCTTGGTGCGATCCATCGCCTCGGTCTGCAGGGCATAACGGATGCCCGAGGCCCGCGCCTTCAGCCGCGCCAGCCGGGTGCCGCCCTGGTTGACGGTGCCGGTCTGGTTCAGCGAACCGCGCCGCAGCGGCATCTGCCCCTTGCTGTAGCGGTGGGTCGGCGGCTTGCCGTCGTTGCGCCGGTCGTACATGCGCGCGAGGTCCGAGATGGAGACCCTGGCATCCAGCTTTGACTTCCCGCGACCTCGCATGGGCGCTCCGTCCTGCGCTGCGTGCGGCAGCCGCTCCGTCGCCGGCCTAGCGGTCGTCGACGTACGGGTTGCGCCGTTTGCGCAGGTTAACCCGGATCGGCACCCCGGCCAGCCCGAATTCGTCCCGCAGGCCGCCTATCAGGTAGCGCACATAGCTTTCCGGCAGTTCGTCGGCCTGGCTGACGAAGGCGGCGAAGGTCGGCGGGCGGGCCTTGACCTGGGTCATGTAGCGCAGGCGCAGGCGCCGGCCCTTGGACAGCGGCGGCGGGTGCTGCTCGACCATGCGCTCCAGCCAGCGGTTCAGCCGGCTGGTTGGGATCCGGGTGTTCCAGACGTCGTAGATGTCGAACACCGCGTCCAGCAGCTTGTCCAGGTTGCTGCCGCGCAGGGCGGAGACCGCGATCCAGGGAACGCCGCGGACCTGGGTCAGCGAGGTGTCGAGCCGGTCGCGCAGGCGCTGGCCGGCCGCGTTCTTATCGGTGACCGCGTCCCATTTGTTGACGGCGATGATCAGGGCGCGGCCCTGCTCCAGCACCGTGCGGGCGATGGCAAGGTCCTGCTTCTCCAGCATCATTTCGCCGTCGAGCACCAGCATGACCACCTGGGCGAAGCGCACGGCGCGCATGCTGTCGGTGGTCGACATCCGCTCCAGCTTCTCCACCACCCTGGCCTTGCGCCGCAGACCGGCGGTGTCGATCAGGTGGATCTCGCGGCCCTTGTAGGTCCAGGGAACCTCGATGGCATCGCGGGTGATGCCCGCCTCCGGTCCGGTCAGCAGCCGGTCCTCGCCGATCAGCCGGTTCACCAGGGTCGACTTGCCCACGTTCGGGCGGCCGACGATGGCGAGCTTCAGCGGTCCCTTGGGCCCGGTGTCCTTGAGGATCGCGTCCTCTTCCAGATCGGCCTCGTCGAGATCGACGCCGTCGCCGACCTCATCGGGAAACGGCTCGTCCTCGTCGTACTGGGCCGCCAGTTCGGCCGCGAGCACCGGGTCGGCCTCGATGCGGGCGCGGATGATGTCGTAGAGCTCGCCCATCCCTTCGCCATGCTCGGCGGAGATCGGCACCGGGTCGCCCAGGCCCATGCCATAGGCCTCGCCAAGTCCGGCCAGCCCGCCCCGTCCCTCGCACTTGTTGGCGAGCACGGTGACCGGCACCTTGACCCGGCGCAGCCAGTTGGCGAAATGGGCGTCCAGCGGCGTCACGCCGGCGCGGGCGTCGATCATCATCAGCACCAGATCGGCCTGCTGCACGGCGGCCTCGGTCTGGCGCCGCATGCGGCCCTCCAGACTGTCGTCCTGGGCGTCCTCCAGGCCGGCGGTGTCGATGATGCGGAAGGTCAGGTCGGCGATCCGGCCGTCGCCCTCGCGGCGGTCGCGGGTCACGCCCGGCGTGTCGTCGACCAGGGCGTGCTTGGTGCCCGTCAGCCGGTTGAACAGCGTCGACTTGCCGACATTCGGCCGACCGATGATGGCGACCTTGAGCGCCATGGCGGGTCCCCTAGCGGTACGCGCGCAGCTGCGCGTCGTTATCGAGCACGTAGACCGTGCCGCCGGCGACGATCGGCGCGACATAGATCGGGTCGCCGACCTCGATCCGGCCGAGCAGCTTTCCGGTATACGGCGAGATCGCATAGACGAAGCCGTCGGACGACCCCACCAGCAGACGGTCGCCCACCAGGACTGGCCCGGCGTACTGGATCGGGTCCTGCTGGTCCTCCATGTCCTCGTAGCGCGGCAGGCGGTGTACCCAGCGCACCCGGCCGTCGCGCCGGGTCAGGGCCACGACCTCGCCGGTCAGGCTGACGATGAAGACGAACTCGCCGGCCACCCACGGCATGGAAGTGCTGCCGATCGCGCGCTCCCAGACCCGGCGGCCCGAGCGCATGTCGATGGCGGCCATCCGTCCGGCATGGCTGACCGCGAAGGCCAGATCGCCGTCGATCACCGGGTTGCCGCGGATGTCCGACAGGCGGGAAATGGCATCCAGGGCCCGCAGGCTGGACAGGTTCTCGACCCAGACCACGCGGCCGGTCTCGACCCGCAGGGCGAAGAGCTGGCCGGAAGAATACGGCACCAGCACGGTCGAGCCCTGCACCGCCGGGGCGGCGCCGCCCAGCAGCGAGGCGACCTCGGTGATGCCCTGATGCTCCCAGATCCGCGCGCCGTCGGCGGTCGACAGGGCGATGGTCCGATTCTCCAGCGTCACCGTGAACAGCCGTCCGTCGGCGATCGCCGGCGCCCCGCGCACCGGCCCCGGCAGACGCACGCGCCAGTTCTCCGACCCGTCGGCGATGGCGAAGGAGATCACCTCGCCGAACCCGGTGGCGGCATAGACATTGGCCGCGTCGGCGACGATGCCGCCGGGATAGACCGCGTCGTCCTCGTCATCCGGGCGCAGGTCGTGCTCCCAGAGCTCGCGGCCGGTGGTCGCGCTCAGCGCGCGCAGGTTGGCTTCGCTGTCCAGCACGAGGACGGTGTCGTCCACCACCAGGGGCTGGGTCAGCAGCGACACCTCGTCGTCGCCGCCGCTGCCGATCGACACCGACCAGGCCTGGGCCAGGTTGTCGCCCGCATCCACATGGCCGAGCGCCTTGGAGGCGTTGCCGCCCGGCTGCGACCAGTAGGCGTTCACGTAGGGGCGCGGCAGAACGACCTCCAGGTCGGCCAGGTTCGGGTCCTCCTTGAGGCCCTCGCCGATCTGCAGCACCGGAAGCCGCTCGCCCGGAAGCGGGATCTTGGAATCCTCGCCGAAGAAGTCGCCGCTGCCGCACGCGGCGAGCGCGAGGGTGGCGGTAAGCGAGGCGACGAGGGGGAAACGGGCGCCGAAGCGGATCACGCTGACCTCACCCGCCCAGGGCCTGGAGCAACTCGCTGGCGCGCTGGCGCAGCCCGCCCGGCGTCTCCGGGTTGTCGGCAATCAGTTTCAGGGACTCCCGGGCGGCGTCGATATCACCCTCCTGGATGGAAATGGCCGCCTCGGTCTCGCGGGCCAGCGGCTCCCAGGCGTTGCCCGGGGTCAGCAGCGGCGCGAGGTCGCTGTGCAGGGTCGGGGCGTCGGCCGTGCCGATCCGCAGCCGCACGCCGTGCAGCCGGGCCAGATCGCCGTACGGAGCCGGCACCGACGCGTCGTTGGCGATCGCCATGTAGGTGTCGGCGGCACCCGGGATGTCGTCGGCGTCGACCAGCGCGGCGGCCTGGCTCAGCCGGGCGATCGCGGCATAGCCGGCGTCACCGGCATCGGCCAGCGCGGCGAAGGCCTCGGCCGCCTCGCGCGGCTTCTCCTGCCCGAGCAGGGCGGAGGCTTCGGCATAGGCGGCGGCCTGCTCGGCCCGCTGGCTCGCCTGATATTGGCGCCAGAAGACGTTGCCGGCGACGGCGAGGACGATTCCGACGCAGAGTGCGATGACCCAGCCACCGTACTTCTTCCACAGCGTCGCGGCGCGCTCCTGCTGCAGTTCCTCGTCGACTTCCCGGAAGATGTCGGCCACGGCATCCTTCTCCAAACTCAGGTGTCCGGCCCGCCTGCCGCATCCGGAACACGGTCGTCCGCGGATCAGCGGCGGTCGCGCAACCTAGCGGCGGGACGTGCGGAAATCAACGCGCACAGGCCAGGGGCCCTCGGCAGCGGCGCGCCGGTGGCGACCTGTCACCGGGGCATAACCACTGGGGGTTTACCCCGCCAGCAAATTCAGGAAGACTTTCCTATCAGACAGGCTAGGTAACGCAAGGATATCCGCCGGCCGATGGAAAATCTCATCCGTCTCCCGAGCACGCGCAAGTCGGTCCGCCACTTCTTCTTCACCCGTAACGAGCTGGGTCAGTTGCTGTCGCTGTATGCGAGCCGCGTCGCCGCAGGCGAATGGCGGGACTACGCGCTCGACCGGCATGACGACATGGCGGTGTTCTCGATCTTCCGGCACACCCACGAGCGCCCGCTCTATTCGGTGTCGAAGACCCAGCGCCGCGGTCAGAAGCGCCCGACCTTCGCGCTGTTCGCCGGCCCCAAGCGGCTGAAGAGCAGCGCCAGCCTGCTCGACGTGCTCGCCGTGTTCGAGAAGCTTCCCCGCCTGGTGCAGAGCTGAGGAACGGGTCGGCATCGCCCCTTTTTCTTTAGGGTCAATGACGCGGACGCCGAAACACAAATAAACACACATACCAGCCGAAACACCGGCTGAATCACCCTGCTTTCTTCGAGTCCGCTTCTCTTCGGAAAGCGCGTCCGCGACTGCAGGCGCCGCCACGGACGCGCGCGGTTGAATTTCGGTGCCGATTGTTCGCCTCAAATGTTCCTGTTATGTTCTCACCCTGGACGACGGAACGAGGACGCTCACGGCATGGGACGGTTGAAGCGCGAACTGATGGATCGGAAGGATCGCGACCAGCGGGCGGCCCAGTTGGGGGATCTGCTGTCTGCCAAGGTCGGCGTGTTCTGCTGGTGCAACCGCTGCAGCCACTACGCCGAAGCGTCGACCGCCATGCTGATCGCCCAGCTCGGGCCGAGCTTCCCGGTGCCGGAGATCGGCGCCCGGATGCGCTGCAGTTCCTGCGGCTCCAAGGACGTCTCGACCCGCCCGGCCTGGCCCAATCTCGGACCTGTGAGCAAGCACACCGCCTAGAGCACGATCAGGTGTTTCCAACTGATCGTGTGAATTTGCTCTCCCCACCCCCGCCCACTGGGCAAAGGTGCCCCATGGGGAGCGCCCTCGGCCGGGCAGATCCGGCCGGGCAGTTTCTGCCGCCGGTCCGCACGCCCGGGGCGGGTCACCGGCGCGAATCGTTGGAAATCAACGCCCGGCCCTCTGGCACGCCGGTTGCTGGATAGCCGGCGGAGACCGTGCCTTCGGACACCGGCTCCGCAGGACACGATGAAGCATCAACCGGAGATGACCCCCATGCCATCCACCCCAGCCCCGGCCGACCGCCGCAGCACCCGACGGATCTCCGCGCCCATGACCGTCGTCATCGGCAACGCCCCCTACGCCATCGGCGACTGGAGCCTCGGCGGGCTCCGGGTGCTCGAGTATTCCGGCGCGCTGGAGCCGGGCGACTGCACCGCCATGCGGGTCTTCGTGCCGACCGCCGGCCCGGGCGCCCTGTTCCGTACCAACGGCGAGGTCCGCCGCAAGAACGACGAGGACGGCTCGGTCGGCGTGGCCTTCAACGATCTGGATTCGGTCGCCTTCGCCACCCTGAACCGGTATTTTCGCGAGCGAGTGCTCCGCGGCACCGTCTGATCGCGGGCATCCCGATGTCGATGCGAGCGGAACAGCGTATGCGTCCACCGTCCAACCGCCCTGCCCGAGCCGCCCCGCCGCCCCGTCGCGGACCCGCCGGCGCCGGAGCGGGCACGGTGCCGCCTCCGGTGTTTCGCGAGCCGCCGGCCAATGCGTCGGGAAACGCCGATGACGGACCGATCTATCCGAGCCTGAAGCGCAAGACGCCGAAGGAGCGCGCCGACGCCATCGTCGCCGACCTGAAGGAGGCGATCCTCAATCCGGGTCGCCTCGATGGCAGCACCGGCATGTCCTACAACGACTGGGCCCGGATCGCGCAGACCAAGATCACCCGCGCCATCGCCGAGGCCGAGGCCTCGGCCATGTTCCGCGAGCTGATGTCGGCCAACCGGATCGGCGGGCTGTGCGTGCGAGTCGGCTTCCTGCTGCTCGCCGCCCTGGCGTCGTTCGGCGGCTTCTGGTTCGGTACGGTGTTCATCTGGGAAACCTACGGTCCGGCCTGGGGTACCGGGGCGATGGCCTCGGCCTTCGGCCTGGCGCTGGCCTTCGTCGTGGCCGGCGTCATGCTCAGCGGCAAGGACGTGGAAAACATCCGCAAGGACGTGCGCCAGAAACTCAATCTGAACGACTGACGCGCCGAACCGGCCCCCGCTATAGTCGCTCCGACCAAGAAACCGAGGACCGGAGGGACCCCATGAAACTCGATCTGACGGGCAAGCGCGCCATCATCACCGCCGGTGCCCAGGGCATCGGCCGCAAGACCGCCGAGGTCTTCGCCGCGGCCGGCGCCACCGTCTATACCTGCGACCTGGACACCGACGCGCTGGAGGATGCCAAGGCGACAATTCCGGGCCTGCAGGGCGTGCCCTGCGACGTCGGCGACGCCGCCGCCTTCCAGGATTTCATGGACAAGGGGATCGAGACCCTGGGCGGGCTCGACATCATGGTGAACAACGCCGGCACCGCCGGTCCGACCGCGCCGGTCGAGGACGTGTCCCTGGAGGACTGGACCGCCTGCCTGACGGTCAATCTGACCAGCGCCTTCCTCGGCACCCAGAAGGCGGTCCCGGCGCTGATCAAGTCGGGCGGCGGCAGCATCGTCAACCTGTCCTCCGCCGCCGGCAAGTTCGGCTTTCCCCTGCGCAGCCCCTACTCCGCCGCCAAGTTCGGCATCGTCGGCTTCACCCGCACCTGCGCCATGGAACTCGGCCCCCACGGCATCCGCGTGAACTGCGTCCAGCCGGGTCCCGTGGAAGGCGCGCGGATCGACCGGGTGATCAAGGCCAAGGCCGAAGCGGGCGGCATCTCGGAGAACGAGATGCGCACGAAGATGGCCGACGTGACGCTGATGAAGCGGTTCGTGACCTCAGGCGACATCGCCCATCAGATCCTGTTCATCTGCTCCGAGGCCGGCCGCAACATCACCGGCCAGTCGCTCAGCGTCGATGCCGGCCTGGAAGGGCTGGCGTAAGGGCGCCTTCCCTCCTCACCTGCCTCCTTTACCGCCCAATCCCCGGCCGCGCGCCGGGGTGCGGGTCGGAGAGCAGACGGACCCGGTTTGGAAGCGCGCCGACGCGTCGGCCCGGAATAAATCCGGACAGTGAGATGGGGAGGACCGCTCTCTACGGCCGGTAGAGGTTCGGCACCAGGGCCGGGGCGTACAGCGCCAGGACCACCGCCAGCGCCGCCGGCAGGGCCAGGATCGCCGCCAGGGCGATCGGGCGCACCGCTTCCGACTTGGTCAGCGCGTTGGTCGCCACGAAGCGGCGGGCCAGCGGCTCGATCGCCAGGGCGGACAGCACCAGGAGCACCAGCACCACCGGCACCCGGGCCTGGTAGACCATGACCGCCGCCAGCGCGATCGCCACGGCGCTGCCGCCGATCTCGCCCGGCGCGCCGAACGGCAGGCGCCGGTTCGGCCAGTTGCACACCACCCAGCCGAGCCCCGCCGCCGCCAGCGGCAGGCCGATCGCCCAGGCGTAGCCCGGTCCGGTCACCAGCCCCAGGACGCCGAGCCCGGCGGCGATGACGATGAGCGCCACCGGGGCGCAGAGCTCGACCTCGGCGATCTGGTGCATCCGTCCAACGATCAGACCGGCGACCGCCGAGACCTCGAAGACCCGGTAGGGGAAATGATGGGCCGGCGTCTCACCGGAGATGATCGCCGTCACGTCGATGCCGGAAGTCCAGACCACCGCCAGGAACGGCCAGAAGAAGGCCAGCAGGACCGAGATGAACCGGGTCTGGGTCAGCATCTCGATCAGGATGCCCACCAGGCCGCCGGCCGCCGCCAGCCAGACCAGCTTCTCCATAACCGTCACCGGCGGCGTCGGCGCCAGGCCGGGAAGCAGGGCAACGGCCACGATCAGCCCCACCGGAATGCCGAAAGCGGCGATCCGAGCCCCCGTTCCGGCACCGCCGAGCAATCGCATCAGCAGCGCCACGGCCACCGTCACCAGAACGGGAACCGCCAGGGTGGCGATCAGGGGATCGGTCAGAGTCATTGTCCTACCATGCCAAGTTTAAGTCCTGTCGTCATGCGCGCCGTGCCCTCGTCCCGCCGGACGCTCAGCCCCTGGCCCGCGCCGCGTCCAGCGAGACCAGCCGCTCCATCAGCCAGTCGGTGAAGGCCGGCGCGTCGACGCCCGTCACGATATCAGCCGTCGGCTCGGTGGAGGCGAAATCGGCCACCGTGCGACCGCGGGACGCACCGCTGTCGGTGACGACGTCGATCCGGGCGGCCCGCGTCTCGAACAGCTCGGGCCGGATGGTCCAGGCCACGGCCATGGCGTCGTGCACCGCCTTGCCGCCGCGCTCCGAGGTGCTGGGCGTCTCGTAGCCGCCGAGCATCGCCGCGGCGATCCGGCAGACCTCGCCGCCGGACGCCGAGAGGTCGGCGATCCACCGCGGCGACAGCAGAGCCTGGTGGGTGGCGTCCAGCGGAAACAGCAGCGGCCGCGCCGTTGCCGGCCACTCGGTGGTGGTCAGCACCGTGCGCGCCGCCTCCGGATCGGTGAAGATGTTGAACTCGGCCTGCGGGGTCACATTGCCCCGCTCCACACCGCCGCCCATGATCACCAGCCGCCGCCAGCCGGCCGCGGTCTCCGGCCGCTTGATCAGCGACACGGCCACGTTGGTCAGCGGGCCGACCGCGACCAGGGTGCGCTCGCGCCGCGACTCCGCGATCAGCACATCCACGCCGTGGCCGTCGGCGATCCCGCCCTCCCCATCCGGCAGGTCGATGCCGCCGAGCCCGTTGCCGCCATGGATGTGGGCGGCATCGTGCACCGGGGCGGTCAGCGGCCGCGGACAGCCGGCATGCACCGGCACCTGCGGAATGCCGGCGAGCGCGCGGACCTTGCAGGCGTTGCGCGCGGTCAGCGCCAGGCCGACATTGCCGTGGGTGGCGGTCAGCGCCGAGAGCCGGACCTGCTGCGGACAGGCGGCGGCCAGCAGGATGGCGATGGCGTCGTCGATGCCGGGATCGCAGTCGATGACGATGTCGGCGGGCGCTGCGGTTCGGGCGGAAGGCGACGGGGTCATCAACGGTCCTCGACGGGCTGGTCCTGGGAAGGCGGTCTTCGGCAGGCGGTCCTTCGCCGAGATCAGCCCTCTTCTACGCGATCCGACGGCAAGGCCAAACCGCCATCGCGGTTGCGCGACCACCGCCGCCTGCGTTAAGCCGGGTCGACACGGGCAACTCGCTCACTACATCCAAAAACACCGCCAGCCCGCTGACCCCATCAAGGAGACCGACGTGACGCCGAAGGAAATCGCTCAGGTACAGGCGTATCTGCGCAACCGCTTCTCGAACAATCGGATCGCCCTCGTCCCGCGCGCGAGCAAGAACGACTCGGTGGAAGTCATGCTCGACGACGAATTTCTTGGCGTCATCTTCCGCGACGACGAGGACGGCGAGGTCTGCTACCAGTTCAACATGACGGTTCTCGACATCGACCTCGAGGCGCTCTGAGTTCATCCGCCTGACGACGCTCCGCATCGGCGCTGGACGGATGCCGAAGGGCACGCCGTCGCGCCCGATGCCGAGCCGGACTACGGCCGGGACGAGCCCCACTCACGGGGCCGTCAGGTCTTGTTGGAATGCGGCATCGGCACTTTCATGTGCGCCGGGATGTTCAGGAATTCGCACAGCCTGGCAGTGTCCGTTTGCTTGGTGATGTCCATCACCAGCAGCTTCTCCGGCGATTCCGCGAAGTAGCGCTTGATATCCGCGTTTCGCGTTTCGTACATGTTCACGTAATAGTCTTTATCGTACAGCTTGTTCCACAGTACCTCCCGCCGGTCGCCGTCAAAAACGCTCAACAGCATTTTCTTGTTCGCGTGAATGTATCCCGGATAGAGGTATGTGAATTTCTGAATGATGTCTTGCTCAGTCAGCTTCGACATATCGTCGATATTGAAAAGCTTCCTGTGGAAATTATACATGGATGAGAACCACGCGTCGGGCTCGCGCTCGGTCAGGATGAACCGGCTGTTCGGAAACAGCGCATCGGCCGCTACATATGTCATTCCCTGCGAGAACGGCATGTCCTGGAACGCGTCGTACTGCGCGCAGAAACTCTTGAGTTCCGTATAGTCGGTCGAGAATACCTGCTTGGTCAGCCGGGCTTCCTGTTCCTGCTGATCGGGCAGCCGGTAGCCATACAGCCCCAGGACCTGCTCCAACGTCGTCGTCCCGGTTTTATTGTATCCGATACAGAAAATCTTGTTGAACGACTTGTTGGACAGAACCGATGGGGAGACGATCTTGGTGAATTCGTCCGGGGTCATGGTTTTCTCTGCCCTTCAGCCAATGGACCGGCCAGTCGTGCCGCTACTCTCCCAGACTCCTTACTAGGCTTTCCCATCGGCTTCAACGCGCCGGCACTGGCCACAAGCTGCGGGTCGCGCCTGTGGAGGTTGGCGACCGAAGGACCGCGCCTACGCGCTGAGATTGTTCGCTTCCTCGACCGCCTGGCGCATGTGCGAGGTCATGGTCTCCGTCACGATGTTCTGCTGCTCGACCGCCGAGGCGTTGTTGTCGATCAGGTCCTGGACGTTCTCGATGCGCGACCGGATGCCGCCGAGCGCCTCGGTCACATCGGAGGACACCGACAGCATGCCGGTGATCTCGGATCGCACCTCCTCGGTCGCGGTCTGGGTCTGCCGGGCCAGCGCCTTGACCTCGCTGGCGACCACCGCGAAGCCGCGGCCCGCCTCGCCCGCCCGGGCCGCCTCGATGGTGGCGTTCAGGGCCAGCAGGTTGATCTTTTCGGCGATGTTGTTGATCGCCTCCAGGATGCCGGACATGGACTGGGCGGCCACCGTCAGGCGGCTTGCCGTCCGATCCACCCGGGCGACGTCCTCCACCGCCTCGCCGGTCACGGTCCGCGACTGGTCCATGCTCTGGGCGATCTCCCGCACGGACCCCGACAGCTCCTCAGCGCCGGAGGCGGTCTCCTCCAGCAGGCCGCGCACATGCTCCGCGCGTTTGCGGGTGATGACGTCCTGGGTCACGTCGGTCGCGAACTTGACGACCTTCACCAGCTTGCCGGACGGCCGCACGATCGGGTTGTAGGTCGCCCGGATCCACACCTCGCGCCCGTCCTTGGTGATCCGCCGGAACTCCGCGGAATGGTACCGGCCGGTGTTCAGCTCCTCCCAGAACGCCTTGTATTCCGGACCGTCACGCTCGGACGGGTCCACGAAGATGGCGTGGTGCCGGCCCTGGATCTCCTCCAGCGTGTAGCCCATGGTGTTCAGAAAGTTCTCGTTGGCGGTCAGGATGGTGCCGTCGAGGTTGAACTCGATGACCGCCTCGGACCGGTGAATGGCGTTGATCTGCCCTTCGTAGTCCACCGTCTGCCGCTTCTGCTTGCTGATGTCGGTGGCGAACTTGACGATCTTGATGACCTGGCCGCGCGCATCGACGATGGGGTTGTAGGTCGCGTTGATCCAGACGCCCTCGCCGTCCTTGCGGATACGGCGGTATTCGCCCTGAAAGTACCGGCCGGAGCGCAGGGAGTCCCAGAACTCCCGGTAGGCGGCGCTGTCCCGGGTGGCCTCGTCAACGAACATCGCGTGCTTCTGGCCCCGGATCTCGTCGAGACGGTAGCCCATCGTGTTCAGGAAGTTCTCGTTGGCCTGCAGGATGGTGCCGTCGGTCGCGAACTCGATCACCGCCTGGGACCGGTCGATGGCGTTGAGTTTCGCCTCGACATCGGCGCGGCCCGCCCGGCTGTCGGTGACGTCGACCCCGAGCGCCATGATCCGGCCCGCCCGACCGGGGACCGGCATGAAGGTCGTCCGCAGCCAGAGCTCCGCGCCGGCCTCGGTCCGGTAGGCGCATTCCAGGCTCTGCGGCTGTCCCGTCTCCAGCCCGCTCCAGAGAGCGTCGAAGGCCCCCGCCCCGTCGGGTGCCGACGCAAAGGTGGCGAGCCGGCGCCCCTTGACCGCATCCAATCCGCAGCCGAGCGCCTTCAGATAGGCCTCGTTCGCGTCGAGGACCGTGCCGTCCGGGTCGAGCTCGAGGATCGGGTGGACCTGACCGATGGCATCCAGCCTGCTCCGGGCATCGGAGGTCCCCTTGGACTTGGCGAACCAGCTCGAGGTCATTGCACAGCTCCTTTCCGGGGCGTCGCGCCGAAGACCGGCACGCGGGCACACGGGCCCGATAAACAACGGAATTCCGCTTACGATTTTCCCGCCATGGTATTGGCGAACCTATAAGCAATCCTTAATGCGATCGCGATTTTCCGGCCCGGTTGCCGGCCGGCAGGGCGGCCGGAAGCCGGTCACTCGGCGGCGACCATGTGGAGCGGCGCGCGGGATCTCGATCCGTGGACCAGATCGCGGAAATCGGACATCTCGACCGGCCGGCAGAACAGATAGCCCTGCCCCATCTCGCATCCGCTCTCGGCCAGGAAGCGGGCGGCCTCGCCGACCTCGATCCCTTCCGCGCAGACCGGAATGTCGAGTTCGCGCGCCAGGGCCAGGAACGCCTTCACCACGGTCTTCGCCGTCGTGCTCGTGTGCAGGTCGGCGACGACGCTGCGGTCGAGTTTGATCTCGGCGATCGGCAGTCGGTAGATCTCGCACAGGGAGGAGTAGCCGCTGCCGAAGTCGTCGAGCGAGATCTTCACGCCGTCCAGCCGCAGCCGCATCAGGTTCTCGCGCACCTCGTTCGGATGCGCCATCACCGCTTCCTCCGTCACTTCGACGATGAGGTTCTCCGGATCGAGGGCCGCCGATTTGATGGACTGGAACAGCCGGTCCGGCAGCGTGACGTCGGTCAGCTCGCCCCGGGAAATGTTGATGGCGACGGGCAGATCGATCCCGGAGCCGCGCCATTCGACCTGATCGGCGACGATCTGCGACATCAGCGAATCGGTCAGGCGGCTCATCGCGCCGACCTGCTCAATGATGCCGAGGAACTTGCTGGGGGGCACGAAGCCCATGGTCGGATGCCGCCACCTGGCCAGCGCCTCGGCGCCCGCGACCACGACGGCGCCGCCGGTGCTGAGCTTGATCTTCGGCTGATAGAACGGGATGAACTCATCGCGGAACAGCGCGTCCAGAACCGAGGCCTGGGTGATGGTGTCGTCCGCCTGCGCCACCGCCAGCAGCAGCGCGCTTTCCAGCGCCGGCACCGGGACCGGCTTCTGCAGCGGCGACATCATGTTCAACCCCAGATCGGTCCCGATCCGGTAGGCCATCTCCAGCATCCGGGTGTCGCGTCCGCTGACGATGACGATCTGCGACCGGCAGCGACGATCGGACAGCGTGCGAAGCAGCTGGACCCCGTCGACGCCGGGCATGGCGAGGTCCAGCGTCAGGACGGTGGGCTCGCCGTTCTGCAGAACCTGCAGGAACCGGTCGGACGACTCCGCGGCCGTCGGCTCCAGACCGATGCCGCTGGCGACATCCGCGAAATAGTCCCGCATCTCGGCGTTGTCGTCGACGATCAGAACGGTTCGGACAGGGTTCGACATGATCTCGTCCTCAGGCCACGGCTTGCGGTTCCGCGGTGTCCAGCGCCGCCCGGATCTTGGTCGCCAGGTCCGTCTTCTTGTAGGGCTTGGCCAGCAGGTTCCTGCCGTTGCTGGTGATCCGTCCCCGGTCGAGTGTGGCCGCCTCGGCATAGCCCGTGGTGAAGAGGACGGGCAGCGCCGGACGGCTCTTCCGCGCCTCGGCGGCGAGGGTCACCCCGTCCATGCCGCCGGGCATCATGATGTCGGTGAAGAGCAGATCGAACGGCACGCCGCTGGTGATCAACGCCAGCGCCTCGTGACCGTCGCCGGCCGACAGCACCTCATAGCCGAGATCCTCCAGCAGCAGCGTCGCCACCTCGCGCATGCTCTCCTTGTCCTCGACGATCAGGATCTTTTCGGTCCCCTGCGCGCCCGCATCGACCACCGCCCGCACGCCGGTCTCGGCCGGCACCGCCTGCCGCTTGGCCACCGGGAGGTAGAGGCGGACGGTCGTGCCGCACTCGACCTCGCTGTAGATCTTCACGTTGCCGCCGCACTGCTTGGCGAAACCGTAGATCATGCTCAGGCCGAGCCCGCTGCCCTTGCCGACCTCCTTGGTCGTGAAGAACGGCTCGAACACGTGATCGAGCATGTTCTGGGGGATGCCCGACCCGGTGTCGGTGACTGCGATCACCACGTAATTCCCCGGCTCCAGGTCGCGCGCGAGCCGGGCATAGTTCTCGTCGACGACCACGCTCTCGGTTTCGATCATCAGATGCCCGCCGGACGGCATGGCGTCGCGGGCGTTGATCGCCAGGTTGAGGATCGCGGATTCGAGCTGGTGCGGGTCGGTTCCGGCCGCCGGCAGCGGGTCCGCCAGGGCGCTGGACAGGACGACGGTCTCGCCCAGCGTGCGGCGCAGCAGGTCCATCATGCCGCCGATCAGCGGATTGACGTCAATGGCCGCCACGTCGAGCTGCTGCTTGCGGGAGAAGGACAGCAGGCGCCGGGTGAGGTCGGCCCCCTTCTCAACCGCCGTCAGCGCCGACCGCAGCTGGCGGGCCGAGCGCTGATCCTCTGCCCCGATCCGGCGCTCCAGCAGCTGCAGGTTGCCCATGATGACGCCGAGCAGATTGTTGAAATCGTGCGCCAGTCCGCCGGTCAGCTGGCCCACCGCCTCCATCTTCTGGGCCTGGACCAGGCGCCGCTCGACCTCCTTGCGTTGCGAGATGTCGACCATGACCGACAGCATCTCGGTCTTCTCCCCGTTCCGGTGGGGAATGGAGGACATGATCACGTCGATCACCGCGCCCGTCGCGGTGGCGACCTGGAGTTCCATGTCGGCGGCCGGGGTCTCGCCGAACTCGCCCGACACGGACACCGCCGCAGCCATGGTCCGCTCGAACTCGGCCCGACAGGACGGCACCAGATAGTCGCCGAGCCGCTGTCCGATGACGGCGTCTCGGTGATACCCGAGCTTCTTCAGCCAGAAGTCGCTGACCTGGGTCAGGCGCCCGTCCGGGTCGGTCGAATGCAGCATGGTCGGGGTATGATCGTAGAGCGCCTTGTGCCGCCGCGCGCTCTCCACGGCGCTGGCCTCGGCAGCGCGGATCCGGCTGATGTCGTGGATCGACCCGACCACGCCCATGAACCCGCCTTTGGAATCGACCACCGGGCGGGCATTGACGTCGACGAACCGGGTGGTGCCATCCCGTGTCACGAGACGGAGCTGTTCGCTGTTCACCTGCTCGCCCCGCCAGGCCCTCGCGAGCGGCCGTTCGCCGTGGGCGATCAGGCGCCCGGAGACGATGTCGTGCGTGTGCGGCCATTCGCGTTCCAGGTCGAGATCCGCATCGCTCGACGACATGCCGTTGATGGAGCGGGCCTCCTCGTTCATCAGCACGACCTTGCCCTCGACGTCGATGACGACGATCCCGTCCATCAGGTTCTCGATCGCCGTGTCGATGAAGGCGCGTTGCGCTTCCAGCCGCTCCTCGGCCACGACCTGGGCGGTGATGTCCTCGTTGGACATGACGATGCCGCCCACCGTGCCGTCCGGCAGCCGCCAGGGCTGCAGCAAGCGGCGGATCCACATCTGCCCCTTGGCATGGGATTCGAAGCGATCACGCTCGACGAAGATCGTCTCGCCACCGAGACACTGCACATGCTGCGCGCGGAAATGCGCGGGAATATTGGGGTTCACGTCGTAGTGACATCGCCCGATCAGCGAGTCCCGTTCGTACCCGAAGACCTCGCACCAGCTGTGACTGACCGCCAGGCACCGCATCTGCCCGTCGAACACGGCCAGGGGCGACGGACAGAACTCGATGAACTTGCTGCTGGGCATCTGCCCGTCGTCAAATCCATTGTTTGCACCGGAATGGGTCATCTCGGCCCTCCGCTAGGCGGCTTTCCAGCAGCCCGCCACGTCGCCGGAGTTCTCGCGAAGGTCGGCGGTGACCCGCGCCAGCTGCTCGAAGCTGATCGGCTTGGGGAGCGTATCGACGATGCTCAGACCGCCGAGGGTGCCCAGCGAGGACGCCACGGCCAGGAGATCGGAATGGGCGCCGGACATCAGGACGAACGGCGTCGTTATCCCGGTCGAGCCGACGGTGCGGAGTACCTCAATGCCGTCCATTTCCGGCATCGAGAGGTCAAGGAAGGCGATGGAGGTCCTGTCGGTCAGCTTGGTCAGCAGTTCGTGTCCGTTCCCGGCCTCGACGGTGGCGAAACCCAGGTTGGACAGCATCTCGCACAGAACCCAACGCACTCCCAGATCGTCGTCTGCCACAAGGGCTTGCGGCTGAGCGGTCATAGCTACCCCCTTCAAGTTCTATTCCGAGGGAGGCCTCCGGGTTTGCCTTACCCGGACACCAATACACGCACTCCTTTTAGTCGGCTCACGTTTCTACCGTTCAACCAGTGTTTGACTGGAGTGTGACTGACGCAAATATCCGTCGGTCGAGCGGGCGTCAGGCCATGCCCTGCTTCAACGCCGAATGCACCGCCTGATACATCGGGTCCACGCCGCGCAGCAGCGTCTCCAGGTCGTCGGGCACCGGACCCGCATGGGCCCCCGCCTGCAGCGACTTGGCGTGCCGTTCGATGCCGGCTGCGAGGTCGGAGAGCTGCGCCGCGCCGACCAGGCGGGACGACGACTTCAGGGTATGGGCGCTGATCGACACCGCCTCCCAGTTCTGGTTGGCGGCCCCTTCCAGGATCGCCGACTTGTACTTGAAGGAATCCTCCAGATACGCGGTCACCAGCAGCGGGAAGCGGTCGCCCATCTTGCGCTTGTTGTCCTGGAAGACGGAGGGATCGATCGCCGCCGCCGCATCCGTCGCGGCAGGACCGTCCGACGAGCCCGCCGCTCCGGCGGCCGCCGGAGGCTCGGGGCTCTTGGGCGCCTGCTGCTCCGTCTTCGGCGGCGCCACGGCGCGCAACGGCGCGGGCTCGACCTGGACGACGGGCGTCGGCATCGACTTCGGCTCGCTCGGCGCGGCCTCGGGCGTCGCGGCAGGCTGTACGGCCGGCGTGGGCGCCGCCTCGGCGCGCGCCTCGGCATATGCCAGCAGGGTCTGCAGCAGGGCCGCCTCGTCAATCGGCTTGGTCAGGAAGGCGTCCATGCCGGCATCGAAGCACTTCTCCTTGTCGCCATGCATCGCATTGGCCGTCAGGGCGACGATCGGCAGGTGGGGGAGCCGGCCGGTCTCCTCGCGGCGCCGGATCGCCCGGGTCGCAGTGTAGCCGTCCATGACCGGCATCATGCAGTCCATCAACACGACGTCGAAGCGCTCGGCCTCGACGGCGCGGACGGCCTCTTCGCCGTTCTCCACCATCGTCAGGTCGCAACCGAGTTCCTTCAGGGTCTCGGCAGCGTAGAGCCGGTTGACCATGTCGTCCTCGGCCATCAGCACCCGGAG
The DNA here is from genome assembly GCA_965228445.1 of Candidatus Endolissoclinum sp. Lineage (GTDB taxonomy): Bacteria > Pseudomonadota > Alphaproteobacteria > Thalassobaculales > Thalassobaculaceae > Thalassobaculum. The sequence goes on along the minus strand of OZ245813.1, from coordinate 328,794 downwards.
ACCGCGCACAGCGTCGGCATCCGGCGTACGGGTCGCCTCCTGCCTGCTCTCCGGCGCGACGGTGGCGCCGAACAGAGACAGCAGCGTGTCCCGGAGGGCGACCGGCGTGGCCGGCGTGTGCAGAACCCGCGTCGCGCCGTACAGCGCGATCATGCCCGGCTCCGACTGGCTCGGGACGATGGTCAGGAACCGGGGGGCCGACTTCCAGATCGCCGTACTCGGCCCGTCCAGCACCGCCGCGACCAGATCCTCGGTCACCAGCGCGTCATGCACGGCGAAGACATCGCAGGGGGATCCGACGCTGACCGTCGCTGAACCGCCGGCCTCCTCGACCTCGGCATCGACCACGGTGATGCCGAGACCGGCGGCGAAGCGCCGGAGCGCGCTCAGCGTATGGGACTCCAGACCCGCCACCGCCATCGTGCGGCCGCGCAGGATCTCCGGCATCTCGTGATCGATGTCGGGGCGACGGTGGTCGGTGGCCGGCAGGCGGACCTGGAAGACCGAACCGGTGCCGGACCGGCTCGACACGGACAGGTCGCCGCCCATCATCCGGGCGAGCTTGCGCGAGATCGCCAGGCCCAGTCCGGTGCCGCCGTAGGTCCGGCTGGTGGAGCTGTTGGCCTGGGTGAACTCGTCGAACACCCGCGCCACTTCCGCCTCGGACATGCCGATGCCCGAGTCCTCGATGTCGACGACGATGGTGCTGTCGCCTTCGGTCAGGTCCTCCAGGCGGAGCGTGACGGCGATATGGCCCTCGGTGGTGAACTTGATGGCATTGCCGATCAGGTTGTTCAGGATCTGCCGGAACCGGGTCTCGTCCATCCGGACCACGCCGACCTTCGTCGGATCGTAGTCGATGACGAACTCCAGACCCTTGCCCTCGGCTACCGGTCCGTGCAGCGCGACGACGTCTCTCAGCACCGTGCCGAGATCGATGTCGTGGGGATTGAGGTCCAGCTTGCCGGCCTCGATCTTCGAATAGTGCAGCACGTCGTTGAGCACGTTAAGCAGACTCTTCGCCGACCGCGACAGGGTTGCGGCGTAGCGCTCCTGCCGCGGGTCCAGCTCGGTCTTCAGCAGCAGCTTCGCCATGCCGATGATGCCGTTCATCGGCGTGCGGATCTCGTGGCTCATCGTCGCCAGGAAACGGGACTTGGCCTCCATGGAGGTTTCCGCCAGGCGCAGGGCGTTGAAGAGTTCGCGGTTGTGGCGACGGGTCTCCAGCGCGAAGTAGACGCTGGCCATGACCCAGATCAGCGCCACCCCGCCCATCAGAAGCACGGTGAAGTAGATCGCCTTCGTCGTGCTCCCCGCGACCAGCGCGAAACTGACCGTGACGGGATAGTCGCCGACGAAGATCTCGGATACCCGCTCGCGTGCAAGGAAGGTTGCCAGGAAAGTGTCGTAGAACATGCCCGACAGGTCGTCCAACACAGACGAGGCCGCGTGGACCGCCCCCGCCTTCGGGGTGTAAATGATGCTGTGATGGTCCCGCAGCGCGATGATCGCGTGATCGACCCGCGAGGCGACGATCTGCTCCTGCGACTGATCGATGTTCATCAGCAGCGCGAAATCCACGACCACGGCCAGGAAGCCGACCAGCTCGGTCTGACGCTCGGAATAGGAGTTGGACGCATTGGGCGGCAGGTCCGCCAGCACCGGCTTCAGGATCGTGTGGAGCTTGCCGCCCCCACGGGAAGCGGCGCCCAGGCCGAGATCGGAATCGACGATCTCCAGCCGGCCGGTCAGCGGATCGGATTCCTGAAGATAGCCCATCAGCTTGCGGGCCGGCGGCAGGCCGTAGCGGACGATGGACGATCCGTCGGGGCGGGCGATCAGAACCGGGTCGGTCGGCTTCTCCGACAGCCAGGCCCGCGCGACGATGCCCTGGACCGGGGACGGGCCGCCGTAGAGCCAGCGCGAGACGGCGCGTTCGCTGCGGCCGACCTCCGACAGGATCGAGGCCTGCTTCTCCAGATCCAGCTCAAGCAGCGAGAAGTTCTGGCGGATGCTTTTCTCCGCCACCGCCACGCTGCGCTGGAACGCCGCCTCGCCGGAATGGGACACCACCCAGCCGGCCAGCAGGGCGCAGATCACCATCAGGAAGAAGCCCGCGCAGAGGACGAGGATGGCTCCGGCCCTGGGGCCGCGTCTGACCGCTTCCATGTCGTTCCTACCAGTCCAGGGGGTCGTCGCCGGACACGAAACCCACGACCCGATTGCCGCTCTCGCTATAGGACACCCGGTCGAACGCCACCTGGGCCGCCTTGGCGATGCCGCGGCCGTGGCTGTCGGTCGCCCGGGCCGGGTTGACGGTCAGGTAGGTGCGCCAGTCGAAGCCGGGTCCGGGGTCGGTGATGACGACGCTGTAGCCGCCATGCTTGCGGGTGAAGACGACCTCGGCGCGCCGGCCTTCATAGGCCGGATCGGCGTAGAGCCGGCGCAGATGGTCCTCGACGGTGCCGTAACCGAGAATCTTCGACTTGGCCTCGTAGCCGAGCTGGTAGACACCGTGCTCGACGGCGTTCTTCAGCAGTTCCAGGAGACCTTCGGCCACCCGGGCCGGGTCCGGGAAACAGGTCGACAGCAGGGCCGCAACCTCGTCCGCCTCCTCCAGGGTGCGCAGATAGATGCGGCAGGTGTCGATGTTCTTCAGCGCGGCGAACTGGGTCGTCGCCCGGCCGGCCAGCGCCTTGCGCTGTGCCGCCTCGCGCATCGCCGCGGAGACCACGGTGCGCATCAGCGCCGTGCTCGCCGGCTTGGCCAGGTAGTAGAACACCCCGGCCGAGATGCCCTCCTCGATCTCGTCCTCGTCGGACGCGCCGGTGAGCATGATGATCGGGATGTTCTGCAGCACCGGGTCGGCCTTCATCCGGCGGACCACCTCGATGCCGTCCACTTCCGGCATCCGCCGGTCGAGCACGACCACGTCGATGGTCTGGTCCGGTTGCGACAGGGCAGCGAGCGCCGCCGCCCCGCCACCGACCGAGGTCACCTGGTATCCGAGATCCGCCAGGCTCTGGTCGAGCATCATGAGCGCGGTGCGGTCGTCGTCCACCGCCAGGATATGCCGGGGCTTCGCGCCCAGGACGGTCTGTGCGGACTGGCCTTCAGCCATGAACATGTCCTCTCTCCTCAACGCTCGGAGAACGCGCTGTTGACGGCGACGGTCACCGGCTTCAGCAGGTACTCAAGGATGGTTTTCTCGCCCGTGATGATCTCGACCATGGCGGTCATGCCGGGCAGGATGCGGTTCTTCTCGGGGTCGGAGCCGGCGTGGTCCTGGGACAGGCGCACCTGGCCGCGGTAGTAGCGGCGCCCCTCTTCCCCGGCGAAGGTCGTGGCGGAGATGAAGGCGAGCTTGCCCCGGATCGATCCGTAGCGGGACACGTCATAGGCGCTCACCTTGACCTCGACCGGCTGTCCGACCTCGATATGACCGATATGCTGCGGCGAGATCCGGGTCTCGACGATCAGGTCCTTGCCCAACGGCACGATGTCGAGCAGGCGCTGACCCGGCTGGACCACGGCCCCGATGGTGTTGACCCCCAGGCCCTTGACCACGCCGCGGACCGGCGCGCGCACCTGCAGGCGGTCGGTGGCCCGCTCCAGCTTCTTGATCACCTCGGCGTTCTGGGCGGCCTCGTTGGTCAGCAGATCGAGCTCCCGATAGGCCTCGTCGAGCTGGGAGGCGCCGACCGCGGTGCGGCGGGACTTGTACTCGGCCACCGCGCCCTGGGCCTGCTTGAGCTGCTCCTCGACCGTGGCGATCTCGCCGGTGAGCGCGTTGACGCGCTGTTCGGTGTCCAGCAGCTGGACGCGGGTCAGATGGCCCTTGCGGAACAGCCCCCGCCGCTTGGCCAACAGGTCGCTCAGCGACCCCAGGTTTTTCTGCAGGGCACTCCGGCGGACCTTGAGGACCTCGATCGCCTGCTCCCGCTGCACCAGTTGCTCGTCGACGATCGCGGCCTTCTGGAAGGTCGCGGCCTTCATGGCGGCGAAGATGCCGGCCTGCTTGTCGATCTCGCCCTGGTCGACGCCCGCGAAGGCGGAGAAGTCGAGCTCGCGGCCGTCGATGAACGCCCGCAGCCGCTCGCGGCGCAGATCCAGGCTGAGCTGCTTCCGCTTCGAGCGCGCCAGGTCCTCCTCGGTCCCCACACCCTCCAGCTGGAGCAGCACCTCGCCGGCCTCGACCATCGCGCCCTCGGCGGTGAAGATCTCGGCGACCCGTCCCCCGTCCAGATGCTGCACGGACTGCTCATAGCCGTAGGGCACGATCTCTCCCGCCGAGCGGGCGATCTCGTTAATGTTGGTCTGCGCCGCCCAACCGACGAAGGCCAGGATCGAGACGCTGATCAGGATGGCGGTGAGCTTCACCAGCCGCGGGCTCGCGGATTCCTCCAGCCGTGCCGACTGGGTCAGATAGGCGAGCTGAATCTCGTGAGCCGGCAGAACGGAGCGGCGAAGATCGAGCGGTCGCAGAGCAGTAGAGCGCATGTCGGCAATCCTCCTGGTGACCGGGGGTCAGGCTGCGAGAGCCATGATGGAATCGAGCGTGCCGACGGCCGGAGCCTGTCGCGGCCGCAGGGCGATGACAGTGTCGGCGAGCCGCAGCATGTCGGCGCGATGGGAGACGAAGACGATCGTGCGGCGACCGCGGGATTCGTCCATCAGCGACCGCACCGTCTCGAACACGCCCTCAAGCAGAACCGAGTTCGGCATCTCGTCGATCAGGATGATCGCGCTGTCCTGCAGCCAGGCGCGGGCCAGGGCGATCTTGTAGGGCAGCGCGGTCCCGGTGATCACATGGTCCGAGCTGTGCAGGACCGTCTCCAGGCCGTCGGGCAGCGCGTCAATGTCGGCCTCCGCGCCGGCCTTCTGCAGAGCGCGCCGGATGTCGTCGTCGGAGGCAAAGGGATCGGCGATCCGCACGTTCTCGGCCACCGTTCCGGGGAACAGATCCGGCGTCTGCGGGATATAGGCGATGGAGCGCCGCATCTCGCGTTGCGCCAGCTGGCGCACGTCGAAACCGTCGAGATGGACGGAGCCGGTGACCGGCCGGTACAGGCCCTGGATCAGCTTCAGGACGCTGCTCTTTCCCGACCCGTTCGGCCCGGTGATCCCCAGGATCTGACCCGGGCGGACCGAGGCGTTGAGGCCGACGAAGACCGGCCCGGCCTCCGGCGTGTAGCGCAGCGCCACGTTGGAGAAGCCGACCTCGCCCTTGAGCACGGGCAGACGGGAGATGCCGTCCTCGACCTCGGCCTCGATGGGCACGTCCATCAGGTCGTTGATCTGCTGGATGCTGTTCCGGATCTGCTCGAAGCGCGGGATCATCGTGCACAGCGCGTGCAGCGGAGTGAGCACGCGCCACACCAGGATCATCGTCGCGACCAGGATGCCGGTGGTCAGTTCACCGGCCCACACCATCGTGGTGCCGACGCCGAGGGTCAGGGTCGCCGCCATCAGGGTGAGGCCATGGGCCAGCGTCTCGCCGATCAGGCCGAGAAAGTTCAGTTCGAACTGGGCGACCTGCTCGCGTCCGGAGATCTCGCGGAACTTCTCAGACCAAGTCGCGGCCAGGCCGCCCCGCTTGATCGCGCCGCGCTTCTCCAGCGTCTCCAGCGTGAACTGCTGCGCTACCGAGCTCTCGGCCGCGGCCTGCTTGATCACCACCTTCACCCGGCTCTGCAGGGCGAAGAACAGCACGACATAGGCCAGGGCGATGCCCAGCGGAACCAGCGCCAGCTCCCCGCCAACGATGGCTATCGCCAGGATGGAGATCAGGATGGCCGGCGCTTCGAGCAGCGACATGAAGACCGGGCTGCTGAAGAAATCCCGAACCGACTCGAAGGTCTTGATGCGGGCCACCTGGGCCGAGACGGACGCCCGCTCCAGGTAATGCGCGGGGAGTTGCACCAGCCGCTCGAAGATCGCGCTGCCCACGGTGTAGTCCAGCCGCGACGCCATCCAGGACAGGCAGCTCGACCGCAGCCACCGCAGAGCGGCCTCCATGCCGATCGACAGGATGACGCCGATGACCAGGAACTTCAGCGGCTCGAGCGACCGCGGACCGATGACCCGGTCGTACATCAGCATGATGAACAGAGGGGTGCCCAGCGCGACGATGTTCAGGAACAGGCCGACGGCCACCAGCTGCCACAGCGAGCGCCGGAACCGCCCCACGCTGGTGCGGAACCAGCTCTGGCCGGTATGCTTGCGGGCCGACGGCGTGGACAGATCCTCCTCCGCCCGCATCGGGCGGTAGAAGGTCGCCAGACCCTCCATGCCGGACATGCCGGGCTTGATCTCCAGCTCGACCATCTCACCGGATGCCGGCCGATAGACGGTGGCGACGCGGCCGCTCGGCCCCTTCGCGATGGCGATCACGACCAGCGGATCCGAGGGCACGAGCACGTCGTCGGTCGAACGCACGAACAGGCACGGCGTGAGCCGGGGATCGATCTCCCACATCGACAGGGGCGCCTGCCGCGCCAGATAGCCGAGATTGGCCAGCGCGTTCGCCAACGCGACGGTCGTCATCGTACCGGTGGACACCGGCAGGGACTCCACGATCCGAACCGGCGAGGCGGTCGGCGCGAGCTGCAGCACCAGAGCGGCCAGGCAGGGCACCATGGCGCAGTCGGCGTCGACCGAGCGCATGGCAGAGGCCCGCATCTTGGCCTCGAGATCGGAGATCGACCCTTTCAGGCGCTCGGCCTCTAGGCGAAGGCCGGAGGCCTCGGGCAGCGGCGCCGTCACCGCCGGCGCTTTGGCGTCGAGCGTCATCATAGCCTCACCTCCCCGCTTGCGGTCCGCGTCCGGCCGAGCTTGGCGACCTCGACCAGGTCACCGCCTTCCAGCCACAGCCGGCGGTCGGCCAGCCCGGCGATGTTGCGGTCGTCGGAAACGATCACCATCGCGACCTTGTTCTTCAGGCGCCCGAGAAGCTTGAAGAGCTTCTGGTAGCCCTGGACGTCGAGGGACCGGTCGGCGCCGTCGAAGATGATCACCCGCGGCTTGCTGGCGAGGGCTCGGGCAAGCGCGATGCGCTGCTTGACCCCGGGCGGGATGCTGTCGGCACCGTTGGCATCCAGGCGCGTATCGAAACCGCCCGGCAGCTTCGCCACCTCCTCCGTCAGCCCCAGCAGGGAGGCGACCGAGAGCGCCTGGGCCAGCGGCACCAGGCCGAACCGGGTGATGTTGTCCCGGATCGTGCCCCGGAAGATCACCGCCTCCGGCGACAGGTAGCCGATATGGTTGATCAGCTTGCCCTGGGCGAACTGCCGGGAGCAGACGCCGTCGATGAACACCTGGCCCGACTTGGGCTGCAGGGCGCCGGACAGGATCTTCAGGAATGTCGACTTGCCCGACCCGATCGGCCCGTCGATCACCACGGCCTCGCCGCAGTCGATCGCCAGGGAGACGTCGTTCAGGACGTTGTTGCTGCCGCCGTAGCCGAAGCTGACGCCGCTGACCTTCAGGTTGCCGAGCCGCTCCGGCTCAACGGCCGAGGAAACGGTCTCCGCGACCGGCAGGGCGAACAGCTCGCGGACCTTCTCCTCGGACCCCTTGTGCTCCTGGTGGCGGGCCCAGAGCGCCAGACCACGCTGGATCGGCTGCATGACACGGCCCGACAGCAGGGTCACCGCGATCAGGCTGCCCATCGACAGGTCGCCGGAAATGACCAGCAGGGCGCCGGCACCGATGATCGAGGCGGTGAGGAAATGCCCGAACACCGCGCCGATGTTGAAGGTCAGGGTGACGACCGAGGCGACGTGGTGGTTGGCATAGCACGACCAGCTCTGCAGCGCCTCGTACCGCCGCAGCAGAATGCGCTCCAGGGCGAAGGCCTTGATGCTGTGGGCGGAATTCAGGGTGCCTAGCAGATAGTTGTACCGCATGTCGTCGGCCTTGCCGCGGGCCTCCAGGGCATGCGCCAGGCGCCGGCCGTTCGACGCGACGAACAGCGAGAACAGCACCAGGATGCTGATCGGCATGCCGACCAGCGGGCCGGCGATATAGGCGATCAGGCCGAGATAGACCGGGACGAAGGCGAACTCCACATAGGTGCAGAGCGAATAGCCGTTGTTGAAGTCCTTCAGGGACTTGATGGCGGAGATCTTGTTGAGGAACGTGCCGGTCAGCTTCGCGGAGTCGACCTCGGCATCGGTTGCCAGGAGGTGGCCGATGGCGGAGCAGGACACGGAATGCACGAAGGCGGCGCCGTTATAGGCGATCAGATACGCCTTCGCGAGGCGCAGCACGACCTCCAGGCCGATGATCAGCCCGACGCCGATGAGCAGCACGTACATCGTGCCTTCGGCATGGTTCGGCAGCACCCGGTCGTAGATCTGGAGCGTGGCGATCGGTAGGGCCAGCGACAGGATGTTCGCCGAGACCGTCGTCAGGACCAGGGTCAGGCCGTTGACGTTGCGTCGGAAGGCGGGGCGTGCGCCGGTTTCATCGAGGGCTAGTGCTGACATTCGGGCAGACCTCCATCGCCATCCGCCGACCGGCAGCGCCAATCAACGATTGCTTTTTCCGTCCTTGATGATCAGTTTTGGCAGTATGTCCGGCGGAGCTTTAGAACTGGTTAAAATCCCCGGTTAAATTGCGCTCCGATCGGGTCGGACGGGCCGTCCGGGCGGACGGCCCACTGGTAAACTCCCGCCGCTCAGAACAGCCCGGAGCTCTGCTGGTACAGGCTGTCGTCGGTCGCCAGCATGCCGAACCCGCCGGACAGGTCGGCCGCCGGCTCGGGCAGCACATCCCCGACCTCGGCATCGCTGCCGATCGCCCCCGACAGTCCGGTATCGACGATCAGCAGGTCGTCGTTGGCGGCGACGTTTCCGGTCGGCGCCGGCTCGTCGGTCAGGTCGATCCCGTCGCCCAGCAGGTCGGCACCGGCTCCGATCGTCGCGTCGATATCGCCGACGACATCCTCGGCCGCGTCGAGCTCGGCGCTGGCGACGCCGTCCAGCAGCGGCGTGTCCGCCACCTCCAGAATGCCCTCGGCCGCGACGTCCTCGCCGCCCTCGCCGGCCTCCGGCGCCAGCAGGTCGACCGACACATCCTCGGCGACGATGTCGATGTCGCCGACAACCGCCTCCACCGGATCCAGCGGAACGTCCGCCTCGACACCGGCCAGCTCCGTGCCGCCCAGGCTCACCGAGGCATCCGCCGCCAGGTCCGGCTCGTCCGACCCGCCGGCAGCGGGATAAAGCGCGTCGCCCAGCGCGTTACCGGCCTCGGCAACCACCTCGGCCACGGGCTCGGTCACACTCTCCGCAGCCTCTTCGACAACCGGATCGACCGTCTCGGCGACTGGATCGAGCGCGGCATCGCCGCCTTCCTCCAGCACCAGGTCCGCCTCGGTCTCGACCACCGCCGGAGCGTCCCCGCCCTCGGTCAGGTCGATGGCGTCGCCCAGCAGGTCCGCACCGGCGCCCGCCGTCACGTCCACGTCGCCGACCACGGCTTCGATCGGGTCGATCACCGCCTCGGCCGCCGCATCGACGACCGGCTGATCGACGAGTTCCACAACGCCTTCGGCCGCGACATCCGCGTCGCTCTCGCCGGCCTCCGGCGCCAGCAGGTCGACCGAGACATCCTCGGCGACGATGTCGATGTCGCCGACAACCGCCTCCACCGGATCCAGCGGAACGTCCGCCTCGACCCCGGCCAGCTCCGTGCCGCCCAGGCTCACCGACGCATCCGACACCAGGTCCGGCTCGTCCGACCCGCCAGCCTCGCCGCCGGCAGCGGGATCAAGCGCCTCACCCAGCGCATCGCCGGCCTCAACAGCCATCTCCGCCACGGGCTCGGTCACGTTCTCTGCGGTCTCCTCGACAACCGGCTCGACCGTCTCGGCAACCTCGGACACCGTCTCGACGATCCCCTCGGCGACGGCATCAACAGCCGGTTCCACTACTTCGGCAACCGGGCCCGGAGCATCCGCGACACCGTCGCCGCCCTCCTCCAGCACCAGATCCGCCTCGGTCTCGACCACCGCCGGAGCATCCCCGCCCTCGGTCAGGTCGATGGCGTCGCCCAGCAGGTCCGCACCAGCGCCCGCCGTCACGTCCACGTCTCCGACCACGGCTTCGATCGGGTCGATCACCGCCTCGGCCGCCGCATCGACGATCGGCTGATCCACCAGTTCCACAACGCCGTCGGCCGCGACATCCGCGTCGCTCTCGCCGGCCTCCGGCGCCAGCAGGTCGACCGACACATCCTCGGCGACGATGTCGATGTCGCCGACAACCGCCTCCACCGGATCCAGCGGAACGTCCGCCTCGACACCGGCCAGTTCGGTGCCGCCCAGACCCACCGACACGTCGGCCACCAGGTCCGGCTCGTCCGACCCGCCGGCATCGCCACCGGCAGCGGGGTCGAGCGCCTCGCCCAGCGCGTCACCGGCATCGGCAGCCGCCTCCGCCACAGGCTCGGTCACACTCTCCGCAGCCTCTTCAACAACCGACTCGACCGTCTCGGCAACCTCGGACACCGTCTCGACGGTCTCCTCGGCGGCAGCATCGACAACCGGTTCCACTACTTCGGCGACCGGATCGAGCGCGGCATCGCCGCCTTCCTCCAGCACCAGGTCCGCCTCGGTCTCGACCACCGCCGGAGCGTCCCCGCCCTCGGTCAGGTCGATGCCGTCGCCCAGCAGGTCCGCGCCGGCGCCCGCCGTCACGTCCACGTCGCCGACGACGGCCTCGACCGGGTCGATCACCGCCTCGGCCGCTGCGTCCACGATCGGCTGATCCACCAGCTCGACCACGCCTTCGGCCGCGACATCCGCGTCGCTCTCGCCGGTCTCCGGCGCCAGCAGGTCGACCGACACATCCTCGGCGACGATGTCGATGTCACCGACAACAGCCTCCACCGGATCCAGCGGAACATCCGCCTCGACACCGGCCAGTTCCGTACCGCCCAGGCTCACCGACGCGTCGGCCACCAGGTCCGGCTCGTCCGACCCGCCGGCATCGCCGCCGGCAGCCGGATCAAGCGCGTCGCCCAGCGCGTCGCCGGCAACCACCTCCGCCACACTCTCCGCAGCCTCTTCGACAACCTGGTCGACCGTCTCGGCAACCTCGGACACCGTCTCGACGGTCTCCTCGGCGGCGGCATCAACAACCGGTTCGATCCCCTCGGTGACCGGGTCCAGAGCATCCGCGACGCCTTCCCCGCCGACCGGCGCGTCGCCGCCCTCTTCCAGCACCAGATCCGCCTCGGTCTCGACCACCGCCGGAGCGTCGCCGCCCTCGGTCAGGTCGATGCCGTCGCCCAGCAGATCCGCGCCGGCGCCCGCCGTCACGTCCACGTCGCCGACCACGGCCTCGACCGGGTCGATCACAGCCTCGGCCGCCGCATCGACAATCGGCTGATCGACCAGTTCCACAACGCCCTCGGCCGCGACGTCCTCGCCGCCCTCGCCGGCCTCCGGCGCCAGCAGGTCGACCGACACATCCTCGGCGACGATGTCGATGTCGCCGACAACAGCCTCCACCGGATCCAGCGGAACGTCCGCCTCGACACCGACCAGTTCCGTGCCGCCCAGGCTCACCGAGGCATCGGCCACCAGGTCCGGCTCGTCAGAGCCGCCGGCATCGCCACCGGCAGCGGGGTCGAGCGCCTCGCCCAGCGCGTCGCCGGCCTCGGCGGCAGCATCAACAACCGGTTCCACTACTTCGGCGACCGGGTCCAGAGCACCCGCGACACCTTCGCCGCCGTCCTCCAGCACCAGATCCACCTCGGTTTCGACCGCCGCCGGAGCGTCGCCGCCCTCGGTCAGGTCGATGCCGTCGCCCAGCAGGTCCGCACCGGCACCCGCCGTCACATCCACGTCGCCGACGACAGCCTCGACCGGGTCGATCACCGCCTCGGCCGCCGCATCGACGACCGGCTGGTCCACCAGTTCGACCACGCCTTCGGCCGCGACATCCGCGTCGCTCTCGCCGGCCTCCGGAGACAGCAGATCGACCGACACGTCATCCGCGACGATGTCGATGTCACCGACAACAGCCTCCACCGGATCCAGCGGAACGTCCGCCTCGACACCGGCCAGTTCCGTGCCGCCCAGGCTCACCGAGGCATCGGCCACCAGGTCCGTCTCGTCAGAGCCGCCGGCAGCCGGATCAAGCGCCTCGCCCAGCGCGTCACCGGCATCTGCAACCACCTCCACCACGGGCTCGATCACGTTCTCTGCGGTCTCGTCGACAACCGGCTCGACCGTCTCGGCAACCTCGGACACCGTCTCGACGATCTCCTCGGCGGCGGCATCAATAGCCGGTTCGACCACCTCGGTGACCGGGTCCAGAGCATCCGCGACGCCTTCGCCACCGACCGGCGCAACGTCGCCGCCCTCCTCCAGCACAAGATCCGCCTCGGTTTCGGCCGCCGCCGGAGCGTCGCGGCCCTCGCTCAGGTCGATGCCGTCGCCCAGCAGGTCCGCGCCGGCGCCCGCCGTCACGTCCACGTCGCCGACCACGGCCTCGACCGGGTCGATCACAGCCTCGGCCGCCGCATCGACGATCGGCTGGTCCACCAGCTCCACAACGCCTTCGGCCGCGACATCCGCGTCGCTCTCACTGCCCTCCGGCGCCAGCAGGTCGACCGACACATCCTCAGCCACGATGTCGATGTCACCGACAACAGCCTCCACCGGATCCAGCGGAACATCCGCCTCGACACCGGCCAGTTCGGTGCCGCCCAGGCTCACCGACGCATCCGCTACCAGATCCGGCTCGTCAGAGCCGTCGGCCTCGCCGCCGGCGGCCGGATCAAGCGCCTCGCCCAGCGCGTCACCGGCCTCGGCAGCCGCTTCCACCACGGGCTGGGTCACGTTCTCCGCGGTCTCGTCGACACCCGGCTCGACCGTCTCGGCAACCTCGGACACCGTCTCGACGGTCTCCTCGGCGGCAACATCAACAACCGGTTCCACTACCTCGGCGACCGGGTCCAGAGCACCCGCGACACCTTCGCCGCCGACCGGCGCGGCGTCGCCGCCCTCCTCCAGCACCAGGTCCGCCTCGGTCTCGACCACCGCCGGAGCGTCACCGCCCTCGGTCAGGTCGATGCCGTCGCCCAGCAGGTCCGCACCGGCACCCGCCGTCACGTCCACGTCGCCGACCACGGCCTCGACCGGGTCGATCACAGCCTCGGCCGCCGCATCGACGACCGGCTGATCCGCCAGCTCGACCACGCCCTCGGCCGCGACATCCGCGTCGCTCTCGCCGGCGTCCGGCGACAGCAGGTCGACCGACACATCCTCGGCCACGATGTCGATGTCGCCGACAACCGCCTCCACCGGGTCCAGCGGAACGTCCGCCTCGACACCGGCCAGTTCGGTACCGCCCAGGCTCACCGACGCGTCGGCCACCAGGTCCGGCTCGTCCGACCCGCCGGCCTCGCCGCCGGCAGCGGGATCAAGCGCGTCGCCCAGCACGTCACCGGCATCGGCAAACGCCTCCGCCACGGGCTCGGTCACGCTCTCCGCGGTCTCGTCGACAACCGGCTCGACCGTCTCGGCGACCTCGGAGATCGTCTCCACGGTACCCTCGGCGGCAGCATCGACAACCGCTTCCACTACCTCGGTGACCGGGTCCAGAGCATCCGCGACACCGTCGCCGCCCTCCTCCAGCACCAGGTCCGCCTCGGTCTCGACCACCGCCGGAGCGTCACCACCCTCGGTCAGGTCGATGCCGTCGCCCAGCAGGTCCGCGCCGGCACCCGCCGTCACGTCCACGTCGCCGACCACGGCCTCGACCGGGTCGATCACAGCCTCGGCCGCCGCATCGACGACCGGCTGATCCACCAGTTCGACCACGCCCTCGGCCGCGACATCCGCGTCGCTCTCGCCCGCCTCCGGAGACAGCAGATCGACCGACACGTCATCCGCGACGATGTCGATGTCACCGACAACCGCCTCCACCGGATCCAGGGGAACGTCCGCCTCGACACCGGCCAGTTCGGTACCACCCAGGCTCACCGATCCATCCGCCGCTAGGTCCGGCTCGTCCGACCCGCCGGCATCGCCACCGGCAGCCGGATCAAGCGCCTCGCCCAGCGCGCCGCCGGCCTCGGCAGCCGCCTCCGCCACGGGCTCGGTCACGCTCTCCGCGGTCTCGTCGACAACCGGCTCGACCGTCTCGGCGACCTCGGAGATCGTCTCCACGGTACCCTCGGCGGCAGCATCGACAACCGGTTCCACTACCTCGGCGACCGGGTCCAGAGCATCCGCGACACCTTCGCCGCCGACCGGCGCGGCGTCGCCGCCCTCCTTCAGCACCAGGTCCGCCTCGGTCTCGACCACCGCCGGAGCGTCGCCGCCCTCGGTCAGGTCGATGCCGTCGCCCAGTAGGTCCGCACCGGCGCCCGCCGTCACGTCCACGTCGCCGACGACAGCCTCGACCGGGTCGATCACCGCCTCGGACGCCGCATCGACAATCGGCTGATCCACCAGTTCGACCACGTCCTCGGCCGCGACATCCGCATCGCTCTCGCCGGTCTCCGGCGACAGCAGGTCGACCGACACATCCTCGGCCAAGATGTCGATGTCGCCGACAACGGCCTCCACCGGATCCAGGGGAACGTCCGCCTCGACACCGGCCAGCTCCGTGCCGCCCAGGCTCACCGACGCGTCGGCCACCAGGTCCGGCTCGTCTGACCCGCCGGCATCGCCGCTGGCAGCCGGATCAAGCGCCTCGCCCAGCGCGTCGCCGGCCTCGGCAACCACCTCCGCCAGGGGCTCGGTCACACTCTCCGCAGCCTCGTCGACAACCGGCTCGACCGTCTCGGCAACCTCGGACACCGTCTCGACGGTCTCCTCGGCGGCAGCATCAACAACCGGTTCCGCTACCTCGGCGACCGGGTCCAGAGCATCCGCGACACCTTCGCCGCCGACCGGCGCGGCGTCACCGCCCTCCTCCAGCACTAGGTCCGCCTCGGTCTCGACCGCCGCCGGAGCGTCGCCGCCCTCGGTCAGGTCGATGCCGTCGCCCAGCAGGTCCGCGCCGGCGCCCGCCGTCACGTCCACGTCGCCGACGACGGCCTCGACCGGGTCGATCACCGCCTCGGCCGCTGCATCGACGATCGGCTGATCCACCAGCTCGACCACGCCCTCGGCCGCGACATCCGCATCGCTCTCGCCGGCCTCCGGCGCCAACAGGTCGACCGACACATCCTCGGCCACGATGTCGATGTCGCCGACAACCGCCTCCACCGGATCCAGCGGAACGTCCGCCTCGACACCGGCCAGCTCCGTGCCGCCCAGGCTCACCGACGCGTCGGCCACCAGGTCCGGCTCGTCCGACCCGCCAGTGAGTGGCGTGCCGGCCGCGTCGCCAACGACGGCCCCGACACCATCAGTCAGTCCCTCGACCATCTCCATGACCGGTCCGACCGCGTCAGTCACCGTCTCGGTCACGTCCTCGACCGCCTCAACCACAGGCTCGACCGCGTCGGTCACCGTCTCGGTCACGTCCTCGACCGTCTCGACCACAGGCTCGACCGCGTCGGTCACCGCTTCGGCCACGTCCTCGACCGCCTCAACCACAGGCTCGACCGCGTCGGTCACCGTGTCGGTCACGTCCTCGACCGTCTCAACCACAGGCTCGGCCACATCGGTCACCGTCTCGGTCACGCCCTCGACCGTTTCAACCACCGGCTCGACCACGTCGGTCACCGTCTCGGTCACGTCCTCGACCGTCTCAACCACAGGCTCGACAGCGTCGGTCACCGCCTCGGTCACGTCCTCGACCGTCTCCACCACCGGCTCGACAACATCGGTCACCGTTTCGGTCACATCCTCGACCGTCTCCACCACCGGCTCGACAGCGTCGGTTACCGTTTCGGTCACGCCCTCGACCGTTTCAACCACCGGCTCGACAACCTCGGTCACCGTCTCGGTCACGTCCTCGACCGTCTCAACCACCGGCTCGACAGCCTCAGTCACCGTCTCGGTCACGTCCTCGACCGTCTCAACCACCGGCTCGACAGCGTCGGTCACCGTCTCGGTCACGTCCTCGACCGCCTCAACGACCGGCTCGACAACCTCGGTCACCGTCTCGGTCACGTCCTCGACCGTCTCCACCACCGGCTCGACAACCTCGGTCACCGTCTCGGTCACGTCCTCGACCGTTTCCACAACCGGCTCGACCACGTCGGTCACCGTCTCGGTCACGTCCTCGACCGTCTCAACCACCGGCTCGACAGCGTCGGTCACCGTCTCGGTCACGTCCTCGACGGTCTCCACAGCCGTCTCGACCAGCGGGTCGGCGATGCCGGCCACCGTGTCGCCGACCGAGTTGATCGCGTCGTCGAGCGCGCCCAGCACATCGCCGGCCACCGCGTCGACCGCGCCCGCCGCCTCGCCAAGGCCGCCGGTCCCCGCGCCGGGGACCGACACGGAGATGCCGC
Source organism: Candidatus Endolissoclinum sp. (assembly GCA_965228445.1). Taxonomy (GTDB): domain Bacteria; phylum Pseudomonadota; class Alphaproteobacteria; order Thalassobaculales; family Thalassobaculaceae; genus Thalassobaculum. The sequence continues at coordinate 312,366 of OZ245813.1, read as the reverse complement.
CCACCGATGCGCCGATGCCGTCACCCAGTCCCGTGGTCACGGAGAGGCCGTCGGTCGGCGCCTGGGTGCCGACATCCAGCCCCAGGTCCAGACCCAGCCCACCGGTCTGATCGGCCAGGTCGAACACCGCGTCGACCGCGTCGCCGGCCTCGCCGACCAGGTCCGAGACCTCGTCCACCGCGCCGTCGAGAATGTCCGCGACCGCATCCACCGGGGTCTCCTCGATGAGATCCCCGACCTCGTCGACCACGTCGTCCACGACCTCGGTCACCGCCGTCGGGTCGCCCGCCACGTCGTCGGCGACGCCGCGCACGCCGCCGTCCGGCTCGCCGGTTCCGGCCTCCGTCTCGGTGGCCGAGGTGGTCACCGCGGGGCCGGTACCCGGTTGATCCGGGCCGCCCGTCGCTCCCGGATCCACCGGACCGCCATCGGTCTGACCGCCACCCGGGCTGTCGCCCTGAACGGTTTCCGTGCCGCCGGAGCCCTCGGTGCCGCCGGTTCCGGTGCCCGGCAGATCGGGGGTCGCCTCCGTCTCGTCGGCGATCGCCTCGTCCTCGTCGTCGGACTCCGCCGCCGCCGCGCTCTCGCTCTCTTCGTTGGGATCGGCCGCCAGCGCCGCTGCGGTTCCGAAGGTTCCTCCGACGACGGAGCCGCCGCCGGCCTGCATCGCCGCCGCCCCGACCGGGCTCAGCGAAAACATGGAGTCGCCGCCGGCCCCGGCTTCGGCACCCGCCGGATCCAATCCGCCGTCATTCTCGGAGCGGGACTCGCGCCCCTCCTCCAGGGCGCCGGAGACCGGGCCGCCTTCGCCGCCGTCCAGCGGGGCATCGATGCCGGCAATGTCCTGCTGGGGCGTCGGTGCCTGATCGACCGCGGTGTCGTCGCCGCCGGAGCGGGAGGGATCCAGGTCGCCCTGGCCGTCGGCGGTCTCGCCGGTGCCGCCCTGCTGGGACTGCAGGATCGCCTGGTTGAGGTTGCCGGAGCCGAACACGCTCTCAGCCACGCCGTCGAGATCCTCGGCGTTGAAGATGTCCGCATCGAGCGGCGACCGCGACAGGTCGAGATCGCTCAGTTCCGCCGCGGGCCGGGGAGCCGGACCATCAGTCGTGCCGTTCGACGAACCCATGTTACGATCAACCATCTCATCACCTCCGAAGGCCGGGAGCCAACCCGCGCCGGCGGGCTTTCCTCATGCGATGAACGAAAAATGGTTGAAGAAATTTACTGGACGCTTACCTCAATTTGACTGAAGTTTGACTGGTGCCAACGGCCAGAGAAACAGCCATTGAGACTAACCACCAGCATGCGCATCGTTATAGTAGAAGACGAAATCATCCTTCGGGATCTGTTAAGGCTGTTGTTGGAGAATGCCGGCTTCCGGGTGGATTGCGCGTCGAACGCTAAAGAGGCGCATGCCCTGCTCAATGCGCCCGATGTCGACCTGGTGATCCTCGATCTCGGGCTGCCCGACGAGGACGGACTGGTCGTCGCGCGGCAGATCCGCGCCCGCAGCGACGTGCCGATCGTGATCTTCACCTCGAACGAGGACAACACGGTCCGGCTGATCGGCTACGAGCTGGGGATCGACGATTTCATCCCGAAGGACACCGGTTCCGAGGAACTGCTGGTCCGCATCCGCAACGCCCTTCGCCGGGGCGGCCGGCGGCCGCTACCCGAGAACGGTGCCGCCGCCGACGCGACCGTGACGATCACCGGCTGGAAACTCGACTTTCTCGGGCATACCGCCGTGAACGAGGATGGACGGGAAGCCGTGCTGACGACCATGGAGTTCCGCGTGCTGGCGGCGCTGGCCAAGGCCCCGAACCGGATCCTCAGCCGGGCCCAGCTGCTCGACGCGATCACGGCGGGCGGCGATCCGCCGTCGGACCGCACCGTGGACGCCTTCGTCAGCCGTATCCGCAAGAAACTCGGACCGGAGTTCCCCCTGGCGACGGTCAAGGGGCTCGGATACAAGCTCACCGTGACCCGCGCGGCGGAAGCCTGACTTCTAGCCGACTGACTTCTAGCCGACTGACTTCTAGCCGACAGGCATCGTGAGACACTCCATCCGCCGACGGCCCGCCGGCGCGACTGCCTCCTACCCGTCGGTCATTCCCATTCGATCGTGCCCGGCGGCTTGGAGGTGATGTCGTAGGTCACCCGGTTGATGCCCCGCACCTCGTTGATGATGCGGGTGGCGGTGCGGCCGAGGAAGTCGTGGGAGAACGGGTAGTAATCCGCGGTCATCCCGTCGCTCGACGTCACCGCCCGCAGCGCGCAAGCGTAGTCGTAGGTGCGGGCGTCGCCCATCACGCCGACCGTGCGCACCGGCAGCAGCACGGCGAAGGCCTGCCAGATCTCGTCGTACAGGCCGGCCTTGCGGATCTCGTCGAGATAGATCGCGTCGGCCTTGCGCAGGATGTCGAGCTTGTCGCGGGTGATCGCGCCGGGGACGCGGATCGCCAGGCCGGGGCCCGGGAACGGGTGACGGCCGACCAGGGTCTCCGGCAGGCCCAGCTCGCGGCCGAGTTCGCGGACCTCGTCCTTGAAAAGCTCGCGCAGCGGCTCGACCAGCGCCAGCTTCATGTAGTCCGGCAGGCCGCCCACATTGTGGTGCGACTTGATGGTGACCGAGGGTCCGCCGGTCGGCGACACGCTCTCGATCACGTCCGGATACAGCGTGCCCTGGGCCAGGAAGCGCGCGCCCTCGATCTTGTTGGCCTCTTCGTCGAACACGTCGATGAACAGCCGGCCGATGGTCTTGCGCTTGACCTCCGGGTCGTCGACGCCGTCGAGCTCGCCCAGGAAGACATCGCTGGCGTCGCGGGTGATCAGCGGGATGTTGTAGTGCTGGCGGAATAGGCGGTCGACCTCCTCGGCCTCGCCGGCGCGCAGCAGGCCGTGATCGACGAAGACGCAGGTGAGCTGGTCGCCGATCGCCTCATGGATCAGCACGGCCGCCACCGAGCTGTCGACACCGCCGGACAGGCCGCAGATCACCTTGCCGTCGCCGACCTGCTCGCGGATCTTGGCGATCGCCTGGTCCTTGTAGGCGGCCATGGTCCAGTCGCCCTTCAGGCCGACGACCTTGTGGGTGAAGTTGCGCAGGAGCTGGCCGCCGCGCGGGGTGTGCACCACCTCCGGGTGGAACAGCAGGCCGTAGATCCGCTTCTCCTCGTTGGCGAAGGAGGCGAAGGGTGCCGACGGGGTGGTGGCGACGGTCTTGAAGCCCGGCGGGACGGCGGCGATGCGGTCGCCATGGCTCATCCAGACCGGCTCGACGGTGCCTTCGGTGAACAGGCCGTCGAACAGCAGGCAGCTGTCCTTCACGGTGATCTCGGCCCGGCCGAACTCCTGTTCGTCGCTCTTCTCCACCGTGCCGCCGAGCTGGTGGCACAGGAGCTGGGAGCCGTAGCAGATGCCGAGGATCGGCACGCCCATCTCGAACACCAGATCCGGCGCGCGCGGCGCGTCCTCGCCATAGACCGACGAGGGTCCGCCCGACAGGATGATGCCGGCCGCGCCGAAGTCGCGGATCCGCTCGGGATCGACGTTGAAGGGGAAGATCTCGCAGTAGACGCCGTTCTCGCGCACCCGGCGGGCGATCAGCTGTGTGACCTGGCTGCCGAAATCCAGGATAAGAACGCGGTCGGTCATCAATGGCCCCCCAAGGCGGTGTGCTCAGGAAGCGCCGGAAGCTACTGCAAGCGCGAAGGTCGGGCAAGCGACGGTTTGCCGCGCGATCGGGTGGCCCGGACCACCTGTCGGCCGGGGTCAGCCCTGGGCGGTCTCGATGCGGCGCACCAGGACCGAAATATCGGCCCAGACATAGGGAGTCTGGTCGATCGGCGCGCCGCTGACGACGGAGGGAACCGGGTCGCCGGCCACCCCGCCGAGCGTGTCGTAGAAGCGCCGGCCGTGGCGGTTCGCCTCCAGAGTCAGAATGGTCAGCGCGCCGAAACCGTCCGACTCGAGCCCCTGGGCCACATGGCCGAGCAGCGCGCGGCCCAGGCCCAGTCCCTGGTAGTTCGGATCGACATAGAGGGCATAGACCTCGGCCATGCGATCGTCGGCGCCGAGGGCAGCCGACACCGCCCGACGTCCGCCGCCGCCATGACAGAATCCGACCACGTCGCCATCGACCTCGGCGACCGAGAGCCGCTCCGGCTCCTCCAGCCCCGCGACCAGACGGGTCCAGCGCACGGCGGCCCGCATCCCGTCCAGACCGATCAGCGAATCGTCGGGCAGGATGCCGACATAAGCATCGCGCCAGGTCTCGACCTGCACACGGGCGAGACCGATGGCATCGGAGGTTTCCGAAGACCGGATGGAGACCGTGATCTGCTTCATGAGCTTCTCCCGAACCGGTGGCGCCCCCTCCACAACGGGAAGTCTGACCCACCCTCAGAAGCGAGTCTACCGCCGGAAACCTCACAAACCGTTAAGAAACCGGGGCGCCTCGCGGAGGACCTAAGGCGGGGCGTTCCCGCGATCTTGCAGTGCGGCGACGGGCACGGCAGGCTGTCGGTCGCACAGTCACAACCACCGGATCCATGCCCATGCCGCGCGCCCTCACCGTCACCGCCGGACCCCTCACCTTCGACGCCCGGTTCGAGGAGGATGCGGCCCCGCAGACCGTCGCCGCCTTCCGCGCGCAGATGCCCTTCGTCAGCAAGGCGGTGCATGTCCGCTGGAGCGGCGAAGGCGTGTGGCTGCCGCTCGGCGACCTGCAGTTCGGTGTCGGCTACGAGAACCACACCAGCTACCCGGCGCCGGGCCAGGTCCTGCTCTATCCGGGCGGCATCAGCGAGACCGAGATCCTGCTGGCCTATGGCGGCGTTCAGTTCGCCTCGAAGATGGGCCAGCTCGCCGGCAACCACTTCATCACCATCACCTCGGGGCTGGAGAACCTGGCCGAGCTGGGGCGCCTGTGCCTGTGGGAAGGCGCGCAGCCGATCACCTTCGAGGAGCGCTGACCCTGTCCGCCACCGATGATGGCTCCGGCCACCGCATCCTGCTGCTGAACCCGAACAGCACCCGGGAGACCACCGACCTGATGGGCGCATTCGCCCAGGAGGCGCTCGGCCCGGAGTGGACCGTCCGGCTGAAGACCAACGAGGACGCGCCGGCGATCATCACCGACGTGGCCGGTGCGGAGCGGGCGACCGCCTCGCTGCTGACGCTGTTCCGCGACGGGCTCGACCCCTGCGAGGGGGTGATCCTGTCGGCCTTCCTCGATCCGGGGCTGGAGGATCTGCGGGCGCTGCTGGACGTGCCGGTGGTCGGCATCGCCGAGGCCGCCATGCAGGCCGCCGGCCGCCATGGCCGTTTCGCCATCCTGTCGACCACGCCGGACCTCAACGAGCACCTGCGGGCGCTGGCGGTGGTCTATGGCGAGGGCGAGCGGCTGGTCGACATCCTGCGGATCAAGGGCGACCCCTATAAGGTCATGGGCGACCCGGACCTGCTGATGGCCACCCTGCGGGAGATGCTGGCGGAGGCGACCCAGACCCTCGACGTGGATGCCGTGATCGTCGGCGGCGGACCGCTGGCCAAAGCCGCGCGCGCCCTGGGCGCCGAGGCGAGCCTGCCGATCATCGAGCCGGTCCCCGCCGCCGCGTTGGCCCTGAAGGCACTGATCGAGGCAGGCGGCGGATGACACGGGACTTCAGGGGGTACGGCGACACCCCGCCGAATCCGCGCTGGCCGGGCGACGCCCGGCTGGCGGTCTCCTTCGTCGTCAATGTGGAGGAAGGCGCGGAACTCTCCGTCTCCCTCGGCGACGAGCGCAACGAGGCGGTCTACGAGATCGTCGAGGAGGTGGTCGGCGTCCCCGACCCGGCCAAGGACACCCATTTCGACTACGGCACCCGCGCCGGATACTGGCGGATCATGGAGCTGTTCGACCGCTATGGGGCCAAGGCGCAGATGAACTGCTGTGCGCGCGCCCTCGCCCTGTCGCCCTGGCTCGCCCGGGACATGGTCGGGCGCGGTCACGAGATCGCCTGCCACTCCTACCGCTGGGAGCGGCACGCCAACATGGACGAGGCGCACGAGCGCGACGTGATCGCCCGCTGCGTCAGCGAGATCCGCGACGCCGCCGGCATGCGGCCGGTGGGGTGGCACACCCGGTCCGCCTCCAGCCCGAACACAAGGCGTCTGCTGGTCGAGGAAGGCGGCTTCCTCTACGACAGCGACCATTACGGCGACGACCTGCCGATGATCCAGGAGGTCGGGGGACGACCGCATGTGGTCCTGCCCTACGCGTTCGACACCAACGACATGCGCTTCCAGCGCGGCGGCGGCTTCCATTTCGCCGAGGATTTCGCCCACTACTGCTGCGACGCCATCGATTGGCTGTGGGAGGAAGGGCGCACCGCGCCGAAGATGCTCTCCATCGGCCTGCATCTGCGGATCATCGGCCGTCCGGGTCGGATCGCCGGATTGGCCCAGGTGCTGGAGCACATCCGGGCCAAGGGCGGTATCTGGGTCGCCCGGCGCGACGAGATCGCCCGCCACTGGCGCAGCCTCAACGGCCTGCCGGACTGGCCCGACGCGCCGCCGAGGTAGAACGCGTCAAACACATCACTTACGGCAGTGACGACAGCAAAGCGCCGGAACTCGGCCCTGTTCCCTTCGTTCGTTAACCATGCGGTCCCCACACCGCCCAACGATCTGAGGGAAGACAATGATCAAGAAGATGCTCGCCACGACGGCGCTCGTCGCCCTGATGTCGGGACCGGCGATTGCTGCCTCGTCCACGACCGAGACGACCGCCGCGCAGACGACGGCCCCTGCGGCATCCGCGGCGGCCGGGTCGTCCATGAGGTTCCAGTCGATCGACACCATCGACACCAAGCAGATCCGGGGCTACCTCGCCTCCAATCTGATGGGCCACTCCGTCTACGCCTCCGCCGCCGAGGATGCCGACCGGATCGGCGAGGTCGACGATGCGGTCGTCGGTGAGGACGGCTCGATCAAGGCCGTGATCATCGGCGTCGGCGGGTTCCTGGGCATGGGCGAGAAGAAGGTCGCGGTCGACTTCAGCCGCCTGTCCATGGAGAAATCCGGCGAGGACGACTTCCGTCTCGTCGCCGCCCTCTCCAAGGAGGAACTGGAGAAGGCCGGCGCCTACGAGGCCCCGGAACGCTCCTCCGCCGCCGATCCGGCCGACAAGGCACCGGTGACCAAGGAGTCCACCGTCAACAACGTGCCGGCGACCTCGACCGTCGCCACGGTGGACAAGGAGGCGACGACCACCGCCACCGAGCCGAAGAACACCCGCGAGTCCTTCATGGAAGGCCGCACCAAGCTCGGCTCCGAGCAGATCGAAGCCACGACCCTGGACGGCGCCTGGGCCTATGACAGCGAGTACAACCATATCGGCGAGGTCGGCGAGGTCCTGATGACCGCCGACGGCAAGATCGACGCGATGGTGATCGATGTCGGCGGCTTCCTCGGCCTCGGCGAGAAGCCGGTGGCGATGGCCTTCAAGGAGGTCGAGCTCTACCGCAACGAGTCGGACGAGATCGCGGTGGTGGTGCCCTATACCGAGGAGCAGCTCGACACGGCGACCGCCTATGACGCCGACAGCTATGCCGAGAAGTCCGAGGGCATGCTGCTGACCCCGATGAACTGATCGGCAGCCCCGTCGAATACGGAAAGGCCCGCGGCGAACCGCGGGCCTTTTTCGTGTGTCCCGATCGCGGGTCTACTTGCTCAGCATCAGCTGCACCGGCGCCAGCACGATCTCCGGCACCAGGGTGATGATCAGGATGCCGAGCAGCATCAGTGCGAAGAACGGCATCGCCGCCTTGGTCACCTTCAGGATGTCCCGCCCCGTCATCCCCTGCAGGACGAACAGGTTGAAGCCGACCGGCGGGGTGATCTGCGCCATCTCCACCACGATAACGGTGAAGATGCCGAACCACAGCAGGTCGATCCCGGCCTTCTGCACCATCGGCAGCACCACGGCCGCCGTCAGCACCATCATCGACACGCCGTCCAGGAAGCAGCCGAGGAAGATGTAGAGCACCGTCAGCAGCGCGATCAGCGCGAAGGGCGAGAGGTTCCACGCATCCACATAGCTGGCCAGGACCCGCGGCACGCCGGTGAAGCCCATGGCGATCGACAGGAACGCCGCCCCCGCCAGGATGAAGGCGATCATGCAGGAAGTCCGCACCGCGCCCATCAGGCTCTCCATGAAGGAGTCCCAGGTGAGCGAGCGGGTCACCGCCGCCAGCACCAGCGCGCCGATCACGCCGATGGTCGCCGCCTCGGTCGGGGTGGCGAAGCCGCCGTAGATCGAGCCGAGCACGACGAAGATCAACCCCATGACCGGGATCAGGAAGCGCGAGGCCCAGAGCTTCTCGCCGAAGCTCAGATGCCGGTCCGGCTTCGGTGCCAGGCTCGGGTTCAGCGACGAGCGGATCGCCACGTAGGTCATGAAGATCCCGATGATCATGATGCCCGGCACGATGCCGGCGATGAACAGCCGCGAGATCGAGACCTGCGCCACGACGCCGTAGACGATCAGCATGATCGAGGGCGGGATCAGCAGGCCGAGCGTGCCGGACCCGGCCAGCGTGCCGATGGCCAGCCCCTCGTCATAGCCGCGCTTGCGCAGCTCCGGCATCGACATGCGGCCGACGGTGGCGCAGGTGACCGCGCTGGAACCGGCGACCGCGGCCATCACGCCGCAGCCCAGGATGTTGACGTGCAGCAGCCCGCCGGGAAGCCGCGAGGTCCAGGGCGCCAGGCCGTTGAACATGTCCGACGACAGCCGCGTGCGGAACAGGATCTCGCCCATCCACACGAAGAGCGGCAGCGCGGTCAGCGCCCAGTTCCAGCTCGCGTCCCAGACCGTGCTGGCCAGCAGCGTCCCCGCCGGCGCCGGCGAGAAAACGCCGAGCGCCACATAGCCGACCGCGATCAGCGTCGGCGCCACCCACAGTCCGGAAGCCAGCAGCCCCAGCAGCAGGACGAAGAGGATGAGTGAAATGACCCCGGCATCCATCAGCCGCGCTCCCGCTCGGTGACGGCGGGGGTGTCGTCATGGGCCTCGTAGGCCGGCATGTCGTTCTCCACATAGGTCGGCGTCCGGCCGAGGGCGACGCAGACGATCTCGTCGATCAGCGCGATCAGCAGGATCAGCGAGCCGACCGCCATGGCCGAGCGCGGGATCCAGAAGGGAATGGCCAACAGGCCGGGGCTGATGTCGTTGAACTTGAACGAGAAGTAGACGAGGTCGAAGGACCAGTAGGTCATGAAGCCCATGATCACGATGAACACCGCCAAGCTCCACAGGTGGATCAGCCGGTCGGCCAGCCCGGTGGCCAGCCGGGTGACCAGGGTCACGCGGATATGGGCGCCGTGGCGGAACGTGTAGGCCAGGCCGAGAAACGTCGAAGCGGCCAGGCAGAAGCCGGCGCTTTCGGTCGAATCCACGACGATGAGCTTGGGAAAGAAGCGGGCGACGACCTGGGCGATGATCGTCAGAGCGATCCCGACGAGGAAGATCGCCGACAGGTAACCGCTCCACAGGTAGAGCCGGTCTAATGCTAGGCGCATGGCGCGCGTCCTGCTGGTGGGTTGCCGGAGAAAAGAAATGCCGCCGGCCCCGCACGGAGCCGGCGGCGGCGGTCTGCCTTACTGCAGGGCCAGATAGCGGTCGAGGATGGCGGAAGCCTCGGGGCTCGCGTCTTTGCGCCAGGTCTCCATCATCTTCAGACCGATCTCCTTCATCTTCGCGATGACGGCCGGCGGAGCGCTGGCGGTCGCCATGCCGTTCTCCTCCAGGGTCTTCATCTGCGCGGCGGTGGTCTGGGCACTCATCTCCCAGCCGCGCAGCTCGGCCTTCTCGGCGGCCTTCAGGATCGCCATCTGCTCCTCGACCGGCAGGGCCGAGAAGTAGTTTTCGCTGACCACGACGGCGTTCTTGGAGAAGATCGCGCCGGCATAGGTGAAGTTGGAGGTGTTGTCCCAGGCCTGGATGTCGATGCCGGTCTGCGGGCTGGTGAACAGCGCCTCGATCAGGCCGGTGGAGAACGCCTGCGGGATTTCCGCGAAGGGCAGGATGGTGGCATCGAAGCCGAGCATCTGGCCCATCTCCTGGGTCGCCGTGGAGTAGATCCGCAGCTTCTTGCCGGAGAAGTCCTCAACGCCGTTCACCGGGAACTTCGTATAGAAGCCCTGACCCGGCCACGGGGTGTAGTACAGGATGCGCAGGCCCTGCTCGGCGAAGATCTTGTCGAAATACTCCTTCTGCAGGTCCTTCAGCAGCCAGGCCTCGGTGTAGTCGGCGGCGATAAAGGGCAGACCGGCGAGGACGTACATCGGGTCCTCGTTGCCATAGACGCCCAGACGGATCTCGCCGATCGGGATCTGGCCGCGCTGCAGCGCCGTCTTGATGGCGTCGAGCTTGATCAGGGTGTCATTGGAGTTGAGCTGAATCTTCAGCGAGGTGGTGGCCTCCACGTCCTCGATGAACTTCTTGATGTTCTGGGTGTGGAAGTTGCTGTCCGGATAGCCGGACGCCATGATCCACTCCGCCGCCGAGGCCGAGCCGGCCGACAGGGCGATGGAGGCGCCGACCACCGCCGACATCACCGTTTTCCTCAAGATCCCCATAGTTCTCTCTCCTGAATGTCCATTCTCCCGACCTTGCGGCCGGGCGTTTCGTTGCGTCATGCGGTTAGGTCTCTCCCTTCCCCTGGTGCCGGAGCCGGCAATGCGGGAGAGCGCATAGGCGTATTTCGCAACTGCAAAAACGGGACCACGGCACCGACCGGCGGCTTCCGGGAGATGGCGGGCCGCCGGGCAGGCGGACGGCCGCCTGTCGTGCTCAATGAATGGACATCGCGTGCCTCATATCCAGGCACTCAATTCAGGGAGGATCAGCCGTCCGGCGCGAAGTCCGTGATCGGACAATCCGGCAGCACATCCTCGATGGTCTCGCCCAGGTCGATCTTCATATGGGTCGAGATCACGTGGGTCAGACCGTCGCCGTCGGAGAACGGCAGGTCGAGCCCGAGAACCTTGATATGGGCGAGCCCGTGCTGGGACAGGAACCCGCAGGCCAGCCCGATGAACGGCGCGCGGTCCATCTCCGAGAAATACTGGATCTCGGTGGTCCGCCACAGTTCCGGGTTGGAGGAAAGCTCGCCGAGGGTGCGGTTGGTGTAGTCGACGCGCCACCACTCCACCAGCTTCACCCCCCACAGGGTGAAGCGCAGGTTGAAGGGGTCGCGTTCCACCTTGGCGATGAAGATTCGGCCGAGCCAGTCGGCGAAATCCTCGAACTGGAAATCGTCGCGCCGCGGCAGGCGTTCGCCGGGGCGGATCCGCAGGCGCCACTGGGCCACCAGGCCGCGGAACGGTCCGAACCGCATGAAGTCGGTGTCGATCGGGCACATGGTGTAGCGCCATTCGACCGGCGTGCTGCTCTCCTTGGCGACCGCGCCGAAGGTCGGCCGTCCGGGCTGCGCCCGCACGTCGTCCGCGCCGTTCTGCCCGTCGCCCGTCGGGCGGATCCCGGCGCTCGGCAGGCTTTCCGATCGTTCAGACAAGATCCTTACTCTCCGTTCCAGACCGGCCGGGCCGGATCGAAATGGTTGCGCAGCGCCTGCCAGCAATCGGGATACTTGACCTGCAGGGTCGGCAGACCCGCCGCATAGCGGGTGAGCTGCTGCGGAAAGCGGGTCTCGAACATGAAGGCCAGTGTGTTGTCAAGTTTCTGCGGCGCGAGGTCTTTGACCGACGCCGCGTAGAACGCGTCCGCATCGGGGCCGTGCGGCAGCATCATGTTGTGCAGCGACATCCCGCCGGGCACGAAGCCCTGGGGCTTGGCGTCGTACACCCCCTCGATCAGGCCCATGAACTCGCTCATCACGTTCATGTGGTACCAGGGCGGCCGGAAGCTGTCCTCGGCCACCAGCCAGCGCGGTGGGAAGATCACGAAGTCGATATTCGCGGTCCCCGGCGTTCCGGACGGCGCCGTCAGCACGGTGAAGATCGACGGGTCGGCATGGTCGTTCAGGATCGGCCCGACCGGCGAGAAATGGCGCAGATTGTATTTGTAGGGCGCGTAGTTGCCGTGCCAGGCGACCACATCCAGCGGCGAGTGGTCGATCTCGCAGGCATTGAAGGTCCCGCCCCATTTGACCACGACCCGGTGGGCCTCACCGTCGCGCTGCTCGTAGGCCGCCACCGGGGACAGGAAGTCGCGCCGGTTGGCGAGGCAGTTGGCGCCGATCGGTCCGCGTTCGGGACAGGCGAAGTGATCGCCGTAGTTCTCGCAGATATAGCCGCGGGCCTGGCTGTCGCCATGCAGCATGACCTTGAACTTGATGCCGCGCGGCAGGACCGCGATCTCGCCCGGTGCGATGTCGAGCACGCCCATTTCGGTGAAGAAGCGCAGCGCCCCCACCTCCGGCACCACCAGCATCTCGCCGTCGGCGTTCCAGAACACCTCCGCATCCATGCTCTGCGTGACCGCATAGGTATGGACCGCGAAACCGGTCTGGGTGTGCACGTCGCCGCCGGTGGAGATCGTCCGCATGCCGGTCAGGAAGGTGCCGGCATCGGCCGGGATCGGCGCGGGATCCCAGCGCATCGGCGCCAGCGGCAGGTCGCTTTCGCCGACGGTCGGCGCCGAGCGCCAGTGCGGCAGGTCGATCCGGGCCATGTCGCCGATATGCTGCACCGTCGGCCGCATGCGGTAGAGCCACGAGCGCTTGTTGGTCTCGCGCGGCGCGGTGAAGGGCGTGCCGGAGAGCTGCTCGGCATAGAGACCGTAGGGGCAGCGCTGGGGCGAGTTCTGGCCGACCGGCAGGGCGCCTTCCAGCGCCTCGGTCTCGAAGTCGTTGCCGAACCCGGGCATGTAGCCTTCGTTGTATTTGGCCCGGCTTGCGGCACGGAAGATGCGGGTCGATTGCTCGTTCATGGCGCCCTCCTCGGGGGGTGCGGTGCGAACCAGAATGACGGGCAGATCATTCCAGCGCCGTGGCGGTCCGAGGGCAAGGAGATAGTTCGGTAGCCGCCCTCGGGCCAGCCACGATGCCTTTGCGTGCTTGTCATTCCTATGGCATTCGGTCACGGCCGCTGGTAATGTCCCTACATTGAACGCGGTTCTTCCGGAGTGTGACATGCGTCGCATGGTTGTCGCCCTGGCGGCGGCTTGGTTGTGCCTGTCTTCCCTTTCCCTCACAGCCCTGGCGAATGACGCACGTGTCGAACGCGGGGCCTATCTGATGAACGCGGTGGCCGCCTGCGGCAACTGCCACACCCCGTTCGGCCCCCAGGGTCCGGACATGAGCAGGGCGCTTGCCGGCCGGCTGCTGGAGGACAACGAGATCTGGACGGTCTACGCCTCCAACATCACCCCCGACATGGAGACCGGAATCGGCGGGTGGAGCGATGCCGAACTCGTCCGTGCGATCCGCGAGGGCGTGCGGCCGGACGGCTCGGTGATCGGCCCGCCGATGCCGATCAACCTGTATCGCGGCCTGTCGGACGAGGATGCCGCGGCGATAGTCGCCTATATGCGCAGCCTGCCGGCGATCCGCAACGAGACCCCGGCGAGCGTGTACCGCGTCCCGGTCCCGCCGAGCTGGGGCCCGCCGGTGGGCCGGGTCGCCGCACCGCCGCCGTCCGACGTCCTGGCCTATGGGGCCTATCTGGCGGGGCCTGTCGCCCATTGCATGGAATGCCATTCCACGCCGGGCCCGACCGGCGCGCCGGATCTGGCGAACGAGCTCGGCGCCGGCGGCATGGCTTTCCGGGGGCCCTGGGGCGAGAGCGTTTCGGCCAACCTCACCCCCTTCGGCCTGGCCGACTGGAGCGACGCGGAGATCGCCGCGGCGGTGCGCACCGGCGTCAGCAGGGACGGCCGCCCGCTGCTACCGCCGATGGGCTACGGCTACTACGCCCACATGTCGGACGGCGACGTGGCGGCGATCATCGCCTATCTGCGGTCACTGCCGGAGAAGTGACGGCGCAAAGCGCCGTCATCCAGACGAAAGTCAGGATCTTGGCAGGGACGGACGGACCCGAGACCTGATCCTGAAACAAGTTCAGGATGACGGAAAGCGGAAGGCGTTTCGCCTTGCCCCACCGTCGTCCTGACGAAAGTCAGGACCATGCACCCGGCGCCGGTGCACCGCAGATCCCGATTTGCATCAGGGTGACGGCGGGGATCGGTGTGACGTCTACCGCCCCAGACACGCCGTCGCGGCCATGTCGACGATGGAAGCGGTGTCGATGCCGTAATGGGCGTAGACGTCCGGGATGTCGCCGGACTGGCCGAACCCGGTCACGCCCAGCGGGTAGACCCGCCGGCCCGTCGCCGAGCCGAGCCAGCTCAGGGTCGCCGGATGGCCGTCCTGGGCCGTCACCAGGGACGCGCCGGGCGCCAGCTTCGACAGCACCTTCTCCACGTGGCTGCTCCCCGGCCTGCTGCCGTTGCGGCCGCGCAGGCTCTTCTGCCAGCCGTGGTAAAGGCGGTCGACCGAAGGCACCGCCAGCACGCCCAGGCCCGGGATGTCGTCGGCCATCTCCTCGTAGGCCGTCATCACCTCCGGCGCCACAGCACCGGTATAGACCAGCGCCAGCTCCGCGTCGGGACCCGGCTCCACCTGCCAGTAGGCGCCGGCCAGGATGTCGGCCACCGTGTCTTCGTCCAGCTTGCGGTCCGGCTGCTCCAGGGAGCGGGTGGACAGGCGCAGATAGACCGAGCCGCCCTTCTCCTCCTGCATGTACTCGAAGCCCCAGCGCATGATCTGCGCCAGCTCGTCGGCATAGGCCGGCTCGAAGCTGGTCAGGCCGGGCTGGCCGAGGCCGATCAGCGGGGTGGAGATCGACTGGTGCGCCCCGCCCTCCGGCGCCAGGGTCACACCCGAGGGCGTGGCCACCAGCATGAAGCGGGCGTCCTGGTAGCAGGCATAGTTCAGCGCATCGAGGCCACGGGCGATGAACGGGTCGTACAGCGTGCCGACCGGCAGCAGCCGCGTGCCGAACAGCGGCCCGGAGAGGCCGAGCGACGCCAGCAGGATGAACAGGTTGTTCTCGGCGATGCCCAGCTCCATGTGCTGACCGCCGCCGTGGCGCATCCATTTCTGCGCCGAGGCCACCTGCTCCTGGCGGAACACGTCGTTGCGCACGTCCAGGGAGAAGATGCCGCGCTGGTTTACCCAGGCCCCGAGGTTCGTGGACACCGTCACGTCCGGCGAGGTGGTGACGATGCGCGAGGCGAGGGCCGAGTTGCCGCGCGACAGCTCGTGCAGCACCGACCCGAAGGCCATCTGGGTCGAGATCGTCTTCTGGCCGCGGATCGGCAGGACCGACGGAATCTCGACCTTGTCGGCCTTGTGGACGCGGGAGGCCGGGGCGTTGAAATCCACCACCTGCACGAATTCGCGCAGCGTCCCCTCGTCCAGACCGGCACGGGCGAACGGCTCCCACTCCTCGCCGTCCTCGATGCCGTGATCGGCCTTGAACCGGGCCATTTGATCGGGGGTCATCAGGCCGGAGTGGTTGTCCTTATGACCGGCCAGCGGCGTGTTGTAGCCCTTGACCGTATAGGCGATGAAGCAGCGCGGCCGGTCGTCGTTGACGCCGTGGAACGCCTCCAGCACCGCCTCCATGTCCTGGCCGGCCAGGTTGGTCATCAGCTTGTGCAGCTCGACATCGTCGTGATCCTCCAGGATCGCCTTGATGCCGGTGACGCCGCGCAGGTCCTTCTTCAGGTGATCGCGCCACACGCCCGGCTCCCCCGCTCCGCCCTTGAAGGTCAGGGCCGAGTAGAGGTCGTTCGGGCATTCGTCAATCCAGTTGCGCAGGGTGTCGCCGCCGGGCTGGGCGAAGACCCGCTCCAGCCGCTTGCCGTATTTCAGCATGACGACTTCCCAGTCGACCGTGCCGAAGAACTGGCGGATCTTCTGGAACAGGCCGTCGGAGACCACGCCGTCCAGGCTCTGGCGGTTGTAGTCGATCACCCACCACAGGTTCCGGACGTCGTATTTCCAGCCCTCCAGCATCGCCTCGTAGACGTTGCCTTCGTCCAGCTCGGCATCGCCGACCAGGGCGACCATCCGACCGGGGCTCTCGCCGGCGCGCTCCGGGTCCTGGACCAGGTGCTGCATACGCACGTAGTCCTGCACCATGGAGGAGAACAGGGTCATCGCCACGCCGAGACCGACCGAGCCGGTGGAGAAATCGACCTCGTCCGCGTCCTTGGTGCGCGACGGGTAGGACTGGGCGCCGCCATAGCCGCGGAAGCGCTGGAGCTGGTCGACCGACTGGCGGCCCATCATGTACTGGATGGCGTGGAAGACCGGGCTGGCATGCGGCTTCACCGCGACCCGGTCCTGCGGGCGCAGCACGTCGAAATACAGCGCGCTCATGATCGTGTTGAGCGAGGCGCAGGAGGCCTGGTGGCCGCCGACCTTGAGGCCGTCGCGGCTGTCGCGGATGTGGTTGGCGTTATGGATCGTCCACATCGCCAGCCAGAGGACCTTGCGCTCCAGCGCCGTCATGATCTCGAGCTTCTGGGGATCAATGAGACCGCCGCCGGGGACCGCGTTCGCTGCCCGCTTCGCCATGTCGTTACCTTTCCACCGGTTGACGCCCCGTTCTAGCACGGGACGCTGATCCGTTGATGTCGGGATGTTGGTTCAGAAGCGCAAAGTCGCTCCGAGGGTGAGGATGTCGATCGAGCCGCTGTATTCGCCGCGCAGGGTGCCTGCGGTGGGACTGGACTGATCGAGCGAGGACTTGTCGACGAATACGTGGGTGTACCCGGCCGAGATCTTCCAGCGCTCGTCCACCTGGTAGTCGGCGCCGAGCGATATCCAGTACCGGTCCTTGTCCGGAATGCGCGGGGTCCGGTACTCGTCGTCGACCGGCGTCTGGTCGTAGGCGACGCCGGTACGCAGGGTCCAGGTCTCGGTCGGCCGCCAGGTCGCGCCGAGCGCCACGAAGAAGGTGTCGTTCCAGTTCTCCGGGGTCACGCTGTCCGGCTGGGCCGGGTTGTCGAAGGAGAAGCGCAACTCGTCGAACCGGCTCCAGGCCGTCCAGACCACGTCGCCCATCACCGCGAAATCGTCGGTGACGTCGTGATGCACGCTGACGCCGACCGTCTCCGGCAGGGTGACCGATCCCGAGATGTCGCTGTCGGTGAACGCGCCGCCGGAGGTCAGCGCACCGGCGCTGTCGGGCACGTCGAAATCGGCCTCGCCCCGGACGTTCACCTTCGTCTGGCTGCGCCAGGACAGGCCGATACGGGTGCCCTTCACCGGCTCGTACAGCAAGCCCGCGGTCGCGCCCATGGACCAGTCGTCCCCGGCGACGTCCACCTTGCCATCGGCCCGCTGCGGCAGCGCGCCCAGGGCGGAGCAGGTGCCGAGGCCGAGGGACCCGACGCAGATCGTGCCGAAGTCGATGGCGTTGGTCAGCCGGGCATGGGCATAGGTCACATAGGGCCCGCCGCCGATGCTGAGCTTGTCGCTGATCTTGAGCGAGGCGACACCGGCGACGGAAACGGTTTCCAGGTCCGAGGTGATGGCATGGTACCGGCCGGCCCAGCCGTCGTCGTACGAGGTCCTGAGGCCGAACGGCACGTTGATCGCCAGACCGACATTCACCCGCTCGTTCACCGGCGCGACCAGATAGGCGTTCGGGACCATGGCCGGGCTGGCGGCATTCCCGCCCTCGCCGCCGGACATGGCGCCGCCGGTGCCGTCGGTGGCCGCATCGATGTCCAGATAGGCATTGGGATTGACGAGCGCGACGCCGGCCACCGCCTGGGGCTTGTCGAACAGGGCGATGCCTGCCGGATTGAAGAACATGATGGAGGCGTCATCGCCGGACGCGCCGGCGCCGGCGAAGGCGTTGCCCTGCTTGCTGGCGCTCTGCTCCTTGAGCTGGAACCCGGACGCCTGGACAGCATCCGTGCTCGTCAGGGCCATCCCGACCGCGCCGCATGCGACCATCGCAGCCATCCGCATTCCAAACTCCTCCCTCGCCGTCCGGGATTTAGTCCCGGTTGTTAAGAGACGAGTGTAGGGCAAGTGTCAGGAATGTGAAGCCACTGCCGGTGCCGGTCGCCGGCAGATCAGCCGGCGACGACGATCTCTCCCTGCCCGGCCGGACCGGCTTCCTCCTCGCGGCTCTCCAGCTGCCGCCGCCACATGGCGGCATAGGCACCGTTCTGCGCCAGCAACTCGCCGTGGCGCCCGCGCTCGACGATCCGGCCGGCCTCCAGAACCAGGATCTGGTCGGCATCGACGATGGTCGACAGGCGGTGGGCGATGACCAGGGTGGTGCGGCCGCGTGACACCTCGCGCAGGCTCTGCTGGATCGCCCGCTCGGTGTGGCTGTCCAGGGCCGAGGTCGCCTCGTCGAACACGTAGATCCGCGGCTCCTTCAGGATCGTGCGGGCGATGGCGACGCGCTGCTTTTCGCCCCCCGAGAGCTTCAGCCCGCGCTCGCCGACGGCCGTCTGGTAGCCGTCGGGCAGGCCCATGATGAAGTCGTGAATGCTGGCGTGACGGGCGGCGGCCTCCACCTCCGAGGGGGTCGCGTCCGGCCGGCCATAGGCGATGTTGTAGTAGATCGTGTCGTTGAACAGCACGGTGTCCTGGGGAACGATGCCCAGCGCCGCCCGCACGCTCTGCTGGGTGACGTCGCGGATGTCCTGGCCGTCGATCCGCACCGCCCCGTCCACGACGTCGTAGAAGCGGAACAGCAGCCGGGAGATCGTCGACTTTCCGGCACCGCTCGGACCGACGATGGCGACCGTCTCGCCCGGCTCCACCGCGAAGGAGACCCCCTGCAGGATCGGCCGGTCCTCGCGATAGGCGAAGCGGACATCCTCGAACGTCAGCCGCCCTGGTCCCTGGAGAAGGGCTCCGGCCTCCGGCCGGTCGGCCACCTCGCGGCGCACGTCGAGCAGACGGAACATCGCCTCCATATCGGCCAGCGACTGTTTCATCTCCCGATACACGAAGCCGAGGAAGTTCAGCGGGATGAAGAGCTGGATCAGGTAGGTATTGACCATGACGAAGTCGCCGACGGTCATCTCCCCGGACTTCACCCCATAGCCGGCCATCGACATCAGCACGACCAGCCCGCCGGCGATGATGAACCCCTGCCCCACGTTGAGCAGCGACAGCGAACTGCGCGAGGCGACCGCGGCGTCCTCGTAGCGCCGCAGCGACCCGTCGTAGCGGTCCGCCTCGTGCTGCTCGTTGCCGAAATACTTCACCGTCTCGAAGTTCAGCAGGCTGTCGATGGCGCGGGTATTGGCGGTCTGGTCCTGCTCGTTCATCCGGCGCCGGAACTTCAGCCGCCACTCGGTCACGATCATGGTGAAGGCGATATAGCCGCCGATGGTCACGAAGGTGACCAGCGCGTACCAGACATTGAAGAAGTACCACAGGAAGCCGCAGACCAGGGCGATCTCGATCAGGGTCGGCAGGATGCTGAACAGCATGAAGTTCAGCAGGAACTCGATCCCCTTCACCCCACGCTCGATCGCCCGGGACAGCCCGCCGGTCTGCCGGTCGAGGTGGAAGCGCAGGGACAGCCCGTGAAGATGCCGGAAGGTCTTCAGCGCGACGGTGCGGATCGCCCGCTGAGCGACCCGGGCGAAGAAGAACTCGCGGAACTCCCCGAAGGCCTGCTGGGCGACGCGCAGCAGGCCGTAGCCGAGAACGATGCCGATCAGCGCGGTGATCGCGAAGTTCGAACCGTCGGAAATCAGGTCGACCGCCTGCTTGTACAGGAGCGGCACATAGACCGTGGCGACCTTGGCGACGATCAGGCAGAGCAGTGCTG
Source organism: Candidatus Endolissoclinum sp. (assembly GCA_965228445.1). Classification (GTDB taxonomy): domain Bacteria; phylum Pseudomonadota; class Alphaproteobacteria; order Thalassobaculales; family Thalassobaculaceae; genus Thalassobaculum. The sequence continues at coordinate 292,533 of OZ245813.1, read as the reverse complement.
CCACCACCCGCGCCCTGATCTCCATCTGGCCGACCGGCCAGAGATACGGCATCAGCGTGCGAATGGTATTCCAGTCGCCCTTGGACTCAGGGCGGGCATCGGCATTGGCAGACATCGGAGCTCCGGATTGCGATCGCCCTGCCCATATGGGGCATCGTCACCGGGGAGGCCAGGATTGTTTTCCCACTTTTGTCGGAATAAGCCGACCGGGAACGTCCCGGCCGGCCCGGCATCCTGCTCCGGGGAAGCGACAGCTATCGCTTGGCGTAGAACGCCTTCACCGCCTCGACGATCCGGTCGACGTCCTCGGCCGAGACGTCCAGGTGGGTCACCACGCGGATCTTCGCCGGGCGCGGCGAGCCGAGCACGACGCCCTGCTCCTTCAGATAGGCCCGCAGCGGCTCGACATCCTCGGCCGACGGCTCGATGAACAGCATGTTGGTGTCGATATCGTCGACATCGACCTTCAGCGGCCCGGCCTCGGCCAGCCCCTCCGCCAGGCGGCGGGCATTGGCGTGATCTTCCGCCATGCGGTCCACGTGATGCTCGAGCGCATGCAGTCCGGCGGCGGCCAGGATGCCGGCCTGGCGCATGCCGCCGCCCAGCATCTTGCGCAGGCGACGCGCCTTCCTGATGTAGTCGGCCGGGCCGCTCAGCACCGAGCCGACCGGGGCGCCGAGGCCCTTGGAGAGGCACAGCGACACAGTGTCGATCTTCGCCACCATGTCCTTCGCCTTGAGCCCCTGCTTCACCGCGGCGTTCATCAGCCGGGCCCCGTCGATATGCACCATCAGGCCACGCGAATGGGCGGCGTCGGCCAGCGCGTCGATCCGGTCCTGGCTCTGCACCCGTCCGGCCACCGTGTTTTCCAGCGACAGCAGCTTGGTGATCGGCTTGTGCACGTCGTCCGGCTTGATGGCGTCGAGCACCTGCTGCGGCTCCAGTCCGCCGCGGGCGTCGGTCCGCAGGGGGTAGGCGGCCACGCTGCCGAGCACGGCCGTGCCCATCGCCTCGTACTGGAACACGTGATAGCAGTCGCCGATCAGGAACTCCTCGCCCCGCTCGCAATGGGCCAGCACGCCGAGCAGGTTGCTCTGGGTGCCCGAGGAGACGTAGAGCGCCGCCTCCTTGCCCATGATGCCCGCGACCTTCGCCTCCAGCGCCAGAACGGACGGATCCTCGCCGAACACGTCGTCGCCGACATCGGCCGTGGCCATCGCCTCGCGCATTGCCGGGGTCGGCTGGGTGACCGTGTCGCTGCGCAGGTCCAGGGTGCGGTTCGCGGGGACCGGGCGGAGGGCGGCGGCTGTCATCGGGTTGGCTCCTGGAATCGGGGCGGGTAAGAAAGCACCTCACCGATACCCCGATCCGGACGCCTCGCCAATACGGCGTCTGACCCGGGACCGCCTCGGACGCCGCGATCGGCTCCCGTCAGCCGGCCCGAACCTCCGCCAGGAAGCTGCCGACCTCGCGGCTGAGCAGGTTGGACTGGCCGGACAGATCCCCGGCGGCGGTCTCGATCCGCCGGGCGCCGTCGGCGGTCAGGCCCACCGAGTCGTTGACCCCGGCGATGTTGGAGGACACCTCGCGGGTGCCGGCCGAGGCCTCCTCCACATTGCGGGCGATCTCGCTGGTCGCCGCCCCCTGCTGCTCCACGGCCGCGGCCACCGCGGCCGCGATCTCGTTCATGCGGGCGATGGTCTGGGAGATGTGCGAGATGGCCGTCGCCGCCTCGCCGGTTCCGGACTGGATGCTGCCGATCTGCTGGCTGATCTCCTCGGTCGCCTTGGCGGTCTGACCCGCCAGCGCTTTCACCTCGGAGGCGACGACGGCGAAGCCCTTGCCCGCTTCCCCGGCCCGCGCGGCCTCGATGGTGGCATTCAACGCCAGCAGGTTGGTCTGCTCCGCGATGTCCTGGATCAGGGTCACGACCGTGCCGATGCGCTCGGCCGACTGCGTCAGGCCGTTCACCATCGCCACCGTCTGCTCGACCTCGCTGGCGGCCGCGCTGGCGATCTGCGAGGAGTTGGAGACCTGACGCCGGATCTCCTCGATCGAGCTCGACAGTTCCTCCGCGGCGGAGGCGACCGTCTCCACATTGGCGGCCGCCTGATCGGCGGCGGCGGCGACGGATGTGGACTGGGAGCCAGCCCGGTCGGCGGCGGAGGTCATCGAGGTTGCGGAGTCCTTCAGGTCGGCGGCCGCCTTGGCCACCGCCTCGACCACCTTGCCGACCCGGTCCTCGAACGCCTTGGCGACGGCGAGCATGTTCTCCTTGCGCTCGGTCTCCTGGCGCGCCTCGGCTTCCTTCTGGCGCTCGGCGGCCCGGTCCGCCTCGACCAGATCGCCGTGCAGCTTCACCAGGGAGGCGCCCACCGGGCCGAACTCGTCACGACGGCCGCTGTCCAGGTTGATCGGCTCGGGCGACCGGCGGGAGACGATGTCCAGATCGGCCAAGAGCTTGTCGATCGGCTCGCGGATCACCCGGAACATGTAGAAGGACAGCACCACCGCCGCGAAGATGGAGAGGCCGGCCGCGATCAGCAGCATGTTCACCGACCCGGCCACATCGGCACGGACCTGGGTCATGTTGGCGATCGCCGCCTCCGTCGTGGCGGCGCCCTTGCCTTCGATCAGGCTGCTGAGATGGTCGAGGGCGGCGGACATGCCCGAAGCCGCCGCGTCGAAATCGCCCATCAGCCTGTTTCCGGCCGGCGCACCGCCCTCGATAAAGGCCCGCGCCATCCGCTCGCCCTCGCCGTGGAACGCCGGCATGGCCTCCGCCGTCCGCTTCAGCGCGGCCAGGATGTCGGGATAGCCCAGATCGCGGGCCAGCGCTTCGGCCTCGGCGATCACGACACCGAACGCCTGCCGGTGGCCGCGCGCCTCGTCGAACCCGTCGTCCAGACCGTCCTGGCCCCGGGTCGCGGAGATGTCGGTCAGCCACTGCTGGACCTGCACCACATGAAAGCGCACGTCCTTCACCAGAAGATCGAGCGGAACGATCTTGGTGAAGGCGGTATTGACCTCCGTCTCCAGGCTTTCCAGATGTTCGAGATCCCGGGAAAGGGAAACCGCCTCGTATCCGATCGCGGCGATAAAAATGAGAATGATTCCCGCGAGAGACGCGGCCATTTTCTGACGAATGGACATTGTCGGCGAAATCCCTGCTGGGCCAGGGTTCCCTGGCGACATTGGACGAACAGACCGCCGGGACGCTATCGCCGAAGAAATCGACCCACCACGTAGCATAAGAACTAAATTAGATTTAATTTTCTCTTATTTGATCGCGCGCTCTCCGAACTGGCCTTTTCGGTTGCGAAAGAGAACACGCCGCACGCGCATGCCGATACACCCGAACTTCTTGAGGAATTCGGGTGTTCGTCGTGTCCTCTTGCCGCCGGCGAAATGTTCGTCCGACGCCGGTCGCTGTCCTATCCGCCGCGAACCTCGGCGAGGAAGCCGCTCACCTCGTCCTGCAGACGGGTCGACTGACCGGCGAGCTGGCCCGCCGCCCCTTCGATGCGGTGGGCGACCGTGGCGGTCAGGCCGACCGCGTCGCTCACGCTGACGATGTTCCGCGAAACATTTTGGGTGCTCCCGGAGGCCTCCTCCACGTTGCGGGCGATCTCCTCGGTCGCCGCGCCCTGCTGTTCGACGGCAGCGGCCACGGCAGCGGCGATCTGGTTCATCTTCGCGATGGTCTCGGCGATCTGCGAGATATGGCTGGAGGCTTCGCCGGTGCCGCTCTGGATCTCGCCGACCTGGGTACTGATCTCCTCGGTCGCCATGGCGGTCTGGCCGGCCAGCGCCTTCACCTCGCTGGCAACGACCGCGAAGCCCTTGCCGGCATCCCCGGCCCGTGCCGCCTCGATCGTCGCATTCAGCGCCAGCAGGTTGGTCTGGTCGGCGATCTCGTTGATCAGGCGCACCACGTCGCCGATGCGCACCGCCGCGTCCGCCAGACCGCTGACCATGGCGACGATCTCCTGCACCTCCCCCGCCGCCGCACCGGCGATCTCGGCGGAAGTGACGACCTGGCGGCGGATCTCCTTGACCGACCCGGACAGCTCCTCCGCCGCCGCGGCCACGGTCGAGACGTTTCCGGCCGCCTGCTCGGCCGCGGTCGCGACCGAGGCGGAGTTGCCGGCCGCCTCGTCCGCCGCCGTCGTCATCGAGGCCGAGGAGTCGCGCAGTTCGGTCGCGGCACTGGCGACGGCCGACACGATCCGGCCGACCCGTTCCTCGAAGGCGCCGGCCACCGCGCGCAGGTTCTCGCGCCGCTCCTCCTCCAGGCGGGCCTTCGCGGCCTGCTGTTCTGCGGCGATCCGATCCGCCTGCACCAGATCCTCCTGCAGGCCCTTCAGGGCGCGGGCCGCCGGCCCGAACTCGTCCCGGCGTTTCTCGGTCAGCAGCAGCGGGTCCGACGACCGGCGGGACACCAGTCCCAGGTCGTGGATCAGCTTGTCGATCGGCTCACGGATCACCCGGAACATGTAGAAGGCGAGCAGCACCGCCAGCACCAGCGCAAGCGCCGAGGAAACCGCCAGCGACAGGATCGAGCGCTCGACATCGGCACGTACCGAGGACATCTGCTCCAGCGTGGCCTCGGTTGCCGCGTTGGCCTGCTGCCTGATCCTGTTGTTCGCCAGGCTGAAGCCGCCGACCACGCCGCGCATCCTGTTCGCGGTCGCCTCGGACACCTTCTCGCGCAGCACCGCCTGCAGGCTTGCATGGACCTTGGTCAGTTCCTGGGCGATCTCGTCGAAGCCGGACTGGGAGGCCAGTCTGCGGGCGGAGTCCAGGGCCTCGGCCGCCTCGTTGCCGTTGTCGCGCACAGCATCGGCGGCGACTTCGGTGTTCTGGGTGGCGGCGCGGCTGGCCCGGATGATGAGGAAATGGGCCTCCTTCATCATCAGCTGCAGCGGAACCAGCTTGCCGAAGCCCAGCTCCACCTCGGTCTTCAGCTTGTCCAGCCGGTCCAGGTCATGGCGCAGGGAGAACGCCTCGAAGGCGATGGCGGCGACAAAGATGCATATGATACCTGCGAGGCACGCAGCCATCTTCTGGCGGATATTCATGAAACGAGGCCCCCGTTATCGCTCGAATATCCGAGCATGCAGTTGATTTTCCACAGCGAACGCTAGCGGCAAAACCCGGGGCAAACCACATAGTCATAGAGTAAAAATGGGTATTCGATTACAGCCAGAAATCACAAATTTTTTAAGGGTTAATTGACCAAAAAGCGAAGCACCGGGTGGCGCGAAGCGAAACGGCGGACCCGAGGGCCCGCCGTCCGTTATGCGTGTGTCCGGAGATCCGGTCTTAGTCGAACCACCAGCGCTCCATCCAGCGCTCGCCGTCCAGGTCCCAGTTCGACGCGAACTTGTCGTGACCGATCTTGTCGGAGGTCGCGAAGACGTAGGAGGCGAACATCGGGATGATCACGCCGCCGGTCTCGTTCAGAATGACCTGCATCTCGTAATACATCTCGCGGCGCTTGGCCTCGTCGAGCTCGGCGCGGGCCTTAAGCAGCAGTTCGTCGAACCGCTCGTTCGACCAGAAGCTGTCGTTCCAGGCCACGCCGCTCTGGTAAGCGGTCGAGAACATCAGGTCCTCGATCGGGCGACCGCCCCAGTACACCGCGCAGAACGGCTTCTTCATCCAGACGTCCGACCAGTAGCCATCGTTCGGCTCGCGCACCGGGGTGATCTCGATGCCGGCCGCCTTGGCGGAGTTCTGGTACAGCACCGCCGCGTCGACCGCGCCGCCGAAGGCCGCATCGGCCGCCGACAGGTTGACCGACAGGGAGTCCATCCCGGCCTGCTTCAGATAGAACTTGGCCTTGTCCGGGTCGTAGGAGGTCTGCGGCATCTCGCTGTTGAAGAAGCGCTGGTTCGGGCCGATCGGCACATCGTTGCCGACGGAGCCGTAGCCGAACAGGATCTTTTCGACCAGTTCCTCACGGTCGACCGCGTATTTCAGCGCGCGCCGGACGTTCACGTCGTTGAACGGCGCCGCGCGGCAATCCATCGTGAAGGTGTAGTGCTGGGTGCCGGCGACCGAGTTGATCTTGACCCCAGGCTTGCGTCCCAGCAGCCCGCTGGTCTTCAGGTCGAGACGGTCGATGGCGTGCACCTCGCCGGAGACCAGCGCGGTGGTCCGGGCGTTCAGGTCGACCAGGCAGTGCATCTCGACGGCGTCGAAATGGCCGCGGCTGTCGTCCCAGAACCCGTCATAGCGCTCGAAGGTGGCGATCACGCCCGGATCGAACTTGGTCAGCTTGTAGGCGCCGCAGCCGATGCCGGACTGCCAGTCGAGCTTGCCGTCCTTGGCCGGACCGATGGCCAGGTGATAGTCGCTCAGCACGAACGGGAAGTCGGCGTTGCCGCCGTCGAGGACGAAGGTCACGGTCGACGGGTTCTCGACCTTGATGTCCTGGATCGCCTTGACGATCGGACCGGCGGCCGAGGTCGACTTCTCGCCCCGGTGATGGTTGATGGCGGCGACCACGTCATCGGCGGTCAGTTCCCGACCGTCGTGGAAGGTCACGCCCTTGCGCAGCTTGAAGGTCCAGGAGGACGCGTCGGCGGAGGCCTCCCAGCTCTCGGCGACACCCGGCTTCACGCTGCCATCGGCGCCGATCTCGGTCAGATAACCGTGGATGCCGAACAGGAGCGCCAGGGTGAAGCCGTTTTCCGACAGGCCCGGATCCAGGGTGTCGGAGGTTCCGCCATGGGCCTTGCCCATCTTCATCGTCCCGCCCTTCTTCGGCGCGGCGGAGGCACCGGAAAGCGGCATGCTGGCCGCGATACCGGCGGCAGCTGTGGTTTGCATGAACCGGCGGCGATTGAAGGCGCCGCTCAAGATCTTGGTCATGTGTTATCCCCTTTTGTGAAGCCCAATCCAACGGTGCCCGAGGCCGGTGCGAAACCTTCGGACTCGACAGGTCCCATTTTCCCCGGACCCAAAGCTAACGCACATCAGCCAAACTGCCCGTCTGGCGAGGCCACCGTTTTCGGCATGGCCGGCTTATAGCACCCCGATCCCGCAATCGCACCCCAAGGGACCGGAGACGTATTCGGTGCACCAACCCCACCCGAAGTCAACCAAACCGACCTATGCGTGTCCTGGCGCATTTTCCTTTCGCCTGTCTGCCCGTTCAGACACACTGCGCGCAAACGGACGCGAGGCGTCGCGCCCGTTGCAGACCGACACACCGATACATATGGAGAGCTACCACATGGCACAGGTCCTGGAGCCCGTGGCCGAATCCGACGGTCTTCCCGGCACGCCAGACTTCGACAGCTATCCCATCCGGCACTGGCCCGTCGCCGCCAAGGCGGCGGCCGGCGGCGTCGACGTGGACTGGGATGACGGCAGTCGGAGCAGGTTCCACCCCATGGTGCTGCGCGAGAACTCGCCGGACCCCGAGACCACCCATCCCGTAACCCGCGAACAGGCACGGATGCTGACCGAATTTCCGGCCGACCTGGCCGCGGTGGACGCGTCGATCGACCCGTCGGGCGCCCTTGCCGTCCGCTGGTCCGACGGCACCGGCAGCCGGTTCCATCCTGGCTGGCTGTACGCCTACCGGCCCGGCCAGGCGCTGTCCGATGCGGACATGCCGGCACGCGCGGCCTGGGGCGGCGATCTCGATCTGTCGGCGGTGCGCGTCGACGGCTCCAACATCCTGGAGGACGAGGACCAGCTCGCCCGCTGGTGCGAGGCGCTGCACGTCTACGGCTTCGCCATCCTGGAGAACCTGGGCACCGACCGCTCGGTGATCGAGAAGGTACCCGGGCTGCTCGGCCCGCTGCGCGACAACAATTTCGGTCGCATCTTCGACGTGGTCACCAAGCCGGACGCGGATTCCAACGCCTATACCTCCATGGGCCTGCCGCTGCATGTGGACCTGGCGACCCGCGAATACATGCCCGGCCTGCAGTTCCTGCACTGCCTGGAGAATGCGTCGACCGGCGGCGAGAGCATGCTGGCGGACTCGTTCTTCATCGTCGAGAAGCTGCGCCGGGAAGCGCCGGAGCTGTACGAGGCCCTGTCCACCACGCCGATGACCTCAGCCAACAAGGCGGTGAACACCGACTATCGCTGGACCGTGCCGATGATCCATCTGGATCCGGCGACGGGCGAGCCGTTGGAGGTGCGCTGGAACCCGTGGCTGCGGGCACCGCTGACGGCGGATTTCGAGACGGCGGACAAGGTCTACAAGGGCCTGCGCCGCCTGTTCGAGATGGGCGACAGCGCCGACAACACGGTGAAGGTCCGCCTGAAACCCGGTGAGATGCTGGGCTTCGACAACCGCCGGGTCCTGCACGGCCGCACCGCCTTCGACCCATCCACCGGCGGGCGCGCCCTGCGCGGCTGCTACGTGGAGCGCGAGGAGCTGTGGTCCCGGCTACGGATCGTCGCCCGGCACAAGCGGGCGCGGCTGGTGTCCAACTGACGCCCCCCTGAAAGAGGCCCCGGACCCAACGGTCCGGGGCTTTTCTCTTAGATATGCAGTGCGTGGCCGAGGGTGCGCAGCGCCGCTTCCTGGAACGCCTCGCCATGAGTGGGGTGGGCGTGGATCGTCGCCGCCACATCCTCCAGACGCGCGCCCATCTCCAGCGCCAGGGCGAAGCCGGCCGCCATCTCCGAGACATGGGCGCCGACCGCCTGGACGCCGAGCAGCAGGTGATTGTCCTCGCGCGCGACGACCCGCACGAAGCCGTCCTCCCGCGCCGTGGTCATCGCCCGTCCGTTCGCCTGAAACGGGAACAGCTTGGAGATCGTCCGATGCCCGTCCGCTTCGGCCTCGGCCGGGCCGAGGCCGACGGTGACGATCTCCGGATCGGTGAAGCAGATGGCGGGAATCGCCACCTTGTCCCAGGATCGGCGCTCGCCCGCCAGGATCTCGGCCACCATCTCGCCCTGGGCCATGGCGCGGTGGGCCAGCATCGGCTCGCCGGACACGTCGCCGATGGCATAGACCCCGCGCATGGACGTCCGACAGCGGTCGTCGATCCGGATGAACCGACCGGAGCGGTCGAGATCCAACTCCTCCAGCCCATAGCCTTCCGTCTTCGGCCGGCGCCCGACGGTGACCAGCACCTTGTCGGCCGGCACGGTCTTCTTCTGGCCGCCGTGGTCGATCTTCAGGCCCTTCTTGTCGAGCCCGCCGGCCTTGGCGCCGGTGAGCACGGTCACGCCCAGCTCCTCCAGGCGCGCCAGAACCGGCCGCACCAGTTCGGCGTCGTATTGCGGCAGCACCCGGTCCGCCGCCTCGACCACCGTCACCCGACTGCCGAGCTTGGCGAAGGCGGTGCCCAGTTCCAGGCCGATATAGCCGCCGCCGACCACCGCCATGGCCTCCGGTACCTGCTTCAACGCCAGCGCGCCGGTGGACGAGATGATCCGGTCGCCGAAGGGCAGATCCGGCAGCTCGACCGGTTCGGAGCCGGTGGCGATGACGATGGTTTCGGCACGGATCGTCTGGATGCCGGTATCGGTGGCGACCTGCACGGTCTTGCCGTCGACGAACTTGGCCCAGCCGCGGATCGACTTCACGCCGGCCTTCTTCAGCAGCCCGCCGACACCCAGGTTCAGGCGCTCGACGATGCCGTCCTTCCAGGCGATGGTCCTGGCGAAGTCGATCTTCGGCGCCGATGCCGACAGGCCGAAGGGCGTGTTGCCCGCCGCCGCCTCGTCCAGCTTGTGGAACTCGTCGGCGGCATGGATCAGCGCCTTGGACGGGATGCAGCCGACATTGAGGCAGGTGCCGCCCAGCGGCGCGCCGTCGACGATCACCGTGTCGAGCCCGAGCTGGCCGGCGCGGATCGCGCAGACATAGCCGCCGGGGCCGGCGCCGATGACGAGAACCTTGCAGGTGATGTCGCGCATCGGCTCAGTCCTCCACGAACAGGGTGGCCGGGTTTTCGAGCTGCCGGCGGATCGCCTGCACGAAGACCGCCGCGTCCCAGCCGTCGATGACCCGGTGATCGAAGCTGGAGGACAGGTTCATCATCTTGCGCGGCACGAACTGGCTGCCGTCCCAGACCGGGCGGACCTGCATCTTGTTCACGCCGACGATGGCGACCTCCGGCCGGTTGATGATCGGCGTGGTGGCGATGCCGCCGAGCGCGCCCAGCGAGGTGATGGTGATGGTCGAGCCGGACAGCTCGTCCCGGCTGGCAGAACCCTTCCGGGCCGCCTCGGCGAGGCGCGAGACCTCGGCCGCACTGTCCCACAGCCCGCGCGCCTCCACATGGCGCACCACCGGCACCATGAGGCCGCCGGGCGCCTGCGTGGCGATGCCGATATGCACGCCGCCATGCTGGTGGATGACGCCCGCATCGTCGTCGTAATGGGCGTTCATCGCCGGCTGCTTTGCGATGGCGTTGACCATGGCCCGCATCAGGAAGGGCAGCAGGGTCAGCTTCGGCCGCTCGCCGCCATGCTCCTTGTTCAGGGTCTCGCGCAGCCGCTCCAGCTCGGTCATGTCGATCTCGTCGACATAGGTGATGTGAGCGACATGGGCGTTGGCCTCGGCCATGCGCTCGGAGATCCGGCGGCGCAGGCCGACGACCTTGATCTCCTCCACATGGGTGTTGGCGACACGGCCGCCGCCGCTGCGCGCCTCGCCCGAGCCGCTGAACCAGAGGTCCAGGTCCTCATGGGTGATGCGGCCGGCCGGACCGGTGCCGCGGACCTGGCGCAGGTCGACCCCGCCCTCCTTCGCCCGACGGCGCACGGAAGGGGCCGCCACCGGCCGGTCATGCTCGCCGCGCGCCGGGCCGGCGGCAGGCGCCGGAGCCGGCTTCTTCGTCGGCTTCTTCGGTTCGGGTTTTTCGGCCTTCTTCTCAGGCGCGGGTTTCGGCTGCGGTGCGGCTTCCGGCTCGGGTGCCGCTTCCTTCGCCTCGGGTGCTGGCGCAGTGTTGCCGTCGCCTTCGACCTCCAGCACCACCAGCGGGGCGCCGACGGACAGCACCTCTCCGACCTCGCCGCCGAGCGACTGGACGGTGCCGGACACCGGAGACGGGATCTCCACGGCGGCCTTGTCGGTCATCACCGTGGCGAGGATGTCGTCCTCCTGCACGATGGTGCCGACCTCGACGTTCCATTCGGTGAGCTCGGCCTCCGCGACCCCTTCGCCGACATCCGGAAGCTTGACGGTGTGCGCGCCCATCTCAGACCTCCAGCACTTCTTGCAGCGCCCGGCCGATCCGGTCGGGGCCGGGGAAGTAGTCCCATTCCTGGGCATGCGGATACGGCGTGTCCCAGCCGGCGACCCGGCGCACCGGGGCTTCCAGATGGAAGAAGCACTCGTCCTGCACCAGGGCGGCCAGCTCCGCACCGAAACCGGAGGTCAGGGTCGCCTCGTGCACGACGACGCAGCGCCCCGTCTTCAGCACCGACTGCTTGATGGTGTCGAGATCCAGCGGCACCAGGGTGCGCAGGTCGATGATCTCGGCGTCCACCCCCGCCGCCTCGGCCGCAGCCAGGCTGACATGCACCATGGTGCCGTAGCTCAGCATGGTGACCGCCCTGCCCTCGCGCACCACGTTGGCCTTGCCCAGCGGCACGGTGTAGTGGCCGTCCGGCACCTCGCCCAGATCCGACTGCGACCAGGGCTTGACCGGTCGGTCGTGATAGCCATCGAACGGGCCGTTATAGAGCCGCTTGGGCTCCAGGAAGATCACCGGGTCGTTGTCCTCGATCGCGGCGATCAGCAGGCCCTTGGCGTCGTGCGGGTTAGACGGCACCACCGTCTTCAGCCCGGCGACATGGGTGAACAGGGCTTCCGGCGACTGGCTGTGGGTCTGGCCGCCGAAGATGCCGCCGCCGGTCGGCATGCGCACCACCATGGAGGCGGTGAACTGGCCGTTGGAGCGATAGCGGATGCGCGCCGCCTCCGACACGATCTGGTCATAGGCCGGGTAGACGTAGTCGGCGAACTGGATCTCCACGCAGGGCCGCAGGCCGTACGCCGCCATGCCGATGGCGGCACCGACGATGCCGGCCTCGCTGATCGGCGTGTCGAAGCAGCGCGACGGCCCGTATTTCTTCTGCAGCCCCGCGGTGCAGCGGAACACGCCGCCGAAAAAGCCGACATCCTCGCCGAACACCACCACGTCGTCGTCGCGTTCCATCGCCACGTCCATCGCGTCGCGGATGGCCTCGATCATCGTGCGCCGGGTCATGACTCAGTACCCCGCCTGCTGGCGCTGGCGCCGCAGATGCGGCGGCATTTCGGCGTAGACGCCTTCGAACATATCGCGCACCGAGGGGTGCTGGCCGGAATGTAGGGTGCCGTGCTTCTCGGCCTCCTTCTGGGCGGTGATGATCTCGTCTCGGATCTGCGCCTCGGCCTGGGTGTGGCGCTCGTCCGACCACTCGCCCAGCGCGATCAGGTGGTTCTTGAGCCGGATGACCGGGTCGCCCAGCGGCCAGGCGTCGCTCTCGGTCTTCGGCCGGTAGGCCGCCGGATCGTCGGAGGTGGAATGGGCACCGACCCGGTAGGTCACGTGTTCGATCAGCGTCGGACCGAGATTGCGCCGGGCCCGCTCGATCGCCCATTTGGCCACCGCGTAGACCGCCAGGTAGTCGTTGCCGTCGACCCGCAGGGACGGAATGCCGAAGCCGAGACCGCGCGCGGCGAAGGTGCCGGAGCCGCCCCGGGCGATGCCCTGGAAGGTCGAGATGGCCCACTGGTTGTTGACGATGTTGAGGACCACCGGCGCCTTGTAGGTGGAGGCGAAGACCAAGCCCGCGTGGAAGTCGGACTCGGCGGTGGAGCCGTCGCCGATCCAGCCGGCGGAGATCTTGCGGTCGCCCTTGATCGCCGAGGCCATGCCCCAGCCGACCGCCTGGATGAACTGGGTCGCCAGGTTGCCGGAAATCGAGAAGAAGCCGTGCTCCCGCGAGGAGTACATGATCGGGAGCTGGCGGCCCTTCAGCGGGTCGTTCTCGTTGGAATAGATCTGGTTCATCATGTCGACCAGCGGATAGCCGGCCGCGATCAGCAGCCCCGCCTGGCGGTAGGTCGGGAAGTTCATATCGCCCGGTGTGAGTGCCTTCTGGAAGGCGCAGGCGATTGCCTCCTCGCCTAAGTTCTGCATGTAGAACGAGGTCTTGCCCTGGCGCTGGGCGATCATCATGCGGGCGTCGAAGGCCCGCAGGGTCATCATGTGCTTGAGGCCCTCGCGCAGCTCCTCCGGTGTCAGCAGCCCGGCCCAGGGACCGACGGCGACCGCATCGCGGTTCAACACGCGAATGATGGAGAAGGCGAGGTCGCGGATGTCGTCGGGCGCCACATCCACCGGCGGCCGCGGCACGGTGCCGGCGCGCGGGATATTGACGTTGGAGAAGTCCGGCGTGTCGCCGGGACGCACGGCCGGTTCGGGAACGTGCAGGCTCAGCGGGGTCTCGTGCGACGCCTCGGACGGCGTTCCGGTCCCGGTCTCCTCGCTCATGCTCCCTCCTCCTGGCGGTCTGTTCCGTCGACACGTCACGTCGCGCCGCCCTTCTTTCCTCATGTGTCCATTGTAAGGACGGATTTCGAGGGCCGGACGGTCGTGTTGATCCGTCTTATTTTGCAAATGTGCTGGATTGAATAGGATAGATCTCAAAATCATTTTGCAGTTTCGCTGGAATACGGACGGCAGCGCATGAACTGGGACGACCTGAAGCTGTTCCTCGCCATCGGCCGGCAAGGCAGCCTGACCGCCGCCTCGCGGCGGCTGGGCCTGGATGTCGCCACCCTCAGCCGGCGGATGACCGGCCTTGAGCACGACTTGGAGACCAAGCTGTTCGAGCGCAGTCCGAAAGGCTACGCCCTCAGCGAGGCCGGCCATGCCCTGATGCAGCATGCCGAGGCGATGGAGCTGGCGGCGGAGGCGGCACGGGAGCGGGTCGGTCAGGCGACGGAGGGGTTGAGCGGCGCGGTGCGGATCGGCGTGCCGGAAGGGGTGGCGAATTTCCTGCTGTCGGATATCTGCGTCGAGCTCTGCGATACCAACCCGGACCTGGAGGTGGAGGTCGTCGCCCTGCCCCGGGTGTTCAGCCTGTCCCAGCGCGAGGCGGACCTGGCCATCGCCGTCTCCCCGCCCCCGAGCGGTCGGCTGACGGTGCAGCGGATCACCGACTACCGGCTGCGGCTCTACGCCACCGATGCGGTGATCGCCGCCCATGACGGGTTCGCCAAGGATGCGGAGCTGCGACGGGCGCGCTGGATCGGCTACATCTCCGACCTCGTCTTCGACCCCTCGCTCGACTACATCCCGCAGGTGGTCGGTCAGCACGTCGCCGGGACCGTGCGGCCGGCCCTGACCTCCACCAGTCTGCTGATCCAGCTCCGCTGGCTGCTGGCCGGAGCGGGGGTCTGCATCCTGCCGGACTTCATCGCCCGGGCGTATCCGGCGCTCAAACCGGTACGCGGCGAGGAGATCGCCCTGACCCGTTCCTTCTACCTGATCCGCCACGAGACCGACGTGCGGCTCAAGCGCGTCTCCGCGGTGGCCGACCGGATCGTGACCGGCCTGCGGGAGCGGGTGCAGTCCGCCGCCTGACGGGGAACGGCCGGTCTCTTGCGGCTTCCCACCGCTGGCCCCATCTCGCAAAGGGCAGCCGACCTTCAGGCTGCCCGCTCACCAACGCCAGGAGCCCGAAATGGCGACCGCCTCCCATGTGGTCGAGGACCAGAGCGCGGTCTTCGACGCCCTCGCCGACCCCGCCACCCATGCCGATGCCGACACGGTCGAGCGCATCGACACCCATGGTGCCGCGGTTTTCCTTGCCGGCGACGATGCCTACAAGGTGAAGCGCGCGGTGAAGTTTCCGTTCATGGATTTCTCCACGCTCGACCGGCGCAAGACGGCCTGCGAGGCGGAGATCGCCGTCAACCGGCCGAACGCGCCCGACATCTATCGCGCCGCCCTGCCGATCACACGGGATGGCGACGGCCTCGCCCTCGACGGCAGCGGCGACCCGGTGGAGTGGTGCGTGCATATGCGCCGCTTCGATGTGGACATGACACTGGACCGCATCGCCGAGCGCGACGGGCTGTCCGACGACCTTCTGCGCCGCACCGCCGCGGCCATCGTCGCCTCCCACAAGCGCGCCCCGCAACGCGAGGGCAGCAGCTTCGCGAAGTCGCTTGAGGAGATCGTCCGCAGCAACGGTCGCAGCCTGGCGGAAGCACCGGAGATCTTCGACGGCTTCCGGGCCGAGACCCTGACCCGCCGGTCCCAGGACGCCCTGAAATCGGTGACCTCCGCGCTGGACGCCCGCGAGCGCCAGGGCCGGGTGCGGCGCTGCCACGGTGACCTGCACCTGCGCAACATCGTGCTGCTCGACGACGCCCCGACCCTGTTCGACGCCATCGAGTTCGACGAAGACCTCGCCACCACCGACGTGCTCTACGACCTCGCCTTCCTGCTGATGGATCTGGGCGAACGCGGGCTGACGCGCGAGGCCAACCTGATCCTGAACCGCTACCTGGCGGAGGACCGCGACCCGAACCAGATCGCCGGGCTCGCCGCCATGCCGCTCTTCGTCAGCGTGCGGGCGGTGATCAGGGCCAAGGTGATCGCCGCCTCGGTGGAAAGCGCGCCGGAGGACGAGAAGGCCGAACGGGTGGCCGAGGCCCGGCGCTATTTCGACTTCGCCGAAGCGGTGATGGTCCCCTACCCGCCGCGGCTGATCGCGGTCGCGGGGCTGTCCGGCACCGGCAAGAGCACGCTGGCCGCCGCACTGGCCGGCGACCTCACCCCCTTCCCCGGCGCGGTGCACCTGCGCAGCGATGTGATCCGCAAGCGGCTGATGGGTGCCGGCGAGCACGAGAAGCTGGGCGATGACGGCTACACCCAGGAGGTGACCGTCCGTGTCTACGACACGCTGCTGCAGGAGGCCGAGGCCGCCCTGCGGGCCGGACAGAGCGTGGTGGTCGACGCCGTGAACCAGCGGCTGGAGGAGCGCGAAGCGCTGTCCGACCTCGCCGCCGACCTGGACGTGGAGTTCACCGGCCTCTGGCTGGAGGCGCCGACCGACACCCTGGTCGCCCGTGCCGACAGCCGGGAGCGCGACGCGTCCGACGCCGACGGATCGGTCGTGGCAGCGCAGGCGGAGCGGGATCTGGGCTATCTCGACTGGTACCGGATCGATGCCGGCGGCGGGCCTGAGCAGACCCTCGCCGCGGCGCGGGCAGCGGTGGGGATTTCAACATAAACCGTCTTCCCGGCCTCGCGCCGGGACCCAGGATCGGCATTGCTGGACCGACGGAGGGTAGTCTCCGTCGCTCCAGCACGCTTCGCTCTGGATCCCGGCGCGAGGCCGGGAAGACGGGAGAGTTCGAGATACCCCCTACACCATCCCCGCTTTGGCCAGCGCCTGACGGAAGTTCGGCTCGGGGTTGGGCAGCGGCGGGAGTTCCCAGCTTCCGGTTCCGATCGGCCGGATCTCGCGATCGACCGGGACCTCCAGCAGATACGGCCTGTTCGCCCGGATCGCATGGTCGATCGCGTCCTCCACCGAGGCCGCGCTGTCGACCCGGGCCGCCTCCACCCCCATGGACTTCGCCATCATCGCGAAATCGGCGCTGAACAGCTCCTGGCTGGCGTCGTGCAGGAAGCCGGTCGCCAGCTCGCGCCCGCCGAACAGACCGACCTGCAGGTCGCGGATCGAGCAGTAGCCGTTGTTGTTCCACACGATCCAGACCACCGGAATGTCGTATTCCACCGCCGTCAGCAGGGCGTGCGGCGTCATCAGGAAGGAGCCGTCGCCGACCACCGCCACGCAGGGCCGGTCCGGTGCGGCCAGCTTGGCGCCGAGGATGCCCGAGGTGGCGAAGCCCATGGCGGCGAAGCCCCAGGAATGGATGAGCTGGCGCGGACGCCGGGCCTCCAGCAGCTGGATCACCCAGTTGTGGTGCACGCCCACATCCGACGCGATGATCGCCTCCTCCGGCACCGCCCTGGAGATCGCGTCAATCAGCCGTTCCGGCCGCAGCGGCATCTGGTCGGAGCCGGCGAACTGGCCCTGGTACTTCTTCCAGATCGCCCGGTCGTCGGTCAGCTTCGCGAGCCAGGTGGCGGATTTCTCCGGCGTGCCGGTCAGCCGCGACCTGGCCATCTCGGTCATCACCTCCAGACTGGCCCTGGCGTCGCCGACGATCCCGAGTTCGGCCGGATAATTCTTGCCGATCTCGAAGGTGTCGATGTCGATCTGGATCAGCCGCGACGGCGGGATCGCCAGGGTATAGCCCTCTAGCCAGGCACTGGTCGCCCGGTCATCGAAGCTGAAGCCGACGGCGAGGATCACATCCGCCTTGCTGGAGGCCTCGTTGCCGGCATAGGTGCCGTTGCGGCCGATCGAGCCGAAGGCCAGGTCGTGGCGTTCGTCGATGGCGCCCTTGCCGTTCGGGCTGGTGACGACCGGGATGCGGGCGGTCTCCGCGAAGGCGGTCAGGGCCGCCGTCGCCTCGCTCAACATGGCGCCCTGGCCGGCGATGATCACCGGCCGCTGCGCCGAGAGCAGCATCTCCACCGCCTCGACCAGCGCGTCGGACGGACCCGGCGAGGCCTCGCGCAGCTTGTGCGGCGGCGCGTCGGGCAGCCGCACATCGGTCTCCTCCACGAACACGTCCAGCGGCACGTCCAGGTTCACCGGTCCCGGCCGGCCACTGCGCATGAGCTGGCAGGCCTGGCGCACCGCCAGCGGCACCATGTCGGCCCGGGTCGGCTGGTAGCTGCGCTTCACATAGGGCCGGATCACCGAGGGGAAGTCGCCCTGATAGAACTGGCCGGTCTCCTGGAACGGATTGCGGTTGAACTGGCTGGTCGGCACGTTGCCGGTGATCGCCAGGAAGGCTGAGCTGTCCATCATCGCCGCCGCCAGGGCGACGACGAGATTGGCCGAGCCCGGTCCGCAGGAGGTGAAGGTCGCCACCGGTTCGTGGCGGATCTTGTAATAGGCGTCGGCCATGTAGCCGGCCGACTGCTCGTGATGCACCGAGATCGTCTTGATCCGGTTGGCCGCCTTGTAGGCGCCGTCGAGGAAGCCGACATTGCCGTGGCCGCAGACGCCGAAGAGGTACGGAATCCCCTCCTTGGTGAGTTGATCGACGATGATGTCGGCGCCGTTCTGCAGCGCGCGCGAATGCCCGTCCATGGGATCCTCCCGTTCGATGTCTTCTGTTTATGCGGCGGTGCCGGAAGACCGCCGGTGCAGGCTCGGGCTGCCGAGCATGCGCGAGATGTCGTGGGCCGCGTCCTTGACCTGCGGCACCAGCGCCTCGATCCGCTCCGGGCTCATCCGGTCGGCGGGGGCGGAGAGCGAGATCGTGGCGAAGGGACGGCCGGTATGGTCGGTGATCGGCACGCCGATGCAGCGCAGGCCGCGCGCCATCTCCTCGCGGTCCAGGGCGAACCCCTGGTCCCGGATCGACCGCAGCTCCTCGCGGAAGGCCGCGGGGTCGGTGAAGGTGTTCTCGGTGAAGCCCTTCAGCCCGTAGGTCCGGACATACTCGTCCACCTCTGCGTCGGGCATGTAGGCGAGCAGGACCTTGCCGAGCGCACTGGCATGGGCCGGGCTGCGCTTGCCGACGAAGGAGTGCATGCGGACCAGCTCGATGCCGTCGACGATCTGCACCACGACCGCGTCGCCCTCGTAGAGGATGCCGACATAGACCGTCTCGCCAGTGGTCTCCGCCAGGGTCATCAGCGGAGGCAGCGCCTGCCAGCGAAGCTGCTCGTGGCGTACCACCGTGTGGCCGAGCGAGTAGAAGCGCATGCCCAGCCGGTAGCGCCCGTTCTCCTCCTCCCGGTCGAGATAGCCGGCCTCCTGCAGCGTGTGCAGCAGGCGGAAGACGGTGGCCTTGTTCATGCCGAGATGGGCGGTGAGCTCGGCCAGGCTCCAGCTCTCCTGCTCGCCGAAGCAGTCGATCACGTCGAGCCCCTTGCGCAGCGAGGCGATGATGTAGGGATCGCGGTCGGGTTCGGTCACGGCGGCGTCTCCAGGGGCACGACAGGCGGATATTCAACAATCTCCAAAACTATAAACATGCGTTTCATATTTTGACAATCTGTTACGCATAATGAAACCATTGTCGGAACGAACCCGCCACCGCGCGCAAGAAGGACGAGGCCATGCTGGAAAAGAACGGGGCGAAGATCGCCAACATCGTGGAGACGCTCTGGGAGACGATGCCGGCGCATTACGACGCCCATTCGAAGCTGCTGATCACACCGCAGGACCACGCGACCAAACGCTTCGACTTCCGGATCTCCAGCTATCAGCCGAAGGGCTACGTGGCGCCGCACAGCCACAAAATTCAGGAGCAGATCTATTACATCCTGGAGGGCGAGGGCCTGATGGAGATCGACGGCGACCGCCACGTGGTGCGCCCGCACGACCACATCTTCATCCCGCCAGGGGTGGAGCACGCGATCTACAATTCGGGGCTGAAGGATCTGGTGTTCCTGGTGATCACCACGCCGCCGGAGGACGGATAGCGTTCACACGATTACACTCTTACACACTCCCCGGATTTATTCCGGGGCAAGGCTTGGATTGCGTGAACCCCGACATCTACTCCCCGCCGCCCATCAGCGCGGACGCCTCGCCCCGGAATAAATCCGGGGAGTGTAAGAGGAGATGGAGAGCCCCCCTACCCCCTCGCCTCAAGCAGCTCGTACATCGCCTCCAGCGCCGTCACGTAGCCCCGGGCGCCGAGGCCCGCGATCACCGCGGTGACCGCCTTGGACAGGATGGAATGCCGGTGATCCTCGTCGCGGGCGTGGATGTTGGAGATGTGCAGCTCGATCACCGGCCCGCCGAAGATCTTCAGGGCATCCTGGATCGCCACCGAATAGAAGCTATAGGCGGCCGGGTTGATGATCACCCCGTCGGCCACGCCGCGCGCGGCCTGCAGCATGTCGACGATCTCCCCCTCGAGGTTCGACTGCTTGAACTCGATCGGACCGCGCGCCGCCTCGCGGCACCAGCCCTCGATCTGGGCGAGCGTCGTGCTGCCGTAGATCTCCGGCTCGCGGATGCCGAGCGTGTTCAGGTTCGGGCCGTTGATGATGTGGATGGTGGGCGCGGACATCGGTTTCCTCCCGGATTTTCGTTGCTTATTTGGACCGGCCAGCGGCGTGGCGGGCGGCGAGATAGGCGAAGGCGATGGCCGGACCGAGATTGATCCCCGGAGCCGGATAGACCCCGCCCATCACCGAGTGCATGTCGTTGCCGCAGGCGTAGAGCCCGTCCAGCGGCGCCCCGTCGGCTCCCAGCACCCGGGCATCGGTATCGGTCTCCAGCCCGACCGCCGAGCCGATATCCCCGGGCCAGAGCCGGATCGCGTAGAACGGCGGCGTGCGGATCGGACCGAGGGTCGGATTCGGCGCGTGCTTCGCATCTCCGTTGGCCCGCTGATAGACCGTCGTGCCGCGCTGGAAGTCGGTATCCTCGCCGGTCTCGGCGAAGCCGTTCATACGGTCGACCGTCTCGGCCAGCCCGGCCGGGTCGATCTCCAGCAGCCCGGCCAGTTGCTCCAGCGTGTCGGCGCGCACCAGGTAGCCGTCGGCCAGGAACGGGACCAACCCGCGCCCGCCCGGATGCACCATGCCGAGCCCGTATTTCCGAAGGGCCTCGGCGTCGCAGATCTCGAAGGCCGGGATGGTGGACCCGTCCTTGTTGGCCGCATACATGGCGGCGACGAACTGGTGATAGGACAGGCTCTCGTTCACGAAGCGCCGCCCGTCCCTGCCGACCGAGATGATCCCCGGCTTGGAGCGGTCGAGCACGAAGTGCGGGAACACGGCCATGGAGCCGTCGCGCCGCCTGCGCCGGGAGACCGGCGCCCAGAACACCGGCTGTTCCGCCCCCTCGCCGTAGCGGGCCCCCAGCCGCAGGGCGATGTCGTGCAGCGCCCCGGTATTGCCGGGTGCCGCCGGGCTGTATTCGGGCAGCGGGTCGGGCAGGAACTCGGCCCGGCGCGTCGGATGGCGGGCGAAGCCACCGGAGGCCAGGATCACCCCGCCCCTCGCGGTCAGCGCCTCCTCGCGACCGCCGCGCCTCACCGTCACCGTCCGCGCGGCGCCGTCGCCGGCAATATCCGTCACCTCCGCCTCGGTCGCCACCGTCACCCCGGCATCGAGGGCGGCGCGCAGCAGACGGCCGATCAGCGCATTGCCCATCACGAGCCGGGCGCCGCGGCCGTGGCGCAGCCGGTCGACGGCGTAGCCGGTCAGCATCCGCGTCACATGGCCGAAGGATTTGCGCGACTTCGTCAGGTTCATCAGGTGGCCGATATCGTCGCGGTCCACCATCATGCCGCCGAGCAGGGTGAATTCCGGAATCGGCGGCCGCAGCTTGCGCAGCGCCCGTCCCAGGGTGCCGCCGTCGAAGGGTTGCGCCTCCAGCGCCCGCCCACCGGAGACCGAGCCTTCCAGTTCGTAGAGATAATCCGGGTGGAACGGCCGGGCGCGAAACCTGACCACCGTCCGCTCCTCCAACCGCCGCACCGCCTCCGGACCGGCGGCCAGAAAGGCCTGGCGCATAGCCCTCGGCGCCCGGTTTCCGATCGCGGCATCGAGGAAGGCGAGCGCCTTCTCCGGGCTGTCCTCGCCGTCGCCCGCATCCGCGTGGCGGGTGTTCGGGATCCAGACGGTCCCGGCCGACAGGGCGGAGGTACCGCCGACATACTCCGAGCGTTCGATCAGCAGGGTGCGCGCGCCCTCCAGTGCCGCGAAGACCGAGGCCGCCAGCCCGGCGGCGCCTCCGCCGAGCACGATGACGTCCCAGTCGGCGGCAAGCGGATCGGCGGGTGTCGGCAGGGTCTTGGGCATCGGGGACCACACGGACGAGGAAGGGAACCCGAGCCTATCCGACCGGAACGGGTTTTCAATCACCGACGCCAGTTCCAAGGCGCAACAGGAGCGGTGTAGGCTGACGCAAAACGGGAGGAACCAATGGACGACCTCAAGGTCGCCGTGATCGGGGCGGGGGTGATCGGCCGCACCCATATCGACACGCTGTCGAAGGCCCGCGGTGTCGGACTGTCGGCGATCGTCGATCCGACACCGGCCGCCGGCGCGCTGGCCGCGCAGCATCAGGTGCCGCATTTCACCGATCTCGACGCCCTCGTCACGGCCGGGCTCTGCGAGGCGGCGATCGTCGCCTCACCGAACGACACCCATGTGCCGATCGCCGGCCGGCTGCTCGAGGCCGGCATCCCGATCCTGCTGGAGAAGCCGGTCGCCAGCAGCCTGGCGGAGGCCGCCGCCCTCGCCGCGGTGGCGGCACGCACCGGCGTTCCCGTGCTGGTCGGCCATCACCGACGCCACAATCCGCTGATCAAGACGGCGAAGCGGGCGATCACCGACGGCGCGATCGGTCCGCTGGTGATGGCGACGGTGACCTGCGCGATGCTGAAGCAGCCGGACTATTTCGACGTGGCCTGGCGCCGCGACCCCGAACAGGGCGGCCCGCTGCTGATCAACGCGATCCACGACATCGACCTGCTGCGCCATTTCTTCGGCGAGATCGCGACTGTCCAGGGCACCCACTCCAACGCCACGCGCGGCCTGCCGGTGGAGGACACCACGGCGGCGATCCTGACTTTCGCGCAGGGCGGCCTCGCCACCCTGGCCCTGTCGGACGCGGCGGTCGGTCCCTGGTCCTGGGAGGTTTCGTCGGGCGAGAACCCGGGCCGCTTCCCCAAGCACGACCACATCACCCATCTGTATTCCGGTCGCACCGGCGGCCTCAGCCTGCCGGACCTGTCGCTGTGGACCTACGCGCCCGGCGGAAACTGGACGCATCCGCTCACCCAGCAGCGGCTGGAGGCCGGAACCGGCGACACCTACATCGCCCAGGCGGAACACTTCCGTGCCGTGGTCCGGGGCGAGGCCGCACCGCTGGTCACCTGCCAGGACGGCATCGCGAACATGCACGTGGTCGCCGCCATCAAGCGCTCGGCCGCCACCGGCCAGCTCGTAAGGCTGTCCGACCTGCAGGAGACCGCCCCATGACGGCCAAACGCCTTTACTCGCTCGGCTACCTCACCGGCAACGGCGTCGATCCGGTGACGGCGGTGACGATCGCGGCCGAGCACGGCTACGACATGGTGAGCTTCCGACTGCTGCCGGCCGCAGGCGAGCCCCTCCACCCGCTGCTCGACGACGACGCCCTGCTGAGCGAGGTGAAGGCCGCGATGCGCGACACCGGGGTGACCATGGCCGATGCGGAGATGATCCGGCTCAAACCGGACACGGTGCTGGACGGATTCACCCCGTTCCTCGACCGCATCGCCGAGCTTGGCGCCAAACACGTTCTGGTCGCCATCGACGACACCGACCCGGCGCGGACCCAGGACACCTACACCGCCCTGTGTCACCGGCTCGGCGAGTACCGGCTCACGGCGGACCTGGAGTTCATGCCCTGGACCGGCTGCAAGGATCTGGGCTCCGCGCGCAGGCTGGTGGAGGCGGCCGACCATCCGAGTGCCGCCGTGCTGTTCGACAGCCTACATTTCGACCGCTGCGGCTCGACCCTGGACGAGTTCGCCACCCTGCCCGCCGCGCTGATGAACTACGTGCAGATCTGCGACGGGCCGGTTCCCTACGACCCGTCCGACGAGGGGCTGATCGCCGTCGCCCGCACCGCCCGGATGATCCCCGGCGAGGGCGGCATCGACCTTCCCGCCATCGCCGCACACATCCCGCCCGGCATGACCGTCAGCGTCGAAGTACCGAACCACGACCTCACCGCCCGCTTCGGCGCGTCCGAGGTCGCCCGCCGCTCCCTGGAAGCCACCAAACGCCTGCTCGGCGACTGATCCCAACGAACAGAACGAAACGACGAGGAAACCCCATGGCCCTGACCGGCTCCGCCTTCCTGGCGCTGTTCCACGACATCGATCCGGCCTCCTGGACCGAGTACATGGAGTGGCACACCCGCGAGCACATGCCCGAGCGGCTCTCCATTCCCGGCTTCACGGTGGGCAAACGGCTGATCAACCACGCCCTGCCACGCTACCGCTACGGCACGGTCTATGGTGGCGAGACGGCCGAGGTGTTCCGCTCGCCGGCCTATCTGGAGCGGCTGAACAACCCGACCGACTGGAGCAACAAGGTGCAGCCGACCTTCCGCAACTTCCTGCGGGTCGCCTGCGAGCGGGTGGTCTCCAGCGGCGTCGGCGACGGCGGGGCCATGGCGACCGTGAGGCTCGACTTCCTCGACGGCGCCGGCGAGGCGGATCTCCGGGCAAAGGCCGAGAAGCTCAGTCAGAGCCTGCTCGGCGTCACCGGCGCCTGCTGCGCCCATATCGGTCTCGCCCGCAGCGAGATCTCCGGGGTGAAGACGAAGGAGACCGAACTGCGTCCGAAGATGAGCGAGAAGGAATTCGACGCCATCGTGCTGATCGAGGGCAGCGGCCTGCCGGAGCTGATCGCCTCGACATCCGATATCGAGGCGGCCATCGCCGACAGCGGCTGCGGCATCGGCAACCCGGCGACCATCGTCTACAACCTCGCCTATCAGCTCACCGCCGCCGACATGGCGGCCGGGGGTGCGGCATGACCGTATTCCTGACCGGAGGCGGAGGGTTCCTCGGCGCCTGGATCATCCGGCGGCTGGCCGCCCGGGGTGTGGACGTGCGCGTCTTCGACCGGCGCGAGGACCGCGGCATCGTGCGCGCCATTGCCGGCGATGCGGCGGACCGGGTCGAGTGGCGCACCGGCGACGTCGCCTCGGGCGAGGACGTGATGCGGGCGTCCGAAGGTTGCGACTTCGCGCTCCATCTCGCCGCGATCCTCACCCCGGCCTGCGCCGACAACCCGATCCTCGGCGCCCAGGTCAACCTGATCGGAACCCTGAACGTGTTCGAGGCGGCCAAGGCCCATGGGATGCGCGGCGTCGCCTATGCCAGCAGCGCGGGCGTCTTCGGCCCCGACGACGGCGCCATCCCCTACCCCACCACCCATTACGGCGCCTTCAAGCTGGCCTGCGAGGGCAGCGGGCGGGCCTACTGGCTGGATGCCGGGATCTCCAGCGTCGGCTTCCGCCCCGCCATCGTCTACGGGCCGGGTCGCGAGACCGGGCTGACGGCGGGACCGTCTCTCGCCTGCCGCGCGGCGGCAGCCGGACAGCCCTACACGATCGGCTATTCCGGGGCGGCGGACATGATTTATGTGGATGACGTCGCCGCGGTGTTCGAGGCCGCCGCCACCCGGCCGTTCGAGGGGGCGCACGCCTTTTCCCTGGTCGGCGAGGTGGCGGATGTGTCGGCGATCGCCGCCGGGATCAGCAAGCTGGTGCCGGGTGCGGCGATCGACTGGGCGGGTCCGCCGCTGCCGCTCCATCCGGTGATCGCGCCGAGCCCGATCGGCGCGGTTCTCGGCGAGTTGCCCCACACCCCGCTGGCCGAGGGGCTGGCGAAGACGGTGGCGTTCTATAAAGGTGCCGGCGCGGGATAACCGAAATCGTCTTCCCGGCCCTGCGCCGGGATCGAGACGTCAGCGCGACGGAGCGCTTACTGCCCCGTTCCGGCAGATACGCTCCCTGGCCCCCGGCGCAAGGCCGGGGAGACGGGCGTGGTCGGGAGGGCGGCGGAAACCCTAAACCCGTTCGCCCTCGGCGATGGCGGCGCGGCGGGCGCGTTCCTTGACCTGGGACGGCGGATAGCCGAACTCGCGGTGGAAGGCCGTGGCGAAGTTCGCCGGGCTCGAATAGCCCGCGCGGCGCGCCACCTCGCCGACCGACAGCCCCTCGCTGTCCAGCAGGTCGCGGGCCGTCTCCAGACGCCGCACCCGGGCGAACTCCATCACCGTCTGGCCGTAGCAGTCGCGGAACACGCGCTGCAGGGTGCTCACGCTCATCCCCGTCTGCCGGGCGATTTCCGGCAGGTGCAGACCATCGTCCAGACTGCGCAGGATGAGCTCCCGCGCGGTCTGGGCCCGTACGATATCGCGGGAACGCAGGTGGCGCGGCATCGGTCGCTGCTCGTCGTTGCGGAACCCGGAGAGCGCGTCGGCCAGCATGCTGAGCATGTCGCGTTCGCAGGCGATGCTGGTGAGGACGCCGCCGTCGGCGCTCCGGGCCAGCAGGTCCTCCGCGCTGCGCACCGCCGAGGGCGACGGCTCCCACTCGCGCACGGCGCTCTGGTTCCGCAGGAAGGCGGTAAGTTCGCGCGACAGGGTCGATTCCGGATCGTCTCCGCCGCGCTCTTCGAACCAGGAGAGCGGAATGCGCAGGGTGACCTTGCGCACGTAGCGGCCGCGGGCGGACGAGCGCAGCAGGGTCGTCGGCCGGGTAACCGAGATGATGCGCCCGACCGGGCCGCGGCGGGCATTGCAGGACACCGCCGTCCCTTCGATCGTGGCGTCCACCGCGCCCTCGAGCAGCAGCAGCAGGCTCAGCCCCGGCTGGAGGGTGGCTCGCGTCTGGATATCCGCCATCTCGATGGCGTCGGTGGCGTTCAGGCTGATGCCGGACGCGAAATCCTGATAGGTCGAACGTCCATCCGTGGGGTGGCTCGGCACCGACATCTGTTCGGTCCGGACGGCGTAATCGGGCGCGGCGGTCTGCGATGCGGGCTGACGGGGGTCGATCGCCGAGACGGACTGTTCGGCCGAGCGACGGCTTAAACGACGGCTGATATGACTCATACGTGGCGATCCTCGGTAGATATGCAGATTGCTCAAACCAAGCATATTGCGAATGGATCGCAATAGCAACTGTGAGAAGACGCATGCACCGGAATTCAGCAGGGAGCGATCCATGCTGAAACGCGAAATGATTGCAAACCGCCGAGGATAACGGAAGCCTCAGCCCCTACTGCCACAAGCGCAACTTGCACATCTGGCGCTCGCAATTCGCCGAAAAGAGACTGCCGCTTCAGAGAAAAAGATAGTTAGCAAACACGCCTGTCGCAGTAATCGCACCTAGGGACCGAACGGCACCCCGCTGTCTTATGGTGGTGCCCGGTCCATTGAAAAAGGCCGCCCGTCCCGAACGATGCCTTCGCATCGGCGGAACGGACGGCCCTTGTCTCTGCAGTGCGAGCCGCCGCGGGGCGGCCGACGCGGATCAGTCGACGGAGTCGCGGATCAGCGGCGAGGTCGAGCAGTGAATGCCGCCACCGCCCTGGAACACCTTGTCGTACTTCACCGGAACGATCTCGATGCCGAGCTTGTCCAGCGCGTCGGCGGTGTGCTTGGAGGCGCCCGCCTCCATGATCACCCGGCCCGGCTTCACCGCGATGCAGTTCACCACGCCCGAGGGGTCGTCCGGGTGCACCTCGATGGTGCGGATGCCCAGCTCCTTCAGCTTGCCGAGGAACCAGAACGGAAGCTGGGTCGGGTTGATGATCGCGGTGTCGACATCGATCATCACCAGCGCGCCGTCGATGTGCAGACGGTAGCCGGTCAGGTCGACCCGCAGCAGCTCCACGCCCTGGGCGTTCAGCACTTCCTCGACCTGGCGGGTGCCCTCCTCGTTCACACGGGAGGAGCGGCCGATCACCGCGGTCTTGGAGTTCAGCCACACGAAGCTGCCACCCTCCATCAGGCCGGTGCCGTGCACGGTGCGCAGGATCGGCATGCCCAGCGACCCGAGGGTCTCGGTCACCGGGGCCTCCTCGCCGCGGCGCACGATCGGGCCGAGACGGGTGACGATCGCCCCGCCCTTCACGCCGATGCAGCTGTCGCGGGTGTAGATCGACTTGTGCTTACCCGGCGCGCAGCGCTTCAGGTAGACGACCTCGACGCCTTCGGCCCGCAGGGCGTTGGCGAGCCCGTCATGCTGCTCCTGCTGCTCTTCCATGGTGTGGATCTTGTCGCCACGCCAATACCAGGTCTGGCCCTCGGCGTCGCCATAAGACCCCAGATGCTCCAGGCGCTTGGACGGGTCGAGGATCTTCATCTCCTCGCCCGGACGGTGCATCAGCACCATGCGGAGCTGGCCGACATCGTTGTCGCAGCCCCACTGGCGGCCCCAGACCGTCTCCTGCTGGGCGGCGCTCTCGAAGCCCGGTTCCTCGTGGCTCGGGAAGGTCTTGATAGTCATGTTGTAGCGGTATTCGAACTCGCTGACCGCGCCCATGGCGGGGTTCCTCCTTCTGGTCGTCGTTTCAGATCAGTCCCGGCACCTCGGCCCCGGCCCTTCAGTCCTGGACCGGCGGCGTCGGCATCACCCATTCCGCACCGCGCACCGTCTCCACATATTCCGGCCACGGGAAATGGATCGGCGCCGGCGCGTTCTTGCCGAGCAGCGGCGGCACCCATTTAGAGCCGCCGATGCCGCCCCCGGTGCGCTCGTCGAACTCGGCCTTGCAGCGGGCCAGCGCCTCCGGGCTCTCCATCAGTTCCAGACCCGTGGTGGCGATGACCTTGCCGGCGGTGAGGAACATCGGGTCCATCGCCCCGGGCACGCCGCCCAGCGCGCAGTGGCACCAGTGCGGCACCTTCACGCCCGGCGCCGGGTTCTTCAGCGCCGCGCGGCCGACATAGAGGCGCACGGTCGGGGTGTGCCAGGTCATGTCGGTATAGTCGTCGGAGGTGTAGTTCTTCTGCCAGGACGGGATCTGCGAGCGCAGGATCGCCTCGCCCTCCTTCGGATCGACGAGCTGCTCCAGGATCTCCGGGAACGGCTCCTCCGGCGCCTCGTAGCCGAGGTTGCGGATGATCTCGCGGCCGAACTCCTTGGCCTCGTCGGTGAATTTCGGCGGACCGACCAGCTCGAAGTTCGAATAGGTGATCTCGGCCAGCGCGTTGTTCGCCATGCCCGGCCGGGTCTTGGTCACCCAGTCGGATGTCACCTGGCAATGGGTCAGGCCGGCGACGTGTTCGGCGTTGTTGTCCAGCACCCGCTCGATCGCCTCGGCCATCTCGATGGACGGGCAGCGCCAGGCGTACTGGATCTGCGAGTAGCGCGGTGGCAGGTTGTCGGCCGTGGCGAAGCCGCCGTTCAGGATCGCCTCGTTCAGGGTCCAGGAGCCCCGGTGCGGCAGCATGTTCTCCTTGGTGTACTTGGTGGTCGTGTACATCAGGCACATGGCGTCGAGTGCGGCCGGAGCGCGGGCGATGGCGTGGCTGTTCTGCGACCCCTTACGCTCGCCGGCCGCTCCCCAGGTCTCCGGATCGACGGACTCGAAGGTGTAGACCTTCGACCAGTAGCAGCCGCAATGGGTCTCCCAGATCACCGTGTTGGACAGATCCGGCAGCGAGGTCGGGTGGAAGCTGATCAGCGCGTCGATGTCGTCGTAGTAGCCGTGGCTGGCATGGATCGGCTTGGAGCCGCACATCTTCTCCGCCGGTTCGCCGAAGAATTTGATCCGGCCGGCGATGTTGTGCTCCTTCATCGCCGCCTGCATGGCCAGCGCCCCGGTCAGCCCGCCGAGGCCGAGGGCGGAGTGCGGGTCGGTATGGCCGGCGGCATAGGGGTGCACACCCTCGCGCGGCTTACGGTACGGCACCGCCTCCTGGCTGGAGCCGACGACGGCGTCGTATTCGGCGTAGCAGCAGATGGTCGGCCCGCCGGTGCCGTTCTCCCAGGTGGCGCAGAGCGCGGTCGGCATGCCGGCCGAGCCCGGCTCGACCTCGAAGCCCTCCGCCCGCAGCCGTTCGACGTACCAGGCCGCGGACTTGTACTCGCGCCAGGACGGCTCGTGCAGGTTCCAGATCTCCATGTGGTCGCGCGACAGGCGCTCGGCATTGGCCTCAACCCAGGCAAGGGCGGTCCGCTTGGCGGGCGTCAGCTCCGCGGTCATGGTCGTCTCCGTCGATGTGTAATGGCGACCGGCGGCAGGCGCCGGCGCCGGGAGGTCAGGCCTCGCCGCCCTCGATGCGGGCGGTCAGACGCGCCCGTCGGCGCTGGCGCGCCCACAGCTCGGTCAGCAGCAGCGCGAGCGTGATGGCGATCAGCATGGTGGCGATCGAGGCGATGGTGGGGTCGAGATGGTCCTGGATGCCGTCCCAGATGCGCTTGGGCAGGGTGTAGACGTTGCGGCTGGTCACGAACAGCGCCACGACGATCTCGTCGAAGGAGATCGTGAAGGCGAACAGCGCGCCCGACAGCATGCCCGGCACGATGCTCGGCAGGATCACCCAGCGGATGGTCTGCGAGGTCGAGGCGCCGAGATTGCGCGACGCCTGCTCCAGCCTCACGTCGAAGTTGGCCAGGGAGGCGGAGACGGTGATCACCACATAGGGAATGGCGATCAGGGTATGGGCGAGGATCAGGCCGATATAGGTGTCCATGATCCCGAGATCGATCCAGAACCGGTACATGGCCAGTGCCTGCACGATCGTCGGGACGATGATCGGCGTCAGCATGAAGGTCCGGACCGATTCAGCGGCGTTGCTCGCCAGACGCCAGCAGCCGATGGCGCAGAGCGTGCCGAGGATCAGCGCGGCCAGGGTCGAGCAGGTGGCGACGATCACGCTGTCCAGCGTGGCGGCCAGCCAGATCTCCTTCTCGAAGAACGCCGCGTAATGCTGCAGCGACAAGCCTTCCTTCGGCAGCGACAGGTAGTACTGGTCGGTGAAGGAGACCGGCACCACGATGATCATCGGCAGCACCAGGAAGGCCAGCACGGTCCAGGCGAGACCGTAGACCACACAGCGGCCGAATACGACGCGCGGATCCTTTTTCATCGCGCACCAAACACTTTCTTCAGATCGACAAAGCGGGCCACCAGGGCGAGCGACAGGAACACGGAGAACAGCAGGGTGGACGCCAGCATGGTGGCCTGCCCCCAGCGCAGCGTCTCCTCGAAGCTGACCTGGATGTATTCGGAGATCATCACCACCTTGCCGCCGCCGAGCAGCGCCGGGGTGATGAAGAACCCGAGGGAGAACACGAAGACCAGGATGGTCGCGGAGATCAGCCCCGGCTTGCTCAGCGGCAGGTAGACGTCCTTGAACGCCACCCAGGGCGAGGCCCCGAGACCGCGGGCCGCACTGACCAGACGCGACTGGATGCCGGTCATGTTGGAGTAGATCGGCAGCACCGCCAGCGGCAGCATGAAGTGGACCATGCCGACGATCACGCCGAATTCGTTACGCACCAGACGCAGCGGCTGGTCGATCAGGCCGAGTTCCTGCAGGCCGGTGTTGATCAGCCCCTGGGTGCGCAGCAGCATCACCCAGGCGAAAGCGCGGATCAGCACGCTGAGCCAGAAGGTGAGCAGCACGCAGAACATCATCCAGGTGCGCTGGCGCTCGCCGACCTGGGCCATGGCATAGGCCACCAGGTAGCCGCAGACCACGGTGATCACCGTGGTGATCAGGCAGACCCGGATCGTGGTGATCCAGATCCGGTGGATCAGCGACCGGTCGATCAGTTCGCTGTAGTTGCCGAACCCGGGCACCGGGTCGGTCACGCTGATCCAGAGCACCTGGATCAGCGGATAGATGTAGAAGACGAGCATGAGCAGGACCGCCGGCGCGATCAGCCACCAATAGACCCGGCGAAGTGAAGCGTGCATGTGCGGCCTGCCAATGCCCTCTAACTTATTGAATTTAGAGCCAATTCACACGATCAGACGTTTCCGCCTGATCGTGATTTGCTCTCGTGACCGGTCACCTTACGACGACAGGGCGTCGAGCCACATCTCACGCGACAGCTCGTCGTTCGTGAGATTGCGGACGCCGCTGTCCTCTTCGTACCAGGGGCCGTTCTGCAGCACCTGGACGGCGAGGTTCTCCGGCTGGCCCGGATCGATGTACTTCTTGTCGGCCGGAACCATGTCGGCGGCGGCCGGGTTGGCCGGGCCGTTGCCCATGGCGTTGAACAGCACGAGCTGCTGCTCCGGATCCTGCGAGGAGGCGATGAACTTCATCGCGGTCTCGACACCGGCCGGGTTGCCCTTCGGCACGTTCCACATGCCGGCGGTCACGATGCCGTCCTTCCAGGTCCAGGTCACGTCGCCGTTGGTCTCCTGGTTCAGGAGGTTGGCGCGGGTGTGCCAGATGTTGCCCATCACCACTTCACCGGTGCGGAACAGCTCCTGGCTCTGCGAGCCCGAGCCCCAGGCGATCACGTAGTCCTTGATCTCCTTGAGCTTGGAGACCGCCAGATCGATGTCGATCGGGTAGACCTCCTTCGGCGACCGGCCGGCGGCCATCATGCAGGCTTCCAGCATGCCGTTCGGCTGCTTGCGCAGGGTACGGTTGCCCGGGAACTTCTCCAGGTCCCAGAAGTCCTTCCAGCCCGTCGGCTCGCTCGCCACGGACTTCTTGTTGTAGGTCAGCGCGAAGCTGAACATGTAGTTCGCGCAGCCGTACTCGTAGGCGAAGATGTCCTGCATCTTGGACTTGTCGACGACCGAGTAGTCGATCGGCTCGAGCACGCCCTGCTTCTCCAGGACCAGCGTGGTGCCGGTGCCGGTGTCGCAGACGTCCCAGGTCACCGCACCCGCGTCGACCATCGCCTTGATCTTGGAACCGAGCGGGCCGGTGCCGTCGATCACGACCTTCGTGCCGGTGGCCTTCTCGAACGGCTCGCCGAACGCCTTCTGATAGGCCTCGACCGCCGGGCCGCCCCAGTTCACGACCACGACCTCGCCGGCCGCCTTGGCGGAGCCGCCGCCCAGGGTCAGCACGGAGGTGCCGGCACCCAGGATCGTCAGCGCCTGCAGGAAGGTGCGTCGGTCGATCTGGCCCTTCTTCAGACGCTCGGCCGCGATCTCCACGCAGTCCCGCGCGAAATCGCTGTCACCCGCGTCCTCGATCTCCGGGTAGAGATCCTTCTCATACAGGGTCTTGGTCAAGGTCATGCCAGGCTCCTCACGTTGGCGGCCGGCCCCCTGCCAACCGCGGATTTCTAAGGTTTCAGCGGTCGCGCACGACCACGGACGCGTCCGGCTCCCAACCGAGCCAGATCGTGTTCCCGATCGACGGTTCGATCGTGCAGGTCCAGGCCGGCGTGGTGGCGATCAGCTCGCCCAGCGCCTCGGTCTGCACCTGAAAATGGAAGGCCGAACCGTAATAGTTGAAGGCGGTGATCTTGCCCGACACCGCGTTGGTCGAGGCCGGTCGCTCGGCCGACAACGCGATCTTCTCCGGGCGCAGCGCGATCAGCACCTCGCCATTGGCCTTGGTGTGGTTCGCGGGACCGGCCTGCACCAGCGGCTGGCCGCCGCAGACATAGGTGAAGGAGGCGTCCTTCTTCTCGCCCACCGTTCCCAGCAGGAAGTTCGACTTGCCGAGGAAGTCGGCGACGAAGCGGGTGGCCGGCTTCTCGTAGAGTTCGCCCGGCACGCCCTGCTGCTCGATCTTGCCGTCGCGCAGGATGATGATCGTGTCCGACATGGACAGCGCCTCTTCCTGGTCGTGCGTGACGTAGATGAACGTGGTGCCGAGGCGCTGGTGCAGCGACTTCAGCTCCCACTGCAGGTCGGCCCGCAGCTTCTTGTCCAGCGCGGAGAGCGGCTCGTCGAGCAGCAGCAGGTCCGGCTCGAACACGATGGCGCGGGCCAGTGCGACGCGCTGCTGCTGGCCGCCGGAGAGCTGCGAGGGGTAGCGGTCGGCCAGATGGCCCATCTGCACCAGCTCCAGCGCGCTCTTGATCTTGGCCGACGCGTCCGCCTTGGACACGCCGCGCACCTTGAGCGGGAACCAGATGTTGTCGGCGACCGTCATGTGCGGGAACAGGGCATAGCCCTGGAACACCATGCCGAAGTTCCGCTTGTCCGGCGGGAACCGGGTGATGTCCTTGTCGTCCAGCAGGATGCTGCCGCCGCTCGGCTCCACGAAGCCGGCGATCGACATCAGGATCGTCGTCTTGCCCGAACCGGACGGGCCCAGAAGCGTGAGGAAAGATCCCCGCGGAACGTCGAGGTCCACCCCGTCGACCGCCGCAAGCGATCCGTAGACCTTGGAAAGGTTCCGCAATGACAGGGCATGGCCGCTCCGCGCCCCGTTCGATCCGTCCGGCATGTGTGTGTATCCCTTACTCACCGAATAGCGAGGCCGGCATGCTGCACTTTTAGGCAACCCCTGTGCAAGCCCAAATATCGAGCATTAACTGCCTAAATATTGATCAATCAGAAATTGATACTTCGCAAACCCAAAGCTTTCCCTGTGTCCGCCATGGACCGCAGAGACGTTTAGTTGTTTTAGTCTGCGCATAGAAACAGCATAGGCAGCGGGATCACTGTCCGGCAGCGTGTCGATCAGCAGCCCATCGTAGATCGTATCGCCGCCGATGAGGATCCCCGTATTCGCTTCCCACAGGCAGATCGACCCGGGGCTGTGGCCGGGCGTATGCAGCACCTCGAAGCTCCTGTCGCCGAGTTCCACCCGGTCGCCCTCGGCCAGCAGCGCCGTCGGCGTCGCCCCGGGAATGCGCCACTCGTCGGGCGCGTACGACGTCGAGGGAGAGGCCGCGATCAGGGCGCCGGAAACGTCGAAGCCGGACTGGCGCAGCCGCTCCTTCTTCTCGTCGCTGTACCCGTCGAAGGAGAGTTCCAGATCGGCCGGCGGGTTGCGCAGCACCTCCGCCTCGGCGGCGTGCATCCGCAGGTCTTCGGAAAATTCATGGGCCGACCCGATGTGATCCACATGGGCATGGCTCAGAACGTGCACCACCGGCTTGTCGAGATAGGGGTCCAGGAACCGGCGCAGGCTGCACACGCCCATGCCGGCATCCACCAGCAGGTCCCGGTCGCTTCCGCGCACCAGGAACATGTTGGCGCGCAGCAGCCTCGACACGTGCGGCTCCCATATCCGCAGCACACCCTGGGGCAGCCATTCGATGGCGAACCAGTTGTCGGCGGTGGGCAGGCGGTCGAAAGTCGGGCCGGGAATGGAGCCGGGCAGCATCGCTGTCTCCCTGATCAGGCGAAAAACAGAAGCCGCGAGGAAGGGTGCTTGTCTGCCCCTTCGAACCTCGCGAGGATTGGCGGGCGCACAGCATGCCCTCCCTTCCCGCGCAAGCACAGCCGGAGACTTACATGAAGAGCCTCGCCGCCGACCTGGTGATGACCGCCGGGCGTATCGCCACCATGGATTCGACCGGAACCTTCGTGGAGGCGCTGGCGGCGCGGGACGGAAAGATCCTGGCGCTGGGAAGCGACGCCGAGATCAAGGCGCTGATCGGTCCGGAGACGAAGGTGATCGACCTGGGCGGCCGCACCGCCATCCCCGGCATCGTCGACAGCCACAACCACCCGGACGCCTATGCCGCCCGCCTCGCCTCCTGGGAGCTGCTGAGCCCGGACCGGATCCAGAGTCGCGAGGCGCTGCTCGCAAGGCTGGCCGACGTCGCCGCCGCCAAGGGCCCGGACGAATGGGTCGCCGGCTACCGGCTGAACGAGAACAAGTCCGGCGGCTATCCGACCATCGAGGAGCTGGACGAGGCCGCCCAGGGCCGGCCGCTCTTCATCCTGCGCACCGACGGCCATATCGGCCTGGCCAACAGCCGCGCCTTCGCCGAACTCGGCATCGACGAGACCACCCAGCCGCCGGAGTTCGGCGCCTTCGACAAGCACCCGGACACTGGCAAGCTGACCGGAATCGTGCGCGAGACGGCTGCCCACCTGTTCCTCGATCGGGTGCATGACGGCGACACCCCGGACAGCATCGCCGCGGGTCTGGAACGGGTATTCGAGGAGTGGACCTCCTACGGCATCACCTCGGTCTACAACTCGCTCACCCCCTCCAAGGGCATCCGCGCCTATCAGATGATGAAGGACGAGGGCCGGCTGAACATGCGGGTCGGCATCATCGCCTCGGGCCGCGAGACCGGTCTGGTGGAATCGCTGACCGCCGCCGGCATCCAGTCCGGTTTCGGCGACGACTGGGTGCGACTGATCGGCGTCGAATGGTGCCCCGACTGCTCCACCTCCGGCCGGACCGCCGCCTATTACGAGCCGTATGTCGGCAAGAAGATCAAAGGCGAGCCGGAGCCGAATACCGGCGTCCTGCTGTACGAGCTGGAGGATCTGAAGCGCCGGGCGCTGGCGGCCCACAAGGCCGGGCTGCAGGTGATGATCGAGGGCGTCGGCGACCGCGGCATCGACTTCGCGCTGGACGCCATCGAGTACTGTCTGGAGCAGCATCCGGTGGAGGACAACCGCATGCGGGTCGAGCACTGCTGCTACGTCACCCCGCCGCTGCAGGAGCGCCTGAAGAAGCTCGGGGTGATCGACAGCTCGGCCACCGGCTTTATGTACGATCTGGGCGACGCCTATATCGCCAACCGCGGCCAGCCGGCCATGGCCCGCATGTGGCCGCACCGGGCGATGATCGATGCTGGCATTCCGGCGCCGGGCCATTCCGATGCCATGGTCTGCCAGGCGAACCCGTTCCTCGCCCTGTGGTCGATGGTCAACCGTAAGTCGGATACCGGCGGCGACCTGGACGCCTCCCAGGCCATCACCCCGACCGAGGCGCTCAACGCCTATACCTGGCTCGGCGCCCATTCCGGCCGCGAGGAGCACCTGAAAGGCTCGCTGGAAATCGGCAAGCTGGCGGACGTGGCGGTGCTCGACCGCGATTATTTCTCGATTCCCACCGAAGAGATCCGCGAAGTGCAGGTCGACATGACCGTCATAGGCGGTAGAGTCGTTTACCAGCGTTGAGTGAAATCCCCCGCAATCTTTGGGGGGTGACCGAGTCGCTTTGACCGTCGTAGCCTGACGCGACGGAGCATTTTGTATGCAATCCCCCGCAGAAGAGGGGACCCCGTCTCATCGTGAGGCGGGTCCGGGAAAGGAAAACGAGAAGGGCCATGTCCGACATTCGATATCTGGCGCCGCAGACGCTCGACGATGCGATCGCCCAATACGCTGCGGCCCAGGGGGCCGCGCGCATTCTCGCCGGGGGAACCGATCTTCTGGTGCAGATGCGTTCCGGTCTTCTCAAGCCGGGCACCATCGTCGATGTGAAGAAGATCCCGGAGCTGACGGCGATCGAGAAGACCGCCGATGGCGGCTTCAAGGTCGGTGCCGCGGTCTCCGGCGCCGCACTGGAGGAGGATCCCGACTTCGGCAAGGCCTGGCCGGGTGTGCTCGAGGCGCTGAACCTCATCGGCTCCACCCAGGTGCAGGGCCGGGCCTCCATGGGCGGCAACCTGTGCAACGGCTCGCCGGCGGGCGACAGCGTCCCCGCCCTGGTGGCGGCCGGCGCGGTGGCCACCATCCAGGGGCCGAACGGCACCCGTGAACTGGCGGTCGAGAATGTGCCCGCCAGTCCGGGCAAGACCAACCTGAAGCCGGGCGAGATCCTCGTCAGCTTCACCTTCCCCGCCCGTCCCAAGGGCTCCGGCGACGCCTATCTGCGGATGATCCCGCGCACCGAGATGGACATCGCCGTGGTCGGTGTCGGCGTCAGCCTGACCCTGGAGAACGGGACCTGCACCGCTGCCCGCGTCGGCCTGGGCGCCGTCGCGCCGACGGTGCTGCTGGTGGAGGACGCCGCCAAGGCGCTGATCGGCAGCACGCTCGACGATGCCGCGATCGAGAAGGCCGCCGCTGCCTGCTCGGCCGCTTGCAATCCGATCGACGACAAGCGCGGCACCATCGCATACCGCACAAAGGTGGCCGGCGTGCTGCTCAAGCGCACGACCGCAATCGCCGCCAAACGCGCCGGGAGGGCCTGATACCAATGGCGAAGATCCACGTTTCCACCACCATCAACGGCGAGCCGACCGAGTTCCTGTGCGACGCCGCGGACAGCATGCTGGACGCGCTGCGCGACACGCTCGGCCTCACCGGATCGAAGGAAGGCTGCGGCTCGGGCGACTGCGGCGCGTGCAGCATCACCCTGGACGGCCGGCTGGTCTGCTCCTGCCTGATGCTGGCCGCCGAGGCGGACGGGCATGACATCGAGACGATCGAAGGCATGGCCGAGCCGGACAAGCTGCATCCGCTGCAGCAGAAGTTCCTGGAATCCGCCGCTCTGCAGTGCGGCATCTGCACGCCCGGCATGCTCGTGGCGGCGAAGTCGCTGCTGGAACGCAATCCGAATCCGACCGAAACCGAAGTCCGTTTCTGGCTCGCCGGCAACCTGTGCCGTTGCACCGGATACGACAAGATCGTCCGCGCGGTCATGGAGACCGCCGCCGACATGCGGGAGGCTGCCCGATGAACGACCAGAGCAACAAATGGATTGGTAAGCGCACCGTCCGTCCCGACGGCGCCGACAAGGTCACCGGCCGGGCCGCCTATGCGGCCGACGCCACCATGCCCGGGATGATCTGGGCGAAGGTGCTGCGCAGCCCGCATCCCCATGCAGTCATCAAGTCGGTCGACACGTCCAAGGCCGAGGCCCTGCCCGGCGTGAAGGCGGTGGCGACCGCCGACGACTTCGTCGACTTCCCGGTCGACACGCCGGTCCCGCTCGGCATCCAGGACATGCGCTGGATGAGCCGCAACATGCTGGCCAAGGAAAAGGTGCTGTTCCACGGCCATCCGATCGCCGCCGTGGCCGCGATCAACGAGGAGATCGCTGCCGAGGCCTGCGCGCTGATCGAGGTGGATTACGAGGTCCTGCCCTTCGCCATCGAGATCGACGACGCGATCGCCAAGGACGCGCCGATCCTGCACGACTTCATCAAGTTCGACGGCAAGCCGTCGAACATCGCCGGCACCCTGGAGCACACCCTGGGCGATGTCGATGCGGGCTTCGCCGAGGCCGACGTGGTCATCGAGCGCAGCTTCACCACCAAGCCGGTGCACCAGGGCTATATCGAGCCCCATGCCTGCGTGGTCAGCGTCGCGCCGGACGACCGCACCACCATCTGGAGCTCGAGCCAGGGCCAGTTCATGGTCCGCGCCATGACGTCCTTCCTGACCGGCATCCCGCAGTCCAAGGTCACGGCCATCCCGGCCGAGATCGGCGGCGGGTTCGGCGGCAAGACCATCGTCTATCTGGAGCCGGTGGCCACCGTGCTGTCGAAGAAGTCAGGCCGTCCGGTGAAGATGGTCATGACCCGCGAAGAGGTCATGCGCGCCACCGGCCCAACCTCGGGCTCCAAGAGCACGGTCAAGATCGGCGCCAAGAAGGACGGCACCATCGTCGCCGGCCAGGGCACGTTCTACCTGCAGGCCGGCTGCCTTCCGGGCTCGCCGATCCGCGGGGCGGCGGGCTGCGCCTTCGCGCCGTACGACATCAAGAACGTACATTCCTTCGGCTATGACGTGGTCTCGAACCGCTCCAAGGTCGCCGCCTACCGCGCCCCGGGTGCCCCGATCGGCGCCTTCGCGGTGGAGAGCGTGCTGGACGAGATCGCCCGCGAACTCGGCATGGATCCGCTGAAGCTGCGTCTGAAGAACGCCGCCAAGGAAGGCACCAAGGCCGCCCACGGCCCGACCTTCCCGCGCATCGGCTATGCCGAGACCGTGGAGGCCGCGCTGAACAGCGAGCACTACAAGACGCCGCTGACCGGCAAGTTCCAGGGCCGCGGCGTCGCCTCGGGCTTCTGGTTCAACGCCGGCGGCGAGTCGAGCGCCCAGGTGAACATCACCGAGGACGGCAACGTCGTCGTGACCACCGGTCACCCGGATATCGGCGGCTCGCGCGCGTCGATCGCCAACATCACTGCCGAACTTCTGGGCATCAACTACGACCAGGTTTCGGTGCAGATCGGCGATACGGCGACGATCGGCTACAGCAACCTGACCGGCGGCAGCCGCGTTCTGTTCGCCTCGGCCATGGTGGTCACCGAATCGACCGAGCAGGTGATCGAGCAGCTCAAGGGCCGGGCCGCCAAGATCTGGGGCATCGATCCGTCCCAGGTGGTCTGGGAAGGCGGCGAGGCGCGCCCGATGGGCGAGCACAGCGCAAACTTCCCCTCCATGACCCTGGAGGAGCTGGCCGCGAAGGCCAACGCCACCGGCGGCCCGATCGGCGCCGGCAGCCAGAGCAACACCGTCGGTGCCGAAGGCGGCTTCGCCACCCATGTCTGCGACGTGGAGGTGGATGTCGATCTCGGGATCGTGCGCGTGCTGCGCTACACCTGCTTCCAGGATGTCGGCCGGGCGATCCACCCGAGCTACGTGGAAGGCCAGCTCCAGGGCGGCGTGGCCCAGGGAATCGGCTGGGCGCTGAACGAGGAGTACATCTACAACAAGAAGGGTCAGGTCGATAATCCGGGCTTCCTGGACTACCGGATGCCGGTCTGTTCCGACCTGCCGATGCTCGACTGCGGCATCATCGAGATCCCGAACCCGAAGCACCCGCAGGGTGTCCGCGGCGTCGGCGAGGTCCCGCTGGTGCCGGGTCCGGCCGCCGTGCGCAATGCCGTGCACGACGCGCTCGGCATCTGGATCGACGACCTGCCGCTGTCGCCGCCGACCGTGCTCGCCGCGATCGACGCAAACAGCACCAGGCAGGCGGCCGAGTAACGGCCCCCACTCCGGGCGCGCCGGCATCGGCCCGCCCGCTCAAGCCTCACAGTTCCGGCCGCCGCGCTCGCTCTCGAGCCGGCGGCCGTTTCCGTTTCGGAGGCCGGCGCATTCCTGCGACCCGATAGCGGCGCGAGTCGCTGCATGTTAAAAGGGCGGAGATAAGAAAAAGACCCGAAAAGCCGATGACGTCCGATTCTGGCCCCGCAACCGGGCTCGACCGCCCGCCCTGGTTCCACGTCGACCCGACCGCGGCGGTCCGCCATCCGACCTTGCGGGACATGCGGACGCACTGGGAATCGCTGAAGGACGGGGCTGAGTTGCCGCTCGCCAACCGGATTGACCCGTTGGACATGCGCCGCCATCTCGGGGATCTGTTCATGGTCCGCGTGGACAACGAGGGCCGCGACTTCACCTATTCGCTGATCGGCACCCGGATCACCGAGATCCTAGACCGCGACATGACCGGCAGAAGGGTCGAGGACACCTTTCCGCCCGGCCACCCGGTGCTGGAGGTGTACCGGATGATCCATCGCCGGCGCATCCCGGTGCGGACCCACGGACAGGTGAGCTGGATCGGCAAGGACTACAAGCGCTTCGAGAGCCTGATGCTGCCGCTCACCGACGCCGCCGGCACGGTGATAAAGATCCTCGGGGCGGCGGTCTATTTCACCGACCCGTGACGCCGTGCGGGCGTCTTACGTCTTCATGTGATCCGACAGTTCGTCCAGCAGCCGCATCACCTCCTGGGAGGCCTCCGCCGCTTCCCCCACGAGCTGGGTTGCCCGGTCGATATCGCCGCCGGCGAAGGCCTTGGCGGCCTCGATGCCGCAACGGTGCACCTGCTGATGCGGCGCCTTCAAGGCCGTCCAGGCCGGCTGGCCGGTCAGGCGCGGGTCGTTCTGGGCGTCGTACCATTTGCCCAGACGGCAGCTGTGGTGGTCGGACAGCTCGTCCGCCTTGAGCACCTCGCGGCCGACCAGCATCTGAGCCAGACGGCGCATCCAGATCATGTGGTCGGACTTGGCGGCGTGGATGGTGGCGTTCGGCACGCCGGCCTTCACGAAGTCGTCGATCGCCTGGGCAATGGTCGGACCGGTCTTCTCCAGCAGCGCGATCGTGTTGTCGATCATATAGACGTTACGTGCGCTCATATCGGCGATGACGGTGACACCTTCGGAGATCTCGGCCGTCGCTGTCTGCTGCTCGCCCAGGATCTGGGAGACCTCGCTCATGCTGCGGGTGACCGAGCCGATGCGCTCAGCCAGGTTCTCCATCTCCTGGCCCACGGTCTGGATCGTCCCGCGCCCCTCCTCGACCCGCTCCGCGCCGGACCGCATCACGCCGACGATCTCCTCCATGTCGCTGCGGATCCCGGAGATCCGCCCCCGGATGTCCACAGTGGCGCTGGCGGTCTGGTTGGCGAGCGTCTTCACCTCGCTGGCCACCACCGCGAAGCCCTTGCCCGCCTCGCCGGCCCGTGCCGCCTCGATCGTGGCGTTCAGTGCGAGCAGGTTTGTCTGCTTGGCGATGGTCTCGATGGTGGAGACGATGTCGCCGATCGCAACGGACGCCTCGGCCAGCGCATCGACCTTCTGCACCGCCGACTGCACGACCTCGAACACGCTCTCCATGGCGTCGACCGCCTGCCCCGCGGCTGTCCGGCCGCTGTCCGACACCGCCGCCGCCTCGGCGGCCTCGCTGGTTGCGCCCTCCGTGGTGTGGCTGATGGTCTGCACGGTCACCGTCAGCTCCTCGACCGCCGCGGCGATCGACTGGGAGCGGTTGTCGACCTCGCGCAGGGAACTCATCATCTCGGAGGTCTTGCGCACGCCTTCGCTGGCGGCGATCGACATGTCGACCCAGCGTGCCAGACGGCCCTCGGCTTCGCTGTCCGAGCCGGCGAGCCGCAGCAGCTTCTGCCCGACCTCGCCGCCCTGCCGGGCCACCAGATCCCGATTGCCGGCGAGCATCGCGTCGATCAGATCCTCGGCAGTCAGGGATTCGGGGGATTCCGCGACGCTCATGACTAGATCTCCGGCAGTCTCTGATGGAAAA
This sequence comes from Candidatus Endolissoclinum sp., assembly GCA_965228445.1. Taxonomy (GTDB): domain Bacteria; phylum Pseudomonadota; class Alphaproteobacteria; order Thalassobaculales; family Thalassobaculaceae; genus Thalassobaculum. Next base: position 250,127 of record OZ245813.1, on the reverse strand, counting down.
AGCTGTGCCGACCTTGGCGCATAGCGGTTTAAAATTTATTAAGGAATCGGAGTCGGGCGGCCGGAACGCCGGGGGAGTTCAGTGCGGCGCGTCGCGGTGCCAGTACCCCGCGCAGGTGACCTGCCGGGCGGTCAGACCCCGCTCGTCACGGAACACCGACCGCAGGCGCCGCGCCGCCTCCGCTTCGCCGGCGAACCAGACGAGCGGCTCACCGGACGGAATGACGGCTTCAGCCATCGCCGCGCACAGGGCTTCGTCGCCGACCACCCATTCGACATTCATCCCCGCCGGCGCGTCGAGCGCCATCCGCGCCTCCGGATGCCGCACGCCGATGACGGCGTGTCCGGCCGATCCCTCGGGTCGGCCCTCCAGGATCCGGGCGATGGCCGGCAGGGCGGTCTCGTCCCCGCCGATCAGCAGCCAACCGTCATCCGGGAAAAAGCCGCCACCCGGCCCGATCACGCCGACCCGGGCGTCCGCCTCGACCGTCTCGGCCCAGTCGGAGACCGCGCCGCCGGCATGGCGCACCACGTCGACGTCGATCTCTCCGCTTTCGGGACGGATCGACCGGATCGTATAGACCCGCACCGCCAGCGCGTCCTCGCCCTCCGGAAGCACCACCGCCCCGGACCGGGACCGGCGCGGCCAGATCGGCTCCCGGCCGGACGGCGGCACCAGCAGCCGGATGTGCAGTCCGCGCTCGGCGAAGGCGGCCATGTTCCGGCCCTGCAGCGTCAGCCGGATCATCCACGGACTGGCCAGCCTCCGCCCAAGGACCCGCATCTCCCGAAAGTTCGCCGGCAGGGTCTCGTCGCGGTCGTAACCCTGCCAGACCATCCGCTCTGCCAGGGCCGGATCGTGGGCCTTCAGGTAGTAGGAAACGGTCTCCTGGAGGACCTCCAGCCCGCCGATATCCGCGCTCTCGACCCGGACCGTCAGGGCGCGCCCGGCGGCATGGATGTGGAACAGCCCGTAGCTGCTCCGGAACGCGGCCGTCTCCGGCGTGCGGACCGTCGGCAGCATGTCGTGCTCGGCCAGGTGCTCGACCTGCCGGTCCAGCCAGGCCCCTGCCCCGTCCAGCGTCAGGCTCAGTTCGGCGTGCAGTCGGTCGGTCACGGCAGGACTCCCGGCGGTCGGTTTGCGCGCATCAATTATAATGCAACTCATTCGCATTAATGCACGGGAAGTCAACCATCGGCCCAAAGAAAAAGGGCGCCCGCCGGTCGGCGGACGCCCTTTCCGTCTCGGTGCGGCCTCAGCCGGCGGGTGCCGGCTCCGGCGTCTTGTCCGCCTCGTCCGACTTCGGCGGCTCGACGCGACGCTTGGAGAACAGCCGCATCACCAGCACGAAGAACAGGGGCACGAAGAAGATCGCCAGCACGGTGGCCGAGATCATGCCGCCCATGACGCTGGTGCCGATGGCCTGGCGGCTCGCCGCCCCCGCGCCGGTGCTGATCGCCAGCGGCAGGACGCCGAGGGTGAAGGCCATCGAGGTCATGATGATCGGCCGGAAGCGCTGGCGGGCGGCCTCCACCGTCGCCTCCAGCAGGTCCATGCCGTCGTCGTAGAGTTCGCGGGCGAATTCCACGATCAGGATGGCGTTCTTCGCCGACAGCCCCACCGTGGTCAGCAGGCCGACCTGGAAGTAGACGTCGTTCGGCAGGATCCGCAGATGCGCCGCCGCGACCGCCCCGAACACGCCCAGCGGCACCACCAGCATGACCGAGACCGGAATGCTCCAGCTCTCGTACAGCGCGGCGAGGCAGAGGAACACGACCAGGATCGACAGCGCGTACAGCGCCGGCGCCTGATCCCCCGACATCCGCTCCTCGTAGGACAGGCCCGACCACTCGTAGCCGACCCCGTCCGGGAGGTTCTGGGCCATCTCCTGCATCGCCTGCATGGCCACGCCGGAGCTCACGCCGGCCGCCGCCTGACCCTGGATCTCGATAGAGGACGCGCCGTTGAAGCGCTCCAGCCGGGGCGACCCGTAGGTCCATTCCGACGTCGCGAAGGCCGAGAACGGCACCATCTCGTCGAAGGCGTTGCGGACATACCAGCGGTCCAGGTCGTTCGGCATCATGCGGTAGGGGGCGTCGGCCTGGAGGTAGACCTTCTTGACCCGGCCGTCCTCCATGTAGTCGTTCACATAGGACGCGCCCCAGGCGGTCGACAGCGTGGTGTTGATGTCGGCGATGGACAGGCCCAGCGCGCTGGCCTTCTCGTGATCGACATCGACACGGAACTGCGGGGTATCGGGGAAGCCGTTCGGCCGCACCTGCGAGACCCGGCCGTCCTGCGCCGCCGCACCGAGCAGCTGGCCGCGGGCCTGCATCATCACCCCATGGCCCACCCCACCGCGGTCGACGAGCTGGAACTCGAAGCCGGTGGCGTTGCCCAGCTCGATGATGGCCGGCGGCGTGAAGGCGAAGATCTGCGCCTCGCGGACCTGCGACAGCGCGCCGTAGGCCCGGCCCACGATCGTGGAAACCGGATCGGGCCGCTCGTCCCAGTGCTTCAGGTTGATGAAGGCGATACCGGCGTTCTGACCGCGGCCGCTGAAGCTGAAGCCCGCGACGGTGAACAGGCCGTTCACGTTGCGCTCCTCGGTCTCCAGGAAGTGCTTCTCGACCTTCTCCAGCACCTCGATGGTCCGCTCCTGGCTGGCGTTGTCCGGCAGCGAGATCATCGAGAACATGATGCCCTGGTCCTCGTTCGGCAGGAACGAGGTGGGCAGCCGCAGGAACAGCAGGGCCAACCCGCCGACGATCAGCAGGTAGACCAGGCTGTAACGCCACTTGCGGCCGACCACATGGCCGACGCTGCCCTGATAGAACCGGTTGGTCCAATCGAAGCCGCGGTTGAACCAGCCGAAGGCGCCGGTCTTCTTGCCGTGCCCGTCCTTGGCCCGCAGCATGGTCGCGCAGAGCGCCGGCGTGAGCACGATGGCGACGATCACCGACAGCACCATCGAGGACACGATGGTGATGGAGAACTGGCGATAGATCGCCCCGGTCGAGCCGCCGAAGAACGCCATCGGCACGAACACCGCCGACAGCACCATGGCGATGCCGACCAGCGCGCCGGTGATCTGCGACATCGACTTACGAGTCGCCTCGCGCGGTCCGAGCCCGTCCTCGTGCATCACCCGTTCGACGTTCTCCACCACCACGATGGCGTCGTCCACCAGCAAGCCGATGGCCAGCACCATGCCGAACATGGTCAGGGTATTGATGGTGAACCCGAAGGCGGCGAGCACGCCGAAGGTCCCGAGCAAAATGACCGGCACGGCGATCGTCGGGATCAGGGTCGCGCGAATGTTCTGCAGGAACAGGAACATCACCACGAAGACCAGGACGATCGCCTCGAACAGCGTCATCACCACTTCGTTGATGGAGATCTCCACGAACGGGGTGGTGTCGTACGGATAGACGACCTCAAGGCCGGCCGGAAAGAACGGCTGCAGCTCGCGGATCTTGGCACGCACCGCGTCGGCGGTGTCCAGCGCGTTCGCGCCGGAGGCCAGGTTGAGCCCCATGCCGACGGCGGCCTGGCCGTTGTACCGCGCGACCGTGTCGTAGTTGGCCGCGCCGATCTCGACCCGCGCGACATCCTTCAGGCGCACCTGGGAGCCGTCGGTGTTCACCCGGACCAGGATGTTGCCGAATTCCTCCGGCGTCTCCAGACGGGTCTGGGCGATCAGCGTGGCGTTGATCTGCTGTCCCGGGATCGCCGGCGCGCCGCCGATCTGCCCGGCGGAGATCTCGGCGTTCTGGGCGGTGATCGCCCCCCTCACCTCGGTGATGGTGATGCCGTAGCTCTGCAGCTTGGACGGGTCGAGCCAGATCCGCATCGCATGTTCGGAGCCGAACAGGCGCACCGAGCCCACACCCTCGACCCGGCTGATCGGGTCGCGCACGTTGTCGGCGATGTAGTTCGCGATATCGCTCTGCGGCATGTCGGTGTCCGACACGAAGCCCAGCACCATTAGGAAGCTGCCGCTGCTCTTGGCGACCCGGATGCCCTGCTGGATCACGCTCTCCGGCAGCAGCGACGTGGCGAGCTGCAGCTTGTTCTGGGTCTGCACCTGCGCGATGTCGGGATCGGCTTCCGGGTTGAAGGTCAGCGTGATGGTCGCCGTGCCGCTGCTGTCGCTGGTCGACTTGATGTAGCGGAGATTGTCGAGACCGGTCATCTGCTGCTCGATGATCTGCGTCACCGAGTTCTCGAGCGTGCTCGCCGACGCACCGGGATATGTCGCCGTGATCGTCACCGTCGGCGGGGCGACGGAGGGATACTGCTCGATCGGCAGGCGCAGGATGGAGAGCCCGCCCGCGAGCATGATCACGATGGCGATGACCCAGGCAAAGACCGGGCGGTCGATGAAGAAGCTAGCCATGGTTCAGTGCTTTCAGTTCAGGGCGCTGAGCTTCTGCGCCTTGCCGTCGGTCTCGGCGGTCGGCTTCTGCACTTCCACCGGCGTGACCGGGGCGCCTGGACGGATGCGCTGCAGCCCGTCGACCACGACCCGCTGCCCGTCGTTGAGCCCCTTGTCGATCAGCCAGTTCTTGCCGGCGGCATCGACGATATGGACCTGCGCCTGGGTGACGGTGTTGTCGTCGCCGATGACATAGACATAGGGGTCGCCCATCTGGGTGAAGCTGACCGCGGCCTGGGGCACTAGGAAGCCGCGCTCGACCACGCCCTGATTGACCATGCCGTGGACGAACATACCGGGCAGCAGCTCGCGGTCCGGGTTCGGGAACACCGCGCGCAGGCGCACCGAGCCGGTGGTCTCGTCCACCGTCACCTCGGAGAACTGCATGGTCCCCGGCTGCGCGTATTCCAGATCCACCGCATCGAGGATCAGCGTCACCGGCAGTTCGGCCTTGCTCCCCAGCGTGCGCTCGCCGGTCCGGAACATCTGGCGCAGGCGCAGCAGCGACGCGCTCGACTGGGTGAAGTCCACATTGATCGGATCGAGCTGGGTGATGGTCGCCAGCGCGGAGGACTGTCCGGCGGTCACCAGCGCGCCCTCGGTGATCGAGGAGCGGCCGATCTGTCCGCCGATCGGGGCCAGCACCTGGGTGTAGCCGAGACTGATGCGGGCCGCGTCGACGGCGGCCTGCGCGGCGGCAACGCTCGCCCGGTTCTCCTGCTCCTCGGCGACCACGTCGTCATAGGCCTGGCGGCTGACCGCGTTGGTCTTCACCAGGCTCTCGTAGCGCCGCAGCTTGGTGCGCGTGGAGTTCAGGGTGGCAGACGCGCGGGCCAGTTCAGCCTCGGCCATCTTGACCTCGGCCTCGTAGACCGCGGCGTCGATCTGATACAGCGGCTGACCCGCCTCGACGGTCGAGCCCTCCTCGAACAGCCGCTTGGTCACGATCCCGTCGACCTGGGGACGAACCTCGGCCATGCGGAAAGCGACGACGCGGCCGGGCAGCCGGGCGGTCAGATCGACGGCCTCGGCCGCGACGGTGGTGAAGCCCACCTGCGCCGGCGGACGCGCCGCGGGAGCGGAGGAGGCCTGCTGCTCCTCCTCGCAGGCGACAAGGGCGACGGCCGCCAGCAGGACGGCACAGAAACGAGTCAGGAAAACCTTCGGCACAGTCGAATTCCTTGTGCGTGAAATCGCATCCGCGGGAGGCCGATCCCAGCGCCCGGGATTGCACCATGGATCATTTGTGTACTATCTAGTACATATTGCAATGCACAACAAGAGAGATGTGCGGTACCCCGCCACGAAGGAGGAATGCCTGCCGATGGCCTGTTGTATTGGAGACGGCAAGAAACCCACGCGCGGAGAAATGCGGAGACGCGCACTAGTGGATGCCGCCTGGTCGCTGGTCAAGGAAAACGGGATAGAGGCCATCACCCTGGACGAGATCATCGCCCGCGCCGGCGGCTCCCGGGCCACGATCTACTCAGCTTTCGGCGACAAGGACGGGCTGATCAAGGCGGCGGTCGGGGAGCACTGCTCCGCCTTTGCCGAGCAGATGATGGAGATGCTCGACACCTGCGCGGATCCGGCCACCACCCTCACCCAGCTCGCGTCCGATCTGGTCGGCCATATCTGGACGCCGGACGCGACGCGGATCTTCGGCAGCTTCCTGACCGAAGGAGACCGTTTTCCCCAGGTGATCGACGCCTTCCTGCGCAACGGGCCCGACCGGCTGCACCGGCGGCTCGCGCTCTACCTCACCGAGATACGCGACCGCGACCAGGCACCGATCGAAGATCCGGACTACGCCGCCAAGACCTTTCTGGACGCCCTGCACGGGGACTGGCTGATCGGCTCGCTTGGGGGTCAGCCGGCGCGCGATCCGAACGACGCCGAGACGGTCCGGTGGATCCGCTTCGTCGTCGCCCGCACCCTGAACCTGCCGCCGCCGGTCAGCGCTCCGGAATGAGCCCCTTGGGCGCGAACCGCATCACCAGGAGCAGGATCGCCCCCATCAGCAGATAGCGGGTATACGCCGCCCCCATCATCAGATGGGCACCGATTGCGGAATCGTCGGGCAGCGGGGCGGTGATCGTCGCCATGAACCAGTTGCCCAGCGGCTCGGCCTCGACCCACAGGAACCAGATCACGAAGCCGCCCAGCACCGCGCCCCAGTTGTTGCCGGACCCGCCCAGGATCACCATCACCCAGATCAGGAAGGTGAAGCGCAGCGGGATGTAGCTGGTCGGGGTAAGCTGGCCGTCCAGGGTCGCCAGCATGGCGCCGGCGATGCCGCAGGTGGTGCAGCCCAGCACGAAGACCTGCAGGTGGCGGGCCTTCACGTCCTTGCCCATCGCCTCGGCGGCGTCGCGGTTGTCGCGGATCGCCCGCATCATCCGGCCCCAGGGCGACTTCAGCGCCCGCTCCGCCAGCCACATGACGACGGCCAGCACGGCGATGAACAGCAGCCCGTAGCAGAACTTCACGAACAGGCTGGAGGCCTCGGCCATGTCGGTGGCGCCCAGGGACGTCGCCAGATCGATGAACCAGGGGGCCTCGACCAGCTCGACCTCGTAGGGCACGGGGCGCGGAATGCCGGTGACGTTCTTCACGCCGCGCGACAGCCACTCCTCGTACTTGATGATGGCGATGATGATCTCGGAGATGCCGAGGGTGGCGATGGCGAGGTAGTCGGCGCGCAGCCCCAGCGAGATCTTGCCGATCAGCCAGCCCGCACCGGCCGCCACCAGCCCGCCCAGCGGCCAGGCCAGCAGCACCGGCATGCCCATGCCGCCGAGATAGCCGGACAGCGCCGGGTCGATCGCCTCGATCCGCTCGGTCGCCGGCAGGAAGAAGGCGCCGATCAGGAAATATCCGGCGATCACCAGCGCGACGGTGACCGGCAGCCGGAAGGCCGCGGGCACCGCCCGGCGGGCGGCGACGATGGCCGCCACCGTGGCGGCCAGGCTCAGCGCCGACAGCGCCAGATCGCCGCCGGCGACGGACCAGGCCTCCTGCACCGGCGGCATCGCGACCAGCACGGCGGTCAGCGCGCCGAGCGCGGTGAAGCCCATGATCCCGACGTTGAACAGCCCGGCATAGCCCCACTGCATGTTCACGCCGAGCGCCATGACGGCGGAGATCAGGCACAGATTGAAGATGCCGAAGGCGACGTTCCAGCTCTGGAACAGGCCGACCCCGAGCAGCACCAGCAGCATGAGGCCGTAGAGGGTGACGACGCGCCGGGTCATATGACCTTCCCCCGGATGATGCCGGTCGGCCGCACCAGCAGCACGACGACCAGGATGACGAAGGAGACCGCGAACTTGTAGTCGGTCGACAGCAGCTGGACCAACCCGTCGGGCTCCCAGCCCTCGGGGCCGAGATAGGCCAGGAACCGCTTGAAGGCGTAGGTCACGGTCACTTCCGAGAAGGCGACGATGAACCCGCCGAGCACCGCCCCCACCGGCTGGCCGATGCCGCCGAGGATGGTGGCGGCGAAGATCGGCAGCAGGATCTGCAGGAAGATGAACGGCTTGTAGGTCTTGTCCAGGCCGTACAGGGTGCCGGCGATACAGGCGAGCGACCCGGCGATGATCCAGGCGATCAGCACCACCCGCTCGGGGTTGATGCCGGACAGCAGCGCCAGGTCCTCATCATCGGAATAGGCGCGCATCGCCTTGCCCCACCGGGTCTTCTGCAGGAACCAGAACAGCGCGACCACCACGATCAGGGTGACGACGACGGTCACCACCTGGGTCTGCTTGATGGCGATCCCCTGGTCCCAGCCGGTCAGCTTCTTGAAGTCGCCGAACGAGATCAGGAACCGCGCGCCGTCGGCGAAGCTGTGGTCGTCCGGTCCGATCACGATGCGGATGATGCCCGCCATCATGAACATCACGCCGACCGAGACGATAGCGAAGACGATCGGGTTCGCCCGCTTCTTCCGATAGAACCGGAACACGAAACGGTCGGTGAACACGGCCATGGCGACGGTCGCCAGGATGCCGAAGGGCAGCGCCAGCAGCGCCGTCGGCAGCGGGCCGAGGCCGATCCCGTTCATCTGCAGCAGCCAGGTCACCAGGATCGTGACCATGGCGCCGAAGGACATCAGCTCGCCGTGGGAGAAATTGGCGAAGCGCAGGATGCCGAAGATGATCGTCACCCCGAGCGCGCCGAGCGCGAGCTGCGCGCCATAGGCGGTGGCCGGGACGAGGACGAAGTTCGCGAGCAGCGCGAAGGCGTTGGCGATCTCCATCTCAGCCCCCCAGGAACGAGCGGCGGACTTCCTCGTTCGCCAGCAGTGCTTCGCCGGTATCGGTGAAGCGGTTGGAGCCCTGCACCAGGACGAAGCCGTGATCGGCGATTTCCAGCGCCTGACGCGCGTTCTGCTCGACCATGAGGATGGCGATCCCGGTCTTGGCGATCTCGACGATGCGGTCGAACAGCTCGTCCATGACGATCGGCGACACGCCGGCGGTCGGCTCGTCCAGCATCAGCAGCCGCGGCTGGGTCATCAGCGCACGGCCGACGGCGACCTGCTGGCGCTGGCCGCCGGACAGCTCGCCCGCGGGCTGATTGCGCTTCTCGGCCAGGATCGGGAACAGCTCGAACACCTGCTCCTTGGACGCGGTGATGTCGTCGTCGCGGATGAACGCGCCCATCTCCAGGTTCTCTTCCACGCTCAGCGAGACGAAGACGTTGCGGTTCTGCGGCACGAAGCCCATCCCGACCCGCACCCGCTCCTGCGGCGCCAGGCGCGTGATGTCCGTGCCGTCGAACACCACGCTGCCCTCGCGCAGGTTCAGCATGCCGAACACCGCCTTCATCGCGGTCGACTTGCCGGCCCCGTTCGGGCCGACCACCACCGCGATCTCGCCGCGCTCCACGCGCAGCTCGCAGTCGCTGATGATGTCGGCGCCGCCATATCCGCCGGTCATGCCGGTTGCAGCCAGGAAACTCATGCCTCCGACACCCGCTTGTGCTTACGCCCGGTGCCCAGATAGGCCTCGATGACGTCCTCGTTGTTCATGACCTCGTCGCTCGTCCCCTGGGCGAGCAGCTTTCCCTCGGCCATGACGATCACCGGGTCGCAGAGCCGGGCGATGAAATCCATGTCGTGCTCGATCAGGCAGAAGGTGTAGCCGCGTTCCTGGTTCAGGCGCTGGATGGAGCGCGCGATCGTCTGCAGCAGCGTGCGGTTCACGCCGGCGCCGACCTCGTCCAGGAACACGATCTTGGCGTCGACCATCATGGTGCGGCCGAGCTCCAGCAGTTTCTTCTGGCCGCCGGACAGGTTGCCGGCCAGTTCGTTCTCAAGATGCGGAATCTCCAGGAACTCGATGACCTCGCGGGCGCGCTGGCGGACCCTGTCCTCGACCTCGCGCACCTTGGCGAAGTTGAACCAGGAATGGCGCAGCTCCTCGCCCGGCTGGTCGCCCGGGACCACCATCAGGTTCTCCAGCACGGTCAGGCTGGAGAACTCGTGGGCGATCTGAAAGGTGCGCAGCAGGCCCTTGTGGAACAGCTCGTGCGGTTCCAGCGCCGTCACGTCCTCGCCGTCCAGATAGATCCGGCCGGAGGACGGCGGGAAATGTCCCGCGATGATGTTGAAGAGCGTGGTCTTGCCGGCCCCGTTCGGACCGATCAGGCCGGTAATCGACCCCTGCGCGATCTCCAGAGAGACCCCGTCCACCGCGCGGATGCCACCAAAGTTCTTGGTGACGTTCTCGACTCTTATCATTTAACGAACCCGAATTCGGGAAACGGTCGGGCGGAACCCGACCGTCCCCATGTCGTTGCCGACCGCCGGACGATCAGCGGCCAAACGATCGGCGATCAGACGATCAGTGGTAGGACACCGTCTTCCAGGCGCCGCCCTCGATCACGGTCTCGCGGAAGCTGCCCGCGGACTCGCCCGGGCCGATCAGCTCCAGCGCGGTGCCGCCGACATAGTCGATGTCGCCACCCTCGGCCAGGATCTTCAGGGCCTTGGCCAGCTCGCCCGGATAGATCTTCTCACCCGGGGCGTTGGCGACCTTCTCGACGTGCTCCTTGTAGACGGCGCTGTCGGTGCTGCCGGCGGACTGCATGGCGAGCAGCAGAACCGCCGCGGCGTCATAGGCCTCCGGGACATACGGGTCGTCGCCCTTGAAGCCCTTCTCCTTGCCGAGATCGGCCAGCATCTTCGCGCCCGGGCTGTCGGTGCCCGGATTGGTGCCGATCGAGCCGTCGATATCCGCACCGAAGTTCTCGGTCAGCGACTCGCCGACCATGCCGTCCGGCAGCAGGAACTTGTCGAAGGCGCCGGTGTCGAGCGCGGCCTGGATCATGCCCTTGCCGCCCTGGTCGAGGTAGCCGGCCACAATCAGGATGTCACCGCCGGCCGAGGCCAGGGTGGCGACTTCGGCCGAGTAGTCGGCCTTGCCGTCCTCATGGGCGGCGACAGCGGTGATCTTGCCGCCGGCCTTCTCGAACGCCGCCTGGATGGCGTCGGCGAGGCCCTTGCCGTAGTCGTTGTTGGTATAGGTCAGCGCCGCCGACTTGATCCCCTGGGAGGCCAGGATGCCGCCGATGATGTCGCCCTGACGGGCATCGGACGGGGCGGTGCGGAAGAACAGGCCGTCATCCTCGATCGTGCTCAGCGCCGGCGAGGTGGCGGACGGCGAGATCATGACGATGCCGTTCGGGCGGGCGACGTTGTTCAGCACGGCCGTGGTCGCGCCCGAGCAGGTGGCGCCGACGATGCCGACCACACCTTCGGAGGTGATCAGACGGGTGGCCGCGGCCGTGGCGGCGGCGGCGTCGATGCAGGTGCTGTCACCGCGCACCGAGACGACCTTCTTGCCGCCCAGGAACAGACCGCTGTCCGAGATCTCCTGGATCGCCGCCTCGCCGCCAAGCGCCATCGGCTTGACCAGCGACTCCGTCGGGCCGGTGAAGCCCTGGAGCATGCCGACTTTGACTTCTTCCTGGGCGTGGGCCGCGGTGGAGAACACCGCCGCGCACAGCAACGGTAGCAAACGTTTCATGGTCGCTTCCTCTTGTTGGATGCCAGATTCCTGGTCTGCCCCACTATACATTTGTGGGCGGTGACAGCAATCGAAGCGACAGGCTCATCGGAGGTCGCGTCGCCCGACACGGACCTCGCAATAGCTTTCGCCATTGCGATATAACCTTGCGAAGGTACGCTCGGACGCTGCAACCATCTGGATAGTCATGTCGATCAAAGCTGCGATCCACCACCTCACCCACTACCGCTACGACCGGCCTGTGACCCTCGGCCCGCAGATCATCCGGCTGCGCCCCGCCCCGTACAGCCGGACCCGGGTGATTTCGCACTCGCTGAAGGTCTCGCCCGACACCCATTTCGTGAACCATCAGCAGGACCCGTACGGCAACTGGCTGTCCCGCTTCGTGTTCCCGGAGCCGGTGCGCGAGCTGAAGATCGAGGTCGACCTCGTCGCCGACATGACCGTCTACAACCCGTTCGACTTCTTCGTGGAGGAGAGCGCCGAGGCCTGGCCCTTCGCCTATCCCGAGGAGCTGCGCGACGACCTCTCCATCTACCTGAAGCCGGAGCCGATGGGTCCGCGGGTCGAGGATTTCCTGAAGCGGATCGACCGGTCCGAGAAAGGCACGGTGAACTTCGTCGTCGGCCTGAACCGGCAGGTCTCCGAGGCAGTGAAGTACCTGATCCGCATGGAGCCGGGCGTCCAGACGCCGGAGGAGACCCTGGAGTTCGCCAGCGGCTCGTGCCGGGATTCGAGCTGGCTTCTGGTCCAGGTGCTGCGCCATCTCGGTTTCGCCGCCCGGTTCGTGTCCGGCTACCTGATCCAGCTCAAGCCGGACCTGGTCGCCCTCGACGGTCCGGCCGGGACCGACCACGACTTCACCGACCTGCATGCCTGGGCCGAGGTCTACTTGCCGGGTGCGGGCTGGATCGGCCTCGACCCCACCTCCGGCCTGCTGACCGGCGAGAGCCATATTCCGCTGTCGGCCTGCCCGCATTACCGCAATGCCGCGCCGATCTCCGGGATGGCGAGCCCGGCCGAGGTCGACTTCTCCTTCGACATGACGGTGAAGCGCGTGGCCGAGCATCCGCGCATCACCAAGCCGTTCTCGGACGAGGCGTGGACCGCGTTGGACGCGCTCGGCGAGAAGGTCGACCGGGACCTCGCCGAGGGCGACGTGCGCCTGACGATGGGCGGCGAGCCGACCTTCGTGTCGATCGACGATTTCGAGTCCGCCGAATGGAACACCGCGGCGGTCGGCCCGATGAAGCGCGGGCTGGCGGACGTGCTGATCCGTCGGCTGCGTCAGCGCTTCGCACCGGGAGGCTTCCTGCATTACGGCCAGGGCAAGTGGTATCCGGGCGAGACCCTGCCGCGGTGGACCTTCTCCCTGTACTGGCGCCGCGACCAGAAGCCGATCTGGCGCGATCCGGACCTGATCGCCGGCGAGAGCGAGAGCCTGCATGCCGGCCCGAAGGAGGCCGAGGCGCTGCTCAAGGCGATCGCCGAGAACCTGTCGGTCGAGCGCGACTATGTGGTTCCGGCCTTCGAGGACCCGGCCGAATGGGTGCTGAAGGAAGCGAACCTTCCGGAGAACGTCACGCCGGAGAACTCCAAGCTGAAGGACGCCGAGGAGCGGCATCGCATCGCCCGGGTGTTCAGCCGCGGCCTGACCGAGCCGGCGGGCTTCGTCCTGCCGGTGCAGGCCTGGCAGTCCCGCTCGCGCGAAACGCGCCGCTGGCAGTCGGAGCTCTGGAAGCCGCGCCGGGGCCATGTGTTCCTGGTCCCCGGCGACAGCCCGGTCGGGTTCCGCCTGCCGCTCGGCTCGCTGCCCTATGTGCCGCCGTCCCAGTACCCCTATGTGAATATCGCCGACCCGTGGGAGACCAAGGGGCCGCTGCCCGATTTCGACCGGGAACGCGGACCGGGCGAGGCTGCCGCCGAGGAGAGCGCGCCCGATCAGGCCCGCGCCTCGTTCACACCGGGCGGCCACGTCCAGACCGTCATCGAGCAGAAGGTCGGCGAGGTTGGCGGCGCGGTGCGCACCGCCATCGCCGTGGAGCCGCGCGACGGCCGTCTCTGTGTGTTCATGCCTCCGGTGGAGCGGATCGACGACTATCTCGACCTGCTCGACGCGGTGGAGCGCGCCGCCGCCAAGGTCGGCGTGAAGGTGCATATCGAGGGCTATGCCCCGCCGACGGACCCGCGTCTGAACGTGATCCGCGTCGCCCCCGATCCGGGCGTCATCGAGGTGAACATCCACCCGGCGACGAGCTGGCGCGACTGCGTTGCGATCACCGAAGGCGTCTACGAGGAGGCGCGGCAGTCCCGCCTCGGCGCCGACAAGTTCATGATCGACGGCAAGCATACCGGGACCGGCGGCGGCAACCACGTGGTGGTCGGCGGCGCCAATCCGGAGGACAGCCCGTTCCTGCGCCGGCCCGACCTGCTGCGCTCGCTGATCCTGCACTGGCAGCGCCATCCGAGCCTGTCCTACCTGTTCTCCGGCCTGTTCATCGGTCCGACCAGCCAGGCGCCGCGGATCGACGACGCCCGGCACGACACGCTCTACGAGCTGGAGATCGCCCTCAGCCAGATCCCGAGCCCGGATGCCGGCACCCCGCCGCCGCCCTGGCTGGTCGACCGGCTGCTGCGCAACATGCTGACCGACGTGACCGGGAACACCCACCGCTCGGAGATCTGCATCGACAAGATGTACTCCCCGGACGGCCCGACCGGCCGGCTCGGCCTGGTCGAGTTCCGCGGCTTCGAGATGCCGCCGGATCCGCGCATGAGCCTGGCCCAGCAGCTTCTCCTGCGCGCCCTGATCGCCCGGTTCTGGAAGGCGCCGGTCGGCGGCAACTTCACCCGCTGGGGCACCACCCTGCTCGACCGGTTCATGCTGCCGCATTTCGTGTGGTCGGATTTCATGGACGTTCTGCAGGATCTGCGGCTGAACGGCTTCAACTTCCGCTCCGAATGGTACGAGGCGCAGGCCGAGTTCCGATTCCCGTTCTGCGGCGAGGTCGAATACGAGGGCGTGCACCTGGAACTGCGCCAGGCGCTGGAGCCGTGGCACGTGCTCGGCGAGACCGGCGCCATCGGCGGCACCGCCCGCTACACCGACAGTTCGACCGAACGGCTGCAGGTCAAGCTGACCGCCCTGGATCCGGAGCGCTACGTCGTCACCTGCAATCAGCGACGGATGCCGCTGCACGCCACCCGGACCAGCGGAGTCGCGGTCGGCGGCGTCCGCTTCAAGGCCTGGCGGCCGGCCATGGCCATGCATCCGGTGATCCCGGTGCAGGCGCCGCTGACCTTCGACATCTTCGATACCTGGTCGGGGCGGGCGCTGGGCGGCTGCGTCTATCACGTGGCGCATCCGGGCGGCCGCAACTACGAGACCTTCCCGGTCAACGCCAACGAAGCCGATGCACGCAGACTGGCAAGGTTCGAGTATCATGGACACACGCCGGGGGGGTATGTTCCGGCGCCTGAGACCACCCATCCCGAATTTCCGCTGACCCTCGATCTGAGACGCGCCTCCGGAACCTGACAATGAGCAAGCCACAGCAGGCTGCGAACCGATCCGACTGGGGCAGCCTTCTGGACGCCTACCGCACGCTGCCGGGCGTGGCCGACGAACTGTACGACAGCGCCGGCAGGGTCCGGCCGGTGTGGCAGCCGTTCCTGCGCGATCTGGCCGCCCTGGACGCGGACGCGATCGATCACGCGATCGCCCGCGGCGACCAGTATCTGCGCGATGCCGGCGTGTTCTTCCGCCAGTACGGCCCGACCGATTCCACCGAGCGCGACTGGCCGCTGAGTCACCTGCCGATGCTGATCGAGGCGGGGGAATGGCAAACCATCGCCACCGCCCTGATGCAACGCGCCGACGTGCTGGAAGCGGCCATGGCCGACTTCTACGGACCGAACCGCCTGGTCGCCGACGGCGTCGTGCCCGCGCGTCTGCTGGCCTCCAATCCGGAATGGCTGCGCCCGATGGTCGGCATCCAGCCGCGCAACGGCCACTACCTGCATTTCCTCGCCTTCGATATCGGCCGCGGGCCCGACGGCAAATGGTGGGTGCTGGGCGACCGCACCCAGGCGCCGTCCGGCGCCGGCTTCGCGCTCGAGACCCGCATGGCGACCTCGCGCAGCTTCTCCTCGCTGATCAGCAGCGCCAACGTCATGCGGCTGGCCGGGTTCTTCCGGCGGTTCCGAGACACCCTGCTGGGGATGCGCGAGAGCGACGGCAGCCGGGTGGCGATCCTGACGCCGGGGCCGCTGAACGATACCTATTTCGAGCATTCTTACATCGCGCGCTATCTCGGCCTGATGCTGGTGCAAGGCGCCGACCTGGCGGTCAGGGACAACCGGCTGATGGTCCGCACGGTCGGCGGTTTCCAGCCGATCTCCGTCCTCTGGCGCCGGCTCGATGCCGAATGGACCGACCCGCTGGAACTGAACGAAAGCTCGCAGCTCGGCACGCCGGGCATGCTCGGCGCCCTGCGGTCCGGCTCCTTCACCATGGTCAACGCGCTGGGCTCCGGCGCCTTGGAGGCCCGCGCCCTGATGGCCTTCATGCCGCGGATGAGCGAGTACCTGACCGGCCAGCCGCTCGCCATGCCCAACATCGCCACCTGGTGGTGCGGCGGTCCCGGCGAATGCGACTACGTGAAGGCCAATCTGGAGCGCATGACCATCGACAGCGCCATGTCGACCCGCCTGCCCTTCGATCACGGCCCCAACGTGGTGATCGGCGGCAAGAAGCCGGACGGCACCCCGGTGGACCCGGCCTGGATCGACGAACAAGGGCCGCTCCTGGCCGGGCAGGAGATCGTCTCGCTGTCCACCGCCCCGGCCCTGGTCGACGGCAAGCTCGAGGCCCGACCGATGAGCCTGCGGGTCTTCGTTGCCCGCGCCGGGTCGGGCTGGGTGGTGATGCCCGGCGGCTTCGCGCGGATCGGCCATTCGGCGGAAAGCGCAGACATCTCGATGCAGCGCGGCGGCGCGGTCTCGGACGTCTGGGTGGTCTCCGACGATGCCGGGCCGGCCGACACCCTGCTGGAGACCGGAGGCGGCACCGCCAAGCGCACCCTGGACGCCACCCTGCCGAGCACGGCCGCCGACAACCTGTTCTGGCTCGGCCGCTACGTGGAGCGGACCGACTTCAAGCTCCGGCTGCTGCGCGCCTACCACGTCCGGCTGGCGGAGACCGGCGACGGCGACTATCCGCTGGCGGTGATGCTGTCCGAGTATCTGGACTCCCTGGGCGCCGATGTCGACGCGACCGTTCCGGACAACGTGCTGGACGACATGCGGGCGGCGTTGCGCAGCTCCGGACAGATCCGCGACCGCTTCTCCACCGACGCCTGGAATGCCCTGGTCGACCTGTCGCGCACCACCGAGATGTTCGCCACGCGTATCCAGCCGGGCGACGACGCCTCGCGGGCGTTCAGCGTGCTGCTGCGCAAGATCGCCGGCTTCGCCGGTCTGGTGCACGAGAACATGTACCGGTTCACCGGCTGGCGCTTCCTCGGCATCGGCCGTGCGCTCGAACGCGCCGGGCTGATGATGAACTTCCTGCGGGTGTTCACCGACAAGGACGCGCCCGAGGGCGCGCTCGACCTGGCGATCGAGGTCGGCGACTCGATCATGACCCACCGTCGCCGCTACGCCGCCGGCACCAGCCGAGACACGGTGATCGACCTGCTGCTGCTCGACGACATGAACCCGCGCTCTGTCCTGCACCAGCTGGCGTCGATCGACGACCACGCCTCCTACCTGCCGGTCACGGTCGAGGAGGTCCGGATGTCGCCGTTCCAGCGCAAGGTGCTCGAGATCAAGACCGCCCTGACCACGGCCGCCCCCGCGGAGATCACGCCGGAGAAGCTGGAACGGCTCTCGGGCGATACCGCCTCCCTGTCCGGCCTGCTGGCCGACACCTATCTGCGGTAACCGGCGATGCTGTACGACATCACCCTGAAGATCGAGTACGCCTATGACAGCCTGGCCGATGCCGGACGCCACATCCTGCGCCTGAGCCCGGCCACCCTGCCCGGCCGGCAGCGGGTCATCGCCTCGTCCCTCGACGTGACGCCGACCCCGACCGAACAGGGCTTCTCCTTCGACTTCTTCGACAACCGCTGCATCAGCATCTCCTATGACGAGGCGGTGGAGGAGACCGCCTTCCTGATGCAGGCCCGGGTCGACCGCGCGGCGCTGGAGCCGCTGTTCGACGTCTCGCCGGACCTGCGGCGGCTCGCCAAGGAGCTGGAGACCATCAACTCGGTCGCCTCGGAGGCGCCGCACCATTTCCGCGGCCGCTCGCCCCGGGTGCCGACGGTGCCGGAGATCGCCGCCTGGGCGCAGCGGCAGACGGCCGGAAGCAAGAGCACGCTGGAGGCGGTAACGGCGATCTGCCGGGCCCTGCACCGGGAGATGGCGTTCGATCCGGAGGCGACCGCCGTCGACACCCCGCTGGAGGAGGCGTTTCGCGCCCGCCACGGGGTGTGCCAGGACTTCACCCACATCGCCATCTCGGCGCTGCGCAGCATCGGCGTTCCCGCCGGCTATGTCAGCGGTTTCCTGCGCACCATTCCGCCCAAGGGTGCCGCCCGGCTGGAGGGCGCCGACGCCATGCATGCCTGGGTCCGGGCGTGGTGCGGGCTGGAGATGGGATGGGTGGAGTTCGACCCGACCAACAACATGATGGCCGGCGAGGATCACGTGGTGGTCGCCGTCGGCCGCGACTATTTCGACGTGGCCCCGGTCAAGGGCACACTGCGCACCGCCGGTTCGCAGGAGACCTCCCAGTCCGTCGATATGGTCGCCGTCCCCGCGTGACCGGCCGAAGGAGGCCCGCATGAAGCTCTACGGCCGCCCGTTCAGCGTCTACGTCCGCACCGTCCGCCTCTGCCTCGAGGAGAAGGGGCTGGACTACGAGCTGGTGCCGGTCGATCCGTTCGATCCGGCGGGCCTGCCCGACTGGTACAGCGACCTGCATCCCTTCGGAAAGATCCCGGCCTTCGAGGACGGCGACGTCCGGCTCTACGAGAGCGACGCGATCCAGCGCTATCTGGAGGCCCGCTATCCCGAGCCGCCCCTGCTGCCGACCGAGCCGGTGGCGCTCGCCCGCGCGGTGCAGGCGATGCGGATCATGGACAGCTATGCTTACCCCGCCATGGTCTGGAGCATCTTCGTCTGCGAGGCCCGCGAGATCGAGGAGGGCTGGATGCCGCGGGACAAGGCACTGGCCCAGTCACGGTCGGTCCTCGGCGAGCTGGAGCGATGGCTGGGCGACGGGCCGTATCTGGCCGGCGACGCGCTGACCTTGGCCGACACCCATTTCCTGCCGACGCTGGATCTGTTCGGGATGACGGCCGTCGGGCGCGAGATGCTGCGTGAACACCCCCGTGTCCGCGCCTGGTGCGACCGCCTGCGCGAACGCCCCTCGGCTATCGCAACCGCCTTCCACTCGTGAACGGTCCCATGAGCTACACCCTGTTCTACAGCCCCGACAGCGCCAACATCGTCATCCGCTTCGTCTTGGAGGAGTTGGGCGCCGCCTATGACGACCGAAAGGTCGCCAGCCGGCGAACGGGCCGGGACGAGACCTTCCACAAACTCAATCCCACCGGTCTGCTGCCTCTACTCATCGACCACGATACGGGCCAGCCGATCGCGGAGACCGCCGCGATCCTGCTGTACCTGACCGACAAGCATGGTGCCCTCGGGGCATCGGTAGACGAGCCAGCGGCACGGGGTGAATACCTGCGCCGGCTGTTTCATCTGTCCAATACGGTGCACGCGTATCTGCGGCTCAGCTTCTATGCCAATCGGGTGTCATCGGATAAGACCGTCATGGCCGGCGTAACAGCGTGGAGTGCCTCGGATACGCTGGAGAGCCTCGCGATCTATGAGCCTCTGCTCGCGGACGGCCGAACCTGGCTTCTGGGGGAGAACGTGAGCGTCTGCGACTACTATCTCGCCACCTGCATTCGCTGGGCGCAGCTCTACGGCGCGCAGCCTGCCCTCAACCGTACCGATCTCAACCGGTTTCCCAATCTGGTCGCTATGCTGACCCGTCTGCAGGACCGCCCTGCGGCTCTGGCAGCGGCGGAGAAAGAAGGGATCACCGAACCGCTGTTCCTGGCGCCGGTCGCACCCGCAGGCTAAGCCCCGGAAAACGACGAGTGAAATTTTTACCCCTGCCCCATCGGATGGTGCCGCCTGCGAACGCTCTCCGGGCGTCCCGAGATGGACAGCCTGGCGTCGTTGCGTGCCTGTCTTGAAATGACCTTGCCCTTGGCGATGACGCAGAGCCGGTCCGGCCGCAGCCGCACGGCCTCGATCTTGTCCCCGGCATCCAACACCACCAGCGAGGCGACCGAGCCGACCTCCAGCCCGTAGCCGTCCAGGTGCATGATCCTAGCACTCTCGGTGGTGACCATGTCGAAGCAGCGGGCCATCTCCTCCGGCGCGCTCATCTGGGCGACGTGCAGGCCCATGAAGGCCACGTCCAACATGTCGCCGGTGCCGAGCGAGTACCACGGGTCGCGCACGCAGTCCTGGCCCCAGCCGACGGTGATGCCGAGCGCCTGCATCTCCTTCACCCGGGTCAGCCCCCGGCGCTTGGGAAAGGTGTCGTGCCGGCCCTGGAGCATGATGTTGATCAGCGGGTTCGGAATGGCCGCCACCTGCGCCTCGGCCATCAGCGGCAGCAGCTTGGAGACGTAGTAGTTGTCCATGGAGTGCATTGAGGTCAGGTGCGAGCCGGCCACCCGCCCCTGCAAGCCCAGCCGCTGGGTCTCATAGGCCAGCATCTCGATATGGCGCGACATCGGGTCGTCGGTCTCGTCGCAATGCATGTCGACCAGCAGCCCGCGCTCGGCGGCGATCTCGCAGAGTGCGGTCACCGAGGCCGCTCCGTCTGCCATGGTCCGCTCGAAATGCGGAATGCCGCCGACCACATCGACGCCCATGTCCAGGGCACGGACCGTGTTCGCGTAGGCGGTGGGGTCGCGGTACAGCCCGTCCTGGGGGAAGGCGACGAGCTGCAGGTCGATATAGCCCTTCACCGCCTCGCGCACGTCGAGCAGTGCCTGCACCCCGAGCAGCCGGTCGTCGCAGGTGTCCACATGGCTGCGGATCGCCAGCAGGCCGAGGCTCGCCGCCCAGTCGCAATAGGCGAGCGCGCGCTCCTTGACCTCGTCGACGGTCATCACCTGCTTCAGCTCGCCCCACAGGGAGATGCCCTCCAGCAGGGTGCCCGACGCGTTGATCCGCGGTAGGCCGTAGCTGAGCGTGGCGTCCATGTGGAAATGCGGATCGACGAAGGGCGGGCTGACCAGATCGCCCGCCGCGTCGATCACCTCGCCGACCTCGACGCCCGCGTCCAGCCGCTCCACGGCGGCAATGCGGCCGTCGCGGATTCCGATATCGGCGACCCGACCGTCTGGCAGGGTGCCGCCCTTCACGACGATATCGAACATCTCAGCGCTCTCCCCTGTTGAACGGCACCATCAGCGCCGCCGGCACCTCGGCCCGGCGCGACATCACCACCAGCGCCAAGATCGACAGGAGATACGGCATCATCAGGAAAATCTGGTAGGGAATATCGGCCCCCAGCGAGGTCTGCTGCAGCCGGATCTGCAGGGCGTCGAAGGCGGCGAACAGCAGGGCGCCGAGCAGCGCCTTGCCCGGCTTCCAGGCGCCGAACACCACCAGCGCGATGCATATCCAGCCGCGGCCGTTGACCATCTCGAAGAAGAACGAGTTGAAGGCCGACATGGTGAGGAAGGCCCCGCCCACCCCCATCAGGCCGGAGCCGACGACCACCGCCCCCATGCGCAGGGCGGTCACCGACAAGCCCTGGGCTTCCACCGAATGCGGGTTCTCGCCGACCGCCCGCACCGCCAGACCCAGCGGGGTCCGATAGAGGACGAAGGCGACCAATGCGGCGGTGACGAAGGCGAGATAGGTCAGCGGCGTCTGGGCGAACAGCGCGGGGCCGATAACCGGGATGTCGGAGAGCACCGGGATCGGCAGCTCCTTGAACGCCTCGATCCGCGGCGGGTTGGTGACCTGCGGCAGGGCGACTCGATAGGCGAAATAGGTCGACGCCGTCGCCAGCAGGGTGATGCCGAGGCCGACCACGTGCTGGCTGAGGCCGAAGGGCACGGACAGGATCGCGTGCAGCAGGCCGAACAGCATCCCCGCCGCCATGGCCACGCCGACCCCGACCCAGAGATCGGTGCCGGAATAAACCGCCATCCAGCCGGCGAAGGCGCCGACCACCATGATGCCCTCGATGCCGAGATTCAGCACCCCGGCGCGCTCGCAGATCAGCTCGCCCAGGGTGGCGAAGATCAGCGGGCTGGCGATCCGCACGGCCGCCGCCCAGAAGCTGGCCGAGATCAGGATGTCGAGGATCTCCACCGCCTACCCCCTCACCACGCGGAAGCGCGTCAGCATGATCGCCAGCACCATCAGCAAAAGTGCGGAGGCGAGCAGGATGTCGGCGATATAGGTCGGCACGGCGGCCGCCCGGCTCATGCTGTCGGCGCCGACGAAGATGCCGGCCACGAACAGGGCCGAGACGATCACGCCCAGCGGGTTCAGCAGCGCCAGCATCGCGACGATGATGCCGGTGTAGCCGAAGCCCGGGCTCAGATCCAAGGTTAGGCTGCCCTTCAGCCCCGCCACTTCCGAAAAGCCGGCGAGACCGGCGAGGCCGCCCGAGATCAGCGCGGTCTTGATCACCACCCTGGTCACCGGGATGCCGGCGAAGGCGGCGGCGCGCTGGTTCAGGCCGACGGCCCGGATCTCGTAGCCGAGCGTGGTTCGGGTCTGCATCACCCAGACGAGGACGGCGCAGATCAGAGCGAGGCCGAAACCCCAATGCAGCCGCAGCCCGTCGACGATGCGCGGCAGCCGGGCCTCCGCCACCAGGCGTTCCGATTTCGGCCAGCCCATGCCCATTGGGTCCTTCAACGGGCCCTCCAGCAGCATGGACACGAACAGGATCATCACGAAGTTCAGCAGCAGCGTGGTCACCACCTCGTCCACGCCGAGCCGGGTCTTCAGGATGGCCGGGCCGAGCAGCATCAGCGCCCCGCCGGCAATGGCCACCGCCATCAGTATCGGGATCAGCGCGACGGCCGGCAGCGGCAACAGGCCGGTGCCCAGCACCACCGCCAGCAGCGCGCCCATATAGAGCTGCGCCTCGGCCCCGATGTTCCAGAGCTTGGCCCGAAACGCGACCGCGACGGCGAGGCCGGTGAAGATCAGCGGCGTGGCCCGGTTCAGGGTCTCCAGCAGCGCGAACTTGGAGCCGACCGCGCCTTTCACGATCAGGCCGAGCACGGCGACCGGGTTGGACCCCGCCACCAGCGCCAGGGCCATGGCGATCGCCACCGTCCCGCCGAGTGCGATGGCCGGCAGGCCCAGAGTCCGAGACCAGCCCGGATCGGCGACAGGCTCAAGCCGCATGGCCATGTTCCCCGTCATAGCCTTGGCCCGCCATCCACACGCCCAACTCCGCCGGGGTCTTGGTCCCCCGCGCGAAGGCCGGCGACAGGCGGCCCTCGGAGATCACGTGGATCACGTCGGCCAGCGTCAGGATCTCGTCCAGGTCCTCGGAAATCAGCAGCACCGCCGCGCCGGCGTCCCGCGCCTCGATCAGCCGGTTCTGCACATAGGTGACGGCGCCGATATCGAGCCCGCGCACCGGCTGGACGGCGAGGATGATCTTCGGGTCGGCCTCCAGGGCGCGGCCGAGGATCAGCTTCTGCATATTGCCGCCGGACAGCAGCCGGATGCGCGCGTCGGGTCCGGGGCAGCGCACGTCGTAACGCTCGATGATCGCCCGCGTGTGCCGGTCGACCGCCTTCCAGTCGAACCATCCACGCTTGGAAAACGGTTCTTTTTCATACGCTTCCAGAACAGAATTCTCAGACAACGTGAAATCCGAGATCGTGCCGGTGCGGTGCCGGTCCTCCGGGATGCGGCCGATGCGCGCGTCCAGCGCGGCGCGCGGGGTCCAAGCGGCGACGTCTTCGCCGCCGACCTCTAACACACCCGATGCCGGGACCGTCTCGCCGGCGATCAGATCGCCCAGGGCCGCCTGTCCGTTGCCCGACACCCCGGCCAGACCTGTGATCTGTCCGGCCCGCAGATCGAGGGACAGGGCGCGCAGTCCAACCGCATTGCCGACCGGTGTCGTGGAGACCTCGCGCAGCCGCAGCAGCACCGCGCCGGGCGCCGCCCCGCCGACCTCGGGCGCGGTGATCTCGGAGCCGACCATCATGTGCGCGAGCCGGTGGCGGTCGGTCCCGGCCGTCACCACCTCGCCCACCAGTCTGCCGTGGCGCAGCACCAGCACCCGCGACGAGATCGCCAGCACCTCGTGCATCTTGTGGGAGATGAAGATGATCGACAGGCCGCGCGCCACCGCCTTGCGCAGGGTGGCGAACAGGTCGTCCGTCTCCTGCGGCGTCAGAACGGCCGTCGGCTCGTCCAGGATGAGGATACGGGCGTCGCGGTACAGCGCCTTCAGGATCTCCACCCGCTGGCGCTCGCCGACGCTGAGCGTGCCGGCCTTGGCGTCCGGGTGCACGGCGAGCCCGAAATCGCGGCTGAGCTGGGCGATGCGGGCCCGTGCGGCGGCCTTGCCCGTCCCCAGCCGCCACAGCGGCTCGGTGCCCAGGATGATGTTGTCCAGGACGGAGAGGTTGTCGGCCAGGGTGAAATGCTGGTGCACCATGCCCACGCCCGCCTCCAGGGCGGCGCGCGGGTTGCCCGGCGGCAGGGCATGGCCGAAGACCTCGATCTCGCCCTCGTCGGCCGTGTAGTGGCCGAACAGGATGTTCATCAAGGTAGTCTTGCCGGCGCCGTTTTCGCCCAGCAGCGCGATCACCTCGCCCTCGTGCAGGTCGAATGTGATCGCGTCGTTGGCGGTCAGTGGGCCGAACCGCTTGGTGATGTTGCGGAGGCGCAGGACAGCCCGCGCCCCCGGATCGGACGGCATCAGCTCGACTTCGGTTCTTCGTCGTTGATCTCGACGGTGAACTCGCCGGCCTTGATCGCCGCCTCGCGCTTCTCGACCAGGGCCATGGCCGCGGCCGGGACCTTGCCCTCGAAGGTGCCGAGCGGGGCGAGCGAGCAGCCGCCTTCCTTCATGAAGGAGTACGGGCCGTAATTGGCGGCCTTGAACGAGCCGTCCTTCACCTTGGCCAGCGCGGCATTGAAGGTCGGCTCGAAATGCCACAGGGCCGAGGCGACAACCGTCTCCGGATAGTCCGGCTGGGTATCGATCACGTTGCCGATGGCGAGAATGCCCTTCTCCTGGGCGGCGTCGGACACGCCGAACCGCTCGGCATAGAGCACGTCGGCGCCGTTCTCGATCATGGCGTAGGCGGTCTCCTTCGCCTTGGGCGGATCGAACCAGGAGCCGATGAAGCTGACCTGGAACTTGATGTCCGGGTTCATCTCCTTCGCCCCCGCCATGAAGGCGTGCATCAGCCGGTTCACCTCGGGGATCGGGAAGCCGCCGACCATGCCGATATTGCCGCTCTTCGTCATCGATCCGGCAATGATACCAGAGAGATACGAAGCGTCCTGAATGTAGTTGTCGAAGACGGACAGGTTCGGATAGGCCGGGTCCTCCAGGAAGCTGGAGCCCATCAGGAAGGCGACGTCCGGATATTCCAGGGTGACCTCGCGGGCCTCCTGCTCGACGCCGAAGATCTCACCGACGATCAGCTTCACGCCCTGCTCGGCATACTCGCGCATGACGCGGGGATAGTCGGTGTTGGCGGTGTTTTCGGAGAAGGTATAGGTCACCTCACCGGCCGCCTGGGCCGCCTCGGCGGCCTTGTGGATGCGGCTCACCCACTGCTGCTCGACCGGGACGGTGTAGATGCCGGCGGTCTTGATCGGCTCGGCCGCGAACAGACGCGACGGGCTGGTCAGCAGACCGGCCGCCATCGCGGCACCGGACGCGCCCAGCACGCTGCGTCGGGTCCAGCCGGCCCGGCTCATCGGGAAACTCTTTTTCATGACACCACCCCTGTCCCTGTCATTGCGGATACCGGCGCATATGGGTTTGTGCACCGTGGCAAGCCCATGCTGCCGCAGTCCATGGACGCGTGCAATAAAGACGCAATATTGCTTGGTTCTTCGGGGCTGCCGCATCGGGCGCCGCGGCCTTCGCAGCGCAGCAACGGGGTTACGCCGCGCGGACCTCGACGCGGTCGCGGCCGGCGTTCTTGCTGGCGTAGAGCGCCTGATCGGCCCGCGCCAGGGCCGCGTCGATCGAGCCGTCCCCGGCCCGCAGCGGGGTCATGCCGATGCTGGTCGTCACCGCGATCTCCAACCCGTTCCAGACCACCGGCGCCTCGCGGACGATGTTGAGCACCCGCTCCGCCACCATGGCGCCCTGGGCGACCGGGATCCCGGCCGCCAGAACCGCGAACTCCTCTCCGCCCAGCCGGCCGAAGGTGTCCGTCTCCCGCAGCTGGCTGGCGATCCGCTGCGACACCTCGCGCAGCACCGCGTCGCCGGCATCGTGCCCGTAGGAATCGTTGACGGTCTTGAAGTGGTCGAGATCCATCATCATCAGACAGGCCTCGCCGCCATACCGGTCGAGCCTGCGGAGCTCCTGGGTCATCCGCTCGCGGAAGGCGCGGCGGTTGGCGAGGCCGGTCAGGGAATCGGTGGTGGCCAGACGCTCCAGCTCGACATTCATGCCTTCGAGCTGCTTGGCATAGGCGCGCAGCATGAGCTGGTTGCGGACCCGCACCCGGACGATCGAGGGATTGAACGGCTTGGTGATGTAGTCGATCGCCCCCAGGCGCAGCCCCGCCTCCTCGTCCTCGACATCCGCATGGCTGGTCACGAAGATCACCGGGATCAGCGCGGTACGCGGATCGCCCTTAAGCCGCGTGATCACCTCGTGGCCGTTCATGTCCGGCATCTCGATATCGAGCAGGATCAGATCCGGCAGGGTCTCGCTCGCCTTGGTCAGGGCGTCCTGGCCGCCCAGCGAGAACGAGACCGAAGCCACATCCTTCAGGATCGACGCCAGGATCCGCACATTCTCCCGTGCGTCATCGACGATGAGAACGCGGAAGCTGGAGATATCGAGGTCGGAGTTCATCGCGCTCCCGCCATCATGCCGTGGTCAGCAAGGTGCTCAGTTTGCTGGCTGCCGTGCCATAGTCCAAGTCGTCGATCGCCGCCGCCACCTGCTCGGCCACGGTCCCGTCCTGGGCCCGCAGCGCCGGCTCCAGCGACCGCCAGGTGTCCTCGGCCTCCATGGCGCCGGACCGAAGCTGCTCGACCAGTGCCCGGATATCCGACGGCGCAGCCTTGTTGGGGAAGGGCACCAGATTGTCCCCCGGCGCGTCCTCGGCGGTCGCGGCGTCGATATCGGCGATCAGCGTGGCGAGCGCATCGGTGAGGTCCCGCACCAGGTCGCCGACCGCCGCGGCATCATCCTCCGCACCCGCGTCGATCCTCAGTTCAAGCGCCTTGGCCGCCTCGAAGACCGCCAGCGCCCGAAGGTTACCGGAGACCCCCCGGATCTGATGAGCGGCGCGGCGGACCTGATCGAGGTCGCCCTCCGCCAGGGCCTGTTGCAGCGTGTTCCCGGTATCGACCTGCCCGTCGCGGAACTTCAGAAGCAGCCGCGAGATCAGGTCGTCCGGCAAGGACCGGCGCAGCTCGGTCGCGTCGATGGCCGTCAGACTGTCCACGTCGACCGTCATCGAGGACTCCGGAACCGGGGCCCCGGCCTGACCGGCCGCCGCGTCCGCGCCCGCGACCACCCGGCCGTCCCCGGCCTGGCAGTGGCGGGCCAGCGCCTCGAACAGCTTGTCCTCGCCGAGCGGCTTGGCGACGTGGTCGCACATGCCGGCGGCGAAGCACTTCTGGCGCTCCTCCTCCAGCGCATGCGCCGTCATGGCGATGATTGGAAGGTCGGCGAACCGGCTGTCGCCCTTGATCCGCCGGGTCGCCTCGAGCCCGTCCATGATCGGCATCTGCACGTCCATGAGCACCGCGTCGTAATGCTCCGGCCCGGCCTCCAGCGCCCGCGCGACCGCGTCCTGGCCATTGTCGACCACGTCGACCTGCACGCCCTGCTGCCGGAGCACGGCGACCGCGACCTCCTGGTTGATCTCGTTGTCCTCGGCCAGCAGCACGCGCAGCCCCGGCAGCACCGTCATCGGCGGGCGCTGGCTGGTCGTCTTGCGGGCGTAGCGCTGGCCGGTGCGCTGGCCCACTGCCGTGGCGATGGAATCGAACAGCGTGGACTGGTTGACCGGCTTTGCGACATAGCCGGACAGGCCGGACTCGGTCGCCGCCATCACGGCTTCATCCGGCATGTAGGCGGAGACCAGAATGGTCGCCGGATGCGGGCCGTCGCCGCAGTTCTCCAGGATCCTGCGGGCCGTCTCCAGCCCGTCCATCCCCGGCATCATCCAGTCCATCAGAACGATGTTGTAGCTCAGCTCGTCCCGGTCGGAACTGATGCGGCGCAGCGCAGACGGGCCGTCCGCCGCCACATCGACCTCGAAGCCCATGGCCCGCAGGGTGTCGCCGATGACGAGACGGGCCATCTCGTTGTCGTCGACCACGAGAATCCGCAGGCCGCGCAGATCGGCCGGCAGGACCGCCTGCGGCTTCGCCCGGCTGGTGCCCAGCGCCAGACGGACCGTGAAGTGGAAGGTGGAGCCGACGCCATGCTCGGACTCGACCCAGATGCGGCCGTCCATCCGCTCGGCCAGCTCCTTGGAGATGGTGAGGCCGAGCCCCGTGCCGCCGAATTTCCGCGTGGTCGAGACGTCGGCCTGGGTGAAGGGGCGGAAGATCTGGTTGACCTGCTCCGGGGTCATGCCGACGCCGCTGTCGCGGACCGACACCTGCAGTTCGACCTGCCCGTCGACGACGCTGATCGGCCGCACCGAGACGATGATCTCGCCCTCGGTCGTGAACTTGATCGCGTTGGAGCAGAGGTTGGTGAGGATCTGGCCGAGCCTTAGCGGGTCGCCGATCAGCTCCTGCGGCGTATCCGGATCGACGCTGATCAGGAATTCCAGGTCCTTCTCGGTCGCCCGCGGGGCCACCATGGCGGTGACGGACTCGATCACCTTCAGCAGCCGGAACTCCGTGTTCTCGATCGAGATCTGTCCCGCCTCGATCTTCGAGAAATCGAGGATGTCGTTGATGATGCCGAGCAGGTTCTCCGACGAGTACAGGACCTTCTGGGCGTAGTCGTGCTGCTTGGGGTTGAGGCTGGTCTGGGCCAGCAGCCGGCTCAAGCCGATGATGCCGTTCAGCGGGGTGCGAATCTCGTGGCTCATGTTCGCCAGGAAGGACGACTTGGCCCTTGTCCCCTCCTCGGCCGCGTCGCGGGCTTTCGACAGGCGCTTCATCGCCCGCTCGCGCTCCAGCTCCATCCCGAGCCAGCGGCCCATCATCTCGACGAGGACGAGGTCGCTCTTGGAGAACGGGAGCGCGCGCGCCTCCAGGGAGGAGAAGTTTATCGTGCCGTAGACCTCGCCCTCGACGATGACCGGCGCCCCGATATAGGTGCGCCGTCCGAAGGTGCGGAAACACAGGGCATCGGCAAGCTCGCTCTGGGCCACGTCCTGATAGGCGACCGCCTTCCTGTGGGACAGGGTGTGGGTACAGTACGTGGTGTCCAGATCGAAGGTCGTTCCCGGTAGGCGGACCGCGCCGGACCCGACCGAATGCTCGACGATGTACTGGGTCGGGGTCGTCCGGCTGGCGGTGCCCAGATCGGTGCCGAAATGGTCGGCGCCCAGTTGCAGGATGCGGCGGATGCGCTCGTCCGTCGTCGGGGAGGCGTCCGTCGACAGCTCCTGGAACTGGTGCAGGATCGCCGCGGTCATGTCGAGCTCCGACGCATAGCGCCGGAACACATCCAGCGAGCTCGCCAGGTCGGCGACCTCGCGCACGCGGCTCGACTCGCTCTTCATCGGCGACAGGTCACCGGTCGGAATGCGGTTCATCGCGTCGGAGATGCGCGACAGCGGGCGCTGCACGGCGTACAGGAGCGCGCCGACGATGATGGCGCCGAGTACGACGGCGCCGATGGCGAAGATCGCCGCCAGCGTGTCGGTCAGCCGGGACACCGCCCCGAGATTGCCCTGGATGGTCTGGGTGAGCTGGTTGGCCTCTTCGGCGACGACCTTCTCCAGGAAGATCAGGGCCGCCAGCGCCGGGGCGTCGTCCACCGCGACCGCCGCATCGATCGCCGTCGCCGACGCGCCGGTCTCCACCATGTCGCGGGCGATGTCGATGTTGAGCTCGTAGAAATACAGGGTGGTGTCGATATCCTCCAGCGCGGCGGCTTCCTGCGCGCTGAGCGGCAGGGTGCGGTACCGTTCGAGCGTGTCTCTGCCGAGTTCGACGCCGCGCCGGGCCATCGGCGCGAAGGCGGTGTCGCCCAGCAGGACCAGTTTCTTGAAGAAGTCGATCATGCCGCCGAAGCCGATGTCCCGCCGGAACTCGCGCAGCAGCTCGAGCTTGGTCGGCTGTTCGGAATGCAGGGCGCGCCGGGCCGATTCGGCGTTGTAGAGGTCCTCCAGCGCGAGCAGCGCGCCGGGCGTCCACAACGCCATCGCCCGGGCGGTGTCCTTCGGCGAATTGCCGTAGGCCCGCATCACCTGGGCGAGCTCGGCGCGGTCGTAGAGCACGTCGACGAGGTCGTCGATCTCCCGCAGGGCGGCCCTTTCCTTCGGCGTGAGGTCGACCGTGTGATAGCGGTCGATCGCCGAGCGGACGGCCGCCAGGGCGGCGTTCAGGTCGTCGATATAGACGTCGTCGCCGCGCAGGACGAAATTCAGAAGATTATGGATCGCGCCGCCGTAGCCCAGCCGGTCGGTGATCTCGACCAGCGACCGGCCGCGCACCGAACTGGCGTCGCGATAGGCATCCCAGCTCTCCTGGGTCTCCTCAACCCGATGGTTGACCCAGGCCGTTGCGGCAATGCCGAACGCGCCCGCCAGAAAGAGCAGGCTAACGAGGCCCAACGTCAGTGTCCGTAGCGAAAAGCGCACTAGGGCGCCTCCTTCAGGCTCGACCAGTCACTGCGGAACGACCTTGTCCACAGGACGACCCGGCGCATGCGATTCTAGGTAGCTTATTGGCGGTAAGTGAATCGTTAATGCTCCAGATCGGATGTACGGGCATTCCATCGCCCCAGATTACGGGTTAAATATATCTGACGAAGATAATCATAAGTCGTACATTTAGGGCCTCTTGGTCGGACACACCAAGGATACCCCGGAGACCGGCCGACGCCAATGACGGGCAGCATCAGTCTTACCCAACAGACCACCGAGGCGCTACGCGCCAAGATCGCCGAAGGCCCCATGAAACCGGGGGACCGCCTGCCCACGGAGAAGGAGCTGGAGGCCGAATTCGGCGTCAGCCGCACCGTGATCCGCGAAGCCATCGCGGTGCTGAAGGCGGAGGGGCTGGTCGAGCCGCGGCGCGGCGCCGGCATCTTCGTGCTCGATCCGGTGCTGTCCAGGCCGCGCGGCATGCCGTCCTTCCTGCCGGGGGAGATGTACCAGGCGCTCGACCTGCTGGAGCTGCGCATGGCGGTGGAGGTCGAGGCCGCCGGCCTCGCCGCCACCCGACGCACCCTGTCGCAGGACGCCCGAATCCGCGAGCACATGTCAGATTTCGGCCGGGCGCTGGAAACCGGGGCGAAGACCGTCGAACTGGACATCGCGTTCCACGACGCGGTCGCCCAGGGCACCAACAACGGACTGTTCCCGGCATTTCTGGAGTCCCTGGGACGGAACGCGATCCCGCGAAGTTCCCTGTCGCCGGAGCAGCGGGCCCGCCTGATCAGCCACGACTACCTGCAGCGGGTGCATCAGGAACACCTGGCCATCGCCGATGCCATCAGCGCCGGTGAGGCCGACCGGGCGCGCGACGCCATGCGAGCGCATCTGAGCGGCAGCATCTCGCGCTACCGCGCGTCACTCTAGGGCGCGCCGGAGATGGCACCCACGGTCGACTGCGTACTGGACGCCGGCGCCACCCTGGGCGAGGGGATCGTCTGGGACGCGGCCGCGGCGAGGCTGTGGTGGGTCGATATCGCCGCCCCCGCCCTGCACCGTCTCGACCCCGCCACCGGGACCAACGAGACCTGGGCGATGCCCTCGGCCATCGGCTGCGTGGCGCCGCGTGCGGGCGACGTAGCGGACGGCGGCGCGAGCGGCGGGGCGGTCGTGGGGCTGGAGGAGGGCTGGTGCGCCTTCGATCCGGCGGACGGCAGCCTGAAGGTTCTGAACGCCGATGCCCCCGGTGCGCCCGGGATGCGGTTCAACGACGGGTGCGTCGATCCGGCCGGCCGGTTCTGGGCCGGCACCATGCCCAAGGCCGGCCCGGCCAATGCGGCCGCCGGCGAGCCGGGCAACGGGCTGCTGTTCCGGCTGGAGGCCGACGGGTCGTCGCCGCGCATCCTGGACGGGCTCTACATCCAGAACGGCCTGGCCTTCTCGCCGGACGGATCGGTCCTGTACCTGTCCGACAGCCACCCGGCGGTGCGCACCATCTGGGCCTTCGACTTCGATCTGGACAGCGGCACACCGTCCGGCCGCCGGGTGTTCTTCGACACCCGCCAGGTGGCCGGCCGGCCCGACGGCGCCGCCATGGACGCCGAGGGCTGCTACTGGATGGCGGGCATCGAGGGCTGGCAGGTCCTGCGCATCACGCCGGCCGGAGAGATCGACCGGATCGTCGAGGTGCCGGTGGAGAAACCGACCTGCCTCGCCTTCGGCGGCCCCCGGCTCGACACGCTTTATCTGACCTGCATGGGCCCCGCCTTGATCACCAAGGGTTCCGAAGCCAGGCAGCCGCAGGCCGGCGGGATCTTCGCCTTTGCCCCCGGCGTGCCGGGCTACGCGCCGCCGCCCTGCGCGGCCTAACCGGTCAGCCAGGTCGGCAGGGTCAGCGAGATCGCCGGAATGAAGGTCGTCAGCACCAGCGCCACCAGGATCGCGGCGTAGAACGGCCAGATCGTCCGCACCGCCCGCTCGATCGGCACCTTGCCGACCGCACAGCCGAGGAACAGGCAGGCGCCCACCGGCGGCGTGCACAGGCCGAGGCCCAGGTTCATCATCAGGATCATGCCGAACTGCACCGGATCCATGCCGAAGGACACCACAACCGGCAGGAAGATCGGCGTGCAGATCAGGATCAGCGCCGCCATGTCCATGATCATCCCCAGGATGAGCAGCATGAGGTTGATCATGATCAGGATCATGATCGGGTTCTCGGAGATCCCGGTCATGAAGTCGATCATCTTGTTGGGCACCTGATAGAAGGTGAGCATGTAGGCAAAGGCCGTGGCCGAGGCGACGAGGATCAGCACCATGGAGGTCGTGCGCACCGAGTTGACCACCGCCGTGGTGAACGCCTTCCAGGTCATCGAGCGGTAGACGATCAGCGTGATCGCAAAGGCGTAGAGCGTGCCGAAGGCGCCGGACTCGGTGACGGTAAAGATGCCGGACAGCACGCCGCCGACGATG
The DNA here is from genome assembly GCA_965228445.1 of Candidatus Endolissoclinum sp. GTDB lineage: Bacteria > Pseudomonadota > Alphaproteobacteria > Thalassobaculales > Thalassobaculaceae > Thalassobaculum. Next base: position 217,095 of record OZ245813.1, on the reverse strand, counting down.
ATCACAGCGGTGAACAGGCCCGGGATCGCCGCCACGAAGGCGAGCAGCAGGGCGCTGTACCCGGGAAAAGCCTCCGCCTTATAGCCGCGCTTCACCGCGATCAGATAGGCCGCCACCGCCAGGCAGATGCACATCAGCACCCCCGGCACCACGCCGGCCAGGAACAGCGAGGAGATCGAGATCCCGCCGCCGGCCGCGATGGCGTAGAGGATCATGTTGTGGCTGGGCGGCACCAGGATGCCGGCGATCGAGGAGGTGACGGTGACGTTGACCGCATAGTCGTCGTCGTAGCCCTTCTCCTTCATGACCGGGATCAGGATCGAGCCGAGCGCCGAGATGTCGGCCACGGCCGAGCCGGAGATGCCGCCGAACAGCATGGAGGAGAAGACGTTCACCACGCCGAGCCCGCCGCGCACCGCGCCGACGGCAGCCGAGGCGAAGCGGACGAGACGGATGGCGATGCCGCCGTGGAACATCAGCTCGCCGGCGAAGATGAAGAACGGGATCGCCATCAGCGAGAACACGTTGATGCCGGAGATGATGCGCTGGAACGCGATCACCATCGGCAGGCCCTCGTAGAAGAAGGCGGCGACGGCGGCGACGCCGAGGGCGAAGGCGACCGGCACCCCGATCACCACGCACAGCGCGAACACCCCGAGAAGGATCAGCAGGCCCATCGTGGCGTCTCCCCTATTCGGCCACAGGCGGCTGGTCGACGGAGGGCGGGGTCTCCAGAAGCTGGTCTTCCAGGCGATCGCCGGTGAAGAAGCGGATCAGGTGGCCGACCGAGTAGGCCAGCGTGAAGGCGCCGCAGAGCGTCAGCGGCACGGCCCGCAATCCTTCCGGCAGGTTGATCAGCGGGATCTCCGCGCTCCATTTGAACAGCACGAGCTTGTAGCTGTTGACCATCATCACCGCGCCGAACACCGCCATGATCAGATAGGACACCACTTCCATCGCCAGCCGCACCGGCCGGGGCGACGCGTCGCGGAAGAACGACACCCCGAGATGGGAGCGCTCATGCACCCCGGTGGAGGCGCCGAGAAACCCGATGAGGGCGACCAGCAGCAGCGACACCTGCTCGACCCAGGTCGGCGTGGCGTTCAGCACGTAGCGGCCGAAGACCAGCCAGCCGAAGATCACCGTCAGCGTCACCATGGCGGTGCCGGAGACCACGAGGCTGACATGGCAGACGGCATCGAGGAGCCGGTAGAACAGCCGGAGCGCCGCCTGCAGCGGTCCCGGTCGGCCGGTATCTGTCTGTGGACTCGGCGTAGGCATCGCGGCGCATCACCCTTGGGGATCCGGTGCGGCAGCTCGGCCGCGGGGACAAAAAAGGGGCCGCCGGAGGTCGTGGGACTGACCCTTCCGGCGGCCTCGCAGGGAAGCCCTTACTGAGTGGCCTGGATGGCTTCCACCAGGGGCTTCAGGTCGGGATTTGCTTCCAGGAACTTGGCGTAGACCGGCTTCATCGCGTCCTGGAACGCCTGCTTGTCGGCGATGTCGTTGAACTTCACGCCGGCCTTGATCACCTTGTCGCGGCTCGCCTCGGCCCGCTTCGCCCAGAGCTCGCGCTGCAGGACGGAGGACTCGCGGGCGGCGTTGCGCACGATCTCCTTATCCGCGTCCGACAGGCCGTTATAGACATCGGCATTGATGCAGACGCATTCCGGGATGATCAGGTGCTCGGACATCGAGTAGAAGCCGGCGACCTCGAAATGCCCGGTGGACTCGTAGGACGGCCAGTTGTTCTCCGCACCGTCGACCACGCCGGTCTTCAGCGACTGATAGACCTCCGAGAAGGCCATCGGCGACGGGTTGCCGCCCATGGCGGAGATCATGCCGGAATACAGGTCGTTGTTCATGACCCGCACCTTCATGCCGGCGACGTCCTCCGGCTTATTGATCGGCTTCTTGGTGTTGTAGAACGACCGCGCGCCTGAATCGTACCAGGCGAGCGCCACGATCCCGATCTTCTCCATCCCGGCACTGATCTGTTCGCCGGGCGCGCCGTCCATGGCGCGGTGCATGTGGTCCTGGTTCTTGAAGATGAACGGCAGCGAGACGACGTTCGCTTCCGGCGCCACCGGGCCGATCGGGCCGAGGTTGAAGTTGCCGATCTCGATCGCACCGATGCGGAGCTGTTCGATGGCGTCCGGCTGGCTGCCCAGAACGCCGCCGTGGAACATCTTCAGGGTGATCCGCCCGTCGCTGTTCTTGTCCAGCAGCTCGGCGAACTTGTCCATGGCGACCGTGTTCGGATAGTCCGGAACGTGGATGTTCCAGCCCTTCCACTCGGCCGCTTGCGCGGCGCCGGCGATCCCGGCCGCGACGACGACCGCAACGGCGGCCGCACCCATCCTGTCGATCAGTTTCATGTCATCCTCCCAATGGTTGCCCGTTTTTACCGGACTTTTTCGTCGCGCGTTGGCGAACATCCGCCCGACGGCCGCCGGTCATCCGGTTCGGGTCCGCGGGCGGAATTCTAGTTTGAAGAGAAGTATGCCCCCTTTCGGGAATTGGTCAATCTATCTGTCGATTGATCGTATGATTTACGCCGCAGAGCTGAAGCGCGCCGCCTTTTCGATCACCGCCGCCAGATCCGCGACATCCTTGTCGGTCGGGTTCACCAGGGGCGGCCGGACCGGGCCCGGATCGCGCCCCACGGCCTTCAGGCCGCCCTTGATCAGCGCCACCGGATAGCCCGCCACCCGATCGCGGATATCGGCGAAGGGATAGAAGAACTCGTGCAGGATCCGGTCCATGGTGGCGTGGTCGCCGGCCCGCAGCGCCGCATAGAAGGACAGCGCCAGCTCCGGCACGAAGTTGAACACCGCCGAGGAATAGGTGGAGAAGCCGGCCGCGTCATAGGCCGAGGCGAACAGCTCGTGGGTCGGCATGCCGCCGACATAGACCAGCCGGTCGCCGAGCGTGGCGCGGATGCGGGTGACCAGGTCGATCTCCCCCACCCCGTCCTTGAAGCCGATCAGGTTCGGACAGGCCTCGGCCAGCCGGGCCACGGTCTCGGCCTTCAGCACCGAGCTTGCCCGATTATAGACCACCACGCCGATGGAGACCGCGTCGCAGACCGCCTTCACATGGGCGTACTGACCCTCCTGGGTGCCGCCCATCAGGTAGGTCGGCAGCAGCAGCACGCCGTCGGCTCCGGCCGCCTCTGCCGATTTCGCATCCGCAATGGCGCGCCGGGTGTTCACGCCGCAGCCGGCGACCACCGGGCAGCGGCCCTCGGCCGCCGAGACGGCCGCCTGGACGATCCAGGGGAACTCGTCCTGGCCGAGGGAGAAATACTCCCCGGTGCCGCCGGCGGCGAACAGGGTCGCGGCCGGGTAGGAGGACAGCCAGGACACATGCTCGCGATACGGTCCCTCGGCGAATTCGAGGTTGGCGTCGAAATGGGTGACCGGGAAGGACAGCAGGCCCGACCCCATCTTCGATTTCAGTTCCTGCGGCGACATGGGCATGAGAGGTTCCCCCTGGTACGGGTTGGTCGGATGGGTTGTCTGATCAGGATTTCGCGGGCACGACGCGGGCCGGATCGCCCTCGTATTCCGTGCTGGCGAAGGGGCCGCCCTGCACGCCGAGCGCCACTTCGTTACCCGGCTCCGGCACCGTGGAGGCATCGACCTCTGGGATCCAGACATCGGCGGTGTCCTGGGGCTTGAAGCCCAGCCGTCTGGCGGTGGTGTTGTCCCACCAGGTGCGCGAATTGTCGGAGACGCCGTAGACGATCTCGTGGTGCAGCTCGGGGATATCGAGACCGAGACGGCACAGGCGGGTCAGGTCGCCGATGCTGACCCAGCAGCCGAGCTGACGCTGGGTTTCCGGCTTGGCGAAGCACCAGCCGATCCGCACCGACAGCACGCCGATGCCGTAATTGTCGGCGAAATACTGGGACAGGCCCTCGCCGAACACCTTGCTCAGGCCGTAGCGGCAGTCGGGACGCGGGCGTTCGGTGCCGTCCAGGATCCGGCCGCGCGGATAGAAGCCGATGGCGTGGTTGGAGCTGGCGAAGACGATGCGCTTCACCCCGGCCTCGTAGGCCGCCTCGTAGAACCGGTAGGTCGCGTCGATGTTGACCCGCAGGATGTCGTCCCAGGCGTGCTCCACCGACAGTCCGCCCAGATGGATGACGCCGTCCACACCCTCGAGCATCCGGGCCCGGTCCTCGGCGCTGCACAGGTCGCCGGTGACGACCTCCTCGCCCTCCCCGGCCGGGCCGAGATCGGCCAGATCGGACACCCGCAGGATCGGATAGACGCCGTTCAGCTCGCGGCGCATGCGCTTACCGATCCCGCCGCCGGCGCCGGTCAGAAGCACTCGTTTCATGGCGACCACATCCATATGATTAATATGTCCCATTGATCTAACTTCATATGATCAATGCGTCCACCGATTTCGCATCCCGTCCGGACGCGGGGAGATCGGTGGAGATGGAGGGTTCGGCCTGTCGCACGCATGAGGCGCTTTGCGGTGATGCGCCGCCGTGCTGGCCGCAAACTGGTCAGCGCCTGCCCAAATATTGGGCGCATTCGTGGAGTGCGGCGCCGGAAATGCCCGCAGGCCGTGACTTCCCGCATGGCACAGAACCTGCGTATCCGCCGATGAGCGGGAGCGCCCTCGAAGCAGGCGCGACCGCCCATACACGACCGGTGGAGACCTCTTGGCAGCCGCACGCGACATCGCCTCCCAATTGGCCCCGGGGCCCGACGGCGCCACCGGCGAGATCGAACTGGTGGCCCTGACCAAGCGCTACGGCAGCGTGGAGGCCGTGCGGTCCATCGATGTCCGGATCCCGGCCGGGAGCTATTGCTGCCTGCTCGGCCCGTCCGGCTGCGGGAAGACCACGACCCTGCGGATGATCGCCGGCCACGAGGCCGCCTCCGATGGCGACGTCGTGATCGAGGGGGCGAACGTCACCAACCTGGCCCCCGCCCGCCGCGGCACGGCGATGATGTTCCAGAACTACGCCCTGTTCCCGCATCTGAGCTGCGCCGACAACGTCGTCTTTAGCCTGCGCATGCGCGGCATGGGCAAGGACGAGCGGCGCGCGGCGGCGCTGGACTACCTGACGCTGGTGGAGATGGAGGCCCATGCCGACCGGCTGCCGAGCCAGCTTTCCGGCGGTCAGGCCCAACGGGTGGCCCTGGCCCGCGCCCTGGTCACCAAGCCCGAGGTACTGCTGCTGGACGAGCCGCTCTCCGCGCTCGACCCGTTCCTGCGGGTACGGATGCGCGAGGAGCTGCGTCGGCTGCAGACCGAGCTGAACATAACCTTCGTCCACGTCACCCACAGCCAGGAGGAGGCGATGGCCCTGGCCGACCTGGTGGTGGTGATGAACGACGGCCGGATCGAACAGGCTGCCCCGCCGCGCGCAGTCTTCAATGCTCCGGCCAGCGTCTTCGTCGCCCGTTTCATCGGCGACCACAATGTGATGAGCGGCACCGTCGCCTCGCTCGGGGACGGCACGGCCATGGTCACCGGCCCGGGCGGCCTGACCTTCACGGTGCCGGCCGAGGGCCTCGCGACGGGCGACGCCGTCGATGTCTCGGTCCGCGCCGACAAGGTCGCCCTCGCCCGCGGTGCCTCCGACACCGCGCCGAACCGGATCAGCGCCCGGGTCGCCGCCGTCGAGTTCCTGGGTCTGTGGGCCAAGATCCGCCTGGAAATGCCGGGTAGCGAGGATTTCCGGGTCTCGCTGCCGGACACCGCCTTCTTCGCCGACCGGCTGGAAGTCGGCGACACGGTCACCGCCGCCTGGAATCCGTCCGATCTGCACCGGCTCGGTGCCGAGCGGAAGGCTACCTAGCGGAAGGAGGAAGACGCATGACCAAATACACGAAGAAGAGCATCTCGCGCCGCACCGTGCTGAAGGGCGCGGCCGCCGGCCTCGCCACCGGAACCGGCATGATCACGGGCGCCCCGTTCGTCCACGCCGCCGACCCGGTGGTGCTGCGCATCGCCGGCACCGGCGTGAACCAGTTCAAGCAGCTCGCCGACAAGGCCAAGGAGGATCTGGGCTTCGAGATCCAGTACACCTCCCTGACCTCCGACGACGTGGTCAAGCGCGCGGTCACCCAGCCGACCTCGTTCGACCTGCTGGATTCCGAATACTGGATGCTCAAGAAGATCGTCCCCGGCGGCAAGCTGCGCGGCATGGACGTCAACAAGATCAAGTACTACGACAAGATCGTGCCGATCTTCACCAAGGGCGAGCTGCCCGACGGCACCAAGGTCGCCCGCGAAGGCATCTCGCCCATCAAGGTCAGCTACCTGACCGGGGCGGAATCCACCGAATTCGCCGACGGCCCGACCGACTACATGACCCTGATCCCGACGGTCTACAACGCCGACACGCTCGGCATCCGGCCGGATCTCATCAAGCGGCCGATCGACTCCTGGGCCGAGCTGCTGAACCCGGAATTCAAGGGCAAGGCGTCGATCCTCAACATCCCGTCCATCGGCATCATGGATGCGGCCATGGTCTGCGAGTCCATGGGCGAGGTGACCTACGGCGACAAGGGCAACATGACCAAGGAGGAGATCGACGCCACCATGAAGGTGCTGACCGAGGCCAAGCAGGCTGGCCAGTTCCGCGCCTTCTGGAAGGAGTTCAACGAGAGCGTCAACCTGATGGCCTCCGGCGAGGTGGTGATCCAGTCCATGTGGTCGCCGGCCGTCACCAAGGTCCGCGGCATGGGCGTGGCCTGCAAGTACCAGCCGCTGAAGGAAGGCTATCGCGCCTGGGCCGCCGGGCTCGGCGTGCCGACCCATGTGGAAGGCAGGCAGCTCGACGCGGTCTACGAGTTCATCAACTGGTACCTGTCCGGCTGGACCGGCGCCTTCCTGAACCGCCAGGGCTACTACACGGCCGTCCTGGAAACCGCGAAGCCGCACATGTCCGCCGACGAATGGGACTTCTGGATGGAGGGCAAGCCGGCCAAGGAGGACATCCTCAGCCCGACCGGCGAGAAGATCGAGCCGGCCGGCACCGTGCGCGACGGCGGCTCCTTCTGGGACCGTATGGGCAGCGTGTCGGTCTGGAACACGGTGATGGACGAGGACCGCTACATGGTCCGCAAATGGAACGAGTTCATCGCCGCCTGACGGCGTTTCCAACACCGGGCCGGTCCTTCGGGGCCGGCCCAGGCCTCACCCCGGAGACCGCGAGACGATGGAGCAGCACAAGAGCTGGATCGCCTATCTGCAGGCGGCCCCCCTCACCCTGGTCTTCGCCGCCTTCTTCGTGCTGCCGATCGCCCTGGTCGTGGTGGTCAGCTTCTTCGACTACCAGACCTACCAGATCCTGATCCCCGACTTCACCTTCGTGAACTACGAGGACGTGTTCACCGCCGAGGTGACCTACCGGACCTACTGGATCACCCTGAAGTTCTGCCTGATCGTCTGGGCGATCACCGTCGTGCTGGGCTTCACCATCGCCTATTTCCTGGCGTTCCACGTCCGCACGCTGACGATGCAGATCGTGCTGTTCCTGCTCTGCACGATCCCGTTCTGGACCTCCATCGTTATCCGGATGATCGCCTGGATCCCGCTGCTCGGGCGCAACGGGCTGATCAACAAGGCGCTGATCGCCCTGGACCTGACCCACACGCCGGTCGAGTGGCTGCTGTTCAGCGAGTTCGCCGTCGTGCTCGGCTATGTCCACCTCTACACGCTGTTCATGATCGTACCGATCTTCAACTCGATGATGCGGATCGACCGCTCGCTGCTGGAGGCGGCCGTCGACAGCGGTGCGACCGGCTGGCAGACGGTCCGCCATGTGGTCATTCCCCTGTGCAAGCCGGGCATCGCCATCGGCTCGATCTTCGTGATCGCCATGGTGATGGGCGACTTCGTCACCGTGAACGTGCTCGGCGGCGGCCAGGTCGCCTCGGTCGGCAAGGCGATCGCCACCGAGCTGTCCTATCTCCAGTTCCCGCCCGCCGCCGCCAACGCCATGGTGCTGCTCGGTGTGGTGATCGTCCTGATCGCCGTGCTGATGCGCTTCGCCGATATCCGCAAGGAGCTGTGAGATGCAGGCCGGCGCGCGTCCACGCAGCTTCTACGTCCTGGCGGCGGTCTTCACAGCCTTCGTGATCTTCCTCTACGGCCCCCTCTTCGCGGTCATCCTGCTGGCGTTCCAGGGACCGGACGGCGGGCTGACCTTCCCGATGAACGGGGTGTCGCTGCACTGGTTCGCCGACATCTTCCGCGACCAGCCGATCGGCGACATCTGGGGCGCCTTCTCCCGCTCCATCCGGCTCGGACTGATCGTCATGGTGCTGACCGTGGTGATCGCCTTCCTGGCCGGCCTCGCCTTCCGCCGGCACTTCAGGGGTGGCGGCGTGCTGTTCTACACGGTGATCGCCAGCCTGATCATGCCGTCCATCGTCGTCAGCCTCGGCATCGGCTCGCTGTTCGAGCTGCTGGGGATCGAGCGGTTCTGGTACAGCTCCGGCCTGGGCGCGCACCTGACCTGGACCCTGCCCTTCGGCCTGCTGATCATGTTCGCGGTCTTCAACCGGTTCGACCCGGCCTACGAGGAGGCGGCCCGCGACCTGGGCGCCACCGGCTGGCAGACCATCCGCTACGTGGTGCTGCCGATCGTCGGCCCCAGCCTGATCGGCGTCGCCCTGTTCGGCTTCACCCTGTCCTATGACGAGATCGCGCGCACTTCACAGTCGGTCGGCGCGCTGAATACACTGCCACTCGAGCTGCAGGCGATGCAGACCAACGTCACCACCCCGGTGATCTACGCGCTCGGCGCCTACACCACCGCGCTGTCCCTGCTGGTGATCGGGATCAGCCTGGGCGGTGTGCTGCTGATCCGCGCCCGCCAGCGTCGCCACGGCTCCGACGCCGGCAAAGGAATGGTCTGATCATGCGCATTCTCGTCATCAACCCGAACACCACCGCCTCCATGACCGACAAGATCCGCGAGACCGCGATGGCGGTCGCCGCGGCCGGCACGGAGATCGTCGCCTTGAACCCCGCCGACGGCCCGATCAGCATCGAGGGGCATTACGACGAGGCGTTCTGCCTTCCGGGCCTGCTGGAGGAGACGCGCAACGGCGTCGCCGCCGGTGCCGGCGCGGTGGTCATCGCCTGTTTCGACGATCCGGGCCTGGAGGCCTGCCGCGAGATCGTCGACGTGCCGGTGGTTGGCATCTGCGAGGCGGCGATGGCCGCGGCCTCCATGGTCGGCCATGGCTTCTCGGTCGTCACCACCCTGGACCGCTCGGTGCCGATCATCGAGACTCTGGCCCTGAAATACGGCTTCGAGCGCCACTGCCGCCGGGTGCGCGCTGCGTCCATCCCGGTGCTGGCGCTGGAAGAGGAAGGCGGTGCCGCCGCCGCCAAGGTGCGCGAGCAGGTGCTCGCCGCCATCGAGGAGGACCGCGCCGAGGCCGTGCTGCTCGGCTGCGCCGGGATGACCGATCTGGCCGAGGCGCTCACCGAGGAGACCGGCGTACCGGTTATCGACGGGGTGGCGGCGGCGGTGAAGTTCGCCGAGGCGCTGGCCGGTCTCGGTCTGAAGACCTGCAAGCGCGGTGCCTATGCCCCACCCCGGGTGAAGCCCTACTCCGGCGGCCTCTGCCGCCACGCGCCCCAGGATCCACTCAAGGCGGCCGAGTAGCGGGACGCCTCCCACCCCAAGCCGCCCGTCCGGGCGCGGAGACAAGCATGAAACTGATTGGCGTCGATGTCGGCGGGACGTTCACCGATCTGGTCTATACCGACACCGACAAGGGCGAGACGGTGATCCACAAGACGCCCACCACCCCGGACGACCCGTCGCGCGGCGTGGTCGAAGGTGCTGTGGAACTCTGCCGCCGGGTCGGCGTGGATCCCGCCGACATCGACCACCTGATGCACGGCACCACCATCGCCACCAACGCGGTGCTGGAATACAACGGCGTCGAGGCCGGACTGATCACCACCGAGGGCTATCGAGACATCCTGCATATCGGCCGGCACCAGCGTCCGCAGCATTACTCCATTATGCAGGAGATCCCCTGGCAGGACCGCCCGCTGGTCAAGCGCCGTCACCGCAAGACCGTGACCGAGCGCCTGGCGCCGCCGCGCGGCGAGGTGCTGGTGCCGCTGGACGAGGACGCGGTGCGCCAGGCCGCCCGCGAGCTGAAGGCGGCCGGTGTGAAGGCCATCGCCATCGGCTTCCTGTTCTCCTACCTGAACCCGGCCCACGAGGAGCGGGCGCGCGAGATCGTCGCCGAGGAATATCCCGAAGCGTTCGTGACCACCTCCGCCTCGGTCGCCCCGCAGTTCCGCGAGTTCGAACGCTTCACCACGGCGGCGATGAACGCCTTCATCGCACCCAAGGTGCGCGACTATGTCAGCCACCTGGAAAGCGCGATGCGCGACAACGACCTCGGCTGTGACCTGCACGTCATGGGCTCCAACGGCGGGGCGGCGACGGCGAAGATGGTGGCCGAGAAGCCGATCCTCACCCTGCTCTCCGGCCCGGCGGCCGGTGTGCTCGGCGGCGCGTGGAGCGGCGATCTCTCCGGCCACAAGTCGCTGATCACGCTCGATATCGGCGGCACCTCGGCGGATATCGGCATCACCGTGGACGGCGCCTTCGCCGAGGCGACGGCCCGTGACACCTGGATCGGCGGCTATCCGGTGCTGGCGCCGATGATCGACATCCACACGATCGGCGCCGGCGGCGGTTCCATAGCCCATGTGGATGCGGGCGGGGCGATGCGGGTCGGCCCGCGCAGTGCCGGCGCCCGCCCCGGTCCGGCCGCCTACGGCCATGGCGGCGACCAGCCGACCGTGACCGACGCCCATGTGGTGCTCGGCCGGCTCGACCCGAAGAACTTCCTGGGCGGCGAGATGTCGCTCGATGTCGACGCCTCGCAGACGGTCATCTCCGGTTTCGCGGAGAAGGTCCGGCTCGGCGTGCACGAGACGGCGGCCGGCATCCTGACCATCGTCAACGCCAACATGGCCAACGCCATCCGCTCGCGCACCGTGCAGAAGGGTCTCGACCCGCGCGATTTCGCCCTGGTGGCCTTCGGCGGGGCGGGGCCGCTGCATGCCGCCGACGTGGCCGATCTGCTGGGCATTCCGACCGTCCTGGTCCCCGCCTGGCCGGGCATCACCTCGGCGGTGGGACTGCTGACCACCGACCTGAAATACGACGCGGTGAAGACCGAGTTCCAGGTCTCCACCGATATCGACCTCGCCCGCCTGAACGAGGATTTCGCGGCGATGGAGGCCGATCTGGGCGCTCAGCTCGCCGCCGACAGGGTCGATCCGGCAAGCGTCGGCTACAAGCGCGCCGGCGATCTGCGCTATGTCGGCCAGGGCTACGAGCTGCGGGTCGCCTTCCCGGACGGCGCGGTGACCGAGGCGGTGATAAAGGACGTGCTCGCCGCCTTCGCCCGCGCCCACGAGGCCGAATACGGCCACGCCTTCCCCGGCAGCCCGGTTGAGATCGTGAACATCCGCGTCACCGCGAACGGCGAGGCCGCCAAGATCGCCCCGCCCTCCTTCCCCGGCGGCGACAACGTTGAAGCGGCCACTGTTCGTCAAGGCGAAGCCGTCTTCGCCACCGCCGATGGCGTCAAAGCCTTGCCCACACCCTTCCTCGACCGCTTCAAGCTGCCGCTCGACACCGAGGTGCCCGGCCCGGCGGTGATCCTGCAGACCGACACGACGACCGTGGTCCCGCCCGGCTGGACCGCCCGCGCCGATGCCGCCGGAAACCTGCTTCTGAACAAAGGAGACGCGTGATGACCATTCAGAGCAAGCCGAGCGTCGATCCGGTCACAATCGCCGTCATCCAGGGCGCCCTGGAGAACATCGCGGTGGAGATGGGCTACCGGCTGATGCGCATGTCCTACTCCTCCATCATCCGGGAGTCGGAGGATTTCGGCGCCGGCCTGGTCGATGCGAGCGGCCGCGGCCTCGCCGAGAGCGCCCAGTCCACGCCACTGCAATCCGGCCCGATCCCCGGCTACATACACGGCATCAACAAGATCCTGTCGGAGCGCGGCGAGATCGTGCGGCCCGGCGACGTGATCATGCATAACGATGCCTATTCCGGCGCCAGCCACGGCCCCGACGTCGCCTTCATGGTGCCGATCTTCCACGGCGAGCGGCTGATCGCCTGGGCCGGCACCACCGCCCACCACCTGGATATCGGCGCGCTGACCCCTGGAAGCTGCGGCATCGTCGACGCCATCGACGCCTATGCCGAGGGCCTGCAGTTCAAGGCGATCAAGGTCTACGACCAGGGCCGAAAGGTCGATCCGGTCTGGCACATCCTGCGCGACAACATCAGGGTCTCCGACATGGTTGTCGGTGACATGGAGGCGCAGATCGCCGCCGCCCGCATCGGTGCCAAGCGCTTCGAGGAGCTGATGGAACGCTACGGGGTGGAGACCCTGGAGGCCGCCTGCGAGGGTGCCATGGAGCATGCCGAGCGGCTGATGCGCGGCGCCATCGCCAAGCTGCCGGACGGCGACTATTCGGCCACCACTTATATCGACGGCTTCCTGGATTCCGCCGATCCGAAGAAGAAGGAGCTGCCGATCTGCGTCAACCTGCGGGTGCGCGGCGACGAGATCGAGGTGGACCTGGAGGGCACCGCCGATCAGGTGGACGACGCGCCGATCAACATGCCGCTGGTCGGCACGGCCGATATCGCCATCTGGCTGACCATCCGCTCCGTGCTGCTCGACACGGCGGTACACGGCCATATCCCGGTGAATGACGGACTGACCCGGCCGATCAAGATCAAGGCGCCGCACGGCTGCCTCGCCAACCCGATCTTCCCGGCCCCGACCATCGCCCGCTTCTGCCCGGGCAACCAGCTCGCCGACACGGTGATGAAGGCCCTGGCCCAGGCCATGCCGCACAACGTGTCGGCCGGGATCGGCAACCTGAAGGTCATCGCTTTCTCCGGTCTCAATGCCGGCAAGCACTGGGTCCATATGGAGATCTTCGAGGGCAGCTACGGCGGGCGTCCCGGCAGCGACGGCATGGACGCGGTCGATACGCTCTACGCCAATACCCGCAACAACCCGATCGAGGATATCGAGACCCACCTGCCGCTTCGGGTGTCGCGATACGAACTGCGCGAGGACGTCGTCGGTGCGGGCAAGTGGCGCGGCGGCCTCGGCTCGGTCCGAGAGTTCGAGTATCTGGCCGACGGTGGCGCGTCGGTGGAGGGCGAGGGCCACGGTTTTGCGCCGTGGGGCTTCGATGGCGGCGCCTCGGGCAAGCAGGCCGAGCTGCGCCTGCACACGCCGTCCGGGGCGGTGCGGGAGCTGCCGTCGAAGGTGCCGCATATGCGCATCGCCAAGGGCGATCGCTTCCGCTGCCTCGGCCCCGCCGGCGGCGGCTACGGCGACCCGCTGACCCGCGACCCGCAGGCGGTGGCCGACGACGTGGCGGACGGGCTGATCTCGGTGGCGACGGCGGCCGATGCGTTCGGCGTGGTGATCGGGGCAGACGGCAGCGTCGATGCGGCCGCGACGGCGGCGAAGCGGGGGTAGTTCCTCCCGCTCCCTCCCCCTCCCGTCATCCTGATGCCAATCAGGATCAAGCACCAGACGCCGGCGGCTTGATCCTGAATCGAGTTCAGGATGACGGGAGAGTCAGCTGAACAGTCCCGCCCCCTCCCCGCACTCTCCTATTGCCCCCGCCCGTCCAAACTTCTAGTTCAGAGGCCCCAGCGCCAGCGAGCGCCGACACGCACTTCGACAAGGGAAGCGGCACGCCATGATTCGCCCCCGTTCCATCAGCGGCCTGCGGGAGTTCCTGCCCGCCGAGCAGATCACCTTCAACCGCTGCGTCGAAATCGTGCGGAAGCATTTCGAGCTGGCCGGTGCGGTGCCGTTGAGCACCCCGGCCTTCGAGCTGCGCGAGGTGCTGCTGGCCAAGGAAGGCGGCGACAGCGTCGACCGCCAGGTCTATGGCGTCCACCGCATCGCCGATGGCGGCGAGGACACCGATTTCGCCCTGCGCTTCGACCTCACCGTGCCGATGGCGCGCTTCGTCGCCCAGCATGCGGGCGAGCTGACCTTCCCGTTCCGCCGCTATCAGATCCAGCCGGTCTGGCGCGGCGAGCGGGCGCAGGCCGGGCGCTACCGCGAGTTCATCCAGTGCGACATCGACGTGGTCGGTGATCAGACGCTGAGCCTGATCACCGATGCGGAGATCCCCGCGATCATCGACGGGATCTTCAAGGAGATGAATATCGGGCCGTTCCAGATCCGCATGAGCAACCGCAAGCTGCTGGAAGGCTTCCTGTCGGGCACCGGTATCCCGACCGCCGCCATCGCCGACGCCATGCGGGTGATCGACAAGATCGACAAGGTCGGCCCGGACGAGATCCGCAAGGAACTGGCCGAGACCTACACGCTGGAAGACAGCCAGCTCGACCAGATCATGGCCTATGTCTCCCTGCGCGGCCCGGCCGAGGAGGTCATCGGCAAGCTGCTGGAGCTGGCCCCGGCCGACGGCCTGAACGAGACCTACGCGGCCGGCGTGGAGGAACTCACCACCGTCGCCCGGGCGGCGGCCAGCCTCGGCCTGACGCCGGAGACCTTCATCCTCGACCTCTCCGTCGCCCGCGGCCTCAGCTACTACACGGGCACGGTCTACGAGACGACCCTGGTCGACCACCCGTCAATCGGCAGCATCTGCTCCGGCGGGCGGTACGAGAACCTTGCCGGGCTCTACACCAACCGCAAGCTGCCGGGCGTGGGCATCTCCATCGGCCTGACCCGTCTGGTCACCCGCCTGATGGAGGCGGGGCTGCTGCCGGTCGAACAGGCGACCACCGCGCCGGTGCTCGTCACCGTGCTCGACCTGGACAAGCTCGACCGCTATCTGACCGTCGCCGGCAAACTGCGCAAGGCGGGGATCGGGGCGGAGGTCGCCACCGAGCAGCGCAAGGTCGGCCAGCAGTTCAAATACGCCGACCGCAAGGGCTTCAAGCTGGCCCTGGTCGCCGGCGAGGACGAATTCGCCGCCGGCACCTGGCAGGTGAAGACCCTGGCCACCGGCGATCAGACCGTGGTCGAAGAGGCCCGGCTCGTGGACACCCTGAGAGAGATGCTGGCCGGCTGACCGGCCCGGGCACCCCGCCGCTCGTCGGGACGCGACTTCACCGTTTTTTAAGTTGGCGTGTGCATTTTAAGTGCAACGCAACGGTGATGAGTCCCCCTCGATGACTGCGATACGCGTAACTCTGCTGGCCGCGGCCCTGTTCTGGCTGGGAACCGCGGCGGCCTCCGCCGGAACCCCGCCGAGCCTGACCGAGAAGGCCGCGCTGCAGGCGGCGATGCAGCGCCATATCGACCGCAGCACGGTCGACGGCGTGATCCTCCATCTCGACCGCACCAGCGGCGAGGTTCAGCGGCTCCACCCGGTGACCGCCCACCCGATGATCCTGGTCTACGGCGATCACTTCGTCCTGTGCTTCGATTTCCGTGACGATGCCGGGAACAACATTCCGATCGACTATTACATGGCCCGCCAGGGCAGCGGGTACGCGGTGTTCCACACCGCCGTCGCCGACCGCGCACTGCTGCAGGACCTGATGGCCGCCGGGAAGGTCACGAGGTAGCCGTGAGCCAGGCTGCCCAGGCACCCCAAGATCGGGATATGCCGTCGCGGCCGCCCTGGCTGCAGCGGCTGCATATCCGGTTCCTTGCCATCGTCAGTCTCGCCTTCCTGCTGATCATCGTGCCGTGCGCCTGGCTGATCTTCAATCTGATGCACCAGACGGACGATGCCCTACTGACGTCCCGGGTCGGCAACCTGTCCGCCCGGGCCGCCAGTGCGATCTCGCGACATGATGCCTACGCCAATCCGGCCCTCGTCGGCGATCTGCTCGCCCCCCTCGCCTCCGACCGCGCCTTCCTCTGCGCCGAGCTGAGGAACGGCGCGTCGGTGGCTGCCGCCCTGCCGGCCGCCCAGGGCTGCGCCGCGGCGCCCGAAGGTCACTACTTCGAGCTTCCCGTCGACGATCACGGCACCTGGATGCTGCGGGCGGGTTTCACAGACGCCGAACTGATCGAGGTGCGCAACCTGGAGATGCTGCTGGGCCTGACCGCGATCTCGGTCGCCTTCCTGGCCGTGCTGATCGCCGGCGGCCTGTCCTACCGGTTCCTGATCTGGCGCCCGGTCAACCGCCTGACCGACGGCATCCTGCGGTCGGCCCGGTCCGGGTCGCGCAGCATCATCCTGTGGAACAGCCGCGACGAGATGGGTCTCGTGGTCGGCGCCTATAACAGTCTCGTCCTGTCGGAGACCGAGCGCGAGCGGCAGCTTCAGGAGTCCTTGGAACGGCTGCAGGCGTCGGAGAGCGCGCTCGCGGCCCTGAACCAGGAGTTGGAGCGTCGGGTTCAGGAGCGGACCCGGGAGCTGGAGATTGCCAAACGCGAGGCCGACCGGGCCAACGACTCCAAGACCCAGTTCCTGTGGTCCATGAGCCACGAGCTGCGGACCCCGCTCAACGCCATCATCGGCTTCTCCGAGATCATGTCGCGCGAACTCTTCGGCCGCATGGAGCCCGGACGCTACAAGGAGTTCGCCGACGACATCCTGTACAGCGGCCAGCACCTGCTGAAGGTGATCAACGACCTGCTCGACATCGCCCGGATCGAGGTCGGCCGCGAGACCCTGTCGGAGGAGCCCACCGACGTCGCCGCCCTGCTCGCCGAGACCCTCCGGGTGATCGCTCCCCTCGCCCACGAGGGCGGCGTGCGCCTCGAGACCCGCATGGACCGCAACGGCATGGCGCTGCTGATCGATCCGGTGAAGATGCGGCAGATCCTGATCAATCTGCTGGGCAATGCGGTGAAGCATACGCCGAAGGACGGAACGGTGGCGGTCGAGGTCCGGGTCGAGCCGGACGGATGCGTCGCGTTCGTCGTCGCCGACACCGGCTCCGGCATTCCCGCCAGTTCCCTCGACCAGGTGATGGAACCGTTCGGCCGCGCCGAGGGCGGGGCGTCGCATCGCAAGAAAGGCACTGGCCTCGGCCTGCCGCTGGCCCGCAAAATGGCCGAACTGCACGGTGGCACGCTGACGTTGGAGAGCGAATTCGGCATCGGCACCCGGGTCACGGTGCACCTGCCCGCCGCCCGGCATCTGGCCCTGGTTCCGGACCACCCGATGGACCGCACCGGCACCGGCGACTGACCCACGGGTCCGGCCCGATCAGGCCTCGGAGAACCGCACCCAGTCGGCATGCGCCTTCAGCCGGTTGGTCAACGCGGCCGGGTGATCGTGCGGGATCGGGTCTATGCGGATCCGCGACAGGCGCTTGGTGGCGAAATACCAGACCCCGTCGACCCGCCGGTACGAATCCTCGTAGTGCCCGTAGCCGGTGAAGCCGCTGTGCCCCGGCGCTTCGACCGGCTCGCGCCCGTCGAGGAACTGGACCACGTCGACCATCGCCCAGACCGCCCGCGCCCGGTCCGGCGCCTCGAAGGCGATCTCCGCCATATGGCAGTGGTGTACGGTCAGCGCCTTTTGCAGCCGCGCGCTGGCACCGGCGACGAACTGGGCGGCGTTGGAGCCGGTGGGCGCCGAGCCGAAGCCCTCGAACGTCGCCTCCTCGAGAAACAGCCCGCCCAGCCGGTCCCACTGCTTGGTATCGAGGAAGCGGCAGTACTGGGCCTTCAGCGTCTTGATCTTCTCGCGGTCGACGAGCGTCTCGGCGGTGATGTGATCCTGAATGTGGTCCTGATTGCGATCCTGGGGCATGCGGTCTCTCCCTTGGCGATTTTGTCTATTTTCCTCAGTCCTAGCCCAGGCGCACTCTGTACGGGAACGCAGGAAGAGGACCCGTCATGAACGATCTGACCGCGCCCGATCCCCAGGCCGGCGCCGATTTCTCCAAAGGGGCCGCCTTCTGCAACGGCCGCTATGTCCCGGCCGGCGAGGCGTCGATTTCTATCTTCGACTGGGGCTTCGGCAAGTCGGACGTGACCTACGACGTGGTGCATGTCTGGGGCGGCGCGTTCTTCCGGCTGGATCACCACCTGACCCGGTTCGAAAGGTCGGTCGCCGGGCTGCGCATGAACCTGTCCTACTCGCGCCGGGAGATTGCGGACATCCTCACCGAATGCGTCCGACTGTCCGGCCTGCGCGAGGCCTATGTGGCGATGATCGCCACCCGCGGGGTACCGCTGCCCGGCATGCCGCGGCGGCCGAGCCTGATGCAGAACCGATTCTACGCCTACGCCATTCCGTGGATCGACGTCATTCCGACCGACGTGCAGGAACGCGGCGCGCATCTGATCGTCGCCAGGACCCCGCGCATCGCGCCGGAAAGCGTCGATCCCACCATCAAGAACTTCCACTGGGGCGACCTGGTGCGGGCCATGTTCGAGGCCGAGGATGCCGGCGCCGACAATGCGGTGCTACTGGATGCCGACGGTCTGGTGACCGAAGGCCCCGGCTTCAACGTCTTCATGGTCAAGGACGGCACGGTCGTCTCCCCCGACCGGGGTGCGCTGGAAGGCATAACCCGGCAGACGGTCTTCGACCTGTGCGACGCTTTGGGCATCCCCTGGGAAATCCGGGCGATCACGGCCGACGAACTGCGTGAGGCCGACGAGATCTTCACCTCGACCACCGCCGGCGGAGTCATGCCGGCCGCCCGGATCGACGGCACGATCCTGTCCAACGACCGCCCGGGGCCGATCTCGACCCGACTGAAGGACACCTACTGGCAGTGGCACCGCGAGGGCCGCGACGCAACCCCGGTGGACTACGGCTGAGCCCGCCGCCGGCGCGAAATTCCCCGGCCGTTAAGGTATTCCTAATCGATATGGATCAAAACTCCCTCGAATATTCTTCGGTGGAGTTCGGGTTTGGGCCTCTCCTGGCAGATCGTGAGACCGAAACATCAGGTGCTGATCGGCGCGACGGTCGGCCTGCTGGCGCTCGTCTCCGCCTTCGCCTGGGACAAGGGGAACCAGTATTATGAGGAGATCGCGCGCACGCAGGAGAACGCGCGTCGAAACTCCGAACTGCTGGCCCAGCACACCGCCCGCGTCGTCGACGGCATAGACTCCGCCCTCAGCGAGATCGCCCATATCCGCGGGGAGGCCGAGGCCGGCCAGCTCAGCGCGCAATCCATCCATCGGATGCTGGTCGCTGTGCATGGCGGGTCGCCGGTGCTGAAGACGATCGGCTGGGTCGACCGGAACGGATCCCGGCTCGCCACGTCGGATTCGGTCATGCCGCCGGCGCTCAACATCGCCCACACCACCGCCTTCCGAATTCTGCGCAGCGTCAACGATCCGGATGCGCCGCCCTACATCTCCGAGCAGTTCTACTCGAGCATCCTCGGCACCAACGTCTTCTTCGCCGGCCGCAGCATGGCCGATGCCAACCGTGCCTTCTCCGGCCTGGTCTACGGCACGGTCGATCCGCTGTACTTCGCCCAGGTGTTCGCCGCCGCCGATCTGGGCCGCAACGCCGTGGTCACCCTGTCCAGGCTCGACGGCGCGGTGCTCGCCCGATATCCGGCCAGCGCCGACCCCGGCGCACCCGAGGCGAAGGAGCCGGTCTTTCGGTTCGGAGCGATTGGCGCCGCGGGTTCCGGGATCTTCACCCCCGACAACCTGCACGGCGACGCTTCGCCCATCGTCGGCTTCGCCACGACGGAGGACCGCCGCTTCGTGCTGACCACCTCGGTCAGCCAGGAGGACGCGCTGGCGCCGTTCTTCGATGAGCTCGTTGGCAGCGTCTGGCGGCTGGCACTTGTGGTCTTCCTGCTCGTCGCGATCGCCGCCGCGCTCTACATCCAGATCGACGGCCGGGAAGCCGTCGCCCGACGGCTGCGCTACAGCGAGGCCCGCTTCCGCGACTATGCCGAGGCGTCCGGCGACTGGTTCTGGGAGACCGATGCCGACCACCGGATGGTCTGGATGTCGAAGGCGGTCGAGCAGGCCTCGAACGCCTCGGCCCAGTGGCATATCGGCAAGCGTCGAATCGACATGTGCGCCCGGGAGCTGATGTCGACCCCCAACACCCTGCAGGAACACCAGGCGGTCCTCGACCAGCACCTCCCTTTCTCCGACTTCGAGTATCCCCGACGCTCGCCGGCCGGCATCCGCTGGATCCGGACCAGCGGCGTTCCGGTCTTCGACGCCGACGGCACCTTCACCGGCTACCGCGGCAGCGCCCGCGACATCACCGACTTCATCGACGCCAAGGAGCGCCTTAAGGACGCCACGGACGCGCTGCCGGGCGGCTTCATGCTGTTCAACGATGCCGACGAGCTGATCTACCGCAACGCGCCGTCGCAGCAGCCCACGGGGCTCGGGTTCGTGGAGCAGCTCGGAGACACGTTCGAATCCATCGTGCGCCGCTCGATCGAGCGCGGCATGGTCGAGGAGGCGCGCGAGGATCCGGAAGGGTGGCTCCGCTGGCGCATGAAGCGCCACATGGCGGCGAACTCGACCACCCTGGTCCATATCAACGGCCGGGCCATCGAGATGGTCGAGCGCAAGACGTCGGATGGCGGCCGCGTGGTCCTGCGCTTCGACGTCACCGATCGCGAGATGGCCTATGAGGAGATCCGCCAGGCCCGCGACGCGGCCAACGCCGCCAACAAGGCCAAATCGGATTTCCTGGCAAGCATGAGCCACGAGCTGCGGACCCCGCTGAACGCGATCATCGGCTTCGGCGAGATCCTGCAGCGTGTGCGGTCCCGCGACCTGTCGAACGATCAGGTCGCCGAATACAGCGAGTACATCGTCTCGAGCGGACAGCTCCTGCTCAGCCTGGTGAACGATGTGCTCGACCTGTCCAGCGTCGAGGCCGGGCGGATGAAGGTGAGCCTGGAAAGCATCAACGTGCGCAGCATGATCGAGCGCGCGGTGGAGAGCGTCCGTCCCCTGGCCCAGCACCGCTCGATCGACCTGCAGGTCGATATCGGCCCGGGCGTCGGCAATGTGCGGGCAGACAACCAGCGCTCGGTCCAGGTGCTGCTCAACCTGTTGTCCAACGCGATCAAGTACAACAAGACGAACGGGTTCGTGCGGGTCACTGTCGAGCAGGACGACAACCAGACAACGATTCTGGTGACGGATTCCGGCCCCGGCATCTCCGCCCTCAAGGCGGCACGGCTGTTCTCGCCGTTCGAGCGGCTGGGAGCCGAGTTCGGCAATATCGAAGGGACGGGAATCGGCCTCGCACTCAGCAAGAAGCTGGCGACCGCCATGTCGGGCCAGATCGGCTACCTGCCGGCGGAACCCACCGGCAGCACGTTCTGGCTGAGCCTGCCGCGCAGCCACGACGCAGAGGTCGAGCCCGAGCCGGTCTCGGCCCGGGCGCCCGCCCTGCCTGACATGACGGATGTCGGCGCGTTCACCCTGCTGTGCATCGAGGACAACCCGATCAACACGCGCATCGTTGAGCATGCGGTCAGCGCCCTGCCCGACGTCACCTTCCTGCAGGCGGAGACCGGCGCGGCGGGCCTCAAGCGGGCGGCGGAAACGCGCCCCGACGTCATCGTGCTCGACCTCCACCTGCCGGACATGACGGGGCACGAGGTGCTGTCGCGCCTGCTCGAGGATCCGACCACCAGGGACATTCCGGTCATCGCCCTGACCGCCTCGGCCATGCCGCCGGACGTGGCCGAGGGCATGGCCAAGGGGTTCTTCCGCTATCTGACCAAGCCGATGGACTTCGAACTCTTCCTGAACACCCTGAAGGCGGCGGTCGCTCCCGGCCCGCAGACCCCGTCGGGCCAGAAGGAAGCCGGTTCGCCCCAGACGACGCCGGCGCAGGACAAGCAGCTGGACGAGCCTGCAGCAGCTCCCGAGCGGATCGATCGCCAGCGCCTGTCCACCCTGCGCTCGCTCACGCCCCGCGACATCTTCGTCGACCTGGTGCGCGAGGCCTGCGCGGAGATCGAACGCGGCACCGCCACCTTCCCGCAGGCCGGCCGAGAGCAGGATCTGCCGGGACTGGCGCGCGACCTGCACTCGCTGCGCGGGGTGTGCCTGAACATCGGCGCCTCTGAACTGGGCGGCCTGGCGGGAAGCCTGGAGGACCGTGCCCGCGCGGGCGACCGGGAAGCCCTGACGCAATCCGCCGGGACGTTCCGAACGCTCGGTACCGAAACGGTCGCCGATCTGTCGCACTATCTGGACGACATGCCCCCGCCGGCGGTCAGCGCCGCCTGAGCAGCCTGCGGGCCGGCCGGCACCCGATGTCGATTTGCCGCACCGACGGAAACCGGGGGTAAGCGCGTCTTACGTCCGGACGCACACCTTTCGCCATATCCGGGGGACCGCCACATGAGCCAGCCGATCGACGAGCACGACCTCGGCTTCCAGCACGATCTGCCGCGGATGATCGGACGGCGCCGGGCGCTGAGATTGCTGGGCGGCCTGGGTCTGGCCGCAGCGGGTGGGCTTCCGGCCAACGCCGCCCAGTGCTTCGCCCTGCCCTGGGAGACCGCCGGACCGTTTCCCGCAGACGGCAGCAACGGCGATGCGGGTGGCGGGCGGGCGCTCAACATCCTCCCGCAGCCCGGAGTGGTGCGCGAGGACCTGCGCGCCTCCTTTGGGGCGATGATGCCGGTGGCCGACGGCGTGACGCTGGAGCTGGAACTGACCCTGGTCAGTGCCGACGGCTGCACCCCGCTGGAGGATCACGCGATCTATCTCTGGCACTGCGACGCCGCCGGCCGCTATTCGCTCTACGACATCCCCGACGCGAACTACCTGCGCGGTGTCGGCGTCGCGGATTCCGACGGCGAACTGAGCGTCACCACGATCGTGCCCGGCTGCTATGCCGGGCGGTGGCCGCATATCCATTTCGAGATCTTCGAAAGCGTGGACGCCGCCGTTGCCGGCGCGCGGTCGCTTCTCACGTCCCAGATCGCCCTGCCCGAGATGGCCCTGGCAGAGGCCTACCGGACCGAGGGCCCCTATGCCGGGGCGCTGGCGGCCCTGCGCCGGGTCAGCGTGCCGCGGGACGGCGTGTTCCGGGACAGCACGCCGCAGCAGCTAGCCCAGCAGACCCTGTCCATGTCGGGCGACGCGGAGGACGGCTATGTCGGCACCCTGACCCTTCCGGTCGACCTCTCGTCCGACCGGGTCGATCCGCTGCCGCCGCCCACGCCGTTGAAGCGATAGGTAGCGGCAGCGGAGCACCCTCTCCCGGACCGATCAGAACGTGTGGCCGGTCAGAACGTGTGGTCGGTCAGAACGTCTTGTCGGTCTGCGGCCGGTACTTGTTCTTCGGCGAGAAGCCCGAGCGCTCGGCCTCGCGCTGGTCGCGCACCCAGACCTCGCGGTTGGGGTGCAGACCGCCGCCGCGGGTCGCCGGCACCGCCGTGTGGCGGGCCCGGTGCAGCAGACGGGTATCGGCGATGCCGCAGTTCGGATGGATGCCGCCGTTGTCGGCGACCTCCTTGTCCCACTTGGCCTGACGGGCCTCGCGGGTCGCCTTGTCGTTCAGCGCGGTGCAGGACAGCTCGTTGGTGTTGAGATCGGCGACGATCTCGTCCCCGTCCTCGATCAGCGCGATCGGGCCGCCCAGGGCCGCTTCCGGCCCCACATGGCCGATCACCAGGCCGACCGAGCCGCCGGAGAAGCGCGCGTCGGTCATCAGGCCGACCGCGATGCCCCGCTCGCGGCAGAGCGTGGTGATGCGCGAGGTCGGATCGAGCATCTCCGGCATGCCCGGCGCCCCGCTCGGACCCTCGTAGCGCACGATAATCATGTCGTTGTTCTCGAAGGTCTCCGGCGTCTCGTCCAGGGCCTTGAGCAGCCCGACCTCGCCCTCGAACACCCGCGCCTTGCCGACGAACCGGTTGTTCTCCAGGCCGACCTCGACGCCGGCGAGCTTGAGGATGGCGGAGAAGTCCGGCGACAGGTTGCCGCCCAGCACCCGCAGGCCGCCGGTCGGCTTGTACGGCTTCTCGACCGGGTAGACGACCTTGCCGTCGATCTTCTTGGTCTCCAGCCGCTTGACCTGCTCGGCCAGGGTCTCGCCAGTGCAGGTCAGCACGTCGCCGTTCAGCAGGCCGGCTTCCAGCAGCTCGCGCACGATCACCTGCACGCCGCCGACCGCGTCGATATCGACCATCGAGTACTTGCCGTAGGGACGGGCGTCGGTCAGCACCGGCACCACATGCTGGGACAGGTGGTTGAACTCCTCCGGTGTGATGATCTCCTTCCAGAAATCGGCATAGCCGGCGGCCCGCGCGATTTCCGGCGCATGCAGGGTGACGTTGGTCGACCCGCCGATCGCCATGGCGACGATCATCGCGTTGCGCAGGCTGTCGCGCACCACGATGTCGCGCGGCTTCAGGTCCTTGGCGATCATGTTCGCCAGGTGCTTGACCAGCACCTCGGGGAACTCGTTGAGCCGGCGCGGGTCGTCCGACGGCGGCGCGACCATCTCCAGCGGCTGCAGGCCGACGACGCCGATGAAGGTCTGCATCGTGTTGTAGGTGAACATGCCGCCGCAGCTGCCGAAGCCCGGGCAGGCATGGCAGGAGATGTGGTGGCGGAACTCGGCGTCCGGATTGCCGGCGACCTGATAGGCGCTGACGATGTCCAGGGCCTCGCCGGTGTTCGGATCGTGGCCCGGACGGATCGGCCCATCGGACATGATGATGGCCGGCTGGTTGTGCTCCAGCAGGGCCGCCAGCGTGCCGACCGGCGGCTTGTCGCAGGCGACGACGGCGATGGTGCCGGCCAGGCCCGTGGCCTCCAGATGCTCGCACAGCGCGTCATGGGTGACTTCGCGGCCGATCAGCGAGTAGCGCATCTCGCGGGTGCCGTTGCGGATGCCGTCGGAGGTGGCGATCGTGTATTCCGGCTGCACCAGCCGCAGGCGCAGCTTGTCCGCCTCGGAGCCGACATGGCTCTTCAGGGTCTGGTGGATCGCCTCGACCTTCGCCTGGACGCCCAGATAGCACTGGCTGTCGCCCTTGGTGCCGACGACGCCGACGGACGGCTCGTGGATCAGTTCCGGGTCGGTGCCGAGTTCGCGGGCAAGCCCGATGGTCTGGGCCGAGCGGCCGGGATGGCGGTCGATCAGGACGGTTCTTGAGTTTTTCACAGGCGTTCCCTCTGGTCGGCACGAGACGGTCGGTTTTCCGGTTTGCGGCTCCGTTGAGGAAGCCGCCCCCGATCCGGCCCCGGATGCTAGTGCATGGCGCGGTATTCGGCCAAGGAGTGGAACCCTCTGGGTGCGTTGTCAATATGAGGAGGACGCGGGATGCCTTTGCATCGGCGCTGCAGCGCGCGATTTCGGATCGGGGAGTTGTGCCGCACCCCGCTTGGCGGGAGAGTATGGGCACCGCCGGAACAAACGGATGCGCCCATGTTCGACCTCACCCTCACCTTCGACAACGGCCCGGACCCGGAGGTCACGCCGCAGGTGCTCGACATTCTGCGGGCCCGGGGCTTGAAGGCCACCTTCTTCGTGGTCGGCAGCAAGCTGGAACATCCGCAGGGTCCGGACCTGGTCCGCACCGCCCTGGCAGACGGGCACCGGATCGGCAACCACACCTATACCCACTCCATCCCGCTGGGCGAGAACCCCGCGCCCGACCTGGTCGAGGCCGAGATCGACAGAACCGACCGCGTCCTTCGGGACGCCGGCGCAGGGACACGGCTGTTCCGCCCGTTCGGCGGCGGCGGCAACCTGGACGGCCGCCTGCTGCGCCGCGCCGTGGTCGATCACCTGACCGGCGAGGGCTATTCCTGCGTGCTGTGGAACGCCATCCCGCGCGACTGGGCCGACCCGGAGGGCTGGGTGGAAACCGCGCTGGCCCAGTGCAAGGCGCAGCCCTGGACCCTGATCGTGCTGCACGACCTGCCGACCGGCGCCATGGACCGGCTGGAGGAGTTCCTCGACAAGGCCACCGCGCTCGGCGCCCGGTTCCGCCAGGACTTCCCGGATGCCTGCGTGCCGATCCGCGACGGGCGGATCACCGCCCCGGTCGACCCCTACATGTCCGACGCCGCCTAATCAGAACCGGTCAAAACTCCGCCACCTTGCCCCACACGCCTTTGTCGAAGCGCGACAGCCGGTACTGGTTGGTGTCCACGTAGCTCGGCGAGCCGGTGACCATGTCGGCGATCATGTAGCCCGTCCCTGGGCCGATGCCGAAGCCGTGGCCGCTGAACCCGGCCGCCAGCAGGCAGCCCGGCAGCTCCGCCACCTCGTCGATCACCGGCACTCCGTCTGGGGTGCTGTCGATATAGCCGGCCCAACTCTGCTGGATGGTGGCGTCGCGGAGCCCCGGCATCACCCTGCGGGCCCGCTCCAGGGTCTCGGTCGTCACCCGCCGCGACGGCGTCGGGTCGAGGATCCGCGCCTTCTCCATCGGCGTCGGCTGATCCATCACCCAGCGCACCATGGTCTCGTGGCCCCAGCACAGGCCCTGCAGGGTACCCGGCAGCACCGATTTCCGCCGCTTCAGCCACATCGGCATGAACGGGCCGGCGAAGCGCAGGGTCTGCAGCGTCGGGTCGAGTTCGCCCCGGCCGCCGATCGCCAGGGTGACGGTTCCGTCGGCCCGGCGGGTGATGGCGCTGTCCGGGGTGAAGACCGCGTCCGGGATGTCCTGGGCGCCGGCGACCGACACCACGGTCGAGCGTACGGTCGCCTGCGGGAAGCGGATGCCATGCTGGCGGCAGAAGGACGAGGCCCAGGCCCCGCCGGCCATGACCACCCGATCGGTGCGGATCACGCCCTTCTCGGTGATGACGGCGCCGACCCGGCCGGCATGGGTTTCCAGTCCGCGCGCGGCGCAGTTCTGCACCACCGTGCCGCCGAATTTCTCAACTCCCTTGGCGAACATCGGCGCGGCGCGGGACGGGTCGGCGGTGCCGTCGCTGGGCGACCACACCCCGCCGAGCCAGGTCTTGCCGGTGACGCTGCCGCGCTCCGCCAGGGCTGCCGCCGACATCACCTGGGTCTCGACCCCCTGCCCTCGGGCGAAGTCGCACCAGGCGCTCCAGGTGGCGAGCTGTTCCGCGTCGTCGGTCAGATAGGTCAGCCCGCAGCGCCGGAACCCGACATCCGCGCCAATCTCGCCGGGCAGCGCGTCCCACAGCGCGAGGCTGCGGGTGGCGAGTGGAAGTTCGCGGGCGTCGCGGTTCTGCTGGCGGCACCAGCCCCAGTTCCGGCTCGACTGCTCGGCGCCGATCAGCCCCTTCTCCAGCAGCACCACCCGCACCCCGCGCTTCGCCAGGTAATAGGCGGTGCAGGCGCCGATGATGCCGCCGCCGATGACGACGACATCGGCTTCCGACGGCAGGATATCGGACGTCTCGATCCGGACGAGCGGCGCGGGCATTCGGGTCTCCATGGCGGGCGGCAATACGGCGAGCGGAACGGGCGTGCCCCTCCCTGCACAGGCTAGCGGGCCGGAGACGATTTCTCACCCCCGTTTTCGCACTGCAACAAGAGAGCAGTGCCGGAGATCGGATCAGGATGTCGTCAATGAAACGAGGGAGAGCTGGCGGAGGGGATGGGATTCGAACCCACGTTAGGGGTTTCCCCCTAAAACGGTTTAGCAAACCGCCGCCTTCAGCCACTCGGCCACCCCTCCGCCGGGAGGGCATTCGAGGGCCGGTCTCCCGACCCCCGCACGGCGTATGCGCGCCCCTTCTACGGGCCGCCGACGGCTGCCGTCAAGCGTCCTGCGTCAGTTCGGTGACGGCGGGTGCCGCAGACCGGCCTCCGGCCCAGTTCCCGCCGCGCCGCAGGGCCCTCAGAAGTCCAGCGCCTGGGTCAGGTCCTTGATCAGGTCGTCGGCCGCCTCGATGCCGACCGCCAGACGGATCAGGTCGTCCGGCACGGGCGAATCCGGACCTTCCGTCGACCGGCGATGCTCGGCCAGGCTCTCGGTGCCGCCGAGCGAGGTGGCGCTGGTGAACACCGCCATCCGACGCATCGTCTCCAGGGCCGCCTCCTTGCCGCCGGCGACCCGAATGGAAAGCATGCCGCTGAACCCGCCCTGCATCTGGCGCTGGGCCACCGCATGGCCCGGATGGTCCGGCAGGCCGGGATAAAGCACCTCGACGATCTTGGGATGGGTCCGCACCGCCTGAGCGATCGCCAGGGCGTTCTCGCAGGCCTTGCGCACGCGGATGTGCAGGGTGCGCATGCCGCGCAGCAGCAGCCAGGCCTCCTGCGGTCCGATCACCATGCCCAAATCCTTGCGCACCGTGCGGATGCGCTGCCAGAACGCGTCGTCGCGGGCGGTGATCAGGGCACCGGCCAGCACGTCGCTGTGGCCGTTCAGGAACTTGGTGGCCGAGTGCATCACCAGATCGGCGCCATGTTCCAGCGGGCGGGTCAGCACCGGCGTGGCGACGGTGGAATCCACCGCCAGACGGGCGCCGGCCGCATGGGCGATCTCCGCCGCCGCGGCGATGTCGACCACGTTCCACAGCGGATTGGCCGGGGTCTCGACCCAGACCAGCTTGGTCTCCCCCGGTCGCATGGCGGCGCGCAGCGCGTCCAGGTCGCCGGCCGACACGTACTGGACCTTGAGGCCCCAATGGGTGGCGAAGTCGTTCAGCCAGGCCCGTACGCCCCAATACAGCACGTCCTGCACCACGACATGGTCGCCCGGCCCCAGGGCCAGGAACGGCGCCGTGACCGCCGACATGCCGGAGGCGAGCACCAGCGCCTCCTCGCCGCCTTCGAGCCGGGCCAGCAGGGCCTCGACCTGGGCATAGGTCGGATTGTCGGTGCGGGTGTAGTTGTAGCCCGGCCCGACGATGCCGCCGGGCGGGCGCTCGAAGGTGGTGGCGCTGTGCACCGGCGGTACCAGTGCGCCGTTCTCCGGGTCGATAAAGCCCAGCGCCTGGGCGGCGAGGGTCTCGGGCGCGAGCGGCCGGTTGGTCTTCATGAAACGATCCTCAAGGCTTGGAAGGCAGGCCGAAATAGCGCTGCGGCGACAGAACGCCCGCCAGGCGGGCGCGGGTTGCGATGTCCTGATAGGTGTCCGGGCCGGCGATCAGCAGGGCGGTTCCGGGCGCAAGGCCGGCCTCGGCGAGCAGGCCGGTCAGTGCCTCCGCCGTCTCCCGCGCGGCGGCGGAGGGCAGGACGCCCCATGCGGCGACCGGGCGCCCCACCGTCCGGACGGTGGCGGCGAGCGCGTCGGCGAGCGCCGCGCGGACAGGGCCGCCGGCCGGGGCCGGCGCGACCAGCACGATGTCGGGACGGCTAAGCCCGGCCAGCTTTTCGGCGACACCCGCGCGCAATGCCAGATGTCCCGCGCCGGTGATCTGCGGGCCGAAGGCGCCATGGGCCACCAGGTCGCGCGCCAGGACGACGATCAGCGTCTTCGGCGTGGCGCCGGCATGGGCCAGCACCGCGGCGAAGGTCTTGTAGTCGAGACCGAGTTCGGCGGCCCGGCGCATGCGGATCGCCAGCACCTCCCGGGACGGCGTCTTGCGGGAGGCCGCCGCCGCCTTGCGCCAGCAGAACGCGTTCCAGCTCGCCGCCGAGGGCAGCGGCGGACCGCCGTTATGGCCGAGCAGGACCTGGAATGCGGTGTCCCGCCCCCGCACATGCCTGACCTTCGGTTTGCGCCCGCGCATTTGCATCTCGATTTCCACGATAGTGATGATACATTTCACTAATGAGGAATCAATGACAAGAGACGAACCTCCCCTCGACCTGGCGGCCCTCGGACGGCGCATCCGCGCCATGCGCAAGGATCAATCGCTCACTCTGTCCGAACTTGCCGGTCGGGCGGAAATCAGCGTCAGCATGCTGTCATCGGTCGAGCGCGGAGAGAAGGCGGCGACGGTCCTGGTGCTGCACCGCATCGCCACCGGCCTGGGCACCTCGATCGCCCGGCTGGTGGAGGACGAGAGCCCGGCCCGCGCCGTGGTGCTGCGGCGCGGCGATCAGGTGGTGGTTCCCGGCCCCGGCGCCTGGACCCGCCGGATCCTGTCTCCGGTCATCCCGGGCGTCGAGTTCGAGATGATGCAGACCACGGTACCGCCCGGGGTGGATACCGGAACCTACGGCCCCCATCCCGCCGGGTCGCACGAATACCTGATGGTCGAGGCGGGCACCCTGACCCTGACCCTGGATCACGAGACCTACCGGCTCGCGGCCGGCGACTCGATCTACTACGACGGCGCCTGCCGCCACGGTTACCGCAATGACGGGGAAGAGACGTGCCGCTACGTCCTGGCGATGATGGTCCGACGTCCGCGCTGAGGGCGGACAGACCGACGGCGCCCTCCGCAGAGGACGCCGCCGGTTGTTCGCGTCGCGGTGCAAGCGTCGGTCCTGGGTGCCTATGCCCGCATCATGTCCCCGCACTCGCCGCAGCCGAGCTTGTTGGTAGCGCGTCGTCCCAGCGCCGCTCTGGCGGTTGCGTAGAGCCACCGGCCGAGCCCCCGCGCCGCGCCGGAGATGGCCTGGGAGCGCAGGCGGCGGCCATGGCGGACGGCCTGGTCGATGGCTTTCGGCGAGAGATCGGCGGCGGTCCAGCGGCCGGTGCCGACCGTCTCCGTTACAGCGGTCGCGCCGGTGCCGCGAGGGGCATGCGTGATGTCGATGCTGGTCATCTCTACCTCCGTGAAATCGGTGCCTTGAGAGGGTCGCGGCGCCGTTGTGAGACCGAGATGTAAAACTTTTCAGAGGGTACTTAATCAAGTAACATGGCATCGAATTCATGCTCCGGATGAATTAATTCTGGACGGGTAAGGGGATGGTTCCGCTATGGACGTACTGACCGGAATGTCGATTTTCGCGGCCGTTGTGGAGAACAACAGCCTGGCGGGGGCCGCGCGGCATATGAACCTGTCGCCGTCGGTCGTCTCAAAGCAGCTTTCCGCGCTGGAGGACCGGCTCGGCGTGCGGCTGCTGAACCGGACGACGCGGCGGGTCAGCCTGACCGAGGTCGGCTCCGCCTATTACGACCGATGCAAGCGGATCCTCGCCGATGTGGACGAGGCCGAGGCGGCGGTGACCACGGCACATAGCTCGCCGCGCGGGCTGCTGAAGATCACGGCCCCCTCGACCTTTGCCCATCGCCACGTGGCCCCGCACCTGCCCGGCTTCCTCGACCGCTTCCCCGAGGTCCAGGTGCAGCTTCTGGTCGCCGACCGGCTGGTGGACCTGGTGGAGGAAGGCGTCGACCTCGCCATCCGCATCGCCCAGCTCAAGGACAGCTCGCTGATCGCCCGCAAGCTCGCCCCGAACCACCGCAAGCTGGTGGCGTCCCCGAGCTATCTGGAGAAATGGGGAGTGCCGGCCAAGCCGGAGGACCTGTCGGACCACGCGCTGATCACCCTGCAGCCGGGCAGCCCGATCAACGACTGGCACTTCCGGGTCGATGGCGAGGAGAAGATCGTCCGCGCCCGGGGCACGATCGCCACCAACCACGGCGATTCCATCCTCGCGCTCGCCCTGTCCGGCGCCGGCCTGACCATGCTCGCCGCCCATGTGGCCGGCGAGTACGTGCAGGACGGCCGGCTGGTGTCGGTGCTGGACGACCTGGTCAGCGAGGACGTGCCGATCTACGCGGTCTACCCGTCGAACCGCCACCTGTCGCCCAAGGTCCGCGCCTTCGTCGACTATCTGGTCGAGATGTACGGCCCCCGTCCCTACTGGCTCGACCGCACCGCCACCCGCGGCCGCGACGCGGCGGAGTAGGTTTTCGAAGCAACCTTATTTCCTTACCTCACTCCCCGGCCTCGTGCCGGGGGCTACGCCTAAGCGCGCGTCGACAATGGAGATACCTTCCCCGGAGCCCGTGCGGGTTTGGGCGTGGGTCCCGGCACGAGGCCGGGAAGTGTGCGTGGAAAGGAACCAGAACGCTCTCGCTTCCGCCCCCGGCCAAGAAGCCCGGTTGAAATCCCCCCGCCGCAGGGGCACCGTCCTCCACGACAAACCGAGATCTGTGGAGGAAGACGACGATGGCCCGCTGGCTGAAGACCGCCCGCTCTGAC
Source organism: Candidatus Endolissoclinum sp. (assembly GCA_965228445.1). Taxonomy (GTDB): domain Bacteria; phylum Pseudomonadota; class Alphaproteobacteria; order Thalassobaculales; family Thalassobaculaceae; genus Thalassobaculum. The sequence goes on along the minus strand of OZ245813.1, from coordinate 185,119 downwards.
GAGGAACGCCAGGAGGACGACGCCAAGGTGCGCGCCGTCGTCGAGGCGACACTGGCGGACATCGCCAAGCGGGGCGACGCCGCCGTGCGCGAGCTGTCGGAGAAGTTCGACAAGTGGTCGCCCGAGAGCTTCAAGCTGAGCGAGGAACAGATCGAGCAGGCGCTGGCCGAGCTCGACCCGGCGGACCTGGAGGATATCCGGTTCGCCCAGACCCAGATCCGCAGCTTCGCCGAGCACCAGAAGGCGGCCCTGCAGGACATCGAGGTGGAGACCATGCCGGGCGTGATGCTCGGCCATAAGAACATTCCGGTGAACGCGGTCGGCTGCTACGTCCCGGGCGGCAAGTACCCGCTGGTCGCCTCCGCCCATATGAGCGTGGTGACGGCCAAGGTGGCCGGCGTGAAGCGCATCATCACCTGCGCCCCGCCCTATCAGGGCCGTCCGAACCCGGCGATCGTCGCCGCCCAGCACCTCGGCGGGGCCGACGAGATCTACTGCATGGGCGGTATTCAGGCGGTGGGCGCCATGGCGCTCGGCACCGAGACCATCGGCGGTGTCGACATGCTGGTGGGTCCGGGCAATGCCTTCGTGGCGGAGGCCAAGCGTCAGCTTTTCGGCCGGGTCGGCATCGACCTGTTCGCCGGGCCGACCGAGACCCTGATCGTCGCCGACGAGACCGTGGACGGCGAGATCTGCGCCGTCGATCTGCTGGGCCAAGCCGAGCACGGGCCGACCTCTCCGGCGATCCTGCTCACCAACTCCGAGAAGCTGGCCCGCGACACCATGGCCGAGGTCGACCGCCAGCTGAAAACCCTGCCGACGGCTGAAATCGCCGCCCAGGCCTGGCGCGACTACGGTCAGGTCATCGTCTGTGAGGATCTGGCGGAGATGGCCAAGGTCGCCGACGAAATCGCCAGCGAGCATGTGCAGATCATGACCGCCGACGACGATTTCTTCCTGAACACCATGACCAATTACGGCGCCCTGTTCCTCGGCCCGCGCACCAACGTCTCCTACGGCGACAAGGTGATCGGCACCAACCATACCCTGCCGACCATGAAGGCGGCGCGCTACACCGGCGGCCTGTGGGTGGGGAAGTTCATGAAGACCTGCACCTACCAGCGGGTGCTGACCGACGCGGCCAGCGTGAAGATCGGCGAGGTCTGCTCGCGGCTCTGCGCCCTGGAAGGGTTCGCCGGACACAAGGAGCAGGCGGACATCCGCGTGCGCCGATACGGGGGCAAGAATGCCTGAGGCCGCCGACAGTCAATCCGACGACCGCCCGATCCGGGTCGCCCATCGCTTCCGTCTGGAGGGCAAGCGGGTGCTGATCACCGGGGCCGGCAAGGGTCTGGGTGCCGCCTGCGCCGAGGCGATCGCCGAGGCCGGCGCCCACGTCATCCTGCTGAGCCGGTCGGCCGAGCCGCTGGACCGGGTGAAGGCGAAGATCGAGGCGCAGGGCGGCTCGGCCGAGACGGTGGTGCAGGACGTCACCGATATCGAGGGCACCCGCGCGGCGATCGAGCGGATCGGGCCGGTGGACGGGCTGGTGAACAATGCCGGCTCGAACCAGCCGGAGCCGTTCACCGAGGTGTCGGTGGAGACCTACGACCGGCTGTTCGGCGTCAATGTGCGGGCCTGCTTCTTCGTCGCCCAGGCGGTGGCGGCCGGGATGATCTCGGCCGGCATCAAGGGTACGATCGTCAACATGTCGTCGCAGATGGGCCATGTCGGCGCGCCGAACCGGACCGTCTACTGCGCCGGCAAGCACGCGGTGGAGGGCCTGACCAAGGCGATGGCCTGGGATCTGGGAAGCCACGGCATCCGGGTGAACACGGTCTGCCCGACTTTCGTGGAGACGCCGCTGACCCGGCCGTTCTTCGAGGACCCGTCCTTCAAGGCCGACACCCTGTCGCGGATCGCGCTGGGTGAGCTCGGGCAGCTGGAGGACGTGGCGGCGGCGACGCTCTACCTGATCTCGCCGGCCTCGGGCTCGGTGACCGGATCGTCGGTCATGGTCGACGGCGGCTGGACGGCGCGGTAGCGCCACCTTCTCCCAATGCCGTCATCCCGGCGTGCCCCGGACTTGATCCGGGGGACGGCCGGGACCCAGTGGGGCAGCGTCTGTGCTCGGTCCCGGGCAGCCCCCGGATCGAGCCCGGGGCGCTCCCGGGATGACGGTGTAGGAGGTGTTGGGGCCTTAGCCCCGGCGGTCGGCATCGGCGTCGGTGCCGGCGATCGCGCCGCCATAGACCGCGCCCACGGTGCCGGACACGGCGCGGGCCGGGCGGCCGGCCATCTCATTGGCGGCCTGCTGCTGTTCGACGGACCAGCGCACCTGGAACTCGTCGTGATACTTGACCTTGTAGTAGCTCTGATAGGTGGCCACGGGGATCTCCATCTCTAAGTCGTTTCTCAGAAGATGATCCTGCCGTCTGCCCGCTTCCAGCGCAGATGCTGCAATGCAGCATTGCCGCCTACGCATCATTCGACACCGAAAAGCCGGCTTTCGGCCGGCTTGGTTAACAATTCATGGAGATCGGGAACGGATTCCGGTCAGGGCAGCCAGTCGGCGATGACGTAGGGAACCCGGTCGCGCGGAACTTCGGGATGGTGCCAGGCATAGACCTTCTGCGCCGCCTCGAAGGCCACGCGCTCGTCGGCGCCGTTCTCGCGCATCTGCGCATAGGTGCGGGTGACCGCCTGGTGGCAGGCGGCAGAAGGGCTACAGGCGACGATCTCTCGTACGTCCGTCATGATAGCTTCCGGCTCAGTGCTGCTTCTTCCGGCGGGTGCCGAACAGCTCCAGGTGATGATCCACAAGGTCGAAGCCGAGGTCGCGGGCGATCCTCTTCTTCAGATCCTCAAGTTCCTGGTTATAAAACTCCAGAACCTCGCCGGTCTCAACATCAATCATGTGATGATGGTGATCTTCCGGGCCGGATTGCGGCTCGTAGCGGGCCCGGCCGTCGCCGAAATCCCGCTTGGAGACGATGTCCATCTCCTCGAACAGCTTCATCGTGCGATAAATCGTCGCCATGGAGATCGTCGGATCGACCTCCTTCACGCGATCGTACAGCGCCTCGGCATCGGGATGATCTTCCGCGGCCGACAGCACGCGGGCGATCACCCGCCGGGGCTCCGTCATGCGCAGCCCGCGCTTGGCGCACAGGTCCTCGATCCGCGTCTCCACGGCGTCTGTATCCTTCACCGGAATCTGAACCGCCACTGGCCCGTCCTCAGCCTGCCCCAACACTCTGAATCACCTCGGCCTTGCCGCCGGACATGTCGAACTTCAACCGCTCGACCGTCGCAAGGTCCGTCCCGGTGACACGCACGAAGCGCGCGCCCGCCGGGTAGTCGATCGCGTGGATCGCACCGACATCATATAGACCGGCAACGCCCGGTGTCAGGCGATAGGTCTTCACTTTTTCGATGGCGGCCTCGCCGGCACCCGTACCGCCGTCGAGCCGCTTGTATTCGCTCATCTCGGTGTACTCGGTCGCCTGGCCGTAAATGGCCCAGGACGAGCCGTGATCGTGCGGCGGCGACTGGCGCGGCGCGTCGTTGATATGGGCCAGCACGACGAAATCGAACTCCGGATCCCGATAGATCTGGTGCACACCGATTTCGGCCTGCGGGCCGCATGTCTGCTCGACGAAGTCCTCGTTCTGCAGCAGCTTCTCGAGCTGCTCGCGAATCCGCTCCTTGCCGCCGCGGCCGGGATCGGCCGCCATCGCGTCATGGGCGTCCTGGCAGAACTGTTCAAAGGAATAGGCCATCTCGGCGTCCTGGAAGGGAAAATCGCATCACTCCGGCAAGCCTACGCCAACCGGGACGATGCCTCAACAGAGTTGAGGCAATGGGTGCGATAGCGGATCCCTATGGGTCGCCGGCGACGGCCTGCTCCACGCGACGCCCGAGCAACAGATGACGGGGCGAGCCTCGGTTCAGATCGACCCGATCCGAACCGTTCGCGCCCTACACCGCGGTATGGGCGGGCTTTCCGGCCACGCCCTTGTAGAGAACCCCCTGGCGGAACGCCATGATCCGGGCATGCTCCGCCCGGGCGGCATCGTCCATGTCGGCCGCCGGCGGGGTCTCGTGGATGAAGTTGCCGTGGGTGTCCGCCCCCCGGCACAGCAGGGCCGAATCCTTGTCGCCGTTGATCTGGCGCACATGCGGGGCGACGTAGCGGATGGCGACCCCGATGCGCCGGTCGTCGCTCTCGTTCGGCTTGCTGGCATGGGCGACCAGCACGTGGTGCAGGGACATCTCCCCGGGCTGCAGCGGCATGGCGACCGCCTCCTCCTCGTTCACGTCGACCGCCAGCTCCTGGCCGCGCGTCAGCAGGTTCTCCTTGGCCAGCGTGTCGCGGTGCTCGATCTGCTCCCACTTCTGGCTGCCGGGGATCACCTTCATGCAGCCGCTTTCCAGCGTCGCCGGCGACAGCGCGATCCAGGCGGTGACCACGTCCGGACGGTCGAGGCCCCAATAGGTGGCGTCCTGGTGCCAGGACACGAAACTCGGGTTGTTGGCGTCCTTCACGAACAGCGAGGTGCCCCAGCACAGGATGTCTGGGCCGAGCACATCCTCCACCGCGTCGAGCACCTTGGGGTGCCGGACCAGATCGGCGACCCAGGTCTGCAGCAGATAGAGCTTCTGACCCTTGGACAGCTCGTACCAGCCGCCATTCGCCGTCTCGTAGGTCTCGAACCGTCTGCGGAAACTGGCGGCATCGGCCGCGCTCATCACCCGGATCGGATAGGCGTATCCGTCGCTGTGGTAGCGGTCGACCGCCGCCTGATCGAGCATCTTGCCCATGGTCGTCTCCCTCGCCGTTTGATTTTCGCCGCCTCACCTGAGCGGCGTTCATCTTTTGACGCAGTATGCGGGTCGGGTTTCGGGCGGACAAATGATACTATTGCAGCATTCGGCTGAGGAATTTCGATCCGATATGGACACCCTCCCTCCCCTGACCGCCCTGCGCGCCTTCGAGGCGGTGGCCACGCGGCTGAGCGTGAAGGCCGCGGCGGAAGCGCTGTCGATCACGCCATCCGCCCTGTCGCATCAGCTCCGCGTGCTGGAGGAGTCGCTCGGGCTCAAGCTGTTCCACCGGCTGAACCGGCGGCTGCTGCTGACGGATGCGGGCCAGGTGTATTTCTCCAAGATCGCCCCGGCCTTCGAGACCCTGCGGGCCGCCACGGCGGAGATCGCCGAGCGCGGCCATGCCGAGACCCTGGTGGTGACCGCCCCGGCGAGCTTCGCCGAGATCTGGCTGCTGCCCCGCCTGCCCCGCTTCCTGGCGGAGCACCCGGAGGTCGACCTGCGGATCGAGGCGACGTCGCGGCCGATCGATTACGGCCGCGAGGCGGTGGATGCCAGCATCCGCTACGGCATGGGGCCCTGGCAGGGCCTGGACAGCAACAGGCTGGTTTCGGAACGGCTGGTCGCACTCTGCGCGCCAGCCTTGCGCGACGGAGCGCGCCCGATCCGCCGGCCGGGAGACCTCGCCGGTCAGACCCTGATCCATTCCGACCAGCGGCTGACCGGCTGGACCGCCTGGCTGCGCTCGCAGGGTCTGGGCGGCCTGCGGGGCGCCCGCAACCTGCGCTTCTCCCAGTCGGCGCACTCGCTGCGGGCCGCCGTTCAGGGCCTGGGGGTGGTGCTGGAGAACCGGATCATGGCCCAGGACGCGCTGGCGTCGGGTGCGCTGGTCGAGCCCTTCGCCGGTCTGGCGCCGGTCGACGAGGGCGTGGCCTATCACCTGGTGGTGCCGCCGGACCGGATGGCGATGCCGAAGGTGCGGGCGCTGGTGGCCTGGCTCGAGGCGGAGGCAGAGGCGGAGGAAGTCCCCTCCGCCTGACGCGTCAGTCCATGAAACAGACGCGGATCAGCGCGTCGCCGCGGTACATGGCGGCGGCCAGCCGGTGGTTGCCGTCCTGGATGCGACCGTCGCGCAGGGTCAGCGAGCAGCCGTCGCGGGCGACATGGCGCACCAGCCAGGCGACCCGTCCGGCATGTTCGGCCGCCGGGATCGGCGCGTTCGGATCGCGGCTGTCATCCGGTTCGATCAGGTCGTCATTGGCCAGATGATGGTCGATGAGCGCGTCATCGACGGTCACGTCGCCGGCCCAGCGCGGAAAGCCCACCACTCCGGCCAGCGCCTTCACCTCATCCACCGGCAGTGTCGCCAATCGAATAGCCATGACCCCGTGCCTCCCCCAAAACAGGCGCGTCGGACGAAAAAGCGCCGCTCGACCGGCTCGAAAGCCAGAGGCGACGCATCCCGGAAATGTTCGTAAGCCACCGCGCCCGACCCGTGCCGACCCGGCCTTGGTGACGAGGGTCGTGTAGCGGAAAATCACGACAGAAAAAACTGCAAAAACGACGTGCCGTGTCGCGCGCAAGCTATCGACGTCGCGCCTGAGCTAACCGTTTGGTAACGAAGCGCTTATATGATGGCGTCGGTCGTCGGAAACGGGGCCGATTTTTGCTTTTTCGGACCAGCCTCGCCCTCTCTTCTATAAGGAACGCGCACCATGCCGCAGGGAGCCGAAAGCCTGCACGCCGCCGGGACCGGAAACGTCGATCCGTTTCTGCTGGCGATCGTGTGCGTGATCTTCGTCATCGGTGCCGTGGTGCCGATCGCCGCCGCCATCCTGTCGAGCATGCGCGACGACCGGGAGGCGCGCCGTGCCGCCCTGGCCGAGCAGCAGGTCAGCAATCCGGTCGCGGAGAACGTGGTCGTCGCGGTCGACGTGGTCGAGCTGGAACCGGTCGCCCCCGAGATCTTCGCCGACGTGGCGAACGACCAGCCGCTGCGCAAGGTCGCCGGCAGCACCCGCTGATCCCGGCGCCGGCTCAGAACCGGCGCGGCAGATAGGTCGAGAGCCAGGCGGTCGCCAGCAGTAGCGCGCCCAGGGCGATGAAGACCGATGTCAGCGGGAAATACAGCAGCAGCAGCGCGTAGACCGCCGCGGGCAGCAACTGCGACACCTCGATATAGGTCCGGAAGACCGAGGTCATCTCCGAGCGCTCATAGGCATGGACCGAGCGCAGGAACGGGATGTTGCCGAGCGCGTCCAGGGTCATCGCGCCGGCCGAGCCGGCGAAGAACAGGAACGCCACCATCTCCGGCGACGGCTGCGTCGCCCCGGCGATCAGACACATCGCGCCGGTGAAGATGAAGGCGAGGATGATCACCCGCCGCATCCCCAGCTCCCGCGCCAGCCGTCCCGCCAGCGGGGCGGCGAACAGCATCCCCTGGCCGGCCGACAGCATCAGCGCCGACAGCATCTCGTCGCCGCCGTACTTGGCGATATAGAGCGGCGGATAGACGAAGAACGCCGCCCAGTACGAGCTGCGGGCAAATGGAATCGCCCAGGCCAGCCGCAGACGCGGCTGCGCCAGGTAGCGGCGGATGTTGGCCCAGGGCGTGGGCGGCCGCTTCTTCGCCGGAGCGACCCGCGGATCGTCGCGCATCCGCAGCACCCAGAAATAAGCGAGCGCAATCACCGCGAACACCGCACTCGGCAGACAGACCGCCTCCAGCCCGAAGGTCTTGTACAGATAGATCCCCAGCCCCGGCCCGGTGAACCAGGCCACCCCCATGAAGGCCAGCCGCCGCGGCTCGGCGGTGACGAAGTCCTTCCGGGCGATGTAGTCGAGAATATAGAGGTTGAGGGAGATGTTGACGCAGACGACCGCCAGGGCGCGGAACTGCAGGGCGCCGACGAACGGTCCGACCGACTCCGCCAGCATCAGCAGCGGGGCGGCGATCATGAAGGCGCAGCCGGCGCTGAAGATCCATTTGCGGCGGATCACCCGGATGACCACCGGCACGGCGAAGCTGGCCAGCAGGGCGACCACGCCGATCACCGTGTAGGCGATGCTGACGTCCCGCGCCGATTCCAGCAGCCGGTACGCCTCCAGCGGGATCACCCCGGCGACCAACGCGCGCGAGAAGGCCTCGGTCGCCGACAAGGTGGCGAACACCGTCGCCCCAGGTCGGTCGACAACCCGGAGCCACATGGGAAAGCGGATTTCCAAAACCTATGCCCTGCGATGAGACAGCCCGGTGAGGGATTCAGTATCGGGCGCAACGGCCGCGCACGCACCCCCTTAGACGCATGTCCCCCCGGCCGTCCGGACGGATTTTCTTCGGCTAGATGGCGCCCCGCCCGGGCTCGGCGTCCCGCGCGGCGAGAATGGCGGTGACCAGATCCTCCGGCACGGCCTCCAGGGCCTCGGCCTCGCTGGGTGTGAGGGAGTCGCCGGCCAGGTCACGCACCTTGCGATAGGCGTCCAAATACCGCAGACAGACCGGGCAGGTGCGCATGTGGAAATCCACCGTCGCCCGGGCGACCGGGCCCAGCTCGCCGTCGATATAGGCATCCACCAGCGCTTCGAACTGGCCACAGGTCAGCAGTCCCGGAAGACGGGCCTCCAGCCAGTGCTGGATACGGAATCTGAGCCTGCGCGGCGTCATCATGAGCGTCCCAACTCGTCCCACAACGGCTCGACCAGCGTCTTCAGCGCGGCGCGGGCACGGTGCAGCCGAACCTTCAGCGCCCCTTCGCCGACGCCGACCATCTCGGCGGCCTCCCGGGTGCTGTATCCCTCAATGTCGCGAAGCAGCAAGACGATACGGTAGCCGTCAGGAAGCTCATCGATTTTCTGCCGCATGTACTGCCGGATGCGCGCCCGCTCCAGGGCGTCCTCCGGATCGCGGATCTCCGTGCGGGGCTCACCGACGCGGATGCCGTCGCGGTCGAAGGTCGGAAGCAGGTCGTCGATCGGGGTTTCCGCCAGCCGCTTGGCGCTGCGCAGGCGCATCAGGCAGGCGTTGACGGTGATGCGATGCAGCCAGCCGGCGAGCGATCCGCCGGGCTCGAACCGGCCGATGGCGCGATGCACCGACAGGAAGGCGTCCTGCAGGCAGTCCTGGGCCATGGCCTCGTCTCGGACCATCCGCCGGGCGACGGCGAGGAGCCGGCCGCCGTGCCCGCGTACCAGCCGCTCGAACGCGGCCCGCTCCCCCGCCTGCAGGGCGGCGACGAATGCGCGTTCGTCGGCCGGATCGCCGTCGCTGATCTCCATGCTTGCGTTCCCCGGCACCCGACCCTGCAACATCGCGGTGGGTTCTAGCATGGCGCGCGCGGGCGCTTCGATCACCCAGGCCGGCCGATCATCTGGAATTGATCCAGGTCAACGCAGGCCGACCTCCGCCTTGCCTATGGTTACGCCGGCCTGAGGCGGGCGGACCGGGTCGGGACAGCCCGGGGGCGCGGAGCCGGCGCCAGCGAGACCGTGACAGGGGGCATGGGCTCGGCAAGACTGTCGGCTCCGCCGCCGGGCGGAGGCGGACGCAAGAGAGGGGCGAGCATGAAGGCAATCATCATCGGCGGCGGCATCGGCGGCCTCGCGACCGCGCTCAGCCTGCACGAGCAGAACATCGACGCCCATGTCTACGAACAGTCGATGACGATTCGCGAGCTCGGCGTCGGCATCAACACCCTGCCCCACGCCATCAAGGAGCTCGCCGCCCTGGGCCTGCTCGACAGGCTCGACGCGGTCGCCATCCGCACCTACGAGCTGATCTACCAGAACCGGTTCGGCCAGGAGATCTGGCGCGACCTGCGCGGCATCGATGCCGGCTATGACTTCCCGCAGTTCTCCATCCACCGCGGCAAGCTGCAGGCCGTGCTGCTGGAGGCGGTGCGCGAGCGTCTCGGCGACGACCACGTGCATACCGGACACCAGCTCACGGGCTTCGAGGACGACGGCACCGCCGTGACCGCGACCTTCGAACGGCGCGACACCGCGACAGCGGTGACCGCGACCGGGGACGTGCTGATCGGCTGCGACGGCATCCATTCGAAGGTGCGCGAGACGTTCTACCCCGAGGAGGGACCGCCCCGCTGGAACGGCCTGATGCTGTGGCGCGGCGCGGTGGAGGGCGCGCCGTTCCTGACCGGACGCTCGATGATCATCGCCGGCGGCATGAACGCCAAGTTCGTGTGCTACCCGATCTACAACGACCCGGACAGCCCCGGCAGAACGCTGATCAACTGGGCGGTGGTGGCACGGCTGGGCGACGGCACCCGTCCGCCGCCGCGGCGCGAGAACTGGAGCCGGCTCGGCGACCGGGCCGACCTGATGCAGTATGTCGACGGCGTGTTCGAGCTCGACCTGATCGACCCGATCGACCTGATCACCCAGACCGTCGACTTCTACGAGTTCCCCATGTGCGACCGCGATCCGATCGACCGCTGGTCCTTCGGCCGCGTCACCCTGCTCGGCGACGCTGCCCATCCGATGTATCCGGTGGGCTCGAACGGGGCGAGTCAGGCGATTCTCGACGCCCGCTGCCTTGCGCCGTTGCTGGCGGGCTGCGGCGGCGACGTGGCCGGTGCGCTTCAGGCCTACGAGGCGGAACGCCTGCCGACGACGGCGGAGATCGTGCGCACGAACCGGGGCGGCGGGCCCGAGGGCGTGATCGACCTGGTGGAGAGCCGGTCTCCGCAGCGGTTCGAGACGCTCGACGACGTCGCCAGCCGCGAGGAGCTGGAAGCGATCGTGCGCGGCTACGCCACCCTGGCGAAGTTCAGCCAGTCCGACGTCAACCGCGCCCGGGCCTGACCATGGGCCCCTACGTGCCGATGCGCTGGCCGAAGGTGTTCGGATCGTAGATCAGCGCGTAGCGGTCGCGCTTCACCCCGTCGCTGCTGAGCGGCAGGATCAGACGCACATAGGCCCAGCGCCGGTCCTTCGCGCCCACGAACTCGTGTCGGGCGAGGTTGGGCTCTCCGGTCGCCAGGATCGATTCCAGCCGCTTGCGGATTTCCGGGTAGACCTCGGGGCGGTACGTCTCCGACAGCACGCCGCCGGTCATCGAGCGGCCGAAGCCCTGGTCCATGAGCGTGGCGGACAGCCGGACGATCCACTCGTCGGACGGTTCGTCCCATTCGACGAGGCTGATCGCCTTGATGGCCTCCACCGGCATCTCGACCGGGTCCACCGTGACCGGCAGACGCTCGGCCGCATTGGCGCGCCAGGCTTCGAGGCACTGAGCCAGGATCGGATATTCGGAGATCTCCTCCAATCCCATCGGCACATGCAGGCTGGGGAGGGTCAGCAGACGTTCGTGCGAATTTGGCAAGGGCATCAGGGAGTCCCCGAACCGTTGTGACGCATCGCTTTGAAAGTAGAGTTGCATCCGGACCTCCTCTTTCACAAGCCGCTTCCCGAAATCACATCGGATGCCGAGCCGGCGCCCTGCCGACTGCCGAAATCGAGAGGCTGTCAAATCCCTTCAAGAAATGCCGAAAATCAGCACACAGAAAGACAATTGCAACCCGACGGCGAAACGACAGGTGCCGTATAACATTTTAGAGACATTTTAAAATCACAAAATTCCGTGAGGCCCGCCGGGCGCCGCTCACGGCGGCGGCAGGAACTCAACCTCGTACTGCGCCGCCAGCCGGACGACTTCGGCCGGGTCCGCGACGTTGTGGATCTTCTCGAACAGCTGGCGCAAGGACTTCGCCGGCGAGACCCAGAACAGCGCCTTCACGTCCCTGCCCGAGTTGTTGAAGATCCCGTGCGGGATGCCCATCGGCATGCGGATCAGGTCACCGGTAGCCGCCTGGGCCTTCTGGCCGTCCAGCAGCAGATCGAAGGTGCCGTCCAGCATGTAGATGAACTCGTCCTGGGCGGCATGGATGTGCGGCGGCACGAAGGTGCCGTTGGGGAACAGGGTCTCGAAGGTGAAGCAGCTCTCGCTTTCCTGCTTGGGCTTGTAGGTCTGGCCCAGGATCGACCAGACGACACCGTCGGTCCCTTCGCCGGCGGGCGTAACCCCCGCTTCCATCACCGTCATGATCTGTCCTCCCGCTTCGTTCGGTGCCAGGATTGAAGCATCGAAGTCCCGCTTTCGGAAGCCCGCGATGACCCCTGTGACCATCCGCCCGTCGGAGCCGTCCGACATTCCCGCCATCACGGCGATCTATGCCCACCACGTGCGCCATGGCACCGCGTCCTTCGAGGAGGAGGCGCCCGGCGAGCCGGAGATGGCCGAACGCCGGGCCGGGGTGCTGGACGGGGGCTTCCCCTATATCGTCGCCGAACGCGAGGGGGTGGTGGTCGGGTATGCCTATCTGAGCAAGTACCGGCCGCGCTCGGCCTACCGCTTCACCGTGGAGAACTCGATCTACATCGCCCACGACGCGATCCGCCAAGGCATCGGCCGGGCGCTGATGGCGGAACTGCTGCGGATCGCCGAAGCGGGTCCCTGGAAGCAGATGATGGCGGTGATCAGCGACCCGGATTCGGGCTCGGAGGCGATGCACGCGGGTTTCGGCTTCCGCAAGGTCGGCCAGTTGGAGAAGATCGGCTTCAAGTTCGACAAATGGATCGACGTGATCGTCATGCAGCGGGCCACCGGATGACCGGCCCGAACGGACTTGAACAGCATGCCGGTCCCCTGGAATAGTCGGGGATCTACATCGCTGCGTTGCGGTACCGCTCGGCACTGAACGCACTGGCTGAACGCCGGACATGGCGCGAAGGAGGTCGATGCTGGGGGTGATGCGCGGCTATGTGCGCGCCGTGGAGGCGATGAACCGGGCCATCGGGCGCTGCGCGATGTACCTGGTCTTCGTGCTGATGGGCGTGCTGCTCTGGTCCTCGGCCTCGAAGACCTTCTTCGACCCGTCGCTGTGGACCCTGGAGACCGCGCAGTTCGTGATGGTCGCCTATTACATCCTCGGCGGCCCCTACTCGATCCAGCTCGGCTCCAACGTCCGCATGGACCTGTTCTACGGCGACTGGTCGCTGCGCACCAAGGCCTGGGTCGACAGTTTCTCCGTGCTGTTCCTGATGTTCTATCTGGGGGTGCTGTTCTACGGCGCGGTGAGCTCCACCGCCTATGCGCTCGGCCATTTCGGCACCGAGCCCTTCAACTTCTTCGGCGAGCTGTTCCGGGCCTTCGTCACCGGCGGCCCCGACGCGGCGGCGGAGCAGATCGGCTATCTGGAGCGCAGCTCGACCGCCTGGCGGCCGCTGATCTGGCCGGTGAAGGTGATCCTGTGTCTGGGTGTGCTGCTCATGCTCCTGCAGGCGCTGGCGGAGCTGTTCAAGGATATCGACCGCCTCGCTTCGGGCGAGACCGGGCGGACGGGAGAGGCGTGATGTCCTACGAGCTGATCGCCGCCCTGATGTTCGCCTCGATGATGCTGATGCTGATGACCGGCCAGCGGGTGTTCGGCGCCATCGGCTTCGTGGGTGCCGCCGCCGGGGTGCTGCTCTGGGGCGTGGGCGGGGTGGAGATCCCCTTCGCCGCCGCCATGAAGCTGATGAAGTGGTATCCGCTGCTCACCCTGCCGATGTTCATCTTCATGGGCTACGTGCTGTCGGAGAGCCGGATCGCCGACGACCTCTACCGCATGTTCCATGTCTGGATGGGGCCGGTGCGCGGCGGGCTCGCCATCGGCACGATCGGGCTGATGGTGCTGATCTCCGCCATGAACGGCCTGTCGGTCGCCGGCATGGCGATCGGCGCCACCATCGCCCTGCCCGAGCTGCTGCGCCGGGGCTACGACAAGATCATGGTCACCGGCGTGATCCAGGCCGGCTCGTCGCTCGGAATCCTGGTACCGCCCTCGGTCGTGCTGGTGCTCTACGCCATGATCGCCCGCCAGCCGGTCGGGCAGCTCTGGCTCGCCGGCGTGGTGCCGGGGCTGATGATGGCCGGGCTGTTCATCGTCTACATCTTCGTGCGCTGCCAGTTGCAGCCGTCGCTCGGCCCGGCGCTGGACAAGGCCGAACGCGAGCAGATCGATACGGCCGAGAAGCTGCGGCTGCTGCGCGCCGGCCTCCTGCCGCTGGCGATCTTCGCCGCCATGATGGTGCCCTTCGTCAACGGCTGGACCTCGCTGGTGGAGAGCTCGGCCATCGGCGCCATCGCCGCCTTCCTCGCCGCCGTGCTGAAGGGACGGATGACCCGCCAGGTCTTCGAGAACACCACCCGCAACACCCTGGCGGTGTCCTGCATGTTCATGTGGATCATCCTGGCCGCCCTGGGCTTCGGGGCGATCTTCGACGGGCTGGGGGCGGTCAAGGCGATCGAGGATCTGTTCACCCAGCAGCTCGGCCTGAGCCCCTGGACGATCCTGATCCTGATGCAGCTCAGCTTCATCCTGATGGGCACGTTCCTGGACGACACCGCCATGCTGGTGATCGTCGCTCCGCTCTACGTGCCGCTGGTCGGCGCGCTCGGTTTCGATCTGATCTGGTACGGCGTGCTCTACACGATCACCACCCAGATCGCCTATATGACCCCGCCCTTCGGCTACAACCTGTTCCTGATGCGGGCCATGGCGCCGCCGGAGATCGGGCTGCGCGACATCTACCGCTCGATCCTGCCCTTCGCGCTGGTCATGGTGATGGCCCTGGCGCTGGTGATGACCTTCCCGCAGATCGCCCTGTGGCTGCCGGAGGTGGTCTACGGAAAATAGTTTTCGCTGCGCCGCAAAATCCGGTCATCATGCCTTCCTCAACCAAAAGACTAGGAGGGCTTCATGACCACGAGACGCACATTCCTGAAGGGTGCCGCCGCGGCCGCCCCCGCCGCGGCGCTGGCGACCCCGGCGATCGCGCAGTCCACCATCAAATGGCGAATGCAGACCTATGCCGGCCCGGCGCTGGCCGAGCACGTGGTCAAGCCGGCCATCGACATGTTCAACAAGATCGCCGGCGACCGCATGCAGATCGAGCTGTTCTTCGCCGACCAGCTCGTGCCCACCGGCGAACTGTTCCGCGCCCTGCAGCGCGGCACGATCGACGCGGTGCAGTCCGACGACGACAGCATGGCCTCGCCGACCGAGGTCACCGTGTTCGGCGGCTACTTCCCGTTCGGCTCGCGCTACTCCCTCGACGTCCCGGTGCTGTTCAATCAGTACGGCCTGGCCGAGATCTGGGAGGAGGAATACGCCAAGGTGGGCGTGAAGCACATCTCCGCCGGCGCCTGGGACCCCTGCCACTTTGCCACCAAGGATCCGATCCGCTCGCTGAAGGATCTGGAGGGCAAGCGGGTCTTCACCTTCCCGACCGCCGGCCGCTTCCTGACCCAGTTCGGCGTGGTGCCCGTCACCCTGCCCTGGGAGGATATCGAGGTCGCGGTGCAGACCGGCGAGCTGGACGGCATCGCCTGGTCGGGGATCACCGAGGACTACACGGTCGGCTGGGCCGACGTGACCAACTACTTCCTGACCAACAACATCTCCGGCGCCTGGTGCGGCTCGTTCTTCGCGAATATGGGCCGCTGGGAGGAGCTGCCGGAGGATCTGCAGACCCTGTTCCGGGTGTGCTGCGACCAGTCGCATTATTACCGGCAGTACTGGTACTGGGGCGGCGAGGCCAGCCTGCGGGTCAACGGCACCAAGATGGAGCTGACCACGATCCCGGACGCCGAATGGGCGACCGTGGAGGCCGCTGCCCGGGTATTCTGGGACGAGATCGCCAAGGAGTCCCCGCTCAAGGCGAAGGTCGTGCAGATCTTCAAGCAGTACAACGAGGACATGGAGAAGGCCGGGCGGCCGTACCGCTACACCTGACCTCGCCACCTCTTGCGGAGCGGCGGCAGATCCGCCGCTCCGTCTTACCGGAGGATCACTCGGCCGCTTCGGCCGGCGCGTCGACGATCCGGGTCTCGAAATTCGCCGGCGAGACGATCTCCAGCAGCTCCATGTCCGGCGAGCACTCGATCTCCCGGTGCGGGATCAGCGGCCGCTGGTTGATGCAGTCGCCCTCGCGGATCGTGTGCACCCCCTCGCCCGCATACTCGAACTTGGCCCAGCCCTTGAGCACATAGACCATCTGGAAGTCGCAGTCGTGCACATGCCAGTGCTGGACTTCGTCGGTGTCCTTGCGGCCGTTCGCCTTGACGATATGGGCCACGTAATCGCCGTTGGTGGCCTCCTTCACCCCGAGATCCCGGTATTCGAAGATCTTGCGCATGCCTTCGGTGAAGACGGACTTGGTGGCTTCGTTGTGGCTGAACTTCCAGGTTTCCTTACCCATCGGATCCTCTCTCTTAGTCGGCTGTTCTCGTTATTGGAGAAACGATAGCGCGGGCGACACCGCGCGCCAACGGGTCGGATACGCTCAGGTCTGGAACAGCACGGCGTCCAGCCGCTGCTTGAGCTGCTTGGGAGAGACCGGCTTCACCAGATAGCCGTCCACCCGCAGGTCCTTGGCTTCCACCACCGTGTGGCGCTCCGCGTCCCCGGTCAGGAAGATCACCGGGATCCGCGTGAACTCCGGTTTCCCCAGGGAGCGCAGCTTGCGCAGGAAACTGAGCCCGTCAATCGGTTCCATGTGGATGTCGCAGAGGATCACCTGGGGGTTCACCCGCAGCAGTTCCCGGAACCCGTCGGCGCCGTTGGCCACGTCGTGGATCATGCGAAACCCGATCTGCCGCAGCAGCCGGCAGATGATCTGGCGGATATGGGCCTCGTCCTCCAGGACCAGCACCCGGATGCCTTCGTAGGGGTTCGCCTGATTGAAATCGACCATTCTCAAACCCCAAACCCGCCGCGCCCGCCGGTTGGCCGACGCAGCGCCAATAATCCCTCACACCGCGCAGGGATCACAATGCCATAACTTTAGGTAAAAGGTCCTGGAACTCCTCCAGGGTGGGTGTCAGCAGCTCGGCCATGATGCCCGCCATCTCCAGCTCGTCGTCGTCGAGATAATCCTGCAGGTCCGAGGCGATGCGGCCCAGCCGGTTCGCGCCAATGGACAGGGCGGCCCCCTTCAGCGCATGCGCGGCATCCCGCGCCCGCTTCTTGTCGCCGGCGGCAAGACCGGCCTCGACCTCCGCGATACGACCGGGCCAGGCAGCCGAGGCTCCGCGGATCAGTTCCTTGGCCTCGGCATCCAGCGCGCCGAAGGTCTCGACCAGCACCGCGGGGTCGAAGACGTCGGTATCCCAGTCGACGACGGGCCCCGGCGCCGGGGCGCCGTCCTCCTCCCCGACCGGTCGCCGCAGTTCCAGGCCCTGGGGAACATGGCGCGCCAGCATCGCCCCCAGCTTGTGGCTGTCGATCGGCTTGGTCAGATAGCCGTCCATCCCGGCTTCGACACAGCTCTCCTCGGTGCCGGCCAGGGCGTCGGCGGTCAGCGCGAGGATCGGAAGCCGTCCGCCTCCGGCGGCCTCGCCGGCGCGTACGGCCCGGGCCAGCTCGAAGCCGTCCATCACCGGCATGTTCACGTCCGTCAGCAGCAGGCCGTATCCGGTCCCCGCCGCCAGACGCTCCAACGCCACCGCACCGTTCTCGACGAACTCGCAGGCAAAGCCCATGCGGCCCAGCATCTGGCGGACGACGATCTGGTTGGTGTCATTGTCCTCGGCCACCAGGATCAGCGCGCCGGCCCCTCGTGCCTCCTCCACCGACGGCGCGGCAAAGGCCATGTCGTCGCGCTGCTCGACCTCGATCTCCTCGACCGGACGCAGCCCCAGTCCGATGGCGACGGCCCGCCACAATCCGTTGCGCGAGACCGGAACGGTCAGCAAGGCGCTGGCCCGGCTCTTGAGCGCCGGGGCAAGATCGGCCAGCTCGCCGCGATAGCCCAGGAAGGCCACACGCCCCTCCAGGCGGTCGAGCTCGGCCGCCGGCGGCATCTCCGAGGCGCAGCGCAGGATCCACAGGGTCCGCTGCCCCGACGCATCGGCGAGCGAGGCCAGGCGGTCGACCCGCTCGACGCCGGTGGCCCGCAGGTAGATCTCGGACACCTCCGCCAGCCGGTCGCCGAGACCGACCAGCCCCACCGACGCGGCGGAAAGATCCTCCGCATAGCGTGGCGGCATGTCACCGATCGCCGCCAGGGGCAGCTCGAACCAGAAGGTGGAGCCCGCGCCCGCCTCGCTGTCGACCCCGATCGATCCGTCCATGAGGTCGACCAGCCGCTGGCAGATCGACAGCCCGAGCCCCGTGCCGCCGTACTTGCGCGAGGTCGAGCTGTCGGCCTGGACGAAGGCCTGGAACAGCCGAGCGCGCTGCGCCTCGCTGAGGCCGATGCCGGTATCGGTCACCTCGAAGCGCAACCGCTCGACGCTATCGGTTTCGTCGGAACCGGCCTCGACCCGGCGGACGCGGATCTCGATCCGGCCCTGCTCGGTGAACTTGACCGCGTTGCCGCCCAGGTTCAGCAGGATCTGACGCAGCCGCGTCGGGTCGCCCAGGCGCAGGTCGATCAGCGAGGGATCGGTGTGGACCACCAGATCCAGCCCCTTCGCCTCGGCGCGCGGCGCCAGCAGCTCCGCTGAACCGCCGACCACCGACATCAGAGAGAACTCGACCGTCTCGATCTCCAGCTTGCCGGCCTCGATCTTCGAGAAGTCCAGGATGTCGTTGATGATGGTCAGCAGGGCTGTCGCCGAATCGATGATGATCCGCGCCATGCGCCGCTGCTCGCCGTCGAGCCGGGTGAGGCCCAGCAGCTCAGCCATCGACATCACACCGTTCATCGGCGTGCGGATCTCGTGGCTCATGGTCGCGAGGAAGGTCGACTTCGCCTGGGTCGCCGCCTCGGCGATGTCGCGCGCCTCGATCAGCTCGGCCTCGGCCTGACGGCGCAGGGCCATCTCGACCTGCAGCTTCACCGCGTAGGACGCCACGATCCCGAACACCACCACCGCCACGAAGGCGAACAGCACGTTGCGATAGACAACGGCGCGGGCTCCGGCGAGCACCTGCTCCAGGTCGCGGGCCAGATAGATCTGCATCGGCATGGCCCGCGCGGGATCCAGATCCGCCTTGGTGGTCAGGAAGCTGTTGCCCTGGGCCTCGACGATCTGCAGGGCCGGGCCGTCCTTGAGCTGACGCGGAGCCAGGCTCTCGAACGAGGTCGGGTCGAGATAGCGCTCCAGAAACTCCGCCGTGCTCGGGCCGAGATCGGTCTGTTCCTCCGCCAGTTGGGGATGGCCGAGGACCTTGTCCGCCAGATCGGTGGCGAACACGATGTCGGCCGCCTGGGCCAGGGCCGACGACGTGGTCAGCAGGGTCTGCGACAGCGAGGACAGGGACAGATCGACGCCCAGCACCGCCCACAGCGACCCGTCGGTGTTGAAGATCGGCTGGGCATAGGTCACGCCGAGCTTGCCGCTGGTCGCGAACTGGTAGACATCCGTCCAGTGCGCCTTGCCGTCCGCCGCCACGAGCTGATACCAGCCCCGGCTGCGCGGGTCGTAGGGCTGGGTCACCCGCGGCGACGACTTGGCCTGCCCGGTCTCCGGATCATAGACCCGCCAGCGCCCGCGCGGGTTGATGTCGGGCGTGTCGATGATGCGCTGGTACAGCCCCCGGCTCTTGCGGGCCGCCGCGCTGGACCGTTTCGGGCCGGCGACCTCCAGATCCTGGACATGCAGGAAGCGGCCGTCGGGGAATCCTAGGAAGGCGCCGCTCATCTGCTCGAAATGGCGCACCGGGCCGGTCGCGATGGCGAAGAACAGGGTCGGCCACTGGCTCGGCGGGGCGTTGCGGATACCGGAATCGACCACCGTTCCGCCGAGCGTCAACGCCGGCTCGAAGACGCCGTTCAGGGCCTGGGTGAAGGCGACGGTGGCGTCGCGCAGCTCATGGCTGGCATCGGCGACCAGCTCGTCGCGCTGGGCGTGATAGACCCAGTAGGAGATGGCCGCACTGCCGCACAGAACGGTCAGGGCCAGAACCCAGAACATCACCCAGCGGCGCGCGAGCACGGTCCGGCTTCCCCCCGGCAAAGTGTGACGATCCTTCCCGGACCAAGACCGGAAGCACTGTATCTCCCGGTCCCGGTTCCGCAAACCGCGTTCGCCCTCGGCCTTGCCGGAGCAAGCACGCCCCCATGCCGGGCCCCGACCGTGCCCTGGCTTAGAGGTCGGCGGCGACCGACTTCAACGCGGTCTGGGTCGCGGCGACGATCTTGTCGGCCTCCGCGCGGGTCAGGCACAGCGGCGGCGCCAGGCCGAGGATGTCGCCCTGCGGCATGGCCCGGCCGATGACACCCTCCTCCAGCAGCTTGCCGACGATGCGCGCGCCCACCTTCTGCGCCGGATCGAAGAACGTCCGGTCCGCCTTGTCGGCGACGAACTCCACGGCGCAGAGCAGGCCCTCGCCGCGGACCTCGCCCACATTGGGGTGATCGCCGATGGCGGCGTTGAGCGTCTGCTTCAGGTAGGTCCCGACGCTGCCGGCATTCTCCACCAGGCCGAGACTGTCGATCAGCTTCAGGTTGGCGACGCCGGCGGCCGCGCCGATCGGGTGGGCGGAATAGGTCCAGCCATGGCCGATCGGCCCGAACTCGTCGGTGCCCTGTTCGAGCACCTTCCAGACCCGGTCGGACACGATGGAGCCCGACAGCGGCGCATAGGCCGAGGTCAGGCCCTTGGCGATGGTGATGAAGTCGGGCCGGATACCGTAATGGTCGGAGCCGAACATCGAGCCCAGCCGCCCGAAACCGGTGACCACCTCGTCGGCGATCAGCAGAATGTCGTGCCGGTCGAGCACCGCCTGGATCGCCGGCCAGTAGCCCTCCGGCGGCGGCACCAGGCCGCCGGTGCCGAGCGCCGGCTCGCCGATGAACGCGGCGATGGTGTCCGCCCCTTCCCGCTCGATCAGCGCCTCCAGGTCGGCCACGCACTCGGCGACGAACTCGGCCTCGCTGCTGGCCAGGTTCGGGCGACGGTAATAGACCGGGGCCGTGGTGTGCAGGATGCGCTCGAGCGGCAGGTCGAACTTCTTGTGGAACAGCTCCAGCCCGGTGAGCGAGCCGGTGACCAGGCCCGACCCGTGATAGCCGCGCCAGCGCGAGATGATCTTCTTCTTCTCCGGACGGCCCAGGATGTTGTTGTAGTACCAGACCAGCTTGACATTGGTCTCGTTGGCGTCGGAGCCGCCGAGGCCGAAATAGACCTTCGACATGCCGGCCGGCGCACGGTCCATGACCATCTGCGCCAGGGTGATCGACGCCTCGGTGCCGTGGCCGACATAGGCGTGGTAATAGGCCAGTTCCTTCGCCTGGGCGGCGATCGCCTCGGCGATCTCGCTGCGGCCGTAGCCGACGTTCACGCAGTACAGGCCGGCGAAGCCGTCCAGCAAACGGTTGCCGTCGCGGTCCTCGATATAGACGCCGGAGCCGCCGGTCACGATGCGGCTCGGGCTCTCGCCCCGGGCATGCTGGGCCAGGTGGGTGGAGGGATGGAAGAAGGACTCCCGGTCCCACTTGTCGAGCTGGTCGTTGGTCAGCATGGCCGCCTACCTCGCGCTGTCAGAAGTGTCAGTGTGCCCCGGACATCGCCCAGATCGCCCGCCGCCGCAACCCCGGGGACCGGATTTGTGCCGCTCAGGCGCGGATCATCGTTCCGGCCGCACGTTCCTTCGCGCGGGCCGCGGCGAAGCTGGCGATGGCGGTGTCCTGGGCGCCGGTGCCGGTCAGATCGACCAGGGTGATGTCGTCGAGGCTGCGGCGGCCCAGCGCCGGCTCGCCGACCACCTTGCCGAGCTCCGCATAGGTCCGATCCTCCGGCGCGGCCCCGGCCGCGATCGCACTGCGCAGCTCGCCCTGGATGCGGCACTGGCTCTCCCGGTCGGGGACGTAGACCGAGAGCTGCCCGAACGCCGCCGGATCGATCTCGTTCTTGCCCGGCTGATCCGACCCCATGGCGGTGATGTGCAGCCCCGGATGCAGCCATTCGGCCCGCAGCACCGGCGCGCGCGCCGGTGTGGTGGTGACGACGAGCTGGCTCTCTGCGACCACGCGCGCCGGATCGGCCTCCGCCACGACCTCGATGCCCAGCCGCTCGGCGAGGTCCCGGGCGCAGTGCTCCGCCTTCACCGGATCGCACCCCCAGACCAGCACCCTCTCGAACGGCCGGACTAGCCGGGCCGCCTCGATCTGCAGCCGCGCCTGCACTCCGGTGCCCAGCACGCCGGCCGTACGCACCTCGGGCGCCAGATGCCGGGCGGCGACGGCCCCGGCGGCGGCTGTCCGCACATCTGTCAGATAGCCGTTGTCCAGCAGCAGCGCCTCCACCAATCCGGTCCTGGCCGAGAACAGCACCATCAGGCCGTTCAGGCTGGGCAGGCCGATCTTCGGATTGTCGAAGAAGCCGGGGCTGACCTTGATGGCAAAGCCGTCGAAGCCGGGCAGATAGGCGGTCTTCACATCGACCTCGCCATTGGCCGCGGGCAGATCCATCGACAGGATCGGCGGCATCACCACGCCCTCTCCGGCCAGGGCGGCGAAGGCGCGCTCGACCACGTCCACCGCCGCCAGATCGAGCGGCACGAGGTCGCGCAGGTCGGCTTCGGTCAGGATGGAGATGTCATGCATGGTAGGGCTGTCCGTTGAGGGTGAGGTCGCCAAGCACCACGTCGCGGCCCTGCATGATGGCCGCATGGATCCTCATGTCGAGATTGCGTCCGGTGATAATGGTCGCGACAGGGCCGGGCGACGGCGCCAGCTTGCCGGCCTGCAGCGCGGCGATGCCGACGACGCAGGCGCCTTCGCAGACCAGCCTGTCCTCGTAATAGACGGTCTGCAGCGCCCGATAGATCTCCGTCTCGCCGACCAGCACAACGTCGTCCAGCAGGGAGCGGCAGAGGTCGAACGAGAAGCGGTTGTCCAGACCGATGCCGCCGCCCAGGGAGTCGGCAAGGCTCGCCACCTCCTCCACCTCCACGGGACGGCCCGCGGCGAGGGAGGCGTGCATCGCGGCACCCCGGTCCATGGAGATGCCGATCACCCGGACCGACGGCTTCACCGCCTTGATCGCCGCCGCGATCCCGCCGGCGAGGCCACCGCCGGACAGCGGGACCAGCACGGTGGCGAGGTCCGGGCACTGCTCCAGCAGTTCCAACCCGATGGTGCCCTGTCCGGCGATGACGGCCGGATCGTCGAACGGGGAGATTTCCACCAGCCCCTCCTCGGCCACCAGCCGGCGGCTATGGGCCATCGCCTCGTCCTGGGAGCGGCCGACGATCTGTACGTCGGCGCCCAGGGCGCGGATGCCGTCGATCTTGGTCTGCGGCACCAGGGAGGACATGCAGATCACCGCCCGCAGCCCCCGCTGACGGGCGGCATAGGCCACGCCGCGACCGTGATTGCCGGTCGAGCAGCAGGTCACGCCCGCCGTGCCCACCGGCAGTGTCATCACGGCGTTGGCGGCCCCGCGCAGCTTGAAGGCGCCGATCGGCTGGGCGATCTCCAGCTTGAGCAGGAAATCCTGACCGGCGAGCGCGCTCAGATGCGGCGAGGGCACCAGGGGCGTGGTCACGGCCGTGCCGGCGATGGTCCGTCGGGCCGCCTCGATGTCGCTGAGGGCTACGGTCGCCATCGTTTCCTCGCGCCGGCTCACATCAAGAGACGGGGAGGCAGGCGTCGGCCAGCCTCCCCGGTCGTGCGTGCGGCGTTCAGACGGTGGCCGCCTCGCCGATATTGTCGACCCCACGCTCCTCGAGCACGGTGGTCAGCCAGTTCGGATCCATCTCCGGCACCGAGGACAGCAGCAGGTCGGTGTAGGGATGGTGCGGCGGGGTGAACATGTCGTTCTTCGGCCCGGACTCGACCACCTCGCCCTGCTTCATCACCACCACCTCGTCGGCGATCGAGCGCACGGTGGCCAGATCGTGGGTGATGAACATATAGGCCAGGTTGAGCTCCTTCTGCAGGCTGTCGAGCAGCTTCAGAATGCCCTCGGCCACAAGCTGGTCCAGCGCGCTGGTCACCTCGTCGCAGATGATGAAGGTCGGCTCCGCCGCCAGCGCCCGCGCGATGCCGATGCGCTGCTTCTGGCCGCCGGACAGCTCGGTCGGGTAGCGGCTGTAGAACTTCGACGGTTCCAGCTCGATCAGGTCGAGCAGCTCGTCGACCCGGCTCTTCAGGGCGCCGCCCTTCAGACCCATGTAGAACTGCGCCGGCCGGCCGATGATGTCGCAGATCCGAACCTTCGGATTCAGGGCGGTATCGGCCATCTGATAGATCATCTGGGCCTGCCGCAGCTCCTCCTTGGAGCGGTCCTTGTAGCTCGGCGGCATCTCCACGCCGTTCATCAGGATCTTGCCGCTGGTCGGCGGCAGCAGGCCGGTGATGCAGCGCGCCGTCGTCGACTTGCCCGAGCCGGACTCGCCCACCACCGCCACGGTCATGCCGGCATAGATGTCGAAGGAGACATCGTGCAGCACCGGGGTGTCGCCGTAGGAGGCGTCCACGTTCTGCACGGAGACCACCGGCACGGCACCGCCGCCGGGCCGCTCCTTCTGCTCCCGCTTGAAGCTGCGCACCGCCCAGAGCGACTTGGTGTAGTCCTCCTTCGGGCTCTTGAGCATGGTCTCGGTGTCGGCTTCCTCGACCTCGTTGCCCTTGAGCAGCACCTTGATGGTATCGGCCATCTGCGCGACCACGGCGAGGTCGTGGGTGATGTAGATCGCCGCGGTGTTGAACTGCTCGACGATGTCGCGGATCGCCGCAAGCACCTCGATCTGGGTGGTCACGTCGAGCGCCGTGGTCGGCTCGTCGAAGATGATCAGATCGGGACGGCAGGCCATGGCCATGGCGGTCATCGCCCGCTGGAGCTGGCCGCCCGACACCTGGTGCGGATAGCGGAAGCCGATCTCCTGCGGGTTGGGCAGACGCAGGCGCTCATAGAGCTCCATCGCGTCTTCCTGCGCCTCCATCCGCTTGCGGATGCGGTAGTGGATCGGCGCCTCGGTATGCTGGTCGATGATCTTGTGCGCCGGATTGAAGGACGCCGCGGCCGACTGGGCCACATAGGCGATGCGCGACCCGCGCAGCGCCCGGCGGTCCGCCTCCGGCGTCGTCGTCAGCTCCATGCCGTCGAACTCGATCGACCCGCCGGAGATCCGGCAGCCGTCCCGGGCGAAGCCCATGGCGGCCAGCCCGATGGTCGACTTGCCGGCCCCGGACTCGCCGATCAGGCCCATCACCTCGCCCTTGTGCAGGGTGAGGTCCACGCCGTGGACGATCTCGATCCACTTCTCGTCGGAATAGCCCTCGATGCGCAGGTCGCGGATCTTGAGCAGGAGGTCTTTTTCTTTCTCAGCCATGTCCTTACCCCTTCAGTCCGGAGGACCGGAACAGCATCCAGTCGACGACGAAGTTCACCGCCACGGTCAGCAGCGCGATGGCGCCGGCCGGGAACAGCGGCGTGATCTCGCCGAACGAGATCAGGGTGGCGTTCTCGCGCACCATGGAGCCCCAGTCCGCGGTCGGCGGCTGGATGCCCAGGCCCAGGAACGACAGGCCCGCGACCAGCAGGAAGACGAAGCAGAACTCCAGACCGAACTCCGCGATCAGCGGTGCGGTCGAGTTCGGCAGGATCTCCCGGCGGATCAGGTACCAGAGCCCCTCGCCGCGCAGCCGGGCCGCCTCGATATAGTCCATCACCACCACGTTGCCGGCGACCGCCCGGGTGAGGCGGAAGACGCGCGGCGAGTAGATGATCGCGATGATGAAGATCAGCACGAACGCGTTGGTGCCCATGATCGACAGCAGCAGCAGGGCGAAGATCAGCGACGGCACCGACATGATGACGTCCACGACCCGGCCCATGAACTGGTCGAACCAGCCGCCCCGCGTCGCCGCGATCAGGCCCGCCAGGGCGCCGATGATGAAGGCGAAGGTGGTGGCCAGCAGAGCGATGCCCACGGTGTTCCGGGCGCCGAAGACAAGGCGGCTGAACAGGTCGCGGCCGAGCTGGTCGGCCCCGAGCAGCATGTTCTCGTCCGCCGGGGCGAAGGCGCCGGCGACGACCTCGGCCTCGCCGTAGGGCGCGATGACCGGAGCGAAGATCCCGGCGATCGCGTAGGTCATGATGACGAACAGGCCGAAGGTCGCCGTCAGCGGCGCGGTCCTGATCGCCTTCGAGCCCTCGCCCCACAGGACGATCACCAGGAACTCGCGGAACGCGTAGGCGGTCCCGATGCACAGGGCAAGGATGCCGGCGCAGATGGTGATGGTCCACAGGGCGGACTCGCCGCCGATGATGCCGACGATGAACGACACCAGCGTCAGCGAGAACAGCAGCAGGAAGGCCGAGCGGACCGAGTAGTAGGCCGCCAGGCAGGAGGCGCCGATGAGAAGCGCGTAGTATCCGATAACAAAGTAATTCATGACGCTTCCCTCACTTCGGATGACGCAGGCGGGGATTCGTGAGAATCGCCCCGACATCTGCTGCGAGGTTCAACAGGATGAACGTCGCTGCGAAGATCAGGCAGCAGGCCTGAACCACAGGGAAGTCGCGCTTGGTCACGCTGTCGACCAGGAGCTGGCCGATGCCCGGATAGACGAACACCACCTCGACCAGCACCACGCCGGTGATCAGATAGGCGAGGTTCAGCGCCACGACGTTGATGATCGGCGCCCAGGCGTTGGGCAGCGCGTGCTTGACGATCACCTTCCAGGCCGGCGTGCCTTTCAGCCGCGCCATCTCGATATACGGCGAGGCCAGCAGGTTGATGATCGAGGCCCGGGTCATGCGCATCATGTGCGCGACCACGACGAGCACCATCGTCAGCGCCGGCAGGAAGGTCCGGTAGTACAGCTCGAAGGTGCCGATATCCTGGAAGTTCACATTCGCCAGGGCCGGGAACCAGGGGTTCTTGACCGCCAGGTAGAGCACCAGCACATAGCCGAGGAAGAACTCCGGCGAGGAAATCGAGGTCAGGGTCAGCACGTTGGCGACCCGGTCGAAGATGCTGTCGCGCAGCAGGGCGACGATGATGCCGAGAATGATGGCGACCGGCACCGCGATGACCGCGGCGTAGCTCGCCAGGAACAGGGTGGCCGCGAAACGCGGGCCGATGGTCTCCGCAACGGAGCGACCGGAGATCAGCGAGACGCCGAAATCGCCCTGCACCGCTCCGCCAAGCCAGGTCAGATAGCGCCAGATCGCAGGTTCGTTCAGACCGAGCTGCTCGCGCATCGCCTTCAGGTTCTCTTCGGTCGCGCCCTGTCCGAGCACGGCCTGGGCGATGTCACCCGGCAGCAGTTCCACTGCGAAAAAAATTAGGATGGAGATCACAAGCAGCGTGATCAGTCCAAGGCCGAGCCGTTTGAGCACGATGCTCAATACGTCGCTCATCATCCGCCTCCTCTGCAATCGCTTCTAGTTGGCTTGTTGCCAAGTGCGCCTGCGCCGATGTTCCTCGGCCTGCGGCGCATTCCAGCGACAGCC
Organism: Candidatus Endolissoclinum sp.; assembly: GCA_965228445.1. GTDB lineage: Bacteria > Pseudomonadota > Alphaproteobacteria > Thalassobaculales > Thalassobaculaceae > Thalassobaculum. Next base: position 157,881 of record OZ245813.1, on the reverse strand, counting down.
CCCCGGCTACATTCTTGTGGTTCAGCCGTGTCGTTGCGCTGAACCAGCAGACCTTCCGGCAAGGGCCGGAAGGTCCACCAGTATGGGACGTTTCCTGACGGGTTCTCGTCTGAACCCGTCAGGAGTCGCGTCGGATCAGGACTCGAACCACCAGCGGCTGCAGGCCCGCGCGCCGTCCATCTGCCAGCTTGCGGCCAGGTTCTCGCCATGGGCCACGTTCTTGCCCCGCGCATAGACGAAGTTGGTGAACATCGGGATGATGGTCCCGCCATCGTCACGGGCGAGCTGGGCCATCTCGCGGTACTGGGCGGCCCGCTTCTCCTGGTCGAGCTCGGCCTTGGCGGCCAGCAGCAGCTCGTTGAACCGCTCGTTCTGCCAGTGGCTCTCGTTCCAGGCCGCGTCGTCCTTGTAGGCCAGGCTGAGCATGACGTCCGGCGTCGGACGCGCGCCCCACTGCACCATACAGAACGGCTTCTTCAGCCAGACCTCGGAGTAGTAGCCGTCGTTCGGCTCCCGGTTCACGTTGATGTTGATGCCGGCGGCCTTGGCATGCTCGGCATAGAGCACGCACATGTCGACGGCGCCGGAGTACACGCTGTCGGCGGTGGAGAGATCGACCGTGAGGTTCTCCTGGCCGGCCTTCTTCAGGTGGAACTTCGCCTTGTCCGGATCGTAGGAGCGCTGCGGCAGATCCGGCCAGTACGGCATGTTCGGGGAGATGTGGAAGTCGTTGCCCGGGATCGCCGTGTCGAAGGTGATCTTCTTGATGATGTCTTCGCGGTCGATCGCCAGCTTCAGCGCGGTGCGGACGTCCACATTGTCGAACGGCGCCACGTCGCAGAACATCGGCATGGTGATCGCCGCACCGGACGGCACGTTGTCCACCAGGATGTTCGGATTGCGCTGCAGCAGCGACAGGGTCTTGAGCTCGAGCTGCGTGATGCCGTCGACCTCGCCGGTGACCAGGGCCGTCTGGCGGGCGTTCGGGTCGTTCAGCACGGTCATCTCGACGGCGTCGAAATACGCGCCCTCGCCGTGCCAGCCGTCGTGACGCTCCAGCTTCGCACCGATTCCGAACTCGTTCTGGACGATCTTGTACGGGCCGGTGCCGTCGCCGGACTGCCAGTCGATCGTGCCGTCGCTGTTCGCCGGGCACATGGCCAGGTGATAGTCGGTCATCAGCCACGGCAGGTCGGCGTTGCCGCTCGCCAGCTTGATGGTGATCGTGTGCTCGTCGTCCTTGGTGATGTCGACGACGTCCTTCAGCAGCGCCTTGGCGGCCGAGGTGCTCTTCTCGCCGCGGTGGTGGTTGAGCGAGGCGATCGCATCATCCGCCGTGAACGGCTTGCCGCTGTGGAAGGACGCGCCCTTCTGCAGCTTGAACGTCCACTCCGTCGCGTCGTCGGTGGCGCTCCAGGAGGCGGCGGCGTCCGGACCGAGTTCGTTGGTCGGGGTGATCTGCGTCAGGTAGCTGCGATAGGTGTGCGCGAGCTGGATGATGGAGAAACTGAGATAGGTGCCGGGATCGTGGGTATCCGAGGTATTCCCGTCATGGGTGCCGAGACGGAACGTGCCGCCGCGCTTCGGAGCGGCGAGTGCGGCCTTGGAGGTCCAAAGACCGCCGGCGGTCGATGCAGTAACGCCCGCGGCCATGGCGTAATGCATAAAGTCACGCCGAGTAAGTCGACCTCGCTTCGCCTCGGCGGCCATGCGATCGATCAAGTCGTCGCGGTATTTGTCAGACATCGTAGCTCCCTTCCGATTTGTACCTTGCGAGCGATTTTCGAGGGTCTCTGCATGCTTGGCAGTTGGATGTTTATTAGGACCCTGTCGTTCCCATCCGAGATGGCTACCGTAACACTGGAGAAACAGACTGTCGTCCCCGGCGGCCGATTTTCTTGGATTTTCACAAATTGTCCCGGTCCTGCGGCCGCCCAGGAAACGCAGTCGCCTCCGGGTTGTCTTCCGCAGAAATAATGTTCCAAAAACGACATCGCCCCGCCGTCGCCGGCAGGCCGTCGCCTCACATGATTCGTGTTGAATTCCCCCGACCGCCCAGCAGATTAGTCACGCCGCGATAACGCGCGTCGGGGCTGCCGGTTCCGCAGATTGTGGATGGTCGAAATCCGACGCCGCCCGGGACGTCGGCCGCTTCGTTCGCTACTGGGTCTTGGTCAGCTCGACCAGGTCGCTCCACAGGTCGACCAGCGCGTCGGGCACGAACTGTCCGCGTTCCATGAACTTCTGATACTGCTCGATACAGCTGTCCAGGATCGAGATCGTCCCGCCCAGGAACCAGAACAGATCCTCGGCGATGGCAAAGAACTGCCGGAACTCGGTCGGGTTCTCGCCCTTCACGAAGAAGTCGTCATAGACCTTGTGGTAGCGGCTCATCACCGCATTCAGGTCGCTGCGATGCTCCTGGATGCGGGTCAGCGGCACCTGCCAGTCGGTGGTGACGCTGCCGTTGTAGATCTTCATGGAGCGGTCCTTATGCAGCCGGACCAGGAACTCCATCATCTTGACCAGGTCGGGCTGCATGTTGGAGATCTTGTAGTCGTAATACACGATCCCCTTCCAGGCGTAGTACAGCGCGCCGGCATCGGTCGTCTCGATGCGCAGCGCCAGGGTCAGCGGCTTCAGCAGGTCGACATCGACCGCCTCCCACATCTTCTCCACCAGCCGCAGCGTGTGGATCTCCAGATCCTCGTCCTTGGCAGCGCCGGAAAAGGCGATGCGCGCCAGGGGCCGGAATTTGGTGATGATGCTGTTCTTGATGTCCTGCCATTCCTCCAGCGGGATCTGCAGGTACACCTCGTCGATGTCGTGGTCGCTGATCTCGAACTTGTCGCGGATCAGGAACGGGTCGAGCGACGGCAGCGTATCGAACATCCGCAGGATCTCGATATCGTGGTCGCGCACCTCTTCCGGCTGCGAGCCGAGAAAATGGTCGTCCAGCTTGCGCTCGAAATTCGCCTCGCCGACATAGACCGACTTGCCGCCGACGCGCCCCATCGCCTGGGGTACGTACTCGTCGGAATACGGAAAGTGCACCTTGGTGGCGAGCTGATGCGGCCGCAGGAGCGCCTTCATGTGGGACGGCACCACCTCCTTCGAGACGATGCAGGAGTTCATCGCGTCGGTGAAGAACAGCGGGCGGAACACCCGGCCCTCCTGATTGGCGATCTTGGTCAGCCGAAAGCAGTTAAACACGCGCGTGTTTATTCTCGCCTGCCGCGCGCCGCCGGACTTCTGCACCCGCAACGTCCGCCCACGGGCCACCAATTTATCGAGCAAGTCCTTGTTTTTATTGTCCATCAGAGGTTGATACCCGAGAGACAATAAATCCAATTCGCACAAAAATTGAACGAATAGCCCACTACAACCCCCACGTCGTTGGACGCGCGCATTATACGCGGACAGTCGGGATCGCGTAAACATATCGAAAATACATGTCGAATTGAAAAAATATCCGATCCGACTCGCCCTAAGCGTTTGAATTCTCCGAGAAAGAGAGCGGCATTACTCCGTCGAATCGGCTCCGGACACCTGGCTGAGCCAGGCTTCCAGCGGCCGGGCGAAGGGGGTCATGCTCTTATAGCCCTGCATATCCTCCGGCATGCTGCGCAGCGATCCGAGCATCGCCGCCGCGAGGTCGGGCCGGTCCGCGACGACGCCGATCGGGTCGACGATCGTCTTGATGCCGAACACCAGCACACCGCTGCTCGGCAGTCGGCGGAACGTCTGGCGTTCGATGCGGATGTGCAGCCGCTCGGGAACAGATTGCGGCGTGACCGTGGGGTCGATGGCGCGCCGGCCATGGCCGGTCGGCTGGAACAGGGTGGCGTCGTCCAGCACCGACCAGTTGAGCCGCATGTAGAGCTGGCCGTCGTCGATCGCGCTGAAGAACCGTTCCACCGGCCGGTTGAGCCGGTCGTTGAAGCCCGGCACCGGGTCGTGGATCGCGCTCATCGGCCGGCCGAGCTTGTCCGACAACCGCCAGCGCGCCGGGAAGCACAGCGACGCAGCGATCAGCCGATGCCCGTCGGGCGACGGCTGCATCAGACACAGATCCTCCTGGACCAGCCGACCGGCGAGATCCAGAGGCGCCCCAGCGAAGTCGGCCGAGGCGAGGGTTTCGCCGTTCCAGGCCGTGCGGATGCCGTCGTCCAGGTTCGTCACCAGGCCCGGACGGTGGATGGTCATGTGCGTCACCGCCGCGTCCAGGCACTCCCGCTGCGCCGGCTCGCTCCCCGGCAGGCCGGCGAAGACCTCGCCGTGCCGCACCTCCAGCAGTCGCTTCTTCTCCGCCATGTGAGCAGCGTAGTGGGCATCCACATCGATCCAGTCCGCCGGCTCGATCTGCTTGATGCCGAGGGTGAGCTGGAACCGTCCCTTCTCGTAGGGGGCGAAGCGGGGCGACGCGCCGGCGGTCATGGCAACCGACCGGCAGGCGGGAGCGCGACCACACCGGGCAGCCGGCAACGGCGGCCGTCCGCGAACACCCCCTCCACGGAAACCCCGTCGACCGTCGGATCCGGAGCCTCGCCGAAGGCCCGATGCAACCGGGTCGGCATTCCGAGTTCGAAGCTCGACATCGACTCCCGCGCCGCCTCAAGCGCCGCCCCCCAGGCGACGACCCGTCCCTGCGGCGACCGCGCCACAATCCAGCGCGGCCGCGCGCCGGTCTCCGCGCCGACAAGCGTGGCGGAGAGGTCGAGGCCGGCGACCGGATCGACAGCTACCCGTCCGATCTCCCCGCGGCAGGACGGCGCGTCCACGGCCGGACCGTCCGCCAGGGCAGCCGCCGGCGGACGGTAGCGGTCGATCACGGAGAACGGCCCCAGGCCGGCGGCCTCCATGGCATCCAGGACGCCGGCGGCGCGCGCCGTCAGAGGCGGATAGATCGCTTCGAGCATTTCAGGACGGTACCCGCCGGCCAGATGGCTGACAATCGCCAGCGCGGTACGGTCGCGGCTCGCGAGCCGCTCGTTCAGGTCGCGCAGCCCATGGACCCAGCCCGGCACCAGTAGCAGCAGCACCCCGACCGGCAGCGCCCAGGTCAGTGCCGCCGGACGGCGACGCGACAGCAGATCGAAACCCAGCAGCCCCGCCGTCACCAGGAACACCATGGAGGGTGTCGTGTAGCGCGAGGTATTGGCGACGCCGAGACCGATATGCAGACGGCCCAGCGCGGTTGCGATCGCCCCGGCGATGACGAAGGCGCAGATGGCGTACAGCGCCATGCGGGCCGGCGGGGTTTGCGCCGGCCGGAAAAGCCCGCGCAGCCCCGCGGCCGTCACCGCCACCACCAGGAGAATGCCGAGAGCATCCTGGCCGAGGGTGCCGATCTCGCCGATGGCCGAGGTGAGGTAGCGGGCGACGAACCGGACGATCGTCCAGCCCCCCGCCGCGGATGCGAGCTCGGTCCCGCCCGCCGGTCGCTGCATGAACGCGAAAGCTTCGACCGCGAGCGTTGCGCCCCCGGCCAGCAGGACGAAGGCAGACCAGCCGACCGGCAGCCGGCGCCACAGCGCCAGCACCGCGAGGATCGGCCAGACCGCCAGCCCGTTGAGCATGCTGTAGCTCGCCCCCAGCCCCGCCAGCACGGCGCCGACCACCCCCAGAGCCGCCGCCACCGGCCGACCCTCCCCCACGGGCACCCAGGCGATGAACGCGAAGGCCAGGGAGGCGAAGAGCCAGACCTGCACGAACTGGACCTGGAAGCCGTTCAGCAGGTTCTCGTACTGCACCGGCGAAAGCATTGCCGCGGCGGCGATGGCGAAGGCGAGGGCCGCGGCCCTGGCCGGCTGACCGAGCCGGCGGAACAGAACCGCCAGCAGCGCGGCGTGCAGGACCGCCGAGGCCGCGATCACGATCAGCAGCAGGGTCTGGCGAGCGTCGGCGACGACGATATCGGCGAGAAACCAGAGCTTCGGAAGCACAAGCCGATGCTCGTTATGCCACTGGTACAGCTCGGCGAGGCCGTAGCCGGCGAAACCGCCGAGCGCGAAGAACCGGTCGTAGAAGTCGACGATGTCGCCGGTGGGAACCGGGCTGGACAGAAAGATCTGGTAGGCGATGCCGGATGCCGCGGTCACCAGGGCCAGGGCCACGGAGAACGCGACCGAAACCCTCATGTCCCGTCGCGCTCCGACCCCGCCTCTTTGCGGGCGGCGAAGGAGAAGTGTCGGTGGCCGAGATAGCTGGTCACCGCCGGGATCACCACACCGATCAGGTGGGCGACGTCGTCGGCGTACCAGGTGAAGCCGATCGCCGGGAAGAGATAGCGGGCGAGGCCGACGCTCACCAGCCAGACCTGGGCCAGGGCCACCACGTTGACGATGGCGAAACGGAAGAACTCGTCCTGCGCGCTGCGGCCCGATGCTTCGAACACGAAGAGCTTGGCCAGCACGTAGGCCGTCGTCATGCCGACCAGATAGGCGACCACCACCGCCGCCTCGAACGGCATGATGAAATTGAACAGCCAGCGCGACAGCACGTTGGCGCCGGCCGCGATGCCGCCGGTGACCAGGAACCGTCCGAACTCGCCGAGAACGAGGGTCCGCGCCATGTGTCCGTCCCTAACCGGCGATCGAGGCCGGGATGGCCGCGGCCATCTCCTCGGCGACCCGCGCGCTCTCGCTGATGCCGCGATCCTCGGGGTAGTAGAACGAGGTGTCGCAGATCTGCAGGCCGCGGATCGGCGTCTGGACCGGCGGGATCTTGGCCAGGAACCCCGGCTCGCAGACCGGCTGGGCATAGCGCAGGCGGCCGACCGTCCAGGCCGTCAGGTCCGCGTCGGTGATCGCCGGGTTCAGCGCCTTCAGGCAGGCCATGCTCTCGTCGATGAAGGCCTGGTCGTCGCGGCCGAACTTCGGATGGGTCGTGGGCATGTAGAACGGCACATAGACCGCGTTGTCCGCCACCGGCCGCAGGTTGGAGAATTCGATGATGCCGGGAATCTCGATGGTCTTGTCGTTGATGTTGACCCAGAAATGCTTCGACACCGACTTCTTCAGCCGCATCAGCACGCAGACCACACCGATATTCACGATGGCGTCGTACTTCGCCTTCCAGTCGGCCGGCAGGGCGGGCACCAGGGAAGAGACCAGCGGCGTCGGCATGGTGGAGATCACCGCCTCGGCCGGCTCCACGCCCGCATCGGTGCGCACGCCGGCGACCTTGCCGTCCTCGACCACGACCTCGCGAGCCGGGGTGGCGAGCTTGATCACCCCGCCGCGCGTCTCGATCGCCTGCACCAGGGCGGCGACCAGGGTTTCCGAGCCGCCCTCGATATAGCCGAGCTCTTCCTGCATCAGCGACCGGCGCGAGGTGCCGACCCGCTTGATCCGCGTCCAGATCCAGGCGGCCGAGACGTTGTCGGCGTATTCGAAGAACTTCAGGTCGAACAGCCGGCGCCACAGCACGTCATAGGCCCGCCTGCCCGCCCCCTTCTCGATCCAGTCCTTGGCCGAGACGGTCTCCAGATCCGACCAGTCGCTGCGCTTGGTCGAAAAGAACATCTGCAGGCCGTAGCGGAACTTCGAGATCCAGTCGATCTTCGGGAAGGTCAGCAGGGCGATCGGGTCGCCCCAGCGGTACATCTTGCCGTCGACGAAATAGCCCATGGACGTGCCGGTCCAGCGCATCTTGTCGCCGATCCCCAGACGCTCCATCAGCTTGAAGGTCGGCTTATCCGCCTTGCAGACGAAGTGGTAGAACCGCTCGATCGACAGCCCGTCCAGGTCGAGATGCGCCGCCATGCCGCCGGGCACGGAATCCGCCTCGTAGACGGTCACCTCGTGGCCCGCCTCCAGCGCGTGATAGGCGGCGGCGAGTCCCATCGCCCCGGCGCCGATGATCGCGACCTTGGCCATCGCGGCCTCCTCAGAAATCCAGAACGACGCCCGAATATCTCGGGTCGTTGAAGGTGATGGCCAGCGCCTCATCCAGCGGGGTGGCACGCACGCCGAAGATCGACGGCCAGTCGATCACCTCGAAGCTGTCCGGCGTCACCAGGGCCTCCAGCTGCTTGGTGGTGAACGGCGGGTCGCGGTCGAACACCGCGTAGACCCGCAGCAGCATCCAGAACGCGCTGTAGGGGATGTGGACGATCGGCGTCTTCGCCCCGCTCGCCCGGCGCACCGCCTTGATCAGGTCGACATAGTCGATCTTCTCCTGGCCGGAGATGTTCCACGCACCCTCGCGCCGCCCGTCGAGGCAGGCAAGCACGATGTCGGAGAAGTCGCCGCCATAGAGCGGCTGGCGCATGTATTTGCCGCTGCCCGGGATCGGGAAGACCGGCGCCTTCTTCATGAACCGGGCGAGCCAGCCCAGATGCTTGCGGTCGAACCAGCCGTACATCAGCGTCGGGCGCAGGATGGCGTGGGCGATGCCGCTCTCCACCACCAGCTTTTCCTGGGCCTTCTTGCTCTCGGTGTAGAAATCCACCGCCTTGGAATTCACCACCGAGGAGGAGACATGGACCAGATACGGCACGCCCTCTGCCTTCATCGCGTCGAGCACCAGCCGGGTGGCCCGCACGTTGTTGGCCTCGAACTCCTCGGCGTCCAGGCCGCCGATCTGGGCATGGAGCTGGATGACCGCGTCGGCGCCCTTGAAGGCGGCCGTCCAGGCGCCGGGCTGGGCCAGATCGGCCTCGATCACCTCGATGCCGGGATGCAGCTTTGCCAGCACCGCCGTGTTGGACGGGTGCTTGTCGATGGCGACGATCTGCAGGTCGCCACGGTCGGCGATGCCGGCAATCAGGTTCTGGCCGACCAGACCGGCGGCTCCGGTGATGACGATGCGCGCCATGGGATCAGATCTTCATCTTGTTGAAGATGGGCCGCGGCAGGTTGCGGATGATCATCATGACGAAGCGCCAGAACCAGCGGGTGTAGAGTTCCGGATTCTTCTTCTCCACCGCCTTCTGGATGTCCTCGGCCACCTGTTCCGGCGTCGCCCAGAGCGGGCCGTCGCGGCCGTCGATATGGGCGGTCATCGGCGTGGCGACGAATCCCGGCTTCACGCAGATCACGGTGATCTCGGTGCCGGCGAAACGGTGGGCCATGCCTTCCAGATAGGTCGAGAGCCCGGCCTTCGCGGCCCCGTAGGCGTAGTTGGTCCGCCGCCCGCGGTCGCCGGCGACCGAGGAGATGCCGACGAGCGTGCCCGCCCCGGCCAGTTCGAACGCGCGACCGGCGAGTTCGCACCAGACGACCGCGCTGGTGAAGTTCGCCTGGATGCCCCGCAACAGGGCCTCGGTGTCGCGCTGGGCCTCGGTCTGGTCGCCGAGAATGCCATAGGCCAGAAAGACGATATCGACGCCGCCCAGGGTATCGACCCAGCCGCTGAAGCGGGCATCCGCTCCGGTCGTGTCGGAAAGGTCCTCGGTCGCTGTGGCGACCGCCCCGGCCCCACGCGCCGTCAGGTCGTCGGCGATGGCGGCGAGTTTTTCCCCATCGCGGGCGATCAGCAGCAGGCTATCGCCGGACGCGGCGCGCAGGCGGCACCAGCGCTCGGCGATGGCGGAGGTGGCCCCGAGGACCAGAATGCGGCGGTTCGCGGCCATTGCGGATCAGGCCTCCTCGGTCATGCGGCGCCAGAAACTCGACATCAGAAGCGGATCGCGCGCCGCCTCCAGCTCCGTCCAGCGCGGGAAACCCGCCCGGAACATGGCCTGGGGCAGGCGTCCGTCCTTGGCCGGGTATAGACGCCCGCCCGCCTCCGCCACAACCCGGTCGAGCCGGGCGAGCAGCGACAGGGTGTCCGGACCGCGGTTGGCGAAGTCGAGTGCCAGGGTGGCACCCGGCATCGGGAAGGACAGTACACCCGGCGACGGCACATCGCCGAAGGTCTTCAGCACCGCCAGAAACGACGCGTCGCCGCTGGCCGCGACGGTATCGAGCAACGTGCGCGTCGCCTCGCGCATCGTGGAGACCGGCACCGCGCACTGCCACTGGTAGAAGCCGCGCGGACCGTACATCCGGTTCCACTCGCGCAGCCGGTCGAGCGGATAGAAGAACGGGTCGTAATGCTGGCGGCCATGGAATCGCGCGCCGGGCCGTGCCCGGTACAGCCGGTTGAACGCGCCGACGGTCAGGCTGTTCAGCAGCCCGCCCGGCGGGGTGACCGGCATCCGCGGGCCGCCTTGGCGGTGCGGCTCCAGCCCACCGGTCGTCGCCCAGCGGCCGCGCGAGAAGATGCCGCGCCCGAGCCCGGCGCCGCGCGCCAGCGTGTCGACCCAGGCCACCGTGAAGGGCCAGTCCGCCGAGCGCTCCGACAGCAAGAAGAAGCCGTCGAGATCCTCGAAGGGCAGGTTCTCGACGTCCAGCATCGAAGAGGCGATCCGCTCCAGCCGGAGCTCGACCCAGGTGATCACGCCGGTCAGGCCGAGCCCGCCGACGGTCAGCGCGAACAGCTCGGCATTCTCTTCGGGAGAACACGCGATCTCGCCCCGGTCGCTGCGCCACAGGCCGAGGCGGGTGACGTGGCGGCCGAAGCTGCCGGCGAGATGGTGGTTCTTGCCGTGCACGTCGTTGGCGACGGCGCCGCCCAGGGTGACGAACTTGGTGCCCGGCGTTACCGGCACGAACCAGCCGGCCGGCACGGCGACCCGCAGCACCGCGTCCAGCGACACGCCGGCATCGGCGCGCAGCAGCCCGGTCTCCCGGTCGAAGCCGATCAGCCGGTCGAGACCGGTCGTCCGCACCAGTCCGCCGCCAAGATTGAGGCCGCTGTCGCCGTAGGACCGTCCCAGGCCGTGCCCCAGGGTGGAGCCTGCCGCCTCCGCCGTCCGGCGGACCGCCGCGTCGATCTCGCTCCGTGTGCCGGGATCGGCTACCACATGGCGGCCGCGATGCGCCCGCCCCCAGGACAGGACCCGGGTGTCCTCGCGCAGGCTCATGCCGCCCCCACGATGGCGAGCAGGGCGATCACCCCGAGCAGCAGGCTCGGCGGATCCTTCAGGGCGAAGACGACCGGGTCGTCATGCACCTCGCCGCGCCGGGCCAGCAGCCAGACCCGCGGCAGCCAGAACCCGATCGTCACCGGCACCACCCAGAGCCAGCCGGGATTGTCGAGACGCACCGCATGCGCAGGCTCGATCGCCAGGTACATCATGAAGATCACGACCGATGCGATGCTGGTGGTAATCCCGAACATCTCGATGAAACCGCTGTCGCCGGCCCGATAACCGCGCCCCGGGATCGACTGAAGGCCGCGCGCCTCAAGCCCGCGCACCTCGACCAGCCGCTTCACCAGGGCGAGGCTGGTGAACAGGAACATGGAGAAGCCGAGCAGCCAGACCGGCGTCCCGTCGTCGACCAGCGTATGTCCGGCATAGAGCCGCAGGGTGAACAGCGCGCCGAGCACCACCACGTCGACCACGGCCATGGCCTTCACCCCGAAGGAATAGGACAGGGTCAGGACCAGGTAGACCGCCAGAATGGCGAGCACGCCGCACCCGGCGAAACCGGCCAGGATCAGGCCGATCAGCACCAGTGCGGGAGCGGCGACCATCCCGACCGCCAGCGGCAGCCGGCCCGAGGCCAGTGCGCGGCGCTTCTTGCGCGGATGGGTGCGGTCGGAGGCGAGGTCGAACAGGTCGTTCAGCAGGTAGGTGCCGCTCGCCGCCAGGGAGAACCCCAGGAACGCCGCCAGCGCCGCCACCGCCGTCTCCGCCTGGGTATAGGTGCTGGTGAGCAGCAGCGGCAGGAAGATCAGGACGTTCTTGGCCCACTGATGCAGCCGCATGCCGGAGCGCAGGGCCTTCAGCGTGCGGAGCGGCCGACCGAAGGCGGCCTCCACCGTTACCTCGCGTTCGATCGCCGCGCGACGGGACAGCGCGGCGTTCACCGGTATCGCCGCTGTGGCGACCTTCCACACGTCGGAATCCACGGCGCTGTCGCCGGCATAGACGAAGCCGTCGGGATGCCGGGCGGCCAGGGTCGCGGCCTTGGCGGTGCCCTTCAGGTTGACGGTCCCGTTGCTGCCCTCGACATGGTCGAACAGGTCGCCGAACCGCCGGGCAACCTTGGCGACGAGCAACTGGTCGGATGCAGAGACCAGTTCGATCCGCCGGCCGGCCGCCTTCTCCGCCCGCAGATAGTCAACCAGATCCTCGGTGACCGGCAGGCTGTCGACCTCCATCGGCTCGGTGGCGATCAGGGCCAGCCGTCGCTTGAGCACGGAGCGGCCGGCGGCGACCCAGAACGGCAGAAGGAACACAATCCACGGCCGCCGGCGCAGCGCGACCAGCAGCGACTCGTACAGCAGGTCCGTGCGCAACAAGGTGCCATCGAGATCGACGCAGATCGGCGGCTTCATCCCCTTCGCGGTCCGAGACTCCCGGTCCGCCCCCAAAGTGTCGGCGCTGGCTACGGCGTCGTTCTAGAGCACCGTCGGATCAAATTGAAACAAATAGATCGCCGGCGGCCGGTCGGCCGCAGCGCCGGAACCGTCACTGCGGAAGGCCGGTGGCGCGCGGGCGCTCCCCTTGGGCGGTCTGCCACCGGTCGGCCCGGGCCTCGGCATCGGCGATCTCGGCCGGCCCCAGCAGTTGGCGTACCGCCGCCGACATGGACTGGCCCTGATCGAGCCCGGCCCGGTCGGCGAGAATCAGCCATTGCAGGGCCTCGACCAGATCCTGCTCGACCAGTTCGCCCTGGGCCATCAGCCCGGCGAGGTTCAGGAACGCTTCCGGAATGCCGCCCGTCGCCGCGTCGCGATAGAGCGACAGGGCGCGCTGGGCGTCGACCTCGCCGCCATCGCCGGTCTCCAGCATGACCGCGAGGTTGTACTGGGCGTCGGCCAGCCCCTGATCGGCTGCTCGGCCGTACCAGTCCCGGGCGGTCGCTGAGTCCTGAGTCACGATCTGGCCGAACTGGTAGAGCTGGCCGAGCTTGAACTGGGCGAGCGCGAAGCCCTTGTCGGCCGACTTGCGGTACCAGGCGATCGCGTCCTTCGGATCGCCGCCCGCCCTGAGGCCCTGTTCCAGGGTAAGGCCGAGATAGAACATCGCCTTCGGGTCGCCGGCATCCGCCGCCTCGCGGTACCAGTTCATCGCCTCGCCGTAGGTCCGAGGCACCGGCACCTCGGCCTCGGCCGACTGGGTGCCGGTGGTCTGAGCCAGAGCCGACGACGCGCCGACCGTCTGCGCCGCGGGGGGGATGGCGCAGAGGCTGACCAGAACGAGCAGGCTGGGAAGGCGCGTCTTCACCGGAGGATCCGGCCCGAAAGCGCCGCGCGTATGTCTGACGTCACGGGCTGAGAGGTCCTGTGCCGCTATGGGCCCGGGGCGCGGGCCCCTGATAGCCGACCAGCCGGTTCGCCTCGCTCGCCGGCAGGGGCTGCGGATAGCAGTTCACCTTGCCAAGCGTGCGATAGCAGTAGCGCGGCTCCGCCTCGGGGACCGGCTCTGCCTTGGGCGGATCGAAGGCCGTCTTCACGCCGTCCACCGCCGATTGCACCGAAGCCCCCACCTCCGCGCAGCCGGCCAGCAGCCCGACACAAGCGACCACCAGAACGGTCCGCGACGGACCAAGTCCCAGTGTTCCCATCGCCCTTCACCCCCGTCCAAACATCAGCGGCCCCCCGCTGTCAGGCGGGGAGTGTAGAGTAATCCGCCAAGCTATTGAAGAGTGTAGCGAAACACCGTCGGTACACTCTTCGCATTGGTTAATGCAGGGTCTGCAGCACGTCGCCGATGGTGTCGGCGATGAAGTCGATCTGGCCCTTCTCGACGATCAGCGGCGGCGACAGGGCGATGATGTCGCCGGTGGTGCGGATCAGCAGGCCCTTCTCGTAGCACTGCTTGAACGCGTCCATCGCCCGGGCGGTCGGCTTGCCGGGAATGCCCTCCAGCTCGATCGCACCGACCATGCCCAGGTTACGGATGTCGATGACGTGGTTCCGACCCTTGAGGGAGTGCATCGCATCCTGCCAGTACGGCGCCAGCTCGGAGGCGCGCTCGAACAGACCCTCGTCGCGGTACAGGTCGATGGTGGCGAGACCGGCCGCGCAGGCCAGCGGATGGCCCGAATAGGTGTAGCCGTGGAACAGCTCGATCGAGCCCTCCGGCGCGTCCATGAAGGCATCGTAGATACCGTCGCGGCAGAACACCGCCCCCATCGGCACGGTGGCGTTGGTGATGCCCTTGGCCGTGGTGAAGATGTCCGGCTTCACCCCGAAATAGTCGCTGCCGAACGGTGTGCCGAGGCGGCCGAAGCCGGTGATCACCTCGTCGAAGATCAGCAGGATGCCGTGCTTGTCGCAGATGTCGCGCAGACGCTGTAGATAGCCCTTCGGCGGGATCAGCACGCCGGTGGAGCCGGCCACCGGCTCGACGATGACGGCGGCGATGGTCGAGGCGTCGTGCAACGCCACCAGACGCTCCAGGTCATCCGCCAGATGCGCGCCCCAGTCCGGCTCGCCCTTGGTATAGGCGTTGTGCTCCATGTCATGGGTGTGGCGGATGTGGTCGACGCCGTTCAGCAGGGTACCGAATTGCTTGCGGTTGCCGACGATGCCGCCGACCGAGATGCCGCCGAAGCCGACCCCATGATAGCCACGCTCGCGGCCGATCAGCCGGGTGCGGGTCCCCTGCCCCCGGGCGCGCTGATAGGCAAGCGCGATCTTCAGGGCCGTATCCACCGACTCGGAGCCCGAATTGGTGAAGAAGACGTGGCTGAAGCCTTCGATCATCTGGGTCAGCCGCGAGGCGAACTCGAAGGAAAGCGGGTGGCCCATCTGGAAGGCCGGCGCGAAGTCGAGGACTTCGGCCTGCTTCTTGATGGCGTCGACGATTGGCTTGCGCCGGTGGCCGGCATTGGAGCACCACAGGCCCGAAGTGCCGTCCAGCACCCGACGGCCGTCCGCGGTGATGTAGTGCATGCCCTCGGCCTCGACGAACAGCCGCGGGTTCTGCTTGAAGTCGCGGTTGGACGTGAACGGCATCCAGAACGATTCAAGGTCGTTCGGTTTGGTCGAGTCATTGGCCGCGATAGACATGGCATACTCCATTGAAGCTGGTCCCCCGATACTAGGAGCGATCGGACGCTCACTCCACCTCGTACTTCAGCGCCACGGCGCCGGTCTCGTAGGCGTCGACCGAGACCAGGTGCAGGCCGAGCGCGTCGGCCTCGCCGGCGAAGAGCGGGATGCCGGAACCCAGCAGCACCGGCATGACGAAGAGTTCCACCGTGTCCAGCGCCCCCATGGCCCGGCAGCCCTCCACCGCCGCGGGCCCGCCGACGATCCAGACCTGGGCGGCATCCTCGCGCAGTTCGGCGATCAGGCCGGCCAAGTCGGAGGTGCCCTCCACCCCCTCCGGCGCGTCCGGTATCGGGCGGGAGGTGAGGACAAAAACCCGCTTGCCGGCATAAGGCCACACGCCGAAGCCCATCACCTGGTCGAAAGTCGCGCGGCCCATGATCAGGGTGTCGATTTCGGCCATGAACGCCTCGGTGCCGTAATCGACGCCGGTCTCGTAATCGTTCAGCCAGTCGATCCCGCCCTCGGCATCGGCGATATAGCCGTCGAGGCTGGTGGCCATGTACAGACGGAACGTGGCCTCGGCCATTTGACAATCCTTCGGTCATTGGCGCACTGACGGCGCGGGCGCAGTGGTGTAGGCACTTGTCCGGACGAAACGCAAGGACGCGAGGGGAGAGATTCGTGGGGAAGACGCTGGTCATCCAGCCCCTGCCGGGCATCGGCGACATGGTGTGGCATCTGCCGCACCTGAAGGCGATCGCCGAGAGCACGCCGGACGGCAAGATCTCGCTGGTGACCAAGCGGCGCTCGGCCGCCGACCAGATGCTGGAGGGCGCGCCCTGGATCGCGGAGATCGGCTGGCTCGACCGGGCCCAGGGCAAGGAGAAGGCCGGCCGCCACGACGGTCCGCTCGGCGCGATGCGGCTGGGCAATGACCTCAAGGAGTTCGGGGCGGAGACGGTGTGGATCCTGCACCGGTCCTGGCGCTATCTGACGGCGACGCGGATGGCCGGCATACCGGCGCGGATCAGCTACCGCGAACTGCCGAACGAGGGCCGCGACCTGCACCAGGCGGACAAGGCGACCGCCCTGCTGCGACAGCGCGGGCTGACTGTCGATCCGACGCCGCGGCTCGACCCGCCGGCCTCGGCGAAGGCGGAGATCCGGCGGCTCTACGGCGAGCTGCCCCGGCCCTGGCTGGTGCTGGGCATCGGTGCGTCGGAGCCGTTCAAGCTCTGGCCGGAGGCGAATTTCTCGGCCCTGGCCCGCGCCTTCACCGACCGCACTGGCGGCAGCGTGGTCCTGGTCGGCGGCGAGGCGGAGAAGGAGAGTGCCGAGCGCATCCTTCAGAACGCCCGCGGCGACGTGGTGCTGGCGATCAACCGCCCGATCGGCCAGGCGGCCGCCCTGGCGGCGGCGGCCGACGCGTTTCTCGGCAACGACAGCGGCATGCTGAATCTGGCGGCGGCGACGGGCGCCCCGACCATCGGCCTGTTCGGCGGCTCGCCCCCGCTGGCGCTGTACCCCAACCTGGACGCCCTGCAGCCAGAAGGCGGCGCGGAATACCGGGTCGACCGGATGGCCGAGATCGAGGTGGAAGCGACGATGAACGCGCTGACACGGGCGCTGGGGTAGGCTCCATCCCCCAGCCGTCTTCCCGGCCCCGCGCCGGGACCGAGGATCAGCGCAGCCGGAGCGGCAGAAATCTCGTCTCGCCCGTTCCAGCACCTCCCGCTCTGGATCCCGGGTCGGGCCCGGGAAGACGGGAAAGAATGAGCCCGAACTCCACACCCCCTCTCACACTTCCCGGACTGGTTCCGGGACCCACGGGTCAATGCGCTCCTGCAATCGATCTAGCGTGTTCGAGTGTAGGCCCCGGAATGAATCCGGCGAGAGATAGGGGTTAGGCTCTGTTCAGCAAGTCGAGCGCCGCCGTCTCCACCGCATCAACCGACAGCCCGGTCATCAGCGCGCCCGGCATCCGCCCGACCTCTTCGGACCGGGCGAGCAGCGCCCCGGCACTCTCCGATGCCCGCACCCAGGCGGTGACCGGTCCAGCGGGCGCGTAGTTCGCATCCCGGCTCGGCCCGAACAGACCCAGGGTCGGCGCACCCGCCGCCGCCGACAGGTGCATCAGCCCGCTGTCGTTCGCCACCACCAGCCGGCAGCGCTCGAACGCCGCCGCCAGCGTCATCAGCGGGGCCCGGTCGACCAGATCCACCAGCCGATCCGCCGAGACCGCCGCCAGAACCGGGGCGGCCAGTTCGCGTTCCCCGGGTCCGCCGGCGACCAGCACCCGAGCGCCTTCCAGCGGCCCGCCCTCGCCCGTCAGCCGGCCGATCAGATCGGCGAAGCGGCCGGCGGGCCAGGCCTTGGGCGGCCAGTTCGCGGTCGGCGCCACCGCCAGCAGCGGCCGGGTGTCGTCCCCGAGAAGCTCGGAGGCGGCGGCCCGGTCCGCCTCGGTCAGCCACAGCCTCGGCATCAGCGGCGGCGCCAGCCCCAGGGCAGCCGCCATCTGCGTCAGCCTGTGGTCGTCACCCCGGCGGGTGCGGTAGATCGCCCGCTTACCCGCCAGCAGGGTCCAGGCGAGCGCGGAGCCGCGCATGTCGATCACCCGGTTCCACCGGGTTCCCGCCACCTGCCGCCACAGCGTCCACCAGTGGCGCCCACCCTTTTCCTTGCGCCAGCGGATCACCCGCTCGACCTGGGGCACGCCCTCGAACAGGGCAGCGGCCACCGGGCCGCAGGCCACCGTCACCCGCGCCTCCGGATGCGCGTCGAGCAGGCGCGCCAGCACCGCCGTGGACAGCACGGCGTCGCCGAGACGATTGGAAGTGATGAAGAGTGTCCGCATGCCCCCGGATAGCGCGCCCGGCATCGCCGCGCGAGCCTATTCGACGTCGCCTACTCGGCAGCCGACTGCAGCGTCCGCACCGGATGCAGGCCGAGCCGGTCGAACAGGGAGAGCGTCCATTTGCGCACGCCGTCGTGGAACAGCTCCCAGCCCTTGACCTGGGCGCGCTTCGGCTGGCCGCCGGGAGCCCCCAGACGGTGGCCGCCGCCCATGTTCCAACGGTGGATCATGTCGATGGTGATCTCCGGATGGAACTGCAGCCCGTAGGCCTTGTCGCCATAGCGGAAGGCCTGGTTGGGGAAGGAGTTGGTGCCCTCCGCCAGCAGTTCGGCCTCCGGCGGCAGTTCGAAGCCCTCGCGGTGCCACTGGTAGAAGTGGGTCGAGTGCTCGAACAGCCCCTCGCGCTCGGCGAGCGCGGTGGGAACCACCTTGGTGTAGCCGATCTCCACATGCTTGTCGGGATGCGGCGAGACCGACCCGCCAATGGCCCGGGCCAGGATCTGTCCGCCCAGGCACAGGCCAAGATACGGCACGTCGGCATCCAGTGCGCGCTTGGTGAAGTCGATCTCGAAGCGGATGCCGTCCAGCCGCTGGCAGTCATTGGCGCTCATCGGGCCGCCGAAGACGGCGATGCCGGCGTAGTCCCTGAGGTTGTCCGGCAGTTCGTCGCCGATGCAGGGGCAGCGCCGGTCGAGCCGGTAGCCCCTCTCCTCCAGCAGTTGGCCGACGCGGCCCGGGGTGGAGGTCTTCTGGTGAACGACGATGAGAAACCGGTCCGAACTCATGACTCTCCTTTGCGCAGCAGGAACTCGCGGCCGACCTTCACGCGCGGCTCGCCATCATAATCGATGATGTCGGCGGTTGCGTAGGTCTCGCTCCATTTGTCAGGGAGATAGGACCCGGTCCCGATCACGTCCACCGGCGCCTTGGCCAGCGCCATTACCCGGCACTTCTCCGGCCCGAAGCCCGACGAGGCGACGATCCGCACCTTGGGGAAGCCGGCTTCGTTAAGCCGCTCGCGCATCGACCAGATGGCCGCCGCCGACACCCCGGTGCCGATCAGCGACCGCAGTTCGGCCTCGGTGCGGTAGCCGCGGATCGCCTCCGGCGCGTTGCGGTCCAGCACGGCATAGGCCTCAGCCGTATCCAGTCCTTCGATGTAGCGCCCACCATGGGTGTCCAGCCGTACCGCGAGCTTGCCCTCGGCCGCCAGCTCCGGGAACCGGCGGGCGACGGCAAGCGCGTCGGTGATCTCCTGGCCGAAATAGTCCACCAGCACGGTCAGGTTCTCGGCCGGATGGGTCTCGTGGAACATCTCGGCGGCGCGCACGGTGGAGCCGGCATAGCCGATCAGGGCGTGCGGCATGGTGCCGAAGCCGCGGTTCTGGTCGAAGTAATGGGCGGTTGCATCGGTGGCATTGCCGACGAAGCCGATCGCGCCGACCTTGTTCTTCGCCTTGGCCGAGCCGACGCTGGCGCCATAGGCCATGATCTCGGCCATCTCGGTGCCGGCGCAGTGCCGGGCATCCATGGCGAGGAAGGCCGTCTTCGGCAGCTCCACGCACATGGTGTAGGCGTTGTACGCGGCGACGCAGGCGGCCCCCAGCTTCTGCAGGTACTGGGTCTCCAGATCGACCAGGTGGTAGAACGAGCCGGTGATGTAGAGCATCGGCTCGCCGGCGCCGACCCAGGCCCCTTCCTTGTGCAGGACCTGGATGTCGACCTCGGCCCCGCGCTCGGACATCACCCATTTCAGCCATTCGACGGACAGCCGCGTGGCGCAGGTGACCGGACGGCGCATGAAGACCGCGTAGGTGACCGTTTTGTCGCCGAAAGCGGCGACGCAGTCCTTGGTCCGGGTGAAATACTTATCGACATACCCCGACAGGGTATCCGGGGTTGGGTGACGCAGGGTCGTGGGCCAGCCGTTGCCGGCCGGGTCCAACCGGTCATCGTCATCCCGCTCGATCGCGCTCATGGGACGTTCCACTGATCTCAAGGCCTTAGAGAGTAGCGCTTGAGACGCGGCCGGGAAAAGAGGCGATGCGGAACGGCACCCCTCCTCTCCCGGGATGGTCTCAGCTCGCCGCCTTGAAGGCCTGAGCGCCGACGCCGCCACGGCGTCGGACCAGCATCTCGCCCACCAGGAAGGCCAGCTCCAGGGACTGGGCCGCGTTCAGGCGCGGATCGCAGTGCGTGTGGTAGCGGTCGCGCAGGGCCTCCTCGGTGACGCCGGTGGCGCCGCCGATGCACTCGGTCACGTCGCGGCCGGTCATCTCGAAATGAACGCCGCCGGCATAGGTGCCCTCCTCCTCGTGCACCTCGAAGAACGAGCGCACCTCGGACAGGATCCGGTCGAACGGCCGGGTCTTGTAGCCGGTGGAGGACTTCACCGTGTTGCCGTGCATCGGGTCGCAGGACCACACCACGTGCCGGCCCTCGCGCTCCACCGCGCGCACCAGCGGCGGCAGGCCGTCGCGCACCTTGTCGGAGCCGAAGCGGGCGATCAGGGTCAGGCGGCCCGGGTCGTTATCCGGGTTCAGAGCGTCGATCAGGCGGATCAGTTCGTCCGGCTCCAGGCTCGGGCCGCACTTCAGGCCGATCGGGTTGTGGATGCCCTTGAAATACTCCACATGGGCGCCGTCGAGGTTCCGGGTACGGTCGCCGATCCAGACCATATGGGCAGCGGTGTTGTACCAGCCCCGGTCGTCGGTGATCGTGTCGCGCCGGGTCAGCGTCTCCTCGTAGTCGAGCAGCAGCGCCTCGTGGCTGGTGTACATGTCAGTCTCGCGGAGCTGCGCCACGCTCTCCGGCGTCACGCCGCAGGCCCGCATGAAGGCCAGGCATTCCTCGATGCGGCCGGCGATCTGCTCGAACTTCTCACCCTCGGGGCTCTTCTCCACGAAGCTGAGCGTCCAGCGGTGCACGTCCTCCAGATTGGCGAGCCCACCGGTGGCGAAGGCACGAACCAGGTTCAGGGTCGCCGCCGACTGGTTATAGACGCGCAGCAGCCGCTCCGGATCCGGCACGCGCGAGGACTCGTCGAACTCCATGCCGTTGATGATGTCGCCGCGATAGCTCGGCAGCTCGACGCCGTCGATCACCTCAGTCGGAGCGGAGCGCGGCTTGGCGAACTGCCCGGCCAGACGGCCGATCTTCACCACCGGCAGCGCGGCGCCGAAGGTCAGCACCACCGCCATCTGCAGTAGCACCTTCACGGTGTCGCGGATGTTGTCGGCGGAGAACTCGGCGAAGCTCTCGGCGCAGTCGCCGCCCTGCAGCAGGAAGGCGTTGCCCGCGGCGACCTCGCCCAGGGCGGCGCGCAGTCGCTGGGTCTCGCCGGCGAACACCAGCGGCGGGAAGGTCCGCAGGGTCGACAGCACGCCGTCCAGCTTCTCCCGGTCGGGATACTCGGGCACCTGCCGGATCGGCCGGTCGCGCCAGGTCGTCGGGGTCCACTCGGTCGTCATCGCGCCCTCCCTCGGGGGATTGGGTTCTCGAAAGCTGCGTTTGTTTTGTCGCGTTCTAACAGCGCGATGCGTGCACTGGAAGCCGATTCGCGCGGAAATCCGCCATCACGGGCATCTCGCCGCGTTGCACCGCACCCTCGGAGGGCGCATCGTTCGGGCAATCCAACACCGAGAGGGTTTCATGACCGACACGTATGCCCCTGCCAAATCCGCCATGCATATCAACGACGAGAAGGTCCGGGTGACCGAATGGACGCTCGCCGCCGGCTCTTCGACCGGCTGGCACAAGCACGAGATGGCCTATGTCATCGTCCCGACCAGCGGCGGCCCGCTGCGCATCGCTACCCCGGACGGCGACGTCGCGGCCGAGATGGTCGTGGGCAAGCCGTATATCCGGCCCGCCGGGGTCGAGCACGACGTCATCAACGACGGCCCGGGCGAGGTCGTCTTCATGGAAATCGAGCTGAAGGAACCCGCTTCGGCCTGACCCGCTCAGGAGTCCCATGAACGACGCGCTCCCTGCAGACCATATCCGGCGCCTCGTCGTCACCCGCGCCAGCGACCCCAGGGTCCTGCATGCCTGGGCCGGAGGGCGGATGGCGGAGGCGCCGCTGGAGGGATTGAAATGGGCGCGGCGCGCGCGGATCGCCGATCCGTTCGCGTCGCCGCCGCGCCACCGCGAAGCGCTGGCGCTCTGGAGCCTCGGTCGCCCGGCGGAGGCCGAACGCGCCGCGACCCGTGGCCTGCTGCTCGGCCCGGGCGACGGCCATGGCTGGATCAACCTGGGCAACGTGAAGAAGCGGCTCGGCGCCGACCGGCTGGCACTCAAGCTCTGCGCCTGGGCCCGCGCGTCAGGCGCTCCGGCCCATATGGCCGACATGAACGCCGCGGTTCTGCATCTGCGCCGCGGCGACTTCGCCAGGGGATGGCCGCTGTACCGGGCGCGGCACCACACGCTCGGGGCCGATCCGGCATCGATCTGGCCGGACCTGCCGGAATGGGACGGCAGACCGCTGGCCGGCGGGCTGCGGCTCGTCACCGAGCAGGGCATCGGCGACGCCATCATGTTCCTGACCCTGGTGCAGGCCGTCCGCGCGCGGGTCGGGGCCGTCACGCTGGTGGTCACCGCCCGGCTCGTCCCCCTGATGCGGCGCAGCTTCCCGGATATCCACGTCGCAGCCCCGGACGCCGACCGCAGGCTCGGCCCATTGCCGCCCGCCGAGGCCTGGATCTGCGCCGGCGATCTGCCCGCCGCCCTCGGCCTCGACGGCTTCGGGGCCGTACGGCCCGTCCCCTACCTGAAGGCTGACCCTCGCCGGCGGCAGGTGTTGCGGGGCCGGCTGGAACGGCGACATCCCGGCAAGCTCCTGGTCGGCATCACCTGGACCAGTCGGGCGGAGGACGGATGGCGGCGGACCGTGGCACCGACCCTGTGGCAGCCGCTGGCGGAACTACCGGACGTGGCCTTGATCTCGCTGCAGTACCGCGCCGACCGCGCCGATCTCGCGGCCTTCGGAGAGAGCCTGGAGGTCGATCACGGGATCGAGCCGTTCGACGATCTCGATGGCCTTGCCGCCCTCGTCGCCGCGATGGATCTGGTGGTCTCGCCACCGAACAATACCGTGCACGTCGCCGGGGCGCTGGGCGTTCCGTGCCACGTGATGCTTCCGGTCGATCCAGACTGGCGGTGGGGACGGGACGAAAACTACTTTAGATGGTACGATACAACCGTTCTTCACCGCCAAAGGCGCATCGGCGACTGGGCGCCCGTGGTCGCCGACGTCGTTCAGGAGCTGTCCCGCTGCCGTGAGCCAGCCGTCCCTCGATCTCCTGAATGAAGGCATCCGCCGGCAGCAGGCCGGTCTGCGGGCCCATGCGGCCGCGCTCTACAGCCGGGTTCCCCGCGGCGATCCCTATCACGCCGACGCACTGAATCTCCTGGGCACTGTCCAGTTCGAGGAAGGTCGGACCCGGGAGGCCGCGCGGCTGATCGGACAGGCGGTCCGCACCAGCCCCGGCAACGCCTCGGCCTGGGCCAATCTGGGGGGCATCGCCCGGCATATGGGGCGGACGCACGCGGCCGATGTCTGCTACCGCCGGGCCGTGCTGCTGGCGCCCGGTCGCACCGACGCGCTGAGCGGGCTGTCCTCCGTGATCGCCGGCGCACGCCGCAGGTCCACTTTGCGTCGCCGGCTGGCGCTCTCTCCGCTGGACCTGGATGCGCGGATCGATATCGGCAACGACCTGGCCGCGGCCGGGTCGCCGGCGGAGGCCGGTCGAGCGTTCCGACAGGTGCAGATCCTGTTCCCCGGCTCGCCCGCCGGCGCCTTCAACCACGGCAACGCCCTGCGTGACCTGGGCGAGATCGAGGATGCCGACCGGGCCTACCGCCACGCCCTGGCGATCGCGCCCCGCACGGCCGATATCCTGAATAACCGCGGCCTGCTGTTTTTCGGCCGGGGAGCGTGGGAGGCGGCGGAGACCTGTTTCCGCCGGGCGCTCTCCCGCACGCCGGACCATGCCGCCGCCAACGGCAACCTCGCCCGAGCCCTCCTGAAGCGCGAACGGCCGGCAGAAGCTCTCCAGCCCTTCCGCCGCTGCCTGCTGAGCGATCCGGCGAATGCCTCGGCCGGTTGCGAGGTCGCCGGGCTGCTCGAGGCCGAGCGCTGGGCTTTGAGAGCACAAGCGATCAGTCCCTATGGGGCCGAGCCCTATACCCGCCTCGCCCTGCTCGCGACCCGCGATCCGGCGCGCACCGGCGTCCTGTGGCGCCTGCGACAGGGAGCCTGCGCATGCCCGCAGAACGCAGACGTCTGGTACAATATCAGCGTCGAGCTCGGGCGTCGCGGCGACGCAGATGCCGCCGTCCGGTACGGTCGGCGCGCCACACGCATCCACGACGGCCATGCCCTGGCCCACCTCAACACCGCCCTGGCGCTTCTGGTGCAGGAGCGCTTCGCCGAAGGCTGGGAGGCACATCGACGGCGGCTCGACTCCCCCGACGCTGCCCCCTACCTGCGGCGGTTCGCCATTCCGGAATGGTCAGGAGAGGACCTGAACGGCCGCCGCCTGCTGGTGTGGGGTGAACAGGGGATCGGCGACGAGGTTCAGTTTCTCACCCTCGCCCCCGCTTTGATCGCACGGGGTGCCAGGCTCACCATCCTCACCGAGCCGCGGCTGCGCCCGATCCTGCGCCGCAGCTTTCCGGAGGTCGACGTGCCCAAGGTCGGCAATCCCACGGGCGACCGCGAGGATCCCCGAGGCTGCGACCTGCAGATCGCACTGGGCGACCTGCCCCACCGGCTGGCGTTGTTCTGCGGCGGCAACGTCCGACCGCAGCCCTGGATCGTACCGGATCCGGAGCGGACGGCGACGCTGCGCGCCGGGCTGCGGGCGCGCCATCCGGGCCGGCGCCTGGTCGGCATCACCTGGCGATCCGCCGCGCCGAAGACCGGGGCGCGGCGCAGCATCGCCGGGGAGCTCTGGCGCCAGGTGGCGGCGACGCCGAACGTGGCGCTGGTCTCGCTGCAATACGGGGCGATGCCGGAAGACCTGGTCGCCTTCGCCGAGCAGGCCGGCGAGTCGATCGACCACGCCCATGGGATCGAACCCCTCGTCGATCTGGACGGGCTCGCGGCTCTGGCGGCGGCGGTCGATCTGGTGGTCGCCCCGGCGAACAACACAGTGCATTTCGCCGGCGCCCTGGCAAAGCCGTGCTGGACATTGCTGCCGACCCGACCGGACTGGCGCTGGGGCCTGACGCGGGAAGACTCGCTCTGGTACCCGCGCACCCGGGTGTTCCGGCAGCAGCAGGACGGAGAGTGGGAGCCCGTGATGCGGCAGGTCGCGGCGGCGCTGCGGGCGTGGGCCGCCGCCCCTCCCCCTTCAGTGTCTTCGCGGACTTGATCCTGACGACGATGGAGGGGGGGGAAGAACCGCCGCCTACCGGAACGACATCACCAGACCGGACACGAAATCCGCCACCTTGCCGAGCGGCAGGACCGTATCGGCGCCGCCGTTCTCGAACGCCGCCTTGGGCATGCCGTAGACGATGGACGAGGCCTCGTCCTGGGCGACGGTCCGCGCGCCCGCCTCCCGCATCGCCAGCAATCCGTCCGCGCCGTCGCGGCCCATGCCGGTCAGGACCACGCCGATCGCCCGTTTGCCGAGCTGCTCGGCCGCAGAGTTCATCAGCACATCCACCGCCGGGCAATGGCCGCCGACCCGGCTTGGCTCGCCCGAACGGGTCCAGATCCCCTGCGTGTCCTTGCGCAGCCGCAGCTGCCGGCCGCCGGGCGCCACGACCGCCAGCCCCATCCGCAGGGGCAGGTCGTCCTGGGCCAGCGACACGTCCATCGGCGACGAACGGTCCAGGCGGGCGGCGAAGTCGCCCACATAGGCTTCCGGCATGTGCTGGACGATAACGATGGGTGGGCTGGTGCGCGGCGTCCGCGACAGGATGGCGAGCAGCGCATCGGTCCCGCCGGTCGACGCGCCGATACAGATCACCACCCCGAGATAGGGTGCGCCGGGAGCGACCGGCCGCGGTGCCGCCGGCGTCCTCACCGGAGCGGAGGCCGGCTCAGCCTCGGCCGCCGGCACCTGGGCCGCATCGGCCCGGCGCAGCAGATCGGCGATCTTCGGCGCGGCGGACGCGAGCTGGGCGCGGATGTCGAGATCCGGCACCTTGACCGAGAAGGCTCCCGGCGTGCCGAGCGCCAGCAGGGCCGGCGCCCCGGCCTCGCCCACGATCACGAAGACCACCGGCCGGCCGGCTCCGAGTGCCGCCGCGACCGCTGGCTTCAGGGTGCGGGCATCGGCGTCGGTGCCGGCGATCAGCACGGCGTCGGTCGCCGACATCCGGTCCGGCGTCGCCCGCGTCGGGGTGATCGCGGTCACCTCACCCAGGGTCTTCAGCTCGTTCAGGGACTCCGACACCGCCTTGCGCAGCAAAGGGTCGGCCGCCACCACCACCACGCGCAGGGTGCTCATGCCTCGGCCCTCTTGCGGAAGATCGCCGGTCGCTGCTGGTCGAGATACTTCCGCGCAAACTCGGCATCGTCGGTATGGCCGATGAACAGATACCCGCCCGGCGCGAGCAGATGGGTCAGCGACTGCACCAGTCGCTCGCGGGTCGCGGCATCGAAATAGATCATCACATTGCGGCAGAAGATGATGTGGAACCCGCCGCGCAACGCGGTCATCGGCCCGACCAGATTGAGCCAGCGGAACATGACGTCGTCGCGCACCGCCTTGATCACCCGGTAGCTGTCCTCGCCGGCCGGCTCCAGGAAGGACGCGCGCCAAGCCTGGGGGATGTGGCGGAAGGTCTCCGAGCGGTAGACGCCGTCGGCGCCGCGCTGCAGGGAGCGTTTGGCGATGTCGGTCGCCAGCACCCCGGCGTCCAGATCCTGATAATGCGCCCCGTAGAAGGTCCGCATGGCCATGGCGATGGAATAGGCCTCCTCGCCCGCGGCCGCCGCCGCGCTCCAGACCCGCAGATCGCGAGAGCGCTGGCGGCGCAGCCGGTCGGTGATCTCCGGCAGGGCGACCGAGGACAGGAACTCGAAATGCGCCGGCTCGCGGTAGAAGTAGCTGTGGTTGGTGGAGAGCTGTTCGACGATGTCGATGAACAGGTCGCCGTTGCTCTCCGCCTCAGCCGCCTGCAGCAGCGTCGCCAGATCCTGGTGACCGGTGCGGTCCATCAGGGTCCGCAGACGCGACTGCAGAAAGCTCTCCGCGTTATCGGGCAGGACGATGCCGAACCGCGAATGGGCGAGACGGCGGAAACTCTGAAGCTCCACTGTCGAGGCCTCAGTACTTCCCGAAATTGCCGGATGTGATGGCGTCGTCGGTCTCCCGGTCGTCCTCGTCCTCGTCATCCACCGGTTTCGCCGGCGCCTTCGACTTCTTGCGGGGCGCGACAGGAGCGGCGTCGCCGCCGCCCGCCTGCTCCAGCTTGAACTCCGCCATGGACTTCTGCAGGTCGGTGCCCTGGCCGGCGATGGACGCGGAGGTGGCGGCCATCTGCTGGGCGGCGGCGGCATTCTGCTGCACCACCGAGTTCAGGCGGTGGATCGCGACGTTGATCTCGTCGGCACCGACCGACTGCTCGTCGCTGGCCGCGCTGATGCCCTGGACCAGATCCTTCACCCGGGTGATCTCCGGCAACAGGTCGGTCAGCAGGCGGTTGGTGTTCTCCGCCGCCTCGCGGCCGTCGGCCGACGCGTCCTGGATCTCGCTGGCGGCCTGCTTGGAGATCTCCGCCAGACGGGACACCTCGGAGGCGACGACGGCGAAGCCGCGGCCGTGCTCGCCGGCGCGCGCCGCCTCGACCGAGGCGTTCAGGGCCAGCAGCTCGATCTTCCGGGTGATCTCCTCGACCACAAGGATCTTGGCGGAGATGTCCTTCATCGCCGCCGCGGTCTGGGTCATGGCGTCGGCGCAGCGTCCGGCCTCGACCGCCATCCGCTCCGACACCTTCTCGGTCTCCTCGGAGTTCTTGGCGTTCTGGCGGATACCGGCCGTCATCTCCTCCATGGCGGCGGAGGTTTCCTGGATGCTGGACGCCTGGTCGTTCACGCCGTCGGAAACCTGTCTGGCGGTCTGCCGCAGCTCGTTGCTGCCGGTGGTGATGCCGTTGCCCACCGTGCGGATCGTGCCAAGGATGCCGATCAGGTTCTCCTGCATATGGGCCAGGGCGGTCAGCACCTTGCCGATCTCGTCCTTGGCGTTGACCTTGCTGATCGACACGGTCATGTCGCCCATGGCGAAGCGGTCGACGGTCGCCACCGCCATGGCGAGACGGCTGCGGATGCGCAGGGCCAGGGTGATGCCGATGAGCAGCGAGATGGCGCCGATGATCACCGCGGCGATGATCAGGTGCTGGATCACCGCATATTCGGCTTCCTGAATTTCGGTGACCGACTCTTCGGTCAGCTGGTTCACTTTGTGGACGAAGTCGTCGATCGAGACCATCAGCTGGGTCTGGATCTTCTCGATCTCCTCCATCTTCGAGCCGAGGGTCGAGAGGCGCGGGATGCGGGCCCCGGCGGCCTTGATCAGGGCACGGTACTGCGTGATCACCCGACCGGCGATATGGGTGACCTGATCGCGCTGCTGATGGATGTCTCGCAGGTTGTCCTTCAGATCCTGATAGATCGCCTCGCGGTCGTCCGGGGTCGCGATCGCGGCGTCGATGATCGCCTCGATCTTGGTCAGCTCCGCCTCGACCTGCGCCGAGAACTCCTCGTACTTGGTGATGTAGCCTTCGCCGAGGTCGCTGCGCCCCTGCCCGGACACCGAGATCGCCACGTGCAGCGCCAGTTCCTGCTGGAGCTGGGCCTCGACCACCTTGAACGCGCTCTGGGATATCGGGGTCTCGGTCGCCGCGATGTGGTCGACCTGCTTCGCCACCTGCGACAGCGACACGACCGTGTAGCCGGCGAACGCGAACAGCGCCGCCGTCATGAACACCACAAGCGCGATGAGCTTTGTGGAGATATTGCTCAGCATCTGTCTTCCCCCGATCGCCCGGCCGGGCCCTCTTCCATGGGCCTATTCTGACCGCTGGCTGAAAAAGCGCAATTAGTGGTTTGAATCCGAGGCTTGGCGAGGCGCCACCCGCGTCGCGGCAGGCGGGTTCGCGTCCGGTACCGGCGAATCACTCGGCAACGGGCCAGGCCGCCAGCACGACGACGATCACCATCGACAGGGCCATCAGCTTGTTGATGACCGACTGGGTACGCGGCGACAGGTCGAGCCGCTTCAGCGCAACGCCGGCCCACAGCCAGGTCAGGTGGACCGGAATCCAGATCACGTTGATGATCGCGAACTTGATCAGGATCTCGGCCGTCGGATCCCCCGGCATGAAGTGGAAGCCGGAGAACAGGGTCGTGTTCACCGCGTAGGATTTCGGGTTGATGAGCTGCAGCCCGATGCCGCCGGGAATGCCCGGCGCGCTCTTGCGCTCGATGAAGGCCACGCGCGATCCCGCCCAGCCGATGCGGAAGGCCAGATACAGCAGATAGGCGAGTGAGGCGTAGAGCAGCGTCGGGCCGATGACCGGATGCGCCAGCACCACCGCGGCGATCCCCGTCACCACCAGTACCGCGGCCAGGTTGGTGCCGATGAACAGGCCGACGAGAAAGCGGAGTCCGGGCCCGGCGCCGAATCCCGCGCCGATACCGGCCGTCGTCAACACCCCGATCCCAGGTGTGATGATCAGGAAGAACAGGGCAACGGCAAAGGTGAGCATCGACGGGTCCGCAGGCGGGCAGGACGCTCAGCCTAGCACGCTCGGCGGCGCAGCCGGCAACCGCGGCGCGAGGCTCACATGCCGCCGCTCACCCGCAAGGTCTGGCCGGTGACCCACGCGGCATAGTCGGAGGCGAAGAACAGCACCGCGTTGGCGATGTCGGTTGGCGTGCCGATCCGGCCCATGGGGATGCGCTTCACCAGCGCCGCCTGACCCTCCTCACCGTAGGAGTCCCACTGGCGGACATAGTCCGGGCTGGTCGGCATGAAGCCGGGCGCGACCGAGTTCACGGTGATGCCGAACGGTCCCAACTCGGCGGAGAGCTGGCGCACGAAACCGACCTGGGCGCTCTTCGCCGTGCCGTAGCTGTGGATGCCGGTCAGGCTCACATTGAAGGCGGCCCCGCTGGAGATCACAACGATCCGACCGGTGCCGGCCTGTTTCATACCCGGCGCCACCGCTTTGGCGAGATGGAAGGCGCCGTCCAGGTTGACCGCCTGGATGGACCGCCAGTCCTCCAGGCTGACCTCCTCGATGGGCCACTTCGCCTGGCCCTTCACGCCGCCGGCCACATGTACCGCCACATCCACCGCCCCGGACGCGCTGCCCGCCTCCGCGGCGTCCACGGCAGCCTTCATCGCGTCGAAATCGGTGACGTCGACCACATGGGGGAGGATGGCGCCGCCCCGGGCGGGGGACGCCGTCTTGCGGGTCTCTTCCAGCCCGTCGGGCAGGATATCCCAGGCATGGACCGTCGCCCCCAACGCCGCGAAGGCATGGGCGATGCCCTGGCCGATGCCGCGCACGGCACCCGTGACGACGACGGTCCTGCCCTCGAAGCCGATCTCCATGGCTCAGGCCGCCATGGCGGCGCGGAGCTGCGGGAAGCGCTCCACCACCTGGTCGAAGGCCGTCCGAACGTCGGAACCGTCGCCGGCCAGCGTCGCCGGATCGAGCGCGTCGATCGCCTCGAACACCCGGTGCTTGACGAAGAAGCGCCAGTGCACCGGCGTGGCCGCCAGCAGCTCGGTCAGGGCGTCGTAGCTGCCCCGCGTCCATACTTTCTCATAGGCCAGACGGTTGATGCCGTAGTCGAAGAAGCCGTCCTGCTTCGGCCGCTCGCGGGCCAGGTCCGCCCGCAGCTTGGCCGTGGCCGCCTCGTCCACCGCGCCGGCGGAGAGAACGACGCCGTAGCTCTCCTCCGCCGCCTTGGGCGACACGAAGCCGCGCTTCACGTCCCACAACACGGCGGCCGGATCGCGCTCCAGCGGATCGCCCCAGCCGCCGGATCCGCCAGACGCGATATGCACCACGTCGCCCGGGCCGATGGTCAGGATGTCGACATTGCCGAGGTTCTCCTCGTGATTGGTGCCCGGGTTCAGCACGAACTTCGAATGACTGCCCGCCTTGCCGCCGAGCACGCCCCAGGAGGAGAAGCGGCTGCGGTCGCGGTTGCGGGCGGTCACGCGGGTGTTCGGCGCGTGCGCCTGGAAGATCATCTCCAGCGCGTTGCCGCCGCGGAACTTGCCGGCGCCCCCGGAGTCCTGGCACAGGCCGTAGCGCAGGATCTTGAACGGCACCTCGGCCTCGTTGATCTCCACCGGCGTGTTCTTCAGGAACGAAGCATTGGCCCCCGAGCCTTCCGTGCCGTCGCCGCGCGGACTGCCGCCGGCCCCGCCGGAGATCGCGCCGATGGCGGCCATCACCCGCCGGCCGGTGCGGTTGTCGATGGTGTTCACGTTCATGATCGGTCCGCCCGAGGCCGGGCTGGAGGGCAGACGATCCGGGGCCGCCTGGGCGAAGGCACCGAAGATCACGCCCTGCAGGCGTTGAACCGACAGGGTGCGCAGACCGACCGCCGCCGGGAAGACCGGGTTCACGATCGTCCCCTTGGGCAGGATCGACTCGGCCACCCGGCACACGCCGGAATTCAGGAACAGGGTCGGGTCGAGTGAGTAGAGGATGTAGACGAAGCCGACCATCAGCAGCGCATGGCGCGGCTGGCCACCGGTCGGCATGTTCACCGAGGACTCGATCTGCGGGTCGCTGCCGGTGAAATCGAGCACGCAGGTCTCGCCGCGGATCTTCAGGGTCAGCGCGATCCGGCAAGGGAAGCCGCCGGCCGCGTCCTCGTCCAGGTAGTCGTCGAAGAAATAGTCCCCGTCCGGCAGAGTCGCCATGATCGAGCGGGCTTGGCTCTCGGCATAGTCCAGCAGCCCGGCGATGCCGGCCTTGAAGGTCTCCACACCGAACTTGGCGATCATCTCGTGGACCCGGCGTTCGCCGGTGTTCATGGCGGCGATCTGGGCCTTCAGGTCGCCCCAGTTCTGCTCCGGCATGCGGACATTGGCGAGCATCACGTCGATGAGCTCGTGGTTGAAGGCGCCCTTCTTCACCACCTTGGCCGGCGGGATGCGGATGCCTTCCTGATGCACCTCGGACAGGGTGCGCGAGATGCTGGCCGGCACGGCACCGCCGACATCGGTGTTGTGGATATGGCCGACCACGAAGCAGACGATCTCGCCCTTGTGGAACACCGGCTTCCAAATGTGCATGTCCGGCGAGTGGGTACAGACGTGACCGCTATACGGGTCGTTCGTCATGCAGATGTCGCCCTCATCGTAGTGGTCGATCATCCGGATGACGGTGCCGTAGTTCAGGCCGACGAACCACGTCGCGCCCAGTTCGACCGGGGTGGCGAAGGTCTCTCCCTCCGGCGTGGTCAGGCCGGTGGTGAAGTCCTCGGTCTCCTTCACGAAGGTCGAGTGCGCCGTGCGGTAGAGCGTGAAGGCCATGCTCTCGGCGGCGGCCCGGCAGTGGTTCTTCAGGATTTCCAGCGTGACCTTGTCGATCGCCATGGCTCAGCCCTCCCGGCTCAGGATCAGGTTGCCGCTCGGATCCACCGTGGCGGTGAAGCCGCCGAGCACGCAGGTGGTGGTGTCGTCCTGGGTGACGATGGCCGGGCCCTTGAAGGTCTGACCGGCCTTCAGGTCACCGCGGGCATAGACGTCGGCGCTGTGGGTGGCGCCGTCGTAATAGACCGGCACCGAGGCGGTCGAGACCGGCGACGCGTCCGAGCTTTCGATCGGTGCGAAAGTCGGCTTCGGCGGCACCCCGACCACCACCAGACGCAGGTTGATGATCTGCACCGGCGCGTCGGCGTCGGAATGCTCGTAGATCTGCTCGTGCCCCGCATGGAACGCGCCGGCCATGGCGTCCAGGTCGCCGCCATCGATCCAGTCGGCGTCCAGCGGCGTTTCGATCTCGTAGGACTGGCCGCGGTAGCGCATGTCGGCGGAGTGCAGCAGCGTCACCGGCCCGTCATAGCCGTGCTCGTCGCGGATCCAGGCCATGGCGGCCTCGCGCAGCTCGGCATAGACGGCGCGCATCTGCTCCAGCGAACCGGCCCCAAGGTCGAGATACACCGTGCGGATGAAGTCGTTCTTGATGTCGGCGATCAGGCCGCCGAAGGCGCTGAGCACGCCCGGCACCCGCGGCACCACCACCTCGCGCATGCCCAGTTCCCGGGCCAGGAAACAGGCCATCATCGGCCCGGCCCCGCCGAAGGCGATCAGCGACAGCTCGCGCGGATCGATGCCGTGGCGCGAGACCAGCTTGGAGACCTCCAGATACATACCGGAGGTGGCGACCCGGATCACCGACTCCGCCGTCTCCTGCAGCCCCTTGCCGATCTTCTCGGCGACCGTGGCCATGGCCTTCTCCGACAGGTCGGTGCGCATCGAGACGGCGCTGTAGCCAAGCGCCGCCTGGCCGAGGAAGCCGCACACCACGAAGGCGTCGGTGATCGCCGGCCGGTCGCCGCCGCGGTCGTAGCAGGCCGGACCCGGCGTGGAGCCGGCACTCTCCGGGCCGACCTTCAGCACCCCATGCGGATCGACCCAGGCGATCGAGCCGCCGCCCTCGCCGATGGAGGTGACGGAGACGGTGGGAATATAGATCGGGAACTCGCCGATCACCTCGCCGATGCCGTATTGCGGGGTGCCGTCGCGGATGATCGCCACATCGGCGCTGGTGCCGCCGATATCCAGGCTCATGGCCGCCTTCGCCCCGGTCTCGGCGGCAACACTGGCCGCGCCGATCACGCCCGACGCGGTGCCCGAAAGGAGCATCTGGGCGCATTCCTGCTTGCCGATCTCTGCCGTCATCACCCCGCCGTTCGACTTGGTGATCATCGGCTCGGCCGGCACGCCGGCGGAGGCCAGTGCCTTCTGCAGCGAGTCCAGGTAATGGGCGACCCGGCCCTGGACATAGCCGGCGACCACGGCGGTCACCGTGCGCTCGTACTCGCGGATCACCGGCCAGACCTGGCTGGCGCAGGTGACGGTCAGATCCGGCGCCTTCTCGCGCAGGATCTCCGCCACCCGCTGCTCGTGGGCCGGGTTGCGGTAGGCGTGCAGCAGCGCAACGACGACACCCTCGCCGCCGACCGCCCGCACGCCTTCGATGGCGGCGTCCACGCTGGCCTCGTCCAGCGGCGTGTCGACCGAGCCGTCGAACAGCATCCGTTCGTCGATGGAGAACACCCGGTCGCGGGTGACCAGCGGCTCCGGCCGGCCGGAGAACAGATCGTAAGGGTCCGGCATCTTCAGCCGCGCCACCTCCAGCACATCCTCGAAGCCACGGGTGGTGAACAGGCAGAGCGTGATGCCCCGGCGCTGGATCACCGTGTTCACGCCGACGGTCGTGCCGTGGGTGAAATAAGTGACCTCCTGCGGCGTCACCCCGTAGCGCTCGCCCAGACCGGTGATGCCGGCGATCACCTCCTGGCCCGGGTTCTGCGGGGTGGAGAAGACCTTCAGGGTGTGCAGCGCGCCGCTTTCCTCGTCGAAGGCGCAGAAGTCGGTGAATGTTCCGCCGATATCGACGCCGACGCGATAGCCCATGCCGTCTTCCTCTTCAGACCTATTGGTGGACCGCAGCGCCCGGGCGCTGCGGCAGTCGGGTATCGAGCTGTTCCGCCACCGTGGCGACCGCCCGCTGCAGGGCGGCCAGCAGCGCCGTTCGCCGGCGGCGGAAGCGGACCGGCACCGTGCCGATGTTCAGGGCACCGAGCACCGTGCCGCCCTGCCCCAGGATCGGGGCGGCGAGCCCCACGGCGCCCAGAAACCGCTCCTCCTGGTTGAGGGCCCAGCCGCGTTGCCGGTTCTCCGCCAGCCGGGAGCGGAACACCTGCGGATCGGTGATCGTGCGGTCGGTCAGCGGCTCGAACGGGCAGCGGGCGATGTAGGCGTCGATGGTTTCCTGGTTCTGGAACGCCAGCATGGCCTGGCCGAGAGCGGTGCAATAGGCCGGGATGATCGAGATCCGGCTCTGGTCGTAGCGCACGGTCAGCGGCGACAGCCGGTTGGCCACCACCCGCACGTCGCCGTCCAGGGTCGGCACGCCGAGCACGACGGTCTCCTCCAGCCGGTCGACCAGGTCGCGCATCACCGGCTCGGCGATGCGGATCAGGCGCATGGTGTGCCCGCCGATGAAACAGCCGCCGCCTTCCTCGTCGCTCTGCCAGACCGGGTCCAGCACATAGCGATCGCCCTCGCGCACCAAGTAGCCGCGCCCCTCCAGTGTGCGCAGCAGCATGAGCGCACTGCTTTTCGGAATGCCGAGTTGGCCGGCGATGTCCCGCAGCGCAAGCGGCGCCCGGAACATGGCGAAGACCTCGAGGATGTCGAGCACCCGCTCCGCAGATTTTACGGCAGTATTCATATACGTGAACACGCTTCAGATGTGTGAATGAATTGTTGACCCGCCATGCGAGCGCCGTCAACATTCAACAAAAGGCGCAAAGCCAGGGAAACCGGGGGACATGAAAGTCGTGAACGACTCACAACCACGGGTGGCGATCGTCACCGGAGGCGCGAAAGGCATTGGCCGGGGCTGTGCTCTGGAACTGGCCGCCTGCGGCCTGGACATTGCGCTGGTCGACCTGCTCGACGCGGAACTGCTTCGCACTAAAAGTGAAATCGAGGCGCTCGGCCGCCGCTGCCTTACGTTCCAGGCGGACGTGGCCGATTTCGCACGTGCACAAGAGATCGGCGCCGACATCGCCGGCCAGTGGGGGCGCATCGACGTCCTGTTCAACAATGCCGGCAAAGCGAACCCGAAAGGGCTGCTGGAGATCTCCGAGGAGGAGTTCGACCGCACGATCGATATCAACCTGAAGAGCTGCTTCAACTGGTGCCGCGCAGTGGTCCCGACCATGCAGGCCCAGGGGGCCGGCCGCATCATCAACATGTCGTCGATCAACGCCCATTCCGGCGGCGTGACCAGCGCCGTCAGCAAGTTCTCCTACGCCGCCGCAAAGGCCGGGATCCTCGGCCTCACCCGCTCGCTGGCGAAGGAACTGGGGCCGCAGATCACCGTCAACGCGCTGTGTCCCGGCCTGATCAAGACCGAGACGCCGAACGCCGTCATCCGCGCCCGCGAGGAGGAACTGATCACCGGCATCGTGCTGAACCGCTGCGGCACGCCCCAGGACGTCGCCCAGGTGGTGAAGTTCCTGGCGACCGCCGAGCCGATGTTCATCACCGGCCAGGATTTCATCATCGACGGTTTCCAATGGAAGCTCTGAGCTCCCGATTTCTCCCGCCCCGCGCGGCCGGCCCGCTCACAGCGGTCGCGGTGTTGCGCGGGACGGGAATCCGGCGCCAGACTCCCTGGAAACATCTGTCACCGCATCCCGCCAAGGCGCCCGCCAAAAGGCGCCGGACGACCGCGTCGCCGACCCGGCACTCCGGGCAAGGGGACGCTCCCTTGAACAGAGGAGGTGATTGACATGTCCCATATGAGTTACGGCCCGGCGGCCGTCCTGCGCAGGCTGCGCCGGGCGGCGACCATCGGCCTGACCGGCCTCGCCCTCGCTACGGCGTCGGCGTCCCTGCCCAGCATCGCCGAGGCGAAGAACACCTTCATCTTCGCCAATTCCAGCGCCTACGACACCATGGACCCCCATGCGGTCTTCGATGTCGGCCGCGTCGCCTACCGCATCAACCTCTATGACGGCCTGATGCGCTGGGAGGACAATCCGCCGGTGCTGAACCTATGGCTGGCCGAGAGCTACGACGTCTCCGAGGACGGCCTGAAATACACCTTCAAGCTGCGCGAAGGCTCGAAGTTCCACGACGGCAGCGAGATCGAAGCCTCCGACGTCGTCTATTCGATGGAGCGGATCCTGGCCCTGAAGAAGGGCGCGTCGGCCCTGTTCCAGGACAGCATCGCACCGGGCTCGACCAAGGCGGTCGACAAGTACACCGTCGAGTTCAACCTGAACGCCCCGTCGGCGATCTTCATGGCCACCGTGCCGGAGATCCATGTGGTCAACGCGGACCTGGTGAAGGAGAACGAGAAGGACGGCGACTGGGGCTCCGCCTGGCTGTCGACCAACGACGCCGGCTCCGGCTCGTTCGAGCTGAAGCGGTTCGATCCGGCCAAGGGCTTCCAGGCCGAACGCTTCCCCGATCATTTCATGGGCTGGGGCGAGAAGTATCTCGACGCCATCGAGTTCCGTACCGTGGTCGAGATCAACAGCCGCGTGCTCGGCCTGATGAAGGGCGACTTCCACGGCTCCGACGGCTACATGCCGCAGGATCAGATCATCCGCCTGAAGAACGCCGAGAACATCGACGTCATGGAAGCGGAGTCGATGCGGATCTTCTACGGCGCCATCCATAACGGCCGGCCGCCGATGAACGACATCAACTTCCGCAAGGCACTGGCCCATTCCTTCGACTATGACGGCTTCATCAACGACATCCTGAGCGGATCCGTCGCCCGCAATCCGGGCCCACTTCCCAACAACATCTGGGGAGCGCCGGCCGATCTCGAGGGCTACAGCTACGACATCGACAAGGCGAAGGAATATCTCGCCAAGGTGAAGGAGCCGCTGCGCAAGATCACCATCGGCGCCCTGGCCGGCTACGGGCAGACCGAGCAGGCCGCCGCCCTGATGCAGAACGGCCTGGCCAAGGCCGGCATCGAGAGCGAGATCGTGTCGGAGCCCTGGCCGGTGGTGTCGGGCAAGATGCGCGACGAGCAGCAGATGTACGACATGCTGTTCCTGTGGAAGAGCACCTACTACGCCGACCCGAACAACTGGGTGGGCGAGATGTACGACGGCGCCAAGATCGGCACCCGCAACAACAGCTGGTACCAGAACCCGGAGGTCGACGCGCTTCTGCACGAGGCGCAGACCACCACCGACCGCGCCGTCCGCGAGGCGAACTACGCCAAGGCCGCGACCATCGTCGCGAACGATGCCGCCGGCGTGTTCATCTACAACACCAAGTGGTTCGGCCCGATCAACAAGAAGGCCACCGGCTTCCGCTTCTGCCCGATCGGCAACGGTCAGGAGATGCGCTGGGTCCACTTCCAGTAACCCGACACCGAGAACCGGGCGCCGGCCTGTCCCAGGGCCGGCCGGCGCCCGCCCCGTCACGCCTTCTGGGTCACGGATACGCCGGTGAAACTTCTCGTCCTCATCCTGAACCGCCTGTTCTGGTTCGTGCCGACGGTGCTCGGGCTGATCGTGATCACCTTCACAATCAGCCACATCATTCCCGCCGATCCGGTCGCCTTCGTCGCCGGCGATAACGCGACGGCCGAACAGATCGAGGAACTGCGCCGCCAGCTCGGGCTCGACCAGCCGATGCACATCCAGCTCTGGCGCTACATCCTGGCGGTGCTGGAGGGCGATTTCGGCGTCAGCCTGTACACCCTGCGTCCGATCTCCGAGGATCTGGCCTCGCGCCTGCCCGCGACGCTGGAACTGACCTTCGTGTCCGTTTTCGTCTCCGCGCTGATCGGCATTCCGCTCGGCGTGATCTCCGCCCTCAACCGGAACTCGCTGCTCGACCACGTGCTGCGGATCATCACCGTGTCGGGCCTCGCCATCGCCAGCTTCTGGCTCGCCATCCTGTTCCAGCTCCTGTTCGCCATGGAGCTCGGCTGGACGCCGCTGCAGGGCCGCGTCGCCGGCTGGGGCCCCGACGTCGTCACCGGCTTCTTCCTGATCGACTCGATCGTCATGGGCGATCTGGAGACGTTCTGGGACGTGCTCAGCCACATGATCCTGCCGGTCATGACCCTGGCCTTCCCGGCACTCGCCACCATCGTGCGCTTCACCCGCGCCGGGGTGCTGGAGGCGATCAACTCGAACTACGTGATGTACGAGGAGGCCATGGGGCTGCCGCGCCG
Source organism: Candidatus Endolissoclinum sp. (assembly GCA_965228445.1). Taxonomy (GTDB): domain Bacteria; phylum Pseudomonadota; class Alphaproteobacteria; order Thalassobaculales; family Thalassobaculaceae; genus Thalassobaculum. Next base: position 119,090 of record OZ245813.1, on the reverse strand, counting down.
CGTGATCGTGTGGAAATACGTGCTGCGCAACGCGCTGATCGGCACCGTGACCCAGATCGGCCTGATCTTCGGCATCCTGATCGCCGGCGCCGTCGTGGTCGAGGCGGTGTTCGACTGGCCCGGCCTCGGTTCCTACGCCGTGCAGTCGATCCTGCAGTCCGACTACAACGCGATCATGGGCTTCACCGTCGTCTCCGGCGTGATCTTCATCGTCGTGAACCTGACCGTGGACGTCGTCCACGGCTTCATCGATCCCCGCGAGAGCCGGTAGGCGCCCGATGGAAACCCTCTCCTTCGTGTTCCGCAAGCTGGTCGAGGACCGCGTCGCCCTGATCGGCGCGGTGATCATCCTGCTGCTGATCCTGACGGCCGTCTTCGCGCCGATCCTCTCCACCCATCCCCAGGACGTCTTCGAGTTCCACCCCTCGGAGCGCCTGCAGGGGCCGGGCGCCGACCATTTCTTCGGCACCGACCGAATGGGGAGCGACATCTACAGCCGCATCCTGTTCGGCGCCCGGATCACCATCACCATCGCCGTCATCGCCATCGGCGCCTCTGTGATGATCGGCGTGCCGATCGGCCTGCTGGCCGGCTACTACCACTCCTGGGTCAGCGACGCGCTGATGCGGGTGTCGGACATCTTCCTGGCGGTGCCGCAGATCGTGCTGGCCATCGCCATCGCCCAGACCCTGGGGCCGTCGATCGAGAACGTCATTCTGGCGCTGTCGGTGACCTACTGGCCGTTCTGGGCCCGGCTGGTCTATGCCGAGACGCGGTCGGTGCAGAAGGAGGTGTTCATCGAGGCGAGCATCGCGCTGGGCGCCTCGCCGTTCCGGGTGATGGTGCTGCACATCCTGCCGAACATCATGTCGTCCATCATCGTGCGCACCACGATCGGCATGGGCGGCACGATCCTGACCGCCGCCGCCCTGGGTTTCCTCGGCCTCGGCGCCCCCGCCCCCTCGCCGGAATGGGGCCGGATGATCTCGGAGTCCCGCGAGTTCCTGCCCGAGGCCTGGTGGTACGCCACCGCGCCCGGCATCGCGATCTTCCTGGTCGTCATGGGCTTCAACCTGCTGGGCGACGGCCTGCGCGACATCCTCGATCCCCGCATCCGACGGAGCAGCCGCCATGACAAGTGACCTGCTGCGGGTGCGCGACCTCAAGGTCAGCTTCGCCACCGACGGCGGCGTGGCCCAGGTGCTCGACCACGTAAACCTGACCATCGGCCGGGGCCAGATCGTCGGTCTGGTGGGCGAGAGCGGCTGCGGCAAGACCACCCTGGCCCGCTCGATCCTGGGCGTCCTGCCGAAGAACTCGGCCCGGCTGGAGGCCGGCAGCATCGAGTTCGACGGGGTCGACCTGCTGACCGTCGATCCGGCGACGCTCGCCGCGACCGTGCGCGGCCGTCGGATCTCCTTCATCCCGCAAGACCCGTTCAGCTCGTTCAACCCGGTCTTCACCATCGGCGCCCAGATCATGGACCTGATGAAGTGGAAATCGCCGGAGCTGGGCGCGGAGGACGACGGCTCGGGCTGGCTTCCCCGCTTCCATTCGCGCGCGCGGCGCAAGGCCGACCGGGAACGGATCCTCGACCTGCTGCGCCAGGTCCAGCTTCCCGATCCCGAAGGTGTCCTGAAGAAGTACCCGCACGAGGTCAGCGGCGGTCAACGTCAGCGGCTGATGATCGCCATGGCCCTGCTGCCCGAGCCGAAGCTGATTATCGCCGACGAGCCGACCACCGCGCTCGACGTCACGATCCAGGCCCAGATTCTGAAGCTGCTGCGCGATCTGGCGACCGACCACGGCATCTCGGTGCTGTTCACCACCCACGATCTCGGCACCGCCTGGGAGATCTGCGACAGCATCACCGTGATGTATGCCGGCCAGGAGATGGAGGCCGCCTCCAGCGAGGGCTTTTTCAAGCGGCCGAGCCACCCCTACACCAACCGCCTGCTGAAGAGCCTGCCGAGCCGCGACGGCGGGATCAGCGGCATTCCCGGCAGCATTCCCGGCCTGGTCAATCCGCCGACCGGCTGCCGCTTCAACCCGCGCTGCGAGTTCGCGACCGAGATCTGCCGCGAGGCCCGGCCCGAGGTCACCGCCATCGGCCCCGGACACGACGTTCGCTGCTATCATCCGGTCGCCGAGGAAAAGAGGCACGCTCTGGCATGACTGTGGACGCACCCGCCCCGGACGCCCCCACCCCGACCCGGCGCACCCAGGTCACCGAGCGCACGATCCTGGACGCGCGCCGGCTGACCAAGCATTTCCCGATCCGCAACGCCTTCGGCTGGCAGACCGGCGTGCTGCGTGCCCTGGACGACGTGTCCTTCACCGTCGACAAAGGCGAGATTCTCGGCATCGTCGGCGAGAGCGGCTGCGGCAAGTCGACCCTCGGCAAGACCATCATGGGCATCCACCCGGCGACCGACGGCAACCTGATCTTCGAGGGCCATGACATCGCCGGCGCCTCGCCCGGTGCCGCCCGCGAACGCCGGCGGCACCTGCAGTATTCCTACCAGGACCCGGGCGCCTCTCTCGATCCGCGCTGGAAGATCCGCCGCTCCCTGCACGAGCCGCTGGTGATCCACAGCAGCGGCATGAGCTACGACGAGCGCGAGGAACGGGTGCGCGGCATCCTGCAGGCGGTCGGCCTGCCGGTCAGCCATCTGGACCTCTATCCGCATGAGATCAGCGGCGGCCAGCAGCGCCGGGTCGGCCTCGCCCGCATCCTGACCCTGCAGCCGAGCCTCGTGGTGCTGGACGAGCCGACCTCCGGCCTCGACGTGTCGGTGCAGGCGACGATCCTCAACCTGCTGCTCGACCTGCGCAAACAGTTCGATCTGACCTATCTCTTCATCTCCCACGACCTGTCGGTGGTGCGGATGATCTGCAACCGGATCGCGGTGATGTATCTGGGCAAGGTGGTGGAGTTCGGCGAGACCGAGGCGGTGTTCGAGACGCCGCGCCACCCCTATACCCGCTCCCTGCTCGCCGCCATTCCGGAGATCGGCGGGCCGCGGGTGATCGACACCTTCTCGCTGGAAGGCGAACCGCCGAACCCCGGCAACCTGCCGTCCGGCTGCCGCTTCCGCAACCGCTGCCCCATGGCCCAGCCGCTATGCGCCGAGGTCGAGCCGGAACTGCGCGCCGACTGGCCCGGCCAGGAAGCGGCCTGCCACTTCGCGCAATGACCGGCGACCTGCCCGACACGGTGATCGTCACCGGGGCCGCCGCCGGCATCGGCCAGGCCATCGCCGCGCATCTGATCGCCCAGGGCGTGACCGTCGTGGGGATCGATATCGACGGTGGCCGGCTCGCCGCCGTCGGCAATGAGCGGTTCCACGGTCTTGCCGGAGATCTCTGCGATCCGCGCGAGCCGGAGCGTCTGGTCGCCGCCGCCTGGGAGGCGTGCGGGCCGATCGGCGGGCTGGTGAATGCCGCCGGGATTTATCCGGTGACCCCGCTGTTCGACATGCCGGTGACGGAATGGGACGCGGTGCTGAACCTGAACCTGCGCGCGCCCTTCCTGATGGTCCAGGCGCTGGGCCGGCGGATGGTCGAGGCGGGTCTTCTCACGGGGTCGGTGGTGAATATCGGCTCCAGCGCGTCCACCCTGGCACGGCCCGGGATCGGCCATTACGGCGCGTCCAAGGCCGGTCTCTCCCAGCTCACCCGCAATCTGGCGATCGAACTGGCACCCCACGACATCCGGGTCAACGCGGTGGCACCGGGCCTGATCGGCACCGAGCGGGTGATGGAGCATGCGCAGGGAGCGGGCCGGGCGGAACACGCCGCCAAGGTCGCCCGCATTCCGCTCGGTCGCGAAGGCCGCCCGGAGGAACTGGTCGACCTGGTCGCCTATCTGCTGTCGGAGCGGGCGAGCTACGTGACCGGCAGCATCCTGTTCGTCGACGGCGGCCTCACCCTCGGCATCCCGAGTTACTGAAGCCGCCGCCGATCATTCCTCTCAGCCGTTGTCCTTGCAGTACTGCGCCACATCGGCGTGGGTGGCGAACCACACGCCGTCATGGCCCTTGATGTACTCCAGCAGCGCATCCAGCAATGGGATGCGCGAGCGGTGGCCGATGATGTGCGGGTGCATGGTCAGCAGGAACAGGCCGCCCTCCGCATAGGCGCCGTCGAACTCCGCCTTGAACACCTCCAGCACGCTGGACGGCGGCGTGTACGGGCGCAGGGCGGAGAACCGGTCCATGTTGAAATACACCGCGTCGTCGCGGATCCACTCCACCGGCAGCTCGACCATGCCGGTCGGCTCGCCCTCCTCCAGCAGCTCGTAGGGATCGTCGTCGGCCATCAGAGAGCTGTCGTAGAGCAGCCCCATCTCGCGGGCGATGGCCAGCGTGTGCTCCGAGAAATCCCAGGAGGCGGTGCGCACGCCGACCGGACGCTTGCCGCCGATCTTCTCCAGCACATCGGCGGCGCGCATCATCAGGTCGCGCTCGTCCGCCGGCGGCAGCTTGCTGTTCAGCTCGTGGATCCAGCCGTGAATGCCGAGTTCATGCCCCTCGTCCACCAGTCCGCGCTGCTCGTCCGGGTGGATCTTGGCGACCACGGCCGGCACGAAGAACGACGCCTTCACATCGTGTTTCGCCAGCAGCTTGCGGATCCGCGGGATCGCGACCCGGCCGCCGTACTGGCCCTGGGACAGCTTGCCCGGGGAGGACTGCCCCCAGCGCAGGGTGCTGGTCTCGTGGTCGCTGTCGAAGGAGATCGCGACGGCGCATTTCGCCCCGTCCTTCCAGCTTTTCGGCGTCAGGCTGCGGCCGGCGCGGACCTTGTCGACGATCGCCTGCCAGCGGTCGTCCGGCCACTGCCAGGGCTCGAGTTCCTCGGTTTCGGGCTTGGCCGTCGACGACATCGCTGTCTCCCCGTTTGAAGCGGACTTACACGGGCGAAAATCACCCGCCCAGCTACCCCGACAGTATCGGAAGGAACCGGTCTGATTGTCTAGCGCGGGGGCCGGTTCTATGCGGAATTTTATTCGTGCGATCAGCGCCTTAAACCCGATTTCGGCATCTGTTTCCCATGCCGTCGGGAACGTCCTACGGTTACGGCATCAATCGGGTGCGAAGACGCCCGAAAGAACAGCGAGGGAGACGGACCGATGACGCTCCGGGCGGTCGATTGCCACATGCATATTTTCGGCGAGCGGAAGCACTATCCCTTCGCCGAGCCGCGCAGCTACACCGTGCCGCCGGCCGGGGTGGACGACTACTGGAACGCGGTCTCCGGCACCGACATCGCCCGCGTGGTCGTTGTCCAGCCGAGCGCCTATGCGACGGACAACCGCTGCACGCTCGACGCGCTCGACGCCTTCGGCGAGGCGGCGCGGGGCGTGGCGGTGATCGATTCGGAGACCGCGAGCGACACCGACCTCGCCGCTTTGCACTCCCGCCGGGTGCGCGGGGTGCGGGTCAACCTGCGCTCGGTTCGGGCGGCGGCGCCCCCCGTCGACAAGGTGCTGCCCAGGCTCGACGGCCTGCTCTCCGGCACCGGTTGGCACATCCAGGTGTTCTGCGATCCCGGCGTCCTGGCCGATCTCGCCACGATGCAACCGACGCTGAACGTGCCCCTGGTGCTCGACCATTTCGGCGCCATCGACCCGCTCGCCGCCGACCGTCATCTGGCCGACATGCGCCGGCTGACCGATCGCGGCGCCTGGGTAAAGCTGTCGGGGTCGTACCGGATCTCCACCGGGCCCGATGGTGCCGGCGTAGCCGACCTCGCCCGCACGATCCACGCCATGGCGCCCGACCGCATGGTCTGGGCCAGCGACTGGCCGCACACCCCGAAACATTCAGGCGCCACCGCCGGCAGCGACACGGTGCTTCAGTACCAGCCGCTCGACACCGCCGGGCTGTACCGTGCGGTGGCCGACTGGTTCCCCGACCCGGAGGTCCGCCGGCAGATCCTACAGGACAACCCGACCCGGCTCTACGACTGGACGGACTGACGCCGCGCCGTTCGCGGCTTCCCTTCGCACCTGCAACATTCCATCATTCCGGATCGCCGCCGCAGATCCGGGATGATGCCCATGCGCCCCCTTACCGTCGCCGCCGCCCAGCTCGGTCCCATCGCCCTGGAGACGTCGCGCAGTGCGACCGTCAGCCGGCTGATCGGCCTTATGGAGACCGCGAGGAGCCGCGGCGCCGACCTGATCGTCTTCCCGGAGCTGGCGCTGACCACCTTCTTCCCGCGGTGGTATTTCGAGGACGAGGCCGAGCTCGACCGGTTCTACGAGCGCGAGATGCCCGGACCGGAGACCAGGCCGCTGTTCGAGGCGGCCCGGGATCTCGGCATCGGTTTCCATCTCGGCTACGCGGAGTTGACGGCCGACGGCACCCGCTTCAACACCGCCATCCTCGTCGACAAGACCGGGGCGATCGTCGGCAAATACCGCAAGATCCACCTGCCCGGCCATGCCGAGCACGAGCCCTGGCGCGCGTTCCAGCACCTGGAGAAGCGCTATTTCGCGCCGGGCAACCTCGGCTTTCGCGTGTTCGACGCCTTCGGCGGACGCATCGGCATGGCGATCTGCAACGACCGACGCTGGTCGGAGACGTATCGGGTGCTCGGGCTGCAGGGGGCCGAGATGGTGCTGATCGGATACAATACGCCGATCCACAACCCACCCGCTCCGGAGCACGACCGGCTGTCCTGGCACCACAACGAGCTGGTGATGCAGGCCGGCGCCTATCAGAACGCGACCTTCGTGGTCGGTGTCGCCAAGGCCGGGGTGGAGGAAGGCGTGCACCAGATGGGCGGCAGCCTGATCGCCGCGCCGACCGGCGAGACCGTCGCCCAGGCGGTGACCGAGGAGGACGAACTGGTCGTCGCCACCTGCGACCTCGACCTGTGCAGATCCTACCGGGACAGCGTCTTCGCCTTCGAGCGGCACCGGGAACCCGGCGCCTACGGCCTGATCACCGGGACCAAGGGACCGGTGACGCCGGACGAGGCGGCGCGGATCGACCCGGCCCTCGCCCGCCGCGACGACTGAGGCTCAGGCGGCGCGCGGAATCCGGCGGACCGGACGCTTCACCGGAGTCGGCGCTTCGAGACGGCGCCAATTGGCGATCAGCCGGCGGCCGGAACGATAGACATGCTCGCGCGCCAGATACTCGGCCCGTGCCCCCTGGCGGTCGGCGATCGCCTCGAAGATCTCCAGGTGATCGGAATAGGATTCGGCGAGCGTGTCGAGGTCGTGCCAGCGGAACTTGACCGCCTGAAGCTGGGGGATCGACCGGGATTTGGCGATCAGCTCGCGCAGGTGCCGGTTCTCCGCCGCCTCGAAGATCGTCTCGTGAAATGCCTCGTTCAGCCGGCCCCAGGCGTCGCGCACCTCCTCGCTCCATTCCTGGGCGTCGCACAGCGCCTGGGTCTCCGACAGCACCTTGTGCAGGACGCCGCGGTGATGGTCGGACAGCCCGCGTTCGGCCACCGTGCGGGCGGCCAGACCTTCCAGAACGGAGCGGGCGGCGTAGACGTCCTCCACATCCTGGACGGTGTAGCGGCGCACGACGTAGCCGCTGTTGGGGACGTAATCCAGCAGGCCCTCGGCCGCCAGCACGCCGAGGGCGCCGCGCACCGGGGTGCGGGACACGCCGAGCGTGTTCGAGATGTCGACCTCGTTCATCCGCGCGCCGGGCTTGTAGGTCCCGTCGAGCACGCCGTCCCGCAGGGTGCGGGCGACGGATTGTCCGCGTGTTGCCATTGACTGCCTCATCCCCAACCTCGGACCGTCCGCAGAACGGCGGTCGCGTTATTTCCGATCTCGCATGGCCGCGATTCGTCTCCGGGCCGCCACAACGGCCGCGCACCGGTCTTTGCGCCGGCGCCTTGCTCTATATCACTTCCGATCCGCGTTAGGTAGCGTTCACACTGTTTCCGTCAAGGCATATTGCATCCAATGTCCAACAGGCGCATGGATAGGAGCCTCGGCCGGAGGACCGGTCCACCCGCGAGAAAGCCCGCCTACGTGTCAAGCGACCCCCAGGTCAACGCGCCGTTAGACCCCAGCTCCTCGTCTCGTTTCTTCCATTCCTTCAATGTGTTGAGAACCAGCATCGAGCGTGTCTCCGCGCCGGGAAGAACCGCATTCGCTGCCCTCTCCCCCAATGCGCGGGGGGCCGTGTGGATCGTGGTGGCCGGATTCTTCTTCACGCTCATGACCGCGCTGATCAAGCAGATCGGTGATACAATCCCGGTCGTACAGATCCTGATGTTCCGCCAGATCACGATGACCTGCACCGTGTTGCCGGTGCTGATCTCCGGATATCCCGGCATCCTGAAGACCAACCACCTGCCGCTGCACCTGGCGCGCGTGTGCATGGCGGTGATCGCCATGACCTGCGGCTTCACCGCCATCGTCCACCTGCCGCTGGCGGAAGCGACGGCGATCAGCTTCGCCAAGAGCCTGTTCGTCACCCTGCTCGCCCTGGCCTTCCTGCATGAGGTGGCCGGCCCGCGACGCTGGTTCGCCGTGCTGCTCGGCTTCATCGGCGTGCTGGTCATGGTCCGACCGGACGCGGACGGCTTCAACCTTTACTCCCTGCTGGCCGTCGCCGGAGCCGCGGCCGCCGCCACCGTCATGGTGATCATCCGCAAGGTCTCCCAATACGACCGTCCGGTCACGATCCTGAGCTACCAGGCGATCATGGTCGGCATCATCATGATCGCGCCCACCATCTACTTCTGGGTGACGCCGACATTGGAGCAGTGGGGCGTGATGTTCGCCATCGGCCTGCTCTCGGTCGTCGGCCAGCTCTGCAACATCCAGGGTTTCAAGGAGGGCGAGGCCTCGGCCGTCGCGCCGATGGACTACTCGCGGCTGGTCTTCGCCACGATCATCGGCTTTGTCATCTTCCTGGAACTTCCGGATGTTACCACTCTGGTCGGCGCCGGCCTGATCTGCGCGACATCGTTCTACACGGTGCGCGCCGAACAGCGGGCCGCCCGCAAGCGCAAGGCGGAGGCCTGAGCCTGTCGATCAACCGAACTTGGCCATGAAGATCGGGACACAAACCGATCTCGTTTTGCAAATTGTATCCAATTCGACGCCGGTCTACCGTTCTCTCTGACAGGGACATCCGGTGCGCCAACGCGCGCACCTTCCTTCAGGGAGACACACCATGGACGACGACGCCCTCCGCCGTCAGTACGACGGCCTGATCGCGCGCGCTGGCCTGCGCATCCCGCAGGACCGCGAGCAGACCATGTTCAACGCCTTCAAACAGGTCCAAACCTGGACCGACGTGGTGCGCAGCCGCAAGCCGGCGGCGCTGGAGCCCGCCAACGTCTTCGCCTACGAGACCGTCAGCCGGCTCGCCGAGGGCGGGAAAGGCGGTGCCGGATGAGCGCGCTGCTCGACCTTTCCATCGCCGAGCTCGGCGAGGGCTATCGCGACGGCTCGGTCTCACCGGTCGCCGTAACCGAGGCCGCCCTGGAGCGGATCGCCGCCACCAACGACACCCTGCACAGCTTCAACACGGTGACCGCCGAGCTGGCCCTGGCCCGCGCCGCGGCCGCCGAAAAGGAACTGGCGAGCGGCACCGATCTCGGACCGATGCACGGCGTGCCGTTCGGGGTGAAGGACATCTACGACACCGCCGGCGTGCTCACCACCTGCCAGTCGCATCTGCGCGCCGAGTTCGTGCCCGACACCAACGCCCATTCCGTACAGCTCCTGCTCGACGGCGGTGCGGTGATGCTGGGCAAGTGCGCGACCATCGAGTTCGCCACCGGCGGGCCGACGGAGGAGACCTTCTTCCCGCCCGCACGCAATCCCTGGAACCTGGAGCACATTCCGGGCGGCTCCTCCTCCGGCTCCGGTGCGGCGGTCGGTGCCGGCATCACCCGGCTGGCACTCGGCTCGGACACCGGGGGCTCGATCCGCGGGCCGGCCGCGCTGTGCGGCACCGTCGGCATGAAGCCGACATATGGCCGGGTCAGCCGGCGCGGCGTGTTCCCGCTGTCCTACACCATGGACCATTGCGGCCCGCTGAGCTGGACCGTGGAGGACGCGGCGATCTCCCTGAACGTGATGGCCGGCTTCGACCCGCTCGACCCGGCCTGCGCCGATGTCCCGGTGCCGGACTACACCGCCGCGCTCGGCAAGGACGTCGCCGGCCTGAAGATCGCCTTCCCCGAGCACTGGATCGAGGAGGAAGGCACGGCCGACCCGGAGGCGGTGAAGGCGCTTCACGCGGCGCTCGACGTGCTGCGCGCGGAGGGTGCGATCGTGGAGACGGTGCAGCTATCGCCCTACGCCCTGTACCAGGCCTGCTCGCGCCTCCTGGTGCTGCCGGAATGCTACGCCATCCACGAGCACGACCTCATCGAGCGGCCGGAACTCTACGGCCGGCCGACCCGGGAGAGGCTGATGGCCGGCGCCTTCGTGCGCGGGTCGGACTATGTGGAGGCGCTTCGGGTCCGCCGCGAACTGGCGATCGAGGTGAACAACGTGATCCTCGGCCAGTACGACGCCATGATCGCCCCCTGCTCCGTGGTCACCGCCGGCCGGTTCGACAGCCTGGGCGACGACCCGATGAAACTGTCGGGCATGATGACCCAGCCGTTCAACCTGACCGGCAGCCCGGCCATGTCGGTCTGCACCGGCTACCACAGCAACGGACTGCCGCTGTCGATGCAGATCGTCGGCAAGGCGTTCGACGAGGCGACGGTGTTCCAGGTCGGGGCCGCCTACGAGGCCGCCACCGAATGGCGCAAGCACCGGCCGTCCATGGTGTCCGCCCTGGCCACGGCGGCGGAATGATTTCTCAGGCGGCGGGCGGTTTCGGCCGCCCCTCGCTGCGATAAACCACCCAGGTGCTGGCGAGTACCAGCGCGGAGCCCGCCAGCACCACCGGCCCCGGCCAGTCGCCGAAGGCGAAGAAGCCGATCAGCAGGGCCCAGATCATCTTCGAGTAGTTCATCGGCGCGATGGTCGCTGCCGGCGCATGGAACAGGGCGCGGGTGGTCATGTACTGCGCCCCGCCCGAGGCCAGCCCCATGGCGATCAGCCCGGCGAGTTGCCACGGCGTCGGCGCCACCCAGACCGCCGGCAGCATCGGCACCACCATGACCGAGGACAGGGCCATGAACAGGAAAACGATGGTCATCGTGCTGTCGTGCTTGCTCAGATGCCGGGCGACCAGGGTGCCGCCCGCGGTCAGCACCGTGCCGGCCAGGCTGTAGATCGCCCCTTCGCGGACCACGTCGCCGCTGGGCTGCACCATGAACATCACCCCGGCGAAACCGACCGCCACCGCAGCCCATTTCACCCAGCCGACCCGCTCGCCCAGCAGCGGTGCCGACAGGGCGGTGATGATGAGCGGCGAGGCGAAGTTGATGGCCGTCGCGTCGGCCAGCGGCAGGCGCTGATAGCCTGCGAAGATCAGGGCGATGCCCCCGGACACGATGACCGCGTGCAGCAGGTGCCAGTGCGGCAGCCGGGTCATCAGCGAGCGGCGGCGGGCGAAGAACAGGATGACGATGCCCAGCGGCACCATGGCGAAGAAGTTCCGGAAGAACATGATCTGGACGACCGGAAACAGCTCGGTCTGCGCCTTGACCACGCCGTTCAGGATCGAGAACAGCAGAAGGCCGACGAGCATCAGGAGGATGCCGCGTCGGCCGTCTGGTTTGACCGGATCCGCCGTCGCGGCGGGATCGGCGGTCGCCATTGCAGGACTCCGTCAGTAGGTCGCGAAGATCCGCTCGATTTCCGTCGGCTCGCTCGTCACCGCCAGGGCGAAGGCCAGCAGGATGCGGGCCTTCTGCGGGTTGAGGTTGTCGGCGATGAGAAAGCCGTTCTCGGTGAGCTTGGTGCTCTTGAAGGTGCGCCCGCTGCCGGCCCGGGTGGACTGGACAACCGTGATGCCCTTGCCCACAGCCTCCTTCAGCGGCTCCTCGTCGCCCGGCCCGCAGAAGCCAGGGGCGAAGCCGGCGGAGACGATGCCTTTGGTCCCGGCCTCGATGAAGGCCCGGACGGCCGTGCCGTCGGCACCGCAATAGGCATAGGCGATGTCCACCCGCGGCAGGCTGTCCATGGAGCGGATGTCGAACTCGGTATCCGGCGCATGGCGGCGCAGCGGCTTGCGGTAGAACGCCACCGCGTCGCCATCGGCATGGCCGAGACAGCCGAAATCCGGGGTGCGGAAGGTCTGCATCCGGTAGGTCGAGGTCTTGGTCACCTCGCGGGCCGACTGGATTTCGTCGTTGAGCAGGGTCATCACGCCCATGCCGCGCGCCTGCGGGCTGGCCGCCGTGCGGATGCCGTTGACCAGGTTGAACCCGGCATCGGTCGACAGAGCGCTGGACGGCCGCTGGGAGCCGATCACCACCACCGGCAGGTCGGTCTTGACCGTCAGGTGAAGGACATACGCCGTCTCCTCCAGCGAGGCGGTGCCGTGTGTCACGACGAAGCCGGCCAGGTCCGGATTGGCCGCCGCCACTTCGTCGATCTTGAGCACCAGTTCCTTCCATTCGGCGAAGCCCATCGACGGGCTCGGAATGGCGCGGAACGGCACGACGAGAACGTCGGCGACCAGATTCACTTCGGGGAACATCTCGACGATCTTGTCGACCTCGAGCATGGAGTTGTTGGCTCCGTAGTCGAGGATATCGAGGGGTCCCTTGCCGATCGACGCGATGGTGCCACCGGTGCCGATCACTGCGACCTTGGGCTTGCTCATTCGGCGGCCACCTGGGCGGTGCCGGAGTTCTTGTGCAGGATCTCGACCAGTTCGTCGGTCGAGTAGATGTCGCCGAAGGTCAGGTAGAAGTTGGTCAGAGCCGAATTGTGCTCGATATCGGTGATCGCCGCATTGCCGTCGGTCACCATGACCACCTTGTAGTTCAGCATCATCGCGTCACGGGCCGAAGACTCGCAGCAGACATTGGTCAGCGTACCGGTGATCAGCAGCGTGTCTATGCCTTCCGCCTTCAGGATCTCGTGCAGGTCGGAGGAGCCCTCCACGAAGGCGGAGTAGCGGTTCTTCAGAACCTTGCGGTCGCCGTCCTTCACATCGAGCTCGGCCCAGAGCTGGTGGCCGACGCCGCCGGGCGACATGGACTCGATCCGCTTGGCGACCTTCGCCGGCGGCGTCATGGCGTGCAGGTTCGACCAGGTCTCCATGCAGTCGGCGTCATGGGTGTTCTGGATCCAGTAGACCTGTCCGCCGGTCGCGCGCACGGCCTCGGCCAGCTTGTTCACGTTCGGCACGATGTCGCGGGCCTGGACGCAGAGCGCATGGGCCACGTCGTCCATCATGAAGCCGTTCTGCAGGTCGATGACGATCAGCGCGGTCTTCGACGGATCGAGATTGGCATGCGGATGCGGCGTTCCCAGCCGCGCGGTCACGAAATCGATCACGCGCTGGGAAATGTCGGTCTTGTTCATCATGTCAGCCTCCCTGGCGACAGCGTTTCTTCGGTGGGGAAGTACTCGGCGGGGGATTATTCGGCGGGGACGAGTTCCTTCTGGCGGACGCTGTCCGGCGCCACCTTGATGCAGCGGGCCATCCGCCCGGCATCGAAGATGACCTCCGGCGGCAGTTCGGCCGTGCAGGCGGGCTCGGCGTATTTGCAGCGCGGCGCGAAGGCGCAGCCCGGCGGCATGGCGCGCAGGTCCGGCGGGGAGCCGGGGATCGCCTCGATGTCCTTGCCACGCATGTTGCCGTGCACGGTCGAGGACAGCATGCCCTGGGTGTAGGGATGCTTCGGGTTGCCCAGCACCTCCTTCACCGTGCCGGTCTCCACGATCCGGCCGGCATACATGACGGCGACCCGGTCGGCGATCTCGGCCGCCACGCCCAGGTCGTGAGTGACGAAGATCACCCCCATGCCCATCTCCGCCTGGATCTTGCGCAGCAGGATCAGCACCTGAATCTGCACCGTGGCATCGAGCGCCGTGGTCGGCTCGTCGGCCAGCAGCAGTTTCGGGCGGCAGGACAGGGCCATGGCGATCATCGCGCGCTGGCGCAGACCGCCGGACAGCTCGTGCGGGAACGCCTTCAGTCGACGCTCGGCCGAGGGGACCTTCACCAGCTCCAGCAGTTCCAGCGCCCGTTCCATGCCCTGATCGTAGGTGCAGCCCTCATGCCGCTTCACGGTCTCGGCGATCTGGTGGCCGACCGTGTAGACCGGGTCCAGGGCCGTCATCGGTTCCTGGAAGATCATGGAGACCAGGCCGCCGCGCAGGTCGGACAGCTCCTTGCCCTTCAGCGACAGCACGTCCTTGCCGTCGACTTCCACCGTGCCGGTGATCCGGGTGCGGCGCTCCGGCAGCAGGCGCATCAGGGCGCGCATGCTCACGCTCTTGCCCGATCCGGACTCGCCGATGATGCAGAGCACCTCGCCGGCCTTGAGGGTGAGGTTGACGTCGTTCACCGCGTTCACCGTCGTCTCGCGGGTCACGAACTTGACATTGAGGTCCTGCAGGCGGACCAGCGGGGTATCGGTCATCGTGCGGTCCTCCTGCTCAATCGCCGCTCGCCATGGCGCCACCGGCCATAGCCGACGCGGTGGGCTTGGACAACGGGGCGGTCGCGACACCGCCGGCCGCCGCCGAGTGGCCGGAATTCGGCACGAACATGTGGCAGGCGGTGACATGGGCGTCGGAGGTCTGCCACTCGCCCAGCACCGGCCGCTGGATCTCGCAGATCTTCTCCGCGTGCTTGCAGCGGGTGCGGAAACGGCAGCCCGAGGGCGGGTTGATCGGGTTCGGCGGATCGCCGACCAGCGGCGGCTCCTCGATCCGGTCCTCCGGATCCATGGACAGGCGCGAGGCCAGCAGCGCCTGGGTATAGGGGTGCTTCGGGCTGTCGTAGATCTCGTCCACCGGCCCGATCTCGACCACCTCGCCCAGATACATCACCAGCACCCGGTCGCTGACGTACTGGACCACGTTCAGGTCGTGGGAGATGAAGACATAGGTCAGGTTGAAGTGCTGCTTCAGATAGCGCAGCAGGTTCAGGACCTGGGCCTCCACCGACTTGTCGAGGGCCGAGACCGCCTCGTCCAGGATCACCACCCGCGGCTCCAGCACCAGGGCGCGGGCGATGTTCACCCGCTGCTTCTGGCCGCCGGACAGCTCGTGCGGATAGCGCGGGCCGAACAGGTTCGGGTCGAGGCCGACCTTGGTCAGCAGCTCGCGCGCCGCCTCCTTGGCCTCCGCCTCGCTCGCCCCGTGCACCTTCTTGCCGTAGGAGATCGAATCCTCGATCGGCATGCGCGGGTTCAGCGACGAGTAGCTGTCCTGGAACACCATCTGCATCAGCCGGCGCATGTCGCGGACCAGCAGGCCGTCCTTCTCGCCGACCGCGTCGCCGTCGAAGATCAGCTCGCCGCTGTCCGGCTCGATCAGGTGCATCAGCAGCCGGGCGAGCGTGGACTTGCCGCAGCCGGACTCGCCGACCACGCCGAGGGTCTCGCCCTTCATCACCGTGAAGCTGACCCCGTCCACCGCGCGGACATGGCCGACGGTGCGGTTCAGCACGCCGCCGGTGATCGGGAAGTGCTTCTTCAGCTCCCGGGCGATCAGCATCGGCTGGCGCTCGCCGCCGCGGTCGCGGTGGTCCTTGCGGTCGACCGCGCTCAGGGCCGGCGCCTTTCGGGTCTCGTCCGTCATGGTCATCGGCTCGCTCCCTACAGTCGGACATCCATGGCCGCGCGCAGTCCGTCGCTGACCAGGTTGAAACAGATCGAGGTGATCAGGATCGCCACCCCCGGGATCGCGCAGACCAGCGGGTTGATGTAGATGGCCTGGCGCAGGGTGTTCAGCATCAGCCCCCAGTCCGGCTCCGGCGGCGTGACGCCGAGACCGAGGAAGGACAGGCCCGAGGCCAGCAGGATGCTGACGCTGACCATGCTGGACGAATAGACCAGGATCGGCCCCAGCACGTTGCCCAGGATGTGGACCCGGATGATGCTGAGCGTGCCCGCCCCGGTGGCCCGCGCCGCCTCGACGAAATCCAGGTTGCGGACCTGGGACGTCGCGGTCTCCGCCACCCGGCAGAGCGGCGGGATGAAGACCAGGGTCAGGGAGAGCATGCCGTTGAGGATGCCCCCGCCCATCGCGCCGGAGATCGCCACCGCCAGCAGGATCGACGGGAAGGCGTAGAACACGTCGACCATGCGCATGATCACCATGTTCGTCCGGCCGCCGACGAAGCCGGCGATGATGCCGAGCGTGCCGCCCGCGAGCGTCGCCAGCAGCACCGGCAGGATGCCCATGGTCAGCGAGATCCGCCCGCCATAGAGCAGCCGGGACAGGATGTCGCGTCCCAGCTCGTCGGTACCCAGGATGAAGTCCTTGTAGCCGATCGGCTTCAGCCGGTTGATCAGGCTGCTCTCGTAGGGATCCATCGGCGCCAGCAGGGGCGCGAAGATCGCCGACAGGATGATCAGCAGGACGACCGCCCCGAAGAACAGGGTGAGATAGTCGTAGCGCAGCCGGTAGCCGACATTCTGCCAGTAGCTGCGGACCCGGACCGCCGGCGCGCCCTGGACGGCGGCGGCGTCGGCCGGGGACATGGTGATGTTTGCCATCGCTCTCTCCTGCGAACCGTCAGCCGCGCTTCAGGCGCGGGTCGACCATCGTCTGCAGCAGATCGATGACCAGGTTGGTGGCGACGAAGATCATCGCCAGGACCAGGATCGTGCCCTGGAGCACCGGAAGGTCGCGGGTCAGGATCGCCTTGTTCAGCAGGAAGCCGGTGCCGGGCCAGGTGAAGATCGTCTCCACCAGGATCGAGCCGCCCATGAGGTAGCCGAACTGCAGGCCCATGACCGCGAGCACCTGGGGCAGGCAGTTCTTGATCACGTGAATCAGGATCTCCCCCTCCCCCAGCCCCTTGGCCCGCAGGGTCTCCACGAAATCCTGGTTCAGGATCTCTGCCACCGCGGCGCGGGTGGTGCGGGTGATGATGCCGATCGGGATCATCGACAGGGTCACCATCGGCATCAGCAGATGGCGGAAATGGTTCCATTCCCAGAAATTGAAGCTGTCGGAGCCGCGCGGACCCATGCCGGTCGCCGGCAGGACGTTGAGTTCGACGGCGAAGATGATCACCAGCACGATGCCGAGCCAGTAGTTCGGGATGCTCACTCCGACGACGGCGAGGCCGGTGACACTGCGGTCGACCGGGCCACCGGCGTGGTAGCCGGCGACCAGCCCCATGACGAAGGCCAGGGTGAAGGCGACGATCACCGCGCCGAAGGCCAGCAGGACCGTGTTGCCGAGCGCCTTGAACAGGTCGTCCGTGACGGCGCGGCCGGTGGCGATCGAGTTGCCGAGATCGCCGGTCAGCACCTTGCCGAGCCAGATCGCGTACTGCACGGGGATCGGCTTGTCGAAGCCGTAGGCCTTCTTGACCATGGCGATGGTCTCGGCGCTGGCGTCTTCGGGAAGCAGAGTGTTCAGGGGGTCGCCCGGAGCGATGTAGACCAGCGCGAAGCAGACGATGCTGACGCCCAGCGCAATGGGGATCGCGTACAGCAGGCGGCGCAGGATATAGGCGGTCATATGAGGGGGTCCCTTCCGCTCGGAGATGGCTCTGGCGAGGGAGGTCCGGCCGACCCCCGGGTGGGCTGGCCGGCCGGACCTGCTTTGGTCGGGGCTTACTCGACCACGATCGGGGTCAGGTCCTGGAACCAGCTCTGGGCCTGGACGAAACCCTTCACATTCGGCGCGATGGCACGCGGGTTGACGTCGTGGGCCACGAACAGCTTCGTCGCATCGTCGACCATCAACTCGTGCAGCTTGGTCAGCTTCTCCATGCGGGCCTTCGGATCGAAGGAGGCGTAGATCTCGTCGATCACGGCATCGACCTCGGGGTTGGTGTAGTGACCCCAGTTCGAGCCCTTCGGCGCGTGCTGCTTGCTGTACACGTGGCGGATCAGGGCGCTGAACGGATCCTGCAGGGCGCGGCTGATGTTGATGCCGTCGATCTGCGGGTTCTTCTCGCGGCCCGGACGGCCGACATCGAGCAGCGCGTTCCAGTCCATGACGTCGAGGGTGGTGTTGAAGCCGACCGCGTCGAGCTGGCTCTTCACCAGTTCGTTCATCGGCAGCGGCTGCATCTGACCGGAACCCGAGGTGGAGATCGCCAGGGTGATGTCACACGGGTGGCAACCGGCCTCCTTGAGCAGCGCGGTCGCCTTCTCCGGATCGTACTCGTAGACGTATTCCGGCTTGCCGTAATACGGGGTCGACGGCGGCACCACGCCGTAGCCTTCGATCATGTAGCCGCCGAGCAGCGCCTTGAACTCCGGGCGGTTCAGGGCGTAGTTCGCCGCGCGGCGCACCTTCACGTCCTTGAACGGGCCGTCCACGAAGTTCAGCTGGTAGGACCAGTTGTGCGGATAGGGCGCGGTGACGATCTGCATGCCGGCGGATTCGAGCCGCGGGATGGTGTCCGGCGACGGCGCTTCCACGAAATCGACCTGGCCCGACAGCAGGGCGGCGGCGCGGGTGGTCGCCTCCGGCATCGGGATCAGGACCAGCCGGTCATGCTTCGGGATGCGCTTCTCGTCCCAGTAGGACTCGTTCTTGACCAGTTCCAGGCGCTCCTGGGCGACCATGTTGTCGAACTTGTACGGGCCGGTGCCCGACGGGTCGACGGCATACTTCTCGTAGTCGTTGCCCAGCTCGGTGAGCTTGCAGCGGCTGATCATGAACCAGTAGGAGAGCTGGTAGGGGAACAGCGCATCCGGCTGCTTGGTCACGAACACCACCTCGTGGTCGTTCACGACCTCGACCGAGTCGATGATGCCGGTCCGGTTGCGAATGTCGGCGAACTGCTTGGCGTTGAACTGCGGCGCGTTCTCGTCGGAGACGCGGGCAAAGTTCCAGGCCACGTCCTCGGCCACGAAGTCGCAGCCGTCATGCCACTTCACGCCCTCGCGCAGCTTGACGATCCAGCGCGTGTGGTCGTTCGGATCGATGTCCCACGAGGTCGCCAGACCCGGCTTGATGTCGGCGGCGGTCTCGCCCTGGGACAGGTCCCACAGGGTCAGGGTGTCGTAGAGATTGTAGCCGACGAACCGGTAGCCCTCGAAGCCCTGGTCGGGCTGACCGATCGTGACCGGGATATCGCCCGCCGTCATGGCGACGCGAAGCACGGACTCGGCCGATGCCGGAAGCGCCGTCATCGCCAGCCCGGCAGACACGGCGACAGCCGATGCCAGTGTCTTGAAGTTACGCATTGTGAAGCCTCCTTGCGTGTACCCGCCGCATCGTTCGCAACGCCCCGAGCCCGTTAGGACCGCTCCCCCTAGGTGCGGCCGCCGGGCCTCCTTCGGCGCCGGTCCTTCCGCCTGCCCTGATGAGCAGTCGGACGAGCCGTCGACCCGCGACATGGCTTTCGGGATTTGCAATCGGTGTGCCGGAATGGCGTGAATTGTATCCAATATATCGGTCAGCGGCGATGTTGCGCCCCATCACGCATCAGCAAACGTAAGCGTCCTCAAGCCTCTAGGCCGATTTCACGCATTGTTCTCGGCGTTGAAATTGAACCTACCGGATAGCGTGAGCACCCAAAGAGGCATTCCCGAGCCATGCTGCGCCGCAATATTGTGCACAGTTGGAATCCAATTCATGCGCAATCGATGGCCAAAGTTCCGGTTTTCGGAAAGCCCAGGACGTTCACATCATTCCAAATAACTGAAATCACTACCTTCGTTAAATCCGACGTCGCCATTAAATTGTGCATCGCAAAAGGACTCGACGAACCCGGATCGTTTTTGGATACAATTCATCTGCGCGCGCGATCCAGCCTGCGTGCAAACCCGCCGTTTCCCCGCCCTTTCCCGAGGAGTTCCGCGATGTCCACCGACGATCGATCCGCCACCATGCGTCAGGCGTTCGAGGCGATGACCGCCCTGAACGGCCTGACCCTGCCGCCCGATCGGGTGGAGACGATCTACGAGGGTTTCGTCGGCCTGCAGGCGATGACCGCCGACCTGCGCCGCCCGCGCACCGCCGCCGCCGAACCGGCCGGGATCTTCGTTCCCGACACCATCACCCGGAGCACCGCGCCATGACCGAACCGCTCGAAGACCTCTCCATCGCCGAACTCGGCACCAGGCTGCGCGACAGGTCGCTCACCTCGACCAAGATCACCGAGCATTGCCTGACCCGCATCGCCGATCTGGATCCCGCACTGAACGCCTTCATCACGGTGACCGGCGACCGCGCCATGCAGGATGCCGCCACGGCCGACAAGGAGCTCGCCGACGGCATCGACAAAGGTCCGATGCATGGCATCCCCTACGGCCTGAAGGACATCTACGACACCGCCGGCATCCTGACGACCTGCCACTCGAAGCTGCGGGAGGACGTGATCCCGGCCACCGACAGCGTCTGCGCCGACAAGCTGGTGGAGGCCGGCGGCGTGCTGCTCGGCAAGCTGTCGACCCATGAGTTCGCCTTCGGCGGCCCGTCCTTCGACCTGCCCTTCCCGCCGGCGCGCAATCCGTGGAACCGCGACCACGGCCCAGGCGGCTCGTCCAGCGGCTCCGGGGCGGCGGTCGCCATGGGCATGACGCGAACCGCCATGGGCTCGGACACCGGCGGCTCGATCCGCGGCCCGGCGGCCTATTGCGGCGTGATCGGCATCAAGCCGACCTACGGGCTGGTCAGCCGGCGTGGCGTCTTCCCGCTGTCCTACACCATGGACCATTGCGGCCCGCTGTCGAAGACGGTGGAGGACGCGGCGATCACCCTGCAGGCGGTCGCCGGCTACGACGCCCTCGACCCGGGAAGCGCCAACGTGGAAGTCCCGGATTTCCGGGCCTCGCTGAACGCCGGCGTGAAGGGCATGAAGATCGGCCTGCTGCGCTCGTTCTATGCCGACGCGGAAGGCATGTCGCCGGAGAGCAGTGCCGCGATCGACGCCGCGGCCGAGACTCTGCGTAGCCTCGGCGCCGAGGTGGAGGACGTCCAGGGCGCGTCGCCCTTCACCCAGTACAATTCCTGCGGCAGGGTGATCCTGCTGGCCGAGGCCTATGCGATCCACGAGGAGGACCTGAAGACCCGGCCGCTCGACTACGGCCGGCTCACCATGGAGCGGATCATGCTGGGGGCCTACATCTCCTCCGCCGATCTGGTCCAGGCCCAGCGCCTGCGCCGGGAGCTCAGCCAGGAGATCAACAGCATCTTCCTGAAGCAGTACGACGTGCTGCTGGCCCCGTCCTCCATGACCCCGGCGCCGCGGATCGACGCCCCGCAGAAAGGGTTCCCGCTGGCCTGGCCGATGCAGACCATGCCGTTCAACGTGACCGGCAACCCGGCCATGTCGATCCCGATCGGCTTCAGCGAGAGCGGCCTGCCCCTGTCGATGCAGATCGTCGGCGGCTATTTCGACGAGGCCACGGTGTTCCGGGTCGGCCAGGCCTACGAAGCGGCGACCCAGTGGCACCTGACATGGCCGCAACCGGCCATGGTGGAAGCGGCCTGACGCCCATCCGCCGGCAGGACCTCGAAATGCTGCCGGCCGCGCCTCCCCTCGGAAGCGCGGCCGGTCATCACGAAGCCGATTTCGGGCGGCTCAGTCGCCCATCTCTTCGGCGTGGATCTTGCGGTACTTGGCGCCCAGTTCGCGGGCCTTGTCGTCGGAAAGCACCTCGCCGACCAGCGGCAGGACGTCCTCTTCCTCCTCCTCCAGGTGGTGGAAGACGTCGTGGCGCAGCTCCTCGAACTTGTCGTCCCAGTCGTCGTCGTCCGGGGACATGGCCTCCATCTGCTCGATCACCTTCTTGTGCTCGCCATGCTCGGAGATGGCGTGCAGGCTTTCGTGACGGGCGTCCTTGGAGGTCTGAACCAGCGCGTTGAACAGGCTCTCCTCCTCCGCCTCGTGATGGGCGAGGAGTTCCTTCTTCGTCTTGGCCCACAGGTCGTTGCGAGCCTTTTTGTCGGCATCCTTCTCGGCATGCAGCCGGTCGAACAGCGACCGCAGTCGATTGTGCTCGACGGCGATCACGTCGACGATCGTATCCGACTTCTTCCCGCTGGCGGACGGGCGCTCCATGGTCTTCGTCGCCATCTCACTCTCCTAGCATGGTGGTGAGCGGACTTCCGCCACCCGGCGGGCTCGCTCTTATGATGCTGTTCTGGTGCAGGAAACGGCCCAGAGGTCGAACGGTTCCAAACTGGCGCGCCAGGACGACGAGCGGTCGCATTGCGGTGCAGCATGGAATGCGCCATACCGACCGGAGCGCTGGCACCCTTGGAGGTGGCTCCGATGGCAAATCCGACCGGTCTCACCCAGGAAGAGGCGGCGATCCGTCTTCGGCACTACGGTCCCAACCGGCTGCCGGAGCCGAAGACACCGGGCCTGGCCGCCCTCTTCGTCCGCCAGTTTCTCAGCCCGTTCATCTACATTCTGATGATCGCCGCCGCGGTGTCCTTCGCCATCGGCCAGGTGCCGAGCGGCGCCTTCATCGTCGCCGTGCTGCTGATCAACGCGGTGATCGGCACGGTTCAGGAACACGCGGCGCAGAAATCGGCCTCGGCCTTGCGCAGGATGGTCCGCGGCTCGGCCCGGGTGGTCCGCGACGGCCGCCCCTGCACGATCGACAGCGAGGAGGTGGTTCCCGGCGACCTGCTGCTGCTCGCCTCCGGCGACAAGGTCCCATCCGACGTGAAGCTTCTCGACGCCCAGGGCCTGGCGGTGGACGAGTCCATGCTGACCGGCGAGTCCGTCGCCGTCGCCAAGAGCGCCGAAGTCACCGCGCGGGCCGACGCGCCCCTCGCCGAGCGCCGGGACACCTGCTTCGCTGGAACCGTGATCACCCACGGCCGGGCCGAGGGCGAGGTGATCGCGACCGGCCTTGCCACCGAACTCGGCTCCATCGCCGGCGAGGTCTCCGCTCGCCGGGTGTCCGAGCCGCCGCTGATGATCCGCGTGCGCCGCTTCACCTATCAGGTCGCCGCCGGGATCGCCGTCGCCATCGCCGCCCTGGTCGCGCTGATGCTGGCGGTCGGCGGCTACAGTCCCTCCGAGATGGCGCTGATGGCCATCGGTCTCGCGGTGTCGACCATCCCCGAGGGCCTGCCCGCCGCCCTGACCGTGGCGCTCGCCATCGGCATGGACCGCATGGCGAAGCACAACGTCATCATCCGCAAGCTGATCGCCGTGGAGGCGCTCGGCTCCTGCACCTTCATCTGCTCCGACAAGACAGGGACCCTGACCGTCAATGAGATGACGGCGAGGCGGATCGTTCTGCCGGACGGGATCAGCTTCGCCGTCACCGGCGCCGGAATCGGGCCGGGCTCGGTCGAGGAACACGAAGCCGTGCCGGTGGCTGCGCATATGGCCCGCCTGCGCGCCCTCTGCACCACCGGCGCCCTGGCGAACGAAAGCCACCTGGACTACGCCGGCCGCGAGACTTGGGATTTCGACGGCGACATCGTCGACGTGGCCTTCCTGGTGCTGGCGAAGAAGCTCGGCCTGTCGATCAGTGCTCTGAACGCCGAGCAGAACCGGCTCGAGCTGGTACCCTACGAGTCCGAACGGGCGTTGTCGGGTAGCCTGACCCGCTGGTCGGAGCGCCACATCCTGCACGTGAAGGGCAGCCCGGAAAAGCTGCTGGGCATGTCGACCCACATGCAGACCGCCGACGGGCGGGTCCCGATCGACCGTGCCGCCGTCACCGCCCAGTTCGAAGCCCTCGCGCGCGACGGTTACCGGGTGATCGCGCTCGCCCATCGCGAGCTGCCGGAACGCGGTCCGGCGCTGCGGGCGATGGAGGAGATGACCCTGCTGGGCATGGTCGCGATGATCGACCCGATCCGGCCGGAGGCACGCGAGGCGGTGGACCGCTGCCGGGCCGGCGGGATCGAGGTGGCGATGATCACCGGCGACCACCCGGCCACCGCCCATGCCATCGCCCGCGACCTCGCCATCGCCTCCCCCGACGATCCGGTGGTGACCGGCAGCGACCTGAAGGCGGCCGACGCGGAGGGTCTGGATCGGATCGACGCCCTGGTCCGCGACACCCGGGTCTTCGCCCGGATCGAGCCGCTGCAGAAGCAGCAGATCGTGGAGTCCCTGATGCGGGCCGGGCATTTCGTGGCGGTGACCGGCGACGGGGTGAACGACGCCCCGGCCATGCACCGGGCCAATGTCGGCATCGCCATGGGCAAACGCGGCACCGACGTCGCCAAGGAGGCGGCGGACCTGATCATCACCGACGACCGGTTCTCCTCCATCGTCGATGGGGTCGAGCAGGGTCGGGTCGTCTACAACAACATCCGCAAGGTGGTCGGCCTGCTGATCGCCACCGGCTTCTCCGCGATCCTGCTGTTCTTCCTCTGCGTGCTGACCGGCCTGCCGATGCCGCTGACCGCGGTGCAGCTCCTCTGGCTGAACCTGGTGGCCAACGGGCTGCAGGACGTCGCGCTGGCGTTCGAGCCGAAGGAGGGCGGCGAGCTGTGGAAACGGCCGCGCCGACCGGGCGAGCCGATCTTCGAGCGCCGCATCGTCGAGCACGTGCTAATCATCGGCGGCGCCATGGGCCTGCTGGCCTATGGGACCTTCGAGACGCTGCTGGCGATGGGCTACGACCTCGACATGGCGCGCAATCTGACGCTGATGCTGATGGTGCTGTTCGGCAATATCCACGCCCTGTCCAGCCGGTCGGAGAGCCGCTCGATCTTCCGCATACCGCTGCTGGCGAACCCGTTTCTGGTGCTGGCGGTGCCGGCCGCCCAGCTCGTCCATATCGGATCGATGTACGTGCCCGGCCTGAGCAACGTGCTCGGCATTCAGCCGATCGGCTGGCACGAATGGGCATCGATGCTGGCGATCGCCCTGGTGCTGCTCGCCCTGGAGGAAGCGCACAAGGCCTGGCACCGGCGCAAGGGTTAGGCCGCGCCGTACCCGCCCCCGCCGGACGACTCGGCAATCACCCGATCGCCTCTGGCGATCCGCAGGTTGGTCTTGCCCGGCAACGACGTCTCGGTGCCGTCGGCCCGCACCAGGGTCAGCCGGTACGGCGCCCCCGCGTCGCCGCCTTCCAACCCGTAGGGCGGGACGACCATTCGCTCGCACATGGTCGTCAGGGTGAGCCCGTCCACCCGGGCGCGGTAGACCCGCCGCAGCCCGTCGCCGCCGGTATGCCGGCCCCTGCCGCCGGTGCCGCGCACGATCTCCTG
Organism: Candidatus Endolissoclinum sp.; assembly: GCA_965228445.1. Lineage (GTDB taxonomy): Bacteria > Pseudomonadota > Alphaproteobacteria > Thalassobaculales > Thalassobaculaceae > Thalassobaculum. Next base: position 93,904 of record OZ245813.1, on the reverse strand, counting down.
GCGCTCCACCCGGATCGGATATTCGGATTCGACCACCTCGGCCGGGGTGCCCATCACATTGGCCATATGGGCCCGGATCGCCGGCATGCCGTCGCGGTCGGCCCGCGCGCCCTCGCCGCCGCCATGCACCTCGTAGAAGGTGGTCCAGGTCCCGTCCTCGCGATGCCCGCCGAAGATCAGCAACCCGGCCGTGGTCGGCCCGCCGGCCGACAGCTTCTCCGGAGCGAACCTGGCGAAGGCGAGGAAGACGGCATCGGCCACTCGCTGAGCGGTCTCGTGATTACCGCCGACCACCGGCTTGTCACCGCCGGCGTCCAGGATCGAGCCTGGACGGGTGACGATCTTGAGCGGGCGGTAGCAGCCGGCACTCGGCTGGATCTCCGGTCCGCAGACCGCCTTCATGACGTAATAGACCGACGCCGCGGTGATGAACCGGGTGGTGTTGATCGGACCTGGTACCGCGTCGTCGGAGGCGGAGAAGTCCAGCACCGCCTCCTCGCCTCGGATCGTCATGGTCACCCGCACGGCCGTCGGCGCGCCGCCATGGCCGTCATCGTCCATGAAATCCTCGCCCTCATAGACCCCGTCCGGCAGGGCGGCGATGGCGCCGCGCATCTGCCGCTCGGCCCGGTCGTGCAGGGCGGCGAAGGCCCGCTCCACCTCGTCCGCGCCGTAGCGGGCGAACATCTCGGCGAAGCGCCGGTCGGCGGCCCGGGTGGCCGCGACCTGGGCCAGGATGTCGCCGCGCCGCTCCTCGGGCCCGCGCACATTGGCGAGCACCATAGCCAGCTTCTCCTCGTCCGGCCCCTCGGCCGTGACGATCCGCAGCGGCGGGATGCGCAGCCCCTCCTGCCAGGCGTCATAGGCGGCGGCGTAATAGCTGCCGGGGGCGGCACCGCCGACATCGGCCCAGTGCGCCAGGCTGACGGCGAAGGCGACGATCCGGTCGCCGGAGAACACGGGACGGATCGCCTTCACATCGGGCAGATGGTTGCCGCCGATCTGCGGCAGGTTGAGCAGCCACACATCGCCCGGCTTCAGCCGGTCGCGCGGGACGATCTTCAGGAACTCCTGCACCGTGAAGCTCATCACGCCCATATGCATGGGGATATCCTGGCCCTGGGCGATCAGCAGCCCGTCGCGGTCGGTCAGCGCGGAGGACAAGTCCCCCGCCTCGCGCAGCAGCGGCGAGCGGGCCGAGCGCATCACCACAAGGGACATTTCCTCGGCGATGGCGGAGAGGCCGTTGCGGATGACCTCCAGGGTGAACGGATCGATGCTCATGACGCGTCCACTCCCTCCACCTGGGCCACCTCGATATGGATATGGCCGAAGCCGTCGACCCGGAACCGCTCGCGCGGCGGCACCACGACGGTCGACCAGTCGTCCTCGATGATCGCCGGACCCTGGCGCCAGTCGCCGGGCGCCAGCGCGTCGCGGCTGAGGCAGACCACGTCCATCGCCCCACCCTCTTCGAAGACGCAGCGCCGCCACCCCTCCTCTGCCGAGCGCCGCTCGACGGTCGGGGTCACGCTGGCCTGCTCGGGGCCGGAAACGGCGACGCGCAGGGCCGCGAGTTCCCAGGGCTCGTCGGTGCTGAAGCCGTAGAGCGCGTCGTGCCGGGCGCGGAAAGCCGTTCCCAGGGCCTCCACGTCGTCCAGGGCGGGATCGGCGATCTCAAGAGCGTCGCTCTGGCCGCGATAGCGCAGGGAGGCGATGACCTCCACGCTCAGCTCGGCCGCTTCCGCCCCCTCCGCACTGCGCAGTTCGGCTGAGAGCTCTTCCACCAGGCCATCGCGGGCGGCACAGGCCGCGGCTGCATCCCAGGTCTCGCTGCCCAAGCCCACGGTCTGCTGCCGGCCGTAGCGCATCCGCGCCGCCACGCAGCCCAGTGCCGAGAAGCCGCTGGACAGGGCTGGCACCACCACCCGGCGGATGCCGTAGGCTCGGGCGACCTCCACCGCATGCATCGGTCCGGCCCCGCCGAAGGCGATCAGCGGGCAGGTGCGACCGTCGACGCCGCGCTCCACCGTGATCCGGCGCAGGGCGCGGACCATGTTGGCGTGGGTGACCCGGGCGATGCCGAGGGCCGCCTCCTCCAATGACACGCCGGCGCTCTCGGCGATCGGGCGCACGACGCTTTCCGCCCTGGCGAGGTCGAGGGTCAGCGCGTTGCCGAGACGCCGCCCCGGTTCCAGATAGCCGAGGATCAGGTCGGCATCGCTGACCGTGGCGTTGGTGCCGCCACGCCCGTAGCAGGCCGGTCCGGGATCCGCACCGGCACTCTGCGGGCCGACCAGCACCGCGCCGCTGTCCAATCGGGCGATGGAGCCGCCGCCGGCGCCGATCGACTCGACCGCCAGGATCGGCAGGCGGATGCGATAGCGGCCCAGACGGTGATCGGAACGGACCTGGGCGGCCCCGTCGGCGACCAGGCAGACATCGGTCGTGGTCCCACCCATGTCGAACGTCAGCGCCTGGTCGGTGCCGAGTGCGTCGCGGATCTCGGCGGCGATGCGGGCCGAGGCGGCGACCCCGGCGGCCGGCCCCGACATGGCGAGCATCAGCGGGTGATCGGCCACCGCGTCGATCGCCGCCATGCCGCCGGCGGAATGGAAGAAGTGGAAGCGCGATCCCGCCGGACGCCGCTCGCCGATCCGGGCCAGATAATCCTGCACCCGGCGCATCACGGCGGCGCTCAGCACCGTGGTGTTCATGCGCTCGTATTCGCGCTGTTCCGGGCTGATCCGGTGCGACAGAGCCACCCGCGGCACCACCCGGCGCAGACGCTCGCCCAGCAGGATCTCATGGGCCGGGTTGCGGTAGGCGTGCAGCAGACAGACTGCCACCGCCTCGGCGCCGCTGGCGGCGACCGCAGCGGCCACCCGGTCGGCCTCCGCCTCGGTCAGCGCCAGATCGACGCTGCCGTCCTGCAGCATCCGCTCGGCCACCGGAAAGCGCAGTCCGTCCGGCACCAGGGCCGGCGCCTTGGGCAGCAGGTCGAGCCGGTAGAGGTTGTCACGGGACATTCGACCGATATCGAGCGTGTCGGTGAAGCCCTCCGTCGCCACCAGCGCGGTTTTCGAAAACCGGGACTCCACGATGTCATTAGTCACCATGGTCGTGCCGTGCACCAGCTCGGCCACCGTGTCCCAGGTCAGGTCGACCGCCGCCAGGGCCGAGATCAGGCCGGTGACCGGATCGCCCGGCACGCTGGGCACCTTGGCGGAGCGGACGGTACCGCCGGCCCGGTCGGTCGCGACCACGTCGGTGAACGTGCCGCCGATATCGATACCCACACGCCAGATCGGCTCCATCGCCCTCGTCCCATGCGCCGGCCCACGCCCGCATGGCGACGGAGGCGGAATTGCTAAGATTTTCCGATTTTCGGAAATTATTGCGCTGCAAAACTCTAAATTCGGAAATCGACGGCGGTCAACCGGTGCTCTTCGTCACGCCGCCATCCGCAGCGCCCGTTCGGTCATCGCCTCGGCGGAGCGGGCCAGGGCCCGGCAGACCTCTTCGGCGGGGACACGGCGCATGCGTTCGGCGAAGCCGACGATCCCGAGCGCGAAGAACACATGGCGCCCGTCGAGCTTCAGCGGACAGGCATAGCTCAGCGCGCCGACATCCATCTCGTTGTCGCAGACCGCGAACCCGGTGCGCCGCGCCTCGTCGAGCTGGGCGCGCAGGGCCGCCTCGTCGACGCAGGTGTTCTCGGTGAAGCGCACCCGCGGCTCGGCCAGGATGCGGTCGATGAACTCCGCATCCTGGTTGGCCAGGATGATCTTGCCCGTGGCCGTGGCGTGCATCGGCCACTCCCGGCCGGGATGGATGTAGGAGCGAAAGTCGCCCATCGGCTGCTCCAGGGTCACGGTCTCGACCACCGATCCGGCCAGCCGGGCGATGAAAACGGTCTCTCCGAACTCGGCCACCAGCTCGCGCAGGAACGGCCGGGCGACGGCGACGACCGCCTTGGGAACCGAGGCGACGTGCAGCATGCGCAGCAGCCGCGGGCCGAGAACGTAGGAGCGGCTGCCTTCCGCCTGGTCCAGCAGCCCGACCTCGCGCAGGGAGTTCACCAGCCGATGGGCGGTGCCGACCTGCAGGCCCGCCGAGCGGGCGATGTTGCTGAGCGTCATGCCTTCGCCGGACGCCCCGACGGTCTCCAGGATCCGGGCATAGCGGGCGAGCGGCTTGTCGGATTTGGCGGTCACCACGGCCTCCACATCGCTTCGGAAGTGCAATTGACAGGTCGATCATACCCGCCTTACGGTTTCCGGAAACCGGAATAAAAACGCACCTCGCATGTGCGAACACAGACCGGAATAACCGCGCCGGACAGGGACGGCGCCACCGAAAGGGAGGACGGGAGACACCCCGGCGCCATGCGCCGCGGACAGAGGGGGAATTGTCTGTTGACCGTCGCATCTCCGATCTTCGAGGTGGAAGACGCATCGCTCGCCTTCGGCGGCAACAAGGCCCTCGACTCCGTGTCCTTCTCCATGGCGGCCGGCGAGCTGCTCGGCCTGATCGGACCGAACGGGTCCGGCAAGACCACCCTGCTCAACGCCGTCGGCTCGATCTACCCGCTCAGCGGCGGCACGATCGCCTTCGAGGGCAACCGTATCGACAGCCTGTCGATGCACGAGGTGACGCGGGCCGGCATCGGCCGGATGTTCCAGGCGCCGCGCATCTTCCCGCACATGACCTGCATGGAGAACCTGCTCGCCGCCGGCTTCGCCGTGCGCCAGGACGGCGAGAGCCGCGAGGATCTGATCCACCGCGGCGAGGAGCTGCTGACCTCGCTCACCATCGACCGGTTCCGCGACACCGTCGCCGGCTCCATGTCCGGCGGCCAGCGCATGCTGCTGCAGTTCGCCCGCACCCTGATGCTGCGCCCGCGGCTGCTGCTGCTGGACGAACCGTTCGGCGGCGTCCACCCGACGCTGATCGAGGTGATGCTCGGCCGCATCCGCACCCTGCACGAGGACGGGCTGACCATCATCATGGTGAGCCATGACCTGCCGACCATCATGAGCCTGTCCCAGCGCATCATCGCGCTGGCCAACGGCCAGCTCATCGCCGACGGCACGCCCGCGGAGGTCCGCGAGGATCCGGGCGTCATCGAAGCCTATCTGGGGGGCTGAGCCATGCTGGTCGTCGAGAATGTCGTCGCCGGATACGTGGAGGAGGTGAATATCCTCCACGGCGTCAGCCTGGAGGTCCGGCGCGGCCGGATCTCCTCCATCATCGGCCCGAACGGGTCGGGCAAGTCCACGCTCGTGCGGGTGATCTGCGGCATGCTGCCGGCCCGCGAGGGCGACGTGCGCTACGACGCCACCCGACTCACCGGCACGCCGGCCCACAAGATGGCCGAGCTGGGCATCGCCTACCTGCCGCAGGAACGCACGGTGTTCCCGCATCTGACGGTGGACCAGAACATCGAGCTGGGCGGCTGGACCTTCCGCCGCGACCGCACCCGGGTCAACCGCATGAAGGACAGAGTGTACGCCCAGTTCCCGATGATGGCGGAACGCAGGGGCGTGAAGGGCGGCGACCTGTCCGGCGGGCAGCAGAAGATCCTGGAGATCGCCCGGGCCCTGATGATCGAACCCAATCTGGTGGTGTTCGACGAGCCGACGGTCGGCCTGGCGCCGATCGTGGCCAAGGAAGTCTACGACACGCTCGAACGGCTGAAGGCCGAGGGCATGACGGTGCTGCTGGTGGACCAGAACGTCCGCGAGGCGGTGCGCATCGGCGATCACGTGTACGTCCTGGAACTCGGCAGGAACAAGGCCGACGGGGCGCGTGACGCATTCGCAGGGGACCTCCACGCGCTGATCAAGGACTGGCTGCAGATCTGAGACCGCGTGGTCGGGAGCAACGAAGGAGGCTTCAGACATGAGTGCAACGAAGACGAGACTTCTCGCCGGTCTGCCGCTGCTGGCGGCGCTGGCGGTGGCCGGTCCGGCGACCGGTCAGGAGACCATCAAGGTTGGCGGCCTGGCGCCGCTGTCCTCGCCCGGCGCCTACCAGCAGGGCAAGGAACTGGTGCTCGGCCTGCAATGGGCGGTGGACGACTTCAACGCGGCCGGCGGCCTCGACGGCAAGATGGTCGAGCTGCTGGTCGAGGACACCCAGGGCAAGCCGCCGGTCGGTGCGACCGCCGCCGAAAAGCTGATTACCAGCGAGGGCGTCGTCGGCCTGGCCGGCGAGTACCACTCCTCGGTCTGCTCGGCCGAGATCGAGGTGGCCAAGCAGCACGGCAAACCGTTCGTCATCGCCTCCTGCTGGTCGGACAACCTGACCGAGGCGGGCTATGCCGAGGTGTTCCGCACCAGCGTCTACTCCTCCAAGCTGGCCGAGAACATGGTCGGTCTGGCTGCCGAGGCGGGTCTGAAGAAGGTCGCCGCCATCGTCGAGGATTCCGACTACGGCGTCGGCATCGCCAAGAACATCGAGGGTGCCATCGCCAAGCTCGGCGCCGATATCGAGTTCTCCTACGAGGTGGTCGAGAAGACCGGCAAGGACTTCGTTCCCGTCCTGCTGAAGTACAAGACCCAGGTGAAGCCGGAGATGATCATCTCCGCGGTGACTCAGCCCGGCGGCTTCCTGGTCCTGAAGCAGGCCCATGAAATCGGCTTCGCGCCGTCCTCCGACACCCTGTTCCTGGACGCCACCTGCACCTCGCAGAACGACGTGGTGTTCTGGGAAGCGGTGAAGGGTGCGGGCAAGAACGTGCTGCTGTCCTGCCCGTTCAGCCCGAGCGTCAAGCTGACCGCGCTCGGCGAGAGCATCAAGGCGCGCTACGTGAAGGAATTCGACCGCGAGCCGAACTACGTGGTGCTGCAGGGCTACGACAGCATGCAGGCGCTGCTGGAAGGCATGAAGGCGGCCAGCTCCACCGAAGGTCCGAAGATCGTCGAGGCGCTGAAGACCATCGCCTTCGACGGTTCGCGCGGTCCGGTGACGTTCGAGACCGGCCCGGGCGTGTGGACCCAGCAGTGGAAGGACGTGCCGACGTTCATCTTCCAGTACACCGAGGTCGACCAGGCCGCGGGCGACGCGTCGGTCCTGTACCCGCCGGCGTTCAAGACCGCCGACATCGCGAAGTGACGCTCCTGTCCTGACTGACTTGCCGGCATGGCGGTTCCGGCCGCCATGCCGCACTAGAGCACGATCGGCTCAGACCCCTTCGACCTGAACCGTGAATCGTCCTCTAACCTATTAAAGATGGAGCAAATTCACACGATCGGATGTGCCCATCTGACCGTGATCTGCTCCAGGGAGAGCCCCGTGGACGTCTATGTCCTGTCTCAGATCGTCAACGGCCTGATCTTCGGGCTGATCTACGGCCTGATCGCCCTCGGCCTGACGATCATCTTCGGCATCATGCGCGTGGTGAACTTCGCGCACGGCGAGTTCCTGATGCTCGGGGGCTACGCCCTCTACCTGTTCACCGTGACCCTCGGCCTGCACCCGCTGATCGGCCTGCCGCTGAGCATGGCCAGCGTCGCCGCCTTCGGCATGGCGACCGAACGGGTGCTGCTGCGCCCGATCTACACGACCCGGATCGAGCGGCCCGAGGAATACGCGATCATCCTGACCTTCGGGCTGTCGCTGTTCCTGCAGAACGGTGCGCTGGCGACGGCCGGGGCCTACGAATACACGCCGGAATCCTTCTGGCCCGGTTCGGTTCCGGTGATCGGCGACCTGTGGCTGTCGGGCGACCGGCTGTTCGCCGCCGGCATGGCCATCGTGCTGATCGTCGCCACCCTGTTCCTGATGTACCGCACCTGGCTCGGCCGCGCCCTGATGGCGACCGCCCAGAGCCGGGTCGGCGCCACCGTGACCGGCATCAACGCCATCGGCATGAACATGACCGCCGTCGCCATCGCCGGTCTGCTGGCGGGAGCCGCCGGCGCGCTGCTGTCGCCGATTTTCCTGGTCTATCCCGATGTCGGCGTCGTCCCCGTGGTGAAGGCGTTCGTCATTCTGGTCCTGGGCGGCATGGGCTCGATCCCGGGCGCGGTGATCGCCGCCCTGATCCTCGGCCTGGTGGAGAGCCTCGGCTCGGTCTTCATCTCGCTCGCCTACAAGGACGTCTACTCGTTCCTGGTGCTGATCGGCGTGCTGCTGATCCGCCCCTACGGCCTGTTCGGACAGAAGGAGCGTCGCGCGTGACGCGGTTTGAGAAAATGATCGCCGTTCTCGCGATCGCCCTGGCGCTCGTCGTCCCGCTGATCTTCGACAGCTACCTGATCCGGGTCGGGGCGACCGCGCTGTACTTCATCATCCTGGCCTCGTCCTGGAACCTCCTGCTGGGGTTCGCCGGGGTGCTGTCCTTCGCCCAGGCCGCCTTCGCCGCGGTCGGCGCCTATACCTCGGGCCTGATGTGTCTGCATCTGGGCACCCCGCCGATCGTCGGCGTGGTGTGCGGCGGGATCGTCGCCGCCGCGGTCGGCTGGGTGCTGGCGCGGATGTGCCTGCGGCTGCGCGGTCCCTATCTGGCGCTGATGACCATCGGCTTCTCGGAGATCCTGCGTCTGGTGCTGCAGATCGAGCACGAGTTCACCCGCGGTTCGCTCGGCCTGGAGATGCCCTACCTGCTGCCGCTCGACGAGCCGAACCACATGCTCGGCTACCTGATCATGCTGGCGCTCGCTCTGGTCTGCCTGGCGGCGATCTACAAGTTCGTGAACTCCGAGGCCGGGCTGTACCTGAAGGCGATCCGCGAGGACGAGGACATCGCCCAGGCCATGGGCATCGACACGGTGAAGTGGAAGACCAACGCCTTCGTCGTCTCCAGCCTGCTGGCCGGGCTGGCCGGCGGCCTCTTCGCCCACCTCTTCGTCCAGGTCATCGCGCCGCAGATGCTGCTGCTGTCGGAGATGGGGCTGATCCTGGCGGCGACCATCGTCGGCGGGCTCGGCACGCTGGCCGGGCCGGTGATCGGCGCGGTGCTGCTGGTGGTCGGCCAGGAGGTGCTGCGCGAGATCAGTCCGCACGCCCACCTGCTGCTGTTCGCCGCCCTGGTCATCGTGGTGATGAAGTTCTTCCGCCGCGGATTCTTCGGCCTGCTGCAGGACCGGCTGCGCAACCGCGGCCTGATCGCCACCGTCCCGCCGTTCACCAAGCTGTGATCCAGGTGCCGGAAACCTTCGTTAAGCATTTGACGATACGAAAGCTTAACACCTGGAACCTATCGTCCGACGTTCCGGATACGACACCATCCGGGCGTGGGTTCGTCGGTTACCGATCCTGACCATAGCGGCGATACCGACAGTGCCGGGCCGAAGGCCCGCGCGCCGAGGCGTCTCCGTTCCGGCCCCCGCGATTTCTTGAACATGGCAGGTCAAGAATGTCGTTGGTTGAGCAGAGCCTGGCATACTGGGAGTCGATCCGGGGGGCGCGGTCCGCGCCGCGCCGGGACGACTTCGACCCCACGGACATCCCGCGGCTGCTGAGCCATGTGGTGTTCCTGGAGGTGGTGGAGGGCGGCAGCGACTTTCGGTTTCGGGTGATCGGCGACGCGGTCCGCTCCGCCTCGTTCGGCAATCACACCGGGCGGCTGGTGGGCTCCCTCCCCCATATTGCCCCCGAAGGACCGCTGATGAGCACCCTGCGGACCGCGGTGACGACCTGCAGCCCGGTGCGCTCTGCGGTGCCGTATGAAGGTCCCCGCGCCGAGATCAACCTGCGCGACCATGTCGTCCTGCCGCTCACCGACGAGGCCGGCGCGGTGTCCCACCTGCTGCTGACCGTCGATCTCGTGGATACCCGCCGCTACAGCGACGAGCGGTGAAGACTGGCGGCTCAGCCGCTCTCGATGACGATCAGGGCCTCGGTGTCCGGCTCCAGCGCCTCGTACACATGCTCCCGCGCCGCCGGGAAGCTCAGATAGTCGCCCGGCAGCAGCTCCTCCTCCGCCCCGACCGGGCCGATCCGCGCCCGCCCCGACAGCAGCACGACATGCTCGACCCGTGCGGTATCATGTGGGGCGGAGACCTTCGCCTCCCCCGGCTGGAAGATCACGCGGTAGAGGTCCCGCATCGCCCCGACCGGGCAGCGCGACAGCAGCGTGACCTCGTAGTCCGCCGCCTCCGCCCGCAGGTCGTCCGACTCGCCCCGCCGCACGAGCCGCGCCCGGCCGGCCTGCGGGTCGATCAGGGCGCCGACGCTCACGCCGAGGGCGCCGCTCAGCGCCCACAGGGTCTCCAGGCTCGGATTGCCGTCGCCGGCTTCCAGTCGCGACAGGTTCGACTTGGCGATCCCCGCCGCCCGTGCCAGCTCGCTCAGCGACATGCCGGCCTGGCGCCGTCTGTTCCGGAGCACCGTCGCGAAGGCCTGGCGCCTTGCCGTCTCGTCCGGAGTCTCGGGTGTCATGGGCGTCGCTCCAGGTTTGACGGCAGGAGAAATCGTTCGATATATAGAACAAACGATCGAACGAGAGACCTTCCATGACCTACCCCGATCCCGCCTCCGTGGCCAGCACGCACCGACCCGGCCAAGCACCCCGCAGCATCGGCATCGTCGCCTGCTCCTCGGAAGGGGCGGCACTCTGCTACCGGACGATCTGCGCCAGGGCGCCGGCCGTGCTCGGGCCGCACGCCCATCCGGAGATCGCCCTGCACGGTGCCTCTCTGGCGGAGTATGTCGTGGCGCTGGAGGCGGGAGACCTGGAGGCGGTCGGCGCAATCATGCTGCGCTCGGCGGAGAAGCTCGCTGCGGCCGGGGCGGATTTCCTGGTCTGCCCGGACAACACGATCCATGCCGCGATGGCGCATGTGAGGCCGCGGACGCCCCTGCCCTGGCTGCACATCGCCGAGGTCGTGGCCGAAGAGGCCGGCCGCCGCGGCGTCCGCCGCGCCGCCCTGCTCGGCACGCGCTGGCTGGTCGAGAGCGCGGTCTATCCCGACGCTCTTGGCGCCCAGGGCATCGAGTTCCTGCGACCAGAGGAGGATGAGAAGGCGGAGGTCGGCCGGATCATTATGGATGAGCTGGTGAACGACATTCAGGTCGACCCTTCGGTAGCCTACCTGCAGGAGCTGATCGAGCGGATGGAGGAGCGCGGCTGCGACGCCGTGATCCTGGGCTGCACCGAACTGCCGCTGGTCCTCTCGGACGACAACTCGGTCCTGCCGACCCTGGACTCAACCCGCCTGCTCGCCGACGCGGCCCTGCGGCACGCGACCTGCTAGCCGCCCACCGCGGCCAGGTCGTTGACCGGCCTCGGAACGTTTGCCTGGCCTTCCATCTCGGCGCGGGTGTCTTGGAACAGCTTGACCAGCGCGTCCATCACCACGCGGATGCGGGGCAGCGAGCGCATGTCCCGATGCACCAGCATCCACTCGTCGACGATCACGTCGCTGAGGATCGGGGTCAGGCGCGTCAGTGCCGGATGCTTGTCGCCGAGGAAGCAGGGCAGCACACCGACGCCGTGGCCGTCATGGATCGCGTGATACAGCACCACGCCGTTGTTGGTCCGCACCTCCGGCGCCCGACCCTCCAGCAGTTCGATCTGCCACTGCTGACCCGGCATGTAGACATGGTCGTCGTCGAAGCCGATCCACGGCAGCGCGCGCAGGGACTCGGGACTGCCGTCGCAGGCGGCCGCGAACTCGCGCACGCCGTAGACCGCGTAGGCGAAGCGACCGAGCTTGCGTCCCACCAGATGGGCGCTGTCCGGCAGGGTGTTGCGGATCAGCAGGTCGGCTTCCCGGCGCGACAGGTTGGCGGAGATGTGGGCGACGGCGATCTCGAACTCGATGCAGCGGTGGTTTTCGCGCAGCCGCATCAGGTGGCGGGAGATGAACTCGGCCATGGTCTCGTCGACCGAGATCCGCACGGTACCGAGATGGGTGTCGGTCAGACCGGCGCTGCGCCGGGCGAGCGACTGGGCCGACTGCTCCATCGCCCGCACGTCGTCCAGCAGGTGGGTCGCCGCCAGGGTCGGCACGAACCGGTCCGGCAGACGCTCGAACAGGCGGGACCCGAGCTCGTCCTCCAGCGCCTTCACCCGGCGCGAAACCGTCGGATGGCTGACCTTCAGCTTGCGGGCCGCGGCCGTGAGGCTGCCTTCCTCGGCGAGGGCGAGGAACACCCGCAGATTGTCCCAGTCGCTGATCATCGCATCCTCCGATCACGGCACAGGCCGCCCAGTCTGTTCTCCAACTTCGATACTGAGCGTTCATGCCGCGCTGCGGCAACGCTCAAAATCGTACAGCCGGTCTTCGCAATCGTCCATCTAGTTCGGAGTCATTCTCAACTAGAATGATTACAAGTTCGATTTTCGAGGATCCTTCCGATGCATTTCGAGACGCGGCTTTGGGCTTTCACGCAGGGTGTCCGCGGGCGCATCGCGCTGGCGGTTGTGGTGGGACTGTGTTCGGTGGCGCTGGGCGTGGCACGGTTGGCCCTGCTCGGCTGGCTGATCGGCCGGGTCTTCGCCGGCGACACGGTCGAACAGCTCCTGGTGCCGATCGCGGCGATCGCCGCGGTCATGGTCGCGCGCGGCGCGTTCGAGCATTGGCGCAACACGGTCGCCCACCGCACCGCGGCCATCGTCCAGAAGAAACTGCGGCGCAAGCTGTTCGACAAGCTGGCCGAGCTCGGCCCGGCCTATGTCGGCCGCGAGCGGTCCGGCGGCATCACCCTCACCCTGGTCGACGGGGTGGAGCAGTTGGAGACCTATTTCGGCCAATATATGCCACAGGGTCTGATCTCGCTGCTGACGCCGATCCTGATCTTCGCCTTCGCCGCCTTTCTCGACCTGCCGGTCGCCGGCGTGCTGCTGGTCTTCGCGCTGATCTCGCTGTTCGCCCCGGCGATCTGGCACAGCTTCGACCAGCGCGCCTCGCTGCGGCGCCAGAAGGCCTATTCCGCCTTCGCCGCCGAGTTCCTCGACAGTATCCAGGGCCTGCCGACCCTGAAGGCCTTCGGCCAGGGCACCCAGCGGGCCGACACGCTCGCCGCCAAGGCGCGCGACCTGTTCAAGCGCACCATGTGGGTGCTGGCGACCAACTCACTGGCCCGCGGCATCACCGACACCGCCATCGCCTGCGGCGCCGCGGCGGCACTGGCCGTCGGCGCCTGGCGGGTCGAAGCCGGGTCGATGGAACTGACCGAGCTGCTCATCATCATGATGCTGGGCGTGGAGATCTTCCGGCCGATGCGCGAGCTGCGCAACGTGCTGCACCAGGGCATGGTCGGCATGTCGGCGGCCAAGGGCGTGTATCACCTGCTGGACGGCGTGCCGGCGGTGGTGGACGGCCCGCACAACCCGGCGGCCGAGAGCCTGACGCCGTCGGTTTCGTTCGAGGGCGTCGGCTTCCGCTATCCGGGCGCGCGGCGGATGGTGCATGACGGCCTCGACTTCCACGTCGCCGCCGGCGAGCGGGTCGGGCTCGTCGGCCCCAGCGGCTGCGGCAAATCCTCGGTCGTGCGCATGCTGCTGCGCTTCTTCGATCCGGAGAATGGGCGCGTGACCATCGGCGGCGTCGACCTGCGGGAGATGTCCTTCGAGCAGATCCGCTCGCGCATCTCCGTGGTCAACCAGGACACCTTCCTGTTCCACGGCACCATCGGCGACAACATCCGCATGGGCCGGCCCGAGGCGTCCGAGGAGGACGTGATCGCCGCCGCCCAGGCCGCCAACATCCACGGTTTCATCTCTGGCCTGCCCGAGGGCTACCAGACCGTGGTCGGCGAGAAGGGCATCAAGCTCTCCGGCGGCCAGCGCCAGCGCGTCGCCATCGCCCGTGCCCTGCTGCGCGATACCCCGATCCTGGTGCTCGACGAGGCCCTGAGCGCGGTCGACGCCGAGAACGAGGCGGTCATCCAGGACGCCCTGAACCGCCTGATGAAGGGCCGCACGACCCTGGTGCTCGCCCACCGGCTGTCCAGCGTGATCGACTGCGACCGCATCCTGGTGCTCGACAAGGGCCAGGTAGTGGAGGAAGGGGCCCATGACGCGCTGATGGCCAAGGGCGGGGTCTATGCCCAGCTCATGGCCGAGCAGGCGCGGGAATCCCAGCGGGCGGATGGCGACGCGGTGATCGACCCGAAGCCGGCCTCGGAGACCCTCGCCTCGGTCCCCGGTGGCGCCAAGCAGGCACCGACCGAAGGCATCATCAAGGCCGAGGGCCTGGGCTGGTTCCGGGTGGTGAAGGCGCTGATGGCGACCGCCTTACCTTGGTGGGGCCGCCTGACCCTGACCTTCGCCTTCGGCGTACTGCGGGTGCTGGCCTTCATCGGCGTCGGCGTGTTCAGCGCGCTGACCATCCTGGCGCTGAAGAACGGCACCTCCTACGACCAGTGGCTCATCGCCCTGGCGGTGGTGGCGCCCCTGTCCGGGCTGCTGCACTGGCTGGAATCCTGGCTCGCCCATGACATGGCGTTCCGCCTGCTGGCCGAGATGCGGATCGCCGCCTTCCGCAAGCTGGATGCCCTGTCGCCGGCCTATCTGGTGCGACGGCGGACCGGCGACCTGATGTCGCTCGCCACCCACGATATCGAGCTGATCGAGTATTTCTTCGCCCATACCGTCGCCCCGGCCTTCGTCGCGGTCCTAGTGCCGGCCGCCGTGCTGGCAGTGCTGGCGAGCCAGAGCCTCTGGGTCGCGGTCTCCCTGGTGCCGTTCCTGGCGGCGGTGGCGCTGGCCCCGTTCCTGATGCGCGGCAAGGTCGACCAGCTCGGCTCGGAGGCCCGCGAAGCCTCCGGCGAGCTCGGCGCGGTCGCCGTGGACTCGGTCCAGGGCCTGGGGGAGATCGTCGCCTTCCAGCAGGAGGACCGGCGCGGCAAGCTGATCGAGGCTCTCACCCAGCGGCATATCGATCTGCGGCTGCCGTTCTTCGAGGAGCTGACCCTGCAGCAGAGCCTGCTGGAGATCTTCACCGGCCTCGGCGGCTTGGCGGTGGTGGTGACGGGGGCCGTGATGGCCGCCAACGGGTCGATCGATGCCGGCATCCTGCCCCTGCTCACCCTGCTGGCCATGGCGGCCTTCCTGCCGGTGTCGGAGATCGCCCAGATCGGCCGCCAGCTTGCCGACACCCTGGGGGCGACCCGGCGGTACTACGGACTGGAGAACGAGCCGGTTCCGGTCACCGACGGCCCGGGCGTGCCGGAAAAGAACGGCCCGGCCTCGATGGGGCTGCAGAACGTCTCCTTCACCTATCCGGGCCAGCACCGCTACGCCCTGAACAAGGTGACGCTGGAGATCCCGGCCGGCGCCACCGTCGCCATGGTCGGCACCTCCGGTGCCGGCAAGACCACGACCGCGCAGCTTCTCATGCGGTTCTGGGATCCGGACGCCGGCACGGTGACGATGAACGGCGTCGACCTGAAGGACTACGAACTGGACGATCTGCGCGGCCGGATCGCCTTGGTGGCCCAGGACACCTACCTGTTCAACGACACCCTGCGGGCCAACATCCTGGTCGCCCGGCCGGACGCCCCGGAGGAGGATCTGCAGGCCGCCCTGCGCCATGCCTCGCTGCAGGAACTGGTGGAGACCCTGCCCGACGGGATCGACACGCCGGTGGGCGAGCGCGGCACCTCGCTGTCCGGCGGCCAGCGCCAGCGGGTGGCGATCGCACGGGCCTTCCTGAAGGACGCGCCGATCCTGATCCTGGACGAGGCGACCTCGCACCTGGATGCGGTGAACGAGCAGGCGGTCCGGGGAGCGCTGGACAAGCTGAAGGCCGATCGGACGACGATCGTCATCGCCCACCGGCTGTCGACCATCCGCGACGCCGACAAGATCGTCGTGCTGGAGGAGGGCCGGCTGGTGGAGGAAGGCAGTCATGAAGACCTGCTGGCCAGGGGTGGGCTCTACGCCCAGCTCGTCTCGCGCCAGCTCGCGTCTGCCTGGGCCGCCCAGTAATCCGCGACCGGCCGACTGGACCCGCGCAAAGAAAAGACCCCGCGGCCAGTGCCGCGGGGTCCTACGTCGGAACTCTCAGGCGCTTCGGAGGGAGCTCGGGGGAACAACGCCCGGTCCCGACGTAGCCGGATCGGGTGATCAGCCCTCGAAGGTTGGCAGGTCCTTGATCTCCGCCTCACTCAGGCTGACCCGGGCGCGGCCTTCGGCGATCAGGGTGAACTCGGCGATCGGAATGGCGACCCGCTTATCGCCGACGCCGAGCAGACCCTCGTATTCGACGACGGCCTTGGTCGCGCCGTCCTCCTCGATGATCTTCTCGACCTTCCCGGTTTCCTTGTCGTCCACCGAGATGACCTTGGCGCCGACGAGTTGCTTCTCCCGGGCTGAGGTGGCCGCATCGACCTGCGGCCGGCCGACCGGCTTGACGTCGAGGTCGGTATCCGACGCGGCCGGCCTGGTGGTCTGGGTGTTCGCGGGCTCCGCCACGGCAACGATCTGGGCGGCCCCGGCCATGAAGGCGGCACTCAAGACGGTAGTGATCAGCTTCGCGCGCATGGCTACCTCCCTAGGTCGCGATCTGGTTGGGTGTCGTGCGACTGCAGGGTTCCCGCCGGCGCCGGCGGGTGGGGGTGGGGGACGGCGCCGGCGGGCCCTAGTCGGATCGGTCGGGGCGTTGGGGAAGCGCCCGGCCGACCCGGAAATCTGATAGACCCCGGATCAGGCGGCGACGGCCGCCGGCTCCGATCCCATGGCCTCGTCCATGCGGACCTTCAGGGTCTCGCGACCGCGGTACAGCCGCGACATCACGGTGCCGACCGGCACGCCCAGCGTCTCGGCGGCGGCGCGGTAGGACATGCCGTCGACCGCGATCATCTGCACGACGTCGTGCTGCTGTTCCGGCAGCGCGTCGATGGCGTCCTGCATCTCGTGGATGCGGTGGCGCTGGTACTGGTTCGGCAGCACGCCGAGGCTGCCCTGGACATCGTCCAGATCGACCACCGGACCCTGGCGCTTGCGACGGGCGTAGTCGTCGGCGATGACGTTGCGCACGATGCGGTTCAGATAGCCGCGCCAGTTCTCCACCTTGCGGCCGTCGCGCACATAGACGATGGCCCGCAGCAGCGCCTCCTGAGCTATGTCGTCGGCGTCGGCCCGGTTGCCGACAAGCCGGCGGGCGGTGCGCTGCACGCTGCTGTAGTGCTCTTTGGCCTGCATCTCGGTGATGGTCATTGCTCTGCTCCCACAACCTTCAAAGTGTCCGGCTGTTCGCCGTCGTCTGAACAAGACTTAGCGAGACCGCTGTGACGTTGCTGGGCCAGAGCTGTGACAAGTGTGTGCCATGCCTGCCCCAAGCTGTGAACGTCGTGGGATCAGGCGGGTTCCGGCAGGAACCGGCTCGAAAGATGAATTATTGTTAAGCGGCCAGAACCAGTTGTCCGGCGCCTGAGCCGCCGAAGGTCGAAAGCCACAGGAAACCAAGGGTTTCGCGGTATCTCTCGTTATGGCCGCCGCTGCGGTGCCGATCCCGTAGGCTGGGATCTCGCCCCAGGTGCAGGGCCCGCCGGAGCGAGCCCTGCAGGGGAGTGGGGCAATGACGCGGCGTCTTTCTTGGCCGCTGACATCATGACCCTGCGGCGTGGATTGTTATTCCGCGGGTCAGGTTTTTTCCGCGATGGGCAGGGTGATGGTCACTTCCAGGCCGGGTTCGGCGTTGCGGGCGGAGACCGTGCCGTTCAGCGCCTCGACATTGCGGCTGACGATCCACATGCCGAGGCCGAAATGCCCGCCGCCGCCCTCGTCGATCGCCGAGGCCGGCCGCTTGGTGAAGCCCTTGTCGAACAGACGGCCGAGAACTTCCTTCGAGGCGCCGGGGCCGAGGTCGCGGACCTGGATGCGGACATCGCGCCCGGCCCGGTCGAGACGCACCGACACGGCCGCCCCTTTCGGCGAGAACCCGACGGCGTTCTCGATGACGTTCTCGAACACCGCTTCGAGCATCTCGTCGCTGCCGAGAACCACCGCCTCCGCGGCGATCTCGGCATGGAGATGGATCCCCCGCGCCTCGCACGGGCCCTCGAAATCGGCGCAGAGATCGCGCAGCAGGGCGTCGACCTGCACCGGCTCGCGGGGTGGCGAGGCCAGCAGCGCGGCCGCCTCGGTCGTACGCTGGCCGGCGACGATCAAGCTGCTCAGCCGTTGGCGCGACTGATCGATGATGCCGAGCATGCGATGGGCGCGGGCGTTGTCGGCCGGCACGGCCCGACGCAGCGCCTCCAGCGATTGGGCGATGGTGCCGATCGGCGTCTTCAGCGCGTGCACCTGTTCCTCGGCCGAGGCGCGGATATCGACCGCCACGTCGTGCAGCCGCTGTACCATCGCGTCGAACTCCCCCGCCACACCGTCCAGTTCCGGTACCTTGTTGAGCCGGCGGAACGACCGCCCTGCCCCGCCCGCGCTGGCGATGCGCCTGGCGTGCCGCTCGAACCGGCGCAAGGCACCGCGCACGTCGAGCAGGACAACGATCAGAATGGACGCCATCGCCACGTAGATGATCACCGCGGCGATCACCTCGGGGCGCTGCCAGTACGGTTCGATCAGGGAGGCGGCGACCTCGTCCTCCAGAGCCAGGGACGCGATCAGCGCCCAGCAGCCCTGGGCGGTGCGGATCGGCGTGATCGACACCAGCAGCTCACGGCCGCCATCCGGTACCGGCGTGACGCGGCTGAGTTCGAGCATGCCGGAACAGGACGACCAGACATCGCTGAGCAGTCCGGTCTCGCGGAACAGCCGGCGCTCGACCTCGAGCTGCTCGGCGCTGGAGGTCGGCGTAGTGGCCACATAGAAGAAGTCGGCGACGTTGTCGTCGTCGGCCGGGCTGAACAGCAGCCGCAGGCGCATGCCCGGCGTCTCGAACAGGTGCAGGCGCTCCGGCACGTCGGCGAAGACATCGGCCTCCGGCCGGCCCACATCGTCCGCCAAAGCCTGGGCGATGGCGGCGCCGTGGCTGCGCACGCTCTCCAGCATGAACGCCCGCCGCTCCTGATCAGCGATCTGGAACCGGCCGTAGAGCACGGCCGGCACGACCAAAAACAGGATCAGGACGATCAGGAGCTTGGCGGCGATGGAGCGGCTGTATCGTGAGAACACCGATGTGGGGGCGCCCTGGTTCACGCGCGGCCTATTCCGGCTCGCGCCAGCGATAGCCGAAGCCCGGATAGTTCTCTATCTGCTCGAAGGACTCGTCCATGTCCTTGAACTTCTGACGTATCCGCTTCACGAAGCTCCGCACGTTCGCCCGGTAGCCGTCGCCGCCGGTGCCGACGAAGAAGTTCTCGCCATGCACCAGATTGTAGAGGTCGCGATATTTGATGTCGCGGCCCGGCTTGGACGCGAGCTCGTCGACCAGCTGGTACTCGGTGAGGGTGAGCGGCACCTGCTCGTCGTTCCAGAACGCCCGTCCGGCCTTGCGGTCCAGGGTCAGCGCGCCGACGACGATGCGGTCGGACCCGCCGAGCGCCGCCGATCCCTCCTCCTCGCCCGAGCTGTTGCGGCCCCGCACGCCCGACAGGATGATCTGCACCCGGCGCAGCACGATGGAGAAGCTGCGGGACTTGTCGACGAAGTCCACCGCGCCGGTGGCCAGCGCCGACTCCTCGAAGATCTGGTCGGTCAGGCTGGTCAGAATGATGGCCGGCAGATTGAGGCTGGCGGCGTTCATCGCCTTCAGAGTGTCCAGACCGGACATGCCCGGCATCTTCCAGTCCAGGATCACCAGGTCAAAATTCGCATCCTCCGACAGCCGGCGCATGGCCGCCTCGCCGGACTCGGCGGTCTCGGTCTCGATGCCGTTATCCTCGAGATTGATCGCCAGGGTCTCGAGGATCAGGGCATCGTCATCGACGATCAGGACGCGCGCGGGAGGACCGGGAGGCATTACGAAGCACGTGTCCTCGAAGCTAACTTTGTTAAGCATGCCCTGCGCTCCTCTTCACCAAGGGAAGAGGGCAGGAACTTGTGCCCGAGAACGGCGTATTGCGACGCGGAGATCTGAGGGAAGAGGTAGAGCTCAACCGAGCAGCCGCCTTCGCGGTAGACCCAGACCTCGCCCGGCGGCTGGTCGCGGATCTCGTCGGCCGGACCGAGGACGGAGGCGAGCTTCGATCGGTCGGCGCCGGCCAGCGTGTCGAGTTCGACGGGCGGCCGGGTCGAGATCGACGCGGCGGGGATATCGGAACCGGAGCGGTCCGGGGAACCGGCGCCGGACGCGCGTTTCCTGTCCCGGCGCGGCGCGGCAGGCCGCGGTTCGGGAACCGGTGCGCGCACGCCGGGAGCCGCTGCGGGCTTGGCGACCGGCTGAACGCCGATGGCCGCGTCCTGACGGCCGGCAGTTCCGGCACAGGCAGCCAGCGATAGGACACAAGCGGTAGCGATGAACAGGCGCATCGGTGAGACATCGCCTCACCGCCCGGTTCTGTCAATCCTCTCAACATGTCACTCTCAATCATCCGGAGATCAGCGGGACGGCGCCGCCGGCCGCGGCGTGGCAGGGCTGGGGGCGGCCGGTCGGGGGCAGCCGGTCGAGGCGGCCGCTCGGGGCGGAGACGGCGATCAGGGATTGACCTTGACCTTATCCTCGCCGGTGAAGGCGCCGATCGCGGCACCGGCCGCACCGCCGATCAGTCCGCCGGCCAGCCAGCTCCCGCCGGTCAGGGCACCGGCCGCGACACCGACGCCGGCGCCGAGCGCGCCGCCGGACAGCGTTCTCTGCTCACGCGTATTCAGATTGGAACAGCCGCCGAGAAGAACACCGGCGACGAGGACTGCGGATATCGTTTTGACAGCGGTGTTAACGGACATTTCAGCTACTCCATCGTTTGCGGATGTAGCTGATCTATTTTAGAAAATTGGCGCTTTCAATAGATGCACAGCGTTGTCACAGGTTGCCACAGAAAGGACACGAACGAGGACTTGGCGCACAAAAGAAAAGGACCCCAGCCAGATGGCTGGAGTCCCAAGTAGAAAGCCTGGAGGGGCTGTCTTAGTTGGTGGTGACGGTGGTGACCGTGGAGGTCTCGGTCACCGCACCCTGGGCGATGATCTCGACGCGGCGGTTCAGCTGCTCGCGGACACCGTCGCCGGTCTGCACGGCCGGCTTCTCCTCGCCCTCGGCGGCGATCTCGAGGTCCTCGATGTCGCCCGTAGTCATGCCCTGGCGATCCAGCTCGGCACGCACGTTGGCGGCGCGGCGGGCGGACAGGTCCTTGTTATAGGCGTTCGAGCCCGAGGTGTCGGTGTGGCCGGTGATGAACAGGGTGATGCCCTTCAGCTTCTTCATCTCGACCACGAAGGCGTCGATCTTGTTCTGCGCGTCCGGGGTGATGTTGTCCTTGTCGAAATCGAAGTAGACGATCTCGCGGGCAACCTCGGCGTAGGTCTGCGTCACATCCGTGGTGGCAACCTTCGGCTCCATGGCGGCCTTCAGGTTGTTCAGGGCGGCGAAGAAGGTGTCACGGCAGGCCGCGATGTGCGTCGGCTGGTGACCCTCTTCCTGCTGCTCGACCCAGCAGTCGTACTTCGCCTGGGCGATCGCCGCCTCGGACGGAGCCATCTCGCGGCCGCCGGCATCCAGCAGACCGACCAGCTCGCTGCGGGCCGACTTCAGCTCGGCCATCTTGGCCGGGTCTTCGATGCCCCAGTTCTCCGGGTCGTACGGCAGCGGCGTCTTGCCGTTCTGCGCCATCACACCCTTGGTGGCGTGGTTCTCGGCGTCGAACCAGTCGTACATCTCGTCGGCCTCGAAGAGGGCGATTTCCTTGTACTCCTTCACCAGCTCCTGGTTGAAGTTGCCGCCGGCCGGCTGGGCCATACGCATGGCATGGACGTTCGGGAACAGAATGCCGTCATTGGCCTGGGCAGCAGTGGAGCCGACAGACATCAGCGTCACCAGAGCGATCGGCACGGCATACATCACGGATTTACGCATTACGGTTCTCCTTCGTTCTTTCTGAGTCACGGGCAGAAGTTTCGATTACGGGTTCCGGGTCACGAGCGCGCCCGAAGGGCGACCAGAGATCCGATAACCAGTGCGGCGGTCCCACCGACGATCTGCAGCATCGTCCGGTCCGAATACTGCCCCGTGAGCTCGTGCCTCAGCTCGGCGAGCGGGGCATCAGCCGCGCTCACACCGAGAGCCAGAAGCACGCCACCGACCACGGCAACGGCAAGTCCACCAACACGTGTCGAAAACATCTACTTCTCCCAATCGATCTGGCGACCGGACTAACCCCTCGCCACTTGGTTTCGACATAGGCAGGACGGAAAACATGATCCGATTATTCCGTGAACGTTTTTCGAGTTTTCTCGGATCACATTGTCAGATCCCCGCCGCGTGAATGAAACGCAAGACAAGGGAGACGGTTCCAAATTTTTGCATACTAAGTGCCGCAGGTTTCATCGCCGGGCGGAAAACCGCGGACTTCCGGCGAGTCGTGATGGTCTGAGCCGCGGACGCTCAGCACTCCGGCAGATTCACCGCGATGCCGCCGGTCGACGTCTCCTTGTACTTAAGGCTCATGTCGCGGCCGGTCTCCAGCATCACCTGGACGCAGTTGTCGAGCGGCATGAAGTGCTGGCCGTCGCCCCGCAGCGCCAGGCTGGCCGAGGACACCGCCTTGATCGCACCGAGCGCGTTGCGCTCGATGCACGGCACCTGGACCAGGCCGCCGGCCGGATCGCAGGTCATGCCGAGATGATGTTCCAGGGCGATCTCGGCCGCGTTCTCTACCTGGGCGTTGGTCCCGCCCAAGGCCGCGCACAGACCGGCCGCCGCCATCGCCGAGGCCGACCCCACCTCGCCCTGACAGCCGACCTCTGCTCCGGAGATGGAGGCGTTGTGCTTGATCAGGCCGCCGATCGCCGCCGCCACCAGCAGGATGTCCCGCTGCCCCTCCCGGCTCGCACCGATGCAGTGGTCCCGGTAGTAGCGCAGCACGGCGGGCACCACGCCGGCCGCCCCATTGGTCGGCGAGGTGACGACCCGCCCGCCGGCGGCGTTCTCCTCGTTCACCGCCATGGCGTAGACGCTCATCCAGTCGTTCACCGCATGGGGCTGGGCCCGGTTACAGCCGCGCTCTGCCAGCAGGGCATCGTGGATCGCCTTGGCCCGGCGCCGGACCTTCAGGCCGCCGGGCAGGATCCCGGTCTGCGTCAGGCCCCGGTCGATACAGCCGTCCATGGCATCGAGCACCCGGTCCAGTGCCGCATCCAGCCCGGCCCCGTGGGCGACCGTCTCATTGGCGCGCTTCATCTCGGCGATGCTGCGCTGCGCCCGCGCACCCATGGCCAGCATCTCGGCGGCCGAGCCGAAGGGATAGGGATAGCCGAGGCTCTCCTTCTCCGCGCCGAGCCCTTCCCGCTCGCCGGCCTGCTGATCGGCCAGCTCATCGGCGGTCACCACGAAACCGCCGCCGACGGAATAGTAGGTCTCCGACAGAACCGGGCCGCCGTCTGCGTCCAGGGCGGCGATCACCATGCCGTTGGCGTGACCGGGGAGCGGATCGCCATAGTCGAAGACGAGATCCGTCTCGGGATCGAACATCAGGGTGCCGAGCCCCTCCACCTCGATGCGGCGGCGGCCATTCACCTCATCGACCAGTCCGTCGGCCCGGTCCGGCGCCAGCGTCTCCGGGCGGAAGCCAAGCAGACCGAGGATCACGGCCCGGTCGGTCGCATGCCCCTTGCCGGTGAAGGCGAGCGAGCCGTGCAGGGTCACCCGAAGCCGCGCCGGCCCAGGGCCGGGCGCCTCTCGCAGCCTCGCGAGAAACCGGCCGGCGGCCAGCATCGGCCCCATCGTGTGAGACGAGGACGGACCGATACCGATCTTGAAGATGTCGAAAACCGACAGGAACATCTTGCCTCCGCCCGAACCGCCAGCCGCGTCGCGCAGCATACGCCCCCGGGGTCGAGACGCTGGGATAATTACGGCGGTTCGCCGTCGGATTCCGTCACAGGCGAGCTCAAGATCAAGATTGTTGACAATCCTACAATCCGGATTGATGGTTGCCCGACCATCATTGAGGCTGCCGCCATGTCGCTATCCGAAATCCGGTACATCACCTTCGACTGCTACGGCACGTTGACGAACTTCCGCGTCGGAGACGTCACCCGCGCGCGGCTCGCCGACCGGGTCGGAGCCGACACGATGGATGCCTTTCTGGCCGATTTCAGCGCCTACCGGTTCGACGAGGTGCTCGGGGACTGGAAACCCTATCCGGACGTGCTGCACCGGTCGCTGGAGCGTTGCTGCAAGCAGTGGGGCGTGAGGTTCCGACCGGAAGATGCACAGGCCATCGTGGAGGCGATCCCGAGTTGGGGGCCGCATGCCGATGTGCCGGCCGGCCTCGCCCGGGCGGCCGAGAAGCTGCCGCTGGTGGTACTGTCCAACGCGTCGGACAATCAGATCCAGTCGAATGTGGACAAGCTCGGCGCGCCGTTCCACGCCGTGCTGACCGCCGAGCAGGCTCAGGCCTACAAGCCACGCTTCCAAGCCTTCGAGTATATGTTTGACACGCTGGGCTGCGGACCGGAGCACGTGATGCATGTCTCCTCCAGCCTGCGCTACGACCTGATGACCGCCCACGACCTGCATATCGCTCAACGGGTGTTCGTCGAGCGCGGCCACGGCCCGGGCAACCCCGCCTACGGCTACCGGGCGATCGCCGATATCGGCGGCCTGCCCGGCCTGCTCGGGCTCTGAGCCGTGGCGACGCCCCGGCCGATCGAGAAGGTCACCCTCTCCACCCAGGTGGCGGAGCGGCTGCGCGGCGACATCCTGGCCGGGGTCCACGGCCCGGGGGCACAGCTCAATGAAGTCGACCTGGCACTCAGCCTCGGCATCAGCCGCGGCCCCCTGCGGGAGGCGATGCAGCGGCTGGTGCAGGAAGGGCTGCTGAAGAGCATTCCCCACCGCGGGGTCTTCGTGGTCGATCTCAGCGAAGAGGACATGCTGGACGTGTTCTTCGTGCGTGCCAGCCTTGAGGAGGCCGCCATCCGACGGCTGATCGCCTCGGGCGACCGGGCCGCGACCGCCCGGCGGCTGACCGGCATCGCCGAGCGCATGGACCGGGCGATGCGCGGCGGCGATCACGCGCGGGGCGGCGATCTCGACCTCGATTTTCATCGCGCCCTGGTCGATGCCGCCGGCAGTCTGCGGCTGTCGCGCACCTATGCCACCGTCCAGGCCGAAACCCGTCTGTGCCTGCACCGGCTGATGGGTGGCTACCGCAGCCGCGACGACCTTGCCGTCGAGCATTTCCGGCTGGCCGAGCTGATCGGCAGCGCGCCGCTTGAGGACATCCTGCCGGAACTGAACCGCCACTTCGGCGACCCCGTCGCCACCCTGCGCCGTCTGCGCGACGACGCCCCTCCCCCGGACCAGAGACAGACGTCATGACCGCCTCCCCGCTTACCTACAGCGCCGCGCAACCCGACGACCTCGATGCCGTCACCGCCCTGGTGAAGGAGCTCTTCTGGCCGCATCGGCGCGAGGACATCGCCCTGTTCATGCGCCTGGGGGCCGGCCATGTGGCCAAGGACGCCGGCGGCAGCCTTCAGGGCGTCGCCCTGTGGTGGGCGTTCGAACCCGCCGCCGCCCGGCTCGGGCTGGTCATGGTCAATCCCGACAGCCAGGGCCGCGGCATCGGCCGCCGGCTGGTCGATCAGGCGCTGACCGATGCCGGGGACCGGTCGATGATGCTGCTCGCCACCGAGGCCGGCAAACCGCTCTACGACAAGCTCGGCTTCCAGACGGTCGGGGCCTGTCAGCAGTATCAAGGATCCTACGAAGGCCGGCCGCACACCGACGCGGACATCCGCCCCGCCACGCCCGACGACATGCCCGCCATCCTCGCCCTGGACCGGGACGCGTTCGGCGCCGGCCGGACCGCCACGCTGCAGGCGCTGAGCGAGATCGGCCGGGTGGCGGTGATCGACGGCGGCGCCAGCATCACCGGCTACGCGATCGAGCGGACCTTCGGGCGCGGTACCGTGGTGGGCCCCATCGTGGCCTCCGGCGAAGAGGATGCGGTCCGGCTGTTCCGCGCGCTCGCCCTGCCAGGCTTCGTGCGGGTCGATGCTCCCATCGGCTTCGACCACTTCACCCGCTTCCTGCAGGACCAGGGCCTCGCCCCGGCCGGTGCCCCCTCCCCGGTCATGGTTCGCGGCAGGCCCTGGCCGGTCGCCGCGGACGGTCCCCGGCTCATCGCCCTGTCCAGTCACGCCCTCGGCTGAGGAGCCTCTCTATGTATAAGGTGATCGTGGTCGGCCGCGGGCTGATCGGTAGCGCCGCGGGTCGGCATCTGGCGGGGCTCACGGAGGGGGTCGCCCTGCTCGGCCCGGACGAACCTGCCGACCGGGCGCGCCACACCGGCGTCTTCGCCAGCCATTACGACGAAGGCCGGATGACCCGGTTCGTCGATCCCGACCCGGTCTGGGCGATCACGGCGAAGCGGTCGATCGAACGCTATGCCGAGATCGAGGCCGAGAGCGGTATCCGCTTCTTCACCCCGTCGGGTTATCTCGGCCTCAGCGGTCCCGGATCGGACTATCTGGAGCGCGCGGAGGCCTCGGGACGGCCGCTCGGTGCCCGAACCGAGTGGCTCGACGCCCCGGCGATCCGCCGGCGCTTTCCGTTTCTCAAGATCGGCGACGACAGGCACGGGCTGCACGAGACCGGCAAGGCCGGCCATATCAGCCCGCGCGCCATGGTGGCCGCCCAGTGCGCCGCCGCCAGGAAGCGCGGTGCCGCCATCATCGCAGAGGAGGCGGCCGCCATCCGTCCGGTCCCCGGCGGGGTCGAAGTCGAGACCGCCGGCGGCAAGCTGCACAAGGCCGAGCGGGTGCTGATCGCGACAGGCGCCTTCACCGATGCGTGGGGACTGAGCCCCCAGGCGCTGAACCTGCGGGTCTTCGGCCGCACGGTCACCCTGGCCCGGATCGAGGGCGACCTGGTCGAGGAACTGGCCGCGATGCCGACCATGGGCCATGCGGAGAGCGGCGCCTATATCCTGCCGCCGATCCGGTATCCCGACGGGCAGCTCTATCTGAAGATCGGCATCGGCAGCACCGACGACGCCGATCTGCGCAGCCGGGACGACTTCGCCCGCTGGTTCAAGAGCCCTGGCTCTGCCGACAACAGGCGCGACTTCCAGGCCTTTCTCACCGACCTGATCCCCGGCCTCGCCCGCTGCACCCACTGGCACACGGATACCTGCGCCGTCGCCTGGACCGCCACCGGCTATCCGCATATCGACTGGGTCGAGGACGGCCGGATCGCGGTGGCCGCCGGTGGCAACGGCAAGGGGGCGAAGTCGGCCGACGACTGGGGCTGGCTCGCCGCCCGCCTGGTCGCCGGCGAACCCTGGGATCACCCGGTCTCGCGCGATACCCTTCGCCTGCCAGCCAGGAGCTGAGGCTGGGCTGAACCGGGAACTGCGCGCGACACAGAAGGTTCACGAAACCGGCCTTGCCGCCGCCCGCGCGAGGGGATTACATGCGCGGCTGATACGATCGCGGGGCGGCTCCATGACGTATGACATCGCCATCGTCGGCGCCGGCATTCTCGGCCTGGCCCATGCGCTCGCCGCCGCCCGGCGGGGCAAGCGAGCCGTCGTGATCGAACGCGACGCCTTCGCCACCGGCGCCTCCATCCGCAATTTCGGCTTCGTCACCGTCTCCGGCCAGGAGGCGGGCGACTGCTGGACGCTCGCCCGCCGCTCCCGCGACGTCTGGGCCGAGGTGGCGGCTGCCGCGCAGGTTCCCGTCCTGCACGAGGGCCTGATCGTCACCGCCCGCCATCCCGAGGCTGAGGCGGTGATCGACGCGTTTCTGGCGACCGAGATGGGCGCCGAATGCCGCCGCCTTTCCCGCAAGGAGGCGCTGACCCGCTGCCCGTCCCTGCGCCCCGACGGGGTGACCGCCGCCCTGGACTCGCCGCATGAGCTGCGCGTGGAGTCCCGCACCGCCATCGCCGCGCTGGCCCGCTGGCTGGCGGAGGCGCACGGCGTAGAGTTCCTGTGGTCGACGCTTGTGCACGCGGTCGACACGCCCGTTGTTGAGACCAGCCGCGGCCGGGTGGAGGCGGAGACCGTCATCGTCTGCCCCGGCGACAACTTCCAGGGCCTGTTCGCCGACCGCATCGCCGCCTATGCCCCCACCCGCTGCAAGCTGCAGATGATGCGGGTAGTGCCGGAGCGCCCGGTCAGGCTGGGATCCGCGGTGATGTCGGACCACGGCCTCGCCCGCTACCACGGATATGCCGACCTGCCCGAAGCGGCCGCTCTGAAGGCACGGCTCGACCGCGAGCAGGCCGCCAAGCGGCAGCATGGGATCCACCTGATCGTCGTTCAGTCGGCGGACGGCTCGCTGGTCGTCGGCGACACCCACGAGTATGGCGAAACACTGGATCCGTTCCTCTCCGACGCGCTCAACGCCCTGGTGCTGGACGAGTTGGACACGGTGCTCGACCTCGGGGCACGTCGGGTGAGTGAGACCTGGATCGGCACCTATGCCAGTGCGACCGGCCGCTGGCGCTTCACCGACGCGCCTGACGACGCCACCCGGGTGGTGGTGGTCACGGCAGGCTGCGGCGCATCGACCGCTTTCGGCATCGGCGAAGAAACCATCAACGGCCTGTTCGGGAGCGTGACGGGATGAGCAAGTTCAAGGCGGTGGTCTTCGACTGGGCGGGCACGACGATCGATTTCGGCTCCTTCGCGCCGATGGGCGTGTTCGTGGAAGCCTTCAAGCGCTTCGGCATCGAGACCACCATCGAGGAAGCGCGCGGCCCGATGGGAGCGCCGAAATGGCACCATATCGACGCGATGATGAAGCTGCCCTCCGTGGTCGAGCAGTGGACCGCCAAATACGGCGCAGCCCCGCGGAAGAAGGACGTGGACAAGGTCTACGCGGTCTTCGTGCCGATGAACGAGGAGGTCGTGGCCGACTACGCCACCCTGGTGCCGGGCACCAAGGACGTGGTCGACCGGCTGCGCGGCTGGGGCCTTAAGATCGGCTCCACCACCGGCTATACCCGCTCGATCATGGAACGGGTGCTGCCGCTCGCCGCCGAACAGGGCTACGCGCCGGACAACCTGGTCTGCGCCGACGACCTGCCCGAGGGCCGGCCGGGACCGCTGATGATGTACAAGTGCTTCGTCGACCTGGTGGTCTACCCGCCGAGCGCGGTGATCAAGGTCGACGACACCGAGCCGGGCATCGCCGAGGGCGTGGCCGCCGGCTGCGTGACCGTCGGCGTCACCCTGTCCGGCAACGCGGTCGGCAGGACGCCCGAGGAACTCGCCGCCATGTCGGAAGCGGAGATCGCCCCGCTGCGCGCCAAGGCCGCCGACCTGCTGAAAGCGGCCGGAGCCCACCATGTGATCGACACGATCGCCGACCTCCCCGCCCTGATCGAGCGGTTGGACGCTCAGGCGGAGAAATAGCCCGACAGATTGGCCCGGATCCGCTCCAGCGGCGTGGTGCCAGAGACGTCCGGTACGAAACTCTGGCCGGTGATCGCCTCGAACGCCTCCACATAGACGGCGGCGGTCCGGTCGATCAGCTCCTTCGGGATCTCCGGAATGTCGTCCTTGTAGGGATCGCAGCGGGCATCGACCCAGGCGCGGATCACGTCCTTGTCGAAGGAGGCCGGCCGCTTGCCCTCGGCGAAGGCCGTCTCGTAGCCCTTCGCCAGCCAGAAGCGCGAGCTGTCGGGCGTGTGGATCTCGTCCGCCAGCACGATCGTTCCGTCCGCATCGGTACCGAACTCGTACTTGGTATCCGCCAGGATCAGCCCGCGCTCGGCCGCCATCTCCTGCCCCCGGGCGAACAGGGCCAGGGCGATGGACGATACGCTGTCCCACTGGGCCTGGGTGAGAAGCCCCTGGGACAGGATCTCGTCGGCGGTCAGCGGCGCGTCGTGACCGCCGTCGAATGCCTTGGTGGTCGGGGTGATGATGGGTGTCGGCAGCTTCTCGTTGTCGCGCAGCCCCTCCGGGAAGCTGTGGCCGTAGATCACCCGCTCGCCCTTCTTGTACCGGGTCAGAACGGAGGTGCTGGTCGTACCGGCGAGATACCCGCGCACGACGATCTCCACCGGCAGGATGGTCAGGCGCTTGGCGACCACGACGTTCGGGTCCGGATAGTCGAGCACGTGGTTGCGGCAGATGTCGGCGGTGCGCTCGAACCAGTAGCGCGCCATCTGGGTCAGCACCTGCCCCTTGAACGGGATCGACGCCAGGATCCGGTCGAACGCGGAGATCCGGTCCGAGGCGATCAGGATGCGCCGCCCGTCGGGCAGGTCGTAGCAGTCGCGGACCTTGCCGAAATACGGATTGCTGAACTCGGGAATGCGGGCGTGGTCGAGCACGCGATCGGGGAGGGTCATGACTGCTTGGCCTAGCTGAAACGCACGGATCTCAGGTCTCGGCTATCACAGTCCGGAACGGATGTCCGCTATCGCCTTCCATCCGAAGTGGCGATGGCGCCGTAGAGCTCCGGGCGGCGGTCGCGGAAGACGCCCCAGCCGAGCCGCCGGGCGCGGACCGCGTCCAGGTCGAAACTCGCCGTGATCACCGCCTCGTCGGCCGCCTGCGCGTCGGCCACCACCGCCCCGGTCTCGTCGGCGATGAAGGAGGTGCCGTAGAACGTGATCTCCGAGGTCTGGCCGATCTCGCGGCCGACCCGGTTGCTGGCGATCAGCGGGGTCAGGTTGGCGCCCGCGTGGCCCTGCATCACCCGACGCCAATGGGCCGAGCTGTCGACCGGCGGGGCCGGCGGCGGCTCGCTGCCGATGGCGGTCGGATAGAACAGCAGCTCCGCGCCCTGCAGCGCCATGGACCGGGCGGATTCCGGGAACCACTGATCCCAGCAGATCGCGCAACCGAGGCGACCATAGGCCGTGTCCCAGACCCGGAAGCCGGTATCGCCGGGGGTGAAGTAGAACTTCTCCTGGTAGCCCGGCCCGTCCGGGATATGCGCCTTGCGGTACAGGTCGAGCACCGCGCCGTCGGCGTCGATCATCACCAGACTGTTGAAATGGGCGTTGTGCGCCGCCTCGAAGAAGCTGAAGGGCAGCACCACCGACAGCTCGCGGGCGAGGTCGGCGAAGCGGGCGATGACGGGGTTGCCGGCAACCGGCCGCGCCAGATTGAAGTAGGCGGCGTCCTGGTCCTTGCAGAAATACGGGGTCTCGAACAGCTCCTGCAGCAGGACGATCTGCGCCCCCTCACCCGCCGCGCGGCGCACCAGCGCCTCGGCCCGGTCGAGATTCGCGGCGGCATCGGCGCTGCAGGACATCTGCGTCGCCGCGACGGTGACGGTGCGGCTCATTTCAGCGTCCGAACCGCACGACGACCTGACGGTCGCCGTCGCGCGGGACCGGTCCGTTCACCACGGGCTTCTGGCCGAGATACTCGCGGCGCGCCCGCACCACGTCCTCGCTGTCGAGCTTCATCAGGTCGACGGCGATGAGGCTGGCGAAGGCCGCCATGATCTTCTCGATAAGCAGCAAGCGACCCTCCGGGGACGATGACAGCAACGACCCGCATGGTAAGCTGCCGCACCGCACGCCGCCAACCCGAACCCCTGTACAAAATTGGTCCCATGACAGCCGAAACCGTACGGTCCAAATCCGCAGGCCTTTCGCCTGACCTTTCACCCGGGGACCGGGCGCCCCTCGCCTTCAGTCCCGCCACCGAGAACGATATCGACCGACTGGTCGCGCTGAAGGTGCTGGTGATGCGCGGCGAGCTGGAGCGTCTGGGCCGCTACACGCCGGAGCGGGCGCGCGACAAGTTCGTCGCCAGGTTCAGCCCGCAGCGTACCCGGCTGATCGAGCTCGGCGGCCGCTTCGCCGGCTGCGTCACCTTCACCGATCACGGCGAGCATGTGGAGATCGAACACCTATACCTGGCGCCGGAGTGCCACGGCAGCGGGCTCGGCAGCCGGATCATGGGCGTGCTGATGGACGAGGCCCGCGCCCTCGGAAAGCCGGTGCGGCTGACCGTCCTGAACGGCAGCCCGGCCAACCGGTTCTACCAGCGCCTCGGCTTCGTGGAGACCGAGCGGGACCCGATCGACATCCAGTACATCTGGGAGCCTTGAGGCCACCCAAGCTCCACCGCATCCGGTCTCTCCCTGAACCGGCCTGCGCCCCTCCTCCACCTTCCGGCCTCACCACCCTGAGCAGGAGCGCAGCGACGTGTCGAAGGGTCGGGCGCGCGGCCAGGCAATTCGACACGCGACTGCGTCGCTGCTCGGGGTGAGGTCGGGGTTGGGAGGGCTTACGGAGCCAGAGACAGAGAGCCTCCGGAACCGGGTGGCGTGAGGATCGTCCGAGTCGGCACCCAGAGGGACTAAAGAACCGCTTCCCTGGCGCGGGCCGGGAGATCCGGCGCGATCTTCAGCCCGCAGAACCGGTCGAAGGCCTCCCAGAGCTGGTCGCGGATCGGGTCGATCTCGCCCAGGATCTCGTGCTCCGCCTCGGGGATCCGGATCCCGACCCCGTGCGGCAGACGCTGGATCGCCCGCTTGGTCGCCACGTTGTCGACGATCCGGTCGCGGCCGGCCAGGACGACCAGGATCGGCGCCTGGATCGCCTCGAACCAGCCGGGCCGGTGGGTAAGCTGGATCGACCGCCAGGCGGCCCGGGCCCAGCCGAAGGTCGGATCGGCCACCGCCAGCTCCGGATTTTCCGCGATCAGCCGATGCACCCGGTCGAAACGGACCTGGTCGGTGGTAAGCTTGTTGCCCTCGAACTGACGCCGACGCGGGCCATAGGGGCTGCCGCCGAAGACGTAGCGTCCGGACAGGCCGACCGCACAGAACACCGACAGCAGGCCGCCGACGCTGGGGCGCAGGGAGGTCACGCCGATCATCGGCGCGATGGCGATCCCGCGCCGCACCCGCTCCGGATGGCGCCGGCAATACCAGATCGCCAGGTGGCCGCCCATGGAATGGCCGAAGATCGTCAGCGGCCCGACCGTGTCGAGCCCGGCATCGGCGATCACCGCGTCGAGATCGGCCAGATGGGTGTCGAAGCTGTCGACATGGCCCTTGGAGCGATCCGGCAGATAGCGGTCCGACAGTCCCTGGCCGCGCCAGTCCAGACAGAGCACGCCGAAGCCGCGGGCCTGAAGGTCGGCCATGGTCTCCAGATGCTTTTCGATGAATTCGGTGTAGCCGGGCAGGAACACGCACCAGCCGGACGGCCCGGCCGGGCCGAACAGGGCGTATCTGAGGTGCATTCCGTCGGGTCTATCGAGCCATCTGGTCTCGCCGCCTGCCTCTTCGATCGTATCCGGTATGCTCACCTTTCCAGAACCACTCCACATGTTGCCGTCCAGGAAAGATACACCGGATCCTCCCAGGTGAAGGCGCGTCGCGTGACCCGGTCCAGATTGGCGCTCGATACCTTCATCAGCGGCAGGTCCGGGGAGATCCGGACATGATAGACCGACGTCTCGCCCAGATAGGTAACTTCTTCGACCATTCCAGACACGGTGTTCGTGTCCGCCTCGCCGGTCGGCTCCTTGGTGATGTCGATCTTCTCCGGGCGCAGCGCCACCCAGGCCGTGCTGCCGGCCGGCAGCGCGGATGCGTGCTCCATCTCGATCGGCGTGTCGATGCCGGGACAGGCCAGGCGCACCCTGCCGTCCGACGCGCTGGCAACCCGACCCTCGATCATGTTCACCGAGCCGATGAAATCGGCCACGAAGCGGCTGGCGGGAAACTCGTAGAGTTCGGCCGGC
Source organism: Candidatus Endolissoclinum sp. (assembly GCA_965228445.1). Classification (GTDB taxonomy): domain Bacteria; phylum Pseudomonadota; class Alphaproteobacteria; order Thalassobaculales; family Thalassobaculaceae; genus Thalassobaculum. The sequence goes on along the minus strand of OZ245813.1, from coordinate 60,211 downwards.
GGCGCGATCTGCTGCACGGCCCCCTGGTCCATCACCGCGATCCGGCTGGCCATGGAGAGGGCCTCGGACTGGTCGTGGGTGACGATGATGAAGGTGATGCCGACGGTCTCCTGCAGGTTCACCATCTCCAGCCGCATGGCCTCGCGCAGCTTGGCGTCGAGCGCCGACAGCGGCTCGTCCAGCAGCAGCACCTTCGGCCGTTTCACCAACGCCCGGGCCAGGGCGACCCGCTGGCGCTGGCCGCCGGAGAGCTGGTCCGGACGGCGCTTGGCGAAGCCGTCGAGCTTGACCAGGGACAGCGCCTCCTCGGCCCGCTGCCGGATCTCGTCACGGGGTACCCCGTCGATCCGCAGGCCGTAGCCGACATTGTCCAGCACGGACATATGCGGGAACACGGCGTAGGACTGGAACACCATGTTGACCGGCCGTCTGTTGGCCGGCACCAGGGACATGTCCTGCCCGTCGATGCGGATGGTGCCTTCACTCGGCAGTTCCAGGCCGGCCAGCATGCGCAGCAACGTGGTCTTGCCGCAGCCGGACGGTCCCAGCAGGGCGAAGAACTCGCCGCGCCCGATGCTCAGGGTAACGTCGTCGACCGCGGTGAACGGGCCGAACCGCTTGCACAGACCCGAGATCTCGATGATCGGCGCGCCGGTATCGGCGGCGGCCGGGGCGGTTCCGCTGATGCTCATGACTTATCCTTCTCCTCGCGGAACTGCATCCACAGGGCGATGCCGGTCAGCATCACGGTCAGCACGATCAGAACGGTGGAGGCGGCGTTCACCTCCGGCGTCACCGAGAACCGGACCATCGAATAGACCTTCACCGGGAAGGTGACGGTGTCCGGGCCGGAGGTGAAGAAGGTGATGACGAAATCGTCCAGCGACAGGGTGAAGGCGAGCAGCGCGCCGGCCACCAGGCCCGGACGCATGAACGGCACCATAACGTCCCAGAACACCCGCCACTCGCTGGCCCCCAGATCTTGGGCCGCCTCCGCCAGTTCCTGGTTGAACCCGGCGAGCCGGGCGCGCACCACGACGGCGACGAAGGGAAAGCTGAAGGAGACATGGGCGATGATGATAGCCGAGAGCGACAGCGGCCAGGGCAGCCCGCTCGGCCAGCCGACCTTGGCGAAGAAGGCCAGCATGGCCACGCCCATGCAGATCTCCGGAATGACGATCGGCAGGGCCATCGCCCCCTCGTAGCCGGCCTTGAACGGGAACCGGAAGCGCCACAGCAGCAGGGCGGTCAGCGCGCCCAGAACGGTGGCGATCACCGTCGACAGCAGGGCGATCGCCAGCGAGTTGACGAAGGCCTCGATCAGCTCCGCGTTGCCGAGGGCCTTCTCGTAGTATTTCAGGGTGAAACCGCGCCAGACGATGTTGCGGCGGCTGTCGTTGAAGCTGAAGGCCACCAGGGTGACGATCGGCGCGTACAGGAAGACGAAGGTCGCCAGCAGCGTCAGGCGCATCCAGGTGCGCCGCGTGTATTCCAGCGGACCGATGGGGGTGCGCGCCACGTTCAGATCCCTCCCCGGCCGCGCGACACCAGGGCCCGCAGGGCCAGGGCGGCGAAGGTCAGATACATCAGCAGGAAGGACAGGGCGGCGCCGAACGGCCAGTCATTGGCGCTCTTGAACTGGCGCTCGATCACGTTGGCGATCATCTGGCTGTCGGTCCCGCCCAGCAGGTCCGGGGTCAGGAAGGAGCCCAGCGCCGGGATGAAGACCAGGATCGCGCCGGAGATGATGCCGGGCATGGACAGCGGCACCACCACCGTCAGGAACGCCCGCCACTGGGAGGCGCCCAGGTCGAGGGCGGCCTCGATCAGCGAGCGGTCGAGCTTCTCCAGGGCGGCGTAGAGCGGCAGGACCATGAACGGCAGGTGGACATAGACCAGCCCGATGATGACCGCAGTGTTGTTGTACAGCAGCTCCAGGGGCTCGAACCGTTCGCCCAGGAGCTGATAGGAGCCGAGGCCGAGCAGCGACAGCAGCGTGTTCGACTGGTCCCAGAACCATTCCAGGGTGAAGTTGGCGAAGCCCCGGACCCGAAGCACCGCGATCAGGGCATAGGTGCGGATCAGCAGGTTGGTCCAGAACGGCAGGATGACCAGCAGCAGCAGGACCGGCCGCCAGCGCGGCGTCGCGAAGACGATGGCCAGCGCCACCGGAAAGCCGACGATCAGCGACACGCCGGTGGTGATCCCGGCGAAGACCACCGACTTGCCGAAGACCTCCAGATAGAGCGGGTCGAGGGCGCGGGCGTAATTGTCGAGGGTGCCCGTGACCTCCATGTCCACCAGGCCGCGCAGCTCCGCGAAACTGTACAGCCAGACGATGGCCAAGGGGATCAGGAAGAAGAAGACGAGCCAGAATGTCGGCCCAAGGCCGATCAGCCAGAATGCGGATCGGCCCCGCCGCCAGTTCTCCACCGCGTCCCCCCGCGATTGTCGTCAGTCGGACTCAGGCCGCGCCGATCTTCGTCCAGAGACGGTCGACGAGCTGGGTGTAGTCGGTGCCCTGATAGATCGCGGTCTCCGAATTGCGGATGACCTCGTCGGTCGGGAAGATCGCCGGATTGTTCCGGTACTCATCCGACATCAGCGCCTTGGCCGCCTTGTTCGGGGTGGCGTACTGGATGAAGTCGGCGATCGCGGCTCCGGCCTCGGCATCGAGCAGGTAGTTGATGAAGGCGTGGGCATTCTCCGGATGCGGCGCGCCGGTCGGAATGCACAGCGTGTCCTCCCACAGCAGGCCGCCTTCCTTAGGCACGACATAGGACAGGTCGTCGTCCTCGGCCATGACCTGCAGCATGTCGCCGTTCCATTCCATGGTCAGGTCGACCTCGCCCGACAGCAGCAGATCCTGTCCGTTATCCTCGGCGAAGACCTTGATGTTCGGCTTCTGCTTGATGAGCATCTCGGCGACCTTCTCGAGTACCGCCGGGTCGCTCTCGTTCAGCGGGTGACCGAGATACTTGCAGCCGACCTGCAGCACGGTGCTCGGCGCCGCCAGAAGGGCGATCTTACCGGCATATTCGTCGCTGTCGTACAGCACCTTCCAGCTGTCCGGCACGGTGTTCACCCGGCTCTTGCGGTAGCCGATGCCGATCGAGCCCCACATGTAGGGCAGCGAATAGGTGCGGCCCGGATCGAAGGCCGGGTCCATGAACGCCGGATCGATGTTCGCGATGTTCGGAATCTTCGAATGGTCGAGCTTGATCAGCATGTCGGCGGAGATCATGCGCTCGACATAGTCGTTCGTCGGGACGATCACGTCATAGCCCGGGTTGCCGGCCTTCAGCTTGGCGAACAGTTCGTCGTTGTCGGCGAACAGGTCCATGGTGACGTCGATGCCGGTGGCGTCGCTGAAATCGTCGAGGGTGTTCTCGCCGATATAAGTGTCCCAGTTGTAGAAGTTGAGGACCTTCTCCTCCGCGGCGAACCCCTTGCCGGAGAATGTCAGCCCGGCCGCCACCGCGCCGGTTCCCGCGAGAAACGAGCGACGGGACACGCCGGACAGGATCTGCCGGGACAGGTTGCGCTTGGTCATCAAAGCCCCCTTGAGCTGATAAGGCACCTTTTGCGGTGCACAACATTAGATCGGATTCAACGGCGGACGTTATTGAGTGTCAATGCCGGTGAACACGCTAAGCTGCGATTGCGCAGCGACGGTTTATCTCGATTTTCGGTTTCCTTTTGCCGATCCTCTCGATAGGCAGCGCGCGAACAGGGGTCGGCCAGGGTCACACGCATGGATATCGTACTTCCACTGATCAACAATGTCGGGCTGCTCGCTCTCGCCGCCCTGGTCTATACCGCGACCCCAGGTCTCAACGACGGCGTCAGCCCCTTCGCCCGCTCCGTCATCCTCGGCCTGGCCCTCGGCGCCGCCTCGGCTCTGGTGATGCTGATCCCGATCCAGTTCGCTCCGGGCATCATCTACGACACCCGGGCCGGTCCGCTGCTGATGTCGGGCATCCTGGGCGGTCCGGTCACGGCCCTGGTGGCCGCCGTTCCGCCGATCCTGATGCGGGCCTGGATCGGCGGCGTCGGCTCTACCACCGGCATGCTGGCCATCCCGATCTTCTCGCTGTGCAGCGTCGCGGCCTGGTACGTGCTGAAGCGCCGACGCTTCCAGTACCCCTTCCTCTGCCTGCTGGCCTACGCCGCGGCCGCCTCGGCGCTGTCGCTCCCGGTCGTCTTCCTGCTGCCGGACCGCGAGCTTGCGGTCACGATCCTGATCAATTTCAGCCCGGTGGTGATCGCCGCCGGAGTCGCCGGGGTCGCCGTCCTCGGTCTGCTGATCTCGGTCGATGCCAGACGCCGGGCGATGGTCACGTCGCTGCGCGCGAGCGAAGCGGCCGCCCTGGATGCGCTGGAGATCCGCAAGCGTTTCATCGCGATGATGAGCCACGAGGTCCGTACCCCGCTCAACGCCATCATCGGCTATGCCCAGATCCTGCGGGGCGACGCGCCGGACCAGAGCCGCGCCGAACAGGTCGACCGGCTGAGCGTCGCCGCCAAGTCGCTGCTGCGCATGATCGACGACACGCTCCACGCCTCGAAGATCCTGGGGGAACCGGAACAGGCCGAGATCGAACCCTGGTCCCTGCCCAAGCTGGTGAACGACGCGCTCGGCGAGTTCCGCACCGAAGCCGCTCTCAAGAGCATCGACCTCCGCACCGATCCGGCCGGCATTCCGAACCAGATCGTCATGGTCGACGGTCACCGGTTGAGCCGCTGCCTGGTGAACGTCCTGTCGAATGCGGTGAAGTTCACCGACAAGGGACAGGTCACGGTCGGCGCGTCGATCGGGACGGCCGGCCAGGGAACGATGCTGCGCCTGACGGTCAGCGACACCGGCATCGGCATGGATGCGGACCAACTCGGCCGGATCTTCGAGCCTTTCGAGCGGATCGGCGTCTCCTCGGCGTCGGGAAGCGGACTCGGCATGGCCATCGTCCAGGCCGGCGTGACCGCCATGGAGGGCACCGTCGGCGTGGTCTCCGAACCGCGGGCGGGCACGACGGTGACGATCGAGATCCCGACGGCCACCCGGGGGCCGGCCGAAGACCCCGCCCCGACGGTGGACACCGAGATCGACTACGTCCCGGCCAAGGCACAGCCGAACATCCTCGTGGTCGACGACATCGAGATCAACGCCGACATCGCCCAGGCCCTGCTCGAGCGCATCGGCTGTCGGACGGGCGTTGCGGTCAACGGCGCCGACGCGGTCGAGGCGGTCCGCAACGGGACCTACGACGCGGTCCTGATGGACATCGAGATGCCGGTCATGGACGGGCTGCAGGCGACCCGTGTACTGCGCGGGCCGGAGACGGACGAGCCAGCCCGCTCGGTGCCGATCATCGCGCTGACCGCCTACGCGTCGCGCGACGACATGAGCGCCTGCCTGGAGGCCGGCATGAACGGCTATCTGGCCAAGCCGGTCGACAAGGAGGCCCTGTACGACGCCCTCGTCCGCGTCGGCGTGCTGCAGGCCCGGCCGAGCGAGAGACCGCGGAGCGCGGCACTCGCCGCCACGGCCGGCGAAAAGGGGGAACCGGTCTTCAGCCAGGAACGATTCGACTCCCTGACCAAGCTCGTGCCGGCGGAAACCCTGGCCATGGTGCTGCAGCAGGCCGCGATCGAGATCAGGACCCTGGGCGACCGCATTGCCGACCCCGCCACCGATCAGGAGACCAAACGCCAGGCGCTGCATAAGCTCGTGTCGATCGCCGGCAATATCGGCCTGATCCATCTCAGCAGCTTGAGCCGCCATTATCAGGAGACCATCCGAACCGGGACGCCGTTCGTAGAGGAGGACAGCACCGTGGTGGCAGCGGCCATCGAGCAGGCGCTCTCCAAACTCGCCGAGCTCCAGTCCAACGAACGCGAGCCGACCTGATCCGCATGCCGATCGAACGCCAAATCCTGCTTCTGGAAGACGACATGATCCAGACCATGCTGTTCCGCGCGGCGGTAGACGGCATTCTTGGGTCCGTGACGAATTTCACCGACGTGGCGGACGCCTTCGCGATCATGCAGAAGTCGCGGATCGACCTCTGCGTCGTCGATCTCGGGACGTTCACCCGCCCGGGCGTGTTTCACGAGGACGGCGGCAACCGCTTCATTTCCCTGGTGCGGGCCAAGGTCAGCCGCACGACCCCGATCATCGTCGCCACCAGCGGCCGCAAGCCCGAGTCGCTCCTCGCCAGCTTCCGCGCCGGCGCGGACGACTACGTCCTCAAGGACGAGGGACTCGACAAGGTCGTCGACCGGATCCGGATGTGGATCGGCGAGCTGCCGGTCGAACAGCAGCAGCTCGAGACCAAGCGGACCAAGGTCCTGCACTTCCTGGAAGCCGCGCAGAAGAACAAGCTCGACCTGCCGGAGTGAGCGGCCAACCAGGCGATCGGCCGGCGGGTCGGCCTCACACCGCCAGATTGACGAACGATCCCCGCCCCGCGGTCTCGCCGCCGGCCGCCGCGAGCTGCGCCGCGACACCGGCCTGGAGGGCCTCGCCCTGCCCCTGTGCCCCGTCCGTCCCCACGTCCGCGGCGTCCTCCGGATCGGGATCGGTGCGGGCCCGGACCTCCTCGGCGAACTGGCGCCTCGCCTCGTTCCGGACCGCTTCCCGATCCGCCTCGGCGAGGGCCTTGCGGACCTCATGAAGCTCCGCCGTCGCCTGGCCGGCGACATCCACCAGCACCATGCCGGACCGCAGGCCGCTGCCCAGGGCGATGGATCCGCGTGCACCCACGGGAATGCCTTCGGCCCGCTGCGATACCGGTGTACCGACAGGCGTATACGATGCAAATGTCGATTGAATCATGACTGACGTCCTCCCTCTCCCATCGCAAGAATGATGGTTAAGAAAGTTTTAATCAAGTCTGATTTAATTGCGGCACGGGTGCGGGAGGAAGGGCCCTCAGAGATCGGCGAGGGTCTTGTCCAGACAGAGTTTCAGCGTCTCGACGAGCCGATCGATCTCCTGCCGCGTGATCACCAGCGGCGGCGAGCAGACCATGGCGTCGCGCACGGCCCGCATGACCAGATTGTTGGCGAAACAGTGGTCGCGGCAGATGGTGCCGACCCGGCCGATCGGATCGAAGAAGACCGGTCCATCCTTGTCCTTCACCAGTTCCAACGCCCCGATCATGCCGACGCCGCGTACCTCGCCGACCAGCGGGTGATCGGCCAGCGACCGCAGACCGTCCTGGAGGTAAGGGCCGGTATCGCTGCGGGCCCGTTCCACCAGCCCCTCGGCCTCGATGATGCGCAGGTTCTCGAGCGCCACCGCGCAGGCCACCGGATGACCCGAATAGGTGAAGCCGTGATAGAACTCGCCGCCCTCCTCGATCAGGGTCTGGGCGACCCGATCGCCGACCATGACGGCCGAGATCGGCGCGTAGCCGGAGGACAGGCCCTTGGCCAGGGTCATCATGTCGGGCTGCAGATCGAAGGTCTGGCTGGCGAACCAGTTGCCGGTCCGCCCGAAGCCGGTGATGACCTCGTCGACGATGAACAGGATGTCGTGGTTGCGGCAGATCCGCTGGATCTCCGGGAAGTAGCTCGCCGGCGGGATGATGACGCCGCCGGCTCCCTGGATCGGCTCGGCGATGAAGGCGGCGATGGTGTCGGCGCCCAGTTCCTGGATCCGGTCCTCCAGCGCCTGGGCCGCGGCGACGCCGAATTCCTCTTCGGTCATGTTGCCGCCGTCGCGCACGAAATAGGGCGGGCGGATGTGGGAGAAGCCGGGCAGCGGCATGTCGACCTGCTTGTGCATCGCGGTCATGCCGCCGAGGCTGGTCGCAATCATGGTCGAGCCGTGATAGGCGAACTCCCGACTGATCAGGGTCTTCTTGTTCGGCTTGCCGCGCAGCTGCCAGAAGTGGCGCACCATGCGCACGATCGTATCGTTCGCCTCGGAGCCGGAATTGGCGAAGAACGCATAGTTCAGCCCCTCGGGCGTCAGTTCTGCCAGCTTGGCTGCGAGTTCGGTCGCCGGCACGTTCGTGGTCTTGAAGAAGGTGTTGTAGTACGGCAGCTCCATCATCTGCCGCGACGCAGCGTCGGCCAGTTCCCGGCGCCCGTAGCCGACATTGACGCACCACAGGCCGGCCATGCCGTCCAGGATCTCGTTGCCCTTGGAATCCCACAGCCGGCTGCCCTCGGCCTTGACGATCACCCGCGTGCCCTCGGCATTCAGCGCCTTGGTGTCGGTGAAGGGATGCCAGTGGTGGGCGGCATCGAGGCTGCGGATGTGGTCGGTGTCGACGGTCGGGGCGGCGGAGGTCATCTTGTGCGGTCCGGGATGGAGAACGATCCGGAGATTATACCGTGCGCGGCGAAAAAGCGGCAGCATTCTGAAAAGAAAATGAGGCGCTTAACGGTTTGTTCATGTTCCCCCGCCATTGTGTCGTGAGGGCATGACGTGGGGTGCAGGGGATCAGCGATGACGTATGAGGATGGGCAGGAGCAGATGGACACGACCAACGCACGGGCGATCGAGACCCTGCGGGCCGCGGCTCTGGATTCCGGCCTGACTCAGATGTACGGCGAGGCGCTTGCCATGGTCCGCGAGATTGCGGCGGAGACCGCCCGCATGGTCGCGGAGATCGAGGCAGAGCAGACCCGCGACGCCGCCTGATCCGGAAGTAAGACAGGGGCACGACCGGCCTAGAACGGGCCGGTCGTGCCCTTTTTCTTTGGCCGCTACACGTTCAGCAGCAGGTACTGCCGCTCCCAGGCGCTGATGACCTGGAGATAGGCCTTTGATTCCTGCTCCTTGACCTGGGTCAGCACGTTGATGAACCGCTGGCCGAGGATGTCGCGCAGCGGCTTGGAGCGGTTCAGCCGCAGCAGCGCGTCCTCCAGGTGCCGCGGCAGGTTGGCCGCTAGGTTGTAGGCGCTGCCGTCCACCGGCTTCGACGGCTCCAGCTCCTCCACCAGACCGAGATAGCCGCAGGCGAGCGACGCCGCGAAGGCCAGATAGGGATTGGCGTCGGCGCCGGGCACCCGGTTCTCAACCCGCCGGCTCTCCGGCCGCGACTCGGGAACGCGGAACCCCGTGGTGCGGTTATCGACGCCCCAATGGACATTCACCGGCGCGTCGGAATCCGGCACCAGACGGCGGTAGGAGTTCACATAGGGCGCGAACAGCGCCATCGACGGCGGCACGTATTTCTGCAGCCCGCCGATGAAGTTCATGAAGAAGTCGGAATTCGACCCGTCCTTCTCGGCGAACAGGTTCTGCCCGGTCTCGCTGTCCACCACCGAGATGTGCATATGCATCGAGCTGCCCGGCTCGTACTGCATCGGCTTGGCCATGAAGGTGGCGTAGATCTTGTGGTCCAGGGCGGCCTGGCGGACGGTGCGCTTGAACAGGAAGGTCTGGTCGGCGAGGGCCATCGCCTCGCCGTGGTTGAAGTTGATCTCCATCTGCGCCGCCCCGCTCTCGTGGATCAGCGTGTCGACGTCGATCTCCTGCGCCTCGCAGTAGTCGTAGATGTCCTCGAACAGCGGGTCGAACTCGTTCACCGCGTCGATGCCATAGGCCTGGCGCGCGGTCTCCGGACGCCCCGAGCGGCCGACCGGCGGCTCCAGCGGATAGTCGGGATCCTCGTTCACCTTGACCAGGAAGAACTCCAGCTCGGGCGCCACGATCGGCGTCCAGCCCTTTTCCGCATAGAGGTCCAGCACCCGGCGCAGCACGGCCCGGGCGGCGATGTCCACCGGGGTGCCGTCGAAGTAGTAGGCGTCGTGGATCACCTGGGCGGTCGGCTCGGCGTACCAGGGCACCATGCGGATGGTCTCGGCGATCGGCCGCAGGAACACGTCGCTGGCCCGCGGGTCGAGATCGATCTCGTCGATATACTCGCCGGTCACCGTCTGGCCGAAGATCGATTCCGGCAGACGCAGCCCCTGATCGCGGGTCGCGCGCAGGAACTTCTGGGCCGGCAGGATCTTGCCGCGGGCGATGCCCGACAGGTCGGAGACCAGACACTCCACCTCTGTGATCCGGCGTTCGCGGATCCAGGCTTCGAGATCGATGGTCATGGGGTGCCTCGCGGATTGGACCCTGCAGTGAATACAACAACGTCCAACCGGCGGCAATCTCGGCCCGTCAGCCGGTCTGCGGCCGATCGATCCGGCACAGCACCCGCCACGCCACCGGCAGGAGCGCCGTCGCCACGGCGAAAACGACGAACTCGGGCTCAAGGCCGGCGCCGATCGCCCAGCCGTGCAGCGGCGGTCCCGACGCCGCCCCCAGCAGCAGCGTGCCGGCGATCCAACGGCCGGTGATCTTCGGCCCGATGGCGGCGATGCTGCCCTGCATCTGGGCCGACAGGGAGTTGAAGGCGATCTGGAAGACGATCAGGAAGCCGAACAGGAACTGGATCTCGCCGGCCTTGGACATGCCGTACCCGCCGGCGGCGACCAGCACGCCGAGCACCGTCATGCGGAACACCGAAGACCCCGGCCTGGAGAGCCGCGACGCGGTGACCAGCCAGATGCCCGACCCGACCTTGCCGGCGGCGAACGCCCAGGCGGCCGAGGCGAGGTCCATGCCGCGCTCGACGGCGGAGAACAGCACATAGGCGACCAGCCCGGTCTGGCCGACGAACAGGATGTAGGCGGCGACCAGACCGGCGCCCATCGCCATGGTGAACCGGCCGCCCCCGGCGCCGTCCCCGTCCGGTTCCGCCGCGGGGATCGGGGCGTAGAGCAGGTTGCCCACCGCCAGCACGGCGGCGATGGAGACGCCGAACCACAGCAGGTAGGTGTCGTAGGATCCCGCCGCCCCGCTGATCTGGATCAGGCCGGTGGCAGCGCCCGCCAGCACAAGGACGACGCCGAGCCGGAGCGTGAAGGCGAGCGACGGCCGGTCGAAATGCGCGGCCGAGACGGTGCCGAGAAACAGCAGGATGCCGCAGCACAGACCGACCGCGAACCAGCCGCCGAGCAGCGTGGCGAGACCGTCGGCGCCGGACAGGACGAGCCCGGCCAGCAGCGCGACGGACACCGCTCCCGCCCACAAGCGCGAGATCGCGGTGACCTTGAGCAATGGCAGCCCGATGGACGAGGTGAGCTGGCCGATCAGCATGGCCGAGGCGATCAGGCCGGCCGTCTCGGGCGAGGCCGAGGTGCCGGCCACGACGGCGGTGATCGTCACCGGAAGGAGGTGGGTCGGCAGCGATCCGGCCGCGGAGATCAGACTGGCCCCGATCAGGTGCCGGCGGCGGCCCGCCACGCTCTCGTCAGCCGCCGCGGCAGTCATGCCGGGTCCCTGCGGCCGCACACGGACAGTTCGGCCCGTCGGACCGCCCCGTTCGCCCGAAATCTCTCATGGCGCGCTCTCCCCAGCACTCCGCTAACGCCATGATGGTAGCCCTCTCCCCACGCCCCGAATGCGAGTTTCCTCACAAAGCACCGACGGCAAAGCGGGTTTTCAGGCGTCCCGGAACCTGAAGTCGAAGGCGTCGCCGTGGCGCACGAAATGGCCGATGGAGGGCGAGCGGAAATGCGCGCTGCAGATCAGCGTGTCGGTCTCGCAGTACTTGTCCATCGTCGCGACGCGCGTGGCCTGGGCCATGTCGCGGTCGAAGTCCGGAGCCGCCACCAGATCCGGATGCCGGCACTGCAGCGGCGAGTGGATCATGTCGCCGATCATCAGGGCCTCGGCGCCGTTCGACGTCAGGTGAACCGCGAAATGGTCCGGCGAATGGCCCGGCGTCGGCTCCAGATGCAGGCAGTCGTCGAACGCATGATCGCTGGTCACCTCGACCACCCGCCCGGCTTCGACCACCGGCAGCACGCTGTCGACGATATGCGGCAGCGGCGTCTCGGCATTGCGCGCCGTCCAATGCGCCAGCTCCTTGGCCGAAAACAGATATTTCGCATTCGGGAAGGTCGGGACCCAGCGGCCGTCGAGAAGCCGGGTGTTCCAGCCCACATGGTCCGGATGCAGGTGCGTGCACATCACGTAGTCGATGTCCTCCACACCCAGCCCCGCCGTCGCCAGCGCGTCGACATAGGCCGTGTCGGTCTTCTGGTGCCAGTGCGGCCGGGTCGGCCGGTCCTTGTGGTTGCCGACGCAGGTGTCGACCAGGACCGTGTGCCGGCCGGTGCGGATCACGTAGGACTGCATCGGGAAGATGAAAAGCCCGGTGGCCGGGTCGAGGCTCAACGGCTCCAGCCACGAGCGGTTGGCGTCGAGGATCTCCGGCGTCAGGGTCGGCAGGAAGGTGAACGGGTCGAAGCCGGGAACCTCCTGTTCGAGGATCCGGTCGACCCGGAGGTCGCCGACGGCGAAGCTGAGCGTCATTGGAGGGTCCTCCCGCATCCGTTGGTTGCCGGCAGTGTCGGCCGGTGGGACCGGGCGGCGCAAGATCGCATTCCACAGGACCTTCGCGCCATGGTATGAGCGGTAAACCTTTCGAGTGTCCCAAAATCATGTCCTCTTCCAGACCGACCTCCGTGCCCTCTCCCAAGATCGCGACCGAGTTTCTCGCCGCCCATCCCGACGTGGCGACGGTCGACGTGCTCCTGCCCGACCTGTCCGGCGTCGTCCGCGGCAAACGCATCGGCCGCGACCAGCTTGAAGGCACCTTCAAGAACGGCGCCGCCTTCCCCGCCTCCGTCTTCGGCACCGACGTGACCGGCGACAGCGTCGATTCCAGCGGCCTGGTCTGGGAACTGGGCGACGCCGACTATCCGTGCTGGCCGGTGGCCAATTCCCTGGTGCAGGTGCCCTGGACCGCCCGTCCCTCCGCCCAGGTGATGCTCACCATGGCCGAGCCGGACGGCACGCCGTTCTACGCCGATCCGCGCGTGGTGCTGCAGCGGGTGGCCCAGCGTTATGCCGATCGCGGCTGGAAGCCGGTGGTGGCGCTGGAGCTGGAATTCTACCTGATCGACAAGACCCGCGAGGCGCACCTGCCGCCGAGCCCGGCGATCAGCCCGGTGACCGGGTCGCGCCAGTCGACCACCCAGGTCTACGGCCTGGACGAGCTCGACGATTTCGAGGCGGTGCTGGACGACGTGGCGAACGCCTGCCAGCTCCAGGGCATCCCGGCCATGGCGGCCTCGGCCGAGTACGCGCCGGGCCAGTTCGAGATCAACCTGACCCATGTGGACGACCCGGTGCAGGCCGCCGACCACGCCATCATGCTGAAACGCGTGGTCAAGGGCGTCGCCCGGGCCCACGGCATGAACGCGACCTTCATGGCCAAGCCGTTCGGCGACGAGACCGGCAACGGCCTGCACATGCATGTCAGTGTGCTGGACAAGGACGGCAACAACATCTTTGCCAGCGAGACCGACCCGGAACATGGCTCGCCCCTGCTGCGCCACGCGGTCGGCGGGCTGTGCAAGACCATGAACGACAGCATGGCCCTGTTCGCGCCAACGGCGAACGCCTACCGCCGGATCCGGCCGAACGCCTATGTGCCGCTGTCGGCCTGCTGGGGCTACAACAACCGGACCTGCGCCTTCCGCGTGCCGGCCTCCTCGCCTGACGCGGTGCGGATCGAGCACCGGGTCGCCGGCGCCGACGCCAATCCCTATCTCGCCGGGGCGGCGATCCTGGCGGCGATCCTGCACGGCATCGAGACCGAAGCCGATGCTCCGCCGCCGGTCGACGGCAACGCCTACGAGTCCCAGGAGCCGTCGGTGCCCAAGACCTGGGCGGAATCCCTGGAGCTGTTCCACGAGAGCACGTTCATCGCCGACTGGCTCGGCGAGGGCTTCCAGCACGTGTTCCACGCAGTGAAAGAAAGCGAGCGGCGCGACTTCGAATCCGAGGTCACGCCGCTGGAATGGGCCTGGTACCTGAAGACCGTGTGAGGCGGATGGTGGTGCGATGACGGCTACCCTGACCTGGTATCACGCGACCGCCACCGCACCGGAACGGCCGCGCCTGATCGGGGACCGGAGCTGCGACGTCTGCATCATCGGCGGCGGTCTTGCCGGCGTTTCGACCGCCCTGCACTGCGCCGAGCGCGGGCTCGAGGTCGTGCTGCTGGAAGCGGAGACGATCGGTTTCGGCGCATCGGGGCGCAACGGCGGCCAGGCAATGGTCGGCTGGAGCGCCTCGACCTCGACCCTGACCCGGGTGGTGGGCCGCGACGGCGCCGAGAAGCTCTGGCACTGGTCGCGCGAAGCCTTCGACGACATGAAGGACCGGGTGCGCCGGCACGCACCGGACGCCGATCTGCGCATGGGCTATCTGCACGCCGCCCTGACCACGCATCAGCTCTCCGGACTGCGCGACGGCCAGGCCGACTGGGCGCGCTGGGGCTATACGACGCCGCAGATCGTCGAGGGGACGGCCGTCAGGGACTGGCTCGGCACCGACCGGTATGTCGGCGTGCTGACCGATCCGGAGAGCGGCCAGATCCATCCGCTGCGCTATCTCTACGGCCTCGCCGAGGGCGCGGAGGCCGTCGGGGCCACCCTGTTCGAGCACAGCCCGGTACGCGACGTGGACGGAACCGTGGTGCGCACCGCCGGCGGCGCGGTTACCGCGAAACACGTCGTCTACTGCGCCAATGCCTATCTCGGGCGATTGGAGCGCCGGCTGCGGGCGAAGATCATGCCGGTGGCCTCGTTCATCTCGGTGACCGAGCCGCTGTCGGAGGATCTGGCGGCTCGGCTGTTCCCGCAGGATGTGGCGGTCGCGGACTGCAACGTGGCGCTGGACTATTTCCGCCTGACCCACGACCGCCGCCTGCTGTTCGGGTCCGGTGCCAGCTATTCGGCGATCACGCCACCGGGCCTGGCCGGCACCATGCGGCGCAAGATCGCCCGGGTGTTCCCGGAGCTGTCGGCCGTCCGGATCGACCACACCTGGGGCGGGCTGATCGGCATCACCCTCAACCGCATTCCCGATATCGGCCGGCTCTCGGACAGGGTCTTCCACGCCCAGGGCTTCTCCGGCCAGGGCGTCGTGCTGACCGGGCTTGCCGGCAAGATCATCGCCGAGGCGATCACCGGCGACGACAGCCGTCTGGCGCTGTTCGAGAAGGTCCGCCACCTCCCCTTCCCCGGCGGCCCCCTGCGCACCCCGACTCTGATGGCCGGGATGGGCTGGGCAAAGCTGCGGGACCTGCTGGGGATGTGATCCAGGCCGTCATCCTGAATCAAGTTCAGGATGACGTTTGATGCTACAGCCGCAGCGCCTCTTCCGACGGGGTGAAGGCCAGCCCGTGGGCGTCGGCGACCGCCTTGTAGGTCACCCGGCCCTCGTGGACGTTCAGGCCTTCGCGCAGGTGCTTGTTGTCGTACAGCGCCTGGCGCCAGCCCTTATCGGCCAGGGCCAGGGTGAACGGCAGGGTCGCGTTGTTCAGTGCGAAGGTGGAGGTCCGCGCCACGCCGCCCGGCATGTTGGCGACGCAGTAATGCACCACGTCGTCGACGATATAGGTCGGCTCCGCATGGGTCGTCGGCTTCGACGTCTCGAAGCAGCCGCCCTGGTCGATCGCCACGTCGACCAGCACCGAGCCGCGCTTCATCCGCGACACCATCTCGCGGGTCACCAGCTTCGGCGCCGCCGCTCCCGGCACCAGCACCGCGCCGATCACAAGATCGGCCTGCAGGACGTATTCCTCGACCGCGTCGCGGGTGGAGAAGATCGTGTTCAGGGTCGCCCCGAACTGCATGTCGAGCTCGTAGAGCCGATGCAACGACATGTCGAAGATCGTGACCTTGGCCTCCAGCCCCATGGCCATGCGGGCGGCGTTGGTGCCGACCACGCCGCCGCCGAGGATCACCACATTCGCCGCCGCCACGCCCGGCACGCCGCCGAGCAGCATGCCGTTGCCGCCCTGGGCCTTCTCCAGACAATGGGCGCCGGCCTGGATCGACATCCGGCCCGCCACCTCGCTCATCGGGGCGAGCAGCGGCAGGCGGCCATGGGCGTCGGTCACCGTCTCGTAGGCGATGGCGATGCAGCCGCTGTCGACCAGCCCCTTGGTCTGTTCCAGATCGGGCGCGAGGTGGAGATAGGTGAACAGGATCTGGCCCTGGCGCAGGCGGGCGATCTCCACCGGCTGCGGCTCCTTGACCTTCACGATCATGTCGGCGGTCGCGAACACCTCCTCGGGCGTCGACAGGATGGTCGCACCCGCCGCCTGGTACAGGTCGTCGTCCAGGCCGATGCCGTAGCCGGCATGGGTCTCGACGACCACCTCGTGGCCGTGGGCGACGAGTTCGCGGACGCTGGAGGGCACGAGGCCGACCCGGTACTCGTGGTTCTTGATTTCCTTCGGCACGCCGATGCGCATCTGAACCTCCTGACTGGCAGTAGAGCGAGGGTATGACGACGCTCGACCGGCTTCAATCGCGGCGTCCGACCGGCGGCCAGCCGCGGCACCGATCCTGACGGCAAGAACCGGGAAGCCGGCGACCCTGCGCGGCTCTAGGCTACGCCCGCCTTCCCATCGGAGATCCCGCATGCCGCCCACCGATACCCGTATGGCCGCCCTCGACTGGCTGCTGCTACTCGCCCTGTCGCTGCTCTGGGGCTGTTCCTTCCTGTTCGGCCGGATCGCCGTGGCCGAGATCCCGCCGGTGACCCTGGTGCTGGCCCGCGTCGGCATCGCCGCTCTCGCCCTGAACCTGGTGCTGCGGATCGCCGGCATCCGCTTCGCGCCGGATGGGGCGCGCTGGCGCGACTACGCCGCCATGGGTCTGCTGAACAACCTCGTCCCGTTCGGGCTGATCTTCTTCGGACAGCTGGAGATCGGCGCCGGTCTCGCCGCCGTCATCAACGGCATGACCCCGTTCTGGTCGGCGCTGATCGCTCGGGCGGCCGGGGCGGAGCGGCTGCCGCTACGCAAGGCGATCGGTATGCTCCTGGGCTTCACCGGCCTCGCCGTCACCGTCGGACCGGCCGCGCTGGAGGGCCTGGACGCCCCGCTGATCGCCCAGCTCGCCGTGGTCGGCGCGACGATCTCCTACGGTGCCGCCAGCGTGTTCGGCCGCCGCTTCGCCGGACAGACCCCGCTGGTAACCGCCACCGGCCAGCTCTCCGCGAGCACCCTGCTGATCCTGCCGCTCTCCCTGATCGTCGATACGCCCTGGCGGCTGCCGGTTCCGGGGCCGGAGGCACTCGGCGCGGTGCTCGGCATCGCCCTGATCAGCACCGCGCTGGCCTACATCCTGTTCTTCCGTGTGCTGGCGAGCGCGGGCGCCACCAATGTCGCCCTGGTGACCCTGCTGATCCCGGTCAGTGCCATCGCCCTCGGTGCCCTGGTGCTCGGCGAGACGGTGGAGCCGCGGCAGATGGCCGGTATGGCGACGATCGCCCTCGGGCTCGCCGTGATCGACGGACGGCTGCTGCACCGACCGGGTTGATGACTGTGCTACAATGCCCAGGTGTTAGGGACTGGCAACAGCGACCACCAACCTCAAGAAGGAGGACGCAATGGCCCAGTTACAGGACCGCTACAAAGCCGCACCGTTTGGCGATGCGGATACCTGGCGCATCAGCGACACCCGGACCGGCGCGCTCATATCCGTCGTGAAGGGGGCCGAGAACCTCAAGCGCCGTCTCGCCCAACTCAACGGCGAAGACGTGCTGCGCCAGGGGACGATAGGCCACAAAGAACCGGCCTGATCGCCGTCGGAAAGGCACTTCCCCGGGAGCCCGACACCGGCTCCCGGGTCATTGAGTTACGACAGTGGCGCGGCCGACGCTTCAGCGTTTGCCGTCGAGGACGGCCTGCACGTCTTCCCGGCTCTCCTCGATCTGCACCCCGGCCCGCTCGTTCTGGAGCTGCAGCACGGCGCGGGAATCCAAGCCGTCCCAGCCGCGGTTGCGCGCCTCGGTCATCTCTTCCAGCACAAGATTGATCAGGCGCATCGGCACGGCGTTGTCCCGCCCCATCTGGCAGGCCAGCGACACGTCCTTGTGCGCCAGCTTCAGCGCGAAGGACGGCGGATCGTAGCTGTTCAGCAGGAACTGCTCGCCGAGGCTGTCGAAGGTCCGCTGACGGCCGCGCGCGCCCTGGCGGATCGCGCTCCACAGGGCCAGCGGCTCCACCCCGGCCTTCACGCCGGCGGTGAAGGCTTCCACCAGAGCGACCTGAACCGCGTAGCCGACGCTGTTATGCACCAGCTTGGCGGTCGATCCGGCGCCGATCTCGCCGATATAGGCCACCTGATCGCCGAGCGCGTCGAGCACGGCGCGGTGGGCATCGAAGGTCGCCCGGTCGCCGCCGACCCAGATCGCCAGTTTGCCCGAGGCCGCGCCCTTGGGGCCGCCGCTGACCGGCGCGTCGAGCAGGCTGATCCCCTTCTCCGCCAGGGCCGCGTGCACCTTGCGCACCGAGGTCGGCGAGTTGGTGGACAGATCGAAGACCACCCCGCCCTTCTTCATGCCCGCCGCGATCCCGGTCTCCGGGTCGAGGGCCACCGCCTCGACTTCCGGCGGCCCCGGCAGCGAGGTCAGCACCACGTCAGCGGCTTCGGCGACCGCCTTGGGCGTGTCCGCCCACTCGGCCCCGGCGGCCAGGTGGCTCTCCGCCGCCTCGCGCCGCATGTCGCAGACCACGACCTTGTGCTGGGCCTTGATCAGGTTGGTGGCAAAATGCCCGCCCATCAGGCCTAGCCCGATAAATCCGACTTTCTTCATGGCTGGTCTTCTTTCCCGTTCAGGACTCGTCGTCGGCGAACATCTCAAGAGCATAGCGGCCCGCATTCATCGCGGTCGGCCAGCCCGAGTAGAAGGCGATATGGGTGATCAGGGCGAGCATCTCGTCCTTGGTCACGCCGTTCTCGATCGCGCGGTTCATGTGCAGGCGCAGCTCGTCCGTACGGCACAGGGCGGCAAGCGCCGCCACCGTGATCAGCGAGCGGTCGCGCTTGTTCAGTTCCGGCTGCTCCCACACATCGGCATAGACGACCTCGTCGCGCAGTCTGCCGAGATGCGGGATCAGTTCATAGACGGTCTTGGGCTTGTCCTTCGCCATGGCTTTCCTCCCGGGATCTTGTCTTTCGGAAGGAAAGCCTAGTGCAGCGGCGCGGTCGGCGGGAGGCGCCGAGTGCGCCCATTGCCGCTACTGGATGAAACGGTGCATCCCGCCATCGACCGGAATGACGCAGCCGGTGATGTAGTCCGCCAGGGGCGAGCACAGGAAGGCCACCAGGTTTCCGAACTCCTCCGGCTCGCCGAACCGGCCGGCCGGGATGTTGGCGTCGATGAAGGCCTGGCGGCTCTCCTCGGTCGGGTGCAGCCGGTTCATGATCTGCTCGCTGACGATCCGGCCGGGCGGCACGCAGTTCACGGTGACACCCTCCGGCGCCAGGTCGCGCGACATCCCCTTGGCCCAGGCATGGGTCGCGGCACAACCGGCGAGCCCGGCATTGGTCGTGGTCGGCTCCAGGATCCCGGTGACGTGGACGATCCGGCCCCAGCCATGGGCCCGCAGTTCCGGCAGGAAGGCGGTGGTCAGACGCCGACCCATGGTGAACTTCAGCATCATCGCCTCGTCCCAGGCGCTTTCCGGCGCATCCACCGGCACCGTGCGCGAGGAGCCGGCGTTGTTGATCAGGATGTCGAGCCGGCCATGCGCCTTCAGCACCGCCTCGCGGACGATCGACGGTCCGTCCTCGGCCATGAGATCGGCCTCGATCACGGTCGGCGCCGGCGCCCCGGCCGCCGCCAGTTCGGCGGCGAGCGCCTCCATCGGGGCCTTGCGCCGGGCGGTGAGCGCCAGCGTCGCGCCCTCCGCCGCCAGCACCCGCGCGATACCGACGCCGATGCCCGCGCTTGCCCCGGTGACCAGGGCGATCTTGCCCGCCAGCTTCAGATCCATGTTTCGTCCTCCCTTGCCCCGACGCCCCGGGGGCCATGTGCCCGGAGCCCAGGGGTCCGGGGGTACATTTGAATGCATGATTTTCTTTGATTTCCGGCGAATCCCTTCGCGCCGTACACGTATATGCAATTCATGGCATGATTTAAGGCTAAAACTTGTTTACTATCTCGGGCTTGGGAGTGGGGGAGCAAGAATCGCTCCGCCGGAGATGCAGATGCGAGCATAGAAATGTTCGGCGGAAAGACCTTCGAGATCCTTGCACTACGCGAGGGCCGTTGGATCATTGAGGCCACGGCCAAGCACCAGGAGATCGCTCAGGCGGAGGCGGGGAAGATCCTCAGCCAAGCCGGCGTCCAGGGCGTCCGGGTCATCAAGGAAGCCAAGGGCTCGATCGACCGGCTGAAGCCGGAAGACATCCTGTTCGAAAAGATGAAGCCGAAGACCGAGGAAAAGGTCTTCATCCAGGACGTCGACGACGCCCCGGTCTGCCACGCGCCGAGTGCGCTGTATGTCGGCGAGGCGCGGGCGACCATCAACCGGCTGTTCCGCAACTATCTCGACAAGAACAACCTCACCGCAAGCGAGGTGATGCACGCGCCGCGCGAGTTGAAGCGCCTGCTCGACGAGGGCACGCTGCTGTTCTCCGCGGTCGGCAAGGTCTCCACCTTCCAGGTGCGTAAGATGGAGGACACGACCGTCAACCAGCGGCGGGACGTGCTGTTCGACTTCATCAACAAGATCCAGGCCCGTGCCAACAACGCAGCCGAGCAGCGTCTGCCGCGCATCCGGGTGGAGGGGTTCAACGAGGTGCTCGACGGCATCATCGCCTCGGCCCCGCAGGACCACATCCCCTACCTGATCCGCTACGCGATGACCGTGGAGCTGGTCGAGAACCGCAGCTTCCTCGGCAAGTTCGGCCAGCTCATGGAATGGGGCTGGAGGGCGCAGACACCCCAGGCCCTTGAAGCGATCGACATCTTCGTGTCCGACACGCTCTACAATGTCGACGTGCTGCGCGACATGATCGGCAACCCGCGCGAGCTCGGCACCGCCCTGGTCACCCTGCTTTGCGTCGCCGAAGGGCGGCCGCTGGTCGAGGATGAGGAAGAGGAGGAGCCGGTCGAGCTGACGCCCGAGCATCAGGACTTCCCCAACACCACCTTCATCCGCCTGATCGCCGCCGGCAAGCTGCCGGAGAGCAAGGCGGTGCTGGTCGACCGGGTGCGGCGCCAGCTTGAGGGGTTGAGCCCGCTGACCCGCGGCGACCGCGAGGAGGAGCGCGAGGTCTTCGTCGGCCTGCTGGACAAGCTGATCCCGGATATCGAGATCATCGGCGGCCCGTCCATGGCCCAGGCCATGACCGCGCGCCAGTCCACCATCATCAACAAGGGCGGCAACAAGGGCATGCGCGAGGCGGCGGAGACCATGCTGCCGGCGCTGCACGACCCCGGCCGGGCCACCGGCTATCTGCTGGCGATGATGGACAGCGAGATCGGCCAGACCGTGCTGCGCAACGATCTGGAGACCCTGCTCGACAAACTGCTGATCCATTCCCAGACCATCAACCATCTGGTCCGCGACAAGCTGCCGCCGAACAAGAAGATGGCCAAGGTCACCTCGATCTACCACCACATCCAGAAGTCCAACCTGCCCGAGCAGCGCAAGGCGGCGCTGACCGAGCGGCTGGACGAGCTGCTGGTGTCCTACATCACCGACGGCAAGATCCTGGACAAGCTCGACAACCCGGAGAAGCCGCTGCACGTGCGCGCCTTCATGCTGGTCAGCATGGTGCAGCCGGAGATGCTGCCGAAGGGCAAGGCGTCGAACCTGGCGAGGAACATCATCGTCGGCCACCTGCGCCGCCCGAACTTCGAGGACGAGCTGGTCGCCGGCATCCCCGACCCGACCGAGAAGGCCAAGACCCTGCGGAAGTTCCACGAGCAGCTGCACCGCTGCGGGTTCTTCGGGTAAGCCAAAACGTCATCCACACGCCCCCGCGCCATCCAACCATCCCGTCATCCTGAAAGCGCGCCCGCGCTGTTCAGGATCATGACACCAGCGCCGGCGGCTTGGTCCTGAATAGCGCCTGCGGCGCTTTCAGGATGACGGGAGGCAGGTCGGGCAGGTCGGTGCCCGCCCCTTACGTGAACTCCGCCTCGATCTCGTCGGCGAAGTCGCCCCATTCGTCGTCCTCGGCGGCCTGGGCCGGGGCGGTCGAGCGCGCCTCCTCGATCATTGCCTCGAGCAGGCGGCCGTAGGTCTCCCAGGCGTCGGCCCGGCGGGTCGCCTTGGACGCGGCCCAGGCGGCGGCGAGACCGGTGGAGCGGGCAGCATGGGTCCGGGCGGCGGCGGCACGGGCCGCCTCGCCGGCGGCCGCGGCCTGGGGTTCGTCCGACAGCACCGCCTCGCGCGAGGCCTGCCGCGCGGCACCGCGGGCGGCCACCCGCAGGTTGTCGTTGCCGGTCTCCAGGAACTTGCGGACCTCGTCCGGCATGTCCCAGAACTCGGCCACGTCCAGCGCCACCTTGCGGGCGAAGGCGCGCAGCACCTCCTCGCCGTCGATCCGCCACACGATGGTCCGCGCGCCGCAGACGAACTTGTCGGACTGCCGCTCGCCGACGTCGTCGCATTCGACCCGGCAGATGATGTTCCCCGGCGCGAACTTCAGCGCGTCGAGCACCTGCTCCGAGGCGTGCAGACCGCCCTCGCACAGGCTGACCGGCCCGTCATGGGCCAGCCGCTCGCCATCGGCCGGCACCGGCGCGCCGTCCTTCAGGGTCTCGTCGACAAAATGCCAAGCCAGCACGCGGGCCCCCGTCATGGTCTCCAGTGACTGTTCCGGCGATGGTACAATGGCGTCCGCCCTCCGCAGAAGCCGTTTCCGCGCGATATGCGCGAAACGGGGCCACAAACGGGTAGGCAAACCAGCGCCGATATGGAACCATTGAGCACTTAGATTTCAAGGTCTTGGTCGAACTCGGCCTTGGTTGAACTCAGGAAGACGGCCGGCGGATGCCCAAAGTACTGATCGTCGATGATTCGAAGCTTGTTCGGCTCACGATCAAGAACATCCTGGCACGCGCCGAGGGGTTCGAGGTCGTCGGCGAGGCGGAGAACGGCCGCGAAGGCGTGGACATGGCCCGCGAGCTGTCGCCCGACGTGGTCACCCTGGATATCGAGATGCCGGTGATGGACGGGATCGAGTGCCTGCGCCGGCTGAAGATCTTGTCGCCGGCCAAGGTCATCGTGCTGTCCTCCCTGACCCACCCGGCCTCGCCGAAGGCCGTGGAGGCCCGGCTGGTCGGCGCCGACGCGGTGATCGGCAAGCCCTCGGGCTCCGTCAGCAAGGACGTGGACGCGTCCGGCGGCGGGCTGCTGATCGACACCATCAACCGCCTGCTCTCCCCCGTTCCGGTCGGAGCGATGACGTGAACGCGGTGGTCGGCAGCGGCAAGTCGGGCGGCAGTCAGGAACGCATCCCGGTCCTGCTCTTCATGTCGGACGGGCGGCGCTTCGGCATCCCGCTTGCCCGGGTGCGCGAGGTCGTCGAGATCGAGCGGATGGAGCCGATCGAGGGCGATTCCGACGACTATATCGGCGTCATGGTCCTGCGCGACGAGCCGATTCCCCTGGTGGTGATGCGGCTGCATCCCCGCGAGGAGGAACTCGACCTCGCGATGTGCATCGTGCTGCAGCGGGGCAGCGCCGTCATCGGCCTGGCGGTGGAGCGCATCCTCGGCATTCGCGATTTCGGTCCGGCCAAGCCGATGCACGGCCTGGTCGCCGGCAACGAGGTGCAGCACGCCTTCCTCGACGAGAAGGGCGAACTGGTGCAGGCCGTCGATGCCGACCGCTGGTTCAACGCCCAGAGCGCCCTGCCCCTGCTGGCCGACCAGCGGGCAGTCGCCGAACGCACCGATCCGGACGTGCTGCGGGTCCGCCAGCGACCGAAATACATGGCGATCACGGTCGGCGGCCAGCTCTTCGCCATCGACAGCAGCATCGTGGAGCGGGCGATCGACGATATCGGCACCGCCCCCCTGCCCCGGCGACCGGGGGTGAAGATCGATTCCGTCATCGAGGTCAGCGGCAACATCCTGCCGGTGCTGCGCCTGACCGAGGACGGGTTCGAGAAGCAGTCGATCCACGTCATCGTCAGCCATTTCGATCAGAAATGGGCGATCGCCACGGAGGGCGTGCTCGGCATCGTCGACGACGAGAGCCCGCCCGGCCCGGCCGACGAGGAGGGACAGGCGCGCGTGATCACCCATAAAGGCACCTTCCACGAGGTGGTCGACCTGACCGGCCTGATCGCCGCCCATGTGCCCGAATTCCATCGGGGCGGCGATCGCAGCGTGGCGCTGACATGAGCGGGTTCGACGACAATTCGGAAATGTGGGAGCTGTTCGAGCAGGAGAGCGAGGACTATCTCGCCCAGCTCGAGGCCAACCTGTCCGGCTCGACCGCCGATCTGGAGAACCCGGACATCATGGGGGCGCTGTTCCGCGCCATCCATTCCCTGAAGGGCGTGTCCGCCTCGCTCGGCCTCACCGGCATGGAGACGGTGGCCCATGCGGCCGAGGATCTGCTCGACATGTTCCGCAACGGCGACGCACGTCCGAACGAGGCCGCCCGCGAGCTGCTGCTGCAGTCGGCCGATGCCCTGGTCGACCTGCGCGAGGCCTGTCTGGAGAGCCGGTCGGACATCGCCGGCGATGCCGGGCTGATCGCCGCCCTGAAACAGGCGAAGGCGCAGCTCAAGTCCGGCGGCGAGATCACCGCCACGGCGCAGACGGCCGCCGCCGCACCGCCGCCCCCGGTGCAGCCCCCGGTCGAGCAGGCCCCGGTCGCGGAGGTCCCGGTCGCGGAAGCCCCGCCGCCCCCGGCCTACGACCCGCCGGAGCCGGAACCCGAGGACGATACCGCCGCCGCCAACCAGAGCCGGATGGCGATCCAGGTCTCGCAGAAGCCGGCGAACGACGACGAGCCGGAGTTCCAGCCCGCCACCGTCCAGCCGTTCAACGCGGTGGTCACGGCGGAACTCGGCCAGCTCGCCGAGGCGCTGGAGAACCCGGCGATGGATTCCCTGGACAGCCAGGCCATCGTCTCCTCCATGCTGGCGATCCGCGAGGCGGCCAACGATGTCGGCTATATCGGCATCGCCGAGGTGCTGGGCGATGTCCTCGGCGTGCTCGAAGGCGACGGAGGCAGCGACCGCACCGCGCTGATCCGCGGCCTGTGCATCTTCATCCACCGGCTGCGCGTCCTGTCCGAGCTGGCCGATGCCGGCATCGCCATGGACGACGTCGACGATTCCATGGCCCCGCATATCTCGCGCGAGGCGCGGGCGGTGGTCGACCGCCTGTCGGTGCGTGGTGGCGCGTCGGCCGACTGGGAACTGGTCGGCATCCTGGCGCGCGCCCTCGGTGTGTTCCGGATCTCGGCCCTCGCCCGTCTCGCCAGCGAGCTGACGCTGATGGAGAGCTGGACCGAGCGGGCCGGCGCCCTGGAGGTGGCCGACGAGATCCGCCGCGAGAGCGAGGTGATCGGGATCGAGGGGCTCACCGTCTCCTCCCTCGACATGCCGCGCGAGACCTATGACCGGCTGCGCGACGAGCTCGCCCTGCTGCTGACCGGCGCCGGTGCCGCCGTCGCCGAGCTGCGCAAGGTGCTGGGCGACGATCTGTTCGACAGCATGTCGCCGGCCGCCCGCAACGAGGCGGTCGAATTCCTGGAGCAGCCCGGTGCCCGGCTCGTCCAGGTCCAGGTGATGGTGCCCGACGGCGCCCCCGCCAGCGGCGAGATCCTCGGCCTGCTGTACCGGCAGCGGGTGATCTCGAACCGCGTGCTGGTCGATATCGACCCCGACCTCTACCAGTTTCTCATCGGCATCACCGGGGACGACGCGCCGGTGGAGGCTTCAATCCGCACGCTCGACACCAGCGGCGACGTGCTGCGCGCCTGGACGGTGCTGGTGGTCGGCGACACGCCCGCGCCGGCAGCAGCTCCGGCCACGCCTCCTGCGGCCGCCGCTTCGGCACCGGCATCACCGCCACCCGCCGCCGCGGCACCGACCCCGCCGGCGGCTGAGACCGACGGCCACGTGCTGTTCGTCGACGACAGCTCCTGGGATTCCGCCCTCAATACCGGCTGGTCGCCAGAGCAGCAGGAAGGCTTCGGCGCCCCGTTCGGCGACAGCCCGGCCCCCGCTCCGCAGGTGCCCCCTGCGCCACAGCCGGCACCCCGGCCGACCCCGGCGCCACCGCGCGCCGCTCCGCCGCCGCAGGCCGCGCCGCCTCGGGCTGCGGAGACGCCTTCGGCGGCACCGCCCGCCAGACCGGCCGAACCGCCTGCCACCGCCGCCGACGGCAGCGTTCCCGCCGAACGGGGCGAAGCCTCACCGTCGCGGGCCGCGGGCGGTGGCGCCGGCGTGCCCGGCAGTGCCGGCGGCAGTTCCCTGCGCGTCTCCTCGGCGCTGATCGACAGCTATCTCGACACGGTGGCCGAGCTGCGGCTCAGCCTGTCGCGGCTCGACCAGGGCGCGTCGGAGGCCGGGTTCGGCGCCACCGCGGCGGAACTGCGCTCGCTCGCCGGCCAGATCGACGACCGCAAGGCCGAGCGGCTCTACGCCGCCGCCGCCCGGATCGACGATGCCGGCAAGGTCTTCGCCAACCAGATCGCCCGTGCCGAAGTCACCCTGCGGATGCTGCACTCGGTGACCCTCGACCTGCGCGTCGTGCCGATCAGCATCGTGTTCGGGCGGATGCCGCGCCTGGTGCGCGATCTGGCCCGTTCGCTCGGCAAGCAGGTCACCCTGGAGATCGACGACGGCGACATCCAGATCGACAAGTCCATGGTCGATGCCCTGATGGAGCCCATGGTCCACATGATCCGCAACGCCATGGATCACGGGATCGAGGGACCGCAGGAGCGGCTCGACGCCGGCAAGCCGGAGAAGGCGACGCTGACCCTGCGCGCCACCCAGCACGGCAATGTCGCACAGATCATGATCGCCGAGGACGGACGCGGCCTGAACACCAGCCGCATCCGCAACAAGGCGCTGGAGAAGGGGCTGATCACCGAGCAGGACGCCGCCCGGATGACCGAGCGGGAGATCCACCGGCAGATCTTCGCGCCCGGCTTCTCGACGGCCGCCGCGGTGACCGAGACCTCCGGCCGGGGTGTCGGCATGGACGTGGTGCTGACGACGCTGCGCCGGCTCGGCGGCGCCATCGACATCGACAGCGAGGAAGGCGAAGGCACGCGCTTCTACCTGAGCTTCCCGGTCTCCGCCGCCCTGCAGCGAATCATCGTGGTCAGCGACGGCGAGCGGGATCTCGGCCTGCCGGAACGGGCGATCATCGAGGTGATCGAGGTCGACCGAAAGCAGATCCAGACCGTCGGCGACCGCGACGGCATCCAGCACCGCGACGGCTTCCTGACCGTGCGGGCGATCGAGACCATGCTGGGCTGGGAGACGCCCGAGGTGGCGGTCGATCAGCAGGCCTTCCCGGTCGTCATCATCGGCACGCCCCAGCGCCGGATCGGCGTGGCGGTGCACCGGGTGAAGCGGCGCCAGGAAGTGTTCATGAAGGAACTGCACCCGGCCCTGAACTCGGTCGACGTGCTGGCCGGTGCCACGGTCATGGGCGAAGGCCAGCCGCTGCTGGTGCTCGACCCGGAGACGCTGATCGCGATCGCGGGGGGATAGCGGTCCGCCGCCCCCACCGTCATCCTCTTCTATCCGTCATCCCGAACTTGTTTCGGGATCAAGCCACGAACGCGGAGGCATGATCCTGGATCAAGTCCAGGATGACGGTGGAGGGGGAAGGTGGAACGAGCGGCGGATCACTCCGCCGCCTGCCGCTCCTCCGGCTCGGGGCGCTTCTCGCGCATGGTGACGAATTCCTCCGCCGCCGTCGGGTGGATGCCGATGGTGCGGTCGAAGTCCTTCTTGGTCGCGCCCATCTTCACCGCGATGGCCACGCCCTGGATGATCTCCGGGCTGTCGATGCCGACCATATGGGCGCCGACCACCTTCTGGCTGGCCCGGTCGACCACCAGCTTCATCAGCCCGCGCTCGGTGTTCTCGGTCAGCGTGTACTTCATCGGCCGGAAGCCGGACACGTAGACGTCGAGCGCGCCGTATTTCTTCCGCGCGTCCTCCTCGCTCAGGCCGACCGTACCGACCGGCGGCTGGCTGAACACCGCACTCGCCACGTCCTCGTGATCCGGCGACATCGGATTGTCGTTGAACTCGGTCTCGGCGAAGCAGGTGCCCTCGGCCAGCGCCACCGGGGTCAGGTTGATCCGATCGGTCACGTCGCCGATCGCCCAGATGGAGGGGATGTTGGTGCGCGAGTACTCGTCCACCTTCACCGCCCCGTTCTTGTCCATCTCGACCCCGACCTCCTCCAGGCCGATGCCCTTGGTGTTCGGATGACGGCCGGTGGCGTACATCACGGCGTCGACCTCCAGGGTCTCGCCGCCGGTCAGGTGCACCAGATAGCTGTCCCCGGCCTTCTCGATGCGAGACGGAAGCGTCTCGGGATGCAGGACGATGCCCTTCTTCGCGATCTCGGTGCTCAGCGTGCTGCGGACATCCTCGTCGAAGCCGCGCAGGACCTGGGGCGCGCGGAAGATCAGATGGGTCTCGCTGCCGTACCCGTGGAAGATGCCGGCGAACTCCACCGCGATGAACCCGCTGCCGACGATCGCCACGCGCTCGGGCCGCTTCGGCAGTTCCAGCGCCTCGTTGGAGGTGATGGCGTGCTCGATTCCGGGCACGTCCGGCAGGCTCGGCCAGCCGCCGGTGGCGATCAGGATGCGCTCGGCGGTGTAGCGCTTGCCGGCGACCTCGACGGTATTCGGATCGACGATCTTGCCCTTGCCGTCCAGCACGTCGTTACCGGCACCGGTCAGCAGCTTCATGTAGATGCCGTGGAGCCGATCAAGCTCCTTCTCTTTGGCGGCGATCAGCGCCGACCAGTCGTGGCTGACGCCCTCCACGGACCAGCCGTAGCCGCGCATGTCCTCGATCTCTTCGGGCAGGTGCGATCCGTAGACCAGCAGCTTCTTCGGCACGCAGCCGCGCAGCACACAGGTGCCGCCGACCCGCAGTTCCTCGACCACCGCGACCTTGGCGCCGTAGCGTCCGGCCGTGCGGGACGCGCGCACCCCGCCGGAGCCGCCGCCGATGGTGATCAGATCGTAATCGTAGCCGGCCATGCCGTTCTCCCGCCTCGGTCCGAAATCAGTTCACCGGAACATAGTGCAGCGCAGCGCGGAAGGTTACCCCCACCGTTCGGGCACGGAGATTTTCCGAAGCGGAATGGGCGGGTTGGCACGATTGCCGGAATCATATATCCACAATTTCTATCATCCATAGCAGCTTATGGCGTCGCCGTCGGCTGGCGTGGTTACGGTTTCAGCCGAGGACAGAGGGGCCCGTCCGATGCTCAGAAGCGCCAGCCTGTTGCCCGTCCTCGCGGCCGCCGTCGCGCTGGCGGGCTGCGCGTCGAAATCGGCCGAGATGGTCGAGAACGGCCCGCTGCCCCTGAGTCGGGACAAGGGCGCGATCCTGTTCGTCCTGCAACGCGACCCGCTTCTGTTGCAGACGCCGCTGACGATGACGATCAGGCGCTACGACCCGACGACGAACGCCTTCATGGATGCCTCACCGGGTGACGACGACACCGACGATCCGAACGTCATCGAGGTCAAGTACGCCACACAGTCGCAGCTCGGCCGCAACGACCGCTACTGGACCTATGTCGTGCCGCCGGGCCACTACGCGATCGAGAGCGTGGAAATCACGAAGACGTACAACAGCGTCCAGTTCATCGGCGGCAATCCGATCATCGGTCTGGCGGCCACCCTCGTGGTCGCCGCCGCGAGCGCCGCTGCCGCCGAGATGACGCACGAGCAGATCGCCTTCTCGACCGAGGGCTACCTCACCCCCGATGCCCCCAGGTTCACCGTGTCGGGCGGCCAGGCGACATATATCGGCGACTTCTCGTTCCAGGGCGAGGAACAGGTCACCCAGGTCACGACGACGCGCAGCTTCAACGATCCGGACATGAACGAGACCCGCAGCGTGTCTGACATGCGCGTCATCCTCGACTACGCGTTCCATCCCGAGGGTATCGCCTGGTATGCCGGCCGCCGCGGGCTCGGCGCCGGCCAGGTGGTCGGCCAGCGTCTGGCGGCCTTCGACGACGCGCGCTTCCTGGTGAAGGACTTCGCGTCGGCGGATCAGGACCGTCGGAAGCTGGCGCGCGCGCCCTCGATGGCCCCGCCGTCGGGCGCGCCCGTAACGACGGCGGCACCGGCGGCCTTCCAACCGCCCCCTGCCGCCACCGACCTGAGCGGACTGCCCCAGGCGGAGCTGCAGCGCCGGTTCCTGGCCGGGGAGATCAGCATGGACGAGTACAATAAGGCACGGGCCGGACAGTGATCCCTGCCCGGCCCGCGGTTACCCTGATCTGACGGAGCCGTTTACGGCGCGCCGATGCCGCCCATCAGGATGTACTTGATCTCGGTGAACTCCTCGGTCCCGTACTTGGAGCCCTCGCGGCCGAGACCGCTTTCCTTCATGCCGCCGAACGGCGCCACCTCGGTGGAGATGCCGCCCTCGTTGACGCCGACCATGCCGTATTCCAGCGCCTCGGCGACCCGCCACACGCGGCCGAGATCGCGGGCGTAGAAGTAGCTCGCCAGGCCGTATTCGGTGTCGTTGGCCTGCTGGATGACCTCTTCCTCGGTCTTGAAGCGGAACAGCGGCGCCACCGGGCCGAAGGTCTCCTCGCGGAAGATCTGCATGTCGGTGGTGGCCCCGGTCAGCACCGTCGGCGCGAAGAAGTTGGCGCCCAGATCCTTGGCCCGCGACCCGCCGGCGGCGACCTTGGCTCCGCGGCCGACCGCGTCCATCACATGCTCTTCCACCTTGTCGACGGCGGAGCCCTCGATCAGCGGGCCGAGCACGACGCCGTCATCGAAGCCGTTGCCCTGCTTCATCTTGTTCACCGCGGCGGCCAGCGCCTCGGAGAATTTGTCGTAGATGCCGTCCTGCACGAAGATCCGGTTGGCGCAGACGCAGGTCTGGCCGGTGTTGCGGAACTTCGACAGGATCGTGCCTTCCACGGCCGCGTCGATATCGGCGTCGTCAAAGATGATCATCGGCGCGTTGCCGCCCAGTTCCAGGCTGACCTTCTTCACCGTGCCGGCGGCCATCGCCATGATCTGCTTGCCGATCGGCGTGGAGCCGGTGAAGCCGATCTTGCGCACGATCGGGTTGGTCGCGAGCTCGTTGCCGATGGCCGACGCGCTCTTGCCGACGACGATGTTGAACACGCCCGCCGGAATGCCCGCGCGCTCGGCCAGAACGGCCAGGGCTAGGGCGGAATACGGGGTCATCTTCGCCGGCTTGATCACCACCGGGCAGCCGACGGCCAGGGCCGGGGCGCATTTGCGGGTGATCATGGAGTTCGGGAAGTTCCACGGGGTGATCGCGCCGACC
Organism: Candidatus Endolissoclinum sp.; assembly: GCA_965228445.1. GTDB lineage: Bacteria > Pseudomonadota > Alphaproteobacteria > Thalassobaculales > Thalassobaculaceae > Thalassobaculum. The sequence continues at coordinate 28,870 of OZ245813.1, read as the reverse complement.
ACGCCGACCGGCTGCTTGATCACGACGATACGCTTGCCCGGCGCGTGGTTCGGGATCACGTCGCCGTAGCTGCGCTTGGCCTCTTCGGAGAACCACTCGACGAAGGAGGCGCCGTAGGCGATCTCGCCCTTGGCCTCGGTCAGCGGCTTGCCCTGCTCGGCGGTCATGATCGCGCCGAGGTCGTCCTGGTTCGCCATCATCAGGTCGAACCACTTGCGCAGGATCTGGCCGCGCTCCTTGCCGGTCTTCTCGCGCCAGCCCTTCCACGCGGCGTTGGCGGCCTCGATCGCCCGCCTGGTCTCGGCCTCGCCCATGTCGGGGATCGTGCCGATCTTCTTGCCGGTCGCCGGGTCCTCAACGTCGACCGTGCCGCCGCCATCGGCGCCGACCCACTGGCCGTTGATGTAGCCCTGCTGCTTGAAGAGATCCGGATCCTTCAGACGGCTCGCGAGATCCATATCGGTAAGCTCCCTCATATGCCTTGGTGGCGTAGGCCGGCCGGCAGGCGTCCTGTGACGCATGCCGTCATGGCCGATGGTGATTGTCGCGTTGACCGTACTATAGGCAGCACCGCCGCGATTTGAAGGGGCCGCGATTGGATGGAAGCGAAACGCGGCGGCGCCGATTTCCCTCGCTCGATCAGCCGCCCGTCGCGACGCCCGGAACCGCGCAGTCGCCGGTCGTGTAGATCGACCGCACGGCCGTGGTCGCGGCGAGGTGCATGGCCAGGTTGCCGGTGCAGTCGGCGAAGGCGACCCAGGCGCTGTAGGACAGGGACCCCGGTGCCTCGCCCCCGTCGTCGTCGGCCGCCACGAAGACCTGGCGGATCCGTGTCCGGTCGATGCCGAGTTCGTCGATCACCGCCTCGACCTTGGCGCGGACCTCGTCGATCCGCCGGGCCTCCGCCGGACCCGCAAGAGCGGCCGCGAGCATCAGCGCCGCTGCCGTCGCACTACCCAATCGCCTGAACATCTGGTGTCTCCGTCGATGACATGCTCGGCGAGAGATGGGCGGTCGGGCCGGTCGGATTAAGTCACGAAACCGGGCGAGGCTCGTGCCCGGGATGCACGAAAGCGGCGATCGCCTGGACCACCGGCCGGGCCAGCAGCATGCGGGCGTGGCCGTAGCGCTCGGTGAGCGCCAGGGACGCGTCGGGCCGCCGCTCGGCCAGAGTCTCGGCGTCGCGCACCGGCACCTCGTCGTCCCCCCGGTCATGCAGGATCAGCAGCCGTTTCGGCAGCCTATCGGCCACCTTCAGCAGATCGAAGCGGTCGCCGTCGAAGCCCCGGCGGCGCAGCTCGGCCATCAGGTCGGCGCTGCGGGACTGCGGCTCGCCCGCCATCTCCAGCCAGCGCCGGGTGGCCGAGGCGAGATGCACCGGCGTGGACACCAGCGCCAGTGCCGGAATCTCGGCTGGCTCCCCGGTGAAGACATCGGGAACGCAGGCGAGCCCGGCCGCCAGGCCGCCGAAGGAATAGCCGACGGCCGCCACCGGCGGCGTGCCCTCCTCGGCTAGCTCCCGGCAGAGACTGCGAAAGGCGGCGCCGATGCGCGGCAGGCTCGCCGTGGCGCCGCCGCTCTCGCCATGCCCCGGCGCATCGAAGGCGGCGCCGGGTCGGCCGGCTCCCACCGGTAGGTGCGGACCGTGTCGACGATGCCGTCCTGCACGCCGGAGACGCTCAGCGTCCCCCGCGTCGCCTGATCGCCGAGGGCGGTGTCGCCGGGCCGCGTGTCCGGCGGCCCGGGTGTGCACCAGCGCTCGAACAGGTCTGCGGCGCCGCCCGATGTCACTCGACCGTCACGCTCTTGGCCAGGTTACGGGGCTGGTCGGCATCGGTCCCCTTGGCGACCGCCGCCAGATAGGCCAGGAGCTGCACCGGGATCGAGTACAGGATCGGCGCCACCTCCGGCGGCACGTCGGGCAGCACGACGAGATAATCCGCCGACCCGCCCAGTTCCTCCGCCCCTTCGGCATCGGTCAGCAGGATCACCCGGCCGCCGCGCGCCCGCACCTCGGCCATGTTCGACGCCGTCTTGTCGAACCAGCCGTCGCTGGGGGCGACGATGACCACCGGCACATGCTCGTCGATCAGGGCGATCGGGCCGTGCTTCATCTCGCCGGCGGCATAGCCCTCGGCATGGACGTAGGTGATCTCCTTGAGCTTGAGCGCGCCTTCCAGGGCGATCGGATAGGACAGGCCGCGCCCGAGATAGAGCACGTCCTTCGCCCGCGAGAGGTCGTAGGCGATGGTCTGGTACGTGCTGATGTCCTTCAGCGCCTCGGCGACCCGGCCCGGCACGCCTTCCAGGGCGCTCACCAGCCGTTCCACCTCGCTCTCGTCGATATGCCCGCGCGCCTTGCCGAGCGCGATGGCGAGACCGAGGAAGGCGGTGAGCTGGGCGGTGAAGGCCTTGGTCGAGGCGACGCCGAACTCCGGCCCGGCGCGGGTCAGCAGCACGCCGTCCGACTCGCGGGCGATGGTGCTCTCCGGCACGTTGACCAGGGCCAGCACCTTCTGGCCCAGGCTCTTGCCGTGACGCAGCGCCATCAGGGTGTCCAGGCTCTCGCCCGATTGGGATACGGCGATCACCACCCCACCCTCCGGCAGGACGGCCTTGCGGTCGCGGAACTCCGAGGCCAGATCGACCTCGCAGGCCACGCCGCCGATGCTCTCGAGCCAGTAGCGCGCGGTCAGCCCCGAATAGAAGCTGGTGCCCGCCGCCAGGATGGTGATCTTCGACACCGCCTTCGCGTCGTCCAGCGGATGCGGCAGGGTCGCCACGCCGGTGCCGGGATCGATCACCGCATGCAGGGTATGGGCGATGGCCTCCGGCTGGTCGTAGATCTCCTTCTCCATGAAATGGCGGAAATTTCCCTTGCCGATCATCGCGGCGGAGACGGTGGAGACCTGTTCCTGGCGTTGGACGGGGGTGCCGTCGCTGTCGAAGACCGACACGCCGGAACGGCGCAGCACCGCCCAGTCGCCGTCGTCGAGATAGATGATCCGGCGGGTCAGCGGCGCCAGCGCCACCGCGTCGGAGCCGACATAGGCGGCGTTGTCGCCGAGGCCGATGGCCAGCGGCGAGGCCCGGCGGGCGGCCAGCAGCAGATCCTCCTCGCCGGCGATCAGCACGACGAAGGCGAAGGCGCCGGTCAGCCGCGGCATGACCCGGGCCATCGCCTCCTGCGGCGTCGCGCCCGTGCCGAGCTCGCGCTCCAGCAGATGGGCGACCACCTCGGTGTCGGTGGCGCTCTCGAAGGTGGCGCCTTCGGCCGCCAGTTCGGCCTTCAGGGCCGCGTGGTTCTCGATGATGCCGTTATGGACGACGGCGACCCGGCCAGCGACATGCGGGTGGGCATTCGCCAGATTGGGCGGACCATGGGTCGCCCAGCGGGTGTGGCCGATGCCGGACACGCCCTTCAGCGGCTCCTGGCTCAGGACCTCCTGCAGGGCCGACAGTTTGCCCGGTGCGCGGCGCCGGGCGAGCCCTTCCTCCGAGACGGTGGCGAGGCCGGCGGAGTCGTAGCCGCGGTATTCCAGGCGCCGCAGCGCATCCATCATCAACGGTGCCGCCGGCTCCGCCGACAGCACTCCCACGATCCCGCACATGGCTCAGCCTTTCGTCTTCTTCTTCGCAAGATTGCGCTGGCGCAGGCGTTCGCCCCCGCCGGGAATGGTCTTGGTCTCGCCGCGCACGACCACGAGATCGTCGCCGGCCACCTCCTTCGTCACGGTCGAGCCCGCCCCGATGATCGCGCCGTCGCCGACCTTGACCGGCGCCACCAGGGCGGTGTTGGAGCCGATGAAGGCGCGCGCGCCGATATCGGTGTGGTGCTTGTTGTAGCCGTCGTAATTGCAGGTGATGGTCCCGGCTCCGATATTGGCGCCGCTGCCGACCCGCGCATCGCCGATATAGCTGAGATGGTTGGCCTTCGCGCCCGGCTCGATCTCGGCGTTCTTCACTTCCACGAAATTGCCGATATGGGCGTCGGCGCCGATCCGCGCGCCGGGCCGCAGCCGGGCATAGGGACCGACCAGGGCGCCGGGCCCTACATGAGCGCCCTCCAGATGGCTGAAGGCGCGGATCTCCGCCCCCTCCTCGACCACCACCTTGGGGCCGAACACCACATGCGGGCCGACCGTGACGTCCGGCGCCAGCCGGGTGTCGTGGGTCAGGAACACCGTCTCCGGCGCGGTCATTGTCACCCCGCCGTCCAGAGCCGCCGCGCGCAGCCTGGCCTGCATCGCCGCCTCGGCCCGCGCCAGGCCGGAGCGCGAATCAACGCCCTGGGTCTCCAGCGGATCGCAGGTCACCACATGGCAGCGCCGGCCATCCTGGTGGGCGACGCCCACCAGATCGGTGAGGTAGAACTCGCCCTTGACGTTGTCGTTGCCGATCCGCCGCAGCATGTCGAACAGGACCGCCGCGTCGATCGCCATCACCCCGCCGTTGCACAGCCCGATGGCCAGCACCTCGGGGGTCGCGTCCCGCGCCTCGATGATGCGCTCCAGCGCCCCGTCCGGCCCGAGCACGAGCCGGCCGTAGAGTGCTGGATCCTCCGGTTCGAAGCCGAGAACCACCACCGCCGGATCGTCCGCCGCCCGGCGGGCCGCGACCAGATGGGACAGGGTGTCCGGGGTGATCATCGGGGTGTCGCCGAAGCAGACCAGGACCGTGCCGCCGTCCCGGCACCAGCTCTCCAGCGCGTCGGCCGAGGCGAGCACGGCATGCCCGGTGCCCAGCGGCGGGTCCTGCACGGCGACGGCGGCCCGTCCGCTCACGGCGTCGCGGACCGCGTCATGGGCCGGCGCGGTGACCACGACCACCGGATCGGCGCCGCTGCCGGCGACCGCGTCCAGCACCCAGCCGATCATCGGCTTGCCGGCCACCGGGTGCAGCACCTTCGGCAGGGCCGACTTCATGCGCGTCCCCATGCCGGCGGAGAGGATCACGGCGGCGACTCGTTCGCTCATCGGCGACAGGCTCCTTTTCTCGCGCGGTCCCGCCCCCGGATAAGGGGCGGGCCGTCAGCCGGTTATACATGCCATCGGCCGGGGGCGTTGACGAACACACGATTTGCAACTGAGTGTAACAACCTCAAGCCCTTCGGTTTTATTCATTCCACGGTCCCGATGCCTCTTCCAACGAAACCGGTCGCGGTCGTCTTCGATCTCGACGGAACCCTGATCGACAGCGCCGACGACCTCGGCGCCGCCGCCAACCGCCTGCTCGCCGCCCAAGGCCGCCGCCCGCTGACGCCGCAGGAGGTGCGGCGTTTCATCGGCGACGGCAGTCGGGTGTTCGTCGAGCGCGCCTGGTCGGCGACCGGCACCCCGGCCGGCAGCGCCGGGGAACTCGACTCGCTGGTGGCCCGCTTCATCGTCGAGTACCAGAGCGACGTGGCCGGCCACACCCACGCCTATCCGGGCGCGGTCGAGACCGTTGCCGCGCTGAAGGCCGCAGGGCTCGCGGTGGCGGTCTGCACCAACAAGCCGCAGCGTCCGGCCGAGCTGGTGCTGGAGGCGCTCGGCTTCGCGCCGCACGTGGATGCGGTGGCCGGCGGCGACCGCTTCCCCCACCGCAAGCCCGACCCGCGCCATCTGCTCGACACGCTGGGCCTGCTGGGGGCTGCACCGGAGGCGGCGGTGATGGTCGGCGACAACGAGCACGACATGGCCGTGGCCCACGGGGCCGGAACCGGAGCGGTCCTGGTCAGCTACGGCTATGCGCGCCTGCCCCTCGCCGAGATCGAGGCCGACGCCCGGATCGACAGCCTGACCGCCCTGCCGGGCCTGCTCGGGCTGTGACGCTGCAGATCGGAGAATGGCGCGGGCGGACGTTGAGTGATTGACAAGCCCCGCCGGTCCCCGTAGATACCGGCGTCCCGATACGGACCGGGCGCGTAGCTCAGCGGGAGAGCACTGCCTTCACACGGCAGGGGTCGCTGGTTCAATCCCAGCCGCGCCCACCATTCCCCTCCGAAATCCGACTTCCGACCCTGGCCCCTCGCGGGGCGTCTCACGCATACGGTTGCGTCGAGACCACGGAGTTCCGCGTCTGCTGACGCTCCCGCCAGGCGGCCAGGGCCGGCAGGCCGGACAGCCAGTCCCTGTCGGGAAAGCGGAACCGGATGTAGTCGACGGCGGTGACGGCCGCGTAGCCGGCGATATCGGGTCGGTCGGCGAAATCCCGCGGTGGGGTGGCGTCGAGCCGCCGCAGCCCCTCGCGCATCGTGCGGTGGCGCTTGGTCCCGACCACGTCGTCGTCGAAGGCCGGGTTCGACTTGCGGCCGATGATGATCGCGGTGGCCGCCTCGATGGCGCCGAGCGCCGGCGCGGCGACCGCCAGGGTCGCCACCAGATCCTCCGCCGGCCAGACCGGCGGCTGCGGGGCGAGCGCATCGAGGTAACTCAGGATGAGGAACGCCTCGGCGATCGGCTTGCCCTCGTCGGTGACCAGGGCCGGGACCCGGGCGGCTGCATTGGCGCGCAGGAAAGGTTCCGCATCGGCCCAGGGATCGACGATTTCCGTCTCGATCCGCCTGTCGAGGCCCTTCTCGGCGATCGCCAGACGGACCAGCCGAACGAAGGGGGACGTCGTGTTGATGTACAGCTTCATGAAACCCTCCCGGCCCGCTTATGCCGACCTTGATGGCCGGTCGACGCGGGGCGGAAGAGTGTCTCACGCGGGGTCAGCCCCCGCCATGGTCATGCCGTAAAGACGGCGACCGCGCCCAGCGCCGCGACGGCGAGGGCGAAGGAGATCGTAAGGACCACCAGAACCGGCCGTCCGCGCCGACCCTGGCGGGCTTCGGTAGGGGTGAGCTTGGTCATCGCTGTCTCCTTTTCTGTCCGTTCGTACTCAGTCTCGCCCCTCTACACCTAAGTCGGACTTGCATTCTGTCGACCCCGCGGCCGCCGAGACGCGCGCCGCGAGACGCCAGATCCCACCGCCGGCCGAGCCTGCCGTGGCAATCCCCGGTTCCGGTCACATATTGGGGATGGGACCGTTCGGTTCCGAGGACTCCACAGCCCGGGACAGATATCCGATGAGGCTCACCCGACGCCGGTTCGCCGCCACAGGCGCCGCAGCCCTGGCCGCACCGTTTCTCGCTCCAGGCGGAACGGCCGCGGCCGCGACCGCACGCGCACCGGAGGCGGCTATCGGCGAGGCGGCACGCTCCTTCCCCCGCCTGCACTCGATCCTGGTCCAGCGCGGCGCCGACCTGGTGTTCGCCGACGCCCTGCGCGGTCCGGGGCTCGACCGGACGGCCAATATCAAGTCCTGCTCGAAAAGCCTCGTCGCCCTGCTTCTGGGCATCGCCATCGACCGGGGCGAGATCCCGGGCGTCGATGCCCGGTTGACCGACGTCGCCCCGCAGCTCGTGCCGGACGATGCCGATCCCGCGGTGGCCCGGCTCACTCTGCAGGACCTGGTGACCATGCGGGCCGGGCTCGGCGCGACCTCCGGGCCGGAATACGGCGCCTGGGTCAGTTCGCGGAACTGGGTGGCCTATGCCCTGCGCCGGCCGATGGTCGGCTCGCCGGGCGGGCGGATGATCTACTCGACCGGGTCGAGCCATATCCTCGGCGCCGCCCTGACTGTGGCGGCAGAGGAGAGCCTGCTGGCCCAGGCCCGGAACCGTCTGGGCGATCCGCTCGGCATCGAGATCCCGGCCTGGACCCGCGACCCGCAGGGCTACTACATGGGCGGCAACCAGATGGCCCTCACCCCGCGGGCGATGCTGCGCGTGGCGGTGCTGATGCGCGACGGCGGCATGGTGGACGGCCGGCAGGTGGTGTCGCGGCAATGGGTCGAGGCCTCGGCCGAACCGCGGACACAGTCGCCCTGGTCGGGGCTCGGCTACGGCTACGGCTGGTTCGTCTCCGACAGCGGCTATCTGATCGCGCGCGGCTACGGCGGCCAGGTGATCGCCGCCCATCCCGGGCGCAACCTTGCCGTCGCCATCACCTCCGATCCGGGCCACCCGGCGCGCTCGCAAGGATATTTCGGCGAGCTGATGCGGTTCCTCGACGGCCCGGTCCTGCACGCTTAGATAAAATTGACGGAATTTTAAGATCGGCCCTCCCATCATTGCGGTCTCTTCGCAATGCAGGGCAAATCCGATGTTCGCATGGCTGCCGCAGTTCATCAGTGGCCTCGGCCTTTTGGTCATGCTGTCCGTCTGCGTGGCCTATCTGGAGTCGCTGGCCGCCGCCGGCGCGCGCCGCTTCCTGCATAACGTCCTCATCGGCACGCTGTTCGGCGTCGTCATCGTCGTCGTGATGCTGAAGCCGATCGAACTGCCGGTCGGCGCGACCTTCGACCCGCGCGCCGGGCCCGCCATTCTCGCCGCCGCCTTCAGCGGACCGGTCGGCGCGATCGTCGCCGCGGCCATCGGAGCCGCCGCCCGCTATTCCCTGGTCGGCGGCCCCCTGGCGCTCGGCGGTGCCGTCGGGTTCCTGCTGTACGGCGGCTTCGGCCTGCTGGTCATGGTGGCCCTGCGGCGCTGGCGGCTGCGGCTCACGCCGGTCAGCCTTGCGGTCATCAGCACGCTGGGAACGATCTCCGTCCTGCCCGCCTTCTTCGTCAGCGCCGACGCCGCCACCGCGGTTCAGATCATCGGCAAGGCCGGGTTTCTGCTGCTCGCCAACAACGTCGCCAGCACGGTGGTCGTCGGGCTGGCGCTGGAGGCCTCGCGCAACTACGTCCAGCTGCGCGCCACTCTGGCGAAACGCCAGCAGGAGGACGCGAAGCTGTCCCTGGTCGCGCGCGAGGCGACCAATTCGGTGATCATCACCGACGGCACCGGCCACATCGAATGGGTCAACGAGGGATTCACGCGGGCCACCGGCTACAGCCTGGAGGAAGCCCTGGGCAAGAAGCCGGGCCGGCTTCTGCAGGGTCCCGACACCAACCCGGAGACCGTCAAGGCGATGCGCGAGGCACTCGTTCGCGGCGACGGTTTCGACGTCGAGATCCTCAACTACCGCAAGGACGGCACCCCGTTCTGGGCCGAAGTGCACTGCCAGTCGATCCACGCGCCCGGCCAGCCCAAGAAGTTCATCTCGATCGAAAACGACATCACGCTGCGGAAACGCGAGTCCGAGCGGGCCGAGAAGGCCGAGCAGATGCTTCTGATGGCCATCAACTCGATCGACGACGGCTTCGTGCTGTTCGACAAGGACGACCGGCTCATCCTCGCCAACCGGAAGTACAAGGACTTCTTCCCGCGCGGGAACGAGGTAATCCAGCCGGGGGTGAGCTTCGAGACGATCCTGCGCGCCTCGGCCGAGTGCAACATCTACGCCCGGCCGGGCGATCCGACAGGCTCCGCGCCAACCCCGGACGATGCCGAGTTCGAAAGCCTCATTCAGGGACGGCTGGAGGCGCACCGGGCGGGCGGCGAGTTGAACCAGAAGCTCAGCAACGGGCGCTGGCTCAAGCTGCGGGAGCGGAAGACGCCGGAGGGCGGCGTCGTCGGACTGCGGATTGACATCACGGAGCTGAAAGAGGCGGAGGAGGCAGCCGAGGCCGCGAACCTTGCCAAGTCGGAATTCCTGGCCTCCATGAGCCACGAGATCCGCACGCCGATGACCGGCATCATGGGCATGGCGGACCTGCTGCTGGACGAGGATCTGAAGCCCGAATGGGCCGCCAAGGTCCGCCGGATCAAGGGCGCCTCCAACGGCCTGCTCCGAATCCTGAACGACATCCTGGACCTCTCCAAGCTGGAGGCCGGCAAGATGCTGGTGGAGGAGGTCGCGTTCGAGGTCCGGCCACTGATCGACGACGTGATCGGCCTGACCCAGCAGATCGGCCAGACGGCCAAGATCGACCGGATCGCGATTTCCGCCCGCATCGGCGAGGCCGTGCCCCGGGCCGTCACCGGCGATCCCGCGCGGCTGCGTCAGATCCTGATCAACCTGCTCGGCAATGCGGTCAAGTTCACCGAGCACGGATCGGTCACCCTGCATTGCGATGTCGACCGGAGCACGGGCGGCCTGTCGTTCAAGGTGGTCGACACCGGCATCGGCATAAGGCCGGAGGTGCTGCCGAACCTGTTCAAGGCATTCACCCAGGCCGACGCCTCGATCAGCCGGACCTACCAGGGCACCGGGCTGGGCCTCGCCATCTGCCGCCGCCTGGTCACCCTGCTGAACGGCAGCATCGGCGTGGAAAGCCGCTTCGGCGAGGGCAGCACCTTCCATTTCCAGCTTCCGTTCCAGGCGGTGGAAGAACGCGTGGCGGAGATCGATGCCGCCGGCGACGGCCAGCGCCCCCGGTCGAACCATCTGAAGGTCCTGGTGGTCGAGGATGTGGAGATCAACCGGATGATCGTCGAAGCGCTGCTGGCGAAGAACGGTCATTCGGCGGTCCTGACCACGAACGGGGCCGAGGCCGTGCGCGCGGTCGAGGCCGAGGATTTCGACGTGATCCTGATGGATCTGCGGATGCCGGTGATGTCCGGCATCGAGGCCACCCGGCGCATCCGGCAGATGGCCGGGCACAAGGGGCACATCCCGGTGATCGCGCTCACGGCGGATGTCGTCGAGGAGAGCCGGGAAGCCTGCACGGCGGTCGGGATCAACGGCTTCGTGCCGAAACCGATCGATTTCGACGCCCTGAACCAGGCGATGCGGGACGCCGTCGCCGAGCACCAGCTCGCGGTCGCGGTCTGAAGCCTGCCTCCCGGTCCCATCCGCCGAGGCCGGGCCGAACCAGCTCCCGACTCCTGAAAAATTTCCGTCGCATGGGCAGCGCCGGAAACGGCGGGTCTTTGCGCCAAATTATTTTTCGCGGGGCGACCGCCGAAGCGCTTGTCTCTTGCCCGACATCTCCCTATTTCCACATCGCCCGTAATTTGAAACGAAGTCAGGGCGACCCGATTTTAACGAAAACATGAAGGACCCCGGATGAAACGCTTCGCTCTGCTTGGCGCGATTGCCGCGCTCGCGCTCGCCCCCGCAACCGTGACCGCCCAGGACCGCAGCGACTGGCCGTCCAGCTTCACGGTCGCCACCGCCTCCCAGGGCGGCACCTACTTCGCCTACGGCTCCGGTTGGGCAAACCTGGTGGCCGATCAGCTCGGCATTTCCGGCGGTGCGGAAGTCACCGGCGGCCCGATGCAGAACATGGCGCTGGTCCACACCGCCGACGCGGCCTTCGGCATGACCACCATGGGTCCGGCCCGCGAGTCGATGGACGGGCAGAACGCGATCGCCCCGGGCCTGCAGATGACCAATGCCTGCGCGATGTTCCCGATGTACGAGACCCCGTTCTCGATCACCACGCTGAAGTCCTCGGGCATCACCTCGGTCGCCGAGATCCCGTCCGGCGCCAAGATCGGCTTCGGTCCGGCCGGCTCCACCTCGGACACCTATTTCCCGAAGATGCTGGAGACCCTGGGCGTCTCCTTCGACCGTCGTAACGGCGGCTGGTCCGATCTGGGCGGTCAGCTCCAGGACAACCTGCTCGACGTGGTGGCCTTCGCCGCCGGCGTGCCGGTTCCGGCCGTCAGCCAGCTCGAGGTGCAGACCGAGATCAACGTGATCGAGTTCACCGAGGAAGAGCAGAAGAAGATCATCGACGCCTTCCCGGTCTCCGCCTTCGAGATCAAGGCCAGCACCTACACCACCCTGACCAAGCCGGCGCGCTCGGTCTCCATGTGGAACTTCGCCATCGCCAACTGCGACCTGCCGGAATCCTTCGTCTACGAGGCGACCAAGGTCGTGATGTCCGACAACGCCCGCATGGTCGGCATCCACAAGGCGGCGACCGCCACCGTGGTCGGGAACTGGGACAAGAACACGTTCATGCCCTGGCATCCGGGTGCGGCCCGCTGGTTCAACGAGAACGGCGCCAGCATCCCGGCCTCGCTGATCCACGGCGGCTGACCGCCGCCCGATACACCGCCGCCGCGGCGGCACAGGCGGACCGCGTCCCTCGGGACGCGGTCCGTCCTTTCAGATGGCCCGCCTTCGGTGCGGGGGGACAGCGGGAAAGATCCGACCATGAGCCATGAGACCGCACACGGGCAGGCCGCCCGCGAGAATGACGAGCCCGTGATCGCCGCGGGGGTGGACGAGGAGCCGGTTGAGGCCAACCGCCGCCTGTTCGACGGCCGCAGCGCGACCCTGATCGCCGCGCTCAGCGCCCTCTACGCCGCCTTCCATGTCCTGGCGCTGAACGGCACCTCGATCTCGGCGATGACCGGCGGTCTGGTGGACATTCCGTTCCTGCCGGCCTTTCCGATGGAGACCTGGAACTTCCGGATCGTCCACGTGGCCGGCGCGCTGGCGATCGGCTTCCTGATTTTCTCCGGCACCCGCTTCCCGGAGAGCGAGGGCGAGGAGACCCGCACGCTGGGCTGGCTGTCGCTGGTGCTGATGGCCCCTGCCCTGTTCTCGCTGGGCGTCGCCCTCTCCTTCGCCGTGGAGATCGCCAACGGGGCGATGTGGAACGGCATCGACGCCCGCATCAAGTTCAACGAGACCTGGCTCTTCGGCGCGCCCCTGGTGGCCGCCACCGCGGGCGCGATCGTCCTGTCCTGGTTCCACCGCCGCCGGCGCGACGGCTTCGCCGCCCCGGACGCGGTCCTGGCGGTCTGCGGCTTCGCGGTCGCCGCCTATCTGATCGTGATCTACGGCACCCTCATGCGGAACTCGACCGGCACGCCCTTCGCGCCGATCGGCATCTCGCTGGCGGCCGTCGCCGGGTCGATGCTCGTGCTCGAGCTCACCCGCCGGGTCGCCGGCATGGCCCTGGTGGTGATCGCGGTCGTGTTCCTGGCCTATGTCTTCGCCGGCACGCACCTGCCGGGCTTCCTGCAGTCGCCGCCGATCGACTGGACCCGGTTCTTCAGCCAAGTCTACACCGATGCCGGCATCCTCGGCCCGACCACCGCGGTCTCCTCGACCTACATCATCCTGTTCATCGTCTTCGCCGCCTTCCTGCAGGCCTCCAAGGTCGGCGACTATTTCGTGAACTTCGCCTTCGCCGTCGCCGGGCGGGCGCGCGGCGGTCCGGCCAAGGTGGCGATCTTCGCCTCCGGCCTGATGGGCATGATCAACGGCACCTCCGCCGGCAACGTGGTAGCGACCGGCTCGCTCACCATCCCGCTGATGAAGAAGGTCGGCTACCACCGCAAGACCGCCGGCGCGGTCGAGGCGGCGGCCTCCACGGGCGGCCAGATCATGCCGCCGATCATGGGTGCCGGCGCCTTCATCATGGCCGAGATCACCGGCATCCCCTATGCCGAGATCGCGCTCGCCGCGGTGATTCCGGCGATCCTGTATTTTGTGTCGATCTACTTCATGGTCGATTTCGAGGCCGCCAAGCTCGGCATGCGGGGCATGCGCGACGACGAGCTGCCGCGCTTCTCCACCATGGTCCGCCGGATCTACCTGTTCCTGCCGATCATCATCCTGATCGTTGCCCTGTTCCTGGGATACTCGGTGATCCGGGCGGGCACGCTGGCCATCGTCTCGGCCGCCGTGGTGAGTTGGCTGACGCCGAGCCGGATGGGCCCGCGGGCGGTCGCCAAGGCGTTCGAGCTGGCCGGCTTCATGTCGATCCAGATCATCGTCGTCTGCGCCTGCGCCGGCATCATCGTCGGCGTGATCTCGCTCACCGGCGTCGGCGCGCGGTTCTCCAACCTGCTGCTCGACCTGGCGGACACCTCCCAGCTCCTGGCGCTGGTCTTCGCCATGTGCATCTCGATCCTGCTGGGAATGGGCATGCCGACCACGGCGGCCTATGCGGTGGCCGCCTCCGTCGTCGCCCCCGGACTGGTGGAGCTCGGCATCAACCAGCTCACGGCGCATTTCTTCGTGTTCTACTTCGCCGTGGTCTCCGCCATCACCCCGCCCGTGGCGCTCGCCTCCTACGCCGCCGCTGGAATCTCCGGCGCCAACGCGATGGAGACGTCGATGGCGTCCTTCAAGCTGGGCATCGCCGCCTTCATCGTGCCGTTCATGTTCTTCTACAACGGCGCGCTGCTGATGGACGGCGGCACCGCGGAGATCGCCCGCGCCCTGGTCACCGCGGTGGTCGGCGTGTTCCTGCTGTCGGCGAGCGTCCAGGGCTGGTTCCTGGGCGGCCGCTCGGTCTGGTATCTGCGCCTGGCACTGCTCGCAGCGGCCCTGTTCATGATCGAAGGCGGGCTGATCACCGACGGAATCGGCGTGGCGATCGCCGCGGCGTCCTACGCGGTGCAGCGCTTCCTGCAGCCGCGCTCCGGCGCGATGGTCGAGACCCGCGGCCCCGACTGACATCTGCCGCCGCGGCCGCCTCCTGCCTCGCACAGGGGCGGCCGCGCGCGTCCCTCGGACGAGGGCGCACGGGCGGACCATCGGGCGCGGCCTGCCCGTCGCCCTGCGTTCAACTCACGGAAACTGACCGAAGCGGTGCGGCCCGGATCGCCTGGATCCGAACCGGTCGTGCCTCAGATCGCGCGGAAATCGGTGGAGCGGGCACGGCCCGTCAGGTCGATCTCTTCCTCCAGCACGCTCTCGCTCATGAGCATGCCGCGGCGGATCAGCTCACGGATGGCGGCGGCGAGACTGGGCATGCGATGACGGTAGCGCCAGTCATCGATCGAATCCAGTTCGTCCCGGTCCAACATGATCTGCAAACGAACATTCCGGAGGCCGGATTGGTCCGAGGCAGGCATCTTCATTATTCTCCGAAAACTAGTCGGTCCCGTCACTGAACCGAGCCAGATTATAAACGCTACAAAGACGCGCGTAAGTCAATAGCCACAACGTTCTATCGCCTTCGGCGCACGGGCTTTTTCACTACCGCCAGCTGTCAGTCTCGCCTTCCACCGGGAGGCATCCGCGACTAGGGTGAGTAGTGCGTGTCGCCCCCAAGAACGCCGCCGTTGCCGGCGGCCGGTCCGGCACGTCACGGAGCCGGCTTCCGGGCCCGCATCAGGACGGACACGATCGAGGTCGGAGCGAATGGGACTGAGAGAGCACCTCAGACGGGAAACCCGGGAGCTGCATCAGCGGACCGAGGAAATGCTGGGCTGCCTCGATATCCGCGACCCGGCGGGGCTCGACCGCTTTCTCCTGGTGCATCATGCCGCCGTCATGCCGATCGAGCACCGTCTGGCGACCGCCACCATGGGTCCGCGCTGGCCGTTCCGCCTGAGCGACCTGCTCGCCCAAGACCTGGTCGCGCGCGGGCTCGCGGCGACGCCGGGGATCGAAGCGTCGCGCTTCGACGGGGCCCACCCGCTCGGCCTGTGTTATGTGCTTGGCGGCTCGCGCCTCGGAGCCCGTTTTCTGCTCAGGCGCCTGAACGGCGCCGAACCGGTACCGCAATACCTGTCCCGGGCGCCCGACGACGCGATCTGGTCCTGGACCCTGGCACAGCTGAATGCGCCCGAAGCCGAATCGGCTCCCCGGGACGCCATCGTCACATCCGCCGAAGCCGCTTTTGCCGGTTTCGCCGACGCCCTGACCCTGATCGGGGCCGCAAAGGAGACCATCGATGAGCTCGCTGTCTGAAACGCCGCCGGCCATCGACCTGTCGCAATGCGAGCGCGAGCCGATCCACAAGCCGGGCCGCGTACAGTTCTTCGGCTTCCTCATCGCCGTGTGTCCAGACTGGACCATCACCCAGGTCTCCGACAACACCGGTACCTATATCGGCCTGGAGCCCGACGACCTGATCGGCGCGGACCTGAACGCGGTGGTGAACCGGGAGGCGATCCACAACATCCGCACGCGTATGCAGATGCTGCAGGACCCGGACACGGTCGAGCGGCTGTTCCGGATGCGGATCCTCGACAACCTGGACCGCGAGTTCGACATCGCGCTGCATATCAGCGGCGAGACGACGATCCTGGAGTTCGAGCCGAACTCCGACGCGCAGCAGGACTACACCGCCTATGTGCAGCCGATGATCAACCGGGTCTCGAAGCCGGAGACGGTCAAGAAGGCCTGCGAGTCGGCGGCCAAGGCGGTCCGGGCCCTGACCGGGTTCGACAGGGTGATGGTCTACCGGTTCCACGAGGACGATTCCGGCGAGGTGATCGCCGAGGTCCGCAGCCCCGATGCGGAGAGCTATCTCGGGCTGCGCTATCCCGCCTCCGACATTCCGCCCCAGGCGCGCCGGATGTACCTGCGCAGCACCCTGCGCATCGTGTCCGACATCCACGCCCCCACCGCCGAGATCGTGCCGGAGAAGGATCCGGCGACCGGCGAGCCGCTCGACCTGTCGCTGTCCAGCCTGCGGGCCGTGTCGCCGATCCATCTGGAGTACCTCGCCAATATGGGCGTGCAGGCCTCCATGTCGGTCTCCATCGTCATCCGCGGCAAGCTCTGGGGGCTGATCGCCTGTCACCACAACAGCCCGCGGGTGCTGAGCTTTCAGGCACGCTCGGCGACCCAGATGTTCGGCCAGCTCTTCGCACTGATCCTGGAAAAGAAGGACAACGAACTCAGCAATCAGGACCGGGAACGTGCGCAGTCGCTGCACGACGCGCTGATGGCGCGGCTGGCCACCGGCACCTCGATCGCACGGCAGTTCGAGGACATGGCGGACATGATCTCGCAGGTGATCGCCTGCGACGGCATGATCGGCTGGACCGAGGGCGCCTACAACTCGATCGGCGAGGCGCCGAGCCGGGAGGAGTTCCAGACGCTCCTGCCGTTTCTCAGTTCGGTCGCCTCGGGCCAGGTCTATGCCACCCACGACCTGCCCTCGGCCCTACCCGAGGGGCTGGCGGCGCCGGCGTCGGCGGCGGGACTGCTGGTCATTCCGGTGTCGCGCTCGACCCGCGATTTCGTGGTGCTGGTGCGGCGCGAGATCGCCAAGACGATCGAATGGGCCGGGGCACCGACCAAGGCGGTGATCAAGTGCGACGGCGAGGACCGGCTGAGCCCGCGGACCAGCTTCGCCGCCTGGCAGGAGATCGTCCACGGTCAGTCCGAGGTCTGGAGCGACAGCGACATCCGGACCGCGGAGTCGCTGCGCGTCACCCTCACCGAGGTGATCCTGAAAATGTCCGAGACCGCCCTGGCGGAGCGGACGGCGGCCAACGAGCGTCAGGAGATCCTGATCGCCGAGCTGAACCACCGGGTGCGCAACATCTTCAACGTGATCCGCGGCATCTGGTCCCAGAGCTCCGGCTCCGGCGGCACGGTGACCGGGCTGACGGAGACGGTGGGCGGCCGGATCCAGGCGCTCGCCCGCGCCTATGACCAGGTCACCGAGGTCGACTGGCGCCCGGCCTCGCTCTGGCGTCTGCTCTACACCGAGCTGGCGGCCTATTCCGGCACCGGACGAGACCGGCTGGAACTGCACGGCCAGGACGCCCTGCTGCTGCCCAATGCGGTCTCGGCGGCGTCGCTGGTGATCCACGAGCTGACCACAAACTCGATCAAGTACGGTGCCTTGAGCCTGCCGACCGGCTGGATCGACGTGACCTCGGACAGCAATTCCGACGGCGACCTCGCCATCGCCTGGCGCGAGCACGGCGGCCCGCCGGTCTCGCCCCCTGAACGTGTCGGATTCGGCACCACCATCATCGAGCAGTCCGTTCCCCACGAACTCGGCGGCACGACCACCGTCCGGTTCGCTGCGGAAGGGCTTGAAGTGGACCTCACCATTCCGGCACGGTTCGTCGCCGGCATGGTCAAAACACCTGCCCCGGCGGTGGGTCAGCTTGGCGAGACACCGATGCCGAAACAGACGATCAGCGGCTCTGCCCTTCTGCTGGAGGATAATCTGATCATCGCCCTGGCGTCGGAGGAGATGCTGCGCAATGTCGGCGCCACCCACGTCTGGATCTGCTCGACCGTCGCCCAGGCCCTGCGCGTGATCGAGACCAACGACGTGGATTTCGGCGTGCTCGACGTCAATCTGGGCGACATGAACGCGGGCGACGTGGCGCGCGAGCTGAGCCGGCGCGGAACCCCGTTCATCTTCGTCACCGGCTATGGCGAGCGCTCGCCGATGAAGGAGACCTATCCCCACGCCCCGGTGCTGCAGAAGCCGTTCGCCGAGGAACGCCTTGCCATGGCCCTGGCGAATCTCACGCCACAGGACGGATCGCCCCAAAGCTGACCGCCCCGGCTCTGACCGCTTCGGATCTGATCGAGCGGCTCAAACGACACTGTCCCGGACGCAGCGGTCCGGGACAGATCAATCATCGAATCAGATTGGGAACGGGCGGCCCGCGTCAGCCTATGTCGCGTTCGGCCTCGGCATCGATCACCGAACCGAGACGCTCGCGAGCGGCGATCGTATAGCCGAGCGCGGCGCGGATGGCCTCCGGCTTGAACGGCTTGGCGACGATCACCGCCGGCTCGTCGTCGAGGCCGGTGAGGACCTCGTCCGGATAGGCGGTGACGTAGATCGTCGCGAACTCGCCGTCGGCCCGCAGCTTTTCGATCGCCTGCAGGCCGGTATCGCCGCCTTCCAGCATCTGGTCGGAGACGATGATCTCCGGCCAGTTCCGGCGGGAAACCTTGATGGCGTCGGCCTCGTTGGTGACGATGCCGATCACCGACAGGCCGGTCTCCCCGATGATGTCGGAGAGGTCCTGGGCGATCAGGCCGTGATCCTCCAGGATCAGGACCGGCAGCGGCGGCAGGTTCCGGGTAAGCTTCCGGCCCTCCTCCAGCAGCGCTGCGCCCTTGGCGGCATCGACGTTCAGCAGCTTCGCGCCTTCCTCGACCGAAAAGCCAACGAAGTCGCAGAGCAGGAGCATCTGTTCGGAGGCCGGCGGCAGGTTCGGCACGAAGGTGCGCAGCCGCTCGTCGGTGAAGGGTTGGGCGTCGTCCCTGTTCCCGTCACCGTCTTCCGCATCGCTGTGGGAAACCCACTCCCGGAAGAAGTCCTGGAACACGTTGAACTTCGCGGAGGCCGTCGCGGTCCCGCTCAGCGCCTCATCGGTTTCGGCGCTGGCATAGGTCAGCCGCAGCCACTCTTCCGCCCAAACCGTATCCACGTTCAGGGCGCGCAGAAACCGGCGAAGCGGGCGCACACTCTGATGATTAAGCCATTTCCGCATAGCCCACTCTTACCTGACTCACGCGTTCCCGCGCGGAATCCACGTCCAACCACACATGACCAATTAAACGCCGATTCGGCAATCCGGTTCTCCACTTTCTGACGTCGAACGGCAGAAGTTTCGTTGAGTATGCAAGAATTAAGCGGCAATTCACAGACCGTAATCCCGTCATACTCGAACAGAGTGGCGCCGGCTGCGCGTGATCTGCGGAATGGGCGGCTCGGGCCGGGTGCGGCCGGGCGGCCTATGTGCGAACGTCGGGTTCCTCGCGGCCGAGCCGATCGCGGATGCCCGCGAGCTTGTGCACGGCGGCCGATACCTGGGCCAAGGCGGCCTGCGGATCGTCTCCCTGCTTCGACGGGTCGGGCTCGAACCGTTCGAGATACACCCGCAGGGTCGCTCCCACCGTGCCGGTACCCGACAGTCGCAGAACCGCCCGGGCGGCGTCGCCGAAGACGATGCGGATGCCCTGCTTCGAGGCGGTGGAGCCGTCAACCGGGTCGGTATAGGAGAAATCGTCGGCCTCCGTGACGGACAGACCGTCGACGGTCTCGCCCGGCAGCCCGGGAAGAATGGCCCGCAGGTCGTCCATCAGGGCTTCTGCGGCCGCCTTGTCCACTTCCTCGTAATCGTGGCGCGAGTAGTAGTCGCGGCCGTACGTCGCCCAATGCTCGGCCATGACCTCGGCAACGGACATCTTTTTTGCCGCCAGCACGTTGAGCCACAGCAGCACAGCCCACAGGCCGTCCTTCTCGCGGACGTGACTGGAGCCCGTGCCGGCGCTCTCCTCGCCGCAGATCGTCACCCGGCCGGCATCCAGCAGCGTGCCGAAGAATTTCCAGCCCGTGGGCGTGGCGAAGGCCTCGACCCCCAGCTTTTCGGCGACCCGGTCGGCCGCCCGCGACGTCGGCATCGACCGCGCCACGCCGGCGATGCCGTCGGCATAGCCCGGTGCCAGATGCGCGTTGGCGGCGAGCACGGCCAGGCTGTCGGACGGCGTCACGTAGGTGTTTCGGCCGACGATCATGTTGCGGTCGCCGTCGCCGTCCGACGCCGCGCCGAAATCCGGGGCGTCGGCGGAGAACATCTCGTCCATCAGGGCCGCGGCATAGACCGGGTTCGGGTCCGGATGGCCACCGCCGAAATCCGGCAGCGGCGTGCCGTTGATCACCGTGCCGGCCGGTGCGCCGAGCTCGCCCTCCAGGATCGCGGTGGCATACGGGCCGGTGACGGCATGCATGGCATCGAACCGCATGCGGAAGCCCGAGGCGAACAGCGCGCGGATCGCCTCGAAGTCGAACAGCGACCGCATCAGCTCGGCATAGATCGCCACCGGATCGATCACTTCCACCGTCATGCCGCCGAGATCCGTCTCGCCTTCCCTCGCCAGATCGATATCGCCGGCCTCCAGGATGCGGTACTCGGCGATCTCGGCCGTGCGGGCATGGATGGCCGCGGTGATGCTCTCCGGCGCCGGTCCGCCGGCGGGAATGTTGTACTTGATGCCGAAGTCGCCGGTCTCGCCACCGGGATTGTGGCTGGCCGACAGAATCAGACCGCCATCGGTCCGGCGGTGGCGGATCACCGCCGAGGCCGCCGGCGTGGACAGCAGCCCGTCGCGGCCGACGACCACCCGGGCCGCCCCGTTCGCCGCGGCCATCTTCAGGATGGTCTGGATCGCCTGCGCGTTGAAGTAGCGGCCGTCGCCGCCGAGCGTCAGCGTCTTGCCGGCGAGCGGACCGACCGTATCGAAGACCGACTGGACGAAGTTCTCCAGATAGTGCGGCTGCATGAAGACCGTGGTCTTCGCCCGCAACCCCGACGTACCGGGCTTCTGTCCGTCATACGGGGTGGTCGCGATCGTCTTCACGGTCATCGGGGTCTCCGTCGGGTTCCGGTGGCGCCGGCCGTGTCGGGCCGCGCGGCTCCGCGCGAGCTTCCAGGATGCCAGGGGCCGGCTCAAGAGCCGACCGGCGCCGGCAGGAGATTATTCCGCTGTATTGTTTCCGCTGCGGAGGTCGGATCAGCGCGGCGCAGGCGCCTCGGCGTCCCAGGCGGCAAGCCGGCTCTCGATAAACTCGACCACCTGTTCCTGGGCGCCGCGGGTGTCGGCGCCGATGGTGATCGGCTGTCCGACCGCGAACCGCACCGGGCGTTTCGGCACGATCCAGCCGATATCCTGCAGCCAGCGCCCCTCGCTCCACGCCGAGGTCTGCAGGGCGATCGGCACCACCGGAACGCCCGCCGCCCGGGCGAGACGCACGCCGATCGTGTTGAAGCCCTTGCGGTCGAAGGCGACGGTGCGGTGCGCCTGCGGGAAGACGATCACCGACATGCCGGCAGCCAGGCGCTTGCCGCCCTCGCCCAACACCTGGCGCAGGTCCGCCTTGGGATCCGCCCGTTCCACCACGATGGGGTCGAAGGCCTTCAGCACCGGTCCGAACACCGGATAGCGCATGAGGCTGGACTTCACGACGAAGGTGCAGGGCGCCGCCGGGCTGAGGATCGACGGCAGGATCTGCGTCTCCAGCGCGCTCATGTGGTTGGCGGCGAAGACATAGGGCCCACCGCTCCAGTCGGTGTTCTCCAGACCGGAGACCTCGAACCGGACCCCCACCGCCTCCAGCGACCGGCGCAGCGCGTGGCTGCCCTCGACCAGGCGGGCATTCGTCAGCCGGCCGCGCCGGGCCTGATAGGCGGCCGAGCCGATATGAGCGGCAGCCTGGGCGTAGAACAGCACCGACGGCAAGAACACCCGAAACACGACATTCCCCTACTTTTAGGCGGAGAAACGATAGCGTCGCCGCACATACATCGACCAGCGTTTCTCCCCGCTGCGCTGAGCCGCGCCGACCCCTGAGGGCACGCGAACCGGATTAACGCAGGAATAAGGCAGGAATCATGGCGACTTGGAGGGACTGATACAGGCCGGCGGCGCCGCCGTCGACCACGAAGCGCTGTCAGGCAAAAGAGCCGGCGGGGCTATCGCCCCCAGCGGGCCTTGCTGCCGCGCCCGTCGGAATGGACGAAGGGGCCGTGAACCGCATTGGCCGAATAGGACCCGAGACCGCCCGGCCGCACGTCTTTGCGCGACGCGAACAGCCGCGAGGCGAAATCGTAGAGGAAGTCGGCGTCGGCCTTGGTGATCCGTCCGTCGCCGTTGAGGTCGTCCATCACGCCGTCGCGCGGATCCACATCGACATAGATGTCGGAGGCGTCCCCGTACATGTGCCGCGACAGCCGGGCCGAGCCGATCGCGGCGTTGTAGTAGGGGGTACGGAACCCGCTCATCACGAAGAAGGTGCGCGCGTCGGTCAGCTTCTCCTCGCGCAGTGCGGCGAGCAAGACCTCCAGGCGGTGGATATTGGCGGCGGTCACCAGCAGGAATTTCGGGAAATAGCCCGGCTGCTGCTTGCAGATGAACTGGCCGATCCTGAAGTTCGGGGAAATCGGGACGTCGAGATCGTCCGCACCCAGGCGGATGAACCCTTTCGGCGCGTTTCGCGGGTAGCGGCCGATCCGATAGCCTTCCAGATAGCCGCGGTTGTCGACGGCAGAGGCCGGCACCAGGACGAACAGGGTGACCCTCTGCACCAGGTCACCGTCCCCGTTCACGACCCGCAGCCGGTGGTTCCCTGGCGTCTCGGGCGCAATCCAGCGCTTGGACACCGGCTCGCCGTCGACGGTCGCCGCGTAACCCGGCGGCACGTCCAGCCGTACCGTCTTTCCTGGCATCACCAGGTGATGCCAGACCGGATGGGGGGGTGCGTCACCGTTCAGGCGAACGGCGCGGCTCTCCGCGAAGGCCGGCGGGCCGGCGACCAGGATCAGGCCGCACAGCACCGCCGCAGTGAGTAAAGTCCAGGCAAACCGCATCAATCAGCCGGCGTCGTTCCCATGCTGTCGAGGGCGACGCTGGCCGTGGTCTGCACCTCCGGCGGGGCATAGCGCTCGACGAATTGGATCTGTCGGTCGCGCTTGTAAATGTCCCGCCAGAAATTCGGAACCCCCTCGTCGTCCACCGTGACGGTCATGTAGGTCAGATGGACCGGGATCGGGGAGCCGAAACGGATGTGCCGGTTCTTGCCGGAGGCGACCGCCGCGCGGATCTGCGCCTCGCTCGCCGCGGTGTCGTGGGACGCCAGCCAGTTGGCCATCTCCACCGGCTTCTCCAGGCGGATGCAGCCCGAGCTGAAGGCCCGGTTGGCCTTCTTGAACAGCGAGACGCTGGGGGTGCCGTGCAGATAGACCGAATGGCGGTTCGGGAAGATGATCTTCAGCTCGCCCAGCGCATTCATCGCCCCGGGGTCCTGCACCAGACGGTACCGGTTCACCGAGGTCGGGTCGCGCCAGTCGACCGCCGAGGCGCTGACCCGCAGGCCGGTGCTGCGCTCATACACGGCGAAGCCCTTGCGGTCGGCGTAGCTGCTGTCCTCGATCAGCTTCGGCAGCTTGTCCTTCCGGGCAATGCTGACGGGCACGTACCATTTCGGGTTGGCCACCGTGTACTCGATCTCGTCGGAGAAGATCGGCGTCTCGCGCGACGGCTGGCCGACGATCGTCTTCATCTGGATCTCGCGGCGGCCGGCATTCCAGCCCTCGGCGGTGAACGACGGGATGTTGGCCCACACGAAGCGTTCGCCGAGCGATCCCTGGCTGCGCCACTGGTCCATCGCCCGCACGATGCGCTGAATCTTGGAGTCCACGCTCTCGTTCAAGGCGGCAAGGGTCATCGGGCCCAGCACCCCGTCCGGCTCCAGGCCGTGGCGGGACTGGAAGACCTTGAGGGCGTCGACAAGCGGCGCGTCGAGCACGGTCGGATCGGCCAGCAGACCGGTGGCGCGCTCGCCCATCTTCGAGGGCTGCTTCAGGGCGACCTCGACCAGAGGTTCGGACATGCCGTTCGGATGGTCGATCGGCGCGCTGCGCGGGCCCTCGTCCGCCCAGCCGATGGCATAGCCCTCGGCCTGCAGCCGCGCCCGAAGCGCCGGGATGCGCGGGTCGCTGTCGCCCGCGCGAACCAGCTCGCCTTCCGGCAACGCGTACCAGCCGCCACGGGAGCGGATGTCGCGATAGTCCAGCAGGGCGCGCTTCAGACCGTTGTACTGGGCGTTGTCCAGCTCGAACGGAGCCAGAGTGCCGATGGCGTCGCCCTCGCCGGCCCGGCGCAGGGCGGTCGTCAGCACCGAGCGGGCCGGCTGGTTCGGCAGGGAGGCGACGGCAGCGCCCTCGTCCTCCAAGCCGCCGCTGACCGCGGCCGCGATGCGGATCCAAATCGCCGTGAGCTGCAGGTCGGCCTGCGCGCGGCGGGCCGGATCCGACGCGTTGAAGCGCGTGTCGACGATCCGCTCCACCGGCCCGCCGACCACCTGGTCCTCGAGCAGGCCGTAATCGAACAGCCGGTGGCTCAACGTAACCAGGGAGGCGCCGCCCTCGGGCGACCAGATCGGCTGGAACAGATCCTGGGCATAAGCGATGCGGGCGCCGCGCACCGCACTCTCGCCGGCATCCTTGCCGAGCTCCGCCTCAAGGGCGTCCTGCATCACCAGGCGCTCGATCTCACCGGTGAGATCGCCGCGTGCGGTATCGCCCAGCATGTCGGGGAGCGGGAGAGCGGCCACGTCCTCCGCCGTCGGAACCGCGATCGACGCGGGCGTGGCGTGCTGGGCAACCGCCGGGGAAAGGCTCATGAGGAGAGAGGATCCGGCGACGAGTCCGGCCAAAAAGGATCTGGAATAGAGCATCCGTCGATTCTCCGTTGGCGTCGCTGCCCGCTCCGGCCGGCTCATCCGTTCCCGGGGCGCGACAATCGAATTTCTGTCGGGGGTAACGGAGCCGCCGACGCACTGGTTCCGGAATTCGTGAGTCTTTCTGCGGCTGTCCAGGCTCGTCCGCCGTCCCACGCGGCCCCGAGCGGGGCGTCCGGAAGGGGTTCGTCCATATAAGGAACGAAACGCGGCGACCCACACTTCGCCCCGCCGCCGCCCTGCTTGGAAATTATTTGTGGGAACCGATGGCGAGCAGGTCCGTTATCCCGGCGAACACACGAGGTCTTGCTGAAGACACTGAGAATGGAGGTTAGTCATGAAGAAGATCGTTTGGGCCAGTCTGCTTGCTGGTTTTCTCTCTCTCGGTCTGTCGGCCTGCTACGACAACGACGGTCCGATGGAGCAGATGGGCGAAGCCGCCGATGAGGCGGTGAACGACACCAAGCGGGCCGTTCAGGACGCCGCCGACTAAGACCCCGCCTGCGAATATCCCGCATACGACGTGCCTATCGACGTATTCCTCCCTGCCCTTACAGCCGCCGTGTCCCCCGCACGGCGGCTGCTTCTTTAGGTAAGGGAGCTTTTTTCCAAGCCAGGGGGACCACCGGGAACCGCACCGACGGATGTGCGTTTCCCACTCAGAATGTAACAGCGAGGAGATTGAGCCATGCGTAAGCTTGCTACCGCTGCCCTGGTGACCGCCGGCCTTACTCTGGGCGCCTGCTCGGGCATGAACAGCACCCAGCAGAGCACTCTGTCCGGTGGCGCCATCGGCGCCGGCGTCGGCGCGGCCGGTGCCGCTGTGACGGGCGGCTGCGTGGCCTGCGGCGCAGCGATCGGCGGTGCCGTCGGCGCCGGCACGGGCTACATCCTGGACGAGTCCAAGAAGGACTGACCGGGACACGGTTACCCCGGACCGCGGCGCCGAGCCGCCTCCGGGAAGGACGTCACCGACATCGGTGGTCGGATACCGCAAGGGGAAGGAACTGTGGTTCCTTCCCCTTACTTCTTTTGGTCCTCCGGGAAATGCAGATAGTCGTCGGAGAACTCGCTGATCTCCCGCAGTCGGTCGAGGTCGAGCAGACGGACCGAATTCCGCTCCATCGCGATGAGACCGCCCCGCACCAGATCGCGCAGAACGCGGTTGGTGTGGATCATGCTGATGCCCAGGGAGTCGGCGAGGTCCTCCTGGGTCAGGGGCAGCTGGAACTGCTCGCCGCTGCGCACCAGGTCGACCACCTGCAGCCGGCGATGGATCTCGCATAGCAGATGCGCCGCGCGCTGACGCGCACTGCGGCGCCCCAGCGACAGCAGCCGTTCGGAGACCACCCCCTCCTCCTGTGCCGCCGTCCAGGCCAGGGCGACCGCGAGCTGGGGCTGGTTGTTGAGCAGCTCCGAGAACGGCCGGATCGGAATGGAGAAGGCGTTCAACGCGGTATGCGCCTGGACATAGACCTCCGCCTTGTCGAACAGCGCCGCATTGAAACAGAGGATATCGCCCGGGATCGCGAAGTTGATGATCTGCCGCGCCCCGTTGCTGGTCAGCTTGGAGCGCGTCGCCCAGCCTTCGACGATCAGGTAGACGGAGCGAAAATCGTGGCCCGGTTGAACGATGTAGTCGCCTTTGGCGAAGCGGACCTTGTCCGTACACACCACCGAAAAGGCGGACTTCATCACGTCGGTGACGGCGATCATTCCCGACAATTTGCGGAACAGATATTCGGTCATGATATTCAACTGCTTGCCCGCTGCGTCGGTGACCATGTCATCGTTCCCTGTGGAATAAAGTCCTTCCGGAAAACGCCTATACATTAACCCATGATGAAGATCTGACACCTAAATGCAGATAGTAAGTCCACATGGAAGATCACAATGGGACTGCCTTGATACGAACTGGCCCCCCGCCGGAAGGATCAGAAAATACTATGACGGAAGGGACACAAACTCGCGGCAAACGCACCGAACGTTTGCAGATCATGCTGAACGATGACGAATTGGGTGAAATCGAGGATTGGCGATTCATACACCGCGTCAATTCGCGGTCAAGCGCCATTCGTATGCTCATCAGGCTCGGCCTGGACGCGTCGAAGCAGGGTGTGAAGCCGGCGGAGGAACTCCCTCTGGGTCGGCCGAAGCCCTGATTCCCGATCGGGATAAGGCGCGCTTCTCAACCTGCGGCTAACAGCGAGACGAAACGACGAAGCCCCCGCCGGTCGGCGGGGGCTTCACTGTATCCAAGGTATCGATATCGAAGGTGTCGATGCGTTACTGGCTGCTGACAGCGGCCGTCTGGTCGATGACCTTGGTCACCTGGCCGTGGGCGATGATCTCCACACGGCGGTTACGCGGCTCGCGCACCTCGTCGGCGGTCGGCACGGCCGGCTTGGTCTCGCCCTCGGCCTCGATCTCGAGGTCGCTGTAATCGCCGACAGTCATGCCCTGGCGCTCGAGCTCGGCACGCACGGACGCGGCACGGTCCATCGACAGATTGTAATTGTACTCGTTGGAGCCCGTCGTATCGGCATGGCCGGCGATGTACAGGGTGACGACCGGCTGGATCTGCTTCATCTGGGCGACGAAGCTGTCGATCTTCGTCTGAGCCTGGCCGGTGATGGTCGAACGGTCGAAGTCGAAATAGACGGTCTGTCGGGCGATCTCGTCCTGAACCACGGCGGAGGTCTTGACCGGCTCCGGCGCAACCGCGGACTTCAGATCGTCCAGCGCCGCCAGGTAGGCGTCGCGGCAGGCAGCGATATGGGTGGGCTGGTGCCCCTCCTCCTGCTGCTCGACCCAGCAGTCGTACTTGGCCTGGGCGACGGCGGCCTCATGCGGGGCGCTGGTCCGCGCGCCGTCGTCGAGAATGGTCACCAGCTCGGCGCGGGCAAGCTCCAGCTCGCGCAGCTCCGCCTCGCTCTCGATGTTCCAGTCGCTCGGCGTGTACGGCAGCGGGGTCTTGCCCTCGGCGGCCATGTTGCCCTTGGTCGCGTGGTTCTCGGCATCGATCCAGTCATACATCTCGTCCGCCTCGAACAGGGCGATCTTCTTGTATTCCTGAACCAGCTCGGCGTTGAACGTGTTGCCGGCCGGCGCGCGGTCGCGGATCTCGGCGACGTCGTTGAAGATCAGACCGGCCGTCGCGGGCGTGCTGATCAGCGCGGCCAGCGCAAACGGCGTCGAACGACGGAGAAGGGTCTTCATAGTCATGCGTGTCTCCTGTTTCTGATAGGGAAACAGGACCCGCTGCAACAGCGGCACCAGGCGGTGCCGGCCGATGGTCGATGTCGGGTCCCGCATGGCACGATCGGTATGGGTTCCAACCGCCCCCATGTCCCGACAACGACTCACCCCCGAACGGGGTTCCTGAATTCTCCAATGTTTCTCATAGCTTGCCCTATCCATGCGGGCGCGAGGCCCCGGCAGCCCGCGGCGCCGCCGGCAGGGCGCCATGCGGCGTCCCCTGCTTCGCGCGGCATACATTAAATAAAGCGCATGCATTGCGCGTCCGGCGGCGCTGTCGCCGACCGGGCTGCACTTGCCGTCCCCCAACATCCCCAGATTTTGTCGGCGCATTTACGGAACCGTTCTTTTGATTCCGCGTTTCCCCTGCACACAGCAACACAATGCGTTGGATCCGTTCGGTCGCCAGCGCTGACTGAAAGATGGAGACACAAATGCTTGGTTGGAGCCTGATGTTCCTCGTGCTGGCGATTATCGCCGGCGTATTCGGTTTCGGCGGCATTGCGGCTGCTTCCGCCGATATCGCCCAGATCCTCTTCGTGGTGTTCCTGGTGCTGCTGGTGATCAGCGCCGTCGCCGGAGCGATCCGCGGCCGACGGCCCATGTGACGCCCTCTCCCGAGCACCACACGCCTGAAACAGCGATGCCCAGCTCAGTGAGCTGGGCATCGGCATTTTTTACAGTCTAAAGAAGCACTGTTCCTATAGCGCGGACATCATTCCTCGACGGGAATAGCCCTATACTCAGTCGACTTCATTTCCCGCTGATCGGGCAAATCGACGTCTGAATCAACGACGTCCTCGTAAAGCATTCCACGTCTAATAAGTTCCCGGAT